>NZ_CP150186.1:0-4800000 GCF_037965665.1 Paenibacillus sp. FSL L8-0333
GTGGACAGCCATACTTCCGAATTATGGCAACAAATTTTATCGATTATTCAAACCAAATTAAGCAAGCCGAGCTTTGATACCTGGTTTAAGGCTACTAAAGCGATAACCTTCAACTCCCAGGTTCTCATTATCTCGGCACCTACAACGTTTGCTGTAGAATGGCTGGAAAGTCGTTACACCAAACTGGTAGGAGCAACCGTCTACGAAGTCACAGGGAAACAAGTGGATGTAAAATTCGTGATTGAAGAAAGCAAGCCGCCTGAGCTTGTGGTTCAGCAATCCGCTCCGACTCCCGTAGTATCAAGAGAAGAAGCACAAACGCATCTGCTTAATCCAAAGTACACTTTTGACACCTTTGTAATCGGCTCTGGGAACCGCTTTGCGCATGCAGCCTCACTGGCAGTGGCCGAAGCACCAGCCAAAGCATACAATCCCTTGTTTTTATACGGTGGAGTAGGTCTGGGCAAAACCCATTTGATGCACGCAATTGGGCACTATGTCCTGGAACATAACCCAAATAACAAGGTAATTTACATCTCGTCTGAGAAATTCACGAATGAATTTATCAATTCGATCCGTGATAACCGCGGTGAAAGCTTCCGTAACAAGTATCGTAATGTTGACATTTTGCTTATCGACGACATTCAATTCCTCGCTGGAAAAGAGTCTACACAGGAGGAGTTTTTCCATACTTTCAATGCGCTCCACGAAGAACGCAAGCAAATTATCATCTCCAGCGACCGACCACCAAAGGAAATTCCCACACTGGAAGAACGGCTGCGTTCCCGGTTCGAATGGGGCTTGATTACGGATATTCAACCACCAGATCTGGAGACCCGGATTGCGATTTTACGCAAAAAGGCTAAGGCAGAGAACCTTGATATCCCTAATGAGGCCATGATGTATATTGCCAACCAGATTGACACCAATATTCGTGAGCTTGAGGGTGCATTAATCCGGGTAGTTGCTTATTCTTCGCTTACCAACCAGGATGTAACCACTCATTTGGCAGCTGAAGCGCTCAAGGATATTATTCCTTCCAGTCGTCCCAAGATGATCACCATCGCTGATATTCAGCAAAAAGTCGGAGAATACTACAATTTGCGCCTTGAAGACTTCAAAGCACGCAAAAGAACCAAGGCCGTAGCGTTTCCACGTCAAATCGCAATGTATCTATCCCGTGAACTAACGGATTATTCACTGCCTAAGATTGGTGAGGCTTTCGGAGGACGTGACCATACGACCGTCATTCATGCGCACGATAAAATTACACAGGCATTAAAGGTCGATCAGGAGTTGTACAAAGTGGTAAATAATCTTGCGGAGAAAATTAAAAATCCTTCCTAAGAGGAACAAAGAGCCTATACACAATCTATACACATGTGGGTAGGCTTAATTTTATGCTGTTTGGTGGGGTTATCCACATATTCGTCGCCCCTACTACTAATACTATTAAATAACTATAATAATTCATCATGTAAAGACGCGTAATTAACAGACTCAAATCCATCGAAATTCCCAATTTTTCAGCTAGGAGTGAAATCATGAAAATAAGCATTCTTAAAAATGAGCTCAACGAATCCATTCAACACGTATCCAAAGCTATATCCAGCAGAACAACAATCCCTATTTTGACCGGTATTAAACTGGAAGTTAGCCATCAAGGCGTCACATTAACTGCAAGTGATACCGATATTTCTATTCAATCGTTTATTCCAGCAGAGAATGACAGCCACACCATCGTGAAGATAGATCAGCCAGGAAGTGTTGTTCTTCCCGCTAAATTTTTCGTCGAGATTATTAAGAAGCTGCCCTCCAAAGAAATCCACATGGAAGTAAAAGAAGGATTCCAAACGTACATTTCTTCCGGATCCACTGAGATTCAGATGGTAGGTTTAGACCCTGAAGAATTCCCAGTGTTGCCGAGCATTGAAGAGAATGACACGATCTCTCTACCAGGTGATTTGCTGAAAAATATGATTAAACAAACAGCCTTTTCTATTTCTACCCAAGAGACAACTCCGATATTAACGGGTATACTATGGAATCTGAGCGACAATGAGTTTAAGTTTACAGCGACTGACCGTCACCGCTTGGCAACAAGAGCTGCTAAACTTGAAGGCACGGAAAATGTCAATTTCGGAAATATTGTTATTGCCGGTAAAACCCTTAATGAGCTCAGCAAAATTATCCCTGACCAAAATATGCTGGTTGATATTGTCGTTGCGGATAATCAAGTTCTCTTCAAAATCGACAAAGTACTGTTTTATTCACGGATCCTTGATGGGATTTATCCTGATACTTCTAGAATTATTCCAACAACCTACAAAACAGAACTAACTTTAGATACAAAAAAATTAAGCGAATCGATTGATCGTGCTTATTTGCTGTCCCGGGAAGAGAAAACAAATATTGTTCGTATGCAGACGCTTGATCAAGGCGGTATTGAAATTTCTTCAAGCTCATCAGAGCTGGGTAAAGTTCGCGAGGAACTTGAAGTCATTGATTTCAAAGGTGAACCTCTCAAAATATCTTTCAACTCGAAATATATGCTTGATGTATTAAAGGTCATAGAGAGTGAGCAGCTCGTTATTGCATTTACAGGGATGATGAGTCCGATCATTTTGAAACCACTTGACCAAACCAATAGCTTGTATATCATTTTGCCTTACCGTACAACAAATTAATGCCAACATTCATGAACATGTGGATAAGTGGCTGAAAGGATAAAAACCATGAAAAAAATACTTATCCACAGTGGATACATTAAGCTGGACCAATTTCTGAAACTCGCAGATTGTGTATCCACAGGTGGAATGGCCAAAGCTTTATTGCAGGAAGGTCACGTATTGGTCAACGGAGAAGTAGAGGAACGGCGCGGCAGAAAACTTTATCCGGGTGACAAAATTGAAGTGCAGGATAACGGGACCTTTGAGGTTGAAGGCGGAGGAGTAAAAGAGTAGTACGCTAGGGGAGGAACCATTTCGTGTTTGTTAAAAATATCGGTCTGCAGCATTATCGGAATTACGGGCTGCTGCGTCTGGAGAGCCTGGGCGATGTGAATCTGATTCTGGGTCAGAACGCCCAAGGCAAAACAAACCTCATGGAGGCATTGTTCGTCCTGGCGATGACCAAAAGCCACCGTACCTCTAAGGACCGCGAACTTATCTCCTTCGATGCCCCCGGAGATGCAGCTCAGATCGTTGCCGAGGTAGAACGAAAGTATGGCGATCTCAAGCTGGAGCTCACCCTATCTGCCAAAGGTAAAAAAGCCAAGATCAATGGCTTGGAGCAGCGGCGCCTTAGTGAGTTTGTTGGATCTCTGAATGTGGTCATGTTTGCACCGGAAGATTTAGAGATTGTAAAAGGGACCCCTGGTATCAGACGGCGTTTTCTTGAT
Source organism: Paenibacillus sp. FSL L8-0333 (assembly GCF_037965665.1). Classification (NCBI taxonomy): domain Bacteria; kingdom Bacillati; phylum Bacillota; class Bacilli; order Caryophanales; family Paenibacillaceae; genus Paenibacillus; species Paenibacillus sp. FSL L8-0333. The sequence goes on from NZ_CP150186.1 coordinate 3,401, forward strand.
ATGGAGATCGGCCAAGTCCAGCCTAGTTATCTATTTCACCTACAGCAGTATCAAAAAATTCTCTTGCAAAGAGGCAATCTCTTAAAGCAATTATGGGGAAAAGAGGCTGCAGGGAAAGAGCTTCTGGAAATCTGGGATGCTCAACTTGTAGAGCATGGTGTTAAAATCGTCAAAAAAAGGAAACAATTCATAAAGAAGCTGCAAATATGGGCTGAAAGCATTCACCGGGGGATTACGAACGGCGGAGAAGAACTGAAATTGCTCTATGTCCCCTCTTTCGGCGATCGGGATGAGGAAGATGAAGCTGTCTTATTAGACAATTTTATGTTAAAGTTATCACAAACGAGAGAACAAGAAATCAGGCGCGGCATGACGCTGACGGGTCCCCATCGGGATGACCTGTCCTTTTTTATCAACGGAAGGGAAGCTCAGGTCTACGGTTCTCAAGGACAGCAGCGTACCACGGCTTTATCGCTTAAGCTGGCGGAAATCGAGCTGATCCATGAGGAAATCGGAGAATATCCTGTGCTGCTTCTTGATGATGTTTTATCCGAGCTTGATCCTTACCGCCAGACCCAGCTTATTGAAACCTTTCAAAGCAAGGTACAGACATTCATTACCGCTACCGGAATTGAGGGTCTAAATGCCGATAAATTAAAGGGCGCCAGCCTATTTCATGTTCATGATGGAAAAGTTGAGTTATAAAAGAGCGGAGGACGATCATGTATATTCATTTGGGCGGGGAGAAGATCATTAGGTCTTCGGAGTTAATTGCTATATTTGATATTTCGATTGAGAAATCTTCCAAGGTATCTAAGCAATTCGTTATTCACTCTGAGCAGGATAAGAAGCTTGAGCGGATTGGCGAAGAGGAAGCAAAATCTATTGTCGTAACTAAAAATATCGTGTATTACTCCCCCATTTCCTCCTCCACTCTTAAAAAAAGAGCCAAAATTTTGCTCGAAATATAACTTGCATTTGGTAACAAAGAGATAATCAGAAAGAAGTAGGTGAAGGCATGTCAATGAATCAACCGACATATGATGAGAGCCAGATTCAGGTACTGGAAGGGCTGGAAGCGGTTCGGAAACGTCCGGGCATGTATATTGGTTCGACTAGTTCTAAAGGTCTCCATCACTTGGTATGGGAGGTCGTCGATAATAGTATCGATGAGGCACTCGCAGGTTATTGTGACCGGATTCAAGTGATTATACATGAGGATAACGCGATCACTGTTATCGATAATGGACGTGGCATACCTGTAGGTGAGAATGTAAAGCTTAAGAAGTCGACGCTTGAAGTCGTAATGACCGTGCTGCATGCAGGCGGTAAATTCGGCGGTGGCGGATATAAAGTTTCCGGTGGTTTGCATGGTGTGGGTATCTCTGTAGTAAATGCCTTGTCTGAAAAGGTCCTTGTTAAGGTCAAACGTGACGGTCATATCTACCAACAGGAATATAGACGCGGTGCACCGCAGTATGATATCAAAATTGTTGGCGATTCAGATGAGACAGGAACGACTACAACCTTTCATCCGGATCCTGAAATATTTACGGAAACCACAGTTTTTGAATATTCGACACTGCTTACTCGTATTCGGGAGCTAGCTTTTCTTAACAAAGGAATCGAGCTTTCGCTTCATGATGAGCGGACGGATGTCACCAACGTGTTCAAATACGAGGGTGGTATCGTTGAATATGTGAAATATTTGAATGAGAAAAAAGAAGCACTACATGAGGATCCGATCTACGTGGAAGGCTCACGCGATATGATCCAAGTTGAAGTGGCTCTCCAATATAACGATTCGTATACTGAGAACATCTACTCTTTTGCGAATAATATTAATACGCATGAGGGCGGAACGCATGAATCCGGCTTTAAAAGTGCGCTGACCCGTATCATCAACGATTATGCTCGTAAAGCGGGAGTACTGAAGGATAGCAATTCGAATCTGACTGGTGATGACGTGCGTGAAGGATTGACAGCCATTATTTCTGTCAAAATTCCAGATCCACAATTCGAAGGTCAAACGAAAACTAAGCTCGGAAATAGTGAAGTACGGGGTATCGTAGAATCACTGTTCGGAGAGAAATTACAAGAGTTCCTGGAAGAAAACCCAGCAGTATCACGTCGCGTTCTTGAGAAGTCACTTTCCGCTTCACGCGCACGAGAAGCTGCCCGTAAGGCACGTGAGTTAACCCGTCGGAAGAGTGCGCTTGAAGTCAGTGCTCTGCCTGGTAAACTCGCCGACTGTTCATCCAAGGATGCCTCGATCAGCGAACTATACATCGTCGAAGGTGACTCAGCGGGTGGATCGGCTAAGCAAGGCCGGGATCGCCATTTCCAAGCGATTCTACCGTTGCGTGGTAAGATCCTAAACGTTGAAAAAGCTCGGCTTGACCGTATTTTATCTAACGCCGAGATTCGCGCCATCATTACGGCTTTGGGCACAGGGATCAGCGATGACTTTGACTTATCGAAGGCTCGCTACCATAAAGTCGTTATTATGACCGATGCCGACGTCGATGGAGCCCATATTAGAACGCTATTATTAACGTTCTTCTATCGTTACATGCGGAAGCTAGTAGACGCGGGTTATATCTATATTGCACAGCCTCCTCTCTTTAAGATTGAGCGCAATAAGGTTATCCGCTACGCAGGCAGCGAGAAGGAACGCGATGATATTATCGCTTCTTTTGGAGAAAATGCTAAGGTTAACGTCCAACGTTACAAAGGTTTGGGAGAGATGAATGCAACCCAACTTTGGGACACAACGATGGACCCTGAGACCCGTATGATGCTCCAGGTTACGATTGAAGATGCGATGCTGGCAGATAGTATTTTTGATACACTTATGGGTGACAATGTTGAACCAAGACGTGACTTTATCCATGAGCATGCCAAGAACGTTAGATACCTTGATGTGTAAGAACAATATTTAATACAACCTCCGGCTTCTATTCCTAACGGAATGAGAACGCTGGAGGTTCTTTGATTTCAAGCTTCTTTTTAGGCTCTTGTAGATTGTTTATTGCGGGTCGAATAAGGGGATTTTCTTGCTTTTACACGTCCATAGGCTACGGCATAGCGATGTATTTTACGATAGATTGATTTATCAGGAAATAATTTGAATACAGCAATGGACGGAAGAGTGTTGACTTCCAGCAGCCACATATCCAGATGTTGATCCATGGCAATATCCAGACCAATCTCTTTGATTCCTGGATAGGCAGATTGAAGCTGTGTCGCGATTTGTATACCCAAAGCTTTTAAGTGATTGATCGTAACTAGGACTTCAGAGGGCGGCATATAATTTTTTAGTAGAGTACTTACGGAAAGGATACTGCCTCCACTGTGATAATTGGTGACGATTTTTTGAGGGGCAGCTACTCTTCCAAGCATTCCTGTTGTTTCCCATACTCCTGATGGAGTCTTTTGGGTAAGAACCCGAAGATCAAAAGGGCGGTCTTGATGACGCAGAAGGTCAATCCCTTTTTGAATCAAATAGGTTCGATTCTGAATTCGTTTCTGTAAGTTCTCATACAGCTCTTCTGGTGAGAAAAACACTTCCGCAGTCTTCCCATATCTTAAAATATACAAGATCTGTTCTTCGGGCTCTTCTTTATTGACGTTATCGAGGTCGGTACCGTGTTCAGCTTTCTGTTTGCTAGTGCTAAGAGTTACAGTACGCTGCTCAGCTCTCATTACACCGATACCATAACTTCCTCGATCAGGCTTAATATAGACCATTGTATATAACGCAAGCATTTCCTTAAGAGCATTGACATCGAATTTACGGGTATCAGGCACATATTGCAATAGAGAGTGATTTTGAAGGATGACTTTCGTTTTAGCCCATTTGCTTGGGACGCGTTGAATCTTCATTATCTTCCTCCTTATGAGTTTTGTGCAGGAATAGGTCCTTTGGGTTCCTTGTTGTAAAAAATGCAGTGGCAGCATAATCTTTGACAGCTGAAAATCAGGACAAGCTACCTAAACAATGGTATAATATAAGGATATGGGGTTATGCCTTATCGAACGATATTAGGATAATAAAACCGTGTTTCTTGTCTTTACAGTCTATGTAGTAAAGATATTTGCGGAAAGGGCAAATACCCTGATAAGCGCAAAAAGAAATCAATATTAGAAGATAAAAGGCTATCATGTTTAATTGTGCTACTTTTGTGAAAGTAATATAATTAAGGGTAGCGGTTTTTTAACTGAAGGAGGTCCAGCAACTCATGGCTGAACAAAATAACCCACAAGTCAAAGATCGGGACATTGGCGTGGAAATGCGTGAATCCTTTATGGATTACGCAATGAGCATCATTGTTAGCCGGGCTTTGCCAGATGTGCGGGACGGACTCAAGCCGGTTCACCGACGCATTTTGTTTGCGATGTCGGAGCTTGGAATGTCTGCGGATAAGCCTCATAAGAAATCTGCAAGAATCGTCGGTGAGGTTATCGGTAAGTACCACCCTCACGGTGACTCAGCTGTCTATGAAACAATGGTACGGATGGCTCAGGATTTCTCGATGCGCTATATGCTTGTAGACGGTCACGGGAACTTTGGTTCGATTGATGGTGATATGGCCGCGGCGATGCGGTACACAGAAGCCCGTCTTTCCAAGATTGCAGGCGAAATGCTTCGTGATTTGAACAAAGAGACAGTTGACTTCGCACCCAACTATGATGGTGAAGAGAATGAGCCGGTTGTACTGCCAGCCCGTTATCCGAATCTGCTCGTAAATGGGGTATCTGGTATTGCTGTAGGTATGGCTACTAATATTCCACCGCATAACCTTGGTGAAGTTATCGATGGTGTGCAGGCGATGATTAAGAATCCTGATATCACGCCAATGGAATTGATGGAGTTTATCCAAGGTCCGGATTTCCCTACGGCTGGATATATTTTGGGTCGTGAGGGCATTCGTCAGGCTTATCGTACGGGGCGTGGTTCAGTAACCATGCGTGCGAAGGCAACGATCGAAGAGAACAACGGCAAGGCTCGCATCATTGTGCATGAGCTTCCATATCAGGTTAACAAAGCAAGATTGGTTGAGAAAATCGCAGAATTAGTACGTGAGAAACGGATCGAAGGTATAACGGATCTTCGAGATGAGTCTGACCGTAACGGTATGCGTGTAGTTGTTGAGATGAGACGCGATGTTAATCCAAATGTAGTATTAAACAATCTATATAAACATACTTCTATGCAATCCACATTTGGGATCAACATGCTTGCCATCGTAAATAACGAGCCGAAAATTCTTAATCTGCGTGATGTGCTTTATCATTATTTGCAGCACCAGATTGAAGTTATTCGTCGTCGTACTATATTTGATCTTAAAAAAGCTGAAGCACGCGCTCATATCTTAGAAGGTTTGCGCATTGCGCTTGATCATCTGGATGAAGTGATTGCGTTAATCCGTGCTTCGCGGACAACTGATATAGCCCGCGAAGGATTAATGAGCACCTTTAGCCTCAGTTTAGAGCAGGCTCAGGCTATCCTCGATATGCGGATGCAACGTCTGACCGGTCTGGAACGGGAAAAGATCGAGAATGAATATAACGAATTGATCGTTAAAATTGCAGAGTACCGTGAAATTCTGGCTAACGAGCATCTTGTACTGGAAATCATCAGCAACGAGCTGCAGGATATCCGTGATAGATATTCTGATGAACGCCGGACAGAGATTACGGTTGGTGAAGAAAGTATCCTGGATGAAGACCTTATTCCACGTGAAGAGGTTGTTATCACTATTACACATACAGGATATATCAAACGTCTACCTGTCAGCACCTACCGCAGTCAGAAGCGTGGTGGTCGCGGAGTCATGGGGATGGACACCAAGGACCAGGATTTTGTGGAGCATCTCTTCGTGAGTAACTCTCATAACTATCTGATGTTCTTTACCGATAAGGGTAAAGTTTACCGGATTAAAGCTTATGAGATCCCAGAATTGGGCCGTACAGCCCGGGGGACGCCAATCATCAACCTGATTCAAATCGAACAAGGTGAGAAGATTAGTGCGGTAATCCAAGTGGAAGATGGCGATAGCGACAAATATTTGTTCTTTGCTACCCGCGAGGGTATCGTGAAGAAGACGCCTCTTGGGGATTATAACAACATCCGTAAAGGCGGTCTTATTGCTATTAATCTTCGTGAAGAAGATTCCCTGATCGAGGTTAAGCTGACTGATGGACAGCAAAATCTCATTATCGGTACAGCTCGCGGAATGTCGATTACGTTCTCAGAGAATGATGTGCGTTCTATGGGACGTAGCGCGACTGGCGTTAAGGGGATTACGCTTGACGGTAATGACCATGTCATTGGTATGGACTGTGTCGATAAGGAACTTGAGGTTCTGATTGTTACTACCAAGGGTTATGGTAAACGGACACCAGCCGGTGATTATCGTTCCCAGACTCGTGGCGGTAAAGGGATCAAGACCATTAATCTCACCGATAAGAATGGTCCTGTAGTGGGTCTTAAGGTCGTTAAGAAGGATGAAGACTTAATGATCATTACGACTAGCGGCACCCTGATTCGTACCAGCATGGATGGAATTTCTACTATGGGCCGTTATGCTCAAGGGGTTAAGCTGATTAACATCCGTGAGGATGACGCAGTAGCTACCCTGTGTAGAGCTGACAAGAACGAAGAGGATGAATCTGAGGAAGTGGAAGGTCTGGAAGGCTTGGAAGGGCAAGAAGGCCTGGATGGGCAAGATACAGTCGAGGAATCTGGCGATATTGATCAGCCTGAGATCCTGACTGAGGACGAAGACACTGACTTAGAATAGGTTGAATTCAAAAAAGAGCAAGGGCTTCTATTCCAGAAGTTCTTGCTCTTTTTGCTGCTTTTTGAATGACCGATGCTTCAAAAAATAAAATAAATATTTTGAAAGAATAGTTTTCACTGCACTAGTGTCTTCCATTTATCCGTACTATAATTAGCCAATAGAATCCTATAAAGTACTAATTTCTCAGAAATTATCTGTCTTATCAATGTGAGGTAATGCTGGGTGTACGGCTTATAGAAATAAAGGGGCTGAGTATATGCCAAATATATTGGTTGGAGAAGTTAAAGCAGGCTCAAAGATAATAAAGGATGTAATTACACCTTTAGGGGGGACTTTATTCACTAAGGGAAAAATATTGCTCCCTCGTGATCTAGATATTTTACAGGCTTTTTTGATTGGGCAAGTGGAAATCGAAGGTGACCAAGGTGAGGCGAGTTCGGATGGAGCCAAAACAACAGCTAAGCAAGCTTCCCCTAAAGCTGGAGCTATTATCAACGAATCGATGTTGGCCAAGACTAATTCTCCTCTACATGATGAATACGATAAACTGCTCACTCTTATTAAGAACAGCTATCGATCGGTAACGGCAGCCTCACTACCTATTTTTGAGCTGCGCAGTCAGTTAGAGACACTAATAGGTTATTTAAAGGATTATCATGTCTTGAAGTTTACACCGCGTACTTTAAAATATGAGGATTACAACTATCATAATGCTGTGTTGTCCGCGTTGACCTCCTATAAAATCGCTCAGTGGTGTGGGTACCCACAAAAGGATTGGATGCAGATTGCTTTTGCGGGATTATTACATGATATCGGCAATGCAAAAGTAGACAGCTCACTTTTACAGAAACCGGAGTCGCTTAACAATAGTGAAATAGAAGAGGTTCGCCGACACACTACATATGGTTATCAATTATTACGCAATGTTACAGCGATTAATGAAGGGGTAAGACTTGCCGCCTTGCAGCATCATGAGAAGGTTGATGGCTCTGGTTATCCATTGAAGCTTGATGGCAGTCAGATTCATTTCTACGCTAAAGTAGTCGCAGTAGCAGATATATTCCATGCTATGACCTTAGAAAGAGCCTACAGAAGAGCACAGTCTCCTTATTTGGTACTAGAGCAGATTCTGACAGAAAGCTTCGGTAAGCTTGACCCAGTGATTGTGCAGACGTTTATACAGAAGAGCACTGATCTCTTTAATGGCACTAGAATCAAATTAAGTGATGGCCGTCATGGGGAGATTATCTTCACTGATCGCGCAAACCCTACACGTCCGATGGTTAAAATTGAAGATACGATAGTTAACTTGATGTTGGAACGTGAATTGTATATTCAAGAGATCATTGCTTAGGGTGTAGTTACAAGGGAATAAGGCTGTGCTAGCCATTATATATCGCAGTATTGAGGCTTATGGCAGCACAGTCTCTCATTTATCTATTATATTTCAAAAAAACTCTTGCAATGCTTCTCTATACATGATATATTCTAAGTCCGGCCAAGAAATACACATGCCGAGCTCGAAAAAGAAATTAAAAAAAGAGCTTGACATTAAATAGCCGAACATGATATAGTATAAGAGTTGCTGCTGAGACATTAAACGGCGCCAACGAGAACTTGATCTTTGAAAACTGAACAACGAGTGAGTAGGAAATCGCGCAAGTGATATCCAAAATTAGAGAATTAATTTTCTCGTCAGATGTTTCAAAATGAGCATATCGCTCTTTTCAATACTAATTGGAGAGTTTGATCCTGGCTCAGGACGAACGCTGGCGGCGTGCCTAATACATGCAAGTCGAGCGGAGTTATTTTGAAAGCTTGCTTTCAAAATAACTTAGCGGCGGACGGGTGAGTAACACGTAGGCAACCTGCCCTTCAGACTGGGATAACTACCGGAAACGGTAGCTAATACCGGATAATTTCTTTTTTCTCCTGAGAGAAGAATGAAAGACGGAGCAATCTGTCACTGAGGGATGGGCCTGCGGCGCATTAGCTAGTTGGTGGGGTAACGGCCCACCAAGGCGACGATGCGTAGCCGACCTGAGAGGGTGAACGGCCACACTGGGACTGAGACACGGCCCAGACTCCTACGGGAGGCAGCAGTAGGGAATCTTCCGCAATGGGCGAAAGCCTGACGGAGCAACGCCGCGTGAGTGATGAAGGTTTTCGGATCGTAAAGCTCTGTTGCCAGGGAAGAACGTCCGGTAGAGTAACTGCTATCGGAGTGACGGTACCTGAGAAGAAAGCCCCGGCTAACTACGTGCCAGCAGCCGCGGTAATACGTAGGGGGCAAGCGTTGTCCGGAATTATTGGGCGTAAAGCGCGCGCAGGCGGCTATTTAAGTCTGGTGTTTAAACCTTGGGCTCAACCTGAGGTCGCACTGGAAACTGGGTGGCTTGAGTACAGAAGAGGAAAGTGGAATTCCACGTGTAGCGGTGAAATGCGTAGATATGTGGAGGAACACCAGTGGCGAAGGCGACTTTCTGGGCTGTAACTGACGCTGAGGCGCGAAAGCGTGGGGAGCAAACAGGATTAGATACCCTGGTAGTCCACGCCGTAAACGATGAGTGCTAGGTGTTAGGGGTTTCGATACCCTTGGTGCCGAAGTTAACACAGTAAGCACTCCGCCTGGGGAGTACGGTCGCAAGACTGAAACTCAAAGGAATTGACGGGGACCCGCACAAGCAGTGGAGTATGTGGTTTAATTCGAAGCAACGCGAAGAACCTTACCAGGTCTTGACATCCCTCTGAATCTGCTAGAGATAGCAGCGGCCTTCGGGACAGAGGAGACAGGTGGTGCATGGTTGTCGTCAGCTCGTGTCGTGAGATGTTGGGTTAAGTCCCGCAACGAGCGCAACCCTTAACTTTAGTTGCCAGCAGGTAATGCTGGGCACTCTAGAGTGACTGCCGGTGACAAACCGGAGGAAGGTGGGGATGACGTCAAATCATCATGCCCCTTATGACCTGGGCTACACACGTACTACAATGGCCGGTACAACGGGAAGCGAAGCCGCGAGGTGGAGCCAATCCCATCAAAGCCGGTCTCAGTTCGGATTGCAGGCTGCAACTCGCCTGCATGAAGTCGGAATTGCTAGTAATCGCGGATCAGCATGCCGCGGTGAATACGTTCCCGGGTCTTGTACACACCGCCCGTCACACCACGAGAGTTTACAACACCCGAAGTCGGTGGGGTAACCCGCAAGGGAGCCAGCCGCCGAAGGTGGGGTAGATGATTGGGGTGAAGTCGTAACAAGGTAGCCGTATCGGAAGGTGCGGCTGGATCACCTCCTTTCTATGGAGAATCGTCTTCTGCAATGAAGACATTCAAATCGGAAGCTCAGCTTCCAAAACTCAGGTTTAGGCCTGTTACTCACTCGTTGCTCAGTTTTGAGAGTTTAAGCTCTCAAGTAAGACTTGATCCTTGAAAACTGGATACCGAAACGAATTTGCGTTTTAGAACATCTTTTAGCAACTTGTGCAAACAAGTAAATGTTATTAGTGAGATTTTTCTTCGGAAGAATCAAGGTTAAGCTAATAAGAGCACACGGAGGATGCCTAGGCGCCAGGAGCCGACGAAGGACGTGGCGAACAACGAAACTGCCTCGGGGAGCTGTAAGCAAGCTTTGATCCGGGGGTGTCCGAATGGGGAAACCCAGCTGTGGTAATTCGCAGTTACTCATTTCTGAATACATAGGAAATGTAGAGGCAGACCAGGGGAACTGAAACATCTAAGTACCCTGAGGAAGAGAAAACAATAGTGATTCCGTCAGTAGCGGCGAGCGAACGCGGAACAGCCTAAACCAAGGGGCTTGCCTCTTGGGGTTGTGGGACGTCTCACATGGAGTTACAAAGGAATATGGTAGGTGAAGAGGTCTGGAAAGGCCCGCGATAGAGGTAAAAGCCCTGTAACCTAAACTGTGTTCTCTCCGAGACGGATCCCGAGTAGTGCGGGGCACGTGAAACCCCGTATGAATCCAGCAGGACCATCTGCTAAGGCTAAATACTACCTGGCGACCGATAGTGAAACAGTACCGTGAGGGAAAGGTGAAAAGCACCCCGGAAGGGGAGTGAAATAGAACCTGAAACCGTGTGCTTACAAAAAGTCAGAGCCCGATCTATGGGTGATGGCGTGCCTTTTGTAGAATGAACCGGCGAGTTACGTTTAACATGCAAGGTTAAGCCGAGAAGGTGGAGCCGCAGCGAAAGCGAGTCTGAATAGGGCGAATTAGTATGTGGACGTAGACCCGAAACCGTGTGATCTACCCCTGTCCAGGGTGAAGGTGCGGTAACACGCACTGGAGGCCCGAACCCACGTACGTTGAAAAGTGCGGGGATGAGGTGGGGGTAGCGGAGAAATTCCAATCGAACTCGGAGATAGCTGGTTCTCCCCGAAATAGCTTTAGGGCTAGCCTCGGTATAAGAGTAGTGGAGGTAGAGCACTGATTGGGTGCGGGGTCCGCAAGGATTACCAAGCTCAGTCAAACTCCGAATGCCATATACTTATTGCCGGGAGTCAGACAGTGAGTGCTAAGATCCATTGTCAAAAGGGAAACAGCCCAGACCATCAGCTAAGGTCCCCAAGTGTGTGTTAAGTGGGAAAGGATGTGGAGTTGCACAGACAACCAGGATGTTGGCTTAGAAGCAGCCACCATTGAAAGAGTGCGTAATAGCTCACTGGTCGAGTGACTCTGCGCCGAAAATGTAACGGGGCTAAACACACCACCGAAGCTATGGCTAGATACGTATGTATCTGGGGTAGGGGAGCGTTGTGTAGGGGTTGAAGGTGTACTGAAAAGAGCGCTGGACACTACACAAGTGAGAATGCCGGTATGAGTAACGAAAAGATCAGTGAGAATCTGATCCGCCGAAAGCCCAAGGTTTCCTGAGGAAGGCTCGTCCGCTCAGGGTAAGTCGGGACCTAAGGCGAGGCCGAAAGGCGTAGTCGAAGGACAACAGTTTGAAATTACTGTACCACCGTAATCCGCTATGAGCGATGGGGTGACGCAGGAGGGTAGTGACGCGGACTGATGGATGTCCGTCTAAGCAGTGAGGCTGATGTGTAGGCAAATCCGCACATCGTTAAGGCTAGGCTGTGATGGGGAGCGAAAATTATAGTAGCGAAGGTCATGATCTCACACTGCCAAGAAAAGCCTCTAGCCAGGAGAAGGTGCCCGTACCGCAAACCGACACAGGTAGGCGAGAAGAGAATTCTAAGGCGCGCGGAAGAACTCTCGTTAAGGAACTCGGCAAAATGACCCCGTAACTTCGGGAGAAGGGGTGCCCCGGTAGTGTGAATAGCACGAGGGGGCCGCAGTGAAAAGGCCCAAGCGACTGTTTAGCAAAAACACAGGTCTGTGCGAAGCCGCAAGGCGAAGTATACGGGCTGACGCCTGCCCGGTGCTGGAAGGTTAAGGGGAGTGGTTAGGGGTAACCCGAAGCTATGAACCGAAGCCCCAGTAAACGGCGGCCGTAACTATAACGGTCCTAAGGTAGCGAAATTCCTTGTCAGGTAAATTCTGACCCGCACGAATGGCGTAACGACTTGGGCGCTGTCTCAACGAGAGATCCGGTGAAATTTTAATACCTGTGAAGATGCAGGTTACCCGCGACAAGACGGAAAGACCCCATGGAGCTTTACTGCAGCTTGATATTGAATTTGGGTACGATCTGTACAGGATAGGTGGGAGCCGTAGAAATCGGAGCGCAAGCTTCGGTGGAGGCGCCGTTGGGATACCACCCTGATCGTATCTAGGTTCTAACCTAGTGCCCTTATCGGGTACGGGGACCGTGTCAGGCGGGCAGTTTGACTGGGGCGGTCGCCTCCTAAAGAGTAACGGAGGCGTTCCAAGGTTCCCTCAGAATGGTTGGAAATCATTCGCAGAGTGCAAAGGCATAAGGGAGCTTGACTGCGAGACCTACAAGTCGAGCAGGGACGAAAGTCGGACTTAGTGATCCGGTGGTACCGCATGGAAGGGCCATCGCTCAACGGATAAAAGCTACCCTGGGGATAACAGGCTTATCTCCCCCAAGAGTCCACATCGACGGGGAGGTTTGGCACCTCGATGTCGGCTCATCGCATCCTGGGGCTGAAGTAGGTCCCAAGGGTTGGGCTGTTCGCCCATTAAAGCGGTACGCGAGCTGGGTTCAGAACGTCGTGAGACAGTTCGGTCCCTATCTGTCGTGGGCGCAGGAAATTTGAGAGGAGCTGTCCTTAGTACGAGAGGACCGGGATGGACGTACCGCTGGTGCACCAGTTGTTCCGCCAGGAGCATGGCTGGGTAGCTACGTACGGACGGGATAAGCGCTGAAAGCATCTAAGCGTGAAGCCCCCCTCAAGATGAGATTTCCCAATTAGTAAGACCCCTTGAAGACGACGAGGTAGATAGGTTGGAGGTGGAAGTGCAGCAATGCATGGAGCTGACCAATACTAATCGGTCGAGGGCTTATCCTATACTTAGAATGCAGATTCGTTTCGGATTCAGTTTTCAGGCGATTAAGCCTGTAATACGCTTAGAAATTCATTCTCACTGCTGGTGATGAACCGAATTTCACGCGGCAGCGTCTGTTTCACAGACGCATGTTTGGTGGCGATAGCGGAGGGGTTCCACGCGTACCCATCCCGAACACGACCGTTAAGCCCTCCAGCGCCGATGGTACTTGGACCGAAGGGTCCTGGGAGAGTAGGACGTTGCCAAGCACGCAAGACCACTGTTGAGTAATCAACAGTGGTCTTTTTGTTATGTATATTTACTTTAGGATTGTTGCAAATTAAATTATGTTTGACAGACTACAGTGTTTAACCCATAATACAATTCATACTAAACATATAAGAATTATAGGGGGAGCAAATTATGTCATACTTTAGTGTATCTATTAAGAAACCGATTCTGTTGGGGGCAATAGCAGTTTTGCTATTGATGTTAATTGCAGGGTGCTCGGGGTCTAATAATAAGGCTGATTCAAATAAAGAGGCACAGGAAAGTGCGAGTCCGGCAACTCAAAGTCCTCAAACTGCAGAGCCTGCAACGGGAGGGACTTTCGTCTATGGACGACCTGCTTCTGTAACTTCGCTGGATTTGCATAATCAGATTACGTCCAACAATGCTTTTGCAATCGACAAAGTCTTTGAATCATTAGTCGCTTTTGACAGCGAAGGTGAAATTGTAGATTGGCTTGCTAAGTCACATACTATCAGTGAAGATGGTCTGACGTATACATTCGAGCTTCGTGATGGTTTGAAGTTTTCAAATGGTACGGATGTGACTGCAGAAGATGCTGTTTTCTCTCTTGAGCGGCACTTGAAGGTAGGCGGCCCGCTGGCAATATCTGCAAAGGTCGACACAATCAAAGCGCAAGATAACAAAACGCTTGTTATTACACTTAAAGAGCCTTATACACCATTTATCTCGGAGCTATCTAATTTCTCAAATGGTATCCTTCCTAACAATTTCGGTGGAGTATCCGAAGAAGAATTCTTCAAGAAACCAATCGGTACGGGACCTTTTGTTGTTGAAACATGGGACACTGCAGGTGATCTGACCTTCACTAAGAATACATTCTACTGGCAAGAAGGTAAACCCTATATTGATAAGCTTGTTTATAAGCTGATTGAAGATGACAGCCAAGCGATTAACCAGCTGAAGGCTGGAGAAGTTAATGCTATTGAATCTTTGGCTCTGCAAAATGCCAATGAGATTAAAGATGGGGCTGACACTAAAGTAGTTACTAACGGTAGTTGGGTGACAGAGCAATTGTTCTTTAATACGTTGGATGAACATTTTTCTGATGTGCATGTCCGTCGCGCTCTGGCGCTGGCGCTTGATCGTGAGGGCTTGACCAAGGCGCTAACCTTTGGTTATGCACAAACAGCAAACTCATTGCTGCCAACAACGATTCCTTATAACGCAAATGATACAATCAAAGCACTGAACTTTAATATCGAAGCAGCCAAGGAGGAGCTTGCAAAATCTGCCTTCCCTAATGGCTTCACTACCAAATTACTTGTAGCATCCGGTAATAGCACAAGAGCTCAAGAGGCACAAATTATTCAGGCAGCGGGTCAAACGATCGGGATTAAGATTGAGATTGAATCGATTGAACTTGCCACTTTCCGTGAACGTTTCTTCGCATATGATTTTGCGGCAATGCTGAACAGCGGTCAGGCGGATTCCCCTGAAGCGAACTCAATTATTGCTTTCCAAACTGATCCGGAAGGCTTCAGCAAATCATATTGGACGCATTATACAAATAATGAAGTTACGAAGCTTCTATATGAGGGACAAAAAACTGCGGATGGCGATGAACGTGCACAAATCTATACTAAGCTGCTGCAGACCCTTGCTGATGAAGTTCCGTATATTCCGCTTTACTATCCAGATGTTTTAAAAGGTATTCGTTCTTCAGTTGACGGTCTCGTTGTTCTACCGAACGGCAGTGCCCGTTTCGAAGATGTCCGCATCAGCCAATGATGAATCTTAAGCAGGCGTTAAATCAACCGAAAGGAAGCAAGGGTTCTTATAACTGGCTTGTGATATCTCTTATAAAAGCATTGGCAGTGATCTTCTGTGTAATGATAGCAGTCTTTTTCATCATTCGAATCGTGCCGGGAGATCCAGCAAAAATGATTTTGGGAGAATACAGCACCCCTGAGGCGCTCAAGAGTATGCATCATACTCTTGGGCTGGACCTCCCTTTATGGGAGCAATTCATCCGATTTGTGAAGACGCTGTTTACTCGAGGAGATACTGGAAACTCCATTATTATGGGTACATCAACAAGAGAGTTGATTACACAACGGGCCCCTGTTACTTTGCTGCTCATCGTGATGGCTTGTGTGTTGGCGATTTTTGTATCTCTTCTGCTCGCTACGGTAGCCGCTACGCATAAGGATAAACTGCTGGACCATTTGATACGTATTTTTCCTACAATTACTCTAGGTATGCCAATCTTTTGGGTTGGCTTACTTTTAATTTTGCTCTTTAGTGTCCGGCTTGGCTGGTTCCCTGTTGGGGGAGTAAGTGAAGGGTGGGTCGGAACCTTGCATAGTCTTGCACTTCCAGCAATCACTGTTGCTTTTTCACAGGTTCCTACGCTTGTTCGTTCATTAAGAGCGCAGATGCTTGAAGTGTTAGAATCGGATTTTGTAGTCACCCTTAAGGCTGCGGGCATACCAAACAGGGTTATTTTATTTAAACATGTGCTGCGCAACTCTGCTCTTCCTACGCTAATGCTGCTGGGTGTGAATATTTCTTATTTAATCGGAGGCACCTTGGTCGTTGAGCAGGTATTTGGAATTAAGGGAATTGGCAGCTTATTGTTCACTTCAATTTCGAAACGGGACTTTCCGGTTATTCAAGGAATAGCACTTTACTGTGCGCTATCTGTTGTGATCATCAGTCTCTTGATTGAAATCATTTCCTGGTGGCTTGATCCCAGAACGAAAGGAAAACAATGAAAACTATAAGACTAGACTCGCGATTGTATGAAGACGGTAAGATAACAAGCGGCTTAAAGCGAATATGGAATACCCCTTCACTTCTAGTGGGAATTATTATGTTTGCAGCTCTTATTCTCTTGACTGTGTTTATACCTTATATAAGTCCTTATGACCCTTCTGAGCAAAATTTGAGTGCCTTTTTACAGCCTCCGTCAGGCGAACATTGGTTGGGAACTGATCAATTAGGGCGTGATCTGTTTACCAGACTGATTTATGCAGCGAGGACTGATTTGAAAATCATGGTCTTGGCAGAAATCATTCCCTTTTGCACAGGTGTATTTCTAGGAATGCTGGCAGGATATTACGGCAAATGGATCGATACAGTTATTACGCTGTTGTCAGATACATTCATCGCCTTTCCTTTTTATCTGATCGTTATTATCGTTGCTTTTGCTAGTGGAGCAGGAGAACGGGGCATTTATATTACTTTTATCTTTGTAGGATGGATTGTCTTTGCCCGTGTCGTCAGAGGTCTTAGTGCTTCTTTTCGCAATCAGGAATGGGTGGCATCCGCTCAAACCTTAGGGCTACCTGGAGTGAAAATTATTTTACGTCATCTCCTGCCTAATGTACTTCCGCAAGCCGTGGTCGTCCTTATGACAGATATGATTGGATTGCTTGTTGCCATTGTTACGCTCGGGTATCTTGGTATCGGCATTACACCGCCAACTCCTGACTGGGGGACAATGATTTCAGATGGACAGCCCTTCATCACTACAGCTTGGTGGCTCTCGGCCGTGCCGGGATTTGCAGTGGTGTATACGGGGATAGCTTTGTCGCTCCTAGGTGATGGTTTGGCAGACATATGGAGGAAAAAATAATGTCTATACAACCCATTTTAGAAATAGAGGCGCTATCGCTGGCAGCTAAGTCAAATGACAGATTGGTCAATAATGTTAGTTTTTCGCTGGGTAAAGGGGAGAGTCTGGGATTAGTAGGTGAATCGGGATCAGGAAAATCGCTTACGCTGCGTGCAATTTTAGGCTTGCTTCCAAATGGTGTTGAACAGACTGGTGGCACCATTAAAAGTGCCGTAAGCAGTGCAATGGTATTTCAAGATCCAAGAGGTGCGCTTGATCCGCTCTGTACGGTTGTCAAACAACTGGCTGAAGTTGTGTATTACAGACAGAGAGTAAGCCGTAAGACCTCGCGGGTAATTGCACTGGAACTGCTCGAAAGGCTTGGTCTCCCCGATTCATTGAAGAAAAAGGACCGGTATCCGAGTCAGCTGTCAGGCGGTCAGTGTCAACGGGTAGTCATCGCTCTGGCACTGGCGTGCAAGCCAGGCATACTTCTCTGTGATGAACCGACAACGGCGCTGGACGTCACGGTTCAACGGCAAATTATTGAGACGATCACGAGCCTCCAGCATGAGCTCAGTTTTGCCATGGTATTTGTTACGCATAACCTAGCGATTGCAGCAAACTTGTGTTCACGGCTATGTGTAATGAAACAGGGACAGATTGTTGAGCAGGGCAATACCCTTGATATTTTGCAAAATCCGAAAGACCCTTACACACAGATGCTGATTGATTCGGTGCTTCCTTTGCCAGAGCTTGAAGGGAGTAGAGACTCATGGAATTAGCCTTGCAAATAAAAGATTTAACTGTTCATTATGGCGGCTTTACTGCACTGGATCGTATCAATCTGAATCTTGAGCAGCACACCACCCTTGGGCTTGTTGGAGAATCCGGATCAGGGAAATCTACGCTGGCGCGAGTAATTGCTGGACTGATTGCCCCAAATGAGGGGCAGATTCTGTTGGGTACCCAAGAATTAAAAAAGAAAAGAAGCCGTGAGCAGCACAAAACAATCCAGATGATATTCCAAAATCCAGATGCTTCGCTAAATCCTAAACATTCGATTAGGCAAATTCTTTCCGAGCCCTTATTGTTTCATAAAATAGTGGGGCGTACAGGTGTTGAACAAAGATGCAAAGAGCTTTTGAATCAAGTTCATTTAGAACAGAAGGTCTTAGACAAATTCCCACATGAATTTTCCGGCGGCCAGCGTCAACGGATAGCGATCGCTCGTGCATTAAGTGTTGAGCCAAACATCCTGATCGCGGATGAACCTACAAGTGCGTTGGATGTATCTGTGCAGCTTAGTGTGCTCGAACTGTTTAATACGCTGAAGGCTGAGCTTAATCTCACCATGCTTTTTATTTCTCATGATCTAGGTGTAATCAATGCAATTAGTGATACGGTAGCAGTTATGCGGCAAGGAAAGCTCGTGGAGCAGAGTCCGCGGGACCAATTCTTCATCCGTCCTAAACATGAATACAGTTATGAGCTGTTGTCAGCGGTTCCGAAAATGCCAAAATAAAGTACATCAGGAGGTTTTCTTATGAACCGAGAACATAAAGGATACGTGCCACTTTCACTGGCTGAGTACAATAAGCTAACACATTTAATTTCCAAAGTTTTGTTTACTGAGCACCCTCCAGTTATCATCCCGGCTGAGGCAATCCTTGGAATCGAGGCGGTAGCCACCGGAATAGCTGCACCTGGTCGAACCATTGTAAATATAGTAACAGGTCCCTATGGAAGTTTATTTGGAAAATGGCTTGAGCGGGGTGGAGCAACGGTTGTTGAAGTGAAGGTTCCTTTTGATGAAGTGGTCACTAGCGACCAAGTTGCTTCCGCGATTAAGGAGTTTAAACCCTGTGCCCTTTCTTTTGTTCAAGCTGAAGTGGTTACTGGAGGCTCTAATCCTGCTAAAGAAATATTTAAAATTGCAAAAGAGTTCAATCTTATTACTGTGTCGGACTCCGTATCTGCGGTTGGGGGAGAGGCCCTGCTGGTGGATGAATGGTCCGTTGATTTTGCAGTTATAGGTGCGCAAAAAGCCTTAGCTGGACCCAACGGTGTTAGTGCCGTAAGTATTTCTCCACGTGGCTGGGAATTTCTTGAGTCGAATGAAAATGCTCCACGCAATTCTATTTTATCCTTGCTGGATCTGAAACCATCACTGGGAGACGCCGCGCCACTGCGGGTTGCCCCAAACATTCCTACGCTGGAGGCTAGAGCCTTGATTCAAGCTTTGACACGAATTGAAGAAGAAGGATTGGATCAAGTAATCAAACGCCATGAGCGAGCCGCAGCAGCTGCTGTAGCTGGTATTAAATCCTTGGGGCTTGAGCCTTGGCAAAAGGACAGCAGACATTATTCTACGCTGACTACAACGGTGCGGATTTCTGGAAAGCAAGAGTTGCGGATTGAGCAGCCTATAGGCATTGTGGCTCCCGGAGACGGAGAATTATTTGGCCATCTTCTACGGATCAACCATTTTGGAACGAATGCTGAGCGGCAAAGTGTGGAGAAGGCTATATCCACGCTTGCCGAACTGTTGAAACAAGACCCTGTTCAGGCATTAGCAGCTGTTCGGCTGGCATGGGGGGAATGAAGATGATCCTTAAGCATCCAGAGCTGCAAACGTTCAATGATATTTTTATAGCAGGTATCGAAGGCAGACGTTTTGATGTCGTGATAAAGGATGGTCGTTTTTCATCCATTACTGAAGCGGAGCCCCATCAAGTGGAGTCAAATCTTGCAGGAACAGATCTGTGGCTAAGTCCGGGTATTATTGATCTTCATACGCATTTAGCTTGGACAGATTTTGACCACTCTGATCAATTGAAGCGCGATGCCAACCAAATCGAAATTATGCAGGCACAAGCTTTTGAAGCTACTCTTAGGACGGGTGTAACGACTGCCCGTGATGCAGGTGGGATTCTGCCGAGCACTGTGCAGCATCTTGTTCAGCAATATCAACATCCATTAAGAGTGCAGACCAGTAGCGATATGATTGGAGCAGCAGATGCCCGTGGTCTCAAGCATTTAGAACAACGAATGGCGGAAATCTTTGCTACAGGAGCGGGTTGGATAAAAATCATGGCCACAGGCGGGCTTGGAGCACCTACCGAGAAAGTCGTTGACCCGATCTTTTCCGAAGAAGAGCTCGCGTTCATTGTTCGTAATGCACATGCCCATGATAAGAAGGTACTGGTTCATACCTGGGGTGGAGTGACGATAGACTGGTCCATCCAGGCCGGCGTGGAATCAATAGAGCATGGGATGTTTTTAACTGAGGATCAGGCAGGAAGACTTGCTAACTCGGGGGTAGCGTTTGTGCCCACCACATCAATTTATCGTATTGCTGCAGACCCAAAAGGCGTTCTAGCGTTAAACCCGATCATTTGCGACCGAGCTGCCCGCGCTGCCGAATGTCATTCCAAGGCCATTCATTATGCAAAAAGAGAAGGCGTTCGTATTGGATTCGGTACAGATTATGCCACACCTGCACTACATGGCTATAACCTTCAAGAACTGGATACATTGATTGATTATGGCTTAACTCGGAGAGAAGCGTGGCAGGCTGCGACTAAAAGTGCTGCTGATATTCTGGGGAGCGGTAACGAGCTGGGGCAAATTGCAGAAGGTTTTATTGCAGATGCTGTTGTTTTCAAAGTGGATCCATACGAAGCGCACGATGCAGATGCCCTTCGAAACAATATCGTTGCCGTAATTACTGGAGCGAAGGAAGCGGAATTAATCTAGAATCCTCTAAGCTTCTTCTAAAAACAACTGTCATCTTCTGCAGTTGTTTTTTTACTTTCTAGATAATTAGATGATAAGTGGAGGTAGTTAGTATAATACGATAATACATAGATGATGTTTTATGCTTTTGATTTTATATAAAAAAAACTCTTGCAATGAATCTCTATACATGATATATTCTAAGTCCGGCCAAGAAATACACATGCCGAGCTCGAAAAAGAAGTTAAAAAAAGAGCTTGACATTAAATAGCCGAACATGATATAGTATAAGAGTTGCTGCTGAGACATTAAACGGCGCCAACGAGAACTTGATCTTTGAAAACTGAACAACGAGTGAGTGGGAAATCACGCAAGTGAAATCCAAAATTAGAGAATTAATTTTCTCGTCAGATGTTTCAAAATGAGCATATCGCTCTTTTCAATACTAATTGGAGAGTTTGATCCTGGCTCAGGACGAACGCTGGCGGCGTGCCTAATACATGCAAGTCGAGCGGAGTTATTTTGAAAGCTTGCTTTCAAAATAACTTAGCGGCGGACGGGTGAGTAACACGTAGGCAACCTGCCCTTCAGACTGGGATAACTACCGGAAACGGTAGCTAATACCGGATAATTTCTTTTTTCTCCTGAGAGAAGAATGAAAGACGGAGCAATCTGTCACTGAGGGATGGGCCTGCGGCGCATTAGCTAGTTGGTGGGGTAACGGCCCACCAAGGCGACGATGCGTAGCCGACCTGAGAGGGTGAACGGCCACACTGGGACTGAGACACGGCCCAGACTCCTACGGGAGGCAGCAGTAGGGAATCTTCCGCAATGGGCGAAAGCCTGACGGAGCAACGCCGCGTGAGTGATGAAGGTTTTCGGATCGTAAAGCTCTGTTGCCAGGGAAGAACGTCCGGTAGAGTAACTGCTATCGGAGTGACGGTACCTGAGAAGAAAGCCCCGGCTAACTACGTGCCAGCAGCCGCGGTAATACGTAGGGGGCAAGCGTTGTCCGGAATTATTGGGCGTAAAGCGCGCGCAGGCGGCTATTTAAGTCTGGTGTTTAAACCTTGGGCTCAACCTGAGGTCGCACTGGAAACTGGGTGGCTTGAGTACAGAAGAGGAAAGTGGAATTCCACGTGTAGCGGTGAAATGCGTAGATATGTGGAGGAACACCAGTGGCGAAGGCGACTTTCTGGGCTGTAACTGACGCTGAGGCGCGAAAGCGTGGGGAGCAAACAGGATTAGATACCCTGGTAGTCCACGCCGTAAACGATGAGTGCTAGGTGTTAGGGGTTTCGATACCCTTGGTGCCGAAGTTAACACAGTAAGCACTCCGCCTGGGGAGTACGGTCGCAAGACTGAAACTCAAAGGAATTGACGGGGACCCGCACAAGCAGTGGAGTATGTGGTTTAATTCGAAGCAACGCGAAGAACCTTACCAGGTCTTGACATCCCTCTGAATCTGCTAGAGATAGCAGCGGCCTTCGGGACAGAGGAGACAGGTGGTGCATGGTTGTCGTCAGCTCGTGTCGTGAGATGTTGGGTTAAGTCCCGCAACGAGCGCAACCCTTAACTTTAGTTGCCAGCAGGTAATGCTGGGCACTCTAGAGTGACTGCCGGTGACAAACCGGAGGAAGGTGGGGATGACGTCAAATCATCATGCCCCTTATGACCTGGGCTACACACGTACTACAATGGCCGGTACAACGGGAAGCGAAGCCGCGAGGTGGAGCCAATCCCATCAAAGCCGGTCTCAGTTCGGATTGCAGGCTGCAACTCGCCTGCATGAAGTCGGAATTGCTAGTAATCGCGGATCAGCATGCCGCGGTGAATACGTTCCCGGGTCTTGTACACACCGCCCGTCACACCACGAGAGTTTACAACACCCGAAGTCGGTGGGGTAACCCGCAAGGGAGCCAGCCGCCGAAGGTGGGGTAGATGATTGGGGTGAAGTCGTAACAAGGTAGCCGTATCGGAAGGTGCGGCTGGATCACCTCCTTTCTATGGAGAATCGTCTTCTGCAATGAAGACATTCAAATCGGAAGCTCAGCTTCCAAAACTCAGGTTTAGGCCTGTTACTCACTCGTTGCTCAGTTTTGAGAGTTTAAGCTCTCAAGTAAGACTTGATCCTTGAAAACTGGATACCGAAACGAATTTGCGTTTTAGAACATCTTTTAGCAACTTGTGCAAACAAGTAAATGTTATTAGTGAGATTTTTCTTCGGAAGAATCAAGGTTAAGCTAATAAGAGCACACGGAGGATGCCTAGGCGCCAGGAGCCGACGAAGGACGTGGCGAACAACGAAACTGCCTCGGGGAGCTGTAAGCAAGCTTTGATCCGGGGGTGTCCGAATGGGGAAACCCAGCTGTGGTAATTCGCAGTTACTCATTTCTGAATACATAGGAAATGTAGAGGCAGACCAGGGGAACTGAAACATCTAAGTACCCTGAGGAAGAGAAAACAATAGTGATTCCGTCAGTAGCGGCGAGCGAACGCGGAACAGCCTAAACCAAGGGGCTTGCCTCTTGGGGTTGTGGGACGTCTCACATGGAGTTACAAAGGAATATGGTAGGTGAAGAGGTCTGGAAAGGCCCGCGATAGAGGTAAAAGCCCTGTAACCTAAACTGTGTTCTCTCCGAGACGGATCCCGAGTAGTGCGGGGCACGTGAAACCCCGTATGAATCCAGCAGGACCATCTGCTAAGGCTAAATACTACCTGGCGACCGATAGTGAAACAGTACCGTGAGGGAAAGGTGAAAAGCACCCCGGAAGGGGAGTGAAATAGAACCTGAAACCGTGTGCTTACAAAAAGTCAGAGCCCGATCTATGGGTGATGGCGTGCCTTTTGTAGAATGAACCGGCGAGTTACGTTTAACATGCAAGGTTAAGCCGAGAAGGTGGAGCCGCAGCGAAAGCGAGTCTGAATAGGGCGAATTAGTATGTGGACGTAGACCCGAAACCGTGTGATCTACCCCTGTCCAGGGTGAAGGTGCGGTAACACGCACTGGAGGCCCGAACCCACGTACGTTGAAAAGTGCGGGGATGAGGTGGGGGTAGCGGAGAAATTCCAATCGAACTCGGAGATAGCTGGTTCTCCCCGAAATAGCTTTAGGGCTAGCCTCGGTATAAGAGTAGTGGAGGTAGAGCACTGATTGGGTGCGGGGTCCGCAAGGATTACCAAGCTCAGTCAAACTCCGAATGCCATATACTTATTGCCGGGAGTCAGACAGTGAGTGCTAAGATCCATTGTCAAAAGGGAAACAGCCCAGACCATCAGCTAAGGTCCCCAAGTGTGTGTTAAGTGGGAAAGGATGTGGAGTTGCACAGACAACCAGGATGTTGGCTTAGAAGCAGCCACCATTGAAAGAGTGCGTAATAGCTCACTGGTCGAGTGACTCTGCGCCGAAAATGTAACGGGGCTAAACACACCACCGAAGCTATGGCTAGATACGTATGTATCTGGGGTAGGGGAGCGTTGTGTAGGGGTTGAAGGTGTACTGAAAAGAGCGCTGGACACTACACAAGTGAGAATGCCGGTATGAGTAACGAAAAGATCAGTGAGAATCTGATCCGCCGAAAGCCCAAGGTTTCCTGAGGAAGGCTCGTCCGCTCAGGGTAAGTCGGGACCTAAGGCGAGGCCGAAAGGCGTAGTCGAAGGACAACAGTTTGAAATTACTGTACCACCGTAATCCGCTATGAGCGATGGGGTGACGCAGGAGGGTAGTGACGCGGACTGATGGATGTCCGTCTAAGCAGTGAGGCTGATGTGTAGGCAAATCCGCACATCGTTAAGGCTAGGCTGTGATGGGGAGCGAAAATTATAGTAGCGAAGGTCATGATCTCACACTGCCAAGAAAAGCCTCTAGCCAGGAGAAGGTGCCCGTACCGCAAACCGACACAGGTAGGCGAGAAGAGAATTCTAAGGCGCGCGGAAGAACTCTCGTTAAGGAACTCGGCAAAATGACCCCGTAACTT
The DNA here is from genome assembly GCF_037965665.1 of Paenibacillus sp. FSL L8-0333. Taxonomy (NCBI): domain Bacteria; kingdom Bacillati; phylum Bacillota; class Bacilli; order Caryophanales; family Paenibacillaceae; genus Paenibacillus; species Paenibacillus sp. FSL L8-0333. The sequence continues at coordinate 28,219 of NZ_CP150186.1, forward strand.
CGGGAGAAGGGGTGCCCCGGTAGTGTGAATAGCACGAGGGGGCCGCAGTGAAAAGGCCCAAGCGACTGTTTAGCAAAAACACAGGTCTGTGCGAAGCCGCAAGGCGAAGTATACGGGCTGACGCCTGCCCGGTGCTGGAAGGTTAAGGGGAGTGGTTAGGGGTAACCCGAAGCTATGAACCGAAGCCCCAGTAAACGGCGGCCGTAACTATAACGGTCCTAAGGTAGCGAAATTCCTTGTCAGGTAAATTCTGACCCGCACGAATGGCGTAACGACTTGGGCGCTGTCTCAACGAGAGATCCGGTGAAATTTTAATACCTGTGAAGATGCAGGTTACCCGCGACAAGACGGAAAGACCCCATGGAGCTTTACTGCAGCTTGATATTGAATTTGGGTACGATCTGTACAGGATAGGTGGGAGCCGTAGAAATCGGAGCGCAAGCTTCGGTGGAGGCGCCGTTGGGATACCACCCTGATCGTATCTAGGTTCTAACCTAGTGCCCTTATCGGGTACGGGGACCGTGTCAGGCGGGCAGTTTGACTGGGGCGGTCGCCTCCTAAAGAGTAACGGAGGCGTTCCAAGGTTCCCTCAGAATGGTTGGAAATCATTCGCAGAGTGCAAAGGCATAAGGGAGCTTGACTGCGAGACCTACAAGTCGAGCAGGGACGAAAGTCGGACTTAGTGATCCGGTGGTACCGCATGGAAGGGCCATCGCTCAACGGATAAAAGCTACCCTGGGGATAACAGGCTTATCTCCCCCAAGAGTCCACATCGACGGGGAGGTTTGGCACCTCGATGTCGGCTCATCGCATCCTGGGGCTGAAGTAGGTCCCAAGGGTTGGGCTGTTCGCCCATTAAAGCGGTACGCGAGCTGGGTTCAGAACGTCGTGAGACAGTTCGGTCCCTATCTGTCGTGGGCGCAGGAAATTTGAGAGGAGCTGTCCTTAGTACGAGAGGACCGGGATGGACGTACCGCTGGTGCACCAGTTGTTCCGCCAGGAGCATGGCTGGGTAGCTACGTACGGACGGGATAAGCGCTGAAAGCATCTAAGCGTGAAGCCCCCCTCAAGATGAGATTTCCCAATTAGTAAGACCCCTTGAAGACGACGAGGTAGATAGGTTGGAGGTGGAAGTGCAGCAATGCATGGAGCTGACCAATACTAATCGGTCGAGGGCTTATCCTATACTTAGAATGCAGATTTGTTTCGGATTCAGTTTTCAGGCGATTAAGCCTGTAACACGCTTAGAAATTCATTGTCACTTCTGGTGATGAACTGAATTTCACGCGGCAGCGTCTGTTTCACAGACGCATGTTTGGTGGCGATAGCGGAGGGGTTCCACGCGTACCCATCCCGAACACGACCGTTAAGCCCTCCAGCGCCGATGGTACTTGGACCGAAGGGTCCTGGGAGAGTAGGACGTTGCCAAGCACATTAAGCCATTGTTGATTTATCAGCAGTGGCTTTTTTGTTTTTTTTGGACAAGAGTGATATTTGAAGGGGAGTACAACATCTGAAGGGGCTGTAATTGAGTGACATTTTTGTTACCGACGCTGAGGTCGATACAAGTATAATAGATAAGTGCAAATAATAAGCAACATCTCTAATACGAAGGAACTACTCATAAATTCTAACTTTGAATTTTCTTGTGTCTTTAGATGCATTGTGGAGGTAAGGAGGATTTAAGGCATGAAACAAACAAGAATTATTAAGATATTAATTTTTTCGTGTATAGTAGCTTTAATACTGGCAGGCTGCGGTACGAAAGCGCCCAGCTGGGATGCTTTTGAGGGTGCGCTAAACGAGAAAAATTTCCCTGTACCCCAAGAGGCGTACTCACCAGACCAGACTACGACAAACGTTGCTATGGATTATGTGCGTTATTCTTTACCTGGATTAAAGGAGAAGAACGGTATCCCAGAGGAGTATATGGATACTATTAAGGCCTGGGGATGGGTTGAACAGGAAGAGGAGAGTACCGATTCATCTGGTGTTTTTCAGAAGGATGGAGTAACGGTTCATTTAACAGTGCATGATGATTATTTTATAGTTATGATCCCTAAAGAAAAGAAGGCCTTAATTAAAGGTCTTAAGACAAAATAAATAATCGCCGTCCTTTATGGATGGCGATTTATTTATATGCGAATACAGGTTAACCGTACTCTATTGAGAGTAATAGGAGGCATCGGTTGGATTAAACTTCAGCATGCCTTCCTTGTTGCGTTGATTTATTTTGAACAGTGTATAGAGACGGGGTAGTAAAAGCCACAAGTGGCAAATAATCAGGGATACTGTAAATGCCGGTGGTGACCAAAAAATAAAGAGAGCTGCAATACAAAGACCAATATAAAAATTATGTAACTGTACTTTACGGAAAATGCGGTAACTAATGTGTTGATCTGGCATGAAGCCAAGCCACGGGATTTTAAATGAGATGGACCATCTTTTTGAAATAGGATGCCCGGAGATTAGAAGTACTGAGCGTGAAATAACATATTGAACCCAGAACATAACCGGAGCAGCTATAATTAAGTAGAGAATACTCCACCAAGAAAGAAAGACTGTCTCGAGCACAAGGACCAAAAAAGGGAGCAAAATATAAACACGCAGCAGAGGTGCCGTTAGATTAATTTTTTTGATTAATTTATATTGATAGAATGTAGCAGCGCCTTTGGTGTTGGATTCCATATAAAATAGACTAACCTCCTCACAGATTCATATGTTCTTAATATCGGCGAATGAAAGCATTTTATTAAACTATGGGCGAATATTCACCGATATGGGGGCAGCGGAATATATATAATACACGAAACGAAGGATATGAAAAAACTATGAAAAGGTTTAAAATGATAGAAGGTGTATCATACTGTTCTTAAAAGAGTCAAGGTGGGATGGTTATGGAACAGCAAACCGGGCAAGCTTGTATCATTTGTGGACAGGAAAAAGAAGAAGGTATTGTGATTGTCTCGCATTTTATTTGTGAGGATTGTGAGGCAGAAATGATCCGTACCGAGGCAGAAGATGCTAAGTACCGTTTTTTTATTGGCCAGATGAAGAAGATCGGATTGCAAAAGAACGCTTAAGTAAGTAGAGTAACTCTGTTAATTCATGCGGATAAGAGAGCGGTCTGGATGAAAGATATAAGGACTGCATTAGAGATATTCATATACGGCTTCCTCGTTGTTTAAGCGGGGGGAGCCGTTTTGCTGTTCAGTCAGATGCTTTTATGAGGAAACATAGGAGTTTTTGAATATTTACGTTAAAATAGAAGGAACCCTATGGGAAGGAATTTAATATGAATAAATTACAACGATGTAGGGCGCCTGTATACGAAATGCTGGAGCAATATAGAATTGTGGGTAATATATCTTATCATGTGCCGGGACATAAAAATGGAGCGGCATATGACGGCGTAGAAGGCGCTGGGTATCTAGATGAGGTTATGAAGTACGATGCTACGGAGATTACCGGCACGGATGATCTTCATCATCCTGAGGGAGTCATTAAGGAAGCACAGGAGTTGGCTGCTGATTGCTTTGGCGCAGAGGAGAGCTTTTTTCTAGTTGGCGGAAGTACGGCGGGCAACCTAGCGCTGATTCTAACGGCTTGCCCCGAGCCTGGAATGATTCTGATCCTTCAACGAAATGTGCATAAATCAGTGATTCATGGTCTTATGTTAGCTGGAGTGCGGGCTGTTTTCGTCGAGCCGCTGATTGATCCACTCAGCGGCTTGGCAGTAGCGCCGGCGGCAGAAGCTGTTGAGGCTGCACTTGCAGCCTATCCTGAAGCCGCCGCTGTATTTGTCACCATGCCCAATTACTACGGCATGGGCAGTGACCTCGCGCCCCTCGCGCGTATCTGCCACGACAGCGGAGTACCGCTGCTTGTCGATGAAGCGCATGGGGCGCATTACGGGCAGCACCCGGCACTGCCTGCCGGGGCGCTTGCTTGTGGCGCGGACGGCGTAGTGCAGTCCACGCACAAGATGCTCACTGCGATGACCATGGGCGCTATGCTGCATGTTCAAGGGCAGCGGCTCGACCGCGCCCTGCTCTCGCAGCGGCTCGCCATGGTGCAGAGCTCCAGCCCATCATATCCTATGATGGCGTCGCTTGATCTTGCCCGGCGGCTGCTGCACAGCCGGGGCAGCGATGCTTTCACGGCGGGGCTGGCCGCCGTGGATGTCCTGCGGCGCGGCCTTGCCGAGCTGCCGCGCTATGGATTGGTGCAGCCGGCAGAGCAGCTGCACGACGGTACGCCGCTGCATAAGGCGGCGTACGAGATGCAGGACCCCTTCAAAGTCGTCATTTATGACGCCACCGGGGTCCTAGGCGGTTTCGAGCTGCAGCGCAGGCTCGAAGCTAAGGGCTGTGTGCCGGAGATGAGTGACGACCGGCACGTAGTGCTGCTGTTCAGCCTCGGTTCGAAGGCTGAAGATGCAGCAAGGTTATTGCAGGCGCTGCGGGAAATAGATTCGGAGGATACATCCGAATCACTGCACACCGCGGGCATTTCAGAATCTCGAAATATTTCCACGTGGAACAATTTGAATGTTTTACAAATCTCAGCACCCGTTCCCTTCTCTTTGAAGCCGGTGACAGCCAATGAGGTAGAAAGTATTAATCTTGAACACAGCCTGGGGAGAGTAGCTGCAGAGATGGTAATTCCCTATCCACCAGGCATTCCATTATTATATCCGGGTGAGGTCATCACAGATCAGATACAGCAAAGACTGACTGGTTTAGCTTATGGAGGCGCGAAGTTCCAGGCTTGTGCTGATCCGGTCTTGCAGCGTATTAAGGTATACAACAATCAGAAGGGCGGAGAAGTATAAGTGGGCAAAGAAGGTTTCTTCATAACATTAGAAGGGGGCGAAGGCTCCGGAAAAACAACGGTACTGGGCAGAGTAGCAGCATATTTGCAGAATCGGTCCATGCCCTATCGAATTACACGTGAACCTGGAGGCATAGAAATCGCCGAAAAAATTCGCTCTATTATTCTGGATCCTGCCCATACTGCAATGGATGCACGTACAGAGGCATTGCTGTACGCTGCATCAAGAAGCCAACATCTCGCTGAAGTAGTAGAGCCGGCTCTTAGAGAAGGGCTTACAGTCCTCTGTGACCGCTTTGTAGACAGTAGTCTCGTTTATCAAGGACATGCAAGAGGATTAGGTATGGAAGAGGTGTGGAGTATTAACCGCTTTGCTATTGGAAATCGCATGCCCGATCTAACCTTTTATCTGGATGTAGAACCTGAGATTGGATTATCACGGATTGCGGCCAATCAAGATCGCGAAGTCAATCGTCTGGATATGGAGAGTCTTGCCTTTCATCAGAAGGTTCGTGAAGGATATCATTTATTAATTAAGGCGAATCCGGAGAGAATAGTAGTTCTTGATGCAAACCGCCCTATTCATCTGGTAGAACAAGATATCGTGAGAACTCTTGAAGAGAGAGTATTAAAGGGTTTTTAGGGTGTTTTGTCTAATATAATAAGAGAAGTGGCATATAACTAAGCGTTTGCTTATGAAGTGAGGTTACTACTAAGAACACATTAAGTAGTAATACTCCATAAAACTTTTTTGGGAGGGAATGCGAAGATGAAGTTGATCATTGCAATTATCCAGGATAAAGACAGTAACCGGTTATCCAGTGAGCTAGTAAAAGCCAATTTCCGTGCTACCAAACTCGCAAGTACAGGTGGATTTCTGCGGGCGGGAAATACGACATTTATGATTGGGGTAGAAGACAGTCAGATCGAAGCTGTACTAAACGTTATCCGTAACAGCTGTAAAGTGCGTGAACAACTAGTCACTCCAGTAACTCCGATGAGTGGCACGACGGATTCCTATTTACCGCTCCCTGTTGAAGTACAGGTCGGTGGCGCTACTGTATTCGTGCTTCCTGTAGATCGTTTCGAACATTATTAAGTATAATATAAATGAGCAAGTCATTTACAAAAAAGGGGCGGTAGATAACCTTTGAAGATCAATCCGGGATATAGGCCCTTAAAGAGTGAGCTTCCAAATGCAGAAGGGGCTAATAAGCCTGTTCAGCAGAAATCGTTCTCTGACGTTTTTCAGCAGCAAGGTGAACAGAAAACCAAAGATGAACTAAACCGCCAGATCAAAGAAATACAGTCACAAGGCGACCGTTTATCTAAGTCTATGACCATTCGTGAACTCACCATTTACCGGATGATGATCAAAAGGTTTCTGGAAGAAACCGCTCGTAGAGGCGTTATACTGAAAGAGACACGTGGATGGGATAGACGTGGGCGGGGCAAGCGTTACAAGCTGCTTGAGGAAATTGATGCGGCTTTGCTATCTATGGCAGACGATCTGCTGAATAGTGAGCAGGGCCGAATAGATCTGTTGGGACGTGTTGGAGAAATTCGCGGGTTGTTAATCAACCTTTCTTTTTAAAGTTTTGGGAGGAAATTATGCCTTTTCATGATATAGTAGGCCAGGAGCATGCTAAACGGCTACTCCAAAATGCCTTGCGCAAGGACGCTGTGAGCCATGCTTATTTATTTACAGGACCAGCAGGCAGTGGACAAATGAAGACGGCGCTGATGTTTGCCCAAGCAATTTTTTGCACTGAAAGCAAGGATGACGCCTGTGGCGAATGTCTAGAGTGCCGAAAGGTTGAGCATGGAAACCATCCTGATTTGTCATTGCTGCAGCCCGACGGTGCAAGCATAAAAATAGATCAGATCCGTGAGCTGCAGCGTGTCTTTTCCTATCGATCTGAGGGTGTGAATCCAAAGGTTTATATTATAGATGGGGCAGACAAAATGACGGTACAAGCTGCCAATAGTTTGTTGAAGTTTCTGGAAGAACCGCCAGCTCCGGCAGTAGGAATCCTAATATCTGATAATAGTCGTTCTTTATTGCCGACGATTCAGTCACGGACTCAGCGGATTCCATTTAGTCCGTTAAATCCGGATATTATGCTTCAAGCGCTAGCAAGTGAGGGTGTGCCGATCCCCTTAGCTCGATGTGCAGTATCACTCAGTTCGGGACTTGATGGTTGCAGGGAACTTTTGGAACAGAATTGGTTTGCAGAAATGAGAAATCTAGTGTTACAATTAGCTAAGGAGTCCTTAAGCAAGGGCAGCTCCACGGTAGCAACTGCCGGGCAGAAGCTGTTCAAGACTGGGCTCGCTGAACATTTGGATATCCTTTTCAGCATGTTCCATCTATGGTTTAAAGATATGCTCTACTTCCTGTACCGCAAGCATGAAAGTATCGTTTTTATAGATCAGTTAGACTTTATTTCCAGGCATGCCCGTGGGCGCAGTGCGGAACAATGGGTGGCTTATATGGGATATGCAGCAGAAAGTACTAAGAAGCTGCGTTCCAATGCCAATGCCCAGTTGTGTCTGGAGCAGTTCTTAATCCGACTGGAAAGTTAAAGGATTAGCAATGATATATCCTCCGGATGTCGCTTTACCTGGAAGTATCGTTTTAACAGACGAGGAAGGACAAGCATGGATCATCAGGGAGCGGACATGCCCATAGGTTCCTTTTACCGGCAAACAAGGGGGTTAATTTTTGTACAGCGTAGTAGGTGTCCGTTTTAAAAAAGCGGGTAAAATATATTATTTTGATCCACTTGATTTTCCGATTGAACGAGATCAATGTGTTATTGTTGAGACAGCACGTGGGGTGGAATACGGTAAGGTTGTCGTAGGCAAAAAAGAGGTGGAGGAGTCCGATGTTGTACTACCCCTCAAAAAAGTGATGCGTATTGCCGGAGAAACCGACGCACGCGTAGTTGAGGAGAACAAAAGCGCCGCTAAGGAGGCTTTTACCACCTGTTTAAATAAAATACGCGACCACGGTCTCAAAATGAAGCTCGTAGATGTAGAGTTTACTTTTGACCGTAATAAGATTATATTTTACTTTACGGCCGAAGGACGCGTTGATTTTAGAGAATTGGTTAAGGATCTGGCAAGTATTTTTCGGACCCGCATTGAGCTTCGGCAAATTGGGGTACGTGATGAAGCAAAGATGCTAGGTGGACTTGGACCTTGTGGACGAGTGCTTTGTTGCTCCTCTTGGTTAGGGGATTTTGAACCCGTATCCATAAAAATGGCCAAGGATCAGAACCTTTCACTTAATCCGACCAAGATTTCCGGACTTTGTGGACGTCTGATGTGTTGTTTGAAATTTGAGCATGACAATTATGAGAGTGTAAAGGAAGAAATGCCAGCGGTCGGCAAGATTGTCGTGACCTCATTGGGGGATGGCAAAGTAGTAGGAATCAATGCCGGAAACCGTACGGTTCATGTACAGTTGTTTGAAGTGGGCAAAGTTAAGGAACTTCCAATGGATGATGTTGTCGTCAAGTAAACCATATAAGGTTACTTTCGGGGTGGAAACTTGGAGAAGAAAAATATATTTGCACACATGCAGGATATGGAAGCGCAGATGGAAACGATGCGCGCCAATCTTGGAGAATGGAAACAGACGGTAAAAGAACTGATGGAAGCTAACCAGAGGTTAACTCTGGAGAATGAACAGCTTCGCAAAATTTTAAAGCGGGATGCACCTTTGGATCCTACCGTAGATTCTGCGGAGGCGGAAGCTCTTTTAGCTACCGGAGAGGGAACAGAAGAGGTTGTCGGGGAAGGTTATGACAACTTGGCTCGACTTTACCACGAAGGCTTTCACATCTGTAATGTTTATTTTGGACATTTACGCACGGAAGGTGACTGTCTGTTCTGTCTTTCTTTTCTTAATAAATGAGGATATCCAGCCGTAGGAGATTAATCCTACGGTTTTTTTTGAATTTTGGCCAATAGGCATATGCATTTGAAGCAAGTTTTTTTCAACAAAACCTTTAGGAGATTATTACATGACGAATTCTTTTAATGATATATCTTTCCCCTTGTTACCGACGGAGCGGGTGGATGATTTACTAACGCATGACCTGCGCATTATTCAAAGTGATGAAGTATTTAGCTTTTCTATGGATGCTGTATTGCTTGCTCGTTTCGCCAGTGTTCCGCCACGTGGAAGAGTTCTAGATCTTTGTACGGGAAATGGTGTAATACCGATTTTAATGACTACCCGGACAAAAGCCTCTATAGAAGGTATTGAAATACAACCTCGTTTAGCTGATATGGCTCGTCGTAGTGTGGCTCTCAATGGCCTTCAGGATCAGGTTGTAATTCATGAAGGTGATTTACGCGAGTTATATACTACCGCAGGACATGGTGTGTATGATGCAATAACGGTGAACCCTCCTTATATGCCGCTTAATGGCAGTGATCTGAAGCTGAACAACCATCAGGCTATGGCTCGTCATGAGATAGGCTGTACTCTGGAGGAGGTTATTCAGGCTTGTGTGCGATTGGTTCGGACGGGCGGAAAGGTAAGTATGGTTCATAAACCACAACGGTTGGTTGATATTATCAGTCTTATGAGACAATATAGACTCGAGCCAAAGATTATTCGGTTTGTACATCCACGTGCCCATCTAGAGGCTAATATGGTATTAATCGAAGCTGCACGTGATGGAAAGCCTGAGGTTCGTTTACAACCACCGCTCATCGTATATAATGAGGACAATCAATACTGTCCAGAGATTATGGACATCTACTATGGTGCTAAAGAGGGTAAATCATGACGATATCATGCCAAAGCAGTTTTCAAAACAAGACCAATACCAGTACTCAGGAGACAACAGGGTCGCTTTTTCTGGTGGCTACACCTATCGGTAATCTGGAGGATATGACCTATCGTGCAGTCCGCACTTTACAGGAATGTGATATTATTGCCGCGGAAGATACGAGACAGACCCGGAAATTACTCAGCCACTTTGAGATTTCACCTTCGATGTTGTTTAGTTATCATGAGCATAATAAGGCCGCCAGTGGACCTGAGCTTGTACGCTATATAATAGAAGGAAAAAATTTGGCACTCGTCAGCGATGCCGGTTTACCAGCGATTTCTGACCCTGGAGCGGATCTTGTAGCCCTTGCTATAAGTCATGGAATTCCGGTGATTCCTATCCCTGGAGCTAACGCAGCGTTGTCAGCTTTGATCGCTTCTGGTCTATCTACAAATACGTTCACTTTTATCGGCTTTCTTCCCCGAGAGCGTAAGGACATCCGAGCAGTATTAAGTCCACTTCGTTCGGCTCAAGGAACTTTGTTGTTCTACGAATCTCCCCATCGCGTAGTTAAGACACTTGCTCATCTTCAAGAAGCATTCGGCAATCGCCAGATTGTGTTGGCACGTGAATTAACGAAAAGATATGAGGAGTTTCTACGCGGTTCGATTGAGGAATGTACACTTTGGCTTGCTGAACATCCTCCGCTAGGCGAATATGTTATTGTCGTAGAAGGGGAGAGCAAGGAAGATGCTGAAATCGCAGAATCGGCGTGGTGGCGTCAGTTAAGCATTGAAGAACATGTAGCTCATTACGAAGCACAGGATGTGCCACGTAAAGAGGCTATGAAAAAAGCGGCATCAGACCGGGGTGTAGCCAAACGGGATATTTATAATGCGTTGCTTGATAGAGCAGAAGAGTAAGTGTTGTAGACGAACTCTTAGAATAACTAAGGGTTCTTGGAAACGGCCCGAGCTTGAATGATTTATCTGTGGGTTAAATGTACTTTGTACAGTTATTTTTGAATTTTTTTATGTATTTGTTCGTTTAGTTGTACTTCATACAGTTATAAAGGTGGAAATGATTGATTTCACGGAGATATAGGGAATATAAGTGTACAAAATACAATTAATTCGTTTAATGGTAAAAATCATTTAAAATAACTGTAAGAAATACAACTAAGTATTACTGGTTCCGTCTTGAAGTACATTGCCCTTAGGGAGGGCAAACCCAGACATAAAAAATACCTCCCGCGGTCACGGGAGGTCAAGGAGATATGAAAAGGTTAGAATTAACAATTTGATTAGTTCTATTATATACTATTTAATTTAGTTTGTCACAGGGGTAGGGATGGAAGAAATGCATTCATGACAAACTATTTTTCCTTTAAAGTAAGTTACGTTCTCAGCGTTGCCACAGAAAATGCAGGCAGGCTCATACTTTTTAAGCATAATCCGTTCGCCATCAACGTAAATTTCCAGTGCGTCCTTTTCGCCAATGCCAAGTGTACGGCGTAATTCAATAGGAATAACAACCCGTCCAAGTTCGTCTACTTTTCTTACAATTCCTGTTGATTTCATCATAACAATCGTTACTCCTCTCAATGTTCCAAAAACGTCATTATTCGACATTGTTCACTGTTTTATGATACTTATAATACCAACGATTCCCAAATCAGTCAACCTTTTTTCATAGGCTGAATAAGAAAATTTCCATAAGAACTTTGAATGTCCCTATAAAAATTAAGAATTACCCTGAAAGCATTTTGTCGATTTACCAAGACCAAAAATGATACTTTTCGACAAAGTACGACATAATTACTTATTATATACTGATATTAGTTAAAATCATATTAAATTATTAGAAGGAGTTGATCTCATGAAGCAGCCGCTCACGGAAGAAAAGGTTTTCAAGGATCCCGTTCATAATTATATTCATGTACAGGATACGATTATTTGGCGACTAATTAATACAAAAGAATTTCAGCGTTTACGCCGGATTCGCCAGTTAGGTACCTCATATCTCACTTTTCATGGTGCAGAGCATAGTCGATTTTCTCATTCTTTAGGAGTATATGAAATTACACGAAGAATCATTTCGCAATTTGAGCGCAGCGGGTATAAGGATTGGATTCCGGAAGAAAGTTTGCTTACTTTGTGTGCGGCTTTGCTGCATGATTTAGGGCATGGCCCATTTTCCCATTCTATAGAAGAAGCTTTTGAAATGAACCATGAGGATTGGACCTGCCGGATTATTTTGGAGGACACGGAGATTACCGAAATATTGCGTGATGTGGAGGAAGATTTTCCTCGTAAAGTAGCTTCAGTTATCTCTAAGACTTATGAGCATGAAATTGTTGTCAATTTGGTTTCCAGTCCGCTGGATGCTGATCGTATGGATTATTTGCTGCGTGATGCGTACTATACAGGTGTAAACTATGGAACCATCGACATTGATCGGATTTTGAGAATGCTTCGTCCTTATAATGGGCGGATTGTAGTAAAAGAATCAGGTATGCATGCCATTGAAGATTATTTAATGTCACGTTATCAAATGTACTGGCAGGTATATTTTCATCCGGTGACGCGCAGCTCTGAAATTATTTTGCGTCAAATCTTCCGTAGAGCTAAAGAATTGTTCCAAGAGGGGTACAAATTTCGCTTTATGATCGCTCCGCTGGAAGATCTCTTTCGAGGAGAAGTAACAGTGAAGCAATATTTAATGCTTGATGAGGCACTGGTACAGACTGCTTTTATGCAATGGACACTTGAAGAAGATGAGTTATTAAGCGACTTGTGTACCCGTTTTATTCATCGTAAACTGTATAAATATGTAGAGATCGAGAATTTGGATACAGATATGATTACGGAAATCCGCAGCAGTTTTGCGGGAGTGGGACTTAACCCAGAATATGACCTAGAGATTGATTATCCGACAGATTTGCCTTATGATGTGTTCCGTCCAGGAGCAGCCTTCGACAATAATCAAATTTTACTGCTTGATCGGAATGAGCAATTGCGGGAAATTTCAGAGGTATCGGATATTGTGCGCTCAATAAGCGGAATTCATCGTGGCAGATATCATCTATATTTCCCACAGGATAAGCTGAAAAAAGCCCTTACACGCTTGCCCTCTTCTGTAGCAGAGATTTTTGCAAAATAATACAAATATTTATGGAACTATTGATAAAAACAACAAGGAGTGAGCTTTAAAATGTATCTGTTCGACACACATACACATCTAGATGCGCCTCAATTCGACGAGGATCGCGAGGAAGTTATTGCTCGTGCAGTAGAGGCCGGAGTTAGCAAGATGATCAATATTGGATTTAATCGGGAAACGATCCCTTCAACGATGAAGCTGGCTGAATCTTATGATTATATTTATGCAGCGGTGGGCTGGCATCCACAGGATGCGATTGATATGAAAGAGGGGGACCTCGATTGGATCGCCTCTCTTTGCAGCCATGAAAAAGTGGTGGCCATCGGAGAGATTGGATTGGATTATTATTGGGATACCTCTCCCAAGGATGTGCAGCAGGAGGTCTTCCGCAAACAAATCGGACTAGCCCGTGAACTAAAAATGCCAATCTGTATACATGACCGTGATGCTCATGAAGATGTTGTACGGATTTTACGGGAGGAAAAAGCAAATGAAATTGGTGGCGTGATGCATTCGTTCTCAGGCAGCTGGGAAACAGCAAAAATGTGTCTAGACCTTGGATTTCATTTGTCATTTGGAGGACCGATAACGTTCAAAAATGCCAGAGTGCCTAAAGAGGTGCTTGCACAGACGCCATTGGACCGATTATTGATCGAAACAGACGCTCCATATTTGACTCCACACCCCTTCCGTGGCAAGCGAAATGAGAGTGCTCATGTGAAGTTAGTAGCAGAGGCTGCGGCTGAAATTAAAGGGTTAACATGGGAAGAATTGGCTAAAATTACGTATGCGAACGCACTGGAACGATTTGGGATTGTCTGAAAACAGGAGTAAAACGGGTGAAAAATAGAGAATAGCCGATATATTAAACTTTTTTAATATAAAAACGGCTGATTATTACAATATTTTAACCATATATTTGCTTAAACGTGGTTGAATCGTCCTTTACAACATGCATCAAAACAGGATATCATCTTTTCAGTGATGTGAGCTGTTGTTATTGTGACAGCCATTGATTCATGGATCGTCTCGCTGAGTCTCCGTATGGAGAACGGGGGAACCAATATTGAACTGCCGCATGCCTGTATCTTGAATACGACTAGGAATTGCCGCAGAACAATATTTGATTTCTTCACGTGGTCTTTGGGGTGAATTTAAGGGCAACCGCCGTGAGCGGGTGACCTGAAATAGGGCGTCTCTCTTTCGTCCGAACCCGACAGCTAACCCCGTAAGCGCAAGTAAGAGAGGCAACCTCGTGCACAAACATTCCCGCGTATTCTGACATCGGAGAAGCCACGAAAGAGTCCTCAAGAGAACTCTTTTTAGGCTTCTTTATTTTTGAATAAACTGAATGTTGCCCGCATACTGTTATATAACAGGTGTGGGAGTAGCTGTGCCGAGCAGGCGATCCATGAGCAGGAGACGCTAAGTTAATACGTGCGTATCCTGTGACAATCTCAAATAGTTTCGTCAAAGAAATTCAGTCCTCATGATATACAAATTGACGACGAGGCTATGTAAGGAGGATGGAGAGAATGGGCTTATTCCAACCAGAGGTATCCCATGATTCGCAGTCATCCAGCAGGTCTTTCGCATTACGGTGGGAGCAAGTAAATACTCGCGTACTTTTACTTGCAGGTGTGATTTCAATCGCAATCGCGCTGTTAATTCTGCTGTACGTACACGGTCAAAGTAACAAACAATTTGTTTTAGTAATAGACGGGCAAACACAGACACTTGAAACGCGAGAAGCACTTCTTGGTGATGTGTTGGAGAAAGAGCAAATTTCGCTGCAGCCGCATGATGAATTATCTTTAGGTCTGAGTGATGAAATAAAAGACGGTGACCGTGTCGTTATCAATCGTGCGCAGAAATTTAGCCTTACTGCGGACGGAGCAACAAAAACGTTATATACGACCGAAGACACTATCGGTCAGGCGATTGACAAACTGGGTATCAACCTAGAAGGCTATGATAAGATTTTTCCTTCGTTAGACACCACCATCTCTGCTGACATGGAGATTAAGATCGTTCGTATCAACAAGCAAACGGTACAGCGAACAACTAACTTACCTTTCCGTGTTATTAAGACAGCAGATCCCTCCCTTACTGTGGGAACAGTTAGAGTGGCACAGGCAGGCAAACCAGGCGTCATGGTTCAGCATATTGAAAAGATCTATCAAGACGGAGAACTGGCCTCTATGCGCATGATCGGCAAGGAAGTACAAACGGTAACAAAAGATAAGATCATTGCCGTTGGTACTAAAGCACTTCCTAAGCCTACTGTAGTTGCTAAAGCTACAACAACTTCCAAATCAAGCACTACCTCCAAAACGACTAAAGTTAGCGCTAAGACTAAGAACGTCACAAGCAAGGCTGGCGTAGACTTTGAGTACAAGAAGATGATTAAGAACGTCTCCATGACAGCTTATTCGTCAGAAGAGCCAGGAATAGGTACTAAAACTGCCTCCGGAACACGCGTAACGGAAGGTCGTACAATTGCAGTAGATCCGAATGTAATTCCTATTGGCTGGTGGGTTTATATCGATGGGCTTGGATTCCGCCGTGCAGAGGATACTGGCGGTGCCATTAAAGGCAATAAAGTGGATGTCTATTATGATTCCCTGAGCCATGCTCGTAATTTCGGCCGTAAATCACGTACCGTATATGTGATTGGACCTGTGAAACCAGAGCTTAACTAGAACTGAAGCTTTTGCAAAAAATCCTTTGATAAGCTATAGTGATGATAACCGTAAGGAACGCTGGATGATCATTTCGTTGATCGCAGAGCAACCGCTCATCACTTATACATTCTTTAACCAAAAGAAGAGGAGCGAATCCTCTTCTTTTTGCTTTTTTTGGAAGGAGTCAAGAAATATGATTAAGGAATTAATCGTCGTTGAAGGCAAAAGCGATACCGTAGCCATTAAGCGTGCTGTGGAAGCAGATACGATTGAGACAGGCGGCTCTGCTGTAAACCGGACTGTAATTGCGAAGATTGCGCTAGCTATGGAACGCAGAGGGGTTATTATTCTTACGGACCCGGACCATGCCGGGGAGCGAATTCGTAAAATCGTTTCAGCGAAGGTGCCGGGCTGCAAGCATGCTTTTATTCCGGAGAAGGACGCAACTCGAAAAGGGGATATCGGTGTAGAGAATGCATCGCCAGAGGCGATTCGTCATGCGCTGCGTAATGTACATACCTCTTTTGAAGGAGCACCTGCTTTGATTGGTATTGATGACCTTATGGCCGCTGGAATGCTTGTACACCCTCGGGCTGCTGAAAGACGTATGGCGCTTGGTAATTTGCTTGGAATCGGATATTGTAACGGCAAACAGCTGTACAAGCGGCTGGCGATGTTTGGGATTACGCGGGAGGAATTTGCCGGGGCTCTCGCCCAAATTGATCAGGGAGGCATTACTTCATGAGTGGTAGAGAGGAAATTTCGACTCCAAAACGGACCAAAGAGATTATTCAACGTTATGGATTCAAGTTTAAGAAAAGCCTGGGACAGAATTTTTTGATTGATCAAAATATTTTGGACAAGATTGTAGACGCTGCTGGACTAGATAGCGATTCTGGGGCGCTGGAGATCGGGCCGGGAATTGGAGCGCTGACGGAGCGTCTGGCACTAACAGCCGGTGCTGTAACTGCCGTAGAGATAGACCGTAGACTGATTCCAATATTAAAAGACGTACTTTCCCCTTATCCCCATGTTAAGGTTCGTAACGATGATGTCCTCAATGTGAACTTGCAGGAAATGTTCAAGGAAGATTTCACCACTGTGAACAAGGTCAGTGTGGTTGCTAACCTGCCTTATTATGTGACTACTCCGATTCTGATGAAGCTGCTTGAAGAGAAGCTTCCCCTTGATAACATCGTTGTAATGATTCAGAAGGAGGTTGCGGAGCGTATGGCTGCATCTCCAGGTGGAAAGGAATACGGAAGTCTTAGCATTGCCGTGCAGTACTACAGCGAGCCTGAGCTCGTCTGTATCGTGCCGCGTACGGTATTCATCCCTCAACCTAATGTGGAGTCTGCTGTTATCCGTCTGAAGGTTAGAGAGCATCCTCCGGTAAAGGTGGAGAGTGAGAAGCATTTCTTTGAAGTGGTTCACGCTTCTTTCACACAGCGCCGCAAGACGATTGCTAACAATCTGAAGGCTCGTTACTTCCCTGAACAAGGACGTGAGCAGCTGGAGGCTTTACTCGCAGAAGCGGGTATTGAACCGACCCGTCGCGGAGAAACACTCAGTCTTGAAGAATACGCCCGCTTAAGCGGTGTTTTGCTAGCCGCTGGAATTGAATAAGCAATAAGAAACGGTTGTTGTCTTAAAGGACGACAACCGTTTCTCGTAGAAATATAAGGATGTTATTCTGGTGGAGCATTATACATTCTTATATTTTAAAAATATGGCGAGTTATGAACCAACTGAGGCCTTTGCCCATACGATGGGGTAGAGGTGGTGGTTGTAATGAATTTAGGAGACTTGGTCGTTCGCAAATCTTATGGCGGTGATTTAACATTTCGTGTAGATAATATCGTGCAGGATAGAGCCGTCATTAAAGGCACAGATTTCCGCCTGTTGGCGGATTCTCCTCTGGATGACCTGGTTCAAGTGCCTCCTACCCGAATAACGGAACGGGGACAGCAAGCACAGATCAAAGCGAAGGAATCACTGACACAGCTGCGGAAGGACCGTCAGGAGCAAAGTCAGCGGAGCGGGGGAACCCTAACAGAGGGGACATGGGCTCCACCCTCCAAGGAAGCTCCTTATTTTGAAGTGCCGGGTAAAGTACTGCATCTGGATGGCGATCCGGCATATTTGAATAAGAGCCTTAGCTTATACGAGCAACTGCGGATTCCCGCTGAAGGGCATCATGTTCATGAATCTGCAATGGCTGATACGTTATACCGGCTGTTGCCCCGTGTACGCCCAGACATTGTAGTGATCACTGGTCATGATGGGGTACTGAAGCAACAGCATACTTACGATCTATATAGTCTGAATAGCTACAAAAATTCGCAAAACTTTATAGCTGCTATTAGGGTAGCTAGGGAGTATGAGCGGAATTTTGATGCGTTGACTATTGTTGCCGGTGCTTGCCAATCTCATTTCGAGGCATTACTTGGAGCTGGGGCTAATTTTGCCAGTTCACCTGGTCGAATTTTGATCCATGCTCTGGATCCCGTTTATGTAGCAGCAAAATCATCCTTTACTTCCATCAGGGATACTGTAAATCTTAGTGATGTTCTGAATAATACCATCAGCGGTAATCAGGGTATTGGTGGTGTTGAGACCCGTGGCAGCTTCCGTATCGGAATGCCGCGGCTGCAGAATCTGTCGGCGCTAAAAGTGACACCATCAGCCATTTAAGCGGCAGAGATAGGTCTATGGTTTCAGGAATATAGGTAATTTGAATGGGCTGAATAGAATATCCGAAAGAAAGGGTGAGCGCTGAGCTTAACCCTTTCTTTTTTTCTTTGTGATGCCTATATTACAGATAACAAGGATATTAGTCCGGCGCTGATTTCTCGCAAAAAAATTCCGTTGACAACGAAATATGCATCAACTATAATTAATTATTTATTTGCTTTGACATTGTCCTGAAAAAGTTGTATAATGGACAAGAAAAGAGGTGGTCGTCAGGTAATGGCTAATAACGCGCTGTTGGAAATCAAACGCAGTCTTGAAGCTCACGTCGGTCATAAGATCACATTGCGTGCAAACGGAGGTCGTCGTAAAACCGTTGAACGCACAGGTGTCCTGGAAGAAACGTACCCTTCTGTATTTATTGTCAAACTGGATCAGGAGCAGCAAACTTTTAAGCGAGTCTCCTATAGCTATGCCGATATACTTACTGAATCTGTGGAAATCACAGTTTGTGAAGACGATGGGCAGATGCGGATTATGTATATTAAAGCTTAATGTTTCACGAACAGTCTCCTTTGGAGGCTGTTTTTTGTTTGCGTTTTTTGGGACAAATATTTGGTGCATGATCCGTGTTCTAAGCAAGCATACTAATTGGGCAACGGGTTAATCATTTATTTTCATAAGGGAGGAATTCCGTAATGAGCCGCAGAAAACGAGGCATGATGTCGGAGGAACTGAAGACAGAGTTAGCCAAGGAGCTGGGTTTTTATGAAACCGTAGAACGTGAGGGCTGGGGTGGAATTACAACTCAAGACGCTGGCAACATGGTGAAAAAAGCGATACAGCTTGCTGAACAGGCCGCGCGGAAATCTTAAATTTTAGGCTATAAAGTGAATATTACTGAAAAAGGGTGCGTCTAAAAGGCGACACCCTTTTATTATTGGACTTCATTAGAAGTTTCTCATATAATATGTTAAGTTGTTTTTACGGGAAAAGCTGAAGGTGGGTGAACGCCTTGAAAATGTATGAAAAGGCACCAGCTAAAATTAATTTGATGCTGGATGTGCTGCACAAACGTGCTGACGGTTTTCATGAGGTGGAAATGATTATGACCATGGTAGATCTAGCAGACCGCTTAGAGCTGTCTGAGCTGCCAAGGGATACTATTATAATATCAAGTCAGGCTGGTTATATTCCCCTGGACGAGAAAAATTTAGCTTTCCAGGCGGCAAGGCTTATTAAAGACCGTTATAACGTGAAGAGTGGTGTACATATCCATCTGGATAAAAGAATTCCGGTTGCGGCTGGCCTAGCTGGCGGCAGCAGTGATGCCGCAGCTACGCTACGCGGTCTAAACCGTCTGTGGCGTCTCGGTATTCCTGCGCAGGAGCTACAGGAGCTTGGCGCTGAGCTGGGTTCAGATGTGCCTTTCTGCGTCACAGGCGGCACAGCCTTAGCTACAGGACGAGGTGAAAAGCTGACGCCAATCAACAACCCGCCACAATGTTGGGTTGTGTTGGCGAAACCACCGATCAATGTATCGACTGCAGAAGTGTATGGACGCGTTCGGAGCAATAATATAGCTGTGCATCCTTCTGCTCGAAAGATGCAGCAAGCGATTGAAGCAGGAGACTTTGGGGGCGTATGCAACCATCTAGGCAACGTGCTTGAAGATGTTACCCTAAGGCTGCATCCAGAGGTTCAGCAGCTCAAGGAAGCGATGATAAAGCTCGGAGCAGATGGGGTGTTGATGTCAGGCAGCGGACCTACCGTATTCGGTTTAGTGTCCAAGCAGTCTAAAGTAGCAAGGATTTACAACGGACTGCGAGGGTTCTGCAAGGAAGTCTACGCAGTGAGATCACTGAATTAGTCTGCTTCTCTTGTATAAACCCGTACAAAAGTGATATATTTTTCTAAAATATTCGGTTTTGGCGAGGAGCATTCCGTGAAGAAATTAAAAAGAAGCCAACGTTTGGTAGACATGACTCAGTTTTTACTTGAGCGGCCGCATGAACTACTGCCGCTGTCTATATTTGCCGATCGCTATGGAGCGGCTAAGTCCTCCATCAGTGAAGATTTGGCAATCATAAAAGAAGTATTTGAAGGTGAAGGCATCGGAGAGCTGCAGACTTTAGCTGGTGCAGCGGGTGGAGTTCGTTATATCCCAGTTATGCCTAAAGATATGGCGCTAACCTTTGTGCAGCGCTTATGTGTGCAGCTAGAGCAGACTGACCGGATATTGCCTGGCGGTTATTTGTATATGTCGGATCTACTTGGGTTGCCGTCTTTGATGGAACAGGCGGGTAAGATCATCGCAACGGCCTTTTACGGATCGGAAATCGATGTGGTGATGACCGTTGAAACGAAAGGCATTCCACTAGCCTATGCAACAGCAGCACAGCTAGGCTTGCCGGTAGTGCTTGTGCGACGTGACCATCAGGTTACAGAGGGATCAGCAGTAAGTATTAACTACGTATCAGGATCTCATAAAAGCATACACACAATGTCTCTCTCCAGACGGGCACTCAAGGAGAAATCGCGAGTACTTATCGTAGATGACTTCATGAAGGCGGGAGGGACTGTACGTGGTATGGTCGATCTGCTCGGTGAATTTAATGCCGAGGTTGCTGGGGTAGGCGTTTTAGTGGAATCAGGCGCTGTAGAGACGGAAGAGCGTCTGTTGCACGATTACGTGTCTTTGGTAAAACTAAGTGAAGTAGACTCCAAAGAGCGGAGAATTTCGGCGCATCCGGGCAACTACTTTTCCTCTTGATTAGCCATTCTCTTACATTTTCAAAAAGCGTGGAAATTGTCGAAAACGTAAGGAATATTAAGTAAACTACTCGATGTATGTCGAAAACAACATATCCCAAAAAATATATTTCTTTTTTAGGTATTTTATGGAATGAAAAAGAAGGAATTCGCTTTGCTGTGTGGAATTATACACCAAGTCTCTGATGGAAAAAGGTGGTGAACACACACATGCAAATTACGGATGTCAGACTCCGCCGCGTTAACTCTGAGGGGAGAATGAAAGCAATCGCATCCATTACCATCGATAACGAGTTTGTTGTTCATGACATTCGCGTCATCGATGGCAATAATGGGATGTTTGTTGCAATGCCCAGCAAGCGTACACCGGACGGCGAATTCCGCGATATCGCGCACCCGATCTCTTCGGGAACACGCGAGAAGATTCAATCCGCGGTTCTGGCCGAGTACGATCGCGCCGCTACGGAAGAAGAAGAAGTTATTGAAGAGGGAGCTTAGGCTTCCTCGGAAGACTGCTACCTTTTGGGTGGCGTAGGATCCGCCGTTTTTGATAAGATCACACCGACATACACTTCATGAATTAGCAGCCTGATCTTGCAAGAAAAGCTATTGCTGGTGAAGGATTTGACGACATCTTCGAAAGGCAGCGATAAATGCTTTTCTAACTTGGGGTTTATAGAAAAGAGAACCATGACTTCATGGTTCTCTTTTCTTTTTGCCCGGAATGAGATATATTCAGTAGTGAGTTCAAGAGTAGGAGGTTGGCATTCTTGAAAAGAATGGCTGTAGTACTTGCCGCAGGTCAAGGCAAGCGAATGAAATCTAAATTATATAAGGTGCTGCACCCCGTTTGCGGTAAGCCGATGGTAGGGCACGTGCTTGATACAGTAAAAGCGACCGGATGCCAGCGCACCGTTGTTGTTGTTGGGCATGGCGCAGAGAAAGTTAAGGCCTATGTAGGTGATGGAGCGGAATACGTTCTGCAGGAAACTCAGCTCGGCACTGGCCATGCTGTCAAACAAGCAAAGGATTTACTTGCTGGCGAAGAAGGAACAACTATAGTTATTTGTGGAGACACACCACTCGTAACCACGGAGACCCTGGAAGGACTCATGGCGCTTCATGAACAGCGTAATGCGGCTGCAACCGTATTGACAGCAGTTATGGAAAAGCCTACAGGCTACGGAAGAATTATTCGTGGTGAAGATGGCGGCGTTCTGAAGATTGTAGAGCAGAAGGATTGCACTACTGAAGAAGATGCGGTTCAGGAAATCAATACAGGCACTTATTGTTTTGATAATGCTAAATTATTTGCTGCACTCGAGAAGGTAACGAACAGTAATAACCAGCAGGAGTATTATTTGACTGATGTGATTGGGATTCTTCGTTCACAAGGGGATACCGTACTAGGATATCAGACCCATGACGCAGCTGAGTCTATCGGCGTTAATGATCGTTTAGCTTTGTCCGAAGCGGAAGCCTTTATGCGTCAACGTATTAATCGTAAACACATGCTGGGCGGTGTGACCATCATTGATCCAGCCTCCACTTATATCGGAGCAGATGTAGTTATCGGATCAGATACTACGCTTTATCCAGGAACCATCCTGAAAGGGAAGACTGTAATCGGGGACAATTGTGTGATCGGACCGGCTAGTGAAATCGAAGACTGTCAGATTATGGATGATGCAACGATTAAGCAGTCCGTATTGAATCAAGCTCAAGTCGGCGCACGGACAACCGTTGGGCCTTTTGCCTATTTGCGTCCAGGCTCTGTGCTTGGAGAAGAAGTTAAGGTTGGAGATTTCGTCGAGATCAAGAATGCTACTATTGGTGACGGTTCAAAAGTGTCACATCTTAGTTATGTCGGCGACGCATCTGTAGGTAAGAATGTAAACGTCGGGTGCGGTGCGATTACCGTTAACTACGACGGGTATAATAAATTCAAGACAACAATCGCAGACGATGCCTTTATTGGCAGTAATGTTAACCTTATTGCTCCAGTTACTGTGGGCAAAGGGGCTTTTGTTGTAGCAGGTTCGACAATTACACGTTCCGTTTCCGAGAACGATCTGGCTGTAGCTAGAGTAAGACAAGAGAACAAACCGGGATATGCAGAGAAGATCCGTTCCCGTGCTAAAGCGAAGAAAGACCACTCGAGTCCATCGTAAAGCGTTGCTAAGAAGCGCCGGACGGACTTATATTTCCGCGCCGGCGCCTTTGGAAAGCTAAATTCCGTCACGGAGGGTTTATATTTTATGACTTATTGTGATTCCAAGTTAAAGATTTTCACCTGTAACTCCAATCCTAAGCTAGCTAGTCAAATTGCTGATTACATCGGGATTCCGATGGGTGAATCACACACCACAAGTTTCAGCGATGGAGAAATTCAGGTCAAGCTGTCAGAAAGCGTTCGGGGATGTCATGTTTATATTGTTCAATCCACTTGTGGCCCTGTAAATGATAACCTGATGGAGCTTTTGGTTATGGTAGATGCGCTTAAACGTGCCTCTGCAAAAAGCATCAACGTGGTTATCCCTTACTACGGATATGCCCGTCAAGATCGTAAAGCCCGTTCCCGTGACCCCATTACCGCTAAGCTGGTAGCCAATCTAATTGAAAAGGCTGGCGCTCACCGTGTAATTACGATGGATCTTCATGCCATGCAGATTCAAGGATTCTTCGATATTCCAGTGGATCATTTGCTTGGTGTACCGATTCTGGCTCAGTATTTCCGTTCCAAACAAATCGAGAACCCAGTTGTCGTATCGCCGGATCATGGCGGTGTAGTACGTGCAAGAAAGCTTGCTGATTTCCTAAACGCTCCGCTGGCTATTATAGACAAGCGTCGTCCAGAACCTAACGTCAGCGAAGTTATGAACATCATCGGTAATATCGAAGGCAAAACAGCCATCCTGATTGATGATATCATCGATACCGCTGGAACTATCGTACTTGGTGCTAATGCTTTGATGGAAGGCGGCGTGAAGGAAGTATACGCATGCTGTACACACCCAGTATTGTCTGGTCCTGCACACGAGCGTCTGGAGAATTCTCCAATCAAAGAAATTATCGTGACGGATACCATTCCAATTCGCAGCGCGAATCCAACCTCTAAGCTCAAGGTGTTGTCCGTGGCTCCACTTATGGGTGAGGCAATTATCCGCGTTCATGAAGAGTTGTCGATTAGTAAATTGTTCGAGATTGAATAAATATAACGAATGAATAGTACAAAAGGGTTACACCTCCGTTCTCGGAGATGTAACCCTTATCGGCGTGCTACAGGTAGAACTACTGGATTCAATATCCGGGGCGGGAGACAAAGGTGAATAAACTGCGGTTATAGAGTGTCCCTTGTAGCTCCACGAAAGCTTCGTCTACCGCTGTTAATACACCGATATCAATATGCACGTCGCCCTTATATATTTCCACGGGTACAGCATATTGGATGTGGTACTGAAAATGGCGTTGATGTGTCAATAATTCGCCTTTGTGCGGCATGGGTTATCACCTGTCTTCGGAGTATAATTTCGCTCTGGTTGCACAGAGATATGTAGATTAGATCTATTGTACCAAAAATGGACTCCTCTTGCCGGAGAGCCCGAATGGAAAGGAAAGGTTCGATAATGAAATGGATTGTCGGATTGGGAAATCCCGGAACACAGTACGCGAAAACAAGGCATAATGTTGGCTTTATGGCTTTGGATGAGCTTGCCGCCCAGAACGGAATTGCCTTCAACCAGAGCAAATGTAAATCCGTCATCGGTGAAGGGGTCATTGGTGGCGTCAAAACCGTATTGATTAAGCCCATGACCTTTATGAACTTGTCCGGTGAGGCCGTTCGCGCTTATATGGATTATTACAAAGTTCAACTTGAAGATATGATCGTCGTTTATGATGATTTGGATACAGAAATCGGAAAAATCCGTTTGCGTTATCAAGGAAGCGCTGGTGGACATAATGGAATTAAATCCATCATCCAGCATGTAGGAACACAGAATTTCAATCGGGTACGAATGGGTATTTCTCGTCCTGAGCCAGGTTTTGCTATTGTCGATTATGTACTTTCTACTTTTCCTAAGAAGGAAAGCGATCCGCTTAAGCAAATGATCCTTAATACTTGTGATGCACTGGAATACAGCTTACAGCATTCATTCGAGCAGACGATGGCTAAGTTCAATGGTTAATCTGTAAACCCTGTTGTTTTTAAGGCTAAAGATGAAGCTGCCCGGACATACTGAAGGTATATAGTACCTTCAGGAGGCATATAGATGGCAATAAACTATGTTTGTAGGCACTGTAAGACATCTCTAGGCAGTATTAATAGAAGTGATGTTACAGAAATGCAGTTGGGCCTTCATTCCTTGACCCCTGCGGAGCGCAGAGATATAATAGCGTATAATTCAGAAGGTGAAATCACGGTAAAGGTTACTTGCGACTATTGCAAGGAGGCTTTAGAGAACAATCCGGAGCTTAGCCTGCTGACAAGTCCGCTTCAGTAAGGTGGAAGCGCCTGTCTCTATCGTCATCCGCAAGCCTTGGCGTTACAGCTGAGGCTTCTTTTCGATTCCAATCATAATAGGTGACGGTGGCTACGCCACCGTTAGCCTGTTTAGTAAGAGAGGTGCGCCTGTTGTTACAAGGTCTTATAGAAGCTTTTTCCAAGGATCCCGATTTCCAGTCTATCACCCATGGTGTTGCTGCAGGTATGAAAGAGCAGCTCATTTCGGGGCTTACAGGTTCTGCTAGACAGATTATGCTTGCAGCATTACATGAAGAGACAACTCGTCCCTTACTTGTAGTGACTCATAATATGTTTTCGGCCCAGAAGATGGCCGATGATTTGCAGGAAGCGCTTTCTCCTGACCGGGTTCTGCTCTATCCCGCCAATGAACTAGTGGCTGCAGAAGCGGCTGTATCAAGCCCAGAGACACTGGCTCAGCGTATAGATGTGCTGACCAAATGTGCTCAGGGCTTCCGTGGTATTGTTGTAGTTCCTTACTCAGGAGTGCGTAGATTGCTGCCAGCCCCAGAGGTTATGGCAGAGGCACAAGTCACCGTTTCCCAAGATGGAACGCTTGCTCTGGATGAATTTTTGATGTCCATGATTGAAATGGGCTATGAAAGAGTAGAGCGGGTTGAAAATCGTGGTGAACTGAGCGTACGGGGTGGAATAATTGATTTTTATCCAATGACATCTCCTTTGGCTTATCGGGTTGAGTTATTTGACGATGAGGTTGATTCCATAAGAACTTTTGATCCAGTGGATCAGCGTTCTATTGATAAGGTACGTAGTGTGAAGATTACACCGGCTAAAGAGATTATAGCTAGTAGATTGCGCCAGGAATCTGCTTCTGCTGAAGCCTCAGCTATGATGGAGCGACAGTTGGAGAAGATGGCGGATCGCCAGGCGAAGCTCAGGCTGCGGGAAGAAATTGGCCGTGAGCTGGAAATGCTGCGGGAAGGTACTTATTTCCCGGAGATCTATAAATATATCAGTCTTTTATATCCTGAACGCTCTCATTTATTTGATTACATGGCCCAGGATACCATTCTTATTCTAGATGAGCCGACAAGACTGCTCGAAACGGCGAGACAGCTTGAACGGGATGAATCGGAATGGAACCTGCATTTGCTGCAAAACGGCAAATCTTTACCGGATCTAGATCTCTCTGTCGATACGGATGTTGTTATGTATCAGCGCCCGTTCCAAAGTCTGTTTATGTCAATCTTTTTACGTCAGGTTCCGCATATTCAGCCTCAGAACATTCTTGGATTTATCAGTCGTGGAATGCAGGATTTCCATGGCCAGATGAATGTGCTGAAATCGGAGATGGAGCGTTGGCAGAAGTCCGGTGTTAAGGTAATGATGCTTGCGAGCAGTGAGGAACGGATTGAACGAGTGCGCAGAGTTCTTTATGATTACGGCATTAACGAGCCGATGATTGTACAAGGAAATCTGGGTTCTGGTTTTGAGCTGCCCTCTATTCATCTAGCAGTTATAACTGAGGGGGAAATGTTCTCTCAGAAGCAGCGGAAGGCACGGAAGATTTCCAAAGGAATAGATAATGCTGAACGGATCAAGAGTTACACAGAGCTGAAAATCGGTGATTATGTCGTCCACCAGAACCATGGTATCGGAAAATATATGGGAATCGGCACGCTTGAGGTCAGCGGTATTCACCGTGATTACATGCATATTCTGTATGCTGGCGGCGATAAGCTCTCAGTTCCGATTGAGCAGATTGACCTGATTCAGAAATATGTCGGTTCCGAAGATAAAGAGCCGAAAGTATATAAGCTAGGCGGCAATGAATGGACACGAGTCACCAATAAGGTTCGTTCCTCCGTTCAGAATATTGCTGATGATTTGATAAAACTATATGCTGAGCGCCAAAGTGCCGCAGGATATGGTTTTGAAAAGGATACACAGGAACAGCATGAATTTGAAGAAATGTTCCCTTACGAAGAGACCCGAGATCAGCTTCGGGCTATCGAAGAGATTAAGAAGGATATGGAACAAAACCGGCCAATGGACCGATTGCTTTGCGGTGATGTTGGATATGGTAAGACTGAAGTGGCTATTCGGGCGGCTTTTAAATCAGCGATTGAAGGTAAACAGGTGGCGGTGCTAGTCCCGACAACGATTTTGGCTCAACAGCATTATGAGACCTTCCGGGAACGTTTCGCTAATTACCCGCTTAATATTCAGGTCTTAAGTCGTTTCCGCAGCCGTAAAGAGCAGAACGAGACGATTAAAGGCGTTAGGGCAGGAACTGTCGACGTAGTTATCGGTACACATCGTCTGTTATCTCAGGACCTTGTATTCAAGGATCTGGGGCTATTAATTGTGGATGAAGAACAGCGTTTCGGCGTAACTCATAAAGAAAAGCTGAAAAAGCTGAAAACGAATGTAGACGTTCTTACGCTGACTGCAACTCCAATTCCTCGTACGCTACATATGTCGATGCTCGGAGTGCGGGATCTGTCTGTCATTGAGACCCCGCCAGAGAACAGATTCCCTGTACAGACGTATGTAGTGGAGCATAGCCAGACCCTTACGCGGGAAGCTGTAGAGCGGGAATTAGCCCGCGGTGGTCAAGTCTATTATCTCTATAATCGTGTGCAGGGCATTCAAGAAATGGCTGCTCAAATCTCTATGCTTGTTCCTGAGGCTAGAGTTGGCATCGGACATGGTCAAATGTCGGAATCTGAGCTGGAGAAGACCATTCTCGATTTCCTTGACGGAGAATACGATGTGCTCGTCAGCACAAGTATTATTGAGACGGGCGTAGATATTCCGAACGTTAATACACTTATTGTGCATGATGCGGATAAAATGGGCTTGTCTCAGCTCTATCAGCTGCGTGGACGTGTAGGCCGGTCCAATCGGATCGCTTACGCTTATTTCACGTATCAACGGGACAAGGTTCTGACAGAGGTTGCAGAGAAACGTCTGCAGTCTATTAAGGAATTTACGGAGCTGGGCTCTGGTTTCAAAATAGCGATGCGAGATCTGTCTATTCGCGGTGCGGGTAACTTGCTGGGTGCAGAGCAGCATGGCTTTATCGCATCCGTGGGGTTTGATCTGTACTCACAAATGCTGGCGGAGGAAATTCGTAAGCGTAAGGTTACTGTGCTTGGGGAGGAAGATACATCCCTGAAAGAAGGCAATACAGTCATTGATTTGTCGATTGACGCGTATCTGCCGTCAGAGTATATTTACGACAGTATCCAAAAAATTGAAATTTATAAAAAAGTGGCGGCAGTAACCTCCTTCGATGATGCTTCCGAGCTTGAAGATGAGCTCTTGGATCGGTTCGGTGAGTTACCTGAAGCCGTGGTGAATCTACTATCGGTCGCTCGTTTGAAAGTGTATGGAAAAATGTATGGCATTGATTCCATGATTAGACGCGGAGATGATGTTACCTTGAATTTCTATGAGGGAAGTCTCGGCGCTTTAGACACAGCGAAACTCGCCAAAGTTGGAAATAGCTTCGAAAGACGTGTACAATTTGATAGGGATGCGAAAGCCAGTATCCGGGTCAAATCGAAAGATTTAAGTGATAAACAGCTGCTTGACTTGCTTGAACAGTTTCTTAAGGAAGCTAAACAGTCTTTTAAATCGAAGGGAGAACTACACAATGTCGTTAAATAAAACAAAATCATGGAAAGTGCTGCTCGTTTCATTGGCAGCGGCAGTTTCCTTTTCTATGCTAGCAGCATGTGGAAATAGTGCTGATGATAATCAAGCTGTAGCCACTTATAAAGGTGGAACGATTACACAAAAGGAATTCGCAATGGATCAAAAAATCATGAAATTCCTATCTCCACAACAAGCGCAATATTTAGAGATTGATGCGTTTAAGGAGTCCATTCTGAAGCAAGAAGTGGGCTTTGAATATTTGGCTTCCCAAGCAACGGATGAAGCGAAAAAGCAAGCGGAGAAAGAAGCCGATACTCAAATTGCAAGCATTAAGGAACAATTGGGCGATACCTATAAGAAGACACTGAAAGATGCTGACGTTACAGAGAAAGATATTCGTACTTATATGGAGCGTGTGCTGACAGTTTATCAGGATATGCTGCTTAAAGTGACTGATGATCAAGTTGTCAAAGAATTCGAAGCGACTAAAGGCGACTTTACGGTTGCCACACTGCGTCATGTGCTAATTGGTCTGACAGATGCAGACAACAAAGAGCGTACCAGCGAAGAAGCGCTTAAAATAGCGAAAGAAGTTAAGGCGAAGCTGGATGGCGGTGCTGATTTCGCAGCCATCGCTAAGGAATATTCTGACGATACTGGCTCTAAAGAGGCAGGCGGAGAATATAAAGATAAAGCTGTAGGCACTTATGTGGATGAGTTTAAGAAGGCTGCTCAGACCTTGCCTCTAAATACCATCAGTGATCCTGTAGAAACTTCTTACGGTTACCACATCATCAAGGTGGAGTCCCGTACAGACAAGACTTTTGACCAGTTAACGGATGAGCAAAAAGAAGGCATTAAGAGCTCAATTGTATCCAAGAACCTAGAAACGTTCATGGAAAAGGATCTGGAAGGCATTATTGAGAACATCAATCTGCCAAAAAGCTCTGCTGCCGCAGATGAAACCGGAACAAATAGTCGAACAGAAGCCACTACAGCTCCAAGCGCATCACCAAGTGCTACAGATGCCGCTGAATAAACATCGGTAAATATGGACAAGCTTACCTTAGAAAAGCCATCTTCACTTAAAGTGAAGATGGCTTTTTATTTCGCAGAAACGGCTGTAGAACTACCTTTATCTTGATGCAGATATTAATACATGTCAGCTTATGTATAAGGATCTGGGAAGAGATGAATACTATGGTCAGATATTACGATAAATCACTGGGATTATCCTTTCCCATAATGGACAGTAGTAAGACCATACTTCTTAAGAAAGCGGGGCACATGTGAAATGAAAGCTACTGGAATTGTTCGCCGTATTGATGACCTCGGACGCGTGGTTATTCCCAAAGAAATTAGACGTACTCTTCGTATTAGAGAAGGAGACCCACTGGAAATATTCGTCGATCGGGACGGTGAAGTCATTCTCAAGAAATATTCTCCGATTGGTGAGTTGGGTGACTTTGCAAAAGAGTACGCGGAGTCATTGTTCGAAGGTACTGGGCACATTACGATGATTGCTGATCGTGACACCTTCATTGCCCTTGCAGGCGGCTCCAAAAAAGATTATTTGGAGAAACAGGTGGGAGTGCTGTTGGAGAAAGTCATGGACAGCCGTAAGACTGTGTTAGAAACCAATGAAGGCAGTTATGAAATCGCTAAAGATCATCCGGATTTGGTGTCCTCATATGTAGCCTCACCGATCATTTCCGGTGGAGATCCTATTGGTTGTGTAGTGATGGTGAGCAAGGATGATTCGGCGAAGATGGCGCAAATGGAAATAAAAATGGCCGAAACGGCTGCCGCTTTCCTGGGCAAACAAATGGAGCAGTAATCTTAATTTAGACCCCGGTTTCCTTTTGGTAAGATATACAAAGGGCAAACGGGGTTTTGTCGTTTACACAAAACCGTTTCTACTTGTGGGCATACATAAGTTATAATATAGAAATTCATCCCATCAAAGTTGTAGAAGCAGGTATTATATGAAATCCAATACACAAACATCACGATTGCTGCAAGGCGCATTTATCCTTAGTGCCGCGGCCATTATCTCAAAGCTTATTGGCACACTCCAAAAAATTCCGCTGCAAAATCTAGGCGGAGATGCTGTATTTGGTATATACAACACAGTGTATCCCTTGTATACGATGCTGTTAACAGTAGCTATGCTAGGTCTGCCTGCGGCGATCTCCAAATTTGTCGCCGAAGCTTCGGCTGGGAGACGCGATGAAGAAGGCCGGCGGATTCTATTATTATCTGCGCTAATTACAGGCATCAGCGGTTATGTTATCGGCGCCATCACCTATGTAGGTGCACCCATCATTGCCGAATGGGTAGGTAACTCACATGTAATGCCTGCCTTGCGGACAAGCGCCTGGGGTTTGGCAGTTGTCCCTGTCATGTCGGCCATACGCGGGTATTTTCAGGGGCTGCATAATATGGTTCCTACTGCCGTGTCACAGATTGTAGAGCAGTCTGTACGGGTTACAGTGATGATTGTTCTTCTTTTATATCTCACTTCGCAGGGAGCAGGAGCTGAGAGCATCGCTGCTGGCGCGCTGCTTGGTTCTGCCGGAGGGGGAGCCGCAGGGCTTGTAATTATGCTGCTGTACTTGAGACGTCACCGCCGGAGGGTAAAACAGGAAGCTGCTGCTGAAGTAGCTGCTGCTGTCGAAAGTCAGCGTGTAAGAGCGCTGGATGCAGGACATGGACTAGGTTCCAAGCAAGGGTTCATGGGCATTAAAGCAGGTACACTGCTGGCTTATGGAATTCCCGTAATGCTAGGTGCACTGGCTATGCCTCTTATCGGTCTTGTAGATGTATTCACTGTGCCTCGACTGCTGTCGTCTGACGGAAGTGAAGTAGCTGCGATGGCCCAGTTTGGTGTGTACAATCGGGGTTTGCCACTTGTGCAGATTATAACGATGATTGCCACCTCACTGTCGGTTGTGTTCATTCCAGCTTTGGCAGAGGCGAAGTACAAGGGAGATATGAAGCTGATTGAGACCCGCTGCAGCTTGTCGCTGCGTTGGTTCTGGCTGTTGGGTCTAGCGGCCTCAGCGGGCCTTGCAGTGCTTGCTGAGCCGATTAATATGGCTCTTTACGGCGATACCGCTGGCAGCAGCACAATGACTTGGCTGGCTTTTACCGCTGTTGGCGGTACAGTCAGCATCATCTCTGCTGCGCTCCTGCAGGGCCTCGGCTACGTGCGCGCCCCGGCCCTGCACCTTTTGGCCGCCGCGCTGCTCAAGGCGGCCCTGAACCTGCTGCTGGTTCCGCAGCAGGGCATTACCGGCGCGGCCATCGCTGGCGTGGCTGCGCATTCGTTCGCAGCAGCGCTTAACGTGCTGCTGCTGTACCGCCAGGGCCATCTGCGGCTTCGCCTCGCAGATGCCCTGGCACGGCCCGCGCTGCTCACAGCGGGCCTGGCTCTTGCCGCCGCAGCTGCCAGCTGGGGCACTGGCGCCGCGGCTACGGCCGCTGGCATCGGCGGCGGACGCACCGCCAGCTTGGCGCAGAGCCTGCTTGGGGTGCTCGCAGGCTGCGTTATCTTTGCCGTAGGCGCGGTGGTGCTGCGGCTGCTCAGCGAAAGCGAACTTCGCCAGCTTCCGGGCATCGGCCCGTCTCTGGCGGACAAGTTCAAAAAGCTGTGGTTATTTCCATAATTAACTCGCTTAAAAGGAGGAACACATATGAGTGCAACATTAACAGTTGTTGGTCTCGGGTCAGGTAATCCCGATCGCCTGACACTAGGAATTATAAAAAAACTGAAGGCAGCATCCGTTGTATACGTTCGTACCCAAGAGCATCCAGTCATGGCTGCTCTCACCGAGCTTGAAATCGCCACGCAATCCTTTGATGGACTGTATGAAACATTATCTTCGTTTCCTGAGGTCTATGCGGCAATTACTTCAAAATTGATTGAAGAGGCTCGCTCTGCCGCAGACGGTACAGATATTGTCTATGCGGTTCCGGGGCATCCCATGGTTGCAGAGTCAGCTGTTTCACAGCTGCGTCAGCGTTGCCCGGAAGAAGGAATAGAACTGCAAATATTAGGCGGGGAGAGTTTTCTGGACGAGGCGTTTGTACGACTGGGGTTTGACCCTATTGAAGGGTTCCAGTTATTAGATGCTTCAGGCATTCGCAGCGCTCAGCTTCAACCTGAATTGCATACTCTGATTGGCCAGGTTTATGACAGCTTTACAGCTTCGGAGACAAAGTTATGTCTGATGGAGCTATATCCGCCGGAATATGAAGTGGTGGTGGGTCATGCCCTTGGCGTGGAGAACGAAGAAAGCATTGTGACTGTTCCTCTATACGAATTGGACCGGCTTGAGGGTTATGGCAATTTGTCTCTGGTCTATGTACCTGCGAATCGTGATGAGAAGCTAAGAAGTCGTACTTTCGCTCGCTTGCATGAGATTGTCGATATTTTGCGCAGTCCGGACGGTTGTCCGTGGGATCGGGAGCAGACTCATGAATCTTTACGTAAAAATCTAATCGAAGAAACCTATGAAGTGCTTGAGACGATTGATGAGGATGACCCAGACCATATGAAAGAGGAGCTGGGCGATCTTTTGCTGCAGATCATGCTGCACTCCCAAATGGAAGAGGAGCTTGGCACGTTTAACGTATTTGACGTCATAGAAGGACTGAATGATAAGCTTATCTTCCGCCATCCTCATGTATTTGGTGACAAGAATGCGAATGACGCTGAAGAAGCTCTGATCAATTGGGAGGGCATGAAGGCAGAGGAGAAGCGGCGGAAAGGCGTAAAGCCCGAGGAACTATCCGTACTCAGTGGAGTTCCGCGTGATTTGCCTGCTCTTATGAAGGCGTACAAGCTTCAGAAAAAAGCATCCAAGGTGGGCTTTGATTGGGACAACGCTACGGATTGCTTAGCTAAGGTTCGTGAAGAAATAGAAGAGCTGCAAGAAGCCATCGATACTGACGCAGCCGCGGAGGATCAAATCCTGGAGCTGGGCGATCTATTATTTGCTGTTACCAATGTTGCCCGATTTATTGGTGCAGATCCGGAAGAAGCTTTAACCCGGACCAACCGCAAATTTGTGCGTCGGTTTCAGTATATCGAGCAAAGTCTGCGAGCCAAGGGTGTGAGTGTAGAGGATAGCAGCTTGGAAGAGATGGAAGAGTTGTGGCAGGAGGCAAAGACTGAGGAACGAAAAGTATAGTGATTTTCTCAGACTATGTACGGTATACGGACCTTAAGATGAGGCAATGCTGTGAAAGTAGCATTCATCTCTGATTTAGATTATGGCGAGTAGTTTAATAGTGCTATAGAATAGATTCTGCGACGATTTCTGAGAAATAACTGTTTCTTTTTTTAAAAAACGACGATTCGTGGCAGGATTTTAAGATGACATCAAGAATATCATAAAGACGAAATGACGACTTGCCCCATAATATGGCGGTGAATCTCGTTTCATTTATTTTTTCGTATCCTAGGAGGAACTTTAAATTATGAACAAGACAGATTTGGTAAACAACATTTCCGAGAAAAACGGATTGGCAAAAAAAGATGTAGAAGCAGTATTGAACGGATTCTTGGGTGAGATCACAGAAGCTTTGGCAAAAGGCGATAAAGTCCAACTGATCGGTTTCGGTACATTCGAAACTCGCAAACGTGCAGGACGTACTGGTCGCAACCCGCAAACGGGCACAACGATTGAAATTCCAGAATCAACTGTACCGGCATTCAAAGCTGGTAACAAGCTTAAAGAAGCCGTTAACTAATGCGTCTTGACAAATTCCTGAAAGTGTCCCGATTAATCAAGCGCCGGACAGTGGCCAAGGATGTGTCCGAACAAGGCCGGGTGCTGATTAACGGGCGGGAATCTAAACCAAGTAGTGCAGTTAAGATCGGTGACGAGATTACTGTGCAATTTGGACAAAAGCTTGTAACGGTCAAAGTCGAAAAGCTAGTCGAAACGACGCGCAAGGACGAAGCCGCTGGTATGTATACTCTACTTCGGGAAGAGCCTGTTGCCAAAAGCAGCGGATTGGACTGGTAGGAGTAACATAATGAATAGTAAATAAGAAGGTGCAACTTTACATATTGTAGAGTTGCACCTTCTTTTTTCTTATTGTCTCTCTTATTTTAGTGGATTGGAATGTTCTATAACTTCTTCTACTGCCATAGATTAGAGGTAAGAAGGAGGGGTACATGCTATGATCGAGCCAGGAAAGGTAAATAAACAGCATGATCTGCACATGCGCAGTCGTAAACAGCTAGAGTTGACGGGCGTGCAAAATGTGGAGAGCTTTGATAGCGAGGAATTTTTGCTTCGTACAGAACTCGGCCATCTCACCATTCGCGGGAATCATTTACATATCAAAAATTTAAGTCTAGAGAATGGACTGTTGTCCTTGGAGGGCAATGTACATTCCCTGATTTATCTAGATCCCGGATCGCAGGGCAAAAATAAAGGTCTACTCGGTAAGCTATTTAAATGAATCCTGCAGTTCAGTGGCTGACGCTGTTCTACATGATATTGGCCGGGGTGACAATGGGACTGGCCTATGACAGCTACCGGGTGCTGTCGCTCAAGTTCAATTTTCCCAAATGGCTGAATGCCATGCTTGACCTGCTGTATTGGCTTTGTGCTGCTTTGTTTGTTTTTAGAATGCTCTATGCCGGAAATCAGGGGCAATTGCGATTTTATGTCTTTTTAGGTTTATTTCTAGGAATATGGATCTATTTTTTGATCTTCAGTGTTACGGTGCGGCGTTTTGTGTTAATGTTAATTCAATCGGTTCAGTATATGTGCAGATTGCTATGGAGACTTATGGAGATTATGATAGGTAAACCTCTTCGCTGGCTTTGGCGCCTTATTATAGGGTTGCTAGTGCTGCTAGGTCGTATTCTATTATTCATCCTTAAGCTTCTGCTGCGTCTAACGAAGCCAATTTGGGTATTACCTGTAAGGTGGATTTCTCCATGGTTATCACGGCTTAAGCATAGCGCCTGGATCGTGAAGATCACTGGATGGATTACCAAATGGCGGAAACGCTGACCTTTGAATTAGGGGGTACGCTGCATGAACAGATTCACTGCGGAAGAGAAAAGTAATCCTAGCAAAAATTCGGCCGCAGGCGCGAAGAGAAGAAGATTCATGTGGATTCTCTTTGTGGCAGTATTTTTTGGCTGGGCGGGTTATACTTACTTCAATCAAAGTGCAGTTATTGCGGACAAGGGCGAGCAACTCGCCAAGAAACAAAAGACTAGCGAGAGTGTCACGTCATCTTTGAATCAACTGAAATATGAAGTGTCCAGACTTAATGATGATGAGTATATTGGCCAATTAGCGCGTAAATGGTACAATATCTATCCTCAAGGGGAAACTCCTATTCGAACAGAGCAATCAGAGCAATAATACTGGCTAAAAGAGGCTTTTACTCTGTTGCCTTGCTTTGCTCTTTACTGTATAATCAAATCACCGCAGACAGGATGACCTTAATATTCGTCTGTATATTTTTAAGGGAGGATCATTTTATTCTATGGCAATTGAAGTGGGCACCAAGTTAGAAGGCAAAGTGACAGGCATCACGCATTTCGGAGCATTTGTGGATCTGTCAGGAGGTGTCACAGGTCTCGTTCACATCTCGGAAATCGCCGATAATTACGTCAAGGATGTTAACGATCATCTGAAGATTAGTGATGTAGTAACCGTCAAGGTGATCAACGTCGATAAGGACGGCAAGATCGGACTTTCCATTAAGCAGGCTGTTGACAAGCCAGCATCGGAAGTACGTCCGCCTAGAGCTCCAAGACCAGAACGTCCTAGCGGCGGAGACCGTTTCGGCGGCGGTGGCGGCAGTGGTGGAGGCGGCGGTGGATTCAATCGTGAACGGGGTGGGCGTCCATTTAAGCCTGCAGCCGGTAAACCTTCATTCGAGGATAAAATGTCGCGATTCCTGAAAGACAGCGAAGAACGGATATCTTCGATTAAGAAGAACACAGAAGGAAAGCGCGGAGGCCGTGGAGCCAAACGCGTATAATCCAATACCTGTACATCATAAATAACCGCAAGGGCATTTCGCCCTTGCGGTTTTTTTGTCGTGTCATATAAACTTGCCGACAGCATCCATGTCATTTTCACATAACTCTAGGGCAATCGCTGGCGAATGACCGCCAGGCTTGCGCCTAAAACTGCACTGGAATCAAGCTTGAGGAGAAGCAAACTACTGCGCCGCAAGGGATCGCTCTATTTTTTTAGGAATAATGAACAAAGGCTTTTTTGTCGGAAATTTCTTATGACTGTCCCTCCATTTCTGACAAACTTTCTCAAATGACCCGCTATATAATGAGAACCATAAATTCTTAAACGGGTGGTGTAGGGTAATGAGTAAAAGCAATGTGGTGAATTTGCCAGAGTGGACAAGAGTGGGAAGCGAAGATAAGAAGCAGAGACAAGCCTTAGGCACGCGTATTATAGCTTGGGGTCAGAAGCAGCGTTATATTCAGCTTATAACAGCGAAGAAGTGGATGCTTCTGTTAAGTTTTATGGGGTTTCTGCTAGGTAGAGCTATGATCCTGGACGAGCTGTCCCCTTTTGCTGTCGCATATTTTGCCGTCATTGTGTTTATGCGTCGAGACTCTATTTTACCTGTAGCGGGTGCTATTATAGCTGGAAGTCTCTTCACTCCGTTTCCGGGTGCCTTGGTTACTACGGCTGAACTGATTATCTTCTTTCTTGTTTATAGAGGGCTTGAAAGTTTCGAACGAATAGATTTGTCCTATGCACCCCTTATGGTATTCGTATCCTCGTTTATGGTTGGCCTGTTCAAGATTGTTCTCGGACCTTCTCTTTCCTGGTACCCCTTTATGATGACAACTCTGGATGCTTTACTTGGGTTTGTACTTACTCTTGTGTTCATTCAGGCACTTCCTCTACTAACTTACAAACAAAAGAGCAGATCGCTGAGGAATGAGGAGGTTTTATGCCTTATTATTCTGTTAGCCTCCGTAATGACAGGCCTTGTGGGATGGACCCTTAATGGTTTGTCATTAGAGCATATATTGTCTCGTTATTTAATTCTGCTCTTTGCCATGGCAGGGGGCGCTCCCCTCGGTGCAGCTGTTGGGGTGGTGACGGGGTTGATCCTTAGTCTGGCCGATATCAGTGCTATCTATCAGATGAGTCTGCTTGCTTTTTCCGGAATGCTAGCGGGAATGATGCAAGGTGGGCGAAAGGGTGCGGTATCTATTGGCATGCTGCTAGGATCAACGATCCTTTCCGTCTATTTTACGGGTCCGGGTGATATGATGGCCTCAACATGGGAGACCTGCGCAGCAGTAGTGCTGTTTCTAATAACGCCTAAAACGATGATATCAGCGATAGCAAAATATGTACCGGGCACGTCAGATCATAGCCGATCTCAACATGAATATGCCCGCAGGGTCAGGGATCTGACTGCAGAACGGGTCACTCAATTCTCACAGGTATTCCAACAGCTCTCCAGTAGCTTTGGTCAGATTCCACGTGCCGGAGAAGTGGGCAAATCGGATCGTGAAATGGAAGATTTTATGAATACGGTCACAGAAGGAGCCTGCGCTGGCTGCATTCGCCGTACTCACTGCTGGGATGCAAAATTCTATCAGACATATAGATACATGACAGATATGATGACAACTGTTGAGGAATGCCCTGATATTACGGCTGCTCAGCTGCCACCGGAATGGAGCCGTATTTGTGGCAAAACCGGTGAAGTGCTTGAGGTCATGAAGGGACAATATGATCTCTACCAACATGATATGCGGTGGAAAAGACAAATATACGATAGTCGGCAATTTGTTGCCGAGCAGCTGTCCGGCGTGTCACAGGTTATGGAAGACTTGGCCAAGGAAATTAAGCGTGAGGGGCAGGCCATGTATCGGCAGGAAGCGCAAATCCGCGAGGCTCTTGAGAAATTGGGACTGTCTATTCATGGCATT
Source organism: Paenibacillus sp. FSL L8-0333 (assembly GCF_037965665.1). Lineage (NCBI taxonomy): Bacteria > Bacillati > Bacillota > Bacilli > Caryophanales > Paenibacillaceae > Paenibacillus > Paenibacillus sp. FSL L8-0333. Next base: position 67,255 of record NZ_CP150186.1, read on the forward strand.
GAAATTTTAAGTCTGGACCCCGGACGCGTAGAAATAGAAGTAGTGCACGCTTATAATCGCGGTTTTGATGAATGCCGTAAAATGATTGCCCCACTCCTCTCCGACATTCTGGATGAGAATATTGCTGTCATGAGTGAGACGGCGGTTCATCCCCGGGAAGGACTCTCGATGGTTACCTTTGGTTCAGCCAAAGCCTTTGAGGTAAATACGGGTGTGGCAGTTGTTTCTAAAGGTGGAGATATGCTATCTGGCGATAGCTTCAGCACCGTAGAGCTTGGCAATGGCACCTTTGCAGTTTCCATCAGTGATGGAATGGGGAATGGTGAACGGGCAAGGATGGAGAGCAGTGCCGCACTCGGCATGTTAGAAAAGCTGCTGCAATCCGGAATGGATGAGAAGCTGGCTGTAAAGTCGGTCAACTCAATTCTTTTATTACGCTCCCCTGATGAATTCTATGCTACTGTCGACATGGCTTTAATCGATCAATATTCTGCGCAGACAACGTTTATGAAGATTGCTTCTGCACCAAGCTTTATCCGGAGGGGGAGTGAGGTCATTCCAATAACCTCTAGCAATCTGCCGATAGGAATCATTAAAGATATTGATGTGGATTTAATCAGTATGCAGCTTCGCCCCGGCGATATTTTAATTATGATGACCGATGGTATTTATGATGCGCCTGGATATGCCGTTAATAAGGAGATATGGATGAAACGGATGATCCAAGAGCTTGAGGGTGATGATCCTCAAGATTTAGCGGACAGCCTGTTGGAGAAAGTGATCCGTTACCAGGGCAATGAGATCCTTGATGACATGACTATTGTCGTCAGCCGTCTTGATCATTTCCATCCGGAATGGTCCAGCCTGCATATGCCGGGCATCGGCCGTATGGAGCGCCCGCGTACGGTAAGTTAGTTATTTTAGGTTTAGGTTTAGGTTTAGTAGGTTTTAATGTTGGGTACGCGCGAAGCGTCGTACTGCTTGTATAGTTTAAGGCACGCGTAAGATATCGTGCTGCTTGGGAGGCACGCGCGAAGCGTCGTGTTGCTTGTATAGTTTAAGGCACGCGTAAGATATCGTGCTGCTTGGGGCACGCGCGAAGCGCCGTGTTGCTTGTGGGTTTGTAGCACGCGTAAGGTGTCGTGCTGATGGAGGTATTCGAGGCGAGTCCGTGACATGTAACTCGCCGGCCTCTACTATTCTCGTTTCAATGGTCGGCTGACTTGGGACGGAATCTGTAGATCTAAACTGTTTACTAGTGAAGGTATGGAACGGAGAGAAAGTTTGGAGCTGTAGAAGCGGAGCGTTCGCCTTTGTCCTCGGATTCCAACCGCGAGAGGCGGTTCTAATCAAGGAATCTGAGGACAACAGCGATCGAAAGCCCAAACATTTCTCGTAGTTCCCCTATTCACTAACCCCCTCTGTTTTGATCTAGACTCCTCACTTAACATCGACCGTTTGAAATCTCTCATTTCTGGATATGCTAGAAACAGAGGTTCAAACAAAGGGGGAGTTGAGGGTTATGAAGCAAATTATGCTCATTACTGACGGTTGTTCGAATGTAGGAGAAAGTCCGGTGTTGGCAGCGGCGCATGCCCTGCAGGAGGGAATCACCGTAAATGTGGTCGGTGTAGTTGATTATGGTACGATCGGTGAAATCGGCAGCCGGGAGATTGCCGACATTGCCAAGGCCGGGGGAGGCCTTAGCCGAATAGTCGGAACACCACAACTGGCGCAGACGATTCAGATGATGACACGCAAGACCGTGGTTCAGACGATCCAGCAGGCGGTTAATAAAGAGGTAAAAAAGATACTAGGCGACGGCTCACTGGATCAGCTGCCTCCTGTTCAACGTTCACAGGTTGTTACAGTTGTAGATGAACTGACAGAAACAACGCCGCTGCGCATTGCACTCCTTATCGATGCCAGTGCCAGTATGAAGCCTAAACTGGGTGCTGTGGAAGATGCAATCCGCGATTTGGCACTCAGTTTAGAAGCACGGGAAGGCAAGAGTGAGATCGCTGTGTTTCATTTTCCCGGAAATAACAGCAGTGAAGATGCCAAGCTTGATCTAGATTGGACGCATGACATGTCAGGTATTCGTACGCTATTCTCTAAATTACACATGAGAGGCGCAACGCCGACTGGCCCAGCTATTTTCAAGGTGCTTGAACATTATCGTTATGATACACTGGATGAACATCGTGGACGCCGACTAAGCGATGACCACGACGAAAGAGAAGGGATGATTGGTGGGTATGTCGTCTAATCCGTCCTATCCTACTGGTACCTTAATTAACGGCAAATGGCGGGGTAACCGTTATGTCGTTGAGCGGATGCTGGGAAGGGGCGCGAACGGAACCGTATATCTTGTGCAAAGAGAAGGCAGACGGGAAAGGTACGCGCTAAAAATCGGATACGATACACTTGAACTTCAATCGGAGATCAATGTGCTGACCTCGCTGCAATCGCGACGAAAGCGGAATGAACATCGGGCTCGTCGTGAGAATCCATTGTCTTCTTATTTTTTGGAAGCGGATGATTTTGCGAATGGGGATAATATCCCCTTCTATGTGATGAGGTATGTTGAAGGCAAACCGCTGCATCATTTTTTATCGAAAAACGGTCCCGATTGGTTAGGCCTGGTAGGTCTTGGTCTGCTTGAAAAGCTGCGCACACTGCATGAATGTGGATTTGTGTTCGGTGATTTGAAGCCCGAGAACGTCATGGTATCGAAATACGGTGAAGTGGAACTGATCGACTTTGGGGGCACAAGCCCTATTGGTCGTAGTGTGAAGCAGTTTACCGAATGGCATGATCGTGGTTTCTGGAATGCGGGCAGTCGAATCAGCGATGAGGGTTACGATCTTTTCGCATTTGCTGTGCTGTGTCTTCGTTTGCTCAATGAAGAAGGGCTCAAAAAGGCAGCCTTACAGCTGCCGCAGACGAGAAGTGTGGACGAATTATTTAAGCTGGCTAGAAATTTACCCAATAAGAAACTATCCTCCTGGATTTGTATGGCGTTAAAAGGGGGGTTCTCAGGCTCTGCGGATGCTACTGAGGTCTGGCGAAACCATATTTATAACTCGCGCAGAAAGCGCCCGGATAGTATGGACACCCCCCGGTGGTTAAAAAATGCATTCGCATTGTCTTTGTTTTTGCTCGCCTTTACGATTTATTGGGTATTCCGTTTTTGAACTCATACATATAGTTGGAGAGAGAGGGGGGCGCATATGGAGCAAATGAATGGACTGGTGGAGTCTGTATTGGAGTCAGCAGCCGAGCATGAGCTGTGGGCGCCCCATGACACCATTGTAGTCGCAGTTTCCGGCGGCCCGGATTCTGTGGCTCTTTTGCATGTTTTACATGAAATATCTTTAAAATTTATACCGCTTACCTTAATATGTGCTCATGTGAATCATGGATTTAGGCCGGAGTCGAAGGAAGAGGCAGAGCTCGTACGTGGTATGGCTGAAGAACTGGGACTGCCCTTTGAGTTTGCGGAATTCGATATTCCCTCCTTGGCTAAAGAGAGTGGACTTGGTCCTGAGGGTACTGCACGTGAGAAGCGGTACGAATTTCTGATTGATACGGCACACCGATATGGGGCGCGTTCTGTTGCTCTGGCTCATCATGCTGATGATCAGGCAGAAACTGTAATTATGCGTCTATTACGCGGAAGTGGCTTATCTGGACTGTCGGGTATCAAGTGGAAAAGAACAGAAAAAAAGGTGGAACTCATTCGCCCATTCCTACGTATTAACAAAACAGCACTTTTAGGGTTATGCCAAAATGAAGGTTTCACTTATGCTGAGGATGCCACCAATCTGCTGACGAAATACAAGCGGAATGCCATTCGTTTGGAAGTTCTTCCTTTTCTGGAAAAGTATAATGGCAGAGTGAAGCAATCCCTCGTACAGCTTGCGGAAATTGCGGGAGCTGAAGATGAGTATATGGAGACGTCTGCGGCAAAATGCTTTGAAGAGCTAGTTTCGGAAGGGGATGGGAAATACACCTTTAACAGAGCTTCATTTGCTGCCATACCCTCCGCTTTACAACGGCGTTTGATTAAACTAATATTAAATTATCTGTCGGCGGATTTATCTGCCCTTGATTTCCCCAAGATCGAAACTGTACGTCGGGGAACGCTGCAGAGCTATCCCACCACCTGGAGCTTGGATTTGGGTGGAGGCCTGACTTGTGTGCGGCAATATGATAGTATCTTGTTCTCGTCCAAGCCCACGACGCCACAGGCAAGCTATACATATCGTCTGTTTTTACCGGACTCTAAGCTTAAATTGGAGGAAATAGGTAAGGTGATGTCGATGGCGGTACTGGAGAGAGAAAACTTTTTTGTACAGGGGGAGGATTATGGGAAGATGTCGGCTTGGTTTGACCGTGATGAACTGGTCTTTCCACTGACGATACGATCCCGATTGCCTGGAGATACCATAAGGATCATGGGATTAAACGGAAGCAAAAAGGTAAAAGATATTTATATTGATGATAAAATACCTGCTTCCGAACGGTCATTGATTCCCCTCGTTTGTGATGGTTTGGGCAATATCGTCTGGATTCCGGGCGTAAGACGCTCGATGCATGCCGCAGTAGGGCGGCACACGACCTCCGTACTTCTATTGTCTCTGGCAGAGCTGGATGACCGCGAAGAAACGTAATGGTCGAAGTAAGTCTTTCATAGTATAACTTAGGAGGTTTCGCAAGTTGCAAAACGATATTCAAGAAGTATTGATCACCGAAGAGGAACTTCAGCAGAAAATTAAGGAGCTCGGTCGAACACTGAGCGAAGAATACGCAGGTCGTACCCCTTTAGTCATTTGTGTACTAAAAGGTGCGTTTATATTTATGGCAGATTTGGTTAAAGCCATTACAGTACCTGTTGAGATGGATTTCATGGCAGTGTCCAGCTATGGAGCATCCACCAAGTCCTCTGGAGTAGTCAAAATTATTAAGGATTTGGATGTATCGGTAGAAGGCCGCGATATCTTGATCGTTGAAGATATTATTGACAGTGGTCTTACACTCAGCTATTTAATTGAGTTGCTCCGCAACCGGAATGCTGCTACTATCTCTGTGGTTACCTTGTTTGATAAACCATCAGGCCGCACTGTTAATCTTGAAGCCAGCTACACAGGCTTCGTGTTACCTGACGAATTTGTAGTAGGCTACGGATTGGATTATGCCGAGCGGTATCGGAACCTCCCATATGTTGGAGTACTGAAACCTGAGATTTATTCCAATTGAACTAAGGACTGCCTCGATCATACGGATCGGATACCCACAACTTCCTTTATTTGAGGTGTCCCAAGAGGCTATGGTACAATAACTTGAGTGTTGTGAGAGGAGGTAGGGGATGAATCGGTTCATCCGGAATTCTGGTTTTTATTTGATTTTATTTTTAGTCGTGGTGGGTATTGTCCAGTTTGTGAGCAATGGAAATGAAGCCGCCGATTTCCCTAGATACGACGAGTTACGGCAGGAGATCAAGAACAACAATGTGAAGGATTTGACGGTTCAGTTTGAGGGTAATGCCTTTCTGGTCACAGGCGAGTATAGAGAGCTGCCTGCCGATACTAAATCGAAAAGCTTCTCCACATATATTCCTCCTACAGATGCCGCTATCAATGAACTGATTCAAGCCAGTGATGTTAATGGGATTGAATTAACTCAGAAGAAAATGGAAGGTACCAGCATTTGGCTGACATTCCTTTCTTCAATTATCCCACTGGTAATTATGTTCATCTTGTTCTTCTTCCTGTTTAATCAGGCGCAAGGTGGCGGCGGTAAAGTCATGAATTTCGGCAAGAGCAAGGCTCGGTTATATAATGAAGAGAAGAAGAAAATCAGCTTTGAGGATGTTGCAGGGGCGGACGAAGAGAAGCAAGAGCTTGTCGAAGTCGTTGAGTTCCTGAAAGATCCACGCAAATTTGCAGCTGTCGGCGCACGTATTCCTAAGGGCGTATTGCTTGTAGGTCCTCCGGGAACAGGTAAAACATTGCTTGCCCGTGCGGTAGCAGGTGAAGCTGGCGTTCCTTTCTTTAGTATTTCCGGTTCTGACTTTGTGGAAATGTTCGTGGGTGTCGGTGCTTCTCGGGTACGTGATTTGTTCGAGAATGCTAAGAAGAATGCTCCATGTATTATCTTCATTGATGAAATTGATGCTGTGGGTCGTCAGCGTGGTGCCGGTCTTGGTGGCGGACATGACGAGCGTGAGCAGACGCTTAACCAATTGCTGGTTGAGATGGATGGATTCGGTGGTAACGAAGGCATTATTATTGTAGCGGCGACTAACCGCGCTGATATACTTGATCCGGCATTGCTTCGTCCAGGACGTTTTGACCGTCAAATTACGGTTGACCGTCCTGATGTGAAAGGCCGTGAAGCTGTACTTAAGGTGCACGCTCGTAACAAACCGCTTACGAAAGATGTAAGACTGGATGTTGTTGCTAAACGCACAACCGGATTCACAGGTGCTGATTTGGAGAATCTGCTGAATGAGGCAGCTTTGCTAGCTGCACGCCGTAACCGTAAAGATATTTCCATGATTGAAGTGGATGAAGCTATTGACCGTGTTATCGTAGGAACTGAGAAACGCAGCCGTGTGATCAGTGACCGCGAGAAACGTATTGTAGCTTATCATGAAGCAGGCCATACTATTGCTGGTTACTTCCTTGAGCACGCCGATATGGTGCATAAAGTTACTATTATCCCACGCGGACGTGCAGGCGGATACGTTATTATGCTTCCGAAGGAAGATCGGATGATCGTTACCAAGCAGGAGCTTTTAGATAAGGTTACTGGATTACTTGGTGGACGTGTTGCCGAAGAATTGTTTATTGGTGAGATCGGTACGGGTGCATACAGTGACTTCCAACAGGCTACGCGCATCGTGCGTGCCATGATTATGGAGTACGGTATGAGCGATAAGCTTGGACCTATGCAGTTCGGATCTTCTCAAGGTCAAGTATTCTTAGGTCGTGATATTGGGCATGAACAGAATTACAGTGACTCCATTGCTTATGAGATTGATCAGGAAATGCAGAACTTTATTACTTCGAGTTACGAACGTTGTAAAGATCTGTTGATCAAACACTCCAAAGAAATGCACTTGATTGCCAATACATTACTTGAGAAAGAAACACTTGAGCTTGATCAGATCACACAACTGATTGAACAAGGATTCCTTTCCGAGGATGGTAAACCAGAGGGTGGCGAAGGTGTTGCCCATGAAGTTGGCGAGCCTGTCATCGACAATATCGGTGATGTGCGAGTTCGCATTCAAGGCAAGCCTGAGGACGAACAGTCCACACTTCCTGACTTATCAAAGGATATCCCGAATAACCCTGATTCTGAGGGTAATGACGGTTCCGATGATGACAACAAAGGTGGGGGCACTAGCCTTACCTAATTGGGTCCACCATTCATATGATGTAAATTTATCCGGAGAACGTAACTGTTCTCCGGATTTTTTATTTTAATTTTTAAGGGATTCTATGCCTTAAAGCCTGTCCAGTTACATTGACAGGGGCTGGAACGTTGTGTACATTAGTGATTAATATTACTTACTATTTATATCAGCATGTTCATTTTTTCACCATGATGGCGCATGCCATTTGATAACATCATGTCGGCGAAAAGCCGCGAGGATTTAAGGGGGAGAACAATCGGTGGAAGCTCTGGCGCTTGAGCGCAAGCAGGAACAGAATCGAGAACTTCGTATACGTCTTGAACAGCTTAAAAAGGAACGAAACGCAATCATTTTAGCTCATTATTATCAGCGTGATGAAATTCAGGAGGTTGCCGATTTCCGGGGCGACTCTTTTTTACTCGCTCAGAAGGCTGCAGAGACAGATGCGGAAGTTATTGTATTCTGCGGTGTTCATTTCATGGGGGAAAGTGCAAAAATTTTAGCCCCGAACAAAACCGTCCTAATTCCTGATGAACGTGCAGGCTGTCCAATGGCAGATATGGTCAATGTAGACGGTTTACGTAAGCTAAAAGCTCAACATCCAAATGCTAAAGTAGTCACTTATATCAACTCGTCCGCCGAGATTAAAGCAGAAACCGATATTTGTTGTACCTCTGCTAATGCTGTGAAAGTAATCGAATCCCTTGACGCCGAAGAGATTATTTGGGTCCCAGATAAGAATCTTGGTCAATATGTACAAGATCAGACGGGCAAGAAGCTGATTATCTGGGAAGGTTATTGCAACACTCACGACATGTTGACCGTCAAAGATGTAGTAGAGATGAGAGCAAAATATCCAGATGCGGAATTTGTAGTTCATCCAGAGTGTCGTCCTGAAGTAGTGGCCATGGGTGACTATGTAGGCAGCACTACATCAATTCTGGAGTATTGCCGGAAATCGGATCGTAAGCAATTTATCGTTGGAACGGAAGATGGTACCGGATATCAGCTTCGTAAGGATAGTCCAGATAAAGAATTCCATTTTGCTACCAAATTTCTTGTTTGTCCTAATATGAAAGTTAATAATCTAAAAAAACTGGTGAAATGCCTGGAGACGATGAAGCCACAAATCTATGTACCGCCTGCTGTCGCCGACAAAGCCAGAACATCCCTAGAGCGCATGCTACAAGTCCGGTAGCATGCGCTACTCTTTCGTTGAAACAGGTGAAAAGCGGTCATGATTCCACAATATTTGGTTGATTTTGATCTTCGGGATATTCCTACGGTAAAGACAGATTGTATTGTTATTGGTTCAGGGATTGCCGGATTATTCACGGCTATTAAAGCCAGTGAAGATCGGCGTGTCATAATGATCACAAAGAAATCAGTAATGGAAAGTAATACTCGCTATGCACAGGGGGGGATCGCAGCTGTTATAGCTGAGGATGATTCCCCTGCATACCACCGGCAGGATACCTTAATGGCCGGTGCAGGTCTTTGCTCCTCAACAGCTGTCGATGCACTTGTTAATGAAGGGCCGGAAGGCGTTCATGAGTTAATTCGCTTAGGAACCCTGTTTGATAAGGAAGATGGGGTACTGGCTTTGACTCAGGAAGGAGCGCACAGCCACCGCCGTATTTTGCATGCAAATGGGGATGCTACTGGTTATGAGATTGTTCGTGCATTGGCGGAACAGGTAGCGGAACATGAGAATATTGAGGTCTGGGATGATCATTATGTTATCGATCTCATCACTGAAGGTGGCGAATGTGTAGGCGCATTATTGCAGCGGCCCGGTGGTGGACGGTTGTTCCTGCAAGGGGATGCGACCATTTTGTGCTCTGGTGGAGCAGGACAATTATATCGATACACTACCAACCCTGAGGTAGCTACAGGAGATGGTGTAGCGATCGCCTATCGCGCTGGTGCTCATATACGAGATATGGAATTTATTCAATTTCATCCTACAGCACTTAGTTACCCAGGAGCTCCTAGATTTTTAATCTCCGAAGCTGTGCGTGGGGAAGGAGCAGTCTTGCGCAATATTAATGGAGAGCGGTTCATGGAGCGTTATCATAACCTGCTTGAACTAGCCCCGCGGGATATTGTAGCGCGAGCTATTGTAAGTGAAATGGAACTTACTAAATCAACGTTCGTTTATTTGGATATTACACATGAATCTCCAGAGATGGTGAAGCATCGGTTTCCCACAATATATGAGACATGTATGGGCTATGGACTGGATATTACAAGTGATTGGATTCCAGTGGCTCCTGCTGCGCATTATATGATGGGGGGGATTAAGACCGATCTGAATGGAGAGAGTACCGTCCCGCGTCTGTTTGCTTGCGGAGAGGTTTCCTCCACAGGCCTGCATGGCGCTAACCGTTTAGCTAGTAATTCTTTATCTGAGGCCATTGTATTTGGACAGCGTATTATTGATCGGATTCATGAGCTTTCCCCGCTGGACCGTGATATTTTATCGGTTATCAGTAACGAGGGCCGTGTAGATTCGCCAACTCAAGCTATTGTGGAACGTCGTTTGAAGCTACAGAAGGTAATGGTTCGATATGCCGGACTACGTCGTAACGAAGAGATGTTACTTAAAGGATTAGATGAATTAAAACGACAGCTGCCAATCTTTGGATCAGCTTTGTCCAAACGTGAGGAATATGAATTTGCTAATATGCTGACCTGCTGTTTGCTTGTGACAGAGTCTGCTCTGGCACGGGAAGAGAGCCGTGGGGCGCATTACCGTGAGGATTATCCGCAGCGGGATGATGATCAGTGGCGTAAGCACCTGCTTCAAATTCGCGAACTGGGAATAGTGGAGGAATTAAGCGATGATGTTTAATGGTTACAATGAAGAACTAGTACAATCTATCAAGGCTTGGTTGCGGGAAGATGTTGGTTCCGGAGATGTAACCACGCAGATGACGATTCCAGTGGGCCATGAGTCCAAAGGGATTATTCATGCCAAGGAAGATGGGATAATTTGTGGCATCCCAATTGCAGAGCTGGTCTTTGAAATTGTGGATCCGGCGCTTAGTTTTACAGCCCTTGTCGAAGAAGGTCAAGCTGTAACCAAAGGGACTGTAATTATTGAGGTTGAGGGCAGCACACATGCGATTCTAACAGGTGAGCGGCTTGCGCTTAACTTGATGCAGCGTCTTTCGGGTGTGGCATCACGTACAGCTTCTTTCGTGCAGGTGCTGGAGGGATTACCGACTCGCTTAGTGGATACACGTAAGACAACACCAGGTCACCGGATGCTGGAGAAATATGCTGTTCGTATTGGTGGAGGCTTTAATCACCGTTTTGGCTTATATGATGCAGTTATGATCAAGGATAATCATATCAAAGGCGCGGGTGGTATTCGGCAGGCTGTAGGTCGTGCTCGGAAGAACATCCCGCATACGATGAGCATCGAAGTGGAGACCGAAAATTTAGAGCAAGTCGAAGAGGCGCTGGCAGCAGGTGCCGACATTATAATGCTCGATAACATGTCTAACGATATGATGAAGCAAGCCGTGGCTAGGATTAAATCCCAAGCTCCGCATGTTAAGACAGAGGCTTCTGGAAATGTATCGTTAGAAACCGTACGCGGGATTGCTGAAACGGGTGTGGATGTGATTTCTGTCGGGCGCCTTACGTACTCCTTCTCCAGTCTGGATATCAGTCTAGACCTTAATGCTAAGAAGGAAGGGCCTTTGTCATGATGCTTGCTGTCGATATCGGTAATACCAATATTGTTCTCGGTGTATATAGAAAACGCGAATTGCTGCATCATTTTCGGCTAAGCACTGCGCGCCAATCGACCGTGGATGAATATGGAGTAATGATACACAATCTTTTTCACATGTCAGGTATATCTGTCAAAGACGTTGAAGGTGTAATTATATCTTCGGTTGTTCCACCACTGGTTAAGACTATTGAGGATATGTGTATTAAATATATAGGGAAAGACCCATTGATTGTTGGACCAGGGATTAAGACGGGGCTTAACTTACGTTATGAGAATCCGCGTGAAATTGGCGCAGACCGGATTGTTAATGCAGTTGCTGCGATTGAACAATACAAATGTCCACTTGTGGTTGTTGATTTTGGTACGGCTACGACTTTTGATTGCATTGATGCAGGTGCTAATTATCTTGGTGGCGCGATAGTTCCTGGTCTAGGCATTTCAACAGAGGCATTATACCAGCGGGCATCTAAGCTGCCGCGAATTGAATTGGAGAAGCCTAAAAAGGTCATCGGGCGTAATACGGTGCATGCGATGCAGGCCGGAATTATTTTTGGCTATGCGGGTCAGGTTGAGGGCATCGTTAAACGAATTAAAGTCGAGATGAACGCTCCCGAACTGAAGGTTATTTCGACCGGAGGCCTCGCCTCGCTAATTGCGGGTGAAACGGACTGTATTGATGAAGTAAATCCTATGTTAACGCTAGAAGGATTAAGAATTATTTACGATCGTAACCAATAAAGATAAAGAAGCCTAAAAAGGCGAAGAGATAGGAGGGCTATGCACCCAATGGAAAAAAAGAAGGATCGACTAATCCGCGGCACGGCTCTTAATGGTAAAGTGAGAGCGTTTGCTGTCCGCACAACTGAATTGGTTGAAGAACTGAGACGCAGACACGATACGTATCCAACGGCTACAGCCGCAATGGGACGTACAGTTACCGCTGCAGCCATGATGGGCGCTATGCTCAAGGGTAGTGAGAAGCTGAGTATTATGGTTAAAGGGAATGGACCGATCGGACAAATCGTTGCAGAATCCAATGCATTGGGAGAAGTGCGTGGTTATGTGCATAATCCACACATTCATTTACCGAGCAATAGTATGGGCAAACTGGATGTAGCTGGAGCGGTGGGAACTGAAGGGTTCATTGATGTTATAAAAGATTTAGGCATGAAAGAGCCGTACCGAGGTAGTATTCCTATTATCTCCGGGGAGCTTGGCGATGATTTTACTTATTATTTTGCGGTTTCTGAGCAAACTCCAGCTGCGGTTGGCCTAGGTGTATTGGTAGATACCGATGAGTCGGTAATTGTGGCTGGAGGGTTTATTGTTCAACTTCTTCCTGGTCTGACAGATGCGGAGATTACTGAGATTGAAAAAGCTGTAGGGGCGATGCCTTCTGTAACAGCACTTCTCGATCAGGGGCTGGAGCCAGAAGAAATGCTGCGCTACCTTTTGCCGGATGCAGTGGTTATGGATGAACTGGATATTAACTTTGCTTGTCAGTGTTCGCGTGAGCGGGTAGAGCAGACATTGGTTAGCTTAGGGCGGGATGAACTGGAGAGATTAATTGCAGAAGATGAACAGGCTGAAGTCGTATGCCATTTTTGCAATGAGGCTTATGTTTTCAATAAGGACGATTTACAGGTCATTTTAGAACAAGCGAATTCGTAGGGCATTGGGATGATGACGAGACAGGAACGTGCACTTCGCAATACGGTTATTATTCTAGCTGTTGCAACTTTAATGCTCGGGGGTCTATTATTCTGGAGTTTGCGCGCCATGGCCCTACTTAAAGGAGATACAACAGACAATGAATCACCGGATGTAGCGACTGCAGGCGGACAACCGATAACGGATCAGCAGTGGATGGATGAGCTCAAAAAAAAGCATGGAGAAGAAGTGTTAATCAGTATGCTTAACCATATTGTCGTGGACATGGAAGCTAAGGCCTTAGGAATTACCGTGACAGACGATGAGGTTAAGCAGGAACTGGCACGCACTATAGTTGGATACGAATCAGAAGCGCAATATTATGCTCAAATGCAATCTCAGCTGGGATTATCTCGTCAGGAAGTGTTCGCAGAGACAGCTTATCGTCTGTCCTTACAAGCGATAGCCACGGTGGGCATTACAATCAGTGATGCCGATATAGATGCTTATTTAGAGCAAAATGCCGAGCGCTTCGTTCCAAAAAAGGAAATGCAGCTTTCTATGATCAAGGTTTCATCCTATGAGGAAGGTCAGCAGGTAATGGATCGCTTGGAACAGGGTGAGGATTTCGCTGATTTGGCTAGGGAAGTGTCTATTGATGAAGAGAGTCGGCAGCATGGAGGCAGTTTAGGCAAAGTAGAGGAAGACGACCCTTTTTGGCCAGAGGGAATGTTAAAGACTGCGGCTGGATTGGATGTGGGTGATATAGCCGGTCCGATCGAGACAGGGGAAGACTTCGCCATTATTCGCTTGGAGAGTATTCACTCTCCAGAAATGCCAGATCAGAAAGAAATTCGGGCGCTTGTACGTCAAGAGCTGGCTTTGGAGCAAGCCCCTCCCTTGCAGCAGGTGGAAAGCAATTTACGCAATAAATATGAGGTGTCAATAAATATTGACAACAGCCTGCAAGATTGATAATATGATATTAACGTAAACCCTACCGTTTTAGTCGGAAATAACTGACGGTGGTCAACAATTTAAACTCCACACACAGAAGCATAAAGTCACAATTTACGTTCTTATATCGCATTTATCATTCTAAGGAGGTTTTTGCTCATGGCTAAAGTCGTTAACAACGTAACAGAATTGATCGGAGGTACTCCGCTCGTTCGTTTGAATCGTCTGGCACAGGAAGGCTCCGCAGATATTTATTTGAAATTGGAATATCAGAACCCGGGATCAAGCGTAAAAGACCGGATTGCAATCAGCATCGTGGAAGAAGCTGAGCGTGAAGGTCTACTGAAACCAGGAGGTACGATTGTAGAAGCTACTAGTGGTAACACTGGTATCGGCCTGGCACTTGTAGCTGCTGCTAAAGGTTATAAGGCAGTTATCGTAATGCCGGAAACAATGAGCTTGGAGCGCCGTAATCTCCTTCGCGCATATGGAGCGGAATTGGTGCTGACCCCAGGATCGGAAGGTATGAATGGTGCGGTTAAGAAAGCAGACGAAATTCTGAAAGAGAACCCAAGCTATTTCCCATCCGAGCAATTCAAGAATAAAGCGAACGTGAAGATTCACCGTGAGACTACTGGACCTGAAATTATTGACGCTATTGAATCCATCGGCGGTCCTTTGGATGCTTTTATTGCAGGTATCGGAACAGGCGGAACGATCACTGGTGCGGGTGAAGTGCTGAAAAGCCAATATCCTGATATTAAGATCTATGCTGTGGAGCCTGCTGCTTCCCCAATCTTGGCTGGAGGCAAACCAGGCCCTCACAAAATCCAAGGTATCGGAGCTAACTTTATCCCTGAGATTCTGAACCAAGATATCTATGATGAAATCATCCACGTTGAGAATGATGAAGCTTTCGAAACTGCACGTCGTGTAGCTAAAGAAGAAGGCGTCTTGTCTGGTATTTCTTCAGGTGCTGCTGTATTTGCCGCACTTAAAGTAGCCAAAGATTTAGGCCCTGGCAAAAAAGTAGTAGTCATTATCCCAAGTAACGGCGAACGTTACCTGAGCACACCACTTTACAATTTCGAAGCGTAATTGTTTGCAATAACGTAAATCTATAAGAGTCTTCATACCACTTTTTTGGTGGTGATGGAGACTCTTTTCGTTGATTTAAAAGGCATTAGGTACTGTGCATATATGGCAGGCTAGACGTGGTAATTTTATTATTGTTGAAAAAAGCTCTGGTTTTTGCAGAAAACGAAAAAATCATAATAATTTCCTATCGCTGAGGGCTTTTCAATAATGCCTTAAGTACAGTATACTGACAGGCAATATACTACTGATGATTGGACAAAACTAAGCAAATGCTTACGAAGCGAGTTTTGTCTCGAAGATTAAACTGTAAGATGATGCTAGACAAAACTTTTAGGAGGATGGCTTTGGAAATCATAACAACCTGGAACGAGTGGGAACAATGGGCTGCTGAAGACTGGAGCATGTTTCCCTTGATTATAAAATCCCCCCGGTGCACAAACGAATTACCCGCGTCCTGGGAGAAAGCCTGGGAGTTAGCTTCCCAGTATTCTGTAGTTTTAGAAAGTGGTAAGGGTGGCCGTTATACGTACTTGGGCTTGAACCCTGTTTCGATATTGAAGGGCAAGGAGGATAATGCGGAAGTATTTAGCTTCCCTACTGAATCTTTGGAATCAGCATCAGTGGACGAGGAGAGGATACCTGAGGCAACAACACTACATGGACAACCGCTGGAGCTACTGCAGCAATGGATGTCGGATTTTACGTCACCTAAGTTAAAGGATGAAGATGTTCCTCCTTTTTCTGGTGGATGTATTGGTTTCCTTGGTTATGATGTGGTTCGTTCTTTGGAACGATTGCCGTCTCTTGCCCAAGATGATCCTGGTTTTCCTGATTATCTTTTTATGAGGTTTGACGAGATATGGATTTATGATCACGAAGAGCATGTGCTGTATTGTGCTGTTCACGTTCCAGTTCCAGCAGACTGTGGGATGGAAGAGCTGCAAAATCTTTATCTTGGCAGTATAGAACAGGCTGGACAAATGGTAGAGCAGTGGCAGCTGATATCTTCAGCTGCAGGATTGGATGATGAGGCTGTGGGCAGCATTGAGGCCCTTACAGTTTCATCAGGAGAGTGGCCGGGCATGGCTTCCGCTTTTTCGCCTGAGAAGTTTCAGCAGGCAGTGCTGGACGTTCAGGAATACATCCGCCAAGGCGATGTCTTCCAAGTGAACCTCTCGCTGCGCCAGGAGGCGCAGCTGAAGTCCCCGCCGGAGGATGTTTACGAGTGGCTGCGCAAGCTCAACCCGTCCCCGTACATGGGGCTCTTGCGGTCGCCCGGCTTCGCGCTGTCCAGCGCTTCACCGGAGCTGCTCGTCAAGCTGCACGGGGACAAAGTGAGCGCCCGGCCAATCGCCGGCACCCGGCGCCGGGGACTCACTCCCGCGGAGGATGCCGCCATGGAGGCGGAGCTTCGCGGGAGCGAAAAAGAGATCGCCGAGCATATCATGCTTGTCGATCTGGAACGCAACGACATCGGGCGTGTCGCTGCATACGGTTCCGTCAGCGTGCCGGAGCTGATGACGGTGGAGCGCTACTCTCATGTGATGCATCTCGTTTCGCAGGTAGAGGGCCAGATTGCGCCGGATAAAGACGCGTATGCGGTTATCGCAGCTTTATTCCCCGGGGGGACTATTACAGGGGCTCCCAAGGTAAGGACAATGGAGATTATTGAAGAATTGGAGCCGGTTCGACGTGGACCCTATACAGGATCGATGGGTTTTATTGACTATAACGGCAATATGGAATTAAATATTATTATAAGAACGCTGGCTGTAAAAGACGGGGTCGGATATATTCAGACAGGTGCCGGCATAGTGATCGATTCCGATCCCTACCGTGAATACCGTGAATGCCATAATAAAGCCAAAGCGGTAGTGAAGGCAGTACTCTGTAGTGAACTGCAGCAGGAATTTCCAGCTACCAGCGGAGCCGAAGGGGGAGTAGCACTGTGATCTTGGTCATCGATAATTATGATTCCTTTACGTATAACCTCGTACAGTATTTAGGTGAGCTTGGGGAAGAGGTTAAAGTGCACCGCAATGATGAAATTACCATCGAAGAGATTGAAAAGCTGGCACCTGACCATATTCTAATTTCACCAGGCCCATGTACGCCAAATGAAGCGGGAATTAGTCTGGAATTGTTGCATCATTTCAAGGGGATCATTCCGATCTTCGGCGTATGCCTTGGACATCAAGCGATTGGACAAGCATTTGGTGGCAATGTCATCCGTGCTGAGCGTTTGATGCATGGGAAGACATCGCCTATTTACCATAACGGGACCTCAGTTTTTGAAGGTCTGGAGTCTCCATTTACAGCTACCCGATATCATTCACTGATTGTAGAGCGGGAGAGTCTCCCAGATTGCTTGGAGATTACGGCTGAGACTGAAGAAGGGGAGATTATGGCATTGCGCCATAAAGAATACCCTATTGAAGGTGTGCAGTTCCACCCGGAATCTATTATTACGGATCATGGTCATACGATGCTGCGTAATTTCTTGAAACGGAGAGCCGGAGAAACGGCATGAAATATATAGGATTTAACAATGGTGTCATTGACGCCCGAGAAACCGTGGTTTCTACCTTGGATCACGGATTTTTGTACGGCATTGGCTTGTTCGAAACCTTTAGGACCTATGGGGGAGTTCCCTTTTTGCTGGAGCGTCATTTGAAGCGTATGGCAGAGGGTTGCAAGGCACTGGGCATTCCATTTGAAGCAGAAGCGGCACATCTACTTAACTGGATTAAGCGCGTTATGGACAAAAATGAATTAAAAGAAGCTTATATACGCTATACCGTAACAGCCGGTGAGGATATTCTCGGATTACCTGCTGGTGATTATCAAAAGCCTAATCATTTGTTGTACATCAAAGCGCTGCCGAAAGTACCAGATAAACTCTATAGTGAAGGCAAAGAGCTGCAGCTGTTGTCCTTGCGGCGTAATACTCCTGAGGGAACAGTGCGATTCAAGTCGCTGCATTATATGAATAACATTCTGGCTAAGCGAGAGCTTAGAGGGTATACTTCTGCGGCAAATGGTGCTGAAGGACTAATGCTGACGGCAGAAGAATTTATTGCCGAGGGCATTGTCAGCAACATCTTTTTTGTAAAAAACAACAGGCTCTATACCCCAGATCTTACAACAGGGATACTTCCGGGAATTACCCGGGAAATGGTAATGGAGCTGGCTCTTAGTGCAGGCCTTAGTGTTGAAGAAGGAACATATCACTGGGAGCAGTTAAAAGCTGCTGATGAAGTGTTTCTTACCAATTCCGTACAAGAAATCGTTCCTGTTACTGGGGTGTGGCACGGAGATGCAAGATTTACTATAGGTACTGGCCAGTGTGGAACAATTACTGCTGGCTTGATTTCATTATATAGAGATAGGACGGCGATTTCGAAATGAGACCAGTCCTCTTTAAGCGGACATACCGTTGTGGAAATACAGACTTGGAGTTAGGAAATCGAACATTGATTATGGGCATCCTTAATGTGACCCCGGATTCTTTTTCGGATGGAGGACTTTGGGATCATCCGGACAAAGCAGTTGAGCATGCGCTGCGTATGGCTGCAGAGGGTGCTGATATTATTGATATCGGCGGTGAATCTACTCGTCCTGGTCATCAACCGGTGGGACTTGAAGAGGAGTTAGCCCGTGTATTGCCTGTGATCGAGAGTATTCATAAGGCGGCACCTCACCTTCCGTTATCTATCGATACCTATAAAGCTGAAGTAGCCCGCCAAGCTATAGCTGCGGGTGCCCATATCATTAATGACATATGGGGTTGTAAGGCCGATCCGGAAATGGCGGCAGTGGCCGCTGCTGCTGACTGTCCTATTATTTTGATGCATAACCGGCAAGACCGTAATTATACGAATCTGAGTGCGGATATGTCGGCTGACCTTAAGGAAAGTATTGATCTTGCGGTAGCCGCAGGCGTTAAGCCGGCCAATATCATATTGGATCCAGGTATCGGCTTTGCTAAGGATTATAATGAAAACCTGCAGGCAATGACGCTTTTAGACGGGTTGACTGAGTTAGGTTATCCGTTGTTACTGGCGACTTCCCGCAAAAAATTCATCCGCACGGTACTTGATTTGCCGTCTGATGATGTTGTGGAAGGCACCGCAGCTACAGTAGCTTTTGGGATAGCTCAGGGTTGCCAGATCGTACGTGTACATGATGTATCTCTGATTAAACGAACGGTTAAGATGTGTGATGCGATGTTGTATGCTGCACCTCCATTGGTGCGTGAATAGCTATATTTTACGAAAAAGGGCGGATTAATCATGGATAAAATGACAATGCATCGCATGGAATATTACGGATACCACGGTGTATTTGAGGAAGAACGTAAGCTGGGACAACGTTTTTACATTGATTTAGAGCTGGAGCTTGATTTGCAGGGTGCGGGCTTGAATGATGATTTGAGTCAAACCGTGAATTATGCTGAAGTTCATGAATTAGTCAAAAACATTGTCGAAATAAAGTCTTTTAAGTTGATCGAAGCTTTGGCAGAATATATTGCATCCTCCGTACTGGACACTTATACTGTTATCAATGCAGTAACGGTTAAGGTAACTAAACCCCATCCGCCTTTCGACATTCATTTTCAGGGAGTGACTGTAGAGCTGCGCAGAACTAGAAAGTGAGAACAAGGTCCATGAATATACATTCCACCTCTGAAGAATCAGAGGCTTATATTGCTTTAGGGGCTAATTTGGGTGACCGCGAGGGCACACTGTCAGAGGCTTTGAACAGACTGGACGCTCATGATGAAATATCTGTGGTCCGCTGCTCCAAAGTTTACGAGACAGAGCCAGTAGGTTATTTAGATCAGCCGCAGTTTCTCAATATGGCAGCAGCTTTGCGAACGACACTTGCGCCCGAGTCCTTGCTGGAAGTGATGTTGGGGATTGAAACGCAGTTGGGTCGTATCCGGGATATCCGCTATGGACCGAGAACGGTAGATTTGGATTTGTTGTGGGTTGAGGGTCAGGTGCTCGATACACCACATTTAACGTTACCGCATCCACGCATGTTAGAGCGTGCTTTTGTATTGTTTCCGCTCAGTGACATCGTTCCACAGAATGAACAATCTTCCGGACTTCGCAAGCTGATTACAGCAGCGCTTCAAGACATAGACGGGAAGGAAGGAATTCGGTTGTGGACAACAAGCGTTTGGGACGGAGGGTCAGGGCATTCCGTAAGCTAAAAGGGTATACTCAACAGGATCTTGCGGATCTTGCCGGAATTTCCTTGGCTGTGCTTGGTGCAGTCGAGAGGGGTAACAGACGATTAGAAGATCAAATTTTAGATAAAATTGCGAATGTCCTAGGGGTTACAACAGAAGAGCTTGTGGATCCCAACTCATAATTTTTAAGAATTAAAAGGCAGGAAGTGATACGAATGCTGAAGATTGGCGATATCGAGATGAAAAATCAGGTTGTTCTGGCACCTATGGCTGGCGTGTGCAATCCGGCTTTTCGTCTGATCGCTAAGGAATTTGGTACAGGTCTGGTCTGTGCGGAAATGGTAAGCGATAAGGCCATTATTCACGGAAATACACGTACTCGCGAAATGTTGTTTGTAGATGAACGGGAGAAACCGCTTAGTTTGCAGATTTTTGGCGGGGATAGAGAATCACTGGTGCAAGCAGCAAAAGTGGTTGATAAAGAAACCAATGCTGATATTATCGATATCAATATGGGATGCCCAGTGCCTAAAGTAACTAAATGTGATGCGGGAGCCCGCTGGCTTTTGAATCCCGACAAAATCTATGAAATGGTCTCTGCGGTTGTCGATGTTGTCGATAAACCCGTAACCGTGAAAATGCGGATTGGCTGGGATAGCGAGCATATTTTTGTCGAAGATAATGCGCGTGCGGTTGAACGTGCCGGGGGTAAGGCTGTCAGCGTACACGGTCGTACCCGGGAGCAGCTTTACACAGGCCATGCGGACTGGAACTATATCAAGATGGCAAAAGAAGCAGTTTCTATTCCTGTTATTGGCAACGGGGATGTTAATACACCTGAAGATGCTCGGGCTATGTTGGATCAGACTGGCTGCGATGGCGTAATGATCGGGCGTGGAGCACTCGGCAATCCTTGGATGTTGTATCGTACGATTCAATATTTGAGCACCGGCGAGCTTATGCCTGAACCTGGCTTGGATGAGAAGATTAAGGTTGCTATTCTTCATATGGATCGACTGGTAGCTCTTAAGGGAGAAGCTGTAGCTGTCCGTGAGATGCGTAAGCATATGGCCTGGTACTTAAAAGGCTTGAAGGCTGCCGCTAGAGTGAAGGATGTTCTCATGACAGAAACAAAACGCGATGGAATGGTGAGGATATTGAATGATTTTGTCGTTCAATTAAAGCATGAAGAAGAGAGCAAGGGCATTGAAATGTCTTCTTCTGCTGTATAATCACCTTTTTTCTGCTGATATTTGAACACATCTGACTTTATATGTGGTGTCATTGACATTTTGTAGCGGTTCCAATATAATTTCACAGTATAAAATCGCCGTTACAGTAAGAGCAATGCAGCAGGGAGGGTTCTTATCCTTCTAGATTAGCATATAGTATGGTGTTTTCAATAATTGTATACGACAGGAGAATCGGTTGAGATGAGCGATAAAGAAGTCATCCTTACGCCGGACGGGCTAAAACGTCTGGAAGATGAGCTGGAGACCCTCAAATCCGTAAAACGCCGTGAGGTTGCTGAACGGATTAAGGTAGCGATTGGCTACGGAGATATCAGTGAGAACTCGGAGTATGAAGACGCGAAGAATGAGCAAGCTTTTATCGAAGGACGCGTTCTAACTTTGGAGAAGATGCTTCGCAACGCGCGTATCATCAATAGCGACGAGATCGTTACTGACGTAGTAAGTATTGGTGTTACTGTAAGTGTCGAGGATTTGGAATATGGGGACACTATGGAGTATACGATCGTAGGTACAGCAGAGTCTGATCCACTGAATAACAAGATTTCCAATGAAAGTCCGGTAGGCAAAGCTATTATCGGGAAAAAAATAGGTACGGTTGTTGATGTTTCTACACCTGCAGGAGTTATTCAATATAAAATTCTCGATATCAGAATGAAGTAATATACAGACCTTAATGTCTGTAAATAGATGTGCTGCCGTATGTATTAGTCATTTCACTGTACATAGGTAGATAAGGGAACATGTTTGGGAAAGCTTCCTTAGGGAAGCTTTTTTCAAATCATCCAGAAACGATAGGTAAAACAAACTGCTTATATTTTGAGCTGGAACGGGACTGTCCTCTAACTATGGAGACGGAGCCGTTTCTTCTTGTGTATATGATATTACTGAGTTATAAGGGGATGAATCGCATGACCGAGGAAATGAACAATGTGGACAATGCAGAGAACGAACTTAGTGAGCTTTTGCAGATCCGCCGTGCCAAACTGGACGAGCTAAGAGGACTTGGTATTGATCCTTTTGGCAAAAAATACGAGCGCACAGCTAACGCTGGCGATATCGTAGCTAAGTATGATGGACTTTCCAAAGAGGAATTGGACGAGCTTTCTGTTGAAGTGAGCATTGCTGGACGTATTATGGCAAAACGCGTTATGGGTAAAGCCAGCTTTGCGCATATCCAGGACCTTAGTGGAAGAATTCAGCTTTATGTTCGTCAAGACAGCATTCCTGAAACTCAATACGCGGCGTTTAATGTTCTCGATCTGGGAGATATTATTGGCGTTCGTGGAACAGTATTCAAAACCAAAACAGGCGAGACCTCCATCAAAGTGCATAATCTCGAAGTCTTGTCCAAATCCCTGCTGCCACTTCCTGAGAAATATCATGGTCTTAAAGATGTAGAACTGCGTTATCGCCAGCGCTATGTTGATTTGATTATTAATCCGGAAGTTCAACAGACCTTTATTGCCCGTTCAAGAATTATTCAATCGATGCGTCGCTATTTGGATTCACTTGGTTATCTTGAAGTTGAAACACCTACACTTCATACGATCGCCGGCGGAGCAGCTGCGCGTCCGTTTATTACTTACCACAACACACTTGAAATGCAGCTGTATATGCGGATTGCTATCGAGCTTCACTTGAAACGCCTTATTGTTGGCGGTTTGGAAAAAGTGTACGAAATCGGCCGTGTATACCGTAACGAGGGAATGTCGACTCGTCATAATCCAGAGTTTACTATGATTGAGTTGTACGAAGCATATGCTGACTACAAGGACATCATGAATCTCACGGAGAATATGATTGCACATATTGCCCAAGAGGTATTAGGTACACAACTGCTGGATTACCAAGGCAAAGAGGTAAATCTGTCTCCAGGATGGCGTCGTGTAACTATGGTTGATGCTGTTAAAGAAGTAACCGGTGTTGATTTCAGTGTTCACATGACAGATGACGAAGCACAAGCTTTGGCAAAAGAACATCGTGTGCCTGTTGAGAAACATATGACGTTCGGTCATATCCTTAACGCTTTCTTCGAGCAATTTGTAGAGGAAACTCTAATTCAGCCAACCTTTGTAATGGGACACCCTGTTGAAATTTCACCACTTGCGAAGAAAAACGATGAGGATCCACGCTTTACCGATCGTTTTGAGCTGTTTATTGTGGGTCGTGAGCACGCTAATGCATTTAGTGAATTGAATGATCCGATTGACCAACGTCAACGCTTTGAGGCACAGATCCAGGAGAAAGAGCAAGGTAATGACGAAGCTCATGAGATGGACGATGATTTCATCCGCGCCCTGGAATATGGTATGCCACCTACTGGCGGACTGGGAATCGGCGTAGACCGTTTGATCATGCTGCTTACCAATTCTGCATCGATTCGCGATGTATTGCTGTTTCCACATATGCGTAACCGTACTGAATAGTATCTATACAACACAGGGCTTAAGGGAGCTGTCTAAGGACAGTTCTCTTGGCTACTGTTGATTAGAAGCGGTGCTTTCACTTCATTGCTCCTATAGAATGTAGAGATTTAATATTAGTTTCAAAAAAACTCTTGCAATGCTTCTCCATACATGATATATTCTAAGTCCGGCCAAGAAATACACATGCCGAGCTCGAAAAAGAAGTTGAAAAAAGAGCTTGACATTAAATAGCCGAACATGATATAGTATAAGAGTTGCTGCTGAGACATTAAACGGCGCCAACGAGAACTTGATCTTTGAAAACTGAACAACGAGTGAGTAGGAAATCACGTAAGTGAAATCCAAAATAGAGAATTAATTTTCTCGTCAGATGTTTCAAAATGAGCATATCGCTCTTTTCAATACTAATTGGAGAGTTTGATCCTGGCTCAGGACGAACGCTGGCGGCGTGCCTAATACATGCAAGTCGAGCGGAGTTATTTTGAAAGCTTGCTTTCAAAATAACTTAGCGGCGGACGGGTGAGTAACACGTAGGCAACCTGCCCTTCAGACTGGGATAACTACCGGAAACGGTAGCTAATACCGGATAATTTCTTTTTTCTCCTGAGAGAAGAATGAAAGACGGAGCAATCTGTCACTGAGGGATGGGCCTGCGGCGCATTAGCTAGTTGGTGGGGTAACGGCCCACCAAGGCGACGATGCGTAGCCGACCTGAGAGGGTGAACGGCCACACTGGGACTGAGACACGGCCCAGACTCCTACGGGAGGCAGCAGTAGGGAATCTTCCGCAATGGGCGAAAGCCTGACGGAGCAACGCCGCGTGAGTGATGAAGGTTTTCGGATCGTAAAGCTCTGTTGCCAGGGAAGAACGTCCGGTAGAGTAACTGCTACCGGAGTGACGGTACCTGAGAAGAAAGCCCCGGCTAACTACGTGCCAGCAGCCGCGGTAATACGTAGGGGGCAAGCGTTGTCCGGAATTATTGGGCGTAAAGCGCGCGCAGGCGGCTATTTAAGTCTGGTGTTTAAACCTTGGGCTCAACCTGAGGTCGCACTGGAAACTGGGTGGCTTGAGTACAGAAGAGGAAAGTGGAATTCCACGTGTAGCGGTGAAATGCGTAGATATGTGGAGGAACACCAGTGGCGAAGGCGACTTTCTGGGCTGTAACTGACGCTGAGGCGCGAAAGCGTGGGGAGCAAACAGGATTAGATACCCTGGTAGTCCACGCCGTAAACGATGAGTGCTAGGTGTTAGGGGTTTCGATACCCTTGGTGCCGAAGTTAACACAGTAAGCACTCCGCCTGGGGAGTACGGTCGCAAGACTGAAACTCAAAGGAATTGACGGGGACCCGCACAAGCAGTGGAGTATGTGGTTTAATTCGAAGCAACGCGAAGAACCTTACCAGGTCTTGACATCCCTCTGAATCTGCTAGAGATAGCAGCGGCCTTCGGGACAGAGGAGACAGGTGGTGCATGGTTGTCGTCAGCTCGTGTCGTGAGATGTTGGGTTAAGTCCCGCAACGAGCGCAACCCTTAACTTTAGTTGCCAGCAGGTAATGCTGGGCACTCTAGAGTGACTGCCGGTGACAAACCGGAGGAAGGTGGGGATGACGTCAAATCATCATGCCCCTTATGACCTGGGCTACACACGTACTACAATGGCCGGTACAACGGGAAGCGAAGCCGCGAGGTGGAGCCAATCCCATCAAAGCCGGTCTCAGTTCGGATTGCAGGCTGCAACTCGCCTGCATGAAGTCGGAATTGCTAGTAATCGCGGATCAGCATGCCGCGGTGAATACGTTCCCGGGTCTTGTACACACCGCCCGTCACACCACGAGAGTTTACAACACCCGAAGTCGGTGGGGTAACCCGCAAGGGAGCCAGCCGCCGAAGGTGGGGTAGATGATTGGGGTGAAGTCGTAACAAGGTAGCCGTATCGGAAGGTGCGGCTGGATCACCTCCTTTCTATGGAGAATCGTTCTCTGCAATGAGGACATTCAAATCGGAAGCTAAGCTTCCACAACTCAGGTTTAGGCCTGTTACTCACTCGTTGCTCAGTTTTGAGAGTTTAAGCTCTCAAGTAAGACTTGATCCTTGAAAACTGGATACCGAAACGAATTTGCGTTTTAGAACATCTTTTAGCAACTTGTGCAAACAAGTAAATGTTATTAGTGAGATTTTTCTTCGGAGAAATCAAGGTTAAGCTAATAAGAGCACACGGAGGATGCCTAGGCGCCAGGAGCCGACGAAGGACGTGGCGAACAACGAAACTGCCTCGGGGAGCTGTAAGCAAGCTTTGATCCGGGGGTGTCCGAATGGGGAAACCCAGCTGTGGTAATTCGCAGTTACTCATTTCTGAATACATAGGAAATGTAGAGGCAGACCAGGGGAACTGAAACATCTAAGTACCCTGAGGAAGAGAAAACAATAGTGATTCCGTCAGTAGCGGCGAGCGAACGCGGAACAGCCTAAACCAAGGGGCTTGCCTCTTGGGGTTGTGGGACGTCTCACATGGAGTTACAAAGGAATATGGTAGGTGAAGAGGTCTGGAAAGGCCCGCGATAGAGGTAAAAGCCCTGTAACCTAAACTGTGTTCTCTCCGAGACGGATCCCGAGTAGTGCGGGGCACGTGAAACCCCGTATGAATCCAGCAGGACCATCTGCTAAGGCTAAATACTACCTGGCGACCGATAGTGAAACAGTACCGTGAGGGAAAGGTGAAAAGCACCCCGGAAGGGGAGTGAAATAGAACCTGAAACCGTGTGCTTACAAAAAGTCAGAGCCCGATCTATGGGTGATGGCGTGCCTTTTGTAGAATGAACCGGCGAGTTACGTTTAACATGCAAGGTTAAGCCGAGAAGGTGGAGCCGCAGCGAAAGCGAGTCTGAATAGGGCGATTTAGTATGTGGACGTAGACCCGAAACCGTGTGATCTACCCCTGTCCAGGGTGAAGGTGCGGTAACACGCACTGGAGGCCCGAACCCACGTACGTTGAAAAGTGCGGGGATGAGGTGGGGGTAGCGGAGAAATTCCAATCGAACTCGGAGATAGCTGGTTCTCCCCGAAATAGCTTTAGGGCTAGCCTCGGTATAAGAGTAGTGGAGGTAGAGCACTGATTGGGTGCGGGGTCCGCAAGGATTACCAAGCTCAGTCAAACTCCGAATGCCATATACTTATTGCCGGGAGTCAGACAGTGAGTGCTAAGATCCATTGTCAAAAGGGAAACAGCCCAGACCATCAGCTAAGGTCCCCAAGTGTGTGTTAAGTGGGAAAGGATGTGGAGTTGCACAGACAACCAGGATGTTGGCTTAGAAGCAGCCACCATTGAAAGAGTGCGTAATAGCTCACTGGTCGAGTGACTCTGCGCCGAAAATGTAACGGGGCTAAACACACCACCGAAGCTATGGCTAGATACTATGTATCTGGGGTAGGGGAGCGTTGTGTAGGGGTTGAAGGTGTACTGAAAAGAGCGCTGGACACTACACAAGTGAGAATGCCGGTATGAGTAACGAAAAGATCAGTGAGAATCTGATCCGCCGAAAGCCCAAGGTTTCCTGAGGAAGGCTCGTCCGCTCAGGGTAAGTCGGGACCTAAGGCGAGGCCGAAAGGCGTAGTCGAAGGACAACAGTTTGAAATTACTGTACCACCGTAATCCGCTATGAGCGATGGGGTGACGCAGGAGGGTAGTGACGCGGACTGATGGATGTCCGTCTAAGCAGTGAGGCTGATGTGTAGGCAAATCCGCACATCGATAAGGCTGGGCTGTGATGGGGAGCGAAAATTATAGTAGCGAAGGTCATGATCTCACACTGCCAAGAAAAGCCTCTAGCCAGGAGAAGGTGCCCGTACCGCAAACCGACACAGGTAGGCGAGAAGAGAATTCTAAGGCGCGCGGAAGAACTCTCGTTAAGGAACTCGGCAAAATGACCCCGTAACTTCGGGAGAAGGGGTGCCCCGGTAGTGTGAATAGCACGAGGGGGCCGCAGTGAAAAGGCCCAAGCGACTGTTTAGCAAAAACACAGGTCTGTGCGAAGCCGCAAGGCGAAGTATACGGGCTGACGCCTGCCCGGTGCTGGAAGGTTAAGGGGAGTGGTTAGGGGTAACCCGAAGCTATGAACCGAAGCCCCAGTAAACGGCGGCCGTAACTATAACGGTCCTAAGGTAGCGAAATTCCTTGTCAGGTAAATTCTGACCCGCACGAATGGCGTAACGACTTGGGCGCTGTCTCAACGAGAGATCCGGTGAAATTTTAATACCTGTGAAGATGCAGGTTACCCGCGACAAGACGGAAAGACCCCATGGAGCTTTACTGCAGCTTGATATTGAATTTGGGTACGATCTGTACAGGATAGGTGGGAGCCGTAGAAATCGGAGCGCAAGCTTCGGTGGAGGCGCCGTTGGGATACCACCCTGATCGTATCTAGGTTCTAACCTAGTACCCTTACCGGGTACGGGGACCGTGTCAGGCGGGCAGTTTGACTGGGGCGGTCGCCTCCTAAAGAGTAACGGAGGCGTTCCAAGGTTCCCTCAGAATGGTTGGAAATCATTCGCAGAGTGCAAAGGCATAAGGGAGCTTGACTGCGAGACCTACAAGTCGAGCAGGGACGAAAGTCGGACTTAGTGATCCGGTGGTACCGCATGGAAGGGCCATCGCTCAACGGATAAAAGCTACCCTGGGGATAACAGGCTTATCTCCCCCAAGAGTCCACATCGACGGGGAGGTTTGGCACCTCGATGTCGGCTCATCGCATCCTGGGGCTGAAGTAGGTCCCAAGGGTTGGGCTGTTCGCCCATTAAAGCGGTACGCGAGCTGGGTTCAGAACGTCGTGAGACAGTTCGGTCCCTATCTGTCGTGGGCGCAGGAAATTTGAGAGGAGCTGTCCTTAGTACGAGAGGACCGGGATGGACGTACCGCTGGTGCACCAGTTGTTCCGCCAGGAGCATGGCTGGGTAGCTACGTACGGACGGGATAAGCGCTGAAAGCATCTAAGCGTGAAGCCCCCCTCAAGATGAGATTTCCCAATTAGTAAGACCCCTTGAAGACGACGAGGTAGATAGGTTGGAGGTGGAAGTGCAGCAATGCATGGAGCTGACCAATACTAATCGGTCGAGGGCTTATCCTATACTTAGAATGCAGATTCGTTTCGGATTCAGTTTTCAGGCATCAAGCCTGTAACACGCTTAGAAATTCATTGTCACTTCTGGTGATGAACCGAATTTCACGCGGCAGCGTCTGTTTCACAGACGCATGTTTGGTGGCGATAGCGGAGGGGTTCCACGCGTACCCATCCCGAACACGACCGTTAAGCCCTCCAGCGCCGATGGTACTTGGACCGAAGGGTCCTGGGAGAGTAGGACGTTGCCAAGCACACAAGACCACTGTTGAGTAATCGACAGTGGTCTTTTTGTTATGTAAATAGAGAATTCATTAGGCTATATTTTGAAATACTATGATGGAGATAAGCGTGGGTAATAAGATGAGCAGAAATGCATTGTGGATTTTTTATACACTATATGTCCACTGAGCACGGACTAACGTCCAATAATTCGCTTACTCGGGGGCCGTTTTTTGAATACCTACTCTGATGATGTAATGTTCTTGACAGTCCAAATGCCCTTTGCTAAGATGGCAATAATATATTTTTGGATAAGCATCTCAAACCTTAATTGAAGATCTACACTTGTTCAGCCCCCAGATGTACAGAATTGTCTGTCGTGAATGGACTGGAGTCAAAGGTTCTTCTTTCATAAAGTTTGTAGGCGGGTATAATTTAAAACAACCGAGGAGGAATGACCCAGGTGTGGAAAGATAAGTTTGGTAAAGAAGGTCTAACTTTTGATGATGTGCTGCTGGTTCCGCGTAAATCTGAGGTACTGCCTAAAGAAGTGGATTTGACCACAGTTCTAAGTAAGAATGTGAAGTTGAATATTCCACTTATGAGTGCAGGGATGGACACAGTCACAGAAGCAGCCATGGCCATTGCAATTGCTCGTGAGGGTGGCATCGGGATTATACACAAGAATATGCCTGTAGAGCAGCAAGCGGAAGAAGTAGATCGTGTGAAGCGTTCCGAGAGCGGAGTTATTACGAATCCATTCTCACTTACGGCAGAACACATGGTATCTGATGCAGAGCTTTTAATGGGTAAATATCGCATTTCCGGAGTGCCGATTGTAGACAGTGACAATAAACTTGTCGGTATTCTAACTAATAGAGACTTACGCTTTATTCATGATTTCAATATTCAGATTAAAGAAGTTATGACACATGAGAATCTTGTAACAGCTGCTGTGGGTACAACCCTTCAGGAAGCAGAAGGTATCCTGCAACGTCATAAGATCGAGAAGCTTCCCCTTGTGGACGAGAATAATATTCTTAAGGGTCTCATCACCATTAAGGATATTGAAAAAGCTATTCAATTCCCTAACGGAGCCAAAGATGCACATGGCCGTCTACTTGTTGGAGCAGCTGTTGGTATCTCTAAAGACACGTTCGAACGTACTGCAGCATTAGTAAAAGCTGGTGTGGATCTGATCGTCGTCGATTCTGCACATGGTCACCACATTAATATTATTGAAGCGGTTCGCCAAATTCGTGAGTTGTATCCTGATCTTACGATTGTTGCTGGTAACGTAGCTACAGGCGAAGCAACCCGTGAACTTATTGAAGCTGGTGCATCTGTAGTTAAAGTAGGTATTGGACCAGGATCGATCTGTACAACACGCGTTATCGCTGGTATCGGCGTACCTCAGGTTACAGCCATTTATGATTGTGCGACAGTTGCTCGTGAGTATGGAATTCCTATTATCGCTGATGGCGGTATTAAGTATTCTGGGGAGATCACAAAGGCTATCGCAGCTGGTGCTCATGCTGTAATGATGGGAAGTATGTTTGCGGGTACAGAAGAAAGCCCAGGGGAATCTGAGCTCTATCAAGGCCGTAAATTTAAAGTATATCGTGGTATGGGCAGCATGAGTGCCATGAAACAAGGCAGTAAAGACCGTTATTTCCAAGATGATGATAAAAAGCTCGTTCCTGAAGGAATTGAGGGACGTATTGCTTTTAAAGGGCCTCTTTCTGACACTGTTCATCAATTGATCGGCGGATTGCGCTCAGGTATGGGCTATTGCGGTACGAAGTCATTGGAAGAACTGCGTAACGATACTTCTTTCATTCGCATCACAAGTGCTGGACTTCGTGAGAGCCACCCGCATGATGTGCAAATTACAAAAGAAGCACCAAACTATTCCGTATAATGGACTAACCGTATTATTTTTTGGACAGACAGGACTATTTCGTCCTGTCTGTCTTTTTTTGCGGGTACCCCTGTGTTAGAATAGAACAAGCTATTGATATGAGATTTAAAGGAGAGTCGTAATCATTGAAGCACAAACGAAAATTTAATGGTAAGCAAATTGTAATTAAGACAGCGACTGTAGGTCTGCTTTTAAATATGTTAATGAACCCAGTAATTCCAGCATTGGCTGAAGCGGGCAAAACTCCGGTTACAACCGAAGGTGCCGCAACTACTACTGAAACTGCACCCAAGACCAACGCAGTTAAGATCCCTTCTGTGGAATCTCTTAACTTGGAATTGAGTTCTGCTATTCTAATAGAACCAACTACAGGCCAAGTACTTATGGCTCTAAATCCAGATACACCACTCCCACCTGCGAGTATGACCAAGATGATGACTGAATATCTTGTATCTGATGCCGTGAAAAAAGGAGACATCTCTTGGGATCAGAAAGTTATCATTCAAGAGAATGCTTCCAAACAGGTCGGATCACGAATTTTTTTGGCAGCTGGAGATGAACATACGGTTAAAGAGCTATACATAGCGATGGCCGTAGGATCGGCGAATGATGCCACAGTTGCTTTGGCAGAATTGGTATCGGGTTCAGAAGAACAATTCGTAGAACTAATGAATCAGACTGCACAGAAGATGGGCATGAAAAATACCTATTTTATTAACTCAACTGGACTTGATCGGGCAGACATGCCGAAGAAATTCCGTCCTGATCTTGATAAAGAGACTGTAATGTCAGCTAGAGATGCAGCTACTCTTGCTAAATTTATAGTTACTGACCACCCGGACTTCACTGAATTTACAACGATTCAGTCTTATAAATTCCGTGATCGGGATACAGCGCCGATCATTAACTACAACTGGATGCTGGAAGCTAACAAAAGTATTCCCAACTTTAAGGCATATGCTTATCCAGGTCTAGATGGACTGAAGACTGGGCATACCACAAATGCAGGTAACTGCTTTACCGGTACTGCTGTGCGTGATGGAATGCGTCTAATCAGTGTTGTTATGGGTGCTAATTCAGAGGCACATCGATTCACAGAAACTAAAAAAGTGCTCGACTACGGGTTTAACAACTTTGAAATCAAACAGGTTGTAGCTCCGAAGGCTGTTATTGCTGGCACGGAAACAGTTCCGGTACTGAAAGGCAAGAATAAAGATGTTTCTATAGTTACTGATGAAGGAGTTTCTTTCATTGTTCCTAAGGGAACTGTTTCTCCTGAAGTTACTACAACTGTTGTAACAAATGACCCTGCAACTTTGGTTGCTCCTATAGCCCAATCCTCTAAAGTAGGTAAAGTTACCTATTCCTACAAGGCTGAAGGCATGCAAGCAGCACAGGAGAAAACAGTTAATCTGATCACTGTAGAGGAAGCTGAGAAAGCTGGCTGGTTCAAGTTGTTCCTTAGAGCGATTGGCGATTTCTTCGGTGATTTATTTTCAGGGATCAAGAACTTGTTCTAATGCAGTTCGGTGTCGAAATCAGCAGTAAATCCGAGTAAATGGGTTGTAGATTTCCCTTCATTGGGGTAAAATTACAAGTTAGATTAAGATAGATCATTCGGGGGGTTAGGACATGGAAACAGGTACATCGCGAGTTAAAAGAGGCATGGCAGAAATGCAAAAAGGCGGCGTCATTATGGACGTCATGAATGCAGAGCAAGCAAAAATTGCTGAGGCTGCTGGTGCAGTTGCTGTTATGGCTCTGGAACGCGTACCTTCTGACATTCGTGCAGCTGGCGGTGTAGCACGGATGGCCGATCCTACAATTGTAGAAGAGGTTCTCAAAGTGGTAAGTATCCCTGTTATGGCTAAGGCTCGTATCGGCCATTATGTAGAAGCGAAAGTTCTAGAATCTTTGGGTGTTGATTACTTGGATGAGAGTGAAGTTCTTACTCCTGCTGATGAAGTATTCCATATTGATAAACATGAGTTCACCGTTCCTTTTGTATGTGGAGCGAAGGATCTGGGAGAAGCACTGAGACGTATTAACGAAGGTGCCTCCATGATCCGTACAAAAGGTGAACCAGGAACAGGCAACATTGTTGAGGCCGTGCGTCACATGCGCTTTATCAACAGTCAAATCCGTAAAGTAACGAATTTGTCCAAGGACGAGCTATATAATGAAGCAAAGAACCTGGGAGTTTCCTACGAGCTGTTGCTCGAAGTGCATGAGCTTGGCAAACTGCCGGTTGTTAACTTTGCCGCTGGGGGTGTAGCTACACCTGCCGATGCTGCTCTTATGATGCATTTGGGTGCTGATGGTGTATTCGTAGGTTCGGGTATTTTTAAATCGGACAATCCTGAGAAATTTGCGCGTGCGATTGTTGAAGCCACTACACACTATACTGATTACAAACTGATTGCTGAAGTATCCAAGAACCTTGGTGCACCAATGAAGGGGATTGATATTGCAACTCTCACCCCGGCTGAACGTATGTCGGAGCGTGGCCGTTAATAGAGAGAAGGTTGTAGGATGAAGATAGGAGTATTGGCGCTTCAAGGCGCTGTTACGGAGCATATTGTTAGTATAGAGAAGACCGGTGCAGAAGGCGTGCCTATCAAGCGTGTGGAGCAGCTAGAAGAAGTTGAAGGCCTGATTATCCCCGGCGGAGAAAGTACAACGATTGGAAAGCTAATGCGGAAATATGGTTTCATAGAAGCCATCCGTGATTTTTCTGATCAGGGCAAGCCTATTTTTGGCACATGTGCGGGTATGATCGTGCTGGCCAAAAAAATTGCCGGTGGTGAACCGGGGCATTTGGAGCTGATGGATATTACCGTAGCCCGGAATGCATTCGGCCGCCAACGGGAAAGCTTTGAATGTGATCTGGAGGTTAAAGGCATTGATGAGCCGGTTCGTGCTGTATTTATACGTGCACCGCTTATCAACGAGGTAGGACCGGGAGTTGATGTGCTTACAGTCTATAATGATGAGATTGTAACCGCGCGCGAAGGGAACTTGCTGGTGTCTTCTTTTCATCCAGAACTGACCGATGATTTCAGACTGCACCAATATTTTGCCGATATGGTAGAGGCGAATAGGGAAGTCCAACAACAAAATTGCATATAAAGAACATCCTGACTCTTTCAAAGCTGTAATCAGCATTTTGAAAGAGTTTAGGCTGTTTTCAGGAGGGAAACATTGTGTTAGATGTAAAAATACTACGTAGTGATTACGCAAGAGTGGAAGAGGCTTTAGAAAAACGGGGCAAATCGCTGGACTTAATTGCTGATTTTCCACAACTTGATTTGCGCCGACGTGAATTACTGCAAGAAACCGAAGGGCTTAAGAACCGTCGTAATACAGTTTCGGGTGAAGTAGCGAAAAAGAAAAAGAACGGCGAGCCAGCAGATGATCTAATTACAGAAATGCGTACAGTATCTGACCGAATTAAAGAGCTTGATGACGAAGTACGTGAACTGGAAGCTCAGATTGCTGATCTTACTATGAATATCCCTAATATTCCTCATGATTCAGTTCCGGTAGGGAAGTCTGAGGATGATAACGTTGAATTACGCCGCTGGTCGGAGCCCAAAGAGTTCGGATTCACTCCGAAATCACATTGGGAGCTTGCGCAGCAGCTTGATATTATTGATTTCGAAGCTGCAGCAAAGGTTACAGGATCCCGGTTTGTTTTCTATAAAGGACTCGGAGCACGTCTAGAACGGGCGCTGATTAACTTTATGATGGATCTTCACAGTGGTGAGCATAACTATGAGGAAATGCTGCCGCCTTACATTGTGAACAAAGACAGCCTGTATGGTACAGGACAACTGCCTAAATTCGAAGAGGATCTGTTCAAGCTGCGGGATACCGAATACTATTTGATTCCTACAGCTGAAGTACCTGTAACGAACTACTATCGCGAAGAGATTTTGACGGCAGCTGACCTGCCTAAATACCATGTAGCTTACAGCTCTTGTTTCCGTTCTGAGGCGGGCTCGGCGGGCCGTGATACTCGCGGTTTGATTCGCCAGCATCAATTCAACAAGGTAGAGTTGGTGAAGCTCACCACGCCTGAATCCTCTTATGAGGAATTAGAAAAAATGACAGCAGATGCTGAACGTGTGCTGCAGCTGTTAGGACTGCCTTATCGTGTACTTGGGTTATGTACGGCTGATATGGGCTTTACATCGGCTAAGACGTACGATTTGGAAGTGTGGTTGCCTGAGAGCGGAATGTACCGTGAGATCTCCTCTTGCTCAAATACTGAGGACTTCCAAGCACGCCGGGCAAATATTCGTTTCCGTAAGGATCCAAAATCGAAGCCTGAATTTGTTCATACGCTGAACGGCTCTGCTTTGGCGGTTGGACGTACAGTTGCTGCAATTCTTGAGAATTATCAGCAAGAGGATGGCAGTGTTCTGATTCCAGAATGCCTACAACCTTATATGCGCAATGTAAAATCGATACAACCAAAAACTATTTAAAGATATAGTTGCTTTTTCTTTGCATTGTATGGTACAATCCTAATGCATGTGAAATTTAAATGCATTTGGAGAGGTACCGAAGCGGTCATAACGGGGCGGTCTTGAAAACCGTTAGGGTGCAAGCCCACATGGGTTCGAATCCCATCCTCTCCGCCATTCCTTTATGAACTTAAAGAATAATTAGATAGAAACCGTTCCCTCTGGGGGACGGTTTTTTGTTTTGTTTGGTAGACCGAGTTCTATTGAGAATAAAAAGCTTCATTTCTCCGCAATGTATTAGAGAAGGAGGATGATCATAATCATGGATAGATCATTAGAAGTTGATCAGCATAAGCTTGTTTCAGCCTGGCAGGAGCGTTTGCCGGCGTTGATGGATGATGGGGATAGTTTCAGTGTGCTGGCGGATAATGGGGATCCGAATAGCTTGCTGATTCATTTTAATGCGGCAGGTCATCAAGGCTATTCGCTGGATTTTCGCTGCAAGTATGTAGATAGCAGAGAAGTGGCAGTGGATCTGCTGGATGTGGAACAGAGCGGTCTCCATATTGATGAGCGTAGTGATGCCGTACAGCAGCTGGCACAGCAATACTCACGGCAAATTCACGAATGTGCTCAGGCTCTTCAGAACTTGACCAATCCTTAGGAGGAATGAAAATGTCGAAACCAAAAAGTATCCCTGTTCCTGGGGCAGAGCCAACAAGTGGTGAGCGGAGAAAAGACCATGCTCCTTCAGGTCCAGAACCGCTTTCAGGTTCTAAAAAGGTGAAACAAGCGAACCATGTTGACCACCATAATCCACAAGGTTAACAAATAAAAACGTTAAGAATTTTAAAGAAGTGTTTCTTGATTTTTACAAATGGTTTATCATAGGAGGGGGAGAGATTTCTTTTACAATGGGAGAGGAGAACAATAATGAACAAAAAGTGGGGTTTGTCGGCCGCTGCATTGCTGCTTACAGCAGCAGTAATTCTGCCGGGATGTGCAAGTAAACAGGAGGCGCCAAAAGAGGCCTTAAAATCAGCTGCTACTAAAGCGACTACAATGTCATCTTATGAGATGAAGAGTAAATTCACGATCAACGATCTTACGATCGAGACTTCTGACGCTGAATCTGCTGCAATGACTACACAGGTACTTAGTATGCTTAAGAATGCTGATATTACCATTGATGGGGTATATCAAGCAGAGCCAATGCAGACAGAACTAACTATGGTTCTGAATCTGAAAGGCGATATGAGCATGAGCTTTAATGTTCCTATGGTAATGACTGCCGAGAAGTTGTATGTTAAGATTCCATCTATTCCTTTCGTACCGATTCCTGAGACGATCCTCAATAAGTTTGTAGAGGTTGATCTGAAGGCGTTGGCAGAGCAGGAGGGTGCAGAATTTAACCCAAGTACGATGGATACTCAAAAAATGCAGAAGCTGTCTAATGAAGTGGTGGACACTGTCCTAGCTGAATATGACGAAGAAAAATATTTTAACGAGATTGATCCCAAAGATGCTAATTTACCAGAAGGTGTGGAAGCTAAACAAGTTGTTCAGTTCCAAGTGACTAACGATAATGTTAAAGAAGCAATCACTATCTTGGTGAATAATGCCCTGCCTAAAATTATTGATATCGTAAGCAAGGAAGAATACAAGGATATGCTGCAGATTAAAGATGCAGATCTAGCTAAGGCTAAAGAAGAACTGACATCAGGTGAAGCTAGAACTGAATTGGATAAGGGCTTAGCTGATCTTGATAAGTACCTTACCATCAACCAGTTCCACTATAATACTGCGATCGATAAAGATGGATACGCTGTGTATCAGGATTTATTGATGGATGTTAAAGTAAATGATCCGGAAGATGGCACAAAAGTGGCCTTCTCAGTAAATGGAACGGGCCAATACAGTAAGATCAACGAGAAGCCGGTATTCAAGATTGGTATCCCTCAAGGTGATGATGTAATTACAATGGATCAACTTGGAGAAGAATTCGGTGGTATGGGAACTTATTAATCCCAGTTCGCAAGATTAAGACCCGCATGATGCGTATATTATACGCCCATGCGGGTCTTTTTTTAGGAAAAAAAGTAGCACTCATTCCTGCGACAATGCAGAATCTTATTTCCGTTCCTCAGTCAGCACGTCTTCGGTTAAGATTGCGTAGGTTTGGTGATCCTGCCACTGTCCATTTATTTTAAGATACTGACGGGCGATCCCTTCAGGTTTGAACCCACTCTTCTCCAGGACTCTTCGGGAAGCTTCATTATGCAATAAAATAGCTGCTTGAACTCTATGTAGACCTAAGGCCCGGAACGCATAGCCGAGGACTAATCCGACTGCTGCTGTCATATAACCTTGTCCTTGCATCCGATGATCCATTAAATATCCTAAATCAGCATATTGTGCTATACCTCGTGAGACGTTGGACAATGTGATCTGACCGATTAGCTGTCCATCCAGCAGATAAATGCCGAACATATAAGCTCTGTCCTGTAGGGCGTCCTCAATACGCTGATTGATGATCTGTTGTTGACTCTCCAAGGTAAAGAAGTGATCATCACGTTTTGGCTCAAACGGTTCATGGGTTACCCGGTTATTTAAACGAAGCTCCAGCAGGCTCTGTGCATCCTTAAGCTCAAGTGGAGAAATATAGATGCCTTGAGAGGTATGATATAGAGTAAGGGTCATTTAGGAGTCCTCCTTTTGTTTTATTGGCTTTTTACGTAAACGGCGAAAGAAGGAGGTGAGTAGATCTGCACATTCTTCTTGTAAAACACCCTGTATTACCTCAGTTCTATGATTAAATCGCGGTTCTTCAAGCAAGTTCATGAGGGTCCCGGCACATCCAGCTTTAGGGTCAGGCGTTCCATATACCGTGAGAGGCACTCTGGACTGCACTATTGCTCCTGCACACATCGGACAAGGTTCTAGGGTGACGTACAGCTGGCAATCCAGCAGACGCCAAGAATTCATGACATTGCTGGCCTCACGAATGGCTACCATCTCTGCATGGGCTGTCGAATCCATTGTCGTTTCTCGTAAATTGTATCCACGTCCTATAATTTCACCATGTCGAACAATGACAGCGCCAATAGGAACCTCACCTAATGCCTCAGCTTTACGTGCTTCTGCGATCGCCTGCCTCATCCAATATTCATGAACCGCTTGTATATCTTCTGGCGATTCATTGGCTTTAATATTCAAGATCATCTTCCCTTCTTCTGTAACCATTGTACAACGAACAAATATTCGTTCTTAACAAAATGTGTATAACTCTGTGGATAACAGCCTACTTATACACATTTTTGTACACATCGGACTTTAATAATTTGTTTATATGTGCATAAGATGTGGATGGTTTCTTATATATTGTAGAGAAACACCTTTTGAATTTCAATATTTCGTGAATTAATAGGCTTGTTTTAAATGTCCTTTTCAAATGAGGGGGCAAAAGGTATGATGTTTATTATAGGCTCCGCAAGGATTTACCAGTGGATAAGAGGTGAATAACAGTTTGTCCATAAAGACAAAACTATCTGCTATTATTTTTGGAGCGGTACTGCTAATTTTAGCATTAAACCTGACATTTAACCTTTATGCCGCTCAGAATAATCTAAGAAATGAAAACGTAAATAATATGCAGATCACCGCTATGCAAATGGCTGTTTCTGTAGAACAAAGTAACTATAGCTCTAACTATGTAGAATATCAAATTGCGCATAACTTAAGAATGGCTGCCATCTTTGCCTCTAAGGAATTGGGTCCGGATTATAAGAATATAACCAATGCTCAACTTAAGGCCCTAACTTCCAAGTTGGGCGTGTCTAATATTTCAATTCTGGTAAAGATTGATAATGATATCGTGGTGACAAAGGCATCAAATCCGATTGATATTGGAATGTCCACTCAAGGTTGGGGGTACTGGTACCTTGCCCTTTTGGAGTTATTTGATAATCAGGAAGTCACTGTGGGACAAGGTCAGGCATTGGATCATTTTTGGTCAGGCCCATTTGAATATTCAACCTACAATCCCGATTTCATTGAGAAGTGGGGTTATTATCATGATGAAGCAAGTAACTACATCATTAATCCTGTTATTCTCAATACTGCGGCTAGTGAATATGTCAAAATCACCAATCCCGATCAAATTGTAGAGCGAACCAAAGAAGTTAATCCAGGGATTTTAGAGCTTACAGGATTTAATCCAACAACATTTGGTTTAGCGAGTATGGCGGGCGATGGAAGCGATGCATTTAAAAAGAAACTTGGCAACCGCCCAATTAAGTTCGGTACCTATACTTATGGTAATGTGGAGCAAGATAAAGCGGCCATTCTATTAGCTCAGCAGAAGCAGAAGCCAGTTACACTGGAGACGAGGGTACATGGGAAAAGAGTGCTCAAAAGCTTCATTCCTATTCAGAATCCTAAAATGGATCCTTACGTAATCGGTGTAGTTTTGGATTATTCTGTGATTTCATCCGTAGTTCATGAACAATTAGCCAATTATTTGACTACGTCTCTGTTGTTGCTGGCATTATTTTTGCTATGTAGTTACATACTTTCAGGTTTTGTTACTCGTCCAATTCAGGCTATACTTGCCAAAGTCAATGATGTAGCGCGAGGTAAGTTCGAACCTCCATTAAAGGTAACCTCTCGTGATGAGTTAGGTCAATTAGCCTTGCGGATTAACGCTATGACTTCTCATCTTATGCAACGCACCAATCGTCTTAAGCAGACGCTGGAAGAGAACCGGGCGGTTAAGGAGCATTTGGAATCCGTAATTAACGGTACGTCTGATGCGATTCATACGTTGGATATGGAGGGACGAATCACTAGCACTAACAGGGCCTTTGAGGAGCTGTATGGATGGAGTGCAACAGAAGTGATCGGCAATATGCCATATCTTGTACCCGCGACAGCGCTTAAGCAAGAGGAAGAGCGGCTTGACGCGTTAAGAAATGGTGCAGTTCTGCCACCGATCGAGACAGTGAGACTTAAACGGGACGGATCATTAGTTGAGGTTAGCGTTAGTACCTCGATAATTCGAGATGAAGAGGGTTATCCCCATTCCTTTATTCACGTTTCTCGTGATATGACGGAACGCAATCGAATGGAGGAGCTGCTTAGACGCTCTGAGAAACTAACTACAGTCGGCCAATTGGCCGCAGGAGTAGCTCATGAGATTCGTAACCCTCTTACCACATTAAAAGGATTTCTACAGCTTCAACAGGAGAAGGAGCTCTTGGTTCCGCTTCATGTAGAGCTGATGTTATCCGAGCTGGAGCGGATTAATCTTATTGTCAGTGAATTTTTAATCCTGGCTAAGCCGCAAGCCGTTCATTTTCAGGAAAAAGATCTTCGCTACATATTAGGTGATGTAGTTTCTCTATTGGATAGTCTGGCTCATCTACATGATATTCAATTTAGTACGAAATTCTCTGAACAACCTGCTACTGTACATTGTGAAGAGAACCAGCTGAAGCAGGTATTCATTAATATTGTTAAAAATGCAATTGAGGCTATGCCTGAGGGTGGCGTCATTTCAATGGAACTGTGGAACTCTGTGGATTGCGTCTTTATAGTAATCAAAGATCAGGGTGAAGGGATTCCAGAGGACGTGCTGCCTAAGCTGGGTGAACCGTTCTTCACGAATAAGGAATCGGGGACTGGTCTTGGGTTAATGATTAGCCAGCGTATTATTCAGGCTCATAAGGGTCATTTGGAAATACAAAGTGAAGTTGGCCGGGGGACAACCGTTATGATTAAGCTGCCTGCAGCTGGAGGGGGTACACCTTGGCTTAACATTAAGGATGAACGGAGTGAAGAACAACGTGAGAATTAATAAATTCATCAGTGAGACAGGGTACTGTTCACGCCGAGAAGCAGACAAGCTTGTGGATGCCGGCAGAGTTACGATCAACGGAGAGCCTGCTGTGCTGGGCAGTCAGGCTGTTCCGGGCGATGATGTGCGAATAGATGGTATAGCGCTTGAAACCTCAAGCCAGACGGTCTACATTGCTCTAAACAAGCCGGTAGGGATTACATCAACCACAGAACAGCATATCAAGGGGAATATTGTCGATTTTGTAGGTCATCATGAACGTATATTCCCGATTGGTCGTCTCGATAAGGATTCGGAAGGATTAATCCTGCTTACCAATGATGGCGACATCGTTAATAAAATTTTGCGGGCGGAAGGCCGGCATGAAAAAGAATACGTGGTTACCGTGGACAGACCCATTACGCCTTCTTTTATTACCGGCATGTCCAGCGGTGTGAAAATATTAGGCGAGAAGACGCTGCCCTGTGAGGTAACGCGTATTACGGAGCGTGTCTTCCGTATTATTTTGACAGAGGGCAAAAATCGCCAGATTCGTCGTATGTGCAGCGCTTTTGGGTATGAGGTTCGAAAGCTGCAACGCATTCGGATTATGAATATTCGCCTGGGGGCATTGCAAACGGGAGAATGGCGTGAGCTGTCTGCTGATGAGAAGAAAGAGCTTGGAGCTACGCTGAACTACGAGTTACTGTAGGAGTGTCATTACAATAATACAGTTCCATATAGAATGTAGTACTGCAACAAAAAAAGAGCTGTCCGGGGTCTAAGACCTTTGGACAGCTCTTTTTATTACCTTACGAAATCACTTATTCAGCAGAGGGAACAATCCCTGTAAACTCTTTGGTTTCTTGATATTTTCGAATAATGGAAACCTCTACCCGGCGATTCTTGCTTCGACCGGTAGCTGTGTCATTATCGGAAATAGGATGATATTCGCCGTATCCAATCGCACTAAATTTGCGTGGATTTAGATTTGTGTTCTGCAGCAAAATCTTCATGAACTGAAGTGCCCGATCCGCACTCAGATCCCAGTTGGATGAATAGTTGCTATTAGAAATCGGAATATCGTCGGTGTGCCCTTGCACTACTACATCATAATCCGGGAATTGCTGCAGCATCGTTGAGATGGATTTAGCTAATTGCCGCGAATCATCCTTAACAATGGCTTGGCCAGAAGCGAACAATGCGTTATCACTGATCGTAATCATTAGCTGAGATTGATTAAGCTTCGTACTGAGCAGATCAGTTAGACCGTTGCTCTTAATATATTGATCGAATTGTTTCTTAAGCTTCTCTAAATCCTCTTGTTCCTTTTGTCGTAGCTTTGCCATTTCTGCTTCTTCAGCTTTCTTGGAAGTAGAGCTACCCATCTTATCATTTTTCCCTAGATCTTCTTGAGTCTTACTAGGCATT
Source organism: Paenibacillus sp. FSL L8-0333 (assembly GCF_037965665.1). Taxonomy (NCBI): domain Bacteria; kingdom Bacillati; phylum Bacillota; class Bacilli; order Caryophanales; family Paenibacillaceae; genus Paenibacillus; species Paenibacillus sp. FSL L8-0333. Next base: position 109,995 of record NZ_CP150186.1, read on the forward strand.
GCTGCCCGCTCTTCAAGAATACCTGTACCGCCATTAAGTGCGGAACTGAAGGCCTGACTCATCTCTTCAAATTTCTTGGCATCCGTTGCACTCATAGAATACATAACGATGAACAGAGCCACCAGAAGAGTCATGAGGTCGGAGTAAGGTAACAGCCACGATTCATCGGCATGTTCTTCATGCTCTTCGTGTCTAGTCTTTTTGCTCACCTGATCCACCGTCCTTCTCATTTAACTTAACGCGTTGCGAAGGTGTTAGGAATACAGCAAGCTTCTGATTGATGGCAATAGTAGATACACCGGACTGTATGGACAAAAGACCTTCGACCATCATCATTCGAACTTCGATTTCTTGTTTGGAGAGACGTTTCAGCTTATTAGCAATAGGATGCCATAATACGTAACCTGTAAAGATACCAAGCAATGTGGCGATGAAGGCAGCCCCGATTGCCGCAGCCAGTTTGTTCATATCACTCATATCAGCCAGAGCGGCGATGAGACCGATAACCGCCCCGAGCACCCCGAGGGTAGGAGCATACATACCTGCCTGTGAGAAAATGAGGGCTCCTGCTTTATGTCTATCCTCTGTGGCGTGGATATCCTCCATGAGGACATCGCGGACAAAATCCTGATCATTTCCATCAATAATCATCCGCATGCCGTTTCTGAGGAAGTTATCTTCTATTTCATCGACTTTTGATTCTAGAGCCAACAGACCTTCACGCCGTGTGATAGAAGCCCATTCCATGAACATAGTGATTAATTCGGGTTTACTGATTAACTTCTTTTTGATAAAAATCATTTTGAACAGACTTGGAATCTTTTTGACCTCGTTGAAAGGAAAGGCCATGAAAATAGAAGCTGCCGTACCCACCAAGATAATAACGTAAGCAGCGGGTGTGGCCAAAGCATGAAGTGGAGCGTGCTTGAGGATCATGCCCCAGATTACAGCAACCAAACCAAAAATTAAACCAATTATTGTTGAAATTTCCATTTTGCACCTCGTCCGTGAGATTTAAGATGTGTTCCGACAATGCCGCGTATATCATCCTTGAAACAGCGGCAGGGCACTCTGTGCGAAACCGAATTAACGTATATTCTTATTTATCGACATCATTCGGTTTTTTGTGAAGTCATTTTTTCGGCTATAATGGATAAGGTAAGTAATTATTCATCTGTGAAGAAAACGGAGTGATATACGTGGGTGTAAAGCATGGTAGAGATTACGGTGAAATTCTAACCGATTTGACCGAAGCCGTCGGACGAATTTCCGATGGATATTTATTTTTTGAGATGGATCCGGACGAGTGGCAGGAACTACCCCAAGAATCAAAGCTGGAGGTATGGGAAGCATTGGCTGAGGATCTTTTCTTCGCGCTGGGTAATGAACCTATGATTGAAGTGGGGAGCGGCGTAATTATTTACGATAAGGACACGCACCGCATTAATATTCTAGTTGGCGAAGAGGATTTGGCTTCAGTAGTTTTGATTTAGGCAGAGGAGACGTCTGGACGTAATTTGCCCGTAGTTAGTAGCCCGTGTTAAAATTGATAAAGCCGAGTTATAATCGCTGGGATTTGTGAATACATTTAATCGAAAATATCGCCTTTATCCTGGCACATCCCTTGGACCTCAGAAGCTAAGGGATGTTTTGTTTAACGCCTAAGACAAGTAAAGGGAACTACGCACTTTACTGCAATTTTTTGTAAGGGAGGAAACGAATTGTTATTTACGGAAGAGGAACTGCGTGAGGAGATCACCAAGCTGGAGGGCTGGAAACTGGAAGATAATGTTATGGTGCGAAAATATATGTTCAGCCAATATATGAAGGGCATTGCGTTTGTGGATGAAGTAGCCACGATTTCAGAAGCCTTCGATCACCATCCACATATTACGATTGATTATAAAACAGTTACCCTGCGCCTGAAATCTAATGAAGAAGATGGGATTACAGCTCTAGATCTTCGAGAGGCGCATGAATTTAATGAAGCCTTTGAAAAAAATCATTAGTTTAGCCAAAATCATAAAATAAACGCCCGTGCACAGATAGTCACCTATCTCATACACGGGCGTTTTTGGTTGCTTGGCTGGTTACTTTTTCTCTGAGAGCCAGAGTGCGACGTTGGCGATCTCTTCAGGAGCTAGCTTCTCCTTAAAGGAAGGCATTTGGCCACGTCCTTTGGTGACGATGCTGTAGATTTCCTCAGCGTCATGCTGACCGCCTTCATTCTGAAGACTTGGTCCAACTCCACCTTGAAGCTGATCGCCGTGACAGGTGATACAGCTGGCTTTCACGGTTGCTTCTGCCTTTGCGGCGTCCAGTTGAACTACCGGCATCGTGGGCTTATTTTCTTCTGCTACCTCTTCTTTACCCGGAAGTGTAAACATGAGTACTACCGCAAAGGCACAGGCGGCAAAAAACAAACCGCTCATGATCCATTTCTGCATCCCAATTCGTCCCTTCTATGTAAGCTGCTCCCTACATTATAGCTTATGGTGAAGCGTTATCATAGGGTTTGTGACAAAAAAATGAACGAGAATACAATCATTCTTATGAAATATCTGGTATTTAATATCATTTGTCATAGACCATGCAATAAAAAGGTTTGTCTCCTGTAGGTGTGCGGCGTTCATACGTATCTGTAATCGTAAATCCACATTTTTGATAAGTTCGAATGGCGCGTTGGTTCCAGGTCAGGACTTCCAGATCTATCTCACGATCAGGATAACGATTCAACGCTGTCTGGACGATGGCATCTACGAATAGTTTGCCTAAACCATGGCCGCATAGATCGGGGCGCATCCCAACTCCTAAACGGACGACTCCTTCCATCGGGAACAACTGTGCGAATCCGCACAAAACCTCATTTTCATTTAATATGGAGATATATTGTTCCTCCCGGAGCTGCGGATCACCAAACTCGATGCCAAGAGCCTGCATCTGCTCCCACGGCATCCAGCCATAAATATTATATGGGGGCGTATAGCTCCACTTACAAATAGCTTCTCCGTGAATTGCCTCCATAGGAACAACATGAAAAGTTACCGAGGGATTTATCATAAGGTCAACGATCTCCTTTCACGAGGACATTGCTATATTACTAATTATATACAAAATGGGGGAGGTTCGACTCAGAAACTTTATATGAGGGGAATGTTTTACAAATTATGAGAGGGGTAAATAAGTAATAAGACAAAAAAACAAGCTCTCCTCCAAGAGTACCTTGGAAAAGAGCCTATGTACGTTATTTATTGCACATCATCATTGTCTTCCGATTCAGCAGCAACCGATTGGTAAGCGTCTGTGCTCATAATGCGCTTGGCACCAACGTAGCGTTTCACGTAGTAGCTATCACTCAGAGAGCTAATCGTAACACCGCGTGAGGTAGAAGCGTGTGCGAACTTACCTTCACCGACATAAATGCCGACATGGGAGACACCTTTGCCACTTGTATTGAAGAATACAAGATCTCCGGCTCTTATATCATCACGGGAGATTGCTGTGCCCATTTGATATTGGGAACCTGATTGGTGTGGAAGGTTAATGCCAATCTTATCAAACACATACATTGTAAATCCGGAGCAATCAAATCCGTTAGTGGATATACCGCCGGATACGTATTTAGTACCGATGGCCTTGTCAATCACTTTATCCATTTTGGAATCTGCGAAAGCGCTTCCTGCTCCGATGGTGAGGATGATGGAAAAGCTTAGTACTGCTGCTGCTAACTTCTTCTTCAAAAGTGTATACCCCTTCCAAATGCCTACGAGGTTAGCTTAAGGGTTCGGTTGAAGGTCCCCTATGACCCCTCTATATAATGGAGGTCAATTCACCCAAAGTTGGTTCCCCCGTTTTCCTAATAGTTAGGAAACTCGGCTCATACTGTTGATTAGGATTAGCTTGTAATCAATACATGACAAAACCTTTGTAAATAACAACTTAATGATTACAAAAATGTTACTAAAATCTCACTGCGCTAATTGTAACAAACAGAAAGCCGCTTGGCAATCGTTTTTAACATATTAATGCAGAAAAATTGGCATTTTTACGGTAGAAAGGCATATGTAAGCGTTAATAATGACCTAATTTTTAATATAATTGCAATTTTTATCAAATAAACGTGTTTCAATTGGGCTCTAATAGTGTAAAAATATATTATGGAATAAAGAAAAACCCGAATTTGATTACGGGCATAATCAGATTCAGGTTCATATAGTTGTAATTGTGAGGAAGGTTTCAATCGAAGGCTACAGCTTGATAAGCTGAAGTACTCATTACTCTTTTAGCGCCAACATAACGATTGGCCCAGTAGGCCTGACTGAGTGAAGTGATGGTCACTCCACGCGAAGAGGACGATTGTGCGAATTTTCCGTTTCCAACATAAATGCCGACATGGGATACTCCATTGCCAAGTGTGTTAAAGAACACTAGATCACCAGAACGCAGATTGCTTTTGGATACAGCAGTTCCAACGCTATATTGAGCTTTTGATGTACGAGGTAAAGTAAGACCCACATTCTTGAATACATACTTTGTAAATCCAGAGCAATCAAATCCGGCAGTGCTTGTACCTCCGGTTTTATAGGCAACTCCAATAGTCTTTGAGATTACAGAGTCCATTTTAGAGTCGGCAAAGGCGCTTCCTCCACCAATAGATAATGCCATTACAAGTCCTAGCGCCGCAGCGACGCATTTTTTTCTTAAATTATGTCTTTTCAAAAGATGTACTCCTTCCAAGGCCTGCGAGGTTAGCTTAAGGGTTCGGTAGAAGATTCCCTATGATCCCTGTAAAGCGAGATCAATTCACCCAAAATATGGTTCCCCCACTTCCCGGTGCAAAGGAATTAGGCGTGTTAAGCACCAGAGAATGACGTTTCGACAGTTACACTTACGATAAATACATTTAGTTATGTAGGAATCGTTTCAATTGATTACAAAATTGTTACTAATAGCACAGGACTTATTGTAACAGAGCTTTTACGATTTTGCAAATACTCTTAAGTTATCCGTAATGAGAAAAAGTCCCAGCTCCTGAATACAGGAATTGGGACCTTTTTATTATGTCAAATAAGGTTGATTTATTGTGGAAATGCTTTGCTACGCCATAGATGATATTGTGCAGAGATTCCCCACATTTTTAAGAGCGTAGAAGGTAGTGGTGAGATTTGCCGTATTATAAGTGCCGGTAGGCCGGGACAGAACAGACCCGTCAGTCCGCACACTAGCAGTAAGAGCAGGCCTCCCGCCCCAAGTACAATGGAAACACCTATAGCAGGAATCAGTGACCGCAAGCAGATGATCAGTGAGGAGAACATTCCTGTACCGCCGGTGTAACCAAACTGCATATATAGAAGAAACAGGCGCACGATAAAAATATATATAAGCCATGCCAATACGTATGGTACTAAATGAAGTAACAAAGCGTAGTTAAACAAAGAGGATAAGAACAGCCCGTACATTTTTGGAGCAAGCCAGTAAAGCGGCAGCAGGGTCAGCACCCATTCGATTAGGCTAAAGACTAAGACAGGTAGTCCATAGATCTTCATGCCAGGGAAAAAGAACAGTCCACGCTCGCCCTTTCGCTCCTGGTGGAGCTCATGCAGCAATCCTGCCCTTATGAAAGGGGAAAGCAGAAGTCGCAAGACAACAAGCGCCAGAAGCATCCATAACCAAGTGCGTATCGCAGGGTCCGTATTCAAGCTGAACTGTCCCTCGATATAATACAACAGTCTGCCCATACCGCTGCCTCCGGCGTCTTTATCCGGATAGCGCAGTAGAATTGGAATAATAGCAGATCGGATGAAACCATACATAAAGTAGCCCCAGAGCAGTCGGTAGATGAAGAGCAGAATTAAAATATAAAATTGCTCCTTCATGCTTTGCCAGCCGCGGGTTATCGATGTTCTCACAATCATTCACCTCACCAGACAAGAGTTCCGAGCACGGTTTCAAGTAGTTTAGTTACACTTAATGTCCAGCGAGAGAGCGTCTTGGGCTCTATTTCCGCCAGCCTAAAGTTGTTTAGATGTTTGCTCTCCAATAAGATGGAATGTTCAGGGTCAATCTCAGCAGAGAGAAGAGGCTTATCGCTTAACAATTGAAACGTAGTCTCTACTCCTTCACCGTTCCAGACCCGCTGCACCGAAGAGCTGTCGGCGAATGTGAATTTCACGGGAACATCAACGTAATCGCTCCCTTTGTTTGAAATCTTCACTAATGATTCGTAGCTTGGAGCATCGCCGCTGTTATTTTTTTTAAAAGTAATCGTATCTACTGAGAAGTCAGGCGCTCCATCACCATAAATGTAATCATCGAAATAGGCCTGCCATGATTTTTTGGTTACCTTCTCAACGACTTTCTGAAAATCTGACGTAGCAGGATGCTGGAAACGGAACTTACGAGCGTAGGAGGACATGATGTTGTTCATTGCTTTGGTACCTACCTGGCGTTCGATATCTTTAAGTACAAGCTTGCCGCGGATATAAACATTTCGGCTATAGGAATCCGCCCCTGCATATTTCCACGTTTCCAGATTTAACGGCTCAGGTATAGTCACCAGGCTGGCCTGTAAAGGCAAATTAGACTTGATACCGTATTCTTGCTCCATAAGTCTGTCTTCGGCATAGGAAGTGAAGCTTTCATCCAGCCAGGCTTCCTCGAATTCATTACTGGCTACCATACCGTAGAAGTATTGATGGCCGATTTCATGAATGACGGTTCTTTCAAGTGAGGTATCTGGAGAAGAATCCGCGGCCCCAAAGGCTGTAATAAGGGTAGGGTATTCCATTCCTCCAGCACCGTTGCCCTCCTTAGGTGGGACGACAATAGACAGCGTAGAGTAGGGATAAGGACCATACCATTTGCTGAAGTAGGTCAGGGCAGCCTTGGCAGCCTGAAGGTAACGCTCTTTTAAATCTTTGTGTAGTGGGTCGAGATACACCTTAATTCGTACTCCAGGCACCTCCGGCGTAGAGAAGGCTTCCTCAGCTACTGTAAAATCAGGGGAAGCGGCCCAAGCGAAATCGTGGACATCATCGGCGTAGAACTGATATATTTTCTGATCTTGTTTGAGCTTGGCATTTTTTACAGGAAATCCGGTCGCAGCCACCGTATAGTTGGAAGGGACGGCAATCGTTACATTAAAAATGCCAAAATCACTGTAAAACTCAGAGGTCCCGTGATACTGATGCAGGTCCCAGCCTTCTTCTTTAACTCCGCGTGTGCCCCTCGGCTCGTATACACTAAGCTTAGGGAACCATTGCCCAGCCATAACGAAGTTGCCTGAAGCACCCATGCGTGCAAAGATTTTGGGCAGCTGGACTTCATACTGAAGCTTAAGTGTTACACTTTCCCCACCATTAACAGGCTGAGGAAGATGTACCTTTAGGAGCGTCCTATCGTTGATATTGCCGTCATCAGGTTGGACATATTGCACTCTTTGCATTAGCGAAGTTCCTTCTGTCGTGCGCAGATCGGTCAGCGTCATATTTCCGAAGCCATTCTCAGGCATACTGTCGCCTCTGAGCGTCCCCCCGGATTCCTTCATAAAGGTGGTATCTGATGAGGCAAATGCATTTGGATACATGTGAAAATATAAATCACTTACTGGCTTTACTCCGGGGTGTGTCCAGGTTACTGTCTCAGAAGCTTTTAAGGTTTCTGTGTCAGGAACAAGCTGGACATCAATGTGATACTCGACTACCCGCTGGCTTAAAGCCTCCTCTGCCGGGACGGGCGCGCTCTCAGGCAATACCTGCTGTGGTACGGCTGCAGGCGCTGTGCCGCTGGAGGACTTGGCCTCTTTTGAAGCAAAGCTAGTAACAGAAGCTGTAGAGCTATCCCCTGAAAAGGCCCGTATTCCTCCTCCCAGCAGCGCGAGGATGGCCAGGGTCGCAAAGATGATGTACTTTAATGACAGTGACTTCATAGTGTGATTCCTCCCGTGACAAGCATCTACGGGATGTATATGTTTGCAATCGCCGCATTATTAGCTAAAATTAAATTATTCGTAAGAGGAAGGGTGTGCACTCGTGGACAACATACAACCGGAGGGCAAGAAACAGATTGCCTTAAATATTGTGAACGCTAAAAGTAAACATAAAGGCTTTGGAGCAGGCTCTATAGATCTCAACAACGTTTCACCTGTCATTATTGATGGTGATGTGGCGGTTATTGATATCGGTGCCATGCATGCCAAGAGCAAAGTGGAAAAAGGAATTAAATTTTCCATGAATCGTGAAGATGTACCGAATGGAAGACAGGTTTGGGTGGTATGGGTAGCGGTAGACCGTACATTGGAAGCTCAATTTTATGGTGGAATCACAGCCTGTGAAATGTGGATTGATACAGAAGCGCGCCGCGGATGGAAAATTCTTGCCGAGCATGTCAATAAGCTGGATGCAGCTCTTAAACGCAAGATCGATGTGGCAGGGCTTGGAGCCATTGAGAAGTCGGCTCTCAAATCCCTTCTGATCTCTCATAATGAAGCATGGTGGAATGCATCCTCAGATGAGCTTAAAGCTGCACTGACTGAATAGTATAGGAGCCTCCAGAAGGGTTATCCGATATAGAAAAAGCTTCGACCTCCGGAAATAGGAGCGTCGAAGCTTTTTAATTTATGATTTGCTTGTGCTGCTAAGCTTGCGTTTGAGCTGACTCACTCTCGCTTGGCTAATCCCGAGGATTTCTGCAAGCTCTTTTTGGTTGGCATAGGGATGATCTTCAATAGCTTGTTCCAGGCGTTGGCACATTTCCTCTGTCTTTGACTTTCGGATGCTGGTGTTGTGCTCAGGTGCCTCAACAACAAAATCTTCACGTGACTCTGGCAATTGAGACATGCGTTCAGGATCGACAATTTCTTTTAGACAGTTGCTACAAATAAACTGCTCTTTATAGTAGGTGACATGGTCGTGGCTTCTGCAAAATGTACACTCTGTCGAGGTGTACTTCCTAAGGACGATGATTTTTTCGTCTAAAACAAAAAATTCGATAGGATCACCAATGTCGATATTACGCGTCATACGGATTTCTGCGGGAACCACAATTCTCCCAAGACTGTCTAAACTCCGGATCATGCCTGTATCCTTCATCCCATGTCCCTCATTTACATCATTATATTTTGGTTTCTAATAACTATTATAGCAGTAATTGAGAGTTAAGAGAATGGGGTAAGCATAATAAATAAAACGGTTACATCCCTTGTGCGATAAGTGATATTTGAGTTTGGCAATCCTGTTGTTACTACAATATATAACTTATAAAAAAGAAAAACCCCTTCAATATAAATGAAGAGGCTAATTCAACCACCAGCGTTTAATGTTCTTCCACAGGGAACGGTTTTCTTCAGCAGAATCTACCTTACTTTGTGTGTCATCCACAGCAGGAGCGGAGCCTGTGCCATGCAGTTCGCAGTATTCGGTGGGCTCAGTTCCACTAATAAAAGTTTCCAGTTCTTTGTCGGGACATGCTGCTGTAGCAAGTTTGCCGGATTGCGGATTGACGTATACGCTGACTATTCCATCTGGAATAGGGAAAATTTTTGGAGGGACATTTTCCAGCGCTTTTTCAGTAAATTGGGCGAAAATGGGGGCTGCGCGCCGTCCGTCGGTAGTTGCGATGTCGCGCCCCTTGTCGTAACCAACCCAGACTGCAGTTGATAGCTCCGGGGTGAAACCTACCATCCAGCCATCTGTATCCGTGGTGCCGGTCTTGCCGGCTACCGGACGTTTGATTATGGAAGCCACACGATTACCCGTCCCCCCAGTCTCGAATACTCCCTCCATTAAACGAGTCAGTACATAGGCAGCTGAAGGTTCTACGACGGTTACTCCTTTGGGTTGAGGTGCTTCATACAGGACCATGCCATTTGAATCGGTTATTTTTAGAATGGCTGTGATCGGCATTTTCTGACCGCCGTTTCCAATTACAGCGAAAGCTGCAGCCATTTCAAGCGGACTGATCGGTGAAGTGCCTAGGGCCAGTGAAGGTACGCTTTGAAGTGGACTGTCAATGCCCATCTTCGCAGCCATTTCGCTTACTTTATCCGCGCCGATCTTCATAATTGTATTAACAGCATAGATATTGTCGGATGCTGCGATAGCTTGCCGCATATTAATTTCACCCAGATACTTATCCCCAAAGTTTCGGGGCTGATACGTTTTGCGGTTGTTATCATAATGAAACATCGTTGGCTGACTATTAAAGACCGAAAGTCCTGTCATCTCTTTGGATGAGAGTGCGGCTAAATACATAATCGGCTTAAAGGAAGAACCCGGCTGGCGTGTGGTGGCCAAAGCATGATTGTACTGGTTGGTACGATAATTTTTTCCGCCGACCATTGCTTTGATGTAACCGGTGCGAGGATCGATGGATACAAGTGCAGTCTCCAGATCACTAGTTTGATCCATCTCTTTGTCAACGGCATTTTCTGCGGCATGCTGCATGTCAGGGTCAAGGGTGGTATAGACATTTAATCCGCTTTGCTCCAGCTCATCATTACTGATGTGGAGAGACTCTATGGCCAAATTGCGGATATAATCCCGGAAATAAGGCGCAGCTACAAGCGTATCCTTTTGTCCTTGCGGCTTGAAGTTTAAGTTCTCCTGGACGGCTTGTCCCGCTTCTTCCTGAGTGATATTGCCTAAATTGGCCATGACGGTCAGGATGATTCTCTGGCGCTTTTTAGCATTGTCCATGTGGTTGTAAGGTGAATAATAGGTAGGTCCCTTTGGAATTCCAGCCAGCATGGTACTCTCTGCCAGGTCTAAATCCGCTGCAGATTTACCAAAATACATCCGTGAGGCTGCTTCAATGCCGTAAGCACCGTGGCCATAGTAGATATTATTTAAATACATGTTCAGGATTTCATCTTTGCTGTATTTCATCTCCAGCTGCATCGTATAGACAGCTTCTTTAGCCTTGCGCGTCCATGTTTTTTCATGGGATAGGTAGAGGTTACGTGCGAGCTGCTGAGTTAGCGTACTAGCACCCTGCGACCGGTTTCCCTCTTCCAGATTGACTAGAACAGCTCGCGCCATCCCCTTCAGATCAAATCCGGAATGTTCATAAAATTTACGATCCTCGACTGCTAGTGTAGCTTCAATGAGCAGGGGAGAAATTTGACTTAATTTGACGGGTTCGCGGCTGCGGCCGTCTGAGGTAAAGGTGGCAAGAATATTGCCCCGGGAGTCAAACAGCTTGGAGCGCACATCATCGCTAATCGGTGGAAGATCTTTTTGATATAGATAACCGAGCAGAGCTCCGGTGGTTAATACAAATAATATGATCAAGGCTGCCAGCAGCCGAAATAAACGCCGGAAGCGGCTTTTTCGTTTCGGTGGATTCGTTGATTCGCGTGTCATGGCACCAGACTCCTTTCTCTCATATTATGGGGAAGGATCTGGAAGGATATTCATTAGGGATATGGAGGGTAACAAATTGTTTCTATTTTGTGATTGTTTAAGGTAGATAGACCATCATCTCTGGCGGTATAACAGAGTAGGGATTGTAAGTAAGGGTATATACATATTAGGAGGTGTCATCATGAAATGGACGAAAAAGATTCATAAGACGACAATAACCGCCCTCTCGGCGACGCTTATTATGGTATCAGGCTGGAGTGCACCAGTAAGTTCTGTACATGCTGCGGCTGCACCAGAACCAGCACCAGCGACTTGCGGCACAGGAGATCACGGCTTGCTACAGGCCCTGCAAAACAAGCACTCAGGTGATATATCCACACCGCTTAGCTTTTCTGATGTTCAGTTTTTGAAAGGGAATACCGGACGGGCAGCAGGTAATGGATTTATGATTGGTACCTCTGACGGAGGCTGCCATTTTCAAGAGATCTATCAAGGCCAATGGAGCTTCAAACAATTCGATTTTCCCGATAATGTACATGGCTTTGCGCTTGCTTCTGTAGAGGAGGGTCAGGCTCAATATTTAATCGGTACCTCTAACGGTGGCTCGGAGTGGAAGAGACTTTCGAACAAAGCCGTCAGCTTTGAAAGAATAAATTTTATAGATAGTAAGAAAGGTTTTGCTTATGATAGAACCGCAACGTATTACACCAAAGACGGGGGGCTGAGCTGGAGTAAGATTTCCACCCCACCCAATACACGAGGTGCTTATTTTAGTGACCGGAATACCGGCTGGGCGGTTGTAATCGTGCCGGGAAGCGGGTATCGGGTAATGAAGACCACAGATGGAGGGGGAACTTGGAGCCTTTCACTGAAGGCGGCTTTTGCCGAGCCCGAGTTTGGACAAATCTCCGCTAAGGGAGATCAGGTCGCTGTAGTGCTCTATGGCGGTACGGGGATGAGTCAGACCTCCTACTCGCTGTATGAAAGTGCGAACAGGGGGAAAAGTTGGAATCGTGTGATCGCTCAGGAAACTGCGGGCGGCGGACCTGCGCCAGGAAGTGGCAAGGCTGAATTCAATAAAGGGCCAGCTGCTGGCAAACCTGGGAACCTGCAACTTGTGGGAAACAGCACCTCCTTTTTAGTGGGGTTTTCCCCAGCAGCAGAGAAAGTGGCGGTTGGACGCTCTTATAACGGCGGTAAGCAATGGACTAATCTTCCGGCGCTCGCTGGTTATGAGGGGGTAATCTCCTTCACTAGTAATAAAGAGGGCTGGCTCGCCATCCGTGAGCTTGATTACTCTTCCTTGTATGTGACCAAAGACGGCGGAGCTTCATGGGAACGCAGGTTTTCTTTGAAAGTGATGACCCAATAATTCTTTACAGTGCAAGAATATAAGGGTCCGATGTATTGTGAAAATCGCAAATAGACAGCAGAGCAGCGATTCTCCGGATACTTGGGGAATCGCTGCTCTGTATTTTTGTCGTTGGTATCTTTGCTTGCTTCAATAGTACCCTTATCAGTGCCCTAATCAGATCCCTCATCCTCGGAGGGTTACGGACCCAGATGACGTTATTTGCAAATTTTCGGCCTTTGGGATAGAGTTTCGGACTCCAGTAACACTATTCTCTAGAAAGAGGTTCACATGGGTTGTTTTTTAGGCTAATAGCGACTATGAAGTCCGTTATCGCACCAAATATGGAATCATACTGCGCATAGGGTCATTTATGTCCGATAGGTGCTTGGTAGGTGCAAATATTATCGAAGTAAATGATATACATAGAGAATGGACGTTCAAAGTGTGCTTTTAATCATCAATATGGTAATATTTTATGTGCTTATGAAGATATGCTTGATTCTGTATTGAAATGCTTCTTTGAACTGGATTATAGTGTACAATGGGAAAGCGAAATAGGCCTTTGATTAATATAAAAATGTTTAAGCTTTGCCATTAGACGTTTTTCTTATGCAGAATGCAGAGGCTTGCAGAATGGAGGAACGTGTGATGCCTGAAATACAGTCTGACAAATATGATGTCTCTATTACGCTCGTGAGCCTTCAAGATGGTCAGCGAAATGTTATGGAAGCGAATGGAGAAGTAACATCCAAAGGACCGCATCTATATATTCAATATGAAGAATTAGAGCAGGGTCCTCGCGGGGAGGAAGTTTCTGTTCGTACAACGATAAAGATTGCAGGTAATCAACTGAAGCTAATCCGCCATGGCGGGATTCAGTCAGAGCAGAGCTTTGAAGCTGGACGGCGTCTGCCAGGATTCTACCGCTCGCCATATACGCAGTTCAATCTTTCTACGGAAACGAACAAGCTGGAAGTTGTGCGCGAAGGGCGCTCTTTAACGGTTGCCTGGGAATATGATTTGTACGTTTACGAGGAATTGACAGGAAAGTTCGCTATTAGTTTGCATATACAGGAGGAACCGAAATTATGACACATAGTAAGAATCCGTTAGAGCTTGTAAATGAACGGGTAAAAGAAGCCATCGCCGATGCGATTGTGAATGCTGGGCTGGTTGCACCGGAAGAGGTTCCGGATATTGTACTGGAAGTACCAAGAGATAAGGCGCACGGTGATTTGGCTACGAACGCTGCTATGCAGCTGACCAAAATTGCTAAACGTAATCCACGCCAGATTGCTGAAGCTATTATTGAGCATTTGGATACGAGCAGAGCTTCTATTGAGAAAGCGGAAATTGCAGGACCAGGCTTTATTAACTTTACCCTGTCTAAGAACTACTTGTACCCAATCATCAGCCTTGTTGCTGAGCAGGGGGATGACTATGGCCGTATTAATCTGGGTCAAGGTCAGAAGGTTGAAATGGAGTTCGTCAGTGCCAATCCAACAGGTAGCCTACATTTAGGGCATGCCCGTGGTGCTGCTGTCGGTGATGCGCTGTGTAATGTGCTTGATTATGCAGGTTATGAGGTGACCCGGGAATATTATATTAATGATGCCGGTAACCAAGTGGCTAATCTTTGTAAATCCATTGAAACCAGATACCTGCAGGAGCTGGGTCAAGAGGCAGAAATGCCGGAAGATGGTTACCATGGTGAGGATATTAAGGGTTTTGCGAAGGAGCTTGTGGCAGAAAAGGGCGATACCTTGCTCGAGATGAGCCCTAGTGAGCGCGCTGCTTTTTTCCGGACCTATGGACTTAATAAAGAGTTGGATAAAATCAAACGTGATCTAGGTCTTTTCCGTGTAAACTTCGATATCTGGTTCAGTGAAACCTCGCTGTATGAGAACGGAGAAGTACTGCGTTCGCTGGACGAGCTCCGTGATCGTGGAGAAGTGTATGAGCAAGATGGGGCAACCTGGCTGCAAACGACAAAATACGGCGATGATAAAGACCGTGTCTTGATCAAAAATGACGGCACATATACCTACCTTACCCCGGATATTGCTTATCACAGCGATAAGTATGGCCGCGGTTACGATAAAATGATTAACATTTGGGGCGCTGATCACCATGGTTATATTCCGCGGATGAAGGCGGCAATGTCAGCCCTTGGCAATGATCCTGAGAAGCTAGTGGTTCTGATTGCTCAGATGGTCAGCCTGTTCCAGAATGGTGAAAAGGTCAAAATGTCCAAACGTACCGGCAAAGCGGTTACGATGGAAGATTTGATGGAGGAAGTAGGAATCGATGCGATTCGTTATTTCTTCACCATGCGCAGCATGGATTCTCATCTTGATTTCGATATGGATTTGGCGATCTCTACTTCTAATGAAAATCCTGTATTCTATGTTCAATATGCGCATGCCCGTATTTGCAGTATTTTCCGTCAGGCAGAGGAGCAAGGGATTTCTATCCCTGATTACGCTGAAATTGACTTCTCCAAGCTGACAGCAGTGCATGAATATGACCTGCTGCGAAAAATTGGTGAGCTCCCGGCAGAAATCGCTGTTGCGGCTGAAGGTTATGCTCCACATCGCCTCATCCGTTATGTATATGAGCTGGCTGCGATGTTCCACAGTTATTACAAAGCTGAACGTGTAATTACTGAGGATGCTGCTCAAACCGTGGCGCGTCTTGCATTGCTTGGCGCAACGCGTACTACTATTGCCAATGTACTGCGTCTTGTCGGAGTTTCTGCACCGGATCGCATGTAAATCAACAGCAAACGACAAAAAATCCGCCTTCCGGTTTCCTGGGGGGCGGATTTTTCTTGGCTGCCGTTCTTCGCACCGGCATCAGCTGCGCTCACGTCAGAGTGACCCACCCGGTGCCCGGGCGGGGTCTACACGTTCGCGGAGACCGAACGCTTCGCCCTTACTCCTGCTCTCAGCAGTCGCAGGGCATCGGCAGAGCCGCCGCCTAGGGATGCGCGGCGTTGCCCCTTGCGTAGCCGCACCGGGGACGCGGTGCGGCGCAAGAGCAGCTTCAGCTCCCTTGGCGTGAGGCCCGGTCGCAGTGCGAGCAGCAGTGCGGCGGCTCCCGTGACATGCGAGGTCGCCATGGAGGTGCCGCTCATTTCTTTGTAGCCCTCCTTCAGCCAGCAGGAGGGCACGCCTTCGCCGGGCGCGTATACATCGATATATGAACCGCGATTGCTGAAGCCGGCAACCCGGTGTCTTTTATCGATGGCGCCCACGGCTATCGTCTCGGGATAACGTGCGGGATAGTCCCCGCCACGTTTGCCGTCATTCCCAGAGGAGGCAATGACGGCGATTCCGGCCCGATATGCTTTTATAACCACATTGTGGAGCGCCTTGCTTCTAGTCTTCATTCCAAAGCTCATATTAATGACGTCGATTCGGTTCTGCACACACCAATCAATACCTAGCACAATATCGGACACATAGGCTGATCCACTATGATCAAAGGCCTTGACTGGATATAGCAGCGCTCGCGGCGCCACTCCCATCATTCCGCGATTTCCCCCTGCTGCCGCTAAGGTTCCGGCGATATGAGTTCCGTGCCCGTTATCATCCAGCGGCAGCATCCCGCGGTGTAGTAGGTTGACTCCAGAGGCTAATGAATGCTTCAGATCGGGATGACGGTAATCCGCGCCGGTGTCAATGACGCCGATTTTGACGTGAACTCCGGTTGATTTAGACCATGCCTGAGGAGCATGAATCGCTTTCACCCCCCAAGGGAGGGCGGCGATTCCGCTCTTTTCGTTAGCTATAGAATGAATTTGAATCTGCAGATCGTCTTCGACGTTTAGAAGGTCTGCAAATCGGTTCATCAGCTTTCCGGCGGCAGCGGGCACGAAGAAGGCCCGAATCAGCGGAGATACCTGTACTTGACGCAGCTCGGGCTGCTTTGCTTTTAGAGCCTTCCATTGGGAGAAAGCTCCGGCATACTGGCGGGGATCGTTGAAGGTAAGAATACGCCGCTCACCATTTTTTGGGGCAACCGATATTTCTTCAAGAAGCATGTTCCAAAATTTGTAATAGTCCATAGGTTTCGCTGTCCCCCCTCGGTGCCCTGCTGCCATATTGTATGAGCGGAGGGAGGGGTCCGAATGGGAACTTGCCCTTTTTTAAGGAAATGGGCTGCCCAGCGTGTCAAAAGACGGCGCTTTACATAAAATAAACAGAAGAGATTAAAACTCTCTTTGTAACATCCCGTAAGGAGCCGATCCTTGGCGTGGATACAGTCATGCGCGGAGGTCTTCCTCCGCCTTTTTAAATCCCATTTCTAAAAACTTTGGGTGCGGCGACCCTTGCTACAATTACATATCAACTCTTCTTGATGAAGACAGGTTTCCTGTATGGATAATAAGCAGGAGGCTTTTTCTGTTGGGCGGTTCTTGCATTTGACTTGCATTTTGTTGTTAAATAGGTTTTACTTAGTTTTGTTAATGGATATTATTGAAATAAACCGTAATGTGAACAATGCGTGAGAGGAAGTGTCCTTTAGTGAGTACGCCACTCAATTTAAAGCTAGACCCTGAGAAAGTTAAAGAAATGCCAATGGTGGATCTTGCCTTTCTGGTGCTTAAAGCAGCCAATACACCGTATTATTACCGTGATCTGATGGTCGAGGTAGCCAAGTTACGCGGTATGACCGATCAAGAAAGCCAAGATACTATTGCCCAGTTATATACCGAGATTAACATTGACGGGCGTTTTGCCTGTGTCGGAACCAACCTTTGGGGACTGAAACGCTGGTATCCTCTAGAGCGCTCCGATGATCCGGTTGGTAACACTAAACGGGTGCGCATCATCAACGATGAAGACGATGATTTGGAAGATGACGATTTTGCTGATGAAGAAGAAAACTACACAGCTGAAGAAGAGGATTTCGACGCTATCGATGAAGATCGCGACGACCTCTATTCTGACGACGACAGCGAAGAAGAAGTCGACGAAGATGTCGTGATCGATGAAGATGACATAGACGAAGACGATACGGACGAAGACGATGCAGAAGATAGCGACGATGAAGATTCCGAGGATGACAAGTAAGATCAATAATCAGAAGAGTCTTGTCTGTGGCATAATTCCTCCCTTGACAGGGGGGGATCGTCAGAGTAAACTATTGCATGGGCTTATCATGTAAGTTAATAAACGTGTTTTCTAAAATAAAAAGTGCCCCGGTTCTACGGGTGTCACTTTTTTGTTTTTTTAGATGCAAAGTAGCTGTAGATTAATGGAATTTGCGGGATGACGTTTTATGTTTTCCCCGGTGAATTAAACTTTTGATTTCCCCTGTTTTGATGATAGTAAAACGGGTTACGATAAACACCATGTGCCGCTTTTATGTTTGGACTTTATTTAGGAGGGTTTTACAGTGACAAAGTATATTTTTGTAACGGGTGGCGTTGTGTCTTCCCTGGGTAAAGGCATTACCGCCGCTTCGCTGGGCAGGCTGCTCAAGAACAGAGGTCTAAAGGTAACGATTCAGAAATTTGATCCGTATCTTAACGTAGACCCTGGAACAATGAGCCCTTACCAGCACGGAGAAGTCTTCGTAACGGATGACGGTGCAGAGACTGACCTTGACCTTGGGCACTATGAACGGTTTATTGATATCAATCTGTCGAAGAACAGCAATGTGACGACAGGTAAGATCTATTCATCCGTAATCAGCAAGGAACGTCGTGGAGAGTACTTGGGTGGAACTGTACAAGTTATCCCGCATATTACGAATGAGATCAAAGAACGCGTGTTCCGCGCGGGCCGCGAGACTAACTCTGATGTTGTTATCACAGAGATCGGCGGTACTGTAGGGGATATTGAAAGTCTTCCGTTCCTGGAAGCGATTCGTCAAATCAAGAGTGATATTGGCCGGGAAAATGTGATGTATATCCACGTAACCTTGATTCCTTATATCAAGGCTGCTGGTGAAGTGAAGACGAAGCCGACACAGCATAGCGTTAAAGAGCTGCGCAGTATCGGTATTCAACCGAATGTCATCGTGTGCCGTACGGAATATGAGCTTTCCGCAGATATGAAAGCCAAAATCGCACTCTTTTGCGATATTGATGCTAATGCTGTTGTGGAATGCCGCGATGCTTCGACGTTATATGAAGTTCCATTGAACCTTCGTGATGAAGGATTGGACGAGATTGTTGTTAATCATTTGAAGCTTACAACACCTGCGCCAGATATGCGCGAATGGGAAAGTATGCTTAGCCGGATTCAGAAATTAGAGAAGACAGTAGAAATAGCAATTGTAGGTAAGTACGTAGCACTGCATGACGCTTATTTGAGCGTTGTTGAATCACTTTCACACGCAGGTTTTGCTGCGAATGCAGAGGTTAAGATCCGCTGGGTGAACGCAGAGGAAATTACGGATGAGAACGTGGACGAAATGCTGCGTGGCATTGGCGGTATTCTTGTTCCTGGTGGTTTCGGTGATCGGGGAATCGAAGGTAAAATCTCCGCTATTCGTTATGCCCGTGAGCAATTGATACCTTTCTTTGGTATTTGCCTTGGAATGCAGGTTTCTGTAATTGAATATGGCCGTTCTGTTCTTGGACTACAAGGTGCAAACAGCTCCGAAATCGATCCAAATACACAATATCCATTGATTGATTTGCTTCCTGAGCAAAAAGATATTGAAGATATGGGTGGCACTATGCGTCTTGGGTTGTATCCTTGTAAGATTATTCCGGACTCTCTGGCAATGTCTTGCTATGATGATGAACTGGTATATGAGCGTCATCGTCACCGGTATGAGTTCAACAATACTTACCGTGATGAAATTGAAAAAGCGGGACTGGTTATCTCCGGAACTTCTCCGGATGGCCGTCTAGTTGAGATCGTAGAGCTTCCAGAGCATCCGTGGTTCCTCTCGGTTCAATTCCACCCGGAATTCACTTCACGTCCGAACCGTCCGCAACCGCTATTCCGTGAATTTGTCAAAGCCTCTTTGACGCATTCCGAGCAGCAGTAATTTATACACAGACAGAAAGAACCCATCGGTTCTTAAATAGTCTAAGAGAGCCTTCATCCGAAGGCTCTCTTTTTGTATTACCCTTTAATAGAAATATTGTAACTGACATTTATTTCATTTTAGACTCTTTATTTACCCATTTTATCCAATTAGCAGGATTTGGACAGTAAAGCACGAATAATAGGTTTCGTATGGAGTAGTTTCTAAAGGGGCCGGTCGCTGTGGAGAGCGCGGTATAGTCAATCTGCCTTAATTTCTGGGAGGGTATCGTATGGAAAAGAAGAAAGTATTAATTGTCGATGATCAGAACGGGATCCGGATTCTTCTTATGGAAGTGTTCAATAGTGAGGGATATACAACATTTCAAGCGGCTAACGGAAAATTGGCATTAGACATTGTTCGCAGCGAGTCACCCGATTTGGTCTTACTCGATATGAAAATACCGGGAATGGATGGACTCGAGATCCTGAAGCATCTAAAGGAGATCAATCCGTCCATTAAGGTCATTATGATGACGGCATATGGTGAACTGGACATGATTAAGGAGGCGACCAAGCTAGGGGCGTTAATGCATTTTACAAAGCCGTTCGACATAGACGAAATGCGCGTAGCGGTAAACATGCATCTTCATAACAAGTCTGTGGATCAATGCAGTTAGAACGGTGATTTCTGTATCGGTCCTATTTCGCGTGGTGACTCCGAAGAGGATGAGTCTAATTGCTATATGGGCTGGATAAAAATCGTCCCACCGGGACATTTTTTTGTTTACCCTATTTAGTATTTGACACAGGATGTGCTATAATAAGCCTGTATGTGATGTCGGTTTAAAAACATAGCCAACCAACATTCTTAGGAGGATGAAACCATGCCATTAGTATCTATGACAGACATGTTGAACAAAGCACTTGAAGGAAAATATGCAGTAGGTCAGTACAACATTAACAACTTGGAGTGGACTCAAGCTATTCTTGGTGCCGCTGAACAAGAAAAATCACCAGTAATCCTTGGTGTATCTGAAGGCGCAGCACGCCACATGGGCGGCTTCACTACTGTTGTTAAAATGGTTGAAGGTCTAATTATTGACATGAATATCACTGTTCCTGTAGCTATCCACCTTGACCATGGATCTAGCTTTGATAAATGTAAAGCAGCAATTGATGCTGGATTTACATCCGTAATGATCGACGGTTCCCATCACCCAATCGATGAGAACATCGATATGACTAAAAAAGTCGTTGAATATGCTCACGCTAAAGGCGTTTCTGTAGAAGCTGAAGTAGGTACTGTTGGTGGACAAGAAGACGACGTTATCGGCGGCATCATGTATGCTAAGCTTGATGAGTGCGTACGTATTGTGAAAGAAACAGGTATCGACACCCTGGCTCCTGCACTTGGTTCCGTTCATGGACCTTACCATGGCGAGCCTAACCTCGGATTCAAAGAAATGGAAGAAATCCGTGACGCTACTAACATCCCAATGGTTCTTCATGGTGGTACAGGTATTCCTGAACATGACATCAAGAAAGCCATCTCCCTGGGTACTTCCAAAATCAACGTGAACACTGAGAACCAAATCGTGTTCGCAAAAGTTGTTCGCGAAGTTCTAGCTGCTAAACCTGATGCTTACGATCCACGTACATTCATCGCACCAGGTCGCGATGCAATCAAAGAAACCGTTATTGGTAAAATTCGCGAATTTGGATCCAACAACAAAGCCTAATCATTGTAGCTTCCGCCTCAGGTGGACAAGCAATTTGTTAAAGGATAGGGCTATTACTCTGTCCAGTTGAATAGTTTGATGAGGAAAGCACACCGCTTAGCCGGTGTCTTTCCATTTTCATCACTAAAAGTCCACAGCACGTATTGCCCACCCAGCTGCAATACACGTAGGGGGAAATTGATAAATCTATGGAAAAATTAATGATTGGCGGTGGACGTCCGCTAGAGGGCGTTGTAACCATCAGTGGAGCAAAGAATAGTGCCATTGCGCTTATTCCTGCGGCAATTTTGGCCGAATCTGAAGTTGTTCTGGATAATTTACCGTCCCTTAGTGATGTAGCCGTTTACTCCGAAATCTTGCAAGAGCTTGGCGCTAATGTATCCTGGTCAGGCAATCAGATGAGAATTGACCCTTCACGTATTGTATCTATTCCAATGCCCAATGGGCCGGTTAAGAAACTTAGAGCTTCGTATTATATGATGGGAGCTCTGCTTGGAAGATTCAAAGAAGCGACAATAGGTCTTCCTGGTGGCTGTAATTTTGAACCTCGTCCAATTGATCAACATATCAAGGGATTCGAGGCTTTGGGAGCAACAGTTACCAACGAACATGGTTCTATCCACTTATATGCAAAAGAGCTACGCGGTGCGAAGATTTATCTGGACGTATCAAGCGTAGGTGCCACTATAAACATCATGCTGGCGGCTTCACGAGCCAAAGGCTCTACAATTATTGAAAATGCGGCTAAAGAGCCTGAGATTATAGATGTAGCTACCCTATTGAACTCTATGGGCGCTGTTATTAAAGGCGCTGGTACAGAAACCATCCGGATCGAAGGGGTCTCGGAAATGCACGGTTGCCGTCATTCCATTATTCCCGATCGGATTCAAGCAGGAACTTATATGATTGCCGCTGCGGCTACGCGTGGTAATGTGTTGATAGATAATGTTATTCCTAAGCACTTGGAAGCCTTAACAGCCAAGCTTTTAGAGATGGGCGTGGATATTGAAGAGCTTGATGAAAGTATCCGAGTTATAGGTAGAGCTAATTATGAACATGCAGATGTTAAAGCACTGACCTATCCTGGATTTCCTACAGATTTACAATCTCCTATGACAAGTATGCTGACACAGGCAGAAGGGGTTAGTGTGCTTAGCGATTTCGTTTACAGCAACCGCTTCAAGCATGTGCCAGAGTTGGTAAGAATGGGCGCAAAGATTCGTGTTGAGGGCCGATCTGCAATTATTGAGGGCAGTAAACTTAATGCTGCAAAAGTAAAGGCAGCTGATCTGCGTGCGGGTGCAGCCCTTGTCATTGCCGGGTTAACAGTAGAGGATGGTATTACTGAAGTGACCGGCGTAGAGTATATTGATCGTGGTTATGATAATTTAGTGAGCAACCTTCGGCAACTTGGTGCTCATGTTTGGCGTGAGAATGAATAATATTAGGATATCCCGCTTGGAAGGAGTATTAATTTGCGGCCAAACCGCATATTTCCTTCCATTTGGGGTAATACTAACCTAATGAGCATTTTAATAGAATCATATTTTTGCCTAGTAGATAGACTAGGAAGAACTCATTTAAAAATTGAATAGGTGGTTATTACATGGATCTTCAAATTTCCGATCTGGAAGAAATGAAGCTGACCGAGTTATATAAGCTGGCCAAGAAATACCAGATTCCTTATTACGGACAGCTGAAGAAACGGGAACTGATCTTTGCGATCCTTCGGGCACAGGCAGAGCAGAGCGGTCTCATGTTTATGGAAGGCGTACTAGAAATTTTGCCTGAGGGCTATGGATTTCTTAGGCCGATTAACTATTTGCCCAGCGCTGAAGATATTTACATCTCAGCTTCACAAATTCGTAAGTTTGATCTCAGAAGCGGAGATCTTGTGTCTGGTAAATGTCGGACACCAAAAGAAAATGAACGATATTTTGGCCTGCTTCAAGTCAATGCCGTTAATGGCGAGAACCCTGCTAGTGCAGCGGAGCGTCTTCATTTTCCAGCATTAACACCACTTTATCCGCAAGACAAGCTACCGCTTGAAACATCCCCTACTCATTTGTCTACCCGAATAATGGATTTGCTCGCTCCTGTAGGTTTGGGGCAGCGGGGTTTGATTGTAGCACCTCCAAAAGCAGGAAAAACGCTCCTCTTAAAAGAAATTGCCAATAGTATTTCCACTAATAATCCTGAGATTGAGCTCTTTGTATTGCTGATTGATGAACGTCCTGAAGAAGTAACCGATATGCAGCGTTCTGTAAAAGGCGAAGTGGTTGCATCGACGTTTGATGAGCTTCCAGAGAATCATATTAAAGTGGCTGAGCTTGTGTTGCAAAGGGCACTTCGTTTAGTTGAGCACAAGAAGGATGTAGTTATTCTTTTGGATAGCATTACGCGTCTGGCGCGTGCTTATAATCTGGTGGTTCCACCATCTGGACGTACACTAAGCGGGGGGATTGACCCGGCGGCTTTTCACCGGCCGAAGCGGTTTTTTGGTTCTGCACGGAATGTGGAAGAAGGCGGCTCATTAACTATTTTGGCAACAGCATTAATAGATACTGGCTCGCGTATGGATGATATTATATATGAAGAATTTAAGGGTACCGGTAATATGGAGCTTCATTTGGACCGCAAATTGGCGGAACGCCGGATATTCCCAGCTATCGATATTCGTCGTTCAGGTACACGTCGCGAAGAAGTGCTCTTGAGCAAAGAAGAACTGGATACGATTTGGGCGATTCGCAAAAATATGAACGAATCCTACGATTTTGTGGAGGGATTCATCAAAAAGCTGCGTGATACGAAGACTAATGCTGAGTTCTTGGCATCCTTTGACGTTGCTGGGGCAAAAACAACACCAAACGGGACTGCAAGTAACGGGGGCACCTCCAACAGTGGTACAGCTGCTCGTCGTACCACGCGGGCGAAGACACCTTCAGTACCTACAACTTGAGAATTGATAATAAGAGGAGACTAACATGTATTTGGTATATGCCGACGGGCAAGGAAACGTATATGATCATCCCGAACTGTACGGGCTAGCTCGTAGCGGGGATATGATTGTTGAAATGCTGGAGGAAGAATTAATTCCATTACCAGAAGGTGCTACGCTCGTGGGCTTGCCTAGTACACGTGCTGTGGGTATGAATCCTGAGACGGGTGAAATGATGTCTTTGCCGGAAGGCTCGCAGGCTGTCGGAGCGCTGCTGCCGCAAGGCTATACTCGTCTATGTCTTCCTGGTTATGTGAAGACAGATAAGTCTTATAAGCTTCCTCTGTTTGGGTATTCGGCTGTAGTGTGGAAGGATGGCGGGTTCTATGTTGCGGCAGACCCTACCGATAATCCGGAGAAATGGAATCCACTTAATTGTGACAAAGAAGATCTTGAAGTCAGCGTTGGTGAGATGACAGCCAAATATCCTGATAACCGTCTCTATGAGCATCTTTCTAACTGTGCGCTTGGCTATGAATGCCTGACTTCCTCCAATACCTTTTTAGGGCGTTGGGAGGGCGGTGTACCCGTCTCTTATTCATGTAATGCAGGATGTTTTGGCTGTATTTCTGAGCAACCTGATGATAGCGGCTTTGTATCTCCGCAGACTCGGATGAATTTCCGGCCTACGGTCAACGAAATTTCACAAGTTATGTTGGAGCATTTAAAGACGCCTGAATCGATTATCAGCTTTGGACAAGGCTGTGAAGGGGAACCTTCCACGCAAGCAAAACTTATTATAGAAGCTATTCGTGAAGTGCGCTCGATTACTGATATGGGCTATATCAATATCAACACCAATGCGGGATTAAGCGATCATATGCGAGGAATCGTTGATGCTGGGCTCGATTTGATGCGTGTCAGCACAATCAGTGCCCTTGATGACCATTATAATGCTTATTACAAACCACGCGGTTATACATTGGCCAATGTAGAGAAATCTTTGAAATACGCTGCTTCGCAGGGCGTTTACACATCGATCAATTATCTGATCTTCCCTGGAGTGACTGATCGCGAAGAAGAGATTGAAGCGATGCTGGAGTTTGTAAGACGTACTGATCTGAAGCTTATTCAGATGCGTAATCTAAACATTGACCCGGAGAGCTATTTAGAGTTGATTCCTCCTGCCCAGGGTGAAATCCTTGGGATGAAGACGATGCTTGATATTTTCCGCGATGAACTTCCGGATGTAGTTATAGGCTCTTATACACATGTGCCACCAGCAGATATGGCGCGGGCTAAGCGGCGGGGAATCAATATTTAAGCAGCTAAAATGTAAAAATGAAACATATTGCCCAATTCGATATTTCGTGCTAAAATACCACAGTGTAATCATATAACTCTGGGTCCGCATGAGGCTTAGGGCATGAGAGGTGAAATTCAAAATGCAAGAAGCAATTCAACCAAAGTATAATGTAACTAAGGTAACCTGCGCATGTGGCAACACTTTCGAAGCTGGCTCTGTTAAACAAGAGCTTCGTGTCGAAATTTGCTCCAACTGCCATCCGTTCTTCACTGGCAAGCAGAAGTTCCTGGATGCCGGCGGTCGCGTAGATAAATTTAAGAAGAAATATGGTATCTAATTTGAACAGTCGCTTTGCGGCTTAACGGTTAGATTGAGCCCCCAGCTGTATAGCTGAGGGGCTCATTTTATGTCTTGGAGTTGATTTTTGTCCGAGCGTGAGCTATACTTATCTTCGCCGTGCTAGACGGGGAGGTAGCGGTGCCCTGTAACTCGCAATCCGCTGTAGCGAGGTTGAATTCCTGTTAGAGGTGCTATCGATGTGAGGCCTTGGTTCCTATGGGCTGTGTTGACAGTTGGGTCCTCCGCAATGAGTGCTTATGAACCTGGTCAGGTCCGGAAGGAAGCAGCCATAAGTAAGATTACTCTTGTGCCGGAGGGTGGCCTAACTCGAGCAGTCATGTAGGGTTGCCGCTTGGATCGTAGCCATCAATAACAGGTGCACGGTTTATAATTCTGTTTATCATAGCATCTTTGCCACAAGCAAAGATGCTTTTTGTTTTTGGTCAATAGCCGATGAATATAGTATAATAAATTTGCGACAAATGCCGGGAAAGCGGCAGCTTAAGAGAGGGTAATGCATAGTGGAACATATCGCGCTGTACCGTGCTTGGCGGCCGCAGTCGTTTCAAGACATGGTTGGACAACAGCACATTATCCAAACGCTGCAGAACGCAATTCGTGAACAGCGGGTTTCGCATGCCTATCTGTTCAGCGGTCCGCGGGGAACTGGTAAGACAAGTGCTGCTAAAGTCTTAGCTAAAGCGGTTAACTGTGAACGTGGGCCAGGTCCGGAACCTTGTAACGAATGTCCATCCTGCCTGCGAATCGCTGCGGGTAATGTAATGGATGTGCAGGAAATAGATGCGGCATCAAACCGGGGCGTAGAGGAGATCCGTGATCTGCGTGAAAAGGTGAAGTATGCACCTACCGAGGTACGCCGTAAAGTGTATATCATTGATGAAGTGCATATGCTGACTACAGAAGCTTTTAATGCTCTATTAAAGACGTTGGAGGAACCTCCGTCACATGCGATGTTTATTCTTGCGACAACGGAACCTCACAAATTGCCAGCGACAATAATTTCCCGTTGTCAGCGTTTTGACTTCCGTAGAGTGGCGTTAGAAGAACAGACCGCCCATCTGACTGCTATTTGTGAGAAGGAAGGGATTACAGCGGATAACAACGCATTGCAGTATATTGCCCGTCTATCTGATGGTGGTATGCGTGATGCATTGAGCTTGCTGGATCAGATTTCATCCTTTACAGATGGTAATGTTACGTACGAACAAGTGTTAGGAATGACAGGAGGAATTCCCTCCGAGCAATTTGCACGTCTTGCCACTGCCATATTGGAAGGTGATATGGGTCTTCTTCTGGAGCTCGTTGAGCAGCTTATGCATGAAGGTAAAAGTGCAGATAAATGCTTAGAGAATCTCATGTATTATTTCCGAGATTTATTGATGATTAAGATGGTGCCCGAGGCCGATCAATTAACAGAGCGGGTGCTGAATCCTGCTGAATTTAAAGATATGGCCACCGCATTTTCTCGGGAGCGTCTATTTCAGATTGTAGATACAATCAATAAATACCTAGGTGAAATGAAATACGCAACACATCCTCAGACACTGTTTGAAGTGGCGCTGATGAAGCTTTGCAGCTTGCAGCAAGAGGTAAGTCAGAGCGCCGCATTTGCTCCGTTAGGTGAAACAAATGCCGGAGTAGGCGCGAATAATTCGAGTGTTGACTCTGGTGAACTGGATCTTCTCAAAAGACAGATCGCAGCACTGGAGAAGAAGCTGGAACAGGCTATGCAATCCGGTGGTATTTCCGGAGGAGGGCGTGATGGTGCTCCTGCACCGAAATCGCATGCGGTTCCAACACCGCGGGTTTCTTCAGCCTCAAAAATGCCTCCTAACGTAGATAAGTTTATTGCTGGTAAAGATAGTCCCGATTTTGCAGCAATCTATAAACAGTGGAGCCTTGTCCTGCAGGGAGTAAAAGAGGAAAAGGTAACGGTTCATGCATGGTTTGTAGACGGTGAGCCAGTATCGATTATGGAGGATGCGGTGCTTGTTGCATTCAAGAACACGATTCACCGCGATACTACTGAGAAGCCGGCAAACAGACAGGTTATTGAGAGTGTGCTTGCAGCGCGTCTAGGCAAACCTTATAGACTTGTAACCATGATGCTTCGTGACTGGAATGAAGCTGCCCAGAAGTCTGTGGGACAGACTGGCAAAGAAGAACTGCAGCTGGAGCATGAACACGATACTGCAGAAGCTAAACCTGAACCTTGGATTGATGAGGCTATCCAGCTTTTTGGAGAAGACCTTGTTGTCATAAAAGAGTAATATAAACATACTAGCGCTAATTGCGCATTCCAAAGGAGAGACGAAGTATGAATAATATGAACCAAATGATGAAGCAAGTTAAGAAAATGCAGGAGCAAATGCTCAAAGCTCAAGAGGAACTCGGAGGCAAGGTTATTGAGGGTTCATCAGGTGGCGGCGTAGTTACTGTCCAAGTAAACGGCCACAAAAAATTGCTGTCTATTCAAATTAAACCGGAAGCCGTTGATCCGGAAGATGTTGAAATGCTGCAAGATCTTGTAATCACTGCTGTAAATGATGCATTGACTCAAGCTGAAGAGCTTGCTAACAATGACATGGGTAAATTCACTGGTGGAATGAAGATCCCAGGCTTGTTCTAATAGCCCACTCCACTTCAGTCTAAAGGAGAATTATTAATTTGTATTATCCCGAACCGCTAGCTAAGCTGATCGATGCTTTTACGCGTTTGCCCGGGATTGGACCGAAGACAGCCGCCCGGTTAGCTTTTCATGTGCTTAACATGAAAGAGGATGAAGTCATTGATTTTGCAAAAGCGCTAGTAAGCGTCAAACGCAATCTTCACTATTGCTCGGTCTGCTGTAATATTACGGATACGGACCCATGTAAGATATGTCAGGACAAAACTAGAGATCCTTCAGTGATATGTGTGATACAAGACTCTAAGGATTTGGTGGCTATAGAACGAACCAAGGAGTTTAATGGATATTACCATGTTCTTCAGGGCGCAATTTCACCTATGGAAGGTATCGGCCCTGATGATATTCGCTTGAAAGAATTATTGACCCGTCTGAGTGATGAGAGAGTAAGCGAGCTTATTATGGCGACCAACCCCAACATCGAGGGAGAAGCAACGGCGATGTACATTTCTCGTCTTGTTCGGCCGTTTGAGATTAAAATCACCAGGATAGCTCATGGCTTGCCTGTAGGTGGCGATCTTGAATACGCTGATGAAGTTACCTTGTCCAAAGCGTTGGAAGGTCGTCGCGAGCTATTCTAGCAGCTCTATAGTGGTATTTTTCAAAAAGGAAGCCCTCGGGTTTCCTTTTTTTTGTTCTAAGTTTGTCCCTATCCCGATATGAATGAGAATAACGAGATGTGTATTTTGCATCAAAATTATTCTGAGGAGGAATTGAAATGGGATGGTGGAGAGAGCTGTGGCGGGGAGTGGATAAGGAACAAGGCAAAAAGGAAAGTGAGGGATGGGAAACCCTCTTAGAGGTCCGTAAGGCGCATTCAGAGTGGGAGAGGGCGTATCTGATGTTCGACGAGGCATTGGGACAGGATCAGATAGATTACGCGATATATATTCTGGAGGCTGCAGAACGTAAATATCAGATACATCTCAAACATGCAAAAAGCTTGGGGTTGAACAGTAGTCAAATATAAGGGCTTATAAATAAATGTATAAGGGGGATCTACATGCTTAGAATGATAGCTATGGGCGTATTGATATTATCTGTTATCTTATTAGGTTTAGTTGTATTTAGAAAAAAGCTGGGTTTTGGGTGGCTAAGTTTATTTGGGGTTCATTTGGTATTGGCTGCACTCGGGATATATGTAGTGAACTTCTCAGGTTTGCTCACGCAGGTGTATATCCCTTTGAACCCTGCAACTATAGGCGCAGTAACGGTTCTTGGGCTTCCTGGCGTGGTTATGTTGCTCGGATTAAGAATAATTTTATTTTAATGCTTGACGTGGCTTTGAAAAATATGATACATTAAGTCTCGCCCGTTTGGACAAGCTGTTGATTAACAACTTGCTGAAACGGTCAAGCAAAAAAAGAAATTAAAAAAATGCTTGACGAAAACAAAGGCGCTGTGATATATTATAAAGGTCGCTGCTGACAAGCAACGACGACGAAAGATGAGACATTGATCTTTGAAAACTGAACAACGAGTGAGTGGGAAATCACGCAAGTGAAATCCAAATTAGAGAATTAATTTTCTCGTCAGATGTTTCAAAATGAGCATATCGCTCTTTTCAATACTAATTGGAGAGTTTGATCCTGGCTCAGGACGAACGCTGGCGGCGTGCCTAATACATGCAAGTCGAGCGGAGTTACTTTGAAAGCTTGCTTTCAAAGTAACTTAGCGGCGGACGGGTGAGTAACACGTAGGCAACCTGCCCTTCAGACTGGGATAACTACCGGAAACGGTAGCTAATACCGGATAATTTCTTTTTTCTCCTGAGAGAAGAATGAAAGACGGAGCAATCTGTCACTGAGGGATGGGCCTGCGGCGCATTAGCTAGTTGGTGGGGTAACGGCCCACCAAGGCGACGATGCGTAGCCGACCTGAGAGGGTGAACGGCCACACTGGGACTGAGACACGGCCCAGACTCCTACGGGAGGCAGCAGTAGGGAATCTTCCGCAATGGGCGAAAGCCTGACGGAGCAACGCCGCGTGAGTGATGAAGGTTTTCGGATCGTAAAGCTCTGTTGCCAGGGAAGAACGTCCGGTAGAGTAACTGCTACCGGAGTGACGGTACCTGAGAAGAAAGCCCCGGCTAACTACGTGCCAGCAGCCGCGGTAATACGTAGGGGGCAAGCGTTGTCCGGAATTATTGGGCGTAAAGCGCGCGCAGGCGGCTATTTAAGTCTGGTGTTTAAACCTTGGGCTCAACCTGAGGTCGCACTGGAAACTGGGTGGCTTGAGTACAGAAGAGGAAAGTGGAATTCCACGTGTAGCGGTGAAATGCGTAGATATGTGGAGGAACACCAGTGGCGAAGGCGACTTTCTGGGCTGTAACTGACGCTGAGGCGCGAAAGCGTGGGGAGCAAACAGGATTAGATACCCTGGTAGTCCACGCCGTAAACGATGAGTGCTAGGTGTTAGGGGTTTCGATACCCTTGGTGCCGAAGTTAACACAGTAAGCACTCCGCCTGGGGAGTACGGTCGCAAGACTGAAACTCAAAGGAATTGACGGGGACCCGCACAAGCAGTGGAGTATGTGGTTTAATTCGAAGCAACGCGAAGAACCTTACCAGGTCTTGACATCCCTCTGAATCTGCTAGAGATAGCAGCGGCCTTCGGGACAGAGGAGACAGGTGGTGCATGGTTGTCGTCAGCTCGTGTCGTGAGATGTTGGGTTAAGTCCCGCAACGAGCGCAACCCTTAACTTTAGTTGCCAGCAGGTAATGCTGGGCACTCTAGAGTGACTGCCGGTGACAAACCGGAGGAAGGTGGGGATGACGTCAAATCATCATGCCCCTTATGACCTGGGCTACACACGTACTACAATGGCCGGTACAACGGGAAGCGAAGCCGCGAGGTGGAGCCAATCCCATCAAAGCCGGTCTCAGTTCGGATTGCAGGCTGCAACTCGCCTGCATGAAGTCGGAATTGCTAGTAATCGCGGATCAGCATGCCGCGGTGAATACGTTCCCGGGTCTTGTACACACCGCCCGTCACACCACGAGAGTTTACAACACCCGAAGTCGGTGGGGTAACCCGCAAGGGAGCCAGCCGCCGAAGGTGGGGTAGATGATTGGGGTGAAGTCGTAACAAGGTAGCCGTATCGGAAGGTGCGGCTGGATCACCTCCTTTCTATGGAGAATCGTTCTCTGCAATGAGGACATTCAAATCGGAAGTTTAACTTCCATAATAGAACCTTCGGGTTCGAACACTCACTCGTGTTCAGTTTTGAAAGAGCAAGTCTCTTTCGCATGCGTTTGGTGGCGATAGCGGAGGGGTTCCACACGTACCCATCCCGAACACGACCGTTAAGCCCTCCAGCGCCGATGGTACTTGGACCGAAGGGTCCTGGGAGAGTAGGACGTTGCCAAGCGGACAACCAATTCATTGGTTGATTCACAATGTTATATATGTTATATGGGCTTTTAGCTCAGTTGGTTAGAGCGCACCTCTGATAAGGGTGAGGTCGGTGGTTCGAGTCCACCAAGGCCCACCATATAACATTATAGAGTAATTTTATGGGGCCATAGCTCAGCTGGGAGAGCGCCTGCCTTGCAAGCAGGAGGTCAGCGGTTCGATCCCGCTTGGCTCCACCATAAATTTTTAAATGAATAACTTTTTTAACTTGATCCTTGAAAACTGGATACCGAAACGAATTTGCGTTTTAGAACATCTTTTAGCAACTTGTGCAAACAAGTAAATGTTATTAGTGAGATTTTTCAAAGAAGATATCGTTCGATATTTTCCTACGGAAAAATCAAGGTTAAGCTAATAAGAGCACACGGAGGATGCCTAGGCGCCAGGAGCCGACGAAGGACGTGGCGAACAACGAAACTGCCTCGGGGAGCTGTAAGCAAGCTTTGATCCGGGGGTGTCCGAATGGGGAAACCCAGCTGTGGTAATTCGCAGTTACTCATACCTGAATACATAGGGTGTGTAGAGGCAGACCAGGGGAACTGAAACATCTAAGTACCCTGAGGAAGAGAAAACAATAGTGATTCCGTCAGTAGCGGCG
The DNA here is from genome assembly GCF_037965665.1 of Paenibacillus sp. FSL L8-0333. Taxonomy (NCBI): domain Bacteria; kingdom Bacillati; phylum Bacillota; class Bacilli; order Caryophanales; family Paenibacillaceae; genus Paenibacillus; species Paenibacillus sp. FSL L8-0333. Next base: position 142,742 of record NZ_CP150186.1, read on the forward strand.
AGCGAACGCGGAACAGCCTAAACCAAGGGGCTTGCCTCTTGGGGTTGTGGGACGTCTCACATGGAGTTACAAAGGAATATGGTAGGTGAAGAGGTCTGGAAAGGCCCGCGATAGAGGTAAAAGCCCTGTAGCCTAAACTGTGTTCTCTCCGAGACGGATCCCGAGTAGTGCGGGGCACGTGAAACCCCGTATGAATCCAGCAGGACCATCTGCTAAGGCTAAATACTACCTGGCGACCGATAGTGAAACAGTACCGTGAGGGAAAGGTGAAAAGCACCCCGGAAGGGGAGTGAAATAGAACCTGAAACCGTGTGCTTACAAAAAGTCAGAGCCCGATCTATGGGTGATGGCGTGCCTTTTGTAGAATGAACCGGCGAGTTACGTTTAACATGCAAGGTTAAGCCGAGAAGGTGGAGCCGCAGCGAAAGCGAGTCTGAATAGGGCGAATGAGTATGTGGACGTAGACCCGAAACCGTGTGATCTACCCCTGTCCAGGGTGAAGGTGCGGTAACACGCACTGGAGGCCCGAACCCACGTACGTTGAAAAGTGCGGGGATGAGGTGGGGGTAGCGGAGAAATTCCAATCGAACTCGGAGATAGCTGGTTCTCCCCGAAATAGCTTTAGGGCTAGCCTCGGTATAAGAGTAGTGGAGGTAGAGCACTGATTGGGTGCGGGGTCCGCAAGGATTACCAAGCTCAGTCAAACTCCGAATGCCATATACTTATTGCCGGGAGTCAGACAGTGAGTGCTAAGATCCATTGTCAAAAGGGAAACAGCCCAGACCATCAGCTAAGGTCCCCAAGTGTGTGTTAAGTGGGAAAGGATGTGGAGTTGCACAGACAACCAGGATGTTGGCTTAGAAGCAGCCACCATTGAAAGAGTGCGTAATAGCTCACTGGTCGAGTGACTCTGCGCCGAAAATGTAACGGGGCTAAACACACCACCGAAGCTATGGCTAGATACTATGTATCTGGGGTAGGGGAGCGTTGTGTAGGGGTTGAAGGTGTACTGAAAAGAGCGCTGGACACTACACAAGTGAGAATGCCGGTATGAGTAACGAAAAGATCAGTGAGAATCTGATCCGCCGAAAGCCCAAGGTTTCCTGAGGAAGGCTCGTCCGCTCAGGGTAAGTCGGGACCTAAGGCGAGGCCGAAAGGCGTAGTCGAAGGACAACAGTTTGAAATTACTGTACCACCGTAATCCGCTATGAGCGATGGGGTGACGCAGGAGGGTAGTGACGCGGACTGATGGATGTCCGTCTAAGCAGTGAGGCTGATGTGTAGGCAAATCCGCACATCGTTAAGGCTGGGCTGTGATGGGGAGCGAAAATTATAGTAGCGAAGGTCATGATCTCACACTGCCAAGAAAAGCCTCTAGCCAGGAGAAGGTGCCCGTACCGCAAACCGACACAGGTAGGCGAGAAGAGAATTCTAAGGCGCGCGGAAGAACTCTCGTTAAGGAACTCGGCAAAATGACCCCGTAACTTCGGGAGAAGGGGTGCCCCGGTAGTGTGAATAGCACGAGGGGGCCGCAGTGAAAAGGCCCAAGCGACTGTTTAGCAAAAACACAGGTCTGTGCGAAGCCGCAAGGCGAAGTATACGGGCTGACGCCTGCCCGGTGCTGGAAGGTTAAGGGGAGTGGTTAGGGGTAACCCGAAGCTATGAACCGAAGCCCCAGTAAACGGCGGCCGTAACTATAACGGTCCTAAGGTAGCGAAATTCCTTGTCAGGTAAATTCTGACCCGCACGAATGGCGTAACGACTTGGGCGCTGTCTCAACGAGAGATCCGGTGAAATTTTAATACCTGTGAAGATGCAGGTTACCCGCGACAAGACGGAAAGACCCCATGGAGCTTTACTGCAGCTTGATATTGAATTTGGGTACGATCTGTACAGGATAGGTGGGAGCCGTAGAAATCGGAGCGCAAGCTTCGGTGGAGGCGCCGTTGGGATACCACCCTGATCGTATCTAGGTTCTAACCTAGTACCCTAATCGGGTACGGGGACCGTGTCAGGCGGGCAGTTTGACTGGGGCGGTCGCCTCCTAAAGAGTAACGGAGGCGTTCCAAGGTTCCCTCAGAATGGTTGGAAATCATTCGCAGAGTGCAAAGGCATAAGGGAGCTTGACTGCGAGACCTACAAGTCGAGCAGGGACGAAAGTCGGACTTAGTGATCCGGTGGTACCGCATGGAAGGGCCATCGCTCAACGGATAAAAGCTACCCTGGGGATAACAGGCTTATCTCCCCCAAGAGTCCACATCGACGGGGAGGTTTGGCACCTCGATGTCGGCTCATCGCATCCTGGGGCTGAAGTAGGTCCCAAGGGTTGGGCTGTTCGCCCATTAAAGCGGTACGCGAGCTGGGTTCAGAACGTCGTGAGACAGTTCGGTCCCTATCTGTCGTGGGCGCAGGAAATTTGAGAGGAGCTGTCCTTAGTACGAGAGGACCGGGATGGACGTACCGCTGGTGCACCAGTTGTTCCGCCAGGAGCATGGCTGGGTAGCTACGTACGGACGGGATAAGCGCTGAAAGCATCTAAGCGTGAAGCCCCCCTCAAGATGAGATTTCCCAATTAGTAAGACCCCTTGAAGACGACGAGGTAGATAGGTTGGAGGTGGAAGTGCAGCAATGCATGGAGCTGACCAATACTAATCGGTCGAGGGCTTATCCTATACTTAGAATGCAGATTCGTTTCGGATTCAGTTTTCAGGGAGTCAAATTCCTGTTTGGATTGCTGTGGTACTGATATCGTTTGGAGAGATACCCAAGTGGCTATAAGGGGACCCTCTGCTAAGGGGTTAGACTGCGTAAGCGGTGCGTGGGTTCGAATCCCACTCTCTCCGCCATTTTCAATCCATAGCAATACTAATTATTGTGGCGGTGTAGCTCAGCTGGCTAGAGCGTACGGTTCATACCCGTGAGGTCGGGGGTTCGATCCCCTTCGCCGCTACCATAATACCTGGAGGCTTAGCTCAGCTGGGAGAGCATCTGCCTTACAAGCAGAGGGTCGGGGGTTCGATCCCCTCAGCCTCCACCATTTTCATCTTTTTAGAATTGCTTTTACACCGTGCCGGTGTAGCTCAACTGGTAGAGCAACTGACTTGTAATCAGTAGGTTGGGGGTTCAAGTCCTCTCGCCGGCACCATTTTTAATTAATGCGGAACCGTGGTGTAGTTGGCCTAACATGCCTGCCTGTCACGCAGGAGACCGCGGGTTCGAATCCCGTCGGTTCCGCCATTTTTTCCACAAAATGAGTGGGAAGTGTAAGACTTTTCCGCTTAATTGTCATGTAATCTTATGGCTCGGTAGCTCAGTCGGTAGAGCAGAGGACTGAAAATCCTCGTGTCGGCGGTTCGATTCCGTCCCGAGCCACCTTTTTTGGGGGATTAGCGAAGTGGCCAAACGCATCAGACTGTAAATCTGCTCACGTACGTGTTCGGTGGTTCGAATCCATCATCCCCCACCATTTATGAGCCATTAGCTCAGTTGGTAGAGCACCTGACTTTTAATCAGGGTGTCGAAGGTTCGAGTCCTTCATGGCTCATCCCAAACAGAAAGTCATCACCTTATGGTGGTGGCTTTTTTTGTGTTTTTATGTCGTATTATAGTAGCGCGCTGCTGTAGTGATTAACATAATATTAGAGAATATGCTAAAATAGGCGAAAAGAGCAAAAGTGGTGGAGTATGGTGACTATGGATAGCGAAACATTGCGGAAAAAGTTAGAGCAGCTCACCGGAAAGAAAACCGGAATCAAGCAGTTAGGTAGGCAACATTCAGCTTCTCTTTTTAGCCTGGGATTGGAAGCACAGGAACAGCCGGTAATCCATGAGGGTCATCTTTGGGCACCATTATATGAGACTGATGGACGTGTAACCGCTGTCTGGGTGGAATTGGATGGACTTAACTCTTTGGAAATTCAATTAGTGAATTATGCGGTTCGAAACTTTGCAATTGCACTAAAAGCTACTGGGGTTAGAGAAGAAGGGGAAGCGGAGGCTCGGCAGCTGGGTACCTGGTTGAACACCGAACTGGAGCAAGAGAAAAATGACTCTGAGATACCCGATGAGATGGCTCTAAAGGGACGTTTATTCGGAGATATGGTTCCATTCCTACTTAGCAGTGAGAATGCACATAGCCCGCAGATCACTTATCGTTCCTTAATGAAGCTGTTGCGCAGCTATTTTGAGAATGAAATTCTGCTTATACCTCTTCAAGAAAAAGAATGGTTAATATTGGCCCGGAAGGAACTACTCACGGGCGGAGATGATAAGGATGAGGAAGAAGAGAGTGTAGATGAAATTCTGGCTCAGACCAGCATGGGCTTACACGAACTGATAGCCAGCGAATGGGTAGGTGTATTCCATTTGGCTGTAGCTCCGGCTATTGTTCCTGTTAAGGGATTGACGGGATCCGTGGCCTTGCTGAGGGAGACTATTGTACTTGGACGTATTTTCCAAGTGGGTGAATATATTCATTTACCTTGGGAGCTGCATCTGGAACGTTTGGTTAACAGCATTCCTGATGCACGGCGTAAACAGTTACTTGGACAGATTGGCGACTATTCTTCCGTATTATCGGATAAAGAGATGCTGATGACCCTGGAGACGTTTTTTGAGATGGATTGTAATGTGAGTGAAACAGCCAAGAAGCTATATATTCATCGCAACACGCTTTTATACCGTCTGGACAAGATCAAACAGGAGACTGGTGCGGATGTGCGTAGCTTTGGGGACGCTGCTATTGTGAAGCTTACTATGCTTTTGTATAAAGTGACGAAAAGGAAATAGGTTTTTTGTGAACGTTACAAATAGCCACCGTGTCCCGTCTAGGGTAATATAAATGTACAAGGAAAAAAGAATTTTTCAATTAATCAATAATTAACTCGAGGGGGAAATACAATGGCAGGCGTACGTTTAGAGCATATTTTCAAAAAATACCCGGGTTCAGATAAAGCAACAGTAATGGATATCAATCTTGATATTAAAGATAAGGAATTTCTAGTATTGGTTGGACCATCCGGTTGCGGTAAATCCACAACTTTGCGTATGATCGCTGGTCTGGAAGAAATCTCCGAAGGTAAAATGTACATTGGCGATCGTGTAGTCAACGACGTTGCACCTAAAGACCGCGATATCGCGATGGTATTCCAATCCTACGCCCTGTATCCGCATATGAGCGTATACCAAAACATGGCTTTCGGTTTGAAACTTCGTAAAGTGAAGAAAGATGAAATCGACAAGAAAGTACGTGAAGCTGCTAGAATTCTCGATATCGAGCATTTGCTAGATCGTAAACCAAAAGCACTTTCCGGTGGTCAACGCCAACGTGTCGCTTTGGGACGCGCTATCGTACGTGATCCACAAGTCTTCTTGATGGATGAGCCTCTTTCCAACTTGGATGCTAAACTTCGTGGTCAAATGCGCGCTGAAATCACTAAACTGGTTAAACGCCTTGAAACCACTTGTATCTACGTAACGCATGACCAAACAGAAGCTATGACAATGGGTGACCGTATCGTAGTTATGTATGATGGTATCATTCAACAAGCTGCTTCCCCTGAAGAGTTGTACAATGAACCAACTAACCTGTTCGTAGCTGGATTTATCGGATCCCCTACAATGAACTTTATCAATGGTACTTTGTCCGAAGCAAACGGTTCTGTCCGTTTCCGTGCTGAGAACCTTGATGTTGAAGTACCAGGCGGAAAAGCTCAAATCATCCGCAGCAAAGGCTACATTGGCAAAGAAGTAATTATGGGCGTTCGTCCAGAAGATATCCATGAAGAGCCAGTATTCTTGGAAGCTTCCCCGAACACAATCTTTACTTCATTGGTTGATGTAACTGAAAACCTTGGTCACGAAATGCTCCTTTACTTGAGCGGCCTTGGTAAATCTACTGTAATCGCTCGTGTAGATGGACGTTCCACTACTCGCGAAGGCAGCAAGCCAAAATTGGCTATCGATATGAACAAAGTTCACTTCTTCGATAAAGAATCCGAAGTTAACATTCTGTTGGGATAAGATCGCAGGATCTTTTCTCTCTTGATAAAGCCACCCGAAAGGGTGGCTTTATTGTTTAATTAGGGTCGTAATGGATAGGCGTTAAGATTGCATTCACAAGCGTTATCAATTAAGATAGCAGGAGAATTACCTCCGGAATTGTAATGAGATCGCTGTCAACCGGACGCAGTAAGCGGACATATACCGCAGGTGACGAAAGGACGAATTTACATGGCTAAGAAAGTAAAAGTATCTGAATTGGTACAACATTTTCAATTAGAGGTTATTTCCGGCCAGGAAGGTCTAAAGCGACCTATTACGGTAGATGACCTGAATCGCCCTGGACTAGAGATTGCTGGTTATTTCGAATATTATCCGGAAGAACGTGTTCAACTATTAGGTAAGACAGAACTCGCATTCTTCTCCATGCTGCCTGAAGCTGAACGTAAAAGTAGGCTTCGTGGAATCTGTAATGACAATACCCCTTGTATCGTAATTACCCGTAGTTTGGATGTACCACAGGAGTTAATTGATATAAGTAATGAAAAGGGACTTCCTGTGCTTCGTAGCTCGATGGCTACGACTATTTTCTCCAGCCGTTTGACGAGCTTCTTAGAAGGGAGATTAGCCCCTACAGCAACGATTCATGGTGTACTCTGTGATGTATATGGTGTAGGTATGCTGATTACTGGTAGTAGTGGTATTGGTAAGAGTGAGACAGCCCTTGAACTTGTAAAACGTGGACATAGACTGATCGCTGATGATGCCGTGGAAATCCGCCAGACTTCAGATAACCAGCTGCATGGTACAGCCCCTGAGTTGATCCGTCACTTGTTGGAAATTCGCGGAGTAGGTATCATTAACGTAATGACACTTTTTGGTGCGGGTGCTATCCGTAATCATAAACGGATTACACTTGTCGTTAGATTAGAGGCTTGGCAGCAAGACAAGCAGTATGACCGGCTTGGACTTGATGAGGAAACGACGCGGATTATTGATACCGATGTTCCACTTGTAACCATTCCTGTACGTCCAGGACGTAACCTTGCCGTTATTATTGAGGTTGCTGCGATGAACTATCGCCTGAAGCAAATGGGTTTTAATGCAGCCCTGCAGTTTACGAATAAGTTAACTGCGACCATATCTGAGGATATGGACGATCTCGATTAGGAGTGTGAGACAATGTTCCCATTAGCAATAGATCCTATTGTATTCTCAATTGGATCACTGCCTGTACACTGGTACGGGTTAATACTAGGGGTCGGTGCACTCGCGGGATTATTTCTTGCGATCCGCGAGGGCAAACGGTTCGGAATCCCGCAAGAATTCTTTATGGATATGCTGCTACTGGGTGTACCCTCGGCAATTATAGGGGCACGGATTTATTTTGTAGCTTTTAAATGGGACGATTATAAGCATAATCTGATAGACGTCTTTAAGATCTGGAATGGCGGCATCGCCATTTACGGCGCATTAATAGGAGCGATTATTTGCGGAATTATTTATTTCCGTTATAAGGGTTACCCTTTCTGGCGTATTGTTGATATTTGCGCACCTGGACTACTGGCGGGTCAAATGATTGGCCGCTGGGGAAACTTTGTCAACCAAGAGGCATACGGCAGCGTAGTTGAGGAATCTTTTTTACGGGATAAACTGCATTTACCTGACTTCATCGTTAATCAAATGTACATAGGGGATGCTTTTCATCATCCGACTTTCCTGTATGAATCTCTTTGGAGCTTACTAGGGATTGCGTTATTGATGGTTCTCCGTCGTCAGAAGTTTGTACGTGCAGGAGAAATCTTCATGTCTTACTTTATATGGTATTCCATCGGTCGGTTCTTCATCGAGGCTGTGCGTACTGACAGTTTAGCTTTTAACGGAAGTGCAGGACTGGCTTCGTTTATAAATGGCTTATGGAGTCCGATGGAATGGTTAGGTTTTGAACAAGGATATCTGGATCCTGCCTATGGTAATATTCGTATTTCTCAGCTGCTTTCTCTACTGATTATTGTGGCAGCTATATTGCTGATCGTTATTCGCAGAGTAACCGGAGAGCCTAAAGCACATTATTCTGACCCTATCGTATGTACTAAACCGATCCAAGCAGATACTGTAGTGCCAGAAAGCGCAGTAAATACACCGCAGAAAACTCGTCAAGGAACACAACCTGAGCAAGGACAGCCAGCGGATGGAGATAAGAAGGAGCAGTAAAACTTATGATAGAATGCGTTCTTTTTGATCTGGATGGAACGATTGTCGATACGAATGAGCTAATCATTAGCTCATTTATGTACGCGCTGAAGGACAATGGTCTGGCTCCACTGACCAGAGAAGAGATAATTCCGCATATGGGAACAACCCTTCAGCAACAGATGAGAGTATTCTCTGGACTAGAGGATGTAAATGGCACGTTAGAAAAGTCCTATCGTTCTTATAATAATAAGCATCATGATGAGTTAGTGCGGTCCTTCCCGCTTGTAAAGGAGACCATTGAGGAGCTCTCGCGTCGTGGGATCAAACTTGGGATTGTAACTACTAAGATCCGTCCAACAACGATCAAGACTCTGGAAAGGTTCGATTTGCTTAAGTACATGGATACGATTGTGACTGTGAACGATGTTACTGAACCAAAGCCACATCCGGAGCCCGTTCTGACAGCGGTCAAAAACCTTGGCGTTGATCCTCGTAAAACCTTAATGATAGGTGACAGTGCGGTTGATATTCAATCAGCCAAAGCTGCCGGTGTATACGCTGTTGGAGTATCTTGGTCTTTGAAGGGCGAGGATACGCTCCGCAAGTATGATCCGGACTTTATCATCCATAACATGAAGGATATTATAGAAATTATGGAGCGAGGAACGAATGAATCGTGAGAAACGTAACCCGTTATCCAGTAGAAGGTCATAACTCACTTTGGTATATTTACCGTACGGTCAGCCCTTGGAAGGGTGTCCGCAACTTTATTTTTATTCAGATTGCCCGCTATTGTCCGATTCTACCGTTAAAGAATTGGATCTATCGACGGATGCTGGGGATGAAGGTTGGTAAACACACGGCTTTTGGTCTTATGGCAATGGTGGATGTGTTTTTTCCGGAGAAAATAACGGTAGGTGAGAATTCTATTATTGGTTATAACACGACGATTCTAGCGCATGAGTATCTGATCAAGGAATATCGCCTGGGCGAAGTGGTGATCGGTGAAAATGTATTGATCGGCGCGAATACAACGATTCTTCCCGGTGTAACCATTGGAGATTGGGCAGTTATAGCTGCTGGCTCCGTGGTGCACAAAAATGTGGCAGCTGGCTCTTTTGTCGGGGGCAATCCACTGCGAGAGCTGCGCCCCTCTTCAACGGAAGAACATGCGGAACAAGTGTAAACGATGCTTTTTTAACCCTGCAGTTACATATTGCGTTTTTTTAGCGCAGGTTCTGCAGGGTTTCTTGCGTCTTAGAGAAGATTATTAAGGAAACTTTAAGTTCTTCTTAAGTTTTTAGAACAGATACATTCGATATAATTAGCGTTAGTGATAAGGCGAATCCCACGCTAGGCATTCAGCTTCAAATATCAGAATGTAAAATCAGCAGGTGCAGGCTTCCTGGTATTTTCAGTTTCCACATTCCGCTTAGCGTCTCTATGAACAACCATCATAGTAGAGAAGAGGAATATAATATGAACACTGCGAGACAGGAAAGGCTGCCCCAGCTGGATATCTTCAGAGCATTAGCGATCTTAGGTGTACTGCATGTGCATTCCTCATCTTTTGCCGCTGGAGAGCAGGCACTGCATTCACCTTATTATTACTGGCTGAACTGGATCAACATTTTCTTTAAATTCGGTACGCCCTCATTTATTTTTCTGAGCAGCTTCGTATTGTTTTATAATTATTATGGGCGCCCTGTGACACGCAGCTTGATTAATAATTTCTACCGTCGTCGATTAAAGTATATTTTATTGCCTTATCTGCTAGCCTCTATGGGCTATTACGCACTAACCTTATATGTGAACGGACGATTGACCCAGAACCTCGGTGGCAACCTGTACAGCTTTATTAGAGCGTTATTCTCAGGTTCCGCATATGCGCATTTGTACTTTGTATTTATCAGCATTCAGTTTTATTTGCTTTTTCCAGTACTGCTTAAGCTACTCCAGAGTTCCCGCTTTTTAATAAAATGGGCGATTCCACTCGGATTGGCACTTCAGTGGGGGTTTATTTTCTGGAATAAATACGAACTGCACATTGTTGAAAAAGGGAGCTTGGCGATCTCTTATCTGGCTTATTATATGATGGGCGCTTATATCGCGATTCACTTTGAGAAGGTGAAGACGTGGCTGATGAAGCCATGGAGGCAGCTAACTGCCAAGCAAAAAGGATGGACTGCCCTGTTAGTGAGCGGGTGGTTAATTGCAGCCTTTATCCATGTGCAGCTATGGTATGTGGCCCGCCATTTTGGGGTGTGGACGGATTCGTTGTGGTACGAGCTATTATGGAATGTCCATACGATGTTATCAGCATTGGTTCTGTTGTATGCTACATTTCTGATCTATCGTAAGGCTCCTCGCGGGATTGTTGCTTTTTTTACTCGTTTGGGTGAACTCTCCTTTGCGATATATTTGATTCATCCGCTATTGCTGGCAGTATATCGCAGGTTCCGATATCAGATTCCCCTAGAGTCGCTAACATATGTTTTGTTCATCTACGGAGGGCTTGTGGTCGCACTGGGAGGGAGCTGGCTTATTGTGCAGTTTGCTTTCCGGCGAGTTCCGGGATCATGGATTATTTTTGGAAGCGTGCCTCGCTCTTTGGAGTCCAGTCCGCAGGAAAAGTCAGGTTATATCCCTGAGGAACGGGCAAAGGGATTCGTGCAGCAGGAGAAATAACGTTAAAAGAAGGTCTCATACACGCACACGCTTAAACGTGGGGAGGTAGCCTTCATAATACTTGATTAAAAAGGCATCACTTCGATGCGGAGCTTAACAGGAGGAAAGATTATGAGACAAAAAGAAAGAATTCCGCAGCTGGATATTTTTCGGGCGATTGCTATTTTTGCAGTGCTGGCTATTCATGCTACTTCACGAACGTTGGCGGAGACACTAGGCACAAACATGTTTCATCCGTTCTTATTTATTAATAAATTCAGCCAGTTCGCCGTACCTTCATTCATATTTTTGAGTGGGTTCGTGCTCTTCTATAACTATATTGACCGTCCGCTGGGTGGCAAAACGCTAGGAAAGTTCTACTCTAGAAGGCTGCTTTATATTATTGTGCCTTATGTAGTATTTTCACTGCTGTATTTTGCGTTAAAAATGAATGCCGGGAATACTTGGGGCTTACCTCCGGGGGAGATGGCTTCTAAGCTATGGAAGTATTTATGGACAGGAACGGCATATACGCATCTGTATTATATTATTATCATTATTCAGTTTTACGTGTTATTTCCGCTTATTTTGTGGTGCTTGCAAAAGGTTCGTCATCTGGCGGCTTGGGCGCCGCTGATCGGGTTATTACTACAGTGGGGTTTTGTGCTGCTGAATAAATACATGACCAATCACGGGTATTGGCAGTTATCCAAGGGGAGTCTGGCGATTACTTATTTCTCGTATTTCCTGCTGGGTGCTGGGATTGCGGTGTATTATTCTTCTTTGAAAAAATGGCTAGTGCCTTCACGTGAAGGCTGGCGCGCCGGTAAAGGTCCGGTTTGGATTACGTTGTGGTTGTTATGGATTGTAGCAGGGGTTGTTCATGTTGAGCTATGGTTTAATAACTACACGAAAAAAACTGTCATCAACAGCTTATGGTATGAGGGTTTCTCTAATCTGCATGCGCTGCTCTCTTGTGTGGTGCTGTTGCAAATCTCCTTCTTGCTCTATGGAGCAGGTCGAAGCTTGCTGACAAGACTCTTGGTATCCGTGGGAGCATGCTCCTTCGGGATTTATCTATTACACCCTATGTTGCTGTATTTCTATAGAAAATTACCGTTTCACGGGGGTTCTCTTGCGTACATCGCAGCAATTGCAGGAGGATGGCTTGTTGCGCTGCTGGTTTCATGGCTGGCAGTGGCTCTCGTCTTCCGGTATGTGCCTGCGTCTTGGATTGTTTTTGGATCGGGCGCACCAAAGAAAGCAAAAACAGGTTCCAAAAGTGCATAGTCTACTGCTAGGTAATATAAAAGCGTCGGTCTCCCGTATGTGCGGGTTGACCGGCGCTTTTTATTTTTTGCTCTATTCTCCAGCTTGTTCCCGCTGAAACTCCGCAATAGCTTGATACTGGCTTTCCAGACTACGGTAGACGGAAATATAAATCGGCAGCAGCTGCTTGTACACTTTGGTATGTTCATCAATCGGATCATGCTGGTAAGTTGAGCCGATCATGTCGAATACAACATCGAAGGAGTCCACGCGGCCCGTTGCGTAAAGTCCAAGCACTACTGCTCCGAGGCAGGAGCTTTCGATACTCTCCGGAATGATGACCTCTTGATCAAAAATATCAGACATCATCTGCCGCCATACTGAGGAGCGGGCAAAGCCCCCTGTAGCCAGAATTTTGCTAGGACGCCCGATTTGCTCTTCCATAGCCAGCAGAACCATATACATATTGAAAATTACGCCTTCTAGTACCGAGCGAATCATATGCTCCTTATGGTGATTCATCGAAAGGCCGAAGAAGGAGCCACGAGCATCAGGATTCCACAGCGGTGCCCGTTCACCAGTTAAGTAAGGATGGAACAAAAGACCACCGCTACCTGCCGGAACTTGTTCCGCGATGCGCGTTAGAACCTCGTAAGGGTCAATGCCAAGACGTTTGGCGGTTTCGACTTCAGAAGCAGCGAACTCATCCCGTACCCAGCGGAACAACATACCGCCGTTATTAACGGGTCCTCCGATCACCCAATGTTTTGGGGTTAAGTTATAACAGAAGGTCCGTCCTTTAGGGTCGGTAAGCGGGTGATCGACTACGGTACGAATCGCTCCGCTTGTTCCAATCGTAGCGGCCACTACACCGGGCTTAATCGCGCCTACGCCAAGGTTGGACAAGACGCCATCACTGGCTCCTACGACAAAAGGTGTGGCCGGGAGCAGTAACAGCTCCTCTGCTAGACCGGGAAGCAGGCCTTGCATGATCTCTGTGGTGGGAACAAGCCGTGAGAGTTGATCTGGTGAAATATGGGCTATCTCCAGGGCCTCTTTATCCCACTCCAAAAGTTTAAGGTTGAGCATGCCTGTAGAAGAGGCAATGGAATGATCGATGATGTATTCGCCGAACAGCCGAGCGAATATGTATTCTTTTATAGAAATGAATTTATAGGCTTGTTGGAACAACTCAGGCTGCTCATCCCGAAGCCACATTAGCTTGGTAATCGGTGACATAGGATGAATAGGTGTTCCTGTGCGCAAATACAACTCATGTCCGTTAAACTCGTTCTTCAGGCGAAGTGCAGACCCGGCACTACGGTTGTCAGCCCAAGTGATGCAGGCAGTAAGTGGTTTACCTAGCTGATCAATTGCAATGACACTGTGCATGGCTGAACTGAAAGAGACGAATAGGATCTTATCTGGAGTTACGGCGCTTTGCCGCATGACATTAGAGATGGTATGAAAGACTGCACCTAGGATTTGCTCTGGGTCCTGCTCCGCTATAGAAGGGGAGGGTTGATGCAAGGGATAACCCATATTCGCTTGTGAAACTATGGCTCCATTCTCCTCGAAGAGAACTGCCTTTGTACTTGTAGTACCAATATCAACGCCAATCATATAGGATTTAGTCAAGCGTTAGCCCTTCTTTCTAGGTGAAAGTATATTTTTAGAACACCAATTACAAAATTATGAAGTACAATCGTATTAGCTCATTATAGTATTCGATAAGCGGGGAGGCAAAAATAAAGAAAATGCCAAACGCTCGACTAAGGGTTTGATTGACGAAAAAGCAGTGAACATGATACGATATTGAAAATACTTTAATTTGCTACCACTTTACCATAGTAAAGTAAACATAAACAGTATCTAATGATAACTGACGAGGTGAACAATGAAGATGTCCAAACCAAAGGGATTTGAGAAGCCGTCTGGCGTTCGGGACTATCTGCCCCGGGCCGTAACGAAATTGCGCAAAATTGAGAACGATGTACTGCATTGCATGAGTCGCTGGGGATATCAGCAAATGATGACTCCAACGTTGGAATATTACGATACAGTTGGCGTGGCTAGCTCTACGTCCGACCAGAAGCTCTATAAATTACTTAACAATCGTGGTCAGGCTTTGGTGCTTCGATCAGAAATGACTGCCCCGGTTGCCCGTGTTGTTGCCTCTCTATTGAAGGATGAGCCACTGCCATTGCGTCTGTCATATCACGCGAATGTATTCCGTGCTATTGAGGAAGAAGCGGGGCGGGAAGCGGAGTTCTTCCAGACAGGTGTAGAGCTGGTAGGTGATGATTCACCAGAGGCCGATGCGGAGGTAGTGGCGCTTGCTATTTCTTCGCTGCAAGCCGCGGGTGTGAAGTCTTTTAAGATCGCTATGGGGCATGTAGGCTTTCTGAATGGGTTATTTCAAGAGGCACTTCCTGAATTACCCGAGGCTCAAGAGGAGCTGAAAAGTCATTTGCTGGGCCGTGACTATGTTTCTTTCCGGGAGACTTTACGGCGGCTGGATCTTACAGAAGCGCAGAAGAACGAACTGGATGGGCTGCTGCGTCTGCGCGGAGGCAAGGAGATTTGTGGACAGGCGCTAGAGCTGAGCAATCATCCGCTCGCCCGTCATTCGATTGATCATTTGTGCAAGGTGTGGGAGGTGCTGGTCTCTTACGGCGTATCACAGCATGTACTGATTGATCTGACGATGATCGGGGACTTTTCCTATTATACAGGCATGACTTTTGAAGGTTATGCAGCGGAATTAGGATTTCCGGTATGCAGCGGTGGTAGATACGACAATCTGCTGCAACAGTTTGGGCGTCCGATCCCATCCACAGGATTTTCCTTAAAAACGAATCGCATCCTGGATGGTGTAACTGGAGTGGTCGAAGAGGAAGAGCTGCCTATTTTGATCCAATATGATGCGATTCGCAGAAAAGAAGGCTTGGAAGAGGCAACACGCCTGCGGTCAGAGGGTCATGCAGTCGTTACTAGACTTGCTGCAGGTCCAGAAGAGCTTGAAACGGTGAAGCGTTTGGATACGGACACGGTTGAAGCAGAGGGTGTACGGTACGGTGAAATCTATACATTCGTATCTTTTGTAAGTGAGCATGGCTGAGGATATCGCTAGTACAAAAAGCGATTAACATAAATTTTGCATGGAGATGGAAAAGGAGGCAACTTAACAATGGCACAGATATTGAAGGTGGCTATGCCAAAAGGCCGGATTTACGAAAAGGCTGCTGAGCTGTTCCGCCAGGCAGGTCTTCCGATTCCACCGGACGGTGAGGCATCACGCAAGCTTGTTATTCCGCTGCCTGAGGCAGGGATGGAGTTTATATTGGCGAAACCAGTAGATGTACCTACATATGTAGAATATGGCGTGGCGGATATTGGGATCGTGGGCAAGGATGTTTTGCTGGAGGAAGATCGTGATGTATACGAGCTGCTTGATCTTGGCATTGCCCGCTGCCGGATGTCTATCATCGGATTGCCGAACTGGCAGCCGGGGATTCAGCAGCGTGTAGCGACGAAATATCCGAATGTAGCTTCAAGGTATTTTAGGGAGCAGGGCCAACAGGTCGAGGTCGTGAAGCTGAATGGATCCATCGAGCTTGCACCACTGATTGGTCTGGCCGATCGTATCGTGGATATGGTAGAGACCGGGCAAACGCTGCGGGACAACGGATTAATCGAAATGAAGAGTATATTCGAAATTACAAGCCGCCTGGTGGCGAATCGTGTGAGCTATCGGATGAAAAATGAAGAGATACAGCAACTGTGTGACCGACTACAGGCAGTTATAGGGCAACCTAATTTGCGGTAGGCGGCAACAGATGTTAGGGGTAAAGGGAGGAACCAGCGATGAAGGTTGTGTCGAGCAAGGACTTTAAGCTAGAGCGGGAAGTGGAGTATGGTACGCCAGAGCAAAATCAGGCGGTAAAGGAAATTGTGGCCGCCATTAAAAAAGAAGGAGACACGGCGCTTCTTCGCTATACGGAGCAATTTGACCGGGTCGTACTTACGCCGAATCAGCTGCGGGTAACCCCGGAAGAGCTTCAGGCAGCATATGGCCGAGTAGAGCAATCTTTCGTATCCGCTATTCAAGCGGCTGCAGCCAATATCCGGGCGTTCCATGCCAGACAGAAACGGAATTCATGGATGGACTTGCAGCCGGATGGCACGATCTTGGGGCAGATTATTCGTCCGCTGAAGCGGGTAGGGGTATATGTACCTGGTGGCAAAGCAGCTTATCCCTCCTCGGTGCTGATGAACGTGATCCCAGCACAGATCGCGGGTGTGCCGGAGATCGTCATGGTGACTCCGCCATCCACCGGCGGCAAAGAAGGGATTGACCCTTATATCCTGGTTGCTGCCGCAGAAGCAGGTGTGAATGAAATCTACCGTGTGGGCGGAGCACAGGCGGTAGCTGCTTTGGCTTTTGGTACGGAGAGCATAGCGCCGGTAGATAAAATATGTGGACCCGGCAACATATACGTTGCGCTGGCTAAACGCGAGGTATATGGCGCCGTGGATATCGACAGTATCGCGGGTCCCAGCGAAATTGTCGTGCTGGCAGATGAGACCGCTGAGCCGGCCTATGTCGCAGCGGATCTGCTCTCGCAGGCCGAGCATGACGAGATGGCCTCGGCGATTCTGGTCACGCCATCGCAGAGCCTGGCGGATAGCGTGGCGGCCGAAGTGGAGCGTCAGCTGCAAGAACTGCCGCGTCAGGCGATCGCCCGTTCTTCCGTAGAGAATTACGGCGCGATCATTGTTGTGGAATCTATGGAGGAAGGGATCTCCGTAGTGAATAGACTGGCACCAGAACATCTGGAGATTGTTGTCGAAGATCCTATGGGCCTCGTAGGCAGCATTGAGAATGCTGGAGCCATCTTCCTGGGAGCGTATAGCTCCGAGCCCGTGGGTGATTATTTTGCCGGGCCAAATCATATTATCCCAACCAATGGGACCGCACGTTTCTCGTCACCAGTGGATGTGGATGATTTTATTAAAAAATCAAGTCTGATCTATTACAGTAAGGAAGCACTCTTGCGTGATGGGAAGACCATTATAGAGCTGGCACGCCGCGAAGGGTTAGAAGGCCACGCACGAGCCATTGAGATTCGACTCAAGAACGAAGGAAAAGGTGGAGACGGATATGGAGAACAATAACGAACAGGCCTTGCGCCAAGCTGGATTAAGCCGCAAAACAAACGAGACGGATATAAAGTTGTCTCTTAATGTAGATGGAAGTGGAGTTTCAGAGCTGGAGACGGATGTTCCTTTTCTGAATCATATGTTGGATCTGTTCACGAAGCACGGACAATTTGACCTGTCTGTACAGGCGCGTGGAGACATCGAGATTGATGACCACCACACGGTTGAAGACATTGGGATCTGCCTAGGGCAGGCGCTGCACGAAGCACTGGGTGATAAAAAAGGAATCAAACGTTATGCGAGTGTTTTTGTACCGATGGATGAAGCTTTGGCGCAGGTTGTGATCGATATCAGCAATCGCCCGCACTTTGAATATCGTGCAACCTATCCTTCACAGCAGGTAGGCAGCTTTTCGACGGAGCTTGTTCAGGAGTTCCTGTGGAAGTTCGCGCTCGAAGCACGGATTACGTTGCATGTTATCGTACACTACGGTTCTAACACTCATCACATGATTGAGGCTGTATTCAAAGCGCTTGGACGGGCGCTGGATGAGGCAACTTTGATTGATCCACGTGTGAAGGGTGTGCCTTCTACGAAGGGAGTGCTGTAGGATGACTGTTGCAATCGTCGATTATGGCATGGGCAACCTGCACAGTGTGAGCAAGGCGGTAGAACGTCTCGGTTATGAGTGTGTAGTGACGGGTGATGCCGAGCAAATTCTCGCTGCTGATAGTGTCATTCTGCCAGGTGTCGGTGCATTTGGCGATGCGATGGGGCATCTGCGGGAGAATGGTTTGGATCTTGTCGTCAAACAGGTAGCCGCTGGAGAGCAGCCTCTGCTTGGGATCTGTCTTGGCATGCAGCTGTTGTTTAGCACCGGTGAAGAGCATGGCAGCCATGAGGGGCTAGATATTCTCTCGGGTTCAGTGGTGCGGTTCGCTCCTAGAGATGGCTATAAGGTGCCGCATATGGGGTGGAACAAGCTCAGCTTTAGACAGCCGGAGAATCCGCTTTTTGTTGGCCTTGAGGAGGGGCATGTGTATTTTGTCCACTCTTATCACGCGCTTGTAGCAAAAGAGAGTGATCTGCTGGCTGTCACAGATTATGGTTACCCAGTCACGGCTATTGTCGGGCAAGATAATGTGTTCGGTATGCAGTTCCATCCGGAAAAAAGCGGAGAGCTGGGAATCAAGCTGTTGGGTAATTTTTTGAAATATAAGAAAGTATAAGTTTCACAATACACTTTATCCTTATATTTCTCGCTTAAACGCTTACCGTCCTTATAAGGACGACGAAGGCGTTTATACTTGAAGATTAAGAGAGAGCGGGCGTAAGCCACGCTATAAATATAATGTAACGAAAGTGGGGAGCGCCAAATGTCTTCTTTTATTGTATATCCGGCGATTGATATCCGGGATGGAAAATGCGTCAGGCTGCAGCAGGGGGATTACAATCAGGAAACGATATACAATGATAGTCCACTAAAGGTGGCAAAATCATGGGAAGAGCAAGGTGGAAAGTTCATTCATTTGGTGGACTTAGATGGTGCGAAAGCAGGTCATCCTGTGAACGATGCGATCATCGGTGCTATTGCTGCTAATGCTAACGTTCCTGTGCAGGTGGGCGGCGGTCTTCGCAATCTTGCGGACGTAGAGAAATTGCTCGGACTTGGCGTTAGCCGCGTCATTATCGGTACTGCTGCGATTAACGATCATGCTTTTACCGAAGAGGTATTGGCAAAATACGGCGATAAAGTAGCGATTGGCATTGATGCGCGCAACGGTTATGTTGCTACACACGGCTGGCTGAACACTTCCGAAGTTCGTGCTGAAGCTCTTGCCAAAGAATTGGCGGCAAAAGGAGCCGAGACGTTCATTTACACCGACATCTCCCGTGACGGGATGATGCAGGGGCCGAACGTGGACGGTATCCTGTCCATGGCGCAAGCCAGCGGTAAAACAGTGATCGCCTCCGGCGGAGTCACCAGTCTTGATGATCTGTTGCGTCTGAACGTGCACAACGGCAGCGGTGTGGGTGGAGCTATTGTTGGCAAGGCGTTATACACGGGCAATATTGATCTTTCTGAAGCTTTGCGAGCGCTTGGGCAGAAGTAGCGTTGGGCGAACGCGCTAATTCATGAGCGGATGAACAAAAAGACGACATGGGTTAGCCAAGGAATAGTGGATCAATGAAACAGACAGAACCAACAGTGGGTTAAAGAAATAGACTTAACAGTAACGTAGTGAACACATATCACCAAATCACCAAATCACCAAACTAAATTAATAGACGAGCGAATGAACAAAAAGACAACAGTTGAGCAATCCAATGAGCAGTGGATAAAAGAAATAGACGTAACAGTAAATGAGTAACTAATAATAATTAAATGAACGCCCAGAGAAGCAAACTAGCAAAAGTTAAACGAACAAACTAGTAAACCAGCAAAAGGGCTAAACAACAAAGCAACAAAAGAGCTAAAACAAACCAGCTGACCAATAAAGCAACAAACCCAACTAGCTAATGTGTTTCACTTTGTACAATCAAAACTGGTTAAAAATCTCCTTTTCGTGGATTCTACAGGAAACTATTGCACGAAATGCAACAGACTGCTCAACTAGAGGGTATGAGTTCGATTCTATTGCACTGAGTGCAATAGAATGTTGAACTAAGCTGGTTATCGGCTAAAACCCGCTGCACAATCTGCTACAATAGGCGTAATTAGGCGGCGGGGGGGTATTTTTCCTCGGATGATGATTTAAGTGTACTTTATACAGCTATTTTTCCTTTTTAGAGCTGATTAGCTAATTTAGTTGTATTTCGTGCAGCTATAACTCAGAGATGAGTTGATTTATAAGCTCATCCCCAGATTTAGTTGTACGAAATGCAGTTAAAAGAGTGGCTTGCAAAAAGGCTGATAAAATAACTGCACGTTGTGCAACTAAATACTCGTGGGCTTGCAGGTGGCGCGAGCTCTTACGACCACATAAGGGTCAAAACCGCGGAACATGAAGGTGTTATGGATCTAGGAAGTGGCCCCGAAGGGGTTAGCGATCATAGCACATGTTCAGTAGTGTGGGCTATGGTTCAGCCGGGTGGGCTATGATCCGCCATGCCAACAATCAAGGTTTCCAAAGGGCAGGGGCCCTTGGGCTCCCCCTGGGCTAAGAGGGCTTTAGGGGGACCGACACACTTTAGGCGTTTGAAACGCTTTTTAAAGAAAGGGGGATTTCATAATGTTAGCAAAACGTATCATCCCTTGTCTTGACGTTAAGGATGGACGGGTAGTCAAAGGCGTTAACTTTGTGAATCTGCGTGATGCTGGAGATCCGGTAGAGCTAGCGGCACTGTATGACCGCGAGGGCGCAGACGAGCTTGTGTTTCTAGATATATCGGCTTCCGTAGAAGGTAGAGCAACGATGATCGAGGTTGTGCGGCAGACCGCCGGTGAGATTGCCATTCCTTTTACAGTGGGTGGAGGGATCTCTACAACTGATGATATGAAAAGGATTCTTCGTGCAGGCGCAGACAAAATCGGCATTAATACGGCAGCCATCACTAATCCTCAGTTAATTTTGGAGGGTGCTCGCCGATTTGGCTCCCAGTGTATTGTAGTAGCGATAGATGCTAAATATAATGAGGCTTTTGGTGAATGGGAAGTGTACACTCATGGCGGGCGTAAGCCCACCGGCATCCGTGCTCTGGCTTGGGCTAAAGAAGCTGAAAAGCTGGGCGCAGGCGAGATTTTGCTCACTAGTATGGATGCAGATGGCACAAAAGACGGCTTCGATCTGAAGCTAACCTCGGCAGTATGCGATTTGCTCAGTATTCCTGTGATTGCTTCTGGCGGCGCTGGGAAGAAGGAGCATTTTTACGATGTATTTACGGAAGGGAAAGCCGATGCGGGACTTGCGGCGACCATTTTTCACTATAAAGAGATTGCAATTAATGATTTAAAGGCAGATTTGAAGCAAAAAGGGGTAGAAATCCGATGAGCGAAACACAAAAGAATACAACAATAAGCCAAAAAGAAGCTCTGGCAGGCATTCGCTGGAATGAAGCCGGTCTGGTGCCTACGGTTGTTCAGGATGCTAGCAGTTTAGAGGTACTGATGGTTGCTTATATGAACTCCGAATCGTTACAGCTTTCACTGGAGAGTGGTCAGACTTGGTTTTGGAGCCGCTCACGCAGCGAACTTTGGCATAAAGGCGGAACCTCAGGCAACACACAAGCTATTACCTCCATATCCTATGATTGTGATAGCGACACACTACTCGTGAAGGTTGTGCCTGAAGGACCAGCTTGCCATACTGGAGCTGCGTCATGCTTTTTCCGTGAGATTCCTTTGAATAACCCAATAACAGATGCTTCGAAACCAGTGTCTAGTTTGACAGATGGTGAGCGTTTTGCTGTTCTTGGTGAGCTGGAGCGTGTGATTGCTGAGCGGGAAGTGGAACGCCCGGAAGGCGCGTATACCACTTATTTGTTTGATAAAGGCGTGGATAAGATCCTCAAAAAGGTAGGCGAGGAAGCTTCCGAGACCATTATTGCCGCCAAAAATAAAGATAACGCCGAGCTGCGCCTTGAAGTCAGTGATCTGATCTATCATCTGTTGGTATTGCTGCAAGAACGTAAGCTTCCACTGGATGAGATTATGGAAGAGTTGAGTACCCGTCACGAACGCCCACGCCGGGATCAGTACTAAGGGGGACTGAGTGATGCATATTGATTACCACACGCATCATGAACGCTGTGGCCATGCCGTGGGTAAGCTTGAGGAGTATGTGCAGCGCGGGATAGAGCTTGGACTTCAGCAGCTGGGGTTGTCCGACCACTTGCCGCTCATCCACGTAGATCCCGCCAGCTATTATCCTGAAATGGCTATGCCAATGGCTGAGCTGCCTCGTTATGTGGAGGAATGTCTGACCCTAAAGGAGCGTTACCGTGGAGTCATAGACCTGCGGGTGGGGCTGGAAGCCGATTATATCGAAGGATACGAAGAGCAAATCCGCGAGATTTTGTCGCCGTATCCATGGGATTATCTTATAGGTTCTGTGCATTTTCTTGGGGAGTGGGATATTACGGATCACCGCCAGGTTCATGGTTGGGAAGGCAGAGATGCGCTAGAGGTGTATCGTCTTTATTACGATGCGGTAAAGAAGTCGGCGTTATCGGGATTATATGATATTATAGGACATATGGATGTTATTAAACGGTTCGGTTATGGTCCACAAACACCGGAGGGCAAGGCTGAGGTGAAGGCGCTGGAGCTAGAGACCTTAAAGGTTATAGCGGATAGTGGAATCGCCATGGAGCTGAATGCTTCCGGACTTACGAAGCCTTGCGCTGAGATGTTCCCGGCAGAGCATCTGCTACAGGAGGCCCTAAGGCTCGGCATACCGCTGACATTAGGCTCCGATGCACATGATCCTGCCAAGCTGGGGGACGGGCTGCAAGAGGCGCGTAGCATGCTTTGGCACACTGGTTTTCGTGAGCTGGCTGTATTTGAGGGACGCCGCCGTACCACTGTTCAGTTCAAACTATAATAATTTATAATCCGCAGGAGGGTATTATGCATCATCAACAATTACGTATTTTTTCCGGTTCGTCGAATCCAAAGTTAGCGGCTGATATTGCGGAGCGACTTGGTGTTGAATTGGGGCAGATAAAGCTGACCCGCTTCATGAGCGGCGAGATTTACGTGCATTACGAAGAAAGCATCCGGAACTGCGACGTATTTTTGGTGCAATCCCTTTCGCATCCCATTAATGAGATGTTCGTGGAGCTGCTGGTGATGATAGATGCTGCCAAACGGGCTTCAGCTCGTACAGTGAACATTATTGTGCCGTATTATGGATATGCTCGGCAGGAGCGGAAGTCCGCACCTCGTGAGCCGATTTCGGCTAAGATGGTGGCTGATGTGCTGACGACCGCTGGAGCAACCCGCGTGATCACTATCGATTTACACGCAGCGGCGATTCAAGGCTTTTTCAACATTCCGGTCGATCATCTGACTGCACTCGATTTGATCAGCAGCCATTTGAAAGCCAAGGCAATGTCTGATCTGGTCATTGTTTCCCCGGATGCAGGGCGTGCGTCTATGGCTGAGAAGCTGGCGAATAAGCTGGATTCACCTTTTGCCATTATGATCAAGAAGCGTCCAGCCCATAATGAATCGGTAATCACTCATGTGATTGGTGATGTCGAGGGACGGACACCAATCATTATTGAGGATCTGATCGATACTGGGACGACCATTGTGAATGTGGTGGAAGGTCTGAAGGAGAGAGGTGCGAAGGACAGTATTGTCTGCGCGACGCACGGATTATTCTCAGGGCCCGCGCTACAGCGGCTTGACCATCCTTCTATTCAGGAAGTGGTTACGACAGATTCTATTGCACTGCCTGATGACCATTCAAGTCGGTTTACGGTATTATCTGTTGCACCGATGCTTGCCCAGGCTACGCACATCATCCTTGAGGGTGGTTCAATCGATAAGCTATTTAGAGACGCGGGAATTTAATTCCCCGTCTTTTTTATTTTTTTGTCAAAAAAGATGTTGTAAGCAGAGTGGTAGAGTCTTTCTCAACTTGAGATTCTCGCTGTCACATGTGGTATACTGTGTGGAGATACCCGCGCCCAATAAGGGAACGGAATAGCGATTAAGGATGGAGCTCCGGCATACCCCATAGGGCGCCGCCCTCCTATTTTTCGTTAGTATAAGGAAGCTTCTTATAAGGGAGGTGCCTTGCTTCCATGATTGAGAGAACTTCAGAGTATGAACTGGGGAATGATAATGTGATTCCTGTAACTCTGAATGCCAATTTTTTCTTTGAAAGAGCCGTTCGGTCCTTGGATCGCTTTCAATATGATAAGGCATTAAAGAATTTTCGCAAAGCTGTAGAGTACGAGCCGGAGAATCCGGTCAATCATTGCAACGTGGCTGGCGTATTATCAGAAATGGGTAATTATGAAGCATCCAACGACATTTTAACCCATGTACTGGAGAATATTGATCCGGCAATGACGGAATGTTATTTCTATATGGCTAACAACTTCGCCAATATGGAAAGCTATGAGGAGGCAGAACGCTCACTCGTCACTTATCTCGAAGAAGATGTGAACGGTGAATTTCTGGCCGAATCGGAAGAATTGATGGAGCTGCTGCAATATGAGCTGGACCGTCCTGCTCCACTTATCCGGATTAGAAGCCGGGAAGGTGTAATAGAGCATGAGCGAGCCCGAGCACTGTTGGAGGAGGGCAAGTTTACACAAGCCGTCACTTTGCTTGAAGAGATTGTGAGCAATACGCCTGACTTCCTGGCGGCACATAACAACCTAGCCCTAGCGTATTTTTACATGGGTCGTTTTACCAAAGCTAAGGAATGTATTATGCGGGTGCTGGAGCAGGACTCCGGGAATTTGCATGCACTCTGTAACTTAGCGATCTTCCTTCAGTATGAAGGTGACCGCGGACAACTGGATGGATTGTTACGCCTTCTGGAGACCACTATTCCGTTTCATCAGGAGCATCTGTTCAAAATGGCCACCACCATGGGGATTCTGGGACGCCATAGAACCGCCTATGGCCATTTTAGACGTCTGTTGAAGGATGAAGAGGTCGGTGGCGACGCCAGTCTCTATCATTATTGTGCGGCTGCTGCCAGCAATAGTGGCCTGTATACAGAAGCCCAGCGCTGCTGGCAGAAGGCGGCTAAGCTCGATCCGGAATCGGCTGTGCCGAGATTTTTTCTAGCTCAGCTGCAGCAGGCGCAGGGGGAAGGCAAAACGCTGTCGCTGGTCAGCTACAACTATCAGCTTCCTTTTCAGGAGCAGCTGAAGCTGTGGAAGGACAACAAGGGCAGCTTTACCGAAGAGGTACGGAACAATCCGCTGCTTCGCTCTTCCTTCTTCTGGGCGCTCCGCTACGGGGATGCCAATACGAAGCTTCAGGTTACAGAAGCTCTGCGGTGGATTGAAGATGAAGAGATGTCCGAAATTCTGCAAGGACTTCTGAAGCAGCAGCCCTTGCAGGAAGAAAAGCTGCAAGAAGCGGCACTTCTTAGTCTGCAGCGGCTGATTGGAAGTGTTCCTGAAGAGAATGTGCTTCAGGAAGTCAAAGAAACCTCTTCCCCGCGTCTGAAGGGACTGCCGGAATGGAGAGAGGATTGGCAGAAAGTTATCGATCAGACCCTTAGTATGATGGATCGAAGATATGATGCAATCCACAAAAAAGATGCTGAATTACTTTGGAAGCAATTTCTGAGCAGCCTTTATCCGGATATTCCGTTTATCCGTCATGCGAATGGCTGGTGTGCTGCCTTAGAATATCTAATTGCTAAGACGCATAACCTGCCGGTCACCTATCGTGAAGTAGCTCAGCGTTACAATGTTTCTGTATCTATGGTCAGTCGTTATGCTCGGCGCATAGATGAGGAATGTAGTTTCGAGGGAAGTGTGAGCGACAGTCTTCCGCCATTTACCGAGAATATCTAAATCGATCATGTAGTATTTCGTAGAAACGGAGCCCTTTTTATATGTCTTGCGTAAACGCTAATGTTCCTTATAGGGGCACCGAAGGCGGCTATGCATGCCAAAAAAGGGCCCGTTTCTTCTAAATAAACCCTATTGTGAGGAGGCCACTGTTATGTACAAAACGATTGTAATCGGAACAGGCCCAGCCGGGCTTACTGCTGCAATTTATTTGGCACGTGCCAACCTAAACCCACTTGTGATTGAAGGTATGCAACCAGGTGGACAACTGACAACGACAACAGAAGTCGAGAACTTCCCAGGCTTTCCTGAAGGAATTCTAGGCCCGGATTTAATGGACAACATGCGCAAGCAGGCTGAACGTTTTGGAGCTGAATTTAAGAATGGCTGGGTGGATTCAGTTGATTTTTCACAGCGTCCATTTAAAGTGACTGTAGATGGATTGGGAGTATTAGAAGCGGAGTCAGTGATCATCTCAACCGGCGCATCTGCCAGATATTTAGGAATCCCCGGGGAGCAGGAGAATGTGGGCCGTGGGGTCAGCACTTGTGCTACTTGTGACGGATTCTTTTTCCGTGGCAAAAAGATTATTGTCGTCGGTGGTGGAGATTCAGCGATGGAGGAAGCCAGCTTTTTAACCCGATTCGCTTCCAATGTAACATTGGTTCACCGTCGTGATGAGCTTAGAGCTTCGAAGATTATGCAGGCTCGCGCACGGGATAACAGTAAGGTATCGTGGGCTCTTAACCGTACACCGCTTGAGGTTACAACCGACGAGTCTGGCGTTAAAGGGCTGACGGTTCGCAACAATGAGACGGGAATTGATGAACTCATCGAAGCGGACGGAGTGTTTGTCGCGATCGGGCACACGCCGAACACCGGATTTTTAGGGGGACAAATTACGACCGATACCAACGGCTACATTGTGGTCAACCCTGGAACGACAGAAACGAACATCCCGGGCGTATTCGCTTGTGGCGACGTGCAGGATACCCGTTATCGTCAGGCAATTTCTGCAGCGGGATCTGGCTGTATGGCAGCAATGGATGCCGAGAAGTACCTAGAGGGCACGATGGTGCATGACTGGAGCGAAACACTGGATAGTTAATTTTGTGAGAAATCGTAGTCGATGACATATAAGCAGGTTATCCTTTTTCTAAAGGGTTGCCTGCTTTTTTCAATATTGGCGGGGCCGTGTCCAGATATTAAATATGTTGTTTATTTATTACCGCTCGGAAGTTAAAATAACTGTAACAATGTCTTTATAAAAAGACTTGCGCATTTTAAAAATACGTTTACAATGAAGATATAATGTTAACGTGAACAATTTATATTATATCCTATTATAAGCAATAATTTTAAGTTTAAAATATTTATTAAGAAATCGACCGATTGAATAAATGTTCACGTTAAACTATGTGTAACTCCCATTCGAACTTAAAGGAGAGCAGCAAACCTCATGAGTAAAAAATTCATGGATGAGAACTTCCTATTGTCGAGCGAGACCGCAATTAAGCTGTTTCATCATCATGCGAAAGACATGCCCATTATCGATTATCATTGCCACCTCAGTCCAAAAGAAATTTATGAGAACAAAACGTTCAACAATATCACCGAAGCTTGGCTGTATGGCGACCATTATAAATGGAGAGTGATGCGCGCTAACGGTATAGAAGAGAAATTCATTACTGGCGATGCCAGTGATTATGATAAATTTTTAGCCTGGGCTAGAACGGTTCCGATGATTATCGGGAATCCGCTATACCATTGGACGCATCTGGAGCTGCAACGTTTCTTCGGTGTATATGAGTTGCTGAATGAAGCTAACGCACCAAAAATTTGGGATGAAGTGAATAGACAGTTACAGGGTGAAGGATACGGAGCAAGAGATTTGATCATTAAATCGAAGGTGACTACGGTTTGTACTACCGATGATCCTGTAGATAATCTGGAATATCATGAGAAAATCAGTAATCTGAGTGGGTTCAATGCTAGCGTTGTGCCGGGATTCAGACCAGACAAAGCGCTTGAAATCAACCGTCCTACCTTCCAGCCTTGGGTAGCTCAGCTAAGCGAAGTTTCGGGAATGGCTGTTAAGAATTACGGACAGTTTCTTGCAGCATTGGAGAGCAGAGTGAGATTCTTCCACGCCAGAGCCGGCCGTGTATCTGACCATGCTTTGGATGCGGTAATGTTTGAGCCTACTACCTTGGAGGAAGCTACAGCTATATTCGCTAAAGCACTTTATGAAGGCACTGTAAGTGAGAGTGAAGAAAAGAAATATAAAGGATTCACGCTAGTATTCCTCGGCAAATTGTATAACGAGCTGGATTGGGCGATGCAATTCCATATTCATGCGCTACGGAATAACAACAGCGTAATGTTCGGACGTCTCGGACCTGACACGGGTTATGATTCTATCAATGACGGCGTGATTGCTAAGCCTTTGGCGGGTCTGCTCGATGCGCTGGATCGTGAGAATGCGTTGCCTAAGACCATTTTGTACTCACTGAACCCTAATGATAATCATGTGATTGCCAGTCTAATGGGCAGCTTCCAGGGCGGCGGTATTCCAGGGAAAATTCAATTCGGAACCGCATGGTGGTACAACGATAATAAAGACGGCATGCTGGAACAGATGAAGACACTTGCTAATCTAGGCGTACTTAGCCAATTTGTTGGGATGTTAACAGACTCCAGAAGCTTTTTATCGTATACCAGACATGAGTACTTTAGAAGAATCCTGTGTGATCTGGTAGGCTCTTGGGTAGAAGCTGGAGAAGCCCCGGATGATATGGATTTACTGGGCAGTATGATTGAGAACATCTGTTACAATAACGCTGATCATTATTTTAATTTCTCGAAACAGGCATTGGTGACTAGGTAATCGTTATGATATCCTTACATGGAAGAGCCAAACCCGTTTGATAAGGAAGGTTGACCCATGGCACCTACAATCAAGGATATCGCCAAATTGGCGAATGTATCGCATACAACTGTATCGAGAGCACTTAACAATAGTCCACTAATTAAAGAGGTCACACGTAAAAAAATTGCCGAGATCGCTGCGCAAGTGGGTTACGTCCCTAATTACAATGCCAAAAGCCTTGTGATGCAGCGATCCTATACCATTGGTCTGTTCTTCACGAGCATTGCCAACGGCACAACTTCTGGTTTCTTCTCTGATACGATTCGTGGTGTAAATAGGGTCATAGATGTAGAGTACAATCTGTTCATCCGTGGGATCGACGATTATGCGGATTACTCCTCTATTCATCGCAAACGTTTTGATGGAATTATTCTAATGAGCCAGAGTGAAGCTGATAATAAATTCATTTACCATGTTGTCCAGCAAGGCATTCCAATCGTTGTGCTGAACCGGGAAATTGATGACCGCTCCATTATCAACATCATCTCGAACGACCGGGAAGGTGCTTATAATGCAGGCAAATACCTGATCGAAAACGGGCATCAAGACATTGCAATTATTGAAGGTGTGGAGGGCTTTAAATCCACGCAAGAACGCAGAGATGGCTTTATAAAAGCTTTGATTGACCATAATATCCCTGTTCGTAATGACTACATGATAAGCGGTAGTTATGATATGCAAAGTGGATATGAGGCGATGGGCAAGCTGCTGGATCTCGAGAAGCCACCGACTGCTGTATTTTGCTCCAATGATGATATGGCGATCGGGGCTATGAAAGGCGTGTTTGAGCGAGGGCTGCAGGTGCCAAATGATATCTCTGTTGTTGGTTTTGACGACATTGGGTTTTCACTTTTTGCCAATCCTTCACTCACCACGGTCAAACGTCCTATTGAGAAGATTAGTGAGCAAGGCGCTCGCCAGCTGTTAAGCTTGGTCAAGGAACCCTCAGAAAAAGACGGGCGGATCTCGATCGAGACAGAGCTTATTGCCAGAGAATCAGTCAGGAAGTTGCAGAAGTAGAGGCTGCGCATAGCAGCCTAATCCTTTACCTTCGTAAAGGGTTGCTATCTAAAATTTTCACGTGTGCATGTATTTAATCAATTAGTAATATAAATATGATTTTATATAGTTTATTTAACAAGTTTATCGTGTGCATTTACTATTAGGAGGCGTTAATATGAAAAGATTAAATAGTGATAATTGGACAGCTTACAAGCAGTATCCTGAGAAGGTTCTACAATTTGGCGAAGGCAATTTCATGCGCGCCTTTGTAGATTGGCAGATTCATACTATGAATCAAAAAACGGATTTCAATGGTGGAGTGGTTGTTGTACAGCCGTTGGCTAACGGACTGGCGGAAATGCTAAATGATCAGGATGGGCTGTATACCCTTTATCTGCAAGGCATTAAAGACGGAGCGGCTGTAAAAGAACACGAGGTAATTAATTGTATTACGCGGACGCTTAATCCCTATTCACAGCATGAGGAGTATATGAAGCTGGCTGAGAACCCTGAGCTGCGCTTTATCGTGTCTAATACTACTGAAGCGGGAATTGCTTTTGAAGCCGGTGACAAGTTAACCGATACGCCGCAGAGTAGTTTCCCGGGCAAGCTGACGGCCTTATTGTACAAACGTTATCAAATTTTTAATGGGGATGCTTCTAAAGGTTTTATCATCATTCCATGCGAGCTGATTGACCGGAATGGCGATGAGCTCAAGAAGGTTATTTTGAAATATGCTGAGCTGTGGAATCTTGGAGAAGGTTTTGTGAACTGGTTGAATGAAGCTAATACCTTCTGCTGCAGTCTGGTGGACCGCATTGTTCCCGGTTATCCAAGAGACAGCATTGCCGAGATTACAGAAGAGTTGGGTTATGAGGATAAGCTGGTCGTTGTCGGCGAGCAATTCCATCTTTGGGTGATTGAAGGACCGCAGTGGATTAAAGAGGAGTTCCCGGCTGAACTAGCAGGTCTTAATGTGCTGGTGGTGGATGATATGGCCCCTTATCGCACTCGAAAAGTGAGGATTTTAAACGGAGCTCATACAGCTATGACACCAGTATCGTATTTGTACGGTATTGATACGGTTGCTGAGGCCATTGAGCACGAAGAGGTTGGGGCGTACGTGAAGTCTTTAATCTATGATGAAATTATTCCAACGCTGGATCTGCCGGCAGAAGAATTGAATTCTTTTGCAGACGCGGTATTAGAAAGATTCCTGAACCCTTATGTGCAGCATTACTTGATGAGCATTTCCCTTAATTCTATATCGAAGTTTAAGACAAGAGTTCTGCCTTCTTTACTGCAATATGTAGAGGCCAAAGGACAATTGCCTGAAAAGCTCGTCTTCTCATTAAGCGCATTAATTGCCTTCTATAGAGGACGCAGAGGGGAAGAAAACATTCAACTGGCTGATGATGCGGATATTTTGGAATGGTTCGCCTCCTTATGGGGAGGATGGGATGGCACAGACACCGGGCTGCGCGCACTGGCCGTCGAAGTACTTGCCGCAACCAATCGCTGGGGCTGTGATCTGAATGAAGTGGCTGGACTTACTGACAAGGTGACAGAAGGGCTGATTGCGATTGAGAAAAATGGCATGAAGCAAGCCTTAAAAGCGTTCGTGAAGAGACCGGCACACAACTAATACCCTGGAGGTGACAATGATATGATCAAGACGATGAAAGAAGTATTGCAGATTAATGAGGCTGATAATGTCGCTGTTGCACTTAAAGACTATAAAGCAGGCGACACCATTGTGATTGGTTCAAAAGAGATTAAAATTACTGAAGATATCGCTAGAGGCCATAAAATTGCACTATCCAGCATTAGCGAAGGTGAAAACGTATTGAAATATGGTTACCCCATTGGTCATGCTATAGCGTCTATCGCGCCGGGGCAGTGGGTGCATACCCATAACACTAAGACAAACCTAACAGGGGTAGAGGAATATACCTTTGAGCAGAAGCTGACGCCGAATCCTTTTGCAGCGGAGAATTTGACCTTTAAGGGGTATCGCCGCTTTGATGGATCTGTAGGTATCCGCAATGAGCTGTGGATCGTCCCTACTGTTGGTTGTGTGAATGGAGTGGCGGAGCAGATCATCAATATTTTCAAAGCAGAGGTTGGGGATATCGCACCTTTCGATAACGTGCTCGTGCTTAAGC
Organism: Paenibacillus sp. FSL L8-0333; assembly: GCF_037965665.1. Lineage (NCBI taxonomy): Bacteria > Bacillati > Bacillota > Bacilli > Caryophanales > Paenibacillaceae > Paenibacillus > Paenibacillus sp. FSL L8-0333. Next base: position 174,623 of record NZ_CP150186.1, read on the forward strand.
ATAACTACGGTTGCTCCCAGCTGGGCGATGATCATGACAATACACGTACGATACTGGCTAACGCGGTTAAACACCCGAATGCGGGCGGCGTGCTTGTGCTCGGATTGGGCTGTGAGAATAACAATTTGCATATTTTTAAAGATATGCTTGGCAGCTATGATGAGGATCGTGTGCGTTTCCTTGTCTCCCAAGAGGTTGGGAATGAGATTGAAGAAGGCGTGAAGCTGCTGAAGGAAATCTACAATAATGTACAAGGCGATCAACGGGAAGAAGTATCACTCTCCGAGCTGAAGATCGGTCTGAAATGTGGAGGCTCCGACGGTTTATCCGGTATTACTGCGAATCCGCTCCTTGGACGTCTGTCTGATTATATGGCTGCTCAAGGCGGGACCACTGTACTGACTGAAGTACCTGAAATGTTTGGTGCCGAAAAAATTCTAATGGAACGTGCAGCAGACGAAACTATTTTCCACAAAATTGTCGATCTCATTAATGACTTTAAGCAGTATTTTATGGACTATAAACAGCCGGTATATGAAAATCCTTCTCCAGGGAATAAAGCCGGAGGAATTACTACGCTTGAGGATAAATCGCTGGGTTGTACTCAAAAATCCGGTAACTCTACGGTGATGGATGTACTCAAGTACGGAGAGCTTATCACTAACAAAGGCTTAAATCTCCTTAACGCGCCTGGCAATGATCTTGTGGCATCCTCTGCACTGGCTGCTGCAGGCTGCCAATTGGTGATCTTTACGACCGGACGGGGAACGCCTTTTGGTACATTCGTGCCAACGATGAAGGTGTCTACCAATACCCCATTGTATGAAGGTAAACGTCACTGGATCGATTTTAATGCAGGTGTGTTGGTGGAAGATGGTTCTCCAGATGAGGTCCTGCGCAGCTTCATAAACTATATTATTGCGGTCGCCAGCGGTGAATGGGTTAATAATGAAAAGAATAATTTCCGTGAGATTTCCATATTCAAAACAGGAGTAACGCTATAATAAATAATTAATTACAAATCAGGCTGTCTCTTATGCTTTTTAAGCGTAGGGGACAGTTTTTTTAGGTTCACAGCATACATAATCCGTCTTAAAAAGAACGATAAATGCTTTCTTTTGAATTAGTGATTGCAATCACAATGGTCCTCTACGGCCTGTGCTAATCTTTTATTGAGAATAGTTCTCACATAAAGGAGAAGAGTCAAATGGAAAAAGTGCTGAGTTTGGATGAATCTATATTCGAGATGGTATCACGGCATCCGGAGGTCATCGAGATTATGGTAGAGCTGGGCTTTAAGGATATTGCCAAGCCTGGCATGCTGCAGACCGCTGGCCGTTTCATGACCTTATCCAAAGGAATTAAGCTGAAGAAAATGGATCTCGAGCACGTGAAGCTAACTTTTGAACGTCATGGTTTCGAGATTATTTAATAAAGGAGTGTTAATATGAGCGAACTAATTAACAACCGTGAAGTTGATGTGCCGGAACAGACTCGTCGCCAGGCTATGCTTAAGGAAATTATTAAAGAGCTGCATGCAGGCAAAAGTGTAGAAGAGGTTAAGGCGCGGTTCGCCGAAGCTGTGGGTGATGTTACCGTAGCGGAGATTTCCGCGATGGAGCATTCATTAATGACCGAAGAAGGAATTCCGGTATCCGAGGTCCAACGTCTTTGTTCGGTGCATACAGCCATCTTTAAAGGCTCTATTGAGCAGATTCACCGCTCGTCTAAGCCCGAGGAGCAGCCAGGCCATCCAGTACACACCTTCAAATTGGAGAATCGTGAGATCGAAAGACTTGTTAACTTCCGCATGGATCTGCACGCAACAAAGTTTCAAAAGAACGATAGTGAGGAATTGATCTTCAAGTTGTTGGAGGATCTTAGCTTGCTGCTGGATCTTGATAAGCACTATAGCCGAAAAGAAAATCTGCTGTTCCCATACCTCGAAAAATACGGCATTTATGGCCCAACCAAGGTAATGTGGGGAGTGGATGATAATATCCGCCGTATGATTAAAGAGGCAAAAGCAGCGCTCAGCACTTATAGCGGAAATGCAGCAGAAATAGGCGTTCAGCTTGAGGAGATCATCAAGGAAGTTAATGAAATGATCTTTAAGGAAGAAAATATTCTACTGCCCATGGCCCTGGACAAACTGACGGAAGATGAATGGGTCAAAATCGCCCGGGAGAGCGATGAGATCGGGTTCTGCCTAACCGCACCGGAGCAGGAGTGGATCCCTGAGCGGGCTGCAGAGCCGGAAGGCGCAGTGCCGGAAGAAACAGAAGGAGCGACGCCGCAAGGCGGGTTCATCCGTTTTGAGACAGGGTTGTTGTCACTGCATCAGCTCGAGACCGTACTCAACCATCTGCCTGTAGATCTAACCTTCATTGACGAGAATGATGTCGTTCGATATTTTTCACACGGGAAGGAACGTATCTTTGCTCGAACTAAAGCGGTTATCGGCCGTACAGTACAGAACTGTCATCCCCCGCAAAGTGTTCATGTGGTAGAGAAGCTTTTGGAAGACTTTAAGGCAGGTCGTAAGGATGCTGAAGACTTCTGGATCAACATCAAGGATAAGTTTATCTACATCCGCTACTTCGCTGTACGAGACGAGTCAGGCCAATATATGGGCACGCTAGAGTTCACACAGAATATCGCTCCAATCCGAGCACTAGAGGGACAAAAGCGCATTTTATCAGAATAAATCGGTACGTTGGGTTATTTTCCAGATAATAATATAGGTACAAGACTCTCTTACTTAGGCGTAAGGGGGTCTTTTTAGAATATAATAGAGTATACTCTTAAAATAAGGAATTCCCGGGTGTGTTGTCTTTCCTTGACCACAGAGAGGGCTTCTATTATAGTTGGTACTTAGGATTAACTATTTTAGTATAAAAAAAGGTGGCTTGTTACATGTCTGAGAATATCTACGTTGGCGTGGATTTGGGTGGAACTGCAATTAAGGTTGGAATCTGTAATGCTGAAGGTACCCTGCTACATACTTATGAGGGACCTACAGGAACTGCAGAGGGTGTCGATACTGTTATCGATAATATCGAGAAGTATGTACGCCAAATTGTGGAGGATTCCCCGTACTCTTGGGATCAGCTTGCAGGTGTAGGAGCGGGTGTAGCCGGGTTCACAAATATTCGTGAAGGAATCATCATCCTTGCGCCTAACATAGGATTTAGAGATGTGCCGATCCGTTCCATTTTGGAAGATCGTTGGAACAAGCCTGTCAAAATAGACAATGATGCGAATGTGGCTGCACTGGGGGAAGCTTGGAGTGGTGCGGGACGTGGCGTTGATAACTGTGTCTGCTATACGCTTGGAACAGGTGTCGGTGGCGGAATCATTATTAATGGAAAGATTTATCAAGGTTTTGCGGGATTAGCTGGTGAGCTTGGACATATCACAGTAGTGCCGGATCTGGAAGCTATTCAATGCGGCTGTGGCAACATGGGCTGTCTGGAAACCGTTTCCTCCGCTACAGGTATTATCCGCATGGCTAATGATGCAGTAGCTCGTGGCGATCGTACTTCCCTCTCTATGGTAGAGAAGATTGCTGCGAAAGAAGTCTTTGATGCGGCTAAGGCTGGCGATGAAGTAGCTATCCGTATAGTAAATCGTGCAGCGTACTATCTGGGTAAATCCATGGCTTCTGTTGCGGCTGTGCTTAACCCTGAAGTATTTATCGTTGGCGGCGGCGTGTCTAAGGCTGGAGATATTCTATTTGATGAGGTTCGTCGTGTGTTTGCGAAATTGACACCGGCTCCGCTTCAAACTGGTGTTTCGATTATTCCAGCTGAGCTTGGCAATGACGCAGGTATTGTTGGGGCTGCCGGCCTTTTGCTGCGTTCTTAAAAGACGGGAAGTATTCATATACTAAATCTAGGGAGGGGACGCTTTTATGACCGAATTGGACAATACCCCAACGGCTGGAGCCACCCTGATTATTATTACGGGAATGTCAGGTGCGGGGAAGACAATTGCTGTACAGAGTCTGGAAGACCTAGGGTTCTTCTGTGTCGATAATTTACCACCGGTACTGATTCCCAAGTTCGCAGAGCTAATTGAACAGTCGAAGGGTAAGATTGCCAAGGTAGCCCTTGTAATTGACCTGCGTGGTCGAGAATTCTTCACTGCTTTGTCTGAGTCTCTTGCCTATATCAAGGATGAGTCAACCATTGGCTGTGAGATCTTGTTTTTGGATGCTACAGATTCAGTACTTGTTCAGCGTTACAAGGAAAGTCGACGTCATCATCCATTAGCACCTAAGGGGCTGCCGCTTGATGGTATCAAGCTAGAACGTAAGATGCTTGAAGAATTGAAAAATTCAGCTACGTTATGTTTAGATACCAGCAGTATGAAGCCCGTGCAGCTTAAGGAGAAGATCATTTCACGGTTTTCGCATCTAGGAAAAAGTACGCTTTCCGTCAATATTACATCCTTCGGATTTAAGTACGGTATTCCTATTGATGCAGATCTTGTCTTCGATGTCCGCTTCTTGCCTAACCCACATTATGTGGACCATCTGCGGCCTAAAACCGGCCAGGATAGTGAAGTCTACGATTATGTAATGAAGTGGCCTGAAACACAGGTGTTCCTGACCAAACTGCTCGATATGCTTCATTTTCTAATTCCGCAATATCGTAAGGAAGGTAAGTCCCAGATTATCATTGGCATTGGCTGTACGGGAGGTAAACACCGTTCCGTAGCCATATCCGAGTATTTGGGTAAAATGCTGGGCGTTAGCGAGACGGAATCCGTAACCGTTAGTCATAGGGATTCCGAGCGTGATCGGCACTAGAGAGAAGGGGTCATAGTGGCTGAAGAACAAAGACAGCGTCCACGTATCGTCGTTATGGGCGGTGGCACGGGGTTATCTGTCATGCTTCGTGGTTTAAAAGAGAAGCCATTAGATATTACTGCTATTGTTACCGTTGCCGATGATGGGGGAAGCTCTGGTATTTTACGCAGTGAACTGCAAATGCCTCCTCCTGGGGACATCCGCAACGTATTGACAGCTATGGCTGATGTTGAGCCGCTCATGGCAGAGATTATGAGATACCGTTTCAACACGGGTGAGGGACTAGCTGGTCATAGTCTCGGCAACTTGATTCTTGCTGCGCTCACGGATATATCTGGCGATTTCGTTACGGCTGTTCGGGAGCTCAGTAGATTATTCGCTGTTCGCGGCCGGGTATTGCCTGCGGCCGGTGAAGCTGTAATCCTGCATGCAGAAATGTCGGACGGCACGATTATCACAGGGGAGTCCAAAATCCCTGAAGCTGGCGGGATCATCAGACGAGTGTCCTTGGAGCCGCCAGATGTAGAACCGTTGCCCGAAGCGCTTGAGGCGATTCGGAATGCAGATGCGATCCTGCTGGGTCCTGGCAGTCTGTATACGAGCATTCTTCCCAACCTGCTTGTTCCGAAACTGGCAGAAGCGGTTGTATCTTCGAATGCTATCAAAATTTTCGTCTGCAACGTAATGACTCAGCCGGGTGAAACGGATAACTATACCGTCAGCGATCATCTTCAAGCTGTATATGATCATATCGGGATCGATTTATTCGATTATGTTATTGTTAATGACGGTGAGATTCCGGAACAGGTCCAGACGAAGTACGCCGAGAAGGGCGCGCGCCCGGTGCAGCTTGATAAAGAAGCGCTGGATGGCAATGGATACAAGGTTATAGCCGATAAACTGGTTTTATTCCGAACTTATTTGAGACATGATACCGATAAGCTTAGCCATCACATTTATCAGCTTGTGCAGGATTGGATAAACAGAAACCCTAGGGTATAACTTATAGATGAGAATGAAGTACTTATCAAGAAAGAGGTGAGACCCTTGTCTTTTGCGGCCCTTACCAAAAAAGAGCTGACGATGGTGGAGAGTGAACCCTGCTGCGAGAAGGCGGAAATGTCAGCGCTTATCCGTATGAATGGATCTGTGCAGCTTTCAAGCAAAAAGGTTATTCTCGACATTTCGACGGAGAACGCCGCGATTGCAAGGCGGGTATATTCTTTACTTAAGAAATATTACCAGGTCCATATTGAGCTACTCGTGCGTAAAAAAATGCGTTTGAAGAAAAATAACGTCTATATCGTCAGAATTCCAAACCGTGTACAAGAGGTCCTAAAGGATCTTAGAATTGTGTCGGAAGGATTTATTTTTACCGATGGTATTGATGATGAGATTGTTGGGAATAACTGCTGCAAGCGTGCTTATTTGCGTGGTGCCTTTCTGGCTGGCGGATCGGTTAATAATCCGGAAGGCTCCTCCTACCATTTGGAGATTTCCTCGATGTATGAGGAACATTGTAAAGCATTAGTGGATCTGGCTGGGGAATTCCACTTAAATGCACGCTGTATTGAACGTAAAAAAGGATTCATTCTTTACATTAAAGAAGGCGAGAAGATCATTGAATTCTTAAGTTTGATTGGAGCGCATCAGGCGTTGTTCAAATTTGAGGATGTAAGAATTATGCGCGATATGCGTAATTCCGTGAATCGGATCGTGAACTGCGAGACCGCAAATCTCAACAAAACAATAAGTGCTGCGGTGCGGCAGATTGAGAATATCAAGCTGTTGCAGCGAGAAATGGGACTGGAGAATTTGCCGGATAAACTGCGTGAAGTAGCAGAAATTCGAATGGCGCATCCAGATATCAACCTCAAGGAGGTTGGTGAAATGCTCAAAGGTACAGTCAGTAAGTCGGGAGTAAATCATCGGCTTCGTAAGATTGATGAGCTGGCGGACAAGGTTCGAGGCGGCTAATTACTTTTTTTCTAGTGTGGTTTACGTTATAATGATATAATAATATAAAATTAATGTGAAACTTTTGGGGAGAACTCAATTAGGGGGTAAGCGTTTCATGACAAAGCACCCGGTAGTTGTTCGGTTGAAGACAGGGCTTCATGCCCGACCGGCAGCATTGTTTGTGCAAGAAGCTAACAAGTTTTCGTCGGAGATTTTCGTGGAAAAAGATGATAAAAAAGTAAATGCTAAAAGTATTATGGGGATTATGAGCCTCGCTATCAGTTCCGGCACGGAGATTTACATTAGCGCGGACGGTGCGGATGCCGATCAAGCTGTAAACGCTTTGACAAGTCTGGTCAGCAAAGAAGAGCTTGAGAACCAATAATAGGAAGACAACATCGTTTCTGCTAGGAAGACTTTATTTATCGCATGACCAAAAGCCCTTCGGGGCTTTTTTTAATACCAAAAAATAGATTGAGACGTGCAACATTTACCAAAATGACTCGTCTAGAGGATAATAACAAATCACAAGAAATGAAAGGGGCTGGCAAATATGAAAGGTTTATTGAAGAAAATTGGTTCAGTGATGATCGTAGGGAGCTTGTTAATTGGAGGGATCAGCATGAGTGGTGTTTTCCAAGGTCCTGCAAAGGCTTACGCAGATGAAGTGCAGAAAAATGTCGTTAGTGTAGTAGGTAAAGGCGAATTGTCCCTCAAGCCGGATATCGTATACTTGACCATCGGTGTGGATACTACGGCCACAACTGCGCAAGAAGCGCAGAAGACCAATGCCGCTAAAATTCAGAAGATTATGACTTTACTGAAGAATACTTGGAAAATTGCAGATAAAGATATTCAAAGCACGCAGTTTTATGTGCAACCCAATTATAGTTACAGCGAAAAAGAAGGACAGCAAGTGAAGGGGTACAACGCCAATCATACGCTGTTAGTGTCTTATAGAGATCTGACCAAGGTTGGTGAATTGCTGGACGCTGCATCTGCGGCAGGGGCGAATAATATCGGAAATGCACGTTTTTCTGTGGAAGATACTTCTGCATTTGAAGCTCAGGTGATTGAAAAAGCGATGGCGAATGCAGATGTTAAAGCAGGGGCTATTGCTAAGGCAGCTAAACGCAGCTTGGGTCAAGTGATCACGGTCAGCCAAAATGATGGAGATGTCACTCCGGTTTATTTTGAACAGAATCTAAAAATGAATATGGCTGCAGCAGATGCTGGTGCAAGCACATCCGTGCAACCCGGAGTAGTTAAAGTTACAACTCAGCTAAGCGTAATGTATGAATTGAAATAGTATCAGAACAAGGTGAATGCAGAGAGGAGAGGTGATCTTCCACTAGTAATAGTGGGGGGCGCCTCTTTTTTTGTGTAAGTTCTCTACGATTCTGTTTAATAAATTGGAAAGGAGAGGAAAAATAAGATGATGAATATTATTTCAAAAGAATCAGTACGCAAATGGGGCATAGGTCTGATGTCGGCAGGTTTATTGTTTGGTGGAGGTCTGCTGCCCAGCGAAACGGGTTATGCAGCAGCTAGTAAAACGGAGAATAAAGCTATTGATTCGCGTATCGTTTTAAAGGCACACGGGATAAATTCGTTACAGGAAGGTATTTTGAAGGAAGGACAGGCCTGGATTCCCATAACTTTTATGCGAGATGTGTTGGGATTACCGCTTGCGTATGATAAGAAGGAAAATGCATACATGATTGGAAAAGGATCGGCCAAGGCGAAGTTGATGTTATCCAGTTACGGTACTTCTGTGTGGGTGAATAACTATTTCATTCGAGAGTATGAAGGGAAGTTAATTAATAATCGCCTCTACGTTCCATCAGGTTTGTTAAATGATTATATGGGTTATAAGGTAGATTGGAGTCGGGCCGCCAGTAAGCTGAATGTGGTGAACAGACCGCAGAACGCGCTGACGGTAACCACGGAAACTTATGCTAAAGATCGGACAGAAGCTTTTATTCAGCTTGATTATCCGAAGATCAGTGGATTGGGCAATTCCAGTGCGCAACAAGCTATTAATAATACTTTGAAGGAAAGTGTTATGAAATTCGCGGCGGGTGCAGAACAGGATATCTCCGATCGAGATGGAGCAGAGCCCAAATACACCTATGATTCAGGTTATGTAGTGACCTACAATCAGAATGGTGTGATCAGCATAGTGATGCATCAGTATAGTGATACGGGCGGCGCTCATGGAATGACTAACCGTGAGGCATTCACCTTCTCGCTTAAAGATGGTAAACGTCTATTGTTGGGCGACCTGTTTGGAGCTAATCCAAACTACAAAAAACAGCTGAATGCTAAGCTGAGCAAGCTGCTGAAGGCAGAGGATAGTTATTTGGGAGGATTCAACGGATTGAATACGGAGAAATATTTCTATCTGAAGGATGACAAGGTTGTTCTGTTCTTCCAATTATATGAGTACACAGCGTATGCTGCAGGCTTCCCTGAGTATACCTTTAGTTTCAAAGAGCTTTTGCCGGATGGCAGTAGCCCGTTTGCTGGCATGAAATAAATGGAGATACCTCGTCTCCGCTAATGTCAGCACAAGGCATCTCCCCCTTACCGGAGTTGTCTCTAGTTCATATACTAAAGGGAGTAACTAGTTTATGAACGGGGGAGAGCTATGGGCTACCAATATACTGCAATTGGCGATTCCTTGACGACTGGATTTGGTGCTCTGCCAGGTAACGGTTTTGTTCCGGTGTACCGTAGAATGGCAGAAGGGAGACTGCGGACTGCTGTAGCCTCTACGAATTTAGGCGTGAACGGAATGACTACTTCAGAGCTGGAGCAGCGGCTGCGCGGAAATTCCATGATGCGTGAGGCCGTTCGAGAAGCCGATATCATCACTGTGTCTATCGGTGGTAATGATTTGATTCACGCGGCCAAATCAGCAGCAAGACAGCAAGGGAACTTATCCGCACAACTGCGCAGATCGCTTCAGGAATGCAAACAAAATTTCTCTGCAATTATGAATATCCTTATACAATTGAAGGCGAGGACGCGTAGACCTTTTATCATTAGAATTGTGGGATTATATAATCCCTATCCTCAGGTGGTTGGTGCGACAGAGTGGGTCAGACAGTTTAATCAATACGCAGCACAGTACAGCAGCCGAGTATGTGGATTTGCTTCGATTTACAGTGAGTTCGCAGGAAATGAGAGAGGGTTGTTATCCATTGATCATTTGCATCCGAATGGCCGGGGTTATCGCGTAATTGCCGAGAAGCTGGATGCACTAGGTTATGGAGGGCTGAATTGATTGGATTTAGGTCTTCTATAAAATATAAAGAGGCTGTGCCCTATCCGTTATGGTTAGGGCACAGCCTCTTTATATTTTTACTTTATAGCTTACACACCGCTAGGCAATGTCTTCTCGATTACTTTATCTACGATACCGTATTCAGCCGCGTCTGCAGCAGTCATGAAGTAGTCGCGATCTGTATCCTTCTCAATACGTTCTAGAGGTTGACCCGTACGTTCTGCTAGAATACGGTTCAGCTTATCGCGCAATTTGAGGATGCGGCGGGCACGGATTTCAATGTCCGTTGCTTGACCTTGAGCACCACCCAGAGGCTGGTGGATCATGATCTCGCTGTTAGGCAGTGCGAAGCGTTTGCCTTTGGCGCCAGCGTTTAGCAGGAAAGCTCCCATGGAAGCTGCCATACCCACACAGATGGTGGAAACGTCTGGTTTAATGTACTGCATTGTATCAAAAATAGCCATACCTGCAGTAATGGAACCGCCTGGGCTATTCACGTAAAGGTGAATGTCCTTGTCAGGATCTTCGGCAGCCAAGAACAGCATTTGTGCGATGATAGAATTGGCTACCACGTCATTAACCTCCGTTCCAAGGAAAATGATGCGGTCCTTCAGCAGGCGGGAATAGATGTCATAAGCGCGCTCGCCGCGGTTGCTCTGTTCTACTACCATAGGAATATAACTCACGTGGAAAACCTCCTTGATATTGGTTCTTCAAATGTATTCATTTTTACTCTTGCCGTATTACCCACATGATAAACAAATTCAAACAAAAAGTCAAAGAAAGTCAAACTTATATTCAAAAAAAAGAGCCGACAAGCGGCTCTTTGGTTAAGTAGTAGTATAGGCACTACTAAATTATGTGCAAAAATGAAATTAATGGCGCGCCCGCCAAGAATCGAACTTGGATCTCAGGCTTCGGAGGCCTACGTCATATCCATTGGACCACGGGCGCAACAAAAATGATTATAATACAATTTTTACACAATTGCAATGTAATATTAATACTGGACAAGCGCTCTAGGGGCAGGCATCGGGCGCTATATCTTTTTCTGACCTTATTAATGTATAAGAAGACAAGTGCTTGAGAATTCTACTCTCGGAAGACTTGCGCTTCGAGCAATATTTGGTTAGAATATGGGTGGGACTTAAAAAGTTTACCCGGGACGTTTTGAGACCATGAACAAGGGAATAGAGGAAGACGAAGTTGCAGGAGTGAAAGTATGCGTAATTTATTAGATATCCAAAAGCAGCTTCTGCCTGATCTCATGGAAACCCTTAAGAGACGGTACACGATTCTTCATCAGATCATGCTGTCCGATATTATTGGGCGCAGAACGCTAGCCGCTTCGCTAGATATGACTGAGCGGGTACTGCGTGCCGAGACGGATCTTCTGAAATCGCAAGGGCTTATTGAGATCGAGAGTGTTGGCATGCGCATTAGCGCTGCTGGACGTAGACTGCTTGATTTGCTAGAGCCGGTTGTTAAGAGCCTATTTGGTCTGGATGAGCTGGAAGAGAAAATTCGAGCAACGTATGGTCTGGATAAAGTTATTGTAGTACCGGGTGATTGTGAGTCATCGCCGTTCACCAAACGAGAGCTTGGCCGGGCGGGTGCGAAAGCGCTGCTGAGTATACTTCGCGCAGATGATACAGTTGCCGTCACAGGTGGATCGACGCTTGCCGATATGGCTGATCAACTGACACCGCCGTTGTCCCTTTCCTATAAGAACGCTTGGTTTGTTCCGGCGCGTGGAGGATTAGGAGAGAGTATGGAGATTCAAGCCAACACGATTGCCTCAACAATGGCAAAGCGGGTTGGAGCCAACTACCGGTTGTTGCATGTCCCTGATTTGCTTAGTGGGGATGCATACCAATCGCTGGCACTTGACTCTAATATTGGAGAGATTGTACAAACCATCCGCAGTTCGCGTATTATTGTACATGGGATTGGGGATGCCATTGAAATGACCCGCCGCCGCAAACTGGACGAGGCTACAGTCTCGGAAATCCAGGGTGAAGGGGCAGTGGCCGAATCTTTTGGCTATTATTTCAATGAAGAGGGTCAGGTTGTCCATACCATGCTTACGATGGGTCTACGTCTAGAAGATATTATTCGGACAGAGAAAGTCATCGGTATTGCAGGAGGCAAACCCAAGGCCAAAGCCATTCATGCCATGCTGCGTTTCGGGCAGGAGAATATTCTCGTCACGGACGAGGCTGCCGCAGTAGAAATAGGCAAGGAAATTGACAATCAACTACAGCTATCTTCGTAGTTTTTAGATTGCAGGCAATAACATACTTCTTGCATCATACTTAACATTGTTGTCATGACAGACCTCACCGTCTGTTTTGAATAAATAAAACGAATTCTAGGAGGAACTATTCAATGAGTGTAAAAGTTGGAATTAACGGTTTTGGACGTATTGGACGCCTTGCTTTCCGCCGTATTCAAAATGTAGAAGGTATCGAAGTGGTAGCAATCAACGATTTGACTGACGCTAAGATGCTTGCTCATTTGCTTAAATATGATACAACTCAAGGTAAATTCCAAGGTGATGTTGAAGTGCATGATGGCTTCTTCAAAGTCAATGGTAAAGAAGTTAAGGTTCTTGCTAACCGCAACCCTGAAGAATTGCCATGGGGCGACCTAGGCGTTGATATCGTACTTGAGTGCACAGGTTTCTTCACAACTAAAGAAGCAGCTGAAAAACACTTGAAAGGTGGAGCTAAGAAAGTAGTTATCTCCGCTCCAGCTACTGGCGACATGAAAACTGTCGTTTACAACGTTAACGATGACATTCTTGATGGTACTGAGACTGTTATTTCCGGCGCATCTTGCACAACTAACTGCCTAGCTCCAATGGCAAAAGTACTGAACGACAAGTTCGGTATCGTTGAAGGCTTGATGACTACAATTCATGCTTACACTGGCGACCAAAACACTTTGGATGCTCCACATGCTAAAGGTGACTTCAGACGCGCTCGTGCAGCAGCTGAGAACATCATTCCTAACACTACTGGTGCTGCTAAAGCAATCGGTCTGGTTATTCCAGAACTTAAAGGTAAATTGGATGGTGCAGCTCAACGTGTTCCAGTTGCAACTGGTTCCCTGACTGAGCTTGTAACTGTTCTTGATAAGAGCGTTACTGTTGAAGAAATCAACGCAGCAATGAAAGCAGCTTCCGATCCAGACACTTATGGTTACACTGAAGATGAAATCGTATCTTCTGACATCAAAGGTATGACTTTCGGATCCCTGTTCGATGCTACACAAACTAAAGTATTGACTGTTGGCGACAAACAACTGGTTAAAACTGTTGCTTGGTATGACAATGAAATGTCCTACACTGCACAATTGGTTCGTACTTTGGAGAAATTCGCTAAAATCGCTAAGTAATTGACTTGATATAAGCAACATCTATAGAGCGGAAACAGAAATTCCTTGTTTCCGCTCTTTCTAAATGTATTTCTTGTTTCCTGCTAGAAACAATTTTGGGTGTGGAGGAATTAATCATGAACAAAAAAAGCGTCCGTGATGTAGAAGTAAAGGGTAAGCGCGTATTTGTACGCGTGGATTTCAACGTACCTGTAGAAGACGGTAAAATTACTGATGATACTCGTATTCGCGAAACACTTCCAACCATTAAATATTTGATCGAGAACGGTGCAAAGATCATTCTTGCGAGTCATATGGGTCGTCCTAAAGGCGAATTCGTAGATTCCATGCGTTTGACTACTGCTGCTGAACGTCTGTCCGAGCTTCTTGGCAAACCAGTAGCTAAAGCTGACGAAGCAATTGGCGAAGCTGTAAAAGCAAAAATCGCTGAGCTAGGCGAAGGCGACGTACTTGTACTTGAGAATGTTCGCTTCTACCCAGGTGAAGAGAAAAACGATCCTGAACTGGCTAAACAATTCGCTGAACTGGCTGATTTGTTTGTTAATGATGCGTTTGGCGCGGCTCACCGTGCACATGCATCGACAGAAGGTATCGCTCATTTCCTGCCGGCTGTATCCGGTCTTTTGATGGAGAAAGAATTGTCCGTTCTTGGTAAAGCTCTTTCTAACCCAGAACGTCCTTTCACTGCGATCATCGGTGGTTCGAAAGTTAAAGACAAGATTGATGTTATTGATAACTTGTTGTCTTTGGCTGATAACGTCCTGATCGGCGGTGGATTGTCTTATACATTCACTAAAGCACAAGGCTTTGAAATCGGTAAATCACTAGTAGACAACGACAAACTTGACGTTGCTCTTGGATTCATCGAAAAAGCAAAAGCACTTGGTAAAAACTTCATGCTTCCTGTTGATGTTGTTGTTGCTGATAAATTTGGTGCTGACGCTAACACTAAGATCGTTGATTACAATGAAATCCCAGAAGGTTGGGAAGGACTTGATATCGGACCTAAGACTCGTGAACTTTATGCCGATATTATCAAGAACTCCAAGCTGGTTGTCTGGAATGGACCTATGGGCGTATTCGAAATCGATAAATTCGCTGAAGGTACACTTGCAGTAGCAAAAGCTTGTGCAACTACTGAAGGTTACACTGTTATTGGTGGCGGAGATTCCGCAGCAGCAGCAGAGAAATTCCACCTGGCTGATCAAATGGATCATATCTCCACTGGTGGCGGTGCATCCCTTGAGTTCATGGAAGGCAAGGCGCTTCCTGGCGTAGAAGCACTGAACGATAAGTAAGACCTAAGAAGGAGGCAACATAAGTCATGAGAACACCTATTATTGCAGGTAACTGGAAAATGTTCAAAACAGTTCCTGAAGCAGAAAGCTTTATTGCTGAAATTAAAGGCAAAGCAGAAGTAGAAGGCGTTGAGACTGTAATCTGCGCTCCATTTACTAACCTGCCTGCACTTGTAGCAGCTGCAAAAGGTACTAACATCAAGATTGGTGCACAAAACCTACACTTTGAAGATAACGGTGCTTACACAGGCGAGATCAGTGGTGTAATGCTAAGTGATCTTGGTGTGGACTATGTTATCATTGGCCACTCTGAGCGTCGTGCTTATTTTGGCGAAACGGATGAAATCGTGAATAAGAAAATGCATGCTGCATTCCGTCACGGAATTACTCCTATCGTATGTGTTGGCGAAAAGCTCGAAGAGCGTGAAGCTGATCAAACTAAAGCAGTATGTAAAGTACAAACTGAAGCTGCATTCCAAGGTCTTAGTGCCGAGCAAGCAGCAAAAGTTGTTATTGCATACGAACCTATCTGGGCTATTGGCACAGGTAAATCTTCCACTTCCCAAGATGCTAACGAAGTTATTGCTTACATCCGCGGTCTTGTAAAAGATCTGTATGATGCAGCAACAGCTGAAGCTGTTCGTATTCAATACGGCGGCAGCGTGAAGCCTGAGAATGTAACTGAGTACATGGGCCAAAGCGACATCGATGGTGCGCTTGTTGGCGGTGCCAGCTTACAACCGGATTCCTTCGTTCAATTGGTTGAGGGGGCGAAGTAAGATGTCAGCTCCAAAACCCGTAGCTTTGATCATCATGGATGGTTTTGGTTTGCGTGGAACGACAGAAGGTAATGCCGTTGCTCAAGCCAACAAACCTAACTATGCCCGTTACCTGAAACAATATCCTAACACTACACTCACTGCTTGCGGTGAAGCTGTAGGCCTTCCGGAAGGGCAAATGGGCAACTCCGAAGTAGGGCATTTGAATATTGGTGCAGGCCGGATCGTTTATCAGGATTTGACTCGTATCGATAAATCGATCCGCGAGGGCGAGTTCTTCGATAACGAAACCCTGGTTAGTGCAGTGAGAAATGCTAAGAACACTGGCAAAAAGCTTCACCTATATGCGCTTGTATCCGACGGAGGGGTACATAGCCATATTAACCACCTGTTTGCTATGCTTGACCTGGCTAAAAAAGAAGATATGCATGAAGTGTATATCCATGCTTTTATGGACGGCCGTGACGTAGCTCCTGATAGTGGGAAGAAGTTTGTCCAAGATCTAGTAGCTAAAATCGAAGAGATTGGCGTGGGTACAATTGCAACGGTGTCCGGACGTTATTACGCAATGGATCGTGATAAACGTTGGGAACGTGTAGAGAAAGCCTACCGTGCTATGGTTTATGGTGAAGGTCCTAAATACACGGATGCTGTGCAAGCCATCACTTCATCTTATGAAAACTCGGTATTTGATGAATTCGTTGAACCTAGTGTAATTGTAGACAGTGAAGGCAAACCTGTAACGGCAGTAGAGAGCGGCGATTCCGTCGTGTTCCTCAACTTCCGTCCTGACCGTGCTATTCAATTGTCACAAGTGTTCACGAATCAAGATTTCCGCGGTTTCGACCGTGGTCCTTTGTTCCCGCAAAACCTGCACTTCGTATGCCTAACTACTTTCAGCGAAACGGTACAAGGTTATGTAGCCTACTCACCGAAGAACCTGGATAACACATTGGGTGAAGTGCTTGTTCAACAAAACAAGAAGCAACTGCGCATCGCGGAAACTGAAAAATATCCGCATGTAACCTTCTTCTTCAGCGGTGGACGTGACGAGGAGCTTCCTGGTGAAACCCGGATCTTAATCAACTCTCCTAAAGTGGCAACCTATGATCTTCAACCTGAGATGAGTGCATACGAAGTGGCTGCAGCCTGCGTAGCGGAAATCGAAGCGGAAAGACAGGATGCTATCATTCTTAACTTTGCCAATCCTGATATGGTTGGACACTCCGGCATGCTGGAACCAACAATCAAGGCTGTAGAAGTGACGGATGAGTGTGTGGGTAAAGTAGTGGATGCGGTTGTTGCCAAAGGTGGCGTTGCAATTATTATCGCTGACCATGGTAATGCAGATATGGTATTTGACGAGAACGGTCGCCCGTTCACAGCTCATACAACCAATCCTGTTCCGTTCATCGTGACTACTGAGAATGTTGTATTGCGTGAATCCGGTATTCTTGCAGACGTAGCACCAACAATCCTAGATTTGATGGGACTTCCTCAACCTGCGGAAATGACCGGACAATCCATGATTGCTAGCCGTAAGTAAGGTAAGGTATAACGCCTTTGATTTTAAGCTATACAAGTAAGACCAAAACAATGTTAAAAGGAGATTAACTTACATGACTATTATTTCTGATGTATATGCTCGCGAAGTCCTTGACTCCCGTGGTAACCCTACAGTAGAGGTTGACGTTTATCTGGAATCCGGTGCTAAAGGCCGCGCTATCGTTCCTTCCGGCGCTTCCACTGGTGCTCACGAAGCTGTAGAACTTCGTGATGGCGACAAATCCCGTTACATGGGTAAAGGCGTTCTGAAAGCTGTTGAGAACGTAAATGAAATCATCGCTCCAGAAGTTATCGGTATGGACGCTCTTGACCAAGTGGGCATCGACAAATTGATGATTACTTTGGACGGAACTCCTAACAAAGGTAAATTGGGCGCTAACGCAATCCTAGCTGTATCCATGGCAGTAGCTCGTGCAGCTGCAGCAGCTTTGGATATTCCTTTGTACGTATACCTGGGCGGATTCAACGCTAAAACTCTTCCAGTACCAATGATGAACATCATCAATGGTGGTGAGCATGCGGATAACAACATCGACGTTCAAGAGTTCATGGTTCTTCCTGTAGGAGCTCCAAGCTTCAAAGAAGCTCTTCGCACAGGTGCTGAAATCTTCCACAACTTGAAATCCGTACTTCAATCCAAAGGCCTGAACACAGCTGTTGGTGACGAAGGTGGTTTCGCACCGAACCTTGGTTCGAATGAAGAAGCAATCACTACAATCATCGAAGCTATTGAAAAAGCTGGTTACAAACCAGGTGTTGACGTATTCTTGGGTATGGACGTTGCTTCCACTGAGTTCTACAAAGACGGTAAATATACCCTTGCTGGCGAAGGTAAATCTTACACTTCCGCTGAGTATGTTGACCTTCTTGCTTCATGGGTTGAAAAATATCCTATCATCACAATCGAAGACGGTATGTCCGAGGACGACTGGGATGGCTGGAAATTGCTTACTGAAAAATTGGGCGACAAAGTCCAATTGGTTGGTGACGACTTGTTCGTAACTAACACTGAGCGTCTTGCAACAGGTATCGAAAAAGGTATCGGTAACTCCATCTTGGTTAAGGTTAACCAAATTGGTACATTGACTGAAACTTTTGATGCTATCGAAATGGCTAAACGTGCTGGTTACACAGCAGTTATCTCCCACCGTTCCGGTGAATCCGAAGATAGCACAATCGCTGACATCGCTGTTGCGACTAATGCTGGTCAAATCAAAACAGGTGCTCCTTCCCGTACAGACCGTGTTGCTAAATACAACCAATTGCTTCGCATCGAAGATGAGTTGGGTGAATTGGCTCAATACAACGGCCTGAAATCCTTCTACAACCTCAAAAGATAATCTGCTTTTATAGCAGACTTCTAAGACCCGCCGTTATGGCGGGTCTTTTTTATGATTTGAAGAAGATAGACTTCAATAGGTTTATCCTTATCTTGCAAGAAAAGCTACGACTTAACAGTCTAAGCTGTTGTATTACCGACAGCGCTATGATAAAATAAGAATACTGTTTATGTATCGTGATAACCTAAATTACCATAGATAGTGATGCTTAGGCGTAGGAGGTGGAAGTGAATGGATATCTTTTTGAAAGTTGTGCTCCTGATTTTTTCCGTCGGTCTTATTGCGGTCGTTCTTCTGCAAAAGGGGAAAAGCGCGGGTCTTTCCGGTGCCATCTCTGGCGGTGCTGAGCATCTCTTTGGTAAAACAAAAGCTCGTGGTATGGAGCTCGTACTACAACGTGTAACTGTTGGACTTGCTGCTGGTTTCTTTATCATGGCGATTCTAGCTGCAGTTCTAATCGACTAAAAGATCTACCGTAAGCCCTCGCTCTGTTCTAAATGGAATAGAGCGGAGGCTTTTTTGTTATATTAAAAGGAGTTAAAAAGCACCTAAGGGTGCTTTTCTTTTCATATTCGCAAAGAAAAAGGCTGGATCGATAGGAAGTAAACCTGCAGTCGGCATGGATGTATTTCAGCATTTAAAGGAAATTTTGTACTGTGTTAACCTTTGGATGACAGTAACAGGGATGCGCAGGATTGATTTCGTGTATACTAGGGTATGAAGTAGTAAAGGTAAAATTTACTTGGCATTACTGCATGGCAGGACAAGATATACATATTTGCCAGCGGCTTGAAGCCGCGGAGGGCTGGGGTGACGAACATGATAACACAAGAAATATTACTCGATTTCATGCGGGAAACTGCATATAAACCAATGACTTATGAAGAGCTGGTGAGTCATTTTGCTCTAGAGGATAGCGAGGGGTTTAAAAAGTTCGAGGAACTGCTGATTGAATTAGAGCAGGATGGAAGAATTGTATTAACCCGTACTGCACGTTATGGCGTGCCAGAACGGATGGATTTGCTGCGTGGACGTTTACAAGCACATGCGAAGGGTTTTGCTTTTCTAATCCCGGATGATCGTGATCATCCTGACGTATATATCCATGCAAATGATCTTAAGGGAGCTATGAATGGCGATATCGTTCTGATTCGTATTACCTCTAAAAGTCCGTCCGGCGGACGTATGGAAGGCGAAGTAGTACGTATTGTAAAACGTGGCGTGTTGCAGACGGTAGGTGTATTTCAGAACCTGGAGACCTATGGTTTTGTGCTGCCTGATGATAAGCGGATTAATCGTGATATTTTTATTCCGAAACAATCCTTTAAAGGTGCTGTTGATGGTCAAAAGGTCGTTGTGCGTATTGTGAGTTATCCGGAAGGCCGAGCAGCGGCAGAAGGTGAAATTATTGAGATTCTCGGACATAAGGATGATCCGGGTGTTGATATTCTTTCCATTATCCGCAAACATCAATTACCTGAGGCATTTCCAGCTGAAGTACTGGATGAAGCCGATAGCGCTCCTGATTCAATTACAGAAGAGGAGATTGCGGAGCAAGGAAGACGCGACCTGCGCGGACTGAACATTGTTACGATTGATGGCGAAGATGCTAAGGATTTGGATGATGCGGTAAACGTACAGCGCTTGGAGAATGGACATTACAAGTTGGGCGTCCATATAGCAGACGTAGGTTATTATGTGCGTGAAGGCTCTGAGCTGGATAAAGAAGCCTATGATCGCGGTTGTAGTGTGTATTTAGTAGACCGGGTTATTCCGATGCTGCCGCACCGTCTATCGAACGGGATTTGCAGCTTGAATCCACAGGTAGACCGGTTAACAATGTCCTGTGAAATGGAATTTAACGAGCAAATGAAGGTTGTGAAGCACGATGTCTTTACGAGCGTGATTCGCACCAAAGAGAGAATGACTTACTCCAATGTTCGTAAAATTCTCGAAGACGAAGATCCAGAGCTGCTGGAACGTTATAGTCCACTGATTGACGATTTCCGCCTCATGAAAGAATTGGCGATGAAGCTGCGCGATGCGCGGATGCGCCGGGGTGCGGTTGATTTTGATTTTGAAGAGAGCAAAATCATCGTGGATGAGAACGGCAAGGCTGTAGATATCGTGAAGCGTGAACGTTCTGTAGCGGAACAGATTATCGAGGAGTTTATGCTGGCGGCAAATGAAACAGTTGCTGAGCATTTCCACTGGTTGAAGGTTCCGTTCCTTTACCGGATTCACGAAGATCCAGACCCAGAGAAGCTGCAGAATTTCATGGCTTTTGCGGCCAACTTCGGATATCACGTGAAGGGCCGTGGCAATTCGGTTCATCCACGTGCTTTGCAGGATCTGTTGGAGCAAATCCAAGGCACAAAGGAACAAACGGTCATCAGTACGATGATGCTGCGTTCCATGAAGCAGGCAAAGTATGATGCAGAGAGCACGGGCCATTTCGGACTGGCTGCGGAATATTATTCTCACTTTACTTCTCCAATTCGCCGGTACCCCGATCTGGTCATTCACCGCGTAATGCGTGAAGTGATTGAGAATGGAGGGGCACTGACCCAGAAGCGGCATGATTATTTGTCTAGCCGGATGCCTGACATTGCTCAGCAGTCTTCGGAACGCGAGCGTGTGGCGGTAGAAGCTGAACGCGATACGGAGCAACTGAAGAAAGCAGAATACATGCAGGATAAAGTAGGCGAGGAATTCGAGGCTATGGTCAGCAGTGTGACCAGCTTCGGAATGTTCATCGAGCTGGATAATACCGTCGAAGGTCTTATTCGTCTCAGTGCAATGAGCGACGATTATTATCACTTCGACGAAGGTCATATGGCGCTCATTGGCGAGCGCACATCGCGTGTGTTCCGCATTGGTGACGAGGTGAAGATCCGAGTCGCGAAAGTAAATATGGATGACCACACGATCGATTTCGAGTTGGTCGACATGAAGCCACGCGCGCCTGGTGAGCACCGCGGCGGCGGCTTTGCGGGCGGCCGCGGAGGCAAGGGCGGCCGCTCGGGCGGCGGCTTCATTAAGCCGGCCGGGGGCAAAGGCGCCGCGGGCAAGGGACGCGGCGGTAAAGGCAAGCCCGGCGGCGCTGCTGCAGGCGCGGGCAAGGGCAAGCCGGGCGCAGGTGTGCGCGCCGGTGATGGGCCGCGCGAAGCGGCCGGTGTTGGCGCAGCGGGCGGACGCGGTAAGCGGAAGCGCGGGCGCGAGGCCGGCGAGGATGCGAGCCGGGTGGTTGCTGCGCCGGGCGCAGAGCGCGGAGGCGAAGCCGGCGGCAACGCAGGCGCGCCGCGTGAGCGCAGCGGCGGGCGAGGCCGCGGCGGAGACACCGGCGGTGCCGGTGGTGGACGCGGCATCAGCTTCGGCTTTGGCTCCGGCAAAGGCGGATACGGCGCTCCTGCGTCCGACTCCTCCGGCGGCGAAGCGCGGGGCGTGGACGGCAGCACGAAGTTCCGCAGCCGCGAGGATCGCGGGGGTAACTTTGGCGGTGGAGAAGGCCGTAACGGCGCTCCTACAGGCAAAGGCCGCCGCAAAAAGAAAACCAAGGGCGGGGTGTTCATCGGCCAGTCCGTGACACCAGGCAACGTAGAGACATCTGAGCAAGTCACTTCTAAACGAAGTGACAATAATGGCGGCGCTCCAGAAGGAGCACCACGTAAGCGTAAAAAGAAATAAATGACGGTTATGCGCTGCATAACTCTATAACGATACTAAGCACCGTCCCTCCTGTGGCGGTGCTTTTTAACTAATAATCAACTTGGTTAATTGCATTATGTGCAGTTAAATTTGGGTTATGTAGTAAAAGTGGCAGTTAGTTGTATTTTGTACATTTAAATCTGATCAGTTACCTTTAATTGGTCTGATTTCGCTTTTTTAGCTGCAGAAAGTGCAACTAATTAGTTTTTTGGCGGTGATAAGGCTTAAATAGTTGCACGAAATACATTTATATAGAAAAACGTAGGTGATAGCAAGTGAATAGGTAGAGGATAGGATAGGTACAGTATAGGATTGCACAGTATAGGTAAAAGCAGCACTATTTGAATAGGCGTCGAATAGATGCAGCTTAATGATTTTTTGTAACAAATGCTAGATATTGGGTAATATTACTGACAACTCTATGACAAATTAGGTGAAGTATATTTGGTTGAAGGTTCCTTGCGCTCACTTGATTCCATTTGTTACAATATAGATCAGACGTTCGATGGCTGTGTCGTTTAAGATTAGACAGACATGGTTACTTTAACTTATGAATATGATTCAAGGAGTGATTCTCATGGGTAAAAAAGCAGACGGGAAAGTACTTGCCCAGAACAAGAAAGCTTCCCATGATTATTTTATCGAGGATACTTATGAAGCTGGCTTGGTGCTGACGGGTACAGAGATCAAGTCGCTGCGTAATGGCCGCGCTAATATTGGAGATGCTTTTGCTACGATCCGTAATGGCGAGATTCAGATTCACAACATGCATATCAGCCCTTTTGAACAAGGTAACCGTGCCAATCCTACCGATCCCACACGCACACGTAAATTGTTAATGCATAAGGAGCAAATTCATAAACTGCTGGGCTTGTCCAAGCGAGATGGGTTTACGATTGTGCCACTTAAGATTTATGTGCGGAATGGCTATGCGAAGCTGCTGATTGGTCTTGGTAAAGGTAAAAAAGAGTATGACAAACGTGACTCGGCTGCCAAGCGAGATGCTCAACGTGATATCCAGCGTGTACTGCGTGATAAGCAAAAGATCGCCAGATAATCTGGGAGAACTAGACGATTCAAATGAGTTCCAGTTTCAACCTTCAATTCCTTTAACCCACGTGTTAAAGTGTTGATAAATGTGCTATACTGAGTAAGTAAGTTAGTTATTGCTTCGTTACAGTTTTCTTGAATAAGAAGCTGTAGATTGGATCTCTCTTGCTTGGAAGATCCGCTTGATCCGAAGCGCCCTTTTTAATGAGGGGCCGTTCTTGGATTCGACGGGGGTAGTTCGAGCATGAGTAGCGAGTAGTGGGGACGCGTCCGCTTCATCAACGCTAAAGCCTATTAAACGGCAAACAACAAAACAACTACGCTTTCGCAGCCTAAGAAACTGTGTGCGTGCTTCTACTCTGCATCGCCCATGTGACAGGGATAGGGGCTAACAAATAGTGGGATACGCTGTCTCATCTCCGCCTGCGGTGAGCTGAAGAAGACAATCAGGCTGACCCAACGTATAGCCGGTTACGGGGCGATACTCGGGTGACATCAAAACTGTGACTACACTCGTAGAAGCTTATGTGCCGTTATCTTCGGACAGGGGTTCGACTCCCCTCGGCTCCATATGGAGTTTTAGAAAAAGCGACCTTTAGGGGTCGCTTTTTTGTATCCTCATAATTAAAGTTAGGCAATGCCTTTTAATGATTTCAGCCAATTCCTCAAATGTGTACTTGTGGTTTATCATGTCTACTATGTGGTCTCGGAATGTTTGGTATGCATATTTTTAAACTGCAAAAGATTTCTCTACCACCACGAATACCATCCGCATGAGGATGGTTCCCATACTATGGTTAACGGTACCCTTTTGCAAAGTTTCTTTGTTATAATTATTATAATAAATCTCTTCATTGGCTGGTGATTATGAATGAGTGAGAAATTTTGGTTAGTAGTACAGTATCCTCTAAAAAGTGAAAAAGGAAGCCAACGTGATAACTGGTTAAGAGATAAAGTCATGGAATACCTGGACATATCTCTAGTAGATACTAACTTAGGTTGTGTTGATGGCTTTGATATGGGTAAATGCATTTCCGACCCGAAAAAATATGCTCTTAATATATTTTGTATCATTACGGAAGAAGAACGGAGTATAGCCTTGATAAAGAGAGTGTTAAGAGATAGCAGGCTTGATTATACTCGTATAAAAATTGCTACAATGCCCTATGGAAAAGAAGAAACATATAGTCTTAAATTTTCCTATAAAAAGGGTGTTACCGATTTTTCGCTATAGCACAGTTTTGAGTTAGAATTACAACTACACCGTAAACAATTTTCTGGTGGGAGTCATGAATTTTGTGACATCAAAACAGTAACTACATTCGTAGAAGCTTATGTGCCGTTATCTTCGGACAGGGGTTCGACTTCCCTCGGCTCCATAAGCAAAAAACCGCTGAGATAGCGGTTTTTTGCTGTTTAGTGATTGAATTGTAGACCGAATGCAGACAATGAATTATGGGGAACTAATATATTCATTTTTGTAGACATGTTGTCTACGTCTAAAATTAGATCATTCACTTTGAAGTTAATAATTAGTGGCACATTTTCCGAAACTACATCTATAAGAGCTCGAACTGATATAAGATTAGATTATGGCATTAAGCACTCAAAAGCAAAAACATTCGGAGGAATTACTATTATGAGTTTTACTATTGATTATGTTAAAAATAAAAACAGAATTATTGTAACATCGGACGGTATGGAAGTTGAGGATGCCTTTGCGTACGCAGAACAATTTCCGAAAGTACTGAAGAAAACTAAGCGAGGGTTTACAGGTATGACTGTAATTACTGGTGGCCTGGTATTTAAGCAAGAGGTGATGGCAATTCTTGCTCCAACTGGTGAAGATGCTGTGAAAGCTGGAATCTCTACAAAACATAAATGGGTGTATGTTGCGCCTACCGCGTTCTACAAAACGCAAATGAATCGTATGTTTAAAGATATTGCAAACTTGTACGAATCGATAGAAGAAGCTGAAGCGTATCTTGATTCCGCAGGGAATTAGCAACTTCTAAAAACTTTAGTAAACCTTCTGGTAGCATACATAAGGTTATCGTTCTTTATTCAACGTTGTGGTTGGTGATCATAATTGTTGCTTGGATCCAGCCATCATCTGTAGCGCCAAAGGTGCTTTCTGCGTATTGAAGAAGCACTGTGAAAAACCGATATATTCAGGATTAACTTATATAATTGGATCACTATACTAAGGAGTTATTCCTATGATCAGTCTCCTTAATCAGAATGACTTATCAAATATTGGATAGAATGCTTCTAGGGGACATCAAAACAGTAACTACACTCGTAGAAGCTTATGTGCCGTTATCTTCGGACAGGGGGTTCGACTCCTAGGCTCTATTTGAAACCCGCTGATAAAGCGGTTTTTTTCTTGTTTATGGACTAAATTGCAGTCAAGGGATAAAAGGCTAACCTAAGATGTGATGAGTACATAAGGAGATAAATGAAAACCAGTACACTTATGCTATAATTTAATAAAGTGCTTC
Organism: Paenibacillus sp. FSL L8-0333; assembly: GCF_037965665.1. Classification (NCBI taxonomy): domain Bacteria; kingdom Bacillati; phylum Bacillota; class Bacilli; order Caryophanales; family Paenibacillaceae; genus Paenibacillus; species Paenibacillus sp. FSL L8-0333. Next base: position 200,325 of record NZ_CP150186.1, read on the forward strand.
TGTGCTTTTAGAAAAATTGGAATAAAGGATGCATTGATCAACCATGTATGAGAATCAGACTTCTATGCACCACAAGCTGTTTATTATCGGCGCAGGTGCTGCTGGATTAATGGCCGCTGTTACTGCGTGTGATATGGGTATCGATACTGCCATTCTGGAGAGTAACGACCGGATTGGAAAGAAAATATTAATGACAGGTGATGGGCGCTGCAACATTACAAATGAATCCACTGCAACGGGTACAGATGAAGCAATCGCTTTATCGCGCAAGTATCACAGTAATCAGGCCGGATTTCCACTTGCGGTATTGCAGCAATTTGGCATCCGTCAGACCATAGATTTTTTCTCCTTTCTCGGGCTTCCGCTTACAAGATTGAAGGATGGCTTGATGTATCCGATGTCGCTGCAGGCAGCAGCGGTGCTGGATATTTTCCAGCTTGCGCTGGAGGATCGGAATGTTCCGGTGTACCTCAATAACAAAGTGTTGGATGTTACTGTTTCGAAGAATCATCCGCGCTTCAAGATAAAATGCCAAACGGAGACAGAGGAGGAGGTTGTTTATACTAGCGACTATCTACTTCTATCTGCGGGTGGCCTTGCCGGTCCAAATGCGGGAAAAGAACCTCCTGGGTATACACTTGCTGAACGTCTGGGACACACCCTGATTGAGCCTTTACCGGCCATTGTGCAACTGAAGCTGCAATATCCTAATATGAGAGCACTGTCCACTATCAAATCTCAGGGACAAGCTCATATTATTGTAAACGGTAAAGTCATCGGCAGTGAACAGGGCGAAATTGCCTTTACGGACTATGGTATTACTGGTCCGCCAATTCTCCAGCTAAGCAGGAAGGCTGCGTATCATCTTGCAAGAGGAGAACAGGTGAAATTATCGGTGGATCTGATGCCTGGCCGCACGGAGGAAGAGTTAGTTGAGTTTTTAGAAAGGCTCTGGGAGACTTTTGGACACCGGACGGTTGCAGATTCTCTCGTTGGCATCTTTAACAAGAAGCTTGTTACGGTCCTACTCAAGGAGACCGGCTTAGATCAGCAGCCACAGCTGCTTTGCCAGGCTCTGTCGTTGAAAACTAAGGAGAAATTTTATCGAATCTTGAAGCGCTGGGAATTTAAAGTGACGGATACCAATGGCTTTACGAATGCACAAGTGACAGCTGGCGGCATCGATACGTCGGAAATAATCGAAGGAACGCTGGAATCCAAGCTAGTACCTGGGCTTTATTTGGCTGGCGAAGTGATGGATGTGGACGGAGACTTCGGCGGCTATAACCTACAATGGGCCTGGAGTTCCGGATATGTGGCCGCCATGGCGCTAGCTAAGTCAATTCAATAAATTTATTAGGAAAAGGGATGCATCAATTAACATGTATAAGGATCAGACTTCTAAGCACCACGAGCTGTTCATTATCGGTGGGGGTGCTGCAGGTCTAATGGCTGCAGTTACAGCGAGGGATCAAGGTATTGATACAGCAATTATTGAAAGCAATGACCGGCTGGGGAAGAAAATAATAACGACGGGTAACGGGCGTTGCAACATTACGAACCAATCCACCGCCACCGGTACGGATGAAGCGGCCGCTTTATCACGCAAGTATCACAGTAATCAGGAAGGATTCCCAATACATGTATTGCGGCAATTCGGTGTCCGCCAAACGATCGAATTTTTCTCCTCGCTCGGGCTTCCTTTTGTAAGCTTGGAGAATGGCCGGATGTATCCGATGTCGCTGCAGGCGGCTTCGGTGCCGGGTGTATTTAAGCTGGCGCTGGAGGATCGGAATGTTCCCGTATATTATAAACATAAAGTGTTGGATGTTACCGTTTCGGCGGGACATCCGCGGTTCGCGATAACCTGCCAGACGGAGACAGAGGAACAGGTTGTGTATACCAGCGACTATCTTTTTCTATGTGCAGGCGGCCTTACCGCTCCCAAAACGGGAACGGACGGCTCCGGTTATACGCTTGTCCAACGTCTGGGGCACACCTTGATCAACCCGGTGCCAGGCATTGTACAATTGAAGCTGGATTATCCGTATTTGAAGGAACTATCGGGCATCAAATTTGAGGGAGAGGCCCATGTTATCGTAAACAATGAAGTCATCCGCACTGAGTCTGGTGAGATTCTTTTTACGGACTATGGTATCTCGGGCCCGCCCATACTTCAGCTCAGCAGAAAGGCTGCGTATAATCTCGGAATAGGAGAATCGGTGACATTGTCGGTTGATTTAATGCCGGAGCGCACGGAGGAAGAGTTAATTGATTTTCTGGAGATCCACTGGGGGATCTTCGGACACCGGACGGTTGCCGATTCCCTTATAGGTATCGTCAGCAAGAAACTGATTCCAGTTCTGCTGAAGGAGGCTGGAATTGATCAACAGTTGCACCTGCTTTGTCAGGATCTTTCGTGGAAAACAAAAAAAATATTTTATAAAATCTTGAAGCGTTGGGAATTTAAAGTGACCGATACCAATAGCTTTACTAATGCACAAACAACAGCTGGTGGCATCGATACGACGGAGCTAACCGAAGGAACGTTGGAATCTAAGTTAGTCCCTGGACTGTATTTGGCAGGTGAGGTGATGGATGTCGATGGAGATTGCGGCGGCTATAACCTGCAATGGGCCTGGAGCTCCGGCTATGCCGCCGCGATGGCGCTTGCTGATCGACGTGCTAGCACCACGTAAGGGGGGCAGATGGTTGCTGACTCTTAAACGATCACCTATTACTAGGCAGAGGTTTGCTGTAACAAGTCTGGTTTTAGTAATGTGAAAGCGATGAGGGTTGTTTCTCATCGCTTTTTTGTGATTTTTTAAAGTTTGGTGCTCATTTAAAAATGATTGTTGGGGTTTAGCGAAATATCAATATTCGTTGCTTAACTCTGATGTCTTCATTTTACCTCAACTTTATTGTCGTCCCTTTATTAATCCTTAAGTTTATCAATTAGAGCTAGTATTCGTCTATTTTTTGTATCTTCCTTTTTAGCAAGCTCAATATAATTAATCTGCTCTCGTTTAATGTAATCAGGCTGGTTTAGAAATGTATTCAGCATGTGGTACTCTTCAAGGTTTGTAGTAATGTAATCTGGCACAATCAGTTTACGATTTTCCTCGCATTTCTTAAGTATTATATGTAATGTATCACCGAGCTCTTTTTGTAATGCTCATCGAATAAATTCGTTATAAACAAAATAATGCCCATTCTTTGACGGCAATAAAGTATGGTCAAATTCGTACCCGTCAACAGAGATTTGAATAGGTACTTTACCATTAGTATTGAATATCTCCCTTACTGAATAGGGGAAATAGACTACTTTCCATTTCATTTTACCTTCCAGCAGCTTTATCTCACTATCAAATTCATAAACCATATTAAATAACACTCCTCGTGGTAAAGAAGCTGATTTCGGTCACTCATTTTATCATAGCCACTTTGCTGTTTCTAGGTGATTCGAATTCAATATGCTGTTGCAATAACCTATATGATGTTGAACATGCCTTATCTGCATGAGGATAACATCAGTTTTAGTTATTTCTTCGTATAGTACACATGGTTCCAATAATCTGCAGTCAGTAAGTTCATCAAAAAAATTACGAGCCACACTCAATATCTCCTCTAGGTACGTCGTCATTTCCTCCTTAGTAGGGTAGTCAGAGCACTCCTTATCTAAGTCTTCTGTTATATCTTTACCGAAGTCAGGTATTTTGAATTCTTCATCCTTCTGCTGCCTAAACCAAAATTTCATGCTGGTTGTAGCGTGGAATATATGCTTCCAGTATTTATGCTTGGCATTCTTCCAAAAATGATCAGGACATACTTCGATAAGATTCTTCAACATTTCTACGGTTGGATCAAACTGTCTTCTTAAAACAGCCACCATCTTATCACTCATGTTCATCAACTCACTTCTTGAATTTTAGAATCTTAACTTTATTCTTGTTCTCAGCAACCAAAACCTTCCATTTTACGATGGTGCATTTGGAAAATTTGTGTCACATAATAATTTAATGAAGCTGTCGCTATTTATCTTGAATTAAAAGTATTGCAATATAGGATAGGTTCGCGATTCAATCATAAAAAAATTATTACTTATACTGGAGGAACCTCTAGAAGATGAACCCACAACTGTTACAGAATTTTCCGTTCTTTGAACATCTTGATGATGAATATTTAGCTGAAATTACTAAGGTATGTGGCGAGCGTACTTATATAAAAGGAGAGTCCATCTTTTTTGAGGGTGAAGAGGGAGAGGAGCTCTATCTGGTTCTATCTGGAGTTGTTCAAATCTATCAAGATAACCACTCTAGGGATGTAGTACTCTCTATTTTTAGAGTAGGTGATTTCTTTGGAGAGATGGCTTTGTTGCAAAATGAAAGAGCGCGCTCTGCTTCTGCAAGGACCATTGAGAAGTCTACCTTATGTATTTTGAAAAAACGCGATTCATTACTTTACTAAAAAGTAATCCGGAAATACTAATCGGCATTTTGGAAACAGCATTAGATCGTCTGCGTGATGCCAATAAATTAATAACAAACTTAACCGTTATCGACGTGCGTACGCGTATTGCTCGCGTGTTGTTGCGTCTAACAGAACAGCACGGAGTGCCCTCTGATGAAGGTGTTCTAATCGATTTGAAATTAACGCATCAACACCTGGCGGATATGACAGGAACGGCGCGTGAGACCGTGAAAAAATCATTGCTTGGATTACAGGATGAGCAGTTGATACGTATTGATTAAAGGAAATACATTATGATGCGGCTCCATAGGTAGTAAAAGAAAAGACACCTTGAAGGGTGTCTTTTTACGTTATTGCAGCTTAAAAAGAAGATTCCAACAGTATTCCCGACTTTAATGAAAGTTCCCGGTTTCATTTTCCGTGAATTTGCCGTCGCTGTCATGCTGAGATTGCTTGCGGCGATCATTACGGGCTTGTTGCTGCTGTTGGGCTTCCAGGCTGTTTACGGGCGTGGCTTCCAAATCTTTTACAGTGTTGATCAGATTCTTGTCTGGTTTATTTGCGCTCAATTGAAATTCCTCCTTGTTTACCTAATGGTTGTGAATTTTATTATGTGCTGGCTACTGTATGGCTATTCGTGTTGTATGATCACAATCCATTCGCTGTCCTATAATCATTAGCTCAGAACACGGTTAGATATGGGAGATATGAGTAAATGATTGTTTCGGAACCTTTTTTAGTTTTGATATGTTGAACGTGTTCTGGTTCCAGAATTTGTATTATTTTCGAAGGGATACAGGGGCTAGATGCAGGATCTCTTTCTAAATATTTAGGAGGTGAAAAGAGAAACTTCATTTTTTGCAAGCGGTTACAATGATATCTGCAACAAATTTAAATCGGGAGGAAATAAAATGAAAAAAAGAGTTGCAAAGGTAACCAGTATTGTTGTGTTGTTTTCTCTTGCTCTTTCTTTAATAGTAGGTGGATGGACAAATACGGTGGTGCATGCTGCTGGTCTTGCGGTAACAGGCAGTGGAGGCTGGAATGAAACGGCATATGTGGAATGGTCACCTGTAAGCAATGCGACAGGGTATAACGTTTATGTTAAATTGGCAAGTGCAGCGGATTCTGGGTATCAACAAATTAATAATGAGTTAATCCGCAAATATTCTTCCTACTGGAGAGCAGATGCTGTTGGGCTTGCAGCCGGTAATTATGTGATGAAAGTTGAAGCTACCTTGTCAGGGGGTGGGACGGTAAGTGCGGTTTCAAATCCACTATCCGTAACGTCATATGACCGCTCAGGATTTGCTTTTTCGACTAGTTCGCAATATGGTACAGGATCAGGGGCTTATAATGAGAATGGAACCCTCAAGAATGGTGCTCAAGTGCTGTATATAACATCTCAGAATGCGCAAACCGTAACCCTTGGTGTGAAAATCAACAGCTCCGGCGCTGTACAAACAGGGGTTGGTCTGGGTGGTATTCTGACACTGAGACAAAAAGGTTATGATACAACTCCACTTGCGATCCGAATTATCGGAAAAGTTACAGCTGCTGATCTGAGTGGACAGCTTAACAGCAGTGGGTATCTTGAAGTCAAAGGTAAAAACAATTATTCGGAAATGAATATTACTATTGAAGGTATCGGGAATGATGCTTACGCGTACGGTTGGGGAATGCTTCTAAGATATGTAGGTAATGTGGAAGTAAGAAACCTGGGTGTAATGTTATTCCCTGACGATGGCATTTCAATGGATTCCGGCAATATGAATGTCTGGGTGCATAATAATGATATTTTTTATGGAGCTGCTGGAGGCGATGCAGACCAAGCCAAGGGCGACGGTTCCACAGACCTTAAAAATGGATCCAACTATATTACAATCTCTTACAACCATTACTGGGATTCCGGAAAATCCTCGCTAGTTGGTTTGAGTGAGCCGGCTGAATTTTTTGTTACCTTCCACCACAACTGGTTTGACCATTCGGACTCCCGTCATCCGCGGATTAGAGTGGCTTCCGTCCATATCTATAACAACTTTTTCGATGGTATCTCCAAATACGGTGTGGGTGTAACTACAGGTGCTTCAGCTTTTGTAGAATCTAATTATTTTAGACATGCTAAATTTCCAATGATGATCTCCTTACAAGGTACAGATGCTTTAGGGGAGGGTACGTTCTCAGGCGAAAATGGAGGTGTGATTAAAGCCTATAACAATCTTATTGTAGAGGCTTCAAGTCTCATCTATGCGAATTCAAACACAGGGACAGCTCCTGCTAATGCTACCTCATTTGATGCTTACTTAGCTTCGTCAAGAAATGAAACCGTCCCAAGCTCATACAAAGCACTAAAAGGCGGAACAGCCTATAATAACTTCGACACGAGCGTAAATACAGGAGTGAACGTATCTAATATTGATAACGTAAGCAATGTTGAACAGATTGTTATGGCAAAAGCCGGACGTCTGAATGGCGGAGACTTCACATGGGAATTTAATGATTCAGTGGATGACGTTTCGTATGCGCTGAATACAGCGCTGATGTCTGCAATCAGAGGCTACACAACGGGACTTGTCTCTGTAGGGGGGAATTCAAACCCAACGAACCCGACTCCGACTCCATCAGTAACACCTACGCCAACAGCGACCCCAGCTCCAACAGCGACTCCAGCACCGACGACAACGCCAGTGCCGACAGCGGGAGCAACCGTTCACAACTTTACTACGGATGGAACAACAAGCAGCTTCTTCAATATCCAAGGCAATCTCTCAACAAGTAAGGGAACTGTGGCATATCAGGGTTTAACCCTATCCCAATGTCTAAAAATTGAGAGTGCAACCAGCATTCAATTCACTTCTGCTAAAGCTTCAACGCTAACCCTAGTGTTCAACACAGAGGGAACGAAAATCAAAGTGGATGGAACAAGTTACCCTATAACCAATGGCATTGCCACTGTCTCTCTGGCCGCAGGTGCGCATACCATTACAAAAGATAGTACGGCGAATCTGTATTATATGAAGCTGGAATAGGGAACTGACCGCCTCTACTTTAATATGGAGTATCAGAAAAGCGACCTGTAGGGGTCGCTTTTCTTTGCTTTTTCTTATGGTCTTATTACTTGAGTTATTGTCGATTGAAAAACTATCAATTTTGTGTTTATTTGATTAATCTTTATCATCAACCAAATCAATAATCTCACGAATATCCTCAATATTTAAAGCTTCTGCAATTTTGCTTATATGACTAAAGTTAATATTCTCCCTTTTTCCATTAGCTAACTCACTTAATGCAGCATGTCGGACATCGGATATTCTGGACAATTCTCGTAGGGAAATCTTATGTTTTTTAGTCAATTCTGATATTTTTACTATAACTCTCTTTCCCACTTCTAATCGCCTCACTAACTCTGAGTTTTCATCTTGACTATACGCATAAGCGTAACGTATAATAATTCCATAACTGGTACGCTTATGCGTATTGAATGCGTATTTTTTATTCTCACCAAAAAAATGTATCTCATATGAGAAGTTGAGGATAAGTGGTAGATATGAGCCTTTATTCAATTCGTATCACTAGAAGCAAACTATAATGAAAATAAATCTCCTCAAACCTTTCAGTTTCTAAGAAAGCTGCTGTAAGTAAAGTAAAAGACATCTTAACTGTGTCTTTTACTTTACTATATAAGCGTGATAGTTCAATCCAGCATATACTAATTCTCGGTTATTCCCCATACCGGTCAATCGCCATAGCTGCCGACTTCAGCATGCGCCGCTTAAGATGCTCACCCTCGACGATTTTTACGCGCAGGCCAAGAAAACGGATTTTGGACAATAGGAATTCGCTGTCGTCTCTCATGTAGATGACTTTGATTCGATAGATGCCCGAATTTTCATCAAAGGACACGGATTTATCAAAACAGGAAAAGGCGTACAGAATTCGGGACAGCTCAGCATTAAAGGTGGGAATGACTTGAATACATGCACATTCTTTCTGATCCTCTAATAATCGCGTTATTCTTGCTTTTAAGTCATCAATCCGTTTGGCAGGGAAGGGAGCTACTTCAACAGAAACAATGTTTTTTAGTTTAGTGGACATAAGAGAACGTTGCCGGGTGCTGTACCATTGCAAATACCACTCCCGCTTATACATGTTGTATTCCAGCTTATGAGGGAACCCGGTTTGGTCAGTTCGTTGGCCTCCATGCTTAATATGGAAAGTAATAAGGATCGCTTGATTCTGCATGATTATACGGCGGAGTGTACGAAGCATTGGGTGATAGACCTGCCGCTCTTTGCTTTTAGCTTTCTCCATAATAATTCCCTGCACTTCTGTGGACGCTTCTGCCTCCAATATGGAGTTCAATTTACTTAAGGTATCCAGTGTAAAAGCTGCTTCTGAGGCCGGGTGCATTAACATGGTTTTCAGCCAGGAACGTTCCTGGGAGGTCAGCGCTAATGAACCCACTTCGTCGAGGCGTGAAATGATTTGGAAGTTAAATATTTTCTCAAATGGATTCATAATAGCTGTGAATCTCCTTCCACTCCGCGATAAATTGCTTACGCAGCCAAGGGGGTTCTAATACCTCGCAGCTCGAACCAAAGCTTCGTAACCACGGCTTAATTTCATAAATACCATTCACTGTGATCTCATAAAGGAATGTAGAATCGGACTCTTCCGTAATTACTCCCCACTGTCCCTGCGCTTCAACCCGCTCCCGAATAAAATTAACACCAGAGCGATTGGGGTTATAAAATCTCGCAGCCACTTTAATTGCACTGGTGGTATCTATAACCCAGCTGTTTGTCATCTGCTCTTCCAGATTGCTGAGTTTCTGAGCAAACTCTGATTCTTCCACAGTGTCGCCCTCCTCAATTTGAGTAAGGCCCTCCATTCGGAATTTCATGATGCCCATACGTGAATTATGTCCGATTAAATACCAGCGCCCATATTGATGGTCATAGATGACGCGGAGCGGAAGAACGGTTTCTGTGACGCCCCTTGTTTCCCGCTCAAAGAGAGGATTGGTATTCTGAGAGGCGTAGTTTTTGCCCTTTTTAGGGGATAGATATAGAAACTTAATTTTTTTTCGCTGCTGAATCGCTGCAAAAATTGTGTATAGGTGTGCCTCGTCAAGAATACGTGAATGATAATTATATTTGTATCTATGGGTTTCCGTAGCTTCGGGGTTATAACCCCGCTTCCGCAGGACCTTTTTTAAGGTGTCGCGCAGCAGGTAACCTTGCACCGACGGAGTCTGCGTGTTGGCGATGACATCAACATAGTCGTAAAGATCCAAGAGCTGATCGCCCGATAATTGATCAATCAGATCGTTAGCAGCCTTGTATCGATAAGGACGGCCCTCATTTACACGAAGAATAACGCCAACTTCCTCAAGATATTTCAGATCTCCACGGATGGTCTTCTCATCGGGCATTGGACAATCGGTTGGCATTTGCTCACTGCAGACATCCTGTAGATCTTTAGCCGTTAGCTCCTGAGTCTGAAGCGCAGTTAATAGTAGAGTAAGCCGGATGCTCTCCGTTTCCTTAAGCGACTTCGCCCGGAACAAGAACAGGAGCAGCGGGTCGGCAGATTCATAATAGTTATAGCGGAGCCACTCAGAGAGTTCCGTTCCTTGTTCTGTAGGCAGGTCTTGTTGTAAGACGGTTACCATGCCCTTCAGGTTGCGCAGCGTTTTGTCATAGGTATGTACAGAAATGCCGAGACGATCGGCGAATTGTTGTCTGCTGTAAGCTCCCCCCGCTAAAGAGAGCATGCGAAGAAATTGAATCTCCTTGTCAAAACTTTCCCGGGCCATTTGTATCCCTCCAGCCTGTAGCGAATCCATTAGAAATAGTAGTACTTATTATATTAAGCACCAGAGTTGAATAAAATGGAAGTATTTTTGGCCGCCGCCATACTTCCGCCCTGTTCGTTACAGGGAAGATGAGCGAAGATAGATCCATGAAGCCGAAGCAATTCTGAAGAGGCGTTCGAATAGTATCAATGGTAGAGAATAGGGAAGTAACCGATCTGGAGGGATGAAGATGGATCCTATAAACAAGCTTATCTGTGAGCAGCTGGAACAGATTGAATATGAGGAGCAAGTTACAATATTGTATGCCTGCGAATCAGGCAGCCGGGCCTGGGGATTCCCATCGCATGACAGTGATTATGATGTGAGATTTATTTATCTGCATAAACCGGAATGGTATCTATCTATTTTTGATAAGCGGGATGTGATCGAGCGTCCTATTAACAATATGCTTGATATCAATGGCTGGGATTTGCGGAAAGCACTGAATTTATTCCGGAAGTCAAATCCACCGCTGCTGGAGTGGCTGCAATCACCCATTCAATATGCAGAAAAGTACAGTATAGCAGAGAAGCTTAGAAGCATCTCCCCGTACACATTTTCGCGGAAGTCTTGTATGTACCATTATTTAAACATGGCAAGAGGGAACTACCGTGATTATCTGCAAGGCGAACAGGTCAAGATCAAAAAGTACTTTTATGTGCTTCGTCCCGTTCTAGCTTGTGAGTGGACTCACCGATATGGAGAGATGCCGCCGATGGAGTTCGATGTACTGGTAGAGCGGCTTATTCCGAAGGATGAAGAGCTGTGGCAGGTGATTCAGCAATTGCTGGCACGAAAAAAATCCGGTGAAGAACTAGACTACGGACCGCAGCTAACCGTGATTAACGATTATTTAGAAGAACAGTTCCAAGTGTTGGATAAGGTGGCGGCGTCCTTGAATGCTAAGGAGAACAACAGAGATCATCAGCTGGATGCTCTATTTCGAGAAGCTTTACAGGAAGTATGGGGACGGGCTCTATAGAAAGATTGATAGGAGGAAGAGGTAGTGGCTATTGTACAACTGAAATCTACGAATCCAAAATTCACTTTTTTAATTAAAAAAAATCCAGTGACAGGTATGCAGCTTCGTCCGGTTCGTCAGGGAGTGGCTTATGGATGGTATTCTGATGAGGCAACTTATAACGTTTATTTTAAGGATGCAGATAACGATATATCCTACAAGCAGAACGGAAGCGAGAGCTTTGAGTATTTAAATGTCTCCCGGTTTAATACACCTCTATTTCCGCTTAATGCGGTCAATGAGTTTTTCTCTACACCCTTCAAAGCCCAGGATGAACGGGATGCGGAAGGATATGAGCATTCTTTTTTCATTAATATGGTTCAGGTTGAGCGGATACACTATATTGAATTTTTCCAAAAGCATTTAAAGGGATATACCTTCTCCTTGCAGCATCAGGCACATAAGAGCTATTCGCTGACGATTACCACACATAAAAGCTTGTATCACCTCTTGCATGTTGTTGGTGTGCTGTCCTTGTTCTTATCCATATTTGGGGATGAGTACATAGATATTTCGGATGCTATTTTGGATAAATATATCCGCAGCCTTAACGTCATTGATGCACCCTTTTATATAAGAAGTCTATTTGCAAGGAATTTCCTTACCTCAAAGGAACGGTTCAAGCGATATAAAGCCTCCATCGAACAAACGGACCAGTATTCTATTGGGCTGGAGTATGGCGGTACTGCGATGCAGCGGCGTACTTTTATTTCGAGTGTGCTTCCATTCAATAAGCCGATTCTGGACATCGGTTGCGGAGAAGGTTTCTATGCAATTCCGTTTGCCGGGAAAATAGAGAGTGCCTATTATGCGGTAGATATAGCTGAGGAGCTGCTGGAGGTTGTGAATCGGAAAGCGAAAGCTAAGGACATTGATAACATTGCAACCTTTGGCTCACTGGACCATTTTCTGGAGTCGTACAACGGGGAGCAGGTTGATGTGATTCTAACAGAAGTTGTAGAGCACATGAGTGAGGGTGAGGCAGCAGAGCTTATTCAGCAAATAATCGGTAATGTGAATTTTCAACAGCTTATTGTGACCACACCGAATGCTGATTTCAATCGTTATTATGAGCTGGAAGGATTCCGGCATGAGGATCACAAGTGGGAAATGGGACAGCAAGCGTTCGGGCAATGGGTTTTGGATACGATTCAAGGTTTAGCAGTCGAGGTCGAATATTTGATGGTTGGTGACCGGGTTGGCGAGATCCGTACGACGCAATGCGCTATTGTGCGAAGAAAGGAGGAATAGACAGTGGAAATTCAAACACGTGTACATACCATATTTCTGCTTGTAGGAGCAACGGAATGTGGGAAATCGACCTTTGCTAAAGAAGTTCTGATCCCGCAGTTAAAACTAGAGGATGTTTCTAAAGGGTTACGTACGAATGTGCAGTACTTATCCTCGGATAGTATCCGTCAGGAGATATTGGGCTACGACTATGATAAGTATGATCAGGTTATGCTGGAGGCGAGTTCGCATACCTTTCAATTATTGTTTGAGAGATTGAAGTTAGTCACTTCTTTTCCGATTAATGCGGAGTTTGTGGTGATGGATACCATTGGGCTATCCGAAGATTATCGTAGTAAAGTCCGTGAGATCGCCGGGCAAAATAATTACAATCTGGAGGTTATTCTGTTTGATTACCGCAAACGGGAGGATTACTACGCCTCAGAGCGCTCGAAGAAGCTGATCTCCAATCATTTAAACCGGCTCAGAAAAGAAGTCCTGCCTGTTCTGTCACGGGAAGGTTACAACAAGATTCATAAAGTGCGTGCTAAAGATTTTATTCTCGAGGGTGAAGGGATACCTAATCCGGACTACCGGGTGATTATACAGGATTGGGATACTTACGCATCTACGGTACTTCTACAAGCACAAGAGTATATTGTGGTTGGGGATGTTCATGAGTGTGTCGAAGAGCTTCAGGGACTATTACGTAATTACGGCTATCGGGAGCACGAAGGTAAGTTAAGTGCAACAGATAAGCTCAGTAACACACGAGTCATTCTTGCTGGTGACTGGATTGATAAGGGTAAAAAGACGCGGGAGACGATAGAGTTCTTATTTGATAACCGCGAGCATTTCCTATTTGTTATGGGCAATCACGAGAACTTTGTATACAAATACGTAAAGGGGGAGATTCAAGGAACCGATCCGGAACTGCTAAGAACGTACTTTGATTCCACCCAAGTGCTTAAGGAGGATACCGCGCTTTTTAGTAAATTTTCGGATTTAGTGGAGCAATCTCAGCCCTTTTACCGCTATATCGGTATGCAAGGTCCTTCTTTTTATGTTACCCATGCTCCTTGCCGTAATAAGTACATTGGTAAGCTGGATACGAATTCACTACGCCATCAGCGTAACTTTCGGCTGGATCGTGAGGTTTCCTTTGAGGAACAGCTTGATTTCCTAAAGCAAGAGGCTGTGAGTAATCACCCCTTTCATCTCTTCGGACATATTGCAGCCAAGCAGATTTTTCGGATCAAAAACAAACTCCACCTTGACACAGGGAGTACGCAGGGTAATGAACTAACTTCTGTTCGCATGTCGTTTAAACCTTTCTATAAAAGTCAAAAATCGCATGTGACTACGGTGCACGAAGAGCTACCTATCCTGTTCCGGGAAAAGCAAACCGTATCCTTGCTGGAGCTTGATTACGAGTCTGTGCGCAGACTGCAGTATTCCTCGCAGAACCGGGTCAACTTCATCTCCGGGACGATGTCACCTGCGGATAAGGATGTGGCTGCCGGTGAGCTTGAGTCTCTGCGAAAAGGGTTGGATTATTTTGCCGAACGTCGTATTTCAGAAGTCGTTCTGCAGCCTAAATATATGGGATCACGCTGTAGTTTGTACCTTTATCGGAACTTAGAGCAGTGTTACGCAATTAGCCGGAACGGCTATAAGGTTCAGGCAGTCGATCTGACGCCTATCTACGAACAGCTGCTTCATAAATTCGGAACCTATATGGCTGAGCAGGGGATCCGTGTGCTTTTACTGGATGGCGAGCTGCTGCCTTGGAAAGCGCTTGGGGATGGGTTAATTGAGCGTCAGTTCCGGCCAATTGGCAAAGCGCTGGAGACAGAGCTGGATTTCTTAAGACAATATGGATTTGAGGAGTCACTGGGTAAACTGATACAGGATTTTGAAGTAAGCGGGTTTGAACAAGACCAGCACCATATGTCGAAAGAGACGCTTAACAATAACTATGGGTCTCATGTTTACCAGACTTTTAAGCATGTCCGTGACATAAGAGAATCGTATGTAGATCTTGACCAGCGTGACGAAGCCTACCGAGTATACAAGCAGCAACTGGAGCTGTATGCGGGTGATGCGGAATTAACATACAAACCTTTTGCAATCCTGAAGGAAGTGCTGGAGAATGGCGCTGAACGGGTACCTGACGGCAAAACCTCCGAATTATACAGGTTCTTAAACGAGGATGAATTTCTGGTTCTGGACTTGAAAGAGCCTGATGCTTACATCAGAGCAGAGGAGTATTTCGCAAAGATAACGGTAGAGAAACATATGGAGGGAATTGTAATCAAACCGGAGCAAGAACAGCAGGGGGTAGTCCCATACATGAAGGTCCGCAATCCGGGCTACCTGTCGATCATCTACGGGTACGACTACAAGTTTCCACATAAGTATGCCAAGCTGATGAAGCAGAAGAATATCGCTCCTAAGCTTCGTACGTCCTTAATCGAACACCGGCTGGGCAGACAAATGCTAGAAGTGAAGCTGGATGAGATCTCGTCTGACAACGAGGACTACAAGCAAATTGCAGCAAACTTGTTATTCGAGGTAACGAAAGAGAAAGAGATCGACCCGAGGTTGTAGAGGATTGTTACAGGCGAAGAAACTTGGTTTGCCAATTATGAGAATGAGTTCAGGCTGTCGGGAAGGTCCCGGCAGTCTTTTTTTCGTTCGGGGAGGAAGCGGAAACAGCTATCTTGCAACAAACAGACAAATTAATGCAAGAAAACGTAAGATAGTGGTCATAGGCCTTTTTTGATAATAATATGAAACCTGAGAGGAGGCAGCACAACTTGGAAATCATTTTTGAAGAGGACATAGAAATGGACCGGGGTACTACGAAAGTAACAACCCACCCGGCTGAAAAGGAACATTGGGCAAATATCGAAGTAGCCATTCAAACATCGGAGAAACGGATCATGGTCATCAACGCCAAAAATGATCGCAATGTCTCGATTGTATCCAGCTCAATCGCGGTCATAGAGCCGGAAGGCCGTATGTGCAGTGTACGTGTAATTACGGGAGAAATGTTTCTTCTTAATACACGATTGAAATTTGTTGAAGAAGTTCTGAATTCACCTCAGTTTATAAAAATTAATAATCAGACCATAATCAACACCAGCTACATAAAAGAGTTCTCAGCAACGGATAATGCGAGAATAAAAGTGATTCTGACGAATGGTTCTTGTTATTTTGTCAGCCGCTATTATATTAAAAATTTCAGGAGGAACTATCATGGTTAATCAATTAAAAAATTCATTTTTTCAGGTGTTTACTTTAACTTCTTTATGGATAACGCTACTGTTAACTGTGTTTTTCAAGGATCAATCTATTGATATGTTATATCTATGGCGTATTGCAGGTATCGCCATTATTTCCGCGGGGATATTCGGAGTGATGTACAATGTGTTGTGGAACTATTTCACGTTAAGACCGCTTTGGAATATTCTGATTTCTTCGACCTTCAGTATATTTGGCGGAATGGGAATGGTGTGGTTATTCTCAAAAGAAATGTTCAACTTCATAAGCCCCTGGTTGCCTGGAATGTTGTTGTTATCGGTTATACTGCACACTATAGCTTTCTATTTCTACGCCAGAATTAATAGCAGGAAACAAGCTGAGGAGTTAAATAAAATTTTGAAATAACCTCGTTCTAATTGTAAAAACAGGAGGACGCACCTTATCGGTCCGTCCTCCTATCTATTCCTCATAAATACGCTTTAACCCATAATAACGAGCACGTTGTTTTCTGGCGCCATTTTGGCGACGGGGATCAGGTTGCCTTGAATTTCTTCACCGTTAATAACGATATGGGTAACCCCTTTTTGTACACCTTTCTTGTTCTCCACCTGGATGTTCAGCTTCTTCCCACGGAATTCCCGGACCATGGAAAAGTCTGTCCAGTCGGAAGGAACACACGGGTTGAGGCGAAGGCCATCAAATTGCGGTTGAACCCCCATAATACCTTCCGCCAAGGAGACCATTACGGTTGAAGCGGTGCCGGTCAGCCAGTGGACATGGGCCCGGCCTTGATATGGGCTGTCCTTGGACTCGACAAACTGGCCATGTACATAAGGCTCGAGTTTGCGGATTTCGGCCTTATCGTTCATGCTGGCCGGACTGCAATTCAGGAAGTATTCGAACGCGCGCCGACCGTTGCCAATCATGGTTTCCGCCAGAATGAGCCATCCCTGCGGCTGGCTGAAGATGCCGCCGTTTTCCTTAGTTGAGGCGTTGAAAAGAGCCATCAACGCTACTGGCAAACCGTATTCACGGAACGGTGGGTAGAATAACATAGTGCCGTAATCGGTCCGCAGATTCTCATACACTTTGTCCATGGAGAGCTTCGCCTGATCCGGGCGGGCTGCACCGCTTAATACGGCCCAGCTTTGCGGATTAAGCCAAATTTTGGCCTCATCATTCTCCCAGGAGCCGATGGTATAGTTGTCTTCTGTAAATCCGCGGACGAATTGATCGTTCTCCCAAGCGTGCTTTTGAATGTTATCGTCCAGCTCATCAAGCAGGCCCTGCGCCCATTGAATGTCTTCAGGCTTGTTCTTATTTTGTGCAATTTCCATGAACACCTTGAATGCCATATACAGCTGGAATGCGACGAACAACGACTCGCCCTTCGCTCCAAGCCGTAGACAATCGTTCCAGTCGGCATGAAGCCCAACCGGCATGCCGTGTGCGCCCATACGATCCAGACTGAACTGAAGCGCCTGGCGCAAATGCTCGTACACAGTGCCCTCACCTTTATCCGAATAAGGGATTATTTCATCTGTAAAATCCCAGTTGCCACTTTCATTCAAGTATTTAATGACGGTTGGGAACAGCCATAAAGCGTCATCGGCCCGATAATGGGGATGACCAGTTTCCCGTACATATTCCGGATCATCCGGTGTGCCCTCATGCCCAGGATTGTGGTCAAATTTCACCAACGGAAGTCCACCGCCGTTGGAAACCTGGGCGGATATCATCAGTCTAAGACGTTCAAGGGCCATCTCATGATCCAGATGAATGATGCCTTGAATATCCTGCACCGTATCCCGATAGCCCAGTCCATTACGAAGACCGGAGTATTGGAAAGAGGCTGCTCGTGACCAGATGAAAGTGATAAAGCATTGATATGCATTCCAAGTGTTGATCATGTTGTTCAGGTTATCGCTTGGTGTCTGGACCTGGAAGCGGTTAAGCTTGCTGTGCCAGAATGCTTTTAACTCTTCGAGTTCTTTATCTACCACGGACAAGTCTTTATAATGGCTGAGAATCTCGGAAGCGCCTTTCTCATCATACTGTCCCAGTAGAAATGCGATTTCTTTCTCTTCTCCCGGCTGCAAATCTACGTTAATCTGCAGGGCACCGCAGGAGTTAGTATTGTAGTTTAATGAATTGGAGCATTGGCCGTTCTCGACAGAGGCTGGATTGCCATAACTGCGGTAATCGCCTAGGAACGTATCCCGGTCACCGTCATAAGCGGTAACTTCTGCACCTGCAGCGCCGAAGAATCTCCAGGTCTGTTCTTCGGGGGTGTTTTCATTGATGACTTGAAGGATCATATTATTTTTATAGTAGGTCCGTGAAATAAACAAAGTGTACTGAAGGTTGACGGTATCCTGCTCGTAGTTGTTATTGTTGGTTAATTCAACAAATCCGAAGAGAGCCAGCTTGCGTGCTTTGGAGTCATCATTGCGCACCTTCATGCGCCACACCTCGTAGGTTTTGTTCAGTGGCACATAATATAATGATTCTGTATGGATGTTATCGTAATCCGAGACGAGGTTCGTGTATCCGGTTCCATGATGGCATACGGACTTATATTGCTCCAGATCTTTACCCACAGGCTGCCAGGAGCCGGACCAATAATCCCCGTTCTCCAAATCTCTCACGTAAATATAGCGTCCGGGCTCGTCCTTAGAGTTGAAGTGGTAACGGATATGCCGCCCATTTGCGCCAGATTTTACAAAGCTATAACCGCCTGCGTTACCTGAGATGATCGCGCCATATTCCGGCGAGCCGAGGTAATTCGCCCAAGGGGCAGGCGTATTCGGCTTGGTAATGAGGTATTCCTTGTTTTTTTCATCAAAATAACCATATTGCATAACCATTCCTCCTATTAAGTGGTTAATGGGTCAATCTATAAACGCGCGTTCACAAAGGGGTAAAATATCCATGTGTAATTTTATTATAAGATACTTTCAGTAAATCGATAACCCTATATTTTAGCGAAAAAACGAACAAAAATGCTAACTTTTTTAGTGGGTGTAAAGCGAAAGACACCTTGAAAGGTGTCTTTTTTTATTTTTGCGGCATGTCTACTCCACTAAAACACCATTAACAAACGTCATAGTTTTATCTTTGAATTCAAGAATAAACTTGTTTGGAAAATCCAGATCGGTATGAATCTCCGTCCCCAACATAACTTTTTTTCCTACATCATCAAAGGGATTATGAAGTAAACCTCTAGGCGTATACCTAGTTTCAGAACCGATTACATTATTATTCTCATCGCGGATGAATTTAGTTTTTCCTGAGAACACGAGGTCCTTGCCATTTTCCAAAGTTAGATGAACCTCCAAACGATCCTTTGTCTTCTGATAATCTATGACTACATCTTTAGAGGATACAGGGAAACCGATAACAAAAAATCCAATAAGGGCCGTAGCCAGTATAAGTACCGATAAGACGGAATAAATGAGAGTTTTTATATTCTTTTTTTTCACTTTTTTAAAATAATTGAGTTTGTTAACTTCCTCTTTATCAATAATAGGCACACTTAGATTTGCTGTGGCGGTCATTTCATTATAGGATTGAAGGCAGCTTTCACAGGATTGCAGGTGTTTTTCGATTTCTTCGTTACTATGTACAGAGGTTAGCTTTTCAATATAGGAAGGTAATAAATCCTGAATAATCTCGCATTTCATGAAGATCTTCCTTTCATCAATTTTTGTTTTCCACGGTAAAAGGTAACTCTTGCCCAGGTCTCATCTCTTCCAAGAATTTCGCCAATTTCCCGAAAACTGAATTCTCCGGTTAAACGCAGATATAATACTTCTTTGGTATTTGGATCAAGTAAATGAAGTTGTTTAAATAAATCCATTTTGTCCTGAGCAAAAATGAACTGGGATTCTGTTGAATTTGCGTTAGCCAAAGGAGCGTCTTCTAATTCCTCAGACTTCCGCTTACGCTGCTTGTCCAGCTCCTGATACCACACATGTTTAGCAATTTGACAAAGCCATACGTATACTTTGCAGGTCCCATCGTATTTGTCTATCGATTTTATAGCTCTATAAAAAGTTTCTTGGGTAATTTCTTCTGCCAGCAAGTGATTATGACAAAGGCTAAATACGAATTTATATACTTGGGTTGAATATTCCCTGTATAATTGCTCGTTGTCCTGCATCCATTCACCTCCTCAAGTTATATATCCGTAAAAAGCTATAAACGTTACAAGTTTTTTTAAAAAAATTTGATTTATACAATTATCGCTTTCATCCCCGGTATGTGAGGGAATTAAGGAGGTTCAGCGTTAAGGCTGGTTTCACAGTTGGTTTTCCCTTTATAATTACATGAGATCTTATTGTACAAGTTACAAGGGGGTTCATATATGATAACAAAGGTAAACCGGCAGTTAAATGAGGGTCCTAAAATTCAAAAAGAGCAAGAGCTTGTTACCAAAATGATTCGTATATATTGTAAGAAAAAACATCATCATAAGGGGTTTTGTGAGGAATGTCAGGAATTAAATGAGTATGCGCTGAAGAGGCTAGCCTATTGTAAATTTGGTGAAGAGAAAACAGCTTGTGCCAAATGTCCTGTTCATTGTTACAAACCGGATTATCGCCAAAGAATTAAAGGGGTTATGCGTTTTTCTGGTCCGTGGATGCTGCTCTATCATCCCATTGAGTCGATTAGGCATATTCCGCTACCCAATAAATTGAGAAAATAAGTGAAAACCGGACATCATTTGATGCCCGGCTTAATGTGTTTTTAGATATCATTCTCCCAGTTTTTCAGCCTTCACCAAAATCTCTCGCAAAACCCGGGCAACCCGGCTTTTTCTTCTCTTTACTTTTACACTTATCCGTCTTAACGACTCTTGGTATACGGCGGTATCCTTGGGTTCATAGAGCTGTTTGGCGGCAATCCGTAACGTTCTTCTCATTAATATTGCTGATGAACGTGTTAACTTCGTTCGGTATCCTCTGCGCAAGACCCGTATAGTATGTTTGTACTTCTCTAAGTCTTCGTTTGGGGGAACAAGGGCGAACAGATTTAGGGAGGAGTCATTGAACCCGTAGCTTTTGAACATAATTTTTAGATTCTCAATATTTATGAGATTCCCTCTGAAGTGGGTTGGATGTTCTTGGTGAACGCCGACAACTTCTTTGATGCTGTGAAAAGGGATTTTTAATCGATGCAGTCGATACCCAAGGTCCCAATCTTCGAGTCCATAGAGGATAAACTGTTCATTAAAACCTCCAGCACGAGTTAATTGGCTGCGTCTTATGGACACACAACGTGTGACGAGTAACATCCAAGGGGCTACATCTGTGCTGGCAAATTGTTTTTTAGTATTTGGAGGAACTCTTGAGGGAAAGGTGACTTTTGATAACGTCTCCGTCTGCTGAAGAATATCATTGGGTGTGATTAATGGGATGATTTCAGTCGCTGATTCGAAGTCGGGATTCCATAAGTTAGAAGGCGAAAGTGTATTGCGGCAATGCTCTTTTTCTTCAGGAGAAAAGTCTGGGTAGTAGTGGGTATAAGCGTCATCCCATGAGTGTGGAATACCTGAAATTATGGACTTAGGATATTTACGGTGATACTGGTTTACGATCCTAATGAAGTCAGGGAATACCAGAAAATCAGCATCGCAGAAGATGACGTATTTCCCTTTTGCCTGACTCAGCCCCAGATTTCTCACGGCAGAACGGCCGCGTTGTTCCTGCTGAGCGACATAAATAAGCGGATAAGAAGTTTGAAAGCTTTCGACCATTTCCTTGGTACCATCTGTAGAACCGTCATCTGCGACGATCACCTCGAATCGATCCTTCGGATAGGTCTGTGTCTCGAATGAAGTGAGTGTAAGTAGCAGCTGCTGAAGTCGGTTATAGGTTGGAATTATGATGCTGTAACGGATAGCCAGAATGATCACCCCCACCATTTAATAAAAGCCCTTGAATAGGATAAATAATAACAATATATTCAGGGACTTTAGCCTGGTCTAGTCAAACGCCTTTAAGGATCGAAATAGGCAGTGGACAGGGGCCAATATGGGATGATCTTTAAAAAAGACAGCCCCTAAAGGAGATCTATCGATTCCTTTAGGGGCTGCTCCTTTTTATTTTCTATTTTCCACTAGGTAATAATTTATTCAATAATATTGCTGCCAATGAAGCAGCTAGGATAGGTGAGCCTAATAAATACTGTACGAATGTAGGCAAAGAGTTCAAGTAGTCACCAGGAATGAGTACCAAAGCCAAGGTGATGATCATTGGTAAGGCAATAATGTACATTTCTTTTTCGCCGATGGTTACATTCTTCATTACTTGCACACCATTAATTGCGATGATGCCGCAGATGATGGCGAAGACGCCGCCGATTACAGCGGATGGAATGGAAGAGATCAAAGCGGCGAGTTTACCGGAACAACCAAAGAGGACAAACCATCCTCCTACAGCGAGAAAAACCCGGCGGCTGGCAACACCTGTAATGGAGATGATCCCTGCATTAGTTGAATAACCTGTAACAGGAGTCGAACCGAGCACAGACGCAATAAGACAGCCAATTCCTTCTCCAATTACGCCGCGGTTAATATTTTTGTCTGTCAAAGGTTTATTGATTACATTGCTGACCGCAAACCAGGTGCCTGTTGTTTCAGCCAGCAGCACGATATAAATAATAACCATGGTGATAATAGCTGAAAAGTTGAAGGAAAAGCCGAAATCAACAAAAGCGATCCGCGGCATGCTAAACCACTTGGCACTACTTATCGCTGAGAAATCTAAAACGCCCATAATATTAGCGGAAATACATCCGACTACTAACGCCATCATTACGGAAAGAATTCGGAAGACAGATCCTTTATTACGGAACAAAGTACCAAGAACCACAAAAACAAGTAGTGTAGCGCCTGAAATGAGGGCTAATAATACATTTTGATTAATTGAAGCCCCGGAGGCTCCGTAGATATTATCTCTGATCGCAACAGGCAATAAAGATAGACCTACAATGAAAATGATTGTGCCACCTACGATAGGCGGAATAAAGTTTTTAACGATTTTATTAAAAATCCCCGCATAACCCAAAATAATAACCAGGATAGCCCCGATTAAGCTGGCACCTAACACGGAGCTCCAACCGAGCTCTCCGCCACCACTAGCTGCATAAATACTGACGATCGCACCCAGCGGAACATAAGAAGGACCTTGAGCGATAGGCAGCTTCATACAGAAATAGGTTTGCACAATCGTTGCAAGTCCTGCGGCAATAAAGGTGGATTGGATTAACGCGCTGGACTGATTGGGCTGTAAGCCGATTAACATCGCAATAAGGAATGGCACTACATAGACATCCATAGCCAATACATGTTGAAAGCCGAGAATGACGGATTTACTAAATGAAACTTTTTCATCGGGTAGGACAGTTAGTAGCTGTGATTCCAAATGTGCTTGCTCTTGTACGTTTACTTGTGTTTTCACTCCGATGCCCACCTTAAGTTTTCTAGTTTAATTAATCTTTAACGCGAATGAACTTTTTCACCCTGTACCCAGACTTCACGGATATTTTCAGGTCTAGCCAGATACATTATCTTTTGAAAAATATCTTGCAAATCTTCATTCTCATCAAAGACGGGCAATTTCGCCGAGGGTACTTTCGTATCGATTATTTGAACATCCCATGCATAACCTTCTAGTAACCGGCCGATAGGTAAGCTTAAGCTTTCTCCGCCGCCAGCGGTAGCAAGATAAAAGGATTCATGGATCGTAATCCGTGATCCGGGTACTCCGCGATTTGGTGCAGACAGGGAAGGATTCACACCATCCTCCAGCATTCTTGAAGACATTACGGCTTGTCTAATGTTATCGAAGAGACTAGGTGAAAAACCTCCGGAAATATCAGAGCCTAAACCAATCTCCACGCCTTTGGCATGGAAGTCAGCGATCGGAATAACACTATTGGCAAAATACGCGTTGGATATCGGACAATGAGCAATAGCTGTTCCTGTCTCTGCAAACAAATTCACATCATCTTCATCTAAAAAATTACAATGTGCCATTACAGATTTATCACTGAGCAGACCAAAATCATGCAAGGCAAAAGCATCGTTCTTCTGGAACCGTTCTTGCACATAACCGTGCGCCCAATCACTTTCACTACAGTGCGATTGAACATACGTATCATATTTAGCGGCTAGTTCTCCCAAGCCTTGTAAAGCCTCATTAGTGCAGCTTGGAATGAACCTTGGTGTCACTACCGGATATACGCCTTGTTTAGTAGATTTAGCGAGTTCTTGTACAGCTAGTATAAATTCTTCCGTATCCACTAGCGCGGTGTGGGTGTCGGAGTCGCGGTAATTCTCAGGATTTCCCTGCGGATCGTCCATAACCACTTTTCCAACGAGTCCACGTTGCCCTTTTTCCGCACATATTTTAGCCAATAATAAACTGGCCTCTTTATGCACCGTTGCAAAATAAAGTGCTGTAGTTGTTCCGTTTGCGAGCAAAGTGCCAACCACGTCATCGTAGACTTTTTTTGCAAAAGCCAGGTCCGAGAATTTAGACTCCAGTGGGAAGGTATAAGTATTTAGCCAATCATAGAGTGGAATATCTAATGCAGTTCCAGATTGAGCCCATTGTGGCGCGTGAACATGCAGGTCGATAAAGCCGGGCAAAAAATACTGGCCTTCAGCTAATACATGAAAATTGTCCTGACCTTGATAAGCATCAAGCAAGGGTTGATAGTCGGGGTGCTTCGGTGCAACAATCATTTCTATCATCCCATCCGTGTTGATACAGAAGAGATGGTCCTTTAAAATTTGAATTTCTTTTGGGGATAGGCTAGAAAATGAAGTGCCTAGGAATATTTGCATATATTTTCTCATGATTTCCGCCTTAATGTTCGTCTTTTGGTGTGCATTCGTTATTATAATCCGTGAAAAAGGATAAGTCCAGACCAAAAGTCGAATAAAGGCGTAATTGACGGATAGGAGGAGCGGAGGAATTGAAACCGAATATGACGCATAGACGTCATGTTCGCTATGCTAGAATACAGAAAAAGATAGGGGGAAGTAAAATGCCAAAACATGAATATAGAAAGCATGAAAAGGAGTTATATCAACCCAAAGCTAAGCCGCAATTATTAGAAGTTGGGAAACAGAAATTCATCTGTATAAAAGGTAAAGGTAATCCTAATCATGAGGATTTTTCAGAAAGAGTCGGGGTTCTATACTCTCTGGCCTATGCGGTGAAAATGATGCCTAAAAATGGATTTACTCCGGAGGGTTATTTTGATTATACGGTATATCCACTCGAAGGATTATGGGATTTGACAGAGGAAGGTAGAAATCACAAGGATTTAATAAAAGATGAATTACTATATACAATAATGATAAGACAACCGGATTTTGTAACAAGAGAGACGGTAGAAAGAGCTTTTGAGATAGTAAATAAAAAGAAACCTCACCCCCTATTGAAAGAGGCATATTTTGATGAATTAGAAGATGGCTTATCGGTGCAAATCTTGCATATTGGTTCATATGATAGTGAACCTGAATCATTCCAACAATTAAAAATGTTTATAGATGAAAACAATTATGTGCTAAAAACGCTTGTTCATAGAGAAATTTATCTGTCGGATGCTAGAAAAGTAGAACACGAAAAGTTGAAAACCATTTTAAGATATAGAATTAATAAAAAATAGCAGGTCGGCTTCGATTCCTTTACGGTTATAGGAAATGAATGCGGTTACCATCTTGTGATATAATAGATGAAATCGATCGATAGTTTGAGAAAATTGGATTAGGAGTGTTGCCTGGATGAGAAGATACAACATTTGGCGCCCGTTGATGTTAATTATTGTTGCTGTACTTACAAAAAGCTTGGTCACTAACCTGTGCATTTTGTTTGGTATGCAGGCTGAAGCAGCAAGTAGTATGGGGACGCTGGGCATGGTCATTGCCGGTTTAGTGATGTACAATCGCATGACAAATCGCCGACGTAAATAAGCTGGCCGGATAGATTATAAACGTCTGGTTATTATGTTATAGTAAAGGTTGAAATAAAACTTGTATCGACCTGAAAAGGAGTACTTCATGACACAGTTTGTCTACAAACAAATTATTGATGACTTAAAAATGAAAATTTTTGCTGGGCAGTTTCCCGATATGAAATTACCGGATGAACGAACACTTAGTGAAACTTATCAAGTGAGTCGTAGTTCTATTAAAAGTGCTCTGACTAAAATGGCAAATGCCGGCATTATTTTTAAAAAGCGTGGCTCAGGGACATTTATAAATCCTTTATACATAAAAAATGAATCTATTTTTAACTACGAAGGTTCTAATTTAGGTGTCACCGACAATTTTCAAATGAATGGGAAGAAGCCAAAGATTAAAGTTTTGAAATTCGAGGTCATTCCACCAACGGAAGAACTGCAACGGGATCTGTTTTTAGGACCACATGATTTTGTATACAAAATCGTTCGCTTGCGTCTTTTTGATGATGAACCCTTTATGATTGAAACGGGTTATATCCCAATCAAAATCGTGCAGAACTTAAATCAGACTATTATTGAAGGATCTATCTTTAATTATTTGGAGGATTCACGGAACCTGGCGGTAACCAAATCCTTTTTATCGATATCCGCAGAACCCTCTGAGGCTACGGATCAAGAGCTGCTGCATTTGCAGGCGAATGAGCCAGTAAGCATTATGGAAGGGATTTTCTTTTTAGATAATGGCACACCCTTTGAATTCTCCCATATGCGTTTCCACTATAAATACTTAAAATTTAATACCTTTGTGTCCGTTCATTAAAAGTAAGACTGGGGAATTTTTCTCGGTCTTATTTTTTTTATTTTGCGCAAAATAGATGAAGGAAAAGCAGCAAATATCTCCCGCAAACTTCAGCCCATATTTTTACATATATATTAATATTGACGTATTTTTACAGACAATTGACACCGTTTTTCATACTATGTTCATATTTTCACAAAATTGGACCGTATCATTTGTTGAAAAGGTTGAATTAATTTTTGGCGGCGGTATGATGTACTTGTGGAAGAAATTACGGCAATGTAGACACAGAAAAAATTTTGGGGAGTGGAAGAAATGGTATTATCCATGGATGTTGATTACTCATCAAAAACTTATTTAGAGAAACTTGATGCATACTGGCGCGCAACTAACTACATCTCTGTAGGTCAACTGTATTTGAAAGATAATCCGTTGTTAAGAGAACCGCTGAAAGAAGCAGACGTAAAGATTAAGCCAATTGGACACTGGGGAACTATTCCCGGCCAGAACTTTATTTATGCCCATTTGAATCGGGTCATTACTAAATATGATTTGAATATGTTCTATATCGAGGGTCCTGGTCATGGCGGTCAGGTCATGGTTTCGAACTCCTATCTCGATGGTAGCTATACTGAAATTTATCCGGAAATTACACAAGATATCCCAGGTCTGAAGAAATTGTTCAAACAATTCTCTTTCCCAGGTGGAGTTGCTTCCCATGCTGCCCCTGAAACACCTGGATCGATCCACGAAGGTGGCGAATTAGGTTATTCTCTATCCCACGGTGTAGGTGCAATTCTGGATAATCCAGATTTAATCTCCGCTGTTGTTATTGGCGATGGAGAGGCTGAAACTGGCCCATTAGCGGCTTCATGGTTCTCCAACCGGTTCATCAATCCAGTTACTGATGGTGCAGTTCTGCCGATCCTGCACTTAAATGGTTTCAAAATCAGTAACCCAACGATTCTGTCTCGTCAATCCAAAGAAGAAATTACTGCATACTTTAAAGGTATGGGTTGGGAACCGTTCTTCGTTGAAGGCGAAAATCCTGATCTAATGCATCCAGAAATGGCTAAGGTGCTTGATACCATCGTAGAAAGAATTGAAGCGATTCAAAAGAATGCACGTGACAACAATGACCTTACGCGTCCGGTTTGGCCAATGTTGGTCTTCCGTTCTCCTAAGGGCTGGACGGGTCCAAAGCAATGGGATGGTGTTCCGAATGAGAACTCGTTCCGTGCCCATCAGGTGCCGATTCCAGTGGATCAAAAGAATATGAAACATGCTCCAGCGTTATTGGAGTGGATGAACAGCTATAGACCAGAAGAATTATTTGATGACAATGGTCGTCTGAACGCTGAACTTGCTGAGATTCTGCCAACTGGCGACAGACGTATGGGAATGAACCCAGTTACTAATGCTGGCAACCAGATTAAAGATCTAAACTTACCCAATTTCCGTAAGTTCGCACTTGATAATTCCAAACCAGGTGAAGTAATAGCACAAGACATGGCCGTTCTGGGTAAATACATGAAAGATGTTATCTCTCTGAACGAAGAGAACTGCAATTTCAGAATTTTCGGACCGGATGAAACAATGTCCAACCGTCTGGGACCTGTCTTTGAAGTGACGAAACGTCAATGGTTGGATCAAGTGATTGAGCCGAATGATGAATTCCTAGCTTCTTATGGCCGTGTTATCGATTCCCAATTGTCTGAACATCAGGCAGAAGGTTTGCTTGAAGGTTACGTATTGACAGGTCGCCATGGTTTCTTTGCAAGCTATGAAGCTTTCTTGCGTGTCGTGGATTCGATGATTACTCAGCATTTCAAATGGCTGCGTAAAGCAACAGATCAAAGCTGGCGTGCGGATATTCCATCATTGAATGTGGTAGCAACTTCAACTGTATTCCAACAAGACCACAATGGTTACACTCACCAAGATCCAGGTTTGCTAGGTCACTTGGCTGATAAAAAACCAGAATTTATCCGTGAGTATTTGCCGGCTGATGCGAACTCCTTGCTGGCTGTCTTTGACACCGTCTTAAATGACCGTCAAAAAATTAACTTGATCGTTTCTTCCAAACATCCTCGTCCACAATGGTTCAGTGCGGATGAAGCACAAGAGCTGGTGGATAAAGGACTGAAGATTATTGACTGGGCAAGCACCGATCAAGGTGGAGAGCCTGATGTTGTCTTTGCTTCTGCAGGTACAGAACCAACTATCGAAAGCTTGGCTGCAATCTCTATCCTGCATGAAAAACTGCCGAACCTTAAGATTAGATATATCAACGTGGTAGACTTGTTGAAACTGAGAAGTCAAAAATTAGATCCGCGTGGCTTATCTGACGAAGAGTTTGATCAATTTTTCACAAAAGATAAACCAGTTATCTTCGCTTTCCACGGATATGAAGGTCTGATTAAAGACTTGTTCTTTGATCGCCATAACCATAACCTGCACGTACACGGATACCGCGAGAATGGCGATATCA
This sequence comes from Paenibacillus sp. FSL L8-0333, assembly GCF_037965665.1. Lineage (NCBI taxonomy): Bacteria > Bacillati > Bacillota > Bacilli > Caryophanales > Paenibacillaceae > Paenibacillus > Paenibacillus sp. FSL L8-0333. The sequence continues at coordinate 229,438 of NZ_CP150186.1, forward strand.
CAACACCATTCGATATGCGCGTATTGAATCAAATGGACCGCTTTGACTTGGCGAAGGAAGCTGTTCTGAGCTTGCCTAATGCTAACGACTATAAAGCGATCGCAGATGAAATGGATGCTATCGTTAAGAAACATCACCAATTCATTCGTGAAGAGGGTATTGATTTGCCAGAAGTAGAGAACTGGGTATGGAAAGCTTTGAAATAAACGTATAGCCAGTACCATAGGAAGTAATACAAAAAGACACCTTTAGAGGTGTCTTTTTATTTGTTCAAGTAACCATACAAAACAATTATAATCATTTTTTCATCTTTACCACTGTAAATATATGTGAGTAAATAGGTGGGTAAAGAAAGGGGAGAAATGTATGACATCTATTGATAAACTTCCCAAGTCTATAGAAATACAGCTTACAGAACAACCTTTATTTCACTCTGTATCTGATTTAATGAAAGATGGGCAATTCGGTGAGCAGTGGCTTGTATTGACTGAGAAGGAGGTTTCCGTTTGGGGGACGGACGGGAAACTGGTCTCAAAGCTTCTAGTCTCGAATATTACCGATGCCCGGGTAGTAGGCGGGGTAGGCGGCGGTTCGTTGCTTGTGGATACCCAAGAGGGGCCTATTATACTTATACGTTATACAGCATCACTTACCTCTATATTTGGTTTTGCTGCTAAATTAATTGGCGCTGTAGCTAAAGGCGAGGAACGGCCAACCGCTTCTGAAAAAGAGTTTCCAAGAAATTGTCCAAAATGCCGCAATCCGCTGCCGGAAGATTCACAAGCTTGTCCGGTGTGCAAGAGTAACGGCAAGGTTCTATTTCGGATGTTGAGTTACGCTAAGCCTTATAAGATCCAAATGATCGCTGCGGCGATTATGTTGATTTTTACTACATTGGTAGAGCTTGTTCCACCATTTTTGACGAAGATGATCGTTGATAATGTGTTGACAGAAAAGGATATGGGCTCGACGCTTCTATGGATTGTGATCGGGCTAGCAGCCACGTCCTTAGTAATAACTTTAATGCAGACTGTACGTGGACTTATAGGGGTATGGATTGGTTCCAAAATCATGGGTGATCTTCGTCATGATGTGTATCATTCCTTGATGAAATTATCTTTATCTTTTTTCGACCGAAGACAATCTTCGCAATTTATTGGACGGGTGAATAATGATTCAGAGGCGATGCGGCAATTTATGACTGACGGTGTAATCTGGGTCTCGGGTGAATCGCTGCGGGTAATCGCTATTTTCACTATTATGTTCAGTATGGATTGGAAGCTAACGCTGCTTGCTATGCTGCCTATGCCGCTTATGGTGGTGCTGTCGACCGTGTTATGGCCGATGATTGGCAGACGTTGGTACCAGCAGTGGAGATCTATTTTTAGATTAAACGCTTTGGTTGGCGATTCTTTGCAGGGGATTCGTGTAGTCAAAGCATTCGGCCAGGAAACAACAGAGATGTCACGTTATACGGTCGCCAATAAGGAGTTGGTGCGGCATAATATTCGGATCGAAGGCTTATGGCAGGGGATGTTTCCTGCTTTTGCGTTGGTTGCTGGTGTTGGTACGTTATTAATTTGGTTTTATGGCGGAAAAACGGTGCTGGAGGGTCAATTATCCATCGGTACGCTAATTGCTTTGGTGACCTACCTTGGGATGCTTCTCGGACCTTTGCAGTGGGTGAGCCAAATGATCAACTGGGCCAGCCATGCGATTTCAGCAGCAGATCGGGTCTTTGAGATTATGGATACTCCGTCAGATGTGCCTGATACAGTAAATCCAGCAGCCATCGGCCGCGTAAATGGTGAGGTTGAGTTTAAGCGGGTTACTTATGGATACGAAAAACATCATCCTGTGCTCAAGAACGTGGATTTAAAAGTGGGTGCGGGCGAGATGATTGGTCTGGTCGGACATTCAGGTGCCGGTAAGTCGACGTTCATTAATATGATCTGTCGCTTCTATGACACAGATGAGGGAACCATTACCATCGATGATGTGGACATCCGAAATATCAGCCAGTCAGATCTGCGTAGTCAGATCGGTGTAGTGCTGCAGGAGACGTTTCTATTCGACGGAACGATTGCTGAGAATATTGCCTATTCTAAACCGGACGCTACGGAATTAGAAATCATGCGCGCTGCAAAAATCGCCAACGCCCATGATTTTATCGTTCAATTGCCGGATGGCTATGATACAAGAGTTGGGGAACGTGGACATAAATTGTCTGGTGGAGAGAAGCAGCGAGTGTCTATTGCCCGAGCAATAATTCACGATCCACGAATTCTAATCCTAGATGAAGCAACAGCTTCTGTAGATACAGTGACCGAGCGGCAAATTCAAGAAGCGATCTCGCGACTGGTAAAAGGCAGAACGACATTCGCGATTGCCCATCGATTATCCACGCTAAGAAATGCGAACCGGCTTGTAGTGCTTGAACGCGGGAAGATCATTGAAGTGGGTACACATGAGGAATTGCTTGCTGCAGAAGGTGCTTACTTCAAGCTAGTTGAGGCACAGAAGGAAATGTCGCAGATTAAGGGGGTTGAGATGCATGAGTGATCCGAATCTTGTTAACGGGGAATTGAATCCTAAAGATCCCTATGAGATTAACATTCTTGAACCGGGTGCAATCTCTTTTAGCCGCAGTCAAGGTGGCGTGTTTCAAGGAGTAGTGGAGGGTCAAGTCTATGAGGAATTAATTCTTTTTCGTATATTTCCATTCCAATATACCACGGAGTATATTTCAGTTCGTAACTCCAAGAGTGAGGAGATCGGGGTCATACGTGACATTGATCAGCTCGATGAAGAAAGTCGGGTGGAAGTGGATACAGAGCTCCGGCTGCGGTATTTTCTCCCGGTTGTAACCCGCATTGATTCTATTAAGCAAAAAGCGGATATGTGGATTTGGGAGCTGCAAACGAATCTGGGCCAGACCCGGATCGTCATGCGGAACCTGCACGAGCATATGCAGTATCCAAGTCATAAGCGAATCATTCTTACAGATATCAATGGGAAAAGATGCGAAATCCGTGATTATCTAGCCCTGGATGTTCAGAGCCGGAGCAAGCTGAAGGATGTTTTATAGTCTAGTTGTGAAAAAGCTCCGCAGCCATTTGTTGATGGTCTGCGGAGCCTCTTTTTTTTATCCGTAGATTCTACGAAGGAAAAAATTGATGGCGTTCTCTCATTGGTATGGTAATATATTACAACCGGATCTTTTCCATATGGGAGGTATGTGAGTGAAGCGTAAATGGATCAATTCGCCGTACACCTTTGCTTTAGGGATGTTTGCGATGATGGTTCCAAGTCAGGCATTTAGTTCATTTTACAGTTACTTTTATGTAGAAAAATTAGGATTGGGCATTGGACTTGCTACATTAGCCAGAACAATCTTTCTGATCTGGGATGCGGTAAACAATCCGTTATTTGGTTATTGGTCAGATCGCACAGATACTCGTTTAGGTCGACGCAGACCATGGGTATTTGGCTCAATTCCGTTATTTATGCTGGCATTTGTACTGGTTTTCTCCCCTCCCGGCGGATTATCTGAGAATGGATTGTTCACTTGGTTTTTAGTCACACTTATTTTCTATGAGGCAGTCGCTACTGTGTTGTGGGTGAACTATGGAGCGTTACTCCCGGAGCTCTTCCGAGGAGACCGTATTCGGGCAAAAGCTTCCGCGATTCAGCAAGGCTATCAGGTCGTTGCTTTGTTAATCGGTACTGCCTTAACGCCAATTATTTTTGCAGCTATTAATTTCTCTAATATGGCTATAGTGTATGCCTGTCTCTTTGGAGTATTTATGTTTTTATGTATGATGAATGTCCAAGAAAAGAAGGAGCTCACAGAGCAGGAACCCTTGAAGTTGATTCCGGCTTTTCGGGAGACCATTCGGAATAAAAAGTTTTGGGTGTTTAATATTTCGAACTCTTTTGCTCAAACGGTGAATGGACTTGTAAGCTCGATGATCCCTTTTTATGCAAAATATGTACTTCATATCTCAGAGGCTCAGGTATCGATTTTACTCGCAGCTGTGTTTGTTTCGGTCATTCCATTAGTATTCGTGTGGTACTGGATGATTCGTAAGATGGACGGGGTCAAGGCGTGGCGGTTATCGCTGATTTTATATGCATTATCGGTAATTCCGTTATGGTTTGGTTATGACCTCTTAAGTGGCGTGGCTGCTGGCGTAGTTGTCGGTTTCGGATTAGCCGGATTTCTAGTGACCCCAGCAATAGTAGGTGGCAAGATTATTGATGAGGATGCGGAAAAAACAGGTCTGAGAAGAGAAGGGATCTATACGGCTGTAAGCGGATTCATCACTCGTTCAAGCGGGTTAATCTCAGCGTTGGCTTTTTTTATTGTAGGTATGATTTTTGGCTATCAAGGCGGCGATGACCCAGGGTCCAATCCTGAAGCGACATTTAGGTATTTAATAAGTGTGGTGCCATTATGTCTGTTGGCCATAGCTGTTGTCATATCCTTCACAATGAAATTTACATTTATGGACTCTTTGAGAGGTGAGGCTGACTATGAACAAAAAATTAATCATCAACTGTGATGATTTTGGGCAAAGTCCCCCCATGAATCAGGCGATTAAACATCTGCTGGAAGAGGAAAAAGTATCCTCAGCAACGATTATGGCGGTGGCCCCTGGGTTTGAGGAGGCAGCTGCATGGTGTAGTCGCAGGCAACAACGAAATGTGGGACTGCACTTGACGATGACTAGTGAATTTGAGGCTTTGCGCTGGGGAAGCCTGACGGGAGAGGTTTCTCTTCACGACGAGAGCGGACATCAATATAGGACGGTAAAAGAGTTCGAACTGGGGGCGCAGACGAAAGCTGTACTAAAGGAGATAGATGCGCAGTACGAGCGAGTAAAACAGTCGGGAATAGTGATTAGCCATGTAGACAACCACATGGGTAGTTTATACGGAATGGAAACAGGACGCAGCTTGCTTCCGCAGACGCTGTGGAAAATTTCGCGCTGGGGATTGCCCTCACGATTCTTCAGATACATCCATGCTGAGGATCCGCTTTTGGCATCGCTGAAAAATATTGAACGACCAGTTGCCCTTGGAGCAGGGCTGGCGGATACGTTTGGGGTGCCGATTCCCGACTATTTGCTGTCGCATCCTTTTGGTGTAGAGGAAGGCGAGACGTATGAAAGTTTTAAAAGATCTATTATTGCTAAGCTGTATTCGTTGCCGGATGGCGTTAGTGAGACCTATATTCATCCCGGGATAGACGATCCATGGATGCAAGCAAATATTCCGCACTGGAGTAAGCGCGTTTGGGAGTATAAGTTACCCTTTGATGATGATTTTACCTATGCCCTCTGTGATGCTAAGGTTGAAATGACGAATTATCGTTATGTACAGGAGCATCTAAAGCGTCCACGGTTAAGATCTGCAGGTAGATTGTTAAAGAAACTGATAAGCTCATGAGCAAAAATAAAAGACACCTTGAGGGGTGTCTTTTGATTATCCCATTAATCCTTTTAGCCCATTAAGGAAGGGGGAAATAGATTTAATCATATTGTAGCCCATCTTCATAACCGGCATAGTTTTTTGTACCATTCCAATAAAGTTGCCGATTCCTCCGAACCCCCCAAATCCGCCAAATCCACCGCCTCCGGAACTGGCAGCCCCTGCTCCTGCGGAGCCTAGAGCGCCTCCACCCATTCCGAAAAGTGAGCCGAATAAGGGCATTAATCCTGATACGCTTGCTTTCCGAGAGCGGGAAGAAGAGTGTTTTTTTGATTTTTTGTGTTTATTTTTACGCGGTTTGGAAAGGGTCAGTCCATTCTTATCGAGGCCGGTTATCCATCCTACATACGTACGTCCATCATGTAGCGTAATGCATACGGGTCTACCTTTCAGCTGTTCAGCACGTTTGCGAATCTTCGTTGTATTTGCCATTTGCGGATCACCTCATTGGTCTATTTACTTCTATATTACTCAGATATTTTTGTGTTGCTTGTGCTGGTTCATCATAAAAAAATTTGGGAGCAGTGATTCTTTATGTACTGCTGTCTCTGGGACTGCCTTATGGGGAATTTGCAATGGGAGGAAGGCATAGAATTATGCCTCCACAAATGAGAGTCGCGTGTGGAGTTTCAGTAGTGATACAGCTAATTGCCATCCTGTACTTATTGCAGGCAGGTAATGTGATCTCTATTGGATTACCTTTTGATAGAAGGGTATGTTATTTTTTTGCCGTCTATTTAATTCTTAATACTATAATGAACTTATTGTCGAGGAGCATGAAAGAAAAACTTGTGATGACACCCTTATCTCTAATAACTGCAATTTGTTTTGGGATTACTGCTATGAATGGGTAAAAAGTAGTGCCGGATATAGATTCGACTTTTCTAGACTTTATATAGGATTGTTTTTAGGACACATCTGGTGAAGATGTGTTCTTTTTGCATCTATTGACTCTTGACCTATAAAAACGGATTCATAAGTCTAGGTCTTTCTTCTTATGTTATTATATTTAACATTGTTTTATATTATTTTTACAATTATATGATAATTGGTTATGTTTGTGTGATATAATATCACAGAAATTATGTGAAAATGATAGGGAGGACTAATATTATTATGGGATGGAAGACACGATGGAATAAGCCGATTGCTTCTGTATTAGCAACTGCAGTGCTTTCTTTGCAGGTGTTTGGAGGTATTGGTTTGGGTGCAGCTTGGGGTACAGATAAAGCTGAAGCAGCATCCGCAGCCACAGCCAAACTCCGGCTGATGAGCACGACGGACGTACACACCAATGTCTACGGCTGGGACTATTTTAAGAATGCGGCTTCAGTAACTGTCGGTCTTGACCGCACAGCAAGCTTGGTGAAACAAGCCAAAAGTGAAGAACCCAACACCCTCCTACTCGACAATGGGGACTTGATTCAAGGAACTCCGCTAGGTACTTATGTGGCGAAGGAATCGGATCTGAAGGATCCTACTAATGTTACTGATATCCATCCGATGATTGCAGCCATGAACGCTATGGGATATGATGCTGCGACTTTTGGTAATCATGAATTCAATTATGGATTACAATTTTTAGATCGTACGATAAACGGTAGCACTGGTAATGAGATGACTACTGGAGCCAATTTTGATTATGTGAATGCGAATATATATAAAATGGATGGCGTTACAAATGCTTATCAGCCTTATGTTATTCTTCCTAAGAAAGTTACGGATAGTAACGGCGATGAGCAGACGATTCAAGTTGGTCTAATCGGCCTAGTTACTCCTCAAATCATGGAGTGGGACAAGGTTAATCTGGAAGGCAAAGTTGTCGTTGAAGATATTGCTAAAACGGCAGAAAAATTTGTTCCTGAAATGAAAGCTAAGGGAGCAGATGTTATTGTTGCTATGGCCCATACGGGGTTTGATGTTAACGCCGTTACAGGAGACGGTTCTGAGAATGATATTAACGCTTTGAGTAAGGTTCCTGATATTGATGCGATTACGTTCTCTCATACGCATAAGGTATTCCCAACAGGGAATAACGATACGTTGGACGCGTCGTTCAAAGATCCTGTTACTAAACAACCGTATGCAAACGAAAAGGCTGTGATCGATAATGTGAATGGTCACATTAACGGTACGCCTGCTGTACAAGCTGGTTACGGCGGAGCTTATTTGGGTCTAATCGATCTGAACATTGTATACGATGGTAATGACTGGACGGTAGACAAGCAAAGTTCAAAAGCTTCTGCTCGTTCTATTTATAAGACAGAGAATAAAGTGAATATACCACTGGTTGAGCCTGATGCGGCTGTAGATGCAACTGTTGCAGCAGCACATGAGGCTACTATTGCTTATACTGGACAAAAGCTGGGTGTTACAACAGCTCCGATGAACAGCTATTTCGCAATGGTTCAGGATGATCCTACGGTTCAACTTGTTACGTATGCACAAAAGTGGTACGTTCAGAATTATATTGATATCAATGTTCCTCAATATAAGGACCTTGCCATTCTTAGTGTTGGTGCTCCTTTTAAAGCAGGACGCAACGGACCTGATGAGTACACCAGTATTGATAAGGGTGACTTGACTATTCGTAGCGCAAGTGACCTGTATTTATATGATAATACCCTTAAAGCAATCAAAGTTAAGGGTTCTGTTGTGAAAGAATGGTTGGAAATGAGTGCGGGCGCATTTAACCGCATCAAACCAGGGATCTCGACTCCGCAGTCTCTGTTGAATACGAAATTTTCGGTTTTTAACTTCGATGTAATCGATGGGGTTCAATATAAAATTGATGTGACGAAAAACGCGAAGTACAATCCGGATGGTACGATTAATGATGCTTCTTCGAGTCGTGTAACGGATGTCACTTACAATGATCAACCTTTAGATCTAGATCAGGATTTCATTGTTGTTACTAACAATTACCGCGCAAGTGGTGGCGGGAACTTCCCGGGTGTTAAAGGTGCAGAGCTGGTTGTAGACTCTCAAGATGAGAATCGTCAGGTTCTGATGGACTACATCAGTGAAGCTGGTACGATTGATCCAACTGCTGATGGTAACTGGTCCTTGGCACCTATCAAAGGCAATGTTGATGTTACATTTACAACAACACCTAAAGCGGCAAATGTACTCCCAGCGAACATTTCCGATACTGGACAGCAAGATAATAAGGGCTTTGGAATTTTCAAGCTAGATCTAAGTGTGAAGACACCTGCACCGACGGAAGATGTGGAGGTTCACCTTCTTGGAATTAATGACTTCCACGGTCAACTCGACACTGTTTCTACAGTGAACAATAAGTCTGTAGGCACAGCAGCCTATCTCGCGACTTATTTGAAAGCAACTCGTGCAAAGTATGAGAACTCATTACTCTTCCATAATGGTGACTCCGTTGGAGCATCCGCTCCAGTATCATCCCTTGAGCGCGATGAGCCGACTCATGCTTGGATGAACATGATGAAATTTGATGTGGGTTCTCTTGGTAATCACGAATTTGACCAAGGTGTTGATGCACTGATGACACAGCTTTATGGTGGTATCGACCCTAAGGATAATAAAGTTAACCATGCTGGATCTGATTTTGATTATGTTAATGCGAATGCAGTGGATGCCAAAACTGGCGAGCCAATTATTAATCCTTATGTAATCAAAGAAGTGGGCGGTGTGAAAATTGGCTTTATTGGTCTTGTAACAAAATCCACACCAAGCAAGGTAGCGCCTTCCGGTACGGCCGGCGTGCATTTCCTCACGCCTGAGGAGGAAGTGGCGGCTGTGGAGAAATACGCTAAGGAGCTTCAATCTAAAGGTGTTGAGACGATTATCGTGCTTGCACATGATCCTGCAACGACCAAAGATGGTGTGACTACAGGTGAAGCGGCTGATCTGGCCAATGCGCTTCCTGCGGAATCCCCTGTTGATGTTATCGTTGCTGGTGATAACCATGCACTTGCAAATGGAACAGTAAACGGCAAGCTGATTGTACAAGCTTATTCTTACGGTACAGCATTTGAGGATATCAAGTTGATCATTGATCCTAAAACAGGTGATGTGAAGGATAAGTCTGCTGTGGTAACTTCCACCTTCCATGAGGGTGTAACACCAGATCCGGAAAGTGTGGCACTGGTTAATGCTTACCTTGAGAAGCATCCTGAGCTTACCCAACCAGTAGGTACAACGGACGGAACTATCACTCGTACCGATGCTTACAATAATGAGGCTGCACTTGGGAATCTGATTGCTGACTCTATGCGTAATGCTGACTTCGGCGATGGTGCAAAAGCTGCCGATTTCGCCTTTATGAATCCAGGCGGTATCCGTGCGGACCTTCCAAAAGGTCCTGTAACCTTCGGCGATCTGGCTAAAATTCAGCCATTCGGCAACACGCTTGTGAAGCTGACACTAACCGGAGCGCAAATCAAAACATTGCTGCAACAGCAATGGAATGTAAAAGCTGATGGAACACCAGATATCAAAACGCTGCAAATTTCCGGACTGAAATATACAGCGAATATGTATCTGCCAGTAGCTGATCGTATTGCGAGCCTCACACTAACTGATGGAACACCAATTAATCCTACGCAGAAATATACAGCAGTAGTAAATAACTTTATGGCTGCGGGTGGAGATAACTACAAGGTTCTGACTCAAGCTAGTGATTCATTGGCTGGACCTATTGATTTGGACGTATTCTACGACTACATTGTAAAAACGTTTAATGGCAAAGAGATTAAAGCGGCCATTGAAGGACGTATTATTAATAAATTAAAGGCTGATTCGGGATCGGGCAATGGCAGTGGAGGCGGTTCTACCGGTGTAACTCCAACGCCTACTCCAACCGCGAAACCAACAGCAACACCTGCACCATCAACAGCACCAACGGTAACACCTGCACCAACTACTGCGCCAGCAGCAAACTTCAAGGATCTGGGTAAGGTAGCTTGGGCGCAAGAAGCTATTGAAGCATTGGCTGCTAAGGGCATTCTGAAAGGTCTGGATGCAAATACTTTTGCGCCAACCAAAACAGTGACTAGAGCAGAGTTCGTTACGATGCTGGTACGCGCACTGAATCTTACGGGTTCAGCAACAACCAGTTCGTTCAACGATGTTAAACAAGGAGTTTGGTACACGGATTCTATCGCCCTTGCGGTGAAGGCTGGACTTGTACAAGGCTCTGGAAATGGCAAATTTGAACCGGGTCGTGAAGTGACTCGTGAAGAAATGGCCATTATGGTTGCTAACGCACTGAAAGACAAACTACAGCCGATTGATAAAAATGCAGCATTGGGTAAGTTTGCAGACAAATCCAGTATTGCTCCTTATGCACAAGAGGCTATCGCACAGCTAACTCAATTGGGAATCGTCAACGGTGTTGATGGTGGGAAATTTGCACCTAAGGGTATAGCTAATCGCGCTCAAGCAGCGGTTATCATCTATCGCATGCTTGGACAAGCATCATAATTCTATTGTTCTAACTAAAAGTGTATCGATGATCCTCGTGAGGGCATCGATACACTTTTTTTAAATATAAGAAAGTATAAGTGGCACCAATACTCTTATAGTCTTCCCTTAAACGCTTACTGTCCTTACAAGGACGCCGATGGCGCTTTTACTTGTTAAATTTGTTGTTGCTCTTTCTGTGAAATCATGTTAACTTATATTCTGCACTGTATTTTTTAATATTTTGTGCGGTCGTGGCGGAATTGGCAGACGCGCACGGTTCAGGTCCGTGTGGGCTAACCCCCGTGGAGGTTCGAGTCCTCTCGACCGCATACCTAAGTGCATATAAACAGGCAATACTTTTGAATCGCTCTTCAACCTGAAGAGCCTTTTTCTATTTATACGCATAATTCAATTTGACAAACTCTATGTAAAAGAAGTGAAGCAAAGATGGAGCCTAATGTAGGTGTAAATACGAAGCAAAGTGTGCGGTTTCTGGAAAAGTATTTCTCTGGTGAATCGATAGATTATCGTCAGATGATTGCTTTATTCATCCCTATCCTAGTGGATCAGGCCTTTGTGGTGGGTCTTAATCTAGTGAATACAGCTATGATAAGCTCGTCTGGTGTGGCAGCTATCAGTGCGGTCAATATGATAGATTCTCTTAATATTTTTCTCATTAGTGTGTTTATTGCCGTCTCAACAGGTGGGACGGTTGTTGTTGCGCAGTATAAAGGGAGCGGCAATGACCTCATGGTGTCAAAAGCTACGGCAGGTGCTACGTCATCTGTTTCGCTGATGGCATTTGCTATTGGGATGTTCGGAATTCTTTTTCACAATCCGCTGTTAAATTTACTATTTGGAGCGGCCTCACCAGAGGTTATGGAGAACGCCCGAATATATTTGATTGGGAGCTGTATCTCTTATCTTGGTATAGCTGTTGTGGAGGCGGTATGTGGTGCTCTTCGTGGAATTGGTAGAACGAGGGCCTCGCTTGTGCTTTCGCTAATTATGAATTTAACTTATGTCTTATTGAATCTCGTCTTTATTAACCTGTTACATATGGGTGTTCTGGGGATGACCATTTCTATAAATATAGCTAGATACCTGGGGGCGTTTTGCGCACTTTATTATCTATTCCGATTGGACAACGATCTGCATATCCGTATTCGCGATCTTGTAGCGGTTAAGCTGTCTATGCTGAAAAAAATAATGTTCATCGGGATGCCGTTTGCGGCGGAGCAGATGTTCTTTAATGGTGGTAAAATTCTGACTCAGATCTTTATCGTTAGTCTGGGTACGTATGCACTTGCGACTAATGCGATTGCCTCCTCCTTTGCAGGGATTATGCAAATCCCCGGGAATGCGTTGTCCTTGACGATTATTACAGTGGTTGGACAATGTATGGGAAGTAATAATGTTAAGGATGCTCGAAAATTCATTAAATCCTTCCTTGTCACCTCTTCTCTTTCTCTGGTGGTGATGGGTTTGCTGATTATGCCGTTTTTCAATCCATTAGTGTCGATGTTCCATCCTCCTGCTGAGATTGTGGGAGATATCTTCCTGATTGTGCTCATCAATACGATTGCGCAAATTCCGTTATGGTCCATAAGCTTTATTACACCTTCGGCGCTTAGAGCAGCAGGGGATTCCAAGTTTACCTCCATGGTTTCGATGCTTACGATGTGGCTGTTCCGTGTAGTGCTCGGATACATCTTAGGTATTGTTCTGAACTTTGGTATACTCGGCGTTTGGCTGGCGATGAATTGTGAGTGGGGGATCAGAGGTTTGATTTTCCTGCGGCGATTTATGGGCAAGAAATGGGTTCAGCATCGTGTTATATAATAGATATAAAAAAATCAAAGGACACCCTGAGGGGTGTCTTTTTTGCATGCTCTGATGAGTGCCTTTGGAGAATGCAGCTTGAGTATTTCTTGGGTAGCGGGGTAATAATATGTAGGAATTGCGTCTTTATGCTTACTAAAACACACAACAAGGAGTCTTGCACAATGTCACATTTCGTTAGATCCGTTACTTCACCAAAGAAATTTATCTCCGGCCATAACTTACTTTCAGATCTGAATGAGTATATTAAGGCGTTTGGCGATCATGCCTATGTGATCTGTGATGAGTTCATTTTGGAACGTGCTAAGAAAGAGGCGGGAAGTTCCATCGAAGGTGCGGGGAATAAGGCTACTTTTGAAAAATTCAATTATGAATGTACTCAGGAAGAGATTAATCGTAATCGGGAACTTGCCCGTAAAGCTGGGGCGAATATCATCGTTGGTATCGGCGGAGGTAAAACACTGGACACCGCAAAAGCTACTGCGTATTATGAGAAGCTGCCTGTAGTTATTTTTCCGACGATTGCATCTACTGATGCACCATGTACAGCGCTGGCTGTCATTTATAATAAAGATGGTTCATTTGATCAATACTTGTTTCTCCCAAGTAATCCGGATGTAGTCTTGGCAGATACAGCGATTTTAGCTTCAGCGCCTTCCCGTTTTTTCGCAGCTGGAATTGGCGATGCACTGGCTACTTATTTTGAAGCCCGTGCCTGTTATGCCTCTAATGGCGACAATCTCGTACTCATGAAACCTTCTACAACGGGTCTAGGTATATCAAGACTTTGTTATGAAGCTCTACTTAAGAATGCGGTAAAAGCAAAACGTGCGGTTGATCAGAAGCTCTATACACGCGCGGTGGAGGAAACTATTGAAGCGACAATTTATCTAAGTGGTGTGGGTGCTGAATCTGGTGGTCTGGCTGCCGCGCATGCTATCCATAATGGGATGACAGCCGTTCCTTCACTACACAAAGCTCAGCATGGTGAAAAGGTTACGTTTGGTCTTTTAGCTCAGCTAGTACTGGAAAATGCCTCAAATGAGGAGCTGGAAACTGTCATTAAGCTTATCAAGGATGTAGATCTTCCGCTAACCCTCGCCGATCTGGGGTGTACGGAATTTATCGAATCCGAATGGCGCCAAGTTGCTGAAGCTGCTTGTGCAGAAGGAGACACAATGGGCAATATGCCGTTCCCGGTTACTCCGGAAGATGTGTACAATGCGATAGTGGTAGCGAACTCGCTGGCAGAGTCTTATAAATAACTAGCACAACTAATATGCAGTGATAATGAAGGCACCCTTGGGGGTGCCTTTTGTTTTTATATAGGGTAAGCTTTTGAAGTACTGTAGTGGTAAAATTTTGCATATAGCTATTGGCTTCGGCACTTAATCGCGGGATAGGGTGCCTACAGAAACGAGATTATTGCTAATCGCCCCGCGCTGTGCCAATTGTACTCTATGTAATAAGGAGGAAGGAAAGATGAGAAAAAACCAATTGGGTTATCTAATCCTTATTATCATAATTATTGGAGCGATAATAGCAGTAATTCACGGAAGCTCGGAGTGTCAGAACAAGCGGGAAGCAGGAAGTCTTGGGATGGATTATGTGCGCAAAGAGTACACGGAAAGTGCGTCGCTGAGAGTTGCAACGGTTTGCAAACCCTTATTTGGAGGGTCGGGTTATCAGGTAGTGCTGGAGGATTCACGTGGGCAATCGTATTATGTCATTATCGTTCTCGGAACTACACGTAATCTTGTCACTATGGACGATCTGACGAAAGAGGTGCGGGAAGGTACATCTGTATTTCCATGCCACCAATAAAAAAATGATAAATGAATTGGATTTCATCTATATGATTATTGGGAGGCACTCCTGCGGGGTGTCTATTTTTGTTATATTAAATTGAATTTTGTTATTTATTTTCGGAATAACTAACATATGCGCTAACGTAAAAGATAAAATAATTATAACAAAAGGCAATATTTTGATTGTTTTATGCCAATGTAACCGCTATAATCTTGCATATACCGGAATATGTAACGAAATAAGAAGTTTTTGTTAGTGTTTGTTATCAATAACAAAGTTGAAAATGTGGAGGTGAATAGTTAGCGAGTAGGTCTGTAATTGTCTTCTATAAGGACAGATAGTTATTGGGTTCATAACAGCTGGTTGGCTATTCTTATTATCAAATCCATTTATTTTCGAAGGAGAATTAGGAATGAAAAAAGCGAAAAAGTGGCTGGGGGGTATACTTGCCTGTGCAATGATAATGTCTCCTTTCCCATCTGTAATTTCTGCAGCAGCAGCACCATCCACTGTTGGATTCGGTGATACAAAGGGTCACTGGGCACAACAAAATATTGCGAAGTGGGTAGAAAATGGCGTTTTAAACGGGTATCAGGATGGTTCTTTTCATCCCAATGAAGGAATTACAAGAGCTGAGTTTGCTACGATCTTGAATAAGGTATTCGGTTTCTATATGAAGTCAGATCAATCTTTTTCCGATGTAAAAGCAAACGATTGGTATGCAGATCAGCTTTCGTTGGCACGATATGCTGGGTATTATGAAGGCTACTCAGAGAATAAAGCACAAGCTACTGATTATATAACGCGTCAGGATGCGGTGACGATGTTGGCTCGGATATTTACTCTCCAAGCTACTGAAAGCGCTTTATCAATGAGTGAATTTAGTGATTCCGCTCAGATTCAGGCTTATGCTAAGGATGCAGTTCATGCGCTCTCAGGTTTGATTACAGGGTATGAGGATGGAACCTTTAAGCCGCTTGGAAGGATCACCCGTGCCGAAGTTATAACGTTAATTAATAAAATAGTGAAGAGTTATTACTCGCAATCTGGGAGCTTTGAAGGAGGAATAGTTTCTGGAAATGTAGTCGTTAATCAGGATGGTGTTGTGTTAAAAAATGCAACGATAAACGGAAACCTGTATCTAACCGCTGGGATCGGTAACGGCGAAGTGACCCTTGAGGGCATTAAGGTTACGGGCACCACATTTATTGCAGGTGGCGGGGTAAACTCCATTCTTATTAAGAATAGCTCATTAGGCAAAGTAAATATAAATCGTAAAGAGGGTGAGGTTCGTGTCCTCACGAGTGGTACAACCCAAATCTCTCAGCTAACGGTAGATAGTCTAGCAAGGCTGGAGTTTGGAATTGGGACGATGATCACCACGGGAATTCTAAATAGAACTGTGGGACTGATCCTAGGTGAAGGCGCATCGATTGCAAATCTAAACGTTGCTGATAAAGCGACTGGAACCACCCTTTCCGGTCAGGGCGACATTGCAAAAGCGGACGTTAAAGCAACAGGAGTAACGTTGAACGGTAAGCCCATTGCTCCTGGCACAATTGTCATTATCAAAGGCAATCAAGGTCCTGTAGCAACGGCTACCCCAGCGCCTAGCTCGGCATCGGGTTCATCAACAACGCCGGCAGGCCCGACTAATCCAACCGCGGCACCTACAGCGACAGCAACACCAACACCAACGGCAACACCAACAGCAACACCAACAGCAACACCGACACCGACCGACCCGACGGGTCCTGTGGGACGTATCGAGAATTTAGCGGATGTTGATGCAAGTAGTGAGACTAAATCACTATTCGCCTACTTACAGGATATCCGCGGCAGTGAGATCTTGTTTGGACATCAGCATGCTACTACAGAAGGACTTTCTATTACTGAAAAGGACGGAACGCAGTCTGAGGTCGAGAATGCAGTAGGCGACCTTCCGGGCCTGTTCGGCTGGGATACGCTTAGTCTTGAAGGTTTTGAGAAACCAGGCGATCTAGGCGCAACCAAGCTGGAGAATCGTGATAAATTAATCGGCGTGATGAAATCTGCTTATGAAAAAGGCGGCGTGCTTACATTAAGCTCACATATGCCGAACTTCGTCACAGGAAAGGACTTTTATGACACCAAAGGGAATGTGCTTACGCATATATTACCCGGTGGTGACAAGCATGCAGAATTTAATGCATTCCTGGATATGATTGCGGACTTTGCGAATAACTTAAAAGATGATAATGGTAAAGCTATTCCGGTCATTTTCCGTCCATTCCACGAGCAAAATGGTGGCTGGTTCTGGTGGGGTGCGCCTTACCGTACGAAGGAGCAGTATGCTGAAATTTATCGTTATACCGTTGAATATTTACGGGACAAAAAAGATGTGCATAACTTCTTGTATGCGTTCTCACCGGGAAGTCCGTTTAACGGCACAGATGCGACCTTCCTTGAGACGTATCCGGGAGATGACTATGTCGATATCCTTGGCTTCGATAATTATTATGACGGAACAACTGAGGGGTGGTTTGATTCAGTCGTGAAGGATGCTAAGCTGATCTCGAAGCTGGCGGATGATAAGGGGAAAATTGCAGCATTTACTGAGTTCGGTTATTCGGGTGTGAAGCCAACCGGCACGAAGGACCTGAAGTTCTTTACCAAGCTAATCTCTGCACTGCAGTCTGATCCGGATGCTAAACGGATGGCCTACATGCAGACTTGGGCGAATTTCAATACAGATTCTATCTTTGTCCCTTATAGAAATGCTCCAAACGGACTAGGGGATCATGAACTGCTCCCTGATTTTGTGGACTATTATAATGATCCGTATACAAGCTTCAGCCATGAGGTGGCTGTTGCGGATGCTTATTCGAAACAGGTAACTACAGAAGCCGAGCAACCTTTTTTACACATTGTCTCACCAACGGCAAACCAAACAGTGCCCACGACAAAAGCATCGACCCTTCGTGTTCGTGTGTTAAATCAAGACGTGGATAAAGTAACCTATCTGATTGGGGATGACACAACAGAGTACAGTATGGCAGCTGACACAGAAGGTTTCTATTACTTGGCAGATTGGACACCAGGTGTAGCCTTCGACGAATCAGGCGTGATGCTTACTGTTAAGTCCTATGCAAAGGATGGTTCTGTACTTTCACAAACGATCCAAATCTTTGTAAGTGACGTGCAGGGCATTGGGGACCCATTGATTGTAGATACTTTTGAGAATTACAAAGGGAATGATGAATTACTTCGTGCGGCATTAAGTCCTGCGGGCGATCTAAATACGATCTCACTTGATGCGAACCATAAAAATGATGGCAAGTATGGCCTGAGGTTCGATTATAATGTGGATGGTCAAGGTTATACAGGTCGTACCAAAAACATGAATAATGCCGACTGGTCGGACGCCAACAAATTAAAGCTCTGGATTGCACCTGATGGCAGCGACCACAAGCTTGTTATTCAGGTCAATGCAAGTGGCATCTCTTTTGAAGCTTATCCTTCACTGGCAGGTACGACACCTGGCATGGTGGAAATTCCATTCAGCCAGTTCGCTCCAGCGCCATGGGATACAGGAAATGCCGGTAAAGTAATCACTAAAGAGAACCTTAAGGACATTCGGGCAGTGTCTATCTACGTAAATAAAAAGGACACAGTAGCAAGTACGTCTGGTACGCTGTACTTTGACGATATTACAGCGTTTAATGATGGAACGGGTGGCGTCCCTAACGGGGGCGAAGGTCCTGGCAGCACGCCAGAACAGGCGAAGCTGTTGTATGGCTTCGAAAAAGATACTCAGGACTGGACAGTAGAGCAGAATAATGCCAGTGCAACCGCGGCAGTGATCTCGACTGATGAGGCTGCTGAAGGAACTCATTCGTTAAGCTCCTTGTTCTCACTCGATTCAGGTGGAGCTTTTGAGCTCAGCAAAAATGGCAGTCTGGATCTGAGCGCGGTAGATAAATTAAGCGCACAAATTAAACTGTCGAACGGAACAGCGGATGCACGTTTGTATATTAAGACGGGATCGACCTGGTCTTGGGCTGACAGTGGAGCTGTGAAAGTAGATTCGAGCGGATTTACTACGGTTTCACTCAACTTGGCAGGTATTGCTGATCTTAATAGTGTAAAAGCCATAGGTATCAAGCTCGAGGGATTCAGCGGTACGGGAACTTCTACGTTGTATCTGGATGATGTTCGGACCCTGAAGAATGGTACCGCACCTGAAGCTGTCGTCTATGGCTTCGAGGACAATACACTGCAAGGCTTCAGCATCAATGTGGATGAAAATAATAAATATAATACAGCACTGGCTCAGAATCTATCGGTGAGCAATGCTGTGTATGCTGAGGGAACTCACTCGATGCAAGCGGACTTAACATTAAATGGAGGGCAATTCCAGCTGCGTCGTATGGTGGTTACCAACTTAGCGAATGCATCAACAATTACGCTTAAAATCAAGGTTGTACCTATTGATGCAAGCGATGTTAGCGGTGTAATGGCTCAGCTGTTTACCCAAAGTGGCTCAAGCTGGGGAACATGGACTGCTTCTACGGCTGCACCAGTAGATGCCAATGGATTTACTACACTAACACTGGATATCAGCAAGGTAGCAGATCGTAATTTGACCCAAGCGATTGGCGTACAAGTCATGACCACAGCAACTGATCCTCTAGGTAGTGCTACCGTATATGTGGATGAAATCACGATTAAATAGAAAGTAGTAAAGCCGGAAGCGAACATTTCACGATGTTCACTTCCGGCTTATTTATTTAGCATCAAATTTATTCATTTTAAGGTCTACGAGAATCTGCTTGAAATTAACGAAGCTTAATAGATCCGCCATCTACCATGATAGTCTGGCCCGTAATATAATCGGAATCTTCACTCGCTAGGAATACCGCAACACGACCAATATCACTTTCCAGTTCACCCAATCTTCTCAAAGGAATTTTTGAAATCATGTTTTGGTAATACTCAGGGTTTGCTTCTGCCCATTCAATCATGCCAGGGGAATTAGCAATTGGAGCAATGATGTTTACGTTGATTCCAAATGGACCAAATTCATTAGCGGCTACCCGGGTAATTCCACGGATGGCTTCTTTTGCAGCAGCATATGTTCCTTGATTGGTATCACCGTTGAGGCCAGCACCCGATGCAAAGTTAATAATTTTACCTTGAGTTTCTTTTAAATAGGGTAGTGCTGCTTGCATGAAATAGAAGGTTGGATAGAAGCCTGTATCAAAAGATAAATCGAAATCAGCCTGTGTAGTTTCTTCGATAGATTTCATTCTGGATGCGTGGGCATTGTTTACTAAAATATCTATTTTTCCGAATTTATCAGCTACTTGTTTAACAAGGTGAGCTATTTTATCGTGTTCCTTGAGGTTCGCTTGAATAAAGATAGATTCAGGTTGATATTCTTGTAATTCTTTAATTGTTTCTTTGCCGGTTTCTTCATTGAGGTCAATAATAGCTACCTTAGCGCCTTCTTTAACAAAAGCCAGGGCCATCCCTTTACCAATACCGCCTGCTCCACCAGTAATAATAGCTACTTTTCCTGCAAGTCTGCTCATGTTGTGATCTCCTTTTTGTGAAAAAATGTAGTATTTAACTCTTATCAGAGGTAAGGTGTAATTGTTACTTCGACTATATATTACCCAAAATAGTAGCTATATTTACCATGAAGTAGAAACGGCATCATTTACCAAGATGAATATAGAGGGTGATGATGAATGTTTCAGCAGCTGATGAGGCCTATTCCGGCTCTTATGTAGATGTTGAGCGATTGAATTAAGCGGCGCACCAAGTGATGAGCAATTGATGATTCATGTGTCGCACCAAGTGATGCTGCAAGTGATGCAATAAGTGAAGTATTTATAGAGTAATTAGGGAATTTCTCCCTGAAATTCAGAGATTTCTGTTCATCAGACTTATAATTAGGGAAAACTTACCTGATTTTCGGCCGATTTAGTAACTAATTAAGAAATCCCCCTAATTATTAGGGAAGAATTCCCTGATTTCGTTCATTTAGAGCGAATACCGGTTATTTTCAGGGAGTTTTTCCCTAATTAGTTTAAACCCTACCGCAAGCCGTACGAAAATCACACCTAGCAAGTCGCCCACCGCCCACTGCCTACGCCCACCGCCCAACCCAATATCATAGAACACTACGCGTGGTGTCATATGGCACAGTAAAATCCATTACTTTTCTTTTCAATTCCATTCCATAAAAAAGAAGCTGCCCCCAAGTAGAGTTCACTACTTTTGAGACAGCCTCTTACGAATAATTATAAGGGAAACCCCATCGAGATGACCGCACCGCCATTTCTGCGGTTGCCTGCGCTGATCTGACCTCCACAACGCTCGATGATTGCGCGGGAAATAGCCAGTCCAAGTCCGGATTCTCCGTCTTTTCCTTTTACAAACCGATGGAAGAGATAGGGGAGCAGATCGTCCGAAATTCCAGGACCATCGTCACTTACGGATAACAGGGCCCGGCCCTCCTTGACCGAAACATGGATATAGATATGTTGGTTAGCGTAACGTGTGGCATTCGATACTACATTAAGAAGCGCCTGTAGCAGCTTATCCCTATCCGCACGGATCGTAAGAGAATCTTGATGATCGTGGGAGATATGGAGGGTTAATTCTTTTTTCATTAATAGAGGGTTCATTCTTTCGATGGTTTCTGTCAGTAGATCTTTTAAACAAATATCCGTAGGCTTGAATATATCTTCCTCGCTGTCCAGCTTCGCAAGTAAAGTCATTTCGGACACGAGCTTCTTCAAGCGGCTGCTTTCGCTCATGATAATATCTAGCCCTTTTACTACATTCTCACCTTCAAAAACACCATCCTTAATCCCTTCAGCATAGCCGGAAATGGACATTAAGGGGGTTTTTAATTCATGAGACGCATTCTGGAAAAATTGTTTCTGCACATGGTTGAAACGATTTAATTCATCTGCCATGTCATATACCGATTGTGCGACAGAGCCAAGTTCCCCTCCTGCCTTAATTAATTTAACATCTGAGAAGTGGCGTTCTTTGACTTTGCGGAGTTCTTGTTGCAGCCTCATTAGAGGTTGAATCAGCTTCTTGGTGATAAATAGGCCAAATAGGAACATAAATGCTCCCGCTGCACTGAAAACGATCAGCAGTCTTCTGAGCAAAGCTTGTTCAATAGCAGTGACTGTGCTCATAGGGGTTAGTAGAGTTAGCGTGCCTATAGGTGTAGCCTTCACTTCAGTAATATACCGTGTATCTGTTCCATTCCAAATGTTCTGGAGCTCAGTGGCTTGCCCTGTGACACTCTTGGCATCGTAGTTTATTGCAATTGAACTCATCTCTGATGATGTGGACAAGACTTTTCCTGTCTCATCGCTAAGAATGGCTTCGACGCCTGGAGTGCTTAGAGAAGGTATGGTCACGGGCAGAGCTTCCAGCTGAGTGCCAATCTCCCCGATGTATTTACTTTCTTCAGTCAATGTAGCTGACATCGCCGCACCAATGGTTCTTAAATCCTCTTTTTGTGTTCCGACAAAATGGTTGAGTAGTACAAAATGGATCACGACAGCAGTAATAGATAGTAGCAATACCAATGCAATACTAAAGGCTAAATTAATCTGATGTGCTAGTTTCATTCGTATGCTCACCCCCATCTGTTCTCATGCGGTATCCGTGTCCCCATACTGCCTCAATGGGCAAATGCTCCAGTTTTTTGCGCATCCGTTTAATTAGATGATCCACGGCGCGATCACTTCCAAAATAGTCGTCTCCCCACACATAGCTCAGCAGCTCATCTCTTGTAAATGCCCGGTTAGGGGCATCAGCGAATACTTTTAGCATGGTGAATTCCTTGCTGGTCAAGTCCACCTCTTCACCACACCAGAATACACGTCTTTCTTCCGGCAATAGTAGAAGCTGGTCAATTTCAAGACGGGTGGAAGTGGCCTGACTGTTCAATTTTTCGGCCTGATTACTCATTTTGTACCAGCGTTGAAGCTGACGTTTGATCCGGGCGACTAACTCACGAGGACTGAACGGCTTGACTAGATAATCGTCACTGCCAAGCTCCAATCCTAATATTTTATCCACTTCATTATCTCTTGCGGAGATCATAATGATCGGTACTTCGGCTTCGTTACGAATCCTTTTACAGAACTCATAACCATCCATGCCGGGGAGCATAACATCGAGTACCCACATATCCGGGGGGCTTGTCTGCCACAAGGTCCATGCTTCCTCAGCGCTGCCAAGGCCGATGGTGTGGTAATTTTCTTTTTGTAAATAAGCTTCAACAAGATTGCGTATATGTTCATCATCGTCGACTACGGCAATGAGGTATGGATTATTCATTTCGGGTTACCTCCAAATTATTCTCCCACAAGTATATCAATCCAGAGGTGGGTAGGGGCGGCTGCCATCGTTTTTCCACAAATTAACCAATGTTCTGCCACACCCATTTTGTAAGCTTGGTCTTGTAAGATCATTCGAATCGACGAGGAGTGTTGTATTTATGAATCAACAGATGTTATTTAAAAAGTTAGCGCTGTCCACCCTGCTAGTGTCCGCCGTTGCTGCACCGTCTGCAACGAACGCAGCAAGTGGAGCACAAGACGGAAACACGAAAACAACGGCCGCAGCCGTGGTTACTGCTGCCTCTAAAGGAACAATTGCCACTAAAGTAACCACTATTGATTGGGTAGATCCCCTGGAGTTGGCTAAGACCTACGCACCTAATACCCAAGAAGACTGGAAGAACACCTTGGATCAGTATTATAAGGTTGCTGGATTTAGTGTAACCGCACTTGCCGAGCTTGTGCCTGCGGAACTGGTGGAGGGAGTTCAATTATCAAAAGAAATACTATCCACCGAAGCTCTACCTGCGGGATATATCGAAGCTGGTCGTAACCTTGAAGTAGTACCTGTAGTCGATGATATGCAGGTAGATAGCAATATCACTACTTCAATTAAAGCTGTAGATGCGACTTCAATTGCTATTTCCATTCCAGATCTTAGCGACGCGGATAAAGCTTTTTTCAAAGCTCAAGATGATCTGAATAGTGCCGTTAAATCCAAAGATGCGACTGTGATCAAGGAAGCTTTAGCTAATCTGTTGGACCAATATAAAGAGAAGATCAAGGAGCTTGAAACAGCCAAATAACGGTGATTAGCGAGGCTTGATACAGAATAGAGATACTGAAAAGGGTAAAGATAAAAGACACCTCGCGGGGTGTCTTTTTTGTATGCATATCAATCTTCACGCTTTGCCTTTGGCCCTTACTTGCTTCCGCCAGTTCACACCGATCACCCCGGCGATGATCATCACTGTACCAGTCCAATGGTACCATTCCAGTTGCTCATTCAGCAGAAGTACACCACCGAGAATAGAGACAACTGTTGAAAGACTGCCGAAAATGCTCACGCGTGAAGCCTCCATCCGTGATAAAGCATAGTTGGAGAGGAAGGAGGTCACGAGGGAGGAGAGTACGCCGAGATAGAGCATGGAGAATATGAATTTTGGCTCTTGAAAAGGTGTGAAATACTGATCCAAGGTTCCTGCCGAACCATGCTTAATGATCGCCAGTCCATTAAAAAATATAAATCCGAACAAAGTAATCATATAGGTAAGTTCTTTGGGACTCCAGGTACGTGTCAGCTTCCGAGCCGCAACATTATAACCGGCAAGGGATAAAGCTGAGATTAGGATGAGCAAGACGCCCCAAAGACTAGAAGAAGAGATACTCAAACCTGGAATGGCAAAGATAAGAATAATGCCTGCAACTGAGATTAATGTAGAGATCTTTTGGAAGCTGCTCGTGGTTTCCTTCAAGAACATCGCCGCCAAAAGGATGGTGAAGATGGGCATTGTTGCCTGAATAATACCCGCTACAGCGGAGGTTGTATACAGAAGTCCATACGCTTGAAGGGTGAAATACAACGCTGGATACATTAAAGCCAGTGGGATGATCACTGCGGCCTTGGATATTCCAAACTTCACCCGCCCCCACCCTGGAAAAGTAAATAAAGAAGCGGCAAGGAAAGATAACGTGAAGCGATGAGCTAGCGTATCAAAAGGATCCGAGACGGTTAGGGCCATTTTTACAAATATAAAGGAAAACCCGACAATAATAGCATTCAAGACAGCTGCTGCTATCGCTTTTTGAGTAGAAGATGTATTCATTAGTAAAGACCTCCAAAGTGTTGCGCGCATTTAGGTACCGGTCCTGTTCTGCTCTTTATTCTAAGGCTAGAGTAGCTGTGCTACAATGTAATTATTATTTATCTGTACCGGTACAGAATAAGCTTGGAGGAAGGTGAAAGGGATGTATAAGTATTCGGAGTTAATCAACGAGCTGGAATTGCAAATCGCCGAGGATACGTATCGTGAGGGGGATAAATTACCGTCTATCCGGGAGTTGTCCTTACGTTATGGATGTAGTAAAAGTACGGTTATTCGCGCGTTGCAGGATCTTCAGGACAAACATTTAATCTATGCCGCCTCAAAAAGTGGTTATTATGTCATGAAACGAAGCGGACAGCGAAAAGACGAAGGTGCACATTGGATCGATTTTACGGTGTCTGCACCCGACCCGGATATTTTTCCGTATCTGGATTTCCAACATTGTATTAATAAAGCGATTGATATGTACCGCAATGACTTGTTCATCTATGGAACGCCGCAGGGGCTTCCTTCTCTTATTCGTGAAATGCAGCGCCATCTGGCTTCTTATCAGGTATTTGCTAATCCGGATCAGATTTTTATTACCTCAGGTGTGCAGCAGGCGCTTGGCGTATTGACCCGAATTCCTTTTCCGAATGGCAGGCAGCGAGTGCTGATTGAGCAGCCGGGTTACCCGTTGTTTATGGAATATCTGAAGACGTATGGCATTGAGACAGAGGGGATAAAGCGTTCGGACGCTGGGGTTGACTTGAATGAATTAGAGCGGTTATTTAAGACAGGCCAGTTCAAGTTCTTTTATACCGTCCCGCGATTTCATAATCCGCTTGGCGTCTCCTATACCCGTACCCAGAAGAAGGCGATTGCTCAGCTAGCAGCTAAATACGATGTGTACATCGTTGAGGATGACTACATGGCGGACTTGGAGCAGGATGCAAAAGAGGATCCGATCTACGCTTATGACGATGCTTCCCATGTGATCTATTTGAAAAGCTTTTCCAAAATTATTTTTCCGGGCCTGCGTGTCGGTGTCGCTGTACTGCCAGAGGTCCTGTGTGACTCTTTTAACCGATTCAAAAGACTGATGGATATAGATAGCTCTATGCTGTCTCAGGCTGCCCTGGAGTTGTATCTGAAAAGCGGAATGTTCGAGCGCCACCGAAAAAAGATGCGTTCCTGCTACGAAAAAAGATCCACGCTGCTCCATGAATCGATTATGAGAGAGTTAGATACAGCAACAGCACAGCATTATTCTTACCATCCAACCGGCCAGCTTGGCGTGCATACGTATCTGAAGCTTAGTGACAGCGTAAAGACAGAACAGATGATCAAACGTCTGCAAAAAAAGTTCATTCGCATCGAAATGGCGGACAGCGGTTATTTGCCCTCTTTTAATAAAGAGAAGATTCTAAAGCTTAATGTATCCAGTGTAAAAGAGCCGGATATTCGCTCTGGCATTGAACAGGTAATGCAAGAAATACGCTGAGAGCGCAGCGATAAATCAGTGGATAATAATGGTGGAAATGCTGGGAGCCATCTATAATAAAAGGTCAGTAATCCCTGGTTTCTCTATAAATATCCGAACACATTTTCTGGTGCAATCTTCGGCCGAGTCATGCGGACCCAGATGACGTTATTTGCTAGTTTTTAGCCTTTGGAGCAGAGTTTCGGACCCCAGCGCCGCTATTCAAGTAGAAAGTGATCATATTGAGTGGTGTTCACGCTAACAACTGCTGTGGGGTCCGATAGCACTCTAAAAGTGGGAAAAAGCCGCTTTAAGGTCAGCTGTGTCCGATATCGAATTGGCTAAGTGCAAATTACCAAGATGCTTTATCCATCTTTGCTTGGGTAGCAAGTATCAGCAACAAGCAAATTGAAAGCTGTCGTTCCTTTCGGTACAATCCATTCCAACATCGTATGATTCCATCAAAAAGGGTGATCACTTGCGTAAAGATACCAAAACCATCGGCGAGGTGGCTAAGCTGCTGGGCACAACCATTAAAACCGTTCGTTATTATGACGATATCGATCTATTGAAACCATCCAGCCACAGCGAAGGCGGGCACCGTTTATATACTCCTGAAGATATTTCCCGCCTGCGGCTGATCACAACGTTACGTTATTTGGACTTCGGCATTGACGAGATTCGCCAAGTTATCGCTGGAGAAATCCAGCTCACTACAGCACTCAACTGGCAGATTGAAGCTTTGGAGACCCAGGTCAGTACGCTGACCAATATGATTTCGATTCTGCGCCAAGCCCAAGAGCATGTCTCAACAGGTGATTCCATGGATTACATGAATGAGCTGGTGGACTCTTTGTCCATGAATGCTGATAAGCGAACCCAGTTCATCTCCAGTAAAATAGAAGAAATACAGCCGCTCGGTCAATTGCCGTCCGAATGGCGGGATACCTTTTTATATTTGTTCAATAAATATATTATGAATGAAGTCAAAGTGACAGCCGCGCAAACCGTAGCTTGGAACGAACTACAAGCACTTATGAACGATACACAGTACATGGAGGAGCTTGTCCGATTTGAGCTGCCTTTTTTCAATATGGTTAGACATCCCCGCGTTCCCGCTGCGGTTTGGATTCGAACGCTGGAGAATATCCGAATTCGGGTGGAAGCAGCCTTGCAACAAAAACTATCAGCAGACAGCGCTGTTGTACAGGCAATTGTTGAAGATTTTGTGATGATGTATGCAGGTCCAGAGCAGTTCCGCGATAAAGCCGCCTTTTTCCGCCAATATGCTCATTTGATGCAAACTGCTCCTACCGAACGGATAGAACGCTTTAATAAACTATGCTTGCTCCTCAATCCCAAATGGGATGTTATTGTGAGAGGCAACGCCTTGCTGATGGAAGGGCTAGAATGGAAGCTTGCGCAGGAGAATTCTCATTCCGCACCTTGTTGAAGTGTATACTTCGGATGGTCTCCCAGGTTGTTATTCAAATATTGCAAGGGCTGTCCTTTTAAATAATGGTCAAAAAAATCCAGCGTATACTCATTAATCAGCTCATGTGTTCCGCGCACATCTACATCTTCCATCCATTCAAACAAGGGGGTAAGCAGATATAGATCTGAGAAGCTCATGTGCTTGCTGTGTTTGAAGGTCAGCCAATAGTTCCCGCCTGCAGTTACTGGCTCATACCGGGCGAATAGCTCATTATAGTAGGCTGTAATCTCTTTCCTATCCGTCCGTAGTGCGGCGATTTCAGCATCGCTGGTTTGGTCTACTCCTTTTAAGGTGTCATCGGCACTCATGAGCAGAAAAGGTTTCTTCAAGCCGTCTGCAGGAATCCGCTTTTCACCGTAAAGCACCCCATCCATATCAATGCCTGCTTGAATTCTTTGATCCTCTATCAGCATCTGCACCGTTGTGGCTCCCCCAAAGGAATGACCGAACATGCCCATATGTTCAAGATCAATCCGGCCTGTAAACAGACCACTAGGATCGTCCGCAGATAAGGCCTCCATTTGATCCAGCACATACTTAGCATCTTCTACCCAGACTTCATTACGCCGATCCATAAAAGAATACTTCATTTGCTCATAGCCTGTTTTTCCTTCTGAATCAAACTTCACCACAGACTTGTCTGGAAATACCGAAGCTACGCTGCTATAAGCATGTTCAATCCCTACGACAATATAGCCGTGGCTTACCAATTGCTCGACTTGAAAGGTGTTCTGATTCTTGTAGCCCATAAATCCATGCGAGAAAAGAAGCACCGGATATTTAGTTTCCGTATCTGCCAAACCGGCATTCGCAATAGCGTGGGTGTTGGCCAGTTTTAATCCTGAGAATAAAAACTCCGGCAATTGTAAAAATTCATGCAGCCCTTCTATATACGGAGTAGGATCAGATAAATATGGCGCCGGGCTCCCTGTAGCCTCTGAACTTGCTGGATACCAGATTTGCACCATTAATTCGCGGGAGTCACCGGATGTTTCTGTGAACTTTTCTTCCCGTGCAGAATCGGTCCAATGGTAGGTGACGGTTCCTATCTTGTAAGGACCTGTGGGCTCCGCAAAAGAAAATACAGGGAACAGGAGGGGTAGAGCAATGGAAACGGCAGCATAAACCGCCCCAACTCCAGTCAGCACTAGTGTTTTCCAACGCCGTTGCGGTTTTCTTGCTGCCTTTGCTGCGGATCGGAAGAAAAGTCTTGTTCCGCCCACGATTGCCCACAGTGTGATCAGATACACTGGAATCATCGGCCACCGCAACCCTTCCACGAATGCATGGATAAGCAGTAAAGCAGTAGAAATCCCGCCGCCGATCAGCCACCCGCGCTGTGTTTTGGGCCGTCCTAAGGTTAGCCAACCCAACAACAATACATTAAATAAGACAAGTGTGATTTCAAGTAATCTCATAATCTATAATCCTCCTTGGTTTTCTTTTCTGGCTGCTGTACTGAATCCAAGTATAAAACCTCCTGTTAGGGGAGAATCAATGCTCGCTGTGACTTCACTATATTTAGAGGATTATTTAAGATTTATAACAAGAAAAAAAAGAGACCGGGTTCGGTCTCTTTTAGTTATTTCTCGATAGGAGGTATGAATTAATTCGCAAAAAAGTTCGGCAGGAACTCTTTATTAGCTTCCAGCATTTCGTCCAGCATCCGAATCGCTACGTCCACGGACGGAACAAGCGGGTGATGTGCGAGCGCCTGAAGGGCAAGGGCGCGATCTCCGGTTACAGCGGCGTCAATCGCCAGCTGTTCATAGGTTTTGACAGCATGAATGAGTCCTTTAGCCATGGTTGGAATTTTGGTCAGTGGCAGAGGTAGCGGGCCGTTTTTGGTGACCACGCAGTTCACTTCAATGCTGGCGTCATCTGGCAGGAAGTCCAATATGCCGCGGTTGGCGACATTTAGGGTCTGAATGTCGTTTGATCCGTTATGGAGCGATCTCATGAGGTTAACAGCTGCTTCTGAGTAAAAAGCACCGCCGCGCTGTTCCAGCTGCTTCGGCTTCTCGCTTAGCTCTAGATTGCCATAAAGCTCGAAGAGCTCTTCTTCTACACGTTTGACGACTTCAGCACGGTTAATGCCTTGTTTATGGGATTCCATCTGCTCTTCGAGCATGGCATCGGTCATATAGAAATATTTTAAATAGTATGAGGGCAGTGCATGAAGGGATTGCAGGAATTCCGGGTTCCATTCTCTTGCCGGTACGTTCTTAGCGCTGTAGCTGGTTGTATCTGCAAGCATATCATCCAGCTTGTCTTCACCTTCAACATCGATACGAGTAATCCAGTGCAAGTGGTTGAGGCCCACAAATTCGGCATATACGCGGTCTGCTGCTACATTATATTTGGCAGAGACTTGCTTGATCAGGCCGATAGGTGCGTTGCACAGGCCAATACTTTTAACCTTAGAATATTTCAGAACGGCTTCGGTGACCATCCCAGCAGGGTTAGTGAAATTGAGCAGCCATGCGTTGGGAGCCAGTTCCTCGATATCACGGCATACATCCAGAATAACAGGGATGGTGCGCAGTGCTTTCATCATTCCCCCAGGACCTGTTGTTTCTTGGCCAATAACGCCATATTTGAGCGGAATCGACTCATCACGGGCACGGGCATCAAGCATGCCGACACGCATCTGGGTGCTGACGAAGTCGGCGCCTTCGATAGCTTTACGGCGGTCTGTTGTCAGATGAACCTCAATCGGAAGGCCGGATTTCTCCACCATACGTTTTGCCAAGTTACCTACAATATTCAGCTTGCGAAGACCAGGCTCAATATCTACAAGCCATAATTCGCGCACGGGAAGTTCTTTATAGTGAAGAATGAATCCCTCTACTAATTCTGGGGTATACGAAGAACCTCCACCGATAACTGCAATCTTTAATCCTTGGTTAGCTGCCAAGATTAATCACTCCTGTCTTGTAGTTTGTTTGATCGATTCATAATCCTGAAATTTCCGCATTTTGTCATATACTTCACTACTAAGGACCAATCCATCTTGATCCATAGCTGACCATACTGCACCGACTACAGGCTCTGTGGCAAGGGTAACCACGGTTGCCTGAGGGGCTGCAGCATGTACAGCTTTCTCGATAGGCTGGCGAATCCAACCGCGATCCCCTCGGGTTAGCAGACTTCCTGCCAGCACCACATCGAAGGTCTCCTGCTCCATGCCTAGCTTGTGAATGATAGCTGCCGCAGACTTACCTAGTTCAACCCCTTGCCGATGTAAAATCTCCAACGCTACGGCATCGCCTTCAGCTGCTGCTTCAAAGAGCAGGCGAGCAACATTTACAGGGACTTTTTTCCAATGATCGAGGAAATCGTGAAACATATGCCCAACTTCCTCATAACCTAGCATTTTTAGCAGTAAGCCTGTTAAGAGGGTGGGCTGTTCCCGGCCGTCCCAAGCTCGGATAACGGAACGAAACACCTCAATATTGAGTGCGCCACCTCCGCCAAAATCACCGTACATATAGTCAAAGCCGCCGCATTGATAATGCTCTCCCTGCAGGTTTCTGCCTGCTGAATTGGTGCCGGTGCCGCAGATGAGCGCGACACCATATGGGCGATTCGTTCCGGCGCGTAGACCGATCATAGTGTCACAGTTAATGGTGTATTTGGTGAATCCTATCTGGCGTATCATCGGATGGAGAATAGCGTAGTCGGCCTCGCGATCAGCACCGGCAAGTCCGAGATAGGTATGCTGGATGTCTTCCAACCGGAGTCCGGCTTCAGCCAGTGCCCCGAATGTGGCCTCTTGAATACTGTTGGCGGCCTCAAGGGCGCCTGTCTGGTGGTTGCCGTTACCGCTCTTGCCTTTACCAAGAACATTGCCATGTTCATCGCTTAGCAGAGCATAGGTTTTCGTGCCTCCCCCATCGATCCCCAAGTAGTAAGTCAATGGTCGTCACTCCTAGTGTATAAAATTTAATCTACTCAGCTCCGGTAGACTCACGTACGATAAGTTCCGGATCAATCCGCATCCCGGCTCCGCGTTTCATCTTTCCAGAGATGCGTTTGAGCAGCATATCCGCGGCTGCCAGCCCGATTTTATCCGCAGGCTGACGTATTGTTGTCAGATGTGGATGGAGCTGTGAAGCAATATAATGATCGTCATAGCCGACCACTGCCACCTCTTCGGGTACCTGAATACCCGCTTCCATCAGGGCATTGATGACTCCTAGCGCGATATTGTCATCCCCGGCGAATACGGCGGTGGGCAGCTTTCCTTCCTTCAGCCAACGTTTGCAGGTATCGTATCCCATACCAATATCGAAATCACCTGGTACGATCTCAAAGGGGGTCAGCCCTTGTTCCTGAAGCGCCTGTAGGAATCCACTGCGCCGCTCCCGCGTACTCCGGAACATTTCCTGACCGCAGAGATGAGCGATTGAAGTATGTCCCAGCTCCAGCAGATGACGCGTAGCTGCATATCCCCCCTTGAAGTTGTCGATCGTGATGGAGTAGGTATCATTTTCGGGCTTCTGATTATCTATCAGCACATAAGGGATACCCCGCCGTTTTAACTCCACAATATAATTGTCCTCTTCCATTGGAGAGAGCAGAATTAAACCGTCTACACGATCCTCCTGAATTAAATAATGGCTGTCATCCGATTCGATGCCTGTTGAGATAGATATGGCTAAAAAATAACCATGCATCGCTAATATTTCATTCAGCTCTTTGACCACTGCGTCAAAAAAGGAATCTTGCAGGGTAGTGACAATAATGCCGATAATTCCCGTCTTACCGCTTGCCAGACTGCGTGCCGCAGCATTAGGGCGGTAATCCAGCTCTTTAATTGCCTCCAGTACCTTTTGGCGATTATTCTCACGCACCGATTCGGCCCCATTTAACACCCGGGATACGGTTACAACGGATAATCCGGATTTTTTGGCTACATCAAAAATACTCACTTTCATCTTTAATTCTCCTCACGGCAGATTTTCCGATCCTGTTTTCTACTTTCAGTATACAGGGTTGGCAGACTGTCCGCTAAACGTATGATTTCACGCAGGTATACCGTCCCTAAAGGGGGCGGTATACCTGCCAAACAGTTATCGCTGAATGATCTCTGTAACCTTCTTCTGAATCGTCGCCATCACCTCTTCAACCGTCTTATGTCCAGTTTCTACTGGCTGCAATTCATTAATGAACATGTCATTAATTTGCGAGTAGTTGGTGATTAAGTGGTTATAGGATTCGAAGCCGTAGTTAACAGCACCCTCGTAGACATTTTTGATATCCTGTGGATCGATACCGTCAAAATGTTTATAGTAAGCTTCTGCAGCTTCGGTGTTGACTGGCGGGTTACCGCCACTAAGCTCAATGGATTTCTCTTGCACTTCGCTTGTGATCAGGTATTTGATCCATTCAAAAGCTTCCTTCGGATGTTTGGAGTCCTTCAAGATCAGCAGCGGATCGACATAAAGGGTGCTGCGTACCTTATCGTTGCCTCCCCATGGGACAGCAGCAACGCCAATTTTGAAGGGGAAGTCATTTGCGCCTGCAAGGTTCCATGAGCCTCCGATAGACATGCCGATTTTACCAGCAACAAAGGGATCACCGTTCTGTCCAGCTACGCTTTTGCTCCATTCGGAAGAAGGAGAGACTTTATCCTTAAAGACAAGATCAAAAAGCTTGTTGTAGGCAGCGATCACCTCGGGGGAGTCAAAATAAGTCTCGGAAGGCACGCCGCCATTAGTCCATGTATCTTCTGAGTAAGGCTCCGCTCCAAAATATAATGGCCGCATATCGCGTTCGGACCAAGTGAAGTCTACGCCATATTGAGTTTTGGCGATATCATCGGATACAAGCGTCATTTGTTTAGCTTCGTCGACCATTTTTTCAAACGTCCAGCTCTTATCTTCATAATCGCTTGTTGGATAAGTCAGTTTGGCAGCATCAAACATGTCTTTGTTATAGAGCATCAAGGTGACATACATATTGACCGGGATGCCGTAAGTGTGATCTTTAACCTTGTAGATGCTCATCAGATTCTCTGGGATGCTATAATCCTCTGCCTTGAAACCATCCTCTTTCATAAGGTCGGTCATATCGAGCAACATACCCTTATTGTAGTATTCTGCGAAACCTCCATACCCCCAGTGACTTGTCACGTCGGGCGATTTGCCGCCGGCAATTAGTGTTTGCAGCTTGCTGTCGAACTGCTCATATGGCGCTTTTTCCACTTTCACTTTAATATTCGGATGCTGCTTCTCGAAATCAGGGATTAATTTTTCGACAAATGTGCGGTCTTCTGAATCTATTGTGTAATGGGTAATCGTTACCGTTTCTGCTTTGCCTCCAGAATTAGTAGAGCCACCGTTTCCTTCAGATAGGGCGTTACCCGCCGATTTGCCGCCGCTACAGCCTGATAAGGCTAGAACAACGAGCATGGTTGCTGCAAGTAAAAGCGCAATACTTTTCCTGTTCTTATTCATTAGCTAAACCCTCCATGATTTCAAGTATATTTGGCCGCCGGATGGCGGATTATTACTTAATCCCTGTAAGTACAATCCCTTCGACGAACTGTTTCTGGGCTACAGCAAACAGCGTAACGATTGGGACCATAGCTAGAACCGAAGCAACCATTAGCAGATGCCAAGGTGGAATGCGGAACCTCGATGAGGTAAGAGAAGCCATCCCGACGGGTAGCGTGAACTTATCTGATGAGCTTAAGTAAAGCACTGGCGTAAGCAGATCATTCCAGTTGTAGATAAAAGCAAAGATAGCTACGGTTGCAAGTGCAGGTTTGGAGAGTGGGATTGCTATGGTAGCCCACATCCGTATTTCGCCACAGCCATCAATGCGTCCCGCATCAAACAGCTCTTCAGGCAATGTGGAGAAGAATTGGCGCAGCAGAAAAATATTATAGGCTGAGCCGAAGAAAGCAGGCACGATCAAGGGTAAAAAGGTATCGATCCAATTCATTTGCGAAAAGAGTACAAATTGCGGAATCATAATGGCTGGATAAGGTAACATCATGGTGCTAAGCAGCAGGATGAACCACACCTGATTACCTGTACCTCTGAATCTGGCGAATCCATAGGCGACTAGCGCCGAAGAAATCAAGGTTCCCACAACACTAAAGCCGGCGATAATCAGACTGTTTTTATAAAGTGTACCGAACTGCAGAGTATCAAATATTTCTGTGTAATTGCTCCACTGCCAGCTCTCCGGAAGAAAGGTGGGTGGGAACTTCAGCATCTCACGTTTGGACTTAAGTGAAGTGGAGACCATGAAGAACAAAGGAAGCAGCATCAGAAATGTTGTAACTACTAAAGTGATAAAGCTGAAAATCTTAACAGGCTCCGCTTTCCGGCGACGTTTTGTTCCTTTAGTCCGGGGGCTTAGCGCTCTGACTGTACTCATTTGCGTCCGCCTCCTTCATAGTGAACATAACGGTTAGACAATTTCATAATTAGTGCGGTGCACAGCATAACTACGATAAGGAGCACCCATGCCAAGGCTGAGGAATAACCGGCACGATATTCTTTGAAAGCGCTGGTGTAGAGATTATAGACATAGAACCAGGTAGAGTAATTCGGCCCCCCTTGAGTCATGACAAAAGCTTGGGTAAAGACTTGGAAGGAATCGATCAGTCCCATAATTAGTTGAAAGAGCAACACGGGAGAGATCATCGGTAAGGTAATGTTCAGGAAGATTCTGAAGCGCCCTGCACCGTCAAGGTTAGCGGCTTCGATCAAGCTTGCCGGTACGCCTTGCAGACCTGCGAGGAATAAAATCATTCCTGAGCCTGCTGTCCAGAAGGTCATGATGATCAAGGCATATAGCGCAGTGTCTGGGTTCATCAGCCAAGCCGGTCCATGAATACCGAACCAGGAAAGGATGTAATTGAAGAGCCCGATCTGCGGGTTGAAGATCCAGTACCACAGCAGGGACATGGCCACGCCGGATACCATGCTTGGAAAATACATTGCTGTTCTGAAAAAGCCGCGTAGAGGAATGGTCTGGTGGAGCAATAGCGCAAAGCCAAGACCGAGCGCAAGCTGGATAGGTACACCGATGAAGGTATATCTCAACGTGACAACCACCGATTTCCAGAACAGGTCATTGTGAAACATCTCTGTGTAGTTAGCGAGCCCGATAAATTTAGGTGGGTGTATGATGTCATAATCAGTAAAGCTGAAGTAAAGCGATGATAAGATAGGATAAAGGGCGAATACTAGGAAGCCGATAATCCAAGGAGAAATGAACAGATACATGTAGAACGTCTGCCGCCTGTTCTCGCGATTGATCATGACACACCAACCTCTCGTTTTAAAAGTATAAGCGCTTTAACTTTTAATCAAACTAACACTATTAATTAGCAATAATACTAGGCGCCTAGAGATTAAAGTTTAACCGCTTTAACTTTTTGATTCGCTTTAATAAGCTTATCATAGAGGATGATCACTAAATAATCAACACTTATTTTATCTATAAAAGCGCTATCAGTCATTAAACGTAACATATATTCTGCGATTTTTGTGAAAAACGGACCTAAAACAAGATTCAAGGGATGAATGTGTTAACTATTATAACGTAATGTTATTATTTTTTATTGATATTTCTCATGCTATGATTAGGTTTGGTCATATTTTGTTAGAAATGAGGAAACTGAATGACGACTAGACCTTACTTAAAAATGATCCAGCATTCTGTTACAGCCTCAGGGATTAGCTTTGAGGTAATTACACCAAATTTCGTATATAGAGCGACAGATGGAGTGAAATCATTTGTGATGGTAGACGCTGAGATCGGACTAAACAACAGTGCTTCTACGATTATTGCCATGAGTAAATCTCTAACTTATGATGTTTTGCATAAGGCGAATATCCCAGCCGTAGAACATATTTATTTGCCGCATCCTGACTCCAAATTTAGCAATTTGAATCCTTATCCATTGGCTGAGCGTTATTTCCAAGCGCGCAATGGGGAGGTAGTTATGAAGCAGGATAACGGGGCGCAGGGAAAGCATGTGTACAAAATCAATGAGATAGCCGATCTGCACGAAAAGCTCGATTTATTATTTTCTTTACAGCTTAATGGGGCAATAGGTCCTTATTATGAAGCGGAGATTGAGTATAGAATTGTAACCTTTAATCATCAGGCGCGTGTATTCCTTGGCAAAAAAAGAGTTCTTTCGTGGAAGCATAATTTGATTAACGGGGCTGTTACGATTGAGGTGAAAGATCAGGCCAAACAAGAGGCGCTGGCGGAGCTTGCCTCCCGGACCTCTAAAGCGCTGGGTCTTGATTTCTGCTCAGTAGATATCTTAGAGACAAATCAAGGCTTGATGGTGATTGAGGTTAACCATAAGGTGATGTTAGATGAATATTGCAAGCAAAATCCAAGTGAAGTACCTGGCCTCTCAGACCTTTACAGGGAAGTTATTTTTCAGCGTATGAATCAGTTATAAGCCGATATTCAGCAGCGATTGCCCGAATAATCTTTTGGCATTTCCGATTAGAGTTTGCGTACCCACGATTACAATAATCTCCGAAGGTGATTGTTCTTTAAGATACGTAAGAGCATCCTCTAAACAAGGGAATTCGGAACTTTTTTTGAGAAAACTTTTGGCGATTAGCAGGGCATCCGTAGGGAAAATCAGATGGCTTATATCGGGTTTGGTTACGATTAGTTGATCCGAGACTGTGCTCATGACTTCGATGACCCCTGTGTAATCTTTATCCTTAGGGACACCGATGATGGATGTGACGGTACGGCTGCGCTCAGGATTCACTAATTGAATAAGTTCAGCAAGATAGCTTGCAGAATCTCTATGAATAGCTCCGTCAATAATCGTCAGCGGGTCATGATAGATAACTTCACAACGCCCCGGCCATTGTAATTGTTCAAAACAGTGGTGTACGATCTCCTGATCCAAGGGTCCCCCTGTAATCTCTTCACAAAGTGACACTGCGCTAGCAGCATTGACCGCTTGAAACTGTCCCAATAGCGGGAGGGTCAAGGATGGATAAATGGCTTGCTTCGTCCGGACATCAAAAGTAGTCCCGATAGAAGTGGTTGTGATAGATTCAGCTAAAAACTGTTCTTCATAATATTGCACAGGGTTGGAGGAGAGGTTGTCCTTCATGATCGCAAGAACTCCCGATTTCTGTTTGCTAACATAGACATTTGTTGTGTTGTTTTTGACAATCCCCAGCTTGTGCAGTGTAATGCTGCTCAGATCAGGTCCCAAATGGGCTACATGCTCTTCCATAATCGGGGTAATGACAGCCCAGTCATTGCTCAGGACATTGGTGTCATCAAACCTTCCCCCTCTACCGCATTCAATCACATTGATATCTGTACCCTTCTCCTTAAAGTACAAAGCCGCAATAGCCAAAGCAACCCCAACCGGACCTTGATATTCGTCAGCAGCAAGCTGCTCCTCAATCTGGTGGAAGCCCCCGCGAATTACATTACCTAATCGTACAAAGTCTTCGGTGGCTATTGCCTGCCCATTGACCCGGATTCTTTCGTTGAAATCCACCAGGTGAGGGGAGGTGAATAACCCCACTTTATATCCCAAGTGACTTAACAGAGAGGAGATAAATCTAGAGGTGGAGCCTTTACCTTTACTGCCTGTGACCAGTATGTATTTTTGATTACGATCCGGACTTCCAACTGCATCCAGTAATACTCTGGTTAACTCCGGTTTTCTAACTTCTTCATCCAAAGTTTGTGTAATGTTGTTAATGGCTCTTAGATAAGAGCTGTAGATCATATCTTCAACTTGGGATTGTGAAGTGAATTCCACGGAAATCCCTCCATTTAATTAATTTTGGCGCGTTCCTCAGATAGTGTTGTGTAGATGATAATCGGAAGTAACACAAGAGAAATGATGACGGTCAGAGCGATGCTCCAGTTCAAATCTTTATATAGCTGTACTATGGTGAACAACAAAGCGATAACAGGTAAGACCAGTTTGTTTAAGTGCTTTAGGAATAAGGAGTACATACTTCTTTTTACGGTAACTGATGTGCCGATGCTTGGAATTTCTAACTCGTTACGCGATAAGGCGGTGATTCCGATAAATAAGTGGCTGTCGATAAATTTAAGCTGCTCATTATCCGCATGAAGCTTGACCGACTGGGCAATATGCTCCGTATCGATGTCTAAGATGGGGATGGTGATTTGTTTTGAATTATAGGAGATCACGATCTGATCTGTTTCTTCCATGCCTAGCAGTTTTCTAACATTCGGATGAATTCTGCATAAATTCTGGTGCTCATCAAAAGGGTAAGGATGGCCCACTCTGAGGGTGAGCTCTCTTTTGCCAATAAAAAAGTTCCCTAATGCACTTAAGGGCCGTTGGATCAGTTGATTTATAAGTTTATGTATGCCTGGCTTGGGTTGAGAACGCGTCCTAGCGCGAGTAATGATTAATGGGTCATGCCCCTCGGAATGGGTTTCCAGCAATAACATGATGTATCTGTTGAAGTAAAGGGTATTCGGTTTGGCTGTGCTATCTTCTCGTAAAGTTAGGTTTACCCGGAAGCCATTTTTGGGATTGATAAGTTCTACTTGATTCGTATATTTACGGACGAGTGCTGGACAGGCTTTTACATAGGGTTTGGCAATCTCGTCCACTTTAGGAATTCCCCGAAGAACTGTGTCGTATTCTGGCTTCGTTATAGTTAATCCTGTAGTGAGGCAGTCCCCAAGCTTGTCCTTTGCCCGCTTGGATAATTGGATTGAACCTCTTGGCACCTCATCTGCCGATAAAATTAAACAGCTGACTTTCACACCATTCTCTGCTGTAAGATCAACGAAGATATGCTGGACTAAACCTAATTCCTTTAACTCTTCAGAGTTCATTGTGATTTCTTCACGAGGTTGAAGGCTTTGTTTGTCTAGAATAGTAAAGGTTTGCTCGATAATAATGTCAGACACCGCCCAATAGTTTAATGATTTGTTCAAGGGAATGAATGGTTTTTTGGAATAAATCAAACGCATTCGGGTTACGATAATTTCGATTAATTTCAATTTGAATACTTTGAACTAACAATTCCTTAGCACAATATGAAGTAATCGTTCCAGGATGGGAAGCGGAAAATGTATGATTTTGTCGAACTTTGGTAAAACCATTATTGTTAAAGATGCCTATGACGTCATTTAAATTATTCTCTCGTATAGAGGTTCCGTACAGTGTCCCTAGGTCAATATCAAACTCCCGAAGTTTGGAAGCCCCGTGCAGATCGATCACAAACTGAATGCGATGTTCTTTGACAAGCGCTCGTAGCGCAGCCTTATATTCTCCACCTAAGATGTAATTTGGGTCTTCTTTGGAGAAGCTATTCGAATAAATACAGTAGCAATTTGTGAGCTTTTGTAACAAGAGGGCAAGGGAGCCTGTATACATGTCAGCTGGTTTTACAGCATGTTCTCGAAAATGGTTAATGGCATGTGGAGCTGAGACAAGTACAGGAAGGGAGCCTTCTACAATCGAGTAGGAGGGATCTACCCCGATATCGCCAAAATAATTATTATTGGAGAATTGTAGCTCATACTGTTCGATCAGAGATAAAATATGCAATCACCTATTCATAGTTATTTAATGGGTCGTTAACCATTAGTATGTCCTAAGCATTCACCATTCATGAATAAGGATGAATCTATTATAACGCTTGCAAGGTTTGCCGTGGGCAGTTTTTCCATAAAATGATTCTAAAAGATTAGCTATTGAAAAGTTCAAAATGGTGTGCTAATATTTCAATTGAAAACGTTACCGATAAGGATACCGATAAGGATACCGATAAGGATACCAAAAAGTAGGCTGGGGATTACTTAAGCAAATGAAAACGCTGACATAATTTTCACTGAGAGCATCGGAACGTCTTCATGCGAAGTAATTTAATAAAAAGTACGAGGGGGAAGAAGAATGAAGAATATCAAAAAATATTTAGGGCTCATGTTAGTAATGTCTATGGTTGTTGTCTTAGCGGCAGGATGTGGGAATAAAGAAAATAATTCTGCATCCAATGATGGAAACGCTACATCTGGTAAAAAAGGGTCAGTTTATTTCTTGAACTTCAAACCTGAGATTGCAGAAATATATGAAAAGATCGCTAAGGATTACGAAGCAGAAACAGGAGTTAAGGTAAAAGTCGTAACGGCTGCTGCGGGTACTTACGAAACTAAATTGAAATCCGAAATCTCCAAGTCTGAAGCGCCAACTATTTTCCAAATTAACGGACCTGTTGGTTTTCAATCCTGGAAAGATTACACCTTGGATTTGAAAGATACTAAGCTTTACAGCTATCTGTCCGACAAAAGCTTGGCTGTAACTGAAGGTGAAGGCGTGTATGGTATCCCTTACGTAGTTGAAGGATACGGCATCATCTACAACGACGCAATTATGAAGAAATACTTCGCTTTGGCTGATAAAGCGGTATCGATCTCCACCACAACTGAGATCAATAACTTCGATACTTTGAAGGCAGTAGTAGAAGATATGACGGCTAAAAAAGACCAACTGGGCATTAAAGGTGTATTCGCCTCCACTTCCCTCGCTGCTGGCGAGCAATGGAGATGGCAGACTCACCTTGCAAACTTGCCGCTGTACTATGAATTCAAAGACAATACTGAGTTTGACAACACCGTTCT
Organism: Paenibacillus sp. FSL L8-0333; assembly: GCF_037965665.1. Taxonomy (NCBI): domain Bacteria; kingdom Bacillati; phylum Bacillota; class Bacilli; order Caryophanales; family Paenibacillaceae; genus Paenibacillus; species Paenibacillus sp. FSL L8-0333. Next base: position 270,796 of record NZ_CP150186.1, read on the forward strand.
TGCGGGTCTAGCTTCTAAAGAAGTTGAATTCAAATACAACGATAAATTTAAAAATATTTTCGATCTGTACATCAAGAACTCTGTAACTAAAGAATCCTTGCTGGGTAGTAAATCCGTAGCTGACTCCATGGCTGAATTTGCACTAGGTAACGCAGCAATGGTTCAAAACGGTAACTGGGCTTGGTCACAAATCAACGATGTTGACGGTAACGTAGTTAAAGCTGAAGAAATCAAATTCTTGCCTGTTTACACCGGTATGGAAGGCGAAGAAAAACAAGGTCTGGCTGTAGGTACAGAAAACTATTTCGCAATCAACAGCAAAGTATCTGCTGAGAACCAACAAGCTTCTATCGCTTTCTTGGAATGGTTGTTCTCCAGTGAAAAAGGTAAAGCTTATGTAACTAACGATCTAGGTTTCATCGCTCCATTCAATACCTTTGAAGACAGCGAAAAACCAGCAGATCCACTTGCTAAAGAAGTATCTGCTTGGATGGAAAAAGATCTTACTTCTGTAGCTTGGACATTCGCAGCATTCCCAAGTGAAGAATTCAAAAACGTCTTTGGTGATGCCCTCTTGCAATACGCTCAAGGAAACAAAACTTGGGATGAAGTTGTAACCATCTTCAAGGACACTTGGAAGGCTGAAAAAGCAAAATAATAAATGCATGGAAAGATGCTTGAATAACTCTCAGTTGTCATACAGATAAAAGCTTAGTGCCACTGGGCTCCCTCGGGATTCAGTGGCACTAAGCAACAATTTGAGTGGATCTTGCTACGTTTCATCATTTTCCATACTGAGATAGGAGAAGACTCCATGGAAAAATCGATAAAAAAATATTTTGCTCTTTTTGCATTACCGACCATAATAGCCTTTGGAATTGCATTTGTGATCCCTTTTCTTTTGGGTATATATTTGTCTTTTACAGAGTTTACTACAGTCAATGATGCAACATGGATAGGGTTTGGCAATTACGCTAAAGCTTTTTCGAATCAAGAGTTTCTAAATGCATTAGGTTTTACCGTTAAATTCACAGTTTTATCTGTTCTTACTATTAATGTGTTCGCCTTCATCTTGGCGATGTTGTTAACTAGAAAGCTAAAAGGTACCAACGTATTTAGAACGATCTTCTTTATGCCTAACTTGATAGGCGGTATCGTATTAGGATACATCTGGCAGTTGATTTTTAATGGGATTTTGTACAAATTTGGTGTCACTTTGACCTCTGATGCAACGTACGGATTTTGGGGACTAATCGTTCTTATGAATTGGCAATTGATAGGGTACATGATGATTATCTATGTTGCAGGTATTCAGAATGTTCCTAAAGATATAGTAGAAGCCGCAAGAATTGATGGAGCTTCACGTTCTAAGATTTTGCGTAATGTGACTATTCCACTCGTAATGCCGTCCATTACTATTTGTTTATTCTTAACCTTATCCAATTCATTTAAATTGTTTGACCAGAACTTAGCATTAACCGCTGGTGCTCCGTCTAAGCAGACCTCCATGTTAGCACTGGACATCTACAATACATTCTACGGAAAATCAGGATGGGAAGGTGTCGGTCAAGCGAAAGCCGTCGTATTCTTTGCTTTAGTAGCCTTAATCGCCTTAATACAACTTGTCATTACTAGAAGAAAGGAGGTTGAGAACTAATGCAAAAGACTAGAGCAAAAGATTACTCCATATTCACCATTTTGTTGGTCTTGGCCATTGCGTTCTTATCTCCTATTTTTATTGTTCTGATGAACTCCTTCAAGGGTAAGTTCTACATTAGTGATACGCCGTTCTTATTCCCTAATGAGACTACATTTGTTGGTTTAAAGAACTATACTAGTGGTGTAGCAAAGATTGATTTTTTCAGTGCCTTCGGAATGTCCTTGTTTATCACGGTATGCTCGGTGGCTGTGATCGTGTTATTTACTTCCATGACTGCATGGTACATTACCCGGGTGAAGTCCAAATTCACAGGTATGATGTATTATGCGTTTGTATTCTCGATGATCGTGCCTTTCCAAATGGTTATGTTCACAATGACTAAGACTGCAAACGTGCTGCATCTCGACAATCCGATTGGGATTATCTTAATCTATTTAGGGTTTGGATCAGGGCTGTCTGTGTTTATGTTTAGCGGATTTGTGAAGTCTATCCCGCTTGAAGTTGAAGAAGCGGTAATGATTGATGGCTGTAATCCACCTCAGGCCTTCTTTAAAGTGGTATTGCCCATCCTGAAACCTATTGCTGTAACTGTAGCTATCCTTAATGTAATGTGGGTATGGAACGACTTCCTATTGCCAGACCTGCTGATTGGTACAGAATATAAAACGATTCCTATTGCGATCCAGTACCTAAAAGGTGGATACGGATCGATTGACATGGGAGCTATGATGGCGATGCTGGTCTTAGCTATTGTGCCAATCATCATTTTCTACCTGACTTGTCAAAAGTACATCATCGAAGGTGTCGTTGCAGGTGCGGTTAAGGGTTAAGCTTGATCTACCTCGTTAAATAAATTAATATTCATGTAAGAAGCGAGTAGGGTGTTTTTCTTGATGGGTGACCATCAGGAATCCCCTGCTTTCTTATTTTGACTATGAAGTTGAATAAGGATTAAGGAGTTTGATAGATACTAACAAGTAAAGGATAGATAGAAATGGAGAGACTGACTATTATAGACATCGCCAAATTATGCGGTGTTGGCGTGACTACTGTATCAAGGGCTATTAACAATCATCCGGATATTAATGAAGAAACAAAAGCGATGGTTATGAGGGTTATCAAAGAAAATCATTATGTTCCGAACAACAGTGCAAGAAATTTAAAACGTTCTGATTCGAAAACGATTGCAGTATTGATTAAAGGGATATCCAATCCATTTTTTAGCCCGATGATCAAAGTGTTCGAAAAAGAGATTCAACGCAAGAAATACTCCTTCATCCTACAACGAGTTGATGAGAATCAAGATGAGATCGAAGTGGCGATTGAGCTGGAGAAAGAAAAACGGTTGAAGGGAATTGTCTTCTTAGGGGGGTTATTCTCACACTCTCAAGAGAAATTACAGCAATTAACGGTTCCATTTGTCCTTAGTACGATTGGGATGACGGAAGAGTTTGATTTGAGCGACTATTCCTCTGTATCTGTAGATGACTTTAATGAGAGTTATAAAATTGTCGACTATCTATGTAATCTAGGGCATGAGAAAATCGCGGTCATTACTGCACCAGAAGAAGATGTAAGTATCGGTAAGCTGAGATATGAAGGGTATAAAAAGGCTTTAGCTGATCATGGAATCGCTTATAATGAACGGCTAGTGCGGCGGATGAAAGAAGATATCGACAGTTACAGTATGGAAAATGGGTATGCGGTTACAAAAGAATTGCTAGAGTTAGGAGAAGAGTTCACCGCTATTTTCACCTTATCAGATAGTATGGCTATCGGCGCCTGTAAGGCGATATTTGAAGCGGGCAAGCGAGTCCCGGAAGATTACTCGGTTGCTGGTTATGACGGATTGGATATTTCCTTCTATTATAATCCTTCTATTACTACCATCAAACAGCCGGTAGTAGAGATTGCGGAAGCGACGATTAAGATTCTCTTTGATCTCATCAATAAGAAGGTTAATCATGCGCATCAGATTTTCCCGGCAGAATTAATAGTTAGAGAATCTACGAGGTCTTTATTGTAGTTTCAACAAGTGAGTATGTTTAAGTTTATTTACGAATCGGGGTGGGGAGATAGAACCGCAAGAGATTAAACCTAACGATATCAACAGCATCACACGGTTTCTCACCGCATTTGGTGATCCTACTCGGATTCGGATTGTTACGTTATTAGGGAATAAAGGTCGGCTGAATGTTGGGGAAATTGCAGGTGAATTCGAAATAAGCAGGCCAGCGATTTCACATCATCTCAAAATCCTACGGGATGCCCGCATTGTTGACCATAAAAAGAGAGGCCAGGAAGTTTATTACTGGCTGGCGCGTGAACGGCTAGCAACAAACTTTAGGGCGCTTGCTGATTTGGCAACGTCGTTTAATCATGGGGACTAAGCCATCTCAAGGGAATGGTTCAGTCCCATTTTAGGATAACCAGGCATTTACCATATCCGAGACGGGTTTATAGATAAATATCATCCATCCCAGTGGGTTAGAGAACGAAATATGTAACGCATTAATAAGACTGAAGAAAGTTCCCAGCAACAGAAGAAATGAGAAAATCCACATCTCCTTGATTAATTTTTTCCTCCACATCAGGGGAACTTCAATGGCTGCTATAATGGCTACAACTATGAGAATCACTACTATACCCAATATTCACAACCTCCCAAACCATCTAGTTTCGAGATATTAAGTCTTTGCTCAGTGCTCTTCTGAACATTACTGCGCTTAACAAAACCAAGTGTAGTAATAGGTTAACACTCGATACTCAAAGATTCCACCTACAGATATGCGCCTTGCGATGTTATACATGGTTTTGTTCACTCCAATTCATCACTTCGTCTCTTCTAGGAAAGAGTTAGTCACTTTCCCTAACAGGCGAATCTTAATATCCATCTTTACGCTTATTGGAAGGTTAACAAAGGTCTCATCCCAATTGTTTCGCAGTTTCTTCCACGCCTGCGGGTTAGAACGATGGATGATTTCGCCGAATCCAAAAATATCGCTTTTGTATTCATTCTGTACCTTTTTAATAGTAGTTTTAAATAAATTTTGGACTTTTTTATTGGCGATTTGTTCTAATTCGGTGATAGTTTTTGTGTCTGTCAGTTCTAGATTTCTACACTGAACCTCTCCTATATCTGATTCTATATGTTGCTCAATACTGACTTCTGGTTTGTCACTATGGATGCTGCCTTTCATTTTGGAACGGGCTTCAAATACATCAAGCGAAACCTTTTTACCTTCGGGACATTGGATATAGAAAACAGTGCTCTCAACTTTATTGGTTAAATAGTTATACACTTTTGATTCCTCAGGATTTAGCCAACCAATCAATTTGTCCTCCTTGAATACGGCCAATCCGGAGTATTTCAATTCTGTTGGAGAGTCTACCGTTTCAACATTATTCGGAGTTTCTCCTACATCTACACTACCCTCGATGACAACACCTGTTAAGACTGGATTCTTACCCCTACTCACAAGTTCTGTAATTAGTGTTCCTAATGTCACAGTAGATGTAGGTGCCCAATTTTTCTCCGAGCTTTCCAGACTGAAAAACAATCGCACGGCAGGAATCTTTTCAAGACTGGTTAATATTTTCAACGCATCTTCTGCCTTTGCATCCTTTGCTACCACTATAAAATAATCATTTCGCGTATCGGTATCTCTTGACATGAAATCAAGAACATCACTAATTCCCTCTTTAGCCAAATCCTCGCCAAGGACTAGGATTCGTAAATGAGAGATATAAATTTTACGTGGACTAACGGTTGTGATTTTCCTAAGGGCTTCATATACGGTATGCCCCGTCGCTTTGTAAAGGTTGACTGGTGCCTGAGGAGAGCCTCCCTTTGAGCCAGCGATTTGACTGGGTAAGACCACTTGTGCAGAAACTTGATATTGATCTCCAATTTTATCGATACCTATTCCTACAGCAATCGCAAGATCATTTAATTCTCGGCGGCTCCAGCAACCTGTTACAAATATTTGCATGAGAATAAGAACACAAATCAGAAGCGATCTTCGTTTCATGGTTTAATCCTCCGTTAGATCTTTCGGTATTCATGACTCCGAGCCCATCTTTAGCTTCTAGATTTTAAGCCTTTGCTCAGTGCCCTTCGAAACATCCCCACACCCAACAACACCAAGGGTAGAAATAACCCGAAGGTTATAACATAGTACACCCAATAATTATCGAATACTTTGTTGTAATAGGTGTAATTTGGCGCAATAAGAGGTGCTAGTGTAACCAAAATTAATCCTGCGGGTAGAGTTAGCACTCGGTACTCTTTTAGTTTGAATAATTGAGACAACCCCAGAACGAAAGCATAGAAGTATAAGGTAACTTCTATAAACAAGGTTAACATCCAAAGTAGTGCTATCATGGCTTCCACCCGCTCGAAGAAACCACCAACGGATATGCGCCTTGCAATGTTATAACTGGGATAGATATCCCTGGTTGTCAGATCCGGACCCAGCACTAATATGGAAATAGTGATTGTCAGGAAGATAATAATACCGCCTAAGAAACAGCCCTGTAATAAGCCTTTGGTTATCTTTTGTTGTTGGTGTACATAAGGGAGAAACATTAGAAAAACAACCGGTTCTAAAAAGGTGTAAGCCGTAATGGAAATAGACCCTCTCACCACTGGTTTTATGCCATCCTCCAATATGGGCAGTAATCTGACAATCTCCATCTGAGGAATAATTGCGACCGTCAGAATCAGAAATAGGATAATAATCATAGGTGTAAAGATCTCTCCAGCTCGTCCTATGACTTCAATACCTAGTCGTGTAGCCATAATCACGATCACCATGAATAAGATTAAAACAGCCGGAATAGGGGTTCTCGGTAATATTTCGGATGTAACGAACTCACTGAGTTCTCGCATGCTTCCAACGGTGACGATAAGAAAATACATTAAGGTCAAAAGCGATAGAATAGTCCCAATCCATTTTCCAAAAGCCTTTTGAATCACTTCAATAAGCGTTAGTTTGGGGTACAACTTTGCGAACTTGCTGTACATATAGATGGCTAGTAAACCTACGATCATGCCAATTAATGCGGAAATCCAGGCATTTTGTCTGGCGTAGTGTGTAGTGGAAGGGGGGATTACGAGAATGGAGTCCCCGATCGTAAGGAACATAACCAGTATGGTAAGCTGGCGAGTACTTATTTTACCTTTTTCGAGCATGGCTTTGTTCACTCCAATTTATCACTTCATAGGTCAAGGTTTCAGGGGCTATTCCTCTGTGAGATCTCCCGGTTTTTCCGGTGGTGTGCTCTTTTCCCGAACGATATTTTTTTTATTGATTAGCTTAGGGCGGGTAAACATAGCCCAATGCGGCATTCGGAAAAAGGTGTCCTTTTGATCGGCGAGATTATAGGGAGCAAACGGGCTCAAATAAGGAACGCCAAAGGAACGTAAGCTGCACATGTGAAGAACTATCGCAATAACCCCGATGATGATACCGAACAAACCAAAAGATGCAGCAAGGAACATCATCGGGAAACGGAGCATTCTGATGGTCAGGGCAAGATCGAAGGATGGCAGCACAAAGCTGGAGATAGCAGTAATAGCGACGACAATAAGCATGGCAGCAGAAACAATGCCGGCATCAACTGCCGCAGTCCCAATCACCAGGGTGCCTACAATGGATACAGATTGGGCTATGGTTTGAGGCATTCGTACACTCGCTTCCCTTATAATCTCGAAGGCAAGCTCCATTAAGAGTGCTTCAATAAATGCTGGAAGCGGTACGCCCTCCCGTTGTGCAGCTAGACTGATCAGCAGGGTTGTGGGCAGCATCTCCTGATGAAAGGTAGTAATAGCTACATACAAAGATGGGGCTAGTAGTGAAATAAAAATACTGAAGTATCTAAGCATCCGTACTAAGGTGCTGACATCGGCACGTTGATAATAATCTTCCGCTGTCTGCATGAAGGAAACGAATAAGGTAGGGACCGTCATTACTATAGGAGTCCCATCTACTAATATGGCTACTTTTCCTTCCATAAGAGCAGCAGCTATAACGTCAGGACGTTCCGTATGATGGATGGTTGGAAATGGGGTATAGGTTTCATCCTCGATTAATTCTTCGATATAGCCACTTTCCAGGATACCGTCAATGTCGATCCGATCTAAACGTGAGTGTACTTCTTGCAGAATCTCATCACTAACAATGCCATTGATGTACATGAGGGCTACGTCTGTCTGTGTTACACGTCCAATTTGCTGTGTTTCTAACCAAAGATTGGGGTCTTTTATTTTCCGCCGGATTAATGCGGTATTCGTGCGTAAGCTTTCTGTGAAGGCTTCCTTTGGTCCACGAATCACCGTTTCAGTGGCACTTTCCGTTACGCCACGGTCTTTCCAGTCACGCATGCCTATGGTGAACCCTTTGGTATATCCATTGAGTAAGAGGATCACATCTCCGGATAATAGAGAGGTGAATAAAGAATTGAACTCCGTCGCATCTTTAATATCCCCTACAGTGAGCATGTGATCTTTTAATAATTGATAGTTGGCTGTTTGTCTATCAAGACTTGGATCTGGAAGTTCTAAGATTAGTGATTCCAGAATGAAATCCTGAATAGCTTTACTATCCGCCAATCCATCTGTATAGAAAATAGCTGCTTTAATCTGGTGTTTGGAACCAATAAAGAATTCTCTAATCACAAGATCTGTACTATTGCCGAGTGTTGTTTTTATATATTGAATATTATCTTGAAGTTTTTCTTTAATAGGTTCCTTAGGTAATTCTTTAGTGGGGTTGGGGTGCCCTAATGAAGGGTTCTTAAAAACTTTTGTTATTGTTCTGTTCAGAAATCCCATAGTTGTTATCCCTCTTCCGCTGGTGCTGTAAATATAGCTATTACCATAATGAGGTGGGATTATTCTGAACCATAGATGGGTTCATACACACCAAAAAAGCCGCAGAGAGATTCTCTGCAGCTAGCTAGAAGCGCTTAATTAAGACTTTAAGACGTCCAATCGTTATATAAATGCTTCTCCGTTAGGATGGACAACAACTGAATACCAACCTCATTATGGCCACCTTCAGGGATGATCAGGTCAGCGTATTTTTTGGATGGTTCGATAAACGCTTCATGCATAGGTTTAACTGTACTCAAATATTGATGATGGATCGACTGGATGCTCCGTCCACGTTCTTCAATATCTCTAAGGACCCGGCGGAGAATACGCACATCAGGATCGGCATCCACGAATACCTTGATGTCGAGCATTTCACGGAGATTCTCGTCAGAAAGGACGTGGAGTCCCTCAATGATTACAATATTGTTTGGCTTCAGTTCTACCGTCTCTGTAGTGGAGCGGGCATGGACTGTAAAGTCATACACGGGAGCGAATGCGGTCTGTTCTTCACGCAGAGATTTAAGATGCTCAATGAGCAGCTCGTTATCGAAAGCGAAAGGATGATCGTAATTAATGGATTCACGTTCAGCAAAGCTGAGATGTGAGTGATCCTTATAGTAGTTATCTTGAGATATGAAAGTTACCTTTCCCGTTCCAAGACGGTCAATGACGGAGCGGGCTACGGTTGTTTTTCCCGAGCCGGTGCCGCCGGCGATACCAATAATGAGCATGTGATTCAATAACCCTCCCTAAGATTGCCGTTGCAATTCCAATATTGTAGCACAGCGCTCATGTTTTTTCACCTTAGATCGGGTAAAATTAAGATGGGATTTTTGGAAATTCGTCTATATTAGGGACAAGGCAAATCCGGAAGGGGTTATTCAACGAATGAACGGAAAAAAATCAGTACAAGAGGCTTTTAATGAAACGGCCTATCGAATCGCAGGGAATGGGAATAGAGATGTGCAAGTGTTGAAGGAAGCCTTGGCAGCCGTAGAGAACAGTACGGCATCTGATATCTATGGAACGGGCGAAGTGATTGAAGATTTCCAGACGAAAATGGCGAATATCCTGGGCAAAGAAACCGCAGTTTTCTTTCCGAGCGGAACGATGGCGCAGCAAATCGCTTTAAGAATCTGGTGCGATGAAAAAGAGGTGAAAAAAGTAGCCTATCATCCCTTATGCCACTTGGAGATCCATGAGCAGGATGGCATGAAGGAATTACATCATATTGAGCCTATCTTGCTTGCGGATAAGGACCGATTAATCACTTTGGAGGATGTGGCGAATCTAAAGGACGATATCGCTTGTCTGTTGCTGGAATTACCCCAGCGCGAGATTGGTGGTCAGCTGCCAGAGTACACGGAGCTTGAAGCTATTTCTGCTCATTGCCGTGCACGCGGCATTAAATTGCATTTGGATGGGGCGAGATTATTTGAGATTCTTCCGTATTACGGGAAGTCAGCAGCTGAAATCTCTGCACTCTTTGATAGTGTGTATATATCCTTTTATAAAGGAATTGGAGGAATCGCCGGGGCAATTCTTGCAGGCAGCGAAGACTTTACGAAGCAATCAAAGATATGGAAACGGCGGCATGGTGGAGACTTAATCAGCTTATATCCGTACATCATTTCTTCTGATTATTATTTCCGGCAAAGAGAGGGCAGGATGCAGCAGTATTATGAAGGCGCGAAGGAGCTTGCTGCTTGGGTTAATCAATGTCACGACGTAACCACTTTGCCCGCTCAACCTGTCTCCAATATGTTTCACATGCATTTTCAAATGTCTAAGGAACAAATTGAACCGATTCTGTCAGCGGTGTATGAGGCGACAGGAATCGGTTTAAGCGCGGGAATAAGAGCTACCGGGGAGCATACTTCTTATTGTGAGATCAGCATTGGAGACAAGTATGCCGACATTCCAAAAGAAAAGCTTAGGGAGTTTTTTCTGCTGCTCGATAAGCTAATGAACGAATCATCTGCCGAGTAGCGTACGGAGTAAGGAGATTCGTAATAATTGTTTTTTAATAAGCTTCATGCGAAACTCATTTTTTAATTGATTGTAGATCAGCGGGCAATGGTTAAGCGCCCAATGGTACATGAATTTAAAGTCTGTAGCATCTTTTGCAGAATTTAATAAATAGTATGAGATCGTATCGTAAGCATTATGGTTGAACCATTCCGTCATTTCCTGTGCGTTATATCCATATTTCTGCACGGCCATATTCTTAATGAGTTTCTTTTCTTCCAGATTCTCAATTAAGAATCCTTGGCTCAGATTAAAGGTGATATTGTTCCCGTGTATTCTGTACACGCCGGCAATCACATCAATGAAGCCCGCATCACCTACCAGCAGGGAACGCAAATAGATGGAAGCATCGTTGACCATATTCATATCTAGGATATCCATAGCCATTAAGGCCTCTCGTTTAAAGACAGTAGTTAAAGTAGAGGCGGGTTTTGGATATCCTTTTTTCTCGAAATTCATGAAATAATCGCGTTTCTTAATAATGCTGCTAAGCTGCAGATTGGAGATTTTTAGTTGTTTGGCTTTGGAATACTCCAGGAACACATTCGCAGCTACAAATGATATTTCGGGATGAAGGAGATGGAAGCGGACCGCTTTACTGAAATAATTCATGTCGATCAGATAATCATCATCATCGAGAAAAAGAACATATTCCCCATCACCATGTGCAGCGAAAGCTTTTCGGCGATTATTTCCAGGTCCGCTATTGGTAGCATTGCGCATGTAAATGACCCGTGGCTCCGCCCCAAAGTGTTGCTGCATTAACTCTTCCGTGCCATCTGTAGAACAATCATCAATCACTGTAATCTCTTTATTGGGATAGTCCTGCATTAAGATACTTTGGATCGCTTGGTATAGGAATGCTTTTCTATTATAGGTAGTGATAATGACACTGATCTTGGGGGAATCGGCTAAGGCCTGGACCGTTGGATAGGAAATTTCCGTATCCGAAATGCGGCTTTCCATTTTAACCAACCCCTGAATTAAACCTGCGATATCGCTGGCAACAATGCTGAATTGTTCAGATAAATAGAATTTCAAGGTATCCTCTGAAGCCCTCCCCGTGAGATAAGCATGAATAACCTCAGATAAGGTTTCCAGATAAGGTTTGATTTGTACATTTTGTTCTTGATCTATGATCTGGCGGCATCTTTGCAATAGTTCTGTATCATCTATTTGGATGGTGGGTGAATGGTTTATTTCATCATTTAGGTCATTTAAAAAGACGTAACAGGCTTGCTGTAAAACCTCGCTATGATCCATTTCCAGTCCTCCTGTTGTGTTATTTGGATAAACCACTTACCTCAGGCTGAGCGTTAATTTTATTTTTGAGTTTATATCGATACTTTTTGAGATGTTCCCATGTATAAAGGAAGACTTCCCGTTCCATTAAAGAGCCGATTACGAAATATACAGGCAAGATCACAAATCCTAGAAGTACACCCCAGATCATAAGCCCCAGATAGGAATGGATCGGGATGTCGATGGCGGTGATGATTAGAATAATGCCTACAAAAACTACTGCATTCGTGAGCCATCTTCTAAAAGTGACCCAAGGACTGCGGTCCAGTAAATGTTTGCTGGCATAGATTACAATATCTATGGAGCGGTATAAGAGGGCAGCTATCGTTCCCATTAGTACACCGTAAATTCCCATGAAGATTACGAAGACAATAGAAGCCACCAGATTAATGGCGGATTCCAGAATGGAACGGTTTTGTGTTTTTTTGAAATGTCCAGCGATGGTAATCACATTATTGGAAGACGTTCTGGCATTGGTTAATAATTTGATGACTACGAACAGGACCGGCAGCCACATATCAATGTAATTCACGTCGTTTACCCCAGCCGTATACAATTTCATAAAGGGTAAAATCAAAATGTAAGCCACCGTTAGAATCGAGAAGATAAGCCCCATAAAATACACTTCGTAAGCATCATAAAATTTAATAAATGCTTCTTTGCTCTCATGGTAGCTTTGCCCGAGGGCAGCCTTCACACTTCCGTTTATGGTCTGGACGATATTATCCACGATCGTAAAAATCATATTGTACATAACATAGATACTGACGATTTTTAGATTCGTAAAGATGGTTAATATGAGTACGTCCGTATTTCTAAACACCAAGTAGGAGATTTCATGGACTAATACGGAATTCTTTTGGCCAATAGCTTCATAGTCTGGTTTGAGATTCAGGTTGATCCACTTGTAATTCTTATTCATATAAATATAGAAAGCGATAATTTGAAGTAAGGTTAAGATAAAATAGGAAGCTTGAACGGCAATAATGTCCACACCTTGCAGTAATAACAGAATCCGGATCAGGCTGTTCATAATATTAGCTACAGTGACAATAGAAGTCTCTACATAGCTTTTTCCCTCCGCAGCGAGCAGGACCTTGAATTTTCCCTGAAAATAATAATTGATCGCTCCGCCCATCCCTGTAAGCAAAATAATGACCATAATCGATAATTTATCGATCTCAGAAGAGATCACCAGCGGGTACACGATGGCGAGTAGCAGTACGGCGAAGAAATAGTAAATGCCTGTTTTTTTATAATAGCTGGAGGTGGCAGCCAGAATAGAGTTAATATTGTTTTTATTATTCGAAGCTACCGGCTTATAAAGCGCTTGGATCGAGGCCGCTCCAACACCTGCTTCCAGCAGCGCCAAATAACTAATAATCTGCACAATCGAAGCGATCAACCCATTGGCCTCAGAGCCATAGTTGACCATTATCAGTCTGGGTATAAAAAAACCGAGGATGATCGTGATGAGTTGACTTCCCAGTCCAAAGGATAAGTTAAGAATGCTCCGCTTGGCTTTCATAACGAATCCCCCTTTCGTAAAGCGATAAATACGTATCTAGATGCTCGAAATGCCTTTCGGCTTGTTTTGCTTGCAGTGTGACATCCATAGAGCAGGTGATCATACTTTCAAAAATCTGTGCAGGCTGGACCTGTTCCAGCGTATTGAAATCGGCATACAGACCTGTGAACCCAACATCTTTCATTACATTGATCATTTTTTTGCTGTAGGCTACGGGGAATACCGGTTTATTAAATACCCAGCCCAGAATCATTGCATGGAATCTTGAAGCCACAATAGATCTGGCATTAGCTAACACGGACAATACTTCTTCCATGTTCGTTTTATATAAATGCACTTGCATAGCATCCTTGTAGGAGGGACCGATAAGGCGCTGAATCTCTTCAATTGCCAGTTGATCGCCTTCGTGTTCGCAAAATGACATGAAATGAACCGCGTAACCTTTTTCAATGAAATAAATTGCGAGTTCTTTCATTTTTTCATAATAGAGGTTGTCAAAACCGTTCAGACCTTTCGTAGAAGGCTTAATAACGGATAAGACGATGTAATCCTCCGGTTCGTTTGGAATATCTGGCGGGTCTAGCTGAAAAATAATATCTGGGGCTAAGCGGACATTATCCAGATCCTTAAATAAATCATAAGAGTACTGTTCTCTGAAACATATATCTGTATAATCCTTGAAAATCCGCTTGTGCTCATCATAGTATTCTTGATTTGTAAAAGGGCCAAAATTAGATCCTAACAGATAGTAAGGCTTATTTTGATTACGAATGACTTCTGCATTCTTGAAATGCTCTGCCCAGTGGTCTGCCTCCATGAAAATCGAGCCGCCGATATGAACGACGCCATCTGAGTGATCTGCCAGATATTTGTGAGCCACATTATGTATCTTTAGCTTCCTGCAAATATAGCCAATGCCTCTTAGAAGAAGGGAATCGGAAGGATACACTTTGAGGTTAGGGAGCTCTTTGAAACATTGTTTATAGAGGCGTGGTGCGCAAATTCTGAATTTGGTATCCGGATATCTTTCGCATAGCACCTTAATGAATAGATCATCACCCAGATTAAATTCGGTATAGGCGTATATCAGCATCTTTTTCATATTCTAGATTCCTTTCGGGTTCCGTTCCCTTTAAGTAGGTTGCGCTTGAACCTGGATAAGCTTCTCTCCACAGAGATGAATCTGTGATATAGAAGCGGGGAGATTAAAAATGTTCTGATATAAAGGGTTAATCTGCGATTATCTCCTCTATAACGTCTTATGAGTTCATCCATTTCTTGATTGAGCTTGGGATAGGTATGGTTGATGTCACGAAGTAATTCCTGAATGCTTACCCCTTCCGTACCATTTAGACAGGTTTTGAGGTTGAAAAAGTAGTTCTCAATCAGCTCCCGGTTCATTAACAATGGGGAGATCGTATCTAGTTCAGCAAAGGGATAGGTTTTGAAATATTCATCCACCCTTTTAAAAGCATCCACTACATCAAATTTATTCACGTTATAGCTGTTGGAGATGGAGGAGTTTCTCTGTAAATAAAATGATAGTATATCCGGGATTGAGATGACTCTGGCCGCTCTGGACAAGGCTTTGTAGATGAACTCTTGATCCTCTCCATTCACACAGCGTTCTGTATAACCTAGCTCGTGGAGAAGTAGGAATTCTCGCTTATAAGCGATACTCCCTGTCCATATTCGCAAGCTCTTGTTCACGAAAATCCGCGCCAGTGCTTCACTTCCCGTCACGTCGCTGAAATCAGAGGTACAGCTCAATAGAGTTTCTCTGCCTTCGGAGACATGATTATAACCCCAGCAAATAATCTCGGGTTGTTCATCTTGGGTATAAGACTGAAGGGTTGAGACCAAGTCTGCGGAGACATAATCATCTCCATCTACAAAAAGAACATAATTACCTGTGGCTTCAGCTAAACCCCTATTTCTAGCCGCGCTTACTCCATGATTCTCCGTTTGAATGACTTTACAGAAAAGGCCGGGATTACGCGAAAGAATCTTTTCTATAACGTTGTAAGTGTTATCCGTAGAACCATCATCTACGATGATGACCTCGAAATGCGGATCGCTTTGGTCAAGGAGTGAATTGAATATAGGGGTTATATACTGCTCTATATTATATACCGGGATCACAAGGCTTAGATTCATGGGCTCGCTCCTTTCCTGTGTAAAACGGGACGATAAGCTATCTTAAGCTTACCCCTCGTATGAAAAGATTGTATATACTACTTTAGTTTACTTATTGCTGGCTCTACTCGTTGTAGCATCATGTGAATAATAATTATTACAATATGTAAAATGAAAATATTATGGTTTGGTTTAACATAGATAGAAAGCCAACAAAACGTTCGAAGCGGAGGGATCTGGGATGCAGCTGCAAAAAATATTCGTGAACGGTGAGAGACTGAAGAGTACAATCGAGGCATTTGCCGATTATGGGTGTACAGATAAAAATGGCGTGACCCGATTATCGCTGACCGAAGAGGATCTTAAAGTTCGGGAGTATTTTCGTGCCTGTTGTGAAGAGCTCGGAATGTCTGTGAAGATGGATGATATGGGGACGATGTATGCCACATTGGCAGGCGAAACTTCCGGGCCTCCGATTGTGATTGGCTCGCATATGGATACTGTGAAAAAAGGGGGCAGATTCGATGGCGTCCTAGGGGTTATCGCGGGTCTAGAGGTTGTGCGGACGCTTGTAGATCACGGGATTAAGCCGAAGGTTCCGGTGACGATTATGAATTTTACGAATGAAGAGGGGGCACGTTTTGAGCCATCGATGATGGCCTCTGGTGTGCTATCCGGAAAGTTTGATAAAAGTGTTATGTTGAACAAAAAGGATCCAGCGGGCATTAGCTTTGGTGAAGCGCTGGAGAAGAGTGGATATAAGGGAGAAATGAGCAATCGTATCACCGAAGCCACCGCTTATTTGGAGCTTCATATCGAGCAAGGGCCTGTTCTTGAAAAAGAGGAGCTGGCGATTGGGCTGGTTGACTGTGTAGTTGGTATGGCCTGTTACGAGATTGAGGTGACGGGAGAATCCGATCATGCGGGCACAACCCCCATGGCGATGCGCAAAGATGCTTTGTTTGCTGCCACAGACCTGATTATTGAGCTGCGGAGCAAGCTGGGGGCGCTCGATTCCGAGCTTGTGTATACCATGGGCAGAATGAATGTGCTTCCTAATATCCATACCGTCATTCCCAATAAAGTGATTTTCACTATTGAAGCCAGACATAAAGATATGGAGATTGTGCGTGAAGTGGAAGCCATTATTAACGGTTTGCCAGAGCAACTGCTGGGTTGTGAAGTAAGCAAAACTAAGCTTTGGGGCCGAGATACGGTGTGGTTTGATCAGAATGTGTGTGATTTGGTGGAGCAAGCGGCTCAAACCTTAGGTTATTCCAGTCGAAAGATCGCAAGTGGTGCAGGGCATGATGCACAGTTCGTAGCCAGCTTTCTGCCATCCGCAATGGTGTTCGTGCCTAGCGTGAATGGTAAAAGCCATTGTGAAGAGGAACTAACCTCTTATGAAGACTGCGAAAAAGGGGTAAATGTAGTGTTAGAAACAGTGATGTTGTTATTATCAAGATAGTCCATGTAACTTAATATAACATTATGCGATATGGTAGTCGCTTTAATTTCATACAAAATCGTCAAAAAGGCACTCTATAGGGTGTCTTTTTTTATGAGATAATAAAGATGGTTGTGTTGAGTACCAAAGTGGTTAAAGATTAATGGGCAGTTAAGTCTGATCCTTTGTGTAAAAACACAATCATGGTAGATAATATTTTAATTTTTTAACAAAATGGGAATGCTAATCATATGTTATCATTCTTTACATAAGGGATCTACATTAGATGGGAGAGATGAATGATGATTATCGGAGTACCTAAAGAAATTAAAAACAATGAAAATCGTGTTGCCATAACCCCTGCGGGTGTAGTTAGTTTAATTACTGAAGGTCATCAAGTGCTCGTAGAAGCTGGAGCCGGTGTTGGCAGCGGATTTCCTAACGAAGAGTATGTCTCTGCCGGAGCACAACTGATTGAGGATGCAGCAAAAGTCTGGAGCTCCGCTGAAATGGTGATGAAGGTAAAAGAACCATTGGCAACGGAGTACCCCTATTTCCGTCCAGGCCTTATTCTATTTACGTATCTTCATCTTGCTCCAGAGCCTGCCTTGGCTGCTGCGCTTAAAGACAAAGGTGTCTTTGCGATCGGATATGAGACGGTTGTTCATGGACGCACCTTGCCGCTGTTAACACCGATGAGCGAAGTAGCTGGCCGGATGTCCGTCCAATTGGGAGCGCAGTTCCTGCAAAAGAACTACGGTGGACAAGGTATTCTTCTTTCCGGTGTTCCTGGCGTTAGCCGAGGTAAAGTGAGTATTATTGGCGGCGGTGTAGTAGGTACTAATGCAGCTAAAATGGCTATTGGCTTAGGTGCAGATGTTACGATAGTTGACCTCAGTGCGGAGAGACTACGTCAATTAGATGACATTTTTGGAGCACAGATCAATACGTTGATCTCTAACCCTTATAATATTGCGAAAGCAGTGGCTGAAGCCGATCTGCTGGTAGGTGCCGTGTTAATTCCGGGTGCCAAAGCACCGAAGCTGGTTACCGAAGAAATGGTCAAGACCATGAAGCCGGGATCGGTGATTGTCGACGTGGCCATTGACCAAGGTGGCATTGTAGAAACCATCGACAGAGTGACGACACATGATAATCCCGTGTTTGTGAAACACGGCGTGCTGCATTATTCCGTGGCTAATATGCCGGGCGCTGTTCCTAAGACCTCAACTATTGCCTTAACAAATGTTACAGTTCCATATGCCCTGCAAATTGCCAATAAAGGTGTGATCAAGGCGATTCAGGATAATGACGGCCTAAGAAGCGGCGTGAATGTAGCCAATGGCAGAATCACCTGCCAAGCTGTTGCCGAAGCGTTGGGTGAGACACCTTATTCGGTTGAGCAAGCCATGGAGCAGACATTCACATTGATCTAAAATAAACACGTTCCATAATGGAATGAGCCAAACAGCAAGCTCTCTGCGGGGAGCTTGCTGTTTGGCGTTTCTTGCGGAGGAGATCGGGTGGAAGTTTGTCAGTACGGTGTTAAAGTAAATAGATTGCGTTTCAGTGTGATTAGATACATTAGGTGTTTGCTCGTGTGGTGTGATGGTGGAAAGATTACGTAGTGAAGTTGGTTGGATCAGGTGGAAGTTTGTTAGTACAGTATTAAAGTAAATAGATTGTGTTTCAGTGTGATTAGATACATCAGATGTTTGCTCGTGTGGTGTGATGGTGGAAAGATTACGTAGTGAAGTTGGTTAGATCGGGCTAGTTTTGATTAGTTTTTGCTTCTGCGATGGTGAAGGCTTTGATGGAGAGATGCTTTAGGGAAATTCTCCCTAAAAAAACGCGAAAATAGCTTATAAATGCTGTTATTAGGGAATTCCTCCTTAAAAAACGAGGAATATGCCTGTTTATACGCAAAACGGAAGAAAATCAGGGAGGATTTCCCCAATTATGATCGTGTGATGCTTAAAGTGCAGAATATTAGGGAGGATTTCCCTAATTATGATCGTGTGATGATTAAAACACAGAATTTCCGGGCGCTGTTCCCTAAAAACCATCTATAACATTCGGTAAACACCAACAACTATTAAACCTTCCCAAACACCCGACAAAACTCCCCACAAAACTTCCCACACCACCCCCAACAAAACCCCCACCAAACATCCCCGTCCCAAACACCTTCCTCAACTAGCCGATCTCGTCCCTCACCTAAACCAGCTATTTATCTTATAGTCAGTTAGGGGGATGCATACTATAATGAAATCACTCTAGAGTACAGGATTTGGTTATTCTTCAGGTGGGAGTGAAGCTAGTGACAGATAAAGATCCATTATTTGATCGTTTTTTCGACAGTATGGAATCATTGGCGGATACGATAAGTGAATCGCTACAGTCTCAAGTTACCATCGAGGACAGCAATCATCATGTGATTGGCTACAGCTCGCATGAATTTGAGAGTGACTCCGCGCGGATTTCAACGATTATCGGGAAGCGTGTACCTAACGCTGTGATTATTGGCTTGCGCAAAAAAGGGATTATGCAGCAGCTGGAGAGCGCGGCACATCCCATTCGAATTCCTGCGGTGCTGGAGGTGGGACTTGGTCCCCGGCTGGCCATTTGTATCAAACATCAGAAGGAAATTCTCGGGTACATATGGGTAGTAGATACAGGCAACCTGGTAGAAGGGCATGCCGAAAATATCGTTGAGAAAGCGGCAGGTATCGTAGGCCGTTATTTACTTAAGCAGCGAGGCTGGAAAACGAAGCAGGATAAAACGCATGAGGATTTTTTCTGGAAGCTGATTACCTCCCACTACGACAACGAAGCAAATATTAAAAAGGATGCGGAATTTTGGTCCATTCTTTTGCCGGAAAAATATTATATTAGCGTGTTTGAGAGTGACAAGGTAATCGATGATCATTTAATACTCCGGTTTCGGCAGGTTATGGCTTCTTATTCTGGCCTGCAATTATTATTTCTGACGGCTGAGCACAATCGGCTGATTATTTTGTTTTCCTTCAGCTTTGTGATCGAGGGGGCGGGTGGATTATCTTCATTCCTGCATAAAACAATGGAGGATATGTATAAGAGTGAAGGCTGCACACTGGCTGCTGGCTGTAGTCTCGATTACACTGAATATATGTCCGCGGCTATTGCCTATTGGGAAGCGGTATCCATTGTGGAGATCAAAAAGCTGCTGCCTTTTCATGGGCGGGAGCTGCTATTGTACGAGGAGATTGGATTTTGGGCATATATACCGGCTATTATGGAGCAAAAGCGCAGTCGAATTCGTAAAAGCCCGTTGCTATATCCGCTAAAAGAACATGATCGCGAGCATAAAAGTGATTTTCTCAAAACCATCGCTGTCTATTTATCATTAAGCGGCAATTTAAAGGAATCCGCGGCTTTTTTACATATACACACTAATACATTGCTTTATAGATTAAACCGAATCGCAGAGATTACGGGCAAAAGCTTGAAGGATACGGGTTATCGGACTTCTATTTTCCTCGATATTTTGACGGAAGAAACACGGCAGCTTAACCAATGGTTTGTCGATGCCTGGGAATCATGAGAATTAAGCACCAACCCGGTGACGAACACGTACAATAACCTATATTTAGAACCTATAGCATTGGAGGGACTAAGCATGGTGAAGGAAGTTCGTTCACCCGATGCCCTTGACTTTGAGCGCAAAATGAGAGAAAGCATCGTGGAATCGGCTGAAGCTTTAAATGAAAGTGGAGTGGATTTTGCAACATTTGATGATTCCCGCTGTAATCCGCTGTTTTGGACACGTACAGAGATTGGTGGACTTCAGCTGAACGCTGGCGTGGAACCCACAGTGGGGATTAAAGATATTTTTCGGAATGGACATTTATATGCCTTCGAATGTGCGACAGCCATGGTTATTGTTTTGTATAGGGCGACAATTGAAGCTATAGGTGAAGGAGCCTTTAATAAGTATTTTAAGGACTTGTTCTTATGGGACTGGAATTATGACGAGAATTTACGCTTAATCACAAACTACAACAAGGACCACACGCAGCGGGGAGACGTTGTATATTTCAAGAATCCCGATCATGCTCCGAGCAAGCCAGAATGGCAGGGCGAGAATGCAATTAAGCTTGAAAATGATCTGTTCTACGGCCATGGCATAGGGATTACTACTGGAGAGATCATCATAGACTCTCTGAATCAGGAAAGAGTATATGGGAGTGATATCTCGGCCTATTTAACGGATGAATCGGTGCATCCAGACTTTAATTACTTACAGCGGTTATCTGCAGGAACGGTTTTACCGGCAGCCAACAATAGAAGCTTCCGATACACTGTATGTTCAAGAATAGGGTCTAGAAACTATATTTATAAGATCTAGCGTCTGCCTATTGTATACTTACTGAGCAATGCAAAGAGAGGGCTCTTTTGTATTGTTCATTTTTTTATTCACAAAAGAAAGGGATAGAGCTTCAGATAACTCTGAAAACTCTATCCCTCTTTTTTAATTAAGGACTACCACTTCGTTTCTAATTTGTTATAGCTCAATAAAATCGTTGCGGAATTTCTCGAAATCAGATTTTCTGCATTCCAGCTCAAGGCGTGTGCCTGTTTCTTCATAGCTAGTAGATTGAACATGGGCATGTTCGTTGAAATATGAGACTACATTACCCCGATCAAATGGAACCAGAATCTCACACTGGACATAGTCCGTAAAAACATGGCTGCGGATCAGAGCGGTAAGTTCAGCCATTCCACTATTTTGCTTGGCGGAAAGGTAGACATTGTCACCTTCAATTTGCGGGTAAGGCAAATCAGTCAGATCAGCCTTATTATAGGCATAGATCGTTGGAATCTGGTCAGCGCCGAGTGCTTTAAGCGTCTCATCCGTAACCGCCATATGCTGTTGATGCTGCGGATCGGAAATATCGACTACGTGAATCAATAAGTCCGCTTCGGTAACCTCTTCAAGAGTGGAGCGGAACGCTTTGACCAGATGATGGGGAAGCTGGCTGACGAATCCGACAGTATCTGTTAATAAAAAGGTTTTGTGATCAGGCAGCTCAATGCTGCGAACCGATGTCTCTAGTGTAGCGAACAGCATATCCTTGGCGAATACTTGTTTATTGGAACCTGGATGGTAAGTCTCTACCATGACATTCATTAAGCTGGACTTTCCGGTGTTCGTATAGCCTACAAGGCAGACGACGGGAACTTCATTTTTATGCCGTTGTTTCCGCTGGATTTGACGTCTTGCTACTTGTTGCTGCAGTTCAACCTGTAAAGCAGTGATCCGCTCTTCAATTCTTCTGCGGTCCAGCTCTAGCTTGGTTTCACCCGCACCTCTGTTTTTAAGTCCAGCTCCGCCACCTTGTCTGCCCAGCGACTCACGAAGACCTGTGAGGCGCGGCAGCATATATTGCAGCTTGGCTACTTCAACTTGCAGCTGTGCTTCCTTGGTCTTCGCTCTTTCCGCAAAAATATTCAAGATTAGAATGGTCCGGTCAATGACCTGACGGTCCAGTGCGGACTCCAAATTGCGGATCTGTGAAGGTGACAGTTCGTCGTTAAAAATAACAATAGGAGCATCGTGTGCTTCTAAAAGTGCCGATAATTCCTCGATTTTACCTGTCCCGATATAATGGGAGGGGTTAATTCGACTTGCCTTTTGACTAAGCTCTCCTACGACTTCAAGGTCACAGGCAGCTGCCAGATTGCTCAGCTCTTCCATCGAATAGGCGAAATTCGTTTCGTTCTGAAGCTGGACACCGACTATAATTGCTTTTTCTCGTATTTGTTCCATATATTTATTCATCCTCCAATAGTAAATAATAAACGCAAAAAAACACAGGCAATCTGCCTGTGCTTACGGTTCGTTAGAGGACGTCAGAGTTAGGGCCTTCCATAGGTAGAATGAATTAAACAACAGTCCAGTCGCAGGGAAGAGGCACTTTGATCCCTTGCGAGCAGCAGTTGGCTAATCGGCTTCTATGGATGTTCAATTCTTAAAGGAATGGAGGTGAAGAGAATCCTCCCTACACGCTGTTGTTAAATTATCGGGTTACCTTTAAAAATGGGTAGACCAATCCTGAGTCCTCTGCACATGGGCAGAGCTTTAGCGCTATTCAATTAGCCGCGCAAAGTTCTAACTCGGATAAAGTCTATCACACGTAACCCTCCGTTCATAAAAAGTTAAGTCGAGTTTACCACATTCGTTATTTAGTGGCAAATCTCTATTTAGGCTCTGGAACATCTCTTGTATTTTAATTACATCCAATAATTCTAAACAATGTTTACATATCATATATGAATTGATATATAGGAGGTGTGATGACATTGCCTGTTCTGTCCACAAACACCATTATTAATTTACCTGTCGACGGTACTCGGCCAATAGATCAAGTAGTGATCAAAGTTGTTAACAATGGATCGGCTGGCGCGTTTTGTTATATTACGGGCTTATCCAATAGTGTCAGTCCCCAGGCCATTTTTGTTGAAGAGTTATTTGAGCTGCAATATCAGGAGACCTTAAGCAAGACCTATGTCATGGTAGAGGATTTATTCCAATTTAATTTTGTATATTCGCAGGAGCAGATGAAGATTCAGGTTTTTCTTGTTGATGTGGACGGTGTATGGACCGCCGTTGATCTTGAAGTGTTTCAAGTGAGCCGGATAACCTCGGAAATACGTGATAACGTGACCGTTACATCGACTGACTTCGCAGCAATCAGCTTTATGAGGCGTCCCGGCTTTGCTATTCCACAAGGTCTTGCGGCTGAGATTCGACCGGCGGCTTTAGATGTTATGTCCAAAAGACCAGTGCGCTATATGATCGTTGCAGGCGGGACACTTGATGGGACCTTCGAGAATTATCCTACACCGACTACGAATATTCCTGCCACGGACACGGCACTGCTAGTGAACTATACCTGCACTACGGTCACGGGTGGAAAAGTTATTATGCAAGGTACAGGATCAGGGATTTCTGGTGCGTATGCGAATCTGGCGGTCAATTTGCTTAATGAGCGACTCTCATACGAGTTCCATGATGAACCTGTCACATTGGTGGTAAACTCCCTCTCGGGCGGGGATGATCTCGCAGTCACCTTTAAAATGTCCGAGCAATGGTAATTATTCTTGTGAAAAAGGAACATTCGCATCTACGCGAATGTTCCTTTTGCTAGTCATTTAAGTCTCTACGCAAGGTAAAGAGATCTTTCAGAGCCTCAGTGGACAGCTCGGTAATCCAGCCTTCTGAGCTGGAGATCACATTGTCGCTGAGCTGCTGCTTATTCTCCAGCATTTCATCAATCCGTTCTTCGAGTGTACCCAGGGCGATGAACTTATGCACCTGGACATCACGAGTCTGGCCCATGCGGTAAGCGCGGTCAGTTGCCTGATTCTCCACCGCTGGATTCCACCAGCGGTCGAAGTGGAATACGTGATTAGCTGCAGTTAAGTTAAGGCCAACACCCCCAGCTTTGAGTGAAAGGATGAATACATTCGGCTGATCAGACGGCGGTGCGTCTGGGCGTGTAGACCCATCTTCCGCAGCAGGGGCTGGTGTCTGAAACCGCTCGATCATACGGTCGCGCGCCTGTTTGGAGGTGCTTCCGTTCAAATAAAGGACAGGTTCGCTCAGCTCCTGCTGGAGAACCGCCTGAAGCATTTTTCCCATACCCACATATTGAGTAAAAATCAGGCAGCGCTCGTCTTCCGCGCGCAGCTCCTTGACCATATCCAGCAGTCTTTCGAGTTTGGAGGAACGGTTAATAAGAAAGCTGGTATCCAGCTTGTTGTCCGTATCCAGTTCAGGGATAGCCTCTTTTGTTACAAGCATCGGGTGATCGCATAGCTGCTTAAGCCCGGTCAGAGCTCCAAGAATTGCCCCTTTGCGCTCAATGCCTTCCAGCTTCTTCATCCGTTCCAAGAGTCCGTTTACGGTCTGATCGTAAAGCGCTGCTTGCTCGGCAGTCAGATGAACATAGGTTTTCATTTCGTTTTTATCAGGTAGATCGAGCTGTATATTAGGGTCTTTTTTCTTGCGGCGCAGCATGAAAGGTTTCACTAGATTTTGTAAGTCCGCTGTACGTTTCGCGTCGTGTTCCTTCTCAATAGCATTCGTGAATCGGTCATTAAAAGACTTGGCGCTGCCCAGATAACCTGGGGTTATAAAATCATAAATGGACCACAGCTCGGATAATCTGTTCTCTATAGGCGTCCCTGTTAAGGCAACCCGGTGTAGTGCTGGAAAACTACGTACAGCAGCGGATTGTTTGGTTTGGGCATTTTTAATATTTTGAGCTTCATCCAGGCAGATCGTCGCCCAAGTGAATTCCTTCAGCAGCTCCTGGTCAAGCGCGGCAGTCGCATAAGAGGTGAGTACCACATCGGCTTGCGAAGCTGCGCCATAGAAGAATTCTGCGTCCAGACGGCGGCTTCCGTAATGAAGCATAACATTCAACGAAGGCGCGAAGCGTTGCAGCTCCTTCTGCCAATTGCCTAACACGGAGGTCGGGCAGATGATCAATGAAGGCCAACCTGGTGGGTCGGTCTGCCGCCGGGCTGAGCTTGCATCCGTGTTCTCTTGGATGTGTAGCAGATAGGCGATGAGCTGTACTGTTTTGCCTAGTCCCATATCATCGGCTAGGCAGGCCCCCAGCCCAAAGCGGCGCAGAAAGGTCAGCCAAGCGAATCCTTCATGCTGATAGGTGCGCAGCTCCGCCTTAAGGCTTGCAGGTACGGGCGGCTTAGGCCATTCTGAGCGCTGGCCCAGCTGACCGATAAGGCTGATCAAATGCTCGTTCAGCTCTACCTCCAGACGCAGACGCGCGGCATCCTCTTGCAGCTGCTCTTCCGTAGCTTCAGCGTCTGCCTCTTCACCTGCTCCTAGCAAATGGAGCTGAAGCACGTCTTGGAAGGACAAGCCTTGCGACTTGTCCATTCCTGCCATGGCTCTTTGGATCTGCGCCAGCAGAGCCGGATCGAGTGAGACCCATTTGCCCTTGAAGCGGACGAGCCGCTCCCCTCTTGCGACCAGCTCGGCAAATTCGGCCTCAGTGAGATCCGCGTCGCCGATGGAGATTCGCCAATCGAAATCGATGATCGAATCGAGACCGAACAGCGACTCACCGCCGCTGCGTTTGTCTTCGCCGGAGCTGATCTTTGCGCGCAGGCGCGGCTTTTTCCGACTGGCGGCTTCCCACCACGCCGGCAGCAGCACTTGCCAGCCTGCTTCCAGCAGCCGCTGGCTCTCGGCCGTCAAGAACCGCCAAGCGATGGCATCGCTGAGCGGTTCGGCCAGCACATCGCCGCCCGCCGCGAAGCGCTCGGGCGGCAGACTGCCGCGGAGGCGCTCCAGCCATCCCGCGGCCCGTTCATGCACGTGAGCCGACCACGCGGCCGGCCACAAGCCGTACGGCTCGCCGTTATCGGCGAGCCTGATGGGAACAAGCGCGGATTCATCGCGCTTGTCCTGAAGGATCAGCTGCAGCCGCCAATAGGATTCATCCTCATCGGGCTCCAGCAGCTGTAGCGCGGGCCGGAAAGGCGCGGTGTCCGCCTTCCAGCCAATGGCGATAAGCCACGCGGCGGTATCCATGCCCGCTGCAAGTGCTCCGTTTCTATCGAAGAGAAGCGGGAATTCGCTGCGGAGGTCGCCGGCCTCGGCCTCCGTGCTGTAATAGCGCTGCGATACGGCGGCAGAGAACGCCGCACGTAATCCGCGGCTAAATTCGCTGCCGCCATTTAGCGCCTCAAGGGCTCCCTTAGCAGTGTAACTGTCCACTGCCACCTGCGCAAGAGCCCCTTCGTCCCAAGTCCATTGCAGCCTCCCGGCGCGGTAGGCTGAGATGTCGGGAATATACTGTTTGTGCTCCAGACATATTGCCAAAAGTGGCGCCAGTTCTGTGAGCTGGGCGGCATCGCCCTCCCAGCTCCATTCGATATGCGCCAGAAGCTTCTGCTCGGCAAAGAAGGGGATGACCTGCTCAGCAGGAAGAATCACTAGCTCCACGCCTTCGCCAGCTGGCTGCACGGTTAACTCCGTACCATAAAAAGACGCTTCATGCCAGGCGAAAAGCCGCTGCTTAAGCTGCAAGCCCGGCACGAGATCTTCGCGCTCATTCATTCCAAATATTAAAGCATCGCCATACTGGCTTAATGCAAGCCGGATGGTCAGCGTGCGTAAATGCATGTTCATGGTATTAGCTTTCCTTTCCGAAGCTCCTCTTGCAGCGCACGGAGCCTGCTATGCCTAATGGCGAAGGCAGTGAGGAACTCTTCCCAGCGTTCTTCTTGTTTCAGCTTTTTATACAGCTTGGATAATCGTTTCAATAATTTCACAGCCGCTTTGTAGCTATGTCTGTTCTTATCCAGCACAAATCTTTCGGCGGCCTGATGGTAAAAGGGCAGCAGAACCTCAGGCGCATTCTTTTCCACCGGTTGGAGGTCTTTGACACGAAATTCGGAGGGCTGTTTACCGATGGACAGCTGATAATCCATCCAGGTCTGCCATTTCTCATAGGTGATTAGCTTCTCTTCATAGACTTCGCCAGAGATAGGTAACATGGTGGCTAGTGTATCCCACATTTGCGGCTCAGCTTCAGGCAGGTGGCGAACAGCTTCTTCCCAACTGGTTGAATAGCTATTGAGATTATAGAGTCTGCTGCTCAGCAGTGGACCGATTTGAGCAAGCCAACCCACCAAACGGGACCAGTCCCCTGCAGCCAGCAGAGGAAAGGTGAAGCTCATGAGCTCATCGGGATGGAGACCCGGGCGCTCGGCCGCTTTATTCAATAAGTCCCAAGCCTTCTGGTCATCCATCAGATAGTAATACATACGGCTCTGAGCTAACAGCCACGCATGTTGTGAAAGGGAAGCACCTAATTCACCTTCTGCTTGCTGCAGCTGTTCGATTTCATTCAGGTAAAGCTTAGTTCCACCTATATTCGGATAAATCCAATTTCTCCACAGCAGATCATAGCTAAGAGAAAAAGAGGGTTGATCCCGTGAGCGATCCCGTGACTCCGTCAACATCTCGCGCCGCAGATAAGATAAAGTATCGATGACGTATGGCCATAGATCCTGCTCTTGCTCGGGGGACAGCGGAAGTGTCTTTTTTAAAAGACCTGTGATTACTTCCTGTAGCTCTGAGACCGCTACCTGTGTGTAATAACCAAGAGAAGGGGCGTAAGCGGCCTGACCGACGGATTGCGCAGAAGGCTTAGCAAGCTTTTCCAAAAGGAAAAGATGAGCATGCAGAGTGAACAGCTTCTCCGTTTCCGGAAGCATTTTCGGTTTGAATTTATTGATTGCAGACAAGGCCCGACTCACATATTCAGGATTTCGGGTGGTATGGGCTAAAGGGGAGACACAGAATTCAAAATACTCCCGCCACTCCGTGATTTTTCCGCCAGCAATGCGGTTGGCCATCTCTTTCATTTGCTGCTGACGAGTTGCATCGGCTCCAATAGAGGCATTTGTTGCTGTGCTTGATATTTTGGGCAAAAAGGATGCAGCTTTAGCGTTGGCCAGAACCTGTACAGATCTATTCTGTTGTTCGGCATAATTCAGCAGCACAGCAGCCATATGTTTGCAATGACCTGATACTGGACAATTACAATGACAATTGGTGAAGCCGTCGAGATCAATGGTGACGCGGTAATCCTCTCTACCTTCAACTAGAGCGTTAATCTTACGAGGCTCCGTCATGGTAAACGGCTGCACTCGATTTTGTTTATAATATTGGAACCCTCGCTTGAGGGTAAGATCATCGAAATAATAGGCGACATTTTGGATGAGCTTACTCCACTGCGTATCATCCATAGCATAGGTTGGTTGCATACAATTGGTCTCCTGTAACGAAAATGGTCTTTATTTGTCTTTCATTATATCACTTCTGCAGGCTTCATCTTTAAATCGTTAAATTTTGATAGCTCGTAAGGAAACTCCGTTTAAAAGCTGGCGTGGAGATGATTAGAAGCTAATGGCTTGTATTGAACGGAAGGTCTGAACATATAATAATCGTACTGCAAGTTGGGTCATGATTATATAGGTGTCATTTACGAAAGATCAAACAAAGGTCAAAATTGGTCAAATAAATAAAAAGAACTAATTTTCTCGTGTGAAATCAGTTAATTCGCCTGAATTTGAGCGATAATCGGCTTAAATCGGTTTTGTTATTCCTCAGTTAGGGGACTATAATAAGGTCATAGGTCAAATAAAGTCAAAGTCAATGAGAGGAGAATGGATAATGTTTGATATGGTTCCTTTTGGTAAACGTAGAGATGATGCTTTTGGTATGCTGGCTAAGTCTTTGAATGATGTTTTTAATGATGATTTTTTTGCACCGATTAAGAGTTCCACGATGTCCTTCAGAACAGATATTCATGAGAGTGAGCAGGCTTACCTGATTGAAGCTGAACTTCCTGGTTTGAAAAAAGAAGAAATCGACATTGATTATGCCAGTCCTTATTTGACGATAAAAGCGGTACGTAAGGAAGAAAATGCCGAGGAGAACAATGAACATCAGATTTTACGCAGAGAACGCCGATATGGTGAATATGTGCGCAGATTCTATGTTCAAGATATTGCAGAGGAAGAAATTCGCGCGTCTTTGAAAGATGGAGTGCTGAAGCTGGAAGTTCCCAAACGGCAAAAAATGCAAGGTAAACGCATCGAGATTCAAGACGGAGATTCTAATTCTACCGGTTCGCAGTCTGAATAAGCATAAATTAAGCGGAATGGACTTCCGCTCAGCCTTTTAGAGATGGCAGCGAGCTTTTAACATAGTGTTATGAATAGAAGGCGCATTGTAGTGGAGGATTCCGGCTATGGTGCGTCTTTTCTCGGAGTGCAATGGTGGTCGGTATGAGATTAGGGATGGAAAGGAGGAAGCGCGAGTGGCTAGTAAAAGCTATTATGATGCTTTGGGCGTGAGCAAAAAAGCTACTAAACAAGAAATTAAAAAGGCTTATCAGAAGCTTGCCAAGAAGTGGCATCCCGATGTTAACAAAGCCCCTGAGGCTGAGGCGAAATTCAAAGAAGCAGCTGAAGCTTATGAAGTACTTGGTAATGAGGATAAACGGAAACTCTATGATGAAGAGCTGCTTTATGGAGCTCAACGTGGCAGAGCTAGTGGAGGGGCGGCGAGTGGAGCCTCTTCTTGGGATTCAAGATTTGGTGGAAGTGGAAGCTGGAACGGTGGGACTTATTCAACGGGAGGTTCTGGTATTTCGGAGGAAGATTTATTCGGGATGTTTTTTGGAAATCGGGGCTCGGCGGATCGGGCTGGCTTTGATTTTTTCTCGGGAAGTGGAACGGGGCGTGCGAATGGCAATCCGTGGGGCGAGGCCCGCAGTACTATGCAGGCGCAGCTGGATATTACCTTGGAGCAGGCTTATAAGGGCGCCACTGTAAGAGTACAGGTCAGCGACAAAACGGTGGATGTGAACATTCCGCCCAGATCCCATGAGGGTACAATTATTAAAATCGCGGGAAACACTCCGGGTGGCGATGTGCTGCTGGCACTTCATATTCTTCCTCATGATATTTATGAGATTCGCGATGGTGACTTATATGGCATGGTTGAAATTGCTCCTTGGCAAGCGGTATTGGGCGGAGAAGTGAAGGTTCCATTACCGGGTGGCGGCGCCGTCAAATTGAAGATTCCAGCAGGAATTCAGAGCGGTAAAACGCTACGCATCCCCGGCAAGGGCTTAAAACGTGAGAATGGTGCGAACGGCGATATTTTATTTGGTATTGAGATTGTTATCCCTGAACCCACCAGCGAAGCGGAGAAAAATCTGTACCGAAAGCTGGCAGACTCCAGCCCTTTCGAAGCCAGAGCTAAACGTCAAAACACTGGCACCCAGCGGCAAAAGGCGAAAGTGGGTAATTAATAGATAGGTAGAAGAGGTAGAGGTGAGGTGATTTCACCCGTTTGTGATCAACTCTGGTTGGTGAATAAGGTGATTTGAATGCTAGTTGCAGAACAGTAACTTATTTAGCCACTAACTATAAAAGAACTTTTCGCTCAAACGGTGAAAGTCGGCACTATGGTGGGAAAAGAGAGTCAAAAGTGTACTAGAAAGCGCTAGATGAGGCTCGTTGGTCGAAAAGAAAGGCAAAAGTGCCTTAGAAAGTGCCGAATGGGGCTCGATGTGCGAAAAGAGAAGCAAAAGTGCCTTAGAAAGCGCTGAATTAGGCTCGTTGTTCGAAAAGAAAGTCAAAAGTGCCTTTAGAATGTGACGAATGGGGCTCGTTGGGCGAAAAGAGAGGCAAAAGTGCCTTAGAGTACGTCGAATGGGGCTCGATGTGCGAAAAGAACGGTAAAGATCCCGTAGAATGAGAGCAAACCAGCCAGTTACTCGAAAAGAACGGTAAAAATCCCGTAGAATGAGAGCAAAACTGCTAGTTACTCGAAAAGAACGGTAAAAGTCCCGTAGAACGAGCGTAAACCAGCTAGTTACTCGAAAAGAACGGTAAAAATCCCGTAGAATGAGCACAAACCAGCCAGTTACTCGAAAAGAACGGTAAAAGTCCCGTAGAATGAGCGCAAATCGGCTAGTTACTCGAAAAGAACGGTAAAAATCCCGTAGAATGAGAGCAAACCAGCCAGTTACTCGAAAAGAGCGGCAAAAATCCCGTAGATTGAGCACAAACCAGCTAGTTACTCGAAAAGAGCGGTAAAAATCCCGCAGAATGAGCACAAAGCGTTTAGTTACTCGAAAAGAACGGCAAAAATCCCGCAGAATGAGAGCAAACCAGCTAGTTACTCGAAAAGAACGGTATAAATCCCGCAGAATGAGCACAAAGCGTTTAGTTACTCGAAAAGAGCGGTAAAAATCCCGTAGAATGAGAGCAAACCAGCCAGTTACTCGAAAAGAACGGTAAAAATCCCGCAGAATGAGAGCAAATCGGCTAGTTACTCGAAAAGAACGGTAAAAATCCCGGAGAATGAGAGCAAACCAGCTAGTTACTCGAAAAGAGCGGTATAAATCCCGTAGATTGAGCACAAAACGGCTAGTTACTCGAAAAGAGCGGTAAAAATCCCGTAGATTGAGAGCAAATCAGCCAGTAGTCCGAAATCAACGGTATAAATCCCGCTAAATTAACCTATCCCCGGCCAAAAAGGCCGATTTAATATAATCACTCTTAAATAGAAAGGTGAGAGAGCTATGGATTTCAATAAATTAACTCAAAAGCTGCAGGAAGCAGTGGCTGCGGCGCAGTCGCTGGCATCAGACAGCGGTCATCAGGAGATCGATAATCTCCATCTGTTAAAAGCGTTGCTTCAGCAGCAAGAAGGTTTGCTGCCAAGATTGCTGCAAAAGATGAATATCCCTGTGGCTGAGCTGATGCGCAGCACGGATGAATTGCTTCAACGCAAGCCGAGCATCAGCGGGTCAGGAGCAAGCACGGTACGGCGTTACGCCTCGCAATCGCTGATTCATCTGCTGGAGCAGGCGGAGAAGGAAGCGGCGAAGATGCAGGATGAGTTTGTTTCTGTGGAGCATGCTGTGCTGGCCATGGTGTCAGATTCGAGCGGGGAGAATCGTGAGCTAAGGGATCTTTTTGTCCGCCGTGGGCTGACCCGTGAGAAGCTGATGTCGGTGCTTGCTGAGATTCGTGGACATCAGCGGGTAACCAGCCGGGAGCCAGAAGCTACTTATGAGGTGCTGGAGAAATACGGCCGTGATCTTGTAGCTGAGGTTCGGGCGGGCAAGATTGATCCAGTCATTGGTCGTGATGGCGAGATCCGCCGAGTAATCCGGATTTTGTCCCGTAAAACGAAAAATAACCCTGTGCTGATCGGTGAACCAGGTGTAGGGAAAACAGCCATTGTAGAAGGCTTGGCACACCGGATTGTACGCAAAGACGTACCGGAGGGTCTGAAGGATAAGACGATTTTTTCACTGGATATGAGTTCACTTGTGGCAGGCGCGAAGTTTCGTGGTGAATTCGAAGAACGCCTGCAGGCGGTATTGAGAGAGGTTCGCGAAAGCAACGGCCGCATTATTCTTTTTATTGATGAGCTGCATACGATTGTGGGCGCAGGTAAAACCGAAGGCTCGATGGATGCGGGTAATATGCTGAAGCCGATGTTGGCCCGGGGTGAGCTGCATTGTATCGGTGCCACAACGCTCGATGAATATCGCAAATATATAGAGAAGGACCCTGCGCTGGAACGCCGTTTCCAACAGGTGCTCGTGAGCGAACCCGATGTAGAGGATACGATCTCCATTTTGCGTGGTCTGAAGGAGCGGTTTGAAGTCCACCACGGGGTCAAAATCCATGACAGCGCCCTGGTAGCCGCAGGGGTATTGTCCAATCGTTATATTACGGATCGATTTTTACCGGATAAGGCGATTGACCTAGTGGACGAGGCTTGCGCCATGATCCGCACAGAGATAGACTCCATGCCGGGTGAGATGGATGAAGTGACCCGCCGCCTGATGCAGATGGAGATTGAAGAAGCGGCGCTTAAAAAAGAAACTGATGACGCCAGCAAACGCCGACTCGAAATATTGCAGCGCGAGCTCGCTGACCTGAAGGAGAAGCAGCTAGGGATGACGGCGCGCTGGGAGAAAGAGAAGTCGGCCATCCAAGGGATTCGCGACCTCAAAAAACGGCTGGAGCAAGCACGTAAGGATCTGGTCGATGCACAGGAGGAATATGATCTTAATAAGTCAGCCGAACTGAGCTACGGCATTATTCCTGATCTGGAGCGTCAGTTGAAAGCAGCGGAAGAAGCGGCACAGCAGGATCAGGATACAAGATTGCTACGTGAGGCTGTTACTGAAGAGGAAATCGCAGATATTGTCTCCCGCTGGACCGGCGTTCCGGTTAGCCGACTGGTAGAAGGCGAACGGGATAAGCTGCTGCGTCTGGAGGATACGCTGCATGAACGGGTAGTGGGCCAAGACGAAGCCGTCAGCTTGGTGGCCGATGCGGTGCTTCGGGCAAGAGCAGGAATCAAAGATCCGAATCGCCCGATTGGTTCATTCCTGTTCCTTGGCCCGACGGGTGTAGGGAAGACTGAGCTGGCTAAGTCGCTTGCGGTATCTCTTTTTGACCGCGAAGATGGCATGATCCGTATAGATATGTCGGAGTATATGGAAAAGCATAGTGTCTCCCGTCTCGTCGGCGCACCTCCAGGATATGTTGGATATGAGGAAGGCGGGCAGCTCACGGAAGCTGTGCGGCGTCAGCCTTATACTGTAGTGCTGCTCGATGAAGTGGAAAAGGCGCATCCCGATGTGTTTAACATTCTGCTGCAGCTGCTTGATGATGGACGGCTGACTGATTCACATGGTCGAATGGTTGACTTCAAGAATACAATCATCATTATGACTTCCAATATCGGTTCACCCCATCTGATTCAAGGCACCGATGAAAAAGGTCAGCTTACGGAAGCTGCCAAGGATAGAGTGATGAAGGAACTGAGTGGTCATTTCCGTCCAGAGTTCCTGAACCGGGTGGATGACATTGTAATGTTCAAGCCGCTGACACTGGGTGAGATCGAGAAAATTGTGGACAAACTGGTGGATGGATTGCGTCTACGTCTGGCAGAACGGGAGATCGGGCTGGCATTAACTGAATCGGCGGTGCGTTTTATCGCTAAGGAAGGTTTTGATCCTGTGTATGGGGCAAGACCGTTGAAAAGATTCATCCAGCGCAGCTTGGAGACACGTGTGGCACGTGCGATTATTGCTGGTGAAGCCGCAGAGGGATCAGTTATTCAGGTGGATGAATCCGGCAACGAGCTGACGGTAAGCATTCTGAAGCCAGAAGTCGATGGACCACAGAGTTCTGAATAAAAAAAGCGTCCACAAAACCGTAACGGCTTTGTGGACGTCCTTTTTATGGTAAGCCTCACTCCACCCAAGGGATTAGATGAGGCTGTTCATCCAAGATGGACATATATTGCTCTTTCCAGCCGTATTTGCCGTCGGGGTCGAGGAGCATATAACGCAGATATTTTTCGAGCCGGAACTCGGCTTTGGACCAACCGAGATGCTTGAGCCGCAGGTTGCTTAGCTGATGAGACAGCTCGAAGATATTTTCCGGGAATCGCCCACAGTGCTGTGGGGATTCATTCCATACATAGTTGAAGTCTTCTTTATAGCGAAGCAAAAAAGGGCGGTAGTTCAGATGAGAGCGCCAGTAGGTATCCTCCCTGTAATGGTTCGCGTTCCATAAATCGTAAAGGCGGAAGCAGAACAGATCGACCCCATCTGCATACAGCAAGGTATCTATATTTTCCGCAAAGCTGGCTTCAAAGATCTCATCCGCGTCCAGACTCAGAATCCACTCGGGATTTGTCTTTAGGACTTCCTCCCACTGCTGTTTTCGCAGCTCAATTTCATTGCTGAACTTGGATTCGGTATTATGCACGAGATGAACGGGAATGCCGTCAAGTGCTTCCAGACAGACAGCTGCTGTATTGTCGGTGCTGCCGTCATCAATAATGACAGCCTCATCGATATATTTGCGGTGTTCCTCCAGAACCTGTCGCAGGAAGCGCCCGCTTTCATTTTTTACAACCATGGTAAGGGTTAGCTTGGGGCGCTTTTTGGTTATAGGAGCAGCTGCAGCCTCATTGGAATTTTCCTCGATGGGTGTGGGTGCCGATTCAGCTTTTACCCCTGTTGTTTCTCTGATGAAATCTTCAACCTTGTTCAAATCACTATCTCTGTACAAATGAAGGGCAGGATAATGGGTGTCAGCAAATAGCGGAATGCCAAGGGCCGCGGCACGAATGCAGAAATGGCGATCCTCGCCCCAGTATGAAATGTTCCGGATCTGATTGTAGCTCACCCCGGCTTTTATCGCATGCTGGCTAATCAATGTACAAGCGCCGAGACCCCCCACTTCATAGATTCCAGGATTGCGTAGTTTGGCTATGAATTCATGAAATCTGCGGTTGATCTCCTCGGGTTGCAGTTTTTCGCCGGGAAGTATCTCCCACTGATTGTATTCGTCATGCATCCAGACCTGCGGCTGAAACATGGTATCTGGCTGCCACTGTGTCCAAAATACTTCTGAAATAATATCTTTGTTCGTCCCTATTAAATGTCTTAGCGTATCTGGGTGGAGGATGAGGTCAGAGTCGATCAGGAAGAGGTAGTCATAGTTCAGGGTTTGCGCTCGGTTAATCATGAGGTTTTTGAAGTTGGCGACTTTCCAGACTAAATCAGAACTCCAAAAGTGGGTCGTATCATTGCGAATGTACGCATCGTGAAAGCCGGAGCTTTGAATAAAAATATGCTCACCCTTGCTTTTGAATTCCTGGAGCAGCCGGCTGGACGCTTCATCATCATTGTCATCAATCAGATGGAAATCCAGTTCGATTTGCTCAATATTCAGGCGCAGCAGGGAATTCAGAAATTCTCGCAACACATTGGGCTTTTGATGGATCGGGCTGCCGATTAATACGCGTGTCTTATTCATTGCGGCCTCCTTGGGGGACTCTCCCTTTCTTCCGAGAGGTATAGGTATGTTCTCAATATATTTACAGTTAGATAGTAATAATCCTTATTTCGCAAAGTTCTTATAGTAAATGAGAAATGAGAGTTGGATAAATTGAACTTTTTAGATATATTAATTTTTATGGATCTGCTGTACAATTACCGGATAATTAGATAAGAATGCCAGCCAGATGAGCACAGGAATGAGACTATGGATAAATCACCACAAAAAGCTCAGTAGTTAATCGATCTGTTACTGGCCATGAATCCTCGTGCGGATGTGTTCTGGTATGATGTAAAGGTAAATACCGACCTCTGCTGGATGGGGATGTTG
This sequence comes from Paenibacillus sp. FSL L8-0333, assembly GCF_037965665.1. Classification (NCBI taxonomy): domain Bacteria; kingdom Bacillati; phylum Bacillota; class Bacilli; order Caryophanales; family Paenibacillaceae; genus Paenibacillus; species Paenibacillus sp. FSL L8-0333. Next base: position 307,586 of record NZ_CP150186.1, read on the forward strand.
AGGAAATATACGTACCGGAAGAGACAGCGAAGACTGAAGCTCATATTGGTGGCTGAACAGAGTTTAGGAGAGTAGTCACGATGAAGCTGGTCCATCAAGGTTTTTATAACGGTCTGACTTTCCAACGTGTGGTTCGTGGATTTATTGTCCAAGGGGGTATTGCGACCCTTGGCATACTGTATTCGGAAGAGTCATTTCAGGTATGGACCATGTGGATACTTTAAAGCGTGGGGATGAGTCATGAAAAAGGTCGGAATTTTCAGTTCCCTCAATATTACATTAATGTGAAATGCTATCCATTGTAATTCCTAGTATCCCGATATACAATATAAAAAACAAACAAAGACAATATAGACACGGGGGAGAAACTTATGCGTAAAGGATTATCTGGAGTTATTACTTTGGTTTTGTTAACATTTTTGATTAGCGCGTGCTCCGGGGGAAATAACGCCGCTTCCACAAATACAAATCAGACGCCTACGGCTACTGAAGGATCGACAGCAAGCACTGAACCAAAAGATGGTGGCAACTTAATTATTGGGGTCGCTGCAGATCCTGTCATTCTAAATCCGAACTATGCTGGTGATCGTGTCAGTCTGACGATTGACCAAGCGCTCTACGCGCCATTGTTCCAAGTGAATAACGGAGAGAAGACCTTCTACTTGGCAGACAGCCTGACACTTTCCGAAGATAACCTGACTTATACATTGAAACTGAAAAGTGGACTAACTTGGCATGACGGAGAAAAGCTTACAGCTGACGATGTCGTGTTCACGATTGATAGCATCCTCGATGAGAAGCAAAACAGCATGTTGAGAGCGAACTTATTCATCGGTGATAAACCCGTTAAGGCAGTTAAGGTGGATGATCTGACTGTAGAGTTCAAGCTTCCGCAGGTCAGCCCAGCTTTTGAAGCTACACTAGTGCAAGTATTTCCGATTCCAAAGCATATTTTTGAGAATGAGACGGATCTAGAGAAAAGCACCAAGAATGCTGCTCCGGTTGGATCTGGCCCATTTAAATTTAAAGAATACAAAGCAGGCGAATATGTTACGCTCGAGAGATTTGATAACTACTTTGGTGGCAAACCACATCTTGATTCTATAACGTACCGGATTGCTAAAGATACGAATGCTGCGAATCTCGCACTTCAGAATGGTGAGATCAACATTAAATATCTAGATCCACAGGATGTTGGAACGATTGAGGCTTCGAACAATTTCGAAATCCTGCCTTATAGTGAAGGCCGATTGTCCTACCTGTTGTTCAATGCAAACAGTGATAGAGGTGCTCTTGCTAAAAAAGAAGTTCGTCAAGCCTTGTCTCTAGCCCTAAGTCGTGATGAAATCATTCAGGCTGCTTATACCTCTAACGAGTATGCAGACCCGGCGAAGTCCTTTTTGACTCCGGATGCATTGTTCTATACTAATGACGTACCTTCTTTTGATAATGATGTAGAAAAAGCCAAAGAGCTTCTGCAATCGGCAGGGGTTAGCGATCTGAAATTGAGATTGATTGTATCGAGCGGTAATAAAGCTCAGGAAGCCATTTCACTATACGTGCAGCAAAAGCTAAAGGCCATTGGCGCTGAAGTTGAACTGCAAAATATGGATGCCTCGGCATATGGTCAGAAATTCAGTGATATGAATTCAACAGATTTTGAACTTGCGATTGCAGGTTATATCATGGGTTACGATCCTGATGCTTACAGAATTTTGTATACATCTACTGCAGACTCTAACTACTCGCATTATAATAATGCTGAAGTCGATAAGTTGTTCAATGATGGTGCAGGAGAAGCAGATGTGACTAAACGTGGTGAGATCTATAAGAAGATCCAAGAGATCATTGCTGATGATGCACCGATTTATCCAATTGCTAATACTAAGACTATTGTAGCTGTCTCCAAGAACTACGGCGGTCTAGAAGAAGCAGTCTTGAAGCCTGTCGTTATTTTTGAAGATTTATCGAAAATCTACCTTAAATAAGAACGGGAAAAAATAAGCTGGTCAATCCAGCTTATTTTTTTACCGATATAGAACTGGGAGAATATACGTATGAGACAACTTATCGTCCGAAGATTACTGCAAACCCTGCCGATGCTGTTTTTTGTCTCGGTTGTGTGCTTTGCGATGATTAAGCTGGCTCCGGGGGATCCGGTACTATCCTTCGTTACGCCGAATATGCACGCGGATGATATTGAGCGCATCCGGCATAACCTTGGGCTGGATAAGCCAGCCTACATTCAATATTTTATATGGATCAAAGAAGTACTGCAGGGTAATTTCGGTTATTCCCTTGTGAATCATCAGCCTGTATTGGAGCAAATTCTAGAACGTTTACCTGCAACAGCAGGTTTGATGGGCAGTGCAATCGGCTTAGCCGTTCTGTTGGCGATCCCGATGGGTCTGCTTGCTGGAGCTAACCGGAACCGCTGGGTGGATAAACTAATTAACTTTTTATCCTATATCGGAATTTCAGTACCTTTATTTTGGCTGGCCATATTACTTATGTACTTATTTGCAATTAAGCTGCACCTGCTGCCTATTATGGGGATGCGAACCATTGGTGTGGAATCAGCGGTTGATGTATTGAAGCATGGTATTCTGCCTTGCGCCGTATTGGCTTTTGGATTTCTGGCCGGTTACGTACGATACATCCGCTCTAGTACGATTGGACAGCTAAAAGAAGAGTATGTGCAGATTCAATATGCTTTTGGATCCAGCAAGACAACGATTCTGTTCCGTCACGTGCTTAAGCATGTACTGTTGCCAGTAATTACATTGCTCGGGATGTCGATGGGTGATCTGGTGGCGGGTGCAATTGTAACGGAGACGGTATTTTCATGGCCGGGTATTGGCTCTTTAGGGATGACTGCGGTTAAAGGGATGGATTATCCCGTAATTATGGGAATAACTTTGTTCTCTTCTTTAATGCTGATCATCGGCAATCTGGTCGCGGATATTCTATATAGCTTCGTGGACCCACGAATTAAATTAACGAGGTGACCTCATGAATCGCAGTAAATGGAAAAGTGTTGGAGATGAGCTATTTACGAATAAATTGGGTGTCGCAGCCCTCATTACTTTAATCGTCTTCACACTAGGCTCTATATTTGCTTTTTTGTCCGGACATGATCCGAATGCAATGGATGTTTTGGCACGTTTGAAAGCGCCCGGAGCGGATCATTGGTTTGGTACGGATGATTACGGCCGGGATTATTTTGCCCGAGCTTTGTATGGTGGCCGGGTATCTTTGCTAGTTGGTTTTGCTTCAATGATCATTGCCACGGGTATAGGTGTGACGGTGGGCGTAATCAGTGGATATTTTGGCGGATGGATTGATAATCTATTGATGCGGATGCTTGATGTAGTGATGTCCATTCCATCTTTCCTTGTGCTGCTGCTGCTCAGCGTATTTCTGAAGCCGAGTGTAGGAAACATCATTTTAATTATTGCTCTATTAATGTGGATGAACATTGCCCGTGTGATTCGTGCGGAGACGATGACGATTAAAGAACGGGAATATGTACTATATGCAAAAGCTTCCGGCCAGAGCAACTTCGGAATTATCTGGCGTCATATTCTTCCGGGGCTAGTACCTGTTGTGATTGTAGGTGCGACGAATAATATCGCTTCCGCGATTATGATGGAGTCGTCCCTAAGCTTCCTTGGGTTCGGGGTACAACCTCCGAATGCCACTTGGGGCAGTATGCTTAACAATGCACAGGGATATATCGCTCAGGCACCTTATTTGGCATTGTTCCCGGGGTTATTGATACTACTAACGGTTCTGAGCTTTAATGTTCTGGGCGATATTTTGCGGGTTGGCTTTGAACCGAAGCTGATCCGAAGATAGGAGTGTGAAGACATCATGACGGAACGGCTATTGTCTGTTGAGAATTTGAAGGTTTCCTTCCAAACTCGAGATGGGGAGAATCAGGCAGTTCGTGGCGTTAGCTTTCATATAGATGCTGGAGAAACGGTAGGGATTGTTGGTGAATCCGGAAGCGGGAAAAGTGTAACTGCGAAGGCGATTATGTCGTTGATTACACCTCCGGGTAAAATTATCGCTGGAAATATCAATTTTCGTGGTGAGAATTTATCTAACCTTTCGGAAAAAGAGTGGAGAAAACTGCGTGGCAACCGCATAGCGATGGTGTTTCAGGATCCCATGACCTCTCTTAATCCTGTGAAAAAAATCGGCCAGCAGCTTACGGAGGTCATCCGGCGGCATCGCGGCTTAAATAAGGAAGAAGCGTTCAAAGAAGCAGCAAGTATCCTGCGGCAGGTGGGTATAAATAATCCTGAGCAGCGGCTGCAGCAGTATCCGCATGAATTCAGCGGCGGGATGCGGCAGCGGGTCATGATCGCCATGGCTCTTTCCTGCCAGCCAGAGCTATTGATTGCGGATGAGCCGACAACTGCGCTTGATGTAACGATACAGGCCCAAATTCTTGATCTTTTTAAAGAGCTAAAAAATAATACCAGTACAGCTATAGCACTGATCACCCATGATTTGGGTGTGGTGGCTCAGGTATGTACACGGGTTATCGTAATGTATGGTGGACTAGTGATGGAGGAAGGTACGGTGGAGGATATTTTTTATCGCCCACAGCATCCTTACACGAAAGGTCTGCTTCGCTCGATTCCGAAACGTGACGGCAAATCGCGTGAACGTCTAATTCCAATCGAAGGCACACCTCCGGATTTGTTGAATCCTCCTTCTGGCTGTCCCTTTATGGAGCGTTGCCCTAATGCTTTTGCCCGTTGCAGCGAACGTCCTCCGGTAATCGAATTATCGCCCGGTCACCGTTCGATGTGCTGGTTAGCAGATGGTGTGCAGGAGACTCCAGCCGTAGCTGGCGTTGAAGGGAGCGGTTCGGTTGAGTGACAATAAGATTCTAGTGGACGTAAATAATCTCAAAAAACATTTCTCCAAAGGCAAGGATATGTGGGGACGCGATACATCGGTGCTTAAGGCAGTAGATGGCGTAAGCTTTCAGATTCGTCAGGGAGAGACCTTTGGGCTGGTTGGAGAGTCAGGAAGCGGCAAGTCCACGGTTGGACGCTGCTTGCTGCGCTTATATGATTACACAGACGGTGAAGTGTCTTTTGACGGGCAGCCGCTGAGCAAGCTTGGAGAGAAGCAGTTAAAACCTTTTCGCAGACGCATTCAGTCGATCTTCCAAGATCCCTATTCTTCACTTAATCCAAGCTTAAATGTGCTTGATCTGATCAGTGAGCCTATGAAAATCCACGGCATCCACGAAGGTGAAGAACGCAAAGAAGCTGTTGCGGCATTGCTGGAAAAGGTAGGTTTAAAAAGAGAACATCTCTACCGCTTCCCGCATGAATTCAGCGGTGGACAACGCCAGCGGATTTCGATTGCCAGAGCATTGTCCGTAAGACCTGAGTTTGTCGTGTGTGATGAGCCGATCTCAGCGCTGGACGTGTCTGTCCAGGCCCAGGTAGTGAACATGCTGGAGGATTTGCAGTCCGAATTTGGCTTGACCTATCTCTTTGTCGCACATGATCTGTCGATGGTACGGCATATTTCTGACCGGATCGGCGTGATGTATGGCGGTCGACTAGTAGAGGTAGCCGAAAGTGATGAGCTGTACGATAATCCTATTCATCCTTATACAAAGGCGCTGCTGTCTTCCATCTTGGAGACGGATCCCCGGCGGGCCAATCAGAGAATTATTTTAGACGGATACTCGCAAGAGTACGGCAGAGCTGAGACTTCTACACTACAGGAAGTAAGCCCGGGCCATTATGTTGCTTATGATTTTACGGTATGATTAGACTCTATATATAGATTGGGAGGGATCAGAATGTCAGAGAACTTAAACCGGGTAAAGTTATCCCAGTGGGATGCGTTATTGGTGGAATCACTCCGCTCCTTGGGGTGGTCTGATGAGGATATTCTTCGTAAAGTGGCAGAGGGCGATTTGCCCGTTGACGAGAGCGAATACCAATTTGATTATAAGCAGCTGACCACGTTGCAGTCAGAGCAGCCGGAGTTGTTCGGGCAAGCGGTGAAGACAGGCTATCAGATCAAATACAATACGATTCGTGGGATTCGCAGCTGGATATGGGTAGCTCTGGGCAAAGAAGCGGCTCTGGAGCTTGAGGAAGGTAAGGAAGCCGCTGAGGTGGCTTTAACCTTGGCCGAGAAGGAACGTTTGGCCTCTGTGTTGTCCTTCGGTTGGCAGATCGAGAGCGATACGAAGGCAGCGGATGGAGATACAGCTGTCTACCGGATTGCGCCGATTGGACGATAAGCTGAATAGCTACAGTAAAAAACGATTGTTGCGGGGAAGGACTCCCTGTGCACAATCGTTTTTTTTTTGTTATATTTCTCGCTTAAATGCTTATCATTAATATACGCTTACCGCTGGGTAAGCTACCTCATATTGTGCAGCCTCAATCCAGCTTCCTGTCTTAAAATCTCTGCCCCGGACAAGCACTTTATCGCTATACACTTCCACATAGAAGCCTTGGCTGCCCGTCTTATGTTTATCTTCATTAGTCCAAAGATAGGCGACAGAAGCAGCATTAAACATCGTTGCGATCTCTCCATGGCCAGGGAACATAGTGTTGTTTACCTCCAGCTCCCAATGGGTATGTCCAGTGAATAACAAGGTCTGGGGATATCTCGACAGAATTTCTTTTAATTCCTTATCTTGTGTGACACCATACCAATCTTGCGATTCCAGTGATCCGGCTACGGTGTCTTTAAGCGGTTGATGCAGGAAGAGAAAGATAGGCTGCTCTGGTGAAGCTTGCTCTCCAAGCTTATGCTCCAGCCAATCAAGCTGCTCAGAGGAGAGATCACAGAACTTGGGCAATCCTTGCTCCGTCCCTAGCAAAATAAAATGATAACCATTGATCCAGTGATCATGATAGGGTCCGGACATTCCGGTCTGTGACGTATACATTCCTAAACGTGATTCCCAATTTCCGAGCCCCACATCATGATTGCCTAAGGTAAAGGTAATCTCGGGCAGGTCGTTTTTATATTGTTTGAGGATACGAAGCATTTCTTCGTATTCAGCAGGGAAGCCGTGGTCTGTGACATCACCGATATGCATAATCCCGCTGCTGCCTTCCCCATGCGCTGCTATATCACGGAGTGCCAGCTCGAAGTTAAGATTGTACTCATGATTGCGGTCAGCAGTGACATGGGTATCCGTAATGATCTGAAAGGTGATAACTGGTTTATCTTCAGGTGATGTGTTCGTACTCATGTTTGGGCATCCTCCTTCATCTATGAACCTATCCAATACTGTTGCTGTTCGCTAATGCGTCTTGCCGCTAATGTTCAGTCCTATGATCCCGACAATGATGACGGCTATCCATAGTAGTGAGGATAGGGTTAGCTTTTCTTCAAAGAACAGGGTTCCTATGAAGGAAATCAGAATGATTCCCGCTCCTGACCATATCGCATAAGCTACGCCTACCTTAATCGAGGTGAGAGCATAATTCAGGGAGGTGAAGCTGGCTCCATAGAACAGGAACATAAGCACGGAAGGCCAGAGCTGGGTGAACCCCTGAGATATTTTCATTGAGATGGTCCCTGAGAGTTCGAACACAATAGCCAGCGTCAGAAACATCCATGCCCACATTCCTTCTATTCTCACAGGGAAGTAACCTCAATTCTGAGCTCAGCATAAGATTGTACAATGAGATCTGCATCCGGGAGAATATGTGTTGAAGCACTAGTACCTTCGCTTTCTGCTAGGCCGATAGCTACCTGTACACCCGCTGCTTTAGCCATTCGCATATCCCCGTTAGTATCGCCGATAACCGCTGTGTACGCGGGTTCCACGGCTAACCTTTTGCAGGCCAGCTGCACCATGTCGGGGAAAGGTTTACCCTGATCCACAAGATCTGTTCCAATTACTTCGGAGAAATAATGCCGTATGCCCAGCCATTGGAGATGTTTGTCTGCGGCCTCTGTTTCATCTGCGGTCACCACGGCGAGAGGGATGCCTGCACTCACGCACTCATCAAGAAAACGATGAAGTCCCGGAAGGGAGTGAACAGGGCGTTTCTCTTCTAACATAACATCCGCTTCGAGACGGCATTGATGGACAAGCTCCATGGACTCCGCCCAAGATAAACCTTGCAGATAACCCTGCCATGACAGAATGGCATAAAGATCACTCATAGTCCCCATAGCCAGCGGTCCGTTGCGATCATAATCGGTAATGCTCCCCTGGGCATTGTGTATAGTTCCCATTAATGCAGGGAGCTGCTCTTCTGCAATCTGTAGTCCTTTTTCCTTCATATACTTCGTGAATCTCTCTAAAAAACATTCGCCCCAGCTGCCCCAGAGGGATACGAACTGGAGCAGCGTACCATCCTTATCGAATAGAATAGCTGCTACAGTGTATCTGCCTTGCGGAGTGATGAGCTCAGACATGAAGTCCACCGCCCTTTATTTTAATTTATCAAGCGCTGCTTGTGCCGTTTCTTGTGCTTCCTTAAGTGCTTGTGCTGCTGGGATATTCTCAATTTGCACCTTATCTGCGGCGATTGTCAACGCATCGTTAATTTTGCCGCCAGTTGGGTCTTGGAAAGGTGCAGAACCATGAGAAGCTTGCATCAATGGGACCTTAATCTGTGGATTGCTTTCGCTGAATGACACAAATGCCGGGTCTTGCAATGCGGATTGGCGCACCGAAATATATCCCGTATTAATGGACCAGGACGCAGTATTCTCAGCATTTGTGAAGTAGGTTAGCCATTTCATAGCTGCTTCCTTTTCACTGTCGTTAGCTTTGGATAGAATGCCGGCCATAAGTGCTTGGGCTACGGGTTTGCCCTCACCGATCCCTGCCCAGCCTGGCTGCTCCATAGCCGAAACAATGCTGAAGTCCAAGTCGCCCTGATCGCCGCTGGAGCCGGTGTAGCCTGCGGATTGACCCTTCATTACATCGTCAATCGTCTTGTACCAATACTCCCAGCCTTGACCGCCGGAATGAATTCGCATGATCTTATCCTCGTGAATCCACTTGCGGAACAAATCCCAGGTTTCAATCCACTCTTTAGAGTCGACCATAACTTGTTTTCCATCCTCACTAAGGATAGTGCCTCCTTTGCTGAGTACGGCATCAATCATGTTCCCTGAACCCCACATAGGCTCCCAACCATAAAGGGTGGTTTTGCCGCCGTCCTTCACTGTCATTTTCGCAGCTGCGGCAGCTAGATCTTCCCAAGTCTTTAGTGTGCTCGCATCAATCCCATTCTTCTCAAAAACATCTTTGCGATAGTACATGACCTGCGTTGTTCCATACATCGGCAGGAAGTATTGCTTACCATCAACCTGGCCCTGATTTAGAAAGGTTTGGACAAAATCCTCTTTATTAAAATCTGGCTGCAGTGCCATAAGCTCGTCTATCGGAGCGAAATATCCTTTACGGGCCCAATCTACATTGGAGGAGAGAGCAGCCGCAGGCACTTTTCCTATAGCGATAGCTGCTTGCAGCTTCTGTTCGGTTTCAGTGTAGTCTGCCTGCGCGATACCTTTGACGATGACCTCTTGCTGAGAGGTATTAAATTTCTGAATCAGTGCCTCCATATTCTCACCAAGCTTGCCGCCGAGACCATACCAGAATTCAATCGTTACCGGCGCATTTTGTGTGGGTGCAGCCTCTGTGGAGGGGGAGGAAGAAGCTCCATTTGCCGCTGTAACATTGCCTGTATTCGCATTTCCTCCGCAAGCTGTTAACATTGTAAATCCGGCAACCAAAGACAGGGTGGACAGTCTCTTCAATACGTTCATCATCATTCTCCTCTTATTAAAATAGAATTGTTAGCTTATCCTTTGCTGGAACCAGCGGTCATGTTGACACTTTGCATGATCGTTTTCTGAGCTAGTAGAAATACTAGCAGCAACGGGGCGATGGTGAATGCGCTAGCGGCCATGATCAGCGGCCATTTTAATCCGTAAGCACCTCCTTGAGTAAAGAAACTACGCAGACCCGCCGAGACTAGCTGGAGATTAGGGTCTTTGGTGATCAGCATCGGCCAGAAATAGTTATTGTACTGATCAATGAAGGTGATCAGGGCTAGCACAGCAAAGGAAGAACGTGTAATGGGGACAAGAATGGTCCACAGAATCCGCATATGCGAGGAACCGTCCACTTCTCCAGCCTCCACTAGCTCATGGGGAACCTGAAGGAAGGCCTGGCGAATTAGAAAAATGGAGAAGACACTTACACAGTTGGATAGAATTAATCCGGCATATGAATCCAGTAGATGGAGCTGGGACAATACCAAATATCCGGGAAGATAAACAGCGGTGGCTGGAACCATGTAGCCGAAAAGAATAACGCCTGAGAACAGCCCTCTGAAGCGGAATTTCATATGCGTAAGCGCATAGGCCATCATCCCGGAATTTATTACCTGCAAAATAACAATCGACACAGCGACAAATATGCTATTGCCCATATATCTGAAGAAAGGGGCTTCGTGCCAGGCGGCTGAAAAATTACTCCACAGCGGATCCTTAGGCCAGATTGTGGGCGGAGACTGCCAGATTTCATCATTGGTTTTTAAGGCGCTGGTGACCATCCAATAGAAGGGGAAGGCCATGATCAGTGCAATAGCTGTAAAAAATAGATGGCGGGTCAGCTTGCCCACGCGTACGATCGTTGCATTCATCAGTCGTTCTCCTTTACAGCAGTTGTTATTGATAATGGGTTGTCCGTTTACTAACCTCTAGCGAGACTACGGATAGCAGCATACATATAAATACCAGAACCATTGCGACACTAGAGGCTTCTCCAATCTGGAAGGCTTCAAAAGCAGACTGATAATACATATAGAGCAAGGTGCGTGTTGATCCTGAGGGTCCACCTTGTGTAAGTACGTTAATCTGGTCGTAAGCCTGTAACGCCCCGATGATCTGTACGATGAACAGAAACAGTGTCGTTGGTGAGATAAGCGGTAAGGTAATGCGGATGAACTTTTGAACAGCATTTGCTCCATCCAGTTGAGCAGCTTCCAGCAGATCCGTAGGGACATTGCGTAGTGCTACCAAGTAAAAAATCATCGCCCAGCCTACCGATTTCCATATCGTCACGAGCAGAACGCCGAGCAGCGCCCATTTAGGATCTTGAAGCCAGCCGATTTTTTCTAGACCTAATAGATCAAGTACAGTATTGGCAAGGCCGATTTCGGGTTCATAGATCCAGGACCACACAATGGATACAGCCACGGTCGGCGTGACCCAAGGGGAGAACAGCAATACCTGATAGAGGGTGGAGCCTTTCAGCTTCCCGTTCATCAGGAGTGCTAGTCCAAGTCCGATCAGAATAACGGGCAGCACACTTCCCGCACAGAATAACAGAGTCACTCTAAGTGCTTTATAGAAGGCAGGATTGCTGAACAGATCCAGATAGTTGGTTAGTCCGACAAAGGTTTTCTCGGGGCTCATGAAGTCCCATTCGGTAAAGCTGAGATAAAATACATAAAGTAATGGCGCTAGCCAAAATACAACGAATGGAATCATTGCCGGCAAGGTGAAGAGCACCGGTTTCAACTCCCCTATAAATCTCGAACGTTTCATTATTCTGTCGATACCCCATTCCATCTTCTGTTTTTTGCGGTATAATTCTGAGGAAAGCTCTTCCGTTCAAAAAAAATTGTACACTCATCGAGCGGCTGCGTGGTCAAGTGGACGTAAAGATCGATGCGAGATTATGTAAAAATTTAAGAGATTAACGCAGGTAGTTGCTATTTTGTGTAAAATAGAAGGGCAGATTCTAAGTGGAATGAAGGTGCAGCTATGAAACAGGTAGCCTTTGGTGAAGAGAATAAAGACTTATCTCCACGCGAGCAGCTGCTGCGTCCAATGATCGATGCGATTGCTCAGACGATGGACCTATATGGTGCGAATTATTCATTCGGGCAGCTGTATGGAATTATGTTCTTCGAAGACCGTCCGATGACGCTTGAAGAGATGAAGAATGTGATGAATATGAGCAAGAGTAATATGAGCTATGGGGTCCGTTCTTTGATGGCCTCCAAGATGGTCACTAAGCTGGAGGAGAAGCGGGACCGAAAGGATCTGTATGCAGTGGAAACAGATTTCTTTCAGACCTTTAAGAACTTTTTTGGGATGAAGCTGCAGCGGGAGATTGATGTCATGAAGCACGCTTTAGACGTTGTCATTCCTGAGCTGGAGGGACTGGTTCAAGCCGTAGATACATCTGAGGAGGAGCGGCAATTCTGCCTGAAGGATCTGGAGAAGCTGGAGCATGCCGTCCAATATTATCATTGGCTGCAGCAGTTCGTGGACGAGCTTGGGGAAGAGAATTACTTCGCAGATAAGAGAAGGTCCTAGACCGTCTACATTCACATATAGATGTACATAATTGTATATAAATCTCCATTTTTGCAGGGTGTTCCTTAAGCCGATTCGGCTTGAGGTTCACCCTCTTTTTTATGATAAAGAAACAAAAATAAGAAGAAAATGTAACCAATAGCAGGTGGAACTTCCATAAAATATATAGTTACATAGGGACAAGAAATGTTTTTAAGGAGATTCTGAGATTGAAAACGAAAAAATATATGCTGCTTGTTGTTGTCATAGTTCTACTGCTAAGCCTTGCTGCTATTTTAAATACACAACGTGAACCTTCAACAATTACTATTAATGTAAATGGTCAAGTTATAAAGACGGTAGCTGCCAACCCAGCCTCGCCTGATGATCTTATGATCCCTAAGGCAGTGGCTGAACAGGCACTAAATACACAAATCGGCTGGCAGAAATCCGGACCTCTTCCGCAAGGCATTTACTACAGAGATCAGGTGGCTGTGCTGATGTATCATCATCTTTCCGAGAAGCCCATGCCACAGTTTCCTTGGGTGTTATCGGTTGATCGGTTTGATGATCAAATGAATTTGCTGAAGCAGGAAGGCTTTCATGTGATTACCATGGCGGAATACCGCGAATTTATGTTGAATAACGGCGCAGTTCCGGACAATGCAGTGCTGCTGACCTTTGATGATGGATATGAGAGTTTCTATAAATTGGCGTTCCCTGTCTTGCAAAAATACGGATATACAGCCGTGAATTTTGTTATCGTATCTACAATAGATCACCCAGATCCGAATAGCGTGCCGAAGCTCACTTGGGAGCAAATGCGGGAAATGAAGCATGTAGGGATGGGATTTTATAGTCATACCTATGATTTGCATCATTATGGGATTGTGGATGCCGAGGGCGGGCAGCGGCCAGCTGCAAGTGCCTTGTTATATGTTGATGATGAGAACAGGAATGAGATGAATGTGGAATACTACAGCAGAGTTACACGTGATCTGGCCAAGGCGGAGCAAAGGCTGAAGGAAGAATTGGGCAATACGGATTCGGCAATTGCTTTTCCTTACGGCTCCTACAATGACAGATTGCTGGCTGTTTGTGATTCGCTGGGGATTTCACTGACCTTCAAAATTGAGGATGGGATTAACACCAGAGCGGATCGGAATGCCGTACGAATTAACGGGGGAAGTGAGACACTTACCGCTGCATTAACACTTGACCAGATGAAGCATATCGATTTGCCAATGGAATTGACCTTGAACAACCAAAAGGTGAATATGGTAAGGAATTCTCCTGAAATGAGGAAGGGAACCTTGATGGTTCCGTTTCATCAATTATGCAAAGATCTGCATATAAATATGAAATATGATCCGAAACGCCGAATCGTTGAATTGACTCATATGGATGCAGGAGCATGAAAAGTGTCACTTTTATCGATGATGAGATTACAAAAAGTGAGTAATTTCGTCATTTTAGGCGAATCACTAGTTGCTATAAGTGAATTCCTTACTGTAGACTATAAACAGAGTACTAATTGGTAGGCGAATGGAGAGAACTGATGGAATTGTTTAAGCGTTATTACGCAAATTTAACGGTCCGGCGTTTTTTGATTTTAGGATTGGTTGCTCTACTGCTATTCAGTATTAGAGATATGCTTAATTTGGTACTGTTGACGTTTTTGATTGCGTATGTAATGAATAGCTTTCAAGTGCTGCTCACGAAGCGCATTAACAAATATGTAGCAGTTAACAGCAAAGTGATTATTGTTATTCTATACCTTGCCTTAATCGCTGTAATTGTCATAACCCTCGTTAATTATCTGCCTAAGGTTTTCATACAGATTAAACAGTTAACGAATTTTTTGACCAATTTGACCCCTGAGAACATCCCGCAGAATGATATTGTGCAGTATATATTCGCCCAGCTTAAGGATTTGAACTATCAGTCGTACATGAAAGACGGTATTGAATATGTCTTGAAAATAAGCAATTGGGGCACCAGCTTTGTTTTATCAACCATTTTGAGCTTTGTATTTATACTTGAGAAAAACAGGATCGTTAGCTTCACTTCCCGCCTTAAAGAGAGCAAAATCTCTTGGTTCTATGTAGAGCTTGAGTATTTTGGCAGAAAATTTATCTCCTCTTTCGGAAAAGTGATCGAAGCACAAATTCTGATCGCGTTGTTTAATACATGCTTTACGGTGATCGGACTCTGGATTTTAGGTTTTCCTTACCTTTTCGCATTATCCATTATGATCTTCTTGCTTAGTTTAATTCCGGTTGTAGGTTTTGTTATCTCGCTAATCCCACTTTGTATTATTGGTTACAATATTGGTGGCCTAGTCATGACGATATACGTACTGGCAATGATTGCCGTACTGCATTTTGTAGAAGGCTACTTCCTAAATCCTAAACTGATGTCATCCAAAATGAATTTGCCTATGTTCTATACGTTTATCGTGTTGTTATTCTCTGAGCATTATCTCGGGGTATGGGGTCTGATTCTGGGGATTCCGATCTTTGTATTCTTCCTTGATATTCTGGAAATTAACAGAGAGAACAAGATAGGAACTTAGGGATTCTGTTATAAAATAAGTATTAAACATACAAAACCCGGCTAAATGGAAGGTCCATCTAGCCGGGTTTTTTGTGTATGTTACAGCGTCGCTGTATGTATTCCCTTAACCGAAGGAAGTATGGACACTATCTGAAACGATGTCCCTCAGCTCCGCTTTATATGCCGCATACTGCTCGGTTGTTATGCTTCCAGCGGCTAACCGTGAATCCAGTTGATCCGTTAGCTGGGCAACTTGTAGATCGATTACAGCTTCAATATCTTGGCCTTGTTCTGATGCAATATCTTGAAGTGACTTACCGTCATATATGGCCTCGTATAGATCCTCGTCCGTTGGCTGGTTAAGTACCTCCAATAATTCGTCTTGATCCGCGACCTCTGCGGTGGACCATTTTACAGGCGAACTTGCATTAGCGGTAAGACTAGTCCAAGCATTTCCGAAAGACATCACTACAACTACCGTTCCGACTATGATCACTCTTTTTATATCCATTAGAGTCCTCTTTTCTTGTTCTGCAATAACTTATCTTGCTTAAGCATCCGTCTAAAGTATCGTTTAAAATGGGTTCTAACTAGTTATATTGTAACCCGTGAAGCTGAACTGAAGCTTAAGCAATATTAAAAATAACCTAAAGATTTAACACGGCTATGATATAGCGATAATACACTACAGGTATACTTTCCAGATGAGATTCAATGCATATTTATGCATTGAATCACAATCAAACAAATGGGGAGTGTTCGGAGTTTTGAGAATAACAGCAAAAGCTAAACGTTTTCTATCCAGCGTAATTGCCAGCAGTCTGATGTTTGGAATCATGGTTCCAGCAGGATATGCCGAGGAGCAGCAGCTGGAGATGGAGCAGACATCTTCCGAATTAGAGGCGCATTTTGATGAACAGGTTGAGCTCGACACGCTTTTAAGTCAACCGACTGTAATGGCAGATGTGTACGCGGTACCTAACCATCCAGGAGCATTACTGATTACAGAAGTTGTTCCGGATACTAAAAATGTAAAAGGGACAGATGGAACCTCTGTAGATGGTTACGAGTTCGTTGAGGTCTACAATAATACGGACAAGCCGGTTAATTTTAAGGATTATTATTTCTTTTATAATGACAAAGATACATGGGCACCTAATGGTGATGCTGTAATACCGGCGCATGGAAATATTGTTTTCTGGATTATGAACGGCAATAATCTGAATGTTCCTACGGAGGATTTCATCAAAAACTTTAGTCCTACTGCAGCTTTGCAGGAAGGAGTGAATCTGTTCCGGATCAACGGTGGCGGGGGGATGGCTAATACTTCTGCGCGTAATTTACAAATTAAAAGCAATGCAGGAGATACGCTAATTGTTTCTGCTTCCTATGGAAAAGAACAGGTGAAGGAGAATAACGGGATCTTCTATCAATATTTGCAGGCAGATAGCTCCGTTATGAACCTCATGGCGAATTCGGGAACGGTTGTGGCTACGCCTGGAACCGTAGAGGCAGAACAAGTGCCTGAGCTAGTTCCTGGGGACAAGCAGCCAGTGATTGAACATATCGCACAGAGTAGTGTTGATCCAGCCGATCTTCCTATCAGTGCGAAGATTACTAATCTGGAAAGCGGGGCAGATGGATCACTACCCGTAGTGAAGCTACAGTATGGCTCTCCTTCTCAGGTGAAAGATACGGTAATCACCATGACCTCAAAAGGTGGGGACGATTATGCGGCAATGATTCCTGCAGCTGCGCTGGAAGAGCCGGAGCTGCATTACAGCATCCGCGTTAACAATGTGACAGAGAGTTATTCTGTTCATGTGAATCTGCCGGCGTTCGATCCGAACAATGTGCCACCATTGTTAATCACAGAGCTGCTGCCAAACTCGACGAATGTAAAAGGAACGAGCAGCGACGCTTTTGAATTCATTGAGGTCTATAACAATACCGATGCACCAGTTAATTTCAAGGAATACAAGGTCTATTATCGTTATCCCGATAAAGGTAACGCTTCTGATGTGAAGTGGCCTTCGACACCAGAGAACTTTCTGATTCCTGCACAGCAGTCCGTGGTGTTTTGGGTTATTAATAGTGCAAATAGCACTTACACTGCTAATGATTTCAATACAGAATTCAACACAAACTTAATTGAAGGCACCAATCTCTTTTTGATCAAAAGCGATGGTATGGCGAACTCAGGCCGCCGGGCAGTCGTAATCAAAAGTAACACGGAGAAAGAAATTTCCTCCGCGTATTATGATGCAGACCTCACCTACGATGGTGGAGCTAAAGGTGACGATACTAAAGAAAATAAAGCCCTTCTATACAAGTATCCTGTCAATGGACTAAGCAAAATGCTCAAGATCAGTACGGGCTCAGCCGTTCCGTCACCAGGCCATACGGATGTAACACAACTTCCAAACACGCCGATCCATGTGGAGCCGGATACAGAGAAACCATCAGTAGAAGATCTGACGGGCGTAACGGAGATTGACCAGTCGATGGGTCTCGATTTGAAGGCTTTTGCTGATGACAATAAAGCTGTTACTTCTGTGGAGGTTAGAGTATCTTCGGACAAGCAGCCGGAGGCTGTTAGCCACAATCTATCCCAAGACTTCAACGACAGCTTGTATCACTTTAAATTGACCTCTGCTGATTTGATTGGCAGAAATGAAATTCAATATTACTTTGTCGTTTCTGATGGAACGAATGAAACACAATCTCCAGTAATAAAAGTAAAAGTTACAGGAGGACAGGATCAATCCCCACTTCGTTTGAACGTGAAGGAGGGGCAATTGATCAATGGTTCTGTGACCGTAAAAGGAACCTCTGCCACCGCTAAGGCTGATGATTTAGGCTTGAGCATCGACAGTAAGCTACTGGGCAATAACGAGGCATATACTGCACTTGAGAATGATGCCTACTTTGTATTTGAAGCCAAAAATGTGGATTATTATTTTAAAAATGCCATCACGATGGGACCGGAAGAACTAGGAGATGCCAGTATTCTGTATACCTTTCTGGACCCGATTACTACGTATACTACATTGACTTTTCCTATTTCTTCTGCCGCTTTACAAGTGGGTGCGGATAATGTGATTTACATTCGGGCGGGCTCTAAATCTTCCCCCTTTGATCCTCGTCCTGAGGAGAATAAGGATGATTTTGAAGTGAAAAATGTTCGTCTCCTGCTGGCAGATGGTACCGAAATTTGGGATCCGGCTTATGCAGAACGTGATAAGGAAATCAAGATGGGGGACAGCGCAGGTAAGCACGAATCCCTCGGCTTCCAGTTCGATCTGAAAGCGGATTTGTTCCGTTCAACGGCGTATAACTGGAATACTAAAGAAGTACCTGACGGAGAACATAAAGTAACGCTTACCGAAGGTGGAACGAAAGTATCATCAAACGTGATTGTCGATAACACGCCACCATCCATTAAAGCATCGATAGAAGAAGGACAAACTTACCGTGGCAATTTTGAAATTGCTGCTGAAGTTAAGGATACTTATGCGGGCGTAGTTAAGGTCAGTGTGAAGCTGGACGGTAATGTTATTGAACTGCCCTATGCTACTTCATCCGGGAAGTTATCTGCTGGGGATCATACGCTTTCTATCACAGCCTTGGATAAGATCGGCAATCAGGCAGAAAAGGTAATTGCATTCCATGTGCCGAATGAGAATCCATTTGCACCTCTGCTTATTTCTCCTACGAACTGGGAGACTGCTGTAGGTACTAATCCGACTTTAAAGGTTAAGGTTGAAGATCCTAATCAGGATAAGATAAACGTTACCTTCTTTAGAGGATTCAAGTACGATGCTAACCATCCAGAGCACGGCTTTGCTGGGTTTATAAACGCATCCGATACAGAGCCGCCGAAACAATCCGAACCTGCGGGCGAACAAGCGCTTAGCGGTGACGACTACAGTAAAATAAGTGCGGTGGACGGACAATATTTAATTAATGATGCTGTTGATCAATTCCCTTATCAGCGTTATGAAATTAAGCTGGATGAGTCGGTTAAGGCGTCAGATCGTGTAGATATTAAATGGAAAGGGAATTCATTGCCGGGACGTAAAGTAAGTCTCTACGCTTGGAGCCCTGCTCAACAAAAATGGGTACAGCTGGATCATTTAATCGCTGGAACAGAGGATTTTGAGCTGAAATCCACGGTTACAGCTGGAGCATATGCTAATGGAAATAGCATTGCTGTAATGGTTCAGGACGAAATTGCTTCTGTAGCTAAGACAGCACCTACAGTAACACAAGATACGTATGATTTCTCTTTTGTATGGATGTCTGATACACAATATTATTCACAGAGCTACCCTTACATTTACCGTAAAAATGTAGAATGGATAGCTGACAACAAAGAGAGCTTGAACCTGAAATATGTAATCCATACAGGAGATGTCGTGGATAAATCCTATCAGGAGTATGAGTGGAAGGAAGCTGACCGGAACATGAAGGTTCTGGAGGAAGCTAACATTCCTTATGGTGTTCTTGCGGGTAATCATGACGTAGGCCATCAAACCGGGGATTACACGAAGTTCTGGGAGTATTTTGGGGAGTGGAGATTCAAGAATATGCCGACCTTCGGTGGCTCTTATGACAACAACAGGGGCCATTACGATTTAGTGTCTGCGAACGGAAATGATTTTGTTATTGTATACATGGGCTGGGGATTGGCTGAGGAAGAAATCGAATGGATGAATGAGATCGTTGCCCGTTATCCAGAGCGTAAAGCGATTCTTTGTCTCCATGAATATTTGCTGGTTTCTAATAACCGTGCACCTATTGCGGATAAGATTTTTGAGATGGTTGTGAAACCTAACAAAAACGTAATCGCAGCACTGTCCGGCCATTATCATGATGCTGAGCTTAAGGTAGACGAGCTGGATGATAACGGTGACGGTATTCCAGACCGCAGTGTCTATCAAATGCTGGCAGATTATCAAGGTGCTGAAGAAGGAGGCCTTGGCTATATCCGTCTGCTTCAGTTCGATGTTGCTAATAACAAACTTCGCGTGAAGACTTATTCGCCTTATTTGGATGATTATAACTACTATGATGAAGACGAATATCCAGGCAAAGATGAGTTCGTTCTGGATCTGGATCTACAGCCTGTGACTAAACGTGTGGCTACCGACTATATCGGAGTCAAGGTTTACAGCGATCAGGAAATTTCGGCCAATCAACAAGTAGAGAGTGGCGCGGAGACTCAGGTCATTTGGAGTAAGCTAAATCCGGATAGCTACTACCAATGGTACACAAAGGTTGAGGATGATCACTCCGGCAGTGTGCTTTCAGATATCTGGGGCTTTTACACTGGAAAAGAGGATGTGACGCCGACACCAGAGGTGACACCAACACCGTCGCCAGAGGTGACGCCGACACCTGAGGTATCGCCATCGCCAGAAGTGACGCCGACACCAACACCAGAGGCGACAACGGCACCTCCAGTAGTTTCACCAGTGCCAATAGTGACTCCAACGCCTACCACCACACCGGTAGCGGAAAAAGGAAACATTGAACTGACATTAGGAAGTAATGGAACGTATACAGCTGATCCGTCAGCCTTGAAGAAGCGGATAGAGGAAGCTGCTACAGGGGGAAGCCTAAAGATTAGCGTAGGCGGAGCCGCCTCGGCTCAAGATCAGATTAGAATTGCTCTTGATGCAGCGAGTATACAACAGGCTATCGATAAGAAGCTGAACCTGAATATTGTGTCTTCTAACGTTACATTGAGCGTACCGACAAGCTCCTTACCAGCCATCCCGGCAGGCAGTGATATGCTGCTACTAAGCATTGATATGAGTATGATTTCTGTACAGGCCAATGTCGCTGGAATGGGTCCAGCTAGAGCTACCGTTACGATGAACCTCAGTACATCAGCAGGCGGCAAAGAAACAGCTATCCATCAGCTTAAAGGTACTGTTACGGTTACCTTGACGCTGACTAAGGAACAGCTTGCTAAGCTCGATACGGATTTTGCGGGTGTCTATTATGTAAATGGCAGCACGTTAGAATATTTGGGTGGAGTGTTTAAGGATAATACCGTTACCTTCACAACAAATCACTTTTCCTCCTTTGCGGTGCTGGAATACCATAAGCAATTTAGGGATACTGCTGGCCACTGGGCAGAGTCGTATATTTCCAAGCTGACGGCTAAGCATGTGATTAAAGGGATTGACGATACGCATTATGGACCACAGGCGAATGTAACCCGCGCAGACTTTGTTACACTGGCCATTCGTTCTCTCGGATTGGATGAGGCAAGTGGAGCTATCGCCCAGAGTGCTTTCGCAGATGTATCTAAAGATGCTTATTATGCACAGTCGATAGACAAAGCTGTCCAGCTTGGATTGATCCAAGGCAGTGATGGCAAGTTCCGCCCTAAAGATGCAATTACCCGTGAGGAAGCGGCAGTTGTCTTGCAGAAACTGATGCAGTATAAAGCTGGATCGCAAGCTTCCGTTGCTGCTACTGCAAGCTTCAAGGATATGAATAGCGTATCTGAGTGGGCGAAGCAAGCAGTCATTGATTTACAGGCTAAGGGAATCCTTGACGGCAAGGGCAACAATAACTTTGACCCTCGTGGTAAAGTAACCCGCGCTGAAATCGCAAAACTGTTATATGGAATAATTAATTTATAAGATTGGATGGCAAAGGCAGGCAGAGGTGACTCTGGCCTGCTTTTTGTCATTTTTGGCGTGTAGTCTTCATGTTCTTCTATGAAAAAAGGAAATTCTCACTACTCATATGATTTTTCATATATAATATTTTGGATTAATTTTTAATTTTCAAATTTTTCAAAATAAAAGATAGATTGCAAGGAGTGCAAGTGAAATTAAATACCTCCAATCTGCCACTTCAGGAATCGGGTAAAATATATTTACCGGTTAGAGCGTTATTTACCGGCCGTATCATCTTTTATGCAGGTTTATGATGAAGACAGTCATGCGCTTGTACTGGAAAGTGGTCAATAAGCTTACAAGTTGGAGGGCACCTTTGTGAGTGCTCTTTTTTTGAATTCTTAAAAATACGCACTTGACAGGTAGGAATAAAGGGGTATATGATATCACCAATACTTAAACAGTAATTAAATGAACAGTGAAATAATTCAACCGAGCTGATTGGACCACCAAAGGCTCCCGTACTTTTCCCTTGTCAGGGGTAGGTGCTGGGAGTCTTTTTTTATGGGCTGATTGGGAGAAAGCAGAGGTAAGCATGAGCGAACAGTATTGGAGACAGCTGGAGGAGACAGATTGGGCATTTCGCAAGGCGGTTCGCAGATTCGTGAAAGAGCGGGATAAGGTCGCCGTAGCAGGCATCTCCTTACCAGGCATGCTGATTCTGCACAAAATCATTCGCGATGGTGAGCAAAGGCTAGGAGACTTAGCGGATGAACTAGACTTCACCTCAGGTGCGATTACCGCATTGAGCGATAAGCTTGAGGCGGGTGGATATACCGTACGCAGACGTAAAGAAGGTGACCGTAGAACGGTAATGCTGGATATTACGCATAAAGGCCGCAAGCTGGCGGAGCAGAACAGCAACATCGGAGAACGATGTATTTCGCTTTTGTTTGAGGGGTTTACGGAGGAGGAATTGGCGCAGCAAAATGACTTTTATCAGCGGATCATTAGCAATTTAGAAGGATTCTCGGATATCCTGCTGAAGCTCGCCAAGGAGAATGCAGAGACCTCTCCAACCCTTGAACAGAAGCCACGAACAACCACCAAAAAAAATAATTATCTTAGCTACTAAAAAAATTGAACATAGGAGAGATGAACGATGGGACATTCAACCATTTATCCAACTGGAGCAACCGTATATAACCCTGACAAAGCCTGGAGTGGCTATACTGTATTTCAAGCTGGTGAAGAAGGTGTTGCACTGATAGATATGAACGGTAAAGAGGTGCATTTGTGGAAGGGGCTGCTTGGATTTCCGGCTAAAATCTTCCCGGGTGGTTATGTGCTGGGCAGCACAGGAAGAAGAGATCCAAAATTCGGCATACAGGATAATGTAGATCTGGTACAGGTGGACTGGGATGGGAACATCGTGTGGAAATATAACAGCTATGAACATATAGAAGATCCGGGTTATGAACCCCTCTGGTATGCCCGCCAGCATCATGACTATCAGCGCGAAGGCAATCCGGTCGGATATTTTGCACCAGGGCTTGAACCCAAGGTAGAAAGTGGCAAAACGCTAATTCTTGCTCACAAAAATATCTACAATCCTCAGATCTCCGACAAACAATTGCTTGATGACACGATCCTTGAGGTGGACTGGGAGGGGAATATCGTCTGGGAGTGGGCTCCAAATGAACATTTTGATGAGCTAGGCTTTGATGAAGCTGCCAAAAATGTACTATTCCGTGATCCTAACTCACGCTCTTTCGGAAATCTAGGTGGCGGTGTTGGGGACTGGCTGCATATCAATTCGGCTTCTTATGTAGGACCCAATAAGTTTTACGATGCAGGTGACGAGCGTTTCCATCCGGATAACGTGATCTGGGATGCGCGGGAAGCAAATATTATTGCGATAACGGATAAGCGTACCGGAGCCATCGTTTGGAGAATCGGTCCGGATTACTCGCTGCCAGAAGTGAAGCATATCGACTGGATCATTGGCCAGCATCATGCGCACATCATTCCGAAAGGTTTGCCGGGAGAAGGTAACTTACTTGTATTCGATAACGGGGGCTGGGGCGGTTATGGTCTTCCAAATCCATCTTCTCCTTTTGGGCAAAAAAATGCACTCCGCGACCACTCGCGAATTCTGGAGATTAATCCCGTGACCCTTGAGATTGAGTGGCAATATACAGCGGCAGAAGCTGGTTTCTCTGTCCCAACCGATTCTTATAAATTCTACAGTCCATATATCAGCTCAGCTCAACGGCTTCCGAATGGCAACACCTTAATTACAGAAGGTTCTAACGGCAGACTCTTTGAGGTTACGCCAGAACATGAACTGGTATGGGAATATATTTCGCCATTTACGGACTCCAGAAATACCAACATGGTCTATCGTTCCTACCGTGTGCCTTATGCCTGGGTACCACAGCTGGAAACGCCAGTTGAACAAGCGATTGAGCCAATAGACGTAACACAGTTCAGAGTCCCGGGGGCTGCACCTAAAGGATCGGATTCTGTGGTAAGTGTGGCGACAACCCTGCCCTTTGTTGAAGGAGCTGCTTGTGTGGCGACGACGGATGAAGGCAGCAGCCGCAAGGTAAATTAACAAATTTGAGGAGATGTGTCGGTTGAAAAAATCATGGATCAGCTCAAGCTTTCTGCTCTTATCTTTATCAGTGGTTATCCTTTTATCGGGCTGCAGCTCCAAGGGCGATGCGGCTGCCTCTAATGCCTCTAAAGAGGGAGCGGCGAACAGCAAAGATGAGATATTAAAGATAAAAATTGCTGACATCAATACGAATCCCACTTTTCGGGTGGCATTAGATAAAGGCATCTTTGCCAAACACGGGATTGACGCTGAACTAGTCAACTTTGGTTCCCCTGCGGAAGGTGTAAATGCCCTTTTTATTAAACAGGTGGATGTGGCTTTCGGGGCAGACTTCCCATTGCTGAACGCAGTGGCGAAGGGCGATTATGCTATTATCGCCTCGGCGGGATTAGCGACTGATGAAGCGTCCACTGAATGGAAATTGTTCGTACAGGACGATATTCAGAAGGCTGAAGACTTGAAGGGAAAGAAGCTGAGTTTCATACGCGGCACCTTCATTCCGTACCTTTGGGATGAATATTTGAAAGAGCATAATGCCGCTCTCAGTGATGTGGAGTTAATAGGACAGGGTGCCTTTGATGAAGCTTATATCGCTTTGAAGCAAGGTGCTGTGGATGGAGCATGGTTTTATGGTTCGGTTCTGAATGATAAGCTCTATGCGCTTAAAGGTGTTCATGAACTGACGGATATGTCTAAAACCACGGTTCGATTGGGGATGGGGATTGTAACGGGAAATGATTTTGCGGCTAAGAATCCACAAGGTATAGCGAATTTCCTAGCAGCGGTGGATGAAGCTGGAGCCTATGCTCAGGCTCACCCAGATGAGGTTGCTGATCTGATGTATAAGGAAGTGAAGCAGCCTAAGGAATCTACGATAAAAGACCTGCCGAATAATCCGTGGGCACTAGGATTTACTCAAGCAGCGTATGACAGTTTGACCAAGCAGAAGAAATATATGGTCGACAACGGAATCATCGAGAAGGATTTCGATCTGGATAGCAAGCTGAATCTTGAGCCGCTGGCGAAGGCATTGCCAGAAGAGGTTACGTACAAGAAATAGGGGGAGTTCAGAATGTCATTACCTGCTAAGCAGCATACCATTCATATTGAGCAGCTCCGTAAAAGCTACAGCGAACCAACTGCTGGGGACATTCACTACATTATAAAAGATGTAGATCTCGTAATTAAAGGTGGGGAATTCTTCGTTCTGCTTGGGCCGAGTGGTTGCGGGAAATCAACACTGCTGAATATGATCGCCGGGTTTGTCTCCAAATCTGGTGGGCATCTACGGGTGGATAATGTAGAGGTGAATAAGCCCGGCAGAGATCGGGCGGTTGTGTTCCAGCAGGCGGATTCCTCCTTATTCCCTTGGTTAACCGTCCGGCAGAATGTGGAGTTCGGATTGCGGATGAAGAAAATCGCAAAGGCGGAACGGCACACAATATCGGATAGGTTCATCGGGCTTGTTGGGCTGAACGGGCATGAGGAGAAGTTCCCGAAGGAGCTGTCTGGGGGTATGAAGCAGCGTGTTCAGCTGGCTCGGGTGCTGGCGAATGATCCAGCGATTCTGCTAATGGATGAGCCATTTGGTGCGCTGGATGCGATGACGCGCCGAACGATGCAGAAGGAATTGGTCAACATTTGGCGCCAGACACATAAGACGGTGATTTTTGTAACTCATGATATTCAGGAGGCGTTATTGCTGGGAGAACGAATTGGCATTATGTCAGTAGGACCGTCCTCTAATATTACAGATATTTATGACAATACACTGGCGTATCCGCGGGACGTAACCTCACCGGAATTCTACTCGTTATACAATCAAATTCAAGGTCATTTCGAAGAATAGGATAGGGTGAGACAGATGAGGAAATGGGTGGAGAAGAAGTGGGTTTCCGTAACCCTTCTATGGATTACCGCGCTCTGCGTCTGGCAGCTTGGAGCTGTAATCTATGGCCCCGATGTGATCCCCGGACCATGGAGTACACTTAAGGGCGGACGGGAGCTGCTGGAAGACGGAACCTTGCTGCAATATATCGGGATTAGCTTTTATCGGGTGCTCATTGGTTGGGTACTCGGCAGTTTACTGGCGATTCCCGTAGGACTAATCATTGGGAAGGTGAACTTGATCCGTATTTTTGCGGAGCCTTTCCTGAACTTTATCCGTTTTATCCCGCCGATTGCATTCATTACTTTGTTCCTAGTATGGTTTGGTATTGGGGAGCAGTCGAAGATTGCGTTAATTATGTACGCCACCTTTTTTATCGTGGTGCTGAATACTTTAACCGGTGTGATGTCCGTGGAAGAGGACAAAATCCGCTCAGCCCGCAGTATGGGCGCCAGTGAGTGGCAAATTCTGATTCATGTGGTCGTTCCGGCGACGATCCCTTATATTTTTACGGGTATCCGGTTAGCGATGGGCACCTCATATATGGCGATTATCGGCGCGGAAATGATTGCTTCGAACGAAGGTGTAGGTTATCTGATCTGGAATTCCCGGTTGTTTTTCCGTACGGATTGGATCTTTGTCGGGTTGTTCTGCCTTGGCTTTATGGGCTTCTTTACGGATCGGCTTTTTGGCTGGTTCGGTAAGAAGGTGCTTTACAGATACGGTGTTGTCAGTGTGGCAGCGCGTAGACGGTAATTATATTCATACATGTAAAACTGCCTGGAAATGTCGGGCAGTTTTTTACTTGGACTGAAGTTTATACGAATATTTCTTGTCATTGTAAGTAAATTGTATTTCTAAGGGAAACGGCGGTCATCTAAAAAAGACGACAGGTCGTTTCTTTTTATTTACAAATATTCCTATTCTCCTTAATGCCGCGAAAATAGTACACGCCTATACTGCAATTGGGTGCCTAACAGTTGGAGCATAAAGAAGCCCGCAAATAAGAAATAGGAGTGAAGGGGAAATCATGAAAAAAGGGATCAAAAATCAATTATCAATGGGTCTAATGTTATCCTTG
Source organism: Paenibacillus sp. FSL L8-0333 (assembly GCF_037965665.1). Lineage (NCBI taxonomy): Bacteria > Bacillati > Bacillota > Bacilli > Caryophanales > Paenibacillaceae > Paenibacillus > Paenibacillus sp. FSL L8-0333. Next base: position 334,705 of record NZ_CP150186.1, read on the forward strand.
CTCGTCCTGTTGCTTGCTGCTTGTGGAAATTCAGCCAAGGCTGAAGAAACAACGAATGGAAAGGCTGGCACCAAAGAATTAAGTCTGACTGAGATCGAGAGTAAAGCTAAAGAAGAGGGCAGTATCGTCAGTGTAGGAATGCCGGATTCTTGGGCGAACTGGAAAGATACATGGAGTGATATGGACAGTAAGTATGGTCTTACACATTCGGATACCGATATGTCGAGCGCGGAGGAAATTGCCAAGTTTGATGCGGAAAAAGACAAACCAACGGCCGACATCGGAGATGTGGGGATTGCGTTTGGATCGGTTGCCGTGGAGAAAGGGGTAACACAGCCTTATAAAACATCCTACTGGGATGAAATCCCTGATTGGGCTAAGGACAAGGACGGAAATTGGATCGTCGGCTATCAAGGCACCATCTCTTTTCTGACTAACACTAAGCTCGTGGCGAATCCGCCGAAGAGCTGGGAAGATCTGAAGAACGGCAATTACAAAATCATCGTTGGTGATGTAACCAAAGCTGCTCAAGCACAGATGGCTGTATTGGCCGCAGCGATTGCCTTTGGTGGCGACGAGTCGAACATTGAACCAGGGATTGCTTTTTTCGAGGATTTAGCTAAAAAAGGACGTCTCTCCAATGCAGAGGCTTCCCTTGCCAACATTGAAAAAGGTGAAGTGGAAGTTACCCTGCTGTGGGATTTCAACGCTTTGAATTATAGAGACCAGATCAACAAAGATGGCTTCGCTGTAGCCATTCCACAAGAAGGCAGTGTCGTGAGCGGGTATGCCACGATCATCAACAAATATGCGCCGCATCCTAACGCGGCGAAGCTTACACGCCAATACATCCTTAGTGATGAAGGACAGATTAATCTTGCCAAAGGTTACGCTCGTCCGATCCGTGACAGTGTAACGTTGCCGGATGATGTTGCAGCTAAGCTGCTACCAAAAGACGAATATGTCAACGCTAAGCCTGTTGGTGATTACAAGGTATGGGAAGAGACGGCAAAAACCATTCCTCAATTGTGGCAGGAACGTGTGCTTGTGCATTTGAACTAGTATGCATTTCTCCCCAAAAAAGAAGCAGGGCGCCTTCGTCATGATGCCGTAAGGCGCCTTTGTTCTATTCCCGCGACAAGGAGCGAGTAAGATGAAACAAAGAAGCCGCGGTGTGATCCTGGCACTTATTCCATTTGCACTAATGGTGTTAGCCTTTCAACTGGTACCTATAATATCCATGCTGACGGGAAGCTTACGCACAGCGGACGGAACGGGATTTACGTTAGGCAATTATCTGCATGCGTTGCAAAGTGCCTATTACATGCAGGCGATTAAGAACAGTCTGCTAATCTCCATAACCTCAAGTCTGATAGGGATCATTGTCGGACTTTTTTGTGCTTATTGCATTACCCGGTTTACCCCGAGAGTACGCGATAGACTTCTAATGCTGTCGAATATGACCTCTAATTTCGCAGGTGTTCCGCTGGCGTTTGCTTATATCATTTTGCTCGGAAATAATGGGGTGTTTACACTCTTATTTAAACAGTGGGGCTGGAGTGTTTTTGCCGATTTTGATCTATATAGCTGGTCAGGTCTAATACTGGTGTATGTATACTTTCAGGTTCCGTTAGCCTTATTGCTTTTGTACCCGTCCTTTTACGGAATCCGTGAGCAGTGGAGAGAGGCAGCGTCTTTACTGGGGGCTGGGCCTTGGCAGTTCTGGAAGACGATTGGCCTGCCTATTCTAACTCCAGCGATCTTTGGCACACTTGGAATTCTTTTTGCTAATGCAATGGGTGCTTATGCCACGGCTTACGCATTGGTTGGCGGAAATTACAATCTGTTGGCGGTACGTATCGGTTCACTGGTTGCCGGAGATGTGGTTACACAGCCACAAATGGGGAGTACGCTTGCTGTTCTTCTTGGTCTGACTACGATTTTGGCGGTTTATCTGAACCATTTAATGGTGCGGCGCGCGGAGAGGTTCGGAACGAAAGCGCTCAGTAAACCGGATGTGAAAACCACAGCTCCCCGGCGTTTATGGACAGCTCGTGAGGAGGTAGGGCAATGAATATACGCAAAGCAGGCTTCGCTCCACGCACCTTCATGCTGCTGCTCATGGTGTATTTGCTGCTTCCTCTTTTGGCGACGGGTATTTATGCTTTTGCACAAGACTGGCAGAATACCCTGCTGCCCCGAGCTTGGACCTTGAATTGGTTTGGGGAAATGTTTGAGGATATTCGCTTTCTGGAGGCGCTTTGGACCTCGCTTTATTTATGCCTGATCAGCGTGGTGCTGAGTCTGGCCGTGATGCTGCCAGCTGTTTTTGTCATCACCCTCTATTTTCCGCGCTGGGAGAGCTTTATGAAAGGTATTGTTGTTTTGCCTTATGCGGTGCCTGGTGTTGTGGCTGCGGTAGGTCTTATTCGTACCTATTCCTCTGGTCCTTTTGATATCGCTGGAACAGCGTATTTATTGGTGGGCGCATATTTTGTGGTCATCCTTCCCTATATGTATCAGGGCATTCGCAATAGTCTGTTAACGGTTAATGCCGTAGAACTGCTGCATGCTGCGGAGCTGCTTGGTGCCCGCCGAAGAACGGCCTTCTTGAATGTGATTTTGCCTAATATATGGCCTGGGGTTATCGTCTCTACACTGTTATCATTTTCAGTTCTATTCGGCGAATTTGTTCTTACGAACATGTTAGTTGGCGGACATATTCAGACGATTCAGGTATATCTATATCAAAGGGTTGGTGAAAGTGGACATTTGGCCAGTGCGATTGCGATCTCTTATTTTCTGTTTATTCTAATTCTTTCGATGGTACTAATGAAGCTCGGTAAAAAGATGGGGGGAGGTATTAAGGGATGAATGATTATCTAAAGCTGCAGGGTGTACGCAAAATGTTTGGGAATACCTGTGTGTTAGACAATGTTGATTTGGAGATCCGTGAAGGTGAGCTTGTGACACTGCTAGGCCCCTCCGGTTGTGGAAAAAGCACATTGCTACGCTGCATAGCCGGTCTTTCAGAGCTGGATGGCGGCAGAATTCTTTTGGAAAATAAAGATCTGGGAAGTTTGCCGCCCCGTAAGCGCGAGGTAGGAATGGTGTTTCAGTCTTATGCCTTGTTCCCCAATCTGACGGTGAGCCAAAATATCGAGTATGGAATGAAAATGCGGGGACTATCGAAATCAGCCCGCCATCATCGCTGCGCGGAATTGCTGGCATTGGTCGATCTGGAGGATAAACGGGATGTATATCCGCAGTCCCTCTCTGGTGGACAGCAGCAGCGGGTAGCGCTGGCTCGTTCTCTAGCGGTGCAGCCCAAAGTATTGCTGCTGGATGAACCCTTAAGCGCACTAGATGCTAAGATACGCAAGAATTTACGTGCTGAAATCCGTGATATTCAAAAAAGGTTTAACATGACGACACTATTCGTGACGCATGATCAGGAGGAAGCACTGATTCTTTCTGACCGCATCTGTATTATGAATGGTGGCCGGATTGTGCAGGATGGCACACCTGAGGGGTTGTACTCCGCACCACGAACAGAGTTCGTTGCCCGGTTTATGGGCAGTTACAATGTATTGACCCGATCAGAAGTGATGACGTTGTTCCGGGGGATAGATAGCACGAAGGACCGATTTGCTATTCGGCCTGAGGCGGTTACGCTGCTGCATGAGGGCGCGGGACTTCACGAGGTTGCTGCCGGACTGCAACTGGTGGATGGCATCATTAAATCTGTCTCCGTATTGGGCAATATTGTTAGGTGTACGGTAGAGGTGGAAGACATTTCTTTAACGGTTGATCTTTTAAATGACGGACGCTGGCTGAGGCTGGTGGAAGGGGCTAACGTCACCTTGGCTCTGAACCCTTCTGAGCTGCTGCATCTGGAACGAGAGGGAGCGTAATAAGATGACTGAAATGAACAATAAACTTATTGTGGTAGTGTTGGACGGACTTAGATATGAGGCCGCACGTGAATATATGGGGTATATGGAGCATCTGGTGGAGCAGGGGAAAATATCATGTCACCGAGTGAAATCGGAATTACCCAGTCTGTCACGCCCGCTTTATGAAGTGCTCTTGACGGGTACACCCGTGTCCAAAAATGGAATTACGGCTAACCATATTGTGAGACCAAGCCATGAAGAGAGCGTATTCCATCTGGCAGTGGGCGCTAATTTGCGCACAGCTGCTGTCGCCTATCATTGGGTCAGTGAGCTTTATAATTCGGCCCCTTTTGATCCGCTTGCTGATCGCCATCAGCACAATGTGATGAAGCCCATTCAGCATGGCAGTTTTTATTTCGAGGATCACTATCCCGACAGTCATGTGTTTGCCGACGCTGTGTATTTACGGAGTGCCTATGATCCGCATTTCCTATACATTCACTCCATGAATATAGATGACGCCGGGCATCGTTATGGCGGAGAGAGCAAGGAATATGAGTTTTCAGTGCGTAATGCTGACGGTCTGTTGGCCACTGTTTTGCCCATTTGGATGGAACAGGGCTATAAGATTATGATTACGGCAGATCATGGAATGAACGCAAATGGGTACCACGGCGGGATAACCCCTTCCGAGCGAGATGTGCCATTATATACGTTTGGGGTAGATGTATTATCTTCGGAAAAAGAGGAAGAAGTACTGCCACAGCTGCGACTGGCTCCTTTAATGTGCCACTGTTTGGGGCTGGCCCCTTCGGCAGCAATGAGTAAGGAGGGCTTGCCTCCACTTGTGCAGAAGCAATCCCATGACAAAGTGGAAGAACCTTTGCCGTTGGTATGAAATAAAATAATTAGCACGAGAAAAATCATATATTTCAACCAATTAGGAGGTTGTCTATTGAGCGCTTCTAAAGCTATGAAATGGATTACGGGTTCCTGTGAAATTATTTTGGCAATTCCAATCCTGGGTGCTGCTATTGTTATTGGCACGGGGTATTCCGTTCTGGGGTTGATGTTTATTCTACATGTGATTACATTGATTTTATCTTCAAGAGACCGTGAGTCTATCTACGGTTCAGTGCTAGGAATTATAACTTCTTTATTGGCATGGATTCCTTTTGTGGGCTGGTTCTTGCACTTAATTACTGGGATTCTGTTGATGGTGAGTGGAGGACAGAAGTCCCGTTATCCTTCGAACCATATCTATCCACAGTGATGTAAAATGACTTCAATACAGCCCAATTCGGACGTTTGTCCGGTTGGGCTGTATTCATGTTATAATGAGGGCACATTTTAGCAGTAAGCACAGAGAGGAGGCGCATCCATATGGAAATAACCGCACAAGAAGTAGCAGAATGGATGGTGAAGGAGATTCGTTTTACGGGTACCTTGCATCAGACGGCGGCGATTGAATATGTGAAAGAGAATTTTGGAGAACAATTTGTATTTGTGAATGAGAACGGCAATGCCTCACTCTCCAAAGAAGTGAAGAAAGCTTTCCGGAAACTCCATGGCGGGAGAATTGCTTGGGATCGAGACGGGTTCTTGTGGGCTTGGACCTAAGTTTGGCGCTTCCAAACATGTACAAACTGTTCAACTTATATAATTAGTTAAAAAACGGACCATGCATGTACTGCAATGGCCCGTCTTTTTGCATTCTTTTTAGTTAGATATATTCTGTCATTCCCTGTTCCTTTAGAAGCTCCACGATATCTTTGACTGACTGCGCTTTATCCTTGGGACAGATTAACAGTGCATCCCCAGTATCCGCAATGATGAACCCGTCTACACCAATGGTCGTGATAAGTCTGCCATTTCCATAAATGATTGAGTTATGGGTATCTATTCCCACATGATTTGCTTTTATAATGTTGCCTGCATCATCCGGAGGGAAGATTGAACCCAGTGCATCCCAGCTACCGATATCATTCCAGCCAAATTGTCCGGAAAGCACGACAACTTCATCAGAGCGTTCTAAAATGCCGTAATCAATCGAAATATTCTGAAGCGTTGGGTAGATGGCATTAATAACTTCCTCTTCCTGATCTGTACCCAAACAATCACTGATGGGCAGCATGGTTTTGTAGAGTCGAGGTAGATAACGTTTGAAATTATCAATAATGACAGAGGTCTGCCAAATAAAAATCCCACTATTCCATAGATAATTACCGGATGCCAGATAACTCTGTGCATTCTGAAAGTTTGGTTTCTCTACAAATTCATCTACATCATATACAGCCACTGGGCTTGTCGCAATCGGCGTCTTATCAAAGGCAATATAGCCGTAGCCAGTAGATGGGAAAGTAGGCTTGATTCCGATGGTTACTATTTTGTCTGACTCCATGGCAACAGTACAGGCTTCGTCTAGTGTAAGACGGAATTGTTCCTCATCCGTTATATAGTGATCGGAAGGAAGGACGACCATTAAAGAATTGCCATGAGACTTCTCTATAGATAATGCTGCAAAAAGAATGCTAGCGGCTGTATTTCGCGCCACAGGTTCAATTAGAATATTAGCTTTGAGAACGCTGCTGTGCATAATACTCTCCAACAATACTGCTTGGGTACGATTAGTAACGATAACTGTATTCTCCTGAGGAATAATCCCTTTGAAGCGTTCAATCGTATCGTTTAACATAATGTCGTTGCCACTAATGTTCAGCAGCTGCTTTGGGATTTCTTGTCTGGACAGGGGCCAAAACCGTGTTCCGCCCCCGCCGGCTAGGATCGTAGCATATTTATTCATGATGCATCACCAACCGGGCAATTGTGAAGGATATAATGCTCTCCGAGCCTTGATTCAGGTTGAGCCCCGCCGCATGAATACCGTCATAACAAGCACCAGTCTGCGGATCGATTAGGGGGATTCCCAAGGAATTATGCCCTAGATACCAGTTGTAGCATAATTCTGCCTGCGCAAGATAAGAGGGGTCCTCAAGAACAACAGCTGCTTCCCGGCAGGCCAGCAGCATCTCGCAGGCTTCAATGGGCTGTTCATCATAGGGTGCAGCCAGCCCATCGCGCAGCAGCCAGCCATGGCTGCCGATCGGTTTATAGTAGCCTTTGCTGGAGAAGGTGGTTGAAGCTAGGAAATCCAGGCTTTCCTTGGCGGTCTCCCGCAGGTTTTTATTCCCGGAGATTAGGTAGGCCCGAAGCAGAGCCCAGGGCAGCATGGAATTGCCATAAGTGATGCTGTCCTCGAACCAATTCCAGCCGTGCCCCTTATAGCGGGTATATTGATTATGCAGCCGAACCGCAATATTTTCGATCAGACTCTCAATGGTTGCCCTTGGCAGAAAGGCGGCTTCTTCGGTCGTGTTTTCAGTATGCGGGTATGGAAAAGCATAACCTAATGGGCCGGGTGCTTCGGTAAGATAACTTAAGCCGATGATGGCATAGGCTCCGGCCCGAGGTGAGCCCAAGGCTTCCAGATGCGGCAGTGCCTGATTGATCAAATACCGGCAGGTATTCATCAGGTTGTCAGGCAGGGAAGCTGCATGCGACAAGGCGAACCCTAGTGCCCACAAGGTACGTCCCTGGCAATCTTCAGAACCTTTATCCTCTATAAAGGAGCGGTTATAATCCATGAAATTGCGAAAATTGCCGTCCGCTGTCTGGGAATGATAGATAAAAGAGATATACGTATGAATGAGATCGAGTGCCACGGCATCCCGGGAATTCTCGTACATTAAGACCGCAGCAATCAGGGCGCGGGCATTATCATCGGTAGTGTAGCCCTTGGAACGGTCCGGAACCCCAAACTTGGTATGCTGAAAGATTCCTGTATCGTCCGTGATTCTGCGCATATAGCCTGGTTTAGACTGTACTGTGGTGGAGGTTTCCATTAAATCACGCTCCGATCAGCTGACGCCGAGCTCTGGATATGGCTGTGGAACAAGGCGGCATAGATTTTGGCGATTTCGTTCCAGCGCATAGTGAGCCCGAGCTTCAACGTGCGGTCTTCCATCGTTTGCACCAGAGCAGGGCTGTTCAGCAAGCGCAAAATGCAGGCTTCCAAGGAAGCAGAATCATGAAAATCAGCCAGTAGACCGCGGCCTTCTGCCAGCATTTCCTGGGCGTAGCGGTAAGGGGTCGACACGATGACCCGGCCATAACCGACTCCGTAGGCCAGGGTGCCGCTGACGGCCTGATCCTTACCCAGATAAGGAGTCACATAGATATCTGACATGACCAAGGACTCTATTACTTCTTCTTGGGTCAGCAACTTATCGACGAATTGGACATTGTCCTGCAAGTCAAACATTTCTACGAGGTCCGTCAGTTTCTGGCGGTAAACTTCCCCGGATTCCAGCTTGACGACCGGATGGGTCTTGCCCCAGACAATGTAAAGTGCTTCGGGATGGCGCTTGACCACGCCGCGCATGGCTTCGATGCTGTATTCAATCCCTTTGCCGGGACTGAGGAAGCCGAAGGTGGAGAGGATCTTGCGGTCTGGATAACCGTATTGTGCTTTAAGGCTGGTGCGTGAGGCTGTGCTAACTTGAGGGACACCGTGATGGATGAATGTGATTTTGGAAACTGGGATCTCATAAATAGTAGATAAATCGGTAAGGGTTGATTCTGCCATCGTCACGACCTGCACGCTACGCTCGGCCAGACATCGGATGATCTGATGCTGCTTAGGGGAGGGCTTGGTCAACACTGTGTGAAAAACAACAACATACGGAATGTTCAAACGTTCGACAAAGGGGAGCAGGTATTCACCGCTTTCTCCGCCGTAGATGCCAAATTCATGTTGGATGACCAACAAATCGGTATCAGAATTGTTGAGGAAATCGGCCGTATCTATATAATCTGCGTAATTATGCTGGTCGATCTGCCGTATTACCTGCTGATCGTAAGCGTAGGTTTCATTGTTGTTTATGGCAATAATCCGGGGCGGGTTAAAGCCGGGAAGGTGGATAAGTTCATCTAGCAGATCCTGTGTGAACGTGGCGATACCGCACTCTCGCGGCAGACTGGTTCCCAGGAACACGATGTTGTGATTACGGACTGTATTTTTCATTCAAAGAGCCTCCCTAATGGTCTTGCGATTGGTCTGGATACAAAAAAAGAAAATAAAGAAGACTCTATTTTCTGAATAGGGAAAGGTATTTGGTTTTCTAAAATTAGAAATGTTGCAAATTATTTCCTAATCCAACTGTAACATGACCGTTTTATCTTGTCAATTCGATTGACGCCTTGGGGTTAGTACGGATATATTATTGGAGGAGGTGTATGAATGCCAGTCATACGCAGTAAACTGAGTGAGGTCATGGAGAGGCATGATCCGAAATTATCGATCCGCAAGCTTGCTAAAGAGATCAATTACCATTTTGATTCGGTACGCCGAATGTATAAGAATGAGATGGTGCAGTATCCAAGGGATCTGTTGCTAAAATTATGTGTATACTTTAATGTCCAGCCCGGCGAGCTGATTGCCATGGATGCGGAAGACAACGATTGGGTGATCGATCGTTCAAATGATTATGAGGAGGACGGCGATGACAAGGAACCCGGCACAGACAGCCACCTGTAAGCAGCTTCTGGATACATATCATGCCGGACGCGGTACAACCACTGTAAATAAACTGACGTTCACCGGTGTTGGGCACCGGGATGTCTATAATATAACCGCCCCGTTTATGTATAACGGGGAAGAGGTACTAATGGGAAGAGTTGAGGAACGGGACAGTGAGTTCTCTCAAGTCTTCTTTTTTACATGCCATGATGGGGTTTGGAGACCTCGTGCGCATACGCATACGTACAATTTACAGGACCCGTGCTGGACCCGGATCAGGGGGGAACTTATTGTGGGCGGGGTGGAAGTGATTACGGCAGCGGATGATCCGCATCGGATTATCTCCTGGGTGACCCAGTTCTACCGGGGTTATCACATCGATTCTTTGACCCACTTTTCTTCAGGCCCCGGCACGATGAAGGATATCCGGCTTATCGAGCTTGATAATGGCAGTGTAGGCGTATTTACCCGGCCGCAGGGCGAACGGGGTGGGCGAGGGCAGATTGGGTTCACAGTGATTCCTTCGCTGGACGAACTGAATGAGCAGACCTTTATTGATGCCGAGGTGCTACAGGATCAATTCGTGCCCGAAGAGTGGGGTGGAGCCAATGAAGCTCATCTGCTGCGGGGTGGGAAGGTGGGCGTGTTGGGCCACATTGCTTGCTTCGATAGCGCCGGAAACAAACACTATTATGCCATGGCTTTTTCGCTGAATCCTGAGACTTATAAGGCAACTCCGGTCAAAATAATAGCAGTCCGCAGTGATTTTCCGGCGGGCCCGGGCAAGCGCAAAGAACTGGAGGATGTCATCTTCAGCGGTGGCTTGAAACGTCTTGGAGGAGGCCGGGCGGTATTGTCTGTAGGGGTGAGTGACGCAGAAGCGTATCAGATTGAGATCGCGGACCCGTTTGACGAATATGAATCCTAGCGTTCTTTCAGTTGGTTTGACTAGATTATATGGTCATGTTACACTTAGTGTGACAAGAATTTATGGTCAAAGAGAGCGGGAAACCCAATGAATAAGTTTATTCAATTCAACACACGTAAGACTGACACCAAGTCCAACATCAATCAGGCGCGTAAGCAAGGACGTATTCCGGCTGTATTATATGGTATTGGTAAAGAGACTCTGACGTTGGAAGTGAATGAAAAAGAACTTCTGGACATTCTCAAAAAGAATCCGCGCGCAATTCTGCAAGGTAAGGTATCGGAAGATCTAGAGGTTCCGGTCGTGGTTCAGAACATTCAGAAGGATACCCTGTCCGGCAAAATTCTGCATATTGATTTTCAACATGTAAATATGAAAAAGAGCATGGACAGCAAGGTGACTATTCATTTTGCAGGTGAAGCCGTAGGTATTAAAGCAGGCGGTACGCTTCAGGTTGAAATTTATGAAGTGGAAGTTCGCTGTATGCCTGAAGATCTTCCTACCTCCATGGAAGTGGATATTAGCGGATTGGATATTGGCGACCAATTGCTTGTCTCTGATCTGATCTTTAAGGACGGGATTGAAGTGTTGACCGAACCGTCAACCGTAATGATCCAGATCAAGACCGTGCATGAAGAAGAGGAAGAAGAAGCGGTAGTAACTCCAGCCTAAACCTATATTTTTATTAAAAAAGCAAGTTTCCAGGGAAGAGGAAACTTGCTTTTTTTGCGTTGAATCATACAGGAACTTCTCGTTGGTCCTTTGCCATAGAGGAACTACATAACGGGCAGGGCTTTGAGGTTAAATGATCCTCAGCTCCGCCCGCTTTCATGCGTGTCCAGCCAGGACAGGTATTGCTGGTACAATTCCATACTGGAACGACATGGGTTCTTGTCGCAGTTGTGCGACTGGTAGGTAAGGATCTTGTTGTTACTGTTCTGCTCACCGTAGTCGTTGCTGTGGAAGAAACAGCAGAGCGGAAGGCTGATAACATGAAGCGGGAGACCTCTGCTTTTTTGCCTCGATGCCTCGCAGGTGAACTGATAAATAGCTCTTCCCGGGCTCTAGTAACAGCTACGTAAGCCAGTCTTCGCTCCTCTTCCAGTGCAGCCAAGCTTGAACTACCACTATTTGCAGCGGCCAGCTTGCGGTCCTTGAGCCGGTCGCCCTCCAGTGCGGAGCTATGCGGAAGAATTCCTTCAGAGGCTCCAATCAAAAAGACCACAGGAAACTCTAAGCCCTTGGATTTGTGAATGGTCATAAGCGCGATCCGATTCCCTTGTTCTTTGGTGCTTGGCTGACGATTATGTTCATTACGTTCCGTAACATTATCTATGAAATCTAGAAAGGCAGGAATACTATCAAATCGCTCTGCAGACGATTCTAGTTCATCTAGCATTTCTTTTAACGTTTCGCGATGCAAGGTTGCTTGATGCCGCTCATTTGCTTCGATGAAATAATCATAAAATTGCGTGCGGATCTGGCGAATCGCTTGGACTGGGGTTAACTCGCGCATATTGCGAATTAGATCCAGCCGCTCTCTAAGCTTAGTGCCCTTGAAATCCTCCATGCCGGGCATGGACAACAGATGGATTAGTGGGCCTTGCTTTGGTTGTCTAGCTTCCATTTGCCGGATGTGATTCATACCTTTTTCACGGTTCATATATAGAGTAGGCAGGATGTTCTCCATAGCCGCAAAATTCCGCCGATTCACGGAGAGACGCATATGATCCACGACCGGGGAAATTAGCCAGTGTTCGTACAGTAATTGGCCTTCTCCATAATCAATATAGGGAATATCGCGTAAAAGAAGTAATTCCAGAACGGCCCGGTTGCTGCTGGACGCTCTATATAACATGGCGAAGTCGCTATATTCTCTTTTGCCGCTCGAAACCTCGTTTAAAATATGCTCAACCATCTGCTCAGCTTCCTCGTCTGCTGTCTGCGGACGCATATACCGGGGCTGACTCCCGCTGCCTTTGGCAGCTTGCAGGGTTTTGGAACGCCGGCGCGTATTGTGCCGGATAATACCGTTGCCGAGTCCGACTATAGCTGGACCAGAACGGTAATTAATATCAAGTGTAATAACCCTTGCTCCTGGGTACAGCTTCTCGAATTCCAGAATAAATTCACTGCGTGCCCCATTGAAGGAATAAATCGTCTGGTCATCGTCGCCAACTACCATCAGATTATGCTGCGGGTGAGCAATCATTTTGACTAACTCGTACTGCAAGGCATTGGTATCCTGAAACTCATCCACCATCACGTATAGATATCTCATCTGCAATTCCTGCAAAAGCGTAGGACGCTCCTTCAGCATCCGATAGGCGATTAAGAGGACATCGTCGAAGTCGATTTTGAAATTGTCTAGTTTCCATTGTTCGTAGATTTCCAGAATGGATTTCATTTCTTTTTCAGCGGTGGTTCCTTCAGGCAAGCCTTCTACAGTACCCATGTTCATTTTGCAGGAAGAGAGCAGAGACAGTAGGGTTTCCGGTGGATACGCATCTTTAGGTAGCCCTAGCTCACGCATGATCTGTTTCAACAGGATGTGCTGGCGCCGCGTCTCACTGAAAATTTCTTGCTGCAATCCTTGTCTGCGCAAGAAAAATAAGAAAAAGGAATGAAAAGTACGGGCTTGCAGCCGCGCGACGTCCGCTGGGCCTACTCCCGGTAATAGGGCGATCCGCTCGCGCATTTCCGCCGCAGCTTTACTCGAAAAAGTCAGCAATAGCAGCTGACTTGGCGAGACGCCGCGCACGGACAACAAATAACCGGTTCTGCAGATCAGAACCGAGGTTTTGCCGGAGCCTGCGCCGGCCAGTGTTAGAAGCGGCCCTTTATGATGCCGTACCGCAGAAATCTGCGGACGGTTAAGCAGGATGCCGCCTTCTTCCAGCCTGCGGAAATAAGCGGAGTCCTCATCCTCCCGCTTCACCAGTTCTTGGCTTGTCTGCGCTGAGGCCACAGCCGCTTGCGGGATCCGCTCACCAGTAGCTCCCAGCGGGATAGTATGAAATAAAAGCTTATTCAATAGATTCACCTTCATTATTTCTGTATAGAGTAGTGATCTCAACAAACCTAGTTCTATGATGTTTGAGTTCATCTTAAAATGTGCCGAAAATTTAGCCAATCTACAATATACCATCCCAAGCTTTTTGCTGCACAGGAAAAGTGTTGGATATTGAGCCAGTAAAAATCTGGGGATTGGTGTGGGAGTGGGACACAACGGTGGTATAAATCCCGTAGATTGGCAGGAATGTGGCTGCGTGGGCGGAATGTGCGGTATAAATCCCGCAGATTAGCTGGATCGTGGCTGCGTGGGCGGAATGTGCGGTATAAATCCCGCAGATTAGCTGGAATGTGGCTGCGTGGGCGGAATGTGCGGTATAAATCCCGCAGATTAGCTGGATCGTGGCCGCGTGGGCGGAATGTACGGTATAAATCCCGCAGATTAGCTGGATCGTGGCTACGTGGACGGAATGTACGGTATAAATCCCGTAGATTAGCTGGATCGTGGCTGCGTGGGCGAAATGTACGGTATAAATCCCGTAGATTAGTTAGAATGTGGCTGCGTAGACGGAATGTACGGTATAAATCCCGTAGATTGGCAGGAATGTGGCTGCGTGGGCGGAATGTGCGGTATAAATCCCGTAGATTGGCTGGAATGTGGCTGCGTGGGCGGAATGTGCGGTATAAATCCCGTAGATTAGCTGGATCGTGGCTGCGTGGGCGGAATGTACGGTATAAATCCCGCAGATTGGCTGGAAAGTGGCTGCGCGGGTGAAATGTACGGTATAAATCCCTTAGATAGGCTGGATTGTGGCTGCGTGGGTGAAATGTACGGTAAAAATCCCGTAGATTAGTTGGAATGTGGCTGCGTAGACGGAATGTGCGGTATAAATCCCGTAGATTAGTTGGAATGTGGCTGCGTAGACGGAATGTGCGGTATAAATCCCGTAGATTAGTTAGAATGTGGCTGCGTAGACGGAATGTACGGTATAAATCCCGTAGATTGGCAGGAATGTGGCTGCGTGGGCGGAATGTACGGTATAAATCCCGCAGATTAGCTGGAATGTGGCTGCGTGGGCGGAATGTACGGTATAAATCCCGCAGATAGGCAGGAATGTGGCTACGTGGGCGGAATGTACGGTATAAATCCCGTAGATTAGCTGGAATGTGGCTGCGTGGGCGGAATGTGCGGTATAAATCCCGCAGATTAGCTGGAATGTGGCTGCGTGGGCGGAATGTACGGTATAAATCCCGTAGATTAGTTGGAATGTGGCTGCGTGGGCGGAATGTACGGTATAAATCCCGCAGATTAGCTGGAATGCGGCTACGTGGACGGAATGTACGGTATAAATCCCGCAGATAGGCAGGAATGTGGCTACGTGGACGGAATGTACGGTATAAATCCCGCAGATAGGCAGGAATGTGGCTGCGTGGGCGAAATGTACGGTATAAATCCCGTAGATAGGCTGGATTGTGGCTGCGTGGGCGAAATGAGAGGCAAAAATGCCCTAGAAAAGGATGAATCCGCCTCCGTAAGCGAAATGAGAGGCATATTCGCCCTACTAAAGGGCGCTGGGTGCAGGTCTGTTTCTATTTTTATAATATAAAAATTTCCGCCCCGCGCATCACAGAATTGTTCAGCGCACGTTTGCCACTCCCCTGAACAATTCTGTGATGCCCATTCCCTTTTCCTATCATGCTCATATCCTAAAGCAAAAACATGATATGGAGATGACCCTATGCCCTCGCCCAGTAAGGTCCGCATCAGACATGCCGTTACTATAGACGTACTGATTCCCGCGATTGAAAAAGATTTACAGACCCTTCCCCATGTGATTGACGCTGTTAGAAAGCATGTTAAGCATCCCATCGGCCGGATATTAATTGTTGCTCCCAAAAAGAAACGGATGATTGAGTTCTGTCGCACAAAAGGCTGTACCTTTATTGATGAGAATACGGTGCTGCCGATTACGAAAAAAGACATTCATTATCGCTCACGCACCTGGGAACGTTCCGGCTGGCTATTCCAACAGCTGCTGAAGCTGAATGGCGACAAGCTCTGCACGGCGGATTATTTTCTGGTTATTGATGCCGATACCGTTCTGATCACCCCCCACCGTTTTCGGGCGGACGGCAAGACACTCTTTTACAGCCGGAACTGGAGCCAACCACAGTATTTTGTAACCTATAGGAAACTCATGGGCCGCAAGGTGACCGCAAAATCGTCATTTGTGACCCATTATATGCTGTTTGAACGCAGTCAATTGGCTCAAATGAAAAGAGAGATAGAAGCAAAACACCAAATGCCTTGGTATCGAGCTATTTTACACAGTATGAACCGTTCCAAGCAATTTGCCTTTTCTGAATTCGAAACCTATGCCAATTACCTGTATTCGAAGAATCGCGAGGGAATGAAGATTCAAAAAGCGCGTAATAAAGGTCTCCATATGAATGCAGGACAGCTATCCAAGCAGAGAGTGAATCAGCTGGCTGAGAAGTATAGATCATTGTCTTTTCATAAACGAAAGGGGTATGTGAGAA
The DNA here is from genome assembly GCF_037965665.1 of Paenibacillus sp. FSL L8-0333. Lineage (NCBI taxonomy): Bacteria > Bacillati > Bacillota > Bacilli > Caryophanales > Paenibacillaceae > Paenibacillus > Paenibacillus sp. FSL L8-0333. The sequence goes on from NZ_CP150186.1 coordinate 350,660, forward strand.
CACCGGGGGCTAAATCCAGCGCAGGGGGGCGATAGGATTGCAGATCGTACTCCTTTCAGGGGGATCGGGGAAGCGGTTATGGCCGCTATCAAATGAGATCAGGTCTAAAGCTTTTTTAAGGCTGCTTCCAACAGAAGCTGGCGGTGTGGAGTCGATGATCGAGCGGGTATGCAGAGGGCTGGAAGAAGTAGGCTTGTTGGATTCAAGCTGCATTGTGACTCATCGCAGTCAGGTGGAGATTACTCGCAAATCCGTTGGTGCTCAAGTCCCTTTATTAGCGGAGCCGCAGAAACGGGGGACTTTTACTGCAGTAGCTCTGGCGGCAAGTTATCTGCATTCTGTGAAGGGTATGGACTCAAAAGAGATCGTAGTGGTCATTCCGGTGGATTCGTATGTGGAGGCTTCTTTTTTTAAACAGCTTCATCAATTTCCAAGTGTACTTGCCGAATCACAAGCAGATATTGCTTTGATTGGTGTTTTACCTGAATTTCCTTCTACACAGTTCGGTTATATTCTGCCTGGTGAAGGGTCAGGGGTAGGAGGGACTTCTTTTTTAAATGTTAAACAGTTTGCAGAGAAACCGAACGAATCGACAGCCGCCGAGTTCATTTCTCAGGGAGGACTGTGGAATTGCGGCGTGTTTTCCTGCTCATTAGGATATTTGCTCTCAAGTATGAAGGAACGGAATCTTCCAGTAGATTACATGGAGTTTTTGGGGCATTATGATCAATTGCCAGAACGAAGCTTTGACTATGAGGTGCTGGAACACACACGGCGTGCGGTAGTGATCCCCTATATTGGGGTATGGGCGGATATTGGCAGCTGGGATGCGCTTGTTCCCCATTTGCAAGGAACGGTGATTGGCGAGGGGAGTATCTCAGAGGATTCAAAAGGTACCCATTTGATCAACGAACTCTCTTGTCCTGTGCATATCATCGGCGCTCCTGGTTTAATCGTGGCGGCAGGGCCAGATGGTATATTGGTAGCTGGGATAGAGCAGGCAAAACGAATTAAGCAGAAGCTGGAGGGCCATGCAGCGAAGCCGATGATTGAAGAAAAACGCTGGGGCACCTCACGCATTTTGGACTTCTCTCGCACGGCAGCCGGTATTGAGGTTACGACCTCAAAAATAACCATTTTGGCAGGTGAGCACACCAGTTACCATTTTCATCAACATACTAAAGAAGTTTGGTCTTTTCTTTCTGGAAATGGAGAATACCGGATGAATGGCCATCTTCATGCGGTTGCCGCCGGGGACACGGTCACGATTCCTGCTGGTACGAAGCATGGGCTGCGGGCCATTACAGCGCTCGAATTGATTATCATTGAACTGTTGGAATTTCCTGAGGTGGATGACTACGTACGAGTGTCTGCCGAATGGGAGGGGGAGGACAGCTTCCTTGATGATTTGGGATGAATGGAAAGGTAGTTCGCTTTAACCCGGAGGCTGTTATAGATATGGATAGATTGCGCGGCTGAAGTGAAATAGATGTATCCAGTGCAACTATTTCGTGGAGTAGCGAATGCCTTGCGATATAGATGTAGTTTGTACAGTTAAAAATAGCGAATTTTTGCGTTTTGAATAAATTTGCTGAATATAAATGTACAGAGTGCAATTAAATCCGAATTAGCTCTTAAAAGAGAGCATTTAACTGTACGAAGTACAACTAATCTTTGAGAGGGACGGGGGATGCAATAGGCAAGCCACGAGCTAAACCTAAGCCTAAAGTGTAAATGAGAGACCCCTGCCTAACAAAAATAAACCCACAAATAGCACCGTGAGCAGAACTGCCCACGATGCTATTTGTGCATTCACTGCTGTATACAGAAATTATTCTTTAGAATTTCTATTCAAAAGATGCTCAATTCCTGCCGCGACTCCGTCTTCGTCATTACTGGTGGTGATGAATTCCGCCATTTCCTTAAGAATTGGCGCAGCGTTAGCCATAGCAATCCGGTAGCCGGCCTTCTCGAACATCGGCTGATCGTTATAACTGTCGCCCATGACAGCTACATCCGCTAGCGGGATACCATAATGGTCAGCAAGCATGGTTACACCGGAGCCTTTGTTGGCCTCTTCATGGTTAATCTCGATATTATTTACATGGGAGGCGGTAATAATTAAGCCCGGAATAGCTGCGAAGCGGGTGGAAGCTTCCTTGAGCAGCTCTCGGTTTAGAGAAAAAGCCAATGTTTTATAAATAACATTTTCCTCCTTGCTCCACACCTCTTCCATACTCTCCACATAGGTTACCGCTGCTTGTTGAAACTGTTGATCGATCATTGCTTTTAGCAGCCAGCTGACTTCTTCAGGAACTTCATCATCGCTTAGTGCAGATAATTTCTCTAACCGTACACGTTTGTTCAGCTCTACATAAACGTTATCCTCAGTGTATACCTCGTAATACAAGTCCGGAATTTCGTTCATCCAGCGTAGAGCAGGAATGATGTCTGCTTTATTCAGCGGCGTGCTTGCCGCGAGGGTGCGATCAGATAATGTGACGACTGCGCCATTTAGACTGACTACAGGACATTCCAGATCCGCCAGCCGAAGCTGACGTTCTGCATCCATAAAGGAGCGCCCTGTAGCAATGATAACAATGTGACCTAGTTTCTGAGCTTTTATAATAGCTTCGCGGTTTTTTGGACTGATGTTTCCTTCTTCGTTCAGTAATGTTCCATCCATATCTAAAGCAATCAGCATATTGTATGAGCTCCTTTTCCAGGTAAAGTAGTACTTTTTAAGGGGATTTGAAACGTTACTTGTATCTTATCATTAATATTCTGAAAACCAAAAACCATTTTCATGCAAATGCACAATAATGAACGTCTAACAAGAGATAAGAGTTTTTACAGTATATTTTTAGAAAATAGTTCAGTCGTGGTACAATAGTTGTCAAACTAACCGACTAGCCGAATCTATCGTCAGCTTATGTTCGAGGAACGTGACCGACGGTATTTTTCCTGCGTAAGGACATCGGCAGCTGCTTATGTAAAGGGGACTATTTATGAGATCCAAAAACTTAGCCACCATGTCACTCGCCTTTATGGCATGTGGGTTTCTGATTACACTGTTTCTACCTGAAAACCTAGCCGTGATTCTACTGAGAGGTGGTTTCGAGGCCGGTTTGGTGGGGGGGATTGCCGACTGGTTCGCGGTAACGGCGCTGTTCCGCCATCCGATGGGGCTGCGTATTCCACATACCTCACTACTGCTCAAGAATCGCGATAAGATCATCCAATCACTAATCACCGCGATGGAGACTGAGCTTCTTAACAAGGAAAGCATTGAGAACAAGCTGCGTAAGTTTGGCTTTATATCAATGGGCTCCAAGCTGCTGACAAAGTTCTTTAGTAAAAAGAAGGCAAGAGTACAAATATTGGAGCAGCTTGGCGAATTCGTGTCTCGTCTTCCGGTAGAGAAGGCCGTACCGTTTCTGCAAAAGGCAGCCTCCGAATATGTTCGTGAAGCTGAGCTTGGCGTTGCGGCTGATAAAATAGTTACTAAGTTAATGAATGACGGTAAAGATGTAGCTGCTCTAGACTATGCGCTGGAAGGGGTATCTAATTGGAGCGGACGTCCTGAAACGAAAGCTATGCTGGGCAAGATCGCCAGCGAGAAATTGGCTGAAGTGAAGCTTGGCGGACTTAAAGGTATGGCTTTTCAGGCTTTTGTCGGGTTTATGGATGCAGATATGCTTGGTGAAATGCTGCAAGGTATGTTGCAGTCCGGTATCCGCGATTTTCGGGAAGAGGATAGCCCATACCGTGAAGAGGTTATCCGTGAGATTCGAGTGGCCCTGTTCCAGATTGTTAATGATGAGGCTAGACTGGCTTCATTAAAAGAATGGGCACTAAATGAGCTTGAAGGCGAAGCGGCGACCGTATTTCTGCATACGCAATTGGAGAACATTCGCAGCAAAGCAATTTCCCTACTGGAAGAAGATCGGGCGTCTGGCGGACGCAAGCTGTTCACGTTATATACCCTGCTTGTACGTCGTATTGGCAAGGAACAAGAATGGATCAGCAGCTGGGAAGAGCGGATTCGCGCTTCGCTAATTGCTTTTGTAGAGGCTAACCACTACAGAATAGGTCTTTTGGTAAAAGAGAATCTGGACAGCATGGATGACGCTAGTCTAGTGAATATGCTGGAAGATAAAGTGGGTAAAGATCTGCAATGGATTCGTGTGAACGGGGCTTTATGCGGGTTTGTCGTAGGGCTTGTGCTTACAGTTATTCAATTGATTTGAATGAAACTTACCTATGTAATGTAAAATTCACAAACAAAGCAAGCAGCGATTCTCCCGTGTTGGAGGATCGCTGCTTTTTGTTGTTGCTTATGGCCTGTCTGCATCGTGGAGTAATAATCCTTCTCTGAGGCTTACGGACCCATATGACGTTATTTGTTAGTTTTTGGCCTTTGGAACATGTTTACGGACTCCACCGACGTTATTCCTATGGATGCGTTCATATTGGGCATTTTTCATGCCAATAGTGGTTATAGGGTCCTTTAGCATTGCAAATGTGGGATAAAGCTGCGTTTGGGGTCAGCTGTGTCCGATAGCTACCTTTTATACGCATATATGACCTAATTCAATCGGAGATTGGTGTTTGTTTAGCTCAAGCAAACACCAAAAAGAAGGGAACCCAGCAGCCAGTTGATGGCTTATGGGCCCCCCTACTTTTCTTGAGTCTACAATTGCATTCCGCCTGCAAGAGTTCTGTACGCCTGCTGTGGTGATGTAGAAGCTTGGTACAGCTGTTCTAAATGGTTCGCTGTACGCAACCAATTGAAGGCTTCAAGCGCATCTGTTCTCCCTTGTGATCCGATGGTAACTGCCAATTGTGGATTGCGGGCTATCCGCAGCAAATGTCGGGCAAAGGGTAAAGCCTCACGATATCGTTCTACCAGATAACCGTTATGGCCAGAGGCGACAATCTCTCGGATTCCCCCATTATTAGAAGCGATAACAGGTAGACCGGAGGCCATAGCTTCTACATTAACAAGCCCGAAGGATTCATGATTCTGGGAAGGGCATACAAAGCAGTCTGCTGCCTGATAAAGGGTGTGAATATTCTCATGAGCTACATTTCCTAGAAAAGTAACCGACACTCTCAGCCGCCGTGCAAGTAGCTTCAACTGCCGTATGTACGACGGTTTGCCCTTGCCTGCGATGACGAGATGAGCGGGGAGGTGTTTGTTTAAATGCGACATAGCACGTATTAATATAGGCACTCCTTTGCGGGGTATAACTCGACCAACGAACAAAACGGTAAAGGTCTGCGGAAGTCTGTAAAAACTACGAAGCTGTTGTTTTTCAGATGTCTGCACAGGGGTAAACCGATCAAGATCGGCTCCCAATAAGACAATGTGAATCCCTGTGGTCAGTTGAGGGAAGCGGCGATCCAATCTTCGCTGTAAGGAGTGGCTGTTGGCAATGATCAGATCTGCTTTTGCCAAGGCATTTGCCACTTTATCTGTACCCGGTGTGAAGGTAAGAGAGTGCAGGAACAGAAATACCGGGATATGAGGAAGCTGTTTCTTTACAGCAGACATAAGATGGGGGCGATTATCAACCTGAATGATATCAAAGGATTCTTTCTGAATGTATTCTAATACCGAAGTAAGATAATGGGCTGGGGTGCTTGCGGGCAACCGGATAATTCTGACCTGCTCCAATATAGTGGCAGCAGGTAGTCCAGGTAACTTCCGACTTACAATGGTTACCTTATGTCTCTCCGCGAGCCTTCTGGCAATGGCCCAAATGCAGATTTCTACTGAACCGTCTCCCGGAACTGGGAACTGCTCCGGTGCAATGATACAAATGTGCATGGTTCACGCCTCCTTTTATCCGCTAATGGATATCCTCTTCCACCATATGCAACACAGTAAACAGTAGATACATCCGAAAGCGGAGAGGGCGTTTCACTCATGCCATTTGTACAGTTGCAGCATAAAATACTAAGGCTTACTAAGGCCGTGATTATTTTCTGAGGGACAGGGGAGAGGACAGTTGGGAAAGAAGTTAAAGTCTGCATTGACCAGCAAATGGATTAAAACCAAGGTGCTCATGCGAAGCACTGAAATTTCACCGTTGATTCCCGAAACAGTAAAATTCAGTAAAGTCAATCTGAAAGCTATGCTGCTGAAATATGGAATGGTTTATGTCAAACCAGAATACGGTACCTATGGCAATGGTGTGATGAAGGTTGAACAGAGTAGAGAGACTTATGGAACAGAATACAAGTACCAAAGTGGAACAAGACTTAAGACTTTTAGAACCTTCGACGCCTTCCATTTATCCTTAAAGAAAGCGACGCGTGGACGTAGTTACCTGATCCAGAGAGGAATAGTATTGCTAAAGCACGGGAAACACCGCTTTGATATCCGTGTGATGGTCCAGCTCAGCCCGCAGGGCAAATGGGAAACTACCGGTCTGATTGGTCGGGTAGCTGAGAAAGGTAAGATTGTTACCAACTATCATAGCGGCGGCAAACTAACTGCTATGGAAAAGCTGCTGTCTCCTTATCTGAACGAAGCTCAGCAAGCGCAAATGCTTAGGATACTGAGAAAGCTAGGAGAAGATACCGGACGTTTCTACCATAAGAAATATCCTGGGTTTAGACAGATTGGTGTCGATGTAGGATTGGATAGATCCATGACGCCTTGGATTATTGAAGTGAATACTAGTCCGGACCCATATATTTTTAAACATCTTTCTGATAAAAGCATGTACCGCAAAGTAATGGCTTACCGCAGAGCGAATGAGAAGAAAAAAAATACTAAATGATCTGTTTCCTCGTATTAGCAATGACAACAGAAATCTTTTGTTCTAATTCTATGATTTTTTGCTTGTGCGTTGCGATTTGGCGGTAACCCGAGACGAGTGAGGACAGAGACTGAGTGGTTAATGTAAGGTTTTGCTTGCGAATCGCTGCTTTGAAGTCACTCCAATCTGCGGAAATCCGTTTATTCAATGAGGTGACTACGCTTTTGTTAGATTTAATTGAGACTTGTGGGCTATCAATGCCAGACAAGGTTTTGCGGGCATAGATTATCTTTCGGGTACGTGTCTGTTTGGCTGCATTCAACTGATTCTGTTTTTCGCTAATCTCTTTGCGAGCCAACTGAACCAGGACCTTCATAGCATCGCCTTGGGCTTGTAGTACGGTATTCAAAGTCTTATTTTTAAGACCCTTGGCGATCTTGATACGTTTATTAAGCGCATTGTATTGGTCGAATAAGGGCTGATAGTGCTGTTTACAGCTCTTAACGGTGACCTCCAGTTGAGCTACGGCTTCTAAATCAATCTCTTTAATTTGCTTACGTACCGCAATCAGTGTTTGCTCATTGTTATAGTGAAGGGTTCGGATCTGCTCCTCACGGTTATTGTATTGCATCTTTAAAGTAGATAATTCATTGTACAGATTAGTCATCTTCATCCTTGCAGGAGCCTCGGCAGTGGCAGCTGTTAGATCAAAAGCCGCTTGAATTGAGGGCGTTAATTCAGTCGTTGCTGCAGCAAAAGCTCTTGTTGATGTGCTTAACGATAGCAGGATCACCAGTAGTAGTAAGGGGAATGACTTTAGTGCGTTCATTGATTCGCTCCTCCTTTTGTCCGTATTCCTGAAGACAACAAAAAAGCACCCGTAGCAAAGGCAAAAGCCTTTATTACGGGTGCTTCCATCGTAATAGGTCACGAACGATATATTTATTGTTAAATATAAGTTGTTTATTTGCTTACGTCAATAATTTAAATTTAAATATTTCCAATTTAAAATAATGCGCTAGACATTTCTTTCCCCAGTTCTCTTATCGTATACTGACATAAGAAGGTATGAGAGCTTTAGCGCTAGCAACAAAGGAGGTCTGGCTTAAATGGGCAGCTCGGTAGAATTTAACGCAATTCTGGATCATGCATTTATGAGGTCTCCAGAAGGAATGGCCGTACTGTTTTCGAATAACGGCAATTTCAACTGGATAAAAGTCAATCCGGCTTTTTGCAATCTACTTGGCTTTACGGAAGCCGAGTTTCTTGCCGGGGCTCTTTTTACAGAATCGGAAAATAGAGAGGCACATTCAAAAGAGCTCTCCTATAGAGTGGTAATGGATGAGCTTCAGAAATCGCCAGCGGGCAGCTGGAAGAAGGAGCATTGTTTTTTAAACAAAGAAGGTCAACCCGTCTGCCTGTCTCTCATGTTCTCTGGGTTAGGAGCAGAAGAAGGACAAGCCCCTTCGTATATTATAGTATATGCCGAGGATATTACGGAACTAAAGATCGCAGCTCAGGAAACGGTGGATCATCTGGATCAGCAGCAGCAAATGGAAGAACAAATTCGTCAAAGTGAACGCAATTATAGATTAATGTCCGAGAATTCACTGGATTTAATCTCGCGTCATGCGGTCAAAGACAGTATTTTCTTATATTGTTCTTCGGCTAGTCGTACCCTGCTTGGTTATGAACCTGAAGAGATGGTTGGGACAAGCGCCTATAATTATCTCCATCCGGATGATCTAGTTATGATGCAAGGTTTAATGGAGCAGAGCCGCAGCTCTGGCGTTATTCCGGCTGTAGCTTACCGCTACCGCCATAAGAATGGCACCTATGTCTGGTTCGAGTCGAGCAGTCGTTATACCTATGATGATGAGGGGAATGTCATGGAGATTATAGCGATTGGACGTGAAATTACGGAGCGCAAGCAGTTCGAGTTCAAGCTTAAGGAGAGCGAGCAACGGTATAAATCTTTGTTCGAATATAATCCATCTGCCGTGTACTCTATGAATTTGCATGGAGATTATTTGACCGCCAATGCGAATTTGGAGAAGTTGACCGGGTATTCGCTGGATGAACTGATCGGAATGTACTTTGGCCCCATTGTCCATGAGAAGGACATAGAGAAGACGTTGTATCATTTTAACTTAGCCGCCCAAGGTTATCCTCAAAGCTATGATCTAACGCTTATTCATAAAGACGGACACTTTGTAGAGATTAATACTACCAATATTCCGATTATTGTAGATGATCAAGTAGTAGGTGTGTATGGGATTTCCCGTGATATTACAGAGCGCATCCGTTATACAGAACAAATTGAGAAGCTTAGCAATGAGTACACTCTTATTTTAAATGCAGTTTCGGAAGGCATCTTTGGACTCGACATGGAGGAGAAGGTGACGTTCATTAACCCTGCAGGTTTGCAAATGCTGGACTATGAACATGATGAAATTATGGGCCATCCTTATTTGGATCAAATTCAGCAGATAGCACTCGATGGGAGCCATTATCGGCCGCAGGAATCTCCACTAATGAAGGCTATTAAGTCAGGTGTATCTTATCAGAGTAATGATGCGGTCTTGTGGCGTAAGGACGGTTCTAGCTTTCTTGCGGAATATCAGGTAACCCCTCTGTTTGATAAGGGGGAGCCGAAGGGTGTTGTTGTAGTGTTCCGGGACATCACGGATGAGAAGGAAATCATTCGGGCGAAGGAATCTGCGGAAAAAGCAGACCAGGCTAAGTCTGAGTTCTTAGCTATTATGAGCCATGAAATCCGTACTCCGATGAACGGAATTGTAGGGATGACGGATCTCCTGGCGGAGACGGAGCTTGATGAAGAACAGCTTGGATATACTGACATTATTAAGGAGAGCAGCAGCTCGCTCCTATCTATTTTGAATGAAATACTGGATTACAGCAAAATTGAAGCCGGAAAAATGATGATTGTAAATGAGCCCGTGCAGCTTCAAGCCGTATTAGACAGCGTAATCGATCTATTTACAGCGAAGGCTTTGGAGAAAAATATTCAGTTATCATGCAGCATGGCACCTGGAGTGCCGCCACTGATTATGGGCGATGCCGGGCGGTTGCGTCAGGTATTGGTCAATCTGGTCAGCAATGCAATCAAGTTTACAGATCGGGGCAGTATCAGTATTTACGTAGAGCAGAAGCTGTCCGCAGATCAAAAGAAATTAACTTTGAAATTTAATGTTAGGGATACGGGAATCGGCATTCCTCTAGAGAAGCAGCATCGGCTGTTTCAGTCTTTTTATCAGCTGCATTCCTCGTTTAACCGCAAATATGGCGGGACCGGATTGGGGCTGGCGATTTGTAAAAAGCTCGTTGAGCTGATGGGCGGAGCCATTGCTGTAGAGAGCAGTGAAGGAGAGGGCTCTAATTTCTATTTCACGCTGCAGATCAATCCTGATAGTAAAGCTGAGATAGATGTGGAAGATACAGTGCAGACAGAAGAACGGGAGACAACAATGGAAGGGGCAGCAGCTGTAGAAGGAGAATTGGATGCCGGTACAAATGTGATTTTACTTCCGGAGGCGACTCCACATATTACTCCTAAGTCTAGCCCTTTAAGAGGGGATCTATCTGAATGAAGCATAGACAGCCTCGGATTAGCAACAAACTGCCTGCGGAGCCATATACACAGTGGGAGGTTGGGGTCGAATCCCCGTCCTCTGCGTGTGGCCCGGCTACGATGGCAGCGTTAACGGAGTATTGGAACACCCATTTCGGAGCGGACTTTATTCGGGGGAAAGGTCATTTTCCTTCCAAAGCCGCTCATATTAATTACATATACAGCCATCACGGCGGAAGACCTTGGGGGATGAGTGTGCGCTGTTTTACCAAAGAACTGAAGAACTATATCCATTCATCGACTTTACCTAAGGATCAGCAAAAGTTACTCATTACTACGTTTAATGATTTTGAAGTATATAAAACAGAAATTGATGCCGGCCGGCCTGTGGCTGTTAAATTTGATAAGTGGTTTCGTCTGCGGTGGAGAGGCAAGTTTACTTACGATTACCATTGGGTACTAGGTATAGGATATGAGGTATTTGATGACGGAGAGCGTTCTATCCTGATTGTCCACGATAATGGTGTGCGGTACAAGGACGGTAGAGTTACTCTAGGTAAAGAACGGCGTATTCCGTATTTTGCAAATAAAGACATTATTACGATGGTCGGGTTAGATATTGCAGATGCATCGAGGTAGAGGGGTTGTCCTGACAAAATAGCTTGAAAAATTTGAGTCCAAACGTTTGCACTACTTAGACGATCATACTATAATCCAGTTAATAACTGGAAAAGGGGATAGGTGCTTTGTCCGTACAAAGGGAAATGAAGGAACCCATTTATTATGGGGACCCTGCGGCTACTAGAGGGATTTCCGTGTTTGCTCAGGAGTTTGATCAGTTATTCAGCTATGATGGGGACGATCTTGGCCTAACGTACTCACCGGGTAGTTCAGCTTTTTGTTTGTGGGCGCCCACCGCTCAAGAAGCGGAGCTGGTACTTTATAATTCATGGCAGGGAGCAGCCGAGTGTAAGTATTCTATGATCCGTGATATCCGGGGCACGTGGAGAATTACAGTTGACGGTGATTTAGATGGCAAGTTCTATACCTACCGAGTACGTCTTGGAGAACAGTGGAATGAGGCGGTTGATCCTTATGCACGTGCTGTAGGAGTGAACGGTGATAGGGGAGCTATTTTAGATTTACGCAAAACAGATCCTGAGCGGTGGACGGAAGATAAACCACCCCTGGATGATCCTGTAGATGCCATCATTTATGAGCTTCATTTGCGTGACTTATCTATCCATCCAGCAAGTGGTATGACCCATAAAGGACAATATCTTGCTTTGGCGGAAGAAGGGACCCGCGGACCGGAGGGTATTCTCACTGGACTCGATCATATCACGAACCTCGGTGTAACCCATGTGCAGCTATTGCCTGTTTATGATTATTCTACAGAGAGTGTAGATGAGACGAGGCTGGATGAACCGCATTATAACTGGGGTTATGATCCGAAGAATTATAATGTGCCAGAAGGTTCCTATGCTACAGATCCTTATGTGCCTGGAGTGCGTATCCGTGAACTAAAAACAATGATTCAAGCACTTCACGATCGGGGCCTCCGCGTCATTATGGATGTGGTTTACAACCATGTGTACGATGGCTACCGCGTGAATTTTACCAAGCTGGTTCCCGGCTATTATTTGCGTTACAAGCAAGACGGAAGCCTGTCGGATGGCTCTGGCTGCGGGAATGACGTGGCTTCGGAACGATTGATGATGTCCAGCTTCATTGTGGAATCCGTAGTTTATTGGGCCAAAGAATACCATATCGATGGTTTTCGTTTTGATCTGATGGGCTTGATTGATCTCGACACGATGGAGGAAATCCGGCGTCGTCTGGATGGGATTGACCCGTCCATCATGACGATTGGTGAAGGTTGGATGATGGGGACAGAGTTGCCGATGGAGCGGCTTGCCCATCAGAAGAATGCGGCGCTTTTGCCGGGAATCGGACATTTTAATGATGATTTCCGGGATGCAATTAAAGGGAATATCTTTCTGCATGATCAACCGGGCTTCATCAGCGGAATGATGGGTCTGGAGCTTGCGATAAAGGCAGGAGTCGCGGGAGGCATTGCTTTTGCCCCAGGCATTGGACAATTTGCCGTGGAGCCTCAGCAAACCGTTAATTATGTGGAGTGTCATGATAATCATACGTTATGGGATAAAATATTACTGTCCACACAAGGGGAGACGGACAAACAGCGCCAATCTATGCATAGATTAGCTTCTGCGATAGTGTTCATGAGTCAGGGAATCCCCTTTGTCCATGCGGGTCAGGAATTTATGCGCACGAAAAACGGGGTGGAGAACAGCTATAAATCCTCGGTGAAGATCAACCAATTGGATTGGGAACTGTGCGCTGCTCATCAAGACGATGTGGTTTATCTGAAGCAGCTAATTGCCTTGCGAAAAGCGCATCCGGCTTTCCGTATGCGAACGGCAGATGACATTCGGAATTATCTAGTATTTGAAAAAGCACCGGTAAGTTCGGTAGCTTATACGCTGCGTGGCCATGCTGGAGGAGATGCGGCGAAGCATATCTATGTGCTTTTTAATGCTAATGTTGAACAGACGACTTTGGTTCTGCCACAGCTCGGGGCATGGAAAACGGTTTTTGGAGCCGATCTTGTGCAGAATCTGACGGGTAATAAGCTAAATGTAAGTGGGATTGGAATGGTAGTGCTGACGGTGAACTAGATGGTTTGTTATAGATAATTCGTCAAAAGCATACGGAGTATTGTGCTCAATGAGTACAGTGCGCTGTGTGCTTTTTTGCGCGGAACTTTCTTTTGAAAGGATGCTTTTATTTTACATAAAAAGGTGACATTACTCATTTTCGTTAAAGATCTAGAATGCTAATATTAAGGCATTTACTTTGGCGCTTTAGAGTGGCATAACAGCAGAAAGTGACAGAGAGTACTTTTCTTTGGTAGAGAGGATGAAAGAGATGGGGAAAGCAACCGGATTTTTAGAGTTTGAACGACAGACACCCTCCGAGTGTGAGGCATTGGAGCGAATTAAGAATTGGAATGAATTCTCGATTCCTATGGATGAAGAAAAGCTGCGCGAGCAAGGGGCACGTTGTATGGATTGCGGTACGCCATTCTGTCATGTAGGACGTCTGTTGTCTGGTATGGCTTCCGGCTGCCCTTTGCACAACTTGATTCCTGAATGGAACGATATGGTCTATCGTGGAAATTGGGAGATAGCGCTGAAACGTCTGCATAAGACAAACAACTTTCCTGAATTTACAGGCCGTGTCTGTCCCGCTCCTTGTGAAGGCTCTTGTACGGTAGGGATGAACGGCAAACCTGTCACCATTAAATCCATTGAGAAGTCAATTGTAGATAGAGGTTTTGCAGAAGGCTGGATTGTGCCTGAGCCGCCACTTCATCGCACGGGTAAGAAGGTTGCTGTAGTGGGTTCAGGTCCGGCAGGCCTTGCCTGTGCGGCACAGCTTAATAAGGCTGGACATACGGTGACTGTGTATGAACGGGCGGACCGGATTGGCGGTCTGCTTACCTATGGTATTCCCAACATGAAGCTGGATAAAAAGACTGTGCAGCGCCGGGTGGATCTGCTTGCGGCTGAGGGTATTACCTTCGTAACTCGAACAGAGATCGGCCGAGATCTCCCAGCTTCACAGCTCAAGGCAGAGCATGATGCTGTGGTACTGTGTGGTGGATCTACACAGGCACGTGATCTTCCGATAGAAGGACGTGATCTGCGTGGGATTCATCAAGCTATGGAGTTTTTAACGCTGAATACAAAGAGCCTACTGGATTCAGGGCTTGCAGATGGCGAGTATTTATCTGCAGCAGGTAAGGATGTAGTTGTAATCGGCGGTGGGGATACTGGAACAGACTGTGTGGCCACCTCAATCCGCCACGGCTGCCGCAGTGTAACTCAGCTCGAGATTATGCCACAGGCGCCGCTGACTCGTCAGCCTAACAATCCTTGGCCGGAATGGCCAAAGGTGCTTAAAGTGGACTATGGTCAGCATGAGGCCGCTTCACTGTATAAAGAAGATCCACGCCGTTATCTGGTTTCGACGAAACGGTTTGTCGGCGATGAGGGCGGGCAAGTGCAGGAGCTGCGTACAGTGAGCATTGAATGGACTCGTAATGAACAGGGACGAATGGTACCGGTCGAAGTGCCGGGCAGTGAGGAGACCCTGCAAGCGCAGCTGGTATTGCTGGCTTTGGGATTCACAGGGCCTGAAGAAACTGTACTGGGCGAGCTTGGGGTGGAACGCGATGAGCGGGGGAACGCCAAAGCAGAGTTCGGAGCACAAGTAACCAATGTAGAAGGTGTGTTCACAGCAGGTGATATGCGGCGCGGGCAAAGCCTTGTAGTATGGGCTATTGACGAAGGGCGTCAGACTGCGCGCGAAGTAGACCGCTTTTTGATGGGATCCTCGAATTTGCCGTGAGTGTTAAGATATAGCGAGCAGGGCGTTCCTTTGGGAACGTCTGCTTTGCGTTGTGGTATGTTCAAGGTTAAGATTATTGTCTAAGCACATATTTACTTAAGTTAAGTTGAAAAGGAGAATACATGATGAAGTTAATGTTTATTTCCGACATTCACGGATCTTTATTTTGGCTGGAACGGGCTTTGGAAAAGGTAGAAGAAGAGCAGCCGGACAGTCTTATTATTCTAGGAGACTTCCTATATCATGGTCCAAGAAATCCGCTGCCGAAGGACTATAACCCACAAGAGGTTGCTAATAAGCTTAATGCATATAACAAAAACAAGCCGATAACCGCAGTGCGTGGAAACTGTGACGCCGAGGTAGATCAAATGCTGCTGGAATTCCCGATGATGGGCGATTATGTAATGCTTTTGCACGAAGGCAAACGGATTTACGCTACACATGGTCATGGCTTTAGCATTGAGCATTTGCCGGCGCTTTCCGAGAAGGATATTTTTATTCAGGGACATACCCATATACCAGTTGCCGATGTAAAGGAGGGAGTGTACGTGCTGAACCCCGGCTCCATATCGCTGCCTAAAGAGAATAATCCGAATTCCTATGCTGTTCTAGAGGGCGGGGAATTTATCGTTAAGGATTTTGAAGGCAATGTGGTAAAAAAGATTACCGTATAGTGAGAGGGATCGTTTAAAGGAACTCCTGAAGATTGAGAGATTGAACAAGGGAGACAATGCCAAAGGACAACATTACCAATCCGGATAGTTTGTTGAACATGAGCTGTTTCGAACGTCCTGACATTATGTTGTTTCTGAACAAAGCGGTGCTCCCTGTCAAACCCATCCACCATAATGCGGAACCCAGAAAGACGCCGCTAACTAGAAACGGCATATTGGAGCTGCTATGAGACAGAAGGACGCCAGATGCGCTGAATACGCCAAGGGAAAAAATAATTGTCATGGGATTAGACAACGTCAGCAACAGCGTTACCGTGTATGAATTCAGTGAGCTTTTTGGGGAATTGGGTTCTGTTAGCTTCGTTGTAACGGATGAAA
Source organism: Paenibacillus sp. FSL L8-0333 (assembly GCF_037965665.1). Lineage (NCBI taxonomy): Bacteria > Bacillati > Bacillota > Bacilli > Caryophanales > Paenibacillaceae > Paenibacillus > Paenibacillus sp. FSL L8-0333. The sequence goes on from NZ_CP150186.1 coordinate 366,511, forward strand.
CTTAAATTTTTTAACTGTAAAATGGGGGCTGCGAAAAAAAATTCCTTCCAACATTATTAATGTCCCAGGGAATTGAGCACTAGAACATATTATTGTATGATGAGGAAGGAGTTTTAAGGGTAGGAATGGCTCCAAATATATTAGTAAAGGTAGTTAACACATGAATCCTAAAGATTTGAACTATACAATGCCACCGGAATGGGGCAAGCATGAACGTACTTTTATCTCCTGGCCGGTGCAGGAATCTATGTGTTTCCCGGACAACCACGAGTCAGTGTGTCAAGGTTATGCTGACATTATCACAGCCATCGCCGAGTTTGAACCGATCACGGTCATTGTGAACCCGGAGGACGTGGAGCGGGTAGAACATCGGGTCGGCGGACCGAATGTAACGCTGCTGCCTATTGCGCATAGCGATGCTTGGCTGCGTGATAATGGACCTACCTTTATTGTTAATAAAGAAGGACAAATGGCAGGTGTGAACTGGAAGTTTAATGCTTGGGGCGGTAAATATTCACCTTGGGATCTGGATGACGAAGTGGCTCCGCAGATTCTGGAGCATGCACAGATCACCCGTTTTGATGCACCGCTTGTGATGGAGGGTGGCTCGATTCATACGGATGGAGAAGGCACTTTGCTTACTACAGAAGAGTGTCTGCTTAACCTAAACCGCAACCCGGAGCTGAAGCGCGAAGAGATCGAAGAGTACGTGCGGAACTATACAGGTACAGAAGCTATTATCTGGCTGAGACGTGGCCTTAGCGGCGATGAAACCGATGGTCACGTTGATAATATTGCTTGTTTTGCTGCACCAGGCAAAGTTATTATCCAGGTCTGTGAGGACCCGCAGGATGAGAACTATGAGATTACGCAAGAAAATCTGCGTATTCTGGAGAACGCTACAGATGCCAAAGGGCGTAAGCTGGAGATTATCAAGATTCAGCAGCCACCACGGGTCGATCATGACGGCAGTCGTCTGACACTCAGTTATTTGAACTTTTATTTCGTGAACGGCGGAATTATCTTGCCTGTGTTTGGCGGCACCGCGACAGAAACGGATACACTTGCTGAGAAAGTGCTCGCTGATTTGTTCCCGGATCGCAAGATTCGTACAGTTAACGGAATGGCCGTTATCACCGAAGGCGGGAATGTACATTGCACTACGCAGCAAATGCCTGCACAGCAATAATTTGAAGGAAACTAAACGTCCAAAGGGACATTTATATACAAGGAGGACAGATTCTTGAGAAATGTAAAAGTAGCTGCGACACAAATGAGTTGTTCCAGCAATATTGAGGAGAATATCAGCAAAGCCGAGACATTGGTCAGAGAAGCGGCAGCACAGGGTGCGCAAATTATTTTGCTGCAGGAGCTGTTTGAGACTCCGTATTTCTGTCAAAAAGAGAAAGCTGATTATTACGCATATGCAACAGAGCTTGAGCATAACAAGGCGATTAATCATTTCAAAGCAGTAGCCAAGGAGCTGCAAGTGGTACTGCCAATTAGTTTTTATGAGAAAAAGAATTACGCGCGTTACAATTCACTTGCTGTAATCGATGCTGATGGAACGGTGCTTGGCAAATACCGCAAGAGTCATATTCCAGATGGCCCAGGTTATGAAGAGAAGTTCTACTTTAATCCGGGAGATACTGGCTTTAAGGTATGGAACACTCGTTATGCCAAGATTGGCGTAGGTATCTGCTGGGATCAATGGTATCCAGAAGCGGCTAGAGTAATGAGCCTGATGGGAGCAGAAATTCTGTTCTATCCAACGGCTATTGGTTCTGAACCGCAGGATGGATCGATCGATTCCAAGGATCATTGGCAGACCTGTATGCTTGGACATGCAGCTGCTAATCTTATTCCAGTCGTGGCTTCCAACCGTATTGGTGAAGAAATTGATGAGGATTCGAGCATTAATTTCTACGGTTCATCATTCATTGCAGGTCCTCAGGGCAATAAAATCGTTGAGGCTGGACGTGATGAGCAAACCGTGCTGGTAAGCGAATTCGATCTGGATGCTTTGGAAGTTGGACGGATCGAGTGGGGAATCTTCCGTGACCGCCGGCCGGATTTGTATAAATTGATCGGTTCTTATGATGGAGATATCACACTTTAATAGGTTTAAGGTTAAATCTAAAGGCATTGCTAGGGAGAATACAATCTCTGGCAGTGCCTTTTTGTGTTTGATGGTAATTTTTTGAGAGTGATGTACGTATAAAACTTATAAAATAATAATATTATGTTATATAACCTTACATAAAATAGAAAAGTTAATTGTCATGAATCCTTTAATCTGTTAAAATCTCTTTAAGTTATTTCCAAAAATAGGGGGTATGGAGATATGACAATAAAAAGTCGCGCTTTAATGTCAGTTTTTATCGCATTGGTGGTGGTTGGATTGGTAGGTTGTGGAGCAAATAACAGTAAAGCTGGTAACGAATCCCCGGCAGAGAAAATTAAGTTTGCCAGTGATGCCAGCTACGCTCCTATGGAGTACATGGACACGGATAAAATCAAAGGATTCGACATCGATTTTATTAAGGCAGTTATGGAAGAAGCGGGAATAGACTATGACGTAACGAACACAGGCTGGGAAACGATGCTTCAAAGTGTGAAGCAGGGAACGGAGTATCAAGCAGGGCTGTCTTCAGTATCCATTACGGATGAACGTAAAGAAACCTATGACTACTCCATCCCTTATTTCGAATCTACCAATATGATCATGGTTAAAGAAGGCAGCGACATCAAAAATGCACTTGATCTTAAAGATAAAGTAGTTGCAATACAAGGGGCCACAACTGCAGACGACCTGATGAGCGGAATAATGGGCGTCGACAACCCTAACTTGAAACGTTTTGACAGCAATGCGGTGGCATTGATGGAACTGAATGGCGGCGGAGCCGATGCGGTCGTAGCGGATATTGCCATTGTACGTGAATACATGAAAAACAATCCTAAGCAGAAGCTGGTGGGGATTGTAGACACGGAGAACTTCGGAGCGGAATATTACGGCATTCTTTACCCTAAGGGCAGTGAGTTAAAAGCGAAACTGGATCCGGCTATTAAGAAGGTATTGGAAAACGGAAAGTACACGGAAATCTACAAAACTTGGTTCGGCGAAGAACCTAACCTGGATAGCTTATTGAACGCAAAATAAGGAAAGAACCTAATAAGCATGCGTAATGATAGCTATTGCGCATGCTTATTTTTTTAAAGAGAGATGACATAAAGAAGAGAAGGGGAGAGTCCTATGGATTTTAGAATGGACATTATTATTCATTATTTGCCCGTCCTTTTAAAAGGGACATTGCTGACTATCGGTATTTCTGTAGTTTCTATTTTATTTGGTTCTATTTTGGGACTGGGGATCGGATTTGGCAAAATGGCTCCTAAATGGTATTTGCGCTGGCCTTTTCATTCATATATCAACTTTTTTCGGGGAACACCACTGTATGTGCAGATTCTGATTGTTCACTTTGGAGTGATTCCCCCGCTTTACGGCAAAACCAACGCCCTAATCACTGCGTTTGTCGCTCTGTCGCTTAATTCGGCTGCTTATTCGGCTGAGATTTTTCGGGCGGGCATTCAGTCGGTTGATCGTGGGCAACGGGAAGCCGCTATTTCACTGGGGATGACTAATCGGCAAGCGATGAGATTTATTATTTTACCGCAAGCGATCAAACGGATGGTTCCGGCTTTTGGTAACGAGTTTATTGTGCTTGTGAAAGACTCCTCTCTTCTGGCTTTGGTGGCTGCACCGGAAATAATGTATTGGACCAACACGATGAAAGGGCAATATTTGCGGATATGGGAGCCTTATTTGACAGCGGCACTTATTTATTTCATTCTTACCTATTCTCTTAGCAAGCTGCTGAATTACGTTGAACGGAGGCTGAAATAGGATGGAGCCTATGATTTCAGTACGGAACTTACATAAATCATTTGGAACAAATACGGTGCTGGCCGACATAAGTATCGATATTTTCAGTCAGGAGGTAGTGGTGGTTATTGGGCCGTCCGGATCGGGTAAATCCACCTTTTTGCGTTGCCTTAATTTACTGGAGCAGCCGCAGGGGGGCGAGATTGTAATTGAAGGCACTTCTTTGATGGCGGCGAGTACGAAGATTAACGATATCCGTACAGAGCTTGGGATGGTGTTTCAGCAGTTTAATTTATTTCCTCATATGAAGGTTATAGAGAACATTATGCTGGCACCGGTTCAGGTGCGTAAATGGTCTCCGGATAAAGCGCGGCAAAAAGCGCTGGAGCTGCTGCAAAAAGTAGGTCTAAGTGAAAAAGAAGAGATGTATCCAGCCTCATTGTCTGGGGGGCAGGCTCAGCGGGTAGCAATTGCAAGGGCGCTGGCTATGGAGCCCCAAATTATGCTCTTTGACGAACCAACCTCAGCGCTTGACCCGGAGATGGTGGGGGAAGTGCTGGCGGTGATGAAGGAGCTGGCCCGTGAGGGGATGACGATGGTCGTGGTGACGCATGAAATGGGCTTTGCGCGTGAGGTGGGAGATCGTGTGCTGTTTATGGAACAAGGTGAGATTGTGGAGGAAGGAAGTCCGGAGCAGCTGTTCGGAAATCCTGTGCAAGAACGGACACGCTCTTTTCTATCAAAGGTGCTGTAATTTTGTGGAAAGTAGAATCTTGTTATTTTATCAGGTATATTAGAAGAGTAACGGTTATTTCAGGGATTTATATGCAAAATCTGTCGGAACGTGGAGAGGAGGCTCTGGGGATATCTTTTGTTATCATAATCTTGCAGTGATAGAGGGAGAATACGATGAGCACATTTAAAAACTGGTTAAACACAACCAAAAGCGGACTAACAGATCAAGTGAAAAAATTCAAAAATAAAGATTTTATGAATGCTGTAGTTGCGGGCTGCGCTTTGGTGGCTGCGGCTGACGGTAAAATAGAAGAAGCAGAGAAAAATAAAATGGCCGGCTATATGAATATGAGTAATGAATTGAAGGTATTTGACATGAGAGATGTCATTGCTCAATTTAACTATTATGTAAGCAACTTCGAATTCTCACCGGAAATAGGGAAACAAGAGGCTTTGAAGGCCATCGCAAAGTTTAGCGGCAAACCAGATGCAGGACGTTTAATCGTGGGCGTATGCTCGGCAATTGGATCGGCCGATGGCGATTTTGATGACTATGAAAAAGCAGTTGTGCGGAATATTTGTAGCGTCTTGGGATTAAACCCTAGCGAATTCAGTTTATAAATTAGGTGGAGTCATAGATGAAAGTTCGTTGAAACGTAATTTAATCTTTATCGTATCATTGATATAACACCTAAAAGCTAGACTAACAGATAATGATTTTTATCGGAAACGGAGGTACGTTGATTTGGCTGGAATTAATCTGGTAAAAGGTCAAAAGATTGATTTGACTAAAGGTAATGCGGGCTTGTCCAATGTAATTGTGGGCTTAGGCTGGGATCCGATTGAAGCCTCGCGGGGATTCTTTGGAGTCAAGAAACAGGCGAATGTCGACTGTGATGCCTCAGCACTGCTATTAAATGAGGAAGGTAAGCTAACTAAGAAGGGTAACCTGATCTGCTTCCACAACAAGCAAAGTCCTTGCAACTCGGTTATTCATTCCGGAGATAATCTGACGGGTGAAGGCGACGGAGATGACGAGCAAATCATGGTTAATTTGAAAGCCATTCCTGCCGATGTTCACAAGGTTCTGGTTGTCGTTAACATTTACGATGCAGTGAATCGCAAACAGGATTTTGGAATGATCAAATCAGCGTATATTCGGGTAATGAATGCTGCCGGGAATAATGAGTTGATTAAATTTAACTTATCAGACAACTACACAGGTTTTACGGCACTTATTTGTGGAGAGCTTTACCGCCAAGGTGGGGAATGGAAATTCGCTGCAATTGGTGAAGGCAGCCACGCCGCTCATATCAATCAACTTGCAGAACGCTACGTATAATCCAAATATAAGAAAAGAGGTATGTAATCATGGCAATTAATCTATCCAAAGGTCAAAAGATCGATTTAACGAAAACAAACCCAGGTTTATCCAAAATCACAGTAGGTCTTGGTTGGGACACTAATAAATATGACGGCGGAAAAGATTTCGATTTGGACGTATCCGTCTTTTTGACCAATGCTAGTGGTAAAGTTGATAAAGAAACAAACTTTATTTTTTTCAATAACAAGCAAAATGAAAATGCTTCTGTTGTTCATACCGGCGATAACCGTACAGGTGAAGGCGATGGTGATGATGAGCAGGTTCAAGTGGATCTTCAGAACATCCCTGCTGATGTAGACAAAGTAGCTTTTACTATTACAATTTATGATGCTGAAGCAAGAAGTCAAAACTTCGGACAAGTTTCCCGTTCTTATGTACGTATCGTAAACGATCTGAACAATGAAGAGCTGATTCGTTTCGACCTCGGTGAGGATTTCTCTATTGAAACTGGTGTTGTTGTAGGCGAACTGTATCGTAATGGTGCAGAGTGGAAGTTCAATGCCATCGGCAGCGGCTATAAAGACGGCTTGAGCGGTTTGACTCGCGACTACGGCCTGCAATAAATTTCGTTGTATATGCCAAAGATGAACTAAATGAATAATGAAGGAAGGTTTTGTCAGTGACGATCAGTCTCTCTAAAGGACAACGGATTGATCTTACCAAGACTAATCCGGGTTTGACTAAGGTAGTAGTAGGATTGGGCTGGGATACTAATAAGTATAGCGGCGGCCAAGATTTTGACCTTGATGCTTCAGCCTTTCTACTGCATGAAGATGGTAAAGCCAAGGGCTCCGATGATTTTGTATTCTACAATAATCCCTCGGGTGGCGCAGGTTCTTTGACTCATACGGGGGATAACCGTACGGGTGAGGGGGACGGAGATGATGAGCAGATTGTTGTTGACTTCAGCAAAATCCCTGCTCATATTCAGCGCATCGGAATAACGGTAACGATCTATGATTACGAAACTCGGGCACAAAACTTTGGACAAGTCTCCAATGCCTTTGTACGTGTGGTAGATGCTTCTAATGATCGTGAAGTGCTTCGCTTTGATCTGGGTGAAGACTTCTCAACTGAAACAGCTGTTGTATTCTGTGAGTTCTACCGCAATGGTGCGGATTGGAAGTTCCAGGCGATTGGAAGTGGCTTTGCCGGCGGTCTAAGCGCTTTATGCAGAAACTATGGACTGGACGCGCAATAGCATCCAAGTGGGCGGGGTCATTACCGATCCTGCCCTTTTTCTAAATATTTAGAGCAGTACAGACTCCACTTTGTGGGGTTCTTTTTTACAAAATTATGGGTTGGTTTACTCCATTTATAAAGGTGGCGTAAGAATGAGTGTTAACGTAGTCAAAGGGCAAAAAGCTGATCTGACCAAAGGCAATGCTGGACTTCATTCTATAATCGTAGAAATCGGCTGGAATGCTCCGGCTGCTCTGGAGATTGATAGCTCTGCTTTCCTGCTTGGATCAGAGGGTAAGGTAAGTAAAGACGAGGATTTAATATTTTATAATAATCCAGCCACTTCTTATATTAGGTATAAGGATGTGCCAGGATTCAATGACCGCAAGCAATTCGAAGTTCAATTGGATAAGATTCCTTCCGATGTGATGAAGATTGCCTTTACACTTACCATCTATGATGGGGAGAAAAGGGGTCAAAGTTTTGGGCAAGTAAGTCAGGCCTATTTTCGGATTCTGAATCAAGTAACAGGTGCGGAACTGCTCCGATGTGATCTCGACAATCTTTTCTCCGTGGAAACGGCCATTGTGGTAGGGGAATTATATAGATATAACAGTGAATGGAAGTTCAGTGCCATTGCAGCGGGGTTTGCCGGAGGTTTGAAAGAGATATGCAGCAACTTTGGTATTGAAGCGAATGAGGAGCCTGCTCCTGCTGCTCCACAGCCGGAGGTTAAGCCGCAGATTCCACCACAAATCTTCGCAACGCCGCCTGCGCAGCCAGTGAAACGTGAAGAGAGCCCTCCACCCACACCTCCGCCTTCGCCAATAAATCTCAACTTGAAGAAAATCGAGCTGAAGAAAAAAGGCGATTCCATCAATTTGAAAAAATCAGCCAGTGGTGATTTAGGGGAAGTGTTGATTAATCTCAACTGGAACCAGAAACAGGGCGGACTCTTTAGTCGTAAAAATGGCGTAGATCTAGATCTTGCTTGTCTGTATGAACTGAAGAATGGCAGTAAAGGAGTGGTACAAGCGTTAGGCAATGCCTTTGGCTCCTTAAATCAACCTCCTTATGTCATGCTTGATGGGGATGATCGTACAGGCTCCGTAACTACTGGTGAGAATTTGCGTATAAATGGTATCAAAATTTCCGAGATTGAACGCATTCTAGTGTTTTCCTTTATTTATAAAGGGGTAACCAACTGGTCGGAGGCCGATGGGGTTGTCACCATCAAACAAGGCGGAGGACCTGATATCATTGTAAATTTGGACGAGCATAACAACCGAAAAGGGATGTGTGCCATTGCGTTATTCCGGAATGTAAGCAATGAAACATTTAGTGTTGAACGGCTGGTGCAATATTACAGTGGTCATCGTGAGATGGATGAAGCCTATGGATGGGGGCTGCGCTGGGTTGCGGGCAGCAAATAATCGATTTTACCGGAGGCGCAAAGTGTAATGGATTGGTTCGCAGATTTTTTTAGAAATATTAGTGAGAATTACGGGCATTTTTTCTCATGGAGTGATGTAGTAGGCACGCTCTCTGATCCTGTGAGCTGGGGGATTATCGGAAGCTTAATTCTACTAGAAGGTTTGCTCTCTGCAGATAATGCGCTTGTGCTTGCCGTTATGGTTAAGCATCTACCTAAGGAGCAGCAGAAAAAGGCACTTTTCTACGGTATCTTAGGGGCTTATTTGTTCAGATTCCTGGCCATTGGACTAGGGACATTTCTTATTAAGTTTACTTTGGTTAAGGTTCTTGGTGCACTGTATCTCTTTTATATCGCATATAAAGGTTTATTTAAGGGCAGTGGCGAAGAGCATACGGAGAATAAAGGCACTTCTTTTTGGAAGACGGTTCTCCTTGTTGAATTAATGGATATTGCTTTCAGTATTGACAGTGTCATTGCTGCATTTGGACTTAGCGATCAGGTTTGGGTTCTCTTTATGGGTGGTATATTAGGAGTTCTGATGATGCGCGGAGTGGCGCAGGTATTCTTGAAGCTTATTGATAAATTCCCTGAATTGGAACAGGCAGCGTTCCTGCTTATCGCCATTATTGCGGGTAAGATGCTAGCGGGTGCTTTTGGCTTTGAATTGCCGCATGTCGTATTCTTTACAATCCTTATAGCGGTATTCGTGGGTACGATCCTCTACAGTGCTAGACGTAAGAAAAAAGATGCCCACAAAAGTGCATGATTAAAAAAGTAATTGCACCATAGAGAAGTCGGAGCCGATCATGCAAGAATAGAAACGCCTGCTTCTTTCAGGTAATCGTATATGTTATAGCGTAGGCCTTCACTTATATTTGAGAGAGCCAAGATGCCATCCCAAGGGACAGTATTGCCGGTTCTGACACTCTCTATGAGGAGAGGTCTACGCTTGTTTTGCTTGGCTTCGCAAAACTATAAGGGGGAACCGATTTGAGATACTTCGATTACCTGACGAAAGAACAAGAAAACTCTTTGTTTTACACTCCGCCTATCTCATTTGATCATACCACGAACAAGGAACTGCTAGCCTACGCTGTCGGCGCTGCCCTCTATATGCCGGCTACCCGTGCAAGTGTTGCAGAAGACATCATTAAGCTCAAGAATGCAGGTCTGGTGACGGTTATTATAGATCTGGAGGACGCAATCGGAGATGACCAGGTTGACAATGCAGAGGAGTCTATTATCCAGCATCTTATTTATCTAGCTGCTTACGCAGAAAATGAGCTGGATTCGGCAAACAGCCTCCCGCTTCTTTTTATACGAGTACGTAACCCGGACCAACTCCGGCAAATGATTTTCCGCTTGGGATCCTTGGTAACGATGTTAACAGGGTTTGTTTTTCCTAAGTTCTCTGTGGACAATGGAATTCAATATTTTGAAACGTTAGCTGAGTACAACAATACGCGTGGTTATAATGATCCTGTGCTTTACGGGATGCCAATCTTGGAAACTGCACCTATTATTTATCGGGAAAGTCGAGTGGACAGTCTGCTATCTATCCGTGATTTACTCCGTAATTACCGTGAACTTGTCCTAAACGTTAGAATTGGGGCAACGGATTTCTCCAGTCTGTTCGGACTGCGTCGCAGTCCTGATGTTAGTATTTATGATCTTACTCCTATTCGTGACTGTATCTCGGACATTATCAATGTGTTTGGGCGGGTTGAAGAGGGATATGTGATCTCAGGACCCGTCTGGGAGTATTTTGCGAATAAAGGCCATCGAGTTCTCCGGCCGCAGCTACGGCAGACGCCATTTGAGGATACTTACGGCAAAAACGGCCGTGATATGCGGAATAGCTATATTTCGAGCAGTGTAGACGGGCTAATTCGTGAGGTTATTTTAGATAAAGAGAATGGAATTGTAGGCAAGACGATTATCCATCCTTCTCACCTCAGACCTGTTCAGGCGATGTATACGGTTATGCATGAGGAATACGTTGATGCTTTAAGCATTGTAGAAAGTAATGATGGCAGTTTGGGCGTGTTTAAGAGTCAATATTTTAATAAAATGAATGAAATTAAGCCCCATCTCAATTGGGCAAGACGAACTTTACTACGATCTCAAATATACGGGGTGTTACATGAACAACAGCATTTTGTCGGATTATTACCCGAAAACGAATTTACGCACGTATAACATAGTCGAGAACCTGCAAGTGAATGTAACCGAAACCTTTAACCCCTTTCATATGCCTCTGGATTCTTTATTCTCTATGGCGGCGCGAATTAATAAAAAGCGGACTTTTCTGTTTGTCAGTAAGGTGCTTGGCAAGCATATCCCCGTCGATCCGTATACTTCACTTCTAAGCGGAGCAGCGTTGGCGCTGCTGTTATATCAGGAGATGAACGGTGATTCCGTGGACAGTGATCGTATGACAGAGTTATTGGATATGGCGGTTCATGGGCTGATTCATCCTGAATTTGCTAAGGAAGCCTATCAACATTTGCTAGCGGCCCAGCTGGTTTTGCCCAAGCCTGTGGTTTTTATTGGATTCGCAGAAACGGCAACTGCACTGGGTCACAGTGTGTACAACATCTTTGCTGAGCAGGCATCATATATTCATACTACGCGTGAGCATATTCCTGATTTGGAGTCTGTTGTAAGTTTTGTAGAAGAACATTCTCATGCGGTTGATCATCTATGTTATGCCTTGGATACCGAACTATTATCTGGGACAGAGCCTATTATATTGGTAGATGACGAGATTACGACTGGGAAAACCGCGATCAATACGATTCGGGATATTCAGTCAAAGTTCCCGCGGGAGGAATATGTGGTAGTCTCCCTTTTGGACTGGAGAAGCGGCAGCAATCTTCAACACTATAGTGATCTTGAGCAGGAGCTGGGGATTCGCATTAAGTCGTTATGTCTGCTGCAAGGGAATATTGAAGTGATAGGTTCACCAGTATTTAATAAGGATACAGAGCAGCTGGATAGAGAGGCTGCTTTAGAGTGTGAGGTTGTAACCACTTATGCTCCAGATGGAATGGAACGACTGGAGGTATCCTCTATCGATTCATATGGTGAGATTAACACAGCGCCGTATATGAAATATAGTGGACGTTTCGGAATTGTGTCGCAGGATAATCCGGGGCTTGATCAGGGTGTGAAGCGAATAGCTGAACAGCTGCGGCAATTGCGTAGAGGACCGAAAGCCTTGGTAATGGGCGTAGGGGAATTTATGTATCTTCCGATGAGAGTGGCGGCGGAAATGGGGGAAGGGATTGCTTATCAGTCTTCCACTAGAAGTCCAATCCACCCTGAGCGTCGACCGGATTATGGGGTGCATAGTGCTGCTGCCTATCCTTCAGCCGGCGACCCGGAGATCACAAACTTTATCTATAATGTAGCTCCTGATCAATACGATGATATATTTGTGCTGATTGAGCGTGATGTACCGCATGAACGTATGAAACCTATGCTTGATATACTGAAGAAACTGGCCCGCCATAAAGTGCATCTTATTGTACTGACCTCGGAAAGAAGAAGTGGAGGCCCTACCAATGAAGGGAACAGTAACTGAAGAAATTCTAAACAGAAGTATAGCCGAACCGGTTCCGCTAGGCAGCTATTCTCCATCAGATGTTATATTTTTGCTTAAGGATCTGAGTGATGTTTCACTGGAGCGGGCGACTGACGAAAGAGAGGCCGCCATTCAATCAGGTGTACATTACTCTGAGATGCTGCCCGTGGAATATCAGCCTACTGAGCAGTATATTGAGTTATTTCACGAGACGCTGGAGCAATCTGCGGAGAAGGTCGCTCTAGCAGTAGCGGTAGTCTCTGAGATGATTGTCGCTCAACGGGGACTTGATACGGTGTTAGTCTCTTTGGCAAGAGCGGGAACACCAATTGGTGTACTGATTAAGCGTTATATCCAAGAGCGATATGATGCTGATTTGCCGCATTATAGTATCTCTATCATTCGGGGCAAGGGGATTGATGAGAACGCAATCCTCTATATTCTGCAAAAGCACGGGCTTGACGCTGATTTGCAGTTTGTCGATGGATGGACGGGGAAAGGAGCTATTCGCCAGGTATTGATTGAAGCGTGCAACAGCCTGTATGAGAAATATGGCATTCGGCTAAATGATGACCTGGCCGTATTGGCTGATCCCGGGAATTGTTCAGGCACGTTCGGTACTAGAGAGGATTATCTTATTCCTAGTGCATGCCTCAATTCTACGGTGTCAGGGCTGATGAGCCGGACAGTGTTGCGCGATGATTTAATCGGTCCGGAAGAATTCCATGGGGCTAAATTCTACAAGGAATGGCTCGATACGGATGTATCTAATGTATTCATTGCGGCGATCTGCCCGTATTTCTCCTCCGTTGCGGAAGAAGCACAAGGGATTGCTGAACAGATGCAGCAATCCCCGCCAGAAATTACATGGCAGGGGCTGCGTGATATTCAGAGTATTCAAGAAGTGTTCGGCATAGATAACATCAATTTGGTCAAGCCCGGAGTCGGAGAAACAACCCGAGTGCTGCTGCGCAGAGTACCGTGGAAGATTCTTGTCGATACTATGGATAATCCAAATCTCCGTCATATTATTCTCTTAGCAGAGGATAGGGGGGTTCCAGTAGAAGTATTCCCTGGACTCACCTATTCCTGTTGCGGGATTATTAAACCGCTGAGAGGTGAGACGGAATGATCTATGCCAGTGATTTGGACCGAACGTTAATCTATTCCCTAAATGCAATCGGTGTCCCGGAGAATACTCCGGGCCTGGTTCCTGCGGAGGTTGTGGATGGCAAGACGGTTTCATACATTTCCCAAAAAGCATTGGCTGATCTGATGGAGCTTACTTCCCGTATTATCTTTATGCCCGTTACAACACGTACAATCGCGCAGTATAAGCGTATTAATCTGTTTCAAGACACGATTATTCCAGACTACGCGATTACTAGTAATGGCGGGAATATTCTGATTGGTGGCGAAGTGGATAAGAGCTGGAGAGCTTCTGTGGGCAGGCTTGTTCAAAATGAATCGGCTGCGGCAGAAGAAGTTAGAATGCACGTTAGGTCTGTAGTGCACGAGGAATGGATCATTAGTGAGCGGTATTGTGATGATTTATTCTATACCTTTGTGGTAGTGCGTGATTTATTACCTATGGATGAGATTACGAATCTGGCAGAGCGATTATACGATTTGGGCTGGCGGGTATCCTTACAAGGGCGCAAGCTATATGTCGTTCCTGCCGCTGTAAATAAAAGTGATGCGATTGTTTATGTACGCCGGACGGTTCGGTCAGAACCGATGGTAGCATCGGGAGATTCCTTGTTGGATAAGAGTTTACTAGAAAGTGCGGACTATGCGATTGCTCCTTGTCATGGAGAAATATTTGCAGAGCAGCAGAGTGGTCTTGTAAAATCAAGGTATCCCTTTACGAAGCAAGCGGGTGTTTTTGCTGGTGATGAAATTCTACAGTATGTAAACATGATCTATAATAACTTAACCGTATTGGGAGTTGGGCCACTATGAAAAAGGTAAACATTTATTTCAATCGCTGGTTTTCCGTCGCTTACCATTATATGAATCTCATCCGCAATAATGAGGATGGCGTTCCTGTACAAATCTTCGCCACGCACCCAGATATTCACCATATGTCACTTCAAGGGGCTGATGTTGCTGGGACTGAACCGGCACTGACTGGAATAGAATATGTTCAATTTTGTGTGGATTTCTGTCGCCGCAATGAGATCGATATCTTTATTCCACGGTTACATATGCTGGATATAGCTTTGCATGCTGCTATGTTTGATGCGATTGGTACCAAGGTTCTGGTCTGTAGAGATTTGGACTTGTTGGAGACCATCATGGATAAGGGTAAGTTCTACGAAAGTGTTAAGGAAACCGGGATTATGACAATTCCTGATTATCATGTGGTCAGTACAGCAGAGCAGTTCAAAGAGGCTTATCATGATCTTGTAGCCAAAGGGCATCGCGTATGCTTTAAACCTACGGAGACAGAGGGGGGCCTCGGCTTCCGTATCATTGATAACACACGTAGTCCTCTGCAGGAGCTGTTTGGTCATGTAACACCGCTGATATCCTTCGAAGAGGCTTATCGTATTCTGGGAAGTGAAGCTACATTCCCTGAACTTATGGTGATGGAATTGCTGGAAGGTTATGAATACAGTATAGATTGCTTGTCAGATGAGAACGGCAGACTGTTAGCGGCTGTGCCCCGTCGTAAAGCTGGCGGCCGTCTGCGGCTGATGGAGCATATTCCGGAGCTGGAGGAGATCGCTTCTCGGGTAGCAGAGGTATATAAAATACCTTTCAATTTCAATATTCAAATGAAGTATAGTGGTGGAATTCCTAAACTGCTGGAGATTAACCCCCGGATGTCTGGAGGTCTTCATATTTCTTGTCTGTCTGGAATTAACTTTCCATACCTGGCTGTCAAAAGTGCACTCGGCGGAGAGGTACAGCCTGCGGAGTTCGGCGATAATGTGCTTGCCAGCCATGTAGAGCAGCCGCTAATTATGAAAATAAACGGCGAATCCGTAATTTCGGATCCCGTGAATTGAGCGTTCGCAATCTCGCTCACAAGAGGTGAGAAAAATTAAATTTAAATCGAAAATATTGCTGTATGCCGGTATTGGCTATGTTGTCGCTGTATTAACGAGCTCTTTTCTGCCTGAGTTACTCTCCTTGCTGTTGCCTGTAGCAGGTGCTGCTGTAGGGGTTCTTGCAACGAGAAGTCCGAGAACCAACCTTCCGGCTGAGGTGCTGCCAGCAGGTCCAGAGACGGTACCTATTGCTCCAGCTCCCTCTGCAAATGCTCCGCAATTAAATAGTGCGGCAAATAATGCTGCACCATTTAATCCGGGCAATAGTGGTAGAACTGAGGCCGAACCGACGAAGATTGGACCGGAATTTGCTCCGGTAGTTGAGTATCTTAGCATTCTGGAAGATATGATTATCTCCGAAGGGCAGAAGGATACACTGGACAATGAAATTGTCGAGAAATCACTGGCGCTTTTTGCGAGACTTCAACGTGTAATTCCGCTGCTGCAGGAGCTCAATAATGGCGATATTAATCACACGGTCCGCAGATTGATTCTGAAGGATTTGAATGGTGTGATTAACCCATTTTTGCGCCTAAGTGGTGAAGCAAAGACGAAGAATCGGAGAACGCTGCTGAACGGTCTAAGAGATGTTGATTCCAAAATATCGGATATTGCTTCGACGATCGAACATAAAGACCTGATGGAACTTCAGACGAAGGCGGAACTGATTCATCAGCGGTATAGCAGTTCCGAATTATAGGAGGGAAACCCATGTCCACGCAGTTGATCCAATTAAAAAAAGAAGATGAACAAAAGGTAGTCGAAGAAGCGGCACAATTGATCGAGAAGGTATCCCAAACAGATACAGTCACGTTGGATTCTTTAATGGATGATATCGGGAAGCTTGGGGTGAAGACGCAGGAGAAAGCAGGCCAAACCCTCAAACTTCTGGATCGTCCGGTAAATGACCTGATGTCCGGTAAGCGTGTTGAAGTGCCTAACATGATTATGAAGCTGCGGAATGAGTGTGAAAATCTGCAACAGAGTAAGAATGTTAGCTTTTTCGGCAAAATGCTGCGGAAGAGTCCGATGAAGAACTATGTGTACAAATATCAGTCTGTCCGCACGAATATTGATGCGATTGTTACCGGTCTACGCGACGGCAGGGATACCCTCGAAGAGAGTATTGTAAATATGCGCCAGCTGAAACGTACCTCTATGGAGGAGATCTATAACCTGCAGACCAAAATTGCCTTCGGCAATAAGCTAAAAGAGCTGTTCGAGGTGGAGATTGCGAAGCCTGAGAATGAGTTCCGTAAAGCTTATCTGGAGCGTGGTCTACGTAAAGTGATGGTTCGTATTCAGTCCATGACAGAGATGATTCTATTGTACAATCAAGCGATCGCTGCTACAGATATCATCAATGACAATAATGATAAACTGATCGATTCCGTGAATAATGCGATTGATAAGACCTCTAATCTGATCACAGTGTCGGCAATGATTGCGATGTCGCTGGCCGATCAGGAGAATGTTATCAATGCTGTAGAAGCAACAAATAAGACGATTGAAGATCAGTTTAAAGAAAATGCACGCTTGCTGCGTACGACTACAGAAAAAACGACCGAGCTTCTATCCAAACCTTCCATGTCTATGGAAGCCGTGAATCAAGCGATCGGCGATCTGCTTAGCGCATTAGACACTTCGGAACAGTCAAACCGTCGTATTATCGAGAGCTGCCAGGATTATACATCCAAAATGACGACGATCAATACCCAATTGGGCAATCGTCTAGGTCTCAATGAAGCGGACAAGCCTGAGGCGCTGAAACAAGGTGTAGCAGAGAGCCAACTGAGCAGTTTCTTGAACTAATTAGTTAAAAAAAGACCGTAAAAATATAGCAGAGCAGTGAGCCTTCGTTTCTGGGGGCTCGCTGCTCTGCTTTTTTTGGTCTAATCAAATGAAGTTTGCTGTAGCCAAACATAAAGCCCTATCCACATACATAAGTTGTCACAAGACTACATGTGGAGGAAGTGGGGATAGGCTATGGTTTTAGGCTGTTTGATACTCGTGCTTATCATCGTCGCCAGCAGTGAAAAAGCAGAAGCCATTGCTAAAATGAATGAAGACAATTAGCAAGAGGTAGCTTCGCTTCCCCGTAAGTATTCAGGGATTTTTTGGCGTGAATTGGTTCAAGTAATTTCCAGCGGGTTATTGGGTATAATAACGCAAGGCTGTACGATTAGCCCATAATCAGCTGGAAATACCAAAATCCCTAAGGAGGTCACATGGAGAACGAGGCGCTGCTTCAGGTTGAACATTTAGCACTTAAGAAACAGAAGATATTCCGGCAAAGCGTAATGCGCTATATTGCCAGAGCCATGCTGGCCAGTATGTTTATCGGATTCGGTGTAATTGTAGCCTTTAAGACAGGCAACTATTTCTTTATGGAGCAATCCCCCTTTGCATATCCAATGGCTGCGATAACTTTCGGAGCGGCTATTATTCTAATTTCTTTTGGTGGTGGGGATTTATTCACCGGAGATACTTTTTATTACACATACACGGCACTAAGACGGAAAATGAAATGGTCTGAGGTTGTCCGCATGTGGATCATGAGTTATATCGGTAATATTCTTGGAGCTGCCGTTTTTGCCTTGCTGATTTTTTTGACAGGACTGTTCTATAGCTCAGATGTAAACGGATTTTTGTTATATGTAGTGGAGCATAAGATGGAAGCCCCGGCAGGTCAGCTTTTCTTTCGGGCCATTCTTTGTAACTGGCTCGTTTGTATGGCTTTTTTTATACCCATGAATATGAAAGGCGATGGGGCCAAAATGTTCGCAATGGTCTTATTCGTATTCTGTTTTTTCATCTCCGGCTATGAGCATAGTATTGCCAATATGTGTACCTTTGCGATTGCGCTTGTACTTGATCATCCCGGAACGGTATCGTGGTATGGAGTGTTCCATAACCTTGTCCCCGTTACGATCGGTAATTTAATTGGCGGTGGCGTACTGATGGGGGTAATGTATTATTATGTGAATAAACCTTTTTTGGATGACACTAAGCATTAACAGAAAAACAGAAAATAATAATCCTCCAAAACTTCGCTCTTTTACAGGGGTGGAGTTTTTTTGTGCAGAAAGTTATTTTTTAACATTGGGATTATTTGATTTTTAAGGATTGAAAAGG
Source organism: Paenibacillus sp. FSL L8-0333 (assembly GCF_037965665.1). Taxonomy (NCBI): domain Bacteria; kingdom Bacillati; phylum Bacillota; class Bacilli; order Caryophanales; family Paenibacillaceae; genus Paenibacillus; species Paenibacillus sp. FSL L8-0333. Next base: position 384,907 of record NZ_CP150186.1, read on the forward strand.
ATTAGAGGGAGAGAGGTAGAATACATAATTATGCAATGCAAAATTGAAGATTCATACAGAATGGGGTAAGGGCTTTGGATGAGACAACAGGGATACTGACGGATGAGACCATTATTAAGGCTTCCAATCAGCATTGTATAGACCAAGGAATTGATTCTGAGCAACCGCCTGTCTTTGCAAAGGGATATTCTGCTGATGAATTGGGAGCGCAGCTTAGCGTATATAGTGAAGTGATTGAGGTTATCGAATTTTTTGTCAAAAAATTTCTGTCCTCAGTAAAGGGGAACCCGATCCTAATTACGATTTCGGATGATGCAGGTTATCTATTGGCGTTCCAGGGAGATGCGACGATTATTGATCTCGTAGGACAGGTAGGCATCAAAGAAGGCGTGCAGATGAACAAAGAGGTGGGTACCAATTCAATCGCTTTAGCCCTTGAATATCAGAGGCCATTCCAGCTGACAGGACGAGACCATTTCCATCATATTTTGCATCATTTAGTATGCTGTACGGCTCCATTTTATAAAGAAAATGGGCAGGAAATCTTAGGTACAATTTCATTTATGGCAGATATAGATGTAGCCCATCCCCATTTGCTGCCTCTGCTCTGTACGATGGCTGACTCGATTGAACGTGAGATTTTGTTGCGGAGAGGAAATTCTCAGCTGCAATTATTAAATCGGATTTTGCTAGAGACCAATTACTTAGGGGTAATCATAACAGATCAATTCGGAACAGTCGTGAATATAAATGAGAACGGTTTAGCCATGCTTCATTTGGGTGGTGAGCATCAAGAGTCTGTTGTTGGAACTAGTGTCTTTGAAATTAGGAATGTGGGCGCATACTTTCAACATGTCATCATACATCATGTCGCATGTGCCGGGTTAGAAGTGATTCAGGAGAAAAACGGGTTGTTCGAGCATTATATGTTAGATGTACTACCCGTTTACGATGCGAATGGTTACTTAGCGCGTGTGATTGGAAGTTTGCGCAACATCACGGAGATGAAAAGAACGGAAGAAGTGCTGCGCAATACAGAAAAGCTAGTGGTCGCAGGACAACTGGCCATGAGCATTGCACATGAGATCCGCAATCCCCTGACTACGGTGAAAGGGATGCTTCAACTGGCTAATAAAGATTCACGTCTGCTGCATTATGATCTCATTATGTCAGAAGTGGAAAGAATGAATCTCATTGTGAGCGAGTTTCTTATTCTGGGTAAGCCGCAGGCTGCGCATTATATGACTGAACAATGTAGTACGATCCTTCTGGAAGTATTGAATATCTTCGCGATTCAGGTGGAGATGAATAATATAGCGTTGAATACAAAGATCCATTATGATGCTGAGATCGAATGTGACCGCAATCAGATTAAGCAGATTTTCCTGAATATCCTAAGAAATTCAATGGAAGCTTTGCCTTTTGGCGGGAGCATTACAGTAACTCTTGATGTGAAGGATGAATTCCAGGTGATTACCTTTACCGATAATGGAGAGGGTATGAACAAGGAAGTTCTGGAGAAATTAGGGGAGCCCTTTCACACGACCAGAGGCGATGGGAATGGACTTGGCTTCATGATTGTCAAAAAAATCGTGACTGCCCACAGAGGATATGTGGCAATAGCTAGTGAAAAGGGAGTGGGCACAGCCGTTACAATTTATCTTCCAATGGCACATTCATACCACAAATGAAACAGCAATAATTCATAATTAAAAAGACTCTTCCGCCCGGTGTAGGCGAAAGAGTCTTTTTGTATATCCATTTGCATCTAATGGTGAGGAATCACCACTTTGAGCCACCCGATGAATTTCCACCGGATTTGCCGCCGCCACCGCCCCAAGAAGAACCGCCGGAGGATTTGCCGCCACTGCCGCCTCCGCCCCAGGAAGAGCCGCCGGAGGAACGTCCCCCACCGAATCCACCTGAAGAAGGAGGACCAGAGGACATTCGTTTACGGGCTTGTGCACGCCGCTGTTGCTCTCTCATCATGGCTAGCTGGGCCAGCCGTTCTTCCTCTTCCTTTTGGCGAATGATTCGGTTCGCTTCATTCACAAAGGAAGTGATCTGAGCGTCATAAGCGCGGCCAATCGATTCCAGTTCCTCTAGGTTGTAAGGCCGGGATGACAGCCGTTGCTCCAACTGGCTATATTCCGGCAATAAGGACAACTCAAAGCGGATTCTGGAAGACAAGCCTCTGCTGTGCAGCATTCGCTGGGTCGTCTCTACCCGACTTTGTCCTTCGGAGAAGAGACGTTGTACTTTATCAAGTCTTTCATTTAATACATTTAGACTTTCAGAGACACCGTCATATTGCCGGCCAGCTTCATCCTGCAATGACAGCAAGCGCTCCAGCGCATCGTGGGCCTTGTCATATTCGCCCCGTTCATCACTGGTCCAGTTCTCAATTTGCGCCACTTCACCTGCGCCTTCCCGAAGACGTGTGCTCCACTCCGTCAGAATATTCTCTATAGTAGCTACATGCTGTTCTTCGAAATGTACACGTGCTTCTGTAATTCGTGCCTGCAGCTCGTCTCGCCGCTGTTTCAAATGGCTCCATGTGGTGCGGAATGTCTCTAGATCTCTACGGTTATTCTGCCGCAGCAGTGCTTGTTGCTCTGTCATAGCAATAGCCTCATCCAGAAGAAGGTCTAGACTGGCGCCGATTCTGCGCACCTCATCCATATCTCCTATACGCAGTGGCGCTTCAAGAGTCAACGATTCTGCGCGGGCCTGCTCCAGGTGATCATATGGCTTAACCTTCATATTGTGCAGTGAATTCTGTTCAATGATCCCGGTGATTTTGGCACGTGCCGCAGCTAATACCGTAGGGAATTTGTTTAGCTTATCATCATAGAGATCAACATCCTTCAGATCCTGTTCGATCTTTTCCTGACGTTCCTGTGCATCCTCGGTAACCTCTTGTGCAGCAATGGGATCAAAAAGCTCTAATTGGTCTGCCTTAGCTGTCTCCTCCGCAAGCTCCTTAAGTTCTTCTACAATTTCTTGAAGTTCATATCCGGTTTCTTTAACTGCACCTTGCAGTTGCTCTTCAAGCTCCGGCGTATCCTCTTTCAGCTCTGTAATACGCTGTTTGACATTGCGGTCAGCTTCGCTGATGACAGCAATGTGTTTCTCTTCCTCTTCAAGCGCTGCGCGGAAGGAAGCTTCGGTCAGCTGTAATTGTTTCACAGCTGTCTTGAGGGCAGCCAAGCGATAAAATGCCGGCTGAACGCCTTGACCTTCGCTTTGTAGTGCAGAGATTTCAACGAGCTTGGCAGACAGCCGCTTAGAAATACCCTCGACTAGCTCTCCCGTCTTGCCTTGAACGATCCCTTGAAAAGGATTTAGCGATTCCAGTGCCCGATTTGCCTGGACCATTAAATTAGATAACTGTTTCTGTTGCTCGCTAAGCTGCTTGCGACGACGCAGGCCCGTAACCACTACAAAGAGTACAAGGAGGATTAGAAGGGCTCCGATAAGAATCGCTGCAATCATAAACATGGAGCTGCTGGAGCGGTTTACACCATTCCCGGCGCCGACTGCGCTCCCGCTTCCTGCGGTTCCTCCAGTATTGCCGGCACGATCTCCAATAGAATGGATGGCATTAATCAAAGTCTTTGTCCCGCCAGCGAAGTCCCCTTTTTTGGCATAAGGAATGAAATAAGTGTCGAGCAGTTTTTGGATGGCTGAACTTCCCGAGGACCCTCCCTGATTCTTAGACCAAGTATTTAACGAGCTTTGAAAGTCTGGATTTAAGAAATTTAGCTCAATGGACTGGTCACCAGCGGAGATCAGCAGTAGAAGATCCCGCGTGGACAGTTTCCACGAGTCGTAAACCTTGTCTGCATACTTATCAGCTGGAGTACCGTCTGTGGAATCTACAGTGAGTACGTGGATGGTCAGGAGTTCTCCAGTAGCGGTAGCAGAAATAGACGCGGCTTCTGCGGAACTGAACATTTCAGCGTTATCGGTAACGAATCCCTGCTGTGCAGGAATTCCAGCGGCATATGCACCGGGTATCCATAACAGGCTGAGCATTAAGAATAAAGCTATATACTTTTTCAAGCTGACACGCTCCGATCTGAAGGGCTTTTTATTCTATATATTATGCTGATAATTATACTATATCATTAACCATCAGGTGACCTGGAGATACTCCTATTATTATATAGCTATGTCGGCATACCAACAAAAAAAGCCATGCTCCCAATAAGGGAACACGGCGTATATTCAGAAGCATTATCTTGTCGGCAGACAGAGAATGTATTGCAGTCTGGATTTAATTTCTTTTTGCCATTTCAAATCTCCAACTTTAACGGCAAGATTGAGCAGATCCAGATAATCGTCAACCTGTAATGTTGTTCGGGTAGAGGTAACGTTCATGGGTGATCAGTCTCCTTTTAACTTAAATATAGTAAATTGAAATTATTAACGCTTATAATAATGATAATCATTATCATCGTTTGTCGTTATTGCTATTATCCACATTTTCTATGTAAAAAGCAATATAAAAATCAAGACTTCGTAACTTTTATCATTTACAAATAAAAGAGTCCATCGAAAGATGGGGATTTGCGTATAATGTGTGGTTTTAGGAAAGAATTAGCAGGAATCTTACCATATTTTGTCGAATACTTTTTAGAATAATGCTTTAAATTCTAAATTTTTGCAAAAAGGGGAATTGGGCAATGAAGCGGTGCACAATGTTGCTTCTGATTATTTTTCTGCTTTTGCTCGTACCTCCTACAGCCGCTCACGCCGAAAGAGAGGATATAAGGTACCAAGTAGAACTGGAATATCCACCGTATAAATATGTAGAAAATGGGTATTTGACCGGGTTTGATATTAATTTGAGCACGATGATTTTTGAGAAGCAGGATTATCTTATTCACTACAGTACTGGGCAATGGGATGAAGTTTACAGTCGGCTGATTCAAGGAGATATTGAGATAGCAGGTCTTATGGCAATTACGGAGTCGCGTAACCAAGAGGTGTTATTTTCAGATCCAGTTATTAAAAACTATATTTCCATCTATGCAAGGCGAGAGCTTGAGGATGAGATCGATTTAAAGACGTTGGGAAGTTATAAGATTGGGTTAGGGAATGGACAGTATTCTGCAACCGTGCTGAACAGCAAGGTGGGGATTACAAATTACATAGAGTATGCAACGACTCCTGAAGCTTTAAAGGCTCTTGAAAAAGGGGAAATCGACCTTCTATTTGAGAATCAGGAAGTGATCGATTATCTGATTGCTGAACAGAAATTGAAGGGGAGTATTATCAAAAAAATGAGCAATCTCTACCCTAGGGATGTTGCTTTTGCAATAAGTAAATCCGCTCCGGAGCTAGTAACTTATGTTAACGAGAGATTGGATCGCCTGCATCGTTCCGGTGCTTTTGAAGAGCTGTATCAGCACTATTTCTTCGTTCATTCAGATTATTATAAAGTTATGATGCGCAATAGATTTATTGTGGGAGCCATTATTCTGCTTGGTCTTCTAATCATTAGTGCGGTTTTGCTAAAAATGTATATTAATCACTTACGGCGTGCGGTTTATTCGGAACAGCAATTTTTTGAGGATGTAATAGAGCATAGCGGTATGGTGGTTTGGGCTGTGCAGGCGGATAAAAAGGTAGTTCGGTTTAACAATTACGCTGAGCGAATGACGGGCCTATGCGAGAATGAAGTAGTGGGCAAAAACATTGCGGATATGGAGGGTCTGACAGGCAGTACGGCGGCTATTCGGAATCTGCTGGAAAGGGCCGTACAGCTTGACTATGTTGATAATATCGAGCATAAACTTCCGGACAATTCGCCAGCGGCGCGGTATTTTTCATTTCGGACCACCTTGTTAAAAGGATTGGATAAGCAGGCAGCTGATATTTTTGTGCTTGTAGGAGTGGATATCGATGAGCGCAAACAAAATGAGCTAAGGCTTCAGCAAAGTTATGAGGAACTGGAAGCTACTTACGAAGAGCTGTCAGCGACAGAGGTCGAGCTACAGGAGCAATTTGCTAAGCTGCAAGTAGGTGAACGACGGTTCAGTCTCGCGACAGAGGGTTCTGGTGCATACATGTGGGAGCTTGACTGGGAGACTGGACTGTATAATCTATCGGATCGCTGGTACAAGCTTATGGGCTATACGGAGGATGAAATCAATTCATTCGAAAATGGGGTGCTTAGTATTATTCATCCCGATGACCAGCCATCATCCCAAAAGGCAAGACATGATCATCTGGCAGGTTTAACACCTATCTACGAGACGGAATACCGCATGCGGACCAAAGATAATCAATTCGTCTGGTTTGAGGTAAGTGGTAAAGCTATCGTTGATCCAAAGGATGAAGTTGTGTTATTTATCGGTTCACTGATTGATATTAGTAAGCGGAAGCAGGTAGAGCTAAAGCTGAGCAACAGTTATCAGGAGCTTGAGGCAACCTATGAACAGCTAACAGCCACACAGCAGGAGCTTGTAGAGCAATACGATATGCTGGTGGAGAATCAAAAACACATGCATCGTTTAGCTTATGTGGATGAGCTTAGTAATTTACCCAACCGTGTATGTCTACTGGAATCTATGGAGAAATATCTGCAATGTTCAGGAGGCAAGGCGGCGCTGTTGTTCGTAGATACCGATAATTTTAAATACATCAATGATACCTTAGGGCATAAATCCGGTGATGTTCTCATTCAGAAGGCTAGCAAAAGGCTGCAGTCGTTGGTGCGTGAAGGGGATATGCTCTCTCGGCTCGGTGGGGATGAATTCGTGATTTTTATTAAGGATATAGAAAACCACGAGGATGTGTTAGACCTGGCGGAGCGTATCATGAGAGCATTCAGGCAGTCCTTTTTAATCGGAGAGAGTTATTTGTACGTTTCCGTAAGCATCGGAATTTCCTTTTATCCGGAAGATGGGGAGACCACCGAGCAAATCTTAAAAAATGCGGATGTCGCTATGTACCGGGCGAAAGAGGATGGCAAGGGGACTTATGTGGTATATGACAAATCCATGCATACTGCGTTTAATGAACGGATGAATATAGAGAAGCATTTGCGCAGTGCCATGAATAATAATGAGTTTGAGCTATATTATCAACCGCAGGTGGATATCCAGTCTGGATTAATCTCTGGTTTTGAGGCTTTAATTCGCTGGAATAGTCCAACGCTGGGCTTTGTATCTCCACTTTCCTTTATCAAAATCGCCGAGGATTCCAGGCTGATTATTTATATTGGAGAATGGGTGCTTAGGGAATCGTGCATCTTTATGAAGGGCATTCAAGATCGTATGGGCATTCCTTACAAGATATCAGTTAATATTTCCATTATTCAACTATTGCAGGATGATTTCGTCGAGATGGTGCAGGAAAGTCTGGCTGAAAGCGGGCTAAAGCCTAGTTGTCTTGAACTGGAAATCACCGAGTCTATTTTTATGGAATCGTTTGAGAGTATCGTGAATAAGCTTCAATTCCTCAAATCCCAAGGCATTCGTATTGCGCTGGATGATTTCGGAACGGGGTACTCATCTCTTAGTTATTTGCAGCAATTGCCGATTTCTACGCTTAAAATGGATAAAACCTTTATCGATTCGCTTTCGGAAAAAGCTTACAGCCAGTCTTTTGTGCAGACCATTATACAGCTGGGACACAATATGGGGCTGGAGGTCGTTGCGGAGGGAGTGGAAGAGATCAGCCAGATGGATTTCCTCAGAAAATCGGGCTGCGATAAGGTACAGGGGTATCTGGTTAGCAGACCTGTTCCGAAGCAGGAAGTGGTGGAGCTTTTGGAACCGCAGAAGCGTTACGGAATATAGCAGTTGATACACAGCCCTCATCTACAAGGTGGGGGTTTTTGGTGTGTAATGCTTCTGAGATTAAGTCTTTGCAAAAAAACAAGCTCCGACAGATAAACAGTGTCTGTGGAGCTTGTCACTAGCTGATGACAATTTTATTCTTCCCGGTGTTTTTAGCTTCGTAAAGTGCATCATCAGCCTGCTGAAAAGTGGAATTTTTGGAGTCTGCGCCTGTGTAATCATGCATCCCGATACTGACGGTTATGCTTTTACCTTCCATTTCGGCAAAAGGGGTATCGGCTACTTTGGCTAGAATTTGTTGCATGATTTCATAGGATCGCTCAAAGGTTTTGGTAGTCAAAATGACAATGAATTCCTCGCCACCGTACCGCGCGGCGAAATCATCAGGACCGATATACTCGAGCAGAATCGCTGCGACTTTTTGTAATACGATATCTCCAACGGAGTGTCCATAGCAATCATTTACTTTTTTGAAATTATCGATATCCATAACGGCAAGCTGCATGGAGAATGGATTACTCTGCTGATGCTCAATTAGCCAACCTAAATATTCGTGAAAAGTCTTGTGATTATACAGATCAGTCAGGGGGTCTATCTTAGATAGACGATCCATAATTATATTCTGAATGCGTAATTCCTGTTCTGACTTAACGGAGTTCTGCAGGGATTGCATCAAATCACGTCCACGAACGATTACTGCAAAACCTGCCAAAGCAGTGCCTGCAAAAATAAGAGCGATAATGATAGTTTGGGTGATCGGTAAGTACTCGTGAATGGGTGTCCTGATGAATAAAATGATCGTGTACAGTAGAGAAATAGCAGAAGTGGCTATCATATAACTGCTCTTCAGATAGATCATCGAGACTAGTAGCGGGAACAGCATAATTAATGATTTAACATGCAACTCATCGCTGAGATTGACGATAATCAAAACCGCAAATAGATGGCTTGCAACCGTAATGGCGAGTTGGGCCCACAGAGGCCTCCATCTATAGATTACTTCTAGAATAATGATCAAACTCACTATGATGGAATCAGAAATCAACGAGTGCTCAATATAATCGTTCCTGGTTGGGGTTTCCGGACGCTGGCTCCATAAGGATAGAGAAACAATGAACTGAATACTTAAATACACAATCAGGATGATCCAGAATGAATTGAGAAGCACACGATTCCAATAGGTCTGACGAGGAGTTTGAGGTGTGGCGCGCATAATGTGATCCTCTTTTCCAGTGGCAATATGCTTATATATTCGACAATAAGCTCAGGTTTCCTCTTGATGGCTTTCTTGGAAGCGGGAGTTCAACAAGCATCTTTATAAGGGGAGATTGCCTGGCCCGGGGAATGATTGAACGAAAAGGAATACTATAGAAAGTATTTCCTTTAATTAACTCTGCTGATATAATGTTAGAATACATAACATCAATCGAGTGGAGTGGAATTGAAGATGCAGATCCGTCCAAACCAGATTTTTGTAGTCGTCCTGTTGCTTCTTGTCAGTGTGTACAGCTTATTGATTGACATGCTCTGGATTCATAAGCTGGTGATTATTCTGTTTATGGGTTCTCTAGGATGGTTCTCGCTGAATACATCCCGCTACGGTTATCGCAAAGAAGCGCTGCTGAAGGAGTCACAGAACAAAGTGGAGCTTCTTGGCAATGAGATTGTAGTTACCTCGGATCGGCTGCATGGTGCACTTGAAGAAATCAGCCGCCATACAGAGCAGCTGCAGCAGACAGCGGATTATTCACACGCGTATGAAACGGATTTAAGGATTCGCAGCAACGAAGCTAAAGCCAATATTGAAGGGGCCTATCAGACGATGGGCGGTGTAGCTTCAGTTACAGCACATATCGAAGAATTGACGGAAAAACTAGGCTCGAATATGCAATATGCCCGGCAAGGAATGACAGCAATGGTAGATTCCCTGAGCATTGCAGATGGGGTGATGAAGGATCTGCAAACACAGAGTGGGGACATGTTAGCTAAGTTTACTACCCTGAGTAATCATATTGCGATGGTAGAGGAGATCAATACATTGATTAACTCCATTGTGAATGAGACCTCATTGCTCGCGCTGAATGCTTCTATTGAAGCGGCCCGGGCCGGTGAACAGGGCCGCGGATTTGCAGTAGTGGCCAGCCGGATTCGGCAGCTGGCTGATCAAAGCAAGAGCTCGGTAGAACGCTCCTCAGGCATCTTGCTTGACATTAATAATGGAGTACAGCAGGTGCTGGAATCCGTTACGAAAGAGCAAGTCTCAGTGGAGCGTGGGGTGAACGAGGTCGGCACGGTGAAGCTTCGACTCGATGATATCGCGTCGAGAGTAGATGAAGTAGGCAGCGCCGTGACGGAAACAATCGATGCTGCCGCGAAGCAGGGCAAGCTGATTGTAGAAGTGACAACGGAGCTGAGCGGTGCGGTGGCGATCGTGAATGAGACGATTGCCAATGTAGACCTTACGCTGGAGCAGGTGACACGGCAGCGGGATCAAATTGGGCAGCTGAACGAAGTCAGCGCCAATCTGTTAGCGGAGTCGCAATCCTTGCAGCAATCGGTTACTAGCATTGCGGGCAGAGCGGAAATTGAGATGAGCCAATATGCAGCCCGGCTTCAGGAAATGCAGAGTCTCTTGGAGACGATTTCCGCCAAGGAAGAACTTTACGCTCCAGATACTGAAGTTCATCAAGGTGTTTTGAACGCTTACATTAAGAAAATTCCAGATGTACAAGCCATTTGGTCTAATCGGACGGATGGAACCTTTATCTACTCCGAGCCAGCGGCTGGCTTGTTGAATGCTAAGCGGCGTGATTGGTGGAATGGGGCCATGAATGAAGGTGAATATGTCTCTAAACCTTACGTATCTGCGATTACGAAACGTTCTTGTATTACATTATCTAGAGCAATCCGGAATCGTCAGGGAGATGTAGTAGGCGTGGTGGGTATTGATTTAGCGGTGTAATAAAGCAACAGCAGCAAGCCCTTCTGTAGCAGAGGCTTGCTGTTTTTTTTATTCCGATGCTAACACAACTTAGCTTTAGGTAGCGCTGACCTGCAATTGCTTCCACGTTGCCTGCCAGTTTTTTTGTGCAATTCGTTTTTCATAAATAGGGAGTAAGCTTGGATTATTGTTGAAATGAGGGGTAGCCCGCAACACTACATTAATAACATCCGCAATCCCATGCGGAGCGGTTAGGATAACCTTACCGTATTCATCTAAGGAAAGCCCAAGCGCTGTAGCTGTTTCCGGAAACTTGGAGATGGCATCTACAGATGACGTATAGGGTGCAAGGTTGTTAATGGTATGCATTCTTGCTTCATTCTTAACGGACCATGGCACATGGGGATTTAAATCTCTTAGTTTTGCCTCCCATTGCTTTTCCACTTCCTCATGAAGATTGCTGCCGTCATAATAAATAACATCAATATCTGGCAAAGGGGTCCGTTCTTCAAATCCATGTAAGGTATCCCAGATTTTTGAACGTACAAACCCCGCACAAACCCACCAGTCAGGTAACTGTAGCGATCTGGCATTTTCTAAAATATCCATCATCCAGGGATCATTATGTACAAGCTGAATGATATCTGCCTCGTGTTCTATCTTGCGCAAACTGCCACCTCCTAATATTCATGCTTCCAATCTGTTAATATCATACAACAAGAGTTTCAATAGAGGTATAAAGGGACAGGCTGAATGGACAGAGGCATGAACTATCTTTATAATGAATCGACATCGAGACCTTTGGAGGCGGTGACCGTGCAATATACGTTTACTATATTACTGCAATTGTTGGAAAGAGCTGCGTTATTGCTGATGTGTCTATTTGTATTGACTCGTCTGCCGCGGTTTAAAGAGGTTTTTCAAAAAGGGAGTTACGCTCCGCAAGAGCTTGCTATTGCAACGATGATCTTCAGCTTATTTGCCATTTTCGGCACTTATAGCGGAATTAATGTGGAAGGTTCGCTTGTGAATGTACGAATTATCGCCATCGTATCTGGCGGGATTTTGTTCGGGCCATGGGTTGGACTTATAACAGGCATCATCTCAGGGGTTCACCGTTTTCTGATTGATATCGGAGGGGTAACCTCTCTTCCTTGTCTGATTACGAGTATCACCGCGGGCATAGTGTCTGGGATAATCTATCGCCGCACCTCTGGTGAGCGTCGCTGGATAGCAGGCATCTTGGCGGGAATGGCCTGTGAGGCACTGACGATGCTGCTCATTCTAGCGATGGCTCAGCCGATGTCGCTGGGTGTGGATATCGTGTCCAAGATCGCTTTTCCGATGATTATGAGCCAGATTAGTGTCGGCCTGATTGTCGTGTTAGTGCAGAGCGTGGAAGGTGAGAAGGAACGGATTGCGGCTAAGCAGTCCAAGCTGGCGCTTGATATTGCCAATAAGACCTTGCCGTATTTTCGCAATATTAACCAGGAGTCGCTGCACACCATCTGCCAGATCATCAAAGAGGATATCGGTGCAGACGCTGTAGCGATTACTGATACTCGGTTTATTCGTGCCTATGTTGGTGTGGGTGAGGAGGATTATGAGACAACTAACGATATTATCAGTGAGGAAACTAAAGTAACGTTGTCCAGTGGTGAAATTACCATCCGTAATGATGATAGTGATTACGTGAATCCGCAGATCAAGTCGCTGATCATTATTCCTTTAAAGGAAAAGGGTGAGGTGACGGGAGCGCTCAAAATCTATTACACCAAAGCCCACAAGATTACCTACTCACTTCAAGCTATGGCCGTGGGTCTGTCGCAAATGATCTCTACCTTGATGGAAGTGTCGCGGGTGGAAGGCATTAAGGAAATGGCGAACAAAGCGGAGCTGAAGGCACTGCAGACCAGCATTAACCCGCATTTTTTATTCAATGCACTGAATGCGATTGCGTCCTCGATTCGAATTAATCCGGATAAGGCGCGTGAGCTGATTGTGAATCTGTCCGGTTATATGAGATACAATCTGGAGCTTACCGATGAATTCATTGATATCAAACGAGAGCTACAGCAGGTCCAGCAATACGTAGAGATCGAAAAGGCGCGTTTTGGAAGCCGGCTTAACGTGCTTTATGATATTGATGAGGTTCAGGTTCGGATTCCGAGTCTGATCATTCAGCCGCTTGTAGAAAATGCGATTATACATGGCATACTGAAGGTAAGAGGGACAGGAACAGTAACGATTTCTGTAAAAGACCACGGGGATACCGTACGGGTGGGCATTCGCGATACCGGAGCTGGCATCAGCGAGGAAACGATAGAGAAAGTCTATACTGGCGATATGCCGGAGAATAAAATCGGGCTGTTTAATGTACACCAACGGGTAAAGCTGATCTATGGGACTGGACTTACCATTCAGAGATTGGATAAAGGGACGAACATCTTTTTTGATGTTAAAAAGGAGGACCAATGAGAGCGATCATCGTAGAGGATGAAGAGCTGGCAAGACAGGAGCTGGCTTATTTAATAGAGACGCACAGCGGGATCGATATAACGGCACAGTTTGAAGATGGGCTGGACGCACTTAAATTTTTGCAGAGTGATACGGTAGATGTGATTTTTCTGGATATTAATATTCCCTCTATCGATGGGGTGCTGTTGGCACAGAATATCAGTAGATTCTCGGTAAAACCCTACATAGTGTTCATCACTGCGTATAAGGAGCATGCCGCTGAGGCGTTTGAGATTGAAGCTTTTGACTATATTCTTAAGCCGTATAGCGAGGTTCGCATTAAAGCCATGCTGCACAAGCTGGAAAATGCGTTTGCCAACCGTGGACGACAGGGGGAAGAGGAGCGTAATCCGGTCAGTGACAAGGTCAATCTGTGGAAAAATGAAAAGATTATCGTAGTGAATGCCGACGATATTTATTACGCCTCCGCGCAGGAAAAAAGTACAAGTGTGATGACTAAAGGTGAGGAATACAGCATGGCACTTAGTATTAGCGATTTCTTTCAGCGGCTGCCGCAGGATCGTTTTTTTCGCTGCCATCGTTCCTATATTGTTAACCTGTCCAAGATCAAGGAAATCATCCCGTGGTTCAACAATACGTATTTGCTGCGCCTGCATGATTTAGATTTTGAAGTGCCGGTAAGTCGTAGTAAGGTAAAAGAATTCAGGCAGATTATGCGCTTATAAATGCAATTCATTCTTCATTTCCGTCATCTCATGCCGGATTTCTCTCAACATCGGCTGGTTTAGCTACAATAAAGAGGCGATAGAAGCTCTTGTAGCAGACAACGAGAGAGAAAGAAGGAAAAGACCATGACTACGACAATGGACAGCAAAAGCACCAAACGGTGGCTAATCGTATTAGGTACAGTAATTATGCAAATGGGTCTAGGGACCATCTATACATGGAGTTTATTTAATGCGCATCTGGTAACGAAATTTGGCTGGGAGCTTAACTCCGTTTCGATTACTTTTTCTATAACGAGCTTTGCACTCGCTTTCGCGACCTTGTTCGCAGGGAAGCTGCAGGATCGTTTCGGGCTTCGCCGTTTGACTGCTACTGCTGGGATTGTGCTCGGACTAGGATTGATCCTTAGCTCGCAGGCCAATTCACTCTTCATGTTCTATTTATTGGTTGGGGTGATCGTTGGTTTTGCGGATGGGACAGCTTATATCACTTCATTATCTAATTTAATTAAATGGTTTCCGAATAATAAAGGTTTAATCTCCGGCGTATCCGTTGGTGCTTATGGAACAGGGAGTTTGATCTTTAAATATATTAACGGCGGGTTGATTGACTCAGTGGGTGTGTCTAATACATTTATGTATTGGGGTTTGATTGTTATGGGCATGATTGTAATCGGTTCCTTGCTCGTAAGAGAAGCTCCGGTTCAAGCGGCCCCAGCACCAGCGGGTTCAACGACAGCTGCAGTAATGAGTTCACCGAAAGACTATACGGTCAAAGAAATGCTGCGGACAAAAGAAGCGTATCTGCTATTTATCATCTTTTTCACCGCCTGTATGTGTGGTCTGTATTTGATCGGTATTGTAAAAGATATCGGCGTGCAGCTGGCTGGACTTGATGTACAGACAGCAGCTAGTGCGGTGGCTATGATTGCGATCTTTAATACAGCGGGACGTTTAATTCTGGGTGCTTTATCTGACAAAATGAGTCGCTTGAAGCTGGTAGGCGCATCGCTTGCTGTAACTGCGGCGGCTATGCTGACCCTCAGCTACGCGACCCTGAATTTCGGACTTTTCTTCACTTGTGTAGCAGCCATTGCGTTCTGCTTTGGCGGGAATATCACGGTGTTCCCGGCCATTGTCAGCGACTTCTTCGGACTGAAAAATCACAGTAAGAACTACGGAATCGTCTACCAAGGTTTTGGTATTGGTGCCCTTTCCGGTTCGTTTATCGCCGTCTTCCTAGGCGGGTTCAAACCAACCTTTGTTATCTTTGGCCTCTTGTGCCTGCTGGCCTGCATCATCGCGATTTCTCTGAAACCGCCAGTGGCGAAGTCGAAAGAGAAAAAAGCGCTGCGTCTCAAAGCAACGGAACGTACGGCTTAAGGTGTAATTGAAGTTAGAGCCAGGCAGCGATTCTCCGGTTAGTGGAGAATCGCTGCCTGTTTTTTTGATTTGCGGTGGCTTGCTGAGCTGAGACTTGTTTGGGCGGATTATCTTCAATTGGGAGAAGGAGTTTTGCTGGGATCTGAGAAGTAACTGCATTTTGTACAACTATTCCGTATGAAATAGTGAATCTTCGGACTTTAGCTGTATTCTGTACAACTAAAACCTCGAGATGTTGCTTAGAGGCGAAAAAACCAAGGAAATAGTTGCACCAAATACAGCTATATCTAATGGTGGCGTGATGCATGAAAAAATAGGTGTACGAAATACAGCTAAACGTGACTACCCTTACACCAGCACCAGCACCAGCACCAGCACCAGCACCAGCACCAGCACCAGCACCAGCACCAGCACCAGCTACATCACTAGGAGCACCTAGCACCTATATCACTACAGGCACCTACACCAGCACCTACATCAGTACCTGCATCTGTACCAACGTCTGTGCGCCTGCACCATCACTTTTGCCATTCCTTTCCCTTCGTCTCTCTTTTTGCGTCTAACATGCCTCAGTTACTGCTCAATATAGTTATTTAGAGGGTGGATAGATTTGTCGGACGCACAGCGGATTTTTTGTAACTAGGTAAGCAAGTACATCAATAGGAAAATGTGGTCGAAGCAGTGTTGGATGTGACCTGGTTCTTGCGGAACTCGGATGGGGAGACCCCGCTAAGTTTATTGAATATGCGGTTGAACTGGGAGAAACTGTTGAATCCGCATTGCCCGGCGATCTCGGAAATCTTCAGGCGGGTGTAAATCAGCAATTGCTGGGCATTACGGACCCGGGTCATCTGAATATATTCTGTCAGCGTGGAGCCGGTAATTAACTTAAATTGGTGTGATAAATAATAGGAGCTGATAAAGAACTCTTTAGCGAGGAAATCAAGGGATAACTCGCTGTTGTAATGGCTATGGATGTATGCGGTGATCGAGTAGATTTTTTGCATAATGGCATTTCCGATCTCCTCTGGGACATAGCTGTTCTGATCCCTGCGCTGGTATAAAGCACATAGAAACTGTTGGAAAAGGCTGTGAATCAGTACTGGATTTAATGGTGAAGTGCTGTGTGATAAGGTGAAGATAGCGTTAAGAGGATCAAACACGGCTTTGCGCAACTCTTTTGGCAAACGGTAGATCGGTATTTCTTCCCAAAATGAGAGAAACATACTTTTGTAAGCGTTCTCTAAACCGGGTATATCCTTGGGCATGGCGAAGTTTATGATCAGCCGCTTAAACGGCGGCCCTTCCGGATATTGTGTCTTATGCATCCGATAAGGACGCAGGAGCACGATGTCATACTGCTGGAGGGCGCAGACATTCCCATCGATAATATGAGTGGCTCGGGAATCCATTAAGATATGAATCTCGTAAAAATCATGAAAATGCTGAAACTCCATATTGATATCGTGAGAACGCTGGTCATAATCAAAATAGTAAAAAAGGGGATCAACGGGCGTGTTGATACGTACGCTATATCCTTGTTCGTACAGTAAGTCGCTTTCAAGCAAATGCTCTCACCGCCTTATTCTGTAATATGCACTTATTATATGTTCAGAAAAGCAAGATTTGCAATATATGAGGGTTATTACAGCAAATATAAAGTAGTTTTTGTATGGAATGGTTTGATATATTACGGGTGAATGGAACTAGCCAACATGAGGGAAGACCCAAAATGGCAGGCGAAGGGGCGGAAAACAGATGAACAACAGCCGGATTAGTAAAGTTGAGATCATTGAAAAGCTGAACCGCGTGACGGATAAGCTGCTGAAGCTGGAGCGGCCGGAAAACGAAGCCGAACTGCAAAATTTAGGGGAGGATGCGGGACGACGGGGGTATTTTGCTCGTGATTTTGGCATGGAGGAATGGGATTGGCCGCAGGGAGTGGGGCTTTACGGACTTCAAAAGCTTGAGCAGCATTTCAAGGATGAGCGTTATCAAGAATATGCCAAGCTTTGGATGAGCAAGCAGCTGGGCAAGGGGCTGCCGAGCCGGAATATCAATACAACAGCGCCGTTGCTGTCATTGATGGAACTGAAGGAATCGGAGGAATTAAGCCTGGAATGGGTACAGTGGTTGATGCATGGCCTGCCGCGGACGAAGGAGTCTGGTTATCAGCATGTCACAACAGGAGCGAGCAAGGATGAAGTTACGCTCAACGATAATGAAATCTGGATTGATACGTTATTTATGGCTATTTTGTTCACGGCAAAAATGGGTGTGAAATACGATAATTCCG
Source organism: Paenibacillus sp. FSL L8-0333 (assembly GCF_037965665.1). NCBI lineage: Bacteria > Bacillati > Bacillota > Bacilli > Caryophanales > Paenibacillaceae > Paenibacillus > Paenibacillus sp. FSL L8-0333. The sequence continues at coordinate 402,541 of NZ_CP150186.1, forward strand.
CATGGCGGCAAGCGTCGCTTTACCAACTGCTGCTGCATATCAAATACCTGTATGATAAAAAGACAGGGCTGTTTTTTCATGGCTGGCATTTTGGCGGCCGGCATAATTTCAGCGAAGCCTTCTGGTGCCGGGGTAATAGCTGGTTTACACTCGGCCTGCCTGAATACCTGGATTTGATGGGGCCGTATCTGGACAGTGGAGTGTTTGAATATCTTCAACAGATCCTGAACGCACAGGCAACAGCTTTATTAGCCTGCCAGAGCGGAGATGGATTGTGGCATACGCTGCTGGACGACTCTAGCAGTTATACTGAAACGTCAGGCTCAGCAGCTATCGCAGCGGGTATTTTGCATAGCGTACGCAGGGGGTTGTTGCCGGAATCGTATGCAGGTCATGCCCTGAAAGCGATCCGGGCGGTGCTGGACAGAATTGACGATGAAGGCACGGTGCTTGGTGTATCCGGCGGCACTCCAATTGGTGCTGCAAAAGAAGATTATAAGCAAATCATTATTGCCCCCATGGCCTACGGGCAGGCCATGGTTTTAGTCGCACTAGCTGAAGCGTTACATTACTGTTGAGGTTGAGTAAATAGCTAAGGCGAGAGTCAAAAAAAGCTGGAGAAATTTTTGCTTGTAACTTCGCTGGTGCTTGGAGTATACTATTTTCGGGATGGTTAAGCGCTTACCTTGAAGGAGGATAAGCAAACATGGTAAATCCGATCGTAGTTGGCATTATTGGGGCAGGCAGAATTGGCCGGCTTCATGCAGATAATCTGCGTGTGATGCCGTCGTTTAAGTTGAAATCCATTGCGGAGGCTGTGGTAAGTGAGGAATTGCTGGTCTGGGCAGAGAGCCGGAATCTTGGCTCTGCATTTGTGAATGGGCAAGACCTTCTGAATGACCCTGAGATCGAGGCTGTGTTTATCTGCACACCTACGGATACCCACGCCTCTTGGATTGAGCTAGCAGCCCGGGCTGGGAAACATATTTTCTGTGAAAAGCCGATCAGCCTGTCGTCGGAGTTTACCCACCAGGCACTGAAGATAGTGGAGGATGAGGGTGTATTGCTACAGGTCGGCTTCAACCGGCGAATGGACCCTAGCTTCCGCAAACTTAAGCAACTGGTTCAGTCAGAAGAGCTAGGCAGTCCACATGTTGTGAAGATCACATCACGTGATCCGCAGCCTCCGGGTGAGGCTTATGTGCGGTCTTCCGGCGGGATGTTTATGGATATGACGATTCACGATTTTGATATGGCCCGTTATCTGATGGGTGAGGAAGTAACAGAAGTTTATACCCGAGGTGCCAATCTCGTTGATCCGATGTTTGGGCGCTGCGATGATGTGGATACAGCTGTCATCACGCTGACCTTTGCCAGTGGCGCAATCTGCGTCATTGATAACAGCCGTAAGGCTGTATATGGTTATGATCAACGTGTGGAGGTGTTCGGTTCCTGCGGCTCAGCCACCGCCGACAACTGCCGTCCAACAACTGTAGAGGTTTCAACCGCTGCTTCGGTCACACGCGATCAGCCGCTTCATTTCTTTCTCGAGCGGTATAACCAGGCTTTCGTGGAAGAGGTTGCCGCATTTGCCCGGGCAATCCGCTTGCAGGAGCCTATCATTTGCAGCGGGTTTGATGGGCAACAGGCGGAACGGATTGCCGAAGCCGCTAAAGAATCCTATCTTACCGGGCTTCCGGTCAAGTTGTCTTCTTGTGCCGGAGAGGGAATATCGGCGACACATGCTTTGTAAGCGGATGCAGATGCTGAAGATGGGGGAGGTCTGTGAAGATGTCCAATCTAATCATAAAAGCCGGAGCACCCGGCAAAGATGGACTTGTAGCGGCAGTTAGCAAGGAGAGCGCTGGATGGGAGTATGTAGGTTTTGAAGTGTACCAGCTGCAGGTTGGGGATACGCTGAGCCGCAGCGCGGAAGGGAATGAAATCTGTCTGGTGCTGCTGGCGGGCAAGGCGGATGTGAGAGCAGGCGCCCAGTTGTTCGCCGGGATCGGTGAACGTATGTCTGTATTTGAGGATTTGCCGCCGTATGCGGTGTATATTCCGGCGGGAGGGCATTATGAAGTTACGGCCTTGACGGAGCTGGAACTTGCGGTTTGCCTTGCACCAGGAACGGGCAAATATGCGCCACGTTTGATCACTCCGTGCGATACTGTAGCCGAAGCCCGCGGTTCTGGCAGCATGTCACGGCGAGTGGTCAACATTTTGCCTGAGCAGAGTGAAGCCGAGAGCCTGCTGGTCGTGGAAGTGCGTACGGGTGGCGGCAATTGGTCCAGCTATCCTCCGCACAAGCATGACTGTGACAATCTACCTGCTGAGTCTTATCTGGAAGAGACATACTACCACCGGGTTAACCCGGCTCATGGTTTTGTAGTGCAGCGGGTGTATAATGATGACCGCAGCCTCGATGAGACGATGGCGGTGTCTGACCGCAGTATTGTATTGGTTCCGGAGGGCTATCATCCTGTATCGGCACCGCCGGGTTATGATTCTTATTATCTCAATGTGATGGCAGGTCCGGTCCGCACATGGGTTTTTCATAATGATCCGGAACATGAATGGCTGTTCGAGATGCAGCAACACCAGAAGGATAAGAAGGAATAGTGTAGCAGCACGCACGAAAAGGGGGCTTCCGCAAGGCGGAGGCTCCTTCTTTGTGTCGATGTATTGACCAAATGTTCGCCACAGTAACAGAGTCCCTTGCACCGCTTAATAGACACTGTCAGAAGAGTTCCTTATAATCTAGGTATAGGATTGATTGTACGAACGTAAAGGCGGGCTCACTAACGATGAAACCTACGATATATGATGTGGCACGGGAAGCGGGAGTCTCCATCGCTACGGTGTCCAAGGTGTTGAACAAGAACGGGAGAATTAGCGATAAGACACGGGAGAAGGTTCATCGGATCATGGAGGAGCTGAATTACCAGCCGAGTCTGGTGGCCTCTGCGCTGACGAGTCGCCGAACGGGAACAATCGGGTTGATGATTCCCGATATTTCCAACCCCTTTTTTGCTGAGGCGGCCCGAGGTATTGAGGATTATGCTCAGGAGCAGGGAAGCGACTTAATTGTATGCAGTACAGACCGGGATGATGAGAAGGCGGCCCGGTATATCTCACTGCTCCTGCGCAAACGGGTGGACGGTATAATCATTGCTTCTCATACAGGGAATCCGGATATGGTCCGCCGCCTGCTGGCTGATCACGTGCCGCTTGTGTTATTTTCGGCTGATATCCGGATGATGGAGAGCAACAGCGTCACGGTGGATGACTATAAGGGAGGCTATCAGGCGACAGAATATCTGTTGTCCTTGGGCCATCGCAGGCTCGGCGTTATCTCTGACAATTTACCGGGGAGTAAGCTGCGCGTGGAAGGCTTTATGGATGCGCTCAAGGCAGCAGGTGTTGGCTTTGACAATCCGGCTAATCTCACGCATACCTCAGCCACGCTGGAGAACGGCCGCAAAGCGGCTGCCGCGATGCTGGCTCAGGCGCAGGAAGACCGGCCGACCGCGATATTCGCTTGCAACGATCTGCTCGCGATTGGGATATTGAAGGAGGCGCGCAGCGCAGGCTTGTCAATTCCCCGTGATCTGTCCGTAGTGGGTTTTGACAATACAATGCTGGCTGAAATTTGCCATCCCACCTTGACCAGTATTGCTCAGCCTCTGCGTGAGATGACGGAACAGGCGATGATTCTGCTGAACGAATCTATCGACAATCCCGATAGTCCTAAGCGCAAGATCATGCTGATGCCGGAACTGATAGTCCGCCATTCCACCGGACCGGCACCGCATTAGGAAGACACAAACTCTACAAACGGAGTAAGAACGCCGACTCCTATCTGAAGACCTGTACTTCGCTTAGCGGCGAGATACAGGTCTTTTCTTTGCTTTTTTCTGATACATGAGTTCAGATCCCAACTTCGTTTAAGTTCAGGATTGCCAAACTCCAATTTCTAAACTATACTAATGGAAATTAGGTTAAGCGCTTAACCCATCCCCCGATGATTGTTGTTTCTCATTAATCCATTTCACTGAAGTTTTCTCAAGGAGGCGTCATAATGAACGGTTTACAGTTCGATCCTGCACGACCGCTGGATTTAATCGCTGTCGGTCGGCTCTGTATTGACTTGAACGCTAATGAAACCGGAAGACCCATGGAAGAGACACTGACCTTTACCAAATATGTTGGCGGCTCTCCTGCCAATATCATAATTGGAGCAGCACGGCTAGGGATGCGCACTGGCTTTATCGGTAAGATATCCGATGATCAGATGGGCCGTTTTATCCGAACTTATCTGCAAAGGAATGGCATTGACGATAGCCAGGTGAGTGTTGACCAGACTGGTGCAGTGACTGGGCTTGCTTTTACTGAAATAAAGAGCCCTCAGGAGTGCAGCATTCTGATGTACCGGGATCATGTGGCTGATTTGCTGCTGAGTACGGAGGAGATCTCGGAAGAGTATATTCGGAAGTCCAAGGCACTGCTGATCTCAGGTACTGCACTGGCACAAAGTCCGTCCCGTGAGGCTGTGTTTGTCGCTTTGGAGTTCGCCCGCAAGCACAATGTCACTGTATTTTTTGATCTCGATTACCGCCCCTATACGTGGAAGTCAGCCGCAGAAACAGCGGTTTATTATAATCTGGCAGCTGAGAAATGCGATTGTATCATCGGTACCCGTGAGGAATTTAATATGATGGAGAGCCTGTACAATGTAACAGATGCAGATGACGAAGCAACAGTTAACCGCTGGTTTTCGCACCAAGCAAAGCTGGTCGTTATCAAGCATGGCGGGAGTGGTTCAATCTCCTACACGGCGGATGGGCAGAAGCATCGGAGTGGTATTTTTCCCGCTAAAGTATTGAAGACATTTGGAGCCGGAGATTCTTACGCCTCAGCCTTTATTCACAGTCTAATGCGGGGGGAAAGCGTGGGTGAGGCCATGCGCCGCGGCAGCGCGTCGGCATCCATTGTCATCTCCCGCCACAGCTGTTCGGATGCCATGCCAACCTTGGATGAATTGGAAGCGTTTTTATTGTCTAACGAGGAAATCACTTCAGGTGCAGAGTAAGTAGGCGGAGGTTGGAGAGGACACAACTCAAACAACCCCGGATCGAATAGCTATGCAAGATTAGATTAGATTACATTCGCGGGATCGCATTAATAGAGATGAAGGAGTGAGTAGAATGGCACAGCAAACCGTGCAAGTGCTGAACAACTATATTGACGGGCAGTGGGTAGAGGCGGCTGCGGAGCAGACAGAAACGGTATACAATCCAGCGTCTGGTGAGGAGATGGCAAGTGTTCCGCTGTCCAGCAGAGTCGATGTTGATCGGGCAGTGGCGGCGGCAAAGGCGGCTTTTGCAGGCTGGTCCAAGACACCGGTGCCGCGCAGAGCGCGGATCTTGTTCAAATATCAGCAGCTGCTGGTGGACCATTGGGATGAACTGGCGAAGACGATCACGCTGGAGAATGGAAAAAGCTTCAAAGAGGCCTACGGAGAGGTGCAGCGCGGCATTGAGTGTGTGGAATTTGCGGCAGGTGCGCCGACGCTGATGATGGGCCGGCAGCTGCCCGACATCGCGACAGGCATCGAGTCTGGGATGTATCGCTATCCCATCGGTGTAGTCGGCGGGATCACACCGTTTAATTTTCCGATGATGGTGCCTTGCTGGATGTTCCCGTTGGCCATCGCCTGTGGAAATACCTTTGTGCTGAAGCCCTCCGAACGCACACCGCTGCTGGCAGCGCGTTTGGTCGAATTGCTAGAGGAAGCCGGGCTTCCGAAAGGCGTGCTCAATCTGGTTAACGGTGCGCATGAGGTGGTAAACGGCCTGCTGGAGCATCCTGATGTGAAGGCGATTTCCTTCGTTGGCTCACAGCCAGTGGCCGAATATGTCTACAAGAAGGGTACGGCGTGTTTGAAGCGGGTTCAGGCGTTGGCAGGGGCGAAAAATCACTCTATCGTGTTGGCAGACGCGAATCTTGAGGCTTCGGCAACACAGATTGTCAACGCAGCCTTCGGCTCGGCGGGAGAGCGCTGTATGGCTTGCTCCGTGGTAACGGTGCAGGAAGAGGTTGCTGATGAGCTGATCTCCATCCTCCTGAGGGAATGTGAGCAGATGAACATCGGCAATGGTTTAGACGACGACACGTTTCTTGGGCCGGTTATCCGCCAAAGTCACAAAGACAAAACGGTCGCTTATATTGAACAAGGCGTGGCTGAGGGTGCTAAGTTGCTAAGGGACGGCCGGGCGGATGCCGCGGTGCAGGGACAGGGTTATTTTATCGGCCCAACCTTGTTTGATGGAGTGACCCGGGAAATGAAAATCTGGCAGGAGGAAATCTTCGCGCCTGTCCTGGCAGTGATCCGTGTCAAGGATGTAGAAGAGGCGATTGAAATTGCCAATACCTCTCGTTTTGCCAACGGGGCATGTATTTTTACGAATGACGGCGGGAAAGTGCGCTATTTCCGGGAAAATATCGAGTCAGGCATGTTGGGTGTCAATGTCGGAGTGCCAGCACCGATGGCCTTTTTCCCTTTCTCCGGCTGGAAGGATTCCTTCTATGGCGATCTGCATGCGAATGGAAGCGACGGGGTTGAATTTTATACACGCAAAAAAGTCGTCACTGCCCGCTGGCAGTAACAAAAACGGCGAAAGGGAGGCTTCATGTGGATACGATTAGATTAACGACGGCGCAGGCGCTGGTGAAATTTCTGAACCAGCAATATGTGGACTTTGGCAATGGACCGGAGCGTTTTGTACACGGTATATTCACCGTTTTCGGCCACGGCAATGTACTTGGTTTGGGGCAGGCACTTCAGGAGGCGCCGGGTGAGTTGACGGTCTATCAGGGGAGAAATGAGCAAGGAATGGTTCATACGGCGACTGCCTTCGCGAAGCAGAGCCGCAGACGGCGAATCATGGCCTGCACCGCTTCGGTAGGGCCGGGTTCAGCCAATATGCTGACAGCCGCTGCCACTGCGACGGCGAATCAGATTCCCGTGCTGCTGCTCCCCGGCGATACCTTTGCCACCCGTCAACCGGACCCGGTACTTCAGCAAATGGAGCACACCTACAATCTGTCGATAACGGTCAACGATGCCTTCAAAGCGGTGAGCAAATATTGGGACCGGATTTATCGGCCAGAGCAACTGATGACAGCATTGCTGAACGCGATGCGTGTGCTGACTGATCAGGCAGATACCGGGGCAGTCACGATTGCGCTGCCGCAGGATGTGCAAGGGGAGGCCTGGGACTATCCACTTGAGTTCTTCCGCAAGCGCATCCATCGGATCGTTTCCCGTACTCCGCATCCGGATGAGCTTGCTGCGGCAGCTGATCTTATTGCCAGCAAACAGCGACCTCTGCTGGTCTGTGGGGGTGGAGTCCGGTATGCAGATGCAGGGATGGAATTACGTGCATTTGCAGAGAAATTCGCCATCCCATTCGGTGAGACGCAAGCCGGAAAAAGTGCCGTGGCAAGCGACTGTGCCTACAATCTCGGTGGCATAGGAGTTACCGGGAATGGCTGTGCTAATACGTTGGCCGCAGAAGCGGATCTGGTGATCGGTGTGGGTACCCGGTTTACGGACTTCACGACAGGTTCGAAGAGTTTGTTCGCCCATCCCGAGGTGGAGTTCCTGACAATTAACGCTTCCCTTTACCATGCCTCCAAGCTGGATGCGCTGGCTGTGGTCTGTGATGCTGCCGAAGGTCTTAGAGCGCTGTCTGCCACGTTAGAGGAGCGCGGTTACCGCACCGCTTATACAGATGAAATTGTAGTGGCAAAAAGGGCATGGGAAGTGGAAAGAAAGCGTCTATCTGACGTGGAGTATACGGTGAATCAGAAGGCAGATCGTTCAGATCGTCCAGATCGTTCTTCAGTTTCCTTCGTGCCGGAAGTTGCCGGACATCTTGACGAGAAGCTATCTGAATATGCGGCGAAGTTGAACACTTCGCTGGCGCAAACACAGGTACTCGGGATTCTCAATGAATATCTTCCGAAAGACGCCATTGTGATAGGAGCCGCAGGCAGCTTACCGGGCGACATGCAGCGGATGTGGAATTCCACTGTGCCGGATACTTACCATATGGAATATGGCTTTTCGTGTATGGGGTATGAAATCTCCGGTGCACTCGGTGTGAAATTGGCGGAGCCGGACCGGGAGGTATATGCATTGGTGGGCGATGGCAGCTATCAAATGCTGCATTCAGAACTAGTGACGAGCCTTCAGGAGAACAAGAAGATCAACGTCATTCTGCTAGATAACATGGGGTTTGGCTGCATTAACAACCTGCAGATGGAGCAAGGACTGGATAGCATGGCGACTGAATTCCGCTACCGGGGCCCGGAAGGTCAGCTGAGCGGCGAACTGATAGGCATAGATTATGCAGCAAGTGCCGCGGGATATGGAGTGAAGACCTTCCGTGCGTCAACGGCTGAGCAGCTGCGTGACGCTTTGAGGGAGGCTCAGCTGCAGGATCGTTCCACCCTAATCGACATTAAGGTGCTGCCCAAGACAATGACACATGGTTACGGAGCCTGGTGGAATGTTGGTGTTCCAGAAGTGTCCGGCAGTGAGGCCGTTCGGGCTGCCCACGAGCAGAAGCTTGAACAGCTTGGAAAGGCCCGCAGTTATTAGTATTAGTAATACTGTGAAACGGAAGGGGTAGAATCGATGATGTTCAAAGAACATGCGGTCAAGCTGGCGATTGCTCCTATCGCTTGGACTAATGATGATATGCCTGAACTGGGAAAAGACAATACCTTTGAACAGTGCATTAGCGAAATGGCGCTTGCCGGGTTTCAGGGAAGCGAGGTGGGCAACAAGTATCCACGCTCTCCGGAACGGCTGCGCCGGGCACTGGAGCTTCGTGGACTTGAGATTGCCAGCGCTTGGTTCAGCGCGTATCTGACTGTGCGGCCATATGAGGAGACAGCGGAGGCTTTTTGCGCGCATCGTGATTTTTTATATGAGATGGGTGCGAAGGTGATTGTCGTCTCAGAGCAAGGGCGGAGTATTCAGGGACAAATGGATACGCCGCTATTTGCTAATAAACCTGTATTCACAGAAGCGGAGTGGGCCGCACTTGCCGATGGACTGGGTGGGCTTGGCCGGCTGGCTGCTGAAAAAGGTATGGCGCTTGTATACCATCATCATATGGGGACAGGGGTGCAGACTGGGGGCGAAATTGCTAAGCTAATGGAGCTCACGGAACCGGAAGAGGTGTCCCTGCTGTTCGATACCGGTCATCTAGCTTTTGCCGGTGAGAATCCCTTAGAGGTGCTGCGCATCCATCTACCTCGGATTAAACATGTCCATTTGAAGGATATACGTCCGGAGGTTGTTCAGCGTGTGCTGCGGGATCAGCTCAGTTTTCTCCAGGCTGTAAAAGCGGGCGCATTCACCGTACCTGGCGATGGATGTATATCCTTTGCGGAGATTTTCACCGAATTGGCAAGTTACTCTTATACGGGATGGTTTGTAGTGGAAGCGGAGCAGGATCCGGCACTTGCCGATCCACTGGAATATGCGATCAAGGCGCGCCGTTATATCAGAGATCTGAGTGGTTTATAGGCCGAGGAGGGCTACCACTTGGTGCTTGGCGGCTGCTCGGACAGATTTATATGCGGGGGTTCACGGCTATGGCTGTGCGCACCTCGCCTTTTTAATGAGCGGGTGTAAAATACGAATGGCTTCGTTGGTCGGGTTCATGTTGTATGTGTTATAATGGCAGCAAATTAGGCGGAAGAGTTTCCATTTCCATGATGGTGCAGCCAAATATCTATGAACTACTCGTGCATTAACGGCTAAACCGTGGCCGGGTATCCTAACGGTTGTACAGAGGGGGTTATCTATTGTTCCGTTCCTGGTATCGCCGATTACTGCTGTCCTACTTTCCTATTTTTTTGCTTACTGTGACGATACTGATTTTTGCCTCTTTTGTATTTATTAATGATATTTCACGAATGGAAACCAAAAAAGCGGACCGTATCACCGCCAGCTATCTTATGGATAATGTGGACCGAACGATCAAGGAAGCTGAATTGTCAGTGCTGGAGGCTGCTGAACGCAGCGATGCTTATAAACGTTATTTTAACAATCAAGGCCAGATTGATATGGCGACCGTCTACGCTGTTGCCCAGAATCTACGCAGCTTGACGCGTGAATCGCCCTATATTCAGTCCATCTATCTTTATGACAAGAGAAATGAAAGCGTTTTAACAGAAACTGGATTAAAGGACCTTTCAGGATTTGTAGACGAGGATTGGATTGGCCGCATCACCTCCGGCTCTTTATCGGAAGGCTGGCAGCCTGTTAGGGAATACAAAGATGAATTTCAGCGTACGTCTATACGTGTGCTTACCATAAATAAAGGAATGCCGCTGCCCTTCGGCTCGGAGGGAGTGCTCGTAATCAATCTCAAGATGAGCGGAATGGAACAGATCGTCGACGGTATGGTCAACGAACAGTTGTCCTTTCTGACCATCTTTGGCGCAGATGGACAGGTGGTCTATCAGGCCCATTCGGACAGTGAAGGTGCCAAGAATGGGAAGCAGTTGAACACTTTATATATGGAAAGGCTTGGCTGGACGTTTTCCAGCGGGATCAAAACGGGCAGTCTATTCAGCTGGGTGTCGGTGATTTCTTACCTTTGGGTAGCTATTGCCTTAGGTACGGTTGTGTGCGCGATTTTTTACCTGATCTATGTTACGCGGCGGAACTATAAACCAATTCAGGTGATTATGAACCGGATTGAAGGCCATCAAATTCGCAAGCTGGACCAATCCAACGACAGACCGGACGAAATGATGCTCATTGACGGGGTGCTGGAAGATCTAATCAACCATATGACGGATTATGATAAGAAAAGCAGAGAGAATCTGCTGTTACAGCGCAGCAAGCTTTTCAACGATCTCTTGCAAAGCGAACGGTTGGACAATGTCGTCCAGCGGATGGAAGAGCTGTCGCCGCTCTCCGGAGCTCATTCCACATCCCGCTTTATGGTTGTGCTAAGCGAAATCAACCGCTACGACAAGGTTTTTCAAGATCGGTATACAAGGGGCGATCAGAACACGCTTAAATTTGCCCTGATGAATGTCTTTCAAGAATTGGCGCGGAGTGCGGAATTGCAGGCTTGGGCGGAGTGGATTGGGACTGACCGGGCGGCAATTCTCTTCCTGACCACAGGAAGTGATGAAGAGATGGCAGAGAAAATCCGTGTATTCGCTGAGGACTGCCGCACCTGGGTGGAGCAGAATTTGCGCCTCTCCCTAAGCTTCGCTATCGGGCCAGTGGCGGCTGGGCCAGGGGAGATTCGCGATTCCTATGCGGCAGCGGAGAATGTGATGCAGCACAAGCTTTTAATGTACGAAGACATCGCTTTAACGGAATTTGGAGAAACGCGCCAGCCGCTTCTTGAGACATTCAAGTATCTACAAATGATTGCTGAGTTTGTTAAGCAGTTCCGGATGTCGAGCGGCCAATGGCGGGAACTGCTGGAAGGTGTTTTTGATGGTTTTAAACAGGATTATTTACAAGATGATGATATTCGCTCTCTAATTCAGGCCATGCTACAGATGCTGAGCCGGGAAGTGGCTGTCATGTCTGAGCAGCTGCAGGATGAGCTGTCAGCGGAAAATGCGGAGAAGCAGCTGAAGCGGCTGGAAGAGGCAGAATCCATAGATGAAATGAAGGGGATTTTGTTTGAGTATTTGACTGATTTATTCCGCACTTATGTTTCTGTCAGTGAGACTAAAAGCTACCGGGCGATGGTAACCGAGATGAAGAACTATATAGAAGAGAATTTTACAAATCCCGATCTCTCCTTAAAGCATTTGAGCGACCGGTTTCAGGTATCCGGCAAATATGCCAGCTATCTATTTAAAACAGAATTTAAAATGAAATTTGTTGATTTTCTAACAGAGCTACGCATGAAGGAAGCCGAAAAGCTTTTAGTGGAAACGGAATGTTCGCTGCAGGATATTGCACTCCAGGTGGGGTATGCGAATGCAATTACATTCGGCAGGGTATTCAAACGAGTATTAGGAATCACGCCGGGTGACTACCGTTCTTTAAAGCGCGGGCGCGGGACCTCCAGACTATAGGCTGCCGACTTTATTAATCCAATAGCAAGTGAACAATAGTTTTTTATAACCGCATCTGTGCACGCCAACCTCTATGATGGGGGCGCGAACACCGATGCGGTCTTTATTTTCACACTTTTGAAAGCGGTTTATTCTACGAAAATGGTTTGTATAGATAAACCGGAAGTCCGATTTTGCTGGGATATGAGCATCCGAAAGAGGTTTATTGTCAGACTGCCGAAATTCGTGAAATACTGTGGGCATCCAGAACAACAAGCGACCCAGTAGCACGGCAGTAAAAAGCATCACGAGCTATGGATTCCGCTGGGGATGGATAGAGTTAAGGCTAGGGGATCATAAATACACCATTAAAGCCTGCAAGGGCGAAGGGGATGGAAAAATGACAGTGAACGTACATCAAGGAGTTCTGAAGAAAGCAATCGGGATCGGATTAACCGCAATAATGGGCGTTTCTCTGCTAGCAGGCTGTTCCAATGATTCTAAAAACAACACAGCATCCGAGGGTGCCGCAGCCGGCGAAAGTGCCAAGCGCGTTACATTAAAGGTGGAAGTGTTTGATCGCGGCAACAGCCCAGCCCCTCATACCATTACCAATAACTACTTAACTAAACTAGTGCAGGAAAAGTTCGGAGATCCGAATAACATTGATGTGGAATTTGTACCTATCCAACGTTCTGAGGAAGTTACCAAGCTGAATGTTTTGATGGCGAGCAATACGGATGTGCCCGATATCGTATTTACGTATGATTCCAGTGTGTTTTATCGGTATGCCCAGCAAGGTGGCTTGACTGATGTCGGAGAAATTCTCGATGAATATGGCCCGAATCTGAAAAAGTTTATTGGCGAGGATACGCTGGCGTTCGGCCAGCTTGAAGGCCAACAGTATGCGATCCCTGGTAAACGGGCGATCACAGGCCGTTATAGCTCCTACATCCGTCAGGATTGGTTAGATAAATTAGGATTGCCTGTGCCAACGACGACCGATGAGCTGTACACCACTTTGAAAGCGTTTAAAGAAAAGGATCCGGGCAATCTCGGCAGCAAAAACATCCCGATGGGCATGGCACTGGCACCAGCCCAATTCGAGACGTTGATTTTCTCTTTCATGAAGCCGATCAGCGGCGATCTGACCTACAGCCAACGTTATGAGCTGCCGCTGCATGAGGGCTTTAAGGATGCCCTGCAATTTCTTAATAAGCTCTACAATGAAGGGATGATCAGTAAGGACTTCAGTCTGGACGAGGATAAAACACAGTTGGCCAAGGATATCCAGAACGGCAATGTAGGCTACTGGTCGGAGGATGTGGATGTCTTGTTCTATGCCGATGGTACCCTAGATAATCTCTACAAAAATGTAGAGGGAAGCAAGGTGCTGCCGGTAGACGTCTTAACCAACGCCAACGTTGATAACAAGCACATTAAATCCCGGTATGCCTCCAACGGCATGTACATCATGATTCCGAAGAGTAGTAAACGCGCCGTGGAAGCCGTTAAGTATCTCGATTGGATGGCTTCGGATAATAATCTGATTGATATCCAAAATGGCGTTGAAGGTGAAAACTACGATCTGGTAGACGGTATTCCAGTGGCTAAAACAGATGTTTCCCAGGAGTTCGCCGATCGTCTGTTTAACGCGGGTGACATGGCCATTATCTCCAACGGCAAAAACATTGGTGATCAGGCCACTAATGAAAAAGCATGGGCGCTGGGCTTCCCGGAACGTAACCGGGAGATGCTGACTCAATCAATCGCTATCGCCAACGCTGACACGGTGGGTCCGCTCGTCTTCGGCAAGCCGATAGAAGCGGAATCCCAATATGGCACAACGCTTAAAGATAAGCTCAACGTAATTATTGTAAAGACAGCAATGGCCAAACCGGAGCAATTTGAAGCGGTTTACGAGCAGGAAATGAAAGATTATATGACTTTGGGCGGAACCAAGCTGAAAGAGGAACTGGAGAAGTCGTTTAAGGAACTTTCAGCTCAATAAACAAATATATAGTGAAAACCGGGGGGAGATGGTGCTGCGCTCCACCCGGTTTTTCTCCTTAGGAGGAAAACGACTTGAGCAAAGCGACATACTTTAGACGGTATTGGCAATTGTACGCGCTGCTTTCGCTGCCTATTATTTATTTCCTGATCTTCCGCTATGGTCCGATGTATGGTGTGCAGATTGCTTTTAAGGATTTCAATTTGTTTCAAGGGATTGGAGGCAGCGAGTGGATCGGCTTTGATGCGTTCCGCGAGGTTTTTGGAATGAGAGAGTTCTATACCACCTTGCGCAATACCTTTATGCTGAATTTTCTGGATTTGCTGGTCTCTTTTCCGGCTCCGATTATCCTGGCGATTATGCTGTTCGAAATTCGTTCGGTGTGGTTCAAGAAAATATCGCAGACGATTTTGTATATCCCCCACTTTATTTCCTGGGTGATCATCGGGGGGATTGTGTATCAATTATTCGGCAACCAGTCCGGTATGGTGAACGGTGTGCTGGAGAGCTTAGGCCTTACTCCCATTCCGTTTCTGACTGAAAAAAATCCCTGGCTGATCACTTACTTATTCACAGGCGTCTGGCAAAGTGCTGGTTGGGGGACTATCCTTTATCTGGCGGCGTTAACCGGTGTCAACCGAGAGCTGTTTGAAGCTGCTGAAGTGGATGGAGCGACAAGGCTGAAGAAAATCCGTTACATTACGCTTCCCAGTATAAAACCAACTATCGTGACGCTGCTTATCCTCAATCTGGGGAAGATGGTCAGCATCGGTTTTGACCGTCCTTACATTATCGGTAACACTGCTGTGCGTGAGTATTCTGATGTGCTTAGTACCTTTGTGTACCGGGTGGGTCTAGAATCCGGACAATATACGTTGGCTACCGTAGTCGGATTGTTCCAGGCTGTGGTGGGACTGGTGTTTATTTTTGGCTCCAACTATATTTCGAAAAAAGTGACCGGAGACGGTATTTTATGATAAAGAAAGAAGGAGGCGGAGTGCTATGAGTGAACGTACCTCAAACCGGATATTCGATATCGTCAATATAACGTTTGTTGCCTTGTTCGTGTTGTTCTGCTTGGCTCCGTTTTTGCATGTGATTGCCGTGTCGCTTAGTTCCAACCGGGCAATTACTTCTGGAGAAGTAACGATTTTCCCCATTGAATTGAACTGGAATGCATACATTAATGTTTTTTCCAATAATGCGATGATCCGCTCTCTTGTCTTTACGGTTATTCTGACGTTTGCCACAACGGTGCTATGTATGCTTTTCACTGTCGCAGCAGCTTATCCGCTGACCAAAAGAAAATTGAAGGGCCGCAAATTTTTTATGTATCTGATCGTTATCACCATGTTTTTCAGCGGTGGTATTATTCCTGAATATTTGTTGATCCGTGATTTACATTTGATTAATTCGGTCTGGTCGCTTATTCTGCCAGGTCTGGTCAGCCCCTTTAACCTGATTATCCTGATCTCCTTTTTCAATAACATTCCTGCCAGCCTGGAGGAATCCGCCGAGATCGATGGCAGTTCCCATCTTCGTACACTGATGAGTATTATATTGCCGCTATCCATGCCGGTTATGGCCACGTTGGCTCTTTTCTACGCAGTGGGAAGGTGGAACGGCTTTCAGGATTCTCTGATGTATATCAATAATCCTGATTTGTATCCGCTCCAGCTTAAGCTGTTCCAGATGGTGCAGAACAACATGGTATCCGAACTGACACAAATGGAAGGTGCTAACCGGACCCCACTGACACCAGAGAGCCTAAAAGCGGCCACTGTTATCTTTGCAACAGTACCGATCCTTGCCGTATATCCATGGCTGCAGAAATATTTTGTCAGCGGGGTAATGCTTGGTGCCGTAAAAGGTTGAACCGTAAGCTGTAACAAGGGAGGAAAACATAATTATGGAGGACAAAGGCATATTTTCGTTCTCAACTTGCTGGAACATTAAACGCCACACTGCCGGTGACGCCATGCTGCGGGAAATCCGCGATCTCGGCTTTCAGCGGGTGGAGCTGAACTATAATGTGACTAAGGAAATGCTGGAAACGATCGAGCCGATGCTTGAGCGGGGGGAGATGGGGATCTCCAGTGTCCACAACACCTTCCCGCATGTGCATGACTCCGATTATGGCACAGATTCCGTGCTGCTAGGTTTTGAGGATGAGGAGAAGCGGCAGCGGGCGATTGAGCTGCTGATTGGCTCGGCTAAGTACGCTCAGCGTTACGGAGGAGAAGCCGTTGTTGTGCATCCCGGTGAGGTACCCTTTCCAAATGATATCAGCAAAGAGCTGGAGCAAATTTATAACGGAGAGGGTAGAGATTCTAACGCTTATCGCAGCAAATGGGCGGAACTGATGGAGCGGCGGGAAGCTTACAGCGCCGGCTATGTGCAGAAAATTATTGAAAGCCTAGATGAAGTATGTAACCGGGCAGTTTCTGAGGGGCTAAACGTCCGCTTTGGTATCGAAACACGTTCCAAACCGCAGCAGATTCCGACGCTTGCGGAAGCCAAAACGATTATTAAGGCGCTAAAGGGAGCGCCTGTGGGCATATGGTATGACACCGGGCATGCCATTATGATGGACCGTTTGGGTTTGTACGACAGTGTGGGGGAAATGGAAGGTCTGATGGATGATATTGTAGGTGTTCACATTCATGAGACCATCGGTCTGTCTGACCACTGGTGCCCTTATGTAAACAGCGGGAATATGGAATTCTATGATGCGTATCTGCCGATGATTGAACGGGCGCAGGTCAAAGTGTATGAGCTGAAGGCAGCTTGCCAGCCGGAAGAAATTGATGAAAGTCATCGGCTGCTTATGGCCAAATTGGCGCGTAGAGGGCAGGTCTGATGTTGAACGATGAAGACCGTAGGTTAGCTATGAAGTATGCTCCGCGCTTATTTTTCGATCAGAACGAGCCGTTTTTTCCGGTACGTCTCGGTATAACGGTGATGCGGCAGGAGGAGGAGTCTCCTTCCTTCCGGCGCCGTCTAGCTGTGAAGCATCCGGATGTGCAGTTCGTTGTGGAATACGCGATTTATTACGATTATGATATTCAGCATTTATATGATCTGGAGCATGTGTGGGTTTACATCGGTAGAAACGGGGAAGTGGTGGATGCCGAAGCGAGCTTTCACGGGAAATTTCTTAAAGCGCTGCTGCGCGGGGGCAGCAATCTAAGCGGAACACGGGTGGACCTCTATGTCCAACCCGGCAAGCATGCCCTCGCCCCGTTCCCTGAAGTCTTTGAGCTGTTACCAGGATTCGCATCCAGTACACAGGATGGGGCAGGTGCGGAGGGTCTGATTTATGGTGACTTTTTCCGCGATATACTGGCATCGGATGAAGAAACTGACCGTCTTGTCCACCGTTATCTGCAAACCTGCCGGTTCACGCCTTCCCTGTCCTATTCGATCTGGGAATATGCGGACCGGGAGGAATTGTTCGTTTCTTGGATTCAACTGTTCACGGAAATTCCTGAACGTATCCGACAAGAGCTGGTGCGGCTTCAGCTCCTGTTACCACCCAGACATTGAGCAGATTGTTAACATGGAGGGAAGTATAATGTACAAGCAACTGGTAGCCAGTAATGATAGAGCGTCAGTGGAGGGATTATCCCGGCAGGTACTTGATCCGACGAGCCGCTATTACGGAGGGACAATAGATCCGGGTACTGGCGTTGCCTGGGTTAATCATACGACCGGCACACCAACCGATATGTGTTATTGGGGAGCGGCTCTGGTTAACCCGGGTTCCGCATTCTACCGTGATGAGCTGCTTCTGGCCCGCCTGCTGCTGGCGACGGAGTTCGTGCTGCGTGCACAACATGAGGATGGCTCGATCTCTCCGGGCTGGACGAACTATCATTCTCCCCCGGACACAGCCTTTGTCATCGTCGGCTACGCTCAGCTATACCAACTGTTGGCGTCGCAGGATTGGGCACCACTGCAACAGGTGCTTGATAATATGCTTCTGTTTCTTAAGCGAACTATTCCCGTCATGCTTACAGGGGGCTGTCACACGCCGAATCACCGTTGGGTATTGTGTGCAGCACTGGGATTTCTGCATGAACTGTTCGGACTGGAGGAGGCTGTCCAGCGGGCGGATCAGTGGTTGGCGGAAGGGATGGATATTACACCTGATGGAGAATGGACGGAACGCAGCAACGGTATTTATAGTGCGGTCAGCGACATCATGCTGATTCATGCCGCTCGTCTGCTGGATCGGCCCCAGTTGCTGGAGCCAGTTCGTCTGAATTTACACATGATGGTCTATTTGGTGCATCCTAAGGGCGAAGTTGTGACCGATTATTCTGGGCGCCAGGATCTGGGGAGCTTTCACGACCTGTCTCCATATTATTTACCGTACGCTATTCTGGCCCGTTTCGATAAGGAGCCATTGTTTGCGGGGATGGCCGAATGGGCAGGCAGTGCACTGGAAAATCCGGGGGTCTGCTCTGTCAACGTACTTGTACGGATGCTGCTGGAGCCGGAGCTTCAGCAACCTTTTGAAGATTCGGCAGCTCTGCCTGTAAAATATGAGAAAATACTGAACGGCGATTTTCCGCGACACGGCTATCTGCAGGGTATGGAGAAGTCCGGCCATCAAGGGCGAATTTACCACAGCCGGCTGCATACTGATTTCGGAGCACCGGTTGCGCGCTACAGGGACGGGAACACTAGCGTGACCTTAATTACGGAGACGCCGTCTTTTTTTGCACTCCGTCACGGTGCCGTCAGGCTGCTTGCAGTGCAGCTGGCTTCTTACTTTTCTCCGGGATATGTACCGATGCAGAAAATGGTCAAATTGCCGGAAGGATACCACCTGTCAGGAGAACAAAAGAAGGGGTATTACGGTCCTGTCGAAGGCGAACTGCTTCCGCAAACATCTGCGGAGCCGGTAAGCCCTTGGTATCTGCTCCCGCACCAGAGCCGCGCACTTACGCATGAACAGACATTCCGTGTGGAGACGGAGGTTCAGCGTACGGACAGAGGGTGGACCCTCCGGTTGCATGCTGAGGAGCCTAGAGAGGTTATGACACAGTTGTCTTTCGTTTTTGGACGGGAAGGATGTTTCACTTCGGGCGAATTGCAGGCTGTCGGAGAGGACCATTATCTCTGGAACGGCGGTAACCTCCGCTATAGTTGTGAAGAGGACTGGATTGAACTGACAGGGGGCGAGCTTGGCCATCTGGCGGCTACGGTGCGTGAGGCGAAGCTGCAGGATAACTGCAAGGTGGTGTTGGTCAATTTTATGACCCCGTTCGATAAGACGATTACGATCACTCTATCTCCTTCCATGATAAGAGAGTAGCCTTTGTACAATTTACAATCTAGTAGGCTTTGAAGTTACACCTCAGTCTTAGAATAATGAAGCCTTATTAAAAAACCTTCCATTAGAAGCAAACCTGGAGTTATCAGGTCTAATGGGAGGTTTTGTTATGCATCTGCTAAGCATAGACTCACCAGATTTTAACCGTGCATTATGGTATAAGTAAGAAATCCGGGCACACCAGCCGTCAGAAATTCAAATATTCTCCGAAGCTGTGATTATCACCTTTTATAAAATTTCCTTTAGTTTGGTTTACATAGGCACTTTTTTCGGCAGTCAAGTGTTATAGAGATATAAAGGTTAAGGAGGTGCTTACATCGCCACAGGATTCGCTAGACTCGACAGAGTTGGAAGAGCTAATCGTTAGGATTCAGGAGGGGGATTCCGAGCAGTATGCTTTAATTGTCAGAGTATTCCAAAAGCCGATCTATCGCTATTGCTATCGTTTGTTAGAAAACAAGCAGGATGCGGAGGACGCGGTTCAGGATATTTTGGTAAAGGGTTATCAATCTATCCAGCAATACAAATCGCAAATGCATTTCTCGGCTTGGCTCTATCGTATCGCATATCATCATTGCTTAAATCTGCTGCGCAGGCGTCGTCTGCACAAGCAAGTCATGCGTATTTTTCGTCCGGAAGTACTGTCTGCAAGCCCTGAACAGGAGCTGGATGCTCGGTTGTATAGTCCTTCATTGTCTGCAGCTTTAGCGCGATTGTCGCTTGAGGAGAGAAACATGCTTATTCTGCGGGTGTTTGAGGAACAAACTTATGCAGAGATAAGTGAGATTCTAGGGGTCAGTCCCAATGCGCTAACTAAAAGAATGAATCGGATCAAGCTAAAGGTTCAGGAAGCTATGAAGTCGGAGGAGGAGATCACATGGAAAGAAACAAAATCAGCAATGAATACCAAGATATAATTTATGCCTCGGCTGGCAATGAACTTTTGGATGAGGTAGATGTAGAAGATAAGGTCATGGGGCGTATTACTGGCATAACAGGTCGAAAGCGATCGTTCTCGCTGAGGGTGATGAATAAAACAACGGCAGTGGCTAGCATGTTAACGCTGTTTCTGCTGATCTCTGTGACTGCGTATGCTGCATCTGAATATATCCAAATCCGCAATAGTGAAGGAGTAGTGAAGGTTCAACATGTTGCGCCGACAGAATCTGCAGAGAGGGCTTCTTATGATAAATATGCGCAGCAAGCAGAACAGTTCGCTAAACCGGGTGAATTGATCGGCTATCTTGTGAAAAATAAAGCAGGTGCAGCAGGCTTGGCGACAGAATTGCAGTTTAAGTATAAAGAGCAGCGGATAGATGCGTATTCTGACTTTATAAAAGAAATCAAAAGAACAGGGGCGCCAATGCTTCCCGAAACGGCAGCGGGGTACGCTTTTAAATATGGTGTAATCCATCCTAATTCTCCGACTACGGATACAGCTAAGCTAGGTTCTCTGTATAAGGAAACATTAAATGATCTTACCGCTCAGGCATATAAGGATAAGGGGACGCGCAATTTGTTTATGAAGGCTATACCGTGGTCTGAGCCAGGGGGGCTAAGTGTAACTTATTCGAAGAACAATGCTTTTATAGGGATCTCAGCAACGCTCATGCATGGCGGCAAGGTTTTCGTGGAACAAACATCTGAGAATCAAGCTAATAAGCTCACAGTCGCAGGCACAGATGTTATCTATAACAAGGTAGTAAGGGAAGAAGTCAGCTATGACTATCTGAATTGGTATAACGAGAAGCAGGATGCGTATTATACACTCACCAGCTATGGAGATGAGATTTTAACCAAGGAGCAATTTTTACAGCTGGCTGAGGAGCTATTGAAGTAGAGTTTTGAAGTTTGAAGTTTGAAGTTTGAGGTTTGAGGTTTGAAGTTAGTAGTTAGTTGTTAGTAGTTAGTAGTTAGTAGTTTGTAGGTGCATGCGCTAAGTTAGTTGTATTATGTGCAATTAAAGTTCACCAATATTCTGTATATAGGTCCTTTAGTTGTATTTGATGCAGCTATTACTGGTTAGATTAGTGGGAATAGACGTTTTTACGGATTTTAGTTGTAGAGAATGCAATTAGAGAAGAGGATATGAGCGGATCAGAAAGATATAAGTGTATAAAATACAGTTAAATCGTATGCAGGGAAGGCAGCAAGTCGATCCAGATATAAAAGAAGGTATCCCCAAAGCGAGAGCGTAGGGATACCTTCTTTATATTCTTATGTCGTCGAAAAGTCGAAGAGCGTTAGCCTTCTAACAACAGTGCTTCTGGATCTTCCAGCAATTCCTTCACTTTGACGAGGAAGCTTACCGCTTCAGAGCCGTCAACGATCCGGTGATCATAGGAAAGGGCGATGTACATCATTGGACGGTTTACGGTTCTTTCTTCGTCCAGCGCGATCGGACGCAGTTGGATCTTATGCATCCCTAGAATACCCACCTGTGGTGTATTCAGAATCGGTGTGGATAACAAGGAGCCGAATACGCCACCGTTGGTGATGGTGAATGTTCCGCCTTGCAGCTCGGAGAGGCTGAGCGTATTGGCGCGTGCTTTGGAAGCGAGCTCGCCAATTTGGCGCTCGATTTCCGGGAAGCTGAGCCGATCCGCATCACGGACTACTGGAACTACAAGTCCTTCTTTCGCTGCAACAGCAATACCGATGTCGTAGAATTTCTTAACGACCAGATCTTCACCGTCGATCTCGGCGTTCAGCAGTGGATAGGTTTTAAGCGCACCGATCACGGCTTTGGTGAAGAAGGACATGAAGCCTAGTCCAACTTCATGTTTCTCTTTAAATGCATCCTTGCGGCGCTTGCGGATGTCGAGGATCGCTGTCATGTCCACCTCGTTGAAGGTGGTAAGCATGGCCGCGGTCTGCTGCGCTTCGACCAAGCGGCTGGCAATCGTGAGCCGTCTGCGCGACATGCGCTTGCGCTCCACGTTTTTGCCCTCGTCCGGCGTGGCTTTGCTCGCTGCCGGCTTCGCTGGCTCCGGCTTGCCTTGCGGCGCTGCTGCACCATGACCGGACACATCGGCCTGACCAATCCGGCCGATAGGATCACGGGCGCTAACCTCGCCGAGGTCGATGCCGCGCTCCCGTGCCAGCTTGCGTGCGCCCGGCGATGCCAATGCAGCGTGGCTGTCGCCACCTGCTGCAGGCACTTCGGGCGCGGCTACAGGCGCGGCGGCTGCTACTGCGTTGCCGCCTGCCGGTGCCGCTTTAGGCGCTTCGGCTTCGCTTTCAGCGGCCCGCGGCGTACTGCCGCTTGCGGCTCCAATGA
Organism: Paenibacillus sp. FSL L8-0333; assembly: GCF_037965665.1. Classification (NCBI taxonomy): domain Bacteria; kingdom Bacillati; phylum Bacillota; class Bacilli; order Caryophanales; family Paenibacillaceae; genus Paenibacillus; species Paenibacillus sp. FSL L8-0333. Next base: position 425,287 of record NZ_CP150186.1, read on the forward strand.
TGCCGATGGCTTCGCCAACGGCTACGTTCTCGCCCGCTTGACGCAGGATGGTGGAGATGACACCCTCCACCTCTGCACTAATTTCTAGATTGACTTTATCCGTTTCCAGCTCAGCGAGCACATCGCCTTGACCTACCGTGTCGCCTTCTTTAACCAGCCATTTGTAGATGGTTCCTTCGGATATGGATTCTCCCAGATCGGGTACTAAGATTTCTGACACAGGCCGTTTCCTCCCCAAACATAATGGTTTACGCTATTGTGATACCGTCCTCTTAAGAGGACGGTACAGCCGCTTGTACGTTCGAATTTGATTTTAGGGCTTCTGTTACAATTCTACGTTGTTCGAAGCTATGCACATCTGCATAACCACTGGCCGGGCTGGAACGTTCCGGACGGCCGATATATCTTACGCCGGCATTCTTTGGTGCGATGGCGCGTAACCGAGGCTCACTATAGCTCCAGCCGCCCATATTTTTCGGCTCTTCTTGCACCCAGACAATTTCCTGAAGGGAGCTGAAGGAGTTTAAATGTTCGCTTAACTCTTGTTCCGGGAACGGATAAAGCTGCTCTAGGCGAAGAACATGCAGCCATGACCAATCCTTATCCTGTGCTGCTTCCAGTTCTGTTTGGATGTCGATAGCGACTTTACCGCTGCAGACTACGAGCCGTTTAACTTCACTTGGTTTCTGGCCAAGCAAAGATTCAGCTAATACAGGCTTGAATTGTCCTGAAGCCAGCTCGGTTCCGGCAGAAGTGCTGCGCGTATTCCGAATGAGACTTTTCGGCGTCATAATGACTAGCGGTCTAGCATCTTCCTGCCCGCATAACGCTGCTTGGCGCCGCAGCAGATGGAAATATTGCGAAGCGGTAGTCAGATTAGCGACTGTCCAGTTCTCCTCAGCGGATAGCTGCAAGAACCGTTCCAGCCTACCGCTGGAGTGCTCAGGTCCCTGTCCTTCGTAGCCATGCGGCAGCATGATGACGAGATTGCTGCGCTGTGTCCATTTGGCGCGTCCAGCCGCAATGAACTGGTCAAAAATAACCTGACCCGCATTGGCGAAATCACCATACTGTGCTTCCCAGATTACGAAGGTTTCCGGTGCGAACACATTATAACCATATTCAAAGCCTAATACTGATGCCTCTGACAATGGACTGTTGTATACGCCAAAGGAGGCACGGGAATCGCTTAGCTGATGTAGCGGAGAGAATAAATCTCCTGTTTTACTGTCGTGCAGCACCAGATGGCGATGTGCGAAGGTTCCGCGTTGGGCATCTTGACCGCTCAGTCGGATGGGCGTCCCATTTTTCAAAATGGTAGCGAAGGCTAACGTTTCAGCCAGTGCCCAGTCGACCTTTTCACCCTCATTCAGTGCATCTTTACGACGTTGTAAAATGCGCTCCAGCTTCGGATAAACCTGGAATCCAGCTGGAACCGTCAACAGTTCACGATTGATCTCCTGCAGGCTGGAGATGGATACCGCTGTAGTGTTTGCCGCTGCGCGGTCCGTTTGTAGAGGAATGAAGGCTTTGGGTTCTTTTTTCTTATGATTGCCTTCCTTCATATTATCGTACGCACGCTGCAATACGCTTTCTGCTTCAGCATTCATCTTTTGCACGTCTTCGGCGGTAAGAACCTTTTCGTTTTTCAGTCTCTCTGCATAAACCTTGTAGACGGTCGGATGATTGCGAACCTTGCCGTAGACAATAGGTTGTGTGGTTTCAGGATCATCCATTTCGTTGTGACCATGACGGCGGTAGCCGATGAGATCAATTACGAAATCTTTTTTGAATTGATGGCGGTATGCGCTAGCTAAACGTACGGCTGCTACGCAGGCCTCTGGGTCATCAGCGTTGACATGGACTATCGGGATTTCATACCCTTTGGCGATGTCACTCGCATAATGCGTAGAACGGGAATCTTCACTTTCAGTCGTAAAACCAATTCGGTTATTAACAATGATATGGATCGTCCCACCATTTTGATAACCTTGAAGTTTGCCGATATTAAGCGTTTCTGCAACAATTCCTTCACCTGGAAAAGCAGCATCACCATGCATCAGCACCGCCATAGCTTTACTGGTATCAATCTTCGGCAGTCCTGCAGTGCTCCGATCTTCTTGTGCGGCACGAGTGAAACCTTCCACGACAGGATTGACGAATTCCAAGTGACTTGGGTTATTCGCTAGTGTTATTCTTGTGCGTACGGTTTCTCCTTCACGGACAGCACGGTCTGCACCGAGATGGTATTTCACATCACCTGTCCAGCCATAGTTAATGCCTGTGGAGCCTTCGGAAGGGAAAAGCTCCTTGTTCGGAGAATGATGAAACTCTGAAAATATGATATCATAAGGTTTGCCCAAAATATGTGCAAGAACGTTGAGGCGACCGCGATGCGCCATGCCCATCAAAATATGCTCTGCACCGTCATGTGCAGCAGCGCGTACGATTTCGTCTAACATCGGCACAAGAGCATCATTGCCTTCAAGACTGAAACGCTTCTGACCTACAAAAGTCTTGTGGAGGAAGGTTTCAAATTGCTCTACCTGAATCAGGCGGTTCAGGAGCTCTTTGCGTTCTGTATTATTCAGGGGTGCTGGTGAGCTGGTGGATTCTGCCTGTCTATTTAGCCATTGCAGTTCTTTTTCTTCATGCACATGCCCGAATTCATAGGCGATAGTCTTGGTGTATGCCTGACGCATACGTTGCACGGCATCCCACCCGGTATGCACATCATTCGGCGCATTTTCCCATATAAGCGTGGCAGGCAGTGCAATCAGGTCTTCGCGGGTCAGCCCATAGGTTTCAGGCTCAAGATATTTTGCCATGGGATTCTGATCGCGTACCAGCGGATCAATTTCAGCGGCCATATGGCCATATATACGAATATTGGCGATTAGCTTGGAAGCTCTTACTGCTTTTCTAAGCCATTCGGTGTCTCCCGAGATGCGCGGCTGAGGAGCCGGTTCGCTATCCGGAGTTAGGGGAGGGGGTCCCGAATTTGTAAAAAGCTCGCGATAATTATTTTCTACGGTGGAGGGATCTTTCACAAACTGTTCATATCTTTCTTGAATGTAGCCTAAATTGGGTCCGTAATACTTACTCCAAATGGATTCGTTATAGGGCTCTTTGGCTGCCATGAATACATCCTCCTTAACGGATGAACTCCATACGTGACATTTTGTGTCAACGCTTACTGGAGCTGTGATGATTGCGGTTTCATTTCTCATCTTATTGTGCTACTTTCAGCCACTGTAATCAATTCATTCTTTCGTCCAATACGTTCGCAAAATGGTATAGGTTAGCTTGTTCTAATGAAAAGAAGGGTGTTTCTTCTCATTACCCATTCTAAAGGCCTATTAAAATGATTCTATTATCCTTATTTTTAACTATTAGGTCAGTAAATATTTATTTTGCTAGTACAATTTATTTTATGTAACGGACGAGTATCGTGATAATCGGACAAGATCTTTGAAAAAAAATCTTTTATTTTTCGTTTTTAAAATAGAAAGTAACCAGGAATCGACACACTTTTCCGCTTTCTTTTTGTATAATGTTATTGCAGATAGTAATTTTATAGTTTTTTAAGCAGATCCTTTCGTGAAAAGGGTCCAGTAAAAGGTAAACTTGCCGAAAGGCAGGGGCACAAAGTCGCGGGTCTAAGGTAGAGATACTATGACAGCCGGATTGCCTGGGGACGTAAAATCTTAGGGGGAGATTTTTTGGAAAAGTCCAACCAGGGTAGCAACAGAGAACAGCAGTTTATTGATCTGGATCAAGAGTGGGTACATTTATTATTAGCAGCTAAGAAGGCTGGCATTAAGGCAGATGAAATCCGCCAGTTCTTTCATGAGAAAACTGTGCAGATCGTGCAGTAATACATTAGAGGGGTTACATATCGAAAAAGGGCACAGCGGTTCTTCGCTGTGTCCTTTTTCGATATGATTTAGTAGAAGAGAGGATCGTACCAGATTAGTAGGAAGTATTAATCCTTTTGATCGAGCTTCCATTTCTGATAGTCCAGAAATTCTTTGAATTCGCGTTTGCTAATGCCTGAGTCCATAGCTTCCTGCACCAATCGGAACCATTCCGAATCTAAATGTGATTCCTCTGCATCATTTGGTTCTCCATAGAGTAGGGCATGAATGGATACCTGAAGCGCGTCAGCGATCTTTTCGATAAACTGGATGGATGGATTGGATTGGATGTTTCTCTCCACGTTGCTAAGATACGACTTAGCCACATCTGCTCTGTCCGCAAGCTCAGATAGGGAGAAACCCTTGTCTAGGCGGAGCTGCTGGATACGTTGGCCCATATTCTGTGGCACTATGCTGACGCCCCTCCGTAATTTTTGTTATTAGTATAGCAAATATCAATAAATCGGACAAAGTTTATTGTAAAGAGAAGAGCAGCAATCTGCTTATCCGTGGCCGGATTCAGGATCTGCTGCTCTTCGAGTATTTTATTAAATTACTTTATTGATCTTAGTAGTCTTTTTTCGCACCTTGTTTAGCTACGAAATCCCAAGTCAGTGTTAAGCTATCGCCTTGGAAAATATTTTGATCTTGGTTATTTTCCACAAATTCGAATTGGACGGAGAAGCTGTCATTGGTACCGGCTTTAATACCGGATGCTTCGGTAAAGAGTTGATCCCAACCTGTATTTTTTACGAGATCCGGATGCTGACTTTTTAAAGCAGCAAGTGTAGTCTCATAAACTACATTTTCAGGAGAGACGATAGGTACCCCTTTATCATTATTTCTAAGGAATTTAACTTTAATGAACTCGGCTAAATCCAAGTAGTTATCTCCTTTAGCATCCGTGATTTGAGTCGATGTATTCAGAATGATAGATCCGATATCGAGCGAACCATCGTTTTTCAATTTGAAGGATTTAGTTACAGTATCACCTGGTTTCAGGTTAGGAATATTAACGATGACAGAAGGGTCGGAGTTCAGATCGAGTGTACCCGCTGCGAATGTAGCTGTGCTTTGCGCAGTGTCGCTAAAGTATGCGAAGGTTCCTCCGCCGATTAATGATAAACCCAGTGCTGCAGATGCTACGCCAAGACCCAATGTTTTCTTGATACCCATAATAAAATTCCTCCTCAAATTTGTGTTTGAATTTTTTATAAAATTTATATATTGTATCTTCCGGTTCGTAAGCGGAAGTGGACAATCAACTTAGGGCTGTGTTTCTGTTGGGGACGGTGAGGCTGGCAGTAGGGCAGTATTTTTCTTTTCTAATGCAGCTACAGCCTTCCAAGAGGTATACAGAGCATAGAGCAGAAGCATCAAGCCAGGCACGATCATGAGGACTACACTTCCAGCTTTGGAAACCGCGAAATTCATAGCGTAACCGACATAGGGTACAGTGACCCCGGTATACTGAGCTACAACATTCGCAGAACTGGTTGGGTTCATGTCGGGTGCGTCGTTGTTATCGCCTTTAGTGCGATAAACAGCTTCACCAGTAGCGTTATTGACGGTCGCTTCTACAATCCGGTGAGTAATGAGCAGATTATCTTCGTTCCTAAAGGTGATGACATCGCCTGGTTTGAAACGATTCATATCCCCTCCGGGTTTTAATGCGACAATTGAGCCTGTCTGAATTCCTGGTTCCATCGATCCTGAGAGTACGGTTTTGATCTCATATCCGAAGAAAGCAGGTTCACCACCGGAGGCCTTGGATAACACTACGGCTGCCACCAGCAGAATAAAGATCACAAGCATTAAGCTCGATAAGGTATTATTGATAATTTTTTTAATTCGCATCTTATTCTCCACCTTTCTCAGGTTGAGGGTCCGAAGGAGCTTGGGTTGCTACCGGCGGGGTAGTCGTACTGTCTTCCGCCTTTGGCGTCTCTTGTGGAGCCTCTTGCTGAGGAACATCTTTTGGAATTGTGAGCTCTTCACCAATTTCCGGCTTAACCGGGTCAGTGGCTGGGGCTTCAGGTTGTTCTTTATTTGGGGCTTCCGGAGCAGCTTCACCTGACGTTGGAGGGGTTGCCTCAGCTTTCGCTTTATCCTCGGCTTCTTGTTGCTTTTTCTCCTCAGCCAAACGTTCTTCTTCCTTCTTCGCTTCTTCTTCTTTCTTTGCTTGCTCTTCTTCTAGCCGAGCTTTTTCAAGCTCTTCTAGTTTTTGCTCGCGAGTCTGACTGATCATTTGGAGTTTATCTTGAAGGGTAGTGATACCTGAGGTTGCCGATTCTTTAAGGTTAGTCAATTCGGTATTTAGAGCTTCATAAGTGGAGGTGAGGTCGCTAGAGATCACGCCATCTGGTTGAGTGAAGGTAATCAGGAATGGCAGCGGCTGTGGGAACTCTCCTTCGCGTAATTCAAGTTGTCCATAAACATCACTGGTAACTACCGAAGCGAATGGAAGACCGACATCGTGTATGGAGGTTAGGTAACTAATAACTCCATTTAAGGAAGCATTCAAGGATTCCGAGATCACACCGCTTTGATTCAGGCTGCTTTGTAAATCTCTGAAAAATTGCTCATCCTTGATTTCTAGACAGTTTGAATCTAGAGAAGTCATATATCCTCCTATCTGGAAGAGTAAGGCTGCTGCTGCACTTAGCTCATTGTGGATTTGATTCCAAATTTGGCTGTTAGCCGCCAGTTGCTCGTTAACGCTATCTATTTGGGATTGAAGCGCCGCTATTTGCGAAGAAATCTCTTGTGCAGCGACATCAAGCTCTTCCAGCGACATCCCTTCTATTCCCGAAACGTCCGAGTAGTTAGCTGATGAGGAAAAGGGTTGTAGTGATTCTTTTAAAGTGAGCGCTCGATTAACATGCTCTTTGAACTCTGTAAGCAGTGCCTTGATCGAATTCGGAAATACTTCGCAAAAGCTAATCGTGCTAGTGGTTTGCGCAGCAGCTCCAAAGCCTCCATAGGTACCACCAACTTGCTGCGAGGTATATAGAAATAAGACGGAGACAGCCATTCCTGATTGCAGTATACGTAAACCAATTTTCCTGTTTCTTCTAGGTCTTCTCCTTGCTGATCTGGGTCTCAGAGGAATACCTCCCCTCAATGTCTGTTTCTTTGGTTCGTTATTATCGTTCTTTATTAAGAACAACTTCTGTAATGAATCATACATGGAATAAAACAAAAAGAAAACTGCCAATAACGCGCATTTGTACTCTATAAAGAACAAAAATGATAATTTATCTCTGAATAACTCTATTTATCGCTCGATTACTAAATATATTCGCAATAAAGAACGATCTTTTAGGGTGATTCGCAAAAAAATACCCGGCTCGCAGTAAAAACGCGAGCCGGGTATAAGTGGAGTAATGAAGTTGAGAATATAAATGTATATGTTACGGAAGTTTTGAACCACGTGAACTAACATACAGGTCGTACCATTCCTTACGGCTAAGCTCCAGCTTGTCCGCATCGGCACAGGCAGTAATACGCTTCGGATTCACAGTTCCAATAACAGGCTGAATGGCAGCTGGATGTGTCATTAGCCAAGCCAATACAATGGCTTCGGGTGTTGTTCCTTTTTCATCTGCAAGCTGTTGGACCATAGCTGCTGTTTGGACGATATTCTCCGGTTGATCCTCTAATGAACGCCCGCTAAATAGACCTTGGGCGAGTGGCCCCCAGGCTTGAAGCTGAATGTTCTCCATTCGACAATGTTCAAGGGTTCCCTCAGGAAAGATGATATCCTTCCAGGGTTCACGATTTACACTGATTCCAGCATCCACCCAGCTGATCTTAGCCAAGCTCATATGCAGCTGGTTTACGATAAAAGGTTCATCGCAATAAGTCTGCAGCAGCTTGATCTGAGCGGCGCTCATATTGGAAACCCCGAAATGGCGAACCTTACCAGCGGCCTTCAGTTGATGTAATGCGGAGGCTACTTCCTCAGGATCCATTAAGGGATCGGGTCTATGCAATAGAAGAATATCAATGTATTCGGTCCCAAGTCGTGACAATATTCCATCCACGCTGTTCAGAATATGTTGGCCAGAGAAATCAAACGTATTAGTGCTGTCCCCAGGCTCCATTAGCTTAATTCCACATTTAGATTGAATTATAATTTCTTCACGTAGTCCTGGACGATCCTTAAAAATCTGACCGAATACCTTCTCCGCCTTGCCACGAGTGTAAATATCTGCATGATCAAACATGTTGATGCCGATGGAAAGTGCGGCATCGACCGCTTCATGCCCTTGTTTAACATTCTCCGCAGTAATCGGCTCATGGTCCCAGTCACCGCCTAGTCCCATGCAGCCTAAAGCAATGCGGCTTGCGGGAATCCCGCGCTTGTTTAAAGGTAACGCTTTCAACAATGTGATTCCTCCTTGGAAAATATGATTGCGTACTTGTAGTTATTGTACACTCTCAGAAGCCCGTATGGTATTTTTTGTCGCTGGAAGAGCGGTGTTTGGTCTCCTCTTTATTCTTTTCCTCTTGCTTTTCCAGTGTCAAATCTTCCATCGGAATCGGGTCTACATTCTGCTCACTTTCATGAAGATCAAATAGACTTTCTTTCTCTGTTGGATATTGTTCCGGGTGATCCCGTTTGCCACTATTCAGCTGATGTTTTTCTTGGGTCATTTTTACCGCCTCGTCTTCCTTTGAGATTTAATGGATATTGTGCTCGTTAATAAACGTATTTTGACTCCCTTAAACAGAAAAAGAGGCCATTAGGCCTCTAAATTCAACGGTGTCCCTATGTCTTTTAGCTTGCGTGCTACAACATCATCGTATAGGCGCTGCAGCCATTTTAGCTCAGTCAGGGTGTGCTCATATGTACCGTACATTAGATGCAGGGCAGAACGAGGCACGATGGAGATGTGTTCCTCGTATACCTGATAAGCCAGATTAACCTGATGTTCTGTTTCCCGTAGGCGTTCCTCGAGCAGCTTCTCAACCTTGCTCTGATCGATATGACGGGACATAGCAAGCGCCATATACATCGGATGATAGAAGGGTTCGTTTTTCTTAATTTGTTGCAGGATAAGCTGTTCGAATAAAGCTTTACCTTGCTCTGTTATGGCATAGATCGTTTTGTCCGGCCGATCACTGCTGCGGATGACCTCTAAAGCTTCTATATAACCATCTTGTGCAAGCTTATCCACAGCATAATAGAGTGATCCCATCTGCAGCTTGGTGATCCGGTCCATGGAACGTTCCTTCATCACTAATGTGATTTCATAGGGATGCATGTTCCGCTCCAGCAGTAAACCTAAAATGGCTAATTTCATGGACATAATGGTTACCTTTTGCCCTCTGACGCCTGAACAGCTTTAGCAGGAATGGTAAGACGGTCTTTTGGCATGAGCAGTACAAAGACTAGACCGAGCACTGCAGGAATCAAAGCCCACATAAAGGTTTGTGCAATAGAGGTGGATAACGCACTTGATATTTTCTCTAATATTTCAGCAGGGATCTTCGCTCTTGCTTCAGGTGTTAACGCAGCGCGTGGATCTCCGAAGGCTGCTGACTGTTCACTACCGCCAAAAGCATCGCTTAGACTGTTAGTAAAGCTATTCCGCTGAATAATCCCGAAGATCGTAATTCCCAGCGTCATTCCAAGGGAGCGCATGAAGGTACTGGTTGATGTTGCCGACCCCCGTTGGCGCATATCGAAATTATGGATAGCTGCCATGCTCAGCACGGAGAAGGAAAAGCCTACGCCGAACCCAGTCAGAGCCATAAATACATTAAGCATGAGGCGGGAGGTATCTGGTGATAAAGTGCTTAGGCTGTAGACCCCTGCGACAAAGCAGACTGCGGATAGGATCATAATGTTGCGGAAGCTGGTTTTTGTTGTAAGCAGCCCCCCGGTCTGACTGCCAACGACCGTACCGATCATCATCGGCATAAGGATCAGCCCTGAGTTCGTAGCTGAGCCGCCAAATACACCCTGCACAAAGATAGGGATATAAATAGTAGCTACAATAAAAGCAGAACCATAAAATAAGCTGGTCACGCTGCTTGTTGCAAACAACCGTTTGCGGAACATAGCGAACGAGATCACAGGTTCAGCAGCTACTCTCTCAATAAGGATAAACGCCAGCAAGAGAACAGCAAAACCTACGAATAAGCCAAGGATGGCACTGGAATCCCAAGCATATTGATTACCACCAAGTTCCAGAGCGAACATTAGGCAGATAATCGCGCCAACCAGAGTGAAGGCTCCGCCCCAGTCAATGCGCTGTTTAGCGTGGGAGATCGACTCCTTATAAGAAGTTGCAATCAGGAACAGTGCAATAATTCCTAGCGGCAGGTTAATGTAGAATACCCACTGCCAACCAACATAGTCGGTAATATAGGCACCGAGTAAAGGTCCAAGTACACTGGAAATTCCGAAGACGGCTCCAAAGAGACCGGTCAATTTCCCTCTTTTTTCAGGCGGGTAAATGTCGAAAACGATGGTGAAGGCGATTGGCATTAGTGCACCGCCGCCGATCCCTTGAATGGCACGGTAAATGCTGAGCTGTGTGATACTGGTGGCAGTACCGCACAGAGCCGAGCCAATCAGGAATACAATCAATCCGAAAATGAAAAAACGTTTACGTCCGTACATATCAGAGAGCTTGCCGAAGATAGGGGTTCCGGCCATTACCATTACCATGTAAGCCGAGGTGACCCATACGATTTTATCCAGACCGCCGAGATCTGAGACTATCGTTCCCATAGCTGAAGCTACAATGGTATTGTCCATTGCGGACATAAGAATACCAAGCAGCAGGCCAACTACTACGAGTTTAAGATTACTTTCTTTAGTATGCATGCTTCGCAGCTCCTTCTTCTAAATAGTGATAGTTCTGTTCGAAAAATGTTCATAATTGGAAGCAAAATTTATTATATTCAAATTTGAATAGGGAGGCAATAGTTTTTTTGGAAAATAGAGATGTATAGCCAACCATAGAAGAATACGGCGGTAATAAAGGGACAAACTACCGGTGGAGATCATCTGTGGATGAATTAGGAATGCCTCTTGACATACCCTACGGGGGTATATTATATTATAACCAAGGAGGCTGATTCTTATGTCTACTGCCAAGAAAGAGCAAGCTGCAGAATCCTGCGACATAAATTGTCATTCTTCATCATCAGGAGAACGAAAAAGTCATCATTCGGCAGAATTCAAGAATAACTTGAATACGCGCCTCAACCGGATTGAAGGCCAGATCCGCGGGGTAAAGGGTATGATTGAGCGGGATACCTATTGTGATGATGTGCTCAACCAGCTCGCAGCGGTACAGGCGGCGTTAAATGGTGTCGGTAAGTTGCTGCTAGAAGGGCATATGAAAAGTTGCATTGTTGAGCGAATCGAAGCTGGCGAACATGAGGTTATCGACGAGCTCCTAATTACGGTTAACAAATTAATGAAATAATAAGCTAATGCTTCTAGAGCATAGCTTCACAACATTTATTGGAGGTTATATTAATGTCAAACGCTACATTAAACGTTGAAGGAATGTCTTGTGGTCACTGTGTTAACTCCGTAGAGAAAGCCGTAGGCAATCTTGGAGCAACAGCTAAAGTTGATCTTGCTGCTAAGAAAGTTTCCGTCGAGTATGATGAGAACAAAGTAAGCCTTGGCGCGATTAAAGAAGCGATTGAAGATCAAGGGTATGACGTAGTTTAGTTTGAAGCACAGTAATAAGGCTTGGAGTGATATGGGGAAGCAACCCGAAGCTCCAATGCCTTTTCTTTTAGAAATTATCATACCCTATAGGGGTATGTGGAGGCGTGGAAATCATGGATAAAACCAAAACAACAACTTCACCAAACGAACAGCAGGCAACTGTACAGATTACAGGGATGACTTGTTCCGCTTGTGCAACCCGGATTGAGAAAGGTTTGTCCCGAATGGACGGCGTATCTCGTGCGAATGTGAATCTAGCCTTGGAACAGGCTACTGTTGGATTTGATCCGACAGTATCAGGGTTGCCACAAATTGAAGATAAAATCCGTTCTCTTGGTTATGACACTATTAAAGAATCTGCGGATTTTGATATATCGGGGATGACCTGTGCTGCTTGTTCCTCACGGATTGAAAAAGTGTTGAGCCGTACACCGGGCATAGCAGCAGTTAATGTGAATTTGGCGCTGGAAACAGCACATGTAGAATATACACCCGGTAATATCAGTCCAAGGGAGATCATGGAGAAGGTAAGCAGTATCGGCTATAAAGCTTCTCTTAAAGAAGACCGCAAGGATCATGTGGATCGTCGTGGAAAAGAAATTCAGCATAAAAAGTGGAAATGGATCATTTCTGCAATTCTTTCGTTCCCATTGTTATGGGCGATGGCGGGTCATTTCTCCTTCACCGGCTGGATTCCAACACCGGATATATTTATGAATCCTTGGTTCCAGCTTGTTCTGGCTACCCCTGTGCAATTTATCATCGGTTGGCAGTTCTACGTCGGTGCTTATAAAGCCCTTCGTAACCGGAGTGCCAATATGGATGTGTTGGTCGTATTAGGGACGTCGGCAGCTTATTTCTACAGTCTTTATCTGACCATTGATTCCTTAAGCATGAAGGGAATGAATCATACTGTAGAAATGTATTATGAGACGAGTGCTGTACTCATTACACTTATCCTTGTCGGTAAATGGTTTGAGGCGCTGGCGAAAGGCCGTTCCTCTGACGCAATCAAAAGCTTAATGGGGCTTCAGGCAAAAACCGCCCTCGTAATTCGGGATGGGCAAGAAATGAATATCCCGACAGATGAAGTCATTCCTGGCGATATTGTATTGGTGAAGCCCGGTACTAAGGTGCCTGTGGATGGCGAAGTTGTCGAGGGATCTTCTTCTGTGGATGAGTCGATGTTGACCGGGGAAAGTATTCCTGTGGAGAAAAAACCAGGGGATACCGTGATCGGTGCCACTATGAATAAGAATGGTATCTTGAGAATCAAAGCAAATAAAGTGGGTCGCGACACTGCGCTGGCTCAAATTATCCGAGTAGTGGAGGAAGCTCAAGGCTCCAAAGCTCCGATTCAACGGATTGCCGATGTAATCTCAGGGATTTTTGTGCCGATTGTTGTGGGTATTGCTGTGATAACGTTTCTGATCTGGTATTTCTGGGCAGCCCCTGGCCAGTTCGCTGATGCCCTCGAAAAAGCTATTGCAGTGCTCGTAATCGCTTGTCCATGTGCGCTAGGTCTGGCAACGCCAACCTCCATTATGGCAGGATCGGGCCGGGCAGCAGAGCTTGGAATCCTCTTCAAGGGTGGGGAGCATTTAGAGGGAGCGCAAGGGATCCAGACCGTTGTGCTAGATAAAACAGGTACAGTGACGAATGGTAAACCCGTGCTTACCGATGTTGTGACTACTACTGGAATTGCAGCTTATGGAAAAGAAAACGCGGAAAACCGTTTGTTAGCTTTAACTGCAGCCGCCGAAAAGCTATCAGAGCATCCACTTGCGGAAGCTATTGTTGCTGGCGCCGCTGATAGAGGTTTGGCTTTGCCTACTGCTGAGCAGTTTGATAATGTGCCCGGACGTGGAATTATGGCGGTTATCTCTGATCAGCAGGTTATGGTAGGCACACGGCGGATGATGGAAGATCATCAGCTCGATATCACAGAATGGACTCCAATTATGAAGAAGCTGGAGGAGTCGGGAAAGACAGCTATGCTAGTAGCGGTAGAGGGAGAAATCGCTGGAATTGTGGCCGTTGCTGATACGATTAAACCGACCTCAAAAGCGGCTGTAGCCGCGCTTCATGATATGGGTATTGAAGTCGTTATGATCACTGGTGACAATAAAATTACAGCTGAGGCTATTGCGAAGCAGGCAGGGATCGAAAAAGTGTTAGCAGAGGTTCTGCCAGAGGGCAAAGCTGAAGAGGTTCGCAAGCTCCAGCAAAATGGGACTAAGGTTGCCATGGTTGGGGATGGGATCAACGATGCTCCGGCACTGGCTACTGCCGATACGGGTATGGCGATTGGGACAGGAACGGATGTAGCTATGGAAGCAGCAGATATTACGCTGATGCGCGGGGATTTGAAGAGTATTCCTGATGCGATTATGATGAGCCGCAAAACGATGAGAAATATTAAACAAAATTTGTTCTGGGCGCTTGCTTACAATACAATAGGAATACCGATTGCTGCACTTGGGTTTCTAGCCCCATGGCTGGCAGGAGCTGCGATGGCATTTAGCTCCGTGTCTGTTGTCTTGAATGCACTTCGGCTACAGCGGGTAAAGCTGTAATATCACCATCACTATTTAGGGAGTGGCCACAGTGCAAGTAAATAACGATACAATTTCTCTGTTAATGAAACATGCATCTGTCCGCAAGTTTCGGGATAAGCCAGTAAGTGAAGATCAGCTTAGCGCTATTATTGGAGCAGCTCAGATGGCTTCAACCTCAAGCAATGTTCAGGCCTATAGTGTTATTGCAGTTACTGACCCGGCACTAAAGACGGAGCTTGCGGGATTAGCGGGCAATCAGGCTTATATAGAACAATGCCCAGTGTTTTTGGTCTGGTGCGCTGATCTGTATCGGCTGCGCGAGGTGACGAAACCTCATTTGCAGGGAGAGACTTCTTATGAAGATTCTGCTGAGAACCTGATTGTAGCTACCGTTGATGTTGCGCTTGCTGCACAGAATGCTGCAGTGGCTGCGGAATCATTAGGACTTGGAATTGTATATATCGGTGGAATCCGTAACCGGATCGCTGAGGTATCGGAATTGCTGGGACTGCCTGAATTGGTCTACCCGATATTTGGGATGTGTGTGGGTTATCCTGACGGAGCTTCGGGCCTGCGTCCGCGGCTTCCACTAGAGGCTGTTCTGCATCGTAATCGCTACAATGCGGAAACCACTGTGGAGCAGGTCAAAACTTACGATAAAGTCTCCTCAGACTATATGCGTGAGCGGACCCACGGCGCCAAAGACACCCCTTGGTCGGCCATTATGGCAGAGCGATTGGCACAGCCAGCACGGCTGCATATGAAGGAGTTCCTGCTGGAAAAAGGATTCCTTCGAAGATAACTAAACTTTCTTCACCTAAAGAGGCTGCCTTATTAGTAGTTCATTCTACTGATAGGGCAGCCTCTCTTTTTTATTCGGAGCCAGGAAGGTGACAGTTGTCATCTTAAAGAAATGACAGTCCATACTAATGTCATTTCTTCTTTTTCCATATGATTGAAATAGATCAAACGCATTCGGAAGCGGAGGGATTACGTTATGGATAATATTATAGAAATGCACGGGGTCAGCAAAATATATAAGGATAAAAAGGCCGTAGATAATATCACCTTTAACATTGCTAAAGGTTCGATTACAGCTATTCTAGGACCGAACGGAGCGGGTAAAACAACGGCATTAGGCATGCTGCTGGGGCTAATAGAGCCTACCGAGGGTACAGTGGAGTTGTTCGGGCGTCATCCGAAGGATAAAGCAGTACGTGAAAAGACTGGAGCGATGCTGCAGGAAGTAAGTGTAATGGATCGGCTAAAGGTGCGGGAGATCATTGATCTGATCCGCAGCTATTATCCAAAGTCTATGGATATGGAGTTTCTAATTAAGGCTACTGGACTTGCGCCAGCCGATTTGAATAGATACGCCGAGAAGCTCTCGGGCGGTCAAAAGCGTAGTTTGGGTTTTGCGCTAGCCCTCGCGGGTAATCCGGAGCTGATCTTTTTCGATGAACCTACAGTCGGACTTGATATTACTTCCCGGCGGCGGTTCTGGGAAACGGTTCGTGGACTTGCGGAGCAAGGAAAAACGATTGTGTTCACGACCCATTATTTGCAGGAAGCAGAAGATATCGCGGATCGTATTCTGTTATTCAGTAAAGGCCACTTAGTTGCGGACGGAAGTCCAGATGAGATTAAATCGCGGATTGTGAAGCGTTCCGTGTCCTTCCTGCCTGTGGGTGATCGCTCGCAATTGCGCAGAAACCTGCTAGAACTAGCTGCTATAGAGGATTGTTATGAAAAAGATGGCCGCATTCATGTGACCACAGAGGATACAGATGAAGCGCTTAAAGCGATTTTTGTGGCTGGACTTCCCGTGAAGGATGTTCGAATTGATCAGGGACGTTTGGATGAGGCTTTTGAACAATTGACCATGAACCAAGAGGAGGCTGTCTAACCATGAGACTAATTACTGTACAGTGTAAAGCAGAAATGCTGCGGATCATCCGTAATCCCTATTATGTGTTCTGGTCTTTGCTCATGCCCATCATGTTCTATTTCATCTTCACCCGGGTGGTCAATACAGGCAGCGATGACCTAACGTGGCGTGCTCATTATTTAATGTCTATGGCGACCTTCAGTGTAATGGGCTCAGCCATTATGACGCTTGGCATCCGGTTGGTGCAAGAGCGAACACAAGGCTGGACCACCTTTATTCGGATTACACCGCTGCCGGGTTCGATCTATTTTTTCGGAAAAATGTTCGGACAGACGATGATGCATCTGTTTTCGGTCATTTGTATTTTTATCGCAGGCTATTTAATCAATGGCGTCTCTTTATCCGCGGGTCAATGGGTGCTTAGCGGGCTGTGGATCCTGATCGGTTCTCTACCATTTTTAGCGATTGGTACGCTTGTAGGTGCTATGAAACGGGTGGATACAGCCAGTGGAGTCAGCAACGTGATTTATATGGCTCTTGCTGTAGCAGGGGGCATGTGGATGCCGATTGAGATTCTTCCACGATTAATGCAGCGGATTGGTCATTGGTTGCCTTCCTATAACTATGGGAATGGAGCCTGGGAGATCGTTCGTGGATCAGCTCCGACGTGGAGTAATGTCTTGATTTTGCTCGGATATTTGGTAGTTTTTATGTTACTATCGGTCTATATTCGAAAAAAACAGGAAGCGGTGTGAATGAATGGCTGAGCGTGCGAAGTTCCGGTTATTTCCACAAAAACAGGGTTTTTTCCCTTTTGTATGGGCTGTTTATCTGGTTTTGCCCATCCTGAATTTGCGCGGGGAGACTGGAATGAAGCTCATTCTGGGCGGGATTATGATAGCGGTATTTGCCCTCAGCTATCGCCAGCTGTATTGGGTGCGGGGTGGAGTGTTTAATGTTTGGTTAATTATTCAAATGTTGATCATCGTGGTGCTTAGTGTGTTCTATACCCCCTATAATCTGTACATGGGCTTTTTCACCGCAAATTTTATCGCATATTATACGGAGAATAAAGGTTTCAAAATTGCATTTACTTCTTTTGTGATCATGATCCTTTCGGTGCTGGTCTTAGTGGGTCGTGGGATGGAGTGGGGAAGTGTGATATTTTTAGCTCCGTTTATTGTTATTATGTTGATTAGTCCGTTCGGAGTGAGGTCCATGAATCGGAATCAGAAGCTGGAGAAAGAGCTGGATCAAGCGAATGAGGTAATTAAAGAGCTGGTGAAGCGTGAGGAACGAATGCGAATCGCCCGTGACCTGCATGATACCCTTGGCCATACCTTGTCCTTGATTACGTTAAAGAGCCAACTCGTAGAGAAGCTGGTGACGAAAAATACGGAGCGAGCCCAAGAGGAAGCGCGGGAAATCCAGCGCACTTCACGGGCTGCGCTCCGTCAAGTGCGTGAGCTAGTGTCGGAAATGCGTGCGGTCTCAGTAGCAGAGGAACTGGCTGAAGCTGGAGAGATGCTGCGGACGGCAGAGATCGCCTTAGAAGTGGAAGGGGATATCTCTCTGGAGGGGGTATCCGACCTGACGCAAAATATCCTCAGCCTCTGTATCAAAGAAGCGGTGACTAATATCGTGAAGCATAGCAGAGCGGATAAATGCTTCATAGGAGTGGCAAAGCTGGCTGGAGAAGTGCGAATTACCGTTAAAGATAACGGCATTGGCCTACAGCACGGGGAGAAAGGGAACGGCGGGCTTAGCGATGGAAATGGCATGAAGGGGATGGCGGAGCGCCTATCCCTGATTGATGGCTCCCTGTCGCTAAGCTCAGCTGAGGGTCAGGGAGCTAAGCTGATCGTTGCCATCCCGCTAATCGTAAAAGATGCACAAGGGGGTGAGACTGCATGATAAGCATTGTTATAGCGGAGGATCAACGTCTGCTTCGGGGAGCGATGGCTTCTTTGCTGGATCTTGAAGACGATATCGAAGTAGTCGGAGAAGCTTGTGATGGGGCGGAGGCGTTAGCTTTAATCGACAAGCTTCAGCCGGATGTCTGTCTCATGGACATTGAAATGCCGTTCAAGAGCGGGCTGGAGGTTGCAGAAATATTGCGGAGTAAGGGTTGTCCGACCCGTATTATTATTTTGACTACCTTTGCCCGTCCGGGATATTTTGAGCGTGGAGTAAAGGCTGGTATTCAAGGGTATTTGTTGAAGGACGAGCCTGTAGATAAGCTAGCTGAATCTATTCGTCGTGTCATGGCTGGACATCGGGAGGTATCTCCGGAGTTAGTCTTTGGCAGTTTGCGGGAGGAGAATCCATTAACAGCACGGGAGCGAGAGATTTTAAAACTGGCTGGAGAAGGGCAAACCGCGAGCGAGATAGCCTTTTCGCTGCATCTGTCTTACGGCACTGTCCGCAATTACATCTCTGAAATACTCAACAAGCTGGAAGTGAAAAGCCGGATTGAGGCGGTACGGCTGGCGGAAGAAAAAGGCTGGATTTGAGGGGAGAAGGGTATTGTTATGCAAATATTTCTGATTCGTCATGGTGATCCGGACTATTCCATAGATAATCTAACGGAATTCGGGCATCAGGAAGCAGCAGCGGCATTGGGAAAACGCATGGCATCTATCGGTCTGGTTGAATTATATGCTTCACCATTGGGGTATGAACTATCGCCCAAGGGGATTAATGGGTAATCATGTTTAAGGTGACTGATTAAGAGCGAGCTAGGATATTGTCTATGAAGTGAAAGGCCATCCCGCAGAGGATGGCCTTTTTTTTAAATACAACAAGAACGTATAAGTTCGGCACGATACATTACCTTCTATTTCTCGCATAAGCGCTTACCGTTCTTTAGGGACATCGAAGGCACTTTTGCTTGCATATAAGAATCGTGCCCCTTGCCCAGTTCCTGATTTCCACTTGCTATTGTACTAACGGACTTAGATGCAGCTATTTGTACATTTTAAGCCTTTTGGAGGAAGTTGTGGACTCGAGAGATCTTATTTTCCATAAATGGAGGGAATATCGTGCTATTTTAGTGATATAAAGTCTCTGAAGTCCGTTAGCATCCCAGAACAGCGAAATAGTTACGAATAAGGGCTGTGGTGTCCGAACGCAATTCTGAATTCTGCTCGCAATAAAGCTACATTGGCAGATAGCAGCAGCTTTTCATGAAATGGTCGACTCATTTTAGTTTTGAGCCTACTCTATCTGAAATTCCACTCTTCACCGTGGATTTAATTTCACCTGTGAACCTTTGCCGCCTGTCTGTATGCCCGTTTCCTTCGTTCCAACGTCCTTCAAGTCAGTCACTAGTCGCTCCAATACGGCCTTGGAGGCAGCCGCTTCTTTGGCGCCGGATGCCTTCACGACTAATTGCACCGGCTTGCCGGAGCGGAGATGCTTATCAGCCTGACGGAGCTTAGTATCGTAGTCGTGCTCTTCAATATGAGCAGTAAAGCGGAGTTCTTTGACCTTCTCCTTGCTGCCGCCCTTTGCAGCTGAACCCCCACTGGCCTTGCGTGCTGAGGCTGCTTCTTTCTGCGCGGCCGCTTTTGCTTTGCCTTTTGCAGTTAGGCTGCAGGGCGGTGGGCTGCTCATTAGCGAGGTGCATACCAGATCAGCACCTGCTGATCTGGCCATGGCCAGCGCCTCTTCCCGGGAGACGATACCCAGCTTCTCACCCCTAAGTCCTGTAAGGACTACTTCGGATGCTCTGATTTGTTCATTGATTAATACTGCCACTTCTATGAATCCTCCCCTGATAACGATGATAAAGCTATCATATATGGAACTAGCTTGAGGTTCAAATGTGGAGCGTAGGATTAGCGTTACTAATCCTCTCAATTTCTTCTTTTATGATTTTTAGGATTAGTTTTTTAGATGATGTTGCTAGATATTCTCGGTTGCGCCGCTGCAATATACCTACTTGTATGAACGGTTCGCTTAGTGCAACATCTATTTTTACGATATCTGTCATTAAAGCTGTCGAATCAAGCACTACCCCTACCCCAGGGTTCTTTCTTACAAAATGAGGAATAGCAGAAATTTGGCTTATGGTGGATAAAGTGGGCTTTGATTCGAATCTCGAAAATTGCTTAGCTAACCGAAGGTAATATAAGCAAGTGCGCCCTCCAGCTATAATTGGATATTCAAGAATTTCTCGAAATGAAATATCGTCTCGTCCGCTTAAAGGATGATTTTCATCTACTATAAAAGCGATTTTCTCGTGATAGAGCGGTTCGAAATAAAAGAAAGACAGGTCGGACGGCTCACCGCAGATGGCGAAATCCAGCTCACTTTGGAGGACAAGCTGTGAGAGGGAATCAGTGTTACCCTGAATGAAGTTACATGCCATCTTTGGTTTTTGCTCCTGAAACTTTCGCAAGGCGTTCGGTAGGACGGATTCCATCATGGATTCAATGCCTCCGATATGAAGTGTGCCAATTTCGTCATGCTGTAAAGCCTTGGTGAGTTCTGATACATAGTTCCAATGTTGAATAAGGTTATCGATTTCCCCTGCAAAAACTTGCCCAGCACTTGTCAGTTCTACTTCCCAGCCTCTGTGAAAGAGTTGTATGCCCAGTTCTTTTTCAAGTCGTTGAATTTGGTTGGTAATGGTAGACTGCGCATAATTCAACTTCTCGGCAGCGCGTGAGAAAGTGCCTTCTTGAAGAATGGTCTTAAAAGCCATCAGTTCTTTTAGATCCATCGATTGTCACCTCTATCGGTATAATTGATTAAGATTATTATCTTATTCAATTATATAAATCAAAATACTGAGAGTACAATAAAAGAATTCCAAAGAAGGAGTGAATTAAAATGCCTTTCATTAGAGTCAGTTATCTGGAGCAACAATACGACATTCATCAGCTAGAAGGAATATGCAGAGCGATTATGAGCGCGTTAATTCAGCATTTCCATGTACCGGAGGATGATATGTTTCAGGTTTTTCATGCGCATAAAGCGGGGGAATATTTTTATAGTAAAGATTATTTAAATATTGAACGAAGCGACGGACTGATATATATCCAAGTTACGCTAAAATCCGGAAGATCAACGGAACAGAAGAAAAGCTTTTACGCGAGGCTAGCCGAGGAATTATCGATGACGCTAAACATCAGAAAAGAAGATATATTCATTGTGCTCGTCGATACGGAATTCGAAGATTGGTCGTTTGGTAACGGTGTTGCTCAAATGCTACAACCTCCGGTTAGGGAGGCGTAATATGGCGCATCAGAAAATCGCCACAAATGTACGGGAATCGTTAGGCGAGTTCGCTCCGGCATTCGTCGAATACTCGGAAAATGTGTTGTTTGGGGACTTATGGAGACGTGAGCAATTATCACTTCGGGATCGTAGCATGATTACGATTTCTGCCTTGGTGATGGGGGGCATGACGGAACAACTCCCCTATCATCTGCGCTTGGCTTTAGAGAACGGCTTACAACTTGAAGAAATCGTGGAGGCTATCACCCACCTTTCTTTTTATGTAGGTTGGCCGCGAGCCTCTTCAGCTCTAGAGGTTGCAAAGGATGTAATAGGAAAAAATAAATAACGTCTAACTTTTCAATCCCATCCGTAACCTTTAGGAACTTCATTGGCACTTGTATATAATACGGAAGAAGGGAGCGGGGGAGAAAATGCTTCAGTATATCGAAGAGGCTAAACAAGGAGACCGACAAGCTTTTGAACAGATTGTTAGGCACTTTACACCGATGGCCAATGCAGTTGCGTTCGAAAAGCTGCGTGACTATCAATTAGCGGAAGATGCTGTGCAGGAAGCTTTCACAGAAGCCTTTTTGCATTTGAATAAATTACGAGCAGTAGAGGCATTCCCGGGCTGGTTTAAAGCTATTGTGGTGCGGCAATGTTATCGCATCTTGCGAAGAAAGCAGCATCCTGCATTACCCTACGATGAAGCTGCGCAAGCGACAGAATCTTCATTTTCTATAGCAGATATTATTGAGAAAAAGGAAACCCAGCGGCTGGTTCACGAGTCTATAGCTGCATTAACGTCCAATATGCGAATTGCTGTTCAATTATATTATTTTCAAGGCTACTCACTACAAGAGATTGCTGACTTTCTGGGGACTTCGGTTTCGGTATTGAAGAAGCGACTTTTTGATGCCCGCCGCAAACTGAAAGGTGCATTGCCTGTGGCAGATGTTCTTTCCGTATTCAACCATTTGTACGAAGGGGGAAAAGATGTGCTTCACATTGTAAATGGAGATGTAGTGGGAGAGAAGCTGCGGCAAGGAATCGTGAAAGGTGATGTACTAGTGTGGAGAGAGGTATATTCGCATGGGCCGGTATTTTTGGATCCTGCCGATGGAGATAACCGTGCAGTTCGAGCGCAATATTTGGAACAAACGATGGGAGTTCCGCAGAGGGAATTTATTGAAAATAGTGAGAGGCAAGAGAAGATTTTAGCTGATTTTCATAAATATGAAGAAGTGGTGTTATGGTTCGAGCATGATCTTTTCGATCAGACGATGCTCAGTTATTTACTCCATTGGTTCTCGAAGCAGAAAATATTAACCACCAAGCTAAGCTTACTATGCATTGGAGAATATCCGGGAATAAAGTTATTTCGAGGACTTGGACAACTTTCTATAGAGCAGATGGAAACATTATCAGGCACATGGAAGCTAATCGGAGCCAAAGAACTAGAAGCAGGTCAAGCACTCTGGGAAGCCTATGTATCACCGAATCCAGAATTGCTGCAACAACGATTAACTACCGATACATCGGCTTTGCCCTTTGCACATGACGCTTTTCAGGCGCATTTATCGCGCTTTCCCTCTACTACAAACGGACTTGGTATCGTAGAACAACTCACGCTGGAGATGATCTATGAGGGAATAAAATCACCCTATGAGCTGTTCAAAAATGTGGGTGATCAGCTTCATATCTTAGGAATGGGCGACTTGCAATATTGGCATATCCTAAGAAAGCTGGTACAAGGCCCGTACCCTTTGCTACAAACCCATGGATGCAATGAGTTCCCTGTTTATAACGATTCAGTAATGCAATTTAAAGACTGTGAGCTTGTATTAACAGAGCTAGGTAAGAGTGTAATAACTGGAAACGAAGACTGGGTGCAGAAGAATGGCAGCGATGAGTGGTTTGGAGGTGTACATCTGCAAGGATTGACTCTGCGCTGGCGGTGGAATCCGTTGGTCGGTGCGCTTCAGGATAGAAGTGCCGAGGCGTAATTTATTAATCTAAATGTTTGCTACACAAGGCATATTGAGCATAAAAAGACTTCCACTAACTTGGAGATACTCAAGCGCTCCAGAGGGGGAAGTCTTTTTTTGTTGTATCCATATATTATATGAATAGTAAATATAGTATATATCATCTATTTAAAGGGTGATTGATCTTTGTTGGAGAATATTATCTATAGAATAAATAGTGAAAGTATTCACTTGTTGATGTAAAGGGAGGAATATTCGTTACACGATAGGAGGATGATGTATCAATGTCCATACAGAATAAAACAGTAATGATAAGAATTGCAAAAGCGAATTTAAAAGCGGAAAAAACCAAAAATTATTTTGTAGGCAGTGTAATAGCTTTAGCTGCATTTTTATTAACTGTTGTAATGACCTTTGGTTATAATTCTTTTACTAACCTACAAAATGAGTCGAATTTCCAAGCTTTATTCTATAACCTCAATAACAATGAAATCTCACGATTGAAAGAAATAGAGGAAATTAATAAAATCGGACTCTATAAGGAAATAGGCAGAGAGAAAAAAGAAGAACGTTTATTGTCCATTCTCTACACGGATCCAGCCATGATGGATTTATCAAATGCCAATATCGTTCTGGGGAAATTTCCTACAAAAGAAAATGAAATTGCAATAGAAAAAGACTTTCAGTTATCCGATGATCGAAGCCTGGGGCTTGGCGATTCTATTTCTTTGCAATTTAGAAACAACGCCAGCAAAGAATTTCAAACCAGCCAATTTGTGATTACTGGAATTCTGCAAACAACCGCATCAGGTAACGAGAATCGAATCGGTTACAATGCTCTGGTATCAAGCGCGTTCGTTGAGGCGGATCCGTTTCTTTCCAAAGAGGATTACTCCGCGGCAATTAGCATCAACAATAGCAGCAGTTATTCTAACGAGGAACTGAAGTCAAAAATCAAAGAAATAGGGCAGCGAATGGGTATCCCTGAGAGAAATATTCAGATCAATAATGTGAATGTGGATAGTAATAATCTGTCAGGAAGCACTGTGATAACCATCCTGTCTATCATGCTGATTATCGTACTGGCTTGTTGGCTTGTCATCTACAATATCTTTTATATTTCAATTACTAAGCGAATTAAACAATACGGACAACTTAGAGCAATCGGTGCAACAAAAAAGCAGATAAAACAGCTTGTTCTATATGAAGGGAAAAATCTTTCAAGAAAATATATCCCTATTGGAGTTATCTTTGGATGTTTAATGAGCTGGATTTTAAGTGGCTTTCACTGGAATGCAGCTCCAAGTTTTTCACTTGCTTTTTTAGCAGGTTTGCTCACCAAAGTAACAGTTAGAGCTTCATTAAACGCACCATCTAAATTCGCATCAAGAATCTCCCCTATAACAGCGATTAGACATGTAGATGCCGATGTTAATACAAAAAAGGAGAAAAGAAACTCTAAAAGACTAACACCATTTTCTTTAGCTGCATTGAACTTATCAAGAAGCAGGAAAAAGACGGTGTTAACTTTGCTGTCTCTTTTTTTAAGCGGAACGCTATTTGTTTCCTTGGGGACATTGTTAAACTCGGTCGACCCAATCTCAAAAGCAGAGAAATATTTTCCAAATCATGGTCAGTTTGATATTCAAATTAATAATGATTTGTATTCTGAAACAACCTCATTAAGTGATCTTCAGACGGAAGGGCAACTATCTACTTCTTTAAAAAATAAAATCCTAGCTATAAATGAAGTTGAGGACGTAATCGAACATCAGTATATTGAAGCTGCTATCGAAGGAATAAAAACGGATGACGGGGCCGCGATAGTCAGTATTGAGAATATCCCTACGTTAAACAACGAAAGAGGGAGTAGTCATTTGGCTGAGGGGAAGATCCCGGATGTTGATTCATCGGATGCATCCTACATTCTTTTGAACAGCGCCAGTAGTGACTTAGATTATTACGGGGCTCATTACGCTGTCGGTGATCATATTTCATTCATAATTGCTAATGATCAGGAGAAGGCCAAACATGATTTTGAGATCATTGGAGATATTCCGGATAAGAATTCAGGAACTTCATTTTATCTTCCACCCAAAGTAATGCAAACTACAGCCCCTTTTAATAGCAATAAGAGCTACGAAGTTATTACTATGGATAAAGCGAATGAAGAGTTAATAAAGAGTGAGTTAGAGGGTATGATTCTCAATGAGGATACACTCAAATTATTGTCTTTTTCCGAAGTTGTGGAATCCAATAGAATTGCTTTTAGAACTATCACTATTTCAGTGTATAGTTTTATGGTTTTTATAGCAGTATTCAGTATGATCAATCTCTTGAACACCATAATCACCACTATTTCTGCAAGAAAAGGGGAGCTAGGCCTTATGCAAGCCATAGGAATGGGCCGAAAACAATTAATGGCTATGTTAACCTATGAAACAGGATTTTTAGTTGTCGGAAGCTTTACGATGGCTCTTGTTACGGGCAATCTAATGGGATACATGATAAGTAAGAGTGCGGGGAATATGGGGGGGCTTTCCTACATTCAATACCAATTCCCTTGGAGTGCTATTTTCCTGTATTTCTTGGTTATTTTACTTGTCCAGACTGGTATGGTTCAGTTTGTTAGACGAACAATATCGAAGCAGAGCATTATAGAGCAATTAAATTAACGATGCGGAAAGTTTAGCTATATTTAATAAATCCCTCGCCTTTATACGGGCCAAACGTGAAAATAAATAGTGAGTAGCAATTAACGTTGAAGGGTGATTTATATGCTGAAACTACCGGTGTATCATTCCGTTATTTCTTCCAATGCCTTAGTACCCGTAATTAATGATCTTTATGAAATCGGGGATGTTTTGGAGTGTAGTTTTTATGAGAACGGACTTAATGATACCTATTTACTAAAGACCTCTATTGATAAATACATTCTTAGGATCTATAAAGCTCATTGGCGAAATAAACATGAGATTGATTTTGAAGTGGAGTTATTGAATCACTTAAATAAGAAGAATATCCCTGTATCGGCTCCGGTAATCAGCAGGGATGGTGGTTACCTAATTGAGCTGGAGGCTCCTGAAGGAACACGTTACGCAGTTCTGTTTACTTTTGCAAAAGGCAATTATTCCGATGAAAAAGCTAGCTGTGAATTATACGGTGAACAAGTGGCTAAGATGCATCTGGCTATGAATGATTTCGAATGTGGGCAGCAAAGATTTACGCTTAATCTGGATCATCTGCTTAAAGAACCGCTTCAATCGATTCGCAAGCCTTTATCCCACAGGCAAAAGGATATCGATTATCTAGAATCTTTGTCGGAAGTATTGGCAAATAACATAGCAGAAATCTCATCAGAGCTGGATTGGGGGGCATGTCATGGTGATCTTCATGGAGCGAACGTACATTTCTACGAGGATACCCTGACTCATTTCGACTTTGATTGCGGAGGTTTTGGCTGGAGGGCCTATGATGTTTCCGTGTTTTTGTGGTCAAGGGTTAGAGGGAAAGAACGAGAGCATTTTGACAATGAACAATGGACTGTTTTCCTGAATTCATACCAAAAGCATAAAGTATTATCTGAGAACGATTTAAAGGCAATCCCTATATTTGTTGCTATCCGGGAGATATGGTTGATGGGTCTGCACACAGGGAACGCACAGGTTTGGAGTTGTGGGTGGCAAAACGATCATTACTTCAATACTAATCTGCAATTCCTACGTAATTGGTGTGAAGTTCATTCTATCCAATAGACAATACCCAAACAAGAAGCCACTCCATATTTAGGGGTGGCTTTACTTCAGTCATTATTCATAAACGTCTTATGATAAGCGTTACGATATTGGGTGGGCGTCATGTTTTCGTATTTTCGGAAGAGGCGCATGAAATATTTATCGTCGGTGAACCCCGTCTCTGTCGCGATTTCCCTCACGCTTAATGCGGTTCTGGTTAGTAGCTCCTTCGCTTTAGTCACACGTGCTGAATGGATATATTCCAATGGCCCCATGGAGGTATGCTGTTTAAATAGCCGAGCTAAATAGTCCTTGTTGTAATTGAATTTATCCGCGATGATGGCCACGGTAAGCGGTTCGCTTGCATGTATCCTTGTCCACTCAGCTATTTTGACGAAGGTGACATCTTGCTGTGCGCGGATCAGCTTACTGGCGAACGGCTGAAGTGCATGCTCAGATAGCTCAATTAAAAGCGAGGTCAGCAAATAATTAACGCTGGAATAGGTTAAATACCCCGAATTGGCCACATGAAGGATTTGATTCGCCAGAATATGAATCCGGTCACTATGTTCGATTTTTATGATTTGGGGCAGATATAGATCATGTACGGACCATAAGCGCTGTGTGCGCGAAAAGATTTCTTCTGCCTCAGGCTTCATTTCCTCCTCACTCAGCAATAGCCCCTCGTTTGTCAGTTCGAAATGAAACCAATAAAACTTAACCCCGGGTCGTGACTCTCTATAGCCGACATGTGTGCGATTAGGCATGAGCAGAAGAGCTTCGTCAGGGCCTACTTCAAATTGTTTGTTTTCCTCACTCAAATATACTGTTTCGTTCACGCCAATGATTAGTTCGTAGTTCCCCATAACACGCTCCACATGCTTCCATGGTGTTTCTGAGATAAATTCACCTGCCGCTGTAAAATGAACAGGTACATCTGCATTTATTTTTAAATAGCTCATGCGGTCCTCCTAGCAATCAATAAGTCGGGTTTGTCCACTATTTGTACGACTGATCTACCGACAAATCAACGTTCCGGTGTTATCTTATGGATACAAATATACACTTGTCATCTAACCCTGACAAGATTGCGAGGGAGCGATTTCATTGAAGACGCAAGCTTTTGATCTACAGAACGTACGAATTGATTCAGGTCCACTTCTCCATGCGATGGAGTTAAATACTGATTATTTACTCAAGCTTGAGGCAGATCGGCTTCTGTCGCGTTTTCGCGAATATGCTGGCTTAGAGCCTAAGGCTGCTCACTACGAGGGCTGGGAATCTCAGGGCATTAGCGGCCATACGTTAGGCCATTATATTTCTGGATGTGCGTTAATGTATGCCTCTACGGGAAATGAAGAGCTGCTACAACGCGTGAATTATGTAGTAGATGAATTAGAGCAATGTCAGGATGCGCATGGCAATGGCTTTATTTCCGGCATTCCTCGTGGCAAGGAGTTATTTGAGGAAGTGAAGGCAGGCGACATTCGCTCACAGGGCTTTGACCTCAACGGAGGTTGGGTGCCACTTTACACGATGCATAAGCTGTTTGCAGGTCTTCGCGATGCTTATCGACTGGCCGGCAATCAGAAGGCGCTCGTTATTGAAACGAAGCTGGGCCTGTGGCTTGAGGATATTTTTGCAGGGCTGAGTAAAGATCAGATCCAAGAGGTGCTGCGTTGTGAGTTTGGCGGCATGAATGAAGCGCTGACGGATTTGGCAGAGGATTCCGGGGAAGAGCGTTTCCTCGCGTTAGCGGAAAGCTTTTATCATGGGGAAGTGCTTAATGATCTTGCTATAGAAAAAGATACCCTAGCTGGAAGACATGCTAATACACAGATTCCAAAAATCATCGGAGCTGCTAGACAATATGAGGTAACAGGGCAGGAGCATTATGCAGGTATTTCCCGCTTCTTCTGGGATCGGGTCGTGAATCATCATTCTTATGTGATCGGCGGCAACAGCTATAATGAGCATTTTGGTGAACCGGATAAGTTAAATGACCGATTGGGTGAAGGCTCCTGTGAGACATGCAACACGTACAACATGCTGAAGCTGACCAAGCATATGTTCCAATGGGATGCGTATGCAGCGTATGCGGATTACTACGAACGTGCGATGTATAACCACATCTTAGCCTCTCAGGAGCCGGTAGATGGCCGGGTATGTTACTTCGTATCTCTTGAGATGGGTGGACATAAATCGTTTAATTCGCAGTTCGAAAGCTTTACGTGTTGTGTAGGCTCGGGAATGGAAAGCCATTCTATGTATGGCTCGGCGATATACTTCCATAGTGCAGATGAGCTTTATGTCAATCAGTACGTACCTTCTACAGTGGCTTGGAAAGAGCAAGGCATTAGCTTGCAGCAAGAGACCAAGTTCCCGGCAGAGGGACAAGGTGTACTGCGGATCAGTGCAGCACAGCCAACGAAATTCACATTAAAGCTAAGACATCCTTACTGGGCTGAGCAAGGGATGAGTGTTAGCGTAAATGGTGAAGATGTTCAAGTAAATGTAGGCAAATCTAACTACTTTACTTTGGATAGAGAGTGGCAGGATGGAGACGTTGTCGAATACGATATTCCGATGTCGGTGAGAATCGAGACGATGCCGGATAATCCGAACCGAATTGCATTCCTTTACGGTCCACTTGTGCTCGCAGGTGATTTTGGGCCTATAAATGCAGAGGTCAATAGCGATCGCGCCCTTGCCTCCGTATTAATCGGAGATCGGGACACACTGACGGACAACCTCATCCAATCTAATGTGAGCAAAAATGTGTTCCGGATGAAAGGTTTAGGTTATACAGGGGATCATGAGCTTCGTCCGTTCTACCCTATGCATGATCATCGTTATTCCGTGTATTGGGATTTGTTCACACCGGAAGAGTGGAAGCTGGCAGAGGCTGAATATCGCGAAGCCGTGGAGAATAACTTGCTGCTTGAGCAGTTAACTGTCGATTCGGTACAACCTGCTGAAATGCAGCCTGAACGCGATCATAATTTCACAGGTGAATTTGTAGGCTTAGGCAAAATCCACAATCGCAAGTATCGGGACAGCTGGATCAATGGCTGGTTCTCCTTCACGATGGAAGTTTTGCCGGATGAGCAAGTGGATCTGGTGGTCACGTATCTGAAGTCGAACGATACTTCGCTGGCATTCGATATTTTGGCGGATGGGGAGCAACTTGGTGTAGGCACTCTTGAGTCTGAGGAGATGAATAAGCTGGAGACGATTCGTTATGAACTCCCGCAACCGATCACGAGCGGCAAATCAGCGGTTACGATCAAGTTTGCTTCTCATGAAGGACATAAGGTTGGCCAAGTGGCCGGACTTCGTATCGTTAAACGTAATTCTTGAATTAAAAGGCTTACAGAATTATAATAGGGTCAATTCTTTTAATTGAGGTGAAATGGATGTCTTTCCGTACCGTTACAAGGAACTAGTTATCGGGCTGGGTGAAACGCGTACCAGCTATCAAGGGGGGAGTCTACCCTTTTGATTACAACTAACTAGAGCTTTGAACGGTGCCATAGGCAGCTGTTTTTGTAGAGCCAGGCACTTAACCTATTTAACTTAGAGAACCGTTTATTTGTGGATGGTTTTTTACAGTGGGATAGGGGTGCCTGGCTTTTTTGAATTCAATTAAAAGAGGGGATAAACGATATGTTAAAAAAGAGTCTAGCTCACCTAAAATGGTGGGTAGGTGGTTATATTTTATTGGGTTTTGCCATTCAGCTGTTAAGTAGTTTAGGTGTTGTTGTCTTTCAAAAAATATTAGATAAGGCCACGGTAATCAACAGTTTTGGTGAAATATCCACATTAATTATAGTGTATGGGGTTCTGCTAGCTGGGGTGGCGATCCTGAATTATATAGACGAATACCCGAGTGTGTTTTTATCGAACAGCATCACGGAGAGGTTAAAGATTATTGCACTGTCCAAAATATCAAAAATGGATTATCAAGCGTATCAGGATATGGGAACAGGGCAAATGATTAAGGTAATCGAGAACGGGGCAGCGGCTGGAAACAGCATTATTTTTTCTTTTTTTCTCAAAACACTACATGAGTTGTTACCTACTCTTCTATTCAGTCTAGTCTTTATCAGCTTCTATGACCTAAGGATCATGTTAGTGATTGCAGCTGGCTATGTGGTCGTCTTTCTGATAACAAATCTGCTGTTGAAATTTCTGTATGCCATGAAGGCAACCATTCTCCAAGAGCAAGAAAAGATGTCCAGATTCTCTATCCGCGGGTTTATGGAATTGGTCGTCTTTAGAACCAACAAGAGATATGAGAAAGAGATCGATAAATTAAGCCAGACCGCGCGCACTATCATTCATAAAAATGCTCAGCTAAAAATGATTCATGAAGCTTTTTTCGCTATATTCGAGTTATTTGTCACGATCATTAAAGTTATTGTCCTGATTTATGGTGTGAAAAGCATTGTCGCAGGCGAGACCTCACTTGGTATTGTGGTCGCATTGTTTATGTTCATCGATAAAATTTATACCCCAATTGCCATCTTCAATGTTTTATTTGTAGATTACAGACTGAATAAAGTGACTTACAGAAGATTCGAGGAATTTATTGCTGCCCCAGAAGATAAGAACTTGGAATCCGGAGAAGCCATCACTGAGCTCCAAGGCAATATTGAGTTTAGGGAGGTGTCCTTTACTTATGGGAATGTGCAGATACTGAATAACCTGTCATTTTCGCTTACGCGAGGAACTTCTGTTGCTATTGTCGGATTAAGTGGAGGCGGGAAATCTACGCTGATTAAATTGATTGTGGGGTTATTAAAAAAGGGCGAAGGTGAACTCTTACTGGACGGTAAGGATATCGATGAGATTCGTTTGAATAGCTACTATGATCATATTTCCTATCTATCCCAAGACACGCCGATTTTCGATGCTACGATAAGAGATAATATTGTATTCGATGAGGATACTCTGTCCGATGAAGAGCTATATGAGATTTTGGAAAAAGTTCATTTGCAGGAAAAAGTAAGCCATTTGCCGGATCGCTTAGATACTTTGGTGGGCGAAAAAGGTCTAAAATTATCAGGAGGCGAAAGACAGCGATTAGCCTTTGCCAGAATCATTGCCCAAAAAAGAAATATTCTAATTCTGGATGAGCCTGTGTCAGCGCTTGATAATATCACTGAGCAGAGTCTTATGGAGACGATTTTGAATGAATTTAAGGACAAAACTATCATCATTGTGGCCCACAGGCTTAATTTTATAAAAGACGTTGATAAGATACTGGTAGTGGATCAAGGGTCAATTGTTGGGGAAGGGAAGTTTGATGATTTAATAGAACAGTGCGAAGCTTTTAAAGCGTTATGGAATAGAAAAATATCGTTTACAGATTATCGATAAATTGCTAGACTCTTCTAAAAAAAAGAGGTGCTATCGATGGCTTGGCCAACACATATTGTAGCGGTGGGTGGAATTGCAATAAATGAAGAGGGAGATATTCTTTTAGTAAAAACACATCATGGTGGGTGGGTATTTCCTGGAGGACAAGTGGAAGTTGGAGAAAACCTAATGGATGCACTAATTCGCGAGATTAAAGAGGAAAGTGGAATAGATGTCGTTGTTTCTCAATTGATTGGCGTGTATTCGAATACAGGTATGCATAAATGGTATGACGGTGAGACGGATGTTCCTACCAAGGTCATGTTAGACTTTATCTGCAAGCCCGTGGGAGGAGAATTAAGTACTTCGGAGGAAACATCTGAAGTGATGTGGGTAGCCAAGGAGAAGGTGCTGGATCTGATTTCTGCAGCGGCTATTCGTACCCGCTATCAAGCTTATTTGGATTTCGATGGAAATACTAGGTACATGGATTATGTAACTGGAGGTGCGTTTGAAGTTAAATTGGATCGGACGGTGTAAAAAAGAAACTTTGAGGCTTTCCCGAAAGGGAAGGCCTCTTTTGTTGGGAATGAGCGATCATTCCGCTATATCGTATAAGGATTGTGACGAATCATCTCAATTAAATTCACTGCGGCTGCTGATAAGGGCTCATTTTTACGTGTACAGATCGCAATGGTATTCTTCAGATGGATTCCTTCTACATATACTCGGCACAATTCTCCACGCTCTACATATTTGCGTACGACTAATGAAGAAACGAAGTTTGCGCCATATCCGGCGATAACGGCTTTGATGGCTTCATGTAGTCCATTAAATTGCAAAGAGATGATAGGAGCGGGTGTGTTGTATGTGCGGCATAAAGATAATAATCGCTCCCGCGTTGAACTTCCTTCTTCACGCATAACAAAGGGTTCCTTCATCATTTCGGATAGAGAAACTTGCTGATTGGCATAACGATGATCGGGTGCGACTACAAACCATAACTCGTCCTGAAATAACTCTTCTGTCTGGATTGTATCTGGATAAGCCTCGGCGATTCCTCCATAAATAGCTATATCCACGTCTACATTTAACAGCTGCTTGAGGGCATCACTTGAGTTGGTAGTGGTGATCATCATCTCCACTTGTTCATATTGTTGCTTAAACTTTGCAATCCAGGTAGGAATGAGAAAGTGAGCAGGCAAATACGTTGCGGCTAGACGGATACTTCCGTTAGTGCCGTTAACATAATCTTGAGCGAATTGTTCAATTTGTTGTTCTACGGCGAACAGTCGCTTGGCGAGTAGAGTAAGCTCTTCCCCAGCATCCGTTAAAGCGATTCCTCTGCCTTGAGGTTTAAATAGGGTAAAGGACAGTTCTTTTTCGAACTTCTTAATCTGCGCAGTGATGGCAGGCTGACTTATATTTAAAATTTCTGAAGCGCGTGTCACACTGCCTGTCGATGCGATTACATGGAATAAGCGTAAGGCATGTAGGTTCATGGTTAAACTCCCATTCTTCGATTTATATATTAAATATATAAATTGGACTTAAAGATATATTATATTTATGATTATAACTGATTTACAATACAGATATAAAGATGAACTTGGAAAGATGAGATTAGGGAAAGGAGTAATGGAGAGGAGGTTTGGAACTGTAGGAGCGTAGCGATCGCCTTTGTCTCCGGATTTCAACCATGAACAAATACTAAAGGAGAAGTGATAAATATGAATCAAACGACTACTTGGGATAAAGTCGATCAGTATATTACAGAGCGCCTGATTCCACAGGACTCTGTGTTGGAAGAAGTGTTGGTCACCAATCAACAGGCAGGGCTGCCGCCCTTTGATGTTTCGCCTAGTCAGGGGAAATTCCTGAATCTACTGGTGCAAATGAAAGGTGCACGCCGGATTTTGGAGATTGGCACCTTGGGCGGGTACAGTACGATTTGGATGGCAAGAGCCCTGCCGTCTGACGGACAGATAGTTACTTTGGAGCTGGATCCCATTCATGCGCAGGTAGCTAAAGCTAATCTTTCGCTTGCCGAGGTGGATCATCTGGTAGAGCTTCGTGTAGGGGATGCATTAGAGCAACTGTCTCAGATGAAACAAGAGGGCGTTGAACCCTTCGACTTTATTTTTATAGATGCCGATAAACCGAATAATCCTAACTATTTAAAGTGGGCTCTGCAATTCTCCCAGCCCGGAACGGTGATCATTGGAGATAATGTGATTCGTGAAGGTGAGGTCATTAATGAGAATAGCGAAGACCCTCGTGTAGTAGGCGTACGGGAATTTTATGATCTCTTGGCTGAAGAGCCTAGAATTTCAGCTACTGCCATTCAGACGGTGGGAAGCAAAGGTTATGATGGATTTGTATTGGGGATTGTGAATAGCTGAGGGATTTCACAGGTCCTCTGAGCGTTACGGACCCCAGTGACGCTATTGCTTAGAAAGAGGTTCATCTGTGTCCGATAGATGCCGGTGCCTCCTACCTGTAAATGATATCAAATCAAACAAAGGTGTCCCTAAGCCATGATGGCTTTAGGAACACCTTCGTTATTTTAAAGCGCCTCTTTAATCACCTTTTTGTAATAGAAGACGGACAATATTGCAAAGATCGAATACAAAGCAGTGTATAACAGCATCACCAGAATCATCGGTGTCCAAAGCTCTGTGCCGAATAAGAACCAGCCGGATTTAACGGCGAAGTAGCTGTGAAGCAGACCTATGACTAATGGAATACCGAAGTTGAACAATTGTTTCATCTGTATACCTCTGAGCAGATCACCTTGCGTGAATCCAAGCTTTCTCAGAATGGTGTAGTTAGGTTTTTCATTTTCACTTTCATCCATTTGTTTAAAGTATAGAATACATCCGGAGGTAATCAAGAAGGTTAACCCCAGAAAAGCAACGATAAACATAATGAGTCCCATATTTTGTTTTTGACCTTTTATCGACTCTAATTGAGAGTCTTGTTTGTTATTCTCATCAAATTTTAAGGTCTTGAAAAGTTCATTTGCCTGTTCAACGCTGGCCCGGACTTTCATATCAATCCCGATATTAAGGGAGGATCCTCTTTGAAGGGCAGGATCTAAATCCTTCTTTAAGCGCTTAAAGATCGATTCGTCTACAACCGCAACCGGTAAGCCACCACCTGTGTAATACCCTGAAATGGGACTTTCGATATCTAATCTTTTATAATCCTGCGGAAAAACCTCATGTAACCCTTTGAGTTCAATCGCACCTTTATCTTTCATAGTAACAAAATTATCCAATGTACTGCTTGATTTCGTGAAATAAGCTTTATCTGGAGTTAGATCAACGTCTTCAAGTGCATTTTCACTTATGACCGCCAGGGTCATAATATTTGAAAACATATTGTCTCCGTCCGGTTTTTTAACAAGAATCTCTTCAACATCTACATCGACCTGAAGGACTTGGGTCCTTCTTTCTGTAAATACTAAATCATTTGCCGTTAGGATCTTTGTAAATTGTTCAGCCTCTTGGGCATTCGTGAATACAAAATCCGTTGGGACATATTGCTTGGAAGTTTTCTCAGCAGAGTAAAAGGAAATGTAGCTAAGGGATAATAAACCCAGCGCTAGTGCCGATACCGTTGTAATGATGGTTAATAATACGGCATTGGATTTCATGCGAAACATAATGGAGGAAAGAGATAGAACCTCTCTAATGTTCAGATAGCCGTTTTTCCGCTTACGAATGATATGAAAAATAAAACTTACCGAGCCTTTATAAAATAGATAGGTCCCAATAATGACGGATCCCAAAATAGTAATCATGGATATAGCCAATTGATTCATTGAGGTTACGTCTTCGGTAAGTAATTTAGAGGAGAGCACATAGCCCAGTAGGATTAGGCCAATTCCGACAATCCCTATGATCATTTCAAAGAAGGATAACTTTTTCACTGTACCTTCTGTTGTTGAGGTCACCCGGAACAAGGATAAAATACTTTGTCTTTTAATAAATCCATAATTCATCAGCATGATCAAAAGATAAATCACACAGAATACGATCAACGTCTGAATCAAAGCTTCGATAGAGAAATGAAGGGAGGCTATAGCATCGACCCCCATTATCTTAAATAAGATCATGAGGATTAATTTTGAGATAGAAAAGCCAACCAATATCCCCAGGACCAAGGAACCGAAATACAGAATAAAGTTCTCTGCCGAAAGAATGCGGAAGATTTTATTTTTGGTCATTCCAATTAACTGAAATAAGCCAATTTCTTTACCGCGTCGTTTGATGAAGATCGTATTAGCATATAACAGGAAAATAGAGACAATTACGACTAGTAAAATCGAGGCAGCCATGATTGCTGCGCCCCCTTTGATAGAGCTTTCCAGCTCATCCATCGAGGGATCATATTGCAAGGTGACAAAGGCGAAATATAAGGCCACACTAAAAACTAGCGCAAACACGTATAGGTAGTAATTTCGAATGTTTTTTCGCAGATTTCGAATCATTAATACATTAATGCTCATTCTGCACACCGCCTAATACACCCTGTGTTTTTATAATGTCGTTGAAGAAAACTTGTCTTGATTGTTCTCCTTTATTTAGTTGCGTATAGATTTTTCCATCTTTTATAAAAATAACTCTACTGCAATAACTGGCAGCCACTGGATCATGTGTAACCATAACGATGGTTGCTTTTCGTTTTTGATTGAGTTCACTTAGCTTATTTAATAAATCAGAAGCGGATTTAGAATCCAGCGCCCCGGTAGGCTCATCAGCAAAAATAATACTTGGATCATGAATGAAGGCACGAGCTGCTGAGGTACGTTGTTTTTGACCGCCAGAGATTTCATTGGGGTACTTATTTTTTAATTCCAAAATCCCCAATTCCTTTGCGAGACTTTCGAATTTCTGATTGGCGGCTTTCTTGGGTGTATTGGTAATGGATAGTGGCAGCAGGATATTCTCCTTTACCGTCAGTGTGTCCAAGAGATTATATTCTTGAAAAATAAAACCTAAATGATTTTTGCGAAATTCCGCGAGCTGCTTCTCTTTCATATTGGAGATTTCATTGCCCTCAATGGTAATAGATCCGTTGCTGATTTTGTCGATCGACGAGAGTACGTTGAGTAGGGTTGTTTTACCTGAACCGGAAGGCCCCATGATGCCAACGAATTCGCCTTCTTCTATACGAATATCGAGTCCGCTTAACACGGATTGTTTGTTTAATTTATTGCCATAGCTTTTATGAATTTTAGTAGCTTCTAGAATTGCCATAATGATTCACTCCTTCGTTTCTTCTTGTATAGCCTTATTATAAAAAAGTTTATTGTTCTTATCCTGCGATTGCCCGAACAAAATATAAAAGCATGTGACATTGTTGTCACATGCTTGAGATTTTAACGAATTCATTTTTGAGTGGGAAGGTTAGCGTAAATGTTGATCCCGCTCCGAGCTTGGATTGAACTCCGATGATGATGAGTAATGATTGAGCTGCTTTCTGAGCTAAATATAAGCCCATGCCTGTGGCGGCATTGTCGCGATGTACAGTAGTGGAAGTAAACCCTCTGTCGAAGATGCGCGGCAGGTCCTTCGGATCTATCCCGCGCCCGCAATCCTTCACCTCAAGAACGATATGTTCAGCTTGCTGGTAGCTATTCACTGTAATATCAGAAGCTTCACTATATTTTACGGCGTTGGTTAGGAGTTGTCTGAGGATAAAAGCCAGCCATTTAGCATCACTAAGCACTTCAGCAGCTTCTAAGTGCAACTCAAAGCCGATTCCCTTCTGAATACACCAAGACTGTAACGTCTTAATCTCACTAAAAATAAGCGTTTCTATATCGATTTGCTCCATATACAGATCGTTTTCAATAAAGGGTATCCGTCTTTGGTGGAGCTGCTGATCCAGCAGCAGATGAATACGCAGCCACTCATAGGTCAAGTGCCTCTTCATAACATCATCTTCTATACGTTCAATCATTAGATGCATTGCGGTCAGTGGAGTCTTTACTTCATGAATCCAGGATAACAGCTCATCCTTCTCTTGCTCCAAGTTCATTAGATTGTCTGAAGCAGTCCTCTTTAACAGTTTCACTTGGTTGGTGATGCTCTCTTCGATGATTTTCTCAAAAGGACTTTCGGCAAGAGCGATACTTGTCAGATCGAGATCATCGTCCCGCTCATTTAAGCTTTTATAAAATCTGGTTTCCTTAGGATAGCGAATGACTAGAAAAATTACGAAAAAAATCATTGATAAAGAGACCAGATAGAGCACTGAAGACAGGGGGATGGTCGGGTCCATAAAGGTGATAAAGAGCATAAATAGATGTACAAAGAGAAAGAGCAGAATCCAACCGAGTCTTTCGAGCAGGTACTTTTTTATCATAGACAATCCTCTTCAATGGCTACGTACCCTTGTCCAACCTTCGTCTCAATAAACGCCCCTAATTCAAGCTCGTCCAGCTTTTTGCGCAGCCGATTTACGTTGACGGTGAGGGTGTTATCACTAATAAAGCGCTTATCGTCCCATAAGCTATTAATTAATTCCTCGCGGGTGACAATTTTATTCTTTTTCTCAATGAGTAATTTCAATATGAAAATCTCATTTTTGGTAAGCTCAATCGATCCCGTGTCGTTGGTCACTGAATTCCGCTCATAATCGACGGTAGCTCCGCACCACGTTTTGAGTTCAATGTTATCCGAATTGTAATTGTACACACGTCGGAGAATGGCTTGCACCTTGGCAATGAGTACATCGAAATGGAAGGGCTTTTGGATATAATCATCGGCTCCCAGCTGCATGGACATCACCATATCTGTCGGATGATCCCGGGAGGATAAGAAGATAATCGGCAGGTTAGAGTGAGAGCGAATCATTCTGCACCAATGAAATCCATCGAATTTGGGTAATTGGATATCAATTATCACTAAATCAGGTTTGATTTCCGTGAATTCCTGCGTAACATTGTTGAAATCTTGAATGCCATATACATCATAAGACCACTGCGTAAGCCGCTCTTTGATCTCATTAAACAGCGTTGTATCATCTTCGATTAATAAAAGCTTGAACAAATCGGTCACCACACTTTTAGTTTCGTACCTTGCGTTTAGAATACGCTTAAACGATTGAAGCCATACTTTGATTGTGCTTAGAGCATTGCAGATAACACTGTCTGATAATGCGCAAATTCCTTCGTTTCATTAAATTGAGGGCACATTTTCAAGGAGAGCAGGGCGCTTTCGATTAAGAACTCTCTTGGTTCCTTGTTGTTCATGATCTCTTCTTGGATAAAATATAACAGCTTTAGTGCATTGGACAGGCTAGGATCATCAGCGGTGAATGATTTATCTATGATTTTTTTTAAGCTCACGGTCGCAAACGATAAATCATTATTAAAAAAATCAGTGTATTCGGCTACAGGTAATAGTTTCCCTACATGATCGGGGGAGATAAGCTGGATTCCTTTTTCGCTTACATCCTCAACAATCGTCTGGATAAGAGTAGTGCAATAATTAATGATTTGTTGAGAGGTAATGACTTCATTCATGGCACTGTTAATTTGCAGCATATGTTGCAAGATGCCTGTGAAAATGATGGCTCCATCCAGTAGATAGGGCTTCTTATCTTCAGAAAATATATGCAGGAAACGTTCATGCACCCAGGTTAATAAGGTGAATTTAGTTTTTTTGATGAACGTAATTAAGTCCGGATCATTGGAGACCAGGGCATCTTCAACCAGCTGCAACAATTTATTTTTTTTATTGATTTTCATAACCAGTTGAACTTGTTTAGCGAATATATCAATGTCAGAGGGGTCCTGGCCAATGAGCAGGCCATTTCTGCCTTCTTCCAGCTGGTCATGAATAGAGGTGAATACAGCTTTAAAGAGATCCCCTTTGGAAGGGAAATAATTATAAAAAGATCCTTTGGAGATCCGGCTGTGATTCAGAATGTCCTGTATGGATGTGGCGTGGTAGCCTTTTTCAATAAATAATTCATGTGCTTTTTGAATTACTTGCTCTTTCCGTTTATTTATCATCTTAGGTGCCCCTTTAAGCTGGACTCTTTTGTGCAAAAAAAACACTTCACGTAGAATAGACTAGCTTATATTTCCACTTAATACAATTTAGTTTTTAAATGAATTCTGACTTGCCAAGCAGTAAATATAAGAGTAATATATTCTACATTGTAACATAAGTTCAAATTTGAACCGACGGTATGATTATAGAATGGAGGATTCCAAAATGAAAACGAAAGAAAGTAAAGCGTCCTATGGGATTTTGGCAATCCTTATGATTGGTGCATTTGTTGCTTTACTAAGTAATACACTACTCAATATAGCTTTACCATCGATTATGAAGGATTTTGATGTCAGTGCCTCAACGGTACAGTGGCTATCGACGGGTTATATGCTAGTGAACGGGATCATGATTCCTTCAACGGCCTTTTTAATTCAAAAGTATACAGCGAGACGATTATTCTTAATCGCCATTGGATTATTTGCAATAGGGACCTTTATTGGAGGCTTTGCTCCAAGTTTCCCTGTATTATTGATTGCGAGAATGGTCCAAGCCTCAGGGGCCGCAATTATGATGCCATTATTAATGAATGTATTGTTTACCACATTTCCACCTGAAAAACGCGGCTCGGCCATGGGGATGTTTGGTTTGGTTATGATTTTTGCACCAGCCATTGGTCCTACACTGTCAGGATGGATTATTCAGCATTATGAATGGCCTGTGCTGTTCTTTATGATTGCACCTATCGCCGTATTGGTGTTCATTCTTGCCTTCTTCAAACTGCATGATCCTAAAAAAGATGTGGCTATTAAAATCGATATTCTATCTGTAGTTCTATCAGCGATTGGGTTCGGGGGTCTTCTATACGGCTTCAGTTCCGCTGGGAATAAAGGATGGGATGATCCAATGGTCTACTCCACCCTTATTATCGGGGTTATTGGTTTAGTGATATTCATAATGCGCCAGATGAGAATGAAGGAGCCTATGCTTAACTTCAGAGTGTACAAATATCCGATGTTCGCTTTATCCTCAGCGATTTCGATTACACTGAATATGGCGATGTTCTCAGCGATGATGTTAATGCCGATTTACCTGCAAAATATTAGAGGCATTTCACCTCTGGATTCGGGACTCCTAATGTTGCCTGGTGCGTTGATTATGGGGGTTATGTCTCCAATCACAGGTAAATTGTTCGATAAATTCGGCGGCAAAGTCTTGGCGTTAATGGGTCTGGCTATCGTAGTGATCAGTACGTATTTCTTTAGTGATCTAACTGAAACAACGAAATATTCGACACTTATGATTTTGTATTCTGTGAGAATGTTCGGGATTTCAATGGTTATGATGCCTGTGATGACCAATGGTCTGAACTCCATCCCGGCTAAATATACACCGCATGGTACAGCCATGAACAGTACGATTCAGCAAGTCTCCGGAGCGATTGGCGGGGCGCTGCTTGTAACGATTATGTCTAACAGTACCACTTCACATGTCAAAGATATGGTAGCAGAAGCTGTGAGTAAATTAACGGCTAAACCTTCTGCAGAGCAATTGCTTGGTATTCAAAACCAAGTCATCGCAAAAGCAACGATCGAAGGAATTAACGATGCGTTCTTAGTGTCAGTAGGCGTAGCCATCATTGCCTTTATCCTAGCTTTCTTCATAAAAAGAGGGATACAGCCTAAGGATACAGAAACAGTCGAAGAAAAAGTGGCTGTTAAACAAGTTTCATCCGCTAGATCGATGTAATTTGCTATGCAGAAAGACGCTCACCTGTGATAAGCTCCCATCATAGTAGACAGTAGAAAAAACAAAAACTTCTACTGCTACAATGATGGGAGTTTTTCTAATGTCTAATAGAAGTCCAACATCTTTAAAAGTAAAATTACATGTCGTAAGGCTGTGCCTTGAGCACAAGTCAAATCCAAACTATGAGGCAAAGCAGCTAGGTCTTAGTTCACACACAGTTAGAGAATGGATTAGGAAATATAAAGCAGATGGTTTGGACGGGTTGAGGGAATCGAGAACATGGAAATCATACCCAAAGGAATTGAAGCTTGCTGCTGTTAACGAAGTGTTGTCTGGTCGTTGCTCCGTTGAAGAGGTGACAAACAAGCATTATATTTCAAGCAGAAGTGTTTTGACAAAATGGATTACCAAGTATACTAATGAGATAGAATTGAAACCTACACATACAGGAAAAGGACTATCTCATATGAACCAAGGACGTAAAACAACTTTCGAAGAACGCATTGAAATTGCACAATATACCATCGCTAATGGATTGGATTATCAGAAAGCGATTGAAAAGTACGGAGTATCTTATCAGCAAGTTTACGCATGGGTCCGGAAATATCAAGTTGGCCGCGAGGAGGCTCTTCAGGACAATCGCGGTCGCAAAAAGCCTGTAGAAGAACTAGATGAGCATGACCGCCTTAAACTACGGATTAAAGAGCTAGAAGCGCGAAATGAATACCTAGAGATGGAGAATGACTTCGCAAAAAAGTTGGCGGAGATCAAGCGACGAAATACACGCTAACCCTCGTTCGACAAGTAAACTTGTATCAAGCGATTCAAGAACTGAACAAAGAAAAAGGTCACGCAATTACGAAGTTGTGTGCGTTAGCTGGGGTTGCTCGATCTGCCTATTACAAGTGGTTAAAATGGAAACCCTCTTGCATAGAACTTGAAACTCGTGCGTTAGCGAAAGAAGTAAAGCTACGATATGACAAGCGAAAAGGGATTCTTGGCTATCGTCAAATGCGCACGCAATTAAACCGAAAGCTCAAAAAGCAGTACAACAAAAAGCGTTATTACC
The DNA here is from genome assembly GCF_037965665.1 of Paenibacillus sp. FSL L8-0333. Classification (NCBI taxonomy): domain Bacteria; kingdom Bacillati; phylum Bacillota; class Bacilli; order Caryophanales; family Paenibacillaceae; genus Paenibacillus; species Paenibacillus sp. FSL L8-0333. The sequence continues at coordinate 468,488 of NZ_CP150186.1, forward strand.
GAATTATGTGTGCTCTTGGGCTTAAAGCAGTCATTCGCAGAAAACGAGCGAGTTATGTGAAAGCTACGGAGATCCATGTAGTTGAAAATGTAATGAACCGTAACTTTGATGCCAATTCTCCTAATTCAAAATGGTGTACAGATGTGACTGAACTGAAGTACGGGAATGGGCGCAAAGCCTATTTGAGCGCTATTATTGATGTATATGATAATTCCATTGTCTCATGGGTATTAAGCCATTCCAACAACAATAAACTCGTGATGGATACGTTGAAGAGGGCTTACGCGAAGAATCCTGGCGTATCCCCTCTTTTACAAAGCGACAGAGGCTTCCAGTACACGTCTCATGAGTACAACCGACTTCATGTAAAATACGGATTTAAGAAAAGCATGTCTCGTGTGAGTCGGTGTTTGGACAACCAACCTATTGAGCGTTTTTGGGGTACATACAAGTCAGAAAGCTATTATCTTACAAAGTATGACACCTATGATGATGTCCTCACAGAGGTTAGCAAATATATTCACTACTACAATAATTACCGCTACACAGAGTGTTTGGATGGCTTGTCACCTAGCGAATACCGACGAGCTGCATAACGAAGATACCTCAGTTCTGGCAATACGAACTGAGGTATCTAAACTAACTATTTTTGTTTTTTACACTGTCCACTTGACAGGGAGCACTTCACTGTGGTGGGCGTCTTTTTTGTCTTAATTAAAAATAGAGCTCTGAGTGAGTCTTGGTCCATCCTGAATGACCGTTATGGAGTCGTTTCCACCTACATAAATTCTATTTGTGAGCGGGTTTAGCACAGTACTGCCTGATACAGAGGGAATCTTGCGAGCCGTTTAAACGTGGTGGCGTTATAAACGGACATATGATTTTTATCGAAATTACCAACAAATAAATGATTTGTATTCGGATTAATGGTTATGTTGGAGGAAGTAGGAAGAACCTTTGTTGTAATGATTTTGTTGTTATTTCCATTGATGACGAATAGCTTTCCTTTACCTTCAACTTGTGCACTTGAAACAAAAATACGGTTCGTCAGGGGATTTATAACGACCTCGCTTTGCAGACGTCCCAGCTGTACATTACGCAACAATTTGTTGGTTCGGCCATTGATCACAGAAAGAAACCGGCTTAAGTTATTAGCGACATAAATACGATTGGTAATTTTATTAAGTGCTGGCGCTATCACGGGGTTACTTCCGACTTTTATTGTCGTAATGATAGCCTGTGTAGTTCCGTTAATGACGGTGACGCTATCATTTGCTGTATTGGTCACATAGACACGGTTTGTAAGCTCATTGATAACGATTCTGGATGGGCGTCCACCGATTTCAATCTTTTTGCGGACCTGATTTGTTTTCCCGTCTATGACGAATAGGGTTCCGAATGCGCTAGTTACATAAATCAGATTGGTTCGAACATTCACTCCGATATTGTCTGGGAATCGGCCTACTTTGACAGTTTTGATTACCTGGTTTGTCCGCCCGTTTATGACAGAGACATTTTCGTCACGGAAGTTAGGTACATAAATCCGGTTGGTTTGGGGGTTGATTCCGAGCTGAGACGGCAGTCTTCCTACAGGGATCCGAGCGATAATGCGATTAGTTCTGCCCTCCAATACCCCGATAGTTCCAGCCTCGGTGTCTGGGTTTACAAAGTATACTCGATTCGTGACGACATTTACTTTTATATCTCCGATCGGTCCGGCAGAGCGGACTGTAGCAATCACTTTTGGCTGCGCCATGCTTTTACCCCTTTCCAAGTAAATAGATACTTCATTATATTTAGGCTTAGGCAAAAGGGTACTTCATTTATCCTTGCAAGATATATATTAGGAGTGTAGAATGGTACTCCATTATCCAAATATTAGGTTAGTTGTAAGCGTTTTATTTTTTGAAAAATTGAGATTGATTGGAGGTTGGGGTTGAGATGGTGAAATCAGTGTTGTCGGATATTTTATTAACACCTGATAAGACGCAGCTTCATAGTGAATTGTTAGAGGAAATTGGGCAGTATATCACGCAAGAAATTCTAAATCATCCGTTAATGAAAGAGGAGAGTCAGCGGGTAAGTATTCTCCTTGATGGATCGACCGCACTTGGTGTGGTGGATGAGCAGTCGGATGTGGATGTAATCATTATTTGTCAGGACGAGTATTATAGCAGCATTAATCATCGGTTCGAACAAGCGGGGCTGATCCCTGAGCAAAGTAGTTTTTTTATGGATTTACGACTCCCAAGTGGCAAGTCCGGGCATTACACGCTGCATAAAATTTCAGAAATTAAAGCGGCGTTAATGAGCGAAAATATGGAATGGCTGTGGAATGCTTCTATTTCTTATATCTACTATGACCGATTGGATGTAAAGTCACTTTTTGATGCCTATATGCCCCTCCAACCTGAAGTCCTAATGAGATTTCGTAAGAATTCATACATACAGTTAAGAAGTTATGCCAAAAGCTTAGATAATCCTGTAGTGCGTGGCGATGCCTTTCCTATTTTATTTTTAGCGGTTTCTCTTTATAAAGAAGCATTACGCTGTGCCATTACTATTGAAGGTTATCCCTACCCCTACGACAAATGGCTGGTACCTGTAGCCAAACAAACGACTGTCGGACGAAAGATTACGGAGTGTGCGGGCGATTTTTGGAGTTTTATTAGAGATGATGAATCCTTTGCCCCTATGTACCAGGAGGATAATAACTTTGTCAAAATGGAAAAACGTTTCCGGAAGATACTTGTAGACGAATTCCGCATGCGGGGGATCGATGAACCTTGGTTAGTAGAGTGGTGGAAGTTTATGGAGGAGTGAGTGGAGCTATAGGGTGAGTGTAGTGGTTGAGTGGTTGGGGTGGTTGGAGAGGTGGCGGAGGGAGTGAAGTGGTTATTGTGAGGTGAAGCTATGGTGGATTGTAGTGGCTGCACTAGCGTAGTAGCTGTGATGGCTGGAGAGGTGGCGGAGGGAGTGAAGTGGTTATTGTGAGGTGAAGCTATGGTGGACTGTGGTGGCTGTAGTAGCGTAGTAGCTGTGGTGGCTAGGGTGGGGAATGGTCGGGTGGTTGAAGTGGCTATAGTGTTTGGGTAAGTGGCTGTAGTGATTAAGTAACTTAAATGACTCCCCTTCCTCCTCTTGATTATGGTAAGGTATATTGAAGTGGAATTTTAGTGAGAGGTGATTATATGGACGGGAAAGTTTCAATATTAGGAGTTCCCTTTTCAAAACTAACACTACATGAGACAACACTTCATCTAACAAAACATATTCAATCTGGAGAACCGAAACTTTTCCATTTGATCACGGCTAACCCGGAAATTACGATAACAAGTCAATCGGACGAGCTGCTACGAACCATACTTCAAGAAGCGGATTTAATCACTCCTGACGGGATTGGCATTGTGATGGCTTCAAAAAGAAAAGGCGATCCTATTGCTGAGAGGGTAACTGGATATGAGCTGCTTCTTGAGCTTTTGGAGCAAGGAAATAGCTTGGGATGGAGTTTTTATTTCTTGGGAACAGATGAGCTTACCAGTTGTAAAGCGGTCGAAAAGATAACGGAGTTATATTCGAATGTGAAGATTGCAGGAAGACATAATGGTTTTCTTACCAAGGAAGAGGAGCCTGCCATTGTAGCAGAGATTCAGCGTGCACAGCCGGATTTTCTGATCGTTGCGATGGGGGCGCCATACTCTGATAAATGGGTATATAAGCACAAACAGGAGCTTACGCAGGTGAAAGTTGTTTTTGGCGTGGGAGGCAGCTTGGATGTAATAGCGGGAAAAGTTACTCCTGCACCAGCGCTATGGAAAAAACTCAATCTGGAGTGGTTGCATCGACTTTTGTTCGCTCCCGTTGCGAAGGGACAAAAGTCGCGATGGCGCAGACAGGCAGTACTGCCCAAATTCGTGTTCCGAGCTATGATTAAGAAATGAAGAAAAGGCCTCGTTTATGGGGGCCTTTTTTGGTTCGGTTGGTGTGAGAGGAAGAGGAGGCAGGTGTGAGAGTAGGAAGTAAGGAGTAAGGGGAAGAGTAATAGTGGTTAGTGGGAGTGAGGTGAGGAGTAGGGGGAAGAGTAATAGTGGTTAGTGGGAGTGAGGTAAGGAGTAGGGGCAAGAGTAAGTAGTGGGAGTGAGGTAAGGAGTAGGAGTAAAAGTGAGTAGTAGGATTGAGGTAAGGAGTAGGAGTAAAAGTGAGTAGTAGGATTGAGGTAAGGAGTAGGGGCAAGAGTAAGTAGTGGGATTGAGGTAAGGAGTAGGAGTAAAAGTGAGTAGTAGGATTGAGGTAGGGAGTAGGGGCAAGAGTAAGTAGTGGGATTGAGGTAGGGAGTAGGGGCAAGAGTAAGTAGTGGGATTGAGGTAAGGAGTAGGAGTAAAAGTGAGTAGTGGGATTGAGGTAGGGAGTAGGAGTAAAAGTGAGTAGTGGGATTGAGGTAGGTAGGGAGTAGGGCAAGAGTAAGTAGTAGGATTGAGGTAAGGAGTAGGAGTAAAAGTGAGTAGTGGGATTGAGGTAGGGAGTAGGAGTAAAAGTGAGTAGTGGGATTGAGGTAGGGAGTAGGAGCAAGGGTAAGTAGTGGGATTGAGGTAAGGAGTAGGAGTAAAAGTGAGTAGTGGGAGTAAGTGTAAGAGTAGCGAGTAGAATGTAAGTGCGACTATAGTTGTGACCTTTAAACAAATTAATAATAATAAACAACACCGATTCTGGTTGATGCCATAGCCTCGTATTTAATTCAAGCTAAAAGCTAAAGGGAAACTATAAGGGCAAAAATGCCCTTGAGTCACTGGAATTCCGCCCGAAGAAGTAAAAGAAAGACAAAAATGCCCTAGAATCGGTGCGATTCCGCCCGAAGTGGTAAAAGAAAGGCAAAAATGCCCTAGATCGGGTGCAATTCAGCCCGAAGCAGCAAATCAACGGTATATATCCCGTAGAATGAGCCGAATCCGGTCCGAAGCAGCAAATCAACGGTATAAATCCCGTAGAATGAGCCGAATCTGGCCCGAAGCAGCAAATCAACGGTATAAATCCCGCAGAATGAGCCGAATCCGGCCCGACGAAACAAATCAACGGTATAAATCCCGTAGAATGAGCCGAGTCCGGTCCGACGAAGCAAATCAACGGTATAAATCCCGTAGAATGAGCCGAATCCGGCCCGAAGAGGCAAATCAACGGTATAAATCCCGTAGAATGAGCCGAATCCGGCCCGACGCAGCAAATCAACGTTATATATCCCGTAGAATGAGCCGAATCCGACCCGAAGAATCAAATCAACGGTATAATTCCCGTAGAATGAGCCGAATCTGGCCCGAAGCAGCAAATCAACGGTATAAATCCCGTAGAATGAGCCGAACCTGGCCCGAAGCAGCAAATCAACGGTATAAATCCCGCAGAATGAGCAAAATCCGGTCCGACGAAGCAAATCAACGGTATAAATCCCGTAGAATGAGCCGAGTCCAGCCCGAAGCAGCAAATCAACGGTATAAATCCCGTAGAATGAGCCGAGTCCAGCCCGAAGCAGCAAATCAACGGTATAAATCCCGCAGAATGAGCCGTATCCGGCCCGAAGCAGCAAATCAACGGTATAAATCCCGTAGAATGAGCCGAACCTGGCCCGAAGCAGCAAATCAACGGTATAAATCCCGCAGAATGAGCCGAATCCGGCCCGAAGCAGCAAATTAACGGTAAAAATCCCGTAGAATGAGCCGAGTCCGGCCCGACGAAGCAAATCAACGGTATAAATCCCGTAGAATGAGCCGAGTCCGGCCCGACGAAGCAAATCAACGGTATATATCCCGTAGAATGAGCCGAGTCCGGCTCGAAGCAGCAAATCAACGGTATAAATCCCGCAGAATGAGCCGAATCCGGTCCGACGAAGCAAATCAACGGTATAAATCCCGTAGCCGAATCCGGCCCGAAGCAGCAAATTAACGGTAAAAATCCCGTAGAATGAGCCGAATCCGGCCCGACGAAACAAATCAACGGTATAAATCCCGTAGAATGAGCCGAACCTGGCCCGAAGCAGCAAATTAACGGTAAAAATCCCGTAGAATGAGCCGAATCTGGCCCGAAGCAGCAAATCAACGGTATAAATCCCGTAAATGTCCCCAGCCCAACCCGGTTACTATCCATTACCAACACGGAGGCCGTTTTCGCCACACATTTAATGTGATCCCTACTATGATGAGTGAAATTTGTTTAATTGAGCAGATACATCCGCGTCAATTATAAATAGGGCAGGAGTTTATCGCTGCAAAATAAAAAACTGACACCGCTATACCAGCGATATCAGTTTACAGTGCTTAGCGATTAAGCTAGCGGCTGCCTATTTTTAGCTTGTTCCTCTCGCATCCACTGTGACAACTGGCGTTTGAGCTTAAGGAACTCGGGAGAGTCCGTAATCTCATCACGGCGTGGCCGCGGAAACGGCACATCGACTGTATGCAGGATGGAGCCGGGGCGGCCGGAAAATACATAGATACGATTAGAGAGCAGCAACGCTTCTTCGATGTTGTGAGTAATGAACAGCACAGAGCGGCGATTCTCTTCCCACAGCTCAAGCAGCCAGCGCTGCATTTCACTGCGAGTTAGTGCATCGAGTGCGCTGAAAGGTTCATCCAGCAACATTAGCTCCTGCGGAGCGAGCAATGCTCTGAGAAAAGCTGCACGCTGCTGCATCCCGCCAGACAGCATATGCGGATAAGCATGTTCGAACCCGCTTAACCCAACCTTGGCAAGCCACTGGCGTGCTTCCTCGCGGGCTCCATCCCGCAGTGCGCCCTTGATCTCCCCAGCAAGCAGCACATTATCCTCAATCGTACGCCAAGGAAAAAGAGCAGGCTGCTGCGGCATATAACTAATTTCACCGCGTTGACCTGTAACGACCTTACCGTTCATGCGGATCGTGCCTGCATCGGGTTTCACAAGGCCGCCAATCATATGGAATAAGGTGCTTTTTCCGCAGCCGGAAGGACCAACGATCGAAACGAATTCTTGTTGCTCTACCTTGAGAGAGACATTATTCAGAACTTTTGTCTCACGGCGACGATGGAAAAAAGATTTGGAGATGCCGCTCACTTCAAGGGCGGGTGCCGCGGTATGAGCTTCAGGAGAGCTGATGACTTCTGTTGTTCTGTGTTGCATTTGCATCGCTTGAGACATACAGGCATTTTCCTTTCTATGAGTTACGGCGCGGCTTCCAGCGAACCAGCCATTTTTCCAGCAATGCAATAATAGCAAAGAGTACAAGACTTAAAAGTACAATAATAACAATAGCGACAAACATCCGATCCGTACGATAAGCGGATTTCTGCAGAAGCATATAATAGCCAATACCTTTATCCGCGCCAATCCATTCAGCGACCACGGCGCCCATAACCGCATAAGTAGCAGATATTTTTACACCGGAAAATAGTGCCGGGATAGAAGAGGGCAGCTCCAGCTTGGTAAAGATTTGCCACTTGCTTGCGCCAGCCATTTTCATATAATTCATCATGACCTGATCACTTTGGGCCAGGCCGCCCATCGCAGCGACAGCTACAGGGAAGAAACATACTAGTGTAATCAGCACGATTTTGGGCAAAAGACCAAAGCCGAACCAGATAATGAGCAGGGGGCCGAGCGCGATGGAGGGAACATTTTGACTCAGAATAATGAGTGGATAAAAAGCCCGTCTAGCCCAAGGCAAAAGATGCAAAAGCAAAGCGACGATCAGACCTACCCCCGTACCGATGGGAAAACCAATTAAAGTGAGCCGCAGCGTAGCCATCGTATGAGCCCAAAGACCAGAAGCGTTACTGGTGGATTCACGGGCAATATCAGCAGGACTCGGCAGAATCCAGGATTCAATATGAAATACAGATACAGATAGCTGCCATACGGTTAAAAAGAAGACGACCGCCACAAGGGGCGGCCATATTAGCTTCCAGGTCGATCTCACGGCCGATATTTCTCCGTCAATTTATCCATGCTGATTCCGTTAGGATTATGAGCGATTTTGATCTGCGAAATTACGCTTGGACTGCCTGCTTCGATCAACGCCTCTTGCATCTGACGCACAACCTCCAGCAGCTCGCTAAGCTCACCTTCCATTGTGGTTTCCAGCGGATTCACCTGATGTTTAACACCGGATTTTTGAATGACCTCAATCGCTTTATCTACGTATGGGATGGAATCCTCATTGTTCGGAGTTTTTGGAATTACTTGAATGCTTAGTAGGGTGTTAGCCACAATAATCAATCCTCTCATTTTATAAGGTAAGTTCAAAAAGCCAACTTTGATAACGAAGTAATTCAGGAAGCAAACTCGACGTCGAATCTTGAACGAACTTGGGAAGTCCGGTACTCACGTAGCACATCACTACGCTCCGTTCCTCCTTCCTCAAGTAACGTCCAACCTTCTTGGTTCTGAAAGCCGTCTTTTTGAACTCTTAAATTATAAGTTAAGTTCAAAAAGCCAACTTTGATAACGAAGTAACTCAGGAAGCAAACTCGACATCGAATCTTGAACGAACTTGGGAAGTCCGGTACTCACGTAGCACATCACTACGCTCCGTTCCTCCTTCCTCAAGTAACGTCCAACCTTCTTGGTTCTGAAGTCCGCTCTCTACTCCGCCGGTAAAAAATCATTACTGAATGCACTAGCAGCATCCAGCGGTTTATCCAGCAACTTCAGATCATACATCCAGTCGCCGTAATTTTGCCAGACCTCGGTTTTTTGCTCGCCCCAGCGGGCAGCATCGTCCTTGTATTTTGGGCTAAGCCATTTTTGGCTAGCTAGGACAAGGTCGGCGTCCAGGTCAGGAACGGCCTTCGATAACATACCGGCAGCCTCTTCCGGATGATCAATAGCATATTGATAACCTTTTGATGTGGCTTTCATGAAGGCCTTCACCAGCTCAGGATGATCTGCAATTTGCTTCTCACTCGTCGTCAGCACAGGCGTGTAATAATCGAGCTGTGGCGCATAATCCTTTAAGTACAGCATATCCAATGGCTGGCCACGCAACTCAGCCTCAACGCCAGTCCAAGCGTAGAAAATCCAGGCGAAATCAATGTCACGTTTGACGGCGGTAAAATAATCAGCTTCACCGATACTGATCAGCTTCACCTTTTTCACATCGCCACCTTCAGGATCCATGATGGCCTTCATGGCTGCTTCTTCGGCCGGTGAGCCCCAGCCTCCGTAGGTTTTACCTTCGAAATCCTTTGGTGATTTAATATTGCGATCTACTGGAGCGGCGAATCCCGATGTATTATGCTGAATAATAGCTGCTATCGAGACAAGGGGTACGCCTTGTAGACGGGCTAGCGTTAATCCTTCTTGGGCGCTGATGCCAAATGCGGCTTCGCCAGAAGTAACCATAGTATCAGAACCCGCTGCGCCTGGTTGAACGATTTCGACGTCCAGACCTTCTTCAGCGTAGTAACCAAGATCCTTAGCTACGTATAGACCGGTATGATTCGTGTTCGGTGTCCAGTCGAGTGCGACTTTAACTTTGGTGAGCTCTTTTGGAGCATCCGTGCCAGCCGCTGCAGTTGGATCAGTAGCATTTGCTTTGTTTCCGGCTGTATTCCCATTGTTGCTGCCGCATCCGGCAATGGCAAGAATGAGTACACAGGTGAGGCACAACGTAAGTGCTTTTTTGAGGTGCATGTCTTCTTCTCTCCTTTAAGGTTACAAGAATCCCGTCTTCACAACATGAACCGTAAAGTGTAGTATGTACGTTTTTCTACATCTTTTAGTGATCTTACAAAAAAAGCGCCCCGAGTGATCGGGACGCTGGCTTGGCGCAAGGTTAGTCAAGGTCACAGGGACCAGAACCAATTGGCGATTCCTACGCTGGCATTATCCAGATCAGGTATAAGGGTCAGTATCTTGTGGGATACAATCTCAGCCGGCCAATTCCAGCACCCCTGGTTCTATGAAGTTAACGGGTATTTCTATGTGCAATATAAGTAAGTATAAGTTTTGTACCCATACTTTATATCTTATATTTCTCGCATACGGTGTATTATAGACGGCTGTACTCGGAATGTCTAGTAGTGCACTCCTGAATTTTTCCAATCCAGTAGTTTCTTTTTTGCTAGTCTAGATCTTTATATTTCTTGCGGTGACGCCGTTTAAGCTCACTAACCAGCGCCCCTAGCGTGAGGACAACGCTGATCAGAATCCCGCTCATGATCACGAAGAGGGCAAGAAATTCAAAGGGGGAATAACCAATCATTTTACTCCATTGGATTTTTCCATCCAGATCGTCAATGACTTGATTCATGCCGTAAATCCCGCTTACTACCGTAAATACAGTGAGAATCATCAGCAGATTATCCCGTCGCTTGGACTGAAACTTATCCTGATACTGAAACAGATCATTTAAGGTTTCTTTCACTTCCTCGAACAAAGCGTCGTTTCCGTATACTTTACGCAGCTGAAGAAATATCTCCCGGCCCTGCGACTGGGAAATCAACTCCAAGAAGTAGAACTTTGCCGAGAACTTATTGATGGAATAGATTAGATTGTCTATTTCCTCATAATCATGATTAATCCGAAGTCGGGAGTGCATATTGGCGAGCTTCAGCAGAACGATTTTGTGGAAAATATTGAGTAAAAATCCGTAATAATATTGCCCGTACATCTGGTTGGCTAGACTTACAGCAATCTCCTGTTCAGCCCGGGTCATGCAGCAAAAGGTCTGCTCATTCATCATATAATACGTGTCTGGGCCCCAGCGATTATAGGAATGCTCATGACAATAGTTTGCAATATACGCTGGATCGCTTGCACTGGCATAGGGCTTTCCGTTCAGATCAATTCCATCAAGCTGTGAGGCGCGATAGCGTAGATTTACACTAATCTCATCAGAACTTTCTTCATTCTGAAAGCCGTAAAAAGCTTGCACCTGCATTCTTTCATCTACGAAAAAAGGAAGGGTCTCAAAATAAGCCCCATTGATATCCGATTGATCCAGATATGGCTCCAGTCCATCCACCAAATTTCGGAAGACAAAATCCTCTACCATCTCATAGGTCTGTTCCCCGCAATGAATATAAGTGTAGTCATCCTGTATGAAGGTTTTCTCTAGCGCACGGAAACGATCCGCGAATTCTAGTGCAATACTAAAGGGAATCGAATCCCCCTCCAGCTGGACACGTATCGTCACGAATCCAAGCTGAAAGGGACATATGAATATATCCGTCGAGAGAATTTTGAAAAATATAGATTGCTGCGGAATCTCCAGAATGCAGTCGAGATTATTTACTCTGGAAAAACGGCGAAACGAGTCGGCATCCTTCCTGCGCGGAAAAAGGACGTGTGCGGCAAACGGTAAATAGGTGCGCTCCATTCGTTCATGGGAAACACAGTAACCTTCTCCATAATAGGCAGCTTCCAGTTCTTTGTTATCCAGAAAAAAACGTGTGAATCCGTCGTCCTGTAATTGCTGGATAAGCTGCTTAGAATCGCCCTTTTTTATAGAGAAGGGAAATATAAACTGCATAAGCGCAGTATGTAACAAAGGCTCAGTTGAAGACTCATTTAAAGACTCATTCATTCATTGTCCATCCTTGTGCTCAGAATATGCTTATAGATCACATTACCCTAAAAGGATAACGTTGATACTATTCTAAATACGGGAACTCTTTCCTTCCACCGCTTGCCTGGCTTGGAATCTCCATGCGGCAATGCTTAGCAGGAACAAGAAGGCAGCAAAAGTGGCAAGTAATCCGGCTGTTTGTGCCACTTCTAAATGGTCCATAGACCAGCCCGTAAACAGAGGTAGCAAAGCACCACCAACGCCTCCGGAAGCAATCATAATGCTGGGTGTTGACTCTTCGGTGCAAGGCAGCATTTTGCTGGAGAAAACCAATGCAATGGAGAAAATACCGGACATAAACAGCCCCAGCAGCAGAATTACAATGAAAGCAGTCATTCGATTGTCAGTGAACGGAAAGAGTGTCAGCAGTAACAAGGTTAGTAAACAGCTGCTGAGAATGTACACGCGATAAGATATTTTTTCGGCAATTACACCCGCAAACAATCTTCCTGTAGACATCGCTAGCCAAAAGAAAGTGACTGTCAGTGCTGCCGTAGACTCTGTCATCCCTAGCTTGGCAATAAAGATAGCCGGCATAAAGTTGACTAAACTCATCTCTGTGCCTACATAAAGAAAAAAGAAAACGATGAAGATCCCTAACAGAATCCATTGCTTACCTTTATACGGAAATTTTTTGTTAGAACGTGAGCTTGAGGAATGCGAATTGTCTGCTCCTTGGACAGAGGCACGTTCATCCAGCATGCGTTGTAGATTACCGAAGTGTCCTCTTGCCCAGAGGATAAGAGAAATCAAAGAGAAGGCAGCGACGATTAGAAAGGCCAATCTCCACGCTCCGGCAGCAATGAGCGGACTGGCGATAAGCGGCATCACGAGTGCGCCTATCCCGAATAGAACTTCGAGCCGGCTCATCGCAATAGCCGTTCCTTCGGTTACAGCACCAATAATGATGGTGCCGATAACCGCTTCGATCATCCCGAAACCAAAACCTGCGGCAACAGCGATAAAATACATCCAGCCCCAAGGCGGTAGAAAGGCATAGGCAACTTCTGCAACTATTAGAAGACTGGTGGCAATGAGGATGCCTCCACGTTTACCGAAGCGGCGATTAAGTAGGGGAGAGACCAACACGCCTGCTAAAAAACCAGCGAATTGACTAAAGATTAATTCACCGCCAGCACTGTAATTTTGATCATAATGTTGCAGTAGAACGGGCAGAATAGATCCCAGCACAACATGTGCCAGACCGATAACGAAGTAGGAGAGACAGCCGATCCAAATCAGTTTTTTCACGAAGTAAGCTCCTTATCTTGATGTAGTTTATGGAGTAAGGTCGGATTCAATGTGAACCTGAAGGGTACATTATAATAAGCACCATTGTTATGATAAATCCAAACGGTGAGCTTGGATATATAAACTTTTGTTTACATGCTTGAAGGGAGAGATTTACGTAATGGATAACAAACAACTGGAACAACTCATTATTAAAGCATTGGATGACAACAAGTTCGGTTCCTTTGGTACGATCGAAGAAGGAAATAAGCCGAAAGTACGTTATATGGCCATTTTCCATGAGGGTTTGAAGATTTATTTGGCTACAAATCGCAAAACTCATAAAGTGGAGGAGTTATCCGATAATCCGAATGCTTTTGTACTGCTTGGCTATGAGGCCGGCGGAAGCAAAGATGTGCTGGAGATTGAAGCGACCGCTACCGTCTCTAAGGATGAAGGCTTGCGCTCCAAGGTATGGAATAAAGAGCTGGAGCCATGGTTTACTGGACCTGATGATCCTAATTATGTGATTTTGGAGCTTACTCCAACACGTATTGAGTATGTAGGTAGCAATAAAGAGCATGGAGTATGGCAGCCATAAGCTATAGCCTTGAATTGATCAAACAGCCCTCCTATCCCCTATGGGGTAGGAGGGCTGTTTGATGTGTTATAATGACTTCAACTTTTTAGGTATTCATATCGGGGAGGAGCTAAAGCTACATGAGCGTTACTCTGTTATATATTGAAGATGATCGTGAGATTGGCAGCGTAGTGTCTGCTGATTTAAGCGAAAGAGGATATAGTGTCCGCTGGCTACGGAGCGGCGAAGGTGCGATGGAAGAAGCCGGCGCCTGCCAACTGGCTATTCTCGATGTTATGCTTCCTGGTCTGGATGGGTTTACGATCGGGCAACGATTGAAACGTTCCTACCCTAAGCTGCCCATTTTAATGCTCTCCGCCCGAACCTCGATTGATGATAAGCTGCAAGGTTTGGAATTCGCGGATGATTATTTGACCAAGCCTTTTCATCCGGATGAATTGGCCGCTCGAATCGAGGTGCTGCTCCGAAGGAATGGGGCATCTGTTCAGGATTCGCTCACACTTAAACATCTAGTCGTATATGAAGGGGATAACCGCGTGATGAATGCTCAGACTCAGGAAGAAATCATGCTTACAGGCAAGCAATTTCAGATTTTTTCCTATTTGCTGCGTCATCTTAACCAAATTATGACGAAGGAGCAGATCTACGAGGCCGTGTGGGGTGAGGCTTATATCGAAGGGGATAAAACTCTGATGGTACATATTCGTTATTTGCGCGAAAAGCTGGAGCTTGATCCGGGTAATCCGGAAATTATCGAAACTGTCCGTGGGATCGGATACCGGGTAAGAGCATGAGAGGATTGGAGCGCATTCGCAAGAAACGCAATTCCTCTTTGTTATCAGGGTATTTGCTAATTATCGTTTCTGCACTGCTATTTATCCCTGTGGTCCTTCCGCTGTCTTTTGTTGGCTACAATATTGTTAACGAAGTGACTAAAGGTGCCCCGCCTGTAGATACATCCCTGTATTCGAATATTGCACCGCTGGAGACTATGTGGCATAAGGAGGCACTTCACTTAGAAAATGCTTCTTCGGAAGCCATAAATCAGCGGCTGCATGAACTGAGTCGAAAATACACTGAGACTACTATGTTTTGGGTAGACGGGCAGGGAAAAACCCAGCTGATTCTCACACCTGATGAAGGGGATACGGATAAGATTTACCATGAAGTTCCTGATCAGTGGACTGCGGCTGAGGCTATTTCATTTATGAAAGAAAGTACGAATCGTGATCCTTTAGCGATCGTTGCTTTCGTGGGGGACAAGGTGGAGGCAGGCAAGGGATTTATAGTGATGCAAATTCCAAGTGAGCTGCTGAACAAAGGGGCTTATGGGGGATTAGGGGCTTGGGCTTGGTATAACTTTGTGTTATTTACCCTTTTTGGAGGGTTCGCTCTGGTTTCGTGGATGTTCTTTAGAAAAATTCGCAAACGGCTATTGCAACTGCAAACCGCGATGACGATTACAGGCCCGGATAGAATGCCTAAGTCTATAGTGACAGGCAAACTGGACGAGATCGGTCGCCTGGAGGAAGCTTTTAATACGATGGTAACCAAACTGGATGAAAGCCGACGCAGGGAAATAGAAGAGGAAGAGTTGCGTAAGCGTCTAGTCTCGAATCTATCTCACGATTTACGTACACCTCTAACCGTCATTCGCAGCCATATCCATGTTATGACCAAAGAGGATCTGACCTCAAAAGGTAAGCAGTCCTTACAGCTTATGGATGAGCGTATTGCGGATCTTAGCGTCCTGATCGAGAATCTTTTATCTTACAATCTGCTCAATAGTGGACGGGTAACCTTAAAGCTGGAACGTAAAGATGTTTTACGCTTGTTGCGGGAAAGTGCGGCTGCTTGGTACCCCGTATGGGAAAAAGAGGGCTTCGACATTGATATTAACCTGGAAGCCGAACCGCTATTCTGGAGGGTGGATGAGGTCTGGTTCCGCCGTATTCTCGATAATTTGTATCAAAACATTGTACGACATGCCAGCAGCGGGCATTATGTCGGGATCTCAACGGAGCAACGTAATGAACAACGTGCCATAATTATTGCGGATCATGGTCGAGGCATTCAGAGTCCATCCGATTACAAGGGGGCAGGTTTGGGATTGTCTATCGTCGATCTTTTGATGAAGCATATGGAGCTGGAATGGGTTATGGAGAGCACAGGCGAAGGCACTTCTATTGTAATCTTTGATCCGCGTCGTGAAATTTAAACAAAACTTAAACTTGGCACTTCCTTGTTCTTAACCTTGGGACGTTATGCTGTATACCGAGGTGAAGAACATGGAAGAAACAGTGATTAAAACTAAGGATTTATTGAAAAAATATCGTGGCCGGGCTGCGGTAGAAAATTTGAATTTAAATATCCGCAAGGGTGAGATTTATGGTTTTCTGGGTCCCAACGGAGCTGGGAAAACTACAACAATCCGTATGCTGCTTGGCCTAATTACACCGACATCTGGAAAAATTGAAGTGTTCGGCCAGGATCTTCGGAAGAATAAGCTGCAAATTTTACGGAAGGTAGGGTCGCTTGTTGAATCCCCCTCGTATTATGGGCATCTGAGCGCTGTGGACAATCTCGAAGCGATCCGCCGCATTCTGGATGTTCCGAAGTCACGAATCGCTGAGGTGCTAGATATTGTTTCTTTAACCGGGGAAGAGAGACGTCCGGTCAAAGGATTCTCCCTCGGGATGAAGCAGAGACTTGGTATCGCAGCTGCCTTGCTAGGGAATCCAGAGCTGCTTATTCTGGACGAGCCAACGAACGGACTCGACCCGTCAGGGATTCAGGAAATTCGTGGGCTTATCAAACGTTTGCCACAGGAGCAAGGAATTACGGTTGTAGTATCCAGTCACCTGCTTAGTGAAATTGAACAAATGGCAGATACCGTGGGTATTATTCGCCAAGGGCAAATGGTGTACCAAGATACAATAGCTAATCTGCAACAACAGGCTGCTGGCGAGATACGCCTTGCGGTTTCGGAACCAGAGTCTGCGTTACGTCTCGCTGGAGGTCGGGGGTATGAAGGGACACTACATGAGCAAAAACTGATTTTTTCAAGAATGAACGATGCAAGAGTAGCGCTGCTAGTCAAAGCTTTGGTAGAGAATGGGCACGCTGTCTATCGTGTAGAGGAGCGGAGACAATCGCTTGAGGACTTCTTCCTACAGGTTGTGGGAGGCGGGGAATCATGATGTGGCGGGCGTTGTCAGCGGATTGGCTTAAAATCCGCGGCAAAGGAATTTGGTTTCTAGTGTTTCTAGGACCGATTGGTCTAGTAGCCATGCAGGGCCTTAACTTTGGCCTTCGTTATGATTATCTGCGTCAGCAGTATAGCGCGGATTTATGGGGAGGACTACTGGATAATGTGTCCGGGTTTGTGCCCACAGCTCTTTTTCTGGGAGGCACTTTAGTATGCTCGCTGATTGCAAATGTCGAACATCAGATGAGCTCGTGGAAGCAGCTCTTGGCACTGCCTATCTCCCGTACTTCAGTGTTTATGGCTAAGCTAACGCTCTGTCTGCTGCTTGTGGCAGTTTCCTGTTTGTTGCTCTCAGTGGGGATAGTTGTTTTAGGGCTTATTTTGGGCTTCAAAGCTGATCTTATTCCTTATGTGGATGTACTCAGAATTGGCTTTATGTCCTACATTGCGGCTCTGCCGGTCATCGCGCTACAGCTTTGGCTTTCCCTGGCTAATCGTAATCAGACACTGCCGGTTGCCCTGGGGATCACATTATCTTTGACGTCATTTTTCTCCATGTTCCTTTCGGAGTGGGTGCCTTTAACATGGCCATATTTGGCGTGGGACTCCTCTAATCGCCTCTTGTTCAGCGGTGCGGGTCTGCTGCTGGGAATGCTGTTGTTTTTGCCGGGTGCAGTGCATTTCGCTCGAAAGGATGTGGATTAAGATGAAGTCATTTTGGAGAGTATTATCCTCAGAGCGATTAAAAATGTCTAAATCATATGTTTGGCTTTTAGTCATAGGAAGTCCGGTTTTATCACTGGTTCCCGGATTGTTATCGGATAATCAAGGCGAGAAGATGACTTGGGAGCTGCTGTTAAGTGTGATGTCAATGATGCATGCTTTGCTGTTTCTGCCTGTGCTTTCAGGCATTTTTGCGGCCCTGATCTGTCGTTATGAGCATCATGACGGTGGCTGGAAGCTATTGTTGTCTCTGCCTGTAACCCGGTTGTCGGTGTATCTCTCAAAATATGTGATGATCATCGGATTGCTGGCTGCTGTGCAAATAACGTTCCTCGTTATGGTGCTGGGAATGGGTTTGTTCCGTGGGGCTCCAGATCCAATCTCTTGGGCGCTGCTGCTAAAATCAGTATTTGGCGGCTTTGTAGCCTGCCTACCACTCGCCGCATTGCAGCTGGCGATCTCGCAAAGCTGGAGCAGCTTCGGCGCACCGCTGGCGCTGAATGTGAGTCTGACCATTCCCAATATACTGATCGCTAATTCTTCAACCTACGGCCCCTATTATCCTTGGGTACAGCCGATGTTAGCCATGAGTCCTTATGGTGATGACGGATTTGGTGCCTTTAATCTGCCTTTAGAGACACTGATGATGATAGTGGGAGGGAGCTTGATTGTCTTTTTTGCCGCAGGACTAATCTCCTTTTATCGTAAAGCAGTCTGATTCACAATCAGAGGCTATAAACTCCTCCTCAATGGACATCCCGTGCTGTTTTTCTTATAATTAAAGAATATAATTAGCTAAGATGGAGGAGGGCGAGAGCATGGAGCCAACGGCATTAGAAGATTGCGACAATACATGCAAGGGTTCAGAGCTTGAACCGGAATCCATTGCATTGATCCTGCCAGACCGTGGGATTACTGATAAAATGGCAGAAATGTTCAAAGCGTTGGGTGATCCAACACGAGTGCGGCTCATTTACGCTTTGTCTCAGCAAGAATTATGTGTACATGATTTGTCCGTGATCCTTGATATGGGCCAATCTGCGATATCCCATCAGCTCCGTTATTTACGGAATCTACGGATCGTGAAACGCCGTAAAGAGGGGAAAACGGTATTCTATTCGCTGAACGATGCGCATGTGGAGCAGATCTTTTTGCAGACCCACGAGCATGTCCGACACGAATAGCTAGTTGCAAAAAGGGGGACTCCCAGCAGCCATTGGATGGCTTTTGGGAGTCCCTCTTTTTATTATGCTGACGAGTCCTGATCATCCGCTACGGCTTACGGACCCAGCTGACGTTATTTGCACAATTATCGCTTTTTGAGCTGAGTTGCGGACCTCAGTGCAGTTATTCTTTAGAAAGAGGTCTTGTTTTGCTCTTTTTCATGCCAATAGCGCCTCTGGTGAAGCTAGAATAAAAAGTGGACAGTAGTTAACAGACTGGCGATAATGAGTCCACGGAGGTGTGTTCACATGGGAGAACATCGACAACGGTATAACGAAGAATTTAAAAAACAGACAGTGCAGTTCATTCAAGAGCAAACAAAGACAGTGGGCGACTTGGCGGAAGAGCTCAACATCCCAAAAAGTACCCTGCATCAATGGATGAGCCAGTATCGAGAACTAAAGAATGAACCGGCAGCTAGCGTGGATCGAGTACGGGAACTCGAGGCACAGTTGAAAGAAATGAGCCGTCAACTTCAAGAAAAAGATAACAAGATTGCCGATGTGGAAGAGGAATTAGCGATCGTAAAAAAAGCAGTGCACATCTTCAGCAAACCAAGGAACTGAGATTCCAGTTTATTGAAAAACATCGCTCCGAGTTTCTCTTGGAGAAGATGTGCATGACCCTACATGTGTCACGGAGCGGGTACTACAAGTGGCGGACAGAAAAAAACAGTACGCATATGCTTCGTAAGGCTGCGATAATGAAGCGAATTCAGTATCATTTTGCAGACCATCAAAAGCGGTATGGGAGTCCGAAGATCACCCGCCTGTTGCATCAAGAAGGTTATACCGTTACCGAACGCACGGTGAGTGTGTACATGCGACATATGAAGCTTCGCTCCATTGTCTCCAAAACGTATCGCGTACAGACCACCGACTCCAATCATGACCATCCGATTGCCCCAAATACGCTGAACCAGCAATTTAAAATACTCAAACCCAATTCAGTATGGGTTACCGACATTACATACATTCCTTGCCGGGGAGGGCGCTTGTACCTGGCTAGTGTGATGGACCTTTGCACGCGCGAAATCGTGGGGTGGCGCTTGGAGAACCATATGGAAACTAGCTTAATTTCGGGCGCCTTACAAGATGCTTACGAAGCTAAACAACCGGAAAAGGGTCTATTACATCACTCCGATAGAGGTTCTCAATATACTTCTCATGAATACACGAAGCAGTTGAAAGCGTATGGCATGGAGTCCAGCATGAGCCGCAGAGGTAACTGTTATGATAACGCCTGTATCGAGTCGTGGCACAGCATTTTGAAAAAGGAGCTCATTTATTGTAATCCACGATTCAAAACTAAGGAGCAAGCCTACCAGACACTTTTTCAATATATTGAGTTTTATTATAACCGCAAGCGAATGCATGGCGCGCTGGGGTATCTTTCTCCAGTTCGTTTTGCTGAGCAATTGACTAGAATGTCTGTTGCGTAACTGTCCACTTTCTTGACAGAGGTCCATGGGGTCCGATAATATGCTAAATCGGGGATAATACTGCTTTTAGGGTCAACTGGGTCCGTTAGCTGTGTGGGTTGCGACAAATATTGCTCTAATGAAACCAAGTTGAATCCACTGAAGCCTTGTATTTTGAAGCAAGGGTTAGCTTATTAACTGGCTTGATTTAGGTTCTTCGTTAGGTTTGGTTTTCTAAAGGACAACACTAGCCAGACACATTGCACTGCGAGCACTAGCAGGATAAATAGATCGATTCCCATGTATTCACTCGTATTATCATTGCCCACAAACTGAATTAAATTATGTATAAAATGAAAGGATATCAGCGGAAGAATATTATTATTTTTTAGCATCAGCAAGGCTAGCGCAAAACCGATCAGAAGCGCATATACGAGTTGTAGAAGAATTTGTGTGATATCTGTGCCGGATAATGCATTAAGTAAGTGGGTAATAGAGAAGAGAATGCTTGAAGTGATCACTGCTGTTTTAGCCCCTTTAGGAAGCAAGGTCTTAAAAATCAAACCGCGATAGATGCTTTCCTCCACAAAAGCGACCAGCAGGGTGAAAAAAATAAAGAACAGTACCTCGGATGCGCTGATCTCACGAACACCCTTAAAGGATATGGTAATCAGGACCACTACTAGTGGGGCATAATAGATCCAGTTGCCCGAGGATATGGTGTTTAGAGGTCGGAAGCCGAGCGTGCTCCATTTGCGCTTAACTGTAAAGTAGATGATGAGTACAAGCGCGATTGGGATGAAGGAGATAAGTACAGGGGCGTTGTACGCAAGTTCCTTAATGGTTGCGTAAGCCCCGGCGGCAGTTACGGCTACAAGTAATAACACCTCGATAATAACTACGCTCCAAATGGGGTGTTTCTGTGAAAAAGAAGACGTTTTGGCTAGCTTTGACATGTTCTAAATTCATCCCTTCTGTGTAAATCATTTGCCCATCGAGCTTCATTGATAATGGGGTCATTCGTATGTAAGAAACTTACTTTCGGTCATACATGATTTTACATATTTTCACGTAAAGGTCAATTGATTTAATTTTTAAGATAATGTAGAAAAATGGTGTATATCGCGTATTGACCTTGAAATATAAAGGGAATATAATAGGGCTAAGATAACATATGAACAAGTGCTCATATATGGTTTTTATTTGAGGAGATGTGCCGTATGGATACAATGCAAGGAAAATTAAAACGTCAGTGGGAATTAGAAGGTTTGGATTGCGCCAATTGCGCGATGAAAATTGAAGATAAGGTGAAAAAGATTGAAGGTGTATCGTCTTGTTCCGTTAACTTTGTAACAAAAACAATGACGTTGGAAACCGCCGCAGGGTATGAGGAATCAGCGATTGTAGAAGCGAAGAAAATGGTGAAGGCACTCGAGCCCCACGTAAATGTGAAAGAGAAGGTTGGGGGAAATCACAAGGCGCGCAATAGCGGTGCTCATGAACATACGCATGCTCACGAGCATGGACACGAGCATGTTCACGATCATCAAGCTGCTGGACATCATCATGGTCATGAGGATGCTGAAGGTCATGGTCATACTCACGAGCATGGAGAAGGTGATACACGCAAAATATTGCTGCGGTTAGGCGCTGGTGGAATTCTTGCTCTAGCTGGGATATTCCTGCCCGTGGATGGAGTGGTTGAATTGCTGATCTTTTTGGCAGCCTATCTTATCGTGGGTGGTGAAGTTGTCTGGCAGGCGGTTAAGAACATCATCCGTGGCCAGGTGTTTGATGAGAATTTCCTGATGGCTCTGGCAACTATCGGTGCATTTGCGATTGGTGAGTATCCAGAGGGCGTGGCAGTAATGCTGTTTTACCAGATTGGAGAATTGTTCCAAGGCCTGGCTGTGAATCGTTCACGCCGATCTATTACGGCACTTATGGATATTCGCCCCGAGTTTGCCTATCTCAAGCTTGGAAATGATCTGAAGAAGGTCTCACCTGAGGAAGTAGCCATCGGAGATTTGATTGTTGTTAAACCCGGTGAGAAAGTACCCCTTGACGGAACTATATTTGAAGGTAACGCCATGATGGACACATCTGCACTTACTGGAGAGTCGGTGCCACGATCAGCTGGTCCAGGAAGTGCGGTGTTAAGTGGTTTTATTAACCGGAACGGCGTAATTACTGTGCAAGTTACTCAGACCTTTGGAGAATCGGCCGTATCCAAAATACTGGAGCTAGTGCAGAATGCATCAAGCAACAAAGCTAAAACCGAGAACTTTATTACTAAATTTGCACGTGCCTACACGCCTGTAGTAGTGATCACAGCAGTCCTGCTGGCCGTCGTTCCTCCACTGCTGATCAGTGGTGCGACTTTTTCGGATTGGATTTACCGAGCACTTGTATTCCTCGTAATCTCTTGTCCTTGTGCGCTTGTGGTCTCGATTCCACTGGGATTCTTCGGAGGGATTGGTGCAGCTTCACGCAGCGGTATTCTGATTAAGGGAAGCAACTACCTGGAAGCCCTAAATGATGTGAAGGTAGTTGTCTTTGATAAAACGGGAACGTTGACCAAGGGACAGTTTAAGGTGACGGGGATTTATCCGTCGGGTGGCAAATCTAAGGATGAATTACTGCGGACAGCCGCTTATGCGGAGAGCCATTCCAATCACCCGATCGCTGAGTCGATTCGGACGGCTTATGGTGAACAGATTTCTAAGGAAGCTATCACGAATTACAATGAAATCTCTGGTCATGGTATCGAAGTAACTATCGAAGGCAAGACCGTATTTGCAGGTAACGCACGTCTGATGGAGCGTGAGGGAATTGCTTATGAGGTCCCAGAGCAGAGCGGTACCGTTGTTCACATTGCGGTAGATCATCAATACGAGGGTTATCTGGTGATCGCCGATGAAGTGAAGGAGGACTCACTGCAGGCCATTCAGCGCCTCAAAAAGCTTGGTATACGCAAGACGGTGATGCTGACAGGTGATGCTTCCGCCGTAGCTGAAGATGTAGGGAAGCAGTTAGGGGTAGATGAGGTACACGCAGAGCTTTTACCACAGCATAAGGTAGAGGCCATCGAGAAGCTGGATCGTGAAAAGTCTCCACGCGAGAAGATTATTTTTGTCGGAGACGGAATTAATGATACTCCTGTACTGGCTAGAGCCGATGTCGGGATCGCTATGGGGGGACTCGGTTCCGACGCTGCCATTGAAGCAGCGGATATTGTAATTATGACCGATGAACCTTCGAAGATTGCTGTAGCTATCGGAATTGCCAAGCGTACTCGGACCATCGTATGGCAAAATATTATTTTTGCTTTAGGTGTAAAAGCTATATTCCTTCTGCTCGGTGCATTCGGGATTGCCACGATGTGGGAGGCTGTATTCTCAGATGTAGGGGTAACCGTACTAGCCGTACTGAACAGTATTCGAGCTTTAAAAGTGCAAGACGAGGGTTAAGTATCTTTGGTGTTTAAATAAATGATTTCAACAAAAGTAAGCTTTAGGATTCCAGTTTTAGGGGTCTTAGGGCTTATTTTTTTTATTTGCCAGCAAAGAATTTGTCTTTTTTTGCCGATATAGAAGATATATCCACATCAGGAGACATTATAACAAATGGAGTCAGGAGGCTATTTCATCGTGAATGAAAATGAAATGAAAGGAAACAAGATGAAAAAAATGAGAAAAAATGTAACGAAGAGAAAAGCGACGTCAATTCAACTTAAGTGGTCATCTGTTATATTAGCTATTGCAATCGTGCCGCTCATGGTAGCGACCATATTTTTACTTGATTATTTCGGCAATGTCACACGCACAGACAGTGAGCAAATGGCGCAGGACACCATTAATACGAACACATTCCGGATGGATGAGTGGCTATCCAACAAAACCTCGTCCGTAAAGGATCTGGTGTCCCAGCATCCTGAGTTCGATTTTACGAATCCAGCGAGTATCTTCCCTGTGATAGAAGTGCTGGAGGAAAGTGACAGTGAGACAGAAGGTTACAGTGTCATCAGTAAAGACGGCCAGTTAACTAATATGATGAACATGACCGCAAGTGTAGCAGATGCGAGCTATTTCTTGAAAGCGAAAGAAACACATGCGCCTGTGTTGGGGGAAATGTCCTATCTGGAGCAGCTTGATAAATATATCATTCCGATCGTAGTTCCTGTCATGGATAAGGATAAGCAATTTATGGGAGGTATTGTCTTCTCGATTACTCCTGAAGTTCTTGCCGAAATGAGTAATGAAATTACTATGGCGGATACCGGATTTGGATACGTGATCTCAAATGATGGCATGTATTATACTTATCCAGACGTCAGTCGTATGGGCAAAAAAATTACCGATTACGCTAAAGAACCGGCTCTTCAGAAGGTCGTTGACAAGATTTTGAGCAACAAAGAGGGGTCCGAAACTTATAAGGGCGAAGATGGTAAGAAAGTCATTACATACTTTAAGACCATTCCAGATACTGACCTGAAGCTTCTTGTAACAGTACCGGAGAAAGAGGTTTTTGCCAAAGTGACCTCTGCACAAAGAACAGCAATGTTCATCTTATTGGCAGTTATACTCGTCATAATTTTTGTTTCTCTCTACCTTACTCGCCTTATCGTTAGACCCATTAAAGCTATTTCCTCCACTATGAAAAAGGTGGCAGAGGGTCATCTGAATGAGAGGGTTAAAGTGCAATCCGGAGATGAAATCGGCGAGATGAGTCAAAATATCAATGATATGATTGAGACACTCTCCGGTATTGTCAACAAGATTGATACAACGGTAGTGGAGGTTTCTTATTCCTCAGAAGGAATGCTGAAATCGGCTCAACGGTCGTCTTATACTTCAGCAGAGGTAGCAACAGTTATCCAAGAAGTGGCTCAAGGAATGGAAGAGCAATTCAGAGGCTCGGAGCAATCGGCAAGAGCAACGGAAGAGATGGCCGTAGGTTTACAACGTATTGCTGAGTCCTCTGCAGCGGTATCAGATCAGGCTGAGACGGTCAACTCAGAAGTAGAGAGTGGCTATTTGGAAATCCAATCTACACTGCAACAGATGGCTGTTATCAGTTCCACAGCTAATCAGACAGCCGAGATGATTGGTAAATTAAGTGAGCAATCGGAACAGATCGGACAAATTGTGGATGTAATTTCTGAGATATCCAATCAGACAAGCTTATTATCTTTAAATGCTTCTATTGAGGCTGCCAGAGCTGGGGAACATGGCCGTGGCTTCGGTGTAGTTGCGAATGAGGTGAAGAAGTTAGCGGAGCGGACGAACAGTTCCATCATTAGTATAGTGGAGCTGATCGGCGGCATTCAGTCTTCGACAACAAGTGCAGCGGATTCCATGAAGAAGAGTATTGAGGAAATTGGCGATGGAATGGGAAAAATGCAAAACGTCGGTGTTTCCTTTGATCATATCCGTTCTTCGATCCGTGAAGTATCGTCGCAAATACAGGATGTGTCAGCAATTAATGAAGAGATGTCAGCTGGCACAGAAGAAATAACGGCTTCTATATCCGATATGCTCGGAATAGCTAAAGAATCTGCTGAGAATGCTCAGGCGGTCTCATTAGCTTCAGCGGAGCAGACGGAGATTATGAAGGATGTCGTGTCCTCGGCGGAATCACTTAATGAAGTGATGTCTGTGCTGAAAGAAGAAATCGAGAAGTTTAAAAAGTAGGAGATAAACTGAGATTCATCTCCTTATAATACAAAAAATCGCTCTTTGGGAGCTGGTGGGCTTATTTCACCAATTCCCAAAGTAGCGATTTTTTTTGTTCTTTATGAGATTAAATGCTTTCTTCCAGCTGTAGACTCTCGATGCCTGCACGTACAATATTGCAGGAGTTGTTCAATTTCTGGGTTTCCTCTGTATTTAAATTAAGCTCCAGCAGCTCTTGAATCCCAGTGTTGCCTATAATGGCGGGCACACCCGTGCATACACCACTATGTCCGTATTCTCCATCCAGAATGGCGGATACGGCGATAATTTTGTGCTCATCATTCAGGATCGAACGGGTAATGTAGGCAAGTGCGCTGCCAATCCCGAAATGTGTGGAGCCTTTACGGGTGAAAATTTCCCAGCCGGCATCTTTTGTCTTGCGGGAGATATCCTCCAGATCCAGATGCGGGAACCGCTCGCGATGCTGATCCAAAATTTGTAGAATAGGCTTGCCGCCAATTGTCACATGGGACCAAGCTACAAATTGAGATTCGCCATGTTCACCTAACGCGTAGCCATTAACACTACGCGGGTCAATGGAGAACACATCGGAGAGCAGTGTTTTTAGGCGCGACGAGTCAATGGAGGTTCCGGTACCGATAATTCTGTGGCGAGGCAGACCTGATATTTTCCAGACCATATAAGTGACAATATCGACCGGATTAGCGGCGACTACGAATATTCCATCAAATCCCCCAGCCATGATGTTGGTAATGATTTCTCTAGTAATAACAGCAGAGGCTTCCAATACGTCAAGTCGGGTCTGCCCGGCTGTTGGATTAGCACCAGCGGTTAAGATAACTACATCCATCTTTGCACAATCGCTATAGGTTCCGGCATATACCTTTGTGCGTGTGCTTGTGAAATCCATACAGTGCGAGAGATCAAGTGCTTGTGCCATAGCCCGATCATAGGTGCGGTCGATCATCATTATCTCGTCACAAATGGCCTGATTAACCATGGAGTAAGCACAGCTTGAACCCACCATTCCTGCCCCGACGATGGCTACTTTTCTCGATTTACTTTTCAATTGCCTTGTCCTCACTCTCTAAAAGTTATACGCAGTATAGGTTTCCAAATGATATTTATTTCAGCATTAAGGTCTTTTGGAAGCTTATCGTTAGGTATGCTTATAGTTTAACGTATCCCTTCGCAGGTTACCTGACATCGGACTTACAAAGAGTATATTTTTTCTTTTTAATGCTGAATAGGTGACATAATGAGTTAGATATTTTAGGTGATCTATCCCTATAGTGTATGTAAAGTACTAAAAGAGGATGTAATAAGAGGATGGCTAATTGATGTCAGAAAAGGGTGAAAAGTAGAAAAAAGCAGAGGATATAACATAAGCTTGAGTTACAAGAGGTAAGAAGTCATCTCAAGGATATCGGGTAAGCACCCTGAGATGGCTTCTTAGGATCATTGTTGACAATCATGGCTGGGGCAGCAGACTCCCCGAGGAAGTCATAGCCTTATAACGCTTGAACATAAAAAATCTCCAATGAACAATCATGCCGAAGGCTAAAATAAAGAACAAACCACCGGACTGTGGGATAGACACATAACGGTTAATAAATTCATGGAGTAAAGTGCGGACTAGAAGAAGTCCGAGCAGGATAAACGCAAAGCTCTTGGAGCGTTGAGCATAAATTTGTCCATCACGTTGTTCAAAATGGGTGCTGCGTATAAGAGGATACGCGAAGATGAACCAGCCAATCAGAAAGGCGACTGCCGCCCACCATAATGGGAACCTGACCGCAGGTGCCACAAACATGGCAAAACCCGTCGACATACCGAGAGGTGGAATCCATATTTTTCGAATGGTAACCGGACGTGCGCTTGCTTTTAGACGAATGAAAATAACCATCAGCGCCATGAACAAAGCCCCTAATGTAGAGCCAATATGTAGAAGCGAGGGGTTTATGTTACCCATGATACACGACCTCTCTATGATTTCAGTCACTTGTATCTTCATTATAACAGAAAAACGATGGCAAAACATTGAAGTGTATTGGCTCCATACCCGCTACAATTCCAGCTTAGGAATTATTTCTTAAAGGAGCGATACATACAAAAATCCCCGCCAGAGCATACTCTGACGAGGATTTATTGATGTGAATATTATTATCTCAGCCCAGACTTACGAACGGCTGCGTCCACTTGTCGAGCGAAGAATAAGGCTCACGATAAAGATCAGCACAACCGCACCGATCAAAGAAGGGAAGAAGTAGAAATCACTTACTTTAGGTCCCCAGCTTCCCAGAAGCACGCCACCGAGCCATGAACCGATAATACCAGCGATGATATTACCGATAACACCACCAGGAATATCTCTGCCCATAATCAGACCAGCCAACCAACCAATAACCCCACCAACGATTAACATCCATAGAAAACTCATGTTACTTCAACTCCTTCGTTTTGTTGTTTGCGATGTCTACTATTAACCTTTGTGACCATCTTTAAACCACATGGAAAAACTTACTTCTTCCGGAATAGTTAGGGAGTAGGCTCTAAATGCAGTTTCGATAATGTATTACAACTATAAACATGCTATAGTGAAAAAATATTATAAAATTATGAGTAAACCCCTATTAGTAAAGGGTAAGTAAGAAGTAATACAATACATAAAGATAAAGGAGCCACTATTATGGAACGGGCTAATGAGGCATTGTTTTATGTAGGAACGTATAACTCTGAGAATGAGAAGGCGATTCAGTTATGTGCGCTTAGTCTTTTATCGGGGGAAATGAGAATTCTTGAGGGTACCGAGGGAATTGAGAACCCATCGTTTTTAGCTGTGAATAGTGCAGGCAGCGTGTTGTATGCAGTTAGTGAGAAGGATCAAGGTGAGGTTTACGCATATGCAATTGATCCCGCAACTAAAGCGTTGCAATCACTTGGAAGTCGTTCTACGGAAGGCGGCGCTCCTTGTTATGTCTCCATTAGTCCTAAGGAAGATTACATATTCGTCTCCAATTACTCGGGAGGCAATGTTAATGCTTTTCCTGTAAATGAAGATGGTTCGCTTCAAGAAATGTCCGACCAAGTAAAACATGTGGGTTCAGGCATTCGTGAAGACCGTCAGGAGGCTCCGCATCCGCACTCTGTCATTCCGGACGCAAGTGGTAGACATGTGCTGGTGTGCGATTTGGGACTGGATCAAATTGTGATCTATCGCCCTGAAGAGGGCAAACTGGTAAAACATCGTGAGCTTAATCTGCCACCTGGTTCAGGTCCACGTCATCTGGCGGTGCATCCCTCTGGACAATGGATCTACCTGGCGAATGAACTGAATTGTACAGTAACGGCATTTGCTAATGATGAACAGGATGCAAATCTAAATATTTTACAGCATCTTAGCACGCTTCCTGATAATTATACTGCTGGTAGTGACGATACAGCTTCCGATATTCATGTCTCCCCTTGTGGCAGATTCCTGTATGTCTCCAATCGCGGACAAGACAGTATCGCCCTGTTCCATATTGATGAATTAACGGGTCTGCTTGAAGCAGTGGATTGGCAGGTTACCGGCGGGCGTACTCCGCGTAACTTTGCAATTATTGGGGATAAGCTGCTTGCTGCTAATCAGAATAGTGATAATATTACCTCGTTCTCCATCGATAGTGAGAGTGGCAGATTAATCCCTACAGGAAATGAATTGGAAATGAAGTCACCTGTTTGTGTGCAAGCGTTGTAGGCTGAGACTAGGTTATTGTATGTCGTAAAAATAAGGGCTATTCCCGTAATCCATTCATTTTTTCGTGAGTGGAGGTTGGGAATAGCCCTATTTTGCAAATGAAGACCTAAGGATAATAGCAAGTGATTGTTAAAATGTATTTCTGATACCTAAATCGTAAAAACCGATGTCATCAAGCATGATCCGGTCGCCTTC
This sequence comes from Paenibacillus sp. FSL L8-0333, assembly GCF_037965665.1. Classification (NCBI taxonomy): domain Bacteria; kingdom Bacillati; phylum Bacillota; class Bacilli; order Caryophanales; family Paenibacillaceae; genus Paenibacillus; species Paenibacillus sp. FSL L8-0333. The sequence continues at coordinate 498,114 of NZ_CP150186.1, forward strand.
TTCTTCAAGATAGAAGGTGATTTCCGTCAGGTTGTCAGGATCCAGCTCTGGTTCTTCCTCCTGAAATTGTTCGAACGGCATCTCGTAGGTTTGAAATACAGCTTCGGAAAGGTCGCCGTATTTGCCATCGTTTATCCGCTCTTCAAGCCATGGGAATAACGTGAACTGAGTTTGTGGAAGTGGCAGTATATCCATTACTTCATCCAGCTTCAAGCGTGCTGAGGTATCGTTATGGTCAGTTAACTCCACCTCAACCTTTGGAGGTTGTGGAACATCCATTTCTTCATTCATGTCGTCATTCAGATTTGCCATGGAGAACGTAAGGCCATCTGCCCCTAAAAGAGCAGTTTCAGTACGGACACTGTCGTTAAGCTTAATGTTGTAATAAGCTTCTTCGTTTTTGCTGGCTGTGCGTTCAAGGACAACACCATAGGTGGCTTTGCTTTTCGACTCCCGGTCTTTAGCTAACTCTTCTGACCAAGAAATACCCGATGCTGCTGCTGTTCCCAGTTCTACAGTGTTTTTGTTACGGTCATCGTCAAATGTGGCTACAGGACGATATCCCCCGCTTTGGAATCTATTGTAGTAGGCGGTATCTGGTAACCACTTCAGCCCGCTGCGATAATCCCGGAACAAGCTTTGGTATTCCTCTTTTTCATGCAAGGTGGTCTCTAAGAAAGCTGATACATAGACCTTGGCGATTTGCCGTTGTTTGTCTGCATCCATGATTTGTGTCCGATTTAAAAAGAGTCCAGCTGGCAAGGTCTGATCATACCCGCCCCAATCGCTGTTGAATTGACTGTGATTGGCATCCGCAATATACAGCGAGCTTTTGAAAGCAGATGATCCTTGGGAATAGGAAGTGCGTATATACTGCCGATCACCATAGAAATCATGTACATCTCCATCGCGGGCTCCCTGCAAGGTCAAATAATTGATGTCTTTGAGACGGGCTTGCTGGTCATCTATTGTTTTGTCCGTCGGTGCAAGCGCGATTACAGAGGTTATATTAAAGCGATTAACTGCCGCCATCACCGGATCATCCTTAAACCAACGAGTGGCATCCGCGGCCATAGCTACGGCTTGTCCTCCGCGGCTATGGCCGAGCAGGGCGGTTTTTGTGAAATCTATTTTCTGATATAAAGGACTGCCCGGATCATCTGAAAAATCTGCTAGCTGCTCTAAATGTTTCAGTAGGATCCAAGTACGTACTTTAAAATCATTGTCCGGAATGCCGGACCAAGCAGAATAATTCAGGAAATTCTCATCGAGCGAGATCGCGATAAATCCCCGGCTTGCCAATAGTTCGCCGAGATAAGCGTACCCGCCATCAGAGTAATCTTCCATCATATGATTGCCGTGCACCATCAGCACTACTGGATATGGACCTTCACCTTCTGGCATCCATACGCGACCATTCAGGGGAAGTGCCTTATAATCGAAACCCCAGAATAAAGTGCGCAGCTTTGACCAATCCTTAATATAAGCAGAAGCATCGGCCGTAGAGGATATCAAGCTTGTATCCTTGCCGTATTCGGCACGATGAAGATCGGTACCACTGGCATAGGTGAAGGTCTGATAAGCTAGATTGCCTGGTATTCCCGGATCGGAGGCTGTCAGTGGAACGACTTCCGTATCGTTGATATCGACCGACTCTGAAATAGGCAGTTCTTGTACTCCGCTTGCCAGCGCAAGTGGGGAAAAAGTCACCGCCACTGTTAGCAGAAGCCCTAGTGTTATTCTTTTGCTGCGGAGCAGGCCGATGGCTAATCCGCCTAATGCCCCTAGCAGTGCAAGCACGATCGCGATGACAACCGCGGCTTCAATCTCAAAATCTGCGTAATATAAGATTAGTAGAATAGCTCCAAAATCACTCAATACACAGCCTGCAAATAATCTTGGGATACGCAGTCCGGTCAACGCTAGCAGAACAGCTAAGATATTGCCGGAAATCGCCAGCAGGACAGTGCCTGCACCTGCAGCAAGAGCGATATCGGTAGGTTTACCTAATCCAGTAGGAATGCCTAACACGGCACTACTAAAGGCTAAAAAGCATACTATCCAAAGACCGGCTATAGCTGTTCTCCAAACTGCTGTATCGTAACGGTAGGTTCCCCTAATTCTTCGTCCAATTTCTTGAGCCATACGTCTGTGGAGCCGTGGTTTCAACGGCGCAGGGACGTACTCTAACTCCATACCCATGACTCTCTCCCCTGACATAAAGCGGTATTTTCTCTTAACCCATAAGCTGTAGCAATAATATTACTTTATAGCATCAATAACAAGTGGATCTTACAGGAACCGACCCCATAGCTTGTACGGTGTGGTGTGTGGGAGTTTTCTTTGACATAGGCTGGAAAAAAAGGTTTGACACAGTTAAAGGGTTTCAGTATTATATCCATATAAACCAACTAAGTAGATAGGAATAATTGAAGAAAGTTCTTACCGTACGAACGGAGGAACGCCTGCATTAGGCTCGCAGACACGGTCTTAGGACCGGTTTGACCTGCCATACGTAGGCTTTCCTCCGTTCTTTTTGTGTTACCCAAGGGTTGTCTGGTACGAAAAAACATGGGGGAGTGGAAGAGATGAAGAAAAAGATGAATAAAGGGCTTCTTGTAGGGTTTAGCTTGTTGCTGACGGCAGGGCTTACTGCTGCTTGCGGCAGCAATAACAATAACGGCAATAGTGCTAGTCCGGCAACAGACGCATCAGCAACAACCAATTCAGCGGAGGCCACAAATGCGGCTGAAGCAACAAAAACTCCATCTAAAGATCCAGTAGAACTACTGAACGTCTCATATGACCCTACTCGCGAATTGTACGAGAATTATAATAAAGCTTTTGCTGCCTATTGGGAGAAAGAAACAGGACAGAAGGTCACCATTAAACAATCCCACGGTGGATCAGGGAAACAAAGCCGTGCTGTGCTTGATGGTCTGGAAGCGGATGTTGTGACATTAGCACTTGGTTATGATATTGATGCCTTGCAGGAAAAGGGACTGATCAATGAGGGCTGGCAAAGTAAATTCGATCATAATAGCTCGCCTTACACCTCGACTATCGTGTTCCTTGTACGCAAAGGGAATCCGAAAGGAATCAAGGATTGGCCAGATCTGCTCAAAGAGGGCGTAGAGGTTATTACACCAAACCCGAAAACATCAGGTGGAGCACGCTGGAACTACTTGGCAGCTTGGGGCTACGCACTAGACCAGAACAATAATGATGAGGCTAAGGCTGAGGAATTTGTAAAAGAACTGTTCAAGCATGTGCCAGTGCTGGATACCGGCGCGCGTGGATCTACGACAACGTTTGTGGAGCGTGGAATTGGTGATGTGCTGATCGCATGGGAGAATGAAGCCTATTTATCTGTGGAAGAGCTGGGACCGGACAAATTTGATATCGTGAATCCTTCGGAGAGTATTTTGGCTGAACCGCCAGTAGCTATAGTAGATAAGGTTGTGGATAAAAGAGACACGCGTGAGGTATCCGAGGCGTACTTGAAGTACCTCTATAGTGAAGAGGGACAAAAAATCGCGGCTGAAAACTACTACCGTCCTACATTAGATAGCGTGAAAGAAGAATACAAAGATAAGTTCCCGGAAATCAAGCTGTTCACATTGGCTGACAAATTCGGAACCTGGAAAGAAACGCAAGAGAAGCATTTTAATGATGGCGGGATCTTTGACAAGATTTATGTGCCAGGTGCCAAATAACAGATGAATGAAACGCAGGATGTAATCATTGAGATTTGTCCCGGTAGGGGCTGATCGGCTAAAAGGCCGAAGGCGAGAAAGGATGAATAGGGGATGAATGTCACCACTACGGCTGCACCAGCAGCAACACGGCGCAAAATACTGCCCGGCTTCGGGCTGACGATGGGCTACAGTGTACTATACCTGAGTCTAGTGGTTCTACTGCCACTTTCGGCGCTGCTGTTCAATTCTACAGGTCTGAGCTGGGCGAAATTCTGGGATGTAGCTACGGACCCGCGGGTATTAGCCTCGTATCGTGTGAGCCTGTCGACAGCTGCTGCGGCCGCTTTTGTAGATGCAATTCTAGGACTTTTGCTGGCGTGGGTACTGGTACGTTATGAATTTCCGGGCAAAAGAATATTTGATGCGCTGATCGATCTCCCGTTTGCCTTGCCGACAGCTGTAGCCGGTGTCTCTTTGACGGCGCTCTATGCAGGCAATGGCTGGATTGGGTCTTGGCTTGAGCCGCTGGGATTAAAGGTGGCATTCACTCCGCTCGGGATTACCTTGGCTTTGATGTTCATCGGCATACCGTTCGTTGTCCGGACGGTGCAGCCGGTGCTGGAGGATTTGGACAGAGATATGGAGGAAGCTTCGGCAACCCTTGGCGCAGGCCGCTGGAGAACCTTTCGCTCAGTAGTACTGCCTGAGCTGTTCCCGCCACTGCTAACAGGTTTTGCTCTAGCTTTTGCCCGGGGCATCGGTGAATTCGGCTCCGTCGTATTCATCTCCGGTAACATGCCGATGAGGACGGAGATTGCTCCGCTGCTTATCATGTCTAAACTGGAGCAATATGATTATGCCGGAGCTACCGCCGTAGCCCTGCTATTGCTCTTCATTTCCTTCTTTATGCTGCTTGTTATTAACACACTTCAGCGCTGGGTTCGTAAGACTTCTCGTTGAGGGTAATCTCTGTGACAGCTGACATCCGATCATGTTCAAACTTACTCGGAGACAATTCGTATCTGTTGTCGATACTGCATACTCGAAGTATCTTGTCTTCGTAAAACCCTTAAAGGAGGAATAATTTTGGCCGGTACCGTCCCCCTCTACACCCCCCGGCTACAAAAGAATGCGTCCTCGTCCGCGACAACAGAAACCCCAATTGTAAAATGGGTGTTGATCGGAGCGGCTGGGCTAGTCCTTTTTTGGCTGATTGCTCTGCCATTAGTTGTTGTGTTAACCGAGGCGCTGAAGAAGGGCTGGGATGTATATATAGCTGCCCTGACTGATCCGGATGCCCGCTCAGCGCTGCGATTGACGCTGCTTGTTGCAGCGGTAACTGTGCCTCTGAATACCTTTTTTGGTGTAACAGCGGCGTGGGCTGTAACCAAGTTTCGTTTCCGCGGCAAAGGGTTTCTAATTACCTTGATTGATCTCCCTTTTGCAGTTTCGCCTGTCATCGGCGGTCTAATCTTTGTGCTCGTCTTCGGTGCTAACGGATGGTTTGGTCCTTGGCTAAGCGCACATGATATCAAGATTGTATTTGCGCTTCCGGGTATCGTGCTAGCCACGTTGTTTGTGACGTTTCCTTTTGTAGCGCGTGAGTTAATCCCGCTGATGGAGGATCAGGGTACACAGGAGGAAGAAGCCGCAATTACACTCGGAGCACATGGGTGGCAAATCTTTTTCAGAGTCACACTGCCTAATATTAAATGGGGATTACTATACGGCATTATTTTGTGTAATGCGCGGGCCATGGGTGAGTTTGGTGCGGTTTCTGTGGTGTCTGGGCACATACGTGGGGAGACGAATACGCTGCCGCTGCATGTTGAGATTTTGTACAACGAATATCAATTTTCAGCATCTTTTGCAGTAGCTTCTTTGCTCCTGTTATTGGCTTTGGTAACGATGATCATTAAAAGCTGGTTGTCACGAAAAAATGCCCATTGACATGACTTTTAGTTCCATGCTAAGTTAATTCATAGTATACTGGTTGGTAATAACGGAATTGAGGAAATAAGGAATTTAGGCGGATACAATCCTTTGGTGAGAAAGGGAGGCTAGAGAATGGCTAAACCGCTGAAAGTGGACGATTTATGGCTTACGCGGATTGCAGGACTTCTGGATGATATGGAATTTGGCTCATTGCATATTGTGGTGCATGAAGGTCAGATTGTTCAGATGGAGCGTACGGAACGCAAACGGTTTGAGAATAGCAGTGGCAACGCAAATGGACGTTATATTGGTGAAAACGGCAGCCGGCGGGCCGATTCTCAATCCGCGGGACGTTGATTCAATCTCTGGGCAATCATAAAGATATATCTCATCTTTTTGGATAAAAGATTATGGAGTTGTCACATAAGCCACGTAATGGCTGCTGGGGCAACTCCTTTTCTTTGTATGCTTGGATATTCTGGCACGTATGACGCATCCCATCGGACTCAGTTGACGCTAAACGCAGTATTATGCCACATTTGCCACGCTAACGGACCGCATAGCTGCTATTGGCATAAAAAACACCACATATGGACCTGATTCTAAGCAATAACGTCCCTGGAGTCCGAAACCACGCTCCAAAAGCTGAAAAGGCGCAAATAACGTCATCTGGGTCCGTAGGTCGCAAGGAATGATGAGTGTTGAAGCAGACCGCTCATGAGTAAGAACAAAGCAATATGTCATCTGGGTCCGTAGGTCGCAGGAATGATGAGTGTTGAAGCAGACCGCTCATGAGTAAGAACACAGTAATATGTCATCCGGGTCCGTAGGTCGCCGGGAATGATGAGTGTTGAAGCAGACCGCTTACCAGTAAGAACACAGCAATACGTCATCTGGGTCCATAGGTCGCCGGGAATGATCTGTCTTTTTACGACTTTTACAAATGATTCGGCCCGTGGGACAGCTACATATTTTGATGTTGCAGGTACGTTTGTTAATAACGAGGGGCTTGGCGTGAGGCGGATACGCCCTCCATTAACAGGATGAACGCAGTGATGGCATGCATAATCCAACCAACGATCGGAATAAAAGCTAAAATCGAGGTGATAATGCCCAGAACGTTACCCATGAATGGTTTATGCTCTCTCTGCAGCACAACAATGGCTACAGCGTGGAGCAAAAAGGCAATGGCCAAAGGGACCCAACCATTTGCAATGATAAAGAGTCCGCCGATCAACGGCAGAGCCAGAAAAGCTTCATAAAGGCATGTTCCCCATTTGAACAGCTTGGCTACAGGAGACATAATGCTTCACCCACCCTTTTATAAATATTGTTACAGATACTATTCCACACAGTCAGTAAAGGAATTCAAGAATATAAAACTTATCCCTCAGTTTCAAAAACATCCCTAGCAGTGAGCCTTGCCTGTGAACCATGCAGTCGTATATAGTGGGAACAGCAATGCTGAACGGAGGAGTGCGGGTGGAAACAACAAGAAAGCTTGATATACGCCATGAACAGCCTTCAGTGGAACAGTATTTGGCGCTGAGAAAAGAAGCTGGGCTGAGTGAAATGAGTGTGGAAGGTGCAGCGATCGGTTTGCCTCGTTCTATTTTTGCTGTAACCTTGTATGAGGAGAATAACCTAATCGGGATGGGGCGGGTGATTGGCGATGGGGGATGTTTTTTTCAGGTCACGGATATCGCGGTCAAGCCTTTACATCAAGGACAAGGTTTGGGAAAGCTGATCATGCGGGAAATCAGAGAATTCCTTAATACTGTACCAGACAAGGCGTATGTAAGTCTGATTGCAGATGGAGAAGCCTCGAAGCTCTACGCACAATATGGTTTTGAATCGGTTATGCCACGTTCTCAGGGAATGTTTTTGCGTCGCTAAGCTAAGGCGAATACATGCTGCTTTTTTTAGTAGAGAGTGCCCCTTGTATTGGTTAAGGGGTTTTTGGTCTGAAAGCGGGTTAGTAGGTGCGATCTGGTTTCGATTGGATCTCAGGGGATAAATAATGTTTAAAGGCTGTAAGGGAAAAGCTATTCAGATGAGCATCAAAAAAATAATTGAGCAGAAGGCTGCACGATAATGGCTTTGCTCGTAGAATGTGAGGAACAACAAGATGGATGTTGTAATATTGGGCGCTTCAGGAACGATTGGAAAGGCAATTGTACAGGAGGCATTAAAAAGAAAACACGAAGTAACAGCTGCGGTACGCAATCCAGAGTCAATAACTCTCGAACACGAGCGTTTACATGTAACAACGGTGGATATTCTTGATCCGGCTTCAGTAGCAGCTGCAGTCCGTGGCCATGAAGAGGTAATCAGTGCTTATGGACCAGGAGCGGGCCACGAGCAGGATCTGATTACGGCGGCAAAAGCGTTGGTGGAGGGTATGCAGACGGCAGGGTTAAATCGGCTGTTGGTTGTTGGAGGTGCAGGTAGCTTAAAGACTGAAACTGGAGAGCTGCTGATGAATACACCGGATTTTCCGGAAGAGTTTAAACCAGTTGCAGAGGCGCATGCGCAGGCTTATGAGATTTACAAAAATACAGAATTGGATTATACGTATCTCAGTCCTGCTGCGGTAGTTCATCCAGGTCGTCGTACAGGTCATTTCCGCATCGGATTGGACCGTCTTATTCTAGATGAGAATGGTGAAAGCAAGATTAGTGTGGAGGATTTCGCTGTAGCTATGGTGGACGAGCTGGAGGAAGGGAATTTTAGTCGGGCCAGATTTACTGTCGCTTACTGATATCAGACTTGCGCCGGACTTGCGCTCGGACTTGTACTTGGAATTGCGTGTGAAGCTTTGGAACGGTAGATAGCGGAAAGGGGCTAAATCATGTATCTGGTAACTGCTGAGCAAATGAGGCAGCTGGACAGCGAAACGATCCAGCAGCTGGGGATTCCAGCGATTGCGCTGATGGAGAATGCGGGAAGAGTTATCGCAGAGGAGATCATCGCGCTTTGCCGGGAGAGAGGCGGGGCAGGCTGCAGTAATGCAGCAGAAGGGAACGATGCCGGGCTAAAGGAGGCCGCGCTGGATGACCCAGGCAAGGCATTTAAGGTCAGCGCAGATCATGCGCTGACGCTTGCCTCTGCCGCAGCCGAGCGATGGTTCATCCTCGTCGGCAAAGGCAACAACGGCGGCGATGGCCTCGCCGCCGCACGGTACCTTCGCGAGACCGGCATCGCCGTCACGCTCGTCTATGCGGTGCCGCCGGAGTCGCTCTCCGGCGAGGCCGCCCTGCAGCGCGATGCGGCTGCAGCCATGGGCCTGCCTGCCGTAGTATACGGCAGGGATCGGCTGGACCTTGCCGAGTGCAGCGGCATCTTGGATGCGCTGCTCGGCACCGGCGGCGCGGGAGCCCCGCGCGGCGCCTATGCGGAGCTGATTGCCGCGGCGAACAGCAGCGGCAAGGTCATTGTGTCCGCGGACATCCCCAGTGGTCTGAACGCGGACACAGGAGAGATGCATGAGCCTTGCATTCATGCATCTGTGACGGTATGCCTCGCCTTTCTCAAGCGAGGCCTCCTGCAATACCCCGGTGCAGGCGCAGCGGGGCATGTCAAGGTACGGGCCATCGGCATTCCGACTGCTCTGGCTCTTAACAGCGGTGTGCAGGCACACCTGCTGACACCGGAAGTGCTGCATGCCCATCTGGGTGTCGATCTGGCCCGGCGGCGGTCGCCTGAAGGCCATAAGGGTACTTATGGGCATGTACTCCTTGCCGCCGGCACCCTACGGATGAGCGGTGCTGGACTACTCGCAGCCCGTGCTGCGCTACGCACGGGCTGCGGACTGGTGACGTGGGCGCTTCCTAAGAAGCTGTTACCTTCCGTCATCGGTGTTGTTCCTGAATTGATGCTGGCTGATGTAGGTGGCAGTGAAGAGGGAAACTGGGTGGCTGAGACCGTGTCAGAGCTACTGAAGTTAAGCGAAGAGCGAGATGTAATAGCTGTGGGTCCTGGTCTTGGACGGTTCCCGGGAGATACAGATTGGCTTCGCAGTCTTTGGGAAGGCAGTGATTGCCCGCTGGTTATCGATGCGGATGCCTTAAATATTCTGGCTGACTCCGATTATAAGAGTTGGGTGCGGCGTCATTCTGTAATTCTGACCCCTCACCCAGGTGAGATGGCTCGTCTAGCCAACCTAACTACGGCTGAGGTCCAGCGTGACCGGATCGGTCTGGCTATGGACTATGCCAAGGAGCATGGGGTTACACTTGTGTTAAAAGGAGCGCATACCGTGATAGCAACTCCTGAAGGGCAAGCTTATGTAAATACCACAGGCCATCCCGGCATGGGCACTGGTGGAGCCGGTGATGTGCTAACGGGCATGATTTCCAGCCTGCTGGCTCAGGGACTTCATGCTACGCAGGCAGCAGCTTTTGGGGTATACCTGCACGGATTAGCAGGAGAGAGAGCAGCCCGTCAGCGGAATAATCCGGCGGCTATCATTGCCGGAGATATCATTGAAGCGCTTTGAATACACCTAATAAGGTTTATGACAGCAGTAAACAGAGCAGTGGCAGAAACAGGGCGAATACTGGCAGCAACAGAGGGAATCTTTCCACACCAAGCTGGGTCACTCGAAGAATGAGCAGTCCCAGAATTCCACCCAGACCCCATAGCAGATACTCTGCACCTTGTTCCGCTGCCAGCCATAAACCTGCGCCGAAACCCGTGACGACGTATACAGCCAGAGGCAGGATTTGCGATTTCGAACGCAGAATATGCAGCAGTATATCCGCTACTAACGCCGCAGGCAATCCATAAGCATAAATGGCATAAGGAATCGATAGTGGCCAGCCTTCAGGGATTCCGTCGGATTGTGGAAATCCAAGCATAAGTAAGGTAACAAGGACGTAGGTTAACCCTGCGCAGGCTAATTTGGTTAATGCGTACATGCCACTGCTCAGGCGGACAGAAGAGATATCATAATCGTTTATCTTATTCATTTGATATACATTCCTCTCGTGGTGTAATGCATCAGCTGGTGACCATGTCTCCACCATTGACATGAATACATGTCCCGGTAACATACGAAGAATCCGGTCCCGCTAAATAAAGATAGGCTCCTGCTAACTCATATGGCTGTGCGGCACGTTTAAAGGGTGTATCCGTCCCAAATACACTAACCTCATCTGCGGAGTAGCTGGAGGGAATTAGTGGTGTCCATACGGGTCCGGGAGCTACACTATTGACACGAATGCCAGAGTCTACGAGTGATAAGGCTAAAGAGCGGGTAAAGGATACGATCGCACCTTTAGTTGAGGAATAATCTATAAGCTCTTTATTTCCTTGATAGGCAGTAATGGACGCAGTATTGATGATGGCTGCGCCTTTTTTTAGATGTGGAAGTGCGGCTTGCGTCAGGTAAAAGAATGGAAATATATTCGTCTGAAACGTTTGGTAGAGCTGTGCTTCCGTGATATCCAAAATACTTTTTTGTGGATACTGGACGCCATGATTGTTGACGAGGATGTCCAGCTTGCCAAAAGTGCGAAGGGTATGCTCCACAGCCTTGAAGCAGTTTTCCTTATGGCGTAAATCAACTTCGATCCGCAAACAACGTTGCCCTAATTCTTCAATTCGCCGCTGAGTGACCTCTGCATCTGAAGCTTCGTATAAATAAGCTATAGCGACATCTGCGCCTTCCTTTGCAAAAGCAATGGCCGCCGCTTTACCAATCCCGCTGTCGCCTCCGGTGATGAGTGCAATTTTTCCTTTCAGCTTTCCACTGCCGGCAATCTCCGGATCTTCACTGATGGGGCGAGGATTCATTAGACTCTCTAGACCTGGCTGACGGTCTTGGTGCTGCGGGGGAAAAGCAATAGGCTGTTCCTTACATATCGTTTGTTCCCCATAGTAGGGGTAGGTGGGATTCATTTTTACATACACTCCTCCTTGCCTTCTATCTTCCGTATATTTCTATGCATGCGCCTAGAAAAGCGTGCGCTGTTATCCAGTTATACCTGTGTTTATATCCTAGTCGGAGGGGCGTTTGTCCGAGATGAATGATTGGCGAAATATAGATTATTTGAATCACGGAACTCCAGTGCAAAAAGAGGTCTATGCCCTGTTAAGAAAATTAAATATTATGAGTTTGCTGGCCGACTATAACCCGGTGCTGGTTGGCACAGTGCCGCTTGGAATTCAGGTGAAGGGCAGCGACCTGGATATTATTTGTGAGGTTCATGATTCCGTAATGTTTACGGACATTGTTAGTCGATATTTCGGAACCATGGATGATTTTACTAGTGTATCGCGTGTGGTTGATGGGGTCCCTCGAACGAAAATTAACTTTATGGCCGGGGGCTGGCCTATAGAACTGTTTGGGCAGCCGCGACCCACAGCTCTGCAGAATGGTTACTTACATATGATCATTGAAGCGGAAATTCTAGCTCAGCTGGATAATGATTTTCGCCAGCAGATCATTACAATGAAAACAAACGGGTGGAAGACCGAACCTGCCTTCGCGCAAGTGCTGGGTTTGGAAGGTGACCCTTATGAAGCGCTGCTGATGCTGGAAAAGCTTCCGCGGAGTGCTCTTTATGCTTTTTGTCATTCTATACAAGCGAGGGGATAGACATGAATTATCGAGAGATGATTGCGGATGATTATGAAGCTGCCTACCAGCTATGGGAAAATACAGAGGGAATGGGACTCAGCGAAGCAGATTCGAGGCTGGAGGTTGCGCGTTATCTGGAGCGTAATGCTGGCTTCAGCCAGATCTGCGAGAATGAAGACGGCCGGATTGTAGGAACTGCATTGTGTGGACATGATGGGCGAAGAGGTTATATGTATCATGTGGCGGTTAGTAATGACTGCCGAGGCATGGGCATCGGGCGTGAGCTTGTAAAGCGTTGTCTCGGTAATTTACATGCAGCTGGTATTGCAAAATGCCATCTGATGGTTATAGGAACCAATGAACAAGGAAGAGGATTCTGGGAAGGGATAGGCTGGCAGTATAGAGGTGGAATTATGTTATACTCCCAGGATATCTTGTGATACATAAGATGCGAAATGAAGATACTATCTAAGTAAAATATCATTAGATTAGAAGTGGATATATCACAGCAAATGTAACGGTGAACTCCGACTGCCAGTGCAGTATACTATATATGAGTTTGATAATTGCCTATTTGCAGGCAGGAGGTCTTTTATGCGTTTTAAAGATGTGTTTTCAATTATTGGTCCGGCCATGGTCGGGCCTTCAAGCTCGCATACAGCCGGTGCAGCACGGATCGGAAGGGCTGCAAGGCAGGTGCTGGGTGAACTGCCGCGTGTGGCAGAAGTGACGTTTTTTGGTTCTTTTGCAGCTACTTATCAGGGACATGGTACAGACCGGGCTATTGTCGGAGGACTTATGGATTACGCTACCGATGATCATCGGTTACCCGACTCTCTGGAGTTGGCGGCTGAAGCTGGGATGGAAGTATCTTTTGAGCAAGGAACGGGATTGTTTCCTCATCCTAACACGGTTAAACTGCATCTTATCGGACAAGAGACAGGAAGTGAGCTGACTTTAACGGGGACATCCATTGGTGGTGGAAACATTGAGATCGTCGATGTGGATGGTTTTGGAGTAAAGCTTACGGGAATGTATCCGACGGTATTGATTCATCATATGGATTATTTAGGTGTTCTGGCGAGTGTTACAGAAGTGATGCGTAACGGACAATTTAATATAGGGCATATGTCTCTTGATCGGAAGAATCGCAGCGGTGCAGCCTTAACGGTACTGGAGCTGGATGAAGCTGCTACTCCTGAGCTTATTGAAGCGCTTAAAGCGCTCACTGCGGTGAAATCGGTGAAATTGGTTAATTTAAACGAAGGTAAGCAAGATGAGAAGGGGAAGGAAAGCTTAACATGAATTTTCAAACACTTAGCCAACTGGCTGTATTATGTGAGGAACGTGGCCTCACCATTGGAGCTCTTATGCTCGAAGAGCAAAGCGCGGAATCTGGACGTTCCAGTGAACAGGAATTTGCCACTATGCGTGAGTATTATGGGGTCATGAAAGAGGCTGTTCATCGTGGGATGCATGAAGATACCACTTCGCGCAGCGGCCTTACGGGAATGGATGCCCAGCGTGTAGGAGCCTATAACGCAGCAGATGAACCATGCCTAGGTGGACCCGCTGGTCAAGCAATGGCCTATGCTTTGGCTGTATCCGAGGTTAATGCCTCAATGGGCCGAATAATTGCTACACCTACCGCAGGTTCATGCGGAATTATTCCGGGTGTATTTCTCAGCTGTCAGGAACGGTTTGGCTGGGATGATGATTATATGGTTTCCGGTTTGTTCGCTGCGGGAGCAATCGGTTATGTCATTGCCAACAATTCGTTTGTATCTGGCGCAGAGGGTGGCTGTCAGGCCGAGGTCGGATCGGCCATCGGGATGGCGGCAGGAGCTTTAACCGAACTGCGTGGAGGGACGCCTGCACAAGCAGTGCATGCTGTTGGACTGGCGCTTAAGAACACATTAGGACTGATTTGCGATCCGGTGGGAGGACTTGTAGAGATTCCTTGTATCGTTAGAAACGGATTCGGTGCAGTGACCGCGCTCGCCGCCGCCGATATGGCACTGGCTGGTGTACGTAGCGTGATCCCTTCAGATGAAGTAATCAAGGTCATGCTTGAGGTAGGCTCAGCTATGCCAGAAAAACACCGCGAGACCGCAGGTGGCGGATTAGCACAGACACCTACCGGCCGCAAGATCATGCAGGATTTACGTAAAAAGAAATAATTTTAGAGCATTTTGAAACGTTCCAACTGTTCCCATAAGCCTTCCTTCCGAAGGATTTCTGCTTGTTTAGGTCCCATAAGGTCAAAGTGGGGGAATGGGGAACGATTATGAATATATTTAGCCGGCAGTCCATTTTCCTCACACCAATAGGTTAATCTGGTTAGGTCACTACAGCCTACCTTGGTGACAGTAGTCATGCCGGGAAAACGCGGGTCTAGCCAGTAATGGGTTAAGAAGGCGATTTCTCCTGCGGAGACTGCTTTTTTCCAGCGGGTTAATTCTTCTCTGTTGATGCCGAAGGCCATTACGTCTCCTCCTTATCTAGTATAGTTGACAACATTATAACCCATTGAAAGGGGATTACATCATGAACGGACAGGTAAGAGCCGATATTCGTCCTGGGCTTGAAGTGGATATTGTGCTTAAGCAGGATCAGCCGACGGGTAAGCTAACACATGGAACGGTGAAGGATATTCTCACCAACTCACCTCGACATCCGCATGGCATCAAGGTGCGTTTAACCAGTGGACAGGTAGGACGAGTTAAAAATATTGTTGCTAACTAATAATAAAATTCACCTTTAATTTAAAAAGCGCCCCTAATCAACTGAGATTGGGGCGTTTTTCTATTTTATCTGCTCATAAAATCCTCAACGGACTGATCGGCCTTGGTCTGATTACATAACGTACAAGCGCAAACGCAATTATCCGGAGTAGTATGACCACCTTTAGCACGGGGCAGCAGATGATCTATAGTGTCTCCATAGGAGCCACAGAAGTAGCAGGTATAGTTGTCTCTGGTCAATATATAAGCACGGAAATCCTTATTGCTGTATATCCTGCGGATGGTTCGGCGATTCACTACGATAGCGGCATGTTCTCTGACTAGAGTAACCGCAAGCTCGTAGTCAATTTCCTGATGCCAGCGCCGTCCTTTATCACTGTGGCCACGCATTAGAATTTTCCCTTTGGCAGAGGGAATCAATTGCGTTGGATCTTCGGGACTCAGTTTCGCGCCTTGAGAATGAGAATGTTTCCTTCGTTGTTCCAAGCCCCGTATGCGCTGATTTGGGTTGGATTGCGGTGAAGAAGCAACCGTGGAAGAAGGCTTTCCTTGTTTGGAGCGTTCTTTGACAGCCGAAGAAGGGGTTTCAATAGTAACAGGTTGTACTGGAATGGGACCTGCTGCAAGGGTCAGATCTATGTTTTGTCGTTGTTTGCGGCACTCCCGACAAGCACCACGGCGAGACTGGCCTTTGGAACGTTTGCCGGTACGTTTACGAAATTCAGAGAGCGGCTTCTGTTGCTGGCAATAGGTACATTGTTTGGTGGATAAAAGATGGGTATCGTTCATAGATATGTTAGGTTCAGCGCGTCTTTGCGCCCGTCCTGTCTCCTTGTTTTTTAGGATCCAATGTATTTTATTTATTAGATTCAGTCGGCAGGGTTAACATTTCGTTCTAATCTTAGTATAGCGTAAAATACAATCGTTCACATCGCACTCAAAAAAAGCTTAAATACGGCTTTTTGTGTGATATCTATCTTGGTGACGTTCAGGAAAAACATGTAAAATTGAAAAGAGCAGTAAGGAATGCTCTACTTTTTTAACATGGGAAGGGGTATTGAAATGGAACCAACCAAAAGAAGGCCGTTTACGGTAACATTGCTTTATATTCTTCATATATTTTTGGGGGTTGGAGCGTTAGCAGGAGGCGGGTCAATGGTCATAGATCCTAGTGGTGATCTGATACACATGCCCACATCTATGCTGGAAAGATCGCCATTTTCAGATTTTTTAATTCCGGGTATTTTGCTATTCATCGTATTTGGTATCCTGCCCTTGTTTGTGTTTTATGGGTTGATCAAGAGACCAGAATTGCGCTGGGTGAATACTTTGAATCCCTTTAAGAAATTATATAGCTTCTGGGCATTGTCCCTATATATCGGATTTGGGTTAATTATTTGGATTATGGTGCAGACGTATATGTTGAACAGTGTGGCAATCATACATCTGATCTATATGAGTCTAGGGCTTTTGATCCAAGTCTTTACGCTGCTTCCTTCCGTACAAAGTTACTTTTTGCTGGACGGCGGTACCGAAAGACGTTAAAATTGCAGTGAACAGAAGGTATCAGAAGGTATTTCATTAGTCTGGGCAAGGAGTGAACCGGATTGACAACTATATATGATATTGCCAAAAGAACCGGTTACTCTCCTACAACGGTATCCAAGGCGTTTAATAATTATTCCGATGTACGGGAGAAGACTCGCCAGGAAATTTTCCGGGTTGCCCAAGAAATGGGATATTTGCCGAATTCCCATGCCCGTACACTGACTACTAAGAAATCATGGACCATCGGTGTATTGTTTGTAGAGAATACGGGATTTGGTATTCGCCATCCCTTTTTTAGCGCTGTGATTGAGAGCTTTAAGAAGGTTGCTGTGGATAAGGGGTATGCCCTCATGTTTATTTCCAAGGATGTTGGAGGTAAACAAAGTGGTTATTTGGAGAATTGCCGAATTCGTGGTGTAGATGGTGTTGTCGTATTCTTGTCTGATTACGAGGACCCTTATTTCCGTGAGCTGCTAGAGAGTGATATTCCTACTGTGATTCTGGATTTTGAGACTACGCAGTCGCATACGGTATGTTCGGATAATACGGCTGGAGCTCAGCTTGCGATAGAGTATTTAGTTTCTTTGGGTCATCGCAAGATTGCTCATATTTCCGGAGGTATGAACACTTTCCCTGGTAAAACCCGGGAGTTAGGATATAAGAACGCTATGAAGCAGCAGGGGCTTGAAGTGCCGGAGTCCTATGTTGTGAATGGAGC
This sequence comes from Paenibacillus sp. FSL L8-0333, assembly GCF_037965665.1. Taxonomy (NCBI): domain Bacteria; kingdom Bacillati; phylum Bacillota; class Bacilli; order Caryophanales; family Paenibacillaceae; genus Paenibacillus; species Paenibacillus sp. FSL L8-0333. The sequence continues at coordinate 515,340 of NZ_CP150186.1, forward strand.
TTTTTATTCTCGTGAAAGTGGTTATCAAGCGATGCTGGAGCTTCTTAAGCTGCCTGATCGGCCAACCGCTGTTTTTGCTTCGGGTGACATGTTAGCTTTAGGGGCTATTATGGCGGTAAAAGATAGTGGACTTTCCGTACCGCTACACATTTCAGTTGTGGGGTACGATGATATTGATCTAGCTGAGTATGTTACACCTGCATTGACAACCATTCGTCAGGATACGGAACTTTTAGGAAGCCGAGCAGCGGACATTCTTTTAGCATCGATTGAAGGGAAACAGTTGGATAAGGAAGCGGTTCTAGTTCCGGTAGAAGTGATCGAACGGGAATCCTGTGCGCCTCCGAGCGGAAATTAGGGCTGTATCAAATTCCATAAGTACAGAGAGCAGGCTGCTGCCCACAGGATAAATCTTGACGAAAAGAAAAGAGTCCTGATAAAGTAGAGGACATCATAGCTCGAATTCTTCCTATGTGGTATTTGCTACAGCTTATTCAGAGGAATGGGGCTATAATGGGTATATTGTTATGCCGCTTTTTTTCCTGCTCTTCGTTAGATCATTTTTTTTCGCAACAATCGAAACCGGTTTCGATTTTAAGTTTCGAATGAGCTGAAATCAAAGTTTACCGAAGGCTTCCTTGAATTTTCTCAAACGTTTCAGTGGCCCATCGCTCCGAACCCTAACATCGGATGGTGATCCAGTAAAGACAGTGCTTGTTGTTAGTAACAAAACAATTAGAGGAGATGGATGAAATGGCAAAAGTTCAAACTGTAGTAACTGCAAAAGATACAGGGGAACGCTTAACTCCGAAAGAGGCAATTGTTTTTAGCACAAGAGTAGATTCTGGATCTGCCGATGTAGAGCTTAAGCCAGAGCAGGAGTTCCAAAAGATGATAGGATTTGGCGGCGCTTTCACAGAAGCTGCGGCATATACGTTGTCACGGCTCAGTCCTGAGAAACGGGCAGAGGTTATTCATCGCTACTTTCATCCGGTAGAGGGATTAGGCTATAACATGGGTCGTGTTCATATTCATAGCTGTGATTTTGCGCTTGGAAATTATACTTATGTCGCTGATCATGATACGGAGCTGGCTACCTTTGATATCTCCCATGATCATAAGTGGGTGCTTCCGCTGATTAAGGATGCAATGCAGGTAAAAGGTGGACCGTTCACGATGTTGGCCTCTCCTTGGAGCCCTCCGGCATGGATGAAAACAAATGGTGAAATGAATAATGGAGGATCGCTCAAGCCAGAATACGCTGAAGTTTGGGCACGCTACTATACCAAATTTATTGAAGCTTATGGGAAGGAAGGCGTACCTATTTGGGCGGTTTCCGTGCAGAATGAGCCGGCTGCTGTTCAAGTCTGGGATTCTTGCATTTATAGTGCGGAAGAGGAACGCGATTTTGTTAAAAATCATCTCGGTCCAGTGATGCAGCAGGCAGGCCATTCCGATGTGAACATTGTTATCTGGGATCATAACCGCGATATTATGGTCGAACGTGCTTCGGTCGTGTTGTCTGATCCTGAAGCTGCACAATATGTGTGGGGTACAGGCATCCACTGGTATGGTGGTGAGGAGTTCGACAAGGTAGAGAAGGTACATGATCTATTTCCTGACAAACATCTATTGTTCACTGAGGGCTGTCAAGAGGGCGGCGTCAAGCTTGGCGAATGGTTTACAGGTGAACGTTACGGCAGAAATATGATTGGGGATCTCAATGCATGGACAGAAGGGTATCTGGACTGGAACCTGGTACTGGATGAGACCGGCGGGCCCAATCATGTAGGGAATCTCTGTGATGCTCCAATTATTGCAGATACAACAACAGACGAATTGCACTATAACAGCTCTTATTATTATATCGGGCATTTCAGTAAATTTATCGCGCCAGGTGCGGTACGGATTGGCTTTACTTCTGAAGCGGAAGGAATCCTATCCACAGCATTCCGTAATCCGGACGGCAGCCTTGCTGTCATATTGATGAATGAGAGCGAAGAAGCTCGCACGGTAACCTTGGGGCTTGGCGAAGAGATTGCCAACTGCGAGCTATCCCCTCATTCTATCGTAACGCATCTGATTTCATAAATAAGTAACAGTTTAGGAGGACATTAACGTGAGTAATTATTATTTCGAATCAGGTAATTTTGTAATGGAGCAGTTTGATACAGGAAAGCCTTTCTCTAGTTTCCTGCCAGGTCTTGCAGGTCTTAAGGGAATTCCAATGTGGACTTTTTATGTGAACCGGGGGCAAGCGATTTGCAGCTTTGGAGTACGCGACAAGAACTCGCCAATCATGGAATTTTCTCCAGCAAATATCTCTTATAAAGACGTAGGAACCACCGGCTTCCGAACCTTTATTAAAATAAAAGGCGAGCAAGAGATTTATGAGCCATTTCAATCGGCACGTCCAGATCCTGCCGCCAAGCGGATCATGACCATTTTGCCTAACGGACTGACCCTTGAAGAAAGCCATGCCGGGCATGGGCTGAAGACGACCGTACACTATTTCAATCTGCCTAATGACGATTATGCCGCGTTGGTACGTCGGGTGGAGATTGAGAATATCGGGGGCAAAGAGATTGAGCTGGAGCTGATGGATGGTCTGCCTGAGATCTTGCCTTACGGAGTAGAAAACAGCGGCTACAAGGAGATTGGTAACCTGCTGCGCAGCTGGATGGACGTATACAATCTGGAGAACGGTATTCCGTTCTATAAGCTGCGTTCCAGCACCAACGATAGCGCGCAGGTTAGCGAAATCACAAATGGGCATTTCTATCTGTCGTTTACTGGAGAAGGAGAAAAAGTCGCGCCAATCGTTGATTTCGAGCTTATTTTCGGCGGCAATACCTCTCTTACTTACCCAGACCGCTTTGCGGGATTAACGCTTTCGGAGCTGAGTGAGCTTCCACAATATCCAGTCAATAAGGTTCCTTGCGGCTTCAGTGGTGTGGCTAGACGTTTGGCACCCGGCAGCAGCTTGACCCTGAATACTTTGGTTGGGCATGTAAATGACATCGATAAAATCAATAAAAAGGCAGAGCAGTTATGCCGAGATGAATATATTCTGTCCAAATCCCAAGAAGCCGCAGGTCTGACAGAGGAATTAACAGAAGACATTGCCACGCACACTTCATCGGCTGTATTTGATGCTTATTGCCGTCAGTCCTATCTCGATAACTTCCTGCGTGGAGGCTATCCTTTTATTTTTGATAATGGCGGAGATGGCTTTGTGGTTCATTTATATTCCCGTAAACATGGCGATTTGGAGCGCGACTATAACTTCTTCTCGCTTGCCCCAGAATACTATTCACAGGGGAACGGAAACTTCCGCGATATGAATCAGAACCGCCGGAATGATGTGTTTTTTAATCCGAAGGTGGGCAGCTTCAACATCAAAATGTTCTATAGCTTAATTCAAGCAGATGGCTACAACCCACTTAGTGTTCAAGGAACAACCTTTGAAGTGAAGTCAGACAGCAGAGCGAAGGCTGCGGAATGGATCGGAGAAGCGGCTGCGGATCATCAAGCTGAGCTTGTTAAGCTATGCAACAGTCGGTTCACCCCAGGCAGCCTGATCAATTACATTGCGGATCATAACGTTACGTTGAAGGTTAGTGAGCAGGAGTTTCTGTCGGGTCTGCTAGCCCTGTCACAGCAAAACATTGAGGCTGCTTTTGGCGAAGGCTTCTGGTCTGATCACTGGACATATAATTTGGATCTCGTAGTAGGTTATTTGGACATCTTCCCTGACAAGAAGCAGGAGCTTTTATTTGGGGATAACACTTATGCGTTCTATGACAGCCCAGCATATGTGCTGCCACGTAGTGAGAAGTATGTAATTAGTGACGGAAAAGCCCGGCAATATGGCGCCCTCCTGGAGGATGAGGAGAAGCTGCATAAGCTGAAATGGAAAGCAGGAGATACCCATTGGCTGCGTGCCGAAGGTGGGCAAGGTGCTATTTACCACACCAATCTGTTCGTGAAGATGTTGTCTCTTGCTTTGAATAAATTTGCTACGCTTGACCCTTACGGCATGGGTGTGGAGATGGAAGGCAACAAGCCGGGCTGGAACGATGCCATGAACGGTCTGCCAGGATTGTTTGGCTCCGGAATGAGTGAGACTTTTGAGCTGAAGCGTACTGTAGTCTTTTTGCTGGATGTGCTGAACGGTGCTGAGAATGTACAGGGAGCTGTAAAGCTGCCAGAAGAAATCGCGGAGCTGCTTGAAGTGGTATATCACGCGGTAACTGCTGTCCTAGCAGGAGAAGTGGAACAATTCAACTATTGGGATACAGTAGCTTCAGCCCGTGAAGCTTATAGAGCAAGTATCCGGTTTGGCATTACTGGTGTTGAGTCCGCAGTAACGCTGGAGCACATCCGCGAAGCCCTTTCCAAGTTCCTAGTTAAAATTGATGAGGGGATCAACAAGGCGGTAGAAATGGGCAATGGACTTACCCCCACCTATTTCCGTTTTGAAGCGGAGAAATTCCATCAGGTAACAGATGCTGAGGGTCAGCCAGTAATTAGCGGATACGGACTGCCAAAAGCTGTGGTAGAGGAGTTTAAGGCTTATGCCTTGCCTTATTTCCTGGAAGGACCTACCCGCTGGTTGAAGACGATGAAGAACCCGGTGCAGGCAAAAGAAATCTATAATCTGATTAAGCAAACAGAGCTGTATGATCGGGCAACATCTATGTATCAGACCTCTGTTAGTCTAGAAGGTGAATCGCATGAAATCGGACGAATGAGAGCCTTTACACCAGGCTGGCTAGAACGGGAGTCTAACTTCCTGCACATGTCCTATAAGTATCTGCTTGAGCTGCTGAAGGGCGGGCTGTACGAGGAATTCTACGGTGAGCTGAAGACGTCGCTGGTGCCATTCCTTGATCCTGCTGTTTATGGACGCAGTACACTGGAGAATTCATCTTTTATCGCAACTGGAGGCAATCCTGATCCAAATAACCACGGTAGAGGGTTCGTAGCGAGACTTAGTGGATCGACCGCGGAATTCTTAAGCATGTGGAGAACAATGATGGCTGGAAGCCATGTTTTCAGATTGGAGGATGGAGCGCTTACGCTGTCTCTTGATCCGGTATTGCCAGGATGGCTATTTGATGAAGAGGGCAATCTGTCCTTCACTTTCCTTGGGAATACGGAGGTAATCTATTCTAACCCAAAACGTGAAAATACCTTTGGCGAGAAGAAGGTTAGCATTCAATCTTTGATGCTTGTATACCGTAATGGAACTATGACTAAAATATCTGGAGCGTTCGTGCGCGGTGAAGAGGCAGAGGCTCTGCGGCGTGGAGAAATCGCGCAAATTCAAGCAGTATTAGCATAAAAATAGAGGGGCGAGCTGCGGCTCGCCCTTAAATTTTCAATGAATCCGAAAAATGGAACCTATAATCCGAAATTCAAAGCCTTACGGAGACAGGCAAAAGCAAATACAATGGATACATAAACATTGTAAGCGCTTTAGATTAAATACAGATATAGAGCCTGGAGGTCCAAAGGATGGAGAACAAAAAAAGCATGGAAGTAAGCTCAGCGATGAAGCCGTTAATTCCTGGCAATTTCGAAACCGGTAAAGTAAATCGCAGTCCGCTTTGGAAGAGGTTCATTGCCCAGCGTCATTTGCAGACAATGGCTCTACTCGGCATTGCATGGATGATAATCTTTAACTACATTCCCATGTATGGAATTATCATTGCTTTCAAAGATTACAACATCGTTAAAACGATTGCAGAAGCCCCATGGGTGGGACTTACACATTTCAAAGAGTTCATGGATGATGACAATCTCTCGAATGTAATTAAAAATACACTCGGCATTAGCTTGTTTAAGCTAATTATCGGATTTCCCTTGCCGATAATCTTCGCTCTATTTCTGAACGAAGTTCGTTCAATGAAATTCAAGAAGACTATACAGACGATTTCGTATTTGCCCCACTTTCTCTCATGGGTGGTACTCGGAGGGATTTTGGCTACATGGCTTGCTGATGTAGGAATTATCAATAACATTTTGCTAGCGCTTCATCTTATTGATCAGCCAATTACATACTTGGCTGAGCCGGGTTACTTCTGGACAATTATTATCTCCTCTGATATCTGGAAAGAACTTGGATGGTCAGCGATTATCTATTTAGCAGCAATTTCCGGTGTATCTCCTGAAATGTACGAGGCGGCGACAATCGACGGCGCGGGCAGATTTCAGAAGATGTGGTATGTTACCTTGCCGGCGATTAAATCGACAATCAGCATTCTCTTCATTCTCGCGGTCAGCGGAGTGCTGAACTCCAACTTTGATCAGATTCTGGTCCTGCGCAACTCACTGAATGATAGTGCAAGTAATGTAATTGATTACTATGTGTACTATACAGGGATTCTCTCAGGCCGCTTCTCTTACTCAACTGCAGTTGGATTGTTAAAATCGGTTATCGCTCTAATCTTGCTGCTGATTGCCAACCAAGTATCTAAAAAAATCAACGATACATCGTTGTTCTAGGATAAGGAGGACCATATATGTTTGCACTTAAGCGTAAAACGAAGGGCGAGGCCCTGTTCGATATCATCAATAACCTCATCATGTTATGTATCTGCTTCATAACGCTTTACCCGATCTGGTACGTATTGGTTAACGCCTTCAATAACGGTAATGACGCCATGCGGGGAGGAATCTACTGGTGGCCGCGGATGTTCAGCTTTGAGAATTTCGAGGCCGTGTTTGCCAGCCCCGGCATCATGCAGGCGATGTGGGTTACTGTCGCCAAAACACTTTTGGGTACTGTACTGCATGTATTTTTCACAGCGATGGTAGCTTATGCATTCTCCAGAAAAAACCTCATTGGCGGTAAGTTCTACATGCTTATGGGTACAGTGACTCTCTTTTTTGGCGGGGGACTCATTCCTACCTTCCTGCTGATGAAGGACCTTCACCTATTGGAGAATTTCCTAGTCTATATTATTCCGGTTATGTTTAGCTTCTTTGATCTTATTATCTTCATGACCTTTTTCCGGGAGATTCCCGATGGGCTGGAAGAAGCGGCACGGATTGACGGTGCTAATGATTGGTCCATCTTTTTAAGAATCGTACTTCCAGTATCCATGCCTGTAATTGCTACCATTGCGCTGTTCCATGGCGTGTATCAGTGGAATGATTACTTCACGGGTATGATCTATATCAATAATACTGATCTGCAGCCGATTCAGACGTATTTGTTCCGGGTCGTCGCACAATCGAGCTCTAGTCAAATGATGGTCGCTGTACAAGGCAGCAGCGTTACGAGAAGCGTAACGTCACAGTCCATTAAGCTGGCGACGATGGTAGTGACCACCCTGCCGATAGTATTCGTGTATCCGTTCCTGCAGCGTTATTTCGTTAAAGGGATGATGATCGGCTCCATTAAGGGCTGATGTCTAGCAGTGATAACTCCTCCGGTTGCCTACAGCTGTAGGCACTGGGGTTGAGCTTATAATTAACATTCATAGAAAAGGGGTAAACAAGCATGGGCATGAAACGTAAGCCAAAAGCAATGGGAGTTCTGCTTCTCGCAATAATGATGTCATTGTCAGCCGCAGGCTGCTCCAGCGGAAATAATGCTGGCAAGAATGCCGAAGGTAATGCTAACAGCGCTAAAGCTACTAATACGGAGGCAAGTGCTGAACCGACTGCTGCTGCATTATCAGCAGATGAACCGGGATGGAAGATTGATACTTCACCCATTACATTTGACTGGTACCTGAACTTCTCATGGTTCCCTAATAAATGGGGCGTGGACCCAACCTCCCAATATGTAACTAAGAAGACCGGAGTTGATATTAATTTTATCGTTCCGGCTGGTAACGAGAATGAGAAGCTTAATACGCTGATTGCATCCGGTAAATTGCCTGATTTCATCACTTTGGGTTTCTGGGAAGATGCGATTAAGAAAATGGTCGAAGGTGAACTTGTTCTTCCATTGAACAAACTTGCTGATGAATATGATCCGTACTTCTTTAAAGTATCCGATGCTGATAAGCTGGGCTGGTATACACAAGAAGACGGCAATGTGTATGGCTATCCTAACTCTTCTTCCTCTCCTGCCGACTATGAGAAGTATGGAGAAAATTACGTATCCAACCAAGTATTCGCTGTCCGCAAGGATATGTATGAAGCTATTGGAAGTCCAGATATGCGCACACCAGAAGGTTTCTTGAATGCGCTTAAATTAGCGAAAGAGAAATTCCCTGACGTAAATGGACAGCCGCTTATTCCACTTGGTTTGCATGAATTTACCGAGAACGGTAACGATTCTTTGGAAGGTTACCTGCAGAACTTCTTGGCAATCCCAAGAGAAAAAGATGGCAAGGTATATGCTCGTGAAACCGATCCTGAATATATCCGCTGGATGAAGGCACTTCGTCAAGCGAATCAAGACGGTCTGCTGGCTAAAGATATCTTTATCGACAAACGCCCACAAATGGAAGAAAAAATTGCCCAAGGCCGTTATTTCGCAATGCTGTATCAACGTACAGACTTTGCAGCACAGCTAGGAACGATTTACCAACAGGATCCAACCAAAACGTATATTGCTGTTGACGGACCTTCCAATACGAACTTGGATAAACCAACCCTTGATGGCCCTGGTATCTCCGGTTGGACGGTAACGCTGATCTCCAAAGATGTTAAGGATAAAGCACGTGCTATCCGCTTCCTCAGCTACTTGAACAGTGAAGAAGGCAACAAAGACTTGTTCTTAGGCGAAAAAGGTGTCAGCTACGATACGATTGATGGAAAAGATCAATTTAAACCAGAAGTGTTTGATTTGATGAATAAAGACCGTTCGACGTTTGATAAGCAAATTGGATCTTCCTTTACATTCTGGATGCTGCAAAATACGAACATCACAGACCAATGGGCTCCTAAATCGGTAGAACCATTTAAGCAATTGGAAGATTGGACTAGAGGTAAATCCATAGGCTCCTCTGAGTTCCAACAAATCGAACCAACAGGAAACTCTCCTGAAGGCATCATCGCTTCGAAGCTGAAACAGTTGCGCGGTAAAACTATGCCGAAATTGCTCATGGCTTCTTCCGATGCGGAATTCGATAAGATTTGGAATGAGTATTTAGAGAAGAGAAAGAAGGAAGGCGAAGATGTATTTGATGCCTACCAACAAAAGAAATATGAAGAGAATAAAGTGAAGCTGTCCATAAAATAAAAAGCATGACCCAAAATGCCCGCTAACTGCGGGCTTTTGGGTTATTTTCGAATTATAATAAGGAATAGTTATTAAGTATTTGAATATTCACTATTTTAGCGAGGTGGACAGGACAGAAGTGTATAAAGTGAATAGGCGAGATCGAATCAGAGCATTATGGCATTCTTTTAGTTATTGGTGGGGGCGGAGATCTCTTCAGAGCCGTTTAATTGCAGCTTATGTTTTTATTGTTTTAGGCCCGTGTATGCTGGTTTCTGTCTATTCCTATAAAGCCATTAATAATACCTATCTCCGCGATGCCGTCGAGAAAAATGATTATTTGTCGCAAATGGAGAAGCTGCACATTCATAATCAGATTGAGGCGATGGAACGGGCGGCACAAATGGCTTATTCTGATGCTGAAGTAGAAAAATTCTTAGCGAATGAAACCGAGCCGCAGCTAGTAGATTTGGTTGATTTTAATACAAATGCCTATGTGAATATGACTCGTATTCAATTTAATAATCCGAATATTGAGCATTTACGGCTGTATTCGAGAAGCAATAAGGTGCATGAAATTTGGCCGATTATCTTTCGCGAAGAGCGAGTTTCTTCCACCCCATGGTTTCAGAAAGCGCTTCAATTGAAAGGGCAGGAATACTGGTCTTTTCAGAAAAGTGATCCGGATTTGATGCAGAGATACTTGGGAGCACCGACGGAGAGTCTGCCAAAGGTTTCTTTGCTGCGTGAGAAGAGTCGGCCAGCAGACAATCATATCGGCATGGTGCAGGTGGATATGCTGCTGAGTCGGTTTACACCCAAGACGTATACAGATGTACGGGATAATCAGACCCAGATGTTCCTTGTGGATAGTGAGCTGCAGCTTTTCACCAGGCCGGACAACTCTTTTTTGCAGGATAATCTAGAGATGGCTGATATGATTGCAGAACGGTATAAGCAGTTCCGGGAAACTGGCGAATGGGACAGTAATTACTCGGAGAATGGTAAATCGTTTTTGTTAATTAACACTCCGCTAGAACGAATTGATGCTTATTTGCTAAATGTAGTGTCAATGGAGGGAGTGATGAAGGATATCTCCCGCACGCGCAACTTAATCATTGGAGCCAATGTTGGTTTTATTACTTTACTAACGCTGATCGCTTATGTGACAAATGCCTTTATTCTAAAAAATCTACGTAGATTGACCGAAACGATGAAAAAAGTGCGCAGAGGTGAAGCGTACACTGGAATAATGATTCGTGGTGGAGGGGAAGTCGGGGAGCTTGCCCATCATTTCTCCAAGCTGATGAACACCATCAATACGTTGGTGGCTCAGGCAGTGAGCAAGCAGGCGTTGTCTAAAGAGGCAGAGCTGCGTACGCTGCATAACCAGATTGACGCACATTTTTTATATAATACGCTGGAAAATATAAAAATGCTGGCTGAAATTGAGAACCAGCGAACGATCTCGGACGCACTGACTTCGCTGGGTGGGATGATGCGCTATAATTTTAAATGGTCCGGAGAGTATGTGAAGCTGCGGGATGAAGTCCGCCATATCGAAAATTACATTGAAGTGATGAATATTCGTTTTGAATATCCGGTTAAGTTAGTGCTTCATATTGAACCTCGATATTTGGAGCTGGAGGTGCTGAAAATGTCACTGCAGCCTATTGTAGAGAACAGTGTTAAGCATGCTTGGTGCGACGGGAAAGAGAATTTACAGGACCCGAACATTCATATTCATATTTCGGAAACGGAAGGTGATATTTGCATAGAGCTTCGTGATAATGGCATCGGCTTAACTCCAGAGCGTTTGGTTGCTTTGAACGAGGCGATTTATGCGAAAGATGAGCGCTGTGAGAGTGCTTCAGAACAGAGGGATGTTGACCGCCGAACAGGTGGTATTGGACTGAGGAATGTACATCAGCGACTGCAAATCTTTTATGGTGATGAATATGGGCTTGTAGTACAGAGTGAAGCAGGGAGTTGGACGATGGTACGTCTGACCTTGCCGAAAGTTCTTTTGACAGGAGAAAAACAACTATGAAGAAGCTACTGATCATTGATGATGAAAAGAATATCCGTTACGGTCTCAAGACTATGATAGAAAGAGAATTTCCGTCCGTGTATACCATCACAATGGCGAGTAATGGCGCAGAGGGTTTCGATATATTTAAGATCGAAGGTGCAGATATTATTATTACAGATATACGTATGCCAGTGATGGATGGAATTACGCTGTTGGAGCAGATATCTAAGGTAACAAGTGGTGAGAAAAGCCCAGCAGTGCTGATCTTAAGCGGGTATGATGATTTCGAATATGCCAAAAGCGCGATTCGTTATCGCGTAAAGGATTACTTGCTGAAGCCGATTCGCCGAGATGAGTTGTTCGCAATTTTGAAGAATATCGATAAGGAACAGGAAGAACAGGATCTCAGCGCAAGGCAGCTGGAACAGGAAACGGAACACTTCCGCAGGGAACTGCGGTCTAGTCGTTTACGGGGACTGCTTATGCAGCAGGAGGTTCAGCTGGAGCGTGAGCAGCAAGAGTGGCTAAGTGATCTGCAAGCACCTTTTACAGTTGGTGTGTTGAATTACTATTACAATGACGGAACAAGAATGAAGTCGGGGGATGTTCAGGGACTGGCGGAACGATTGATCGGACCGCTTGAAAAGTTTTTCTCGGAAATCACAACGGATTGGGATGGCAAATTAGTCTTGATCGGGAGTAGAAAACAGGATTTTATGGAGCTGTCCAGACAAGCTGAAGCTAAGGAAATAAAGGGATTATCGATTGGGATTAGCAGCGAAGGAGGAAGTCTTGAGGACCTCCGTTCCTGTTATAAGGAAGCATGCCGGGCACTGCAATATACTTTTTTATATCCGCAAGTGAGTTTATTGGATTATGGGGATGTTGGCCAGGGACGGTCTAACTTTCCGTTACCTAAGGAGGAGCTTCGCAAGCTGCTCAATATGCTGGGAACAGAACGCGAGAAGGAGATGAAGCATCTTCTATCTGTGATTTTTCAAACTGAGCATTTGAAGGAACTGGACCTAGCTTATCTGGAGTCCGTGGGACAGAATGTAAACGAGCTGGTGTTGGATGAAGTGTTTCGGGTGCATGGCGAAGCCTCGGTAGAGGTATTGAAGCTGTATCGTACGGTAGGCAATATGTACAACTATCGTCATTTCCACGAATATTATCGTGCGCTGGAGAACTTACTCTTGAGTGTGAATGAATACATTGTAGGCGTAAGGTCCGCGCATACCGAGCATGCGGATATGGAAGAGGCACTGAGCTATATTGAAGCCAACTACGCCCGTCCACTGAATATGGCTATGGTCAGCAATCATGTATCCTTGAATTATTCTTATTTTAGCGAAGCCTTTAAGGCATATACCGGTGAGAATTTTGTTATCTATTTAAAAAAGGTCCGCATCCGTCATGCTAAAGAGCTATTGGCAAAAGGCTGCGGTAAGCTCGCAACAGTCTCAGAAGAGGTAGGCTTCGAGAACAGTAAACAATTTGCCCGTGTTTTTAAAGAGCTGGAGGGGATTTCCCCAGGTGATTATAGAGCGAAAATAGTATCCGAAGAGTGTTGAGGCTTTTGAAGATGCATTTAGAAGCGGCCCTCCTATATAATGGATTTGAGAAGATTCATTGGAGGAATGAAGGGTGGAAGAAATACAAGGCAATTTGATTACGGTTCAGACATTAGCAGCGGATTTTCGTCGACTGGGCGTTAAGGCGGGCATGACGATTTTATTGCATTCTTCTTTTAAATCGTTAGGCCAATGGGTAGCCGGGGGCCCGGTCGCTGTTATTTTGGCATTGGAGGAGGTCCTCGGAGAATCTGGCACGCTAGTAATGCCCACACATTCCAGTGACCTGACTGATCCCGCAGGCTGGAGCAACCCACCGGTGCCGGAGGCGTGGTGGCAGAGTATCCGCGAGCAGATGCCGGCTTATGATCCAGATCTGACCCAGCTTAGAGGAATGGGGGTTATTCCGGACTGCTTCCGTAAACAAAAAGGAGTAAAACGTAGTGACCATCCGATACATTCGTTTGCCGCTTGGGGCAAGCATAGAGATGAAATTATGTATGGTCATTCGCTTGAAATGGGCCTGGGGGAAGATTCTCCGCTGGCTCGTATTTACGATCTGGGCGGACATGTACTGTTGCTGGGTGTAGGCAATCTTAATAATACTTCCCTGCATCTTGCCGAATGCCGCGCATCTTATGCTGGCAAGAAGGAAACCCTTGGCGGGGCGCCCATTATGGTGGATGGAGTTAGACAGTGGGTTGAATTTAAGGAGCTGGATTGGGATTCTGACGATTTCGTTCAGCTGGCAGATCAGTTTGGACAAGAGACGGGACTTATTACATATGGACAGGTTGCTTCGGCAACCGCTCAATTGATTCCGCAACGGGAAATCGTTGATTATGCAGTGAACTGGATGGAACAGAACAGGAAGTAAAACTCATTGGATAGGGGAAACGGAAGGAGAAGCTGGCATGAGTACAACAACGATATTTTTAACCCGGCATGGTCAAACGGAATGGAACGTGCAGCATCGGATGCAGGGACATATGGATTCTGAACTGACGGCTCTTGGTGTGCAACAGGCAGAATGGCTGAGCCGGGGAATGCGCACTGAACAGCTGGATGTCATCTATGCAAGCCCCAGCCCAAGGGCGCTGCGCACAGCTGAGATTATTCGTGGAGAGCGGAGTACTCCGCTTAAGACCTCTGAGGCGTTCAAAGAGATTGGCATGGGTGTGTGGGAAGGCCGTGATTCTACTGAGCTGGAGAGCGAGTATTCGGAGCAGCATCGCAATTTCTGGCAAGACCCTGAGCAGTTTAAAGTGGAGGGCAGTGAGACCTTCGCAGAGGTGCAGGCACGGGCGCTGGGTAAGCTTCAGGAAATTCTCGTTAACCATCAAGGTGAGACCATTCTTATTGTCACACATACAGTAGTGATTAAGCTGTTAATGGCCTATTTTGAGGGCAGAGCGCTGCCTAAGCTCTGGGATCTGCCTTACATTTATCCGACCTGCTTATGCAGGGTTGATTTTACGGATGGTGTGCCGGAAATCCTGCTGCATGGGGATACGAGCCATTACGAAGAGAGTGAAGCTGGGATGGAATCATAACACTTCCTACAGATCAGGTTGGTTTATTAAAAAGGCGGTTCCTCGGGTGCATTACGCACTCGGGAAACCGCCTTTTTGTCTTCAGAGCTGGAGATCAGCTTTTGCTAGTTGATAAACTGGAGAGATTTCAATGTCTTCTCCAGCATCGTAACCGCTTCGGCACGAGTTGCCAGCTTCTGTGGAGCAAAGGAACCGTCTGTTGCTCCTTGGATAATTCCCTCAGCAGCGATTTCTGCTACTGCTGCTTGAGACCAAGCAGGAATGCTTGCTGCGTCACTGAATTTAGCCAGTGCCGCAGGATCGGCATTTAAGGTTTTACCTGTGTACTTGATGGCTTTCGCTAATACCGAGGCCATTTCCTGGCGAGTGATTGGGCTACCCGGCTTAAAGCTGCCATCGGTATAACCGGAAATCAAACCGGCTTCTGCTGCGGTGCGTATAGCATCAGCATACCAAGCACTTGAGTTTACATCTTTAAATGTGGTCTCACCATTACCTGTCGCAAGTCCCAGAGAACGCGTAATTAATGTGGCGAACTCAGCACGTGTGATCGACTGTGAAGGAGAGAACGTATCGTTGCTTGTTCCGCTGACAATTAGTTTGGTAGCTAATAGATCAATGGATGATTTAGCCCAGTGTCCGTTAATATCTGCGAACGTTTTGGAAGACTTAACAACGGTGTAGTAGCTGTTGCTGTTCCGTTTAATCGTAACGTCCGTTGTTCCATCTGTTTTAGGAACAAAGATAGCAGGCACGAAGGAGATCTTACCTGAAGCAGGATCGAAGACCACTGCCGTTGCGTTATTTGAATTTAAAGAAGTAGGTACATTGATCGTCCGATTAACATAAGTACTGCCGAAATTGTTCAGCGGCACACTCTTACTTCCGGCTTGCGCTGAAACGCTGAATTCGATTACTGGAGCAGCTAAAGTAGCATTACCTAGCTGTGATGCGATAGCTTGGTTTGTGCTGCTTAGTGTTCCCGAATTCGCTAGTAGAATAGATACCGTAATTGTAAAGTCGCTGGTGCCTAATTGAGCGGCAAGTGCTGCGCTGTTTACAACACGGAGTGGCAAGGAATAAGAAGCGCCATCAGTAGTAAAGGTGAGAACTGTGTTAGGCTGTGCTGCTGCTTGTTTTACAAGCACACTGCCTGGAAGTACTACTTGAGCGCCGCCTGTAGTAGCTTTAACCGGAATAACCAGCTCTTGACTACCCGCTGGCAGTTCAGCAAGTTGTTTGGTTAGATCAGCAGCATCAATTGTTGTTACTTGTGCTGAAGCAATTGGTGCTGCAGTTGGAGCAACAGTTGGTGATGGTGTAGCTGTAGCGGTAGGTACTGTTGGAGCCGATGTTGGTACTGATGTAGGCACTGAAGTTGGATCTGGTGTTGGTACTGGTGTTGGGTCTGGTGTCGGAGTTGGATTTGTCTCCGGCAGCGGTGCACCTTTTAGATCAACAATCCGGCCCTCAACGGCGGAAGTGTTCGCAGTGACCGTTCCAACCTTCTGCAGATACTTCGTAAATACATCAAAGTCCGGTAGGTACAGCAGATTCACGCGACCTTCTTTATAGGCCTTTTCAAGTGAAGTATAGAAATCTCCACCCTTAGCTGTGAAAGCATTCGTAGCTACTTCGTAGGATGCGTTCAGATCCAGAGGGACGTATTTATCCCCGTTTTTCACTTCAATACGCAGTACACGTTCGTTCACAGGTTTCGTAGAGTCGTAATAGAATTTCAACCCTGCAACGTGTGGGAAACGTCCGTCTGCTGCCGGCGTTTTGGAAACCCCGTTCTCCATGGCATCCTTAATTTCTTGTCCAGTCAAAGTGATCGTAACCAGATCGTTGTTGAATGGAAGTACGCCGAGTACTTCGCCTTGTGTGATCGGTCCTTCGTTGATGGATTCGCGAATACCGCCACCGTTTTGCAGGGCGATTACGGCATTAGTGCCCGCTTTTTGAGCTGCATAAAGCATGCCATCGGCAATCAGGTTACCAAGATTAGTTTCCTTTGTGCGCACATTATCGCGAACGCCGTTTAGAACAACCTCTGAATTTCCTACTACCTCATTGGTTAGTTCTTGAATACCCGGCTTATACTCCGTATCCAGGATCTTTTTGGCTTCTGGGTCCTCGGCGATAACGTAGTTAGTGCCGTTTTTAGCATCGATGGAGATTAATTGATCTTTCCAATCGGTCAGTACGCCATCTTGGTTAAATTTAACTTCAAGTTGTCCAAGGAAAAGACCTTTTTCACCGGTCTGTACAATAAGCTTCGGTGCGTTAGGATCGCTGTTATCAACAACGGCTTGATTCAGTTGCGTGTGGCTGTGCCCCCCAACGATAATATCAATGCCGTTAACAGCTTTGGCTAACTTGAGATCTTCTTCGTAGCCAAGGTGTGAGAGAACAATGATCTTGTTAACATTCTCTTTTTCAAGCATAGCGACCGTTGCTTCCGCTTTAGCGAAGGCATTCTCAAAGGTCACTTTACCTGGTGAAGCAATGTTCGCCGTGTCTTCTGTCGTCAGACCCATGATGCCGACCTGTTGGCCGTCTACTTCTTTGATCAGCGCAGGGTAGATGGTTCCAGCATTACCTGACCGGCCGATTTCATTGGTGAACATTTTGCTAAGAATATCATCCGCTGAGAAGTTCACGTTGGAGGAGACGAATGGGAACTTAGCGTTGCCGATGAATTTGGACAGTACATCTGAATCTTTATCAAACTCATGATTACCGAAAGTCATAGCATCATATTTGACCAGATTCATAAAGGCCAGATCTGCTTGACCCAGATACTTATTGAAGTAAAGCGTTCCGGAGAACACATCACCTGCGTCTACAAGAATAGGATTCTCTGTAGTCGCCTTGGCATCTTGGATTGCTGTTACACGGCGTAAGATGTTGTTTGGCGAGCTGACAGTATCTAATCCTGCATGTGTATCATTGGTGTGCAGAATGGTTAGTGGGAAGTCTTCAGCAGTATTAAAATCAATCTGTGCCAAAACCGCATCATGATCGGATACCCGGCCATTCGATGGTGAGAAGTCGGCATTTAGATGAACGACATCTACTTTAGAAGAAGCCGTTAGATTTTTACTGACAAGAATATGATCTAGCACTTGAGAGTTTCCGTCATAGGTGTACGTATACTGCTCATTTAAAGGCAATGTATCGATCAAATTGTCTAGTTCTGTACCTTTTAAGAGGGTTGCAGTTTTAGTGAATTGGAAGTCATTCAAATCACCAAGAGCTACGATGTTGGCTTTAGGATTTGCAGTCAGAACCTCTTTGACAAATCCGTTTACGACCGCCGCGATTTTATGGCGTTGTGTTTCACTGGACAATACAGGGGGCTGAACGTTTCCGAAAGGACCGGTATCGCCGCCTTTTGAATTGAAATGGTTAGCGATCACAATTACTGTTTCGCCACCGAATACGAACTGTGCAGCAAGGGGTTTACGTGAACTTGCAAAGGCAGAGTTTGTTGGATCAATTCGGCCCGGATTGTAGGTCAATTGATCTGCCGCTGCATTATATCCAACGGGTTGTGTAGCTGTACCTTTTTGTCCGCTCACACTGTCTGCAAGCTGTACTCTTGCTGGATTGTACAGGAATCCTACGCGAATGTTTCCGCCTGGGGCACCGCCATCCATATTGTTCTCCGGAGCGATGTCTGTGTATTTATATACGGGACCGCCAGCGGTTTCAATGGCTTTAATCAGTTCGGCTGCACTTGCTTCAGTGATTCCATTATTGGTTTCACCATTGCTGTCCTGCATTTCGACAACGCCGATAATGTCAGGTTTTTTCATATTGTTTGTGATGGAGTCGGCTAGTTTCTGGATTTTTGTTGCTCCGACACCGGGGTAGAAGTTTTCAATGTTATACGATGCAATCAACAACTTACTATCATTGACTTCAAGAGTAGTTGTTTCTTGCTTAAAGGTACTTGGAGTGATGGCTGGAAGCTTACCGTTTTCCGGAATCACTTTGAAGTTACCGTTGTTGTATCCGATGACACCAGTAACATCTCCAGCGAACTTATCTCCGGTGATGACTTCTTGCCCCGGATTTCCGTAAGCGATGATGAGGCGCTGAGGATTGTATTGGTTGTATTCTTTGAGAACTAATCCACCAGCTGGTGTGATGACATCAGGTGTATCATTTTCTACTCTTGTAGGGATGTTATAGAGCATAGAATTTCCGCTACCACTTGTCCAATAAGGACTGATAATCGTAGGGGTAGGGAGCTTGACTAGCATACCTTCTAACGATTCGTAGAAATCAATTGCATCTTCATTAGGCTCAAAATTAGCCATGCCGTCATTGTCAATTATGGTAGACGGAATTGCTCTCCCGCCTTTACCAAGTACAACAGGCACCGGCACAGTATAACTTGAAGAGGAGTCCACTTTTATTGAAGTCATAGTAATTTGAGTAGAGGTTAAATTACTTGCGTTACCTTCGTTGTATTCGGAAATAGCTCCACTAACTTGGACTAAATCTCCAATTTGAGGTTTAAGGGATGAATTAGTGCTGTATACAAAAATACCTTCCGAAGTGTTTACATTATCGTCTGGCTGAGGATCTTGCATAAAGAAACCTCTATAAGCGCCAGTTGCAAAGGTGTACCCGTATTGGGTAACGATGCCTTCTACATCAGAAACGTTCTGACCTGTATACTCAGAAGCATGAGATTCTCCTTGAATATCATGTATACGAGGGAGTTCAGACGCTTTATAAGCAAAGGTATAAACCTTACTTGTCTTGCCATCTGCTACGACAATTGCATTGACGGTAAGATCTTGATTAACTGTAATCGGATCTGAATAAAGTTTACTTGCTGTTGTTGGTTCAGTTCCGTTGGTCGTGTAGTAAATCTGTGCTCCAAGAGTAGGGCTGGAAAGGGTCACAGAACTTCCTTTGATGATGCGACCTGCGCCAGGGCTGGCCATAACGGAAAAAGTTTCTTCCACCAAAGCATTTTCGTTAAGTGGAATGAATTGATAAGTCGTATTATATTGCTCGATAACCCCAGTGATATTGTCAAAGGTTTTACCCTTAACTAGTTTAGGCAGGGTTGAAAAAATTGTGAATTGTTGTCCACCTTGGCTAGCAGTCACCGTGCTGCCATTTACATTGTCTATGGTCACATTATTCATAGTTACCAGCTGAGCTTCGTGGCTTTCGCCGTTCGCGGCAGACAAGTCAGTTGCGGCGATCAATTTTGGTGCAGGCACCCCAACATTTTGTGCAGCTACATTGTATTGAAGTCCACTTTGGAATTTGATTTCTTGCAGATTGCTGTAGATATCCATTGTGCCGCTTACTTCAACACGATCTCCAACGTTTGCGAACTCTGGAAATCCATAAAGTACGATCCCGCCAGATTCATCCTGAATATACATTTTTGCTGCATTAATGTGAGTTACGATACCTTCTGTTAAAATATTCTGACCTTTACTAGCAAGGCGTGCTGTTGCAACATCTGTTTTGGCCAGAATGGTGTAATCAAAAGTCGATACAGGGCTGTCTGGCATATTTGGTTCTGAAGCATACGCTTTAATCGTAGTGTCCTCAGTTAAGGTAATAGGCCCTGTGTAAGGTTGAAAATTAGTTGAACCACCTGATCCATAAACAGCTGCATAGACGGATGCTCCAACCGTTGGAGAATTTAAAGATATTTCTGTGCCTACCGGCCAGGCATTAGAGGCTGGTGAAGCTAATACGGAACTAGCAGTCTCCGGTAATTCAGGTAATGTACCGTAGCTGCTGTTTCGTGGACTTGGTGCTTGGACAACAAAATCCGTAGAGTTGTTATCCGTATCTAGACCGCGGCTGTCTACCGGTGCATCAGCCGCAGCTTTACGGATAGCGGCTGTCGTATTGGAGAGAGCAGCGGTCGCAATTCCCTCGACATTTGTGGCTGTTCCGTAGCCAACTAAATCAATCGTTGTACCTGATTTATCAACGAGGTCGACTTTGCCATTTGTACCACTCATAGCAAGGATTCCCTTGCTAACATCAGGAGCAGGCAAGTCGCTAGTTCCTCCAGCTCCAGCGGCCTCCTCAATAAGGAAGTATCCATTTGCCGGGATAGTTCCATTTAAGTCTGTTCCACTACTAAAGGTTCCGGCCGCTGAGGTATACCGAACTTTCCATCCAGTCAAATCTACTGGATGATTCGTAGGATTGTATAATTCAATAAAATCATTTTTAAACTCCGCTCCGCCGTTTCCACCACCACCATAGACCTGCGAGATAACAATGTTGCTATTATCCGGTGCTGCCTCGGCAGTCTGGACAGCTGGTAACACACTGCCGGCAACCATTAACATTGCCAGTCCAGTAGCGAACCATTTTCTTACTCTTGAAGAAATAATCATTTGGATAAGTCATTCTCCCCTCGAATCTTTTATTTACAACCTATTAAATCTTAGCATTCAAATGTAAAATGAAAGGTTGTCTTACATGAATATAAATTAAAGTTTGCATCAATTAAATCTAAAAATTGAAATGTTGTGATTTTAGTATAAAAACAGTGCTTAAATACAATATTAATAATAAATCTAGTATTTTTATGGTTAATAGAGCACCAACATGTTAATTGCATGTTATGTATATTGTTGAATTCAGTATGGATTACGACAAATTTATTCTAGAGTTTTGTTAATTTTTACATAGGGAAAACAATAGAGATTAAAATTATATTGAATGTATCGGAACAAAAATAATGCCCCTCCAGCTTCTTATCGAGAAGTGGAAGGGCATTATTAATTTAAAATCTATTTGGACAACACAGTATTACTGGTGCGGAAGCTCAAGCCGTTCAATTCCATCCATATATTTACGCAGTGCCTGCGGAATGTAAATGGATCCATCCTCCAGTTGATGATTCTCCAGCAGCGGAATTAGGATCCTTGGTGTAGCCACTGCGGTGTTATTTAAGGTGTGGCAGTATTGCAGCTTACCGTCTGTATCCCGGTAACGAATGCCCGAGCGACGAGCCTGGAAATCGAGCAGGTTGGAAGCCGAGTGTGTCTCTCCGTAGGCATCTCTGCTTGGCATCCAAGTCTCGATGTCATACTGCTTATGTGTCTTCAGGGACATATCTCCTGTGCAGACAGCCATGATCCGATAGGGGAGTTCCAAGAGCTGTAGAATATGCTCTGCATTCGCAAGAATTTCCTGCAGCATGCCCTCCGATACGCCCTCATCATTCCGACATACGATAACTTGTTCAATTTTTGAGAATTGATGAACACGGTACAGGCCACGCACGTCCCGTCCCGCCGATCCTACCTCACGGCGGAAGCAGGCCGACATTCCGGCGAGCCGCATTGGCGAATCCAGTTCGACAATCTCATCGCTATACAGCGAAACAAGCGACACCTCCGATGTGCCTACCAGCCAGCGATTGTCTCCATTTAGCTCATAGGTCTGATCCATCCCGCCGGGGAAGAAGCCCGTACGTTCCAGCGCTTCCGGACGGACAATCACGGGAACATCCATCACCGTGAAGCCGCGGGCAGTCAGTACATCAATGGCCAGCCGCTGTACAGCGAGATGTAACAACAAGCCTGCACCCTTCAGCACATAGCTGCGTGGGCCGCCTGCTTTGACACCACGGGGGATATCGATGATATCGTGGAGCTCGCCTAGCTCCACATGATCACGCGGTGTAAAGCCGAATTCCGGCAACGTTCCGGTTCGTCGTAGTTCTACATTATCTTTATCATCATGACCGATCGGTGTATCCTGCGATACAGGGTTTGGTGCGAGCAGCATGAGTTCTCCACAGCGCCGGTCTGCTTCAGTTAGATCTGCCTCATAGAGATTCAGGCGGTTGTTCAGTTCTCTTACTTGTTCTTTAACTGCTTCTCCTGCCACGCTGTCACCCTGTCGTAAAAGTCGTTCAACCTCTTTGGTCAGGCCGTTACGCTGGGCTCTCAACTGTTCCGTATCTTGGCGCAATTCGCGCCGTTTCTCATCCCATTCCAGCAGTTCATCCAGTGGGAAGTCGACTCTTTTCCAAGCCGTAATGTTTCTTACAAGTTCCTGATTGTCTTTGATCCAGTTCATATCCAGCATACCGTTTCGCTCCTTTTTGGTTAAAAAAACGCAAAAAACGCCCTCATCCATGGGACGAGGAGCGTCAGCTCGCGGTGCCACCCAGGTTGATCGAATCTCCTTAACTGCAGGAACAATCCGACCCTCTTTGGTCTTCGCGGTAACGGGCGAAACCCGGTGAACTTAGGGAGTTGTTGTAGACTCCGGTCGCAGACGCCTCACGGTTGGATGCCGATCATTGGCCTGATTGTTGGATTTAATATTGTTGCTTAGTATAACTTAAGAGCGGGAGGAGCGCAAGTGGTTATGGTTTGACAAAAATATCAATTCTACGTTAGGATTAGTATTAATTTAAAGTAATTTTGTCGGGATAATAAATAAAGCAGTGTGAGCTGCTTAAGTGGGATGGAAGAGGTGGAAAAGTGGCTAAAATTGTTGTGATTAACGGAACGCCTTCCCTGGTATCGCGTATCAATGCAGCTATAGAATATGCGGAGGCCAGCTTAACCAATCAGGGCTTCGAGGTTGAGCGTATTAACGTAGCAGAACTACCCGCGGAGGATTTGATTCACACTAAGTTTGAAAGTGAGTCTATCGTCAAAGCCAATGGCCTTGTAGCGGAAGCTGATGCGGTAATCGTGGTTAGCCCGGTTTATAAAGCTTCTTATACAGGTGTGCTGAAGACCTTTTTAGATCTGGTTCCACAAAAGGGATTGGCCGGAAAAGTTGTACTCCCGCTGTTCATGGGCGGCAGTCTTGCACATCTGCTCACAATTGATTACGCATTGAAACCTGTGTTGTCCGTACTGGGCGCACGTTACATTCTTGGCGGCGTTTATGCCGTGGATTCTCAAGTGGTTCGTAATGATCACGGAGTGGTAGAGCTTGCTGAGGAGCTGAAGCTGCGCCTGAACGATGCATTAGATGAGCTTGCTGAAGAAACTACACATCGTGTGGAACGCAAGGCATAAGACTAAGTAGCAAGCCTTCTGTGCTTAGTGCTAATAACAAATGTATAAGCGTCTCTTTCATACCTGATACCAGGGGAGAGGGGCGCTTTTTGCATTATATAAGCTATAGCAAAAAGGCCATCTCACTAAGAAAGTAGAGAATGGCCTCTTTTTTATATAGGGATTGTATATATCCGGTCTTACAAATCGTCGAATCCGTTATCGTCGCCAACCTTACCATAGTTGCGGGACTTGGCTTCGAAGAAGTCAGTTTTGGTAGCATTAAGCGCATCATCGGAGAATGGTTTGATCCAAGGCATACAGTTAACGTCAACACCTTGGTAAGCTTTTTCCATACCCATCAAAGTCAGACGTTTGTTCGCTGTATATTTGATGTAGTCGCTAAGCTCGTTAAGATCAATGCCACGCACGTTAGTAAGTGTGTAGTAAGCCCAGTTGGTTTCGAGCTCTACCGCGCGGTCGATGGTACGGTATACGTAATCCATGTTTTCTTTGGTGTTTAGCTCAGGGAAGTCTACGAGCAGCTGCTTAAATACTTCTGCGAAGAAGTAGCAGTGCTGATTCTCGTCACGTTGAATATAAGAGATCATTTGGCTGGTCGCCATCATCTTCTGGTCACGGGCCAGATTGTAGAAGAAGGCGAAAGTGCTGTAGAAGAAAATCCCTTCCAAGATGAGATCTGCTACCAGCGCATGGAAAAAGGTCTGTCTCGTAGGGTTATCACGGAACTCTTGATAAATATCAGAGATAAACTGATTGCGTTCCAGCAGGACAGGGTCTTTTTTCCAATATTCAAAAATTTCCTTCTGCTCACTCTCCGACACGATAGAGGATAGAACATAGGAATAGGATTGGTTATGCACCACTTCTTGCTGCCCGATAATAGCGGAGATAGCTTCCAAAGAGGAATCGGTGAAATAACGCTTCACGTCGCTCACGAACATCGTCTGCATCGAATCCAGCACAGCGAGTAAGGAGATATTAATCTTAAATACGCGTTGTTCCTCGGCATCCAGCATCGGGAATTGTTGCGCATCCTTGGACATTGGAATTTCATCCGCGATCCAGTGGTTAAGAAGCAACACCTTATACAGCTTGTACATATGAGGCATGCGAATATCGTTCCAGTTCAGAATACCTGAGCATTCACCGTCGATAATGCGTGTGGATTGGTTAGGTGCTTCAGTATTAAAAATCTTTTGTAGTTGCATTTATTTTCCCTCCATTTTTTGCGCGGGTAATCTTTCTTTGGTGTCTTGTTCATAGAAAGACGGTGATGGAGTAACGGAGAGGAAGTTTGGAGCTGTAGGAGCGTCAGCGTTCGCCCGAAAGCTTTCCGTAGGAAAGCTCGCATCGAAAGCATATGCTGTCATCGGATGTCATCCGCTAATAGCGGTAAAGATCAAGACATCTGATGACAACAGCGGCCGGAAGCCCAAACATTCCTCGCAGTTACGAAATTCATCATCGTTTTTCTATTCAGGGCACTAAGATAATTAGCTAGCGCAAGATTCACACTCTTCTATAGTCAAAGCACGGCTACGCACATAATAAGTTGATTTCAAGCCGCCCTTCCAGGCATTCAGATGCAGTTCCAGGAACTCGGTAGCCTTGATGTCAGGACGAACATACAGGTTAAAGCTTTGGCCTTGATCGACGTGACGCTGGCGAGCAGAAGCCATGCGGATCGACCAGTTTTGGTCAATTGTAAATGCTGTCTTATAGTACCAGATCGTTTTGTCGGACAGATCCGGTGCTGGGTTAGCGATCTTATAAGTTGTTTTCTCTTCATAGGATAGCAGTTCATACAGCGGATCAATGCTGGCGGTGGAGCCGGCAATAATCGATGTAGATCCATTTGGCGCAATGGCGAACATCCAAGCGTTACGCACGCCGTCCTTAGCTACTTCTTCTTGCAGCTCGCGCCATTGCTCAGTCGTTACATATTTACCTTCTTGCTCACCGCTAACATACCCGCGGGAAGTGAAGTATGCGCCAGTCTCCCAATCGGAGCCAGCAAATTTCGGATAACGGCCTTTTTCACGGGCGAGCTCCATGCTCGAACGAACCAACAGGTAGTTGATATGTTCATATAAATGATTGTTATATTCTACGGCTTCATCGGATTCCCAACGAATGCCCTTGAGTGCCAATAGATGATGCAGGCCGAATGTGCCAAGACCTACTGCGCGGTACTGGCTGTTCGTGTATTGTGCCTGCAGAACTTCAATATTATTAATGTCGATTACGTTATCAAGCATACGGACTTGGATCGGAACAAGTCTTTCTAATACGCCAGCTGGAATCGCCCGTGCCAAGTGAATCGAATTCAGGTTACAGACTACGAAGTCGCCAGGGATTTTGGAAATAACGATCCGGGTCTGGCCATCTTTAGTTACTAATTCTTCTTGTTCAATTACTGTTGCAGACTGATTCTGCATAATTTCTGTGCACAGGTTGGAGGAGAAAACCATACCTTGATGACGGTTTGGGTTGGTCCGGTTCACGGTATCACGGTAGAACATGTACGGTGTACCCGTCTCTAGCTGTGATTTCATAATCCGTTTCATGATGTCGATCGCAGGAACAGTGATCCGGGATAATTCCAGGTTCGCTGTAGCTTCAGCATATTTTTCACGGAAAGTACCTTTGCCAAGCTCTTCATCGTAGAAATCTTCCAATCCTAGTGGACGGCCATTTTTATCAGTCCAGCCCATGACCTTTTTCACTTCATGAGGGCAGAAGAGGTTCCAGTGGCTGCGCGATTCTACAGCTTCCATGAACAGGTCAGGCAGGGAGACCCCGTGGAACACGTCATGTGCACGCATACGCTCGTCACCGTTGTTCAGCTTAAGATCAAGGAAAGCGAGAATATCTTTATGGAATACATCAAGATAAACAGCTACAGCACCCTTACGTGTGCCCAGCTGGTCTACGCTGACTGCTGTATTGTTCAACTGGCGAATCCAAGGGATTACGCCGGAGCTTGTGTTCTTGTGGCCACGGATATCCGAACCACGTGCCCGTACTTTTCCAAGGTAAACGCCGATGCCGCCACCCATTTTGCTTAGACGTGCTACGTCTGTATTGGAGTCAAAGATACCCTCTAGGGAATCGTCTACAGTATCAATAAAGCAGCTGGATAGCTGTCCAGCGACCTTTTTGCCGGCATTAGACATTGTAGGTGTAGCAGCAGTCATGTAGATGTTGCTCATAGCCCAATAAGCTTCTTTTACAAGCTCAAGACGTTTCTCAGCTGGCTCACGGTGCATCAGGTACATGGCAATAATCATATAACGTTCTTGTGGAAGCTCCATCACACGGCCGTCAAAATCATGCGCCAAATAACGGTCGGATAGCGTAAGCAGACCGATATAGTCAAACAAAAGGTCGCGTGTATAATCGATACACCCACCTAGTTCGATAATTTGTTCTTTGGTGTAATGACTTAGAAGTTCTTCGCGATAGATTCCTTTTTTCACGAGATCCGTAATTAGTGGATACAATTCACCGTAAGGCTCTTCTGGATAAGCTTTGTAGCGGCGATGAACAGCAGCTTTTTTATAAAGGGTTGTCAGAAGGGCGCGGGCAGCTGCGAACTTCCAGGTAGGCTCTTCTTTTGTTACAAGCTCTAGAGCGCTCATGGTGAAGGCGTTGCTGATTTCTTCTCCGCTTACCGAGTCACGACGCAGTTTGGAATTCACTCCACGCAGCAAAGTTTCTTTATTTAGTTGATCGAGACCTTCCAGAATACGGTCAGCGTAGACGGAAAGACGGTTCTCATCAAAAGCCAGTTGGCGATTATCCGGTTTTACTACGAATTGCGGCATGGTTAGTTCATCCCTTCTTATTTCAAATTAATTTTCAATATCAAAAATTGATATATTATAGCGCAGCAGGCTGCCACAGAAAGACCTCCGAGCCGTTCATGCTGGCCGGAATGTCGATAATGCGTTGGTTGGAGCTTCCCCGGTAGAGAAGCGTAGTATCTTTCAGTTCTTCTACAAATCTTCCATCTATTAACACCTGACACTGCTTAAGTAGATCCCATTCCGGCGTACCGGGAAGGGCTGTAAGTTCTTCGTACGTATAACCACTGTAAATCCAGATTGAGAAGCCTGGCAGTACAGCGCGAAGCTCATGAATGAACCCCAGCAACTCTTCTGCTGAGAAAAAAGGATCGCCGCCTGCCAGTGTCAGACCATCCAGCAAAGGGTTAGCGGCGATTTCTGCAATAATTTCATGTTGTCGTTCTAAGGTGAAGACTTCTCCATATTTAAAGTTCCATGTCTCGGGATTAAAACATCCCGGGCAACGATGGCGGCAGCCGCTGAGAAAGAGGACGGCCCGCATGCCCTCTCCCTCGTTAATCGACTCCGGATAGTAACCGCAAATATTCATAGATGCTTAACGCGATCCCGTACTTCAGCTTGTTTGGCGGCATTAAAGCGGGTCTGATAGTCGCCGGTTAAATAACCTGTAACTCTGCGCAAACGGCGGATGTGCACGTCATTCTCATGTGCGTTGCAGGAAGGACAGTTTGTCCCAATTACGCCTTCGTATCCACAGCTGGAGCAGCGGTCAATCGGATGGTTAATGCTGAAATAGCTGACCTGTTGTTCGAGCGCATATTTAATGATTTTGATAAAAGCCGATGGGTTGTTGCGGGCATTGCCGTTTAATTCGACATAAGAAATAGCCCCGGCATTGCAATATTCATGGAAAGGAGCTTCCAAGCTGATCTTCTGAGCAGCACCCAGATCGAAGTATACAGGGATGTGAAAAGAGTTCGTATAATATTCACGGTCGGTTACGCCCGGAATGGAACCCAGTACCTTGCGATCAACTTTTGTGAATTTACCGGACAAACCTTCTGCTGGAGTTGCGAACAGAGTGATGTTGAGATCCAGTTCCTCACTTTTCCGATCGCAATAGTCCCGCATATGACGCACAATAGCCAGCGCCTTGGCATGAACTTCCATATCCTCGCCATGGTGTTTGCCGTACATAGCTTTCATACATTCCGCCATACCGATGAAGCCAAGAGACAGACTGCCATGCTTTAGCAGATCGCCTACAGTGTCATCAGGTGCAAGATGCTCGCCGCCTTCCCAGACGCCTTCTCGCATCATGAAATCGGAAGCTTTAGCTTTTTGTGCGGTTTGAATGTGGAACCGATGAAGAAGTCCTTCCAGCGCAATATCCATATAATGATTTAGATCTTCATAGAAGCCAGCTTCGTCTGCGATGGTACGTCTGCCTGTTACTGTGCCGTGTGCCAGACCTAGCCGAACCAGATTCAGTGTATTAAAGGAAAGGTTGCCCTTTCCAGAGCAATGATTACGACCAAAACGGTCACCGAGCACTCGGGTTCGGCAGCCCATTGTAGCGAACTCCGTATCAGGATCACTTGGATCATAATACTGCAAGTTGAGCGGAGCGTCCAGATTAGCGAAGTTTGGATATAGTCTGCGCGCAGAACATTCAGCCGCTTTTAGGAACAGTTCATAGTTAGGATCGCCTTGTTGTTGATTGATTCCTTGCTTGCATTTGAAGATTTGAATCGGGAACACTGGTGTTTCTCCGCTGCCAAGTCCGTTCATAGTTGCTGTTAGCAGAGAACTGATCACAAGCTGACCTTCTGGTGAAGTACAAGTACCGTAGTTGATGCTGGTAAACGGTATTTGTCCACCGGATCGGCTGGACATGGTATTCAGATTATGTACCATACTTTCAGCCGCTTGCAGGGTTTCGATTTCGGTTTCCTTTAGTGCAAAACGGAACGCTCTTGGATATAACTCCGCCAGATCGGTCCGGCTCATCGTAATCTCGCCCAAAGATTCATCAGCTTGTCCTTCTTCAAAATAATCCAGACCCTTGCGGAACAGCTTGGCGAAGGATTTGGTTACATAAGGTGCCAGATCATAGTCGAGTTTATTGGCGGATACACCACCATATTGAGCATTTTGCTGGGATTGGAAAATAATCGCTACCAGAGACATAGCAGTCATTATTGAGTTCGGAGGACGAACGCTGCCGTTGCCGGTATTGAAACCTTCACGGAGAAGTTTATCAAACGGGATAAAAATACAGTTCGTCGTTCCAATCGCGTATTGATCCAGATCATGCACATAGACGACATTGTCATCAATAGCCTGCACTAGCTGCGGCGGCATCGTAAAATTGCGGGCGTACCATTTTGAATATTCACTGCCGAACTTGCTCATTTTACCGGAGAAACTCTCTCCATTCAAATTGGCATTCTCGCGCAATAGGTCCATATCCCGACTGTCGATAATATCCCGGCCTAAATCAATGAGCTCTTCTAAAAGAACTTCCCGTGCATTTTCTACTCCATTAAATTGTCTCTCCAACAACGTCATTGTACAGCTCTCCTCTCAGTATAAAAGAAAAACATCTATCATCAAATCCATATATCCATAGGAAGTTGGACTGCCATAAGCAGTCGTATATTTGTTCTGATTACATAAAAAAAGCATCCCCTACCCGAGGATGGCAGAAAATGCCCGATGCGTTATGTAAATATCCACACGGATATTTGCAGAGGTCTCTACGTAGATGACCGCATGCGGACACCATCCCTGTTCCTCGCAGGCATCAATAGTTGGTGTCGTCGAAACAGGTAGGTCTCCTGGCTTCCGTGGGATCTCTCGGCGCCTTCCCAAGGGTGTTCCTAACCCTCAGTGGCATCTGCCGGGAGATGTGGATTCTCAAGCTTCCCAGAAGCTTAAGAAGGCCATCCGGTTACAGTGGCGGGACCGCAGCGGATTCTCACCGCGCTTCCCTATTAAGCTCTAAATCCGGTTAAGGATCAAAGCGCCTGTCTCCACTATATTTTGTTGTCGTTAGATAAAAATAACCCAAGATGTTGTGTTTGTAAACAGTTTTTTAGAAAACCCGCGCGGGGAGCGGGTTCTTTAAAAGTACTCCACAAATGATCCACAGGCTGTCCATAAGTAATCCACAATTGATCCACAGGGAGATGCGAAATGATTCATAAATTGTCCGAAAAGATGCCACAAAGAGTCCATAAATATAGTGCAGATGACCCTAGAATTTGCGCATGAGAAAATACTCTTAGCCCAAAGTCATATTTTGGAGTAATCAGAAGAAATAGAAGAGATAAGGGAGGATAATCTTGCTTAGTTTGTGACAGAGCGGTGGAATTGTTACAATGGAAGAAGATAGGTACTATAAAATTTCGAGGAGGTATTCTCATGCCTATTGCTGAAGTTACAGTTATTCCAATTGGAACAGGCAGTACCAGTCTTAGCAGCTATGTTGCGGATATGCAGCGGGTGCTGAAGACAGTAGAAGGGATTACATATGAACTTACGTCCATGGGGACGATCATCGAAGGGCCTCTGCAACGCATTTTTGCCGCGGTAGAAGCTTTGCATGAGTCTCCTTTTGCCGCAGGTGCAGAACGTGTCTCTACCTCACTTAAAATAGACGACCGCCGCGATAAACCCTCCACTAGCCGTGGAAAGTTAGAGTCTGTGGAGCGTAAGCTACAGGTGGATTAGCAGTTTAGGAGGGCGGAAAACAGGGAGAAATAGGCTTGCGTTTCTGGCTGAAAGTTGTATAATATTTTTTGTTTGACAGAAAAATCAGCTTTAAGCTGGTGTAGCTCAGGGGTAGAGCAACGCACTCGTAATGCGTAGGCCGGGGGTTCAATTCCCTTCACCAGCATCCCAAAAAACCATACGTGGCGCGGATTTCCGAGGTTTCGGGACCGCGTCATTTTTCATTAAATCCCCTGGCTTCTAACATTCTTCTAAAAGATAAGACATGGCGAAATCGCTAATGAAAACGGTATGACTAGTGGTCACTGTCGAGCAGATGGAAGGCGTGTCGCAAGCTGACAGCAGTCAGAATGAAGGATGGTGGAGGAGGAGCAGCATAAGCTGCTTTTCTCTTGCGGGGGCAGATTGGTTAGATGGTAATTACTATAAAAATAAAAAAAGACACCACAAGGTGTCTTAGTACAGATACTTTTCGCTCGAATTTCACGAGCTCGTCAGTGAACTGAGTTCATAAGCAAGACTGGCTACGGCTAACAGATGAAGAGATAAAGTAATATCAATGTTAAAATGTGCGGTAATATTAATTTTCATAGATAACCACGCTCCTAAAGTATAAATACACATAAAGAAAACTTTATAAAGCGCTTGGCCTGCCATCATCAGTGCCAGGTAGCCATCCTGTACAGACGCCTTAGCGTTTCGACAGTAACATTATACTTAATATTTTGTGTTTTGCAAACCAAAGCCCCCTTAAGACTGAAATAATGAGCAATGTGACAATTATGTCATTCTGAATTGAATATTGTTAGGTTAATCGATGGGGAAGTTTACGTGTCTCCCTTATACTGGAAATTAAATGATTTTATTTCCGAAAGGGGACAATCCACTGATGACTGACGTAATTAAAGCAATAATACTTGGCATAATAGAGGGCTTAACTGAATTTTTACCAGTATCATCTACTGGACACCTTATTTTAGCAGGCGATTTGCTTAGCTTTGAGGGAGATGCTGCAATAACTTTTAAAATTGTTATTCAGTTGGGTGCAGTGATGGCAGTTCTAATTCTTTATTGGAAAAGGTATTTGGAAATTGGGGTTAATATGATTAGAATGGATTTTTCCAAAAGCAAAGGATTAAATGTCATTCATATGATTTTGGCTATGTTACCAGCATTAATCCTATATCTTCTCTTCAAGGACACAATAAAAAGCCAATTATTTGGTCCAACCCCTGTTTTGATCGGTCTAGTTGTTGGTGGGGTGTTGATGATCATTGCAGCGCGGAATAGGCGGACTGAAACCGCTGATACTATCGATGGGATTAATTATAAACAGGCTTTCGGAATTGGTCTGTTCCAATGCTTGGCGTTATGGCCGGGATTTTCGAGATCAGGTTCGACAATTTCAGGTGGCCTGTTGCTTGGCACTAGCCAAAAAGCCGCCGCAGATTTTACATTCCTTATTTCCGTGCCAGTTATGTTTGGTGCAAGCTTGTTGGATTTGTACGATAGTCGTGATTTGCTGAGTTCTGACGATTTACTTCTAATGTTAATTGGCTTTGCGACATCCTTTCTTGTGGCAATGATTGCAGTAGTGACGTTCATCAAACTGATTAAGCGACTTCGATTGGAGTGGTTTGCTCTATACCGGTTTGTTTTAGCAGCTCTCTTCTATTTAATTGTCATACAGTAATTGGATTAGTCAATATGAACATCATGGGAAAGAAGCTTTTAAAAAGGGCTATACATCATATCCTGCACAGATTAAACTAGAGGTTCAAAACAAGGGGAAATCACCAAACAAGACAAAGCTCAAGTAGTCTATGAACTAAGGAATGAATTTTCGGTGAAAGCACTTCTACAGCTAGCCATTATCCCTCGTTTGTTTCTTCTACCATTAATATCACAAAGTGATTTTACAAGTGTTTGGGAATATGAAAAACCCCACCAGTTTAAGGTGGGGCTTTTGCTTACCAAGTATTATAGTTCGACTGATACTTAACTTGTTTATTCTCATAGCTCTCATTGGGGTAATCACGTCTGACAGACTGCAAGTAGCCTGAAATTGCAAATGCTGCAATAAGCCCTCCTATAATTCCTGTGATTAAGCTGAATGTTGAAAATCCGAATGTGGCAACTACTCCAATGGAAGACAATGCTACAAGCAATAGACTGAATATTTTCATCTTTATACACACCTCCATTTTGTATATGTAGTAATTTGAAAATTAAGATTGATACGTTACTATATTTGATCGGTTTCGATAAAAATAATAATATTTCAGCAAATCTTTAGACGGGCTTCATACTTATTTAAGCTAAGAGGATTATAGTAATCACATAACCCCCTTATAAAATAGATCTAGACCCTGCCGAAAGTGGTGGGGTCACTTTTTTGCACAGAGTGCATTTATAAATATGGATTTCTCCTTAAATCTACACAAAGAAGCGCCGCCCCTTTTGGAGACGCCGCTTCTTTATAGTAGATTCTATTCTTTTTGCTCAATTCTTGATTTTGGTGATTTTTTTGGCGGTAACTTGTGCAGGGAATGAATCATCACTTACTTCAAAAAATACTTTAATCTCATCGCTTTTTTTATATTTAGAAGGTGCAACTTTATTTACCCAAATGGCTTGAGAGTACTCATTAGATTCGAGAACCTCCTTGTATTCCTTGTTCAAGTCTTCTTCTTTTAATTCGGAAATTACTAAAATTCTTTTATTTTCTACATCTATTGTATGTACAATTCCTTTCAAAACTTCATCATTCTTACTACAGGCGGTGACTAATAACAAAAAAACAAAAATAAGAGTCCATTTAATAGTAGTACGTGGTTTTTGAATCATGGACCTTCCCCTCTAGTGGTTACGACATTAGTTTAAAATCGGTTGCACAGGCATAGCATTTTGTACATTACCAATATAAGAATAAACAGCAGCATATCCATTATGACGACCTTTATTGATTCCCCTCGCACGCGGCAGTAACAATGTATCCTGAAATGCTTCCTGATGGTTTAGCCAAAAAACCACCATGATTAAACTAATTCGTACTTATAGTCATGTGCAAATTCTTTGAATGTAATGGGTCTTTTACCAAGTAATATTTGTAAATCGGGCGTGATTTTTTTGGCTAATCCAATTTTTGCAGTGAAGTAAATTCCAATCATAACAGTCACAAATTCTTTTTGAATTCCTTTTGTTAACATTTTATCTCTAAACTGAAGAACTGATGGATTAACATATTTGATTGTTTCTCCTAGCTCTTCAGATAAAATTTCAGCTACTTCATAGTAATCTAGCGCTTCAGTTCCCGTTAACGAGTAACCTTTATTTTCATGACCATTCTCAGTTAGGATTCTAGCTGTTACAGTACCGATATCACGAACATCGATAAAGCTAGTCTTGCCTTTTCCTGCGGGTACATAGATCTCCTTTTCTTTACGTAGCTCTTCCCCATGTTGAGAAATTAAGTTTTGCATGAAGAAACTTGGGCGTAAAAAAGTATATGGAATTCCTGATTTTTTAATGATTTTTTCAATTTTATGGTGTGGAACAATTGGGTTTTTCTCTACGCCCAATAGAGATAGAAACACAATGTGTTCAACTCCGACTTCCTTTGCGATATCTATGAGGGGTTGGAAATATTTTTTTGCGTCAGCTATATGAGGAGGGCGCAGTAAAAATAATTTTTTCACTCCTGTTAACGCTGGACGAAAAGAATCAGCATTTTCAAAATCAAAATAAACATACTCACTGTCTTTTCGATGGGAGGCAATTTTAAAAGGTGTTTCACTTTTCCTTAGTTCGTTAACCACTTCACGTCCTACATTACCGGTTGCCCCTGTGATTAGAATCATAAGTCTCACTTCCCTAACTAATATTTAAATAGATTGTTTTAAGCACGTTCATAAACGTGGACATTTCTTGTTCAGAAATATTTTTAAGTGCGTTATCCATGATTTCGTCACTAAGAACTTCTATTTGACTCTTAATTATCATTCCCGAATCTGTAATGAATACAAGATTTGATCGTTTATCATTTGGATTATCTCTAATGTCCAGAAGTCCTTTTGCTTTAAGTCGCTCGAGTATACCCGTTATTGTAGGGCGATCCGAGTAAGTTCGCTCTGCAATCATAGCTGGAGTTGTTCCTTCTAAATGAATAGATATATCTTTTAATACTGCCCATTGAGGAGCTGTTACATTATAAAGTAAAAGTTTTTTTGTTAAGCTTTTTTTCATTTCAAGACTTACTCTTATTAATAACTGTCCTGGGTTGTCCATAAATTAATTCCCCTCTTTATATAGTTTGCACACTAACTACTTGATTAGTATACAAACTATATTCTCCTTTATCAATTTTAATTATTTTATTTGTTTAAATTGTGGGGAGTTACAGGTGAATGTCAATAATATTGATATTTAGAACTTTTGTTTGTATATAATAAAAATGAATGTTCTTATTTTTAGAGGCGATCAATCATGGAAATGAGTATCGACCAAACGGTTGGGATTATTTATCAAGTCAAGGAGAGCAAGATTACACAACGCGAGATCGAGATCCGTGGCATCCGTGACAAACGTCCAACATAAACAAAGGGGATAAATATCATGCGGTGTATAACAATACGGCAGCCTTGGGCGACCTTAATTGCTCTTGGTGAAAAAGAGTTTGAAACTCGTTCATGGAGAACAGCCTACCGCGGCGAGTTAGGCATCCATGCCGGAATGAGGATTGACAAAAAGATTTGTGAACAGGAACCGTACAAATCAGTATTGGCGAAACATGGCTATACAGCGAATAATTTGCCGACAGGAGCTATTATTGCTACAGGTCAGCTCGCGGGATGTTATGTGGTTACTCCAGAGGTGGATTTAAGGGAATGGATCAATGGGAACGAATATGATTTTGGCGACTATAGCGAAGGACGTTTTGCCTGGAAGCTTGAAGAGGTTCACTCACTGCGCCATCCAATTCCAGCCAAAGGTCGGCTAAGCTTGTGGGAGCATTCGGATCACTTCTGAACGGCGAATGATATTTTTAATGTAATTTTTATGTGCCTATCAGCTTTTTTTCAGGTTCGAGGTATATATTGAAGACACCAAACACCCCCCAGTGTTTTGTGGTATATCTCTCTCAGGTCTTGCCAACTCCCATGGTAAGGCCTATTTTTTTGTTCACTAATTGATTGGGGGGAGAGTAGAGCGGCTTCTATACAGCTTTATTTAATCTGATACTGTTCTTCGTAACTCTTAAAAGAGGAAATATCCAGCCCTAGGTATCTGCGCATATGGATGGCAGCCTGAGCCGCAACAATGTCATTCAACAGCAGCATTCGTTCGTGATAGCCACGACATATATACTTGGCTTCAATTCCCGTATTAAGTCTGTTTTGCTCATACACCTTGATTCCCCGTCTTCTCATTTCTGCACGAACATCCCTTAGATCTGTTGTAGCTACTGCAGCAGCTGTTCCAAGCACCTCCAGATAAGGGGCGGGTGTTCGTAAGTGTGTAGATAAAATGGCGGAGTCCCGTTCGAAAGCTGATAAAATCATCGGAAGCAATAAATAAGATTTCACCAGCATGTTGTCCCTGCTTTCTGCTCTATGCATGAATCTCATCACCTCTAATAGGAACGTATATTCGTATTCTACCCCGATATTCCAAAAATAATCAATGGTATTTCTAAACAGCTTATCAAATGTGATTAAATTCACAAGTAAATAACGAAGAATAAATTATATTAAAATTGTAATAATAAAAAATAATGTATCGGACGCACATAAAGGAGAATTATGATGGAAAAAGAGGGCAGCCTCCAGCGTGGATTGTTTTTTGGTTTAATTCTGAGTGTTCCCTTATGGATATCCATATTGGGCTATATACAGTTACTTTAAAATTTAATGAAAAACCTTATGCGAAGCGCCTTTAGGCGCTTTTTTTGTATGGTAATAATGAGGGGGATCATCGAAAGGAATTGATTGACAATTGTGGGTGTCGGGCGCTAAACTGTTATTAATTCAAAAAGTATTAAAAGTCATAGACGGTTATTGGAGAGAATGCTTCGGCTACCAGTTCTGGACTTGCAGTGTAATACATATATATAGTCATGATAATAGCAAACCGTCTGAAAGGGCGGGACGCAAAGTCCAGGAGTCTAAAGTGTCTTAAAGGCACAATGACCGTCCGACTGCCATGAGAAGGGAATTCCACTTCTTTTTGGCGGTCTTTTTTGTTGTTAGGTCCTTTAGAGTTTCTGGTAATTATTCTGATTAATATAAATCATAGTTTTAGGAGGTGTGCCATTTGAAAAGAAGAATAAGACCGTTACTCTCGCTTGTATTAGCTGGGATTTTGACGGTAGGTAGTGGGCTTTCCTCATTAGGAGCTGGAGTTGCTGGAGCTAGTAGTTCTTCTACATTGGGAATTGCAGGGGTCTACAACGTGTTTATTCTAGGGGATATAACAACGGTTTCGGATACGGAAGGAAGGTTTGCTGCTGGAGGTAACGTTAACTTAACCAACTATAGTGTTGGAGATAGGTTGACCGCTGCTGAGGTTTCCTTGACTGACACACTTGTTGTTGGAGGGAATCTTACTTTCAACGGAGGTACTGTTTATGGGAATATCGTGCACGGGGGAGATTTTTCAGGGAATGTAACGCTCCTCAAGGGAGGTACAAAAAGACAGGGGAGTACGATTGACTTTTCAGCCGTAGGTCAGTCTTTGAAGGACAAATCAGCAGAACTTGCAGCATTGCCGGCGAATGGAACAACAGTGTACCAATATGGCAGTCTTACCCTGACAGGTACAGATCCTGCGGTCAATGTTTTTAATGTTCCAGGAGATAACGTCTCTAATACCTATGGAATTACAATAAATGTTCCTTCAGGATCTACAGCAATTATTAATATTGATGGTTCTAACGTAAAAATGAAAAACTTCGGATTTCTACCTAATAACGTGTTGAATAGCAAGAAAATTTTGCTTAACTTTAGCCAAGCTGCGTATCTGGATATGGCAGGCATAGGTGTAATGGGAAGCATACTTGCCCCCTATGCTCATGTTGATTTTATTAATGGTCAGATTAACGGTACTTTAGTGGCGGCTTCACTCAAAGGGACTGGTGGTGGTGAATTTCACCACTATCCATACGATGGTGATGAACCTGGACCAACGCCGACACCAACGCCAACAGTGACACCAACGCCAACGCCAACAGTGACGCCAACGCCAACGCCGACAGTGACACCAACGCCAACGCCGACAGTGACACCAACACCGACGCCGACAGTGACACCAACGCCGACGCCAACACCAACACCAACACCAACGCCGACGCCAACAGTGACGCCGACGCCGACACCGACACCAACACCGACGCCAATACCAACGCCGACGCCAACAGTGACACCGACGCCGACAGTGACACCAACACCGACGCCAACACCAACGCCGACGCCAACAGTGACACCGACGCCGACACCGACACCAACACCGACGCCAATACCAACGCCGACGCCAACAGTGACACCGACGCCGACAGTGACACCAACGCCGACGCCAACAGTGACGCCGACACCAACACCAACGCCGACGCCAACAGTGACGCCGACGCCGACACCGACACCAACACCGACGCCAACAGTGACACCGACGCCGACAGTGACACCAACACCGACGCCGACAGTGACACCAACGCCGACAGTGACACCAACACCGACGCCGACAGTGACACCAACGCCGACGCCAACGCCAACAGTGACACCAACGCCGACGCCGACGCCAACGCCGACAGTGACGCCAACGCCGACACCAACACCGACGCCGACGCCAACAGTGACGCCGACGCCAACACCAATACCGACGCCGACGCCAACAGTGACACCGACGCTAACACCGACGCCAACGCCGACAGTGACACCAACGCCGACGCCAACGCCAACACCAACGCCGACGCCAACAGTGACGCCGACACCAACGCCAACGCCTGAAGCAACACCGACACCGACAGTAACACCAGAAGCAACACCGACACCGACGGTAACGCCAGAGGTAACACCGACACCGACGGTAACGCCTGAAGCAACACCGACACCGACAGTAACACCAGAAGCAACACCGACACCGACGGTAACGCCAGAGGTAACACCAACTCCAGAGGTAACACCAACGTCGACACCAGAGACTTCGGTGTTCCCGACACCAACGCCATCATCCGTAATTGGCACTATAGTTCTTGCAGAAGATCCTGTGCCGCTTGGGCCTGTAGCTTCGCCGACACCAGCGCCAGTACCAACACCGTCGAATAGCACAGAAGTACTTGTTGATGATGATGAGATCCCATTAGGTCCGGTACCGGCAGTGACACCAACGCCAACGCCAACACCTGATGAAATCATCGTAGTGGACGATACGATCCCATTAGGTAAGCCACCTGTGAAGGAATTGCCAAAAACGGGTGAATCAAGTCCTGCACCTTACTATGTAGCAGGTTTAGGTTTTGCACTTATCGGATTATTAATGAGAACCAAGTTCTCCAAAAAGAATAAATAATAAACGGTAGAGCACAACATAGAGTCGCTTTCGGGGGGTGTCCCGATGGCGGCTCTATTTGTATGTCATGATTGCGATAGTTTGGTGCATTCTAAGTAGATGGTATACTCTTGTTGCAAAAGAAATGAAGAGGGGATGGCGAAGGCGAATTGATATGGTTCATTATTAGCGCTGTAATCATCATAGGGATTCTAATCTATGTGGGATTTTTCTTCTATGGTATTGCTATTAAACGAGCACCAAAGGTATTTCTAAGTAATAATCCTAATCTGAAGGCTGATCCTCCGGTTGCCGGAGCTTCTTGGGGGGAGGGGAAAGATTGGGTCTCTCGCCAGAGCTTCGAGAATATTGAGATCATATCTGCAGATGGACTTAAACTAAGAGGTTTCTTACTCCAATCTAATCGTGCTGCGGGACGCACAGCCATTCTAGCCCACGGTTATTCAGGTAAAGCAAAGGATATGGGGGCGTACGCCAAAATCTACTACGAGAACTTAGGCTTTAACATCCTAATTCCCGATGCAAGGGGGCATGGAGATAGCGCAGGGGATTACATTGGTTTTGGTTGGCCGGAACGAAAAGATTATTTGCAATGGATTGAATACATGATTAAAAAGACTGGGTCTAGTGCTCAAATTGTGCTTCACGGTGTTTCTATGGGCGGTGCTACAGTGCTAATGACCTCAGGGGAAGATCTTCCGCCGCAGGTAAAAGCTATTGTTGCGGACTGCGCTTATACCTCAGTAAAAGCACAATTATCTTACCAACTACGACGCATGTATCGTTTGCCAAGTTTCCCTTTCGTTCAAAGTGCAAGTCTAATCACCCGCTTGAAGGCGGGGTATGGTTTTGGTGAAGCCTCTACATTAAAACAAGTGCGGAAAGCGAAGGTTCCGATTCTTTTTATTCATGGGGATGCGGATAACTTTGTACCTTTTGCTATGATGAATGAATTGTATGAGGCATGCCAGAGTCCAAAAGAGAGGCTCATAGTGCCGCAAGCGGGGCATGGATTGTCTTATGATACGGATAAGGCGGGGTATATAGATGTAGTAACAGCTTTTGTAAGCCGATATGTAAAATAAGTCCTGAACGTAGACAGCGCCCGATATCCGCTAGGTAGCGGTTATCGGGCGCCTATATTTTTCCACACATGACGTAGTCCTTGAATAAGGATCGTACCGTCATGCTTTCTCGTTATATTCATCCCCCGCCGTTCGTGAATAACGGGTGTCTTGATTCCTTGTTATTTCCAGCAGCCGTGTGGCGAGAATAATCCTTCCAATACGACAAAAGCCCTACCTCTCTTTTGCCCTTGCGGCTCCATTGACCGCGCCAGTGTGAATCGGAATGCTATATTTCGAATTTAATCTCATAAAAAGGAAGAGTACTGCAAGAAAACATAAAGCCTCTTTGTCCAAAATGCCGATGTGTATAATAGTCGGCCTGACATCTTCTTGGTGGGGATATTCAATATATCGAAAAACAAATACCATATAAATATAACACACTATTGTTTAAAAGGCAAATATAATAATGAATTCCAAGATAAGGTTTATTTGATTCTAGAGAGAAACAAACCTCGATAGGGAGCGCTTAGATTTCGAAAGTAACTTAAATTGGGTTAATTGTGAATTATTCCGGAAAAGCTAGTAAACCAGAGGAGATGGGCGATCTCGGTGCAAATGGGCTAAAATGTAAGTTGGATATTTTTGCAAACGCTACAAACTACAACTGAAAATGCCAGAGACGAAGGGCTTGTGTCTGCTGGGGTTATTTTGCGTGCCTATTTTGTGAACAGCTCTCTAAAACTGACAATAAACTCCAACATTGATTGAAGGATTGAGGGTAGACCGTTATAATTAATAAGTCTGGATTTTAATTAAAAAATAAGGGAGATTTTTATGAAACGCGCAGATGTGTGGCTGATTTCCATCGTATTGATTGCTGCGCTCGCTTTTCTCGTACCGAGATGGTTTTCGGACAATGATGACAAAGGTGGGGCCGGTAAAAATCTCATAGCCAATGTAACGGTGGACGGTGAGTTATTTAAAACGGTAAAGCTTACAAAAGAAGAACAAACCATTGAGGTCCGCACGGAACGCGGCTATAACATTTTGAAGGTGCATGATTACGGGATTGAAATGTACGATGCCGATTGCGCTGATAAAGTTTGCCTAGGTTTTGGTTTTATTACCCTGCCCAAACAGACGATTGTCTGTCTACCGCATAGAGTATTAGTCGAAATCACCAGTGCGTCGGGGGAGGATGATATAGATGCCTATGTCCAGTAGTGAATCTGCAACAGCTTTAAAAAGAACAGTGATTATTGCGATTTTCGCCGCAGTGGCAGTAGTGTTAAGTTTAATAGAGGCACAGATTCCGTTATCCGGGATGGGACTGGTGCCGGGTGCTAAGCTCGGACTGGCCAACATTATGATTTTGACTTGTATTTACTTTTTACGTGGACGGGATGCTTTCCTGCTTGTCATCCTCAAAACACTGCTTACTGCATTTCTGCTAGGTACCTTCTCAAGCTTGCTGTTTAGTTTATTTGGTTCACTTTTTAGCTTTGTTGTTATGTTTGTGCTGATGCTGATTAGTGGCAAAGGTAAGAGTATAAGCTTGATCGGAATTAGTATAGCTGGTGGGATTGCACATAATATCGGTCAGCTGCTGGCAGCTTCTATGGTATTTGCATCACTTAGTATTTTTTATTATCTTCCCATGCTGCTGATCACTGGGGTAGTAACAGGAATTGCCGTGGGCTATGCAGTCCGTTATTTGGTGGCGTCATTGTCAAAAATATCGCTGTTTGAAGAATTTTTGGACTGATTAGTCACATCAGCGGAAGGATGACTAACATGAATGAATCATACGAAGGTCAAGACTTAGAGGGAGAAGGACAAGCAGTCATCTCTCTGGATGGGGTATCGTTTGGCTATGATCCCGAGCATCCGATTCTTCAAAATATAACGTTATCTATCTCACAAGGACAATGGGTCAGCTTGGTTGGTCCTAATGGCTGCGGGAAGTCTACGTTGGTCAAGCTGCTTAATGCTCTGCTGCCTAAGGGGGCTGGTGAGATTGAGGTTAGTGGCATGCTGCTTAGTGAGGAAACGATCGGAAGCATTCGGCAATGTATCGGAATGGTGTTCCAAAATCCAGATAATCAGTTTATTGGAGCCACTGTAGAGGAAGATATCCTATTCGGCCTGGAAGGGCTTTGTTTGCCGTACGAAGAGATGGCTGAACGTTTGCACTCCTATACGACAAGACTAGGAATAAATCATCTGTTGTCCAAGCATCCGGGTGAGCTGTCGGGAGGCCAAAAGCAGCGTGTTGCTATCGCTTCCATTCTTGCTATGGAACCAGGCATCGTCATTTTTGACGAGGCCTCTTCTATGTTGGATGAAGGAAGCAGAAATGACCTTCTCGGCATTCTGCAGGATATGCGGGCAGAAGGGAAGTACACGATCCTCATGATTACGCATGATGCAGATGAGATTTTGGCATCGGATCGGGTGCTTGCGCTGCATGGAGGTAGTTTGGCTGCAGATGTTACACCGGCGGAGTTGTTCCGGAACGAGGAGCTTCTGGAAAAATGCCATCTGCGTGAACCTTATCCTTGGCGCCTTGCACGCGAGCTGCAGAACCAGGGTATTCATGTGGATGTTCCGATCAGTGAAAAGGAGCTTATAGACACGTTATGGCCATAGAATTACAGCAAGTAAGTTACACCTACGCTGACCGAAGCCTCTGGAAGCTGACGGCGCTCCGGGACATTAACCTCAGTGTACCCATTGGCTCGATGGTTGGTATTGCGGGGGCGACGGGCTCAGGTAAATCGACGCTGCTGCAAATGTTTAACGGGATACTGAAACCAACCGAGGGTACGGTAAAAGTGCTTGATGTAACCATTCAGGCTGGTGAGAAGTCACCTAAGCTAATGCCACTGCGCCGCCGAGTCGGATTGGTATTTCAATTTCCGGAGCAGCAGATGTTCGAAGATACGGTCGAAAAGGATCTCATTTTCGGTCCCCTTAATTTCGGTATGAGTCTCGATGAGGCAAAGTCACGTGCACGTCAGGCCATGTCAGATATGGGGCTGGATCTCGCGTTGCTGGAGCGGAATCCTTTTCAATTGAGCGGTGGACAAATGCGTAAGGCGGCTATCGCTTCCGTGCTAGCTATGGACCCGGAGGTCATCGTTCTGGATGAGCCCACGGCAACGCTTGATCCCATTAGCCGTGCAGAGCTAATCAGCTTGCTGGAGCGATTATGCCGTGAGCAGGGCAGAACGATCATTATCGTTACGCATCGGATGGATGAGTTATTGCCCTATGCGGACAGCTGGGTTGTACTTAAAGAGGGCAGCACGGCGTTTCAGGGCAGTGTAAAGGCACTTGCAGATGATCCTTCGATTCTGGAACAGTGTGGTTTGACGGTTCCGCAGTCCCTTCGTTACTGGCGTGCAGTTGCTGATCATTTAGGTCTTGTGGATGAAGTCCCCCGCTTGACGGCTGAGAGTCTGGCAGAGCTTATAGCTTCGCTGCCAGCGGAATCAATAAGCACTGGTAAGCCCGATGGAAAGAGGGATGACCATGAATGAGAAACTGATCTTAGGTCGGAGTATTGAGACCGGCTCGTGGGTGCACAAGCTGGATGCTCGTGCCAAAATCACTGGCATGCTATTATACGTAGCTGTTATCCTGCTCTCACGTTCGTGGATGGCCATGGCTGTGTTGGCTATTTTTTCGATAGCCGTTATGGCTTCCACGCGGATTCCGCTTAAATACTTCCTGAAAGCAGCTAAGCCTTTACGTTATTTAATGTTATTTATCTTTATTGTGCAGGTGGTGTCTGTGAAGACAGGGGAGGTAGTGCTGACTCTTGGTTCCTGGTCTATCTATGAGGGAGGGCTAAGATTAGGGGCATTTTCGGTCATCCGCATGTTCTTTCTTATCACCTTTACAGCGCTTCTGACCTTCACAACAACGCCGGGGAAGCTGAATCAAGGGTTGGAGGGGATCTTGACACCCTTCAAAAAGCTTGGCTTATCCCCTGACCGTATCACGCTGATGATCAGCATTTCACTTCGTTTCATTCCTACGAT
The DNA here is from genome assembly GCF_037965665.1 of Paenibacillus sp. FSL L8-0333. Classification (NCBI taxonomy): domain Bacteria; kingdom Bacillati; phylum Bacillota; class Bacilli; order Caryophanales; family Paenibacillaceae; genus Paenibacillus; species Paenibacillus sp. FSL L8-0333. The sequence continues at coordinate 559,958 of NZ_CP150186.1, forward strand.
TCTAGATGAATCGCAGATCATAATGAAAGCGCAGGCCTCAAGGGGAGCCGATCTAAAAGAGCTGCCTTTGAAGGAAAAGGGACGGATGTTAGTCTCCCTGCTGGTCCCGATTATCGCCAGTGCTTTTAGGCGTGCTCAGGATCTGGTGTATTCCATGGAAGCCCGCGGTTTTCGCATGGATGCTCCCCGCAGTCGGTATCACCGCCTAAGGTGGGGCAAATTCGATACTGTTTTTATTGGGATGTTTGTGGTCATGGGAATTGCAGTAGCTTTGTTATAATACTCATTCCCTATTAGTAGTATCAACTTGGGAGGGAACTTGAATGGCACGTTATTTTAACGGTAGAGAAGTTGAATTACTCGCACCCGCAGGAACGTTTGAGATTTTCAAGGAAGTGATCCAATCACGGTGTGATGCAGTTTATTTTGGTGGACCTGTATTGAATATGAGAATGATGCGTAAAGGTTATAATCTTACTCATGAAGAGATTGTAGAGGCACTTGATATCGCTCACCGTCTAGACAAAAAAGTGTATATCACTGTGAATAATCTTTTTAGTGAGGAAGATGTGGAAGAAGCTAGAGAATACCTGCGTTTTCTTGATAGTGCTCGGCCGGATGCCTTGATTGTTCAGGATATGGCAGTGTTGGAGCTTATTCGGGAGATGGAGCTTAACCTTCCTATTCACTCTTCAGTAATGATGAATGTTCACAACCTGGAGATGATCTATGCGCTGCGTGATCTGGGTGTAACTCGTGTAGTTACCTCGCGGGAAATGGACCTGCAGACAGCTAAGCTGCTTGGTCAGCGGAGTGGCATGGAGCTGGAATATTTTATTCATGGAGATATGTGCTCTGTGCATGGTGCAAATTGTTACTTTAGTTCCCATGTTTTTGGTATGAGCAGCAACCGGGGGAAATGTATGAAGCCTTGCCGCTGGGATTATCGGGTTAAAAAAGACGGATATGTATATCCTGCTGAATATCCACTGGCTGTCAAAGATATGTTTATGTATGAGCATCTTCCGGAATTGATTGAATCAGGCATTACTTCTTTTAAAATTGAGGGCCGTATGCGTGATAAGGAATTTATGGTGATGCTGGCGAATAGCTACGGCGAAGCCATTGACCGATATATCGATGATCCGATTGGTTTTGATCGTACGGTTGATACCAAAGAACTGTACAACAACCGCAAGCGCGACTTTTCGACAGCCTATGCTTTTGGTAAACCAGGGTTAGCTAATATCAACCGTCGTTATGAAGGTACGGGCAAATTCTATAGCACTGGAAAAGTATTTAGCACACCAACCGCAGAACGTGAGCTATCTGAAAAACGTGTAGAGGAATTGCGGGAACGTTTGGCGCAAGAAAAGAAGCCTAAGACAACAAAAGCGAAGCTGGCTGTACGTGTGAATAATATGGAACAGGCGCGCGTAGTATTGGAACTGGGTGTGGATAGTCTGTATTTGCCGGGCGATGTATTTGAACCGGACAGACCTTTTACAAAACGTGATATTAAGGAACTTGGTGAATTAAAAGGCGATAGCAAAATATATTTAGGGTTGCCACGCATGATGACCGAGCTGCATTTCGATCAATATGATCAATTGCTTGGTGGAGAACGCTTGCCGATCGACGGTATAATCGTTACTAATTTGGGAGCGATTCGCAGATACAGCTCTACAGGTTATCCGTTAATTGGAGATGGTAGTTTAAATGTCTACAATCATCTTTCCGCCCAATTATATGCAAAATTAGGTTTGACTCAGCTTTCGGTTTCACCGGAAATGACGCTGGAGCACTTTGCTACCTTTGCCTCACGTTGTGACACGCCTTTGGAAGTTGTTGTACATGGTACACCTGCACTAATGTATATGGAGCACGACCTTTATGAGAATACTGAAGTAATGGAACCTATCGCTGAAGAGGATAATCAATATGTGCACAATAATGTATTGGTTCTAAAAACAGACAAAGGTGAGAATCCGGTATATCGTGATCAGCACGGCCGTTGCCATCTTTTGTTCGCAAAAGAGCTCTGCTATTTACCGTTACTTGGTGAGATGATTGATCTAGGCATATCTAGCTTCCGTATTGAAGGAGCGACGTATAGTGCTCAGCAGTTGCGTGAAATTATAATTTCTTATCAACAAGCTATGAATCGTACTGAAGTGAAAGATGACATGCTAGGTGGTCTTGAACCCATTTATGCGGGTTATACTCTAGGTTCGCTGCAATTTAACTAATTCTATTTTTTGGGACAAAATATCGTCTGCTAGTAAGAAGAATGCACAGTACTCTATCAATAAGTTACTATTTTCACAAGAAGAGAGGGAATTAATCATGGAACAGCAAGAATTCATCGGAAGAGAAGCCGTAGTGGCGAAGCGTAAGCAATATTTCTATCCGTGTACACAGCATTTTTACCGCGATGCGCCTCAGCTTGTGCGAGGTTCGATGCAGTTTGTGTATGATGAAAATGGCAAACAATATACAGATTTCTTCGCAGGTGTATCTGTAGTCGCTTGTGGGCACTGCAATCCAGCCATAACTGGACGTACGATTGAGCAATTGCAGCAGCTGCAGCATACGTCTACGATCTATTTAACTCAGCCAAATGTGGATTTGGCTGAACGTCTGGAAGAGGTTATGCCAGGCGGTCTACGCCGAACCTTCTTCGTGAACAGCGGCTCAGAGGCTAATGAAGGTGCATTGCTGCTCGCCCGGATGTATACAGGACGTAAGGGGTTCATTGCATTGGAGAGTGGTCTACACGGCCGTACCAATCTAACTATGAGTGTGACAGGACTGCCGATGTGGCGTACCGATAAATACTTGGATCATGACGTTGAGTTTATTCCTCGCCCATATCATCCAGAACTATCTCTGGAGGAAGCCGCTGCACTCTCCCTGGAATCTCTGGAGCGAGTGCTTGAGGAGAAGGGGAATACTATCGCTGCGATGATCGTAGAGCCAATCCAAGGCAATGGGGGTATGATTATGCCAACGCCAACCTACTTCAGTGAGGTCAAAATGTTGCTGGAGAGATACGGCGTACTTCTGATCGCTGATGAAATTCAAACTGGATTTGGTCGTACAGGCAAAATATTCGCTATGGAGCATTTTGACGTAGTGCCCGATATTATAAGTATGGCTAAGGCACTGGGGAATGGAATTCCGGTTGCGGCTTTTGCGACAACGGATGAGATTGCACTTGCGCTGGACCGTCCGTCGGCTTCAACCTTTGGAGGCAATCCGGTATCTGCTGCAACAGCACTGGCTGTGCTTGATTATATTCGCTATGAACGGCTTCCTGAACGCTCAGTGCTGCTCGGAGAACAATTGAAAGCAGGGCTAAAGACCCTTCAAGAGCGTTATCCTTCGCTTATTGTGGATGTCCGGGGAATTGGGCTTATGTTGGGAGCGGAGCTTGCTGGTGAGAATGCTGAAGGCTCTGCGGCGCTTACAGATCAAGTGCTGGAAGCGATGAAAGACAGAGGATACCTGATCGGCAAAAATGGTATAGGACGCAACGTACTAGCCTTTCAACCGCCGATGATTATTACGGAAGAGGATATCGACGGGCTGCTTAACAACCTGAATGAAGTCCTTGCGGAGCTTAATGTCTAATACAATGAATTTCAAGTAGCGAAGAAAGAGGAAAACGAATGGCTATTCTAAACATTTTTAAAACTGCAGGCCTAAAGCTGAAAATGTTCAGTGAACTGGTGATGTTCTCTCATACACTTTTTTCGCTGCCGTTTGCCATTATCTCTATGGTGTGGGCCGCTGGGGGCTGGCCATCAGGGCATGTAATGATCTGGGGTCTGATTGCATTGATCGGTGCCCGTAATGGCGCTAATGCATTCAATCGGCTGGCAGACCGTACGTTTGATGAACAGAATCCTCGTACGGCACATCGGCATTTGCCACAACGGTTACTGGCAGAAAAAGAAGTGGTTGTCTTTGTTATTGTCAATTATGCCATCTTTATTGTGGCTTCAGGCATGCTGAACTTGCTCTGCCTGCTCTTATCGCCGGTAGCAATCGTATTGATATCGACTTATTCTTATACAAAACGTTTCACCTTTCTCAGCCATTTATATTTAGGCTTTGTCATTGCTTCCGCGCCGATTGGTGCATGGTTTGCCGTAACTGGAAATATCGCATTTACACCGTTTGTGATCGGAACGGTAGTTATGCTCTGGATTGCCGGATTTGATATTATCTACGGCACTCAGGACATTGAATTTGACCGGCGGCATGGGTTATGGTCTATTCCGAGCTTCTTTGGATTAGAGAATGCGCTGCGTATCGCCAAAGGTCTACATTTCATTATGATTATGCTGCTATTATTCCTATACGTATGGCAGGATCTCGGCTGGATGTATCTGGTTGGGATTGGCATCGCTACATTGCTCCTGATGACCGAGCATAAGATAATAAAACCTTCGAATCGTAAGCTGATGAAGGTGGCTTCTTATAATCTAAATCAGGTAATCAGCATAGTGATATTATTGTGTACGCTGATTGATTTTTTCTATGTTAGTTAGAGAGCTGGCTTTGGTGAGCCGGCTGGCTGAGCATTGGCGCATTGCCCGCAAACTAACAACAAAAGACAATAGCCTACCCAAAAGGGGTAGGCAAAGGAATCGGAAAGCTGGCTACGCTAGCTTTCCTTTTTTGTGTTGACTCGCTCCCCGCTCTGTAAGGGGGAAGCTAAATGCAAAGATTAGGGAAAACCTCCCTAATCTTATTACGTTTATTATTTTTAAACTCTGTTTTAGGGAATTTCTCCCTGAAATATAGCTGGTTACTCTTAAAAGCATGCTAAAGTGGACTTTATTAGAAAGGTTTTCCCTAATATCGTAGTTTTCGAGCGATTAGTAGCTAATTTTAGGGAGGTTTTCCCTAATTACGTCCGATGGAGTAGAATGACTAAACGAGCTCATGTGCGCTACGCTGCGTTTGCGTGTTTAGCTTGTCTTGTTGAAGCGGAAAAATATCGGTTTGAATTTGCGACAAGATCAATGAAATGATGTGTTTAAATCAAAAAAACGGATACCCCCAAGTGAATGGGAGGTATCCGTTTTTATTTGTATTAGAACGTACGCTTTAGCGATCACGGTCCGCAAAATATTGCAGCAACGTTTCCAGATCAGCATGCGCCGGGTAGGAGGAGAGCTGCTGCACAATAGCTGCAGCTTTATCCAGATAGTTCTGGCTGACCCGTTCAGCGCGAGCGAGGGCATCGCTATTGTTAATTAGGGTGAGCACATGTGCTACTTCAGCGTCGGAAGAATCCGGGCCGATTGCACGGATCACAGGCGAGAGCTTAGGGTCCTGCAAGGCGTACAGCACTGGCAGGGTGACCTGACCATGTCGCAGGTCGCTACCGGCAGGTTTGCCTAGGACATCGGCGGACTGTGTGAAATCTAGCAAGTCATCTTGTATCTGAAAGGACATCCCTAAGGCTTCTCCAAAATTATAAAGGAGATTGGCAACTTCTTCGGTGCTTTCAGTGGACAAAGCACCAACCCGTAAGCAGGTTGCCATAAGAAGAGCGGTTTTGTTTAAGGATTTCTCCAAATACTGATCCATTGTAATTTCATAATCAAAAGCATGTTCCATTTGCTGATATTCACCCAGGCACAGCTGAGCGGTGGCTACAGAGGATAAGTCATGAACGTATCTGTTTTTATCTCCTGTATATTTGCTCAGCAGCTCGATGACCCGAGCGGACATGTAATTACCAACATGTACTGCTGACAATGTACCCGTCTTAATATGTAAGGCGGGTACGCCCCGCCGTAACTCTGAACGGTCAATGATATCATCATGAATTAATGAGGCGGCATGAATAAATTCAGCAGCAGCAGCTAATTGAAGCGCTCTGCGGCCGGTATCCTTACGGCCAAACCGACTGCCAACAATGACCATGAGGGGACGAAGGCGTTTACCACCGGAATTTATAAGCTCTAGAACACTTTGCGCGAGCTGAGATTTCTTAGGTACATCTTTATCACGCGCCACAAGGTTTACGATTTCGCGGTTGATTTCATTTATGTCTATATTTAAGGCCTCATGCAGCTTCATTTATGGATCCCACCTGTCAAATGGCTTTGCTTGTGCGATTACGCTGTCTGCACTCTTGGATCAAGAACTCTTCGATTCCAGTAGCTGGATCATGTTCCGCGAAGTCTCCATTTGACCGTCTAATCTGCATTTTTTTGATCGAAGGAGCTAGATAAGCAACTAAGTCGAGCTCACGGCATTTCACCGCAAACTGCAGGTAAAAGCTATACAAATAATCTCCATCCAAAATGTTGCGTGTAAGGTCGGGATGATGTGGGATACATTCCATATGGCGCTCTGCTGCCAAAGTGAGAATAGTGTAAATACCCAGCAAATTGACTTTGCGGCTGTATTCCAGATCATGGCGTTCCAGTACCGAGATTAACTGTTCACATGCAGCCGGAGAGGGCTGAAGCTCAATTCCGGCAATAGGTGACATTTCAGTATGCAACAACCGGAGGGTATCTTCTATGAGTTGTTTGTTCACAAGATTCTCTCCTTCTTGTCGGTTTTGCCGGAAGAAACCATACCCGATCATCCCTACAAAACCATTCATTCAAGAAAAAACCACCATTTCCTAGGATTAGGAAGGTTATTTTCTTCTTGTAAATAAGGAGAGTAATGTGTCCTAGGGACACATTACTCTGAAGTATATCCATATTTAACCCTAATAAAATACAATTTGCACATATGTTCTATATGATAAATTACACTAATTCAGGGTTTTATTATCAGTCGGTGTATAGATACCATCGTCTGACGAGCGGAATTCTCTTCCACTGTTTCTTAAGCCAAGGAAGTACATAATAGTCTAGACCAAGTGTGCTTCCTGATCCGCCGATGCAGGCAATACCAGCAGCAACGTACCATAACATTTCTGTCGATGCCATTTTGGTTGACCAAATCATGACCGACATGGCGACAGTCGCTATAGAAGCGAGTGCAGTGAAGAGACCAACGATGAGCATAATACCGAAGACGATTTCTGCACATACCATACCGATTTGGAACCATTTCGCGAGGAAAGTGTAACTTCCGTCGTTGTTGTAGAACATCAAATCCATGAACCAGTTTGTAATGTTGTATACGAAGTTAGGTACAGGCAACGCTTCAACAGCTTCTTTTGCAGTGGATACTGCTGAAGCTGCAGATTGTGCATCTACGGTGTCTTTAACTGCATCTACTGCAACACTGGCTGCTGATGAAGCATCCGTTGCAAAAGGAGCAGCTGGAATCAAGAAAATCTTATCTGGATCTTTCCAAATCTTTTGGATCTTCTCAATACCTTCGTATAACCACATACCACCAAGTAGAACACGAAGTGGTACGAGCCAGAAATTAGGTGAACGTTTGGAGAAGTGACCACCCAAGAAGCTCTTGCGGTTCTCAACATGGAAGAACTCATGCATCATATATGTCCATACTTTATTGAATCCGACAACCTGAGACAGGTAGAACATATTAATAAAGTGTTTGGATAGCATTGCCATGAATCCAGTAAGCATAAAGAACTTACCTGGCAGACCAACATTTGCTACACCGTAGCGGCTACCAATGGAGACCATTGTACCGTGGAAACCTGGTTTGTAAGCTTTTTTAGCAGTGTTCTGAATGTCAGCGGCAATGTTGCCAGCAACAATCGGAGCTGCTTGTTCAGCGTTCTCAACCATTTGTGGTACAGGACGAGTTTCACCTTCAGGAATGTAGAAAATGTTGTCCCCTACTACGTAAACGTTCTTATGATCTACACTTTCCAGGTTCTCATTCGTAACAATCCGTTTGCGGCCTTGTTGTTGTACTTCAAGTCCACCAACGATTTCGGAGCCTTCAACACCAGCAGTCCAAACAATTGTTTGGGAATCGACAACGTTTTTCTCACCAAGTGCAACACTACCATTGCCTACTTCGGTGATTTTAGCGCCAGTCACGATTTCTACGTTCAGCTTACGAAGGCGAGCTTCAGCTTTTTGAATCAGCTTATCTGGAAGGATAGGCAGAATCTTCGGAGCCATATCAGCCACAATCAGTCTTACTTCGGATGGGTCGATAAAGAACTCCTTGCATAATTCCTCGCGTTGTTCAGCCATTTCACCAACTAGCTCGACACCAGTAAAGCCGGCACCGATAATAACGAAGGTTAGCATAGCACGACGTACAGCTGGATTTTTCTCCATAGCCGCTTTGGTATACATATCGCGGATTTGACGTTTCAATGCTACCGCATCATCGTAAGACCAGAAGGAGAAGGTGTTTTCTTCTGCGCCTGGAATGCCGAAGAAGGTTGGTTTGCTACCTGTGCCGATTACAAGGTAATCGTAAGCGTAGGTAGCTTTATCGGATTTAAGTTTTCTGCTTTTGAAATCGATATTGCTGATCTCATCAAGAACAACATCTACTTTAAGGCCCGCAAAAATCTTCTTAAGATCGATCTTGATTGAATCCTCTGGAGCACGGTTCGCGGCAACCTCATGCAGCTCAGTCAATAGAGTGTGATATGGATTCCGGTCGATCAGTGTAATTTCAACATCTTTGTTTTTCTTAAATTTCTTTGCCAGTTTTTTAGCCGTGAGTACGCCGCCGTAGCCGCCGCCCAAAATGACTATCTTCTTCAAGAGAAATTCACCTCATTCGTCTGATTAGCTGCAGAAGGTCCTGCGAAATTATTTCGCGCCTTCGAGTGCTTTTTCTGCAAGTGTAAAATATTCACCAACATGAATACTCACGCCGGAAATTGCATCAGTTTTGCCTTCAGCATCAAGCGTTGGAGCAACACCTTTGTTTTCAAGGAAGTATTTTTCAGCCAAAGCGATTTCTTCATGCCATTCAGCAGAAGCGCCGCCAGCTTTCATACCATATTTACCATCAACGGAGAATTGCTTCTTGTCATCGCCAGCAGCATTCAAACCACTGAATTTAACAGCTACAACATTACCGTTAGCAACAGTCAGGTCAACAGTGGATTTCCAACCGGATTCAGCGTCCATTTCGCCTTCAGCATGGTAGCCTCCGTCTTTATATTGACCAGCTTCTACTGGACCAGCAGCAAGAGCAGCTTGAGCAGCTTTTACAAAGTCAGATACGTGTACGGATACACCAGAGATGGCATCAGTTTTCCCTTCAGCATCAAAAGTTATAGCTGCTGGATCTTGTTTTTCGATCAGGAATTCTTCAGCTTTAGCTGCTTGCTCGTGCCATTCAGAAGAAGCACCGCCAGCTTTCATGCCATATTTACCATCTTCGGAAACTTTTTTCTTCAGGTCGCCTGCAGTGTTAACGTTAAAGGCATCCCAGTCAGCTTTAGTGATCTTTCCACCTTCTACAGTTAAGAGTGCGAAATATTGCCAGCCAGTTTTAGCATCAACGTCAGCAGTACCGTAGTAAACTCCGTCTTTGTACTGTCCAGCTTCAGTTCCAGCGTTACCGGAATTTGTTGCAGGAGCAGTTGTTTCAGCTGGTGCGTTAGTAGGGGCTGCGGCGTTGTCTGTGTTGTTACCACAACCTGCGAGCAATCCAAGGATAAGTGCGCTCGACAAGATAACAGAAGCTTTTTTCATTTCAAATGACCTCCAAAAATATAGTTTAAAATATATATATTAAAATGTAAAACATTTTAATAGTCGAGCGAAGTGATAAAAATCACTTTATAAATGATATTTGTCACTTTAATCTCATGCGTTATTACCCATTTGTAACAGTATCTTGACTTATATCGGCATACATTAGGAAAAAATTTAATGATGTTGTTTTATCTCCGATGGCATTCTAGCACATGGACTAGGAAAACCATTGTGAAATAAATCACTTAAAAAATTAAATATTTAATTTATATCTGGATTATATCAAATTTTAAAAGATTTGAATACATATATTTAAAAATATATGTGACAGAATACGACTTAATTTGCGAATGTCTTGAAATGTGGAAAGATTCATAGCGAATGGGGAAGGGTAAGTAAAGGTAACACGGGATAACAATCCTACCCTAATTAATTCAGCTAAGGAGATGAGCTTATAATGGACAACAATGTATTTAAAGGAAAATGGAAACAGCTCAAAGGCGAGGCCAAGAAGCAATGGGGCAAGCTTACAGATGATGATCTTGACGTAATTGACGGTGAAAAGGATAAATTAGTAGGTAAACTACAAGAACGTTATGGACATACGAAAGAAGACGCGGAGAAAGAGTACCAAACCTGGGGACGTTCCTACCGCGATTAATTCATTACTAATGACGTTAATATAAAATTCCAGAAGAAGAGCGCAAATCGCATCTGATTTGCGCTCTTCTTCTGCGTCCATGGGCGTTAGTTATCGAATGGGGCTTTAGTATGGTAGTATTATGAGATGAAAGTTGTATTTTATTTTGCCGAGGTGGGAGTGAATCTATGGGTTATCTTAAAATATTTTTTGGAAACACCGCAATGCTAATAGCTGTAGCCTATTTGGCTAATCTTATATATAAAAACACCATTTCAAATGCAAGTGTAGGAATAAAAAAGGTAAGCTGGGTATTACTGGCCATTTTTGCCGGGTGGATTAGTACTCTTTTTGGATATAGGCTGGGTGAGCATGTGATTTTTGATTTACGTTTTGTGCCACTTATTATATCAACGCTGGCTTATCCGCATCCTTTCATTCTTGTTTTGATCGGTATAGGAACAGGTCTTACACGGTTAACTTTTGGAGTAAATGAGGCGGCGATGGCCGGAACCATTAATCTGTCCATTCTAGGATTTGTTTGTGCTGCGCTTAGCTACTGGGTCAGACGATCTAACTTATGTATGGTGAACAAAGGTTTGATCGTGATTCTAGTCATAAATGTAATGAACGCAATCAACATTATGGTGTTTGGTGTGATCCCCGCCCCAGAGTACATAAAAGAGATTATGCCGATTACTTTCCCTGCCGGATTGATTCTAAGTGTTCTATTCTCCTTAATTATCCGTGACTTTCAATTGGGTCTCTTGCGGAATGGACAGATTGAGCGTGCTAATGAACAGCTGTCTGCCCAGACGGAGGAGCTGCATAAGAATAAGATCGAGCTTGAAGAGCGTGCCGATCAGTTAATGATGGCTTCGCAATTTAAATCGGAATTTCTGGCAAATATGTCTCATGAGCTTAGAACGCCACTGAATAGCATTATTAATTTATCGCAATTAATTGAAGACAATGATAATTCTCTTACGGAAGCAGAAATGAGGGAGTATGCAGCTATTATCCGCCGTTCTGGTGAAGAATTATTGATGATTATTGGCGATATATTAGATCTGTCCAAAGTGGAAGCAGGTCGATTAGATATTATTAATGAAGATTTAAGTGTTAGTGAGATTCCAGAGATTCTGGCTATGCAGTTCGCTGTGACAGCGAAACAAAAAGAACTGGAATTTAATATTGATATGGAAAAAAATGTTCCACAAATGATTCATTCCGACCCGCAGCGGATTCAGCAAATCCTGCGCAATTTGCTTTCTAATGCTTTTAAATTTACAAAGTCTGGCCATGTCGCACTCCGTATTCGTCAAGAGGAACGTGGGGAAAGAGCTATTGTGAAGCATTGGATTGTATTTGAGGTAGAAGATAGCGGTATTGGTATTGCACCAGAGAAGCATGCCATGATCTTTGAAGCCTTCCAACAGGCGGATCGAACAATTAGTCGAAAATATGGCGGAACAGGATTAGGGCTTTCTATTAGTAATGATTTGGCCAGACTGCTCGGAGGTTTCATTACTTTAGAAAGTGAGGAAGGTAAAGGGAGCCGTTTTTCGCTTTATTTACCCCTCGAAATCATAGAAGAGTAAGCTCCAATATTATTTGTTAATTTGGCGTATTGACAGTAGATTGATGCGGAGTAGAATGAAGCAAATGCCGCATCAAAGGAGTGTTACCCCTCTCTATGAACAACATGGAAACTAAGCACACAGTTACTAGTTCAAAGCGTGTCCGTAAAACCTCAGTACATCGCAGAAATTTGCGCATTGCTACCTGGGAAGGTGTGCCATCGACCATTTTCCAGGTACTGCTGCAAGGGCAGTTTCTAACAGGATTCCTACTATATTTAGGAGCCACTTCAAGTCAAATTGGATTTGTGCTAGCGCTTACCACCTTGGTTAATGTGATGCAGATCGGGGTAGCTTTTTTGATTCAGAAGCTGCCAAGCCGCAAATGGGCTATGGTTACTTTTATCGGCCTGCATAGGATACTTTGGAGTTCTACGGGGCTAATTCCGTTTATTTTTCCTAAAGAGTATTGGGTCATGGCTTTTATAGCCTTATATACTACTGCATTTATTGCCAATACGGCGGGTGGTGTGCTGTGGAGCTCTGTGATCAGCGATCTTGTTCCAGCACGTGTGCGCGGACGTTATTTTGGGATTCGTAATACGTTCCTGAATGCACTCGGTAGTCTGGTAATGTATGGTGGGGGTATCGTTTTGGATCGTTATCCCGGGAGCCATGGCTTTCTGATTCTTTATATTGTTGTGTGGATCTTCGCGATCTCTAACGTCGTTGTATTCTTTTTTTATCCCGACGTGCCTTTCGAGAAATCGGAAGAACATAAATTTTTGCCGATGTTTAAGAAACCGCTTAAAGATACTTTATTTATGAAGTCTACTTTGTTTCTGGCCGCCTGGTTGCTGCTGCAGAATCTAACTGTTCCGCTATACTCGTATGTCATGTTGCAGTTACTTCATATAAATTATGAAACGTTATCACTGCTTAATGTGTCCCAGACTCTTTTTATGATGGCCAGTTTCTACGTTTGGGGCAATCTAAATGCAAAATATAGCAATAAACGTCTGTTGTTCTTTACGTTGCCGATTATTGCCTTGTCCTCTTTAATGTGGGGACTCTTGTCTGTGCTGCCGATGCTGTTGGTGTTGTTTGCCGCTCATATTGTTTTTGGTGTAGGTGTAGGCGGTTTCAACCAGCTGGCCTTTAATTTTATTATTGGGGACACGCCGAAAAAAGAACGGCCTATGTATATGGCGACCTATGCGGCGCTTACGGGTTTATCATCCTTTTTTGGCCCGCTTATCGGGGGACAGTTGTATGAAAAAATTGCCCACTGGCCGCAATGGACCCAAGTATACGGTATGCAGTTGGTAGTGGGAACGCTTATGATTGCTCTTGCCTTCCTGCTGGGCCGTCGTATTCTAAAGGACGAATAGAAGTAAAGGGGACTATTCCATGTTAAGGATTGCGTTGGTATTAGGGGCTACTGGGTTAGTAGGGAAAGCGGTTACGGAGGAATTGCTGAATCGTGAAGGTTGGGGTGAGGTGAGAGTGCTTGTACGGACTCCATTAGCTTTAGAACATCCCAAGCTTAAGCAAATCGTTGTGGATTGGGAGAACCTGGCGGAGTATAGCGATTCGTTCGAAGGCGTTCATTCCATCTTCTGTTGCCTCGGGACTACGATCAAGAAGGCAGGTTCACAAGAGAAGTTCGAACGTGTTGATCTGGATTATCCGCTTGCAGCTGCTACTATTGCGAGAGATCACGGTGTTAAACAGTTTTTGGTTGTTTCATCCATGGGGGCAGATGCCAAATCGCGCAATTTCTACAGTCGGACTAAGGGTAGAGCAGAGGAAGCGTTAAGCAAAATCGGTTTTCAAGGGCTGCATTTGTTTCGGCCATCCTTGCTGCTGGGTCATCGTGAGGAATTCAGACTGGGAGAACGCGTCGCGGCTAGATTGATGAAAGCGCTGGAGTTTGTAATGGTTGGCAAAGCAGCTAAATATCGTGCCATTCCTGGTGTAACTGTGGCGAGAGCTATGGTTAACATTGCCTCTGCTGACACGCATGGTTTGCATATCTACACGAATGAAGTAATACATGTGATTGGAAAACGATAAGTTTTTCGGGCTGCTAATAAATTTGCATTACGGTGAGAACAGGACTTACAATGGACAATAAATGATCAGCGTTTAATGGAGAGGGGTAACAAGATGAGTAAAAAACAAGTAGCTACTACAAAAGCACCTGGAGCCATTGGTCCTTATAGTCAAGCCATTACCACCGGTAGTTGGGTATACACTTCAGGACAGCTGGGCCTTAATCCAGAGACAGGGAATTTGGCTGAAGGCGTTCAGGAACAAGCTCGTCAAGCACTTAGCAATGTACAAGCTATTCTTGAGGAGGCTGGTGCATCACTGGATCATGTAGTGAAGACCACTGTATTCCTAAAGGATATGAATGATTTTGCAGCAGTTAATGAGGTTTACAGCACCTTCTTTAAAGAACCTTATCCTGCCCGCAGTGCCATTGAGGTTGCCCGTCTGCCAAAAGATGGCCTTGTTGAGATCGAAGCGGTAGCGCGTAAAAAATAAATATGATTTCGCACTTCTAAATTAATCTACAAAAAAGGCAGGCTCAGAAGGATCACCTTCTGAGCCTGCCTTTTTATAATATCAAAAGGACAATCAGTATCTGCTGTATCTTCTGCGGGGTGTGAGCAATAGCCAAATGCTGTAGAGCAGCAGAAGACCTGCCGTTATTGTGCCCGTCACAAAGACTGCATTAGCCTCTCTATGTTCCAGGGCAATCGCGATGAAAGCCCATACGAAGACCAGAGGATAGATGCTGTCTCGGTTAGGATAGCTGACTAACACCGCAAGCAGTGTCCCCACGCAGAGCATGATCACAGCCCAGGTTATCCCGCTAAGTCCAAATCCATCCCAATGATTTTTCTCCAGAACAACGCTAACATTCACGATAGTAGCCACAGAGATCCAGCCAAGGTATATACTAAAGGGTAGCTTGATCAACCATTTCTCACCTGAAGTAGGATTTGCGATCTGGCGCGATTTGCGATAGATAACAATGATTGAAATTAACATTAACACCATGGCAATCAATGAAAGCTCGATGTATAGATACTGCCAGAGGAAAAGCCAGCTCATATTAAAAACACAGCTCAGGATAAACCAGAACGAAATAACTCGTACAGAATCCCTAGAGCTTGTATAGGAGCGGAATTGATAAATAACGAAACCGGCTAACAATAAATAAATCAGCGACCAAATGGAGAAGGCATAGCCAGCAGGAGTCATGTAAGTCTTATATTTGTCAGAGATCTCTCCTGTACTGTTTCCGCCCAAAGGCAAGGTTACCGCCAGCACATTTACGATAATTACACCCACAAAGAATACGAGGTTCCACCATTTATAAGGATTATAACGTCTCAAATTATTCACTCCCTAGCTTTTTTAATAGGGTGTTGCTTATTTAGAATATACCCCTTTTTGGCACAATTAAGACTATAAAAAGAAAAGAAGTGACTAGTGAGTCATAACATTCTTGGATAGCAGGGCAGTAGTGCGGGGTATTTTAAATGAATCAAATTACTGGGTGTTTCTATATCCTTCAACTTTATTTCATAAAAATCTACAGAAAATATGCAGAAATGTTTTTAAATCAGCGCTTTTTCGTATAAGATGAAGAGATGAAGATTCAAGAAAATATAAGTTTTGTCCTAGTTCTTTATCCTTATATTTACCGCAGGAGCGCATCCCCTCTCTAAAAGAGGAAGAGGCGGCTTCTACTTGTATAGCTTCAAAATTTATTTCTCGCGGAAAAGGTTGCAGTTACCCTTCCTGATGGTGGGGGGCTGGTTCTTTTTTTGCTTGCTTAAAAGACAGGAGATCACCGATGACTAAGCATCTGTATGCAATATGGTTAGGGGACGTTTTATTTTGCTTCTCTGGCGAAACTTCGGAGCCGAAGGTTGACGCTTGGACTCGCGTAGTGAAGCGGATGGAGCTACAGGGAGGAGTGCGTCCTTTTGCAACTGCTGCTCTGCGTCTGGCAGAAGTGAAATATCCGGCTCCCCCTGTAGAGGGGAAGCCAGCCCGGCGCGGATTGCCCGGACGAACGTTCGAAGGGCTCGCCTTGGTTCCTAGCGATGCATTTCAACTGCTTCTGGCATGGGATGAGACGTTATGCCGAGATCAGGGAGTGGAGCCAGGCGGCGAACTGCGTTACTGGGCAGCAGCGGCACGTTTTGCGCTGGAGCTGATGGGTACAGGCGGGATTACGCCGGGAGCCTTGCCACCACGCCCCGTGGGCTCACGTCGCCGCGGCGGAGAACAGGCGGCGACAGTCTGCTGGTCGCCAGCTTTCCGAAAGCAGGAGGACAAAGAGATCTTTTTGCAGCTGGCAGCATCCATGCCTGTTCTTGCACTAGGAACGCATATCGCAGAGGCAGGGGATCTATCCTCTCGCGATGAGGCTGGAGCTTATGTGCTTTACTCCTTTATGCAGGCTGTAATGACTGCTGAGATAAAAAAGGTAATTGCGGGCATTGAAAGTGAGTTAACCCCTTATAAAGCAAATTATCGCCGGGGTTATTCTCCTTTAACTGAACTGTGGTGGAATAGCCTTCTCACTGGAAGCCGAGATATACCCGTGCAAGGAACTCCAGCAGAGGTGACGGACCTTTTGGTCACTGTGAACGAGACCGCTGGCAGCGATGTGCCACATTCAGAGCCAGAGGAAGCGCGGAGCGGGCAGCTGGGTCTTGGGCTACGGCTGGAGCCGCCAGAAGACAATAATGAAGTCTGGCGGTTAACCTTCTGGGCGGAGAATAAGGAAGAAGGGGAATTCTGGTTTCCCGCCAAATCGATCTGGAGCAGTAAGGAACGAGAGTTTACGTTATGGGGGAAACGCTATCGCAATATCCAGCAGCAGCTGCTTATAGCGCTGGGCCGGGCTGCGAAGATATCGCCGGATATCCAGCGCGCTCTTGCTAAGCCTGCGCCTACGGGGGCAGATTTGGAACCAGAACGTCTTTATTTCTTTTTGAAGGAGACGGTGCAGCAGCTGCGCGATCGGGGAATAACGGTGCAGATGCCTTCGCGCTGGAGCCGTGAAGGACGCCGCCGCATTGGCATGAAGATGAAAATGCAGCCAGGCGTGAACGGGGGCGATAGTCCTGCGCCCGCGGCTCTGGGTATGGAAGAGCTGATCTCGTTCCGTATTGAGGCCTCGCTTGGAGAAAGTGCGATTAGTGAGGAAGAACTAAACGCATTAGTAGAGGCTGGCGTACCTTTTGTACGTTTCCGCGGGGAATGGATCGAGATAGATCCTAAAGAAATCCGCCAGGTTCTTAGATATATGAAACGCCATGAAAACGGAGAAATGACTGCCGCGGATTGGATGCGCCTAGAAGCCGAGGATGGTGAAGATCGGCTCTGGAAAGGAATGTCCGTCACTGGGATGGAGACATCCGGGCTGTTGGCATCGCTTATGCGCGGAGATGTATTACGTAATCTTCCGGTGCGTCCCGTACCTGAAGGTCTGCATGGAACTTTAAGACCTTATCAAGAGCGGGGTTATCAGTGGCTGGCCGAGCTCAGTGGTCTGGGTTTTGGGGTATGTCTCGCCGATGATATGGGTCTAGGTAAAACGGTGCAGGTTATCACCTGCCTGCTGGACCGGGCGTTAAGTGCTCCCCCTGAAGAGAAGCAGGAGCCTGTGCTGATTCTCTGCCCAACTTCGCTTCTTGGCAACTGGCAGCGGGAGCTGCAGCGCTTTGCTCCTTCGCTTAATGTACACATACATCATGGTGGACGCCGTGTTCGGGGAGATAGCTTCTTAGAACTGGCAACCAGTCATGATATCGTACTGACGACCTATCACTTGGCAGGGCGTGACAGCGAGGATTTAGCTAATGTTCAGTGGTCAACAGTGGTGCTGGATGAAGCTCAATATATTAAAAATCACCGTACGAAGCAGGCGCAGAGTGTGATGAAGTTATCAGCGCCGCATCGCATAGCTATGACGGGTACTCCGGTAGAGAACAGACTTGGCGAGTTATGGTCTATTTTCCACTTTTTAAACCCGGGCTATTTAGGAACCTATCATTCCTTCCGGCAGCGTTATGTGTCTGGGGAGGGTGGGGAGCGTCTGCGGGAGCTGCATCGCTTGGTATCACCCTTCCTGTTGCGGCGTCTGAAGAGTGATCCGGATATTTCTAAAGATTTACCGGAGAAGCTGGAGTTGAAGTCTTATTGCCCGCTGACCGAGACCCAAGCTGCCCTGTATCAGGGTGTTGTGGATGAAATGCTCGGCGTGATCGGGGAGAGCAGTGGTATGGCTCGCCGTGGACTGGTGTTATCCTCTCTGACGAAGCTGAAGCAGATTTGCGATCATCCTCAGCTATTCCGGAAAGAAGAAGGTCGGAGTCCGCGTAATGAACATTCCGGTAAAATGGAGGTTATGTTCGAGGTATTGGATAGTATTGCTGAAGTTGGCGAATCTGTGTTGATCTTTACGCAATACGTAGCGATGGGCGAGCTGCTGGTGAGCAAGCTTACTAAGCGTTATGGTACATCGCCATTGTTCCTTCACGGAGGGATTCCAAAACGAGAGCGTGACGAGATGGTGCATGATTTTCAAGAGGGCAAGGGTCCATCCTTCTTCGTGTTATCTCTTAAAGCGGGTGGAGTAGGTTTGAACTTAACCCGGGCCAATCATGTTATTCATTACGATCGCTGGTGGAATCCGGCAGTGGAGAATCAGGCGACAGACCGGGCTTTCCGAATTGGACAGGATAAGAATGTTCAAGTTCATAAGCTGATTTGCCAAGGAACACTGGAGGAACGTATTGACGAATTAATTGAGCGGAAGAAAAGCCTTTCGGAGCAGGTTGTTGGTTCTGGTGAAACATGGTTGACCGAGATGTCTAATCATGAACTGAAGGAGCTTATTGAACTGCAGGATCAGGATTGGATGTAAGGAAAGACATGAGCAATACGGAGGGATCAAACAATGAGTGAACTGTTAGAGATGCGGCTGGAAGTTGTGCCTGGATTAGTAAAAGCAGCATGGACGACTTCGCCCGGGAGAGTGACGGGAGGGTCGCGGGCAAAGGGTGAATGGAATGTCGGTACTTCTGCTGTTCCTCAGGGACAAAGACCGGAGCGACCTCTCTCTCTGAAGGTTCCAGTCTGGCATGCTGCCCGTAGAAAAGAAATATTGCGGCGTCTGGCGCTAAGTCCGGATGAGGTATTTGCATTGTTGCAGGGGAGATTAACGGGTGGGCTGGCGGAACTGGATCTTCTGCCTACAGATACAGAGCTGGAGCAGGCCCTCTTTGAGGGTGAAGGGTTAGAGGATCAGGCGGAGACTCTGCAGCTTATAAAAGAACGACTAGCTGAAGAACCGCTGCTGGCGCTTTCTCTGAGAGGATTTACTAAGGGAGAACTCCTGGATGGAATATTTGCCCTTTGGGCTGAAAGTGATATAGCCGCCGATGATTCTGAGACAGAGGCAGCCCCCGTTAGTGAGCTTGCAACGGAATTAGCACGGCTAGAGCGCAAGGGCCCCGCAATTTCCTCTGGAGAATGGCTTGCAGAAGCGGCTGCTGAAGGTTCGCTTCACCAGCCGGGACCGCAGTTCCATGAGATTACGGCTAGGCCATTTCCTTCATCGCCGGTAGTAGCAGCGGTAACGGAAGACTGGGGAGCTTTGCTGCCTCAGACACCTAAGGCGCTAGAAGGCCTAACTTTGATTATGAATCGAGTAGCAGAAGCTGCTGCCCGTCGAGCAAGTAAGGCGTAATTAAACAGCAGTGGAGTGTAGAGAAGCCGCATCCTATCTGAGGAGGCGGCTTCTTTGTGTAAAGCTTCTGTAACCTTTTACTATTAAACTCTGTCTATGATTATAGAATAGAAGGAAATGGAAAAAGGAGGATTTCATTTGAGACTATATGCCGTTTTTGCCCCGATAATCATTGCCGGGTTATTTCTGCAATCCTGCATGGTAAACGATAAGTTTGGTTTAGATTCGAGTATTGGGACAAATACCGCTGAGCTGAAGACGGATATGAATTCTTTGCAGGGGTATCCTGCTAAATTTAGCATGAATGACATAAAGCATGGGTGGGGAATAGACGAGACTGGATTATGGACTACGAACGATGGAGGGAGTAGTTGGTACCATCCGGACAGCAATATCGTTCCTATTCCACAAGAAACAGGCATCTTTGCCGCAGCAAGCTTTTTCCTGAATGCCACAAATGGCTGGATTATAAGTAGTCATGGTATGGGTCAATCTGTCCTGATCTATCATACCTCTGATCAGGGCCAGACCTGGAAGGAGACAAAACTTCCCGTCACGGAGGATTGGGAGCAAGGATACAGTGGCGGATTTATTCATTTTATCGATGTGAATAACGGGTATGTGCTGCTGGATTCAGAACCTGGTCTCGGGATGATGGAGAAATCCTTGTATCGCACGACAGATGGCGGGAACAGCTGGAAGCGAATCGGAAATCTAACGGGGAGTATTAAAGCCTATCCAACAGGGATGACCTTTCAGGATTCCCGGAATGGCTGGATCACCTCCAGCAACCATGGGCAAGAATACATTTTAACGTTCAGAACTTCGGATGGCGGGAAGAGCTGGAAGCCGGAACAATTAAAGAAGCCGGCTGCTATGGCAGCATTTACTTACAGTAATAGTTATCCACCTAAATTCTCAGGCAAAGACAATATGAAAGGCATCCTGCCGCTGGAGATTGTTGACGATGGGATTCGAAGTATGGTGTTTTACATAAGTGATAACGGAGGTAGGACATGGAAGCCGGGCCCTCAATTACTCGGTACTGAGGCGGTGAGAACAACATGGCTGAACGCTCGGGAAGGTTGGGCCTTGCAGGAGGGTGGTAAACTGGTGGCGACTGTCAACGGGGGTGTAAGCTGGAGGATAATTGCTACTTCGCAGCTATTCACGAAGGCAGAGAATATTCAGTTTGTTACGCCGAAAAACGGTTGGCTGGCGGGTCCTGAATTTCTACAGACCACTACAGATGGTGGCGTTACATGGAAGCCTTTGGTTGGCAAGCCTTGAGGCTGAATACAGCGGAATGCCGGATGTAATGATTAGCCGTTGAGACTTAGGGACCCAGGGGGCGTTATTCACACATTTACCGCCTATCCAGCATGTTTTCGGACTCCAGTGCAGCTATTTCATATAGTAGGGCGCAGATCCGGTGTTTTTTATGCCGTTAGTGACTTTGGGGTCCGTTAGTATGCAAAATGGAGGATTATTCTGTGAATAAGATCGGCTGTGTCTGATAACCCCTTGCTTCGGCGGCGAAGGGTATCGATCAAACGGCCTAATCGATTAAAAAGAAGGGGGTGTCCCAGCAGCCATTGTCATGGCTTATGAGACATCCCCTTATTTTTTGAGAAATGTAGAAATATGAAAGCTTAAACCTGCCCGCCGGCAGGGGATTCCCCTTCTGCAAGTTCCAGAATCTCACGGCGCAGGCGCAGCATTTTTTGATCCAGTTCATCGGCGGCGCGTGCGGCATCCTTCAATTCCTCAGCAACATGCGAAGGGAGCTGTTTATCGAATTTATAATACAGAATATGTTCCATACTTGCCCAGAAGTCCATGGCTAGGGTTCGCAGCTGTATTTCTGCTTTGACCCAGCGTGTTCCTTCCAGCAGGACGAGCGGAATTGCGACGATAAGATGCAGGCTTTGATACCCATTCGGCTTGGGATGGGCTATATAATCTTTGATCTCCAATACGCGAATGTCTTCGCGTGTGCTGAGGTGATCAACCAGACGGTAAATATCTTTAACAAAAGCACATACAATCCGCATACCTGCAATATCGTGAATGTGCTGCTCCATATTTTCCAAGTTGAACTCGAAACCTTTGCGCTCCATCTTTTGCAGGATGCTCTTGGGTTCTTTAATTCGGCATTTAACATGTTCGATGGGACTGAAGCCGTCACGGACCTGCCATTCCGTTTTGATCACATCGATTTTATTCTCAAGATCATTTAGTGCATGGCGATAGAGTGCTGGCAGAGACTTAAACTCATTGATAAGATTTGTGAAATCCTCGTTATCCTGCCAATGTTGCAGATCCTTAACGTGTACCTGCATCTGTTTTAGCGTAAGCTGTGTGCTGTCATGTTCTTCCACTGAAACTCTCCCAATTTCGTTATTTGTGATTAATTCTATTTTAACCGATGTAGAACCCCTGACGCAAAATAACGTCTGAAATCAGTGAAAATAAGAATTTATAGGAACATTCTCCGCTAAATCGCGTATTAAAGCACATTAATGAATCTGTTCGATACATTTGGTATGATAGAATCACGTATCGCTGGAGAGGGAGGAACTGTAATGAGTTTTATGAAACGAATCAAAGATAGTGCGAGCCGGGTTACTGAAAAAGCACAAAGCTCTGTTGAGATTGGCAAGCTGAACGGGCTTATTTCCGATATTGAACGTGAGATGGAAGTGGAATTCACGAAAATGGGCAGGCTTTTTTATGAAGGGTATCGCACTAAGGATATGTCGGTAGCTGAAGGCAAAATGGTAGAGCTGGCACGGACCTGTTCCAAACTTCAGGAAAAAATCGAAGTCCAACGCGCAAGGATTGCTGAACTGAAAAATGAACGGTTATGTTCTTGCGGCAATGTTGTGGCGCTCGATGCAAACTTTTGTCCAAAGTGTGGAAGTAAGCTGGAGGAGCTAACCACTTCAAGAAAGATTCCTTCACCGCCCGTATTCGTCAAAACTGTGGATGAGGACGAAGAGGATGAGGATCAATACTATGGTGCAGATGAGCTAACGGATGAAGAGAAGGAGATTGCAATGAAGCTCCATCCGCAAAGTATGGTGTATTCTGAGATCCTGCCTTCAGAGGATGATGAGCTGCCATTGGAGGAATATGCGGCGAACGAACATGACATTGAACGGGATCGCAGACATGCTGATCAGCTGGAACGGGAAAGACAAAGACAGCTTGAGCTGGATCGTCGCATCCGCGATTGGAATGCGAATGAACATCAGGAGGAGTCCGCAGTCACCCAGGACAGTGGTGTACGTGATATGATTAAGTGTCAAATCTGTCGGAATGAATTGCCAAAGGGCTCCTTATGGTGCCCGCGTTGTGGATCGGAGCAAATATAGTACAGATATCAGTCAGCTTAGGGCTTAGGGGGACAACAAGATGGAACAGCTGCTGCTGCATCTGCGCAATCTGGGCTTCACGGAGATGGAGTCCAAAATCATGGTCGAGCTTGCGACTAAAGGTCAGGCTTCTGGCTATGAGGTTGCCAAACAGCTCGGAGTTTCAAGATCAAATGTGTATGCGGCGCTTCAGCGCCTAACACAGCAGGGATATGTACGATGTGGTGAAGGAGAGCCTGCGCGGTATAGTGTTCTCAATCCAGAGGAGCTGGCGACGATGATCTCGGGAAGAGTTCAAGCTTCGCTGGCTTATATGGAAAGTGAGATGCCTCGCGGGGGGCCTGTTAGTCCTTCTTTTTATAATGTAGAGGGCGACCGCAATGTAATGGGGGCGCTGATTCGCCAGCTTAACATGGCAGAGCAGGAGATTGTAGTGGATATGTGGCGCGAGGAAGCGTCGCTTCTGCGGAGCGAACTTGAACAGGCCGAACTGCGTGGCGTTAGGCTTTTATGGGCTTTTGACGGTGGCAATGCTGCTGCTGCCTCTTACCCGGTATGGCCGTCATTCGGAAAAGATTCGCAGCGGGCGGATGGACGGAAGTTCTCATTTGTGATCGACCGGAGCTGGTGTATGCTGGGGATGCGTTATGATGATGGATCCGCACAAGCAGTGGTAACAGAGCACCCGGTGTTAGTGGAGCTGCTGTTGAATCATTTTACACAGGAAATGGTCTTATTCGAGCTGGAGCAGGATATGGGCGCAGAATTAGTAGAGCGTTATGGAGAACGTTACAGCAAAATTCATAGCAAATATGTTATGTATGATCAAGGCGATGATGGGGAAGAACAGGCGCAGTAGTTATTATCATAGGGAGGTGAGAAGCATGGAATGTATCGTTCATTTTGAAGTGGTGCACAATGATGGTCCTAAGAAATTGCGTGGACTATTGTTTCTGGATAAGGGAGCATCTCCTGGAGAAGCAGAACTGGTCGAAATGTTTAAGGATATGAATTTTAACGTGAGACTGGAAGACCGCGAGAAATTGATTTTTAAACCGGTAAATCCGGGAGATTTCTTGGAGATTCGAATTACGGGTTATGATAACGGTCAGGAAAAGAGCAAGGATGATCATAATTTAAAATCGATCGTTGGAAATTTATTGCCTCAGAAGCCGACAGGCCTGTAATGTGGGGAGAATGGATTTAATGATGGGAGAAGGAGGAGCACTATGGAGCTGTTGAGACAAAAGGTATTGAAAGAAGGTATTGTACTCGGGCAAGGAGTGCTCAAGGTGGATTCTTTTCTGAATCATCAGATGGACCCCTTCCTGATGCGCGAGGTTGGCCGTGAGTTTATCCGCCGGTTCGCTGGCGAAGAAATTACGAAGGTGCTGACTATAGAATCCTCGGGAATCGCTCCGGGGATTATGACAGCATTAGAGCTGGAGGTTCCGTTGATTTTTGCCCGTAAGCAGAAATCGCTGACGCTGACAGAAGACATTTACGTGGAGAAGGTATACTCCTTCACGAAGAAAGAAACGAATGAAATTACCGTTTCGAAGAAATTCATTGCTCCCGGAGAACGGGTGCTGATTGTTGATGATTTCTTGGCGAATGGTGAAGCCGCCTTCGGACTTGCCCGTATTGTTGAGCAGGCGGGCGGAAGTGTGGTTGGAATTGGCATTGTGATCGAAAAAGCGTTCCAGCCAGGGAATCGGCTGCTGCAGGAAGCGGGATATCGCGTAGAATCACTTGTGCGTATTGCTTCACTGGAGGACGGAAGAGTCACTTTCGTGGAAGACGAGGAAGAGCCTCTTGTTTGAGGCTTTAGGAATGAATGCTCAAACAAAAGCTATAGGATATACAAAACAGCAAGCGAACTGGTAATGAACCAGTCGCTTGCTGTTTTTTGTGTGTATGGTATGCACGGGTCAGGTTACCCGTTGCTGCCGCATGCCGCTGCAGTGTCGACGGGCAGCTGTACGCTGTCCGCCGCCAGCGGCGAGAGCACCCGCAGCGCCCCCGGCTCGCAGCGAACGGCCAGCGGCCCTTTGCCGAGGCTCTCGCCGTCGCCGATCGCAGGCCGGGCCTCGGCAAAGCCTACGGCTACGCTACGTCCGCGCAGCATAGACACGAAGGGCAACGCCACATGCTTGCCCTTCAGTACCGTAGGGAACAGCCGCAGCAGCTGCCCGCGGCTGCACCCGTGCACGACGCAGACGTCGAGCTGGCCGTCATCGGCCTTTGCCTGCGGGCAGATCAAAAGCCCGCCGCCGTAGCTGGGCAGGTTGCAGATCGAGACCAGCCATGCCTTCTCGAAGGCATGCTCCGTGCCGTCGCAGACTACGCTTACCCGGCAGGGCTTGAACGTCATCAGCGTATGCAATATGCCGATGATATACGCCAGCTGGCCTGCTCCAATGGCATTGCACAGCCGTTTGTAACGGCTGGCATTCACATTCTCGGCCACCTGAGCATCAAAGCCGTTGGCAACGGCTGTTACGGTCAGTCCGTTTGCTCCTGAAAGCAGGTCTGCTTCGATATACCGCTCACTAAGGGCGGCCTCCAGCGCGGCTTCTATCGAAAGCGGGATGCCGAACCCCCGGGCGGTGTCGTTGCCGGAGCCGGCAGGAATTACGCCCATGGGGATATCTTTACCGCAAAGTGCACCCAAAATGCTATGGAGCGTGCCGTCACCACCGATTACAATCACAGCTTTCCAATCCTCGCGATGCTTTAGTGTATTTAAAACAAGGGCTTCTGCACCCTCTACGCTGTGCGTAAACAAGGACATGAAAGGCAGCGAACGCTCCTTCATGAGCGCCTCTACAGTATGCCAGGTCCGGCCGCCTGCTCCCCCGCCGGAACGTGGGTTTATGATAAATAGATACATATAATTTCCTCCAGCCTGTAGAATTCCATTGATGCCCTTTCTACATTGTAAGGAGTGGATGGGCAAAAGGGAATACTTTTCAGCGATCAGAGGGACTGCTTTTTGGGGGGGGATTACAGATGGCGAATCTGACTTTCTGCGATATCACCTGCCCAAGGGAGTTTGTACCACCTGCCACTTAAGGCATGGTAGATCATTAGCAGCCACACTCCAAAGCTGCAGAGAGAGACGAGTGCACTCATCAAGGGACCGAGGAAAGGGACCAATCCGGTTAGAACGTGGAGGATCATCAGCACTCCGAAGGTAATCAGTGATTGCAGCGAATGGAACAGCACAAAGCGGCTGCGTTTCTCCAATGCGAGAAAGACGACGCCGCCGAGAAAAGGGAAAAAGTAACACAACGCGCCCGCTATATTATCGGGCAATCCGGTAGATGATTTAAAAGGGGACAATAGGCTCACTCTCCTTCTGCTTGGAGAAGAAGGGGCTTGATTGTTCGAATCCTTCTTCCTTACAAGCCTATGACTTGTCAGGAAAAAGTATGTTTAGCTCATTGAAGGGAGAACATACTTTTCAAGCAGCTTGCGTGGGTTCTTCCAGTTGTTTGTCTTGCTCTCTGCTGTAAAGACCACTACAGCATCCAGATTGGGGAAGAGCAGAATCTGCTGCCCGCCATGCCCGTGGGCGAGCTTGTAGGGCTGCCCGCTCATCGTACCGATCCAAAACTGATATCCGTAATCACCAAACGCTGGATATCCCTTAGTTTGAGTGGTAAGTGCATCCTGCAACCAATGTTCTGGGATGATTTGCTGCTCTGCAAACACTCCATTATTCAGCAGGCAAATTCCGAATTTAGCCATATCCCGAGACGTTAGGTGCAAACCGATATGACCCATGCTATGTCCTTCGGGGCTAGGTAACCAAGCGGTATTAGCCATTCGGAGTGGAGTGAATAAATGCTGTGCTGCATAGGAAAATGCATCAAGACCTGTAGATTCACTAATCATCATCGAGATTAGATGTGAGTCGATGCTTCGATATTGGAACTGGCCGATTTGTTCTGGAATAATGTTCAAGCTAAGGCCAAAGGAACCCCAGCGGCGGCTGCGATGGAGGTTCCGAACGAGCGGTTCACCAAGCTTCTTCCCTGTGATCCAGCTAAAACCGGAAGTCATGGTAAGAAGATGACGGAGTGTGATCTTTGAGAGATGTGGGGAGTGAAGGTATGGAATATGCTTGCGAAGAACCTCGGACACAGAAATATGGAGATCAGGCATCTCTCCACGGCCGATAGCGATTCCCGTAAGGACGCTGACAAAACTTTTGGTGGCAGAACGGAGATCATTTAATGCTCCAGCATGATGGTCGTTAAAATAACGTTCGAAGATAAGTTTTCCATGACGCACAATAAGCATGCTATGCATCTTGGGATATTCTTTTAGGATAACTTGATGGGCTTGTTCAAGACCCTCCCGGCGTGTAGCTGTGTCCTCTGGCGTTGCGGTAGTCATTACGGGAATTACAGGCTGGGCCATAACGATCTCCTTCTCATTTGTTGATAAATGCAGTTTCACTTGCTGTATTGGTTATTGTATTTTAACCAGTTTGGAGACATATGACTTACGAAGAGAGTTGTAAAAAAATAATATTTTCCAAATAGTACATTTTACAAGGAAAGGTGGAAGTTAATCCGGAATATGATACAATATAACGATAAGGCCCGAAAGGAGTGATTCAGTAAGTGGCTCTTCGGGTAATAAAAGTGTCAAGGAGCTATCGTTCATCAGGCGTCCTTACTCTCAGCCCAAATCACGACGAACCTGCTTCACCGGCAAGGCGGTGTTTCAAAGGCTAGACATAGCTTTAGATTCCACGTTTTGACGGATAGTGCAAGCCACGTATGTGTAATGGATACTTCACTTGCATTCGAGGTTACGGCGTACTTTTCATCATGCATTCTCTACAACGGAGCATTCATTTTCAATGTTTTGGGAGGGAACTGATCATGGCAAGTAAAGGTCATAACGAAGTCAAGGAAAGTCTACGGGAAATGACACGCATTTTCCGGCCCAAAGATCCCAAGAAATTCGTAAAGGAGTACGTCCGAAAGTATCGGATTACAGGAGGCTATGAAGAGGAACTGACCATGGTCGTGGAACACGAGTTGGTACGGATGAATTCATCCGTCTCCTAGCTAACAGATACGTTTGTCACTTGCTTAACTTTAGACATCATTTTGAGTAATAACATCCACGAGGATTCTTATAAACCGTGCCCGAGCAACTTTTGTTGCTGGAATCGGTTTTTTTTGTATGCCCATTTACGAATAAGGAAAAGTCTTCCTCATAGAATAGTCAAATGAATTAATAGACACATTTTAAAGTGTATGCGCTTTCTTTATTATTTTTTATTTGTTTGCGTTTTCATAAAATGCCATCAAATCCAGATGGGACAAGGGTTTATTGTGTCGAAAATTACAATGTGAACTAGTTGTGAACGATTGACAAAACTTTCCCTTAAACTTATATTAATAGTGATTGTTATAATTGACAGAAAAAAACAGGAATCTACGAAATCGGGAAAAGCGGGGTAGATCAATGATGAAAACGTGGCAGGCTGTAAAGCGACTCCTTCCCATGACCGCTATGTTTGGACTCTTTCTTGCCGGGTGCGGTCGTGAGGACTTGTCAGTACTCAGACCACAGGGACCTGCAGCAGACAGATCTTACGGATTAATGGAGCTGTCGATCAGCATTATGATCGTGGTGCTGCTGATTGTCTTTACGATTGCAGCTTATGTACTGATCCGCTTCCGCAGAAGACCGGGTCAGAATGAAATCCCTGAGCAGGTTGAGGGCAGCATTAAACTTGAGATTCTCTGGACAGTTATTCCGCTTATCCTTGTTGTAGTACTGGCCGTGCCAACGGTGAAAGCAGTGTTTGCCGCTGGAGATGATCATTCCAATGACAAGAATGCGATCAAGGTTAAAGTAACCGGCCACCAATACTGGTGGGAGTTTGAGTATACCGATTATAAGGTAACTACAGCACAGGATCTGATTATTCCGGTGGGCAAAGATATCGCCTTTGAACTGGAAACTAAAGATGTGCTGCACTCCTTCTGGGTCCCTTCTCTTTCCGGTAAAATCGATACCAACCCAGCTGGAACGATTAACCGCTTTAGCTTTAGTGCGCCTAATGAAGGCGTTTACCGTGGGAAATGTGCGGAGCTATGTGGGCCTTCTCATGGATTGATGGAATTTAAGGTGAAATCAGTTAGTGAACAGGAATTTCAGAAGTGGATTGATTCGATGAAAGCGCCTGTCGCTGTGCTGCCGGAGGATCCTGCTTTAGCTGAGAAGTTCAAAGCGGCATGTCTGACTTGCCACGCTGTAGGCGATCAAGGGATTAATAATGCGCCGAACTTGACCGGAATTGGTTCTCGGGAGTCGATTGCTGGAATTCTGCTCAACGACGACACGAGGGAAGATGGTGCGCCGATTGAAGAGAATCTCAAAACCTGGCTGCACGACCCGCAATCCGTAAAACCAGGCAATCTGATGCCTAACCCCAAAGATCTGGGCCTGAGTGATGCTGAGATTGATGGCATTGCAGAGTATCTGGCCAACTATAAGCTGGACTAATGCCTTAGCCTAAAGGCGGGCGGAACTTTCGAAAAGGGGGGACGAACTTTGGCTCAAGCAGCGCATACCTTGAATTCATCCAAGCCTCTGGGGCACGGCCACAGTGTGAAGCGCCATACAGGACTTATGGATTGGCTTACTACCGTCGATCACAAAAAAATCGCGATTTTGTACCTATGGGCCGGAGGATTGTTTTTTGGCATCGGGGGAATTGAAGCGCTTCTGATTCGCTGGCAGCTCATCAAGCCGATGAATAACTTTTTGGATGCACAAACGTTTAATGAACTCATAACCATGCATGGTACGACGATGATCTTCCTCGGCGTCATGCCAGTCATCTTCGCACTCATGAATGCCGTCATTCCGCTACAGATCGGTGCACGTGACGTAGCCTTTCCTTTTCTAAATGCACTTGGTTTCTGGACCTTCCTGTTCGGCGGGATTCTACTGAATCTTAGCTGGGTTATGGGTGGTGCTCCTGATGCCGGGTGGACCGCCTACACCCCACTATCTACGAGTACATACAGCACTACACACGGTGTAGACTTCTATACGATCGGCTTGCAAATTGCCGGATTAGGGACCCTCATCGGGGGGATTAACTTTCTAGCCACGATCATTACGATGCGTGCGCCGGGAATGACCTATATGCGGATGCCGATGTTCGCCTGGACCACATTTATCACTTCCGCCATTATTTTGTTTGCTTTTCCAGCAATAACAGTAGGTTTAGTACTGTTGACATTTGACCGGATTCTCGGAGCCAATTTCTTCGAAGTTGGAGCCGGAGGAAGTCCAGTGCTATGGCAACATATCTTCTGGATATTTGGTCACCCGGAAGTTTACATTCTCATTCTGCCTGCCTTCGGGATTATTTCCGAGGTCATCCCAACCTTTTCGCGTAAAAGACTGTTCGGATATAGCTCCATGGTGTTTGCAACCATCTTGATCGCCTTTTTAGGCTTCATGGTCTGGGCTCACCACATGTTCACAACTGGACTTGGACCTGTAGCTAACGCGTTGTTCTCCGTATCAACGATGTTAATTGCGGTTCCTACCGGGATTAAAATTTTTAACTGGTTGTTCACGATGTGGGGCGGGCAAGTACGTTTCACAACCCCTAACCTGTTCGCTGTTGGATTTATTCCTACCTTCACTATGGGGGGAGTAACTGGAGTGATGCTGGCGTCCGCACCTGCTGACTTTCAGTTCCATGATACGTATTTTGTCGTAGCGCATTTCCACTATGTTATTGTTGGTGGCTTGGTGCTTGGCCTGTTCGCAGGTCTGCACTACTGGTGGCCGAAGATGTTCGGACGGATGCTGAGTGAGAAGCTGGGCAAGTGGACCTTCTGGACGTTTATCATCGGATTCCATCTGACCTTCTTTGTACAGCATTTCCTTGGGCTTATGGGGATGCAGCGCCGCGTATTTACTTATTTACCTAATCAGCAATTTGATTTCCTGAATCTAGTCAGTACCATCGGTGCAGGACTTATGGGTGTCGGTATGATTATTTTCTTGGTGAACATCTTCCTGACTTCCAGAAAACCAGCGGATGCAAGCAATGATCCGTGGGAGGATGGACGTACATTGGAATGGACCATTCCTTCACCGCCGCCAGAATATAACTTCAAGCAAACACCTCTTATTCGGGGGATTGATGCCTTCTGGAAAGAAAAAGTAGCAGGGAATAAAGGCATGACACCAGCAGAGCCGGTGGGCTCAATTCATATGCCGTCGGCAACGATTTTACCGTTTACGATGTCTATCGGAATTTTTATCGCTGGGCTTGGCTTTATGTTTAGCCGTGATGAATTCGGCAATGCTTTTATGAGCTTCCTGTTTAATAATTATATCGTTACAGCCATCGGTCTTATTATTACATTTGGATCCATGCTGATGCGTTCGCTGTATGATGATCACGGATGGCATATTGAACCTGAAGAGCTGGAAGGAAGTGAGCGGACATGACAACGGCACATGCAGAAGCTTCTAAGGATACCTTTCCGCACGAGCCGGAAAAAGCTACGCTCGAAGGACGCAACAAGGTTCTTGCCTTTTGGTTGTTTCTAGGCGGCGAAGCGGTATTGTTCGGCACGTTGTTCGCTACTTTCCTCGCACTGCGTAATCAGACGAATGAGGGGCCTTCGGCGAATGAGCTGTTTCACCTGCCGCTAGTAGCCGCTGCAACATTCATCCTGCTGGTTAGCAGTCTGACAAGTGTATTCGCTATTCAAGCGATGCACAGAAATCGGCCGGCACTGCTACGGAATTGGCTTTTAGTGACTGTAGTCTTAGGTTTAGGTTTCCTGGTTTTGGAGATCTATGAGTTTACTCAATATGTAAGACACGAAGAATTCGGAATGACCACAAGTGCATTCAGCTCGGCATTCTACACACTGGTAGGATTTCATGGTGCGCACGTAGCCTTCGGGATCGCTTGGATCTCCATCTTGATCGGGCAGCTCGCCCGCAAGGGGTTAACGGTAGTTACTGCACCAAAAGTGTATGTGTCAGCCATGTACTGGCATTTTATCGATGTGGTATGGGTCTTCATCTTTACGGTTGTATACCTACTCGGAAAGGTGGGCTAGGCACTATGACGACGGATCAGCATATGCCAGATAGCGGCGGGTATAAGCAACGTCATCGGCATGAAGGACCACAGAAACATATTGTTGTCTTTATTTTCTCCATTGTCTTAACATTGATTGCTTTCGCCGCTGTTGCGGCTGGGGGAGTAAATGCAACCTTTGCGATTATTTTGCTGCTGGTAATGGCTGTTCTTCAGGTGATTGTACAGATGGGCTTCTGGATGCACCTAAAAGATAAAGGGCATCTTCTGCCGATTCTCTTCATGCTGGGCGGCTTCTTTATCGCTGGGACCTGTATTGTTATGTCGCTGTATTGGGTTTGGTGGAACTAACGGACAATAATGAAAGAGGTGGGCTGCGATGCCCCCTCTTTTTGATGTTTAGATATAAGAATTCCTGCGCTAGGAGGTTGGGATTATGCTGGGATTAGAATACTTTAGCTTTGCTGAACTATGGAGTCCGCTTTTTCTAGCGGTAATGCTGCTGCTGACAGCAGGTTATTTTGTGTGGATTGGTCCGATTGCTGGGCGTTATGCCGATTCAGTTACGGTGCCATTTTGGCGTAGAGCGTTATTTGTCTGTGGGATGCTTGCCCTTTATCTGGCACAAGGAGGACCCATTAGCCTTTTAGGGCATATGATGTTTTCCTTCCACATGGTCAGTATGGCCTTGTCTTATCTGGTAGCAGTGCCGCTGATTATGCTTGGAATTCCAGATTTTATCTGGCGCAGGATACTAAAGGTGAATCCGCTTCGGCGGTTATCTTTTTTAGCTCATCCAGTGGTCGCTGCCCTATTGTTTAACGGACTTTTTTCCTTGTACCATATTCCTGTTATTCATGATTATGTGATGTTGCATTTTACTGTTCATCGTATTTATTACATTATTTTGTTCCTGACCTCTGCTTTAATGTGGTGGACGCTGATTAATCCGCTGCCGGAACATCGTATGGCGAGTGGGCTTGGGAAGATTGGGTTTATTTTTCTGAACATGGTATTGCTGACGCCAGCTTGCGGGCTGATTATATTTGCCGATCATCCGCTCTACGCCACTTACAGTGATCCAGAGACTTGGGCGCGTGCTATGGGCTATTGTATCTCGGGTGACCCCACTGTTTTACTTCAGAATTTTGGAGGTCCTGCATTCTTTGAAGTGATGTCGCCGAAGGTGGATCAACAGGTGGGAGGCATCGCGATGAAGTTCATTCAGGAATTTATTTTTGCCTCTATGCTTGCTTATGTGTTCTATCATTGGTATAAAAAAGAGAACGGACAAGACGACGATGAATTGTCGACGCCATCCTCAACACTTCAGGAGAGCAACTTGAACCGTGCATAACTGGTAGACTGCCGAGGGGGAGAATCATGGATATTTTCACAGTGTTCCCGACCATTAGTACGTCATTCATCGTGCTCAGCGCGGTGCTGGTGGCTATAGGTTGGTGGCTCATTATCAAGGGCAAACGCGAGGCGCATAAGAAAACGATGATTGCTGCCGCTATCGCTGCGCTGCTGTTTTTTATTGTTTACGTATCGAGAACGTTGTTTGTGGGGAATACCTCATGGGGCGGTCCGGATGAACTGAAGACGATTTATCAAGTGTTTCTGATCTTCCATATCGTCCTGGCAACCGTAGCTGCGGTATTCGGACTTACTACGTTAACTCTTGGTTTCAAGGCGAAGTATTCCAAGCACCGTAAGTGGGGCAGAGTGACATCGATAATTTGGTTTATCACAGCGATTACAGGCGTTATGGTGTACGTGCTGTTGTATGTTTTGTATCCAGGTGGACACACCAAGCCGGTGTGGGAAGTTATTTTGGGTGCGTAAAATAAGTGCTTGAATAGAGCACAGAGTTTAGTGCGTTGAGCGAATGAACAGCACTAGAGTAGCAGAGTCGTAAATAGTTATGAAATAAGCCTATATATCTGCATGTTCCTGAGTAGGGATTGCGGGTGATGGGCTTATTTTGGTTTGTAGAGCTTCGGGATCTGTCCTGAAATTGAACGAAGCTAGCTCGAAAAAGACGTAATCAGGGAAAACCTCCCTGAAAATGAACGAAATTAGCTAAAAAAGGCCATAATTAGGGAAATCCTCCCTAAAATTGAATGGAATTAACCCAATAACAGAGTAATAGCTGAATTTTTAGGGAGGAATTCCCTAAAAGCTCGTAATCTAAGCTCTATTTGGCTGATTTTAGGGAGTTTTTCCCTAATGTTTCTATTCCGTCCGGCAGTCGCCCATATCCCACACCTGAAACTGCACTAGCAGCCGAAACGGTATCCCGCACCCGAAACCGCACCAGCATCCGAACTAGCATTCCGCACTCCGAAACCTAAACAAGCATCAGCAGCCGAACAGTACCTCGCATCTGAAATTGCACCAGCATCCGAACCAGCACCCCACCCTCGAAACCGGACCATTCGCCGCGCACGCATCATACCCCCGAACTAGCATCCCACATCCGAAACCCCCGCCCTCACTCGAACCCGAACCTGAACCACTATCCGCCCCGATACTCACCACCCGCCTCCTTCAACGCACATCACACCAACACGTTGCATAGAAGCAGAGAGTGAGCTCTTACTACTTCATTTCCTGAAATCAATTATCTAATAAACTCAATTATCCCAGTTACATTCGCCCCGTAGCATTCTGCCTCAATTCCCCCTCATTGTAGTTAATCTCAATTAATAAGCGTTACCTAACGTCTGAGAGTGTCTTCATAAGCTTGAAGTATGAGGTTGCCCAAATCTCCTATTTCTTTTGAATAATTTCCAGTTACAGGATTGACAATGTAAAATTAAGGTCATATACTGTGTATATAGATATATACAGTAAGCACAGGGATATGAACACCTGCTTCTGCTAGACGCTGAAGACATTGTAAAGCGAGGTTAGCATTGATGAGAACATTAAAAGATTCATGGTTTATGTTGCGCTCTGATTTTCGCGGAGACAAATTAAAAATATTAGGGACCCTCGTAATAACAGTTGTTTTTATGAGTTATCTTGGTGGACTGACTAGCCTGATAGCAAATGATGTACTAGGTGAGCAGGATCGGACGATGCTAGCGGATTTCTTATTTCTCTCCTTTATCCCCTTATTGGGATTAACATTCTCTCGCCGCTCCATGAAATATTGGAGTGAAGACTCTTACACAAAAATGTTGGTTTACTTACGGACTTTACCGATTCCAGCTGCAGTAATATTATCGCGGAGGAAACTTCAGGGTGTGGGCTCCTTTACACTAAATGGTACGTTATTCTTCGGTATTATTTACTTGTTAGGAGAGAATTTCCGGACAGAACTGGCGGTTCCTTCGTATATAGCTTTTGCGATTACTTGGCTCGGCTTCGGATTCATGGTCTCGGGTCTATATATTTTTATTGAATATCTTTTTAGCGGCAAAGCTTATCTATGGCTAACATTGCTTATCGTAGTTTTATCGTGGGCAACATCGTTCCTAGTTACACTGGGCGGAGGCAGTTTGTTCTTATACAGTATCTCCTATTCCAAGGAGTGGGGGTTGTTATCTCCGATCATGTGGGGGTCACTTCTGCTGGGGACAATATCTGTGCAATTATTCTCTAAATGGACTATACATCGGCTGAAAAGTCGCAATCTCGTATAAAAAATCGGAAATGGCAAGGACTGCGCTCTAGCACGCTAGAGTGGAAGGCGAGGTGTAAATAATGTGGATACCGGTACAAATCAACGAAAATAGTGCAGAGCCCCTCTATCATCAAATAGAGACTCAGCTTAGATCATTAATCATTAGCGGAGTCATTACAGAAGGTACGCTGCTGCCCTCAATTCGTGAGTTCGCAGGAGATCTGAAATGCAGTGTAATTACCGTGCGGCGGGTATATCAGGATCTGGAGAACGAAGGTTTGCTGCGAACGCGACAAGGAACAGGTACCTTTGTATCCCATGTAGGTGACGGAGCAATGGAAGAATATAAACGGGAAACGGTTGGCAAAGCACTTGAAAGTGCAGTGGATATCGGCCGATCGGTACATTGCAGCAAGGATGAACTTGAACAGATTTTTATGGAGATTGTAGAACGCAAGTATAGAGAAAAGGATTGAGAGGGGGGCGCTTACTCATATGGTACAGATGGCTATAGAATTGCGGAATGTACTTAAACGGCGGCGAAACAAGACGATAGGGCCGCTGACCCTGAATATGCCTAAAGGATATATTACAGCTTTGGTAGGTCAGAATGGTTCCGGCAAAAGCACACTGCTGAATCTGCTGATGCAGCTGACTAATCCAGAGGAAGGCGAGATATATTGGTTCGAGAACAGGTATGATAGCGGGTTGTCTCTGGAGCTTCGCCAGACCATTGCCTATGTTCCTGAAACGTCAATTACTGAGGAGAACCACTGGAATGCAGAGGAGGCAGCTCGATTTCGGAAGTATTGGTATCCAAATTGGGACGATCAATATTTTCAGGAGCTGATGGATCGCTTGGAGGTTCCGTATCATATGAGACTTTCGAAGATGTCTAAAGGGGAGCGCCGGAAATTCGAAATTGCTGCAGCACTTGCGGCGCGGCCAAGTCTGCTGCTATTGGATGAACCTTCATCAGGTCTTGATCCTTTTGCCTGGAAGATTATGATCGAGACACTTCGTAAATATATGGATGAGAACAACGCAACGATCATCATCTCCACACACATTGTGGATGAGGTGCGGCGGCTGGCGGATTATATCGTCCTTATGCATCGGGGAGAACTGCTGGGCATGGCTGAAAAAGACAGTCTGTTCGGTGCTTGGACCGAGGTTTGGGTGAATGCTGCGGATGAAGAGGAGCTTGCGGAGTTATCGGCTGAGTTGCCAGGAGGCTTGCACTTTACAATGGATACACCGGGTGTAGCTTCTTTTATCATAGAACAATTTTCTGAAAACGAGAAACGCATTCATAACTTGGGCGTAAAGGTTATCAAGAGCCGCAGTTTGGAACTGGACGAAATATTAAGTTTATGGACACAGGGTCATCGTCCTATTCTAATTGACCACAAGAGAGGGGACTAGAGAAATGGAAGCCTTAAAGCTGGAAAGTGTAGTTAAGCAATATGGAGAAAAAACCGCAGTAAACGGAATTAACCTAACTGTAGGTAAAGGGGAAATTTACGGATTACTGGGGGCGAACGGCGCGGGAAAAACAACCACGATGCGTATGGTACTCGGCCTAATCTACCCTGATGAGGGCAAAATTTTGTATAACGGGAAGCCTTTCAACAGTGAACTGCAGCAACTTATGGGTTATCTGCCCGAAGAACGCGGGCTATATCCTAAGGTGAAGATCAGCGATCAAATCGTTTACTTAGCCCGCCTGCGTGGGATGTCAGCTAGTGATGCAGATAAGAGCTTGCGCTATTGGCTGGATCGATTTGAGGTTCCGGATTATTACAATAAAAAGATAGAAGAGCTTTCCAAAGGAAATCAGCAAAAAATGGGCTTTATCGCCGCTGTCGTTCATAAACCGCAGATTCTGATTCTAGATGAAGCTTTCAGCGGGCTGGACCCAGTAAACGTGGAGCTGCTGAAAGATACGGTCAAAGAATTGCGTGATTCGGGAACAAGTATCCTTTTCTCTACGCACCGGATGGAGCATGTAGAAGAGCTGTGCCGTAACATTACGATTCTCGATCGTTCCAATACGGTCGTTCAAGGGGATATCCGCACGATTAAGAATGGCTACCCGCGGGAAGAAGTATTGCTGCGTACAGCTAATGAGGTGAAAGGTCTGGAGTCCATCGCAGGCGTTACAGCAGTGAAACGGCTGGAGCGTGGGTATCTGTTATCGATCAGTGAGATCGGTGCAGCACAGCGTATTTTACAGCAGGCGATAGCACAGGGTGAAGTGGAGCATTTTGAAATCAAGGAACCTACGTTAAACCAAATCTTTATCAGAGCGGTGGGTGAATCTAATGAATAAGATGGGGACAATTATCGGCTTTACCTTTAAAAATAAAGTTAGAACGAAATCATTTATGATTACTACTTTGATTCTAGTATTATTGCTCAGCATAGGGATGAATCTTCCCTATATCATCGATCAGTTTAAGGGTGATTCGGCCAAAAGTGAAGTTACTCAAATTGCTGTGATTGCTGAAGAGGGAAATCAGGTTGCAGAATTGTTGAAGGCTTATACTGCGCCAGAGGGCATGCCACAGGCTAAGATAGTACAATATGCTTCTGCGGATGATGCCGAGTTAAAGAAAGCATTAGATGAAGAGACAGTAGAAGGTTATGTTACTTTTGCAGAACCTACTGGTGAAGGGCTTCCACCCGTTACTTATCACAGTAATGATGGAGAACTAAACGGAGATGTTCAAGTTTATCTTCAAAATGCACTTCAGCAAGCAAACACACAATTCATCGTTGGCGACAAGCTGACCTCTGAACAGATTGCTGCAATGTCAACACCAGTGCAGATTACTACACAACAGCTTAACGCAGGCGGTGGCAGTGAAAGCTCTCAGGAGGACACTCCGGCCATTAACTACATTATCGTATATGCCATGCTTATGTTGTTCTTTATGTCCATTATGATGACAGGCAACATGATTGCCGCTGAGATAACCTCTGAGAAAAGCTCGCGGATTATGGAGATTCTCATTACAAGTGCCTCACCTTTAGCGCAAATGTTCGGTAAAGTTATCGGTGTTTTCCTAGTAGGAATATTGCAAATTGGGATCTTTGTCGCAGCGATCGTCGTCAATTTGACGCTCCCGCATAACGCAACCGTATTGGCTGATTTTGATCTCGATTTAGGCCAGCTCAATATTAACTTGCTGCTCTATGGATTTGTCTTGTACGTATTAGGTTACTTCCTCTATGCCTTGATGTATGCGGCTGTAGGTTCGATTGTCAGCCGTACGGAGGATCTCGGTCAGGCGGTAATGCCAATCATGATGTTAGGCTTCGTAGCGTTCTATGTTCCACTGTTCAGTATCTCCAATGCCGATACTCTAGTGGTTAAGATAGCGAGTTATGTACCTTTCACTTCACCATTGACGATGCTGCTCCGAATTGGTGTCGGTGAGGTGGCGATCTGGCAAGTCATTGTATCGCTGCTGATCCTGCTTGTGACTACCTTCATCTTCGGATGGCTGGCAGCCAAGATCTATCGTACCGGCGTACTGATGTACGGCAAACGCCCAAGTATTAAAGAAATCAGAAAAGCGATGAAAGCATACAAGATCTAAGAAGGCCTCATATAACTTTTAAGGAGTGCTAATGATGTCTACAAGCGAACAATATACCATTATGCTTTTAATGAGTTCGGTATCACTGGCTTCGGTTAGTAGAATGCTTCCGGATGGCTCCACTTTTATGGATTTCGTTCAAGGCGTATTGACCGGTGTTGCTATAGTGGGGATGTTGGCAGGATTGTGGATGTACAGTAAGGCGCGTAAGAGTAAGGCGCGTAAGAGTAAGGCACAATAGTAGGTACTGAATTTTCGGGGGGGATCCTAACAGCCATTTATGGTTGCTGGGATATCCCCGTTTTTGCGTTGGCAATCTCTTTGTATACGAGCTGATATAGCTAACGGACCCAGCAACACTTAAATGCAACAATCATCGAGATTTGGCAAGATATCGGACACAATAGTCGCTATTGGCATGAAAAACGGTGAATTAGTAGCTCTTTTAACCAAATAGTTGCACTGGAGTCCGATACTATGCTCAAAAGGCGATAAACGTGCAAATAATGTCATCTGGGTCCGTAAGCCTTGCCTTGGTGGAAGATGATTAGGGCCTGCTTGAAGACGATCCGAGACGCTCATCGCTCGGGATTTCTACTGGAGTCCGAACGCCGGCCAAATTTGAGGAAAAGCTTCAATTAAAGGCTCCTGAGTCCGTTAGATGCTTCATGCGCTTAAAGATCGTCTGAATTCTAGTTAGTGACTAAATTATAGAAAGATTTGCGCTCGTTCGTATATCCGCTTGGTCGGTCATCTGCTCCCGTACAGCTCTAAGCTGTGCTTTCAGTGCAGGAACACTTTTTTGCAGAATAATGCTTATTTGAGAAAGAGGCAGCTTTAAGCCGTACCACAATACCTTCACAAGCTGTTCCTCCCAAGGTAATCCCTTAGCCGATAGAAGAGAGCGCCGGGCAAAAGAATCAGCACACTGGCGAATACAAGTGCGGTAAGCGTGGATAGAGAATAACTGAGGGTCGAAGTTATCCTGACGATATATTTTATGAAGCTCTGTGAAGGTGCGGATAGTAACCTTGTCTGCCTCATTAGATTGTTCTAATAACATGGAACTGAGTACGTAGACTTCATTAGTATACTTTTGAACACACTCTGCAAATTTAGCACTGTAGGTGGACACGGGAGGTAAGGGGTCAGGCATGGTGAACACGATCCTTTCAGAATGAGAGATTTGCTTGAATCTATAATATAGAAAAGTAAGAGATGGATTTATTGATAAGATCGGCGGTGTCTGGTTCCGGGCAACTGTGTTTCTGCTGGGAGGCAGTGGAAAAAGCTTTGGAAGGTTTGTAGTAGAGCCGTTCACTTCTGGAATTGCTCCCCCCAGCTGCAACACTGTACAGACGCCCTTGCTGAATATGCCCAGCCAAGGATTTACCCTGGAGCTTGGCCTTTAAATCCTGCAAAGCACCCTGAACTAGCTCAAGCTTAACCTGCTCCCAATCTGAACCTTCGCGGCGGACCTTATCCAGCGCTTCCTCAAGACGGCAATGACAGATAGCCCGTAAAAAAGAACTCCATTTAATGAGATCGAAATTTTTGGTGTTGGCAGAGATTAGACAAGCCCCCCAACTGCAACCTCCCTTACAGGTGAGCTTCAGAATACCATAACGGCAGCCTTCAGCCCCTTCCATTCCATAGTGAATAGGCTCGGGTTCATCCAATACAAATACTTCAATGCGGGATAGTCTGCGCTGGTCCATAGTAGGGTTCCTCCTTAGATTTCCAAAAGCTTTAAGTCTACATGATGAGTGACACTAGCCTTTTCTACACAGGCGAGCATTTCCATTTTATTCTCACAGACTGCGGTATGCTCTAGCCATAGTCGGAACTTCTCTTTCCGTATAACAGATAGATGTAAGGGAAAGGTGCTGCGGGATCTCAAGACATACCAACCGGCGCTTACATCTTTCCAAGGCTCCTTGAAGGCTGTAAACCACGGGAGTTTTTGATGCGATGACCAATCCTGCTGCTGTTGTTGTTCTCGAATTTTTTTATATATTTCATATACAATCTTAGAGTCTAAACAGTCTTTACAAGAAGAAGGTGTACTGAATTGGCGAAGGGCTTGGATCTGGTTCTGGCCAAATGCATAACCTACAATGTACCTGTGATTATTTTCTTCGAACCACAAGGCCCCGAAACAAACGTAATTTAGACTTATCGGCTCAAGCAGCCCTTGATGTATCCCTAAATAATAGTGCTTCAAAACATTCACCCCATCCAGCGTGCTATCACCTAATAGGCTCAGGTAACGCAAAAACCGCAGCAAGAGGAGGACCTCTGCTGCGGTTTTGGATTACAGGCAGATATACCTGGGCCAAAGCGTGGCGGATCAAGGGTCTCTCTCTTTACGCTTACGAGGTTAGCTGTCGGATTCGGACGGTGAGAGTCGCCCTACCTATTGAGACTTACGCAGTCTCCTTTGGATTCACCCCAAGTAGGCCAGGTGGCCTGATGGTTCCCCCGTTCCCTGCGAATGCAGGAACTCAGCGTTGATTGTTTTT
Source organism: Paenibacillus sp. FSL L8-0333 (assembly GCF_037965665.1). Classification (NCBI taxonomy): domain Bacteria; kingdom Bacillati; phylum Bacillota; class Bacilli; order Caryophanales; family Paenibacillaceae; genus Paenibacillus; species Paenibacillus sp. FSL L8-0333. The sequence continues at coordinate 601,849 of NZ_CP150186.1, forward strand.
CATGAATTAGATTCAACCCGAATCATACTCTTTTCAAGATTTTCTGTAAAAAACGGAAAATGTTCTTTTAGAGCGATTTTAACCATATCCTGCCGACTACGACTGAAAAACGAGGTAAATAGGTATTTATGGCGTGTTATCGAGCTCTTTCTCGCTCAACCTCAGCTTCTTGCGTTTCAACCTATAAAGGAAATTTGCAGTATTTTCACCCTAAAAAGGTGAATAAAATCACATGGGTTATAGATAGCGATTAAACGCTCGAAACTCGAGTAAACAAGAGATATAGAGAGATTAGATATCAAGTAAGCGCTATCTAATGGGAAAATAGTTTTTAATTTGCATTATTTTGGCATCATTCAGGTTTTACAAGTCTTCGTGCATAAGAGTATGATTACTCCTGTTTCAACGACAATCGAATATTTGATCCGCTTAATTTCCGATAAGGAAAGCGGGGGAACCAACAATCGGCAGCCGATGTGAGAGTCGGAAGCTGATTATGGGGTGAATCCTGTAGAGGGTGCGAGTGAGCTCGCATCTATACAGGTAGGGCGACTCTCACCGCCCGAATCCGACAGCTAACCTCGTAAGCGTATGGAGAGAGGATGAGTGCAATGTGACCGCTAGCGAGCCACAGAGGAGATCCTTTGTGGCTTTTTGCTGTGCTCTTAGAAGCAAAGCATTTATGGAGGCCTCCCCCAAGAGGTCGCTAAATTCATCATTAGCGGTATTTGTTAGGCAGCGTCTAATGACGTGACACAACCGAGCTTTAGGTTGTGCCCGAAAATGACGATAGGTCAACATCCTTTCGGAGATTTTCGTTGCCTCCTTGTTGTAAATGAGCAGGAGGAGAAAAAAGAGATGACGGATCAGAATGAATATGTGCTTGTATGTGCGCCTACAAAGGCGGGAGAACATTTCATTAAACTTCTGAAGTTCAGGGGTATTAAGATGGCGGGATTAACCAACAATCTGGCTGAGAAAGCTTTACTAGAGGAGCTCGGAATCGAGCAGGTTATTCTAGTGGATACCCGCCATCAGAGCACTTGGTTTCGCCCATCGTTCCCGGTAGGCAGGGTATATCTGTTTGAGAGCAGCTTTCCGCTTTGCTGCCGCTATATTCAGATGTGCCGTACCTGGACGACACAGCCAATTTTTGTGATTACAAGTTCTATAAATCCTAGATTGGTCTATAAAAGACTTGGTGCGAGCTATGTAATCTATTCCCATAGTGGTGATGCTGATTTTCTAATCGATAGATCACCTCATCAAGGATAATGGAAGGAGTGCGGAAGATATGAGGGATCTGTATATGGTGGCTTCGTTAGCTGTAATTTACGGGTTATTTTATGGCTTTATGCGCTGGTGCGCAGGTGTAGTTGAGGATACGGGGAGGGATAAGCTGTGATTCTAGTAATCGCTGTTACCCTACTGTTGTTTATATATCTGGTTTACGCGTTGATTCATCCTGAGAAATTTTAAGGAGGGGCATTCATGGGCATTTTGCAAATAGTCGTCGTAATTGTAATTCTCATCTTGTTGGTCAAGCCGATGGGGACGTATTTATATCATGTATTTTCTAACGAACCGAATCGTACGGATCGCTGGTTTGCAGGCACAGAGAAAGGTATTTATAAGCTGATCGGCCTGAAAAAACGGGACGGAATGTCCTGGAAGAAGTATGCACTCAGCTTTGTTTTAACTAATATCGTACTGGTTGCTTTCAGTTATATTTTTCTAAGATTACAGCGGGGATTGCCGCTGAACCCGAATGGAATTGCCGATATGGAACAGACGCTTTCATTAAATACGGTGATCAGCTTTATGACCAATACGAACCTGCAGCATTATAGCGGGGAGACGGGACTATCGTATTTTTCACAAATGGCAGTCATCACGATGATGATGTTCACGTCTGCAGCGAACGGATTTTCTGTTGCGGTTGCTTTTGTCAGAGGGATTACAGGACAGAAATCAGTCGGAAATTTTTTTGAGGACTTCGTAAAAGCACATATTCGTGTATTCATTCCATTAGCTCTGCTAGTTTCATTGGTGCTGGTAGGATTGCATGTGCCACAAACGCTCAAGCCATCGCTTGAGGTCACTACACTCGAAGGGCAGACGCAACAAATCGCTATCGGTCCAGTCGCTTCTTTGGAGTCAATTAAACACTTAGGTACGAATGGTGGCGGCTTCTTCGGAGCCAATTCAGCGCATCCTTTTGAGAACCCTAATCCACTTACGAACGTTCTGGAGATTCTCTCTATGTGGATGTTGCCAGCCTCTTTGCCATATATGTACGGGTTGTTCGCTAAGAACAAACGTCAGGGCTGGGTGATTTTCACAGCAATGATGACCTTGTTCGTTCTGCTGCTGGGGCTGAATTATTATGCGGAAACTAAAGGGAATCCCGCTATTAATGCGCTGGGGATCGAGTCTTCGCAAGGCAGCATGGAAGGTAAAGAGGTACGTTTTGGGATCCCGCAATCTTCTCTGTTCACTTCGGTAACAACGGCAGCTACGACAGGTAGTGTTAACAATATGCATGATACGCTGACACCGCTGGGTGGCATTACCCCTCTGGCCCTAATGATGCTCAATAACGTCTTCGGGGGAAAAGGTGTAGGACTAATCAATATGCTGATGTATGCCATCATGGGCGTCTTCTTATGTGGACTAATGGTTGGCAGAACACCAGAGTTTCTCGGGCGAAAGATAGAAGCCAAGGAGATGAAGCTGATTGCGATTGCTATCCTTGTGCATCCGTTCATTATCCTTGTACCAACAGCAGGTGCGTCTTAACGGACTTGGGCAACGGTTCCATCACGAATCCCGGATTCCATGGACTTAGCCAAGTGTTATATGAATATGTCTCTTCTGCCGCGAACAATGGTTCAGGATTTGAAGGGCTTGCGGACAATACCACCTTTTGGAATGTTACAACCGGGATCGTAATGCTGCTTGGCCGTTATGTCTCTATAATCGCAATGCTGGCAGTTGCAGGTTCACTGATCCAGAAGAAGCCGGTTCCTGAGACGATTGGCACATTCCGCACAGACAATGGTCTGTTCACCGGAATTCTGATTGGTACGGTAGTGATTATCGGTGCGCTGACGTTTCTGCCGGTCATTGTGCTCGGCCCGATTGCAGAATATTTGACCTTACGGTAGGAAGAGGGAGAACAAGATGAGTACTGTAAAAAGAAAAAAGCTGCTGACGGGACCCATACTCCTAAGCGCTGTAAAGGATAGCTTTATTAAGCTTAACCCGGTGACGTTAATCAAAAATCCGGTCATGTTCGTAGTCGAAATCGGCACGATTATTGTATTGCTTATGGTACTGGCCCCCGGATATTTTAATGCAGAGAAATCGGTAGGCTTCAATATCACGGTGTTGTTCATTCTGTTATTCACAGTGCTGTTTGCCAACTTCGCTGAAGCGCTGGCTGAAGGCCGCGGGAAGGCCCAGGCGGATTCGCTTAAGAAAACGAAACAGGATATCACAGCTAATAAGCTCGTTGGAGGGTCTGTGAAGACCGTTTCTTCCTCCGAGCTGCGGAAAGGAGATATCGTGATCGTCAGTCAGGGAGAACTTATCCCTGGCGATGGTGAAGTGATTGAAGGGCTGGCCTCCGTAGATGAATCGGCAATTACAGGTGAATCTGCACCTGTTATTAAGGAAGCCGGCGGAGATTTCGGCTCAGTCACAGGCGGCACCCGGGTAGTTAGTGATGAGATTAAAGTCAAAATTACCAGTGATCCCGGTGAGTCATTCTTGGATCGGATGATCTCCCTCGTTGAAGGGGCGAAACGTCAGAAGACACCCAATGAAATTGCACTAAATACACTCTTGATCAGTCTGACGTTGATTTTCCTGATTGTAGTAGTGACCTTGCGGCCTATTGCGACTTACCTGGGCGTTGATCTAGATATTCCTGTTATGATCGCCTTGCTGGTCTGTCTGATCCCGACCACAATCGGGGGACTGCTCTCCGCTATCGGGATAGCAGGGATGGACCGCGTCACACAGTTTAATGTCCTTGCTATGTCAGGGAAGGCCGTTGAAGCTGCCGGCGACATTAATACAATGATTCTAGATAAGACCGGTACGATTACTTTCGGAAACCGGATGGCGAGTGATTTTGTGCCAGTTGGAGATGAAACGGAAGCTGAGCTTACGGCTTGGGCAGCTATTAGTTCGCTAAAGGATGAGACTCCGGAAGGACGTTCTGTTATTGAGCTGGCTAAGAAGCTGGAACGCAGCTATGACAGCAAACTTGCTGAAGGCGGAGAGCTCGTAGAGTTTAAGGCTGAGACCCGGATGAGTGGTATAGATCTGCGTGATGGACGATCTGTTCGTAAAGGGGCAGTCGATTCCGTGAAGAAATGGGTACAGTCGAAGGGCGGAGTCATTCCCGCGAACCTCGACAGTAATTCCGATGCTATCGCTCGAATGGGGGGGACCCCGCTTGCTGTTGCGGTAGACAACCGGATTTATGGACTTATTTACTTAAAGGATACAGTTAAGCCAGGCATGAAAGAGCGGTTTGATGAGCTGCGAAAAATGGGAATCAAGACTATCATGTGTACAGGGGACAATCCGCTGACCGCAGCTACTATTGCCCGTGAAGCAGGGGTAGATGATTTTATTGCAGAGAGTACACCTGAGGATAAAATAGCGGTTATCCGCCGCGAGCAGAACGAAGGCAAGCTGGTGGCAATGACTGGTGATGGTACGAATGACGCACCTGCCCTCGCCCAAGCTGATGTGGGCTTAGCGATGAACAGCGGGACCACAGCCGCTAAGGAAGCAGCAAATATGGTTGATCTGGACTCCGATCCCTCGAAGATCATTGAGGTTGTAGCTATTGGTAAACAGCTACTGATGACGCGGGGCGCGTTGACAACGTTCAGTATTGCGAATGATATCGCTAAATACTTCGCAATTATTCCGGCAATGTTCATGCTCGCTATTCCTGAAATGGAAGCCCTGAATGTCATGGGATTGGGTTCACCTAGCTCGGCAATTATATCTGCATTAATATTTAATGCGATTATTATTCCGCTGCTGATCCCATTGGCTATGAAAGGTGTCTCGTATAAAGCGATGAGTTCTACGAAGCTGCTGGGACGTAATATTTTTATCTATGGTTTAGGTGGAGTAGTCGTTCCTTTTGCGGGCATCAAACTTATTGATTTGCTCGTAAGTGTATGGATATAACAACGGATTAACTAATCATTGAAAGGGTGAGAGCATCGTGAATAACAGAAAATCGATTGCGGACGCTGAAGAACAGTTGTCACCATCGAAGGGTGCTAATTTCTTTATCATATTACGGCTATGTCTAGTGTTTGTTGTTCTCTGCGGAGTGATTTATCCTCTGACTACTACAGCGATTGCTCAAGTTCTGATGCCATCGCAAGCGAACGGCAGTCAGCTGAAGAATGACGCTGGAGTAGTAGTGGGTTCAGAACTCATCGGGCAGAGCTTTACGGACCCGGCATTATTCCATGGACGTGTATCCAGCATTGATTATAAAGCGGAAGCTTCAGGCTCCAACAACTATGGCCCATCCAACCCCGATATGCTGCAGCGGACGAAGGATTCCATCACACAGTGGCAGCTGGATAATCCGGATGTGCCTGTAAACAAGCTGCCGGTTGATTTAGTAACCAACTCAGGTTCAGGTCTTGATCCGCATATCACTCCTGCATCGGCAATTGTGCAGATTCCCCGGATCAGTAATTTGACCGGGATTCCAGCCACGCAGCTGGAAGAGCTAGTGAATAAGCAGACCGAAGGTCGTGATCTAGGGCTGTTTGGTGAAGAACGGGTAAATGTTCTGAAGCTGAATATGGAGCTCCAGAAATTAACGAACAAATAAATATAGCTAATATCCCTGCCCGATTGTTCAAACTGGGTCAGGGATATCTTGCTTTTGGCATAGAAGAGTGAATGGATGAACGGGTTATTAAGGAGTGGTCTTGATGGGAACATATCGGAGGAAGACGCCGGAGGAACTGCTGCTCTCTATCTATGAGCTGCATCGTGGACGCCTGAAGATCTATATAGGTCCGGTCAGTGGATCAGGCAAGACCTATCAGATGCTGCGTGAGGGGCAGGCGCTGAAAGCACAGGGCATCGATGTTGTAATCTGTGCGGTTTCAACCAACCAGAGTCCAGAAACAAGGGATCAGCTGGGTGACTTGGAACGGATTCCAAGTATTCATTGGTTTCAGAAGGAGATCGAGAAGAAGGATCTGGACGTGGAGGCCATTGTGGCGCGTAATCCAGAGGTTGTACTGACCGATGGATTGGCTCATCATAATCGCGAGGGTGCGGAGAGATCAACTAGGCTGGAGGATATCAAATATTTATTGGGTTGTGGAATTAGTGTCATCACAACTGTAAACGTATACGAGCTGGAGGGCGCAGCAGATCTAGCGCGAAAGTGGACGGGGATTGAGGTGGAGTATTCCTTGCCTGCGGAAGTGCTCACCCTTGCAGATGATATCGTTCTAATTGATGTGACTCCGGAAAAGATACTTCAACGTTTGTCCGAAGGACATTTGGGCAAGAAGCAGCGGACATCGCTTTTTAACAAAGGGAATCTAAGCAAGCTGCGGGAGCTGGCGCTGAGAATGGTAGCGGAGGATGTTAATGGTTCGCTGGAGAAGCATCGGGAGGAGCAAGGGTTGCTGGGAGCTTCGGGGATTGCCGAAAAAGTGTTGGTGTCCGCACAGTATTATTGGAATGGCTCGATTCATATCCGCCGTGGACAGCAAATCGCTAAACGGTTAAACGGAGATCTGGCGGTGGTATCCTTCTGGAAGCAGGGCCTGACGCCCTCTAAGGAAGCAGCAACCTTCAAGCGATCCCTATGGAAGCTGACTGAGAAGATTGGGGCCTCGATGGAGGAGATTTCTTTTCGCTCGAAGAGGGAGATTCCAGGACTACTAGTGAAATACGCCATCCAGCATAATATTACCCGTATCGTTATGGGACACTCCAAGCAAACGGCGTGGCAGGAGCTGTGGAAGGGTTCGATTGCTAACTCATTGTTAAAGCAAATCCGCGGAGTAGATGTGTTTTTCGTGGCTGATCGTGCTGAGCGTGAGGGAGAACGCGTTCTTCCTACCCGGCAGAGCCGAAATGAGCGGAAAGCCGATGCCTATCACAGATTAAGCAGTCAGGAAGTAAAGGATAAAATCGATGCCATTCGTGGGGGCACATTTAAAGTGTACATTGGTGCTGCTCCCGGAGTGGGCAAGACTTATAAGATGCTGCGAGAAGGAAATGATCTCTTAAAGAGAGGGATCGATGTTGTTATTGGATTACTAGAAACGCATGGACGTAAAGAAACCCTTGAACAGATCGGTGAGCTGGAGATCCTTCCGCGACTGAGTATTGACTATCGGGGGACTGTCCTTGAGGAAATGGATACGGCAGCTATCATTAAGCGTAATCCGGAGGTCGTACTGGTAGATGAACTGGCACATACCAATATGCCGGGCAGCAAACATAAGAAGCGGTATATGGATGTTATGGAGTTATTGGATGCAGGGATCTCTGTAATCTCCACAGTGAATGTTCAGCACTTAGAAAGCTTGAATGATGCTGTAGAACAAATTACCGGAGTTAGAGTTAGAGAGACTTTCCCAGACAGCATTCTGCAACGGGCCGACGAGGTTGAACTTATCGATGTATCTCCTAAAACACTGCAAGAGCGGATGAAGGATGGGAAAATATATGCGATGACCAAAGTGGATCAGGCGCTGGGGGCTTTTTTCAAAATCGGCAATCTAATCGCCCTCCGTGAACTGGCGCTGCGGGAAATTGCTGATGATGTGGATGAACGTCTGGAGGCCTGGGAACGTGTCGGGTCGCTGCGGGGACCTTGGCGGCGGCAGGAAGTGATCTATGTGTGCATCACCTTAGGAGATCATGCGGAACGTCTGATTCGGCGAGGTTTTCGGATTGCCTATCGTCTAAAAGCTTGCTGGTATGTTACGTACGTACAGGAATATAAGCAGAGCGGGCCTTCTTACGATAAACGAATTAATGATTTGAAAGAATTGACGGAACGACTGGGTGGAACGTTTAAGATGATTCCTAACGTGCTCCCGGCACGAGTGTCTTCCTTGCTGCTTGAAAGGTCTCAAGCCTTACAGAGCACACAGATTATTATCGGTCAATCTCAACGCTCCTGGGTACGTAAATGGCTGCGTGGGGATGTCACTAAGCAGATTCTGCGTTCGGCCAGAAATGTAGATGTACTGGTCGTGGCAAATCTTATGCGTGAGGAACCTTAAGCTTTAGAACAATGAAAAAAGGGGATTCCTAGCCAAGTGGCTGTTGGAATACCCTTTTTTGGTATGCATATATCAAGTGCTAAATAATTAACCGGATGAATTACTGGGCCGCTTCGATGAGTGCTTTCAGCTCGGGAAGATTGAATCCTTTGGTGGCATGATCCCCTGCTACAGTAACAGGAACACCCATGAAACCAAGCTTTTCGACTTCCTCTTGATAGACTGTGCTAGTCATAACATCTCTTACTTCAAAAGGGATACCTTGCTCCGTAAGATATTGTTTGACCAGATTACAATCGCTGCAGCCTGCTGTTGAATAAACAATCACTTGCTGGCTCATTGGTTCACAGCCTCTTTGATAGCATCTCTTGTGATCTTCCAGTGGGAAGTGTTCCAGCGAACCTCATTATCCTCAAGCAGGAAGAGCTGTGGAGATTCATGCTTAATCCCGAAATCCTCGGCAATTTGATTGGAAACTGGACGATCCTCGATGACTAGAACTACTGCTGCTGCAGTATCCGCATCCTTTAGATAAGCCTGGAATTCTTCATTAGCTTTGGCGCTAATCGGGCAGGTAGTGCTGTGTTTGAACAGCAGTTTTTTGCCAGGTTTAGCCACATACTGCTTAAGATCTTCCAATGTATGAAGTTGTTGAATAGACATAGATATCACCCTCCTGGGATCGTTATTTTACTAACCATTGTGTTGTTAACAACCTGTAATCATGATTGTAACATATATTAAATTTAAAACAAAAAGGATTCTGGAGCAGCTAATCCAAGGATGACCAAACCCTCATTTTAGCGCGTTGAAAAAAAGGGGACGGCATGCTAAGGTGAAAGCAAGACAACTTGCTTCAATAATCCTTACTAGGTAGGAGTGTTGATAAGAATGAACAGAGTCGCATGTGTGACTGGAGCTGATCGGGGTCTTGGATTGTCTCTTGTACACTCTCTTTTAGAGAAACAGTTCTCAGTATTTGCTGGACAATACATGAGAGACGCAGATGAATTGAAAGCGCTTCAAGAAGAGTATCCGGAACAGCTGGAACTTATTCCACTCGATATTGGTAGTAAGGATAGTGTAAAGCAGGCAGCAAGGGCTATCGCCAGCAGAACTGGGCATGTTGATATTCTTATTAATAATGCCGGAATTATTCATTCCGCAGATGATGCTACGATGCTGGTGGATATGGATGATGAGGGCATGGCAGAGATTTATAATGTGAATACGCTAGGCGCGTTGAGAGTCAGCAATGCACTTATGGGCCTATTATTGCAAAGTAAGGATAAATTAATTGTTAATATTTCTTCGGAAGCGGGCAGCATTGGCAGAAATAAGCGTATTAATATGTACGGCTACTGCATGTCTAAAGCGGCACTGAATATGCAGTCCTCCCTGATGCACAATCATCTAAAGACGCTTGGGGGTCAAGTGATGGTGTTTCACCCCGGCTGGATGAAGACTTATATGCATGGCGAAAAAAATGAGCAAGCGGATATTTCACCTGATGTGTCCGCAGATCAGATTATAAGTCAGGTTATGGAGTATAAAAAATATCTAGGGGATGAGCCGGCCTATCTTGATGTGGATGGCAATACATGGCCTTGGTAGAGGGGTTTCCCGTAATCAAAAAAAGTACACGAAGAAAGGCGATGATAGGATGTCTACACTAAAAGCACTGGCACTCGGAAGTTATTCGGAGGTTAAATATCACCCATTTGCGGGAGTAGACCGGGAGATTGAGCAGATATTTGCCAATGATCTACAGGTAATCTCCTCGGAAGATTACGGGCTGCTTAATAAAGAAACATTATCTGACTACAAGCTGGTAATCTCCTATACCGAATTCTCCGATGATAAAATACCGGCGGAACAAAGCAGCGCATTGCTCTCCTATGTGGCTAATGGTGGCGGATTACTAGTGGTACATAACGGAATCTCCTTACAGCGTAATCAGGAGCTAGGCGCCATGCTGGGAGCTCATTTCACTCATCATCCAGAATTCACTTCGCTCCAGATGTCCATACCGGCAGGGGAGCATCCCATTATGCAGGGAATCGAAGAATTTGTGATCGATGATGAGCCTTATTATTTTGAGCAGCATCCCTATTTCGAAACAACTGTGCTTATGGAATATCCTCATGATGGGGCAATGAGGCAGGCGGCTTGGTGCCATGAATTTGGTCTAGGCCGGGTTGTTTATTTAATGCCTGGTCATCATTTGCCGTCATTTTCCGTAGAGCCTTTTCGCCAGATGATTCGTAGAGGTGGACTTTGGGCGGCGGGATTATTGTAGGATATAAGCGGATATACCTGTTGTAACATAAAACACGAGTCCAACTGCGGGTTAACTGCGGTTGGATTTTTTTGTTGACTCTAACATTGGTGTCAGGGTTTATACTGGTGTAGAACAATTCTCATGAACCCCGGGGAGAATGCTATGAAAATAGGTGAGCTTGCTAAACTGACGGGCGTAAGCGTCCGTTCACTTCGTTACTATGAGAGTCAGGGATTAATCTCGCCGATCCGTCAGGCCAATGGATATCGGGAGTACTCTTTACTTGCTGTAGAGACGGTAGAAACGATTAAACTATATTTGAACCTGGGTCTGTCGACAGAGCAGATCGCGGGCTTTCTACATTGTGTGTTGAAGAACAAAGAAGCCTTCTGCGCAGAAGTGATGCCACTATACCGCAGTAAACTGGAGGATATTGAACGTCAGCTTGTAGAGCTAAATCAGATCAAGAGGAATTTGGAAGAACGAATGGCATCTATCTTGCAGGAGCAGGATGAGAGCAAGTTGGGCGCGTGTACACTGGAGAACTTGGAATAGGTACTGCTGGTGCTGGAAAATATGAGGAGGAATGGCAAATGTCAATTATAAATGCCGATAGCGCGGATTGGGTGCGGGAAGAAATACGTGGTGGAGGAACCGTGCTGGTGGATTATGGTGCGCCATGGTGCCCCCCTTGTAAGGTGCTGTTGCCTCTTCTGGAAGATCTTCACCAGGAATATGGAGACGATGTTTCTATTGTAAAGGTGAATTGTGATGAACTTCCGGATCTTGCTGGGGAAGCTGGTGTTATGGGGATGCCTACTGTCATTGTATATAAAGAGGGACAGCCTATAGAAAAGCTGGTCGGTCTGCGTCCGAAAGCAGCCTACCAAGGCATACTGAACAAGGTTCTCCAAGCATAAGGCAATAAATATAAAGATGAAATTAGGGAGACTCCATATTGTGGGGTCTTCTTTTTGTGCATGAATTAACCATCTTCGGTAAAAAATACGAACACAGCTATAAAGGAGGTGATGAGGGTGTGGGGTAGTATTTTAGAGCTAATTCCTAAATGGAGCGTAATTTTCCAAGGTTTTATGATCTTTTTCGTTCCGTTTATTCTAATTCGTACGACGAGTTGGGCTAGGGCAAAGGAAGATACGATAAGTACTAGAGCAAAAAAAGCTGCCGGCAGCATAGGCGGGGGTGTTCCTTACGGAGAAACATCTATAGGGACTAACGGCACGAAAAAGGTTGCTAAGCCAGATGGATCGGCTGATCTAAGTGAAGGTCCTACAGGAGCAAGCTATAGCGGTCAATTTCGGGAGGATTTGCAACGATTTAAAGAGATGAGCACAGATATGCATGATGTGAGTTTTCGGGAGTTGCGTATCGGAGGTATAAAGCTGCAAGCGGCCCTTATATTTGTAGATGGATTGACGGATAAAGATAAAATGGATCGGAATATTCTGAAGCCTTTAATGGATGCTTATCAGGTCTTTAAGGATCCCCATACGATACCGGAAGCAAAGGATCTAAAAGATATTCTCATTCATGAAATTGTGCTTATTTCGGAAGTTGAGTTTACGGATAATGTGAAGCTCTCGCTTCAAAAGGTGTTGTTCGGCTCTGTAGTGCTGCTAGTGGAAGGGATACCGGAGGCTATTGTGCTCAGCACCCCGAAGGGGAACACAAGAGGGATAGAGGAGCCTGAATCAGAGGCAGTCTTGCGGGGATCACGAAGCGGATTTAATGAGACGTTAAGTGACAACACAGCATTACTGCGCAGGCACGGGCAAAGCACAGAGCTAGCGATGATTTCGTTTACTGTAGGAAAGAGAATGAAGAAGGATTTGGTTCTAACTTATATCAAAGATATCGCGAATGATGAACTTGTCGAAGAAGTCAAACGAAGAATTAGGACGATTGATATAGATGATGTGCAAGAATCTGGTTATGTGGAGCAATTAATCGAAGATAATAGCTTCACGCCATTCCAGCAGATTCAGAATACGGAAAGACCTGACCGCGTAATGGCAGCGCTACTGGAAGGGAGAGTAGCTATTTTACTGGATGGCACTCCCTTTGCTCTGATTATGCCAGTTTCCTTCGGGATGCTGCTGCAATCACCTGAGGATTATTACGATCGGTGGATGGTGGGTTCGTTGGTGCGCTTACTGCGTTTTCTCGCGGCATTGATATCAATGTTTGCACCGGCACTATATATTTCCTTCCTCTCCTTTCAGCCAGGATTGATTCCGACAAAGTTGGCTATTTCAATCATCAGCTCCCGCCAAGGTGTACCTTTTTCGGTATTAATCGAAGCATTGATTATGGAGACCTCAATCGAAATATTACGGGAGGCTGGACTCCGGCTGCCTAAACCTATCGGTCCTGCAATGGGGATTGTTGGCGGTCTAATCATCGGTCAAGCCGCGGTAGAAGCCGGAATTGTGAGTCCAATTCTAGTCATCGTTGTTTCAGTTACAGCAATTTCTTCCTTCACCATCCCTATGTATAGTGCTGGAATGACACTTCGCACGCTCCGTTTTGTAGCTATGTTTTCTGCAGCAGTCTTTGGATTATATGGAGTTGTGTTATTTTTCCTTTTCCTGAGTGCCCATTTAATCAAGCTAAGAAGCTTTGGCATGCCTTATCTTGGCATGTTCATACCGTATAAGATTAAGGATTGGAAAGATTTTATATTCCGTATGCCACTGCAATTTCTAACAGGCCGCCCTACGCTGTTGAAGCCGAAGGACCCCCGACGCAAAGGGTGAGGGGTCTAGGTAAAGGAGGAAGAAATTATGAGTACCGAGGTTAAGGACCGAATTACTGCTGTTCAAGCAACGATCATATTAGCCAATTATACTATTGCGGCAGGGATACTTACACTTCCTCGGACGATTGTAGAGGCTAGTGAGACTCCAGACGTATGGATCTCCGTTTTTTTAGGGGGAGTGATTACCCTTTTTACAGGTTTAATTATAGTGAAGCTTAGTCAACGGTTTCCAGGTCAAACCATCTTTCAATTTAGCGGGAAAATCATTGGCAAGCCACTTGGAGTGATTCTCTCTATATTAGTGATTGTTTATTTTCTGTGCATAGCCAGTTTTGAAGCACGTTCCGTGCAGGAAGTGACCTCTTTTTTTCTGCTGGAGGGAACCCCTCCTTGGGCTATTGTTGCCGTGTTTATTTGGATAGCCTTCTATTTGTGCAGAGGAGGGCTTAATGCCATAACTAGCATGTGTAGGTTGATTGTTCCGATTGCATGGACAGTTTTTGTTGGGGTATGTTTGCTTAGTGTTGAAGTTTTTGATATCGATAATCTGCGGCCTTTTCTTGGAGATGGGTTAGGACCGGTATGGAAGGGCATCAGGCCAACCATTCTGACTTTTACTGCTGGTGAAGCGATGCTGTTCATTGTTGCTTTTATGGATAAGCCACAAAAAGCAGTAAAGGTAATTATTGCTGGATCATGTATATCAACGTTCTTTTATCTTTTAGCCGTTGTAATGACTATTGGTGCGTTTTCTATAGATGGAGTGGTCACAAGAACTTGGCCATTTCTTGATCTAGTGAGAAGCTTTGAGGTGAATTATCTTATTTTTGAGAGGTTTGAATCGCTGCTGCTGGTAATCTGGATTATGCAAATTTTCTGCACCTTCTGCATCACTATTTATGCTGCTGCTTTGGGAGTTTCTCAAATATTTCATAAACGATTTAATAGCTGCTTATTGGCTATACTTCCAGTAGCCTATGTAGTTTCCAGAACGCCTCCAAATGTGAATGCTCTGTTTGCATTAGGGACAGTTGTGGGGAATTGGATGATCGTTTTATTTGGATTAATTCCATTGCCGCTGTTAATCATCGCACATTTCCGGAGGGCGGCTTCATGAAAAAGTGGAGAGTGTCGATTACATTTCTTATATTATGTATTCTGTTGACCGGTTGCTGGAGCAGCACACCTGTTGAGGAGTTGAGTATGGAGATTGGTGTTGCCCTGGACAGTGCGGAGGAGACAGGGGATGAGGAGGCAACTCAGCAAGGAGGTGGGGGGAATCCCATGCCTGCCCAAATAATGAGTACCTATCAGTTTACGATTCCTCAAGGCTCAGGAGGGTCAGGTATGAAGTCTGGGGCTTCCCCATCCTCAACCAGAAATTACTATAACATGAGTGAAGTAAGTGATTCGATGTTTGAAGCATTACGGGCACTTTCACTGCGTACTAGACGTACTCCGATCGGACATCACCTTAAGGTCATTGTGATCGGTGAGAAGCTTGCACGCTCTACTAAGTTTTCTGAGTTAATTGATTTCTTTAGCAGGGATAACGATATTCGTCCCAGTGTTCTACTATATGTCAGCAAGGGAAAAGCCAGAGATGTATTGGAAAATGCGCTGCCGGGCCAAACCCCTTCATTTGTATTAGAGGGGATTTTTGTGAATAGAAGTCGGAGCACGAGGATATGGGAGCCAGTTTCAATAGCTAAAGTAGCGGGTCCTTTGCATGGTAAAAGAAGTTTCATGTTGCAGAATGTAATATCTTTAGAAAAAGAGAAGGAGACAAAGCTGGATGGAGCAGGCGTAATTAAAGGGAAAACGGGAAAACTCGTTGGTTTTTTTGATGCATCGGAGCTGGAAGGAATGGTCTGGCTGACTGGAAAGGGAGAGGGGGGTGCTCTCAAAGCATACGACCCGTCTAACAATAAGCTCATTACCTATGAAATCAAATCCCTGGGTAGCAAGTATAAGGCTATTGTGAAGGATGGGAAGATCTCCTTTCATGTGAAAATAGAATCTACGGGGAGATATGGTGAGGCTTTTGCTAAGAGTGCGAAGAAGTTACATGACGGCATTGTAAAGGAGGATAAAGCAGTGCTAGAGAAGCATGTCGTAGACATGCTTCAGGTCACTGTGAAAAAAATGCAGAAGGAGCTGCATACAGAGGTTGCAGGTTTCGGCAACGCTTTGCGTATTCAACATCCAGCCGTATGGCGGAGCGTAGAGGATAACTGGGATGAAACCTTTAGCGAGATTCCGATTACCTATGAAGTGAAACTGAATATTGAAGAGTATGGTGCATCAGATACATCGGCTGAATAGAAAGGGCTATTTGCAATGTTGCATGGAGCTACTTCGTTTGTGTCTGGATAGGAATGACATCATTCTGATGCAGTGCATCGAGCACTTCATCCTTTAATTGAGATGTGAAGGCATTCCATGTTTTTTTACCGATGTCCAGTTCTTCACGTCCAATAGCATTCAGTGTTTCTAGCCACAGACGTTTGTCGTTAATCAGCCCAAGTTGATCTTGAATCTCCTTATAGATCTCCTCATGCGCATGAAATTTCTGATTTAACGCAAAATCGGCTGCACTCGCGGTATAGCGCAGTTCCTTAGCGGCAATTCTTAGCTGGTGCAAAGCGTCGAAGGCTTCTTTAGATTCGGCATTGTCTTCATGAAAAATAGCTTTACAGGTTTTTTTCTTCTGCTCATAAGCGATCTCAAGCTCACGCATAACAACGTTAACATTCTTTTTTGCGACTAGGGCTTCAAGCTGCTCGCTTAGGAAGGTCTTCCACTTTTCCTCGAGGCCTTCATTGATTAGTTCAGGCAGCTCATTAGTGAGCTTCTTGCGGTAAGTTTTGCGCTTGTCCTTTTGGTAAGCAATCACTGCCTTTAACAGGTCTGCAGTTTTAGAATCTCCGTTCTCCTTCGCTTGCTTGCGCTTGTTCTTAAAAGATTCTATTAGAACATCTGCATCTCTCACTTTACCTAATCTCTTTTGCGCTTTTTTGAAAATAGGGTACAGGCCTGAAGTGTGCCGCGGATCAAGAATGGATAATAGACTTAGCAGCTTACGGCAGTTCACTCTTGCCTGGTGGATATCTTCATCAGCGAATTTATTTAATGCGTCATGGCTGTAATCCCAAAAGTTGATATAAAGGTGGTTAAGGGCTTGTTCCCATTGCTTTGTTTTGGTTAGCTGTCGTTCTTTGGTCAGCTTGTCTCCTGTCATGCAGCATCACTCCTTAACGTTTGGGATAGCATGAATTTAGGGCTTCCCCTATTATGCTCTGGGGCAAGTCCATTTACTATAAGAATAGCGTTATCATAACCTCATTTCAATTCTCTACTCACAGCATAGAGACAGATCGGTTACAATATTACTATCATTATTTATACGGATAGGCTTGGATCTTTAGCTGGTAGAGAATAGCAGGTCTCGTGGCTCATATTCGGGAAAGAGGGGCTTTGGTGGATACTCGTGAGTATGATTCAATAATTAGTAAACTTCCTTCAGAAATGGGGCTCTTTCAACATCTGAGTGCAAAGGATGAGAGCAAAGATACAGAAGCAGGGAGCCTAGAAGATATGTTGGTTCCATTCGCTTTTGAGGAAACCTTATGCAGGGATGTTGGAGCGGGCATTATACCTCCTAGCTTACATCTGTGGAGTCATTCTGGTGGTGTGGCGCTTGGACTTCGGGACAGTAAGCTACCGTGTGCAGCTCAGGCGATGCTTATGCTTGAGGAGCAAGGGATTAGAACGGCGGTTAGGCATTCAGGCGGGGCTGCGGTGCCTCTGGATTCAGGGATCGTTAATTTTTCTCTAGTTCTGCCCAAAGGACGTGGAAAGCTGGACTTTCATGATGACTTTAAGCTCTTGGCTGCTTTGATCACGGAAGCGGTTGCTATAAGTCATCCACAGGCTGCGGCGCAAATTGAGGCTGGTGAGATTGTTGGTTCTTACTGCCCGGGTGATTTCGATCTGGCCATTAATGGTCGGAAGTTTTGTGGGATCGCTCAGCGTAGGCAGAATAATGCTTATTTTGTACATGCATTTGTTGTAGTTTCTGGCTCGGGACAAGAACGCGGTGAACAAATCCGCGATTTCTATGCGCAAGCCTCCGGAGGAGACTCCTCATTAGCTTATCCACGGGTTCGTCCAGAGACGATTGCTGGACTTGGTGAACTCGGTGGACCTGAAGTGGCGACAGTGTTTGTGGAGGGAATTATTCAGGCTTTAATTCACCGGGGAGTGTCTCTTAGACCATCCGGGATTTTGCAGCAAGAGACAGGATACAGCTTGGACTATGATGATCCACGTGTGCTCGATGCAACGCGGGTGCTTCGCGAGCGGTATTCCTGAGGGCTAAGCATGGGTTGGAGTCTGTTAAAAAAGGACGTAATGGAAAGCTGGCTAGAGCCAGCCTACGAAACGTCTTTTTTTAATATTCAATCACGCTCTTTTAATTATACAACTCAGGACGTCTGTCCGAAAAAATAGGAATTTGTTTCCTAATCTCACGCACCTGATGTAAATCGATATCTCCAGTTAGAATTTCTTCCTCTTCAGAAGCTTCACACACAATATCTCCCCAAGGATCAATAATCATAGAATGCCCAGCAAAGATATTGGCTGGATCGCTGCCTGCACGGTTGCAGGCTACAACATAACATTGATTCTCGATGGCCCGGCTGATCAACAGCGCCCGCCAGTGGGACAACCTGGGCAGTGGCCATTCAGCGCAGACGAACAGGATTTCCGCCCCTTGTGCGGTATGGGCGCGAACCCACTCCGGAAAACGGATATCGTAACAGATTAGCCCTGCACATAAGATGCCGTCCAATGTGAAGAGTCCTTTAGTTTCTCCCGGTTGGAGATACAAATGCTCCTCCATCAGCTGGAACAAATGCAGCTTGCTGTATTGTCCAACAAGCTCACCTGATCGATTAAATACATACATACGATTGGTGACCCCAGCATCATTACGGCTAGCCACTGAACCGGCGATGATATTGATGCTGTATTGTTTAGCCAAGCTGGAGATGAATTCCTTGGTAATTTCTCCTTCTAGATCGCCAATATCTTCTAAGCGAGTCAGATCATAGCCAGTGGTCCATAGCTCAGGGAGAATCAGACAATCAGGGGCTGCGGAAGCAGCTTCATTTATTTTCTGGGCAACAGCAGCATAATTCATAGCGGGATTGCCAAATGCTATATCCAGCTGAATCAGGGATATTCTCATAGGTATCCTCCTCTTTTGTTCAAGCGTATAGCACCGGATAAGGATAAGCAATGTTGATTTTTTAAAAATGATTTGATATATTAGTTGACGGGTCAATGATTATGCGTTAGTATAATTTTGTACAAAACAATTGCATGCAATTAAATTTAGAAAGGAGGCATATTTTGACGGAGCACTGTCCTGAGGAAGAGCATATATTTGAACTGCTGCAGGCTTTAAACAAAGGAATCTCTCCAAAATTCGAACGTTGTGCCGGGATTAGTCCCACACGGCTTCGCCTCCTGCACGAACTGTTTCGGGTAGACGAAGTCAGCCAAATCAGTCTGCAAAAGGAAATGGAGATTGATGGGGCAGCCGTCACACGTCATCTGAAGGGATTGGAAGAGAGTGGCATGATCGCCCGCCGCAATAACCCAGCCGATAACAGGGTCACATTGGTCTCATTAACCGATCAAGGTCGGGAAAGAATGGTTAAATATAGCGAAGAGAAAAGGCGGTTTATCGCTACTTTGCTAACAGGTTTTAACGATCAGGAGCGAGCAGTGCTCATTGATATGCTTAATCGTCTGCAATCTAATATCATTCTGTTGTAACTTACAAATCACACACTCAAAGGAGAATTACACATATGAACGCTACAAAAACAAATGACTTTCAAGAAATTATTACAGGACGCCGCTCTATCCGCAAATATGATCCATCCGTTAAAATCAGCAAAGAAGAAATGACACAGATCCTTACCGAAGCTACACTTGCTCCATCTTCAGTGAACATGCAGCCTTGGCGTTTTCTGGTCATTGAAAGTGACGAAGCTAAAGCTACTTTAGCGCCTCTCGCTCGTTTTAATAACGTACAAGTAGAGACTTCTGCAGCTATGATTGCCATCTTTGGTGATCTGAACAACTTCGATTATGCTGAAGAAATTTACGGTACTGCTGTTGAACGTGGACTTATGCCTGCTGAAGTAAAAGAAAATCAATTAACCAGATTATCCGCTCATTTCGCTAACCTGCCACGGGAAATTAACAGAGACACCGTGCTTATCGATGGCGCACTTGTTGCTATGCAGCTGATGCTGGTTGCTCGTGCACATGGTTACGATACAAACCCAATTGGTGGATTTGAAAAAGACCAAATCGCTGCAGCGTTTGGTATGGAAAAAGATCGTTATGTTCCTGTAATGCTACTCTCCATTGGTAAAGCTGTTGATGCAGGTTACCCATCTGTTCGTCTGCCTATCGATAAAGTTGCTGAGTGGAAATAATTATAAAGTTAGTAAGCCAACGCGCTACCATAAACACTAATCTTAGGAGGAATATACAATGATCATTATTCATGCTGTACTTAAAGTTAATCCAGAGCGTCGTGAACAGTTTTTGACGGAGTCTAAAGCATTACTGGCTGCTACTCATGCTGAAGAGGGTAACCTTTCTTATGAGCTATATGAGAATGCTGGAGAAGCCAACTCATTTATCATGATTGAGCAATGGCGTGATGCTGAAGCAGTATCCAGCCACAATACGAGCGCTCATTTCACTGCTTTCTCAGCTAAAGCTGGCGAATTCTTGGCTGCTCCTCTAGATGTTAAAGTATTTAGCGCAGAACAGGTAAAATAAGCTGTCTCCATTCTTAGGAATTCTGTTTAAACCTAAACAGGGATGATCCATAGCCATAAAGGCTGTGGGGCATCCCTGTTTTGCATTACACCCCGTTTATAAAAAGGAGATCTAGGGTATCTATCCTTACCTTGATTCAAAGGCATGCAATATAAACGATGGGGGACTTTACATATGAAGACACAGAGAAATATGATTGATTTCTTGAATTATTATCTATCCGGTGGATCGCTTGGCCGTATTATGGGTGTAGCAGGAGAAGAGGTGGAGCGTAAGCTTGAGGGGATAGACCTAGAGGCTGCCAGAGCCTATCGTCAGACGCTTGGCGGAGTCATTACGACAAGTCAGCAGCTATTCCAGCTTCCTGGATTTAGCCCAAGCTTACTGGAACAACTTACTGAAGTATTGGGCAGACTAGACTCAGGCAAGCTAAAGGTTCTGGCTCCACAGACTACTTGGAATAATCAAGTAACACCTTACGTGAATGGTCCAGAGTGTCTAGGAATGATATTAGAGGAGATTAGAAAAGCGCAGCATTATATCCACCTGTCTGTCATGCTTTTCTTTAATGATCGTTCGGGCAATCTGGTTGCAGATGAGCTATTTTATGCTCTTAAGCGTGGCGTTAAGGTAAGGGTTATGGTCAATTACACATTGACGGCATTGGGGTACGGAAATAATCTGGAGTACGGCCAGTTCTCCAAGATTGCTGATCGGCTTGAGAATGCAGGCGCCAAGCTGCTGAATACCTTCAATTCGTATTATACAGCCGTGGAATGGCGGGTGAAACGAAAGGCGCTGGAGCAAGAGGGAGTGCCGGAAAGTATTCTGTTTCTGCAGGATAAAGTGCAAGAGGATGTTGAGGTCACAGGACTAAATGTCATCGATCATCGGAAGTTTATGGTCATAGATGGGGTAACCTCGATTATAGGCAGTGTAAATATTGGTGACCAATATACGTATGAGACCCCAGTTCAGGCGTCCTCTGCAATGAGTATAGACGGACATCCACAGGGGATTCCTAGTAAAGAGGC
The DNA here is from genome assembly GCF_037965665.1 of Paenibacillus sp. FSL L8-0333. Classification (NCBI taxonomy): domain Bacteria; kingdom Bacillati; phylum Bacillota; class Bacilli; order Caryophanales; family Paenibacillaceae; genus Paenibacillus; species Paenibacillus sp. FSL L8-0333. Next base: position 623,122 of record NZ_CP150186.1, read on the forward strand.
TGAGTGGCATGATGGCTGCTTCCGGATTCGCGGCGCTGCAGCGCAGCCTTTGAATGCGATGTTCTATTCTCGCTGGCTGCTTCTAGGCGGAGATCATTTTGATGTGAATGAGGTCTTTTATTATCCTGATGTGGATTATCATTTTGGTGAGGAAGAATGTACGCTGTTAGCAAGCTTTCCAGGTAACCCGGTTAACCTGATTCAACAATATTATCTGGATTTAATTACTTACGCGGCTGAAGAGACTATCATCGTGAATCCTTATTTGATTGATCAGGATTTTTGGGATCGGCTCGGGCTGCTTGGTCCGGAATGCTCGTGTAATTTGAACATTTGCAACCCGCTGGAGGTCAATGATCATCCTACAAATCGCGCGGCGGTAAGAGGCAATATGTATATGCCGTTTATTAACGGTGTTTCCTTCTATGACTACAGTGCCACCGGTCGATTTTCCCATTGGAAAATTACCTATGATCATAGATCACAAGCCGTTTTTCATGGTTCATATAATATCAACGAAAGAAGTGCCTGCCACGATTTTGAGCTGGGAATGCTGGTAAAAGGGGAGGCCTTTGCAGAGCAGATAAAGTCTATGATCGATTATGACCTGAGTGTCTCGCGGAAGATTACCAGTAAAAGTGAGTTCTTTAAGCATCCTTGGCTACACCCTAGTACTTATCTGAATAAGGTAACCCAGAATTATACTTGATAAATTGGGCTAATTCTCATGATATAATGATCGTTATAAATCATTAGGGTGGAGTATTGGCTATGCAAATCAAAATTACAAAAAGTGGTTTGAAAAAGGACGAGGTATTCTTTCTCACAGAATTTGGGGAGGGCCGGGGAATCTGGTGTGGTGCTCCTGTGAATCCAGGGGCAGAAATGGATGTGGAATTCGAGCTTTCGGAGCTGCTTATGAGGTGGGTGGATATCCATCCTGTACCTGCAGGTGAGTTCAATATCAGGCTCGAGCAGGATAAGGTTATTTTTACGGGCGTGTTGGAGAATATTGAAGAAGATGGCACAGGATACTTACGAATAGGTGAAGGGTTAGTGATGTTCGAGTGTCTCGGTGAACCTATGGCACTGGGTGTGTTCGTAGAATTGCAGGTCCGTGATGTGCGAATCTATCCCTTCAGTATTTGACGCTTCTCAGGGACTAAGATAACATACAAAGATAACATTAGATTCAGAAAGTTAAGCAAGAGGAGTAGAAAGCTATGAACACCGAAATTCAGCAATTTAAGACCGAATTCTTCAAGGCGCTGGCTCATCCGATGCGTATTCGTATTCTGGAGCTGCTCAGCGAAGGTGAGAAGAATGTGAATGAACTGCAGGCTATTCTCGGCTCGGAAGGTTCTGCTGTATCCCAGCAGCTAGCTGTTTTACGCGCCAAAAATGTAGTAACCAGTGTGAAAGAAGGCACCACAGTCATTTATGCCTTACGTGATCCTCTGATCAAGGACCTTCTGGTCGTGGCCAAACAAATATTTGATAACCATCTCGTGAATACCATTTCATTGCTGGAAGGCATGCGCGCGAGTGAAAATGGCATAGATTAACGTTATTTTGGCGTTGACAACAGTCGCGTCCTAGAGTAATGTTCTTCTTATATTCAAATAATCAGATATTTAAAGAAAAGAAGGTTTGAACATGACAGGGCGGGGTCGTTATAAAGGCTACAACATGAACGCTTTTCGCAAGGATTTGATATCGGGGACAATCGTCGGAGTTATTGCCATTCCTTTAGGGATGGCATTTGCTATTGCTTCTGGTGTAAAGCCGGAATATGGCATTTATACGACAATCGTTGCCGGCATATGTATTTCATTGTTCGGGGGATCAAAATTTCAGATTGGTGGACCGACAGGTGCATTTATTCCTATCTTGTTCGCCATTGGGATGCAGTATGGTTATGAGAACCTGCTGTTAGCAGGGATGATGGCGGGGGTTATTTTAGTCCTCATGGGATTGTTAAGGCTGGGTGTACTGATTAAATTTATTCCGAAGCCGGTCACGATTGGTTTCACAGCAGGAATAGCGGTTATTATCTTCACCGGACAGATTGCTAACTTCCTTGGGTTAAGGGATATTGAACGGCACGAGAGCTTTGTAGATAACATGAAAGAAATTGGACTTCATCTATCGACGATCAATGGATATAGTATCCTGACCGCCGCGATTTGTCTGGCCGTTGTTATCCTAGCGATTCGCTTCGCTCCGAAGGTGCCGGGCTCGTTGGTCGGCCTTCTTTGTGCGACTGTCATAGCAGCGTTATTTTTTAGCGGTAAGGTGACTACGATTGGTTTGGCCTATGGGAATATCCCTAATACACTGCCAAGCTTCCGTTTTCCGACCATTACCTGGGAGCGGATTACACTGCTGATTCGTCCGGCCTTTATCATCGCGATGTTGGGTGCTATTGAATCCTTATTGTCAGCTGTCGTAGCTGATGGGATGACAGGCAGCCGCCATAACAGCAACCGTGAACTGATTGGTCAGGGAATCGCCAATATTGCAGCTCCATTGTTTGGAGGAATTCCAGCTACAGGTGCCATTGCCAGAACCGCCACAAATATCAAAAGCGGTGCAGTTTCTCCGATCTCAGGGATCGTTCATGGGGTAGTGGTATTCCTAATTCTTCTGTTGTTTGCACCCTATGCTTCTAGTATTCCGTTGGCAGCGATGGCTCCTATCTTGATGGTAGTAGCTTGGAATATGAGTGAACGCAAACAATTTCTTCATTTGCTTAAAATCAAAACAGGTGATTCTTTGGTATTATTCATCACCTTCTTGTTGACGATATTTGCAGATTTAACGCTGGCCGTAGAGGTGGGATTAATTCTTGCGGTGATTTTGTTTGTGAAACGGATGGGAGAGGTTCATCTGGTATCCAAAGTATTGCCTGATCCTAATTCCGTCAAGGTAGGGGCACATATGGTAACGGAGAGTCATGATTGTCCGCAGATTGGGATTTATACCGTGGAAGGGCCGCTGTTTTTTGGCGCTGCGTATAGATTTGATGACACCATGCCCGGTTATGGCTCAGACCAGCCGAAAATTATATTAATGCGGATGGGAAAAGTGCCATTCATGGATACTACGGGCGAATCCAATCTGGCGGAGCTGGTGCGGCATTTACATGCTGTTGGAGGGAAACTGATGATCTCCGGTGTTCAGCCGCAGCCGCTTGAGCTACTTAAGAGAACCGGGCTATATGATAAAATAGGAGAAGCACAGTTTTATCACCATACCGGTGAAGCGATCAATGAAGCTCTTAGCAGTATTAATCACAACAAATGTATCGGATGCAGTCATGCGGCGTTTAGGGAGTGTACGGCATTATCCTGTCAGGAGGATGCAGGTGGACTACGAGGTCTGACAGGACGCAAGAAGCCAGCATTGCCTCTGAACTAATCAGCGGTACTTGAGCTTAATAAATAAATAAAGTCGGCCTGGGCGCTATTCTTGCGTCTGGGCTTTTGTATTAAAATTGGACTTCGGAATTCTGAATTTGTACAATTGGGTATAAGTTTAATGTAATCAATATTGATAAGGAGAATATAAGCTCATGAAGGAATTGAATTATCCGAAGGTGTTTATGCTCTTGGCGGGATTGTCTGTCGCTACATTGGGGGTATATCGTGTAGTGTCACTTCAGACGGATTCGTTTTACGGTTTTTTAATTTGGAATTTGTTCTTAGCTTGGATTCCGTTTTTATTCTCCATGGCTGCTTATGAGCTAGACAAAAGGAAGATAGGCGGTTTATTACTTCTTCCTTTGGGTGTCGCGTGGCTGCTGTTCTTTCCAAACGCGCCTTATCTCATGACTGACCTGGTGCATTTAACGGTAAGAAAAAGTAGATATATCGTGGAGGGAGCCATTCAGAATCGCTACTGGTATGACTTGGTCACTCTTTTATTGTTCACCTGGAGTGGATGGTTGACCGGGTTCTTCTCATTGTATCAGTTCCAGACGGTCATTTATCGTAAAAGCAACCTGCTGTGGTCATGGGTATTCGTGCTTGCGGCATGTATGCTCGGGGGATATGGTGTACTGCTTGGCCGAGTCTACAGACTCAATAGCTGGGACGTCCTGACGGACAGGCATCAGTTGTATCAACTTGTTCTGGATAGCCTGAATCTCCAGTCCGTATTTTTCAGCTTGTTCATTGCCTTTGTCCTGCTGGTCATTTACGCGACGATGTATTGTCTACTCAATGCTCTTGGCACCGGAGAAAGACGAAGAGTTACCAGAGGGTACTAATCGGTACACTCCGGCTCAAACTGGAATTGCTTCAGATCTACCACACCTTTTTCATTAAAACTAACTCCCTCTCCCTGTAGATAGAGCCTCTGGAGGGAGTTAGACTCATCCTCAGTTAGTGCGATCATTCCTTTAGCATTAATGACCCGATGCCAGGGCAGCTTATATTTTTTGCTCATGGAGTGAAGGATGCGAACGACCTGCCTCGCTCCTCTTGGGCTACCTGCCGCGCGGGCAACTCCTCCGTAAGTCATCACTTTACCTTCTGGTATAGACTGTATGATATGAATAACTCTCTCAGTAAATGGTGTCATAGCAAGCTCAAGCTCCTATATCTTATTTTTATCCATTGCTCCTCAACAGATAAATCAATTCTAAACGAAACGGGGGACGAACAGGAGGATTTTTTGAGGATAGCAAAAAAAGGGTTGCAAAGCAATAAATACGCGTGGTATATTCTAACTGTAAAAATAATCTAAACGTTTAACAACGTGATTGAAAGAGTTCCATAATAAGATAGGAGAAGGTGTAATGAGGAAAACCAGCATTAAAGACATAGCCGCAAAGGCTAATGTTTCGATTGCTACAGTCTCCTATGTGCTTAATGGTACCCGCAATGTACGTTCTGATACAAGGGAACGAGTTGTTGCCGCCATTGAGGAGTTGAATTATAAGCCGAATGCTATTGCGAAGAGTCTCAAACTCAACCGTACGAATACAATAGGTGTTATTGCAGAAGATGTGACGGTATTTAACACGCCCGATATTATCGATGGAATTAATGATTTTGGAGATCGAAACGATTTGCATATTTTACTGGTGAATCTTCGTTTAGACAAGCGTATCGGCCGTAACTTCTCGAATACGGAAGACTACCGAAAGTATGCCGCTAATGCGGTTGCCGAACTGCTCAGCAATCAAGTGGATGGGATTATTTATATCGGTGTTCATCCCCGTGATTTAACGGGTCTAATCGATACGGAGGGTAAGCCGATTGTGTATACCTACTCTTACACACAGGACGATATCTCTATCCAGTATAACGATGAGCAAGCTGCTTACCAAGCAATGTCCTACTTGGTTAACCAAGGACATAGCAGAATTGCAGTAATCAGTGGTTTGATGGATTCTATCCCTTCCAGATTAAGACTGAACGGTTATTACAAGGCAGTTACTGAATATCAATTACCGTTCGATCCACTGCTAATCAAGATGGGAGACTGGGAGAGGGAATCGGGGTATCGCCTTACCTCAGAGTTGCTCTCTTTGCCGGAGCCCCCAACCGCGATTCTTTCTATGAATGATGTAATGGTTGTAGGTATTTTGCAGGCAGCAGAGGAAAAAGGGGTTAAAATACCGGATGATCTGTCGGTTGTCGGTTTTGATAATCGTGAATTCAGTGATTACTTACGCCCGCGTATAACAACAATGGGACTTCCGCTACATGAGATGGGCTATCAAGCTATTGAGGTTTTGTTCAATTTAATCAAGGGGACGAAGATGGATTCACTGACCATGCCGGAGTGCCGGTTGATCGAACGTGATTCCGTGGCTACGTTAAAAAATGCTGTGAAACAAAAATAAGTTTCACAGCTCCTTTTTCCTCATAAATCTAAACGTTTAACTTAAAATATCGAAGAGGTGCTAGGCAATGACGATTCTAGGCAATGAAAACTTCACGATGGAGCTAAGCGACCGCGGAGCACTTCAGTCTCTGATATTACAGGGCGACCCTAGTGAAATGAATTGGGTAGTTGATCCGTCTTATTTGAAAGAGGCAGGTTATGCGGATACAGATAAGCTATTCGGAGAATGGACAATAGAGCTGGACGGGAATATCATAAAAAGCACTGATCTGTTGCCCAAAATTACGCCAGAAGGAAAACACCGTGTAATTGTGGATTTTGAAGGCGCACCGATTGCAATCAGACTTACATATTCTCTGGAAGATGAGCGACTAAGATGGACTATTGAAGCTACAAACCGCTCACCACAATCTGTAAGAATTAATGGACTTCATGTGTGGCTTTCGCTCGCGTATATCATGTACAGAGATGAAAATGTGCAGCGCAATATGAGCCAGTCCTGTGCAGTGTTCCCCCATCTTGGTGGGGATTTCGCTAAAATCGCTGCTATTCGACGGAGCAACAAAGCACCACATCTGGGTGTTTATGGGGTTCAGGGCAGAACAGTAAGCGTAGGTACTTATTGTAGTTATAAGAATCGTTTTCTTGAGCAGGTCTCCCCTTCTTTGGATGGTCTGCTGTATCATCGGCTATCGTTGGTGGAGGACGGATCATCTATGACCGAATCTGCAGCTGCCGACTGGATATATGGTGGCGCTTACAGTTCGCTGGATCTTGGCGCTGGGGAGACCTACAGCTGGGAATACATATTCCATCCCTGTCAGAATCGAGATGATTTCTATAGGCAGGGCATGGCCTATGGACATCCGCGCTGGAGCTATACGCCTGTATTAACCCGAGGAGGAAGGTTCGAAGCTGTTGTTGATCTGCCGCAGGGCCAGGTTCTACGTGAGCTGCGTTTGTATAGCACTTTACCGGGGACGGAGCTGATCCGCCAGGAGAATATTACGAACGAAGCTGTACGGTTGGAGTCAGGCAGTAGCTATGCTATATCTTTACAGCGTTTGGAGCCGGGAGAACATAAGCTGGAGCTGGTGCTAGAAGATGGACGGAGCGATATCCTGGTCTGGAATGTACTGGAGTCGATTGACTGGATTCTGGAAAAGAGAGCCGAGTGGTTGGTAAATAATAACTTTGGAGGGACAGGGGAGGTCGAAAGGCCATATGCCTTCCGTCCGCTATCGAATCAGGGAGAATCGCTGGGTAAGGTTGCTTTTCTACTGATGAAGAATAGCATGGCCAAGGCTGTCCCAGAACAAGTAGCTAAGGCCGAGATTGCAGCAGTATTGGATGTGAAGGAGCATTGGTTTGAAGGCGGGGATTTTAATCATCCGCGTCCCTTGTACGGAGAATTCTACCGCATTTATGATCTGGATTATATTGGGCATGTCTTTTATCTATTGTCACGAATGGACGGTTCATTACTTAAAATTCATTCTCCTAGAGAATATCTACAATGGGCTGCCGAAATCATGTGCCTTCGCCTAGACCCTGATCGGCACAGTGGCCAGCGTGAGAAGGATGAGAGCCGTCTAAATGGGATATTTGTGCTCTATATTCTTGATTTATTAGAAGCACTGAAGCAGTGCGGTCTTTCAGAAGAGTATAAACGTCTACTTACCTTATGGGAGCGCTTTGGTAGAAATCTGGAGACAGGAATACAGCAGTATGAGGGAGCTATAACGGAGCATTTTTACGATAATGCAGGATTTGGCCCTACCTGTGAAACGTTGTGTCACCTTGGAAATAAAGAGGAGGCCCAGCGTTATGGACAACTAATTCTGGCAAATATCGGATTCAGCAATGATTACAGAGTGCAGAATCCGGATCGCTGGTGGGAAGCTTTGTCTTATATGATTCATTCCCTTTGGGGTGGATTGGTAGCAGGAGCATCCCGGGTTGCCTATGAATTCCTTGGAGACCCTGAATATTTGGAAGCCGCTTACCGTTCTACGATGGCAGTATTCAATTGTTACGATTGGAATGTACGCTCTACTCCACGCCGTTTGTTGCCTGGAGAGGCAGCTTCTACATATAGTGTGGCAGCTCCTAACCTGAATATGCCAGAATTGTCGCGAAACCGTTTTGGGCAATCCGTATTTGTGGGGGCAAGTGATTCCTTGTTTGCTTCGCTGTTCTCGGGTGTGACAGGAGATGATTGGGATATGGGGGAGGAGCTAGTGGCCTATCTAATGGGCTTCGGGACAACCACATATTTGTACAGGGATCCACGCGGAAAGATGCGCTGTATTAACGGTTATATTGAAGAAGACTCGGAGGGCTGGATCGTAACAAGTTACGCTGCATATCCGTCAAGATATGTGCTGCTTGAGGACAAGCTCGAATATCGCACAACTGAGGGGATGCTAGAGCCTCACGTAAGACTGGCAGGCGGAATGTTCAGCCCTTGTCTGTAATCGCTAAGAATGACAAACCATGATGATTTTAGGCTAAAGCTTTAAATGCTTGGCTTGAAATAAATAGATATGAAAAAAGGGAGGCAACAAACATGAAGTTTGGAAAACGTACTCTAGTTCTATCTTTAGCATCAATGATGGTTTTTTCCGCACTGGCAGGTTGTTCGGGCAATTCCAACAATGCGGCTCCAAAGGCATCTGAAGGGTCTGGAGCAGCCAACAAAGAAACTACGTCTGATAAAGACGTAACCTTGGAATTATTGTATTGGGGTGATGATGTGCAGAAAAAGCTGGTAGAAGCGGCAGCAGAAAAATATACAGCCGACACCGGAGTAAAAATCAATGCACAAGTGCTTCCAGCGGATGGCTCCTTTGATACATTTATTCAGACCCGGCTCGAATCCGGCGAACTTCCAGATATCAGTTATATGGGCGAAGGTGATATCCAAAAGTACAATGAAATGGGAATTATCGAAGATATCAGCGATTTATTAGCGGACGGAAGTATTCCTGAAAAACTATCAGCGATAACAATCCATTCACCTGAGCAAAAAGTGATCGGAGTCGGTCTATCCAACCAGCTGGAGCTGCTTTACTATAGCAAGTCCAAATTTGATGCAGCAGGTCTTGAATATCCACCCTCCAAAGTTGAAAATGCGTGGGATTGGGATACATTCGTAACAAACGCGAAAAAGTTAACGACAGATACTAAAGGAAAAACAGCGGCAGATGAAGGCTTTGATGCTGCTCTGACCGAGAACTACGGGCTTGGTATGACAGCGGGACGGGAGTTCCACCATTTCTGGGCAGCTTATGCCAACGGTGGCGGGATTGTTTCCCCGGATGGAAAGGAGTTTCAATGGGATTCTCCCAAAACGGTTGATGCCATCCAGAAGCTAGCTGATCTCGTTAACAAAGATAAGGTTGCATCCGCTTTCAATTACACTTGGAATTCCGGAATTGGTTCTGCGGTAGACGCTTTGAGTGGTGGTTATGCCATGGCGATCAGCGGCTCTTGGGATCTAGCTAATATCAAAGGGAATGAAGATATCGGCGTTGGGGTTCTGCCTAAGATGGAAAAGGCAGTAACGATGAACTGTGGTGCTCCACTTGTTGTGTACAATACATCGAAGCACATTGAGGAAGCCAAGAAATTCTATGCTTACATGGTCAACCCTGAGAACAGTCTGGAGCTGCTGAAGAGTGGTGCGTGGTTGCCAAACCAGGCAGATTGGTATACCGATCCTACCTTGGTTGAAAAGTGGACCTCCGATCTTCCTGAAAGCGCAAAAGAAACTATCCTTAGTTATTCGACAACGAAAGATTCTATCGCACAATGGCCTGCATATTACGTTCCTGCCTACCTCAAGATGAATACTGAATATGAGAAATCTATTGATCAGGCATTGGCAGGTAAGAAAAGTGTTAAAGAAGTCTATGACGCGATCATGCCAGCGATCAAGCAGTTGTTCGAGAGCGGCAAGGTTTCCTAATTAGAGCTTATATTTGAAAAGAGGGCTATTGCTTATGAACCCAGAGAGCAAAACCGAAACGGCTGCGGTCTATGTTAAAAAGCATGCCAGAGGTGTCACCAAAGAGGCGGTGGCTGGATATTTGTTTGCAGCACCGGCCATTATTGGATTTTTGGTATTGACGCTTTATCCGATGTTGGCCAGTTTGTTTTACAGCTTTCATAAAATAACGATTATGAGCGGAAGCCAAGTTATGGAATGGATTGGGCTGGATAATTTCCGGTACATATTCACCAATACCAGCTCCGAATTCAAGAAATCCATAACGGTGACCTTGATTTATGCCTTCATTAACGTGGCGCTTGTAATCACCTTTTGTCTGATTGTTGCACTCTTATTGAACCGTAAATTTATCGGCAGAAACTTGATGCGGGCTATATTCTTTCTGCCGTCTGTAGTTCCGATGCTGGCGACAACGATTGTGTGGCAGATGCTTCTACAGAACCAAGCCAAGGGTGGACTGCTTAACTGGATTTTATTGCAGATAGGAATAGCCCCTGTTGATTTCCTGACTGATCCCATCCGTATTTTTGAGACATTGTTTATCATGAGCTTGTGGACCTGTGGTGGGACGATTGTTGTGTTCATCGCTACGCTGCAGGATGTTCCGGGAGAATTGCTGGAAGCCATCGAGATGGACGGGGGAAATGCTTGGCACAAGTTCCTCAAAGTAACCTATCCGACGATCAAGCCTGTACTCTTTTTCCAATTGATTATGTGCATGATGACCTCTATCCAGATTTATACGCAAAGTGTGGTGTTGTCCAGAAATGGTGCACCCGATCGGATGACTTATTTTATCAACGTTATGATCTATGACCATTCATTTGTTCAGGTAGGGATGCGCGGTTTGGCGTCTGCTGAGGCATGGGTCGTCTTCCTAATCACTATGGCCATTACTGGTGTGCTGTTCTACTTCCAGGGCGCATTTAAAAGGGACGATTCGATGGGCAAAAGAAAGAAGGTGAGATAATGGCGGCAACCGCAATTATGAATTATACAAGTATCCAGAAAAAAAAGAAAAGAGCTAAAGCCATCAATACCGGGCTGATTCTGTTCTCCTGTCTGCTCGCAGTGGTGTTTGCTTTTCCGCTCTATTGGCTGCTGCGAGGTGCCTTCGTGAGCCACACAGAAATACTGGCGCGGCCGCCTGTGTTTTTCCCCGAGTCACTAAATGTCGATAATTTTCGGCTTGGATTGGAACGTATTCAGTTCCTGCGGCAGCTCTGGAATTCAGTTTCGATTGTAGTTCCTTATGTGATTGGGACGGTGCTGACGACAAGCTTTGCCGGGTATGCCTTTGCTAAGCTGAACTTTCCGCTGCGCGGGATGTGGTTCGTGCTGGTCATCAGTACGATGATGCTGCCTAGTGCCGTAACCCTGCTGCCACAATATTCCCTGTACACTTCGCTGGGACTAGCTGGCAAACCTGCTCTTATTATTCCGGCCTTTTTCTGTGCAGGCGGCAACGCGTATTTTGTCTTTTTGCTCCGGCAATTTTTTATGACGATTCCGCTAGAACTCAGTGAAGCTGCCAAGATTGACGGCGCGGGTTACTTCCGTATCTACTCCCGCATCATGCTGCCGCTTATACGTCCCGCAATGATTGTTGTGGCGTTGTTCAGCTTTATTAACTGTTGGAATGAATTTTTCTATACCATGATTTATTTGAAGACTGAAGCAGATTATACGCTGCCTATGGGCTTGTATATTGTGAACGGGATGCGCATTCCGAACTATGAACAGGTCATGGCACTGGCGCTCGTCGTTACAGCTCCTTGTCTAGTATTTTTCTTGATCGGCAACAAATATTTTGTTGAGGGCATTACATTAACGGGAATCAAGGGATAAAAAGGAGGAATTCATCCAAATGACAAGTCATAAATGGCCCAGAAGAGCTTCTGTGGCGGCATTATGTGCGGCTGTTGTATTAAATGCAGGGATTGTTCCCGTATCGGCTAACTACACGACTGATTTCTATCATGAAGGCGTAGGCACCGATTACGGGCAGGCGAAGTGGAAGGATAATTCTATTGTTAAGGAAGGCGTTAATTTCAGCGATGTCACCGTCGGAGAAATGATGCAGGCGATTGAAGCTTTTGATTTTGAGGCTTTTGCAAAAGATAATTCCGATTTGCCTTGGCTTGATGCCTTGCTTGTTAACGAAGGTGTCATTCCGGATGATGTCAACGATGAAGTTAGCGCCAATACTTTGTTCAGCCGGGGAAGCGCTTTGTACATGAAGACTCAGGATAATACCAAGCTGGGTTTTGTGGGAACGGTGCATTACGCGGATACTTTGAACAAGGACACGATGTATAACATCACCCTTTCTACAGGAGACTTGGCGGAACAGAAAAATGTGCGGAAGAACTACCCGAGTCATGAGAATCAGACCTACACAAGCGGAGGCCTGGAGATTAACCAGCGGAAATTTATTTCCAGCTATAACAGTGCTGTAACGCTGCTTCAGTTGAAGAATCCTACGGCCAGTGATATAACGTTGACGATGAAGGTTAAATCACCTTTCGTCTCAGCGGCTGAGGGTGATGAGCTGGTGGGTTACAGAGTGGCTGCTCCGCTAATGATAGGCAAAGCCGGGCAAAAGGTAGTTGAAGCGATGTCCTACGTGGATGTTCATCTGAGCGGAAACGGCATGAGTCCTTCCGGAAATGAACTGTTTAGAGAGATTACAGTGCCCGCCGGTGGCTCCGTTGACCAAAAGGTAGTCATGGGTTGGCTCGCGGATGAAATACCGGGCTCAAAGCTGCATTATGAGAGCTTTAAGGCTGCTGACAGCAATGACACAGCCTTCTCTGCACAGGTGCGGGAGTACAACGAGTGGTGGGCAGAGAACATTCCATATATCGATGTTCCCGATGAGAATGTGAAGAAGGTACTTTATTATCGTTGGTGGTGTAACCGCTTTAATTTGCTGGATGCCAACATTCCGGGCAATGACTGGCAGTTCCCAATGAACATGGAGGGCGTTCTCGGCTACAACAACGGGATTACGGTCAGTGTACCTTGGGCGATGCAGGATCTGAAATGGCTGCGTGATCCTTCCTACTTGTATGGAACCTGGCTGGCTCAAGGGGAATATTCCGAGAATAAGAATTATAAAAATAATCCCGGACGTCCTAACATCTGGACCTGGGATATGATGCAGAACACGTCGCAAGTAGGCTGGGACGCTTACAAGATTTACGGTGGTGGTCAGGAAATATTGAAGAAGTTTGCTGATTTTTCTGCGACTGATGTTACCGGCACACTTGAACATTTTAAAGGCACTAATCCAAATCTTGTTTATTATAACCATGGTCCGATTACAGGTAATGACGGAGATACCGTATCCATGCACTGGAATGGCAGTGGTAACTATGCCCGCCTGGATGGTTCTTCTACTACCTACGCCAATGCAGTGGCAACAGCGAAGATGTACGAGCAGCTTGGAGATACTGCGGGTGCAGCTAAAATGAACACTGTGGCGCAGAATATTAAGAATTCAATTCTGAATGAGATGTGGTACGACAAGGCTGACTTTGATGGTGACGGTGTGGCAGATACGAATGGTACCGGCAGCTTTTTGCATAAAAAAGTTGTGGGCGGTACCGATGTATTCAACCCTTGGCGGGATAATAACATGTTTGTCTTTAACTTTGGTGTAGTACCAACTGAAGGTGAAGAAGGATATGAGGCGAAATATTTATCTCAGTTGTCTGATTACGCAGATCCGAATTATTATCCGATCTTTCCTTTCTTTACAGCGGATCAGAACAGCATTATGAAGCGGGTAGAAGATTTCAAGAATGGCAAGACGGATGCCTTCGGTACAGACCAGTTCGCATGGTGTAACTTCGGCAACTATATTAATACCGTTCGTGCCTCTCTGCGCTATTATCCTATAGATAACATCAATAGTGACGTTTACAAAACACTGTTTGATTGGGGCGCTTGGTTGCATACAGTGGAACCGGGCAATACGGACCACCTGGACTCTAATGAATTTTTCTGGCTGGAGGATTACTTCTTCGGCACACCATGGACAAAAGACAATCCTCCTAACCCTAGCGGAGATATGGTACGGGCATGGATTCACCACGATACGCTTGGCATGATGAATTACACTGTAGTTGAAGATATGGCGGGTATTCAGCCACGGACAGATGACAAGATCGAGCTATGGCCGATTAATGTCGATTACGACTATTTTGCTGTAGATAACGTGCGTTATCATGATGTTAACTTATCTATCGTATGGCAGGATCCTGCTAAATACAGTGACAATCCTCATTATCAAGGTATTCCAGCAGGTTATTCGCTCTTCATTAATGACGAACTCGTAATGACAACTAACGAAATGTCCCATCTGATTTATGATACAGCTACTGGCAAGGTGGAAAAACCTTCAGGGGATGTAACTGGGGCCGTTGGCGACAACTCGAAGACACAGGTGTTATATGAAAAAGGCAGTGCTACGACGCTTGCTGCGGCAGATCAAACATCCTTAGCCAGCAATGAGAAGACTGTCGATATGTTTAATAAAGCAGGCGTTGATATTGTTAATAACGGTACGAATCTGGCTGTTGCTTCAGGCACTACTGTTGAATCGACTTATATCAAGAGCGGTTCGAATATCCGCAACCTGGCGGACAATTCGACAATCGCATCAATTAATCATACGTCAAACACAGCTTTATTCGGTAGTTCGCCGAATTCTGTCGATACGGTTACGTTCAAATTTGATGGAGTCCAGGCTGTGGACAATGTAAAAGTCTATTTCTATAATGACCGGCTTCTGAATGGTTATGGTACACCACAGACATTTGGTGTTGAATATCAGGATGCTGATGGAAGCTGGAAACCAGTGGAGGGACAATTCCGCTATCCGGAATATATTGCTTCCAACTATAACAATGTGGAGTTCCAAAAGGTTAACACTGCAGCGATTCGCATTCATGTGACGCATCCGCTGGAACTTGCGACCGCCATCAAGGAGATTCAGATCTACAACAATAATCTGGAGGTTAAGGCGGCTGCCAATCAGGCACCAAAGGTTTATCTAGAAACACCATTGAAGGTTGAGCAAAATGTTCCTCTGACGATTATGCCGCAGATCGTTGATGATGGGTTGCCAAGTGGCAAGCTGACTTATACCTGGGAGAAGATTTCAGGTGAAGGAGAAGTAGAGGAGACAGGGCTTGATAAAGCCATGCTGCAAGCTACCTTTAAGACGACTGGTGAATACGAATACCGCCTGACTGTCAGCGATGGAGAACTGGAAACTGTCGTGAAGGTTCCAGTCACCGTATTTGTAGCTACTGCGGAACTGACAGAGATGATCGCGAAGTTTGCGGATCGGGATTCCGGCAGACTTGTCCGGAACAAGGATGATTTTACTGCGGCAACATGGCAAGAGCTGCAAGCTGCGCTGACTGCTGCCAAGGCATTGCTGGCTCAGGGAGAATATACGCTGGAAGAGATCAAGGTGGCAACGGATCAAATGCGGATGGCGGTGGATAACCTTAGATACAGAAATGCTGCCCTTTTGGCTGCCCCTAGTGCCTCATACACTTCGGCATGGGAGTCTGTGTATGGCATTAATGATGGTTATATCCCTTATACTTCAGCAAGTATTTACAATAGCGAAGCAGAAACTCAGTATGGGAACTGGAGCGGTCCCGGTGAAAGCCACTGGCTGCAACTGACCTGGAAAAAGCCCGTGACTTTGTCAGGCAGCTCCGTGTACTTCTATGATGATGAAGGCGGTGTGCAGGTACCGGGAGATTACAACTTCGAATATTGGGATAAGGATGCTGGAAAATATGTACCGGTAACGGGCTTGAGCGAGAAAGGCAAAGCAAGAAATGCATTTAACGAGGTAACCTTTGACGAGGTGAAGACGGATAAACTCCGTTTGATTCTTAATAAGCAGTCCACCAGTATTTGGACAGGCGTTAAGGAATGGCGGGCTATTTCGTCTAAGCCAGAAGGAGAAGTTCCTGCTCCCGGCGACCATGGTGCGATTGTGAGCATTGAACAGATTGCGGTGAGTACGACAGTTAACGTCGTGCCTACGCTTCCAGCTAAGGTTACAGTAACTTACGCCGATAAAACGACAGGCTTGGCAAGTGTGGTATGGGAGGGAATTCCCCTTAACAAACTCACCATTGCTACAGACTTCACTATATTTGGTAAAGTGGTGGGCACCGATATTGCTGCCAGCTGCCGCATCAGTGTGAGGTACGATAAATCTAAACTTAAAGCAGCCATTGATACAGCGGAAGATCCTTCGGTAAATGAAGAGAATTATACCGGAACGCCTGAGCAATGGGAGGCATTACGCATTGCACTAGAGGCTGCTAAAGCCACTTATGCAAATGACGGTGCTACCGATGGTGATATTAATGTGGCATATTCCAGTTTGAAAAATGCCTTTGAAGCCTTACAGCCTGTCGAAGCTCATGATGCAACGATCAGCGGAATCACAATTCCGGGCGGATCTATTGATCAGGTAGCCAAAGAAATTATTTTACCGGATACGACTACGCTTGATGAGCTGAAGGAAGGACTTACTGTTCCGGTAGGGGTTACCTTCGCTGTGTACGAACCTGATAGCATTACTCTTGCGGGAGAAATCCAAACGGGTTACAAGGTCATTGTGACAGCACTGGATAAAACAACGACCAGAACGTATACCTTAACATTGGTTTCTGTAAATCCGCCTCTCATAACGGCACCCTTGGAGGAGAAGCTTAGAGCAATAGAGACTCTGGATAAGAGCCTTTATGTAGAGGAGAGCTGGAATACTCTTGAGAAAGAGGTAGCACGTGCAGTGATGTTGCTGGAGAGTGGAACTGCCACTCAGGCAGACATAGATGAGGCATTAAGTCAGCTTAATGCGGCGGTTGCGGGCCTGAAGTTGCTTTCAGAAGCTACGCCAACACCTACGCCAACATCAACACCTGTACCGACAGCGACACCAACGCCAACGTCAACACCAAAACCAACAGAGGCACCGGGTACTTATGTGCCGGTAGCTACGGCCAAACCGTCTCCTAGCGCGTCTGCGATAGCCCCTGCTGTAAGCAGTGGTAAAATCGTGGTCCAGACGGTCATCGGAGCAGATGGAAAAGCATTGGCTGAACTCACTGCCGCAGATGTTGAAAAGGCAGCAAAGGATGCAAAGGATGGTATTCTGTCCATTGTCGTGAATCCTGCCGGAAACGCGAAACAAATTGTAATTGAGCTGCCACTGCAGTCAATGGCAGCAGCGGGGAATGTTAAATCCCTCAAGATTGATACAGGAACTGCAAGCATAATGCTGCCGGAAAGTTTCCTGAAGACTTACAAAGATGCTAAGAACGGCAAACTTAAGCTTATTGTGGGCACTGGAGATGTATCCGGATTGCCACTGTCGGTAAGCAGTCAGTTGAATGCTGGTACAATTAAAGACATCAGTCTTAGCGTAGACGGTGTGGTTATTCCGAGTGATGTTCTGAAGACATCGGGGGTCAAGCTGGCACTTCCTTATACGCTGAAGTCTGGTGAGAAAGCTCATAAAGTAGTGGTTTATTACTTGAACAGTAATCAGCAACTAGAGATCGTTAAGAACGGAAGATTTAATACAGGAACACAGATGCTTGAGTTAACTTTGCCGCAGCTTGGCAGTTATGTAGTGGTTCACTCGAATGTTTCATTCAAAGATATCGCTACAGCTAATTGGGCGTTAAACAGCATTGAAGCACTCGCAGCACGAGGTGCAATCGAAGGGATGGATGCTGAACACTTTAATCCAAATGGAAATGTAACCCGTGCAGAATTCATCAAAATATTGATGAACGCTTTTGATTTACTAGATGAGACGGCTGTAAGCACATTTACAGACGTTAAGGATGGGGCATGGTATGCCAGTCCGATTGCGAGCGCTCAAAAGCTCGGCATTGTTAAAGGCAAAGCGGATGGCAACTTTGGTGCAAGCGAGGAGATTACTCGTCAGGAAATGGCAGTCATGATTTATCGTTTGGCTCAGACGATTAATATCCCATTGACTGACGGAACAAAGGCTACTGGTGAAGCATTCTCTGATGTGAACCAGTTGTCTGCGGATGCAGCCAAAGCTGTAGAAGCGATGCGTATTAGTGGAATTATTAACGGTATGACATCCAACCAATTTGGGCCAAACGGTAAGGCTACAAGAGCGCAAGCAGCGACAGTGATCTTCCGCCTGTTTGAGCAGCTTCAATAATCGTGCAGCAATAAAAAACACAGGTGTCCTAGTCATGCCAATGACTGGTGGGGTACCTGTGTTTTTTTGCTGCTGACCGTATGTCCCGAACGCCAGCTTTATTAGTTCAAAGCTGCTAGCTCAAAGGTGCCAGCCCCAAACGCCTAACTCAAAGTTGCTGGCTCAGAGATGCCAGTGCCAAACGCCTAGAACAAGCTGGCAACCCCTAAGGCCTAACTCAAAGTTGCTAGCATAGAGATGCCAGCCTCAAACGTCTAGATCGAAGTTGCTATCTCAGAGCTGACAACTCAAAAACACCTAATCACATGCTCGTATCCCCCATGCTCTTAAAACAAACTTTGCTTCATGGTATGTCATTTGAACGCAAGAGATCGCTAACGGACCCAGTAGCCGCTAAACACAGCATTTATCGACTTTTGGCGTGCTATCGGACTCCATAGTAGCATTGGCATGAAAACCGCCCAATATGAGCCTCTTTTGATAAAATAGCTGCACTGGAGTCCGAAAATGTGCCAAAAAGGAGATAAATGAGCAAATAACGCCTCCTGAGTCCGTAAGTGCCTGAGGATGCAAGTGGTGTTATCGCGGCTAAGTCCGTAAGTGTCTGAGGATGTGTTCGGTGTTATTGTGCTAGGTCCGTAAGCTCCCCGGGGAGAGGGGGTTTTGGCGCTAACGGACCCAGTAGCCCCTAAACGTTGCATTTATCGACTTTTGGCGTACTATCGGACCCCATAGTCACTATTGGCATGAAAAACGCCCGGTTTGAGCCACTTTTGATGAGATAGCTGCACTGGAGTCCGAAACTGTTCGCAAAAGGCAATAATTGAGCAAATAACGCCTCCTGAGTCCTTAAGTGCCTGTGGATGTATTCGGTGTTATCGTCCTAGATCCGTAAGCGCCTGATGATGTGTTGGGTGTTATTGTGCGAGGTCCGTAAACCCCAAGGGATGAGTGTGATTCGGCGGTAACGGACCCAGTAGCCCCTAAACGTTGCATTTATGGACTTTTGGCGTGCTATCGGTCCTCAGAGTCGCTATTGGCATGAAAACCGCCCAATATGAGCCACTTTTGATGAAATAGCTGCACTGGAGTCCAAAACTATGCCAAAAAGGCGATAAATGAGCAAATAACGCCTCCTGAGTCCTTAAACGCCTGAGGATGTATTTGGTGTTATCGTGCCTGAGTCCATAAGCGTCTGAGGATGTATGCGGTGTTACGTGCCTGAGCCGAAAGCGTCTGAGGATATATGCGGTGTTATCGTGCCTGAGTCCATAAGCGTCTGAGGATGTACTCGGTGTTACGTGCCTGAGCCGAAGCGTCTGAGGATGTTATGCGGTGAGTCACTATTGGCATGACCCCAAGGGCTGATTGGGTTACTTACCTGCCGAACCCGGCGTATGGAGTAGTCTCGTTTCTTTCTTGTTGATCCCTTTTCAGTATAATTTTGGCGGATAGGATTTGGAGAGACGGGGGATAATTTCTAGGAAACCTAATTCTGACAGGAGTGACTACTGTGGAGGAACGGCCAGCAGGTGGAAACAGCAATACGTCTCAAAAAAACACAAAATCTGAGCAGACTCTGAGTACGTCACTGGATGAAATGATGACTTTGTTTCGAAACATATTCAAGGACGATGAAACGCTTAGAATCAGAGTGTTTAGCAACATGTTTACTGATAGTCTTCGCTTTGGGTTAGTCTATGTTGACGGAATGGTTGACAAGCATTTGATCCAGGAAGGGATTATTAAGCCTGTTATGGCTTTTGATTTTACCAAAAAGAATTGTGACAATAAAGCCGAGCTGATGGAGAACATCCGGACGCAGGTCATTAGCATTAGTGATGTGGTCGCCTCTGAAGATTTTGATGAAATGATTTATTCGATTATAGCTGGCAAGACCTTACTGCTGATAGACGGCTTTGCGGGTGTTCTGAACATTGGGGCGCAGGGTTGGGAGACGAAAGCTCTTGCGGAACCGGTGACCGAAAAAAGTGTCAAAGGTCCAAGGGAAGGATTTACGGAATCACTGTTAGTGAATCTCACCCTTATTCGTCGCAGGGTGCAAGACTCCGAGTTAAAGTTTGTTTTTATTTCACTGGGAACACGTTCCAAAACACCGATATGTATCTGTTATATGGAGAGCTTGGCATCACCGGCTATTCTCAAAGAATTACAGAATCGAATTGAACAGATTGACATAGATCTTATTCTGGACACGGCATCTCTGGCGGAATTAATTAGAGACGAACCCTATTCGCCCTTTGAGATGACAGGAAGTACAGAGCGCCCGGATGCCGTAGTCAGTAACATGATGGAGGGCAGAGTTGCCGTGCTTATAGAAGGCAGCCCGTTTGCAATGACCGTTCCCTATCTATTTGTAGAGAATTTTCAAGCCAGCTCGGATTATTACATTAACTTTTATTTTGGTTCGTTCAATCGCATGTTAAGAGTTTTTGGAGCTTTTTTGTCGATCAGTATTCCTGCTCTTTATGTAGCTTTAGTTACCTATAGCCAGGAAATGATCCCCACCATGTTGTTGCTCAGTATTTCTACAGCAAGAGTAGCAGTCCCTTTTCCTACAATAGTAGAAGCGCTATTCATGTTAACTATTTTTGAAATATTAAGAGAGGCGGGCGAGCGGATACCTACCTATATAGGGCAGGCTATCAGTATCGTAGGCGCTCTCGTGTTAGGACAAGCGGCAGTGGAGGCCAGAATAGTGAGTGCTCCAATGATTATTGTAGTCGGTTTAACAGGGATCATGACGCTACTTAATCCTAGGTTGACCGGTCCTTTAATTATCGTAAGAACATTGCTGCTGGGTGCGAGCTTTTTCCTGGGGATATACGGATATTTTCTTGGAATGCTTGGTTTAGTAGTACATTTGATGAGTTTGCGCAGCTTTGGGGTTCCATACATGCTTGAAGTAGGCTCTATCCGTCCTCAGGACATTAAAGATACAGCGATCAGGGCACCGTGGTGGCATATGTATCTGCGTCCGGCGTTGATTGGGGCACGAAATATGAGGAGAAAAGGTTCCAATAAAGTAAGGAGAAGACCATGAGCAAGCTGAAAAGGATACTTCTGATTGTTATATCCATGATGCTTCTGATTTGCAATACAGGCTGCTGGAACTACTTTGAAATTGACGATATGTCGATTGTTGCTGGGGTCGCAATTGATAAGGGGAAAAAAGACGGTCAGTTATTGGTAACGACAGAAATTGTAGATACGAAGGAAGGGTTGAAATCAAGTCAGGCTGGCTTCAAAATGATTACGCTCGCGGGCGAGACCATGTTTGATATTGTGCGGGGGATGATCTCGATTACTGGAAAAAAGTTATTTTGGAGCCATTCTAAGGCGATTATCCTCAGTGAGGAGATTGCAAGGGAGGGAGTCACCAAAGTAATTGATTGGTACAACAGGGATACGGAAACCCGATCGGATGTGTATATCTTTGTCGCTAAAGACAAACCGGCTCAAGAAATCATAAGCCTAAGCAGTTCAACTGAGAGTATTATGTCTTACGCACTTGCACAGCAGATGAGAACTGAAAAGAATGTCAGCACAGCGCCTGTTGTGGAAATCTGGGATTTCATTGACAAGCTTGAGGCTTCTGGAGAATATGCTATCGCTCCGTTAATTTATGTCCATGAACAAAATAAGATGAAGAATGCACGAGTTAGCGGAACAGCTATATTCAAAATGGATAAAATGATCGGTATGATCAGTGGCGAAGAAACGAAATACATGCTGTTTGCCAACAATCAAATCCAGGGAGGTGTGTTAATCGTAAAGGATGAAAGTGGAGAGCCTAACTTTTCGCTCGAAATTTTATCCAATCGCACAAAAATAAAACCTGTATGGGTAAATGGTAAGCTCCAAATAAAACTTAATACACTGACACATGCCGGATTGGACGAGGTCAAATCTTCGGGCGAATTCAATAGTCTGGACAGCAAGAAAACGATAGAAAGGTGGGCTGAAAAAGAACTAGAAGAGCAGATTTTCTCAGTTATTCATAAGGTTCAGAAGGATTACCATGCAGATATTTTTGGGTTTGGAGAGCTCCTTCATGAGAAAATGCCGCGGACCTGGGAGAAAATCGAGAAAAACTGGGTGAAAGAATTTTCCAACGTCGAAGTAGTAGTGAATTCCAAGGTGATTATTGAGAACAGTGCACAAACGACAAGGTCTATCAAGATTCATCAAAAATAGGTGATAATATTGGTTGTGGTGGTCATGTTTATCTATGTAGTAATTGTTTTAATTGATCCTTATGGTCTGTGGAAGCAGGGGATGAAGCGGGATTTTTATGTTTCTTCTGCATTATGTCTAATTTCATTCTGTATTGCCTTTGCATTGGCAATGAGATGGTCGATTCCTAGTCCGTCACCATTCCTTGTGTATTGGATCAAGAAGCTATTCTAGGTATTAGCCTAAAGGGAGAATAGAGTATGAATAAAGAGATCATATCAACAGGGCATGCTATTAGTATTGCTGTCTTATTTATTATGGGGACTTCAATATTTATGGGCGTACCGGGACAATCCGGTAACAGTAACTGGATCGCCGTATTGTTAGCTATGGTGCTGGTTGCCCCACTTTTGCTGATATATGCCAGACTCCACGTCCTATTACCGGGTAAGGATCTATTTGATATGTTGATTACCGTGTTTGGCGGAATCCTGGGTCGAATCATCTCCACTCTCTATATATGGTATTCCTTTCATTTGGGGGCACTAATTATTAGAAACTTTGGAGAATTCAGTCGCACAATTACCTTAACGGATACCCCTATGTTAGCACCTATGATATGTCTGGGACTATTGTGTGTTTGGGTGGTTAAGGCGGGGATTGAAGTGATGGGGAGAAGCGCTAAGCTCCTGTTGCTGTTTGCTGTATTTGTTAATTTAGTACTGATAACACTCGCCTTTTCCAGACTGGAATATCATCATTTACTTCCTCTGTTGGACAAAGGCTGGCAGCCTTTATTAAGCGACACTCTGGGTACTTTTTCTTTTCCATTTGCGGAGATTGTAATATTTCTGGGAGCATTCAGTAATTTATCGGACAAGAGCTCAATACGGAAGATATTATTTGGTAGTCTAGTAATTTCAGGGGTGATTATCATTATGGCTACTTTGCGTAACCTGTTGATGCTGGGTCCTGAAGTTCTATCCAGTTTATATTTTCCCGCTTATGTGTCTGCTGGCCGTATTAATGTAGGTGATTTTCTGACCCGAATTGAAGGTTCATCGGCAGTTGCTTTTGTAATCACTACTTTTATCAAGACAAGTTTATGTCTGTATGTAGCGAGTAGTGGGATAGCAAAAGTACTCAAGCTCAAGAGTTACCGCTCTGTTGTGCTTCAGATGGGACTACTCATGATCTATTTTGCGGATTTTGTGTACAAGGATATTATGGAAATGTACTATTTTTCTTACCATATTTATAAAATATACGCCTTTCCTTTTCAGGTGATTATTCCACTGATGTTATGGATTTGCGCTGAAATTGTTGTGAGCCGGCGTAAAAATAAACAGCTAGCGCCGCAGTCGCAGCAATAGCTCTAATAGGAGGATACAGGTGTCTCGTAAGCCTTAAAGTGGCTGGTTGCCCGTGTCTTTTTTTATTTCGTTTTATTTGATCACATTTACGCTTTTAAAGCCGCGGGAAATGTGCAAATAGCGTCCTCTGAGTCCGTAAGTTTCAGGAGAAGGCGATGATGCTATAATGATAGATACATAGATAGAGTTTACTTTTTTATTGAGAACAGGGGAGCTGATCTATCATTGAATACATATATTCTTATATATGATAGCTTTGTGCAGTTTGAGGTTACATTGGCAGCTTATTTTATGAAAACAAAGGGCGAGGTCTATACCTTAAGCTTGGAAGATAAGGCGTTAATCTCCTGTGAGGGTTTTTCTGTGAATCCATCAGTATTGGTTGAAAATGTGGACGTTAGCACCATAGATTTATTGATTATCCCTGGTGGGGAAACAGATAATTTAATAGGGCAGGAGGCTCTATTAGATTTAATCAGAAGCCTAAATCGAGCAGGAAAAGTCATCGCGGGCATTTGCGGTGGGGTATCCATTCTTAAGGCTGCCGGAGTACTGGATGGTAAGGTTTATGTGGACAATGAATCTGGGGTATCTAACGTCTTTGTCGATGGAACAATCATTACCGCTAAACCGAATGGATATGTAGACTTTGCGCTTGAAATTGGGCGAATAATGAGTATCTATAAAGATGAGGCAGATTTGCAAGAAACGATAGATTTCTTTAAACATTTTAAATCCGTCTAAGGAGTAGAAGAGGGGAAACATGTATGAACGTTAGCAATATCATTATGTCCTCTTATTGGGGTAGAGAGGTTAAACATAAATATATCACCCAAGGGTCCAAAGCGCTGGCTGTTATTTTTCCGGGTAAAAATTATTCAGCTGATCGCTCTCTGCTAGATTATGCGGCTAAAGCTGCCCGGGAGCATAATTGTGATGTTCTGCTTTTAGAATATGGTTACCAGAGTGCAAGGGTGGATTTCAAACGTGAAGAAATGAGTATTATCATTGAGGAATGTAAAGCTGTGATCGCTTCTCTTCCGGATTATAAGAGATTTCTTTTTATAAGTAAAAGCATGGGCGCTGTTATTGCAGGTAGAATAGCTGAAGAGCTAGAAATACAGAAGAAGACGTCTCATCTATATATCACCCCGTTGCCTGAGGCGGTGCCGCTGATTCAGCGGAGTCGTGGTACTGTAATCTATGGCGGCAGTGACCCCTTATTTGGTCAAGAACATTCCGGTGAAATTAGTGGGCTGAATCATTTGAAGGTGTATAGAATCGATGATGCTAATCATTCGCTGGAGGTAGGCAGTGTCAATGAGTCACTAGCTATACTGTTGGTCATCATTAATTTCTATCATGAGTTTTTCCGTGATGCTTTAAATACATAACTTTAGGAGATGATGATTGTGATTTTGGAAGCTGCGATGCTGCAAGTAAAGCCTGGTTTGACTACTGAATTTGAGCAAAGCTTCAAGGAGGCGTCAAGTTTAATCTCCTCGATAGAGGGTTATATGGGCCATGAATTACAACATTGCTTGGAGGATGATCATAAGTATCTGTTGCTGGTGAAGTGGAGAACGCTTGAAGACCACACTGTTGGTTTTAGAGAATCCAGCCAATATCAGGAATGGAAAGCACTCCTTCACCATTACTACGACCCATTTCCGGTAGTTGAGCATTTTACCCGCATTAATCTGGACTAAATGGAGGATACCGAATGAAGGCGAAGCTTGTTGGGGAAGGCAGAACAGCGGAGATCTGGCAACATGACGATCAGAGGATTCTTAAATTGTACCGGGAGGATATAGCAGAGCAACACGTCAGCCGGGAATATAAAATCAGCCGGTTTGTACATGCGCGGGGTGTTCGGACCCCTCAGCCTTTTGAGCTTATTACTGAACAGAATCGACAAGGTATCGTTTTTCAACAAATTCAGGGTCCCTCTTTACTAAAGGTGATGGGTGAGAAGCCTTGGAAAGTTACCCAATATGCCAGGCTGATGGCGGGGCTTCATTGTGATTTGCATAAGCTTGAAACTACAGAGGAAATCGGCCAGCAAAAGGATATGCTGAAAAGTCAGATCATGGTTGCCCCTATGCTGAGCGAAGAGGAAAAATCCGTCATTTTGAAGTATCTGGAGAAGCTGCCGGAAGGCACTCGTTTATGTCATGGGGATTTTCATCCCGACAATGTGCTTATGGATGAACAGCTCTGGGTGATCGACTGGATGACGGGTGTAGTGGGAGAACCTGCTGGAGATGCTGCGCGTTCCGTAGTGATGTTCAGTTTGGGAGCTATGCCTCCGGGAGCTTCTGCCTTCTCCAAATTAATGTTAGGTTTTATAAGAAAAAGATTAACTAAGGGATACATTCAAGAGTATCTCAGATTATCAGGACACACTTATGAGGACGTAGACCGCTGGATTTTGCCGATCGCGGCCGCGCGTCTGGTGGAGGGGCTTTCGCCTCCAGAGAAGGAGCTGCTGGTAAAAGAAGTTCGTAAACGTCTACACACCTTAGCCGCAGAGGTAAGCTGATCATGGCACAAAACGGAGGCGTATTCTATGACTACCTATATAGCGCTGCTGCGTGGAATTAACGTCGGCGGGAACAAAATTATTAAAATGCTGGACCTGAAGGCGATGTTTCAAGCTCTTGGATTTGCAAATGTACGAACGTATATTCAGAGCGGAAATGTCGTATTTGAGAGTGATGAAGGTTCGGTGAGCCTGCTTAGCGGAGTCATTGAACGTCAGATTCATGAGGTTTTTGGATTCGAGGTCTCTGTTATTATCCGTACCTTAGCAGAAATGGAGAACGTGATCGCTAACGATCCCTTTCAGCTGTCCGAGCCAGAGGAATTCAAAAGATGGTATGTTACTTTTTTACCAGCCGAGCCTTCAGCGGAAGCATTGGATAAACTGCGCACTTATGAGAATGGACCGGATAAAGTACGTTTTGTCGGCAGAGAGATGTATATATTATATGAGGTCAGTGTGAGCCAATCGCCACTTTTTAAAGTCCCTTTTGACAAAATACTCGGGATGCCCATTACCGCACGCAACTGGAACACGGTGAATAAGCTTGTTGCCATAGGCAAGATGGAATAACATAGTTTGGATTGAAAAGAGTACCGAAAGGCTCCACATTGTGGGGTCTTTTTTGCGTTCTGGCAGCCTCATTTATTCAGCAAACATTCAGCTTACACTCATTGAGAGTTAAGGTATGGATGAAATAATACACCTACGGAAAGCTTGGGCCGGAGTTACAGAACTGCCGGCATATAGAATGATCAAGGGATAGGAGTGAAATGGAGATGAGTTTTGCTAGAAAAATAAGCTCGGATCTTATACTGTGGCTCATTTTAATACTCGCTGCTTTTTTGTACGGTTATGGAGTTTGGAATGACCACTATGTGAATACATACTACACCACTGCCGTGGGAAGTATGCTGCAAAACTTTCATAATTTCTTCTTCGCTTCACTCGACTCTGCAGGTTCAGTCACGGTGGATAAACCACCGGTCACCTTTTGGATTCAGACTCTTAGCGCACTCATTTTCGGGCTGCATGGCTGGAGTGTAATTTTACCTCAGGCGCTTGGGGGCGTGGGCTCCGTGTTGCTCGTATACCTTCTGGTTAAACCTACCTTTGGTAAAGCAGCAGCACGTTTAGCAGCGCTGGCCATGGCAACAACTCCAGTAGCGGCGGCTGTTAGCCGGACGAATAACATTGATGCTTTGTTAGTATTCACGTTACTGTTGGCGGTTTGGTTTTTATTTAAAGGAACGAAGAGTAATAAGCTGGGCAGTCTCCTTGCCGCATTCGCTTTAATCGGTGTTGGGTTTAATGAGAAGATGCTGCAGGCTTATATGGTTTTGCCGGCTTTTTATCTCTTTTATGTCTTGGCTGCGAAAGTGAACTGGAAGCGAAAAGCTGGAGTATTAGCGGCCTCGACAGCTATATTACTCGTGGTCTCGTTATCCTGGGCAGTGATAGTGGATTCGATTCCCGCTAGTAAACGACCTTATATCGGCAGCAGCGGTACTAACTCCGTGCTCAATCTTGCCTTTGGTTATAATGGTGTCGCGCGATTGACGGGTGATCGGGGGACAGGTGGTGGCGGAGGTGGAATGCCTTCAATGAATGGTGGTGAGATGCCGAACATGAATGGCGAGATGCCAGCTATGAACGGTGAAAGACCCGCTATGAACGGGGCAGATGCTGAAAATGGTACGGATAGCGGACGTGGAGCATTTTCGGGTCGGCAAGGCATAAATTCAACCTCAGACGGTCAAAATGGCGCCGATGATGGAGGTTCACCAGGGCAACCACCCGGCGGTGGAACAGATAATCAAAACCGGCAATTTGGTGGTGAAGGTGGGGGCCAAGGACAACGCGGCGGCATGAATGGCGGCGGAGGTGGAATGTTCAATACTGGAACCGCAGGTCCACTGCGCCTGTTCCAATCAGAGCTGTCAGGTCAGGCAAGCTGGATGTTGCCTTTTGTATTGTTTGGTTGTATTGGATTATTCGCTAATCTGCGGAGAAGGAACTTTACGCAAGGGCATAAAGAAGCTCTATTCTGGTTAGCATGGCTGGTCCCGGTGATGGGATTCTTCAGTATTGCGGGATTCTTCCATCAATATTATCTGGTGATGATGGCTCCGCCGATAGCCGCGCTGGTCGGTGCAGGCTGGTCAAAGCTCTGGAGTCTGTATCGCGAGCACTCTGGTTGGCTGTCATGGCTATTGCCAGTTGCGACGCTGGTTACAGCAGTTTTTCAATGGTACATTATTCATCCTTATGACGATACGATTGGCAGGGGCTGGTCGATTGGCATTCTGGCTGCCGGTATAGTTGTTTCTTTGGTGCTGGTCGTTCTTAAAGGCAAGCAGAAGCCATTTGTTTTCTCGGCAAGTATTGTCGCTGTACTAGTATTGTTAATTGGCCCGCTCTACTGGGCAGCTACCCCAATTACTTATGGCCTGAATAGCCAAACCCCTGAAGCAGGACCAGGGAGCAGTGAGGGCAGAGGAGGAATGGGCGGCAATTCTAGCAACTTTGGGCGTAATAGCGCCACAAGTGCGAATGAGAGTCTGCTGTCCTATCTGGAGGAAAATAATACTGGGGAGCCTTATCTGTTTGCCGTATTGGATTATGGCACAGCAGCTCCTTATATCGTCGATAAGGGGGCATCGGTTGTTATTCTGAACGGTTTTTCCAATTCGGACACAGTATATACCACAGATACCCTAAAGGCGTTAGTAGAGAGTGGCAAGGTGAAATACTTCCTGCTGAGCAGCGGCGGTATGGGTGGTGGACGTGGAGGGAATTCTACGCTATCTACCTGGATTACCGACAATGGCACAGAGGTTCCAGCAGCGGATTGGGCAGGAAACGACGCTGGCAACAGCGGAACGTTATACAAAGTTACAGTTAACTAGTTCAGTGTTTTAGGATACGAAGCGTGCTAATACATTTGCAGGCACGCTTCAGCATTCAAATTAAAGGAGGAGCTGCTCATGAGTATCAACGTGCGCTATTCCATTATTATACCGATGTTTAATGAAGAGGCAGTCATTCAGGAAACGTATCGTCGTATTAAAAAAGTGATGGCAATGACGGAGGAAGTATATGAGCTGATCTTCGTGAATGACGGCAGCACAGACAACTGTGCCCAGATGATCGAGGAATATAGCTATTGGGATGAGAGTGTGAAGCTGATCGATTTGTCACGTAACTTTGGACATCAGATCGCTATTACTGCCGGAATGGACTATGCCCTTGGGGATGCAGTTGTCATTATTGATGCTGATTTGCAAGACCCGCCTGAATTGATCTTGGACATGATTGCAGAATGGAAGAAGGGGTATGAAGTTGTATATGCTAAACGGGTGAAGCGAAACGGTGAATCCTTATTCAAAAAGTGGACGGCCAGCCTGTTTTATAGAATTCTGCGTTATTCAACCGATATTTCTATCCCTGTGGATACAGGTGATTTTCGGCTCATAGATCGTAGGGTTTGCGAAGAGCTCAAACGTCTACCGGAGAAAAACCGTTTCGTACGCGGACTGGTCAGCTGGGTTGGTTTCCGTCAGAAGGCGATTGAATATGAACGGGATGAACGTCTGGCGGGGGAAACAAAATATCCACTAAAACGTATGATCAAGCTCTCTTTGGACGGAATCACCTCCTTTTCTTATAAGCCGCTGAAGCTGGCAGGATATTTGGGCGCACTGCTGTCGGCTTCTGGTTTTCTGTACCTTATGTATGTATTGTACCTGGTAATTTTTACAGACTCAGTCGTTAAGGGCTGGGCTTCGATGATTGGAATTACGCTGACCTTTAATGGCTTCGTACTCATTATGCTAGGAATACTAGGTGAGTATATCGGCCGGATTTATGATGAAACTAAGGGACGTCCGCTTTATATTGTCCAAGAGTTCTATGAAGGTAAGGGGCAGCAAAAGAATGTTCGTGAGCACCCTGTGACCCATCTCCGTAAATAAACTGCAAGGGAGGGATTCCTGATGAAGATTAGAAAAGCTGTCATTCCCGCCGCGGGCTTAGGCACTCGTTTCCTGCCTGCAACTAAGGCTCAGCCAAAAGAAATGCTGCCCATTGTGGATAAACCAGCGATTCAATATATCGTAGAGGAAGCCGTTCGGTCTGGTATTGAAAGTATTATCATCGTGACCGGCCGTAATAAGAAGTCGATTGAAGATCATTTTGATAAATCGGTGGAGCTGGAGCAGACGCTTTTGGAAAAAGGGAAAGAGGATCTACTTCGTGAAGTCCAGCTAATCAGTGAGCTAGCGAGCATCCATTACATTAGGCAAAAAGAGCCGCTGGGACTGGGCCATGCCATCCTTTGTGCGGAACAATTTATCGGTGATGAACCTTTTGCTGTTCTGCTTGGTGACGATATCATGGTCTCGGAGGACCCGGCGCTGCTGCAGATGATGAGATTGTATGAGCAAGAGGAGCAGACCATCGTCGGTGTGCAGCAGGTGCCACGGCAGGAGGTTAACAAATATGGGATTATCTCCTCCAGCGGCTCACTAAATGGAGTTCATGAAGTAAAAGGATTGGTAGAGAAGCCCTCGCCTGAAACAGCTCCTTCAGAGTACGCCATTATGGGGCGATACATTTTGGAGCCTACGATATTCTCAGTACTGGCTAACCTCGAACGTGGGGCGGGCGGTGAATATCAACTGACGGATGCTTTGCACGAGGTATGCCGGCAAGAAGGATTGCTGGCGCTGGATTTAATCGGCAAACGTTATGATATTGGTGATAAATTTGGTTACATTAAAGCCACGCTGGAGGTAGGTTTGATGCGGGAGGATTTGCGCCCATTATTGGTTCCGTATTTGCAGGAGCTGGCTGCTAGTCTTAAGGGAAGAGAAAAAGAAGTGGACTCCTTGCATCGGAGTATACACAGTTGAGGGAGAGGAACTGTTTCAAACGATCATAACATCGGCTTCGGCGGTGGCATGAGGTTTTGAAGCAGTTTTTTTGCGTGTGGTGTTCAAAGGGCAGGTGAGGGACGAGCAAATAGGTGTACTTTATACAATTAAAAGTATGGGGGGACAGCTGCAAATCGATTTAGTTGCACTTGATACATCTATATCTTCACATCTTAGCTATAATGCTCATTTAGCCTGTTTTTAGTTGCATAAAATACACTTAAAACAGCCGTGTGGGTGTTATTGTTTGAAATAGCTGCATCAAGTGCAGTTATTTTTAAATCTCGTAACTTGGTTCTCCTTGGTGACGAAAAAATCCGGAAGACCGATTCCTAAGAATCATCCTCCGGATTATGATTTGAGTACTGAAGATTAAGCTTTCAACACATCATGATCAACGTAACGCGCGCCATTTAACTCGCTAATTACATTAATAGCTACCTTCGCACCATCGCCTGCGGTAATAATGGCATGTACACTTACTCCAGCAACAGTACCAGCAGCCCAAATACCTGCGATATTCGTTTTGCCTTCAGCATCAACGGCTACTACAGTTTTGATTCTTGGCTCTGTACCATCCTTAGTCTCTACGCCAGCTTTGGCAGCTAGATCTGTAAGGGCGCCTGTGGCAAGAATAACATGTTTTGCTTCATAGATAATTCCATCTTCAGTTTCAATGACAAAACCATTGCCGCTGGAGGTGAGGTTGATAGCCTGCTCGGAAACCAGCTCAGCGCCAAATTTAACGGCTTGCTTATGCCCGGTTTCGACCAGCTCAGGACCACCTACTTCGGAAATTCCATAAAAGTTCTCAAACCAACCTCTGCGGGTCATGCCCTTATCGTTGTCGATTAGCAGCGTTTTTTTGCCCGCCTTGGCGGCGAACAGGGCTGCGCTTGCACCGGCAGGACCGGCGCCAATTACGGCGATTTCGTACATGTATTTACCTCCTAAAAGTTTTGTGGAGCGATGCTCCTTAGAATGGACTACATAGCAAAACTGGCAACGAAAGCATACGCTTGGTTTTGTGGAGCAAAACTCGCTTCGAAAGCATACGCTTAAGTTTTGTGGAGCGATGCTCCAGTTCCTCTTAATTATAACGGTTGTTACTCTTCCTTGGCTAATCCTTCCTCGCAAGGCAGGCTAACCGTAAACGTTGTCCCCTCGCCGACGGTGCTATTTACACTAATCTTGCCGTGATGCGCCTCGACAATAGATTTTGTAATGGAGAGACCCAAACCTGATCCGCCGTATTTACGTGTGCGAGAGGAGTCACTGCGGTAGAATCGATCAAAGATATGTGGGAGATGCTCTCCGGGAATTCCGTAGCCATTATCCCGCACGCTTAATAGAGCTTGATTTCCTTCCGCTTGTAAAGAAAGATGAATGCTCCCTGTCGCGGCATCGGTATGCTGAACTGCATTGTGGAACAGATTCAGAATCACCTGCTTGAGCTTATAGGGATCATATTTACCACGGATGCCATAGGAGATATCAAAAGTAACTTTACGTTGATCTGCGAGCAAAAGCAGATGCGGCTTCATTTCGTGAATTACCTCGCTGAGAATCAGGTCAGTCATCTGCAGCTGTGGAGCTCCATCCATTCGAGCGAGCAGTAGCAGATCCTCGACCAGCTTATTGATCCGTTTCGATTCACCATGCATGCTTCGCAACGAGTTATATAACTGTTCTTTATTATCGGCGGCGCCCCGCAGCAAGACCTCAAGAAAACCGTGTATTGAGGTAAGCGGAGTTCTAAGCTCATGAGAAGCATCGGCAGCGAACCTGCGCATCTGCTCCTTGGCCTCCCGTTCATTATGAAAGGATATTTCGAGACGTTCGAGCATACCATTGAATGAATGAGCAAGCTTGTCGATCTCGGCCTGTCCTTGGTCAACTGGAAACCGAATGTCCAAATTACCGGCATTAATGATCTCAGCCGATTCTCCCATATTAGAAAGAGGAACTAACGTCTTTCGCAGGGCCGGCAAGTATAGGAATAATCCAGTCAATAAAGCAATCACTGACAAACCTGCGTAGATCAGCAGCTGCTGCATAATCACATCCGTTAATGGCCCCGTGCTCACACTCATTTGCAGCAGCAATCTAGTATTTCCAGGCCTATAAAGATTCATGAATATGGCTAGATGTTCAGTGCCGTCTTCAGCTTGGATGAGCTTGTAATTTCCTGTTGCCCTATCTGTGGTGTGAATCAGCAGCGCATCGTATTGCTCATTGGTCAGCCTGGGTGCTGCTATATCTGAGAGGGTTAATTGCTGTAAATCCCTGAAGGTGCCATCCGAGCTGTACATGGCGAGAGTTGTATGGGCATCAAGCAGAAGCGGGCGCCGGTTCTCGCCAGTTCGCAGCCCACTTGGCATTTTATTCATGTCTTCTCTTTCCAACGGGAAATTGCTGTTAAACTCATTGTTTGTGTCATTTATACCTGTGGTGTCCTCGTCATAGGAATTAAAAAAGTTAAAAAACATCTCACGGGGGACAGAACGTATTTGCGCTTCCATAGACTCCGCTCTATTGCTGTATATAAAATCTCGCATAAGGATATATTGTAAAACTCCAATTAGCAGCAGCAATCCTGATAGAATGAGCAACGATGTGGCAAGCAGCTGTTTACGCAGGGAACGTGGTGCAGGTAGTCTGCGAAGCCATCTGAAGATGGGAGTGCTCATAGATCCACCCGGTAGCCTGCGCCCCGCAGGGTACGGATAATACGGTGCTCCTTATCTCCGAGCTTCTCACGAAGCGAACGGATATAGACCTCAACGATATTTTCCTCACCGCCAAAATCATAGCCCCACACTTTATCAAGAATCATAGGCTTGCTGAGTACAAGGCCGTGATTGATAACGAGATACTGCAATAACTCGTATTCCGTAGGGGAGAGCTCAAGTACTTCTTCCCTGAAGCGAATTTCCTTTCGCCGGCTGTCAATTCGGAAAGGACCGCAGCGGACCTCACCTAGCAGCCCCGGAAACTGATTCCGCAGCCGCGCTTGGATCCGCGCTAGTAATTCATCAAAGCTGAAGGGCTTGACCATATAGTCGTCAGCACCAATAGATAGTCCTTTTACGCGATCATCCACTTCGTCTTTTGCAGTAAGCATGATGACAGCTACCTCTGTCTCTTCTGAGCGCAGATAGTGACATACCTCGAATCCATCCATACCCGGCATCATAACATCCAGGATAGCTACATGGGGCTTGAATTCAGCTGCAATCGAAATGGCGCTTAGCCCGTCCGACGCGGTTCGTACTTCAAAACCTTCGTTAAGGAGACCCAGCTCCAGGAACTGTAATATATGAGGCTCATCATCTACGAGCAGAAGTCGAACTCCTTGTACTGCTTTCATCATAGGTTCCTCCAAATCGGTGATAGATAGCTTCATTATGCCATATCCGGTTGAATGTTTGCTGAAGACCGGAGGATACTTTTTCTAGAATAAATGAGCGAATTTCTTTCACATGGCTTTAAATTGGTTAATCTAGTTATAAGGAATATTAACGTGTTTAATGACAAACAGGGTTAAAAATTCCGGATTTTCGGAATTGCGATAAAGGGTTTTGACGAAGAATATAGAACACTTTACAATAAGGATAATCTCCTGATTCAGGCTCTTGATTTTGGAGAATGCTCTCCCTATTTTAGGTTAGATCATCCGAACGTGTAAAATTTCCTTCCTCGTTTTTTCAACTTTGTCATCTTCCTATCAAGGCTCATTTCTTTCTGGTGTATTTCTTTTCTAATTCACTTCTTTCTGGAATTCTGTTCATTCATCCTAGGTTTGCTGAACTTTATATTACCCATAAGTCAAGGGAGGCTTTTCCATGAAGAAAAAAGAAATGGTAGCCATGCTATTGGCTGGAGGCCAAGGCAAAAGATTGAAAGGTTTAACCAAATCGCTTGCCAAGCCCGCTGTCTATTTTGGGGGCACTTATCGGATTATCGACTTTCCTTTAAGTAACTGCTCCAATTCGGGTATTGATACTGTCGGTGTATTGACACAGTATGAGCCACTTATACTACATTCTTACATCGGAGTAGGCAGTGATTGGGATTTGAACCGTAAGAATGGTGGAGTATTCGTATTGCCACCGCATGAACGTGAGAATGGAAGCAGCTGGTATCGGGGAACAGCCGATGCGATTTATCGAAATCTTAAATTTGTAGATCAGTTCGACCCCGAGCATGTCCTTATTCTATCCGGTGATCACATTTATAAAATGGATTATCATGCTATGCTGCAATACCACAAGGAGAGAAACGCAGATTGCACGATTTCTGTGATTGACGTTCCGCTGGAGGAAGCAAGTCGATTTGGAATCTTAAATACGGAGGACGATCTGAAAATTTACGAATTTGAGGAAAAGCCTGCACAGCCAAAAAGCACGCTAGCTTCTATGGGTGTGTACATCTTTAAATGGGAAATTCTCCGCAAGCATTTACTGGAGGACGGAGAGAATATAGGATCATCTCACGATTTTGGTAAAGATATCATTCCTTTGATGCTGGAAGACGGGAACTCTTTATTTGCGTACCCTTTTGAAGGGTATTGGAGAGACGTCGGTACGGTAGCCAGCCTGTGGGAAGCGAATATGGATTTACTGAGCGATAATCCACCGCTTAATCTAAATGATCCCAGCTGGCGCATATTTACACGCAATCCGAATCAACCTGCCCAATATGTCGCACCTGGGGCGAAAGTGTCAGGATGCATTATTAATGAAGGCTGCATTGTGCATGGTGAAGTGAAGCACTCGGTTCTTTTTTATGGCGTAGAAGTAGGTGAAGGCAGTGTGATTACGGACTCCGTAATTATGCCTAAGGTTAAGATTGGTAAGAACGTACGCATTCATAAAGCGATTATTAGTGAGAATACGGTAATCGACGATTATATGGAAATAGGCATCGAGCGGGAGAACGAGAACGAAATTCTGCTGATCGACAATAAAAGCAAGAAACGTAAATCAGCTGTGGCCAAAACCATATAATCAAGCTAAAACGCCTTCGGCGTCCTTCTAGGGACGGTAAGCGTTTATGCGAGATTTATAAGGATAAAGTATATAGTGAAACTTATACTTTCTTATAAATTATAAGAGGACGGTGGATTCCGATGAAGCAACTCATGGGTGTAATTAATCTGGATCATGAACTCGATAAACTAAATGAACTCACTTATTTCCGCTGTGGTGCAGCCGTACCTTTTGCCAGTCGTTATCGGTTGATAGATTTTGTGCTTTCCAATATGATGCGTGCGGATCTGGAGAGCGTGGGCCTGTTTGTTCGCCGTAAATACCGTTCTTTAATGGACCATTTGGGTGACGGGAAATCTTGGGATATGAATCGCAAGCATGGGGGACTATTTATTTTGCCTCCGGACTGGAATGATCCCACCGATACTTCTCTTGGCGACCTTCAGCATTATCATAATAATCTGGATCTTTTTAAACGGGGATCTGCTAAATATATTGTGTTTTCCGGCAGCCAGCATATTAATACTATCGATCTCCAGGACTTGTACAGCTATCATTTGGAGAAGGGTGCCGACGTTACAGTAGTATACAAAAAAATAGAGCAATTGCAGCCAGAACATGAGTTATGCCAGCGTATTGAAGTGGACGAAGAGAATAATGTGACCAATATCCATCATGAGAAGGATCATCCCAATTTATATCTCGATATCTTCATTATGGAGAAAAAACTGTTCCTGGAGCAGGTGGAACATTGCATTGCACATGGTGAGAGTTATTTTTTCCGTGATGTGATTCAGAAAAACCGCCATAAATTCAAAATCGCTGCTTATGAATATCATGGCTATCATGCCGTAATTAATTCATTGGAAAGCTATTATAAGAATAGTCTGGAGCTGCTTCAGCAGGAGAATTACTTTAGTCTGTTCAAAGAAAGTCCCGTGCAGACGAAGATTAAATATGAGGCTCCTACCCGATATTTAGAAAGCGCAAATGTCAGCAATTCACTGGTGGCTAACGGCTGCATTATAGCTGGAACGGTGGAGAACAGCGTGATCTTTCGTGGGGTTCAGGTACGTAAAGGAGCGAAGATCATCAACTCTGTTATTATGCAGAAGTGCATTATAGAGGAAGATGCTGTTATTGAGAATGTGATCATGGATAAGGACGTACATTTAAGTAAGAATCGAATTCTCGTCGGGGATAGTAAACGTCCATTTGTGATCGCCAAGAGCAGCAAAATATAAACCAACTGGATTAGATGAAACGAAACAGTATAACCTATCTGATCTACAGGCATAGTCTAATGCATCCCTAAAAAAAGCTTTTGTCAGGAGGAACCTGCTGTTGTTTAACGATAAAGAAACTTTCAAACAGGTGTTTCGCGAGACGCTCATCAGTAAATTGGGCAAACCTTTGGAGGAAGCCTCGAATGCTGATGTCTATAAAATATTAGGCAACATGATTCGCGAGAATGCCGGGAAAAATTGGGCGGATACCAATCAAAAGTACAAGACGGATAAGGATAAGCAGGTATACTATTTTTCTATGGAGTTTCTGATCGGAAGACTTCTGGGGAACAATCTGCTGAATATGGGCGTGCTGGAGGTCGTGCGTGAGGGATTGGCCGATCTTGGTTTCTCGCTGCAGGATATTGAGGAGGTAGAAGCCGACGCTGGGCTTGGCAATGGAGGACTTGGACGTCTAGCTGCTTGTTTCTTGGATTCACTGGCCTCCCTGCAATATGCGGGGCATGGTTGCGGTATACGTTATAAATACGGCTTGTTCGAGCAGAAAATCGTTGACGGGTATCAGGTGGAACTGCCCGATTACTGGCTGCAAAATGATAATGTATGGGAAGTGCGTCGTGAAGACAAGCAGGTAGAAGTAAGGTTCTGGGGCGTGATTGAGACTCGCGAGGAGAACGGGCGGCTTATCTTTGAGCATAGTCAATATGAGGCCGTTCGTGCAGTTCCGTATGATGTGCCTATCATTGGTGCAGATCGGCGGCATGTGAATACACTGCGCAACTGGAGTGCGGAGTCCATCACTCAGCCAGCGAGAACATTTGGCTCTTTTGCGGGTTCAGACTATCATAAATTCCTGGAATATAAGCGTTCCGTAGAATCCATCTCGGAGTTTCTGTATCCGGATGATTCACAATACGAAGGCAAGCTGTTGCGGTTGAAGCAGCAATACTTCCTCTGCAGTGCTGGCCTGCAAAGTATTCTGCGAACCTTTGGAAAGCTTGGACTCCCTATACAATCGCTGCCCGACAAGGTTGCACTTCATATCAATGATACACATCCGACGCTTGTAATCCCTGAATTGCTGCGGATTCTGATGGATGTACATGGATTAGGATGGGATGAGGCGTGGAGTATTACAACTCGTATGGTGTCCTATACTAATCATACGATCTTGAGCGAAGCGCTGGAGAAATGGCCTATTCAAATGGTCAGGGACTTGCTTCCACGTATTTTTCTTATTATTGAAGAGATCAATGCCCGCTTCTGCGGCGAGCTGATGAGCCGTTATCCCGGTGATCAGGACCGGATTTCACAGATGGCGATTATTCATGACGATCAGGTTCGCATGGCCCATCTGGCGATTGTGGCGAGCCATAGTGTCAATGGGGTAGCGGCGCTGCATACAGAAATATTGATGAAACGCGAAATGCGGCTCTTTAATGAAATGTACCCGCACCGCTTCAATAATAAGACGAATGGGATTACTCACCGGCGTTGGCTGATGCATGCCAATCCGGATCTGGCTAACCTAATCAATCAATCGATAGGAACCCGCTGGATGAGCCATCCGCAAGAGATGATTGGCTTGATTAAATATTGTGAGGATGCTTCCTTCCAAGAACAAGTGGCCAGCATTAAACGGCGGAATAAGCTCAAGTTGGCTGAATACATCTACAGCAAGCATTCGGTACATGTAGACCCCGACTCTATTTTTGATGTTCAGGTGAAGCGCCTGCATGCTTATAAGCGGCAGCTGCTTAATATTTTGCATATTCTGCATATGTACAACCAAATCAAAGATAATCCTTCGATGGATATGGTACCGCGCACGTTTATATTCGGAGCAAAGGCGGCACCAAGCTATCATTTGGCGAAACGAATTATCAAGCTGATCAATACTGTGGCAGAGGCTGTCAACAAAGATCCGGATGTTAGAGGCAAGATTCGTATCTTTTTCCTTGAGAATTATTCAGTATCTTTGGCCGAGAAAATCATTCCTGCTGCGGATATTAGTGAACAGATCTCTACTGCGAGTAAAGAGGCCTCCGGCACGGGGAATATGAAGTTTATGATGAACGGTGCATTGACCGTAGGTACGATGGACGGCGCTAACGTGGAAATGCATGAGATGGTAGGGGACAACAATATGTTCCTGTTCGGTCTTCGTGCTGAGCAGGTAATGGATTATTATCAGCATGGCGGCTATCACGCACGTGATATCTACAATGGGGATAGTCGTGTGAAGGAAGTATTGGATCAGTTGGTTAATCCGGGACCTATATGCTGTCATGGTGCGGAGTTTGAGACCATTTTCCATTCTCTTTTGGATAATAACGATGAATTCTTTGTGCTTAAGGATTTCGCAAGTTATGTCGAGACTCATGTCGAGATTGACCGGGCATACCGCAACCGTCAGGAATGGCTGAAGAAGTCTATTATAAATATTGGTCATTCCGGTAAATTCTCTAGCGATAATACGATTAGCCGCTACGCCGCGGAGATTTGGAATATCAGTCCGGTACGGCTATAGGCTCAACAAGATTAGGCTGTCTTATAAGTAGGAGATTCCTACAAATGAGACAGCCTATTTCTTATGCTTTATAAGGCAGAGCTGCTTTAGATAACTTCCGATACCAGGGCAGCGAACCGCTCCAGGAACCGGCGTTCCTCATCATCAAAACGATCTTTCAGCGGACTGTCGATATCGAGTACGCCAAGCAAACGATCATCCTTGATCAGCGGGACAACAATTTCGCTGTTTGAAGCTGCGTCACAGGCGATATGTCCGGGGAATGCATGGACATCTCCAACTACTAGCGTGCGTCGTTCCGCAGCAGCCGTTCCGCAGACTCCACGAGACAACGGGATGCGGATGCAGGCAGGAAGACCTTGGAAAGGTCCGAGCACAAGCTCCTTGCCATCAAATAAATAAAAACCGGCCCAATTCGTATCCGGCATAGCGTGTTTAAGCAGTGCCGAAGCATTGGCCAGGTTGGCCGTAGCACTTGGTTCGTCCTTTACTAATGCTTCTAGTTGGATTAGAACCGCTTCAAACTGCTCGTTGCGTGTTCCATCGTAAGGCATAGCTTGAAACATGAAGCATCACCTTCCTGTACTTTAAATTCAAATATGAACTCATAACTGTAATTATCAACATAGTACAGCTAGACATGATACGTCAAGCGACAATACCAATCTGTAACAATATGGAATGTTCCTTGAAGTCCATGAAATGCGCAACAGCCACAATAATGTTTCCGAGGATCGGTCAGAGGGTAATGCTAGTATAAATACCGAAGGCTATATAGCCGGAAGAGGTGGAATATGCGCGCTGATGTACAGAACTTGTTCATAGGAATTCATATGCTTTATTGTGCACGGGATAAAGATGTGACGATCTCAGAGATGCTGCTCGGACTTGAAGATCTGGGGTATCGTGTAGGAGAACGCGAAGTGAAACAGGAATTGGAAAAGCTGACACTGGACAACTTTCTGACTGCCCATACCGAAGGGTACAGTATTACGGGGACTGGAATTGAAGAGTTCAAGGATATTCGAGCCAAACTTCAGGTGTTATGCAGTGAAGTTATTCATGAAGCGGAATGAAATCATTGTAGTTAAGTTTAATAAAAAGCGTCTGTATTAAGGGAGTGTATGCCCCCTGATGCAGACGTCTTTTTATGTTAACGCGTAGAATTTGTTCTTTTCAATGTTAAAGAATTTAGAACTTTTATCTTAAGGATATACTCTTGAATGATGTATAATTGATAAGTTGAAGGGGGGCAGAGACTTGTATATCTGCAATGGAGTGATACCCACACTGGTCGGCAGTAGATTGAAGCTGTGCGCTATGACTACTGAGCATGCTTCAGCATTATATCAGATCTGGTCTCATCCAGAGGTCACCCGCTGGCTGGGGGCTCCAGCATTATCCTCTATAGAAGAGACTAAGCAACTGATTGCTTTTTTATCACAGATGGCTCAGGAAGAGGAGAGTTTGCGCTGGAGTATTGTAGGACCCGAAGGTGAAGTTATAGGGAGCTGCGGTTATAACTATTGGCAGTTGCAGGGAGCTTACCGCGGGGAAATTGGCTGCGATCTGGCGCCTGCCTTTTGGGGACTTGGATATATGAAAGAAGCGCTTGGTTTAGTGCTCGACTTCGGCTTTAATAGGATGGGGCTGAATCGGATAGAAGCGCTGTGTCATCCTGATAATAATCGTGCGGAGAGGCTGGTTCAAACGCTCGGCTTTCAGAAGGAAGGTATACTGCGTCAATATCGCCAGACACCTTCCGGCTTTCAGGATGTGACCCTACATGCGCTTCTACGTGGGGAATGGGAATGATTTTATTACATAAAGAGAGGGTTTGGAACATTGAAGTCAACAGGGGATTTAGAACGTAAATTAATACTGATAGGGGTGCTGCTAGCTACCTTTCTAGCTGCGATTGAAGGAACGGTAACAGGACCAGCGGGTCCAGCTATCGTAGGTGAATTTCAGGGAATGCAGTGGCTTAGCTGGATATTCACTTCTTATTTGCTGGCAATGGCTATTACTACTCCTATATTCGGCAAAATCAGTGATCTCTTTGGACGCAAGCCGGTGTTCATGTGGGGAGCAGCTGTTTTTTTATTAGGCTCGTTATTATGCGGTATTTCGCAAAGTATGGAGCAGCTGATCCTATTCCGGGCAATACAGGGGATTGGCGCGGGTGCGCTCATTCCAATGACCTTTACCATCATCGGGGATATTTACAGTATCGAGGAGAGAGCGAAGACACAAGGATTACTTAGCTCTGTATGGGGGATTTCCTCTTTGGTAGGTCCTCTTCTTGGGGGATATGTAGTAGATTACCTAAGCTGGCGCTGGGTATTTGTTTTTAATCTGCCATTCGGTTTATTAGCAATGGTATTTATTGCCCGCTATCTGAAGGAAGAGAAGGTACGTCGGAAAGCACAAATTGATGTGGCAGGGGTGCTGCTGTTCGCTGCTGGTATGGGCGCATTGCTCTTCGGTCTCTCCACAGGTGGACAGAATCTGGAGTGGACATCCCCACTGCTAATCGCAACTCTAAGTGTGGCTGTTATCCTGCTAGTCTTATTTTTCTTTGTGGAGCGTCGTGCTCCTGAACCTATGTTGCCGCTGGGTCTATTCTCGAACCGCAACATAGCGGTGTCTACTGGCGCTAACCTGCTGGTAAGCACATTAATTATTGGGCTTTCTACGTATGTGCCATTATGGGTGCAGGGTGTATCCGGAAAAAGCGCCGCCATCTCAGGTTTGCTACTGGCGCCGATGTCGGTAGGCTGGATGTTTGGTTCGATCGCCGGAGGGCGGATGATTCTAAAAGCGGGTTCGCGTCGAACCGCAATGCTTGGATTGATTATGATCGCTGCCGGGGCTATTGGCCTGGCTTTCTTAACAGGGGAGTCTTCACAGCTGCTGCTTTTATGCTTGATGCTGGTCTGTGGAGTTGGCTTTGGGTATTCTTCTACAGTCTTTACGATTATTGCGCAGTCCTCTGTTGCGTATGAGCAACGGGGAGCATCTACAGCGCTTAATGCGTTCACGCGTTCTTTAGGACAGACTGTTGGGGTGGCTATTTTTGGTTCCTGGCTGAACTTGAATATTGATAAGCTGTTAAGAAAACAACCGGATTCGAACATCTCAGGGGATGATATTAATAAGCTGCTTGGATCGCATGCAGGAACTAACCTGTCTGGGGAAGTATCAAATAGTCTGCGTGATGCCCTTGAAGGTGGTCTTCATTCATTATTTATCGTAATGGCAGTTTTCGCTGTTTTGTCGCTGATAATATCCTGGGGTTTGCGCAAGGG
The DNA here is from genome assembly GCF_037965665.1 of Paenibacillus sp. FSL L8-0333. Classification (NCBI taxonomy): domain Bacteria; kingdom Bacillati; phylum Bacillota; class Bacilli; order Caryophanales; family Paenibacillaceae; genus Paenibacillus; species Paenibacillus sp. FSL L8-0333. Next base: position 666,357 of record NZ_CP150186.1, read on the forward strand.
TGTGCCTTCAGTAGAGGATGCTACATCGTCCTTGAAAAAGGCATAACTTATTAGGTAGATAGCGTGTTAAAGTGGTTGAACCATACGAATTGACTCTTGGAGTGGCGTACGGAGTGACACATAGAATGACGCATGGAGAGACACATGGACTAACGGACGGAGTAGCACATGGAATCACGCACGGAATAACGGACGGTGGCACGCCAGATTGATGTAACCTCTAGAGTAGAGAGTCGATGGAAGCAGTGGATAGACGCGTTTAGTTGTATTTCGTACAACTATAATCCTGCTGGTAACTTTTTCAATGGATATAGCTGTATTTAGTACACCTATTTTCTTGATTTACTCGCCTAGGGGTGGTTTGTCTGGTTTTTAATTGTACAGAATACACTTAAAGTTAGAATGAGCGGATTTGCATACGAAATAGCTGTATAGAATGCAGTTATTCCCTAAGTTACTGCTCAGGTTCATCAAGATCCGGCGCTGAAAATATAGCGAGTTACATCAAAAGTGAATTTTACCGAGAGCGATAGTAACGGTCAGCTGAAAGGGACGCCCAATCGGAAGCGTGCTCGCCAAGTCCAATCGGAAGCATGCTTGCAAGTCCTGCCGAATAAGGATGACTATGATCCGAGGGTTGCCAAAAGCGGACCTCAAAGTCCGTCTTCGGCATCGACTTACCGATCATCTGCTCAAGTAAGCCGGCGCAGAACAAAAAAACCAATAGGCGATTCTCAAATAAATCGGAGAATCGCCTATTGGTTTTCTTTTTACCATTAACAGAAATCAAGAATAGCTTGTCTGTAACACATAAATAAGCGACTCTTACTTACGGGGAAGAGGGGACAGCTTCTCAGCTTGTAGACCCATCTTTTTGAGTAGAACAATCATTTGTTCCTTCTCATCATCATTCAGACCGCTGAAAGCAAGATGCAGGCGTTCTGAATATTTCGGATACATCTCATTCATGAGACGTTCACCTTCCGTAGTCAGCTCCGCAAAAATCACGCGGCGGTCGCTCGGACAAGGCTTACGCTGCAAATAGCCGCGTTCCTCAAGCTTATCGATTACGTAAGTAACGTTGCCGCTTTGCAGCAGCAGCTTGGCGCCAATTTGTTGAATGGGTTGTGGTCCCTTATAGTACAACACTTCCATAACGGCAAAGGCAGTCGGATTAAAACCTTCAATTTTGCTGCCGGTAACAGCATGTTCATTAATGCTCTTAAAAGACTTGGCAAATACCCGGTACAAATGTAGTGTTAATTGCGTATCACGTTCGTAAGATTGTATCATGCTTCTCCACCCTCTATCGTTAATCATGTGTGAACTCATCGCACAGTTTGCAATCAATAGTCATTAGTGCACGGGTTACCTGTGCAACGAACCTTGAGATAACCTTAGAATACGTGAAAGAGCGAATGAAGAACATGTGATTTGTCACAATGAGCACACTTTTAATTATTAAAAATCAAACAATTTTTTAAATACGGTAAAAACGAAGGTTTTTTTGATTTCAGTCTTTGAAAGGATAAGAATTTCAGCCTTAGGTTCAAGCGCTATTTACGCCTCCAGACGGATGATTGATGTTCTCCAATATTTTACTATTACTTCATCGAGAAATAGTAACGGGGAGTGAAGTAAGATGGAGGAACAGCTGGCTCATGATTCAAAAGAAGGAAAGCTGACGGCGAATAAGCCCTTTATGCTGCTTATTGCCGCACAGCTTGTATCGAATGTGGGAGACTGGTTGCATATACTAGCGCTACTGACAATGGTAGGTTTTAAATGGAATGCTACACCGTGGGAAATTACGGCTATATCTTTATGTATGGCTGTGCCGTTGCTCTTGGGAGGGCCGTTTGCAGGTTATTTAAGTGATCGTTTTAACCGCAAGGCGCTGATGATTGGTTCCGATCTAGCTCGTGCCGGAATCGTTGTTTGTTTGGTATTTGCAGGTTCTCTCTGGCAGGTATATGTCCTGTTGGTAGCTAAAGGGATCATGGATGTACTCTTTTCACCAGCCAAAAGCGGAAAGCTCAAGGAGCTTGTCCCTGCGGCCCAGATGGATAAAGCCATGGCGCTTAGCTCATCTATTGAACAAATAACTAAAATTGTAGGTCCTGCTCTCGGTGGACTGCTGGTTGCCGCATTTGGTATTGCTGCTTGTTATGTGATTGACTCGGCTACCTTCATTTTATCGGCGGTCATCTTAATAGGACTGCCGCGTACGGCTTCACTGAAGAAAGATGCAGCAGAGGATAGCACAGGGGAGAATGGTGCTCGGAAGTCTTTTCGCCAAGAAATGTCGGCGGGTCTGCAGGTGATCGTGGGAATGCCTGTAGTGCTTTGCGGGATTGCTATGCTGGTGCTAGTGCTGCTAATGCTGCAAATTGGTGATTCGCAGATTGTAACGTTATTCCGGGAAATTCCGGGTGTGAACGGAGATCTGCTGGGTTGGTGTGTGGCAGCCAGTGGTCTTGGCACCTTACTGTCAGCCCTGCTTGTAAGCCGTATAGGCAGTGGTAAACATACGCTCGTCTTCATGGGATTGGGAGCTGTAATTATGGGGGTTGTTTTCTCAAGTGCAGGAATTGTAACTGCCCACGGTCAGGCTGGACTCTGGATGAACATCGCTTTGTTTGGTTCTTTTATGTTTGCTGGTGTGGGAGCAGGCCTTGCGTTTATTCCCTTCAATTCTATGCTGCAACAGCGGACCCCTGCGGAATACACGGGCCGTGTATTTGGAACTATAGGCAGTCTAACAAGTGCGGCTGTTATCTTAGGACCTGTAGCCGGTGGGGCTTTAGTTACAGCGTCAGGACCTGTCCCGGCGTTCATTCTCTCTGGTACGCTTACAGCCCTGCTTGGAGTGTTGCTGTTAATGCTGCGTGGTAAAATCGAGCGGAGAGATGAAGCGGCAATTAAACGTGAGGAAGGAATTTCAGCAACAAATAACCTAGAGCTTCTCGGACAGACCTCTCTTTAATGGGAGGTTTCTTTTTAAATATAAGAGTAGTTCTCGTAGCTGTGAAAAAATCAGTATGCTTCCTTGGAGAAAGTATATATAGTACGATTAGAGAAGCTATCTTTCTGGATTGGAATTTCGATAATAATATTTATAAGAAATATTTAGGAGTTGGCGAATATGGAGAATGTAGAAATAACAGGGGATACCGAGAGCGACGAAGAGATTGTACTCGATGTTGAGATCGATGAAGCAGGCTATGAAGCAGGTGCCCCATGCATATTCGATATTTCATTTCAGGTGCGGCGTGGACAGCTGCTCGGACTGATCGGACCAAATGGTGCGGGAAAAAGTACTACAATCAAAACATTGCTCGGTTTGCTTAAGAATACCAAAGCTAAGGTCTCCTTTAATGGAGTTAATAAGTCCTATGCTTATGTACCGGAGCAGCCAGTGTTTTATGAGGATCTGACCTTATGGGAGCACTTAGATTTGGCTGCTGCTGCTTATGGACTAAAATATGAGCAGTTTCAAGAAACGGCGGAGAGATTACTGAAGCAGTTCGGTATGAATCATGTCCGTGATGATCTTCCAGCTGGCTTCTCTAAGGGTATGAAACAGAAAATGATGCTGATGCTGGGCTTTTTGGTACAGCCGGATGTTTATATTGTGGACGAGCCTTTTATCGGCTTGGATCCTCGGGCCACTAAAGATTTCCTGCGACTGCTGGAAGCGGAGCGGCAGCGCGGAGCTGGTGTATTAATGTCTACGCATGTATTGGATACTGCTGAGAAAATTTGCGATGATTTTGTGTTGATCTCGGGTGGCAGGGTTGCCGCTGCAGGAACGCTTGAAGATATACGTGATTATGCTGGGCTGCCGGAGGCGTCGTTGTTTGATTGCTTCGACGAACTGACATGAGTAAGCAGAAGCAGCGAGGGTTTGCTTTTCCTACCTCCAAAAAGCTATTCTGGCGGCGATTATTTTCTCATTGGCGTGAGCAATCTGCTATTATTCGTACGGCAGCCGATTGGACTGTGCTGTTATATATACTGATTCCCGGAGGATTTCTGGGAGGACGGTTATATTACGGGTTCTGGAATGAGGCACTGCCAGCTTGGAGTGCAGATTTGCCGTTTATGTTGATTCCTTCATTATTAGTGCTCCTGCTCTGTAGAGGTGGACTGGTGCTATTATTGCAGGAAGGGGATCTATTATTTCTAAGACAACGGCAGCGATGGATAAATACGATCATGTTTCGCGGGTTGCTGTACAGCCTGATCGTAACATCGTTGAAGTTCTGTGTAGCTTTTGTGCTGTTATTACCTTTCCTGGTTCGGGGATATGGAATGCTGTCATCCGAGGTATGGGCGCTGTTCGCTCTGACTCTGGCATGTAGCTGGTGCGTTAAATTACTTGGGCATATTGTAAAAGTACAAAAGCAAGGATGGCGGCGCTGGCTGTGGCTGATTCTGGCCATCTCCGTTCCCTGTGGAATTTATTTCCGTGCAGCTGCGTTTTGGAACAACCGTCCAGTTTTTATGCTGCTGATTGCAGCACTCTTTGCAGTCGTAGCGGTAATCGCTCTTCAGCGGCGTATAGTGATGCGTGGGACATTCATGAACGATGTGCGTGAAGATTATAAGCAGCGGATGAAAATAGCGGCCCTATTGCTCCGCGGTGTACTGGATAAGCCGCGTCCGACCCGCCATAAGCCGTGGATTTTCCGGAAATCACAGCCTTTGCTAAAATCAAAAACTGCCGAGAGCCGTTTCTCTGCGGCAGCGATTAAGGCACTTGTACGGAATCCGGCCCATTTAAAGCTCTACTTATCGTTTACTGCTGTGTCCCTTCTAGCGATATTTATCATTCCATCAGGGTTCAAATGGCTGGGCTTTATAGTTTTAGTTTCCCTCATGACCAATTGGCTGTTGTCGTTCTGGTCGTTATTCGTGGGAGATGATTACATCGGAATTCTGCCGTTTACGAAAGAACAAAAAGCCGAAGCGGGGCTGCGTGCGGTCCCTATCTTACTGTTTCCTTTTTCAATCATTTGTTCTGCGCTGATCTGTATCTCCTTATATGGATGGTTTGGGATTATCCTGTTCATCCCGCTAGGTTATATCGTTGCACTGTTTAGCTCTAGAATATTTGGAACATTTCGCTTAGCGAAATAAAGATATAAATAGAACGGAAGAGTGCCCCATAAGCCGTAAAAAGGCTGCTGGGGCACTCTTCTTTTTTTGTCTTGATTCGATCTATTGCACGCACGTACGTATGAGGTACCTAGCTAGCCTATCGGACACAGCTGCCCCTAAACATACTATTTTTCCACTTTTGGGATGCTAACGGACTCCATAGTTGCTATTGCCATGAAAAACACCATATATGAGCCTCATTATAAGGAATAGCGTCGTTGGAGTCCGAAACCCTGCCAATAAGGTGAAAAATACGCAAATAACGTCATCTGGGTCCGAAGCCGCAGTAGCTGATTAGGCAGACGCTCCACATAGCTAACGAACCCAAAACAGAGGAGCGATTCTCTAATTAATGAGAGAATCGCGCGGTCCGCCATTTTCAAAGCAGTAAGCTGCTTGGAGGATATTCACGTTGCACTAGAGATTATCCCAGTCGAATGTCAGCGGCGTGTTTGCCTGCTGTATATCCTGTTGAGAAGGCCGCTGTTATATTGTAGCCTCCTGTATAGCCATGGATATCGAGTACCTCGCCGCAGAAGAATAACCCCGGCATAAGCTTCGATTCCATTCTTTTGGGATCGATCTCCTTCAGATTTACCCCACCGCCGGTAACAAAGGCCTCGGATAGGGAACGGGTGCCATGCACATAAACTGGCATGCGTTTCAAAATCCCAGCCAATAGAAGCAATCCATTCTTGGAGACGTGATGACCGGTTGTATCCCCATCTAATTCAGCTTTAGTCAGCAAGAGGGGGATGAGACGTTCTGGCAACAGTCCTTTCAGCGAATTGCGGATCGCTTTCTTTGGTTCCTGATCCAGCTTATCCTGCAACATAGATTCTACTTCCTGTGCGTTCAGATCAGGGAAGAGATCGATGGACATCTCCACCGTATCTGTGCCGGATTTACGTTGGACTTGTCTCAGAAATTGGCTGCACCGCAGTGCAATGGGTCCTGATAATCCAAAATGGGTGAATATCATATCCCCTCGATGAGAGATGACTTTCTTTCCTTTAGGATTCCACACAGTAAGGACCACATCACGTAACGACAGACCTTGCAGCTCGCCGGACTTAATCCATTCTTCCCGTGAAAGAATCGGCACCTCTGTCGGGAACAGCTCGGTGATCGTGTGCCCTGCGGCTTCTGCCCAAGGGTAACCATCTCCCGTGGAGCCGGTCTGTGGTACGGACTTGCCTCCGGTAGCGATGATAACAGCAGTGCAGGCGATCGTCTTGCCCGAGCTCAGTTGGACTCCCTTAACAGCCCCTTCGTTATAGATTATTCTTGAGACGGGACTGTCGGTCATAATCTGTACGCCTAGACTCCGTACTTTGCTAATTAAGGCAGAGACGACACTAGAGGCCTTATCGGAAACGGGAAACATCCGCCCGTTATCTTCTTCTTTTAATGCAATGCCTAAACCTTCAAAAAAGGCGATGATATCCTGATTATTAAAATGGTCGAAGGCACTATACAAAAAACGCCCGTTTCCTGGAATATGGGCGATTAGCTCGTCTCTTTCCTTGACGTTGGTAACATTGCAGCGTCCGCCACCAGATATTCCGAGCTTTCGGCCTAGCTTTGCTCCCTTGTCGATTAGCAGAACGGATGCCCCGTGTTCTGCAGCGGCCACGCTTGCCATTAGACCCGAAGGGCCGCCCCCAATGACGATCACATCGTAATTGCTCATGAAATTTAACTCCTTTACATGTTAAGACACGGAAGCCTATTCCGCGGGTATTCCTAACGGAATCATACCATTCTGATTCACATGTAACCAGTCTTGTCCAATCATTAGGTGATTATCGTTGTCAGGAGAGTAATCCTGTGCTTTAATCTAAGCATGTAGGGTAATTTGTCCATTTTGGGGTGTGATTGTAATTATTGGTGCGGTTAAGGATATCTTATTGCAAATATCGGCAGCATGCTCCTTTCTTTTTCTTTTTCAATGGTGGGTGGACCGTAGATTTGTGACACGGAAAAAGGGGAAGCTTCCAAATGATCAGACCTTTTTGATTTTGGCGTGTACGTTTAGTCTTATCCTGTGCTCTCTTCTTTCGACAACTTTGTTTGGTGTAGCCTATTTAAATTTAGGATTAATCCCTGCGTATATTGGTATTTTATATGGAACTACCCGTTCGGGCATTTTGCTGTCCATTTTTTTGCTTATCTGCAATGTAATCATCGCGGAGCCTACAGGAATCAGTAATGTGATATTGAATTCAGGGATTTTATTATATCCGCTACTGTTTGGACTGGCCAAACCTTTTAAGAAAGGTACAGTAGTTGAGAAGATCGGTATGTTATGGATGATTCTTTGTCCAAGCATGCTATTTATTGCGTTAGTCCCTATTATAGGCGGGAAAAATATATATGAATCTAATTCCGTGCAAGCATTTCTGATTACGGTATATCTGTTTTTCACCATCGCTTTAGGTGGTATTTTTGTATATTATGTTGAGATGGTTAGAAGTAGATTGCAGGATAAAGTACAGATGGAGAATATCAGTGAAAGTTTCCAGTGGGAGTCCGAGAAGCTGCAGCAGATTACCAATGTAGTCCCTCTGAGTATTATGTCTCTGGATGAACACGGAGTTGTAACTGACCTTAACGATTGCATGTTAGGAATGATGCGGGCTCATTATCCCAATTTGCGAAAAGAGGATATTATTGACGAACCGGTAAAAAAGTTTTTTCACAGCTCAGTGGATACACAGGCATATATGCGGGTAAGTGATAATATCCGCTCTAAACGGCGTTCCAGTGAAAAAATGATTCATGAGTCGCGCATCTATCAGATTTATTCAGCGCCGTTAATGCATAAGAGCTCAGGGGTAACAAGTGGTGCTGTAATTATTGTGCAGGATATGACCAATGAGGAAAAACTACGTGTAGAGCTCGATCATGTGGAACGTTTGAGCTTGGTCGGGCAGATGGCTGCTGGAATTACCCATGAGATTCGTAATCCTATGGCGGTAGTTCGGGGTTTTTTGCAGCTGATGAGAGAAAAGAGTGCTCAAGAATTGGATTCTTATTATCAGATTGTGATGGAAGAGCTGGACCGCGCTAATAGTATTATTAATGATTTTTTATCCTTGGCACAGAGCCGGGTTTCTGATAAAGAGAAGGTGCTGCTGCACCATATTATAGAAGAAGTTAGTCCATTGCTGTGGGCTGATGCTAATCTTCGCGGTCAAAGTGTTGAACTGAAGCTGAGCCCATCACTGCATGAATTAGAGCTGAATGTCCGGGAAATCAAGCAGCTCATACTCAATTTAGGACGCAACGGCATGGAGGCTATGGGACCTAAGGGGGTGCTGACGCTGGAAACACGCAGTACTCATGATAAAGTGGAGTTGATTGTCACCGATAGCGGCGTTGGTATGTCAGAAAGTCAACGTGAGAAGCTGTTTCTTCCCTTTTTTACGACGAAAATCCAGGGAACAGGTCTAGGCTTATCCTTGTGCCTAAGTATTGTGGAGCGGCATAACGGTAAAATAAATGTAGAGTCTGTAGAAGGAGAGGGGACGGTATTTACGATCTCCTTCCCATTGGATAAGGAGGAACCCAGCGGGGTTCGCTCTTAGATTGAATCACCCTCTACAGCATCTCTTGCTTTCACAGAGTATGAATGTATAATAAAGTTAGTAAGTACTGCTGTAATATTATCTGACAAACAGTTGAAAAGTGAAGGAGAGTGCAGAGAAATGTCCATGTCTTTTAATCAATATATGAGAGATTCAATTCAGCCTATGCGTGATGACCTGACAAGTATCGGGTTTCAGGAGCTTATGACTCCAGAAGAGGTGGAAGCTACTCTTCCAACCGCAAAAGGAACATCGCTTGTAGTCGTAAATTCGGTCTGTGGTTGTGCTGCTGGACAATGTCGTCCAGGTGTAGCTCAGGCTTTGCAAAATGAAATCACTCCGGATCACTTGTTCACAGTGTTTGCAGGTCAAGAGAAAGAAGCTACTGCTAAAGCACGTGAATATTTTGCTCCTTATCCGCCATCCTCACCTTCCATCGCACTGATGAAGGATGGAGAACTCGTTCACTTTATTGAACGTCATGGCGTAGAAGATCGTTCGGCTGCTGAAATTGCTGCTGAATTGAAAGAGGTCTTCAATCGTTTGTGCCAGTAAAAACAGTTATTCCATATAATCTCGCATCAGCCGGCAAATCGGCTGCATGCGGGATTTTTCAAAATATAAGAGCAATAATGGGATAGAATATGCTTAGAAGCATGAGCTTCGTTTGGGTGGATATTTTGATGGATATGGAACCATTTCTGATGGAACGAGGTGTGTTTGGTGAGTTTACAGAAGGAAATTATTGCGGATCTTGGCGTGAAGCCAACGATTGATGTAGAGGTTGAGGCACGCAAACGGGTTGATTTCTTAAAGTCGTACGTGCTGAACGCAGGGGCTAAAGGATTATTGATCGCCATTAGTGGTGGAGTGGACAGTGCGGTAGCCGCGGGTCTTTGTAAACAGGCTACGGACGAGCTGTCGGCAGAAAAAGGCACAGAGTATATGACGCTTGGAGTATTCCAGCCTTATGGGGTTCAGGAAGATATCGAGCACAGCTATGATGTTGCCAAAGCTTTTAATCTGACTCATACTGTGGAGACCAACATTGAGGAAGCTGTAAATGAAATTGCCCTTGAAGTTGAGCATGGTCTGAAATCAATAGGCCAACACCGCCATATGACGCATCAAGGCAAAGGAAATGTTAAAGCCAGAACACGTATGGTTATGCAATATGCACTCGCTTTTGAGAACAATCTGATTGTAGTAGGAACGGATCATGCTTCTGAAGCAATTACCGGCTTCTACACGAAGTGGGGCGATGGCGCTGTAGATATTACACCACTATCCACACTTAATAAACGTCAGGTACGTCAGCTGGCTGCACATATTGGTGTGCCTGCGGATATTGTCACAAAAGCACCTACGGCGGGCTTATGGCCGGGTCAGACGGATGAAACCGAGCTGGGCATTACTTATGACGATAACAGCGACTATCTGGAAGGTAAACAGGTTAATCCTGAGGTAGCTGAGAAGCTTGAGAATTATTACCGGAGAACGGCACATAAGCGTAATGTTATTCCGGGGATTTAGAATAGGTTGAACTAGAAATCGCCACGGGTCTGCGTAGCAGCAGAGCTCGTGGCGGTTTTTGTGAGTTGGATAGCTGGATAGACAAAGAAGAATAATTATTCTGTAAGCGTAAGTGTCTGATCGATAAAATTAGTTGTCGCAGCAATCGCGAGCTCTAATTGCGGAGTCGTGCCAGCAAAAGGATGCACAGTGTTGAACGTATGATTACCCTCAGGAACCTGCACCCAGCTAATATCTGGCCGAAGTTTGATGAGATGCTCAGACCCTTGGCGGAGATGTACTCCATCTTGACTGCCTTGAATAAGAACAACTGGGAAGGACGCTTTCTGTATGCGTTCAAGGATGTTATAGCGTTCTTTGTTGTTCTCCATATCTTCTAAAATTACAGCATCCAGCGGCATTTGTTGGCCAGTACGTCCATTAAGGACATAGGTTCTTCCTGTTTCCTTCATCTGCTGCTTTTGTTCTTCCGTCAGCAAATCGAGTTTCGTAACCCCGTTCCAGGAGATTACTCCGCTGATCTCATTGGGATGATCAAGCGTGTAGACCAAACAAATTCCCCCTCCGAGACTGTGGCCGAGAAGGAATAAGGGCAGGCTGCCGAATTTCGGGTGTTGGCTAAGATAGGACAACAGGATTTCCATGTCCTTTAAGCTGCGGCGATAGGTGTTGCGGGCGAACTTCTCAAGCTCAGTGAAATGCAGCAGATCTTCCCCGATGCCAGCATGAGAGAAGTTAAAAGTAATTACTTCATGCTCTTGGCTGAGAGTTGTGGCTATGTAAGGAAACATTCCCCAATCTTTAAAACCTTTGTAGCCATGGGCTATAACTATAACGCTTTTGGCTTTGCCTTGGGCTGGGAAGTGTGAGCAGCGGAGAACAGCTCCGTCTCCGGCAGGTATTTCAAAATTACGATGATTCATAGGGTAATCCCCTCTCCATATATAAAAATGAAGTAAATCAGCTAGTCTATCGTGAAGTCGCTGGATAGTCTTATTAGACTTAAAGTGCATTTTCTTTTAAGATAGCAGAAAGAATCTTGCAGGACTATTACTTTTAATAATACTTCATATGATTGATCATACCATTATTGAAGCAAAATGGGATACACGTCCATAAGGAGCGTGAAGTGTTGATTTACGGAATCGGACATGATGTGTTAGAAATTGAACGAATCTCAGAGGTAATAAATAGAGGACTGGGTAAGAAATTTAACCAGCGGGTCTTAACAGAGCAAGAATATCAACTTGCTGAAGAGCGAAGCGGGAGGTTGGCTGAGTTCGTAGCCGGGCGTTTTGCTGCCAAGGAAGCAGTTGTGAAGGCTTTAGGCTGTGGCATCGGCAATGTAGTTGGGTTTCAGGATATTGAGATATTGCCTGATGTTAAAGGAAAACCAGAGGTAACTTTATCGTGTGAAGCCTGGAGCAGACTAAATCTTCCAGATAGACAGAAGTACACCATTCATCTTACGATAACACATGGCCGTGATTTGGCTTCGGCTTTTGCCGTCGTGGAAGGGCTAGGTTCATAAATTGAACCATGATTATAGAAAGGCAAGGAGCGTTATAATGACACAACAAGATCTACAAGTTCAAGACGAACAGGAGCTGCGGGAGGCTAAGCAATATTTCAGCTATCATTTGCTGGAGTGGTATCAAGGGCAGAAACGGGATTTGCCTTGGCGTCGGCACCGCAATCCTTATTATATTTGGATTTCTGAAATAATGCTGCAGCAGACAAGGGTGGATACGGTAATCCCGTATTTCAATCGGTTTATCGAAAGGTTTCCTACCGTGGAGTCGCTCGCCGATGCACCAGAAGAGGACGTGCTTAAGTGCTGGGAAGGCTTAGGTTATTATTCTCGTGCCCGCAATATACAGCATGCGGCCAAACAGGTCAAAGAGCTGTATGGCGGGCAGGTGCCGAATGATCGCGAGGCTGTGTTCAGTTTAAAGGGAGTGGGACCTTATACGGCAGGGGCTATCCTTAGCATTGCGTTCAATCGGCCGGAGCCAGCGGTCGACGGCAATGTGATGCGGGTGTTGTCCCGATACTTCCTGATAGAGGATGATATCGCCAAGGGACCCACCCGCGTAAAAATGGAGCACCTGGCAGCTGAACTGATCCCGGAGGGGGAAGCGGCATCCTTTAATCAGGCCCTGATGGAGCTCGGGGCGCTCGTATGCACTCCTAAGTCACCGCGCTGTTTAACCTGCCCGGTGATGGAGCATTGCGCCGCGCGCCTGGCGGGCTGCGAGACCTCGCTGCCCGTCAAGACCAAGGCCAAGCCGCCGCGCCCTGAGGAGCGGCTGGCGGCCTTAATCGAGGGCCGCGGTGCCCACGCGGGCCAAGTGCTCATCCGGCAGCGGCCACAAAGCGGGCTGTTAGCCCGCATGTGGGAGCTGCCGCACTGGCCGGCGCCGCCTGTGGAAGGCGGCGCCAAAGGCGCGCGGCTGCCGGAAGCAGCGGCGCTGGACCGGCTGCGCCGGTCACTGCGGGAGGCCGGGATCTCTGCCCGGCCTGAAAAGCACTGGATGGCTGCTGAGCATATCTTCAGCCATATCGTGTGGACGCTGCAGGTGTACCGCTGCAGCGTAGAGGACGCCCTTCCGCTGCCGATAGCGGCAGAAGGACGGGTGGTGTACAACGCGGAAGCGGACTTGTTCTCAGGGATCGACAGCAGCATGCCTATCGAGAGATTTGAGGACGGGAACGCTAGTCCAGAGGACGGCGGAGCAGTGCGCTGGATCAGCCGCGAAGACATGGCTAACTATGCGTTCCCTAACGTTTTTCTGAAGCTACTGAACCTTTATTTTGATGAGCAGGAAGAGCGGGCGAAGCTAGAGAAGTAGGGGATTCGCCATGTTCTGTTGCTAAACTACTAAATGTACAAAACCTGAGTTTGATGTATGCACCTAAGCATGGTCGTATGCACCTAAGCATGGTTGTATGCACCTAAACATGGTCGTATGCACCTAAGCATGGTCGTATGCACCTAAGTATGGTTGTATGCTCTTAAGTATGGTTGTATGCACCTAAGTATGGTCGTATGCACCTAAGTAGGGTCGTATGCACCTAAGTAGGGTCGTATGCACCTAAGCATGGTCGTATGCACCTAAGTATGGTTGTATGCACCTAAGTATGGTTGTATGCTCTTAAGTATGGTTGTATGCACCTAAGTAGGGTTGTATGCACCTAAGTAGGGGCGTATGCACCAAAGTATGGTCGTATGCACCAAAGTACGGTCGTATGCTTCAGTCTCTTCGTAGCAAATATTTGTTTATTTGGCTTAGACTAGTTCAGTCTTGTTCCAACTAAATTCTTCTGGTGTTCCTATGGCTACGAGAGTGAGTGAAATTTAATTAGGGAATTCTTCCCTAAAAAAAGGTCGATTTGGCTTGTAATTGATCACTTTAGGGAAAACCTCCCTAATAATTGGGCGAATATCGGTTTTTTGCCCATAAAGGATGATTTTTAGGGAGTATTTCCCTAATTACATGTGTTTATGGAGCCTATCGCAGAATTTTAGGGAGTTATTCCCTAATCTATTGCTCAGCGACTCCAAAAGCAGATTTTCATAAGCCGAGTATAGATTTATTGCGATTTATTCCGATCTATTCCGATCCAGTGTATCCATTTAAGCGACGCAAGCGGCGTGAAATGCGGTGTCTGGGAGGATCTCAATCAATCTCTGTCTTTATCTTTATCTTTATCTTTATCTTTATCTTTATATCTCTCTCTATCCAACCTAAACAAAGAAGGTATCCCATAGCCAATTCGGCTCTGAGATACCTTCTTTTTTAGTTCCATAGCTTAAGCCAAATGTAATTTCTTATTTTGCGCTTTCGTAACGTTTGCCAACTTCTTCCCAGTTTACTACGTTCCAGAACGCTTTGATGTAATCAGGGCGTTTGTTTTGGTAGTTCAGGTAGTAAGCGTGCTCCCATACATCAAGTCCGAGGATTGGAGTAGCGCCTTCGCTGATTGGGTTGTCTTGGTTAGGTGTGCTTGTTACTGCCAGTTTGCCATCTTTAACAACTAGCCAAGCCCAGCCGCTGCCGAAACGAGTAGTTGCTGCTGCTGCGAAATCTTCTTTGAATTTTTCGAATCCGCCCAGTTCCTTATCGATAGCTTCAGCCAATGCACCAGTTGGTGCGCCGCCGCCGTTTGGTCCGATAACTTCCCAGAACAGGGTGTGGTTAGCGTGTCCGCCACCATTGTTGCGAACAGCAGTACGGATAGCTTCAGGTACAGCGTTCAGATCTGTAAGAAGCTCTTCAATGCTTTTGCTTTGCAATTCAGGTGCTTTTTCCAAAGCTGCATTCAGATTAGTTACATATGTGTTATGGTGTCTGTCATGGTGAATTTCCATCGTCAATGCGTCGATGTGTGGTTCGAGTGCGTTGTTCGGATAAGGAAGTGCCGGTAATTGAAATGCCATGGAAAAATCCCTCCTGAGTTATATTAGAATTTTGTTATAGATAAAGAATTCTGGCGAACTAACGTCAAAATCCTTTATTGTAAATATGTACTATAGGGTATTCGCCCGATAGGATACCTTAATTAAACCGTATCTAGACCAATAATGCAACACTAAACAAACATAAATGTTTATAAAGTATAATTGGAGAGGGAAAGGGTTTTACAATTGTATTTGGAATGTTAAAATAAATAGTCCCCAATCCTATAGACATATATCCTTATAAATACCCATTTAATGAAGAAATGAACCCCATCTAAAATGTAAACGCTTGATATTAAGCGCTTTCAAAAGAAAAATGATGATATCACGAGAAAAGTGTGCTTTAATAGATTTAAAAGCAGGTATTCCTCGGTATTTGATGCTTTTTTTTATTTTCTCTATGTTAAGGGAACCCCTTCATTTTGTTAAATTCATAAGCCATAGACAAGGGAGATTTTAAAGAATGCACGTTCGTTCCTTTCAATTAAGCGACGTTAGCCCTGTGACTGATTTGCTGCAAACCGCATTATCGGAAGAGTGTTTCGAGAACACTATCGAGCCTTTCTCCAGGCAGCTTTCATGGGATTCAGATCTCATTGTAGTTGCGGAAGATGAAGAAGAAATTGTTGGAGCACTGATTGGTACGATTGAGAAAAACCACGGTTGTTATTTCCGGATTGCTGTACATCCTGATTATCGCCGCAGAGGAGTCGGCAGAAGTCTGGTATCGGCTATGGAATCCAGGTTTCAAGCTCGTAAAGTCAGTGGTATCTATGTAGCCGTCGATGAGCATAATTCTTTTGCTTTGCCATTGTATGAAGCTATGGGATATAGCGAGAATCAAATCTTCAAATCTGTCCGGAAGCTGAGCATTGTTGGGTAATTTTGATCACTCAGCTGCGAAAGCGGAAACATTTTCTAGAAAAAAGAACTATAGCTGACGATATAGTCTGTTTCATTCATACTCGAGCGTATTTCCCAGAAGTCCATTGCTAATGGCTGGGAGATATGCTTTTTTATTGTTATAATATCTGCAAGTATAATCTTCAATTATTGAGAACAAGAGGTGACATATTGAATCAGGAGCCCCAAGTAGATTACACGAGAAATAGGAAACAAAGACATAGATCCTCCAGATCCAAGACTACCCTGGGCGGTCGTTTGGTCTCGGAAATGAAGGATTGGCTGCTTACAGCTGTGATTGTTTTTGCTGTGATGTCTGTTCTTAATGTTTTTGTGTTCAATATATCAACAGTTAAAGGTCAGTCTATGCAGCCAACACTCTGGGAAGGAGAAAGGCTCTTCATTAATAAAATTTCATTGCTGTTCGTAAATCCAAAACATGGTGATGTTGTCATTCTTCATGATCCAAGTACCGGTCCTAGTCATAAGGAGTATTTAGTGAAGCGAGTGATTGGCATACCTGGAGATATCATAGAGGTACGGAATCATCAGTTATACGTAAATGGAAAAATAGTGAATGAGCCCTATATCGATACTGAGATTGAAGATCCGGATTTTGCAGCGTTAACCGTAGAAGGTGGCAATTATTTTGTAATGGGCGATAACCGTCATGCATCAGCCAGCAAGGACAGCCGTTACTTCGGCTCTATTTCACAGGATATGATTGTCGGCAGGGCTGATTATATATGGTGGCCTCTGTCAAAACTGAATAGATTATAAGAAAGTCAGCGAAGATATGAAAGGAGAAGGCGGAAATGACCAATACATTTCAGTCATCGTATGCTCCCCCGCCTTCCAAGTGGGCACAGCTTAAAGCAGAGATTCAGGAGGCTGCGACATCACTCGGTATTGATGATATCGGGTTTACAACAGCAGAACCTTTTTTATATTTAAAAAATATACTGCAAGACCATCGGGACAAAGGATATGAATCTGGCTTCGAGGAACCCGATCTGGATAAAAGGACAGTTCCAGCATTGTCTTCTGGAGACAAGCCGTTATCTATTATTTCGATTGCAGTAGCTTATCCATCTAAAATGGAGAAACCTCCTAAATCTGAGCCGGGTGCACGTAGGGGCATCCTCGCCCGGGCATCTTGGGGCAGGGATTATCACCATGTGCTGAGGGAAGCCTTAAGTAAGCTAGAGGAATTTATTCACGAGCGTGTACCGGAGGCTGTGCTGGAAAGCATGGTGGACACCGGTGTTCTAGTAGATAGAGCGGTAGCGGAAAGAGCGGGAATAGGCTTTAGCGGCAAAAATTGTTCTATCATCTCGCCCAAATGGGGATCATGGATTTATCTTGGGGAAATGGTTACGAACATTCCTTTTGCTCCGGATGAACCTGTTGAAGAAGGCTGCGGGGAGTGTACCAAGTGTATTGATGCTTGTCCGACCGGAGCGCTGGTGGGTCCGGGGCAGCTTAACGCACAGGCTTGTATTTCTTTTTTGACGCAGACTAAAGGGTTCCTTAGCGAGGAGTATATGACCAAGATCGGCAACCGTCTATACGGCTGTGATACTTGCCAGATTGTATGTCCCAAGAATAGAGGTAAGAACTGGAATCATCGCCCTCAGATGCAACCTGATCCTGAAATCGTGAAGCCGCTGCTGCTGCCGATTCTGGATCTTAGCAATCGTGAGTTCAAAGAGAGATTCGGCAATAGCTCAGCAGCCTGGAGAGGCAAAAAGCCGATGCAGCGAAATGCGATCATTGCCCTAGGCAATTTCAAGGAAGCCGGGGCTGTGCCAAAGCTATCAGAAATTGTTCTGAAAGAGCCGCGGCCAGAGATGCGGGGCACTGCTGCTTGGGCGCTTGGACGTATTGGCGGTGATGAGGCTCTAGCGGCTGTAGAAGCGGGTTTAGAGCGCGAGGAGGATGACACGGTGAGGGAAATGCTAAGCCGGGCGCAGGATGTGCTCCTTACCGGGAAGAAGGCACGGGAGGACAGTGATATTAATGGAGGAAAAAGTTCATAGACAGGTTGCATATTGCCAATTGCTGTCCAGTTCCTGAAATGCTATGATAGATTCGCGTGCCATATGGCGATGCAGACAATAGAGTGTAGAGGTGGGCTTTAGATGAGTATCGCATTACCTATTATTACATTGGTCGTAGGTCTCATCGGTGGTTTTTTCATCGGTGTATATTATCTGCGCAAACAAATGACAAACATGCAGAATGATCCTGAAATGCTGCAAAAGGTTGCAAAGCAAATGGGTTATAACCTGAACGGGAAGCAAATGCAGCGTGCCCAGCAAATGATGAAGACTCAGGGACAGCCAGGTGCGCGCCCAGGAGCAGCTAAAGGGAATAAACGTAGAAGTAAGTAACCGGGTCCGGATAACATGTATACGGGTGCGGAAGGGGGAGACATCATGGGGAACATCAAGGAATATGTGAACGGTAAAGTTGCAGAGAACCGTGAGCAAATCGAGTATCACGTTGAGAAAATATTAGAATTAATCGGTGAAGATACCGGCCGCGAGGGACTGCTGGAAACACCGGCACGTGTTACGCGGATGTACGAGGAGATATTCGGCGGTTATTCGATAGATCCCCGCGAGGCGCTCGGCGTTACTTTTGATGAGTCTCATGAAGAGCTAGTGATCGTTAAGGATATCGTCTATTACAGCCAATGTGAACACCACATGGCTCCTTTCTTTGGTAAAGTGCATATAGGATACATTCCGAGCGGACGTATTGCTGGCCTCAGCAAATTAGCTCGGCTTGTTGAAGCAGTAAGCCGGCGTCTACAGGTTCAAGAGCGCATTACGGCGCAAATTGCTGATATTATGACGGAGGTGTTAGTACCCCACGGTGTTATGGTTGTTGTGGAGGGAGAGCATCTGTGTATGTGTGCACGCGGAGTGAAGAAGCCAGGCAGCAAAACGGTAACTATGGCTACTAGAGGGGTCTTCCGTGAGGA
This sequence comes from Paenibacillus sp. FSL L8-0333, assembly GCF_037965665.1. Lineage (NCBI taxonomy): Bacteria > Bacillati > Bacillota > Bacilli > Caryophanales > Paenibacillaceae > Paenibacillus > Paenibacillus sp. FSL L8-0333. The sequence goes on from NZ_CP150186.1 coordinate 684,997, forward strand.
TGCCGCCGCTCGTGCGGAGTTTCTAAGCTTGATTAAGGAATAAATATCGGGGTGCATACCTCGAAATTGAAAGGACCCATCGTTCACGTAATGTGAATGATGGGTCCTTTTTGGTCAGGGTGTGGGAATAAGAGTGATGTTCACTGTGAATTGAAATAATATCAAAAGGGCTTCCAGGCCAGTTTACTGGCAGCAGCATAACGTTCTGAGACGTAAGGCCAGTTAACGACCTTCCACCAATCCTCAATATAATCGGCCCGATTATTCTGATGTTTAAGGTAATAAGCATGCTCCCATACATCCAGAGCCAGTAACGGAACCACGTCCCATTGTGACAGGTTCTGATGTTTCTCCGCAGTCAAAATCTCCAGTCTATGACTGCGTGGACTCCAGACGAGAATAGCCCAGCCGCCACCTTCAACCTTATTCGCAGCTTCTGTGAACTGTTTCTTGAAGTTGTCATAGCTGCCGAAGCTTTGTTCAATGGCTTCCAGTAAGGCTCCAGTTGGACGCCCGCCACCTTGAGGTGACATTACGTTCCAGAAGATTGTATGGAGATAGTGGCCAGCCCCATTAAAGGCTAGCTCCCGTTCCCAATGCTTAACAAGATCGAAATCTCCTTTCTTGCGAGCCTCGGCTAGCTTGTTCTCCGCTTTGTTTAGTCCATCTACATAACTTTGATGGTGTTTATCATGATGAATCCGCATGGTTTTCTCATCGATGTATGGTTCCAGCGCATTATAAGCATAAGGCAATGGAGGCAGTGTATGCCCGCCAATTGGCACAGCACTCATTTCACGAATATCAAGGATAGTATCTGTAGAAGGAATAAGTCCCTCATTCCGCGTGACATTGTCCTCTTCTGTTCTTACGACATTGTCGGCTGCTGTATAATCTCTCATAATTTGCGTGAGCTGTCCGGGCGAGCTCAAAGTGTGTAGTACGGCAAGGAAATACTCTGATTCACGAATAATATGCAGGATCACAGTGGTAGCAAGGGGGACGGCTTTGACGGCTGCGCTACTTTCCATGATGGCAAAAAGCTGCCGAACAAATTCTTGGGATTGGGTACAGGAGATGTGCAGCAGCTTTTCCGTTTCCGCAGTGAGTTCAGCCTGACTTGGTGGAGAAGCAGAGAGGGCAGAATTCAATAACTGTTGAGCGGCCATCTCTGTGGCACCGAAGACCACCGCCCATTCATCCAGCAGTTTAACATAGGGTTCCTCCAGGTTAGGTACGATTGCTTTGATAACCTCGGTATGCTCTTTCTCTTGTGTTTTCCAGAATACGATTTCTTCTAAAATACGTACTGGCAGCATCGGCCCGTATACATATAACATTCCAAGAAAACCTCCCGTGATATGTCTTCATCAGTCCATTATATGTGTGCTCATGATAGCTTATGAAGAGCATAAGAACGCGATAATAATATCGTTGACAACCGTTTGATATGGTGAAATAATACAGGAAAATAAAGGCAATGATACCGAAAGGTACAACCTCGCGAAAAGGAGGGTGTACCTTTTTTTGTCGTGTGGACCGATTAATGAAATCCTTTGGGGTAGTAGAAAAACTTTGAGAAATGAGATGAGGGTATGAACAAGCTTGAGAAGAAACAATTTTATAATCAGCTGTTAAAATTAGCGGTACCGATATCCCTCCAAAGTCTAGTCATGGCGGTGCTGTATTTAGTAGATCAATTGATGGTAGGGCAGCTTGGGGGTGTAGCCGAAAGAGCATCACACCATTACTGGGATTAAGTCTTGGAATTGGCCTGATATTGTCGGGTTCATTTACGATAGTTGTTTTTTTCAACCCTCGGCTATGCCTGTCTATTTTTACAACGGATAGAGAAGTGTTGGAGAAGGGGTACATTTTTCTAAAAATCGTTGCCCTCAGTTATATTCCAACGATGTTGACGATGCTCTATTCGGCGGTTCTACGAAGTTCAGGACATGTAAAGTATCCAATGGGTGTGAGCATAGCTGCTGTAGGACTGAATATTATTTTAAACTATGCGCTTATTTTTGGGCATTGGGGGTTTCCAGAGCTTGGACTTGCAGGTGCGGCATATGCAACGTTAATCTCACGTATAGTCGAAAGTACCTTGATCATCGGAGCTGTGTATCGCGGGAAACTGCCGGGTGCCGGAGGAATTAAGGAGCTGAGTTCGTTTTCGAAAGCGCTGTGTATACCTTTTTTAAGAACGATAGCGCCTATTGTTTTAACGGAATTGGTTTGGGTTTTAGGTGAAGCTTGTTATTCCGTAATATATAGCCGTATGGGCACAGCAGAGATGACCGCTATGACAGTGACCTTTCCGCTGCAGGGGTTGACGATTGGACTTCTGGCTGGGCTTTCTGGTGCAGCTGGGATTATGGTCGGACATAAGCTGGGAGAGAATAATAATGCAGGTGCTTTTCAGTATGCTCGTTTTTTTGTTCGAATAGGAGTAGGGATTTCATTGCTGCTTGGTGTTCTTATTGCTGTTCTAGCCCCGCTCTACGTCTCAGCCTTTAACTTAACAGTGGAAGAACGCCGAATGGCCACTTCTGTTATCTGCTTTTTTGCTCTTTTTTTATGGATAAAGGTGGGCAATATGATGATTGCGGGAGGGATTCTGCAGAGTGGTGGCGATAGTAAGTTCGTCTTTATTATGGAAGCCTCCACAACTTGGTTGCTTGGGGTGCCTCTAGGGCTACTGTTATCATGGGGATGGAAACAGCCTCTTCCCTGGGTATACTTCTTTCTGTCCCTGGAAGAGGCTGTTCGATTGGTTATAGGTTACGTGCGTTTTCGCCGTGGTAAATGGTTGAAGCAACTGACCCATCAGGGGACAGAGGCGGATTGTAGTGCTTAACTAGTTACTTGCCATCGCCGGCTGATTGCCATTGTAGGTTTTGGCTAGTTGAACATTTCCTAAGAAAGCAGAGACTCGCCGCAAATACTCACGCGGGTGCTCACGGAATAGCAATTCATGATGGCTGCCCTCTACGACCCAGGAATCTGAGAACGGATTGCTTTGGTTCGCGGCCAGCTTTTCTGCAATAGGATAAGGAGCTTTATCATCTTCGGTTCCATGCATGAGTAGAATAGGGAAAGGATAATCTTCGGATTTGACCTTCGCATAAGGAATTTGATTCAGCCCCGTACCGTTCAGAACTGGGAACAGCATTTCCATAATCGCCAGGGAAGGCTGGCGGGGCAGATCAATATTTTGCTTAATATTATGATACAGCGTATCTGGCTCTAACAAAAAGGTGCTGTCCAGAATCATCGCGTCAATGTCCTCTGATACTAATCCTGTTTGCAGTGCTGTGCCTGCTCCCATGGAGAAGCCCCATACAACTAACTCCTCAGCTCCACGTTCCTTAGCAAAATCAATAGCGCCTAGAAGCTGCTGGGATTCTTTTTTACCCCCGGTTGCAATATCCTTGTTGCCTTGGGCAGCAAAGCCGTAATCAAACATCACGACATTGAAATTCAGACTGTGTGCATAGTGAGCGAGATCGTACATAGGTACCCAAGATTCTTCACGGTTGGCGCCATAGCCATGGCTGAACACGATCGTTTTGGTAGCCCCTTCGGAGGGAATATACCAGCCGCTCATCATTCGACTGCCGTCTTTAGCTGGAAACGTCACATCCTCGTATGCGAGACCTTTGGCCTGCATGGGATTGGAATACAGAGGTGCGACCGTTGGATTAGATAATACCCAGGCGATATAGCCATGAAGTGAGACAAAGCAGAAGGCTAAAAAGAAAAAAATAGATAATAGCAGTGCAACGATAATATGCTTCACACGAATCATCCGCAGCGATAGCCGGGACGAACTGCCTTGTTTAGGTAGTTTAGGTCGACGGGAGACGGTTGTGCCGGTTTGGCGAGTTGCCAGATCCATATGGTCCCCTCCTAAGAATGATGTGAGTACTAGTGCCTAGAAGAATTTGTAAAAATGATTCTAAAGCATCAGTAGATAATTTAATATGTTAATCGTATGAAAAAGCCCTTACAAAGTCAATGAATTAGACGCTTTTGTAATGTAACTGTAAAGTGCAGCCCAACCTTTTCCGGCACATTTTTGGCACAACTACGGAGGAGTGAATATACTGGACTTTCCATAGAGTTTTGCACTAAGATAGAGTTAGTTATAATGTAACCGAGTTTCATTTGATGAAACACGAGGGGGAGATTGTCATGGAGGACCGAAAGCTTACAGTGCGTGCGGTAGAACGTGCGCTTGATATATTGCTTTGTTTTACGCAGGACAGAGATTTAGGGTTGACGGAGATCGCTTCAAAGATTGATTTACATAAAAGTACCGTCCATCGGCTGCTGGCAACCTTGGAGGAAAAGGGCTTCCTCATTCGTAATCCGGCCACTGAGAAATACAGCCTGGGTATACGAATTTGGGAATTGTCTACGCATTTGCCTGCTTTTGATGAGTCGGCCGCGGTATTATTGCCGTCAATGGAACGGCTGCGGGATCGGCTAGGGGAGACCGTTAGTTTATACTTACGCGACGGCATAGAACGTGTGCGGATTCAGGCGGTTCAGAGTCAGCAGGCCATACGGCGAGTGGCGCAGATCGGTGCGAGATTGCCTTTATCTGTGGGCGCATCAAGTAAAGTGCTGGCAGCCTATGCTCCTCCAGAGGTGCTGAAAGAATTGCTGGAGAGTTCGGGGTGGCCGGACTACGTTGAGAAGGATGTCTATCAAGAGCAGCTTAATGACATTATCCGGCTCGGATATGCCACCAGTTTCGAGGAACGCGAGCCCGGCGCGGCCGCGGTGGCGGTGCCTGTTACGGGGCGCAGTGGAAATGTGATCGCGGCGTTATCACTGTCAGGTCCAGTAAGTCGCCTATCAAGGGATACGTTAGTGGAATATGCCGCGGTACTGAAGGAAGCGGCTAGTGAAATGGGCATGATGATTCCTTAATTCGCTGGCTGAGACATATAAGAAACTAAGCAGCGATCTCTCCGTTACTGGAGGATCGCTGTTTTGATGTTTGGGGGAGGGACTTAGCCGATTGTGGGTAAAGTGGCAGGAAACGATGGGTAACTGAGGGGGAATTGATGGCCTGATGAGTGACTGATGAGTAACTGACGAGTAACTGATGAGTAACTGATGGATAAATTGATGGCTGACTGATGGGTAACTGACGGTCTGACGGGTAACTGATGGGATGATAGATGCGTAACTGACGGCTAATCAACAGCTAACTGATGACTAACTAACGGCTAACGGCTCCCCACCTTGCGTTTGTATGGTGAGCTTCAGTGAATATACGTACCTTTGGGAGCCTCAGTAACTCGTAATGCTGAGGCACGAGCGTTTGAACCCAGGGCCTAGATAGGCAGAGGGACGGAGGGGCGGGAGGGTAGAGAAACCACCACGAACCCACGAACCCACGAGCCAATGAACCCACGAGCCAATGAACCTACGAGCCAACGAGCCAACGAGCCAACGAACTCACGAGCCAACGAACTCACGAACCCACGAACCTACGAGCCAACGAACCCACGAACCCACGAACCCACGAGCCAATGAACCCACGAACTCACGAGCCAACGAACTTACGAGCCAATGAACCCACGAACTCACGAGCCAACGAACTCACGAACCCACGAGCCAATGAACTCACGAACCCACGAGTCAATGAACCCACGAACCAATGAACTCATGAACTCACGAACTCACGAACCCATGAACCCACGAACCCACGAGCCAACGAACCCACGAGCCAATGAACTCACGAACCCACGAGTCAATGAACCCACGAACCAATGAACTCATGAACTCATGAACTCACGAACTCACGAGTCAACGAACCCACGAGCCAATGAACCAACGAACTCACGAACCCACGAACCCACGAACCCACGAACCCACGAACCCACGTATCTCATAACTCGTACACAAGTAATCTCGGGTTGTTATTTAGATCTTCCCTGAGGCTTCCGGACTCAGAAGACGCTATTTGCCCATTTAAAGCCTTTTGGGCATAGTTTCGGACCCCAGTGCAGCTATTCGACCCAAACGGGAACCTTTAGCGCGTTTTTCATGCCAATAGCGACTATGGAGTCCGATCGCACGCCAAAAGTCGGATAATCGAGCGTATAGGGTCATCTGGGTCCGATAGCGCTGAATCCTAAGCGTCCCTTGAGGCGTGCGGACTCAGGGGACGCTATTTGCGAATTTAAAGCCATTTTGGCAGAGTTTCGGACCCCATTGCAGCTATTGAACCCAAACGAGCACCTTTAGCGTGTTTTTTATGCCAATAGCGACTATGGAGTCCGATAGCACGCCAAAAATCGGATAATCGAGCGAATAGAGTCATCTGAGTCCGATCATGCGGAATCCTAGGCGTCCCTTGAGGCGTGCGGACTCTGGGGACGCTATTTGCGAATTTAAAGCCATTTTGGCGTAGTTTCGGACCCCAGTGCAGCTATTCGACCCAAACGGAAACATTCAGCGTGTTTTTATGCCAATAGCGACTATGGAGTCCGATCCCACGCCAAAAGTTGGATAATCGAGCGAATAGAGTCATCTGAGTCCGATCATGCTGAATCCTAGGCGTCCCCTGAGGCGTGCGGACTCAGGGGACACTATTTGCGAATTTAAGGCCATTTTGCCGTAGTTTCGGACCCCAGTGCAGCTATTCGACCCAAACGGAAACATTCAGCGTGTTTTTATGCCAATAGCGACTATGGAGTCCGATCGCACGCCAAAAGTCGTGAATTTGTTCATTTAGAGTCATCTGAGTCCGAACTCGCTGGAATCCTAGGCGTCCCCTGAGGCTCACGCAACAATAGTGAACGTCCAACAGTCAGAGGCACCCCACCCGCCACAAATTGGCTGCTGGAACCACCCCATAAAAAAGGGACTGCTCACAGCCACTCATGGCCGTGAAACAGTCCCTTTTTAAGTTACTTTAAACCTATTCTACCGACACCGCGGAAGAGTCTGTAGCATCTGCCAGCATCTGGCGAAGAACAGTCTGCAGGATACCGCCGTTGCGATAGTAATCAATATCGACTGTACTGTCGAGTCGTGCAATGACAGGGAAATCGAATTGTGTGCCGTCTTCACGGGTAGCAGTGACAGTTAGCTCTTGACTTGGTGCCACGTTGTTATCGAGACCAGTAATGTTGAAGGTCTCGCGTCCGGTCAGTCCCAAGCTGCTCCAGCCGTGGCCTTCTTGGAATTGAAGTGGAAGCACGCCCATACCGACCAGATTGCTGCGGTGAATCCGCTCAAAGCTCTCAGCGATAACTGCTTTAACGCCAAGCAGAAGCGTACCCTTAGCTGCCCAGTCACGTGAGCTTCCTGTACCGTACTCCTTACCAGCGATGACGATCAGATTTTGTCCAGCATCCTGATAGAGCATGGAAGCATCATAGATGGACATAACTTCGTCGCTTGGCAAGAAGGTAGTAACGCCGCCTTCCGTACCAGGAGCTACTGCGTTACGAATCCGAATGTTAGCGAACGTACCGCGCATCATGACTTCGTGGTTTCCGCGGCGGGAGCCGTAGGAGTTGAAGTCTGCACGTTCTACACCATGATCGCGCAAATATTCGCCAGCAGGACCAGAGGTAGAGATATTACCCGCTGGTGAGATATGGTCGGTTGTCACGGAATCAGCAAGCAGCGCTAGAACGCGTGCATCTTTGATATCCTTGATGTCTCCCAGACCGTCTGCCAGATGTTCGAAGAATGGCGGATTCTGGATGTACGTGGAATTATCATCCCACTCATACAGCTCGCCTTGCGGAACAGGAATCGAATTCCAACGTTCGTTAGCGGTGAATACATTTTCGTATTTGCTACGGAACATCTCCGGACTAAGGGAGAGACCAATGGCTTCACGAATTTCAGCAGTAGTTGGCCAGATATCTTTCAGGAATACTGGCTCACCTTGTGGATCAAATCCAAGTGGCTCAGTCTGCAAATCGATATTTACTGTACCAGCCAGTGCGTAAGCAACTACGAGCGGCGGTGAGGCCAAGTAGTTAGCTTTTACCTGAGCATGTACGCGGCCTTCAAAGTTCCGGTTACCGGAGATGACTGCGGCTACGGTCATGTCATTGTCAGTAATGGCTTGACTAACTTCTTCAGGCAATGGACCGGAGTTACCGATACAAGTGGCACAGCCATAACCAGCCAAGTAGAAGCCTAATGCTTCGAGTGGCTTCAGCAAGTCTGCTTTTTGCAGGTATTCAGTAACCACCAAGGATCCTGGAGTCAAGCTGCTCTTAACGTAAGCCGGTTTGGTCAGACCACGTTCCACAGCTTTTTTCGCCAAAAGACCTGCTCCAAGCATAACGCTAGGGTTAGAAGTATTCGTACAGCTAGTAATAGCTGCGATTACGACTGCACCTGTGCTGAGCTTGCTAGTGGTATCGTTTTTGTGCTGTACTTCTACGACTTGAGCGATTTTCTCATCGCTGAGACCATAACCGCCTTTGTCTACAGGTGTACGGATAATACCTTCGAAATTTTCCTTCATATGCGTAAGTTCGATCCGGTCTTGCGGACGTTTAGGTCCAGCCAAGCTAGGAACGACAGAAGCTAAGTCAAGCTCAATCACATCGCTGAATTCAGGGTCTGGCGTATCCGAGGTACGGAACATCCCTTGTGCTTTGTAATAAGATTCAACCAACGCCACCAGATCATCCGGACGTCCAGTGCTGCGAAGATAAGCGAGTGTCTCGTCATCTACAGGGAAGAAACCGATAGTTGCTCCGTATTCTGGCGCCATGTTGGCAACAGTTGCCCGGTCAGCCAGACTGATGTTAGCAAGGCCGGGTCCGTAGAATTCGACGAATTTGCCGACTACGCCCTTTTTACGCAACATTTCAGTTACTGTCAGTGCCAAATCCGTTGCTGTAGCCCCTTCGATAAGGCTGCCTGTAAGCTTGAAGCCCACTACATCAGGTGTAACAAAATAGAGCGGTTGTCCAAGCATTCCTGCTTCAGCCTCAATACCGCCTACACCCCAGCCCACAACACCAAGACCATTGATCATCGTGGTATGGGAGTCCGTTCCTACAAGGGAATCTGGATAAACGACAGTTTCACCATCGATAGTTTTGGTAGTGGCAACGGAAGCTAAATACTCTAGATTTACCTGGTGCACGATACCTGTTGCTGGTGGAACTGCACGGAAGTTGTTAAAAGCTGTCTGTGCCCAACGAAGGAAACGGTAACGCTCCTCGTTGCGTTCGAACTCAACGTTCATATTGTATTCCAAGGCGTCTGCTGTACCGAAAGCATCAACCATGACAGAGTGGTCAATTACAAGGTCAACCGGGACAAGCGGATTGATCTGTTTAGGATCTCCTCCGGCTTTTTTTACAGTATCACGCATAGCTGCGAGATCCACGACTACCGGAACTCCGGTGAAATCCTGAAGCACGATACGAGCAGGGATAAATGGAATTTCTTTATTACGGTCAATGTCACCTGACCAATCGGCCAGTTGTTTCACATGTTCTTCAGTAATTGCCCGTCCGTCAAACTGACGAACAGCAGCCTCTAGTAGGACTTTGATCGAAAAAGGCAGGGAAGAAATAGAGCCCAATCCTTGTTCCTCAAGGGACTTCAGATCATAATAGCGATAAGATTTGCCGCCTGATTCCAGGGTCCGAGCCAATGAAAAATGATCCTTGCTTGGCATATATGCGCCTCCTTGTTTCGTCTAATGAAACCCAATTTCAAATTGCTTCTAGCTTAATTATAACGGTTACAAAGTGGGGAGTAAAGTTTTTTTTCCTACATCTAAAGCCCGAATTATGCCTGAGAAAATGCCAAGCTACCCTTCCATTGTTATATTGTATCGTTTCGGGATATTCTTTTTACCTCAAAAAGAGCCATTAAAAGGAGATAATACGAAGGAATTCACCGGAATCTTTGGTTTTACTTATTTATTAGGGGAAATGCACACTGAATTTCTCTTCCTCAGTTATTAGGTGATATGGTCCTCGTTGTCGATGTTTGATTGAGATGTCGTACTTGGGGTTAGAGTTTTTGCTTGAAACATCCTTAACTATTCAACCGATCTGTATAGCGGCCTGTTTCCTTTCATATACATAGAACAGCAGTTAAAAGGGAAAGAAGGGGCGCGAGTATAATGGAACAACAGTGGAAGCAAAGTCTTTATGTATATGTTGATCAAGTGAATAAGGCCAGGGTGGAGCCTAAGTCATCATCGCATACCGTTTCCGTGTCCGTTAAGGATCCGCGTTTTCTGGTAGAACAAGGGGAGCGTTCAAGACGTCTTGCTGAGTGGTATAAAGAACGTGGGATAACTCCTTTGCGCGGAGAGACAGGGGTTAAGACTTTGCGGACCGTCCGGCAGACTCCGACCGAGGTAGTAGCAGAGGTTACACTGCATAGTGCGCTTTATTATGAAAAAGGCGGCGTTAACCACCGCGAGGATATTATCGAGCTGGAGCGGCTGACCTTTGTACGGGACGGTGGGGGCTGGGAGATTGCTGGTGTGGAACGAAGTGTCCCTGAAAGAAATACGGTTCATCGGGCAGAGGTAGAGCTATCGGGCAGACTATCCAAATGGGGAGAGGCTTTGCCGGCACCGCTGCCATCACAGCCCCTGCTTAACCGGAATGTTCTCGGAGAAATTGCCGGTTCAAGAGAGGTTCGTTATAACCGTGAAGAAGCTGTGGCGTATGCCGACCGCTGGTGGAAAGACGGCAATCCGGAGTTCGAAACCTTCGAGGTGGACTGCACAAATTATGTCTCCCAATGTCTCTTTGCAGGGGGAGCACCTATCAACTATACTGGTAAAAGAGAAACGGGCTGGTGGTACAAAGGTTACCAAGGCAAACAAGAATGGTGGAGCTATAGCTGGGCTGTATCAGACAGTCTGCAACGCTATTTGAGCGGAAGTCGGAGCAGTGGCTTGCGTGCGGAAGTCATGGAGCGGCCGGAGCAATTGATGCTGGGCGATATCATTCAATATGACTGGGATGGCAACGGGCAGTATCAGCACAGCACAATCGTCACAGCTTTTGATGCAGGAGGCATGCCGCTTGTGAATGCACGTACCGTTAGCAGCCGTCATCGCTATTGGGACTATCGTGATTCCTACGCATGGACTGATCAAACGAAATACCGTTTTTTTCATATTAACGACTACTTATAGTACAGAAAGAGGTTAAGGGAATGGGGAACGCAAAACTAACCGTAGGGCTGGTGTACGGGGGCAAATCAGGAGAACATGAGGTATCGCTACAGACGGCTTTTGCCGTGATGAACTCATTTGATTATGATAAATATGAGATTATACCTTTTTACATTTCAAAACAGGGATTGTGGAAGGTTGGAGAGAAGTTATCAGCGCCTTACAGCCAAGTGGAGCAGCTCAAGCTTGCAGAAGCGACCGAAGATATGGGCACAGCCCTGAACGTGGTATTTAGTGGGTTATCCGGTGCGGACAAAACAGTGGACGTAATGTTCCCGCTGCTGCACGGCACGTATGGTGAGGACGGAACGATTCAAGGGTTGTTCGAAATGGCGAATATTCCTTACATCGGTGCTGGTGTTCTTGCCTCTTCGGCAGGTATGGATAAGGTTGTCATGAAGAAGCTGTTCGCTGATGCCGGCCTGGATCAATGCGAGTATTGTTATTTCAACATCAGCGCTTGGAAAAGAAAACGTCATGAGTTGATTGTTGGTGTAGAGGATAAACTGGGATATCCGGTATTCGTGAAGCCTGCCAATCTAGGCTCAAGTGTAGGTATTTCTAAGGCTGCTGATAAGGATAGTCTTGTAAAAGCAATTGATTTTGCTTTCCGTTATGACACCAAAGTTATTATTGAGGAGTTTGTGGATGCGCGTGAGGTAGAGGTTGGCGTGCTTGGAAATGATGAACCAGAAGCCTCTGTTCCGGGTGAAATCGTTTCTTCTGGTGAATATTATGATTACGCAGCCAAATATACGGACGGCAAATCGCAAATGATGATTCCTGCACCAGTGGATTCTGAAGTGGCCGATCGTTTGCGGGAGTCCGCGATAGTTGCTTTTCGAGCGATTGAGGGCAGTGGAATTACCCGGGCAGACTTCTTCTTGCGAAAATCGGATGGTAAAATTCTAATTAACGAACTGAACACGATGCCTGGTTTCACTCCTTACAGCATGTATCCGCTATTGTGGCGTGAGACGGGTGTATCTTATAGAGCTCTGTTAGACCGAATGATTGAGTTAGCCTTGGAGCGCTATAATTTTAAACAAGGTCTTAAGTACGACAATGAGTAATAGAAGCTATAGCGGGAATATCCCGACTGGAAGGAGAGAAGAACATGGGTTTTCAAACAGAATTCAACTCCGTCTGCAAATTCAAGAGTGAACAAGAGCTGTACGAGCTGCTGGAATATGGGCGCACCAAAATGGTGAAACAAGGCTTTCGTGTGTATCCAACAGGTCAGAAGGTTATTGCTTACACCCCTGAGAACGTAGCTGTAGCCATTGTCAAAATTTCAGCCTCGATTGCAGAGATTAATTTTCAAGGACATGAGGTTACCGCGGTAGAGATGGAGCTTGTGCGTAAGCTGAATGAAGAAGAGTCCAGAGTGCAGACGGCTTTGGCTGAGGAAATGTTTTTTGGAGCACAGGGATGATTGTCCGCTTCGGATATGTAGCGATGTCCACCGTTATCAAAGACTGCTCCCCATCTAAGACAATGACGATGGCCTCTTTTAAGAAGCTGGATGACCGTGAAGCGGCACTTCGGCGTTTGGAGAACATCGCTAGAATGAATCTGCATAATACACTGCGGTTGATGAAGCATAATGTGGCCTCGGACATCATGGTGTACCGCCTCACTTCCAAAATCATTCCTCTGGCGACGCATCCGGATTTGCAGGACTGGAATCCGTTTGCGGCGCTCGCCGAGGAATTTGCGGAAGTGGGCCAATATGTGAAAAAGCACGGGCTGCGTGTTTCTTTTCATCCAGATCACTTTACAGTACTTAGTACACCCCGTCCGGAGGTGCTGATAAACTCCGTACGGGATTTGCAGTACCATGTGGACATGCTGGTTGCTATGGGGCTTCCTGCCATGGCGAAGAACAATATCCATATTGGCGGAGCTTATGGGGACAAGCCTGTAGCGGCGAAGCGATTCGAGGAGCATTTCCGCGCGCTGCCGGCAGCGCTGCAGGAGCGTATAACGCTGGAGAATGACGATAAGACATTTACAGCTCCGGAGACACTGGCAGTCAGTCAGAGCGTAGGATTACCGATGGTGCTGGATATTCACCACCAATGGGTGAATAATGAAGGAGAGCTCCCTTGGGAGCTGTGGCCTGACATTTTGCAGACATGGCGAAGCGAGCTAGCACAGAAGGACGTTCCTTCTGGAGAGCTTTTGCCGCCTAAGATTCATGTATCCAGTCCGCGCAGCCCGTCTGATCCGCGCAGCCATGCGGATGGCGTGGAACCTGCGCCTTTGCTGGCTTTTCTGAAACGTATTGCCGCAGATACGCCTGCTGTCGATGTTATGATTGAGGCGAAACTAAAAGATGGCGCGTTATTTGGATTGATGGAGGCTATGAAGGAGCTGGCTGAGGCTGGTAACGGAATTTCCTTATTAAATGGGGCAAGCGTGAATATTGAACCTTAAACAATGAAAATAAGGAGATAGGTCCCGAATACGGGTCCTATCATGACTTGATATGTAACTTGAAATAGGGTACGTTGAATGAAACTTTAATCGCTTATCGTCTTTATATGGACCTAGGGCATTTATGCTCGCAGGTGAGAATTGGGTCCTCTTTTGGCGGAAGTTTGGGAACTTGGGGAACGTTTTGACGTATTGCACGGTATTGTGAATAGGATTGCTTTAGAATTAAAGCCATTGGCGATTATGTTCAAGAAAGTGGAGTGAAGATATGAGTCCTTTAAATCCAGAGGGTAAGAATGAACGTGAACCCTATGTAGTAACAAGCAAGGGACATACGGCGGTGGCCATTAATGCGGCTGCCAAAGCAGGAGAATGGATAAAGAGCAGACAGGGTCTCGTGAAGGAGCTGAATACAAAGACTTCAGCACAAGATCTGGTTACGGAAGTTGATAAAGGCGTTGAGCAAATGATTCGCAGGCTGATCCTGACACATTTTCCCGACCATGCCATTCTCGGGGAAGAAGGGGTTTCCCCGGGAGCAGCAGCGGCTACCGCTGCATTGGAAGAAGCTCGTGAGCATGAATATTTGTGGATTGTAGATCCTGTAGATGGTACGACTAATTTCGTACACGGATTTCCTTTTTACTGTGTCTCCATAGCATTGGTGATTCGCGGTGAACTAACAGTAGGCGTTATTTATGATCCGACTCGTGATGAAATGTTCGTCGCTGAAAAAGGAAAGGGAGCTTACATGCACGGTGTTCCTACCTCGGTTTCTACGGAGACTGATTTTGGGGACAGCCTGATCGCTATGGGCTTTCCGCCGGATCGTGAGTTTGCACAACCTGTGAATATGGCCGGACTGCAAAGTATTCTTCCGCAGATTCGTGGTATTCGTGCCGGAGGCGCGGCTGCTCTACATTTAGCTTATGTGGCGGCAGGCCGGGTAGATGGCTATTGGGAAGTGGGCTTAAGCCCTTGGGATTGTGCAGCAGGAGTACTGCTTGTACTTGAATCAGGAGGCAAGATTACGGATACCCTAGGACGTTCATATGATATTGGTACACGCCATGTAGTAGCAAGTAATGGCCACATTCACGAATATTTGGTTTCGTCACTGAAGAATGCTGAAGCAACAGGATATAAGCTTTAGGGAGGACGATACAGCATGAGTGAGAAGGATGATTTGGAACGCAAGCTGAGCGAAATGTTGGTAGATGGTGAGATGGAACAAGGCGATCGTACGGCTAAAGAAATCCGGGAAATCTCACCTAAATATGAAATTCGTATTCAGACTACGCTCGATCCTATTGTGGAAGAAACATTGCGTTATCGTAAGATTGGATATGAGCTGGATGACCGGTATGATAAATATCTGGAGCGTGCAGGGCAGAAGTTAGAGTCAGATGAAGATTCAGACAAATAATAGCCAGTGATTTGCGAGGGGCGGTTTCCTGAATATAGGAGGCCGCTCTTTTGCGTTGCTACCCTGGGATGGTAGAATGGAATTAGAACAATTTGGGAGGGATACGATGCTAGGCAATTGGAAAAAAATTTGGGCAGCTGGCATAAGCAGCCTGCTTTTGTTATCTGCGCTGATTAGCGTAGGAGCAGGCACGGCAAATGCGGCTGACACGACTGCAATACAAGACTCTGGGCAGGATGTCTTTCGCATCGTAGCTCTAGGTGATTCCATTACTGCTGGCTACGAGCCAGGAATGACGGACGTGAATACCAAGCCATACGGCTATGCGGAGAGATTGCTTGAGCAGGGCTGGTATCATGGCAGAAGTGCACTTACTAATTATGGTATCCTAGGCCTGACTACGGCCGGATTACGTAATTACACAGGAGCAATCAAGGATGGTTCAGTGATTACTGCTGAAGGAGTTCAGGCAGGTCTCCCAGATCCACGAATAGAGCAGTTCGTGAAGCTAACTCCGCAGATCGCAGCAGAGCTTAAGGAAGCTGATCTGATTACCATTACGATTGGTGGGAATGATGTAAGCAGTCTGTTCTTGCAGTTCAAGGAGCTGACGGATGCGGATTTCCAAACACAGCTGGACCAGCGGTTAGCGGATTATCAAACAAATGTGAAGGCAGTGCTGGAGAATATTCGTGCGGTAAGTCCGCAAGCGACGATTATACTGGCCGATCAATATCAACCTGCCCCTAAGGTCGCGCTTGGTCAAATGTACAACAGACTAATGACGGCAGCGGGCAAATTTACGGAAGCAGCGGATAGTGTAGCTGCAAGCGTAAATCAAGAGGGAGCGAAGGTGCTTGTAGCTCATGTTGCGGCAAAGTTTGCCGGGGTAGAAGGCTCGCTGACACATATTATTGGAGCAGGGCAAACTGATTTTCACCCAACGCAGCTTGGATATGAGACTATTGCTAAGGTTTTCGCGGAGTTACAATGGGGAGAGTATCGTGTTCCTACTGTAGCTACAATGGCTACTGCATCGGTACCGATGTCGATTGTAGTGAAGGGCGTGGAGTTGAATACACCCAATAAGCCTATCCTTAAAAATGGGCAGAATTTTTTGGCGCTGAAAGATATTCTAAATGCCGTGGGCGCAAGCGGGAAGTGGGATAACAAAACCTCCAGCGCTACCATCGTGTATGGCGGAAGAACCGTTGTGATCACCATTGGCTCGAAATTTATTAAGGTGAATGGAGAGAACGTGGCTATTGATACTCCAGCTTTTCTGCAAAAGGTAGGTAAGGAGGACAAAACCTACTTACCCCTTGCCGCTTTGGCGACAGGACTTGGATTCGATGTTAATTACAGCAGCAAACTGCGAACTGCTTTCATAAATCCATAAAGCTGCATACTATACATCATAAGAAATTAAATTAAGCCCGTAAGGAAAAGGTGGATGGAATATTGTCTAGTTCAAAATATAATGCTGAATATATCATCACCATGGATGATATAGTGCGGGAGGGTCATCCCGTACTTCGTACCGTAGCACAACCAGTGGAGCTTCCATTACAGGCGGAAGATCGTGAGGCTTTGCAATGTATGCTTCAATTTCTGAAGAACAGTCAGGACCCGGAGATTTCCGAAGAATATAAGCTGCGCTCTGGCGTAGGTCTGTCGGCGAATCAAATCGGACTGGAGAAGCGTATGTTCGCGATGTATCTTACAGACGAGAGAGGGCGCGCTGTAGAGCATGCTTGGGTTAATCCTAAGATCATAAGCCACTCCTTGTCTATGGTGTACTTACCAGAAAGCGAGGGCTGTCTGTCCGTTGATCGTCCCGTGCATGGCTTTGTACCTCGGTATGAAACCGTGAAGGTGAAGGGTTATGATCTGGAAGGCAAGGAGGTTGTCCTTAAATTTAAGGGCTACCAAGCTATCATCATCCAGCATGAAATAGACCATCTCGATGGGATTATGTTCTATGACCGAATTAACAAGGAGAATCCGTTTAAGCTGCCTCAGGGTGTGGAGATCCGGAACTTATATGAGTAGGAGAGTAACTCCAAATTAAAAAGCGGGCGACCTTACAGCGTAAAGCTGATGGTCGCTTTTTTTTACCTATCGGCAAGATTATGATATTTCAAATATTTTACAAATCAATCGAAAGGATGTACCCTTACAATTAATGGATTTAAATTAGTAATAAGAGGAGGGCGTTAAATGAACTGGAGCAGAATGCCAATTAGAGGATTCGCCAACGAATATAATGATGATGTTAAAAAGATTGATGAGCAGATTTTGAGTCTGATTCAGGAACGTAAAGCTATAACAGGCAAGAAACGATTATCCCCTGATAGTAAGCTACTTGAGGAATGGGTAACTAGATTCGAGATGAACACTACTCAGATTGTGCAGCATTTGCACCTTATGAATGAAACTGTACCCAGAAGACAATATTGGGAAGAGCCTGGTTTATTGCTGGGAGTGCTTCCGATTGTAAAGCGGACGGTCGTTGAAGAATGTGAATATATACTTACGCATGCTATGCAGTATGAAGCCTTCAGCATAGTTACTGTGGAAATCAAATATTTAAAAGAAGCTGTAGGACATATTCATCTTCGAACGGCTTTAACGCTTGAAGTGGCGGGTGAGAATGAATATGAAGTGCAGCCGCATGGTGGTCATGGAGGTGGAGCGCATACACAAATGCAATTCTTGGTCGCCCCAACGCTGCCGGAGCATCTGGAGGGTGTAGAGTTTTCGCTGGTACCCGGGAGCGAGCAAATGTTAAGACCATTAATGACTGAGATTACGTTGGACAAGCAGGTGGATTTTACATGAGAGCAGTAGAATATTTGGACTTCTAAACGCTGTTAGCGGATGAAATCCGTAGATAAAGTGTATTTGAGCTTTTTGCGGTGTGAGCTACAGAGTTATTAGGGAAAAACTCCCTGAAAATAACCTATATTCTCTGTAAATGAACAGAATTAGGGATTTTCTCCCTAAAAAACGGGGTAAGTTCTTTATTTTCCACTAAATTAGCTAAATTATAGGGAGGATTTCCCCAATTATTAGTTTAATGACCTGAAATCCCTGAATTTATGGTACAACTTCCCTAATTATCTATCGAAGCTCCCTAACCCTTGTACTTAACACAGAGAAGGTCCGGCGATACCTGTTACGCAGCATATAGAAATTGACGCTTGAGATCGGCTGGCTTAAGCTTGCCACAAGCTACAGATGCAGACCGTGGATGAGTAAAAATGCAGAGCAGCGATCCTCAATACAGGAGAAACGCTGCTCTTTTAACATTTGCGGTTTATGGGACTGGGACAGCCCCTTAATCTATTCAGCTTTTTTAGCTTATAGAGCACTGCGTTTCAAAACAATCTTATTTCTCAGCCGCCATAGCGCGGAAGGATTCTTCAGCTGCGATAAGTGTAGCATCGATATCTGCATCAGTATGTGCTGTGGTCAGGAACCAAGCTTCGTATTTCGAAGGGGCAAGGTTAATGCCACGATTCAGCATATGAAGGAAGAAGCTGGCGAACAATTCGCCGTCTGTATCCTGAGCCTCGTCATAATTCGTAACCGGATGGTTACAGAAATGAGTGGAAAACGAACCACGGATGCGGTTGATTGTCAGTGGAATGCCATGACGGTCGGCAGATGCTTGAAGTCCATCGGCAAGCCGGATTGCAAGCCGATCCATTTCTTCGTATACACCCTCTGCACTCAGAACCTCTAAACAAGCAATCCCTGCAGAGATAGACGCAGGATTGCCTGCCATTGTGCCGGCTTGATATGCCGGTCCAAGTGGAGCTACCTGTTCCATAATATGCTTGCGGCCGCCGTAAGCGCCGATAGGCAGGCCGCCACCGATGATTTTGCCAAGTGCAGTAAGGTCAGGAGTGATGTCCTCATGGTTATCCAGCCCTGCATAGGTTTGTGTAGAACCATAGTGGAAGCGGAAGGCAGTAATGACTTCGTCATAAATAACAAGGGAGCCATTATCGTGAGCCAGCTTGCAAAGTCCTTCGAGGAAACCAGGCTTAGGCATCACCATGCCGAAATTTCCTACAATCGGTTCAACCATAACAGCTGCGACATCTTCGCCCCATTTCTCCAGCGCCTCTTTCAGGCTGTCCAGATCATTAAAAGGAACGGTGATTACTTCCTGGGCGATACTGCTTGGAACACCGGCACTGTCTGGAATGCCAAGTGTAGAAGGTCCGGATCCTGCTGCTACGAGCACCAGATCGGAGTGGCCGTGGTAACAGCCGGCGAATTTTACGATTTTGCTGCGTTTTGTATAGGCACGGGCTACACGAATCGTTGTCATAACCGCTTCGGTTCCGGAATTGACGAAACGTACTTTATCCATAGATGGAATGGCTTCTTTTAGCATTTTAGCAAGTTTGATTTCGAGCTGGGTTGGGGTTCCGTAAAGAACACCATTTTCTGCTGCTGTAGTAATTGCTTTGGTAATATGAGGGTGGGCATGGCCGGTAATGATCGGTCCATAGGCTTGGAGATAATCGATATATTCATTGCCGTCTTCATCCCAGAAGTGAGATCCACTGGCGCGTTTCATAAATACGGGTGCTCCGCCGCCAACGGCTTTGAAGGAGCGGGAAGGGCTATTTACACCTCCAACGATATGCTGGAGGGCTTCGTGATAAAGTTGTTCAGATGTGGAACGATTCATAATGTGATCATCCTTTCGATTGTTGGTGCTCAAGGGAACGGGCGAACAACGGTGTTTTCCGTTGTCCGCCCGTATTATACCAAGTCACTGCTTTGTGTACATGTGAACTTTGCTTGTCAGGCCCTTAATTGGTCCCGCCAGAACTGCTATTGGAGGTGTTCTCCGATGTAGGGGTTGGTGTTGGCTCAGGACCATTTAGGGTATCCTGTATAAATTCTTTTAGCTTCTTTTCGCTACGAATTCCAATAACCTGTGATCCGTCACTTGTAGTTTCCTCGGTGAGCAGATCCATTGGCGGAATTTGCTCGCTGCCACCCATACTGCTATTATACCCTACGCTTGCCAGCTTCCACATATCATTAACTGACATATTGGTTTCAATATAAGGCGTAACCTGCGACAGGATATTTGGCAGCTTGACGATGGAGGTGGTGCTGATCAGCTTATCAGCCACAGCCTTGAGAAAACCGCGTTGGCGCTCGGTTCGAGTGAAATCGGAGGTAGCGTCATGCCGAAAGCGAACATATTGTAGCGCCATGTTGCCGTCAAGATGCTGGTATCCTTTTTTCAGATCAATATCATATTCCGGACCGTCTGCAACGGTTTTGTAGACCATATCTTTTTCGACTTCATAATCCACACCCCCAACGGCATCAACCAGCTTGATGAATCCTTGGAAGTCCGTGTAGACATAATATTGAATTGGGATACCGAGCAGATCGCTGACGGTCTGCATCGCAGTATTAGGTCCATAAATAATCGCTGTATTAATACGCTTCTCGCCATGATCCGGAATCGGAACGTACGTATCTCTCAGTATTGAAAATACACTGATTTTCTTCTTCACAGGGTCAAGAGAAGCGACGAGCATTGTATCTGAACGGGGGATTTCCCCTTTCTTCACACCTCGGGCATCCACACCCATTAATAGGATATTGACCGGCTCTGTACCTTCCCATTTAGGAGGCTCAGGGGTGTCAACATCAACGGTCTCTGCATTTTGAAAAGGTGAATCTTCAGTATTCGACATGCTACCAAGCTCATTGTAAATGGTTGTAATGTAGAAAATGGCCCCACCGATAATAAGGAGGAGTATAATGGCCAGCGTCCAAAGCAGCGGTTTCTTTTTTGACTTACCAGTCTTTGCGTGCCTTTTCTTTCTAGGTGGCATTTCTCGTTCTTCCTTTCGCATTCACGTTGACTACATTATAATTTCTTTTGGGGATACGTGCAATTTAGGAATAATTCCCCAATCTTAAGAAGGAGTGGATCTATCTTGAACGAAGTAGCTATTGGACAAAAAGTACCCAATTTCACCCTTCCCTCTTCCAATGGGCATGAGGTTAGTTTGAGTGATTACTTGGGCCGAAAGGTCATCTTATATTTTTATCCTAAAAATATGACACCAGCCTGCACGCAGGAGGCCTGCGAATTCCGTGACGCTTTTGATCAAATCACGGCGGTGGGTGCGGTTGTTCTGGGCATTAGTCCGGACTCTTTGACATCACACGCTAAATTTACAGAGAAGCATAGTCTGCCCTTTCCACTGCTGTCTGATGAGGATCATAAGGTAAGTGAAATGTTCGGCGTATGGCAGCTTAAGAAACTTTACGGCAAAGAGTTTATGGGGATTGTGCGATCTACTTTTCTGATTGATGAGCAGGGGATATTAGTGGAAGAATGGCGGAAGGTACGGGTAAAAGGGCATGTCGCAAACACGATAGCAGGAATAAGCAAATCATAAATTTTACTAATTACTTTTTATAGATGTCTATTACATTTTTAACAGCTTATATAAGGTGTTGTCATGATATAGTTTCCTCATAATTGCTTCAAATTTGGAGCAAGAAGAGGTGGTGGAGTGATAATGCTGCATATTGGGCTTGATATCGGATCAACTACTGCTAAATTAGTTGTCATAGAGCGGGACATCATTGTTTATCAAGACTATGTAAGACATTATAGCGATATTAAAAAAGCGGCCCTCTCTCTTCTGTCTGATGTACGCGACAGATTTCCAGAGAGGGGAGCTAGGCTTACTGTAAGCGGTTCCTCGGGCTTGTCATTATCCAAATTAGGTGGAGTTCCCTTTATTCAGGAGGTGATTGCCTGCACGAAGGCGATCAGTGCGCTGATCCCGGAATGCGACACGGCGATTGAACTGGGTGGAGAGGACGCTAAGATAATATATCTTCGGGGCGGCATTGAGCAGCGTATGAATACAGCCTGCGCGGGCGGAACGGGAGCGTTCATCGATCAGATGGCAGCGCTGCTGCAGACCGATCCGGCAGGCTTAAATGTTTTGGCGGAGAAGCATGAGCGAATCTATCCCATAGCTTCACGCTGTGGTGTATTTGCCAAAAGCGATGTACAGCCGCTGCTTAATGAAGGAGCACGCCGGGAGGATGTGGCGGCTTCGATCTTCCAGAGTATCGTTAATCAGACGATTAGCGGTCTTGCTTGTGGACGTCCGATTCGTGGACGGGTGGCTTTTCTTGGCGGCCCGCTGACCTTCCTGCCTGCCTTGCGGCAGCATTTTGCGGAAACGCTGGAGCTGGCGGAGGAGGATATCCTGTTCCCGGAACGCTCACAGTATTTCGTGGCGATTGGAGCTGCACTCTCCGAAGCTGATCCAGTCGTGTTGCCACTTTCAAGCTGGATCACGCGAATTGCGGCGGTTGATTTTACTGCGGATCGAGCTGCGGATGCTGAATTGCCGCCGCTTTTTGAGAATGCCGCTGAGCTTGCGCAATTTCGGCTTCGTCACGGCAAAGCCTCTGCAGCGAGATCAGATTTAGCTTTATATCGTGGACCTTGTTATCTAGGGATTGATGCCGGCTCAACCACAACTAAACTCGTGTTAACCGGTTCGGCTGACGAAATTCTCTATACCTTTTATGGCAGCAACAAAGGTAACCCGCTGCATTCGGTCAGCGATGCACTGAAGGAGATCTACCGGGTTCTGCCTGAAGGCTGCCACATTGCAGGCTCATATGTGACAGGGTACGGTGAGGGGTTAATCAAGGCCGCTCTGCGGACGGATGGCGGAGAAGTAGAGACTGTTGCACACTACAAGGCAGCTTCCAAGTTCATGCCAGAAGTAGATTTCATACTGGATATCGGTGGTCAGGACATGAAGTGCATTAAGATCCGTGGCGGTGCTATCGACAGCCTTATGCTCAATGAAGCCTGTTCAGCGGGGTGTGGCTCTTTTCTGGAGAGCTTTGCCTCTGCCCTGGGACTTGGCATCGAGGAATTTGCTAAGACTGCACTCGAAGCGACTCAGCCTGTTAATTTGGGCTCGCGCTGCACGGTATTTATGAACTCTAAGGTTAAGCAGGTTCAGAAGGAGGGCGCGTCATTAGCGGATTTATCGGCGGGTCTTGCCTACTCTGTGATCAAGAATGCTCTGCAAAAGGTAATTAAAATCCGCAATCCGGAGGACTTAGGGCGAAATATCATCGTTCAGGGCGGTACCTTCTATAATGAAGCTGTATTGCGTGCCTTTGAGTCCTTGACGGGGCGAACGGTGATTAGACCGGATATAGCTGGCGTAATGGGGGCTTACGGCTGTGCACTGATTGCGCGTGAGCAAGCCGGGGTTAACGGATCCAGTACGCTGCTTGGACCAGAGGAGCTTGCCAGCTTTAAATATGAGGTTTCTTCAGGCCGCTGTGGCCGCTGTGGGAATAACTGTGCGCTGACGATCAGTCGTTTTCCGGATAAGAGCTTTTATGTGACCGGCAATCGCTGCGAACGTGGCGCAGGAGTCAAAAAAGAGAAAAATGTCCTGCCGAATCTGATGCAGTATAAATATGAACGGTTTTTTGAGTACGAGAGTTTACCGGAAACAGGGGCATGGCGGGGGACCGTCGGGATTCCGCGTACCATGAATATGTTTGAGAATTACCCGTTCTGGCACACCTTTTTCACCAAACTTGGCTATCGGGTGATTCTCTCCCCTAAATCCAGCAAGAAGCTTTTCGAAAGCGGAATGGATACAATTCCTTCAGAATCGATATGTTATCCTGCGAAGATGGCACATGGACATGTGCAAAGCCTGATCGGTAAAGGTGTCGATTTTATTTTTTATCCAGCGGTGGTGTATGAGAAAAAAGAAGATGAAGCCGCGGATAATCACTTCAATTGTCCAGTGGTCGCCTCGTACCCCGAAGTCATTCGCAACAATATGGATGGGTTAAAGGACAATGGAATCAAGCTTGTCAGTCCATTCCTGACCTTTGATGATATTTCTGCGCTGACCAAAGGACTGGTGAAGACATTTACCAGCATTCCGCGAGATGAGATTACGTCCGCGGTGCAGGCGGGACTTACAGAGGCTGATAACGCCAAAAGTGATGTGCGTACTAAAGGTGAGGAGACCCTTGTGTATCTAGCTGATACTGGAACCAAAGGAATCCTGCTCTGCGGGCACCCTTATCATGCCGATCCTGAGATTAATCACGGGATAGCGGATATGATAACCGGGATGGGACTCGCCGTGCTGACAGAAGATTCTGTCTGCCATCTGGACCACAGCGAAGGAGATGTGGCTGTTGTGAATCAGTGGACCTACCATGCCCGGATGTACCGTGCAGCCCGCCTTGCTGCAGTCCGCTCGGATCTGGAGCTTGTTCAATTGACTTCCTTCGGCTGTGGGATCGATGCGATCACTTGTGATGCCGTACAGGATATTATGGAAAGACATAACAAGGTATATACATTGATCAAAATCGATGAGATCAGCAATCTTGGTGCAGCGCGCATTCGGCTTCGTTCATTGCTGGCGGCAATGCGTGAGCGTGAAAAAGGTAAGGTAGTGCCGCAAAAGCCGCCAAAAGTGCAGGCTAATGTGTTATTTACGAAGGAAATGAAAGAGACCTATACCATCCTTGCACCACAGATGTCGCCTATTCATTTTGAATTGTTTGAGCAGGTTTTTCGCGATGCCGGGTACCGTCTGAAGATACTTGAAACTACCGGACCCGAAGAGACAGAAGAAGGTCTGAGATATGTTAATAATGATGCGTGTTATCCGGCAATTGTGACGATTGGCCAGATTCTGTCGGCGCTGAAGAGTGGGGAATATGATCCGGATCGTACTGCTGTGATTATGTCACAAACGGGTGGCGGCTGCCGGGCTACGAATTATATTTCTTTGCTCCGCAAAGCCTTAAAGGATTCAGACCTTGAACAAATTCCGGTGATTTCACTTAATGCTTCGGGGATGGAGAATCAGCCGGGTTTCCGCATCAGTCTTAAGCTGGCGAATCGGTTGATAGCTGCCGCTTGTTATGGTGATCTTATGATGCGGATGTTAAATCACTTTAGGCCGCATGAGGTTGTTCCAGGAAGTGCGGAAGTTCTATTCCGCAAAGGGATGGAGCGTTGCAAGGCAAGCTTATCCAACTTTTCATTCCGAGAATACAAACGCCTGATTCGTGAGATTGTTGCAGAGTTCTGC
The DNA here is from genome assembly GCF_037965665.1 of Paenibacillus sp. FSL L8-0333. Lineage (NCBI taxonomy): Bacteria > Bacillati > Bacillota > Bacilli > Caryophanales > Paenibacillaceae > Paenibacillus > Paenibacillus sp. FSL L8-0333. The sequence goes on from NZ_CP150186.1 coordinate 710,243, forward strand.
AAGCTGCCCGTTACGGGTATTGCTAAACCAAGAGTGGGCATTGTCGGTGAGATCCTGATCAAATTCCATCCGGATGCCAATAACCGCATTATAGAGATGATCGAGGCAGAGGGCGGGGAGGCGGTAATGCCGGACTTCCTGGATTTCATTTTCTATTGTGTATATAATCCGATCTACAAAGCTGAGCAATTCGGCAAAAGCAAACGGCTCGGCTATATCAATCCCATGCTGATCTCTTATCTGGAAATTTACCGTAAGCCGATTAAGGTTGCCCTTGAGGATGCGGGGTTAGCTAAAGGACGGGAGAATATTTATGGTCTTGCCGAGAAGGCCAGCCGACTGGTGTCCGTAGGAAATCAGATGGGTGAGGGCTGGTTTTTAACCGCAGAAATGATGGATTTGTTGGATAATGGAGTGAACAACATCGCCTGTATTCAACCGTTCGCGTGCCTGCCCAACCATATCACCGGGCGTGGGATGATTAAAGGTCTTAAGGAATTATATCCGGGTGCAAATATCGTGGCGATTGACTATGATGCTGGAGTCAGCGTAGTCAACCAAGCGAATCGGATCAAGCTGATGATGTCAATTGCCAGCAGCCAGGAAGAGACTAAGCCATCTAATTTAAAACTGCCGGATAAGCCTCAGCAGCAGACTTTACCTGAAAGTTCATACAGCTTAACCTGAGCATTGTTCAGACGAAAAAGCGGACCAAGGATCTACCTTGGTTCGCTTTTTTATGCTTTGTGCACTTATGTATGATTTTCATGTTTTTCCTGCAATATAAAATTACCTTTCAGAAAGTTACAGCAAATTATTGACCGAAATTTAGTTAAGGTGTAAAATAGTACGCATGCGAACTATTAGATGATCTAACTAATTAATTCTTTGGAGGTGAAGATTTGGAAGATAAGGAGCAGCAATTAGATGATATTTTCTCCTCTTTTCGCCGGATTAGCCATGCATTCCAGCAGTTGCTGTGGAAGGATGCCGAAGAGCTGGACATCACACCAACACAGTTAATGGTTCTCCGCAAAATATCTGCAAATCCCGATATTGGCATTACAGATCTTGCCGAGCTATTACATTTGGGGAACAGTGCAGCGAGCGGCGTAGTGGACCGGATGGTGAAAGCCGATTTGATCACAAGACAGCGCTCTGAGGTAGATCGGCGTATATACAACTTGGCGATTACTGAAAAGGGCAGAGAGATCAGGGAAAGAAGTAAACAATCGCTCAGAAGACACTTACTTCCACTATCCAATATACCTGCCAAGGATGCAGGTGAATTACTTAGGATTCATAACGAAATCATTCAGATCTTAGAGCAGGGGAGAGACAAATAGAATTTATGAGTACAATTACAGGTAACGCTGCAGCGGCAACTAAGGGAATACGTAGAGGACCGATTATTGCAGCGCTCTTAATAGGTGCGTTTGTCGCACTTTTGAACCAAACACTTCTTAATGTGGCATTGCCGAGCATAATGGACGATCTAAAAATCGCTACGAATACGGCACAGTGGCTAACAACGGGATTTATGCTCGTGAACGGTGTGCTGATACCGATTAGTGCATTTCTGGTGGAAAAGTTTACGACCCGCCAGCTATTCATCACCGCGATGTCACTTTTTTCGTTAGGCACACTTGTCTGTGGAATCGGAACAGGCTTTGAAATGATCATGGTCGGCAGAGTCATACAGGCGGTTGGCGCAGGGATTTTGATGCCGTTAATGAATATTGTGTTTCTTCGTATCTTCCCAATTGAAGAGCGGGGGAAAGCGATGGGGCTAATGGCGGTAGCCATGATTTTTGCTCCAGCTGTAGGTCCAACGTTGTCAGGCTGGGTAGTTCAGAACTATTCTTGGCGCGTATTGTTCTTTATCGTTCTTCCGCTGGCCATTCTTTCTACCTTGCTAGGTATGAAAACAATGCAAAATGTAGGGCAAACAACCTCTCCGAAGCTGGATAAAACGGGTGTTATCCTGTCTACCATTGGTTTTGGGGGATTGTTGTACGGCTTCAGTGATGCTGGAACCGATGGTTGGGGAAGTGCAACAGTCATCACCTGCCTCATTGTGGGTGTGATTGCACTGGCTTTATTCGTATGGAGAGAGCTTAAGGCTGAGACACCACTGCTTGAGTTCCGGATTTTCAGATACAATATGTATTCACTCACTACATTAATCAATATCATCATTACGATGGCTTTATATTCGGGTATGATTTTGCTGCCGATTTATTTGCAGACGATCCGTGGTTTTACACCAATGGAGTCCGGTCTTATGCTGTTGCCGGGAGCCATTCTAATGGGAATTATGTCTCCAATCACGGGGATTATATTTGATAAAATCGGGGCAAGATGGCTGTCTGTGGTAGGCCTGATTATTACAGTAATTACGACTTGGCAATTCAGCCAGCTTACAGACAGTACGACGTATACGCATATGATTATTACTTACACGGTTCGGATGTTAGGCATGTCGATGTTATCGATGCCGATTGTAACGGCTGGACTTAACCAGCTGCCACAGCGTTTAAGCTCGCATGGTACAGCAATGTCGAATACGTTGCGGACGGTCGGGGGCGCGCTGGGAATGGCGTTGTTCGTCAGTCTAATGACCAATAAGACGAAGAGCACAATCACTGATACGCTTATGAGCGGAACGGTTTCGTTAAACGATAAAGCAGCCATGCTTAAGCTTACGCAAGAGGCTACAATTAGCGGGGTTACGCATGCCTTTAACATTGCTACCTGGATCACTGTAATTGCTTTGGTATTGGCTTTCTTTATTAAAAAGACTTCACCGCAGCCAGACTTCCTGAAGACGGAAGAGGTGCAGCCACAGCAGGACAATCAATAAAAAGCTGGGCAAAAAAAGAATGAAGAAAAAGAGCGTCCTACGAACCGTTATGGTTCCGTAGGGCGCTTCTTTTTGTTGTGCTGCTATTAGTTAGCTGGAGACACAGCTGCAGGATCGCTCCAACGTTTCAGATGTGGCAGCTGCTCCGCGAGAAGTTTACGGGCAACATTCTCGTCCATTCCTTCTTCGACCATATAGCCTGTACAAATGTCAGCCATTTCTTGCAACGTGATGTTAGGCTGTTTGAATGCACCATTCTCATAGCAGTACACGCAGTAATCTTCGATCTTGTTGCCATCCTGGTCCGTTCCAAGCAATTCCGCCGTAGGCATTGGCATCCCACAGCTTTGACAAATTTTAAGATCTCCTTGCTCTACATGTTCATGTCCCATATTTAACACTCCTTTAAAGGTATGCAAGCTCTCGAGCGCCCGCTTTAAGTTCAGTATAGAACAATAAACCTGACGGCATTCCGTCAGGTTTATTGTTAGGTTGTATATTTTGCTGCTATGCCTGCTGCAAGCTGCCCCAGCTTTTGCCGAATATGCGGTGGCTCTAAGACCTCTACATGCATCCCGAAGCTTAGCAGGAAACCATATAGCCATCCATCCTCAGGATAGTTGATGGTAACCTTGTAACCTCCATTACCGTCGGGCAGTAGCTCGGTAGAATCAAACCGCTCTTCCGCTAGATGTTTGCTTTCAGCCTTAAACTGCAAAACGATGGGTGTTGCTGTTGTTACGGTTGATCTCTGATACTCGTTGCTCCAAGGCAGCTCGCTTGCATCTACATCTTTTGCAATAAAAACTTGGGTATTCTTAACGAGCTCTTTCATGCGCAACAGCTTAAATAGACGGAAATCCTGACGATTCAGACAAAATCCATATAAGTACCAGGCTTGCCCCTTCAGCACTAAAGTATAGGGCTCTACCGAACGCTGGCTTGTCTGACCCGCAGCATCTACATAATCAAAGTTTACGGTCACGCTTTCCTCAAGTGCTTCTTTTAGAGTGGCAAGCTTCTCTTCCAAAATACGTTGAAGACCCCATGGGGAGAAGTCGATGATGAGCTGAGTCGTTTTGCTGCGGAAGGCGGCGGATTGGGAGGGCGGGATTACGCTGCTGATCTTTTCCATGAGCAGCGTATGTTCATTTCCTCCATAAGACGAGACGCTCTGCAGAGCCGTGAAAATATCCGCTAGCTCACGATCCGTCAAGACATTGCGGTCCAGCCGGTATCCTTCCATAAGCCCGATCCCACCGTTAGCTCCCTGATAGGTGACGATAGGAATTCCGGCTCCATTAATGCTTTCAATATCACGATAAATCGTGCGCACAGATACCTCGAACATATCGGCTAGCTCCTTCGCCTGAATTAGGCGGCGGTTCATTAGCAGGATAACGATAGAGAGCAATCGATCTATTTTCAAAAGACAATTCCTTCTTTCCCGGAGATTTCCGTGAAGTAATGCTGTATTTCATCTTAGCAAATCCTTGAAAATAAAGCATTGTCATAAATAAATGATTCGATTAATATCTAATTAGATATATGTATAAATAGATGAAATGAGGTTTATTTTATGAATAATCACTCAGCTGTTGCGATGTTTAGGAGTCATAAGGGATATTCACGATTGTTCACAGCCGGCTTGATCAATGGAATTGGTGATCGTTTTACTAGCGTTGCAGTACTGGCGCTGGTTCTGCAGTTGACGGGATCAGGCATGGCGGTGGGGATTTCGTTAGGTGTGAGACTGCTTCCTTATTTATTTCTGGCCCCGCTTGGAGGCATACTTGGCAGTAAAATTCCACTCAAATATATCATGATAGCTACAGATATGCTGAGGGTCCCAGTAGCCTTAGCCTTTTTATGGGTGGATGGGGAGGAGAACCTGTGGTTGTTATATATGGCAAGTTTTTTGCTGGCAGCGGGCGAAGCCATTTACAGCCCTGTTCGTAAGTCCACTATCCCTTTGCTCGTCACCAAAGATTCTCTGCTGACCGTCAACGGACTAGAGCAGTTAATGAGCGGCTGCGTGCTGATCCTTGGGGCGTTCAGTGGAGGGGTGGTGTCGATGTGGTTTGGTTCGGAGGCAGCGTTCATTATGAATGCAGTGTCTTTTTTGATTGCGGCGATGTTAATTTACGGTATCGATTTTCCACAACATACGGAAATGGCGACGGTGGCTAAGAAGGCTACATATTCTCCTGAGGGGGACTTAGAAAAATCTGCTGAAGAAGCAAAATACGGTCGGCTGCGTGCTCTGGGAATGGTAATTGGCGGGAGCCTAACGCTGCAGGTCATTTTCGGTTATGAGCTGTTGGTGCCGTTGTTAAATGGTCTGGATAATGTACTGATCAGTGTATATGCGATACAGGTATTTCACACGGGCGATATTGGAGTAGGGGCATTTTATGCGGCGCTTGGTGTCGGTCTTAGCCTTAGTTTTTTTATCTCACGTTATTTAAAAAAGGGACTGCTGATTGTAGCCATCGGAGGGCTTTTACTTGAAGGTGTATTATTGATGGGCATCAGTGTCAGCAATCATTTTGCGGCAGCATTTATGTTATATATTCTGCTGTCATTTGCCGGGGGGACGGGGAATGCCTGTCTGGATACGCTTGTTATGCGGGAAACGCCATCTGCTATGCAGTCCTTTATGTTTGGACTTCTGTCTGCAGTAGGAAATACGCTGCTGGGGTTATCTATGCTGTTCGCCGGGTGGCTATTAGAAGGGGTGGAACCAAGAATGGTAGGGTTTGCTGGGGGAGCGGGATTTGCCGCAGTTGCGCTTTTGCTTGCAGGATATGCGGGGGTACGCAGCAAGAAAAAACGTACTTAAAAAGGGCGGTGGCTTCACCGTCCCTTGGAAGTTTTTTTGACCTGAGTCTGTAGCTTTATGGCAGCTTTGCGCGGGAACAGGCGGATGCTTATCTTTTTGCGGTAACGATACAGGATTACAAGGGCAGCTATAGCTACACAGCCGGAGATAATCCATAGTGCATATAACTCGAATAAATGGAAAATACCCATCCACTGCGGACCAAATACCCGTCCTATGCCAAGAAACAGCACTACCCAGAATAATGCTCCACTATAAGCGTAGAGGGCGAATTTACGGAAGGGCAGCGCAACTATACCAGCAAAATAGCCGGTGAAGTGACGAACGCCTGGAATAAAATATCCGATGGAAATAAGGATGCTGCCGTATTTCTCGAACCATTTTTGCGTTTTATCCAGCTTGGCAGGGGAGAACAGCAACCACTTGCCGTATCGCTGGATGAAGGGCATTCCGGCTTTTAATCCGACAAAATAGGTGAGGGTCATCCCGGCGGTGGTCCCTGCAAACGCCACTAGAATCAGCGTTATGAAATCAAGTCTTCCCGTATAGGAAAGGAAACCTGCAAAAGCCATGGTAGTTTCTCCGGGAAACGGCAAGGCAACGAATTCGAGCAGCAATCCAAAAAACAATACGCTATATCCATATTTGCTGAATAATTCTTGTATAAAGTTCAGCATTTCCATAAGATTCTCACTCTCCAAGGGGCAGTTGCCTTATTCTATTTTGAAGCTTGTCTTCATACAATCTACCAAATGGCTTTTGAGCCAATAGAATGCTGGAGGTAGAGAAGATGAAAGGTAACAAAAACACTCACGGCCGCCGAAACTTCATACGCGGATTGCTTGTTATGGTTGTAATCGTCATCGTAATGCTGGGATGGAACGCAGGGGAGAGTGTAGATTCTTGGATGAATCGTTCATTACAGTCCGCAAGTGCGGAGTCTGTCTCTGTTAAGAATAATCTCCCGTTAGTGGCGATGCAAGAATTTCCTCCTAAAGCAGAGTCCATTGTGACTGCTTCTCCAGAAGTTAAATTGAATTCCAGTACGGCACAAGTATCCAAGGTGTCAACAACATATTCGGCAATCACAGCCGCAAAGAAAGCTTCAAAAACAGTCTATATTACATTTGACGACGGACCGAGTGACAATACCTTCAACGTTCTTGAAATTTTACAGCAGCAAGGTGTGAAGGCGACCTTTTTTGTCCTTGGTAATCAAGCGAAAAGCCATCCAGAGCTAATTAATGCCATATGGGAACAAGGACATGCTATTGGCAATCATACCTATAATCATAATTACCATGATTTATATAGTGGATTCACTGAATTTTGGAGCCAGATTAAAAAGACCGAAGAAATTATTCGGGGCATTACAGGGGTTCGCCCACAACTTATCCGCGCCCCGGGCGGAACCTTTGATCACTTTGATAATACCTACTTCAATTTGTTGAAGCAAGCCGGTTATATCGTTACGGATTGGACGGTGGACAGCGGGGATTCCAAACGCAAAGGGGTACCTGCGTCAGAAATCTTAAAAGAGTCAACCGCGGATCTGAAGTCCTCTCGGGTTATTCTGCTGCTGCATGATGGCGGCGGCCATCAGGAGAGTGTTAAAGCACTGCCTGATATTATTGCGCGTTATAAGGCTGCTGGATACAGCTTTGGCCTTTTAGATGAGACGGTGGAGCCTGTACAATTCAGAGTCTCCTCAAAAGCCAATAGCTTGGGCAGAGTGAAACCTTCAGAAGCTTGGATCACCTCGAATATCATACCGAATGCAGAGCTGTTTGCGCCCGGCAAACCTCTGGTGCTGGAGGTTGGAAAGCTGGAGACGAAGCTGGCGCCAGGTGAATATACTCTGCAAAAAGGAAAATATATGGTGCCACTTCGCGCTGTGATCGAACGGCTGGGAGGGCAGATTAGCTGGGATGCGGGCAGTCGCAGTGGAAGGATTGCCTGGAACGGCAAAGATATCATCGCGGATGTGGCGAACAAGGAACTCCTTTTAAATCTTCCTGATCATGTTCAAAAGATAAACGGTGCCAGTGTGGAGATGATTGGCGGTTCTATCTGGGTATCGCTGCGTGAGCTGCTGGAGACAGCCGATCATCCTCCTTTAAATATAAGCGTGACGGAAGGTGAGCGCCGGGTAATAGCCTTCTGAGATTTAGCGCTCAGGCAGTTTTTTTAAAAGAAAAAAACAATGTCTGGGCACCCTTTTTCATGGGAAGAATAGATAGTAATAAGTTCCTCAGCTGGGAACAAGTCTAGACCCAAAGGAAGGGTGTTCGTTCCATTGTCCTCTTCAAAAAAAGTAGAGCACAAATTAAATAACAAGACTGAAAGAGTTAGAAGCTTCTCCTATCCGCGTAGCCGTAGTGCATTGGCTGAATGGTTGCGGGTGCTGACTGTGGCTGGAATTATAGGTGTTTTATATGCATGGCGCGGAGGCGCATCACTCTTATTTCTGCTGATCGCTGTAGGCGTTATCATGGTTGGCGGACTTATCGTTCAACTTTCAGGTCCACGGGCGATAAAGATTGAACGTACAATCACTCCTGTAAGACCGATAGCTGGAAATACACTGCTTGTGAAGGTGCGGGTGAATTTCTCTTCCCGGCTTCCACTGCCATGGCTGACTATCGCTGATTTTTGGGGGGACAGAGGACATCACAAGCTACTGTTTCCGGGATTCAGACGCTCTTTTGAATACACCTACATTCTTGAGAATATGCCACGCGGACATCATCATTTGCAGGGCTGTAGAGTAACCTGGGGAGATTTGCCCGGCTGGTTCACAGGCCGATCTGAGCCTGCTGAAGAGCATAGCATTAAAGTGCTGCCAGCCCCCCTATATTATGGCGGAGCAGTACCGGACAGCGGCTTTATTAGCGGTGATTCGCTCTATTCCAGAAGGGGAAGAAACAGCAATGATGAGACCATGGAATCGCGGGAATATGAGCCCGGTGATCCACTTAGCCGAATCCATTGGAAGAACAGTGCCCGGCTAGGGAATCTGCAGAGCAAAGTTCCAGAGCGTGAAAAGGCAGAAATGAGCTGTATCGTGTTGGCTAATGATCCCAAAAGCTATGAGATTCCAGCCAATGCACTTACACCTCGTGGCAGTCGGGAAGAGCAGCCACCGGTATTTGAGAAGGCGGTGTCAACGGCGATGGGGCTGATGCTCTTTGCTGAGCAGTCAGGTGCTTATGTCCAGTTATTCAGCGGAGGCTGGCCAGAAGGAATGGCTAGGCATGAAGGACTGGGCAAAATCCCAGGGAGAGTGCTGGATATTCTAACTGATATTTCTCCGAATGGAACAAGAACCCTGTCCGAGCTGTTGGAGGATGCTTCTAGAGGCTGGATTCCGGGAATGACCGTTGCTATAGTGACCGGAAGATTAGAGGAACAATCCGCTAAGGTTATCGCTAAATTCTTAGTGCAAGGTGTAAAAGTTGAGCTCTATTATGCTTGGGATCAGCCAGCTCCGGTGCCTGCGGAGGTAACGCTGCAGGAGATCCGCCAGCCTGTGCGGGGAACGGTTGGGGATAGTCTGGGTCGTCTGGGAGCACGGATGTTTTGTCTGGATGATGCATTGCCAGCTTACAGGCTCAGGGAGGTAGAGTACCATGAATCATCCGGAAAACCAACGCTACGGTAAGCGGATACCGGGTGACACAAGCTTCTCTATGAATGGGCAAAGTGGGAAGGAACCAAAGCAGCTCCATTTGGAAAAACTAGAGAGCAGTCATGCCGGTAAACAGAGAAAGATACCTCTGTATTATCGCATGCTGTTCTCTTTGGCTATTTTGGGGCTGTTTTTAGAATGGCTGCTCCCTTTATATAGAACGACTTCATTGGAAGATACTGCTAGATTGCTGCAGATTCTGATGATTTCTGCTGCCGTGCTGTTGATGTGGGGAATCCTTCAGATTCCCGGATGGCTATTGCTAAGTATCCAATGTTTGATGATCGGCACGGCTTGGCTATATCTATGCAGTGAGAGCGTAGGGACAGGATGGTTGGGCATTTATGCAGTAGAAATTCCAAATGATCTGATTTTGCTCTTTTCAGGGCATGTTTCTCAGCTTAGCGAGATCAGCAGACTTTTGATTTTGATTGTTGGCTGGGGGCTGCTGGTATCTTCGGTGCAGCAGCTTGCACTTTTCAGAGGAAGCACGCTGCTGTTTACAGCGGTGACCCTCATTTATCTATTGGTTCTGGATATTGGCTTTGGCGTTAATACGACAACGGATGTTGTAATATCAGTGGGGCTTATTGTATGGATGCAAGCAATGAGTGGTTTGCTCCGTCTGCGGGAACGGGTGGGCAGCATTCACCTGCCGTATGCCCGATGGGGAGTTTTGGCATTAGCGGCTGCCATATTCGTAATGATGACAGCATGGTTCGGTGGGCAGGTATATGAAGTACGACCGCCTAACCAAACTACACTCCAGTCAACCTTTGAAAAGCTGCAGGAATGGGCTTCGGGCCATATGCCGGAAGATAATGAGGCTATACCTGCAGGAACAACAGGGTATAGTACAAATGATGGAGAACTGGGTGCTCCATTGTCACGCAATACCGAGCCAGTCTTCACAGCATTGACCAGCCTGCGTACCTATTGGCGCGGGGAGAGCATTGCCTATTATGACGGACGCCGTTGGATCAGAGGTGGTGAGGAATTTACTCCGCTTAACTTGTCCAGCCTGCCTCAGATTCCGGCGACGGTAACTACTACTAATGGTGGACGGACTTTACAACAGCGGATACAATTTGCCAGCCCTTCTTCCGGAGGAATTCCTGTATTCAATGCGGGCACCATAACGGATGTTGAGACAGTTCAACTATCTAATGGCAGCCAGCTTGGTTATGTTCTGGCGAATAAGGACAGGGATACCTTTCGTCTGCCAGATTCGGCGGGTTCAACTCGGATCACTGAGTATATAGTTGATTCTATACTTCCCGAGAGTAATCCAGTACTGCTGCGCGGGTTGGGTGATGCTGATCCTCAAGAAATAAAGAACAAATATTTGCAGCTGTCTGATTTATTACCTGAGCGAGTGAAAGCTCTGGCAGAGAAGCTCACAGCTTCCTCGGATAACCGATATGACTCCGCAACCGCCATTCGGGATTATTTGCAAAACGGGTATTCTTACACGCTGGATACCATGGTTCCGCCAGCTGGCGCTGATTTTGTGGATCATTTCCTGTTTGAGACCAAGCAAGGTTATTGTGTGCATTTTGCAACAGCGATGACCGTATTGCTGCGAAGCACAGGCATTCCAGCGCGGTATGTTCAAGGGTACGGACCTGGAACCCAGCAGGAGGAAGCCATGCCGGCGAAGTATTTAGTCACCCAAGGGGATGCGCATGCTTGGGTAGAGGTTTATTTTGCCGGCGCAGGTTGGGTTCCTTTCGATCCGACGCCGGGGCCTGCGCTTGCGGCTGGATTCCCCGCGCCGGCACGGCCTGCGGCAGCGGCGCTCGCGCCGCAAGCAACGCGCAGCGCGGAACTACCCGTCCTGCCGCTGGCGGGCGGACCCTTTTCAGCGCCGCTGACTGCCGCGGCGCTGCTTCCCGCCGCCGCTTGGCGCTGGCGGCGCAGTCTGGCTCTGCTGCTGGCCGCGTGTCGCGGCAGCAGCTTGAGCCGTGAGAGGCAGCTGCGCGCGGCCTCTCTGGCTTGGCACGGGCTGGCGGAGCGGTTTGGACCGCCGCCGCCCGGCGTTACTGGCAGGGAGTATGTGGACTCCCTGCGGATTTACGATGCCGGACTATACGTGGCCGTCCGGCAGTTCGTCCGCCAGTGGGAGACCCTGGCGTACGCGCCAGCTTTGGCATCCACAGCCGTGATCTCTGCCCGCGGCAATTCCTTAAAATCCGCTCCCGACCTTGGCGGCGAACCTGCGGCTTCTGATGCGAACGCGTTTATTCGCGAATGTCTGATCATTACCTTCCGTTTAACATAAACGGGCAAGAACGCTTAGATCCGCTATCTAATTTATGCCATAGCAAGGAAGGTTCTGCATGAAGTTTTATCACTCTCTGATTATGAGAGGCGTGTCCTCCTTTCCTTGACGATGAGAATTAACCATGAGTATAATGAATCCAATAATCAAGGGAGGCACGTAATGAACAAGCCAAATGAAATTATCGTCGTTCTCGATTTTGGAGGACAATACAACCAACTTATCGCGCGCAGAATTCGGGACCTGGGAGTATACAGCGAACTTTTGCCGTACAATACGCCAGTTGACAAGATTAAAGCACTTTCGCCTAAAGGAATTGTCTTCTCCGGCGGACCTAGCAGTGTATACGCTGAAGATGCACCACACGTAGATCCGGCTATTTATGATCTAGGAGTGCCGATCTTCGGTATTTGTTATGGTATGCAGCTGATGGCTCATCAGCTTGATGGTAAAGTAGAACGTTCAGCTAAACGGGAATATGGTAAAGCTGATGTTGACTTTGCAGAAGGAACTGCTTTAGTTGCAGGATTGGAGAACCGCCAGACTGTATGGATGAGCCACGGTGACCATGTAGTTGAGCTTCCAACAGGCTTCAAGCTGGATGCAGGTACAGAAAGTGCTCCAATTGCAGCAATGAGCAATGCGGAGCGCAAATTGTTCGCTGTGCAATTCCACCCAGAAGTACGTCACTCCGTTCAAGGTAACGAGATGATCTCGAACTTCTTATACCAAGTTTGTGGTTGCGACGGCAAATGGACAATGGAATCGTTTATCGATGAAGCCGTTCAAGATATTCGCAATCAAGTCGGAGATAAAAAAGTACTCTGCGCTCTTAGTGGCGGAGTGGATTCTTCCGTTGTGGCTATGCTTATCCACCGTGCAATTGGAGATCAATTGACTTGTATGTTTATTGACCACGGTCTTCTGCGTAAAGGTGAAGCAGAAAGCGTTATGGAGACTTTCGTAGGCAAATTCGATATTCATGTAGTGAAAATCGATGCACGCGATCGCTTCATGAGCAAACTTGCAGGTGTTGAAGACCCTGAGCAAAAACGTAAAATCATTGGTAACGAGTTTATCTACTGCTTCGACGAAGAGTCAGCTAAGCTCGGAGATTTTTCATTCCTTGCACAAGGTACGCTTTATACGGATATCGTTGAGAGTGGAACAGCTACAGCGCAAACCATTAAATCCCACCACAATGTGGGCGGTCTGCCAGAAGATATGAAATTCAGCTTGATCGAGCCGCTAAACACCTTGTTTAAGGATGAAGTTCGTAAACTCGGTGAAGAGCTGGGCATGCCACGTGCGATCGTATGGCGTCAGCCTTTCCCAGGTCCAGGTCTTGCTATTCGTGTCTTGGGTGAAGTAACAGAGGACAAGCTTACCATCGTTCGTGATTCTGACTACATTCTGCAAGAAGAAATTGCTAAAGCAGGATTAGACCGTGAAATTTGGCAATACTTCACTGCACTTCCTAACATGAAGAGTGTCGGAGTTATGGGTGATGCTCGTACGTATTCCTACACAGTAGGTGTCCGCGCAGTAACTTCCATCGATGGCATGACCGCTGACTGGGCACGTATCCCATGGGATGTTCTTGAAAAAATCTCTGTACGTATTGTCAACGAAGTTGAGAACGTAAACCGTGTAGTGTATGACATTACTTCGAAACCACCTGCAACGATTGAGTGGGAATAGCATATAGCAATAAGAAACCTGCAGCTCCTTATTTATTAAGGGACTGCAGGTTTTTTTATTAACCGTGAAGCTTGTGACGGACCCTATATAGCAACTATAGAGAATGTGATAAACTGGAAAAAATAAACTTACAGGAGCCAGTAGAATGGGATTCTCACTTATTGGAACACTAATAGCTATGGTTATTCTTGCCCCAAGTTTGCTGATAATTAAGTTTCCGCCCGATCATGTTCCCAGCGGTTTAAAAGATGCCGGTATCGTCTATACCCTTTTGGAGAGAGTAGGGCAGTTGGGGGGTATAGCCATTCTTGTGATTTCAAAGGATAACTTCGAAAATGTAGAATTCGGGATCTGGGCTGGACTTATCTTTGTGTTTATCACGATTTATTACGGTTTATGGATTCGTTATATGGTTAAGGGACAGCAATTCAGATTATTATGGGCTCCATTATTGTTTCTTCCGATTCCCATGGCAGTTCTCCCTGTTTGTGCATTTGGATTTGCGGCTATATGGGGCAGATCTTTTTGGTTAGGTATTGCAGTGATTTGTTTAGCTATAGGGCATTTTGCTAATTCTTGGCATAGCTATCAGTATTCCAAAGACCAATAAGCTAGGGCATGTTGAAACTGTTTTATAGGGAAAAATACCCATTTAATAAGGCTTTTGATAGTTAATAAGCTGCATGATTTAATGGATTTTGGGGTTGGAGTTAAAGATAAAAATGTATGAATTACGAACAATAGAAAAAATAAAGTCGAAAATGTTCGCTTTTTTCATTGACAACTTATGTGATGTCCCCCTAAAATGATAAAGCACAACAACATAATTCTTTCGTATATTTCCGGGAATAGGCCTGGAAGTTTCTACGAGGTCACCGTAATGACCTGGCTACGATTAAGAAGAGCTGAGCAACCCGTATTAGCCTGAATCTAGGGCTATAGTCATGGGTGCTACTCTTTTTTTCGAGCCGGTGTCGATCAGATACCGGCTTTTTGTTGCTGTCAGCCACAACATACCTTAGGGGGAGAACAATTTGAATCGGTTTTTCAAGTTGAAAGAGAACGGCACTACAGTACGTACAGAGATAATGGCCGGCTTGACTACGTTCATGGCTATGGCTTACATCCTGTCGGTTAATCCGAGCACATTAACAGCATTTGGCCGCATCGATATGGGCTGGTACTCTGTATTTCTAGCGACTGCGCTGGCAGCAGGTATTTTCACCATTGCAATGGGCGTGTTTATAAACTTTCCAGTAGCATTGGCACCAGGTATGGGACTTAATGCATACTTTGCTTCCGTAATTTTGTCTTCTGCAACCTCAGAACATCCATTCACTTGGCAAATGGGTCTGACTGCAGTATTTATTTCCGGTTTGATCTTCATCCTGCTCACGGTTACCCGAGTGCGGCAGATCTTACTGACAGCCATTCCTGACAGCTTGAAGCATGCCATTACCGTAGGTATCGGGATGTTCATTACAATCCTTGGGCTTAAGAACAGTGGTTTGATGACGATTGGTGTCGAAGCTGGTAAAGATATTTCCGCCAATACATTCACAGACGTCCTATCCTTTGAAACAATTATTCATATGGGTAGTCTAGAGAACACTGATGTACAATTGGTAATTATCGGATTGCTTCTTATTTCCATCCTGATGGTACTGCAAGTTAAAGGTGCGATTTTATTCGGTATCTTGGGTACAACCCTCGCGGGTATACTGATGGGTGTAGTTGATTTTGGCTCATTGTCCAGTCCGACAACCCCTTGGGTGCCTGACCTGACGCAATTGAACTTTTTCGAATTTGACTGGGATGGTATCCTGCACACCGGTATTGTTTCAGCAATCGCAACATTCACTTTTGTAGAATTGTTCGATACATTTGGTACACTTGTAGGTACTGCTCAACGCGCTGGTATTATGGACAACCCTGAAGAAGGTAACAAACGTGTAGGTAATGCAATGTTTGTCGATGCCATTGCTGTAGCTGGTGGTGCGGCATTGGGTACTTCCACTACTACTGCTTTTGTAGAAAGCGCGGCAGGTGTTGCTGAAGGTGGACGTACAGGTCTTACAGCTGTAACAACGGGTGTGTGCTTCTTGCTTGCGTTATTCCTTGCACCAATAGTGGCTCTGATCCCTGGATCTGCTACAGCCGCAGCATTGATTGTCGTAGGCGTGCTCATGGCACAATCGATTCGCGAAATTGATTTTCAAGATATGGTTGTTGCGATTCCAGCGTTCCTTACTCTAGTAATCATGCCTTTCACTTATAATATTGCTAATGGTATTTCCTTTGGTATCGTAACTTATGTAATCCTTGCTTGTGTAGCTAACCTTGCTGGCAAGAAAAAATACGATATTCACTGGATGATGTGGGTACTTGCTATTCTGATTATTCTCCGTTATGTATTTCTTGGTAGTGCGGGCTAACTCATATATAGCATACAGATGTGCATTCAAAGGCTCCTTCATAACTGAGGGGGCCCTTTTTTTTATATTTTTGTTGGCACTTAACCGTTCAGGTTAGTCTATGTTTCTAGCTTTTCATCATCTATGATTTAGATTATATTGTTGAAGAGGTGATGTTCAGGACGAGGCAGCCTTGGTGTTAGAGTCCAATTTGTTACCCACCTTGATCCTGATCTCTGTTTATTTTGTACTGAAAATACTTCAAACCCCTAGGTGGTCCTATGGTCTTACCATTTTGTTAGTTCTCTCGCTTTATGCATATAGAATGGCCTGTTTTTTTTGCTCCGGCATTTGCTTTAGCCACTACGATTCTTCTATTCTATATAAGAGTCTATATAAGAGCCTTGAAGCTTAGGCGATCCTATGGAATGGAGTATTGTGGATGGAAGGGTTTGCGATCCAGATAAGGTAAACATGCCCTATATTTATATGCTCTTTTATGAGAAAATCAATCCAAATGATTTCTTAGCAACGGTGAAACACACTAATTCGGGAGCTGTTTTTCAGAAGGTATATGCTTTTGGCTGGACTAAGATGAATATAGGACGAGGTGAGGTTGGGACGATGATCAAGAGTACACGTGCGGCCGTAATGACTGTATTGATGCTGTTATTGTTTGTGCTTCCTGTAACAAGCATTTATGCAGAGGGGAATCTATTGCAGAACCCTGGCTTTGAGGAGGGGGGAGATGATGCGCCTTCTAACTGGACTAAGGATATGTGGATTTCAGGAGACAACTCAGGCCTACTTTCAATCCAATCGGAGGAAGTTCATTCCGGCAGCAAGGCGGCAGTCATTGAGAATATCGAACCCAATCATTTGAAATGGGTGCAGACGATTGAGGCTACGCCGAATAGTTATTATAGAATCTCTGGATGGATCAAAGTAGTAAGTACAGCAGGCGAGGGAATAGGCGCCAACATTCTTGCCGTTGGAGTAGGCGGGGGGTATCCCAGCGTAACTGATACGGCAGGTAAATGGCAGTATCTTGAATATATCGGCCAGACAGGACCGGAGCAGAAGTCATTTGGCATAGGCGCAAGTCTGGGCGGCTACTCTAGCTTAATTCAAGGTAAGGCTTATTTTGATGATTTTGCTGTAGAAAAATTAGACGCGGCTCCCGAAGGGGCTAACGTCATTTCGCTGGATAGTGCAGCGGTTAGTCCAGATGCAGGCGACAAAAAGGCAGACACTCCACATAAAGTATCTCCAACTAAGATGTTGCTGATCTCAGCGCTGTTTAGTGTGTTTTTTGCAGTGCTTTATACTAAAGCATTCCGTAGTGAGAAGCTTATGAAGCAGCCTGAGAATATTTATTCCAAATGGCTGAGTATTGCCATCGGAGTTGCTTTTATCCTGAGGGTGTGGATTGGTCTTACCGCGCAAGGATATCAGAATGATATGAATACCTTTATTTCTTGGGGACAGCGTATGGTGGATTTAGGTCCAGGCAAATTTTATGAAGAAGGTTATTTTGCCGATTATCCTCCAGGCTATTTGTACATATTGTACGTGCTTAGCGCCATACGTGGCGTTTTAGGATTCACTCAGGGCTCAGGTGGAGAGAATTTACTCTTCAAGCTCCCTGCGATTCTTTCTGATTTGGTGCTCGGCTACTTCATTTATCAAATGTCACGCAAAAAACTCGGCACAGGAATTGCTTTCGGCTTGATGTTGTTGTTTCTGTTTAATCCTGCGGTACTTATTAATTCAGCGGCTTGGGGACAAGCAGATTCGTTCTTTTTGATCTTCCTGCTGCTCAGTATCCACGGCGCTGCGAACAAAAAGTTTGTTCGCTCCGCAATTTTGTTTGCCTTAGCGACGCTAATTAAACCGCAAGCGTTGATATTCACGCCGGTATTGTTGTTTGCTTTTTATCATCACCGCGCTTGGAAGCAGCTTGGATTCGGAGCTTTGTATGGATTAGGGATCTTCGGATTGCTTGCGGCACCATTTTTCTGGAATAACGGAGGTCTGGTAGGGATTATTGATCTTTACAAGAGTACGTTATCTTCCTATCCGTATTCTTCAGTGAATGCATTTAATCTGTATGCACTGACTGATCCGATGTGGTCATCCCTTGATCTAACCTGGCTTGGCATTCCATACCGTGTATGGGGCTTCATATTTATTTTAGTGGCTGTAGCTGTTGCGGCATTTTATTCCTTTAAAAAGGATCGCTTGGACCTGACCAAATCCTATTTTATCGGCATGGTGCTTATAGTAGTGGTCTTTGTGCTTGGCACCAAAATGCATGAACGTTATATGTTCCCTGCTCTTATTCTTTGTTTGTTTACTTATATAGAAAGTCGGGACCGCCGCTTTTTATCGCTATTTCTCGGATTCAGCTTAACGCAATACATCAATGTGGCGTACACCTTATCCCACCTGAATGCAGATGTTAGCCCGGGTGCAGACGGAATCGTATTAGTGACTGCTATAGCTAATCTAGCATTACTGCTTTATATGCTGAATATCGGTTACGATGTGTATGTCCGCAAGGGTATAAAACCTCTTCCAGCACCAATTACACTGGAAGAACAATATGAAGAAGATTTGAGAGTTGTCGGGCAAATTAAACCGCATCAGAAGGGAGGGCGATCTAACGATGAAGTTTAAGCGTATAGATTGGATATGCCTAATAGCTATTACGGCCGTTTACGCAGCGCTTGCTTTATATAATCTTGGCTCTACTAAATCTCCAGAGACCTTATGGGAGCCTGCTGCCAGTGGTGAAAGCTTCTATGTAGATTTGGGGCAGAGTAAACCATTGGAACGGGTCAATATCTTTGGTGGCGTAGGCACGGGGAAGTTCAAGCTGGAATTCAGCGACAATCCTGAGGTCTGGAGCAGTCCGATGGATGTCAGTGAGGATGTCGGGAATGTCTTCATCTGGAAAAGCCAACCCCTGAACGTTACTGCGAGATATGTGAAGTTTACAGTTACCTCTCCAGGGTTCACTTTGAACGAAATGGCTTTTTATGAGCAGGGGGGGGGAAGAAAACCTCTTCCTATTGCCGGTGTGACACCGGATGCTAACGCAGTTCCTAAAAGAGGAGCAGCGGCCAATCTTTTTGACGAGCAGTCGCTCATTCCGGAATATTCTAACTTTATGAATAGCACTTATTTTGACGAGATCTATCATGCGCGAACAGCTTATGAATATACACACGGGATTGTGCCTTACGAGAATACGCATCCACCGCTTGGTAAGTTGTTAATTGCCATAGGGATGGAGCTGTTCGGGGTCAATCCATTCGGCTGGCGTATTATCGGAACCTTGTTCGGAGTTGCCATGTTACCTCTCATATATGTAATGGCGCTGCGTTTGTTTAAGAAAAGCAAATACGCCGCCCTCGCGGCAGGATTGTTTGCACTGGATTTCATGCATTTCACACAGACAAGAATCTCC
Organism: Paenibacillus sp. FSL L8-0333; assembly: GCF_037965665.1. NCBI lineage: Bacteria > Bacillati > Bacillota > Bacilli > Caryophanales > Paenibacillaceae > Paenibacillus > Paenibacillus sp. FSL L8-0333. Next base: position 729,504 of record NZ_CP150186.1, read on the forward strand.
ACGATTGACGTATACGGAGTATTCTTCATTATGTTGATGTTCTATTTCATGCAGCGGTATTACACAATGAATTTCTACAAGCAGCCTTTGAGAAAAACATTAATTCCGTTATTCTGGTCTGGCTTATTCTTCGGAATCGGCGTAGCTTCGAAATGGATTGTGCTCTATGGAGGAGCAGGGCTGGCCATTATGCTGGCTATCTCCCTTTTTGAACGCTACAGAGAATACCAAGCCTCCGGACGCCTGCTGGCCGAGGGGAAGATTAAAGACAAGGAATTGCTGGGCACCTGTCGTGAAGCGGTAGATTCTTTTTGGAAAAAGACTATTATTACGTTGGCTAGTTGTATCGGGTTCTTTGTAATTATTCCAGTAATTATTTATAGCTTATCTTTTGTGCCAGGGTTATCTGCATCAGCAGAGGGCTTCACTATAAAAGGTTTGATTGATTCCCAAAAGAATATGTACAACTACCACAGTCAGCTTGTAGCTACACATCCCTTTGCTTCCTCATGGTGGCAATGGCCGTTTATGAAGAGACCGGTCTGGTTCTTTAGCGGCGGTGAAGGTTTGCCGGAAGGTCAGGTCAGCAGTATAGTGACTATGGGGAATCCTCTTATCTGGTGGACGGGTATTTTTGCGATGCTGGCAACGCTGTGGATTACGCTGAAACGTAAAGATAAGAACCTCTACATGATCTGGATCGCCTTCTTCTCGCAATATGTTCCGTGGATGCTTGTCCCAAGAGAAACATTTATTTACCATTATTTTGCTATGGTACCATTTATGATTCTTGGTATTGTATATATAATGAAGTTGCTGGATAGTAAATTCCCTGAGGCCCGTTACGTACAGTATGTCTATGTAGCCGTTGCTTTGCTGCTCTTTATCGCTTTCTACCCGGTACTGTCAGGGATGCAGGTGAGTGGAGATTACGTAAAGGATATGCTGCGTTGGTTCCCTACTTGGGTTTTCTAGGATTTAATAAAAATCTATAAAATAAGTTTATGCATGCAGCGTTATTATGAAGTGTAGATGGATGTAACGCTCCAAAAAGCTTGTAGGAGGAATAAAGGTGAAAGCCAGATATAGTGTGATTGTACCCATGTTCAATGAGGAGCAAGTAATTAGCCATACTTATGAACGTTTGAAAAAAGTAATGGACGAGTGCGGCGATACTTATGAGCTGGTCTTCGTCAATGACGGCAGTCGTGATCGTTCCGCCCAGATGATTCGGGAGATCTGTGAACGAGACGAGCATGTCAAGCTGATTGACTTCTCGCGTAATTTCGGACATCAGGTAGCGATTACAGCTGGCATGGACTATGCCGAAGGTCAAGCGGTTGTTGTTATTGACGCTGATCTTCAGGATCCTCCGGAGGTCATTTTGCAAATGATCGAGAAGTGGAAAGAGGGCTATGATGTTGTATATGCGAAACGCCTGAAGCGCCACGGAGAAACGATGTTCAAAAAGGTCACCGCGAAGCTCTTTTACCGCCTGCTCAGCAGTATGACAAGTGTGGATATTCCTACGGATACAGGCGATTTCCGACTTATTGACCGTAAGGTATGTGATGTCCTGCGGGGACTTAAAGAAAAGAACCGCTATGTCCGAGGTTTGGTGAGCTGGGTTGGCTTCAAGCAGACTATGGTGGAATATGAACGGGAAGAACGTTTTGCCGGAGAAACCAAATATCCGCTGAAGAAAATGATTCGTTTTGCGTTAGATGGCATCACCTCTTTTTCACATAAGCCGCTTAAGATTGCTACGTATATTGGATTCTTCCTTTCATTCTCTAGCTTTCTCTATTTATTTTTCGTCTTGTTTCAAAAGATATTTTTCACCTCCTGGACGGTTCCGGGCTGGGCTTCCATTGTAGGCGTCAATCTGCTCTTTAACGGTATCGTTCTGATGCTGTTAGGTGTGATTGGGGAGTATATCGGACGGATTTATGACGAGTCTAAAGATAGACCGCTATACATTGTTAGTGAGACTAAAGGCTACCAGAACGAAGAACAACTGGACCGCCGGAAGGACCACAATGATGTCAGATAAGAACTTGCGTGCTGCATTCATACAGTTCCTTAAATTTAATGCCGTAGGTTTGCTCAATACGCTTATTGATTTTGTGATTTTCACATTGTTGAATTCACTAGGGATGGTATACGCATTGGCGCAGGTGATCTCCTATAGTGCAGGTACGGCGAATAGCTTTATTTTGAATAAAAAAGTAACCTTTCGTGATCGCAACCGGGGGAATAAAGAAGGCTTCGACCGCGTGCAGCTGGTCAAGTTTATCGTGCTGAATCTGGTAGTGCTCGGAATATCACTGCTGCTAATGCATCTGTTGACAGACAGACTAGGTATTCAAGTCTTGATCTCCAAGGTGCTGGTTACCTTTATCACGGTGATCATCAATTTCTTTGGAAGTCGTAAATGGGTATTTTAAACATTAATTTCAGGCAGAAGGAGTTGCTATGCTTAAAGGCAAGTAGCTGTTTCTGCTTGATTTGTATATAACCATAGAAACAATATACGGAGGTGAATAACATTGCGTAAATTCTCCTATCTACTCATACTGGCTGGGATACTTATCATGTTATATCCGACAGCTAACGAATGGTACAACGACAGGCAGCAGGAGAAGTTATTAGAAACGGCTGAACTAAGCACTGCCGATAGTACTCCCCAGCCAGATTTGAAGAGCAGGTATGCTGAAGTTACTCAGCTGTTAGCAGAGGAATCGGTTCTGGATGCTCAGGCACAGTCCCAACCCCAAGAGACAGAAAAGCCTGAACCGGAGATTGAGGTCGGTGGCAAAGTAATCGCACTAATTGAAATCGGTAAGATTGATTTGAAGCTGCCTGTATTAGAAGGGGCTACAAAAGCTAATATGAAACATGCTGCAGCCCATATGAAAGAAACGGCACCCCTTGGAGAGATCGGGAATGCTGCAATCGCGGCGCATCGGGCTAGAACTACGGGTCGTTTGTTTAACAGATTGAATGAGGTTGTTGTGGGGGATGTTATCACGGTAAAGACTAGTGATCAGGTGTTTAACTATGAGGTATACGATATTTCTGTTGTAGATCCGAGTGATGTCTCCGTTCTTGACGGGAATGACAAGGATAAGATTCTTACTCTGATTACATGTGATCCGCTAGTGAATCCAACGCATCGGCTGATTGTTCATGCTAAATTAACAAAATGAGAATAGTGAATGACAAGAAAACACAAATACCGGGAGATATTTATAAAATAATGGGTAATCTAGTAAATTAGGTCTTGTTCACAACTATAAATATGATAGTATTATACTATGAAAGCTAAACACGATAACGGCAAACCTTCCGAAAGGTAGGGACGCAAAGCTAAAGGGCCTTTTCCCGAAAGGATGGCAGCCAGCTACCGAATGAAGAGGCTTTTTTTGTTTGTTTCAAATGGATTCTATCAACTATATCTAGTAAAGCTAGAACAGATAGAGCTTATACGATAACGGCAAACCTATCGAAAGGTAGGGACGCAAAGCTAAAGGGCCTTCCCGAAAGGATGGCAGCCAGCTACCGAAAGGAGTTTTATCCGTGAAAAAGGTTTATTTTATGCTGGTGGCGTTGTTCGTCCTAATGACTTCAGTTCCGGTAAGTACAGCTCAAGCTGCAAGTGCAGATGCCAGCTGGTTGATTACATCCAAAGTGGCTCAAGGTGTTATTGGTATTAACTATGATATTCCGAAAGATAAAAGAATCAAACTCATGATCACCAAAGATAACAGCAGCTATACTTATAACTTGTATGCTTCTGGACAAGCTGAGGACTTCCCTTTGCAACAAGGAAATGGGACTTATAAGGTTTCTGTTCTGGAGAACACAACCGGTAATAAATACAAAGCGTTATATTCCGAAGTAGTAGACGTAACCATGAGTGACTCGAATTCCGTATATTTGGGCTCCGTACAGAATGTGAAATGGAGTTCTTCTGATAAAGCGATTGTCAAAGCTAAACAATTAGTACAAGGTAAAACAACAGACGAAGAGAAAGTTAAAGCGATCTATAACTATGTAGTTGCGAATGTACAATATGACTACTCTCTTGCTAATAGTGTAACTACTGATTATATTCCAAGCATCGATAAGACATTGACTACTAAAAAAGGGATTTGCTATGATTACGCTTCTCTTTTTGCCGCAATGCTGCGGAGTGTAGATGTTCCTGCTAAGTTGGTAATGGGGAATACAAGCTACGTTACGCAATATCATGCCTGGAACGAAGTATTGCTTAATGGGAAGTGGGTTACCATTGATACTACAGTGGATGCAGGACTTGCAAAGAGTGATAAGAAAACCGATTTAATTAAAGCCTCAAGCAAATATACTGCGGCAAAATACTATTAAATTCGTCGCTATAAACATAACTCTATTAAATAAACAACTAGCTTAATTATTAAGCTAGTTGTTTATTTTTATATTAGGGGTTGCTTTTCTATTAATAGTTGGGGTATTATAGGTAAGCGTTGTTAGACAGCGTACAGGCGATACAAACGAGGCTGATAAAAAGCTTCGAAAAATAAAGCTTGCATTTCTGAAAACAACATGATATATTATAAGAGTTGCTGCTGAGACATTAAGCGGCGTCAACGAGAACTTGATCTTTGAAAACTGAACAACGAGTGAGTAGGAAATCACGCAAGTGAAATCCAAAATTAGAGAATTAATTTTCTCGTCAGATGTTTCAAAATGAGCATATCGCTCTTTTCAATACTAATTGGAGAGTTTGATCCTGGCTCAGGACGAACGCTGGCGGCGTGCCTAATACATGCAAGTCGAGCGGAGTTACTTTGAAAGCTTGCTTTCAAAGTAACTTAGCGGCGGACGGGTGAGTAACACGTAGGCAACCTGCCCTTCAGACTGGGATAACTACCGGAAACGGTAGCTAATACCGGATAATTTCTTTTTTCTCCTGAGAGAAGAATGAAAGACGGAGCAATCTGTCACTGAGGGATGGGCCTGCGGCGCATTAGCTAGTTGGTGGGGTAACGGCCCACCAAGGCGACGATGCGTAGCCGACCTGAGAGGGTGAACGGCCACACTGGGACTGAGACACGGCCCAGACTCCTACGGGAGGCAGCAGTAGGGAATCTTCCGCAATGGGCGAAAGCCTGACGGAGCAACGCCGCGTGAGTGATGAAGGTTTTCGGATCGTAAAGCTCTGTTGCCAGGGAAGAACGTCCGGTAGAGTAACTGCTATCGGAGTGACGGTACCTGAGAAGAAAGCCCCGGCTAACTACGTGCCAGCAGCCGCGGTAATACGTAGGGGGCAAGCGTTGTCCGGAATTATTGGGCGTAAAGCGCGCGCAGGCGGCTATTTAAGTCTGGTGTTTAAACCTTGGGCTCAACCTGAGGTCGCACTGGAAACTGGGTGGCTTGAGTACAGAAGAGGAAAGTGGAATTCCACGTGTAGCGGTGAAATGCGTAGATATGTGGAGGAACACCAGTGGCGAAGGCGACTTTCTGGGCTGTAACTGACGCTGAGGCGCGAAAGCGTGGGGAGCAAACAGGATTAGATACCCTGGTAGTCCACGCCGTAAACGATGAGTGCTAGGTGTTAGGGGTTTCGATACCCTTGGTGCCGAAGTTAACACAGTAAGCACTCCGCCTGGGGAGTACGGTCGCAAGACTGAAACTCAAAGGAATTGACGGGGACCCGCACAAGCAGTGGAGTATGTGGTTTAATTCGAAGCAACGCGAAGAACCTTACCAGGTCTTGACATCCCTCTGAATCTGCTAGAGATAGCAGCGGCCTTCGGGACAGAGGAGACAGGTGGTGCATGGTTGTCGTCAGCTCGTGTCGTGAGATGTTGGGTTAAGTCCCGCAACGAGCGCAACCCTTAACTTTAGTTGCCAGCAGGTAATGCTGGGCACTCTAGAGTGACTGCCGGTGACAAACCGGAGGAAGGTGGGGATGACGTCAAATCATCATGCCCCTTATGACCTGGGCTACACACGTACTACAATGGCCGGTACAACGGGAAGCGAAGCCGCGAGGTGGAGCCAATCCCATCAAAGCCGGTCTCAGTTCGGATTGCAGGCTGCAACTCGCCTGCATGAAGTCGGAATTGCTAGTAATCGCGGATCAGCATGCCGCGGTGAATACGTTCCCGGGTCTTGTACACACCGCCCGTCACACCACGAGAGTTTACAACACCCGAAGTCGGTGGGGTAACCCGCAAGGGAGCCAGCCGCCGAAGGTGGGGTAGATGATTGGGGTGAAGTCGTAACAAGGTAGCCGTATCGGAAGGTGCGGCTGGATCACCTCCTTTCTATGGAGAATCGTTCTCTGCAATGAGAACATTCAAATCGGAAGCTCAGCTTCCAAAACTCAGGTTTAGGCCTGTTACTCACTCGTTGCTCAGTTTTGAGAGTTTAAGCTCTCAAGTAAGACTTGATCCTTGAAAACTGGATACCGAAACGAATTTGCGTTTTAGAACATCTTTTAGCAACTTGTGCAAACAAGTAAATGTTATTAGTGAGATGATTCCAAAAGAGAATGTCATCGTATGATATTTTCCTGCGGAAAAATCAAGGTTAAGCTAATAAGAGCACACGGAGGATGCCTAGGCGCCAGGAGCCGACGAAGGACGTGGCGAACAACGAAACTGCCTCGGGGAGCTGTAAGCAAGCTTTGATCCGGGGGTGTCCGAATGGGGAAACCCAGCTGTGGTAATTCGCAGTTACTCATACCTGAATACATAGGGTGTGTAGAGGCAGACCAGGGGAACTGAAACATCTAAGTACCCTGAGGAAGAGAAAACAATAGTGATTCCGTCAGTAGCGGCGAGCGAACGCGGAACAGCCTAAACCTAAGAGCTTGCTCTTAGGGGTTGTGGGACGTCTCACATGGAGTTACAAAGGAATATGGTAGGTGAAGAGGTCTGGAAAGGCCCGCGATAGAGGTAAAAGCCCTGTAACCTAAACTGTGTTCTCTCCGAGACGGATCCCGAGTAGTGCGGGGCACGTGAAACCCCGTATGAATCCAGCAGGACCATCTGCTAAGGCTAAATACTACCTGGCGACCGATAGTGAAACAGTACCGTGAGGGAAAGGTGAAAAGCACCCCGGAAGGGGAGTGAAATAGAACCTGAAACCGTGTGCTTACAAAAAGTCAGAGCCCGATCTATGGGTGATGGCGTGCCTTTTGTAGAATGAACCGGCGAGTTACGTTTAACATGCAAGGTTAAGCCGAGAAGGTGGAGCCGCAGCGAAAGCGAGTCTGAATAGGGCGAATTAGTATGTGGACGTAGACCCGAAACCGTGTGATCTACCCCTGTCCAGGGTGAAGGTGCGGTAACACGCACTGGAGGCCCGAACCCACGTACGTTGAAAAGTGCGGGGATGAGGTGGGGGTAGCGGAGAAATTCCAATCGAACTCGGAGATAGCTGGTTCTCCCCGAAATAGCTTTAGGGCTAGCCTCGGTATAAGAGTAGTGGAGGTAGAGCACTGATTGGGTGCGGGGTCCGCAAGGATTACCAAGCTCAGTCAAACTCCGAATGCCATATACTTATTGCCGGGAGTCAGACAGTGAGTGCTAAGATCCATTGTCAAAAGGGAAACAGCCCAGACCATCAGCTAAGGTCCCCAAGTGTGTGTTAAGTGGGAAAGGATGTGGAGTTGCACAGACAACCAGGATGTTGGCTTAGAAGCAGCCACCATTGAAAGAGTGCGTAATAGCTCACTGGTCGAGTGACTCTGCGCCGAAAATGTAACGGGGCTAAACACACCACCGAAGCTATGGCTAGATACTATGTATCTGGGGTAGGGGAGCGTTGTGTAGGGGTTGAAGGTGTACTGAAAAGAGCGCTGGACACTACACAAGTGAGAATGCCGGTATGAGTAACGAAAAGATCAGTGAGAATCTGATCCGCCGAAAGCCCAAGGTTTCCTGAGGAAGGCTCGTCCGCTCAGGGTAAGTCGGGACCTAAGGCGAGGCCGAAAGGCGTAGTCGAAGGACAACAGTTTGAAATTACTGTACCACCGTAATCCGCTATGAGCGATGGGGTGACGCAGGAGGGTAGTGACGCGGACTGATGGATGTCCGTCTAAGCAGTGAGGCTGATGTGTAGGCAAATCCGCACATCGTTAAGGCTGGGCTGTGATGGGGAGCGAAAATTATAGTAGCGAAGGTCATGATCTCACACTGCCAAGAAAAGCCTCTAGCCAGGAGAAGGTGCCCGTACCGCAAACCGACACAGGTAGGCGAGAAGAGAATTCTAAGGCGCGCGGAAGAACTCTCGTTAAGGAACTCGGCAAAATGACCCCGTAACTTCGGGAGAAGGGGTGCCCCGGTAGTGTGAATAGCACGAGGGGGCCGCAGTGAAAAGGCCCAAGCGACTGTTTAGCAAAAACACAGGTCTGTGCGAAGCCGCAAGGCGAAGTATACGGGCTGACGCCTGCCCGGTGCTGGAAGGTTAAGGGGAGTGGTTAGGGGTAACCCGAAGCTATGAACCGAAGCCCCAGTAAACGGCGGCCGTAACTATAACGGTCCTAAGGTAGCGAAATTCCTTGTCAGGTAAATTCTGACCCGCACGAATGGCGTAACGACTTGGGCGCTGTCTCAACGAGAGATCCGGTGAAATTTTAATACCTGTGAAGATGCAGGTTACCCGCGACAAGACGGAAAGACCCCATGGAGCTTTACTGCAGCTTGATATTGAATTTGGGTACGATCTGTACAGGATAGGTGGGAGCCGTAGAAATCGGAGCGCAAGCTTCGGTGGAGGCGCCGTTGGGATACCACCCTGATCGTATCTAGGTTCTAACCTAGTGCCCTTATCGGGTACGGGGACCGTGTCAGGCGGGCAGTTTGACTGGGGCGGTCGCCTCCTAAAGAGTAACGGAGGCGTTCCAAGGTTCCCTCAGAATGGTTGGAAATCATTCGCAGAGTGCAAAGGCATAAGGGAGCTTGACTGCGAGACCTACAAGTCGAGCAGGGACGAAAGTCGGACTTAGTGATCCGGTGGTACCGCATGGAAGGGCCATCGCTCAACGGATAAAAGCTACCCTGGGGATAACAGGCTTATCTCCCCCAAGAGTCCACATCGACGGGGAGGTTTGGCACCTCGATGTCGGCTCATCGCATCCTGGGGCTGAAGTAGGTCCCAAGGGTTGGGCTGTTCGCCCATTAAAGCGGTACGCGAGCTGGGTTCAGAACGTCGTGAGACAGTTCGGTCCCTATCTGTCGTGGGCGCAGGAAATTTGAGAGGAGCTGTCCTTAGTACGAGAGGACCGGGATGGACGTACCGCTGGTGCACCAGTTGTTCCGCCAGGAGCATGGCTGGGTAGCTACGTACGGACGGGATAAGCGCTGAAAGCATCTAAGCGTGAAGCCCCCCTCAAGATGAGATTTCCCAATTAGTAAGACCCCTTGAAGACGACGAGGTAGATAGGTTGGAGGTGGAAGTGCAGCAATGCATGGAGCTGACCAATACTAATCGGTCGAGGGCTTATCCTATACTTAGAATGCAGATTCGTTTCGGATTCAGTTTTCAGGCATCAAGCCTGAAATACGCTTAGAAATTCATTGTCACTTCTGGTGATGAACCGAATTTCACGCGGCAGCGTCTGTTTCACAGACGCATGTTTGGTGGCGATAGCGGAGGGGTTCCACGCGTACCCATCCCGAACACGACCGTTAAGCCCTCCAGCGCCGATGGTACTTGGACCGAAGGGTCCTGGGAGAGTAGGACGTTGCCAAGCACACGAAGCCATTGTTGATTTATCAACAATGGCTTTTTTGTTCCCTTTATCGCTTAATTTAAATAATGTGGATAAGTTATGGGGAATTAACGAAATTATAAAAGTTACTAACATGTGGATGAAATAATAAAATATATTCAAAAATGAAAGTAGTCCCCAATTTATGTGGATAGAGCAGTGGTATATGTGGATACTTCAAGTAAATGCAAGGATATTTTGCATGGCAGGAGGATAAACAATGGACAACAGTAGCAATCTTGTGTGGATAGAAGATTTTTCTGTACATGCGAGCGACACGGATTATCGTTCGCAGGGTAAGTTATCCTTTATTCTGGATATCATGCAATGTGCGGCAGACTTCGCAGTGGGTAATTTGGGGATAAGTGTGGAAGAGATTCTGAATGCAGGAATGGGCTGGATGATGATTACGTTAGATCTTGATTTTAAGCGTATTCCCCGCCCAAATGATGTGCTTAGCGTACATACCTGGAGTAAAGGCACTAAAGGGGCACTGTGGCAACGGGATTATCGTATTTTCGATGCAGATCATATAGAAATCGCCACAGCACGATCCATATGGGCTTTAGTAGATATTGAGAAGAGAAAGATACTTAGACCGAATGCCCTTCCAGTTCAGGTTAAGCACTATAATGGCGATTCAGTAGGCGATATGCCTGTTAAGGTAACGATCCCTTCTGATATTACTATGGAAGAAGCTTATCGGTATCAGGTAAGATATAGTGGGCTGGATAGCAACGGACATTTGAATAATGCCCGATACGGGGATTTATGTTGTGATGCGCTCACTTTAGCGGAATGGGATAATGCAGAGTTCACACGCTTCCGGATTACTTATCTACAAGAAGCTAAGTTTGGGGATGAACTGACTATTTTACGTTCAGCTGTAACGGATGATGGTATATATGTACGCGGTCAGAATAGTGATACTGTGTATTTTGAAGCATGTATAGCGTTAAAAAGTGTCAAATAGTACGAATAAGTAAGTAATTTATAAATATGGAATATTATTATAAAAGCGATTTCTCCGAACATCAATCGGGGCAATCGCTTTTTTTATTGAAAACGGATGATGTTTCTAACATATTTGGAAAATTTTTTTGAGCCTGTCACAATTAAAGGGATCACATTCGTTATATAGTTGTAGTCAATAACAAGGAGGTGATTCTTTGGAACGTCGCAGCCCCGGGGTCCAAGTGAATCAAACAATAATTGAAGAGGCTATCGATCAGGTTCTTGCGGGTAACCGCGAAGCCTATAGAACTATAATACAAGCCTATGAAAGAAAGATTTATACGTATTGCTATTATATTTTGAGAAGTCATGAAGAAGCAGAGGATGCTGTGCAAGATATATTTGTAAAAGTGTATCAGGAACTCAGACGTTATGAGAAACGAGTCTCTTTTAGTGCATGGTTGTATAAAGTGGCCTATCATCATTGTCTGGATCAGGTTCGCAAACGCAAGCGAAGAAACCGTCTGTTGTCGCTATATAAAGAGCAGCAGCCCAAAGCCTATTATAATCCTAACGATGAGGAGCCATTGCAGAAGTTATTTATGGATGACCTGACAGCCGAAGAGAGCAATCTCCTGATTCTTAAGGTGGTTGAGCAGTACAGCTTTGAAGAAATGGGTCAGATTATGGATTGTAATTCAGCTACTTTACGCAAGAAATTTGAACGTCTACGCAAAAAGTTAGTCCGGCAAAGAATGAATGAAGGAGGCAGCCCTCATGGAGAAATGGCAAGATCGAACTGAAAGTCAGAAGATGGAGCACATTCGTCAAACATTCCAAAATCATGAAATGCCGGTAGACAGTTTCAGCGATTCAATTATGAAGCGAATAGGAGACGAGGGAATGGAAAAACGAGCGTCAAGAAAGAATGGAAATAAGTTTCTGAAAAAATCATTGGTGGCTGCCTCGGCAGCAGCAGTGTTGGGTGCGGGGATAATCGGTAGCGGATTTGTATCCCCGGTCATGGCTGAAACATTGAAGCAGATTCCTGTTGTAGGAAGTATTTTTAAGGGGATTGACGATAAAGGTCTAAATGCTGCTGAGGAAAAAGGATTATCTACTGCCCCTAACCAAAGCGTTACCCATGATGGAGTGACCTTAAAGGTTACCGATGCCTATTATGACGGCTCGCGGTTGGCTTTTGCGATTGAACGGGAAGGCATTGATAATGATAAGATGATGGCTGAGATGATTATTGAACCGATTGAGTTCGATCCATCGCTAACAGAACAACATGCGAAAGTGACAATGAACCAGTCCGAAAAAGGGTTGTTGGGTTCAGCAGAAGTGAAATTGCCGAATGGGAAAAAACTGGAGAGCCAAATGTCATCTTTTGGTGATGTTGAGGGAAAAAAGAATGCTATTTTATACGATTACAGAAATCTAAATAATATAGAGGCTTTGGGGGATGAATTTGAATTAAGCATCAGTGTGCCGGTTACACAAATTGCAGAGCCTTTTGTAATCAAGGTGCCGGTGAAAAAAGTAACGGAAGGAATTATCAAGCTTGATCTGAACCAAACAAAAGAGGCAGAAGAATTCAGTTATACGATTACCAAGCTGGAATTAACTCCAGCCACAAGCAGATTACAGCTCAGCGAAGAAGGTAAAGCGCCAACTGTGAAAGAAAAGGATGGATACACAACCTCTGAAATGTTCTATGAAATTGTTGATGAACTAGGCAATGCGTTCTCATCGGGTGGGTCATTTAACTTGCCAGCTATAGTCTATCCTTTGGTAGACAAAGATTTCATTCCGTTCGCGCAAACACCAAAGACAATTACAGTTAAGCCGTTTACTTACTCCATTGATGAAAACCATAAAGCATTAAGGGATGAAGAAGGAAAACAAGTTAAACATTATTATCCGGAGCTTGAACAAACGATTCAGGTGGAGCAAAAGTAACTATTAATTCCATAAGCAAAAAGAAGCCCGTGTCTGCATAGCAGATACGGGCTTTTTGTTAAAAATGAGAATTTATAAGCTACAAAACTATAATATCTTTATATTTCTAAGAGTAACGGTTGTCATCTATAAAAGACGACAACGTAGTCTTTTCTTGTAAAAAATCTAACGGAATGTAGATTTCACTCACCGAGTTTTCGTTATCTGGTCCAAGGTACAATTCACCATAATATTCCAATTCAAATGAAATGGACATCCTGTATTCTGTTTTCGGCAGCCAGATTCCGTAGATATATTTATAGGTAGAAGGGATACCACAAGAGCGGCCTTTATGGATGAATTTCAGATAACGTATGGGTGGTAAGATCTGAAGGGGGAAAGTCTGATTGTGGTCTGCTTTTATAGGACTAAGTTCGCAGGCACACATGATCGAAAACCCATTACTCTCATAGTCATCTGGCCAGAAGCCAAGCTGATAATATTTTTCAGGCTGTATTCTATCCGATATAGTGGCTACCTTATTGAAAAGCAAAGGCCAAGTATCAGAAATGACGGAGAAATCATGGTCTACTTTAACTACAGGTCCTTGAAGTATAATTTCCCCGAAATCAACGAGCTGGGGGGAGAGATCACTATCAGAAAGGAATTGAAGTAGATCCTGTTCATATAGTCTAGAGAGCAAAGGGAGTTTCGTTTCAGTAAGTCTTTTTCGAACAAGAGAGGGAGTCGTGTGCAGCATTCTTTTGAAGGCACGGGTAAAGGTCTCATAGTTACTAAAGTTATAGTCTAATGAGATGTCCTGGAGTGAGCGCTCTGGCATTCTATGAATGTCCAAGGCTGCTTCAGTGATTTTGCGTCTGGCTATATAGTCGCCGGGTGCTATCCCAGTGACTGCTTGAAATAGACGGGTGAAATGATAAAGGGAGTATCCCATTTCTTTGGAGAGGACAGCTACAGGAAGAAACGTGGTTAAGCGATCCTCAATGAGATCTAAGGCTTGAATGATTAGTTGGCGATTGTTCAAGAGATGTCCTCCCATAACAGTTAATAGAAATGGTGTCTAGCACGATTACTTCAATTATTTGCTGTCCAGTCGCCCCAAGCAGCAGCCCAATCGGGAACAGTCACTTCCATTACGCGATCTGCACTAGGAAAATAGGCTTTGATGTCGAGAACCGGTGTACCCGGATAGGCATCAAGCCCGGCCACCTCTACTATTCCAGAGTCTACATCGACAGACAGGATTGCTGCTACACTTAGCCCAATCGGATTAGGGCGAATAGGGGAACGGGAAGCGAATACTCCAGTTAAGGTCGCATCATAAGGAGGCTGAATCTGTGTAGTCTGGCGGAAATGATCATCTGCAAACTCATGCAGCCACCAAAGCACTTGGCAATGACTAAACTGAGATAAACCTTTAAGCGCCGGTCTGAATTCCGGGTTGATTTCAAGCCGCAAATTTTGTGCTGTACCTCTAACCCATCCTATAGGTACTATATTATAGCTTTCTTGTTCATACATTGACTATGACTCCTTTCGGGTATCAGATATGATCTAGTGTATAACAGAGGCATACGGTAAAGCCTGACGATATTTGCTAACATTCATTTAATGCTATAATGAAATTTGATGTGGAAAGGGGAGCATTATGAAGACACTAGTACTGGCGGAGAAGCCGTCTGTTGCACGCGAGATTGCACGGGTCATGGGATGTAATAATAAACAGAAGAGTTATATTGAAGGTCCAAAATATGTGGTTACCTGGGCGCTTGGTCATTTGGTCGGCCTGGCAGAGCCTGAGGATTATAATAAAAAGTTTGCAACTTGGGCCTTGGAGGATCTGCCGATTTTGCCGGAGAAGACCAAGCTGAAGGTGCTGCGGGAGACCAACCAGCAATACAAGGCTGTCCAGCATCTAATGAAACGTCAGGACATTGAGGAGCTTATTGTTGCTACAGATGCTGCCCGTGAAGGGGAGCTGCTGGCTCGCTGGATTATGAATATGGCAGGGTGGAAGAAGCCATTCCGGCGGTTATGGATATCCTCGCAGACTGATAAGGCAATTAAAGAGGGATTTGCAAAACTCCATCCGGGTCGGGAATTTGATCGGTTGTATGAATCTGCACGTTGCCGCGCAGAGGCGGATTGGATGATTGGACTGAATGTCACGAGAGCTTTGACCTGTAAGTTCGGTTCGCCGCTCTCAGCGGGACGGGTACAAACGCCGACATTAGGGATGATTATGGATCGTGAACAGGAGATTACGGGTTTCCGTTCCGTCGATTTTGAGACGCTGACTGCTGATTTTGGGGATTTCCAAGCGGCATGGCGGGCCAGTAACGGTGATGGTCGGATATTCGAAAAGGATAAGACAGCCAGCTTAAAGGATAAGCTTACAGGACGCAGCGGCCGTATTATTAAGGTACAGAAGAGTGAGAAAAGTGAACCTCATCCACTGGCTTATGATCTGACTGAACTGCAGCGTGATGCGAACCGGAAGTTCGGCTTCTCCGCGAAGCAGACCTCCAGTGTGCTGCAGCGGTTATATGAGCAGCATAAACTTGTCACATACCCGCGTACGGACAGTCGTTACTTAACTTCAGATATGACGGGCACACTCAAGGAAAGACTGGATAGTGTTGCGGTCGGTCCATATGCAGCGTTAGCACGTCCATTGCTGCGCAAGCAGCTGCCGATTACGAAACGAATCGTGGATGATAGTAAAGTCAGTGATCACCATGCTATTATTCCTACAGAACAGACCGTATTGTTAAATGGTCTGAGTACTGAGGAACGTAAGTTGTATGATCTGATTGTGCGGCGTTTTATAAGCTTGTTCTATCCGCCAGCTCGTTATGATGCGGTAGCTGTAACCGTCAATGTAGAAGGCGAAAATTTTCATGTCAAAGGGACGACGGTTAAAGATGCCGGTTGGCGCGAAGTATACGGCGGAGATATGAGTAGTGATGACGAGGAGGAATCTGCGGACGAGCCGGCAGCGGGCAGTGTAAAGCTGC
Source organism: Paenibacillus sp. FSL L8-0333 (assembly GCF_037965665.1). Lineage (NCBI taxonomy): Bacteria > Bacillati > Bacillota > Bacilli > Caryophanales > Paenibacillaceae > Paenibacillus > Paenibacillus sp. FSL L8-0333. The sequence goes on from NZ_CP150186.1 coordinate 745,206, forward strand.
CTGAGCTGCGCGAAGGGGCTGCTGTCACGATTAGCCGCTGTATGGTGCGTACTGGCCGAACGCAGCCAGCGAAGCGTTATAATGAAGCTTCGCTGTTGACGCAAATGGAGAAACACGGCCTCGGAACCCCGGCTACCCGCGCGGATATTATTGAGAAGCTGGTAAGCTCCGATACGATTGAGCGGCAAGGTAATCTCCTGCATCCGACAGGAAAAGGTAAGCAGTTAATCGAGCTGGTATCCACTCAGCTACGTACCCCGGATCTAACCGCACGTTGGGAAGCTGAGCTGGAGAAAATAGCGCGTGGTCAAGGCAAACCGGAGCTCTTTTTACAAGGTATCCGCAGTATGGCACAGGAATTGGTAACAGGTGTGAAAACTAGCGGAGCAGAATATAAGCCGCATAATGTCTCTAACAGCCATTGTCCGGAATGCGGTACAAGACTACTCGAGAAGAAGAGCAAACGAGGGAAGCTGCTGGTATGTCCTGCAGATAACTGTGGTTACACCCGTGCAGGTGAGAAAAGACTATCGAATCGCCGCTGCCCACAGTGCCATAAGAAAATGGAGCTTAAAGAGGGTAAAGCAGGCATGTTCGTACAATGTCTAGGCTGTGGAATCACAGAGACCTTAGATAAGGATCACAAGCATGTTAATAAACGTGAACAGCAAAAGCTGGTGCAGCAATACAGTAAGCAGGAAAGCATTGGTTCTAACCTTGGGGAACTGCTGAAAGCAGCGCTTGAAGGACAAAAGAAGGATAAGTAGTAGGAATCATCGGATGGTTAGCTTCAATTAAAACGAATGATTAGAATAATGAAGGCTGCTGAGTGTGCTCAGTAGTCTTTTTTCTATCCTAGTAAGTTTATGTGGTCTACGGATAGGCTTTGAATTAAAATGGTAAGCAAATGAGTGGAGCAGGTGATTAGGTGGCAGCTGAGCAGCAGGCGAATCCGTTGAAAGCGGCAGATCGCCCACAGGGGCAAGGAAGCAGCAGGTTTTTCTTTTTGGTTATTGTATTTATGTTTTGGTTCTCTTCTTATATTTATGTGCCGGTGCTTTCACCATATGTTGAGCATTTGGGATCATCGTATTTTATGGTGGGTATGGTGCTTGGGATATATGGGTTAATGCAGATCCTATTCCGTATACCCATTGGCATCGGTTCAGATTATTTAAATAGGCGGCGGCCGTTTATCTATCTGGGATTGATTGCGAGTGGAGTCAGCTGTTTTCTTTTTATGTGGGGAGCACAGCCGGGTTGGGCGTTGGCAGCACGTGCGGTATCCGGGATAGCAGCATCGGCATGGGTTGTGTACTCTGTGATGTTCGCAGGATATTTTCCAAAAGAGGAAGCTGGAAAAGCGATGGGCATGCTGCAATTTACTACAGTAATCGCCCAATTGACCAGCATGATGATCAGCGGCTATATGGTAGAGCATTGGGGCTGGAATGCCCCCTTCCTGATTGGTGGAATTGTAGCTATTGCGGCACTAATTCTTGCGCTTCGGTTACCGGAACAAAAGCAGGAAAAACGGCAAAATGCCATACAGATCAAGGAGCTGGCTGGTGTCGTAAAGGAACCTTTGCTGGTAAAAGTCTCACTGTTGTCTGTGCTGGCACACTGTGTGCTATTTATAACGATGTTCGGATATACTCCGAACCAGGCGCTGAATATCGGAGCAAGCAAAGAAAGCTTGGGCTGGCTAACACTCGCTTTTATGATTCCGCATGCCATCGCAACGCTCTACGGCTCACGTCTGTTTGGAGGGCTGCTGGGTGATAGAGGGAAGCTTATGCTAGGCTTTGCGGGAAGCGCACTGTTTACGCTGCTCATTCCCTCTATGTCAACGTTAGCGGCACTTTGTCTGACTCAGGTGGGGAATGGTTTTATGCAGGGACTTATTTTTCCGCTGCTGTTGAGTAAATCGGTATCAGAAATAGATCCCTTTAAACGGGCTACAGCTATGGGTTTCTATCAGGCCGTTTATGCGATAGGGATGTCAGCAGGGCCATTTGTAGCAGGTTGGATGAGCTCTGTATATGGCTTGACCGGAGGATTCTGGTTAGGTGGGATTGCGGCGGCGTTGGCTACAATCTTATCCTGGGTATGGATGAAGGATACGAAGCAGAAGCAGCTAAAAGAAACTTAATAGACTTGGCAGAGCGTGTAAGGATGATTGGTTTTTTGTGCAAAAGGGGAATATAATAGAGATAGGAAGCAAGGAGGAGGAGCCCGGGAGAATGGTCAAGGTTGTAATGTTGTGGTTTGTGGTAATTAATATTATCGGGTATGTAGTGATGTCCGAGGACAAGAACAAAGCCCGCAAAAGGCGGGAACGTGTACCTGAGAAAACACTTTTTCTGCTGGCAGCCATGGGCGGCGCACTAGGTGTGCTGATTGCCATGTACCGTAAGCGCCACAAGACGCGTCATACATCCTTCAGGATCGGAATTCCGCTTCTGCTGCTGCTGAATATCTTTTTGTACAGCTATTTTTTAAGATAATAGTCTTTAGGATTACAAACTAGAAAAAGAGGTGGCGTACATGTTATTCTCTAAAATTTTGCTAGCCTATGACGGTTCAAAGGCTTCTAATCAAGCATTGGAGCGCGCAATTGAACTCGCTAAAGTCACACCAGGTTCTATATTGCATGTCGTACACGCATTTGAATTCCCAAGATTTTTTATCGGAGAAGCTCTTGCACCTCTACCAGCTTCAGTAAATAAAGAATATTATGATTTGGCAGTGCAGACTACCGAAGAAGTGAAGGGACGCCTTGAGGCTGAAGGCCTGAATGCTGAGGTTGAGCTTTTACAAGGATCTCCTGCGGAAGTGATTTTGAAATATGCTAAGGAAAATGCTATAGACATCATAGTTATCGGCAGCCGCGGGCTTGGCGGTATACGTGAATTTGTTCTGGGCAGTGTCAGCCATAATGTAGTACAAAGCGCTCGTATTCCAGTGCTGGTTGTAAAATAATATAGAGTTCAAAGGGACGCTGATAGCGTTCCTTTTTTTCAATTTAAGGAAGTATAGGTCGTATTCTGGAGCTTAAACAACATAGAGTGTTAGAGCTAGGAGTGTACGGAAAGAAGTCTTTCTTGACAAAATAAAAGGTTGTTGAGAATTTAAATTCGTCCAAAAGCGAACATTTATTATGGTGTTTTTACCAATGTTCGTGTTTGAGTTGACATCATGTGTAGGGGATTGTTAAACTGATGTCATGAAGAGCTCGTATAAAACCGGGAATATGGCCCGGAAGTTTCTACCCGGGAACCGTAAATTACCGGACTACGAGGAAATAGGATGCTAGAATGCGATAGTTCAGTCCAGATAATGGAGTGATGCATTGTGCAGCTTTCCGCGCTTAATGCCAGTTTGGTGAGAGGCAAGCGGGAGTGTTTTTTCCTAATTCCTTTACTAGTCCGATCCTCCCGCAGCAAAATGCGTCTGGACATCGGGCTTTTTTAATATAAGGAATAAGTTACACGTAATATATCAACCTTATATTATTAAGGAAAACGATAGTCATCCCTGAAGGACGAGAATGTAGTCTCTGCTTGTTCGGATTTACAAGATAAAGATATCTCATACTAGTGATTGGAAGGTAGGTCGAATCATGTCTGTGCAGGTAGCTGTCATCATGGGTAGTAAGTCGGATTGGGATACGATGGAGCACGCTTGTAGGGTGCTGGAAGAGCTGGGATTGTCTTATGAGAAGAAGGTAGTATCCGCGCACCGTACACCGGACTTGATGTTCCGCTATGCGGAGGAAGCCGCAGGCCGCGGCATTCGCGTGATTATTGCAGGAGCAGGCGGCGCCGCGCATTTGCCGGGTATGGTGGCTGCAAAGACAATCCTGCCAGTGATTGGAGTGCCCGTGCAGTCGAAAGCACTTAATGGGCTGGATTCGCTGCTCTCCATCGTGCAGATGCCTGGAGGCATACCGGTAGCAACGGTAGCTATTGGTAAGGCAGGCGCTGTAAATGCAGGCCTGCTGGCCGCACAGATCATCGGAGCGTTCGACCCTGAAGTGCAGCAGCGTGTGCAGCTGCGTCGGGATGCGATCCGCGATGAAGTATTGGAAAGCAGCGACAGCTTATGAGACCGGAGGAGCTGAAGCTGCAGGAGGCTGGCGGCGCAGCTTCGCCAGCCGCACAAGCGTCCGGTGCGGACACCGTCCGGACGCTGCTGCCCGGCTCGACCGTCGGCGTGCTCGGCGGCGGGCAGCTCGGGCGCATGATGGCGCTGGCCGGCAGCGCCATGGGGTACCGCTTCGTGGCGCTGGATCCTGCGCCGGATGCGCCTAGCGGTCAAGTTACGCCGCAGATCACGGCGGCGTATAACGACCGGGACGCGGCGCGGGAGCTGGCCCGCCGCGCGGACGTCATCACGTACGAGTTCGAGAACGTCGACGCGGGCGTAGCCGCGCTGCTGGCGGAAGAATCGTACGTGCCGCAGGGCAGCGCGCTGCTGTATACCACGCAGCATCGGCTGCGCGAAAAAGCCGCCATCGAGGCAGCGGGCGTTCCGGTCGCCCCGTACCGGAAGGTGGACAGCCTTGCGGAGCTAAAACAGGCGGCGGCTGAACTTGGACTACCTTGTGTGCTCAAGACAGCCACAGGCGGTTATGACGGCAAGGGTCAAGCTGTGATTCGTCAGGAAGAAGAGCTGGAAGAAGCTTTCCGGCAGGTTGCACCCGGTGAGGTGATTCCGGAGCTGGTGCTTGAGAAGTTTGTAGCTTTTCAATGCGAAATATCCGTTGTTGCTGCACGTAGTGCATCTGGGGAGGTCAAAAGCTTCCCGCCTTCTGAGAACATTCATGTAAATAATATTTTGCATCTGTCCATTGTACCTGCAAGAGTGTCAGCAGACATTCAGCGCAGAGCTTGCGAGCTGGCTGAGACTTTAATCGCAGGGCTGAATGCGGTTGGACTGCTTGCCGTGGAAATGTTCGTCACAGCGGACGGTGAATTGTTCGTCAATGAGCTGGCACCAAGGCCGCATAATTCCGGCCATTACACCATGGATGCTTGCGTGACCTCACAGTTCGAGCAGCATGTCCGGGCGATTTGTAATCTGCCGCTGGGCGATACAACGCTTTTGACACCTGTAGTTATGGTAAATGTATTAGGTCAGCATTTGGATGGTGCTATTAAAGCGACCTGTACACATGAGGAAAAAGATAATAAGCTGGGTATTGTACCTAAGCTTCATATATATGGCAAGACTGAGAGTAAGACTGGTCGTAAGATGGGTCATATCAATCTGCTGTGCAAGGATACCGGAGACGGCCTATCCTGGGTGGAGCAATCTAAACTTTGGAGGAACTAAAGAATATGATCGAACGTTACAGCAGACCCGAGATGCGGGCCATTTGGACTGAGGAGAATAAATTCAAAGCGTGGCTGGAAGTGGAAATATGCGCTTGTGAAGCATGGGCGGAGCTGGGAGTCATCCCACATGAAGACGCTGCTAAGCTGCGTAAGGATGCTAAATTCGACATCGCACGTATTGATGAAATCGAACAGGAAACACGTCATGACGTAATTGCCTTTACACGTGCGGTTTCCGAAAGCCTTGGCGCAGAACGCAAATGGGTACACTACGGCCTTACTTCCACAGATGTGGTGGATACAGCACTGGGTTACTTGCTGCGTCAAGCGAATGAGATTCTAGAGAAGGATATCATCAACTTTATTGAGATCCTTAAAGATAAAGCTATTGCTTATAAAGATACACCGATGATGGGCCGTACACATGGGGTTCATGCTGAGCCAACTACTTTTGGTCTGAAAATGGCATTGTGGTACGAAGAAATGAAACGTAACCTGGAGCGTTTCCGCCATGCTGCGAACGGTGTGCAATTTGGCAAAATCTCCGGAGCCGTTGGTACGTATGCCAACATTGATCCATTCGTAGAAGAATTTGTCTGCCGTAAGCTGGGTACAAGCCCTGCACCGATCTCGACACAAACTCTACAGCGCGACCGTCACGCTGAGTATATGGCAGCTCTTGCTCTGGTAGCAACCTCGCTAGACAAATTCGCTACCGAAATCCGCGCTCTGCAAAAGAGTGAGATTCGCGAAGTAGAAGAAGCTTTTGCCAAAGGTCAAAAGGGTTCATCTGCTATGCCGCATAAACGGAATCCTATTGGCTGCGAGAATATTTCCGGTCTGTCCCGCGTGATTCGCGGACATATGGTTACAGCTTATGAGAACGTGCCGCTCTGGCATGAACGCGATATCTCGCACTCTTCAGTGGAACGTATCATCCTTCCGGATGCAACGATGCTGCTGAACTACATGCTGAACCGTTTCGGAAACATCGTGAAGAACCTGACTGTATTCCCAGAGAATATGAAGCGTAACATGAACCGTACCTTCGGCGTTCCTTTCTCTGGCCGGATCTTAACCAAGCTGATTGATAAAGGCCTCAGCCGCGAGCAAGCGTACGATACCGTTCAACCACGTGCGATGCAAGCTTGGGAAGAGCAAAAGCAGTTCCGTGATATCGTGGAAGCTACACCTGAAATCACTAATGTCCTCACCCCAGAAGAGATTGAAGATGCATTTAACCCTTCTTGGCACCTTAAGCATGTGGATACCATCTTCCGCAAGCTAGAACTTATCTAAAAAAGATAAGTTAGTGGTGAACTAAGGAGCTAGGAATAGTACGAGCGGTTAATGTTGTGCAGAATTGAAATGCAACTGGTCGATAAGGAACGGAGAGAAATTTTGGAACTGTAGAAGCGTTAGCGTTCGCCTTTATCCTCGGATTTCTACCACGGGCAGTGGTTCAAATCAGGAAATCTGAGGATAACAGCGATCGGAAGTCCAAACATTTCTTGTAGTGGCCCGATTGACCCAACAGATATTTCCGATTTTGCAAGAGACGTTTTCGCTCAAGTAATAATTAATGATCATTAGTTCAAGGGAGGAAAGGTCATGACATCATCGGCCGTATCCACAGCCGTGGAACTCATCAATGCGCCGCTGCTCTACAAAGGGAAGGTTCGCGAGCTATACGATTTAGGGGAAAATGTACTGATCGTAGTTACGGATCGGATATCTGCTTTTGACTATGTGCTGGACCCGGCGGTCCCTGAAAAGGGTAATGTGCTTAACCGTCTGAGCGCGTTCTGGTTCGGACAGACTAAAGAGCTGATGGAGAATCATGTCGTTCATATCGATGTGGATCTGCTTGGCGACGTAGTTAAGGACAAAGAGGCCCTCAGAAACCGTGTCATGGTGGTACGCAAAGCGGAGCGCATTGATATCGAATGCGTAGTGCGTGGATGCATCACTGGCGGCGGCTGGAGACAGTATCAAGAAACAGGCAAGGTAAATGGTATTGAGCTTCCTGCTAACCTCCGCAAAAACGCGCTGCTGGCAGAGCCGATTTTTACCCCTGCGGCTAAAAATGATGTAGGTCACGATGAGGATATTCCGTTTGAGAAAATGCAGGAATTAATCGGAGCTGATCTGGCGCTTGAGCTGCAGGAAAAGAGCTTAAAGCTGTTCGCTTTTGCTAGAGAGTATTGTGCTGAGCGGGGGATCATTCTTGCGGACTGCAAATTCGAATTCGGCTTGTTGGACGGCAAGGTGATTCTGATCGATGAGATTTTTACACCGGATGCTTCCCGCTTCTGGGCTAAGGATAAATACGCGCTTGATATTGAAATTGATAGTATGGATAAAGAGCCTGTTCGTACGTATCTATCTGCATCTGCCTGGGATAAGAATAGTAAACCTGATCCGCTCCCAACTGAAGTAGTAGAAGAAACTACACGGCGTTATCTGGACATTTATCATCGTCTTACTGGCAAGTCTTTATAGTTCAACATAGTGTGTGCACTCATGGGAATAAATTCAGTATATATTTTTGAAGCTAAATGTACTCATTGTAGAATTTCAGTTTCAGAGGGTATGCTCATTAAAATTTAGGAGGAACTACAAGCATATGTTAAAAGCGACGGTATATGTCACCATAAAGAAAAGCGTTCTTGATCCACAAGGGGTAGCAGTACAAGGAGCACTTCATTCGGTAGGTTTCCAAGAAGTTGAAAGCTTGCGTATCGGGAAATATATGGAGCTGACTTTGGATACGGATAACCGTGCTGAAGCGGAAGTGCGTCTTAAGGAAATGTGCGAAAAGCTACTTGCCAACACGGTGATCGAGGATTACCGCTACGAATTGGAGGACTAAACGACATGAAATTTGCTGTACTTGTCTTCCCAGGCTCCAACTGTGATATTGATTGCTACAAGGCGGTAGAGGACAGTCTCGGCGAACCAGTCGATTATGTGTGGCATACAGCGACGGATTTGTCGGCGTATGATTGCATTTTGGTTCCAGGCGGATTCTCATATGGTGATTACCTGCGCTGTGGCGCGATTTCGAGATTTGCTCCTGTTATGGCGGAAGTTGCTAAAGCAGCAGAGCAAGGGAAATACGTGCTAGGCATTTGCAATGGGTTCCAAATTCTTACTGAGGCTGGTTTGCTGCCAGGTGCGCTTCGCCGCAACATGTCGATGAAGTTCCGCTGTCACGATACAGTGCTTAAGGTTGTTAATAATGAAACCCCATTTACTATTGACTATGCTAAAGATGAAGAAATCATCATCCCAATCGCACACGGTGAAGGCAACTACTACTGTGATGACGAGACTTTGGCAGAGCTGAAAGCTAACAATCAGATCGTGTTTACCTATAGCGATAACCCTAACGGCTCCGTAGCCGATATTGCGGGTGTTAGTAACGTACAAGGGAATGTGGTTGGCATGATGCCTCACCCTGAGCGCGCGGCTAATAGTTTACTTGGTTCAGAAGACGGCAAAAGAATGTTTACATCCATACTGAAGACTTGGAGGGATCGTCATGACGCAGCAAGTATCCGTTAAGGAACCGACCGCAGAACAGATTGCGGAGCAGAAAATTTACAGCCAGTTCGGTGTGTCGGACAGCGAATATGAGCTGATCAAGTCTTTTATGGGACGTTTGCCGAACTACACTGAAATCGGCGTATTCAGCGTAATGTGGTCCGAGCACTGTGCCTATAAGAACTCCAAACCACTCCTGAAACGTTTCCCAATTTCCGGACCACGTGTCCTGATGGGACCTGGCGAGGGCGCAGGGATTGTAGATATCGGTGACAACCAAGCGGTTGTTTTCAAAATCGAAAGTCATAACCACCCTTCAGCGGTAGAACCTTTCCAAGGTGCGGCAACGGGTGTGGGCGGGATTATCCGTGATATTTTCTCCATGGGCTCCAGACCTATCGCAATCCTCAATTCACTACGTTTCGGGAAGCTGGAAAGTGATCGAGTAAAATATTTGTTCGAACATGTTGTGTCTGGTATTGCTGGTTATGGTAACTGTATCGGGATTCCAACGGTTGGCGGCGAAATCATGTTTGATGATAGCTATGATGGCAATCCGCTAGTTAATGCAATGTGTGTGGGTCTGATCGATCATGACAAAATCCAACGTGGTGTAGCTAAGGGTGTAGGCAACCCAGTCTTCTATGTAGGACCTCCTACAGGACGTGATGGAATTCATGGTGCTACTTTTGCATCGGTAGAGCTTAGTGAGGAATCAGAAGCTAAACGTACCGCTGTACAGGTCGGCGATCCATTTATGGAAAAGCTCGTAATGGAATCTTGTCTAGAACTGATCGACAGCGGCATCGTTATCGGGATTCAGGATATGGGTGCAGCGGGTCTTACATGCTCTAGTGCGGAGATGGCAAGTAAAGCAGGCAACGGTCTGGAGCTATATCTTGATCAGGTGCCACAACGTGAAGAGGGCATGACGCCTTACGAAATGATGCTTTCAGAATCACAAGAACGGATGTTGTTCGTCGTTGAGCCGAAGGATGAGGCCCAGGCACAAGAGATTTTTGATCGCTGGGGTGTTATCTGCTGTAAAGTCGGTAAAGTTACGGATGATGGCCGCTTGAAATTGTATCATCACGGCGAGGTTGTTGGTGACATGCCAGTAACGGCGCTCGTGGATGAGTGTCCAGTATATAACAAACCTTCTGAGGTTCCTGCTTATTATATTGCGAATGAAAAGGTAGATACCCTTCGTTACGAGGAAGTTACGGATCTGGGCGGTGCATTGCGTACAGTGCTTGGATCACCAACCGTAGCAAGTAAAGCATGGGTATACAATCAATACGATTACATGGTGCGGACGAGCACAGCTGTACGCCCTGGATCTGACGCGGCTGTAGTTACCATTCATGGTACTCGTAAAGGACTTGCGATGACTACAGACTGTAATGGCCGTTATGTTCATCTTGATCCTGAAGTGGGTGGACGTATTGCAGTCAGCGAAGCGGCACGTAACATCGTTTGTTCCGGTGCTGAACCGCTGGCTATTACGGATAACCTGAACTTCGGAAATCCTGAGAAGCCTGATGTGTTCTGGCAAATGGAGCGTGCGGTTGATGGTATGGCTGAAGCCTGTCGTGTGCTGGATACTCCGGTTATCGGTGGTAATGTCAGTCTTTATAACGAAAATACTACGGGCTCCATCTATCCAACGCCGGTTGTCGGCATGGTTGGTTTAGTAGCGGACACGGATCATATTACGACTCAAGGGTTCAAGCAAGAAGGAGATTCTATTCTTCTGCTGGGAGTAACCAAGGCTGAGCTGGGCGGCAGTGAATTCCAATATGCTGTTCATGGTGTGACCGAGGGTCGTCCTCCGGCTTTGGAGTTGGCTACTGAGAAAAAACTGCTGAACGCAGTCCTTACCTCAATTCGTGGCGGTCTGGTGCGTTCCGCACATGACTTGTCCGAAGGTGGACTTGCCGTAGCGCTTGCAGAGAGCTGTATCAGCGGCGGAATCGGAGCGAACGTTGAGCTTTCAGCTAACGGTCTTAGATCTGATGTAGCATTGTTCAGCGAAAGCCAATCACGCATTGTGCTGACAGCCGCTCCTGAACGTGCGGAAGAGCTGAAAGCAGCGATTGCAGCCAGCGGTGTTCCCGTGGAAATCATCGGAACTGTAGGTGGAGACAGACTGCGCGTAAATCTGGACGGCGTGTCCGCACTAGATGAAGCTGTAGCAGAATTGAAATTCGTTTGGGAGGATGCTATTCCATGTCTTATGAAATAAAGACCGGGAAAGAGCAGGAGACTCCAATCCTGTGGACTGGTGACTTTTACAATGAAGGAACGGGCTCGGGAGATATTTTTGACACATTAAAAGAAGAATGCGGCGTTTTCGGGGTCTTCGGACACCCGGAAGCGGCGTCCATGTCTTATTACGGCTTACACGCCTTACAACACCGTGGAGAAGAAAGTGCGGGAATCTGCGTAGCAGACGGTCGCGATTTCAACTATCACCGCGGGATGGGGTTAGTAAAAGAAGTATTCGACAAGGACAAAATTGCCTCATTGGTTGGAGACATGTCCATTGGGCATGTACGTTATTCCACTAGTGGAGACAGCCGCTTAACCAATGCGCAGCCGCTGGTATTTAAATATCGTGACGGCGATTTGGCGATTGCTACGAACGGCAACATAGTAAATGAACCGTTGATCCGCAAACAGCTGGAGCAAAGCGGGTCGATCTTTCAAACTACGAGTGATACAGAAGTGCTGGCGCATCTGATTGCCCGTTCGCCAAAGGATTTTGTTGAAGCGGCAAAAGATGCGCTGCAGCAGCTCGTTGGCGGGTTTGCTTTTCTGCTTATGACAAATGACAAGCTGATTGTCGCTTCGGATTCTCATGGTTTGCGTCCGCTAGTGATGGGACGGATTGGTGAAGCTTATATTTTTGCTTCCGAGTCCTGCGCATTAGAGGTCATTGGGGCACAGCTGGTTCGAGATATTGAGCCGGGCGAACTGCTAGTCCTCGACAAAAACGGCCTCTTAGAGGACCGTTTTACCGAACCCAAACGTAAAGCGCTGTGCGCGATGGAGTATATTTACTTCTCCCGCCCAGACAGTGATATGAACGGCTCTAACCTGCACTCCGCCCGTAAGCGGATGGGTAGCCGCATGGCACTGGAAGCTTTTGTCGATGCTGATCTCGTAACCGGTGTGCCGGATTCCAGTATTTCAGCAGCCATCGGGTATGCCGAGCAAACGGGAATTCCTTATGAGCTTGGGCTCATTAAGAATAAGTACACTGGACGGACCTTCATCCAGCCGAGCCAAGAACTGCGTGAGCAAGGTGTGAAGATGAAGCTGAGCGCCGTGCGCAGTGTAGTTGATGGCAAACGTGTCGTTATGATCGATGATTCTATCGTTCGTGGCACGACCTCACGCCGAATCGTCAATCTGCTTCGGGAAGCGGGAGCTGTTGAAGTGCATGTGCGGATTACTTCGCCACCGTTCAAGAATCCTTGCTTCTACGGCATTGATACACCAGACCGCCGCGACCTCATCGCGTCCTACAAGACCATTGAGGAAATGTGCGAAGAGATCAACGCCGATTCCTTGGCATTTTTGTCGCCGGAAGGCTTAATCTCTTCCATTGGTGGACACAACAAAGATGACTATAAAGGCGGACTTTGTCTTTCTTGCTTTGATAATGATTACCCGACGCAGGTTGATTTTGGCGGGGCAGAGAAAGATGGCTGCTCGTGTTGACATCCCCCTAAGTCCCCCTTTCAAAGGGGGATTCCGAAGGGCTCTGCCCTCCGGCCACCCGAAAGCTCGGCGGTAGGAGTTGGGTTATAACTTGCTAAGAAGACTTGGGTACGAGTGCTCGCTTTGTCCCTGTGTGCTGCGCACGGACGGGACACGCTTTACGACGCTCCGCCCCCCGGCTGCATCCGCCGCCGGGACTGGCTCGCCAAGCTTCCCTCTGTTTGCTTCGCAAATACGAGGGCCGCTTGTCTCGCTTAAGGAGGTGTATGGCGCAGCTCATGCACCGAGGTCTTGAGGTCCGTATGCAAGGCGCGCACTGCGGCTTGCAGTAGGGACAAACCGGTGGTTGGAGGGAGTTATGGAGAGGAAGTTTGGAACTGTAGAAGCGTTAGCGTTCGCCTTTATGCTCGAATTTCTACCGCTCAGCGGTAAAAAATTCAAAGGAATTCGAGCATAACAGCGATCGGAAGTCCAAACATTCCTCGCAGTAACTCCCCTACAACCACCCAAAAGCCGAATGCGCCCAAACGCGCTCTAAACTATTAAAAGATGAGGTGTCCAATAGTGTCGGAAGCTTATAAAAACGCCGGAGTGGATATTGCGGCTGGTAATGAAGCGGTAGAACGCATGAAAAAGCACGTAAAACGTACTTACCGTCCAGAAGTAATGACGGATCTTGGTGGGTTCGGAGCACTGTTTGGCCTCAATAAAGATAAATATGAAGAGCCAGTGCTTGTATCGGGAACTGATGGTGTAGGCACAAAGCTCAAAATCGCATTCGCGGCGGATCGCCATGACACGATTGGCATCGACGCTGTAGCTATGTGCGTGAACGATATTGTAGTGCAAGGCGCAGAGCCACTCTTTTTCCTCGACTATCTGGCTTGCGACAAAGTGGTGCCAGAGAAAATCGAGGCTATCGTAGCTGGAATCGCTGAAGGCTGTCACCAAGCGGGTTGTGCACTGATTGGCGGCGAAACGGCTGAGATGCCGGGTATGTATTCAGCAGGTGAATATGATATCGCTGGATTCACAGTGGGCGTAGCTGACAAAGCGAAGCTGGTAACAGGCGCTAACATCGCTGCTGGAGACACAGTGATTGGTCTGGCTTCCAGTGGTGTGCACAGCAATGGCTTCTCGCTGGTGCGTAAGCTTTTGCTTGAGCAAGAGGGTTATGGTCTGAATGACGTGCTTCCTGAGCTTGGCGCTCCGCTGGCGGATGTACTCCTTGCACCAACTAAGATTTATGTGAAGCCTTTGCTGGCACTGCTGGAGCAGCTTCCGGTAAAAGGTATGGCTCACATTACGGGTGGCGGATTCATCGAGAATATCCCACGCGTATTGCCTGATAATGTAGACGTGGAGATCAATTACGGATCATGGCCGATTCTGCCAATCTTCGGGTTGATGCAGGACAAAGGAAACGTAAGCAACCGTGATATGTTCACTACTTTTAATATGGGAATTGGTCTTGTTCTCGTAGTTAGCGCTGCTGATGGAGAACGCGCTCTTGAACTGCTTAAGGCTAGCGGAGAAGAGGCGTATATCATTGGGAAAGTAACAGAAGGGGAACGCAAAGTAACCTTTACTGGAGCTGAAGTGTGATGCAATCAAGTCGAATCGCTGTTTTTGCTTCGGGGCAGGGCAGCAATTTTGCAGCACTGATCGAGGCACAGAAAGCAGGTTTGCTTGGAGACGGCAGGATTGAATTGCTTGTCTCGGACAAGCCGGAAGCGCCTGTAGCACAACGTGCGGAGGATGCGGGAATTCCCGCCCTCCTGCTGCGGCCAAAAGACTTCGCCAGCCGTGAGCTCTACGAAGCAGAGATTGTAGCAGAGCTTCAGCGGCGGGATATCGGGCTGGTTGTGCTGGCAGGGTATATGCGCCTCATTACACCAGTGCTTTTAACGCCGTATGCGGGTCGGATTATTAACATTCACCCATCGCTGCTGCCTGCTTTTGCTGGAAAGGATGCGATCGGACAAGCGCTGAATTATGGCGTGAAGCTGACGGGTGTCACTGTGCATTTTGTCGATGGAGGTATGGATACCGGGCCAGTTATTGCTCAGCGTAGCGTAGTTGTGTTGGATAACGACACGGCGGATTCATTGGCGGAACGGATTCATAAGGTTGAGTATGAGTTATATCCTGAAGTGGTTGGCGCTTTTGCCAGCGGGAAAGTGGAACTGAGTGGAAGAAAGACGATTATCCGCGAAAAGTAAGCCACACTGTAGTCATTCAAAGTTTTGGATCGACATTTGGTGACAGGCGGAGAGATTTCAGGGTATTTCTCGGGAAATATTGCATAAGCGGCATTATGTGTCGTGTAGTAGGTAATAGAGTCAGATTCTTTCTTATAGTTTCCCAAGCTTTTAGATGTCATCACATTAAATCGCACGTACAACCCGAAGGAGGACTATTCAAAGTGAGTATCAAAAGAGCGCTAGTTAGCGTATCGGATAAACAAGGTATCGTGGATTTTTGCCGCGAGTTGTCTGCATTAGGCGTAGAGATTATTTCCACAGGTGGAACAAGCACGCTTTTGGCTAAGGAAGGTGTTCCAGTCATCGGTATTTCCGATGTTACAGGATTCCCGGAAATCATGGATGGACGTGTCAAAACCTTGCACCCGGCTGTACACAGCGGATTGCTAGCGGTTCGTGACAATGAGGAACACACGCGTCAAATGAAAGAGCTTGGTCTGGACTACATTGATCTGGTAGTAGTAAATCTGTATCCGTTCGCGGAAACCATTGCTAAACCGGATGTATCGTATGAAGAAGCCATCGAGAATATCGATATCGGCGGACCGACGATGCTGCGTTCTGCGGCGAAGAACCATGCTTTTGTAAGTGTAGTGGTAGATGCTAACGACTATGCTACAGTGCTTGAAGAGGTTCGCGCAGATGGAGATACAACGCTGGAAACACGCAAACGTCTTGCGGCAAAAGTGTTCCGCCATACGGCGGCTTACGATGCCTTAATTTCCGATTATTTGGCTAATGTTACTGGCGAACCGCTTCCTGAGCGCTACACCGTGACTTATGAGAAAATTCAGGATCTGCGCTACGGCGAGAATCCGCATCAAAAAGCGGCATTCTATCGCAAGCCTTTGGCTGCGGGGGATACTCTTACAGCAGCTGAGCAATTGCATGGCAAAGAATTATCCTACAACAATATCAACGATGCTAACGCAGCGCTGCAAATCGTGAAAGAATTTGAAGAACCTGCTGTCGTAGCCATTAAACATATGAATCCTTGTGGTGTAGGTGTCGGTGAAAGTGTATACGAAGCTTATCAAAAAGCTTACAATGCAGACCCAACCTCTATCTTTGGCGGAATTGTAGCCGCTAACCGGATTATCGACGCGGACACTGCTAATCTGCTGAAAGAGATTTTCCTCGAAATCGTATTGGCGCCAGGCTTTACGGAAGAAGCACTGGAAATCCTTACGAAGAAAAAGAACCTGCGTCTGCTCAAAATCGGCAATCTCAGCACGGCTAGTGCGCGTAAGAGCAGCTTCGTAGTTACCTCTATTGATGGAGGAATGGTTGTACAGGAGAGCGATGTGCATTCTGTGAACCCGGATGATCTACAAGTTGTTACGGACCGTAAGCCAACCGAAGAAGAATTGAAACAGCTGTTGTTCGGCTGGAAGGTAGTTAAGCATGTGAAATCTAATGCGATTGTATTAGCTGCTGATGATATGACAGTTGGCGTAGGTGCAGGGCAAATGAACCGCGTTGGCGCAGCTAAAATTGCGATTGAACAAGCTGGCGAGAAGTCCAAAGGATCAGTCCTTGCCTCTGACGCCTTCTTCCCAATGGGAGATACGCTTGAAATGGCAGCCAAAGCAGGCATTACCGCAGTTATTCAGCCAGGCGGCTCCATTAAAGACGAAGAATCGATCAAGGTCGCGAATGAGTATGGAATTGCTATGGTCTTCACAGGCGTCCGTCATTTCAAACACTAGAACGCTGGGAGGATTTTATTCTAATGGATATTTTAGTGGTTGGCGGCGGCGGCCGGGAGCATGCGATTATTTGGAGCCTGTCCCAAAGTCCCAAGGTTGGTAAAATCTATTGCGCACCCGGCAACGCCGGGATCGCGCAGCTAGCAGAATGTGTGCCTATCGGTGTGTTTGAGTTCGACCGTCTGACGGCTTTTGCAAAAGAGAAGGAAGTAGGTCTTGTTGTAATCGGACCGGATGATCCGTTAGCAGGGGGCATTGTGGATGCTTTTGAAGCACAGGCTATTCCTGTGTTTGGTCCACGTAAGAATGCAGCTGAGATCGAAGGCAGCAAAACCTTTATGAAGGATCTTTTGCACAAATATAATATTCCGACAGCAGCCTATGAAAAATTTGATGGCTATGAAGCTGCACTGGCTTACTTACGCGAGCAACCGCTGCCGATCGTAATCAAGGCAGATGGGCTTGCCGCAGGAAAAGGCGTGACCGTTGCCTATTCACGGGAAGAGGCAGAGCAGGCACTAGCTGATATTATGGTAACCAAAGTGTTTGGTGAAGCTGGCGCTCAGGTTGTCATTGAAGAGTTCCTAGCGGGTCAAGAAATGTCGATTTTGGCTTTTGTTGATGGAGAGACAGTTCGTCCGATGGCTGCCGCTCAGGATCATAAGCCTGCTTACGATGGAGATAAAGGTCCTAATACCGGTGGAATGGGCACCTATTCGCCTCTGCCGCATATCGACGAGGCGATTATCCAAGAAGCGATTGAGACCATCATTAAGCCAACAGCTAAGGCTATGGTAGCTGAAGGCCGTTCATTTAGCGGCGTTTTGTTCGCAGGGCTGATGATTTCTCCAGAAGGTAAACCAAAGACCATTGAATTTAATGCCCGGTTTGGGGATCCGGAGACACAGGTCGTGCTGCCTAGATTGAAGAGCGACTTGTTAGAAATCTTTTTGGCAGTAACCGAGGGTAAACTTGCGGATATCGACATTGAATGGAGCGACGAAGCAGCGGTGTGCGTGGTTCTCGCTTCTGGAGGATATCCAGGCTCTTATCCTAAGGGAGTGCCGATCGAAGGGCTTGAGGACAGCCAAGGAGGGCTGATCTTTCATGCCGGTACAGCACGGGGGGCAGATGGCAGCTGGGTAACGGACGGCGGACGGGTCTTAGGCGTGGTAGGCCTGGGTGCTACGATTGCCGAAGCTCGTTCAGCAGCCTATGCTAGGGCTGAAGGAATCTCTTTTTCCGGGAAACAGAATCGCAGCGACATCGCTATGAAGGCTCTGGTATAAGGATAAAGCACTGTATCTAGCAATTTTTTGCGCTTTAAGTCCTAAAAAAGGACTGACAAGTGATAGAAGAAGTGCTATAATACTACACGTACGGGGGAAAATGTGCGGATATATACAGATAAGGGCCTTTCCGATCATGGGAAGGCCCTTTTAAATCGGAGTCCTTCAGACTTTGTGCAGTAACCTTATAAAGGATGCCTCGTGCCTGAAAATGTTGATACTTATAGTGCATACTAGCGATACGCTTATGGCGAATGGCTACTCACAGATTTAAGGGGGAATTCGTTTTGAGTAAGATTGGAAGAAATGATATGTGTCCTTGCGGAAGCGGGAAAAAATATAAGAAATGCTGCCTAGGGAAAGAAACTTCTGCAGTGGAATCCATCATGCGACTGGTAACAACGGAAGAATCCGCTGCTACTGTGGCTGTGGCCGAGAAACCAGAAGCGGCAGCCATTTCTGAAGCTAAACTTACCCTAACCACGCTCAAAAAAAAGGTGTCACGTGATCTGAAATGGGAGCATCCAGCACATGAACAATTGGCTATGCACCTTATTGAGACCATGAGAGACAGCTATGACCGGGAGCTAATCTGGGAAGGTCTGGTTCTATGGAATGGTTATTCCCGTCACATCAAGCCTGCAGTGAAGAAAATGGGCTCCTTCTGCGCGGCTATCGAATTTATCTTGTCTGAGGAATATGGTTTCCTTCAAACTCAAGCTGATCTAGCGATCAAACATGAGGTTACTGCACCTACCATCTCCAGAAAAGTTAAAGAGATGCTTAATTATGTCGAACAGTACGGCATGGGCGGGGCAGAGGAAGAATTACTTTTGCTCAACGTTTCAGGTACTCCGAAGGATCAGGAACAGGCTTTGCTGCAAAAAGCAATGGAAACTAAAGCATCCAATCGTCGGATCCAGCTAGCAGAAGCGGCATTGGAAGTTTATCCGGACAGTCCGGACGCCTATCTCATTTTGGCTGAGGAAGCCGAGAATGAAGCAGATGCCCGTGCTTATCTGAAAGCAGGGATGGAAGCGGGTGCGCGTGAGCTTGGAGAAGCCTTTTTCACTGAGAACAAAGGACATTTCTGGGGTCTTTACGAGACACGTTCTTACATTCGAATCTGCAAAAGCTACGCTGACTCCTGCTGGTTTAGCGGAAATGCAGAAGAAGCACAAAAGACGTTGGAGCACATTCTAGAATTGAACCCAGAAGATAACACAGGTGCGCGTTACCTTCTAACGGCAACGTACCTTTACACTAATAAGCTTAAGAAGACCGAGAAGGTACTGGAGAAGTTCGGCAAGGATGCAGCAGCAACAGTAGCATATGACCGTATGGTTTTAGAATATAAGAAGAACGGAATTACTTCCCAGCTCAAAATGCTCTACCGCGTGGCGAAGAATGTGAACAAGCATGTGCCGGATTATCTGTTAGGTATCAAAAGATTGCCGCATAACCTGCCTGATTTTGTAGGCGTGGGTGACGCTAACGAGGCTATCGAATATGTTATTGTACATTCACGTTTGTGGACAAGCTTACCAGACCTGGTGAAGTGGATGCTGAAGCAACAGGACTAGTAGGTTTCATAGCGTAGGGATAGCAAATATTAGTAAGAGACTATAGGGTTCCTTTAGTCTCTTTTTCTTTATCACTGATTAGGATGCTTGAAAAAATGTCCTCGGGAGAGTATGTTACAAGAAGTAGAATAACAGATAGATAGTGAGGCGAGAGGGTTATGAGAGAAGAGGAAGACCGAATCGTAGGAATGGAAGATATTGTGCGGGCTCATCACGTACTGCGTGAAGTCATAATCCGGACACCTCTACAACGTGATGCTGTGCTGTCAGCCAAGTATGATTGTGATGTGTATTTGAAGCGCGAGGATTTGCAGATTGTACGTTCTTTCAAAATCCGCGGAGCTTATAATATGATTCGTAGTTTGTCAGCAGAAGATAGAGCAAAAGGGATTGTCTGTGCGAGTGCGGGCAACCATGCACAAGGCGTAGCCTATTCCTGTAAGGCGCTTGGAATTAAAGGCAAGGTCTATATGCCAAGCACTACGCCTAACCAGAAGGTTAAGCAGGTGCGGCGGTTTGGCGGTGAGTTTGTTGAAGTCATTCTGAAGGGCGATACCTTTGATGACGCTTATGATGAAGCACTGCAAGCTTGTATAGATCATGGGATGACGTTGATCCATCCCTTTGATGAGCCACGAATCATTGCGGGCAACGGCACCATTGCAATGGAAGTGATGGAGAGTCTGGACAACCCGGCAGATTTTATGTTCGTAACCATTGGTGGAGGCGGCCTAGCAGCGGGTATAGCCACCTATGTGAAGACAGTTAGTCCTTCTACCAAGTTGATTGGTGTGGAGCCACTCGGAGCAGCTTCTATGACGGAAGCGATCAAGCTTGGAGAAGTGGTGACTCTAAAGGAAATTAATAAGTTCGTGGACGGAGCGGCTGTAAAACGTGTTGGCGGCCTGACATATGATATTTGCTCCCGTCATCTGGATGACATCGTGATGGTGCCTGAAGGCAAAGCTTGTACCACGATTTTGGAATTATATAACGAGAATGCCATAGTGGTTGAGCCAGCAGGTTCGCTGCCTATCGCAGCGCTTGATCAATATCGTGATCAAATCCGCGGCAAAACAGTTGTCTGTATCATAAGCGGCGGGAACAACGATATTGACCGGATGCAGGAGATCAAGGAGCGTTCATTGATTTACGAAGGCTTAAAACACTATTTCATGGTGAACTTCCCGCAACGGGCAGGCGCGCTGCGTGAGTTCTTGGGTGAAATCCTTGGACCTCACGATGACATTACCCGTTTCGAGTATATTAAGAAGCATGATAAAGAAAATGGTCCCGCGCTTGTTGGCATTGAATTATTGTCAACGGATGCCTACGAACCTCTCATCGAACGGATGCAGCAGAAGGGCGTCGATTATGTAGAGATCAATAAGGATTCTAATCTCTTTAACATCCTTATTTAATGCTCGCATCCACTTAATAATCTCGTTAACGAATATAAAAAAGCCCGTCCCTATTCATTTCAGGGATGGGCTTTTGTGATTTCTTTATTAGAGAGGTAACGAAGTTTTACGATACTGCTCGACCTCATCGGTCAATTTGTAGCTATTGTCTTTCATTAATTTCATGAAGCTATCCAGCTTTTGTAGAAATGGGCTGCTGTCATTATTTTTGGTCAGAATACTGGAGTAAGCCTTTTGCGCCTCCAAATCCATTTCCAGATTGTCATAATGGAAGAGAGGAGTGTTATTCTGGCCGTAAAACGTATTATTCACATACATAGTGTACAAGGCTTTTACAGCAGAAATTCGGTTTGACTTCGGATGATTTTGAATGAATTGCTCTTGAGATAAAGCTCTGGCTGCAACCTCAGTCCAGGCGATAACTAGCCCGTTGTCCTTGGAAGAGGGCAGGTCCGATTCGGTTGCCATAATGGTAATATAAGCGCTGATATCATTGGTAACGTATAGCTTGTACTTGCGGTAAGCCCCATAATCGATCACCGGGAAAAAAGTACCCTCTGCTGTCTCCAGCTTATATCCGTTTTCGCTGGCACTTTTCAGCAGTGTACGCAGCTGGAGATCATCAGTAATAGCGGCAAGAGACGACATGCTGGCGCCTGCTTTATAAATGGCGGTGAGCTTCCGCTGGACAGCATTGGTACTGAATTTACTTTCCCAGGCTTGCAGCGCAGCTTTATGCAGATTCTCAAGCTTTAGGGTCATCATTGTTGCACGATACGACCCTACTGCATACATATTGGAGTTCAAATACTTTATGGCTTCGGGTAACTTGTCAGAGGTAGATAACAGCGGTAATGCAGCTTTATAGACAGCCTCTGCATGATTATTGCTAGCTGCTTGAGGAATTGCCTTAGCGCCTTCCCCAGGAGGGCTGGTAGCACCTTCGGCGTGAATAGCACTGGGCACTATGCCTAGCCCTAAGGCTATAGCTAGAACGGAGTAGAGAATATAATGTTTCTTAATCATGGAAGTTTCCCCCTATCTATCGGATGGAATAAAGTTTTCAGCCTAGATATTTATTTTTTAAAAAATATAAACTTAAGTCCCAACCCCCCAATGATGCACAGAATTAAGCTTACCCACGGGGATATTGTAATGACCGGAAATAACCGATCGAGGAACATGCCGATAAATACAGCAGCTACTGCGATGCCAATATAGATTCCAAGGCTTTTTATATCAAAAGGCTTGGCACTGGGTGCATCGCTTTCCGACAAGGAAGACATCCATTTCATAATCAGTTCAATTAAGATAATGGAGCCTACTCCCACAGCGAGCAGGGTGAAAAGGCTGATCTGTCCGAACATTCCAGGTGAATCGTCAGTCCATTGGAAGAAGAGTCCACCGATTGCTAATATCCCAAAAAGACAGGTCAGAGCTGCGCAGGGAATCATCAAGTAATAGTTCCATTTACTGCGCACCGGGCGCCCGGGAACACTGTCTATGATTTCTTTAAAATAATCGTGCGGATTCTCGCCGAATACTTGCTTGGCATTTTTCCCTTTACGTTGTTCCTTCAACAGCAGCTTGGCCGCATCCAGCAAAAGTTCTTCTCCGCGCAGGGTGTCAATTCGACTGGCCCGCATTGCAAGGATCATATCTTCTAAATAGGAGCGATTGAAGGGCGTCAACTGCTCACGCAGGGCGTTATTTTCCTTAATCATATCTTTCACTTTCATAATTTGGATGTAAACCTCCAGTGTTGTTAATCGGTATAGTCTTTAACCTAGAGTATACGTTTGCATGACAGGTCTACGCAAGGACAACCATTTCTATGGCGATATGCATAATCCTTTTAGAAGAGTGAACACTGATAATGTTGTTGCTTGATCAATATAGCATTGGGAAAGGTTGGGAGCTTTATGGAACATGAGAACAAGAAAGAACAGGGAAGATCCATGGGCAACGGTTTCGAGCCTACGCCCAATAATTCAATGGGGGATTGGGGCGGCTCCGATGGATTCAGCATGTGGGATTCCGCGGAAGATGCTCCCGAGGGCTTGCTTAAGGATTGGGAAGGCAGCCATGAAACCCATGAGATGTTTAACGACAGCTACGATTGATTAACAACCCTGGCCATTCATCTCGAAAAAACAACAGAGCAGCGATCCTCCGATACTGGGGATCGCTGCTCTGTGTTTTTTGGTGGGGTTCTCAAACCCAAACCCAAACCCAAACCCAAACCCAAACCCAAACCCAAACCTCAAGCACCCCCGAACCCCAGACCCCCGGTTGTCGTAGCATCCACCATCTTTCGGACTCAGATGACGTTATTTGCCAAATTATCGCCTTTTCAGCACAGTTTCGGACTCCAGTGACGCTATTGCTCGAAAAGAAGCTCGTATTTGCTGTTTTACAGGGTGATAGCGACTATGGGGTCCGATAGAATTCAAAAAGTGTGCTAAATCTGCGAATAGGGTCTTCTGAGTCCGCTGGAGCTGCTGAGCCGAAGGAGCCGTCGAGTCCGAAGGAGCCGCTGAGTCCAATGAAGCTATTTAGTCCGAAGGAGCTGCTGAATCCGATGAAGCTACTGTGTTTGAAGGAGCAGGTGAGTCCGATAGAGCTACTGAATCCGATAGAGCTGCTGAATCCCGCACGATTGGCGGTTCCAATCGACTCGAGGTGGGCGCCCCAGAGTCATGTTCATATCTACAGGACGCCCTGTTTGTCGTGCAGACTCTAATGCCCAATACTCCGTGCGTTTATTAAGAATTGTTCCCTTGCTGTTGACAATATGAACGAAATCTTTATAATTAGATTATAATTCATACTAAGTTAATCGGAATTCTAATAAATTAAAATAAATTAAATTATAAATATAATTATAGGAGGATGCGGCAATGGAACGGAATATTGTAATCCGGCATAACGGAGAAGAATTGACGGCGAGCATACATTACCCGAACAAAGAGAAGGGAACCTCTTCGCGTTGCAAGGATAGACTGCCATTAGCCGTGATCTGCCACGGATTTGTGGGGAATCGGATTGGTGTAGACCGGATTTTTGTGAAGGCGGCTCGTGAGCTGGCACAAGAGGGATATATGGTTATTCGTTTTGATTATGCGGGCTGCGGCGAGAGCAGCGGGAATTATGGCGGTGAAGACATGGAATCGATGATCGCTCAGACTAGAGCAGTGCTGGATTACGGAATTAGCTCTGCTGATGTGGACCCACAGCGGGTGACGCTGATTGGCCATAGCCTCGGTGGCGCGGTGGCGCTGCTGACAAGTATTCGCGATCGCCGCGTGAAGAATCTCGTGTTATGGGCCTCTGTGGGTTATCCTTTCAATGATATTGTGAAAATTGTAGGGCGGGAGGCTTATGATCGTGCTGTGAAGAATGGATCAGCCGATTATGTGGGCTACTCGTTTACGCCGGTATATTTTAATTCTTTGGCGGCTTTTCAGCCCTTCCAAGAAGCGAGCAAATTTAGCGGCGATGTACTCGTCATTCATGGCACCTCTGATGATGTCATTCCGGTGGATTACGCTTTTCTTTACCAGAAGCTGTTCTGGACACGTCCCGAAGGACGTTGCGATAAAGAGATCATTTTTCAAGGGGATCACACCTTTTCTTCTGGACCGGCACAGCAGCAGCTGCTTAAGCGGACTATAGAATGGATGAATGAACAAGAGCATCTGCAGACAGAGTGGCAGAATTGGATGATTTAGGAGAAGGTTTTTATTCGCATTAACTTGCAATAAGCGGTAAAATAAAGATGCACACCATATACTGGGTTATGGAGGTTGGCATCCTATGAAATTACCGTCATTTTTTATTGCGCACGGTTCTCCGCTCCTCGCACTGGAGGATAACGAGTATACCCGTTTTCTGGAGCGGCTTGGTCAAGAACTTGAAGTGCCACGCGGTATAGTAGTTTTCTCAGCGCATTGGGATAGCCCTGAACAGCTACTTACCGTTGATGAACTGCACGAGACACAGCATGACTTCTACGGATTCCCTGAAGAAGTTTACACGCTGACCTATCCGGCCCCGGGCGATCCGGCCCTAACAAGACGGATTTCTGAGCTCTTCAAGGATAACAATCTATCACATCAGCCCGTTCTGGGGCGAGGACTCGATCATGGAGTCTGGGTGATACTGAAAAAAATGTTCCCGAACGCCGACATTCCGGTAGTTGCTTTATCCGTCGATTCCCTGCGCTCTCCCAAGGAGCAGTACAATATCGGGCGGATGTTAGCACCGCTTCGTGACGAAGGCATACTGCTGATTGGAAGCGGTGGACTTGTTCACAATTTGCGGATGCTAAGTGAAAGTGAGCAGCCTGAGGATTGGGCACTTGAATTCGATGCCTGGATTGCCAAGGGACTAGAATCCTGGGATTTGCCTTCACTTTTTGCGTATGAGAAAAAGGCTCCAAATGTACGCGATGCGGTTCCTTCTTATGGAAGAGAGCATTTTGCACCTCTCTTTTACGTGATGGGAACAGCGGATGGCAGCAGGAAGGCAGAGCGGATTTTTCAGGCTTATCAGTATGGGACATTAAGTCTGAATTGCTGGAAGCTAGACTAACTGAATGAATAAGAAACCTGCAGGGTGCAGCCGCAATGGCTGTACCCTTTTTTTAATATAAGAATTTATCTATTCCATGTTATAAAATTTCCTTATGCTTGCTATGAAAAAGGGAGTAGGTAATCAAGACAAATGGGACTGACTGTGATTAAATGGAAGGAATCAGTGAGTTTCATAAAACGTTTAGGAGGAACTACAAGCTTATGAAAGTAAATTGCTCTTCTTCCCGTCTGTTATCTGCCATTGTATTGACCACCCTATTGCTCTCCGCTTGCGGAACACAGAGTGCAAATAATGAGATCACCCCGACACAGCAGCCTACCGCAGAGCCCACGCCTATCGAAACGATTCAACCCTCACCTACTATTGATCCCGCTGCTGAGCTCGTATCCGGATTAACAGGTCTTCCAGTTTCTGAAGACAGTCTTCCACGTCCCTTGGCCGTAATGATAAATAATGCTCCTGCCGCCCGGCCGCAATCGGGGGTTAGTGAAGCAGATATTTTGTATGAGATTCTTGCCGAAGGTGGCATTACGCGTTTGATTGGTATTTTTCAGAGCCATACAGGTGTTGTGAAAATCGGACCGATTCGCAGCATTCGCCCCTATCTGCTTGATATTGGCGAGAGCTATGGTGGTGTGACGGTGCATGCCGGAGGGAGTCCGGCGGCTTATGCCATTTTGCAAAAAGAGAAAAAAGAAGATATGGACGAGATCGGCCGTGCCGGAGCTTATTTTTGGCGGGATAAAGCGCGAAAAGCACCACATAACCTGTACAGCAACGCAGCCAAACTGCGGGAAGGTGCCGAGAAGCTTGGGTTTGCGCAAAGTGTGAAGGTGCCCGGGTATCTTTTTAATAATCCAGATTACATACCGGCGGACGGAGAGAAAGCCGCTGAATTTAGCATAAACTATCTGCTCAAAAGTTATAAAGTTGACTATAAATATGATCCTAAACGTCAGACCTATCAGCGTTATGTGAATGACAAACCTCATTTGGATCTAAATAACGATAATCCAGTGGAAGCGGCCAATGTTATGGTTATAGGAGCGGATCATAAAGTGCTTGATGATGTCGGAAGACTTCAGATTGATGTGGAGCTTGGCGGGGAAGCGTTGCTTTTTCAGCGGGGACAGGTCACCCAAGGCAGATGGTCGCGTGAACCAGGGGATGTGATCCGCTTTGTGAGGGATGGAAAAGAAGAGCTGATGTATCCAGGAATTACCCATATTTTGGTGGTCCCTAATGCGCCTTCATTTAGCAGTCATGTGGTATATGGCGGGGCGGATGGTACAACATAAGAAAGTCGGAATATCCAGTGTTATACAGATTTGTGTTCGGAATAATGGGTATGTGTTAATAGAGTGTAAAAAAGTTCATTTCTATAGCTTCTATACCTTGTACGGATATGATAAGATAACAAGGGTTGTCATTCATTTTCATGCTTTTTACATATGAATGGCTCTGTATTCACGGTAATTTTATGTAAAGGGGTTTAAAACAATGAAGTTGAGAAAAAAGGACATATTCTTTGAGACGCTGGAAAATATGGCCGATACTATTGTCCAAGCTGCAGATTATTTTGCTCAGAATATCACTGATCTCCGGAATAATGTCGATAATTTCGCTGCAGAGATGAAAAAGTACGAATCCCAATGTGATACTTACACGCACACCGTCATCAAAGAATTGAACAAGACGTTTATTACGCCGCTTGAACGTGACGACATTATGGACTTGATCACAAGCATGGATGATGTCATCGATGGTCTGGAGGCATCCGCCTCACGTTTCTATATGTACAACCTTCTTGACCCGGATGAATACATTGTACAATTCGCCGAAATCCTTCGTCAGTGTGCTTATGAAATCCAAAAAGCGGTTCATTTGCTCTCCCAGAAGAAATTGTTGGCGATCCGTGAATATACAATCCGTCTGAATGACCTTGAGAATCAAGGGGACGAAGTGCTGCGTATTTGTACTAAGGTCCTGTTCGAAACTGTAAAAGACCCGATTGAGCTGATTAAACGCAAGGAACTGTATGAGCGGCTCGAGACCACTACAGACAAATGTGAAGATGTAGCCAACATGTTGGAATCGATCATCATGCGCAACTCATAAGGGGTACTAGAATATGGAAACATCTATATGGATTCTTGGAATTGTTATATTTCTCGCGCTTGCGTTTGACTTTATCAATGGATTCCATGATACGGCCAACGCAATTGCTACCTCTGTCTCAACACGTGCCTTAAAACCGCGAACAGCAATTATTATGGCAGCACTGATGAACTTTGTTGGGGCCTTGATGTTTACAGGTGTGGCCAAAAAAATCGGCGGAAGTATCACCGACCCGACCTTGCTTGAAAATGGGTTGGATATCATAATAGCCACGCTGATTGCTTCGATTATTTGGAATTTGATTACTTGGTGGCTCGGGATTCCATCCTCATCGTCTCATGCACTGATCGGCGCTTTAGCGGGTGCAGTATACGTGGGGGCAGGCTCAGCACACATCAATTGGGGCGGGTTTGTGGAAATTGTCGAAGGACTGATTTTCTCCCCAATCATTGCGTTTGTTATCGGTTATATAATCATGACCATCCTGAAGTGGATCTTTGCTAAGCGTAGTCCACATACGGTCAACAAGGGCTTCCGCTCTATGCAAGTCCTTACGGCAGCGTTACAGTCGTTCACACATGGTACAAATGATGCGCAAAAAGCGATGGGGATCATTACTTTTGCACTCGTTACCTCAGGACGTCAAGAAACTATGGATGTTATCCCTTTGTGGGTTAAGATAGCTGCAGCTACGGCTATGGCGCTCGGTACCTCCATTGGCGGTTGGAAGATTATTAAGACTATGGGCACAAAGATTTTCAAAATCGAACCTATTAACGGTTTCGCGGCTGATATTTCCGCGGCATCTGTTATTTTCTCAGCAACGCTGCTGCATTTGCCAGTAAGCTCAACGCATGCGATCACATCAGCGATCCTCGGGGTTGGCTCTGCCAAACGTTTCTCTGCAGTGAAATGGGGAGTAGCCGGACGTATTGTGGTCACTTGGTTCATCACGATTCCAATCAGTGCGGTATTAGCAGGTCTGATTTTCAAAATCATTTTTTAAACACCCTTTAATAAAGATGTCAGTTAGCCATTGGGCTGCGGACATCTTTTTTTGTTGTGTGGACATGAGGAGAGTGAAGAATATACGGTATAAATCCCGTAGAAATGGCGGAAATCGGCGTTGGAGGGAGAATGTACGGTATAAATCCCGTAGAAATGGCGGAGTTTGGCGATAGAGGGGGAATGTACGGTATAAATCCCGCAGAAATGATGGAGTTTGGCGATGGAGGGGGAATGTACGGTATAAATCCCGCAGAAATAACGGAGTTTGGCGTTGGAGGGGGAATGTACGGTATAAATCCCGTAGAAATGACGGAGTTTGGCGTTGGAGGGGGAATGTACGGTATAAATCCCGCAGAAGTGGCGAAGTTTGGCGTTGGAGGGAGAATGTAAGGTATAAATCCCGTAGAAATGATGGAGTTTGGCGATGGAGGGGGAATGTACGGTATAAATCCCGTAGAAATGGCGGAGTTTGGCGATGGATGGGGAATGTACGGTATAAATCCCGTAGAAATGACGAAGTCTGGAGTTGGAGGGGGAATGTACGGTATAAATCCCGTAGAAATGGCGGAGTTTGGCGATGGATGGGGAATGTACGGTATAAATCCCGTAGAAATGATGGAGTTTGGCGATGGATGGGGAATGTACGGTATAAATCCCGCTGAATTTACGAAATTCGAGGGTGGTGACAAAAAGAAGAGCATAACTGCCCTAGAATTGGAGACACTTCGTCGAAGAAGCAGAAAGAAAGGCATAAATGCCTTAGAATGACGGCACCTGACTTGTATGAAGGTGGACCAGCCCAACTAAACACATTTCAAGGGAACCCAACGCACCTTAATCCAGCCCATCGTAACGTAACCTTGCACAAGCTAACTCAGCCCAGTCCAAATTACCTTATTTCAGCAAAATCCAGCGCACCGAAGTCCAGCCCTGCGCAAAGTAACCTAGCCCAGATTAACTCAGCTCAGTCCCGCGTAACACATTTCAACGGAACCCAGTGCACCTTAATCCAGTCCATCGCAAAGTAACCTAGTACAAACTAACTCAGCCCAGTCCCGCGTAACACATTTCAACGGAACCCAGTGCACCTTAATCCAGTCCATCGTAAAGTAACCTAGATCCAACTAACTCAACGCAGCCCAACTTACCTCATTTCAGCAGAATCCAGCGCACCGAAGTCCAGCCCTGCACAAAGTAACCTAGCCAAAGTTAACTCAGCATAGTCCCACGTAACACATTTCAAGGGAACCCAGCGCACCTTAATCCAGTCCATCGCAAAGTAACCTAGTACAAACTAACTCAGCCCAATCCATCGTAACGTAACCTGGCCAAATTAACCCAACCCAACCCAACCCAACCCAACCCAACCCAACCCAACCCAACCCAACCCAACCCTATTCTCTTTCTCCCTGCTTTTCTGCCGTCCATGAGCATCACTATATTCACAATTCCTGCCCGAAACTTCACAGTTCCGATGCAAGGATTGCATCCCAATCCCACAAATCACTACCAGCCCAAAGTAAAACATATGTTACTTACGGTAAATGAACGCGAGGCGATGGACTCAACCTTTTGCGAATTCAAGTCCAGCTTGCTTACGATCGAAGGGTTGTTTACCATCCCAAAAGGAGCACTTTTTCACCAACTAATTAGTAAAAATAGCGATAGTAATTCATAGCCACGAATTCATCTCACTCATAAACCCGATACCGACAGCGAGAATAAAGATAGCTCGCCCCTGCGCAACCAACCAAGCACAGATGAATCGAGCATTAACGAACGACGAAACACCAAATGTTTCTTAGTCTAGCTTAAGAGGTGCTGCTGGTTATGTTTTTTGCTTTTTGGAAGACTTGTCTTCTTGCTGTACAATAGAGGCGTGGAAGAAGATGAAGCGGAGGAACATTTATGATACGTACACTTGTTGTCACACATAAAGGTGAGGTGCTGACAGAGATCCCTCTGCAAAATATCCGGTTGGAGGATTATGCTTGGATATGGGCAGATTTTGCTACGCCTACGCCAGAAGAGACGCTTTTGCTGGATCAATATTTTCATTTTCACCCCTTAGCGATAGAGGACTGTATGCATGTGTTGCAGCGGCCGAAGCTGGATCATTATGAGAATGTGCAGTTTTTTGTGCTGCATGCGCTGAATGAGCGGACGTTGGATGCTGAGGAGGTTGACCTATTTTTAAGCTCGAACTTTCTTGTCTCCTATCACCATCAGGAAAAAGCAGAGATGAATGAAGCGTGGGAACAGGTGAAGAGCGAAATACATAGTCGAAAAGGCTGGTCGGGTGGGCCGATGGCAGCTGCATATACGGTGATGGACAAGCTGGTGGACAAGTATTTTCCATGTCTCTACAGTTTAGAGGACGAGCTTGCGGATCTGGAAAGTAGCGGCAGCAGTGAGTCAGTGGAGGAATTGATGAGCCAGGTGTTTGGCGTGCGCGGAAGACTCCTCAAAATGCGGCGGACGATTGTGCCAATGCGCGATTTGATGTACCGGATCGTGAATTCACAGCATGTCCAGAGCAACGGCGAGGAACGGATTTATTTTGGCGACATTTATGACCATCTGCTAAAGCTCTCGGATATGATTGAGGCTGATCGAGAAATGACCGCGGATTTGCGTGACAGCTACATTTCACTCAATTCCAACCGGATGAATTCGATTATGAAAACACTAACGGTAATCACGACCGTATTCATGCCGCTGACGCTTATCGCCGGGATCTACGGGATGAATTTTGTGAAGATGCCTGAACTAGAGTGGGAATATGGTTATTTTGGTGTGCTGCTGTTTATGCTGGTGGTTGGTTTTGGGATGTTCCGATGGTTTCGACGGAGTGGCTGGTTTAAGTAAAAATAGAGCAGAAGCGCCAACAGCAAATCTCTTTCCCGCGAGAATTGCTGTTTTTCTGGTGCATAGCTAGAAAACGTCACCGCTATTTGCGGCGACGTTTTCCGGTAGAAGAAGTAGAGCGCCGGCGAGTAGTTGTAGTAGATTTGCGACGGGGTGAGGTGGAACGCTTTTTTTTGCGGCGATTAGGACTGTACAGGGCGGCATCCTCTTCGGCGGCTAGTGCGCCTGCTGCGCCTTTGTTTTTACCGAAGCTACCCATGAACAGCTTAACCATTGGAGCCATCTGCTGGAAGCCGGACATCACCTTTTGTACTTTACCCATAGAGTTTACGATCCCGTCAATGCCGCCCATTCGATCGATGATGCCTTTGATTTGCTCCATATTCCCACCAATTCCGCCACCGCCGCCTAAGCCGCTGAGCAGTCCGGCAAGCCCGCCGCTTGCCTTTGTTGCAGCTTCAGCTGCAGGGAGCGCTAGCGCAGTTTCGGTGGCAGCTTCTGCTCCTAAAGCAGGAAGGATTCCGGTCTCACCTGGGAGAGCTGAGGGCGCATATGAGCTGAGGCCGGGGTAGGCAGAGGCATTATACGAATCGCTCAGTGAACGCTGATTCCGGCGGGAATGATTATAGTAATGATCAGGCATAATATCACATTCCTTTGTTAGTGGTCTGCTATACTGTATGTCATGGGCGAACATACGGTATAGACGAATGCCCGGGTAATAGGGATAGGAGCGGAAAAGGGCGTATGCCTATAAACAGGTTAAAGTAGTGAAGAAACCGTGTACGAGCTTGATTTTCGGCGCTTTTGTAGTACTATAGTGTAGGCGATAATTCTTATGTAGAGAAAAATACTTGTATTGGGGTACATAAGTGGTGTGCGCGTGGGGTGGACGTTTGTCCATCATTTTCGTTCTTTACAGCGTGAAATCGTTAATGCTTGAAAAATGCGCTCCAGTGCAATATAGTAAAGGCAGGATAGTGACATTAGGTTGATGTTTCCGGAGCTAGTTTTGTACGGAGCTTAATCAGAGAAACTAATGCTGATAGAACTTTTAGGGGATGAAAAATTGATGCAACTTAAGAAGTTAAATGATAAAAGTATAGACCAATTATTTGAAGCCATTTTAACATTGAAGAATATGGAAGAATGTTATGTTTTCTTTGATGACTTGTGCACCGTGAACGAGATTCAATCGCTGTCGCAACGACTGGAAGTAGCGCGTATGCTTGGCAAAGGTTCGACCTACAATCAGATCGAAGCAGAGACAGGAGCAAGTACAGCTACTATTTCCCGTGTAAAACGTTGCTTGAACTACGGAAATGATGGTTATAAATTAACGCTGGAACGTTTGGGACGCTAATTTATGGTACCGGGCGTACTTATTATCAGTCACGGCTCCCGCGACGAGGTTTGGGTGTCGATTGTGGAAGAGGCCGTAAGCGAATTATCGCTAGATGAAGAGATGCCAGTGGTGGTCTCTTTTTTAGAGCTGGTAGAGGGCCGTCTGATTCAAGATGGAATAAATGAACTGGAACATGCAGGGGTCACAGATATAATTGTGATCCCATTGTTCGTTTCCTCGGGAAGCACACATGTCGATGAAATAGAATATGCACTAGGGGCTAAACCTGCACCTGAACGTGAGACCGATTTAGAGCCGTTCCACGTGAAGGCTAAGGTTCACTATGGTTATCCTGTCGACGATGACCCGGACATCGCTGTGATGATCTGGGACAAGCTCCGTAAGCTGTCTACGGAACCTGAACGTGAGACGATTCTGTTGGTAGGTCACGGCAGCATTTATGATGGCTTCCGCCAGCGTTGGCAGCAGGGCATCTCTTCACTGGCAGGACGTGTACGTGAGGTGAGTGGCGTAGCGGCGGCCGATTACGGTCTGCTGAATCCGGACAGTGTAAGAAGCAAAGTGGAGTATTGGCAGGAGCAGGGTCACGAGGTATTGGTGGCGCCGCTTTTTTTGAGTGAAGGTTATTTCACTAAACATGTGGTTCCGAACAGACTTAAAGGGTTAACCTATAAGTATTCTGGCCAGACGCTTTTGCCGCACCCGCTTCTTCCGCATTGGATTGAGAGACAGGTAGAGACACTCCTCGAACAGATTCGAAAAAAGAGTTAAAAAGCTTCCTTTTTAGCCCACTTAATCATGAAAAATAGTGCCCATTTCCGTGGATAATACGGGATTTGCTGCATAGACATATATATAGTTGTTTTTGCCTAATAAGGTGTCGTGAATTGTTGTATAATGGAATATTTACGATAAATGTCCTCTGACATTGATTGTAGTGGTCCGAATTAGGTATAATCAATTAGGTTATTCTATTATAAAAAACAGGTGGCGTTCCGGTAATGAAAACTGCGAGATTGATTTATAATCCCACTTCTGGACGGGAAGAAATGAAGAAGCGGCTCGCCGACATTTTGGACCGGCTGGATACGGGTGGCATTGAAGCCTCCTGCCATGCAACGACCGGAGAAGGCGATGCTATGTTAGCTGCTGCGGATGCAGTAGAGCGCGGTTATGATCTAATCATAGCAGCCGGTGGGGATGGCACTTTAAATGAGGTTATCAATGGTATGGCGGAGAAACCTAATCTCCCCCCGCTTGGCGTATTGCCACTTGGGACTACCAATGATTTTGCACGTGCGATGGGGATCCCGAAGAATTGGGAAGATTCCGTTGATTTGATCCTTCGTCAAGAGTCGCGTCCGATTGATATCGGTAAAGCCAATGATCGTTATTTCATTAATATAGCAGGCGGTGGCAGTCTAACCGAACTGACCTATGAAGTTCCCAGTAAGCTGAAGACCATGATAGGGCAGCTTGCGTACTATTTAAAAGGTATTGAAAAAATGGTCAGCCTATCTCCTCAGGAACTAATCATTCGTGCCAATGGGCAGGAGGTTATTCATGATGAGTTCATGCTGTTCCTGATTGCAAATACGAATTCTGTCGGCGGCTTTGAAAAGCTTGCTCCCGGCGCTCGAATCGATGACGGTCTGTTAGATGTTATTGCGGTCAAAAAATGCAACCTGGCAGAGTTTGTCCGTTTGGTTAGATTGGCCCTTCGTGGCGAGCATTTGCAGGATAAAAAGGTTGTGTATTTCCGTACGGATGCAATGGATGTAATCTCTCCAGGGCATGTCCAATTGAACTTGGATGGAGAACTTGGCGGAGAGCTGCCGGGTCGTTTTCGGATTTTGCCGCAGCATCTGCGGATTTTTGCTCAGAATAATTAGGGTTGTTTGAAAGTAAGAGTGTGGGATTATACAGCGATGATAATGAAAGAAGTGAACTATAAATAATGAGTAAACACCGCAGTGGACGCAGCACCAGCCGCCCAGCCGGCAAGGCGCCTGTCGCCGGACTGCCTGTGAATAAAAATGATGAGGTTATGCTCGATATTATCGGCATGACCCATGAAGGTGAAGGGGTAGGCCGCGTAGAAGGCTTTACCCTTTTTGTGCAGGGAGCCCTTCCCGGAGAGAAAGTCCGGGCAAAGGTGCTCAAGACCAAAAAGCAGTATGGCTACGCCAAACTGCTGAATATAGTAGAAGCAAGCAGCGCCCGCATCGCGGCGCCTTGCGAGATCTATGACCAATGCGGCGGCTGCCAGCTGCAGCATATGGACTACACTGCTCAGCTGGCGTGGAAACGGCAGCTGGTGGTGGACAACCTGGAGCGGATTGGGAAGCTTCGGGTGGCTGGTGGCGGGAACAGCGGAAAGAGCAAAGAGAATGAAGCTGTTGAGAGTCAGACGGACAGTGCCAACTATGGCGGCATTGCAGATGGTACGACTGAAGGCGCTGGAGTAACTCAGACAGATGGCATTCTTGTTCGCCCTACACTCGGCATGGACGAGCCTTGGCGTTACCGCAATAAGGCACAGGTGCCAATTGGGGTTACAGAAGGCGGTCTTGTGGGCGGCTTCTACGCACGCGGAAGTCACCGTATCATCGATATGGAAACCTGCTTGATTCAGCATGAAGATAATGATGACGTTGTGCGCAAGGTGAAAGACATCGGCAGAGAACTTGGCATCTCTGCTTATAGTGAAGAAACCGGCCGTGGCCTGCTGCGTCATGTCGTCGTGAAGAAAGCTTTCCGCACCGGTGAAATGATGGTCGTCCTCGTAACCAACGGCCGCGACATCCCACACCTGGACGCCTGGCTCGGCAGCATCCGCGAACAGCTGCCGGATGTAGTCAGCATCTGCCAGAACGTCAACACTCAGCGCACGAATGTCATCTTCGGTGGCGAAACCCGCGTCCTGTGGGGCAGAGACGTCATCTATGACTACATCGGCGATGTACAGTTCGCTATCTCAGCGCGTTCGTTCTATCAAGTGAACCCGGCACAGACTGAGGTGTTGTACGGTAAAACCGTTGAATATGCCGGACTGACTGGCAATGAAACGGTTATTGATGCCTATTGCGGGATCGGTACGATCTCCCTCTTTTTGGCGCAGCATGCGGCTAAGGTATACGGTGTCGAAATTGTACCGGAAGCTATTGAGGATGCCCGGGCGAATGCGAAGTTGAATGAGATGAAGAATGTAGTGTTCGAGGTTGGTGCCTCTGAAGATGTCATTCCGAATTGGAAAGAGCAAGGGATTACGGCGGATGTTATCGTGGTCGATCCACCGCGTAAGGGTTGCGATCCGCGGTTGTTAGAGACGATTCTGGCTATGAAGCCGGAGCGTGTGGTGTATGTGTCGTGTAATCCATCGACATTAGCAAGGGACTTGCGTGTGTTGGAGGATGGCGGGTACAAGACAGTGGAGGTAACTCCGGTGGATATGTTCCCGCATACGGTGCATGTGGAGTGTACAGTGTGGCTAAAGTGGATGGGACAGGATTAATTCCTATGCTCCATGTATAAGTTTTGGATGAGCGATATTGTAATGTATTTTTATGTTTCCATCATTGAAGATTTCAATCTTCTGAATGAGTTTCATGACAATTTGCTTGAGTATCCGCTCATCCTCGAAATTGAGATGAAGCAAATTCTTCACTTGTTTTTCAAAGACTTGGATGTTTGTATCTAGGTCTTTTTCGTTTTTTACCTGCGTCATCAGTTCAGCCTTACGTTCGGAAAGCAAGGCGTTCTCATTTCGAACCAGAGTATTTTGAGTTCGCCATTCCTCTTGTATTAGCTCCCCCTCATTCAGGAGATCAAGTAACCTGCTCTGTTTCTTTACTAGTAGGGAGAGTTTACTTTCAACTTTCCGTAATTCTTTATCATGGTTGTCAGAAGTATATCCTGATTCCTTTTTGAATATCTCAACGAGCTTATGGGTATTAATCTGGTTACCTGAAGTCAACAACTTCAGATGCTGTTTCACCTTCGACAGCAGATCGTCTGCCTTTATATAGTGAGAGCTACAGTACTTCTTTCCATATTTTCCGTATTTCCCGCACGTATATCCGCCCCTGTCCTTTTTAAAATGCATTCCCATTCCGCAATCGGCACATACGGCGATGTGTGCAAAAAGGCTCTCTTGACCGTTACTTCGACGTTCCCCTTTTAGTTTCAACTTCATCTGCGCTTCGTGAAACTCTTCCATAGAGATAAGGGAGGGGTGTGTATAAGGGACAACAGTCTGCTGCTCAGCGGGTATCTCCTTGCGTTGATTAGTTCGTAGACTGATCGTCTCTGTCCTATTCTGCACCATGTTTCCTGTATAGAGGGGGTTGGTAAGAATAAGTTTTATTGTACTTTGTTGCCAAAGGACTCCTGCATTTTTAGCCCCCACTACTGCCCTCGGTGTTGGTATACCCGCATTATTTAAGTATCTCGACAACTTATATAACCCCATATTTTCGTAGAGATACAGGCGGAATAACTCCTTTACAATAAGTGAGTATTTCGGGTCAAGCTCTAGTATATTTCCGTTCTTTATATAGCCGAACGGGGGGAGGGAGCCGTTGAATTTGCCTTTGGCTGCTTTTTCACGCCTACCGAACTTGACTCGTTTCGAAGTAGCTTCACTTTCTTGTTGGGCGACAGACAAGTGGATTGAGAACATCAACTCTCCATCGGCGGTTCTAGTATCGATGTTTTGTTCTATAAATATCATTCCGATCCCGAGGCTGTCCAATTCGCGTTTTATGTTGATTCCATCTTGAATGTCGCGGGCGAAGCGGGAAATGGACTTGAACAATACATATTCAAAATTTTTGGCCCTAGCATCCCTTAGTAGACGCTGTAGATCGCTTCGGCCCTTAATACTCGTTCCGCTGACACCTTCATCTTTGTAGACATCGTAAATCGTACCAGATCTTTCCTCGACATAACGATTGAAGAAAGCGATTTGGTGACCGACACTTTCCTTTTGACTATCATGATCAGTGCTTACACGTGCATATATGGCGTATCGCATAGGTGTAGTCCTCCTAAAGAGTTTCTAGTGCCTTATACGATGTGCCCCCGCCAAGAATTTAGTTGTAATGTATAAACTTTTTTGTTTCTCTCTCTAAACTATTGCAACCTTAGGTCGTATATGGGACTCAAGGAGGTGAAAGTTATGAGCATACTTCATGAGTACAATGGCGAACAGAACATTCAGGAAGCCTTGGAAGAACTGTGTAGAGTTCTAATAAGATCAGGTTTACTCACTGCTGAAGTCGAAATTATCGACAACGGAATAGATTCATTGTATCCCAATTACCTGTAGTAATTTCCATGATAGAAAAATCCTCGTCTTAACCATACGTAATTTTTCATCTCTTAGCCCTCCTTTCCTAGCTTATTTACTTGATACACAGTATAAGAGCACATATCCAACGGATTTGGAAGAGAGATGTAGTACTAGATGGAGTTATAACAGTCAATCTTCCCCCACTCAGTACCTAGAAAAAGATATGTCTATGTAGTTTGATCTGGGAACTACGTAATATACCGGAGGAAATTTTCTAGAGGGTTGGTGCGCTAAAATGATTTTTGAGGAAGTCTATTTTATTAATGAGTAGGCGAGGTATTAACCTCGCAAGTTATCTTATATATTTTAATCATTGTAGAGATTAAGTTGTAGATCTTTGCATTCAGAATATGAAGACACAGCAATTCAAAATTTGAATTAGCAATACAAAAAACAGAACACAGCAATTCAAATTTTGAATTACAAGAAAACAGAACACAAAAAAACAGAACACAGCATATAAACCTAATAGTATAAGGGGAACAATAAAATGAGTAGACTTACAGATAATGAATTAAATAATTCGAAGCATTACTTCAAAAATAGTGGAACTTCCCAATCACCTGTAGTTGTAGATCGTTGCTTGTTCCTTTCTGTAGGGGCAAAACAACTCTATAGCAATTTGTGCCAATATGCGTATGGAAATAAAAAAAGCTGCTTCCCAAGCCAAACACTTCTTATGATGGAGTTGGGCATCGCCTCCGCAACTCTTAATAAATACCTAGACGAATTACGAGAAGGGCAGTTAATTATAACAACTAGATATTACAATGGGACATTATTGTACACAATCGAGGATGTTTGGAGGCCAATTTGTCTTCATCATTCTGAGTGGATATGGAAGATTATTGAACTTATCAGAAGTGACCCAGATCCCTCGAGTAGAATTTCTAATAAACAAATAAAAAAGACTGTGGATGAATACAAACGGTCAGCGCTCTGTAAAGAAATAAGTTGCAAACTCGATGGAGATAATGCAAACGATAATGTGAAACGTCTTTCTGAGTGGTTTGGTAAAAGATTTGGAGTACGAATTATAAGTACCTTTGATAGCTGGAAAGTATCGTTGTCAATCGAAGAATAATAGAGCCATTGGGGTAACAAAAGATGTTATTTCATTAGAGAAAGAACGTTATCCAAAGGTATTTTCTATAGTGATCCAGGCATTAAAGGTCGGCATACTCGCTAAAAGCAGCTTAACTTTTTCTATTCTCCTAATCGTTGTTCATCAGATGGATCAATCCAATTTTCGTTATAGTGTTCTGAAAATTTTTGAATTGCCTCCAACCATTCATTATCCTCAGTATTCCATAGATTGGAGGCTAAATTATCATCTCCTTTATATTGCGAAAGGATGCTTTCTACTAGTTGCCCGAATCGTAAATCTGGCATGGAGCTCCAGCAAATTTTCAAAGCATTCAAAATAACTGGAATCCGTTCTATATCTCTCATAATTAACCCTCCGTTTAACTTGGTTTCTTATTATAATTGGATATTTTTAGTATTGTCGTAAATTTTACATTTTATATTAGTGTTTATATAGAAGATGAGAAATACAGGGTACAAACATGGTTATGCTGGAAGATCAAAGAGCCCTCAAGGGCTCTTTTTGTTGGACAGTTTTCTTAAGGCTGCGGTAGATATAGAATACAATCTTGTTTAATGATCAAATAGAATGAATGGATTCAAATCCATGCGTCATAGCCAGTACAGTATTCTTTATTTATTCTCAAGTACTGTATACAATCGTTGTAGTATTGTCACAGCCTCCGCTCGGGTCACCTTATCCGTGGGGCGGAACCTATCAGTTGAACCAGTCATGATGTCTTTCTGGATCAAAGAGTAAAGATATACGGCTTTCATATTGGCTTCGTCTCCTGCATAACCTAAACCACTCGAATATTTTTCGGTAAGTATTACTGGGGTAAACAAACCAGGATATTCAAAGCCGACTGCTGGCCGAAGCTTAATATCTTTGAAGGTAGCCAGCTTAGCTAAAACATCGTCAGGCTCCACTATAGATTCTCTGTTTTCATTCACTGTAGCATTTATTTCTTCATTAAGTATTCCTGTGAGCATAGCTACGTCCCATCTCGTAAGCTGCTTATCCGGTGTTAGATAAGCCTTTTTACCGTCCGTACTATAGTGATCTGCGAAGTCCCAGGCATGATCTCCAAATAGTGCAATGAAATCTTTAGCAGCCCAGTTACCTTTTAGGTCTACAAAATTAGGTGGGTTAGTCGTAGGGCCTCCTGCATTAGGAAACAACTTGTGATACATATGTACGAATTCAGCTTTTGTTACAGGTTTTTCAGGTTTGAACGTACCGTCTGAATATCCACTTACGATCTGCTTATCCACCATAAACGTAATTGCCGGGGCGGCCCAGTTTGTCTCAGGTACGTCAGAGAAACTACTTGCTGCCATAACAGGTGTTGCTGATACCAGTGTAAGCGAAGCTAGTATAGTAATCATTACTTTTTTCATAAAAAATCCCTCCTGATTCTGCGTTCTGATTCTGTGTTGGCTCGGTTTCGTTTATGTTACTGTACTGCTTATAAGTGTGCAGGTTAATCCATGGATCTATATGTATTTTCTCGGCCTATAGGAAAGACTTAATAGGCCGCAAAGCTGGTCCAAGATAATTAAAGAGAATTATCTTTTACGGTTATTCGTAGGGCGTGGCATAGATGGTGGTAGGTTATTAGTGGTGTTACTTTTACTATGTGACAGCATATCATTATCATCAGCGCGATTATTCATTTGAGAGAAGTTACGCATCATTACGGCAAACTGCCCTTGCATCTTCATGAGAGTGTCCATCACACAATACTCCATTCTGGTAGTTAAGGCTGCAATATCGGCCATAAACTGATCCTGGGAGCCAACTGAACTTAAATGATCGAGCTTTTGCTGTATCTCTTTCATTTGAAGCAGGATTACTTGTAAGTCATAGTTTTCGGTATTATGAGGTTGGCTAGTAGGTTCAATTAATTGAATACCTGTGACTTTAGAGAATGAACTCTTCCATTTATACAACAACTTAACGTTTACTCCATACTTTCGTGCAACTGCGGCAGTATTGTTACTTTCTTCCGCCTCCTTTAAAACCTTTTTCTTGAAATCTAAGTTGTATACATTTCGTGCCATTGTTTCCATCCCATTCATTATAATAGTATTTTTAAAATCATGCTGGTGTAGATATAATAACATAATTAAATACTTTTGTTTTATATTGAATATAAATAAAGCCTATAGTTTCTGGAAAATATCAGTTAGTATCCTCAAAGTGAGATTGAGGTGGTAATTGATGAGCGACTTAAAATATGCATTAGGAGAAAAAATAAGAAATTATAGGAAGGGGCGGGGATATAGCCAGGAAGAGTTAGCTAATCTCGCTAATCTCCATACCGTATATATTGGACAACTTGAACGTGGGGAGAAGAGTCCAACGATTGATAGTCTGGAAGGGATTGTAGAGGCGTTAGGGATAAGTTTTGAAGAACTATTTCGGCATATTAGACCAGTCCCTGATAGCCAGGAAAGTGTTGTCATAAGCGAAATTATTAGTAAGGTTCAGGGCAGAAGCATACAAGAGCAGCAAGTTATTAATAAAATGATTGATCTGATGATAGAATGGAAGGAAGTAAAGTGAATAGTAAAAGGACAGATAATCTTGCAGAGGATAACTGTCCTTTTTTGTTTTCAATATAATTATGCGTCTTCAAAGCTGAATTTCTACTAGGCTCCGTTGTCATAAATACAATGAAGGAACGGTGCAAGGTGCGTGCCTGTTGGGTTCAGCACATAAATGAATACATAACAATATGCAACAAAGTGCTTTAAAATAGTACCTTATTTTTATGTTATTTTGTGTTGATTGAAGAATAAGAATACTTTTACATTCAGTACAAAGTGTACATTCTGTATAGTCTGAGTTAATATATATGGAGGAGGTGGGGAGTATGTTTGTAGAATCCATATTAAATGCTACAGAGGTAAGAGCTAATTTTGGCAGTTTTATTGATGATGTTATAAGACATAAACCTCAGTTTGTGAAGCGGAACCGTGATGTTATAGCTAGTTTTTCTGTACAACAGTTGAAGCAACTATTAGAAGCCTATGAATTTACTATCGAGTTTGAAGAAAAAAATGGAGTCTTTACAGGCTCCATAGAACAAATTGAGGATATTGAATGTGAGGCGGAATCACTTCGAGAACTACGTAAGGACTTAGCAGAGCAGCTTGTGGATTATGCTCACCAGTATTATGATTCGTACAGCGAGTATAACGCTGCTCCTAACCGCAAATCTCATGCTCCGTATATTTTACGGGTACTACTCTATAATGACGTAAGCGAGGTCGCAAAGCTCCTCCTGATTTAGAAGGAGTCGTGTAGACTAACTTAGATTTGATTTTCTTGTGGATCAAAAGAATAGTTTGTAGCTAGTTTAATGATATCATGCGAATAAGGTATTCAACCTATGTTAAGTATGAGTGTGTGAAAATGAAAAAACTTAAGAAGGCGCTTGAGAATCGTTCCTCGTAGTGTCTTTATTTTTTGAGTAAATGTAAGCCCCGATAATCAGAGCAAACGTGATTTAAAGTTAATAAAATAATGATCAAAGATCAACGTTACAAGATGAAATGTTAATCCTGTGCGTCTTTTTAAGTCTTAACCGTGTACCTAGATCGGTGAATTTTTAAATAGAAAGAGAGAAAACACAAAATGGATATTCTTCAATATGAACCTAAAATTTGGGCTACTGCTGACCTACTTCGAGGAAGCGGCATTAAAGAATCTGAGTGGCCATCCTATATGATGCCTTTTTTTGCATTAACTATGATCGAGAGTCGACTTGTTAGGATGTTTGATAATTTAAAAGCTGAAATCGGTGAAGAAGCTTT
The DNA here is from genome assembly GCF_037965665.1 of Paenibacillus sp. FSL L8-0333. NCBI lineage: Bacteria > Bacillati > Bacillota > Bacilli > Caryophanales > Paenibacillaceae > Paenibacillus > Paenibacillus sp. FSL L8-0333. The sequence continues at coordinate 788,300 of NZ_CP150186.1, forward strand.
TTCCAGTATTAATAAAGACGATCTATATGAAATGATTAAAGATCAAGGACAAGGCTACAACATCTATATTTTTGAGAAAAATCAAACCCTCACTGACATCTGTATGAACGATAAATCCTTTGAAATTGATTTTGATGCCTACCTACATGGGTTTGATGGTGAGACCAAAGACTTGCTTGGTGTGGATGCAACAGAAGGAGAAAAGTTCCTTGATATTAAAGGGGTTATTTCCAAGCTTAAAGCCAAGAAAGTGCTGCTGGGTTATACCAAGTTGTGGAGTGAGATCGACCTAAAGCCGTTTAATAACTCAGAGATCACTACACTGGAAGAGCACATCAAGCGCAAATGGGCAGATATTTCGGCGGAAACGGCAGGGGAGCAGTACACTCCAGATGATGTGATTGTGCTTATTGCCGATATCATTGCCTCAAAAATTGAAGAATCCGACAAACTTCTGAAGATATACGATTGTACCTGCGGCGGTGGGAACTTGCTGTTCGGGGTAGAAGACCGCATTAATGCCAAATTTAAACGTCTGACACAAACCTATGGGCAAGATTGGAATGACGCACTTTACGCTCTTGCTAAGATTGAAAGTCGTTTTCGACCCGATTCAAAGATTGAGCATGGTAATACTTTAGTGGAAGATAAGTTCTATAATGAAGAATTTGATGTTGTCATTGCCAATCCTCCCTATGGTGTGAGCTGGAAAGGCTATCAGAAGGATATTGAAAACGATAAGACTGGAAGGTTTCAATTTATTCCTTCTATATCCGATGGTCAATTGCTATTCATGCAGCATCTAATTTCCAAACTCGATTCAGTCGGTATGGGTGTAGTGGTACATAACGGCTCAACCTTGTTTAGCGGCGACGCTGGATCGGCTGAAAGTAATATTCGCAAATGGATGCTCGATAGTGATATTGTGGAAGCTGTGATTCAATTGCCAACTGACGAGTTTTTTAACACGGGCATATACACCTATCTCTGGGTATTAAATAAAAATAAACAGTCGCAGCATAAAGACAAAGTGATGCTTATTAATGCCAGTGAGAAATTCAAGCCATTGAAGAAGAGCAAAGGTTCTAAACGCAAAGAAGTGGATGAAGCCAGTCGTTTGGAAATTGTTGAGACCCTAACACAATTCCAAGATTCTGATTATGCTAAAGTGTTCGAAAAGGAATTTTTCTATTTCAATAAACAAGCGATTATGCTTACCAACGTGGATGAATACGGCAATAGCTTTGAAGCCAAGCTTAAAGAAGGTAAGAAGAGTGAAAAACTTGTACCGACGAAACTTAGCAATGGGGAACGTGAGCTCACCGAGTTTGTGATTACTACTTTTGATTCTGAACAATTCACTACATTAGCAGATGCCTTTGAACAAGATATCAAGCCATTTGTTGCTTCTTTAGATTATAAGGAACAGCCATTAGTAATCAGCGTTGATTCAGTGAAATATTGGTTTGATTCTGAAAAAGAAACATTGATTAAAGAAGTGAATGGAAAACAAGAAATGCTAGGCTGTGGAAGAATAGCTGTAAAATCTGTATATAAACGAGCTAGTAAAACACTGCCAGAGCGTATTGAGATTAGTGTGGAGCTTACACCTGATTATGAGAAGGATTATGAAATTATCCCATTTCATAAAGACGAGATAAACAACAAAGAGGCAATTAAAGCATTTATGGCCCAATATATTACAAAACCCTTTGACTATTTAGAAAACGTTGTAGGCGTTGAAGTGAATTTTAGAAAGGTCTTCTATAAGCCAGAGAATTTGCGAGAAGTCGCAGATATTTTGGCTGAAATTAAACTGATTGAGAATGAATTAAGGGCGCTGGAAGCGGGGCTAGTGTTATGAGGGATTTTAATATAAATTATGATAGTTACAAAAAAAGTAGTGTTACTTTTATTGAATATATACCAACACATTGGTCTGTCCAACGTATCAAGGATGTAATTCATGGTATTGATCAAGGATGGAGTCCTAATGCCGAGAATAGAATGGTTACAGAGAATGAATGGGGTGTACTTAAACTATCAGCAATTAATAATGGAAAATATTATGAAAACAAGCATAAAGCATTGCCAAGTTACGAAATTCCAAAGCATCAATACTTAGTAAAACGTGGTGATTTTCTTTTGACAAGATCAAACACTCCGAATTTAGTAGGTGAGTGCTGCTTGGTTACAATGGAGCCTACTCTAAAAATGATGTATTCAGATCTCATTTATAATTTGAAAATAAACAAGAGAAAGACATTAGATAGATACTTAAATTATTTTCTTTCCTGTGAATCTTTTAGATGGCTCAAAACTGTTTCTGCTAGGGGATTAAATGATTCCATGGTAAAAATATCACAAGGGATTATTCGTGGATGGTCTGTATGTTCTCCCCCTGGTTCAGAGCAAAAGAACATTTCCGATTACCTGGACAACAAAACTAAACAAATTGATCACCAAATAGATTTACTAAATCAAAAAGTAATCCAATACGGAAACTTCAAACAATCCCTCATTAACGAAACCGTCGTCCGTGGCTTAGATAAAACCGTGGCGATGAAAGACAGTGGTGTTGAGTGGATCGGGGAAGTTCCAGAGTATTGGGAAGTGAAGCGATTAAAAGATATTGCCTGTCAAAGTAAAGAGAAGAATGGGAAAAATCCTATTGGAGCTATGCTGTCAGTATCAGGATATAGAGGAATTGAAATTAAACAATATGATGATGAGTTGAAAATGCGAACTGAAGAAGAGTTGTCAGATTATAGAGTAGTTCGTGTAGGGCAACTGGTCGTCAATACAATGTGGTTAAATTATAGAGGAATTGGAGTCTCAAAGTTTAGAGGTTATGTGAGTCCAGCTTATCGCTCCTATAATTTGACTAATGAAGTTTTTGAAGGATACATTCATTACTTGATGCGTTCAGATCTATATGTGGCAGGGTACTCTAAATATTTACAAGGAATACGACCAAATTCTCTTCAAATGAAAACCATAGATTTCGAGTGCCTTCCTGTAATCCTACCTAGTTTTAATGAACAACAATCCATAGCTGATTACCTAGACGAAAAAACAGCGCATATTGATCATATTGTCGTGACCATTAACACTCAAATCGACAAGCTCAAAGAACTTCGCAAAACACTAATAAACGATGTTGTCACAGGTAAAATAAAGGTCCCAGTAGATGAGGAGCATTAGGATGAACGAACTGCATTTACAAGATAAATTTCTATTGCCTTTTTTCCGGGAAAACCTTGGTTACCGCGAAGTGAAGGCAAATACGGTGACAAACGAGCTAATAATAGAAGAAGACTTACAAGAGTTTATCTCTCAGACCGAGTTAAACAAGAAACCTTACGAAACATTACTAAGAAAATACAAAGGCGACAAGGTTAGTTTACTCAAAGATTTGATTGAACTCATCAAAGAACGAAGCGGCAGTAGCCGTAATATGGCGTTATTTATCAACGCGAATAAATCGATTACTTTACAGGGTATAAAGCTCCACCTCTTCTATACGGGAGATAGTGTAATCCATAACAATACGCTGTTTGATGAGAATATTTTTTCTATAGTGCAAGAACTGCCATATAAATTTCATTATGAAGGGACTCAGTTATTTTCCTTCCGTCCAGATCTTGTGTTGTTTTTGAATGGGATATATCTGGGCTACAGCGAACTGAAGTCTAATTACACCAACCAAAGCGCCAGCAAGAACGGACGTGGCAAGGTAATTAAAGACTATTTCGAAGCGGTCAAAATTTATCATCAGCATATTGATGGTAGTTATATGTTAAGTGATAAGGAAAAAGAGTCATTCCGTAAAGACTTTTTGAAAATCTTCGAAAAAGCCATTCATATCACCACGACAGATATTGGAGAAACATTTGTTATACGAACGCTTTCTGACTATTTTGAAGAGATTCTTGCGACTTGCCGCGAAGGTAAATTTGATCGTGAAGAGATTGAGAAGAAAGCCAAAAGCGTATTTAAGCCGTATCCACTTCTGAATCCCGATGCAGAAAAGAAAGAGAAATTGAAAGAGTTGTTTACTGCTCTCTACGGGAAGGAGTTTATTGAAAAAGAAATTCTCTACTACAATTTTATCGAGCGCGATGTCTACGTTACGAAAAATGGCAAAGAGCTAAAGAACGAGCAAGGGGCTCTAATTTCTCCACGGCCCAAGCAGAAATTCGGAACGGATAAAATTATGGCTAAAATTGATGAATTTCTTGCGCATGAGCAGGATGATCAATATTTTGAAAAGTTGTTAGAGAAGCAGCTTGTCGGCGTATCTGAAGCCAAGAAGAAAGAATTACTTGAGAAACGTAAAGCTTATTCAAACAATAAAAATGTATACTCCCTGCTGATGCAGTATGCTGCTGGATTCGGTAAATCCAATATTATTGGATGGTCCGCTTTACAGCTGAAAGACTTGCGTAGAGATGGACAATATGTATATGACAAAATTATGATTGTGGTGGATCGCTTACAGCTCCGTGGACAAATTGATTCTAAGATGCTTAACATGAATATCGATAATCGGATGTACATGGAGGCAAATAACAAAAAAACCTTTCTAGAGGCGTTGGCTTCTGATACTCGCCTGGTCATTGTGAATTTGCAGAAGTTTGGTTCTGTTCGTGAGATGCTCGATGCTGAGGTTGTGAATAAGCTTGCCCATATGCGTATTGTCTTCTTAATTGATGAAATTCATCGATCCAATAGCGGCGACCAGCATGAAGAGATGATAAGTATATTTGATGAGTTACAATCCCCGTTTGATAATCATGTGCAGGTTGCTAGGGCAAATAAAAAGAAGAATTTGATCATCGGGTTTACAGCTACACCTGATGATCATACGCTTGCGCGTTTTGGAGAATTTAGCGGTTATGCGGAAAGCGAAAAACTGTGGCGACCGTTTGACTCCTATACGATGAAGGAAGCGATTGAGGACGGGTTTATTCTTAATCCGCTCAAGAATATTGTGCCAGTAGCGTCCAAGATGTTGTTTGATCTGCCAAGCAATCTACTGGAAGGCTTTACGGAGAAAGAATATAAAGACGCTCAGAAAAAGCAAGTTTATGAAAATCGTGAACGAATAGATGCAATCGCTAAATATATAGCAGATCTGCTCGTTAAAGATGTATATCGTCAGATCCGTGGAACAGGTAAGGCTATGTTAGCAGTGCATTCCATAAAAGCTGCAATAGCTTATCAGCAAGCAGTGACCAAACATTTTAGTTCCTTGGTTCAAGAAGACAAATATAAAAAGTATGCCGAAGCTCCGATTCACGTAGTTTATTCTAACAACCAGGATGAACAAAGTGCATCGGGTCTTAATGGAGGCTTAAGTGAAGAAAAGGTATTGGAAAGTTTTGCGCTGAAAAAGAATGGTCTGATGATCGTAGTGGCCAAGCTGCAAACGGGATTCGATGAGAAGAAGCTACATACGCTATTCTTGGATAAAGAGATTAAAGGCATCAGTGCAATTCAGACGATCTCCCGCGTAAACCGGACCGCCAAATATAAGAATGACTGCAAAATTGTTGACTTCTCCTATAACAATGTAAATGTGCAAAATATCAAAGATGCATTCGAGCATTTTTCGGATGTGGTCGTTAGTGATTTCGACCCCTTCGGCGACAAAAAAGTACTAGATATTTTGCTTGTCGAGCTTAGAAAGTCATATACCTATGACAAGTTTTTTACCGTGTTCACCTCGATCTATAAAGATCAAACAAAAAGGGATAATCCTGAGAGCTATTTAGATTTGGAGAGTAGCTTAAAAAAGTACATTGATGCAAACCCTCAGCATACAGCGGATACTAAAGCTAAGGCCGGGCAGTATTTTACAATTCTAAATCGAATTGAATATGTGATTGATCTGGATGCTAAGTATAGCGAGTCCAGTTTCTTATTGTTCTGGCGTAAATTCAATACACTATATAACTTGATGCACCGTAGTGAGGATATTAAAGATCCGATAGAAGTTTATTTTGACAATCAAATCGGCATTATTGAAGTAGAGACTGGAGCACCCAAGGAGAAGAAGAACAAGCCTTCCAAAGTAGCTGAAGGTAAGGAGAGTTATGGTCCCCACCAATTTGATATTCTGGCTATCATTGAAGCTCGTAATGAGTTAGAGGCTAAAAAAGGTTCTCTTATTCAAGATTTTGAATCAAAGATAGAGGGTTTTTTCCAATATGTACGAAGTGCTAATGAAGGTAAACGTTTAATTGTGAAAATCCATTCTCATGTTTCTGAGGAAGAAATCTATCATGACTTTGCAGTTATTTATCGTAAATATAGAGCGCTTAACCGTCAAAAAGTGGGAGACTACTTCTTCAAAGAAATGAATGATTTGGTAGACAAGCTGTGTGATGACTTTGAGAAGCAACTTTCTAAACATTCATACTAAAAATACTGAACAGACTACTCTATCTGAAATAAAAATTTATCTTCTACAATGCCAAGTGAAAGGCCATAGTGGTACCGACTTAAATCTGATTCTCTTTGATCCTATATCATGTTCATGGTAGATTACTGCTGCAATTGATTTAGATTAAAGGTATGATTTAACAAAATGTCACATCTACCGAAGCCTAGAATGGGTGTAAAAAAAGAAGTGCCAGATCACAATTTTCTGTAGTCTGGCATTCATTTGATGGGGGCACATCGTATAAGATTTGTTCACACTGTCTACTCGACACATGTGGAGTGCTGTGTGTCGCTTATTAAAAAGTAATATCTCTGAGCCACATTTACCTATATTAAAAGCCCAATCCTTTGTGAGAGGCCGCTGAAGAACTAGCAATTTTTCGGGGAGACCAAGAATCAAGCGAATAAAAAAGCGGTACCTGATCCGGATTTTTCGGAAGGTGCCGCTTTTTTCAAGGCGTTTTTTCCTTGTTCTTAGTCTGCCAGGTTCATTATTCGCTTCAAGTTCCGCGAATATCGCCATTGCCCCTTGTATTTGCATCCCTATTAGACCCGAGGACGACGCTACGTCGTACCCGTGCCGATGCCTGAGTTCGCAGTTCTTCGCTTCGATTTTGCAACTTTCTTTTGCCTTCTCCTTGAAATACTCCGTTTCTTGAAATGCCATTTGCTCGTCGGCTGGTCGAATTCGAACCTGTTGTCGTTTGCAATTGAAAGATTAATTTGTAATATTTTGCAGGACTTTGTACTGGGTCTATAGAAGTAATTCTAGCGTCATGGGTGTTTTATCATTCTAAATAAATAATTGAATAAACGGAAGGACGGCCGGGATGCTTGCATTCGCTTGGTGACCAGCTATCTCATCGAATAGAGTGAAGATGGGGCTACAGGTTACTCCTACATCCATCCTAGGATTATTGAACAGATTAACCAAAGACCTGCATAAGTCTCTTGGGAAGGCTGATGGTTTTTCCAAACTTAGCAGGTCACAAAATATAAAACAAAGAAGTATAGTTCAAAGAAATAAATAAAACTAAGTGAGGGAAATATGGGGAAAATCCAAAAAAATATTAATCAAAATAATTTTAATGAAAAGACAAATTTTAATGGACCAACACAAATTGCTGCAGGAGATATCATTAACAACATACAAAACACTAATCATCAAGAGGCAAAATATACGCCTGAACCAACATGGCGGAGCCCATTTACTATGGCTGTTTTAACGTGGATTAGCTTTGCCATTGCAATTGGAGGGGTCCTTCCTATTGGCATTAAAATAGTAAAAAGTGGTCTGAATGTTTTTAATGGAACTCTGAAGGCATCAGTAGGTTTTGAAAGCCAGACTTATTTAATAATATTTGTAATACTGATTATCTTATTTGTGGTTTTTCTTAGTCTTAGGAGAATTGCCAAAAGTCAAACGAGGTACCCTCTGTTTTTTAATTTTGCAATCAGTGGTTATGGTAAAAGATTGACATTAGAGAAAATACATATTGATAAATGTCCTCAATGTGGGGGAAAGATGAAATATTATAATAAACCAGTGGAATGGAGAGAGGTACAGTACAGTGATGGTAGAAGAAAGCGTGAAACTACAAAAAGGGTTCCTGCATTAGAGTGTAAGCGAAATTCAGAGCATTGTTATAGAGTTGACCCTGCCGAAGATATGTTATTATAGTTTTTCGATAAGTGAATCATTTTCAAAATGCATTGACTTGAAAAATTACAGACGACTCCAATGTCATCGTATTACACTTTTATTTTTATGCTGTTTGCATGTCTTGTTATTTGCTAACACGATCTACGATGAGCTTCATGCTGTTGTAAACTAAGGTGACGAGGTTAAAATGTAGTTGAGATACACATTTACGTGTTCTACTGTGGGTCTCCGCTTTTGTTCAAGGTAGACTTGGGCCTGAAGGGGAGGAGGAATCGTATATCTTGTTTCCACACATGTGGAGTCAGTGCCTTTGTTGGTGAGGGATGTAACAGTGATTCAACCCCCTTTACTTACTTAAGTTTTCCAGTGTCTAGGAAATTTGAAGGAACCCTTGTCAATTAGTCACTAAATAATTGGGGAATTTTAATTCCACGAACGGAGAACGATAAAAGAGCCGCGAGTTAGACGAGCGTAGCCCCTAGACTCCACCATAATAAACCGCCCTGTTCGCAATGTTGCTAACAGGGCGGTTTGCTATGTCATAGAGGGCAGCTTGAAAGTTAGCAGTCAACCGGCACTCTACAAGTTATCTTGCACGTTTTTAAGTCTACCTTATTAATAGAGCAGTTACACAAAAAATAAGATTACTCTGCTACAACTTGTTTGCCTGCAATCCGGCCGAATGTGAAGATATCAGCGATGGCATTACCGCCAAGACGGTTTGCACCATGAATGACCCCTGTTACTTCACCTGCAGCGAACAACCCAGGGATGACTTCGCCTTTTTCATTCAATACGCGAGTCTTCTCGTCGATCACCAAGCCGCCCATTGTATGGTGAACGGAGGGTACAGCTTTTTCGATGTAGTAAGGGCCTTTTTCAAGAGATTTCAATCCACCGCGATGTTTGAAATCAAGGTCATTACCTGTTTTCGCATAATCATTTACTTTATTAATCGTTTCTTTCAAAGTGTTCACGTCGATTTTGAAGAAATCAGCTGCCTCCTCAATCGTATCGGCTTTAAAGAGCAAGCCTTGTTTAACGAGTTGATCGTATTCGTCTTGATGAACTTCTATCGTTTTACCGATATCCTCAATACCTTGGTTCCATAATTGATACGTATATCCGCCCGTTTGGGCAAGAATTGCTTTAGAAATAACGTCTCGACGTTCTAATTCCTCAACGAAGCGCTTGCCTTCTTGGTTAATCAGGATCGCACCATCGAAGCGGGAATCTGCAACCAGGGAAATAACACCTGTCTCAGGATTACAGATTGGATACGTTTGAATACTCTCCATGTTTGTCAGTTTGGCGCCAATCGTTTCTGCCATAACGATACCGTCACCTGTAGATCCTGGTGTATCGGTAGACATATATTTTTCATCCATTTTAGGGTTATACTTCTTACGCATCTCTACATTGGATCCAAAACCACCGGTAGCGATGATGACGCCTTTGTTCGCATGGAATGTGATCTTGTCGCCAGTACCCGAAGTCGCAGTTACACCTGTTATTTTGCCGCTTTCGTCCTTCAGCAAGGTTTCGGCTTTCATATTCGTTTTGATCGTGATTTGATCAGCGTCTGTTTTGGCTTTTAACTTAGTAATCAATTCAACACCTGTATGACCTACAGGAATCAACGCACGTTTTCTGGAATGGCCTCCAAATTGGAACAGATGATCAGGTAAGAACTCTACCTTGATATCATCGCGCAGCCATTCGGCAGATGCTAGAGCATTGTCGGCAAGAATACGAACCATCTTTGGATCCCCGAGGTTGTCTCCGCCTTTCATCGTATCATCATAGAACAAGTCAGCCGTGTCATCAGTGATGCCAAGAGCACGTTCAACCCAGTTGTCCGGCGCATTCATCTCACCACCGGAAATCAATGTGTTGCCGCCAACAGCTGGCATTTTCTCGAGCAGAACTACATTAGCTCCAGCGCTCTTCGCTTCGATAGCCGCACTAAAGCCAGCACCCCCGGCACCGATGACGACAACATCATAGGTTTGCTCGACTTCTTCTTTGTCTTTGCTTCCACTGACTGCAGCGCCAGCGACAAGGGTAAGTCCAGACTTCGTAATTGCATCTTGAATGGCTTCGAGATATCCTTTGCTTGTAACTGTAGATCCGCTAATGGCATCAACTTTTGCGCTGTTAGTTGCCATGACATCTTGCTTGAGCTGCGTATAAACAGGTTCTGCAAGTACTTCATTTTCCTTATGCTCTGTCACTTTAATGTCAGTGATCTTGTTATCTAATAAGGAGACTTGTACTTTAATATCGCCATGTTTACCTTGCCCAACTCCTTCAAAGACTTGAACTCCGTTTGCATCTGCAGCGGGTTCTGCATCTTTACCGCCGCAGGCAGCAAGCGTGAACATAAGACTGAGGACTAGTAGAATAGATAACAGCTTTTTCGTGTGAGTTCGCATAATATCTCCTTCATTCTGTTGTGAATTGGTTACATACACTAGGGAGAGGAAGATTTGCTAGGCAAATCCTTTATCTCTAGCCTAGACATGAATGTTATTTCATGTGAAAATATGCACAAGACCTATTATAGATTTAGTACAGCATTATGTATTTGCACAGATTAGTGTTTTTTTGTCTTTTTCGGGCATGTAAGAGACGGATATTGTGAAGGGCTATGATTACAATGAAATCAATTCACTTAAAAATCACGTTAATCGCAGGAGGCTGCTTCTTGCTGCTGTTCGTTGCATTGCTTGTAACAATATATTTGGAGATGAACCATACGGTTGTCCCTTTGAATAAGAACTTAACGCAGCAAGTGGTTACTGCACGCAGCGACCAGATTGATTATTGGTTTAATCAGCGCATTGGAGAGATAGACATGCTTGCTTCTCTAGCTTCGGACCATCAGTGGACACGAGATGAATTGCTGCAAGAGTTCGATAAGTTCGAGGCGAAGAAGCAAGTAGAGTACGAATCCATACGTGTGGTGGATATTCACGGAAATTCCTGGTCAGCAAGGGACAAGCCTTTTTCGATACTAAACCGACCCTACTATCGAAAACTGCTGAATTCAGATTCCAATTATGTGGTGAGCAATCCGATCGTATCCAAAGCGAATGCAGCCGAAATCGTCGTCATTCTTTATCGTGTTAATCCATCGGTGAATGATGAGGTAGCTTATATTGCCGCAGCCGTCTCCGTTAAGAAGATGAAGGAGATTGCTCAAGATGTAATGCTATATGACCAGTCAGGCCAGCTTATCATCGATTGCAGAGAGCTGGGTGAAGGAGATGGAGCGGAGGAGGCAGCAGATAAGAAGAACATGAGTGTATTTGAGGCTCCAATTCAAAATGTGGAAGGCTGGAAGCTAGTACTCGAAGTACCGAATTCAAGTCTATCGCTAGCGGTGATCAAAACCCAGCGGACTGCATTGCTGGTAGGCGTTCTTATCGGTAGTGCGTTTATCGTCTTTCTGATGCTGCTTGCTTCTTCCATTATTCGTCCAATTCAGTCGCTTCGTCAGGTAATGGAAAATGTGCAGAACGGCAACCAAACCATACGTGCAGATGTTACGCGCTCGGATGAGATCGGCGATCTTGGACGAAGCTTCAATGACATGCTTGTTCAATTATACGCTGTGGAGCAGGACCGAAAGGAGATGGAACTCAGACTGATTCATGAGCAGATCAAGCCGCACTTTTTATACAACACATTGGATACGATCCAGTGGATGGCAACGGAACATGGAGCAGACAATGTGGTGGAGATGGTGGAAGCGCTTAGCGCGTATTTCCGGTTAGGGCTTGGCACTGGCAGTCCCTACATTCTGCTTGATCAGGAGTTGTACCATGTCGAGAGTTATCTTCATATTCAAGGTGTGCGATATGAGGAGATTCTGGACTACGAGCTTCGATATGATGAAAAGCTTGCTCAGTGCCAAGTCGTTCGCTTCATGCTGCAGCCTTTGGTGGAAAATGCGATTTATCACGGGATTAAGCCACTTGGGGATCAAAAGTGCAAAATTTCGATTACAGCATATAAAAAGGCCGATTATTTGGTCATTAAGGTTGAAAATAATGGGGTTATGATTCCGCAAGAGAAGCTTGAACAGATGAATCAAGCCCTTCTTGATGATACATATGATCGTTCTGCCACAGGCTTTGGGCTATACAGTGTAAACCATCGCATTCGACTAGCTTACGGGGTGCCATATGGCCTTGCAGTGAAGAGCGAAGATGGCATTACCGTTATGGTCATTCGAATACCTTTGGACGGGGAGTGGAATGAAGATGTGGAAGATTGTCATCGTCGATGATGAAACGATCATTCGCAAAGGCTTGCGACAATACATTGAGGAGAGTCCGTATCTTTTTGAGGTTGCAGGAGAAGCGAAAAGTGCAAACGAAGCATTGGATATGGTGGAGGAAGCCCCACCACATGTATGTCTTGTGGACATCAACATGCCGAATATGAATGGGCTCGATCTGATGAATATATTGCGCGAACGCTGCCCGTCGGTTCTGGTTGTCATCATCAGCGGGTACGATAACTTTGAATATGCGCGTCAAGCCGTGCAACTGCAAGCATTTGATTATGTATTGAAACCTGTGCCGAAGAGTGATCTGAACAAGCTGCTTCATCGGATTGATGAGCATCTTCAGGTAAAATATCCTTTGCATTCACATGAAGGCAGGGTGGATAAGGAGCGGGAGCTTCCCGGGTATACAGGGGATGGAACAGTGCTTATCCAAAAAGTGACCGAGTATATTGACAGTCATTATCAGGATCCGGAGCTGTCTATTACTCGAGTAGCAGCGCTATTTCATATCAACCAAACCTATCTTAGCAAGCGTATGAAGCAAGAAATCGGTGCTTCATTCCTTGACTATGTCACCGAGCTTCGGATATCGAAGGCGAAGGAGATTCTGGATGACGTAATGCCGAATATCAAAATCGGGGATCTGGCCGTGAAGGTAGGGTATAAGAGCCAGTACTATTTTAGTCGTGTGTTCAAAAATAGAGTCGGTTCAAGCCCCTTAGAGTACAAAAAGCATCCGTTCGGTTATGGATAGGAGGGCTATTCTCGTCCCTCTGCAGCACGTCATAGATGCTATGCTCGGAGTTGCTTTCTATCAATACGGTTGGATTTTAAACATGAGCGAGAAGATGAAGTTAAAGCATCCGATTGTGCAATATTTTTATGAACTAAGGCGTAGTACATTATAAAAATAAATAAATTCATTGAATATTCAAGAGCAGATAAAATGTCCGGAAGTGTCTTAGGGCTCCTCATATAAGTTTGTTCACACTGTCTACCCACGCATGTGGAGAGTGTCGCTCTACTGGTAAGGAAGGATACAGTGCTATGAGATCCTTATATTTATTGGACTTTACGGACAACTATGAGAAAAAATGTTGTTAAAGGAGATGGCATCATTGCCGTCTCTTTTTTGTTTCACTTTTTTAGTATTGCTCTGACTCTGGTTCCCGCTACGGCATCCTACGATCACAAGCATGAAAGACTGAACGGGAATTAGCATTGATGCTACTTTGTTTATATGTTTAATGCCTCTCTACTCTGTTAGGTGACGGGCATCATAGACGTACTTACGTGAGGTTGCTACGATGTTCCATGGAAATTAAGTGAAAGTGATCACAAGAAATTAAAGAAGGAGTTATTTATCGTGAAAAGAATCGTAACACTAAGCACCCGCAAACTGATGGATACCGCAAAACACGGCGGATGCGGCGCATGCCAGACATCTTGCCAATCCGCTTGTAAAACTTCCTGCGGCGTTGCAAACCAGAAGTGTGAAAATGCAATGAACAGATAGGATTCGGAATTTTACCGCCCATTGCTCTGCTGATGGGCGGCTATTTTTAAGAAATGGATGCTACCTCTAAAGGAAGGCAAAGCCGTTTCTACTTGTGTGCAAAAGGAGCTTGATTAGCAAGTATGATTCATCAATATAAACTAAATGGATACAATATCGTGCTCGACACTTACAGTGGCTCAGTACATGTTGTTGATGACCTAGCATATGAAATTATAGCGCTCTATGAGAAAACTTCTGTCGACCAAATCGTGACAATGATGTTGGAGAAATATAAGCATGATTCCACCATTTCTGAGAGTGACATTCGAGAAACCATCGTGGATATCGAGGAGCTTATAAATGATGGACAGCTCTTTACAAAAGATGAGTATGAGAACCTCTCGCTTGATTTAAAAAAACGAAAAACTTATGTTAAGGCGCTCTGTCTTAATGTTGCGCATACCTGTAATCTATCATGCGACTATTGCTTCGCCAGCCAAGGGAAATACAACGGAGATCGAGCGATCATGAGCTATGAGGTTGGACAAAAAGCTATCGATTACCTGCTTGAAAATTCGGGTCATCATCGAAACCTGGACATCGACTTTTTCGGCGGGGAACCGCTTTTGGCCTGGAAAGTGGTTAAACAGATCGTAGCTTATGCAAGAAGTAAAGAACAAGAATACAAAAAGAAGTTCCGCTTCACCTTCACGACGAACGGGATGCTGCTGAACGATGAGGTCACTGAGTTTTTAAATCAGGAAATGTACAATGTCGTATTAAGCCTGGATGGAAGAAAAGAGGTTCATGACCGTCTTCGCCAAACGGTAAACGGAAAAGGCAGCTACGATCATATTCTTCCGAAGTTTCAGGAATTCGTTCGTAAGCGCGGAGACCAAGAGTACTATGTACGAGGAACCTATACGCGTAATAATGTCGATTTCACCAATGATATATTTCATATCGCAGACCTTGGTTTTGACAAAATCTCGATGGAACCGGTCATCTGTGATCCAAAGGAGCCCTATGCACTTACCGAGGAAGACCTCCCGGAGATATACAATCAGTACGAAATTCTGGCCAAGGAAATGATCGGGCGCGGTGAGCAAGGCAAGGGGTTTACCTTTTATCATTACATGCTTGACCTCTCGGAAGGACCTTGCATCCAGAAGAGAATCACTGGCTGTGGTTCAGGAACGGAATATCTTGCTGTTACTCCCTGGGGAGAGCTTTTTCCTTGCCACCAGTTCGTCGGGGATGAAGAGTATAGCATGGGGAACCTCTGGGATGGCATCATAAAACCTGAGCTGCAATGTCAATTCCAAGAGAGCAACTGCTACTCGAAGCCGGAATGCAAGGACTGTTGGGCGAAGCTCTACTGTAGCGGCGGTTGTCCCGCCAATGCGCTGCACGCGACGGGTTCCCTAATTGGTACCTATGACTTCAGCTGTGACGTCTTCCGCAAAAGAGTCGAATGTTCCATGATGGTGAAGGTGGATGAATCCATTAGAGCGATGGAAGAGCAACCTAACTAATTAATATAACGAATGAATATACTATAACCGAGAAAAAGACACTTCAAAATATAGTGTTATTTCTCGGTTTTTTTGTACGGAGAAGAAGGACTGTAAGACAAGAGAGACGATCAGTTTCTGCAAAGTGCAGATTACTGATCGTCTTTTAATCTGAATCTATGGAATAAATTCCACGCGATAGGTTGGTATATCGTTGTTCTAACTATGTATTATTTGATGTCTACATAGCACGATGAATGACACCTGAAAGCGGACCGAAGGATAAAATCTGGGGGTCAGATATTGCCTCAGGCCTCCATTTTATTGGACGTCGTAGGTACGTGTCTATATCTGAATAATAAATCCCTTCAGGGATTTTGCATAAAAAATTTGCAGATCTATGTAGTATCTATTTAAATGAAAATAACGATCTATTCCAAAAACAGAGAGTTATCTCCCACTATCACTTCACTAACCTTCCCCCAACAACTCTCCAACAGAAACCTCCAATGCTTTCGCAATGGCAACCACCTCATAATCCTGCACAAGTCTATATTGACCTTCCAATCGCGATAAACTGGTTGGACTGATGTCTAAACCGAAGGTTTGCAACCTGGCAAGGAAATCCTTTTGCTTCATTCGCTTAGCTTTTCGAATAGCTACAACTCGGGTTCCAATGATATTTTTGTCACCCGGGGGCTCTTTGCGATGCCTCATTTTGGTGTCACCTCACAATTTAACCAAATTGTATGCGAGGTAAGTATTGTTTTAATGCGGATATCGAATTAAAATAAAATAAACCGATAAACGCATTAAAATTTCCATACATCGTCTACAGATATAGCTTTTCCCGGAAGGTGGGGGTGCAATGCAACATCTGATGTGCAAATATGAGGAGGAAAAGCGCAAGCTGAATGAACTCGGACAGCAATCACTGGAGCAGGGAATTCCGTTAAGCAGCAATGAAGCGGTTCAGGCCCAGAGTCGTAAGGTTGACGAACTGATTAATCGGATGTACCAAGAAAAAAACGGACATGCAGCGTCATTTCGTTTGAGTTTCTATCTTGGAGGGGATATGTTGAGCTTTCCTGCATGGTTTTTACAGACGATTCAAGGTCGAGTGGATGAGGTGACCGCACAGATTGAACATCAATCCGAGCCTAGGCATGTTTTTGAAGAAGAGCGCATAGCTTTTCAAACGTTATTTGACTCCATGGATATTGCACGTATGCCAGAGTTTGAGCACTGGGAGGATAAGCTTCAATCGAAGCAAGCTGTTCTTTATGAACGTCTATATCTTCAAGGACTAAAGGATGGCATGCAGCTTGCAAATGCCCTTACTACCCCTTCAGTTCTCTCGGACTAAGACATGTCCTGCGGGTAGCGGAGAAGCACATAGGTATCGGAACCAAAGGGGATATATGCATATCTTATCTTCGGACTGTCAATGCGACAGTCTTTTTTTCTATATATATATTTGGAATTTTTGTTTTTTTAGATGCTGTTCATCTAAAAAGAGGGCAGACCTCCATTCATGATTTGAATAAAGGGATATCTTCCCATATTGTCGAATAACCATACATATTGTAAATCTATATCAGACGAGGTTTTGCTATGTTTAAAGCGCTATTGTCTCTCTTTAAAAAATCCGACACTAAGCCACCACAGGCAGTGCGTAAGGCACAAACTCCCAAGTCGAAACCGAAGGTTGCTTCCACACGAATTGGAGAGTTAGGTGAGCATAAAATCAATATTCAACTCGACCAGTTACCTAAGGAGTGTAAATCGTTAAGCGATCTAATGCTCCCTAATCCCAAGTCTCGAACAGGTTACACCCAGATTGATCATATCGTTATTTCCCCGTATTGCTTATTTGTCATTGAGACGAAAAACTACAATGGGGAAATTAAAGGTGGGCGAACGGATCAACAATGGTCAGTGAGCAACCGTTACAAGATGTATAATCCGCTGAAGCAAAACTATGGACATATCAAGGCCATCGAGAGCCTGATACAAGGTATAGCTGCAGTGAAATTTATCTCTATGATTTCATTCACTATGAGATGTCGGTTCAGTATTGATCCGGATCTTCGGAAAATCCACTCGGACGAACTGGTTGTCTATGATGTGGAACTAAGTGAGTTTATCTCTAGGAAGTTGATTAGTTTAAAAACGGGAACCCCTGAACCTCCTATTTCTGCGGCGCAGATCCAAACTATATATGATCGTTTGGCTCAGGCTAATGTTACCGATTTCGAGATTCGCAAACTTCATGTACAGAGAATAAAGGGAGGTCCACTATGAAAAGTATGTGGCTTGTTCGAGCAGGAGAAAGGGCATATCTTATTAATGAATTTAAAGATAAGCAAGCTGTAGCGATTGGTTGGGCTCCATTGGGAGATATCGGTGGGGTAAATACACTGCAAGAGATGAAGAGGCTTTTGAAGGTACGGTATCCTGGATATAAAGAGGGTAAGATCAATATTACTGCTGGTCAGATTTTTCGTTTTGTAAGTGAATTTAAAATAGACGACCAAGTAATCACATATAATCCTGAAGAGCGACTCTATTACATAGGAAGAATCAAGTCGAATTATGAATTTAAGCCAAATTATATTACGGATAAGCCTCATATTCGCAGAATAGATTGGGAGGGGACTGTATCTAGAGATGTTTTGACGGCAAGCGCCCGGAATACGCTTGGTTCCATAATGACTATTATATCTATCCCGAATGATGTTCAGAAGGAATTGCTCAAACAAATGGTAATCGGACAGACCGATGGTAATCAACCAAGTCAACCCATCGAGTCTGTGCAAGCTGAGACGGAGGAAGAAGCCGAAGAATTAGAGCTAATTAAGGAAGACGTCATTGAGAAGTCCAATGAATTTATCAAAGATAAGATTGCTAAGTTAGACTGGGAGCAAATGCAGGAACTTGTTGCGGGCATCCTTAGAGGAATGGGCTACAAGACACGAATATCACCCAAAGGGCCGGACCGGGGAAGAGATATTTTTGCATCCCCAGATGGTCTAGGGCTTGAAGAACCCAGAATTATAGTGGAAGTAAAGCACCGTTCTGGCAGTATGGGATCTAATCAAATACGTAGTTTTACCGGAGGATTAAGAGTAGGAGATCGGGGGATTTATGTATCTAGTGGTGGATTCACAAAGGAAGCAAAATATGAAGCGGAAAGATCGAATATTCCTTTATCGTTAATAGACTTGGATCTGCTCGCGGAGTTAGTAACACAATACTATGATCAATTTGATTCAGAGACACGGACATTAATACCGTTAAGAAAAATATATTGGCCGTTATAAATTTGAATGTTTTTCTATATAGACATTCTTTTGAAGAAGAGTAAGGCCTTCTAAGCGTTATTTGTCTCCATGGATATTGCACGTAAGCCAGAGTTTGAAAATTGGGAGGATAAAGTTTCTTTAAAGCAATCTGTTGTTTATGAACTTTTATATCTACAGGGGCTTAAGGATGGCATGCAGCTTGCTAATGCATTTGCTCCTTCTGTTCTCTCGGATTAAGACGGAATTACAAGGTATACGTTAACTATATGTTGGGGCTGTCCATGCGACAGTCCTTTTTCTTATATGCATGATTGGAAGGAATACATTCCCATATTGTCGAATTACCAAATATATTGTAAATCCAGATGACTACGTATTGCTTATTTGTCATTGAAAGACGAAAAACTACAATGGAGAAATTAAAGGTAAGCGGACGGATCAACAATGGTTAGTGGGTAACCTTTACAAGATGTATAATCCACTAAAGCAAAACTATGGCTATATTAAGGCCTCAATTACAGATTGAATCGATCTATGACCAACTGATCCAAGCGAATATCACAGACTCAAAGATTCGCAAACTTCATGTAGAAAAGATTACGACTACTAAAAATCGTTAACTAGCCTTGGAGGACAACATGCCATTACCGGAGTCAGTCACGCAGATTTTCAAACGTAAGCAAAAATCATACAAGATGGTCTTGATTCTATCCTTAATCGAAGAGCTAAGAGTTTCTAATCTGGAGCGCGTATCGTACGATCACGTGAAGCAGCGGTTTCTTAACTACTTTATAGCTGAACAGGATAGTGGAAACCGGGTAGATCTGCCACCAGGTCGAGAACTATGGAGTGATGCACCCAAAAGCCAGCTGAAAGATATTATTAACAGTCCAATTAATGCGCTCTCGCATATTTTGTTTGTGAACTCGGAGGATAACACCATAGGTTTTCATAGCCAGATTCAAAGACAGCTAGGGGAAGAGGAGCTATCGCAATTAGAGAGACTAGCTAATGACGAACTCCAGTCTTATAATGCCGCTTTGCAGCATTTCTCTTTGCAAGGTTATCTGGAGAAGATCATGGCGGAGTACACTTCTGCCAAAAAAGAAACCTTTGCAAGTCATGCACTAGGTACGTTATTTCGTCAGACACTTCCTTCTGAGCTCAAAGCGTTACCATTCTTAGATGATCAATATAAAATTCAAGGTTCTGTTGGCCAAGGGAATTGGGCAACAGTTCCTTGGCTTGCAATACTGGATAAGCGGATCACGGAAACAACTCAGCGTGGGGAGTATGTTGTGTATCTGTTTGCTGAGGATATGAGTGCTGTCTATCTTACTTTTAATCAAGGAGTGACGGCGCCTATTCAAGAGAAGGGGCGTAGAGATGGTTATGCCTATCTGCGATCTCGAACACAAGACATACAAGGGCTCCTTTCACTGAACCATATGAATAAGGATGATAATATACACCTGGTAGATAGTGGTCTAGGTCAAGATTATCAGGTGTCTACTGTCGCTTACATCAAGTATGAAAGAGGAGCCGTTCCGAATGACGAGCAACTAATCCAAGATCTCGAGAATGTGATGGAAGATTACCGTCTATATGTGGACACTGTGACTTCTACAGGTAATGTAGCTGATAATGAGGAAGTGGAAGTAGTGACGCAAGAAGCGGCGCCCTTACAGGATGAACAAGTAACAGGTATCCTCCAACAAATCCAAACCCACATCCGTCGCAAAGGTTTCTTCTTCCCTGAGCACCTTATTGAAAACTTTTACCTCTCGCTAAAGACTAAGCCTTTTGTCATTCTGGCAGGCATATCCGGAACAGGGAAGACTCGGTTGGTGAAGCTGTTTGCAGAAGCTCTTGGTGCAACGGGGACTAACGGACAGTTTACCTTGATCCCAGTGCGGCCGGATTGGAGTGATCCTGCGGATCTGCTGGGGTACAAGGATCTTTCGGGCAGGTTCAAACCAGGTCCACTTACGGAAGTATTAGTAGAGGCGCGGAAGCCGGAGAATCAGCATAAGCCATATTTTATCTGCATGGATGAGATGAATCTGGCGCGGGTAGAGCATTATTTCAGTGACCTGTTAAGTGTGCTGGAAACACAGGACTGGCAGGAGGGGAAGATCCAGACACAGGATCTCATATCTTCTACCATGCTGGATACGCCTGAGGATCAAGTGAAGTTTGGCAGCCTCGGTATCCCGGAGAATGTGTTCTTAATCGGGACTGTGAATATGGACGAAACGACACATCCTTTTAGCAAAAAGGTACTGGATCGAGCCAATACAATAGAATTCAATTATATTAATCTGCAGCAGTATCCGGATTTGGGTGTGCAGGTAGAGACGGATGATCCCGCTGATCTTGCCGAACTGAATCATCTTTTTCTGCGCTCCGATTATTTGCAGCTAGTGGATGCCTATGATGCCAACAAGGAGCTAGTTGTTCGGACGACAGAGAGATTGGTTAAGATCAATGCTCTGCTTGAGGATGTCCTTGCTCATGTAGGTTTCCGGGTACGCGATGCGATTTGCTTCTATATGATCTATAACGAACGGTACAAGCTGATGAGT
The DNA here is from genome assembly GCF_037965665.1 of Paenibacillus sp. FSL L8-0333. Classification (NCBI taxonomy): domain Bacteria; kingdom Bacillati; phylum Bacillota; class Bacilli; order Caryophanales; family Paenibacillaceae; genus Paenibacillus; species Paenibacillus sp. FSL L8-0333. The sequence continues at coordinate 809,609 of NZ_CP150186.1, forward strand.
GAGGAAGAAGCTTTTGACTGGCAACTGCTGCAAAAGATACTGCCGCGCATTCAAGGGAGCCATTCATCGGTTCGCCGGGTATTGTTGAACTTGATGAAAGAGGCTCTGAGTACCAGATCTGGTGTTACAGTAGACTTCCCAGCTTTTATGGATGATGCTACTCCGCTGTATATGAGATGGGCTGCTGGACAAACTCCCCCTACGGCCAAACATCCACAAAGTGCGCGTAAATTGGCTTTTATGCTTAGGAGGCTGGAGGAAGATGGATTCACCTCATACTGGCTCTCTTAATCAGGCGGTAGAATTGCTCCGTGTAGAAACGGAGCTTTTTACGCTTTTTCTGCAAGGACGGCCTTATCATCCTACGGTGGAGACCTTGCAGCTTCATCGTTCTTCTAGTCAGGAGTGGGTGAATGCGCAGCTTGGGCTTGTTTGCTCCGAACGGCTTGGTAAGGTTCAGATTAAAGTGTTTTCCCCTGAAGTCCACGGAATGGTGGACTGGCAGCCGGGGGAGTCTGTTTTTCCTTGTTTTTATGAGACACAGTCGTATGAGCTGGTGATTCAGAAGAAGACCGCTGCTAACCTATCTTTTTATCATGAAAATGTGCTGCTTCGGCAGGCAATTAAGCCCCTAGGTGAGTCTATTCTTGCGGGTGTGCTGAACTTTGGGAATGAGGTCGGTTTGACGGAATGGGAGATCCGTAGTTCAGGACAGGCTTTGCTGCGGGTAGAGATGGAGATCTTTCCCTCAAAAATGGATTACAAGCTGGATTACCAGAATATTTTAAATGAAGTGAATGAGCAGATTTATAATTTGGCTTTTGATTTTTTGCGCAAAACCTACCAACTAACAGGCTTGCGGGAGACGCAGCATCAGAGCTTGACGGAGTTTTTTACCATACTTCAGCATGTATTTAGACAGCTTCTGGATGCGGTTGAGCGGATTAACAAGAATCCCCATTACGCTCTGCTCCAGGACCGCCGACTAGTGGATGCTAATCGGGTCAAAAAGGCAGGAAGAGAGAACATCCGCGAGCTCGCGAAGCATCCCGAACGATTAAGAGAAGACATGAACCATGGATTCTTGACCATCGGCAGCCGAAATTACACAGCCACACATTTAATGGAGACACGAAGACGTCTCGCCTATGATACTAATGAGAATAGGTTCATCCGCTGGATGCTGGAACGCATTCATGGAAAGCTGAAAGAGCTCAAGGGTCGCTGGAAGATTAAAAACCGAACCCCAGATCCATTACTTATAAAAAGGTTAGACACCATGCTCACTCAACTAGAGCGGGTGCTCAAGATGGACTTTTTACGTGAGGTTGGAGTACTGAGGCAGATGTCCGTTACACTGGTGCTGCAGATGGCCCCTGGATACCGCGAAGTCTATCGCTGTTATCTCATGCTGCTCAAAGGCCTGTCGATCCAAGGCGATCTGCTGCGCCTGTCTATGAAGGATGTCGCGCAGCTCTATGAATACTGGTGCTTCCTCAAGTTGAATCAGCTCCTGGGGCAGAAGTACAAACTGGTGAAGCAGGATATTATTAAGGTGAATCGGAACGGTATTTTTGTTACACTTGACCGCTCACAGAGCGCTAAGATGGTGTACGAGAATCCAGTTAACGGAGAGCAGTTCATCCTGTATTATAATGCGATTCCTAGCTCGGATAGGACCCCGACGCTCAGCCAGCGTCCGGATAATGTGCTGACACTGAAGAAGAAGGATGCTGGCAAAATCAAAGAGTATAAGTATGTTTTTGATGCGAAATATCGCTTAAATCCGGCTTATGAAGGGACTTCCTATCACCGCACTTATAGGCAGCCTGGTCCTGAAGAGGATGACATCAACACCATGCACCGTTATCGGGATGCCATTGTGTATCAGGAGAAGGGATCGGGAGAATATGAGCGAAGCATGTTTGGCGCCTATGTGTTATTCCCCTACCCGGATGAGGAGCGATATAAGACCCACCAATTCTACAAAAGCATCGAGCTATTGAATATTGGCGCTTTGCCATTCCTACCGAATTCTACAAGCCTGATGGAGCGATTCTTGGATGAGATTATTCAGGATAGTCCGGAAAAAGCTTATGAACGCTCGACTCGTCCGCGCGGCACGAAAGAATACTATGCCAACCAGCTTGCGGGCAAAAATGTGCTTGTTGGTTCTGTCCGGGGACCCGAACAAGTGGAAGTGGCGCTGCAGAAAGCTTTTTATCACATGCCGTTAAGGAATCTTGCAAATCAGAAGATCCTAACGCAAATTGAATACGTAGCGATGTGCCAATCCCGCAAAAAGTTCATTGATCCTGTAAAAACGGGGATTCACTGGGTAGGGAAAGTAGCGGATTGGAAGGTGCTGCGGCGTAATGAGATTAAAGAGGTTCCTTGTCGCCCGGGTACTGAAGAAGATCTGTATGTACGATTTACGGTTGAGGAATGGAAAGCAATTACGTCTCCTATCATGCTAGGTGGTCAAAGAATACAAACGGTGCTCTATACGAGTAAATATATTCTGGATCGTGCCTTGGAAATCGCGGAGCTTCGCTTAGAAACGGAGGGAGATCTTCGTGAATGGCGTGAGAAGCGCCGAAAGGGCAGAGTGAAGGTGAAGTTGGATCATGAGCAGTATGTGGACTTAGGGAAGGTTGTTGAAGTTCGGAATATTTAAGGTTAGTGAAAATGTAGTAAGGTGAACGAAAACATCATCGAACTCAAGCTGAATCATACGTAAGTGGAATTGGCTATAGTGTAGCTAGCACGAATACTTTAAGTATTCGTGCTAGCTTCTGGTTTTGAAGTGATGGTGTATAATTCGCAAAATGTGCTAAAAGAGGTATACTCCGGTGAATTATTGTTTTTTTGGTTCGTGACAGATTAAATTGGAAGATTAGTGCTGTGAAAATTATAAATGAAATGAAAGAGAATTTCATTTGAACAATTGAAGTACATAAATTATGAAATTAATTGTAACGCAGAGATTCTCCCCTTTTTTACCTCCCTATATCCACCTCGCAATTCTAGTATCAACGCTTTCGCGGATAACACTCTTTTACCGCCATTGTTTCGTCCACTTGCCTATAAGCTCGCCGAAACATCAGCTGACCTTGTTCATAATAGATTTCCCCTTATCCCACAAATTGGGTTCGAAGTTGCTGTATCTTCTATTGAATGAATGTTGAAAAAAGCCGCTGGCTTCCGCGTTTTTTACTCACTATCCACAATTATCAAAACATTTTGTTAATGCTCCGCCCGTTTTTCCGTATTAACATATGTAAGTTTCTTCACAACAAATTGCGCAATTTGTTTAGCTTTTCGATGAAGGTGAGGTGGAAGGAGGGTGGAGATGGAGGTTATTCAGGGTAAAGTGGAGCGTTACATGAATACCGAAAAATCACGTGAAGCTATCATGTCCAAAGAGGAATTTACCCGGATGTATGATACGTACTACCAACGTGTTTACAAATATATCTGTTATCGGATTAATAACCACCACGCGGCAGAGGACATATGCAGTCAGGTGTTTGAGACTGTGATGTGTAAGTATTATAGTTTTTCACAAGAAAAATCGAATTTTGAGGTGTGGCTGTTTGCCATTGTAAGAAATGCTGTGACGGACTACTTTCGGGCGCAGAAGAAAAGAAGCTATACCTCACTGGATTCGTTGCTGGAGCTTATATTTCCCAAGCCGTCTCCTGAGGAGCTGGCGATCCGTGAGGATAATAATCAGGCACTGTTCAAGGCGCTCTCCAAGCTGCGTGAGAAGGAACGCAATATCATTGCAATGAAATATGGGGCTGGGCTGAAAAATTCCGAAATTGCACAGATCATGGGAGTTAGTGAGTCCAATATCGGTGTCGTAGTATATAGAAGCTTGAAAAAACTGCATATTTCCTTAAAGGCAGGAGGGTTCAAAAATGAATAAGAAAGATGATCTCACCAAATTCAGTAAGACCATAGAACTGCTTGAGAATGCCGAACAGGGCAGCACTATCTCCAAAGAAAGAATCTATAACCGCTTGATATACAAATTGGACCATGGGGCACTTAACCCCCAATCAGAGATAAAGGACGGGATAACGATGAAAAAAAGCAGCTGGAGAAATGCAATAGTGATTGGCAGTGCAGTAATTTGTTTGGGTGGAGCTTTCTCTGCAACCTCCTATGCACAGGATATGTTCCAGTCGATCATGGCAAAGTTTGAAGTGGGAAATCTCGAAATCACACAATACGATAAGGAAATCCCATCGGCTGCACAGTCAATGACTCCTTCTGAAGATGCCCAAGGCGGGGAGAATGCGGTCATTGAATTGCCGGTTGCAGCTAAGTTGAGCCTAGATGAAGCACGTGCAGCACTTGGCATGAACTTCCCGGCACCCGACTGGATGGGAGACTATAAGTTTATGAATTGTGTTCTTCAGGGGACCAGCATGGTTGAAGTGCAGTATAATTCCGGTGAGAATGCTGTGAATTTTCTAATCTCCAAGGGCGGCGACAATGGGATCAGCACTACAGAAGAAGTGAAGACAGAAGTAATCAACGGGACTAAAGTTTATTTTGCAAATGGAATTGTGATTTGGGAAGAGGATGGCTATACAGTAGAGTTGTATTCCCAAGTAGATTTTGACCAAGCTACACTAGGGAAAATCATTGATAGCTTTAACATTGGTGCGCCTGTTCAGCCTTTAGAGCAAGGTCAAGTGAAGGAGAACTTGCAAAAGAATGGCGCAGCAGTTGCAGCTCCGGCTCCGGCTGTAGATTCAAAATAAAAGACTTACTCCGGGCAGCAGCAGCCTATAGTTACACACAGAAGACGCGAGGGGATTAGTCCCCTGAGCGTCTTCTTTTTTGAGCACACTTTTATAGAACGTTCCCCAACCATTGCCACCCCCCAAAAACAAAAGTATAATTGATAATGATTATCAATTAATGAATGAATAAAGAGTTATGTGCATTTATATAAGCAGTAAAGAGGTGACAGCATGCAAAAACAATCGCAAAAGACGGATTTAAGCGAGGTTAGAAAATATATAGAAGAGAATTTCACGAAGCACTTGTCTTTAGCCCATTTAGCTAATCTTTCTGGTCTTAGCTCCAGTTATTTTTCCTCGGCGTTTAAACAGGAATATATACAAAGTCCAATGGAGTATGTTACTCAGCTGCGGATTCAAAAGGCTAAACAATTATTGCAGAAACAAGACGTTCGCTTGAAGTTTATAGCAGAAGCGGTTGGATATAGTGATGAGTTTTATTTTAGCCGAGTGTTCAAAAAGGTTGAAGGGATCTCCCCAACGATGTATTCCAGCCAACAAAAATCAAATATCGGTGTTGTAACTGGGAATATGATGGGATATCTACATGCGGCAGGAGTGGTCCCTTTTGCTGCACCCTTAAGTGCAAAATGGACACCGTACTACTATAATTTGTGGTCGCAAGAAATCGAGCATAAGGTAATCTTGACCCAAAACAAAAATTATTGCAGCCCAAATGAGCTATTGCATTTGCCAATTGATCTTCTTATTTCTCCAAAAGATCTGTCGTCAGAGCTGGTAAAACAGATAGAGGATCATTTTCCAATCTATTGGCTGGATGATAAGCAAGATTGTTTAGTAGCCTTAACTGAACTTGCTGCCCGACTAAATAAACAAGAAGAAGCGAAACAGTGGATCACGCAGTATAGGGCAAGATTGGAAGACGTTCGGCGCAGGTTAGACTGGGCCACTAAACCACCCAGAGTTCTAGTTATACGTATCTATCAGCAGCAAATCTTTGCTTATTGTAATACAGGTATTCAACATCTTTTATTTCAGGATTTGGGTGCAGAATCTAGTTATGAGCAGCCTGGTCTATATAATGCCGAGATTACTTTTGAAGAGTTAAGTAGATTGAAGGTAGATAAGCTATTTACGATTATATGCCCCGATGATGAGTCACGAGCGACATGGCATCATTTGCAGAGAGAGGTTGGGTTCAGACAGTTAGAGGCTATTAAGCAGCAACTAATCTATATTATTCATTCTGATCCTTGGTTTGAATACTCTCCTGTGGCTTTAAAACGAATGCTAGAGGAAGTTGCAGTAATGATGATACCTTGAAAATGTACATGTCTAATCATAAGATGTTACATGGTCAATGCGTCCTATCTCTTATACACTCAATACTGAGAATGATTATTATTGAGAATATAAGAAAGAGGGAAGGTCTATCATGAAGGGGTTTAATACAAAAACAATAAGTTATGTTGTAATGGTTGGTTTATTATCCATTCTACTAACAGCTTGCGGCGGCAATAATACAGCGAATCAGCAAGCAACAGATACTCCAGCAACAACTAGCGAAACGAGTGCAACTGCAACGGAGGAACCCGCTGTACAAGAAACGGAAGTAGCGGCTAGAGAAGCGTTTGTAGTAACTGATCAAGTTGGCAATACAGTAAACATTCCGGGGACTGTACAAAAGGTGTATGCCCCTGGTCTAGAGGATTACTTAGTTACCCTTGGTGTAACCCCAGTAGCCCAATGGTCCACGGGTGTAAGACCGCAGCAGTATCTACAGGATACGTTAAGTGGTGTAAAAGAAATCAGCTTTGCTAATGGTGTTCCCTCTCCAGAATCTGTAGTCGATTTGGAGCCGGAATTAATTATATTCCCCACTGCTTTTTATGCACAAAATGGTGTTTATGAAAACTACTCGCAAATTGCTCCAACTTACGTGTTTAAGAATGCACTCGGCAATGTAGTGGAAGCGACAGAAACGATTGCGAAATTGCTAGGTTTAGAGGATAAAGCAACAGAAGCTATTGCTGCTTACAATACAAAGCTGGAAGCAACTAAAGCACAGTTAGCCAGCGTTTCTGCCGGTAAAAAAGCAATTTATATTAATGCGAATGCCCGCGCAATCTTTTTAGTGGGTAACTTCCATTACGGGGGTTATGTGCTGAGTGAGCTAGGCTTTGCTCAAAGTGCTCTTGTAGAAGGTGAAATGTCCGCTGATATTTCGCTGGAAATGCTGTCTGATTTAGATGCTGATTATATTTTCATTAACGATAATGATGGTCTGGGAGATGCCTTCCTGGCAGACATTAAAGCTAGTCCTTTATGGAAGGCGCTGCCGGCAGTTCAAGCAGGTAAAGTGTTCGAGGTGGATGGCGATCACTGGAGATCTAGCGGATTAATTGCTTATCAAAAAACGATGGACGATATTGTAGCGTTCCTGCTGCCATGATTATCAAACCGTATGTAAAACCAAACTATGAAACGATGCTGATCACGAGTAAAGCTAACAATAAGGACTATGAAATTTTTATTGCCAAGCCTTTGGATGAGCCTGCAAAAGATGGCTACGGTGTCATTTATGTTCTTGACGGTAATGGACTTTTTGAAACCGCAGCAGAAATCACCCGATTGCTGACGCGTAAGCCTAAAGGCTATCCACCCGCGATTGTTGTTGGCATTGGTTATCCTGGGGGTGAGGCGTTTGATACCTTGCGTCGAACCTATGATTTAACCATGCCAGCCGAGCTTGCGAATTTACCGAAACGTCCCAACGGGGAGCCTTGGCCAGCATTTGGCGGGGCAGATGAGCTGCTAGCCTTTTTTGAAAAAGAGTTAATGCCAGCCATTGCCCAGCGGTTCGTTATCAATAAGCAGAAGCAAGCATTGTTTGGTCATTCCTTTGGCGGATTATTTGTGCTGCATGCTTTGTTTACACAACCCACCTTGTTCTCACATTATATTGCAAGCAGTGCTTCCATCTGGTGGAATGATTACGCACTTTTAAAGGAGTATGAGAGTTTTAAAGCTGATTTACACAGCAATACGCTAAGTCAGTTACCTAAAACGCTTATGATTGCCGGTGGAGAAGAGCTGGATTATATGGTCAAGGATAGCTTGGATTTATGTAACAGTATGATGGCCTTACACCTTCCAAGCTTTGAAGTAAGCTGGGCATTGCTTGAGCAAGAGGAGCATGTAAGTGTAATCTCGGGTGCGATTAGTCGGGCCGTCAAATTTTTGCTTACCACATCCTCTGACTTAAGTTAGAAATCATATCGTTTGCATCTGAGCTGGCCCTTGGCTGGCTCTTTTTGTAAAGTGAAGGGAAAGGGTTGGAAACATTGGCCGCAAATGTTCAGAAATCATCACTAGCAGGAGAAAAAAAGTTCTCCTTTTTAGTATTGCTAATCTTCATGCTCCTCCTATTAATAGGCGTATTAGTGCTTGCTATGGCCCTTGGCGCGAAAAAAATACCCTTTGCAGATGTATTCATGTCGATCATCGCTTTTGATGATAAGGCTTCTACTCATCAGGTGATCCAATCCATTCGTTTACCCCGGGTACTTGCCGCTATGGCAACGGGCGCTGGATTTGCAGTAAGTGGAGCGATTATTCAAGGGATTAGTCGCAATCCTTTAGCCGATTCGGGGATTCTTGGGTTAAATGCTGGGGCAGGGGTCACATTAGTTATTGCTATGGTTTTCCTGCCGACGCTTACATTTACAGGTACACTTTGGCTCTGTATTCTAGGTGCGGGATTGGGAGCGGGTTTAGTTTTTAGTGTTGGTTTATTAAGTAAACGAGGCATGACGCCTATTCGGCTTGTATTGGCGGGTGCTGCCATCTCTGCAATGCTAACTGCCCTAAGTGAAGGAATAAGTATCTTTTTTTCAGTGGCACAGCAGGTGGCTTTTTGGTATGGAGGAGGTTTAAGTGGCATTAGTATGGCTCATTTACAGCAAATGTTGCCGTGGATGCTTCTTGCGCTATTACTTGCCATCGTAATTTCAAAGTCGATTACTATACTATCTGTAGGGGATGAGACAGCGGAAGGGTTAGGCGTTAATATTAAGCTTATCAAAAATCTCTCGCTTTTATCCGCATTTATGTTGGCTGGGATTTCATGTGCTTTAGCTGGATCTGTAAGCTTTGTGGGCTTAATTGCTCCGCATTTGGTACGTTACATAGTGGGTGTGGATTATCGTTATATTATTCCATTATCCGCGATTCTGGGAGCCACCCTTGTTGTGCTTGCTGATTTAGTGGCACGTATCGTAAATGCCCCTTATGAAATCCCTGTAGGTGCTGTAATTGCGGTTATTGGTGTTCCGTTCTTTCTATATTTGGCACGTAAAGAAAGGCGGGAACTATAGTGAAGCTAAGATGGAAATTTATAATTATAGCAATCATTTTACTGCTAGGCTTTATATATAGTGTATCTACTGGTCAAAGCAGCTTAAGCTTACAAGAGTTATGGCAAACCGTATTGGGAAATGGAACACCGAGGCAGGAGCTTGTACTTTTTCAGTTCCGTATTCCACGTATGATCTTGGGTTTTCTAGTGGGTGGCGCGTTGGCAATAGCAGGAATGCTGCTGCAAGCCATAAGCCGAAATGCTTTAGCAGACCCGGGCATATTGGGGATAAATGCTGGTGCTGGATTATCCATGATGTTATTTTTGCTGTTACAAAATAGCTCAACCGGCTTACATACTTATGTTCAGCCACTGTACGCTTTATTGGGTGGATTTATCGTTGTCGCTCTATTATTTATGCTTTCCTATGATCGCAATCAAGGCATTATTCCCATTCGATTAATTTATACAGGTATTGCTGTTGCGGCTGCGATTAGTGCATTTATGATTGTGTTAACCTTCGTACTAGATCCTTCGCAATATCAGATGATTAAGGTGTGGCTGGCAGGGAACATAGGGAATAGTAATTGGAGTCACGTGTATGCTATGCTGCCTTGGTTACTTCTTATTGTGCCTTTATTAATTCGGAATCATCTTATATTGGATGTACTAAGGCTTAACGATCCTGTAGTCATTAGTTTAGGGGTATCTCTAAATAAATATCGTGTTTGGTTTTTAGTGTGTAGTGTCTTATTGGCGGCACCAGCGGTTGCTGTTAGTGGGAGTATTGGATTTGTAGGACTAGTAGTTCCACATTTAGTTAGACGACTCTTTCGTGGCCATAAAATAATGATTCCCGCATGTTTATTAATCGGTGGCGGATTAGTTGTTATTGCAGATGCGCTTGGTAAAATGGTGGTAGCCAATACTGAAATACCAGCAGGAGTGATCGTGGCTTTAATCGGTGCTCCATACTTTTTATATTTATTGATTAAAAGTGAATAATTGAAAAAAACTTTGCGATTGGTGCTGGATATAAAAAAGAATGCCTTGATTATGCTATAATCCAAGGCATTCTTTTTTATATAGTTTTCGTTTTCAGCTTTTCTAAAAGATCTTTCCACCAGTAAATAGATTGCTCTAGTTGAGAAGCGTAGTAGCTTTCCATGAAATCTACGACGTCACGGGTGGAGCTATCTACATCTATTTGCTGGTAAATTTGATTTAATTGATCTTTTTTTATAAGTGACTGTTCAATTTTCTTCTCGATAATCGGGATCACTTTATCAGTCTCTACAAAACGAAGATTCACAAGAGCAACAATCATATCTGAAATAGATTCTGCATCTTCTATTACCTTATAAATTTTGAGCGGGAGCTGCTTGCGCCCTTTATCGGTAATGGAAAACACCTGTTTGTCTGGGCGATGTTCTTCTTTGATAATCTCTACCTGTTCAACTAAGCCCTGTTTCGTAAGGGATTCAAAATGATAATATAGTTTGCTTTCAGATAGATTTAGCAATGTATCAAATGGAATAGGGGTGGATAGTTCTTTTTTTAATTTATAAGGATAATTATTTTCATCCATTAACTTACTTAAGATATAAATTTGAATTGACATCACAGAACCCACTCCTAATTGTTGGCTAAACTCTATCTTACCAAACCTAGGCGGTTATTTCAGCTGTATTTTTAACTTCAACGGGCAGTATAGTTTCTTTAGTCACAGGTACAGATTTATGAACAAACCGGACGATAACAATGTTAATCATCATAGCCCCGGCAAATACGCCTGCTAATCCCCATAAGAAGGGTGCTGGACTAATAGAACCAAACATTTGTGCCAAATAAGCTTGCACAGAATAATACATCGGGGTGATGCGGCCGAACCAATCGTATGGTGTATACATCATATCACGAGGCATGGTAGCGCCATTGGCGATGGTTTGCATGAGCAGAATTGGAATATTTAAGACCATACCGCCTTCGCCAACTAGGAAGACCATAATCGCACACACGTTAAATGCAGCCATATACATTAGAATTTGCTGAGCAGCAACTGGTAACAGTAAGGATAGGTCTACATCTGCAACAGAGAAGGCAATGGTTAAAGCAACGACTGTTGATAATACAGCGATTAATAATGCTGTGAGTTGAACGAACATAAACAGTTTTGTCTTGCTTGCTTTCCCGCGGTTCGCTTTAAAAGAAGCAACTAATTGCATGGAGGCAATCATTGCCCCAACATAACCAGCCATAGTTAAGAACATAGGTAGCATGTTGTTGTGCATGCCGTCCGGAACATCATTGATGACAACATAATTCCCGACATAACTATTTTCAATTTGTGTAGCCATTGCGGTGGCTTGTTCTTCTGGTACGTTAAAGTTCATTAACACACCTTTTGCGGTTTGCTCTGAGAAGTTCGCGCTTAATTGTTTGTTAATTTCTCCTACAACGGAAGACATGGCGGAAGATACCATGGTGGCAGAAGCTTCGTTGACTGTGAAATCAATACTTGCGGATACCTTACCGCTTTGAACGTTGGCGGAAAATTCTTCTGGAATATGGACAACTAGAGCTAACTTATTATGTTCTAATTCATCCATCGCCTTTTTATTCGATACATCGGTTTTTATCGTTTTGAATGGTAAGCTCTCCGAGAACTGATTCGAAATCTGAGCCCCATATTGACCGGCATCATCATTGACGATAGCAATTTTTAAATCATCCATGTTCCCTGGAAGTGCTGTATACCCTGGTAAGAAAATACCAAGCATCGCAATGGCATAGAACACACCCATAAAAATAGAACCAATGGCCCCTTTGGACTTCAAAAACTGTGAAAACTTCAACTGTATTCCTTCTTTCTTCTGAATAACACTTTTATTTTAGTACTCCAATTAAAGTACTTTTAACTGAGTGAGATTTATAGTACGATAATTCATTATAAATGTCAAATTTAAGATACAATGGGTAAGTAGTGAATGATTAAAAAAATGAATAACTGAAGGGACTTCGAATATGAACAAGGTTATTGTAATTGGTGCAGGGATATTAGGGGCTTCAGCAGCTTATCAGCTAAGTAAGTTAGGTGCTGAGGTCATCATTATAGATCGTAAGGATGTTGGACAAGCAACGGATGCAGCAGCAGGGATTATTTGTCCATGGTTGTCTCAACGCAGAAACAAAGCATGGTATCGTCTTGCTAAAGCGGGAGCAAGCTTTTATCCGGCACTTATTCAAGAGTTGGAAGAGGCTGGAGAAACCGAGACTGGATACGCAAAAGTAGGAGCGATATGTATTCATGAGGATTTGAAAAAGTTACTCGCGATGAAAGAAAGAGCGGAGCTGCGCAGAGAGGACGCCCCTGAAATAGGGGAACTTACGATGCTGACGGATCTTGAAGCGCAAGAGAAGTTTCCCTTATTGTCGGAAGGTTATCATGCGCTGCATGTATCGGGTGCAGCAAGAGTGAACGGACGTGAATTACGTGATGCTTTGCTAAGAGCTGCTCAGCGTAATGGTGCGCAAATGATTGAGGGAGATGCTATTTTAAAGCATGCTGATCATGCAATTAAAGGGGTTAGCGTAGGAGAACAGACATTCACAGTGGATGAAGTGATTGTGTGCGCAGGGGCTTGGTCTAACGCTTTGCTTCATCCGCTTGGGATCATGCTCCAGGTGCGTTATCAAAAAGCTCAAATTATGCATTTGAAGCTTGCTCAACAAGCGAGTACAGAGCAATGGCCTGTGGTAATGCCGCCTACAGATCAATATATACTTGCGTTTGCGGATCGAAATATCGTGGTAGGTGCTACTCACGAAAATGATGTCGTAGGTTATGATACTGCTGTAACCGCAGGAGGAATGCAAGAAATATTAAATAAAGGTCTGCAAACGGCTTCCGGTCTTGCGGATTGTAGCCTAAATGAGATAAGAGTAGGGTTCCGTCCTTTTACTGCAGATTTTCTTCCCGTGTTAGGCAGGGTTCAAGGATGGAATAAACTAATTGTTGCTAATGGACTAGGGTCATCCGGATTAACGATGGGACCCTTTCTTGGTGAGCAGCTAGCCAAGCTGGCCATGAATCAACAGGTAGATATTCCGCTTGAAGACTATGCATTAGAGCATGCGATAAATTGATGAGTACGAGCACGAATGGAGGGGAAGTCCAAACATTCACCTCAGTCACGCACTTACCTTAATAGAAAAATCTTAACTTCAACTAATATAGCGAAGGTTTTTTTTATCCTTTATACTGAAAAGACCAATTAATCTTCCTAGGAGTTGTCTAACGAATCATGATAAAGAAAGAAGTCGCGCATATACGCAAGCAATTTAAGCTGGATCACGATTTAATGAGTATTTACGATATTCTCAACGTGTATATTATGAAGGAAAGCAACGAGATCTATCATTGGGAGCGCCAGCCGTTTGGAATGGTGGACAGAGAGAAGCAGGAGCTGTATATGGGCAATTTCAAAAAACTCCTGACCGGTGAATTGGATCAGAAATTGTTCGAGTTGAAGTTTCAAGCGGAAGCGGAGGAGCCAGCGCAGGTGATGCTTCATCAAGCTTTGGTGACAGGGGATCCGGATGAATGGCAGGACCTGATGCTGCTGTTGGTGGACAGAATGATGGCGGATACTCATTATGAACGGGATACGGTGATCACTTTCGTTCGCGGACAGTATTTCCGCCCGACTAAAGATAGAAACGATGAAGCCGAGGAAAGTGAGAAAAACGAACTATTCGCGCATCCTTTTATCCTATGCAGCGTGAATTCCACGGAGAAACAACGGAAAGCTCTCTTGTTTGATTACGTGGAGCGGGAGTTCAAGTACAATATCATTGTAGATCCGATCGTCAAGTTAAGTACGCCGGAGCAAGGTTTCTTTTACCCAAGCGTGACGGACAATTATTCCGATGTGAACCGCATTCTGTATTGTACGGGGAAATCGAACTTCCCGGATCCGCATTTTGTCGGAGAGGTCTTGAATGCCGAAAGATCCAATACGGCTCTGGAAGAGAGAGCTATATTCGAAGACATCGTGAAGGAAGTGGCGGGCGAGCAGCTTGATGCAACCACTCTCGCACAGGTGTACGAGGAGATCCATCAGGTCATCGAAACCAACGACGATAAGGAAGAACCTCCAAAGCTCGATTATAGAGATCTGGAACGTGTACTGACGGTAAGTGGCGTAGAGAACGTGACAATGGAAAAAGTGGAACGGGCGTTTGAAACGATCGTTGACGATAAGCATTATGAGATGAAGGCGAGCAGCGTAATGCCGAAATTTACTACCAAATCGATTAAGATCGATACAAAGGTAGCTACGATTTCGGTCAGCCCGCAGGATTTAAAATATGTGAAGCAAGTGAATTATCATGGGAGACGCTGCATTTTGATTGAGGTTGACGAAGATGCCGTGATCGAAGGATTCACACTTACTACAGAGAATCTTTAGACCGCTTCAACAATGTTATGGGCTATCCTTAAAGTCTTTGAACAAGACTAAGGATAGCCCAATTTGTTTTGTGTCAAATACGGTGATTAAAGATATATTCGATATATTCTTTTGCGCTAGTATTAATTTCTTCATCGCTGGCTTGGAATGAAGCTCCAAAAACAGCAAAGTACGGTAGGGCTTCTGCGCCTACATGTTTGGCACTGGCTTTAAAGGGTGCGATCACTTCGTCTACGGTAAAAGAAACAGAGCCCTCTGGCTGATAATTTTCCTTTTTATCACCGATAGATAGGGCCAGCCCTAGCTTTTTCCCGTTAAGCTTGTCACCGTTTGATCCATAAGCCCATCCGTAAGCCAACACATCGTCAAACCATTTTTTTAATAGCGGCGGATAACTGTACCAATACAACGGGAATTGAAAGATCACATGGTCATATGCTTCCATTAGATTTTGCTCTCTAGGAACATTAATATTCCAGTCAGGGTACTCCTTATAAATCTCATGAAGGGTAATATCGTTGGGATATAATAGCAGTTCTTCTTTCCAGCGCTGGTTGACCCTCGAATTCTCAAGGCCCGGATGCGCCAAAATCACTAGTGTTTTCATGATGAATCTCCATTCTCAGGCCTATATTATTTATGAATATTATTATTATCTTGCAGGTTGTAAAAAAAGAAAATACACACAATAAAGTAAGATGGTTACTTTGAGGTGTGTACTGGACTCAGAAAAAAATATATGCAACAATGAAGTTTTGAGTAAGCTTAATTTGATCATTTGAATTACAGCGTAATATTCAGGGCATCTCACAAAAGGTTCTGATCCAGCAGCTTCGTGAACTTGAGAGGGATGGGCTTGTCAAAAGATTCGTGTACCAGCAGATGCCGCCAAAAGTTGAATACAGCCTCACGGAATATGGCGTTACAGCCAATAAGATCGTGGATGTTATGTGTTCTTGGGGAAAAGAAAATATAAAAATAAGACAAAGACGAGGAGAAGAGATCGTCTTGTTGGAGGATACATGTCCTGGAGCAAATTAAAGCAACAACTGGAGAGTTTTCTCTGTCCTGCGTTATCCGGCAAGGTTGAATATCGTGCAAGCAGTTACCGTTATTTACCTGATAAATCAGGGAGCTGTTATATTTCGGTAGATAAAAAGAACGTACTCAATATGAATGATAGAACTAACTCAATCAGATGGTATCAGACGGAGCAGGAGATTAAGAATGATTCGGAACTCCAAATTCCTGTCCACCCTGAAGACATTGAAGCGGTTAGAAAAGATAGTAAAGGGAACATCCCGGAGGATCGTCTAATAGTCATTGCAAGAAGCAGAAAGATATCAGAAGTTGCAAAGGAGCTTTTGTCAGCACAGACCTCATTAAGTAAATCGAATTTTATCGTTGTAGCTAATAAGTTTTTATCTACTTCTATAGAGGAAAGCATAGAGAGCGATGATATCTTATTGAATATTCTGGCTTTAGTGGACAGACGGGTTGGGAAAAAGCGGATTTTAAACATGAGCGAGAAGATCCAGTTAAAGCATCCGATTGTGCAATATTTTTATGAACTACGTCGTAGTACATTGTGAATATAACTAAAATCTCCCTTGCTCAATGGCACCTGCTTCATCCATTATAAATAGGTAATCATCTCCCCCATAGAGCGTATCTTTACCTGTATCCATAAAGGAGAGAAAATAGGATGGAACTCAAAAAAATAAATGACTCTATTTATTATTTGGAAAGTGTCCGAGAAACAGACAGACCTGTTTTGGGATATGTTGTAGGTGACAGCTTTTCAATTATGATTGATTGTGGCAATTCAAAATCGCATTTAGATGCCTTTATAAAGTGTTTGGATGATAACAATCTGCCACGTCCCAAATATGCTTTGATCACGCACTGGCATTGGGATCATACCTTTGGTATGCATGCTTTTGACGGGGAAACTATAGTCTCTTCAGCAACGAATGAGGCACTAAAGCGCCTGAAAGCATGGGAATGGGATGAAGAAGCTGTGGTAAAACGTTTAGAGACCAAAGAAGAAATAGCATTCGCCTATAACTGTATGAAAAAAGAATATGATACGTTTGATAAGATTAAGGTTAGCACAGGAAATATTATTTTCGAGGATGCTTTAACGCTGGATTTAGGGGGCACCACTTGCCAGATTATAAAGGTAGGAGGGCCACATGAAGCGGATTCTTGTGTTGTATATATAAAAGAAGCGGGAGTTTTATTCGCAGGTGATGCACATAGCGGGGATTATTATCATGGAGAAGGTAAAATTGATCCGATAAAAATGAAAAAATATATTGAGTTTTTATCGACTCTTTCATTTACTACGTATATCCCGGGGCACGACGCCCCTATGAGCAAGGAAGAAATCATTCCCTTGTTAAATAGATTTTGTGAGGTCAAGTAAAGGCTAGCCTTATCACATAACAGCTTATTTTATTAGGCGACTTGTTAGGTATGAATTCGGTAGTGTACCGGACGCATGCCTTTTTGTTGTGCCTGATGGGGCAGTTCATAGGGGGTGGCTTATTTGCGTTTATTGGGAAGCAGCGTTACGATTAATCATAAGCAGCCTTGCTTCAAACCCCTCCTGAGCTATTAGAAATCTTAGACGAATTATACATCGATGGCTGGGGACATGTACAGAAAGGGAAACAGAAATGGATAAGAAAATAAGCGTAGAGAATCTAAAACTGACACCACAAAATGATACTTATTATATTGCTTGGAGTATCGGAGTCGATAAGAAGTATAAAAAGCATATGAAAAAAGAAATAAAGAGCCAACTCACAGACGTTCTAGGATCCATGACTCAAAATAATGCTGTGGAGGATATTTCAGTTTACAGTCATAACAAAACAGCCGAAAAACATGGAGAATTCATTATATGGGATTATCTTATCCTAATGCAGATCAAGGAAAAAGAAGATGCCGAAATCATTTTACCTAACTTGAAAAATGTGAATATACCTTTCGTGCTCGAAACAATCCGTATGGAGTTACTTGTAACTACACCAAACAGTACGTACCCTACACCAGGGGAAGGCGCGAGAAAACGGCATGTAAAGCCATTTTATGCAATTGAATATGTCGATGTTCAGCCTAATCATATAGATGAATTCCGGGACATAATGATTAACAATAACGGACCGGCAATGAAGTACATAATGGAGGAAGCGAGATGGTGTCATAATTTTTATGCATTAGAAACGCTGACTGTCTTCTATCATAATTCAAGTTATCCTACTTGGAACCAGATTCATGTCATAGGTTTGTATTTGGAATCAATTTTTCTATATAAAAAAGATTTCTCAAAAGGGCTGGCACTGACCCACAGCATTTCATTTGAAGAAAACTTTGCGCAGTTAAAGAAGATAAGAACCATGTTATATAAAACGATCGGGAGAAAGATGATCTAGAATAGACCAATGGATAAATGGATCAAACCCACCCCGTAAACTCCAAAATAGACGCTTTAGCGGATTGTGCTTCGGATTGTGCGCCTTTACGCCATTGTTTAGGTGACTCACCCATAAGCTTGGAGAAACATCGGTTGAAGCTGGATATGGACTGAAAACCGACTTGCTCAGAGATGGAGAGAATGGAATCGTCCGTACTTTTTAACTGCTTGCAGGCCTCTTCAATACGGGTACTGTTAAGGAAGTCGAGAGGTGCGGACCCCATAATCTCATGGAATTTTCTGCGAAAATGAGTGGTACTTAGGTGGCACAGATCAGCTAAAAAATCGATGGTAATCGGCATCATGTAGTTTTTAGTGATGTATTCCAGAACGGGTGAGATGACAAAATCGCCCTTCAGGCTATGCTCTGTTTCTTGATTAACCAAGGGTTCATTCCGGGAATGAATTCTAAGAAGCTCTATATAAAGCGATAATAATAAGCCGTAGGCACTTTCTTGATAGTAAGGATTTTTTTGCTTCAATTCCTCTACGACCGATGTCGCAAGGGTATAAACCTTGGGATGTTCCTCTTTGTTTAAAATACAGTTCATTCCCTTTATTGCCCACAGATTCGGCTCAAAGTTGCTGTAAGCGCTCTTGAAGGATTGCTGAAAAAGATCCTCAGGCGAAAAAAAGATATAAGACCACAGACTGGCTTCATTCGGCGAACTATAAGTTGTATGAGGGAGATACCTAGGGATGAAGGTCACATCTCCGGCTTTAAAAGGCACAGATTCTCCTTTGATCTCCATGATGCCGCTATCCGAATGGCAAATGCCAATCTCCAAATGATTATGGAAATGTAGATGTTCACTTTTAATATCAGAAATCTTCCAACGTTCACCGCTTAACAGTAAGATAGGAAAGTTTATCGGTAAGCTGTAGTGGCGGTATTCAATGACGGGCTTCTTTTTTCTGGGCATATTCTCAATACTCCCATTCTTATTACGTAGGTTGAGTAGATTATAGGTTAACGTTATATCAAATTCAACTATATAAAGAGAACTTGATATTATACAATTTGGGAAAAAAGTGGCGGAGGAGAAGTTTGGAACTGTAGGAGCGTTAGCGTCCGCCTTTGTCAGCAGATTTCCACCGCGAAGAGCGGTATAAAATCAAGAAATCTGCAGACAACAGCGGCCGGAAGTCCAAACATTCTCTGTAGTCACGGCCAATCCCGAAATATAAGAACTACTAGTTAATAGTTGAAATTGCACAGTTTAGTTATGAATATGCTTAGAATCAGACCATTTTACTACTTACAATAGAGTTAGTAAAGCGTTTACAATATGAACGGACAGCTCTCATGCGCCTTTGGGGGCGTGTGCGAAAGAGAGGAGAAACAAGATGCTTCAATTAAATTATGACAGAGAAGAGATTTTAAGGGTCATCGATAAAGTGGTCAGAAAAACAATGGCGATGGATTTAACATGGGACTGGCCATGTGGTGTGGCTTATTATGGGGTAACCAGAGCTTATGAAACTACAGGAAATAAAGAGTATTTGGATATGCTTGTCCAGTGGGCAGATGAATATATCGAGCTGGGTCTGCCGGATTGGACAGTTAACACCTGTGCCATGGGCCATATGCTGATCACCTTGTATGAAGAAACAGGTAACCAGAAGTATTGGGATATTGTGATGAGCAAGGTGGATTATCTGCAGAACAATGCGCTTAGATTCGGAGATCATGTGTTGCAGCATACCGTCTCTATTTCTAATGATTTTCCAGAACAGGCATGGGCGGATACCTTGTTTATGGCGGCATTTTTCCTGCTCCGTGTAGGAAGCAAATTAAAGGATCAGGAAATGATCCAAGATGCCTTGAATCAATATTATTGGCATATCAAATACCTGCAAGATCCTAGCAGCGGGTTTTGGTACCACGGATACAATAATGTGAAGCAGGATCACATGTCTGGACTATTCTGGGGCAGAGCGAATGCTTGGGGCGCATACACTATGTCGCAAGTTAAAAAGCTTTTGAAAGAATGGTATCTGTATCCGCAGTGTATGGACGTGGAGTGTTCGCTGCGCGATCAGCTGGCCGCACTCAAGCTGGTGCAAACGGAGAACGGCCTGTGGCGGACTGTACTAGATGACGAGGAGTCTTATGAAGAAGTATCCGCGTCTTGCGGCATTGCGGCTGCTATGATCAATAACGGCAATCCGCTGCATACCAAATATGTGCAAAAGGCCCTGAAAGGTATTTTGAACAATATCAGTGAAGATGGACGGGTACTGGGTGTCTCTGGCGGAACAGCGGTTATGAAGGATCGGGAAGGATACCGCAATATTCCAAAAGACTGGATTCAAGGCTGGGGTCAAGGCTTAGCATTAGCTTTTCTATCCGATATGCTTAAATAGGAGGGATCCAAGTTGTCCAAAAAAACAACGGGGGCCTTTACACTGCCGGGAGAATCCGGTTATGAGGCATTGACCCTGGAATTAGCTGAACGTTGGGGTGCCGATGTCATTCGTGACAGTGACGGCACACAGTTGTCCGATGAGATTATCAACGCAGGATACGGCATTTATTCTACAATCTGCATCATCAGAGATCATAACGAATGGGCGTCCCAGAATTCAGACAAGCTGCAGCAGAGCTTTTTAATAACAAATCCTAAGGTAGCGGTACAAGATTATTTATCCATCTATCTGATGGAGGATTTTTTTGCTGAACAATTCCGAGTGAATGATTCCAAAGAGGCGTTTAAGTACTGGCAGGTTTTTGACCGAACGACGGGCGAAGAGGTTCCAAGAGAACAGTGGAATTATGAGCGGGAATCGGGAAATGTAGTCATTACTGGAATTGCACCTTGGCATAAATACACAGTCAGCTTCATGGTCTATCGGATTTGGGAAGAGATCTCCATGTACAATCACACCACGAATCACTGGGAAAAAGAGCATCTGATGCAGATTGATCCCATCTATGTAGAAACGCAAAAATATTTACTCCATTGGATAGAAGATTGGTGTCATAAGCACAAGGAAACAACAGTGGTTCGATTTACCTCCCTCTTTTATAATTTCGCCTGGATCTGGGGCAGTGATGAGCGCAATCGCCATTTGTTCTCGGACTGGGGTTCATATGATTTTACGGTAAGCTCAAGAGCGCTTGATCTGTTTGCCAAAAAATATGGGTATTCGCTTACGGCCGAGGATTTTGTGAATGGTGGGAAATATCGGGTCAGTCATATCCCGGCGCAGCAGCGGAAGCTGGACTATATGGCATTTATCAATGATTTTGTCATCGAATTTGGTAAGCAATTAATTGATATTGTGCATAAGCACGATAAGCTGGCGTATGTCTTCTATGATGACAGTTGGGTTGGCATGGAGCCTTACAATGACCGTTTTGAGGAGTTTGGTTTTGACGGGATGATTAAATGTGTGTTCTCAGGGTATGAGGCAAGGCTTTGTTCTGGTGTAAAAGTAGATACCCATGAGATTCGGCTGCATCCCTATTTATTTCCGGTTGGATTGGGAGGGCTCCCTACGTTTATGGAGGGAGGTAACCCTACGCTCGATGCCAAAAAGTATTGGATTAATATCCGGCGCGCCTTGCTCAGAGAGCCTATAGATCGGATTGGACTGGGCGGATATTTGCATCTTGTAGAGCCTTATCCGGATTTTTGTGATTATATCGAAAAGATCGCGGGTGAATTCAGAGAAATTAAAGAGCTGCATCATAAAGGCAAACCGTATCAGATTAAGATGAAGGTAGCCATTTTGCACGCTTGGGGCAAATTGAGATCGTGGACCTTGTCCGGGCATTTCCATGAAACGTATATGCATGATCTGATTCATATCAATGAGGCTTTGTCCGGATTGCCGATTGAAGTCCAGTTCATTGATTTTGAAGATATCCGTCAGGGAGTATTACAAGATTGTGATGTAGTGATTAATGCCGGCTCGGCAGGTTCAGCATGGAGTGGCGGGGAATACTGGAGTGATCATAAGTGCGTGGACTTACTGACCGCGTGGGTTTATGAGGGCGGTACTTTTATAGGTGTCAATCAGCCTTCGGCGCTTGAAGGTTATGACAGCTTTTTCAGAATGGCCCATGTGCTTGGTCTGGATGAGGATACAGGCTCCAAGGTAGCTCATGGAAGATGGACATTTGAGGCTAGAGATGAGCAAGATTTAGTGCCTGAAGGAGCCAGCATAACACCTAAAAATAACATTTATCTTACGGATGGCTCGGCAGCGGTATTGTGTGAAAAGAGTGGGATGATAACATTGTCTGCCCATGCCTTTGGTAAAGGAAAGGGGATCTACCTGCCTTCTTTCACCTTAAGCTTTGAAAATACAAGATTGCTGTTAAATGTGATTCGTTATGCCGGGAATGAGTTAAAGGACACAAAGTATATTACGGATAATTTATATACAGAGTGTGCGTATTATCCAGAAAGCAAAATACTCGTGGTGATTAACAATAGCGACCAGCTTCAAAAAACTACGATTGATACGGAATATGGACAACAAACGTTGGAATTAGATCCGTTTGATACTATTATCCGAACTATTGGCGATTAATTACATTAAAAAAGCTCAAGCCAGCGGCTAACTTGCCGATGCTTGAGCTTTTTGCTGTGAAGCCTATAGTATCTATTATCTACTTATTTTGCTTTTATGAATTCAGCAGATTTGATCCCAGCTTGACGGCCGAAAATAATGATTTCTGCAACAGAGTTGCCGCCAATCCGGTTTTGTCCGTGTAAGCCGCCTGTAACTTCACCTGCCGCAAACAGACCAGGAATAGCTTCACCATCTTTATTCAGAACTTCTGTGTTCGTATTGATCTTCACGCCACCCATGGTGTAGTGAATCCCAGGAGCAATTTTAATAGCGTAGAAAGGACCAGTGGACAGGTCATTGTCCATTCCTGTAGTTCTGCCAAATTCGGCATCCTTTTTATTCTTAACGGCGCTGTTCCAAGTATCAAGCGTTGTTGCCAGCTTATCCTCTGGAACACCGATTTCTTTGGCCAAAGCTTCGATGGAATCCGCCTGAATCACGAAACCCATTTTGTCATATTGTTCAATAGCCTTCACACGGGATTTAACACCGGAATCAAAGACCAGCGTAGCTGCTTTTTCAGGCAGTGTATTGATGGAAGCTGTTACTTTATCACGGGTATCCAATTCGTTGGTGAACCGTGTGCCTTCACTGGAAACAAGGATAGCGCCTTCCCCACGAACAGCTTCGCCGATGAGGTAGGATTTTTCTTGCTGCACAGTCGGGTGAACTTGGATTTGATCCATATCGACGGTTGTGCCGCCGAGTTTCTCAATCATCTTGATGCCGTCTCCGGTACTGCCGATTTGGTTAGTAGTAACGTAGCCTTCCAAGTCAGGTCTTACTTCGGAGATCAAATCCATATTGGCACCGAACCCGCCAGTGGTTACAACGACAGCATCTGCCGTAATTGTTTTTTCCTCTGTTTGGTTAAAGAGGACTTTGACGCCATTTACTTTGCCATCTTTTTCAGTGATTTCTTTGACATCAGCATTCACGAAAAGTGGGATTTCTTTCTCTTGTACGTTTTTCACTAAACCTTTGACAAGGTATTGACCCACAGCAGAGCCATCTTCAGGACGGTGTGTACGTTTTTCGTTCATGCCGCCTGTAATAGTGATATTATTCAAGCGGATTCCGATGGAATCCAGCCAATCGATCGCACTCGCGGAATTATCAACGAAGAAACGAAGCATTTCTTTGTCGTTAGTGTCATGGCCACCTTTTAATGACTCTTCATAAAATAAATCATTGCTGTCTTCAATGTTTTGTTCTTTTTGGAATTTCGTTTCAGAAGCGTTCATTCCCGAAGAGGATTTGGTTGTGTTCCCGCCGGCAACCGGCATTTTTTCCAATATAACAGGGTTCATGCCTTTCTCTTTGGCCTCAAGCGCCGCGGACATTCCCGCACCACCCGCACCGACAATGATGATATCATATTTATCTTTTAATTGATCGAATGGTGTGTAGCTTGCTTCAGATGCCCCGGAGACGGCTTCAACTTCTTTTTTCTCGTTGTTATTACTCTTGCTCTCGTTCACCTTGTCGTTTCCATTACCGCAACCTGCGGTAACGAGCATGACAGAGAGGACGAGACTCAGAGCACCAGCTGCTTTCTTTTTCATTGTTAACCCTCCACTTTTATATTTCTCTATTAAGATGTACCAAAAGAACCCGACAAAAAAGAAGGGAAGTATCAGAGGGAGTTGGAAGTGGAGAAGCGCGCGCGTCGCTGTTATTCTCCTAACTTCAAATCTTCTACGGTTACGTCCACAGTTTCCATCGTTATTCTCTTTAGTTCATCTTCTTATTAAGTATACCATCAATCATGGCTATTAGTGAAAGTTTTCACAAATTATACAAGTCGTCTATTCTAACATAGGGTAACGAAATATTGAGCAGATTAGGCGAAAAATGGAGCATAGACCTTGCAATTAGAAGGTTTTGACGTAAGATTTTCTCACTGTAGAAGTGGTAACTGTCACGGATTAGTAAAGCAGTTTTTGTTCTTCTGGATTTTTAAATGGTAAAATGAGAGTATTGCCTACTAGTCAATCCGGAAAGACTAACATGAGACATAGAAACAAATTCTAATTAATAGGTGAGAATATGGAATTTAATAATGTAATAAAAGAAAAAGTAAAAGAAGATAACTATAAAGTGTTTGCTTTACTAAGCCGCTATTTGAATAATACCCCCGACTTTATTAACAAAGAAGAAATTGAAGAAATCGTAAACTGTGGTGTATCTTATGAATACGCTTTTGGTTTAATGCTGGCTGCTGCTTTTGGGATGGATACGGTTGATAATGTTGATGATAAGGAATTGTTCAACCAATATTTTAGCAATATGCTTCATAAGCTTGATGCAAATGAATATTATGACAATCCATATTATAAAAATATCAAGATACCAACTATAAAGATTAATAATAGTGAATTAAAATATGAAAAATATAAACCTTTTGAAGGTTTTGTTTGCAATGATATCATCCGGACAGAAGAGGGAAGACAAATTCCTCAGGTTGGCTTTTTTCAAACTGAATTCATGTTCCCGGCCGTATTGGAGAATGATAGAATCTGGATGACGATCACGCCAAATGAAATAGAAACAATGAAAGAAGCTGTAGATAAAGCGTGTGGGAATGTTCTTACGTTTGGACTTGGGCTTGGCTATTATGCTTATATGGTTTCTGAAAAAGATAATGTTGAAAGCATAACGGTTGTTGAAAAAAATCAAGATGTCATTGATCTATTTAATAAATATGTACTGCCACAATTCAGTAATGCTCACAAGATCAGGCTTATCCAAGCAGATGCTTTCGAATATGCAGAACAACATATGTCTAAGGAAAAATATGATTTTGCATTTACGGATTTATGGCATGATGTTTCTGATGGAATGGATATGTATTTAAAAATGAAAAAGTTTGAAAAGGAAAGCCCGGATACTGTATTTATGTACTGGATTGAACAATCTATTTTATGTTATTTGTAGTTTTGGGTTGCGTAAATCTGTTGTAGCTGACTCCGAAAGGAAGAACCATTTTTGAAAACTCCTATATCTCTCATAAATTGGCTAGAGCACAACGAAATCATAAACGACTTATTAAATCAGGAAGATAGCTTAACTGCGCATACAATGGATCAAGGATTTGAAGCTGAGGTCATAAGGATTAATTCTGATCAAGAGAGCTATGTACTGAAAACATGGAATAAGGAATCCAGACCGGATGTCCAGTTTCAATATCGTTTATTGGATGTTCTATCCGAACGAGGAGTAGCCGTCTCTAAACCAGTGGGCTGGGGAATCAATCCGGAGGGACATAAGGTGTTGTTAACAAGTTTTGACGGAACCCCTATTCATAAAATGAATACTCGGAAAATGAAGGAACTCGCAAACATATTAGCAAAAATACATAAAATTCGCGTTGAAGAGATTGGAAATATTCAACTGCCAAAATACGATTTCATCGGCTACTTTTTCCCTGAAGCCAGAGAACAATCTGATATTTATAATGTGTTGACTATTCTTATTGAGCAAACTCCAATGAAGCAAGACTGTATCATTCATGGGGATTTTCATATCGGAAATATAGTGGAGGATAAAGAGCGATATACCATAATTGATTGGACGAACGGCCAGTTGGGAGACTCTAGATATGATTTTGCCTGGTCACTTATTCTGCTGAAAATATATATCTCCGAGCGTTATGCTGATGTGTTCCGATCTGCTTATCTATTGGAAAATGATATAGATCAGGAAGAACTAGAAATCTTTGAAGCTTGGGCATGTCTGCGGTGGATTTTGCTGAATAGAAGAGGTAGCACACCGAAAGGGCCTAATACAACGAAGAGAGTGAAAAGTTTAATCGCTGATAATCGGTTTCTAAAAAAGATGGATAGTAAATTCTTCTGATGTACGCAAGGATGGATGGATTTTCTGGGAGATTGGAAATGTAATGTAACACCGTACATTATTACGTTATTAAATTATTTGTGGTATATTAAAGGCAGAAAAGACGTAAAATGCAAAGAGAGCCGTGCTGTAACACGACTCCCAAGGCAATAGCCGCTTTTAAGGGCGGTAGGCTTCAGCAAATAGGACACGACAGATAGACCGCATGCCTTTGTGAGTGGGCGGTCTATTTGCGTTTATTGGACAGCAGCGCTACGATAAGCGAACGAAAGGTTAGCATAAGCATCATTGCTTCAAACACTGTCACAAGGCATCCCTCCCTTCGGTGAGAGGTAGCCGACCGACCCTTTAAGCCTATTCTATTTGCTCCACCAGTATAGCATAATCGTTTGAAAGAGAATTAAGACTCTTGTCATAATACTCCCTAGGATTGGAGTAGTTTTCCATTTTCTCTCTTTGTCTCCGCAACTTTCTCCATTTTGAAACTTCCGTATCACATTTGCGATTTTTTGATTCCCAATTGTAGGACGTACCCCTCTTTCTAAATCTCTTCCTTGCGAATTCCCAAACATCCGATTTTCATTGGAATTTCAGTTTGGGTGTTTATAATGCTTTTTATGAATCGGGGCAGCGGATTGTAAAGGGCTTTCGATTGCGCAAAGGAGGTTTTCCATGATAAGAGGAATTCAAAAAACATTGTATCTCATACTTGCATTCTTTATCGGTCTTTTTATCGCATCCTCCTTTTTTATTAGGGCGAAATATAATTATTTCGTATATGGGGACACGCCAATTTTGGAGAGGCAACAGCTGGGTCTTTTTATTCTAGTGATCGCAGGGGTGCTGGCATTAAGCGTTATTTTGTATAAAATGTGCCTGAAGCTTAATAAGTACAGTTGGAAAATAGTCATTCCAGCCACACTGCTATTTTCTTTTGCAATCCAGATGGTGATTATCTTTCTGTTTCCACGCTTGCCGACGGATGATTCGCAGACAGTGCTTTCATTGGCACTCGACATGCTGTACAGGAATGATTATTCGTCGTTTGACACGAACGGCTATCTGCATATGTTTCCGTTTAATTTTTCGATCGTTTTATATTTAAAGACGTTGTTGTTGATCTTTCCGGATAATTATCTGGTAATCAAAATATTTAATATTCTGTTTACACTCTTAACCTCGTTAATGATTTATATGCTGTATAAAGAGCTCAATTATAAGTCCAAGGATAAGGATTATGGCATCCTCGTGTTTGCCGCAACCTATATCCCTTCATTGTTTATGAGTAATTTTATCTATAACGATGTGATCGCTACCGCTTTTCTGACAAGTGCTTTATATTTTGCCATAAGATTTATCAAAAGAAGGTCCATTAAGGATATTCTCTTCGCAGCTCTCTTACTGGCAATAGGCAACTATTTCCGCAGTATCGGTGTTATTTTTCTGATTACCGTGGTGGCGGGTCTTTTATTTAACATACGTTCTATCGGGGTGAAAAAGGTTTTTAGCGCTTTGTTTATCACGGCCATATTGTTTAATGTTCCCGGCTGGACGCAAAATGCTGTGCTGCAGTCGACGAATGTTGCAGATGAACCGATGAACGAAAATTCCGCACCTGTCTACATGTGGCTGAATATGGGGATCAATCTGGAGACGTTTGGGTTCTGGGACAACCGGGAGAGCTACGCAATCTATCAGCAGGATGCAAATTATAATAAGGCAGAAAGTACGGAGTTATTTAAAGAAGAAATCCGTAATAAACTCTCCGAGGCGGGCCTAAGTGACTTAGTGAAGATGTATTATAAAAAAATCGTTTGGACCTGGACGGAAGGAACCTACCAGATGGAACGATATGGGCTCGGAAACGACGGATCATCCAGTAACGGGGGAAGAATGGGCTTTGTCATGGACCGTTATAGCTACACTAATGCTGCTACGGATTTGTTTAAGGCAGACTCCAATTATAGAAGCGGAATGTTGTGGCTGCTGTATGTCCTGAATTTTCTGATGTATGTATTTATACTCGTTCGCTTAATTGGTGGAATAAGAGCCAAAAGATTTGAAGAGACCTCTTTGATTCTTGTGGTGCTGGGCTTTATCGGATTCTATCTTTTATGGGAGATCAAGTCCCGGTATATTTACCCGGTGTATCCGCTGCTGATCGTATTATCCTACATGGGTTTTAAGGACGTATACGATTATATGTTAAAAAGATATTTTCCACGTTAACTATGTTCGCTCGGAAAGAGGGGATTCAAAGATGCGGATCAAGCGATATTTCGCTTTGCTCATAGCAGTGCTAAGTTGTTCCATGGTGCTCGTCTCCTGCGATGCTATTACTGCACAGAAGATAACGAGTACTGACTCCGGGTCAAGAGCGAACGGGGGACAGGGCTTCACCGGCGGGCGGGGGAAAGATGGGGGCGGATCTCCCGGCATGAATGGTGGGACAAGGAGAAACGGCAACCCAGGTACAGATGGCGGTGGCGCACAAGGTGGGTGGCAGTGAACAAATTTCATGAACTTGCCCCAAGCCTACGAAGATTAAGTGTGATAGGATAAGGTTACATTTAAATTCCCCGCGGGGGTAAGAAAAGGGAGCACCATGAGAATCATTATATCGCCTGCCAAGAAGATGAAGATGGATACGGATTTCTTGGATTGCCGCCAGATGCCGCAATTCATAAGCGAGTCGCAGACTCTTCTGGCCTTATTACAAAAGTTGAATTATGAAGAAGCCAAATCGTTATGGAAATGCAATGATGCCATCGCCACGCTGAATGTGGAACGGATTCGGGATATGGATGTAACACGGAATCTTACACCGGCTATTTTTTCTTATGAGGGTATCCAGTACCAGTACATGGCACCCGGGGTACTTCAAATGGAGGAGCTGGAATATCTTCAGCAGCATTTACGGATATTGTCCGGATTCTATGGAATCGTCCGGCCATTTGACGGCGTTGTTCCGTACAGGCTGGAGATGCAGGCTAAGCTTAGCGGACCTGGTTTCAAGTCTATCTACGAGTTCTGGAACAGGAAGCTGGCA
This sequence comes from Paenibacillus sp. FSL L8-0333, assembly GCF_037965665.1. Lineage (NCBI taxonomy): Bacteria > Bacillati > Bacillota > Bacilli > Caryophanales > Paenibacillaceae > Paenibacillus > Paenibacillus sp. FSL L8-0333. The sequence goes on from NZ_CP150186.1 coordinate 839,187, forward strand.
GATCAGCTATTGTCGGAGACTGACATCATTCTGAATCTGGCCTCTAAGGAATACAGCAAGTGCATCTCCCCTTACATTGGCGGGAATGTTCGCATGGTTAGTTGTGTATTCGGGCAGGAGATCGGCGGTAAGGTAGTAGAGAGAGCGACCCTGGTCAAGATGGCCAGAGGTGAAATGGTACGCTTCATGGCTGAGCGGCAAATCAGCTGTGTGGAGGATATCAAAGGCTTCGACGGATTTGATTTCAGCTTTGCTGATGAGCTGTCGGATGAGAGTACGTATGTGTTTATTCAGAAAAAGAATGACTAGAGCAAGCAGTACATGAAGGTAATCCTGAAGGAGGTTGAATAACCGACTTCAGGGTTACCTTTATTTTTTGGTCAACGAAACCAGATGCTGAATTCTAGTTTTTTTAAAGGGGATAGATTAGGGTATAGAGAATAAAGTTCGGGTGGAATAAGAACAGGTTAACGAGGAGGACTTATGATTTTCAAAAGAGATCCATTGGATAAACAGAGCTTACTTAAAGAATTGGATTCGCTAGGCTATTCCGACAGAATCAAAAAAGTAGCAATCTTAGGCCGTGATCATCTCGGATCTGTCCAGTACTCCCAATTACTAGCCTCTTTGCTGGAGGATGGCGTTTATGAAGCGCGACTTGCCTTAATCGGCGCCATTGCAACACAAGATGCTGCTATTATTCTATCAGCACTGCGGCATCCCAAGGCAAGTATCAGAAATACGGCTGCGGGTCTTTTGGCAAGGGTGGCTTCGGATGCTGATATTGAACGTGAGCTCCCCCATTTATCCCATGATTGCCGCCGCAAGCTGCTGCACAGTATTTCACAGATTAACCGTCAGGAATTAGCGGAACGCTTATTGCCTATAGTGTATGCCCGGTGGGGAGCAGAGGAAGCCGCGATTATATTGCAGGCCTGTTATTCGGCAACGGTAAGTAAATGGCTAGCTGATATCGGGTATGCCATAAAAGACTGGAAGAAATTATCCAGCCGGCATCTTGACGTAGTGGCGGAATACTTTGCAACAACACTGGAAAGCACACCACTCAGGGAAAAAGGCTATGTCTGGTGGAGATTCTCATCAGCTCTGGAGATCCTATGCAATCTGAAGGCAGATTTGGTGCTGGAGTGTGCGCTGAATCATGGACCCATGGACATCATACATCCTGCTTTAAAAGAACAGCTTGGCACGCTTGTACGCCAAAATCCTAATAAGGTATATCAGCTGTTAACACGAACGGAGTCGCGGAGCGATCTGATTTCTTATGGTGTTCCTGAAGCTGTTCTTAAAAGGAAAAAATATTTATCCATTGATCAATGGATTGAGATAGCGAAACTACTCGCAGATCACCCTATGCACATAGCAAAGCTGCTTCATAATATTGCACCCTCTAAGCGCAAGGTCATTTTCGATGCTGTGTATGAAGAAGATAAACGCAATGAACGCATTTTTCCGGAAAGATTACTGTATGTATTACCACATGCCTTGCGTGACAAGGAAGCCACCCGGATGCTTGGCCTTCGTGAAATCAATGATGACCGGGAGAGAACAATCAGATTTACAGCTTGCCGTTCTATTCTTCATTCAAGAGCGGGACTTGAACAAGCAACACAGGTATCCAGTGCAGACGAACGTGCCACGGCGCTTATGCAGCTGATCAGAAGTACCGTTCTGTCGAGACAGGGCATGAATGAAACTTTGGTGTACCTGGGCCGGATTAAAAATGATCAGGATCCTGTCCGGGGCGCTGTGTTTAAAGAGCTATCGGAAAGTCCTGCGTCTGTGTTCACGGATACCCATGTACAAGAGCTTACTTTGCTTGTTGATAGTGTTATAGAGGCCAGAGATACTTCATATGGTACAAAATTTTCCGTTCAACAACTGGCGGTTGCTATTCTCCGGCATAACGCATTACATCCTAATGGTGAGCTGTTTAAGTTTTCTTTAAAGACGATTCAGAAATTGGCCAAGCAGAATGGGCAGCTTTCCCTTCCATCATTGGAGAAGAATTTACCCAGGGGAGTAGAAGAGATTATCTTCGACGAAATTTATACATTAGCTGTACAGGCCAACAAAAGAGAAGACTACAATCTGGTGTTAGGCCTAGCTAGCTCATTCGGTAAAAGAGGTTACGGCATCATAAAACTTCAGAATCTGTTAAAGGAAGCAACGAGGGCAAAGGCAGATTCTACAGCCATACAAGCGGCCAGATACTGGCTTGCGCCTCATACAACGCGTGATGCCAGAGTTAAGGAATTATTAGCTTTAGATAAATCGTATATTACGATCCATGAAGTGTTCCAGCATCTGCATCTGAAGCGACAGGAATGGCTCGATCCTTTTATTTCAGGAGCTGTCATTAAGGGCAAGTTCCTATCAGGCAAAACTATCTATCTTGTGCCGGCCGCGGAGGGATTCCACAGATGGCTGCCACGTCAGCAACAAGCTTTAAGTGCCTTATTAGAAAAAATTGCATACGATGCCAAACGTAATCTTTGGGAGCGTGCAAGCGTTATTAAGATCATGGCAAGCATGCCTGATCTCGGTTCGGATAGGTTACTTGGGCTTATGCAGGATAAGGAAGTAACTGTAGTAGAAGCTGCACTTCATGCCTTTTCACTTATGGAAGAACCAGAGAAGGCACTTCCCGTTCTGCTGGAGAATCTGGATGGGGACCGGGCCCGTGTAGCCATGTACTCGATACCCAGATGCATCCGCAGGGTGAATCCGGTGTTACTGGTTACCATGCTGAAAGAGCTGCTGAATCGGGATAAGCTGAAGATCACTGTCAGAAAAGAAGCCGTTCGCTTACTGGGCGCTTATAGGAGCGATGACAGTCTTCCGCTATTGATGAACGAGTTCCAGAAACCCAATGCACACAAGGATGTAATCATAGCCATAGGCATGCTGCGAAACAGCTTTTAGATGATGAACGCGCTTGGGATATGTTAAGTACAATGGCTTCTTCATCAGAAAGTGACATCGCAGGAAGTTTATTATCTCAACAGCCTAATGCTCTTCCGCTAGACTTTAGACCACGTTATCTAGGATTAATCCTTGAAATTGCAAGGCACCAGGATGCGTATATTGGCAGATATGCTTTCATTTCTATGATGCGGTGGACAAATGGAAATGAAGGGATAGTTGCAGCTGCCACCGCTCAGTCTATTACGGATTTGGAAGACAGCACTAGATGGGAAACTGCTATGAATACGCTGGTAGAAACCTGTCGCGATGGTAAGATCAATGAGGTAGTAGTTGGTGTATGTCAGAGACTGGTTAGTGCAGCGATAAGTGATGAATGGAACGCTACTGCCAAAAGAGATTTGCCTCATCGGCAACGTCTACTGAAATTAGTCAACCAGCTGATAGCTTTGCCAAAAATCACCCGGATGCACCTTATCCCTTTGTATACGGATCTGATTGACTGTCTGGCATCTGATGAGACCTTACAGCAAGCTGTGATGAAATTGTATATAGCAGCAATAGACTGGAATAACGTGGAGGAATCCGCCAATTATCTGAATCGGATCGTTACCACTATTTCAAATCAGCCCCAGCTATTAAGCGATGTTTATAAGCAGGTCGCGTATAATTTAGAAGAGAGCACGGGATACTGGAGTCCGGAAACTTTATTGGAAATTGTAGATGTTCTAGAGTCTGAGAGCCGTTACGAATCTCAGTATATTGGACTTTCGCTGCTTGAAGTTGCCGGAAGTGCTCTATTGTGGAGTCCAGAGCCTGGAGAGCGTCTGCGGTTGTACAGAAATCACACGAACCTTGCAGTTCGCTCACTTGCGCTAAATATTCGGACGGCGATAGATTAGTTTTTGATATTTTTTTGAAAATATAAAATACCAAAAGAGCTCAGGCTGCAAATCGGCCTGAGCTCTTTTGGTATTTCTTCAATTAAGCTTCCATCTTCTGTGCTGTGTAGAGGCGGTAATAAAGGCCCCGCTGTGCGATAAGCTCATCATGTGAGCCGCTTTCCGCGATGCCTTTGTTAGATACGTACATAATACGATCGCAGTTTTTTACGGTGGAGAGGCGATGCGCGATAATGAACGAGGTGCGTCCCTTAAGCAGTTCATTCAGCCCTTTTTGCAATAAGCGCTCAGTCTTCGCATCAATGGAAGAAGTGGCTTCATCCAAGATGAGAATGCGCGGATCTGCTAAAAGTGTTCTTGCGAACGAAATGAGCTGCCGCTGTCCTTGAGACAGCTTGGAGCCACGTTCATTGACCTCTGTCATGTAGCCTTGATCGAATTCACGGATGAATTCGTCGGCGCAAACGGCCTTTGCAGCGGCGATTACTTCTTCTTCGGTCGCATCCAGTCGGCCGTACCGAATATTGTCCAGAATAGTACCGGAGAAGATGAAGCTATCCTGTAACATAATCCCCATCTGGCTGCGAAGAGATTTTAACGTCACCTGCGAGATATCCTGGCCGTCGATCAGAATCTGACCACTGGAAATGTTATAAAAGCGTGAGATCAGATTGACGACGGTTGTTTTGCCCGCACCTGTGGGTCCTACCAGCGCGATGCTTTCTCCCGCTTTGACCTTGAAGGAGATATTCTCCAGAATATTAAGCCCCGGGTCATAGGCGAAAGTTACATCGTCGAAGGTGACATGGCCCTGGACAGATGGCAGTATTTTTGCATCCGGAATATCACTGACGGTAACCGGTTCATCCAGCGTTTCGAAGATACGCTCAAGATAGGCAACGGCGTTGATGAAGTTATTGTACAGGTTCGAAAGACTCAGAATCGGCTGCCAGAAGCGGGCAGCGTAGCTGCTCATCGCCAGAATGACACCGAGGGTCATGTCTTGAGGACTCAGAGTTAGTAGGCCTACAAGGAAAATTAATGATGTAACAATCGTAGACAAGTTGTCTACAGAGAACGGAATAAGTAAGTTGTAACGTTGAGCCTTCATCCATTCTTTACGGAAATTACCTGCGAGACGTGTGAAGATTCCTTCGTTACGTTGTTCCCGGGAGAACATTTGCGTCACACCAATACCGCTGATGCTCTCTTGCAGATAGGCATTTAGGTTGGAGCTTTTGTTGGACACTGCTTGCCATGCCCGGCGTTGCCGGGTTTTGATCAGCAGCATGATGCCAAGGAAGACTGGCAGTCCGGCAAGGATGACAAATGAGAGTCGTACATCGACAGCGAACATGAAGGCTGCGATAAAGAGCAAATTCACGATTTCTAGAATAAAGTTGATAATCCCGTTGGACAGCACATCTGAAACGGCGTTGACGTAGTTTACGACCCGGATAAGGATCTTGCCCTGTGGGCGGTCGTCATAATATTTGAAAGGCAATTCTTGCAGATGCTTAAACAAATCCGTTCGGATGTCAAAAATAATATCCTGCCCAACACTCGTCATGATGCGCGAGCGTATCGTAGCCAGATAAACACTGACCACGATGGTCACAAGCATCAGTGCAGCCCAACCCAGCAGTGCAAGCTTCTCTTTTGCCGGAATGGTCACGTCGATGACATGTTGCATGATCAGCGGAGCCGACAGTGAAATGGCTGCTGAAAGTGCACTGAGCACGAACGCAACAATCATTGGCGTTTTCTTTCGTTTGATATATACCATCGCACGCCGGAAGTGTTTTATATTAAACGGCGATTCAAGATTTTCATCGACGTCAAATTTATTCCTTGCCACTTGCGGTCACCTGCCTTCCAATACCCTCGTTCTGCAGTTTAAACACTTCGTAATAGTAACCACGTTTCGCCAGCAGTTCAGTGTGAGTCCCTTCCTCAACTAGCTTCCCGCCATCAAGAATGAGAATACGGTCCGCTTGCGAGGTAGTAGATACACGCTGCGCAATAATAATTTTCGTACAAGGATAGTCCAGTTCACGCAGACTTTTTTGGATATGCTCCTCCGTCTCAAGGTCGACCGCAGAGGTCGTATCATCGAGAATCAGGATAGGACGGTGTACCGCCAAAGCACGCGCTAAGGCAATACGCTGCTTTTGCCCCCCCGATAGTCCGACTCCGCGTTCCCCGACAACGGTATCATAACCTTCAGGCATTTTGGTAATGAAGTCGTGTGCGGCTGCGAGCTCTGCATAACCCATTGCATCTTCTTCCGGAAGATCAGGATCGCCATAGGCGATGTTTCCATCAATGGTATCAGAGAACAAGAGTACATCTTGGGTCGCCATGCCGATATTTCCACGAAGTTCATCAAGCTCCAACTGCCGAACATCAACACCGTCTACGAGTACGCGCCCTTCAGCTACATCGTAGAAGCGAGGGATGAGGTTGATGATTGTTGTTTTGCCTGATCCTGTCGCGCCCATGATTGCTACAGTTTCACCGGGTTCAACGGTAAAGCTAATATCGTCCAGTACGATAGCGCTATCATATTTGAAGCGGACATGATCGAATTCAATACGGCCTTCATAACGGCGTTTGTCAGTGACAGTATGCTCGTTAACAATATTTGGCCGGGCATAATAGATATCTACAATTTTGGACAAGCTCGCAAAAAAGCGCTGAATATCGTTGATAATGATACCGATGTTGCGCATAGGGTTCGATATAGCCCAAATAAGCGAAGAGAAGGCCATAAACTCACCGAAGGTGATCCGGCCGTTCATAAGGAACAAACCACCAACCAACATAAGTATTACGTTGAAGCCCTGAGCGAAGGATTCCAGATAAGGAAAATAATCAAGCCATACAAGGGCAGCCTTTTTGTTCGCCGTAGAATAGTTGACGTTCTTCTCTGTGAATTTTTCGACTTCGAATTCTTCACGGGCAAAAGCCTTGACCACACGGTTGCCTGAGATATTCTCCTGTGTAGTCGTGTTAAGCTGGGACAGCCGTTCACGCAGGTCAATATACATAGGACGGACGCGTTTAGCGAATATGTAAGCCACGATAAAAATGGGCGGTGACAGGATAAGCATCCACAGCGTCAGTTCCGCATCTATGGTGAAAAAATAGATAACGGCGGCAAGAAAAATCGTTAGCGATTCAATGATCGTCTTAAAAATCCAGGCCATAGAGTGACGGACCATGTCCAGATCGCCTGTCATCTTGGTCATGAGATCGCCGGTACGATTATGATCGTAGTATTTTCTGTCCTGTCCCTGAATTTTGTTGTACAAATAAATGCGGACATTGTACATCATATTTTGCGAGGATATCTCGTACTGCATGGTCGTGAAATATGCGAGACCTGTGCGCAGTAGAGAAAATCCGATCATGCCCAGACAGAGCATAATCAATAATTGCCGTTCTTGTGTAAGATTCTGCAGGGCGTTGTCACCAGCTATAAACGTATCGACAATGCGCTGACTGATGTACGGATTCACGATTGTAAGACTTGAGCCCACCACCGAAAGGCAGAGTGCCAGAATATATCGCGTCCGGTTTCCCTCTAGGTTCTGCCATAGCCATTTCAGTTCGAACATCTGATCACCTGTTTCTGATTGTTCTTGTTCTTTCACTCTTGCCTGAAAAGAGTAAATAAAACAAAGTGATTATAACATTATCAAATGACTAAGTATCGTTTACGGTAAAATTTCCTTGTTACATTATTGTTACAAAAAAATGAACTTATTAATGATGTGAATTTCACCTTGTGTAATGAGGGTTTGCCATTCGGGCTTGAGCGTTCTAATTATGATAAACTGAGACAATGTAGAGTAATTAGACTTAGTTCGGATAGGGACAGGAGGAAGAGGAATGAGTTTTGTTGCTGTAAAAGGGGAGTACAAGCGTTACAAGATGGGCGAGAATGTAATTGTCGCGAATGACGGGATTGATTTTGAGATAAAAAAAGGTGAATTTGCCGTGATCGTCGGCCCAAGTGGTGCGGGTAAATCTACGGTGCTTAATATTCTGGGTGGAATGGATTCCGCCGATGAAGGTCAGGTCATTGTGGATGGCATTGATATCGCCAAGTTTAGTGCCAAGGAGCTGACAGGCTACCGCCGAAATGACGTAGGTTTTGTATTTCAGTTCTATAATCTAGTGCCTAATCTGACCACACTGGAAAATGTTGAGCTTGCTTCGCAGATTTCCCCGCGTGCACTAGATGCACGTAAGGTACTGGAGGATGTGGGTCTGGGCGCGCGGTTAGATAATTTCCCGGCTCAGCTGTCCGGTGGTGAGCAACAACGTGTCGCTATCGCCAGAGCGTTAGCTAAACAACCGAAGCTGCTGCTCTGCGACGAGCCGACAGGAGCGCTTGATTATAACACCGGCAAGCAGGTGCTGAAGCTGCTGCAGGATACTTGTCGTAACACCGGGACAACGGTTATCGTAATTACACATAATCTGGCGATCGCCCCGATGGCTGACAGGGTTATAGAGATTAACAACGCTAAGGTACGGAAGATGGTGATCAATCCTTCGCCGGTATCCGTTGACGATATTGAATGGTAAGGAGAAGGCATCTATGAAAAAGCGAGCATTGTGGAAAGATATTTTTCGTGAAATTGGGCATACCAAAGCCCGGTTTATTTCGATTTTTGCAATTATTATGTTAGGCGTCAGCTTTTTTGCCGGAATCAAGGCCACTGGGCCAGATATGCTGAATACAGCTGGAACCTTTTACAAAGAGCAGCGCTTGATGGATCTGAAGGTGCAGACTAACTACGGCCTGACTGAAGACAACATCGGGTTACTCAGAAATGTACAGGGGATCGATGAGATTCAGCCGAGCTATAGCGCAGATGTATTCATGGGTGATAATGCCTTAATACTTAAAGTCAATTCTTACAACACGGATAAACCACTTAATCAATACCGTATAATTGAAGGCCATCTACCGGAGCATTCCGGTGAAATCGTGCTGGACGATAAGCTAGCGGAAGAATATGCGTTGGGTGACAAGGTATCTTTCAGTGGAAACGGTACGGATGCAGAGCTGTCGAACAGCTTCGAGACACTGGAGTATACCGTAGTTGGCTTTGTTAGAAGTCCACAGTTTATTGAGCAAAGTACCCGTGGCACCAGTGGGATCGGCAAAGGTACGGCGGATGCGTTCGCCGCGATCCCGGAGTCAGATTTCAAGCTTCCGGTGTATACGGAAGCCTATCTGTCATTTAAGGATACAACTGGGGTGAAGGCTTATTCGCCGGAGTATGAAGATCTGATCGAACAGCATACCCATGCTGTAGAGCAGGCGATGTCCGGCGTGCCGGAAGCACGGCTTGCTGAGCTGCGGGCGGAAGGCGAGAAAGAGCTTTCTGGTGGCCGCGCAAAGGTGGCCGCCGCCGAGCAGCAGCTTGCGGATTTGCAGCGCCAGCCGGAGGAAGTGCAGCAGGAACAGGCTGCAAGCATGAAGGCAATTGCTGCCGGACTTGCTTCTGCCAAGGAGGAATTGGCGGCAGGGGAGCAAAAGCTTGCAGAGCTGGAGCAGCTTAAGGTCTACGTTACTGACCGAAGCGCTAATCCGGGATATGCCGAATATAAAGATAACGCTGATCGCTTGTCGGCGATTGCGAGTGCGTTTCCTGTGTTCTTTTTCCTGATTGCTGCGCTGGTCAGCTTGACGACCATGACACGGATGGTTGAGGAGCATCGCCTGCAGATCGGGACCCTGAAAGCACTTGGTTATGCTAACCGCGACATCATGGCCAAATTCCTGGTCTATGGTACGCTTGCCAGTCTGGCGGCTTCAATTGCGGGTCTTGCGGTTGGTTTTACCCTGTTTCCGGGTATTATCTACGATGCGTATAGTGCAATCTATAACTTGCCGGATATCACGAAGAATTTCTATCTTTCGTATTCGATCATATCCGTTATCGTAGCGTTAATATGTACTACGTTGACGGCGTGGATTGCTTCACGGGTAGAATTACGCAGCAATGCTTCCGTATTGATGCGTCCGAAGGCACCAAAGAGTGGCCAGCGTATTTTACTGGAGCGGATCACTTTTGTATGGAAGCGATTGAGCTTTGTCCAAAAGGTTACCGCACGGAATCTATTCCGCTATAAGCAGCGGATGTTCATGACTGTATTCGGTGTGGCTGGCTGTACAGCGCTGATCCTGACGGGATTTGGTCTCAAGGATTCAATTGGCAGCATCGCCGGGTCGCAATTCGGCACGATTATGAAATATGATGCACTTGTGGCACTGCATGAAGATGTATCTACCGATGTGCTAAAAGCCTACGACCAACTAATCACTGGTGAATCTGCAGTAACTGGGACGCTGAGTGTGGCGCAAGAACGGATGACCGCACATGCTAGTGGTGTAAATGATCAAGAGGTTCATCTGTTCGTTCCTACCTCCGTTGACTCTCTATCCGATTTCGTGGAGTTGCGTGATCGAAAGAGTGGAGAAGGGCGGATGCTTACGGATGATGGGGCTATTATCTCAGAAAAACTGGCTAAGCTGTATGGGCTGGAGTCTGGCGATAAATTGACCGTGGTGGACAAAGATAATGAGACGTTCGAAATTGAGGTCGCAGCGATTACAGAGAATTATGTAATGCACTATGTTTATATGACACCGGCGTATTATGCTTCTGTGTTCGGAGAAAAACCGCTATTCAACACAGAACTGCTGAACTACGCCGCACATGATAAGACATGGGAAGATAAATTTGGTGAAAAGCTGACGGCTAATGAGGGCGTCGCTGCCATCAGCTTTTCCAGCAGTGTAGGCTCCGCCTTCGATGAGACTATGAAGAGTATGGACGTTGTAACCTTGGTGCTCATTGTTTCAGCGGCGGCGTTGGCTTTTGTCGTCCTCTACAATTTGACCAATATCAATGTGTCCGAGCGGATCCGGGAGCTGTCAACCATTAAGGTACTGGGCTTCTACGATAAGGAAGTAACCATGTATATTTACCGCGAAAATATGCTGCTTAGCCTACTCGGTATTGTGGCGGGATCGGGTCTCGGCATAGTGCTGCATAGCTTCGTCCTGAAGACGGCTGAGCTGGATGCGACGATGTTCGCTCCGATCATCAAGTGGCCAAGTTATATTTATGCGGCGCTCCTAACACTGTTGTTTTCCGGTATTGTCATGGCGTTCATGCATATTAAGCTCAAACGAATCCATATGATTGAGGCTTTGAAGTCGGTGGAATAGCATCTAAAAACGCCATAGCTGCGGCTTTTTCTATGGATAGCTTCACTGGAGTCCGAAACTATACCTCAAAGGCTATAAATGAGCAAATAGAGTCATCTGAGTCCGTAAGGAACTGGGGATGGTTAGGAACTGACGCTATCGGATGCTATTGGATGCCATCCGACGATTTCTGACGATATTGTTTGCTATCTGAATCTATGCCCGACGCTATCGGACCTAGATGACCTTAAACGCCGGATTATCCGCCATTTGGGATGTTATCGGACTCCATAGCAGCTATTGGCATAAAAAACGCCAGAAATGATGCTCTTTCTATAGAATAGCGACACTGGAGTCCGAAACTGTGCTTCAAGGGCGATAAATGAGCAAATAGCGTCATCTGAGTCCGCAAGCAACAGAGAGCTTTGATTGGGTGATGTGCATGAGGATATAGGCGTAGAAGTAAATGTAGAGGTAGATGTAGATGCGGAAGTAGAAGTAGAAGTAGAAGTAGAAGTAGAAGTAGTTGCAGATGCAGATGCAGATATTAGTTATAGGTGAACCGAATACTCGAAGCCGCTTCGCCTAGCTCCTCATATCTACTCCTATCCGCTCCTAGCTTCGCCAACCTAAACTGCAGACAACTAAAACACAGAGCAGCGATTCTCTCGTTTGAGAATCGCTGCTCTGTTGTTTTTTTACGATAATAAAATGCATCGAACTGTCTCCTACATAGGAAAAGGCTACTTACGCGACATGTGCAGGATAGGAAAAGGATTACCTTGTTCGTCGAGTGCTGAACGCTCAAAAACCTGAAATCCCATATGCTCATAGAAACCTAAAGCTTGGGGATTTTGCTCATTCACATCCACGAGGTGTACGTCGAGTTCCTGCATGACATAAGCTAGGAGCGCTTTTCCAACCCCTTTTCCCATTGCAGCAGGTTCTACGAACAGCATTTCAATCTTATTATTCTGAACCCCTAAGAAGCCAATCACCTGCTCTTGATCATCAGTAAAAGCAAACAAATCGCTTATGCCCTCAAGCGCCTGCGTGACCAGTGGCCGCAAAGCATCAATATCCGGCTCGGTTAGAAAAAGATGAGTATGCCGCACGGATGATTCCCAAATGTTCAGTAAACGGTTTAACAATTCTTCATTTCTAGTTGTGAAGCTTTTTATGGAGTCCATGTCTTTCCCTCACGATTCAATCTAATTCGAGGAAGAAGCTGCAGCCGCTGCAGCCGCAGCTGACGCAGCCGCTGCCCCGGCAAGAGCCGCCTGCTGAGCAATCACAATATTGGTAATGTTGGTGGAGAGCATCGTAGTTAATACGCCGTTTTGTACATCCTCCACAGATCTGAAGGCTACCAGCGCAGAAGACAAGAGCAGTAATTCCTGCTTGCCAATAGACCAGTTACCGAAGCCCTTTTTTGTACGCAAAAATTCGTAAGTCTCCGAGACATCAGTAACGATGTCCTCCTTGTTGCAAGGGAGCAGGGATAACACGCCCAGCGAGGAGAGGGTATATTCCTTGTCTAGCCGGATACCCTGTGCACGAAATGCATCTCTTAATGCCAATACACGGTCCGCTGCTTGAGGGGCTTCTTCCCCAAGAACCAATACCTGGGTCAGGGCTTGCACACTGTTGCCTGACATAAATTCGGGCTTAAGTGTTACATAGAGCTGCTCCATGCGGTCCACGCCACTCTCAACATCGATATCGGAAAGACCAAGCATAGCGGAGAAGATATAATCGTCCTGTCCGGTAAGGAAACGATGTTTTGCTTTCATACTATCGTAAAATAGCTTTGCCCGTTCTACCGTACGCTGATATCGATCCGATGTTGCATTAGCAGCGATTTGATAGGCAGCAACGACGAGATAATCAGAGGCTCTGAATTTGGCTTCCTTCATTAAATCATACACGGCAAATGTGTTTGCAAGCAGAGTTTCCTTTTCGTCAGAAAGTGAAAGCAGGGCAGCAATGCTGATCACCGAAGCCCCTCTAAATTGAGAGAAAATCCCGGTACTCTCCTTAATTAGCTCGTAGCTAGCACGAATGGCTTCGTCATCTGCAACTTTGTCCTCTACAGCATACAATAGTGCCGCTAACCGATTAACCATTGCATTTTGCCATGGAAAAGCTTTTTTGATCCTCTGAGCGTTGTCTGCGAACAATTCAAGCCTAGCTGGATATTGCTCCTTCATTGGGTACACCTCTTATCTCTACTTTTAATTCATAACATTACGAAAATCCAGTGCTGTAGATTCATTTTACTATAAAAAATAAATCGGATGCCCACGAAAGCGGCATACCAATAAGCTAGAGGTTGTTCAGGTAACCCAATGATTGAGTTTGCTATGAAGATGTTATAATAATTATAAGATGGATCGGCAGGGGCTTAAATGACAACAAAGGAGAAGTGCGACGATGACTGAGAGAATACCTGAAATCATATTGAACGATGGAGTGAAGGTGCCTGCTATTGGTTTTGGTACTTACGCGTTAAATGGTACTGAGGGAGCACAAAACATCACTAAGGCGATTGATGTTGGCTATCGTCTGATCGACACTGCGTTTAATTATGAGAACGAAGGTGCTGTAGGCCAGGCTGTTCGGCAAACTTCTGTGCCTAGGGAAGAACTGCTCATTACTTCCAAGCTGCCAGGTCGCCATCACTCTTATAAAGAAGCATTAGCCACCATACAGGAGTCTTTATTCAGAGCCGGATTGGATTATTATGATTTCTATCTCATCCACTGGCCTAACCCTAGAGTGAATTTATATGTTGAAGCCTGGCAGGCGATGGTCGAGGCACGTAAGCAAGGTTTGATCCGCTCCATCGGTGTATGTAACTTTTTGCCGGAGCATATTGAGCGTTTGACACAAGAAACTGGTGTAGCGCCGAGTATGAATCAGATTGAGCTGCATCCTCATTTTAATCAGGAAGAGCAACGTGCATGGAACAAAGAGCATGGGATAGTGATTGAATCGTGGAGTCCATTGGGACGGGCTAGCAGTGTACTGGAAAATGAGGAAATAGCGGAAATAGGCAAGGTTCATAATAAATCGATATCGCAAGTTATCTTACGTTGGCATATACAGCTTGTGGCTATTCCCATTCCAAAGGCTTCTTCTCTAGAGCATCAGCGTGATAATCTGAATATTTTTGATTTTGAATTATCGGAAGCTGAGATGACCGTTATTTCCGCATTAACCTCGCCAACAGGTCGCATAGCTGATCAAGATCCCGCATCGTATGAAGAATTTTAATGAATTTAACTAAAACACGCCAGTTATTGGCGTGGTTTTTTATATTAGGCTAGCCTCAGAATCAGTCAGCGCTTGAGTAATTTGATCTAGTCTAGTTTAGTCCAGTCGTGCAAACCGTTGTTCAGTTTTATCAAGATGCTTCACCCGCTCTTCTAAGCTGCGATCTGACATCCCGGCATAATTATACCAACGGAGGTTTTTCCGTATTCCCATTTTGCGGAAGGTGCCTCTGAATAGAATTTTGGTGATGGGGTTGCCAAAAATCCAGCGATAAAAGAAGTCGGGTGTGTTCATTACGGTCAGCAGGGACACTCCTTTAATATTCGGGAGCAAGCATTTGAAGGGCCGCCCAGGTTTAGTTTCTTCGTAGACAATGCCTTTTGCGAATACCTTATCAAGAAAACCTTTGGTAAGAGCGGGCATGGCTTCCCACCATATAGGGAAAATGAAGACGATATGATCCGCTGCTATAAGACGCTGCTGATAATTGGCGACTTGCGGGTCGGTGGTTTTCTTTTGTCGCCAAGCAGTGAGTTCTTCGCGTGACATGACCGGATCAAATCCATCGGCATGCAGGTCGATAAGATCAATCGTATGGCCTTTGGTGGTGAGACCTCGCATAACGGAGGCTAATAAAGCTGCGGAATAGCTTCGCTGATGGGGGATATTCTCGGACGCTGATGCACCGTAGGGATGATCAAAAATAATTAAGACATTCATATAAACACCTTCTTTATAATTTATTGTTTCCTAGAAATTAAATATTAACTATGGAAACAATAATACGTTTTAAGTTTCCTTGTTGTCAATATTATTTCTAGGAAACTTTATTTATGAGCTGTATCTTGTTAAAATGAGCATAAGATGAATTTACGAGGAGACGTAACAGTGACGCATTCTTTTGAGAACTTACCTAATAAGGATATTTTGATAAAAAAATTAATAGAGAAGATTCCCCAATTACAAAAGCGATTTCAATCGGAGGATGACGAAGAGAAGGAATGGTTGATTCAGAACTGCAGTAATCCCCTTATCATTGATTTCCTCCAAGACTCCACAGTCATGATGCTGCATGTAATAGATGCGATTGGACAGCTTGAGCCGGTGAATGGTACTACCATTTCGAAGCAATTCGGAATTCCAAAAGGCAGCGTGTCCAAAATCACTAGAAAATTAGTACAACAGGAGATTATTCGCACGGAGTTTCTCCCCGATAATAAAAAAGAAGTGCTTTTTCTTACAACACCTCTAGGGAAAGAAATATTCGATTTGCATTTAGCCCTACATAAGCAGATGAATAAAGGGATAAACCGGTTTCTACAGAGATATAACACGGATGAATTGTTATTTATAATCCAAGCCTTCGAGGATACTTTGGAAGCGTCATGGGTTCATTCGGAATCTGTTGCTGAAAAAGAACTATTAACTACCGGAGCATCTCTTGAGCCAGTGGAAAACGATGAAATGAGTCAAATCGTAGACATGCTTAACCAACTGGATACGCGCAACCTCAAAAAGGCTAAGGCAGTTCTCCAAGCTATGTTTTTTACCCCTTTTGATTAGCTTTATATTTTTTGATAGTGATTTACCAGTTGCTCTAACTTATCTTTGATTATTTGTTTTAAGGCTTCAGGTTTCACGGATGTAACAGCATGACCATATCGGATAAAATAATTAGCCAAGAAATCCTCTTCACCTGGATTATAGAATCCCTTAATGACTGTTTTCGGACCCACCTCTATTTCCATAGAAGGATAATGTTCTTTATAAAAAATATCCTTTGCTTGTTCCGCAATCTCAACTTCAAAGTCAATACTTTTCGCAGACTGATAGATTTCTAATGAACGACTAAGAAGTTCTTCTATAGAATAACGAGCCTTGCTTTCCTCTTCTTCAATGAAGGTTATTCGATCACATCTAAAAACTCTATATGTATTCGTCGCAAGCTCTATTCCAGTGGCATACCATTGACCAAACTTAGCGGAAATCCTAAAGAATTGAACAGGGTAGCTTTTTGTTTGGTTTTCTTTTGTATATTCAATGTTACAGGCACTCTCATTTAGAATACTTGCTAGGATTTTATCTAAAAAACGGCTGACATGCTTATGCTGATACATTTCGAATTGCAGGACCTTTTTCATTTTGTGAATCTGGTTGATTTGTGTACTCGATAGACAGTGCTCGAACTTTTCGTTTAGCTTGTTAACACTTAGATGAAAGGGTGTAGATTGATAAGATTCTAACGTCAGCATGGCAAAATACAGCGCATAGACTTCATCTATCGTGAAAATAATAGGGGATAACAATCTGTTTTTTAGAATACCATAACGTCCGTGTCTTCCATGTTCCGCGAAAATAGGCATACCCAATTGTTCTAATGAAGTAACATCACGTAGCGCTGTGCTTTTTGAAATATTGTATTTCTCCATAAGGTTACTTAGATTAAAAAACTCTCGCCCGTTTAAGTACCTCATCATGTCATTTAACCGTTCTGATTTTTTCATATATAAAACTCCTTATAAAGGTGTCATGTTTTGATACCTTTATATATGATAATAAGTTTAAGGCCAGATATCAAATATACGAAGGAGACTTACACTATGAGTACAACACTAGAAGTAGCTATTTTCTTATCGATGAAGGGAAGAGCCAAGGAAGCTATAGAATTTTACAAAAAGCATTTTGATGCAGAGGAATTGTTACGTGTTACCTATCAACAACTCGCAGAGCGTGACAGCTCCATACAGCTTACAGATGAAAATAAGGATTATATTACTCACTCTGTTCTGTTAATCGGAAAAACAAAAATAATGATAGCAGAAGATACAATGAATACGAATGAGAAATATACAGTGGGCAATAACACTTCATTATGTATTCAAAGTGCTGACTTAGAGGGGATTGAAGGTTTTTATAAAAGCTTAATCACAGACGAGCGCGTGAAAATTATTTCTCCGTTATCCAGCAATGTGTTTAGTAAAGCCTACGGTATCATTGAGGATCCCTTTGGTATTCAAATTCAACTCATGTTTGATGAAAGATTACATTAACAACTTTGCTTCTAAAGTAAACCCAGCTCACCGTTCAGCTGATCATAATTCAGGGATTATCCTGATGTGGTCGGCTTTTTTTGTATGTATTGAGGGCTATTTTTTTTATGAAAAACATTGAATTATTATGCATAAAGATGTATAGTGTTTTTTAATTAACGTTAATTAAGTAAGTAAGGGATGTGGAATGTCTTGACCAAAAACAAGTTGAAAGAAGTAGCGATGCGACTATTCGGAGAGAAGGGTTACGAGGGTACGGCTCTCTCTGAAATTGCGAAGGAAGTTGGCGTGAAGACTCCGGCGATCTATGCCTTTTTTGAGAATAAAGAGGATTTGTTTATGACGGTCTTTCGTGAGGCTATGCAGTCCTATAACACTTATATTCAAGAGCTATCGGAAGAGCAGAAAGTATTGAGTGCGCAGGAAAGTCTACGAGGCATATTGTCTAGACAGTATGAGTTCTATCAGAAGAGCCCTGAAGCAAGCAAAATTGTACTGAGGTATGTGGTCTTCCCACCGGCATTCTTAAAGGAAACGATTGAGGAAGCATTTCTAGAGTCCGACGCGATGCTGACGAAGATCATTGAACAATTCATCTCGAAAGGAATGGAAGAGGGCGTAATTCGCGATCAATCCGTGCAGCTTCTCGCAGATGCTTTTCTCAACTTGATGGATGGATTAAGCATGCAGTATTTCTATTACACTTCTAAGGGAATTTATGAGCGTAAGCTAAACCATGCGTTTGAAATGTATTGGAAAGGTGCGTCCTCATAGCGCTACAGAAGAAGATAACAACAAGGGGATGGGGAGAATGGCAGAAGTAAGTGAAGTAAAGGGGAACGAGCTTAGCTCGGGGGATTTTGAGAGAGAGCCGGTTCCAGCGCATTTGCGTAAAAAATGGCTATCTATGTCGCTCGTCTGGATCGCCATCGGGATTGACCTATCAGCGATGTTCTTGGGTGCTCAGCTTGGCAATGGAATGAATCTGACGGATTCACTCACAGCAACAATAATCGGTTCGTTAATCCTAGGGGTGATCGGAGCGTTATGTGCGTATGTAGGGGCTAAAACAGGGTTATCGACATCGATGATCTCTCGGTTTCTATTCGGAAATGTGGGTGCACGTGTCGTAGCAGTTATCCTCGGTATTTTCTCACTCGGTTGGTTTGGGGTGCAGGTCGGGTTCTTCGCTTCGAATATGCAGACTGCTTTTAGTCAATTATGGGATATTCATCTGTCCTTAGGGGTGCTTTCATTCATAGGTGGGCTTTTGATGATGTCGACAGCTATTTGGGGATATCAATCTATTGAACGACTAAGCACCTGGTCCGTACCATTGCTTATTTTGTTTATCGGAGTGGCTATTTATTCCGCGTTCCATACCAAAGGAGCTTCAGCCGTGTGGGAACCGATTAGCGGAGCAGCGATCCCGATGGGGACAGCGATCTCGCTTGTTATTGGTATATTTATTGTCGGCACGGTGCTTTCACCGGATATCGCTCGTTGGGCGCGCACACCGAAGCATGCTATAACCGCGGCCTTTATCGGCTTCTTTGTGGGTAACAGCTTCATGACGATTGTAGCTATTTTCCTATCTCGAATTATGGACACAGATGATCTGACGAATATTTTCATTGCGCTAGGACTTGGGCTTCCAGCCATTATCGTCTTAACCCTTGCCCAATGGACGACAAACACGAACAATTTATATTCTGCTTCGTTAGGGTTCTCTGTCGTGTTCCAAAAGGTTCCGAAAAAGCTAATTACTATTGTGGCGGGTATCTTTGCTACGTTGCTTGCCGTATTTGGCATCTATGATAAGTTTTTATCTTTCCTAAATATTATTACGGTGTTTGTCTCTCCAATCGGGGGGATCTACACGTCCGAATTTTTGTTTGTAGATCGAAAGAAATTCACTTTTGAAGGTCTGGATCGCAATAAGAACTGGGTGATTCGCTCCTTAGCGGTGTGGGTTGCAGCTACGTTGTTCGCTTTTATGACAACCGCAGCGCCAGATGGATTTGGATGGTTCCAAATCACGAGCGTACCGGCATTAGATGCGTTTATGTTCGCCTTTATCGTGCAGTGGATTGTCGGCAAAATCATGACAAAGAAGGGATAACAACATGAGAAATCACAAACTAACAGAATTAAATGAACAAGCGGTGCAATACATTGCTGTTGGTGCAGCCGTTCTTGGAACAGGCGGGGGCGGTGACCCGCATATTGGTAAATTGATGGCGATGGAAGCCATTCGCAAATATGGTCCTGTTCGTTTAGTAAGTCCTGAGGATCTGGAGGACGATGCATTGGTTGTTCCTATATCCATGATTGGCGCACCTACGGTTATGAATGAGAAGATTCCTTCGATTCAGCAAATGATCAAGCCTTTGGATATGATTGAGAAAGAGCTGGGCCGCAAGGTGGGCGCCATTATGCCGATTGAGGTCGGTGGCGGTAACTCTCTGGTTCCCGTAATTACGGCTGCGGAACGCAATATTCCTATCGTAGATGCGGATGCCATGGGACGGGCTTTTCCAGAATCGCAAATGGTGACATTCTACTTGGACGGTATTGACTGCAGTCCGATTACGATGGCAGATGAACGCGGCAATGGTGTGCTTATGCATGCGATCGACGGTGTTTGGGAAGAGCGGATGGCGCGTGCGGTTACGATTCAAATGGGCGGATCAGCTTCGATTTGTGATTATCCGGTAACTGGAGCGCAGGTAAAGCAAAGTGCAATTCCACATACCTTGACGCTTGCGTATGAAATTGGAAAAACATTGTTTGAGTCCAAGGAATTGAAGCAGAATCCAATTGAAATACTGCTGAAGCAGCTGAATGGATATGCGTTGTTCCAGGGTAAGGCAGTAGACATTCGCCGTCGTACAGAAGGTGGATTTACACGCGGTGAAGCGATCTTCGAAGGTACAGATGCTAAAAAGGGACGTACGATGACTTTGTTCTTCCAGAATGAGTTCCTTCTTGCCACAGAAGATGGACATTCAATTGCTATTACTCCTGATCTGATCTCTGTGCTTGACCAGGATACCGGTATGCCAATCACGACTGAGAATTTGAAATACGGTGCTCGGGTTAGTGTGGTTGGTTTCCCTTGTGATCCGAAATGGCGTTCACCAAAGGGCCTCGAGACGGTAGGTCCACAATATTTTGGCTATGACGCACCTTATGTTCCAATTGAACAATTGGCAGCAGAGAAAGGGGGAGCAGAGTAATGTCTCATACGAATGTAGACAACATGGAAGAAATATACCGCATTGGGATTGATGTCGGCGGGACAAATACAGATGCAGCCTTGCTCGACTCCAAGCTAAACACCATTCATACGATAAAAGTGCATACCACAAGTGATGTGAATGAAGGCATTACTGAATCCATCCGTCGTTTGTTAGCAGAGAGTAGTGTGAATCCGGCGCAGATTCGTTATGCAATGCTCGGAACTACGCACTGTACGAATGCTATTGTAGAGCGCAAGCACTTGGGGAAAGTCGGCTTGATTCGAATCGGGGCACCGGCAACAACTGCGGTTCCTCCACTTGCGGATTGGGACGATACACTTAAGGCAACGGTTTGCCCACATGCTTATGTTGTTCATGGTGGATATGAATATGATGGCCGCACGATTGTTGAAATGGATGAAGAAGAGATTCTAGACTGCTTTTTGAAAATGAAGGGTGAAGTCGAAGCGGTTGCGATCTGTGGTGTGTTCTCCCCAGTGAATACCTCGCAGGAGAAACGTGTCGAAGAACTAGCGAAGCAAGTACTTGGCGCAGATATGCCTGTGACGTTGTCTCATGAGATTGGAAGTATTGGATTGCTCGAGCGTGAGAACGCGTCGTTGCTGAACGGCGCATTACTTAACGTCATTGCTGGAGTCGTAAAGGGCTTCGAAGAGGCGCTTCACACTTATGGAATTGACGCGAGCCTATACATCTGTCAGAACGATGGAACACTGATGTACAGTGAATATGCGCTTCGTTACCCGATTCTGACGATTGCTTGCGGTCCGACGAATTCCATTCGGGGCGCGGCACACTTGTCAGGTCTGAATGATGCACTTGTTGTTGATATCGGTGGCACCACGACAGATATCGGCGTCCTGATGCAAGGCTTCCCGCGTCAATCCTCCGCTGCGGTTGAGATTGGCGGGATTCGCACGAACTTCCGCATGCCGGATATCTTATCGATCGGGATCGGCGGCGGTACAATCGTTCGCTTGGATGAAACGCAGGATCAGGTAACAGTGGGTCCGGATAGCGTGGGGTACGAGCTATTGAAGCGCGGTCTCATCTTTGGTGGTGATACGCTCACAGCAACCGATGTGGCGGTGAAGCTTAATCGATACGAGTGGAAAGATGCGCAGACTGAGGCACTTGATGAATCGATCTGCAAGAGAGCAGATGAGATCATTACGCGGGATATCGAGGAAGCGATTGATCGGATGAAGACAAGCTCAGATCCTGTTGACGTCATTTTGGTCGGTGGCGGAAGTATTCTTGTGGCAGACAAGCTTGAAGGTGTATCACGGATTGTAAGACCGGATCACTATGATGCTGCAAATGCGATTGGCGCTGCGTTAGGTGAGGTGAGCGGGGAGACAGAGCGGATTTATTCCCTGGACGAAATGTCTTATGATGAAGCTAAGGAAGATGCCCGCAGCCATGCAATAGAGCAAGCTGTTCTAGCCGGTGCAGATCGCGATACCGTTCAGATCGTATTGTCTGAGGATATTCCGATTGCATACTTGCCGGGTAATGCCTTGCTGGTAAAAGTAAAAGCGGCTGGACGTTTATAAGATGATTATGGATCTGCCTTGAGGAGTGAACTCTTCGAGGCGGATCTTTTTGTCTTTATAATTGTATTACCAAGAAAGAAAGGGGATTTAGAATAGCTGTCGAAGTGGGTTATGTACATATTTTAACGATGGGAGAGAGGACAATGAAAGTGATTAGCACATTAGAAATCGTAGATGTACAGACTAGGGAGCGTACTGCCCTCCGCTCATTTGATTATTTAATCGAGGCACCCAATTGGACTAGCGATGGTAAGCGTCTTATTTATAATAGTCGAGGTTGTCTCTATTCGTTCGACATCGCAACCTGTGAGCTTGTTCAAATTGACTCGGGGTTTGCTGCGGAATGTAATAACGATCATGTTCTGTCTTTTGACAACACTAAGATCGCAATTAGTCACCATACGAAAGAAGATGGTAAATCTCGTATATATATTCTTCCCATGGAGGGTGGCGAACCGGTTCTAGTTACACCGAATGCTCCAAGTTATTTACATGGTTGGTCTCCAAACGGTGCTGAGTTAGCTTACTGTGCAGAGCGCAATGGTCAATATGATATTTATACCATTCCAGTAGACGGGGGAGTAGAGGTACAACTGACGGATTCGCCTGGGCTGGATGATGGGCCTGAATATTCACCAGATGGGGGAAATATATGGTTCAACTCGGTGCGTACAGGGCTGATGCAGATATGGCGAATGAATGCCGATGGCACTGAGCAAACACAGATGACTTTTGATGAGAGTAATAACTGGTTCCCGCATGTATCGCCAGATGGGCAGACGATTGCTTACTTGAGTTACCGCAAAGGAGATGTAGATCCTGGCGATCACCCTGCGAATAAGGATGTTGAGATTCGATTGATGGCAAGCACGGGAGGAGATTATCGCACACTAGTACAATTGATTGGAGGACAAGGTACGATTAACGTGAATTCGTGGTCTCCGGATAGTAAGCGCTTGGCGTTTGTAAGTTATGTGGTGGAGGAATACGAATAAAATACCGATAAAAATTATAGTATTGTTATTTATATATAAATGGAGGAAAGACGGATGAAGAGGATTTTTAGTATATTGCTGATGTTATTACTGGTTACACCAGCACTCGGCACTACAACCTTTGCGGGCAATACGGTGAAGGCTAAGGTGACAGAGAGCAGTACATATTTTGATGGAGAACAGCGGAACCTGAATGGGTTCAACATATCGAATAACAATTATTTCAGACTACGCGATTTGGCAGAGTATTTCTCGGGAACGAGCAGCCAGTTTGATATCACTTGGAATAAAGCGAACAATGCGATTGAGATCATAACTGGGCAAGCATATACGCCCGAAAAGAAAACTACGAGTAACTATTATAGCCGCAATAAAAATTATGCAGCTACGCTTTCCAACTCTAAGGTGCTGGTAAATGGACAGTTGCAGTCTATTACGGCGTACAATATTGATGATAACAATTATTTTCAGTTGAGAGATTTGGCGGGCAAAATCCCGTTCGATATTGAATTTGACGTTCAGTCTGATCGCATATCGTTATTCTCCAAGATCCCAGATCATGCTTACCGGGTAAAGACGGCAGCTGTAGCTGAGAGTAATGCAGAATCTTCTTATTTTCCTAGATGGAAAAGTACGGCCACTTCCTATCTCGTGAATAATAAGGACGGGACTGTAAGTGTCCTTGAGGCGAATAAGGAGGTTACGATTGAATCATATAATGAGAAGTTTGAACTAACTGGAAATAAGAGTATCCCTTTTGAGCTTCCGATATTTGGTGGTTTCTACTGTGGGGAGAAGTATAACTATATTGCTTTTGGCCAAGAGAACCGCGAAGAGAATGATAGCAAAGAAGTCATTCGTATTGTCCGTTATGATAAAAGCTTCAATAGAGTAGACAGTGTCTCCATAAAGGGTGGGGAGAGCTATACCGTTAGCCCGTTTGATTCAGGCTCCGGTAGTATGGCTGAGGCTGGAGATACGCTTGTATTTCACACCTCACGTACAAGATACACGACAGAAGATAAATTAAATCATCAATCCCAGCTTACCATTATCGTAAATACTAAATCCATGACCGTGACCAATGATCTGGGAAGATTCCAGAAGAATCATGTCAGTCACTCTTTTGACCAATATGTATTGTTTGATGGTGCAGCGCATGTTCTAGTCGATCATGGAGACGCTTATCCCCGTTCGATTGTTCTGAATAAAGGAGACGGAGCCAGTTATAACGAAGTAGACTTATTTAATATTCCCGGCAAAATCGGAGCTAACGCGACGGGTGTTTCTATAGGCGGATTTGAGCTGTCCCCGGCGAACTATATAGTCGCTATGAATTCGGTAGATCATTCCCTAGTCAAAGAGTATACATCTTATGAGATGGTGGGTTTAGAAACGGACCAAAGGGATGTCATGCTTAGTGTGTTGCCCAAGTCCAACCTGAGCAGTACTTCGGTGAATCACATTACCTTGGCTAAATATGTAGGCACGAACCTGATCGCTTCCATCCCTAAACTAGTAAAAATCACAGACGACAAAATGATGGTGCTGTGGCAGGAGTTTGATAAAGAGAATCATCCGGGTGATCTGAAATATGTTCTTATAGATGGAGCGGGGAAAGCTACTAGCGACATCCAAACGGTCAAGCATTTTGCCTTATCAGAGTGCAGTCCTATTATTAGTGGTGATAAAATTATTTGGTATACTAACAATAAGGGGTCCCGAGTGTTCTATTCGATCCCGTTAAATTAACGGATTCAATTAATAACAAAGTGGGTAAATTAGACTATAAGCTATAAATAGGACCTTCTAATTAGAAGGTCTATTTTTTCACGCAAAAATTACATCATCCATGGAGGTCGCTATGCATCGCGTAAATCTAAACCAGGAACAGTTCAACCAACAGGTGATTAATCACGCCTCCTTTGGGATCGCTCTTTTAGCGCCAAATGGTTTGATTCTGACCGTAAACCCAGCCTTTGAACAGACTTTTGGTTATTCCACTGAAGAGTTTGAGGGTATGCGGTTAGAAGACCTTTCTCACCCCGAAGATTTCGGCAACCTTCATGATCTAAAGGCACTCTTGGGTGAGAAAACAAGATTGCAGATGGAAAAGCAGTTTATCACAAAAAATGGAGATTATATTTGGGGACAGCTTACTCTCCACTTATTCAGCGACGAGTCGAACCAGCCAGCATATTTCATTTGCCAAATCGTTAACATTACAAAGCAAAAGGAATCTGAGCAACGCCTTCAGGAGTCTGTTGAACGGTATACGTCGCTTAAAAAATACAACCATGACGCCGTCATTTCCTTTGACCTTGACGGTCGAATCATTAACACCAATAGTATGGCTGAAAAGATAACGGGCTACGCCATCGAGTCCGAGTTGATCGGGATGAAGCTTGCGAGTCTGATTGGAGAAGAGAATGTCCAGCGCATTCTGGAAAGAGCCCTTTACGATAATACGGTTGAGCAGTATATCAATAAGCTTGTCACTAAGGAAAGCGAAGTAGTTGAAGTGCTCACCAGTATTGCACCCATTTATGTGAACAATCATAATATCGGATTTTACCTTATATGCAAGGACATTTCCGAGCAAAGGCAATTGTCGCTAGCTAAGGAAGCCGCAGAGTCCACGAATAGAGCTAAAAGTGAGTTCCTGGCTATGATGAGTCATGAAATTCGCACTCCCATGAACGGGGTGATCGGCATGACTGATATTTTGCTTGAAACAGAGCTTAATGAAGAACAACGTGAATATGTAGAAATCATTCGCAAAAGCGGAGGAATCCTGCTCAATATAATCAATGATATCCTTGATCTTTCAAAAATTGAGGCAGGCCGTAGCGAGCTGCAAGAGGATACATTCGATCTGCGGACTTGCCTCAAGGACAGCTTTTCTGTTATCGCAATAAAAGCTGAACAAAAAAATCTGGAGCTCACCAGCATCATAAATCATGATGTTCCTGACTTTATTTACGGTGACGAGGAACGCTTGAAGCAGGTGTTTTTGAACCTGCTAGGGAATGCTGTGAAATTCACACCCGCGGGCAGCATATCGGTAAAAGTGAGGCTTGTAAAGGAAGATCCCTTCCTGCTGGCCTTTACGGTAACCGATACTGGCATTGGAATTGATCCTGATCGACTTACTGATATTTTTGAACCGTTTGAGCAGGTGGATAGCTTTATGATGCGGAGACACGAAGGCACGGGTCTTGGCCTTGCCATCAGCCGCAGAATTGTCGAAATGATGGGTGGTGAGATCTATGCGGAGAGTGACGGCAAGAGCGGTACGTCGGTTACCTTCACAATCAGGCCCAAGAAATCAGTGGTAATCCCTAGCCAAGAGGCTAACATTAACAAGCTTCATACCGCACGTGAGGCAAGAATTTTACTTGCTGAAGACAACTCTATCAATGCGCTAGTGCTGACCAAAATACTCGAAAAAATGGGTCACAGCGTTATCGCCGTAACAAATGGCATAGATGCGGTTGAAGCAGTACGGAAAGAACCCTTTGATCTTATTTTATTGGATCTTCACATGCCCATTATGAACGGTATAGAGGCTATGAAGATGTTAAGAGATGAGCATCAAGAGAAATGTCCGCCCATCATCGCGGTCACGGCTAATGCTTTGAAGGGTGACCGTGAAAACTGTCTAGCTGCCGGGATGGACGAGTATATCAGCAAGCCTGTAAAACGTGAAGTCATCGTAAAGATGTTAGATCAGTTTGTGATCTAATATAAACAGCATAACCACTCAGTGATATTATCCCCTTCAGGTGAACAGTAAAAAGCCAGTCCATTACTGTTACACTTGGAGGGGATCGCTCTATCCATTGAATTACATAGCATTGCACGTTATACTTTGAAAAGAAATACGGACCCGCTTATCATATAACAGATCCGTCCTTCTATAAGGTATGGATTTTATTTTTTGTATGTATATATTCAGTCAGAGACGGAGGCGCAACATTGCAGCTAATCAATCAATCGGAAGTACAAGATAGGATCGACCTGCTTAAAGATCAGGATCTATATATCCATCTTGAGATGACAACGGGAGCCTACGCTGCCCATTTAGATAGTTCGAAGCATCCAGCCGCTACTTTTATTACCAATGCTATTATTCGATATTCCCATGGTTCGATTTCCGGCAACGGTCCTTATCGGGTCGGCTTAAAAATGTCGCAGGGCTGGGTTTATTCGGAAGGGCTAACTCACTATGAAGAGAGTGAGACAGGCAGATTGATTATGGCTGGACATGATGCTCAAGGCAAACTGATCGTATCGTTACAATTAAGCCGAGAGCCGTTCTAATGGAAGAGGAGATGAAGAGTTCTGTGGAAAAACATATTCTTGTTATTTTGCCACATCCGGATGATGAGGCCTTCGGTATATCAGGAACCCTTGCCAAACATATACAAAATGGGACCCAAGTTACCTACGCATGCCTAACGCTTGGAGAAATGGGCCGAAATATGGGCATCCCGCCCTTTGCGAATCGGGTAACCCTCCCGGAAATACGTAAGAAGGAGCTGGAGGAATCCTGCGAGGCTATTGGCATACAGGATTTAAGAATGCTTGGTTTTCACGACAAGACGATAGAATTCGAAGATCAAGTCTTGCTCGATGGGCAGATTGATGCGCTCTTGAAAGAGCTTAAACCTTCGCTGATCATCACGTTCTATCCAGGGTACAGCGTTCATCCTGATCACGATGCTACTGGAGCTGCAGTGATCCGAACCGTTGCAAGATTGCCGAAGGAAGAAAGACCTCCTGTTCACTGTATAGCTTTTGCTAATAATATTGTAGAGATTGGGGAGCCAAAGGTTATCAATGATGTAAGAAATTTCCTCAAGCACAAGATGGCGTCCATTCAGGCGCATCGTTCCCAATTCCAGGCTGCTGAGCTGTTGGGCAGCAAACCTTTAAATGATAAAGAGATCCAAGCTCGTTTTGGAACAGAACATTTCTGGATTTATCCGTTTGAATGATAATGATCTAATCAGAATTTTAGCGGTGATCTGTTGTCGGTGCTTAACCGGGGATAGGTCGCCGTTTTTGTATGTAAATATTCAACTTTCCAGCGGGGGACGGTGGAAATTTAAGATGAGGCCTTAAGACACGGGTAATTTGACCTAAAAAATTACTAAGGACTATCCGATATAGAAGATACTAACAATTGAAAGGTGATTAAATGCGAATCGGTCACAACATCACGTCTTTAAATAGTTTGAACAGATTAAATAAAAATAATAAATCTATTACAAGTTCACAAGAGAGGTTATCTTCTGGACTTCGGATAAATATAGCGGCAGATGATGCTGCAGGATTAGCAATTTCTGAGAAAATGAGAGCACAGATTCGTGGATTATCTCAGGCAGCAAGGAATACACAGGATGGTATTTCACTAATTCAGACTGCTGAGGGTGGACTTGGAACTATACAAGATCCTAATCTGCTAAGACTTCGGGAGCTTGCAATACAGGCTTCAAATGATACCTTAACAAATTTTGATCGAACATTGATTCAAAAAGAAGTTGAGCAGATAAAGCTTGGGATAAATGATATTGCTAATAACACTCAATTTAATGGAATTCATTTATTGAATAATGACCTCGAAGTAAACACGAATATTACCCCAGTACAGGGCAATATAAGTACGAACTGGACAGCTAACATACCTGCCAGAGATTTATCTAAGACTTCAGATGGAGGTTACGTCGGAATAAGAATTCCCGGTAATAATCCCTTCAAATTAGATAGTATGGGTAATCTGGTTTGGTCACAAGCAATTCCTAATATGGATGTGTATAGTATTAAGGAATCTAGTGATGGTGGTTATATTTTATTAGGAAATGATTTCTCAGCAGGGGCAATTTCCGATCAAAGGATAAATATAATTAAATGGGATGGGAATTTGAATGAGCAGTGGAGTACAGGGGTATCTGGCGTCTACTCCATTATGGGGAATGAAGTAATTGAGACTAGTGACGGTTCCTTTATTGTGGCAGGGACGGGTTCCGGTATTCAAAATTGGGATGGCCTTATGGCTAAATTTAATAGTAGTGGTGTGCAACAATCCACCTCGATAGCGGGTTCTTCACAATCCAATCCTGTTGGCTATGGAAGCGAAGAATTTAATTCTATTATTGAAACTGCTGACGGCGGTTATTTGGCTATTGGTTCATCAAGTCTCAAACTAAACAGTTCTTATACCGATAAGTCAAGCTGGGTTGTGAAATATGATAGTAACTTAAATCCGTTATGGGACACACGAGTCGGTGCTGCTGGGGATGATGAAGGTTACCGCGCCGTCGCAACCAGTGATGGAGGGGCCATAATTGTTGGTTCTTATAACGACTCTACTAAAACTAGTGGATTAATCTATAAACTAGACAGTAGTGGAAACGTATTGTGGGAGAAGAATATATCAAATGAAACTTCCAACTCCAGTCAACTTACTAGCATTACAGAAATGAAAGATGGGAATTACATCGTTGGAGGAATAGTAGATAATAATTATCGTCTTTCCATTTTTGATCCACAGGGAAATGAATTGGCTAATGTTAATCTAAATGGTGGGGGCTCTACGGATAGATTAAATAACATTATTAGTAATGATGACGGAAGTTACACTTTTTCAACTACAACTGGAATAACCAATTTCAATGTATCTTACGGATCAAACCCTGGTACCACATATGATTACAAAACAGTAAATCTTCAGGTGGGAGCAAACTCTGGGGATAACTTCGCTGTTAAATTAACAGATGCTAGAACTACTGCTCTGGGAATTGCGGATATAGATCTTTCAACTAGACAAGGTGCCGAATTAGCGATTTCGAAAATAGACAAAGCTATAAATACCGTTTCATCCAAGCGTTCAATGTACGGCGCGTATCAAAATGCATTAGAACATATCCATAATAACCTAACCAATTACGAAGTGAACTTAACAGCAGCTGAATCACGAATAAGAGATGCAGATATGGCAAAGGAAATGATGAAGCTTACCAAATACAATGTCTTATCTCAAGCATCACAAGCCATGTTGGCTCAAGCTAATCAACAGCCTCAAGGCGTGTTAGAGTTGTTAAAATAGGGCTATACATACAGTCTATGCATTTCAGTGCATAGGCTTTTTTTAGAATCTATGATGATCTAAGAAATGATTTACAAAAAAATTTCCAGAGACTATTATATTTCTATGCGTAATATTTTCCTTTTTTAACTAGATTATTGTAAGAATTTATCTCTGGAGGTTCAAATGAAAAAGCACGACAAAATCATTTCCTTCATCTTCATGTTCATTATGATGGTGACGGCTATTTTCTGGGTAAACTCAACCACTAGTTGGACTATGATGGGTACCCTTGCTTCCGTGGCCTGTTTCGTACTTTTTATATTATTGGGACTCCGCACTATACCTGTTTTGACAGATTTTGTTCTGACAAATCCAGCGCCTGAAGTAACTCTGGAAAATAAAACACGGGACAGAAAGCAGGCTTGGCTATATATTATCGGCTGGGTAGTGGCTAGTCGGGTCTTGCTTATGTTTATCGGTTATATATTTTTGATCATACAGAATGGCTATTCCGGTGGTTTGTTTAACAAAATAGCTGAGACCTGGCATATATCGGGGATCGACGCTTCACATTATTTGGGCATCGCGGAGAATTGGTATGTGACGGAGGGAGATCCGAAATACCATATTGTGTTTTTTCCTTTTTTTCCAAATCTAATTAAAGTAGTTCAGGTATTCGTAGGGAATTATCTCGTCGCTGGATTTATCGTTTCTAATATTTGCTCGCTTGTTGCTGCCTTGGTCGCCTATGAGCTTGCCTCACTAGACATGCATCGAAAGAGTGCTATGCGAGTAGTGAAGTATATTTTTATATTTCCGGCTGCGTTCTTTTTCTTCATCCCTATGACCGAATCTCTATTTCTGGCCTTATCGCTGTTGTGTTTATATTTTGTGAGAAAAAAAGAATGGCTCATCGGATGTTTATGCGGTGCACTCGCAGCGTATACGCGTTCTCCAGGGGTGCTGTTGATTGTACCGGTTGCGATTGAATTAGCACGGGATCTTATAGGGAATTATAAATTACTAGATAAAAAAGCGTTTATACATAAGCTGACCACCGCCATTGGTTGTCTTGCTATCATATCGATGGGTTTGCTGGCTTATCTTTACATCAACTACTATGTTACGGGAAATGCTTTTCAGTTCAGTATTTACCAGAGGGAGCATTGGTCACAGAAGTTCTATCTCTTTTTCGATACCGTAAGATATCAGATGGAATATGCGGTGGGCACCTTTAAAAGTGGAGATAGCCGTTCTTTTCTCGGCATGTGGCTGCCCAATTTAATCGCTATATTCTCAGCACTAATTATCATGTTTATGGGAGCAAGAAAACTACGGCCATCCTATACTGCTTATTTTATCGTGTATTTTGCTTTCGTAGTGGGAGCTACCTGGCTGCTGTCAGCCCCGCGTTATTTGCTTGTTGCCTTTCCGCTAGCTTTTGCAGCCGTTGCGCTTACTAATGAAAAGCCGAAGGATGTTGCACTTACTGTTATATCTGTTGTGGGTAGTATACTTTACTTGGCAATGTTTGTAGCGGGATATCCGGTGTATTGAGGAATCGTGTTAAAATAGGAGAACGCCTAGGTGCGTTCTTCTTTTTTATTGCGAATAATCTTATAGAAACGATGGTGGGTATGAAGATTGATTACGACAATCAGGTGATCGAGTTTAATGTTCAATATGGAAACGGGAAAAAAATCTCCATTCATATAGATTCGTCAGGGCGCATAACACTCAAGGTACCTAAGAAAACATCTGAAGAGACGATTAAAAGTGTGGTTGAGCGTAATGGCAAAATGATTGTGGAGAAGCTGCAAAGTCTCGAAGCGGCTCGTGAAACGCCAAAGATGATCAGAGCGTACGAAGATGAAGGAAAGTTCCTGTATCTAGGCAAATATTATTCTCTGCATGAGCTTATAGAGACAGCGGAGCTAAGTGAAGAACAACTTCAGTTAAAGCTGAAAAAGTTCTATTTCTCTAGCTGCAAGAAGCTTATAGGAGAGCGGATCACTAGGTACCAGACGCAGCTTAGAGTAAAACCTAAGAGTATCGAGATTGTAGAGTCCAGGACCAAATGGGGAAGCTGCAGCTCCGATAAAAAACTAACCTTTAACTATCGTCTGGCCATGGCTCCCGTGGAGGTTATCGATTATGTGATCATCCATGAGTTATGTCATTTGCTGCATATGAACCATGATCGCTCCTTTTGGCGACGGGTTGGAAGCCTAATGCCGGATTATAAGGAGAAGGAAGAATATTTAGCAAGATATGGACGGGCTATGACGTTATGAAAAAAAGGGTATTCCAGTGCAACTAGAGTAATGGTTGCTGGGAATACCCTTCGTTATTTTAACCCCTTTGCAGCAATCGATAGAGGTTAAGTGCCAGTTGAATCTCGAATAACTCATCAGAGTTTTTCAGATCTATATTTAGCAAATCTTTGATTTTATCAATCCGGTAAATAAAGGTGTTGCGGTGAATAAACATCGCTTTGGCGGCTTCGGTTACATTCTGATTGTACATAAAATAATACTCCAAGGTAGACATGAATCTCGTGTTCATCGTCTGGTCATGTTCATGAATGCCTCCCAGAACTTTGTTAAAGAATGTCTCCATTTCCGTAGGCTTAATGTTGGAATCCAGAAAATGATAGACAGAATAATCCTCGAAGTGAGCAATGCTCCGGCTGTCTTTATTAAACCGCTGCATGAGCCGCATAGCTTCCTGGGCCTCGAAGAAGCTTCGATGGAGCGAAGCAAGTGTCTTATACTGACTGCCAATGCCGATGAGAAAATGATTTTTAGTCATTTCCTGAGCCAGCAACTGCAGCACCTCTTGAGCAAAGGCTTTCGTATCGCTTACGGAAATTGGCGGTTTATTTTCATTTTTGCCGATCAAGATGATGATTTGCTGATTGCGATAGTAACAGATTAGCTCTCCACCTGCATTACTGGACAAGCCATAGATCAAATTGACACATTTTTTGACCATATGCTCCATTTCATATTTTCTATAAACCATGTCCGTGTAGTTTTCCAGCTGTGTAGCTTCAACATGGATAACTGTACAGTAATACGCATAGTTAACTTTAAGCCCATGCATAGCAGATAGGGAATGCAGTGTTTCTGTTGAAGTAATATTGCCAGCTAATAAGTCGTCGAAGAAGTCCTGCCTAATTTTATGCTTTACCTCTTCGATTTCCTTGGCTTTGATCCGGTCCAGTGCAAGCATCGTGGATACATGCTCTAACGCGGTGTAGTCAAATTCAACCAGCTTGCGTACCGTTTGCAGAACGACGATATACGCGTAAGCATTACTGGATACAGAAACCGGCATAATGCAGCACTTGTACGGCTGTCCCTGAGAATAGTAGGTGCGTTTGATGGATTTTTTGATTTCAGTAATATACTTTGGGAAAGCTACCGTGAACTCTGTTGGAAAAACAGGCCTGTTCTTCACCAGTGGCAGGAATTCCTGAAGTGGAGATGGGTTATCCTTATGATCTGTATAGCAGAGTAGGTTCCAGTCTCTATCTAATATAAGAACAGGGTTATGGATCGTGTCGGACAATTCCGCCGATATTTGCTCAATACCGCCTCCTTCGAGCGCGATTTTGAACAGCGCATTATGAAGGTCGAGCGAACGTCGGTTCACTGCATCGTAATCCGCGTTGGTCTTTTCGTTAATGATCGCAATGACTCTGGACAAGGTGTATTCAAAAGGGAGCTCTAGTAGCGGAAGTCCATGCTTATCAGCAAGCTCGATCATGTTCTGCGGGATAGCATCGAAATATCGCTTCATTTTGATGCAGAGTCCTGCACAGTTATTCTCCACCAGCTCATGAATGAATTTATTCTGCAGCTCCGTGCTGTCTTTGAAGATATAGCCGGTGGATAAAAGCAGCTCGTTCGAGGTCAGCCAGTCAAATACGTCCGGATTCTCGATGATATTAACTACGGAGATTTGATTGTTTAGGCCAGAATGCCCCGCAACGATCTTTATGCCTTCGATGGATTTGATCTGTAAGATATCTTTTATCGTTAGCATCAATTCACACCTCTCATCATCACCCATTGTGCAATGTGCATAGTGATTACTTGTTGTTTTTAGTGTTCTTGTATGATGACCCCCAGTGTACGGAGGACTACAATAAGGGTGTCAGGTAACGTTTAACCGTTAAACTGTGATATATTTCACAAAAATATCCTTTTTCACACAGAAAGCAGCTCAATCTTCATCATTCTTGGAATTTTATGAACTGAGTGTAACATCTTCTATCATTCATCATCAACCGTTACGGTTTTTTATGAGAACGCTTTCTATATAGGATAACCTGACAATAAGTGACCAAACCATTATCTACTTCCTTCTCAAGGGGGCGATCAAACGGAGTATTCTCAGAACAAGTGTACCTCTTATTTAAAAGCTGGGATATCCAGTGATAGCACGTTCTTTCATCGGATTCGAGAATCAAGATTTTTCGGAAATATACACAGCATATTTGAGCGGACGATAAATGTAAGGTGCAAGGCAACTGATGAATTATATACCATTGCGAGCAGTAGGGTAGATAATGCGCCTAATACTTTGATTACAGAGGTTAGTAGTTTTTCGGTTCTTGGACTGGTTGTGGGAGAAGAAGTTTTTGTGGAGAATGATCAATTATATATTGGCACTAAGCTTTCAATATCGATCAAGGAACTGACAGTTTGGCAGAGCTCTCTATCTATTTTTCCAAAAGAAGTAAAGACGCTAAGAGATAATTTGGCTGTGGCAAAAGCTTATATCAATAGCTATGGAAAACCAGGCGGTATGAAGCAGTTTGCGGGTTCTAGCTGCTTTGAGAGAGAAACGATGCGGCTGCTGGAAGAGCGATCTTCAGGTCTTCTGAATGCCTTGGCGAATGACAGCATGGAAGATGCTGCTCATTATGCAATTCGACTAATGGGATTAGGCCCAGGTCTGACTCCGTCGGGAGATGATTTTTTAGTTGGATTGTTTGCTGTGATCCATCTGCCTCAGAGTCCTATTAGTAAATACCAGCCGTGGTGCAGGGAAGTCGTGAACGAAGCAGCTGAATTAACGAATGAAATAAGCTATATGGCTCTGAAAAAAGCGGCTTGGGGTCAGGTGAGAGAGTCAATGGGTCAGATGCTGCATTCGCTCATGTATGAGAGTAAGGAAAATATGTTTCTTGGCTTATCGGCAGTGCTGGATATAGGTTCTTCTTCCGGAACAGATATTGCCTTGGGGATCATTAGCGGTTTGGATCTTAATCTAGAACAACGTTGGAGGTAAGATATGTCGACTAAAATAGTAATTAAAAGAAACACATACTTTGATTCCGTCTCGCTCATGTCGTTGTCGACCAAAGCGAATCAAATAGAGGGTGTCGAACAAGCTTTTATCGCAATGGCTACTCAAATGAATAAAGAGGTATTAGCGAATGTAGGGCTGATAACCCCTGAGCTAGAGGAAGCTAAGAATAGTGACCTGATGATCGTAATCAAAGCAGCATCCCCTGAGCTGGCTGAAGTTGCCTTTGGAGCAATCGAAGAGCTGTTTATTAAAAAAGACAGTGCAGTTGGCGGTACAGAGCTTAAATATCCAACAATTGAGTCGGCAGTGAAGAATAGGACAGCAGCTAATCTTGCAGTGATTTCAGTCAACGGAGCGTTTGCAGCCAGAGAAGCAAGAAAAGCGCTGGAGAATAATCTCCATGTCATGATGTTCAGTGACAACGTAAGCGTAGAAGACGAAATTGAATTAAAAAAAATAGCACATGAGCGTGGATTACTGATGATGGGGCCGGATTGCGGAACCGCGATCATTGGAAATATGGCCTTATGTTTTGCCAATAAAGTTCGTAAAGGCAATATCGGCATCGTGGGTGCATCCGGCACAGGAAGTCAGGAAATCAGCGTGCGGATTCACGATTTTGGCGGAGGCATCTCACAGTTGATTGGCACAGGCGGCAGAGACCTAAGTGAACGTGTCGGCGGAGTAATGATGCTTGA
Source organism: Paenibacillus sp. FSL L8-0333 (assembly GCF_037965665.1). Taxonomy (NCBI): domain Bacteria; kingdom Bacillati; phylum Bacillota; class Bacilli; order Caryophanales; family Paenibacillaceae; genus Paenibacillus; species Paenibacillus sp. FSL L8-0333. The sequence goes on from NZ_CP150186.1 coordinate 875,522, forward strand.
TGCTATGAAAGCGCTTAACGAAGACGAAGCCACTAAGGTCATTGTGTTGATTTCCAAGCCACCAGCCAAAAGTGTGGAACAAAAAGTGCTGAATGAAATCAAAAATATGCATAAGCCTGTCGTAGTCTGCTTTATCGGAGGAACGGAGGAAGCTGTTCTGGAGGCAGGTGGACATTTTGCCAAAACAACCAAAGAGGCCGCGCTGAAGGCGGTAATTCTATCCGGCATCGATGAGAGTCAAATTGACAAGCATCCGCTAAACCTTCCGCTGATTGAGGAGATTAAGGTCAAGCTGAAGCCAGAACAGAAGTATATTCGTGGGTTATTCTGCGGCGGTACTTTATGTGATGAAGCAATGTATCTAGCGATGGAGAAATACGACGATGTCTATAGCAACATTCCAAAAGATCCGGAATATCAGCTGGGTGATATCCATATCAGCCAAGCGCATACGTTTATTGACTTTGGGGATGATGGGTTCACTAACGGCAAACCACATCCGATGATTGATCCTTCTTCACGGATTGCCAGATTCAAGCAGGAAGCGAAGGACCCGGCGGTGGGCGTGATCATTATGGATTTTGTATTAGGCTATGGATCACATGAGGATCCAGTAGGTGTTATGGTGCCTGCAATTATTGAGGCTAAGCAAGCAGCGGAACAAGAAGGCAGACATTTGGAGATTATCGGCTATGTCCTTGGAACCGATCTGGATACACCTTCGGTCCAAGAACAGCTTGATAAGCTGGTATCCGTGGGTGTTACCTATGCAAGCAGTAATACGAATGCAGGACTTCTTGCCAGAGGTTTTGTAGAGAAGGGAGTATAACATGAGCAGAATCAATGAGTTATTTAAGAGTGAACTTCACGTTATCAATGTCGGCCTAGAAATGTTCAAGGATGATATCCTGAAGCAAAAAGGCAACGTAACCCATCTGGAATGGAAGCCACCTGGTGGAGGTAAGCCCGAATTAATTGCTGCACTGGATGCGTTAGAGCAAGAGGGGATTGCTGCAAAGATTGAGGCTGCCAACAAGCTGGCTGTAGAGCGAATCGTGAATTCACAACCGGTATTGGTTGGTTTTGACCAAGCGATCAACGTCGTACCCGGGATGACTAAGACTACGATATTACATGCAGGACCTCCGATTACTTGGGATAAGATGAGTGGTCCCATGAAAGGTGCAGTTACCGGCGCTTTGGTCTTTGAGGGCTTGGCGAAGGATCTCGATGAAGCTGCCGAACTAGCGGCATCAGGTGAGATTACGTTCTCCCCTTGTCACGAGCATAATTGTGTGGGTTCCATGGCAGGAGTAACCTCAGCCTCTATGTTTATGCACATTGTAGAGAATAAAACGTATGGCAACATCGCTTATACGAACCTTAGTGAGCAACTGTCGAAAATCTTGCGGATGGGTGCAAACGATGAAACGGTCGTTGCCCGTTTGATCTGGATGAGAGATGTGCTTGGACCGATGCTGCGTGAGGCGATGAAGTTCTCTGAGAAAGGCATTGATCTGCGGCTCATGTTATCACAGGCGCTCCATATGGGAGATGAATGCCATAACCGCAACAACGCTGGAACGACTCTTTTGATTCAGGCATTAACGCCGCTTATCCTGAGAACGGATTATACCAATGAGCAGAAAATCGAAGTGTTCGACTTTGTGGCAATGAGTGATTATTTCTCCGGACCAACTTGGATGGCTCTTTGTAAATGTGCACTTGATGCTGCCCATGGCATCGAGCATAGCACCATCGTAACAACGATGGCCCGCAATGGCGTGGAATTTGGTATTCGTGTCAGTGGAATGCCAGGCAATACCTGGTTTACCGGTCCTGCGCAAAAGGTTGTCGGACCGATGTTTGCAGGGTATAAGCCGGAAGACTCGGGACTCGATATCGGAGACAGTGCGATTACCGAAACGTATGGTATAGGTGGCTTCGCCATGGCAACCGCGCCGGCGATTGTAGCATTAGTTGGGGGAACCGTAGATGATGCCATGAACTATTCTGTGAAAATGAAGGAAATCACTACGACGGAGAATCCAAATGTGACGATTCCTTTATTGAACTTCCGCGGAATTCCTACTGGAATCGATATTCGTAAAGTGGGTCAAACCAGCATTATGCCAGTGATCAACACGGCTATTGCCCATAAGGATCCGGGCATCGGAATGATTGGAGCCGGAATCACTCATCCTCCAATCGAGTGTTTCGAGCAAGCCATTCTCGCTTTTAGCCAGAGCATGCATTCATAGAACCACCCGCCCTTCAGGCCTATTCAAGGGTCTGAGGGCTTCATAAGCCATTGGTATGTAAGCGCTAACGATCTAGGGGGAGATTTATTATGGATCAAGTATTTATGAAGATGTTCTGGAAAAAGGGAGATTGGGCCGCGTTTTTCGGGCTGCTTGCTAACAATTTAACCAATCTGCTTACGATGATTTCATTGTTAATTTTTGTAGTAGGATTTCCGGAAGGTATGGTTTACGGCAGAGTCGTTCCTGCGTTTGGACTCGCGATTTTTATCGCAAGTATTGCTTATGGCTGGTTTGGATATCAGCTAGCCAAAAAAACAGGCCGAACGGATATAACCGCATTACCTTCAGGGCCTAGTGCTCCATCGATTTTTACAGTAACTTTTCTAGTGTTAATTCCCGTATTTAGAGAAACCAATGATGCATCATTTGCGCTGCAAATTGGTCTCGTATGGTGTTTGTTCGAAGCCTTGATCCTTATTGTCGGCTCATTTCTGGGAGATGTGCTGCGCAAGGTTATTCCAAGAACCGTACTTTTATCTTGTTTATCTGGACTTGGATTGTTATTGCTGGCCATGAACCCGATGCTGCAATCCTTTGAAACACCTGTGGTTGCTTTTGTTGTACTTGTGATCATCTTTATTAACTGGTTTGGCAAATCGCCGATATTCAAAAAAATTCCTACAGGATTTCTGCTGCTGATTGCTGGAACCGCGCTGGCTTGGATATTTGGTTTGCAGAATCCAGAAGCGATCACAACGGCTCTTTCAACCCTGGGGTTTAATCCACCAGAGGTGCATATTACCAGCTTAATTCAAGGGATTCCGCATGCCTTGCCATACCTGGCTTCTGCAATTCCATTGGGACTGGCCAATTATATTTTTGACCTTGAAAATATTGAGAGCGCACATGCTGCCGGAGACCCTTATAACACTCGTAACGTTATGCTAACGAATGGGGTTGCTTCAAGTATTGGTGCTTTCACAGGTAATCCGTTCCCAGTAACTGTGTATATTGGTCATGCAGGCTGGAAATCTATTGGAGCTGGACTTGGTTATACCATAGCTTCTGGTTTCTCCATGTTAATTATTTGTCTCTTTGGCATAGGAGCACTGCTGTTGTCTATCATACCTGTTGTGGCGATTGTTCCGATTCTGGTCTATGTCGGGGTCGTTACGGCGAATCAGGTGGTTCGAGAGACACCTAAAAATGAAGTGCCCGTTATCTTTATCACCTTGTTCCCATGGATCGCCAACTGGGCTTTAACGCTTGCGAACAACATTTTTAATGCGGCTGAAACTTCGGCTTCCAAGGTGGGGATTGATCTCTTATTAAGCAAAGGGGTTTATTACAACGGCCTGATGCATTTAGGAAATGGTGCACCGCTTAGCAGCTTGATTTGGGGCTCCATCACTATTTTCTCTATCCTGAATAAACCACTGCGGGCTGCTGTCTTTGCTGTAATCGCGTCTGGCCTATCTTTATTTGGAATCATTCACGCGCCGACTGTTGGATTTGCTCAAGCTTCACTTATGCCGTTCGTATACGCCTACTTGATGGTGGCAGGATTATTTGTTTATAAGCATTTTTCAGACCTTCGTGACCCAGCGAACAAGCTGCAATCCGAATAAATAATTGATAAAAAGAAATAGGAGAGCTAAGCCATGACTAATCAAACTCTGTCAGAAGATTTAATTCAAGCAGCGGATCGCGGGGATTTAGCTGCCGTAGAACAGCTTTTGGCTCGTGGTGCCGATGTTCATCATAAGGATGCCAGTGGTCGTACTGCGCTGATGGCGGCAACGCAAAAAAATCATATTCCTCTCGCTCAAAAGCTGATTGAAGCAGGCAGTGATGTGAATGCAAGAGATATCACTATGTTATCACCCTACCTGTGTGCCGGTGCCAATGGATTCCATGAGATATTATCTTTAACTCTTGCCGCAGGTGCGGATACAACCAGTGTGAATCGTTTTGGAGGAACTACACTGCTGCCCTCCAGCGAGAAGGGATATCTAAGAACTGTTCAGAAATGCTTGGAAGCAGGTGTTGCAGTTAACCATATGAACAATCTGGGATGGTCTGCCTTGCTGGAGGCAGTAATTCTCGGGAATGGTGGCCGTTTATACTCCGATATTATTCAATTGTTGGTGGATGCTGGAGCGGATGTTCAATTGCCGGATCGTGACGGCAAATCATCGTTGCAGCATGCAGAAGCGATGGGTCAGGAGAAGGTCATCCGTATTCTCAATAAAGAAAAGCTAACGATTCATCCAAGTATTCAAAGCGCTCAAGAGCTAGCTCGGGCAGAGGATTTCCGGAAAGCAAGTTTGGTTATGGAACATGCAATGCAAGAGGACAGTAATAATTCAGACTTCTATTACTATAAAGGATACTTCTTAGGGGAACTCGGGGGATATGAGGAAGCTCTGGCAGCCTATCAACAGGCACTTACTATTGATCCAGATGACCTTGATTTCTATTTCTATACCGCAAATGCCTACCGAATGATGAAGCGATCCGAGCAAGTGTTAGCAGAGTATGACAAAGCGATAGAACGTGATCCTGGCGAAAGCTTCTTCCGCTATCATAAATCCAACTATTTAAGAGAGTTGGGCAGGCATGAGGAAGCGGTCAAAGTTATGGATCAGCTTCTGGAACAGCAGCCTGCCCGGTATGATTTCTCGTTCCATAAGGCGAACAGCTTGAGATCACTTGGCCGGGATCAAGAGGCAGTTGAGGCGATTGAGAACGCAATTGCTAACGATCCGAGCAATCCTTTATATCATCATCATAAGGCTCAGTCACTTGGTTTACTTGGTGATCATGAAATGGCCATTCAAGAAATAGATATTGCTATCAGCTATAATCCTGCCAATCCGGATTTTCACTCCGCGAAGGAACAATTTCAGCTGGCCCTTAAACGCTAATCAATGAGGATCAACTGATCCGTCAGGAGGAATGGAATGAGTAAATTTATAGTTGTAGCCATTGGCGGTAATTCATTGGTGAAAGACAATGGCCGCGATTCTATAGAGGATCAATCTGAGGCAGTACGTGAAATTGCTGTCAATATCGCTGATCTGGTGCAAGCAGGCAACGATGTGGTGGTTACTCACGGCAACGGTCCACAGGTTGGATTCGAGCTGAGACGAAGCGAGGTGGCTTCGGAAGTTACTGGAATGGATGTTACTCCGCTGGTCAATTGCGTGGCGGGCACGCAAGGGGGCATAGGTTATTTAATTCAGCAGGCCTTAACAAATGAATTCATTCACCGCAGATTAGACAAGAAGGTTGCCACAGTTATTACTCAGGTCGAGGTTAGCAAAAATGATCCGAATTTTCAGTCTCCCTCGAAACCAGTGGGCTCCTTCTTCACGCTTGAGCAAGCAGAGGAGATGAAGCGTGCCAAGCCAGATTGGGTCATCATTGAGGATTCAGGTCGTGGTTACCGCCGTGTTGTTCCATCGCCTAAGCCGATTGATATCGTTGAAAAAGACGTCATTAAATCACTCATTGAGACGGGTTATGTGGTGATCGCTGTTGGCGGAGGCGGGATTCCTGTGATCAAAACCGAAAATAATACCTACGAAGGTATCGATGCGGTCATTGACAAAGATTTTGCTACAAGTCTGTTGGCCGAACAGATCGATGCAGAATCGCTGATTATTACAACAGGAGTTCCTCAGGTATGTGTAAATTTCGGTACGCCTGAGCAGAAGGCTCTTGAAGAAGTTACAGCGGCAGAAATGATGGTATATGCGGAGCAGGGTCATTTTCCTGCTGGAAGTATGCAGCCTAAAATTGAAGCAAGTCTTAGCTTTTTGAAAAAAGAGGGACGTAGAGTTATCATTACTAATCCGGAAAATATGAAAGCTGCGATGAGCCAACAGGCTGGCACACATATTGTAAATTAATAAGATCTAATTTATCTCATCATTTCATGGAGACCGCCACTGATCTAAATCAGGGCGGTTTTTTGACATATTCATGAATTGTTATCTAACTGTTGCTTTCAGATGGCCATATTCTGGTGAATAAAAGGAAGATAAGAGGTAAAACTATGTCCACTATAGAGAAAAAAATACATTAAAATGCGGGGGTAAAAGATGAGATCGAATAAAGGAACAACACAACGTTTTACCAGGGCTACAATTCTTTGTTGTATTTGTGCATGTACGGTATTGTTAAGTGGATGCACTAAAGCAGCGGATGAGACTCAAGTGGCTACTCCAACGGCTCAAGTAGAAACCACAGCACCTTCTGCAGAAGCTACTACACCTGCGCCTACGAATAACGCAACAGAACAACCCATGACATCTGCGTCACCCGGTTCAAATACTGGGGAACTTCCAGAGGGAGTGAGCATTCAGAGAGTTATCAAGGATGTTTCGTTAAAAGATAGCTATCATAAAAAGGTTGAACTGTTAAGCGACGGTGGCAAGCGGGTTACCATTACAGATCAGAATCAAAAGATTGTTTTGCAGCAGATTGAATATGACGGAAGGATTACTGTGGTTAAGGATAAACAGGTTACCGTTCAAGTGGAGGGTGGTAAAGAGCAAACCTTAACAATTCCTGATCATATAGTCATTGAAGATGAAGACAAGCTCGGATTAAATAATGGCGTTGAAATCGAGTGGACGGTAAATGCAGACGGACAAATCGAAAGCGTGGAACTGGACGATTAAAAATTTACCGAGGTGACTGGATGAAATTTCTAATCGTACTTGGTAGTATTATTGTTCCCATTGTCATGCTGATGTTACAAGGTAAATCGATAAAGTGGCGTATGGTATTCAATGTTGCTTCGGTCTTAAGTGCGATTATCTTTGGAAATATTTCCGCTTTGGCGATTTACGAAATATTAAGGGATCATGCTGTATTTATGACCTCGATCCATGCGATATTTTTAAATCCAATGTTTCTTATTACCGGAGCCTATCTTGGCGTTTATTTAATTTATCGGTTGATGATAATTTCGTATGACGAGGTTTATATGTGATGGGTACAATACAAATAGGGGTGTTCCCGCGTAGGGACACCCCTATTTGTGTTGTTAACAGGACGGATGCTTAAGAGGACTTTCCTACAACGTTTGCTCCGCTCTTCGTGATCTTGTAGGTGATGATATCCCCATTCCAGAAGTGGAATTTTAGGATAACCTCGCCGTCTTTAACATCTTTAAAGAACGCGGGAAGCAGCTTGATTTCTTTAGTGTTATAAGAAGGTGAGAAGGTATTGCCGAATTCCTTAAATGGAGTCCAGTCCTGCGGACCTGCATTGCCACCAGCGGTATATACAGCTTCCATTGTGGCAAGCTGGTTACCATTAAAGGTGGTCGGAATGGCAAAGGATTCAGTCGTGCCTTTTGCATCGCTTAATTTAGCTGTGTCATACACAATCACCTTAAGTCTCCACGCAACACCCTTGTTGAATTTCAGAGTCAGCACGGCATTTTCACCGTATTTTTGGGAAGCTGTGAGCTTTTTGAGTTGGCTGGCTTTGAGGATGAGCTCCTCACCATTTAATGTGTAATCTTTACCTTTGGTCAGATATTTTCCGTTGGCACTAATGGTGGTTAGCTTATTGCCGTTCAGGTTTAGCTTAACCTTGGTATCTTTGATTTGTGCACCTTTTTTTAGGTAGACCAAATCGCTTTCGGTGCTGGAGGAACGCTCCTTCAGACCAGACATTAATACATTGTGGAGTTCAGGATCAGACCACTTATAAGTTTTACGGTTGAAATGCTGCCCGTTATCCCAGAGCATGGAAGTCATTTTCTTTTCTTTCAAATAATAAGTCAGATACTCGAAGAATTTAAGCTTCTCGCCCTGTTCAATCACACCTGTGTCTTTATCGAAACCTAATAAACCAAATTCGCCGACGATGACAGGGATGCCTTTAGCTACAAATGTATTGTAAACGTTATCAAAAGTTTGAGTGATATCGTTTTTTGTATCTTTTTCAAATGTGGTGTAGCCGGCAATGTTCACACTAAAAGGCCAGAAGCCATAGAAGTGAACGGTCGCAATAATATTCGGATCGTTTAGAGCCGTAATCGTCTTATAGAGATGATCCATTCTTGTTTGTGTAGGTGAAGACTCTAATGAAGGTAATACAAGTGGGCGGAGGTCGTTTTTCCCACCGGATTTCCGCACGATCTGATAGAAGGAGTTATTGAGTTCAGTAAGCATTTGCTCCATTTTTGCTTCGTCTGTGCTTCCACCATCGGTGAACCGAGGTTCATTTATGCTCTCGAACATCAGCTTATCGGATTTGTCCTTAAAGCGATCGGCAATTTGAGTCCAGGCTGCATTATAACGCGCCAGCGTTTCATCGTGTTTTTCTTCCATATGGCTTACCCATAGCCAGGAATCATGATGGACATTAATCATGACATAAAGCTTGGCGTCCAGTGCCCAGCCGACAACTTCTTCCACACGGTCGAGGTAGGCTTTTTCTAGGGTATAGTCTGGTGCCGCACCCATGTGAGTATCCCAGGTCACAGGAATCCGAATACTTTTATAGCCTTGAGCGGCGATCTTTTTAATAAGTTCTTGGGTCACACGAGGATTGCCCCAGGAGGTTTCGTCCTCACCTGTAGCATCTAAAGTATTACCGAGGTTCCATCCGGGCTGCATTTCGTCTACATAGGATTGGATCTTACTCTTTGGCGCTGCCTTAGCTTGTTGCTCATCCTTAGTTGCAGCTGCAGCCATGGATGAGAACAGAGAGAGCAGAAGAGCGGTGACAAGTGTCAATGATAAGAAGGATTTCTGGATTCGCGTAGTCATTGAATTCTCCTTTGTGAGATAAATTTAGGATGCTTGGACCTGGCTTTGACGCTGTACTTGGTGGTTAGATGAACACGAACACCTCCAATGTTATTTTTGTAAACGCTTTCTGAATATACCCTAACATAGAATTCACTCAGCGAGTACCTTACTAATTTGTGGCAAATTCATATAAGAATTAGTGATTTAAATTAATTTTCCCCACAGTTGGATAAAGAAATTATTTGAATATCCCTACTCGTAGAAATTGGTTATTCAATAGGATTATCTCTAGCTGCCCGTTATACAAAAAAGAAATATAACATGACAAAAGCATATATATTAGATATGATGAAGCATGAAAATTTAAAATTAGAAATAGGTGCCAACTATGAATGTTGCGGAAGTACAATCATAGATTGGTTAAATGGAAAGCGGGTGTGAATCCCGCGCGGTCCCGCCGCTGTAAAAGAGGAGTCCTTGCAAAATGCCACTGGGAAACTGGGAAGGCAGCAAGGGTGATGATACTTGAGCCAGAATATCTGCCTTTTTCTGTTACACCATCAAACTCTACGATCGATAGAGAGGTGCTTGAATAGTGTTTGCCAGCTAGTATTGTGGTTCACTATCTTAACCTCTTGACGTTTATGTTGAGTGGTTTTTTTTGTGGTTATAAGAAAGTTTATTCTGTTTTTTATCATAGGTATGAAGGGAAGGGTTATGGAAAAATGAAGAAAAATAAGTTTTTAGCGTGGTTACTCATTGTAGCTGTATTTATCACGACATTCTCTACAAGTGTTATCCCAGCTCAAGCAAATGGAGCAAGCTCTACTCTTAAAGGGTACGTAACTGTAGCCGTAGAGAAATTCACCGTAGGCCAAGGGTATATTAAGGAACCTATTAAAGTTCCGATTTATGAAGGCGATAATGGCGCATCTTTAATAACACGTGCGCTAGGTGATGGGAATTATAGATATTTAGGAAATATAGATAGTGGTTTTTATTTATCAGAGGTTAAAGATAGTGGCAGAAGTGAAGTCAATATTCCACAATATATTTTAGATATGATTTCAGCCGATGGGAAAACAGTCGGCACTAAAGCAGACCCAGAGTGGTTAAGTCAGTTTGACTATACCTCCATGTCGGGTTGGATGTATGCAGTAAATAATGTGTTTCCTCCGTTTGGGATGACCGATTATAAGCCTCAAGACGGTGACATCATTCGAACTCAGTTCACCACTTATGGCTATGGTTCTGATCTTGGTGGCTGGGGAGAAATCCCCGTTCAACTTGCCAATAAGGATGCTTTAACTGCGGAAATCGCCGAGATTAACAGTGACCCTAATAAAGAAACTATTTTGGACAGACCAGTAGTACAATCGGCAGTTTATCAAGCCTATTCCGTGCTCGAAAATATGGCAAGCTCTCAAATAAGTGTAGATCATGCACTTGTAGGGCTTAACCATGCATTAGACATAGAACCCCCTGTTATTACAGTAAGTGGCATACAAGATAAACAGGAAGTATCCAATAAAGAAATAAGCTTCAAAGTAGCTGTCACAGACAATGTATATAGTGACATCATTCCAGAAGTGAAGCTGAATGGTGTTACTTTATCACCTGCGAATGGGGAGTACAAAGCTTCTCTGAATTCAGGCAGTAATGCAATTACTGTAACGGCTCTTGACGGAGCTGGAAACAAAACAAATGTAACTTATCAAGTTACTTACAAACTGGAAACTACAGTTGCCGTCAAACAACAGTTAGATAAAAGCCTTGCCTATATTCTAAACACTGTAAAGAATCCGTCGTTTGGAACAGGTAGTGGAGAATGGTCGATCCTTTCTCTGGCACGGGCGAACTATACAGTACCTAACGGTTATTACGATCTTTATTACAACAATGTAGCAACGAAAATAGCATCGATCATTAAAGAGGATGGAAAACTCGACGCCAATAAAAGCACAGAGAATTCCAGAGCAATATTAGGACTTACCTCTATCGGAAAAGATATCACAAATGTTGCGGGATATGATCTAAGAAAAGCACTCGCTGATTATCAATATATCCAAAAGCAAGGCAATAATGGTCCGATTTTTGCTCTGATCGCTCTAGATAGCCATAACTATGAGATTCCTGTAGTTGAAGGAATTACAGAACAGACCACAAGAGAAAAACTAGTTCAGTATATTTTAGATAAAGAGGTTAAAAAAGGTACAGCAGAAGCTGGTGGCTGGGCATTAGGCGTAACCAAAGCAGATGTCGATATGACTGCGATGGCGATGCAAGCTCTTGCACCTTATTATGCAACCCGTGATGATGTAAAAGCCGCCGTGGATCGGGCCATCCAATGGCTGTCCGATAACCAAAACAATCAAGGCGGATTTACAAGCTGGGGAAGCACTAGCAGCGAGAGTATCTCGCAGGTAATTGTAGCCTTAACTGGTGTAGGTGTAGATCCGCACACGGACGCTAGATTTGTTAAAAGTGGAAATTCGCTTATTGATGCACTGCTTAGCTTTGCTGCACCTGAGGGTGGATTTAAGCATATCCTCACAGGCAAAGTGGACAATATGGCAACGGACCAAGGTACGTATGCACTTGTGTCTTATGATCGTCTGATCAATCATAGCAGCCGTCTCTTTGATATGAATGATGTGCAATTAGAACAACCTACTACTGTTGTAGCCAAACAACAATTAAATAAAAGCCTTGCCTATATTCTAAACACTGTAAAGAATCCGTCGTTTGGTACAGGTAGTGGAGAATGGTCGATCCTTTCTCTGGCACGGGCGAACTATACAGTACCTAACGGTTATTACGATCTTTATTACAACAATGTAGCAACGAAAATAGCATCGATCATTAAAGAGGATGGAAAACTCGACGCCAATAAAAGCACAGAGAATTCCAGAGCAATATTAGGACTTACCTCTATCGGAAAAGATATCACAAATGTTGCGGGATATGATCTAAGAAAAGCACTCGCTGATTATCAATATATCCAAAAGCAAGGCAATAATGGTCCGATTTTTGCTCTGATTGCGCTAGATAGCCATAACTATGAGATCCCTGTAGTTGATGGAGTTACAGAACAGACCACAAGAGAAAAACTAGTTCAGTACATTTTAGATAAAGAGGTTAAAAAAGGTACAGCAGAAGCTGGTGGCTGGGCATTAGGCGTAACCAAAGCCGATGTCGATATGACTGCGATGGCGATGCAAGCTCTTGCACCTTATTATGCAACCCGAGATGATGTAAAAGCCGCCGTGGATCGGGCCATCCAATGGCTGTCCGATAACCAAAACAATCAAGGCGGATTTACAAGCTGGGGAAGCACTAGCAGCGAAAGTATCTCACAGGTAATTGTGGCCTTAACTGGTGTGGGCGTAGATCCGCACACGGACGCTAGATTTGTTAAAAGTGGAAATTCGCTTATTGATGCATTACTTAGCTTTGCTGCACCTGAGGGTGGATTTAAGCATATCCTCACAGGCAAAGTAGACAATATGGCAACGGACCAAGGTACGTATGCACTTGTGTCTTATGATCGTCTGATCAATCATAGCAGCCGTCTCTTTGATATGAATGATGTGAAAGTGGAACAACCAGAAGAACCGGGGCCTGGGCAACCAGAGGGTCCGAAAGAATTTCCGTTACCTTCTGGGGAGAACCCGAAAGTTGAAATCCCAAATGACGCTAATGATTATATCGTTCCGATCAACACTGGAGATAGCAACAAAGAAATCACAGTAGCTATTCCGGAGGGAAATCAATCGAAGGTTAGTGTCAATTTACCAAGTAACAGCGACCTTCCTCAGATAGAGGCCATAAAAGGTAACGTATCTGTAGTCATTCCTAAGGGTGCAAAAGTTACAAGTGGGGATGCCTCTGCAATTGAACTGATTTCAGCTTTAACCGGTGGAGAATCTGCACTAAAAGATAGTGTGAATCAGATTATTCCCGGGGACAAGAAGCTTGATAATATTCTTCAAACATTTTCCATGGGTGGTAGTGCAAGAGTAGAATTCAGTCAATTTATTACGTTAACCTTTAAGGACCTTAAAGGAAAAGATGCAGCTTATATTCAAAATGGCACTCCTCATGCCATTCAAAAATTTGCAAGTGATGACTTAGGTTTTGCAAGCGGTAAGTCTGAGTATGCCTATGATAGTGGAAATGATTTAATTGTAAAAACCAATCACTTCACTGACTACATTGCTTATGCTTCCAGTGCAGTACAAACACCTGGCGGCGACGGTGGTAACGGTAATGGCGAAGGTAATGGTAGCGGAAATGGTGAAGGAAATGGCGGCAACAATGGTGGCGGAACCACTCCATCGAAACCATATGTAATCCTGTCCGTGGATAAGCTTACGATTAATAAGGGATATGTTGTTCCATCTGTACAGGTAGAGCTACAATCTGGTGACACAGTGTGGTCTGTACTAAAAAGAGTGCTGGATAGCCGCGGTATCGACTATAGAGATTCCTGGAACAGTGACTTTGGAAGTGTATATGTTGAATCCATAGCTGGTGATGGGGAATTTGACCATGGCAGCGGCAGTGGATGGATGTATAATGTGAATGGGAAATATCCTAATTATGGTGCATCTTCATATGACCTAAGTGCCGGGGACAGAATTCAGTGGCGTTATACTACGAATTTGGGTGTGGATCTAAATGCACCGATACCAACGATGAGCCCAACCCCAACGCCTAAGCCTGGTGCTACTCCGGCTCCTGGTGGGGGAGCTAATCCGGAAGGCAGTGGTGATCCAAATGTGAGTCCATCTCCAACAGTGACTCCTAAGGATCCTACCCAGAATACGAATGATATTAAACAACTGTATACAGATGCTGATAAGATCTCTTCCTGGGCCTATTCAGCGATTGAAACAGCTACAGTAAAAGGATATATCCAAGGTAACAATGGTCAGGTGAATCCGAAGGCTTATATCACAAGAGCGGAGTTCACTAAGATTCTCGTTTCTGCATTAGAACTTGATATTAAGAGTGATAAAGGCATTACCTATAAGGATGTCGCTCTAGGCGATTGGTTCTATCCATATGTGAATGCTGCGCATAAGGCAGGTCTAATCACAGGCTTTAATAATGAATTTAAGCCGAATGACAAGATTACTCGTGAGCAGATGGCCGCAATTATCGTCAGAGCATTGGCCATCCCGGCGACGAAGCCTGGAACAGCGATTAAAGATATCAACACAGTATCGGCATGGGCCAAAGCAGATGTAGAGACCGTTGTTGCGACTGGTTTGATGTTAGGTGATGATAATCAATTTAAGCCTAAAGAGCTAGTAACCAGAGAAATGGCGGCTGTTGTAGCTACTAGAACCCATGATTATAAGAGTGGGAACAAAGTGGTTAGTCCAACTATTCAGAATACAGCAGTTAGTTCTTACATTCAGAACACAGCTGCCTTTTTGCAAAAAACAGTAACAAACCCGGTCATCTCCTCGGTTGGCGGGGACTGGACAGTCTTCGGGCTGGCACGTTCAGGTGTGAAGGTTCCAGATAGTTATTACACTAAGTACTATGCAAATGTAGAAGCGACTCTTAAAGAAAAATCAGGGAAGCTGCATAGCGTAAAATATACGGAATATGATAGAGTTATTTTGGCATTAACTTCAATCAACAAAAATATTGATAAAGTGGCGGGTTATAACCTACTGGAACCGCTCGCGGATTTTGATACTGTAATTAAGCAAGGTATTAATGGACCTGTGTTTGCTCTCATTGCACTGGACAGTAATCATTACGACATTCCAGTGGTTAAGGATGTAAAGACGCAGACGACTAGAGAGATGCTCATTGATTATATTTTGGGCAGAGAGATCAGCGGCGGTGGATGGGCACTAGGCAGTAATGCTACAGCGGCTGATCCAGATATCACAGGGATGGTCATTCAAGGCTTAACGCCTTATTACAAAACCAACGCCAAAGTAACAGCTGCTGTGGACCGGGGGATTGCTTGGTTATCCAAAACACAGACTGCAGACGGTGGTTTTGCAAGCTGGGAATCTACAAATTCCGAAAGCATCGCTCAGGTGATTGTAGCTTTAACTGGCCTTGGTATTGACCCGCATAAGGATTCCAGATTTATTAAAAATGGACATTCCGCAGTAGACGCATTGCTTAGTTTTGCTGCACCTGAAGGTGGCTTTTATCACGTGAAGCAGGGTGGAGTAGGCAATGGAGGCGCGCAACCAGGAGAAGTAGATCTTATGGCTACGGATCAGGCGATGTATGCACTGGTTTCCTATGATCGGCTCGTTAATGGCCAGACACGTCTTTATGATATGACAGACGTCAAATAGAATTTTATTTAGAGAGATAAGCAAGGGTAGCGTGTATACCCTTGCTTATTATTTAAGGTGGGACTAGAGAAATGAACAAGAAGAAATGGTTAACCGCGATACTAATCATAGGTGTATTGGCTATCGCCTTCTTTTGGGGCGGGGATTACCAGAAGAGCCCAAACAAGGTCGCTAATAGTAGCGTTGAGACACAGGTTATAGAGCCAGAGAACACTGCTTCCGCAACAAATGTTGATGTTGAACCCACTGAGGCAATCGCTACCGAGACAACGGAGATAACACCGTCAGCTACGCCAAGTGAAACAGCTAAGCCCATTGAAGCCCTAAAACCAAATGAATCGGCAACACCAACGGATGCTGTAACACCAACAGGAACTGCAGCACCAACAGAAGTTGTTACGCCGGCCGCAACAACAAAACCTGCTGCAACGAAGCAACCGACCGCAACGCCGAAAGCGGCTAAAACGTCCGTGCCGGAAACGAAAGCGACGGCAAAACCCGTAACAAAACCTGATTCAAAAGTAGCGACAACAGAAACCAAGCAGGAACCGAAAAAGGATGAATTTCTTACCGATCCAGTGCCGAGCGGGAAACCTAAACCAGTGGAATGGCAAGATGCAACAGTAGATAAGAAGAAGCAATTAACGGCTACCTTGTCCGTGTCAGCGGCAACAATTTTAGATAACATGGATATTTTTAATGAGGATAAGCTTGAAGTATTGCCGGCAGATGGTATCATTTATAAAGCGCAGAAGGTAACCTTTTATGAAGGTGAGTCTGTGTTTGATGTTCTACTAAGAGAAATGAAGAAGAATAAAATCCATATGGAATTTAGCATGACGCCGATCTATAACAGTAATTATATTGAAGGCATAAATAATCTGTATGAATTCGATGCTGGAGAGCTCAGTGGATGGATGTACAAAGTAAATGGCTGGTTCCCTAACTACGGCAGTAGCCGTTATGTTCTCAAAGATGGCGATGTCATTGATTGGGTATACACTTGTGATCTAGGTCGAGATGTGGGTGGATATGTAGCCACAGGAGGAGCTCAGAAATAATGAAGGATAGCTTTTCTACCTTTCATCCGTTTGTGAATTTTCTATATTTTGTTGTTGTATTGCTGTTTAGCATGGTGTTTATGCATCCTATATTTCAGGTGATCGCCCTTAGTAGTGCTGTAGCCTACTCAATTATGTTAAAAGGAAAAAAGGGCATCCGATTTAATCTGCTTTACATGATTCCTTTTCTGCTATTTATGGCAGTGATGAATCCTGTTTTTAATCATCAAGGGGTAACGATCTTGTTCTATTTAAACAACGGGAACCCCATTACGAAGGAATCGATTCTTTATGGCGTGGCAGCGGCGTGTATGTTTGTGACGGTAATTATTTGGTTCTCCTGTTATAACGTCGTGATGACCTCGGATAAGTTTATTTATATATTCGGAAAAATACTGCCGGCACTGTCGTTGATTTTTTCGATGGTGCTTCGTTTTGTTCCTAGATATTTAGCGCAAATCAAGGTGATTTCTAATGCTCAAAAATGTATAGGCCGGGATGTCTCACAGGGAAATCTCCTCGCGCGTGCGCGGAATGGGATTACGATTCTCTCCATTATGACCACCTGGGCTTTGGAAAATGCGATTGAGACAGCGGATTCCATGAGATCGAGAGGGTATGGATTGCCGGGCCGTACAAGCTTTTCTATCTTTCGGTTAGATGCCCGAGACAAAGTAGTTCTCTTGATCATGACAGGCTTAATTGCGCTGGTAGCCGTAGGGGCAGTGATGGGTGAGAACACCATGAGATTCTATCCATCGATTAAAGCGAGCACAATTACACCTTTTAGTATTCTTATATATATCGCTTATTTTGCGTTATGTATGATCCCAGTGCTCATCAATATGGTGGAGGCAATGAAATGGAAATCTATCGAATCGAAGAACTAAGCTTTACTTTTCCTGAACAAGAGCAAGCGGCTCTTTCGAATATTAATCTAACGATTGAAAGTGGAGACTTCATTACCATTTGTGGAAAGTCAGGCTGTGGCAAAAGCACTCTGCTTAGACAACTGAAAACAATCCTAACCCCACATGGCAATCGCCAAGGGGCAATTTATTATAAGGGTCAACCTGTAGAGGAGATCGATCAACGCACACAGGCAGCGGAAATTGGTTATGTACTCCAAAGTCCGGACAATCAAATTGTGACAGATAAAGTATGGCATGAGCTTGCTTTTGGGCTTGAGAGCTTAGGGTACGATAATTCTACGATTCGCCTGCGTGTGGCGGAAATGGCTAGTTTTTTTGGGATCCAGACCTGGTTTCATAAAAGTGTGACCGAGCTATCAGGCGGCCAGAAGCAGCTGCTTAACTTAGCATCCATAATGGCTATGCATCCCTCGGTTCTAATCCTCGATGAGCCTACCTCCCAGCTAGATCCTATTGCGGCTTCCGATTTTCTGGAGACGGTCAAAAAAATAAATCGTGAGCTGGGAACAACCGTGATCATGACCGAGCATCGTCTAGAGGATGTTCTTCCGCTTACAGATCGGTTGATTGTGCTGAATGAGGGAGCTGTGATAGCTGATGATCCCCCGCAAAAGGTGGGCGAGGTTTTATGTAAGCTGAACCATCCGATGTTTCTGTCCATGCCCTCACCGATGCAGATTGTTGCAGGAGTAGATCATGACTTAGTGTGGCCTGTTACTGTAAAGGAAGGACGCCAATGGTTGGATGCTTTTCTAAAGGGTAAGACTCCTGCAACGATGGCAGAAACTCAGCCTAGCACGAAAGAGGCCGGCCCTGTAGTCATAAAGTTTAAGGACGTATGGTTTAAATATGATAAAAATGGGCCGAATGTCATTAAAGATTTGTCGTTTGAAGTGAAGCAAGGGCAATTTTATTGTATTGTTGGCGGGAATGGAACAGGGAAGACTTCGACGCTGTCGCTG
This sequence comes from Paenibacillus sp. FSL L8-0333, assembly GCF_037965665.1. Taxonomy (NCBI): domain Bacteria; kingdom Bacillati; phylum Bacillota; class Bacilli; order Caryophanales; family Paenibacillaceae; genus Paenibacillus; species Paenibacillus sp. FSL L8-0333. The sequence continues at coordinate 893,852 of NZ_CP150186.1, forward strand.
ATGAGCGGAATCCTTCAGCCTTATAGAGGGAAAGTTCTTATCGGCGGGAGCAACCCTGCGAAGATGAATGCCAAAGCGTTGTTTACTAACAATCTGGGCTTCCTCCCGCAAAATCCGCAAACCTTATTTGTGAAAAAAACAGTCGAGCTAGATTTATATGAAATGTTATCCCAGCTCTCTTTGACGAAGGAAGAAAAAAACGCCAGAGTTGAAGCTGTGGTTAAGTTCGCAGAACTGGAACATCTCCTCTCCATGCATCCGTATGATCTCAGCGGGGGAGAACAACAGCGTGCAGCGTTGGCGAAGGTCCTTTTGTTAGAACCAAAGATTCTGCTGTTGGATGAACCGACCAAAGGACTGGATGGGCCCTTCAAAGAGAAGCTAGCCGTATTCCTGCAAAAGCTCAATGCCGAAGGCGTTACTATTGTAATGGTCTCGCATGACGTTGAATTTTGTGCCAAATACGCTGAGGTCTGCGCCATGTTTTTTGATGGAAGCATTATCACTACGAATGAAGCGCAGAAGTTTTTTGCGGGAAACAGCTTCTATACAACTGCTGCCAACCGTATGGCGCGTCATGTATGGAATGAGGGAGTAACGATAGAGGGTGTGATTGATTTATGTCAAAGAAGCAGATAACGGATCGTCGTTTGAGTCGTCGAACTTTATTAGCGGCACTACTAATCCTCATAGTCATTCCAGCTACGATTTTATTAGGCATCTTTGTGCTAAATGATCGGAAGTATTATTTTATCAGTCTATTAATTGTTATCTATACGATGGTTCCTTTTGCGATGGTGTTCGAGAACCGGAAGCCGCAGGCGAGGGAGCTGATCGTTATAGCAGTGTTAGCAGCCATTGCCGTGGCGGGACGCGCAGCCTTTTTTATGTTGCCGCAGTTTAAGCCAGTGGTTGCTATTGTCATCATCGCAGGGGTAAGCTTGGGTGCGGAGGCAGGGTTTCTGGTTGGCGCTGTTGCAGGTTTTGTCTCGAATTTCTTCTTTGGGCAGGGTCCTTGGACGCCTTGGCAAATGTTTTGTTTTGGCATCATTGGCTTCCTGGCGGGCATTTTCTTCAAGAAGGGTCTGCTTAAAAAGAATAAGCTGTCGCTATGTATATTCGGAGGCTTAGCGACGTTTTTCGTATACGGAGGCATTATCAATATAGGCTCGTTGATGATGTTCACTTCAGAGTTCTCCTGGCCGGCTTTAATGACCACTTATATTTCAGGTTTTTGGTTTGATATGGTGCATGCGATCTCGACGGTGGTATTTTTGTTTTTTATTGCTAATCCTATGATTGAGAAGTTGGATCGGATAAAAACGAAATATGGGTTGATTGAGCCTTAGGTTCTTGGTGTTAGCTTTTGGACGTTGTGCGCTGTGGGCTTTTTACGCTGGCGGACGCTCCGAGAACGGACTATTGTTCCAATCGCTGTTGTGTCCAGATTTTTTTGAATTTTTAACCTCAACGGTAAAATCCGGACACAGCATATGCTTACGAAGTGAGCTTTCCTTCGGAAAGCTTTCGGGCGAACGCTCCGCTTTTCCACAATCAGTCCGTTCTCTCCGCTGCTATCAGCGCGAATTCCAAAACACCAACACACAAACACAAACACAAACTAAAGGCTCAACGCCTCCCGCTTCGGTTTTTACCGGAAGGGGGAGGGGAACTAGTGGCTACGAATCAAGCCACTGTGACAAACCACTGAAAAGAGAATATACCTAGTAGTGATGCTCCTAGGTGAAAACTTATAAAAACAGGCGATGTTCCGGTATACCGGTATCGCCTGTTTTTGTCGATTGTGTGGAGTATCTCATTCATTATGCCAAACGTCCTAGAAGTTCATATCCCTATTTTTTTATTTAATGTATAATTCAGAGTGGTTTTTTACATTTTCTTACGAAAAATGGAAGTAAACTAGGCAGCTCGCTCATTTAGAAAATTATAGAACCTTTAAATAAATAGATTAAAAATAATGGGGAGATTTATTTGAGCACACATGTTACCAAAACATTCAAATCTTTAGACCAACAAATTGACTTATTAAAAGAAAGAAAATTAATTATTAGGGATGAAGAAAAAGCTAAACGACACTTATTAGAAAAGAATTATTTTGACTTAATAAATGGATTTGAAACATTGTTATTAACTGATTCAAAAGCTACTAATAAAGAATACAATGGTCTTTTTTTTGAAGACTTTTTATTGTTGTATGATTTTGATAAAAAATTGAATTTAGAGATTTTGAAAATTTTAGATAAATTTGAAATTCGTTTGAAATCTTCCATGGCATATCGGTTTTGTGAAAAACATTATTTAAATGCTTCTGATTCTGCATGTTACATTGATATCAATAAGTATACCAATCCACGTTCAAATCATTTGAGTTTACCTAAAGATTTAGCTAAGAATATTACAGGACATAAAATATTTCAGACAAATATTTATTTCAATGGGGCTACGTATAGTAATTTCATTGAGCATTGCAGAGCTAAATATCCTTATATATCTACTTATGATCACCCGCCGTTCTGGGTGACTATTAAAGTCCTTGAGTTTGGTTCTCTCTTTAGTTTATTATTAGGATTTGAAAGAGATATTTTTGAAAAGGTTATTGAAGATATGGGGATGAAGTACATTGATAAACAAAAGTTTATCAACTCAGTACGAATTTTTATTGAATTAAGAAATACTTGTGCACATTTTCAATTAGTTAATAGATTTCGGACATCGAATCGTTTAAGGATTGATTCGGGTTTAATAAATGATTTAGGTTTAAGAACTAAAATTAATACTGCAGGAGTTTCAACTTATTATGAAATAAGACTATATGACACTTTATTAGTACTTTCCCAGTTTGAAAGTCTAAAAGATATAGAAAAGCTATTTAAAGATTTTTATTTTAGACGTTGTAATTCAAAACGTGAAAAAAGCTTAATGGTAAAGATGTTCGAAAGAATGGGGCGGGGAAAGCATTCAGATTGGTTTAAACTAGGAATGAAATGATTTTTTCTTTATTAATTTTAGAATATATGTTATTATCTATACATAAAATAATCGTGCGTGACGGCGAGTTATCCGAGACAAAGGTTAACTGTTTAGTCAAAAAAAGAGATGCTTATAAGCATCTCTTTTTTTTATTCATTTCATCATAAATAATTAAAATGAATTTTTTAAGCCTATTACCATCTATCGCTCAGTTACAACACTTTGCGATGAACATTCCACCACGGGGCGCCGATGAGTGGCTTCAAGTGTGGAGAGGTCGCCGTCCAGTGTTTTGAGTCCGGGGAGCAGCAAGGCAGCGATGGCACAGAGCAGTGGAAGCAATCCGGCGATGACAAAAAGCGCAGGCACGCCATAGAGTTCAGCAATCGCGGCGCCGGCAAAAGCACCAAAAGGCTGCAAGCCGCCACCGATTAAAAAACGGATGGAGTTGACTCTTCCTTGCAGATTACCCGGAACCAGACGTCCATGGAGTGAAGAGCTTAAGGAGCCGAAGAAGGGAGCTATCGTTCCGGTGGCGAATACGGCGGCAAGGGCAAAAGAAAAACTAGGAAATAACCCCCATAATGTTGTTACTAAACCGATGGTCCCCAGACTGCCGAGCATGACAAGCCGCCTCTTTTTAATTTCCCCTATCATGGAAATGATGCTTAGTCCGACTAAGGTTCCAAGTGCGAAAACTGTACTAAGTGTGCCCATCGTCGCCGCATCACGGTGGAGCACTTCGCGTACAAAAGGAACCATCATGGTCCAGACGGCAATTGAGCTTAGATTACTAATAGAGGCCATCATCATTATCGTAAGCATAGCGGGGAATTGTTTATAGAAGATAAAACCCTCAGCTATTTCGCGAACATAGACGGTAATGGAGAAACGGCCTGGAGCTGGAGAGGGCTTGGGTAGCTTCTGCAGGCACAGCAAGGTAGTGATGGCCGCAACATAACATAACATGTTGATGCTAAGGGCTGGCAGCGCTCCACTGGCAGCGGTCAACGCCCCAGCCAGGGCGGGGCCCAGCAAGACGGCTGCACTTTTGCTGCCATCGATGATAGCAAAAGCCCGCACCAGCTTCCCGCTATCGGCAACGCCGGGAATAACAGCCATGGCTGTTGGCATGAACAGGGCGGCGCAGGCCCCGCTGAGACCAGCGGCGACAAACAGATGCCACAGCTGCAGTTGGCCAGCCAGACCCATGCCAAGCGGCAATGCTATAGCCAGCAGGCGAATGGCTGCCAAGCAGGCCATAAAGCGTACCCGGTGGAGTCGGTCGGACAGCGGCGAGCCCAGCAAGCGCAGCAGCAGCTCAGGTATGCCGGAGCTGAGCGCGAGTGCTCCCATCGCTAGCTTGGAACCCGTCAATTCATAGACGAGCCATTCCATAGCCAACAAGCCAAAAGCATCCCCAAAAGCACTTAAAGTTATGGTTGAGAGTAAACCATAATAGCTGCGTTTTATCATAGCCTGTTCACTCCTTTCTTATATTTCTCGCATATACGCTTACCGTCCTTATATGGACGCTTAAGGCGTTTATGCTTGACTCTCTAGATACGACCCAATCTGCTGCGGTAGCCCATTTAAGGCTTCCAATCGCAGGCTGTACGATGTGCTTTTAACGTTGGTATGGACAATGACCAGACCTGCTGCGCGCAACGCGATCAGATGGTAGTGGATTGTACTTTTAGAAAGTCCGACTTCCCGCACGATTTCCGTGAAATTCAACTGCTTGCCTGTAAGCAAACGAAGGATATACAGCCGCGTCTCATCCGAGAGTGCCCGGGTAAGTCGAAGCAGTGCTGGAGCAGGCCGGCCAGCTTCCGGAGGGAGAACATCACAAGAGTAGCTAGTGAACACGAATTCATCAAACATAGAGGTGGTGACCAGTGGGCGGGCATGATATTGCGGAATGATAATGACCTGCTTCAGACGTTCGGTTGGATAGAGGCGCATTCCGTCGGTTGCTGCTTCAAAGACTTCCATATCATTGTTCCCATTCAGTGTCGTTCGTCTTGACTCGGCTTCCTGTTCAAGCCCCTTGAGGATATTAGGGTCGATTCCATTGAAGTAACCCGCGTTCCATTCGCGCAGGATGTCAGAGGCAGTGTCCCTTAGCTCAGAAAGATTAGAGGGAACCGATTGGCCGAAACGTCCAGATATTTCATACAGTTCACCCGAAGATAAACCATCGAACCAATTCAAAAAGCCGTCTACAGAACGCTCGCCCGGTGAAGACCAAATGTAGGGAGCCAAACTGAAATCATCAAGTTTTTTAACGACCTCTTGCATTTTACGAAGCAACATCGGGGCAAATCTTGCTTGGACTTCACGTACCCAGAGCTTACCGGAATCCATAGCAGTATGGTTCTGCTTGCTTAGAAAAGCAGTCATACTGTTCACACATTCATACATGGGGGCAAAATCGACTTCTACTTTATATTCCATGAGCTTCTCCATTCTTTGAGTAAGTTGCTGAAACATTTATTTGTTCTATAATTATAGAACTTATTATTGGTTTTATTGTAAACGAACTAAAATTCGTTTTCAATAGCCATTCGACTGAAAAACAAAAGAAATTTTAATTACGAAAAAAGACAGTTCCGGTAGGCACATTTTGTGCACTAGGAACTGTCTTTTGATGTCTACACAATTTATATACTTTTTAGGAGTTCCACTTTCTGTCTTCAGGCTCATAATGAAGAGACTAGGTTAAGAAGTAGCCCACAGTAAAGATCAGCGCAACAATAAAGTAATGAAGCCAGTTATTCCAACCGAAGACAAACTTACCGTTGAGCCAGCGGGAGATAAGACAGGTGAGAAAACCGATAATATACCAAATGAAGTTAAGCGGTTTACATAAGGCATAAAGGGTGATGACGACTAACGTAATATGAGAAAGCAAAAACAAATAAATATAACCCACAGCAGATTTAGCGGAGCCCTTAATTAGAATCCCCACTGCCCCAAGCACACTAACCATTCCATACAAGATTATAAGGCTTGAACCTATCATTTGATGCACCCCCATTAATAAAATTAAACGTTGCGGGGTTAACCCCGTGTCAATTTATATTTGTATGGAGGAGGTTGTACTTTTGCGAATCGGTGAATTTATAGCCCTAACAGGAACTACGAAAGACACCATCAGACATTATGAGGATCTGGACTTGATTATGTCCAAGGGACCAGATGGTAAACGGATATATACAGAGCAGCATCTGGCAGATTATTTTGTCATTCAAGAGTTGAAAAGTTATGGAGTTATACTAAGGGATATCCAGTCTATTTTTAAATTGAAAAGGAGTTATGGGTGTGGCCATGCCGAGTTGATTAAGGAAGTAGGTGATTCTCTGAATCTTCAGCTGGACGGATTGAGACAAGAAGAATTGGAACTCCGTAATCGGATACGGATGCTTGAAAGGCTGGTCCAACAGATTGCTGAAATATAATCAATTGATTATATAAGTGTTTGGTTATATAATAAATCTGAAAATCAGATGAAGAAGGTGTTATTAGATTTGAAGGAATTGAAGGGCATGAATGATTTGACTCAGGGTCCTATTATGCCTACCTTAATGAAATTAACGCTTCCCATTATTGCGACGAATTTCATTTCCACAACTTATGGCCTCGTCGATATGATTTGGGTTGGAAGATTAGGAAGTGGTCCTGTTGCCGCGATTGGCACGGCGAGTTTTTTCATTAATCTAGCGATTGCATTGTCGACTATGATTACGATCGGTACAGGGATTAAGGTTGCGTTTTGTATGGGATCTGGCCAGATAGAGAAGGCTAAATCTTATATGAAAAACGGGTTTATGATGTCTATTTTATTAGGATTTCTCTATATGAGTTTAGTTCTGTTGACCAACAATCGGTTGATTGGTTTTTTTGATCTTGGAAGTGATGAAGTTGAACGGATGGCACGGCAATTTTTAATGATTTCGATCTTCGGGACGGTATTTTCCATCGTAAATACTTTGTTTGCCACACTCTTAAACTCGATGGGAAATAGTAAACAACCGTTTCAGATCTTCTCCATTGGTCTTATGGTTAATATTGTTCTTGATCCATTTTTAATTTTTGGCTGGGGCAGTTTTGAAGGTTGGGGAGTAGCGGGGGCAGCCACGGCAACATTGACAGCGAACATCTTAGTTACGGCTCTTTTTATCATAAAGACAAGAAAGTCAGAAATCATTTCGAACACATCAGCATGGGACAGTCGTCAAATGAAAGAAGTAATCCGTATGGGACTTCCGATCACAATCCAACGGGTCACCTTTACGCTCATATCGATCGTCATTGCTAAGATCATTGTACGTTTTGGGGCGGATGCGATTGCGGTGCAAAAAGTAGGGATTCAAATTGAATCTATTTCTTATATGACAATTGGAGGACTACAGGGAGCTATTGCTGCCTTTTTTGGTCAAAATTATGGAGCACGCCGATTGGACCGTATTGGGCAGGGCTATCGTAAGGCTTTGATCTTAACCTCCATCTTTGGCGTGATCATATCGCTTATATTTATCGCGTTCCCGCAGCAGCTATTTTCCTTATTTTTATCAGATCAGACAAGCCTGGAATTAGGCACTAATTATATGCGCATCATTGGTTACTCACAATTATTCATGTGTATGGAATTGATGACAGTAGGTGCTTTTAACGGTATTGGCCAAACCCATATCCCGCCGATCTTTAGTATTACATTTACAGCACTGCGAATTCCACTAGCCTTGATCTTATCCGGACCTTTTGGCTTGAGTGGGGTGTGGATGTCGATTGCTCTAAGCAGTGTGTTTAAAGGAGTTATTCTTGTGTTCTGGTTTAGAAGATCTTTATTCAAAATGAACAAACAGCAGGTAAACTACTAAGCAAAGGATGATCGTTGAAATGGCTTTATTAAATCGTAAACTCATACAGCTTCTGAGGGATAACCATTTGAATAAGGAGCTTTTTCACGGCGAATTTGGACTGGAAAAAGAAAATGTCAGAGTGGATCCAGAGGGAAGACTTGCGCTGACACCACATCCTAAAGCTTTTGGCAACAAAATGGAGAACCCGTATATTCAAACCGACTTCTCAGAGAGTCAAATTGAAATGGTCACCCCTTCTTTTGATTCTATTGATGAAACTTATAACTTTCTGGAGGCGCTGCAGGATATTGTGTCGCTTGAGCTCAAGGAAGAATATCTGTGGCCAAGTAGTAATCCTCCGAGGCTACCGAATGATCAGGACATCCCCATTGCCAAGATGGGTAATCCGATTGAGGATGAATACAGACATCAGCTAGCAGACAAATACGGTCGCAAAAGACAATTGCTGAGCGGAATCCATTACAATTTCTCTTTTGATGAACAATTTCTGAGACAGCTTCATGACATAGCAGATCCGCAGGTGAGCTTTAAAGAATTCAAAGACGCTACCTACTTAAAAATAGCCCGCAACCTATTGCGGTACCGTTGGCTTCTTATCTATTTAACAGGCGCCAGCCCTGTTTTTGATAAGACTTATATGGAACAATGTGTAGCTCGCGGGGAATCAGATGACGACAAAAGCTTTTATTATCAGAATATGAATTCACTTCGGAATAGCGAATGTGGGTATCGAAATGAAAAGCCTCTTTATGTATCTTTTGCTTCGTTAAAGGATTATGTTCATGATTTACAAGCTTTGATCGAATCGGAAGAATTATTAAGTGTAAAAGAGTTTTATAGTCCGGTTAGAGTGAAGACAGCAAGAGGCAAACATCCTTTAGAGGAACTGATGCAAGATGGGATAGCTTATTTGGAGCTTCGGTTTATTGATCTGAATCCACTCTACAAAATAGGAATCGGCAAAGAAACGATGATTTTCATTCATCTATTTATCTTGTATATGCTGCTGAAGGAGGACGAACCGTTCGGAGTAGAGGATCAGAAGATGGCGAATCTTAATCATGATCAACTAATCATGGAAGGGATAAAGGGATGTTTGCATGATTACGGGGATTCATGTACAACAATGGAGCAGCAGGCATTAACTTGTATTCATGAGATGCAGGATATGATCCAACTGTTGAACCCGGAAAATGAAGTGTTTTTGAACGTATTGCATGGAGCTAAGAATAAAATTGTAGAGCCAGACCGGAGTTTTGCAGCTATTGTGAAGTCGGAAGTTCAACAATCCTCTTTTGTACAATACCATCTGAATAAAGCTAAACAATGTGCTAAGGAAAGTCTTGCGAATGGTTACCGTTTTGTGGGATATGAGGATCTGGAGCTATCTACACAGCTTCTTTTGAAGGCAGCGGTTAAACGTGGCATTAAGTTTCAATTGATCGATCGGGAAGAGAACTTTGTAGTGCTTACGCAAGGTGATCATAAAGAATATGTTAAGCAAGCAACGAAGACCTCCCTTGATTCTTACAGTACGGTATTAATCATGGAAAATAAGATCGTTACGAAAGAAGTTCTTAAACAGCAAGGCATTCGGGTTCCCGCAGGAGAAGCTTTTCGAAATCTGGAAGAGGCAATGAATGCGCATGGCACTTACCGTAACAAGGCTATTGTGATTAAGCCCAAATCAACCAATTTTGGACTCGGCATTACTATTTTTACAGACGACTTCTCTAAAGAAGATTATCAAAAAGCTTTCGAAATCGCCTTCGAATTTGATCGAACTGTGCTACTAGAGGAGTTCATGACGGGAAAAGAATATCGTTTTCTTGTCATGGGTGATGAAGTAGTCGGAGTATTGCACCGGGTTCCTGCGAATGTGATTGGAGATGGTGTACATACGATTGAACAACTGGTGCACGAGAAGAATAAGGATCCATTAAGAGGCCGCGGGTACAAGACACCACTTGAGAAAATTCAGATCGGTGAAGCAGAAGCGATGTTCTTGAACAACCACGCTCAGGCTTGGAGTGATATTCCTCCATTAAACGAAGTCATCTATCTTCGGGAGAACTCTAATATTAGCACGGGTGGTGACAGCCTGGATTTTACGGATGAGATCCCAGATAGTTATAAGGCTCTGGCGATTCAAGCGGCTAAAGCTGCGGGCGCCACTTTTTGTGGAGTGGATATGATGATTGATGACATCAAGGAAGAAGCCAATGATACCAACTATAGCGTTATTGAGATTAACTTTAATCCAGCGATTCATATTCATTGTTATCCTTATAAAGGGAAGAACCGAAAGGCGGATGAACGGATTCTGGATCTATTATTTGGGGAATAAACAGAAGCTCAACCAGTACCTTTGGTTGAGCTTCTGTTTTTAAAGGGGCAATTCGCTCCCTCACCCACTACATGTTCATGTTAGGAGTTACCCGCAGCTGCAACGCCACTAAAGTTTCTGGCTTGGACATTATTAAAGGGATCTGTTGCGGCTGCATTGGTGAAGATCTCCGCTGTATACTGAATTTGACCTGTTGCGACAGCCGCTGGTGGTGGGATATCTACTGCTGTAAAACCGAAAGCTTCATTTTCTCTGCTGATCGCAACCCCAAATGTCGTGGTGAAAATGATCGTTCCGTTTCTGCGAACATTAACGGTATTGGTATTGAAAAGAGGATTGTTTTCTACTTTTAGAAATCCGGTCAAAAGTACGCGGACATTGCCTTGATTCTCAGCCGACACGCCTGCGGTCTGAATACCAATATCCCCAAAAACAAGGGGGGTCGCTGCTAGTGGAATAACTGCTGGTGTAGCATCCGAAGCAGCTTGGTTGGATAGTCTTAAATCTACAAACTGAATGGTCATATTATATTCACCTCCTAGAAATAGAATATGATAGAAGGAGAGTTAACTCTTGGATTTGCTATGTAATTCATCAGCTACCTACTTGCATGGCTTGATGATCAAGTGTTAAATGAAAGAAGGGTTAGAAGTTTAAGGAAAGGCGGGAGCTATTATCAAACATAGGAATAAGTCTAAAAGGATATTATTGATTTCATTAATGCTGTTGGCAGTGGTTATCATTGGTGCGGTGGTGCTTGGGGAACGCGGAGGAATAATGAGTAAATCCGAGAGCTCTTTCAAAAGTCCTGCTGAACCGTCGCCCCTTATCATTACACATGAGAATAGTACAGATGCTATAGAGAACTATGTCATTCTAAAGACGAGCTGGAATGGAGCGGACTATGATCGGGCTTCCTTTTACTATACGGCTTGGCATAGTGAACCTACGCTTCTAACGGGTCTGCATCGCTTGAAACCAGGGGAGAAAATGCAGGTCGACTTTGGAGATTACGCACCGAGTGAAGTCACAGTAAAGATGGCCTATCTAACTGAGAGCTTTGATGAATCGCAGCTTCCAATTGTAGAAGTTCCTGTAACACTCGTCGAAGGGAAATATGAATTTGTGACCCCCCCAGCATCCACCAGTGATATTCCCACTTCGGGTCGCGTCTTTAGTGTTATAGCTAGATGGGGTGAGAACATCTGTGAATATGTCTTCGCCTCAGATGGCAAGTTTGATAACTATGAATATGATTTGTGAGGTTAGTCGAAGATAAGAGATGTTCTAAAGCCGGTCCGGTTTTGGAATATCTCTTTTTTTGTCTCGATTTTAGACAAATCTAACGATGTGTCTATTTTTTAGACAATGCACCGTTATTGTCTAGTTGGGGAGGACTGTTAACCTGATTAACCATTTAGAGCTAAGTTTAATTAGATCGAGAGATGGATGAGAGAATACCCGTTTTTAATATTATGAAGACAACTTTAAGACGAGGGAGGAGTGAACGTCATAGGTACAGAAACGGAAGAACTGAATTATGATGACATTCAAGGAATCGTCTTACAAGAACGCCCTACCCCTTACGTTGGGACCTATATATTGCTGTCCATCGATCATCAACAGGACGGGAAAGTGATGCTGAAGCGGCTTCTCGACGAAGTGACGTCGGCCGGACAGTGGAGTAATCCTCACGAAGGTGCTTGGGTCAACGTTGGTTTTACTTATCAAGGACTCCAGAAGCTGGGGATTCCTCAGGAGTCGCTCAACAGCTTCGACCTGGAGTTCCGGGAGGGTATGGCTGCCCGGGCAGCTAAGCTAGGGGATGTAAACGAAAGCAGCCCGGAGCACTGGGAAGACCCGCTGGGTACTGACAAAGTCGATGTGGCGCTTGCTCTGTTCGCGCCCACCAAAGAAGCGCTGCTTCAAGCAGAAGAAGCAGCCCGTCGAATCCACTGTGAACTGAATGGTGTATCCGTCGTTTACCAGCTGGATGTCGGAATGAATCCTGACGGACGTACTCATCTGGGCTTCATGGATGGAATCAGCAATCCGAGAATCGAAGGAAACCATGTACTCAACGCGGTGGGGCAGGAAGCGGAGATTAAAGCCGGTGAATTCCTGTTCGGGCATTTAAATGAATCTGGCACCATAACACAGGGACCACAGCCGGCAGAACTTGGCCACAATGGAAGTTACCTCAGTTTCCGCAAATTGCATATGAGGGTCGCGGCTTTCCGTCGTTATTTGCGGGAGCATGCGGATAATCGGGAAGAGGAAGAACTTTTGGCCGCTAAAATGGTAGGAAGATGGCCGAGCGGAGCCCCTTTAAGTCTGGCTCCTGAAGCAGATGACCCGGCACTGGGCGAAGATGTCAGCCGACGGAACGCATTTACGTACGGGGATGATCATAAAGGGTTGAAATGTCCGGTAAGCTCGCATATCCGTCGTGCATTTCCCCGTGACAGCTTGCAGGGTTCGGTTGTTAATGTGAACATCCACCGGTTGCTCCGGCGGTCAACGATGTATGGCCCTATACTGCCAAAAGGTGTAATGGAGGATGATGGTCAGGATAGAGGCCTTATTTTTGCAGGTATATGCAGCTCATTGTCCCGCCAATTCGAGTTTATCAAGACCGATTGGTTAAATGGAGGCAATTTCGCGGGTATGTCAACCGAGAAAGACCCTATTACCGGTAAGAATGAGGGGGAAGGGATGTTTACCATTCCGGACAAACCTATTCGCCACCGGATGAAAGAAATTCCAAGTTTTTCAATCACCAAAGGCGGGGAGTATTTCTTTGTTCCCAGCATGACTGCATTACGGTGGATGGCAGAGTTGGATCAACATATATCTAAGGAGGAATTAACATGTTAGAAGGACAAGATCAGACTAATCCGATTACAAGCGCTGGACGTGCCGGCCTGCGGGAAGGTGAAATATCTGAGCTTACCATCATTGCGCCGCTTAAAGATGGTGGGGCGGATCGTCTCCGTGAGAAGCTGAAAAAAAGCGCATCGAGACAAGCCGAAACGATGGCGAAGATCGCGACCGTTCACGACATGCGCTTCGTAATCTTTGATAACGACACGCGGCTGTTGTTCGCGACGGCTTATGATGGCGACTGGGATAGTTATATTGATGATTTTGGAACTGAAATTCCAGAGTTGTTGAATAACATGTTTAATGAAGTGAAGGATTTTCCGGGAATTGAATCTTCGGAAGCGAAAGATTTCATCGCCAACCATCAGATCACTGCATCTGGCTGGTACAGTGCTTATCCCGATGCCACGGTCAGAGATATTTGGCGTGGACAGCGAATTACGAAGGCCTGGAACGACCTACTTGACGCATCACAAAGCTGAAAAACTAGAAAAGGGGGCCTTGTCCCCTTTTCCTTCCTGATAAATTACAAAGAGGTGAACGAAAATGAACAATAATAAATCAGTGTCGTCTGAACTCGCAGAAGAAGCAGTAAACTCCATTGAGGAGGTAGCAGGCAAATATCCGGGTTATCGACGCGCGCACGCCAAAGGTGTTGTCTACCAGGCGGTGTTCACCCCTAACGGCCAAGCGGGTCCTTTGACAACAGCGGCACATTTGCAAAATCATGAGGTGCAAGCTCTCGTACGCTTCTCCAATAGCTCGACTAATCCGTCCATCCCTGATGTTTTTTCGCCTGCAAAAGGAATGGCGGTTCAGTTTGTATTGCCTGATGGGGGCGTGACAAGTTTGGTGACAATTACATTACCGATCTTTTTTGCCAAAACACCGCAATCCTTTATTAATATCTTACGTACAATTAAAGAAAATTCGTTTGAGGGAGCGACCATTGCAGACAAATTCAAAGCGGTCATGGAGAAGTATTCGGAAAGCCGGGCTGGGCTTCAAGCCGTGAAAATGCTGCAATCGCCACTCAGTTTTGCAACCAATCGTTATCATTCCATTCATGCCTATTACTTCATCAATGCTGCTGGCGAGCGGCGGGCTATTAAATATGAGTGGGAACCGGAAGCGGGTCTGCACTTTCTGGTCAAGGAAGAGGTGGAGAATCGATCTCCCGATTATTTGGAGGATGAACTAATCGAGAGACTGTCCAAAGGTCCTGTGACGTTTCAATTGACAGTAATTCTCGGACAGGAGGGAGATCCTACGGATGACCCGACGTCTGCTTGGCCCGAAGACCGGGAACGGATTGTCGTCGGACATTTGTCGATCACCGGCGTGGCAGACGAGAAGGCTCAAGAGTACGTTTTTGATCCGACGGTTGTACCTGCCGGCATTGAATGCTCAGAAGATCCTATTCTGAACTTCCGTCATGATGCCTATGCGGAGTCACATTCCCGTCGAAGTACTAATCAGTAAGCATTTATTTTATATTCTATTAATATGATCGGGCTGTCCTAAAATGTCTGCCGACATCCTTAGGGCAGTCTTTTTAGGTATGCCTTGTGACACTCTTGTAACAGAGATTGGCTACGATAGGTTACGAGGTGAGAGAATGAAGAAGTTTAAAGGGTTTATCGTATTGATTTTGTTGGCAGTTGTAGGATGCAGTGCAGCAACACCACAAGCAAATCTTGAACCGGATAAGGAGGTAAAGAAAGAGGTCAATGAGAAGATCGTTTTCTGGGATCAACAGCGAAAAGGAACAAATTTTATGAACTCCAAATCTATACCCGAAAATTATGATGCGGCGAAAGAAAATAATATAGAGTTCATTCGACTTGCGCCAGATAAATGGGCAAAAGATAGTGATTTCCTGTTTAACGATCAACCGGATGCCAATCCAGACAAAGACTTTTTAATAGGGAATGCAGATAAATACGAGGGGCTTGTTGAGGACGATTTCACAGCGTTAAAGGCAGACTTGGATGCAGCCGAGGCGCGGGGTTCAAAAGTAGTGCTGACAGTCCTTAGTCTGCCCGGAGATCGGTGGCGACAGTTTAATGATTATACAAATGATGATCGAATCTGGAAGGATTTCAGTTATCATGAACAAGCGGCAACGTTTTGGAAGGATCTTGCGGAAAGATTAAAAGATCATCCTGCAGTGGTCGGCTATAATCTTATTAATGAGCCACATCCTGAACAAGCTACTGGATTTAATGATTTCTGGACAGAGGATTACAACGAGTGGTATAGCTCAGTGGAGAATACTCCGGCGGATTTGAATCTTTTATATGAGACTATTGTGACAGCGATTCGAACCGTAGATACGGAAACCCCTATTATCGTTAATTCAGGTCTGTATGCCACGCCATGGGCCTTTAAATATTTGAAACCCATCGATGATGCAAATGTATTATATGCTTTTCATATGTATGAACCTTACGAACTCACCAGCCAAAATAAGAAAAAAGGCTTAACCTATGAATATCCTGGAACGGTTAAAGTGGGTGAGGAGAAGACGGAAAAAGCATTTAATAAGAAAGCTTTAAAGGATTTTCTAGAACCTATCGCACAGTGGGCAGAAAAGAATAACATCCCTGCTAATCGTATTGTCGCTGAAGAATTTGGCACGAACCGGCTTGTAAAAGGTGCAGATCAATACTTGGCTGATTTAATCTCGATTTTTGATGATTACGGCTGGCACTGGGCGTTTTATGCGTTCCGGGAGGATACTTGGGATGGCATGGATTATGAACTTGGCATTGAGCCTCCAACCTGGGAGTATTGGGAAGCGATAGAGAAGGGTGAACAGCCTGATCGAAAGACAGTCGATAACCCGATATGGAACGTACTGACGAAGGGACTAGAGAAGTTGCAATAGCGTAGCATGAAAATATATGAAAAGGTGAAACCTGTAAAGGATTTCGCCTTTTTCTTCTGATAACTACAGCAAGGAGAATCTAAACTTTGAATATCTTAATTGCGGATGATGAGAAACATATGATCACTATATTGAAGACTTATTTTGAAAAAGAAGGCTATAACGTTTGGACAGCTGCGGATGGTGAGGAGGCGCTTGAGCTCTTTTTTTCGAATAGGATCGATCTTGTGGTGCTGGATTGGATGATGCCTAAGCGAAGCGGTCTTGAGGTCTGTAATGAAATCAAGAAGGTCAGTTTGGCTAAAGTTGTAATGCTGACCGCAAGGTCTTCCCATGATGATGAATTCAGTGCCTTGGATATAGGGGCAGATGAATATATAAGAAAACCATTCGACCCACGGATTTTGATGCTTAGAATTAAAAAAATGCTAGGCACCGAAAAAGTGGCTGCGATTAGGGATTTAGAAATCGATTTTGAGCGGAAGAAAGTGTACAAGAATGGGGCCGAACTGGCGTTATATAAAAAAGAATTTGAATTGCTAACCTTCCTGTACGAGCATAAAGGGCGTATTTTATCCAGAGATGCCTTATTGTCTGCGGTTTGGGGAATGGATTATCTGGGCGAAGAAAGAACGGTAGATACGCATATTAAGAGGCTGCGCGATAAGATTGGGGCCGACCACGTGATCACGCATAGGGGAATGGGGTACAGCTTCCATGATAAAAATTCATAAAATAAGTACGAAGTTATTGATCATGGTGAGCATTATTTTGCTGATTGTTTTTGGTACGTCTTATTTCCTGCACAACTATTTCTCAGCAGATTATTACCTATACAAAATGAAAACCAAGATCAACACCATTTATGACGAAGTAAAGGATCTCCGTTTGGATCAACTCATGGAAAATGAAAGCAGGATCGAGAACAATAATAACGTAACGATTGTTAGGGTTGAAAACAGTGGAAGTACAGCAGAAATTAATGAAAATATTCAATTTGCGTTGTTTAAAGATAAGGTGGCACTTAATAAATTTTGGATCACAGATGAGGTATTACAAAAAGTAAGACAAGGCAACACGGTTAATCTTTTATTTAATCAGGGCAAATTGAAATCGAGTCTGTTAACGAAAATATACGAGCAGGATAGCAGTCTGATCCTCATCGGAACTGTGGTTGTGCACAATACAGATGCCTTGACCCTCGTAAATCAATTCAGCTTTTACTCCATTCTATTGGGGATTATTATCAGTTTGCTGTTAGTGGCTTATTTTTCAAAAAAGATCATTACACCGTTAGAACAATTGCAGGATGTCGCAAAGGATATATCCAATCTCGATTTTAAACAAGTGACGATTCAAACGGGGGATGAAATCGAAGAGCTCTCGAAAAGCATCAATCAGATGAGTCAGCGTCTAAAGAGCACCCATGCCAAATTGGAGGAGAAAAATCAAAGTTTAAATACCCTTATCTCAAGCATTTCGCATGAAGTGAAAACACCATTATCCTTAATCCAAGCATATACGATTGGCATTCAGGACGGTCTGGATGATGGCACGTATACGGATATCATTTTGGAGCAAGTGAAGTATACGTCGGATATGGTGGATTATTTAATTAAATTGTCCAAGATCCAGAAGTCAGAAGTGCATAAAGAGCCTTTTGATCTTAAAGAGCTTCTGCTAAAAGTGATCTCACAATATAATATTACGTTAAAAAATAAAAACATAACCTTAATGAGCGACTTTCATTCGCTTGAATCCTCTATCGTTGAAGAAGATATCAGCCAAATCGAGATAGTATTCAACAACTTAATTAGTAATGCCATTAAGTATGGTGAAGAGGATTTTTTTGAAATAAAACTACGGAGTGACACTACGCGTACATTAAAATTTACGATCTCCAATAAAACCACTCGCCTGAAAACGGAGCATTTAGCGTATATCTGGGACCCATTCTATGTAATTGAAGAGTCTCGAAATAAAGAAATCTCCGGTACTGGACTTGGCCTGTCCATCGTCGCGGAGATACTTGCTAAAAACGATCTGAAATACGAGTCCAGATTAGAGGACTCGTATATTAGTTTTAGTATTTGGTTTGAAGTTAAGGAGGGAATTTTGGAACTGTAGGAGCGTTAGCGTTCGCCTGAAAGCTTTCCGAAGGAAAGCTCGCATCGGAAGCATAAGCTGTCTCCGGATGTTATCCGCTGATAGCGGTAAAATCAAAAACATCTGGAGACAACAGCGACCGAAAGTCCAACATTCCCGCAGTTACGCACAACACCATATTAAAGGTCTTTTCACCGCATCCATCGCAATATCATTAATTAAGCTTCAAAAGCGCCGCATTATCAATAAAAGTAGCCGTATTAAAAAGCAGCAAGACATCCTTGATGTCATTTTGAGCCATATAATCACTGATGTTTCCATTATAATAACGGATATCGATCACATGGATTTCAGGCACATGCTGAGTCAGGAAAGGAATAACGCTATGTGCATAGGAGTCTTTGATGACGAGCAGCTTTTCCTGTTTGACCGTTGTTGGATCAAGCTGGCTGGTAATTTTCATGAGCGCATGTACGCCCCCTAAGAAATAAGAGTACTTATCTTTTTTCGCCAGATAACTTGGGTCATACATACTTGTTAAAGTCTCACCGGTATCTTGAATGTACATTTGGGTGGATACCTCATGATTAGGTTTGTACATTTGAATGGAGTCAGGTGTGACCCCGATAAATTGCCCCCGGGTATGATAGCTCCCGAGAAATGAATTACTCACAGTCTGAATCTGGTATTCGCTCCGGGACAGAGGCTGCCAGCCCATGCTTTGAGCATAGGCTACATAAGCTAAGTAGGCACCGTAGGTTGTCCAGTGATGGTCGGTCCGATAGTAAATGGGTTCTGCGGCATGTGGGCTAAGAACATCAAATCCATTTATAAAAGTAAGGCTATCTCCTACATCCTTAGCTATTGTTTGATTCACCTCAGCTTGCGAGTAGACAGGAGCTAACCAGGGTAGACGTTCCTTGTACAAGCCAACCGATGTAGGTGCCAATAAGAAAGTGGTGTTTGCATCAGGATTGTTATCGGCGAAGCGTTTCACAGCTGCTGCATATTGCTGAACTTTAGTGTAATCAGGTGCTGCAAATTTTTCGAAAAGATAGCCGTCTTTTCCCTTATAGATTCCGTTATTCTCTTGCTGCAGCCTCATCTGTTCCACCGCCGATTTCACCCATACCCATTTGGCCCGAAATGGAAAATGATCGGTTACAAAGCTTTCGGCCTCTTCCGCATAGGTGTGGGATAATAAATTGTCCCATGTCAGATGGGGTGCCTTTTGCAAATACCGGTTCTCAAGCTCAGAGAAACGCTGAACAGGCAGTAAGAAAAAAAGGATAGCGACCAGAAATAACGTTGCAGCAAATCCCCCAACCAGGATTCGATCCGTCTTCAGCTTCATAAACAATCACCCCCTAATGGTTAGAATCGGAAATATAAAAATGGATTAAAGGTTGCATCTACTAAGTAGGCTACAGATAGGAAAAATAACACGCCATACCAAACAAGAGCAGGAACCGATCTAGAATCCATCCGCTTGGAGAGCTTCACAGGTGTAGAGGCAAAGGTTAACACCACGAGTAGAATCGCGTTCGTGTAAGTGAAGTATAAAGTGGTATTATTCCATAACGGCTGTCCATTAAAGCCAAGCATCGCTTGTAAGTAGCCAATGACCAGAGGAAGTTCTTCAAAAGCGAATAAGACCCATCCGATGAGTATAAGTACTACAGCATATAAATGTCTTGTCCAACGGGGGAGGTGGCTTAATAGCTTTAATCCCCACCATTTTTCAAAGATAAGAATGACCCCGAAGTATAATCCCCAGAGCAGAAAATTCCAGCTTGCCCCGTGCCAGATACCCGTGAGCAGCCATACGATGAGGATGTTGCGCACTTGAACGCCTAACCCCCGGCGGTTGCCTCCAAGCGGGATGTAGACATAGTCACGAAACCAACTGCTAAGGGAAATATGCCATCTCCGCCAGAAGTCAGTAATACTCTGAGAGATATAAGGTTTGTTGAAGTTCTCGTTAAAGCGGAAGCCGAACATGAGACCGAGACCAATAGCCATATCCGAATACCCGCTGAAGTCAAAATAGATCTGAAAAGCAAACGCAATAATCCCAAGCCAAGCGGTTAAAGCAGGCAGGGAATCTAGGTTGGAGCTGGATATGGTGTGCCAGAGCAGACCGATGTTGTTGGCGAGCAGTACTTTTTTGGCTAATCCGATTATGAATCTCCGTACACCTTCTGCGAACATGGGGATATCGACCGAACGTTCACGTAGTTGCCCGGCAATGGTGTTATATTGAACAATCGGACCTGCTACTAACTGTGGAAACAGCGCTACGAATGTACCGAAATCAATCCAATTGCGTTGTGCTTTCGAAGTTCCTCTATAGACGTCAATAATATAGGACATGGATTGAAAAGTATAAAATGAAATCCCAATAGGTAAAGGTAAATCCGTTAAAGGAATATGTGTACCGAGGAGTCCATTTATATTTTGGATGAGAAAATCTGCGTATTTAAAATACGACAATAAGCCTAGATTAATAATGACAGAACTAACCACAATCCACTTGCGCTGCACCGCAGTCAGCTTTGGTCTGCTGAGCAGTAGACCAAAGCTGTAATCTGTAATGGTGGACAGCAACATGATTACAATGTAGACAGGTTCGCCCCAAGCATAAAAAACCAGGCTGCTTAAAAACAATATGAGGTTTTTGATTCGCCAGGGCGAAACATAATAGAGCGCTAGGACAGCCGGCAGGAATAGGAATAGGAAAAGTAGGCTGCTGAATACCATGGTTATTTATTTTTCTGTGAAGTAAGTATCGAAGTCTGCTACGAGTTTATCTTGATCCGCAGGATCAGCAATAACGAACAGGAAATAGTTACCCTTTTTAATAAGTTTATAGTTCTTGGCATTTTCGTATTGATCAGGCAGATAGGTTTCGAATTGTTTTTGAACATCTGTTGCACGCGCTTTAATGGCATCCTCAACAGTGGTCATATCTTTTACATCTTTAACTTTCAGAACGGCGATTTCGTTAGTTTTCACATTCATCATAGGCATTCTAATGCTATAATCTTCAAGCAATTCTGGGTTGAGATGATATAGCTGTTCGACAGTAGCCGCATCAAGCTCCATTAATGATGGCTGCTCAACTTTGCTCAGCATTTGATCGACCATTTCTTTTGCAGTTAGATTCGTTTCAATGGCAGCTCCATTGTTACTGTTGTTGCTGGAACAGGCGCCAAGCACCACACTTAGTACAATGGTTAACGCTAGCATGAAGGTATGCTTTTTCAACTTAGGTCACTCTCCTTGATGTATTGTCTGAATTTCTCTAGTTACTAACGTATATAGTCGATAGAATGTTGCGCTGGATACTTACTTCGGATACTTTACCCATATTTTTGCGGAAATATGATATTCACATGAATTCATGCAAAGATCTTCCTCTCTTAGCTTGCGCAATGGTTGGTTATACTGTTACTGTAAGATAGATAGTTTTTAATAGAAGGGGATTGAACGGAATGATCGAAGAACTGAACAATGAACTACCGGAGAATTATGAGGAATTAAAGAAAGCTGCCAACCGCTCTGCGGATTGGAGAGCACGTCTAGAAGCAGTTGAAGAGCTGGGACAGACCAACCACAAACAAATTATCGATATCCTGACGCGTTTAATGGAGAGCGATCCTGTATATACAGTTCAAGAAGCTGCTTACCTTAAGCTGAAGGCTTTTGGTGAAGACGTTAAGGTGCCATCGAAGAACAAGCCTGAACTAGTTAAAGGCGTATCCAAGATCCTGCTGAGAATTAAAAAGAGCCTGCCAAGAGATCATTCTTACGAGGACTTCAAAGAGAAGCTGAAGAAGATGAGAGTTGACGTGTACGACGCTTATGAAGGTGAAAAAGGCGCTGACTTCGATACGTGGCTGATGAAGATGTGGACTTCTGCGAATAAGTAAAGGATGACAATATGCACACCAATAAATTGACAGAACAATTTCAAGAATACCTTAAGCTGTCCGCAGAATTACGCCCTGATTATATTGCCAGCTTGGGCAAGGGCGGTAACGAAGCAAAGATTACGGCAGTTTTGCCGGAGACTCCTGAACTGCTGAAAGCTATTTATAGCACTGTCTCAGGGACAAGCAGTGAGGAAGAGGAACCAAGCCTTATCGAATTTATTCCAGGGTACCGCCTGATTCATATGGATGAATATGAAGAGGAGATGAAGGTATTAGCTGGGATATTGGAGGAAAAAGGTCAACATCCTGATGGAGTTATCTTGCCTATCTTAACGAACTATGGCAGTGATTTCATTTGTTATTATAAGTCTGCCGATGGTGTGGAACAGGTATGTGACCTGCTCCATGATTTCGGCGATTTAATCGTGATGTATGATTCGCCCGATAAATTCTTGGAGACCTTATGCGAGTTCTACAAGCAGGAGGTTTATTTCCTGGATGAAGAGGGCTACCTCGATTGCGATTTAGTATTAGAAGGCGAAGTTGGCGCGGCGCTGAACCCGGATGCGAAATATTGGTCCGAGTAACGACCTGATGCCAAATAAACAAGAGCAGCAGTCCATTTATGGACTAGCTGCTCTTTATTTTTTAATAAGGTGAATTCCATGGCTATGTTTATTCCTGCGCAGCTTGGTTCTCTTGCTCACGAAGCTCTACTCGCCGTATTTTACCGGAGGTCGTTTTCGGAAGATCCTGAATAAACTCGATTTTGCGCGGATATTTATAAGGGGCTGTCCACTCTTTAACATGGGATTGCAGCTCTTTTACAAGCTCTGGTGAACCAACAATCTCATCCTTGAGCACGATAAATGCTTTAACAATGTGCCCACGGATCTCGTCTGGACTGGCTACGACCGCACATTCCTTAACGGAGGCATGCTTCATCAATGCTTCTTCTACCTCGAAAGGACCGATAGTGTAACCTGAGCTAATGATAATGTCATCCCCACGGCCCTCGAACCAGAAATAACCATCTTCATCTTTTTTTGCCCGGTCGCCGGTTATGAAGAATTCGCCGTGTGTGGAGCTTTCTTTTCTACCGGGATCTTTGTAATAAGTGTGGAACAGGGCTGGCATACTCAAATGTACGGCAATATCACCAACCACTCCAGCAGGTAGTGGCTTGCCGTCTTCGTCCACAACCTCGACTAAGCCGGGTGCGATTGATTTACCCATAGAACCAATGCGTATTGGAGTATCTTTGAGTGTTCCGATAATTAGGGTGCTTTCCGTCTGGCCGTACCCATCACGGATTGTGATATCGAATTCACGCTGAAAGGTGTTAATGACCTCTTGATTTAATGGCTCTCCGGCAGATACTGCACAACGCAGGGTAGACAAGTCGTAACGACCTAAGTCTTCTGTTTTAGCCATTAGACGATATTCCGTTGGGGTGCAGCATAATACTTGAATTTTGTGATCCTGCAATAGCTGCAAATATTTTTTGGGATGAAAGGATCCACTATATACAAAACCTGTAGCTCCGTTGCCAAGAACGGTTAAGAAGGGACTCCAGATCCACTTTTGCCAGCCGGGAGCTGCTGTTGCCCAGACGGTGTCAGATCCTTGAATATCCAGCCATTGAGGTGAGGTGATCCGCAAGTGAGCATAACCCCAGCCATGACTATGAACGACCGCTTTAGGGTTGCCGGTAGTACCTGAGGTGTAGGCGAGAATAGCCATATCATCCCGGCGGCTTGCGACTGCTGTGAAGGTATCTGGTTGTCCAACCATCAGACTTTCTAGATCCAGCCAGCCTTCACCGAGTTCGTCTGAGCTGCCAGATACGGAAAGACGGTAATCGAGAGCAGGAAGATCCTCTGAGATTTTATTAACTTCCCCGGTTACTTCGGACCAAGCAATAACCGCTCTGGCTTCAGAATGGCGCAGGCGGTAGGATAAATCTTTGGCACGCAGCATTTCTGAGGATGGAATGATGGCAAGTCCTTGTTTCAGACAAGCTAAATAGATGACATAAGCGATGATGCGGCGTGGAACCATAACAAGAACACGATCCCCTTGTTGCAGCCCAAGCTTCGCAAGTCCTCCGGCCAGCCGGTTAGCTTGTTTGCGTAATTCACCGTAAGTAATTTCCTCATAATCTCCTTGCTCATTTAACCACTTAAGCGCAATCTTCTCAGGAGCATGGCTTTCCATTTCCGAAGTGAGATTGTAGAACTCAGGTGCGATCCATTGCTGATTATCCAATATGAACCTCTCCTATATCAAACAAGATGTGTATAACTGTTCTATTTAGTATATCACGTTATCCTAGTACCAGGTACTAGTACCTTGAGTTCTTAATGAATTTCGGGTTAAGATAATATGTGTAAGGTATACTTATAATAGACCACAAATCCAGAAAGTGAGAACTTATGTTATGAATCACACAACTTTTGATGAAATATTCGCTATTATGGAAGCCTCATTTCCTACTTCTGAGATCAGAACCTTTGAGGGACAACAGGAGTTATTGGACGTTCCAGATTATCGTCTCATTACCGAGATGAACTCTGAGGGTAAAATTGTTGCTTTTATGGCCTGCTGGGAGTTTCCCGGCTTTCGTTTTGTAGAACATATAGCAGTCGACCCAAGCATTAGAGGCGGAGGAATTGGCAAAAAGCTGATGACTGAATACATCAGTCTATCTAACAAGCCTGTCCTTTTGGAAGTTGAGCGGCCACTGGGTGAAATGGAGCAGCGGAGAATTGGCTTTTATGAGCGGCTGGGCTTTCATTTGAATCCTTACGATTATGTGCAGCCTCCTTTGCGTGAAGGAAATGAAGACTTACCACTCTTAATTATGACTTACCCTAACCCTGTTGATGAAGAAGAATTCCAACTTTATAGAGAAATTTTATATTCAGAAGTGTATAAGGTTACAACTCCGTATCAAGGTTAAAGCTCTCAGCAATCCGTTAAATCCTTATGGGATAAGCGGGTTGCTGTTTTTTTTATACAAACCAGAGCTCCAGATGAATAGTTTCTTTACAAATTGGGTACAAGTTAAATACAACTTAGAGACATATTCTTTCAAAACTTGAGCTAAAGTAAAAACCGAGATTGATCTTCTAAGGAGGCATAACATATGAAAAGTAAAAAGTTCATTATAGCAACGATGGTATTTGGGATGGCAATCACAGGTTCAGCTGGTGTGTACGCGGGAACTAAGCTGCAAAAAATCACCGCATATCTTAATCACAGCATTGGATTTAAAGTGAATGGTGCAGCTTATACGCCTGTTGATAATAAAGGTAACACATTAGCTCCGATTACTTATAACAATACAACCTATCTTCCTGTACGTGCCTTGGCTGATGTGTTGAAGGTGCCAGTGACTTTTGATGCGGCAGCGAATCAGGTCATTCTGGGTACTGGAACTGTGGTGCCGGATAAAGATACATTAACACCAGTACAGTACAGCAACGCTCAAAAAGAACAAATTTCTAAAGCTTTTGCAAATTTCGATGGGTTTAAAACGGTTTATGCACCAGCACAAATGGTGAGTGGAGACGCTTATCAAAAGGCAGCTAGCTCTGAAGATGGAGTGTACTTTTTGTTCAACCATATGAGGGTGAACGTTTCTCCACGTGACTACTCCTATGATTACAAAGGCGATACCATAAAGCTTTCCAATGGTACAGAAGCTAAGTGGTACAGCCCTACCAGCGATTCATTGTTTTTGACCTATAAACTGGATGATCGTTTTGTGACGATTAGTTCTCCAGACAAGGCTTTGAGCAAGGCGCAATTAGAGAAGGTAGCCGTGAATGTGGTGAAATGGAGTAAATAACTCCTTTAAAAGCAAAGCTCAATTTACAAAAAGTAAAGCAGCAAGTCACTCCGATCCGGGAGGGCTTGCTGCTTTTTTTGTTTTCGTGGAGGCGTGTTCTATTTACTGTGCTGTTTATTAGGCAGCTTTTGGCTTGGTGTTCCTTTACCGTGATTCTGTTTGTTCTTTTCTGCTTTCTTCTGGGTGTCGTGTACTTTGTCTACAAAAGCTTGAGTATCGTCCATGTTTGTCCTCCTTGATCATAACCTTGCCGTTACTGTAACCACTTTTGCCTGATTAAATACACAAGCCGTTTTTACAAACTAGTGGATTAATCCGTACATTGTGAAAATATTTAGTAGTTACTATGAATGGATGCAAGCATTTCATAATAACAGTAAGGGAGACTGATTATGAACAGGTTATTTAAACAAGCAGTATCCATGACACTAGCCTTCGTTATGGTACTGGGACTTACATTTACAGGAATGCCAGCTTTTGCAGAAGACAGCAATGAGGATGCTGGATTACTGCAATTACAAACGCTAGAGCCAATTACACTACTGGCGGGCAATTCTACATGGAAATATCTAGATAACGGAACGGATCAAGGTTCGGTATGGCGGTCTGTTTACGATGATTCTACATGGGCATCAGGCCAAGCGCCGCTTGGTTATAAAGATTCTGGGGCCGGAGTCAGCAGCAAGCAATTTGGTGCTCTGAATACAAATATAAGCTACGGCTCGGATAAAAAGAAGAAATATCGTACTTCCTATTTCCGTACAAATGTAACTGTGAATAAGGAAGAAATTACAAAATCGGATAAAGTATTGGGTAATTTTGCATTTGATGACGGAGTTGTGCTGTATCTGAACGGTGCAGAAATCTACCGCGAGGCTATGCCAGCTGGTGAAATCGACTATCAGACACTTAGTACAACTAATGGCAGTGATCCAAATGAGTATACAAAGGTTGACCTAACGGAAATCGTAAAAGCCAATCTGAAGGATGGAAGTAATGAGCTTTCAGCTGAAGTTCACCAGACGGGAGACACTAGCTCTGACCTTTATTGGGATATGAGCCTGATTGCTTATCCTGTAGTGGAGACAGTAGAACCTGGAGTTGGGAAGCCAGATTCTATCGCAATTACTTTTAATGGCAACCCGCAGACTAGTATGGGATTTAACTGGTATGCACCTGAAAGTGTGACTGGCACCAAACTGGAAGTGGTAGAAGCTTCTAAATTGGAGAATGGCCAGTTTCCAGCGGCAGGAGCTCAATTGTATGAAGGAACATCCGTTACAACTAGTGTGTATATGACAAAAGCGGATAAATCAGCTAAAAAACCACTTGTGCTAACCAGCCATAAGGTAATAGCGGATCATCTGCAGCCGGGCACGGAATATGCTTACCGTGCTGGAGATGGACAAGCTGATAATTGGAGCGACGTAGGAACTTTTAAGACAGAACGTTCCAGCAACCAAGCTTTTAAATTCCTATATACAACGGATTCCCAAGGAACAACTGAAGAAGATTTTGATATCTGGAATCATACCCTTCAAGAAGGATTAGCTAAATTCCCGGAAAGTGAGTTTATTCTGAATTCTGGTGATTTGGTGGATAACGGTGATATTGAGGAGCAATGGGGATGGTTTTTCAATAAGCCTAAGGATATTTTAGCGAATATTCCGTTGGTGCCTTTGGTAGGCAACCATGAAAGCAAAAATTATAGCAATTATAGCTCTCATTTTAACTTGCCGAATGTATCGAATACAGGTGCGAAACCTGATGGTTCTGTATATTCTTTTGACTACGGTTCAGCGCACTTTATGGTAATTAATACAGAATATTATGGTGCAAGCTCGAATCTTGAGAATAACGAAATTTACAATAAACAAGTGGAGTGGCTTCGGAGCGAAGCGGCAAAAAGCAATCAGAAATGGAAGGTTGTGCTTCTGCATAAATCTCCTTATTCCGTTGCCAATCACACCAATGATACAGATGTACTCTTTTACAGAGCGCAATTAACGAAGGTGTTTGATGAGCTTGGTATCGACATGGTAATTGGCGGGCATGACCACACCTTTGCTAGAAGCTATCAGATGTACAACAACAAACCATTGACGGATATTGTTCCGGACTCAAACGGAGTAGTAACTGATCCTAAGGGTACTTTATACCTGATTACAAATGCAGCGGGCAATAAAAAATACAACGTAGCTTCAGGAACATTCCCTTTTGCAGCTAAATACGGACAGCCTGGCAAGGAAATGTTCACGGGGATGACGGTAACGAATGATGAGCTATCTTACGAAGCCTACACCACAACAACTGGTGGTTCTACAGACTCGTATGATAACTACAGCATTCATAAATCGGAAGTAGCAGTTAAACCTGTGCAAAATGCAAAGGCTACTGCAGCAGATGGTGGTAAAATAACGTTGACTTGGGATGCGCCAGCTTCCGGTGCACCAGTGTCTGGATATCGAATTTATGAGCAAAATGATCTGGTATCCGCAAATTGGATGGTCAGTGTTCCTAATGAAGAAGGTAAAACTTCTTATACTTACACTGTAGAAAATACTAATCCAAACCAAACCTATCAATTTGTTATCAAAGCTGTAAGTGAAAGAACAAATTCAGAAGCTGCTATCGCTTCAACGGATTCGATTAAAAAAGTTACAGTTACCTTTAATGGCGATCCAGTGAGTGCAAAAGGATTCACTTGGTACACAGCGTTGAAGTCTACTGGAAACGATCTGCAGGTTGTAGAAAATACGGGCGTTACTCCAGACTTTGCTAAGGCTGCTGAGTTTACAGGACGTTCGGCGGTTTCCAGAAATTCAAAGGATGAATTAGTTCATAAAGCGGAAGCTTCTGGCCTGAAAGCTGATACAAAATACTACTTCCGTGTAGGTGATAAAGCACTAGGCCTGTGGAGTGCAGTGGGAACTTTTGAAACTGCCGCTAAGACAGGAGCATTTACTTTCATCGATTTGGCTGATACACAGGCTAAGACCGAAGATGAAGCGATTCTTTCCGGTGAAACGATGGCAAAAGCACTTACGACGTTCCCGAATGCTGAGTTTGTGGCGATTAACGGAGATATCGTAGATACCGGAACTAATGAATCACAATGGAATTGGTTGCTTGGTCATTCGCAGGGCACCCTGCTTAACACGACCATCGTGCCTGTTGCGGGGAATCATGAGGATAAGGCAAATGCCTTCTATGAGCACTACAATATTAAGGAAGCACCGGGCTCTGCAACAGAAACTGGAGCATATTATTCCTATGACTACAGCAATGCTCACTTTGTAGTCCTAAATACAAATGAGAATTCAGATGAATTTGCTAACTTCAGCCAAGCGCAGTTGGATTGGATGAAGGCTGACGTAAAAGCAGCGAAGGCTGCTGGTGCGAAGTGGATTATCGTAGCTATGCATAAAGGTCCATACACAACCTCTAACCATGCTACTGACAAAGACATTATGGGTACAAATGGAGAAAGAGCGAAGGTTGCTCCAATGATGGCTGAACTGGGCATTGACTTGGTTCTTCAAGGACACGACCATATTTATGCCCGGACCAAGCCAATTAAAGCTGATGGAACTGCGGCAGACACAGTGAAGATCAAGGAAAGCTTCAATGGTCAAACTGTAGAGTACACAGTAAATCCAGATGGAACGGTTTATCTGATCCCAGCTACAGCGGGAGCGAAGGTTTACTACAAGAACATGAAACCAGAATTGGGAGATGCGTATTATAATCTCTTCGAAGTAGCAAATGAGAATACAGCAGCTAAATACGGACCGGACCCAAGTGATGCTACGCGTCCAAAACGCGGTCAAGTTCAGACCTTTGTAGGTATTACTGTAGATGCTGGCAAATTAACAGCTGTATCTTATGAGATCGATCAGAATATTAATGATGCTAAACCATACGTTCTGGAAGAGTTCGGTATTATTAAGGAAGCAGATCCTGAAGTAAACCCAACACCAGAACCTACAACAACGCCGACAACGGAACCGACAACAGCACCAACAACGGAACCGACAACGGCGCCAACGACAGCACCAACAGCAGCACCAACAACAGGATCATCAACAGGTCCAGTGGCAACAACAAAACCGACAGCAACACCAACGCCAACAGTAGCACCAACAGCTACACCAGCACCAACAACGGTGCCTACACCATCTGCAACGCCAGTAGTCAAACCATCATTGACGGATACTGGCAGCCATTGGGCAGCAGCGGCTATTGAGAAGGCAGTAGCAGGAGGCTTCGTTAGCGGTTATCCGGATAATACTTTCCGTCCTAATCAGAAAGTAAATCGGGTTGAATTTATCACTATGCTGGCTCGTGCCCTGCAATTGCCGGACAGTGGTAACACTTCAAGCTTTAAGGATTCAGCGAAGATTCCGGCATGGGCTAAGTCCTTTGTAGCTCAGGCAGTAGCTTTGCAAATTATCAGCGGCTATGACGATGGTACCTTCCGTCCTACGCAGGAGCTTACTCGCACTGAATTAGCAGTTATGGTTGTTAGGGCTCTGGGCATTACAGTAGATCCAAAAGCGACCTTAACCTTCAATGATGCTAAGGATGTACCCGCATGGGCAGTACCATATATTGCGGCAGCAGCAGACGCGGGCATTGTGAATGGCATAGGACAAAACCGTTTCGCACCTAACCAGGTAGCGTCCCGGGCCGAAGCAGTAACAATCATTCTGAACTTGCTTGAGAAGCAAGGAAAGTAACTAAATCGGATGGTTTGAAAAAAGATTGCCTCAAGGTCATCGTTGATGACGGAGAGACAATCTTTTTTTCGTAGCTGGGTAGTCTGAGGGAGGGCGGCGATACGGCGGAGTGGCGTGAAAGAGGGGCAAAAGTGCCTCTGATTTGAGCGAATACGGCGGAGTGGCGGAGATAAGAGGCAAAAGAGGCCACGCTTCTTTATCCTCTTTATATTTTCAACCAACATATGTTTAACGACCCACTCATTGCCAGGATATCGATCCCTGCTGGCGCGATAATCTTTAATTTATCCAGCATATCTTTAATTTTGCGGCTATTTGTAAGGAAAGATCTGGGTTAGATTAGGGTGGACTAATCAAAGTAAGACAGGAGGGTTGCCGACAAATATGAATGCGCTTGCACATATGTGGTTGGATACAGAATGTGCAGGCAGAAGAGGGACGGGATAACAGAAGTAATCTACTTGCTGTTCGGCGACATAGACAGCACACATTACGCTTCATGGATGAGAGTAACCGAAACAACTACAGGACGAGGAGAGTGGAAAATGAACCTTCACACCGGTAAAAAGGCGCGTCGTAAGCTGACATCAGCTGTTCTGGCGGCAGCTTTGCTAGTTTCAGGACTTCCCCTAACGGCTTACGCCGGCGATACGTGGCCTTTTACAGGAGACAGTGCGCCGGGTGCCAATCAGCCTAATGTACATGGATATACGAGCAGCCATATTGCGAACTGGAGTCCGGCAACTGATCCGGATGCAGAGCTGTTGAGATCGCGGGTGCCGCTGCAGAAGCGGAATGCCCCATTTGCTGCAACCCAAGCTAACCCAGCGCTTAGCGCAGATACACAGATGATCAACGTTGCTGGCGACTACGGGAATGCTTTTATTGAGAACGCGCCGTATACGAACAAGTTTGCGCAGTATCATTTTAACTTTTGGCAATATATCGATTACTACTCCTATTGGCACGGTACAGCAACTGCGTACACCCCGCCGGATTATTATGATGAATTGGCCCAGAAGGACTGGCAGCAAAAATGGTTCGAATTCGGCATGTTGAACATCCCGAACCCTACCTACACCGATGCAGCGCATAAGAACGGCGTGCTGTCATTGGCGGGAATCTTTTTTTCCAATAATGACCGTGGACAGCAGACGTACAAACAAATGATAGTTAAAGACGAGAATGGTAATTTTCCGGTGGCGGATAAACTGATCGAGATGGCCGGGTATTTCGGGTTTGACGGTTATTTTGTAAATCAGGAAGAGATGAATCCGAATGTAGCGACCCAGGATATCCCCGATTACATCGCTTTTATGAAGGTGCTGCAAGAGGGCGGCCTGTATGTACAGTGGTACGACTCGCTGAACACCAATACCGGTGCTAATACGTTCGCCCGGACGATTAATGATACCAATATCTCCTTTTTAGTGGATAAAAGCACCAAGGAACCCGTCTCCAATTCGTTTTTCTTCGACTACGGGGCTGGCAATACACAGATTACCAATGCGGCTAATTACTTAAGCAATCTGAATACCAGTCTGGGAACAAGCTACAACTTGTTTGAAGTTGGTTTTGCAGGGCTGGAAGCGGGCCGCGACCGGTTTAAGTCCGTTAACGGAACAGCGTTGATGAACAAGCTGGACAGCAATGGCTTGCCACGGCTCAGCTTGGCTACACTCGGTGCGGACTTTGTTCATGCCGGTCTGGATGAGGACATGAACCTGTCTTACCCGGTCTCGCACAGATCCGAAAATGACTACCAATGGATGACAAAACTGCGTGAGCAGCTATGGTGGTCAGGCCCGAACGTGGACCCTAAGAATACGGTCAAATCGGCAACCAATACCGTGTCCGATGTTTATGCCGACAACCGTTACTGGCCGGGAATCTCCTCCGTCATTGCGGAGCGTTCGGTAATTAAGGACAAGAACTTTTACACCAATTTTAACACTGGACAGGGCTTGTCCTATTCCGTGAACGGTGAAGTATCGAACCCGGATGAGTGGTCTAATATGAGCCTGCAGGATATCCCAGTGACTTGGCAGTGGTGGCAGGATACTGCTGGCAATAAGCTTACTGTAGATTTTGATTATGGACCGGAGTACAACCTTGCGGGTACAAACCGTTACAACTATGAGCACATCGGTGCGTATAACGGTGGCAGTTCACTGGTGGTGAACGGCAATCTGAATGCGAAGAACTTCTTGCGTCTGTACAAAACAGAGCTGGAGGTCAACGGCAACTCCAAGCTGTCGATCAGCTTCAACAAGCCATCTGCCACGGATGCTTCGGCGATGGAAGTGGGACTCATCCTGGCTGATGATCCGAATACCGTAGTAGAGGTCGCTATTCCAAACAGTGGTCAACACTCGGAAGGTTGGGTGACAAAGGAGCTGGACTTGAGTGCATACGCAGGTCATAATATTGCAGCTCTTGGACTGGTCTTTGATCCCGGGCAAGGAACAGCGTCCACCTACCAGATGAACGTCGGACAGCTGCGCGTTTATGACGGGTCTGCTGTAAAGCCCGCAGCTCCTGCGGAATTAGCAGTTGCGGAAGCTTTTACAGATACAGGTGAAATGGTTGTGAAGTGGAAGCTAGATCCCGATTACACTAAGATCAAGCAATATAATGTGTACGTGAATGATGTATTTATGGGCGGCAAATACGATGAGGTGTTCTATCTGAAGCATCTCCCGGTGAAATCCGGAACCCTTAAAGTGGTTGCAGTGGGTGCGGATGGAGTGGAGGGTGAAGCGGCAACGCTGGCTTTTGATCTGGATGCGGCGGTTTCCGGAGTGAAGGTGGATTCAAGTGCGGACGGAGAGTTGAATGTGAACTGGACGAACTCCGCTCAAGCTTCCGATGACATTACCGTTCGAGTGCAGTCCTTGAATTGGATTACGACATCCGAACCGGTGTCACAGCAAGTGGTTGTCCCGGCAGGTGCAAGCACTGCGCTGTTCACGGGGATGCCGGTAAACGGCGATGATTACATTGTCACCGTTACCGCAGGCAACACCGATCCAGTCTCGGTCAGCGGCCGGTTCATCGACACGGTCGCGGAACCTTACGCGGAAGAATGGTCCTGGACGGACGGCAAGCTGAATCTGCCGATGCCGAATACCAGAGACTGGCGGTATATGTATGTGTATGAAGATGGGAATCCGAAATCTTTTGCCACAACGTATAGCTCTGGCAATAAGCCGATGATTATCCGTGGACGGACAACTAAGGCGAGCTTAAGCTTTACCTCGACGGCAAAAGTTGTGCATGTGGTGATGGAGGATTATGCAGGCAACCGCTCCAAACCGGTCTATCTGAAAGGCAGCTATCCCGTTCTCTTTGATGCTAATGGGGGTGAACCAGCAAATACTGTGGCCGAGGCTGTGTATGGCACTTTGCTCT
This sequence comes from Paenibacillus sp. FSL L8-0333, assembly GCF_037965665.1. NCBI lineage: Bacteria > Bacillati > Bacillota > Bacilli > Caryophanales > Paenibacillaceae > Paenibacillus > Paenibacillus sp. FSL L8-0333. The sequence goes on from NZ_CP150186.1 coordinate 927,893, forward strand.
TGGAGCCTACGGGCATTGCCAGAGAGGGCTATGACCTGGAAGGCTGGTACGTTGGAGAAGGAGAAGGTGCGCGAAGATGGAATTTTGCCGAAGATCTAATAACCGGTGAACTGAACTTACAGGCGAAGTGGGCCTTGCAAGCTCCAAAGGTGCAGATCGTAGGGGAAGGATCCTTCCGTGAAAATACGTCCGCGACACTAACGGCAGTTGCCACTGGCGCAGGGCAGCTGACTTATGCCTGGTATGCGGACACAGGCAGCGGTTATGGAGATGCGTTGGGAATGTCCGCCTTCTATACTATCCCTGCTTTGACTACCGGGATGAATGGCAATAAGTACAAGGTCATCGTTACCAATGAATCTGGTGACAGCAGTGAAGCAGAGTACACACTTAACGTAACTCCGGCTGAAGCACCATGGGAAGCGCCTGATTTCATAACCGATCTTCCATCTGCACTTGATGTCATTACCGGTGAAGAGGTGAAGCTGTTCGTACAGATCCGCGGGGATGTGGAATCGATTCACTGGGAGACGAAGGCAGCAACCGCAGAGGAATGGACTGTGGCGGAGAGCGTGACTTCGGCGGTATACGCATTTACTGCTTCTGAAGCAGACAGCGGTACGCAGTTCCGTGTGGTTCTGACTGGAAAAGAGGGAACGGAGCCTTCAACAAGAACCGGTAATGAACTTACGGTGACAGTACATCCGGCACCCGATGCGCCAATTATCACCGCTTATAGCGTAGATAAGAATCCGGCAGCTGTAGGTGATAAGGTGTCTTTTGCAGTAGTGGCTTCTACAGTTTATGGCGAGTTAAGCTACCAATGGTTGAAAGACGGGCAGGCCATTGAAGGCGCTGTGGAGCGTAACTATACAATTGCTTCTGCAAAAGAAACAGACAGCGGCGAATACACGGCCGTAGTCACCAACACCAAAATACTGAATGGCCGCCCTTATACGGCTGTTCAAAAGAGCGGGATTATTGATTTCGAGGTCCACAATACTCCTGTATCTACACCGCAGCCGACATCGGCTCCAGGGACAGGTACAGGAACTGGCGGAACGACTTCAGCAGCGACAGCAACGCCGCTTCCAAGTCCGACTAGTGCAACATTGACTGTTCCAGCAAGTGTACTCAGTACATCTACTGAGAACGGCAAAGTGACGGTAAATGTGCCGGCAGGCGTTACAGCTATCGAGCTGCCTGTGAATGCAGGTGAATTGCTAGGGATCCGTCAACTTGAATTGGCCGCCTCGGGAACCACACTTGGTATTGCGCCAGAATTGCTGGTGCAATTGAAGGCGCTGCTTAATGAAGCTCAAGCTTCAGGCAGCAAGATTCAGGTGAAGCTCAGCCCGGAAACTTTGAACATGAGCACACTGAAAGCAGAGCGTGGGGTGGTCTTGCGGGGTACGGGGATGACGTTTGATCTGAGCATCATCGCGGGGAATGGTACATCTAACCGTCTTCCAAGCTTCAGCAAACCAGTAACCATACAATGGAGTGCAGCAAATACGGATTATAATACTAATTTGCTTGGTTTATATGCTATTGCTGAAGGGGGTTCGCTTACCTATCTCGGCGGAGTATACGCGAATGGCTTCCTGCTAGGAGAGTTTAGCGGAACAGGCAGGCTGGCTGTGCTGGAGTACAATAAATCCTTCGCTGACGTTCCGTCTACCCATTGGGCTGCGGACACTATCCGCCAGCTGGCGGCTAAACATCTGATACAAGGCACTTCCGAAAATGGATTTGAGCCCGCCCGCAGTATTACAAGAGCGGAATTTGTGAAGCTGCTGGCTGGCGTGCTGGGACTGCAAGCTCAGGCGGAATTGAAATTTAGTGATGTGCCATCTGGTGTATGGTATGAGCAAGACCTGGCGCGTCTGGTCCGGGCAGGTATTGTAGGCGGGCGCACTGCTGAACACTTCGATCCGAGTGCGAACATCAGCCGCCAGGAGATTGTGACTATGCTAATGCGTGCCTATGTACTGGAGCATGGAGCGCTTCAGTCTTCAGCCCCGGCAACATTCACCGATTCCGGTGAGGTAGCAGCCTGGGCGGCAGACAGCGTGAATGCTGCGTCATCACTGGGTCTGGTGAATGGCCGCACGGACGGGAATTTTGTACCCGGTGGCTTGGCGACCCGTGCCGAGGCTGCGCAGTTCATCTTGAATTACATCCGGTAGATTATATAGTCCCACCCCGGTCTGCCCAAGGAGCCCTTTGCTCCATGGGCAGACTGTCTTTGCTTAGCGGAGGAATGCAAGCTTTTACCAGCCACAGGCAGGAAGCACCTCATGCTATACTTTATTCATAATGACAAGCAGCGAAGCTTAGGCTTCCCCCCTGCTGTAGGAGGTTGCTGATGTTTCCGGGGAAATTGTACAGAAAGTATCTGAAGAATAATCTGTTTATGAAAATCATCCTGCTCTTCTCAGTCATTGCCGTGGTCACCATTATCACCTTCTCTTACCTGATGTTCTTGCTCATGTCTCAGGCCGTAGTGCAGCGGCAGATGGAGATTCAGAAACGTACCGTGGAGAGCATCAACAGCTATATTGAGCAGAAATATGACTCTGTACAGTCTATGATGCGGGACGTGTACCGGGACACGGAGCTGACTGCTAATACGTCGTATTTGCTGGAGCACCCGTATGAAGATTACGTGAGGTACCGGCTGGATCGGTATTTCAACGAAAGTAATGCTACGACGGATACCGTGCAGTTTTTTCGCAATCAAGTTGAAGATGATTCTGATATCCGCAGTTTAATGCTCTACAGTGCAGCTGAGCAGCAGTTGTATGTCTATAACGACCAAGGCAAATTTCAGATTATTTCCACTAATGCAGCCCATTCTTTTGTACCGGATGCGCTGTATCTGGAGGAGGAAGGCAGTGTCACCGCTCCAAACACTTGGGTCAGTCAGGCGATCTCATCTCCGGAGGGGCCGATGTTTACGGTTCGTACCCCGGTCAATAACAAGATATCACTGCGCAACATTGGTCAGCTTCTAGTCTATTTTGATGCCAGCGAGGTCTGGGGGAGTATGGGCAATTATAAGGATGACTTCAAGGGAAAGATTCTGGTGCTGGCAGCGGATGGGGATGTGTTATTTGATACCTCGGGCACTTATTATGGAAAGCGCTATCCTTATCCCGAGCAGATGAATTCCGCCTATACAGATGGTGAAGAAGTTGGCGGGATGATCATTACTAAGCAGACTCATACCCAAGGCGGATTTACTGTGTTGAGTGCTGTGCCTAAGCAGGAATTAGCCGCCACCTATAGGGGATTGCGGAACATGATCTTCATTATCTGCTTGATCTGCCTGTTGTTTGCGATTATTACGCCCACTTTATTTATCAATAATTTTGCCAGACGGACTCATAAAATTATCAAGTTCACCCGCAAAGTGAAAAACGGTGACCTGGATGCCCGGATTACCGATGTCAGAGAAGACGAGCTGGGGCAGATCTCCAAGAGCTTCAACGACATGCTGGATGAGCTGAATCTTCATATAGACCGTGTGTTCAAGGCTGAAATCAAGCAAAAACATACCGAAATTGCCGCGCTTGAAGCCAGGGTAAACCCACATTTTCTCTACAATACCTTAGAGGTGATCCGGATGAGGGCCATCTCTCAAGGAGCTTCAGATGTCGGGGAGATGATCTACAGCTTGTCGGTGTTGTTCAAAAGCTATGTTCACCAGAAACCCAAGCATACGATGAAGGATGAACTAGAGGCCTGCCGTTTATATCTGGAGCTGTTCCGTATCCGTTATAAGGATAAATTCTCTTATACAATGGAATGCGGGAAAGAGCTTACCGGAAGAGTTGTACTCAAAATGTCGCTGCAGCCCATCATTGAAAATTACATTCTACATGGGATGCGCGTGGACAAGAATGATAATCACATCAGTGTGGTTGTGGCCAAGGATGGCAAATATTTGCGTGCGGTAGTTACAGACAATGGGCGGGGGATTGCCCCGGACAGATTGGTCCAGCTCAAAGAAGGTCTTTTGCAGCCAGATGAACAATCGGAATCATTCGGCCTGCGCAGTATTCATGAACGTTTGAAGCTGCTTTATGGCAGTGAGTATGGCATTGAATTACAAAGCGAAGCGGGTACCGGCACAACCGTGACTGTGTATTTTCCCGATCTGGGAGAGGATGATCCAAACCATGTATAAAATATTCATTGTGGACGACGAGCCTTTTATTATCGAAGGATTATATGACATTGTGGATTGGGCAGCACTGGGGATGGAGATTGTCGGCCACGCCGAGAACGGCCAGGAAGCGCTGGAGTCGTTGCGTTTTGTCCCAGCAGATATTCTGATCACGGATATTTCCATGCCGCTGATGAACGGACTGGATCTGATCCGGGCTGTGCGGGAGATTCAACCGGAGATCAAAGTTGTTATCCTCAGTGGTTATGATGAATTTGGATATCTTAAGGAAGGAATGGCGCTCGGCATTGAAAATTATCTGCTCAAGCCTATTAATTTGCAAGAGTTCCGGGCAACATTAGTAACTGCCGCCGAGAAGCTGGGTGTCTCCCGCCAAGAGAGTCAATTCAATGCGCATAGTATTTCCATTCTGCGCGATAATGTGATGTACCGTTGGCTGCGGTGCCAGATTGGGCCGAAGGAATTCAGCGAACGGACTGATTTTCTGGGACTTAGACTAGATAAGCCGCTGGTGCAGGTAGCTCTGCTTCGCCCTGAACAGGACGCTGCCGAGCTATTCCAAGCGGTGGAAGAGGTTGTAGGCAGTAACCCGTCTTTGATTGCATTCCGGGATATGGATGGAGATACCGTGCTGCTGCATCTGCTTAGTGAGTATCAGCAGGGCAAAGAAGCGGTGGAGAGGCTTCATGCGCAGCTGCTGTTATCCCTAACTGGCGGTCCGCCAATGCGTCTCTCCGTAGGAACGGTGGAGGAGATGGAGGAGGCTGCGGCTCAGAGTTATGCCCATGCAAAGATGACTCAGGAATATTTCATGCTGTTCCCAGAACGGAATCTGCTGCATTATGAGGAAGTTCAGGACAGGCATGAGGTTGCTGTCCAAGGTATGCCGCTGAATTGGGAAGATGATTTCAAGCTGATTATGGCGAAGGATAAGGAAGCGCTGCTGGTGCGGATTCAGGATCATTTTGAGCAGCTGCGGCAAATGGAGGGGATTACACCTGTGCTGCTGCAAGGCATTGCCATGGAATGGTTGATCCGCTTCAAGATGCAGCTGCAGGAGATCCGTCATGTGGAAGAACCGGAGCTTTTCGCAGACGGTTTTGGCCTCATTCGCTCCACAGTTTCCATAAATGAACTAACTCAGATTATTCAGGAAGCCGCTACCATTACGGTAGACGCCTTAGTTCGGGACGTAAAGAGTCCAGTCGTGCAGCAGGTGCTGAATTATATCCATGAGTCCTACAATGAAGATGTGTCACTGAAGACCCTCGGTGCCCAATACCATATTCACCCGGTGTATTTGGGACAGCTGTTTCATAAAGAGGTGAATGAGTCATTCACCGAATATATCAATAAATACCGGATTGAGAAGGCGAAGGAGCTGTTGCGGAATACCTCACTTAAAGTTCATGAAATCGCTCTCAAAGTAGGTTATTGGGAGACTGGATATTTTTACAAACAATTTAAGAAGCATGTCGGGATATCTCCTACGGAGTACAAAGGGCTTGTCTAGCGGACCCCCGCTGCAAGCTTTTCTTTATTTTCTACATGATTTATTTAGTTTATCTTCTGTTTGAAAATGCTTTCATAAATTACAGTAAAGATAGTCCTTGAAGGAGAAAGCTGCTGGTTTAATTCCGGATTAGGCCAGCGATCTTGAGGTAAACAAAGGGGAGGTTATACAGGAATGGGCAACAACAAAAGAAAAAGGTTTTCCCTGTTACTGACATCACTTATGGCATTCTCGCTTGCGCTCAGCGCATGTGGCGGCGATTCAAACAACGCGGCAACTAACAGTTCAGGAGCGGGAGGCGACGGTGCATCATCCGAGAAACCAGTCGAACTGATCTGGTACACGATCGGCGGACCGCAGAAGGATCTGGACCGTGTCGTGGAAGAAGTCAATAAGTACACTAAAGAGAAGATAAATGTCACCCTGAAGATGAATATGATTGATTTTGGTGATTATACACAAAAAATGCAGGTCAAAGTAGCCGCTGGTGAACCCATGGACATTCTCTTTACGTGCTCTTGGGCGTTCGATTATGTGCAAAATGCCCGCAAAGGCGCTTTTATGGAATTGGACAGCCTGCTTAATGAATATGGAAAAGGCATCGTAGACACGATTGATCCGGCGTTCCTGGAAGGTTCCAAGGTAGATGGACATAATTATGCCGTTCCTGCCAACAAAGAGCTTCCGGCGCAAGAAGTTTGGCGCTTCAATAAAGAGCTGCTCGACAAATATAACCTCGACATTTCCGGGGTGAACACAATGGAAAGCATTGAACCACTGCTGAAGACGATCAAAGAGAATGAACCGGGCATCACGCCTTACGCTATGGTGAAGGATTTCATGCCAGTGCTGCCGTTCGACTACATCATTGAAAAGATGCCAATGGCTGTTTATATGGACACGAAGGATTACAAGATCGTGAACATTCTGGAATCCCCAGAACTCAAAAGCACTCTTGAAACCGTTCGCAAATATTACAAGGCAGGTTATATCTCGCCGGAAGTAGCAACTACAACTTCGGTGGATGATCTATATAAATCTTCGAACTGGTTCATGGATCGCGCGGCTACCCAGCCGATGGCGGACAATCTGTGGTCGGCAAGCTACGGCTATCCTGTAGTTTCCACGCCAGCTGGCAAACCTTACATCTACAACTGGTCCGTTATGGGTTCGATGCAAGCCATCTCGGCTAACTCCGCATATCCGGAGAAAGCGATGGAGTTCCTGAACCTGCTCAACACCGATCCGGTGCTGCGCAACATGATTGACTCCGGAATCGAAGGCGTGCACTACGAGAAGACTGGTGAGAATTCCATGAAGAACCTGGATGAATCCAAGAACTATGACATGCCAACCTTCTCGCTGGGCAATATCATGATCAACTATTTGAACGAGGGTGACCCTGAGAACAAATGGGAAGAGTTCAAAAAGTTTAATGAATCCGGTGTAAATGCACCGCTGCTTGGTTTTAACTTCGACACTTCTAAGGTGACCACTGAAATCGCTGCGGTTCAGAACGTAAAAGAAGAATACTGGTCACCACTGATGACTGGAACCGTTGATCCTGACGAGTATCTACCGAAAGCTATTGAGAAATTCAAGGCAGCTGGTTTGGACAAAATTATCGCTGAAGCGCAATCGCAAATTGATGCCTGGAAAGCGTCCAACAACAAGTAAAACATCAACGTAAGAGAAGATCGGGGCAGGGGCGTGGCCTCTGACCCGGTCTTTTTTTGAAATATAAGGACATACAGGAGGGATCTAAGTGTGAAGACAATCAGCGGATTTATAAAAAATATTATGAATAACAAGATTATGCTGCTCATGGTTTTACCAGGTGCGCTTTGGTTTCTCTTTTTCTCTTACCTGCCGATGATAGGAACGATTATTGCTTTCAAGGAATACCGCTTTAGCCGCGACGGCTTCTGGGCGAGTATTATCAACAGCAAATGGGTAGGGCTAGACAACTTCAAGTTTTTGTTCACCACCAATGATGCATATATCATTACCCGCAACACCTTGCTCTACAATGGAGCATTTATCCTGCTTGGCTTGATCTTGTCGGTTCTGATGGCGATTGTGCTGTCCGAGATTGTGAACAAGAAGCTGGCCAAAGTGTATCAGACCGGCATGTTCCTGCCCTACTTCCTGTCATGGGTCGTGGTCGGCTATTTTGCATTTAGTTTCCTGAGCTCCGAACGTGGGATGCTGAACCAGATCATGGGCTTTTTTGGCGCAGAGTCAATTCAGTGGTATTCGGAAAAAGCCTATTGGCCGTTCATCCTGATCTTAGTCTATCTGTGGAAAGCGGTTGGTTACAACAGCGTGGTCTATCTCGCAGCCATAATGGGGATCGACAAGTCGCTGTATGAAGCGGCGATGATCGACGGAGCTAGTAAGTTCCAACAGATTCGCAATATTACACTGCCGTTGCTGAGTCCAATTATTACGATCATGACCCTGCTGGCCATCGGTAAAATCTTCTACGCCGACTTCGGTCTCTTTTATCAGGTGCCTCGTAATTCCGGTACGCTCTACAGTGTCACGAATGTTATTGATACCTATGTCTATCAAGGCCTCAAAACAACAGGTGAGATTGGTATGAGCACTGCCGCAGGTCTGTATCAATCGGTTGTCGGCTTTACGCTAGTGATGACCTCTAACTATATTGTCCGCAAATACAACAAGGATAGCGCTTTGTTCTAGAACCTCATGAAAGGAGTGGGCCATATGTCTTCCATTACTAAGACTAAAAAAGAACGTGATTTTCACCATCTCTCAACGCCCTGGAATATCACTTTTAATCTGATAGCCGGCATCTTTGCGTTTCTGTGCGTGTTTCCGTTTCTGTTCGTCGTGATCATCTCCTTCACCGATGAGGTGGCACTGGCGCGGGATGGCTATAAGCTGATTCCGGCAAAATGGAGTCTCGGCGCATACCGTTATGTGTTTGAATCCGGAGATATGCTGCTGCGTTCCTATGGTGTGACGATTTTTGTTACGGTGATCGGGACGATCATCAGCCTTTTGTTTATCGCATTTTATGCGTATGCCATTTCCCGGAAAAGCTTCCGTTACCGCAATTTCTTCTCTTTCTTCGCGTTTTTTACCATGCTGTTCAACGGTGGACTTGTGCCGACTTATATTATCGTTACGCAGTTTCTAAGCCTGAAGGATACGATCTGGGCGCTGATTTTGCCGCTGGCGGTGAATGCTTTTTACATTATGATTCTGCGCACCTTCTACAGCACGAGTGTGCCTGATGCCATAATCGAATCCGGCAAAATCGACGGGGCGGGCGAGTTCCGTATCTTCCTGAAATTGGTGTTGCCTTTATCACTGCCCGGTCTGGCTACGATTGCCTTGTTCAGCACCCTCGGCTATTGGAATGATTGGTTCAATGCGCTGCTGTACATCGACAACCCGAATTTAGTCCCGCTGCAATCGATGCTGATGCGGATCGAGACCAGTATGCAGTTTATTTTGCAGAACTCCCAGAACAGTTCGCTCAGTCTGGAAGCTCTTCGCTCCATGCCGCAGGATACATCGCGGATGGCGATGGTGGTGCTGGCGACAGGGCCGATTATTTTTGCTTATCCGTTCTTCCAGCGTTATTTCATTCAAGGTCTTACCGTAGGGGCTGTTAAAGAATGAGTTATACAAACCCGAATTTACCTGCTGAGGAACGGGCGGAGCATCTGCTCGGACTGATGACTTTGGAAGAGAAGGCCGGCCAGCTGATTCAGCCTTTTGGCTGGCAGGCCTATGAACATAGAGACGGTAAGATGACCTTGACAGAAAGCTTCAAGGAGAAGGTTGCGGGGGGCGGCGTGGGCTCGCTTTACGGGATGTTACGCGCTGACCCGTGGACCGGTGTGACGCTGGCCACTGGTCTGTCTCCGCGTGAAGGTGCGGAAGCGGTGAATACGCTCCAGCGGTATGTGCTGGAGCATTCGCGGCTGGGCATTCCGGTATTGATCGGCGAGGAATGCTCGCATGGTCACATGGCGATCGGGGCCACCGTATTCCCGGTGCCCCTGTCGCTCGGCAGCTCCTGGAATGTGGAGCTGTATCGTGAGGTCTGCCGCGCCGTAGCGCTGGAGACACGCAGTCAGGGCGGCGCGGTTACGTACTCGCCCGTGCTGGATGTGGTGCGTGATCCCCGCTGGGGCCGCACCGAGGAGTGCTTCGGCGAGGACGCTTACCTGATCAGCGAGATGGCGGTTGCGGCCGTTGAAGGTCTGCAGGGGGAATCCTTGCAGAGCGGCGGCAGCGTGGGGGCTACGCTGAAGCATTTTGTGGGATACGGCAGCTCAGAAGGCGGCCGGAATGCCGGGCCTGTGCACATGGGCTGGCGTGAACTGCTGGAAGTGGATCTGCTGCCCTTCAAAAAAGCGGTCGAAGCGGGTGCAGTCTCCATTATGCCTGCTTATAACGAAATAGACGGCGTGCCTTGCACGACAAATACAGAACTACTAGAGGATATACTCCGCGAAGCATGGGGGTTTGAGGGTCTAATCATTACCGATTGCGGAGCTATAGAGATGCTGGCCTCTGGCCATGATGTAGCTGAAGATGGCATGGATGCAGCAGTGCAGTCAATGGAAGCCGGCATCGACATGGAGATGTCCGGGGAAATGTACGGCAAATACCTGGTGGCTGCCGTCCGTGATGGCAAGCTGGACCCGGCACTGCTGGATCGTGCGGTCCGCCGTGTGCTGACGCTCAAATTCAGGCTGGGCCTGTTCGAGCAGCCATATGCTGATCCTGATGCGGCTGAACGCGTCATCGGCAGCAAGGCGCATCAAGAGCTGGCCCGGCAAGTGGCGGGCGAGAGCATCATCCTGCTGAAAAATGAAGCAGGTGTGCTGCCATTATCCAAGACGGCCGGCACGATCGCCGTCATTGGCCCTAACGCCGATGCCGGGTACAACCAGCTCGGCGACTACACCTCGCCACAGCCTCCGGCTAAGGTAGCGACCGTGCTCAGCGGCATCCGCAGCAAGCTGGCTGCAGAGCCGGAGCGGGTGCTCTATGCACCGGGATGCCGGATCAAAGGCGATTCGCGCGAAGGTTTTGAAGCCGCGCTCGCTTGTGCAGAGCAGGCCGATACCGTTGTTATGGTCGTCGGCGGCTCCAGTGCACGCGATTTCGGGGAAGGCAGTATCGATCTCAAGACAGGCGCGTCCAAGGTGACGGAGAATACCTGGAATGATATGGACTGCGGCGAAGGCATTGACCGGGTGTCGTTGACCCTGTCGGGAGTGCAGCTGGAACTGATCCAGCAGGTTCATCAGCTCGGCAAACCTGTGATCGTCGTTTATATTAACGGCCGTCCGGTGAGCGAGCCTTGGATTGACGAGCATGCACATGCCATTCTGGAAGCCTGGTATCCAGGCCAAGAAGGCGGACGCGCTATTGCGGATATCCTGTTCGGCGATGTGAACCCTTCCGGGAAGTTGACTGTATCTGTGCCGAAGCATGTGGGCCAGCTCCCGGTCTATTACAACGGCAAACGTTCCCGTGGCAAAAGATATCTGGAGGCCGATTCCCAGCCTCAGTATCCGTTCGGCTTCGGGCTTAGCTACACCGAATTTACGTACTCCGGCTTGAAGGTAGAACCAGAAGTAATTACGGCTGGGGAGACGGCTACAGTTTCCATGGACGTTCAGAATACAGGAGACCGTGAGGGCGCAGAGGTGGTGCAACTGTACATTTCCGATGTCGCCAGTAAGGTCACGCGTCCCGCCAGGGAATTGAAGGCTTTTGACAAAATCAAGTTGGCTCCGGGTGAGAAACAAACCGTGTTGTTCACGGTAGGACCGGAGCAATTGCAATATATCGGACCGGATTTAAGACCTGTTGTAGAGCCAGGAGCCTTTAAAGTGCTGGTGGGTAAGCATGTGAATGATACACTGAGCACCGATTTGACGGTGAGGGGGTAAAGACATGGAACGCATTAAACGCTTCATCCGCGAGCTCTCCGAGCAGCAATGGTTAGAGGTGGAGGAATTGCGCGATTGGGAGATTATGTCCTCGGTGTATCAATTGCCGGGACAGTATGACAAGCTGCAGCCTTACAAGGACGGCAGCAATTATGATCTGTTCCCGAGTGTGCAAGGAACGACCTATTTCTTCCGCCGTACTTTGGAGATTCCGGCTAACTGGCTGCCGGGCCACATCGGACTGATTTTTGCTTCAGGTGGGGAAGGGCTGCTGCGGGTGAACGGTGAATCGCGGCAAGGACTCGACCGCAATCATACCTTTGTGACCCTGACAGGCGATCCTTCTGGCCGTCCGTTGGAACTGGAAATCGAACTCTTCGATCCGGTCCCCGAGCCGGTGGACCCATTAAATCAACAGGCGGTGATCCAGCCGCCGATTCGGCTGATCCACAGCCAGCTGGTGCTGGTGAACAGACCTGTGCAGAGTCTAATGTACACGGCAGTAGTGATTCGCGATTCGGCAATTCTGCTGCCTGAGCAGGACCAGCGCCGTAACCGGATGCTGGAAGCTTTGTATGTGGCGATGGATGAATTCGTCGGTCTTACCACGCAGGAGATCCGCGATGGTGGTGAGATTACGCGAATCGAGCAGAAGCTGCGGGGCAGAGTCGGGGAGATCGGCGGTCATGCCGAAGGAACAATCCACATGGTGGGCCAGTCCCATATCGATATTGCTTGGCTGTGGCCTGCGCGCGAGACCGTGCGCAAGACTAGCCGGACGTTCTCGACGGTGAATGCCCTGATGGACGAATATCCTGACTATCAATATGCGCAGAGCCAGCCGCTGCTGTTCGAATATTTGAAAGACAATGACCCGGTACTCTATGAGAAGGTCAAGACGCGCATCCGTGAAGGACGCTGGGAACTGGTCGGTGGAATGTGGATCGAACCGGATCTGAACATTCCGAGCGGAGAATCGCTGATGCGGCAAATGCTGTATGGCCAACGCTTTTATCTGAAAGAGTTCGGGCGCACCTCGCAGATTGAGTGGCTGCCGGATACCTTCGGCTACTGCGCCTCTCTGCCGCAGATTCTGCAGCATGGTGGAATCAAATATTTTATGACCACCAAGCTGGGCTGGAATGACACTAATGTCTTCCCTTACGATCTGTTCTATTGGGTCGGCATTGACGGCACACCAATGTTGTCTTATCTGAATCACGGGGTTAATGAGAATACGCTGCCCAAAGATGTGCATGAACACTATCAGTCCTTCCGCGAAAAAGATAAACATAACGAGCAGATGCTGCTCTATGGGCATGGTGACGGCGGCGGCGGGGTCACGCGCGAGATGCTGGAATATATCCAGCGTGCCGAGCTAATGGTCGGCCAGCCGGAAAGCAAATACAGTAATGCCGCGGATTTTTTCGCGGGCATTACGCACAGTCAGCCGCAGCTGCCGCAGTGGCGGGGCGATCTGTATCTGGAGCTGCACCGCGGCACCTACACTACGCACGGCCGCAACAAGCGGAACAACCGCAAGGCGGAAGTGTTGTACCGTGAAGCGGAGCTGTGGCAGACACTAGCTTCGCCGCAGCTGGACACAGAGCAACGCGCCGTAGTTGCCGGGCAGCTGCATCAGGGCTGGAAGCTGATTTTGTTGAACCAGTTCCATGATATTATTCCGGGCTCGGCGATTACCGAAGCTTACGAGACCTCGGAGAAGGAATACGCAGAGGTGTTTGAGCTTGGTCGTGTTGCGCTTCAGCCGGGGCTTGCGGCATTGGCGGGGAACATTAACACATCAGGCGAGGGCACACCTTACATTGTTTTTAATAGTTTGGGTTGGACGCGTGATGCCGTGGTCGAACTTGCTCTCAGCGAAGAAGGAGCCGCCTGCGGAAACTTTGCGGTGTATGGCGAGGATAACGTACTGCTGGAAGCAGATGTCCTGACGGAGGAGGCAGCAGTTTCTGGTGTCTCGGTTCTCGTTCCGGAGATTCCAGCCTTTGGCTACAAAACGATCTGGATTCGTGATCTGTCTCAGAACACATCCGATGAAAGTCATGCAGAATCTGCCGCTGCTGAACATAATCAAACAGCTGTAGGAGCTGTTCCCTTCGGCGACCGTTGGGAGACGGACTATTATCGTATTACCTTTAACGAGCGGGGAGAAATCACCAGTCTTTTTGATAAAAAAGGAAACCGGGAGATCGTAAAATCCGGTGAGCCGGCGAATCGCTTCCACTTTTTCCACGACCGTCCCACGCTTTGGGATGCCTGGGACATTGACAACCGTTATGAAGCCCAACCCGCCGGGGAGGCTGAACTTATAGAAAAGGCAGTGATCCGCACTGGTGCGTTGCAGGATATTTTGCGCTTCCGCTGGAAGCTGGGCAAATCGGAGATTACTCAGGATATGATTCTACATCACCATAATCCCCGGATTGATTTCCAGACGCATGTAAGCTGGAACGAAGCCCATAAGCTGCTTAAGGTAGGGTTTCCGATTGATGTTGTGGCGGATAAAGCGACTTACGAGATACCTTTTGGTGCGCTGGAACGTCCGACCCACCGCAACACCAGCTGGGAGCAGGCGCAATATGAGGTTTGCGGGCACCGTTTTGCCGATGTATCCGAACGCGGATATGGTGTCAGTCTGCTGAATGATTGCAAATACGGCTATGACATCCAAGGCAGCACCATTCGTTTGTCGCTCCTGCGCGCGCCGAAATGGCCGGATGCTACTGCGGATCTCGGCGAGCATGACTTCACCTATTCGCTATATCCGCACCGTGGGGATTGGCAGGAGGCTCATACTGTTCGCCGTGCAGCAGAGCTAAATCATGAGCTGTATACTTTTGCCGCTTCATCAACACAGGGGCAGCTGCCGCCAACGGGCTCATTTATCGGATTCTCCGGTGAGCATGTGGTGCTGGATACGATCAAGCCATCCGAGGATGGGCAGGGGACTGTTCTGCGTTTCTACGAATCCTCGGGAGGCCGCGAGCGGGTTCAGCTCAAATGGCAGCATCCGGTTCAGAGCGTCTACCTGTCCAATGCTCTGGAAGAGCAGCTGGAACTGATCGAACACACGGCTGGTGGTGAACTGGAACTTCACTTTGCCCCTTACGAGATCAAAACAATCTACATCAGAAGTTAAATAATCACATCACAGATGCAAAGGAGCATAACTCACTTGGAACAATTCCGATTACCCAAAATAGCAATGCCCCAGCTACCGCTGCCGCAGGCTGTACAAGAAGTGCTTGCCGAAGCAGAGGAGAAGCTGGCACATCGCCCGAAGCTGTTGCAACTGTTCAAGAATTGTTTTCCGAATACGCTGGAGACGACGACTAAACTGCTGGATGACGGAACCACCTTTGTGATTACCGGCGATATTCCGGCCTCCTGGCTGCGTGATTCAGTGGAGCAGGTAATTCAATACGTGCCTCTGGCCAAAAACGATCCCGATCTCCAGCGCATTATCGGAGGTCTTATCAAACGCCATATTCAGTATATTCATATCGATCCTTACGCCAATGCATTTAATGAGTTGGCCAATGACTGGCACTGGAACACTACGGATGTGACCGAGATGTCGCCATGGGTGTGGGAGCGTAAATTTGAGATTGATTCGTTATGTTTTGTCGTACGCCTCGCTTATACCTATTGGAAAGAGACGGGTCTGACTGATTTCTTCGACGCGGGGTTCAAGTCGGCCATGCGCCAGATCTTCGATTTGTTCAAAAGAGAGCAGCGGCATTTCGAGCAGTCTCCGTACCGGTTCAGCCGCAATAACGGCATTCCGGAAGATTCTCTGCGCAATAGCGGTCTCGGCATGCCGGTGAACTATACCGGAATGATCTGGTCGGGCTTCCGGTCCAGCGATGATGCCTGTGATTTCCACTACAACATTCCTGGCAATATGTTCGTTGTTGTCGCGCTGCGCCAGATGCAGGAATTCGCGGAGTGGGTCTTCCGCGACCTAGACTTCCTGGCTGAACTTAAAGAGTTGGAATTTGAAGTGGATCATGGCATCAAACTCTACGGCATTTATCGCCATCCGGAGTTTGGTCCGATTTATGCTTATGAGACCGATGGCTTCGGCAATTACTGCCTGATGGATGATGCGGGAACGCCCGGACTGATCTCCATTCCGTATCTGGGTTACGCTTCGGCGGATGATCCCATCTACCAGAACACCAGACGTTTCGCGTTGAGCAAAGAAAATCCGTTCTATTACGAAGGCACAGCTGCCAAAGGGATCGGCAGCCCGCACACTCCGGAGAACTATATCTGGCACATGGCGTTGTCCATGCAGGGCATTACGGCTCAGACTGCCGAAGAGAAGCTGGAACTGATTGCGATGCTGGAAAGTACGGATGCCGGAACCGGATATATGCATGAAGGTTTCCATGTAGATGATCCTAGTGTATTTACCCGCAGCTGGTTTGCATGGTCTAACAGCTTATTTTCGCAGCTTGTCTATCGGGCGATGAAGGAAGGTATTCTGTGAGCGGGGGCCGTATCATCCTGTTCGCGGACCCGTCTTTTCCCGGGTATACCGCAGCGGGCGGACTGACCACAGAACAGGCACAGTCCATAGGATTACATCATACTGACTCTCCTGTTCATGCAGAACAGCTGGCCGAAACGCTGGACAGCGCCAAGGCCGGGGACTGCTTCGTTAGCTTCCATGCTCCATACTTCCCGAAGGAGGCTTGGCCTTCCATCATCGCTTATTTGAGCAGAGGCGGCAGCTTGATCAGCATTGGGGGTGCCCCGTTTAAGCATCCAGTCCGCCTAGTCGCTGAAGAGTGGCGGATCGAAGCTGAGCAGACTGCCTATCACCGCCAGCTGCATATCCATGAAGCGCTGCGTGTGAGCAGCACAGATCGCATACAGCAGCATGTTGCGCTTAGAGACATTCCGCTCTTCGTAGGTGATGAGCAGCTGCTGGCTCTGGCGGATACCTGGAACCTGGTGCCGCATGTCACTAAAAGCAGTGACCTGCCGGAGCAGATGGGTTCCAGTGGACCTATGGACACGCGGATTTATCCGCTGCTTAAGGGCATTACCGCCGCCGGGCGGGAAGTTTCAGCTCCAGCTGTGCTGTGGGAGCATATCGGCGGGCCTTTTGCCGGTGGCCGCTGGATCTTCATCGGCCAACCGCTTACGCCTGACTTCTGGAATCAAGGCGGCACGGAAGCATTAACCCGCTGGGCAACTTTTGCCGCTCGGGGTGTAACAGAGCTGTGGCTGAAGCCTAACTATGCTTCTTATGAAGAAGGCGAGCGGCCGCTGCTGTTTATGCAGGGCCAGCGGCTAAGCCGCAGCCAATCGTCACCGACATCAGCGCAGTGGACCCTGAACATCACTCTGAGCAAAGACGGGGAGTCTATCCCATGTTTCACTCACGAGTGCAAGCTTGAGGTCAGTCGCGAGCTTAACTTCCTACGTGTACCGCTTGCTGTAGAAATTCAACCTGGCCTGTATCATCTTTCTTGCCATGCTGTATCTGAAGAAGGCGAAGTGCGGATGTTGCGTCAAGGCTTCTGGGGATATGACGTGGGCCTGTTATCGCAGGGGGAAGCGATTAAGGCTGGAAGAGATTATTTTATCAAAGACGGTCAGCCTTTACCTGTTGTCGGCATGACTTATATGACCTCTGACGTAGCGCGGAAGTTTCTATTCCTGCCAAATGCTGATGTCTGGGATCGGGATATGGCACAGATGCGGAAGGCAGGCATCAACTGGATTCGTACCGGCATCTGGACAGCCTACCGCAATATTATGCAGGTAGACGGCCATGCCTCGGAAGAAGTGCTGCGGGCGATTGATGCTTTTCTACTGACTGCGAAGCGGCATGGGCTGCAAGTTACCTTTACGTTCTTTTCCTTTACGCCGGAGACTTGGGAAGGGACGAATCCTTATCTCGATCCGCGCAGTGTAGAAGCGCAAAAACGGTTCATCCGCTCCATCGTCGCCCGGCATCGCACGACAACCCATGTCGATTGGGATCTGATCAATGAACCGTCAATGTTTGATCCGCCGCGGATTTTCTCGGACGGACCGAGCTCGGCGCGAGATAAATATGAACGCGCTGCTTTCTCTGCTTGGCTGGAGGAACGCCATGGTGATATAACTTCGCTGCAAGAGCGCTGGAATATGACACCGCTGGAATTGCCGGATTTTGCGGCTGCACAACCTCCTGAGCAAGAAGAGATTAACTTCAGTGTGCAGGATATTCATTCCGGGAAGCGCGGCACGCGTTGGCTCGACTACTGCCTGTTCTCCATGGACATGCACAACGTATGGGCAAGGGAGCTTAGCGGCACTATCAAGGAACTCTGCCCAGATCATTTAGTGACTGTAGGGCAGGATGAGGCTTTGGGTGCCCAGCGGCCATCGCCGTTCTTTTATGAGCGCGATGTCGATTACACCACTGTTCACAGCTGGTGGTTGAATGACAATCTGCTTTGGGATGGGATTTTTGCCAAAACCCATCACAAACCGAACCTCATCCAGGAGACCGGCATCATGTATGTGGAGACGCCAGACGGACGGGCTAAACGCAGTGAGGAAGAATTGCGGGCCATGCTGGAGCGCAAATATGCCTATGCGTTTGCTTCTGGAGGTGCCGGGGCTGTGCAATGGATCTGGAACACGAACTTTTATATGGATAATGCCAATGAATCGCAGATCGGTGCGCTGCGGGCCGATGGGACTGAGAAGCCGGAAGCGGATGTGTCTTATGATTTTGGGCGGTTCATCGGCGAAGCCGGGGGGTTATTTGACGGGCGGAAGCTGGAAGAGATTTCCGTGGTTTTCCCTTACTCTAATGACTTCTCGAACCGGAAGCTTGCCTATGATGCGACTACCCGCCTGACACGGATCTTATCTTATCAGCTTCATTTGCCTTTCCGCGCCGTATCGGAATACGATCTGGCTCCGCTGGAGGCAGAGCCGGCTAAGTTGATTCTCCTGCCGAGTATGCACAATCTGGATAATGACGCCCTTCAGCACTTGCTGGACATAGTGGAGCGTACAGGTGCCGTTCTGCTCATTACTGGAGCATTGGGTGTAGATGCATACTGGCAGCCTTCGGATCGTATGGACGCAATAGTAGGAGTCCGTAAACTTGGCAACATGCGCCGTGAGGAGCAGCTTCTATTGAACGGACGCAAGTTTGCCGTATCCTACGGACAGAAGCGAATCGCGGAGCTAGTCAAAGAAACGCCAGCAAATGCAGATGTTGATTCGTCTAGCTCAGGAGGTGTAGGTGATCACCTCATCGAACGCCAGATTGGCACAGGTCGCCTGATCTGGTGCCCGCTACCTTTAGAACTGAATGACCGCGACGAGCCAATCGCCGCGCTCTACCAATATGCTGCACAAGCCGCAGGTATCGAAACCGAGCTGGAATGGATCAGCGGTGGAGACCTGCCAGGTGTGTACGGGCGAAAGCTTGCTTTTGCAGAAGGTTCATTGTATATCTTCGTATCTGAATGCGCCTGGGATGCCGAACTTGAAGTAAAAGATCCTGCAACTGGAGCTCATTACTCATTTTTACTGGAGAAGGAACGTTCGGTGTTGTTTACAGCTGATTCAGCGGGCAAGCTGGTAGCTGTCTATAGACCTGAAGAGGTTAACATTACGCTTAATAAATGCTGAAGAACTGAGGTGTACACACAGATGACCCACACAACAACCAAAACAGCCCATATCGTGTCCCATACTCACTGGGACCGTGAATGGTATTTGCCCTATGAGAAACACCACGTCCGTCTGGTTCAGCTGGTGGATGCACTGCTTGCCAAGCTGGACGGAGATTCCGCCTTCCGCAGTTTTTACCTCGACGGGCAAACCATTATTCTGGAGGATTATCTTCAGGTTCGGCCAGAGAACAAAGAGAAGCTGGAGCAGTATATCCGGGATGGGCGAATCTTGATCGGACCTTGGTACATTTTGCAGGATGCGTTCCTGACGAGCGGTGAGGCAAATGTGCGGAATATGCAGATCGGCCATCAGGATGCCGAGAAATACGGCGAGCCTTCCAAAATCGGTTATTTTCCCGATACCTTTGGCTTGGTCGGACAGACTCCGCAGCTGATGTTGCAGTCAGGGATTACGAATGCTTTTTTTGGACGCGGGGTGAAGCCTACGGGATTTAACAACACTGTATCGGATGCGGGTTATGAGTCCTCTTTCTCCGAGCTGATCTGGGAAGGACCGGATGGATCCAAAATTCTCGGTATCCTATTTGCCAACTGGTATTCTAACGGCAATGAAGTTCCTGTAGAGGAAGGTGCGGCCCGGGAATTCTGGGACCGTAAGCTTGCGGATGCAGAGAAGTATGCTTCAACGGGGGAGCTATTGTTCATGAACGGGTGCGACCACCAGCCTCTGCAATTGGATTTGCCGGAAGCTATCCGCACCGCCGAAAAGCTATACCCTGAAGTGAAGTTCGTGCATTCGAATTTCCCGGACTATCTGCAAGACTTGGATCAGCAATTATCTTCGGGTCAGCGGGAGCTCTCCACCGTTACCGGGGAACTGCGCAGCCAGCGCACAGACGGATGGGGCACCTTGGTGAACACAGCCTCAGCCCGGGTTTATTTGAAGCAGATGAACCAGCTGGGCCAGACTCTTTTGGAAAAAGTAGCCGAGCCGCTGGCCTCCATCGCCCGCCTGTCCGGACAGGACTACCCACATCATCTATTCACCTATGCCTGGAAGACGCTGATGCAGAACCATCCGCATGACAGTATCTGTGGTTGTAGTGTGGATGAAGTGCATCGTGAGATGGTAATGCGTTTTGATAAAAGCCGGCATGTTGCTGAGAGCATCATAGATGACAGCGTTAAGTTTATCGCAGATCAAGTGGATACTTCGGGCTTTTCCGCCTACGGGGAAGATGCAGTTCCTTTTATAGTGATGAATACCACGGGGTGGAAGCGTACGGGAACGGTGACTATAGAGCTGGATGCTGAACGGTTATATCTGCGCGAGGGTTATCCGTTGGATGAGACCGCCCGCAGAATGCTGGCTGTTGATTTGTCCGGCCGGATTCTCGTCGATCACACAGGGGAGGAATTAGCGTCTACAGTGGAAGACCTGGGTTTAAACTTTGGTTATGATCTGCCTGATGACCAATTCCGCCAGCCGTATATGTGCCGCAAGGTGAGACTTACTTTTGAAGCCCGCAATGTGCCTGCACTTGGGCTTTGTACTTACGCTTGGGTACAATCAGCTGCGGAATCCGCTCAGGGAAGCTCTTTAATAGAAGGAGAGCACAGCTTGGAGAATGCATCTCTCAAGGTAGTTGTTGCTGAGGATGGTTCATTTACATTATTGGATAAGCGCAGCGGTACCACTTATCGTGAGTTGGGGATTTACGAGAATACCGGAGACGTAGGCAATGAATACATGTACAAGCAGCCAGAAGGTGAACAAGCGCTGACGACCAAAGGCCAGCCTGCAGTCATTAAGGTGATTGAAGACTCTCCCTTCCGTGCGGCCATTGAGATCCAAATAGATTGGGAGATTCCGGCTTCGGCGGATGACACCTTGGAGGCGGAACAGCGTGCACTTGTGTATTATCCTGAGCGTAAAGCGCAGCGGAGCGTAAATACGGTGGTTTTGAAGCTTCGTACCGTCGTATCGCTGGAGCGGGAAGGCAAAGGCGTGCATATTGAATCCACAATTAATAACAAAGCCAAGGATCACCGGGTGCGAATGCTGTTCCCGACCGATTTGTCTACCGATGTGCATCGTGTGGATTCTATGTTCGAAGTGGCTATGCGGGACAATAATCCGGCACCGGAATGGGTAAATCCGAGCAATACTCAACATCAGCAATCCTTTGTAGATGTCAGCAATGGCGATGTAGGACTTACGGTAGCCAACCAGGGATTGAACGAATATGAGGTTCTGCGGGATGGACGCAATACTATTGCCGTCACCCTGCTACGCAGCGTAGGGGAATTGGGGGATTGGGGCTGGTTCCCAACTCCGGAAGCTCAGTGCCTGGGTGAATATACAGCACAACTGGAGCTGATTCCTCATTCTGGTGAGGGAAGTGAACAGCGGGCATTTACAGAGGCCTATCAATTCCAGATCCCTTGGACGGTATGTCAGACCGGTCTGCATAGCGGGAAGTTGAACTCTGGATATACCCCATTGGTTTGGGAAGGAGACAACATGGCCTTCTCATCCATGAAAATGAACGGAACTTCAGGCGACTTGTTTTTGCGTTGGTACAATATGTCCGCTCAGCAGACACAACTGCAACTGAAAGTGAACAGTCCTCAAGAGTATTTATTTAAAAGCAATATCTTAGAGCAGCTTAACCCTGCTTTACAAGGAGCAACGTCTTCGGTTCACCACTTAGAGATAGGTCCATCTGAGATTGTAACTGTAGGTGCGAAATTAAGCTTCTAGGTAAAAAGATGCCCCGGCGCTTCCCTGCCGGGGCATCTTTTGATTTACTTTCTTCTATAAGACTTGTGCCAATCTTGAATGGCCTCTTGGCGGGAGGGAAATCTCATCTGGATCCAGTTGTTTGTCTCCCATTCATGAATCGCCTGCTGTTTAGTTTGGTAAAAGCTGTAGTCGCAAATGTTCCAGCTGTTATACAGTTTCTGATACCATTTCCCTTTAGGGATGTCGCCAGGGGAGCGGCGGACGGCTTTATTGGCTTGCTTTTTAGCCCATGAGGAACCGTGTTTCTGTTGGTCGCTGCACACGGGTTGCTTTTTCACACTTCTGCTCATTGATTCTCCAACCTCCTTTTAGAGGGAAGCTAGAGATCATGCAAGGTCTTTATATGAATCACCTCTTTGCCAAAAAATAATGGAGTTGATACCTATGTATGAAGGGACTTTGATGTTGAATAGATAGACGCGGAAAAGGGGAATGCGGTTGCGATACAATTGGGGAAAAGTATGTGTTTAGTTTTTTAAAATAAAGCTTGCAATGAATCTCTATACATGATATATTCTAAGTCCGGCCAAGAAATACACATGCCGAGCTCGAAAAAGAAGTTGAAAAAAGAGCTTGACATTAAATAGCCGAACATGATATAGTATAAGAGTTGCTGCTGAGACATTAAACGGCGCCAACGAGAACTTGATCTTTGAAAACTGAACAACGAGTGAGTAGGAAATCACGTAAGTGAAATCCAAAATTAGAGAATTAATTTTCTCGTCAGATGTTTCAAAATGAGCATATCGCTCTTTTCAATACTAATTGGAGAGTTTGATCCTGGCTCAGGACGAACGCTGGCGGCGTGCCTAATACATGCAAGTCGAGCGGAGTTACTTTGAAAGCTTGCTTTCAAAGTAACTTAGCGGCGGACGGGTGAGTAACACGTAGGCAACCTGCCCTTCAGACTGGGATAACTACCGGAAACGGTAGCTAATACCGGATAATTTCTTTTTTCTCCTGAGAGAAGAATGAAAGACGGAGCAATCTGTCACTGAGGGATGGGCCTGCGGCGCATTAGCTAGTTGGTGGGGTAACGGCCCACCAAGGCGACGATGCGTAGCCGACCTGAGAGGGTGAACGGCCACACTGGGACTGAGACACGGCCCAGACTCCTACGGGAGGCAGCAGTAGGGAATCTTCCGCAATGGGCGAAAGCCTGACGGAGCAACGCCGCGTGAGTGATGAAGGTTTTCGGATCGTAAAGCTCTGTTGCCAGGGAAGAACGTCCGGTAGAGTAACTGCTATCGGAGTGACGGTACCTGAGAAGAAAGCCCCGGCTAACTACGTGCCAGCAGCCGCGGTAATACGTAGGGGGCAAGCGTTGTCCGGAATTATTGGGCGTAAAGCGCGCGCAGGCGGCTATTTAAGTCTGGTGTTTAAACCTTGGGCTCAACCTGAGGTCGCACTGGAAACTGGGTGGCTTGAGTACAGAAGAGGAAAGTGGAATTCCACGTGTAGCGGTGAAATGCGTAGATATGTGGAGGAACACCAGTGGCGAAGGCGACTTTCTGGGCTGTAACTGACGCTGAGGCGCGAAAGCGTGGGGAGCAAACAGGATTAGATACCCTGGTAGTCCACGCCGTAAACGATGAGTGCTAGGTGTTAGGGGTTTCGATACCCTTGGTGCCGAAGTTAACACAGTAAGCACTCCGCCTGGGGAGTACGGTCGCAAGACTGAAACTCAAAGGAATTGACGGGGACCCGCACAAGCAGTGGAGTATGTGGTTTAATTCGAAGCAACGCGAAGAACCTTACCAGGTCTTGACATCCCTCTGAATCTGCTAGAGATAGCAGCGGCCTTCGGGACAGAGGAGACAGGTGGTGCATGGTTGTCGTCAGCTCGTGTCGTGAGATGTTGGGTTAAGTCCCGCAACGAGCGCAACCCTTAACTTTAGTTGCCAGCAGGTAATGCTGGGCACTCTAGAGTGACTGCCGGTGACAAACCGGAGGAAGGTGGGGATGACGTCAAATCATCATGCCCCTTATGACCTGGGCTACACACGTACTACAATGGCCGGTACAACGGGAAGCGAAGCCGCGAGGTGGAGCCAATCCCATCAAAGCCGGTCTCAGTTCGGATTGCAGGCTGCAACTCGCCTGCATGAAGTCGGAATTGCTAGTAATCGCGGATCAGCATGCCGCGGTGAATACGTTCCCGGGTCTTGTACACACCGCCCGTCACACCACGAGAGTTTACAACACCCGAAGTCGGTGGGGTAACCCGCAAGGGAGCCAGCCGCCGAAGGTGGGGTAGATGATTGGGGTGAAGTCGTAACAAGGTAGCCGTATCGGAAGGTGCGGCTGGATCACCTCCTTTCTATGGAGAATCGTTCTCTGCAATGAGGACATTCAAATCGGAAGCTAAGCTTCCAAAACTCAGGTTTAGGCCTGTTACTCACTCGTTGCTCAGTTTTGAGAGTTTAAGCTCTCAAGTAAGACTTGATCCTTGAAAACTGGATACCGAAACGAATTTGCGTTTTAGAACATCTTTTAGCAACTTGTGCAAACAAGTAAATGTTATTAGTGAGATTTTTCTTCGGAAGAATCAAGGTTAAGCTAATAAGAGCACACGGAGGATGCCTAGGCGCCAGGAGCCGACGAAGGACGTGGCGAACAACGAAACTGCCTCGGGGAGCTGTAAGCAAGCTTTGATCCGGGGGTGTCCGAATGGGGAAACCCAGCTGTGGTAATTCGCAGTTACTCATACCTGAATACATAGGGTGTGTAGAGGCAGACCAGGGGAACTGAAACATCTAAGTACCCTGAGGAAGAGAAAACAATAGTGATTCCGTCAGTAGCGGCGAGCGAACGCGGAACAGCCTAAACCTAAGAGCTTGCTCTTAGGGGTTGTGGGACGTCTCACATGGAGTTACAAAGGAATATGGTAGGTGAAGAGGTCTGGAAAGGCCCGCGATAGAGGTAAAAGCCCTGTAACCTAAACTGTGTTCTCTCCGAGACGGATCCCGAGTAGTGCGGGGCACGTGAAACCCCGTATGAATCCAGCAGGACCATCTGCTAAGGCTAAATACTACCTGGCGACCGATAGTGAAACAGTACCGTGAGGGAAAGGTGAAAAGCACCCCGGAAGGGGAGTGAAATAGAACCTGAAACCGTGTGCTTACAAAAAGTCAGAGCCCGATCTATGGGTGATGGCGTGCCTTTTGTAGAATGAACCGGCGAGTTACGTTTAACATGCAAGGTTAAGCCGAGAAGGTGGAGCCGCAGCGAAAGCGAGTCTGAATAGGGCGATTGAGTATGTGGACGTAGACCCGAAACCGTGTGATCTACCCCTGTCCAGGGTGAAGGTGCGGTAACACGCACTGGAGGCCCGAACCCACGTACGTTGAAAAGTGCGGGGATGAGGTGGGGGTAGCGGAGAAATTCCAATCGAACTCGGAGATAGCTGGTTCTCCCCGAAATAGCTTTAGGGCTAGCCTCGGTATAAGAGTAGTGGAGGTAGAGCACTGATTGGGTGCGGGGTCCGCAAGGATTACCAAGCTCAGTCAAACTCCGAATGCCATATACTTATTGCCGGGAGTCAGACAGTGAGTGCTAAGATCCATTGTCAAAAGGGAAACAGCCCAGACCATCAGCTAAGGTCCCCAAGTGTGTGTTAAGTGGGAAAGGATGTGGAGTTGCACAGACAACCAGGATGTTGGCTTAGAAGCAGCCACCATTGAAAGAGTGCGTAATAGCTCACTGGTCGAGTGACTCTGCGCCGAAAATGTAACGGGGCTAAACACACCACCGAAGCTATGGCTAGATACGTATGTATCTGGGGTAGGGGAGCGTTGTGTAGGGGTTGAAGGTGTACTGAAAAGAGCGCTGGACACTACACAAGTGAGAATGCCGGTATGAGTAACGAAAAGATCAGTGAGAATCTGATCCGCCGAAAGCCCAAGGTTTCCTGAGGAAGGCTCGTCCGCTCAGGGTAAGTCGGGACCTAAGGCGAGGCCGAAAGGCGTAGTCGAAGGACAACAGTTTGAAATTACTGTACCACCGTAATCCGCTATGAGCGATGGGGTGACGCAGGAGGGTAGTGACGCGGACTGATGGATGTCCGTCTAAGCAGTGAGGCTGATGTGTAGGCAAATCCGCACATCATTAAGGCTGGGCTGTGATGGGGAGCGAAAATTGTAGTAGCGAAGGTCATGATCTCACACTGCCAAGAAAAGCCTCTAGCCAGGAGAAGGTGCCCGTACCGCAAACCGACACAGGTAGGCGAGAAGAGAATTCTAAGGCGCGCGGAAGAACTCTCGTTAAGGAACTCGGCAAAATGACCCCGTAACTTCGGGAGAAGGGGTGCCCCGGTAGTGTGAATAGCACGAGGGGGCCGCAGTGAAAAGGCCCAAGCGACTGTTTAGCAAAAACACAGGTCTGTGCGAAGCCGCAAGGCGAAGTATACGGGCTGACGCCTGCCCGGTGCTGGAAGGTTAAGGGGAGTGGTTAGGGGTAACCCGAAGCTATGAACCGAAGCCCCAGTAAACGGCGGCCGTAACTATAACGGTCCTAAGGTAGCGAAATTCCTTGTCAGGTAAATTCTGACCCGCACGAATGGCGTAACGACTTGGGCGCTGTCTCAACGAGAGATCCGGTGAAATTTTAATACCTGTGAAGATGCAGGTTACCCGCGACAAGACGGAAAGACCCCATGGAGCTTTACTGCAGCTTGATATTGAATTTGGGTACGATCTGTACAGGATAGGTGGGAGCCGTAGAAATCGGAGCGCAAGCTTCGGTGGAGGCGCCGTTGGGATACCACCCTGATCGTATCTAGGTTCTAACCTAGTACCCTAATCGGGTACGGGGACCGTGTCAGGCGGGCAGTTTGACTGGGGCGGTCGCCTCCTAAAGAGTAACGGAGGCGTTCCAAGGTTCCCTCAGAATGGTTGGAAATCATTCGCAGAGTGCAAAGGCATAAGGGAGCTTGACTGCGAGACCTACAAGTCGAGCAGGGACGAAAGTCGGACTTAGTGATCCGGTGGTACCGCATGGAAGGGCCATCGCTCAACGGATAAAAGCTACCCTGGGGATAACAGGCTTATCTCCCCCAAGAGTCCACATCGACGGGGAGGTTTGGCACCTCGATGTCGGCTCATCGCATCCTGGGGCTGAAGTAGGTCCCAAGGGTTGGGCTGTTCGCCCATTAAAGCGGTACGCGAGCTGGGTTCAGAACGTCGTGAGACAGTTCGGTCCCTATCTGTCGTGGGCGCAGGAAATTTGAGAGGAGCTGTCCTTAGTACGAGAGGACCGGGATGGACGTACCGCTGGTGCACCAGTTGTTCCGCCAGGAGCATGGCTGGGTAGCTACGTACGGACGGGATAAGCGCTGAAAGCATCTAAGCGTGAAGCCCCCCTCAAGATGAGATTTCCCAATTAGTAAGACCCCTTGAAGACGACGAGGTAGATAGGTTGGAGGTGGAAGTGCAGCAATGCATGGAGCTGACCAATACTAATCGGTCGAGGGCTTATCCTATACTTAGAATGCAGATTCGTTTCGGATTCAGTTTTCAGGCGATTAAGCCTGAGCATTTACGCTGTAAATGCCCGTTTGGTGGCGATAGCGGAGGGGTTCCACACGTACCCATCCCGAACACGACCGTTAAGCCCTCCAGCGCCGATGGTACTTGGACCGAAGGGTCCTGGGAGAGTAGGACGCCGCCAAGCGGACAACCACATTACCCGTGGTATTTTTTTTGCCCTTAATATTAATATGTCTTAGAAGGGCCTTTAGCTCAGCTGGTTAGAGCGCACCCCTGATAAGGGTGAGGTCGGTGGTTCGAGTCCACTAAGGCCCACCATATTCCCTGATAGCTCAGTTGGTAGAGCACTCGACTGTTAATCGAGTTGTCACAGGTTCGAGTCCTGTTCGGGGAGCCATTTATGGAGAGGTGTCCGAGTTTGGCCGAAGGAGCACGATTGGAAATCGTGTAGGCGCCACAAGCGTCTCGAGGGTTCGAATCCCTCTCTCTCCGCCATAAAAATTATTAGCATGGCCCGTTGGTCAAGGGGTTAAGACACCTCCCTTTCACGGAGGTAACATGGGTTCGAATCCCATACGGGTCATATCATGGAGGCTTAGCTCAGCTGGGAGAGCATCTGCCTTACAAGCAGAGGGTCGGGGGTTCGATCCCCTCAGCCTCCACCATAATATTCTCACTGACGCGGGGTGGAGCAGCCCGGTAGCTCGTCGGGCTCATAACCCGAAGGTCGCAGGTTCAAGTCCTGCCCCCGCAACCAATTTACTCTTATACATTATGTTTAGGGATAAGCTGGTATGGTGAAAATGAATAGTATATACTTATTAATGACGCGGGGTGGAGCAGCCCGGTAGCTCGTCGGGCTCATAACCCGAAGGCCGCAGGTTCAAATCCTGCCCCCGCAACCAATTTACACTTATGCATTATGTCTATGGAACCGTGGTGTAGTTGGCCTAACATGCCTGCCTGTCACGCAGGAGATCGCGGGTTCGAATCCCGTCGGTTCCGCCATTTAGTTAATTATTATTGGGGATTAGCCAAGCGGTAAGGCAACGGACTTTGACTCCGTCATGCATAGGTTCAAATCCTATATCCCCAGCCATTTATGAGAGCCATTAGCTCAGTTGGTAGAGCACCTGACTTTTAATCAGGGTGTCGAAGGTTCGAGTCCTTCATGGCTCACCATTTTCTTTAAAGTGTGCGCGTGTGGCGGAATTGGCAGACGCACCAGACTTAGGATCTGGCGTTTCACGACGTGGGGGTTCGAGTCCCTTCACGCGCACCATGTTTTTGCGGACGTGGCTCAGCGGTAGAGCATCGCCTTGCCAAGGCGAGGGTCGCGGGTTCGATTCCCGTCGTCCGCTCCATATAGATTTTGCGCCCTTAGCTCAGCTGGATAGAGCGTTTGACTACGAATCAAAAGGCCGGGAGTTCGAATCTCTCAGGGCGCGCCATTTTTATTACTAAGCAGTTATAGTATTGTTAACGGGATGTAGCTCAGCTTGGTAGAGCACCTGGTTTGGGACCAGGGGGTCGCATGTTCAAATCGTGTCATCCCGATTTTATACCTTTGCGGGTGTAGTTCAATGGTAGAACTTCAGCCTTCCAAGCTGATAGCGTGGGTTCGATTCCCATCACCCGCTTATAATGAGAAACACCTGCCGGTATTAGGCGGGTGTTTTTTTGATTGGACATATCTTACGGAGACTTAAATAATAGAAACGCCCCCCTCCTTAATATAGGAAAGGGACGCTGCTGTAGTGGGTTTATAAGGGATCGTCCTTATATAAGAACGCCTACCTCACCATTATTCACGAACTTAATACTTTCGATCTTCACCTCTAGTTGACCTGAAGGAATCGCTAGCTGACAAGTACTGCCGAGCTCAGCCAGCAGCAACTGCATGCCTATAGGTGACAACATAGAAATCTTGTTATCGTTAGGTTCTGCTTGGTTAGGAAATACGATGGTATAGATATCTGTAGTATTATCGTCCAAGTAACGAAGCTGCAACTGGCTTCCGATAAAGACCTGAGAATTTAAATCTTCACCATTAAACTCAGTTAGTAATTGTTCCAGCTCAGAGCAATAACGGGACAACAGCGTTTCAGCATTGCTTCTATCCTTGCTTCGTACCGGAAAGTATTGATTTAGAAATGCGATTTTTTCCTCATCAAAATAAATAAGCTGCTGAAGCAGCTGTGTCCGTGAGCCTTCATAGATAAGACTATGGTTCATAGTAGATTTCACCCCCTCTAAGTAACACATTCCTTGTAAACTTGTTATGGTGTGTTGCCATCTTAAAATCCCTCCTATACAAATAGAGGCCCCCCAATGGAGACCTTCTGATCAGTATACCAGCTTCTATTTGTAAATCCAATCCATTTTAAAAGGGGAATTAAAACCTTCTAAATATTGTAATGAAAACCTTTGACTATTACATACTTGGGTGCTATGATAGGCTGATGCATAGGCATTTCGTAGAAAACTGCGAAATGCCTATACTGTATTTTGAAGATATTTTTACATTAATTGTTACCTGGGGAGTGATACGCCATGTACATTTCGTTGAGTTCACATATAGATTCCAGAACTATAAAATAACTACTTAATTTATTAAAGGAGGAGATCAGGATGATTCAAGTTAAAGAGTTTGTAGATGCTGATAATTCTTATGCAGAGAATAAAGCTAATGAGTTCCTGGCAGGACTACGGGAGGAACAGATTGTGAATATCTGTTACGGTTCGGTAGTTAAATCATCACGTGATGGGGCAGAGCACCAAAGAACCACTATACTGGTCGTGTATAAGACAAATGAAAGGCAATAACTGGAACACGTTTTTTTCATGTCTATCCATTGTCTCTACGCTGTGCGTTGTGATTGTCATCATTTATTATGTTTTCAGCTAATTAGTAAAAAGAGGACCTTTCCCATCTACGGGCAAAGGTCCTCTTTAGTTTATAAGTGCATTTACAGTCTTACATTCCGTCTGGTACGGATAGACCCAAACCGGATGCGATACGCTGTCCCAAGTCTGGATCAGCCTTAAAGAAATGTTCAATCTGGCGACGTTTGATATCGTTACTTTCAACAGGAGTCATAGCGCCAACGATGTTTTGAACTAGACGGGTACGTTCTTCTTCAGACATTAGACGGTACAAGTCACCTGGTTGTGTATAGTGATCGTCACTATTGTAGGCGACACTATCCGCATATCCGGAGACTTCGAACGGCGATGTTTTATGCTGCGGTGATTCTTTTGGTCCCCCTAAGCTGTTAGGCTCGTAATAGGCTCCGGAACCGCCATTGTTGCCCAAGGCCATGCCACCATCACGTTGATAGTTCTTCACTTCTACTTTTGGACGGTTGATAGGCAGGCTGTTGTGGTTAGGGCCAACCCGGTGGCGGTGTGCATCACCATACGCGAACAGACGGCCTTGTAGCAATTTATCCGGCGAAGCTTCAATACCAGGAACGAAAGAGCCGGGAGAGAATGTGACTTGTTCTACTTCAGCGAAGTAGTTCTCCGGATTGCGATCCAATACCATACGGCCAACCTCGATTAACGGATAATCTTTTTGTGACCAGACCTTTGTTACATCAAATGGATCAAAACGGTAAGTCTTCGCATCCTCGATCGGCATAATTTGCACGTAGAGCTTCCAAGCAGGGAAATCTCCTTTATCAATAGCATTGAACAAGTCTTCTGTATGATAATCCGGGTTTTCCCCAGCGATTTTGGAAGCAAGGTCTGCATCTAGATTCTTAATGCCTTGTTCTGTTTTGAAATGGTATTTCACCCAGACTGTATTACCCTCGGCATTTACCCACTTGAAGGTATGGCTACCAAACCCATGCATATGTCTCAGCGTAGCTGGAATTCCGCGATCCGACATCAAAATCGTTACCTGATGCAGAGATTCAGGCGATAAAGACCAGAAGTCCCATACAGCATTCGGGTTCTTCAGATGTGTCTGTGGATCACGTTTCTGTGTATGAATAAAGTCCGGGAATTTAATCGCATCACGAACGAAGAATACAGGCGTATTGTTACCTACGAGATCATAGTTTCCTTCTTCAGTATAGAACTTCACGGCAAAACCACGAGGGTCGCGTACGGTATCAGCAGAACCTAATTCACCAGCTACAGTAGAAAAACGAATGAACAACGGTGTACGTTTGCCTACTTCAGACAAAAAGTTAGCTTTTGTGTATTGGGTCAGATCTTTTGTAACTTCAAAATACCCGTGAGCGCCAGCACCTTTAGCATGAACGACACGTTCAGGAACACGTTCTCTGTTAAAGTGGGCTAATTTCTCAAGCAGATGGACATCTTGCAGCAAAGTGGGACCGCGGTCACCGGCTGTCATTGAATTCTGATTGTCGCCTACTGGAGCACCCCAGCTGGTTGTAAGATTATTATTATTGGAGCTCATTAATAGAATCACCTCATGAGATTTGATTTTAGATTTAGTATAAGTTCTATATTAATGTTTTTTAAAGAAATTGCAACACTTTTTAAATAATTGACACATTACAATATGTGGGAATCGTCATTACATCGTTGGCACATTCAGATATATATGATAGACAAAGTGATTAATTGCTTAGCAGAATTAAAAAAGAAACAGCGCATCCCTACCATCACTGGAGGGGTGCGCTGCATTTTTTGATATAGAAGATATTCGGTTCTTGTACTTAGGCTTTAATGTACATTCTGTTGTAATATTCATCTAGCATTCTTTTGGTGGCAAACTCCGTACGGGTGGTTTCGATACTCTTTTTCATCATTTGTACCCATTGTTTACGATTCTCGTAAAAGGTTGGGAGCACACGTTTCAATAAGGTGTCGTACAGTGCATCACTATCATGCTTATCCAGCACCTCAAAGTCTGTAGTTTCGAAGCCGTCTCCAATCTGCCAGCCATTCTCACCATCGATGCAGGCTTCCGGCCACCAGCCATCCAGAATAGAACAGTTCAATACACCGTTCATTGCTGCTTTCATCCCGGAGGTGCCGCTGGCTTCCAGTGGTCTGCGTGGATTGTTGAGCCAAATATCAGCACCGCGCGTCAGCTGGGCGCCAATCGTCATATCGTAATTCTCGAGGAATACCACACTCTTTGGATACTTTTTCATCATCGCTACTAGGTTGCTGACGATTTTTTTACCGTTATCATCGAGTGGGTGCGCTTTGCCGGAAAATACAATTTGTATCTTTCCAGACTCCAGATAAGGTTCGATAATTTCTGGCTGCGAGAAGATCAGGTCGCTTCGTTTATATGGAGCTGCTCTGCGTGAGAAGCCA
The DNA here is from genome assembly GCF_037965665.1 of Paenibacillus sp. FSL L8-0333. NCBI lineage: Bacteria > Bacillati > Bacillota > Bacilli > Caryophanales > Paenibacillaceae > Paenibacillus > Paenibacillus sp. FSL L8-0333. The sequence goes on from NZ_CP150186.1 coordinate 960,824, forward strand.
ATGAGTAGATTGTCAGCATTTAAGCTAATGCCGGAACGTTCTTTGATGAACTGGATCAGTTCTCCCTTGATCTCTTTATGCACTGCCCATAAGTCGCCATCTTGTTCGTAGGCTTGCGTCATTCTTTCATCTACCCAGGTAGGAGTATGGATGGCATTAGTAATGCCTATAATTTCTGATCTTCCGGCTACTTCCTTCCACATTTTATTAGCCGTATCGGCGTGTAGCTGGGCTACTGCGTTGGAAATACGTGACAGCCTTAGACCTGCAACCGTCATATTAAATGGCTCGCCGCCGATCCGTTCCATCTGGTCACGGGTTAAGCCGTTGAACGCACTCATATACTCAAGTCGGTCGAGAGGATGGGTTTCGTTGCCTTCTTTGATTGGTGTGTGGGTAGTGAATACTACTTCTTCGCGAGTCGCTTTCCAAGCTTCTTCGAAGGTATGGCCTCCGGACATTTTTTCACGGATTAGCTCGATAGCCGCTAGAGCCGCATGACCCTCATTGAAGTGATAGACATCAATAGGGATTTGCAGCGCACGCATAGCCTTGACTCCACCAATCCCAAGCACGATCTCTTGTGCGATCCGTTCTTCGCCGAACCAACCATACAATTGGCCTGTGATCCAGGCATCATTATTCTCGGGTATATCTGTATCCAGTAAATACAATGTGCTGTTGCCAAAATAATCAGTTTTCCATACTTTGCATACCACATCGGTTTTTCGGACTTTAACAGTTACCTTAACCCCTGTATCTTCAAGAAACTCATAAACATAATTGTGATAGGAGTCGTACGGATTGCCGTTTGCATCAATCTTTTGGTCCGTGTAACCTTGTTTCCACTTCAGCCCAATAGGGATGATAGGGGCGTTGATATCTTTTGCACCCTTAATGTAGTCTCCGGCAAGAATGCCCAGACCTCCGGCATACATTTTGAAATCGGAATGCAGCCCGTACTCCATACTAAAATAAGCGACTGACGGTAATTTTTGTTCGTTCACTTGATAAGCCTCCTAATCACGGATTAGATTGAATTGCAGTGAAGCTGCGGGCATTATCTCAGGTGCAAACGTTTGCTCAAAATAGTGCAGCAATCATTGTGGAAGCGATTGCACCACTATTCTAGCACACTCGATGAATAAAAGCATAACGTCAATTTGGTGAAAACCACCATTTTGAATCCAATTGAGCGGAATTGATTGATAAAGTGGACAGAAGCCCCTAAGATAAAGAGATTGAAGAAATAATTAATGGTGGTGTCTAAGTTGGATATAGTTGTGATTGGAAGCTTGAATATGGACATGGTAGTACGTACAAACCGGTCACCGGATGCTGGAGAAACCCTAATTGGACAAGCCTTTGCTCTATCTCCTGGCGGAAAAGGGGCAAATCAGGCCGTTGCCGCAGCACGTCTGGGTGCAGAGGTTAGTATGATCGGAAGAGTTGGAAAAGATACCTTTGGTAGCGAAATGCTGGAGATTATCAGGAATGAAGGCATTCATATAGAGCATATTTCTGTAAGTGAACATCAGGCAACAGGAGTCGCTTCGATCGTTATTGAAGAAGATGGAGAAAATCGGATTATCGTGGTACCTGGAGCGAATATTGAGCTTACGGTAGAGGATATTCAGGCATTGGAGGCTGTGATTAGCCAGGCTAAGATCATTGTGCTGCAGCTTGAAATGGATCTGGCGATGAGTGAGCAGGCGATTGCGATTGCCCATCGTAAGAGGATTCCGGTGATCCTTAATCCTGCACCAGCTAGAGTGCTAAAGGATGAGATGCTGGCTCAGGTATCTTACCTGACACCTAATGAGACAGAAGCCGGGATTTTGTCCGGAATGACTGTGGATAGCGCAGAGACTGCTGAGCAGGCAGCCCGTATTTTGCTGCAAAAAGGAGTACAGAACGTTATCGTAACCTTGGGCTCAAAAGGCGCTCTGATTGTGAATGCTGAAGGAGCCAAGGCTGTTCCAGGCTTCCCGGTAAAGGCGGTAGATACAGTTGCTGCCGGAGACTCATTTAATGGCGCATTAGCCCAGCAGTTAGTCTTAGGAAAGACCTTGGAGGAAGCCGTGAGCTTCGCTAATGCTGTAGGTGCATTGGCTGTAGGGAAAGAAGGGGCGATCCCTTCATTGCCGCAGTTGTCCGAGGTCGAGCAGTTTCTAAATCGTAAATCGCTGTAGAATAGACAGTACAGGATACTCAAGATCTATACTAGATGAGATAGGATAAGGAGCTTAAATAATGAGCAGAACAGTAACCGTTAAAAATGTGATCATCGGCGAAGGAATCCCTAAGATATGTGTTCCGCTAATTGGAGCGACCTTGTCTGAGCTGAAGCAGGAAGCTGAAGCGCTGAAAGTACTGCAACCTGATTTGGTGGAGTGGCGGACGGATTTTTTTGCTGAAGTGGAAGACGTTGCTTCTGTTAAGAACGCACTAAGCGAAATCTGTTCTGTGATTCCAGATCTGCCGCTGATTTTTACTTTTCGGAGTGCAAAAGAAGGCGGAGAGAAGCAAGTCAGCACGGAATATTACACAGCACTGAATAAAGCTGCTGCCGAGAGCGGTCTAGTAGATATAATAGATGTTGAATTATTTAATGATGAGCAGGATGTAAAGCTATTGGTCGAAGCTGCTCATACTCATAATGTATCTGTCATTATTTCAAATCATGATTTTCAGGGAACACCTCCTAAAGAGGAGATCATCTCGCGGTTATGCAAGGCGCAGGAGCTTGGCGGGGATTTGCCCAAAATTGCCGTTATGCCCCGAGATGCAGGCGATGTGCTAACTTTGCTGGAAGCTACACACATCATGAAGGAAAAATATGCAGACCGCCCAATTATAACGATGTCTATGGCGGGAGCCGGGGTGATCAGCCGTTTAGCTGGTGAAATTTTCGGTTCAGCGCTTACCTTCGGAGCTGCAGATAAACCTTCTGCACCTGGACAGGTAGCTGTGGTTGAGCTTCGGAATACATTGTCACTGCTGCACCGCAGTCTGTGATTTCTGCTGTTGATATTGCCGCAAAAAAAGGCGTCCGGAATATCCGGATGCCTTTTTCTATTTTAAAGTATTGTTGGTGCGCTTACGCATTTTTTCCCGTATATACATGTACGGCATCTCTTAGAAACGCAGCGAGTCCAGGGTGGCGCTTGTCATAGTATTCGGTAAAACGTTCATCATCAACATACAATTGTGCAACACCAGCATGAGCTTCTTTGGAATAGGAATTCCAGTAGAAGGAGAGCCACTCACGGTGTAGGTCAGCACTTTTTTGCGCCAATATACTGGCAGGATCCCCATGCTCCATCGCTTGCAAGAGCGTTTCGAACATCTCTTCCTCAAGCTGTTGTATAGCTGCATATTGTTCTTCTGTCATCCCTTTAAGCTTTTGGTTGGATTGATTAATGGTGTCATCTCCGTATTTCTCCCTTATTTCTTGGCCATATTTCTTTTCGTTATCATCTACCAGCTTTTGCTTAAAGCCTTCGAATTTTTCAGTATCACTCATGGTAATTCTCCCTTCTTTTTGAGCCAGCGTCTTTTCGACGTTAGCGATTAATAGATCTAATTGCTGTCTTTTTTCCAGTAGCTTGTCATGATGCTCCCGCAGTGCTTTGGCTCCGTCGAATGAGGGCTCTGTCATAATAGCCTTGATACGTTCCAGACTTAAGCCAAGCTCCCGATAAAACAAAATTTGCTGTAGTAGATCTACTTCGGTACGGCCATAGATACGATACCCTGAAGAGTTGATTCTCGCCGGCTTAAGAATGCCAAACTCATCGTAGTAGCGCAGGGTCCGTGTGCTGATTCCAGCTAACTCTGCGAGCTTCTGCACTGTGTATTCCGTAGTATCACCTCCTACAATTCAAATGTACACCTTTACGTAACGTGAAGGTCAAATGGTTTTTTTAGCATATCCAAAACAGCGGCAGCTACCCTCTGAATGATCATGGGGAAGTCTGCCGCTGCTATGAATAAGTCTATAATGTTGAGCTTTGCTGCTGCCTGAATTTATTTATGGCCCATTTGTGCTGTGAAATAATTGTGCAATTCCTCCAGCTTGCGAGGGTCCGCAAGGGTTGCTTTGTCTGAGAAGTAGTGTTCAACGACAAGGTCCCAGGTAGGTACAATTTTTTGTGAGGTCATTGCCTTAATGGCTACCTTAACTGTTTTGCGTTCTTTGGCATTGGAAAAGGTATCTACGTAATGCTGTGAACGTTCAAAATCCAGATCCTTAAACACGGCGCGGAAGATCTCTGACGTCATCCGTGCATCATCCAGCGCCCGGTGTGCAGATCCAGTAGGCTCAAGCTCAAACAATGCCATCGCGCTTTCCACGCTGACATCATTGCTAAGACCACGCGCACGTAGAACTCCTTTGAGCAAATCGAAATACGTAGCGGACATCCAGTAGGATTCGTCCATCTTGTGCATGCGCACATCCTGAATGATTCGCTTCATATCTTCGCCACCCCAGGTAAGCAGTAGAACTCCATCTGTACTTAGATCAAGCCACTCTCTAAAAGCAGTGATGACTTTGGGGAAGCGGGCGGCAATGTCGATTTCCTCTTGAGGGATACCGGTTTTTTTCTTAATAAAGGAATTCAGGGTGGAGAAATATATAGGTTTGATCAAGGAAGAAAATTCATCCTTATACTGCAGTGAAGAGTCTAACCGGACGGCTCCAATCTCAATGACCTCCATAGGGTGCTCGCTGGCAAACTTACGGCCGTTGAATTCGATGTCCAGAATAATATAATCCACAGGTACTTGCCTCCGTTTCCATGACTGACGCTGTAGTGCTTAATACGTCGACTTCTCTATTTTAACAAAAAAAGTGATGTAATGGGGAATATGGAGACAAGCTAATATTTGCACAAAAAAATGAACCAGCACAACATCTGCGCACTGGTTCATTTAATCAGTATTTAAATTTAATCCTATAAAAGATTAATGTCCTGAATCGGCAGCAGGTTCAGGCATATGAATCGGCTGTTCATTTATAACAGATCCGTCATCAAGACGAAGCCAGGTATTGAAGTCTTGGTTGCCTTTGACCAGTTCTATGACGCGTGCTCCCCGCATAAAGCCTTCTTTTCCATAAGTATTGTAGCCGGTAGCACGGCCATAAGAAAGACGTATGCCATACAGGTTGCCGCTAAAATCGTTGATATGGTCATGTCCACAGAAGGTGCCAAGCACATCACCCATTTCCAACAAAGCCGAGAATAAGCCCGAGTTCACCTCAGGTGAGCATACACGCTCAAACTTATGCCCATGACAGACTTGTGTAGACCAGACATCCCGATATTCGGGAATTGGAATATGGAAGAAAGCCAAGGCAGGCAGCCTGTTCTCAGCAGTCTTCGGATTCAGCCGCGCAGATTCAGCCGTCAGCCAGTTGATCTGATTCCGCCCAACCCAATTGTAGCCCGGGATATCCTCATACTCGGAATAGCCGCCAGAGTCTAGAAAATACAAAATAGCGGCCGCGTGGTCTACCTGATCTTTAATTTCAAGAGTGTAATTGCCCGAGCCTTCCAGCTCTTCTGGACCGGCTTCGGTCAGGCAGTGGGGATGTTCCAGGGCAATTTGCATCAGTTCACTCTTTGAAATCAGAGTTTCTGTGTCATGGTTGCCAAATACAAAGGTCCAAGGGATGCCGGATCTCTCCACGGCAGCGACAGCCTCACGAAATGCTTGTGCGGGGTGCTCGCATGCCTTGTTTCCCGGTGATACAGGACCAGTGTAAATAAGATCTCCCGTGAAAACCACAAGATCAGGTTGTTCCGCATCCAGAATGCGTTCCATCAGTGCTTCGGTAAGCTGATCCTCAGCTCTTCCATCCATCCAGTGCAGATCGGTAAATTGTACGATTTTAAAAGTGCCATTTTGCTGAAATGATAAACTGTGTCTCATTAGAAGTATCTCCCTCACTATCGAATATTGAATAGCAAGCTGTGGAGGCGCCAACCACTCATTGCGCCAAGAGGGCGTTGAGGGCTGACGTCGTTAGAAGCATAGCTATACGCAGGTCAGCCGATCCAGATCCGCTGAGTGCAATGATCTCCAGAGTTTCTACCGATCATAATATCATATTCCCCAGGCTCGAAGACCAACTGATCATCTTTCCCGTAGAACATTAACATTTCTCTGGTGATTTCGAAGGAAACCACCTGTTTCTCATGCGGTGCGAGTGTAATCTGCTGGAAACCTTTCAGTTCCTTGACCGGGCGCACGACACTTGCGCTGACGTCGTGGATATAGAGCTGAACGGTTTCCTTGCCGGCGATGTCCGAAGTATTCTCTACTTCAATGGAGGCAACCACCCGATCCGCAGCTTCAACATTGAAGCTGTTGTAAGTAAACTTGGAATAGCTCAGGCCATAACCAAAACAGAACAACGGGTCATTCGGGCAGTCCAGATAACGGGTAACGTAACGCACATTAGGATACATAGGATCATAAGGACGTCCCGTTTGATAAGCATTGTAATAAACAGGAATTTGCCCAACCGAGTAGGGGAAGCTCATCGATAAACGTCCGGAAGGATTATAATCTCCGAACAGCACATCGGCCAGCGAATTTCCTGACTCTGTACCCAGAAACCAAGCCTGCAGCAGAGCGTCGCTGGCATCAAGAACGGGTTTCAGCTCCAGTGGTCTGCCGCTGAATACAATGGTGACGATCTTTTTGCCGGTATCCTTCAGACGCCAGATCAGCTTCTCCTGATTGGCCGATAGGCGGAGATTGGCTTTACTTCCGCCTTCCCCGGTATCCTGCTGATTCTCACCGACAGCGGCGAGAATTACATCACAATCCTTCAGCTGCTGGTAGGCGTCCTCGATTTCATCCTCCACATCAAAAACACCCTCAAGCATGCTTCCCAGCTCACCAGTCATGGCCGTAAGTATATCTTCGGCAGATGTTTTTTGCAAAATGCCGGTGTAGAGTGATACAGCCGGATCTTTTTCTGTCCCGGCCCAACCGCCCAGCACATGAATGGAGGTGGCGAAAGGACCAGCCAGACCAATCTTCATGCCACGTTTAAGGGGCAGAGCTTCATTGTCGTTTTTGAGCAGCACAACTGAGCTAGCTCCAAGCTCCCGTGCGGCCTGCAGATGCTCAGCGCTAGGTTTCGGAGCCTCATCCACCAGCGGATCTGCATCCTTGAATGGATTATCGAACAGGCCGAGCGCATCCTTGAGCTCCAGCACCCGGATGACGGCTTCATCGATCAAGGCGATGTCAAGCTTGCCTTCCTCGACCAGAGCAGCGCCGTGGTTTAGATAGTGAGTGGACATCATCTCAATATCCAGCCCAGCAGCCAGACTTTTCTCCGCTGCCTCACTGCCATCTATCGCGGCGCCATGGGGAATCAGCTCATTAACGGAATTGAAATCGGCGATGGTAACGCCGTTGAAGCCCCATTCTTCCCGTAAAATCCCGCGAAGAAGCTCGGAATTACCACTTGCCGGGATACGGTCAATGGTATTAAATGCGGCCATAACCATGGCCACTCCAGCATCTACGGCAGCCTTATAGGCTGGCAGGTAGAACTCACGCAATACGCCGGAAGACATATCCACTGTGTTGTATTCCCGTCCGCCTTCGGGAGCACCGTAACCAGCGAAATGCTTCACACAGGCAGCGATGCGTCCTTTTTCTTTTAGGTCTTTGCCCTGATAACCCCGCACCATACTTTCGGTGACACGGGCATTCAGATAGGGATCCTCACCAGATGTCTCCATGACGCGTCCCCAGCGCGGGTCGCGTACGAGATCAGTCATGGGCGAGAAGGTAACGTGAATACCGGCAGCCGCACTTTCCTTGGCGGCGATTTCGGCAAACCTTTCACAGGCTTCAAGGTCAAAGCTGCTGCCCATGGCCAGCGGAATCGGGAGGATGGTCCGGTAGCCGTGAATGACATCCGCCATGAAGAGCAGAGGAATCTTTTGTCTGCTGGTTTGCAAATGTCGGGTTTGCTGCTCGATAACATTCCTAGCTCCAATACCGTTCAGAACACTTCCGATGTTCTTCATTACCTGCGGCTTAATGTTCAGTTCCTTAAATGGTCCGGTTAAATCCACGGTATCGTCCAAACCCCAATAGTGAGGACCTAGCTGGGTTAATTGGGCCAGCTTTTCGTCCAGGGTCATATCGTTCACAAGATCTTGGATAAACGTTTTAGTCATGGTTAACTCCTTCCTCGTGAGCGCATCGAAAGTTAGTTTGTTAAATAGATGTGTAGTTCCCCGCCGGGCAGCGTAAGCATGATTTTTATTTGCAAAGCTTACGTTATATAGGCGATAAGGATGGGAGTGAACCGTTAACTCTCCTGGCACGCAGCTCCGAGATGCGGAATGGGCCTGAGCTATAATCAGGTTCAATTGTTGTGAAAATCATAGCATTTCTCTCTTCGGATACAGGGATGAGGCATGAATTAAATCAGAAGAGGATTGCATCATTAAGATGTTACATATGGAGACTGACATGTCTATGAAAGAAAAGTATAAAAACGTTTCCACAAACGATACACCTCGATATTAGTCTGAACACCAAAAAAAGTCAATCGCCTTTGGAAAAACAGCTAATTTATATTTTTTTACGTGAAAAATGTAACTTTAGTACTTGTAATTCAAAAATAAAATGAATTGACAGCGCATACATTTTGGGAGTATGCTTCTCACACAGAGAGTTTTACAGAAACACTGGAAACGTTTCTACAACGCTCGATACACTTTTTTATGAAGGTTGGGCAAACTGTTTTTATTCTGGCTGCTGGACAAGAAAGGAAGGTAATTTATGCATGTGACTGAATGCATCTTTCAAATTGGAGGTGGGCACTTTGGCGAGACTGAAGCTTGTGGGTGGAAACATTGTTCGGGAAGTCATTAAGAACAAAGTTCTTTTTCTAATGTTGCTGCCTGTAATCGTATATTTCGTTATCTTTCACTATGCTGTAATGCCTGGAGCTTACGTCGCATTTGTAGATTACAAGCTCAATAAGGGGATTTTTGGAAGTAACTTTATCGGCCTTAAGAACTTTGAGTTTCTGGTTCAAAATGGGGATCTATGGAATATTACCAAAAATACGCTGCTCTATAATATCGTCTTTCTAGCTCTAGGTAATATCATTCAAATAGTATTTGCCATTATGTTGTCTGAGATCTCAGGCAAGTGGTTCAAAAAAATATCACAATCCGTTATCCTGTTACCGAATTTCATCTCCATGGTTATCGTCGGTGTGTTTGCCTACAATATATTCAATTTCAATTCCGGGTTTATCAATACGATGTTAACTGGAATGGGGCTAGACCGTTACGAGTTCTATTCCGATCCGGGCATCTGGAAATATATTATTGTGGCTTTCAAGATCTGGGCGGGTACCGGATATGGAATGATTGTTTATCTGGCAACGATCACAGGAATTAATCATGATCTGTACGAGGCTGCTTATATGGATGGAGCGACTACCTGGCAGCGAATCCGTTATATGACCTTGCCGATTCTGAAGCCAACCTTTATTCTGCTTCTACTGTTCGGTATGGGTGGAATTCTCAAGGGATCCTTTGACCTTTTCTATAATCTGATCGGTACGAACTCCGTACTGTATCCGCAGACAGATATCATCGATACCTATGTCTTCCGTTCACTGGTGGGACAATTCAACTTCTCTATGGGTGCCGCAGTGGGCTTCTACCAATCCTTATTCGGCCTGATTCTGGTGCTTGTGGTTAACTTTATTGTACGTAAGGTAGAACCGGACAGCGCTTTGTTCTAAGACTAGACACGAAACAGGGGTGATAAATATGGAAAATACGACCATCAAACAGGATTCCGGAAGCATTCTCATAAAAGCAGTCAGTTATATCTGTATCGCAATCTTTGCGCTATTCTGTTTATTCCCCTTCGCGTTGATGATCTCCTCATCGTTCATGAACGAGCAGGAAATTGTTCGTGAAGGTTATAAGCTGCTGCCGAAGGCATTTTCCTTTAAAGCTTACGAGATGCTATTCAACAACTCTACTCAGCTGGTGAATGCTTATCAGGTAACTATCTTCATTACCGTAGTGGGTACGGTACTCGGACTGTTTATGATGTCGATGGCCGGATTCGTGCTCAACCGTAAGGATTTCAAGTACCGCAACTTCTTTTCCTTCTTGATTTACTTTACAACACTATTCAGTGGCGGCTTGATTCCGACATACATCCTGATGGTGAAGCACCTGCATATGAAGGACAGCTTATTCGCTATGATTCTGCCAGGTGTAGTTGGCGCATGGTCCATCTTCCTGATGCGTAATTTCATGAAGGCGATTCCGGATTCCTTATATGAATCCGCTACCATTGACGGTGCTGGCGACTTTCGCATCTATTGGCGGATATTTATTCCGCTGGCGGTTCCATCCTTGGCTACCATCGGGCTTTTCTCAGCACTAGGCTTCTGGAATGAGTGGTATAACGGGATGTTGTATATTGACAGTCCGACGAAATATCCGCTCCAATACTTTTTGCAGCGAATGGTCAATCAGACGAACTTAGGAGCGCTAATCAACTCGGGAGCGGTCATCAATACTGCTGATCTTCCGACGCAATCCATCAAGATGGCTACAGCTGTGCTGGCCACTGGACCGATTATTCTCCTGTATCCATTTGTACAGCGTTATTTCGTAACAGGCCTCACCATCGGGGCTGTAAAGGGTTAATGGACGCAATCTTCTTTTCGAAGAGCGTTTATTATAAATGAAAGTTTCATAAATAGAAGAGAAAAGGGAGGCTTACCTAAATGAAAGGTAAAAAGATCGCGTCTTCTTTAATTGCTGTCCTCATGCTTACTGGAGCACTGACAGCCTGCACATCCAAGAACAACAATGAGCCGAGTAATGATCCGGCAGCCACGAAAGCTCCAGAGGCTTCAGCCAATGCAGGCGGAGTGGATACTTCCAAGGAAGCTAAGCTGGTGTACTACCTGTGGGGCAGCGAAGGAGTTAAAAATAAAGAAATCCTCGCTGAGATTAACAAGAAGCTCAAAGCTGATCTAAACGCTACGATTGAAGTGAAGTATATTGACTGGCCGGATATCGCTACTAAGTACCCGCTGCTATTTGCTTCAGGCGAAGAATTTGATATGTCGCATGCATCTCCCGGAGCTCCGGTGTCTTATTTCACATTGGCTAGTGAAGGTGCTCTAGTGGACCTTACAGAAATGCTGGATAAAGTTGCTCCTAAGCTGAAGGCGGAAATTCCGGAAAGTGTGTGGGAAAATACAAAATACAAAGGCAAAATTTATGGTGTACCAAGTCTTTATAGCGAATATACACCTGCCGGTTATGCCTACCGTTCTGACTTGCTGAAGAAATATGGAATGGACAAAATCACTTCCATTGATGATATGGTTAAATACATGGATAATGTGGTTGCTAATGAGTCCTTCCCGCCAATTAACGGCAAGGCAGAAGATGCGGCCAATATGTTCAGAATGCTCGTAGATACTACAGGGATGTGGCTTAACGCACCTGGTATATCCTTGAATGAGCTGAATCTTGTGACCAAAAGTCCAGAGGACTACAAGACCGTCTTCCATCCAGCCTTCACTCAGGAATTTGAAGATTGGGCTGTGAAGATGCGTGAATGGGCGGATAAAGGCTACTGGAGTAAAGATGTGCTGTCTGCAACCCTTGGCAGCAAGGATAACTTCAGAGCAGCCAACTCCGCAGGCTATTTGACTCATGCTCAGGACTGGATCGGCCAATACGGTGCGGATTTGAAAGCACAACCGGAATCAGATCCTTACTTCTTTACTTTTGCGGAAGCTAATAAGAAGATCAAACGTAAAATGGGCGTTGATAACTCGACTGTAATCAGCACGAACTCAGCTAATCCAGAGCGCGCTCTGATGGTGATCGAGAAGTTCATGACCGATGAAAGCTACTACAACCTCATCCAAAACGGTATTGAAGGCAAACAATATGTGATGGAAAATGGTGTTAAAAAGCAGCCTGCAGGCTTCAATGATAAAACGGACGGCGGAGGTTTCGCTGCTTGGTCACTTCGTAATGACAAATTCGTAGTTCCTACGGATACAGAAAACCCAATCCGTAACTCCTTATTCGCAGAATGGGATAAAGTGGCTATCGATGATCCTTACAATGGCTTCAGCTTTGATCCAACCAATGTTACAACTGAAATTGCTTCGATTTCCAACGTGAATTCACAGCTTGGTATTCAATTGATGCTTGGTAAAACAAGCAAAGATCCAAAAGCAGCTGTTGCAGAGTACCGCGATCAGCTGAAAAAAGCAGGAGTTGACAAGGTCATTGCCGAAGTAGAGAAGCAATTGGCTGCGTTTGTTCCTGTCAACTAAAGAAAGTTAAGGGGTGTAAGGGAGCTATAATTCGATATAGCTCCTTTACCCATAAATGGGGGAGTAAAGTGGATGTAAATATCAAGGATATCGCGCGGATTTCCGGTGTGGGCATCTCGACGGTCTCCAGGGTAATCAATAACAAGGGACCGGTGAGCAAGTCTACACGTGAGAAAGTGATGAGTGTGGTTAAGGAATACAATTATATTCCCAATTCCAACGCGCGGAATTTGAAAACTACACAATCTAAGAACATTGCACTTATGGTCAAGGGGATTACCAATCCTTTTTTCTCTAATATGATCAGAGAAATTGAACGGCAGGTCAATCTGCGGGGCTACCCGTTTCTTATCCAGCAAGTAGAGGATGGGACCGATGAAATCAATGCTGCTATTCAACTGGTGAAGGAGAAGAATCTGTGCGGGATTATCTTCATGGGTGGAACCTATGATCATTCTGAAGAGAAGTTCAAACAGCTGACGGTTCCGTTTGTGCTGACAACGATCACCTCAACGCAGGAGGTGAACCCGCTTATTTTTTCCAGCGTTATTATCAATGAAACGAAGGAAGCCTATAAGGCTACCAATTATTTGATCTCATTAGGTCATACGAATATCGGCTTTTTAGCCAAGTCTCCTTTATTGGATGAAACCACGGGCAACCGGCGGTATTTGGGCTACAAAAAAGCACTCGAAGAGCAGGGTCTGCCCTACGATTCGGGGCTGGTCGAGGATTGTGAATACAGTCCCAGCTCGGGATTTAATGCTGCGCGAAGACTGCTCAACAAGAACAAGGGAATTACAGCTATATTTGCCGCTTCCGACACGATTGCCATCGGTGCTGCCAAAGCGGTGCTTACCGCGGGGTTATCTATCCCTGATGACATTTCAATCATTGGCTTTGACGGGATCGAGATGGCTGAATATTATCATCCTTCTCTGGATACAATCAGCCAGCCGGGTACGGAAATGGCCTTATCCAGTGTAGGTGTTCTGTTCGACCTCATTTCCGGACGGTCAAACCATCAGCATATTGTCTATGATGCGGTATTGCTCAAGCGTGGTTCCTGCAAGATGATTAAACCTCGTTAAGATCACACTATAAACCTTTATTGGAGTGGAACCGAAATGCAAGATACACTGAGAATAGGTACGATTGTACGTGGTGGAGAAGCCGTTAAGGTCATTCCACAAATTGTGGGGCATGGATTTGAATCATTTAATCTGAACTTTTGGCAGACCACCGGCGAAACCGATTTGATAGAAACGGCTGCACGACTGAGGGAGTTAGCTGCTGAGCATGATTTTGTCATCTCTTCTGTGGGCATCTATGGCAATCCGCTCGCAGGCAGCGGCGACAATGCCGACACGTTGGCCAGCTGGGAGCGGCTGATTGATCATGCACATTTATTTGGTACAGATATTATAGGCGGGTTCACCGGCCGATTGCCAGGTTTGTCCATTGACGAGTCCATCCCGAAGTTTACAGAGGTGTTCGGAGAACTGGCGAAGAGAGCGGCAGATCGCGGCCTGCGAATTGCTTTTGAGAATTGTGCTATGGGCGGAAACTGGCAGAGCGGAGAGTGGAACATCGCTCACAATCCTTCGGCCTGGGAGAAGATGTTCAATGCCATTCCGGCAGATAATCTGGGATTGGAATGGGAGCCTTGCCACCAGATGATCGCATTAATTGATCCGCTTCCGCAGCTGCGCAAATGGATGGATAAAGTATTCCATGTGCATGGCAAGGATGCGACCATCGCTTGGGACATCGTCAAGGAATACGGTATTCATGGCCCCAAACCTTATGTATGGGACCGGACCCCTGGCTTCGGGGATACCAATTGGGTAGATGTAATCACCATCCTGCGCCAAGCGGGTTATAAAGGTACGATTGATATCGAAGGCTGGCATGATCCAGTGTATCGTGATGAGCTGGAAATGACCGGCCAGGTGCATGCACTGAATTACTTGAAATATTGCCGTGGTGGCAGCTTTGTGCCTAATCCGGTTTAAATGGTGCTATATGAAAACAACCCAAAAATGACCTCGAAATCCACAATGAAGTGGAGGATGAGGTCATTTTTTATAGTTAATCCTGAATCAGATATCCTTGTCCCAGCTGTATTTCTTTGAAACCTGCCAAATGGCGGGCTTGAAAGCGGATAGGGGTGCTGCCGCCAATAATAATGATATTTTGGATATCGGCGGCCCCTTCTGAGGGCAGGGAAAAGGCTTTGATATAGGCGTACTCTTCGGCAAGCGTCGTATAAATCGCGTTGATAAGCGGGTCATTTTCACCTTTTCCCATTAGATTCATGAGAATATATCCGCTTGTGTTCAGCTTGGAACGGGTAATACTGAAAAATTCACGGGAGATCAAATGCCTTGGTGTACCAGCGGCAGTAAAGGCATCCAAAATGATGTAATCATATACCTGCGGGTCTTCACCTTCAAGGATCTGACGTCCGTCACCGATCACTACGTTATCTTGACTATATCCGAAGCAGCGGCGGCTTAATTCGACTACTTCGTTGTCTAGCTCGGCTACTTTAAATCTTTTCTCCGGAAAATGCCCGGCAATTGTTCCAATTCCATGCCCAATAAGAAAAACATCCTCAAAAGAGGGGAGGTTGAACTCCATGAAGTGAATGATGGCCCGCGGATATTCAAAGAGAATTCGTTGCGGGTCATTAAGATCCATCGCACCTTGAGTGGCATGATTCGAGAACTGCATAACGCGGAAGGAGCCTTTTTCACCATATAGTTCTGTTGTGTCGTAGACGGTTATTTCATGATTTTCGCTATTTCTTTGAAGCTCTGAATGCAAGTGATCAATCTCCTTATACAATAGAAATTCGTTTATATTCATTGGGTGTAACCCCGACAACACGTTTAAAAAGCTTGTTGAAATAGGCAGGGTCGCCATATCCAACCTCTGCCCCAATCTCGTGAACCTTTAGGTCCGGAGCATTCTTGAGCAGATGTTTGGCTTTGCGCAGCCGAATTTCGGTGATGTAGTCCGTCAGTGTAAGTCCAGTCTCTTGCTTGAACAGCTTGCTTAAATAGCTTGGGGTCAAAAAAACCATATTCGCCAAAGTGTTCAGATCCGCATGCTGATTATAGTTAGCGGATATCCAGCGTTTGATGGTTTCTATGGCTGTACCGGACATTTCCAGACGATGGGTTCTGATTTCGGTCAGAATATTTGTAAAGTGGGCGGTAAACATCTCCTCAATGTCGCTAAAGCTTAAGCTGGACGCGATTCTGTCATCCAACCTGAGGTCGGGAGCACTTTTATTGCGGGCCTCGAATTCTTGCAGTTCCTTTTGTGCGGTTTCTTCAATCCATCGACAGACACGGAGAATTTGGTCAGGGCCGGCTTGTTGCGCTTTCAACACTGAGAACAGGTCATGAACCCATTCTAAGATGCCTGTCACATTCAGAATCTGCAGGTTATGGATCAGCGGTTCTCTAATTGTATTAAAGTGATCCAGGATGTTTATCTCCGGCTGTTGAATATCCTGAATATTCGCGTAATGCACAGGCTCCGGATTATATATGCCCAGGTTGCACGCTTGTTTAGCATCTAGGTATGCCTGTCTAAGCTTGGAAACCTCATTATAACAACCGCTGGTACCTACATGTAGGATCTTTCCGTGCGCAGATATCCGCATAATGTCACCGATATCTTTTAAATCGTTGTCTGACAGCGGCTCAGCAGAATATACAATCCAGACGTATAGTCCCTTTTGAAGCTCTAAGCTGTCAAAGCTCAACGCCTTCTCTTGCCGCAGACTGTCTGCACAGGAGCAGACGGTTTCTCTGGTGCTCCCTTTGAGGACAAAGACCGAGAAATAAGTCTGGGGCAAGGTAAGGCTGGATAATAGTAGAGGGGAAGAGGGCTCTTCGATATGTAAGAATGTCAATAAAAGCCCGGAACGGTGGCGTTCTTCCTTGTCGCGCGCGAGCTGCCGTTCTTTGTCTAGCCGATATAGCAGCTCGAACAGCTGCTCTTTATTGATTGGTTTTAATAAATAGTCTACAGCTGAGCTGCGGATGGCTTCTCGGGCATAATTAAATTCAACAAATCCACTCATTAGAATAGAGTAGATCTGCGGATGGGTGGCTTTTAATTGCTTAATCAGCTCCAAACCATTGATTTGCGGCATACGAATATCTGTAATCACGACATCAAGTTGAAGTGTGGTTAACTCATCTAATAGATGTTTTCCGTCGGAGTAGGTGCCGATGACCAGAAATTCGGCGCTTTCTTTACTGATCATTCGAGCCAGTCCTTCGCGGATTAAGATCTCATCATCAACAATCGCAATACGCAGCAATCAGAGCAGCCCCTCTCCTAAATAAATTCATCTTCGCTATATTTAGCGTTAATATCCTCAATGCGCAGGGTAACACGAGTGCCGACTCCAAGCTCACTCTCTACAAGCAGTCCAAACGAGCTGCCGTAATGCAGGCGGATTCTCTCATTTACATTACGTAGTCCAATCCCGAACCTTTCATTGTCCGTTCCAGTTTGCAGACTATTGTTTAAGGAACGAAGAGTAGCTTCATCCATACCGATCCCATCATCTTCTACACAGAAAACGGCATCTCCATGCTCGCTCCATGCGGTGATGCTCAAGGTGCCCAGTCCTACTTTTTGATCCAAGCCGTGAAAGACTGCATTTTCTACGATCGGTTGAAAGACAAGTTTAATAACAGGAAGATGAAGGAGTTCGTCCGGCACGTCAATGTTAAGTCTGAATTTGTCTGGGAATCGGATTTCCAGCAGCTGATAATAATTCCGTACATGATCCAGCTCTTGTCTAATTGTAACAGCGTCTTCGTTTCGGACAATGCTGTAACGCATTTGAAGTCCCAGTAAATAGGTTAGCTTCGCCACACGTGGATCATCATTGCTCTCTGCAAGCATGCGGATGGATTCCAGCGTGTTATAAATAAAATGGGGATTGATTTGGTTCTGAAGTGCCCGCATATCAGCCTTCTGCTTCCGTTTCTCCGTGATGGATACTTCTTGTAACAGATCTTTGACCCTTACGATCATCCGATTAAAATGACTGCCCAGCATCCCAATCTCATCATTATATTTGGAATGCTGCCAGACATCCAGATTACCATGCTGCACCCGTTTCATTAGGCGGACCAAGGATTTAAGGGGTTTGGTCAGGGCATGGGAAATTATAGTCGCAACAAAAAGCGCAAAGGCAATGATGATCAGTGTGGTCAAGATAAGCGTATTCCGATTCTTTTGTACAGGGGACAGGATACGTGTTAAAGGAATCGTAACCATGGTGGTCCAACCGGTCTGTTTCGAGACGGTATACACTGCAAGATAAGACTGGCCATTCAAGTCTATTTGAAAATGATCCTGCTGCTGATTTACTTGCTGCAGCAACAGCTTTGTATTCAGAGTTTGTGTATCGGCAGCCAGATTCGGAACCGCTGAATCTTCACTGGCATAGATCAGTTCTCCATTGTTATCTACAATGAACGTATTTCCTTGCGTAACTGCATTTACGGGATCGATAATACCCTTAAACAGATTGATGTCTACATCGAAAACGAGAATTCCTATATTTTGCAAAGTACTTACAGAGTTAATCGTACGCAGAACACTAAAGACCTCTTTATGGACATTCGAGTTGGTACGGATTGTATGTCTGCCCTGAATGACAGGCGCCGCTCCGGCATCTTCACTCATGGCTCTCCATTTAGCTAATCGTTCCTCTGGATACAGCTCATTAATTCCGGCGTCCTTATCATAAAAGACCGAACCGTACTGGTCTACCAAATACACGGCAATGATCTCTTCCTTAGTATGATTCAAATAGCTAAGGAACATCGCCATGCCCGTATTTTTTTCCCAGTCGGTATTTTGCTGTGTCAGGTAGACTTGCACATCGGTGTTATACAGCGGCAGGGCTGTATATCTCTTGAGGTCGGCAATATACCGGTCAATGGTATCTGAAGCATTCGATGTCATTTGACCCGCACCGTCAGTCGCATTCACAAGAACCGAGTTGAACATGGAGCGGGATGATAGATAACTTACATAAGTGATCGGCAGAGAGATCAGAAAAACAAAGATAACGATCAGCTTGCGCTCCATCGGTAGATTGGCAAGGAACAACCACATTTTGCGTAAAGTTAACCGGATGTATGATAGCATTTGCGTTGTTCCTTTCCTGTAATAAGCTACCTTATTTGACCGCTCCGCTGGTTACGCCTTCAAAGATGTAACGCTGCAGGAAGAAATATAAAATTACTGTTGGCAGCAGAATAAGCAGAATAGCTGCACAGATTAAATTCCATTCCCCCGAATTGACCCCTTGAAAACGCATCAGGATCGTCGTAACTACACCAAGGCTTTGTTTAGGCATATAGAGATAAGGGATGTACATGTCATTATAGATACTAATGGTTTTTAAAATAATCAAAGTAGCCGTTGCTGGCGTAAGTAAAGGGAAAATAATCGACCGATAGATTCTGAACAGAGAGGCACCTTCTACCATCGCACTTTCATCGAGATCCACGGGAATATTACGGATAAATTGCAGGTATAAAATGATTTGAATTACATCTGCTCCAATATAGAGCACGATCGGGGCGCCAAGCGTATTGTAAAGACCCATATTTTTGATGATACCAAAAGTCGCTACTTGTGTCGTGATACTAGGAATGATAGTGGCTACTAAATAAGCACCGAAAACAATGGGTTTCAATTTGAAAGAAAAGCGTCCTAATACAAATGCTACCATAGTCCCGAACAAAATGTTCAGAATTAAAGTGATAGCTATAATAATTAATACGTTGCCAAAGCCATTGAGTAGACCTCCACGCTGAAACACGGCAATGAAGTTATCGAAGTTTAAAAAGCTTTTTGGCAACGCGGTGGAGCTACTGCTGTTGAATTCTTCGGTCGATTTGAAGGCGTTAACGATGACCACATATGGAGGGAAGAGCACGACGAATACGCCGATAATTAGCGAAAAGTATTTAATGATATCTGTAAAACGAAACTTAGAGTGTGTCATAGCTACTTATCTCCTCCCCGGCTAAGAACAAGTTGTTGTATGAGCAGTACGATGACGACAAAGAAGAGTAGGATTATACTCATTGCAGATGCAAGGCCGTAGTTGTTAAATGCAAATGCGGTATCGACAACCCGTTGTACATAAGTTTGGCTGGCCCCTGCAGGACCACCTTTGGTCAACACGAAGGGGAGATCGAATACTTCCAGTGCCCCTGTAACGGTAAGAAATAAATTAAGCTGAATAACAGCCTTCATATTGGGCAAAGTGATTCTCCACAGCGTTTGAAAGGAGCCGGCACCATCGATCTTAGAAGCTTCATAAATGTCACGTGGAATGGCCTGCAAGGATGCGATATAAATGACCATGTTGTAGCCCATGAAACGCCAAAATCCTGTGGATGCAAGGGAGTAGTTGACTAGTCCTTCTGTTCCAAGCCAACTGGTCTGTCCGAGGCCGGTCAGGCCAATGCTATTCAGGAGCATATTCAATGAACCGTTAGTAGTGTCAAAGACATAACCGAACATAAAGGCTACAGCGACTCCGTTCATGATATAAGGAAGGAAAAGTAAGATGCGGAATGCATTTTTCCCTTTTAGTCTACTATTCAGCACAACCGCAAAATAAATAGCAACGATATTCTGGAGAATTCCCATTGCAAAATAAGCAAAGTTATGTGTGAAAACCTTGAAGATATCAGGATTGGAGAAGACCTCGCGGTAGTTATCTAGGCCAACCCAAGGTTTTTCGGGACTATAGCCATCCCAATTTGTAAAGCTGTAATAGATCAGTTTAAGTGCCGGATAATACGTGAATGTTGCAAGCAGCAACAATGGAATCGTGAGGAAGGATACAATGATTATAGTCTTCTGTTTGTTATAGGAAAGTGTTCCGAACATCGCTAGCCCTTCTTTCATAAAAGCGTGGTATGGAAAGGCAAAATGGATTATCCGTAAAGGCAATAATCCATTTTGCGCCGTTCTGTACTTCTAATCACAAGCTCAAATTAATAGCCGAGGTCCTTCTTGGCTTTAGCCCAAGCTTTATTCCACTTGTCTAATACAGTTTGTGGATCCTTGGCAAGCACGAATTCCTGTACTACAGCAGGAAGATCCAGTTGTGCCTTGTTACCGATCTCTGTAACCTTCGCATCGTCAACAGTTCCTTCTACCAGTTCTACTCCGGTAGCTTGGAATTCTTTCAGCTGAGTCAGATTGGATTCCTTGCCTTTTAATGGAGAGATAAAGCCAGCGAAATCCTCATAGCCCGAATCCTCAATCATCCATTTTACGAAGGCTTTAGCTGCCTCTAAATTTTTGCTGTTTTTGGCAACGGCATAGAAGAAGTCAGGGCTTAGGGTAGCAGATGGTTTACCCGAATTGTCATAAGGGAATGGGAAGAAGCCGACATTGTCTGAAGCAGCGCCTGCTCCGATGACTTGGTTAATAACCCAGTTGCCAAGATAATACATGGCGAACTTGCCGGAAGCGATGTCCTTTTTCGATTGTTCCCAGTTGGTGGAGTTGATGTCTTTTTCCAGATAACCTTTTTCGTTGAGCTCACTAAGCAGGCTAAAGGCTTTACCGTAACCGTTGTCCATAGTGAATGGTGTTTCAGAGTTCAGCTTAGCATTAGGAAAGTCGGGATTGCCTTCAATTAGGCGTGGTGTATCATAAGCCCAAGTACCAAGTGGCCATTTGTCTTTGAAGTTGGAGGACAGTGGAATGACACCTTTTGCTTTCAGCTTCTCGCAGGCAGCCAGGAATTCATCCCAAGTCTTAGGCGTTTCGGTGATGCCGGCATCGGTGAATGCTTTTTTGTTATAAACAATTCCGGAAGTAGAGTTCCCTGTAGTAATTCCGTACAGCTTACCATCAAAGGATTTGAAGTCTTTAAAGGTGATTTGGTCATTCAAACCGAGATCATCCAGTGAAGCAAAGTATTTCGGCAAGTCAGAGTTAGGGATGGAAGGAATAAACATAACATCTGGAAGCTCGCCGCTGGCCATTCTGACTTTAGCCTGTTGGTTATAGTCGGTTTGGGAAGCTTCGAACTCGACTTTAATGTTCGGGTATTTTTCATTAAAGCGCTTTACATATTCGTCATATTCTTTACCGATCATGTCTGTTCTGTTAGTTAGGAAGGTGATTTTGCCGCTGATATCAGCTCCTGCTGCAGGTTCTGCAGTTGCATTCGTGTCACCGCCGGTATTCTCTGTGTTAGTCGCTGCGGGCTTATCAGTTGCGGCAGCACCGTTATTCGTGGTGTTGTCATTATTCGAACCACAGCCAGTAAGCGTTGAAGATAAGACCATAATCATAACAAAGGATAACGAAAATAACTTATTTCTCATAGCTTAATCCCCTTTTCGTTTTTTATTGTTAGCGTTTACATGAACATTATAGCTTTATCGAAGCCGTTAATAAATGTATTGTATTATTATTTATTGTCTTTATTTGTTTTGTTTCTGCGTTTATAATTAGCATGTACCTAACAATAAGATAACAAAATACAAAGAATATCAAAAGGGTTCAATGAATTAATTTGAGTCTTATGCTATTTTTGAGAAGTCTATGCTTACCAAACTTAGGCATATGCTTCCGAAGCGAGTTTTGCGCGAAGTCATTCAGAGAAGTCTATGCTTACAAAACTTTTAGGAGGTATTATGAAACATTTGCATATGAATCTTGCGAAGTGGGATTTTAGAGGCTGTGGTGATGAGGAATGGCTTCCGGCGACTGTGCCAGGTACAGTTCATACGGATTTACTAAAGAACGGAAAAATTTCAGACCCCTTTTATGGAACAAATGAACATGATCTACAGTGGATCGATAAGAAGGACTGGGAATATCAAACCTCGCTGCAGTTGGGGGAAGAGTGGCAGGAGCTTGCTTGTACGGAGTTAGTTTTTGAGGGACTGGATACTTATGCAGATGTGTACGTGAATAATGTACATGTGCTCGCTGCTGATAATATGTTTCTGGCATGGAAAGTGGATGTCAAAGAGCAGCTGAAGACTGGAGAAAATAATATACGGGTGAAGTTCCGCTCTGTGGTTAAGGAAGATTTACCGAAATTAGCGAAGCTGGGTTACGCGCTGCCTGCCTCGAATGATCAATCCGAGCTTGGGGGATTAGATGAACAACGGATTAGTATTTTTGCGCGCAAAGCACCTTATCATTACGGCTGGGATTGGGGCCCGCGTTTCTTAACCAGTGGAATATGGCGTGCGGCAGCTCTGGTGGGACGTGACACCGTTCAAATTACAGACCTCTATATCCGTCAAAATGTGATTGCTAAGGAAGAAGCTCGCCTGACCGCAATGGTAGAAGTGGATGCTCCTGCTGCTTGGCGGGGAATGCTGCGAATAAGTGCCGATGGTTTGGAGTGGATGCAAGCGGTTACTTTAGAGGAAGGCAAGCAGCAATTAGAGATGAATATTGTTATACCTGAGCCACAGCTCTGGTGGTGCAGGGGCCTTGGAGAGCCTCATTTATATACCTTCCAAGCGGAATTGCTGCAGGGAACGGAAGTAGAGGTTAGCAAAAGTGTAAAAACCGGACTTCGCAGTATTGAATTGATACGGGAGCGTGATGCCAAAGGAGCTACGTTTTCTTTTGCGCTGAATGGAGTTTCCGTCTTCGCCAAAGGTGCCAATCATATTCCAAATGACAGCTTCACCACAGAAGTAACCGAGGAGCGGTATCGGCATGAAATTGCCACAGCAGTAGAATCGAACATGAACATGCTGCGCGTTTGGGGCGGCGGTATATATGAAGAAGATATTTTTTATCAGCTCTGTGATGAATACGGACTGCTGGTCTGGCAGGACTTTATGTTCGCTTGCAGTATGTATCCCGGGGACGAGGCGTTCCTTGAGAATGTGAAAAAAGAAGCCGAATACAACGTCAAAAGATTGCGCAATCATACCTGCATCGCCTTATGGTGTGGCAATAACGAGATTGATTCGGCCTGGTCACAGTTCGAGGAAAATATGGGCTGGGGCTGGAAAGAAAAACTCGGCGCTGAGCAAAGAGCGACAATGTGGGCCGATTATATTAAAATCTTCCACCGTATTCTGCCGGAGGCTGTAGCCGCATTCCATCCAGGTGTGGACTATTGGCCGTCTTCGCCGCTGCGGGAGCTGACTGGCGATATAAATCAGCATGCGACGCGGATTGTGGGCGAAGGGGATGTGCATTACTGGGGTGTGTGGCACGGGATCGAGCCATTTGAGAACTATAATACAAAGGTTGGCCGCTTTATGAGTGAATACGGCTTCCAGTCGTTCCCGGAACTGAAAACCGTAATGAGCTATGCAGAAGAGCAGGATATGGAGCTTACCTCAGAGGTGATGCTGGCACATCAGAAGAATGGTCGCGGTAATCTGCTGATTAAAGAATATATGGATATGTATCTGCCGCAGCCGAAGGACTTCAAAGCCTTTTTATATATGAGTCAAATCCTGCAGGCCGAAGCGATCCGAATCGCGATTGAAAGCCACAGAAGAAATAAACCTTATTGTATGGGCACTTTATACTGGCAGATGAATGATTGCTGGCCGGTGGCTTCTTGGGCGGGGATGGATTATAACGGGCGCTGGAAAGCTCTGCAATATACCGTGCGTTCAAGCTTCCAAGATGTTTTGTTGTCTATCGACGGGACAGACCGTGAGAAGGTAGACGTTCATGTCGTATCTGATTTAAGAACAGCAGTGAGCGCTGAGCTGGTGCTTACTTTGTATCAGTTTAACGGTTCGGTGCTGCGAGAGTGGACACATCCCTTTGAGCTGGGAGCTGATTCTGCTGCTATCGTATTCTCTTCTCCTGTGGCAGACCTGCTAGAAGGTCAAGGGGTGGGTGATGTATTGCTTGGAATTTGCTTGCAGGCGGATGGCCGGGTGATAGATCACAAGCTGCATTATTTTATTCCGGAAAAAGAAATTGCGTTACAGCGCTCAGTAATTACCGTGCTGGAAACTCCAGAGAGTGGCGGATTAAGCTTCACCGTGACCAGTGATGTATTAGCTAGAGGCGTATACCTGACTTCAGAAGACGAAGGAATATTCTCTGACAATTATTTTGACCTTCTCCCAGGTCAGACCAAGACGATAGAGTTCTCACAACGCGGGAACGATGGAAGAGACTGGATTCCAGCCGCACCTAAGGGGCTAAAGGTTCAATCGATGGTTGATTTTGTGAGCGAAGATTTGCTGTAAATCCTAAGGAGAGAAGGACTGGCACATGGGGATTTTAGTTCAGGAAGATAAGGGATTATTCCATTTACAGAGTGCAGGGATGAGTTACATTCTTCAGCTTGTAAATGATTATCCGGCACATGCGTATTGGGGCAAGAAGCTGCGTAGTGACAGCAATTTGGAAGGGCTGTTGAATCTGGGAGGAAATACGGGTCTCGACCGGCTCCCGCAGGAATACCCACAATACGGGACGGGAGATTTCAGAACACCTGCTTATCAAGTTCGGCTCGAAGACGGCACTCGTATTACAGAGTTGAAATACAGCGGGTATCGGGTAGTTGAGGGTAAACCTTCACTGCCGGGTCTACCATCCGTATATGTTGAGTCTGCGCAAGAAGCACAGACGTTGGAGCTTACACTTAAAGATGATTACACCAAGCTGAATGTTATTTTGCGCTATACAGTTTTTGAACATACTAACGTAATCACCCGCTCTGTGGAGTTCACCAATGCTGGGAAAACGCAGCTGCAATTGCAGCGTGCACTGAGTGCTAGTGTCGATTTCTCGTCTGGCGATATGGATATGATCTATTTGGCAGGAGCTTGGTCAAGGGAAGGTAATCTGACTCGTAGACGTCTGGTGCAAGGTGGTACGACCATTGGGAGCCGCAGAGGGATGAGCAGCCACCAGTTAAATCCATTTGCTGCGCTGGTGAAACCTGAAACGGATGAAAATCATGGAGAGGCCTACGGCTTCAGTCTTGTATATAGTGGAGGCTTTGAAGCTGAGGCAGAGGTCGATTCCTTCGGGATGACCCGGTTTACGATGGGACTGAACTCTTTTGATTTCTCCTGGCTGCTGGAGCCGGGCGAACAATTCCAGACCCCTGAGGTAGTGATGGTTTATTCTTCCGAGGGGATCGGGGAAATGTCGAGAACCTATCATCGCCTGTACCGGACCCGTTTATGCAGAGGATTATATAGAGATAAGGAACGGCCCATTCTGGTCAACAATTGGGAAGCTACCTATTTCAACTTCGATGCGGATAAATTGGAGTCGATTGCGGCGGAAGGAGCCAAGCTCGGGATAGAGCTATTCGTGCTGGACGATGGCTGGTTTGGCAAAAGAGACGCTGACAACTCCTCTCTCGGAGACTGGGTGGAGGATCTGCGCAAGCTTCCGGGCGGACTGTCTGATGTGGCGCAGCGCGTGAACAATCTAGGCTTGCAGTTCGGCCTTTGGTTCGAGCCGGAGATGATCTCGCCGGACAGCGAGCTCTATCGTAAGCATCCCGACTGGTGTCTGCATGTGCCGGGACGCCGCCGCAGCGAAGCTCGCTGGCAATTGGTGCTGGACTATACTCGGGAGGATGTGCGCCAGTACATTTATGAGTCACTGTCCCGGATTTTCTCGACCGTGCCCATTAGTTATGTGAAATGGGATATGAACCGTTGTTTAACGGAGATTGGCTCTGCAGAGTTACCTTCTGAACGCCAAGGGGAAACCGCACATCGTTATGTGCTTGGTCTGTATGAGCTATTGGAGCAAATAACTTCAGAATTTCCACATATCCTGTTCGAGAGCTGCTGTAGTGGTGGTGGCCGCTTCGACCCAGGCATGCTGCATTACATGCCGCAGACCTGGACCAGTGATGATACCGATGCTGTGGAACGACTGAAGATTCAGTATGGAACAAGTCTGGTGTATCCGGTTAGTTCGATAGGCGCGCATGTGTCTGCCGTGCCGAATCATCAGGTAGGACGGATCACCCCGCTGTCCTTCCGTGGAGATGTAGCTATGTCCGGTAATTTCGGTTATGAGCTGGATCTTACGAAGTTTACAGACGAAGAGAAGGAAATTGTGAAGGAACAGGTTGCGAACTATAAGCAAATCCGCAGTCTTGTGCAGCAGGGGAATCTGTACCGGCTGCAAAGCCCGTTTGAGGGCAATGAGACAGCATGGATGTTCGTGTCCGATGATCAGCGTGAGGCATTAGTTTATTACTTCCGGGTAATGGCTGTGCCGCACCCGCCCCGCCGTAGCCTGAAGCTGAATGGTTTAAATCCGGAGCTGGATTACATTCTGGAGGTGAGTGGTGAGGTTTACGGTGGTGATCGGCTAATGCAGGCTGGACTGGCTCTGCCGGATATCCAGCAGGATTTTGTTAGCGGATGTTATAAATTGAAGGTGCAGGATTAGAATTCATTAGATAAACAGAAAGCAAACCCCGAGCAAACACGAGCAAGCCACCAGCAAGCCGTGAGCAAGCCATGAGCAAACTACGAGCAAGACATGAGCAAGCTACGAGCAAGACATGAGCAAGCTACGAGTAAGACATGAGCAAGCTACGAGTAAGACATGAGCAAACACGAGCAAGCCACCAGCAAGCCATGAGCCTAGCTCGTGGTTTGCTTTTTTTGTTGGCAATGACGAATTTGAACCAGCTGAAGCTGCGGATGGCAAGGCAGCCTTGACCGTCTCCGCCTATACACATATATTCCTTATGTTATGACATCCTGTGCAGCTACCTTGCGTAAGACGCTGTAGCTTTTTTACCTGTTCATATTCCGTTCATATTAAGGTCATAGAGAGTACATCTTTATTGGTTAATCTTAGATTAGCAGTTAGTTATGGCAGTCCAATACACAGGTGATGACAGGAGAAGATACGATTGAAAATAAAAGAAGTAATGAAAATGAAGGCGGGCACGAGAACAAGTAAAATACTAAACATACTACTTAAAGTAATAGGAGCAATAATTATCGCAATCCTGCTTTTTCTCGCCATTGTTTATACAGTTAATCTGATCAGCAACAAATCGGAACAGAGTAAAATAGAGCCCTATGGTCAGTTAGTACCTGTTGATGGGAAAAATATGAATGTTTATATTCAAGGAAAAGGTGAAGAAACAGTCGTTCTACTACCGGGTTATGGCACAGCAGCGCCAGCTCTTGATTTTAAATCATTAATAGATGAGCTGTCACCGTTTTACAAAGTCGTCATGATTGAGCCTTTTGGGTATGGATTAAGTGATCTGACCAAAAAGGAGCGCAGCACAGAGAATATTGTAAGTGAAATTCATGAGGCTTTACAGGCTCTTAATATTGACCGTTATATTCTAATGGGCCACTCCATTTCAGGCATTTATGGACTAGATTATGTTAACAAGTATGAAAATGAAGTGAGTGCATTTGTCGGGCTTGATAGTAGTGTTCCATCGATAAGCGAGAGGAAAATCGAAGCTTCGGAATTAAAAACTATAAATCTGCTCAAAAAATCAGGTCTAATCAGATTGCAAATGAAATTCAGTGCTGACCCAATTGCTGAACTACCATTTGATGATAAAACAAAAGAACAAATGAGATTGATCAATCGCAAAAACATATTTAATCCCACCCAATTAAATGAAGCTGGAATGATGTATTCTAATTTTAAATCAGCTGAAAGTTTAACATTTCCTAAAAATCTTCCTCTTATTTTCTTTATACAAGCGAATCAACCAGCAACGGATAGATGGATACCAGAGCATGAAAAGCAAATCAAGGACTCTGTACATGGAAAAATAGTGAAGTTTGAAGAGGGACATTATTTATATCGCACTAAAGCAAAAGAAATCGTAGAAGACTTTCAGGCATTTATGAAAGAAATAAAATAAGTTTGCCGTCGAGCCGAGCGGATTTCAGGATTTCCTCTGATTTTCGTTCGGTTTTTTATTAGTCGGTAAGATATGGGGGAGTGCCACCAGTTAACAATGGTCTAATCTTTAGGGTTTGGTCTGGGTTAAGAATGAGAAGGCGTCGGCTACATTTAATGGAGAGTTCCCTTGGTTGCTGCTAGGTTCCTAGGTACCCTGCTTCGGATCGGACTGAGGAGTCCTTATTTGCTAAAAAAGAGGCAATTGGGACTTCATTCGGACCCCAGCGACGTTATTGGCTAATTATCGCAATCGCATGGGGTGTTTTGGAGTAAATAGCTGCATCTGGGTCCGATACCATCTCAAATATGCGTTTTTTTCGCGAATAGAGGCTATACGGTCCGTAAGTAAATAGGGAGTGGGGGAGTATGAGAAAGTTGAGTAAGTATGAGAAAGTATGAGAAAGTATGGGGGAGTGCCACCAGTTAACGATGGTCTAATCTTTAGGGTTTGGTCTGGGTTAAGAACGAGAAGGCGCCGATTACATTTGATGGAGAATTTCCTTGGCTGCTGCTAGGTACCTAGGTACCCTGCTTCGGATCGGACTCAGGAGTCCTTATTTGCTAGAAAAGAGGTAATTGAGGCTACTTTCGGACCCCAGCGACGCTATTGGCTAATTATCGCAACCGCATGGGGTGTTTTGGAGTAAATAGCTGCACCTGAGTCCGATACCATCTCAAATATGTGCTTTTTTCGCAAATAGTGGCTATACGGTCCGTAAGTAAATAGGTGAGTATGACCAGTAGCGCGTGATCAACTAATCGAATGGGTGAGTACGACCAGTGGCGCGTGACCAACTAATCGAATGGGGAGCCGCCAGTGCGCGCTGACCAACTAATCGAATAGGTGAGTCCGACCAGTGGCACACTGACCAACTGATCAAATGATGCTTCCCAATGATCGAGGGCTGACTCGCTAATTATCCGTAGTTTCCAGTAATCTATGGTGAGCCCCATCTTCCACAACCCCCATAAATCCCACAATGAGCACCACGGTAGCCTTTTTAAGCTAGAGCATGTCCTATTTCCCTATAATCCACATTGACTTGGGTTTGTCACACCCCTATGATGATTATTAATATAAAATATATGACACGAAGAGGAGCGAAACATCATGGCTTTGGAGATCGAACGCAAGTTTCTGCTGCCGGAATTTCCGGAGCAGCTGATTCAAAAGGGAGAATTGAAGATTGTTACCCGTCATAATATCGATCAGACATATCTGGCGATAGATGGTGGTCAAGAGCTTCGTGTGCGTAAAATTACGGATCTGGACTCAGGTGAGGTAACCTACACGCATACGTTTAAGGATGGCAAAGGGATCAAACGCGAAGAGATCGAATATTTTATCTCAGAGGGTTTATATAATCAGATGATCGAAGCGGTAAATGCGGTAGCTTTGGTCAAAGAGCGAATTACAGCGGTGTGGAATGGCACAACGGTTGAGATCGACGTATATTCCCAGCTGAAATTGTCCGTACTCGAGGTTGAATTTGAATCTCTGGAGGAAGCGGAAAGCTTTAAAGAGCCGGAATGGTTCGGTAAGGATGTTAGTACAGAACGGCAATACAGCAACAAAACAGTCTGGAGAGAGCTGCAAAATAAGACAAAGAATTAACGGACTTTAGCGCGTAAACGTGGTAGTATATAGGGAAAACAAGCAGAAATAGCTTTATCATCCCTAACTAGCTTAAGGATAACGTTTAGGGTGAAACTTATAGTTAATTATAAGAACTTATAAGTGGTGCAACTATAATAGCCTTATATTTCTGCGAGAAACAGTTGTCATCTCTATAGGACGACAACGTTGTTTCTTCTTATCATATATTCTTGTCATATATTAACGAGGGGTTCAGGAGGATGAGCATGAAGTTTATAAGCACAAGAGGTAATGTGGAACCTAAAGGTTTTATTGATACGGTGTTGATGGGACTTGCGGACGACGGTGGGCTGATGGTTCCATCCGAGATTCCAGTGGTTTCAGCAGCAACATTGGAAGAGTGGAGAAGTCTTAGCTATCAGGAGTTGTTCCTGAAGATTGTTGCCTATTACACCAATGATGAGATTCCTTACGAGGATTTACAGGAAATGGTCAACACCAGTTATGCCAATTTCCGCACACCTGAAGTAACGCCTATACACCAAGTAAATGATTCTTTATATGTACTTGAATTGTTCCATGGGCCTACTTTTGCTTTCAAGGATGTAGCGCTGCAGTTTATGGGTGAGCTGTATTCATATATTTCCAAAAAACAAAACAAAATCATCCACATCCTCGGTGCAACCTCTGGGGACACTGGAGCGGCGGCTATTCAAGGTGTACGCGGCAAAGAAGGCATCAAGATTTGTATTCTGCATCCACACGGCAAGGTAAGTAAAGTGCAGGAGCTGCAGATGACTACGGTGGACGACAGCAATGTACTGAATCTGTCTGTTCATGGTAACTTTGATGATTGCCAGAAGGTGATTAAGGATCTGTTCGCAGATCTGGACTTTAAAGGTCGGTATCATCTGCGTGCAATCAATTCCATTAACTTTGTGCGGATTCTGGCGCAGACTGTTTATTATTTCTATGCATATCTGCATGTTGATGGCAGCAACGAGAAAAAGATTAATATCAGCGTGCCTTCCGGCAACTTCGGTAATATTTTCTCGGGCTATTTGGCTAAGCAAATGGGACTTCCTATTAACAAGCTAATCATTGCTACGAATGAAAATAATATTTTGGAGCGTTTCGTGAATACTGGCGAATACAAACCAGGTAATTTCACAAGCACTTACAGCCCTTCGATGGATATCCAAGTGGCAAGTAATTTCGAACGGTATCTGTATTATCTGGTAGGCGAGGATTCTGAGAAGTTATCCGCGTATATGTCCAAGCTGCAAACCGAAGGCAAGATTACGGTTGAAGGCGAGGCGCTTCAGCAGGTGCAGAAGGATTTTGCAGCGCTGGGTGTGAAGAATGATCAATGCTTGAATACGATCGCTAAGTATCAAAAAGAATATGGCTACCTGCTTGATCCACATACAGCATGTGGAATCGCGGCTTACGAAGCCTTTAATGGCCCGGATGAGATTGGCATTACCTTTGCGACTGCACATCCAGCTAAGTTCGATGAGGCAATTACTTTGATCGATATTAAGCAGGAATTCCCGGCACAGATTAAAGCATTGTTCGAGATGCCACAACATCAAACCGTAGTGGATCATGACAAGGATGAAATCGTGCGTCAGCTGCAAGCTTTTTACGGATTGTAATATCATATACAGTTCTACTTCACAGCACAGCCCCCGTTCTTGGGATAAGAACGGGGGCTGTTTGTGCGTTTATAGTAGCTTCTAACATTAACGTTGCGGCGTACGGGTCTGCTCCCTAGCTTTTTCACAAAAAGCAGCGACCTTGTAAGAGACATAGTACGCCAGCATTTTTTCAGAATCGGTAAAGTCGGTGTCCAGCAGTCTGCTAATAAGATCGAGCTTATATCTGAGTGTATTCCGGTGAATGTACAGCTCGTCTGAGGTAATCTGCATGTTCCGGTTATTTTTGAGATAAACGTAAAAGGTATGATACAGATTGGACTGGTGCACAGTATCGTATTCTTGAAGCTTGAGCAGCTCTGGATGGTAGTAGTTATTATCCTCGTTAAACACAACATCAGCAGAGAGCATCTCATAGAGCTGGATATCTGAGTAGTAAGTCAGCTGCTGCTGCGGGCTGAGAATGGAACCGATCCGAATAGCGTTTCGGGAGTGAAGATAGTGTCTCCTACACTGCGTAAGATTAGTGAATATATTGCTGATGCCAAGCGAGATGCCGGTTTGAGTTAGAAATTCCTGCAGTTGCTTATTTACAAGCTCTTTGGAGAGATTTCCGTCATGGATCATTACAATCTGCCCATCATAATAGGTGGAAGGACTGCCCGGAAAAAGCTGTTGCAAACGTTCTCTTAAATAATCATCATAACGGCCTGAACCCTCATACCAGGTAAGATCGAACAGCAGCACAAGCAGCTGATTCCCGAACTTTAATCCTGCACTCCGCATTCTGTCCTGAATGATCCGGTTGTCCTGAAGCTGTTCCTCTAGCAGTGCGCAGATAAAATCTTCAACTTTTATATTTTTGGCGTTGCGATAGTAGCTATTTTTGCCCATCTCTTCGGCAAGTATGGTAGCGGTGATGGACAGCAGCTCGTTATCTCTGGCGCGAAAAGGATTTTTGCATCCAAGAAGCAATACATTGCCGATTTGTTTGCCGGCTACTTTTATTTTGGAGATCAGTTTGGAGTTTGACGTTTCCTCGCAGGTTACTTCATAAGATTCATCGCTTTGTTTCCCACGCTGGACACTGTTCATTTTACTCACAGCCGCAATGAAGTCGTAAGAGCAATAACCTTTGCGGATATTATCACTCCATATGTAATCGTCGATATCGGATAGGTCAGAGTGAGCTACAATTTTGAAGCTGCAATCAAATACAATGACGGGATTCTGCAGTAGCTCAGCAGCTGTCTGTACGATAGCTGAAAGGCCTGCACCTGAAATGTATGCAGTAAACAAAGATGCGGTATAATGCTCCATTTCGATTTTACCTGATATTTGCTCATTTAAGGAAACATCCATTCATATCGCCCCCTAGTTCAATAATAGTGCAATATGCACTATAAAGAAGTGATTTTTGGTGCTTGTAAATATATTCACAAAGTATTGGACGCCTTAAACTAAAGGTGGAGGTGCTAAGCAGATGAAATATGAAAAACTGTTTGCAGCAGGTAAAATTGGACGCCTTGAACTTAAGAATAGAATTGTATTGCCGGCTATGGGAACGTCACTGGCCGCGGCCAGTGGTGAAGCATCGGACGAAATGATTGCTTTTTATGAGGAACGTGCCGCGGGTGGCTGTGGTCTAATCATTACGGAAATTACGCGTGTGGATAATGAGACCGGAGTAGGTACACCGAACCAGCTGAATGCAAGTGACTTGCTGTTTGTGCCGCGTCTGGAGAAACTGGCAAGAGCTGTGCATCGTCATGACAGCAAAATATTCCTTCAGCTCCAGCATCCGGGCCGGCAAAATCACGGACGGCTTATTGGAGGCAAACAAATTGTTGCTCCTAGCGCAGTGATGTCTTCAGCGATTGGGGAAATGCCCCGGGAGCTGTCTACTGAAGAGGTAGAAGAGTTAGTTCGTAAATTTGTGTTCGGAGCTTATATAGCTAAAACAGCAGGTATTGATGGCGTGGAGATTCATGGTGCCCACGGCTATCTCGTAGGACAGTTTCTAAGCCCGCTTACCAATCTGAGAACTGATAAATATGGCGGTTCACTGGAAGGTAGAATGTCATTCCTGAACGAAATTGTGCTTGGCATCAAAAAGACCTGTGGCGCAGGATTCCCTGTATCGGTGCGAATCGACGGCGATGAATTTGTCTCAGGCGGGATAACACTGGATGAGGCTATCCAGACTGCGAAACATCTGGAAAGCATCGGAGTGGATTGCATAAATGTTAGCTCTGGCACTTATGAATCATCCAATACGATCATTGAGCCGATATCCTACCCGCAAGGCTGGAAAAAACATCTCTCCGCAGCCATTAAGCAAGCGGTGCAAATTCCAGTGATTGCTTGTGATGTGATCCGTAAGCCTGAATTTGCTGAGAGTCTGCTACAGGAAGGAAACACGGATTTTGTAGCCCTTGGAAGAGCCCAACTAGCCGATCCAGAGTGGGGGAACAAAGCGGCAGCAGGCAAAGAAGCAGAGATCAGAACCTGTATCTCTTGCCTGTACTGTATTCAGGAAGTGATGGAGTGCAAGGTAATCAAGTGTGCTGTCAATGCCAGAGTGGGCCGGGAGCTTGAATTTGCAGAACCAGCAAAAGATGGCGATGGCAAAGTAGTAGCTGTGATCGGCGGAGGTCCAGCTGGTATGGAAGCAGCACGGATTCTGGCGCTCAGAGATTTTAAACCTGTATTGTTCGAAGCCAGAGATGTGCTAGGCGGCAGCGTGGAGCTGGGAAGCCGGCCACCATTGAAGGAGAAGCTGAACTGGTTTATTGATAATATGCAGCATCAGTTAGAGGAACTGGATGTTGATGTCCGTCTCTCTACGAAACCTACGCTGGAACAACTGAAGCAACTGAACCCTTATGCGGTATTTGTTGCTGCTGGGGCACAGCCTATAGTGCCTGTTATTCCGGGAGTGAAGAAGGCAGCGGTCTGCACCGTTGTTGACGTACTTAGTGGGTCAGTTGTGATTAAGAACAAGCAGGCTGTGGTCATCGGCTCCGGCATGACAGGGCTGGAAACGGCTGAATATTTAGCCGATATGGGAAATCAGGTCACGGTGGTGGAAATGCAGCCGCGGGTTGGCCCAGACGCCTATCTGCCAAATCTGATCGACATTGTGACTAGGTTGAAAAAGAACGGAGTGGAGCTCTTAGCATCAACCAAGCTGGTAGAAGTACAGGACGGCGCGGTTGTGCTTGAGAATACGTCCACTGGGGAAACTTCGCTGAAAAAGACGGATGCTGTTGTATTATCCATTGGTGTTACACCCGATCGCTCATTCGTTGATGAGCTGAAGCAGGTACTGCCCAATGTGAAGGTAATCGGCGATGCAGGCAAGCCAGGACGAATCGGACAGGCCATTCAATCTGGATTCGAAACGGCATTTGTGCTGAACTAAAGGGTTACTAATCTAAGGAGGGTTCATTCATGGTGAGTTTTGTGAAAAGTTTCGCAGATATGCAGAAATACGGAGGCAAGCCAACAACCTTTTATGATGCTGAGATGCTGACGGTGTATTGGGAGACCAAACCAGAGATTATCGAGCGTTTGTTGCCGAAGCCACTGAAGCCAACAAGCCGGCCGCTGGTAAATGCTTTTATCGCCAATTACCCAGCTACGAACTTTTGTCCACCTTATCGTGAAGCTGGATTGTTCGTTCTAGCAGACTATAACGGACAATTAGGCAACTACTGCCTGTCGATGCCTATTACAAGCGATATCGGGATGGCTATGGGCCGGGAAGTATGTGGGCTGCCTAAGAAAATGGCCGATGTGCGTATGAACACCTCAGAAGATGGCATTGATGGGGCAATCGGCCGGCATGGCATTGACTTTTTCAACGTAAAAGCCACTATGGATGGACACTTCAATGACAATGGAGCCGAGAAGATTCTGGAGGAATATTACGGCAAAGATATCCCTTTGTATAACATCAAATATGCCAATGCAATTGACGGAAACGGCTTCGATCTGATGCCAATCTTGGTCACACAGCGTTTAGTCAGTGAGGTTAAAGTCTATAAAGCGGCAGAAGCCTCTATCACCTTCCAAGACTCCCCGCATGATCCTTGGAGTGAGCTTGAAGTTGTGAATATGCTGGGCGCGGTTTACACCGTCAGTACAAATGTGCTTGAAAAAGGTAAAATTCTGGAGCCTCTGAATCCAATGGAGTATCTTCCATACTGCTATCTCCGCTGGGACTGGTGGGAGAACAATTTGCAACCTGTTTCCTCAGTATAAGCCTACACGTTTGAAGTCCGTTTGTACGAAATGAAACCGAAGAAGGATCGGCTAACCAAACATTAGGAGGAATTAGAATGACTAACCTTTTTGATTTGACGGGTAAGACAGCTATTATCGCAGGAGCATCCAGTGGGATCGGGGTACAATTCGCAGAGATGCTTGCTGAGCAAGGAGCAGACATTGCTATTTTGGCTAGAAGATATGACAAGCTTGTAGCAGTTGCCGAGGATATCCGGGCTAAATACCCTGAACGCAGAATAATTCCTATTGAGTGTGATGTAAGAAAAGAGGACCAGATTATTGTGGCTGTTCAAAAGGTTATGGAAGCCTTTGGAAAAATTGATATTCTGCTGAACAATGCTGGTGTGGTGGATGCGGTTCCGATTGAAGCGCTGGAAGAAGAAGCTTGGGATCGGGTACTGGATACTGATTTAAAGGGCGTTTTCCTGATGTCGAAACATGTGATCCGGCATATGAAAGAACGGAATTACGGTAAAATCGTCAATACAGCCTCAATGCTAGGCCTTACAGCTTCTGCTTCGGTTCCTACGCATTCTTACAATGCTGCTAAAGGTGGAGTGATCCATCTGACAAGAGGGGTGGCGGCAACTTATGCTAAGCATGGGATTACTGTTAATGCGATTGGACCAAGCTTGTTCAAAACTGAAATGACTGAGAATACGTTATTTGCAGAAAAAGCGCTAAAAATGTACAACGCAGTGTGTCCGATGGGGCGCCCTGGTAATCCGGGAGAATTAAACGGTGCTGTACTCTACTTTGCTTCAGATGCTTCCAGCTACACTACAGGTCAGACTTTGTTTGTAGATGGCGGCTGGACGATTATATAGAGTTCATCTGGGTCCGTAAGTTCAGGCAATAGTTGTAACTCCAAAAAAAGGGTATCTCAAAAGCCATGAAAGGGTGGCTGGGATACGCCTTTTTTTGCATTGTACGATGAAAGATGCTCCGCCAGTAACAAGGGAATTGCTGAATTTATCAGAAATTGTCGTTAATTTGCCTTAAAAAGTAGACATGACTACCTATGAGTGAGAAAATAGCATGTAGAGTTAGTAATAACTAAAAAGGACGGGATAACATCATGACAATTCGTTTCGGGGTCATTGGAACAAACTTTATTACAGACCGCTTCGTGCAAGCCGGCTTGGAGAATGAGGAGTTTATCCTGACAGCCGTGTACTCTCGCACAATGGAGAAAGGTCAGGCCTTTGCTGCTAAATATGCGGGAGCTACAATTTATACGAATCTGGAAGATATGGTGAAAAGCAAAGATGTAGATGCTATATATATTGCCAGCCCAAATTCTATGCATGCAGAGCAAGCGATTATGTGCTTAAATCACGGCAAGCATGTGCTCTGCGAGAAACCGGCTGCATCCAACAGTATAGAGCTTAAAGCTATGATTGAAGCTGCGCGCACAAATGATGTGCTGCTGGTAGAGGCGATGAAATCGACCTTTATGCCGAACTTTGGAGTGATTCGGGATAATTTGTATAAACTCGGCCAAGTTCGCCGTTATTTTGCAAGTTACTGTAAGTACTCCTCCAGATATGATGCTTACCGGCAGGGGACTGTGCTAAATGCGTTTAATCCCGCTTTTTCCAATGGCTCGTTAATG
The DNA here is from genome assembly GCF_037965665.1 of Paenibacillus sp. FSL L8-0333. Taxonomy (NCBI): domain Bacteria; kingdom Bacillati; phylum Bacillota; class Bacilli; order Caryophanales; family Paenibacillaceae; genus Paenibacillus; species Paenibacillus sp. FSL L8-0333. The sequence goes on from NZ_CP150186.1 coordinate 998,317, forward strand.
GATCTTGGTGTGTACTGTTTGTATCCAATGGTAGTGCTCTTTGGCAAGCCACAATCAGTACAGGCAGTGGGTGTCATGCTCTCCTCAGGTGTGGATGGTGAAGGAAGCCTCATTATGAAATATGACGATATGGATGCGGTAGTTATGCACTCCAAAATTTCCGACTCCTATCTGCCAGCTGAGATTCATGGAGAGAACGGTACGATGGTGATCGACAAGATCAATGAGCCTTATCAGGTGAAAATTTACTATCGTGATGGTACAGTTGAGGAGCTTACGTTGCCTCAGGTGTTTGAACCTATGTATTATGAGGTTGAGGAATTCATCAACTTGATTAAGAATGGTGAACGGGAGAGCAGAATTAATACTCATGAGAACTCCATGGCCGCAGCAGAGATTATGGAGGAAGCCAGAGCACAGATCGGTCTCCGCTATGCCTCAGATTTATAATAAATAGAATGGGGAGCAGGACTTGAAGACTTTTAAAAAGGTTTATATTGAGATAACAAGCGTCTGCAACCTCGCCTGCAGCTTTTGTCCACAAACCGCCCGGACGAAAAATTTCATGAAGCTGGATACGTTTAATACGATATTGGATGAAATTAAACCACACAGCAATCATATTTATCTTCACGTAAAAGGGGAGCCGTTGCTGCATCCCAAGATAGGTGAACTGCTGGATGCTGCTCATGCCAAAGGGTTCAAGGTTAATATTACAACTAATGGCACGTTAATTCATAAAGCCGGACCTAAAATTCTTGGTAAGCCCGCACTGCGTCAGATGAACTTTTCTCTGCACAGCTTTGATGGGCATGAAGGGTCAGAGAACCGTGAAGGCTATCTTTCAGAGATAATTTCTTTTGTACAGGAAGCCTCTGCGCAAGGGGTCATTATTTCTTTCCGCTTGTGGAATTTGACGGAGGATAATCTGACGAATCTGGAAAAAAACCGTAACCGTGAAACCCTCGCCCTGCTGGAGGAAGCCTTCAACTTGGATTTCAAGATCGAAGAAAAGGTTGTGCCTGGCAGTGGTGTCAAGATTGCCCCGCGCGTCTACCTTAATCAGGATCATGAGTTCCGTTGGCCAGCGCTAAATGAGCCGGAAGATGACGGAAAAGGGTTCTGTCATGCCCTGCGGAGCCAAGCGGCGATTCTTGTGGATGGCACTGTTGTGCCATGCTGTCTGGATGGTGAAGGAGTAATTAACCTAGGCAACATCCATGAGACTCCGTTCTCAGAGATTGTGGAGGGGGAGCGGGCGAACAATTTATTCTATGGCTTCTCACGTAGAGAAGCTGTGGAGGAGCTATGCCGCAAATGTGGGTATCGGCAGCGGTTCGGAACCTAATGATTGGAATGCAAACAGAACCGGGACATGGCTATTTCATGAATCTTGGTTCTGTTTTTTAATTAACGGGATTGTATATATATAATAATAGGTCTTTATAGTCTCCACTTTGGAGCGAAGGAGGAGCATATGCTGAAATCACTGGAAGCCATCGCCTTATACCGTGAAGGTGTGCAAGATCATTTGGAGGATAACCTCTGGCTGAAGCTTATTGTCCAAGCGGAGGAGCAGATAGTAAATTTGGAACGTGTGGAATCTCTGGAGGAGCTGGATCGCAGGAATCCCGTACTGGATTATGTGGAACGTAGCTTGCAGATTCTGGACCAACTCCCCCGTTCTATTTGGATAAAAGAGCTGGTGGAAGAAACGTTAATTTGGTCAGAAACGGCTAAGGGAGGTACAGCAAAGGAGCGGCTGGTTTGGCAGGAGGAAGGGATTAATTGTTTTGTACATAATTTAGGTTCCGCACAGTTATATGAGAGATATTTGGGGAGGGCTGTCTCCGAGAAAGGTGCGATGATTCAGCGGCTAATTGAGACTCATGGACTCATAGGACAGCAAATTCGCGGAGAAGTGCCGCCGGAAGTCAATAAGCCACTCCATGATATAGTGGAAGATCAGCTGCTGACCGCGGAGGAACTGGAACGCCTGCTGACCGTGCTCAATCATTGCATCATCGGAGCTGTGTCTCCCGAGTTATGGCAGAATGTGCAGCATGAAGTGAAGCAGCTTATTGAGCTGATTTCTTCAGGCAATCTTGCTAGTCCTATGCCGATGAAGGAACGACTGCGCAGAATGCGGCTGGGACCGATCTCTAGAGGAGAGGATTTCACTACGGAATGGGCTAAGCTGACGCAGGAAGGCTTCCATGCTGAACGATTGGAGTCATTAAGTAAGATTACCTTCTGGTATGTGGAATCTGCATTACAGACCTTTTCGCTGGAGCAATTTCTGAAGGTGATGGTGCTTGCTGCCCAGAGGGCGCAAAATGAATTCTTAAGCCATATCAGCTTCGAGCATGTCATGAACAGCATTTACTATGATTACAAGGGTGTTAAGAAGACCAATGTCTATAAGAAGCGGATTATCGAAAAATATTTAGCGGAGCTTACATGGAAGGATATCGAGCAAGGGACTTTACCTGCTGAGAACCCTCACCTAATCTTACGGCAATATTCTAAGGAACATCTGCCAGACACGGTGTTTTTTCAATTCCAATTCTCGGCAGCGGCTGAGAAGCTGATCGAATTCTGTATGGAGGCTGAAAAATCACCCTTGTATGAACGTGCTGTATTGCTGTTGTTCGACCTATTCGAGCTGCGCAGGGACGCTTTCGACCGTTTTCATAATGAAGATACCTACTTAAGCCAAATGAATAATACAGCAGATTATAAAGCTGTAATTCTGGAACATGTCACTGGTCAAAAAGTGCTGGATATCGGCCCGGGCGGCGGTGTGCTGCTGGATTTGCTGGAAGAGCGTATGCCCGAGGTTACCCCTATCGGCATTGATATCTCAAGCAATGTAGTAGAAGCCTTGCGGCAACGCAAGCAGCGGGAAGGTCGCCAGTGGGAGGTGCTGCAGGGAGATGCGTTGAACCTTAAAGATTTCGTGGAGGCTGGAACGGTGGACACGGTAATTTTCTCTTCGATTTTGCATGAGCTATATTCTTATGTGCCGCTAAATGGTAATAAGTTCAATCACGACACCGTCTCCGCAGCTCTGCGAAGTGCCTTTGCGGTATTGTCAGCTGGCGGGGTTATCATTATCCGCGATGGGATCATGACCGAACCCGCATCATTGCTGCGGAGAGTTCGCTTTCTTGAAGAGGACGGTCTGGTGTGGCTGGAGCGTTATGCGAAGGATTTTGCTGGACGTCAGATTCAGTTTCAAAGATTAGGGGAACAAGAAGTGCTCATGCCCGTTAATGATGCCATGGAATTTTTATATACGTATACCTGGGGGGAAGAGGCTTATATTCATGAAGTCCAAGAACAATTTGGTTATTTCACCCCTACGGAGTTTGCCTCATTTATTGAACAGATTTTAGGAAAGCAGGCGAAGCTTGAGATCTTCCGGCATTACCTGCAAGAAGGTTATACCGAAGCTTTGCGTGATAGAGTAAGGTTCATGGATGAGAGCGGACAGGAAGTGGCGCTGCCGGACAGCACCTGCTTTATTGTGATTCGGAAGGAATAGCCGAAGAATAACATTAGCTGCATCTAAAAAAGCAATCGGCAGACCCTCTGATGCGAAGGAGATCCGATTGCTTTTTTATATAGAGAATCTTGCCCTTGTTAGATTAGTATTTCTAGCTGCGACTTATCAGATTCTTCGGCTAAACGTTGAATTTCTTGATAGGTAGCTAATTGTTCTGTCCGCTCATTGGTATTCTCTTCAGAAGGTTTAATTTCTGTTGAACCTGCTTTATCGATCTGATCTTTAATTTTATCTCCCGTGTCTTTCATGGCATCGCCTAACGTTTCGTTCATTTCCGATAGTTTAGTTTCGATTTTGGATAACTGCTCCCGTTTGGCTGTTGCAGAATGAGTAGAACGAGCCTCATCCAGCTCTATTTCCTTGGTCAGAACTTTAGCCTCGCCACGCATCTTAGTGTGGGTAGAAGAAACTACCTCCATTTGGCTAACATCTTGGCTTACAGAAACAAGCGTATTTAATCTTTCGTTTTGTATCTCTTGCTCGGTTTTAGGTTCATCCGATTGATTTTCTTTTTGAGCATTTTCTAAGTTCTTTTGTTGCTCTTCGAAGCTGTATTTTGCAATTTGTTGGTCAATCGTTTGGAGCTGCTTGTCGAACTCCTTAAGTTGATCTTGAATAGATTCGAGATTATGCGAACTTTTGGTAGTTCTTTCAATCAGACTGTTCTTACTGTCGATGATACTTTGTTTTTGTTTAAGCAGGGAGTTAACCATTCCGTCCATTTTGGATTGATTTTGAAAAGCGGCCTTTGCAGATTTACTTATTGATAATTTGTCTCCATTACCATTAGTATTGCTGTTTGATTTCATGGTTTTATCGTTAGTTTGGTGACTAACAGATACATTAAACCTCGTTCCCATAGATGAGGTCATATTCGTTATGTGCATGGTTCTTTATCCTCCTACGACGATAAGATCTATCTATAATATATCGGCAAATCAGCAGTAATACTTAATAAGGTGAGCTGTTAGCCGCAGCGCTGGTTGATGGATACTTAACGGCTTCTTTGTCCTAATTATCCTGGAATGTTATTCGTTTGCAGCGTGTCTAAAGATTTGATTAGCCTATCTGAACAAAGCCCGGAAGAGGAAGCTGTTTTCGATTCCAGGCTTTTTCATGTCTATTTTCCAGTGAATTTTTGTCGGAAATGAGAGGGAGAGATGCCTTCTTTTTTGGAGAAGCAGGAAGAGTAGTAAGTAATATGATGGAAGCCAACCTCTTCAGCAATGCGGGCGATGGACCAGGAAGTCTGAATTAACAGCCGTTTGGATTGTTCTAGACGATAGGACAGGAGATAGGCCATAGGGGTCACACCATATATTTTCAGCATGTTTTTGGCGAGATAGTTGGGATGATAGTTAAGTTCTTTTTGAAGTAAGGAGTTAGTTATATCACGAGTATAATTTTGCCGAATGAACAATTCAATCTTCTCGGCGAGATGAATGGCGGTTGCATCTGATGCCTCGGCGAGATCGCGGTCCAAGAATTGCAGAAACTGTTGAAAGGAGGCTTGGCGCTTCCAGTTGCGCATCGATTGGGGTTCTTGTTCCAGATGGAAAAAGAACTCTAATACCTCCATTGCCTTCTCTGAAATTTTCATATACTTCGGAATAAAAATCGAGCATACATCGCAGTGATTTAAATAAGCTTTTTGTTTATGGCTCTCGATGAGCTCGCTCTGATTTTCCAGACATTCGTTCATATCCTGACACTCGATCCAGCTGCCGAAAGTCTGAAAATGAATCCAGATGATTTCTGTTTCGATAGGACAGGGGGCAAAGCCATAGTGATGGGCATCTGGTCGAAGGATGAGGAATTCTCCTTCCTTTAGCTCCCAGTGCACCTCGTTCTCGGCGATAGGCAACGTACCCTTTTTAACAATGATTAGATCAAATACGCCGATGCAATTACGACTGATATGATAGTCTCCAGCATTGTAGTGAGCACGGCCACAGTCTATGAAATAAGGAATAGGCGGTGTGATAAAGCTAAGAATCGGTGAGTTCATCGCGAGCCTCCAAAAGGTTGTAATTCCTAAAAATCAGGTTGGAATCCATCGTTTTTGCATGAAGTAGATGAAACTAGCCCGCACCTTTCCTAAACTCCGAAGGCGAGCATTTCATCGCTTTGCGGAAAACCTTTATAAAATAGCTTACATTATCAAATCCGACCTCGAATGCGATGTCGGATATTTTTCTTTCACTTTGCTGCAGCAGATCGGCAGCCTGGCGAATCCGGTAAGAGTTGATGTAATCGACTGGCGTTTTACGAGTCATCATTTTGAAGAAGCGGCAGAATTGCCCCTCGCTCATGGGAATAAGCTCTGATAGATCACGGGTACGGATCGGTTCCTGATAGTTATCTTGGATATAAAGGATCACCTTTTTAAGGCGGTTAATCTTGGTAGTATCTGCATCATCCGATTGGCTGCGGTTCTCAAATCGGCCCTCTGCGGTAATCTTGGAAAGCATGATTAGCAAAGTTCCTTTCATAAAGGTCTCAAATCCGGGCATTTTATTAGCGTATGCCTCCATCATTTGCTTCAGATGATGAAGCAGCTCCTGCTGCCAAGGGATAGCGGGTGTAATATGTCTCGGAAAGCTTTGGCGTTTCTCTTGCAGTGGCAAAATCGCGTTTTGCTGGATCGTATCGTACTGGGCGCTAGCCAAAAGATCAGGCAGAAATACAAGCGCACAGAATTTGCAGGGGGTGTCTTCGTTCAGCACATAGGCGGCGTGTATATCGCCAGATTCGATAAATACCGCTTCTCCAGCTCGGAGTGGAAAATATTCTGTGTCTACTTGGAACAGAATTTCTCCTTCTAGTAGCATAAAGAACTCCGCTTCTTCATGCCAATGTGTATCAAGTACATGCGTTCCGGATGGAAGCTCGATCCAATAAGCTGCGAGTGGAAACATACTATCTCCATGAACTCTGTTTTCTTTTAGCAAACTCTGAGTTGTACGGTCCATATAAACGCCTCTTTTCTTAAAAAACATCAAAATAGTGTTATAAATGAGCTATATAGTATTAGTTTTGTTCATTTTTTATCGGTATAATGCAACTATAAACACCAAATTGAAAGGTGGCAAGTACACAATGAAATTTACTGATGGTCTCTGGCTGGTTCGTGATGGTATCACGATTAACGGCGCAGTTCAAAATTATGTTGTAGAAAAGACTCCCGAAGGATTAACAGCAATTACACAAACGACTCCAATCACAGGGCGCGCAGCAACGCTGAATTCAACCCTGCTTACTGTAAAATTCCATTCCCCGCTTCCAGGCGTGGTAGGCATTAAAATTATTCATCATGATGGTGTACAGGAACGTGGTCCGGTTTTCGAACTGACTAAAGGTACTGGCGATCATGTGAAGATTGAAGAAACGGATCTCGAAACCGTGCTGATCAGCGGCGGACTTCGTGTAGTGATTCGCAAAGGCGAACAATGGGCGGTGGATTTCTATCGCGGCGAAGAACGTATTACAGGCAGTGGCTTTAAATCCATGGCTTACATCACCGACCAAGACGGCAACACGTACATGCGTGATGAGCTGGATCTCGGCGTAGGCGAATTCGTATATGGTCTGGGCGAACGTTTTACAGCTTTCGTGAAAAATGGACAAACCGTAGATATCTGGAACAAAGACGGCGGTACTAGCTCCGAGCAAGCTTACAAAAACATTCCTTTCTATGTATCAAGCAAAGGTTATGGAGTATTCGTTAATCATCCGGAATTGGTTTCCTATGAAATCGCTTCAGAAAAAGTGAAAAAGGCCCAATTCAGCGTAGCTGGAGAAAGCTTGGAATATTTCGTGATCGATGGACCTACCATTAAAGACGTTATTAGCAACTATACTGCTCTTACAGGTAAACCAGCGCTTCCACCAGCATGGACTTTTGGATTGTGGCTGACAACTTCGTTTACTACCAACTATGATGAAGAAACTGTAAATTCCTTCGTAGAAGGTATGGCAGAACGTGATCTGCCGCTGCATGTATTCCACTTTGACTGCTTCTGGATGCGTGAGTATCAATGGACTGATTTTGAATGGGATAAACGTGTATTCCCAGATCCAGAGGGCATGCTGAAACGCCTGAAGGAAAAAGGCCTGAAGATCTGCGTATGGATCAACTCCTATATTGGCCAACGTTCACGCTTGTTTGAAGAAGGCAAGAAAAACGGATACTTGATCAAAAAGCCTAACGGCGACGTTTATCAATGTGACCTGTGGCAAGCGGGTATGGGACTGGTGGATTTCACTAACCCTGCGGCTTGTGAATGGTATGCCGGCTACCTGCGTGATTTGGTAGATATGGGCGTAGACAGCTTTAAGACAGACTTCGGTGAGCGGATTCCTACAGATGTAGTTTATTTCGACGGATCTGATCCGATGAAAATGCACAATTACTACACTCAACTGTACAACAAAGTTGTATTTGAAGTATTGGAAGAGAAGCTTGGCAAGAATGAGGCAGCATTGTTCGCACGTTCTGCAACTGCTGGCGGCCAACAGTTCCCAGTTCACTGGGGCGGAGATTGCTACGCAGATTATGAATCCATGGCAGAAAGCCTTCGTGGCGGTTTGTCCCTAGGTTTGTCCGGTTTCGGTTTCTGGAGTCACGATATCGGTGGTTTCGAGAACACTGCTCCGGCACATGTATTCAAACGCTGGTTAGCTTTTGGACTGTTGTCCAGCCACAGCCGTCTGCACGGCAGCACTTCGTATCGTGTACCTTGGGCGTACGATGATGAAGCTTGTGATGTTACCCGCTTCTTCACGAAGCTTAAATGCAGCTTGATGCCTTACCTGTATGATGTGGCTGGCCAGGCTGCAGAGCATGGCTGGGCTTCTATGCGGGCGATGGTTATGGAATTCCCGGAAGATCCAACATGCGAAGTGCTCGATCGCCAATACATGCTGGGTGATTCCTTGCTCGTAGCGCCTATTTTCCAAGAAAACGGCGAAGTGAAATACTATCTGCCAGCGGGTCGCTGGACACACCTGCTATCTGGTGAAACTGTACAAGGCGGATCATGGCGCAAAGAGAAATATGATTTCTTCAGCTTGCCACTGTTCGTTCGTCAGAACTCCTTGCTGGCAATCGGCAGCATCGACAACAAACCCGATTATGACTTTGCGGATGGCGTGAAATTTGGCCTGTATTCACTTGAAGAAGGTACTACTACTTCTGCAACCGTACGTGATCTTAAAGGTGCTCCTGAATTGACTGTGAAGGCTGCCCGCAAAGGCAACAGCGTAACAGTTACTGCAGAAGGCAGCGGTAAAGAATTCTCGCTTTCCCTTAAAGATCTGGGAGCTATCGCTTCCGTAGAAGGTGCAGAGCAAGTAGATGAGACTACAGTGAAAGTAAACGCAGGTGCAAAATCCGTATCGTTTACCATTACACTGAAATAAGATGATTTCTTAAAGCATATTGATATAGCCATAACCTCTCTTGTAGACTGGGTGAACGATCTATTCCCTGGTCTGTAGGAGAGGTTTTAGTGTTACAATCTTAACTAATAACGGGGGAAACGTTATGAATACTAATTTAATTAAGGGAAGTGGAGTTTTGAATCAGACGGACTATACCTCTGCTACGGTTCTTTCAACCGCCGCTAATTTTATTATGAATAGGCAAGAACCTTTTACACATACCTTCCGGACTTATATTCGGTTACGGGAAAACGGCCCGTTGCAGCTAAAATTTTGGCATAGCAATGCAGTGGATTCCACTTGGGACCAAGGGCTTGAAGCTTCGGGTAGTGAACCTGGGGGCAGTTGGGTGATCGAATCGGCTTTTATCGCGGATGGAGGAACTGAGCCAAACGGAGCTATTATTGAGCATACACAACATGCTGTCACCTTTGAAGGCAATGTCTCCAAACCAGTAGCGGCCGGTGAATGCTTCTGGAGTGATGAGACAAGCATTAATCTACCCGATGGCCATTACTTAGCTTTTACATGGACGATTAAGACAACCGCTGCGGGCAAATCCATTCCTTTCAATGTAGAAGGCATGCTGGCAACCGCTTATGATGCGCCCGGAAATCTGGCTGCACAGGAATCAGCCGATGGATTTACAGAATCCGACAAGCTTCTGGTACTGCCAAGCTATATCGGGTATAAGAAAGCTGTGAATAAGAAGCTAGTATTTTTGGGAGATTCGATTACTCAAGGTGTGCGGACATTAAAGGACGGATACGAATATTGGGCAGCGAGAATTGCGGATGGTCTTGGTGCAGAGATTGGCGTATGGAATCTCGGCTCAGGCTGGGCTAGAGCGTATGATGTGGCTGCGGATGGCCCTTGGCTTCACAAAGCTAAACAGAGTGATGAACTGATGATTGTCCTCGGCGTAAATGATATTGATATTGGCTGCCGCTCTGCAGATGAGTTACTTGGTGATCTGACAACTATTATTGCTAAGATCAAAACAGCAAATGCTGATGCTAGTATTATTCTAAGTACGGTGCCGCCGTTTAATTTTCAGGAGGCAAGAGAAGAAACTTGGCGTAGAGTGAATCATGAAATCCTGACTAACCCACCCGCTGGAGTAGACCGTGTGTTTGATATAGCAAGCCTATTATCGTTGCCTGCACCAGACGATCACCGGATCAGACCGGAATATATGAGTGGACAAGACGACCCGCATCCGAACGGCATAGCCGGTAAGACGGTTGCGGACGCCTTTTTAAACTGGTATTGATCAACTCTTAAATGTGTCCCGGTAGTCCTTAGGTGAAGATCCGACCTGCTTCTTAAACACTTTGCTGAAATATTTGACATCATGAAAACCGACCATTTCGGAGATTTGGGTCAGCTTCAGACGAGGATTCTGCAATAGCAGCTTAGCTTTATCTATTCGGATATTAACAATAAAGTCGGAAAAGTTAATACCGTATTCCTGTTTGAATCGGCGGGAAATATATTCACGGCTAACAAAAAACTTTCCGGCCACTTCCTGTAAGGACAGGTCGGAAGCATAATTAAGCTCGATATATTTGACGATATCATGCATCGGATTACGTTCTTTAGCTTGTTTCAGGGCGATTACTTCGGCCAGCTCCTGCATTAGGGTATACGACCAGTCACGCCAAGCGAATAAGGAGAACGAGTAACCGTTCGTATAAGGAGCTGGGTGAAGCTGGTCGGCCTGTTCAAGTTCGGCCAGTGCACCTTCAGCTTCAGGGCCTAACATTTCCCGTACTAGCTGGGAACGAAATAGTAGAGCATCATTTTTCCATGAGTTTAGGATTTCTGGTGTCACAACTCCGCCTCGGCTAAGCTCATCCACCCAGTGCTGCGCAGCTGTTGATAATATCTCTGGACTTCCGCTGATGACTGCCATTTTCCAATCTTCCTTGACGTCAGCAAAGTTCGTTGTTGATACATTACCGCGAACCTCTGCTTTGGCGATCTCTTTACGATCTCTGAATTCTTCGGAGGAAGAGGAGAAATGGCAGTAATCCTCATGAATTAATAAGTTTCGGCGCTGTAATGCCTCTGCCACCTCTGCACGCTGATAAGGTAACTGCTTAGGTAAGTTGCCGATGCTGCTGATTCCAAAATGCATTCGGACCTGCAAGGTAGAGTAGATGCCATGATTGATTCTGCCTATTAGCTCGACCACAGAGGTCTGAATATCCCACAGAATAATTGCAATCTCCGGAGGACCTCCCCAATAACGAAAAGCAACACCCTTATGCGGACTGTGCAAAAATTCATTACAAATGTTGACGATAGCGTAGTTCATTAACTCGGTGTCTCCGCCAAAACGTTTAATCAACGGATTGTTACCCGCATCTGTCTGCACCAATATTAACCGAGCGGAATGGATATTTTCCGGAATGATACCATCACTGCATAACCTCCGCAAAGATAAATCAGAATTGATCGGATCATCAATTAGTGCGGATAATAGCTTTTCCCCATAAATGGGCTTGAACTCATTAAGCTGAATACTCTGTTTCTGCCGCTCGCTTCGGTCATCTTCTTCTGAGCGCCAGGCTGCAACTGCTTTAGCTACCGCTACATTGATTGCCTCGGCTTCGATGGGCTTCAGGATATAATCAATCCCTCCATGCCGCACAGTCTGACGTACGAACTCAAAATCATTATGTCCGCTGACTACAATAAACTTAGTGTTGCCGGCGAATTCGTTCACCCAGGTCATTAACTCTATCCCGTTACCTGATTCCATCATCATATCCATAATGACTAATGCTGGTTTAGCCTGCCGGATGATCTCGATGGCTTCATTTCCATTTCCGGCTTCCAGAATTTCATCGATTTGATGGGCTTCCCAGTCGACAAGCAGTCTGACTGCCTTTCTAACTCTTGCCTCGTCATCAACAATCAACGCCTTCATATCTTTTCACGCTCCGCTATAATTTCAATTTCCAATTTCACTACTACTCCGCCTGCTCTAAGGTTATCAACAGTTAAAGTGGCGCTATCTCCGCACACAAACTTGAGTCGAGCCAGAACGTTCGGCAGACCAATACCTGATCCTGAAGTCTCCTTGGTTTGCTCTGTGTTTCTTAATAAATCTATATCTGTTCTAGTAGGATGCTGTAGCTTCTGCTTTAAAAGATCTAACTTCGCTGAAGGAATCGCATTTCCGTTATTTTGGATACAAATTTCCATCCGGTTGTCATCCACCTTTGCTGCGGTGATTTCAATGAATCCGTCACTGCGGGAAAGATTAAAGCCGTGTTTGAAATAATTTTCAACAATAGGCTGTAAAATCATTTTCGGCATAAACGTCTCTAAAAGTGATTCCTCCATATCGTAGCGGAAACTGAACTTATTTTCAAAACGTTCCTTTTGCAGTTCAATGTAGGCTTTGACATGATCCAGCTCATCCTTAACAGTTACGATCTTCTCCTCATTGTACATGCTGTAGCGCATCATTTTGGCTAGAGCTGAAAGAAGTGAGTAAATTTGGGGCACTTTAAGCTCTAAGGCCAGCGTGCCAATGATTTGCAACGTGTTATTCAGAAAATGCGGGTTGATTTGTGCTTGCAGTGCCCGCAGTTCATTGGTTTTATTGGACAATTCCAGCTTGTACTCCCTTAGGATCAGGTTGTTGATCGTGTCCATCATACTGCGGAATCGCTCGGTAACCACGCCAATCTCATCTTTGCCCATAGGTTGAATATCAACATCAAGATTACCGGTCTGCACCTGATTCATGTAACGAGTCAACTGCTTGATCGGGGCTGTGATTCGAAAAGAGATCAGAGTCGTTAAGGTGGCAATTGTAATTAATAGTAGAACAAGGAGGATTATATTGATCGCTGCCGCCTCGTTGGCTTCCCGGAAGAGATAGGACGTAGGAATCTGCTTCACGAGGGTCCAATTTAAACCTTGGGTTTCGATTCTCTGGTAAATAAACACAGCATCTTCCTCTTCAAAATACCCTTGGGAGCTTTGATTGGTAGCGATTTGCTTGTTGTACCAGGAGGCATGTAGACGCTTGCCGTATTCCTCACTGTTGCTTCCGTATACAATCTTGCCATCGCCATCCAGCAGCCAAATGTTTTCCTGTTTCTGATCATATAACTGACTGACGATGTCGGTAAGAGCCGTTAGCTTAACATCGATCGACAGGAAGCCGATTGGAGTGGTAGTTGGAATCCTTTCAATTCGTCTATGCAATGTGAACACAGGTTCCGGTATGAGTTGCGGGATAGGTGAAGTTAGGCCGTAGCTGTGACTTATATGTGTACTTTGTATAACCACAGGAGAACTGCTAGTGATGTCTGAGTCGGCATAGGGAGGAATACCCTGCCAACGTTTGGGTGTATTCTGGGTGAGCAAAGTGGCTTTTCTATCCTTGGCACCGTACAGATACACCTGGGATATATCTGGCATGGATGAAGAAATGTAATTTAGAGAAGAATAAATTCGTGTATTTGCTGCCATATCCTCATATCCCGCTTCGAGCAGTCTGTAGAAATCTGAATCTGAATAAACGATAAGGGAGAGACGATTGATCTCCTGAATCAGACTTTCGATGTTTCTATTGCCTTGAAAGAGGAGGTTCGTATTCTCGTCTACTGCCCTTGTTCTTAGGGATTGAGTGCTATAGTGATAGCTAATAAACATGGTGGCCATAATACAAATTAACGTTGGCAGTAGGATAAAAACGATCAATTTTGTGCGAATCGTGTTCCATTTCATCGAAATTTGTCACATCCGATCAATATTTTACACCTGAAAGATCACTTTAGTAGGTGTGAGGTACCCTGAAAAAAACAGATAATATGTGTATAAAGCATAAACAAGTAAGTGAGCAAAAGAAAGGGGGGGGCAATAAATGCGCGGCACTAAGTTGTCCCAGTTAGGTCAACAGCTTTTTTTCGTTGGTCCGGCAGTTTTGTTTTTTACCTTAATAACGATTATCCCATTTTTGATGGGGATGTATTACTCTTTCACAGATTGGAACGGTGTATCCGGTAATGTAAGTTGGGTCGGATTTCAAAACTTTTCCACTATTTTCTCAAATGACCCTGACTTCTGGTCTTCCTTTTGGTTTACGGTAAGATTTACGGTGTTAGGTGTGATTTTGACTAACGTGGTAGGCTTCTTCTTGGCTTATCTGTTAACTAAACCTTTAAAGACACGTAACATGCTTCGGACCATTTTCTTTATGCCGAACGTGATCGGGGGATTGTTGCTTGGTTTCATCTGGCAATTTATCTTCATCAAAGGGTTCGCCACTATGGGCGACCTTACAGGATGGTCCTTCTTTAATCTTCCTTGGCTCGGTGATGCCACAACAGGATTCTGGGCGATTGTAATGGTCTTTGTTTGGCAGTCTTCCGGTTATCTAATGGTTATCTACATTGCCTCGTTGAGTAACGTATCTAAAGAAGTACTAGAAGCGGCTGATATTGATGGGGCTTCCCGTTGGCAGGTGCTACGCAATATCGTAGTTCCACTAATTATGCCTGCTGTAACTATCGGATTATTCTTGGCCATTTCCTGGTCATTCAAAATGTTTGACCTTAACTTGTCCTTGACGAAGGGCGGACCGTTCAAATCGACGGAATCCGTTGCTATGAATATTTACAATGAAGCCTTCCTGAACAATCGTTACGGGCTGGGTACTGCAAAAGCGCTGCTGTTCTTTGTAATTGTAGCCATCATTACTCTGATTCAGGTCCGTATCACGAAGAGCAAGGAGGTTGAAGCGTAATGAAACCTACAGAAAAAAAGAGATGGAATATTGGCACGGAAGTGATAATGATCCTTCTGGCCCTGCTCTTTCTCTCTCCATTCTATTTCTTGCTCGCAAACTCGGTGAAATCCTTCGGTGAAATTCTGAGTGATGCGGCAAGCTGGCCAAAAGTATTTATGTGGTCGAACTATTCAACCGCCTGGAAATTAGCCCGTTTCGGTGAAGCTTTCCGAAACTCGGTTATTATCACAGTGATCAGTGTTATTCTAATCTCTCTGTTCAGTGCGATGGCATCCTATCGTATGGTTCGGGCGAATACGAAATTCAATCAGTTCTTGCTGCTTATATTTGTAGCGGCAATGGTAGTTCCGTTTCAAACGATCATGATTCCAATTTTGAAGGTCGTAAATGTTATTGGAGTAAACAACTCTTTCCTTGGTTTGATTATCACGAATCTAGGGATTAGTGTTCCGATGGCGATCTTCCTGTTCCACGGCTTTATCAAGTCCGTTCCTCTTGAAATTGAAGAGGCGGCTACAGTAGATGGATGTAATCCTATTACCGTGTTCTTCCGTATTGTGCTTCCTTTGCTGAAGCCAATGGTGATGACAACAATCGTGCTAAACGCACTTGGAATATGGAATGACTATCTGTTGCCATCCTTGATTCTTCAGGCACCAGAGCTTCGGACCATTCCACTGGCGACTTTCTCCTTCTTTGGTCAATACACCAAACAATGGGATATGGCACTTCCGGCTCTCGTAATCGGGGTCGCACCAATTATCATTTTCTACCTGTTTATGCAACGTTACATTGTTGAGGGAATAGCGGCTGGCTCGGTGAAAGGTTAACACCGAGCCCTCCGTTCCAAATATTTTTTAAGCAGTCCACTATTTTAAGGGGGAATATATAATGAAGAAGAAACACTCCGCAGTTGCTCTATCAGCAGTAATGGCAATGAGTTTAGCTCTAACGGCATGTGGTGGTAATAATAACGCTTCTAGTAACTCACAAAATGGAAGCGCTGGCACAAATTCAGGTGAAGTGAAGACCGTAAAGATCTTCCAATTCAAAACTGAAATCGTAGAAGGCCTCAATGAGCTTAAGGTTGAATTCGAAAAAGAATACCCTAACATCAAGCTGGATATCCAAACAGTTGGTGGTGGTGCGGACTACGCAGCAGCATTGAAAACTAAATTCGCTTCCGGCGATGCGCCTGATATTTTCTCCAATGGTGGATATGCAGAAATGGAACTTTGGGGAGACAAGATGGAAGATCTGTCCGACCAACCTTGGGTAAAAGATCTGATTCCTATGGCTGCAGAGCCTATGACTAAAGATGGCAAAGTATACGGTATGGCAATGAACCTTGAGGGTATCGGTATTGTGTATAACAAGGACTTGTTCGCTAAAGCGGGAATCACTGAAACTCCAAAAACATTGTCACAGCTTGAAGAAGCAGCTAAAAAGCTGCAAGCTATCGACGTAACTCCTTTTGGTAATGCATATCAGGAATGGTGGCTGCTAGGTAACCAAGGGATCAGCGTAGCCTTTGCACAACAAGATAATGTAGATGAATTCATCAAAGGTTTGAATGAAGGAACTGGTACAATTGTAGGAAATAAAACGTTTGAAGAGTGGAGCAAGTATCTCAAACTGACTTTACAATACGGACAAAAGAATCCTTTGACCACAGATGCTAACACTCACCTGGCAATGTTCGCAAAAGGCGAAACTGCAATGATGCAAGAAGGTAACTGGGCACAAACTCTTGTTGATAACATCACTCCTGATATGAACATTGGTATGTTCCCTATGCCAATCAATGAAGATGCTGAGAAGAATGACAAAATGACTGTTGGTATCCCTGCGAACCTTGTAGTCAACAAAGAATCCGGTTCTAAAGAAGAAGCAAAAACTTTCTTGAACTGGTTGGTAACTTCCGATATGGGTAAAGAGTATATCGTTAAAAAATGGAAATTCATCCCTGCTTTGTCCACAATCGAAGCAACACCTGAAGACATCGGTATGCTTGGAGCAGACGTATGGAACTATGTAAAAGAAAACAAAGTTTATGGCCTGCAATCCTCCAAATTCCCTGATGGTGTAACGCAAGAATTTGCCAGCGTGATCCAACAGTTCATCGCTGACAAGGTTGACGTTAACGGCTGGATGACTGGTATGCAAGCTGCATGGGACAAGCTTAAAAAATAAGTAAAGCACATTTATAGAGAAGATTTAATGGATATTAGTGGTTAACAGAAGCGCTCTCCGTATACCTCATCAATTTGAGACGGGGAGCGCTTTTTTTGGGAAACAGGGCTGAATATCAAGGGATGGGGAGAAGCGCCAATGAAACGATATGATCATGTTCAGATGGGTGTGGACTATTACCCGGAGCATTGGGATGAATCCATGTGGGAACCAGATATCAAGTTGATGAAAGAAACAGGTGTTAAAGTAGTCCGGGTTGCTGAGTTCGCATGGAGTCGACTGGAGCCAACTGAGGGGAATTACCAGTTCGAGTGGCTGGACCGCGCGCTGAACCTTTTTCATCAATATGATCTGCAGGTTGTGATGGGTACTCCAACAGCTACACCGCCAAGATGGTTAACGACGAAATTTCCAGATGTGCTTCCGGTGTTTGCTAATGGAGAGACCTTTCACCCGGGGGTACGTGGACACCGCTGCTATAACAGCACATCACTGCGTGAGTATGGCAGCCGTATTATTCTGCGTCTTGCCGAGCGTTACAGTGAACACCCGGCCGTCATAGGCTGGCAGACTGATAATGAATTTGGCATGTTGGATTGTCATTGTGACGCTTGTAATACTGCTTTTCGAGCATGGGTACAAGCTAAATACGGAACACTGGATGAGGTCAATGCAGAATGGGGAACCGTAGTTTGGAGCGGGGAGTACAGCGATTGGAATGAGCTTACCGTGCCGCTGGGCGGATCACCTCATCAGAATCCCTCTTTTCTACTGGACTTTCAGCGGTTTCAGTGGGATTCGGTGGTAGCGTTTCAGACGGCGCAGATCAATATTTTGCGTATGATTTGTCCAGAGCATTTCATAACCCATAACTTTCACAGCTATCCGCAGCGTCTCGATATGTACGCAGTGGGTGCAGATCTGGATGTGGCTGCGTTTGATTATTATCCGAATACTTCGCCAACCAAACAAGATACGACGCCTTATAGCGGAGCGCTTTCATTGGACGTAACCCGTGGCATCAAACGTCAAAACTTCTGGATTATGGAGCAGCTGAGTGGATCGCCGGGTTGTTGGATGCCGATGTGGCGAACCCCTTATCCAGGACTGATTCGTGCCTATGCATGGCAGGCGATTGCTAGAGGTGCGGATACGGTTGTTCATTTTCGCTGGAGAAGTGCAATTTCAGGAGCAGAACAATTCTGGCACGGGCTGATTGACCACAGCAATGTTCCGGGACGCAGATTAGCGGAGTTCACGCAGCTATGTCATGAGGTTAATAGGCTGAGCGACAAGCTCCAAGGAACGATGCTGAAAAACGAAGTGGCTATCCTCCATTCCCATGAAGAGAAGGCCGCACTGGATATTCAGCCGCAGGCAGAGGGCTTTGATTATTATGAGAACATTAAGCAGATTCACCGGGCGGTAACCAAGCTTGGCATCGGCTGCGATGTTATCGACCTCAGACAACCGCTTGATGGATATAAAGTAGTGATCGCTCCGAATTTATATTTGCTGGATGAGGAGATCGTACGTAATCTGGAGGATTTTGCCCTCGCTGGCGGGACCTTGCTGATCACCAACCGTAGTGGTGTCAAAAATATAAACAACATCGCACTCATGCAACCGCTGCCCGGGCAGCTGAGCTACTGTACCGGCGTTGAAGTGCTGGAGTATGATCCGATTGGCGCTGAAACACATGCCATCATGGATGCGGAGGGTAACCAATACGAATGTACGCAGTGGTGCGACATCCTCCGGCCGGTAGTGGCCCAGCCGATTGCTTGGTATGGTGATGATTTCTATCGCGGCACACCCGCTGTAACTGTTAATTCCTTCGGTAAAGGTCAGGTTTATTACTTCGGAACTCATGCGGAAGAGAAGTACTGGTCAGTTCTATTAGAGAACCTGGCTAAGGAAAAAGGGTTGTTACGCTTTGAAGGATTGCCAAACGGAGTACAAGCCTCCGTACGGACTGGAAATCAGGGAAGCTTCTTATTCCTGCTTAACCTGAGCCGCGAGTCGGTGATCGTTCCGTTGCCACGAGAATACAGCAGCCTGCTGGATAATAAGATTCGATCGGGAAAGCTCCAGCTCGAGCCGTATGGCGTAGAGGTGTTGGAGATTTGAGTGGTTTTGAGTAAAGAGGTATTGAAGTGGGTTTGGGAGTGTGGCAGGAGAGAGGAAAGTGGAGTGAGGGATGTGTGGAGTAGGGTGAAGTGAAGGTTGGTGAAGATGGAGTGAGGGATGTGTGGAGTAGGGGAAGAGCGGTGTAGGGGAATGTGTGGAGTAGGAATAGTGAAGTAAGTGGAAGTGTGGAGTAAAAAATGAGTGGAATAGGGCATGCAGAAACTTTAACAGAAGCACAACAGAAAATAGTTGCACTTCGTACACTTATTTGAAGTGTTGGAGTGTTTAATTGGTTTTAGTTGCACTTTGTGCAGCTAAAAATCGGCTTATCCCGCTGCAAGGCCATTTTCCGAGAATATAGTTGCACAGAATACACTTATATGGATAATTTCTGCCTTGCAGGCTATTTTAAGTGTACAAAGTGCAATTATTTCGTTTGACTTACTCATACTGAACTGAAGAGAGCTGCACAATGGACTCCATCATGATCAGATTTCCACATGGACTCCAACATGATCAGATTTCCGCATGGGCTCCAACATGATCAGATTTCCACATGAGGTCCATAACATGATCAGATTTCCGCATGGACTCCATCATGATCAGATTTCCACATAGACTCCCATCATGTACAGATCTACACGATCCAGCTCAGAGGTGCCGCACACTCGCAGCCAAATGCACCCAGCCAACGTACCGTACCGCACCGCCCATTTCTACACAATAGTAGCGCATACCATACTCTTACTACGTTCTAGCCGCATATTCCCAGCGAGCAATTTTTCCACAGTGGGCGGGACATTTTTAATGCAGGCGTCTAAATTGCTCCGGCGTAGTCCCGGATTGCTTGCGAAATGTGGCTACATAGTGACTGACATCGCGGAAGCCGACTAGCTGGGAGATAGCTTTTACCGTAAGATCGGGTTGGCTTACGAGCATTTCTTTGCTTTTGCGGATGCGTAAACGTACGAAGTAGGCATAAGGCGAGAGTCCGAAAGTTTGGACGAATAGGTTGTTAAGATAGCGCCCAGATACCCCTAGTTCATCGGCTAGATCGTTCAGTCCGAGATCAGGATCGCCATAATGGCTGTCCATCCATTTTAGCAGTGGCTGCAGCTTATCTACATTGCGGGAAATCGCCGTATTGTTATGAAGCTGGCCATATTTACTCAAAGTAAGCAAAAAACGATAAGCATCTGTGGAGGCGCCGAGACCAAACATATCCTGGTAGGCATCATGACGATCCAGCATTTCCTTCAGCAGATTGGGGAGAGGCGCTTCATTTTCCCAACGGTAAAAAGAATTACTATTCATCCCAAGCGTCTCCAAAATAGATTGTGCCGAATCGCCACCGAACGTTAGATAATAGGTACCCCAGTTTTTAGTGGAGGCCTCATAACGATGGGGTGTATAGGGAAGTAGTAATACGCCGCTGCCTACGGGCAAGGAAAAGGTTTTATTGTCAAAATGGATAATCCCTTCACCTTCTGAGGTCTGAAGCCAATGATACGTGTCATAGCCATCGGGGCGGGATACTTTTTCCTGATCATGATTGTGCCCCATACTGTCTAAAGTGATTGGCAAGTGCTGTCCACCTTCATGGACGAATACGATCCTGCGATGCATGATTTCGGACAATGCTATCCTCTCCTGTTAGTTCTATATTCTTATATGTATGAGATATTATTTTATATTTAAAGGGCAACCTTAACCATTTACAATAGATATATAATTATACTATAAAGGGTGTGCGAAGTGTGATTAACGATAAATTACCTAAAATTTGGTACGGTGGAGATTACAATCCGGAGCAATGGGATGCGCCTGTATGGGCTGAGGATGAACGGATGTTCAAGCTGGCGGGAATTGATGTTGCCACAATTAATGTGTTTTCCTGGGCTTTAATTCAACCTTCCGAAGATACTTATGATTTCTCCTCATTGGATGAATTAATGGATAGACTATATAAAAATGGAACTTATGTATGTCTAGCTACAGGAACAGGAGCGCATCCAGCTTGGATGGCTCACCGATATCCTGAAGTGACACGTGTCGATGTCCAGGGCAGAAAACGTAAGTTCGGTGGACGTCATAACTCCAATCCGAACAGTTCAGTTTACCGCAAGTATGCAGCGAAGCTGGCTGGTAAGCTGGCAGAACGTTACAAGGATCATCCGGCACTGGTAGCTTGGCATATTTCTAATGAATATGGTGGCTATGATTATTCCGAACAGTCCGCTGCTGCCTTCCGTGTCTGGTTGAAGGAGCGTTATGGTTCGCTGGATGCTTTGAACAAGGCTTGGAATACACGCTTTTGGGGACATACGTTTTATGATTGGGAAGAAATTGTGGTGCCAAATGAGCTGAGTGAAGAATGGAACGGTAACCGTACTAACTTCCAAGGGATCTCGTTGGACTATCGCCGTTTTATGTCTTATAGCTTGCTCGAATGTTACAAAATCGAATATGAAGCGATCAAAGAACACAGCACCAACGTACCTGTTACAACGAACCTGATGGGCTTTTATCCGGAGCTGGATTATTTTGAGTGGGCCAAGCATATGGATGTAATTTCTTGGGACAACTATCCTTCACTGGACACACCGGTCAGCTTTACAGCAATGACACATGATCTTATGCGTGGATTAAAAAATGGCCAACCGTTCATGCTGATGGAGCAAACACCGAGCCAGCAGAACTGGCAACCGTACAACTCTTTGAAACGTCCAGGCGTTATGCGCCTATGGAGTTACCAGGCTGTAGCGCGTGGTGCAGATACTGTGTTGTTCTTCCAGCTGCGTCGTTCGATAGGGGCTTGTGAAAAGTATCATGGAGCGGTAATTGAGCATGTGGGTCATGAACACACACGGGTATTCCGTGAATGTGCTGAGCTGGGCAAAGAGCTGGAGCAGCTTGGAGATCAATTACTGGATGCGCGCAGTGCAGCTAAAGTAGGGATCATTTACGATTGGGAAAATCGTTGGGCACTTGATCTATCAAGCGGTCCGTCGGTTGCCTTGGATTACGTGAATGAAGTTCACAAATATTATGATGCGCTGTATCAGCAAAATATCGAAGCCGACATGATCGGGGTTGAAGAGAACCTGTCCAAGTATGAAATTGTTATCGCACCTGTAATGTACATGGTCAAGCCAGGTTTTGCAGAGAAGGTTGAAGCCTTTGTAAAAGCGGGCGGCACATTCATTACGACTTATTTCAGCGGTATTGTTAATGAGAACGACCTTGTAACGGTTGGAGGTTATCCAGGCGAGTTGCGTAAAGTACTTGGAATTTGGGCAGAGGAAATCGATGCATTACTACCAGGTATGAGCAATGAGCTCGTGCTGGATAAAACGTGGGGTAGCTTGAGTGGTTCTTATAAATGTGATCTGCTCTGCGATCTGATCCATGCCGAAGAGGCAGAAGTTTTGGCAGAGTACGGTTCTGATTTCTATAAAGGAATGCCTGCACTGACTGTGAATAAATTTGGCGAAGGTAAAGCTTATTATGTGGCGACTAGCCCAGAAGCTGGATTCCTGCAAGGTTTCCTAGCGAATCTGTGTGCCGAAAAGAACATTCAGCCGCTGGTAACTGCACCGGAAGGTATCGAATCTGTTCAACGTGTGAAGGATGGCGTATCTTATCTGTTCTTGCTGAACCACACCGCTGGTGATTTAAGCGCCGATATTGGGGCAGCTGAGCGTACTGATCTACTGACAGGTAATGTAATCAGTGGTTCAGCTGTTGTGCCGGGTCGCGGAGTATTGATTTTGTCGGATAAAAAATAGTTGAGTCTCGTCTAACCTATATAAATTTGAAATCCCCACTACAAAACGCTTTTATGAAGCTGATCGTAGGTGGGGATTTTTTCTGTTATCTTTTGGTGTTTCAGTCGCTGCTCATTTTGCCTTCAGCCGTACCCATTGGGTTTCCGCTGCTTAAAGTAATGCTCTCCGCCAAAGTGGAATCGGATTTCAGCGTATATTGGATAATGTCATCAGCTTTCAGGTCAGCTAAGCTGATCGTGTTCTCCTGACGCGTGCCATTGTCGGAGGTCACCGTTACAATTTTGGTATCAGCATCAATTGTAATATCTGTGGTTTCCTCGGAGAAGGTTTGCTGCATCCCACCACCCTGTGGTCCACCATCTTGTCCACCGCCGTCAGGGCCACCTCCTTCCGGCATTCCCCCCTCTGGAGGTGTACCGTTATCTGAGCCTTGATCACCTTCGGGTCTTTCCGGTGGAGTACCGGCCTGACCATTTTGCATATCGGCTCCAGCCGTACCTCCAGTGCCTTGTGCGGGCGGGGAAGGCATTTCTGACGTATAGATTGTAATCGTGTTGTCGCTAATACTCTTAATCTTGCCGAAATTCATGGACATGTCGGGTCTGCCGTTTTGTTGATTGTCGTTTCCTTGAGATTGCTGTGCCTCAGTGTTATCTGCGGGTGCCGTGTTCGCTTGGTTATTGGCAACTGCTGTTCCTTCGGCCTCCGAATTCGTGCTGCAGCCAGCTAATAATAAAGAACCAAGTAGACTTCCTGAGATCATAATCGGGATTAATTTTTTCATTTATTTTCTCTCCTTAATAGTTTTAGATAGATTAGGAGGAATATATCAGATGGTTCTGAAAGGTTGCTTAAGATCAGCTGAAAGTTTGCCTAAAGAAATAGATCAAGGAAATGCTATATAATAATCATATAAGTGGGATAAAACTCTACAAAGGTAAGTCATGGTAAGACATAACCAACGTTCAGGAAAGAGGCAGTACATGAAGAATTTACTCGTAACAGGCTACCGTGCGCATGAGCTCGGTATTTTTGACAATAAACATCCGGGAATTCCTTATATCAAAAAGGCGCTGTCTAACAGATTAAAGCCGCTAATTGAAGAAGGCGTCGAATGGATTATTACCCCTGGCCAGTATGGTGTCGATCTTTGGGCTTGTGAGGTGGTATGTGAACTCAAGACTCAATATCCTGAATTGAAATTGGGGATCATTACGGCGCATACTGGACAGGAAGAGAAGTGGAAGGAAGAGAAGCAGGAGGAATACCGACGTATTATTGCGGGTGCGGACTTTTGCAGGGCGGTCAGTAATGCCCCTTATGACGGCAGCTGGCAGTTCAGGGCCAGAGATGACTTGTTGTTCCGCAAAAGTGACGGGATATTGCTCTTTTATGATGAGGATGCGGCGGAAGGCAGCCCGAAGTTTTTTAAAGAACGAGCGCTGAAGCTGCATGCAGAGGGGGACTACGAGCTGTTTCTTATTCATTCTGATGAGATTCAAAATATTGCCGATGAAGAAAATCAGCGAGATTATGAATAAAGCTACGAACGAAGACATCGCGAAATAAAAAAGCCCGAATCGGCATTGGGAAATCACCGTTACGGGCTTTAGTTTCTATTTGAACGAGAGGTGGAGAATAGGATGAGTGAGGTCAATCAAGCAGATATTTGTTATGTTATTTTGCTTAGCCCGACGAATCAAGACCGTAGAGACATGGAGATTATTCGTGGTCATGTTAAACATTTACAAGAGCTGGACCGCAAAGGACAATTAGTGCTGTGTGGTCCCTTTAGTGATTGTCCTGGCGGCATGGTTATTGTAAGAGCGAACTCACGCGAAGAAGCCGTTCTCCTTGCCGAAAAAGATCCTTACGTGCTGTCTGGCATTCGTAGCTATGAAGTGCGTACATGGAGTCTGTCCCATGAGGGAAACAGGCATTTAGGTATTGTTCCACTCCATGAATAGGTTTAATCAAATGAAGCTTTTTAGCGAAGGCGCTTTTCGCACCTTGTAATGCTGCTCATAAGCATAGGCTAGCTTGATAAGCGTGGGCTCCTGATAAGCTTTTGCTGAGAAGGTTACACCAAAGGGAGCACCGGCCGACGTGTACCCAGAAGGAACGACGAGGGACGGATATCCTGCTCTGGAAGTAATTCTGGCGCCAAAATCGGCAGGGAACAGCAGGGCATCCAGATTGTATTCTTTCATAGTGGCATCGATGCCTTCTTCCTTGCACAGCTTCAGGTCAGTCGCACGATGGCGTAAATATTGAGCTTCGCTTTGTGTGCCGGAGGAGGTATATTCCGCATCTATTAACGTAGCTTGACCAAATCTCAAAGTCTCCACAGGGTGTGCATGATTAAAATCAATAATATCCTTCAAGGTTCGCATAGGTGCTCCGGGGCCCAAATGAGATAAATAAGCATTCAGTGCTGTTTTGAATTCGTTTAATACCACCGAAGAGTAACTAATTTCGCGGGCGGTTTTAATATCCGCGGGATCAATGATGGTTGCTCCAAGCTCTCTCATCCTGTTGGCGGAAGCGTTGAACAAGGCAAGCTGCTCATCTGTTAGCTCCTCAAAATAATAATCACGTGGTATCCCAATTCTAGCTCCCTGCAAACCATTCGGATCAAGGAATACAGTATAATCCCCGTGGACTTTACCTGTATTTGTTCCCATCGCTGCATCGTGCTGATCATTGCCCAGCATGGCGTTTAGCAGCAACACGGCATCATGAACGGTTCTAGCCATAGGCCCTGCGGTGTCTTGTGTATTGGAGAGCGGCAGGATTCCTGAACGGCTGAGCAGCCCCACGGTTGGCTTAATGCCGATGATGGAGCCCAAATTACCGGGATTAAGAATCGATCCTGAAGTTTCTGTGCCAACAGAGACCGTACAGAAATTACAAGCGACAGCTACTGCTGAACCAGCACTAGAGCCGCCGGTTGGCGTAGAAATATTGTAGGGGTTAAGGACTTGCCCGCCGCGGGAGCTGTAACCGGAGGGCATGCCGTTCGTCATAAAATTGGCGAATTCGGTCATATTGGCTTTACCCATAATAATGGCTCCGGCTTCACGCAGCTTGGTAACTATAAACGCATCTTCCCCGGCAAAAGAATTCGCCAAAGCCAGCGAACCCGCACTTGTATGCATTTTGTCCCCAGTATTGATGTTATCTTTCAACAACACAGGTATCCCGTGCAGGGGGCCGCGAGGGCCATTAATTGCCCGTTCCACATCCAGAGATTCTGCGATAAACAACGCATCAGGATTAATCTCCAGTACAGAGTTAATCGTCAGGCCGTTTTTGTCGTGATCAGCAATGCGTTCATAATACATGAGAACTAGTTGTTTTGACGTAATTTCTCCGGCTTCTAATGCAGCTTGGATGTCCGGTATGGTGGCCTCTACGATTTCAAAACTCATATGCGTTCACGCTTCTTTCCCTCTAGGATATGGCTTCTCCTTCATCTAACCATAATTTGGGTGTAGTTGGTAGTTTTCTTTTTAGACTTACATTTTGATTGGCCATTTGATATATTCAGGTGTGCAATGTAATACTTTATTTTTCTAGATTAGGAGCTAAATTAAGAACATGAAAAACCACAACTTTGCTTCAAAAATTATCACTTTTTTTGTGGTGATGATAAGTTTTGCTATTTTATCTTCAAGTCAAGCCTTTGCGGACGACAGTGATCTCAAATGTTATTTGGACGGTAAGCAATTACATTTTAATGTAAGTCCTATCCTAAAAGATGGAGTTACATATGTACCCATGCGGTCGATATTTGAAGCTTTAGGCGCAACTATAAAATGGGATAATCATGCGAAGTCGGTCTCAGCGGTTAAAGGGGATATTAACATTTTTTATCTGGTCAAGGAAGGAAGAGTAATTGTAAACGCCAAAGAGCATGAGCAAGTCTTAAAGGGTATCAATTTTCAAAATAATACACTCGTCCCTCTAAGATTTATTAGCGAAGTGTTGGGTAGTAGTGTCACTTGGGATGAAGGTGCAAAATCTATTTACATAACCTCACCAGTTGCCGAGGAGAAGCTTATTGCTCCGGTTAACAGAACAATTTCAGTAGGAAGTCAAGAGCAATCAAAATCGTTATCAGATGAGAGAAACAGGTTTGTTATAAACGTAAAGCACTACGGAATTAAAAATAATCAGTTGTATAGCTTGCTCGAATTTTCTAACATGGATAATAAAGACATCTCAATAAATTTTAAGTCTGGTGATCAAAAAATCATAAAGACGTTCTCAAAGGAAAAGGATCCCATGCCGACTCTGAAAATTGAAAATTGTACGGAAGTAACCCATAAAGTAGTTATCGATAATATTGGCGGGAATATATATAAAATCCCGGAATTTTCAGTTAATCAGGCGTGTGTCAGTTCCAACCAATCCCAACAAGATGCGCTTGATGTATGGCGGAACAACAATTCCGGCCTCTCGGAATTAGGCAGTAACCTCGTGTCTGTCCGTAAATATATTCAGGATCAGACGGGTGGGCTGCAAAACTTTGTGATCCCAGCCAATAAAGCTGAACAGCTGATCTTGGTCGCCCCAGTTGGAGGGAAGGATAGGTTGGTTGTGGAGGGCAGTTATTTTGTAGGAGGTCTATCGAATAAGACTATAGAATTCCAACTAGATTATGAAGTGGTTTCCGAGCTCGATTTGGGTATTTATAGTTACATATATACGGAACCTGTATATTAAGGATCGTTTTATTAGAAAAGAGGTGTCCGAACGGCCAAAACAAATGGCTGCTCAGACACCTCTTTTGTTGTGAGTGTGTAGATTAAAGTCTGACAATTACTCCTGTGCTGCTGTAAATCCCTCTTCCGCTAAATATTCTTTAGCTTCCTCAAGCGTTTCAAACGCCATCTCCAGATTGAGGTCGGCATAGACATACCATAAATCATCCTCAAGCTTTAGGGTTAGGGTTTGGCCCTCATCATTAGTCCAGAGTGTATCGGCAGTTGCCGCAGCCTTTTTCTTTCTTTTGCTGGCTACAGGAGCATCAGGAATGTAAATAGACAGTGAGGTGATGGAGGCATCCAGCAAACTCCGCAGCTCGGATTCCGAGTAGTCGCGAATATTCACGAAGCCCTTATCGTCTGTCTCGTAGCCCCGCAGTAAGCCTGCGAACACATAGCCATTACCATTTGGATGCAGGTGAAAAGCCACGGTTTTCTTATCATGCTGGCTTTCCTCGTAGTGATAGTTCACGCGCCCAAGGGATACGTTTTTGCGTTCCAGCTGGGGGTAAGAGTCGAGAATCGCTAATTTTTGTTCAAAAGTAAGCATATACAGCCTCCGGTTTTCGGTGTGATTGTGCACATGATTATACCATGTCGATGGATCGCAGACTATTTTTTTAGTCATCAAGCGGCAGAGACAGCACGAAGGTGCAGCCTTTGTCTGAGTGCGCCTCAAGCACGAGGCTTCCATTCATAGATTCGGCCAACAGACGGCTGAAGGTTAGGCCGAGTCCTAGACCACGCAGTGTGCTCTGCTTGTCGCTGCCCCGGAAGAAGGCTTCGAAGACATGCTCACTATGATTGGATGAGATGCCAAGCCCATTATCTTGAACACGGATTTCGGCAAAGCCATGACCTTGCTGCTCCAGCAGTTCTATCGTAAGCTGCACCCTTCGATCAGGAGCTTTGGCTTGTACGCTGTTATTAAGTAGATTGACGATAATCTGCTGGATACGAAGGGAGTCCCCACGCAAAAACAAGGGATTGATCGGCATATGGAGCACGGGTTCAGCAACTTCTTCCGCCTGTGTCAGCTTCCATTGATATACGATTTCGGATATCAGGGGTACGGCATCCAGTCGGTCGTGACGAACGGAAACCATTCCTGCAGTCAGGGCATTGTAATCCAGAAGGTCGGCTACCATTCGCTGCAACCGCCCAGCCTCCAGCAGGGCAATATCCAGAAATTCCACAGCTTCATCACCTTCAACGACCCCTTCGCGGACGGCATGCACCAGGCCTTTAATAGAAGTTACGGGTGTTTTCAACTCATGGGAGACTCCGGCCAGCATTACGGCTCGAGACTGCTCAAATTGCTGTAACTTGCCTGCCATCTCTTCAAAAGACATCATCAGCTCATGAATTTCCCGCTCTTTAGCATCCTTATCTAGAACGATATCATAACGGCCATGGCTGATTTGAGCCGCTGCCTCGACTACCTTCTGAATGGGTTTTGCCAGTTTACGAGATAAGAGGTAAATGGTTAGCCAACTTAAGATGATTAGAAACAGCAGCAGTATGGAGAAAAATATGATCTCCTCCTGTGGAATATGCCGCAGCGATTTTTTGGATTGCAGAACAATAACCTGTCCCAGCGTTTCGTCATTCGAATTTATGGGAGCCACAGCAGCTTTAAACTCCGGACTGCGGGAGTCGTTCAGGCTATCATTAAGCTTATATCTCATTTCCTTGTCAGTTAGAGGTGGCAGGGAGAATAGCATTTGACCTTGTTGATCGGTAATGATCACGCACATCTCTATGGTTAACTTGAAAAACCGTTTCCGGTCTTCGATCAGCTTTTCGAGATTTTGGCTGATTTCAATGGAGCCTTCCATATTTAAGCTGCGATCTGCAATCTCCTGTGCCAAAAGCCCCGCAGTCTGCAGACGATTGCTCATAGCCTCCTGACGGATCCACCATAATGTAGCTAAAGCTGTGAGGAGCAGGCCTACACTAATAATGAGCAGATAACGTATCGTCCAGTAAGAAAGGATAGAGGTGCGTTTGGCGTTGTTTCTCTTTAAGTTGTCCATAATTGATATCCCGTCCCCCTTAGGGTACGGATTTCCCCCTCACTAGTAGGCCAGTGCGACAACGCTTGGCGTAGTCTTTTGATCGACAAATCTACCGCCCGGTCGCTTCCTTCATAATCCATTTCCCATACAAATTCTATTAATTGCTCACGCGTACAAATCTGATTAGGCCTTTCAGCGAGAAATAACAGCACTGACATATCCCGAGGACTAAGACTCAGCTCAGCCCCATTCAAAAAGACAGCACGTGCTGTGAAGTCGATAAACAAACTGCCATAATGCCGTTTGCGGCTGCCATCTGACCACTGCGAGGGACGGCGTAAGACAGCGTTCACGCGTGCCACCACTTCCTCGGGAATAAAAGGTTTAGACATATAATCATCCGCACCACCGTCGAGGCCGGCTAGCCGGTCATTGATCCCATCTCTTGCCGTCAGCATGATCACAGGGCAGCTGCTTTTTTCACGGATGAGCTTAAGCAGTTCAAAGCCGTCCATGTTTGGCAGCATGATGTCTAGTAATACTAATGAAGGAGGAGATATAGCAAAAGACTCCAGCGCAGCGCGTCCATCGGCTACACGGGTGACTTGAAAGCCTGCTTTTTTCAGATAAGCACTGAGGACCCTAGAGATGGCTTCTTCATCTTCTACAACAAGAATGGATTTCGTCAAATTGGAGTACCTCCAGTCCATAAAATTTACGACAAGTTTAACACATCATAGCCCGTTCTGCTCTGACTTCTTCCCGACATATTGCTTTGTTAGAATGAGGGACGAGCTTGAAAGCATACAGAAATTATGAATATTGGAGGGAACAGGATGAAGAGAAAAAGAATAGCCTTGATCGCTGCAGGAGTTATTATCGTAGGAGTAGTCACAGGTTATACATTACTGGATAAATCGCTGGGCAATAATGTAGAGATCGAGTCCGTGATTCCAAATCAAGCAACAGCAGCAGGTGCTGGAGAGACAACAAATAACACTGGAGCATCAGCAGGGGTGGCGGTCACAGCCGAACAATTAAACGGGGATTGGACCCTTGCGGAGACCTCTAAAGTCTATTGGTCAGTGACGACCTCTAAAGAAACAGTAAACTTCGTAGACAACAAAGTTCAGGGTACCTGGAAGGTAAATATAGAGGATTCTACTTCGATGGCCGGGGAAGGGACAGTGGATATGAGCGCTCTGGATTCTGGCAATAGCCAACGGGACGAGCATGTAAAAGGAGAGGATTTTCTATCCGTTACGGAATTTCCACAATCCACGTTTGTAGTGAAGGCATTTTCGGAGCTGCCGGCAGAATGGACTGAAGGAGCAACTGTGCCTGTTGAAATGCAGGGGACGCTTACCGTAAAAGGAGTAGAAAAGGACGTCACCTTTCAGTCGCAAGCGGCGTATAGCGGGGGACAGTTGATGTTGTCGGGAACGACAACAGTAGCCTTTTCTGACTTTGGTCTAAGCAATCCCCACACCGTTGTGCTGGATACAGAAAATAATCTTGAGGTTCGCTTGGAGCTTGTGCTGACAAAATAGTAGCTCTTCCGTAAGGATAACGCTGCTGTGAATTTTATAGAGAGACTGTACTGAAGAGATTTTCCCAGGCCGTGTTGGCGTTTGGGAGAGTCTCTTTGGTTTGGAATGAATTGTATGTTTTAATAGTAGTATCTGTCGAATAACTAGCAATAGTGGAGGTGTTCTTTATGATCAAGGTGGCGGCAGCAATTATACATAATGTAGAAGGGCAGATTCTTATTGCCCGGCGGCGGCAAGGTAAATCGCAGGCAGGTCTGTGGGAATTTCCTGGTGGCAAAATAGAGCAGGATGAGAGCATCGCAGAGTGTCTGCAAAGAGAGCTTCAGGAAGAGATGGGGATCACAATCCTTCCCTATGAGAGCTTTGGCATAAACGAGCATAACTATGGAGAGATAAAGATCCAATTGATTGCTTGGAAAGCGCGGTATCAGGGAGGTGTAATTGATCTGGTGGATCACGACGAACATAGGTGGGTGCTTCCGGCTGAGCTGGGTCAGTTCATGTTTGCTCCGGCAGATCTTCCTTTTGTAGAACGTCTACTGATGGAATCAAAGCCGGATTGAAGGGAGATAGAATATAATATAGAAGAAAGGAAGAGCTTAAATGCCTGTATATGAAAAGCTAGTGCGTGACGGCATCCCCGATTTGATAGCTTCTCAAGGGAAAGATTCTAACACAAGGATATTAGAGTCCAAAGAATACATAACTGAACTACGTAAAAAATTGCAAGAAGAGTCGGAGGAATATTTTCAGGCAGCAAGTGATGAAGAAGCTTTGGAGGAGCTTGCCGATATGCTGGAAGTGATTCAGGCTCTGGCGGAGACACATGGGAGCAATAGCATGGAGCTGGAGAAGCAACGTGCAGAGAAAGCTAAACGTCGCGGTGGATTTAAGAAGGGGATATATCTGATTGAAGTGGAAGGAGAATAACGGGGAGATTATTTTTCCGCACAAGGAGGGTAAAACGTTGTTCAAAACCAAACTGACGATGATCTTAAGCAGTGTGGTGGCCTTGATTCCTGTAGCTATTTATTTATTCCTTTATTCCAAAATGCCGGATACCGTCCCGATTCATTATGATGGGAACATGGCTGATCGATTTGTAAGTAAAGCTAGTCTGGAGGTTATTTTGCAAAGCGGGCTGGGTTGTTTGGGATTCATAATTATGAAGCTTTTACAGTTCCTTTTGCAAAAAGCGTTTATTCAAAGCTCTAACGAGCACTCAGCGGCTTTGAGCAAGATCTGGAATATTGCTATTTTGGTGGTGACGGTGGTGTTTGCTGGCATCAGTTCCTATACATTCATTAGAATGGTCTGATAGAATTAAAGAGACTTAGCAGAAGGATTAGGAGGAACATGCAAATGAAAATGGACAACGCTTACAAGGTGAGATGGGGAATTATTAGCACAGGCTGGATTGCTCATCAATTTGTTACTGATTTGGCGCATGCCAGTAATGGTGTGGCTTATGCCGTTGGGTCAAGATCTCAGGAAAGTGCCGATGAATTTGCTAAAAATCATGGGATTCCGCATGCCTATGCAACCTATGAGGAATTGCTGAATGACCCAAATGTAGACGCGGTATATATTGGAACTCCGCATCCTTTTCACAAAGAAAATGCTTTAATGGCGCTGCGTGCAGGCAAAGCTGTCCTGTGTGAGAAACCTTTTACCGTAAATAGCGGTGAATTGGAAGAAGTTGTGGCCTATGCTAGAGCGCATAAGCTATTCCTGATGGAGGCAATGTGGAGTCGCTACATCCCGGCGATTGTAAAGGTTAGAGAATGGATTGCTGAGGGCAAGATCGGTGATGTTCGTTTGGTGAAGGCAGACCTAGGGTTTCGTACCGACTGGAACCCGGAAGGCAGATTGCTGAATCCGAAGCTGGGCGGGGGTGCGCTGCTGGATGTGGGGATTTATCCGGTTTCTTTTGCCTCCATGGTGTTTGGACCTCATCCTGAGTCTATTTCCAGCACAGTGCACATAGGTGAGACTGGAGTGGACGAGCATTTCTCGATGCTGTTGTCATATGGTAACGGGAAAACCGCTTCGTTGAACGGTGGTATTCGTCTTAACATGTTGGAGGAAGCGCATGTGTTTGGCACAGAAGGCCGTATTATTGTAGAGGGTACATTAGTGAACCCGAAATCGGCTGCGCTTTATATAGGAGATGAGAAGGTAGAGAGCTTTGTGGATGACCGTGCTTCTATTGGATATTGTTTTGAAGCGGAGGAAGTAGGACGGTGTCTTCAGGCAGGGCTTACAGAGAGTCCGGTGATGACATTGGATGAATCGTTAGCGATTCTGAAACTGCTGGATCAAGTGCGTGCACAGTGGGGGCTTAAATACCCTGGAGAGTAATTAAAATATAAATTAAACACCCCTCGGTGTAGTGCTGCACAAGTAGCTCCGAGGGGTGTTGTTATATTAACTAAGCTGCGCTAGTTCTGATTATTGGCGTTTTTGCCTGCCTGAACCCAGCCGGCCACTTCAACGGTACGCTTCGCTTGATGAAAAACAGCGTCACGGATCCGATCCTGATCTTCGATCATTTTACCGTCTCCATCTACGCTGACACTTGTTCCGTAAGGGTTGCCTCCCGCACCGAATGTGACTGGATCAGTATAACCGGGTGCTGCAACAATTGCTCCCCAGTGATACATCGACGTGTAGAGTGCCAAAATCGTAGCTTCTTGTCCACCATGCGGGTTCTGTGCTGAGCTCATGGCGCTGACGACTTTGTTTACTGTTAGTCCTTTGCCCCAAATGCCACCGGTTGTATCAATGAACTGCTTCATCTGGGAAGCAATGTTACCGTAACGGGTTGGGGAACTGAAAATAATCGCATCTGCTTCGACTATATCGTCGGGTGTGGCGACTGGGATATCTTTTGTTTCTTCAGCTAGGGCCTTCATGGCTGGATTTGCGGCGATTTTATCCTCGGGGACCAGTTCCTGCACCTTCAGCAGTTTTACCTCAGCTCCTGCTTTTTCTGCGCTTTCCGCGGCCCATTGTGCTAGCTGGTAGTTAGTTCCTGTGGCACTGTAGTAGATGACAGCTAATTTGATTTTTGACATGCTGTAGTCATTCCCTTCGAGTGTAGTTCCATACTATTAATTACCCTAATGGTGTCTTTATAACCCAGACTGAAATCAATCTATTCGAACTGGACAGACAGGTGTCCACTTTGCCTGTGTATACTAAGTTCAATCACAGGAAATGAGGGAGAATGATGAATACTTATTTTGTAGAGAAAGCAAAAATGACCTTGGCTGGGGTTAGCATACGCACAACTAATGAAGTGGAAATGGGACCTGATGGTGGTTTGCCGCAGCTGTGGGAAACTTATTTTCAGAGTAATATTGCGGGGCAGGTAGCTACGGTAAATTCTGAGTATATCTATGCGTTGTATACGGATTATGAGAGTGATGCGAGCGGAGCGTATACCGTTGTGATCGGGCATGAAGTAGCTGAGGAGAGACATTTAGAGGGAAACCAGCTAGAGGAAAACGGGCTAGAGGAAAGCGAGCTAGAGGAAAGCGAACTAGAGGAAAACGAGCTAGAGAAAAGCGAGCTAGAGGAAAGCGAACTAGAGGAAAACGAGCTAGAGAAAAGCGAGCTAGAGGAAAACGAGCTAGAGGAAAGCGAACTAGAGAAAAACCAACTAGAGGAAAGTCAACTAGTGGAAAACCAACTAGAGAAAAACCGACTGGAGGAAAGCCAACTAGAGGAAACCCAGTTCACCTATGCGGCTGTACCGGAGAGCAGATACATGGTTTTTACGACGAAAAAAGGTCCGGTATTTGAAGTAGTCGCGCAAGCGTGGGGGGAGATTTGGGCGTACTTTAAGCAGTCTAGGGAGGCAAGAACTTACACGGGGGATTTTGAGATTTATGATTCGCGAAATTTTGATCCTGCTGACACGCAGGTTGAGATTTATATTGCGATTGAATAGATTAGGGGAAAGATGGTTTTTATGTGCTTAGTGGGTTAAGTGCTTGAAAAGTTTTATTTTATAGGAAATTGTTTAAAGGGAAGTATTTTAGAGGGAAAAAGGGGTTTAAGGGAGTTGCTTCTGATAGTAGTACCAAGCAACTTTCGAGAGAAAGGGGGCTGCCGAGAGGTAGTCCCTTTTTCCGTTGGCGTAGCGGATACCGCGATGAAGGGGTACTTGACGGTAGAAGAGAATATAAACAAATTAAAAGAATACATACATTTGAAAAGATTATATACATCTAAAAAAATATGTACATCAGTAAAAAATAATGAACAACGACTCTTATCTCATATGGGGATGTGTTGTTAATCCTTGCTGAGGCTTGCATTTAGGCAGACGGGGGGAGACATAAGAGAAGCCCTAGAGTATATATACTTAACTAATGTGTCTGCGGAAAATTGTACGGTAAAAATCCCGTAGATTTGCTGGATTGGGCAGAAGTGGCGGGGATGTACGGTAGAAATCCCGCAGAATAGCTGGATTGAGACAAAGTGGCAGGAATGAACGGTATAAATCCCGTAGATTTGCTGGATTGGGCAGAAGTGGAGGGAATGAACGGGAAATATCCCGCAGAATAGCTGGATTGAGATAAAGTGGCAGGAATGAACAGTAAAAATCCCGTAGATTTGCTGGATTGGGCAGAAGTGGAGGGAATGAACGGGAAATATCCCGCAGAATAGCTGGATTGAGATAAAGTGGCAGGAATGAACGGTATAAATCCCGTAGATTTGCTGGATTGGGCAGAAGTAGAGGGAATGAACGGGAAATATCCCGTAGATTTGCTGGGTTGAGCCAAAATGGCAGGAATGAACGGTAGAAATCCCGTAGAATCGCAGGGTTAGGCGTAGGTAGCAGAGATGTACGGTAAAAATGCTCTACATCAGCTGCATAGCGTCGAATTAGTTAGAAATAAGAGCAAAAATGCTCTACATTAGCCGCATCGAGCCAAAGTAGCAAGAAAGAGAGGCAAAAGTGCCTTACATTAGCCGCAAACGCCGCTCGGACCTAGTCAAAGTTAGTTTGGTAGGGGAGCTAGTGGTACTGGGGTATTGTTAATGGAGTTAATGCGCTTATGGAACTGATCTAGTTGGTGAAACTAACGAGTTGATAGAGCTTGTGTAACTTTGTAACAGCTGGAGTTGGTGAAGTTAGTTAAACTAATGTGGTTGATAGAGCTACTCTAGTGGTAGAAACTAACGAAGTTGTTAGAGCTGAAGTAAATGGTGTAGTTGGCAAAGCTAGTTAGTTAAGCTAATGTGGTTGATGGAGCTGAAGTGATTGGTGAAGCTGATGTAGTGCATGTAGTGCATGTAGTGCATGTAGTGCATGTAGTGCATGTAGTGCATGTAGTGCATGTAGTTCGTTGAGTCGGCGGATCTGATGGAGTTGAGTAGAGATGCCCGATTAGCCAGCACACCAATATACAGAAATGGAGAATGCCAAATGGGAAAACAATTTACCGCTATACTACCAATACATGAAGAGTTTATTCTTCGGCAGCACCTTTTTTTCGTAGGGTCGGCGCCGCTTTCAGAAGATGGGCATGTTAACCTTTCGCCGAAGGGGCATGATTGTTTTCGGATTTTGTCTCCTAATCAGGTGGCCTATCTAGACATGACTGGCAGCGGTAATGAGACGAGCGCGCATCTGCTGGAAAACGGAAGAGTGACGGTTATGTTTTGTGCGTTTGAGGGGACGCCTAACATTTTAAGACTGTATGGAACAGGGGCTGTGATTTTGCCTGAATCAGCAGAATGGGAAGCACTGTCCCCTATGTTTACATCTCTGCCTGGAGCCAGACAGATCATTTTGATAGATGTTCATAAAGTGCAGACTTCCTGCGGATTTTCGGTTCCATTCATGAATTATGCGGGTGAGCGAGATACGTTGCAGCGTTGGTCTATCCAAAAGGGCGAGGCAGGTCTGAGAGAATATAGAGGAGAGAAGAACACTAAGAGTATAGACGGGCTACCCACACCTCTTGGACAAAAACTGACTAGACAGGATCTCCCATACTCATGACCAATAGAAGGAACATACAACCCATAGGATTATTCACCCAAGACGCTAGAAGCTTCCCGCGACTTTCAAGGTAGTTCACCCAAGTTGCTAAAGTTTCCCGCAACTCTCAGGGTCGTTCACCCAAGAAGCTAGAAGTTTATCGCGACTCTCAAGGACGTTCACCCAAGTTGCTAAAGTTTCCCGCAACTCTCAAGGTCGTTCACCCAAGTCACTAGAAGCTTCCCGCGACTCTCAAGGTAGTTTTCCGCAACTCTCAGGGTCGTTCATCCAAGTCGCTAGAAGTTTATCGCGACTCTCAAGGACGTTCACCCAAGTTGCTAAAGTTTCCCGCAACTCTCAAGGTCCTTCATCCAAGTCGCTAGAAGGTTCTCACTACTCCCAGGGTCGTTCACCTAAGTCGTCAGAAGGTGACACCCTACACTCAGAGTTGTTCACACAACCCGCTAAACTTATCTCACTACTAATCATGGTCGTTCACTTGTCGACATAGGTTATGCCACCGTCACTATATTGAATCTCACCCACCACACTACTAACTTCACATATTCATAATAAGTAATCCCGAAATCCCGAAATCCCGTAATCCCGTATCCTGCATTCCATAATCCCTACCGCCCAAAGCTCATGCTACCCACGGATTCCACTATAAACACAGGAACATATTGCTCGCCTATGTCTGTTCCAACAAGCTCATATCCATTCTGATATTGGCCACTAACTAACGCGTTACCTGTAACGGAACCCACTTCTCCTTGAAGCAAAATATAAATCCCATCCGAGTAAGCAAGACTATTGCCGAAGTTATCTACGACGATCTCACAATGAAAAGAGACCTTTTCCAAAGGATGAGTGGTCAGATCCGCAGCTGAGATTACAGCATACTCCTGAACAATCTCCGCGAATTGATAGATGCCGTCTACTTTACGGTAAAGTGCCGTTTGCCCGTCAACACCGTCTCCAAGATCCGCATTAGGCACGAGAATAGAGTCATCGGACTGGAGTTCATAACCATCGCCAGCTATTGAAAATAACTGCGAAATACCATTTGATTTCATCTCATATGCTGTGAAAAGGGTGCGTCCACCTTCAACCTCAGATTGGGCTAAAACCACAGGTACACCTGAAGAGGTTGCCAACTGTTCATTAAAAGTAAGACTGCGCAGACTCTCGAAGCGTGGCAAGCTGTTTCCGGTTAATGTGACCACATTGTCGTCGTTATTCATCGCAGCATAATAGAGCACGCCACTGTTATCCGTCCCGGCGACGATCACTTTTGTGCCCGATAGTCCTTTGCGGGAGATGACGTTGTCGTATTTGTTTTGCTCTTCACCGCCAGGAAGGAGGCGAACAGGCTCAGCGATATTCCAGGCCAGCCTAGCAGCGGCAATGTTTGTCGAAGTATCCTCTAGCGGAGCAAGCTCTCCGTATAATTGTATCGCCTCAGCATATTGACCTTTAGTAGTCAGACGTTTGGCATTTTTTAGTAGCTTAGTCTTACTAGTATCGATCAAAGTCAGCACCTTGGATGAAGTGACACCTGCCGATCCTGCAAAATTACGATAAGCTACAGCATGCCCAGCAAAAGCTGTGATATTGTCACCTTCGAGATCTTTGTTCAAGATGATCTTCCCGCTGCTTTCTGCTTGTTGAAGTACCCAAGGAGCTTCGTAATTATGCTGGCTATAAGCACTCATCAGGGACAGGGTGCTTTCCAGCATGCCGGTAAAGTTTCCTGCTCCTGCTAAGGATTTTAATATAGCTGTATCATGGCTTTTAAACTTTGAGGCTAGTAAATCCTCTTTGGAAGCTGCACTTCCATAATAAGCATCAGGAATCTGCAAAAGATTCCATTTGAAGTTCTCTTCATTACTCACCCCTCCGCTCTGGTTCTGGGCAAGCTCGGCAAGGAACTGCTCCTTAAACTGACGGAAATAAGAGGTGAACTGGTCTGAAATGCCTGAGGCCGACGATAACTGGCGATAATAGGATTCATAGGGGCCGTCTGGCTTCATATATGTAGCTTTTAAACTGAGCAGAGCTTGGTAGCTCTTCATAAATCCGGCAAAATCCTTAGTCGCTGCTTCCTCCTTAGTAGAGGCTACCAAAACATTCAGAACTTTGCGGATATCTGTGATTGGAGCTAATTCATCCAGACGCTTTGCGACTCTTTCTTCCAGGTAATGAATAGAATGGTTGGCCGCTGCTTGGCGGTACTGATTCTCTGCATTAATCAGATCCCCAGCAGCGTAGAGACGGTCGGCTTCTTTGGTGATTTGTATTTTATCTGCGATGAGAAAAACCTTCTGTCCAAGCAGCACAAGCATGCATATACACAAAATGATCATAAAGTTTCGCAGGGTTATTAATTGTTTGAACGTCATATAGAGTAGCCTCTTTTTTCAAAATATAAGAAAGCCTAAGAAAGTATAAGTTTTACAGTATACATCATCCTTATATTTCTGTGAGAAACGGTTGGTTATCATCAATAAGGATGATGTTTGCTTTATATTGGCTCATCTTAGCTTTCAGGTCTATTGGACCTCCGGGTCCCAGCGATATTTGGCTTCACGAATGTCAGCTACCCTAAGGTCCAAGCCGTTCCAAGGTTCATGGGGATTCGCAGCAATGAGTTTGGACAACCGCATAAAACGGTCTTTGGGCAGATCTTGCACGTATCGGCCAATCATATTGGAGTAGAGCAGGGCATAACGCTTCATTCTTACCGCCGCTCCCGCAACGCTCGTAAGGATGGTTAAGCCGTTAGCCATCTGGCGAATCTCCACTTCATAGTTCTTCACATAGCGTAGTGTGCGATCCTTAATGAGATCGGGACGGACTTTAGCGATCTCGCCGATATATTCGGCTAGCAGTGGTTCGAAGTCTTTTAGAAGAAGCTGCTCCAGTTCTAGATCCATATCCTTGCGGAGTAAAAATCCATGCAGCAAAGCCACTCGCTGCCGCGCGATCCGGTCGCCGCGAAGCAGGATGGAGAGCTCGCGCAGCTTCTCATAGGCAAGAACATCATCTTCACGGAGTACGGAGACAGCTTCCTGACGGTTGACCTCCAGCCCTTCCTTGATGATGCCGATCCCACGACCAAGCAGCTCATTGAGAGAACGAAGATTCTCGTTCTGCCTTACTTTTCGCTGCGTATAGTACAATAGTCCAGCAAGCACAAGACCCCCGGCACCACACAATATCATTTGTTGGATGCTATTTCCAAAATAGACAGAGGCTAGTGTGAGCAGTAAGATGAATAGTAGGCGGGTATGCATCTTCCGTCTGGCTAGTGATGCTGCGTGCTGCTTTACAGCAATAAGTGAGGCTCTGCCACATTTGCTACAGCGGTCTTCGCCAAGAGCGGTATACCGTCCGCAGTGGCGACAGATGCGCAGCTTGTCATAAGCGTAACGAGGGGCCTTAAAGGGCCGGAAGGTAACGGGTCTTTTCTTATTCACGGCCTTTATCGCCTCCGTTCAAAGCGGCTAGCAGTCGATCGTTAATATCATCACGTGTCAGTGGTTTGCGCTGATGTGCGGCATAAATGGAAATCTGAATTACGGCAATTAGGAACGTAATCCCAAGAATGACGTATGAAATCATGGAACAATCCTTTCTCATGGACGCTCTGCAGTCCAGATGGCTTTTAGAATGATAATCTTCTATGCATCAATGCACTGGGTCCAGCGGTCCTAAAGTTGAAGTTTACAAGGTTTAATTATATCATAATGGCATGCTATTTACAGATTTTAGCGATAGTGCTGAACCTGTCATATGTGCCTAATATAACACAAGAGGAGCCCTATTTATGCTTCGTAAATATCAAAGTATTAGAACAACCAAGACTCTCTTTCTACGTATCTTTCCGGCATTGCTCCTGGCTCTTTGTCTAGCTGCCTCGCCTTTTGCAGCTGTTAAGGCTTATGCGGCAACGTCGGCGCAATCTCAC
Organism: Paenibacillus sp. FSL L8-0333; assembly: GCF_037965665.1. Taxonomy (NCBI): domain Bacteria; kingdom Bacillati; phylum Bacillota; class Bacilli; order Caryophanales; family Paenibacillaceae; genus Paenibacillus; species Paenibacillus sp. FSL L8-0333. The sequence goes on from NZ_CP150186.1 coordinate 1,039,516, forward strand.
ATTGACGCTGTGCTTCTTATTGATGTCAGCAACTCCATGAAGACTAGTGACAAGAACAAAATCGCCAACGAAGCGATGAAAATGTTCATAGATATGTTATCCACCCAAGGTGATAAAGTAGGTATTGTTGCCTATACCGACAAGGTGCAACGGGAAAAGGCCCTGCTGCAAATTAGCTCGGAGAGCGATAAGCAGGATTTGAAGGATTTTATTGATGGTTTGGACCGAGGAGCTTACACCGATATCGCTATTGGCGTAGAGGAAGCTGTGAAGGTTCTGCAGAATGGAAGTGACCCTTCCCATGAGCCTATCATTGTAATGCTCGCTGACGGCAATAACGATTTCAACAAAGCGACAGGCCGGACGCAAAGTGAATCAGATAAAGAGCTGAAGGCGGCCGTAGAGGTTGCCAAAAAGAATGGCTATCCCATCTATACCATTGGACTTAATGCAGATGGCAAGCTGAATAAACAAAGCCTCGCCGACCTGTCCAATGAGACAGGTGGTAAAGCATTTTCGACGGACTCAGCAGATGATCTGCCGCAAATCCTGAGTGAGATTTTTGCCAGCCATTTGAAGCTGAAGGTAGTGCCTGTGCAGTCGATTACTGCAAATGGCGATTATCAGGATGTGACCGTCAACGTGCCTAACGGCAGTGTTTTGGAAGCCAATATCTCAATTATGTCTTCACAGCCTGTGACAGCGAAATTAACGGACCCGTCAGGGAAAGAAGTTGCGATCCCCTCAAACAATGTCCTGCTGTCCAAGTCTTCTACTTATAGCTTGATTAAGCTACTGTCACCGCAGGAAGGAGATTGGAAACTTCAGGTTAAAGGTGTGCCAAAGGATAAGATTGATATTAATCTAGTCTTTAACTATGACTTGGAGCTTAAGATCGATGCGCTGCCATCAGCAACCTATAAAAAGGGTGATAAAATCGACATCACCTCGCATCTGTTCAGCAACGGTACTCAGGTAACACTCAGTAATTTGTATCAAGATATGAAGGCGGTACTGCTTGCTACAGATATCGATACAGGTGATGTGCAAGAAATCGAACTGGATAACTCCGGAGCTGTCTTCAAGGGTACATTTGAGGTAAAAGAAAGCCATAACTACGAGTTGAAGGTACGGGCAGAGGAAAGCAGCTTTTATCGGGAAAGTGCACCTGTCCAAATCAGCGCGAAGACAGGCGGAGCAGCAACAACAGCACCTTCTACAGGGACTGGCAATGAAGAACCCCTGAAGGAAGCTTCATCCAAAACCCTGTATTACATTATAGGGGGCATTCTTTTAGTGCTGGCAGCTGGTGCAGCATGGTATGTGCTGAATAAGAAATCGGCACGTGGTTTTGTAGGACAGCTGGTAGTAGAGGTTAAAGACAGCAATACGGGTGAGAAGACCTACCCACAATATAAGAAGCTTGCAGGCTTCAAGGGCAAGTTCACCCTTCATCAGCTGCTGCAATTGGCGCCTGAACTGAAGGAGAGCGAAAGTGTTATTTTCACACCGGCTAAGAATGACCGATTGCTGTTACGCAGCGGAGAAGGTGTTACTGTGGAGAGATCCGGACGTGCTGCGGATGCTTCGCGTGGTCTTGAACTGAAGAGTGGGGACCGCGTTTCAGTATCTCTACAGACGGTAGATAAGACGATTTATCTGGAATATTTAGTATAGTAGGCAATGGCAATGTATGCCGCAGAAACAGTTTTGCTGCAAGATATCTGAAGTACAGCTTCCGCAAAACTTTTAGGAGGATAAGCATATGAAACCAGTAGTAAGAGAGCATATACAGCAGTTGGATGTATCACTAGGCGGCGGGATTGTCAGCGATAAAATCAGGGTGGATACGATTGATAATCCGATCCTGATCATTGGACTAGGCGGCACGGGCATTGATGCCCTGCTGCGTCTTAAATATCAGATTAACCGCCGCTTTAAGCTGCCGGAGGATCCAATATCCAAGAAGAAACGGGACAAGCCGGATAATGTGGAATTTCTAGCTTTTGAGACGAATGAACAGGATCGCGGAAAAAAATACAAAGGCATTGGGCTGGACCCGCAAAATGAATTTGTACTCCTGGCGAATGCTGAAATCGGCGGACTGCTACAGAACCGTAGTATTCTCGATTCTTATATTACAGATTGGCTGTCACCTGAGTTAAGTATTACAGATGGTATGAATGGTGCCGCTGGCGTGCGGCAGGCTGGACGTCTGCTTTTGTTCACCAAGATTAATCAGGTTGTAGGCGCGATTGATAAGAAGATCAAGACGTTATCCGTAGGCACTAACAAAAAGCTGATGGTCTTTCTGCTGACAGGTCTGTCGGGCGGTACAGGCAGTGGGGCTTTCTTGGATATTGCCTATATCGTACGCGGTATTATTGAACGTGACTACGGATCAGCCGGTATTGACCGTGTGAACACACTGGGTTATCTCTTTACACCTGACGTGAACCTGTCTAATAAAAGTCTAAGTGAGCACACGCGTGAATATATTCGCAAGAACGGTTATGCAGCGCTAAAAGAGCTGGATTACTGGATGAATGTGGACAGTCGTGGTGAGCGATTCCAGCAGCAATACGGTAATATTTTGACGGTAAATTCACCGCTGCCTCCATTTAATCTATGTCATTTAATCTCTGCAACGAATACCGAGGGTAAGCTGCTGGAGAATGCGTACGATTACTGTATGAACGTAACGGCGGAGAACATCACGAACTTTATGGCGAGTGAAGAAAAACAGTCTGGTGAAGAATTCGCCATCCATGACTATATCAGTAATATCCGCACCAACATTGCGCAGATGAACAAGACCTACCCAGCTAACTATGAATACAACATTATCGGTGCCTCGTCTGCTGTGCTTCCGATTGAGGAAATGACGACTTACCTGGCTTTCCGCTTGTTTGATAAAATGGAAAAAATGTTCCAGCAGGCCCCTGGTCAAGAGGATGTAGAGAAATTCGCACGTAAGCTGGGGATTGATCTCGACAGTATGATCAAGACGTTTGAATCCCGTGTGCCTGAGCCGTTGCCAGGCTACGAGAACAGCGAACGCTTGAGCCATGCCAATGTTGTTAAGAATCAAGTGGTAAGCATGGATACAGAGCTGGAGCAGAACTTCCTGGCTCGTGCCCGTGAAGAATATATCAAATCGAAAAAGCAGTTGCCTGGCGAAATTGTGGGACGTTTCAGTGAAGAGCTGGAGCGCATCTTCCTGCACCCAGAGCAAGGGCCATTCTACGTTTCCCGCCTGCTGTATACCGAGAAGGGCTTCTGTATTTTGAAGCTGATTCAGTCTTATATTGAGGCTTTACGTGAAAGCTTGTTGCGTTTGCCACGTGATATTGAGACGGCTCAGGACAGTGCGGATGAGAAGCTGAGCGATGCCCGCAGTGCTTTTGTCTCCAAAGAGAAGAAGAAAAATGCCTATATTGAGGCTAAAATCAATGAATATTGGCTGCACGCCGATGTAGAACGCACTGAGCAAATGATTCAATTTTACGAGGACTTATATGAGCTCTTAAACGATGAGAACAGCCGGATTTACGGTGTGTTTACAGAGATTCTTAGTGCGCTTAGCTCGATTTTTGCCAAAAACGGGGACATCCTTATCAATGGCGAAGAGCAGGCAGACTATAAAGGAAACAAAACTTATTATTGGAACATTGTGAACGTGCCGGATATTTCGGCGACCATCTCCAAGATCATGGATCAGAAGGACGGCGACGACCTGATTCGCGACTTCACCCGTGAAATGCTGAAGCATTCCGGACGTTGGGTCAAAGAGCAGGAGATTGATATCGTCCGCTCGATTTCGGAATTCCTTAGCGATAAGTTTGGGGATCTGATTACCCGTTCGATGGAGGATTTCCTTGTGATGAAATTCGGCCATGAAGAGCCGCTGGATAAATTCGTTGAGCGGATTATTGCCGGTAAATTGGACGAAGAGGCTGTGCCTACCTTCCACCTTAGCAATAGCTCGGGCAGCTTACATTTCCCATCATGGGGTTTCGTTTCCGTGCCTGTTAAAGCGCCGGGTATCCTAAAAGGGATTCGTAATTATCAGAATAATGCGCTTGGCAAATCGCAATTTACGATCAAGGAAAGTCAAGTGAAAAACCGTATTTTCTGGCTTAACACACGTAACGGTGTGCCACTTTTCGTATACACGCCGCTGCGGGTGTTTGAAGAGAACTATGAGCGGACCATTCTCGACAAGGAAGGGATTGGCCGCCATCTCGTGATGACGGATAAGAACAACTGGACGTATCTGCCTTCTCCGATTCCGGAAAAATCATGGGGCGACACTTACGTCAATTCTCGTGTACGTGATTATAACGCTAGAGTGCGTGCAGACTTTGCAAAAGCGCTGGCAAGTGGAGTCATTATTGAAAAAGGTGTAGATGAGAACACAAGTAACAGATATTCTGTTGTGTTCACCAAACCTTTTGATCTGGACGCCATTTTGAGTGGTTTCGATATGCAACTGCAATCCACACGCCCGAATCTCGGTGAAGTGAAGAAGGCGGTTGATGAGCTGAAGAGTCTGCGTGAGAAGGGCTTGGAGCGCGAAGGCATTAAAGATATCTTTGGCAGCATCAACAAGGACATGGCGCAGGAGAATCTCATTCGTTCACCGCAGCTGATTTCACGTGTTCGTGTGGAGTTGGCCAAATATGCTGAACTGACTGCCAAAGCCGCTGAGCTTGAAGGTGTGCTTCATCAATATCTGGACGAAGATAAGTGGATGGATCAGTTCATTGAAGCTTTGTATACGGACAGCATTATCAAAAAAGGCGCACTCTACGTTTATGACCGTGATGAAGAAGAGGACGCTTGGGAGCCGTTTGCTAATTTGATGAAAGAGCGCAGCTACGTAGAGTATGCCGTGTATCGGCACTTCCGGGAGCTGGATGAGAAGAGCCGCAGCGTACTGCTGCGTAAGGCAGCACGTCGTGCAGGTGAAATGACTGCCGCTGAAGACGTTACCCCGCTGCTCTATAAGCTGGAAGGACTGTATGTATCATTCCTGGAAGCACGCGACAGCTTGGAGTACGAACGGGTAGAGTATGAGAGCGGCGATGAGATGTACGGATTCTACAAGAGCATGACTAGCAAGCTCGGCAGTATCCGCAGAAAGTTGAAATAGGCCTATGATCAAAACACAGGCATTATCTTATGGTGAACAATATGCGGTACAGGAAGAGGCACAGCGCAGCAAAGGGGATGGACGCAGCAGCATCCATTACCCTGCCCTGTTTCTGTTCGTAGGCGACAAGGTTGCTCCGGCCATCGGTCCGGTGCTGGATAGCTGCGAACGAAAATGGGATAACGCCGGCGGGGTTATGGCATTACATGCTGTGTCAGGTGCGGAAAAAGAGGGAACAGACGGAAGCAAAAGTAGATCTGATGCGGGAGGAAAAGACCGGGTGCTGGCCATGGCTTTGCCGGAAACGGCAGGGTCAGATCCACGCACTGTGCGTCATGAACTTTACCGCAAGTTTCATGAGGATACACGTTATCTTGCTGAAATGAATAAAGTTATCCGGCGGCTGAGCAACAGTATAGCGGATTATGGACGTCTATATTCATCTTTTGACGTCATCCATCTCTCTATCATTACGCGGGTTGATGATCCGCCTAATGTATTGCTGCCGGAAATTACACTGCTGGCTCGTGCTGTACTCGGCCAGTCCTTCAAGTCCGTACAGACAGATCTCTACGCTCTGATCAATGAGCGGGAGCAAGGGGATAATTTTGGATATTCCAGCTCAGTAGGGCTGGCTTTTCTGCGTGAATTGGACAGAATGCAGGCTACGGACTATAAGTTTAATGCGCCGTTACTTGTGACGGAAGACGGTCTGTCGATTCCAGTTGGCCATGGTCCTTCCGCATTATTTGACCTTGTGTATCTGCTCTCCGATAAGAATGAGCGCGGTATGATGTCTGCACACGGTATGGATGACAACTACGAGATTATTTCTCATATTAGTCTGCTCAAAAATCGGGTCCGCCCGGCTTCTGATCAGGCTACTGGTCATGGCGGATATAACAATATGACCTTCAAAAGCGGCATCAGAGGCAGCACTGGAAGACAAGGCTACGCCTCTGCTGGCTTTTCCGGGGTAAGAAGACCTAATGTTCAAATTGCTTTGGCAGTGCTGTATCATGCGTTCCGGCGGCTTGTCTCCGATATGAGTGAGGGCAGTTCGTGGACTATACGTGAACGGCAGGCGTTGTTAGGGCTGGACCCTGACAGCTTGCGGGAACACGCGGTACAGCTACTTCCGGAGAAAGACGGCCTGAATGAAATGACGGGTTTAATGAGTCACGGACGTCCTTCCTATAATGAACTGAAGCAGCTGTCACTTCGTGAAGCTGAACGGCAGTTGTTCGGTGAAGGGGGCGAAGCTTATTTCCGCAATAACTTTGTGGCAGAGTCAAACCGGAGAGTAGAGGGAATGAATCCATTACGCCAATGGCGCACTATGCTGGCGGCACAGGAAACATCTACGCCTGCGGTAAGCTTTTATCAGCTTGCGGAGTGGACGGCAGATCGTGATGAAGCCGGAAGTGTGCTCCATCTTTTACGTCAGCATATGGCAGGCTTGCGTTCCGCGATTCTCTCCATGCAGGAGGAGCTTGAGGATCTTTATGCAGAAAGCGTGGAGCGCCAGCCGTTCCAGCGTGTGCTGCTTTTTGACAAAAGAACAGTACGTAACTTCATTCATTACTTATTCTCAGCCGTATATGGCAAAAAATATGAACTATTGGGCCTAGAAAGTGAGCTTGCCCTATGCAGTCGTTTGGAATCTGCACTTGAGCAGCTTCATATGGAAAGTATGGCTCGTGTGAAAGCTATGGAGACTTTGGAGGAAGAATTGCGTATTACTGTTATGGACAGCATTGGGCGAACAAACGAAACAACGGGCCAGAACGTAATGGAATACTACCGCGTAGTCACAGAAGAAGTGATGAAGGATATCGAAACCCGGCGTGGACCTGGAATATTCTTCAGTGAGAAGTACATGGGCAGTATCTCCAAGCTCTTAGAACAAGGGAAAGAAGCTGTGATTGAGCGTTTGATTGATATTTGCCGCCGGGAGCTGCTGACAGCAGAACCTTTCAATTTATCTTTTGAGGAAGAGCTTCTGCGGCGTGCAAATGTTGCGGCAGCCTATGAGAATCGTCAGGTTCTATCGAGGGAAGAGCTGTTCAAGCGCTTGTATCATAATTTGGAAGAAGGCGCGGCCATTAATGTTCGGCTATTCGAATATACGCAAGAGCATCGTCATGAGGAGAAATATTTCTTCGGAGACAGTTCATCAGAATTCCTACGCTACGCATTTGGAGTGGATGAGACAACTCGGATTTACCGGTTAGGATTCGTGCATGAGCAGCGGAGGAGCGGAGTGGAGAAGCTCAACCTGATGGGCGGCTTTCATTTAGAAGACCTGCTCTATTATCGCAACGGTAAGGTCTATTATGAGACTTATGCTCAGAATGGCTATCAGCTCCATGGGCTGAGTGAAGATCAGCTTCCTGAGATGCGCTGATGGCGTAATAGATGGGTACCCTCACTTTGAGTCCCTTTATTGCCTTTGTGCAGTATTTGATACAGTAGATTTAAGTAGATTTCTGGGATAGGGACATTTCTCCTTATTTCCAATGCACACTGTGCAATAGAATAGAAATAGTTGTTCCTCCTACTCCATTCTATTGCACAAAGTGCAATCTGGGGGATGATAACACATCCGGGTAGCCCGTTTATCAGGCAGCATAACCCCCGGAATGTTTAAAGGATAATAGTACAATTCAGGTTTTCCCGGAAAGGAAGTATAACGATGCAGAGAAAAATCAATCTGCTGCTGCTCTTCTTCAGTCTGATCGGCGGCGGGGTCGCCTTTCTTTTTGGCGAATGGCTGCTAAGCTGGTATAACGATCTGCCTTCCATCCTGCTTGTGGGTATTTATTTTGCCATTGTGGCGCTGGGTGTCGGTGTAGGCTGCCTGCTTGCAGAGATGATCTCGCCACGACTGAACGGAGCTTCATGGAAACAACGCTACCTGGGGTTATCGTGGAAACTGCTGCCTCTGATGATTGTCCTTGCACTTGGAGTTGGAGCCTTAACGGAGTTCGTTTATGAACTGAATTTTGGCGGTGCCAGACCGGTTAAGAATGTGGTGATGGCTATCGATGACTCAGGCAGTATGACGCAGAGTGATCCCGATAATAGCCGGTATTCAGCAGCAAAAGCGTTAATTACAAAAATGGACACTGACAATAAGGTGGCCGTGGTGACCTTTAACAACGAAGCTGTAGTTGTCCAGCCTTTAACGCCACTTTCAAATTCGGAGAATCGTGAGAAGGTGCTGACTGCAATCGATAATCTGCAGCCAACCGAAGGCGGCACGAATATTAGCGGTGCGGTCTCGGAGGCACTCAAGGAAATTGATAGTGACGGCAAAAAAGACCAAGGAGCTATGGTCATCTTGTTGTCTGACGGAGTGAGTAATTTCGATACCACAAGAGAGTTGCAGGCTTATGTAGAGCGCGGTATTGCCGTGAATACCATTGGTCTGGGCTTGAATGATCCAGCAGGCAATCAGCTGTTGCAGGATATTGCGAGAGTGACAGGCGGACACTATTATGATGTCAAGGATTCAGCCCTTCTGGGCGATGTGTTCCAGCAGATCTATGACCGTCTGGGAGATCGGACGCTGCTAACTGAGCGCAGTGATTCAACGGCAGACAGTCCTTATTATGCTGCGGTTCGTATATTATCATTGATGTTGATGGGGGCTGCGCTTGGATTAGGTCTGGGGATTATGTTTGATAACCGTCATTTGGCTAAAAGCTTTGGGATTGGCGGCGTAATATCAGGCTTGTTCGCAGGACTGATTCTGGAATTTGGACTTAGCGGTGACTCCTTTACAGATAGTCTTATTCGTCTTCTGGCTGTTCTTATATTAGCTGCTATTATTGCATTATTTACAGGCGTCATTCCGGTAGGTGAAGGACGTATTTATCGAAATAGAAGAAACAATAACGCAGCGCCTGCACCAGCATCGGATAACTTTCCGGGTCGGCGCAGAAGCCGGAACAGCAAAGGATTCTAGTGTAGCGGAAAGGGGTTTACAGTAATGAGGTACGCCGAGGTTAATGCTTCCGCTCCGGGAATAACGGATGTGACATCCCAAGTGGATGACCGATTCTGTACGCTGAGATGGCGCTGGCCGGACGGCGTGCAGGCGGTGTACATCCACAAAACCTCCGCAGAAGCGGCTGACATGGGAACCGGAGATGATCCGCCGATCGGTATGAAGCTCTACACTCGTGAGGAATACAAATCTAACAATGGTTATCGTGATCGATTGGATGAGATCGGATTGATATCCTATACGATATTTGCTCGTCTTGCTGAGAACGGTGAGACTGCCCTGGTGAGGCAAAATGATGGTGTGAACCGGGTGATGGTCAGTGCAGGCAAAGCCCGGATCTATTATTCCATTCAACAAAAAAAAGCCTTATTCGGAAAACAAAAGACCGTACATATGGCGATTACGGCAGAAGTGCCCGTGGCACGGGATGTCCTCTGTTATGTCAAGAAACGTGGAGGGCATCCGGCAGGGAAAGAGGATGGTATTCTCTTTCCCTTCGTCCAGGATTTCGCTCCTGGACGCAATGTACTTCCGCCGATTGAAATCGGTAAGGATGATTTTGTACGCATCTTTTTCACCGATGGCAAGAAATATGGGCTTTATTACGAATTGGTACCGGAGTGAGACTCGGTCTACGTGTACAAGCGGGTAATGAGCAGTGCGTTCATAGCAAGTACGTAGATACAACTTTTGGGAGGATGAGTAGATGTCTTTTTTTAGCCGTTTTATGAAAAAGAATCAGCCGGAGCCGCGGCCGCTTTTTTACGATATAGTGTGTCCGTATTGCTTCACCAAATTCTCTCCGGAGGATGTCGTCTTTCGGGCTATGCACAGCCGGGAGGACGATGAAAATTACGCATTGGGTGAGGATGACGCCTTGAACAAATACCGTGAGCGCTTCGGGCTCGATACGGTAGATGACATAGAAGCGATTATCAACCCGGCGGATATTCCGGAAGAATATCATCATTACACGGATCATGTGTTAACTGGGCTTACGGATCGTTACGGTGTGCTTACGCGCAGACGGCTTTGCCCGGCCTGCCATAATGAGCTGCCGGTGACTGCCGGGAAGGTGCCAAGTAACATCATATCGATTATCGGGGCATCCCAAGTCGGGAAATCGGTGTATATGACCTCGTTGATCCACACGTTGCAGCATACTACAGCAGGTCATTTTGATGCCGCTTGTATGCCGCTTAATGCAGAGATTAGCCGTAAGTTCCGTACATTGTATGAAGAACCGCTTTTTGAGCGCGGGGATCTGCTGGCTTCTACACAGAAGGAAAAAATGCAGGAGCCTTTTATCTTTCAATTTGTCTTTAAGGATGAAAATAAACCGCCACTGACACTTGTATTCTTTGATGTAGCAGGTGAGGGTATGGTGGATCAGGATTATCTTGGACTTCATGGTCAGCATATCAAGAACTCTGCGGGTATTCTGTTTATGGTCGATCCGCTGCAAATCCGTTCTATCCGTGAAAAGATTCATATTAACATCGGTGACCGTCCCGGAGAATGGGTCTCACAATATGACGAGCCGCGCGATGTGGTGCTGACGATGTTTGGTGATTTTATTGCCTATCAGGAAAAGAGTAAGACAGACATTCCAACAGCGGTTGTACTTGCAAAAAGTGATATGCTGCATTCGCTGAAGGATGAGGATGGCGATTATATCAAGTCCAACAGCAATGTGTTCAATAACTATGTTCATCGCAAAACATTAAACATGGACGAGTTCCATAACATCGACGGGGAAATTCGCAGATTTATTGGTAAGGTGGACAGACCCTTTAAAGATACGATGGATGTTTATTTCGCGAATACGGGTTATTTTGCAGTATCTGCGTTGGGCAGCAATCCTGTGAATCAAAAGATTGAGGGTGTAGTAAGCCCGATTCGTGTAGACGAGCCATTTATTTGGCTGCTGCATAAGCTGAAGTATATTGAGGGGAGCGACGGCCCGTGAATGGTTTCTCAGGGTCAACAATCGCCCAACAGATGTATACCCGCGAACGTCGCGGAGTGTTTCGTTCCACAGAAGGCTTCGATACGGTAGCGAAATCAGATAGTCTAGACAATAATTTTGTGAAAAAAATCCTTCATCCCTTCTGCCTCTACGATGCTCCTGCGGAGTTAACCGCACGTGGGGAGAAGGATGAGGCTGCATATCCTGGAGCGCTGCACCTATTTCATGCCGAGAACGGGGATACAGTTATTGGGCTTAGTCGTTATCAAGCGGCCGATTTCACAGGCCAACGAAGCGCCTTTTTTGCACATAACTATGTAGTTCCTGCTTCACGTTCCGAAGAAATTGTGCAGAGCTATGGAGACTGGCTGCATGCTGATTTTGCAGAGCGTTATACTGGAGAGCTTGGTGGAACCTTGCCGGAGCTGCCCTCTATTCCAGTTGTTCGCACAGACCGCAGCCCGGATCCAATCGCAGGCTTACGCTTGTTAGGGATTGATGAAGGGATATTCAAGGCGTTATTGCAAGCTGTGATGCTCTCTGTAGCAGGTAAGAAAAAAATCTACGTGGCTCTAAACGTACCTATCACCGAGTTGTCCGCGCGGGCGGTGGAGCTTACAGAAATTCTGTATAGCGTGCTGCCGTATGAATTCCGCCGTAGATTAGGCGTGATTACGTATGCGAATGAACCGCAAAGCCGTAAATATATACATCTTAGCTTTGTGGAAAAAGGTTCGCTGCGTCCCGGTGATCGTAGTATTGAGAAGGATTATACCTTCGATTTGGCTTCCGGACGGATGGGGAATGTCGATTTTGGTGAGTCCCGCCAGCCTTATGCTGATTTGGTGTGGAAGCTGTTACTGCTGAATCCAGGAGATATTAACGACTTTGTAAGCTTCGCTGATCAGATTCTGCGTGGAGAGAGTCCTGAGCATAAGCTATCCCTTGCTTTCTATAATGAGCTGGCTATATTTTATGAGATTGAGCAAGGGAACGAGCATTTATATACGGAGAATAAGAGTGCGGTGCTAAGTGGTTTGCTCTCTTACCTTAAACCAGACGGTGCAATTCATTCTAGAATCCGCTTGAACGATATTTTCTTAGAACGGTTCGACCGGGAATTTGATCTGATTCGGCAAAGGAATGTGCCAGATCCGGCGATTATGGAATGCTTTAAGGAGTATTTTGTACTTAAGGATCACAATTACAGGGTCAGAATCGTGGATTATTTCATCAATGGGATGCTTCATAGTGTGGAAGCGGGCCGCAAGGATATCTTGAGTGCCGCTTACGGGATCATTGAGAGTAATGATGAGTTAAGTGCAGCCTACTTCCAGCGCGTGATGTCTGAAACATATTTCCGTAAGCAGCTACTTGAGCCTTATATGGAATCAAGACTAGCTGCGGCGTCCAGATCTGCGGATATACTGAGCTTTGTACTCCATTGGGGGCGGTTCCTGCCAGTGGCGTTAGAGCAGTCTTTTGCTCAAAATGCTGTGAAGGATTATTTGCTTGAAAAGCTCCAGCTGGAACATGATCCGGTGGCTTCTGTAGCGGAAATTCATGAAATTGTAGATAAGGCAGAAAAAGATCGCCGCAAAGGAACAGGAGTTGCTCCTAAGGCACTCTCCCTAATGCAGGATCTTGCTGCTTCAGCAGATAGATTCTTACTGAATCGCTTATCGCTTTCCGATATGACGCAGGAGGAGCTTCTGGAGGTAGTTTTTTTACGTTATGGTAATGTTGTCGATTGGCAGCCGCCACTGGATAGGATTAGCAAGCAGAAAGAGAATGCGCTGCGTGCAGCTTACCGCTGGTTTGGTGAAGAGAAGCCGAATGAGGAGATTTTTGCAGGATTGTCTCCGCAGGAACTAGACGATGTGCAGCTACTGGGTCGTCGTTTGCTAAAAGAGGCGCGTGTTCTGGAACCCTTTGAACGGCTTCCGCTAGCCTTTTACTATACAACTCAGCGTGAAGGGGGTCCGCTGGATTACGATGCGCTTCTGGAGCTGTTAAAGCGTAAAGCCGGTTCCGACAAAGAAATCATCTATCGGTTTTTTGCTTGGTCGCAAGGCAATCCTTTATTTACGGTTTCGAATAAAAAGCTGCAACCGGGTTACCGTAAGGCGATTCTGAAGTATTTCCTAAGCAGTGATCGTGAAGCGTTCAAGAATCGGGAATTCCGAAAGAACTATGTCGCGGCAGCTCGGCCTGCTCTGCAAAATGTGTACAATGAAGCCCGCTCCCAACTGGCTTCCCCGCTGGCGCGCTGGATCAGCCGCAGCCGATTTCGACTCTTAATCTCCGGCTCCATTACGGGTATTCTGGTGATTATTGCAATTATCGTATTCAGTATGCTGCGTCCGGATGATACGAAGACGGCTCTGCCGGGGACAAGCCCTGAGCCGACCCCTGTTCAGAGTGCAGGTAATGAGCTGCCTCCGGCTTCAGTATACTTGAAGGATCAGAGCGACGAAGGAGATAAGGGGAGCAGCATATTGGTGTTCACCTTCGCAAGTGCAGATGACTGTGTGCAGTTTCAACCGACTGAGATTAGTTTAATGTCTTCGTCTACAGAGATAGATAAAAGCTTTAAGGTCGCTGCTACGAATGGCACTTGTCCAGTGCCGTCAACGGATGGGACGGATGAGGGAAACGCCGCTGACGATTCAGATGCCGCTGGCACTACTGGAGGAACAGCAGAAGGTGCAGATGCTCCTAACGCAGTAGCTGATGCTTCTCCGTCTCCTACGCCTTCCTCTGATACTGAGGACAGCACTGGGTTGCCTTCCGCAACAGCTGTGACTGAAGGTGAACAACCATCCTATCAGGTTGAGGTTACATTGGAGCCTGGAGCGACAATTCTAGAGAAAAGTATGATCAAGGCCGGAAGATTTACATTGATCGTAGATCCCGACCCTAATATTCCACCAGCTTCTGATTCAAGTGCTGAACCCTCCCCAACTGCAAATCCGGAAGGAACAGCTGAATAACAAGCTTTCTGAACAGCAATACCTACCGGCAGGTGGTGTATTGCTGTTCATTTTTTTGCTGCCCATACTAAGCTTTTCTATAGACATGCTATGTATTAATAGATATGATTATGGATGTCAAAATAAGATACTACATACTGGAAAAGGTGCAGACTCTATCAATCTAGTCGTCTGCTTAAAAGGGAAGTCCGGTGCATGAGTCCGGCGCGGTCCCGCCACTGTATGTGCGGAGTTTTTCTTCTATAAGCCACTGCCCCGAAGGTAGGGTGGGAAGGTGAAGAACAGCGATGAAGCATCAGCCAGGAGACCTGCCTTTTTCGTGAGCGTTTCTATTCTTCGTGGGGTAAGAATGTGGAACATATACAGATGGACTGTTGGCAGGAAGCAAGCGCCGCAGCCTCGATTTGTAATCTTCCCTGACCGCCCTCTAAAGGGGCGGTCTTTATGTTATGCGTCTTATTCCCAGCAGTACCCATTCTTATACAGAAAGAGGTTAAACAATGAAGAAAATCATGTCTTCCAAGTTTGTAGCACTTGGGCTGGCCCTATTCATGGTCATTTCAATTCTAGGAACATCTCTTGCTCCGGCAGGACAAATATTTGCAGAAGCGAGCGCTGGCGCCGGTCTGGAGGCAACTGCTGCGGAGCGGATTAATGTTGCGGATGCGACTTATGCGGCTGCAGAATATCTCTTGAAAGGTGGCGTACAATCAGATTGGCAAGCCATTGGCTTAGCGCAAGCAGGATATAAGCTGCCAGCCAGTTACCATTCAGAGCTTGAGAAAAAAGTAAAGGATGCAGCTGGCAATTTCGCCAATGTAACCGATTATGCTCGAATCGTGCTCGCAGTGAGAGCGATTGGTGCAGATCCTACTAGCTTTGCTGGTAATGGATCAACTCCTGGCTATAATCTGATTGAGAAAATTTATAATAATAGCAAGCTCGGTGAACAGACGCTTAATAATCCGGTATATGCTTTACTTGCGCTGGATTCTGGTAAATATAATATCCCAAGTGACGCGAAATGGACGGCGGATAAGCTCCTTACGGAGATTCTCTCCAAACAGAATCCGGATGGGGGCTTTGCATTAACCTCAGGCGCAAGTGAGCCTGATATGACAGCGATAACCTTGACGGCTCTGGCGGCACATAAAAATAATCCTGAAGCCTACTTAGCAGGGCTACAAGCCGTAGCTTGGTTATCTGCAGCTCAAGATAGCCATGGGGGTTACGGTGACAGTGCTGAAAGTAGCGCACAAGCAATCCTTGGACTCACATCCTTCGGAGTTGATCCTAGTGGATTAGAATACACCAAAAACAAAGTGGATCTAATGGAGAACCTGCTTAGCTATCGTCTAGCTGATGGTAGCTTCACCCATAGCCGTGGTGGAAGCAGTAATGTTCTGGCGACAGAGCAAGGACTTCAGGCGCTGGTTGCGTATAATTTGCTGTATAAAGGAAGCAACAGTAAGCTATACGATTTTTCCAAATCCTCCGTTCAGAGCTCACTCATCTACGCTCCTGTAACGATTGAGGGACCACGGGCCACGTTGGCACAAGGGTACGCCTATGCTGGCAACGCACTTGGAGCGTTAGAGAAGCTGGCGCTTCAAACGAACTTGCCGATCACGAATCCTTCGGGCAGTTATGTGACTGGCATCGGAAGTATTGCTGCTGGAAGCTTTGGTGGTTATGACGGATGGATGTATGTTGTATCACGTGACGGAAAATGGATTAATCCCGATGTAGGCATGAGTGATTTTGTACTTAAAGATTCAGATCAGGTACTGGTTTATTATGCCGGAGATGACACTAAGCTTGTGGATTCCGTTACCCTTTCCAAAGCAAATCTTAAAGAGGGCGATTCTTTTAACGTCATTGTAACTAGTAAGACGTGGAAATGGGACGCTGCTACGAACACTTCCTCTCCTGTAACTGCAAAAGCTGCGGGTGTTCAGGTCCAAATTGGAGCTCAGACGGTAACGACGAATGCTAAAGGTGAGGCCGTATTCTCAGGAAATGTGCCCGCAGGTGACTATACACTGACTGTAACTGGCTACCGCGAAGGTAAAGCGCCAACGGTTGCTAAATATACAAAAGCTATAAAGGTAATTTCTAAGAATGTAACAGCTTCACTTACCGTTGAAGGCCCGGAAGGATTGATTAGTGAAGGGACTTTAAAAGCCTCCAATGCTCTTGAAGCGTTGCAGCAACTAGGGTCTACCGATGATTTTAAAGTAGATATCACCAAATCGTCTTATGGCAACTTTGTATCAGGTATCCATGGAGTTTCGCAAGGTACTTACGACGGATGGTGGAGCTTCGTAGTATCACGCGGCGGGGAGTGGATATATCCAAGTGTGGGTATGGATGCGTTCGAACTACAGGAATCCGATCGTGTGCTTGTCTATTATGCAGGTGAAAATACACAGGTTATAGATTCTGTGGCGCTTTCCCCAACGCAGCCAAAAGCTAATGAAGCTTTTACCGTAAAGGTTTCTCAGAAAAAGTGGGTGTGGAATCAGGACAGCTTCACTTCTGATCCGGTTACCTCACCAGCAGCAGGTGTGCAGGTTTCGATTGGTGATAAGAAGGTAATCACGAATGAACAAGGTGTAGCTGTTGTTGATGGGGGTCTCCCGGCAAATAGCTATACAATGACTGTTACCGGCTATGCTAAAGACAGCGTACCGAGCGTAGCGCGTTATACTCAGTCTCTGACTGTTGGATCGTCTGTTATTGCTCCAGTTAAAGCTACCGCTACCCTTTCAGTGATTGGAGATAGCCGGAAGGGAACCATCCTAGCCAGTACAACAGTAGCTCTAAAAGAGGGCGAAACGGCTTATAGCTTACTAGTCAGTCAATTAGGCACCAAGGTAGTATCATCCGGCAACGTTGGAAGCATCTACGTGAAATCTATTGACGGATTGGCTGAATTTGACGGAGGCCCAAGCAGCGGATGGAAGTATAAAACGAACCGGGATGCTGATCCAAGCATCAGTGCAGACAGTTATATTTTGCAGAACGGTGATACTTTGTACTGGTACTATACCTCTGGAGAATAAGGAAGAGGAATGATTAATTAGGCGGGCACAGGGATTCGGAGTAATAGCGGATCGGGTGCCCGCCCTTTTATTTTTTTGGAAAAGTCGTTTTATGACAATATATACTTTTATTCGACACAATATTTAAAAAATCATCAAACTCTTAGCCCTTCCGACCGATAAAAATAGATAGATCATAAGATAATGTGAAGGCGGAGTGTAGATGAAAAATTTGAAAGTGAAATACAAAATAGGGTTGCTTTTGGTATTCGCTGTAATCATGGTGAATGTTGTAGGTGGCATAGGCATCATCACGATGACCCGAATGGCCGAAAAAACAAATGAGACATATAATGAAAATTTATTGCCTGTTTCTTACGTAGGGCAGATGCGTACGAATAATCGGGCTATTGAATCCTATCTTTTGGAGCGTTTGATTAGCGTAAATGCCAGCAAAAACAAAGAACTTTCTGAGAGTATTCAAGTGAAGGTTCAGGATAATAATGAACTTATGAACAAGGTGAAAGCGATTCAGTATAATGATCCTGCTATTGTAAGTAAAATCAAAGAGTATGAGTCCTTTTTGCCAGATTATCGTGCACAGCGGGATAACATTATAAAGATTGCTGATAGTAATCATAATCAAGAGGCCTATAAAGTATTTTCAGGCGAATTTAACGAATCCCGTGAAAAAATGATCAACCTACTTAAAGGAATTAGTGATTCTTTGCTTAAAGATGCTGATGAACACAATTCAGATTCCATGGCAACCGCTAAAAGCATGCGGGTAAACAATACCATAATGATTACGTTCGCCTGGGTGATTTGTTTCGTAATTAGTATTGCAATTATTCGACTGATAACAAAACCCCTTAAAGAACTGCAAGGACTAATGAAGCGGGCAGAAGATGGAGATTTGACCGTGGTAGCAACGTACACCGCCAAGGATGAGATCGGCCAAATTAACAGTTCATTTAACAATATGCTGCAGGGCTTGCGGAAGATGATGCAAGGGATTGCAGAGAGTGCAGAACTGCTGTCAGCTTCATCGGAAGAGATGAGCGCTAGTGCTGAGCAGACCTCATTGGCTTCACAAATGATCGCTGTATCTTCTGGAGAGATTGCCGCGGGTTTTGATGAACAGACAGAGAGCATTAACAATACAACACGTTCCATAAAAGCAATGACCAATGATATTGCAGCCGTAGAGGGCAGCAGCTATGAAATGTCGGATCTAATGGGCGTAGTTTCCGGTTCATCGGATCGTGGAGTAGAGGCTGTAGACCAAATCATTGTGCAGATGAAGGAAATTGACCTCAGTGTAACTCAGAGTCAGGAGATTGTTTCTAATCTGGGGACATTGTCACAAGAGATTAATACAATTATTACAACGATTAACGGTATTGCTACACAGACGAATCTGCTTGCGCTCAACGCTTCTATAGAAGCAGCACGGGCCGGTGAGCATGGACGGGGATTTGCTGTAGTTGCTGGAGAAATTCGTAATCTGGCGGAAGCAACTAGAAATAGTTCTTTGCGGGTTACAGATATTATTACACATATCCAAAAGCAAACCGAAAGCGCAGTAGAATCCATGGCTTTGGGTACTGAGCTAGTCACCAATGGCGTAGTTCAAAGTCATCTGGTATCTCAAGCGTTTCATGAGATTCAGACTTCCATTAAAGAAGCTACCCTGCAGACAGCGGAGATCAGAGAAGCGGTTGCTCATGTCGCCTTAGAATCACAAGGTGTGGCAGCAGCTATGGAACAGGTCAACGTTATATCAAGTAAAGGGGCGGAGGGTGTTCAGGACACAAGTGCAGCGAGTCAGGAGCAACTATCCGCAATGGAGGAAATGTCGGCTTCAGCTCAGTATTTAGCGGTGCTGGCAGAAGATCTGCAAAAAACATTGTCCAGCTTCAAACTATAGGCTTCTTAATATTGTTAAAACCAGCAGAGCAGCGGTTCTCCAGTAACGGAGATCGCTGCTCTGCTGTTTGTGGTTTTAGCAGATTGGGAGCAAGCGCGAGCCAGCTGATCTCAGTTGGTCAAGGTGGGAGAGATGTAAGTTGGTTTCAGTAGCTCAGGAGCGGATAGATGTAAGTTGGTTTCAGTAGGTTGCGGGCAAACATATGCTATGTGACCTCCAGCGACACTATTGGTAGGCAAGACAGAGGGATGGAAACAATAAAAACTTCGGCGATGATCGGTATGCTCGTACCCCGTAACCTGTAAACCGTACCCCGTACCCCGTACCCCGTAACCTGTAAACCGTAAACCGTACCCCGTACCCCGTACCCCGTACCCCGTACCCCGTACCCCGTACCCCGTACCCCGTACCCCGTACCCCGTACCCCGTACCCCGTACCCTGTACCCCGTACCCTGTACCCTGTACCCTGTACCCCGTAACCCTAGTGTCCCCGGCTGTTCTCTAGTTTTTTAAACACACTATCTACTTGATATTCCCCAGTTTAATGTCATCTGTGTCCGATAATGTGGGCTTATGCTTACCCCCACGGGCTATCGGACACAGCCGCCGCTATTTGCCCATTTATCACCATTGGAGCGATGTTTCGGACACCAGCGCAGCTATTGGTGTGGAAAACGCTGAAAACTGGTTTATTTCGCATCAATAGCGGCTATTGGCCCGATAGCATCCGAAATATAGCTAAATCCAGCAATTAAGGTCATCTGGGTCCGATAACGTGGGCTTATGCTTACCCCCACAGGCTATCGGACACAGCCGCCGCTATTTGCCCATTTATCGCCATTGGGGCGAAGTTTCGGACACCAGCGCAGCTATTGGTGTGGAAAACGCTGAAAACTGGTTTATTTCGCATCAATAGCGGCTATGAGGTCCGATAGCGTCCGAAATATAGCTAAATCCAGCAATTAAGGTCATCTGGGTCCGATAGAAAAACTCGGGAGCGCGAATGTGATCGGATTAAATAAAAATTAGTTTTTAGATCAAGACCTGAAAAAAAGAGGGCATCCCAACAGCTAGTTCACAGCTGTTGGAATGCCCTCTTGATTTTTAATAAAAACTCAGCGTGTATCCTTCCAGAAATTCAGAGGTTTCAGATCTGAGCTAATGACGTGGAATGTATATCCTTCTTTTTTCAATGACTCTAAAATACGAGGAAGCACTTTAAGTGTAGCCTTTTGATCATGCATCAGAATAACTGGATTGGTCTGCGATTTCTGCAGCTTATGAACCTGATTCATAACCGAATTATAGATCGTCGTACTAGCATCCTTGTATTTCCAATCCTCAGAGTCCACGTTCCAATCCCACAGATGATAACCTTGAGCCAACACTTTATCTCTAAAGGACTTTGTGAAATAAGGTTTGCTTCCATAAGGAGGACGAATTAGTGTGGTGCTTTGACCTGTAATCTTTTTCAAAATGGCGTTATCGTTATCCATCTCACCCAGTGCAGCGGCAGGTGAAGCATAAAACTTCTCTTTCCGGTGCGTCATTCCATGCAATGCGAGACCATGCCCTTCATTCGCAATCCGTTTCACTTGCGCAGTATGCTGGTTCATATTCGGTCCGATCATGAAAAAAGTTGCCTTCGCATCATATTTTGCCAAAATATCAAGCAATGTAGAAGTAGTGGCCGTTGGTCCATCATCAAAGGTGAGGTATACGGTCTTACCTTGCTTCCCAACAGTTGGCGTAGAAGTTCCAGGAGTTGCGGTTGGCTTCATTTCCTTTTTAAATTTACTCACAAATGTTGCATCATCTAATGTAGCTGAGCCATCTTTTACACGCAATAAATTTTGATCTGCTTTAAAGGAAATTCCGAAACCAAGATAAGAAGTCAATTTCAGTGGAACCATGGTTTTTCCGTTTTTCAAAAATGTATTCATGGATATGGTCTTTCCATCGCTTAGAGTAGCTGTTGCATGATCATTCAGCAGTTTGATTGATCTGTTCTGACCTGTAACTTTTATCCCATCACTCACTCCAGTTAGCGTTAAATTAAGTTCCTGTGACAGATCACGTAGAGGAACGTAATAGGTATCTTTTACCGAAACTGCTTCAATAGTTGTTAACTTATCGTTCACACCTAACCTAAGGGAGCCTGCACCTGCTGCATTCACTGAATCTATCGCTCGTATTGATCCAGAACCTATGAATAATACGATTAATAATAGCCATACTTTCTTTAAAGACATCGTCAAAAATCTCCTATCTATGTATATTTGTCTATTACCTTATCATACATTGATAGAATGAAATTTGAGAGATTGTAACCCCCAGCAGAATAATTTGTTACCTTTTAGTAGTTAACTGTGATTTCAACCACAATCATAAAAAGCACGTAACTCCGGCTAAATACTGACGCATCAACAAAAATGGTTAAAATAACCCCGTTTTGCGCAAAATAGATGTGTCCAAATTAGCAACTTTAGTAAACTATTGAACAAAGTTTGAACGG
Source organism: Paenibacillus sp. FSL L8-0333 (assembly GCF_037965665.1). NCBI lineage: Bacteria > Bacillati > Bacillota > Bacilli > Caryophanales > Paenibacillaceae > Paenibacillus > Paenibacillus sp. FSL L8-0333. The sequence goes on from NZ_CP150186.1 coordinate 1,061,135, forward strand.
AATTTTTCAACCCATAAACAGCGCCGTTACAGTGATCTTTATCATACTATTAGAAACTTGTAACAAATTGATCACACATATTTAACTTGTTCGCCATTATTAAGGTCTTTTTTAGGCTAAATGGAAAAATAAGTCTTTTGCTTTCTTCCCCATAAATTCTTACTATATATAAAGGTTAATGTTGAGGGTTAATAAAAGAAGTATTGAAGGAAGGAGCTTAAGCATGAACAAAAAGGGACCGTTATACGCTTTATTTCTCAGCCTAATTTTACTCTTGCCAGGATGCAGTTCAATCGCTGTTCTGAATCCGAAGGGGCCGGCTGCAAGAACTTTATCTGACACGATCATTCTCTCCATTGTTATGATGCTCGGTGTTCTGGCAGTTGTCTACATCTTATATGTCTTCGTTCTTTTGAAATACCGTGCTAAAAAAAGCAACGAAGATTATATTCCTCCTCACGAGGAAGGAAACAAATGGCTGGAGGCTATCTGGATTACCATTCCGATTATTATCGTGGCATTCCTCTCCGTAGTCACCGTCAAAACAACAGTAGATGTAGAAAATGTTGCAGCGGATTATAAAGATCAGAAACCGCTTGTAATCTATGCTTCCTCCTCTAACTGGAAATGGCATTTCAGCTATCCAGAAGAAGGTATCGAAACAGTAAACTACGTTAACATTCCAGTTCACCGCGCTGTAGAGTTCAGATTGTATTCTTTCGGTACAATCTCAAGTCTTTGGATCCCACAATTGGGAGGACAAAAATACGCGATGAGCGACATGATCACAACCTTGCATCTTTCAGCTGATACTGTAGGTTCTTATGTCGGAAGAAATGCGAACTTTAATGGTAAGGGCTTTGCCCACATGGAGTTTGAAACACTTGCGATGACAGATAAGGATTATCAGGAATGGGTGAAAGACGTTAAAGAAACGGCGGGTCCACTGACGGAAGATGAATTTAAAGGTCTTTTGGAAATGGAACATGTCGGACGTAAAACGTATACGAATACTCACTTATCCTTTAGCCCGCCTCCGGGAAGCCATGGTGACCATATGAGTAATGGTGGCACTGAAATGGATACGGATAACGGAAGCATGGAGCATCAGGATAATAAAGAAATTCACCCGACTCCAGCACCATCCAGTGAGACGGAATTCAACACCGAGCCTAATCCAGAACTGGATGAGCCGACACCTAGTTCTCCATTAGAAGAGAGCACAACACATGACGGACACTAGTCAATGTTAATTGAACAACTTGAAAGGAGCGATTCCTAATGGATTGGGATAAATTTAAGGTCCACGGCGAACCCTTGATATACGGAGCTATGGCAAGTATTGTTCTGGCTACGATCGGGATTATTGTCGGCCTGACCTATTTTAAAAAATGGGGATATTTATGGCGCGAATGGTTGACTACTGTTGACCACAAACGTATTGGGATTATGTATATCCTCGCAGCATTGCTTATGCTTTTCCGCGGCGGCGTTGACGCTATTATGATGAAGCTGCAAACAGCAGCCCCGGACATGAAATTTCTTGACGCACAGCATTATAACGAGGTATTTACAACACACGGCTTGATTATGATCCTTTTTATGGCCATGCCGTTTATTATCGGTCTGATGAATGTTATCGTTCCGCTGCAAATCGGCGCTAGAGACGTTGCCTTCCCGCGTCTGAACGCTGTCAGCTTCTGGCTCTTCTTCTTTGGAGCTATGCTGCTTAACATTTCGTTTGTTATCGGGGGATCGCCAGATGCTGGTTGGTCCGCATATTTCCCGCTAGCAAGTCTAGAGTTCAGTCCAACGGTGGGTAATAACTATTACTCGCTCGCATTACAAATTTCAGGTATTGGTACGCTCATCACAGGCGTTAACTTTATTGTAACGATTCTGAAAATGCGTGCACCAGGCATGAAGTTGATGAAAATGCCGATGTTTACTTGGTCCGTATTGATCACCAACGTAATTATCGTATTCGCATTCCCTGTGCTTACGGTAGCACTTGCGTTGATGATGTTCGACCGGCTGTTCGGCTCTCAATTCTTTACGATGGCCAATGGCGGTATGGATATGTTATGGGCCAACCTTTTCTGGGTATGGGGTCACCCTGAAGTATATATCGTTGTCTTACCGGCATTCGGTATTTATAGTGAAATTATCGCCACCTTCTCTAAAAAGAACCTGTATGGATATACATCCATGGTATTCAGTATGTTGATCATTTCCCTCTTGTCCTTCTTAGTATGGGCTCACCATTTCTATACAATGGGTCAAGGTGCTATGGTTAACAGCTTCTTCTCGATTACAACCATGGCCATTGCCGTACCAACAGGTGTGAAAATATTTAACTGGCTATTCACCTTACGAAAAGGGCGAATAACCTTTACGACACCTATGCTATACACCCTGGCCTTTATTCCGATCTTTACGATTGGTGGGGTAACAGGTGTCATGCTGGCTATGGCCAGTGCCGATTACCAGTACCATAATACGATGTTCCTGGTTGCCCATTTCCACTACGTTCTTATTCCAGGTGCGGTCTTTGCCGTTATCGCAGGTTTCCATTACTGGTTCCCTAAAGTATTCGGTTTCCGTCTGAATGAACGTCTTGGCAAGCATGCCTTCTGGTGGATTATTATTTCCTTTAACGTATCGTTCTTCCCGCTGTTTATTCTCGGACTTAAGGGTATGACCCGTCGACAATACACATATTCTGCGGACACTGGATTTGGCCCGCTGAGTATGGTTTCATTTGTAGGTGCGATCGGTCTCGCGATTGGATTTGTAATCCTGGTTTATAACATTTACTGGAGTACTCGTTACGAACCAAGAGATACTGATGGCGACCCATGGGATGCACGTACTTTGGAGTGGGCAACGAAAAGCCCGATTCCAGCTTACAACTTCGCAGTGGTTCCAAATGTAAAAACACGCGATGCATACTGGTCTGCTAAACAAGATAAAGTACCACTTTTTGAAGATAAGATTACTAAGATTCATATGCCTAGCAACACAGGAAAACCATTTATTCTGGGTGTTATCTTCTTCATCGCAGGGTTCTCTCTGGTCTTCAGTCTTTGGATTCCAGCGATCCTCTCTGGAGTAGGTATCCTCATTGTTCTAGCTGCTATGTCCTTTGATCGGGATCACGGATTCTACATCCCAGCAGAAGAAGTTATTGCTACTGAAAAGAAATTGCGGGGTGAGACAGTATGAAAATAGATGCGTCTAAGCCGCTTGAATACTCAACAGAAGAGAATAGTAATAAAATCTTTGGCTTCTGGGTTTTTCTAGGAGCGGAGATTGCACTGTTCGCTACGTTGTTCACTGTTTACTTTGTAATGGTAGACCGTTTTGCCAGCGGCCCTAGCGGGCCGGAGCTTTTCGAAATTGGTCCGGTGATGATCGAAACATTGCTGCTGCTGACAAGTTCGTTTACGATTGGTCTTGCGGTTCATGCCATGCGGCATGGTTACCAAAAAGCCATGATGGTCTTTTTCGGACTAACCCTTCTAATGGGTCTCGGCTTCCTTGGTATCGAAATCATGGAGTTTGTCACTTATGTTCACGAAGGGGCTACACTTCAAACCAGTGGTTTCCTATCCAGTCTCTTTGTACTGCTGGGAACACACGGAGCTCACGTATCGTTCGGGTTCCTGTGGGGTGCGGCTATTCTAATCCAGTTGAAGCGTCAAGGTATTAATCCGGCTACGGCCAATAAATCCTTTATCTTCTCGCTGTACTGGCATTTCTTGGACGTTGTCTGGATCTTTATTTTCAGCTTCGTCTATCTGAAAGGACTGATGTAGCATGATGAAGCAATTGTTTCCAATTCGCCATGTGATGGGTTTCTTAGCCTCTCTTGTCCTTTCTGTGGCTGCACTTGCTGTAATCTACCTTGATCTATCCAACACTGCGAACATGGCAATACTGCTTGTTACAGCCCTCATTCAGGCTTCCTTGCAGCTCTTCCTGTTCATGCATATTGGTGAATCAGCAGATACCAAGAAAGAACTTTACATCAATATCGCCTATGCCTTATTCGTTGGTTTAGTTACGATATTCGGTACGCTCTTCATCTTCGTATGGGGCTGGTATGCTTAATTACAGTAACTAATACTCAAAGGGACGTCTTCTATGCCTAAATGGCTTAGGGACGTCTCTTTTTTTTGGTTTACTTAGGAGGTTTGTTGTAGCGGATGCCCGGAAATGGGCATCTTCCCAGGCAATAGCTGCACTGGAGTCCGAAACTTCGCTCAAAAGGCGGAAAATGTGCGAATGGGGTCATCTGGGTCCGAAAGCCCCGTGAGACAAGGGTGGCTCGGCGCGATCGGACTCAGATGAGCTTAAAAGCGGAAATCAGCGGCTTTTGAGTCCGAGAGCCCCGTGAGACAAGGGTGGCTCGGTGCGATCGGATTCAGATGACCTTAAAAGCAGGAATCAGCGTCATTTGGAGTTGTAACGGACCCCAAAGTCGCTATTGTTGTGAAAAACGCGCAAAATGAGCGCCTTTCTTGGCAATAGCTGCACAGGAGTCCGAAACTTCGCTCAAAAGACGAAAAATGTGCGAATAGGGTCATCTGGGTCCGAAAGCTAGCGGGGATAAGGAGGCTCGGCGCGATTGGACTCAGATGAGCTTAAAAGCAGGAATCAGCGTCATTTGGAGTTGTAACAGACCCCAAAGCCGCTATTGGTGTGAAAAACGCGCAAAATGAGCGCCTTCCTAGGCAATAGCTGCACAGGAGTCCGAAACTTTGCTCAAAAGACGAAAAATGTGCGAATAGCGTCATCTGGGTCCGAAAGCCACGGGAGATAGGGGGGCTTGGCGCTGTCAACCTCAGGTGAACTTAAAAGCAGGAATCAGCGTCATTTGTGTCCGAAAGCCACGGGGATGAGGATGGCTCGGCGCAATCGGACGTAATTTTGATTAATAACAAGGGATAGATAGATCCCCAAAGGATAATCTTGGGGATTTTTTGTTGACATATAAATCAAACTGTATTAATAATAGTAGTACAGTTAATACACACCAAAATGGATTTAATGCAAGATAGTGGAAGGAGGAAGGTTATGTTCGAACTGGACGTTCGTAGTCGGAAGCCGATTTATGAGCAGCTGACCGATAAGGTCAAGGAGATGATTCTGCATGGTATTTTGCAGACGGATGAACAGCTACCTTCTGTAAGGACTTTATCCCAGCAGCTAACCGTGAATCCCAATACGATTCAGAAGGCTTACCGTGAATTGGAACGTGAGGGGTATATCTATTCATTACAGGGGAAAGGAAGTTTTGTAGCCCCGATGAAAAAAGAACAAAATGCGATCAAAAAAGCGGAAGTCCGGAATGAGTTGCTGAGGCTGATGGCGGAGGCGGTATACCTTGGGTTCACCGCAGCTGAGATTAGTTCTTTGTACCAACAAGTGGAGAAGCAAAGAGAAGGAGGGAAGAGTGATGATTGAGATTCGAGGAGTCAGCAAGTTATTTCAAGGCGAGAAGGCAGTCGACGATATCTCTTTAACGGTACATAAAGGAACAATTTATGGGCTGCTCGGCTCTAATGGCGCGGGCAAAACTACGCTGCTCAAAACATTGGCGGGCATCTACTCTCCAGATAAGGGGACCGTGCGGGTGGATGGTGAAGCAGTATTCGAACACCCGACGACTAAGCAACGGGTTATTTTTATGCCGGATGCTCCTTATTTTTTCCCACAATCGACCATGCTGCAAATGGCGGCCTTCTATCGCTCGATTTATCCGAGCTGGAATCAGAAGCGTTTTGGAGATTTGGGAACCGTATTTCAGCTCGATAAAAAGCGCAAACTCAGTCGTTTCTCCAAAGGGATGCAGCGGCAAGCGTCATTCTGGTTGTGTTTAAGCTGTATGCCGGATGTGCTGATTATGGATGAACCGATTGACGGATTAGATCCGGTGATGCGGCGTCAGATCAAAAACCTGCTATTTCAGGAGGTTGCTGAACGCGAGCTGACGGTAATCATATCTTCGCATAACCTTCGTGAGATTGAAGATCTGTGCGATCATGTCGGGATTATGCATGGTGGGAAGATGTTGATTGAGAAGGATCTGGATGATCTTAAGGCGGATACACATAAGATTCAAGTGGCGTTTCGGGATGAACGGCATGAGATTCCGTTAGTTGCCAAGTTACAAGTTCTGCATCAAGAGCGCCGGGGAAGTGTGAACCTATATATTGTAAAAGGGGATCGTGAACGGATCAAAGCGGCTTTTCAGGTGTACGAGCCATACGTATTCGATTTGCTTCCATTGACGTTAGAAGAGATTTTTATTTATGAAATGGGGGATGTCGGATATGACGCGCAGCCATTACTACTTTAATAGCAGTATTTTTCGCCAGAACTTCCGCCAGCATGGCTGGATAGGGATTATATATGCACTCGGCTTATTATTCGCTCTTCCATTGCAGCTCTTCATGAGCAACAATCCGGATGCAAAACCGCAGGAAATTGATCATTTATTTCGCATAGCTGGTAGTGTGCAAGCCTTATTTATCATTACGATCCCAGTTGCCGCAGGACTATTCTTATTCCGATACCTTCAGGCAAAATCACCCGCAGATCATTGGCATAGCCTGCCTTTACGCAGAGAGCATTTATTTACAGCTCATCTGACGAGTGGACTTACCTTACTGTTGCTGCCTGTTTGGTTAACTGCTGGGGTGGTTGCCGTTATTAAGCCATGGAGTGGGAATTTTTATATTTTTCAAGGCGCAGATCTTTGGCAATGGTGTATCACAGTTAGTATTCTGACTTTGTTCCTCTTCTGCTTTAGTGTTTTTGTGGGAATATGTACGGGCCAATCTATTCTTCAGGGAATTATCATTTATATTTTGCTTATTCTTCCTGCTGTACTGATCTCATTAATCCACAGCCATTTAGCCATGTATCTTTATGGTTATGCAAATGCAAATTCTAACTTGCATGATTCCAATTCGCAGATATGGTCTCCTTTTGTTCATATCGTGTATTATTTTACCGGCAAACCCTTCACCAATACAGAATTATGGATTTATGGGGTATTGGCACTTCTATTTATTGGGTTGTCCTACCTGTTATACCGTAAGCGTAATACGGAAAAAGCGGGTCAGGCTATTGCTTTTGGATATTTCAATCCACTGTTTAAAGCAGGGGTAATGTTATGTGCCATGCTTATTGCCGGTAATTATTTTGCGCAAATGAAGCAACAGCAAATGGGCTGGGTGATTAGTGGATATGCCATCGGAGCCATTATTGGTTATGTTGCCGCAGAAATGATTGTTCGGAAAACATGGCAGATTATGACGCGTAAAGTGGTAGCCGAGTTTGCAGTTTATGCAGTAATGTTGGGATTACTTCTGTATATCCCGGTATCAAGTGTTACGGGGTATGAAGCCAGAGTGCCTTCCGGTGATAAGATTAGCGGAGTATATATGGGAGCTAACTACCGGTTGTATACCCCAACGGATGATTTGTACACTACACCCTACATGGGGCAGAACCCTTTTTCCGATGATAAAGATTATATAGAAGCTGTCCGTAAACTTCATCAAACGGTAGTTGCAGTACGTCCAGATCATACGTCACGACAATATGTTTATGAATATTTTACTCTGGCTTATCAATTGGAGAACGGCGACAAGCTAGTGAGGGAATACTGGATCCCTAAAAAGGGGTTTGAATCAGAGCTCAAAGCGGTTAAGGAGACCGAAGCTTACAAGTATGAAAAGTATAATTTAGCTCTCTTAGACAAAGACCTGGATTTTATGTGGGTTACTAACAGGAATAAAAAAGTAGCCATCTCGGATCCCGGGGAAATTTCAGAGCTAAAGCAGATTATCAAACGCGAAATTTCGAATATGTCCTACGAAGTACAGATAGATAAGGACGGAAAACCTGATGTGGCTAATATCCAAGTAGAGGTAAAGGTAAAAGAGAACAGTAATCAAGTTTCTACAGATTATGGTTATTATTATCCGTGGAAGTCAACTTTTCATGAGTTAGAGAAATGGATGAACGAAAAAGGTTATGCCGATAAAATACGAATAACAGCTGAAGATATCCAATCGGCAGAGATTATAAAAGATGATTATATGGACGAGAAAACACCTAAGAACCCTACTAGTCCTGAACAAAGAGTAGCGCTTGCGCGTGAAAAGAATCGTACGGCTGTTACGAAGGATAAGGTTCTATTAACAGATGTTTTGGCCCATCATTTCCATTATGGTGTTGAGAATGGCAACTACATTGTGAAGTTGATGTACAAAGAGGGTTATAGCGATTTCGTAATGTTAAAAGAATCAGATATGACATCTGAATTGAAAGCATTGCTGAAATAAGCTAAGAAGTAAGTAAAAGATTACAGATAAAAGATTACAGATAAAAGACTACTGGTTGACATAAACTGGATAGTTGGATTATGCTTTTGGAGATAGGATAAGGATGAAATGGACCTTTCAGGTCAGCCTCTGAACCAGTATATTCGTTTCCGGTAAAATAACATTGCTGTATTAACTGGTAAGGAGTTCTGTATTTAGGTGAAGCCCGACCATGGACGAAAGAGTCCATGGTCTTTTTTTGCATATTAAGAGGTAATACATGGATGTGCGATTGCTGTAATGCCTCTGGAGTCTGCTTCGGCAGATCTTTTACTGTAGAATAATATAAATAGGGAACATTGAGGTGGAAATATAATGTTAAGCAATACAGCGGAAGTATCGTTAAGTAAATTTATGACTAAGCTGCTGCGGCATACCCCAGAGCAATATGGTCTTATTTTGGATCCAGAGGATGGTTCCTGTAGGTTGGATGATTTGCTGTCTGTTATTGTCAGCACTCCTAGATGGTCAGAGGTGACTGTGGGAGATATTCGGCAAGTGGTCGCAGGCTGCGACAAGCAACGATTGGAAATCGTTGATGACCGGATCAAAGCCCGGTACGGGCATAGCCATACAAAAATCACTTATGAGCCGGGGACTCCGCCTGCTGTACTTTTTCACGGAACTCATTCTGGTGTGCTTTCTGTGATTTTGGAGGAGGGACTCCAATCGATGGGACGGCAGTATGTTCATTTGTCTGAAGGGACTCATTTTGCCAGTTTAGCCGGAAGTCGCAGAGGGAAATTGATATTGTTAACCGTTGATACGATTAGAGCGGGTCAAATGGGTGCAACCTTTTATAATGCGGGTAATAAGGTTTGGTTGGCAGGTCATATACCGCCTTCATGTCTTAAAGTGTATACCCCGTAAGTTGAACTAGATCGACGTTTGGTTAGGAGGCATAATAACATGGATGAAATTCCAGATCACTTAGATCACGGATTACAGATTGTATTTATTGGGTTCAACCCTAGTATCCGTTCTGGTGAGGTAGGACATCATTACGCGAATCCGCGGAATAATTTTTGGAGAATATTACATCAGTCTGGACTTACTCCCCGGTTGTATGATGCGTCTGAGGACGGGGACTTGCTAAAGCTGGGCTATGGGTTTACAAATATTGTTGCCCGTCCCACACGGGGAATCGACGATATTACTCGTGAAGAATACCAGGAGGGTCGTGAATTGCTTCGCTCCAAGCTGGAGAAATATCGGCCTCAAGTCGCCTGTTTTGTAGGTAAGGGTGTGTATACAGAGTTTAGTCGCAGAACAAAAGCTAACTGGGGATTTCAAGGGGGCGAGCCTCCAAAGGTAGATGGTGTCCGTGAATTCGTTGCACCCTCTTCCAGTGGATTAGTTAGAATGCCGATGGAAGAGATCGTTGGAATTTATCGCAGATTAGCCGAGTTTACGCAAGAGAACGATGGGTGATTGATTTATTTGGAGTTAGGTAGCTAAAGGACACAGGAGTCGCTAAAAGTAATAAATCACTCTAATTTGCGTGCTATCGGACTCCAATGCAGCTATTGGGTAGAAATAGACTGAATATGAGTCCATTTTGGGTAGATAGCGTCTCTGGAGTCCGAAATCACCACTAAATGGCCGAAAATCCGCCAATAACGGCGCCTGAGTCCGTAAGAGTAAAAGCTGGGGAGTTGGCCATGGATCTACGTAGATCCCGTAGATCCGTAGATCCGCAGATCCTGTAGATCCGCAGATCCTGTAGATCCGTAGATCACCGTAGATCACCGCAGATCACCGTAGATCCCGTAGATCCCGTAGATCTCGCAAGCTCTGGCAAACTATCGCATCTTAGCTATCTCTCGCTACTCTAGAATACCCTCAAACACAAAACGAGCAAGATTCCATATCGGAATCTTGCTCGTTTTATAACTTCAAAAGGCAGTCTCAGTATATGAGACATGCCCTTAGTCCCTAAAATACATTAAGTCTCGATCAGCAGCAGAATGATAGAGGATAAGGATAGACAAACACTAATCAGGCATAGCACGGCAACGACCTGCTTCTGGTTCAGGCCTGCCCGAAGCAGGCGGTAATGAGCCTGGGTGGCATCGGCTTGATAAATGGACTTGCCTTGGATGAAACGTTTGACTACGACAAAAATGTTGTCGAAGATCGGTACGCCCAGCGCCAGAATAGGGATGAACAGCGACAGGACGGTGGCTTGCTTGAACGCGCCGTCGAGTGCGATTACCGCAAGGATGAAGCCGAGAAAGGTTGCCCCGGCGTCGCCCATAAAGATTTTGGCGGGCGGCTTATTGTAGCGCAGATAAGCAAGCGTAACGCCAATCAGCGAAATTGCCATAATGGCAGATGAGGATTGACCCTTCGCCAGTGCGACTACGAATAACGTAACCGCCGAAATGGCCGTCAAGGCACCAGCTAGACCGTCCATGCCATCCGAGAAATTAATAACAGTGGTTACGCCGAAGATCCAGATAATCGTCAGCAGAAACGATAGAATGACTGGCAAAATGATATAATCACCTGAAAATGGATTGTAAAATCCGGTAAAGGCGTTGCCAGAAGCATAAACCAGGATCGCTGCGCTAACTTGTACAATTAACTTGGGCAGGGCTGGGAAATCTTTGCCCTTCGTTTTGTACCAATCATCCACCGTGCCTATGGTCAGCAACAGTACTCCACCAACAAATAATGCGACAGTCTCCATGGAGAAATCACGCGCGAACACCAGATAAGTAACAAAAAATCCGAGAAATATTGCGTAGCTGGCCGTTAGCGGAATGGGCTCTCTATGAATTTTACGCTCAACGTCCTGCCGAGGCTTGTCCACAAAATCAAGCCGAAAAGCAAGCTTGCCGAGCGGCGGAATTAGAAAGTAGACGATAAGAAATGACATTAGAAATGATAAAACGTATAAAATGACGCTCACCACCGTTTTCTTTTTAAAATACCACAGATCGATTAAATCTACCTTAAAAAAGTAAAATTTTGTCGCGAGGGGTGTTAAGTTGACTTGCCAGCATCGCTGTAGTACCTTGTTGAGAAAAGCTCTTTGGGGGATATTTATGAAATACGATGTTATTTTATTTGATGCCGACGATACGTTGTTTGATTATGGAATGGCAGAAAGTCACGCGTTGTCTAATGCCTTTCTACACTTTGGGATGCCCACAGGTGCAGCAGATTATGCTGCCAGTTATCAAGAGATTAACCACGCATTGTGGAGGGATTTAGAACAAGGAAGGATTTCATCTGCGGCGCTGCGGGTAGAGCGGTTCAATCGGTTGTTTGCTGCACATGCGCTTGAGCTTGATCCTGAATCATTTAGTGAGGCGTATCTACGTTTCTTAGGCGAAGGAACCTTTCTGATGCAGGGAGCGATCGAGCTATGCGGAGAGCTTGCAGAGTGCCGCCTGGCGATTATCACGAATGGAATCAAGGATGTGCAAACTTCCAGAATCCAAGGCTCGCTGCTGAGTGATACATTTGAGCAGATCATTATCTCAGAGGAGGCGGGATGTCAGAAGCCAGAGACCGGGATTTTTGATTACGCTTTTGCCAAATTGGGGATTGAGGATAAAGAAAAAGTATTGATTGTGGGTGACTCCTTAACCTCTGATATTCAAGGCGGAATTAATTATGGGATTGATACCTGCTGGTTTAACCCGCTCGGTAAGATTAATGAGTCCGGCGTTCAGCCAAAATACGAAATTCGAAACCTCTCGGAGCTACTAGATATTGTAGGGAAAGCTACTAACCTTCAATAAAAAATAAGGTGTGAGCGCATAAGCGTCTCACACCTTTTATTTAGTAACCTGAAAGAGGTTTATTGCCGAGTATCCAGCGGCTTCAGATACGCCTCGATTTGCTGGCGTTTCGATTCCAGAAATGGCGGCAGCGCAAGCGATTCACCTAAACTTTCCATAGGCTCATCTGTAGCAAAACCTGGTCCGTCTGTAGCTAGCTCGAAAAGGATGCCGTTAGGCTCACGGAAATAGAGGGAACGGAAGTAGAAGCGGTCGACGAAACCGGAATTAGGAAGCTGTGCCTGGCGGATGTGTTCGATCCATTGCTTCAATTCGTCTTCATTATCGACGCGGAAGGCGACGTGATGCACCCCGCCACGTCCCAAATGCTCTTGATCCAGATCATTGCGTTCCTCCAGATGTACCTCAGTGCCTGACCCGCCTTCACCGGTCTCGAATACGAGCACATCTGGCTGACAGGCAACTGTTGAAGGGTAGGTTCCTATACGGCGGAAGCCAAGCAACTGCTCCAGCACCACCGCTGTATGTTCTGCACTTTCGACTGTGAGATGTGCGGGACCTAAGCCTACAATGCCATATTGGGCAGGCACTGGGCTTTTAGCCCAAGGAGTACCGCCGGCAACACCGTTATCATTTTCGTCGGATACGAGAATGAAACGTTGACTCTCGTGATCGCGGAAGGATAAAGTCTGGCGTCCACCAAGTACCTGTATCGTCCCATGCTCCACGTTAAGCTCGGTGAAGCGTTGCTCCCAATAGGTAAGTGCGGCATCGCTTGGGACTCGAAGGGAGAGGGCGGAGATGCTGTTATTGCCCTCGCGGTTGCGGCCCGCCATCGGAAGTTCAAAAAAGGTTAATTCGGTTCCGGGATTGCCCTTCTCATCTCCATAGAATAAATGGTACACTGAAATATCATCCTGATTTACTGTTTTTTTAATGAGACGAAGTCCGAGTACCTCTGTATAGAACTTAAAGTTCTCCTGTGCTTTGCCAGTAATAGCTGAGACATGGTGAAGTCCTTTTAACGTTAAGCTCATGGTAGTTACCTCCGTGTAAATGCTTAGGGTTTGTGGATTATTTTTAATATCGATAGAATTATTGGTGAATATTATTAAGTTACTATAATTTTAATAGTAATAACAAACTTTTGCAAGTGGATATTAATGTTTCATGAAATTTAATTCATACATAAGGAGAGAGTATAAGTGCACACAACAACAAGCTTGATGAAACAATTACAGGAGTTGGAGATTGATCCACGGGGGACCATTCTAGTTCATTCCTCGTTAAAAAGTGTTGGCGAAGTAGAAGGAGGTGCGAACACGGTGCTGGATGCACTCAGCGAATATATGAAGGACGGGCTGCTTGTTTTGCCAACGCATACATGGGCTTATATTAATGCGGATAATCCACGCTTCTCTGTTCAAGATTCCCCATCTTGTGTTGGGATATTACCGGAGCTGTTCAGAAAACGTCCGGGCGTTGTTCGCTCTTGGCATCCGACTCATTCTGTAGCGGCTTTGGGTGTTGATGCTGAGGCGTTTACTGCAGGGGATGAACGTTGGGATACGCCATGCGCCCGTGGTTCAGTATGGGGCAAGCTGCTTGATCGTAAGGCGGAAATAGTACTGCTGGGCGTCGATCTGCGGCGGAATACGTTCATTCACGGTATTGAAGAGTGGGTGGATATTCCGGGCAGAATGACGGATAGTCATGAGGAATTATATACTGTGACGCCGGGTGGCGATGAAATCATGGTGCCTTCTCGCAGACATTGTGGTCTCTCTTGGTCGGAGCATTTTTGGAAAGTGGAACGCGAGCTTGAGGAAGGCGGTGCCATGCGTAAGGGGAATTTCGGGGATGCGCTAGTTAGAGTGTGTGGAACAGTAGAAACGACGGATATTTTAAGCCTGATGCTAAAAGAGAATCCTGATCTTTTCTCCGATAATGAACCGCTGCATGGTGAGTCCAAACCAGATCCGCTTCCAAAGACCAGACGTGAACAACCATAGGTGGGAGAGGCTAAACCAATTTTTCAGCCCGCACAATCTGGAAGCCGCTATCAATGTATGGTATATTAATCTCACTAAAACATAGTAAGGAGATTGGAAATGGAAAAAACATTGGTCTTTGGACACAAAAATCCGGATACGGATACTATTTGTTCGGCAATTGCTTATGCAGCACTCAAAAAAGAATTAGGCTGGGATGCTGAGCCAGTTCGTCTGGGAGACGTTAGTGGTGAAACGCAATTTGCGCTTGATCATTTCGGAGTAGAGGCTCCTCGTCTGGTAGAGAACGTAGCTGGAGAAGCTAATCAGGTTATTCTTGTTGACCATAATGAACGCCAACAAAGTGCGAATGACATTGATCGAGTGCGTGTAGTTGAAGTTATCGACCATCACCGGATCGCTAATTTTGAGACTGCACATCCGTTATACTATCGTGCTGAGCCAGTAGGCTGTACTGCTACTATACTTAACAAAATGTATAAAGAAAACGGTGTAGCTATCCCTAAAGACATCGCCGGATTGATGTTGTCTGCAATCATTTCTGATTCCTTGCTGTTTAAATCTCCAACCTGCACCGCTGAAGATGTAGCGGCAGCGCGCGAATTGGCTGAAATCGCTGGTGTAAATGCAGAAAGCTACGGCCTTGATATGCTGAAGGCTGGTGCTGATCTTAGCGACAAGAGTATCGCTCAACTGATCTCCTTGGATGCTAAGGAATTCAAAATGGGTGAATACAAAGTAGAAATCGCCCAAGTGAACGCGGTTGACGTTAATGATGTACTCTCCAAGCAGGCTGAACTGGAAACTGCACTGACTTCCATTATTGCTGAAAAAGAATTGGATCTGTTCCTGTTCGTAGTTACAGATATCCTCAACAACGATTCGGTGGGTCTGGCTCTGGGCCGTGTTGCAGGTGCAGTAGAACAGGCGTACAACGTGAAGCTTGATGACAATAAAGCCCTTCTTAAAGGTGTAGTATCCCGTAAATCACAAATCGTACCGGTACTTACAGAGACGATTGCTAAACTGTAAAGCATTTTGACAGTTGTCTATGAGAGTAGATTGGATAAAAAGAGCTCATGCCCCATCAGTAGTTAAGATGGTGACATGAGTTCTTTTTGTTTTACGGCGTATTCTGCTACAATATTTTGGGAGGGGATCCAACTGATCCTCTTCTAATTGCATGAACTTTGAACCAGCATGAGGAATATGACAAAGGGATAGGGGATATTGGAGATGGAATTGTTTGCAGCATTGGAACGGGACGACTACGAGGAATTATTATTTTGTCAGGATAAGGCATCGGGATTAAAGGCGATCATCGCGATTCATGACACGACACTGGGACCAGCACTGGGTGGAACACGGATGTGGACCTACGCTACGGAAGAGGAAGCTATTGTTGATGCGCTTCGATTAGCAAAAGGGATGACCTATAAAAATGCAGTATCCGGCCTGAATTTGGGTGGTGGGAAAACAGTAATCATTGGAGATCCCAAGAAGGATAAAAATGAAGCCATGTTCCGTGCTTTCGGAAGATACATACAAGGTTTAAATGGACGGTACATAACTGCTGAAGATGTAGGGACTACGGAAGAGGACATGAACATTATTTATCAAGAGACAGATTATGTTACTGGCACCTCACCTACGTACGGTTCTTCGGGCAATCCGTCACCAGCAACGGCTTACGGTGTTTACCAAGGAATGAAGGCAGCCGCTAAAGCCGCCTTTGGCAGTGATTCGCTCGAAGGGAAGACAGTAGCTGTTCAAGGTGTGGGGAACGTGGCCTTTACACTGTGCAAACATCTTCATGAAGAAGGAGCACAGCTTATCGTAACGGACATCCATAAACCAGCCGTTCAACGTGCAGTAGAGGCCTATGGCGCTAAGGCTGTAGATCCAGGCGATATCATCAGTGTAGATTGTGATATTTATGCTCCTTGCGCTCTTGGAGCGACAATTAACGACGAATCCTTACGGGTAATCAAGGCGAAAGTGATTGCAGGAGCTGCTAATAATCAGCTGAAGGATTCCTCGCATGGTGATGCACTTCATGAGATGGGGATTGTATATGCTCCAGATTACGTGATTAATGCAGGTGGCGTCATTAATATTGCGGACGAGCTGAACGGCTATAATAAGGAACGTGCCTTTAAGCAGGTGGCGAAGATTTACGATAATATTACCCGCGTAATGGAAATTTCCCGTTTGAACGGAATACCTACTTATGCCGCTGCGAACCAGCTTGCAGAGGACCGGATAGCGCTATTAAGAAATAGCCGCAGCACCTTCCTGCGTAATGGTCAACATGCACTTACCAGAAGATCGCTGCGGGGATAAGCTGTAAAAAAACTCGGCAAGCTCCATCCGATTACAACTTCGGAGGGACTGCCGAGTTTTTTATGTTCTTTTATTTCTACAAGAAACGTTTATCCTCTTTCGAGGACGGTAACGTCGCTTCTGCTTATTCCTAATTACTGAACCTTTTGGGGTTCTGGGTAAGTGACGCCGAAGGTGTCGACCGTCACCTTTTTCATTACTGGTGGCTCATCTGGACGATCAGAACCGTCACGAGGCAGGCTCACAATTCTTTTTACAGCTTCGATACCTTCGGTTACTTTACCAAAAGCGGCGTAGCTTCCATCTAGACTAGGGTAAGCTGCATCCATAATAAAGAACTGGGAACCGGCAGAGTCAGGAGCCTGTGATCTTGCCATGGATAGAACACCTTCTGTATGCAGAAGGTTATTGGTGAACCCGTTGCCAGAGAATTCTCCGGCGATACTGTAACCCGGGCCTCCCATACCTGTGCCATCAGGGTCGCCGCCTTGAATCATGAAGTCAGGAATTACTCTATGGAATATAGTGTTATCATAAAATCCTTTTTGAATAAGTGAGATGAAATTGTTTACGGTGTTAGGGGCAACCTCAGGGTATAGCTCAGCTTGGATGATATCCCCGTCTTCCATTTCAATGGTTACTAAGGGATGACTTGCCGTAGCTGAAGGAACGCCTTCAGTTGGGGCTGCACCTTCCCCAGGTGCTGATCCGCTGCTTCCATTATTACTGCTTGCATTGTTATTGTTTGGCTTGTTACCGCAACCTGCCGCAATAACCATGACCAGGCATAACATGATCAGAAGAATAGCGGATTTTGTTCGTGTAGACTTCACTAAATAATCTCTCCTTTTTATTGAATAATCTCGTAGGTACTTCCCATAATACCTCCTTTGTCCTATTACATGCAAAGGTCAGTTATGACTTCTGGGATTGGCACATCTTAAAAAGAAGTTTACAATGGTAGGATGTTTCCAAAGAGAACATCGAGAAAGGATGTGCATAGGATGCTCTTTTCGTGGAAGCGGAATTTGATCGTGCTTTGGATAGGGGTTTTCTTTTGTAGTACAGCTTATTCGATCTCGATTCCCTTCCTTTCCATTTTTTTGAGCGACGAACTTGGGGTTTCAAATCATTTGGAGATTTGGTCAGGGGTTAGTTTTGGAATAACCTTTCTTGCCAGCGCTTTAATCTCTCCCTATTGGGGTTCGCTAGCCGACAAGTATGGTCGGAAACCGATGCTTATTCGCTCGGGTTTTAGTCTGGCAGCTTTATACCTTATTAATTATTTTGTACATGATCCTTATGTTTTTTTGATTGTGCGTGTGCTGCAAGGACTGCTTGCCGGTTTTGTTCCAGCAGCTATTGCAATGGTAGCCACCAATACCCCTGAGCATAAGACGGGGTACGCTTTAAGTATTATGTCTACAGCCGGAGCTACAGGTAGTATTATTGGGCCATTAATCGGCGGTGTAGTGAGCTATTATACCAGCAACCGGATTGCTTTTTTATTCTCGGCGGGTATTGTACTTATCTCAGCGCTCATTGCTACTTTTTTTGCAAAAGAGGAGAACTTCGACCGTTCGGCTCCAAGGTCACATGTAAGTGATGATATCAGGGAAGCGAGAAGTAACCGAGCCTTTATTACTTTGCTCTCGCTGGCGGGAATCAGTACCTTCTCCGTTATGATTCTGGAACCGTTAATCCCAATTTATCTACTGGACATGGGGATCTCCAAAAATAGTGCCTCGCTAAGCTCGGGAATAGTGTTCTCTGCTGTGGGGATTGCTACGGTGCTGATGGCTCCGCAGTGGGGCAGAATCGGCAGCCGAAAGGGCTTTGGGATGATCTTATTTATTGGACTGATCGGGGGCGGCATCGGTAATATACTACAGTTTTTTGTTTCGGGCTATGTAGAGTTCGCTATCCTTCGCTTTGCTTACGGCTTGTTCTATGCAGGTGTGCTGCCGTCAGTGAATGCCATGATTGTACAAGTAATTGAGCCGGGATTCCGTGGACGGGCCTTTGGCCTGAATCAGGCGGCATCTCAGCTTGCGACGATGGCTGGACCGATTATCGGCGGCTTATTGGGCGCGGTTATTCCAATTCGCTGGGTGTTTGTAATCAATGGAGTGATGCTGCTGGTAGCAGCGATATTGGTTAAGACCCGCAAGCTGGAAGCACAAATCGCCGCTGCTCGTCCCGCAGAACAGCCAACAACGATGCAGGGTTAACTGCTAACTCAATGAGCATGTCGTTATTTAGAAACAACATAAAGCCGCCGGGCTCATAGCCCGGCGGCTTTATTCATATTAAGCTGCTATTCTCCCTGCGAACCGTTCAAAACGTCTGTTCCCGGCATAACATCCACTGGCGGGGAGGCAGGGTCAATAATGGAATTTGGATATACATCGTCTGCATCTGGAACATCCTCTAGCGGCTGATCTTCTTCTTCCATCTCCAAGAGTTCCTCATCCTTAGTATAATCCGTATCATCTAGGGTTAATCCTGCGGTTTCAGCGGCTAGATATGCATCGGATTCCACCAACTCATCTCTTTCGATTACATCCTTAGGTGAGTTTAAACCAATATCTGCTGCCAAGTATTTATCGCCAACCAAGACAGGATCTGCGTCATCATCAACAATATCCTCTTCATCCATATCAGCTTGTATATAACGTTCATATTCAAAGTCAGCTTCAGTTTTATTTGGTGAACTATCCATAGCCGTTCACTCCTTTTTTATGATAAAATTTGAACTTCCTATGTTTATCTTTACCCGTTTGACCATGATCGAATCGCTGATCCAATAAATGGGTATGTCTATATTGGATTAGTAAAAAATGGGTGAAAGCAAAAGCCGATGAAAAACGTCCTTTTTCGAGAAAATTTACAAGAATAGGCAGGGATAGTGCGAAGCTTGTCGAAATTAAGAAGCATATATGAACGTTTAAACAACTAATGAATTACTGAGGTGCTACGATGAAGTTGCCAAAGCCCAATATAGCGGCTGCTTTTTTATTAATTCTACTGCTGACCGCTATGGTCCCTTTTGGTACGGCGATAGTGAGTGCTGAATCATCAGACTCTACGCTGCCCAATTGGGAGATTAAATTTGAACGTATAGAAGTAGATCATATTGAAGAAGCTGTGGCAGCTCTTGATGAAGAATGGACTCGTGTTATGCCTCATGGGAAAAGCCCAGAGACTCCAAGTGGGGCAACCTCAGCCTGGCTGCGGTTTACTTTACCACAAATTGGTGATAAATCTGCGTTATTCATAGATAAAGTATATGGAAATAATGTTAAGGCTTATTTAAATAACGAATTAATATATGATTCCGGAAAAGATTTTAATTTCAATGGCAGTAAGGTTTTCATTCCTCTGTCCAAAAGTGTTGGAGGACAACAGCTATATTTATGGACCCATGGTGGCAGCAAAGACTTAGGGATCCACGGCGAAATAAGAGTAGGCCAATACGATGAGCTGTTATCTGTTTATGTAAAGCAGGGCTTAATGGATCTGATCATTGGAACGACGCTTATTTTTATTGCGATTGTACTGCTGATTTGCTCGCTATTCATGAGAAAAGGTTATTTTTCCGGCGGATTTCTATTGGTGCTGATTATTTTATCCATTGGCGTGTTAGTGGTAACGTATTCATCGTTCCTGCCGACAATCCTAGGCGATTATGGAGAGATTGTACTTGTTTTCTTTGATGTAGCATTATATACGCTTCTGCCCTCCTTTACATTTTATTTTGAAAAAATATTTGGTCCAGGGAAAAAGAAAATCGTTACCCGATTCCGCAAGTTTCAAATTGTCTATTCTATATTCTGTTTTTCCCTAATGGTTGTTAATATCCTTTTGTCATATCAGTTGGATGACTTTTATAGATTGATGACTACGAGTGTGCTGGGTATCCTTATGATTGTGCAATTTATATTGTTGATCAGCTTAGCGTTTATTCATGCGAATCGTGGGAATGTAGATGCTGTTGTTTTTACTACAGGGTTCTCAATATTTGCTTTCATGTCTCTTAGCGAACTGGTCATGTTCTATGTATCGGGCCAATCCTATCAATTATATTGGTGGAAATGGGGAGTGGTGATTTTCGTAATTGCCTTAATCGTCATTCTGGGAAGAAGGTTTACTAGAAACCATGAACAGCTTATTGAATATTCCCATCAGCTTGAGAAGTTCAATAATGATTTGCAGCGCTCGGAGAAGATGGAGATTATTAGTGAGCTGGCAGCTTCGGTTGCCCATGAAGTACGGAATCCATTGCAGGTTACCCGAGGGTTTCTGCAGATTCTTGGGGAGCGTTCAGATCAAAAGGAGCGGGAATATCTGCAAATGGCGGTTACAGAACTGGATCGAGCTACGCTCATTATTACAGACTTCCTAACCTTCGCTAAACCAGGACTTGAAACCGTAGAGCAGCTTGATGTGTCCGAAGAGTTGAGGCATGTGACGGGTATTCTTTCTCCGTTAGCGAATCTGCAAGGGGGCGTCATTGAACTTAACCTGCAGCCAGGACTTTACGTTACTGGATCATCTGCCAAGTTCAAGCAAGCGTTTATCAACATTCTCAAAAATAGTATTGAAGCTTTAAAGGACAATGGGCTGATTAAAGTCACAGCCTGGAAGTCTGGAAAACATATAATAATCAGTGTTCATGATAATGGGGAAGGGATGAACCGGAATGAGCTGGCTCGGTTAGGGGAACCTTATTACTCCAATAAGACCAAAGGAACGGGGCTTGGACTGATGGTAACCTTTCGGATTATTGAGGCGATGGAGGGATGCACTGAGTTTCGCAGTGAGAAAGGGGAAGGGACTGAAATTATAGTAAAAATACCAGAACTTAGAAGAATTTAGAAGTAATTTATGATAATTCCGTTTTTTAGAAGGAAAGAGTGAGGGGCTGAGCGAAGTAGTACAGACAGAATATTGTTTCTGATACTTACTTCTGAGGTGCATATATGCGCTTGATGATTAAAGTCCTACATATAGCAATAGCCCTTACTCTCCTTCTGATAGGATATAGTTCAATTGTTGTATCAGCAGCGACCCCATATCCATCCCAAGAAATTACCAGTTGGCAGATGAGATGGGGCGATGGAACCGAAAACAGCGGCGTAGTGGTTCCTCAGAATAATGACCAGCAGTATTGGATAAATGTGAATGCTACGAAGGAAATCCCACATCTGCCATCAGGCGTATCCACTTCTTGGACTCGTATTTCCATACCTAACTTTAGTTATATCTCCCCTTCAATCTACATTGATACTTTATATGCTCTTCATG
This sequence comes from Paenibacillus sp. FSL L8-0333, assembly GCF_037965665.1. Classification (NCBI taxonomy): domain Bacteria; kingdom Bacillati; phylum Bacillota; class Bacilli; order Caryophanales; family Paenibacillaceae; genus Paenibacillus; species Paenibacillus sp. FSL L8-0333. The sequence goes on from NZ_CP150186.1 coordinate 1,082,948, forward strand.
TGAAGGTGTATGTGAACGACCGTTTAATCTTCGAGGAAGATCGTAATTATATTAAGGATAACTATTCTTTGTTGTTGCCTTTGAGTCAAAGCGATAGTGGGAAAACATTATACATTTGGACTGAAACGCTGCAGGATAGAATCGGAATTAAAAATGAAGTAGTGATCGGTGAACACAACCTGTTAATCAATGATTATATTAAAAATGGACTCAGCGATGTGATTTTGGGCTGTGCTTTTTTTCTTGTGGCTATCGTTCTATTTATAAGTTCTCTCTACATTAATAGGGACTATTTTTCCAGTGTGGCTTCACTAGCCGTTGTAATAGGTTCAACCGGAATTCTCTCGATAACCTATTCTCCTTTTATTTATACCTTTTACAGCAATTTGGGCGCGATTAGTAATGTATTTCTTGATTTGGCTTTATTCTCACTTTTACCGGCGCTTACTCTTTTATTTGAAAAAATATTTGGCAGTGGAAAATATGCGATCGTCCGTCGTTTTCGTCAATTTCAAGTCATTTACTCCTCATTTTGTTTGCTATGTCTTTTGATCAATTTTCTATCGAATAATAGCTATATTGAGTTTTATTATTTTGTATCCACCACTATTATCGGGTTCATCCTCATCCTTCAGTTCATCTTGCTTATCGTATGTGTGATTATATTTTCGCTTAAAGGGAATAGGGACGCTATCATTTTTGCCATTGGCTTTGGAACGGCTGCATTTACTGTAGTGTCAGAGTTACTGTGGTATTACATTCATAAGGGGAACTATGATTTATTCTTGTGGAAGTGGGGCATTGTTGCCTTCATAATCTCCTTGATCGTAATTCTGGAGCGAAGACTAGCCTATAGCCATCAACAGGTTGTTAACTATTCTAAAGAATTAGAGCGTTTTAACAACGAATTGCAGCGTTCAGAAAAAATGGAAATTATTAGCGAGCTTGCTGCATCTGTTGCTCATGAAGTGCGGAATCCACTCCAGGTAACTAGGGGTTTCCTTCAGCTGCTTAGCGAGAAATCCGTTGGTGAAGAGGAAATATTTATGTCGATGGCCCTTAGTGAGCTGGATCGTGCTTCCGGGATCATTACGGATTTCTTAACCTTCGCAAAACCGGAATTTGAGACGATTTCCAGTCTGAATTTGTATAATGAATTTAAGCATATTGAGAGTATTATGCAGCCGCTTTGTCATTTAAATGGAGGAAAAATGATTCTTGATGTATCGGGCGAATTATGGGTGAAGGGGAATTCCTCGAAGTTTAAGCAAGCCTTCATCAACATTATCAAAAATAGCATTGAATCTTTCCGTGACGAAGGATTTATCTATATGTCGGTGTATGCGGAAGAGGAGAACGTAATTATTCATATCAAAGACAACGGGGAAGGGATGGACGCGGATGTCCTGCACCGATTGGGAGAGCCTTATTTCACTAAAAAGAATAAAGGCACAGGTCTTGGATTAATGGTCACTTTCCGTATCATCGAAGCTATGCAAGGTAAAGTGAAATTCACAAGCAAAAAAGGAGTGGGAACCGAATCCATCACCATACTGCCATTGGCAGAAGCTCCGGATGATTCTCACTCCTTAGGGGGTTAATCTTGTTGTCTTACCACGAACCGCGTGGTGCTGCGGTTGCCTTCAATACATCGGATGTAGGACTTGGTGGAATTACAAGATAGAATTCGTTGGAGCCTTCTTCAACGGCTTTCAAGGTAACGCTGTCGGGAATGATTACGCCTAGTGCTTCTTGGAGAGCCGCTTTTGGGTCTGAGAGTAGTCTTTTCTTGAAACTTGGATCTTCCCATGCCTTTTGAATGACTTGATTTCTAAGAATTGCTTCTGACATAATAATCACCCTTCCCAAATTGTATATATTTACCTTTAATAATATAACATAGCAAAACTACTAATACTATTCTTTTTATTACAAAATAATAGAATTAATGGACATTTTTTGACAACCAATGATATAATCCTCCGTTTAGCAAGAGCTGCTTGTCCGCCTCGATGGAATCAGAGATCTGCTGTAAGTTACTTACTAGCATGGAATGGAACGCGATAAGATGAGGGGCATTAAGGTCGGAAGCTGTAACTTTGTTATGTGTGTCGTGTGCTAATTCCGTATAGGTATGTAGACCATTTGCAGTGAATAGATAAAATTCGACCTCTTGCGAAGTGAGTTTAGCTGCACTGCTGTTTGGCAGATGTTTGCGAGTTAGGGAGAGAAGACAATTATAGTTGCCCGCGGATAAATCTTCTTTCCAGTCCTCATAGTCATCCAGCATTTGCAGTGTAAGCAAAACCGAATGGATAAGTTCTTCAGCTTGCGGCACTAAATCACTCTTTCCAGACATCAGAAGAGCAGCGGTGCTGGATAGCTTGAGCGGACTGGCTTTATAGGAAATTTTGACCCGATCATTAAGAAAATAGTCACTGGTATTTTCGTTGCTAACACTATCTGCCCACTCCATGATATAACGATTAAATAAGATCCAGAAAGCGGATGGCTCCGGAAATAGTATCCGGTAGATATTTAAAAATTCCACATAAAGCAAATTCGCCAAGGGCAATTTTTCGTATGCGGAGGATTCTTGGCTGTCCATCAGGTCATCCTGTATGAAGAAATACAACATAAAAAAGACGTTGCCCATCGACATCTGGCGAGTAACCTCTGCAGAGATTCCGCATCCCTTTTGCAGCCAAAAGGGTAAAAGATAACATATGTAGTTTTTGTGGCTTTCAGCGTTAAATACGTTAAAATGCTCAAGATAGGACATGCCTTGTTGATTTAGAGGTTCTGGAAATTCGGAAATAATCCGTCTGCTTTCTTGGAATACCAAGCGCAGTTCATCTTCGTAGTCATTTAGCCAATCCATAACAACCCTCCTATAAAATTTTTACGAAAATGGTTCTTTTGCCCTGATTATAGCTTTCTCTTTATTCCATTACAACTAAAATTTAGGAGGTATTAGCAGATATGGAATGGTATACTTTCGGCCAGATGCTTATGGCTATTCGAATGGGTCAAAAGGCGGAAACACCGGATGGCCGCATGGTTATGCGTACCTCCACGGGACTTTTTTGGATAAACGGAATCTTGAAGGGAAAAGTGGTAGAAATCAAAGACTATCTGTTCTCTGACCTATGGCGAATCTATGAGGATGAGGAAAGCCAGCAGGAGGGAATTGGCAGGGAACAACACGAGCAACGTGAGCGGGAGATGCTTGAGAATCAATATGAAGAGCTGCGTTGGGCGAACCGAAAGCGTTAGTTCAACGTTCGATTACCCAACAGCAGCTATATAGTGAATATTAATAAGAGGGATTAGGAACTTACGGATGCGGAGAGTTCTGATTTCAATGCTTCATATTGACTACGCAGGCGTTGAAGTTTCGAGATACTTTGCTCCAAGCCGCCGAGCCGGTTGCGTTCCGTCCACAAGAGACGATATTGGTGAAGGAGTACATCAAGGTCATTGATTTGCTTCGTAATCAGCGCAGGATCAAGCGAATCTGGTGCTGATGTCAACTGTAGCTTGATTCTGCCCAGCTGCACAGCATGCTTCACAAAATGGATGCCATTACTCAGTTCTTTCAGCACAAGAGCAGCATCTTCACATTGAAGATCTAACCCCGATAGCCGCGCCTCAATGGAGAGCAGATATTCTTCGAGATGATTGAAGTGTTCCTCAGTAAGCTTCTCTATGATTAGGAAATTGTCCAGATGGGTACGCAGCAGCAGGGACATTTCTGCATCATTTGAACGGTTGATACTGGATTCAAGCTGATAGTAATTGCCGAGATCCAGGAGCAGCTGGCCAATTCCCTCAGAACGATCTGCAAAAATAAATCTATTTAAATACTGTGCAGTATCTGCTTCCAGATTATGATCTACACTCCAGGATAGGGCTGCGCCGTAGGCGAAGCCGGCATAGCTGACCGGCAGATGCTGCCAGTGTCCAAAATCTCCCCAATCCGTAATGAGATAACCAATAGCGCCGTTGTTTTTGCCATGAATAGCTGCACTGCGCAGATTGGCTAACATATTGTCTGTGCGTCCTGTAATGGAGTTCCATGAGCTGGTGCCTGGGCAGACATAAAAAGGAATACCTGCTTCACGGAATTTGAGCGTATCGGACTCGAAGGGATGCTCAGCGCTATAACCCCATTCCATAGCAATAATATCCTTAGGAAGCTGAGGAATCAGTTCGGGATGCTGGATAATGATATCGCCCCAGAATTGCATCGTTTTGCCACGTTTTGTAACCAACTCATAAATCTTTTGTAGGAATGATAAATAGAGTTGACCTTTGCCTTGAGTTTCTGCCAGAGCTTTATTTTTACCAAGACCGAGTTCATAGGTCTCATCGCAGCCTACATTAAACTGATTGGAGCTAAAGTAAGGTAGCAGATCGTCAAACATTTTGTCTAGCAGAGGTAGTACAGCAGGATCTTCGGTATCAAAAGTACCAGGGTGCATAAATAAGCCTTCTGGATAAACGTCCTGCGCATACAAATTCTTCGGAAGCATAAAGCCTTCGGGAATTTCAGCTAAAGCGTTGAATTCTGGACGAGAGAGCCAGCCCTCCATATGCCCAAAGCTGTTCTGATTGGGAACAAGCTCTATATAACGTGCTTTGCAATAGGCATCCAGAAGCAGGATTTCCTCTCCGGTAATTGGGGTTTCAAGCTCCCAGACTTGAGGGAAGGATTCATAAGCGAACGGAGCACCTTCTATATATAGCTGAAGTTCATTCATCTTCAAATCAGCCATAAGGTCAATGATCCGGTACAAGGTTTCTTGCTTCGGGATTTTATTGCGGCTGATATCTATGAGCAGGCCTCTGGCTCCAAAATCAGGTTCATCGCGAATATGCAGCTGAGGTATAGATTTGCCACTTTGTTCTATGATTTGTTTCAGGGTTGCTGCTGCGTAGAAGGCGCCTACAGGAGAGCTATAGGAGACAACGATACCCTTCTGATCGACAACAATCTCATATGCCTGTGCAGACAATAATGGCACATAGTTAAAGTTACAGACAGATACAACGGTTGGACGTAAGCCAATGGATAAAGTCAGCTGCAGATTCAATGCTTGTGCAATCACTTCCTGTAGTTTTCGTGCAGCTGGCATGGCAGATTGTTCTTCCATATTAGGAAGCACGATGCTTCCGCTTGTTGGGAAATGGAAGGAGCCTTGTGACAATGTGATTTCACGCGGATTAGGGAAAAGCAGTAGTGTAGAATGATTAAGCATAGCGTGGACACCTCTTATTCATGTAGAATATGATCATCTTCACAATAACCTTATCACTACTAAACAAGGGGAGGAATGCCTATAATGTCCAAGCACATGGATTATATGATCAGTCCATATCCAATAAGAATTATTGATCCGAAGGTTGAATCCTCCAAGCTGAAGCTCAAGAATATAAGGGTGGGACAGGCAGGTCATCTGCCAGGAAGAACGTTATTCCGTTCAGGTGTAGTTTTTGAGCACTGGGCCATTGTTTACATAGTGTCAGGTAGTGGCTCCTACATGGAGATTGGGGGAAAAGAGCAGCAGGTGCGTGAAGGCAGCTTATACTTTTTTCGCCCAGGTTACAGTTATAACTTTGGTCCACCACCGGGAGGCAGCTGGGATGAGTATTATATTAACTTTAATGGCACGCGTGTATCCGAATGGCTGGAATCGGGCCTCATAGCCGGGGGAAATGTTTTTCAAGCCCAATCTATAGTAGGTCTTACTACCTTATTTGAAGAAGTGCTGGAACGGATGGAGAGCGGAGAACCTGTTGATGCGGATCGGGCAGCATTATTGCTCGAAAGAATGCTGCTGGAGTGTTCTTTTATAATAGAAGAAAAAAGTTGGAATTCTCAGGCTGATTATATGCGTCAGATTCGGGAAGACCTGAACTTATGCATTTATGGTGAAATGGACCTAGAACAAATAGCGGCAAAACATCATGTTTCGATGTCTACACTTCGTCGTCTTGTTCGACGCAGCAGTGGATACCCGCTTCATGAATATATTCACCGTCTAAAAATGGCGGAAGCCAAAAAGTTGCTTTTTAACACCTCATTACAAATTAAGGAAATTTCTAGTATGCTTCATTATAATGATCCGTTCTATTTTTCTCGTTTATTTAAAAAATATATGGGGATCGCACCCCAGCTTTGCCGGAATAACATTTAAATCGACATCCTCCTACTAGAGTCCCAACAGTAATTGTTATAATTTGTATAATTGTTGTCGTTTTATAAGATATGTTGAAAAATATGGATTAATATTACATAAATGTGTTAGTTCTTATTAACTATAGTGGATAAAATTCCAAATTTTAGTGATAAAACCTACTAAAAAAATAATAAATTTTTTGTAACTATTTTTCAAATGGAAGCGCAAACATGGGAAATGTCAACTTGTTATTGTGATTTTTCTCATGTATGATGCTTTTATCGAGCACAGTACAATCTCGCATTTTCCAAAAAACTGGAGAATAGGGTGGTGGGATGAAAATCAAACCAACTGCAGAAGACAAACTGATTGCGTATTACAGGTATTTTTCATTGTCCCTCACATCACTCATGTATCTTCTAGATAAGACGGGACCTTCCATAATTTATAAATCACTTATTATTGCTATACTTGTTGTGTTTGCACAAACGTTCTCATTTTGTTATCGAAGGCTACGCAGCAGACCAAAGACTCTCGTCCTGGCTGTTAGTATAGAGATGGTGGGAATTATCGCATTGACCTTGTTTACGGGTGGGTACGAAAGCTCTTTTAGGCTCTATGTGCTTAATCCTGTATTGATTGCTGCAGGCTCATTGTCCATTTATTTTGGATGGTCGTTGCTCTTAAGCTATATCAGTATTTTTGCGGTGCTCTGTTATTTTTTTATCAATTCTGCGAACAGAAATTTTTTAGAAATTGTATTTATAAATGGGAATCTGTTTCTAACACTGGTACTTACGGTTATAATAATGCAGATCGTTAATCGGATGAAGCGGCAACGTGAAGAATCGAATGCTCGCACGAAAGAGACGATGGAGCATATCAAATCCCTGTACCATATCGTGGAAACCTCAAGCCAACATGATTTCATGAATATCGGTCAAGTGATCACCGATTATGTTGTTAAGCTAACGAAGCTAGATAAGGCTTTGTTTTGGTTCGCCAAGAAAAGCGGAGAACCAGCTCCGCAGAGCAGGCAGACCGGCTGGCAGCAGGAAGAGGAACAGTTCCTATTCTCAGAACTGGGAAAACATGAGCATGAATGGAGATTGCAGCGAGAGCCTATTTTTAGAAATCTGCCGGGATTAGGCGATTTCCTGCTGATGCCTGTACGGATGAGCACCCGTTTTGTAGGGATGATTGGACTCAAGCTGGAGTCTACAGAGGGGCTGGAAGGCCGCAGATGGTATATTCAACAATTGATATTCTTATCTGAGCTAAGTGCGAATATTCTTGAAAGACATGAGCTTGGTGTGATCGAGAACCGGTTGATCATCACGAACGAACAGAACCGGATTGCGGATGAAATGCACGACAGTGTGTCGCAGAGCCTTTTTGGTATTGTGTATGCGACGCATTCGCTGAAGGAATCGTGGAAGAGAATGTCTGATCATGAGCTAGAAGAACAAATTGAGCTTATTCATGACTCTGCAACAAAGGTTGCCAAAGAACTGCGGATCACGATCTACAGTCTTAGCTCCAAGAAGAGTGGCGGTCCTACTTGGTTGGGCATGGTAAGATCACATTTGAAGAGCTTATCCAGATTAAATGATGTTGATATTGATTTAAAAATAACGGGCGATGATTTCAGTCTCCCTTATCCTTACCACAAGGCGCTTTTTCGGATTATCTCCGAAGCTACGGGTAATGCCATCAGGCATGGTGCTGCCAGTCGAGTGGATGTAGAACTGTCTCTGAAGCCGACTTGGATTCGATTATTGATTTGTGATAATGGTGTTGGTTTTGATACTGATTTGTTATGGATTGAATCTGAAGATAGTGTAAGCGGACTTGGCATGAAGAATATGCAATATTTGACCCAGTCGCTCGGTGGCGACTTTCAGTTGTCCAGTAATGAGAGCACAGGAACAAGAATTATGATTTCGATTCCTGTCGGTGTAGCTGAATTAAAGAATGCATAAACTTTAGGCGGGAGGTCGTTTCTGTGAAAATCGTCATTGTTGATGATCATCCTTTAGTTAGAAGAGGACTGGCATCTGTCATTTCGATGCAACCGAATGTGCAGTTTGCGGGTGAGGCGACGAATGGCCAAGAAGCGCTTCTTGTGATTGAGGAGACGCAGCCTGATCTCGTATTGATTGATCTTAAGCTAGCAGATGAATCGGGATTGGATGTCATCAAGACAGCGCGTGCTCGTGGTATCGTTAGTAAGTTCATTCTGTTGACGTCATCTGCAAGCAGAGAGGATTTCCTGAAGGCTGAAGAAGTACTGGTAGATGGATATGTACTGAAAGAGGCGTTGCCCGAGGAGTTACTGTTTGCTATCCAATTGGTGCACAAGGGAAGAAAGTATTATGATCCTGGTCTGATGGAAGATAAAATGCGCATGAGTGGAAGCAGCCCAACGGATGAATTAACACCCAAAGAAAAGGAAGTCCTGATCGAGCTGGGACAGGGCGCCTGCAATAGAGAAATTGCTTCACGTCTTTTCATTAGTGAATTTACGGTGAAGAAGCATGTCAGTCAGATTTTAGCTAAATTACAGGTGGCTGATCGTACTCAGGCAGCGCTTTATGCAAATGCTGTCGGATTAACCAAATATGAAATGTCTTACGAGTGAAAATTGAAATAATTCGTAAGCATAGTACATGAACACGGACAGGTTGTCCGTGTTTTTTTGTGCATTAAAACCTGAATTTGCCCTCGATATGGCACTAAAGTATACCTAATCCCCCTCTTAAGAGGTATAACGTCTTACTCCAAAGTGAAGAGGAAAGTGATGGTATGAGCCATGTGGCGAATGGTGTGGATTGATAGAATTAAAGCAACAACTGAAACTTTCATGAATGCTTTCAGAATGTAATTTTAGCGGAAGGAGGGTTACTGTGGAAAAGACGATTCTGGATTACATTAACCTGATTAAAAAAAGGTTTTGGCTCATCATGGTGTTCGTTTTGATCTCCTGTGCTACGACTTACTATGTTAGCAAAAACTTCGTTGAACCCGTCTATTCCGCTTCCGGACAGCTGCTTGTCAACAACATTGCCAAAGCTCCCGAGAGCAACAATCTTAACGATTTGAGCTTTAGCCTGAATTTAATTGAGAGTTACAAGGAAATTATGAAATCACCGACCATCATGAAAAGCGTAATAGAAAATCACCCGGAGTTTGGTCTCACGGCCGATGAACTAAGCCAGAAGCTTGAGATTAAAACTTCAGAGAAGAGTCAGGTGATCAACCTCAATGTTCAGGATGAAAGCTACAGCAAAGCTGCCGGGATCGTAAATGCGGTATCGCAGACATTCATTCGTGAATTGCCATCGCTGATGAGGGTAGACAATGTTACCTTGCTGACACCGGCCGATCCGACTGATGTTCCAGGGCCCTCGAACGGCGGGTTTGCGATGAATCTCATCATCAGCTTTGTTGTATCACTTATGGCTGCCCTAGGAATTATTTTGCTGATGGAAACACTTAACGGCACATTAAGGTCTGAAAAGGAAGCGGAATATGACCTTGGTCTTCCGGTAATTGCTTCGATAGCAACCATTCGTAAACGTGATTTAGGTAAGGCGGCAGGCAACACCAGAGTGAAGGAGGGTGCTTATGTTGCGGCTAAATAAGAGTCTGGTTACAGACGTTAATCCATCCTCGCATATCTCCGAATCGTTCCGATCACTGCGCACATATATACGTCAGCTTGGACTAGCACAGGGCGGCGGAGGAAAAGTGCTGCTCTTTACGTCAGCAGAAGCTGGAGCAGGCAAGACGACAATATTGTCGAATCTCGCGGTCTCTTTCGTCCAGGATGGCAAGAAGGTAGCGGTGGTTGACTGCAATCTGAGACATCCCGGTCTTCATACCGTGTTTGAAGTAGAGGGGAGTGACGGGCTTGCGGCTTATTTAAGTGGGCAAGAGGAAGCAGATAACATCGCTGTCCTCGGAAACTTAGCCAATCTTTCAGTCATCCCGGCGGGAAAAACTCATGTTAGTCCGCCGGATTTGCTAGGCAACCCCAAAATGACCGCTTTGCTTGAGGAACTAAAAGAAAACTACGATCTGATCCTGCTGGATTCTCCTTCGGCAGTCGATTTCAGTGATGCTCGTATATTGGCACCTCAAGCGGACGGCGTGATTCTGGTGGCCAGATACGGAAAGTCCAAACGGGAATCGATTCGCAAAGCGAAGACGCTGCTTGAACAGACCGGCTCTAATCTAATCGGAATTGCCATGAACCAGGCGAAGTAAATGTTTATGCTTTCGAAGTAAGTTTTGCTCGAAGTCAAATCATTGAAGCTAATGCTCACAAAACTTAAGTTTATGCTTTCGAAGTGAGTTTTGTACGAAGTGAAATCTTTGAAGCTAATGCTCACAAAACTTTTAGGAGGTAAAGTGCGATGAAAAAGGTAAAAAAAGTAATCATACCCGCGGCAGGACTAGGTACGCGCTTTCTTCCTGCAACGAAAGCCATGCCTAAAGAAATGCTTCCGATTATCAATAAACCAACCATTCAATACATTGTTGAGGAGGCTATTGCTTCCGGTATTGAAGATATCATCATTGTTACTGGTAAAGGTAAAAGAGCCATTGAGGATCATTTTGACAATGCGTTTGAGCTGGAGTCTAGGCTTCTGGAAGATGGAAAGCTGGATCTGCTTAAAGAGGTTCAACGTTCAGCTAAGGTAGAAATTCACTATATCCGCCAGAAAGAACCGAAGGGTCTGGGGCATGCCGTATGGTGTGCAAGACGGTTTATCGGAGATGAGCCATTCGGTGTCATGTTAGGCGATGATATCGTCACAGGAGCCGTACCTTGCCTTAAGCAGCTGATCGATCAATATGAAGAAACACAAAACTCGGTTATCGGAGTTCAAGAGATTCCTGATGAATTCACGAATCGTTACGGTATTATTGAACCGGATTTGCAGGACGGTAAATTGTATCGGGTTAACAATTTTGTAGAGAAGCCGCCACTAGGTACGGCACCTTCCAATCTTGCGATCATGGGCCGGTATGTGTTTACGCCGAAGATCTTTAAGTATCTCGATTTGATGGAAGAAGGCGCTGGCGGAGAGATCCAGTTGACAGATGCCATTCAGAAGCTGAATCAGAGCGAACGGGTATATGCCTATAATTTTGACGGAACAAGATATGATGTCGGCGAGCGGCTTGGATATATTTTGACAACACTTGAATTTGCACTGCAAAGCGAAGATTTGCGCTATCCGGTGATGGATGCAATGGCGGAATGGCTGAATAAAATGGGACAAACCAGCTTGAGTAGTTAAGTTGAGTTCGCAAAATTTTAGATGAGGAGGATGAGCATGCAAAAACTGCCGGAAGACTACGAGGCGGTCCTGCCGAAACTTTACATGCTGCATACCGATGAGAGAAGGAAAGAAGCAGAGTCCTATTTGATAATGAAACGGATGATCGATATCTTTTTTTCCGCTCTTGGTCTTCTCGTGTTAATGCCATTATTTGTTGTCGTGGCGATTCTGATCAAGCTGGAGGATCCGAAAGGAAAGGTGTTCTTTCGGCAAAACCGGGTTGGGAAGAATGAAAAGCAATTCCCGATGTATAAGTTCAGATCCATGGTCAGTAACGCTGAGGAGTTAAAAGAAAACCTGATGGCCTATAACGAAGTGAGCGGTGCCATGTTCAAGATTAAGAACGATCCGCGGATCACACAAATAGGGAGATTCCTGCGCAAGACGAGCATCGATGAGCTACCTCAGCTGTGGAATGTGCTGATAGGTCAAATGAGTCTGGTCGGTCCTCGTCCTCCGCTGCCAGAAGAGGTGGCTCAGTATACGGATTATGACAAACAGCGTTTGACGGTTACTCCAGGTTGTACCGGATATTGGCAAGTAAATGCCCGAAACAGTGTCGGCTTCGACGAAATGGTACAGCTGGACTTAACCTACATCCATATTCGGAGCACCATGCTGGATCTAAAAATCATTGCTAAAACCGGACTGATGTTACTCGGTTCAAAAGATGCTTATTAATAATGTGGAAATTAGGTGAATGCCGATGCGTGAATACGGAGACGTTCCTAAGCTTTCCATTATCATCTGTACCTACAACAGAGCACCTTTATTGATCAAGACGCTTCAGTCACTTTTAAAGCTGGATCACTTAGAGCAGGCGGAGATCATTGTTGTGGATAATTGTTCCAAGGATGATACTGAAGCTTGCGTCAAAAAGTTTATAGGAAAGCATGGAGCTGATGTGGATATCCGCTACATGATGGAGCCGATGCAGGGGCTTTCAGCGGCTAGAAATACAGGAATTCTGGCTTCCAAATCGCCGCTGATTGCCTTTCTGGATGATGATGCGATACCTTGCCAGCGTTGGATAACAATGATTGTCAGTACTTTCGAGAGTAAACCGGAGGTCATGGCTATGGGAGGCAAAATCGCTCCGATATTTGAAAGTAAACGTCCGGACTGGTTGATTAAACCCTTTGAGCTTCCGTACACGATTGTTGATTTAGGTAGCCGGATTAAGGAATATCCCAAGCAACTTCATCCTTGTGGGGCCAATATGGCGATGCGGAAGCTCGTATTCGACATCAGTCTTTTTCCCCTAGATCTCGGAAGAAAGGGTGATTCTCTGCTCTCTGGTGAAGAGACCTGGTTATTCGGACAGATTCAAAAAGAAGGGCATTCCATCCTCTACCATCCGGAAATGGCGGTTGACCATTTCGTGCCGGCGGCCCGTTTGACGGAAGACTGGATTATGAGGCGCTATTATAGCCAAGGCATCTCTAACGCTATGAAAAGCGAAGGACTAAAAGGCAAGCTGCTTCTAGTGGGAAAGACAGCCGCTAAGCTCGTGTATATCCTGGCTGATTCTATCCTCTCAAGAAGTAAAGGAAGAAGGCTTTTGAATAAATGCAGGCTGGAGAGTATTCGTGGAACGCTTCATATGATTCTCAATCGGGAGAGGCATTCCGCAGCGGGGTGAGGGATTAACATGACAAATTTTGAGTGGGGCTCCAAATTAAATGTTTTGCCATACGGGATGCTCTATCTCATGTCGGCCCTGTTCTTTGGAACGGCGGTCATCTACCAGCCGATGATTGCGATAGCTGCCGTGCTTCTGATTATTTTGCTGGGAATCTCGATTTCACGGCCTGAACTGATCAGTTATTTCGTTCTAATCACGACGGCAATATCGATTAACTTTTTATATGATGGCAGCATGTTCGGAATGGAGATACTGTCCCTTTATAAATTGGTTATCGTGATGCTGCTTGTTCCTTGTATTCTGGTCAATGGCTTGCGGTTTCGTCTGAGTCACCCCTTGTGGGCAATGGTAGCGCTGCTGGTGATTACCTTTGGGTCTTCGATCTGGCTGCCGGAAATGACCTCATCCATTGCAGTTAAAGCTTTTATCGGTCTATCCATTCCATTCGTATTTTTATTAATCAACTGGAAAAAGAATGTAGCCGAGCTGCAAATCAAAATTATCTGTATGCTTCCCCTTGTTAGTGTAGTGGTTGGTTTGTTGCTGCAGCTTGCGCATGTTCATAATTTTCTCAACATCGAGTATACAGGCGCTGTACGGATTCAGGGGGCTAATATTCCTGCGCATCTAGCGATGCTGGCCTTTATGGGAGTAGCGATTCCATTTATAGAGGTGAAGCGGAATCCGCAGCAAGCACGCTTTTTCTATATCATGTTAGTTCTAAATTTCTTTATCTTGATTGGAACAGGAACAAGAGGGCCTATATTGGCACTTGGACTTACCGTTCTCTATTACTTCTATGATATTCTCCGCCAATATTTGAAGGGCAGAACCTATCTGCTAATTCCGTTGATGGGTGCATTTTTCCTGATTATGGTCGCCGTTTTCTGGCAGCTCGATAATTTTGAGAAACGTTCCTTTGAGAGACAGACAGATACGGCTGTTGATTTATCAGGAAGGTCAGAGGCATGGGAGTATTTTTTAAACAAGGCTGCGGACTCTCCTTGGTCTGGTAGAGGGCTTGGAGCAGTGACGGTAGCAAATGATGGAACATTGTATAAGGGTTTTGTAGTTCCGCACAACGAGTATATCCGCTTTTACTTCGATGGGGGATATATTGGCGCTATTCTGTTGATGTTCTCTTTATTGGCTGTATTTATTCTGGTGTACAGAGCATTGGCTCCGCCGATCAAACCTTATTATCTGTTATTTATTGCAGCGTTTTTAATCTACTCATTCTCCGATAACACGCTGTCGACGGTCCAATTTATTATTCCGTTCTGTTGGTACCTGAACTGCCTGTATCGATCTTCACAGCCAACCGATTCCCCACAAAAAGAAGTGATACGATGAGTCAAGTGAATATGTTCGATGTCAATTTTGATAACTATGATTTCATGGATTTGCTTGATTACATTGATAAAACCATTCAGGAGAGGAATCAGTCTTATATCCTCACTTGCAATGTAGATCATGTGATCAAGCTTCGTAAGGATAAAGAATTTCAAACGGTATATTCGAAGGCAGGCGCAGTTGTTGCTGACGGAATGCCACTGATCTGGGCATCCAAAATGCTAGGCAAGCCGCTTAAGCAGAAGGTATCCGGCGCGGATCTATTTAATCGATTGGGCAACGCCTTTGAGCAAAGGAAGTACCGGCTGTTCTTCTTAGGCTCAGCTGAAGGCGTGGCGGAACGGGCAGCGATGAATTTGAAAACAGCACATCCCGGAATAAATGTGGTTGGCTGTTATTCTCCATCCTATGGATTCGAGCACAATGAGGAGGAGAATGAACGCATTATAGAAATGCTGACAGAGTGCCAGCCAGATATCGTGTTTGTTGGTGTAGGAGCACCTAAGCAGGAAAAGTGGATTTACCGCCACTATACCTCTTATCAAGCTCCGATATCGATCGGAGTGGGAGCGACCTTTGATTTTCTGTCAGGCTCAGTGAAACGAGCGCCTAGCTTCATGCAAAAAACAGGGTTCGAATGGTTCTGGCGGCTTAGCCAGGAGCCGGGCCGGCTCTGGAAAAGATATCTTGTGGACGATGCACAATTTCTACTTTTATTACTTAAGGAACTGCGTAAGCGGGATAAGGTGAAGGAAGGAGGCTTGGAATGAGTGTATTTACGCCCCCATCACTTAGGTTCATCAAGACAGTTGGATTAATAGGGGGGACTGCTGCTGTAGGTGTCTCTCTTCCGCTGATCATCGGCTTCTCCAGTGCGATGCTGAGTTCATCGAACAGTCTGCAGGGAGCCATTCTCTCAGCCATCCTATTCCCAGCTTTCTTGTTAGCCATACTTAGACCGAAAATGCTGGTTGCTTATACCTTGCTAATCTGGGCCGTAGCTCCAGAGCTGCGCCGCATTGCTGACTGGTCAGAAGGAGTGTATCACTCTGTATCCTTGCTGAGCTTAGCTCCCTTGTTAACCGGTGTAACCTTGATCATTCCGCTGCTGAAGGAGATTCATAATATTCAAAAAGCCTCCACGCGGATCATGTTAATGTTCGCAGTTGCGCTGGGTTATGGTGCTTTAATCGGTTTGGCTAAGAATGGCATGGGCTCAGTTTATGACTTAGCGAATTATATTGTGCCACTGCTGTTATTGCCGTACTTTGCCGTCACGAAGTTCAAGCCGAAGGATATCGATCGACTGCTTACCGCTTTTGCCAATATTGCAGTCCTAGTTGCCATTTACGGGATTGTTCAGTATTTGACGGTGCCACCTTGGGATGTGTTCTGGATGAAACATGCGGATATGATGTCCATCGGAAATCCATATCCATTGGAAATCCGAGTATTCTCTACGCTGAATTCGCCCGGACCGGCTGCAACCTTCTTAGCGTTTGCTTTAGTTCCGATGATACTGGAGAAAAAATGGCGGGGAACATTGCGCTGGATCGGCGTTCTGCTAGTTGTAATCTGCCTGCTGACTACTTTGGTACGTGCGGCATGGCTGATACTCCTGGTGATGCTGCTCATGTATATTGGAACCTCTCCTTCTAAGGGAAAGTGGAAAACCTTGATCCAATTAGTTTTTGTGGCTGCTGCGTTGTTCTGGGTTGTGCCGAAATTGCCTGGTGCCGAAGGACTGGTTGCTCGGGTAGAGACACTTTCTTCTGTTCAAGAAGATCACTCTTATAATGAACGGCTAAGCTTATGGCAAAACATGCTGCCGATGGTTGCCGCCAATCCAGTAGGTCAGGGAATTGGTAGTGTAGGCCAAGGGACTAAGCTTGGTAATGACGGCGAGCTTGGAGAGTACGGAATTATGGATAACGGAGTTATCGCTTTACTGCTTACCTTTGGTGTTCTGGGTGCTGTTTTCTTCTTCGGAGCTTTAGGCGCAGTTGTCAAACAGATATTCGCTAGAGTAATCAGCAGGGACCAATTGCAGCCCTACGCCCGACTTGCGTTAGCTACTTGGACCGGTGCGATTGTCAGTCTAGTTTCAGATAATGGGTTTCCCGGACTCAAGGGATACTTAATCTGGATGCTGATCGGTCTTGGCCTCAGCGCAAGGGAGATTACTCAAAGTAGAAGGAAGGGAACACCGTATGCAGCAGTTGAATGCAAAATCTCTCCCCGCTAGAACAATCTGGTCATCTTTTAGACTGTTCGCCAAGAGCAAGGACAACAGCTCGGCAGCCGTAAAAACTATGTTTGTCAGTGTCATGATCCTATTGATTAACATGTTAACTGGTGTACTGACCGCACGTTATCTTGGACCGACAGGTCGTGGGGAACAGACGGCAATGATTAACTGGTCACAGTTTCTGGCGTTTAGCATGAGCTTTGGCATTCCTTCAGCTCTCATCTATAACGCTAAGAAAAATCCGGAGGATGCCGGAGTGCTTTATCGTATGGCATTGCTGCTCGGTACCATTTTTGGGGTCATAGCGATGATTATAGGTATCGTGGTCTTGCCTTATTGGCTGAAATCCTTCAGTCCGGAGGTCGTGACCTTTGCTCAGTGGTCTATGATTCTGTGTCCGATTATAGTGATCTCTCAAATTAACAATGCAGCTTTTCAATTCAGAGGCGAATACAAGAGGTTTAATTGGATTCGCTATCTAGTGCCGTTGCTTACACTGACGATGATCGGGATATTGATCGCGCTGGATCAGATGAATCCATTTACAACTGCAGTTGCCTATCTTCTTCCGGGAGCTCCGCTGTTTATTGGAATGACGATTTCCTTGCTTCGTACCTATAAGGTGAAGATGAGAGGGGCCTATCAGAATTTAAAAAGATTGTTTACTTACGGGCTTGGTTCCTACGGCAATGACTTGCTTGGCAATTTCTCTACCTATATCGATCAGATCGTAATTGCCGGTTTGTTAAGACCTGCTGATTTGGGGCTGTATGTAGTGGCTGTGAGTCTATCACGAATGGTTAATTTTTTCTCAAGCTCAATTACGATCGTGTTGTTTCCTAAGGCTTCTGAGCTGTCCAAAGAACAGGCAGTTGAGTTAACATTCAAAGCCTTCCGAATAAGTACGACCTTCACCATGCTTGGCGGGGTATTCCTGATGCTCTTAGCCCCTTTAGTAATTCCGTTGATGTACGGCAAAGACTTCAATGCGGCATTAACCGTGTTTCGCTTATTGCTCCTTGAAGTGACCATTAGCGGAGGGACGATCATTCTGGCGCAGGCATTTATGGCGTTAGGCAAGCCAAAAGTGGTTTCGATGCTTCAAGGTTTCGGCTTACTTTTGGTTATCCCAATGTTGTTCCTGCTCATCCCTAAATTTGGCTTACTCGGAGCAGGGATAGCGATGTTGTCATCAGCAATCCTGCGATTTTTCTTCATTGTTCTCAATATAAAGTACACCTTAAAAGTTAAACTTCCGCGGTTGCTCATTACCCGGGAGGACATTCAGTGGATGAAGACGACGATGAATTCTTACATTCGCAAGAAACCTATGGATATGAATGGATAATGCGAAAGATAAAGGAGGAAACCTTCATGGATTCAGTAAAAAGCGTGGTAGGCGGCCAAGGCAATTATCCAATATCGGCTGTCATCATCGCTCAGGATGACGAAGTTCGAATATCTAAGGCCATACAATCCTGCAGGTTATTCGCCGACGAGGTGGTTGTGATTGACGGAGGCAGCAAAGACGGGACAGTACAGCTTTCTGAAAGCTTGAATTGTCGTGTATACGTCAACCCTTGGCCCGGATATGCGAAACAGAGGGAGTTCGGAGTAGAACGCGCGGTTCATGATTGGGTCTTCCTTATTGATACTGACGAAGTGGTCAGCGACGAGTTGGCCGCGAGTATTCTTGAACTGAAACCGGGGCTTATGGATCAATCGGTTGCCTATTCTATCTACCGGATTGGCGATTTTATGGGCAGATGGCTGGATCGTGGCGAATATCTAGTGCGCCTTTACAACCGCAAAGCGTATGGAATTCGAAATAGCTTGGTGCACGAGATGCCCGAGGTCTCTGAAGAGCGAACCATACGTTTGACAGGAACCCTCTGGCATTATGGTTACCGCAGTATTAACGATCATGTGGCACGTTTCAATAAGTACACTGACTTGGAAGCTGAAAGTGCGTATGCCAAGGGCAAACGATTTCGGGTCAGTCATCTGCTGTTAAGACCACCAGCCCGTTTCCTGCAAAAGTATTTCTTACACGGGTTGTTCAAGAAGGGAATGTCAGGTTTCGGAGTATCCGTATTCTGGGTCATGTATGAATTCATGGTCGGCTTCAAGCATTACGAATTAATTAGATCGGGAAAGCTGACTCAGCACAATGCGAAGACGAGTCAGACCGAGAAGGAGAATAAAGGAGAGAGAAGCTATGCCGTACAGTGACGGATTGAACATTATGACGACAGGCCTTAGCTGGCCGTCGCTACAGCCGGGTGGGCTTAACACGTATTTCAAATCCGTTTGCGAGCAACTCTCCTCACGTAATCGGGTGCATGCGCTGATTTGCAGTCAAGAGACGCCTGCTACCCCTGAGGAATTGATTATTCACAATGCCGGAGATCCAAAAGATGGGATCTGGAAACGTAAGGATGCTTTCCAGCGTAAGGCGGCCGATCTGATGGGAGAGGGCAGTGGCCGTATAGATATTTTATACACTCACTTTGCTCCTTATGGTATTGGTCCAGCCTTGGAAGCAAAGAAACGTGGGATTCCTGTAGTGATGACTTTTCATGGCCCATGGAATGAAGAAATGAAAATCGAAGGCCAAGGCATTAAGCACCGGGTCAAAACAACCATCGCCAAATCCATTGAACATAGAGCCTATAAGCTTGCGGATAAGTTCATCGTGCTTAGTGAGACGTTCCGCGATATTCTCCATAAGCTGCACGGAGTGCCACTACACAAAATTATTGTGATTCCAGGCGCAGCTAATGTGGAACGTTTTATCCCCGCTACGAATCGATTGGCGATTCGCCGAACCTTGAATTTACCTGAGGGAGCAACAACCGTGCTGACTGTCCGGCGGTTGGTCAATCGGATGGGACTACTCCAGCTGCTTGAAGCCTGGAAGCAAGTTGCGGAGCGATTCCCAAATGCAATTCTGCTGATTGGTGGTAAAGGGCCGTTGCGGGGGGAACTGGAAGAAAAGATCGCCGACTATGGCTTAAGCAACAAGGTAAGACTGCTAGGCTACATTCCTGATCATGAACTGGCCTCTTATTATCAGGCAGCGGACATGTTCGTGGTTCCCTCACAGGCATTGGAGGGCTTTGGTTTGATTACCGTTGAAGCCTTATCTTCAGGATTGCCAGTGATGGCTACACCGATTGGTGGCAATAAGGAAATTTTGCAAGGCTTCCGGCCGGAGTTGCTATTTAAGAGTTCAAGTAGCGACCACATGGCTGAAGGCATGATCCATATGCTTAGCAATCGAAAACTGCTTCCGAGCCGGGATGAATGTAGGGAGCATGTACTGGAGAGATATACCTGGGAGCATGTTACGGATCAAGTAGAATCCGTGTTCCTACAAGCTTTAGGAGAGGAGGTGACCACGTAATGCTTAGAGTGGCTTATATAGATCACACTGCTAAATGGAGTGGTGGAGAAGTTGCCCTGTTTAACATCCTTACCCATATTGGAGAACAGATCGATCCCCTGGTAATCCTGGCTGAGGATGGTGCCCTGGCTGAACGGCTACGTGAAAAAGGAATGGATGTCCGTATTATTCCGCTGGATGAGAGCATCAGAAGTCGTGGTAGAAATGCAGTTAACTTGGGAGCACCTGCTGCAGCCTTCAAGCTGTTGGCTTATGGCCGCAAGCTTGCGCCGCTTTTAAAAGCGGAGAAGGTAGATTGCGTGCACACCAATTCCCTAAAATCTGCATTATACGGAGCCATCGCTGCCAAAATAGCGGGCGTTCCATTGATCTGGCACATCCGGGATCATATTGGAGCTCCTTATTTAAAGCCAATCGTTGCCAAAGGCATTCGTTTGCTGTCGCGTCTGCTCCCAAATGGAGTCATCGCAAATTCACATTCTACGCTGAATGCTTTGGAGCTGCCGCGTTCCAAAAAAACGCTGGTCGTATACTCCGCTTTCGCTAAAGCGATTGGTAATGGGATCGGTATGCGGGACCAGAAGGATTTTAACGTACTGCTAGTTGGTCGATTGGCGCATTGGAAAGGTCAGCATATTGTGCTGGAAGCCGCAAAAAGCTTTAAGAATGAACCTCGTGTGAAATTCTGGCTGGCCGGAGACGCTCTGTTTGGAGAAGAGGCCTATAAGCAGGAATTGCTGCAAAAGATAAAAAACGACGAGCTTACTAATGTAAGCATGCTAGGGCATGTGGATGATATCCAAGGCCTTATGAATACTGCTGATTTACTGATTCACACTTCGGTAACTCCTGAGCCTTTTGGCCAAGTTATCGTTGAAGGAATGGCAGCGGGATTGCCGGTGATCGCCTCCAATGAAGGCGGGCCGGTAGAAATTGTAGTTCAAGGTGAGACAGGGCTACTGATAGAGCCTGGTGACGCGGCGATACTGGCAGACTCCATTAAATGGATGCTGGATCACCCAGAGGAAAGACGGCGGATGGCGGACAATGGGATGAAACGAGTGAAAGAGCATTTTGTTATCGAGAATACGGTCAAGGACATCGTTGACTACTATAAAGGTTTGTTGGCGGGCACCTGACAGATGATATGACGCGGTAATTCTGAAGATGATGCTCCATAAAACTTTGAGGATGATTCACATGAAAATTGCGATAGCGCACGATTACTTAATCCAAATGGGCGGCGCGGAAAGAGTGGTGGAAGTCTTTCATCACATGTATCCCGAGGCTCCAATCTACACAACGGTTTTTAACGGAAGCCGCCTTACTGACAATCTCAAAGATGCGGATATCCGTGCCTCCTGGCTGCAAAAGATTCCGGGGGTAAAGACCAATTTTAAAGGGGTGCTGCCACTTTATCCAATGGCCATCCGTGATTTGGACTTTCGCGGTTTCGATATCGTCCTGAGTTCCAGCAGTGCTTTTATGAAAAGTATTCAAGTTCCTAAACATACGTTTCATCTTTGTTACTGCCATACGCCTATGCGCTTCGCATGGGATTATGACACCTACATGGAACGTCAGTCGAATTCCGGGCTGTTCAAAAAAATGCTTAAGGTATACATGCAGCAGCTCAAAACGTGGGACCAACGGACTTCCAAAAATGTGAATCAGTTCGTAGCCAATTCTTCAGTAGTGAAGACGAGAATTCAGAATTATTATCACCGGGATGCAGATGTCATATTTCCACCGATTAATACAGCCCGGTTTACAAGCTCTTCTACCATTGGTGACTACTATTTAATTGTCTCCCGGCTTGTTTCCTACAAGCGGATTGATCTGGCAGTAGAGGCTTTCAATCGTAACGGTCTTAAGCTTTATATCGTAGGGGATGGACCGGATCGCAAGCGTCTCGAAGGCATGGCTAAGGATAATGTATCGTTTCTGGGCCGGCTAGAAGATGAACAAGTAACTGGAATGATGGCACAGTGTAGAGCATTTATTTTTCCAGGAGAAGAGGACTTTGGAATTACACCGCTGGAAGCGAACGCTGCAGGAAGACCGGTAATTGCTTATCAAGCAGGTGGGGCACTAGATACTATTATTCCTTATGTAAATGGTGTGTTCTTTCAGCATCAAGAAGTGGAGGATCTACTTAAGGCTATTTATGAGGTAGAGTCCTACGCTTGGGATATCGATCAAATTATGGAGCATGCACGTAAATTCGATGAGCAGGCGTTTATGGTTAAGTTCAAGCAGTATGTTGAGCAGGCGTACGTCAATTTTCTAAAAGGAGGATGATTATATGAAGCTGACAGTAATCGGTACTGGGTATGTGGGTCTTGTATCTGGCGTGTGCTTTGCACTGGGCGGACATCATGTCATCTGTGTGGATAAGGACGAGGAAAAGATTAAGAAGCTGAAACAGATGGAATCGCCCATCTATGAGCCGGGAATCGAGGAACTGATTGAACTGAATCTTCGTGAGGAACGGTTATCTTTTTCTGCAGATCTTCAAGCGTCGGTGCGCCGTTCAGATATTATCATTCTTGCTGTAGGTACGCCATCATTGCCTAACGGTGAAGCAGACTTAACCTACATTGAGGGTGCAGCCGCTGAAATCGCCAAAGCGATGGAAGGGCACAAAATTATAATGACTAAATCTACAGTTCCAGTAGGAACAAATGAAAAAATCTCTCAAATGATCTCTAAGTATACCCAACATTCTTTTGATATCGTGTCTGCACCTGAGTTTTTACGTGAAGGCTCAGCGATTCGCGATACCCTCCATCCCGACAGAATTGTCATTGGTCTTGATAATCCAGAGCTGGAACCAACTATGCGCGAGCTTCATAAGGGTTTTACAGAAAATGTATTTGTAACAGATATACGCAGTGCTGAAATGATCAAATATGCTTCGAATGCATTTTTGGCCACGAAGATCTCCTTTATTAATGAGATCGCCAATATTTGTGAAAAAGTGGGAGCTGATGTAACCGAGGTAGCACAAGGAATGGGTATGGACCAAAGAATCGGGTCATCCTTCCTGCAGGCTGGCATCGGTTATGGAGGCTCCTGTTTCCCGAAAGACACTAATGCGCTCATTCAAATTGCGGGCAACGTCGATTACGAATTCAAATTATTGAAATCTGTAGTCGAAGTGAACAAAGGACAACGGTTTATGATCATCTCCAAGCTGCATGAATCACTTGGCAGCCTGCGCGGTTCGACGATTGGGATATGGGGGCTTGCCTTTAAGCCTAATACTGATGATGTCCGCGAAGCTCCCGCCAGAGAGATTGTTGAGGCACTGGTGGCTGAAGGGGCAACAGTCAAACTATATGATCCAATCGCAGCTACAAATTTCAGGCAGCAATATGATCATCCGCAGCTTCGCTGGTGCAATCTGCCTGAGGAAGCGGCTGAGGGCAGCGATGCCGTATGCCTCTTGACCGATTGGAGCCTACTCAAGGATATTGATCTGCATCAGCTGGCGAAAAGCATGCGTAATGGGGTATTGATCGATGGACGCAACGTGTATTCCAAGGAGCAAATCGAGGGTACCGGCCTCGTTTATCATTCTGTCGGCCGCCCGCAGATGGGCGGATTGAGCGGTTATTCTGCTAGTGTGGCTGGAGCGGTTTAATCATTTGTGTTAAGTGTCAGTCGCAACTGCGGTGAATGTTTGGACTTCCAGCCGCTGTTGTCTGCAGATTTCCTGATTTTAACCGCTGATAGCGGTAGAAATCCGCAGACAAAGGCGGATGCTATCGCTCCTCCAGTTCCAAAATTGTCTTCCGCCACTTCGTTCCCTTATTTTAAGGTTCTAAGCAATTTATAAAGTTAGGTACTCTGATTATATACCGCAGTAGCAGTAGCAGTAGCATTTGTAGTTGTCATTGTCTCTGTCTCTGTGGTGGCAACTAGTCTTGCTCTTGTAGTTGCAGTTGTTCTTGCAGTTGTTCTTGCAGTTGTTCTTGCAGTTGCAGCTGCCTCCCCCGGAGCAGAAGCAAATCTTTAGAAAAACGTGCTCGCTTCCGGCTGGTACAGCCCGGTGCGCATGGATCATTGTTAAAAAGTAGTTGGTTAGGTTAAGAACGGAAAGGGAATTTGGAACTGTAGAAACGGAGTGTTCGCCTTTATCCTCGGATTTCTACCGCGAGAAGCGGTCCAATCAGGAAATCTGAGGATAACAGCGATCGGAAGTCCAAAATCCCTTGGAGTGGTTCATACCTAATAAATTTTTTAAAAAATGCATCCGCTCGAACTAAGGCTAAGCGGAAGCTATACGTTTTGATAACAATTCCATTATGCTCGATTTCCATAATTCAAGGAGGGTTCATTCTATGAAAATGGTACTTCTATCAGGCGGTTCAGGTAAACGGTTATGGCCGTTGTCTAACGACTCACGTTCAAAGCAATTTCTAAAGGTACTTGAAAGCCCTCAAGGTGAACCAGAATCCATGGTACAACGTGTCTGGAGACAGCTGGAGGAAGCAGGGATGGCAGAATCATCTTATCTAGCCACCGGCCGCGGCCAAGTAGAAATGATACAAAGCCAACTGGGAAGTCATGTGCCGATTATCGTTGAACCGGAGCGTCGGGATACTTTTCCGGCTATCGCCTTAACAGCTACCTATCTTTATTCAGTGGCAGGTGTTTCTCCAGCGGAGACGGTAGCAATATTGCCTGTTGACCCTTATGTAGAAGCATCCTTTTTCGATACCATAGCTATGCTTGAGGGGACCATGCTGGAAAGTGGAGCAAATCTGGCACTAATGGGTGTTGTTCCTGAACATGCCTCAGAGAAATACGGATATATTATTCCTACCACTGAAGAGGCGGGGGGGAATGGTTTTATGAAGGTGAGTCACTTTCAAGAGAAACCAGACCGCATACAAGCAGAACAGCTCATCGAGCAAAATGCATTGTGGAATTGCGGAGTGTTTGCCTTCCGTTTAGGGTACTTGTTAGATATTTTGCAGCGTAAAGGGTTGCCTTTAGGATATGAAGAATTGCAGAAGCAGTATAAGCTATTGTCTTCCATCAGCTTTGATTATGAAGTGGTGGAGAAAGAAGAACATATTGTGGTGCAGCCGTATGATGGATTCTGGAAGGATCTTGGAACGTGGAATACGCTGACAGAGGAAATGAGCAGCAAGCATGTAGGAAAAGGTTTTGTGACGGCGGATTCTGAGGGGACTTGCTTGATTAATGAGCTGGACATTCCGATTACGGTAATTGGTGCGAAGGATCTGATCATTGCGGCTAGCCCGGATGGAATTCTAGTTACCCATAAAGCTGAGAGCCCACGGATTAAAGAAGTGCTGAAGACCTTTGAACAAAGACCGATGTACGAGGAACGCCGCTGGGGCCATTACAAAGTTATTGATTATGTGAAATATGATGAAGGCAATGAAGTGCTGACCAAACGGATTTTTATATCCGAGGGGAATAATATCAGCTATCAATTACATCGCAAGCGTAGTGAAATTTGGACAATCGTCAGCGGCGAAGCAAGTATTGTGCTGAATGAGAAAAAACATAATGTGAAGGCTGGGGACGTGGTACGTATACCGGAAGGAACGAAACACGCGATCCTTGCTTTGACGGATGTTGAGTTTATAGAGGTACAGACGGGGTCTGAATTAGTAGAAGAAGATAACATACGTATTACTTTAGACTGGAATGATATAGAACTACAACAATTCATTTCATAGGTCTAACCTATCTATTTAACCAATTCAAAATTTCTTGAAACAGGTAAATTGACTCAATTATCAAAAAAAGTCATAAAAACACTAAATATATCATTAATTGTCGTCGATACTTACGGTAAGAGAGATTATTTCTCTTAAATTGAAAAGGCAAACCTATCGAAAGGTAGGGACGCAAAGCTATAGGGCCTTCGAAAGAGTGGCAGCCTGGCTACCGAAAGGGAGATTATTTTGAAAGCTTACCGTACGTATCGATTGTTTGGTGCATTTCTGTCACTCGTCCTGTTTCTGACTGCACTTCCGCTTGCTGTTGGAATTTCGCCGTCTATTGTCATAGCTGCTTCAAATTCTGGAACGCCAGTTACCCCAGGTGCCTCACCTGAAGCCGTAAAGCTGCTTAACTATTTTTACTCGATCTCAGGAAAAGGCATTATTGCTGGTCAACATGACTATTTAGAAAGTCCAGATGAAATTAACAATATGCTGAAGGGAACCAGCGGACAATATGCGGCTCTTCACGGTTATGAAATGGGTGCGATCAGTGGTCAGTCCGAAGCAACGATGGCTTGGCAACGTCAAAATGTGGTGAACAGCGCCATCAACTGGAATAAAGCGGGCGGGATCGTAGCTATGACTTTTCATGCTAACCTGCCGGGCACCTCTTATGACTGGGATAATGTGAAAAAAACACTTAGCCAGAGTGAGTTCGATAGTTACGTTACACCGGGTACTAAGCAATATAATAATCTGATCGCTGAGCTTGATAAGGTGGCAGTCTCTTTAAAAAGCTTGCGTGATGCCAATGTTCCGGTGCTTTGGAGACCCTATCATGAAATGAACGGGAACTGGTTCTGGTGGGGGAAGAAAAATAACTTTTCTAAACTATGGAATATAATGTATGACCGTTTTGTTAACGTTCATAAATTAAATAATCTGTTATGGGTATGGAGTCCGAATGCTCCCAATGTTTGGTCAGATCCTTATGCGCTAACTTATCCAGGTGCTGATAAAGTAGATATTCTGGCAGCAGATATATACGAAAATGATTACCAGCAAAAATACTATGACAGCTTGTTGAGTCTAGCCGCAGGCAAACCGATTGCGATCGGGGAGAATGGTGAAATGCCTAATCTGGAGAAGCTTCAGCAATCGCAAAGTAAATGGACGTATATGATGAGCTGGGGAAAAATGCTTTACGAAAATAACAGTGCAGACACAATCAAAACATTTATGAATAGCAACTACACCCTGACCAGAGATAAATTAAATACTGGTCTGGCACCGACACCTTCCGAAGAAGAGGGGGAGGCAGCAATTCCTCTCGCGAAGGGGCTTGCAGGAGAGTATTACAACAACATGTTGTTGTCGGGAGCGGCAACTCTTAACAGAACTGATGCAATAATCGATTTCAATTGGCGGCAAGGATCGCCGGATGCCGCCCTCGGGATTGATCGTTTCTCCATACGTTGGAGCGGTAAAATTAAGCCATTATATGATGAGCAATATACATTTTACACTACCTCAGATGATGGCATCCGTGTCTGGGTGAATGGGGAATCCGTGATTGATAGTTGGACTAAGCAAAGTGGTACTGAGCGTAAGGGCACTATAACGCTGAAGGCTGGCCGGCTATACGATATCAAGGTGGAGTATTACGAGAATGAAGGCGATGCGAGAGTCCGCTTGATGTGGGAAAGTGCTAGTCAAGCTAAAGAGACAGTTCCAGCAAGTGCACTTTTTCTTCCGGATGTCTCCTGATTGATGAAAATTAAAGGTCGATCCTTAGTGGCTCTGCGTTATTGCAGAGCTACTAAGCTATAGTCCTCATTAGGTCAGAAGACGATTGTCCGATAACAGGTATGTTTATTTAGCACCTGTAGAGGCAGTACAGCTACCGAAAGGAGGATTTATTTGCGTAAATATTATAAGAAAAACAGATTGTTGTTTACTATGTTACCGGTGTTTATTATTTTTTCCTTGCTGCCTTGGGGAGAGGTTAAGAGTCTTCCGAAGGCTATGAGTGTTTCTTCCTCTTTACCTCCGGTTATACCCAGTAATCCATCGGCTTCTGAAGAGGCTAAGCAACTGCTGAGTAATTTGGTGAATCTACGTGGCAAAGGGATTTTGTCCGGCCAGCATGATTATCTAGAAAGCCCAGATGAACTGGTTCATAAGCTGAAGAATACTTCGGGACAAAATGCCGTTCTACATGGTTATGAATTAGGGGCGATTAATAATCAATCCGAAGGGACGATCGCAGAACAGCGGCAAGCAGTGATAGACAGTGCAATTGAATGGCATCACGAGGGTGGCATTGTAGCCATGACATTCCATCAGAGTTTGCCGGGAACATCTCCAGAATGGTCCAATGTAAACAGAAGTCTCAGTCAAGAGAAATTTAATGCTTATGTTACACCTGGGACAGCTCAGTATAAGAGGCTAATCTCAGATCTAGACGAGGTTGCTGGATATTTGGGACAATTGCGTGATGCCGGAGTTCCAGTCTTATGGCGACCTTACCATGAAATGAATGGCGGTTGGTTTTGGTGGGGGAAAAAGGACAATTTTTCAGAGCTTTGGAGTATTGTCTATGATCGTTTTGTAAACACACACAAGCTAAATAATCTACTGTGGGTATGGAATCCGAATGCGCCGAATGAATGGTCAGATCCTTATGCTGCATATTATCCCGGTGGGGATAAACTCGATGTTCTGGCTGCGGATATCTACAATAACGATTATAAGCAGTCCTACTATGAGGATCTGCTCGCATTGGCCGAGGGTAAACCTATCGGAATCGGTGAGAGCGGACAGCTGCCGAACCCGGATGTATTAACTGAGAAACAAAATAAATGGGTCTATATGATGACCTGGGGAAAATTACTGACAGAAAATAATACGCTACAGTCAATTAAAAGCTTTATGAAAGACTCGTTTATAGTATCGAGAGAGGACTATGTTCTCACAACAGGAGGTCCTTCGATAGCACCCGTAACTCCGGTAACCCTAACGGGTTTAACTGGAGAATACTATAACAATACTGATTTAGAGGGAGAAGCGGTACTTATCCGCGATGACCGTAAGATTGATTTTAATTGGCATGGTGCGTCACCTGCCTCAGGGATAAATGAAGATCACTTTTCTGTACGCTGGAAAGGGAAGCTCAAACCCAAATTCAGTGAAAAATATACAATTTCAGCATCCTCTGATGATGGAGTCCGTGTCTGGATTGACGGAAAGCTGATCATCGACAATTGGAAAAATCAAAGTGCAACCCTTCATAAAGGAAGTATCCCGCTCAGAGCTGGAACGCTTTATGATATCCAAATTGAATATTATGAGAATGAAGGAGATGCCAATCTTCGTTTGCTATGGGAGAGTTCCAGCCAGAAGCAGCAGGTAATTCCACAAGGGGCATTGTTCCTTCCTTAATCTAATGAAATGATAGGGTAAGACATTCCGGAAGAAAGAGAGGACCTATGGATGGGAATAACGAGGAGAATATCTAATAGAAAAAATAAGATATCTGCAAACAAACCATTACTGTTATTACTAAAATTCGCCGCATTAACCGTCTTGTTTCTGTTGTCTGTCTCTGTCTTCGGAACGAATAGGACAAACGATTATAAGGTAGGTGCCAATATACCGAGACTATCTGCAGGAACTGATGCTGCAGCAGAAATACCGGATGGTACTGTGATCTGGAATCTGGGACAACATGATGGCTCAGCAGCTGAATTCGCTGCGAGTGGCACTTCTGGCAGCAAGAAGGACTTTAATGTTACTTCTTCGGTGCTCAAATCATCGGCTCTGCAGAGCTTGCCTGCAGGCTTGAATGGAAAGACCCAGCCGGAATTAACGATCACATATCAGCTAAATAAGATCCCGGAGAATGGGGTCTTATTTAGCGTAGGTATTCTGGATGCGTATAAATCCGTGCCGCAAATGAGTGTGTTCTCCAATCATCAATTGTCGGGGATCATTCAAATTGCAGGCGTTGCTGGCACAGAAAGTGAATATAGCTTTCAAAAGACCTATGAATTATATATTCCCAAGGAGCAATTGAAGATAGGAACGAACGAATTGAAGCTGCAAACGGTTCGCTGTTTATATTGCAGTGACAAAGAAGACGAATATTCCTGGTGGACTTGGGATAATCTCCGTTTAGAGTCTCTTAACGCTCCAATTTCTGAGCCTATCCATGGCAGCTACACATTGACCGGAACAGTAGTGAATAATAAGCAATTTTATTTCGATGAAGGTGCAGTTACGCACTTGCCTTATGTTATCAAATGGCTAGGTATGGCTTATAGCGGCAATGTGATGCGAACCAGCTGTGCCAGCGATGTTGGGCGGTCCTGCTCGGATATGATGGAATATTACAAGGTGTTGCAGGATTACAACATGCAGGCGGTTGCTCTGTATTTGCATACTGGTGATATTAAGCTTAAGGCAGACGGATCGTTGCCCGCTGATGCAGAGAAAAAGCTGACGGATTATTTTGAGCAATATAGCCCCTATTTTCAATATTATGAGGTAGATAATGAGCCAGGATTATTCAATCGTTCTAAGGCAGTTAACTTGGCGATTGCGGACTGGCTAAATAAAAAGGGCAAGCAAATCGCGCCCCATTTACAAACTGTTGCTCCGGGCTGGGCGTATTGGCCGAGTTACAGTGAGGATTCCTGCGGTAATCAGAAGGGAACTGGGAAGGAATGTGGAGATCCGGATGGCTGGGAACGTGATCCAGAGCAACGTATGGAGCTGGAGAAGGTTACGGATTTGACCAATGGACATTCCTACGGGGACTCTTATATTTTTAGTAATGGAGGAAGCTTTACTGAGAATTTGAAGACCTTCACTGGCGCAGAAAATGGACTCGGCAAAAAAATGCTGACCACTGAATTTGGTACCTCGGACAGTCATGTGGATGCCTATCAATACGGGGCAACGGAGCGGACAGCGGCTGTATTCGACCGGATCATGCGTGCACATATTGGTTATGCGGATATGTTTGTGCAGCATGCTGCTTTTTTTAAGGATTTCAGTTTATTCAAATACGGGTTTAATTTAGAAGAGCATGATCCGGCGACCACAGAGATTTATTATACAAAAGAAAATGAGGATTCACGTGTCAGCATCATGAGAAGGCTCAGTCTTGCCTATGCTACGCATGGAGCTCCATTAACTTATCAAGTTGCCAACAAAGATGTGTTAGCCGACAAGCTGGTATATGTTCGGGCCGTGGATACTTCTACATTGAAGCCTCTTGCGGGAAGCGGAGCGACCTCAAATAAGGTGCTGGTTAATTTCGTTAACTTTGAGTCTACTCCACAAACTGTGAGTGTAAATGTGACTATGCCGAAAAACGGGGTGTATGAAGGGGAACGTTTTGGAAACGGGGATACGTATGAAAAAGCAAGAAGCTATGTAACAGGTAAAAAGGCTACTCCCACGTTAACTTTTACGGAGACACTTGCTCCAGGAGAGGCTGTGCAGTATATTTTGCAGCCTTCCTCTGAAGTAAAGCCGTCGGCCCCTAAAGGATTCAAAGCCGCAGCAACAAAAGGTTTAGCTGTAAAATTAAATTGGTTGGAGGCACCGGGAGCAAGCTACGAGCTGCTTCGTGCTGAAGGTAGCGGGGGGGAAATGAAGGTGGTAGCCACCGGTGTGAAGCTTACAGAATACACGGATCATAATTTACGTGAAGGGACGTTATATACCTACGCGGTAAGGGTATCAGGTTCAAATCTACTTTCCGACAAAATTCAGATTACAGCCACCGGCCTGGTTCCTCTGGATCGGACAAAGTGGAAGGTAACCTCAAATGTGAATACGGTGGCATCAGCTCCAAGTCTGGCCATCGATGGGGATCGGCGCACGCGCTGGGATACGGGGAAACATCAGGTTTCTGGAGAGTATTTTCAGATTGATCTGGGTGAAGCACATGAAATTGAGAGAATAGATTTGGACAGCACGTTATCACCATTTGATTATCCAAGAGACTATGTAGTTTATATTTCTGACGATGCTCAAAACTGGAAAAAACTCACGTCTGGTAAAGGTACGAAAGAGCTTACTAAGATATCCGTTTCTAAAGTGAAGACGAGGTATGTAAAAATTGTACAGACCGGAGCCGGCGGGAATTATTGGTCTATTCAAGAGCTACAGGTGTACTCCAGAGAATAAGCAATCCTTTGAATTTATATAACTGTTAATAGAGCATACTAAATAACCTCAGCGGGATCATTCTCCCGCTGAGGTTATTTTTGTGCTTTAAATAAAATGGAGACCAGACATATAAGGTAATGGAATTGCCTCAGATTCCCCTGAGGAATCTGAGGTGCGAAGCGGGCTCGCTGGATCAAACAGCAGCGAGATCAGCTCCTTGTCGTCCACGGACGACAAGTCGAGGCTACGCTTGCGGCATACTTCCGTCTGCCGCAAAAGCGATTCCCGGTCTGCGATGCAGACCGTCCCGCTGTTCGCGCCGGCGCTTAAGGAGGCGCCGGCGTCCCGCAGAAGCGCGAGCAGGCTGCGCTCCTGCCACGGCACAGGCACTTGCAGCGTGCCAACGCCGCTGCACAGAGCCGCCTTGGCCAGCAACGCCGCTACCGCTTGCGGCTGGCCGGCCCAATCCACCGCCGTCGCTGGGCTCGGCGCCGGTACATCCGCCGCGGGCACAGCCATCGCGGCGAACCCCTCGATGCTGCCGTCCCGCACGGCTACGAGTGTGCGCTGGGACAAGCCCAGCACACCCGCGTAAGCCTCGGCACCCAACAGCAGCGCTAGCTCACCCGGACTGTACATCTGTCCGGCTTCGCGTTCATTCAGCAGCCGGTTGACGGCGAAGAAGTCGCCCGGCTGCATTGGCCGCAGCGTCCATTCTTCCCCTGCTGCGGCAGCAAGTGCGTGAGCCGAGCTTGCGTTCAGCTCGGCAAATTGCGTACCGCCGAACGGTACGCATCCCGCTCGGGTATACAGCGAGCGGTCACCCGAGACAAAGATAAGTGATGCGCCAGCATTCGCAGCATGGGTCTGGCATAGCTGTAGAAGCTGACCGGCTAGTCCCTGGCCGCGATAAGCAGGATCTGTGCAAACTGCACCGATGGAGAACACGTTCAGGAGAGTTTCTCCAGTGCGGATCGTGGAGGGCACTAATCCCATAAAAGCAGCGATGTTACCGTCCTCGGCAACGGCTGCATAAGAGTGAGTGTAACCAGGGCTAAAAATCAGCGGAAACAGCTCTTTCATAGAAGTGTCGCCGGCTTTGCGAAAGATGGAATGGGCTAGAAGAGCGGCTTGATCCAGCTCCGCAGGTTTAATTAATCTCAATTGCATTTACAGTCAGCCTCCTTATATGTAAATACGAGCAGGGTAGGAAGGAATTATTTTAAGTATAAGCCCCAGCGGATGAAATCTTCAATCCTGCTTATATTATTCAATGTCTCAAAAGGATGTGGATAAGGGTAATAACGTACATAAATAAGGAAGCTTATATTTTAAGCTAGAAGAGAAAGGGAAGTGAATAAACGGTGACCCAACTTGCAGATAATATCATATTATTGCTGGCAGCTCTCTTACTTGTAGGTGTGTTTTCCACCAAATTCTCCACTAAATTTGGAATGCCAGCGCTAGTGCTTTTCCTTGCTGCGGGGATGGTACTGAGTCAATTTATCTTTTTTAACAATGCTTCCTTAACACAAATGGCCGGGATTTTTGCGCTGGTTGTTATCCTGTTCGAAGGTGGGATGCAGACCAGTATTAAGGATATCAAGCCTATTATTCGGCCGGCATTATCCTTATCTACGGTAGGCGTATTGTTAACGACAGCTATCGTTGGGGTGTTCGCTAAGCTGATTCTTGAGGTGTCATGGGCGGAAAGTTTTCTGTTCGGAGCTATCGTGGGTTCGACTGATGCGGCTGCGGTCTTTTCGGTATTAGGCGGTAAGAATATTGACAAACGACTGACCTCGACACTCGAAGCGGAATCAGGCAGCAACGATCCTATGGCGGTGTTTTTGACAGTATCGCTGATCGAATGGATTCAGCATCCGGATATGGCGATATGGGGACTTGTGCTGTCCTTTATATGGGAGATGGCAGTTGGTTTGGTGATAGGGATTGTACTTGGCAAAATCGCAGTATACCTTATCAATCGAATTAACCTGGATTCCACGGGGCTTTACCCGGTATTGGCGATTGGATTTGCTGTCCTAACCTACGGGTTATCTGCACTCGTTCATAGCAGCGGCTTGCTGGCTGTCTATGTAATGGGTCTTACCCTTGGCAATTCTGAGCTAATGTATCATCGAACAATTATGAATTTTAGTCATGGCTTCGCTTGGATGATGCAAATATTTATGTTTATATTGCTGGGTCTACTGGTATTTCCACAGGAGCTGGCAGAGGTGGCTTGGCAAGGTATATTGCTGTCCGTCATTCTGATGGTTGTGGCAAGGCCCATTGGTGTGTTTATAAGCTTGCTCTTTTCCAAATTCTCTATTCGTGAAAAAACACTGATTTCCTGGGCAGGCCTGCGCGGAGCCGTTCCAATTGTACTGGCAACCTATCCGCTGCTAGCCAATCTTCCCCACGGACGACTGTTCTTCAATGTGGTGTTCTTCGTCGTGCTGACCTCAGCAGTGATTCAAGGAACAAGCATTTCACCGCTGGCTTCCCGGTTGAAGCTGGTGGGGCAAGAGGATTCAGCACAGCCATCACTGATGGAGCTGGTCGCCCTTGGCAAGACAGATTCCGAGTTCAACCACATAGGAATTGAACCTTACATGCCCATTGCCGGGCAGAAAATCTCCGATATTGGACTGCCAGATGATATCTTATTTACTGCTATTATCCGGAATAAAAGCATTGTCACCCCCCATGGCAGTACCGTCATTGAGCCAGGGGATACTGTATATGTCTTAAGTCCAAAGAGCAAACGCGATGAGATGAGGGCTTTTTTCCGGAGTCAGAAAGGGAAGACGGCGGAGGAAAATATATCTTTGATTTAAGTTTAGAAAGAGGCTGTTATCCAGAGTGTGACAGAGATAATAGGCGGTATAACAAAAGTTATGCTAGAATCGGCAACATGTAAATCTTCAAAGTGGTTGCAAAAAGCAAAAGGATGTGTTAAATTGTATATAGATTTAGAACGAGTCTAAATACAATGTAATAAATTAACCATAGGAGGTTTTATTAATGAGTACACAACTAAAGAGCCAAACTGAACTGCACGCTGCTTTGAACCGCCAGACCGCGAACTGGTTCCTGCTTGGGGTAAAGCTTCATCATTATCACTGGTATGTTAGCGGATCCCAATTCTTCACGCTGCATGAGAAGTTTGAAGAACTCTACAATGAAGCTGCTGGTTATGCAGATGATTTGGCTGAGCGCCTGCTTGCTATTGGTGGACAACCTGCCTCCTCTATGAAACAATATTTGGAGCTTTCCGATTTACAGGAAGCTCGTGGTGGCGAAGATGCCAAGGGTATGGTAATGGAGCTGGTTAGAGACTTTACGACTGTCTCTAAAGAACTGCAAGCTGCGATTGCTACTGCAGAAGAACTGGCTGATCAACCTACTGCGGATCTGCTGATTGGTATTAGAAGCAGCATTGAGAAACATGCATGGATGTTGAATGCTTTTATCGCCTAAGACAACAGTCTTATAAAGGATAGAACCACAAAGAGCGCCTGCGTATAGGATACGCATGGCGCTCTTTGTTTTGTTGTTTTACTGCTGAACACAACTATTTAATAAACACACCCCCGAAGGGGACTACCTCGCGTATAAATCGTTTAACAATTCCATCATCGTTATTATCTCTTTCGAATCGGCGGTTCTGACGTCCTGCCTGAAACAGCACAGGCCCGTGACCTGTCATCTTCCAGTGATAGCTCATATGCTGGCTAGCCAAATGGTTGCCGTAAACGGTGAGCTCCAGCTTGGCATTCTCAGGGTAGGCAATAATGCTGCCTGCATCGACATAAAGGGGGTTGGTCGGATGCAGTACAGCTTCACAGACCGTACCCTCCGTCAGTATGCCAATCATGCCATTGCCCGAAAATTTCACCTTTACAATATCCCGTGTAACGAGCACATTTTTCATGCTTAGCACCCGGGTCTCCAGCGAAATACCTATACTGTAGAAGAAGAGATGCTTAAAGTCGTACAGCAGATCGCTTTTACCATCGAGCTGCAGGATTTTTATGCGATAGCCTGGCGGAAGGGCGGCAACGAAATGGCAAGGACCTGCCATATCGGAACGAATCAACTTTCGCTTGCGGTATATGCCCTTTACATCCATAAATCTGTCCGCTCGTCCTGAGGAAGGACCTTGATAAGCGATAATTTGTTGTGGATGGAGTACATGAACCTCTTCCTTCTCCTGAAGGGAGAAGGCTACGGCTTGTCCGCTTCCACTGTCGCTTTCATCTTGGATATCGATGTTCATAGTTCATCTCCCTCATGCTGTGACTGTGATCTTCAATGAATACGTAAGACTAACGCAGACGATCGCCTTTTCGAGAACGGTAAAGCATGCTGAAACGAATAAAACGGATCAGTATAAAATAACCTAGGATTAGTCCAATCCCTGTAAAAATAGTCACTTTGATTTTATGATAATATTCTTCGCGTGCCGTCCGGTCATTTTTTAATTCATCAACCATCTGCGTCAGTTGGCGATTCTGCTCTTGTAGGCTTTCGTTCTGTATCCGGTAAGCTTCCATCTCCTGCGTGGTATTCGCGAGCTTATCCTTTGCCTGCTGAAGCTCTTCAGCAGTTTGCTGAAAACCTTCCTTTAATTCATTCACTTCGTTTGGCAGCTCGGAGAAATTTTTAACTCCATTATAGATATCACTGAATATATTAGCTTTTGCTACAGGAGCTGGCAGGCATACAGTAAGCGTCAGCAAGAACAGGAGCGAATATAACAGCTGTAGATATGCTCGGGATTTATGTTGCTTCATCTATATAATCACCACCCAATTTAGGCTTGTAGTTCTTTTATTTTAACACAGCTTGACAGCTTCTGACAGCGTACGCCATGGGACTGGCAATGCTTATAATGAAAGTAATTTTTACCTCCTTAAGGTTTTCGTTTACTCATTATTAAACACGATCAGTCCGTGATTATCTCGATTGAGAAGAGGTACTATTTATCGTATACTTTGGACGAAAGGGGCTGCTGTCGATTGAACAAATGGCTTAAAACAATATTGCTTCTGATCGGATCTGCTTTTTTGACTAGATTGATCCCATTTTCATCTTTGTTTCGGAATTTAGACACGATGATTCATGAATTTGGTCATGCTCTGATGACCTTACTACTGTCGGGTAGTGTGCTGAGGATTGAATTATACGCAGATCATAGCGGTGTAACCTATTCAGCCATTCAAGAAGGGGGCAAGGCAATATTAGTTTCCCTCTCGGGTTATTTGCTAGCCTCCTTATTTGCACTTCTGCTCTTCTATTTATATAGTAAGGGACGCCATGATTGGGGCCTTATCTTAGCTACGGGTGTGGCGTTGATTATGCTCCTGCTATACGTACGAGGAAGTTTTGGCATGATGTGGTTGGGCGGATTTATTGCGTTAAATATTCTAATGCTGGTGGTTTGGAAGAAGGCCAGCAAATATTATTATTTGTTATTGGCCTTTTTAACCTTGGAGGAGTCTGTAATGGGAAGTTTATTTCTGGTATACGCGGCTGCTGTATCACCGTCCCGTGCAGGAGATGCCAGCAATCTGGCAAGAATGACTCCCGTACCGGCTATATTTTGGGCCACACTGTTTTTTATATTTTCTCTGTTGTGTGCCAAATGGGCACTGGGACTATTTTTCAAGCGAGAGCGAGTGCAGACTAAATTAGGGAGTCGATGAGAAAAAAACATAAAATTTTCGTCATAAAAAGACAAAAGGGGTTGTTTTTACAAGAGTCAGTCTACTAAGCATGTAGAATGACTCTTTTTTTGTCGATAATATAGAACCGAACATACATTCCATGACATGGAGTTGTCCGCCATTATTGGTACATTAATAGAAGACCCAAAAAAAGAAAGAGGTGGAAATAATGATAGAAAGTATTCATCCCGTATTCACATGGAGTCAAAATCGTATTTTTGCAGGCGGCAATCGTAATGTTATCTTGCTTGTCGAATGGAAAGGGAATATGCCTTCAGAGCACAGCCGACCCAGCAGTTATAAAGTGGTTGCACGTGAAATCGAACTGCGGGTTTGGCTTGAACCCCATGTAACTTTTAAGCGCTCGTATGGGTGTGAGTTTGAAGTCGGTGAAGGCAGTTCGCTACTTCTTAAGCTTGGCAAAATAAAAACGGGGCAACGAAAGTTTATTGCACTGGAATTCAATATCTCTACTACTATTGCAGGTAGATATGAAGCTCTTTCCTTACAGTGGAAATATAAAAAGCCAACCGTAGAGCGTGTTCAAGAGCTTCCAGTAAAGGTTCTTGAGCTAGAATACACTCATCATACTCAGGTTCTGAGTGAAACCTGCTGCTTTCATGTAGAGAAACATCTGGAATTGTTAAAAACAGCTGAAACGATTGAGGAGGCAACCACGTTGCAAAATGAAGGACAACATAGTCAAGCTCATGAAATGCTCTGCCGTCACGCAGATAAATTACTATTACTAGCCGTACGTTCTGGAGATCCTTTACTACTTAAAGAGGCCGAAATGTTGTATAAACAGATTGGATTCGAGTATCAGAAGCGGGGTAAAACTGCTACTGGAAATTGATATAGGACATACAACTAGAAGATGCATATTGACGAAAAAAGACCTATACATAAATTTGTTTTGTCAGCGGGTTCGGCGGAAAATAATCAGAAGAATTGTAATATAAAATGTGGTAACATAGTAAAAAAGTTCTATCACACTATTACTTTTTTTCATAAAATAATGGGTCTATTTAACCATAAATCAAGGGGAACTGAATATGACAGACCGATTAATCCGACTGATGCGCATTATTACACTTGTTCAAGCCAAGCCAGGGATATTAGCCCGTGAATTGGCGGAACGCTGCGGCAACAGCGAGAGAACGATATACCGGGATATGGACGCGCTTAGCGCCATGCATATTCCTATAACCCACCTTGGACATGGAAAAGGCTATGCTTTTATTGGCAATTTTGCAC
The DNA here is from genome assembly GCF_037965665.1 of Paenibacillus sp. FSL L8-0333. Lineage (NCBI taxonomy): Bacteria > Bacillati > Bacillota > Bacilli > Caryophanales > Paenibacillaceae > Paenibacillus > Paenibacillus sp. FSL L8-0333. The sequence goes on from NZ_CP150186.1 coordinate 1,122,013, forward strand.
TTTATCCTTTGGATTGGTCGGAAGAAGAGGCGGCTGCGTTTTCGCAATTACGCTATATTATGGAAGATATTAAACCCGTTCTGCCTATCGATTTTGAAGGCGCTTATGAAAAAGTAGTCGCAGCTGAATACAAGCGAAAGGCAGAGCGGGAAGAAACGATAGAACGTGCAAGAAGAGAAGCAGGTACAAGCTGGTTGGAAAGAAGCGGTGCACAGATGGAGCATCAATCTTTTTTAACACCTATTTTGGAGTCTTTATTAAAGCAGAGGAGTATTCAAGCGAATTATTGCGAGAATGCGGTGGAGGAGAAGGAAATAACCATCGATCCTTATTGTTTAGTCCCACTGGAAAATCGTTTTCATCTCATTGGATTTTGCCATCATCAGGGTGTTATTCGTACATATCATATCAACGATTTTTCAAACGTGAAGCCATTAAACCGCTGCTTCTCAAAGGAATCATTTGATTTGCAAGCTTTTATGAAGCAAAAATGGTCACTTGACCGCGATAGTTTGCAGGTAGAGTTTAAAGTGAAATTTTCGGAGCGAATCATGGAAGGGCTAAAGAAAGAGGATTTGCCCTATAAGCCGAATAAAGTAGACCGTCAAGCTCGGTGTTGTTATTTTAAAGTCGCATTGGAACAAGATATTGCATTTGTCCGCTGGATTAAGCGATTTGAAGAGGATGCGGAAATTATAGAGCCGTTTTATTATCGTGAAGTGCTCAGGCAGCAGTTGGAGAAATGGATATCGCAATATAAATAAGATGGATTCTCACCTTCAAATGAAATATTCGTTTACATATATTGTTACAAATCAAAAATTATAGAATATTTCTCTTGTTTGGTGAGTCTTTTTATAATACCACATACATTTAATAACATAATTGCAATTTAGAGGTTTTTTTATCCTCGAATTTGACCTTTGTTCAATTTTATACAGAAGAGGGCTATTCTCTAGATCCATTTGATTCTTAAAAATGAATATATTAATCCGGGTGAGCTTCTTGGGGGAGTGGATTATCCATTATGTTGAATGTACTTGGCTTTAACCTGGTGGGTGACGGTCAACATGATGTGCTTGGCCCACAGATGAAGAATTAATATCATTCGTGAAATAGGTGTCTTTGCAGCCCTATTTAGGGGAGTCAGAGGCATCTTTTTTGTGTGCAAAAAGCCAAAATCATCATTATATATTGTCTAATTATAACAATATATAACTAAACATATCTAAACATATCTGTAGTTATAGAAAAACGAAAAAGTGTATGCTAGAATAGCATCTAAATATATACATACGAAATTGGGAGGAATGGAAATGTTTAAGAAATGGACACTCTCCGTGATGGGGATATTGGCAATCGTTCTGGTTGTGAATTTATCTGCAGGTCCAGGGGGAGAGGTGCAAGCAGCCACCAAGAAGACTGAAATTATTGTTTCCGCTGCGGCTAGTTTGCAGGATAGCCTGGATAAGATTGCCCTCCTTTATGAAAAGAAACATCCCGATATTGATTTGGTCTTTAATTATGCAGCATCCGGTACTCTGCAAAAGCAGATTGAGCAAGGGGCTCCGGCGGACCTGTTCTTCTCTGCAGGTGATAAACAGATGAATGCACTGGTGGAAGGTGGACTTATCTCCGATCATAAGGTTCTGCTTAAGAATCAATTGGTTGTAGTCGTACCCTCAGATTCAAAGGTTAAATTAACAACGATTACTCAGCTTACGGATAAAGCTTTTAAGAAGGTGGCAGTGGGACAGCCTGAATCTGTACCAGCGGGTCAGTATGCTCAGCAATCATTGACAGCGAAAAAGGTCTGGGATCCGCTGCAAAGCAAACTCGTATTTGCCAAGGATGTGCGTCAGGTTCTCTCTTATGTAGAAACAGGAAATGCCGATGCCGGTTTTGTCTATAAGACAGATGCGCTTACTTCAAAGAAAACTAAAATCGCTTTGACGGTCGGTCCACATGTACACAAAGCTATTAATTATCCGGCAGGCATCGTGAAGAGCTCGAAGAATCAAAAGGCAGCTAAGGAGTTGTATAGTTACCTTCAAAGCAAGGAAGCTAATGATATCTTTGTTAGTTATGGCTTCCTGCTTCCTTAAATAGAAATTACGAGTAGAAGCGGGTGGAATAAGGTTGGAAATAAATTGGACTGATTTCTTCGCCCCGGTATGGCTTTCCGTAAAAATATCTGTGATTACAAGCATTATTGTATTCATTTTGGCAACAGCTGCTGCGAAGGCTATGGCGGGCCGGAAGTTTCCCGGTCACAGCTTGGTAGAGACTATAATGCTGCTTCCGCTCGTATTGCCGCCGACGGTCGTAGGATTTGTGCTTTTAGTTATTTTAGGCCGACGAAGCTGGATCGGCAGATGGTATGAACAGATGACGGAGCAGACGATCCTGTTCACATGGGGGGCAGCTGTTATCGCCGCTGTAGTCGTAGCTTTTCCACTCGTATACCGCACAGTGAAGGCGGGTTTCGAAGGGATAGAAGCAGATCTTGAAGATGCGGCGCGGGCACAAGGGGCAAGTGAACTGCAGGTACTGCGTTATGTCACGCTGCCGCTTGCGGGCCGGTCGCTGGCAGCCGGTTATGTTCTTGGTTTTGCCCGCGGTCTTGGGGAGTTTGGCGCTACCATCATGGTAGCTGGCAATATTCCGGGCCGCACGCAAACCTTACCCACAGCGATCTATGTTGCGGTAGATGGAGGTAATATGACGCTCGCGTGGATGTGGGTATGTTCAATTATTGTTATTTCAGCCGCTATGCTGATGTTTGTGAATCGGCGTTCTTAAAAAAACACCAGACAGCGATTCTCCGGTTATTGGAGAGTTGCTGCCTGGTGTTTTTGGTTTGAAGCGGGTGGTTTGAGCAGATGCTGGGCAAGTGAACCCGGCAACTTTGATGTCAGCTTCTAGCGCCGTCGGATTTTGATGGAGTCTGTGAGTTAACTGCATTCTATACAGTTATTCCGTCTGCATAAGGAATCGTTCTAACTTTAATTGTATTCTATACAACTAAAACTAGAAAAGTCGCCTATGGGGTAGTAAATCAAGAGAAATAGGTGTACCAAATACAGTTATATCTAATTTGCGAGTTATTCGAAGTAATATAGTTGTACGAAATACAGTTAAACGCTTCTGCATAATGCTCCCGTCTTCTGCTGTGACCCATTAAGTCTCATAAATTATCGTCCCTGTTTCCGTGAGATCATATCCGTGAATGGACCCAAGCTCACTCTGGAAGGCTGGTGAACGCAAAATATCAATCACGGCAGCAATCCATTGCTCATGATCCGGTTTTTTAATCATCACCAGATCGTAGCACTCCTGAATCATAGGAACGAAATCAACACCGTCGACAATCTTAGCGGCTTTCTCGGTGCCGATGGCTACATCTGCTTCTCCCCGGACCACTTTACCGGCAACTGCCAAATGGCTGTTCTCCTCGTTCTCATAGCCTGATAGGCAGGCTGCTGGAATGCCATGCAATCGAAGCTGTTCATCCAATAATACGCGTGCACCTGAACCTCGTTCTCTATTGATCAGCGTGAGTCCGTTCTGCTCTAAGTGAGACCATTCATGAATACCCCTGGGATTCCCTTTTTGTACATAAAAACCTGCACTTCGGGTAAGTAGGCGAACTACAACATAAGAGCATCCTACGAGTATTTTTCGGATATAGGGTAGGTTGTATTCTCCAGTATCCCCGTCGAGCAGATGTGTGCTGACAATGTCCGACTCCCCTTTATACATGGCTATCAGGCTATCAAGACTCCCGGCATAAGAACGAAGAGGGCGTTCAGGCAGAGCCCGTTCCAAATAGGTAGCTAGAATATCCAGTGACATATCCTGACCTGTAATCACCAAGCTGTGTCCTACAGTTTTAAGGTGGGGAGATTGTGCTGGCATTTGAGCTGGATTTGTACCGGAAAAGGCCAAGGGTATTGCTGGTGGAGTCTGGGCCATTATAGTAGTAGGATTAGCGGTGGACGCCCCACTCCGTGTATTTTGTTTGTAGGTTTCCAAATCGGATTGATCCACGCGCATTTGTTTTCCTACACGGTAGGAGGGGAGCTCCCCTTTTTTAATTAGATCATATACTTTTAATTTTGATATTTTTAATAAGCGGGCAATTTCCTCTGTCGTATAGGATGTATTATCGGACATGACAAAAGCCTCCAGAACTTCATATTAGGACAAGACTACCCTATTTTGAAGTCCTGTGCAATTAGCCTATTGTTGTTTACCCGCCTGCTGTGTACTGGATAATTTGATCAACTCAGAGACAGTGACAAATCGAAAGCCTTTCTTTTCTAATTCCGGCAAAATAATTTTAAGAGCTTCTCTAGTTTGTGACTGCCCGTGCACATGATCATGAAATAGAACGATGTCCCCATTACGTGCATTTCGAATGACCTTGTTCGAAATACTGTACACGCCTGGGCGATTCCAGTCACGAGTATCTTGATGCCAGGACCATAATATTGGCTTCAAGCCCATATTGTTAGACAGATCAACTAAGGTCTCGTCATACATGCCGCCTGGTGGTCTGAACAGTGAACTATGTTTACCGGAGACTTTTATAATCTCTTCTTCGGTCAATCTTAGCTCCTGCTCAAATTGTGCTTCATTAATAGGTTTTTTAAAATAAACGTGATTGTAGGTATGGTTAGCTAATTCATGCCCCTCAGCAATAACTCGTTTCGCTACCTCTGGATAGGCTGCAATTCTTTTTCCTATCGCAAAAAAGGTGCATTTCGCATGATATTGATTCAATACCTTTAAGATTTGATCGGTTTCAGAAGGGTCAGGACCGTCGTCGAACGTCAATGCAATCACTTTTTGGTTAGTATGTACTTCCCAAATCATGTCTCCTCTTTTTTCGTAGTAGTCGCGGTTTTTGCTTGGACTACCTAGAGCAGAGTTCGTGAAGCATAAAAAGAATGCAAGGGTGATCAACATAATTTTGCTGCAAGTTTTCATCATTTCACCTGTTTTTTTATTTTAGAGTGCTCCTTTTGGGGGTCGGTATATTCATAGTTTCAGTTTTGTATAGGCAACCAGTCTTTTTTCGTGCTCATTCTTCTTTCTACTATATCTTCATGTACAGGTTATGAGATTCATTTTGGCTTCTGACGATTACATAGTTATCCACGTGACCGTCTATAATTAAATTAGCCTTTGTATTTTGATGTGAAAATTGTTATGAAAATGCCTTATAATGAAGTACTATATACAGACATTTGGTTAGGGTGGTGGGAACATGACACTTATTGAAAAAAGAGAACACCGGCAGTATCCGGAGATTACCCGCCTAGAAACGTCGAGAGCTGCTTATGAGCGTGATTATTCACGCCTGATTCATTCGCCTACTTTTCGGAGGCTGCAAGGTAAATCACAAGTATTCGGGGCTGGGACGGGTGATTATTACCGCACGCGTCTGACTCATTCACTTGAAGTTGCACAGATTGCTCGTGAGGCGGCGAAAAGTCTGCTGCGATCGTATCCAGAAGTGGAAACCACCAAGGCGGAGAATCCGGGTCTTGTTATAGATCCAGAGGTAGTGGAATGCGCAGCTATCGCTCATGATTTTGGCCATCCTCCCTTTGGACATAAAGGGGAAGAAGTGCTGGATAATATTTTGGAACAGCTTATTGAAAAGAAAACTAACGAAGCTGCGCTGCAATCAGGCGCAACGGGTGTGGATCGCCTGCTGATCCATGAGCAGATGAAGCAACGTTATGAGCATTTCGAAGGCAATGCCCACAATTATAGGCTGATTATGTTTCTGGAGAAGCGTGAGAATATTGATGGGCTAAATCTGTCAGATGCTGTGCTGCTAGGCATAAATAAGTATCCTTTTCCCGGCACCTCGCTGAAGAAGGGGATGTACCTTCACGAATGGGGATATATTTCGGAGATCCGCAAAGAGTGGGGAATACCGGCAGGTAAGAAAACGTTAGAGGCTCAGCTTATGGACCTTTGTGACGATATCGCTTATTCTGCACATGATCTGGAGGATGGGATTAAAGCCGGAAAGATTGAAGTGCATGAACACTTTATGCATGATTCTTATATCCAGCGGTTAATCGTAGAGAAAATCACCACGCTCGAGGATTTCTTCTGGAAGGGCTGGGAAGAGGAAGGCATTCGCGCGAAGGTCGAGGAAGTGCTCAGTTCATTTCTTCGGGTTTGGAAGGAAAAAATGCCAACCTGCGAAAATGACTATTCCCGCACTCGACGTGAAGTTAAGGCTTATTGGGTAAGTACCTTTGTCGCCAGCTTGGGAGTGATCCAAGATGAAGACTGGAAGAAGGTCACCTTTATAAAGGAAGGAAAAGAAGACGAAGATATGCTGCGGACCGTAAGTGTGCTGAAAAGCTTCGCGTGGGTTACTATGATCCGTGATTTGCGTGTGCAGCGGCTGCAGAAACGTAGTGAGTGGATTTTGCGCCGTCTATGGGGAGCGTTTCTGGATCCACAGACCTCTAAAGCCATTATTCCATCGGATTGGCTGCAGCGATTTGAGAAAGATCAGAAGCAGGCAAAACCGATTTGGACTTGGGAGCATATGGTGATTGATTATATCGCAGGGATGACTGATGCTTTTGCAGAGAAAATATATAATGAGCTGTACGGACTGAAAGTCGGCTCGATTTATGATTTGGATTAGAGACGCTTAGACAAGTAGTCCCTGCTGTTCATTTAGGATAATCTAAATGAACAGCAGGGGCTATTTTTATAAGGATTATTGATTTAAATACCACTCATATGCAGTTCTTTCAAGATTAACCACAAATTCTTCTTTCCCGTCTATATAAGCTGCAATGTCCTCTGGGAATTGTTTGGCAAGAGTATCCTTCAAATCTCCGTACTGTTTAACCGTCTCCGGATGTGATCGAAGGTAGTCTCTTACAGCCAGATGACGACCGATATCTATCTTATTATCCATCTGGAAGACATGAACATGATGGGTTCTGCTATTTCCGCCTTTTCTGAAATATCTTCTGCCACTGATACCGAACTCACCCATACATTCATAACCAAGTGCTGTCATTTGCTGGTTGAACTCATCTACAGCTTCGATATTTCGTACTACAGGCATTATATCTATGATTGGTTTTGCTTTGAGTCCGGAAACAGAAGTGCTGCCAATATGGTGAATATCAATGAGGGCATCAGCAAAGATATCTTTAATCTTCTGAGCTTCTTCGTAGAACATTAGACCCCATTGTTCGTTATATTCTGTGACCGTGACCTTCATTGCACTAACCCTCTCTTTATGGATAACTTTGGATTTTCTTATTATAGAACAGATGTTCCTGTTTTGTAAAGCTTATTATTAATATTGCCGGTCATAATCAACAAGATTTAGAGAAGGCGTGCCTGATGATAAGTAAGACTTCACATTTTCGGTAAAAATATTAACGATCCGGTCAGCGTATTGATCTGTAATTCCAGCGGAGTGTGGAGTGATGATTACCTGCTCCATAGACCAAAGTGGATGATCCTGCGGAAGGGGTTCGGTCTCAAAAACATCCAAACCAGCGCCACGGAGTTGTCCGCGATTCAATGCATCGATCAGAGCCTCAGTATCGGTAGTTGCGCCACGGCCAATGTTAATGTAATAGGAGCCTTCTTTAAACGCGGAGAAGCTGGTGGCATTAAATAAATGCTTGGTCTCATCGGTAATAGGAAGGGTATTGATGATGAAATCGCCTTGGCTTACAGCTTCGGATAAACGATCTGTTGTATAGATTTGATCAAAGTCTGCGACTGGCTTACCGGAACGGCTGACACCGATAGTCTTCATCCGGAAGGCTTTAGCAATTCTGGCGGTTTCACTGCCGATCGCTCCAGTTCCAGCTATAACGGCTGTTTTGCCGGACAGCTCGCTTTCACTGCCATCAGATTTCCAAATCCGGTTCTGCTGATTGCGTACAGCCGTATGCAAATTACGTGTGAAGAGAAGGATGAATCCGAAGATTACCGCAGAAATAGGCTCGGCATGAACTCCGCTCCCACTGGTGAGCAGGACTCCTTGTTCCTTAAGACGATCGAGAGGAAGTTTCTCAATACCAGCAGACCAGGACTGGACCCAGCGAAGGGAGGACTCGGGGCGAAGGAGTGTATCCGAAATACCTTTTGCCCAGCCAATTACAATTTCTGCTTCTGCAAGCAGCTGCAAATCCGGATTTTTTGCGTCTCCTTGTGTAAATGTATAGCCTGGGGCAGCCGCTTTGATCCTTTCCTGCTGCTGAGATGTAAGTGGTTGTAGACATACTATAGACTTAGTCATGATGTGTTCCTCCTACTTTGTGGTTTAATGGATATGGATCATGTTATAGGTTAAGAATACCAAATCTATTGGAGAAGGTGAAATTGACTATGGATGCTAAACCATCAGAGAACGAATCAGAACGGCTTTTTCTAGCTGTGAAATTACCTTCTGAGCTGCAAGAAATAGTGGCACAGGCATGTTCAAAGCTATCTGAAAATTTTGATTTTGCTAAATGGACAAATCCGCAAGATTATCATATTACCCTGCAATTTTTAGGAGATACCCCAAAGGCCGAAATTCCAGATTTAGTAAAATCCTTGAGGCGGACTGCTGGTCAAGGCAGACCCTTCAATCTGTCGTTGGACAAATGGGACACATTTGGTCTTCCAACTTCCCCAAGAGTCCTGTGGATAGGGGTTTCCGGCGAAATAGAGGCATTAAATCAATTAGCTGCCAGAGTGCATTCAGCGACGTTTCCATTAGGTTTTTCAGGCGAATCCAGGGCCTATAAACCGCATCTTACCGTGGCTCGAAAGTACCGGGGAAAAAATTCATATGATGATAAATTGCTGGAAAACTTACTGAAATTGGATGATGATTGGAACCTAAAAAACTATCAGAGAGACTGGACGATTGATAGTTTTGTGTTGTATGCTACCAGAATGTATGCCATTCCTATGTATGAAATTATTGAAAAGTTTACAGTTTAAAATCGATAATAAAGTTTTCAAAGCTTCCGTTTTCGGTTACATACAATAGGAATGTGCCGTGAAATAGGAGGAATATCATGTTAATTTTTAAACAAAACCGCTATATTGCGTTGCTCGTTGGCGTTATACTAGTGTGTTTCTCTGCCATAAGCTTATTGCAACCCGAACAAGTTGCGGAAGGGAAGATGGACAGGGTGCAGATGGATAAGTTGCAATCCACCAGCCGTGCATCCGTACTTTCTCTTTTGCAAGATGAATCGAAGTCTAGTATAACGAGTAGCATTACGAGGGGCATTACTGAAGTTACACAAGCCAATAAGCTTAATAACACATTCAGTCTTTTAAGTTCCGCTTGGAAACCGGCGAAGGGTGTGGAATGGCTTAGTGTAAAAAAAATAAAACAAAAAAACACAAAAAACACATCGAACGTTTCCATTATTCGGGTGAAGGCTGATGTAGTACAATCCAAGCCAGCTGCGCAAAAAGCGTCGCAATTGGCGGAAACAGCAACAAAGAGTAGTCAGGCGACAGCGAAGACAGCCTCGGCTTCTCAGAAACATCCCCTCACAACATTGTACTTCTCTCGGACAGAGCTATTAAGCCAGGAGCAGCAAAGTAAAGCAACCCGGCGCTACGCTGTATCCGAAGAAGAACTGCTTCTGCTACAAAAAATTGTAATGGCAGAGGCGGAAGGTGAACCGTACAAGGGCAAGGTGGCAGTTGCCAACGTTGTTCTGAATAGGCTGCGGTCAGCCAATTTCCCCGACACGATATATAAAGTTATTTATCAGAAGAGCCAGTTCAGCCCTGTAGCTAACGGGCGTCTTAACCGTGTGAAGCCTAACGATGATAGTATTAAAGCGGTGAATGCTGCACTCTCCGGAGTAAAGGAAGTTCCCGATAATACTTATTTTTTCTTGTCGCTAAAACTTGCACAGGATCTGACCGTACATCATTCACAGACTTATGTTAAAACTATTGGCAATCATACTTTTTATAAATAATTTGGTGGATCTGTGAACCTCAGCGCTATATAGGGTAAACTAAACTATATGAATCTGGAGGTGGAAGATAACCATGAAAATCACTTATTATGGACATTCAGCTCTGCTGGTAGAGACGGGGAACGTGAAGGTTATTATTGACCCTTTTTTGTCAGGTAATCCGAACTCCGGTATTTCACCTGCCGATATTTCCGTTGATGCCGTTCTGCTTACTCACGGCCACTCTGATCATTTAGGAGATGCTGTCGAAATTGCCAAGCAGAATGATTGTCCGATCTTTGCGGTGTTTGAGCTTGCCGAATATTGCCGGATGAAGGGTGCACAGGTTAAGCACATGAATATAGGTGGTAGTCATACCTATGCAGGGATGACTGTGAAATTTACGCAGGCGTTTCATTCCTCATCCATTCAGGAGGGCGATTCTTGGATTTATGCTGGACAACCCGCGGGGATTTTGTTGACGATTGAGGGCAAGACGATTTTCCATGCGGGGGATACCGCACTATTCAGCGATCTGCGCCTCATTGGAGAAAGGAATGCGATTGCCCTGGCAGCTCTTCCTATAGGCGATATGCTAACCATGGGACCGGATGACGCCTTGCTGGCCGCACGCTGGCTACGGGCGGATAAAGTGATCCCGCTACATTACAATACATTTCCGGATATTGCTCAGGATGGTGCTGATTTCTGCGATCGCCTGCATCAAGAGGGTGTAGAAGGTTTTCCGCTTAAAGCTGGTGAGAGCGTAGAAATTTAACCAATCCGATTTATATTATAAAAAAAGCAGGTAGCCGGGGGAAATTCCCTGACTGCCTGCTTATTCTTTAAGGTGTAATACACACAGGTTCTTCATTACGTGCTTGCGCTCTTGTGCCTCTGATTTCAGTTGCCTCGCTTACGGGGTTACCTAACATCTTCAGAACAGTAGTCGCACAGCTTTGCGGTTGATGTTTATCTGGAGCGAGACGTCGTCTGCGTTGCTCTTCCAGAACTGAATATTCACGAAGCATCATAGTGAACCATTTGTTCACTACTTCCGAGTCGAGCACCTCTGCCAGCCCAAGCTCTACGAAATATTGGCAGTTTTTCTCTTCCTGACCTGGAATAGCTTTATAGAAAAGCATTGGAATTCCTTTGGCCTGACCTTCCGTACAGGTCATGCCTCCAGGCTTCGTAATCAGCAGGTCTGAGGCATCCATCAATTTATTGATTTCACTGCTATATCCCAGAATTTTAACATTGGGATGATTGAGCAGTGGATTGGACTTCATTTTGGCGATTAGCTTCTCATTGCTGCCCATACAGAAGACGAGCTGAATATCATCCATTCTGGCGGTGAGGGAATGCATAATCTCTTTGCCGAACATCAGCCCCCATCCTCCGCCCATAATGAGTACGGTTGGAATATCAGCCAATCCCAGCTCCTTGCGTAGCAGCGTCTTGTTGGAGCGTTCCCAGAACTTTGGATGCACTGGGATGCCAGTGACGGTTACTAGCTCTGGAGCGATCCCACGGCCTGTCAGAATGGACTTGACGCGTGGGGTAGATACGAGATAACGATTGACCTCGGAATTTACCCAACTCCCATGTGCATCATAATCAGTAATTAATGTATACAGAGGCACATGTAGTCCACGACGTTTCAGTCTGGAGATGACCGCAGCCGGAATGGGATGAGTGCAGATAATTAAATCAGGCTTTAGCTGCTCAATGACCTGTGAGGCATGTGTATAAAAAATCCGGTGAAGCGCCATTTTAGTCAACGGGTTCAATGATTTATGATATTGTGTCTTATACATCATGCCGACCAGCTTAGGCTGGCTGCTAACTGTTTTGCGGTAAGCGGAAAGAATCCAAGGGGCGACCGTCGGGTTAAGAAATTTCCCCAGCTCGATGACTCGGCATTGGACATCCGGATTCAGCAGCTTTATTCCTTCGGCCAGAGCATAGGCTGCTCCTGTGTGGCCCGTACCGAAGCCTTCCGAAAACAGCAGTACTCTTTTCTTTCGCATAAGTTCACCTGCTACTTTCCTTTTCTATAGAAATGCGTTTCTTCTTCTAATTATACTAGGAAATCTATACTATACTCACATTATACAAGTAAGACGTAAATAGAAAGTTAAAACCCTGCAATAAATAAAAAAAATAAAAGGTTCGCCCAAAGTATTGCAAACTAGAAAACAACATGATAAAGTAGTGAATGACCAATTGACCGGATTAGTAAAATGGTCAGAAGTCAGCGGGGACGATATTTTCTGGAGAAAGGAAGTGTGCACAGGTGGCAGTGGTGGATCGAAGACAGCAGGTGCTTCAGGCCGCAGCAAAATCTTTTTCATTATTTGGCTATAAGGCAACTACAATGGATCAGGTTGCTAAGATTGCAAATGTCGGTAAGGGGACCATCTACACCTTTTTTACAAACAAAGAGCAATTGTTTGACGAGATCCTGCACGATATGATGATGGAAATGAAGAAGATTGCTGAGCGGGAGATCAGGCGAGACAGACCTTTCTTTGACAACTTGCATCGTGTGCTGGATGCTCTGCTTGAGTTTCGAAGTGAGCAGGAGCTATTCATAAAACTTTCCCAGGAGAATCGCGAATTCGGTACGCCGCAGGCTGGAGAAGGACTTGAGAAGATCGAGAACGTAGTTTTAGAATATTTAGAACGGGAGGTGCAACAAGCGCTCCAACAGGGAGAAATCAAACCTTGCGATCCCAAAATCGTCTCGGTAGTCATGTTCAGATTATATATTGTATTGACTGCTGAACTGAATAAAACACATACTCCCTTGGACAAGGAACAGATCAAGATGTATTTTCATTTGTTTCTCGCCGAAGGATTGGCACAGTAAGGGTTGATTCAGGACAGGGATGGCGTTCTCAGCTTCACTCGATTCGCTTTCCCTTAACAATTCTCAAGATGGATTAGGCATTGAAAAAGAGCCGCGAGGCATTTTTTTATACCCTGAATTGACCGAATGGGGAAAACAGTCACTTAGTGTTACGTAATATTTCGCAAACAAAGCATTTTAAAGAGAGCATAAGCTCATAAGGAGAGAACCAGAATGAAATCATTATCCGTATTTACCAAGGATCTTGGCGCAGCCCTTAGAAATCCGAAGGTGCTAATTCCAATGATTGCTATCCTATTTATTCCGGTGATGTACAGCGGATTCTTCCTGAAGGCATTCTGGGATCCGTATGGCAAGATGAATGAGCTTCCGGTTGCTGTGGTCAACCAGGATGTCGGCGCTAATTATGAAGGCAAGCAACTACAAGCCGGTAATGATCTTATAGAAGAGTTGAAGGTAACCGACGGCTTCCAGTGGAACTTCGTTTCCCTTGAAGAAGCGGAAGCAGGAATGAAAGACAATACTTATTATATGTCGATCATTGTTCCGGAAGACTTTTCTGCTAAAGCTACTACTCTTATGGATGATGAACCACAGCCGGCAAAAATTATTTATGAGCCAAATGAAGGTTACAACTTCTTGGCTGGTCAAATCGGTGGTACGGCTGTAGCAGAAATTAAAAATAAAGTATCTGCTAAAGTAACTGAAGCTTATGTAGAGTCTGTATTCAATCAGATTACAGAAGTATCTGATGGATTGGGCGAAGCAGGAGATGGAGCCTCCAAGATCGCTGATGGCGCTGGTAAGCTAGATGACGGAGCCTTGAAGCTGAAAGATAATCTACTTGTACTGACAGATGGTACAGGTAAACTTCAAAATGGTGTAGAACCCCTTACACAAGGCGTGACTGATTTGAATGCAGGTGCTACGGCACTTAAAACAGGATCAACCACGTTGGCAAGCGGATTGCAACAACTGTCTACTGCACATACGCAGCTTCAAGACGGTGTTGCACAGAGTGCTGCCGGCAGTAAACAACTTAGTGACGGCTTGAAACAAGCTGTAACAGGTGCAACACAGCTTCAGGCGGGAACGCAGTCTGCTGTGGATGGTACTTCTAAACTACAAGCAGGAACACAATCTTTAGTTGATGGCAGCGCGAAGCTGGAAGCAGGCTTAACTTCTTCCGTAGATGGCAGCGCGAAACTGGAAGCAGGTTTGCAAGCTTCCGCCGCAGGCAGCACGAAGGTAACTGAGGGTGCTAAAGCGGTAGCTCAAGGATTGGAGCAATTGGCACAGGCTAGTCCTGAGCTGGCACAAAATCCAGCGGTACAGAAGCTGCTGGCAGCCAGTGCAGCTGTGGCACAAGGCAGTGAGCAACTGCAACAAAGTCAAGAGCAGCTGGCACAGGGTGCTACTGCACTCCACAGTGGGCAAGAGCAGCTGGCACAAGGTGCAACTCAATTGCACTCGGGTTCACAGCAGTTAGCTGCTGGTGTAACTCAGTTGCATGATGGAGCACAGCAATTAAATGCTGGTAGCACACAGCTTTTGACAGGACAACAAAAACTGGCACAAGGCGCATCTGCACTTGTAACCGGTGGAGATAAGCTGAATGCAGGGATGCAACAATTTGGTGCGAAGCTTAAAGAAGCTGCAGCTGGAGGCAGCAAGCTGGCTGAAGGCGGTAAAGCGCTTGGCGATGGTACTACAAAACTGTTAAGCGGTGTAGGCGAACTAGGTTCCGGTATCAGTGCTGTAGCAGATGGTTCGAAAAAACTGGCTGATGGCGCAGGCGAGCTGAAAGATGGTATGGATGATCTGAAATCTGGATCAACAGAACTGGCAACTAAGCTTGGCGATGCTGCTGAAAAAACAGGCAGTGTGAACAAAACAGATGCAATGATGGAAATGTTCGCACAACCAGTGGTGGTTGAGGATCAAGTTGTGAATCATGTTCCGAACTATGGTACAGGTTTTGCTCCTTACTTCCTATCCCTTGGATTGTTTGTAGGTGCTTTGATTTCAACAATTGTTATTCCAATGCGTGATTCGGCTGTCCTTGGTGCTAGCCGTATGAACCGTTTCATTAGCCGTACGCTTACTTTCACAATCATGAGCTTTATCCAGTCTATGCTGGCTGCTGTGGTTGTATTGTATGGACTTGGATTGGAAGTACAAAGTAAACCGCTATTCTTCGTATTTACATTCTTAACAAGTTTAGTTTACACATGGGTAGTTCAAGCGATTGTTACTTGGATGGATCAACCGGGACGTTTCGTTGTTATCGTTATTCTTATTTTCCAATTAACAACTAGTGCCGGAACATTCCCACTTGAATTGATCCCTGACTGGATGAAATTCTTTAATCCACTGCTTCCAATGACTTACACAGTTAGTGGTCTTAAAGCAGTAATTTCTACAGGTGACTTCAGTGCAATGTGGGGAGATGTAGGTATCCTGGCAATCTTTGGTCTTGGATTCCTTGCTCTTACCTTCGCTTACTTCATGACTCGTAGCCGTGAGAATGAAGTTGGAGTGAAAAGTGAACAAGTTTTGACTGTATAAACTGATAGATTTTTTGAAAAAAAAGTATAAAAAAGCGTCTCCTCCGGGAGACGCTTTTTTTGATTTAAAATCATAAAACCCCTTTTTCTTGCAAACATATTAGAAGGGATGAAAAATCTTGTAACGCTTTCATTGCATATGCACTTATGCGTTATTTATGTATAATTATGCATCGTGAAGTTTTTTTAAACTTTTACTCACTAAAGCTGTGATGCAAAAACAAATGTTAATCAGCATCATAAAAAAGTTTAAATTGCGCTGATGTTACCTCGGTGATAAAATAATAGCACTAATCTGGATTGAATAATTATTAAGATTTTCATGTGAAAAATTTTCCTAAGACATTGCATACTTTATAATAGAAAGGTTGCGTTCGATGAAACACACTGAACTGCCCGTAAAACAGGGCCTGTATGATCCCCAGTTCGAAAAAGATGCTTGCGGCATGGGATTTGTAGCTCATATTAAAGGCACACCGTCTCACAATATCGTAAGTAATGCTTTGACAATGCTCTTTAATATGGAGCATCGGGGAGGCCAAGGTAGCGAACCCAACTCTGGTGACGGAGCAGGTATCATGCTTCAAATTCCGCACCGTTTCTTTGCAAGTGAAGCTCAGAAGCTAGGCTTTACTTTGCCGGAACAAGGCCATTATGGCGTGGGCATGATCTTTTTATCTCATAACGAAGAAGTTCGGGCGCAGCATGAAGCCCTCTTAAGCAATATTATTGCTGAAGAAGGTCAAATAGTACTCGGCTATCGTGATGTACCTACCTATGATGAAATGCTTGGCAAGACAGCGAAAGCTGCTAAGCCTTTTGTGCGTCAAGTGTTTATCGGCCGCTCGGCTTCGGTCACGAATGAATTGTCTTTTGAACGTAAGCTTTATGTTATCCGCAAACGTGCGGAGCTTGCCATTCGTTACGGTGGTGTAGAAGAGGCTGAATCCTTCTATATACCAAGCTTGTCGTGCCGTAAGATTGTATACAAGGGCATGCTGACTACAGAACAAGTCGGACAATTCTACCTGGATTTGCAGAACGAAGAGCTGGAATCAGCGATCGCGTTAGTTCACTCCCGTTTCAGCACGAACACCTTCCCAAGCTGGGAACGTGCGCATCCCTACCGTTTTATGATCCACAACGGTGAGATCAACACCTTGCGTGGTAATGTGAACTGGATGCATGCACGCCAGTCATTGTTCAAGAGCGAAGTGTTTGGTGAAGATCTGAACAAGATCAAGCCTGTTATTAACCCGGATGGATCGGACACTGCAATGTTCGATAACACCTTTGAGTTTCTCTATTTGAGCGGACGCTCCCTGCCACAGGTAGCCATGATGATGGTTCCTGAACCATGGAGCAATCATGATAGTATGGATGCTGATAAAAAAGCATTTTATGAATATCACAGTACTCTAATGGAGCCATGGGACGGGCCTGCTGCAATGGGCTTTACCGATGGGATACAAATCGGCGCTATTCTGGACCGTAACGGTCTGCGTCCTGCTCGTTATTATGTAACGAAAGACGATATGATTATTTTATCCTCAGAAGCCGGTGTACTGGACATTCCAGCAGAGGACATCTTATATAAAGACCGCCTGAAACCTGGACGCATGCTGCTTGTGGATACGAAGGAAGGCCGCATTATCTCAGATGAGGAAGTTAAATCGGCTATCGCCTCTGAGAAGCCTTATCGCCAGTGGCTGGATGAGCATTTGATCAGTCTTGATGAGCTTCCGGATGCGCCTGAACTGCCAAATCCTAAGCATGACAATGTACAACAGCTACAGCAGGCTTTTGGCTATACTTTTGAAGACTTGCGCAAGGTGCTTGAGCCAATGGCATCTACTGGTGCTGAAGCTGTCGGTTCCATGGGTTATGATGCTCCACTCGCTGTATTTTCGGACCGCCCGCAACGTCTCTATAACTATTTCAAACAAATGTTTGCTCAGGTAACGAATCCACCCATCGATGCCATTCGTGAAGAGCTGGTTACATCCACAACGACTACGATTGGACCAGAGCGTAATTTGCTTAAACCGGAACCGGAAAGCTGCCGCCAGATCTCGCTGCAAACGCCAATTCTTTCGAACGAAGATTTTGCTAAGATTCGCCATGTTCGCCGTGCAGGCTTCAAATCGATGTCTATTCCAATTCTTTTCCCGGCTGAGCTTGGGGCAGAAGGATTACGCATCGCGCTTGAGCGCATGAACGAGGCTGCTGACCGTGTTATGGCTAAAGGGCATAACATTCTGATTCTGACTGACCGCGGTGTGGACAGTGAGAATGCTGCGATTCCAGCGCTGCTTGCGGTATCGAGTCTGCATCACCATTTGATCCGCCAAGGAACACGGACGAAAGTAAGTATTTTGCTGGAATCCGGTGAACCACGTGAAGTCCATCATTATGCGCTGCTGCTCGGTTATGGGGTGAGCGCAGTAAATCCTTATCTGGCTTTTGAAAGCTTGGATGATATGATCGGCCAAGGCTTATTGCGGGGAATCTCGCATGAAAAAGCAGTGAAGAACTATATTAAAGCTGCGACTAAGAGCGTAGTTAAGATTCTTTCCAAAATGGGAATTTCGACGATTCAATCTTACCGCGGTGCGCAGATTTTTGAAGCTGTGGGTCTGAACTCTGAGTTCGTGGATCGCTACTTTACTTGGACACCTTCCCGGATTGGCGGTATTGGCCTGGAGGAAGTGGCAACTGAGGCACTTATCCATCATAACCGTGCTTTTACAGAAAAAGACGGAAATGATAAGGTGCTTGATTCCGGTGGCGATTATCAATGGCGTAATGATGGGGAAGAGCATCTTTTCAATCCACAGACCATTCATCTGCTTCAGCACTCTGTGCGTAGTGGGAATTATGATATGTACAAGAAATATGCTGCCCTTGTTCAAGGAGAAAGCGAGAAGCAATTGACGCTTCGTTCCTTGTTGCAATTCAAGTCAGCCTATGAACCGATTCCACTGGAAGAAGTAGAACCGGCATCGTCTATTATGAAACGGTTTAAGACGGGTGCAATGTCCTTTGGTTCCATTAGTAAGGAAGCACATGAGACACTGGCCATTGCGATGAACCGTATCGGTGGCAAGAGTAATACGGGGGAAGGCGGCGAAGATCCAGCTCGCTATATTCCGGATAGCAATGGTGATTCACGCCGCAGTGCGATTAAACAAGTAGCTTCCGGACGTTTTGGTGTTACCTCGAACTACCTAGTTAACGCTGATGAGATCCAGATTAAAATGGCTCAGGGCGCTAAACCAGGGGAAGGTGGACAGCTTCCAGGACGTAAAGTTTATCCTTGGGTCGCTGAAGTACGTGGCTCAACAGCAGGTGTCGGTCTGATCTCACCTCCACCGCATCATGATATTTACTCAATCGAGGATTTGGCAGAGCTGATCTATGATCTGAAGAATGCAAATCCACGTGCAAACATTAATGTTAAGCTCGTATCGGAAGTTGGAGTGGGTACGATTGCTGCTGGTGTAGCCAAAGGGCGCGCTGATATTATCTTGGTTAGTGGCTATGATGGAGGTACAGGGGCATCGCCGATGAACTCCATTCGTCATGCGGGTCTTCCGTGGGAGCTTGGCTTGGCTGAAACCCATCAGACATTGATGCTCAACAATCTGCGTGACCGTGTTGTTCTAGAAACAGATGGTAAAATGTTAAGCGGCCGCGATCTGGCTGTAGCTGTATTGCTTGGGGCCGAAGAGTATGGATTTGCTACTGCTCCGCTAGTATCTGTTGGCTGTATTATGATGCGTGTCTGCCAAATGGATACTTGTCCGGTTGGTGTAGCTACCCAGAATCCGGATCTTCGTAAGAACTTTACTGGGGATCCGCAGCATGTAGTTAACTTTATGACCTTCGTGGCACAGGATCTACGTGAAATTATGGCAAGTCTCGGCTTCCGTACAATTGAAGAGATGGTAGGCCGTACCGATTGCCTAGACGCAACTCAGGCGTCGAAGCATTGGAAGAAGAAAGGCATAGATTTGAGCAGCCTGCTGCATACACCGGAATTACCGGAAGGAAGCACACGCTTCCGCAGTAAATACCAGAATCATGGTCTGGAAGAGACACTGGATGTCTCGCAGCTGCTCGACCTGGCAGCACCTGCATTGGAATCGGGTACGGCTGTTGAGGCATCACTGCCAATCACGAACGTTAATCGTGCCGTCGGAACTATCCTTGGCAGCGAGCTGACCCGCAAGTATGGGGCCGCAGGTTTGCCAGATGATACGATTCGGTTTCATTTCACCGGTTCTGCTGGTCAAAGCTTGGGTGCATTCGTGCCTAAGGGGATCACACTTACGGTGGAAGGAGATTCCAATGACTATGTAGGTAAAGGATTGTCAGGTGGTAAGATTATTATCAAGCCATCTCCGAAAGCTACCTTTGCTGCTGAGGACAATATCATTATCGGAAATACTGCATTCTACGGTGCAACAGGTGGAGAAGCTTATATCAACGGTATCGCTGGTGAACGATTTGCCGTCCGTAACTCCGGAGCGAAGGTTGTTGTAGAAGGCGTGGGTGACCACGGCTGTGAATACATGACTGGAGGCCGAGTGGTTGTCCTTGGTGAAACTGGCCGTAACTTTGCGGCAGGGATGTCAGGCGGTATCGCTTATGTCTACGACCCGGATAGAACCTTCATCGGCCGCTGCAATCTCGAAATGGTACTGCTCGAGAGAGTGGAAGAGTCTGAGGAGATCGAAGAGCTGCGTGAGCTGATTATCCGGCATACCGAGCTTACAGGTAGTGCGGCTGGCGCACGGGTACTGGATCAGTGGGCAGATAGCTTGCCGAACTTCGTTCGTGTCATTCCGAAGGATTACAAACGGATGATGGAGCAAATTCGTAAGGTAGAACAAACCGGGTTGACCGGAGAAGCTGCGTTGATGGCTGCATTTGAAGCGAATATGCGCGAGCTTGCCCGTGTTGGCGGCTAAACTGCTGTACCTGAATGAAATAGGAACTAAATGAATAAGGGAACCTGACTCTTCCTAATGCCGGAGAAGTCAGGTTCCTTTTTTTAGATGGCAGACTCGTATCCTCTAGTGATTTTCGGAAAAAAGGGTATATGTGGTAAACTAGGTTATAGATGAAAGGAAGTGAGACTATGTCGAATACAGAAATATTGATGGAGCCTGTTGCCCGCCTGCAGGGAGTCACCAAAAAAATCGGCTCGAAAACGCTGGTGAGCGATTTAACGCTGGACATCCCGCCTGGACAAATCTTCGGTTTTTTGGGGCCCAACGGAGCAGGTAAGACTACTACAATACGGATGATGGTGGGGTTGATTTCCATTAGTCGTGGAGACATCTTGATCTGTGGCCGTAGTATTAAAAACCATTTTGAAGAGGCTATCGCAAATATAGGGGCCATTGTAGAAAATCCTGAGATGTACAAGTTCCTATCCGGTTATCAGAATCTGCGCCAATATGCACGGATGGTGCCAGGGGTAACGAAGCAACGGATAGACGAGGTCGTCGAGCTAGTTGGACTAGGTCAAAGAATTCATGACAAAGTTAAGACCTATTCACTGGGAATGCGTCAGAGGCTGGGAGTGGCTCAGGCACTGCTGCACAGACCCAAGCTGCTGATTCTAGATGAGCCAACCAACGGCCTGGATCCACAAGGGATACGCGAGCTTAGAGACTATTTACGACGTTTATGTCAGGAAGAAGGAACAACTGTATTCGTCTCCAGTCATTTACTTTCCGAGATGGAGCTCATGTGTGACAGCGTGGCGATTATCCAAAATGGACGACTGGTGGATGTGAAGCAGCTGAAAGGGGTAGGCAATACTGCAATGCCTCTGGGAGAAACCTTGTTCGAGGTTGATAATGCTGAAGCTGCTCTAGCCCTCATTGGACGTGGAGTATTTAAGAGTGGGGGACTTGTGCTTGAGGCAGAGCGTGAGGAGATCGCAGAATTAAATGCCAAGCTAGTGGCAGGTGGGATTAAGGTGTATAGCATCAGAGCCCTTGCCCGTACGCTGGAGGATCAATTCTTAGAGGTTACAGGAGGTGAAGGAATTGGGTGAATTTACAGCTCTCATACATAATGAGAATATCAAAATATACAGCCGTGTCCGCACATGGATTATGCTGCTTATTCTTGCAGTGATGAGCGTGCTGCTTCCTGCGCTTATTTATTTCACAAGCGAAGGCGATTCATCGCTTATGGGGCTTTGGGACAACTTTCAGATGACGGTGAGTATTGCGTTCTTCTTGAATACAATATTTACCGTTGTAGTGGCTTCTGACTCCGTAGCGGGCGAATTTACCTGGGGAACCATCAAGCTGTTGCTGATTCGCCCGTGGAGTCGCTCCAAGATCCTGCTCTCGAAATATATTTCCATGGTGTTATTCAGTTTGCTTAGCACCGCAGTATTGATTGCTTTTGGCTTTGCTGCTTCGTTAATCTTCTCCTCATCTTCGGGAGATACGATGTCATCCATTACGGCTTGGAGCCCAGCGGAATATTCCTTCCTAGATCTCCTATGTCGTTACATTGAGCTTTTCCTGACCGCTGCTCTGGCTTTCATGGTATCTAGCGTATTCCGCGCAAGTGGACTGGCTATTGGATTATCCTTATTTATTATGTTTGCCAAGAGTATTTTTACGGTTATTTTTAGTCCAGAACGGTTTGAATGGGCCCAATACTTGATCTTCACACATATGGATCTAAGAGGCTACCTATTGTCGGATACGGGTCCGGGGGGCTCTACACTTGGCTTCTCCATAGCTGTACTAGCGGTGTACTATATCCTATTCCTGGCCATTTCCTGGATTGTCTTCCGTAAAAGGGACGTTGCCTCATAGAAATAAGTCTAGCCGGCTTCGAGTGTTCCTTGTGCTTTGGAGGAGCGCTTGGCTGCCTTGTCCTTTTTCATATTACTTTTGGGCTCACCTGCTTTTTCAGAGGTGGGCTGTTCTTGCATGGCAATGGAGCCATTCAGGAGGCTGCCTTCCATAATGCTAAGTGCTCCTGCTGAAATATTGCCATGTAACTCCCCGGTTCCGGTCATAATGAGTCTGCGGTCTGCGGTAACATCCCCGTATACTTTGCCGGCAATCACGATTTCCTCCGCTTTAATACTGGAGCGCACTGTTCCTTCTTCTCCTACAGTCACGACACCACTGCAAATAATCTCACCGCTAAAGGTACCCTCAATCCGCAGGTTTGTATCGCATTGCACCTTGCCCTCCAGTGTTCCTCCATGCCCTATTAGGGAATCGGTAGATTTAAAGGGGACACGCTGCTGCCGTTTGTTCCACATTTATAAATTCCTCCTATTATATAAATTGAATGAATCCTTAGGGTTTGACATACGCCAAAGGGTTGACAGTTTTATTCTGCTTCACAACCTGAAAATGAAGGTGAGGACCTGTGCTTCGGCCAGTGCTTCCAAGCAAGCCGATTTTTTGCCCCTTGCTAACCTTGTCTCCGGCAGATACGTTCATTCCGTTCAAATGCATGTACCAGGTTTCCAACCCGTTTGAATGCTTAAGCACGATGTATTTTCCGCGTGCGCCCATTTGTTCCGCAGTAATAACCTCGCCATCTAAGGCAGCATATACAGGATCACCGATGTTCCCGGCAATATCGACACCGGAATGGAAAGCAGACAAACCTTTGAATGGATCTGAGCGGTAGCCGAAGCTTGAAGAAATAACTTTGGACTCGGTAGGCCAAAGCGGTACTGCGTTAAGTCTAGCCTTTTCTGCACGGGCCTTTTGAGCTTGCAGATTTGCTTGTACGTTATTCTCATGCTCTGCCTGTGTGATTGTCTGTGTAATACTTTCCACCATTTCATCAAGCATTCCGTGAATCTCCTCAAAGTCATCCTTAGTTTCTTCCACCAAGCTTGTAGCGTCGTTCTGATACACCGCGATGTATTCTCCACCAACCTGTGGGGTGAGTGTTTTTGGAAGGGCTGCAGTAATGGCTCCAAAGCGGAAACTTATGGCGGATAGAGAAGTGGAAGATGAGTTCTCTTCAGTACTCTGCTTAAAGGAGGTCTCTTTAGGAACAGGAGAAGAAAGACGGCTCGATAAACCTAATGTTGAATTTGAAGTGGCCGATCCAGCTTTTGATTTTTCTGTTGCGGATTTCTCCGGTTGGGATTCATTCGTGTCTGTAGCGGCAGCAGCACCTTTGCTTTTGTTAATCAATGCTTGCAGCTCCTGTTCCAGTGCATTTACACTCTTCAGCTTGTCTTTAATGTTATCTGCCTCTTCCGAAAGTTCGCTGACCTGGCTACGAAGCTGGGTTAAATCTTTATCCTTGTCGGCGACCTTCATTTCCATGCGGAGATTGGTTAGCGATAGTGCGGCTGCCTCGGCTTCTAGCTGTGAGATGGACTGAGAGGCATGGAAATGCATAGAGGTGACCAGACTGGAGATAGAGAGGGCTGCTGCTGCCGGCAAAGCGAACGCTAGCGGTTTGGAGATGTGTAGCTGTTTGACTGGACGTCCGGCATCCCTTACGACAAGCAGCGTAATCCGTTTATGATCTGGCTGACTCTTCATGGCTTCTCCTTTCTGCGGCTTATGGCAGCCGCTTGCGATACCTGAGGCTAACGACTTTTCTTCCATTAGGCTCATCCGAATTGTCCTACTACTCTATGTATTCCATATCTTTCAGGAACATGACAACGGTTTGTTTGAATAAAGAAGGAGAGTTACGGCAAAACCTGTACTAGAGTCATCGCAGAGAGTCTATTGCATCTGTTTTTATTAATTGAGGGGGTAGAGAATTGAAGATTTTTGCGATAATTCTAATTCTTTTTATCATACAGATTGCATTGATTGTATTTCTGGAGTACCGCCGCCCGCAAAGGGCTATAGCATGGTTGTTTATTTCCTTCTGTTGTCCACCGCTTGGTCTGGCATTCTATTATTTTCTAGGTCGTGACTACAGACAGAATAGAAAATTGAACAAAAGATGTACTTCGCTCTTCCGGGAAATTCGTTCGTATGTCACTGGCAAGATTAAGGTAGTAAAACAAGCGTCGGATACTGGAAACGCTCAGTTTGAGAATAACGAAGGTTTATTGGTTTTGCTTGCAAAGCTCTCGGAAGGGCCTATTACAGGCCATAACAAAAGCAGAGTACTGTCAACTGCGAGAGAAGCGTACGACGCAATGCTGAAAGCCATGGAAGAGGCAAAAGAACATATCCACATGCAATTTTATATTTATCGTGATGATGAGATCGGAGAGCAATTTCAGGACGTTATGATTCGAAAGGCGCGGCAGGGAGTTAAGGTGCGTTTGCTTTGTGATGGACTGGGCAGTCATCGATTAAGCCGTAGGTTTATTCAAACCATGAGAAATGCCGGGGTGGAGTTCCACTTTTTTTTACCTCCGGTTAGTTCTTTACTGGATCGTCGTTTTAATTTCCGCAATCATCGGAAGATCCTAGTGGTGGATGGATTGATTGGTTTTACGGGTGGAATGAATATCGGGGATGATTATTTAGGAAAGGACGCCAAGATGGGTTACTGGCGCGATACTCATCTGCGTCTAGAAGGAGATTCTGTTTATTATATTCAGTATGTCTTCCTGAAGGATTGGAGACTGGCCTCTGGTGAAGGTATGAGTCATCCTCGTTTGTTCCCTGAGCATTTTTGTAAGGAGCAAGAAGCCGTGCAGATTGTAGGAAGTGGACCGGATGCTGCGATCGATGCTTCTCAGGAGATGTATTTTGCCGCTTTTTGCTCTGCTAGGGAACGGATCTGGATTACTTCACCGTATTTTATTCCGGACCCTGCGATTTGTCGTGCTTTGAAGAGTGCAGTCCTTCGTGGAGTGGATGTTAGAATCATCATTCCGGCGAAGCCTGATAATAAGCTCGTTTATCATGCTTCTTTGTCTTATCTGGAGAATTTACAAGATGCAGGCGTGAAGTTCTATCGCTACACCAAAGGATTTATGCATGCCAAAGTCATGATTGTGGATGATCTGCTGGGTACGGTGGGAAGTGCGAATCTGGATATGCGCAGCTTCTATTCTAATTTCGAAATGACAGCGGTTTTGCTGCATCCTGAGACGATAGCAGTGCTAGTCGCGGGGTTTGAAAAGGATCAAAAGCATAGTGAATTCATTGATCCTGTAAAATTTAAGGAGAGAGGGAGAATTGTCAAACTCGGTGAAGGGCTATGTCAGTTGTTATCACCGCTGTTATGACCGGAAAGAGGACTAAATCTGAATTTTTCGAAGGATAGTACGTGTTCCATTCATTATTAGAGCATATTTTGTGATATAATAATTGTATAAGAAGAAATGTAAGAAAGTATAGATTGTAATTATACTTCCGAATGTTTCAAAACTATATTGTTAAATTGTAGGGGGAGTTCTATGAATGTGAGTCCACAAATGTTTACCAAAGAGGAGCAGAACAAACTGCAGAAGACCGGTGCCCATAAAATGGCTAAGTTCGCGCAGCGTATGGTTATGTTATCCATTGGGGCCGCCATGATGGCTGTTGCACTTGAGATATTCCTAGTACCTAATCAAATGATTGATGGCGGGATTACCGGTATCTCCATTATTTTATCACATTTATTCGACATTCCTCTGGGTATTTTATTGACACTGCTCAATCTTCCGTTCCTGTTAATCGGTTATAAGCAAATCGGTAAGACATTTGCCTTATCTACCTTATATGCGATTTTACTTATGTCTATCGGCACTTCAATGCTGCATCATGTAGAGGCCTTTACAGTTGAACCGATGCTTGCTGCCGTGTTTGGCGGTATCATACTAGGTGTAGGTGTTGGGTTGGTTGTACGTTTCGGGGGATCTCTAGACGGTACAGAAATTGTTGCGATTTTAGTGGCTAAGAAGCTTCCCTTCTCTGTAGGTGAAGTAGTTATGTTCTTCAACCTGTTCATCTTGTCCGGAGCTGGATTTGTGTTCGGTTGGAATAACGCGATGTTCTCCCTGATTGCTTATTATATTGCATTTAAGGTTATTGACATTACCCTTGAGGGTCTGGATCAATCGAAATCAGTATGGATTATCAGCGATAAATTCCGGGATATTGGGGAAGCTCTGACAGAGCGTCTCGGACGTGGTGTTACTTATTTAGATGGAGAAGGCGGATTTTCCGGTGAGAACAAGAAAGTGATCTTTGTAGTTATCACCCGTCTGGAAGAAGCTAAGCTTAAAACCATTGTTGAAGATTGGGATTCTGATGCATTCATCGCAATAGGTAACATCCATGATGTTAAAGGTGGCCGCTTCAAGAAGAAATCCATCCACTAGCGTAGCTCTTAAGTATCATTAACTGAAAGAAGGTATTTTTACGGATAAAAAAGCAATAAATACGGTGAACAAAGCTCGGCATGCCGTATTCTTATATAGTATACCTTCTGTCCTTGAGTGGGACGCCAAATAAGCTCGTAGCATGTAGTTGATGCTGCGGGCTTATTGCTGTTTTTGGGGTCTTTTTTCTATGGGATTGCTCCTTTATGGGAGCTTTGCGATGAGCTGTTCAACAGGCTGTGGTGGCACTTTCTCTAAAAGATCTCCCATACGCTGAAGGCGTTCCTCGATATTAAGCAGATGAAAATTAGAGGGAGATACATTTTGCTGAACCTCCTCCCAGAGCAAGGGTGTAGAAACTGTAGCAAGCGGTCTTGCACGCGGTGTGTAAGGTGCAGCTAATGTTTTGCCGCTATAATGCTGGAGGTAGTCGAAATAGATTTTATCTCCGCGATTCTTTTTTAGACGTTCCAGGGTGAACAGGTTGGGATGCTTTTCGGTGACATAACGACCCACAAAATGCCCGATTTTCCGCAATCCATCAAAAGTAACACCAGTCTCGATAGGGACGATGATCTGCACCCCGGTAGCACCAGAGGTTTTGGGTACAGAGGAGAGGCCAAGGGAGGTTAAAACCGCCCCAACGATCGCAGTTGCTTCCATGATACGAGGTTCGATTTCAAGTGAAGGATCAAGATCAATCATCCATTCACAGGGCAGCTCGCTGCCTACATAATGCAGGGAAGGGTGAAATTCCAAAGCAGCCAGATTCCCCAGCCAGATCAGCTCAGGTAAGCCTTGCAGCTTGATATAGTTAATATTCTCGTGTACAGCGGTTTGGACAAAGGCCGGAAGAGGATCAGGCGCATTTTTCTGATAAAAGGACATTCCAGAGATGCCGTGCGGATAACGAATGACGGTAAGCAGCCGGTCCCGGCAATAACGCAGCAGATAGGGAGAGAGTGCAGCGAGCTTTTGCAGATAAATCCGTTTTGTAATGCCACATTCAGGCCACAGCAGCTTCTCTGGATTAGTGATGATGATTTCTTCTCCGTCTATGGTAATTGTACCTTTGATCGCTGCCGGCATCGGGAAACTCCTTTCTGTGATAGGAATGAAGGTATTATGTGTCAGTCTGCTCCTTTTCATGAAAAAAATATTCCCAAAGTGTCCCTTTTGGATGATCATAAGACTTATAAAGATATACGATTATTAGAAAGGGGAGTTTGCTGATTTTGGACGGGATCGAGCACACCGTTGTTCGGGTACAGGCAGGCGAGGTTGAGTCTTATGCCTTGGTCGTCGAGGCTTTTCAAAAGCCGATTTACCGCTATTGCTGTCGGCTGCTTGGGAGCCGTACTGAAGCTGAGGATGCAGTACAGGATATTCTGGTAAAGGCATATCAGCATATAGGCACATACCGCCCTACCGCGAGCTTCTCTTCATGGCTATATAAAATTGCCTACCATCATTGCCTTAGTCTAATCCGCAAACGTCAAAGCCATATAAAGTTTATGGCGCTTTATCAACCAGATCCGCCTGCAGAAAGCCCGGAACAGTTGATGGACCGTTACATATTTAACGAACATCTGACTTTAGCCCTCGCGAAGCTGAAGACAGAGGAGCGAAACCTGTTAGTACTTAGAATCTTTGAGGAACAGAGCTTCCCGGAGATTGCGGAGATTCTGGATAAGAATACTGATGCTGTGAAGAAGAAATACAGGCGAACGATTACGAAGCTTGGCAAAATGCTGAATGCTCAGAAAGGGGGAACGGAATGGTGCGGCAACGAGGCTTTGTTGAAGAGAAAATGATCAAGAAAATGGATGCGGTAGGGAGCTGCGAAGAGCTGGATGTAAAAGCAGC
Organism: Paenibacillus sp. FSL L8-0333; assembly: GCF_037965665.1. Lineage (NCBI taxonomy): Bacteria > Bacillati > Bacillota > Bacilli > Caryophanales > Paenibacillaceae > Paenibacillus > Paenibacillus sp. FSL L8-0333. The sequence continues at coordinate 1,150,603 of NZ_CP150186.1, forward strand.
TGTTATGAAGCGGGTAAGAGCAATTCATGAACAACAGAATAGGATTGACGGTGAAAGGACGAGCATGGTTAGCGAGCTGAAGCCGTTCCCAGAACCGGAAGATCCTATTATGCAGAAGCAAAAGGAGATGCCCCAACACCCGTCTAGGTTTAGAAAAAGAGTGCTCACTGGAGTCTCCGCGGCTGTATTGCTGGGGATTATCGGGTTGGGTGCTCTGCAGCTGTCTGAACATGGAAAGTTATCGGAACAAGGTAGCCAGTTTACAATTGATATCACAAAACCCCAAGGTGGTATTATTACACTAGTGAACAGCGGAGGGAAGGCTGTTGTGAAGACGGTGCATAATAATACGCCTGATCCGACAACCTCGCCTGCGATAGAGAAGTATCAGAGCTTATCTATGACTTATAAAGAGCAAGTGCTTGCTCGTTTAAACACCGGGGAAATGGCTGCTTATTATGTGAAGGATGCTGAATTAAATAAGCTGGAGTTAGGGTTAGGCTATGGAAATCAATTGCAGTTTGCTTTTATTTCGCCGGTGTATTCGAAATATCAAGACTTCGTAAAAGAATTAAAAAATGTTGGCGATTTCTGGCCAGGGTTGCCTTCCTCGTTAGCTGATGGTTATGAATTCGAGCAAGGAACTTTTAATGCAGCTCCCCTATACAGGTCGCTAGACACAGAATATGAAGAAATCCTTGAACAATTTCAAAAAAAGGCTACAACCGATAAAACTGGCCAAAAGTTGTTTATGGAGAAGATAGCTGTAAATTCCATAGATAATGCTGAAGTTACCTACCACAAGGGACATGAAAGAATAACACTATCCTTAAGGCAGAGTGCCTTTAGGGGTTATACCATGCAAGTGTCTATCTTGGAAGGCCAGACTGCTGAAAAATGGTCTGTGACAGGCACGGGGAAAGAGGCAGTTTTTATCGCGGCGGGTACTGGAAAAGGGAAGAAAGCTTGGTCTTCTCAGAATCGATTGTATTGGTATGATGAAGTCACCCAGATGGTTTTTTCTCTAAGCGACAAGCAGGAGAGTAAACTGACTCGTGAGCAATGGCAAAAGATTGCCACCAGTTTTATTCACTAGCTACTGTTCTAACTGTACATTATGAGAAGCTGTCTCAAAAGTAGTGAATTCTACTTGGGAGGCAGCTTTTTTTATGGAATAGGAAAAGTAATGGATATTACTGTGCCATGTGACGATATGCCACGCGTAGTGTTCTATGCTACTGATTGGGGCGGTGGGCGATGTGCTATGTGTGATTTTCATGCGGCTTGCAGTAGATGATCTTGTGGAATTAGTGGTATATGTGACGGTGGACTATGGGCGTTACGTTCTGTGTTTGTGCAATGTATAGAGTGCTTTAAACTAATTAGGGAAAAACTCCCTGAAAATAGCCGCTATTTGCTCTAAATGAACGAAATCAGGGAATTCCTCCCTAATAATCATGGGAATTTCTTTATTCGTTGCCGAATTGGCTGAATTTCAGGGAAGTTTTCCCTAATTATAAGTCCGATGAACAGAAATCTCTGAATTTTAGGGAGAAATCCCCCAATTATTCTATAAGAGCTTTACTTATTGCATCACTTGGTGCGTCACTTGTAATGTTAAGAACAAAAAAGAGGCTGTCCCCAAAGTCATGAAATAGTTGCTTGGGACGACCTCTTTTTTTGTGAGAAAATGTCCCTTTTTCTAATGATGGATTGTTATAGAAGTGTAGTTAAAAAAAGTGGTGAAAATACATTACCATTTTGAAGGAGAGGATGTTAGAAATTGAAGCTTCATTATGATTTCAAAAAAACACTGATCGCACTCTCTGCAGCAATCTTGCTGGGAACAGGAGTGGCCGGGGGTGAGGATGTACCTGGCTTGTCCCTTACAATTGCGGTGGCATCAGGACAGCAGGCTGCATCACAAACTGATCAGAAGACTCAAAAGGAATTGCAGGCACTCGTAGCTGGAGTGAATGAAGGTTCGCTTTTGGCCTACTACGTACGGGATAAAGTCTCCAATCCACAGGATACGATCAGCTTCTCTGGTAAAGGGTTTGTTTTTAAAGACTATAAATCCTTTGCAGCTAAGTTTAAAGCGCTAAAGGGTCCGTCTTCTCCGCAGCCCGGAAATCTTCCCAAAGGCTTCACTCTGGCGACAGCCATCATCTATCCACCGGCTGTAGCTAATGATTCAGAGCTGTACTTGCAACTAGAGCAGGAATTGAAAGCAGCAGCAGCTGCTGGTAATTCTAATAAACAGTTGTTTAGTAAAATCATCAGCTGGAACCAGACGAATTTGTCTATGCAGCTGTATGCCAAAGGAAAAGCTAATTTTAGCATTGTAACTGGGTCGCCGCCCGCCAAACTTCCGGAAGGAGCGGTACCTTTTGTACGAGCTTCGGAAACTAAGAAAGAATTAACGGTCAACGGCAGGAAAGTAGTACTTACAACTGATTCCGCTAAAGACGCGAGCTTTAACACAAAGCTAGTGTGGCTGGATAACTCAGGCACGATACAATATACCCTTTCAGACAATCGGGCCAGTACGCTGGCGACAAATGAAATGTTGGCGGTAGCTAAAACCATAATCAAATAACCAAGGGGTTAAGGAGGATATCATAATGATGATTAAGGAAAGCGCGGCGATTACAGCCTTAAGCTTATTAGTATTGATGAGTGCGGTGAGTGGAACAGCAGGCGCAGTGCCTGCGGGGAGTAATAATAAAAGTAAAGCTACCGCACCCGTTGAGCAGAATACGCCCGTATCTTCAACGATTGAAGCTTTGATTGCCAAAGAAAATACGGTTCCCTTACAAGCAGGCGAACTTAAGGTTCTGTATGTAAATGATAAGAAATCTAATCCATATGAAACCTTGAGTATAAGCTATATGCCATATAGATTCAGTTCTGTAAACGAAGCGGCGCAGAAGTTTTTTTCCTTAAGCGGGAAGTCACTCCTGATACCCACTTCTCTACCAGAGGATTATAAGTTGCAGGATGTCGTTTTAAATCCAGTGATTCCAATGTTTTTTAGCTCAGAGTATAAGACTCTCAGGGATCAGTTAAAAGCTAAAGCCCAAGCTGCTGGCAAAAAGGTGATTTCGCAAAGCTTGAAGTGGAGCAATACAGAAACTTCTATCACCTATCTACGAAATGGAGAGAGGGTGAATTTAAGATCTGCACCTGCATACACGCTACCGGAAGGGTTGACTTTGGCCCAGCTGCCTGGCGACCAAGATGAGAATTTGAACATCAACGGAGTTGAGGCGGTTTACACAGTTTTTGGGCCTCATCACGGAGATCTTAAAGTCCAGCTGGTATGGTCCAGTGCTGATGGAAGTGTCGATTATACGTTTACGAGTACAAAAAATACTGCGCAGACAAAGGCAGAGCTGGAGGCCCTTGTAACAAGACTTACAGTGCAATAAGAAACGTCCTCCCACTTCAGATTGGGAGGACGTTTCTTTATTAATTTATCCTTTTTGCTCCATTGTGCATGACTCCGGGGGAAGATCCACTTTAGCTTGAGTAACAGGCTGACGCAGAGTGCCTGAGGTGTTCCATTCCAGAAAATGAACTTTGAAGACGAGCTCCGGCTTTATCCAAAAAGCACCCTTGCCTCGCTGTGGAACATCGGCAAAGGGCATCCGATCCAGCTTAAGGCGGTGTGCCTCCGCAGTTAAGTCGCGTTTATCCTGTACAGTCAATTTGCCCGGACCGGCATGTCCGATATAATGCAAATTTCCTTTATCATCATAAAGACCAAGAAGTAGTGCGTTGACGATACCGTCACGGAACGTCACACCCCCGGCTACAGCTGTAATATCAGAACTGATTTTGCGTTTCTGCCAACGTTTATCTTTTCCGCCCGGAGCATAAGTACTGTTGATGTCCTTGCAGACGATTCCTTCCAAACGCTGGTTCTGAGTGGCGGCGAACAGTTCTGTAGGATCGGTATAACTTGGCACAGCTTGAACATGGGGATGGGGCAGCAGAATGTCACTTAACAGCTGCTGCCGCAAGAATAATGGTTGATCCATCGTCGATTGGCCATTATAAAACAGAATATCAAAAATCATATAAATGACAGGAACCTGATGCCTAACGACGGAAATCGTGGAACCATTTTTTAAACTGTCCCTCCGCATCACCTCGTGAAATGAGGGTTTGCCGTCCTTGAGTGCGATAATCTCACCATCAAGAATAACGGAGCCAGCCTTGCAGTAAGCAGATACATCAGTAAGCTCCGGGTATTGCATGGTACGGTAATTGCCACGTCTGTTAATAAGCTGAGTAGTGCTTCCATCGTAATAGGACAACATCCGCACACCGTCCCATTTAATTTGTGCGATCCACTGGTCACCTGCTGGAAGCTGCCCAGCCAGTATAGGTTCAAAAGGAATAATGGGCTGAAGCTTCATCCGCAGAGCCTCCTAAGATACGGTTGTTTTGCTTTTTGTGCTGCGGCGTTTCGGTTTCGGCGTAATAACAGGAGTCGGCCCGGAGACCTCGTTTTGCTGCTCCGCAGGTTCCGCGGCGGTTGTTTTGGTCTTGGTTGTTTTTCTTTTGGCAGCAGGAGCCGCTTTAGTTTTGGTTTTTGTGGTGCCTGTTAATGAAGGACCAGGGTCTGAAGGAATATGCTGCACAGCTTGAATACTGGCCTGCAAGGCAGCCATTAGATCAATCACATTGCTTTCCTGTTTAGCAGGAGCGATATGAAATTCCTCGCCTGCAATTTTATGTGAAATCAGATCAAGCATACGCTGGCGATAATCATCGGTATATTTTGCCGGATCAAAAGGAGTGGATAGCTGTGAGATCAGCAGCTTAGCCATTTCCAGCTCTTTATCGTTCACTGTCCCTGCTTCGGGCAGACCGGGCACTTGTGAGATCGGCCGCACCTCATCGGGATAAAAAATGGTCTCAATCGCAAGGCAATCCTCAAGCACACGGATCGCTGCCAGACTGCTTTTTGAGCGAATTGAAATTTTGGCGATGCCAATTTTACCTGTCTGCTTCATGGCCTCCATAAGAAGTCGATAAGCATTTGATCCTGCCTGATCCGGGGATAAATAATAGGTTTTTTGAAAATAAATCGGATCGATTTCCGTCAGGTCTACAAAGTCGAGAATGGAGATGCTTTTACTGGTCTCGTCGGATAGTTGATCCAATTCCTCTTTGTCGAAGAGCACAAACTTCCCTTTTTCATACTCATATCCTTTACCGATCTCTTCCCAAGCTACTTCTTTGTCACATACCGGGCATTTGCGTACATACGACAGTGGGCTGCCACATTCCTTATGGATATAACGCAGAGAAATGTCCTTGTCTTCCGTAGCGGAGAACATTTTAACCGGAACATGCACAAGCCCGAAGCTGATGGCTCCTTTCCAAACGGTATGCATGAGAAACACCTCCTGATCTAAGTTGATTTGCTTTGGGTTAGTATGAGGCAGGAAAGGCTTTTCTAGCCGGGTGCATTTTTTGAGAAGCTTGGGAAAAAATAAACTCGGACCTGTGAAGTTGAGGAGGAGAATCTAAGGTATGGAACCAAGAGATAACGAATGGAGCGATGCGCTGAGCGAGCAGGATATTCCGGCCACAGTTGTGGATTGGGAGAGCATTATTGCGCCCACGGAGGCCAGTCAGGTATCCGATTCGGAAAAGCTGGATGCAGAACGAACCCTCGAAGATACGTCACCCTTAGAATCGTAAACTTTAGGAAAGATAAAGGAGGAGAACAGTTGTGGACGTCAAACGGGCACAGGATATTTATGCTTCTAAAGAGACTGTAAGTGTACATTTGGATGGGGAGCCTGTCTGGATTGAACATGTGGATGAAGAGAACGGTATGGCTACGGTACAAGTTGGCTCTCGACCAACCAATACGCACACTGTGGGTGTTGAGCGACTCGAAGAGCAAGAGCACTAACAAAGGTCAACTTAGAGCGTACGTTAAAGCTGAATTATAGTTTTTAAAAAAAGAGACTTTTTATGCTTAAGTTTGCGTAAAGGTCTCTTTTTTGATTTGGTGCATAACTGACATCAAGGTTGACGGTGTAAGATTTAAACCAATATATTGGGTCAGGCAGGACAGTCCATTATTGTTGCGCTGAGTTCAGGAGTTATTGCGACAGTATTATTTTTTCAAGCTACGGATATGGTAAGGAGCAGTATGAGCGGATTAGCGGTAGTCGAAGCCACTCAATCTCTGGAGGTATTATTCGCATTATTAGGTAAAATGCTGATCCTGTCTTCGCCTTCACCTTCTTTATTGTCATGGTCGGAATCTTAGTGATTATCCCTGGAATGATTCTACATAGCCTTTTCTCGCAGTGTTCATTATCGAAATCCAGCTTAACCACGCAAGCGAAGAAGAGGGCTGTACCTCCTTCGGCTTAAACAATGGGCAGGGACAGTTGTTGCGGTGGATGGACCATACCGATATAATTGAATGTAATGGTTTTCGACAGGGATATTTTAAAAGGTGGTAGTTGTAGTTGGACAAAACAGTCGAAACGGTGTTCACTTACCGTTCTTACAATCTGCAGGATACGGAGCAACTGGCAAGTGCAATAGCTGCTGCTTCAACGGCAGGCATGGTTATCGGTTTGGACGGTGATCTAGGCGCAGGAAAAACGGCCTTCTCGCAAGGTTACGCTCGCCATCTTGGAGTGAAAGGGATCGTAAACAGTCCTACTTTTACTATTATTAAAGAGTACGAAGGTCGTCTGCCGTTATATCACATGGATGTATATCGAATTTCACTTCAGGAAGCAGATGAGCTTGGATTGGATGAGTATTTCTATGGTCAGGGTGTTTGTTTGGTAGAATGGAGCAGTATTATTACGGAGTTAATGCCGCCGCGGCATATGCATATATACATGGAAACAGTTGGACCGGAGGAACGAATCATTACGGTGACCGGAATCGGGGCACCTTATGGTGAGCTTTGCCGGGAGCTGATCCAGAAGTGGGGTTAATAAAAATGACGAACGAGAATACAGAGCCGCGCAAGCGGCTTTTAGCGCTGGATACATCAACTGCTGTATTGGGGGTTGCAGTGACCGAAAATGGAGAATTATTGCATGAAATTAATGCTTCCGGTGAACGGAATCATTCGGTGCATTTGCTGCCGATTATAGAGCAGGCGCTGCAAGCTTCGGGAACAACCGTTGCTAATCTGGGCGGGATTGCAGTTGGTGTGGGTCCGGGATCTTATACGGGAACACGGATCGCGGTTACGGCTGCCAAAACGCTGGCTTGGGCATGGAATGTCCCAGTAGTTGGTGTTTCGAGCCTGCATGCTGTGGCATGGGGTGGGTATGAAACAGCCCTTAAGAATAAGACGACAGCAGAGTCAGGACAAGCCAGTGCGAACAGTGGCTACGGTCCAGACTGGATCATTCCACTGATGGATGCGCGCAGAGGACAGGTCTACACAGGGTTATTCGCAGCGGATGGGAATAGTGCTCTCAGCCGCCTTGAACCAGATGCCATCCGGTTGATGGCCGACTGGGTGGAGTACTTGGCAGAACGTTTACAACAGGCTTCAGCCGAAGGAACTAAACCAGCTATTCTATGGTTTGTTGGAGAAACCGCTGTACATGGCAGCGAAGAATCACTACATCCGCTGGCGGAACTCGGCACTTCTGTAGAAGTTCCTTATGAGCTGGAGGGGCGTTGGACAGGCTTCCTTGGTGAAGCCCGGCTGCAAGTAGAGAATGATGATATTCATAGCTTAATCCCTAACTATACTCAGATTTCGGAAGCGGAGGCCAATCTGCGGTTAAGTAGTAAAGGAGGCTTAAAACGATGACGGAAGTGGAATCATTGAGAGCACAAGAGGCTGATCTTGTTTTTCGCCTGATGAAGCTGGAGGATATTCCGGACATTCTTATTATTGAGCGCGAAGCCTTTACCATGCCGTGGACAGAGGAAGCTTTCCGGAATGAGCTGACGCATAATCATTTTGCTAAATACATGGTCATGGAGCTGGCGGGTCATATAATTGGCTATGCTGGAATGTGGGCTATCGTGGATGAGGCGCATGTGACGAATATTGCCTTACTCGAAGCTTATCGTGGACGTAAATGGGGTGAGCGCCTGTTGGAAGAGTTAATGAATACTGCCTCTTACGTAGGCATGAAGTCCATTACACTTGAGGTGCGGGTATCCAACGAGGTAGCTCAGAATTTATATCGTAAAAAAGGCTTTCGTTCTGCCGGCACGCGCAAAGGATATTATTCCGATAATCGCGAGGATGCACTCATTATGTGGGCGGATCTACCGGAGTATAAGGAGCACGGCTATTTGGAAGGAAGCGTGGACTTGAAATGAAGACAGAAACAGGCACAGCTCAACCTGTACTAATACTTGCTATAGAGACCAGTTGTGATGAAACCTCGGTGGCCGTGGTCAAAAACGGATCAGAAGTGTTATCCAACATTATCTCGAGTCAAATAGAGACACATCGCGCTTTTGGGGGCGTGGTGCCAGAAGTGGCTTCCCGTAAACATGTGGAGGTAATTACGCTCGTAATCGAGGAAGCGCTCGCCAAGGCAGGCGTTACACCCGAACAATTGACTGCGGTAGCGGTGACTCAAGGCCCGGGGTTGGTGGGCGCTTTACTGGTCGGTGTAGTAGCAGCTAAAAGCCTTGCCCTTGCATGGGGCAAGCCGTTAATTGGCACGCATCATATTGCAGGCCACATCTATGCTAACCGCCTGGTTGCAGAGTTGCAGTATCCTTGCATGACACTAGTGGTGTCAGGTGGACATACTGAACTGGTTCATATGGAGCGTGAGGGTGAGTTTCGAATTATCGGCCGCACGCGTGATGATGCTGTAGGTGAAGCATATGATAAAGTGGCTCGGGCGCTTGGGTTCCCTTATCCCGGTGGCCCCCATGTAGACCGCCTGGCACGCGAAGCGACGGAAGTTGTTGCATTGCCGCGGGTATGGCTGGAGCCGAACTCTTATGATTTCAGCTTCAGCGGTCTAAAATCGGCGGTGCTGAATGTGGTGAATCAGAGCAAAATGAAAGGTCTTGAACCCAATGTCGCAGGCATCGCCCGGGGGTTTCAAGAATCGGTAGTAGAAGTGCTGGTGGAAAAGGCGGTACGCGCCGTTAAAGCCACTAACTCCAAACAGTTATTGCTCTGTGGGGGTGTCGCTGCTAATGGTGGACTCCGCTCGGCATTAATCTCGCGCTGTGAAACGGAGGGCATTGAACTTATTATTCCGCCCCCGGTATATTGCACGGATAATGCGGCGATGATTGGAGCAGCTGCATACGTGAAGTGGCAGCATGACGGTGGAATATCGCTGGATATGGTTGCTGACCCTGGATTCTCACTGGAACAATGGTCTGTATCTGCCTATTGACATCATTTGGAGCTAACGAGTATAATCAGTTCAATTAAACAAGCAAACGCGATGAGCGGAAGTAGTAAGGATACTCTGGGATAAGAGAACTGCGGGTGGGTGCAACGCAGTCGAAGGAGTCCTGAACTCGTCTGGGAGCGGAGCGGTGGAAGCATTACTGGCAATTGTCGCCGGAACGTTTGTACACCGTTTACGGGTAACCTCCGTGATAGGGTGGTCTAGTACTTAACATACTGGACCGTAGAGTGGATGTTCAATTGGAATCGGCAGTAACTTAGCCGATACAGAGCATCAACAAGAGTGGTACCGCGAAGGTTAACAGCCTGTCGTCTCTTGAATGAGATGGCAGGCTTTTTTGTATGGATTTAGAGTGGTGAATAATTTATATTACACACGCTAAGAACGGGAGTAGTAGAGTTTGACGGTGAACAGAGAGCTGCGGGTTGGTGCGACGCAGTCACCGGATTTCTTGAAGCTCGCCCGGGAGCGGAGCGGCGGAACAAGAGTACGCTGCCTACGGCTGTCCTCGTTATCGGACCTTTCCGGATTTAAGCTGGCACGCCAGATTGAACCGGGGAGAAGAGCTGGACGCAGCTTTAAGGCTTGTTATTAAGACAGCCCATGCGTCAAAAAGAGTGGTACCGCGGAGGGGTAACCCGCCGTCTCTTTATTAGAGACGGCGGGTTTTTGCGTTCTTGTAGAAGAAGTCCGGGGAATGGACTCATCGCTACATAAGACGCCAAAATTGAACGCTCTGCACATTGTGCAGAGATTCATTTGTATCAGCTGCCGGCAGCAGTGGGTGGGAAATGAGCAGAACCGCAAGTCGACGTGTGGTTCTGCGCTGAAGCATAGGATAGAGATAAAGCATCCAATTACATGAAAACAAACTAGGAGGAATTCAGATGATTATTCCAGTTAAGAAACGTATACAAATTTTCGATACGACTCTGCGCGATGGTGAGCAAGCCCCTGGGGCGAGTCTGACTCCTGAGCAAAAAATATTGCTGGCCTATAAGCTTGCTGATCTGGGTGTTGATGTAATGGAGCCGGGGTTCCCGGTATCGAGTCCTGGAGATTTTGCAGCGGTGCAGACGATTTCGCGCAAGGTGCGCAACGTGGAGATTTGTGGTTTCGCGCGGGCCGTAAAAGGAGACATCGATGCTGCAGTCCGGGCCACTCAAGACGCTGAACGTCGGCGGATTCACTTGTTTATTTCTTCTTCTGATATTCATTTGCAGCATCAACTGCGTATGAGCAGAGCTGAAGTCGTAGCTAAAGCGCGCGAGATGACGGCTTATGCGCGACAATTCTGTGATGTAGTTGAATTCACGGCCATGGACGCTGCACGGACAGGGATTGATGATCTGATTGAAATGGTTGAGGCAGTTATAGAGGAAGGGGCCTCCATTATTAACCTGCCGGATACAGTAGGATACGCATTGCCACATGAATATGGCGAGATGTTCCGGAGAGTGCGGCAGGGAGCAAGAGGTGGCGGCAAGGTCAGCTATAGTGCCCACTGTCATAATGACTTGGGGCTGGCTGTAGCTAACAGTCTGGCAGCGATTGATGGAGGGGCGACTCAGATAGAAGTCACCGTGAATGGTGTAGGCGAGCGCACAGGGAACTGCGCGCTGGAAGAGCTTGTTATGGCGCTCGAAACCCGCGGCGATGCAATCGGTGCAGAAACAGGTATCGTGCTTGATAAACTGTATGATACTTCCCGGCTGATTAGTGGAGCGATGCATTTCCCAATCGCCTATAATAAGCCGGTCGTCGGAAGAAATGCCTTCCAGCATGAATCCGGGATTCATCAGGATGGCCTGCTCAAGGATCGTAGTACCTATGAGATTATGGATCCCGAACGGCTGGGCATCCCCCGCAGCATGATCATTCTGGGCAAACATTCTGGCAGACATGCGCTGAAGGATCGGGCTGCGAAGTATGGAATAACGCTGGAGCCTGCGGAGCTGGATGCACTTTATGAGTCCTTTAAAGAGACCGCTGACCGTCAAAAGGTCGTAAGTGATGACCAGCTGCTGCAAATGGTAAGCAGTACAACTGGACAACAAGCTCAGGTCTATGAGCTGGGTGAGGTTCAGGTATTGGCGGGCAGTGCCCAGCGCCGTGTAGCTGCAGTTACGGTACGCCATCTGCAGACTGGCCGGGAAACGTCACATACCAGCACTGGTGAAGGTCCGCTTGAAGCGATTATCGCTGCTATTGGGCAAGGGATTGCTGAGGAGATAGACTTTGCAGGACTCGAGCTTCATTCGCTTGGAAGCGGAGAGAATGCGCAAGCAGAAGCAGCGGTGATGGTGGAGTGGGAGGGCCTTAAATTCAGAGGCACAGCCACTCACCAAGATATAATTATGGCGGCAGGCATCGCTTATATCGCAGCCTGTAATGCTGCTCTGCTCTCTACACAGATTGTCTAAAATACGACGTGCCCGCTGTCAGTTTAGGAGATAGCGGGTTCTTTTTTAGCATAAATTCGGTCTTGTAAAATGGGGTTACGTCTTTTGTCAAGTTGTGGACAACGTTATCCACATATTCTGCCTGAGTTGTGTAAAAAGTGCGTAAAATCAGCAATAACGGCTTTTTTCAAAATGCGCTAATAAACAATTTTGTTGGCAATGAAACACTGTGAGAATTGTGGATAATGTGGATAAATCCGTGGATAATAATTCCTTTTCTTTGAAAATACCGATTTAACGCATAAAAAAGACCCCGAAGGGTCTTTTGAAGTAGGGAGTTATACACGAAACCTGTGTATAGAGCTGTGGATAACTATTTATGAACAAATCTAGAACGATGAAAAAATATTTATAAGGAGGATTTACATTATTCGTCAGCAAGGATTTCCCATTCGCTAAAGAAATCTGTCAGCTGAGATTTTTTGTTCTTCAGGTCCTCTTCATAACCTTGAAGTGCTAAATAATCCTGATAAACTTCAGGTTTAGTCATTTCATGCTCTATAAATACGATTGATTCTTCAAGTGAGGCGATGTTCTCCTCAAGCTCTGCGATACGCCGTTTGCGGTTACGCTCTTCACGCTTAGCCTGCTTGTCTGCTTCAAAAGAGGTTACAGCGCTTTTTTCAGGTACAGCAGCGTCCTTATTGACGTTTTTAGTAGCTAGTTCAGCGGCATCTTTTGCAATCTCTTCTAATTCTCGTTTCTTCTCGACATAGTCATCGTAGTTGCCGAGGTATTGGTCGATCCCTTCGGGATGCAGCTCCAGTACCCTTTCAGCCATCTTGTTCAAAAAATAACGGTCATGGGAGATGAACAGCAGGGTGCCTTCGAAATCAATTAAAGCAGATTCCAGAACCTCACGGCTGACCAGATCCAAATGGTTGGTAGGTTCATCGAGAATTAGCATATTTGCACCGCGGAGCATTAGTTTAGATAACGAAACCCGAGCTTTTTCGCCGCCGCTGAGTGCGGAAATCTTCTTAAGAACATCCTCTCCGCTAAAAAGGAAATTACCAAGGATCGTACGAATTCTGGCTTCCTCGATCATTGGATATTCACTCCACAGTTCTTCCATAACCGTATTTTGTGGATTAAGGCGGGTCTGTTCCTGATCATAATAAGCAATTTTTACTTTAGTGCCCCAATTCACCGTTCCAGCAGAAGGCTCACGGGCTCCGGTCATACACTGCAGCAGTGTGGATTTACCGATACCATTGGGACCGATCAGGGCAGCAGTCTCCCCGCGACGAAGCTCAAAAGAAGCGTCCTTGAATAAAGGTGAACCTTCATTAAAGGCAACCGCAACATTGCGCACTTGAAGCACCTCTTTTCCAGACATGAAGTCTGGCTCAAAGGAGAAGCTAGCCTTCTTCAGATCGCCCATTGGACGATCTAGACGATCCATCTTCTCAAGCGCTTTGCGTCTGCTCTGCGCACGTTTTGTGGTGGAAGCCCGGACAATATTTTTCTGAACGAAATCCTCCATTCGAGAAATTTCATCCTGTTGCTTCTCATATTGCTTCATCCGTGCTTCATATTCGGCAGCCTTCAAATCTACATAACGACTGTAGTTACCCGTATAACGCCGGGACTGGTGCCGCTCGATCTCTACAATAGTGGTCACGAGCCGGTCTAGGAAATAACGGTCATGGGATACAACCAGAATCCCGCCAGCATAGCTGCGGAGGTAATCTTCCAGCCACGTTAACGTTTCGATATCCAGGTGGTTAGTAGGCTCATCCAGCATCAGAAGATCTGGAGCCTGAAGCAAAATACGGGCCAGCGCGAGCCGGGTCTTTTGTCCTCCACTAAGGGTAGAAATGGGTGTATCTGGTGGGAAATCACTGAAGCCCATGCCGTGTAGGACACTGCGTATCCGTGTATTCATTTCATAGCCGCCGTGGTCCTTGAACCAATCCGAGCGCCGCGCATACCGTTCAAGCAGTTCTTCGTACCGCTTGGGGTCTTCCGCGAGCTTGGGATCAGCAATACTCACTTCTAACTCTCTCAGCTCAGTTTCGGCTTCGATCAGCGGAGCGAAGACCGCCATCATTTCTTCATGAATGGTTTTGTCAGATTGAAGTCCGCTATTCTGAGCTAAATATCCGATTGTTGTTTCTTTTGATTTATGAATTTGACCGCTGTCATAAGACATCTCACCGGCCAGAATTTGTAGAAAAGTTGATTTGCCGGCACCATTCACACCCACTAGCCCGACACGTTCCTTTTCATTTACCTGTAGGCTTATGCCATCCAGTACGTTCTGTATACCATATGATTTAGTAATTCCTGTCGCTTGAAGAAGCATAACGATGAAACCTCCACCCTTGCATATTTCGCCTTGGTATTTATCCCTCAGCCGTATGAACAACTTATTCTATAGTTTACATGAAAAGCGTTTCCCAAGCGAGGGTTCGATCTAATGTAAGGAGGGAATAACGACCTAGTCCGATAACACAGTTCTATCCACCTTGGCGAACCGGGGAGAAGAGTGGTAAACTGGATTTACAAACAAGGATAAGCTAGGGATGAATAAGAGGGGGAAGCCGACAATGTCCAGCAAGGAGTCGGAGATCTCCAAAGTAAAGCAACAACTACGAGCAGAGAAGACCATCGCCCGAAACGAGCTGTCTTCGGACCAGAGAAGTAAACTATCATTTCAAGTCTGCCACTATGCATTGGAGTGGCTGGACACGAAGGATATAACTTCACTAATGGCCTATGTGTCTTTTCGTTCAGAGCTTGAAACCCGCCCACTTATCACACAGGCGTGGAAGGATCAGCGTAAGGTGCTGTTGCCGCGTGTAATTCCAGCAAGCGGTGAAATGAGTGTCCACGTGGTGAATGCATGGAGCGATTTAGAGCCGGGGACTTATGGTATCCATGAACCTATCGTCTCCAGCAGAGATTTATTAGAGGTTGAAGAGATTAAGCTACCTGCTGTTGTTTTCGTACCAGGGCTAGCATTTGATCTTCAAGGCGGCAGGATTGGCTACGGTCGAGGATACTATGACCGGCTACGTGCGTCTTGGGAGAACGCCGGGTACGTTAGCGCACAGCCTCCGATATGGATCGGGTTAGCTTACAGCATGCAGTTGGTTCCAAGAGTGCCGATGGATGAGCATGACGCTTTAATGGACATGCTGATTACTGAAAATGGTATAGTGCACTGCCGAAAAGGAGAGTGAGCCATGGAATTGACCCATTTCAACGAGCAGGGAAGAGCTCGTATGGTGGATGTGAGTGAGAAGGAGATCACGAAGCGGACAGCTGTCGCGCGGAGTATGATCAAGATGGCCGCTGGAACGCTGAGCGCCATTAAGAGTGGCAAGATCAGCAAAGGTGATGTCCTTGCTGTTGCACAGATTGCCGGAATTATGGCGGCTAAGAAGACGTCAGACTGGATTCCGATGTGCCACCCGCTGCCACTTACCGGTATTGATATCAGCTTCTCCGATAACAGCGAAGATGAACTTTATATAGAAGCAACAGTCCATACTACAGGAAAAACCGGAGTAGAGATGGAGGCTTTAACCGCTGTTTCTGCCTCAGCACTAACGGTGTACGACATGTGTAAGGCTATTCAGAAGGATATGATTATCGGACCGACGCTACTGGTATCTAAGAGCGGGGGCAAGAACGGAGATTATACGCTCGAATAAGTATCAGTTGCTTATGTTCGAAGCGCTGATGCGAGCAGGCTGAACTGTACAGCCAACTATACATATAGAGAGGAAGGACAAACCTATGGCGTGGAAGACAGCAATCCTAACGGCCAGTGATAAAGGGGCCAGGGGCGAACGGGAAGACACGAGCGCCCAGGTTATTCGGGAGCTGGTGGAAGAGGAACTAGGTGGCGAGATCATTGAATATCGAATCGTTCCCGATGAACAAGATGAGATTATCGCAGCATTGATTGAACTGACGGACTATTTTCAGGCAGATTTGGTACTGACCACCGGAGGCACAGATCTGGCAATTCGTGATGTGACCCCGGACGCTACTCGGCGAGTGGTAGAACGGGAAGTGCCTGGGCTCTCAGAAGCTATGCGCAGCACAGTGATGCAAAAAAACCGTGCAGCTATGCTTTTCCGTGGGATATGCGGCATTCGTGGACGCACGTTGATTGTCAATTTACCTGGAACGCCGAAGGGTGTCCATGAGAATTTGGCAGCTATTATGGATCAATTGCCGGAAGCGCTGCTCATGGTAACTGGCCAATACCGCCAATAACCCTTTGTCATCTTCTTGTCACGTCACAACGATAATCTATTTATAGAAGAAAGTGGATGTAACTGTGACATAAGTTATGGTATTATTAAATTAAAGTAAACGATACCATGAACGGACAGGTGGACAAGGAGGAATAATAATGTTTAGTGGAATTGGAACTCCTGGTATTATTTTGTTGGTCATACTGGCACTTCTGCTCTTTGGCCCAAATAAACTGCCAGAGCTAGGCCGTGCAGTTGGACGAACCTTCCGTGAATTTAAGGAAGGCGCGCGTGAAATCATCGGGGATAATGAACCGGTGAAGAAGAGCGAAGCTCCTGTGCCGACGGCCCCGCAAACGGTCGCTGCAGATATTCCTCAGGACAAACGCCTGCCGGAATAATAGAAGATCTTTCAATGGGGCATTCTCAGGAGTCTACTAGACTTGAGGAGACGCCCCTTTTTCTTTGCTTTCCGCAGCAACGGACACTGCTTTGAAGAAAGTTAGTGTTATCTTTTTTACTCTTGTCATGGGATGGTGTCTGGATGTCTCTGAAATCGGAAGAAATGTCGGTGGTGGATCATCTCACCGAGCTGCGCAAACGGATTATTTATGTGTTAGTCGTATTTGTCCTTGGATTAATTGGCGGTTTATTTTGTGCAAAGCCCATTTACGATTATCTGATTAGCACGGACCTGGCGCAAGGTTTTGTTCTGCATGCATTCTCATTCTGGGATGGCATTGGGATGTACATGAAGATCGCGATGGCCGTTTCGCTAGTGATATCTGTCCCGTTTATTGCCTACCAATTGTGGGCATTTATCAGTCCGGGCCTGCGGCCGGAGGAGCGAAGTGCGACACTTCGTTATGTTCCTTATGTGTTTGTTCTTTTCCTTATCGGTCTTTCTTTTGCTTATTATATTGTTTTTCCAATGGCACTTTCGTTCACGATCTCAATTACCCGGAGCATGGGACTGGAAGAGACCTACGGGATTGCACAGTATTTTAACTTCATGTTCAGCCTGGTATTGCCGCTGGCATTGCTGTTTGAACTTCCATTGCTGGTGATGTTTCTGACCAAACTAAGAGTTCTCAACCCGCTACGCTTGCGTAAAATGCGTCGGTACGCCTATTTCACGCTTGTTTTTATTGCTGTAGTTATCACGCCCCCGGATTTTATCTCAGACTTTCTGGTGACGATTCCACTGCTCATCCTGTATGAGTTCAGTGTATTTTTATCTGCATTTGTCTATCGCAAGCAACTTGCTGCGGACGCGGCACGGGATGAACGGTATGTTCAGAAGAAGGAGTGAGGAAAAAAGGCTGCCGCTAAGTAGATTTTCTACGAATGTGGCAGCTTTTTTGCTATAAGTTGATTTCATTAGTTGGATTGAATACACTTAATAAGTAATTGTTATCGATCGATCAGGATCATTAGATGCAAAGGTCTAACCATTCTAGCAACGTTCATATCTATAAGGGGTGAGAGGAAAGCGCTGGAATCCTACGCATATTTTCAAAACCCGTGGATACAATGTAATAGAGTGTGTGCTTGGACAAGCATTGAAACGTATTTTTTTGCGAAAACTAATACGAATTTGTGTAAAAAGACTTGAAATCCGGGCTCAAGTTGAGTATCATAAAAATTGTTGTTAGCACTGCACGCTGTTGAGTGCTAACGCCCTTGAAAAATAGGAGATGGGCTGGAGATTAGCAGGGTTCCATTGATATTTTTCAAGAACATCACAGAATTCTAAGTTTGGCCCGTAAGTTCTAAACTATGTTTTGAAGCAAAATAACATAATTTTAAAGGAGGCTATTTTTTCATGATCAAACCATTAGGTGAACGCGTATTGGTGCTACCGAGCGAGCAGGAGGAAACAACTTCATTCGGGATTGTGCTTCCGGACTCCTCGAAAGAAAAGCCACAAGAAGGAACGATTATCGCAGTAGGTAGCGGAGCTTTGAAAGATGGAGTACGTGTAGCGCTTGAAGTTAAAGAAGGCGACCGTGTTCTTTTCTCTAAATATGCAGGAACAGAAATCAAATATGAAGGTAAAGAATATTTGATTATGAAAGAAAGCGACATTCACGCGATTCTTGACTAAGCAAGAGTCGATCATAAGCTAAATCTAAACTACTTAAAGTAATAGGATATACAAAAAATTCTAGGAGGTAATTACACAATGGCTAAAGAAATTAAATTCAGTGAAGAAGCTCGCCGCTCTATGCTTCGTGGTGTAGATGCTCTGGCAAACGCGGTAAAAGTTACACTTGGACCAAAAGGCCGCAACGTGGTGCTTGAGAAGAAATTTGGTAGCCCACTCATCACTAACGATGGTGTAACGATCGCTAAAGAAATCGAACTTGAAGATGCATTCGAGAACATGGGTGCTCAATTGGTTAAAGAAGTTGCTACTAAGACTAATGATGTAGCCGGTGACGGTACTACAACTGCAACGGTTCTGGCTCAAGCTATGATCCGCGAAGGTCTGAAGAACGTGACTGCTGGTGCTAACCCAATGGTTATCCGTAAAGGTATCGACAAAGCGGTTCGTGCAGCTGTTGAAGAATTGCAAAAAATCGCTAAGCCTATCGAAGATTCCCAAGCTATCGCTCAAGTAGCTGCTATCTCTGCTGCTGACGATGAAGTAGGTCAATTGATCGCTGAAGCTATGGAAAAAGTAGGTAAAGACGGTGTTATCACTGTTGAAGAATCCCGTGGATTCGCTACTGAGCTTGAAGTAGTAGAAGGTATGCAATTCGACCGTGGTTACATTTCCCCGTACATGATTACTGATACAGACAAAATGGAAGCTGTTTTGGAGAATCCATACATCTTGATCACTGATAAAAAAATCAGCAGCACTCAAGAAATTCTTCCATTGCTTGAAAAAATCGTTCAACAAGCTAGACCGCTTGTTATTATCGCTGAAGATATCGAAGGCGAAGCACAAGCTATGCTGATCGTGAACAAACTGCGTGGAACATTCAACGCTGTTGCTGTTAAAGCTCCTGGCTTTGGCGACCGCCGCGAAGCTATGCTGCAAGATATCGCTGCCCTGACTGGTGGCCAAGTGATCACTGAGAAGCTCGGTCTTGATCTGAAGAGCACTTCCATTGAACAACTGGGTAACGCACGTCAAGTACGCGTAACTAAAGAAAACACAACAATCGTAGACGGAAGCGGCGACAAAGCGGACATCAATGCACGCGTAAGCCAAATCCGTGCTCAACTGGAAGAAACAACTTCCGAGTTCGACAAAGAGAAATTGCAAGAGCGTCTGGCTAAATTGGCTGGCGGCGTAGCCGTTGTCAAAGTTGGCGCTGCAACTGAAACTGAACTTAAAGAGCGCAAACTTCGCATCGAAGATGCCCTGAACGCAACTCGCGCAGCGGTTGAAGAAGGTATCGTATCCGGTGGGGGTACAGCTCTTGTGAACGTATATAACGCTGTTGCTGCTGTAGACGTAACTGGCGACGAGAAAACTGGTGTTAACATCGTGCTTCGCGCGTTGGAAGAGCCAATTCGCACCATCGCAGCTAACGCTGGTCAAGAAGGTTCCGTAATCGTGGACCGCTTGAAAAAAGAAGCAGTAGGTATCGGCTACAACGCTGCTACTGGTGAATGGGTGAACATGTTCGAAGCGGGTATCGTTGACCCTGCTAAAGTAACTCGTTCCGCGCTGCAAAATGCTGCATCCGTAGCTGCTATGTTCTTGACTACTGAAGCTGTTATCGCTGACAAGCCTGAGCCTGAAAAAGGCGGCGGCATGCCAGATATGGGCGGCATGGGTGGAATGGGCGGCATGATGTAAGGAAATCATTATCGAAGCAATTCGATGATGAGTTTCCTTGAGAGGAAACACCATTTGACCACATAGTACAAAAATGAGAGACCTTCATAAGTTCATTGAACTTTTGAGAGGTCTCTCATTTTTTTGTGGGTATAATTTAATCTAATTCTTGCTCTAAAACCGTTTTTACTAAACGACGTACTTCATCTGTTGATCTTGTATTCATTAATTGGTTTCTTAGTTCGCCTGCGCCTCTAAATCCACGAACATAGATTTTGAAAAAGCGAAGAAGTGGTTTAAATAAACGTGGCTCGAGTTCACTAGAATATTTATCGTGAAGATCCAACTGTAAAAGAAGTAAATTGAGAAAATCCTTCGCGCTATGTTCTTTAGGTTCTTTTTCAAAAGCAAATGGATTGGTGAAAATCCCGCGGCCAATCATGACTCCATCAACGCCGTATTGTTCTACTAATTTTAATCCTGTTGCGCGGTCAGGAATATCTCCATTAATAGTTAACAACGTATTTGGAGCAATTTCATCGCGTAATTTTTTTATTTCAGGGATTAGTTCCCAGTGTGCCTCTACTTTACTCATCTCTTTTTTTGTACGAAGGTGGATGGAAAGATTGGCAATATCTTGTTTCAATATATGTCCCAGCCAATCGCGCCACTCGTCAACATCAGAGTAACCCAATCTTGTTTTAACACTAACCGGCAATCCGCCTGCTTTTGCTGCTTGAATAATTTCTGCTGCTACTTCAGGATGTTTTATTAATCCAGCACCTTTTCCATTCGATGCGACGTTTTGTGCTGGGCATCCCATGTTTAAATCGATACCACGAAAACCAAGTTTTTTCATATCAATGCTCATCTGTTCAAAAAATACGGGTTTATCAC
Organism: Paenibacillus sp. FSL L8-0333; assembly: GCF_037965665.1. Taxonomy (NCBI): domain Bacteria; kingdom Bacillati; phylum Bacillota; class Bacilli; order Caryophanales; family Paenibacillaceae; genus Paenibacillus; species Paenibacillus sp. FSL L8-0333. Next base: position 1,171,379 of record NZ_CP150186.1, read on the forward strand.
CCCAAATATGAGCGACAATCGGTTGCTCATCTTCTGTGAACGTTAATCGACCACGTACGCTGTCTTTTCCTACAGGATGACAATAGCTTTCTGTATTTGTGAATTCTGTGAAAAATACGTCGGGCTTTGCAGCTTCACTAACGACGTGACGAAATACAACATCTGTGACATCTTCCATGGGTGCTAATATAAAAAACGGCTTCGGTAAATCCAGCCAAAAGTTTTGTTCGTTACTCATAATATCTCCTCTTGTTGTAATATATAAAAACGATATAAGGATAGCAAAGTCCTATACCCATCATACATAGTATCATTTTTTTTCGTTTGATGCACAGAATCAATGATGTGAGAATGTTCGTCCATGGCTATTTGTTTATAATCTGTTTATTGATACTTGTTATAATCCTGTAGATGAAAAGTTTGTAATATAAAGTCGAATCGTGTTAACGAATCGATTATAGACAAACGACATAACGCAACCAAAGAACAGGGGGATAAGCAAGTGAACAAAAAGCAATGGATAAGCTCTATATTGGCTGCTGCTGTATTATCAAGCCCTATCATTATGCCGACCAAAGGATCGGCAGCTGCTTCCTTTATTGATATTGATGGCTCATATGCAAAGAAAGCGATTGTTGAGCTATTCGATCAGGGGATAGTGACCGGTGTTGGAGAGAGTAAGTTCTATCCTACGTCGAATATTACAAGGCAGGATTTTGCAATTATTTTAGCAAAGACATTAAAGCTGGATGTTTCGAACCCTCCTGCACTGCCAACCTTTCTGGACGTTCCCACAAGCAACTACGCATACAGCTATGTGGAGGCAGCTGTCAAAGCCGGATTGATTAAGGGTACAGGCAGTAATCTTTTCGGCACGGGGCAAAATTTATCACGTCAGGATATGGTCGTCATGTTCGTGAGAGCATTGGGAGTCAATCCTACGGGTAAAGCTGGAACTTTGCAATTTGCTGATAGTAGCCAAATTGCTGATTATTCTAAGGATTTTATAGCTGCCGCTGTGGAATATGGATTGATTACAGGATATAATAATTTTTTTAATCCTGATACCAAAGTAGATCGTCAGGCCGTAGCTCTAGTAGCTTCTAAGTTTCTGAAGTTTAAGGAGAACGGAAACACTGAGCAGCCCGCTTCCACCCCAACTGCTCAACCGAGTAAAGAACCGGTAACAGTGCCTACTCCTGTTGTTGGAGGGTCTTCGTCTTCGCAAAGTGAGCATAGCAGTAATTCAGATACAAATGCACCTGTGGTTGAAAGTACCAAGTTCGAGGCGATCGACAGCTACAACGGGACACAAGATCAGCTTCGCGGGTTAGCGGGAGCCATCGGGGAGCAAGGAGCAGCGGTACAAGCCTACCTGTGGACGGATGCGAATGAGAACGGTGAAGTAGATGCCGATGAGTTAGGAACAGCCATCGCATTAGGCACTAGTGCATCAGACGGTTCTGTAAGTGCGGCCAATATTGGTGATCTGAACGCAGGAACGTATCGTTTCGTGATTACCGCTAAGGATTCATCCAATAATGAATCGGCGAAGAAAGCTGTACATGCGGTTACGGTGACCTTAAGCAAAAACGAAGTTCCGGATACGACTGCACCAGTAGTGGACGCAGCCAAGTTCGAGGCGATCGACAACTACAACGGGACACAAGATCAGCTTCGCGGGTTAGCGGGAGCCATCGGGGAGCAAGGAGCAGAGGTACAAGCCTACCTGTGGACGGATGCGAATGAGAATGGTGAAGTAGATGCCGACGAATTAGGAACAGCCATCGCTTTAGGCACCAGTGAAGCAGACGGATCTGTGAGTGCGGCCAATATTGGAGATCTGAACGCAGGAACGTATACTTTCGTGATTACCGCTAAGGATTCATCCAATAATGAATCAGCGAAGAAAGCTGCACATGCGGTTACGGTGACCTTAAGCAAAAACGATGTTCCGGATACGACTGCACCGGTAGTGGACGCAACTAAGTTCGAGGCGATCGACAACTACAACGGGACACAAGATCAGCTTCGCGGGTTAGCGGGAGCCATTGGCGAGCAAGGAGCAGCAGTACAAGCCTACCTGTGGACGGATGCGAATGAGAACAATGAAGTAGATGCCGACGAATTGGGAACAGCCATCGCATTAGGCACTAGTGCAGCAGATGGATCTGTGAGTGCGGCCAATATTGGGGATCTAACCGCAGGAACGTATACTTTCGTGATTACCGCTAAGGATTCATCCAATAATGAATCAGCGAAGAAAGCTGCACATGCGGTTACGGTGACCTTAAGCAAAAACGATGTTCCGGATACGACTGCACCGGTAGTGGACGCAACTAAGTTCGAGGCGATCGACAACTACAACGGGACACAAGATCAGCTTCGCGGGTTAGCGGGAGCCATTGGCGAGCAAGGAGCAGCAGTACAAGCCTACCTGTGGACGGATGCGAATGAGAACAATGAAGTAGATGCCGACGAATTGGGAACAGCCATCGCATTAGGCACTAGTGCAGCAGATGGATCTGTGAGTGCAGCCAATATTGGGGATCTGAACGCAGGAACGTATCGTTTTGTGATTACCGCTAAGGATTCATCCAATAATGAATCAATGAAGAACGCTGCGCATGCAGTTACAATTGAGCTTGTTAATGGTGTTCTGACCACACCTACGGTTACTAGCTCTATATATGGTTTTGACGGAGGCGGCGGTTCAAAAACAAAACAACTGATAACGGGTTCTACACAATCGCGCATTCGCTTCGACTTTTTCTCCGGAGAAAGCTTTACGAATGCTGAAATTCAGGTAACGTTGGAAGGCATGATCTTTACCACAAACGACTATTATACCATTAGTGGATGGACACATCCGACGAGTGATCAAATTAGCAATAATGGGCATACGTTAACTTTCACAGGAAGTAACATAGGTGTTTCGGATATCGCTTTTGAACTTCATAATAAAGTGATGCCGGCACCCGGGACCTATCTCATTAAGTTCAAAGCCGATGCGGATGGACCTGGAACAGCCAGATCTTATTCCGAGGAACAAGTCATTACCTTAATTATTTTGCCACCGGCTTAAACTAGAAGTTTCTCATGAGTTCTTTGAACTTGTGGGAAGCTTCTTTTTTTATGAAAAATAGGATTGCTCAATATAGTCTAAATGAGTATTATGAGTAAGGTATGTTCATATAAAAATAGAGATAAACAGGATGGAGAGCACCATGAAAACAACACGTCAGAACGCATTGATTTTCTCGTTTACTTTTATGGCTTTTATTCTGGGTACGACGGAGTATATTATTGTTGGTTTACTCTCTGAAATATCCTCAAGCCTCGGAGTTACGCTTGCGACAGCCGGGGGATTGGTATCTGGCTTCGCGATTTCTTATGCCATTGGCACACCAATTATGATGTCCTTGTGCAGCCGTGTTCCGAAACGGATTACGATTCTTGTATCACTTGTATTGATTTTACTGCTAAATTTGTGGAGTGCTGTAACTGGAACTTACAGTATGCTGCTGGTGACTAGAATAGTTACTGCCATACTATGTGGCTTTGTTCTTTCTGTAGCCATTACTGTAGCGAATGAAGCGGTTGATCAGGAGAAGAGAGGCAAAGCGATTGCTACAATTTTGAGTGGTTTTGCTATTGCGAATGTTTTTGGTGTGCCGATCGGTACTTTTGTCGGGCAGTTTTTTAATTGGTCAGCAGCGTTTGTTCTGAATGGGATATTAGCTGGAGTTGCCATAGTCCTAAATTATATCTATATTCCACGCCAATTACCGAAACCTGTGCCTAGCTCACTCAAGGATCAGATCGGATTGCTCACAAACGGCCGCATTATTCTTGCATTTCTCATTCCGGTTACGGCAGTGGGAGCCGTATTTGTGATGTATACTTACATTACACCTATTCTGGAGCAAGTCATGAATGTTCCTAAAAGCTCGGTTAGCGGTGTGCTGTTTGTATACGGAATTGCCACGATTGTCAGCAACTGGATTGGTGGCAAGGTTGCGACCGGGAATGCGGTTAGTAAGCTGAGATTCGTGTTCCTTATCCAAGCTGTGGTCTATGTTATCTTTAGTATGACCGCATCTGTTTCCATTCTTGGAATGATTGTGCTAATGGCTCTAGCCATGATGTCGAGTATTGTGAGCGCCCCTGCACAGCTCTATTTGATTGACTTAGCTAAGCAGTTCTCACCAAAAACGAAGGATCTTGCTGCCTCATTGAATCCAGTAGCCTCAAACCTGGGAATTGCAGGCGGGTCCGCGATCGGTGGAGTGGTTGCCGGGCATGGAGGGTTAATCTCTCTTCCTGTAGCTGCTGCCATCCTGGCGATATTGGCCTGTGTGATTACGTTGATATGTTATAAGATGGATCATCAAAGCCAAGCAGCGGTCATCACTCAGCAGCATAACTTAACCTAATGAGATGATATAAAATATCCCGGCTTCATACGAGTTCATTGAACTTGTGTGGAGCTTTTTTTATATGATAAGCTTCAAAGCGTTGACTTCCTACAGATTCAGTGCTAAACTTATCTTAAGTTAAAGATATTTAAAGTGAAGATAAAAAATCTCGATACTATCCACCAAAGAGCTTGTACAGTAGAAAAAGATCTTTTTTTTTAGTGATATCTTAACATTAAGATAATTAAACTAAACCTTCTTGTTCTTGGGAATTATATTACGAGTCAAAATCAACTAAACATTAGGAGTGTATAACAATGAGAAACTTAAAAGGGATTCACCACGTTACAGCCATCACAAGCAGCGCAGAGAAAAATTACGAGTTTTTTACTTACGTGTTAGGTATGCGTCTAGTGAAGAAAACAGTTAATCAAGATGATATTCAGACGTATCATTTGTTTTTTGCAGATGATAAGGGCAGCGCCGGAACAGACATGACCTTCTTTGATTTTCCTAACATCCCTAAAGGGGTTCATGGAACTAACGAGATTGCGAAGACATCCTTCCGGGTACCAACAGATGCTGCATTAGACTACTGGGTTAAGCGTTTTGATCGGCTTGCAGTGAAGCATACCGGCATTAAAGAGCAATTCGGCAAAAAGACATTATCCTTCGTAGATTTCGATGATCAACAGTATCAACTTATTTCAGATGAATTGAATAAAGGTGTCGTATCAGGTACACCGTGGCAAAAAGGGCCTATCCCTTTGGAGTATGCAATAACTGGCTTGGGACCGATCTTTGTACGAATTGCTGACTTCAGCTACTTCAAAGAAGTATTGGAGAAAGTGATGTTGTTTAAAGAAATTGCTCAGGAAGAGACGTATCATTTATTTGAAGTTGGCGAAGGCGGAAACGGTGCACAAATTATTGTAGAGCATAACGAGTTCTTACCGAATTCACGCCAAGGTTTTGGGACTGTTCACCATGCTGCTTTCCGTGTAGAGGATCGTGCGATGCTGGACGAGTGGACAGAGCGTTTTGAGGGCTTTGGATTCCAAACTTCAGGATATGTGGATCGTCATTTCTTCGAGTCGTTGTATACACGTGTTGCACCACAAATATTGTTTGAGCTTGCGACTGATGGGCCTGGATTCATGGGAGATGAGGAATATGAAACCGTTGGCGAGAAGCTTTCATTACCACCTTTCTTGGAACCTAAACGTGAGCAAATTGAGAAGTTAGTCCGTCCTATTGATACCGTTAGAAGTACGATCGACTTCGTGAAAGAGTGAAGAAGGGGCTGAGGAGATTGATTTCAATTGATCCAAAGCACAACAGTGAGCGGGAAAATTATAAATTATTGATTGGCACTATTATTCCTAGACCTATAGCCTTTGTCACAACACAATCAGAAGAGGGTCTCTTAAATGGTGCACCGTTTAGCTATTTTAATATCGTTTCGTCTAATCCTCCGATGGTTTCATTGGCTATTCAAAGACCAGCAGGGCGTTTAAAAGATACGGCCCGTAATATTTACGATAATCAACAGTTTGTTGTGCATATTGTAGATGAGGAGAATGTAGCGAAGATCAATCAGACTGCAGCCACATTACCTGCTTCTGAAAGTGAAATTGAATTGGCGAATCTTACACCGATTGAAAGTACAAGTGTAGCTGTGCCTGGCGTTTTGGAAGCGAAGGTGCGGATGGAGTGCAAGCTTGTTCAAGCAATTCCGCTAGGGGGCGAAGAACCCGGGAGTGATTTGTTTATTGGCGAAATTGTTCAATTCCATATCGATGAATCGATCTATCAGGAGGGGCGCATTGACCCGAGAGTTCTAAACGCTGTGAGCCGCTTGGCGGGAAATAATTACGCAACCCTTGGAGAGATTTTTACCATAGATAGGCCGGAATAGGCAACTTTAGAATAGACCTGCTAGTAAGCAATGAAGCCTACTTAGCAGGTCTTTTTGTGTACCGCAGCTACAGCTCGTCCGCAATCCCCAACAAAGCAATCCCTAGAATCACAACGATAATAACGGCATATTGTGCCTTGCTTAGTTTTTCTTTGAGGAAGATGCGCGATAATATTACGGAAAAAATGCTGTATGAAGCAATAAGTGGTGCCGCGATAATCGCGTTGCTGGACATAGCAAATACGTAGAAGAATTGTCCGGTCGTTTCCAGAATGGCTGCGAAGCCCTTATCCCGTTCTTTAAATAGGTTGAACTTTACCTTTTTAAAAAATTTCAGGTATGTAAAAGACAAGATGGCACATATAAAGAAGGTGTATTCATACGCGAGCAGAGCTGCTTTTTCGCTAATCAGGCTGAGTTCATCCAAATAAATAGCATCGGCAAAGGTGCCAAGTCCATCGATTAGGCAGTATAGGATTGGAAAAATGATGGCGATCACGCCAATCTGATATTTTTTATCAATCTGTGTGGTGCTGTTTTGAAGCACTTGGTGTTCTGCTCTCTTTTCCAAGATGGCGATCCCGATAATGCCTAAGGTGATAACGGCAACACCAACGATTTCAAGCGCCCCTAGCTCATGGGTGAAAAAGATAAATAATAATATCGTCGTTACAGCGCCTGATGAATTTTGTACGGGGGAGGCAATGGATAACTCAATATATCTAAGTCCAATATAACCAACTGCCATCGACAGGATATAGAGTGCAGACACAGGGAAATATCGGATTAAGTCTATAGGATCAAAGGTTAATCCTTGAATGAGCATATAAGCTGTTGCGTGAATACCCATGACTATCCCCACGATAATGACAATCTTAATATGGCTATACCGATCCTGACTATCGGTCCCCTTTTTATAAAATAAGTCAGCCCCTCCCCAAGCGAAGGCCGTTAATAATGCAAACATAAACCACATGATCATTGCTCCTTGATGTAATTTAAAATCCCCGCCGATTATACCAGATTAGATTCTACACAGGGTGCTCATTTCGTCACACATAAAAAATACACCCTCTAGAAGCGACCGGACAAACCATAGGTTTATCGAAAGTCTATTCTAAAGGGTGTACTTCATAACATAACAGAGGGGGAAGGCGTTCTATCTTAACGTAGAGTTTTCAATGCGCCACTCCAAGCCAAGACTTGATCCAGCATCCCATTAAGATTGGTAAGATGAAGATCCGCTGGTTTGAACACAGTTCCGTTCTCGAAATCAGTGAACAGTGACAACGCAGGGTGTACACGAACGTCTGCTACCGATAGTTCTCCCAAGATTCCGCGTAGATGTTCAGCTGCACGAGCGCCCCCTACGGAACCATAACTTACGATACCTGCTGCTTTATTATTCCAAGCTTCACGGGCATAATCGAGCGCATTTTTCAGTGATGCAGAAATACTGTGGTTATATTCTTGTACGATAAATACGAAACCGTCTAGTGTAGCAAGTTTAGTGTTCCAAGCTGTTGCTTGTTCAGTTGCATCAGCCTCACCCAATAGTGGAAGCTTGAAGTCTGCAATATCTATGATCTCATAATTAGCATCCCCGCGTGCATCCGCAATCTTTTTAACCCATTCTCCTACTTGCGGGCTTAAACGACCTTGACGAGTACTTCCGAGAATAATACCGATGTTTAATTTTGACATTGTTTGTTCCTCCTCATTTTTTGTTCTACCAAATAGTTTGTCTAGGAATCCCATGAAGTACACAACCTTTTAAAATTATTATCTCAAGAGTAGTAAACTCTGGTTGTCTTTAAGTTAAGTATCTTTAAGATGAGATAATAATACCGCACATAGTGTGCTTTGTCAAGCAACTTTATAATAGTTAGTTTATAGCTTTGCTTCACCTTTACAAAATTAGTTGTTAGGAATATAATTGTTTAAGCAACTATTAAAATAGTATTAATTGAGAAGGGATACGATCATGACGACAAAGCATAACCAATCCGAGCTTACGTTAGGATTTATGATGGGCACGACTTATCGTAAATTAAGCATGTTATTTCAAAGTGGGCTGAAAGAACATGATATAACACCGGAGCAATGGTCAGTCCTTTTTCATATTGACAGAACGGAAGGTCTGATTCAGAAGGACATCGCTAAGCGCTCTGGTAAGGATAAGCCAACTACAACGCGAATTCTGGATCATTTGGAAGGAAAGGGACTGATCTACAAAAGAACCGGTGAGAACGATCGGCGTTCTTTTAAAGTCTATATCACAGAAAAAGGAAGGTCTCTGGTGAAGGAAACCGTTCCTATTGAAGATAAGGTGACAGAAGAGATTATGAACTGTATTTCTAGTAAGGAATATGAGTTGCTCATGGAATTGCTGCTAAGAATAAACAATCATGTAGATCAAATAACAGATGGAGAGTAGGAAGGCAAGTTATGTTAGAACAACAAGAACTACGTACGAAATTATGGACCAAATCTTTTATTGCTTTAACGATTAGTGCTTTATTTTTATTTATGAATTTACAGATGTTGTTATCTTCATTTCCGTCTTACGTAAAAAGCGAATTTCAGGCCGGAGATATTATGGTCAGCCTTGTTACCAGCGTCTTTGCATTAACTGCGATCGCTTCACGTTTTATGACCGCTTTTCTGATGCGGAAGGTTAGCCGCAATGTATTATTATATATTGGCTTAGCAATTGCCGCCGCTATAACCGGCCTTTATGTTGTAGCAGATTCCATTGGCTCGCTGCTGCTGATGCGTGTGGGCTATGGGATTGGATTCGGGATTGCCAGCACGATTATTCCAACGATTGTTTCGCAGATTATTCCGAGCAAAAGAATGGGTGAAGGGATAGGTTATTTCGGTTTATCTACCAGCCTGGCGATGTCGATCGGTCCGATGATTGGCTTAAATGTGATGAAACAATCGGGTTTTGGAACACTGGCTATGATTGGTATGGTAACCTTACTTCTTGCCTTTCCAGTACTTTTATTTTCTCGTTCACTTCCTGCACAACCGAAAAAACAGCCAACCCCAACTCAAAGCGAATCCACCAAACCTCTCAAGGTTCCGTTTAATACAAAGTTAGTATTGCCTGCCATTCTAAATGTCATGTTGGCAATTACCTACGGGGGATTGCTAAGCTTTATCGCTTTATTCGGCGAATCGGTTCATCTGGAGCAAGTGGGTTTGTTCTTCTTATTTAATGCGGTTACGATCATCATTATAAGACCTATCTCCGGCAGATTATTTGATAAAAGAGGACCGGCGGCTGTCCTGATTCCCGCGGCAATTTGTGTTGTCGCAAGCTTAACTGTGCTTTCTTATACGACATCTATGCCAATGCTCATCGTTTCCGCTTTGCTATATGGACTTGGTTTCGGCGCTATTCAGCCAACGATCCAGGCTTGGATGCTTCGTACCTCAACACCTGCACAGTATGGTATGGCTAACAGTATGTTTTATAACTCAACGGATTTAGGCGTAGCCAGCGGAGCTATTATTCTTGGGGCAATCTCGGCAGCAACCGATTATGGGATAATGTATCGTTATTCGGCTGGGTTTATGGTGTTGTTCCTTATCGTGTATGTGGGGATTCAGATTAACAAGGCTAGAGTGAATCCTTCAACCTTAAGTCAATAAGGGTTCGGAGATTAAGCCAATCTTTATCTACTATTCATATTATTTTAAGCTAAGGGGGTTATAGTAATCACATAACCCCCTTATAATATAGACTTTGACCCTGCCGGACGTTGGCAGGGTCCTTTTTTTGTGAAAGAAGAGAAGAAGTACATTATGTCGATGCACTTTTCTGGCAGGATGGATTATCCTTAGAAGAATAGGAAGCGAAAGGGGAAAGATTTGCGGATGAATATGACATGGAACTTAGATAGTTTATATCCTTCCTTTGAATCGGAGCAGTTAAAAAGGGATCGCAAGCTACTGGGCCAGCATATACAAGATTTAAAGCGGTGGGCTGAGCACCATTTGAATGTAAAAGACGTTACAGCCATGCCTGTGGAGGGCTTTTTAAGAATTTATAATGATTATAAAAGCATATATGTATGCTTGTTAGCTTATGCAGAGTTAACACTCAGCGCAGATCGTGGCTGCGAGGAAGCGATGAATCTTGCTGATGATATTGAGGAGGCCAATTCAGAAATCATTGGGGTAGTTGTGGCTTTTAAGCGCTGGTTTAGCACTTGTGATCATATGGATGAGCTTATCGTTAGCTCACCTTATCTAATGGAGCATCAATTTTATTTGCGAGAACTCCTGTTACAATCCCGCTATGAGTTAAGCGAAGAACTTGAAATGGCCATAGCCAAAATGCAGAGTACAGGATCCAAAGCATGGAGCAGACTGTATATGGAGAGGACTTCAAGTACACTTGCAGATTTAGTGGTAGATGGGGAAACTAGACAAGTGACACTTGCGGAGCTAAGAAGTATGGCTTATGAGAATAATGCCAGCTTAAGAAAAGCTGCTTATGAAGCAGAGGCAGAAGCCTGTAGTCTTATTGCTGAGGTCTGCGCAGCCAGCTTAAATGGCATTAGTGGTGAGGCGCTGACGATTTATGGCATGCGGGGTTATCAATCTTCTCTGGAAAAAGTGTTAATCGCTTCGAGAATGGACAGCGAGACTTTAGCAGCTATGCTCACTGCTCTTGAGGAGAGCCTGCCAGCCTTTCATACCTATTATCAAAAGAAAGCAGAGCTGCTGGGACATCCGGCAAAGCTGCCTTTTTACGATATTTTTGCACCAGTCGGTGTAGAAAACGGGAAAATTACATACGCTAACGCCAAAGATACAATCATCGCGAGCTTCGCAACCTTTAGTGAGGAACTGGCTGGTTTTGCTCAGAAGGCTTTTGATCAGCAATGGATTGATGCAGAACCTAGATCAGGCAAAGGAGGTTATGGACTCTGCATTGATATTTTTCCGATTGGCGAGAGCAGAATTATGACCCAGTTCACCGGAAATGCCATAGATATTAGTATCCTTGCCCATGAGCTCGGCCATGCCTATCATAGCTCCTGTCTGGCTAATGAAACGGTGCTGAATACGGATTACCCGATTCCGATTGCTGAAACGGCTTCGATTTTTTGTGAGACGATAGTGAACCATGCCATAATTACAAATTCAACGGAGAAGGAAGCTCTGCTTATTCTGGAGAGAAGTATTTCTGATGCCGGTTATTATCTTGTAGACTTTTATGCCCGTTATTTATTTGAGATCAAATTATATGAGAGAAGAGCATTAGGCCCGCTGTCTGTTCAAGCGCTAAATGAATTGATGATTGCCTGTATGGTGGAAGCCTATGGTGAGGGCATTGACCCGGGTACAATCCATCCGTACATGTGGATGAACAAAGCTGGATATTTTATGGCTAGTAATGAATTTTTGAATTTCCCGTATTCCTTTGGTTTGTTATTCTCTAAAGGACTGTACGCGGAATATTTAAAGAGGGGCGAAGAGTTCGCCCCTAAGTATCGCCAGTTCCTTAGGGATACCAGCAAACATAATATTGTTGATGTAGCACAAACAATGGATATAGATGTTCACTCCGTCGACTTCTGGAGAAGTGCATTGAAGCTAATAGAGAGCGACATTGGGGTGTTCATCGCTAAAGCCTAAACAACTCTCCAATTATGGTCACAGGTAGCTTCAATTTGGCCATGCTTTTCAATGTAGTCCGTGACAATTTCAGATATGTCGATCATAATTTCTTGAACAATCGGCTTACCCTTATACATCTCATAATCTCCGCCACCGCTAGCCCTATAATTGTTCATAACAACCTCATATTCCTTAGAGTCCTCTATAGGCTGTCCTCGGTACAGCAGATGGAGGACTCTTTCGCCTGCAGGTCTAGCGGTATCAAGCTCGTATTGTATTCCTTCCCACATATCATAATTGTAATGCTGCGGTTTAGGCTCGATGTAGGCGGGGTTAACGGCTATTATTCCGTTCTCGTCTTGTTGGAAATAGTTAGAGGTTTGTTCTAAGGCCTCTCTAATATCTTGTCCTGTCAGTCTTAGGACGGTTAAGGTGTTGGGATAAATGAAGTTCGATAAAATGTCTCTGCGTGTGATGGTTTCGCTGAAACCCTTGCAATCGTTACTGAGTAAGGCTGCTGTAGAAATGTCTACGCCAGCAGCCTCCATTTGTACCTTATTCATAAATTCTATAAAAGGATGGTCAGCCAAGCGGCATTCATCAGCACTGGAAATAGACAGGTCCCCGATAACCGTTCCTATTCTCTCATCCAGCCAGGTTTGTGTTTCTGATTCAAGAGTACTGCTCAGCTCTAGGATTATTTCATCTGCAGCTGTTGTCTCATTAACGGTAAGGAGCTCGGCATGTTTACGCTGAATCTTCCAGTGTGTATTTTCTTTTTGGAAGATAACTGAAATTTTACCGAGGGAAAGTCCATTACAACCAGGTTGTATGATTGTAACACCGTTCAACTCCCCAGCTATGGAGCGGTGCTGATGTCCGGTAATTAACACATCTATGCCCTCTACCTCTGTACACATGGCGTAGGCTTGATTCTCCCCCGTTAGTCTCTCTACAGGTTCTCCACTGCTTAGATCGCGTTCGAATCCGCCGTGGTAAGCTACAACGAGCAGATCAGGCTGCTCTTCTGCCCGTATAATGGCACACCAATGCTTTACAGTCTCTAGCGAATCCTCAAATTGAAGCCCTTCAATATGGCTAGGGTTCTCCCAGTGGGGGATGTAATGCGTCGTAACCCCTAGAACGGCTACTTTGATTTTATCTACCCATTTGATGATATAGGGTTTACCAAAGGCGGGTTGATTTGTCGTGTTATCTATAATTCCAGCTGATAACCAAGGAAAGCGGGAATCCTGAACGGCTTTATTCAGCAGAGTTTTGCCAAAATTGAATTCATGGTTGCCAATAATTGCAGCGTCATATTTCAATTCATTTAGTGCAGCTATGCCCGGATTCAGCTCATTACTATAATGTTTAGCTGCATAATAAGTTAACGGTGTGCCTTGAATAAGATCGCCGTTATCTATAAGGATCAGCTCAGGAGTATGGGATCTTTCTTGTTTAATGAGGGTAGCAATTGTTGCTAAGCCTGCTGGTCGTTTCTCCCCCGTGCGGTAATCGACGGGCCCAAAATGTCCATGTAGATCACTTGTTACGAGGATTTCACAGGTTATTGAATTCTCTTTATTCATAGGTAGCCCCTCCTGATAATAAGTTCAGACCTCATTCTAGCAGATAAATTGCTAACTTTAAGAGATTGGAATAAATTTTACATATATTTGATGCTTGGTTGCTATTGATTTAATAAAACACATCTATAGTTTAGAAGTACTCAAAAATAAAAATAGAAAACAGTGGAGGTCTTTCGTTTGAGAAAAATCAGTAAATTCGTATTGCCGCTAATGATGTCTATTACATTGCTTAGTGGTTGTGGCGCTAACAACACTACAAATAATGCAAACCAAGGATCGACGGACGGGGCAAATGCACCGAAGGAAACGGCAGCTCCTGTAGCAGAGGGTTATGTTCCAGAGAAGCTTACTGTACAATTTGTTCCTTCTCAAAATGCAGATACGCTCGAAGCTAAAGCGAAACCTCTTGAAAAATTACTGGGTGACAAGCTCGGTATTCCTGTAGAAGTAAGTGTCTCTACTGATTACAACACCGTTATCGAAGCTATGGCCTCTAAAAAAGTGGATGTAGGTTTCCTTCCTCCAACTGCTTACGTGTTAGCTAAAGAAAAAGGAGCAGCTGAGGTTATTCTTCAGGCTCAACGTTTTGGTGTAAATGATGAAACCGGTGGTCCAACAGATGAATTAGCGGATTTCTATAAATCTATGATTATCGTCAAGAAAGATTCTGCGATCAAATCGGTTGCCGATTTGAAAGGTAAAAAAATTGCCTATCAAAACGTTACATCCTCTGCAGGATTTGTATGGCCGGCTGCAACGCTTATGGATGCGGGACTTGATCCGCTGAAGGATGTACAAGCCATTACGGTTAAAGGTCATGATCAAGGCGTGCTTGCTGTGCTGAATGGTGACGTAGATGCAGCAGCTATTTTCCAAGATGCCCGGAACACGGTCGTTAAGGATTATCCAAAAGTATTTGAAGATACTCAAGTTCTCGCCTTTACTGATAAAATTCCTAACGATACGATTTCGGTCCGTTCAGATATGAATAAAGAATGGATTGAAAAAATCCAGCAGGCATTCATTGATATCGCAGCTGACACAGAAGGCCATGAGATTATCAAAGACATTTACTCTCATGAAGGTTATGTGAAATCACAAGACAGCAACTTTGACATTGTTCGCGAATACAACAGTAAAGTAAAAACAGAGTAGAACAGGCCGTTCAAGGATACAACGATGTTGGTGTATAACAGGCATTAAGGATAGCCAGCTCCGGATTCCCCCCCGGATCTGGCTATCTCTTTTATACGAATATACGAAAACACATAAAGGGATGATTTCATGATAGAGCTTCGTAATGTATCCAAAACGTATCTAAACGGAACCAAAGGATTAAACAACATTAACCTGACCATTCCAGCCGGAGAATTTGTAGCTATTGTTGGTCTTTCGGGAGCAGGGAAGTCGACCTTGCTGCGTTCCATTAACCGGCTTCATGATATTTCCGAAGGTAATATTCTTATTAACGGACAGTCCATTACGAATGCAAAAGGAAGCCGGCTACGAATGATCCGTAGGAATATCGGAATGATCTTCCAAAGCTTCAACTTAGTGAAACGTACGACGGTGCTTCGTAATGTTTTGGCAGGACGGGTGGGCTATCATTCCACACTGCGGACGATACTTGGCAGATTCCCACAAAAGGATATCGATTTAGCCTTCGAATCCCTTGATCGGGTAAATATCGCGGAGAAGGCCTATACACGTGCAGATCAGCTATCTGGAGGTCAGCAGCAACGTGTAGCTATTGCCCGTGTTCTTGCGCAGGAGGCACAGATTATCCTCGCAGATGAACCTGTAGCTTCACTAGATCCGCTCACAACCAAGCAGGTTATGGATGATCTAAAGAAGATTAATATGGAACTCGGGATTACGACCATTGTGAATTTGCATTTTATTGATCTGGCTAGAGAATACGCTACCCGGATTATTGGGCTCCGGGCAGGAGAGGTTGTCTTCGATGGTCCTGTATCAGAGGCAACCGATGAGAGGTTTGCGGAGATTTACGGCAGACCGATTCATCAGGATGAGTTGTTGGGTGAGCCTGTACTCGGAGGCGTGTGAGATGAGTGTGAATGCAGAGAAGCTACATCCCAAACCGCCAAGAAAGATAAAACATTATTTTACAGCCATTATATTAGTAGTATTACTGTGGAGAAGTGCTGTCTTAACCGATTCATCCTTCGGAGAGCTGATTTCCGGTCTGCCGAATATGCTTGATTTGCTTAAGGAAATGTTTCCCCCGAACTGGGGGTATTTTGACAACATTATAGATGCGATGCTGGAGACGATCCGGATGGCGCTGGTTGGCACAACGTTTGGTGCCATTCTTGCGGTTCCGGTTGCGCTGTTGTGTGCAAGCAATATTACGCAAAGCCGTTGGCTTCATTATCCGGTCCGTATGCTGCTGAACCTGATCCGCACGATTCCCGATCTGCTGTTGGCTTCTATCTTTGTGGCTATTTTCGGCCTCGGTGCGCTTCCTGGGATATTTGCTTTGACGATATTTTCGTTGGGGCTGATCGCCAAGCTTACCTATGAAACGATGGAGACGATTGATCAAGGACCTTTGGAAGCAATGACTTCAGTGGGGGCTAATAAGATTCAACGCATTATGTTCGGAGTCATTCCACAGGTACAGGCTCATTTTATGTCTTATGTCCTATATGCCTTCGAGATTAATGTTCGTGCTGCGGCGGTTTTAGGTCTGGTAGGAGCGGGTGGGATCGGCCACTATTATGAAGTCACCCTAGGCTTTTTGGAATACGATAAGACTTGCACCATCATCTTGTTCACATTAGCAGTAGTACTGATTATTGATTATGTGAGCACTAAGCTGCGGGAGAAATTAATATGAGTAAATCATGGAATACCCTTGTCCCTAAACCCCGTAAAAATCGTTTTCGTTGGCTGATTTATGTAGCCCTAGCCGCGTTATATATTTGGGCTTTTTCGGGAGTGCCGTTTAATGGATTCAAAGAAACCGCCGGGATCATTACTAAAGCAATTTTTGCCGGGATATTCTCACCTGACTGGGCCTTCGTTTATTTACCAGATGGGGAGGATCTCCTGCGGGGATTGCTCGAGACGTTAGCTATTTCAATCCTAGGCACTTTTATCTCGACCTTTTTATGTATTCCTTTTGCATTTTGGGCTGCAGTTAACATGAGCAAGGGAAAGGTAATTTCAGGTTCCGGCAAGCTGATGTTGAGCTTTATACGAACCTTCCCTGAGATTATTATGGCTTTGTTATTCATCAAGGCTGTTGGACCGGGTTCTTTTGCAGGTGTGCTAGCTCTGGGACTACATTCGGTGGGCATGCTCGGCAAATTGTTCGCGGATGAGATTGAGAATATCGACAACGGTCCACTCGAAGCTTTAATTTCTTCTGGTGCCAGCCGCATGCAGGTATTGTGGTTTGCGGTGTTACCGCAGGTGCTGCCGGGATTCTTATCCTATACCTTATATAGATTCGAAATTAACGTTCGTTCGGCTACGATTTTAGGTGTGATTGGAGCAGGGGGGATCGGCACACCGTTAATCTTCGCGCTCAGTTCACGGAATTGGGACCGCGTGGGGATTATACTGCTAGGTATCATTGCGATGATCACAATTATTGATTTGATTTCCGGCAAGATCCGGAAGAAGCTGGTGTAACCGAGTTGGATAATGATATGTGAGACAAAGACCTCCTTAGGGTATGAACCGAACCTGAAGTGCACCCCTTAGAATAGACATTGGATAAAACCCCTGGTTTGTCCGATGAAATTCTAGGGGTGTATTTTTATGGCGATTAAAGGACAGTAGTACTACGCTCGGGCATCTTTAATACCACATACTGGCGTGTCTTCCATTCGATAAAGGTTGCGACATGCGCCTTGCTTTTCCCCACGACTAGATACACAGCAAATTCTTTACCTCGGTTAGTCGTCGCTGTTTGAAATGTGTCGTTCGGGTACTGACTAGCCACAACCCCAAACGCAATCTCCATCGAGTGTGCCGTTTGAGACGGTATCGAGTCCCCAATGGCCAAAGGTTGTACGTTTGCGAACTTCTTTCGGTCGCTTACTGATGGGAGTCCCGATGAGGAAGCGACCACGTGTTTCGACAGGCTTCTGTCGCTTGCCTTTATGACGCAGCGTTTAAACGTTACCTTCGGCAAGACGTCCTTTGTAGAGCCAACGATAGATTGTTACGAAGCACACAAAGGTTTAGTCGTCTGATCGGCGCTTCTCTGCAATTTGTTCAGGGGACCACGTTTCCTTTAGTTTTTAGTCGATCTCTTTGCCAAGAGCTGCAGTGTATTTACCGACAGGAACGCTCAACTCTCTTCATTTGCAGTGCCGTTGCTGAGCGATTTGAGCGCACCGTCCTGCTCACAACCGCGACCTAGATCTCGAGCGATGGTTGAGGGATGTTGGCCTAGTTTGCTAAGCTAGGAATAGCTCATATTTGGTTCTCCTGTAATGGTTTAATATCCTAAGTTTCAACTTTATTCTGAAGGTAATTTAATAGGTCTATAGCTAATAAATTGCAGCGCACGTACCAGTCAGAAAATGTATAACATAATAATAAAAAGCCGCTTCACAGCGACTATTATTGTGTTTGAGTTATAATAATGGTAAGTGGTTGTGTGTAGATCCTGTTACGAATATTATTCCACCCTATTCTTCTTGTACTACAAACGGTACTGTTCAAGAGCGTAAGGTATATCGGTTACATGGTCCGCTTTTAAGAGATCATAATTTGACATAAGAACATCGTAATATTCGATGAGCCATTCATCTGGGCTATACCCTTGCAATATATAAATCTTGTCAAGCTTATCTCCATCTACAATACCTATCTGTTGGCCTTTTAATAATCCAACCCCTGAACCAAACAATGAATAAGTAATCGCACCTCGTTTAATTTTAGCAACAGATTGATCTGGATTAGTTATTCGGGAAAGACGTTCAAGAGGTTCCGAATGAGAGTCCGTTAAAAACAATGATTTAATTATAAAGAGTCCCATTACTATTCCAACAACTGAAAGAGCAATGATCATTTTTTTCATTTCATTTCCCCTTTATCTACAAGGTTTTGTTAGTACAAGAAAGCAATGAGCCTTGTTCTTAGCTCATTGCTTTATCTTTAGTCTCACATGAAAAATTAATAGTGCGTGTGTGCTTCTTCTGTATGCGCGATCCCGTAAAACCAGGAGCAGTTGATATGTCTGAGTTTACTAGCCCCATTACGCATGTTCGACTTCCCATTACAGTATATATTCTCAGCACTGGTTTCCTCAGAACTAACGGCTTCATTAACACAATAAATACTATTGTTATACATTGAGAGTTGGCTATTTTGAAGAACCATAACACCAAGTTTTACTGATACAGAACAGTCAGAGTTTTGAAGAGCAAACTGAGCTGCTGTAACTGAATTCAAGTTTGCATCGTGTTTATTGCAGCCAACAATATTTTTGTTTTTGTAGACCATGGATCTGCCAACACCTGCTCCAAAATATGAGCCGACAGGTATTTGGGAGTAGGTATTTATTCCTTGTGCCTCTGCCTGCATGTCTGTCCCCATCTGTTGAACCCCTTGAGCAAACTCTTCAAAGCTTTTTACAATTTTTATATCAGTGCTTTGCGAATACTGATATTTTCAACTCCGATCATTTTCTTAGCATCATCGAGTGTTGAAAAATCATTGTTATCCGAGGTGTATTTCGAATCAGCTTCTTTTTTAACCATTTCATTCTCAACGTAGTTGATATTGTTAGTAGAAACAAATTCATTGTCTGAGACAAGTATTTCCTCGTTCGCATGCTCAAGATATGGATGATAGGGGTATGATATACTAAAAAGTAGAACTAAAAGGCATATCGAAAAAAACATTCTAAAAAGTGAATTCTTCATAATTTCATTCCCTAACCTCAACGGAGTATTATTTCGGAAAAAAAGATTAAATTTTAAAATGATTACAAAATTTAACAAATATGGCTTTTGGGATCATTATATTAGAATATTCTTAAATTAACAACCCACATATTACATTTTTTATTTAGGTTTACGAAGGGGGGGCGAGGAATTCATCGAAATCTGAATTATATTACCATCAAACTAAGGATAACCTAATTAGTATTATCGTATATTTCAATATTTTTCTAATCAAAAAATCGGTAACCTTAAGAAAATAACGGTCTATAGTTACAGAAAAAACCCTGAAAATGTATGAAAAAGTAATAATTATTTTTTCTGAAACATATGTTGGTCTATCCGACTTGTACCAAAGGAGTTGAAGGTTTGGAATCTGCGCTTATTGGCAGCTTTGTATCGGCAATGGCTACCGTTCTTGGAGCATTTCCGATCCTGTTCGTGAAGAGGTTATCCGAGAAGTGGAAAGATATCCTCGTAGCCTTCACTGCGGGGATTATGGTGTCCGCCTCCACGTTTGGACTCATGCCGCAATCGATCAAAGAATCGGGGATTATCGCTTTAACCTTGGGCTTGATTACCGGAGTGCTGCTGCTTGATTTAATTGAAAATAACATCCCGCATATCGATGTGGAGAATAAGCCCGGTTATACCAATATGGATTCAAAAGCGCTGCTTGTTATGATTGCGCTGTTCATCCACAACATACCAGAAGGCCTCAGTACAGGTTTCAGTTATGCCAGCGAACAGGCCAGTTTAGGTCCTACCGTGGCGATTGCCATTGGCGCACAGAATATGCCGGAAGGTTTGATTCTTGCAGTCTTTCTAATGAATTCGCGAACAAGCAAGCTAAAAGCCTTAGGAATCGTTACGCTTACCGGTTTGATGGAGATGGTATCTGCGGTGATCGGGTATTTTACTGCCAGTTACCTGCATAATGTTGTGGGTTATGGTCTCGCTTTTGCAGCCGGAGCTATGCTCTTTATCGTCTACAAGGAGCTGATTCCGGAGAGTCATGGCCATGGTTATGAGCGTCCTTCGACGTATTCGTTTATTTTTGGATTATTGATCATGGTGTACATCACGCAGATTTTTGGGTGAGCAAATAGAACTCTAATCTATAAAAAAGAAGACCAATGAAATGCCAGAGCAGCTTTAAGCTGCCTGACCTCATTGGTCTTTGTCTTGTTATAACTAAGCATTATCCCCGCAGAATTGCCTCAATTTGCTCTAGCTCTTCAGCGCTAAGCTCTGGGGCATTTAAGGAAGCGACGGCATCTTCAATCTGGCTTACCTTACTTGCGCCGATCAATGCAGAAGTTACTTTGCCTCCACGGAGTACCCAAGATAACGCTAGCTGAGACATTTTTTGTCCACGTGCAGCAGCAATCTCGTTCAGTTTGCGAACCTTGCCGATCGCCTCTTCGGTAATGGCATTCTCAGACAGGAATACACTTGGGCCAGCGGCACGGGAATCAGGAGCGATTCCGTTTAGATAGCGATCGGTCAGTATGCCACCTTGTAGCGGGGAGAACACAATGGAGCCGATGCCTTCTTCAGACAATACATCCTGCAAGCCATCTTCAATCCAGCGGGACATCATGGAATAGTTTGGCTGATGAATCAGGCATGGCGTGCCAAGTCGACGCAGAATTTGTGCCGCTTCACGTGTTTGTTCAGGTCCGTAATTCGAAATCCCGACATAAAGCGCTTTACCTTGGCGTACCACGAGGTCCAGCGCAGCCATGGTTTCTTCCAGTGGTGTATTTGGATCTGGGCGGTGGTGATAAAAAATATCAACATAATCCAGTCCCATACGTTTTAAGCTTTGATCTAGGCTGGAGACGAGATATTTTTTGGAGCCCCATTCACCATAAGGACCAGCCCACATATAATATCCAGCTTTAGTCGAGATAACCATCTCATCACGATAAGGGGTCAGATCCTTTTTAAGAATTTGGCCAAAGCTTTCTTCGGCGGAGCCTGCGGGTGGACCGTAATTATTGGCAAGGTCAAAATGAGTGATTCCAAGATCAAAAGCTCTTCTTACCATGGCGCGGCCATTCTCAAATAAGTCGTTGCCGCCAAAGTTATGCCATAGACCAAGCGAGATCGCTGGCAGGAGTAGACCGCTCTTTCCGGTGCGATTATATTTCATATTGTCATATCTGGTAGCGCTTGCGTTATACATGATTTATTCCTCCTATAAACACTTATTACTTAGTAAGTTACGTCCTTATTGTAGCGAAAGATCGCGGACAAACGTATGTCAGCAAGGAAGGAGTTTATAGTACAATGTCATTTTCGAGATGACGGCTACGGTATTCTTTTGGCGAACAACCTTTCACCTTCTTGAACATCCGCGAAAAGAGTAAGGGGTCCTGATAGCCTACAGAACGTGAGATTTCACCAATCGTGCATAGGGTCTCTGTCAGCAGCTCGCACGCCTTAGCGATGCGGAAATTTAATAGATACTGCTGTGGTGGCATACCTATTGTCCGTTTGAACAAGGAGGATAAATATTTGCGATCCAGCTTAAGCGAAGAGGACATCATCTCAACCGAAATATTTTCACAATAATGTGTATGCAAAAAGTGCAGGCATTGCTCGACGTAAATACTCTTTTGACGTGGTAGAGGAAGTACATCTGGAACTGCTGGCACCGCTCGAAGTAACAGAGAGAAGAACTCATACATAATTGCTTTTAGAGGTAGATCCAGGCTGTCCGAAGCTTCAGCTGCTTGTGTCAGGAGCTCGTACAAATTAGGCATAAGCTGCTCATCCATTGGAAAGATCGGATGCTCAGGTGACAAGGCAGTTTTGGCTAAAATATAATCAACCTGCTCCCCGGTAAAAGCTACCCAAGAATAGGTCCATGGATTTGCTATGTCTGCTGTGTAGGCAGTTACGATATGCGGATAGGTGAGAAAAGCTTGTCCTGGTTTAAGATAATGGGTCTGTTCACCCACAGTAACTTCACCTGTTCCTGTATGGATAAAATGTATCTTATATACGTCACGGACCCCAGGCCCAAAAAAATGCCCGGGAAGACACTGCTCCCGCCCCCAGTAATGGAGATGCAAGTCGGGATTGCCTCGGAAGGGACGCTCAGAATTATAGTTAAATATCGCCATGGATGATTCCTTCTCTTTCTTCTATAGAGTTGATCTAGGGTAGTTGTACCCGCTTACTTTTATTATACAGCATATTTTAGAAGGAATATTAACTCGGAATTGCAGGCAATTCAAAGATCGTAGTTTATCCTTGTCCAGTTTGGTTAAGTAAGCTATGAAGCTGAACGTATGAGCTAACTACATCAATAGGAGGTAATGGAGATGAATAAGAGAATAGTGGGTGTCTTTGCTGCCGAATACGAAGCTTCGCGAGCTATTGAGGAGTTGAAGCGTCAGGGCTGTAGGACAGAGGATATTTCGATTATCGCGAGAAATAAAGCGGATGAGGAAACGCTTAGAGACGAGTCGGGAACCGTGGCCCCGGAAGGTATGGCTACTGGTGCAGCTACTGGTGGCCTGCTGGGTGGAGTAACGGGGCTACTGATGGGAATTGGCGCTTTGGCTATTCCTGGTATTGGACCTATTATTGCAGCCGGACCTCTTGCGGCAACGCTTGCCGGAGCGGCGATAGGCGCAGGCAGTGGCGGGTTAGTCGGCGGGCTTATTGGCCTTGGCATTCCTGAAGAGGAAGCAGAGAGCTACGATAATTACGTGGATGAAGGTCATATTCTAGTAATGGTGGATGTGGAAGGCGAGCAGAAGGAGCAAGATGTGAAACAAATCTTCGCAAAGTATAACAGCCTGAACGCAGAACGCTTTGAGAAAGTTGCTAATATAGATCCATTAGCGAGTGAGCGTATTGGAAATAAATAAGAAGCAATTAGCATTCAGTGTAAAAAAACAAAACAGGCTATCTCACTAGCAAAGGATACTGCTAGTGAGATAGCCTGTTTTTTGTGGTTTTATAGAGACACAGCATTTTGTCTAACAGTCTGCGCAGTCGGTATTTCTTTTCCTGGCAGGAAATGAATGCTGCGGATATAGCGGATCGTGCGGCTCTGTGCGCGCATGATTACCGAATGTGTCTCCGCGCGTTCTTTGCCGATGAAACGGACACCGTTCAGGAATTCACCTGACGTTACACCCGTGGCGGCAAAGAGGACGTCGCCCGTGCCAACCATATCTTCCATGTATAGCACTCGCGTAGGATTGGCAATTCCCATGCGTACACAGCGCTGCAGCTCTATGGGTCCATCCGGGAGCAATCTGCCCTGCATTTCACCACCAAGGCATTTCAGTGCAGCGGCAGCAAGAACACCTTCGGGTGCTCCACCGGAACCCATATACAAATCGACATCGCTGTCTGGCAGTGCAGCCGCAATAGCGCCAGCAACATCTCCGTGACCAAGCAGCTTAATTCGTACCCCGGCTTCACGCAGGCTATTAATTAGCTGCTCATGCCGTTTGCGATCCAGCACCATTACGGTTAACTCGGAGAGGGATTTACCAGTGAAGTGGCAGGCTTTTTGCAGAGTGATCTCTACAGGGTCCTCGAGTCTAAGCTTACCGGCAAGCTCGGGCCCGCAGGCTAACTTCTCCATATAAATGTCCGGGGCATGCAGCAGACTGCCTTTATCTGCTATAGCAATAACAGATTGCGCATTATGCAGGCCGCAGGCAACAACCTCAGTTCCTTCGAGTGGATCGACGGCTACATCGACAGAGGGACCTTTTTGGTTCCCGACTTTCTCACCAATATAGAGCATTGGAGCATCATCCATCTCTCCTTCACCAATCACAACAGTTCCGTCGATGGACACAGAATCGAACATGGAACGGATGGCAGTCGTGGCTGCATCATCTGCCGCATTTTTATCGCCCCGCCCAATCCAGCGAGCCGAGGATAAAGCACCTAGTTCAGTTACCCGTACAATCTCAAGGGCCAGTTCGCGCTCCATTCTAATTCCCTCCAGTGCATTCTATATATTTTGTAAACTGAAATTTAGATATAACCCATAATAATCCCAGCGGTTTCTTCTATAGCCTTGTCAGTAATATCAATTACAGGACAGCCCAGCTTGTTGAACAATGAAGCGGCGTATTCCATCTCTTCGGTGATCCGTTCCAGACTTGCATATTGGGAGCCTGTCGGTAATCCCAGAACCTTAAGTCGCTCAGAGCGGACCTTCAGCATGTACTCGGGTTTCATGGTTAATCCGATAAGCCGGTTCGGCGGCAAGCTTAATAGTTCTTGTGGAGGACCAATCTCCGGGATAATCGGATAGTTAACGACTTTTTTTCCTCTATGGACCAAAAAGATGCTAAGCGGTGTCTTTGAAGTACGGGACATGCCCAGCAGAACGATATCGGCTTTGAGCATGGCACCCAGATCACGGCCGTCATCACAGGCGACGGTGAATTCTATAGCTTCTATGCGGCGGAAATAATTCTCGTCGAGCTGGTGGAGAAGACCCGGCCGCTGCTGAGGAGCATCGTCGAAGGTATCAATGAAGGCCTGCATCATAGGGCCCATGATATCAACGATCCGCAAATCAAGACGTACCGCTTCCTCGCGGATCATTTCTCTTAATTCTGGCTGCACTAATGTATAGGCGACAAAACCTTGATGCTGAGCTGCTTCTTCCATAAGCTTGCGTAGCTCGTCTTCATGCCTAATATTGCCGTATCTTTTAATGGTGACCTGCTGATTCTGAAATTGGTGAATAACGGCCTGCACGACAGCCTCTGCCGTATCTCCTATAGAATCCGAGCATATCGTTATTAAGTTGGAAGATTGCTCGATGCTCATGGGTTCCTCCTGTTATCCTTTGGCTTCAAGTTCGAGGAGAAGTTTGATGATGGAGGTTTTTGTTAAACGTCCTACCACATCCAGTTTTGTACCGCCGTCTTCAGCAGCGCTGGGAACAACCACCGGCAAACTGTCTACCTCGTGAAAAATCATCTTATGTGCAGCTTCAAGCACCGGCTCATCCGGTGAAGTTGTGACCACTTTGGGCTGGCGCGTCATAACCATGCTTACGGGCATGGAGACTGCACCGGGGTTGCCCAAGGTTACCTTTAGGAAATCCTTACGTGAAGCAACGCCCGTGAGTTTACCCTCTTCGTCACAGATAATAAGAGTGCCTACATCTTGTAGAAAAAGCGTAACTACGGCATCTTGAATAGTTGTGGTCTCACGGATAACTATAGGTACACTTTGAATTTCTTTGACCATCGTTTCCTGCAGCAGATAACCGCTTCCCTGACGACTGGATGATTTCAATCCTGGGAAGTACCCGACCTTCGGCTTGGCGTCGATATATTTGAGCATAACCAAAACAGACAGATCCGAGCGAATTGTAGGCCGGGTAAGATTCAAACTTTCGGCAATCTGTTCGCCGGTAATCGGAGCTCTTTTGTTAACGATATCGATAATCTCTATTTGACGTGATGTCAGTTCGATCACAATTCCCTCCACTTCCGATAAAAAGGCATTCCTCTTTAGAAAAGAAGCGCCGTTAAGCGAATCCTCCTTTCATATATGAGTCATATTTAGCTGTGTTTAATTTAACTTGTTTATATAATACGCAATAGTGGTCATAAATGCAATATATAGTACGTCATATATTTGATTTTTTTAACGCAATAGTGTTGATCTTCTTTTTTTGCAGTAATTGCTTTAAAGCATCAGCATTCACTAGGATTGTTCCGGCAATGATGGTGAACACTCCGAGAATCGTAATCCAAGACACGGACTCCTTGTAAAAGAAAAAGCCTACACCCACCGCAATCGGTGGAGAAATATAAAGCCAGGTAGAAGGAAACACTGGGTTGGTCTTAGCTACGAGCCAGTAGAACAAGGTATGGCCGACCATGGAGCCGATAACTGTGAGATAGAGCAGTGAACCTGCTGTCTCGAATGAGAAGAGAAATGCAGGATGTACTTTTTCCGTGGCAAAAGAAAGAATGAATAACAGTGCACCGCCATACATCATTTGAGCCGCATTCAGTGCGATCGGTGAGACTTCAGGCATACTGTTAATTACTTTTTTGGAGTAAATCGCACCTACAGCATAGCAACACTCTCCAATTAGGACTACAGCGCAACCGATGAGCCACAGTGGTGAAATATCAACGGCGAGATTGGGGAGAACCAGCAGCAGTACGCCAGTGAAGCCGATGATGCAGCCATATAGGGAGATGGCGGGTGCTTTTTGCCGAAGAATAGAGGTTTGGAGCAGCAGGATCATGATCGGTCCAGTGGCAGAGAGTACAGCTGCAAGCCCTGAAGAAACATATTGTTCAGCCCAGTAGAGACCCGCGAAGGTGCCGAAGGTTAGAGCAGACCCGGTGAACAACATTTCTTTGCGCAACAGCAAGGAGAAGCTGGCTTTTCGTTTCCAGACCATCCATAGGAATAGAACAGCGCCCGCGACAAAAAATCTTAAGCCCGCTGAAAAAAAAGGAGGCGCACCGGCATCTACGCCGATTTTGATAGCTAGAAAGGTCGTGCCGAAGATCAGACATACAAGTGCATAAGCAAATAAGATCATTTTAAAAGTCCCCTTTTTTGTGCTTTATAAAATATAAAAATTTATAAGCTGGCATTTTGTTAATCATATAGGGGAGGGGACAGAACAGATTGCCTTGAGTAGAACAGATTAATTCAGAAATCGTGTACAATATGATTACAAGGTTGTTCGGAGAGGAGTTGTAGCCAGATGAAAAAGGTTGTGGGAGCGGAGCATAATCATCCTTTGTTTCGGCA
Source organism: Paenibacillus sp. FSL L8-0333 (assembly GCF_037965665.1). Taxonomy (NCBI): domain Bacteria; kingdom Bacillati; phylum Bacillota; class Bacilli; order Caryophanales; family Paenibacillaceae; genus Paenibacillus; species Paenibacillus sp. FSL L8-0333. The sequence continues at coordinate 1,198,650 of NZ_CP150186.1, forward strand.
GGTCTATGAATTTCTATTAAATCGCATGGAGCGAGGGGAGTGGGTCGCACATGATAAGCTTCCTTCTATACGGCTGCTGGCGGAGGAGCTTAAGGTACATCGACTGACCGTATTCAAAGCGTACAGACGGTTGACGGAGGATGGAAAGGTTTATGTAAAAGATAAATCAGGATATTACGTGGCACCCATAATCTCGCTTCCTGCTATTGAAGTAGGAGCCGCAGTATCGGCTTATGCGCTCACTAACCCGCTGTCTGATATTCAGAGAGTGCCAGTTAAGTATCAGTTCTCGCAGGCGCTGATTGATCCGGGGCTGCTGCCGAACCTTTTTCTATCTGACTATGTCAAAAAAGTGTTCGATCTATATCCCAAGGTAATGGGAACGTATGCCTCGGTCCAGGGGGATAACGAGCTGCGTGAGACGTTAAGCCACCACTTTCGGAAGCAACATCGGCTGCAGTTAACTTCGGAAGAGCTGCTTATTACCTCGGGTGCGCAGCAGGCGATCAATCTGATTGCCCGGATTGTGCTTGGTCCTCTGGATACGGTGCTTGTGGAGCGGCCTACTTATAGTGTTGCTATGGATATTTTTCGCCGGGAGGGGGCACGGTTGGTTCCGGTAGAGATCACTCCGGAGGGATATGATCTGGAGGAAGTAGAAGCTTTGATGAAAAAGCATAAGCCGCGTATGTTCTACATTAATCCAACGCATCACAATCCAACTGGATACACGGTGCCTGTGCAACAGCGCAAGCTGTTGGTAGAACTGGCCGAGCGTTATCGCTGTTTACTGGTGGAGGATGACCCGTTCCGCGATATGTATTTTGATGAGGAGCCGCCGCCGCCCTTTTTTGCTTATGATACGGAGGGCTGGGTGATTTATATCAGCAGCTTCAGTAAATATGTAGCCCCTGGCTTACGAATCTGTGCGGTGGCCTGCCGATATCCATTTATGGAGCGTCTGATCACGGCCAAATCACTCGCGGACAATGGTACTCCGCTGCTGAATCAAAAAATATTTCTACATTACTACACCTCCCCACGCTTGCAACAGCATCTCGGTAAGCTGCGCATTGCGCTTCAAGTGCATAAGGAAATCGTAGAAGAGGAGCTGGCGGGTACTGGCTGGGAATGGACGACTCCGCAAGGCGGATTAAATCTATGGGTGAAACTACCGGAGCATCTTACGATGGATCGCCTGTTTGCTTCAAGTATGGCGCAGTCGATCGCTTTTGTTCCTGGGGAGTTATTTGATCCACTGGGGGAAATGAAGTCAAGGCTTCGCCTAAGTTATTCCTTTGCAAGCGAAGGGGTGCTGCGCGAAGGAATACAGCGTTTGATTGGGATCGCGCACAGTTTGTGAGTGGTACAGCAGGTATGGGGGATTAATGAAGAGGATATGAGGAGTTAAAGAAGATTAGAGGAATTAAAGAAGAGGATTAGAGGAATTGCTACCGGATAAACTTGTATCACTTGTTTGGGAATTCCTGTAACACTTTCCACGTTTGCTCCGTCTGTAAGGTAAAGAAGGGGGTTATCAAAGTGCGAAAGATCAATTTCCGAAGTCCAATGATGATATTTCTAGGTGTCCTATTAATATTTACGGCTTTGCTGACGGTGCGGCCCTCAGTCACTTACGCCTGTTCCTGTGTTATGCCTGCGGAGCCACTGGAAGCTCTTGAGAAAAGTACAGCTGTCTTTGTCGGGAAAGTAGTGGACATGAAGGAGCCGTCACAGGGGAACATAATTTCTTCTGCTGATCCAGTAAAGGTAACCTTTGAGGTGGATTCCAGCTGGAAAGGGGTCGAGGGGAATCAAGTTACATTGACTACGGCTTTATCTTCTGCAAGCTGCGGCTTTGAATTTGTGGAAGGGGAAAGTTACATTGTCTATGCTTATGCTAGAGACGGTGGAGACTCTGGTAATCTGGAGGCTAGTTTATGCAGTCGAACTAAGCGGCTAACCGCTGACTCAGTGGATCTGAAAGAGCTGGGACCGGGTATTTCGGCAACGACGCCTACCTCTTCTCCGGAGGTAACCCCGAATAATTCACCGGAGTCAGGAGCTGGGAGTAATGAGTCTGATTTAACGGGGAATTCTTCTGGGGACAGTGATTCCTTTCCTCTTGTTAATGTGGGGATTAGTGGAATAATTATCGTTCTAGTAGCTATCGCTGGGGCTGTTCTATACCGTCGTAGAAATGATGGAACGCGCAAAAAATGACTCTACCTGTAGAGTCAAGTCATGTAATGGTGAGATCAAAGTAGGCAGTAAGAGTATATAAGGTGTTGTGCTGAAATAAGCGGTCGCTCGGGATAACATCCGAGCGACCGCTTATTTGTTTGAGATGACCTTGAGTAACTGGTGGGCTTGTTGGTGGCTGCTGGTGGTTGTGCTGGTGCTGGTGGTGCTGGTGGTTGTGCTGGTGGTTGTGCTCAATTGTAGCTCGGAACCATCTAGAATCAATAATTAGGGAAATCCTCCCTGATTTTATCGTGTTTTACTCAATATTAGCGATAATTGGGGAATTCCTCCCTAAAATTCTGCGGAAATTGCCCTTTTTGCCTATAATCGGCTAATTATTAGGGAGAAATTCCGCAAAAAGTTCAATGTGTGCTTATAAAGTACGATTATTAGGGAGAAATTCCTCAAAAAGTTCAATGTGTGCTTATAAAGTTCGATTATTAGGGAGAAATTCCGCAAAAAGTTCAACGTGTGCTTATAAAGTACGATTTTTAGGGAGGAATTCCGCAAAAAGTTCAACGAGCGCTTATGAAGTTCGATTTTTAGAGAGAAATTCCCTAAATATGAGTTCAAGGAGGGCAGAATTCTGTGAAGCAAGATGAACTCTAGATATTGTAGGTGTTACAAAGTGTAGCAAGGTTAATTTGGGTGATGTGATTAAGGTGAATTTAATGAGTTAATGATGAATTTTTGCGATGTAAGTTGAAATCAGTTGAAGTTAGTTGTGAAGTTACTTGAAGCTAGTTGAAGTCAGATAAAGTTAGTTAAAGTTAGACGATGTCACTTGAGTTAAGATCGCAAACCTACCTCACCCTCGTCACACCCACCCAAATAACCGGGCAAGCTGAGCGACAGCAAAGGTTACTCCGATGGCGATACCCAGCGGAATAACTGCTGAGAGAACGGCCCACTTCATGCTTTTTGTTTCCTTGTAAATGTTCACGAGTGTCGTACCACAAGGATAGTGAAGCAGGGAGAACAGCATCATGTTGAGTGCGGTCAGCCAGGTCCAGCCATGTGAGAGAAAGACATCTTTGATACTGCCTAAGCTGTCGATATCAACCATAGCGCCTGAGGACATATAGCCCATAAGCAAGATAGGCAATACGATTTCATTCGCAGGAAGTCCAAGAATAAAGGCCATGATGATAAAGCCGTCCATGCCGAGCATATGTGCAAACGGATCAAAGAATGCAGCCATATGATTCAGTACAGAATCGCCGCCAATAAACAGATTGCCTAGAATCCAAGTGATAATCCCGGCAGGGGCAGCAACGACGATAGCCCGAGTAAGTACGTTAAGGGACTTATCTTTGGAGGAAATAAGTATGGTCTTCCAGATTTGTGGACGGCGGTAGGGAGGAAGCTCCAATGTGTAATGTGTGGGAACCCCACGCAGCGCAGTTTTGGACATGACCCAGGAAACAGTCAAGGTAACAATGATGCCGATTAGTACCATCCCCATTAGGACGGAGGCAGTGGTGAATGTACGAAGCGCACCTGTCGTAGCGGCTCCTGCCATAAATAAGGAAGACAATAAAATCAGCGTGGGCCAGCGGCCGTTGCAAGGGACAAAATTGTTGGTCAGTATAGCCAGCATTCGTTCACGCGGCGATTCGATGATTCGTGTGGAGAGGATAGCGGCCGCGTTACAGCCGAAGCCCATGGACATGGTTAAAGCTTGCTTGCCATGACCACCTGATTTTTTGAATAGTCGGTCCATGTTAAAAGCAACGCGTGGCAGATACCCGAAATTCTCAAGCAGAGCGAATACGGGGAAAAAGATCATCATTGGTGGCAGCATGACACTGATTACCCATGAGGTGCCTCGATACAAGCCAAGCACAAGCACGCCGTGCAGCCAAGCTGGGGCATGGAGAGCCTCAAATCCCGCTGTCAGATATCCTTCGATGAAGCCAAAGAAGGTAGCGAGCCAGCTAGAAGGGTAGTTAGCCCCGGCAATCGTAATCCAGAATACGACACCGAGAATGGCGAGCATGATGGGAAAACCCCAAATTTTGGAAGTCACGATATTATCCAGCTTATAAGTGCTGTTCAGTTTCTTCTTATCCCGATAAGTAACTGCATCTCCGCAGATGCCTGCGGATACGCCATATATACCACTGACAATCTCATCCCGAATGGCTCCGCCGTCAGCGAGCTTTTTTGCGGTGGACAATAGGGAATCTAGAGCGTCAGATCCCTTAGTGATAGGCAGTGACTCCATGGCCGATGACCTCCTTTGCTTCGGGTAAATCCTTGCTTTTCATATGCTCTTTGAGTGAAGTAAGCAGGCTGTCATCACCGTCCAATAAGCGCAGTGCAATCCAGCGAGCGGGATATTTGGTGCCGATGGTTTGCTCTACCAATGGTGTAAGCTCGGCAATTCCCCGTTCGATCTCTTCGTTGTAACTAATGCGCAACGGCTGCGCTGTGAATGCGCCTGTAGCCACTCGCTCCACTTGATCCAATAAGGCATCGATCCCGATTTTATTGCGTGCCGATATCGCAACGACGGGTACGCCGAGACGTTTGGAGATACTCTTCAGGTTGATGTCGATGCCCAGCTTACGTGCTTCATCAATGAGGTTGATGCAGACAACCGCCCGTCCGGTAATCTCCAGCACTTGCAAGGCAAGATTGAGATTACGTTCCAGCGAAGTAGCGTCAAGCACTACAAGTGTCACGTCTGGCTGTTCAAAAATAATATAATCTCTAGCCGCTTCTTCATCCGCGGAATTTGAGTATAGGGAGTACGTTCCTGGTAAATCTACCGCGAGGTATGAATGGTTATTGTGTTTGAATTCGCCTTCGGCAGTAATGACGGTTTTACCTGCCCAGTTTCCAGTATGCTGTCGCATGCCGGTTAGCAGGTTGAATAGTGTGCTTTTTCCAGTGTTAGGATTGCCTGCAAAAGCGACGGTGAACTGACTCATGCTTCTACACCTCCAATTAATTCTCCGAATATTAAAGAACTTTCTTCTCTACGCAGTGCAATGGTCGTATTGCTTACCCGAAAAGCTATAGGATCTCCTAATGGACTACGCCGCAACACCTCTACGATATTCCCGACTACGAACCCGAGGTCCAGTAATCTTCTTCTAAGCACACCTTGGACTTCAATGTCGCTGATGCGCAGCGTGCTACCCTTTGCAGCTTCTGATAAAGGAATAGTTGTTCCAGTCATGAGATCCCTTCTTTCATTTATATTTTTACCGCCTATGGTTTTTATTTTGTGTATTAAAACATTTCTTGTAGTCTGGCACAACATTAGTATATGGCAACAACTTTGTCCCTGCAACAAGAATGTTTCCCATAGGCAAAATAAAATCAAGCAAAAAAAGCCCCTGACGAAAGAGGGCTTGTACGCTCTTTTCCGCAGGGTTGAGCTTAATTCCTAATTAGCAGTAAAATTACGACCAGCTGCCAAAATCAAGTGTACGTCCGGTCTCGACCAAGGTTTTAATATTACTCAGAACCTGCCACCAGGCGTTGATACTGCCAGCATAGGAAGGATCATCAGGATGCCATTCATCGTGGATAAGCGTAAGCTTAGTAGTTCCACCCACCGGTTCAAGCAGCCAAGATATACGCGATTCATATCTTTCTGTACCCTTATGATAGGAGGGGCCGACCTTATGCGTGAAACGAAACGCTTTTTGTGGAGTGAACTCCAGCAGAGTCCCATATACATGTATCGTTTCATCGCCATCTTCACCGGGACCAACATATTCCAGCAATTCGCCTTCTTTAAAGGTGGATTGGATTACGCTCCCGTAGTAAATCTGTTTAGTACCTTCCGGAGAGATCAAAGTCTCCCATACCTGCTCAGGTGTTCCGCCAATATAAAATTCATAGTGAAGTTCTTTCATTTGTTATTCCTCCTTGGTTTGTACAATCATTTATTCCCTTAGACTTATTTACACTATACAAAAGGATCACTGACAACTACGGTCAGTGATCCTAAAATAATCATTTTAAGTTTTATAATAAGCTGCCAGATCGGTAGCTATAGCGGACAGCTTTTGCTTCAGAGCTAAAGGCTCTAGGATTCGTAGTGTTGATCCATAAGGCAACAAGAAGTAAGGCGCATAAGTCAGTAAGGAGGTCTCATCGACTTGAAAGCGGGCTTGTCCGTCAATACGCTGCACCAGAGTATGTCCAAACAGCCAATGACTGCATAGATCGTTCAGGATTCCTTCATCAGCGGCGATGACTACTGCTATGAGTTTCTCTGGAGTATTTGGTGTTGGCAGCAAGCTTTTTAACAAAAAATCACGTGCAGAGAAGTCAGCAGGACGGGCAAACACAGCTTCTGTACGTTTCAGTTCAGTCATTCTATCGACTCGGAAAGACCGAATTCCTTGCCTCTGATGGCAATAAGCAACGGTGTACCACTGCCCTTTCCACAGTACAAGTCCATAAGGATCAATAGCGCGGGAAGAAATTGTCTCCCCGTTTCCCTTCCGATATTCCATCTGGAGGGTATGTCCGTTCGCCGTCGCTAATTCAAGCTCTTGCAGCAGGTGGGGAAGCGGCACAGCAGGGGAGTGGATGGTTTCTATCCCGCCCTCATGACGCTCCATCTGTTCTAATTGCTGCGCATTGCTGTATCGTTTCAGTTTGGCGATTGCTTGATCTAGAGCTTCTACATAAGGATATCCAGTTCCCCGCGCAAAGGAGGCGGCTTGCAGGAGGGAACGCTGTTCGTCGGAGTCAAAGAATAACGGTGCCTCGGAAAAATGCTCCGGAAGGCTATAGCCACCACCAGGTCCACTATCCGCGATAATGGGTACGCCACTGATGCATAACGCGTCGATGTAACGATAGACAGAGCGGACACTGATCTCTAGCGCTTCTGCTAGTTCCCCGGCGGTTCTTCCCCGTTGCTTGAGCATCCAGAGAATGGATAACATGTGATCAGCCTTGGACATAAATCAAGAACCTCCTTGCTTCATTAATTAATAGCTCACTAACTATAGCAAATTGCCTAATGATCAGCTAGAGAACCTTTTGGTGCTGACATAAGTTCCAAGCCGCGAAGTACATCCAGGGTTATGATTCTTTTCGACATGTCGTTACACCATTATTTTCTTGAGACTATGAATGTAACGTGATCTCGCAATAAGGAAATAGATAGTTTGCACAACCAGAAATACAGCTGATGTAGTAAGCACGGGCACAGTTACATTTGTGATATTAATCTGTTTCAGTATCGGACGAATCACGACAAGAGTCTGGATGGTGGCAATAATAATCGGAATATAGAAAAGTACCGAAATCTGTTTGGTAGCAGAAGCTGACATTTCTTTAGTGCTTAAACCGATTTTGGATAAAGCATTATACATTTGCTTATCTGTATTGAGCTCAGTATGAAGCTTAAAAAAGAGAAAGCTGGCCGATGAAAGCGAGAAGATCAGAGCGATAAAAATCCCTATAAAGCTAAGCATGGCAGCTCCCTGCTTGGTCGATAGATAGCTGTCTGCTCGCGATCCCAGTATAGAGCTGTATTGATGGTTAGCCTTGTTAGCGGCTTTATTCCATTGGATGAGGTCTCTGGTGACAACAGCTTCAGCTGAGCTGTCATTAGGTGTAGGACCGTCCCATGCAGGGATTTTGTATAGATATTTCACATAAGGTCTCGTGTACTTCTCTGTTGAAGTAGAAATCTTATGATATAAGTTGTCATCTACGATTAGAAGTGAGGTGGCCATTGGATCTACTGGATGCACCTTTGGTGTTCGTAATTCTTTTAGCATCAGCTCCTCATCTTTCTGAACCTTCAAATGAATCGCTCGATCAGCAGCAAAATTCTGTGAATCCATATGTGGGTTCAGCAGTAATACAGCTTCTTTTTCAGACAAGGGCCCAACCTCGGACACATCCATTTGTAAGCCCAGTTGATTGAACTGTGAGCGGGATATCAGATCAATTCCAAGTATTTTTTCCTTATCGATTCCTTGAATGGAAGCAGAGATTAGTTCTACTTTATTCTCTGTGTACTCGACTTTAGCATTCTTTAATTTAGTGTGAATGGGCTCTAAATCTGGTGCTTCATCCTTCGGATCATAAATCGTATAACTCACAGCGAATGGGGATTTTTTATAGAGGTCTGAGTTCGCTTGATTAATCGATAAAAGAATTCCCGAAGCCATGCAGGCAAGCGAGGTAACCACAGTTACAAGGAACAGCATTCTTGCATTGTCTTTAATCTTATAACTCATCTCGGAAATCCACAGCAGATTGGTTCCGCGCCACAGCCGCTTGCGTCTTAGTTTTAGTAAGCGAATGCCCAATACAGATAACTGAGAGTAGAAAAAGTAGGTTCCAGCGATACCTGTGACAGCGGCGACTAACAGTGAGGTCGGGGACAATTGCTTCCGAATCGCGAGAGCGCCGACGGTCAACAGTAGAAGCCCAAAGAATGAGAACAATAAGGAGACACGGGGTTCTTTTTTAGGTTTAACATTTCCCTTAAGCAGTTCAAGAACTTGATGCTTACGAATGAACAATAATGTGAAGATCGAAATGACCAGAAATAATGAAATGAAAGAGATAGAGGTAATCATTAACGCCTTCATTGGCCAATAAAAGGGCAGTGGCTCCATGCCCATAATTGTCGTGCTTAGCAGCAAAAATAACTTGGATAAAAGCATGCCGAAAGACACACCTGTTACTATAGAGAGCAGTCCGATCAGCATATTTTCTATAAGAATCAGCTTGTTGATCTGGCCAGGGCGTGCGCCTAAAATCATCAGTATGCCGAACTCCAGATTACGCATTTTCAGAAATGCGCTAATCGAATATAGAACGAAAAAGAACGCAAAGATAAACACGATGTAAGAAGCAATTTGCATGCCGGAGGCTGAATTCGCACCCAGCTCGATGTTGGTAATACTAGGGTGGTAAATAAAGACTGAATAAGAGAAAAAGATCATGACCATAAAAGCACTGCTTAAGAAAAAAGCAAAATAAGCGCGTGAATTACGGCGTACATTATTAAACGCGAATTGAGGAAAGTTCATGACTATTCCCTCCCCAGAACGAAAGTGTGTCGATAATCTTTTGAAAGAAGGCCTGACGGTTATCTCCCCGGTGAATTTCCGCTGCTAGTTTGCCGTCTTTTATAAAAACAATTCGGTTGCAGTAGCTCGCTGCCAGTGGATCATGTGTTACGAGCATTAGCGTGGTGCCTTCTTTGTGATTAATATCCTCCAGCGATTCCATCACCATCCGCGAAGAATTGGAGTCAAGCGCACCCGTAGGTTCATCGGCCAAAATAATCGAAGGAGAGGTGATGATCGCCCGGGCAATTGCGGTCCGCTGACGTTGTCCCCCTGAAATTTCATAGGTGCGTTTGCTCAGAATATCGGTAATGTTTAAGCGTTCTGCGACTCTTTGAAGCAAGATCTCCATTTGGGAGAGCTTACGGTTATCCAAAGTCAGGGGCAGCACAATATTCTCGGCGACGGTTAATGTCTCAAGCAGGTTGAAGTCCTGAAACACAAAGCCTAGTTGTTTTCGGCGAAAGTGGGCGAGCTCTTTTTTATTCAAAAGATAAGGGTTGCTGCCGTTGATATTCACTTCGCCAGAGGACGGCTGGTCGATTGTGGATACCATATTGAGCAGTGTTGTTTTACCGCTACCAGACGGTCCCATAATTCCGACAAATTCACCTTTTTCAATATTAAGATGAATATCGGTGAGGGCTTGGGTCACTATTTTGCCGGGGTATACCTTATGAAGTCCTTTGACTTCCAATACGTTCATATCATTCATTCCTTCCAATACAAAAATGATTTCATCCGCCTTATTCGGGGGACGGGTTATGTATATAATTTATAAGATCGAGTAATAAGCTGCTATGGATTTACCTTAAGGTTTCCTTACAGAGACGTTAAGGTTATGTTCGCCTTGTGGAGAATGGGTTGAGAGATAAAGCTAGCCTATAAAGAAGAAGGAGGCTTCAAAGCCATGAATAATGACGACGAAGTCCCCTCAATATTATTTCTGTAGATGATCACTGTTGCTAAAAATAAGCCGCACGCGGGTTCCTTCCCCGAGCCGGGACTGAATATCCACCTTGTGTTCGAGCCTGTTGCAAATCTCCCGGACGAGATACAGCCCCATCCCTGTCGATTCATGATAATGTCGTCCGCGGTCACCCGTAAAGTAGGGATTAAAGACCCGCTTCAGATCCTCAGGAGAAATGCCGATCCCTTGATCGGTAATATCCAGAATAGTGTTGGTGCCCACACGCTGAGCTGAGAGGGTAACGGTTTTGCCAGAACCGGAGGTATAGTTTACGGCATTAGTTAAGATTTGGGCCAGCATAAACATTAACCATTTGGCATCGCTATATACCGCTAGATTGGCATCCACCTGTACATCTACTTTTATGCCCCGGCGTATGAATAGTCTGCGATTTTCGGCTACCGCCTCACTAACGGTTTTGCGCAGAAGTAACGGTTCAACTTGAAAATCATTTTCAAATCGGTCAAGTCTTGAAGTGTAGATAACCATCTCCAGCCCTCCGCGCAGACGTTCCAGTTCCTCCTGAATACTTGCGGCAGCCTCCTCTTCAAGATCCTTTAGCGTAAGCTGAATTACAGAGAGCGGGGTCTTCATTTGATGAACCCAGCGATTCATGAATACGATATGCTGATCCATCTGGCGCGCATGCGCATTCACTTGCTCTTGATATTGGCGGTCAATCAGCTGCAATAACTCATGGATAGCTTCTGAAAGAGGAGTGTCTCCTAAGGAAACAAGATGTTTTTGGAGCATGTCCATAGGTTCGCTTAATGCTGCATACAATCTCCGGTGCTGAACGTATCGGTAGCCTAGATATAGCAGTAGAACTACGGTACTCAAGGCGATTCCATAAAGCATGATAGAGATCGGTCTGTTCTCACCAGACAGCCAATACAGCAAAGGGATAAGCAGCATCTGAAGCTGATAGAATAGGATCAGTGAGATCTGGTCTCTCCAAAAAAGTCTCATGGCGTATCCTTAGAGACATTAAGCCGATAGCCAGCGCCTCTTACGGTTTCCACAATGTCACCAAGACCGAGATCCTTGAGCTTTTTGCGGACACGGGTTATGTAGACATTTAATGTATTGTCATCTATGAAATGCTGATCCTTCCACATGAGATCGAGCAGACGCTCCCGGTTAACCACTCGTCCTTCCTTAAGCAGTAAAGCTTCCAGTAGAACCGCTTCCTTCTGGGTTAGCTCACTCGTGTGCCCGTCGTATTGGATCACATATCGTTCAGGATAGAGGATTAAACCTCCAGACTGGAGTTTATGCTCTTCTTGAGTCTGTGAGTATGAACCGTATGCTCTACGTATGTGGCTGCGGATTTTGGCAAGCACAACCTCATAGTGAAAAGGCTTAGTGATATAATCATCCCCGCCATTCTCAAGCGCCATCACCTGATCCATTCCACTATCCCGTGCAGAAATGAACAGAATCGGGCAGAGTGAGAGGGAACGGATCTGGCGGCACCAGTAGAACCCATCATATTTAGGCAGATTGACGTCCAGTAAGATAAGGTCAGCCGAGCTTTCATTAAAAGTCTCCAGCACCCTGTTGAAATCTTCTACAATAATTGTAAGGAACCCATATTTTGATAGATACGTGCTCAGCAAGCTTGCCAGCTTGGCATCGTCCTCTATGATTAGAATTGTCTCCATATTTTCACTCCTTTGTTCAGTAATACAGTAACATGGACAAGGAAAATTATGCAAAAAGAGTACTCTTATTCGTGGTCAACGTAAGAATCTAGCTAGATTTACCGAAGGGGAATTTAGCTGATCTAAGTCTAGCTGATCTAAGTCTAGCTGATCTAAGTCTAGCTGACCTAGCCTAGCTGGCCTAGCTCTAGCTGACCTAGCTGTAGCTGAATAGCTCTAGCTGATCCAACTTTAACCGATCTACCGCTAATCGATCCAAAACTAACTGATCTAAAATCTAACTCAGCTAGATCTATGCAATCCAAATTTAGCTCAAGCGGCTTATCCAGACTTAATTGCACTTTGTACACTTATTTCTGCGTAGATAGTCCATAGAAGCCATTTAATTGCACTTCGTGCAACTAAAAAGGGTGAATTCGGTGCAATTAAAGGAAAACCGGAAAATTTAACTGCACGAAATACAACTAAACTAACTTTTGAATGAGCATTCTGAGGAATAGTTGCACTAAATGCAGTTAACGGATGCGTGGAGCTCATATATCGCTTGAAAATGCTTGATCAGTGACTATTTCCTCCAGAAGAAGATCGCCCACTCAACAAACTTACTCTAATTGCACTTTGTACACTTATTTCTGCGTAGTTGGTCATTAGAAGCCATTTAATTGCACTTCGTGCAACTAAAAAGGGTGAATTCGGTGCAATTAAAGGAAAACCAGAAATTTAACTGCACGAAATACAACTAAACTAACTTTTGAATGAGCATTCTGAGGAATAGTTGCACTAAATGCAGTTAACGGATGCGTGGAGCTCATATATCGCTTGAAAATGCTTGATCAGTGACTATTTCCTCCGGAAGAAGATCGCCCACTCAACAAACTTACTCTAATTGCACTTTGTACACTTATTTCTGCGTAGTTGGTCAATAGAAGCCATTTAATTGCACTTCGTGCAACTAAAAAGGGTGAATTCGGTGCAATTAAAGGAAAACCGGAAATTTAACTGCACGAAATACAACTAAACTAACTTTTGAATGAGCATTCTGAGGAATAGTTGTACTAAATGCAGTTAACGGATGTGTGGAGCTCATAATTATCGCTTGAAAAAGCTTGATCAGTGACTATTTCCTCCGGAAGAAGATCGCGAACTCCAAAACTTTCTCTAATTGCACTTTGTACACTTATTTCTGCGTTGTTGGTCATTAGAAGCCGTTTAGTTGCACTTAGTGCAGCTAAAAAGGGTGAATACAGTGCAATTAAAGGAAAACCAGAAATTTAACTGCACGAAATACAACTAAACTAACTTTTGAAGGAGCATTCTGAGGAATAGTTGCACTAAATGCAGTTAACGGATGTGTGGAGCTCATAATTATCGCTTGAAAATACTTGATCAGTGACTATTTCCTCCGGAAGAAGATCGCCCACTCCAAAACTTACTCTAATTGCACTTTGTACATCCTCCGGAAGAAGATCGCCCACTCCAAAACTTACTCTAATTGCACTTTGTACATCCTCCGGAAGAAGACCGCCCACTCCAAAACTTTCTCTAATTGCACTTTATACACTTATTTCTGCGTAGATACTCATTAGAAGCCGTTTAATTGCACTTCGTGCAACTAAAAAGGGTGAATTCGGTGCAATTAAAGGAAAACCAGAAATTTAGCTGCACGAAATACAACTAACTATTTTTTTAAGGAACATTCTGAGGAAATAGTTGCACTAAATGCAGTTAACGGATGTGTGGAGCTCACAATTTCCACTCAAGAAATGTTTGTTTTGTGAACGTACGGATCATATTCGGTAGTATAAAATAATAATAACTAATTATGATATATGCTTCATTTTGCATCCCCCTTAATATGAAATTAAAGAGAGGGGCGCGGAAAATGAACATTAATTTTAGAAGCTACCGTTCAGAAGATCTGCTAAAGGTACGTCATTTTCTTATACAAAGTTATAGTAAGCTAAAGACTCCAAATACCTGGCTTATAGACCGCTGGGAATTCGTTGTTTTTTTTCAGGAGACGAGAAGTGGAACGCTGGAGCAGTGGGAACAAAAAGTAGGCTTATGGGAGTATGAGAATGGAGAGCTTGCAGCTGTAGTGTGCAGGGACGATGGGTTCTATTTTCAGTGTGCTGAGATGAATCCTCCGGAAAAATTACTTGAAGAAATGTTCGCTTTTGCTGAACAAAAAGCTGAGGAAGAGAACGGTGGTTACGTAGAGCTGTATGTGCCAATACCGGAGAATATGACTTCTGCGGCGGAGGTTGCTCGTAAGAGGGGGTATCATCAAACGGGTGGTAAGGAAAGCGTAAACTCCTTGCGATTGAATAAGGAATTTCCTGTGGAGCTCCCCTCTGGATTCAGAATTTGCAGCGGAGATGAGATCGAGGTTACTGCAAAAGCGCTCGGACATATTATGGCCTTCGACTATGCAGAAACGGTGGAGGCAGAGCTCACGCTGCTGCATTATGGGAATATGAGTAACGCTCCAAGCTATAATCCGCAGCTCGATCTTAGCGTTGTGAATGACGCGGGCGAAGTGGTTTCCTTTTGTAATATTTTTTGGGACAGCAGCAATAGAATTGGCGTTCTGGAGCCTGTAGGCACATCCATTAATTATCGAAAGCTGGGACTGGGACGGGCGGTCCTACACGAAGGATTTAACCGTTTAAAACAACTCGGAGCTAGTAAAGTTTACGTAGGTTCGATGCAGCCTTTCTACGAGAAATTGGGCTTTACTACTGAAGTTTGGTTGCAGGTGTGGGAATATTCAGGTCACACAGATTAAGTTGCACCGGCTGCCCCCAACACTGGATCTGTCAGCAGTACCTAAACTGGCAACGTACTATGAAAAATCCCCTTGATGGGTAAGTCGTCAAGGGGATTTTTGGGTTTGAGCTCGGCAATCATATGCTGCACAGTAGTTTCATACGTCGTACAGCAATCATACCGCTATAGCAATTATGCGCTGCAAACTGCCTCTGATTACACTTTGTACAATAGAATCATATATTCTTAGTAGCCGTCTGGCCAAGAGATTTTATTGATATTTGGCTACAATTGCATTGCTGATCTGACGCCCAGGGGACGTGAGATATTTGCCGTTGTAGTAGAGCCCGCTGGATGCACCACCATCCAGATTCATGGCTTGATACGCTCCAGCTTGCTTCATCATTTCTGCCAGCTGTGGGATGGTGGCTCCACCAGTGGTCAGCAGAATGAGCTTATGGTCGCGTGTTAATCCGAGCGCGCTGCGGGCTCCGCCGCCGGTCAAGATTTTCGGATCCTTGAAGCCTTCTGCCGCAACATTAAGGGATACCTTGCCGTTCACAAGAAGACGCGGGCCGGCTTGAAGAGCTCCTTCCATGGAGCCGGAAGCGAAGCGGCTTGTGAAATCCAACCCAGGAATCAGTGACGCTAGATGGTTGCTGTCATAGGTAAAAATCGTCCGGCGATCCCCGGAGCTATTTTTAAGCATTTTTCCACCGCTGACAATGTAACCGTATGGAGCTTTGTATGCCCCTTTTGTATAGGCATCAAAAAACGTTCCGTTAATCGCAACTACGGCATTATTACGTTTAGCCAGACTGCTTAGGTCCTCCACTTTTCCGACCGTATTTCCAGCCAGTACGACATCAAGTTTCACCTTAGGATGCAGCAGGGACACTGTAACCGTCTGGGCTTTGAAGGATCTGCCGCCAACCTTGAAGGTTTTACTAGCGCTGACAACTGGTGAAGAATCCGCTTTGATTAGTGCGCCGGACTGTACAGGAACAGTGGTTGCAATATCATTACTCTTAAGGGTTAATGAAGAGGCTTCCTTATCCCAAGTTAATTGAATGCCAAGTGTTGTGCTGATAAAAGACAACGGAATATATACCGTGCCGTTATCACTGAAAGCAAGATCAGTTAGTGTAACCGACTTTTCATTGACGAGCGCAGCGGTTTGACCTAATGTAAGCGTTATGGTTGTGTCTGCATTCGTAATGCTTATACGTTTTTCGTTAGGATTCCATACAGATTGTATACCAGTGAAGCTATTTAATAGACGCAGTGGTATGTATGAATGGTTATTCTTGTCCACATAGACGGTGTTTTTAGGAAGCGGTGTTGCACCAACAGTGGAAGGGCAAGTGGCGACAAGTGGAATGAGCAGTAAGAAGGTAAGAAACAAAGTGGACCCTAGCTTTTTCATCATAAACAATTACTCCTTATCTTGTAGCTGTTGTAAAAAACGACAAGGTTTATTATACCTCATGTTCAAAAACTTGGATAACCTTTATTTTTAAATGTTCATAGGGTGAATCTGATAGAATATAGATTATATTATTTATATTAGCACTGAAGTAGCACTGAAATTAGCACTATAACTAGCACTATAACTAGCACTACAACCAGTATCACAACTGCCACTAGACTCATTAGCTAAAAGGAGATTTTTATGACTACAATAGGTTTAATTCGCCATGGAAGTACCGCGTGGAATAAAGAAGGCAGAGTGCAAGGGCATACGGATAATTCATTGGATGCTGAAGGCCTGCAACAGGCACAACTACTGGCTGAACGACTTAGCACAGAACAATGGGATTACATATATTCAAGTGATTTACTCAGAGCGCGGCAAACGGCAGAGGTTATTGCAGAAAGATTAGGCCTTGAGATCACGGGTTTAGCGCCGGGCATTCGAGAGATGTATGCGGGACTTATTGAAGGAACTACGCAGCAAGAGCGGATTGAACGATGGGGAACCGATTGGAAGACGTTAGATTTGGGTTTGGAAACTCCAGAAGCCAGCGAGCTCAGAGGCAGCGAAGTGATTGAAGAAATTGCGGCGAGACATCCAGGCAGCCATATTCTGATCGTTAGCCATGGTGCAATTTTACGCAGTAGCCTTAGAAGACTACTTCCAGAACTGGACGGCACAGTATTATTGAACAATACGTCAATTACGCGAATAACAAAATCCGAATCGGATGGCTCCTGGAACTGCGAGTTATATAATTGTGCGCGGCATTTGGAGAAAGAGTAAGTGTTCAGATAATGTTCAGAGCTTTTTTATATATTGGTATCGCAGTACAGTAAGCTAATTATTTGTAGTTCAGAAGGATGTGCGAATTAAAGGTGGTAGAGGTTCAGATTTATTTACAAACGTTAATGTCCATTATCATCGCAGGGGTTGTAGGTTATTTAGTATTGAGATTTTACCGGGATGTTGCTAGTAAGGAACCAAAACAAAGAGCGGTTTATACGGGCCTTTCCATTATAACTATCGTCGTTGGATTGTGGGCAATGCATCAGTTAGGCAAAAAATCCTTAGAAGAAACTATAGAGGTCAATGGGGGGATTTTCACTCCGTTATTGATATACGCGCTTACGATAGCTGTTTTAATGTTTTTGCTTACACGGCTGAACCTTGTTTTGGCGGAAAGAGAGCAGCTTAAGGAACTTGCCTATAAGGATGGCTTAACGGGGCTGTTAAACAAGAATGGAATGGATCACTTTTGGGATCGCTGCAAAGTAAATGAGCAACTAGCCGTATTGTTTATGGATTTGAACCGTTTCAAATCAATTAATGACAGCTTAGGACATCATGTGGGCGATTTACTGCTGCAAGAGGTGGGAGGAAGGTTAAGTCAATTCTCCAGCAAAAGAAAACGCCATATTTTCCGCATAGGCGGTGATGAATTTGTGATCGTAGCTAAAGGCTGCAATCAGAAGGAAGCGGAGCAGTTAGCGGTGCAGATTCTGGAGAAGACGACCAGACATTATCAGCTGGGAGAGCACAACCTCTTTGTATCTGCGAGCATAGGCATCAGCATTAGTCATGGCAAGGTGGATCATTTCAGGCTGCTGCATGAAGCAGATACAGCGATGTACACCGCCAAACAGCTCGGGACAGGTCGTTATTCAGTTTTTAAAAATTAGTTTGTTAAATGTAAAATATAAGCGTCAGCCTTGGACATAAATAGATGTCTAAGGCTGACGCTTTTTTAGGCTCCCGGTGTGTGAAACTTGTGGGGTACTTGCTTGCGTCCCTTCATCAAGAAAAGGCAGAGCAGGGCAACCGCCATACTAATCGCTGCTACATAGAACAGGATGGAGTAATCAAAAATATCAATCATTAGCCCCAGCAAAGGAGGCGAGCTGATCGCTGCCAGTGAAGAGACCAAATAATACATCCCTGTTCGAGTACCAATACTTTCCTCAGTCCCCGTAGCAACAACATAAGGATAAGAGTTGATGTTGATACAAGCCCAGAAGATTCCTCCTGTCAGGAGCAACGCTCGAAGCACCAGCAGGTCCTGTGCAAACCCAACAAGCGCAAAGACCGTCATCAGGCCACATACGCCGACGATAATGATCTTCTTTTTCCCGAATCGCCCACCCAGCCAACCGCTCGGAATAGCGAACAGCACAAAGGCAAGGGAGAAAAAGGTAAGGGAGAAGGAGGCTGCTTGTTCACTGAGGCCCAGATGGTTTTTACCATACAACGTGAATAAGGTTTCGACCCCTTGATAAGCTACAAACCAGAAGAAAATCGCTGCCAGTAGAAATACTGTAGTACGATCCAGCTGGCCGCGAAAGGAGACTCTGGAAGGCTTAACTATCGTCGCAGAAGGGCTCCCCGCTGTATCGGATAGAAGCGTAGGGCTTATATTCACACCATCCCGTTTTTCTTTGATGAAGCGCGATACGATAAACAGACATAACAGGGTAATCAGTCCAGCAACGAGAAACGGCAGCGCAGGATTTGATTTATAGAGGATCGAACCCACGCCGAAAGCCAGAATTGATCCGAATCCACCCATGAAATTAATTAGTCCGTTAGCCTTTGTACGCTGCTCTTCAGGTGTTATGTCGGGCATGAGAGCGACGGTAGGGGAACGGTATAAACTCATGGCTAAATTCATCAGCATCATAAATAAAAGCAGTG
Source organism: Paenibacillus sp. FSL L8-0333 (assembly GCF_037965665.1). NCBI lineage: Bacteria > Bacillati > Bacillota > Bacilli > Caryophanales > Paenibacillaceae > Paenibacillus > Paenibacillus sp. FSL L8-0333. The sequence goes on from NZ_CP150186.1 coordinate 1,217,526, forward strand.
TAAATAGTCCGGTATGAAACGGAATCAGCATAGTCAGCACGGCAGCGAAGGGCATACCGATCATAAGATAAGGCATTCTGCGTCCAAAACGCGAGGTCGTGCGGTCACTCCGATTGCCGATCCAAGGCTGCAAGAATAAGGCGAAGTAATTATCAATCGTCATCATGAAGCTGATTAGGGCTACACTATGTACATATTTTTCGAGGAAAAAAGGTACAAATGCGTTATACAGACTCCATGTAATGCTGATGCTGAAAAAGCCGAATCCGAGCAGCCAGACTTTTTTCACACCATCACACTCCCTTGTCAGCCAGAAGTCCAGCCAACAGGTCTGGATGATCGGTAATAATGCCTGATACACCAGCTTCAATTAAATATTTCATCCGCTCGGGATCGTTAACGGTCCAAGGATGGTAGGCGACGCCATGCTTTGCAGCTTCTTCGACGAATTCAGGCAGTACCGCAAAATGATACGCATGCAACGCGGTCGCTCCAAGCGTAGCTGCATAATCCCAAGGACGATACAGACCTTCCCCGTAGAGAATTCCTGTTCTGATCTCCGGTGCCAGCGACTGACAGTAAGCTAGTGAATAATGGTTGAAGCTCGAAAAAATGACGCGATCGCTCATCTTGAAATCCCGTACGGCCGCGATCACTTTTTCCTCCATGCCCGGATATAAAAAAGTGCCATTTTTAAGCTCGATATTTAGTATGGTATCTCTACCTTGCAGCAGATCTAATAAATCCTCCAGCAATGGAAGGCGCTCATCTTTGAATTCAGGTCCGAACCATGAGCCTGCGTCCACTTCCAGCAATTCTGCGAGTGAATGATCCTTCACATAGCCGGTTCCGCTTGTCGTGCGGTTTAGAGTTTCATCATGAATGAGGACTAGGCCGCCATCCTTGGTCATTTGTACATCAGTTTCTATTCCGGTTGCACCCAGCTCGAGACCTTTGCGGAATGCTGCCATAGTATTTTCTGGACACACTGCCGACGCTCCACGATGCGCAAAATTAATGATGTTGTTCATAAGTTATTGTCCCTCCAACTTTAGTGTTTGCTATGCCCCTATAGATGGGGGCTACTTGTCATATTCCACAGAGAGTAAAGAAACCCTGTCTGGAATTTTAATTCAGTTGTTCATAGCGCCATAAGGGATTCGTTCCAAAAGTCCATCCTCATAGATGCTCCGCAGCTTCAGCTCGGGCATATGAATATAACCGATATAACAATCGCATACCTTCATTCGGCAGCTTCTAACAGCAGAGAGACCCTCTAGCCCATCACGGTAAAGATTTCCAATGACACCTCTGTCCTTATAGCAGCGTTTCACAAGTCCAGCACCCTGTACATAAAAAACATCTTTTCCTGCATTGCAGGCTTGGCCAAGGCTTTCATAATCCATAGCATTTACAGAAAAATGTGGGTCAATCTCGCTAAGGAAGGCAAAATCCTCAGCTGTATAATAATCCGGTTTATCTTTGTAAGCATTGACCCATAGGTACACGTTTTCCGGTAATGCAGAGCGAAGTGAAGCTATAGCTGAAAAAGCGCTGCGTATTCCAACGCTTCCCACACTAAACGGAACGTCGTTCTCGTATAAAGTCATACATTGCGCCAGAAATTTATCCTCCCGCACTTGTCCGGGGTGGTAGGTGGCCCAAAAGGCCACTTTTTTACGATTCAGCTGGGAGATGAAATCCAGGTTGGCAGAAAGGTTGGTCTGAATCGCTACCTTCTCTACATGGTCCATATTGGAGAGCGCAATCATTGCTTCTTTGTACCAGCGATGAATCAGCCCTTCGCCATAGGGATTAAAAAATATAGAAAGCCGATGACCTGCCGCACCTTGCTCAGACGCCCATGCTACAAAGGCCTCCAACCCCTGGCGGTCCTTGGCGAGCGTAGCTGCGCTGTCTCTTGTTTTGCCAAAAGGACAATAGGGGCAATCATAGTTGCAGGACGTGAGGGAGCCGCGGTAGTAGAGGACCGCATTCATGGCAATACGAACCTTTCCATCTGCTCTCGGATCTCCCCAGAAATAAACCAATCCCCAATCGAATCAGAGTAACCCATCCCTTCGGTGGTAAGACGCAGGATGCCATCTCCCTCCTGCCCAAGACCGGAATGAAGCAGGTTGGACAGCTCAGGATAATCACTCCAGAGTGATTGATCGAAACGCTGGCTGTAATCTTCAAGCTTCAGCCCTTCGCTATGTAGAATCGCCTTCAGAATAAAGCGGCGTTTCTGTTCTTCAAGACTCAGCACAATTCCGTAATCCGCAGTATCGTAACGATCCGTCGCAATGTAATCAGCAATAATGCTCTCGGTTGCTTTACGGCTTACCCCATAACGGGAAGCGTAATGCACATGGCGGGTGTAGGATCTGGCTCCGCAGCCCAAGCCGACCATTCCTTCTTCTTGGCAGCTATAATCGAGAATGGGTTTAGCTGTTCCTGCGTCTTCCTTGGCGAAACGACGCATGGAGTATTGGCGATATCCTCTCGCTCTAAGCAGCTGCCCAGCGGCTTTGTAGCAATCTAGGCGAATATCGTCCTGACGCTGGATATCACCAGGCTTCACAATCGTATGCTCTCGGGTGTAGAGCGGATAGATGAAAATTTCCTCTGGCTCAAAGCTGATCGCTTGATTGAGCGAATATAGCCAAGAGTCGACCGTCTGCCCCGGAAGCCCGTAGATCAGATCTAAATTTAATATGGGAAAATCATATTTCCCCAGCAGCTCTAGTGCCCGATACACCTCATCCGGATTTTGTGGGCGATAGATGGCCGCCGATTCAGCAGCGACAAAACTTTGGATGCCCATGCTGACCCGATCCACCGTATATTCTTTTAGAATATTCAACTTCTCTTCGGTAATCGTCTCCGGTGAAGTTTCCACTGAGATGGAGGCTGTATTTGTATCCAGTCCCATCGTATCAACGGCAATGTGGAACAAGCGGCGGAGCTGATCTGCTGCCAGCAGGGTGGGAGTTCCGCCGCCGATCGCAAAGCGCGCATAAGGTTTATGTCTGGTGAATTCCGCCCATTGCTTTGCTTGGCGTTCCAGTGCATCCACGTATGTGGCATGAACATTTGCGCGTTTATCAGGCAGGGTAAATAGGTTGCAGAATCCGCAGCGTGCGCCACAAAACGGAATATGCATATATAGAAAGAAAGATTCCGCAGGCTCATCACGCCAGAGTGTTTCTAGCGGCATCGGAGGCTGCAAATCCCTGTAAGCCGTTTTGTGTGGATAGGAATACAGATAAGAACGGTAAGGGTGGGCAGTAATGCTGTTTTTCCACTTATGAAGCTCTTCTAAAGAGAAGGACGATAACGTCATATCAGTTCTCCATCCTTTCCTTGGTATAAATATTATAAAATAAACTCCCGATAAGGGACGTTCCATACCGTCTCGTGGGCTAGGCGATGCCCCTGATAGCCATCTTCCCCATAAGCGGTTCCATGATCTGAAAAAGCCAGGCAGAAGACCGGATTGCCGCGTTCCCGGAACGCATCGAACAACCGGCCCAGTTCACCGTCCACATAACGAAGAGCGGCGCGCTGGCTGTCTACGGAGTCTTTTTTAGCACCAGGTACAAAATAATGATTTGGTCCGTGAATGGCAGAGACGTTGAGGAACATAAACAATCTTTGCTCGCTAGGAGTATCCTTTAGCAGCTTCAAGGCATGGTTCACCTGATGCTCTGTGGAACGCGGATTGGTCACACCGAAGGTCATCCGCCAGTAGCTTTGCTGGAAATAGCTTGGCAACACACGAGCGAGTGGATTTTTTTTGGTGAAAAAAATAACACCTCCAATACAAACCGTACGATAGCCCTCAGCAGCAAGTCCTGACACGATATCCGGCGTATCGAACAGCCATGTATGGGGATGCGTCTTCATTCCGGTGTTTCGGGAATGGAACATGCGGATATGCTCGGTTTTATCCGTTGTGGCTGGAGTTGGCAAGAAGCCGCCGAAAAAAGCGTGATGGGCCGCATAAGTAAAGCTGCCGGGAGTATGTCTTTTCTCCCAGGGTCCCGTTCCGCACAGGTTCGGGCAGTTCGCTTCCTCCATAGTAGCTGCATCGTATCGAAGGGTATCGAGTGTGATCATTAGAATGTCATGGGTGCCAACGATAGTGTTCATATCCATTAAGAGGATCCTTCCTTTATAAGCGGTGTTGAGGGATGAGTAATATAGTCTCTGGCGGTCAATACCTTCATTTCCCATTCGTAGGTGCTGCAGCCACGGTATTTCACATCGTACAGCAAATCGCCAAAAGGATTAACATCGGCGACAAAACACTGCTGCGATCCTCCAGATATCAGCACGTCTATCCCGGCAACTCCAGAACGGGGAAATGCCGCCAGCGCTTGCAACGCGGTATTTCGTACCTGCTCCTGTATGAATTCTGATAGACCGGCTTCCGAAGGAGACATCCGCTGGCTGCGTAAATGCAGATTCGTAATTGGGGTGGAACTTACACGAGCAATTGCATGACAGGCTTCGCGGAGAACCACGAGCTGGCGGATATCGAAGGCTTTGCCGTTATGGCCGATCTTAGGAATCCATTGCTCGGCATAACCACCATGTCGATAAATCCAGTTAATAATGCCGGAGATCGTAGCGGTATCTGTGTACCGCCGCAGTTTACCGGAATTATAGTAAATGGGTGGTCGGGTGATATAATTCTCGACCCCCACTGTAGTTAAGGCAACTTCGGCACCTGTAACGGGATGGAGCTGATAGGCGATCACCCCGGAAGCGGCAGAGCCGAAGGCTAGCTTGATGAATACCCGGTGCATTCGCCGGGATATCATCATCTCACGGAGAGAGGCATAGTCCGTAGGCTGCTGTTCCACGCCTAATGGACGAGGAATAGTGATGCCTGCCTCACTTAGAATCTGTTGTGTCCGACGTTTATCGGTCATGGCCGCAATGTCTGCGGGGTCATTTAACCATAGCGAACCTGAACAAACCTCTTTGGCTTCGCGCTGTAGTCTAGCCAGCATGCGGCAATAACCGCGGAACCATTGCGAAGGATGATGCAGGACACCCTGCATCTCCTTCAATTGATGAGCTACCTTCACACGGAGTGGGCGCGGATCAGGTCTTTCAGCGTAGGGATGCAGCGAATCGTCAACATCAACGGCATCAGGTGCGCCAAGAGCGATTAAGGCACGTTCTACTTCAAAGCTGCTTCCAGGCGATTCCAATCTCAGCAGCGGGGGAGCCGCACTGAGATCTATTCCGTTATAAACAGCCGGCTGGCTGGATAACTGCTGCTTCTGCACTTCCAGCAGATCACCTAACGATTGACCTTGCAGGAACTCAGCATACGATAAAATGATGGCGGGTGGCATTCCGAGATCGGAACGCGCTTGCTGAATGCCGCTAGTTCGTTTATCTCCGGGAATACCAATAACGATCATTGGCCGCATGAGGGGCTCATTCTGTGATGGAAGGATAACGCCAGTCTTCCTCATCATCGCTTTCCTGCTTGTCGCTGACATCGACAGGCAATCCACTCTTTTGCCAGCGGCTGATCATCTCGTCAGACATATAATGATGGCTTAGGTTCAATGCCTTTAGTCCCTTGATTCTCTCGCTGGCTAGAAGCAACTCAGCCCCCTCGTCGCTGAGGGTACCTAGAGACAGATCTAGCGTATCCAACTGATCCAGAATTGGAGCATTTGCTACTGCACCGGCGATTTCATCTTGTATTTCGCTATTTTTTAATCCCAGATAGGTAAGTTTAGGGAACTTTCCTACTTCTAAAAGAGGTAGAATATCTGCGAGGCTTCCGTCAAAGCCGTAGTTATCTACGCCAAGATATAGTTCCAGCTTACGCAAATTCGGCAATTGGCTGGCTGCAATATTTTCAAGCACGGTTTTACTCAAGCCACCAGTGATAATAATTAGCTTTTCTAACTTGTCATGTTTTAGCTCTGAGAGGCTTAGCTCATTTCCACCTTGAATGGTGAGTGATTGTAATTCTGGAAAGGCAGGCAACAGCGGTGATAGATCGCTTTGGGTAATCCAAGAAATCTCGCACTCCTCATAACCCATCTCACCAATAAAAAGCTTGCGTAAAGCAGGGAAGCTTGCACTATGCGTAACCAGCGCATCCACAACCTCATCGGAGCTATTCTCGTAGGCTTGCCCCCAATCACCAATAATTAGGCTGGTTAGTGACGCACTTTCAGCGCTGCTGCTTAACTTCTCAATTGCTTTGCCAATTCTTTGACCTTCTTCGAATTCGTCGTATCCGATGCTAAGCTTTACTTCCGTCATGGGTGTTCCCTCCCGGAAAAATTTAACTTCGAAAATACCCTATCATCTGTAGCCGAGGGAGTCAAATAGCTGAATATAACTATAGTTAAACTCTCCATATTATTGAGGTGAAATTTTGTGGTAGGTTTATACTAGAGGCATTTTTATTTTTTTGGAAGGAGTTATTCGTATGAAGAATAAACTTCAGGAATGGATTATTGAGACGGATATAATTAAAATGCAAGAGGCTCTGGAAGCAGGTTTAATCAACTCAGAGGATATAGTTCAAGTGTATTTGGAGCGGATCCATAAATACGATATAGACATAAACTCTATTTTAGAAATAAATCCAGAGGTTATACAAATCGCGCGAGCACTCGATAAAGAACGAGCAGAAAAAGGGAGCCGGGGGAGCCTGCACGGTATTCCTATTGTATTGAAGGATAATATAGACACCGCGGATAAGATGCATACGAGTGCCGGTTCTGTAGCTTTAGCTGGATCAATTGCGGCAAAAGATTCATTTGTAGCGGCCAAGCTTCGATTGGCGGGGGCTATTTTACTTGGGAAGGCGAATATGTCGGAATGGTCTAATTTTATGTCTAGTACAATGCCTGCGGGATATAGCTCGCGGGGAGGGCTTGTACTGAATCCGTATGGACCTGGGACGGTATTTGTCAGTGGTTCCAGCTCTGGGCCTGCGGCAGCCGTAGCAGCGAATCTGGCAGCAGCAGCGATCGGAACGGAAACCGCAGGATCTATTATCGGTCCAGCCAGCCAACATGCTCTTGTCGGAATCAAACCTACGGTGGGATTAGTCAGCCGTACTGGAGTCATTCCCATTTCAGTAAGTCAGGATACCCCTGGGCCTATTGCTAGAACGGTTACAGATGCGGCAATTATTTTAGGGGCATTAACCGGAGTGGACGCCAACGATTCAGCAACATTTTCAAGCAAAAAATACGCTTATACAGACTATACTTCAAGTTTAGATAAAAGCTTTATACGACAAGCAAGAATAGGTATTCCACGGCATTATTATAAGCATTTAGACACTGAGAGGCTTGCAATTATGGAAGCAGCTATCTTGACCTTGAAGAACGAAGGGGCTACCATTATAGATCCTGTCACAGTACATGTTGAACAACAGAATTGGAATAATGATGTGATTTGTTATGAATTTAAAAAAGGGCTCAACCAGTATTTAGCACAAGTAGATGAATCCGTTCCGATTCACTCTTTGCAGGAATTGATAGCCTATAATGAAAGACATGCTGAGATTGCCTTGCAATATGGACAAGACACTCTGACAAGATCAGAAGAAATAACATTAACTGAAGAGGTCTATGAAGAGAAGAGACAAGAATACAAGGAATTAGCGCTTGAGCAAGGAATAGATTATGTGTTGGAACAATATAGTTTAGACGCGTTATTGCTGCCTGGTGATGTAGATGGCATGTATATTGCGGCACGCTTAGGTTATCCATTAGTTACCGTTCCGGCGGGATATGTATCTCAAGGCATTATTGATGCGGATGGGGATTCGACCAGGGGGCCTTTTGGTGTTGTTTTTTCCGGAAAAGCTTATAGCGAGCCTACGCTCATAGCCTTAGCATACGGGTTTGAACAAGCTACGTATCACCGGATTCCTCCTCAATTGGAGTAGAATTAGGCTAACTTAGAATAGAAGGAAGCGATCAGTTTGAAGTATTGCCTGGAATGTGGGACTGCGTTAGTAATGAAAGAAGCCGATGGGGAAGGGCAGGTACCTTATTGTAATGCATGTGAAATGTTCCGATTCCCTATTTTCAGCACGGCGATTAGTACAGCAGTATTAAACAGGGAGAAAAACAAGATTTTATTAATTCAGCAATATAATCGGCCAGACTACATATTACTCGCAGGATACGTGAACAAAGGTGAAGATGCGGAAACGACTCTCGTACGTGAGGTAAAAGAAGAGGTAGGACTTGATATTGTCGCTTATGAATATATGCGCAGCTTGTACTTCGCACCATCCAATACGCTAATGCTGAATTTTATAGGTGTTGCAGATTCGGAGGACTTGAGCCAGGTGAGTACTGAGGTTGATCATGCTGAATGGTTTACCTTGGAAGAAGCCGCCAGAGCGATTAAAAAGAACAGCCTAGCCGAAACCTTCTTACTGGCGATTATTGAGAAATTGAACGCGGGACAGGTACAGGTCAATCCGGTAGCTGTTGGAGGAAATTAAAAAGGAGCCATGAGGCTCCTTTTTGTTGTTTCCATGCAAGGGGGGAATTATTTAAGCTTATACACACGAGCTTCATAAGGGCGAAGCTGAATTGTGTTTAGTTCTTCTTCTGGATTTACTTCGTAGTTGGCAATAAGCAGTTCCTTCGTTTGGAATTTCACAGTAGAAGGAAGTTCGAAGGTCGCGGGCACTCCGAAGAAATTCAATACAACCAGTAGCTGTTCTTCTCCAAGAGTACGCAGATAAGCATAGATCTGCTCGTTCTCTTCAGCCAAGATCGTATAGCTACCATATACGATAATTTCATGCTGCTTGCGTAGCTCAATAAGTCTCTTATAATAGTAAAAAATAGAATCAGGATCAGCCAGCGCCTGCTCCACATTAATTTCCTTGTAATTAGGATTTACGGCTATCCAAGGAGAGCCCGTCGTGAAGCCTGCCTGCGGCTCGGCGTTCCATTGCATTGGCGTACGGCCATTGTCCCGGCCTTTAATGTAAATGGAGTTCATGATAGCTTCTTCCGAATGTCCGGCAGCCAAGTATTCTTTATACATATTCAGGATTTCAATATCTTTGTAATCGTTGATGGAATTAAACTGTACATTCGTCATGCCGATTTCTTCGCCTTGATAGATGTAAGGTGTGCCTTGGAGCGTGTGCAGCAGTGTTGCGAGCATCTTGGCAGACTCTTTCGGATATAGCTTATCATCTCCGAAGCGGGATAACATACGCGGCTGATCGTGGTTGTTCATATACAGACTGTTCCAACCTTTACCGTCCAGCGCGACTTGCCATTTGGAAATGATGGACTTGATGTCCGCCAGCTTCCAAGGCTGCACATTCCATTTGCCTCCAGGTCCGGAATCGACGTCCATGAGCTCGAAATGGAATACCATGTTAAGCTCGTTGCGATCCTCGGAAACATACAGTGAAGCTTCTTCTGGAGTGACATTAACGGCTTCGCCCACTGTCATGATATCGTACTTGGACAGGACCTCACGGTTCATTTCCTGCATATACTCATGTACGCGTGGTCCGTTAACGAAATAGTCTCCTCCGAAGTGGTACGTAGGCTGTTCTCCGTTATTTTCTGGGGCAACGCTAGGTAATTCCGGTACTTTGGAAATCAAGTTGATTACATCCATGCGGAATCCGTCAATACCCTTGTCCAGCCACCAGGTCATCATATCGTAGACTTCCTGGCGCAGCTTAGGATTATCCCAATTCAGGTCGGGTTGCTTTCTCGAGAAGAGATGGAGGTAATATTCCTCCGACTTCTCATCGAATTCCCAAGCCGAACCGCTGAAGAAGGAGCCCCAGTCGTTAGGCGTCTGTCCGTCCTGGCCCGGCCGCCAGATATAATAATCACGATAAGGATTATCCTGCGATTTGCGGGACTCCACGAACCAAGCGTGCTCATCAGAGGAGTGGTTGACCACGAGATCCATAATCAGCTTCATGCCGCGGCTGTGAAGCCCAGCTAGCAGTTCCTCCCAATCAGAGAGTGTTCCGAAATCATCCATAATACTTTGATAGTTACTGATATCATAGCCGTTATCGTCGTTTGGCGACTCATATACCGGGCATAACCAGACTACGTCGACGCCAAGCTGATTTAAATAATCGAGTTTCGAGATAATGCCCTGCAGATCACCGATGCCGTCCCCGTTACTGTCTTTGAAGCTGCGGGGGTAGATTTGATAAACTACGCTTTCTTTCCACCATTTCTTATCCATGTATAACTCTCCTATCTCTCTATATAAATCTTAGTTATTTAATGGACCCTGATGTTAGTCCACTTATAATCCATTTTTGCGCGAACAAATAGACCACGAGCATCGGGGATAAAGCGAGCAGATACGAAGCAAAGGCTAAGTTGAAATCTGTGCTGAATTGACCTTGGAAGACATACTGTACAAGCGGAAGTGTGTATGAATCCTGATCACCGAGCAGAATCAACGGCAGCATAAAGTCGTTCCAAGTCGACAGACAAGAGAGGATACCAATTGTTGCACTGACCGGAGCAAGAAGTGGGAAAATAATCTTCCAGAACGTTCCGAATGTCGTTGCACCATCTACTGTGGCAGCTTCCTCTAGCTCATAAGGAATAGAGCGGATATAGCCAGTGTATACAAACACGTTAAAAGCCAAGCCATAAACAATGTATAGAATAATAAGACCCAAAATGTTGTTCATATGCAGATCCGTTGTCACTTTGACCACAGGCAGCATAATAATCTGGAAAGGAATAAACATTGCGCTGATAAAGTAAAAGTAGAGCGCTTTGAAGAATTTTCGGTTCATATTGCGGGCAATCGCGTAGGCTACCATGGAGTTGGTAAGCAAGATGAACACTACTGATGTTATTGTGATCGTGGCGCTATTTCCCAAGGCGTTGAAGAAATTAGTTGCCTTAATGGCATTGGCGAAATTCTCAAAATGCAGGCCAGTCGGCAGTGAAAAGATGGATTGAGCCATTTCCTCGGGATTCTTTAACGCGATAGCAATAGTCATGTACAGCGGAAAAAGGATTAGTAGTGAGCCTAGCGCGATAAGAATCGTTGCAGGCCAGTTGCTTGATTTTTTGATCATAAGTCCATCTCCCGTTTCTGCAGAAATTTAAGCTGAAGGGCGGAGATCACAACGATCACGATAAAATAAATCACGGCGTTCGCCGATTGATAGGCAAATTCTCCGCCTTGGAAGCCGCCTGTATAGATTAAGTGGGCAATGGATTGTGTTGAACGTCCAGGTCCCCCACCTGTCAAGGCTACGATTTGGTCGAATACCATTAAGCCGCCCTTCATCGCCAGCACCATGTTGATCGTGAAGAAGGAAGCAAGCATTGGAAAAGTAATGCTCCAGAATTCTCTCCAGCGGCTAGCGCCGTCCAGATTGGAGGCTTCGTAAAGATCTTGCGGAATCGTCTGTAGACCTGCCAGATAGAGAATCGTGTTATAAGCAATTCCCTGCCAGACGGCTACAATGACGATACCGATCCAGGCCCAATCGGAGTTGCCGAGAATGTTCTGCGAAAGGAATTCGCTGCCAAGCTTCTCGCCCCAGATAGGGAATACATTTGCGAACAAATAGTTGAAAATAAAGCCGACAATCAGCACGCTGAGGATATTAGGCAGGAAATATACACCGCGGAAAAAGTTTTTGGCTTTAATCTTGGCGTTAAGCCCAAGCGCAATCAACAAACTGATGATGTTGATGAGAATAGTTGTTAAGATGGCATATTTAAAAGTGAACACATATGAATTCAGCACATTTTCGTCTTGAAAAATGTTAATGAAGTTCTTAAATCCTACGTAATCAAAGCTGTCACTGAAGCCGTCCCAGTTAGTGAACGAATAATAAATACCCTGCAGTGCAGGAAAGGTGTGAAAGGCAAAGAAAAGAAGCAATGCCGGTATAGTCATTAGATAAAAGGCGACTCGGCGTTTGGCCATCATGTAATCCTCCTTGGAAAAGAGAAAGAGAAGGGGGAGTCCCGTTCTCTTTCTCGGCTCTTATTTGTCAGGTCTTGTTATTTCCGGTCAGCTACCTTATCCCATTCTTTATCAAGCTGTTTCAGGTACGCATCAACATCTTTCTTTTGCAGGAAGGCTTGATTGATGGTATCCACTTTCATGGCACTTGGGATGTAGTGGTCCGCAAAGTCGGCCAAGTTACCTGAGGTAAATGCTGCTTTGAAGCCGTCCATTGTCGGATCATCTTGTGTTACACCTTGCACAGCTGGGAATGCTTTTTGCTCGTTAATGTAGAGGCTGACATTCTCAGGCTGGAGCAGGAATTCCACGAATTTTTTAGCTTCTTCTTTATGTTTAGTGCTCTTAGAGATAGTCAACAATGTGTCTACGCCAGAAATGACCTTATTGTTAGCAGCATCATTTGTCGCTGGGAAAGGGAATACACCAAGCTCAATGGATGGATTAGCCTTCACGATTTCTGGGATCGCCCATACCCCTTGCAGATACATTGCAGATTCACCTTTTGCGAAAGCTGTGTTGCCGTCATTGTAGCCTTTTCCAAAAATATCTTTCTGACCGAACTCCGTCAGCTTAAGCAGCTTTTCAGCAATTTCGTTGAAGCTGTCTGCGAAAGTCACAGTACCTTCAGTACGCTGCTTGAAGAAATCATTGCCTTTTATGATTGTAGAGAGGGAGTTGAACGGCGTAAGGGTTGTCCAGGAATCCTTAAGGGTCAGGTAAAAAGCATTTTTACCGCTGTCCTTGAACTTTTGAGCGACGGCAATGAACTCGTCCCAAGTGGTTGGCACAGTAACGCCGGCTTCAGTGAACATCGCTTTATTGTAAATGACACCACTTGCGTTCGAAGAGAATGGAAGACCATTCAGCTCGCTAGAACCCGTCAGGTCTTTCAGCATTTGAACATAAGCAGGCTGGATACTTTCAGCAAGTGGATCACTAGAGAAGTCTTCAAACAGACCACTTCCGGATAATGTTTTGTAGGTGTCAGTGGCACCGATACCGACCACGTCAGGAATGTCTTTTTTAGCTGCACGAGTCTTCAGTACTGTTTCGGCATCCGGTGGGTTCACTTGAGTGACTACGATGTTCGGATTGGCTTCATTAAATTTCGCAACCAGCTTGTCGAAGGTGGCTTTGGCTTCGGTCTTATTTTGGAAAAACTCAATTTTCACCTTGTCACCGGAGGAGTTCCCGCCGCTAGATGTGTTGTCAGCCGCATTGTTACCACTATTGCTACCGCAGGCGCTAAGCACGGACATAGCCAGTAGACTAACCATTACGGGTTTAATTGTTTTTTTCATGATAAATCCTCCTAATAATGTGTTGGTATTATGGTGAATTTGGTAAGAGTAAACGTTTACGTTGATTGCAAATTTAAATGATATTCATGTTCTTCTAAGCGACGGGTATGCCATAAAAGAAACAGTAAACGTTTACGTAATATTGATAAAAAGACTTAGGTAAGCGATCTTACCGTTTGTCTTTCCACAATTGTGTGATCGACAATCTGGCTGTTCACAGACTCGCCTGTTTCAATCATCTGAATGAGCTTCTCCACGGCGATCTTTCCAATATCGTACAGCGGTTGGCGTACTGTTGTTAAAGGCGGAATAACCATTTTGGCTAATCCAAGATCGTCATATCCCATAATGGAGATATCCTCGGGCACGCTTAGACCATTTTTGATAACGGTGGAGAGGGCACCAATCGCCATTTCATCACTAGCAGCAAAAACGGCAGTCACATCAGGCGCTTGCTCCAAAAGAGTCTCCATAGCTATACTTCCGCTCTCATACAAAAAATCTCCGTAAGCAAGATAGCGGCTGTCAAAAGGAATGCCATTTGCTTCAAGCGCATGCTTGTAACCTTCTGCTCTTGGCGCACCAGCGATAAGATCGCTAGGGTTCCCACTAATCATGGCTATTTTGCGGTGACCTTTTGAAATTAAGTAGAGGATAGCGTCAAAAGCTGCTCGATAATCATCTACTTTCACATAAGGGACCTTGGCGAATTCTGTTTGGGAAGAGACCAGTACAACGGGGATCCTCATGGTTTCTAGCACATCGTAATATTCTTTCTTAAGGACTTCACTAGAAAAAATAATGCCATCAACCTGTTTCTCTCTCAGGAGCTGCAAATACTTCAACGTTCTTTTACCGTCCTGATCGGTATTGCATACCATCACACTGTAGTTCCGGTCATTGGCCAATTCTTCAATACCTTTGAGCAGATCGGAAGAGAAGGCACCAGAAACACTAGGGAACATAACACCAATGGTCTGTGTACGCTTATTGATTAGACCCCGGGCAATCGCATTGGGTTGATAACCAATTTCTTTGATCGCCTCATTTACCTTTTGTTTCGTTTTGTCCGAATACCCACTTAAATTGTTTAGCACGCGAGAGACTGTGGCAATGGAAACGTTCGCTTTCTGTGCAACATCTTTAATCGTTGGGTTCATTCCTATGAGCTCCTTAAACTACGGTTATCCTTGAATTAAACGCTTACGCTGATGAGAGTAAGTTATGAAGGAAGAGAACGTAAACGCTTACCCCGAATATAAATGCTGGTAGGCGCTTTTGTCAACTGTACTTAAAAAATAAAAAAATGATCAAAACTACGCAAGAGCAGTAATCTTTTAATAGGAATGATACCGATGTATATACCAAAAATTTACTTAGAAATATCGGAATTGACAAAAGAATATTGGAGGTCTAACATTTAGAGAGTAAACGCTTACGTAAAATTTTAAAATATGGCATGCAAGCCCTGGTTTTAATGATTTACTCGGATAAGGAGTTGCATTTATGAATATTTATCTCGAGATTCCGGATGTAGATAAGCACTTTCCTTACCGCAGTTTACTCTGCAATGGTGATACGTTGTGTTATCCGCATTGGCATAAAGAAATTGAAATTATCTATGTTACTAAAGGAAGCCTGAATCTGGGAATTAACGATACCCCTATTCACATGGAGCAGGGCGAGGTTCAGTTTATCAATGGTGGGGATGTGCATTATTTTCTCTCTTCACCTGAGAGTGAACGGGTAGTGATTCAATTTGACCTGAATTTGTTCCAAGAAGTAGCCGCTTTGAACGGTAATGACTACTCACTTCGTGAGGTCTTTACGCTTATGGAGTATTCCAGTTCAAGATGGCCCGTGGCAACTGCCGCGAAGGTCAAAGGTCTGATTGAGAGTATTTACGAGGAAGATGTACAGCGAAGAGAAGGGTATGTTTTTCTAATCAAGGCTAGATTGTTTGAACTGCTGACCGTTATTTTACGGGAGGTGCCGAAGAGTCCGATCAAGAAACAGCCTAAGTTCTCGGAAGATACACTGAATCAATCCAGAGAAACACTGGAGAGACTAGAGCGGATTTTTATTTATGTGGAGCAGCATTATCAGGAGGCTATTTCGCTGAATGAGGTAGCTAATTATATGGGTTTTAGTCCTTATTATTTTACCAAATTGTTCAAGAAAAACACGGGCATGACCTTTATCGCGTTCTTAAATGAATACCGGCTTAACAAAGCCAAATGGATCTTGATCAATGAAGATCTGCCGATGTCTGCCGTGGCGGAAGCAGCCGGGTTTGGCAGCGTGAAGACCTTCCATCATTTTTTCAAGGAAGCAACGGGGATATCCCCGCTGAAATACCACAAGACAATATTCGGGAATAATACAGCAAGATTGCAGGAAGAAAGCCCTTCCTCAGCTTTGTATGATAGAGATATCAAAACAGGAATAAGTGGAGGTTAGACCAGAATGACTTTAACAGTAGGAATTATCGGCTGCGGAGGTATTGCGAACGGCAAGCACATGCCCGCGTTAAAAAAAGTAGAAGGTGCGCGAATGGTTGCTTTTTGTGATATCGTCGCTGAACGTGCCGAGAAGGCAAAAGCGGAGTTTGGAGATGAGCAGTCCGTAGTTTACACAGATTATAAAGAGCTTCTTAACGATGCAAGTATAGATGTGATTCATGTATGTACGCCGAACATTTCCCATGCGGAGATTTCCATTGCGGCTATGGAAGCAGGCAAACACGTAATGTGTGAGAAGCCGATGGCTAAAACCACGGCAGAAGCACAAGCGATGATCGAGGCCTCAGAGCGAACTGGGAAAAAGCTGACCATCGGTTATCAGAACCGTTTCAGACCAGATTCAGCTTATCTGCATGCGGTATGTGAGAATAATGAGCTTGGTGAGATCTATTACGCCAGAGCTAAGGCTATCCGTCGTCGCGCTGTCCCAACTTGGGGTGTGTTTTTGGATGAAGAAGCGCAAGGCGGCGGTCCGTTGATTGATATCGGCACCCATGCGCTCGATTTGACCCTGTGGATGATGGATAATTACAAACCTAAATATGTCGTGGGCAACGCTTATCATAAGCTGTCCGGTCGTAAAAATGCTGCAAATGCTTGGGGCCCGTGGGATCCTGAGAAGTTTACAGTTGAGGATTCCGCCATTGGATTCATCACTATGGAGAATGGGGCTACCATCGTCTTAGAAGCAAGCTGGGCACTGAATACACTCGATGTCGGTGAGGCCAAAACGGTACTTTGTGGGACTGAAGGCGGAGCAGATATGGAGAACGGTCTGCGCATTAACGGAGAAGCCTACGGTAAAACATTTGAAAAGCATATCGGTCTGGATGCCGGTGGCGTCGACTTTTATGATGGTGCGGGAGATGATCCTGCGATGATAGAGGCAGCTCAGTGGATTGACAGCATTGTAAATGACACCGAGCCTGTAGTGAAGCCGGAGCAGGCGTTGGTTGTGACTCGCATCTTGGAGGCTATTTATAAATCCTCTGAAACTGGAATGCCTGTGTTTTTTGAATAATTAAGCAAATTCGATGGTCATAGATAAATATGAACTAGGAGTGTGTCCCAAGTGACAAGAGTAACCGTATGGAATGAATTCCGTCATGAACGGCAGGAAGAAAGAATTCTTAAGGTCTATCCGCAAGGTATTCATGGACAACTGGCCAGCTTCCTTCAAGAAGCAGGACTGGACACTCAGACAGCTACGCTGGATGAACCAGAGCACGGGCTGACGCAAGAGGTATTGGATAACACGGATGTACTGATCTGGTGGGGACATATCGCCCATCATGAAGTAAGTGATGAGATTGTAAACCGTGTACATGCGCGAGTGCTGCAAGGTATGGGACTTGTAGTGCTTCATTCGGGCCATATGTCCAAAATCTTTATGAAATTAATGGGCACCAGCTGCGATCTGAAATGGCGTGAAGCTGAGGAGAAGGAGCGCCTGTGGGTCATGGACCCAAGTCACCCGATTGCTGAGGGTATTGGTGAATACATCGACTTGGAGCAAGAGGAAATGTACGGTGCGCATTTTGATGTGCCAGCACCAGAGAGTCTTGTATTTGTCGGCTGGTTCGAAGGCGGCAACGTCTTCCCAAGCGGATCGACCTACCGTAGAGGCAGCGGGAAGATCTTTTATTTCCAGCCTGGTCATGAATCTTACCCAACCTATTACAACAAGGATATTCAAAAAGTTATCATCAATGGCGTGAACTGGTGTGCCCCAACGAAACGTGACTATCCGGTTTACGGACATTCTGAAGCCTTAGAGCCTATCAAAGAAAAGGTGGTCGTATAAATGAAATTAGGCGTATTTGATCCTGTATTTGGAAGCTTGAGTCTTGACGAGATGTTAGATAAAATCGCCGCCGCAGGTTTGAATGCGGTAGAAATCGGCTCGGGTGGTAATCCCGGTAATGCTCACTGTCCGACAGATGAGCTGCTTGCCAGCGAGTCAGCACGTCAAGAATATTTGGAAAAGTTCACGAAACGTGGCATTATGATCAGTGCCTTCAGTTGCCATAATAACCCGATTTCACCAGATAAAGAAGAAGCCCGCGCTGGGGATGAAATTCTCCGTAAATCGATCAAGCTGGCTTCACTCATGGGTGTTAAGGTCGTGAACACCTTTTCGGGAACGGCTGGGGACAGCGATGAGGCAAAAGCACCGAACTGGCCAGTCACGCCTTGGCCTACCGTGTACAGCGACATCAAAACCTGGCAGTGGGAACATAAGCTGATCCCTTACTGGAAGGAAATCAGCAAGCTGGCCGAGGAGCATGGCGTTAAGATCGGCATCGAGCTGCATGGCGGCTTCCTGTGCCACACCCCTTATACGATTTTGAAGCTTAGAGAAGCAACCTGCGATGCTATCGGAGCCAATCTGGATCCGAGCCATCTGTGGTGGCAAGGTATTGATCCTGTAGGTGCTATTAAGATTCTCGGTAAAGCTGGCGCGATTCACCATTTCCATGCCAAGGATACTTACTTGGATCAGGACAACATCAATATGTATGGTTTGACCGATATGCAACCTTATGGCGATGTGCAGACCCGCGCATGGACCTTCCGCTCCGTTGGTTGTGGGCACAGCATATCTGAGTGGTCAGATATCATGAGCGCGCTGCGCACTTACGGTTATGATTACGTGGTGAGCATCGAGCATGAAGACCCTCTTATGACGGTTGACGAAGGCTTCCAACGTGCAGTAACCAATTTGCAATCCATTCTTATTCATGACCAACCTCAGGGTATGTGGTGGGTGTAAGGTCAATTTAGAAAGCCTTGATTCTCTATTAAGAGAATCAAGGCTTTTTCTGTGTGTAGTGGGGGTGGAGGGGAAAACGGAAGAGCGGAAGGGAGTAGAAATGAGCTGGCAAAGAGATAGGGAGGAGGTAGAGACGAGTAGGAGCTAATAAGAAACGAACTAGAAACTAACCCAGAAATGTACTGGGAACGAACTAGTAACTAAACCAGAAATGAAACAAGAAACGAACGAAAAACCAACTAAAAACCAACTAAAAACCAACTAAAAACCAACTAAAAACCAACTAAAAACGAACTAAAAACGAACTAACTAACTAACTACCAATCAAAAATGAACTAGTTTGCTAACGGACTCAAATGCAGCTATTCGCGTGTTTTAGGTCTTTTTGAGCGAGTTTCGGACCCGAGAGACCTTATTGGTCGTGAAAAGCAAGGGATTCGAGGTGTTTAGAGCAAATAACTGCGCTGGAGTCCGATAGCATCTCAAAACAGCGGATTTGTTGCAAATAGGGTCTCTGGAGTCCGCAACTAATGTGCTTATGCGCTAGCTGATCTTCGATGGTAAAACCGTAGTTAGTTTGGGGGCTGGTGCGTTGAGCTTCGGTAGAATGGGATACGGGTAAATGTGCAGCGCAGTTAGTCTGGGACTGGAGCGGAGCGTGGTGGAGATGTGTTGGAGATGTGGTAGAGAAGTGGTGGAGATGTGGTGGAGAAGTGGTGGAGATGTGGTGGAGAAGTGGTGGAGATGTGGTGGAAAAATGGTGGAGTTTTGGTGCAGATGTGGTAGGTAACTGTGCTAACGGTAACGGGCAAATGAGCGGACGCAGTAATGAACGCAGTAATGTATGAGACGTAGGGCGGAAATGTATGAGACATAGGGCAGAAGTGTATGAGATGTAGGGCAGTAATGTATGAGACGTAGGGCAGTAATGTATGAGACATAGGGTAGAAATGATAGAGACATAGGAAAGAACAAGGTAGAACTGTGCTAAAGGACTCAGATGCAGCTATTCGCGTGTTTTAGGGTTTTTTGAGCGAGTTTCGGACCCGAGAGACACTATTGGTCGTGAAGAGCAAGGAATTCGAGGGTATTTGAGCAAATAACTGCGCTGGAGTCCGATAGCATCTCAAAACAGCGAAATAGATGCAAATAGGGTCTCTGGAGTCCGATAGCATCCCAAAACAGCGAAAAAGTTGCAAATAGGGTCTCTGGAGTCCGCAACTTATGTGTTTATGCGTTAGCTGATCTTTGCGTATCCAAAGGTCGGCTTTTTGTCGTGCATTCACTGGTTACAGTATTGCAATCTCTGCGTCAAGCGGGAGGGGACGAGTTGAAAAGAATAGGTACAGGCTGGTACGCAACATATTTGAAATGATTTCGTCTTTATATAACGGAGGTGGAGCAAGATGAATTTATGCTTTTCGGGAGGCCGGTTTCAAACTTTTTTACAGCGGAACATTAAACTGATGCTTGTATTTGGGCTTTTGTTCGCTGCTTGCTTTACAGGAGTTGGAAGGGTGGAAGCTGCTGGCTCAGATCTGATCATCGTGAACAAAAAAACAAACAAACTCGCGTATTTCAGTGACGGCAAGCTGGTGAAGACTTTTCCGGTTGCCACAGGGAAGTCGAAGGAACTGACGCCAGAAGGTAGCTTCAAAATGGTGGTTAAAGTAAAAAACAGACCCTACTACAAAGAGAAAATTCCCGGTGGGGATCCGGCCAATCCGCTTGGCGACCGCTGGCTGGGGCTGGAAGTGAACGGGACCTATGGCACGACGTATGCGATTCACGGCAATAATAATGAGTCATCGATAGGGAAGTATGTTAGCGCTGGTTGTATTCGAATGCATAATGATGATATTCATTGGCTGTATCCAAAAGTAGCCAAGAATACTCGAGTTATCATTACAACGAGCACACTGGCTATGGAGAATATTGCAACTAAAAACGGGTATTCTGTAGGAAGCAATAAGTTTGCGGGGACTTTTGAGATCAATGGGACGACAACAAAGCTGAAGGATCCTTTTATATTGGAAAATTCCCGTGTGTTTGTTCCGCTGAGAGAATCCGTGGCCTTACTGGGTGGAACTTTGCAGAGTGAAGCGGGGACAGGTGCACTGCTAATTACGATCGGCAATCGTACGGTGACACATAAGCCATTATCCAATAAGGCTATTGTGAATGGAAAATCCATTACGATTTTACCGTCACGCAATGAAAATAACCGATTACTAATTCCGCTGAGTATCTTGCCTGATTTATTTGCTGTTCAGGTGCAGTGGAATGCGCAGACTCAGGTGGTAAAGATTAAGTTATAATTGTTCTTGACCTTTTATTTCTGATTTAAATTGTTATATACTGTACTTATTCTAAAAATACGGACAATTACGGAGGGCCACCGACTGATGAATAACTAACACGTTTCCTGAAACAGACCATAAAGTTTGTGAAGTGCATATGCACAAGTCACGGAGCACCCGCGCAGGGTGATAACGGTCAGGGATACGTGTGTCGGTCGGGGGCCTTACGATGCTTTTATATGGATAGTTCTATCTATTGTGTTGGTTTACTCTGCATCCAGCAGGTGATCACGGCCGTAGTCTATCCATGTCTGGGCACATTCCCCCTTCATACGCTATTCGACCGCAGACCGCTGGCTGCGGTTTTTTATTTGCAATGAAATCGGAGGAATGAAAGATGACTGTAATTAAAGCGAAGAATTTACGTAAGGAATGGAACGGGATCCCTTTATTTAAGGAGGTATCCTTTGAGATAGCAGAAGGAGAGCGCGTGCTTTTATTTGGACGAAATGGGATTGGCAAAACCACACTGCTTAAGGGGCTGATCGGTCGGCTTACTTTTGAAGAGGGAAGTATCTATCATGGCCTGTCATCTGAAGAATGGGGTGTGCTCGATCAACAGCTTGAGGTACCAGGGGAAGTAACCGCATTGGACTACGTTCTTTCAGGGTCAGCGCAGCTGCCTGAATTAAAACGCCAGCTGGAAGCCCTCAGTCAGAGATTGCAGGAGCAGAAAGCTGATAACGAAGCTGAGTTGGCTGAATATGCAGAGGTGTACGATCGTTACTTGCAGCTTGATGGATATGGCTGGGAGGTCAAAGCGGAAAAAAGTCTAAAGCAGCTCAAGCTTGAACATGCAGTCTGGGAATTGCCATACGCCTCACTTAGTGGAGGGCAAAAGACACGGGTGCAATTAGCAGCATTATTAGCCCGGCAGCCCAAGCTATTGATTCTGGATGAACCGACCAATCACATAGATGGAGAAACGATGGAGTGGTTGGAGCATTGGGTGTGCAACTACCCTGGAACCGTGTTTTATGTATCACATGATCGAACATTTATTGATCGAACTGCGACGTCTGTGCTGGAGCTTAGTCCAGAGGGATGCCGGCGTTATTCGGGTGGATATACACAGTACCGGGAGCAGAAGACTATAGAGCTGAGGACATTGGAGGGACAATATAAAAAGCAGGAGCAGGAAAAGGAGAAGCTGCTGGAGAGCATTAGGCGGTATGCAGAATGGTTCCAGCAAGCGCATCGTGCTGCCGGACAAAACGATTTCCTGCGTTCGAAATCCAAGAAAAATGTGTCTCGTTTTCATGCCAAGGAAGCTGCGCTGGAACGGTTAAATAAGAACCGTGTAGAATTGCCCCGCGAGACTGGCAAGCTGAAGATGAAGCTGGAAAGCGAAGAGTTTCTGGCAGATTCTTTACTGACACTCCGTGAGATAGAGTTTGCCTATAAGGGGAGTGCGCCTTTTCTTAGGAATTTCAGCTTGTCGCTAAACCGGGGAGACCGATTGTCTATTCTGGGTCCTAATGGTGTTGGAAAGTCTACGCTGCTGAAATTAATTGCAGGGATCAATAAGCCTACACAAGGTGAAGTACGGCTGCATCCACGGACGACAATCGGTTATTTTGCACAAGAGCTAGATAACTTAGAGATGAACTCTACGATTCTGGATAGCTTGCTTGAACTGCCGGGAATGACCCAGACGGAGGCGCGGACAATTCTGGGTTGCTTTTTATTTACGCGGGACGATGTATTTAAACGGATTGGGGATTTGAGTCTGGGGGAGAAATGCCGTGTGGCTTTCCTCAAGTTGTATTTTGGAAAAGCGAATTTATTGGTCTTAGATGAACCCACTAATTATCTGGACATTGACACTAGGGAACGTGTAGAAGAGGCACTGATGGTGTATCCCGGTGGACTAGTGATGGTCTCTCATGACCGTTATCTTCACTCTAAAGTGGCTAATCGCTTGGTGATATTAGAGCCGTCTCAGGCACCAAAGTTTTTTCAAGGAACGTATGCTGAATACTTCGCAAAAGACAGAACCCGTCTGCTTACTGGTATAGAACAGGCTCGGGAGGATGACCTTGCCCTTCTGCAGCTGCGTCTGAATCAGTTGATTCAGAGTAGCAGTGTGGATTCTGAGGCGGAAAATGCAGCGCTAGTGGCAGAAATCGTTAATTTGCAGCGACAAATACAGGAACTAAGGGGCGAGGGGAAACCCGCATCCTCCTAAGCTGATAAAAAACACAACCTTGCTCAGGATGAATTTATCTTGAACAGGTTGTGTTTTTAGATAGGAGACGTAAGGTGTAAGGTGTATAATTTGGAGGAATGTGGATTTTTTGGCGATAAAGAAACCTTGAGAGGATGGTTGCAGAATTGCTGAAATTGGGCTCTTTTATATTGGAATTACTTCGATTATGTATATTGCTTGTGCTGACTTTATTAGTTTTGGGTTGGGCAGAAAGATTGATCTATCAATTGATATTTGGTCAGCCCGTGTATAACTGGAGTATGGGATTCGGGAATTTATTGTTATTTTTTATGCTGTACCGGAATCATTTTCAGTTTAAAGGCTGGTATAAATCAGAGAAGAACCAAAAGCTAACGCTCCTCACCACAAGAATAATCACCGTAATTTCCATAGGACTAATAATCCTGCCGCTAGGGCTGAGCTGAGCTTATGAAGATTAGGATCATAGGTGCTTGCGGCAGCGGCAAATCCTATATTGCCCGGGAGTTATCTAGAAAATATGGTGTAGAGTATTACGAGACAGACAACTTGGTATGGGACAGAAGTGCCGAGAATTTGCGTTTTTCAGTTGAAGCAAGGGATGCTCAGTTGGAAGAAATCCTTGATAAACCCTCATGGATTCTGGAAGGTGCACATTATAAATGGGGACAAGAGAGTTTTAAAGCTGCTGACTTAATCGTTATTTTGAACCCTAATAAAGTGATCAGGGATTTGAGAGTGTTTACAAGGTATATAAAAACAAGACTGGGTTTAGAGCAAGCGAATTACAAGCAGTCATTTAAGAATCTGTATGTGATGATTTTTGAATGGAACCGTGGATATGATCAGGAGGCCGCACATAGGATTATAGAGTTAACGGATACTCTGTCTGATAAACGGGTAATTGTTAAAAATAACAAAGAGCTGGAGCCCATTATCCAAGAGCATCTGAGGAAGGGATTGTTAAATAGGGATTGAGCGACAAAGTAAACGATAGAGAGAGGAGTGCTTGCATGGATAACATTCTACCCGAGCATTTGGATCAGGAGAATTTCATAGGGTTTTGGAAAAGAGTGCTGGCTTCCATTCTTGATTTCTTGGTCATTGGAATACCTGGGGTTATCGTATACTGGATACTCAATTCATTAGCTGTTTCATTACACTCGGAGATACCTATTATCCTGGAGTACATTTTGTTTATCGCATTTGATATCTTTATGATCGTTAGATTTGGCGGAACCCCTGGGAAGCTGATTTTAAAAATAAAAATTGTCAATGAACACGGGAATTACCCAACAGTGAAGGAAGCTCTGATTCGAAATGTTTTCCGAATGATTAGTATGATTCTTTCAATGGTAATTGCGGTCAGCAGCTATGACTTTACCGTTATTTCCGCCAAATTATCCTTATGGTCGGATTTGGCTTTTGACCTCACTCAAATCTTGGGTCCAATCATGCTGGTGGATTACCTGTTGGTTGGATTCCATCCCCGTAAACGTGCGATTCACGATTTGCTGGCTGGCACTTATGTTGTTGATAAATCCGCAATTTGAAGAATGCTTTTCACCAAGCATTCTTTTTTTAAATATTAGGTATTTTACTATTAAATATTTTAGTGTTAAAATACTTTTATAAGCAGCCGATCATCATGAATGTCAAAGGAGAACCTCTTGGAAAATCCAGATATTTTTAAGCTAATACATGCAGTTGAATTATTTACGAATGAAGTTATTGTTCGATGGATGAACGCATTTGATCACAATATTGGGATATCTCCAGTTCTAGTCTTGGGTGAATTGAATAAAAAAGGCCCCTTGAAGCAGACTATTTTGGCTAAGAGACTAGGATATACGCCGGGAGCAATGACAAACATTGCTAATCGACTAATTAAGCAGGGGATGGCCGAGCGAAAATATAACGAAGATGATCGACGGAATGTACTTCTATCTATCACGGACAAAGGAAAAGACGTTCTGAAGGAAGCACAGCTTAAGGGACAGGAGCTAAGAGCTGAAATGTTCCAAAAGCTCAATGAGGAGGAACTGCAGCAATTCTTGAAAATCTATGAGAAGTTGTTAATGAGCTTTGATAGCTCTGAAACATAAACCAAGTCATCTTAGAAGCACAATAACATTATAAAGGGGTATGAACATGGGAAGAGTTCAAGGTAAAGTTGCATTAGTAACTGGAGGCGCTTCAGGTATTGGCTTATCAGCTGCCACTCTATTAGCTAGAGAAGGAGCAAAGGTTGTCATTGCCGATTTTAATGTGGAAGCAGCCAAAGAAGCAGCATCTAAGATTAAATGTGAAGGCGGAGAAGCTGAAGGTCTTTTCTTAGATGCCTCCCAAGCGGATTCGATCAAGGAAGCTGTTGATTTCACAGTTGCTCAGTATGGCACCATCACAATATTGTTTAATAATGTAGGTCTAACTAATCTGCAAAAAGACCTTGATGTGGTCAATATAGATTTGGAAGAATGGGATCGCCTGATGAACGTGAATACTAAAAGTGTTCTGTTAGGCAGCCGTTTTGCTATTCCTCATATGATTAAAGCGGGCGGAGGGTCGATCATTAACACGGCTTCGATGTCAGCATTCGCTGGGGATTCATTGCGTACTGCTTATGGCTCCTCTAAGGCAGCGGTTGTGAACCTTACTCGATACATTGCTACACAATATGGTAAAGACAAAATCCGTTGTAACGGCGTGGCACCAGGGCTGATCCTGACACCTGCGGCAGCAAGAAATATGCCGCCAGCTGTATTGGATATTTTTCAAAAATTCAACGCCCTACCTTATCACGGTGAAGCCGATGATATCGGCAATACGGTTTTGTTCCTGGCATCGGATGAATCCAAATTCATCACAGGCCAAACGATTGAAGTAGAGGGTGGTCATTATATGTCTAACCCAAGTATCACGGATTTCCAGAATTACATGATGGAAGCTAAATCTAAATAAAAGATTATGTGTAATTAAAAATCCGGTCCATGCTCGAATTTATCGAGCGGGACCGGATTTTGGTATTTTAATGAATTAGCGTACCTCTAAAACCTCCTGCATAAAGGTCTTCAGAGCGGAGGGTTTGGCACTTGCGATCCATTGCTTTAACTCATCAGTTTGACCATTCATATACCATCCAAGCTTCTCTTTTAACTCTTGGTCAAAGACTTTAGGTTGATTTTTTCGTTCCGCTAACAGTTGTTTAATCATTTGTGGCCAGCGATACCCACTATGACCAAAGCTGAGTTCAGGATAACGCTCAGCAAGTGTCATTACCGAAGAGAGTGATTCACCAGCGTATAATTCTGCCGCCAAAAAGCTGCCAATAAAACGATGGCTATCATCATACTTTAGGGCGATCGCGAATTGTTTACGAGCTTCTTCAAGCTTCCCTTGTTGCATGAGGGCTGTGGCGTTAATAGAAAGTACATAACCGTTAGTATTGGGTCGGTTTAGTTCGTTGTAGTAGGAATAATATTTGTTATACGACTTCCAGTCGGCATGGTCAAAATAGTACTGCGATAATGTGAAGGCGTAATTAGTAGAAGGCTGTAGTTGTATTAGCTTTTCGAGTAAAGGAATCGCCTTATCTTCTAATGTTGTATCCTTTGTGAGGGACGATTTTGCCAGCATCATCTTTACTAGCATGTGCAGGGCATGAACATCCTGTGGGTCATCGGCAATATTTTGTTGGTACATTTCTAGTGCCTGATCCGTTTTCTTATCCAGTAGTAGTTGGTCAGCCGCAGTAAGCTCTCTTTCCTTGAGATAAAAGAACGGCAGATTGCCGACAGTGTCTTCGTTCAGCCTGTAGCCATTACTGCGGGTAATCAGGCGTCCATCTGCATCTAAGGCTTCAATATTCCAAGAAAAGCGCACTTCGGGATTCATAAATCCGAGAAGGGAGAGGGGGTCAATAGATTCCCAGCCATCTCCACTGCTGCCATAGGAAAAACCGCCGCCATCGTAAAGTTCTTCTACTGGAATGGAGATATGATTATCTACAATACGATCCCGAATTTGTACACCCAACACGGCCCCCTCCCCGCCACCGCTTAAACGATAGTAAGCTGCACCTTCAACAGCTTTCCAGCGGAAATCTATGGTCTTGCCCGTTAGGGTTTCCTGATTAATGGGAGACTGCAGCTCAAGCAGAGGTTGTAGAACTATGCTCTCATTCAACCTGCCATCCGGTTTAACTTCAATCCAATCGTCATATTGTACAGGCCAGGTCCAACCGTCGATCTGATCATAGCCAAGTCCAAGCTGTAACTGATAAAAGCCCGGAATCACACCGTGAAATTCGAAACGTCCTTCAGTATCTGTGACGATTCGGTAGGGTTCAGCAGAAGTGATGCTATGGTTAACTTCGCTTTCAGCACGGAGAAAAATACCTGCCCGCGGAACTGGGGTGCCATCGCTTCGTGTAAGGGTACCGGAGACGACAGCAGTTGAAGTATTTCCCATATCTATAGCAGACTGAATTGCGGTTCGAAGCGATTCCAGCTGTCTTTCAGTATCTGAAGTCCCAGCTTCTGGTGCTGCTGCTGATCCTGTATTGTCTGTGGAGCCTTCGTTCGAACTGCTGGTGGCAGCGTTCATTTGTTTATGAATATCCTGCCAGAATTTTTTGTACCTCTCCAAGCCATCTTTTACTACGGCAAGTGCTTCCTGCGCTTCGCCTTTTGTAAAGAGTAAACGCCCGGTAAGCCATGCTTTTTGTGCGTTTAGCTCTTCCTGATACTCGGATGGAAAGGGGGTTTGTTCAAGAATTGTTTCAGCGGTTGTTATATCGCCACTATTTAGGGCTCGCTCCGCTCGAAGGAGCTCCAGTTGTTTAGCTATATCGGAGTTGCTGTTTGACTGTTTCGTTGCGGTGATTAGCGCTTGATCTCCATCTTCCTTTCGGCCAAGAGCATCATATTCATAAGCTAACTGCTTAGCCGCAAATATACGTGTATTGTCCGAAGGCCCCTCAAGGATATATTCCTCAAGCAAAGGTACTATGTCCTCCGGTAACAGACCGGAACGCTGGGTTTCATCATTACTCCACTGGCTCATCGAAGGGCTGACATTAACGTCATATCTGTAGGGATCATAGCTGTGATCCTTATCAAGGATGTTTGTACGGATTAGCTCGATACGTTTACTCCCGGTTGTGGAAGCCAGCTTTTGCAGAAGATCAGTTCTAGCTATGTTAGATTGAATAGCTGTGCTCTGATCTATCTGCCTTTGTGAAGGTAAGAAGTTAAACAGAAGAATAAGCAGGGAGGCAGGGAGTAACACGAATAACACCAGATGTTTGATTTTTATCTTAATTCTCATGTTTTTTCACCGCCTGCTCGTAGATATCCTTCCAATACGTATTGCCTCCAGCTTCGATTAGTTCTCGGTTCGCACGCTGCGGGGTATTTTGTTGTGGCTGTTGTTTAACCTCTGGTTGATGTAGGGTAAGCGAAACTACTAAAATAATAGCACCGATCGCACCTATAGGTTTGACAGGGATCTCAATTTCTTTATTCCACAGCGCCAATAAACGGGCTCCAAAGGTTGGAGGATGAGTCTGCTTAATGACCCGGTCGTGTCCAGTGAACTGGAGGTTCTTTAATTCTTCATCCAGCTGCTTTTTGACCGCATCGCGTTCTGTATTCATAAGAAATGTCCCTCCTTCACCAAAATCTTTTTTAAGAGCGTCCGGCCTCTGGCGAGTCTGGATTTGATCGTATTTTCAGATGTATTTAATTGCTCGGAAATTTCCCGGATACTCATCTCATGAAAGTAATATAACGTCAGACATTCACGGTATAGATAGTCGAGATTTCTCATGGACTCGGCGAGCCTGACATTATGCCATTCCACCATAAAAAGCTCTTCCGCTCCGGCTGTGAAGTCAGCATCCTCGTTAGTTTGCAGCTCTGACCCTCCCGCCGGGAAAATATTACGCCAGCTCCACGTCCTTTGCCTCATGCGGCAGCGATTGACTACTATCCGTATCAGCCATGCCTTCAGCCGATCCGGCTCCTGTAACTGACTCATTTTGGCATAAGCTTGAATAAAAGTATCTTGTACCGCTTCTTCGGCACTTTGTCTATCTTTGAGCAGTAAAGAAGCGGTTCGCAGCAGCATATCTCCATATTCGTCCATTAACAGGCGGAGAGCTGACTCATCTTTTGCCACAATTCTCTCTATAATATTCAGATGTAGCTCCCCTCCCTTTACTAATAAGATGCGGATTGGAGGATTAAGGTTGCGTTTGGATGGAAAATTATTCAACAAATGTCGCGATTGCAGTTCGCCGGATAAGAGGTTACTGTTGGAATCTATTGTACAGATTGCAATGGGTCGCTTTTTCAAGCAGGATTAGCTCCTTTCTATTGTACGTTCTGCAATGAAACCCTTCGAGGCTGGGAATGACGGGTAAGGTCATATAGTTCATAGGTTTATGAGTTTACGAGTTTATAGTTAGATGGAGTTATGTGGAGATTTTAAAAGAGAAACTTACTTGAGTTAGGTGTCGGAAAAAAGGGTTTTATGTAGAAAAATAGAGTGTGTATGAATTTATATTTGTAGATATGGGTAAAAGAGGGTTATCCAGAAAAATTGCCGCTATCCTGCAACTATTTGATTTTCAGCTCGTCTGTATGTTCAGTTTCATTTTTTGTAAGACGACTTTAAGGTAATCTATTAAGGAGATGACATCATGCCAGTACAGATAAAATTAATAGCAGGCTCTATCCTACTCGCAGGAATGATTGGGCTTGCTGGATGCAGTTCGAACAATGAGGCGGGGAATTCAGAATCCCAGGCAACGGCGCCAACAGAAACGGCTGTAACAGCAACCTCTGAGCCGGAAGTTAGTCCATCAAGCACCCCAGCAGAAACTGCACCAGCAGCGACTTCCTCCCCTACGGAGACTGATAAAGATTCAACCGGCTCAAATTCACAAAATAGCGACAAACAGCTTAAAGAGTTGCTCGAGCTTGCCAAAAAGGGGAAGGTACCCGGTGTAAAATATGCCGCTCATACCGGACTCATTGATGAGGTCGAAGCGGATTGGGGCAAACCTGATCAACAAGAGTCAGCGGGAAAAGGTATTTATGCTACCTACACTGACAAACATGTCGTGTTTGGATTTAATAAAGGAAGTTTAATCTTCGATGTTCGTTCAAGTGATTCCACACTGCAAAAGCTGACGCTGAAGCAAATTGAGGCAACACTCGGCAAGCCTGACGATACCAAAGTGAACGGAGACGATAAGATTTACACCTATCAAGCCAATGACCAATACCAGCTGAAATTTATTATTCCAAGCTCGACCGGTACAGTAGATCATATTTCCGTGTTTAGTGAACAGGACTCTTTTAACAATATGGCTGGGTAAGTGGCATGGGTTAGAAGAGGAGAGAGCAATTTTGCAGAGGAATCTGTGGGTTGCTCTTTTTGTATGTTCTTTTTTGAGGTGGAGTAGGCCTTGGACGGACTGTTATAATGTAACCAATGAGCGGGTTCGGGGAAAGTGAGGTTCTATCATGCAGCTGGAATTAAACGAAAGTGAATATAAAGTGACCGCAGAAGGGATAACGATAGAATTATTCCCAAAAGAATTTACGCTTTTTCAGTTCTTGTATAAAAATAGAGGGCGTACATTCAGTCGAGAACAGCTGTTGGATAAAGTATGGCCGCTTGAATATCCGGTAGAGCGAACAGTAGATGATCATATTTATCGGCTTCGTAAAAAGCTAGGCAAGTTTCAAGACTTAGATATTAAGACTGTTCGGGGATTTGGTTATAGTCTGACTATGCAGGAGCCCTCAGCTGCTATGGCCAATCCGACTACATATGACTTAGAGATGCAAAAGACGATGCGGGAGGTATTCAAGAAATATCACCTATATGGCCAAGGTCGCTCGATGTTAATCCTCGCACGCCAACAGGATGTTTTGGGGTATGCGATGGATCCGTTTTATTCGATCTATATTCATTTTGTACAGGGAGATTTGGATTGGCTGCTGAACACAACCGAGGTGGGGATAGAGGAACGGTTTTATTCCTTATTAATCTGTTATGTTCTATTGGGTGATCCTAAGAAAAAATTAGAGTTCTGTGAGTTGGTCCTTGAGAAAAAAATTCTTTTGCCGCCTCAGCATCGCGAAGTGGAGATTCTAAATATTCTGGATTTGTACACGCTGGCAGGGCAACCGGAAAAAGCACTGGAACGACTAAAGCTAACATATGAAGTGATTAAAGAGCCGGGGTATGAGAGTTTCATTCCTATAACGGCGACCTCAGAAATGCTTACACACTTGTGGATGGGAACAGAAGATCACGTAATAGAACGGATGGCAACAGACATTGAAGCACTTTTGCTGGAGAAACCTTATTTGCGTGAGATTGGTAGTTATAAAGTTACAAGGGGCTTGTGGTTTCTACGGCGCAAGTCTTGGCGTGAAGCCGAGCAACTGTTGGATGAGGCACTTCAGGTGCTTGAGATGTCAGGGTTCGTGCCGATACGGATATATGCATTGTACCGAATAGTTCATTTTTGTAAACAGTTTCCACCTAAGCCAGCTTTGTATCGCAAATATGTGGATATATTTGAACAGGAGAAGGAAGAGCGGGGATTCCATCGGTTAGAACAATCCTTGGATACCGTGCTTACGAACCTTGTGACTGCCCCCTGATAATTCTCTGACAATTCTCCATTACATTAAGGTCATGCTAATAAGTTCTTAATTGTAATTTGGAGGAATGTTTAATGAATGCTTCAACACAAGCAGGCACGAGCCTGCTTAAGAACAAGGTGTATATGCGTGTGTACAGCGCATATGCGACGGCTACCTTTGGGGATTGGTTCGATGCCTTAGCAATTCAGGTACTCGTAGGGTACCGCTGGCAGGCCAGCCCGCTAATGCTGGCTTTGATTCCGGTCTCCATAGCTTTGCCGGGGATTTTGCTGGGCTCGTTCGCAGGGGTAGTGGCTGACCGACTGAACAAGCTGAAGCTAATGCGGATGTGTGATCTGCTTACGGCATTGTTAACCGTATTCGTATTATTTGCTCCCAGTATGGTGTGGTTGCTCCCGTTATTGATGTTGCGTGCTGCCATTTCTACGTTAAACGTGCCTGCTCAGCAGTCGATGACCCGTAGTATGGTTAGAGAAGACCAACTGCTTCAAGCTACCTCGCTTAATGGGCTTGTAAATCAAGGCTCGAAAATCGCGGGACCTTTACTGGGCGGCTTCGCGTTGTCTGTTCTTACGCCACAGTGGTGTATATTGATCAATGCTTGCCTTAGAGGCTGTTCCTATTTGCTCCTACTTACAGTTAAGAAAAGTGAAGTAGAACAAGTTGGCACAGAAGGCAAGGGCGATCAAGAGGAACGTGTTGCTCTCCGCACGATGTGGAAAGAAGGCTGGAATTTTATGCTGCATAGTAGGTTGCTGCTAAATACCATGCTGTTTGGCATAGTCTGTTCAATGGCTATTCAGATGATTGATTTTCAATTCACCAGTCTATTTAGGGTACTTGCACCCTCTAATGAATCTTTACTGGGCTGGCTCGTGGCGGCATCCGGAGGCGGTGCTGTATTCATCATTATGGTCATGAACAAAATGAATCGCGGAACAGGTTATGGCTGGAAGCTTGGAACGGGTTATGTGCTGATGGGTTTATCGGTTGGGGGACTTGGACTGCTTCAGCCAGGAGCTTCCAGTATTTCTGTATTGCTATTAGGGTTCTTACTAGGTATTGGGAATGGAATTTTTATTATCACGTTCAATTATTGTCTGCAAAAAGAAACACCCCCGCACATGACAGGGCGTGTGTTCGGTATTCAGAGTACCATTCTTAGCGGAGTTATGATTGGCGCACCACTTCTCGGCGGAATGATGGTTCAGATTGCTGGGCCTAGCCGTATCTTTTTGAATTTCGGCATCGTAATCGCTCTGATTGGTGTGCTGGGCATCGCATTTGGGCGTGTGCTGTGGCCTGCGCAGAAAGAGATGAACGATAGCTCTGCGGAGCAATCTAGGACAGTTGAGGTGATGGAGGGGAGCTAGCAGGTAGCACGCTAGTCTAGCTAGCGGGACTTCCTAACTGGACTAGATTAGCTAGACTGGGAAGGTTGAGTGGCAGAGAGAACCTAGCGTGACAACCTAGCAGATACTTAGCTAGACTAGACAGGTTGAGTGGCAGAGACAATCTAGCGTGACTCCCTAGCCGATACTTAGCTAGACTAGACAGGTTGAGTGGCAAAGATAATCTAGCGTGACTCCCTAGCAGATACTTAGCTAGACTAGACAGGTTGAGTGGCAAAGATAATCTAGCGTGACAACCTAGCCGATACTTAGCTAGACTAGACAGGTTGAGTAGCAAAGATAATCTAGCGTGACAAACTAGCAGATACTTAGCTAGACTGGAAAGGTTGAGTGGCAAAGATAATCTAGCGTGACTTCCTAGCATTTAGTTGCAGAATGTGCAGTTAAATTCCCCTCCATCGATCAAACTGGGATTTAGTTGTATTTTGTGCAGTTATTATTTGATATTCTCCCTTTTAGTCTAGGAATGATGATTTTTAGTTGCACAAAGTGCACTTATTTGCTCAGGATGTCTCTTTTTACGCTTAATAGCTGTATATAGTGCAATTAAGAGTCTCCTTAGTCATAGTCGCCTTAATATGTGACTTCTCAGTAAGTGACTTCTCAATAAGTATCTCCTTAATAAGTGACCTCTCAATAAGTTATTACTTTGTGATCTAAAGCAACTGCTGCACGAAACGTTATAAGTTACAATATTACCTAGCCCGATAGGACAGTTTCTCGTCCGTAAGGGCTTTTTTAGTGTGTAGAGGAGATTGGCTAGAACATTAGAATTTGTAGAGGTAAAGGAGGGAAAGGATGGCTACTTTTATTTATATGGTGAGGCACGGTGAGTCGCCCAAACTGCCCGGAGAAACTGAAAGGACTCGCGGACTAACCGCGAAGGGGGAGGAGGATGCCCGCAAGATAACGGAAAAACTACGTCTGGAAGGAATTCAAGTCTTCTATTCAAGTCCATACCTTCGGGCTATACATACGATTTCTGGATTGGCGCAGGAGTTAGGAGCAGAGATTCAGAGTGTTGAAGACCTCCGGGAAATCCATTTCTCGGACGGAAATAAGATTACGACTGATCAGGAGCTGTATCCATTACTGACAAAAATGTTTGAAGATCCGGATTTTGTCCCAGTTGGTGGGGAATCCATTCATGCGTGTCAGAAGCGTTCAGTTAGTGTGCTGGCAGAAATACTGAGCAATCACAGCGGTCAAAAGGTTGCTATTGGAACTCACGGGGCAGTCATGACGCTTATGATGAACTATTTTGATGCCAAATATGATCTGAGCTTTCTTCTTCAAACCACAAAGCCGGATATTTATAAAATGAAGTTCGCAGGCGGAACGTTAGTGGATGTGGAGAGGTTATGATTATTGGGGACTGCTTACAAGCGTCCCGAGTCATCATCAACCTGAGGCTTACGGACCCAGATGACATTATTCGCAGATTATTAGCCTTTGGAGCATGGTTTCGGACTCCAGCGTCGTTATTCCTTAAAAAGAGCACCTTATTGGGTGTTTTTTATGCCAATAGCGACTCTGGGGTCCTTTCTCATCCCAAAAGTGGGGAATTGCTGCATATAAGGTCAGCTGTGTCCGATAGCGGCTTCACACACGTAAATACGTACGAGTAAATACGCACGAGTAAATACGTACGCGTAATTAGATACACGTAAATGGGTACGCGTAAAATACATACGCATAAATAAGTACACATAAACACGTACGCATAAATGCGTACAGGTATAAGTACGCGTAAACTACGTCCACGTAAATACATACGCGTAAATTACGTACGCATAAATACGTACGAGTAAATACGTACGCAAAAATATTACCGAAACGAAAATGGGTAAGGGGATCTGGATTAAGTAAGGTTGGCTTGTGAACAGTACTTCCACTATGAAAAATACGGATTCTCAAGCCAAGCTGTGTTTAATCATAACGTTAGTCTAGCGTTAGACTAGGCTAGCTAAGGTTCACCCTTTCATCTACTCTAAGAATAGAGCTATCTACAAGCTATAAAACTATCTACAAGCTATAAAATCGCTTAGTATTCGCAGTCACTAACTTTTCCGCTTCGCCGGGGGTGTAACCATGGAGCGCTCCCCAAGCAGCGGCGACTTCCCGAATCATAGACGGATGGGTGATTTTCCCCGCAAAAGGTCCTTCGAACGGCCAAGGCCCATCGGTTTCAGCCATGACTAGCTCTGGGGGATAACGGCGGGCAAGCGCCTGTATCTCCGGCTCATACAGGATATCCGGGGTGAAGGAGATATAGTAGCCGTTCTTAATCATACGGGCAATGGCTTCTTCTGGACCTTTGAACCAGTGAAAGTGGGCATGCTGTATGTTATGTTTTTCCAGGAGATCACAAGCAATAAGCGCATCTTCATAGACAGCATGCAGCACCACAGGTTTATCGAGACGGGCAGCTAACCCAAGCAACTGATCCAGCAGCTCAATATAGGGCTCCATATCAAAGGTTTCGCCACGTTCTAAAGCTTCAGCACGCGTATAGTAAGGCAGCCCGATTTCCCCCACAGCAATATAATCCTCACTAGATTGACTCTCGATCCATTTCAGCAGAGCAGCCAGCTCAGCATCCTGCGGCAGGGGTTGCTCTGGATGAAAGCCATAAGCTGGACGGACCACGCCGGGATTTATGGCTGCAAGTCTTTGGGTGCGTATACAAGAGTCCAAATTCATAGAGACAGCGATAAGGGCTTTAATTCCCATGTCAGGTAGTTCACTCAGTATCTGTTCGGCAACTTCAGGTTCATATTGCTCTAAATGTATATGGGCATCAATCATAACTGTTTACCCTCCACGTAAGAAGCTAATTCCTCATGAACCTCAAAGCGAATAGAGTCGGGTTCCATTCCATCTTTTCCCGGTTTGTAGGCAAAGGTTAGTGTGCCAATACTCTCCAGAAATCCAATATAAACATTTGTTTCCGCCTTTAGCTTGCCCTCTTCCACTATGTAGTGAGTAACAGCACCAATGCCGGCTTGTTCGCCTAGATTGCCATCCTCAGCACGATCTGGATATCGCAAAGTCACCATGGATGGAGTTGAGCCTTTAACTTGAATTTGAATCAGGGCGTCCCCTTTTTCATTAGAAATTTTTGACGTAACCAATGCGGAGGCGGCTTTATCTGCAGAAGGGACAGTGACTTCTTCCCACGGGTTAGGCTTAATCACGTGAAGTTCCTGCATGGACATGCCCGTACCTGTTCCGAGCCACAGAATGACAACGACTTCTTCCTGTCCATCCTGATCGATGTCGGCATAATGAATCTCAGGAGGGTAACTTAGGAGTCTGGGTGTTTCCCAATCAAATGTATGCTTGTTACCGTTCACCTCTACAACAAATCCTTCGTAGGTACCGCCATCTTTAAGGGCAGTATACAGCTTCACTTGGTTATTTTCTGTAGCAATAGCGAGAGGTTCGCTGGGTGTTCTGACGGTAGTACTAACATCCCCTGATGTTATTAATACTTCAGTTCCAGCTGCATTCAGCTGCGCAGTGGCACCAGACAGAGAGTTTAAGGAATCGGCAGGAATATATAAAATACCATTTCGTAGAATAGCTGGTCCTTCAAGCGAGGTTTGATATCCATCAGCTTGCATATACTCATTGTCCGGCGTCAGAACATAACTACTGCTTCCATCAGAGATGGTCAAGGTCTTTAAGTTATTATCCCATTTTTGTTCTGAGGTGTAGTATTCCATTAGTACTTTTGCAGGTACATAGACCTTATCATCTAGGAAAAAAGGGGAGAGAGTAGGAAGAACGGCTTCGCCGTCCACGATTAGTTTCAGTGGTGCTGAAGTAGCTTGTGTTTGATTAATAGCCATTGTTGTATCCATATCTATGGTTGCCGATGCTCCGCATCCGGCCAAAAAGAGCGTGATAGCTCCTATAGCGATGATTTTATTCATAATTACCTCCAGGATAAAGTCCAGTCCCCTTAAGTATAGAATAAAACAGCGCGTTGTAGGTCACTTTCTATTAACAAAGAGAATACAAGCTTGTTACAGTTCGCTAGTTTTTTATAAAATGCAGGCATCCACGCAATAAACGACGAGTGTAATAGAAAGAAATGAACAAAAGTAAGGAGAGGCACAGACCAATTGGAAGGCTGAGAATGTTCGGGAAATCATAATCTGGGAAGGCATTTAGTCCTATCCCTTTGATGCCAACAATACCTAGCACACCACCGATAGGTGCAATGATTGCACAGACAACACTCCCCACGGCCCAGACACTAAGGATCGGTACACAGAACAAGATGGTGGCACCTTTGGCGATATTTTTGAGTATAGTGGCTCCTGACAAATGAGTGATTTTTTCCATGTAGACTCTCCTTTATTGGTTTAAAAATACAGTTCGGTCAACTTGCGACTTAAGATCCACCGTTAGACTTTTGCTATAGCGGATTTCCCCAATGGTACAACCCGGTCCGACGATGATTTCTTCACCGCACACAAGGTCAGCTGTCGTCCGGTATAACGTTATGCTAGTTCCTTCAATCGTTGTGCAGGTGAGTTTTCGAAAAGGGTGCATCAGCGCATTAATCAACTTGGAAGAGGGTTTAACGATAATGTCACCGCCAGCTCTCATAACCTCGACTGTGCTTCTATTGCCTAAACGGATCTCAATCGATGAATCTGCATTTAGTCTCTTTATGTTCACAGCACCTTCAGCATAAAAAGTCCCGGCTGCAGCATTTTCTGCTACGGACATGTATCCAGAAGATCGGAGATTATCTGCTTGGATATTTTGAACGCGCAGACTCCCTAGATTGTTTACCTGATTGGCCTTACAATTCCCCCCAATTGTACAGTCGCCAGATACTTTGAGTTTTGATGTCGAGACACTACTTTTAGTACTTAAGTGGCCAAACACATCAACAGTAACCGCACGAATATTCTCTCGGACAAACAGCGAACCTCTTACCTTCAACGGTGGATCGATCATGTCAGTACGTTCATAAGTATTGTTATTATTGGACATTTACAGTACCGTCCTTCAAAATATATTTTAATAATTAAAATATATATTCATTATAATATATAGTCAATATAATAAATTGGGAGTTTAACATAAAAAACACTGCCGTCAGTTTCCTGACAGACAGTGTTTATAGAAAAGAGTATAGCTGATAAGGAGCAAAATGAAGGCTGTTAGTGCATCATTTGTTCCATCAATTTATTTATTTGTTCTAAAGTTCCGGAGATTTTATTCAGATCTGAGGTAGGAAATGCTTCAAATATTGTATGGATACGCTGATCGCCTTGTTCTGTAAGGACAATATTGACAACTCTGCGGTCTTCTTTAGTCCGCACCCGTTCAATAAGTCCGGCTTCCTCAAGTTTATCGCACATGGAGGAAGCGGCTCCGGGTGTGACCACGAAGCGTTCAGAGATGTCAGTAATGTTCAAGCTTCCGGTAAGCCGGAGTTGAAACAGCAGCATGATCTGATTGTGAGTCAGGGTTTCCTTTTTAGTGATCATATCAATGAAAAACTGGGATTTCTGCTGCACATTTGCCATAGATTCCATGACCTTATGGATAGCATTTTGTTTCTCTTCCTTTGTGCTCATAACATTGCCTCGCTCCAATTTACTTTAGTTACTAAAATATATAGAAGCTATATTAAGCTTGTCAAGTTGACGGGTTACTGTAGCTTGGTTAGAAAGACTGAATTTAGCGCTGGAACCCTTCTTTTTTTTATATCTTGTAATGAAATTGGAAATATATCGTATTAACTGATGAATTTACTTAGCTAAGTGAAAATTTGGTGGGAAAGGAGAGTTAGATTGATGCATGAGCGCGCATTGCTTCATCCTTTTGTTAAAGAGAATATACAGGAAAATACTGACATAGATGTTTTGTTCACAACGATTTTTGAAACCTACTATAAAAGAATATTCAACTACATCGCTTACCGGGTTAGTTCTCTCCATACGGCTGAGGATCTGACAAGCCTTGTTTTTGAGAAAATGTTGGCGAAACTATCGACCTATTCTCAGGAAAAAGCTCCTTTAGAGGTATGGTTATTCGCCATTGCCAGAAATGTGGTCAATGATCATTACCGGAGTTTTAAAAGGAAAAGTTTCTTTTCGCTGGATGCCGTCAAGGAACTGGTTTCTAGCAGAAAAGATCCGGAAAGCTTGATCCTCCAGGGAGAACGTAGTGGAAGGCTTAACGAAGCCTTGAATACATTGAGCTCAAAGGAGCGGAATATTGTGGCTCTTAAATTTGGTGCTAATCTGAGAAATAGAGAGATTGCCCAGGTTACGGGAATTTCGGAGAGCAATATCGGTGTGATACTCTACCGGACTATGAAAAAGCTGAAGACTGAAATAGGGAGCGTGGAGCAGCTATGAACAGTAAAGACATACAGCAGAAGTTCTCAGCAGATTTAGATGAAAGTATATATGGAGCGGCAAATGATTTAAAGGGTGCTGGGGAGTACAAGGAGCTGCTGGAGCTAGGCAGGGTTCTGGCCCATAAAGATTTCAGCGAGGGCTCTGACAAAACAGCCATTCTGAATAAGGCTCGGAGAAAGTATGCCGGCCAAAAGGAGGAGAAAGGATTGCGTACAAAACATAGATTAAGACGTCCTGCTGTTATGCTGGCAACTTTGCTAGTGGTTAGCGTATTAAGTGTAACTTTTGTGCAGCCGTCATTTGCACAGGAGCTGTTAATGAAAGTATTGCAAACGATAAACTTAGGCCATATTGTAGCCCATGAAGTAGAATTTTCTGCGGATTCCAACGTGATTCCGGATGACTTTAAGGGGAAGATTTTTGATAGCAAAGGAAATGCGCTTGTGACCCTCGACGCTGCTCAAAAGGCAGGTGATATCTACAATGCTGATGGGGAAAAAATCGTCGGAGTTGAAGACGGCAGACTGGTTACGCAATCTGAGAGGGATCAAGAGAAAGCGGAATTGCTGATCGAGAGGGATTCTAGCAAGCTAAATGAATATACGATTTTTAATGTGGGATTGCCGGAGTATTTGCCAGACGGTTATACCTTTGATCGTGCAGAGTTTTATAAGGATAGCAATGGTGAAGTAATCAACAGCAAATATATTAATTTATATTTTGTTAATGAAGCTACCGATGAGATCATCTCGATGCAGCAGCGGCACGCTGATTCCGAAACGGCTTATGAGATGTCGACGGATGGCACAATCGAAAAAGTGAAGATTAACGGAGCTGATGCTGTATTGGTTAATGGAAAAGGGTTGGACTGGGAAGCCAATGGAGTCTTATACGGTGTAACATCAGCTAGCTTGGACAAGAATGATTTGATCAAAGTTGCTGAGTCTATCCGCTGACTGATTTTTTAGAGAGATAGGCGGTTACTGTTCGAGTATATATAGGCAAGGGGATGATCCATATGGATCTCCCCTTTTTCGCTTTATTGAGGGCACATGCAAACAACGTTTGGGAGAATATAGCTGTACTTCGTACAACTATATTTCTGCGAAATAACGCTTGGATGGATATAATTGTATTTCGTACACTTATTTTCACGATTTATCCCACTATAGGAAGTTTCTCCGCTTTTTAATTGTATAGAATACACTTAAAATCAGAGTAAACCTTTTTGCATATGGAATAAGTGTACAGAATGCAGTTATCTCATAGATTTCTGCGGGATCCGGCCAAAGCTGGCGTGTAAAGCCGAACATCAGCTTCCACCTGTCCATAATCTGTTCAAGCAAAGCTGAACATCAGCTTCCACCTGCCCATAATCTGTTCAAGCAAAGCTGAAGACTAGCTTCCACCGCCCATAATCTGCTCAAGCAAAGCTGAAGATCAGCTTCCACCGTCCGTAATCTGCTCAGGCAAAGCTGAAGACTAGCTTCCACCGCCCATAATTTGCTCAAGCCGAACATCAGCTTCCACCTGTCCATAATCTGTTCAGCTGGCGGTCAGCCTCGGCTTACTTCATCTACTCCATTAAGCCGCTGCAGAGTAAAAAATAAATCGAACGATTTATTCTCTATGTACCAATACATAGTGTAAGACCGAAGGAGGGATTGAGAGGGATGAAACATCCAAATGAATATTCTCAGCTCATTGCGCTTACGCTAGACGGCAGCCGTGAAGCGTACAGTGAACTATATGAAGCAACGATTCGGGATGTGTATCAGACCGTTCATTTTCTCGTTCGCGAAACCTCCGATGTGGATGATGTTGTTCAGGAGATTTATATTCAGGTGCACCGGTCGCTTGAGCAATTTGACGTCAATCGTCCTTTTAGGCCTTGGCTTATGGGGCTGGTTATGCGGCAAATTCATGCCTATCGAAGAAAGAGATGGACGCATCTCCGAATGGTTAAAAAAGTAGAGCAGACTGATTTAAGGATGGAACCTGATTTCACTAGTGATGTTGTGGACAGGTTAGCTAACCGCCGTCTACTAGCAAGTGTAGATCGTCTTCCATTTAAGCTGAAGCAGGTGATTATTCTGCACTATTTAAATGAATATTCACAGGAAGAAAGTGCCGCGATACTGGGTATCCCTCTGGGTACGGTGAAATCCCGTATTCATGCTGCACTGCACAAGCTTCGTCAGAAGCCGGAGAATCATACTCTTTTTAAGGGAAAGGTGGAGGACCTGCATGAATTTCAATGAAGAGTTACGGACAGTTCTGCAGGAAGAGGCGAGAAATCTAAGTGCCCCACCGGAACTGAAGAAGCAAATACTAAATCAGACCGAGACGAGATCAGGGGGAAGACGAATGAAAAAATGGCTTGTAGCAAGCATTTTGGCGGCTGCATTATTAATTCCTACTGGAGCATATGCCGGATATAATTATTTGGCGGATACCCTGTATGGCTCACAAGCAACTGCTGCTACGATTGGAGTAACCCAGCAACAATATGACAGGCTTGAAGCCAAGCTGCAGAACGCGAAACAAAGCTTTAACGAAGAGGAATTTACAAGATTGATGTCTTTACTAGAGGAATTGGGAGCTTACAATCTGCAAATGGCCGATGCTGACGGAGTCTTTCACCTAGAACAGTTAAGTGCGAAAGATCAAAAGGCATATAATGATTTACAGGTTGAGCTTAAACCTTATTTCGAGAAAATGAATGAAAATGAAATCCCTCAGGCAAAGGCGGCTGTCGTTGATCGTGATACTTTCTGGAATGGCGTGCTGGAAAAAGCTGAACAGAGGTTTACTAAAGAAGAGTTTGAGGAGATCGAACAATTAATAAATGAGTTGCAACGCTATGATGCCAAGGTATTTGATGCAGATGGAAGTGTTCATATGGATCGGCTTTCGAAAGAGGAGATACAAAACCAAGAGAAGTTAATTGAAGCGCTCGGTCCTTATATAAATAAGCTGGACATGATGATTAAACCTAGTTCTTAGTTGAATTTAAATGCATGTATTGAATAACTATGGATAGAAGTAGCATTAGAAAAGCCACCAGAAAAGGTCTAATACACCTTGTGTTCTGGTGGTTTTTTACATTCGGCTAATTTGTATTTTATACATCACTAATTGAATAAATGTATAATCAATTAAGCCAAAAAAAAGTATTTGACCACTGGAATAATTAGACATATTATTATTTAAATACTATTGATCTATATATGAATCATGATGGCGAAAGGTGGCTTTGATCATGAAGCAGATGACCATTCGTGCAGAACTGGCGGACTACCTCAAGAAGAATGGAATAACAATTAATCAATTCGCAGAGGTATCTAAAGTGAATTCGGGCACAATTAGCAACATTATCAATGGGAATCGGCCTATAGCCATGCAGCAATTAGACCGTATTACAAAAGGAATGGGATTAGAAGAAGGCGGCTTTTATGATATGTATGTGGAGGAGTGTTTCATACATTCCAATCCCAATTGGAGACGACTTCGACCTTTTCTATATCGCTGTGCTGAACTAGATAAGCTGGAATGTATAAGTCGGGTGATTGGAATCATGATGGACAGCCTATCTTATACACCCTCGTTGTTTGATACAGCAGAAGATTTTTTTGTACAAGGAAAATATGATGCTGCAGCGTTGTTATACCGGAGTGTCGCGGAGAGTGAGAAGTATCAGCATTCAGAGCGGCTGGCTTTTTGCCAATACAGACTGTTCACGATTGCTCTAGGGGGTGATCAGGATCTGAATTTGCGAGCAGCTGTGCAGTTTGAGGGTTTTGTAAATCGGCTTGATGAAGTCGATCAACTTGAC
Source organism: Paenibacillus sp. FSL L8-0333 (assembly GCF_037965665.1). Taxonomy (NCBI): domain Bacteria; kingdom Bacillati; phylum Bacillota; class Bacilli; order Caryophanales; family Paenibacillaceae; genus Paenibacillus; species Paenibacillus sp. FSL L8-0333. The sequence goes on from NZ_CP150186.1 coordinate 1,261,008, forward strand.
GCGCTGAAGGCTCTGGCGAATACATATAGCGCATTGAGGTATTGGGATAAGGTAATGCTCATAGCTATTGAAATTGAAAAAAAAGCATCCATTCAATATAAGTATAATAATGAGCGAGCCAGAAAAAACGGGTTACAGAAGGAACCTGCAATGCCCTTATTTTCATATATTCTATTTTCTTATGTGTTACGTTCAGTAGTTTACAGAGAGCTGGGAGATTATGATAGAGCATTGCAGTATGTTAACCTTTACATGAATATGAGCTGGATCCGTGAGGATACGGAGGAAGCTTTGCAACTTATGAATCGATGTATGGGTTGGGCACAGGGCAATATATATTTACTGAGAATTTTAAAAGGTGATGTGACAGCGCTTCCGGAATATGTGACCTATATTGAAAAAAGAGAGGAAGACATTCTTCCAGGTCTGTTCAAAATCCTTCAGGCAGCCAATCACTATGATTTTAATGTGGATGATATTCTTCAGCGGTTTGAGCAAGAAATATCAGATTATAGAGATCAGCAGAGAAATCTTAAATGTTATAATCGACAAATTATCGAAGACAGATACACTTTTTTTATGGCTGAAATAGCATTGTATTATATAAGAAGAGGAAAATATGAGCTTAGTATAAAGTATATAATGGATAGTTTGGAGACTTCTGTAAGGATTAATAACGAATCCTGTATAATAAAGTGTGTCAGAATGTTTGAGCAGCTTCGGCATACTGCATCTTTAGAAACGCAGAAGCAATACCAAAATCTGATTAGAATCAATGAAAAGAAAAATGGTTTTGTTATTGGAAGTGCCTAGTATTGATAGTTTTATAGAAGAAACAAAAAAGAGTTTTCAGATTAAATCTGAGATCGCTATCTATTGAATTGTAGTAATGCACTTTAATGTAAAATATAGAATTTGACATATACCTCTAATATATTAAATTAGGGAGGTAGTGTTAATGAATGATCAGGAAATTATCCAAAAGAGAATAGAGGGTGCTAGAAAAAAACTTTATTTAATGGAGAGGCAACACGGAGGGCTTTTGCATCCGAATGTGATCAGACAGTCCATGAGATTAGATGAATTAATTAATCAGTACAATAAAGCAGTACATAGCGATAATGAGGATTGAAGAGAATGGTTAAACACCCTACATAATGATATTGCAACTTCTGATGAAGTATAGAGCCAGCGCTGTGCGCGGGCTTTTTGGCTTGTTGGATCTCATAAAATAAATCAATGCTGCACGCTTGTCATGCCCGTCTGCATATTGCGGCCAAGTCCCTCATAGACATGTACTAATCAATGCATTCAAAACAGGTTAAGGGGATGATGTCATGCGCCGGATAACATGGGTACTCGCGATCATTATGAGCGTGGCCCTGGTGATGACGGGGTGCGGGAAGAAGGATGCCGCTTCCGTAGTCAAGGATTTGAACAATGTGGCTGACAAGTTGGAAAGTAAGCAGGGAACGTACCAAGGTTCTGGCACAATGACCCTGTATACCGGGGAACAGCCGCAGGAGTATAAGGTAGAAGTATGGTACAAGAATCCTTCCTACTACCGGATCAGCTTGGCAAATGTTCAGAAGGATATTACGCAGATCGTACTTCGTAATGATGAGGGAGTGTTCGTACTCACACCAAGTATGAATAAGAGCTTCCGTTTCCAAAGCGATTGGCCGGATGATCAAGGTCAGGTCTATCTGTATCAGACGTTGGTTCGTGGCATAGTTTCGGATAATAACCGCCAATTTGTGGAAGATGGAGATAACTATGTGTTCGAGGTAGCCGCGAATTATCAAAGCAATGCCCTTGTGCGGCAAAAGATTTGGCTTGATAAAAAGACTTATGAGCCTAAACAGGTTCAAGTCTCTGATTCTGAGGCGAAGGTAGTTGTAAACGTGAAGTTTGACACCTTCAAATTCGATACGGATTTCACCAAGGATTCCTTTGATATGGAAAAGAACATGGCCTCGGGCAAGTCCGCAGAGAGCACAGTAGCTGAGGTTGATGAGAATGGTAATCCGGTTACAGCTCCTGAGGGCCAGGAACAGGCTGAACAACCAGTGGCTGCAGAGCTTGGAGACTTTGGGATCATTGAACCTGATTATATTCCAGCTGGTGTAGAGTTCAAGGACTCGCATAAATTGGAGGGCAACAAAGACCATGCTGTTCTCATCCGATATGATGGGATTTATCAGTACACTATTATGGAATCCCGTCCACTGGACCGTGCGGTAGCACTGGCGCCTGGAACCCTGAAAGACCTTGGTTTTACGTGGGGAGTTCTGAGTGGGGATGAGCAGCAGACATTGACTTGGATGTCTGAGGGTGTAGAGTACCGAATTACAAGTGCCAATCTTCCTGCTAATGAAATGATGCAAATTGCCGCTTCTATGGAGGCACAATCGGGTAAATAATAAAAAGTAGGCGGATACTGCGTTTTGTGGGATTCTTTCCTCTACAACGTAGTATCCGCTTTTCTTTATTTGCCGGGGCTCCAGCACACATTGACAGCCACCTTCTGTAGCATTACCATTGGTACTAAGACAATGATTAATGCAATGCAGCAATGACGTTTTACTACAACGTAAGAAGGTGACTTGAAGTGCAAGCAAGCTATCGACCGACAGTAGCCGAAATTAATCTGGATGATTTGCGTGCCAATTACGAAGCCTTTCGCCGCTACTTGCCGGCAGAGACAAAGTTTATGGGATGCGTCAAAGGAAATGCGTACGGCCATGGAGCAGTGGAAGTGACACGGGAGCTGGAAAGACTCGGAGCAGATTATGTTAGTGTGGCTTTTTTGGATGAAGCATTGGAGCTGCGTCAGGCGGGAATACTGATTCCTATACTGGTGCTTGGCTACACTTCCCCAGAAGGAATAGCCGTTGCCTGGGAGAACCATGTAACTGTAACACTGTTCACACCGGAGGTACTGGAGGCTATAAGACAGCTTCCTATAGATCCGGAACATCGGCTAAAGGTGCATATCAAGATTGATAGCGGGATGGGACGACTGGGTCTTTTACCAGCTGACGCACCTGCATTTATCTCTGAAGTGCAGTCTGTTGCGCAGGCGGAGCTGGAGGGTATGTTTACCCATTTTGCCAAGGCAGACGAACAAGACAAAAGCTATACACTGGAACAGCATCGACGGTTCATGAGCGTGGCGGAAACGCTGCGGGAGCAGAACATTCAGATCCCGATCATACATACGGGCAATAGCGCTACGGCCATTGATTCACCTTATTTATCCAGCAACATGGTGCGTGTAGGCATCAGCTTGTACGGATTTTATCCCTCCACAGAGGTGAACCGTCAACTGGTAGAACTACGTCCGGTATTGACGCTGAAGACGCAGGTTGTATATGTCAAAAGCCTGCCTGCCGATTGGGGCGTCAGTTACGGCACTAGGTACATCACAGAGAGCGAGGAGATTATTGCAACGCTACCTGTGGGGTACGCAGATGGATATTCCCGCATGCTAACTGGCAAAGCGGAGGTGCTAATACGTGGACGCCGCGTTCCTGTCGTCGGAACAATCTGCATGGATCAGTGTATGGTATCACTCAAATCTTTCGCTGCAGAAGCGGAACAAATTAAAGCAGGCGAAGAAGTTGTTCTCATCGGCCGTCAAGCTGACGTGATGATCACGGCAGACGAGTTGGCTCTCCAGCTTGGAACAATTCACTACGAGGTTATCTGCATGTTGGCTCATCGGGTGCCACGCGTTTATATAAGTGAAGGCACACTTCCTAAATTAGTAAATGCTCTACTCACAAACTGAAAGTTCTTGACAGTGATGTTATACAAGGGAGAAAATAGAAGGAATTGTATCGTATTAGGAGATGTGACTAAAAGCCTATACGAACCACCATTTCTAGTTTATAATGGGATGCAGCATACTTGATATACTGGCGGCATATATTCCTTGTATAAAATTCCTTGTATATTGTAACACTGGAACACAAGGGCAGAAGGTTTGTGGGGGTGGAAGAGAAGGTGGCTAATTTGCAGAACACCAAAAGAATCATGATCAGCTTGCCCGATCATCTCTTGCAGGAAGTGGACGGAATTGTTCAATTGGAGAATTCCAACCGGAGTGAATTGATTAGGCAGGCCATGAAGCTGTACTTGAGCGAACGGAGGAAACGTTCCATCCGGGAGTCCATGCAGCGCGGCTACATGGAAATGGCTAAGATCAACTTGACCATGGCATGCGAGGCTTTCCTCGCGGAGGAAGATGCAGACAGCACTCTTGGCCGCTTAGTAAGCGGGGTGTAGACATTGATCGTTAAACGTGGCGATGTTTTTTTTGCTGATCTTTCGCCGGTTGTAGGTTCTGAACAAGGCGGAGTAAGGCCAGTTCTGGTCATCCAGAACGATATTGGCAATCGCTTTAGCCCGACGGTAATTGTGGCTGCAATCACAGCCCAAATCCAGAAGGCTAAGTTACCTACACATGTGGAAATTGACGCAGCTGCTCATGGCTTTGACAGAGATTCTGTTATTTTGCTGGAACAGGTTAGGACGATTGACAAACAACGCTTAACTGACAAGATCACCCACCTTGATGATGAAACGATGAAAAAGGTGGATGAATCGCTGCAAATCAGCCTTGGTCTGATTGATTTTTAATCACCCTAGGTTATAGATAACTCATGAGATTGGCGCTCGGGTACGAATCCGGGCGTCTTTTAATGTGCGTTTTTGCGTATAGTAAATAAAGAATCGTTAGGTCTTCACTTTTTGAAAATGATCTGATATTATTAGACCGTACGGTCGGTTTAGGAGGTGCTTAGAATCAAAGGACGCTCAGACGGAGAAGAAACTAAAAAAAGAATTGTGCGCAAGGCCACGCAGCTGTTTGTACAGAAGGGTTATGCTGCCGTAACTATGAATGAAGTTTGTGTAGCCTCGAATGTCAGTAAGGGCAGTCTGTATCACCATTTTCCGAGCAAGGATGAGCTTTTTCTATTTGTAGTGGAAGTGGATACGTTAGAGTGGCTGCAAGCGTGGAATGATAAGAAACAGGAAATTGCAGGGATCGAAGAACGATTTTATGCGTTAGCCGAGCATTACGCAAATGATTTTCAGAATCCACTGATTCATGCGCTCGAGGAATTCTCCAGAAGCAGATGCCACCCGGAAGAGATTAGCAAGCGGCTTTCACTTCTTTATGAAGCAGCCTCACATGCTTGTCGTGATCTTTTGAAGGAAGGGATTGAAACAGGATATTTGGTAAAAGGCGACTTGGAGAACTATGTAATTATCGTGAGTGGCATGCTTGAAGGGATTGGAAGAGTTTCTGAATTCTCGATTCATGAGAAGACCCGGGAGGATATAAAAAAATATTACCGGGAAGCAGTAAATTTATTATTACAAGGGATTCGTACGGGGTAAGATAACGAGGGGCATGAAAAGAAGCTTTACATTCAGGATCATGAAGGCTGAAGCTTCTCAAAGGCACCGGGATAGGAAGGGTTATTTTTTTACTATTATTTAGACCGGATGGTCGGTCTTAACATGCATAATATTCGAAGATTTGGCTTTAAACACACGGAGGGTTAATACAATGTCATTGTTACTTAGAAACAGAGGCGCTATGCTGCTTGTTATGCTTAATATTTTTCTAGCTTTCACTGGAATTGGGCTAGTAGTCCCAATAATGCCAACCTACATGAATGAGCTTGGGATCAGCGGAAGTACTGTCGGGCTCTTGGTCGCCTCCTTCTCGCTTGCCCAATTATTAATATCGCCATTTGCCGGCAGATTATCCGACAGAATCGGTAGAAAAAAGGTGATTGTAGCAGGTTTGATCGTGTTTGCGATATCTGAGCTGATTTTTGGTCTGGCCAATGTACCTTGGCTCTTGTTCGTTTCGAGATTGCTTGGTGGTGCAGGAGCTGCTCTAATTATGCCGGCAGTTATGGCTTATGTAGCGGACACGACTTCTTTTGAAGAGAGAGCTAAAGGAATGGGACTAATTAATGCAGCCATTACCACCGGCTTTATTATTGGTCCTGGGATTGGCGGTTATCTTGCTGAGCTTGGAATGCGGGTACCCTTTTTCTGTGCGGCTGGTGCAGCTGGAGTTGCAGCTCTAATTACAGTTTTAATCTTGCCTGAGTCTCTGTCTGAAGAGAAACGTAAGGAAGCGACGTTATCAAAAAATAATCAGGAAAGCTTCTTGACACAGCTGATGCGTTCTTATCGCGAGCCGTACTTTTTCGGCTTAATTATTGTATTTGTCATGGCTTTTGGACTGGCTAATTATGAAACGGTGTTCGGATTGTTCGTGGATCATAAATTTGGCTTTACGCCTAAGGATATCGCTTTTGTAATTACCTTTGGTTCTATTGCAGGTGCGGTGGTGCAGGTGTCCGCATTTGGCTGGATCTTGAATAAATTCGGGGAGAACAAGGTGATCTCCACTTGTCTTATAGTCTCATCATTGTTTATTCTGCTGACCTTGTTTGTAAGCGGCTTTTGGGCGATTATTACGGTTACCTTTATTGTGTTCTTTGCAATGGATATTCTGCGTCCAGCAGTAGGTACACAGCTTTCCAAAATGGCCGGAGAATCACAGCAAGGTTTCGTAGCGGGAATGAACTCAGCTTATACAAGTCTCGGAAATATTGCTGGGCCTATCGTCGCAGGGTATTTGTTTGATCTTAGTATTAACTTCCCATATGGGGCAGCCGCGCTCGTTCTGGCTTTGTGTTTTGTATTGTCACTGAGTTCCGGCAAACGGGGAATGGGGCAGCGGGCGTAATCGCTAAATCCGGGCTCTGACCCGTCCACGATGCCTCGCTATATGCGCACAGCGGTTCAGTACAACGCGCGCTATTCGGGCTGGTCTTTGGTGCAGAGCCGAATCTGTGATACTATTTTAATTATGAGATCAAGATATGTATAAGCAGATTGTGTACGGGAAGAGGGATACTAATGGCGGTAGATAACAGCAATACGGAAGTCATTACGGATGAGGCAAACGCACAGCGGGAGCAGGAATTGATAACCGTAGCGATTGCCAAGGAATTGAACATTAGTCTGAAACAGGTACGCACTACGGTAGGATTGCTGGATGAGGGAAATACCATTCCGTTCATCGCCAGATATCGGAAGGAAATGACAGGTGAGCTGGACGAGAATGCGCTTCGTGATATTGAAGAACGGCTGGGTTATCTTCGCAATCTAGGCGAACGTAAAAAAGACGTTATACGCAATATTGAAGAGCAGGGCAAGCTGACCAAGGAGCTTCATGAGCAAATTATCAATGCGGTCAAGCTTCAGGAAGTAGAGGACTTGTATCGTCCCTTCAAGCAAAAGCGTAAGACGCGGGCTAGTGTTGCGAAGGAAAAAGGACTTGAGCCGCTGGCTAACTGGATCTTGGAGCAGCAAAGACAAGGGGACCCGCAGACTGAAGCATCGAAATATATTGATGTGGAAAAGGGAGTAGAGAGCGCAGACCAAGCGCTGCAAGGCGCACTGGACATCATTGCCGAGAACATAGCAGATGATCCTGCGATCCGCTCTTGGGTTCGCCAGTATACAGCAAGTCAAGGTATTCTTGTGTCTGAAGCAAAGGATGCAGAACAAGAATCCGTATACGAAAATTATTATAGTTACCGTGAACCTGTACACAAAATGCCACCTCACCGCATCCTAGCAATTAACCGTGGTGAGCGTGAAAATATATTAAAGGTAGGCATTGAGGTCGTCACTGATAAAATTCATGCCTATATTGCACGGAAAATTATTAAAGGGCCATCCCCGGTGAAGGAACTGCTGGAAGCAGTGACTGAGGATGCCTACAAACGTTTGATTGCTCCTTCAGTAGAGCGCGAAGTTCGTGGAGAGATGACCGAACGTGGGGAGAACCAGGCGATTTCGATCTTCTCTGGCAATCTACGTAGCCTGCTGCTGCAACCGCCAGTCAAGGGGCGTTGTGTTCTGGGGGTTGACCCTGCATACCGTACTGGATGTAAGCTAGCCGTTGTAGACGATACTGGTAAGCTGCTAGAGGTAGCCGTGACCTATCCGACGCCGCCGAATAACAAGAAGCGCGAAGCTGCTGCTAAGTTCAAAGAGTTGATTGCTAAGTACGGCATTCAGCTCATCGTAATCGGCAATGGCACAGGCTCGCGTGAAACGGAGCAGTTTACGGCAGAAGTGATTGCCGAGATTGGCAATCCAGAGCTGGCGTACCTGATCGTTAATGAAGCGGGAGCGAGTGTCTATTCTGCTTCCAAGCTGGCGCAGGAGGAATTCCCGGATCTGGATGTAGCGGAGCGCAGCGCGGCTTCTATCGCCCGCCGTGTGCAAGACCCGCTGGCGGAGCTGGTGAAGATCGATCCGAAAGCTATAGGTGTGGGACAGTACCAGCATGACGTCTCCCAAAAGCATCTGGAGGAGAGTCTTAAAGCCGTCGTGGAATCGGCGGTTAACCATGTTGGCGTAGATGTCAATACGGCATCTCCTGCCTTGCTCTCTTATGTAGCAGGGGTTAATGGAACGATTGCTAAGAATATCGTTAAATTCCGGGAAGAGAACGGCAAGTTCACGACCCGGAAGCAGCTGCAAAAGGTTCCTCGTCTAGGTGCCAAGTCCTATGAGCAATGTATCGGCTTCTTGCGGATTCCGGGTGGAGACAACACCTTGGACCGCACGCCTATTCACCCCGAGTCCTATCCGGTGGTGGATCGTTTGTTCCGTGAGCTAAGCCTCGATGTGAATAAGCTTGGCAGCAAAGAAGTAGCCTCACAGCTTGAGGTACAAAATGCCGAGGAGCTGGCTGTGAAGCTGGATGTCGGCGTGCCTACGCTGCGCGACATCCTGGAGAGCTTGCAGCGTCCGGGCCGCGATCCGCGCGAGGAGCTGCCGCTGCCGATCTTCCGCACCGATGTGCTGAAGATCGAGGATCTGGTTCCTGGCATGGAAATGCAGGGAACCGTCCGCAACGTTATCGATTTCGGCGCATTCGTCGATATCGGCATCAAAAATGATGGGCTGGTGCATATTTCCCAGCTCAGCGGCAGCTTTGTGAAGCACCCGATGGACGTCGTCTCCGTAGGAGACAATGTCACCGTCTGGGTGATGGGTGTTGACCTGAAGAAGGGCCGGGTCAGCCTGACCATGCGTCCGCCGCGTGTTGAGGCGGGAAGCGTGAAGTAGACAGATAGCAGTGATCCTCAAAGAACGACAACAAGAAGCCAGTCTCCTATTATTGGGGACTGGCTTCTTGTTGATTATTTTCAGCTGCAACCCTTTTTGTCATTATAGTAGTGAAGGACGTGCACTCTTTGGGTAAGTTTAGAGTAACAGTTGAACTAAGCGTTTATTACTAGGAGGAGATAGATGTGGGAAATCCATTGAAAGAATTAAAGAATAGTGTGAATGGCCTAAAGCAATCCCTTGATGGAGTTAAGCAATCGGTAGAGGGATTGAAAGAACCTATAGATGAGAAGAAGGGAAATATTCAGGTCACGTTGGAGCAAGCGAAGGACAGATCTGAGGAATTTAAATCGGAGATCAGTCGTATGAAGGAATGTGTGGAGGAAACTAAGCTGGTTGTTAATGAGGCGAAGGAAACGGTAATGGAGGCGGGCGAGGTGCTATACACTCAGAAACGCTATAAAAAATTGTTGAAGCGAAACCGAAAAATGCAGCCTGCAAAGGCAGGCCGCCGTTTACTATAATCCGCCGGAAGTCCAAACACGAAATCTTTTTAATTATAGGAATGAGAGGGAAGCGCATTTAAAAAAATCTGCAACAGCTCATTTACCGAAGCCTCCATATTGGAACGTTGCTCAGCTGCAAGCCAATCCTCTTGAATGATGATGTAGCTGCAGGAGCTGCTTTTTAAATAGCTGTATATTATTTGTGCTTCGTCAATTTCATGGCGCCCGATCGCTGCCGAGGTCTGATTGGGTTCACTGTGAAAAGTGGTCATAATCGCTGACTTTATTGCCGCTTGCAGGTGGGTGATATCCGGTTGATCATATTGTAGCTTGGTATGGGACAGGATACGGTTGCCCTTGAGCAGAATGAGTTTAAGCGTCTGTTCATTCATGGCCTCAAGAACTGCAATATTCTGATTCTCCTGTGCGAATTCGATGACCTTCTCTTTGTGAATCAGGAAGCTGACAGCTCCAATATAGTCCCTGTATTTGGCGGCGGTTTCGAAGTCATAGTGCTCCGCGACCACTGCCATCCGTTGCTCCATTTCCTCAAGGATACTGGAATCTGAGCCGTTTAGTAAGCCAATGACTCGATCAATAATTTTATTATATTGAACAGCGGCATCTCCGCCTGCACACATCCCTATGCATAGGCCAAGCGAATGGTTTAGGCATAGGGAATTTTTAAAGCTAGGGTTACTGCAAAGGATTCTTGAACTTTCTTTAATGCCTTGCACGGCCCGTTCCACGGTGCTTCTGCTCGTATAGGGACCAAAAACCTGAGTGCCTTCTTTGACCGCAGGATCATAGGTAATCTCTAACGAACGTATTTTTTCATCCGCTCCTATTACGATATAGGTATAAGCCTGCGGATTTTTCATTTTTTTATTGTACATGGGTTTGATCTCTTTAATTAATTTGCATTCCAGCATAAAGGCTTCAAATTCGGTATCCGTAAGGATGATTTCCAGATCTTTAATATTTCTTACAAGCTGTTTAACCTTTGGGGAATGAGATTTTGAGTTTTGAAAATAGGATTGGACTCTCCGTTTTAACTGTTTTGCCTTGCCAACATATATAATATGACCGAGATTATCCTTCATGAGATAAACGCCGGGAGTTAGGGGAAGGCTTTTAAGTTTTTCTGTTAAATGAATAGTAACCCCGCCCTCTCATAAGAGTTGTATGATTGATAGTTTTAGTATAAGCTTGCAACCTTCATTTGTTCAAATCAGTCTAAAGAGTGAAGAATCAAAGCTAAGGAGGGATCTTATGTACTTCGCAAAAAAAATCGGTGGGCTGGCGCTTATAGCAGCTATGTTATGGCTTACAGCCTGCAGTGGAACGCCAGAAGCGGGAACGGAGCCGAAGCAGACGCCTGAGCAGTCACAAGAGCAGGCACCAGTGCAGACGCCAAAGCAGACACCAGAGCACACACAAACTGCACAGCCAGCGGCTACTACACAACCACCACAGGAGACGGAACTACCACAGGAGACGAAGACATCAAGTACGGGGCAGCCGCAGGATCTAGAGGGATTGCCGCCATTAGTTGAGGAAGCGGCGTCTACGGTAATGAACTCCATTAAGAATAAGGATATGAAGCAATTAGCGGCGTGGGTACATCGGGATAAAGGGCTACGCTTCTCTCCTTATGCATACGTGGATACAAAAAATGATCTTGTATTCACCCAGGAGGAAGTAGAAGGATTAATGAATGACTCTACCAAAAGAGTCTGGCGAACATTTGCTGGCTCCGGTGATTTAATCGAGCTTACATTCGCAGATTACTACAAGCGGTTTGTCTACGATGCGGACTTCATTCAGAAGGCCGAAATTGCTGTGAACAAGGGGCTTGGACAAGGGACGACGATCAACAACTTAAACGAAGTGTATCCAAAGGAGCAATATGATTTCGTTGAATATCATATTGCTGGAATCGATCCTTCTGTCGAGGGAATGGATTGGCGCAGCCTGCGTCTAGTTTTTGAGAAGATCGGAGAAGACCATGCATTAGTCGGCATTATTCATGATCAATGGACGCCTTAGCTTACGGACTCAGATGACGCTAATATGGACGCCTTAGCTTACGGACTCAGATGACGCTAATATGGACGCCTTAGCTTACGGACTCAGATGGCGCTATTATGGACGCTGTTTGCCTGCTTCAACTGATTATTCACATCCGTTGGCATACGCTGATCCTTACGGACCTAGATGACGCTATTCGCGTTTTTTTAGCGATTAGAGCACAGTTTCGGACTCCAGTGCAGCTATTCATCAGAAAAAGGCATATCTATGGTGCTTTTTGAGCCAATAGCGACGATGGAGTCCTTTAGTAGTCCAAATGTGCGATTATGCAACGAATAAGGTCAACTGGGTCCGATAGTAGCTGCATTCCTATCCGCTGTAGCCCCATCTGTTGCACACCTAACTGGTGCACACCTAACTGCTGGACACCTAACTGCTGCATACCTAACTGGTGCACACCTAACTGCTGGACACCTAACTGCTGCATACCTAACTGGTGCACACCTAACTGGTGCACACCTAACTGCTGCATACCTAACTGCTGCATACCTAACTGGTGCACACCTAACTGCTGTGCACCTAACTGCTGTGCACCTAACTGCTGTGCACCTAACTGCTGTGCACCTAACTGCTGTGCACCTATCTACTACACACCTATCTACTACACACCTATCTGCTGCGTTCGCATAACGCAAACATTGGAGCATCGCTGATTTGTATATTGTTTTTGGCTACCTGCTTCAGCGGATTTTCATATCCGTTGATACACGCTGATCCTTACGGACCCAGATGACGCTATTCGCGTGTTTTTAGCGATTAGAGCATAATTTCGGACTCCAGTGCAGCTATTCATTAGAAAAAGGCATATTTATGGTGCTTTTTGAGCCAATAGCGACGATGGAGTCCGATAGCATCGTAAAAGTGGCATATTTTTGCGTATAAGGTCATCTGAGTCCGATAGCTGCTGCGTCTGTGTAAATATGATCTAATCGCTCGAAGTTTGATGTTCATCACCATCAAATAGCCTCATGCACTCAAATATGATCTAATCGCACGAAGTTTGATGTTCATTACCGTCAAATAGCTTCATGCACACAAATATGATCTAATCGCTCGTAGTTTGATAATCCTCACTGCCAAGTAATCAGCATTTCTGAGCCTGAGTTAGCTTGAGGACCCAGATGACGCTATTCATATGTTTTTAGCGATTGGAGCACAGTTCGGACCCCAGTGCAGCTATTCGTTAGAAATAGGTTCATATTGGGTGTTTTTTAAAGACAATAGCGACGATGGAGTCCGATAGCTAACAACAAGTTGGATTATGAGACGATCTATGGGGAATTACCAAAGACGTCCCACCCCTGCTTAAATATGTGTCAGACCCTGGTGGGGCCTCCTCTGTAAAAGTGGGGGCAAAAATTATAATCAGTACAGCTTTTTTTTCGGGAAATATGCTTTAAGCATGGAGTCTCAAGTGCGCTTCAGGAATTTCCCCCTGCACCGGAAGCCACACCAAAAAAACCGGCAGAGGATTCTGCCGGGTAATACAGGATAGATTAAGAAATTAAATATTAGCAGGTTTAAGCTTTCTCGCTTCTTGCAGATGAAAAGACAAGTATAATCCTAATCCGGCAAGAGCCGTCAACGTCCAGAATGCAATGTGGACCCCTTTGAGCATATCCAATGGAAAGGATAAGGAACTGGCACTCGCAGTAGAAGTCATTATCGTTACAAGCAAGGCGCCTCCTATTGAACCGCTGAGCGAGCGCAGCGTGATTGTCATTGGAGAAGCATGTGCAACCATGGTGTTGGGGATACTTGCCATGGCATAGGCCGTAATTGGAGCCATAACTGCCCCTACTCCAAACATAAGCAGGGCATACATTATAACCAGTAGATTAAAGGACGTCTCAGTTGATAACGTGAGGGCAAGAGCCACTGCCATGATCAGAATGAGCAGAAATCCTCCCTGGGTTACGCGGCTAACCCCAAACCGGTCATATAGTCTGCCTGAGATCAGACCGGAGACACCAATCAGCAGTGCACCTGGCAACAACATAAGCCCGGACTCCCTTGGTGTTAAGCCTCTTATCGTCTGTGCATACAGAGGAAGAAGGAGTTCAACTCCCACCATCACCGCAAATAAGATCACCCCCACAATAGAAGAACGGGTAAAGGAGCGGTGCCGAAACAGCTTGAAATCGAGCAAAGGTGCCGTGAGCTTGAGCTGTCTTTTAATAAACAGCGCCACGATCAGGAATCCGGCCAGAAGGATGATCCCTGCGACAACAGGATTTCCCTTTTCTTCCCCGACAATGCTAAAACCATATAATATACCAGCGAATCCGAGTGAAGAGTAGATAATGGACCTGGTGTCGAGCTTGGTCTGATGAGTCTCTCCCACGTTCCGCAGCGTGAAATGCGCTAAGAATAAATTGGCGGCTGCGAGCGGAGCCACAGCATAAAACAACAGTCTCCATGAATGATTCTGAACCACGAACCCAGACAGAGTAGGCCCAAGTGCAGGAGCCAACCCCAGAACCAAACCGACTACTCCCATCGCTGCACCGATTTTCTCCTTCGGGAAGACTCTGAGTATCGTCGTCTGAAACAGAGGGAACAGCAGACCCGCACCGATGCCTTGAACCAAACGCCCCGTCAGGACTAGGGGGAAACTCCAGGCGATCCCGGCAATCAGTGTTCCTGCTGTGAACGCTCCGACAGAGGCCATGAACAAGGCCCTCGTAGTAAACTTTCCGATCAAAAATCCAGCAACAGGAACAGTTATACCTATCATCAGGTAGTACACCGTAATCAGCCACTGCGCTTGATTCTCATGAATGGCAAGATCCTGCATGACACGCGGCAACGCCGTATTTAACATCGTTTGCATTAATTGGGCTAGAAAATTGGCAACCACCAGAGAGGCTACAATAATGCTGGGTTTATTAGTCAAGCTGTCTTCACCGCTTTCAGAGGTATTATTCGGATGCAGTGAGCTGCTGCAAGGCATGTATGGATAATATCCCCACCTCTTGTTGCCGTGGTTGTCCATCCTTGAATATGAGTGTGGCCGGTATACTCATCACGTGGTATTTTCCAGTCGTCTCCGGGTTGTCATCCACATTGACCTTCACTACAGTTATTGTAGCATCCGACTCCCGCTCAAACTCTTCCAGCACAGGTGCAAACATCCGGCACGGTCCGCACCAGGGCGCCCAGAAGTTGACTACAGTTATTCCTTTCGGTTGAATGAGTTGTGCAAAAGTAGCATCTTCCGCATGGAGAACTGCCATTATGAATCATCCTTTCAAGATTAATAAAATATATTATAGATCCATTATATCTATAATTAGGATAAATAATAGACTTAGTGTATCCACAATATATCTAAATCAGTATTTTGTCAAACCGATTTTCACTTACTCCTGTGCTTGTACATATAAAACAAAAAGATCCGTTAATTGCGCTTGAAGCAGTTGATAGATCTATGATTGTAAATGATGCGGTCGAGAGGACTCGAACCTCCACGATATTGCTGCCACACGAACCTGAATCGGGCATGCAATTCGGTCACTAGCGGGTTGTGAAATCCTTGTATAATCAAGGATTTTTGCGGTTTTTCTGTTTTTCTCAAGCACAACAAGGGGATGCCGGGTTCACCCAAAACGCAGTCAATTTTGTAAGTTTGAAAGAACTCAGAGAGAACTCAGAGAGAACTAGACAAGAAACAGCTGTGTTAAGGTCATCTGAGTCCGATAGCGGCGTTACTTAATCAATTAGAGTTCGGAGTTGGGATAAAGGGGGAAGGAACAACAAACAGCAAACAAGGGATGCTTCAGCAGCCATATGATGGCTTTTGAGGCATCCCTTCTCCGTATCTCAGCCGTCATAAACGGTAGCTGGAAGTCCAAATATACACCGCAGTTGCGTTGGACTCTTAACTCTAAAACCTTCAAGTTGAATTTATATTATTGTGCCGCGCTAGAAGACGAATAAGAAGCAGAGCCAGTTACAGGTTGAGCGACAGCTTTGTATCCATCTGGCAGATAAGTGGCAACAGATGCCTTTGTGATCACCTGCGCGTACATTTTCCCTGGTTCAGGAGCAGTCACGTTAAAGTAAATCACAGCCGTATTGTCTTTACCAAATTCGATTCGCTCAATCACCAGCCCATACCCGGGGTTAGGCAGATTATTAACGGTAAGTGTGGCTTTATTTACGCCTTCACCCGCTTTGGTCAACGTAACCTCTGTTTCGTAGGTGGGAGTAGTGGGACTGCCATTAGATACAATTACACGTTTAGCAAAAGCGGCTGCATCATAGATGAGAGCGGCTGCTTCAGAGCGGGTAATAGCATCATTTGGCCGGAAATTACCGTTCTTATCGAGTGTGGCAATATGTGTATTCAGCAGGATCTGGAGACTATTTATAACCTCCGTAGAGAGTTTATCGCCATCCTTAATGTCTACATACATCAGCGTAACAGGGAAGTTACCTTTACTTTGCAGCGCTTGCGTCAATAAGTGAGCGAACTGAGCACGGGTGATGGTTCCGTTAGGATCCACTGTCCGGTCGAGTGAAAGACCATTTTGCTTGGCAGTCAGGAAAGCCGAAGCATACCAGGCTTTGTCGTTTACTTTATCGAAATAATCACTGGCTTTGGAAGAATTACTACCTACCGCTGGTTGCGGAGTCAGATTCAGACCCCCAACGATGAATTGTATCCCTTGCGCAAAGCTTACCTTAGATTTAGGGGCAAACTTATCTTTGTCTACTCCGTTTATAATCCCCTCTTTATGCAAAGAGTTGATTTTTGCTTCCGCAGGATCACCTTTCAAATCTGAAAAAGCAAAAGCGGATGCCCCAAAAGACACACTCGCTGCCAAAATGCCGCAGGCTATAGTCATTTTTTTAGCGTTATTTATGAATAATGGTTTTTTCATTTGCGTCACCTCCATACTCTTAGATGGTAGATTAGACCAAAATGTTGCATAGATTTTAAAATATTATAACGATTCGAGTAAAAACTTATCCGCGCAGGAGTGACTCGGCACCATCTACATAAATCTCAGTTCCCGTAACATGAAAAGATTCATCCGATGCGAGAAATAATACCAGATTGGCAACCTGCTCAGGCTTACCCGGTGCATTTTCCAGCGGATGATTACCTTCCGGAAATTCCACAGGAATCTTCACTTTTTGAAGATCATCGCTTTTATACGTATTATCTCCAATTTGTGTATCGATTGATCCAGGACAGATTGCATTTACACGGATGCCGTATTGCGCCAGCTCTAGTGCAGCCATTTTCATAAAAGCAACTTGTCCTGCCTTGGAAGATGAGTAAGCGGAAGCGCCAATGTTCGAGAATACTCGGTTGCCGTTAATGGAGCTGGTGATAATGATGCTGCCGCCATTTTCTTTCATATGGGGGATGGCATATTTTACTGTGGCAAAGGTGCTGCGTAGGTTGGTATCCAGTGTCTGGTCCCAATCTTCGATTTCTAGTGTTTCGATTGGAGACCATGTACCATTAATGCCAGCATTGGCAAAAACAATATCAATCTTCTCGGCCGCCTCCCCAACCTTACGAATACTTTCTTCGACCAGACCTGGATTGGAGACATCGCATTCAATTACTGTTGCTGTACCGCCAATAGATTCAATCTCACGTTTAGTTTCATAGGAATCCTCGGGAGTGCGGTCAAGCATATATACCTTAGCTCCGTGTTGGGCAAACCTTATGGCTGTAGCTTTTCCAATACCGGAACCAGCACCTGTAACCACTGCAACTTTATCCTGCAAACGTTTATCTGTCATGATGAATTTCCTCCTCGGCGTTAGATTTCTTATTAGTAATTACATACCCGGCATAGCTGAATCTAACCAATTGAACTGGAGGGTGGAACAACGTGGGTGGATATATTACTATGGAATATAAGGATGTAAATAATATAAATTCAGATAAATCTAGCTCATGATAGGGGAACTATAGATGATTCAGCAGCAGGGAGCAGAACGGATTAATGTGGGGATATTTGCCCATGTGGACGCCGGGAAGACGACAACAACGGAGCATATTTTGTATGAAAGCGGTCGCATTCGCGCGCTTGGCAGCGTAGACACTGGGACGGCATTGACGGATTCAATGGATGTGGAGCGGCAGCGGGGGATATCCGTACGGGCGGCATTGGCTTCTTTTGCTTGGAAAGGTGTGCATATTAATCTGGTCGATACCCCGGGGCACGTCGATTTTCTGTCCGAAGTTGAGCGGTCTTTGCGGGTGATGGATTGTGCGGTGCTTATCCTTACAGCCGTGGAGGGTGTGCAGGCCCAAAGTGAGATGATCTGGAACGCGCTGCGGAAGCTGGGAATCCCCACGCTTATTTTTGTGAACAAAATGGATCGCGTAGGCGCTAACCCTGAAGCTGTGCTGGCAGAAGCGCGAAATTATTTGTCTAGTGATATCATTCCAGTTCAGCAACCCATCGGCAAAGAGAAGGGGTACATAGGAGCAAGAGATTTATGGGAGAACGAAGCTGATGCTAGCGCACGAACAGAATTATTAGAGGCGTTAGCGGAACGGGACGAAGAGCTGTTGGAGAAGTATATGTCAGGTAGCACTATTGATTTGGCTGAATGGAAAAAATATATGAAAACAGCCTCCTCATCAGGCCGCTTTTTTCCGATGGTTTATGGCGTCGCCGCCAAGGGGCTTGGGATTACTGCCTTGCTGGATGCGATGGTTGAGTATTTTCCGCGCGCTGGTGGGAATGTGGAGGGGGCGGTGTCAGGCATCGTATACAATATTCAGCGTGATAAAAGTATGGGACGGATGGCGTTTGTCCGCCTTTATGAAGGGACGATCCGTAACCGCGATACGCTGATGAATTATACGCAGGATATTCAGGGGAAAGTGACCCAGATCCGCAAGGTCGAAGGTGGTCGGACCGAGGATGTCGGAGCGCTTGAAGCCGGAGATATTGCTGTTATCTATGGCCTTTCAGGGGTGCGCATCGGAGATGTGCTCGGCCATCCGGGGGCCATTCCGGAGGAGGCGAAGCTGGCTGTGCCGCTGCTAACGGTGCGTGTATTCTGGGAACCAGATGTGGATGACCATAAGGTTTTCGGAGCGCTGCAGGAACTGGCGGATGAAGATCCGCTTTTGGATGCGCAGTGGCTGCAGGATGAGCGGGAGCTGCATATCAAAGTAATGGGACCGATTCAACTGGAGATTCTGAACAGTGTTCTGGAGGAGCGATATGCGCTGAAGGTTACTTTCGGTCAGCCTTCTGTCATATATAAAGAAACGCCAGCCCGTGCCGGGGAAGGTTTTATCGCTTACACGATGCCGAAACCGTGCTGGGCGATTCTGCGCTTTCAGATTGAGCCGGGATCTCCGGGCAGTGGTTTAGTCTACGATTCGGTAGTGCGGAGTTCCGACCTGCTGCCGCAATATCAGAGCGAAACCGCACGCCGAGTACCAGAAGCCTTACAACAGGGTTTGTATGGCTGGGAGGTTACCGACCTTAAAGTGACCTTGATCGAGGGACAGCATCATGTGTGGCATACCCATCCGCTGGATTTTGCGGTGGCGACTCCGATGGGAATTATGGACGGACTCGCTCGGGTAGGCACTAAACTCCTAGAGCCGATTCTGCAGGTTCGCATCGTGGTTCCTGAGGAGAATGGCGGACGGGTGATGAACGACCTTGTGCAGATGCGTGGCACGTTCGAGCCTCCCGTGCTGCAAGGCGAGCGGATGATCATCGAAGGACGTCTGCCGCTGGCAACATCGCTCGATTATCCCGTCAGCTTAAGCTCCTACACGAAGGGGCGCAGCACGTTTACTTCTTTTTTTGCCGGCTATGAAGAATGTCCACCAGACGTATCTGCTGAGCGCACCCGCCGGGGCGTGAACCCACTTGATCAGGCGAAATATATATTAAGTGTGCGAAAGGCACTGCAAGGTTAAATTGAGCTTGAGTGTTAAATAGGCTGACGGGAAATAAAAAGCTAGAGAGTGTGCGAGGATGTTGGTACTAAGATATACTCAGAAAACTATTAGAAGATATGAAAATAGCTCCAGTAGAAGTAGAAGTAGAAGTAGAAGTAGAAGTAGAAGTAGAAGTAGAAGTAGAAGTAGAAGTAGAAGTAGAAGACATCTCCTCGTTTTTTAGTTGGCATGTGAATATTATACAGCTCAGAAAAACATATCAATTCGGTAGCCAAAAGTGATTTCAATAGTTTGTTTGAGAGGAATAAGTGGTTGAACACTAGTCAATGTTGGACTAGCTGAAGCTTTTATCGGAAATCTAAGGGGGAATTAAATTGATGATTAGAGAAGCAACAGCTAGTGATATAGACGGGATCGCTTTTGTCCACGCTACGAGTTGGAAAACCACATACAGAGGGCTAATATCAGATGAGTTTCTCGATAAAATTACAGTGGAAGCTAGAAGGAAGCTCTGGATTCGGAATTTTGAAACGCCCAATAAAGACGAGGTTATGTATGTGGCTGAAGATGAGGCTGGGACGATTATTGGTTTTGCAAATGGAGGAGCGCGAAGAGGGCCAGATCTCTCAGATCTCTATGATGCGGAGCTATATGCACTCTATTTGCTTAAGGAACAGCAAGGAAAGGGTCTTGGAAGGCAACTCATAAGAAGCGTAGCACAGAATTTATTGGAGGAAAATTATAGCTCGTTCATGACTTGGGTGGTAACAGGAAATCCCGCGATTCATTTCTATCACAAAGTGGGTGGGCAATCTGTTGCGACAAAAGAAGTGAAGATTGGGAATGAGGTCGTCGAAGAGATCATGATTGGATGGAGGGATATTGGAGTTGTTGGGGGTTAAGAGCCAAGGGGAGCGATGTACAGAAGCTTTTAACTGTATTTTGTACAACTATAATCCTGCGAATAACCCGTCAAAAAATATAACTGTATTTCGTACACCTATTTTCGTGATTTATTACTCATTGGGCACATTTTCTAGTTTTAAGTGTACAGAATACAATTAAAGTCTTGAAGATCCCATTTGGATGCGGAATAAGTGTATGAAATGCAGCTATTTCATGAGTTCATAAAGCTCCGTGCACAAAACTATCTAGAGAAGGCCAGGTTTTTTTCACTAAAAAATAGGATGAGTTAAAGGTTGTGAGAAAGTGAGTGATAAACAAGCACGGCTATTTCGTATGGAGCAACTGAAAAAAAGAGTGAAAATAGAGAACCCACTAGGTTCCCTGTACAGTGAGTGTATCGAAGCTTTAGGTCCCAACACAAGAATATATAGTTTAGAAAAGTCGTCCGAGATTGTAGCTATGATGGAGAGTATAGTTAATTTCACACAGTGGGCGCGGATTGACTGGGAATCTATTGATCAAAAGAAATCCCTTAAGACACCGGAAGAACTGAAAGACATAGAGTCTATTTTATTGCGTGATAACTATTTTATTGTGTGGAATGAGTTCAATCTTCCGGTAGTGGAGACTAATTTAAAAAATATTATAAACAATTTCAATGATGTTATTGCTGTTGGATTTGATACATGGATTGTAAATTTGGATAAAGGAATTATTATTGAAAGTCATCACGAGGGGGATTTAACAGTGGGTTGGATCTCGCCTCCTCCACTACCAGCTTAACCATAGGCTCTAATGGATGCACAGAGAGTAAAAAATGTACGTAATTCACACTGCGCTAATAACCTCAAGTTTATCCTTCATACACATAACAAGCTTATATTAAGTATAAGAGTCTTAATATGATCTATTAGCCTATAGACTTTATTCCCCCTCAGACTCAGCCTTCTTCCGCGCCCGGAAACGCCGCACCTTCATAAGGTTGCCACAGGCTTTGTCATCGCAGTACCGCTTGGAGCGGTTGCGTGTATCATCGTAATAGACCCAGAGGCAATCGGGATTCTCGCAGATACGGAATCTTGTGGGTTCTTTTTCAAGTAATGCCTCGGCAAAAGACGCTGCAATCTCCGCCATTACCTGCTCCCAGCCACTATGGAGTGGCAATAGCTTTATTTCCGCTTGCTCGTCGCTTTTCCACACAATTCGCCGTATAACAGGACCCTTGTCCATATAGACATTGAGCTGTTCCAGTATTTCTCCATACACCGAGTTTCCTTGCACAATGGCCTGTACCCAGTTCCATAGTAGTGAGCGAAGCTTTTTAAGCTGCGCCATTTCTATCGTGTTCGGCATCTGTGTTTCTAATAGAGCATACTCCTTCAGCCATTTAAAAACCCACTCTTCTTCATCGAGTCTGTCCCGGTCTTTATTCTTATCTCCTGTTCGCCAATCCCGCCAGTAACTGTTAATGAAATCCTCCCACAACACGGTCTGTTCATCCTTTCCGATTCAACGCTCATTACAAATCATTGTAACAGTTAAAAATAAGTTTAGCTAGTTACTTGAATACAATCTGGAAATATGCTACATTTCTTTTGTAACCACTATATTATGGTTTAAGTCGTTACATATTAGTTCGCTTTGAAGTAGTTCTTTTTGAAGCTACACCATGAAGTTTATGTTTACACAAATTTTTAGGAGGTTGAACATGCAAAATAAAATCAGTGAGGTCTTGCTCCAAAATTGGGATTATTGCATGGATATCGAGGATTGGGCTCCGCCGCTTAGCGATGCGCTGGAAGGTGTGGATAGCAAACAGGCTCTCTGGAAGCCAGAGGGGGGGGCGGCCAATTCTATCTGGGAAACGGTTAACCATCTAACTTATTATAAGGTGCGTTTGCTGCGAAAGCTAAAAGGGTTGCCCAAACAACCCGATGCTGAAAGCAACGATGATACCTTTACTGTAACAGCTGAAGGAGAAGAAGCATGGGCGAAAGCCGTTGCAGACCTGAAAGACGTGCATGCTGCTCTTAGAGAAATCATTGAAGCGCTGGAAGAAGGCGCGTATGATTGGGGCGGTTCGGGTCATGCGCCAGGGGAAGAGGTAATGAGCCTTATCCTACACGATTCTTACCATACTGGACAAATTATTATGCTGCGTAAATTGCAGGGTTCGTGGGTGTCCAACCGTAGTTTTAATTAGAACCTCCATATTTAAAAATATAAGCCGTACACTGCTATTCCGGTATACCCGGGTCAGCGGAGGTACGGTTTTTTTGTGCAACTCTGGTAGGCATGAGTATATATTCTATATTGCTTTTTTTGGTTGATTTGGATAAATTAAAACGCGATATGGATATGGGCTCAGAAACTAATCACTGATATCATATAATCCAAAGGCTGAATTAACAAATAACTAGAGCTGTAGATGATTCCTGAAGATTCAAGGGTCATCTTTTTTGATGAGGAATCAAGTCTATCTGGCGGAGGGGAGTGTAAAGATTGACGAGGTTTGGACAGTTAAACACATTGCGTAATCAAATTTTCCTGGGTTTTATGTTTGTCATGGTGATCGTACTCGCCACGGTTGGTTTTTTTATGTACGGGCAAGTTTCGGTTCTATTACGCAATAGTGCGGAGAAGCATATTGAACAGACTGCAGTTCAGGCAACGGGCAAATTGGATGTACTGATCCGGCAGATTAACACGTTGACGGCGCAAGTGGCAACCAACGCCTCCATTCAGCGATTACTCGCTCAAGAGGCCGAAGGAAAGCCGATCAGCTTCGCCGAACGTCAAACCATCCAGCAGGAAGTACGTAAATATGAGGCGTATGCGACAGGGATTCGTTCCATTGAGCTGTATGCAGGTGATTATCAGAAATTACTTTCTGTTGATGACGCCAGCCTGAACAATCGAGTATCAGAAGAATGGATCAGCCGGGTGGACGAGGGCAAAGGACGTCTCGTATGGTTTGGACTTGACCCGCGGAATTCGGATATCGTCATCGCGATTCGTAATATTAGACTGATTGATCATTCATTCACGAAAGCTGGCTATATTATGGTTCAAATTGAGAAAAGTTACTTCCAGCTTACGGATGAGGTGGACAGCTCACAGGCGGAAACGCGTGAATTAATGAGATTATTTGATGAAGCGGGACGGCAAATTTCTTCCGATTTTTCCGTAAATGTTAATGCAAATAAGATACTGGATCATGGAGGAGAAAAGGTTGAGGTTGGCGGTGAAGACTACATTGTGATTCAGAAGCAGTCCAAGGCAACAGGTTGGAGGCTAGTAATCCTCACTCCAGTTGACTATACGACAGAGGGGATATCTGTCCTTCGTACAGCGATCATCGTATCCGGTGTTGTTGGCAGTTTATTGTTTCTCATTTTTACTTTTATTTTATCCACGATGATTACACGTCCTATACTGAATTTGATAAAAGTGATGCGCGGTTCGCGATTTGGAACCTTGAAACCGATTTCAGTCACTTCTACCACCATGGAGATCAATGAGCTCAATAATACTTATAACCAGATGGTTCACTCTCTGAATGAACTAATTGAAGTCGTCTATCAGAAGGAGATCGTCCAGAGTCGCACAGAATTAAAGGCACTTCAGGCTCAAATCAATCCGCATTTCTTATTTAACACATTAGAAGCATTCTATTGGGCCCTCGATGAAAAGGGTGAGGAGGAATTAGCTCAAATTGTGGTTGATATGTCGGGGCTTTTTCGTTATGTCATCAATCGAACTGATGATGATGAATGGGTGACTATCGGCGATGAGCTCGACCATGCCGAAAGATATTTGAAGATTATGGAGATGCGTATGCTCGATAGGTTATCCTGGCGGATTGAGTCAGATGAAGCTTGCCGAAGTGTCCCGCTACCGAAGCTGTTAATCCAGCCTCTTGTCGAAAATGCGATTCTTCATGGCGTAGAGCAAAGGGTTGGACCGGGGACAGTCATGCTAATTGTCAGGCCCTCAAGTCGTCCGGGATATACATTGGTTACGGTAACTGACGATGGTCCAGGGATGGATGCAGCAAAGATATCGTCTATCTATCACACCATGGAGAAGGGGAGCATGAGGTCTTCCAAAGGGACTGGGATTGGTATTGCTAATATAGAGCGGAGACTGAAACTCAGTTACGTAGACAATACGGACGGGCTTGAAATACGAAGTGAAGAAGGTTATGGAACTAGCATTTCTTTTGAAATACCGAATGAACCTGGAGAGGGGAAAAACACGTGAAAACTATACTTATCGTAGATGATGAACCTAGAACAAGAGAAGGGGTTCGTAAAACATTAGAAGCCTGGTCATCCGGTCAATATCGCATCGAAACCGCAGCAAGCGGTGTTGAAGCACTGGCATGGCTGCAAAATAACGAAGTTAATCTGCTTATTACCGATGTGCGCATGCCTGAGATTGGAGGGCTAGAATTAGTTGAAAAGCTGAACGAAATGCCTCATCCTCCAGTGGTTATTGTGATCTCCGGCCATCCTGAATTTGACTATGCACAGAAAGCCTTGCAGTTTGGTGTGGTTGAATATTTACTGAAGCCACTCGACAAAACGAAGCTGGTCCGAGCAGTGGAACTGGCATTGAAACGCAAGGAGGATATATATCGAATCGAACGAATGGAGAAGCTGATCGATCCCAAGCTTATGGAAACGGTACAGCAGGAGAAAGTGTATAGCACTCAAGTGCGTGAGGCACTCCAATACTTAGACGAACATCTTCACGAATCGATATCCATGCGTGATATAGCGGATCAATTACACATGAATGCCAGCTATTTCAGCGTCCTTTTCAAAGAGCAGACGGGATTGACTTACAGTGAATATGTAACGAGAAGGAGAATACAACGAGCCAAAGAACTACTGGTGAGCACACGGCTGTCCATTGCTGAAATCGCGGAACAAGTAGGCTATCAAACGGCCAAATATTTTGTGAAGGTATTTCGTGCACTCGAAAATGTTAGTCCAGGGCAATACCGCCAGAACGTCATGACCACGGAGGAAAGAATCCAATAATAGTGGTATTAGTCCCAATCCTTATGACCTTACGACATCATGGGATCCAAGCTACAATTTAGTTAAGCGGTTACAAGGCCGCTAGACAACAATAGAAAAGGGGTTGTAAGCGTGCGCAATAAAAAATGGACAATATTGTTCTTAACGATGTGCCTCGTTCTTGTCACAGCTGGTTGTGGTCAAAAAGATAACAATGCAGGTGAATCTAAAGGTAGTGCAAATGGGGGAAGCGACAAAGTCACCGTTAACTTCATGCATTTATGGCCAGAAGGTGTTTCTGCCGGGCAAAATAAAATTGTTAATCAAATCATTAAAGAATATCAAACAGAGCATCCCAATGTTGTGATCAAGCAAGAGGTTCTGGACAACGAGCAATACAAAAATAAGCTGAAGGTATTGTCTGCTTCTAACGAATTGCCAGACGTTGGGGTAACTTGGGCCGCTGGCTTTTTACAGCCTTACGTTGAAGGAAATCTCTTCGCTCCTGTAGATGACTTGTTGAATGGTGAATTAAAAGACAAGTTCGTCGCAGGAACTACAGAAGCTTATGCTATTAACGATAAAACGTATGCGCTTCCACTTGAGTTTAACATCGCACCTATCTACTACAATAAAGCTATTTTTGAAAAATATAATCTTGAGGTCCCACAAACCTACGATCAGTTTAAGCAAGTTGTAAAAACACTATCTGAAGGGGGCATTGCACCGATTGCTCTCGGCAATAAGGATCGCTGGACAGGATCGCTTTGGTATATGTATCTGGCTGATCGGATCGCAGGCCAACAGGCACTTGCAGGTGCGATCAGTGGATCAGGCTCATTTATGGATGAAGGATTAGTAAAGGCGGCTTCTGAGGTTCAATCACTTGTTGACAGCAATGCATTTGTTAAGGGTTTCAACGGTTTATCAAATGAAGAGGCAAAATCAGAGTTCGTAAATGGCAAGGCAGCAATGTACATGATGGGATCATGGGATCTGCCAAATTTCACAACCAATGAAGAAATTCCACTGGAATTCCGTAATAGTGTTGGTTTCTTCAAATTCCCGACAGTTGAAGGCGGGAAGGGCGACATTAACAGCTGGGTAGGTGGACCAGGCGTAGGATTATTTGTTGCTGAGAACTCTGAGGTAAAAGAAGAAGCAAAATTATTCGTCGAGTATTTCGTATCCAAATGGGGAGAGCAATCCGTAACTGGAGCAGGCGTTATTCCAGCTACGAAGGTGGACACCGCCACACTGGATCTACCACAGCTGTACATCGATTTGTTTAACGAAATGAACAAGGCTAGCAGCATCACTTTATTCGCAGATGTTCAAATGCGTGCCAATGCAGCAGAAACGCATCTGAATATGATCCAGGCTCTTTTTGGCAAAGCGGTGACGCCAGAGAAGTATTCCGAGGAGCATGACGCAGCCATCTCCAAAGGCAACTAAAGCTTCGACAACTAGGTGAAGGGGACAATTAGCTTATCCGGCAGCGTGATGCCGGATAAGCCTTTCCTCAAACGGTTTATGAAGGAAAGGAGTCGGACACTTTGGATAAAGTGATGTCTAACAAAAAAATAATCGCGTTATACGTATTTCCCGCCTTGCTTCTCATTCTGGCTATTGTATATATTCCGATTGTTCTAACGGGTTATTACGGACTGAATAAATGGAATGGTATAGGCGCTCTGACTTTTATCGGATTTGATAACTATAAAGCTTTGCTAACAGACCAAACCTTCTGGAATAGTGCTTGGCACTCTCTGCAGTTAGCGTTGTTTTCTACCCTAAGTCTCATTATTTATTTGGCAATTGCTATGGTATTAGCCGCCCGGATCAAGGGAGCTAACTTGTTTCGCAAAATATATCTGATTCCGATGCTGCTATCGTCCGTTGCGATTGCGCAGCTTTGGCTAAGAATTTATCATCCGACGAACGGAATTGTGAACAGCTTATTAGTATCCATTGGTTTTGCTAATCCTCCTGCATGGCTTGCAGAGCCTACATTAGTTTTGTTTGCTTTATTTATTCCCATTCTGTGGCAATATGCTGGTTTCTATATTCTGATCTATTACGCAGCACTCAAGAATATCCCGACCTCTCTGGAAGAGGCAGCAAAGATTGACGGAGCCTCTGCCTTACAAATCGCTTGGAAAATTAAGCTTCCACTCGCAATGGAAGTCATCAAAGTTACGATTGTTCTAGCCGTTGTAGGTTCTCTGAAGTATTTTGACTTAATCTTTGTTATGACGGATGGAGGTCCTAATGGCTCTAGTGAAGTGATGGCGTCTTATATGTATCATCAGGCTTTTCGGGCTTATGATTTCGGCTACGGGAGTGCAATTGGATTCTTCCTGCTCGTCATCTGTCTCGTCATTACTTGGGTCATTCGCAAATTAACTGCTACGAAAGATTCGATCCAATACTCATAAGGAGGGGCGCTTCATGATGTCTGGAACTGCAGGAAGGCTAGAAATCGGGCCAAAGACAGGCGGCGCAGGTGCGGAGATCACACGTAAATTCGGCTACTCATTGCTATATATCGTGTTGATTGCCGTTGCTGCTCTGCAATTGTTTCCGCTTGTATGGCTGCTGTTTTTCTCATTAAAAAATAATCAGGAAGTGTTCAACCTTCCTGCTCTATCGTTGCCGATGAATCCTCACTGGGAGAATTACGCGAAGGTCTGGAATGTAGGGAACATCAACGTGTATTTCTTCAACAGCGTATGGATTACCATCGTGGCTACGGTGTTAACGGTTATCTTCGGGAGCTTGGTTACGTATGCAGTTACCAGGATGAAATGGAAGGGAAGCTCGTTCGTACTGGGTTTGTTTATGGTAGCGATGATGATTCCTGTTCACTCCACGCTTATTCCGTTATTTAGTATATTCAATAAGATTGGCTTAACGGATCACCCTTTGTCACTTATTTTGTCTTATGTCGCTTTTAACATGCCGATAACGATTATGATTTTGCTGGGTTTCTATTACGCACTGCCACGCGAAGTGGAAGAGGCCGCGGTTATTGATGGTTGTTCCGTGAACAGAATGTTTTTTAGAATTATACTTCCTATGACAAGCTCGGTGATCGCGACTACAGCCATTATTAATATGATCTATAACTGGAACGAATTTATTTTTGTAAACACATTTATTAGTTCTGATTCTTACAAGACGCTGACCGTGGGGGTGCAAAACTTCATTGGTCAATATACAACGGATTGGGGTGCGATCGGGGCAACGCTTATGATCAGTATTTTGCCTATCCTGATTACATTCCTGTTCCTCAGTAACCGTATCGTTGAGGGAATTGCGGCGGGTTCGGTTAAAGGGTAAGTAGAAAGAAGACCTGAATTTCTCAGCTCGAAAAGCTGAAGAGAATTCCGGTCTTTTTTTTTAATCCAATCTAGAATTTTGATTCAATCCTGAAAGCCTCGGGTTAATGGAGGCTATCAAAGATGAACATTCGAAAGGAGAGATTGCTGATGGAACCGGGCTATAAGGATAGAAGTGTTGAAGTGGAGCATAGGGAGGTACAACGGAAATCGGATTCCAGCGTTGTCGCATCTACCTTTATTAAATATGCTGCTTACATTATAATATTTTTTGGTTTTCTGTTCTTTTTGGTTAAATATGTATTTCCTAAGTTTTAATAAGAATTGATTCTTAAGGCGGAGTTTTATTGTTTCTCTGCGATGATCTTTTTTATTACTGCTATAGTTTCTGGTGCAGCATTCTCCAGCATAAACTCAATTGCAGCGAACTGCCGCATAACGTACCTGTGCTCAAGCTTCTCTAAAGGGTTGAAAAAGTCTTTCGGATAATCGATAATCTTCAGATCCCGCTCCGTGACCTGTCCTATGTATTCAAAGTTGTATTCGAATGTACCTTCTGAAATATATAAATCGACGACTTCTTCAATTCGCTTGCGATCAATATGATCCACGACAGTTAGATAATTAGGTGCACTCCAGTAGGCCCCATTTAGACAAGCACCACTTTGGATGTAGTCTTGTCGGATCGCTTCGATGTTCTTGAAGGTGTAGAAATCCGATGCCCAGCGGGAGCGGTCAGGGAATGTGACTATGACATAGAGATTATAATTGTCTTCTTCCTCAGTCCCACTTTCCGGAGACAGCTGTATATGTCTTGTTCTACTGATCATGATTATAAGTCCCCTTTCTTAACAAAAACGGATACCGTCTTCTTAAAAGACGATATCCGCTGCTTTAAAGATGTCCTAGATCTTAATCATCCGAGGCTATAACTTCATCTCATTACTCGATTCCGCAGAATTACGATAAAAGAACCAGCACTCATTCAGCAGCTTGATCTGACGGCGGTCTTTTTTGTAATAGGCTTTCATTAGCTGATGGCAGAGCCACTGTGGCAAGCGAATCCCTCCTCTAACAACTTACGTAAGTTAGAATATGGAGAAATAAGCCTAAAGGTGCGGATTACAGTAGGCTTTCTGCTTCCTCTTCGTACCACTGCTCCAATTGAGCCTGTAGCGCTCGGATCTCAGTAAGCAGGGAGATCAGTGGGTAGTTCTTCTGCTCTTGAACAGAGGCGAAGGCCTGTTCCAATCTATTGATATAATCCAGACCGGACTCCAGGGAGTAATCCTCACGTAACAGATCCAGCGAGTCACATTCGGCGATGGCTAAGGGCAGATCCGGAACATTATCGGCTGTCAGCTTATCGATTTCTTTGTTCAGGCGTAAATTGAGCGCACTTAGTTGGTACGCATATTCCTCAGGCATTTCCACGAATTGTAATTCTTGATTTTGCTGCAAAATTACATACCGCATTTTCGGCATTGTTCATTCTCCCTCCGTACTTGTCTTCCTTCTTGACAGTTTAGCCTATGCACAAGTTACAATTCAAGTAGAGATCTTATTTCCCGTGGAAAGGACTTGTGATAGAACGCTATGGAAACTATGAGCAACGAAGAGCTGCAGCTGTGGATTGAGCAGGTATCACGGGACAGCTTTGGCGTGCCGTTTAGACACAAGGCGAGCTTTAACAGCCGGTTGTCCTCAACGGGCGGCCGATATTTTACCAAAAGCCATAATATAGAGATTAATCCCCATCAGCTTGCCATGTTTGGCAGAGAAGAGACGGAGCGGATTATCAAGCATGAGCTCTGCCATTATCATTTGCATTTGGCTAAGCGAGGGTATATGCATCGTGACGCTGATTTCAAAAGCCTGCTGGCGCAAGTCGGCGGAAGCCGCTACTGTCAGACACTGCCGGGTGCAAAAGCTCGGAAGTCGCTGCCCTATCGATATAAGCTTGTATGCAGTGCCTGTGCCATGGAGTATCCGCGTAAGCGAAAAGTAGACCCTAAGCGTTATCGCTGCGGTAAATGTTCGGGCAAGTTGAAGTTATTTATTTTATAACCAAACCTAATAATCCGACAAAAGAAACAGCTTGCTGAGGCGAAATGATGCATCCTTCTAAATCTTTGATATCCACGATCAAGCCACTGAACTCGCAGTCACTAAGATCGATCCCATTAAGCTTTGATCCTGACAATGTGGCTTGATCCATATTACACTCGCTGAAGCTGATTTTTTGGAAATTTGACTGATAGTAGTCGGAACTCATTAATGAACTGCTCTCAAAAGCAACCTGCTTCAGATTAGCGAATCGAAACGTAGCAAAATCCCCGATACAATCTACTACACGAACATTTTGGAATCTGCCTCTTGTAAAGTCTGTGCCAATAAGCTTGCAGTTTCTAAATTCAGTTCGATGAATAATGCCATTCGTAAAATCCACATTAGATAGATCACAGCGATCAAAAATCACGTCCATAAGCTCGATCCCAGTTAGGGAGCACTCCGTAATCGTTACATTTTTAAAAATCACGCGATCAAAGCTGACCTTATTAGCCTCTTGATTATCAATAACCGTATCGCTGATGCTGCAACAGCTGAATTCGTCCTTGGTTTGCAGCGAATATATTTGCTCAGGAAGAAGAGAGTCTGGATCTGCTATTTTTGGCGAATCAATTTTGAAATTCATATGTACCTCCGTTTGTTTACTCTTTGCGGGTAGCTAAAACTAACTATCATCGCGTTAAACCGATTTGTCAATCTTCATGAAGGTTGTAGGGATTGGATATCCGTACAAATACACCTTTTTCTGGATAAAATCGCACATCGTTTTGTAAGCGTTCCCAAACTAATATGAAAAGGAAGTCCATATTAATTAGAGGGGGCACATGTATGAAACGAATCAGGTCCGCAATGGCGGGTCTGCTCGCGCTGCTGCTGATTTTTTCAAGCTTGCCTGTAATGGGAACCGGTAAAGGTTCCGTAGGAGCAGAAGGGGTTGGAGGAACAGGCGCTGAGCAAATTCCATCAGATACGGTACTCATCAAGAATAAGTGGAAAAACAACTTTTTATATGAGACATCCGCAGGAATCGTGCGTTATGGCATGACCAATCCAGCCGATACTTCAGCGCATTGGACGGTTGAGACGGTGAATGGGCTGTCACGAATCAAGAATGTGAAGACAGGCCATTACATTACAATGGATGGTAACAACGGCAAAGAGGATTCACTTAAGGCGGCAGAACGCCAAGGTTCAGGAAGTGTTGCGGATCAGTGGCTGATCGATACTTCCAATCGCAATGGATACATGATCATCCGAAGTGCGACTGTGCCAGAGGGGAAGTTGGTTATCCACGAGGAGAATCAGCTTGGTTATGCGCAAGTAAGCTCGGATATCAATGTTACGTTTGAGAGTCCGCAGTGGGCTTTTATAGATCCAAATGCAGCACCTGTACGGCTAGAGAGCCGTCTCCGCCCCGGTCAGGTAATGTATGAAAGTGAAGGGAACGTTCTTTACGGTAAACAGCCTGTCAGCAATGAAGCAGCACAGTGGTATCTTGAATCAGGGACGGATGACGGAACAGTAATGATTCGCAACCGTGCGACAGGCCATTATATTAAGCAAAATGAAGTGACCTGGGCTGGGGTTTTTTCGCAGGAAGTCGATATGGATCACGTGAAGCTAAGTGAGTGGACCCAAGAGCATGCACCAGGCCCTGATGGAACGGGCTTCATTACCCTTCGTAACAGTGGTTTAACTGAAGAGGGTAGTCCATTATGGCTAAATCCGCAATTCAGCGATGACAATAATGTGCGATCTAACAGCTGGCCGGGTTCAGCCTCTAATCCAAGTGCACAGTGGAGAATCGTGCCTATTTCCGAATTACAGCCTGTACGACTGGCAACTTATACGGATGCACAAGTGGCTACAGATTTTTTATATGAATCCGTAAACGGCGAGCTTAAGCATGGAATTATTGCGCCAGATGCCGCCAACACCTCTGACTATCTATGGTATATAGAGGATTATGACGGCAATAAGCGTATCCGTAATGCGGCAACCGATCATTATGTTTCTTATAGTGAAGGTACCGCCAAGGCCTTGCAGATTAGCGGAAGTCAGCCGTCGGATCAATGGATTTTTAATGATTCCGATGATTATGATGATTACCAGACGCTTCAGAATCTCGAAAGCACAGGCATTTATTTGTCTACATTGGGTGGAGAACAGGCTGGTGCGATTGGGGATGCGACTTCTTTGAGCGCTCAGTGGCAGCTTTTAGATCCTAACACACCGACTGACGGCACAATGCCATATTACCGGATTCAGAATGGCTGGAAGTCATTTTATTGGTATGAGAGTGTTGATGGTCTTTTAAAATATGGAAATATGCAAAAGGACGGCTCCGATCAATGGCTCGTGGAGAAATATAACGGCCGCAAGCTGTTCAAAAACAAGAAAACGGGCCATTACATGAACACGATGAACATGCCAAATGGCCACCTTCAGGTCACAGAGCTTCCAGACAGAAATCATGTGGAACGAGAATACATCTGGACAGGCAAAAATGTTGGGAACAACACCTACGTAATCAGTAGCGTTCTAGACAAGGAACTTAATAAAATCCCAGAGAAGTATATTTCACTTCAGAACCTCACTAAATATGCTGAGTACGGAGTGATCAATCCAGGTTGGGGCAGTCCGCAGTGGAGATTTGTACCGGTTACCGAGATAAAACAAGACTTGTTCCGTTTTCAGCTAGATGCTGTAAATGGAGAGGATCAATATCTTAAGGACGGTCCTTTGCTGACTTCTCCAGCTGCACTAGAGGAATTGCCAGAATCTAAGACGGTTACTGAAGCTGTCTATGCTGACCAGGACTCTGCTCACTCTAACCAAAATCTTGCACCTCTAGCAGCTGCCAACGAGGATGTAACAGTAGGCCAGGCTACTTATGGTCCACTTGATTTGAATGACGATTCCTTTGTCTGGCAGTTGCAAGAAATAGCCGGCAGCAATGGATCGGTGAAGATAAAAAATAAAGGCACTGGACGCTATCTCTCCCTTGAGCATATAGGTGGGGCTGTAGATGAGATTGATCCTAAAGTTAGCGTTCAGACTTTGCAAACAGTGTACGATGTATGGGCCAGCATTAAGTGGAAGGTTGATATGCAGGCGTCCGGTGTGACTACCATTATGAGCTCATGGGCTGGTCACTATATCTATGGTGCGCCGGATGATAACGGCAACCCAATTCTCCGAATCAGTAAAGCTGCAGATACAGCGGAAAAAAGCAGTGCACATTTTACTGCTGAAGCGGTTGAAGCGATTGCTCCGCCATTGCCTGATTACCCTGTAAGATTCAAGAATGCAAGCAGTGGAGAGTATTTATACGAAAATGAGCATGGGGTTGTTCTGTACGGGCAGCCGTCAGCAGACAATGGATTTTCGCACTGGAATGTATCTGTGCAGGAGGGTAAACAGACGATCACCAACCGGGCAACAGGTCATTTTTTAACGCTGAATGGTGATTATTCATATTTGGAGAGCAGTAGTACAGATCCTGCTGTAGACGGAGCATCCGCCTGGGAAGTGAGCTTGGCTTCCGATTATACACATTACACCATTCGTAGTCTCTTTGGAGAATACGACGATGAATTAATAAACATTGCCAATAAGACAGGATATGCTGAACGTGCGCTTTTGCTAGAAAGTGAGGGTACGGCACTATGGACACTTGAGGCGGCTCCACAGGAGTTTACTACTCCATCTGGAGAACTGCGCAATAACAATACAACAACTCCAGTTCAAAATGATACCAACATCATAACCATTGTACCGAAAGGCATGGCTGGTAAAGTATTGGCCGAAAAAGAGGGGGCTGTCCTATATGCAGATGCTTCCGATGTGGCGGCTCAATCCCAGTGGCTGGTGCAGGAGATAAACGGACGCAAACGAATTATGAATGTTCAGACACAACATTATCTTTCACTCAATGAATCGGGCCAAGTGGTCTTGTTAGCTGCTGGAGATACAGAAAGATCCCAATGGAAGCTGGAAGAGAAGTTAGGTTATGCTGTTCTGCTAAGTGCGAATGGAACAGGTCTTCTTTCTCACAGCGCATCGGCTGTTCAGCTTGGTTCTGCTGCAAATGGAACTGATAGTGAGCTCTGGAGCTTCTTACCTATCCCTGCTGATGCAATTTATGCAGGAGGAGAAGCATTCAAAGGGGAACGTGTTATACGGTTTGCAGTCAACGCCCAGCAGGCTGGGGAATACGATGCTGTTATTCGATACAAAAATACCGCTGCTGCCGCAACGGATCTGGCACTAGAGGTGAATGGATTAAACGAAGGGGGCAAGGTTAGTCTTGGCAAGTCTGCCTCTTGGAAGACTGTAGCGGTAAAACTGCAGCTTCGCGCAGGCATCAACACGGTTTCTCTAAGCAGTGACAACGTGGATTGGAGTAAAGTAACCCTTGATAGCCTGACCGTAAAAAACAGCGTAAACAAAACATACCGTGGAGCAACGGTTCCATATATCAGCTATGAAGCTGAGGATGCGGCAACAAACGGAACGTTGATTGGTTCGTCGCGGAAATATCTCAGCATGGCTTCCGAGGCTTCTGGACGACAAGCGGTGGCCTTAAAGAATACGGGAGATTATCTAGAGTTCAAGCTTGCAGAATCAGCTAACTCCATCGTTCTTCGATATTCTATTCCTGATAGTCCAGATGGGGCTGGTGCGGAAGAAACCTTGACTCTATATGTGGATGGAGTTAAGAAGCAGCTTAAGCTGACATCCAAATATGCTTGGGAATATGGCAGCTACCCATGGTCAAATGACCCTCGCCAAGGCAGTGGACACCGCTTCTTTGACGAAATCCATGCTCTGATCGGCGATGCTCCTGCCGGAGCAACTATTCGCTTAGAGAAGGGAACAGGAGACAACGCAGCTTCTTACGTCATTGACCTGGTGGATATGGAGCAGGTTGCCCCTGAGTTGGCTCGCCCGGACGGATTTATTTCCGTAACGGATTTTGGAGCGGGAGCGAATGATGAGGGAGATGATACCGCAGCCTTCAAGGCAGCCCTTGCCGAAGCGAATGCGACAGGTAAAGGTGTGTGGTTCCCGGCGGGTACCTTTAATGTCGGTGAGGGTCTGCTGGATCTGGATACCGCTGAAATACGTGGTTCCGGCATGTGGTATACAGTTCTGAATGGAGCTAAGTTTTATGGTCACGGCGGTAAGGTTGGTGTTTACGATCTGATGATTGAAGGCGGCATTAACGAACGGGATGATGAAGCGATCACCAACGCTTTCCATGGTGCTTTTGGCCAAGGTTCGATTATACAGAACGTTTGGATAGAACATACCAAAGCAGGCTTGTGGTTAACTCAGCCGATGGGTGAAAAGGCGCGTACGAATGGTCTGTACATGGCAGGTCTGCGGATCCGCAATCTTATGGCAGACGGAATTAACTTTGCCGTAGGGACTGGCAACAGCATGATGGAACAAAGTGACATCCGCTATCCAGGGGATGATGGAATCGCAATGTGGTCGTTTACTGACGGCAAGTTGACGGATGTGAATGGTACGGAACGTACACCGAGCTATAACAACACGGCACGTTTTAATACGGTATCCTTGCCTTGGTTAGCGGATAACATTGTAATCTTTGGGGGGAAAGATAACAAA
Source organism: Paenibacillus sp. FSL L8-0333 (assembly GCF_037965665.1). Lineage (NCBI taxonomy): Bacteria > Bacillati > Bacillota > Bacilli > Caryophanales > Paenibacillaceae > Paenibacillus > Paenibacillus sp. FSL L8-0333. Next base: position 1,297,669 of record NZ_CP150186.1, read on the forward strand.
GTCCAGGACAACGTGGTAAAAGACACTGTGACTAATGGAGCCGGGATTGCAGTCTCTACCCGTTTCACCGCCGAGCCCTTCCAAGGAACAACGGTTGTGGAGCGAAATACCTTGCTTAGAACTGGCAGTTACGATTCCGGTTACGGCGTGAATCTGGGTGCGTTATGGCTTTATGCTGGTGAGAGTGATCTGAAAGGAAAAGTACTCATTCGCAACAATACGGCACTGGACAGCACTTATTCGGGGTTGATTGCTCAAGGTGATCTAGAGGGAGATACTCTCACTTCCATTGATGGAGTTGTGCTGACGAATAATGTATTGGATGGCGCAGGTACAAGCGGTATAGAAGTTACGAAAAATCTGAAAGGGAGTCTGTTGGTCGACAACATGATTATTCGTGGTGAACGGATGAACCTACTGACCAATGCCTCTCCTGACTTAAGCATTAAAGAACAAAATCAAGGAATAGCCTCAGCCATTAAACCGTTCTCTATCAAACTAGCAGATGGACAGAGCGGGCCTGTGATATTAGAGCAGGGTAAGTCAGCTACGCTTAAGGTACTAGATAAAGAAGGCAGAGATCTTACCGCACAAGCTACTCTAAATATTATGAGCAGTGAGATTGCTACATTTACCAACGACAGTCTTAATGGAATTCAAGCGGGAATCACAGACTTCACGGTAACTGTGGGCAACGAGAAGAGGGGATATACAATTGAGGTGCTATCACCTGGCGGGACAGATCCTGTAGATCCGATCGATCCTGTGGACCCAACAAGTACTCCTAGTCCGACGAGTACTCCAGAACCAACAAGTACTCCTGGTCCAACAGACCCTACAGGGTCAGTGAACCCTGTTCAACCCGGCACACCGACGGCTACACCAGCACCTACGCCAGCAGCTAATCATGATGTGCAGCTAAAAGCTAAGGCGACTGCAGGGCAGGCTGTTATCGAGATTTCAGCTAACGGTGACGGCACAGCCCGGTTTAGTGCAGATGCTTTACGTAAGGCGGCGGCACTTAGCCCCAAAGCTGTGCTTGTTATTGAAAGTGGGGGGATGAGCTACCGCTTCCCGTTAGAGCTTGTGGAGAGTGTGCTCAAAGCCGCACAAATGCCGGCAGGCACACTGGAGTTCAATGTAAATTCGCTAAGCGGAAAAGGATTGGAACAACTGCTTGCCAAAGCTAAGCAGCAAGGCTTTACTGTGCAAGGAACACCGGCTAATTTCACTCTAAAGGTAACGGATGGAAAAACCTCTGTAGCAGCAAGCGGGTTCGGTACCACTTATGTAGATCGTACATTTATGCTTAAGGAGGCGCTGGATGCGAAGACAGGTGTAGTCCTTATTTACGATGAACAGACGGGTTCCTTCCGTTATGTACCTGCATTGTATGAGCTCGTTAATGGGATGACCAAGGTTACGGTTAAGAGCAGTATTGCGAGCGGTGTATTTGTCGCTGCGCTGCACCCTGTGACTTTTGGAGATATTTCCACACATTGGGCGAGAAATGAGATTGAGAGACTTGCCAGCCGACTGATCTTGACCGGACAATCCACAGATACCTTTGCACCTCAGAAATCTGTCAGTCGTGCCGAGTTCGCAGCTATGCTGATTCGATCGTTAGGTCTTGTAGCTGCGAATACGACGAAGACCTTCAGTGATGTGTCCGATTTATCTTGGTATGCAGCGGACGCCAGAGCTGCTGCAGCCTTAGGACTGGTTCAAGGCTATGAGGATGGAACCTTCCGTCCGAACGTCCCTATTACACGGGAGCAAATGGCTGTTATGGCAGCCAGAGCAATGAAGCTGCTGAATCTAGAAGCTGAAGGATCTAGAGCAATCGTTGCTACAGATGTTTTCAGAGACGCTTCAACTATTTCCTCATGGGCTAAAGAAGCAGTGTCTGACCTGGCTGCAAAAGGCATTATGAAAGGTCAACCATCAGGCAGCTTTGCACCTAGCAGTGATACTAGCCGTGCAGAAGCCGCCGTAATTCTTGTACGGTTGCTTAGAGCAGCTGAATTATTGAATTAGCTACCGTAGTAGAAGCTACAATATGGCATAAGTAAAAGGACAGCAGAGCAACGATCCTCCGGTTATTGGAGGATCGCTGCTCTGCGTTTTTGACGATGGCTGGCCTGCTATAAAAGCTTATGAGCAAGCGAAAGCTCATTGACTTTGAGTAACCCAATCACTTGCATAAACACCAACACCAACATCGCCGAGCTATCATTGGCTGAGGCTTGCGGACCCCAATGACGCTATTGGCAAGTTTTTAGCCTTTTGGGCAGGGTTTCGGACTCAAGTGATGCTATTCGTTCGAAAGAGGCTCATATTTGGTGTTTTTCGTGCCAATAGAGGCAATGGGGTCCGATAGTATGCCAAATATGCGATTATGCTGAGTATAAGGTCAACTGGGTCCGATAGTAGCTTCATATCCGATTCCGATACAGACTTATTTCAGTTTTCCCATCGATAGATTGACTCTGTAATTTCCGAACTTCAGCAGTTCGTCGAGAAAGCTATTCAACTCCTTTTGGCTTCCGGTACGAACACGTATCCAGTAGCAGCCTTCTCCGCTGACCCTATGTATTTCTTTTACACTATCATGCTGCTTTGCGAATGTCTGAAAGGCTGGGTGAACCGTATTCGAACCCAAAAAAACAGTAATAAAGGCATGAATAGTCTCCCCAACCTTATCCGGATTCCAGCGGACCGTGTAGCCTTCAATCACTCCGGTGTCCTGCATTTTGCGAATACGTGCGCCCACAGCCTGACCGGTCATATGCACTTGCTGCCCAATATCTTTGTGACTGATCGTGGAATCTTCAATTAGAAGCTGCAGGATGCGAAAATCCACATCATCTATAAAATAAGAACTCATTATTATCTAAAATCCTTTCTGCGTGAAAGTAGAACAGGCCAATCTTTTTCCAATCTCAATGTATTCTGTTTCAAGGTCCAACTATAATTAATTGTAGCAGAAGATATCTGAAAGAAAGAAGGGCTTCCGATGAAAATACAGCATATTCGCAACGCGACCCTATGGCTAGAGTATGGTGGCAGTACATTTTTAATTGATCCTATGTTGAGTGAACAGGGTGCTAATCCACCTATTTTTAATACTGACAATGATCGCCGCAATCCGCTCGTTCCTTTGCCGGGAGCCGTAGAACAATGGCTGAGTCCTAATGCAATTCTTGTCACACATCTACATCAGGATCATTGGGATGCCGCTGCTATTTCTTTGTTGCCGCATGATCTACCACTATTATGTCAGGAAGGAGATGGAGATAAATTAGCGAAGCAGGGGTTTGAGCATACCACGGAAATTAGCGGTTCACTGACGTTTAATGGAATAACTATAACACGTACTGATGGACGGCATGGCACTGGAGTGACTGGTAAACTTATGGGTAAGGTATCCGGGTTTGTGTTTCAGGCGGAAGGCGAACCTGTTCTATATGTGGCTGGGGATACGATTTGGTGTGATAAGGTGAGAATGGCATTGGAGGTTTTTAAACCTGAGGTGACCGTTGTGAATGCTGGTGGTGCGCAGTTTTTAAGCGGATGCCATATTACAATGAATGAGCAGGATGTCGTAGACCTATGTGAATATGCTCCTTCTACTAAAGTGATTGCTGTGCACATGGACGCCATTAACCATTGTTTGGTTACCCGAGATAAGCTAAAAGCTCATTTAGAGAAGGAATCGTTGGGGGATCGGGTACAGCTTCCGCAGGATGGAGAATGGTGTAATCTATAGACGGAGAGGGATGGAAATCTCTTTAAAAAATCTAGCAAGCGGCCGAATAATAGCATAAATTTGAAAACGATCACAAAAATTATTTTGCCCGCTTGACTAGACCTTGAAATCATGATAAATTAATTCATGTTCACTTGTAATGTTCCCTGATAGCTCAGTTGGTAGAGCACTCGACTGTTAATCGAGTTGTCACAGGTTCGAGTCCTGTTCGGGGAGCCATTTTCATGGAGAGATACCCAAGTGGCTATAAGGGGACCCTCTGCTAAGGGGTTAGACTGCGTAAGCGGTGCGTGGGTTCGAATCCCACTCTCTCCGTTCTGAATTACATAAGAAGAGCTTCCATTCTGGGAGCTCTTTTTTGTTGTGTGTGAATTTATTTTTCGGTTGCTATATGCGATTCTGAGAAACGGTGTATTCAATATTTTGGAAGGGGAATGGTGTGGAGGGATCGAATGTTTAATTGATAAGTGTGAAGAGTTTAAAGGAGGGAGCATGAAAACAATAAATCAAATACAAACAAAACCGTCAAGCCGATATGATAGTTTTGATCCGGATCAAGAGGGGAATAAAAATACTATTTTTGCCGACGTAATAATTGATGGTAGATCTCTTTACCAAATGTTAAAAAAATATGATAGGGTTCCTTCCCTCGGGTGGGGTAGTGAAGAGCATCAAAGGAAAATGATTAATTATTTTTTGTTAAACGAAATGCATGAATATTTGTACTACAGGTACCCAATATTAGTCTGTCCCTGGTGTGGCGATGAAGAGTGTGGCTTTATATCCGTATTTATTGAGAAAGAAGAGGATCTTATCATATGGAGAGATTTCAAATTAGAATCCGGTAATAAGACTATTGATATAGGCCCTTTTTGCTTTAAATGGGATGAATACGAAAAAGTTATTAAAGAGACATTTGGAACTGCGGGGATTCAATAAAGTAAACCTGAAAACCCATGGAAGAGATGTGCTCAAATAATTTATATGGGAAAGATCTATGAGTAAATCCAATAACTACATGGTCAAAGGAGTGGAATCAACATGGAACTGTTTAAGCAAATCCCCTTGTACAGATTTTTGGCATTATGCAATGAAAGTGGTATGGAAAAAAACATATTAGACTGCGGAGCGGGAGGGGATTCACCTCCACTAAGTTTGTTTGCGAACTATGGATACAGTACAAACGGAATTGAGATGAATGACGAACAAATTAAAAGAGCTAATCAGTTCGCAACTGAAAGGGGACAGAATCTAAATATACAACAAGGCGACATGAGACAGTTGGCGCTAAGTGATGAGTCGATGAGTTTTGTGTATTCATATAACTCTATTTTTCATATGAGAAAACAAGATGTGGAAAAAGCGATAAATGAAATGAAACGCGTTCTAAAACCTAATGGATTATTATTTGTGAATTTTTTAACCCTAAAGGATTTTAGAGTCGGCGATGGAGTTGATTTGGGGGATAATCAGTTTGAACAAATGGAAGACGATGAATTCGTAATACACTCATATTATGATTATCATGAGGCGGATTCTATGTTTGATGATTTGCAGTTATTATACAAAGAAGATCGAGTACTGGAAAGAAAGTTTGAAGGCGAATGGATACGACAAGGATTTATCGATTACATATATAAAAAATAGCTGGATGCTGAAGAACATATTAGTAGCTCCGAAAAAACTAGATATCTGCGAACAATACGTTCACGCTGTGGACCACGAGGTGTTGGTTCGATAGAAGGTAAAGGTTTGAAGAAGAGTTAGCCAGGTGGACAACCCCACGAGTCTAGTGCAAACTACTGTTTCCTAGGGTGATTTAAGCCGCTTGAATGTCAATCAGCACTTGATGCTTGTTCGCAACCATTATACTTCGGGGGGGATTTCAGATGGATGTAATTATAAATAACTCAATGATTCAGTTGATTCAAGGAGATATAACTAAATTAGATGTTGATGCTATCGTCAATGCAGCAAACACAAGCTTGATGGGTGGAGGCGGAGTAGATGGAGCTATCCATAGAGCTGGTGGAAAAGCGATATTAGAGGATTGCATGAAAATTCGTAACCAAAGGGGAGGTTGTGAGGTTGGAGAAGCGGTAATAACAACAGGAGGAAATCTGAAATGTGAATTTGTTATTCATACCGTTGGTCCTGTTTGGAATAGTGGAAAGAATAACGAAGAAGAGAAGTTAAGGAATTGCTATAAAAATTTATTAATATTAGCTGAATCTAATGAAGTAACAAGTATTGCGATACCTAATATAAGTACAGGAATATATAATTTTCCGAAAGATCTTGCTTGTAGCATAGCTATAGATGAAGTTTCAAAATATATTATAAATAATAAGTCGGAAATAAATAAGGTTATTTTTATATGTTTCGATGAAGCGAACTATGAACTATATAGGAATGAATTAAAGAGATTTTGTTAGAATTTTGATGTTTACCAGAAAAGGAGATGTGCCAATGAATAACAGATCAGATTTGCTAAATCAGTTTAAGGAATGGAATGGATTTGTTCTAGAAATTATTGATTTAGATTGGAAAACACCCATCGCTGAAGGAAAATGGACCATTCATGATGTTGTTAGTCATATTTTGTTATGGGATAAATACTTCTATGAATCGACGATCGAACCGATAGCATGCGATAAAGCGATAACACTTCAACTTATTGATTTCGATCAATTCAATAATGATGCTGTTATATATGGTAAGACAAAAACCAAAGACGAATTAATAGAATTGACTGTGAAGTATCGTAACTTAATATTAGATTGTATAAGTAGTCTTGAGGAGGGAAAATACTCAGGCAAATATGTGGACGGAAGGTTTTCCTTTGAGTCCTATTTAAAGGATTTTATATCGCATGACCTACATCATATGATGCAGATTAAAGAATTAAAAAAGAAAATGATGAGTAATTGACTCGTGACGGAAGTGCAAAGAATGGAACTGACCACCCTAATTAGCTTTCTCTCACTCGATTATTGTGTGGGACAGAGCTTTTTTTTGCGCAAAAATAGAGATACAACTTGACCAGGAACTCATAATAAACTCGAAAAACACATATCCAAAGAGACAAATGTTATATTATTTATCATTAAATGCAATCTGTAGGTAAAATCAAAGACTCCCCCTCTGAAAATCAAACTTTAAAAATCTCCATAATTCTCCTGTTTTCTTCTCTTTACCCACTTTCTATCTATATACGTCCCAAAGGATTAACTCAAAATGTTATGTAATATAACATAAAATATTGAATATTATAGTAAAAACCACAAATTTTACTGACGAATGTATAGTGCTGTGTTAATATAAGTGACATAAAATAATGAAAATGAATGTAAGCTAAAGAAAGGTGTTTTTAAAAATAAATATGGGGATTGGGGGACGGCGATGGAGTATTTCATTCAACAGTTAATTAACGGGATTTCTGTAGGGAGCATCTATGCTCTGATCGCACTTGGGTACACCATGGTTTACGGGATTATTAAATTGATCAATTTCGCCCATGGGGATGTGTTTATGGTTGGGTCGTTTATTGGATTGTTCAGTGCCAGGTACTTGGCTTCAGCAGGGCTTCCTCCGATACTGGTCTTACTTATCTCATTGGTGATCTCTATGACAATCAGTGCGTTGCTGGGGATGTCAATCGAACGGCTAGCATACAAACCTCTACGAAAAGCTTCGCGAATCGCTGTGTTGATTACTGCAATTGGCGTTTCTTTTTTACTGGAATACAGCGGAGTGTTTGTGCTTGGTCCTCAGGCTAAAGGATTTCCGGAGATTCTTAATAAGCAGCAATACAACTTGTTTGGTTCCTCGATTCAGGTGGACTCCAATCAAATCATGATCTTGGGGACGACGGTTATTTTGATGATCATCCTTCAGTATATTGTGCACCGAACAAAGATTGGTAAAGCGATGCGGGCCGTTTCCTTTGATATGGAAGCAGCACGGTTGATGGGGATTAATGTAGATCGGACCATTTCAGCCACCTTCGCGATAGGATCTGCACTTGCGGCAGCAGCAGGCGTTATTTTCGGAATGACTTACAATTCAGTGGATCCGATGATGGGGGTACTTCCGGGGCTTAAAGCTTTTGTGGCTGCGGTTTTAGGTGGCATTGGCAGTATTCCTGGTGCTCTGGTAGGGGGACTTCTGCTGGGCACAGTCGAGACAGAGGTTTCTTCTCTGGGATACTCTTCGTGGCGTGATGGTGTGGCATTTGCTGTACTCATCCTAATCCTTATCTTTAAACCATCCGGGCTATTTGGTAAAAATGTCCGCGAGAAAGTGTAGGGTGATGCCGTATGAAGAAGATAAACAAGTCATTTTGGATAGGCATTGTCTTTTCTATCATGCTATATATCGTCATTCAAGTTCTTCTAACAACGGGAATATTTGATGATGTCATGGAGTCTACGCTAATTCTAATTTGTATAAATGTCATGCTGGCGGTGTCTTTGAATCTGATTAATGGGATAACGGGACAATTCTCAATCGGGCATGCTGGATTTATGTCCATTGGTGCTTATGTTTCTTCCATTTTAACTTTGAACTTTGATATGCCATTCGTGCTGGCGCTAGTGATCTCTGGACTGGTTGCTGCATTTTTCGGTGTGCTTATCGGGATTCCGACCTTGCGGCTGAATGGAGACTATCTGGCGATTGCTACGCTGGGATTTGGTGAGATTATCCGGATTGTCCTGCTCAATACAGAATATGTGGGCGGAGCTTCAGGCCTAAGCGGCATCCCTAATCAAACGACTTGGACGATTATGTTTCTATTCACATTGGTCACGATTGTTGTGATCAATAACTTTATACGTTCCACTCACGGCCGGGCTTGTATAGCGATTCGTGAGAATGAAATTGCTGCTGAAGCGATGGGGATTAATACAACTTTGTACAAAGTCATTGCTTTTTCACTTGGAGCATTATTTGCGGGGATAGCTGGTGGTCTCTCTGCTCATAAGTTCTACGTCATCAATCCTGGAAGCTTTAATTTTCTAAAATCATTCGAAATTCTAGTCATGGTTGTGTTAGGTGGACTAGGAAGTACAAGCGGGGCCATCGTGGGTGCGATTGTACTGACGGTGCTCTTCACGGTGCTTCAGGAATATCCGGAGCTGCGGATGATTATTTACTCGGCGATTCTAATTCTGATGATGATTTTTCGGCCTAAGGGGCTGCTTGGCAGCACGGGTTTTTCTTTCTTGAAATGGTCTAAAAAGGAGGTCAAACCAAGTGACAGCATCAACAGTGGAAGTGCTTCTTGATGTTCAACAAGCAAGTCGTGCATTTGGCGGGCTTAAGGCGCTTAACGAGGTATCCCTCCATATTAATAAAGGCGAGTTGATTGGGCTCATCGGACCTAATGGCGCAGGAAAAACAACCCTTTTTAACTTGCTGACAGGTGTATACCCGCCTTCCAGTGGCGATATTATCCTCAGTAATCAGGCAGTAGGCGGGATGAAGCCTTATCGGATTAACCGAAAAGGGGCAGCACGGACATTTCAGAATATCCGTCTATTTACTTCTATGACGGTGCTGGATAACGTTAAGATCGCATTTCACCAGCATGCCAGACATTCGATGTTCACTTCCATGCTCCGCCTGCCTAAGCATTTTGCAGAAGAAAACGAAATTACGCAAAAGGCTATGGATATTCTCAAAATATTTAATCTTGCCGATCAATGTGATGAATGTGCCGGGAATCTTAGCTACGGAAATCAAAGGCGTTTGGAAATTGCGCGCGCGCTTGCAGCAGGACCTAAGCTTTTGCTATTGGATGAACCAGCCGCAGGGATGAACCCGAATGAAACTCGGGATCTAATGAATCTTATTGCCTGGATCCGTGAAGAGTTTGAGCTGACGATCCTGCTTATCGAGCACGATATGTCCCTGGTTATGGGGGTGTGTGACCGGATTTATGTGCTGGATCGCGGAATGTTGATTGCTGAAGGTACGCCCGTTGAAATACGGAATCATCCCAAAGTCATAGAAGCCTATTTGGGACAGGAGGCGTAGTGGACCATGCTTAGCGTACAGGGGATCAATGTATATTATGGGGCTATTCATGCCTTGAAGGATTTAAGTATGAATGTAAAAGAAGGCGAGATTGTAACTCTAATCGGCGCAAATGGAGCGGGTAAGTCCACATTGCTTAAGACGCTTTCGGGACTACTGAAACCCAAAACAGGCTGTATAGATTTCATGGATAAATCTATTACGAATCAGAGTGTTCAGTCCATCGTAAAACAGGGGCTTATTCATTGTCCGGAAGGCAGGCGTGTATTTGCTAATATGTCTGTGGAAGAAAATCTGGAGCTAGGAGCTTTTTTACAAGATTCGGGCAGCTTAGCTGCTGATTTTGCCAAGGTCTACTCCACCTTCCCGCGTCTTTTAGAAAGAAAAAAACAGCTTGCCGGCACATTATCCGGCGGGGAGCAGCAGATGCTTGCTATGGGGCGTGCGATGATGGGGCATCCCAAGCTTTTATTATTAGATGAACCCTCGATGGGGCTTGCTCCATTACTCGTTCAGGATATTTTTCGGATCATCCAGGAAGTAAATGCCTCTGGAACAACAGTGCTTCTTGTAGAACAAAATGCCCATCAGGCGCTTAAAATTGCTCATCGGGCTTACGTTCTTGAGACGGGCAGAGTCGTGCTTGAGGGAGATGCCAAGGAATTGGCAGATTCGGAAGAGATCAGAATGGCTTATCTGGGACATTAATTCATCGGCTAGTTCATAACAGCATCACAGAAAGAACCTATAAATTATTTATTTTGGGAGGCTGGAAGAGGATGAAGAAAATCGGGGCCATATTGCTGACTGCGTTACTGGCTGGTGGATTGCTGGCAGGCTGTGGGAACAAGACAGACAACACTACTGCTGAAGGTGGGAATGCTGGCGGAGGGACCATCAAGATTGGAGCAGACCTTGAGCTTACAGGCGGCCAGGCTTCCTTCGGTGATTCTGCACTCAAAGGGGCAAAGCTGGCGGTAAAAGAAATTAATGACGCAGGTGGAATACTAGGCAAAAAACTTGAACTGATTGAAGCGGATAATGCCTCCAAGTCAGAAGAGGCGACACGCGCAGCGCAAAAGCTGATTACTACCCATAAAGTTGTAGCTATTATCGGTGCAACTACATCTACGAATACCCTCGGGATTGTTCCCGTTGCTCAAGAAAAAGGCATCCCGCTGGTTAGCTCCTCAGCCACCAATCCCAAAGTGACAGTTGATGAACGTACTGGAGATTTGAACGAATGGGTATTCCGGGCCTCTTTTATTGATCCTTTCCAAGGTGAAGTAATGGCTAACTTTGCTAAGGATACACTTAAAGCGAAGACGGCTGTTATTTATACGGATGCTTCAAGCGATTATTCCAAAGGGCTGCAGACCTTCTTTAAAGCAACGTTTACTAAGAACGGTGGCTCTATCTTAAGCGAAGAATCCTATCAACAAAAAGATTCTGATTTTAAAGCTGTATTAACACGTATTAAAGAAGCTAATCCCGATGTTATTTATCTTCCAGGCTATTATGAGGAGGTCGGCAAAATCGTAAAGCAAGCTCGCGAAATGGGGATCACCGTTCCGTTTATGGGCGGGGATGGCTGGGATTCACCTCAACTGGCTGAGATTGCCGGAGCGGATGCCCTAAACAATACGTTTATGTCCAATCACTATTCACCTGAAGATAGTTCGCCAGAAGTAAAATCGTTCGTAGATGCCTTCAAAGCTGCTAACGGTGATCTTGTTCCAGATGGGATGGCTGCGCTTGGATATGACGCCGTGAAACTAGTGGCAGACGCCATTACACGTGCGGATTCCACAGAACCTGAGAAGCTGAAGGATGCACTGGCGGGGACGAAGGATTTACAACTGGCCACGGGTAAAATCACAATGAATGAAACGCATGACCCGGTAAAAGCAGCTGTGGTGCTAAAGTTTGTAGATGGGGTACAAACCTTTGAGGCAAAAGTAAATCCATAAGCGTTGTGATTAGAGGCGCGTACCTTTATTGGTGCGCGTTTCTTTTAGTTTAAACTTTTTTTTAAAAAAGGCTTGTCAAAATTCTTATGGTTTGATATACTCATTTTTGTTGTGACAAGAAAATAACTTGTAAAGCATGGCCCGTTGGTCAAGGGGTTAAGACACCTCCCTTTCACGGAGGTAACATGGGTTCGAATCCCATACGGGTCATATTATGCGGTAGTGGTGGAATGGCAGACACGCTATCTTGAGGGGGTAGTGGGTGTATACCCGTGGAGGTTCGAGTCCTCTCTACCGCATACAAATAAAAAGTAAGAAACCCTTTGTTCGCAGAGGATTTCTTACTTTTTTTTATAAGATCAGAAGTGAAATTCAGTGGCCTCAGGTCATCTCTTAAAAGCCCCAGCATACTGGGGATAGAGCTGTCTTATGCAGTCTGGGCAGATATCATGGGTGAATTGCAAAGAAAGCTGATGCTTTAAGAAATGTTCAATGGTGATCCATTCATCCTTGGGATTACGAATACATTTACAGGAAGCACAGATTGGGATTAGCTCAAAAGATGATGGTAAGGTTGAACGGAGGTTTATGATCTCCGGATGAAGAGGTTCTTCTTTATAGGGGCCCACATCATATAGTGAAATTATAAAAGTGGCTTCTGGGTGCGGATCTGAGAGAAATGGATAGATCTCCAAACGGAAGATTCGTTTCCCTTTATTAGCGGTTTGTATGGAGAATTCGGAAGTATAAACCTGATGCTCTCTGCGGAGTATATATTTCACTGATTCATAAAGCTTGGCCCATTGATCGGGATCGATAATCACATCTTGCATGAGCTCTGAGTAATACGCACCAATCCATTTCTTATTAGTAGAAAGACCATATTCATGACTAAAGGCCTTCCACCTACTGTTGGTGAACTGGATAATCCCATGACTGTTGATCACCACCGCATTGTGCGGTAAAGCTTCAAGTGAATGGATAATGGAAGATGATAAGCATTTTGACAAAAGTCACCGCTCCCTCCTAGAGATCATTCAGGATGATAAGTTAACAAAGGGGGCCAGACGGTATTCTAACAGATACTTGTCACCTGAGTCGCCTCTTATCGTCACTCCAGCCATATGATATAATCGGATAATACATAACAATACTAATTATATACTTATTTACGTTATTTTGCAATAGGAAATTACGTAAATAAGTAATTTATTTTTAGATGGAGGGCGATTCACCGATGCAGACCATATACGAACGTATAGAATACCTGATTAAGCAGAAAGGTTTGACCAAAAAATCATTCTGTGAGCAGTTAAATATCAGCACAGGTAATATGGGAGATTGGAAGCGGGGGAAGACTACTCCAGGAACACATAAGCTGATTGAGATCGGTGATTTTTTTCATGTTAGTCTGGACTGGCTTATTCTCGGCAAAGATACACCGGATACTGTACGAGAGAGCGGCGTAGACTATGATTTGAGTGATGTTCAGCTATCGGAAAGCCGAGTAGATGAATTGCTTCCAGCAGAAAAGAATTTTATCAAGGAATATATAGCTTTTGCTGAATATCGTAAACAGAAAATGGTCGACGAAGAATCTTAAAATCTGTATCTTTACTTTTGAGAAAAGTACATTTATAATAATGAATGTTGACCTCAAACAAATTTATGTTCTATGTTTAACACACCGCGCGGTAGTGGTGGAATGGCAGACACGCTATCTTGAGGGGGTAGTGGGTGTATACCCGTGGAGGTTCGAGTCCTCTCTACCGCATACAGAATGAAGAAAGAGGCCTTGCGATGCAAGGCTTCTTTTTTTGTACATTCCTCAATCACATAACCTACTTCTTTACAAGCGGCACGCATAGATTGGCTTCGAATCCTTCATCATCCGGACCGGACTTCTCCGTGTATTGGATGTAAAAGACTCCATCAGGGTTGAACTTATAACCGGAATCCGGCAGCCATTCATTATGTATATAATTCCAGGTGTGTTGAAAAGCCAACTGAGGGAAACCGTTTGCAGTAAATATAGCATAGGTAGACGCAGGAATTTTCTTATGAACAAGGCCTTCAGGGATACAATCTAACTGCTCGACTTCAACACCAAGGAAAAAATCAGTATCCCATGCGGTATGCTCCCACAGTTTAGGCACGGATGTACGGTTCTGAAATAGACCGAGATAACAACCGCTGCTTTGAACTTTTGTGGGTATAGCATCAAATTTTGCATCAATATCCAGCTCGCCAAAAACATATTCCCAAAGATTCGCGTATGGCTCCCCAGATGAGTTTAGATTTGCCCAGCCAATAACATTTAGTTCGGGTATATCAAGCAGTTGAACAGTCACCGATTATCCCTCCCAGAAAAAATATTCCAACAATATTATAAAATATTCCAAGAGATTAAAGGGTGCTGATATATAGCGATATTATGACGTTCTTTCAAGTTGAAAAGGATACTTTACCGCATAACAACAGGGGGGGCTGTGTGATGTGGTGAGTATCCTTTTACTAAAGAATTATTTTAAAAGCTTGGAAATATCGGATTCGATCTGCTGTGGAGTGGTTTTAGGAGCAAACCGTTTTAGAACACGGCCATCTTGGTCAACTAGAAACTTCGTAAAGTTCCATTTCACGTTTTTTGAGCCTAAGACACCAGGGGCTTCCTTAGATAAGTATTTGAATAATGGATGTGCTTCATCACCTTTTACATCAATCTTCTCGAACATAGGAAAGGTTACCCCATAATTAATCTCACAGTATTCCGCAATTTCATCACTTTCGCCAGGCTCTTGTCCAGCAAATTGATTGCTTGGAAATCCTAATACTTCGAACCCGCGGTCCTTAAACTTCTCGTACACTTCCTGAAGACCTTTATACTGGGGAGTAAATCCACATTTGCTGGCAGTATTCACAACCAGGAGTACTTTACCTTTGTACTTTGACAATGATTCCTCTTCACCCTTAAGAGTGTTGACCTCAAAATCATAAATACTCATGGATGACACCTCCATAGTTAATTTAAGTTTTTAACAATTTAATTGTACACTATTTATGGTCTGGAGCCAAATAAGAAAGTATTATGAATCATTCCTCATCTTCGTTTCAAATCATACCTGTTGTTTAAAGTATAAAGTATGAGCATGACCAATACAGCTTGATGAAGGAGAAGATGACTCATGAAAGCATTATACACAGCAACTACAACAGTCCATGGCGGTCGTGAAGGCTCCATTGAATCCTCGGATGGCGTGTTAAAGCATAATCTAAGCATGCCTAAAGAGCTTGGAGGACCGGGAGGTTCTGGTACCAATCCAGAGCAATTATTCTCGGCTGGTTATGGAGCGTGTTACGAGAGTGCACTAGCGAATATCGCTCGTAAAGAGGGCGTGAAACTCCATGACGTGGAGGTAACTTGTAATGTGTCCATTGGGAAGGATGACAGTGATGGAGGCTTTAGACTAGCTGTGAGAATGGATGTGAAGCTGCCAGGGATTGAGCATGACAAAGCAGAGGAACTGGCGAAGAAGGCTCACGAATTCTGTCCTTACTCCAAAGCAACCAGAGGTAATATCGAGGTTGAATTAAAGATTGTTGATTAAATGTATCTGTATATATTTTATGGAAATAATGGCTAAATAGAGACGTAAATCATAAAAGAGTAATAAATAGCTGCCGTGTTAGGCGTCTTTGGTTGACATCACCCTTAAAATTCTTTAATATGTCTAAGTATCTGAGAATGTGCCTGCGTGTGCAATTTACAACCAAAAATTTAAATAATGGGTGATGAAGATGTCTTACAGACCGAATATTACGAATGTGACCAAAGCCAGCAGCAACGATAAGGAAGGATTGTACGAGTTCATTATCAAGCTTGCTGATGGAACGGAGTGCCGCGCGTTTTATCATCGGTTTCCGGAATGGAAAATGACGAACATCAGCCGCCTGCTTAAAACTCCATGTCCAATTTGCCGCAAAGATTTCATCTGCAAATGCATGGAGGCATTCACTGCTGATTTCGAAGGGCAAATGATCGGGGATCAATGGATTGAGAAAGCAATCGCAGAATAATTAAAGAACGGCACTTGATGGCGCGGGAGGATATCCCGCGTTTTTGTTTACCCAAAAAAGCAGAAATTTACGCCTTTAAGACGGAGGGGGAGCCATGAACGAAGAACTGAACCTTATGAAAGATAAGTCCATTGTATTGATAGACGGAGTGTGTCATCTTTGCCAGGGGGTAGTTCGTTTCATTATCCCGCGTGACCCCGAGGCTAAATTTCTATTCGCACCTTTACAGAATGAAATTGCGGCAAATCTAATGAAAGAGTCCGGACTTCAGCCTGGACAATTAAACACGGTGATTTTACTGGAGAACGGAGTGTATTATACAGAGTCGGCCGCTGTGCTAAGAATTGCCCGTAAATTGAGATTTCCTTGGCCTGCCGCATACGTGTTCATCTTAGTACCACGCCCATTGCGCAATGCCCTTTATCGGTATGTAGCTAAGAACCGCTATCGTTGGTTCGGACGTGATGAGCAGTGTATGCTCCCTACCCCAGAGATCAAACGGAGATTTTTGTAAACCATAATCTGGGAGAATGTTATAATGAAACTATAAATTGGTATAGTTTTTTCATATTATCACTAGGGGTGAACGAATAGTGAAACGGAAAGGGCTTCTGCTTTTTATAGTCATGTTGTTATCTTTAAGTATGATCGGTACGGCCTCAGCTGCCCCCAAGCTTCGTATTATGGTGAACAATTCAAGTGTGGATGTTGGTGTGCAAATCGTGTCGGGGAAGACGCTGGTTCCGCTGAAAGCTTTTGAAAGATTCAAGAATACTTCTATTCAATGGGATGCCAATACCAAGCAAGCTACGATTGCTAGAGATTCTATGAAGATTAAGCTTACGGTTGGTTCACGGACGGCTTGGAAGAACTCGGAAGCTGTACAATTGGATGTATCGGCCAAAATAGTGGATGGAAGAGTAGCGGTACCCCTGCGATTTATTGCGGAGGCTCTTGGAGCGAGAGTAACAGTAGATGCTGCTACGAATACAGTCTGGGTTCAGGAACGGGCCAATGCTAAACTTGTGCAGAATTATAATAGTAATGACTTAGTTGTTTCCCGCATAGCTGCTTTGCAATTCCCGGTTGAAGAAAGAGAACCCTCCAAATTGACGGGTGATAATGAAGCATTGTCCATGACGTATTATTTTCCTGAAGGCAGATCTGATGGTTATTTTATAATGTATGGACATTTCGTAAAGTATTATGAGATCAAGGATAATATTGTAAAAGTAGTTTGGGAAGCTGATCTGGATATGTCCAAAGAGGCTACAAATAAAGATTTTACCGCGATATTCGGTTACCCAGTTGCGAAGGAATATGGTAAAGCACCTGTTCTAGCTCCATCTTATGCCTCTTTTTATACGAGTGTTTGGGGAAGTCAGATTATTTATGGAATGGTTCATGCGGATGGAACTACTAAAGTTTCAGGACAGTCTCTGACTTGGGACGATACTAGAAAACCATTTGTCGTGGCTATACCTGGAGAGACCAAGCTTCAGTAATATATAAGTCAAATAAATATGGAGATGAATTATGAATAAGGGGAAACCTAAAGGTTTTATGCGTTTTGATTGGCCTTATCATTTTGTAACTATGCCGCTTGCGCTGATTATATTTGTATGGTCGGGAATTTATGTCGTTCAGGTGTTACGTGATGATGGTGCTTTAACAGTGCCCTTGCTATTATTTGGTTTATCTCTATGCCTGTTATTTGCGATTACTCGAATTCGAATTTATGCGACAAAAAATCAGGATCGAGTAGTGAGGGTGGAGGAGCAGTTCCGGTATTTCCGATTGACAGGTGAAGCATTAAATCCAGAGCTTGAATTAGCTCAGATTATTGCGCTTCGGTATGCAGGAGATGAAGAGTTTCCGGCACTATGTCAGCGGGCGGTGAAGGAAAAGCTTAGTCCTGCCGATATCCGGTCTGCCATCAAGAATTGGCGCGAAGATACGATGAGAGTCTAAAAACCACTTGATGTGCGAAAAAACTTATTGCTGCCTTCTTATATATATGCTACTATAGCTGTAAATTAAAGGGATAGTAACGGAAGCACCGTTCAATGTACCGTATCCACGGTTATTGTCGGTGCTTTTTTGCTGTCTTTTTTTTGATAATATTTATAAATTTCTTACGAAAGGAGAGAGGTTTTATGGCGGCAAGGATTGTACTCGCAGTGCGTGAAAGCCAATATATCGAACCATTGCTACACTATCTTCATCATAGTGAGTATGGAGAAATGCTGCGAATTACGGCTTTTAGCCGGCTGGATGCTTTTATCGAATTTATGAGGGGAGAGGATATGCCGGATGCTGTTGTAGGTGACGTTACTTTTATCGAGGCTTGGCTTGTGGAGGGAAGAAATAAGGTGCCTTGGGCAGTTTTGAGTGAGGAGGGTGCTTATCTTAGCAGGAGTTCTAAGAGCTTGGCTGGAGGCATTATGATTGCGAAGTATCAGGCGCTGCCTTCTCTGCTGGGAGCATTTCTTCAGCTATGTGAAGTGAAACGAGCTAGAGGTTCCTCTGTATTAGATGAAACGCTGCTGCTCGGTATCGTCTCCTCAAGCGGGAACACGGGCAAAACCACAGTAGCTATGAATATGGCTAAGCAGCTAGGTGAAATGGGGCTTTCGGTATTTTATTTGAATCTTGAAAGTGTGGACAGCAGTGGATTATTTTTGCGCCCCCCTGCAGGGGATACGCCTGGACTAGAGCGGCTCCTTTATGAAATCAAAGCTAGTCGAGATAAGGGCGGAGCCGATACGATTGATTTGGGACAATACGTCATCAGGTATGATCACCTTCGAAGCGCTGCATTTAGGCCAATTATTAATGTAAAAGAAATGCTGCAGATGACTACGCAGGATACGCTAGATTTATTGGGGCTGTTGGTTGCCGAAAGGAATTTTGACGTAGTGATTGTAGATACCGGCAGTATTGAAGAAGAACGTGCCAAAGCTGTGTTACATAAATGCGGAATTCTATTGTGGGTAGTTAGAAATGATGAGGTAAGCATTCATAAGACCATGAGATGGCTATCCCATTGTAATGCTCCTAATTCTGGTATGCCCTCCCAAGTGATGGATAAAAGTAGATTTGCAGTGAATTTTGCTGCAGATGGTTTGGAGGTGTGGGCACCTCCCGAAGGGATAATCGTTGAAGGTGTACTTCCATATATCCCATCTTGGACACTGCAGCATCGTGAGGAGCTTTTTCTGAACTCACCACAATTCCAAAGGGAGATCTTACAGCTGTGCAAGCAGATTATAGAACCGTCGCTTCCGCAAGTATTCACTGGTAAGGGTTTACATGAATGAGGAAATGTTTAAGGCACTTCGTAGTGACATCCGGGCAGGATTAGATGTTACTTCTGCAGTTGGAAATCGTGAACTCACCCAATATATTGAAAGGACAATTTTGGACAGCGAAAATCTGCGTTATTTAACAGCACAGGAGAAACATGAGCTCGTGAAGAGATTGTTCGATTCTTTTCGAGGGTTGGATGTGCTTCAGCCCTTAGTGGATAATCCGTCGATCACTGAGATTATGATTAACAGCCATACTGAGATTTTTGTAGAAGAGGAGGGTCAGATTCGTCGCCTTCATTTGGAATTTGAGTCCAGCAGCAGGTTAGAGGATATTATCCAGACGGTTGTATCCGGTGTGAACAGGGTTGTAAATGACTCTTCTCCTATCGTTGACGCTCGGCTAAAAGACGGATCGCGTGTAAATATCGTGCTTCCGCCAGTAGCTCTGAAGGGCCCGGCGATGACCATTCGTAAATTCCCTGAAACACCGATGACGATGCAGGATTTAGTCCGTCGTGAAGCCTTAAGCTTGGAAGCCGCAGAGCTGCTGCAAATCTTAGTGGCTGCTAAATACAATATTTTTATTAGTGGCGGGACCGGCTCTGGGAAGACCACATTTCTTAATGCGTTATCTCAGTATATCCCCCCACAGGAGAGGGTCATTACGATAGAGGATTCCGCTGAACTCCAGATTGTTACGGTGCCGAACCTTGTTTCACTGGAGACCAGAAATGCCAACACGGAAGGTAGAGGGGAGATTTCCATCCGGGATTTGATTCGTACTTCCCTGCGAATGCGCCCAAACCGGATTGTTGTGGGGGAGGTACGGGGAGCGGAATGTCTCGATATGCTGCAGGCGATGAACACCGGACACGATGGAAGCTTGTCTTCGGGCCATAGTAACAGCGCACACGATATGGTCAGTCGACTGGAGACGATGGTGCTGAGTGCTGCGGAGCTTCCGGTAGCTGTTGTTCGCCAGCAAATTTCATCGGCAATTGATATCTTCGTACACTTATCACGTCTCCGTGATCGTTCCAGGCGGGTGATGGAGATCAGTGAGGTTGCGGGGCTGAAAGACGGGGAAGTAATCTTGAATCCTTTATATGAATTTCAAGAAGCTGGTGAACGAGAGGGACGGGTGCAAGGGGGGCTGCTTCCCTGTGGTAATCCATTGTTGCATACAACGAAGCTTAGGATGGCTGGCGTAACCTCCTATCCATTGGCTCAATAGAGATTCAAAATTCCAGAAGGGGGGAGGTCATGCTTAAGTTTAAATTTGTTGCTGCAAAGCCTGTAGAAGCGGATCCTGATGGTCCTTCTTTGTTGCCAGATTATAAGGTATACGAATTGACCTTGCTGCAGAGGATTCTGACCCTTACTGCAGGTGGACTGCTGATGTATGGAATTGGATATCTTTTTTATCATCATTGGCTGCTGTCGTTGCTGCTTATGCCATGCGGAGCTTATGCCCCGCGTATGCTGCGTAACTATTTGCTGAAAAGACGTCGAAATGCACTGAATTTACAATTTAAGCAGACGTTATTTTCGCTTTCTTCCTCCCTTTCAGCTGGGCGTTCGGTGGAGAATGCATTCCGAGAGGCGGTTCAGGATTTACGTATGCTCGACCCGGAGGGAAGCAGTGATATGATCTCCGAGTTAAACATTATCTGTGCACGCATGGAATATGGACAGCCTGTGGAAGAAGCGCTGCGGAACTTTAGTGAAAGAGCGGGAATGGAGGACATCGAGCGATTCGCGGATGTGTTCTCGGTCTGTAAACGTACTGGTGGTGATCTTGTAGAAGTGGTGCGCCGTACATCAACGATTATCGGTGAGAAGCTGGATATTCAGCAGGATATTGCTGTAAGTATTGCTCAGAAGAAATTTGAGGCTAAGGCACTGCTGATATCTCCGCTGATCATGGTGATGTTTATGAGTTTGACGGCTGGAGAATATATGCAACCTATGTATACAGGAGCGGGTATAGCCATATCGACAATAGCGCTTGTTGCTTTATTCCTATGTTATCTCTGGACTACTAAAATAATGGACATTCCACTGTGAAGGGGGTGAAAACATGCGCTGGCTATGTGCGGTGGTTACTGTTATTTTGCTGATAGTCTGGGTTCTACTGCGAATTCAATGCGGCAACAGATATGTCGCGTTACGCAGTCTTCCTATGGAAGGATTACGGCTTCGGAAGTTAGGCGAACCGTTATTACTGCTTATTGAGAAGAGTGGTATCGCCAGTCGGTTTCCCTCACTGCTGTTCAGAATTCAGCGTTCTCTACAGCGCAGTTATGGGATGCGTTATAGCGCAGAGCGGACCCTGCTGTTCATGGGTGAGATGATAAGTTACAGCTGGCTGTTGCTTGTAGGTGGAAGCTTGATCACAGCATTTAGTGGCGAACAGGCAGGTATGATATTGGGTGCTTTTTTGGCAATTGCTCTACCAACCGCTATGGTCAGTGATCTGCACAAAAAGGTGAGGGTAAGGGAGCAGAGTATTATGCTCGAATTGCCAGAGCTGCTGAACAGTATTGTGTTGTTGGTTGGCGCAGGAGAGACCGTGCAACGAGCTATTATTCGCTGTGTGGAAAGCCACCGGGGGGATACGAATCATCCTCTGTATAAGGAGCTAATGATTATGACTAGTGAATGGGAGGGCGGATATTCCTTCCAGCAGGCGTTTGAAAATTTCAGCAAGAGATGCGCTGTGCAGGAGATATCGGTATTCACAACGACAGTTCTGCTGAATTATCGCAGAGGCGGAGCGGATTTTGTGCTATCGCTACGTGATCTGTCGCGGATGCTGTGGGATAAACGAAAGGCACTTAGCCGGACGCGCGGAGAGCAGGCATCCTCCAAATTAGTTTTCCCGATGGTAGTTATCTTTTTAATAGTAATTGTACTGGTGGGAACGCCAGCATTTTTGATGTTAAAAATGTAGGAGGCTGAAGCTGATGGTATCAACAATGTTGGACAGTATGAAGAACTTTTGGGAAGACGAGGAAGGTTTAGGAACTTTGGAGATGATTTTGATTATTGCTGTCTTGATTGCGGTTGTTCTTTTGTTTAAGGACAAAATTCAAGAGGTAGTAGAAGCCTTAATTAAAACGGCGGGTGAAAAGAGCCAGGAAGTATTCGATTGAACAAGCTTAAGGGTGATCAAGGCAGCTTTACCATTGAAGCTTCACTTCTGTTGCCGATCGTCATGTTTATTACGATGCTTCTTTTGTTTTTTTGCTTGTATAGCTATCAGAAGTCCATGCTGTTGCAAGTGGCCTCAGGAGCTACTGAGCGGGCGGCTTACAACTGGGACAACAGTCACAAGGAGGTCTCTGGTTCTTACATGGCTGGTGAGTATGACTCCCTTTATTGGAGAATTGGGGATGATGCCTTGCTAGCCTCATTATTCGGTGCAGAAGCTGGCAGTGCTGGCGTGACAATAGAGTTGCCCGGTGAAGTATCAGATAAGGGTGATTTGCCAGTGCTTAAACTGGGCCATTCGTCTACCATGATTCCGGACAATATGCCAGGAACTATGCGTTATGCTCACAGCCTTACAGGACGGAGAGTAAGTGCTGAGTTAAACCGTCTACTGAGCTTACCTGTGCTTGATAAGGTTCTATCGGATGAGGCTAAACCAACTGTTGAAGCCCAGTCTATCATTGTTGAGCCTGTTGAGTTTATTCGTACGGTCGACCTGATGCGTTATTTCGGAGCTAAATTTAAAGGGGGCCCTGAGGGCAGTGGATCAGCAGTTTACATGGATAAGAAGGATGCTTCTGCTATGCTGACCAAGCTTCAGGATAAGTAAAATCTCTGCTCAAGGGAGGGGGTTTTAATGAAAAGTAAATTTACCGGTTGTCCTGCTAAGGGCAAAACAGAAGGCTCAGTTACAATTTTTCTAATCATGGTGCTGGCTTTCGTCTTTCTTTTTACTGCTGTGCTGATTGATTATGCGCGAATTGCTGCGTTCAACGTTCAGGAGGAACGATTAGCGAGAGCCAGTGTCCGCTCTGTTATGTCTTCATATCATGTTGAATTACGAGAGAAGTACGGTTTGTTTGCATTTGGTGATAGCAATGGAGATATGCTGCTGTCCAAAGTGCTCAACGAAAATTTGCATAAAAGTGGGCGGGGGGATACGTTCAATCTCTTACCCTTTGCACTGGAATCCTCCTCCTTGGAATGGAGCCGGCCGCTGGGAAGTTATGATGTTTTTCGTCATCAAATACTGGAAGAGATGAAGTATAAGGCTCCGGTAGATTTCGCCTTGGAGCTGGCAGGTAAATTCAAACCGCTGTCAGGCGTAATGGCAGAGGCCTCAAGAGCTACCGAATTACTTAGTAAGCTGCAACCTTTATATGATGAACGTGAAGAGAATTTGGATCTAATGTTAGAGCGGAGAAGCCAAGCGTCGGAGAGTGGAAGAAGAATACTGCTATGGATTATGAATCCGCCCGGGGATTCTATCTCGGCCCATTCGCTCGGAAGCATGCAAGCAGCCGCGGATATACCAGCACAGTATAGTGACTATCTCGGGAAATATTACGACGATCTGTATCGTGATAGTAAAAAGCCTGCAAAGTACACTTATCAGTTGGCACTTTATCAGAGCCGAACTTCAGAAATGTTATCGCGGCTCCCAGCCTTATTAACAACCTTTCGTGAAGAACATGGACAATCAATGGAGGAAGCGAAGGATGCGTTAAACAAGGCGCAGCAATTGAATGACGAGATGAGAGATGTTTTGGCAGCTTCCCGAATAAGTGGCGTAAATCTGGCGGACGATCCTGCTAAAGACTGGGATATTCCGGGAAGTTCAGGGGAAATAAGTGCTGAGCCACTTAAAAAGCTGCATGAACAGGAAGATGCCTTGATCCTCTCTTCGGCTGACATTAGTAGTATGGAGAATAGTTTATTTATGCAGCAAAGTGTGTACGAATCCATTGAACCGACGGTAACAGGATTGTCAGCAGAGCTGCAGGAAGCTTTGGGAGTCAACGGCGATTCCTACCAAATGATTTCCTCTGTTCTAGGGGCTTCGCATGTAGTGGACAACTATTATAAAAAATACGGTAAGAAGGGAAGTGTAATCGCTAGTGATTTGGCTTTTCTTGAACAGCATCGCAGCTCGGATAAAGCACGTAAGCAAGTAGAGTGGGAAGCTAAATCCAAGCTGGGCGAGGTTAGAGCACTGCTGGACAAGATTAGAATGCTAGGTAGCGGAGCGGCAGCTTCGATGGAACGTTATCAAATCCTTCATCAATTTTATGAGGACAATGTTTCATTTAACAACGGATTGGAGTCTCAATCCTCTGATAAATCTGAAGTATCCTCAGATCCCTATGCTGCTGGAAGTTCGGCGATGAAGGATATTGACGGGATTTATGCAGCAATGAGTGGCATTATGGGGGGCGCTAGAGACAGGCTTTTTCAAACGGAGTATTCCGCGCTTTATTTTCAGCATTTTGATGTTTCAAAGTTAGCTAGTCTGGCACTGAATTCTCTGGAAGACACTAGTGAGCTCACAGATCAGCTTGATCCTCGCGCTCAGGAGCTGGAATACATTTTATACGGATTTCATAATCCCGCGGGTAATGTGGCTGCAGCCTATGCCGAAATATTCGCGATGAGGTTGTCCATTCGCACGATGGAAGGTTTTATAGAGAAGGCAACCTTGGGAAATCCACTGGCTGTTCTAGCGGCGGCACTGTTGTATGGAATCCAGCATGCCATTCAGGATATGTTGCAGCTTTGTGAGAAGGATGCGATTCCTTTATCTAAATATATGCCGGCGCAGCTGACTTACCGTGATCATCTGCGACTGTTCATGATAATGCATGGAGGCGGGGAAGTGCAGCTGTCGCGGATGCTGGCTCTGATTCAACTGAACACAGGAATAAATCCAGAGGAAAGAAACACCTATGTATCATCGGACATTAAGCTCCAAATGCAGTTATGGTTTCTGCCAGGTGTAGTTAAAATGTTGAATTATACTGCTGGTTTTCCGGGAGATGTACAAGGAAATAAGTATCTGAGGGCAGTAAAAGCTGATTATTCTTATTAGCGGGAGGTTGGTAAGGAGATGGGGGATGGGTATGGAATCAGAGGGGAGGACAAGGAAGAAGGTAGCATGGTAGTAGAAGCGGCGATGATTCTTCCGTTCTTCCTGCTATTCGTCCTGTTCCTGATATCTATCGTACAGATGACCTTGTATTCGACAGCTTTGCAAAGTACAGCATCAGACACTGTAAAGTCTATTTCAACTCATATGTATCCTGCGGCTTTGGCGGTGCAGAAATGGGGAACATCCAGCGAAGTAAGTGATGATTCAGGGTGGGATGACAGTGATCATTCTGCTGGCCTGAATTGGACTATTCCTCGCTTGTCACTTACTGATTGGGGCAATAGTTATGCTGAGTCTTTACCCAATCCGTTAAATGAGTGGGTTATGTCCGCTTTAGAAAGTGGTGAGGGACCGTTGCAGAAGCTTCAGGCAGAGACCAGTGAAAGTGTACTTGATCTTGCGATCAAACCTTTATTGAAACCATACCTGACATCAGATTTACTGGATTATGAGCGAATTCATGTATCCAATGTTATGGTGCCGGAGCTAAAAGAGGGTACTTGTCCATACCTTGGGCTAGTGGTTAGTTATAAGCTGCCGATGAAAGTCCCCTTTCTAAACCAAAGTATTGTATTAGAAGCAAGTGCTGTTGAACGTCTCTGGATCGGGGATACAGGAGAAGGCACAACCAAGGAGGGGAACGGTACTGGCCAACCAGAAGAATTCATTGAAATCTTAGAAAAGCCGAACCCGGCTGTAGCGAATAAGCAAGGCAAGGTTCGTGCCAGAATACCGCCGGATGCTTCTGCCAGCTTGTCAGTCTTTTATAAGAGCGGGGGCAGTACTGCCAAATATTTAGGCTGGAAACAAGCGGATGCAGATGGATATATCGAGTGGGAATGGAAAATTGGCGTAAATACCACACCGGGCTCGTGGCCGTTTGTTATACAACTGGATGACGGTAGATCTGTTGAGGTTATGTTCACAGTAGTGAAGTGAAAGGGTGGAAAAAGGAGTGTAATAAATGGCAGAGTGGGCATTTTGGGGATGTCTACCGTTTTTAGCAGCGGCACTTATTACAGATTTAAAGTCGATGAGAATACCAAACTGGATCACCTTGTCAGGCTTTTTCACTGGTCTGCTCGCACAAGGGGTGATAAATAGCTGGCATGGACTGCTGAGGGCTTTCGGGGGAGCTGCTGTAGGATTTACAGTCCTTCTGATCATGCATTTAATAGGGGCGGTTGGCGCGGGGGATGTTAAGCTTTTTGCTGGAATCGGCGCGTGGACAGGGATGTTTTTTACGCTGCAAGTCGTGATGTACTCCGTACTATTTGGAGCTTTAATAGGCTGGCTAATTGTTTTAAAGAGACGGGAGGCGATCAGTCGTTCGCGTAAGATCATCAGCAGAATTTCTGGATTCATTTTATGGAAGAGTCCGTTTCTATTAAAAAATAACGATAGTGAACTGTTGAAATTCCCTTTCATGCTGGCTGTTATCCCTGGTTCCATATGCGCTTATCTATACTTTTAGTTCGGGAGCTGATGTTTGTTGTTCGGATTAACCCATGATTTTATACAACAGGATGGTATATATATGATCCTTGGTGAACCCGAAGGAATACCTGCGGAGAAGCTTAATTTGATTCAGGCACGCATGCTGATGAACACCGACATTCCTCATCATTTGAGGCTGTTACTTAGAGAAATAGATATGAAGGTTACTATGGAATACGCTGTTTTACGCAAAAAAATGCTTAGTCATCTACTCAAAGGAGAGAAGCTAAGTATGAACTCGTTTTACGGGTTATTGCTGCAAATTGCCCAAGGCATGGAAGATGGCAGGTTATATATGCTGCGGGCGGAACAGTATGCTTTGCATACAGATTACATTTTTATTGAAGGGTCGTTACAGAGCGGTAAAGTATACCTAACCTACATACCCATTCAGGAGAGTAAGTCTGTTTCAAAGCTTGGAGAGTCACTCAAGACACTGATTATGGTGTTAATGGCATCTATCACAGAGCTTACTGGCAGTGGTGTGCAAAGACTATTGCAATATTGCAGTGAAGAGGGATTTACTCCAGCTGGCTTAAAGATTCTTTTATCAGAGTTGCTGACAGAAAGAGAGCCCGTTACACCTGAAAGACAGCTTCATGAAGGTGTAAAAGAATATCTAGTGAAAGAGGCAGCAGCTCCACCATTAAGAAAAATATATGAGCATCGCGAAGATAAGGAATTGGAGCTGCAGCCGACTGCTACTCCTTGGATCAGCAGCTATCCTAATCTTAAGATAAAAGAGGAGGAGAGCCTGTCTCTAAGCTTGGAGGATGAGCAGGTAACGAATCCACAAGCCTCAAGCTCAAGAACCTATATAGTGCTAGGGTTTCTATTAGGCGATGCACTACTGTGGAAGTTTCTATATTTGGATAGTCCCAAGCCGTTATGGCTTGCCGTCTGTGGAGTTGTGACGATTGTATTGGCTGTTTTAAGCTGGATGGTTTGGAGCGGAAGGCTAAAGGTTGGTAAAGAAGATGTTGATGGCCTGGGTGAGGATTCTGAAGATACTAACTGTAATCCGAGTCGAAAAGAATTGGAGTGGAATTTTGGCAGGAACCCTGTGACTTCTACGCGTTCTCCAGCAACAATTCCAAAGATAACTCCGCAATCCTCGGATTCAGCAGCTAGCGTTCCGGCGACACGTTATGAATCACTAGCAGAGGAACAAAGTTCTGTTAAAGCACCAGAAGCAATAGCTCCAACAACCTTATTATCACAGGAGAAACCGCCTGAGCAAGGACGACAAATCGAAAAGCTGGATCGGAGTATTCCTTATCTCCAAAGAAGCGGTGAGGAGGGCGAAGAGGCAGAGATGATCGAGTTAAATCGAACTAGCTTCATTATCGGCCGATCGGCAGAGGTGGCTCAATATGTGGAAAGATCAGAAGGCGCCTCTAGAGTACACGCTGAGATATCTAGAAGCACCAGCGGATATATTCTGAAGGATCTTGACTCCAGAAATGGAACGCTTTTTCAAGGTGAAGCCATGGTCCCGTATAAAGAGTATCCACTAACAGAGGGGACCACATTTAAAATTATAAAAGGAAGCTACACATTTCATACAGTATGAAGGTGAGTTCTAACGATGAATGTGGCTCTACAATTTTTGTTTTTTCAAATCTTCTAAAGCGACTTGAAGTGTAGGGAAGGTAAAGTCAAAGCCATGATTTAATGCCGCTGCGGGCAGGACGCGCTGACCTTTAAGTAAGATTTCGGATAATTCTCCGGCTGCTGTTTTTAACAGGAAGGCTGGTAAAGGGAACCAATGTGGCCGTTTGTAGACTGTGCCGATCGTTCTGCCGAACTCTTCGTTCGTTACCGGATGTGGAGCAGTCGCATTAACAGGTCCGTTAATCGTTGGATTTTGCGTACAGAAATCAATTAGACGGATGATATCCGTCAGATGGATCCAAGAGAGCCACTGCTTTCCAGAGCCAATGTTTCCGCCAAAACCTAATAAATAAGGCAGCTTCATTTTGGGGAATGCTCCGCTCTCATTGCCGAGCACAACTCCGGTACGCAGCTTGACCACGCGGATATCATGGTAGGTTTCATCTGAAGCCTCTTCCCATGTCTTAACTACTTCTGAAGGGAAATCCATGACCTGGGCTGGTGAGGACTCATTAAAAGTATCCTCTAAAGAGGTACCGTAAATCGCCACGGCGGAAGCCTGAATGATTACGGAAGGCTTTTGCTTCATTTGATCTACTAACTTAGCTGCTGCGGAAACGGTTGCAAGTCGGGACTGCATAATCGCTTTTTTGCGACTTGGACTCCAGCGCTGGCTAAGGGAAGCTCCGGCGAGATTAATTAGGGCAGCTGCATTTTCCACTGGAGCGGGATTAGAACTTAGACTGTCCCAGGTGTGGTAACTCAGCTTAGGATGAATTGTTGTTGCGTCTTTTGGTAAATTCCGACCTACAATAGCAACTTCATTACCTGCTTGCAGCCAGTATTTTGCTAGTTCGCTACCTATAAAACCGGTGCCGCCACATATCACATATTTCAAAGGAGGGCCTCCGTTCTAAATCGTACAATTCATTAAAAATTACTTAAACAAATGCTGGTAAGCAGAGTAATCGATTTTATTCTTTTCGAGAAAATTGACAAGAAAACGGTTATCGCGCCGCGGTGTGGCAACTATGTAACCTTTAATGCAGTGATCGCGAGTAACTTCTTTTGCATTGCTCTCGACTGCGATTTTTCCGATCTCGGCAGCAATAGAATGCTTCGCAATATCACGAAATGGCCCAGGTACAGGTTGAACAAGCTGGTCCAAAAAGGCCTTTGTTTCGTCACTCCAGAGCGGGCGGCTACGTTCCACCCAGTAATTTTGCCAGTCTAGCTTTGACTTTCCATCAGCTTTGGGCAGGACCTTTAGGAATTTGCGGAACATAAAAAAACCGCCGATACACATGGAACCAAGCAGCATAAATGTCCAGAAAGCGATAGAGTTCATAAACCAATTGCTCGGTGTGGATAATAAACCAAGTCCTGATTGGATAAACATGCATACACCACCTTTTGGCAATGAGGATTCTCACACGAATTATTCTCATATTAAAGTATAGCTTATTTCCAAAGTTTTGCGAAGCAGAACCCGGCATATTGGCCTCGTCTAGATTTATTTTTCCGATCACGGTAGAATAGGGGTTAATTCGTGAAGGAAAGAGGGAAGAAGTATGCTGAAAATAGGTTCACACGTGTCTTGCTCGGACAAGGGTCTTTTGACCGCAGCAAATGAAGCAAATGAGTATGGTTCCAGCTCGTTTATGATATATACAGGAGCGCCGCAGAATACGCGCCGCAAGCCGATTGATGCCATGTATCCCAACGAAGGGAAGCAGGTTATGAAAGAGAATGGTGTAGAGGAGATTGTTGTCCATGCACCTTACATTATTAATCTCGCTTCCTATAAAGAGAATACGTATCAACTGGCTGTTGATTTCCTGCAAGAGGAAATTCGCCGTACCCATGCACTTGAGGTCAAGCATATTGTATTACATCCAGGTGCGTTCACTGATAAAGATGCTGAATATGGTATTCAGCGGATTGCAGATGGTCTGAATGAGGTGCTTGGAGGCACGAACGAAACGGAAGTGCATATCGCTTTAGAAACTATGGCTGGTAAGGGAACAGAGATCGGCCGCAGTTTTGAAGAAATCGCTTCTATTATTGCTAAGGTCGAACATAACGAACGTCTGTCGGTCTGTCTTGATACTTGCCACATTCATGATGCTGGCTATGATATCGTTAATGATTTGGACGGTGTTCTCAACAAATTTGATGAGACTATCGGATTGAACCGTCTTGGTGTAATCCACATTAATGACAGTAAAAATCCATGTGGCGCTCGCAAAGACCGTCACACTCCAATTGGCTCGGGTTGGATTGGCTTTGATACGATTAACAAAATCGTACACCATGAAAAGCTGGAAGGTCTGCCTTTCATTCTGGAGACCCCATGGATTGGTAAAGATGCTAAGACACAACGTCCGATGTATGAGGTGGAGATCGCTTTGCTGCGTGGTAATGTAGCTGAACGGTTTGGAGCGGAATTCGTGCAGGATGTTGAAACATTACGTGAATTTTTTGCCAAGCAGGAGATCGATTCCCGTCAATATGTACTTAATGTCTGGGAGCTGCTGAAGAACGATGCCAAAGCTAAAAAAGCTGATCCACGTGAACCACTGGAGCGTCTATACGATGAAGTTGTCGCTGCCCAGCTGTTCCCGCAGCTAAGCGAGGAAGCTATTAATCATCGCTTAATTGCTTGGTTAGCAGGCAAATAAGTGCTCGTGAACGCTTAAGCTATACTTCAGATTGCGTATGTAGATGAGAGGATGGGAAGAGGGTCATGGAATTACACGTAAAAAGAAACAATTCGTCAGGTGTCGAGCATTATTCCAACCGGGCACGTATGCTCATTTCCTGTCCTGACGGACCGGGAATTGTGGCGGCTGTATCACACTTTCTGTATCAGCATGGCGCAAATATTGTGCAGTCAGATCAGTATACGATGGATCCAGATGGTGGAATGTTCTTTATGAGAGTCGAGTTTGACCTACCTGAATTAGGCGATCGTCTGGAAGAGATTCGCTCTCAATTTGGCGGAGTGGCGGAGCGTTTTAAGATGGACTGGAAGATCTTTAATGTTCGTCATAAGAAGAAACTTGCCATATTCGTCTCTAAAGAAGACCATTGTCTTGTTGAACTGCTCTGGCAGTGGCAAGCGGGCGATCTCGATGCCGATATTGCCCTCGTCGTTAGTAACCATTTGGATATGAAATCTTATGTCGAGTCGTTTGGCATTCCATTTCATCATATTCCAGTCACAGCGGATACTAAGGCTGAAGCAGAAAAACGCCAGTTAGAGGTCATCGGAGACGATATCGATGTTATTATATTGGCACGGTATATGCAGATTATTTCGCCGTCCTTTATTGAGCATTATCGCCATCAGATTATTAATATTCATCACTCTTTCCTGCCTGCCTTTATTGGCGGCAATCCATACGCCCAAGCGTATCAACGTGGGGTGAAAATTATCGGGGCAACTGCTCACTATGTTACTGAAGAACTAGACGGTGGACCGATTATTGAACAGGATGTACAGCGGGTAAGCCACAGTGATGATGTTATTGAGCTGAAACGGATTGGACGTACCATTGAACGTGTTGTTCTGGCTCGTGCGGTGAAATGGCATATCGAGGACCGGATTCTCGTCCATCAGAATAAAACTGTAGTATTTAAATAAAGGTATTCTCCGGTGAAAGCAACGATTATGCCCGAGGGCTTTCACCGGAACCCTTTAATTTAATAGTTCTCTAAATCTCTATGAGGTAAAAAAGCATTTTACCAGCAGCTTGGCTATTTATGCCAAGGTGCTTTTTGTCGTTCTCAAAAATCATGTAGTTAAGGAGGTGGAAGGTTTGTCGTTACAGCGGGGACGTTTGTTAAAACGTAATTATTTCTTCGCAAGTCTCATTTTGATTACTGGATTCGGGGGATTGCTAGGTTATGATCTCTATTTCAAGCCCTACGTGCTTTCCCAAACCGTGGTCAAAGTTAAGGTGGGAGCTGGGGAGTCTCTACCTAAAAATTATGAGCTGAAAGCAAGTGATTTGTATCTGGATTCTGTTCAGACCAAGGATATACCCTCTGGTGTAATTACGGAAATCGCACAAGTGGAGCACAAAATTACGAATGTGAATCTGACTAACGGTAGTATTTTGACAGCATCACTGGTGGATGTTAGTGATTTAGAGCCTTTGCGGGATGAAGGTATATTTCCTATTCCGAAGGAGGCCATCTATGCCATTAATGGTTCGTTGCGAAGCCGGGATAAGGTAGACATTTATCTTGTAGAAGGTGATCGAGAGAAGCAGCGAGAGGCGCTCGTTTCAAATACAGGGGAAAAAGAAAACGAGGAGCAGGTGAAAGAACAAAGCTGGCTTAGCGATCCTGCTAAAGAGATCTTCTTATCTGGAGTTACCGTGAACTATGTGCGAACAGAAGACAATAATGATGTGCAGGATTCTGAGAAAGGTAACAACAATAACCGATTCACTTCTACTGGCAAGGTGGCGACACCAGAATTGAAGCTGAAGAAAAATGAGGGTCAAAGGCTAGGGAAATTTTTGGAGCAGGGCAAAATGCTGTGGATCGTACGGGTAGAGTAGGGGGAGATTGCCTTGAAAATATTTAGTCTGGGCATAGATCAGTTAACGATTAATGATATCAAAAACGCGGGATTTAATGTAGTTACACAAAACGTGTATCCCGATCCGGCGCATACCGAAGGTCATATGTTAATGGTTACTAGTGACCAGGTACCTGTTCAAGCGCTTAGCGAGCTGCGATACAAATATCCAAGCTCTATGATCCTGTATTTATATCTGCAAAAGGGAATTCGGGGCTATCAAGCTGTGCATATGTTATGTGAAAGCTTAGGTCTATATTTTATTCCTCCTCGTTCTACCTCGTCAGCAGTGATAGAGAAGATTCGTTTTATCCTGGAAGAGGATGGGGAGGAACGGAGCAATTTGGTTGGTTTTTTTGGCTCAGGTCCAGGCATTGGTTGCACAAGTGTGGCGAAGCTGTTTGCAAGACGAATTGCTGCGGCAGGTCTACGTGTTCTTGTACTTGGTTTGGATCTATATGATCCCGGGTATGAGCGCAAAGCTACGATCAGTCTAGACAAACTGCGCCCCAAGCTTACAGGGAAGATGATTCATGATGAAGATTTCCAGCAATTGATTAGACAGGATGGCTATTTGTATCTACCGGGAAATTACGACTACTTAAGTGTTCAGGATTATCTGGAGGAGGAGATCGAATATTTCTTGGCTAGAGCTGGAGCAAATGCAGATGTGGTTATTGCTGATTTCGGTTCAATTCCCGAGAGTGCTGCGTGGTATGTCGGTATGCAAAAGTCGTCGTTACGCATGATTGTCACTCATCCTAAACATGAATACAGATTAGAACCTCTTTTCGAGCTTACGGGGCATATAGATCTGCGTCCGCATGATTTCCAGCTGATCATTAACCGCAGTAATGTGGAGGAAATATCTTCGTCCAAAAATATGGCCCTTAGATTTGGTACTGAAATCTTGCTGGAGTTACCGTATTACCAGCCCTTGCAGGAAAGCTTGCCTCTAGGCAAAAAAGAGCTGCAGCATGTGGATGATAAGGTACATTCTCTATTGGTGTCGATGGGATTAGCGCCAGAGGCCAAAAAGAAAGGGATATTTCTATGATTGAAACTCTCGCGAGTCGTCCACTCTTTTCTCTAAAACAAAGCGTGTTACGCACTAGCAAACCGGGCAAGGAAGATTTTTATGCTTTTTTACAAAAAATGAAGACCGAGATGAACGAAGGATTAGAACGTGAGGATGACGCTTACTTCGAGCTAAATGCAAAGGCTTTGATTGGCGATCCGCAGGCAGTTAGTTTTTTTATGAATGAGATTGAGAAGTACTTACGAAAAACACCTTTTACTGGAAAGGTTCCAGAAGCGTACCGAACGGCGGCAGAGGCGCTGTATCACGAGTGGAAGGGCTTTGGGCCAGCGTATCGTTGGTTTACTGATCGTGCATACAGCGAGTCAACTGGATTACAAATGATTGGGAAGCAAATTTTTTATAACTATAAAGGTGAATTTATAGCTTATCCGTATGAGATGCCTTCACTGGATCGGGTGGAGCAGCTGAAGCGTTCCTTACTAAAAAGTGATCCCAATAAAAAGCTGAACAAGGATAATCCTTCGGTGGAGTTCAAAATGGATGATCCGCTCTGGCCAGGTAGATTTATTCGGCTTGCGATTTGGGTATCACCTAGGGTCTGGGAGGGTTTTACTACGATATCACTGCGGCGACAGGTTGTAGAATTCCTGGATTTGGAGGATCAAGCGGGTACGGAATGTATTCCTGCAGAGGCGGTTGAGTTCATTCGTGCTTTATCGTCCACGTTTCGCAATACCATTATTGCAGGTGCTGTAGGGTCAGGAAAAACAACCTTTGCCAATACGATCGTTGGTGAGCAACTACTTGGCTCTTCATCCTGCATGGGAGTAGTGATGATAGAGAAACATCCGGAATCCATTTTACCGTATCAAATTAAAGGCCATCGGATTATTCCAATTCAAGCTGCGAATGAGGAACTGATGGAGGTGGGAGTAGAGTCGCTGCGGCATGACCCAAATATTTTGTATATGACAGAGATGCGTTATAACGAGTGGGAATTTTATTTGTGGAGTGGGGAAAAAGGATACGACGGGATTACCGGAACCTTCCACACCGTGGATTCGGAGGACATTCCTTATCAAGGTGCGTTTGCTGTGTCGACAAGAATTGGCGGGAGTCTTAAGGGGCATTTGATCTCTGCGCTGAAATCATGCGAGCTAGTGTTTATTTTGGAGAGTGTTCCGAACGGGAAGAAGCGGCTGGCGCGAATATCAGAAATCTTTTACGAAGAGGATAGAAATTCAGTGTTTGCTAATGATCTTATGCGCTGGGAGCCGCAGGAAATGTGTTGGTCTTACAATGACAAGCTGACGAAAAATCTGATGCTGAAAATGACTAAGAAAAATGCGCAGGCTACGCAGATTGTCCAAAAAGAGCTGGGACGACTTGCTTCAACAAAGCCGATGGATCAGCCGCTTAAAGAAAGCTTGAAATCTAAGATAGTACTTAATGAGTGAGGAGGTGCAGCTATGGATTTACTATTGTATATTTTTCGTTTTGTCCTTCATTTATGGATTGCGTGGGGACTGTGGTTACTCACCAAACTGCTCATCGAAAGGCATTTACGGCAGGTAGTCCAGAAAGTGGATTTTCGAATTAAACATAAGATGAGTATTTTTGGCAAAAGAGTCAGCTCGGTTAAAAAAAGGCTGTGGCTCTACCGCCATCTGGACAAGCTTCTCTATTTCGTACACCGGAAGTATGAACCGGGCATTAGCGTTATGCGTTTTGTTATGCGTACAGCCATTTTGTTTATTGCGGTTTTCTTATCAGGACTACTGACACTTAGTGAGCTCCCTGGAAGGTTGCGTTTTAACAATCCTTTTTTGGAGGGGATTACTTTTAATGAGGGACAGCCGATTCAGGGGGCGTGGAGATTTCCGCTTTTTATAGCTGTAATATCTGCGACGATTCCTTATTTTCGTATGAGATACATCTATGCACAGCGGAAGGTACATGGAAGCTACGATCTCCTCGATGTAGTCAAAATCTCCACCAAATTCACACATTTGTCGGTAGATTCGATCCTTGATCGGACAGCGGATTTTCTTACGGATAAAAATGTACTAAAGAGCCCTCTGAAGCTGCTAGGTGCCGCATTTTCTAATTACAGTAATGAGAAGGAGCTTGTTGAGGAGGCAGGGAGATTCTCCAGCGCGATTGGCACCACCTTCGCTTTAGAGTTTATATCAGATTTGCTCTATGCCGAGAAGGAGGGAACCCGTTATTTAAAAAGCTCGCTAATGCTGTTGAATCGTTCTATGGAGCAGCAGAGAGAGACGATTTTGACTGTAAAAACAGGAAGCAGAGATGCGATCAGCCTTGGCTTATATGGGAATCTTCTGGTGCTGGTATCTACGGTTGGAACCTTTATGTATATGCTGAAGCCCGATGTCTATTTTCAACTGCAGTTCGAAACTACGGTAGGTCTTTCCTTTTTGATGGTGATCGTCTCCGGCCTTTTTATCTCTTTTGTGATCAGTACTATTCTTGCCAGACCCAAACTGGACTACCACTAAGGTGATGAACTATGGATAGATTATTACTACTAATTACAGTGATCGGGATCGTGTATATCGCATTACTTGTGTTTGTGAGCAGCAGCAGTAAGCAGGAACGATATCTTGTCCGACTGGGCATACGGTGGAATGCGCTGGGTGAACGCGTGCAGAGTGATAGATTTCAGCAATTATTGAATGAATGTGGTTTATCAATTTCAGCTCGAAAAGTTACGCTATTTCGTTATTCAGCGGCAATCATCTATTTATTTAGCCAAGTCGTCAGCAATTTCATCCGATCTGTTCCTTTTTCATTCTATGACCCTCTAATTGCTCTACTTATTCTCGTAATCAGCAGTCCGATGCGTTATCTTCCGCTTGGTTGGGTGTTGGCGTGGCTTCACCAAAAGACGAATATTCAAAAAGATGGCGAGTTGATCTCCTTCATTCGCCTCTATGAGAATAATCGCCTACGTAAGCGCGGATATGTGCAGTTTGGTGCTTTTTGTGGGAGTACAGCGGGACATTTTCAATATATACGTCAGGACTTGTATGAGCTGTCAGAACGGGCAGTAGATGAGGGTGTGGAGGGGGCGATTGAATGGTTTTGTGCCAAATTTCCGGATAACCATCACTTTATTAATGACATCCGGTCCATTTTGCTGGCTACAGAAGGTATGGATGATGATACGGAAGCTGCAAACTATTTGCGTGAACAAGGCAAAGTTATCTCCAAAATCTCCAGCGATCAGTATTTAAAAAAATGGTCATTCATCGGTGATCTATCGACGATTATTAATGTTATTCCATCGATTGCTACTTTTTTGATGATCGTTGCGATGGCGATGCAGTACATTTTGCTAATCAAAGGAAATTTTAATGGAGTCGGCATGTTCCAGTGAAAAATTGTATATTCAACCTTATTTTTAAAACCTAAAATAAAAAGGGAGAAATTAACAATGAAAAAAGACGCTATTTCTACAGGTTTGTTTATCGCTATCGGTTTTTTGTGTGTGGCCATCGTAATTGCCATTTTGATTCCTCTGGTGCGTGACGTGATTAATGCTGCCGATGATAATAGACCGACGATCCCGGGGGTATCTCTAACTCAACCGCTGGTTCCTAGCCAAACTGCTGTAACTATGTCCATGACTTACGTTTCGGTATAAATCAGATGAAAAAAGACTCTATTTCCGTCGCTATGTTTTTGGCCATTGGATTTATAATTGCGGGGATGTTTGTCACGGTAGCTACGCATATGATCGGCAGCAGTCAGGACGACATCATCTCACATACTAAGCAAGTGGAACAGTATTAGAAGGAGGCGTATCTAATGAAGGAGACCGTCCTCCGGGCATTGTTCATGTGGCTAGTCCTGTTTATTATCCTGCAGCCTATCTTCACCTACATAGATTATCTGCTAGATTTACAGGTCAAAGCTAATACGTCCTATATCACACAAAAAGCAGCAACAGAGGGGATGGTTACAGCTTCTATGCGGAATGAAGTAATTTCAAATCTGAAGGCGATTGGATTTTCTGAAGCTTCGATAGAAATTATGAGCAGTACAGACACCGTTCAAGAGCGAAAGCAACGAATTGATGTGTATGTAACCGCGCCGCGGATAAATCTGTTTCCTTATAATTTTTCTACGGTTTCGCAGCCGACTCGATATTATGGGCATGGATCAATTATGAGTGAGTATCTCGATTGACTAAGGGATGAGCGTAATTTATGGATTACATTATTAAGCTGGCATTTGTCCTACTGATCTTTATCTACTCCTGGTTCTTTCAGATCCAGAATCAGGAGTGGGACCAGCTGCGCAGCATGTTAAAAGACGCAAATAATATCGCTGTTCACGATGCCGCACAGGAATTAGATGAGACCGAATTGACTCGTGGTCGTCTGATTATAGATCCCGAAGATGCGTACGATACTTTTCAGCAAACCCTACAGAACAATCTAGGCCTTGATAGCGGCCTTTCCCCCCAAGGGGGCAGTCGTTTTAAGACACAAGTAAAGATTGTGAAGTTCGATATTATTGACGATTCCGATGGCGTGAATTTTCCACTTTTATACGAGGATAGCGAATATGGCATAACCAAATACATCGCAGGTCCTTCGGTTATTGCCGTCATTGAGACGGAGCACCCGGTTCTGATCTCCAGATCCAAAACGCAACAGCCCATCAGGGTGCCAGCAGTTCAGGAGTATAAGATCAATAAGTAGTGAAAAGCCAATTAAAGAAAAGGGAGAGATTCAGTGATGAAGAAGACCATTGTAAGGGCAGTTTTGACTACGACAATGTTACTTAGCATGGTATTGGGGCAGAACGTGATTACTAACGCAGCAGCGGTTACACCAATAGCCGCAGCTACACCAACAACTACAACTACAGTAAAATCTACTGCTACACCAGTACCTATTATGAGGGATAACTTAAGTAAATATGGTTTGAAAAAGGATTTGGAGTTACCGATTACGGTTACGGCGGGTGGGCTTAGTTATACGCTGGAGAAGTTTATGATTTATGATTTCAAGTCAAAAGATGCACAAAATCTAGTGAAACAATTTAAATATGACTCATTTGGAGGAATGGTTAGTAATCCTAAACATTTCATTTGGACAAAGATTACGATTAAGAATAACAGCAATAAAATTGTTAAAAGATCCTTAAATGATCAAAAAGATAAGTGGAGTTTAACCCTTTCCTCAAGTGGTGGGAGAATAGATGCAATTTGGCCAAAGGCAAATGTGGAAAAATTGAACAATAAAGATGCTTTTTATTATTATTCTCTTAAGCCAGGGGAACAATTAACCACTTACCAAGCCTTCTTATATGATCAGGATTTTAAATATCTTGTCATTCGTTTGTTCCATGAAGGCGGATTCGACGAGAAATTTGTAGTCAACTCACAGGAGTAGTAGGAATGAAAAAAATAATCATCTCATGTCTATGCATTATGCTAATCAATTCGTTAATGACAACCATTTCAGTAGAAGCAGCCGAGACAAAATTGACCTCGGTTGCTGTCCCTATTACTACAGGTTTACAAGGATCAAATAATGCTGCGAAAGACTTTTATTTGGAACTTCCTAATGGCGTATCTAGCTCATCAGTTAAGACAAATACTTTAAAATATAGTGGATCTAACGAAAAAAACAACCTCTCTCTTGAGAACGGAAAAATTAAGATTACATTAAAAGGGGTTGCAAATCAAAAATATATAAAGGAAGTCCAGGGTTATAGAGGCTCTTTTGAAGAACGTTATTATACTCAAATCTACAATTCGATTTGGTTATACTCAGACGGAAGAAGATGGCAAATAAATCAGTATGATGAAAAAAAAGATAGTATGGTGACAGATGATAAAGCTGCAACGGATGGCTATCCTTCAAGAAATCCACCAACATCAGTAGTAACCGCAGGACCTTATCAAGATAAAGAATACCTAAAATGGTACAACGGATCGAAAACTGAGGTCATCGATACACATGACGTTATTCAGTCTACTATTAAACCTCAAATATTTAAGAAATCTTCTTATGCTCAAGATCCAAAATTTAAAAATGGAAGAATTATTTTGAATTATACGATTCCTGCGGGAGTTCCTTGGGATCCTGAAGATAACACAGGTTTAACTGGAAAAGCAGAAGGACGAAGATATATGGCATTTACGGAGTATTATTACACAGCTGACGCCAAAGTAACCACCTACAGCTACGGGGGAACAGTCAGCTTTGAATACGGTCTCCCAGATGAAGCTACACTCACAGGTTCCGCAATTATAGAACAACCTAATCCAAACCCAATTAAGTTTGATAATAAGAACGTGCCAGTTAAAATCGCTTTGAAGGGCGAACTCGTATCCTATAAAGATACTTCGAACATTTCAGAATGGATTTTTTATGCCAAAGAAAAAGGGAATGACAGTTCACTCCAGACAAAAAAGGTGTATACCAAAACCCTAACGGCAAACGAAACTTTCAAATTTGAAATTCCAAAGGAGAAAGTGGCAGGTAAAAGTAACTACAGTCAAGAGTACGAACTAAGTATAGTAGTGAGATTTAAGAATGAAGTCGTGACCAAAAGAAGTAAGTTCGACTCGTTAAAAGAATCTTTTACAGTCAAAGCAGGAGTGTATACAACCTCAGATCCTCCGGGAGGAGGGTTTCCAGGTCCTACATCACCGCCAGAACTACCGAGAGAGTTAAAACCTCCAGTAGCTCTTATAAATGCACCCAAAACTGTAAAAGCAGGACAAGAGTTTGTAGCCAGTGCAGCAGGGTCGTATGACCCTGATGGTTATATTACGGATTACTTTTGGGATACGCCTAATGCTAAGGGAGAATTGAGCACTTTGCCAAGGGGAACGCTTTGGTATGATAAAGACCATTTGGGGGAACAAACACTTGCTTTGACTGTAATAGACGATGACAAAATGACTGGAAGTACTAGCACTGAGATCAATGTCATCGAGCCAAAACCAGATGCATCTATCAGGGTAGATGGTACATTAAAGCAAAATCGAAAGGTTATCATACAAAGTTACGTTAGTAGCCCGACTCACTATCCGTTAGTAGATGCTAAGACTAAAATCACCATCACAGCCGTATCAGGTGGAACGAATTCTGATATTAAATATAGCGGATCCCTGAACGGAGTATATAGCAAAGATGTGCTATTCAAGAAGCCAGGGAAATATAAAGCAACCATTTTTGTGGA
The DNA here is from genome assembly GCF_037965665.1 of Paenibacillus sp. FSL L8-0333. Lineage (NCBI taxonomy): Bacteria > Bacillati > Bacillota > Bacilli > Caryophanales > Paenibacillaceae > Paenibacillus > Paenibacillus sp. FSL L8-0333. Next base: position 1,338,942 of record NZ_CP150186.1, read on the forward strand.
GAATACATTAGGGCTAACTGCGAGAAACGAAACAACTTTTGATATAGCACCAGACCAGAAACCTTTTGCGTACTTTACGATGGCTGGAACTGCGTATCGTAATCCTTCAGATGGTAATCAAGCGACCATATCAATAGATGATATGTCTTACTCTCCAGATCAAGATATTGTGGTTAGTAGGCTTTGGGAATACCGCTACGATTCAGATAACAACGGTAGTTTTACAGGTGAGCCATGGGCTATTTTTAGCAATGAGAATTTAGATCGTTTGAATCTCAAGGTAAAGGAAGTCGGAAAATACGAAGTAAGACTAACTGTATTTGAAGAGTTTGGTCAGCCGACTATTGCTGAGTTTGTGACGCAGGCTGATCGGCAATCCATAGATTCGGAAGCTACACAAAATGTAATCGAACGAATCTTTACGGTTAAAAATCAAGCACCTGATGTCGATTGGTCATGGTAGAGAGGATTAGAGATGCGGAAATTAAAAAAAACAATTTCAACGTTTATGGCCCTTGTATTACTACTTCTTTCATTCCCTGAATTTTATTCGGGGAGTGTTAAGGTAGAGGCGGCAGGTGACCCAAATATCGTCAATTTTATGGATATTCGTCTTGAAGGATTTAATAAAACAACTCCTTGGGAGCCTGCTATGGGGAATATAGGATCTTTGAATTTGAATATGCCTGCTATGACCCTAACCAATATTACTTTTAATCTAACAACAAGAATACTGCGCTACGATTATGTACCTGATGCGCCTGTAGTTTTAACATCAGGGGATATTAATTGGTACTATGATACGCAGCGTACTAGATTTCTTAATATTTACAGTTATATGTACAGGACAGATGGAAGTGGTAATACTGATTATGCTACTGATGCCTCATGGAGAATTGAAGAAATGCCACCTGTGAAAAGTTCGGATAGTCTTCAGTTTAACCTTGACAGAAATACGACCGCTTTTTATGAAAGTTATGCTTATCCAACGAAGTATGGAATTCCAAAAGCTCTTAAAGTCGCACTAAGAGCAAGTGATGCGCAACACCAACCTAACGAATGGATGAATGGTTGGCATAACAACGTATATTATGATTGGGATAACATACCTCTAATAATAAATTCAGCACCTACGCTCACAGTGACTACACCAAGCGAGCAGCAGCTACTGAATGAGCCAGGATTCAGTGGTATGAACATCGAGGGATATGTTCGAGATGTGGACAATAATGATCTAGTCGTTAGTGCTGAAATCCCTAATGTGTTCTATAAACAAGTCAATATCCAACAGGCATTAAATAATAAATGGTTTTCCATCCCAATAGATGTTTTGGCAGACGGAATTCCTCCTGGACAGCACAATATCATTATCAAGGTTGTGGATCCTTATAATTATAAGGATGAGAAATCGTTGGTCGTTAATGTATCCTATAGGCTTAGGAATAAATCCTTTATATTGATCAACACTCCTATAGACATATCAACCACATACAAGGACTATGAAGGAGATTTTAAATATCAAGAACGCTATAGATACGATCATAACCCGTATTTCTTCGATAATTCGATGGGTATCATTTCGGATAGTGGGTTATGGCGTTCAGAAAGGTATACCTCCTTTCCATATAGCGGACTCTATAACGCAACCTTTCAAGCACGAGATAATCCTAAAAACGATGACCGATTCGATAACTATCGTTTATGGAGTCGAGATAATTTATCCTCAATGACCTATCATGTTCATCGGAAGCCCATTGCATTGTTTGCTGCCAAACTGGCGTGGGGATCTCTTCAGCTAACAGATAGTTCCTACGATTTGGACCACATCATGGCTGTTAATAAGGGACTTATAGCTTGGCAATGGCAGTATAAAAAAACTGATTCTGAAATATGGACAGATGGTCAACCGCCAGCTCAATTACCGAGTTCTGGACAATATGACATACGCCTTAGAGTACGTGATGTCGATGGCGAAAATGGGTTAGGGGTCTGGAGCGACTGGTGTGTAAGGACGGTGGGGGCTGCAGGTAATCTACCTCCCGTAGCGCTATTTACTGTTGATCCTAATATTGTTTCCTATCGCAAAGCTACTACCATAACAGACAAATCGTTTGATCCGGATAATGATCCATTAGATATGTATTACTGGACGGTTATCAAAGATGGTTGGAACAAAGTTTGGGAGCATTGGGGTGGAGCTACAACGCCACCTAATATCGCAGCTTTTGGAATCGGTAATTATCAAATTAGTTTACAAGTGCATGACAACCGAGGTTTATGGTCAGATTGGTATCGCCAAAATGTCCAGGTGATTAATCACCCACCTGCAGCAGCATTTAACATGCCAGCTGAAGTATATCGAGATACTGTAATTACAATGGATAATCTAACACCAGATCCTGATGAAGATGGAGATTCGCTTGCTTATTTATGGTACGCCAAACTCAACAATAGTCCTTATTATTATGCTGGCAGCAACCGCAACCAATCTTTGACGATACGAGATCTTATTGCTGGAAACGGAATTTCACCGCAACAGGCTATATCAGAAGGATGGGAAATGCGCCTTAAAGCAACAGACGTACCTAATCCCTCAAGTATTGGAGCTTTAAGTTGCAATGCAACACGTGTATTTACTGTTAAAAATCATGTTCCAACAGCTGCTATTAATGGTCCATCGGCAGTATTCCAATATGATACCCGACAATATACATCTTTTGATGAGGATGGAGATCCCTCAGATCTCGCTAGTCTGCAATACTTCTGGAAAGTAACAGATAGTGATGGCATTACGCAATGGTTTCGAACTCCTAATATTGATGTTAATTTTCCTGAGTCCGGTATCTATACATTGGAACACTGGGTTATCGATCAGATCGGTGATAAGTCTAATATAGCTACGTTGAAGGTGAATGTTACTAAGAATCTAGCGCCCTCGATGACATTGATAACCCCGTCGGGAACCGGAACCAATCCATCCGTAATAGATGCCGAAATACAAGGAGATCCATTAATTAAATGGAATTATACAGATCCAGAGAGTGATCGGCAGGAGAAGTACCGTTTAGAATTTTTTTCAAAAGACGGACTCTTAGTTAGGACAGTTGAGAACCTTGACACCACAGGTCAGCTGCGGCAATATCAACTCCCTAACCATACATTCAATCGATTTGAATACTTCACTGTATATGGGCGGGCTTATTCCAAGTTATCCTGGTCAGAAATATCTAACGAAAAAACGTTTATCATCGACAATCCGCCGCAGCCTGGATTCACATTAATCACGGATACAGGTAGAGATGCTGCCAAAGAGCCGATTTATCGGACGGATCTTCTTAATATCAAGAGCAAAGCGACGGATCCAGACCTTCCAAAAGGAGATACGATCAGCCATAAGTATGATTTGAAATCATCTAACGGGACGGAAGGATTGGCTAGTACTCAAGCTGAATTTACGAAGAAATTCACCTCAAATGGCGTCTTTACCTTGAAACAGACCGTTACGGATTCTCTAGGACTGTATCGAGAGCTATCTCTGATTATCACCGTAGCCAACCGTAAACCGACCGTAACGATAACGTACCCAACAAGTACTGACTCAAGTAAGCCTATGATCGCAAGTACGCTTACACCAATCATCAAGTGGGATTATCAAGATGAGGATGGAGATGAACAACAGCGGTATAAGGTACAAATTATCAACTTGGCGACAGGGATGGTTAAGGTTCAATCTGGCGAACAAAATTCAAGTGCCAAACAGTGGCAAGTGCCCGCGGGAATATTGGTTGAGAACGAAAAATATGCCGTGGAAGTGGAAGCTTTTGATGGTTATAACTGGAGTAATATCTCAGCGCGTAAATATTTCATGGTTAATCTGCTGAATATTAAAGGTAGGGTCCAGCACACAGAGGAATGGAATAACAACCGTAAAGGCTACAATTTGAACAAGAGCGGTAATGAGGAGAGTCCAAGAGGCTACAATGTGTTTTGGGCAGGTGAGCGATTTATATTGCAAGGGATAGCAACCGGTCTACCTGATACTGTTGAGGTAACGATGACGGGAGGTTATTTTACGCAACTAAATCCAACGAACAGTGACAAAACCTTGTGGACAGGCGAATTATATGATCCAGCATTTGTGAAACTTCCCGATGGTCCAGTGAAATTTACCTTCACAGCTAAGAATGAGTACAATACCAAAATAGATACAGTTACTGTTGTGATCGCTGGCGATTGGTCCGAATATTTTCGGAACCATCGTGTGAAGTAATGATACATCTACGACTTTATCCTTTTTCCATCTAAAAAGGGCTACGCGGAAATACGATCCGTATAGCCCTTTTTTACGAGCAACAACTTATATAACTCCTTCAGTCCGTTCTTCATTCATTCTCATCATTCTTGTCGCAACAGAAGGTGTATGTAAAGGTATATTCGTCGAACGTGCCGAGGCTCTTTGAGCTCTACGCACATAATAGGATAACTTGCCGCTGAATATTTTATGGGAACAGAGTGAAAGAGCGAAATCCTCCGGGGTAACAAAGCAGGAAGGCTTATTCACAGGCTGAACTGCGGTATTTTCAAATAAGGAAGCAACAAAATGAGAGCAGAAATAAGCGTTCTCTCGATCTATTTTAACATTTAGAAGTACGCCGATCAGGCCTAAAAGATGGTATTTATAACGTTCCTGATTTTTCATCATCCCTTGGACATGATTGTACATGGCATCGTATTCCGTGGCACTAACACGTAACTGATAAATAGAGCAATTTGCGCTGCTATAAAAAGGGTGAATGAAATTTTCTTGAATCAGACCCGCGACGAATGGATTGTGCATTTTTTTTCTTCCGAAGCTGTACACCTCACGTAGTTCACTATCAAAGGCGATCGAAGCATGGTTCAGATCAGCTTTTGTAAACCACTTAATGAAACCACTGAAGGCTGTACCTGTACCGGTAAGCACAATATAAACATCCTTTTTCGAAGTCATGTTCAGAATTCCTTTCCACTTGGAGATATTGGATAATGAATGAAAATTTTACTTGAGTAACTCCATCTTACTTTATATTCGAGCATTGTAAAACAAACTTTAGTCGCAATAGAAAACTAGACCATAGGCTAAGTAAAAACCCGTCTCATGACATAGTTACTTTTGCGTATATAAATGCGTAGATATTGCAAAACATAAGCTGTCAAACAAAGAGTTTTTAAAAACAATTGGAATTGCTTCCACACTAGTGATACAATAAGAGTCAAAATGACATTCTTGAGATTTCAGAGGAGGAACTATTAAATGAGTGAACAAGAACAAGCGATCCAGAAGGAAGAAAACTCAACAGTAGATAACCTGTCTATCACAACAATTCGTACGTTGGCTATTGATGCTATCGAAAAAGCGAATTCCGGCCATCCAGGTATGCCAATGGGTTCTGCACCAATGGGCTACCAACTGTTTGCAAAAACAATGAATCATAACCCTGATCATCCAACATGGGTAAACCGCGATCGTTTTGTATTGTCCGCTGGACATGGTTCCATGCTTCTGTACAGCTTGCTGCACCTTAGCGGCTATGATCTTCCTATGGAAGAATTGAAACAATTCCGTCAATGGGGTAGCTTGACTCCTGGTCACCCGGAAGTTGGTCACACAGCTGGTGTTGATGCAACTACAGGTCCGCTTGGACAAGGTATTGGTATGGCCGTTGGTATGGCTATGGCCGAAGCTCAATTGGGCGCAACCTACAACAAAGAAGGACATAACGTAGTTGACCACTATACTTATGCTATTTGTGGTGATGGTGACCTTATGGAAGGGATCTCTTCTGAGTCCGCTTCTCTTGCTGGTCATTTGAAACTCGGAAAATTGGTTGTATTGTATGATTCAAATGATATTTCCCTTGATGGTAAATTGAATCTTTCTTTCTCCGAAAATGTAGCTCAACGTTTTGATGCTTATGGTTGGCAAGTTCTGCGTGTAGAAGACGGAAATGACCTTCCGGCTATTGAAAAAGCTATTGCTGAGGCGCAAGCTGAGACTAGCAAACCGACTTTGATCGAAGTGAAAACAGTTATTGGTTATGGTAGCCCTAACAAACAAGGTAAAGGCGGCCATGGCGGTACTCACGGTTCCCCACTTGGAGCAGAAGAAGCTAAGCTGACCAAAGATTTCTACAAATGGGTATACGAAGAAGATTTCTATGTGCCTGACGAAGTTCGTGCACATTTTGCAGAAGTGAAGAAAAACGGAATCGCAGCTAACAAAGCTTGGGACGATAAATTTGCAGCTTACAAAAAAGCATATCCAGAGCTGGCTGCACAATTCGAAACAGTAATCAATGGCGATCTTCCAGAAGGCTGGGATGCTAACCTTCCAACTTACACTACTGAAGATAAAGCAGTATCGACTCGTGTCGCTTCCGGTAGTGCGCTTAACGGTCTGACTGCTGGCGTTCCTCAGCTAGTGGGTGGTTCCGCTGACTTGGAAAGCTCCACTATGACGCATTTGAATGGTTTGACATCTTTCACACCAGAATCTTATGATGGCCGCAACATTTATTTCGGCGTACGTGAGTTTGGTATGGCTGCTGCAATGAACGGTATTGCTCTGCACACTGGTCTTAAAGTATTCGGAGGAACATTCTTCGTATTCACAGACTACCTGCGTCCAGCAATTCGTTTGGCATCGATCATGAAATTGCCAGTAACCTATGTACTGACACATGACAGTATTGCAGTTGGTGAAGATGGTCCTACGCATGAACCAATCGAACAATTGGCTTCCTTGCGTATCATCCCAGGTCTAACTGTTATTCGTCCGGCTGATGCTAACGAAACTTCTGCAGCATGGGCTTATGCTATGGAAAACAAAGAGAATCCGGTTGCTTTGGTTCTGACCCGTCAAAACTTGCCAATTCTTGCTGGAACCGTAGATGGCGTTCGTGAAAATATCAAACGTGGTGGTTATGTTGTCTCTGATTCCAAAAATGGCACTCCACAAGCACAACTTATCGCAACTGGTTCTGAAGTACAGTTGGCAGTTAAAGCGCAAGCTGCTTTGGCAGAAGAAGGCATCGATGTTCGTGTAATCAGCTTGCCAAGCTGGGATCTGTTCGAAAAACAAGACAAAGAATATCGCGATTCCGTAATTCTTCCAGGAGTCAAAGCTCGTCTTGCTATCGAAATGGCACAAACCTTCGGCTGGGAACGTTACACTGGTGACCAAGGCGATATCCTAGGCATCACTACTTTCGGAGCTTCCGCCCCTGGCGATAGAGTTATGAAAGAATACGGCTTTACTGTAGAGAACGTAGTTAGCCGTGTGAAAGCACTTCTGTAATTAACTGAATAATCATTAGGGGGAGAACAAGTAATGAGTCAGTTTAACAACGCAACGATCGAAAAAGCAGCCAATGTATATTATGGCGGACAAGTAACCAGCCGTACGGTAATTTTGCAAGATGGATCTAAGGTGACACTGGGCATCATGTTGCCGGGTGTGTATGAATTTGGTACTGATGGTCCTGAAATTATGGAGATTCTGTCCGGCGATCTTAAAGTGCTGCTTCCCGGCACTGAGGTATGGCAGGAGATTAAGGGAGCGTCAACGTTCAATGTTCCTGGCAACTCTAAATTTGCGTTGGAAGTATTTGAAGTAACTGATTATTGCTGTTCTTACCCGGTTCTATAGAAAACAGACTTTTCTAAGGGCTGTCCTATAAGTAGCTTTTTTCATTGAGTGAGACGACCCGGATACACTTTAAAAATCGTAGAAGTCAGCAAAGCAGCGGTTCTCCCGTTATTGGAGGATCGCTGCTTTTTGTTGTGGCTGGTGATTGCTTGATGTTCAATTATGTATTCACCATTCTCTTTTGGAGCTTAAGGACTCAAATGACGTTAGAGCTGAATCGGATAATCACTAAATTAGCACTGAGTCAGCACCATTCCTACCACTTAAGGACCCAGATGACGCTATTAGCAAATTTGTAGCCTTTGGAGCAAGCTTTCGGACTCCAGTGCAGCTATTCCATAGAAACAGCCTCATAATTGGCATTTTTTATGCCAATAACGACTATGGAGTCCGATAGCATGCCAAATGTGAGATTATACTGCGAATAAGGTCAGCTGAGTCCGATAGCGCTGTGTCATCACCAACTTTAGGCACCCGGTTAGCGCCAACCCACCGCGTACGGACCCAGATGACGTTAACACTAGATCAACACCAATGTAGCACCGGGTCGACACCAATCCTACCGCTAAGGACCCAGATGACGCTATTAGCAAATTTATAGTCTTTTGAGCAAGTTTTCGGACACCAGTGCAACTATTCCATGGAAATAGGCCCATAATTGGCGCTTTTTATGCCAATAACGACTATGGAGTCCGATAGCCAGCGACTAACTAGCCTAACCAGTAACTAACCAGCATTTCACCACTAATTCAGTAACTTTTTGCGACTAACCAGTACTTCGCGACCTTCTTAGTAACTATCCCACCAACACCGCCACAACGTCCCGAGTAACTCTACAGCAACCAATATTTTCTTGCACTACAACTGTTAATTTGGTATTATAAATATACAAACAAACGTTCGTATATTTGATTTAACAATGGAATTCTCCATAAAGAAAAGACCGTATCGCAATATCATGTGCGGGGCGGTCGTAAATGTTCTTATGAAGGAGGTATTGAGTTCTTGAATTTATTTATCGGATACATTTGCACCCATCTTTTGGCCGATCCACTCTTCGTAACATTTCACTACGGCAGAGAGATCTTCTTCACCATAACCTTGGGTGAATCCAGCTTGGAACATGCTTTTAGCCAAGCCCAGCATAGGAGAAGGAACGCCTGTTGAATCGCTGTGGGCAGAGGCAAGCTTCAAATCCTTAAGCATTAGAGCGAGGGAGAATTGATTGCTGAAATCATCTTCTATGATTTTACGGCCTTTAAGCTCAGCTTGTTTGCTGCCCGCAGAACCAAGTTGTACCAGTTCCAGGAACTTGTCTGCTGGTACGCCTGATTTAACGGCAATGGCGAACCCTTCGGCTAGGGCAACATTATGAATACCTACCATAGCATTGTGAGCCAGCTTGGCCACAGCGCCGCTGCCGTTATCACCCATATGTAGCAGCTTCTTACCCAAAGTATCAAAGATATCACGATGTTGTTCTATGACCTCAGCACTACCGCCGACCATGAACACTAAGGTTCCTTCAATCGCTGCTGGTTTGCTTCCAGTTACTGGCGCGTCTAGGAAATGTCCACCGCGAGCTTCTACAGCAGCGGCAATTTCACGAACTAGTCCTGGTGAAATTGTGCTGGAATCAATAATTAGTCCACCAGGCTTCACAGCATCAAGAATACCATCTTGACCATAAAACACTTCACGAACTGAATCATCATTGCTGATCATGGTAATAATAACATCCTTACCCTCAGCCGCTTCGCGGGGCGTGAGAGCAGTCTGGGCACCTTCTGCTTCAAGAGGTTTACATTTGGCTGCCGTACGGTTGTATACCGTAACCTGAAAGCCGCCACGTAGTAAATTGGAGGCCATAGGCGCACCCATTGTTCCGAGTCCGATAAAACCGATTTGTTTCATTTATATAGCCACCTTCCGTTTTCTTTATTCTATCACGGCACTTTGTCCAGCACCACAGCACACCTATGTCTTTTGATACAGGAAACGCTTCCAAGGAACTTTGAAAAACTTGGTTCTAATGCCCTCTATGTGCCCTAAGACCTTGCCAGTCAAGGCAAATTAAAGTATCCTAATTATAAAGTTGTAACAAACGGTTTTAAATTTAAAGAGATAAAACAGGAGGTTACCATTACCGATGTCTAAGAAGATTAATTTTGACTACACAAAAGCTCTTTCGTTTTTTAACCAACAAGAAATCGACAACCTTGCCGCCCCAGTTAAGCTAGCACACGAACAGTTGCATAACAAAACTGGTGTAGGTTCTGACTACCTTGGATGGATCGATCTGCCGACAGCATATGATAAGGAAGAATTTGCTCGCATTCAACAAGCTGCTAAGAAGATCCAAAGCGATTCCGAGGTACTGATTGTAATTGGTATCGGAGGTTCTTATCTGGGAGCACGCGCAGCTATTGAGGCGTTATCGCATTCTTTCTACAATAACCTTTCTAAAGATAAACGCAAAACTCCAGAAGTTTATTTCGCTGGTAATAACATTAGCTCTACATACATCACGCATCTGCTTGATCTAGTAGAAGGTAAAGACTTCTCCGTGAACGTAATCTCCAAATCTGGAACTACTACTGAGCCAGCGATTGCTTTCCGCATTTTCCGCGCTGCTCTGGAGAAGAAATACGGCAAGGAAGAAGCTCGTAAACGCATTTACGCTACTACAGACAAGGAAAAAGGTGCCCTTAAGAAATTGGCAACTGAAGAAGGTTATGAATCCTTCATCATTCCAGACGATGTAGGCGGACGTTACTCCGTATTGACACCTGTAGGCTTGCTGCCGATTGCTGTAGCTGGCATTAACATTGAAGAAATGATGCAAGGTGCTGCTGCCGCTGCGGATGAGTTCAACAATCCAGATGTAGCTACTAACCAAGCTTATCAATATGCTGCAGTTCGTAACGCTTTATACCGTAAAGGTAAAACAACTGAAATCCTCGTCAACTATGAGCCTTCCTTACACTTTGTATCTGAGTGGTGGAAACAATTGTTTGGCGAAAGTGAAGGTAAGGACTTCAAAGGAATTTATCCTTCTTCCGTTGATTTCTCCACAGATCTACACTCCATGGGTCAATTTATCCAAGAAGGTAACCGCAACATTTTTGAAACGGTTATCCAAGTAGATCAAGTAGCTCATCATGTTACGATTGAGAATGATCCGGATGATCTGGACGGCTTGAACTTCTTAACAGGTAAGACTATGGATTTCGTGAATAAGAAAGCTTTCCAAGGTACAATGCTTGCACATACAGATGGTCAAGTACCTAACCTTATCGTTACTATTCCTGATCAAACACCATACACCTTTGGATATTTGGTGTACTTCTTTGAAAAAGCCTGCGGTATCAGCGGATACTTGCTCGGTGTTAACCCATTTGACCAACCAGGCGTAGAAGCATACAAGAAAAACATGTTCGCATTGCTTGGCAAACCAGGTTACGAAAAAGAAAAAGCAGAGCTAGAAGCAAGACTTACTGAATAGTATTGCAGTAGGTTTTACAATAGCTAGTTATCACAGAACATTCATACTAATGTAAGTCACCAGGAGCAGTCCATAGGTAATCCAATACCGGGACTGCTCCTGACATTATATGAAGACATCATATGTAAATAAGGACTGGAATAATTATGTTAGAACACTATCGAACGGTCCGCTCTTCCGGCTCAAAGGAAGTTGTGATCCGCAAATCTCGCTTCATTGGTCATGTTATGCCAGTGGAGAATGAAGAAGAAGCTTTGTTGTTTATCGAGGACATCAAGAAGAAACATTGGAACGCAACGCATAACTGTTCTGCTTATGTGATTGGGGAGAGAGACGAAATCCAGAGGCAATCGGACGACGGGGAGCCGAGTGGTACAGCCGGCAAACCGATTTTGGAAGTAATCCGCAATCAGGGAGTTAAAAATGTCGCAATCGTAGTTACCCGTTATTTCGGAGGCATTATGCTGGGTGCCGGTGGGCTGATTAGAGCTTATACGGATGGAGCAGTGCTTGCGCTTGAAGCAGGAGAAGTAATCACCCGTGTACTGAGACGAGAGGTATTCGTAGAGATCGAGTACACTTGGCTGGGCAAGGTTGAGAACGAACTTCGAGGAAGAGGGATTCAGACTGGCGAGACTTTGTTCACCGACAAAGTAACGTTGTTATGTTTGCCGCGAAATGATGAGGGTGAGACTTTTATGGCATGGATAACAGATCTAACCCAAGGGCAAGCCCTGATAACAGAAGGGCGGCGGATTTACTACAGCGAAGGGGATTAGTATATGGCAAGGAGAGCAGTGGAGCAGGAGTTGTCGAGGGAAAGGATTCTAGAGGCCGCTAGGCATCTATTTATAACCAAAGGGTATCGGGCAATTTCAATGCGAAGTATTGGTCAGCATTTGGGATATAGCCACGGCTCTCTCTATTATCATTTCAAGGAAAAGGCGGAGTTGTTCTACGCTATTGTTGTAGAGGATTTTAATCATGTGGCTGCTTTACTCAGCCAAGTAATGAATAAACCGCCTGAAGAAGGAATGACAAGGGTAGAACAGCTGATTATGGAATTTATTAGATTTGGAATAGATCATCCCTATCAATATGAAATTATGTTCATGATTCGCGATGAGGAATTGCTAGCTTATTGTAGAGCAGAACAGGGACGATGTTTTGATTTATTCTCAAGTATTGTACGCCGTCATATGAAGGAAGAGGGATATGTGTCTGAGGACTGGCAGAATGTGCCGTTAACAATGTTCTTGTCTGCACACGGATTTATTTCTTATTATATCCAGGATAAAGTATCGTTTGACGATGTGAAAGAGGCAGCGTTAGCTCATATAAAGGTTTTATGTCGCAGCCTTTAACATGCTGTTTTTTTTATAGATCTTCACTTTAAAGCTGTGCATTGGTATAACACTGCTTCTCTGCTTGATGAAAGTATTACTAGACTCTAGTTATAGTCTAAATGGCCGCTCCGTAGCGATAACGGAAGCGGCCATTTGTATGTTTATTATCCCTCTACTATTTTTAAGAAACATTGCCGGCGTCTAGGTCCATCGAACTCACAGAAATAAATACCTTGCCAACGACCGAGAATTAATTCACCTTCGTGGATGATCAGGGTCTGGGAAGGCCCGGTAGTAATAGATTTAAGATGAGAGGCAGTATTGCCTTCCGCATGCCGATACTTCGGATGCTCCCAAGGGTAGACCTCATCCAGACGCATCAGAACATCATGCTTCACATCAGGATCCGCATTTTCATTAATAGCAATACCAGCAGTGGTGTGAGGACAATAAACTACAATTAATCCGTCTTGAATTCCACTTTTTTTTACATAAGAAATGACTTCCCGAGTAATATCACGCAATTCATCCCGCTTTGTAGTAGTGATCTCCATAGTATGCAACATAATCATTCCCCTTCCTGTGAGGTGCCATTTTTTAGTGTACCTTTGATACATATATTTTAACCCAAATTCACTTGAAAGTAATTGACGGCGGTGAGAAGGATTTGGTAAAGTAGTAATAATATAAAACCAAGTATATAAATAGGAATAATTAATGAGGATTTTGGTTAGTATACCGACCGGTTATCCGGAGGTGGGAGGGCAAAAATCATTGAATTCGCTGCTTAGACACAAAGGCTGGACTTGGGGTTTCCGAACTACAATTTTGCTCTATTTTGTAGTATTGATCGTGTTGCCCATACTCGGGGTCTATTACAACTCTTTTTCTCTTGGTTTTGGCAATTTTGTGGAAAGCGTCAGCGACCCAATTGCTTGGAAGTCGGTGCTGTTAACCTTAAAGCTGGCGATTATCGCTACTTTAATTAATGTCTTGTTAGGAACTATGATTGCTTGGGTCCTTATTCGTTATCAATTTGCTGGTAAAGCGCTGCTAAACAGTCTGGTCGATTTACCTTTTGCACTGCCAACAGCTGTCGGAGGTTTGATGATTCTACTGCTGCTTGGACCAGGGAGCCTTATCGGCAAAGCAGCTGAGGCACTTGGATTTGAAATTGTTTTTCATCAACCGGCTATCGTAATTGCTATGGTGTTCGTGACGTTTCCATTCGTGATTCGAGCGGTTCAGCCCTTGCTGGAGGAGTTGGATCCATCCGAAGAGGAAGCAGCATATACAATGGGTGCCAAGGGAGCAAGGGTATTCTGGCAAGTTATTCTTCCATCTATGGCGCCTGGGATGATCAGTGGTGGGATGCTCGCATTTTCAAGGGCACTTGCGGAATTTGGTGCAGTGGTACTCGTCGCAGGTAATATTCCGGGCCGTACGCTTGTATCTTCTGTTTTTATTTTTGGTGAAGTTGAAAGTGATAATCCGGTCTCCGCCGCTGCGGTTTCTGTTATTCTCTTGACCTTATCCTTTCTCATTCTTTGGCTGATTAATATGCTGCAGATGCGGGGGAGACGCTCATGAGAAAACTATGGATTGCTCTTACTTATTTAGTGTTTTTTTTGCTGATTGCTGCTCCATTAGGAAAAATGGCTATGGGTGCTTTTAGTGAAGGATTTGGTGGTTTCTGGAATGCTCTGACTAGGCCCGAAGCGCTGCATGCGCTAATGATGACTGGGCTTGTTGTGATAGTAGTTACGTTATTAAATACATTGTTCGGTATTATGATGGCTCTGTATCTTGTTCGGGCGAACTGGATCGGCAAGCGTCTAAAAGGATTATTGAACAGTATTGTAGATTTGCCTTACGCAGTATCCCCTGTAATTGGAGGATTGATGATTGTCCTGTTGCTGGGTCCCGATAGTACCTTGGGGGCGATTTTTGAGGGGATTGGACTAAAGATCGTTTATGCGATTCCCGGAATGATCATTGCCACTTTATTTGTTACCTTTCCTTTAATGGTGCGCGAGGTGATGCCGGTGCTTCAGGAGATTGGTTCACAGCAGGAGGAAGCGGCTTCGACATTGGGCGCTCGTAGCTGGACTATTTTTTGGAAGGTAACTTGGCCTTCGATTCGTTGGGCGGTTGTGTATGGTGTCATTCTTACGGTGGCACGTTCACTTGGAGAGTTCGGTGCGGTGCTCGTGGTCTCGGGGAACATTATGAATAAAACCCAGACGGCGACAACTTTAGTCTATCAGGATGTTGAGAATTTTAATGTAACGGCTGCTGGAGGAATAGCGCTAGTTCTGGCTGCATTTTCCGCAGGTCTGCTGCTGTTGATGGAATGGACCAAGAGAAGAAAGGAAGTGCAGTAATATGCATGTAGAAGTGCGGGGGTTAAACAAGCATTTTGGAGATTTTCATGCGGTCAAGGACGTCAATTTCACCATTACAAAAGGTCACCTGATTGGATTGCTCGGCCCAAGTGGAGGCGGGAAAACCTCAATTCTACGTATGCTGGCGGGACTGGAGTCACCGGATACCGGAGAGATTATTTTTCATGGTCAAACGGTGAACAATCTTCCTCCTCAAGAACGTGGGATCGGCTTCGTCTTCCAGAACTATGCACTCTTCAAACATATGACTGTATTTGATAATATCGCTTTTGGTCTAAAGGTTAAAAAGGCTAACAAAACAGCCATCCGCGATCGTGTTATGGAACTTGTGGAGCTTACAGGGTTAAAAGGGTTCGAGAAACGTTATCCGCATCAGCTATCAGGGGGACAACGTCAGCGTGTGGCTTTTGCACGTGCGCTTGCGCCTGAACCACAGCTGCTGCTTTTAGATGAACCTTTTGCCGCTATTGATGCGAAGATCCGCCAGGAGCTGCGCGCTTGGCTGCGTGAACTGATTGAACGTGTAGGTATCACCTCTATTTTCGTAACCCATGACCAAGATGAAGCGATTGAAGTAGCGGATGAAATCATGATTATTAATCAAGGACGCTTGGAACAAAAGGGTACCCCGTGGGATATTTACAAGGAGCCTAAAACACCGTTCGTGGCAACATTTATCGGTGAATCTACGCTGATTGAGAACGCTTCTGAGGTTAAAGGCTTTACAGGTGCGGGGGACGGCAAGCCTACCAAAGCACTGATTCGTCCTGAATATATTGAAGTGGGTAACCTGCATGAGTTCAAGATGGCTTCTGCCACGGAAAAAGGTGTTGTGAAACATCTGCATTTCCGCGGAAGCGAATGGCTCGTTGAGGTTGAAGTAAATGGCCACAAGCTGGTCACCTACCGTTCGTTGGAGAAAGAAACCTTGCAGCCGGGTCAGGAAATTTCAGTACTGGTACATCGGGCTTATTTATTTAATGATGAGCGCAGCTGGATCCAGGAGAACAACCTGAAAGAAGATCCAATGCCGATTTTTATTTAAAAATAAATAAAATGATTTTCAATTTTTTTGATAGTAGCGAATGTGATGAGCTAGGATTAGAGGAACTGATGTGAAGGTAAGAAGTAATGAAGTGGAAGTTTGGAACTGTAGGAGCGGAGTGACCGCCTTTGTTTCCGGATTTAATCCGCTGAGATTATAAAATCAATAAATCTGGGAACAACAGCGGCCGAAAGTCCAAACATTCCACGTAATTACGGCAAAGACCAAACGTTGGTTACTTGAATTTTAAGTTTCAGCCATAGAGCTACTTTCAAGGAAATATTAAAAATCATTACCTCGAAGGATGTGGGCCGCAATGAATGTCAAAAGGAGCAGACAACTGCACGGATGTTTTGCTGCCCTAATGCTGGCCATACTCACGCTGACAGCAGTCGGTTGCGGGAATGTGAAGGCAGTTACGACGATGGCAGAGCCTTCGAAGCAAGGGGATGTTACGCTGGTAATTGGCGCATACAGTGTGGCTAAGGATGCAATGCAGGATATTTTGCCGTTATTTGCTGCGAAGTGGAAAGCGGATACGGGTCAGGATATTAGTTTTCAGGAGTCTTATGAGGCTTCAGGGACACAGGCACGAGCGATTGTAGGTGGATTTGAAGCGGATGTGACGCTGCTAGCCATGGAAGGTGATGTCGAGAAGCTAGTTAAGGCTGGACTCGTAGCGTCAACATGGAAAGAGCAGGGTGAACAAGGTATGGTGACACGTTCAGTAGTTGCTCTTGGTACCCGCGAGGGAAATCCCAAAGGCATTCGCGATTTTGCGGACTTAGCCAAGCCGGGGATTAAGGTGTTATATCCAAACCCGAAGACCTCTGGTGGTGCGCAATGGGATATCAACGCGATCTATGGGGCTGGTCTGAAGCTGTCAGAGGAGCAGGAGGGGGCAAAGGATCCAGCAGCAGCCAAAGCTTTTTTGGAAAGCATCCATGCCAATGTAGAGTCTCTGGATAAGAGTGGCCGCGCTTCTATGGCAGCCTTCGAGTATGGAGTGGGGGATGTAATTGTCACCTATGAGAATGAACTGCTGGCGCGGATTGCTCAGGGAGTCAAATACGAAGTCATTATTCCTAAAAATACAATTCTGATTGAGAATCCGGCGGCTGTTATAGAGAAATATGCGGATGAGCATGGGACACGCATAGCATCAGAAGCACTGGTTGATTTTTTGATAACCCCACAGGCACAAGAGATCTTTGCAAAATATGGCTTTCGTCCCGTGGATAAACAAGTCTATACTGAGCACAAAAGCGATTACCCTGATCCGGCGGGCCTCTTTGATATTAACTATTTAGGAGGCTGGGATGAGGTGCGAAGTTCACTTTATTCCAAGCGTGGAATTTGGTATCAGGTACTTGCCGGAATATAAGGTAGAGGTATAACAAAAGAGTCATCCCAGCAGTTCTTCTGTGGTGGGGATGGCTTTTTTTGGTGGGTCTCTTTAAGATAGAGAGAGGGTAATTTTGATTTATTACTTCGTTGAAGAGAACCTGAAGGAGAGATAACAGATGGATACGTTGGTGTTTTTGGGTACAGGGGATGCCATGGGGGTTCCTCGGGTATATTGCAGCTGTGAGACCTGTACAGAGGCAAGGGAACAGGGTGAAAATATTCGCCTGCGCTCTTCTGTACTTATAGATAATGGCAGTGACTTTTTAGTGATCGATTGTGGGCCTGACTGGCGGCGTCAGATGGAGGCGCAGGGAGTACGGAATATGCGCAGACTGCTGGTGACACACGCTCATTTTGATCATATTGGTGGGCTGCCGGAATGGGCGGATTCTTGCCGTTGGATGGGATATAAGGGCCAGCTCTATGCACCAGCGGAAGTGATTCCGATTATTGAGCGGCAATACCCGTGGCTGCGCAATCAGATCGAGATGATTCCTTGTGATGAAGGTATAGAGCTAGACGGCTGGACAATAGATACCTGGAAAGTGAACCATGGCAAGAATGGATACTCGTATGCTTTTCGTCTGGAGAAGGAGGGCTATGTATGGGTGTATTGTCCAGATTCCATTTCTCTTGGAGCTGAAGAGACACGCCTGATGCATGGAGCTGACTTGCTGGTATTAGGTACAAGCTTCTATTACGAAGCAGCGGAGTTATCGACTCGTTCTGTGTACGATATGACGGAAGCAGCGGAGCTGCTGCAAACTGTGAAGCCTCAAAAGGCAATCTATACCCATATGTCGCATGATGTGGATATGAGAAAATCATATATTTTACCGGAAAATGTTACGCTGGCCGAGACGGGGATGAGAATACCCTTAGGATCTTCGGAGATCAGCTGAAATTTAGATAAAAAGAAAACTCCCTTTTGCTGGAAGGAAGTTTTCATGATCCTATTTAAACCTGTTAAATTCCGCCTTGTTGAATATGTTTAATGAACTCTTCAAGCCAATAAATGGAGTGGTCCGCTTTAGTTGAGATATTCACTAAATCAAAAAGGGACATCATTCGGGCAACTTCAGCCTGTTGATGTTCCTTTTGTGATTTCTATTGCATTCAGTATTCAGATCCCGATATATACTATATAATCAAAAAGCATATCGTATTATTTTTACATATTTAGAATAATTATCATCGCCAAAGGAGGAGTACGAAGTGGCTGACTCCAAGGATCCAATCCTGCTTGATTTTCCCGAGAGTTTTGAAACAGAGAGGCTGCTCATTCGTGCCCCTTTATGGGGAGATGGAGTTAGCATGAATGAGGCTATCCGTGAAAGTATAGATGAATTGAGACCTTGGATGGCTTTTGCTCAAGTAATACCCACATTAGAAGAATCAGAGAAAGTTACTAGAGAAGGCAGACTGGAGTTTCTAAAAAGGGATAAGCTACATATGCGTATTTTTAGAAGGGATACGGAGGGTTTTATCGGCTGCATTAGCCTGCATCATCTAAACTGGGAACTCCGCAATTTTGAGATTGGTTATTGGATCCGGAGCGCCTGTGCAGGCAAAGGATATATGACAGAAGCCGTAAATGGAATCACCAATTTTGCCATACGGGAATTAGGGGCGAATCGTCTCGAAATCTTTTGTAGTGCACGAAATATCAAAAGTGCCGCGGTAGCCGAACGTGCGGGTTTTACACTGGAGGGGATCCTGCGCAGTACGAGTCTTGGGCATGATGGGGAATGGCATGACAGTAAGGTGTTCGCTAAGGTTAGAGGTATAGAATTTTAAGTGAGAGGGCTGGTTCTTTGAAGCAGAAAGGCGTATTTTCAAGATTAAGTACATATATGTTAAGGCACAAGCTCTTATATACGATTTTATTATTTACGACTTTATTTGGGATTGTTCTGGATTTAACGATTGCTTGGCTGCTCTCAGTAATTACGGATGCTGCGGTTAGACTCGATGTGAAAGCTTTTAAAGGGCTGGTTATTTTCGGATTAATCTACTTATTAGTGAGTGCAATTAACGGTTTCATCGATCGATATTTCAAAAATAAAATCTCTGCCAAGATCAGAAATGAGCTGCGGTTGGATATGATGCGGCATGCCTTAGCTCTTCCTCAGTCTTATTTTGACCGTAATCATTCTGGGGATTTATTGTCCCGCTTTACTAATGATAATCAATCTGTTGGTAATGCTGCAGGCGAGGTAATGATTGATCTAATCCGTAACCCTTTACTAGCCCTCGCGGCTTTTGGTTATTTGCTCTATATTAACTGGTTACTGGCATTGATCTGTTTTGCAATGGGGCCTTTGATGTTCCTTACGGGAAAAATCTTCGGTTCAGCGATGCGTGAGAACAGTGTGAAGATTCAGACTAATATGAGTAAGATTACTTCCTTTTTACATGACATTCTAGGCAGTAGTATGGTGTTTAAATCCTTTAGCATTGAACGCAGACTAATGAAGCAATATCAGGAGCATAGTGAGAATATTACTTCTGAAGAATTAAAACGGGGAAGAATTGAGGGAGCTACTGGCTCATTCTCCTCTTTTTTGGGAAACTTTACGTTTCTTCTGGCGCTGGTCGTGGCTGGTTATTTTGTGGCAAAAGGATCACTTGAGGTCGGTGCGATGATTGCTTTCATCCAGCTCATGAATTATTTAGTGATGCCGTTCTCGTCATTGCCGGGACTGATCAATTCGATGCAGCAATCACTTGGGGCGGCGGGACGGATCTTTGAGGTGTTGGATAGCCCGGTGGAGGTTGAGACCCTTCCAGAAGTGGAGACAAAGCAACCAGAATTTGAGAGTATGGTTATGTCGTCGATCTCTTTCTCGTATCCGGGAGCAGAGAGACAAAGTATAAACAAGATCAGCTTAGAGCTTCAAAAAGGAACACAGATGGCGGTTGTGGGACCGAGTGGTGGAGGTAAATCTACGCTTTTCAAACTATTGCTGGGATTGTATGAACCCGATGAAGGCGAAGTAATAATCAATGGGCAGCGGATCAACGAGATGAGTCTGGCTAAGCTTAGAAGTTATTTTTCCTATGTGCCGCAAGAGGCAGGTCTTTATACGGGAAGCATTCGTGATAATATCCGGAATGGAAATCCAGAGGCGGATGAGCAAGAAATTCTGGAAGCTTTGCGAAAAGCGAATGCCTATGATTTTGTAATGGAATTGCCTGAGGGACTGGATACTGATATTGGTGAGGAAGGCTCACGACTGTCCGGGGGACAACGTCAGCGGCTTTCCATTGCAAGAGCAATTCTGAGAAACGCTCCTATTCTGCTGTTGGATGAAGCTACTGCTGCACTTGACAATGAATCAGAAAAACTGGTGCAGCAGGCCATTCGTAAACTAATGGGAGACAAAACTACACTCGTTATCGCGCACCGTTTATCTACGATTCAGAACGCTGATATCATTCTCGTGATGGAGAATGGTGAAATTGTGGAGAGTGGAACGCATGATGTACTGCTTGCTGCTGAAGGAAGATATAATGATTTGTATTATTCTCAGCTAGAGCAGGAAGAAGAGAGTGGAATGGGACCCGAGAAAGTGGAATTAGCTTCTACAGGTGTTTGAGTGTTGGAATAAAAAAGGGTGCAGCAACGTCATAAAATATGGCGTTGCTGCACCCTTTTGCTTAAGGAAGTTTAGTTCACTTTATTAAGAATGAATTTATCAATCGCATATTTCACGCCATCGTCATTGTTGCTTAAGGTCACAAAATCAGCAATTTCTTTCAGAGCAGGAATAGCATTCTCCATAGCGACGCCAAGTCCGGCAGCTTCCAGCATCTCATGGTCGTTCCAAGAATCACCTACAGCGATAGTCTCGGAAAGCTCACAGCCGTAATGTTTGGCTAGGAATTCAAGTGCAATGCCCTTGGTTCCTTCATGATGCATGATTTCCAGGAAGTGTGGTTTGGATTTGGTAATATGCACGGAATCACCAAGCAATTCATGCAGGATTGGAGCCAGTTCATCCAAGAAATCAGGATCATCGATAATTAGCATTTTTGGTGTTTTTTGCGGGACAAGCTTTTCCCAGTCAGGCTCAATAAAATATTGCGTTTTATTCAAGTCCGTATAGTCTTTGATCTTTTGGTTGTCTTCACGGGCATATAGCTTGTCGTCAATGTAAGTTTGCAGATGCAGATTATGCTCCACGCAGTAAGTGAACAGCTTGCGGACTGCATCTTGCGGGACGTAACGCTCATACAGTACTTTTTCATCGAGCAAGTTCTTAACGAGTGCACCCTGGTAAGTAATGATAGGTACGTTTAGTCCAGTTTGACGGGCAATGGCTTGAGCGGAAGCGTAAGCACGGCCTGTAGCAAGGGTTACAACAACACCTGCGGCAACAGCCTCTTCAAGCGCAGTTTGGGTAGCGGGTGTTACTTCCTTGTCATCATTAATCAGAGTGTCATCAATATCAATCGCGATCAATTTGTACATTTGTCTCTCTCCTTATCTCTTTCTAAATAGATGTAATTTGGAAAAATAACTCTTCTTATGTTGATTCTGACCCGGTTCCGGGCTCAGCTCTGCCATAAGCATAGCCCCCAGAATACAACCACAACCGAGCAGAGCGGACAACCCGAGTGTTTCCCCGCCAAAGGCTAAACCCGTCAGAACGGCAAATACCGGTTCTGTGGCATAAATAATGGCTACCCGTGATGGGGTAGTATATTTCTGACAGGCGGTTTGAATCCAGAAGGCAAAAGCGCTGGTTGGCCCGATGGAGATCAGCAGAGCCCAAAGCACATCTGGGTCCTTAATCAGCTCCCCGCTGTGGGCGAGCGGTGTTGCCCCTTCAAAAATAAGCGAGGCAGCAATACTGAACAGCCCAACGAAAGCAAGCTGCAGAGTAGCTAGCGGCAACGCCGGATAATGAGGTGCATAAACGCCAGTATAGGCTACCTGTAACGCAAAAGCTATGGCACACAGAAGAATCAAGGCATCGCCTTTATTCAAGGATAATGCAGAGCCCGTGAAGGTCAACAGATAAAGCCCGATTGCGGCGAGTGCCGCACTGAACCAAGTGTATCGTGAAATCGCATGCTTCAATAAGGCTAGAGACAGAAAGGGTACTAGGACAACTGATAGCCCGGTAATAAAGCCGGTATTAGAGGTTGTTGTATATAGAAGTCCCATAGTCTGAAAGCCATAGCCCATAAACAAAAAAAGGCCAAGCAGCAGAGAATCGCGTACCATGCGGAAACTTAGCTGTTTCCAATCCTTGCGGTAAGAAATAACTGTGATTAGAGCCAGCAACAGGGCAGCGCCCATAAAGCGGATGCTATTAAACGCGAGCGGTGGCAGCACCTTGACAGCATTTTGTACAATCAGAAAGGTACATCCCCACATCATCGCCACTAATAGCAGGCTAAAATCGGCTATACGGGAACGCTTCACTACTTAGGTCATCCTTTCTTCAGCAGCTGTCGCCTCTATGTAGACGACAAGGTCAAGTTGTCCAAATTGTATCGTATATTCATGGAGAGGACAAGATAGAAATCGCGTAAAGGCTTATATACTAAGCGATTTCAGCGTTTTATGTAGACAAAAAATCCGGGTCTTGATATACTTCGATAACCGCACATTTGTTCTTGTTTTTGCATCTTAGAAAGGAGCGGTTTCACTATGATGGGCAGATCCCATTTAATTATCAGCACCGGGGTTACCCTATCTGTTATGAGTTTGATGGCCCATGAGATTACAATCCCGGTTATTGCCGTCGCGGCATTAAGTTCGCTCCTGCCAGACATTGATGAACCGAATTCGTTACTGGTACGCAAGGCGATTCCTGACTTTCTGCTCAGGATACTACAGGTTGCTTTGATAGGAGCAGCGATTTATCTTTATTTTGCAGGAATCGTTGAAAGCCCGTGGAATATTGTACTGGCCCTACTTGTGGGGAGTGTAACTTTCCTGCCGGGAAGAAAGCTGCGGCATCTGGTGATGGTACTAATCGCTACTGCGGTATTTGCATACGGAGGGGCGTATGATCCTTGGAACTACATAGTAGCTTGTATACTCGTAGTTACATCACTTGTCCCGCATCGTGGATTGACTCATACCTTATATGCTGTTGCAGGCTGGAGCACTTTATTGTATTTTGCTTCATCGGGTATACAGGATGGTGGCAGTCTATGGATAGCAGGCGGCATGTCTTATGCGCTTCATCTATTGGCCGACTCTCTCACCCAAAGGGGAATTACGCCCCTGCCGCCCATTCCATTTAAGCTGCGTCTAAAGCTAATGAGTACAGGCACGAAAAAAGGTGGAGCTGTAGAGAATGTTTTTATCCTGCTCACACTCGCCCTAGTTGTATATGTATTTATACTTTCTCCTTGAGATTTACGGATATGAAGCACATAATGAATTACCGCTAGAACACACAGGAGGCGGCTGTTATGCGGGGGGATTCCTTAGTGAAGTGGTTTGGAAGATTGCAGATTCGTAATAAAATAATCCTTATTTTTATACCGTTGATCATTTTTCCATTGCTTGCTTTAGGCTTGCTCTCAGGGCAGATGTTCAGCCGTTCGATGATCGAAAAGGCTAAGTACAATTTTAAAGATGAATCCAAGCTCATCATGCAGCAAATAGATACGATTGTAAAAAATACGGAGAGCAGTGCCAACATTATAACTACCGACATCCATCGGATGTATGCTGAACGTCCGTTGTTATCCTCGACAGTGGAGCAGACGCGGTTTCGCAATTTAATGCAGAGCCAGCTTTCTATCGATCTGATTATTTTTCCGGATGTCGATTCTGCTGTATTTGTGGATACGGAAAGCCAGATTTATTCCTCTTACGCCTACGGTAATCCTAACGAGCAGAAGGTATTTACCAGCGATATGCTGGAGAAGGCTAAAGAAAAAGGCAGCTACGGTGTCAACCGTTGGCTTCCCATGGAACAGAGAGATTATCTGGTTAGTGATCCGGCAGTTCCGGTGCTCACACTAAGTAAAGTCGTGTACAATCTTAAAACGGGCAACCTAATAGGTACATTATTTGTGAACGTAAAAGAAGATGCTCTCTCTGCTTTTCTGGAAACCGCTAGAGAAACCTCTTCGGACAAGAAATATTTTATAGTAGACGGAACGCAAAGGACCGTGTCCACCCCTGATAAATCAAAGCTTCTACTGAAGCCTGAGGACAGACTGAACGGCAGTCTTAGGAAGACGGGAAGCTCTGTCTCGGAAATTATCGGCAAGGGGAGCGGGCGAGAGCTGGTCACTGTGACGTATTATGATAAGCTGAATTGGAAGCTTGTGAATACGATTTCGCTGCAGAAGTTAACTGCGGATATTCACCGTAATATAACGTTAACTATATTCGTGGGAATAGGATGCCTGTTACTGTCTCTGCTGCTTGCAGGAAAGCTGTCACAGATTATCGTAAATCCGCTTCTTCAGGTGACGAAGGCGATGCGTAAAGTAAGGGAAGGCGATCTGAATGTCACCTCACCAGTGACTACAGAGGATGAGACGGGGCTGATCTCCACCGTATTCAATTCCATGGTTGGTCGTATTCAGGAGCTGATGCGGACGATTACGAACGAACAAGTCCGGAAACGTGAATATGAACTAGCTCTGATTCATGCCCAGATTAAACCCCATTTTCTGTATAACACACTGGATACGATTTATGTACTCAACGATTTGGAGCTTAATGAAGCAGCTCGGGATACGACCAAGGCACTGGCAGACTTCTATCGGGTTGTTCTTAGCAAAGGGAACGAGGTTATTCCACTGTCCGAGGAAGTATCAAATGCAGCTGATTATTTGGCTATTATGCAGGTTCGCAACCCCGACGTATTACGTTACGAGATTAATATCCCGAAATCTCTCGAAGGAGTCAAGGTACCCAAATTGTCCCTGCAGCCGCTCATCGAGAATGCAATCTACCATGGATTAAAAACAAAGGGAAGTCAGGGGCTAATCTCAATAGAGGCTTATACACACGGAAGAGAAGTTATCATTACCGTGGAGGATAACGGTGTTGGCATGTCCGGGGAGCAGGTGTCGCGGATTGTAGAATACCGCTCACGAGAAGGAAAACCGGCATCCATTGGCATTTACAGCGTTCATGAACGGATTAAGCTGTATTTTGGAGAACCATATGGCCTATCGGTAGAAAGTAAACTGGGAAAAGGTACTGTTATGAAAATGACGATTCCCGGTACGGAAGCGCAGGGGGGCAGCATAGATGTATAAAGTGATGGTTGTAGATGACGAGCCGCTGTTTCGTTATTATATGCGGACCAAGCTGGATTGGAGTAAATATGATTTCAGTGTCTGTGGTGAAGCGTCAAATGGCAGAGAAGCGCTGGAAGAAGCGGAACGGACGAAACCAGATTTGGCTTTAGTGGACATTAGTATGCCCTATATGGACGGTATGGAGCTGGTTACCCGGTTACAGGCCAATGCTCCTGATATGCTTATTGTTTTTGTAACAGGGCACAATGAATTTGATTATGCGCAAAAAGCGATTCGCTTAGGTGTACAAGATTATTTATTGAAACCGTTTAACCAGCAAGAGTTTAACGAGATGATGATCAAGGTGAAGCAGCGCCTTCAGTCACATAAAATAGGTGCACGCAAAGCTGGGAAGCCGGAAATAATTGCAGAAGGAACGGCTTCCAATAAGCTCTTTCCACTCCAAATGGACGAGCAGAATTCCTCTGAAGGGATAGAGGAGTTCTCCTTTCCATCCAAAGAAATCACTCATCTTGGAATTCAGGATGCCATGCTGATGGCGTTAAAGATGGGGGATGGCGATGCAGCGGCGAAGGACATAAGCAAATTAATTGAGATTCTACGACGCCAGAGAGGGGGAGGCAGCTATTCCTTTACTCTATTAATGAGTATAGTATCCCTTTGCCTTGCCTATGCTGGAGAAAGAGGGATCAATCCGGAAAGTCTCTGGAAACCAGCAGGTTCACCGGAGCAGCGGCTACGGGAGATGGATAACTGGGATGAGACTGAAAGCTGGATAAAAGGCTTGTACAGTAAAGTCATTGATCAAGGTCGTGAGCACCGCCCCTCTAAGTCGTACAATTTATTCATTGCCGCCAAAGAGTACATCCGGGAGCATTATTCCGATTGTGAGCTGACAGTTGACCAGGTGGCGAATGGCGTTTATGTAGATACCAGCTATTTACGGAAGGTTTTTCGAAAAGAAGGTGGAATCTCTGTACTTGATTTCATTACCTATACTCGTATGAAGCAGGCCAAGGAACTGCTTGCTGGAGGAAATGTGAGACTGTCTGAAATCGCCGGTAAAGTGGGCTATAATGACCCGAATTATTTCAGTAAATGCTTTAAAAAACACTATGGCATGCCGCCGTCTGAATTTGAGCAGCTGGCTGCCCGTTCCCGCCATATTGGCGTTAATAATGAAATTTAATAAACATATTTGGTGGCGGCTCTCTGGTGAGGCCGCTTTCATTTTGTCCTGTTTATTACCGATTGTGCCCGATATGGCTCTTTTTGGGTCTTCAAGGCTCAAATATAATAGAAACAGGACGATGAAAACGCTAACAAATAGCGGATTCAACTAGCTCCACTAAATAGAGCATCAGAAAGGGGATTCATTATGAGCAACAAGCTATTCAGAACACTGGGGGTTGCAACCGTTTTATCCTTAGCTTTCTCACTTACAGCCTGTGGTGGTAACAATGCCGGAAACGGTGGTTCAACCTCTGAAGGTTCCAATACGACCGCTGGGAATACCGATAAGAAAATTCAAATAAAAATTTATGCACAGCATTTTGACGAAGATACTTCAAAGCCATTTGATTATGCCGTAGAGGAATTAAAAAAGGAAATGCCGGAGGTGGAGATTGTACTGGATGAGGCTGTTCAAGATGGCTACCAGAAGCTGAAAACATATGCCGCGACTGGGAACATGCCGGATATTTATGAAACAGACTGGCCTACGCTGCAAACCTTCGCCAAATCTAAAAATGTTGAGCTGCTTGATGAATACCAAGCCACCAAAGATTTCAAAGCGAATCTAAATACAGGGAATGAATCCCGTCTGATTGCCCCAGACGGTCATGTATATGCATTCCCATATACGGGAATTGAATTCCAAATGTTGTTTTACAACAAGGATATCTTTAAAGAGGTAGGCATCGAGATGCCGATCAAGACGATCGATCAGCTGGCTGAAGCGGCTAAGAAGCTTTCTTCAGCAGGTTATACACCGCTCTCAATTTTCGCGAAAGAGAAATGGATCACTACTTCTTTTTATAGCGGACTTGTGACTCGTGAGGAGACGAAAGGGTTTGGCCCACTCGAAACGAAGGGAACGACAACATTGCCTTCGCCTTATGTAACAGCAGCAGAACAAATGAAGAAGCTGGAAGAAGCAGGCTTGTTCGACGTCAATGCTACGAATACCAATTATGATCAAGCTTCATCTTTGTTCTACCAAGGAAAAGCTGGCATGTTCGTCAACGGTCAGTGGGAAATCTACAGCAGTGCTGAGAAGCTTGGGGATAAAGTGGATTGGATGTACTGGCCAGCTAAGGACGAAGCGACTTATGAGAACAACAAAATGTACATTAACGGTGCAGGAGGTCCTGGTGGCTTTGCCGTTTCTCCAAGCAGCAAGAATGTAGAGACTGCAGTGAAAGTAGCTAGTTTCATCGCACAAAAATATAGCGAATACAAATATACACAGCTGGGTAGCCCGATCGTAGCGACTAAAGTGGATAAAGAAATGACCGGTGAAGTGCCTGCCATGATGAAAAGAATCGCTGAAGAAGTGCTGCCAAACGTGAAGGGTTACGCCAATGCGGTAAGCAGTGTTCAAATTAAAAATGCACTGGACGACAATACACAAAATATGTTGATTGAAGGATTCTCGGCTAAGCAGTTCACGGATAACATGAACCGAGTGCTGAACAAAGAAAATAAATAATTAGAGAAATAAAATAAATAAAAATTGGTCCATGCCAAGCCGCTCACCCGGATCGAGCCCTTATATCGGGTGAGCGGCTTGGCAAGGAAGGAGTGGAATCTTACCGCATGCATAAATACTTAGGTAATAAGAAAGCCATAATGCTGTTTCTGCTTCCCGCTCTGCTGATTTATAGCGTAGTGATTATCTATCCGGTGCTTCAATCCTTTTATCGTAGCTTTTTCGAGTGGGACGGGCTCAGTACGGCTACTTTTAACGGATTGTCCAACTATGTAGAGTTGTTTGATGATCCATTGCTTTTGACTTCCCTTCGTAACGGCCTTATTTTTGCACTGGTACTCGCTGTATTTCAGATCGGATTGGGAACCATTCTTGCGCTTGCCTGTGCCGATCCTCGAATCAAAGGGCGTAAATTGTTGAAAACAGCTTATTTTATTCCCGTAGTTCTGTCGGTTACGGTTGTTTGTCAGCTATGGATTGCCATCTACGATCCGAATAACGGATTGATCAATAGGCTTTTTGAAATTTTGCATATTCCTTATCAACAAAACTGGCTTACTTCTCCAACCACATCCATAATTGCGATTGCCTTTGTTAATGCCTGGCAGTTCATGGGTTACCAGTTCAGTCTTTTATATGCGGGGGTTAAATCTGTCCCTGAGCAGTACATGGAAGCTGCCACGATTGACGGTTGCTCCAAATGGATGGCGCATCGTAAGGTGACAATTCCAATGATGAAGGAGACGTTCAAATTCTGTCTGATCATTGCCATTACTTCAGGAATCGGTGCTTTTGTACAAATGTTGATTATGACTAACGGCGGACCGGGAACGAGTAACTATACGCTTACCTTTATGATTTATCGTTATGCATTCTTGGAAAGCAACTACGGCTATGCCTGTGCGGTATCGGTTGTGCTTGTCCTTCTGTCGCTTCTGGCCACCATTATTATCAACAAGACATTTGACCGAAATGAAGCATAAGGCAGTACGCCGGAAAGGAAAAGGAACGTTATGAAAAAAGTGAGAGCATTGCTCATACAGCTTCCCTTATGGATTTATTTTATCATTTCCATCTATCCGCTATTATGGATGATTTCTTATTCTCTGAAAAATAACGATGAGATTTTTGTCACCAACCCTTTCGGATTTCCGACTAATTTCCGGATTGAAAACTATGTGGCCGCTTGGTCACAGTTCAATATACCGCGATATTTTACGAATAGCTTGGTAGTCTCTACGATTTCAACGCTACTTATTATCATATTATCGCTGATGTTCTCATTCGCAATTTCCCGGCTGCGGTGGAGATTCCGTGAAGGGGTCAGATTGTATATGACGATCGGAATGTTCATGCCGCTGCAGGTAATTATGATTCCACTTGCCATACTCGTACGGGATTTACATCTGACTAATACCTACGGTGGGCTGATTGTTCCTTATGTCGCCATTGGATTGCCGTTCTCTTGTCTGGTATTCTACGGCTTTATGAAGGGTATCCCTGGGGAGCTGGAGGAATCCGCTTGTATGGACGGCGCGAATGTATACCGGATGTTTCTGCAGATTATTGTGCCGGTTGTAACGCCAGCTGTCGCAACAGTAGCCATTTTTCAATTTCTGAACAACTGGAATGAATTTTTGCTGGCTTATATTCTGATCTCTGATGAGGGGATGAAAACACTGCCGCTGGGTCTATTGTTCTTCCAAGGCCAATACAGCACAGACTGGGGTGGCATGGGGGCGGTTATGACGATGGCGAGTCTGCCAATGGTTATTGTCTATTTGTTCTTTAGTGAGCAGGTGGAACGGGCAATGACAGTTGGATCTGCTGTAAAAGGATAAAGCGAAGAGTATTAATTCATGCAAAAGAGGACTTCTGGCGAATGCGCAGGAGTCCTCTTTTTGATTCAAATCATGACCAGTGAATTCATCCTATTCCTCTAGGAAGACCAATCCGATAAAATCCTCCGGCTCAATACGACCGAAATAATGCTTCAAATCGAGATCAGCTAATGCTTCTCTAACCTCAGCCTCGTCATAACGTTTGCCACGAAGTGCATTTTCAACATCTACTACGTCACCGACTCCGAAGAAGTCACCATAGATTTTGATGTCTTTAATGAGGGAATCTTCAATATCCATCCGAATATCAATAATTCCGGCAGGGAATTTGCGCGTGTGCTTAACGTTGCTTTTTGGTGACAGACCGTAGTTCCAGTCCCAGTTCTGGTAGTGCTCCTTGGAGATCTCGTTAATTTTGTCCCAGTCGGCTTGTTGCAGCTTGTACTGAGGAACCTCAGAAGAATCCATGCCAAAGATCGAACGCAGCAGGCCGGCGCGGAACTCCTCGATCGTCATATCTGTACCCAGCAGCTCTTTGATATTCGCTACACGACTGCGTACGGATTTGGTGCTCTTTGATTTAAACTTCTCTGGATTCACTTTTAGAGAGGCTTGTACATCATCTAAATTAAGATTGAACATCAAGGTACCATGGCTGAACATACGTCCGCGTGTGGAGAACTGAGCGTTACCGGAAATCTTTTGCTCACCAACTTGCAGATCATTCCTTCCGCTTAGCTCGGCGTTAACGCCCATGCTTTGCAGGTAATCGATGACCGGTTGGGTGAATTTCAAAAAGTTATGAAAGGATTGGCCGTCATCCTTGGTAATAAAGCTGAAGTTCAAATTTCCAAGATCGTGATAAACAGCTCCACCGCCGGATAGACGACGTACGACCTGAATATTATTATCTTTTACATACTCTTGGTTAATTTCTTCGATAGTATTCTGATGTTTCCCGATGATGATGGATGGGCTGTTGATATAAAAAAGCAGGTAACTCTCGTCCATCGGCAAGTGCTTCAGCGCATATTCCTCAATCGCCAAATTGATGGATGCGTCAGTAATCCCTGTGTTATCAATAAAAAGCATAGTGAATTCCTCCGTCGCAGCAAAATTGATTACAACCTTCATTTTAAACCAAAAGCGGTTTTTTAACAAAAGAGATCACATCTTTGAGATTCATGTCGGTTTGGGGGAAGCAGGGGATTTAGCTGGTTCCTTCTGCGAAAGCATTGACGTTCTTCCGGCAAAGAGTCAATAATGGTGGCAATGACATACATATCGTGCTAGAGAAAGTAGATAGAGGGAGTGTAATTATGCTTGAAAAATATGGACATGGCGGTGATTTGCTGACGGCAGCGGAGCTCTATGGAGAAGCTGGGGGCACATTTCTCGACTATAGTGCCAACATCAATCCACTCGGTCCTCCACCGGAAGTTTTGGAGCTGCTTAGAACAGCACTGTCAACGGTGGTTACATATCCGGACCCTGGACACCGACGCTTTAAACAACTACTGGCGGAAAATCTTGGCGTAGATAGTGGCTGGTTAACCGTGGGTAACGGAGCAGCGGAATCTATGGCTTTGCTGCTGTTGGCGATAGCTCCGCAAAAGGTTGGCATCGTGGAACCTTGTTTCTCTGAGTATAGGCAGCTTTCCGGGCAATTTGGTGCTGAAGTATTGTCGGTCCAGGGGACTAGGGAACAGCATTTTCGCGCTGGAGTGGAGGAGATTGCCGGGCTGCTGGAACAGGTGGAGCTGTTATTTCTCGGACAGCCGAATAATCCCAATGGAGTTCAGTATGCTGTGGATGAACTGCGCTTGTTAGCGCAGAAGGCTGAAAGCTGCGGGACTTATTTGGCTGTGGATGAAGCTTTTATTGACTTTATCCCGGAGTCAGAGCGAAATACACTCCTGCCGGAGCTGGAGCAGTTTCCGCATACGGTTCTGGTGCGGTCGATGACGAAGTTTTATGCGATTCCCGGACTGCGTCTCGGGTTTGCGATTTCGCATCCGAAGCTGGCGAAGGCGATGAGCGGAAAGCAGGTCACCTGGAGTGTGAACGGCTTGGCGCTGCTGGCAGGGGAAGCCTGCCTTACAAGCGGACGTGACTATGAACAGCGCACGCGTGAGCTTATTGCAGCAGAACGCGAAACGCTGCGGCAGGGTCTAGTGCAGTTGGGCTGCGATGTCCCACCGGGAGAAGCCAATTTTCTGCTCTGTGGCTTGCCGTCACCGTGGAGTGCGGCTGAGCTGCAGACTAGGCTTGGCCGCGTAGGTATACTTGTGCGCAGCTGCGCTATGTATGCAGGGTTAGCTTCAGGGCATATTCGAGTTGCTGTTAAGGGACATGAGGATAATGCCCGCCTTTTGCTGCAGATGGCGGAGATTCTAGCGACTAAGTGACAGGTGCACGTATTCTTTAATGATGTGCGGAGCGAGCTGACAGCGCTATTGGCGGGGCATCCTTTCGAGGATGGTTGTAAGTATTCAATGAAAGAAATGAGCGGTGAAAGGAGCGGGATCGGCTATGGTGGAAGTGAAGATTCCATTTAATCTTGCAGGGGGAATCAGGGAGTATCGTCCGGCCGTCTGGCCAGGACTTGCTCTGCAGTGGAAGGATAAGCATCTGCTGCTGGAGCTGCCAGCAGAAGCGGATGGTTTATCGAGCGCGTTCTACGGCGGAGGAATGAACCGGCTGCAGCGGGCGGTCAATTTATATGTTGATCGCAATTACGAATGTAGTGATCCTGTCCAGGATATGGAGAATAAGCTGCGCGATTGGGGTTATCCTTTATCCGGCTGTGCCGGTCTGATGACGGCTGTACCGCTAGAGCATGCAGCGGTAGCTGAAGAGGACACGGGTTCAGCGGGGATTTTTGTTTGCGTTACAGCCGCCGCAGGAAATGCTGCGCGCTCAGGCGTGGAACGCAATGTATTGGCTGTGTATCGGCCGGGTACGATTAACATCATGCTCTGCATTGATGGCCGCCTGACACCGGCGGCCATGGTCAATGCTGTGCAGACAGCTGTCGAAGCCAAAGCTGCTGCGCTGGCAGATCTCGGGATTACCGATCCGGAGAATGGCCTAATCGCAACCGGCACAACTACGGATGCTATTGTACTCGCTGTGAGCCAAAGCGGGAGATACAGCGCCGAGCATGTCTACGCCGGAACAGCAACCGATCTCGGAGGCGCTATCGGCCGGCTTGTATATAGCGCTGTGACGGGCAGCCTGCTGTCGGTGCAGGCAAGGAAGGACAGCTAATGACAATGGATAGCTGGAGAAGTAGAAGATTGTTCAGAGGTGATTGCCTGTGACAATCGCTTTGGTGTTGCTTGCGGCTTATGTGATTGACCGGATCGTAGGTGATCCGCGTAACCTGCCTCATCCCGTAATTGGTATGGGCAAAGCAATTACGGCTCTGGAGTGGGCGATCCGTCGTTTATGGTGCCGCCCGCAAAGCCTGCGCAGAGCTGGGGTGTTACTTCCGCTATGTGTGGCGGGCGGTGCTTGGGCACTGACAGCCATCCTGCTATGGCTGCTGTCATATATCTCACCTTGGCTCGTCTGGATAGCCGAGGTTTGGTTGATTTCAACCACGATTGCCTCCAAGGGACTAAAAGATGCAGGAATGGCGGTGTACGTGGAATTGCAGAAGGGCGATCTCCCTGCTGCCCGCAAGGCTTTGGGGATGATCGTGGGACGTGATACGACTTCGCTAGACGCCCCTGAAATTGTCCGTGGAACGGTGGAGACCATAGCAGAGAATATTGTCGATGCGATTATTTCTCCACTTTTCTACGCGCTGATTGGCGGTGCGCCGCTTGCTATGGCTTATCGGGCGGTCAATACACTCGATTCAATGGTTGGTTATAAGAACGATAAATACCGTGATCTCGGCTGGGCATCTGCCCGGCTCGATGATGTTGCTAATTTCATCCCGGCACGGATTACGGCATTACTTTTGGCTCTATGTGCAGGGATGCTTCGTCTGGATTGGCGTAGTTGCCTGCAAATGGTGAAGCGGGATGCACATCTACATCCAAGCCCTAACAGCGGTTATCCAGAATCAGCTGTGGCTGGCGCACTTGGCATCCGACTCGGAGGCGAAAATGTGTATCATGGCGTCGCTTCTTTTCGGGCTTATATGGGTGATCCGGTACGTACGATGGAACCAAATGATATTATCCAGACCTCGCGGATGATGATGCTCTGCTCTTCAATATTTGTAGGTCTATGCGCGGTTGCGGCATGGATATGGATTGGAGGCTGAGCGTCGGTATGGCAATTCCCTCTATAGAGCTTGAGCTAGTGCTTATCCGACACGGGCAGACGAAATGGAATGTTGAGCATCGTTACCTGGGACATACGGATCTTCCATTGCTTCCTGACGCAAGTGAGCGGCTATCCCAACTTCAGCAGCAGATCTGCATGCAGGCTGAGTTATCAGGTGGTTTTTGGCGTGTGTTCTGTAGCAATTTGCTAAGATGTCAGGAGACCTTGGCTTTCGTAGCACCTTCACTAGAGCAGGACGCTATTTACGATCAGCGGCTTCGTGAAATGAACTTCGGAGCTTGGGAAGGCTGCACCTATGAGCAGTTGAAAGATAACTCTCTATATAGACGTTGGATTGATGATCCTTCAAAGGTTACACCGCCAGAAGGAGAATCGTGGACAGAATTCGATGCACGGTTGCGTAGTTTCCTGTTAGATCTAGGTCAAGCTGCTATGGCTGCATTTGGATGCTGTGCTATCAAGGAGAAAAAAAGTGAGGTTACATCGAATAGAGTAATGGTAGTGACGCATGGGGGGGTAATCAGGAATTTACTTGCACAGTTAGTTCCTGACCTCACATTCTACAGTGCAGTGGCTCCTTCTCCAGGGAATGTAATGGTACTAAAAATACTCTGGCAGCATGGACAATGGTCAGCTGATAAAGCTGATATTGTGGAAAAAGGATGATTACATGAAAAAAGGGTTCCACATCATTAGGAAAACCTAATAGGTGGAACCCTTTATGTTTGAACTATCGTTTGCTGTCAGCAGAATAACGTGGTTAATTAGAGGTTAGGTAACCATTCCGTATAGGTATCTGCACGTGATTGTAATTCATTATACAGCATGCTGGCATGGTAACCGTCGCACACAGCATGGTGGAATTGCCCCGAGATGGGTAATAGTATTTTTTTGTCTTGCTGAAAATATTTCCCTATCGTAAAGATGGGAAGTAGGTAGGTTCCCTCGTTATACACGTTCAGGTTAAAGCTCGTGAAGCTGACCCACGGAATGCTGGAAATAGGGAAGGTGTTCGATGGTTCGTTTGCTTTAGCGATAAATTGTTTCACACTTCCGTACATTTTCATATCATCGAGATAACGGTTATAGAAATCATTAAACTGTTCACCGTACGAAGTCCAGATGCTTGAGAAAGTTTTATCATCATCATGGAAAATTGTAAAACTAGGTGATAAGCTATCCCAATAACCTAATCTACCTTCAGAATCAAAACATGTGCGGAATTCACTATGACGGTTCACCACCGTAGTTATCATGTGGATTAGTGCTGGGTACAGCTTAATTCCCTTATGCTTAAGCTCTGACAGTAGAAGGGTGATATCAATATTTACGGTCATGCTATAGGTGCATCTGACATTGTTTAAATAATGTTCAAAATAGGGTTTTCTACTCCAGTTATCAATGACAATCGGGTTAAAAATCATTTATTATGACCTCCTAAAATTATTTCATTTTTCATTTTTAGGAGGTCTGCTGGACTGATTTCACCATAACGGTGGACATGGGTATAACGAATTCAACATTGAAAAATTCATGGTATTGCTTACTCACTTCTAAACAGTGCGCCCTTTCTGAATGCTTTGAAATACAATCTTGAATAGTAGATGGGCAAAAAAACCTTGGAGATTTCTCCAAGTGTTTTTTATTTCTTGTGATTCTTTCATTTAAATGGAAGAACGATGCTTTCTGCGGCGAACTCTGGTTTGTTGCTTCGGGGGCATTCTCCTTGACTGCACAGGAATGGGGGGGAAGGTACACTTTTTCTGCAGATGACTTAGAAGCGCTTAAAAAATTTAACCTGCTGGCTGCAAGGGTAAATATAACGCTGAGTAAGGTAATGATAGTTGGCGAACAGATAACAAAGTTGTGGCATGATTTTAACTTTTTCATTTCGTTATATTCTCTACACAAGAAAGACCACTTCAGTCATGAACTGTTTTCTTATGCTTTATGAGTTTTTGATTTTTGACCAGTACTGCAGCGTGAATGGTGAACGATATTCAATGACAATTAAATCCTCGTTATATAACTCAGTTGTACCAACAGGATACCCGTTGGGTGAATGAAATTCACCCAATTAACTACTGTCCACTTTTTATTCTAGCTTCAAGAAGACTGCTAACCTGTTAACAGTAGAAATTAAAAATAACAGAAAATAATTTCGGTAAAAACTATTATCGTGAGAGTTATGTTCTACAGAAATCATACTCGGATAGTATATCGCAACTCGTCATCTTCTCTATACAAAGGACGACGAAATGAGATATAATGGAAATGTAGAGGCCGCATTCTACCGTTTCATAACGTCGATTTATTTCGTCGTCCTCTATATTTTGAATAAAAGAGAGGTTCGCAATGTTTGAAGAATTTTTGAATCAATATAAACAACTGGGAAAAGCAGATAAGACGATTCAGAATTATTTGACAACCTGGACCACCTTTGAAAAATGGATACGGTTAAGTGATCCGGATTTGGAAGACGCAGGTTTTGCAACGCAAAAGGATATTTCAGACTATAAGAGATATCTGCTACAGTATGGCGGCAGGAATGGGGGGCCGGCCAAACCATCGACCATGCAATTAATATTTGTCCAACTAAACGCGATTTTCCGTTTTTTTGCTCAGAACAATTACATACCCGATAATCCAGTAGGACCGATCAAAAAGCCTCCTGCAGCTCGTCGTCTTCCGAAATGGCTTTCCCGGAATGAACAGAATGCTTTGCTTCGGGATGTCAGATACAGGGCAGACAAAAGGGAAAATGCAATTATACTGACTTTTCTCCGGCTCGGACTAAGGGTGCATGAGCTTTGCGATCTGCAGCTCACGGATCTAATCATGAGCGAACGGAAAGGGAGTGTATATATTCGTGGTAAAGGAGACAAGGATCGTGAGCTTCCTATTAATGCAGAGCTAAGGACCGCCTTACAAGGCTATTTAGCAGAAAGAACTTCTTCTAGTCCTTATGTGTTTGTTTCTAAGCGATCTTTAAAATGCTCTGAGCGCGGAATTCAGCATATCGTTGAGAAATATCGAGCACGAACTCGAATCAAGGATCTATCTTGTCATAGCCTCCGACATACGTTTGGCCATGATTTGGTAGCTGCCGGTAATGATCTGCAGAAGGTGGCCATGTTGATGGGTCACTATAAGGAGGACGGAACACCGAATATTGCAATGACCATGATTTACACTACGCCGGGTGTTGAGGATCTGGAGGCTGCGGTGGAGTCGATCAGCTGGACGTAATAATTCGAAATTGTGAAAAGTAGACGCATAGTGCGCAATAGAAAGGTGACACTTTGGAATTTGAATTATTTGGGAAGGTGTTGAAGTGATGCCGAAGACTGGATTGTATTATTTACGCAAGCATGTGGTTGACCCCGAGAGCTACGTAATGACTGACTTGGTTTGTTGGTGTCCGTATGAACACAAATTTACTACTGAAGAAGAATCGTATGAGAATGATATATTAACAATTCATGTTTTTAGGTATAAAGATGGTTTGCATTACCTTTCGTATAGCAATATTTTTGGGAATCGTGTCAATGTACTGATTGACAACAAAAACAAAATCAATGGAATAGGCGCTAGAACAGACAAAGAAATCATTTATAAATTCATAGAATGGTATCGTGAAAATGGTGAGGCTTACCACAAGGAATACGGCTTACAGATAGAATAGACGCATATAGCGCACAAAGGAGTGAATCACGGTATGGGATTTAAAAAGAAATTTGAATTAGATGATTTTGAGCAAACAGCCATTAGAATTGCTTTAGTAGCGCAAATTCAAACATACGAGAATATCTTAACGAATGCTACTAGTTTGCTCGATAAAAAATACTGGGAACGTGAATTAGAAAGGTCTAAAAGTGCTTTTGAAAAAATCAACGGCGAGACAATTGAGGAGTATCGTAGAATCATTGAAGAATCGAAAAAATGATTAATGCACAGTACGAAGAAAAGGAAGGTTATCCGTATGAAAAGGAAAGTTAGGTTTTTATTAGACGGCATAGACACGGTTGAAACAGTAGATGTTGATAATGATAAAGAAATAAAGGCGTATTTAGTCGAGGAACATATGACGGACGAAATTCTGATTTATCACGTTACGAATGCGAGTATGACGCATACGGCGTAATAAAGGAAAACTTAGGAGGCAAATAGGAAGGAGTAGACAATTATATGAAACATTACGAAGCATTTGAAATTAACCTGAATAAAATACGCATTACGTACCAATATCAAGAAATTGTTCGGGTTACATACATTGAAATTGGAAACACATATTGGGTTCATCCAGATAATCCATTAAAACTTAAGCATCGCGGAAAACAATGTGTAGTTACGAACTTCTATCGTAATGATCTTGGACAAGCTATTGATGCTTCTGTCCGCTTTTTGACGGACAATCGCAAAGGACGCGTCGATCTTAATGATCTTGTTGACGACGAACCTGAACATGCTGTCAAGCCATTATGCGAAAAATATAATAATACTAAACAATATTCACCTGATAAAGTTCCTGACTACTTGTTTACGAAAAATGAACTTAAACGCATGGGACGCGTGCCTATTAAAGAAGATGCGACCGCTAGTGTTTATTATTCAGATCAAAATCGATCATTCCCTTTATTTGATCTGCAGGTTACACGGGAGACCCGTAAACAGAAGGGATTATCTTTAGTTAATAAAGAGATGACTCCTGAAGATATTATTTCACGACGTAAGCGCATTTCTGGTTAGTATACAGGTGGTTCTCTATAGCAATAGTTTATCTAATATCGATGGAACACCTAAAATTGAAATGACTATGATTTACACGACTCCTGGAGTGGAGGAATTAGAAGCTGCAATGTAGTAGATCAGATGGACGTAAACAGACGAAAGGATGTATTTGAATGAGCGAAGAATTCAAACGTGCTCTTGAAGCCCAAATTCAGGAATTGGCAGCTGGTATTAAAGATGTTAAATGTCCCTGCTGTGGCGAGACAACAAGTACAGGTTCTGAAGTAAACGATCCTGAAGACGATACCCGAGGGATTGTAACTTGTGAGGTAAATGGCTGCGAATTTTATATCATTGAATACACGGACGGCACGACATTGCTTGAGCCAAGATAGGCCGCAGTGGAGTCGATCGGTTGGACCAAGAAGCGAGGCAGAGAAAAGTTGAGTAGCATTAATATAAAGGGAGGGGAAAGTTTGGGTATTACTTTGAATATTAAAGATCTAGTCCCCAAGTGGGTAGTAAGTATTTCTGGTAGGTTTACAAATGATATCCTGTTCGATCCATATTCATTGAAGGTTTGGAAAAAACTCATTATCACAGTAGGGCAGAAAAACTCTAGTTTTGAACCATGGTTTATCGAGAAGCTTGCAGGTTGTCGATCAATGACTAGATTATTATATTCTCAATTCCATCTTTCTAAAGAGTTGACCATTGACAGCATCGTTTTTACGGTTGGGATGGAAGCACTAGATCGAGGAGAACTAGCTAAGAATGAAAAAAGAGTCATTCAATATTCTCAAGCCTTATTAACGAAGTGGTACAGTGAGCTGTCGGATAACAATATTTTAAAAGAGCGGTTTGAAACTAAAATAGGGAAAACCGTACCAATAATAAGTCCTGTTGGTAAGAGAAGGGATGAAGAATTATTATCGATATTAAAAGACCCTGAGAAATTGAGAAGAGAGTTTTTCAGAACTTACTCTACTGAAAAGGCTACAGATGATAAGTTCAGAGTTTTCTTACCTAAACACGGATGCATAGATTGGAAAGATGAAAATAGTATTATTATTAGTTTAAATACCTTTGAAACCTTTGAATTGGGCTTTTTTAGAATCGGATACGACTATAATTCACTAGATGAAACGCTAGAGAAAAAAGCACATGTTAGCTGTGCAGCTGTATCTAAAGATAAACGAAAAGAAGTTGCTAATTTTTCTGATGGTGAGACGTTTGGAGATGAAATTAAAGAATCTAGAGCTATCTGGATGACATAGAGGAGATGTTTATTTGTCACTGAAACTGAAAGAGTCGTCTTATAAGATTCAATAAACAATCAAACAATGTGAAAGGTAGATTAGTACTATGATGAATGAAAATCCATTTTTAAAGGAATCACCCTACATACTTAGGGTAGATAAGTTCGTTGAACCAACGGAAAAAGAACCCTTCCAAGTTGCGGCATCCTTGGAATGTAGGGACACGCAATTCAAGGAGCGATTAGAAAATATTTTACCTGAGAGAATAATTTCCTATAGAAACCTACTATGGTTTGAAAAAACGTTTCGTCGGCAGCCACCGTATTATAAATTCATTACTACCTATGATGGCG
The DNA here is from genome assembly GCF_037965665.1 of Paenibacillus sp. FSL L8-0333. Classification (NCBI taxonomy): domain Bacteria; kingdom Bacillati; phylum Bacillota; class Bacilli; order Caryophanales; family Paenibacillaceae; genus Paenibacillus; species Paenibacillus sp. FSL L8-0333. Next base: position 1,379,783 of record NZ_CP150186.1, read on the forward strand.
TACTTGGGTCCTTATATGCAACACACACCCAGTCGCTTAATCAGCTTTTATCAGAAAATGGATTACGCTATAAAAGGAGAACGGACAAAGAGATCGATCTTATTCAATATGGTTTAAAACACGAACTTAACTCTTTTTTGGACATGGAATATAGATATCTAAAGAGATTAATAGACAAACAAGAGGACTATATGAATGATAATAGTATAAAGGAACGTGCCAGGATAAGATAATGATAATAGAGTCGAAAAAACTGGAAATAAGAACGGAATCCAAAGACTACACTCGTTATCTTGTGAATCGCCGGTGGGAGTGAGCTGAGATGTTGCTCAGTAATGAAACGTAATATTATTAGGAGGGAATTTTGTGCCGTCAATAGATTTTGCTAAATTGCAAGGAGTAGTTAGAGACACTACTTCATCAGCGAGAAATGTTAAAGATTCGAATCGTTGCTATCCTGAATACAATTCATTGGTTTCTAATTATATGACTAAACATAATACTTTTAAAGAAAAAGAGTCTGCTTTACATATTGTTTCGATGCAAAACTGGATTCAGAAAAAAGAAGTAATAACTTCGACTATTACCCCTGATTACGGACAAATCTGGCTTACAGATCTAGGGAGTAATTACAAGCCTGAATGTTCTTATGCCCACCCAACTGTAGTTGTTGAGATGGTAGGTAATATGGTAATGATTATTCCGACTACTACCTCACCACAATTGCTTGCTGATGCCTATCATCCAATCGATAATCCTACGGGTAATAAGTTTTTAAGAAAAGTAGGGGCAGCCGAAGGCTTTGCTAATCCAGGTGTTTTGCTTATCTCTAACATGCGTGCTATTTCAAGAGGTCGGCTACTCGATTTAAAGGGAGTTATGACAGGAGTAACCGATAAGAGCTCAGTCTTTTGGGAGATCAAAAACCGTGCATTTGAGTTTACTTTCCCTAAAAAAAACATTGAAATATACAACTTAAATCAAGCGAATCAGCAAATAACGGAGGAACGAGACAGATTACAACAAGAGAAAGAAGAATTAGATCAAAAAAATCAGGACTTAGAAAGGCAGTTAGATGATTTGAAGAAAAAGTTTGGAGAAGTATCTATTGAATAACAACTTGAAAATAGCGTCATTAAGCTGTATAATATGGTTGTAAGTTAAGTAATATAAGCCGAAATGGCAATCCTTAATTAATCGTAAGCCGAAATGGCAAGCAATACTAATAACGAAGAGAAGAGTAGTCAATCACATTTTGTGCATGGACTACTCTTTATTCGTTAAAAAACACATTAAAGTTAATTTTTTTGCGTATACTACTATTAAGCCGAAATGGCATTTGTTTTTAACGTTAAGCCGAAATGGCAAAAAGATGGCCACCAAGCATATGCTTGGTGGCCATTTCTTTTATATATGTGAGGAGCAAACTGCAAAAATAACGCTGAATTTTGCTCCTGGTGGATTACTTCTATTATATAAATGCCTCAAATATAAGTTCGAGCTTGGCAGAGATTTCTTCCTGAATTTCGTCGTGAATGTCTAGGTCGAGTTGCGTCTGATACATCTTCGGAAAACTTCCGAACAAACCTTCGTTTTCCGTTACAGCCTTGTTGACGAGTCGGTCAAACTCTTCTTGTTCAGAATCTGAGAACGCTGAATACTCTTCATAAGCTTCTGTCAATCTACCGTCCGTGTCCCAGTCTAAATCTAAATGCACAGCGAGCACGATTTTATATATCGAATGGATATTCATGGCCCCACTACTCCTTTTCATATTTTCATGAAATCGTTGAGCAACTAACTCTATAGCTATTGGAAAATCATCTGGACTATCTGCATTTTTTCGAAGAACAAGAGTATTCCGGTATGCCTCAACTGCGCGAATTAATGTGTCTTCGCTTGAGATTCGGTGAGGAATCTCCGTCTTAGAATCTATACCGCTCGGCACAAGGAGCTTGCCAAACTCTTTAATCTGCGTTTCCTCCCAAATTTCGTACATTTCTTTCTTCACTTTGGATAATGCTGAGTACTTATCTCTTGAAAAAAGGCCCGAATCTCTGAGTTGTTCGGATTCTGCTACGAGTTCTAAGTACCTGTCGTGCTTATTCAGCGCAAACTCCAGCTGAATCTGATTTTTGAGTTGGTCCTTCGCATTAGGATCCTGTCTGAATAGTTCCAATCCGATTGTTAAATCCTCTTGGCTACGATCGGAATCCATGAAGTGGAATAAGTATCGTGTTCGTTCGCGTAACGAATGCAAGTACGACCCAAGATCACTTAGCAGAACAATTGAATCCGAATAACGTATTTCATCTACTTCTTCAGCAACATCTTCTAAAATTTGATTGATGTCATCCTTGATACCTTCCATCAAGGCCTGTATCTTCTGCAGTTCCACAGCAAGCTCATAGCTTGTGTGGCGCATCATTATCTCTTTCTGCATCTTCATGACATCCGGATTGATATCCAGATGTTCGAGAAGAGTGGTAAATGTCTTCAAATAGGAACGCAGGGATTTAACAGGAACTTCGAGATACTTTCCTTTACGCATGAGGGAAAAACTATCACTTGTAAAGTCATCAAGCAGACTGAATACCAGGTGTTTATCGCATTCAGCAAACTGGTATGAACGTTTATTTTGCGGATCTTTTAAGAGAGTGGAGTCTATTCCCATGACAGCCAGGATGTCATTGAATTTTTGACGACAACCCACAATATGAACCGCCTTGCTTTTTTCCTCATCTTCGTTTTGTTGATTGCGGTATTCTACGTACTCCTCCAACAACTTTTGCAATGTGATTTTCTTCATCGTGTCACTCTCCATTCTGAACGAGGTGTCCTTCGTTGTCCCTATTATCGCCCGAGTGGTTTGGTGTTTCAATTCTAGAATTTTAGGCTTGAAAATTACTATATTAATTCTAGCTTAGAACTTAATAAAGGGTACTGTGACGGACTATCGCTATACGACAACAGCTGCCAGATGGAACACACGTTGCTGGCCGCTTACAATGACCGTAAAAGCATGCTTTTGTAGACACGTTAAAAACGCTTATTATAGTGTTCGTAAATGTCGTGTAATTACTTTAGGAACATCCCGAAAATAACAGGCATATTTTAAAACACAATAAGGAGTTTTCTGGCAATGAAAATAGCATATGGACGGGTATCGTCTAAAGATCAGAACCTGGAACGACAACTTGTGAAGTTTCGGGAGTTGGGCATCGAGAAACGGTTTATTTTTGTGGAAAAGCTAAGCGGCAAGGATTTTGAGCGGCCACGCTATCAAGCCATGCGGATGAGCTCTCACTGACATCGAATACGAACGAACTTGGTAATGAGGAAGATATATATTTACCGCATGTTTTATATCATGAAAAAATTCGTGAAATGTACAACATAATTGATACCAAATATGAGGAAACGGTAAAGGAGTGGAGACAACTACTTTTAAAGGATGGGATTATTACGGGGAGAGAGGATTCCCATTTTTACGAACAAACTATCTGCGAGAGTGATAGTCCATTTGCTGGTACAGACCGATTGATTACTAATATCCAGAATTCTGAGTTAACTCCGGAAGAGTAGGAGAGGCATATAAAGCTGGTTCAAAAGCAGCGGAGGCTACAGGAAAAGTTGAAGTCCAAAATTGTTTGTGGGACGGAGAAAAGTGTCATGTATTGTCCATTCGTAAGAAAGAAGGTTAAATAAAAATGTCTTTCAAAAGACTACCCCAATGGAAAGACGAAAATCTTATTACGTATGAAAAATGCGAATTTCAATGAAGTTGGGAAACTTGCGAAGACGACCGAATGCAGATCAGGATGAAATTAAAATTCTTGAAGAACGGTATGTAATGTTAGAAAAACAAACTTTGAAAAAAAAGTAGCTGAATGTTGCTGAAGTGAGATGCACTTTCTAATCAAGCGAATGGTGGGACAGGGAATGAAGTTACACAAAAAAAATCGTGACATGTACCAATCGGTTTTTTTTGCAAAAACGTTGTCCAATCTGGATTTACATACCGAATTCGAATCCGGATTCTGGACGGTCGGGATTGTGGGAGAAAACCTGATCTACCTCGACGAGGAGAATGCTGAGCACAATCGGACGGAATACCTTGTATCTATGGCTCCTGGTACACCGGAGGAATGTCGCTATCAAATTATCACCCTCGATCTTTTTGTACAATTTTGATGCATAGAACGAAGACACTGTCCAGTAGATAGTGAATACGACCATACATAAGAAGGAAAATCATGGGAAGAAATCTTTGGAAATAAATAATAAAGAATATAGGATGGTAAGCGAGCCAGATGAAACGGATCAAGAAAGAACTGATAATGGGTATTTAAAAGTAACAGATGCTCAGTTTGATGAAGCATTCAATTTATATACAAATGTACAGAAAAATGATATTACTTACAAGATGTTTTGAAAAAAATAGAGGTACTGTCATAAAGCAACTCGATGATTAAGTATATGAGAATAAACAATAATTTAAAAGTTTACAAATTTGATGAAGAAAAATAACGGTTTTTAAAGGATAATCCCCACAAAATAGCTTGAGATAATTTTAAAAGAGGTATAAATGATTTTCCAGATTATGCACAAATAAATAATCCAAAAAGGCAGTTCAGATTATTGGTTTTGGAGAAAATTTTTCAAGGAATTCTTTAAAACTGAGCGTTGTCAGTTTAAATTTATATTTCGCCTTATCAATTCTTTTATGATTACAGGTGAAGAGCATATTGCAACAAAATGAACTAGGAGAGTGTACTGAATGAAAAAAAGACAAATCAAAAAGAACATCAGAAAATACTTTAGATTGTATGGAGATTAAGGAAATTTAATTCTATATACACAAGAAGAATATGAGGAACCCATCGCAGCTAGAAAGAAAGAAGCAATTAGAATTGCTAAATTGGGTTATAAACGTATTAAAAGTATGGGAACAATTTCATATTTTATCGAACACCTAAAAGAGCGACACGATTCCTAACGGAAATAAGTAAGAGATCAAGAAAACAAACTATTGGATCTCATACACTGTAATACAAACACTAGATGACTTCAAACCAAGAGTAGAATAAACAACATACAATCCCTTGAGAAAGTATTTTGTAACGATGAGTATACCATCAATTGGAAGGGAGATGCATTTATAATGCTGAGCGAAAAGTTAGTTATTGAAAAATTGCTTCAGCAAAAGCGTACGAGTGTTGCTTCCATCGTAGTGATGATGTGCGGTGTAGCGGGGTCGGGTAAAACAACTTTTGCTAAAAAGCTGGAGAAAGAGGGATTCGCCAGACTTTCGATAGATGAAGATATTTGGACCACGCACGGCCGTTTCGGGGTGGATTATCCAGAGCAGAATTATGAGTTCTATAAAGAAGAGTCGGAGATAAAACTGCGGGGGGAGCTGGTGAATCTGCTTCAGGCAAAACATCATGTTGTCATCGATTTCAGCTTCTGGCAACGTCAGAGACGGAACGATTACAAGCAACTTATTGAGGATTATGCTGGCGTGTGGGAACTGATTCACTTAAAGGTTCAGCCGGATGAATTACGTCAGAGACTGCTTATCCGGAGTGAACGTTTTGACGCCAATGCCGCATTTCCGATTACTGAGGACATATTAACCCGGTTTTTAAATGGTTTTGAGATCCCTGCTGGAGAAGGGGAGCTTGTGATCGAAGCATAGATCTGTAACTTGATTTTTGGGCATTTGTCCCCTCATAGAACCACAGCCGGATTAAAATCCCATGGCTGTGGTTCTTTTTTTAAGCGAGTGATTGTGCCATGATAGTCATGGGGGCGATTGAGAGATGTTTAAGGATTTTAAGCTCATAGCCGGACGGCCGGTGTATATACAAATTAAAGACTATATGAAGCACTTAATCATAAAAGGCGGTCTGCAAGGCAATCAGAAGCTGCCTTCCACACGAGAGCTCAGCACATTGCTTAAGGTTAGCCGCAACTCCGTAATCTCTGCTTATGCAGGGCTTGAGGATGATGGCTTTGCTTATGCCGTGCAAGGGCAAGGAAGTTATGTTGCAGCTACGCCGCCCGGCAGTGAAACGATCTCTTCCTGGACGATGGACTGGAAGTCACGTCTCAATGATCACGCGGTGCTGGCAGAGGAACTGGATATCATGAAGCGCGGGATTCGAGCGGAGAAGGGGACGATCTCCTTCACCAGCATAGCGCCTGATGAGAGTCTTTTTGATCTGGATAATGTGAAGAGATCCTTTATGGATCGGATGTCGGTAGAAGGCAACGTTCTGCTAAATTACGGCTATGCCAAAGGGTATAGACCTTTAATAGACTATTTGAAGCAGTATATGGAGCACAAGGGCGTTGAAATGAGGGGCAAGGATATATTGATCACCAATGGTTTTACAGAGGGGTTCGATATTGTATTGTCTGCTCTGAGTAAAAAAAATGGTTCGGTCATTTGTGAGAATCCGACGCATCATACAGCGATCAAAAATTTGAAGCTGAACGGTTTTGAGATCACCGGGATTTCGATGGAGCGTGATGGGATTGATTTGGCGGAGCTGGAGAAAGCATTGCAACAGCAAGCTTTTGACTGTGCATACTTCGTCCCTTCTTATCATAATCCGACCGGAATTGTAATGTCTCCAGAGAAAAGACAGCGGCTAATGAAGCTGATGAATCGCTACCAAGTCCCGGTGATTGAAGATGGTTTTAACGAGGAATTACGATATTCGGGCTCACATGTGGCTCCACTTATCGCAGCAGCAGGCAGCGGCAACAGCGTGATTTATCTCGGCAGCTTCTCCAAGGTATTATTTCCGGGACTACGTGTAGGTTGGGTGCTGGCGGATCAGGAGTTGATTAATTCCCTCGAAAGCGTCAAGCGCGCCCGTACCATTCATACCTCGACGCTGGATCAATCCATTTTATATCAGTATTTATTGGGTGGCCATTTAGAGAAATATTTGAAAAAAGCCAGAGCGGAATACAAACGAAAGTATGAATTAACCCTGCAATGCTGCAAGGATTTTATTCCTTATACGGCGCTGTCAGGGGACGGTGGCCTGCATCTTTTTGTAACCTTCGCGGAGGGCTTTAATACAAGGACGCTGTTGGCGGCCTGTCATGAGCAAGGGGTTATTTTTACAGCAGGAGATATATTCTTCACAGACGGTAAAGGGCAAAATACGATACGGATCGGTTTCTCCAGAGTGACGGATGAGGATATCCGCAAGGGGATCGAGGTTATTGGCAGAACAGCTCGACAACTAATGGGATAAAGAGGTGCTTGAGATGAAAGTAGGCGTAATTATGGGCGGGGTATCCTCAGAGTATGAGGTATCCATGAATAGCGGTAGAGAAATATTGAAGAATCTAGACCCCAATAAATATGAAATTATTCCAATTGTGATCACCAAGCGTGAGGAGCTTATTGAGCAGGCAAAAGGGATCGATATCGCGCTGCTTGCACTTCATGGAGCTTACGGCGAGGATGGTACGGTTCAGGGAACGCTGGAGACGATGGGGATTCCGTATACGGGCAGCGGGGTTTTGTCTAGCAGCATTTGTATGGATAAAGATCTCTCCAAAAAGCTTATGCGCTGCGCAGGCGTCAACACAGCAGATTGGCTATGCTGGGACAGCATGAAGGATTATTCGGCTGAAGCGGTGGAACGGCTCGGATATCCGGTTATGGTGAAGCCATGTTCAGGCGGCTCGAGTATCGGAATGGAAAAAGTGAGCAGCAGCGAGGAGCTGTTGTGCGCAGTGCAGAAGGCTTTTGCCTGTGATCAGGCGATTTTGATTGAAAGCTACATTCAAGGCCAAGAAATCACCTGTTCTATTCTAAACGGAGAGCTGCTGCCTATTCTGGGAATTACCTCAGCAAATGCCGAGTGGTTCGATTACAGTGCTAAGTACGAAGAAGGCGGAGCAGATGAACGGGTCATTGAATTGCCTACTGAAGTGCATGAACGGGTACGCGAGGCTGCCTTGAGCTGTTATAAAGCACTAAAATGTAGCGTGTATGCACGGGTTGATATGCTGCTTAAAGAGGGTATTCCTTATGTGCTGGAGGTGAATACGTTACCAGGCATGACGAAGGCCAGTCTTTTACCCAAAAGCGCGCAAGCGGCAGGCTACACCTTCAGCGGACTACTGGACGAAATCATCTCCCTTTCCCTAACGGAAAAGAGTGCAAAAGAAGAGGTGTACAGCCATGCATAATGAATGGATTGCTCCACGAGTGCGGGAGATTGCGCCATCGGGGATTCGGGCTTTTTTTGACCTAAGTACGGGGAATCAGGATATTATATCGCTGGGTGTAGGGGAACCAGATTTCGTTACACCGGAGCATGTAAGAGCTGCCTGTATTCGTGCCTTGAACAATGGGGAAACGATGTATACGCCAAATTCCGGTTTACTGGAGCTTAGAGAGGAGATCGCTTCTTATCTGCACACAAGTTTCAAGCTTCGCTATGAGCCAAACGATGAGATTATGGTTACGGTGGGAAGCAGCGAGGCTGTGGACTTGGCATTACGAGCTTTCATTACACCTGGGGATGAGATTATCGTCCCTTCTCCGAGCTATATCGCATATTCGCCGATTACCCATTTGAACGGGGGGGTTACGGTGGAGGTAGAATCTTCGGCCGAGCAGGGGTTTAAGCTTACTGCTGAAGCGTTACGGAAGGTGATTACCCCGCGTTCCAAGCTTCTTATGGTGAATTTTCCGACTAATCCTACAGGTGCAGTAATGACTTATGAAGACTGGCTGCCTATTGCACAGATTGTAAAAGAGAATAACCTACTGGTCATTTCAGATGAAATTTATGCCGAGCTTACGTATGACAGTCAGCATGTCAGCATCGCCTCTCTTCCCGGGATGCTGGAAAGGACGATTGTGATTAGCGGCTTCTCCAAGGCTTTTGCAATGACTGGCTGGAGAGTGGGTTATGCTTGTGGCGATCGAGAATTAATTGCTGCGATGCTAAAAATCCATCAATACACTGCGATGTGTGCCCCGGTGCTCGGTCAAATTGCTGCGATTGAATCATTGCGCAACGGAATGCAGCATAAGGAACACATGAAGCAATGCTTCGATGAGCGGAGAAAGCTGCTGGTTAGTGGATTTCGATCCATCGGACTACCTTGCCACGAACCGGCGGGCGCTTTTTATGCCTTTCCTTCCATCGCTCATACCGGAATGAAATCAGAAGACTTCGCTTTGCAGCTGCTCAGGGAGGTCGGTGTCGCTGCGGTTCCGGGTCATGTGTTTGGAGCAGGCGGAGAGGGGTATATCCGCTGCTCCTATGCCGCTTCCTTACAAAAATTGACGGAGGCGCTGGAGAGAATCGAAGATTTTATGAAAGTGAAGTTGTAATTCTAGAAGTCCCCCTCTATCATAGATGGGGGCTTTTCTGCGAATATGAGATAGAATAGGTTATACGGATACATTTAATAGGAGGTTGTAATTTTATGTTTTCAGATATTCAAGAGGTAATTAAACAAATCATACCGGCTGATGATCAGTCCATCCTCAAGGCGGAGCATCGGCTGAACATTCTGACCAAACCTCCGGGCAGTTTGGGACAATTGGAACCTCTCGCTGTTAAGCTCGCTGGAATTTCGGGTACAGAGCAGCCTAGTTTCACCAAACGAACAGTTGTTGTGATGGCTGCTGACCACGGGGTATGCTGCGAAGGGGTTAGCGCATTTCCACAGGAAGTCACGCTGCAGATGGCCCATAACTTTCTCAGCGGTGGAGCGGCTGTGAATGTATTGGCACGTCAAGCTGGGGCAGAGGTACAGTTTGTTGATATCGGCATAAACGGCGATCTCGGTCATGTTGATCTGATTGATCGTAAAGTGCGCCGGGGAACGGATAACATGGCTGTGGGACCTGCGATGAGTCGTGAGGATGCCATGAATGCTCTTCTTGTTGGGATAAGAGTTGCGCAGGAAGCGGTTAAGAACGGAACGGAGATTTTTATAACAGGCGAAATGGGCATTGGGAATACTACGGCTAGTGCTGCCATTCTATGTGCTCTCAAAGGAATAGCCCCTGAAGTAGCTGTGGGACGAGGAACGGGAATTGATGATGAACGTTTACTACATAAAATTGCAGTGGTGGAACGCGCCTTAAAGGTAAATCAACCGAATTCAGCAGATCCGTTGGATGTATTATCTAAAGTTGGCGGACTGGAAATCGCTGGCTTGGCGGGACTGATTCTTGGTGCGGCTGCTAATCGGACACCTATCATTTTGGATGGTTTTATTTCGGGGGCGGCAGCGCTTGTGGCAAAAGCCCTTGCACCTGAATCCATCGCTTATATGATAGCCTCTCATGTATCAGGAGAACGGGGTCATAAGCTAATGCTAGAGCAGCTTGGACTTGAACCGCTGCTTAATCTCGGTCTGCGATTGGGTGAGGGAACAGGGGGAGTATTATGCCTTCATTTAATCGAGGCGATCTGCCGCATTTTGAGCGAAATGGCAACCTTTGAAAGTGCAGGCATCTCTGGAGCTGGTCAACGATGAGCATTCTTGTAACGGGAGGCGCACGTAGCGGTAAAAGTGGTTTTGCAGAAAAATTGATGCATTCACTGGCAGATCAGGCCTTCTATGTAGCAACCGGACAGGCTTTTGACGACGAAATGAAGGAACGGATTGCTCTGCATCAGCATCAACGAATGGAAAGTGGTTACGCTTGGGAGACGCTTGAGGAACCGTATGATTTACCAGATCTGCTAAAGCGATTATCGGGTGAAAAAGCGGTGCTCGTAGATTGTTTAACCTTATGGTTATCCAATGCATTATTGGCCGTGGAAGGTTTTGAAAATAGGCAAGAGCTTGTTGAGAGTGAGATAACAAGACTTGAAGACAGTGTGCGTTCTTTTCAAGGGACGCTTATTCTGGTCACTAATGAGGTTGGCGACGGGATTGTTCCGGAGTATGCGCTTGGCCGATTGTATCGTGATCTGGCGGGACGAATGAACGCCCTGATCGCTCGGCAATGCGAACAGGTCTTTCTAGTAACTGTTGGAATTCCGATTGAGCTTAAGAGCAGGGAGTATCGTTTATGAGGGAGCGTAGGGATGCGGCCGTAGCTGCCTTTCAGTTCTTATCCCGATTTCCTGTAAAAGGTGATCCGGGGTTCTCTCCTGAACTGCTGCGCCGCAGTGTGATCTTCTATCCCATGGTAGGCGCAGCAATTGGGCTGTGCGTAGCTGCTGGAGCAGCCCTGACGGGATTGCTTTTACCTGCTTGGCCAGCAGCAGTGATCACTCTGATTCTGTGGGTAAGCCTCACAGGCGGGTTGCATCTTGATGGCTGGATGGACAGCGCAGATGGTCTGCTCAGCTATCGGCCACGGGAGCGTGCCCTGGAGATTATGAAGGACAGCCGTGTGGGTGCGATGGGCGTACTCGCCTGCGTGCTGCTCCTGCTGTTTAAAGCTTCTTTGCTGGCAGCTCTAATCGAAGGCTACGCCTACTACGAGCTGCCGCTGCTCTTGGTACCAGCGGTCTGGAGCCGCTGGTATATGGTGCGGGCAATGGTGCGTTATCCCATTGCCCGTGGAGACGAGGGGCTGGCCGCGAACTTCGCCGGCCTAGCTTCCTCGCATGAGCGGCGCGCGCTGGCAGTCGCCGCGCTGCTCTCGCTGGCCGCCGCCGCTGCGCCACTGGCGCTCGGCGCTGGCTTAGCCGCGTGGCCGCTGCATCTGGCGGCAGCTCTGCTGCTGCCGGTCGCGGCTTTGGCCTGCGGCACCGCAGCTGCGCGGCGGATCAGCAGCCGGCTCGGCGGGCTCACCGGCGACGTGTACGGCGCGCTGAACGAGCTGCTGGAGGTTGTGCTGCTGCTAGTGTTATTGCTGCTCCAGTACAATTTAATGTAAGCTCCACGGATGAACCTTGAGTAGTTTGCTGTAGGTAGCTCTACGGGTGAACCTTGAGTAATTTGCTGTAGGTAGCACCACGGATGAACCTTGAGTACAATTTGTTATGAGTAACCTTTGCGTTTTTAGGAGATTGACAGGGAAGAGGGATGACATGTTATTTGCCATTCTGCTATTTATAATTGCTGGCCTTGCTGAGATCGGTGGCGGATATTTAGTGTGGTTATGGTTGAGAGAATCAAGGCCACTTTGGTACGGCTTAGTGGGGTCCTTGATTCTGATAGCGTATGGGATTATCCCTACGTTGCAGAAATTCCCTTCCTTCGGCAGAGTGTATGCGGCTTACGGCGGGGTGTTTATCGTGCTCGCGGTCTTATGGGGATGGCTTGTAGACAAGAAGACACCAGACGTATATGACTGGGTCGGAGCAGGTATTTGTGTGATCGGTGTATCGGTCATCCTCTGGGCACCGCGACACTAAGTTGAGTGATGTTTGCTTAGCCATAAAAGCTGAATGAAAGCTGAGTAACCTAGTTTTTACTGAGTGAGTAACTTGGCTTCGGACTCAGGGGACCTTATTTGCGAAAAAAGGGTTATTTTGGAGCGTTTTCGGACACCAGAGGCGCTATTTGAACAAAAAAGGCTGAGTCTGGGTTGATTATGAGGCCATAGCGTCTCTCGAGTCCGAAAAAGCCTCCAAATGGTAGTTTTTCGAGTAATAGCGGCATCTGAGTCCGCAAGCCAGCAGCAAATAGCGTGCTGAGGTCTAAGTGAGAGCTTCGCGCAAGCTAGTGCATGTAGCTGATTCTATTGCTGTAGGTAGCATCCACGGAGGAACTTTGAGTAACTTGCTGTAGGTAGCATCCACGGAGGAACTTTGAGTAATTTGCTGTAGGTAGCATCCACGGAGGAACTTAGAGTAATTAGCTGTAGGTAGCATCCACGGAGGAACTTTGAGTAATTTGCTGTAGGTAGCACCACGGATGAACTTAGAGTAATTTGCAGTAGGTAGCATCCATGGAGGAACCTTGAGTAACTTGGCTCCGGACTCAGGAGACCTTATTTGCGAAAAAAGGGTTATTTTGGAGCGTTTTCAGACACCAGAGGCGCTATTTGAACAAAAAAGGCTGAGTCTGGGTTGATTATGAGGCAATAGCATCTCTCGAGTCCGAAAAAGCCTCCAAATGGCATTTTTTCGAGTAATAGCGGCATCTGAGTCCGCAAGCCAGCAGCAAATGGCGTGATGAGTCTAAGCGAGAGCTTCGCGCAAGCCTAGCGCAAGCCTAGCGCATGCACCCTGAGTCTAAGCGAGAGCTCCGCGCAAGCCTAGCGCATGCAGCCGAGTCTAAACGAGACCTCAGCAAGCGCTAGCGAGCCATAAACTAAAAACCCCCCTTCAACACTTTCGTGTGAACGGGGGTTTTTAGTTTACAAGCGTTAAATCTTAAATTGCTGCACAGCTTCTTGGAGTTTCTTGGCTTGCTCATACAGATGTTTTACGGTTTCTGCATGGCCTTCCAGTTCGACGCGCTGCCGCTCTGAGTTAGCAGCGAGTGTGTCCGCACTTTCTTGCGATCTTGATGTAATTTGTGCAGTTTCTTCGACGGAAGCACTGACTTCTTCTGTACTTGCCGAGATTTGCTGTGTAGCCGCAGATACGGATTGGATGCTGTGATTGATGCTTTGGATAAGGATCAAGAGGTGATTAAAGGCATCACCTGCTTCTGCTACCTTGCCGACTCCAGAGGCAACCTCAGAATTCACGTGGTTCATCTCAGTAACGGAGCGGCTCATATCTTCCTGAAGGCCAAGTAGGAAGTCACGGATCTGTTCGTTTGCGTTACGGGATTGTTCAGACAGCTTGCGTACTTCTCCGGCAACAACAGCAAAGCCGCGTCCATGCTCTCCTGCGCGTGCAGCTTCGATTGAAGCATTCAGCGACAGCATTTGGATCTGTTTCGTAATTTCAGTAATGCTGTGAACGACTTCTCCGATCATTACTGAACGCTCATTCATGATTTGTAACTGATCCAGCGACTGTAGGGAAGCACGTTCAACCTGGCGCATTTGCAGCACAGCGCTTTGAGCAATTTCATTACCGCCACTTGCTTCAGCGGAAGCCTCACTGATTTGCTCCGTGACTTCATTCGCTGCTGAGGCAATACTTTGAATGCCTAAATTGATTTCTTCCATTGCTCTCGAGTTATCTGATGCACTGCTAGCGATAGTCGTACTACCTTTGCCGATTTCTACTACCGATGAGCTGGAGTGTTCTGCCATATCATTGAGAACCTCAACACGTTCTTTTAAAGAGTTGGAATCTGCAACGACAGTATTAGAGGTTACCAGTACATGTCCGATCATTTCTTTCAGGCGTTGGGTCATCGCTTGGAAGCTTACGGACAACTGTGCAACTTCGTCATTTCCTTTAATTGATAATTCTTCGGTGAAATCTCCCTCTGCGAGCCGGGCACTATAAGCTGCCAGTTTTGAGATTGGACGTGTTATACGCACACTCATAAACCATGCACCAGTTAGGCCGATGATCAACGTCAGAAGTGTGATGCCGGCACTTGTCCATAGAATGCTGTCTGTTTTTTCTTGAATGAAGCTTACGTCACTGCTTACACCGATGATCATCGTACTTCCGGGAATACCGATATAAGCTGTTTTATGTATACCATGCGCGTCGCTATATGTATCGCTTAGTCCAGTTTTTCCTTTAGAGGCTTGTTGCATTGCAGAGGATACGGTGACACTTTCTGCCCGTTGCAATTTTGCATCGTGATCTGCGGATAGAATCTCAGCTTCTTTCCCTTTCAGATTGACCAGAAAAATGGTTTCCACTCCATGTTGTTTCCTCTTATCCTGAAAATAGAACTCAAGATTGGTGGCAGATTGTTCGTTCTTATTTAGCGTTTGCTGGGCGTGCATTACGTTGAGATTCTTATATACGTCCTGAGCAGCGGCAGTAAGGATTTTGTTAATCTGTGGCATAACATAGCTGTTGAAGATATTGATGGAGATAAAGTAGAAGCTGGTGCTTAACAAAAGAGACGTGAGCAACAGAACAACAAATAATAAACGCGTGAATTTGCGACTGATCGAATGCTTGATACGAAACATATCGTTCTCTCCTTTTTTTATGGACGGTGAGGTCATTTCTTTTTTTGGTCTTCACTAGATACTCCATGCCAACTGCTGGAAATTGGCGACCCGAGATATATTCCATAGTTATGTCATATTTCTACTAAATGGATCGGGAATAAGGTGTTTGATACTATTCTATAGAATTAACCTCTGGATGAATAGTGAAAGTTTTGTCCTATAGAGCATTTTTTTCTGAAAAAAATGAATTATTGCTGACTATTTTAGATAATTGTCGAAAAAAAAGAACTGGAACTACCAATTTCATATAAAAATATTATTTTTATGGATTGTTAAGCGCTATTGTGATAGAGTATTAATGTTTTGTTCCAAAAATTTAATAATGTAAGCCGCGGTTCGTAACCATCCCGCGTAAACAAAACTAGGAGGAGTTTCAGTAATATGTTTAATTTGTTGTGGGGAGTTTTATTTGTTATTGTCAATTTTGCCTTTTTTCTACTCTGTTACCGCCTGTTCGGGAAAAGTGGAATGTATGCCTGGGTAGGTATTGCTACTGTAATTGCTAACATTCAGGTAGCTAAGACGATTGCTATGCCATTTGATATTGTGATGACACTCGGAAATACGATGTATGTCACTTTGTATATGACCAGCGATTTGCTTAATGAGAAGTACGGAAGAGCGGAAGCACGTAAAGCGGTCTGGTTTGGTTTCTTCACCTTGCTTATGACTACAGTCATTATGCAGATGGTACTAGTATTTAAGCCACAGGAGACCGATATCGCTCAGTCTTCTTTGGAGACGATTTTTGGGCTGATGCCTCGACTAGCTTTGGGTAGTCTTACTGCTTACTTCATTAGTCAGTTCCTAGATGTTCGGTTGTACTCTTGGATTCGTAAATATTACAGCACCTCAAGTCAGCTGTGGATTCGTTCCAACGGCAGTACGATGATTAGCTCCTTTGTGGATACACTTATCTTCTGCACCATTGCGTTTGCGGGCTTGTATGACTGGAATGTATGGCTTGAAATTTTGCTTACAACTTATCTAGCGAAGTTCTTACTAACCGCAGTAAGCACACCTATCTTATATATCGCCCGAACCTTTACTTTTTCTGAAGAGGGTACACCATCGACCGTTCAAAAGAAGGACTAAACAACAATACAGCCAGCGCGTACCGATCATAATCGATGCGTGCTGGCTATTTTTTTAGTTGTAAGATGGACTTAATAGTTACATGAAAATGTGTACATAAAAATAATATAAAGCTAAAATAAGCTATCATAGCAATTCTAGCGGGTTAGTTTAACAGGAGCGCCTGCGATGGCGCTTAACACATATACTTTAGTCTGGGCTGGACTTGCGGGGCAGTCCGATTGAAGAAAATGTATATAATTGGTAGTCACAGAAATTACGAACAGGTGTGATCAAGGATGAATCTAGTAGTTCCTATACTGCGTCATGCAGCACAGCAGCCCGACAGCATTGCCTTAACCCATGACCAAGCAAGTCATACCTATGCCACATTAGTAAAAACGATGCGGAGAATCGCGAATGGCTTACAGCAAAAGGGTCTGAGGCATGACAAAGTCGCGATTTTATCTACGAATCGTATTGAATTTGTTGAGGTTTTCTTGGGGGCGATTTATGCGGGCTGTGTTCCCATCCCCTTAGATCCCAAATGGAGTGCTAATGAACTGCAGGTTATTATAGAGCAGTGCCAGCCGACAATGATTTTTGCCGAGCCGGAAGCCGCAAAGAATCTGGTCTTCAAGGATCAAGCGATCCCAACATTGACCTTCTCAAATGAACGAACAGGTTCCTATGATCAGTGGCTGGCTGCCCTGAAGCCGGAGGCTGAGTTGGATGAGACGAATGAATTATTATTTATTGGCTTTACTTCAGGCACAACCGGGTTGCCCAAAGGTTATATGCGTACCCATTTATCATGGTTAAAAAGCTTTGAGGTCTCGAATATTGCTTTTGAATTGGACGCTATGAAGGATGTTTTGGCACCAGGTCCATTTGTGCATTCCCTATCCTTATTCGCCGCAATGCAGAGTCTATATTGTGGAGCAACCTTTCATATCACACAAAAATTTAGTGCCACGCAGGTGTTAGAGCTGTGCCGGCAAATTCCGGGCGTGGTGCTGTTCGTCGTACCAACAATGATCGAATCCATGATGTTGCAGGCTGTACCTGGGCAGATACAGATGGATGCGATTATTAGCTCAGGTGCAAAGTGGTCGGAGTTGTCCAAGAAAAGGGGCATGGAAGTGTTTGGTGGAGCGCGTCTTTATGAATCCTACGGTTCTTCAGAAGCGAGCTATATTAGTTATTTGGATGTTCTGACCGAGCATAATCCGACCTCTGTAGGCAAACCTTATCCCGGGGTGCAAATTTCCATTCGTGATGACCAGTTCCGGGAAGTCCCTCCTGGGGAGATTGGGCAGCTATATGTGCGTAGTGATATGATATTTTTAGGCTACCATCAATTGCCGAATGAGACAGCAGCAGCTTTTAGAGAGGGATGGCTTGTTTTAGAAGACTATGTTTATCAGGATGAAGCTGGTTATTTATATATGGCGGGACGTTTGAAGAATAAAATCATATCCGGAGGGCTGAACGTTTATCCGGAAGAAATAGAGAGGGTGCTGGAGTTTCTTCCGGAAATAGATGAAGTGATGGTGCTTGGCGTGCCTGACGATTACTGGGGAGAACAGCTGATAGCCCTCGTGAAGTGGAGCGGAGAGCAGCATTTATCTGTCGACGAAATTAAGAATTATTGCCGCCAGTATTTAGCGAGCTACAAAGCGCCGAAGCAGCTGCTAACCCTGGATGAATTTATCTATACAAGCAGTGGCAAAATTGCCCGGCAAGCGATGAAAGACTATGTGAAAAGAGCGATGGTATGATAGAAGCAGTAATTGTCATGGCAAAACGTACACCGATTGGCAGAATGGGTGGCTTATTAAGTACACTTGAGCCGGAAGCATTACTGGCGCCGCTTATTCAGCATATTGTAGCCGAAACGAACTTGCCTAAAAAACTGATCGATGATGTCATTATTGGGAATGTTGTGGGCCCAGGAGGTAATATTGCCCGGGTAGCTGCGCTTGAAGCGGGGCTGCCTGTTTCGGTTCCGGGAGTCACCGTGGATCGTCAGTGCGGATCTGGGATAGAGGCAATTAATATAGCAGCAAGACTGATTCAAAGCGGCGCTGGTGAGATTTATTTAGCGGGTGGTGTCGAAAGTACGAGCCGTGCTCCATGGAAAATGGCTAAACCACAGACGTTAATGGGGGTTCCACAGCTATATACCCGTGCACATTTTACGCCTAGCTCTTACGGTGATCCGGATATGGGAATTGCTGCAGAGAATGTAGCTAGGAAATACGGGATTTCTCGAGAAGAGCAGGATCAATATGCCTTAAAAAGCCATCAAAAGGCGGTTCATGCTCAGCAAAGTGACCGGTTTCAGCAGGAGATAGTACCTCTTCAGGTAGAGGGGCAGTGGGTGAACACCGACGAATGTCCTCGGGCAAATACGAGTCTGGACAAGCTGCAAAAGCTGCCGCCAATTTTTGAAGAAAAGGGTACCGTCACTGCTGGAAATGCCTGTCCTATTAATGATGGCGCAGCGCTTCTATTAATGATGTCTCGGGAGAAATGCCAGCAGCTTAAGCTGAAGCCTATTTTACGGGTCGTGGATGCGCAAGCTGCGGGTGTAGATCCGAACTATTTAGGGATAGGGCCTGTACCAGCTGTGCAAAAGGTGTTAAAACGCCAAAAGCTTACCGTTGCCGATTTAGATATCGTAGAGTTTAACGAGGCTTTTGCTTCACAAGTATTGGCTTCACTGAATGAGCTTCAAATTCCACAGGAAAAGGTCAATCTTGGCGGGGGGGCATTAGCAATAGGCCATCCATACGGAGCTTCCGGGGCTATTTTAATGACTCGGTTATGTGCTGAAATGCAAAATGCTCCTTACCAACGAGGGCTTGCTACTCTGGGAATCGGCGGCGGGATAGGTCTGGCAACACTCGTGGAGGTTATAGAATGAACAGTGTCCGACATCAGATCCATATGACTGCTGAATGGATTTCGGACTACGCACAGAGTATTGAAGCACCCTTGCAGACGATAAATGGAAAGCTGATCGCTCCTACGACGATGCCTATTATTTTCTGGCAAGACTTCGATATTCCTTGGTTAATCATCGGTGAACCCTTGCTTCACGGCACTCAGAAATTTTCATATCAGGCTCCGATTACGGCGGGGATGATTTTGGATTGTGAATTAGCGTTAACGGGCGAGGTGCAAAAAGAAGGAAGACAGGGTAAACTGACTTTTTACACACATACGCTGGTTTGTAGGTGTGAGGGTGAGCTTATAGTCACCGCAGAAACGGTGTTAATTCGGGTAGGTGATGATCATGATAAAAAAGTGCATAACTGCTGAGGCACTCCGGCAATATGCAGCTGCTTCCCAAGATTTGGCGCCTATACATCTAGATGCAGAGGCCGCAGCTAAGGCTGGTTTGGAGCGACCCATCGCACATGGGATGTATCTTATGGGATTAGCTCAATCCTTGTATATTGCTGAGCACCCTACACAGTGGATCACTCAATATGATATGAAATTTCATAAGCCTATAGAGGTCGATAGTGTCGTGATTTTTGATTTTGCAGCTGACGACTGCTTTGTGAAAGTGATCCTTACAACAGAAGCTGGCGATGTTATTGCTGCGGGAGCTTTTGCAGTGAAAGAGGTGTAGTGATGAATAGAGTAGCCTTAATTACTGGTGCAACAAGAGGGATCGGACGTAGTATTGCCATGCAGCTTGGCAAGTCAGGTTATATAGTGGTTGTAAATGGTACGAAACAAGTCTTAATTGATGAGGTTGTGCGCGAGATCCGCCAGGCAGGCGGAGAGGCGCTAGGGTACGCTGCTAATGTAGCCGATCCAGTCGCAGTCACTGCCATGGTAGATGAGGTCATTGCCCGATACGGTCGTATCGAGGTGTTGATAGCTAACGCGGGGATTTTGCAGGATCAGAAATGTCAGCGTATGACGGATGAACAGTGGAAGACTGTTCTGGATGTGCATTTAAATGGCACCTATTATAGCATTCAACGAGTATTACCACATATGCGTGAGACAGGTGGGGATATCCTGTTGATGACCTCTGCTGCTGGACTAGCAGGTTCCGTGGGTCAGGTGAATTATAGTGCAGCCAAGGCTGGAATACTCGGCATGATGTGGACGCTCGCAGCAGAGCTGAAACGTGACCAGATTAGGGTCAATGCGATTTCTCCAGCGGCGTTAACGGATATGACCAGACCTATAATTGACCATCTGAGGGAAAAACATGCCAGTCGGAATGAACCTTTGCCTGACTTTTGGAGAATAGGTGACCCGGAGGCTATTGCTTCCTTCGTGACTGCATTATTGAGGGAGTCCGACGCGGATTTAACCGGTGAAATCTTTGCTGTGAATGGATCAAAAGTGACAAAATGGGAGAAGCCTGCACCTGCATTTTCCGAGAACAGCATTGAGGCATTTTTTGCTGCTTGGCACCTTCAAAAGGGGAGTGAATAAATGCTTACCTTCGATCAAGTTTGTTTTTATTATAAAAAGGGACAACCTCTCCTGGAGGATATTAGCTTTACGATAGAAGCAGGGGAGTTTGTGGCGATAGTTGGCGCGAATGGTTCTGGCAAATCCACTATTGCAAAGCTCATGGACGGACTGCTGCTGCCACGAAAAGGGGCTGTACAATTTAAGAGCTTGGACACGGCAAAACCAACGGATCTTGCGGAGATCCATCAGCAAATCGGTTTTGTTTTTCAGAATCCAGAGGATCAGTTTATCACCACAACCGTTATGGATGAGGTGCTTTTTGGTTTGGAGAATATCCGTGTGCCGAGGGAGGAAATGCGCAGCCGATTGGATCATGCCTTGCAGGCCGTTCAAATGGAGGATTATCTGGAGGCTATGCCACATCAGTTATCTGGAGGTCAAAAGCAACGTGTCGCTATCGCAGCTATATTGGCGATGCGCCCGCAAGTCATTATTTTTGATGAGGCTACCTCAATGCTTGATCCTCAGGGAAGACAGCAGGTTCTTTCCATCATGCAAGAGCTGCATCGTCAAGGCCTGACCCTTATTCATATCACCCACCATATGGAGGAAGTGCTTGCAGCAGAACGCGTATTGCTCCTGCACCAAGGACGACTTGAGTTTGACGGCGATCCACTAACTTTTTTTGAAACCATGCCTGTTGCGGACTATCAATTACATCTGCCCTTCGCAGTGCGTGTACATACATTGCTCCATTCAGCAGCACCGCTAACAGCCGATTGGAAGGGGATAATTCGATCACAATGGTCTACCAATTAAAAAATCTAAGTGTGAACTATGCCGATCATGTGGCTTTGCACAATATAAACTGCACTATTCCTGAGGGCAAATGGATTTCTATTATCGGTCCAACAGGCGCAGGAAAGTCTACCTTTGTCAAAGTGCTGAAGGGCTTGATTCCCACCGTAAAAGGAGACTATTGGATTAATCAGCAGCCTGCCAGCAGAGATGCCAAAGGGCGCTTAAAGGTTGTCCCTGAGTTGGGTTTCGTTTTTCAATATCCGGAGCATCAGCTATTCGAAACAACGGTGTATAAGGAGCTTGCTTTTGCTCTGAATCAACAGGGCGCTTCACGTCAGCAAATTACAGAGGCGATTGAAACGATTTTGCCACAAGTGGGTTTGCCTGAGGGAATTCTCCCCTTAAATCCATTCCAGTTAAGCGGTGGTGAAAAGCGCCGTGTAGCTATTGCCTCTGTACTGATGACAAATCCGAAGCTGCTGATTTTGGATGAACCGACAGCGGGTCTCGATCCTGCTAGCCAAGTGTCTTTGCTGAAGCTACTAAAGGAATGGCAGCAACAAGACAATCACACGATCCTCTTCGTTTCGCATCAGATGGATGATGTTGCCGAATACTCGGATGAGGTCATTGTTTTTCATGAAGGTCAGTTAAAAGGGCATCATGATATCAGAACATTGTTTCTGGAAAAGGAAGAATTACTGCTGGAACTTGGACTATCCTTGCCTGAACCCGTACAGCTCTTGAAGCTAATGGAGGAATTATCTGACCAGAAGATTGAAGTTGCCAGCTGTAAAGAGCAGGATATCCTCGAAGCGATTTTGCCGATTTGGCATTCGAGGGGGCAAGAGCATGGCTGATTCCGTATTAGTCGGTCAATATGTGGAGACACATTCGATTTTTCATCGTTTAGATCCTCGTACAAAGCTTGTAAGTATCGTGATACTCATGCTTAGCTTTATGATGCTTGGAACGGGGATTAGTTATGTTGTTGCAACCTTTTTTGTACTGGGAATGTTGTTACTGTCGAAAGTTCCTGTGCATTTTTTTTGGCGAGGGCTGCGGCCGGTATTATTTATTTTATTGTTTACTTTTGTTTACAATGCCGTGTTCACCAAAGGGACGGTTCTCTGGTCATGGGTTTTTATCGAGGTGACTGAAGAGGGACTGCGAACAGGATTACGTTTTGTATGGCGTATTATATTGCTCATCTTGTTAGCCTCAGTTCTAACCTTAACTACTAAGCCGCTGGACTTAGCTTATGGTCTGGAAAAGCTGCTTGCCCCTCTATCCAAATTGGGGGTACCCGTAGAACAGTTCTCTTTAATGATAGTGATTGCGATCCGTTTTATCCCTACCCTCAAGGAGGAGCTTGATCGTATCTTTCTCGCACAAAAGGCTAGAGGTTATGATCTTACAGTATTGTCACTGCCTAAACGGATATACGCGTACATTCCGATCATTATTCCTCTGCTCTTCACAACGATTCAACGTGCTGAACAGCTGAGCTATGCAATTGATGCGCGTGCTTATGGTAATGGTAAAGGAAGGACTTCTTTTAAAAGACTGCAATTTCAGCAGATAGATTATCTGGCAGGGGGAGTTGCCCTTTTATTTGCCGTGATTCTGCTTTGCTTAAAGATAGGAAAGGTGTAGATGAAGATGAAATGGAACACCCGTATTACGGAGTTATTGCACATAGAATATCCTATTATTCAAGGAGGACTTGCTTATTTAGGTTATGCAGACCTCGCGGCTGCGGTTTCAAATAGCGGTGGACTGGGTCAGGTCACAGCAATGAGTCTTCCGGATGCTGAGGCCTTACGTGCAGAAATACGGCGGGTACGAACACTAACAGACAAGCCATTTGGTGTTAATTTTGCTATCGGCATGCATGGGATTGGTTATGAAGACCGGGTGCAGGTCGCCATCGACGAGCAGGTTCCCGTGGTGAGCCTCACTGGAGGGAATCCAGCCCCTATACTGGAAATGTTACTGCCCACCGATATTAAAACGCTCGTGCTCGTCTCCTCACGCAGACAAGCCCAAAAGGCCGAACAATTAGGCGCTTCTGCAGTTATTGTTGTTGGGCAAGAGGGCGGGGGTCACTTAGGGCGTGACGATGTTGGAACCATGGTGCTCGTTCCTCAAGTGGTCGATGCGGTTAATATCCCTGTGATTGCTTCAGGAGGGATCGGAGATGGCCGTGGATGGATGGCTGCTCATGCGCTTGGGGCTGAGGGAATCGAAATGGGCACTCGTTTCGTTGCTACAGTGGAATGTGTGCACGCGGCTGTTTCTTATAAAAAAGCTTTAGTAGAAAGCTCAGAGTCGGATACGGTTGTAATCAAACGTTCTATTGGAGCACCCGCACGAGTGTTGCGTAGTGACTACATTGATCAAATTCTTGAAATCGAGCGCGTGACACCGACCTATGAAGCATTAAAAGAATATATCAGTGGTGCAGCCAACAAGCGCTGGATTTATGATGGTATCAAAGAAGAGGGCATCGGCTGGGCAGGTCAAGTAACAGGAATGATCCAAGATATACCTACAGTCGCGGAGCTGGTCGGCAGGATGGTTAAAGAGGCTGGGTCGATTCGCGGGATGTGGGGAACACAGGTTTAAATAAAAACAAACACAGAGCGGTGATTCTCTCATTATTGGAGGAATCGCTGCTCTGTGTTTTTGACCGTGGCTTGTAATTCTTTTCTACAAATGAAGAATAGTCAGTTCCTTAGGGAAGCTTGTTAAGGTCTCTGCGCCTTCAGCTGTAATAATCAGATCATCTTCGATACGCACACCCGCTAGTCCAGGCACATAAATTCCTGGCTCAACGGTGAACACATTGCCGATCTCGATAATGTCATCGTTCTGTCCGTGAAGTGATGGATATTCATGAACATCCATACCCAGTCCGTGTCCGACACGGTGCAAGAAATATTCCCCGAATCCAGCTTCCTCAATTACATCACGTGCAGCTTTGTCGACTGAGCCGAAAGGTGCTCCAGGATTGGAGGCAGCGATCCCAGCTTCGTTGGCAGCCAGCACAGTGTTATAAATAGTGATTAGCTTGTCGTCCACGGATTCAATTGCAAAGGTACGTGTAATATCAGAAGCATAACCATCGGCATACACCCCGATATCAAACATCAGGAAATCGCCTGGTTGAATGACCCGGTTGCCAGGAACACCGTGAGGTAGGGCAGTTTTCGGACCAGAAAGCACCATAGTGTCGAAGGAAGGACCGGAAGCGCCAACCTTTTTCATTAGATATTCTAGCTCCGCTACTAGATCGTTTTCTGTAACGCCTGTTTTTACGTGGGTAAGAACGCGGCGCAAGGCTTCCTCAACTAGCTCAGCGGCATGTTTCATGCGCTTAACTTCATCCGGGGTCTTTTTGGAGCGCATGCTGCGCAGCAATGGACCAATATCACTAAACCGTTCAGCTGGAACAGCAGCGGTTAGGTGTTCAAAACGGGCTACTGAGAAATGTTCCTTCTCTATGCCAAGAGTTCCAAGCTTGCTGCTGCCGAAACAATCTTTAAGCAGGTTATAGGGATTATCAGTGTCACTGTGAGTTAGGATTTTGGTGACCGAAGAAGCCGCTTGAGCCGCTTCTGCATCCAATGCAGGCAGAATGAGCATAGGCTCTTCTCCGCGTATCAGCAGCAGACCCAGAAAACGTTCATGCGGATCGCTGGCGAAGCCGGTTAAGTAGTAGACATGCTTGGGATCTGTTACGAGCAGGGCATCCAGGCCTTCGCCCGCCATTTGCTGCTCTAGGCTTGTCAGAGCATTATTCATAGTTGGTGTTCCCCTTTCAACTTCACGATTAGAACTGCAATATTCCTATTATAGATCAAAAATAGACCAGACGCACCTGACGAACTATAACTATCGTTGGCTAATCATGACATGAAGCTTTTCTTAACCCTACTAGTTGGTGTAACATATCTTTAAATATACTTCTCCTAAGGTTAGGCTAAAGCTTATTCAGGTACGGTTGTTGAGAGAGGAGTGATTCTTGGAATGAGAGGAACAATCGCACTTGTTACCGGAGCGAATTCCGGTATGGGGCTGGCTACAACAGTTGAACTGGCTCGCAAGGGAGCCAAAGTCATTATGGTTTGCCGTAATCGCCAGCGGGGAGAAGAAGCACTTGCTGCCGCCAAACAAAAGAGCCACTCCGAGGATATCGAGCTCATGTTGTGTGATCTGGCTTCACTTGAGAGCATTCGCAGCTTTGCTGAGGAATTTACTATGAAATATCCGATGCTAGACATACTTATCAATAACGCCGGGGTAGTCACGATTAAGCGTCAGCTTACGAAGGACGGCTTTGAGATGGATCTTGGCGTAAATCATTTGGGGCATTTTCTACTTACAAATCTGTTACTTGAGTCGTTGCAGGCAGCAGAGCAAGGCCGTATCATTGTGGTTGCCTCCGGTGCTTACAAAATAGGTGCGCTCCATTATGAAGATCCAACCCTGGCTCGCCGTTTTAATCCTGCAAAAGCCTATGCCCGATCCAAGCTAGCCAATATTCTGTTCACGCGGGAGCTGGCTTCGCGTCTTCACGGAACAAGGGTGACGGTGAATTGCTTGCATCCAGGTGCAGTGGGGACGAATATAGGTGTAAACCGGCAGACAGGCTTCGGCAAGTCGGTACTTAAGTTACTCTCATACTTTTTCTTAACACCTGAACAAGGCGCCGATACAGCGATTTATTTGGCTACAGATCCTGATCTTGGAGAGGTAACCGGTCAATATTATTATCGAAGAAAGATTAAACAACTGTCTCCCAGAGCGCAGAATACAATAGAGGCCGAACGGCTGTGGCAATGGAGCCAGGAGCAGGTCGGCCTGAGTTAATTAACACATTTGGAGGAATTAAGGGATGAATTGGGAGAACAGCAGAATTGAAGATGCGACATCTGCAGACTTAGCAGCTATTGTAGATATTTATAACTCAACGATTGCTGGGAGGATGGTAACTGCAGATCTGGAACCCATTACTGTTGCAGACCGGGAGAAATGGTTTCTTGAGCATAACAGCCATCACCGTCCCTTATGGGTACTGAAGCAAGGAGATGAAATTGCAGCATGGTTCAGTTTTCAATCCTTCTATGGTCGTCCAGCGTATAATGTAACAGCAGAAATCAGCGTATACGTGAATGAAAAGTTCCGTGGTGGTGGTGCTGGCAGAATTCTTCTGACAGAGGCCATTGAGAAAGCTCCTAGTCTCGGAATTAAGAATCTAGTCGGCTTTGTGTTTGGACATAATGATCCAAGCCTTGGTTTGCTGAAAAAATTTGGTTTTAAAGAGTGGGGAATGCTGCCTGGTGTGGCTGAACTTGACGGTATAGAGCGCGATTTAGTCATTGTAGGCCTTAAAGTCTAAAATACCAGATAAAACGCTTACATTTTGAGAGTTGGATCTAGGTTATCGGTGTCGCAATCGACCCATTCTTTGGACCAACTCTGTAAGTCTCGGATGACTGATTCCAGGGCAAGACCTTTATCCGTCAAAGAATATTGGATTCGCACGGGGGTCTCTGGGAACACTTCTCGAAGAACGATCCCTTCCTGTTCCAGCTCTTTGAGCCGTTCGGAGAGCAGTCTTCCACTGATGGGCAATGCCGCTTCAATTACATTGAAACGTTGGGGTCCTTGAAGGAGCTGGTAGATAATTAAACCAGTCCAACGCCTGCCGATAATATCCATACTTTTTTGTAGCCGGGGACATAAATCATTGGACTTCATAGGGCTCACCTCTTAGTAAACATTATAAACGAAAAGACCAATAACTTAAACAAATTCCAATTTAATTCAGTACTAGAAAGGATGATGGACAGTGGCTAAAAAAAAGAAAATGCCTACCACACCAAGAGCCGCTACGAATGATGGTCCTGCTACGTTAAAAGACCTGCTAAGCAGTGATGTTCTAGGAAAGCTGAAGGCGCAATCTGATGCGTTGAAAGCGGAGGAAAATGACCGTAAAGAAGCTGCCCGTAAGGCAGTGGAAGATCAGCGCAAGGCTGAGCAGAAGCGGTTGGAGAATGATTTTGCACATCTGCTGGAGAACAGTAATCAGGATTGGAAGAAATTTAAATAAATCCTATGGCTTAGCGCTAAAAATATGGCAGAGATTAAAGAGGCACCCGTTAGGGTGTCTTTTTTTATGTAACTTAAGCAGATAAGCCTAAGTCTTAATTATTTTAAATTTAAGTATATGAAAGGGTTGACCCTCAAAGTGGGCTTAGGTATAATTTAAAACATTGCGAATGAAAATCATTATCATAATATCGCATTTGTAAACTATTAAACAGATAAGGAACAACTCATGAAACTAAAATATTTGTCCCTACTTCTAATAGTATTTTCATTTATTTCTTTGTTTATAGGCGTTAAAGATATATCCCCATTAGATCTCTTTCATCTTACGGAATCTCAAGCACAGACCTTGCTGGTAAGCCGGATTCCCCGGTTAGCCGCATTGATTACCGCTGGAGTCAGCATGAGTATTGCCGGATTAATTATGCAACAGCTGTCACGCAATAAATTCGTCTCACCGACTACGGCAGGGACGATGGATTCCGCAAAATTTGGTATTCTCGTATCCCTCATGTTATTCACAGGCGCAACGCCAATGCAGAAATTGCTTGTTGCTTTTGTTTTTGCGCTATTGGGCACCTTTATTTTTATGAGAATCCTGGATCGGATCAAGTTCAAGGATAGTATTTTTATCCCGCTGGTCGGACTCATGTTCGGCAACATTGTAGGCTCGATTACAACATTTTTTGCGTATAAAAATGATTTGATTCAGAATATCTCATCTTGGATGCTTGGGGATTTCTCGACGATTATCAAAGGCCAATACGAATTAATTTATATCAGCATTCCACTTGTCATTCTGGCGTACCTCTTCGCTAATAAATTTACGGTAGCCGGTATGGGCGAGGATTTCTCCGTTAATCTTGGCATGAACTACAAAGCGGTGGTCAACGTGGGATTGGTAATTGTAGCGTTAATCTCTTCTGTTGTCATTTTAACCGTAGGTACGATTCCATTTCTGGGTCTAGTAGTACCTAACATTGTAACGTTGTACATAGGGGATAACCTCAAAAAAAATCTGGCGCATACAGCCATTCTCGGAGCGGTGTTCCTCCTGTTCTGCGATATTCTGGGCAGGCTCATTATCTATCCATATGAAATATCAATCAGTCTCACGGTAGGCGTCATCGGTAGTGGTCTGTTTATCTACTTGCTGATGAGAAGAAAGGCGAACTAGAGATGAAGACAAAACTAACTATATTATCAATAAGTGCTGTCGCCCTCATCGTCTTGTTTATGACGTATCATGCTTTGGGAAATTGGGACTACGTTCTGCCCAGCCGGGGAAGAAAGCTGGCGGCCATTCTGATTACCGGAGTTGTGATAGCTGTCTCTACCGTAGTTTTTCAGAGCATCACGAACAATCGTATTTTGACACCAAGTATTCTCGGGCTCGATTCCCTGTACATGTTAATCCAGACGTTCGGTGTTTATGCCTTAGGTTCATCGAATATGACCTTTATGAATAAAAACATCAACTTCTTGTTCTCTGCGTGCCTCATGGTCCTGTTTTCAGGCGTATTGTATAAGCTAATGTTCCGTAGGGAAGGACAAAATATTTATTTCCTGCTGCTGGTAGGGCTGATCATGGGGACGATGTTCCAGAGCGCGTCTTCTTTTATGGAAGTGCTTATTGATCCGAACGAATTCCTGATTCTACAGGGGAAAATGTTCGCCAGCTTCAACAATGTCAGCAGTGACCTATTGATTCTTTCCACCATTGTTCTGACGTTAACTACGTTGTACTTCCTGCGATTTGTTAAGTATTTGGATGTTATTTCGCTTGGAAAAGACGAAGCCATTAATCTGGGGATCAATTATGACTATGTAGTCAAAAGGCTGCTAGTTATTGTATCTATCTACGTTTCGATCTCGACGGCATTAGTGGGGCCAATCACTTTCTTAGGTTTGTTGGTAGCTAATGTAGGACACCAGTTGTTCCGTACCTATAAGCATGCCTATCTGATTCCTGGAACGATTCTGCTGAGCATTGTTGCGCTTGTCGGCGGGCAGTTCCTGGTCGAACGTGTTTTTGGATTCAATACTACGGTTAGTGTGATTATCAATTTTGCAGGCGGCGTCTACTTCGTCTATCTGCTGTTAAAGGAGAATAAGTCGTGGTAGAAGTTAAAAATTTAACCAAACGTTATGGCGGAGTAACCGTCGTTGATGATGTGTCCTTGTCCATTAAAAAGGGCGCAATCACCTCGTTTATCGGACCAAATGGTGCGGGTAAAAGTACACTGCTCTCCATGATCAGCAGACTTATCTCCAAAGACGCGGGAGAGGTGCTGATCGAAGGTAAGGAAATCGGTACCTGCAAAAGTAATGAGCTTGCTCGTAAAATATCGGTATTAAAGCAGTCCAATCATATTAGCGTACGCCTCACTGTGAAGGAGCTCGTTTCTTTTGGGAGGTTCCCGTATTCACAGGGGAAGCTGAGCTCTGAAGATCGGGCGTTCGTTGACGAAGCGATTGCTTACATGGATCTCCAAGAGATGCAGGATAAATATATTGATCAGGTCAGTGGAGGGCAACGCCAGCGGGCATATATTGCCATGGTCATGGCTCAGGATACAGAGTACATTCTGCTCGACGAACCGCTCAACAACCTTGATATGAAGCATTCCGTCCAAATTATGAAGGTGCTTCGCCGCTTGGTGGACGAGAAGGGGAAGACGATTGTGCTCGTTATCCATGATATTAACTTTGCTTCTTGTTACTCTGACTACATTGTTGCGCTTAAAAATGGAAGAGTAACTTCCTCGGGTACAGCGGATGAAATTATAGATTCTGCAGTTCTTAAAGAGGTATATGACATGGACATTCCTATTGAAACTATAGGAGGCCGAAAAATCGGTGTCTATTTCTAAAAAGGTAACTATTACTATGCGGATATTATTATGACGTAACGTAAGAAGTGAAAGGCGCCAGCTTCTTAACGCATACGCGAATAATTCAAATAGCTTCACTATAAAAATTAGGGGTGAATACATTGAAGAAGAACTTATCTTTACTGATGATGACAGTATTTCTTGCGGTAATCTTGGCGGCTTGCGGCTCCAATAATGCAGCAACTTCAAATAACAACACAGCAGCGGCAGGCAATTCGGAGGCTACTACTGCACCAACAACGGAAGCAACTACAGCACCGACAGAGCTTACTTTCAAGCATGCGCTTGGCGAAACAACTATCAAAAGCAATCCGCAAAAAGTGGTTGTTTTTGACTTCGGTACACTGGATACGCTGGATAAACTGGGCGTAGAGGTGACTGGAGTGCCTCAAAGTAATGTACCGGCTTATCTCTCTAAATATAACGATGCTAAATATGAGAATGTTGGTGGTTTGAAAGAGCCTGACTTCGAAAAAATAAACAGTCTTTCTCCGGACCTGATCATCATTTCCGGCAGACAACAGGATTCTTATGAAGAATTCAGCAAAATTGCACCTACTCTGTATGTGGCTGTAGATAATGCAAACTATATGGAATCTTTTACGAATAACGTGAAAATGCTGGGTCAAATTTTTGGAAAAGAAGCAGAAGTAGAAACTGAGCTTGCGACTATCAATGATTCCATCAAAGCTTTGAATACGAAGGCAACAGCTGATGGCAAAAAAGCACTTGTTATTCTCGCGAATGAAGGAAAAATCAGTGCTTACGGTGCAGGTTCCCGTTTTGGGATTATCCATGATGTGTTCGGATTTGCACAGGCAGATGATAAAATTGAAGTATCCACTCACGGACAAAGCGTATCTTACGAATATGTAGCGGATAAGAACCCGGATTATCTGTTTGTAGTAGACAGAGATGCGGTTGTGAAGAGTGATGGCGGTGAATCCGGTTCAGCTAAAAAAGCAGTTGAAAACGATCTAGTGAAGAATACAAATGCCTTTAAAAACGGTAAGATCATCTACTTGGATCCTAACTACTGGTATTTGTCCGGTGGCGGTTTAATATCCGTTAGCGAAATGCTCAAAGAAGTTGAAGTTGTTCTGTAAGCAGAGTAACTTGGTGAATTAAAAAGCCTGTTGGCGGGAGTAATACTCCTTGCCAGCAGGCTTTTTTCGCTTTTTTCCATAGATTTACTGGTATATTCATACTAGTTGCTAAATTTATCTGTAACTTTTCAGGCTGGGATACGTGGTTAGGTTAAGGGGGGAGTGCATGAAGCGAAATTCATTGGATGAAATATATCAGATGTATGTGATGGATATTTACCGCTATTTGCGCTCCCTTTGTGGTGATCATTATGCGGCTGAAGATTTGATGCAAGAAACCTTTTATCGCGCTTATCTACATTTGGAGAATTGTAAAGAAGAGAAGATTAAACCATGGCTGTTCCGTGTCGCTTATAACGCCTTCGTAGATTACAAGCGAAAGGAAGGTCGCAGTACAGTTCAGAGTGAGGATTATTTCAAAAAGCTTGCTCATCCAGATACCACAGAAAGCACACTGCTTCATCAGGAACGTTGGGAAGAGATGAGGATAGCGGTAAGTGAGCTACCGGACAATCAGAGAAATGCACTGCTGCTGCATGATTTTCATGGGCTGAGTTATCGGGAAGCATCGGACATTATGGATGTGGGCTTGTCCCAATATAAGATATTGATCTTTCGGGCCAGACAGAAGCTGCGTGAGGCAGAGCGGAGGAGAAATGAACATGAGTGAAGAGTTTAAGGAGAAGTTAAGAAGGTATGGCGAAGGCACTCTTGCTGATGAGGATAGGGATGAGGTTGAGCGTGAGTTAGAGAAGATGGAAGCTTACCAGGCTTATCTGGATGAACTCATGGGCGAAGAAAAGCCGGCTCCAGATGAGGAGAAGAGCATAAAATTCGGAAAGGGTAAAAGAAACAGACCCGGCAAAGAAAAAAAGATCATCCGCCGTGGCAAGTGGAAAGCACGTATATCGAATACTTTAACGGTGATTTCTGCGTTTTTGATTTTTTTGATTGTCAGCAGTATCATCACAGCGGTATTTTATAGCACTGGAGAAAGAGGAGAGACTTACCGTGATGTCGTTTCTTCCGCAATTGCTGTTTCACAGCCGAATACGATCGTCCATTTGAGTAGTGATTCCGGACCGTTTTTTAGTATGAATCTGCAGGGTGAAATAATAAAACAAATTGGTGATGCGCGGATTAATGTTGGAGATTATTCGATGAAGTTTCTATTAGGCTGGCCTAGAATCTATAGTTATTCATGGACATATGAACGCAGTGGGACAGGTAATTACTTTATCTATCCCATTGAGAACCAGTCTGCAGAAAATAGGATGGATGACAGCAGTGAGTGGGAAAAACTAGAGAAGCTCCCTGAAGGTACGGTAGGAGAAGCCTATTTGTCTTTTGAACAATTTTTTACGACAGATGAGCTATTGAAGAAGTTTCAGCATAAAAATCTTGAACTTTTATGGTTCGCAGCAGATACAGGTCCAAGGACACAAGAGCCAGTAATAAATGATCCCTTAGGATTTCCAAGTATGCCTATCTGGCATGCTGATGATATGAAGGTGACACAAGAATCAAAGAAAAAGTGGGGTTGGTTTGGAGGGGTGACTAGCCGCACGAGTGTTTCTCCATCTGTTGACTCATATGGGGATGGTGAACTGCGTAATGCGAACTTCCTTAAGACACTGCACTTAATGCAGGAGCATAAATCGATCGCCAACAAGGTAATTCCGTTTATTGATCTGGATGACTCCATTAGCTATCTGGAGAAGAACGGAGTTAGGCTGTATGGAGCTGTCGTAACCGGTCCGGTTAAAGAGTTGCTCAAGTTAAAGGAAGAAAAATGGGTCAGTAATATTCATGTTGAAGAAGTAAGATTATGGAATTGGCAGGATAGAGAGAACTGAGTTGGGATGCTAAATACTGTAGAAGGTAGTAAGCGTAAATGATTTCTTCGTAATTACTTAATGGCAGTCGGATATGCCCTGTGTTAGTGGGGTGTACCCGGCTTTTCTGTGTGGGAGAAGTCACAGAACTTGCTTCTCGTTTAAGCAAATCGTACAATTATTTGAATATGAGATGAGTATGATAGATTAGGAGCTGAGTTATATGAAAGTAGGCGTGGTATCAGATACACATATGACAAGAATGGCTAAGTCTCTGCCCAAAGCGCTTGTTGCTGAATTCCGGAATGTAGACTTGATTCTGCATCTTGGAGATTGGGTGAGTATGGGAATCTACGATTTGTTGGCTGAATTAGCTCCAGTGGAAGGGATTGCTGGAAATAACGATGGAATAGAGATCATTGAGCGTTTCGGGGAGCGTAAGCTGCTAACGCTTGAGGGAGTCCGGATCGGAATGGTCCATGGGCATACGCCACACTCCCGCAAAGGAACGGACGGGAATGCGCTGCTTGCTTTTGCGAACGATAAGGTGGATTGTATTCTTTTTGGTCATTCGCATCAGCCTTTATTGCGGGAAGAGAATGGGATTCTGCTCTTTAATCCAGGATCGCCAACAGATAAACGACGTGAGAAACTGTATTCCTTCGGAATTTTGGATATCGAAGAGGGTAAAGTCAGTGCCCGGCATGTGTTCTACGATTCCAAAGAATAAGAATAATTGTCCAAATGATCTGGCGTTCGCTCCATGGTGCACGGTACGGCTGAAATATACAATAACGTTAAAACGGCCCAAGCCGGAAAGTGAGCGCTGAGGATGAACAACTATCGTATTGAACGTGTGATCTATGATGATTTGGAACGGCTTATCCCATTGTTTGATGAGTATCGGGTATTTTATGGGGCAGTCTCTGATCTGGATGGTGCACGTGCTTTTTTATCAGATCGATTGAAGCTGAACGAATCGGTAATCTTTATTGCGGTGGGGGGAGAAGGCGAGGAGAAAAGAGCGTGGGGCTTCACTCAGCTCTATCCCTCTTTTTCATCGGTTTCTATGGAGCGTCTCTGGATATTGAATGATCTATATGTAACTGCGGAACTGCGAGGCCATGGGCTCGGCTCCAAGCTGCTGGAAAGTGCCAGAGCTCATGCGCTCGCTACGAATACGAAGGGCTTGTCCATGACAACAATGACGGCGAATGTGGGGGCACAGCGTTTATATGAAGCGCATGGCTACATTCGGGATGATGATTTTTATACCTATAACCTTTTTTTCTAAAGCTAGAGAGAAAGATGAGTAAGGGGCGTTAAAGTGGATACAAGTAATAAGCTGGCAATCTTTTTTGACCTTGATGATACTTTATATGATCATTTGGTTCCTTTTAAAGAAGCGGTGCGTCAAGTGCTTAGACCGGATGAGAACAGTCTGGACTTTGCAGAATTATTTTATAAAGTAAGACATCATAGTGATGTATTATGGCCTATGTATTTACGTGGAGAAATTCCGCTGGAGGAAACTAGGGTACGCCGATTGGAGCTTGCTTTTGCAGAGTATGGTTTACAGCTTGATCGTGACCAAGCCACGGCGGTACAAGCGGCATACATTGGCCGTCAGTACACCATTCAAATGATAGATGGAGTCCGGGAGCAATTGGAAAGGTTCATTGCTGCTGGTCATAAAGTAGGCATCATTACGAATGGACCCAAAGATCATCAAATGAAAAAGATTCGCGGATTAGGTCTGGATCAGATGATCCCCGAGGAGATGATTTTTATTTCTGACGCGGTAGGTCTGGCCAAACCAGATCCGCAACTCTTTTTGCATGTAAATCAGAAGTCTGGCACTTCACCAGACCATTCACTTTATATAGGCGATACCTGGGCTAATGATGTAGTAGGAGCGCTTGCGGCTGGCTGGAAGGTCTGCTGGTATAATCCGAGAGGCAGACAGCCGGCTACGGATCATAGGCCTAGTTATATTTTTACGAATTATAAGGAATTTAGCGAGTTGCCTTTGGTGCTGCAAAAATCTTGATCGGGAATTAATTAGGGAAAAACTCCCTGAAATTAACCGGTTAGAGCGCGAAATTGAGGTTATTGGGGAATTCCTCCCTAATAAAACCGAAATAAACATGTTTATAGCCATATTCGGGTGATTTTTAGGGAGGTTTTCCCTAATCGAAGGTTTACATTGAAAAAATCTAATGATTTTAGGGAGGAATTCCCTAATTATCAGGCTGCTGGGCGATGAATGGGCAATGAATATCCCTCAGCCACGCCAAAGAACCTTTATCCACAACAAAAGAGCTTGCCTCCCAAAGCCAACAACGGCCTTATGGGGGCAAGCTCTTTTCGTTTAATCAGCGAAGCTGTACGTAGGATCAGTCAGATTCATTCTTTCTTTAATGCCTGGTGTGGCGTAGATTTTGTTGTCATCGGTAATAAAGAAAGCTTCTACATCTTCAGGTAACGACTCCAGATATTTCATACCTTCTTCGATCCCCATCAAGAACACCCCAGTGGACAAAGCATCCGCATCTGTTGCATTAGGGCTCATAATGGTCAAGCTTTTGAGACCGTTCTGAGAAGGGTAACCTGTGCGTGGATCAAGAATATGGTGATAACGAACATTGTCTTGCATAAAATAACGTTCGTAAACACCAGAAGCATCGATGACCTCATCCGCGATTTTAATCGTTCCTAGTTGTGTGCCGCGGCTTTGGTCAGGGTCTTGCAGACCAATATTCCAATCCGTTCCGTTTGGTTTCGTACCTAACGCAATAATACTGCTGCCGCCGAGGTTGATCATTGCACTGTTAAGGCCTTGCTCTTTTAAATAATCAGCGATACGGTCAGCAGCATACCCTTTGCCGATACCTCCAAGATCCAGTACCATATTTTCCTTCAGTAGCTTCACGGTCTTAGCAGCTTCGTCAATTTCAACGTCCCTGTAATTGGTTAGGCTCTTGGCTGCATCGATAGATGCTGGATCAGGGACTTTATCTCCGCCACTACCGATGTTCCAGAGGTCGATCAGCGGACCAATCGTGGGATCGAATAGCCCGTCCATTTCTTTTGCATATTGCACGGATTGTTTTACAACATCTAAGGTCTCGTCCGAAACGACAACCGCTTCTTTTCCTGCTGCTTGATTGACTGCGTAAACCTCGCCGCCTTCTTTTGTACGGCTAAGCTCCATATCCATGCGCTCCAGCATTTGCTGGATATCATCCATATTTTTTTGGGCTACATTTTCTCCGAACACTTTGATATTCACGACCGTGTCATAGATATAAAAGGTCTGTGAGAGTGACTTGGCTTCGCCTTTTCCTGAAGCTGTTGCGCCACCCGGTGTTTCCGTCGCTTTGTCATCCTTATTTTTAGTAATTAGCCAAGCGCCGACAGCTATGACGACGATGACGATAACAACGAGGATCAACGTCGTTTTTTTGTTCTTGAACATATTCCACCATCCATAAAGTTAGTTTCTAAAACACATTATTACTATCATACCCTAGATCAGAAGTTGATGGAAATTAATTTCATGGCGTATTTAGGTACAACTCCGTCTGCACGAAAAAAAAGCCCCGCAATCTGATTCGGAGCAACGCTGTGGATATAGAGGTAGCTATTAAGCTAATCTAGCATGTATTCACGGTATTTGTTTTTACGAGGATTCATTACGAAAAGGATTCCTTTGGCATAACCGCTAACGGCTTTAAAATTTCGTTTGAGAGTTTCTTTACCTGTAAGACAGGTTAACGTCCAGATCAATGCGGCATAATTCATAGGGGGTGCTTTACGTAAGTTGAGCAGATAATAATGATTGATGGCAGTAGCTCTTGCAACAACGCCCGCCTTATCCCGAGATCCCGGCGACTCATGATGAATGATTTTCATAGCCGGGTTAATGACAAGCTTGCCATAACGGCTAGCCAAATGAGACAAGTAAATATCCTCGGCAATGGAGTAACTTGTCATCCAAGGATAGGGTTTCATATCTTGTAATGCTGAGCGCCGGAATGACATATTACAGCCGTGAAAAAAATCCGTCTCAAAAACCTGCTCCTTCTCTCCCCAGAGGAATAGGGAGCCTGCAAACATGCTTGGGGATAATCTGCCCGGGGATCCGGACATTTGTCCGGTCAGCATGCCAAACAGCCGGCCCGGTTTGCTGCTGCGCATGCCTTTAGCCACCCCGCCTACACCTACAATTGAATCGTCCGCTGCATAAGTATCAAGTAATCGTCGAATATATAAGGAATCATCTAATTCTGCATCATCGTCTAAATGAAGCACAATTTCAGCATTTACTAGTCCAAGTGACTCATAACGGGAAAGCCAGAGTCCCGGATTAGTCTTACGATGATATCGAAACTCAGCCTGTGGCAATTTGTTCAGTATGTTACGATAATAGGTTAATCTTTCTTCAGGAATCTCACCGTCATCCACAATCCAGAGCTCGATGGAGACATTCTCTAGCTGTGTCTGCTTGCTAATAGACTCTATGCACACTGTAAGGTCGTTTATACGGTTACGGGTAGGTATCACTATAGATACATCATGCATATGGGGATCTCCCTTCGGAATTTCTGGTGTTAACTTTATTCTATCTGCCCTGAAGGGGAGCGTATATACCACTTTCGTTTACTTTTTGCTTTAACATTCACGTCTATAAATGTTATTTTAATAAAAGTTAAGTTTGTAATTTTGAGTTTTTAACTATATAATAGTAAGCGACGTATATTTAGTTATTACTCTTATATGACAGCTACAAATTATCAATAATATTAGGAGGTTTTTTCGTGAGAATAGATATCTGGTCCGATTATGCATGTCCTTTTTGTTATATTGGCAAAAGACGTTTGGAGAATGCGCTAAGCCAATTCCCGAACCGTGATCAAGTAGAGGTAGTATTCCGTAGCTTTCAACTGGATCCACATGCAGAGGTAAGTACAGACAAGAGTATTCATGAGCTGCTGGCTGCCAAATACGGGATGACCGTCGAAAAAGCAAAAGCAATGAACGCACAACTAGCGGAGCAAGCTAAAGATGTGGGTTTGGAATTTAATTTTGATACAGTAAAGCATACCAACACTTTCGACAGTCACAGACTGAGTCATTTTGCAAGCACAAAGGGAAAAGGTGCAGAAATGTCCGAACGTCTGCTGCGCGCCTACTTTACGGATTCATTAAATCTTGGAGATCGCAGTGTACTGGCTTCACTCGCTGCTGAAGTTGGTTTAGATCAAGTGGAAGCTGCGGCAATGCTGGAAACGGATGCTTTTGCGAATGAGGTTAATGGCGATATTGAAGAAGGAAGCCGTCTTAATATTACCGGTGTACCTTTCTTTGTATTCAACAATAAATATGCTTTATCTGGTGCACAACCAGGTCCTGTATTTACAGAGGTACTGGATACTGTGTGGGCGGAGGAACAAGCAGGACCAACATTACAAGTGGTTGGTAAGGGGAATTCTGAAGTATCTACCGATGATGGCTGCGCAGATGGATCTTGCAATATTTAAAGTTTGGATTCGAGTAAAACAAAAGAGCTGAGGGAGCCCTCAGCTCTTTTTTGTTTTGATAAAACTGTTCTTTTGTTACTCACCACTCCCAAAAACAAACGCTCCCGATATCCGGAAGCGCTTGTCGCTGAATTGTGGTTTTATCTGAAAGATGTAACAAAGCTTGAGAATAGTGTGCGTACATCGTATTGATATTGGTTGATTGGCTCGATAGGCCGTTCGATACCAAGTAGAGTATATACCGCAATTCTCGCTGCTCTCACGGAGTATTCTTCAGTGAATACAACGTCATCTGGAATTTCACAGAATTGTCCAATAAAGGCCAGGTTCGTGGAACCCTCAGGGACAACTTTTGGTCGGTCACTATTGAGTCTAGGCATGAACTGAGAAGTGATATAAGGCATCATGCAAGGAATACAATTGGCGGTAGCCATGATCTCGTCCTTATGTTCTTCAAAGTGAAGATGACCGATCAATTCTTGCATAATTTCTTCGCCGGTACAATCACACATTCTCTTTTTCACGAAATCTCCAACTTTGTCTGGATACAGTCCGTAACCCCAGAACACTTTAACATGCTCAGGCTGATTGCGGAAATGCGGTTGGAAGGCCAGTACAACGGACATAAACCAGCTCGAATCCTTAAATGTGACCAAAGCGCCTGTGCCGGCACGGTTACGTGTGAATTTTTCCATCAGATCGAAGAATTTGGAGTCATGGAAAGTTACAGTAAAGGACTCCCATTTCGAACCGTCTACATGATCATCGAACGAAGAAGGATTGCCAAGACTTGGTTTCTTGGAAGCGATGTTTTCCCATAATTTCCACGAGCTTCCCTTGCCGTTAAGGCGTGGAGCAGAAGTCATAGAGCCAAGGCTGGAGCCTTCGGTCATAGAACCGTTTGTGATAATTACGAGATCATCTTCTTTTACATCAATCACATCTTTGACACCTTCGCGCACTACATTCATTTGGGTTACGGTAATTCCGTCACCTTTTTTGAACTGCAGATCAGTAACTGTACATTTCAGTGTGAAATCGACACCGAATGGTTCAAGATATTTGTGCAAAGGCAGAATGATGGAATCATATTGGTTATAAGGAGTGCGAGTTACACCTTCCAGTGTTTGAATTCTTGGGAATTCATGGAAGAAACGAAGCATATATCTTTTAAACTCTACAGCGCTGTGCCAAGGTTGGAATGCAAAAGTAGTAGCCCACATATACCAGAAGTTTGTTGTGAAAAAGTGAGGGGCGAACCAGTCGTTGATACGCGCTTTACCCATTTTATCTTCTTGTGTAATAATCAGCTTGCCCATAGCGAGACGATCAGCCATATCAAAACCCATGGACAATACATCTTCTACTTTGCCGTCTTTGTTTACAAGTCTGGCGTTTGAGTGTGTTGGGTTTGCGGTATCAAAAGCAATAATTTCATCCCGCACAGACAACCCCGGACGGTCGACAGAAGGAATCGTTGTTAATAGCTCCCAGAGATTCTCATAAGCTTCATCGTTGAGCATACGGCCGCCGCGGACAACGTAACCATGTTCAGCGTCACCTGCGCCGTCATTGCTACCACCAAGAATCTTCATCTCTTCAATAATGTGAATGTTTTGTCCCGGAAAATCACAGTCTCTGACCAGGTAAGCAGCGCCCGCTAAGGATGCAATTCCGCCACCGACAAAATAAACCTGTCTATTACCGTACTCTTTTTTCACAATGGTCGCCTCCAAGTAGTTGTTTAAATAATCACACTCTTAATGTAAACCAACTCCTATTTTGAAGGTATAATCAAACTCTTTAGAGTGTCTGGATTTTTGTCATTATGGGTGATCTGTCTAGTTTTTAGACAAAAAAAACCGCTGCAACCAAAGGTTACAACGGATGGTTCTCATATTTGTGTAAAGCTTTCAGAAAATTTCCTTCAATTAGATCACTTAGCTTCTCAATCATATGGTGCGGCTGTTCCTTCATGCCTTCTCTCATCCACTGAATGATTAGGCCTGTGAAGGCTAGCGTATAAAAATTGGCTATAAAGTGCTTGTCTTCTTCGCAAACCTCCATCCCGGAGGACAGCTCGTTTATAACCCCCATGATGAGATCGTTTGTCACCTCGTACAGATATGCATCCAGATGATTTCTGCCTAATGAATTTAGCGTGTTACAGCAAAAGGATTTATTCCGCTCAATGTAGCAGAAGATTCTATAAAACCCGTCTGTCCAAGTGCTGTAGCTGCGATACTGGGCGAGGCTTTCGACAGCCTCAGTCTTATAAATCCAACCTAGCAAATCAAATATATCCTGGAAATGATAATAAAACGTTTGTCTGTTTAGTCCGCAATGGTCCACTAGTTGTTTAACAGTAATTTTATTGAGCGGTGTATGCTCCATTAGCTCTTTTAAAGAATGCGACAATGCATTTTTGGTTAGAAAAGAATTGGACAACAGCGTTCACCTCTTCCATTCAAGACTTCGATGCTCGCTTATACAGCAGACGAATACCTTCGGCTAATAAACCCAGTGCAAATCCGGCGCATGAAAATAAGGAAAACGCGAGGAAGCCTGCGAGATCCTCCCAACCGGACATCTCTTGGTAGGTGTAGCCCAGCATAAATGCCGCACCTATGATTATTCCCGCCGTGCTAAATACCCAGAGCAGACGCGCTCCGAGCCAGCCTAATGTGTTGACGATCCCAGCCACTACAACGGAAAAAAGAGCAAAGCGCAGTAAGAGTGTGGCATCCATTTCCTGGGCCAGCATCACGAATCGGTGTAGAGGGAAGAGAAGCCATAGAAGAATGGCATAAACGGTCATCCAGAGAAACCAACTTTTACTTTTGGCAGCAGGCAGGAATTTCATTTCATGCACACCTCTTTTCCCATAGTACGAACGTTAAAAAGTAGGGATTATACCGTGAAGGATTCTAGTTCTTCCGCACTTTGCAGCAGGTGGCTTAGCAGGTTTGGAATGTCCTCCATTTGCTCTTCTGTGAGTTGTCTTTTGAATTGCAGCTCGATGCAGTTATTGTAAGTTTCACTTTCCTGGCCATATATGAAGCTTAAAGATTGCACAGGCTGGAAATCAGGTCCCCAGATCGCTTTTAGAATACTGTCTATCGCCTGACATTCGCTAGGAATATCTTCGACTTCCATATAAAAACGAAGTGAAAGATTACAGCCGGGATCCGTATTAGGAACCTCCAAGATTTCATCGCTGAGATCTTTCGTGGACGAAGTGAGCAGGATTTCGGCGGTTACTTTCCTGCCT
This sequence comes from Paenibacillus sp. FSL L8-0333, assembly GCF_037965665.1. Taxonomy (NCBI): domain Bacteria; kingdom Bacillati; phylum Bacillota; class Bacilli; order Caryophanales; family Paenibacillaceae; genus Paenibacillus; species Paenibacillus sp. FSL L8-0333. The sequence continues at coordinate 1,421,934 of NZ_CP150186.1, forward strand.
GCAGTTAATTGGAAGGAGAGACTGAACTCTCTGGACATCAGCGCCATATTCAGAAGGTCGGAGCGATCCGTAACCACCAATATTCCGTCTAAATTATCGTAGTCATAAATCTGGTTCTCAAAGGCGATCTTAATATTATCGAAAACTGTAGGGTGGAACAATAAGAGCACCTTCTTTGTTTATTTATATTGTAACATGATGTGATAGGAAGTTAAAAAAAGACGCCCAGGACCAAATGGACCGGGCATCTTGTGTAGAAGTTACGGCTTCCCATAAGAGGGAATACTCCTCGGTTGTGGGTATACGTTCACTTCTTAGTTTGTAGGCGCAGGCGCAGTATATTTCAGGAACGTCTTCGGAATCGGGCTCTCAAAGGTCATCAGTTCTCCAGTGGTTGGATGAATAAAAGAGAGCACTCGAGCATGTAGGCCAAGTCTTCCTACCGTTTTGGTCTCTGCACCATATTTCTTGTCACCTGCGATAGGGTGGCCGATATCTGCCATGTGCACCCGAATCTGATTTTTTCGTCCGGTTTCGAGCTTAACCTCTAGCAAGGAAAAATGGCGGTTAGCCTGAATGAGTTTATAATGTGTAATTGCATGTAGTCCATCGCCTTCATGAGGACTGGAATACATTTTAAGGGTTGAGGTTTCTTTGAGCCACGAGCTTATCTTGCCTTCAGGTCTTTTAACCGCGCCTTCCACGAGCGCTACGTAAGAACGTTCCTTCACGGTATCTTTCCAAGTAGTTTGTAGCGCTTGCTGAATCCGTTCGCTTTTGGCAAACATCATTACACCTGATGTATCTCTGTCCAAACGATGTACGACAAAAATCCGATTTTGTGGATTGCTAACACGGACATGCTCCATGAGCTGGCGGTAAGCCGTCAATTCATTTTCTTCCGCAGTGGCGATAGATAGCAGTCCAGCATCCTTTTGAACAATAATCAGGTCTTCATCCTCATGAACGATTTTAAGTCCGATCATCTCTGCTGTTTGTACAGGCTTCTCTTGATCAATAGTAACGTTTTGACCCGGATGCAGTTGGAAATTATGCTGTGTAACTACCTTATTATTCACCGACACTTGTCCACGCGATAGGATGGATTTAATCGCATTTCGTCCGCGACCCGTGACGTGGGTGAGTAAGAAGGGCAATAGTTCAGAAGGTTCGTTTACAGTAAATGTTTTGGGTGCTGCGGGTGCTTTAGTTTTATGATTAAGCTTGCCAGTAGGCTTGCTGTGAGAACGAGTACCTCTTTTGGCTGTTTCTTTAGGATTTCTTCTTGAGTTCATGGATGCATTCTCCGTCCTTTAATATTGTACTCCTCAATATACCATGGGCTGTTAAGAAATACTATGGAGAGGCAGGCGTACTGGTTTGCTGCTGCTCAAAGATAGAACAGCTGTGCTAATCCAAGAAGCAGGAATAAACCGAGATATACCCAGCCTAACCTGCGGGCATATTTCTTTTCCCGGGGCATGGCGCTTACAGCATAGATCTTGGTATCCACAGTAAGCAGGAATAGTCCGGAGAGCAGGAGCACGAGAGTTAAATAAGTTAGTTGATGATAGATCATTTGAACACATCCCCATATCTAGTCTTCTTTAAGACCGACTCTTTCAATATTCGTCTTCACATTAAGTTCTATAGAGAGATCAGAATACTGTTGCTCCCAGTCATGTTTGTCACGAACATTAGCTTTCCAGTAGGAAGGAGCATATGCACGAACATATTCACCCATGCCAAAGATATCCGAGTGAGCCTGTTGCGTCTGTTTAATCAGATGGTCGAAGATGGTGAGGACTCCTTTTTGAAAGTTGGCCTCAAGTTTTTTTAAATCCTGGCTGGAATCAATACGAATATTATTACCTAGGTGCTCATCTAGCGCTGCTTCTAAATAAATATTTATAGTGATATGGGGTTTGCCGTCTTTGATTTTAACTTTAGACCTTGTAAATCGGTCGTTAACTTTAAGAGTCAGTGGGCCAAAGTCCTCTGAATTGAACATGACGGAATAGCCCCCAGGATCAAGACCTTTCATGGACATATATGCGCCAATCTCAATGGGAGTAGTCGAACCGACCATAACGCCTCCGCTAAAGTAAGCAAGACCTTTTATCAACATATTGTCTTTTTGATGTAAAGACACATAAGGCAGATAACCGCTCTCTCCCCATTTAGATTCAGCTGACCAGAATACGCCTATATAGTTAGCAGGGAACTTTCCGGATCTCACGGCTTTTTCCATGGTGGATAGGATATAGAGGGTTGGAACTCGCTGAAGTGGTGGATTAATATTCATAAATTTAGAAGCCTCGCCTTCGGACACTAATAACCAGGTACGGCGACGGACTTCAGGGTTGCGGCGTAAATAATCATTTAAATCCGACAGGTTTTTGCGTGCAAAATCCTCGCTGATGATAATCACCCGAAGATGGATGAGGTAACGTGGGTCAGAGATCTGTTGTTGCAAATTGTTTAAGGCATCATCTAGTGAGTAACCGTAAACTTGTACAACCCAAACCGGATTTTGATTCCCCCCGCTACCTTCTCCCCCGCTGCTAGGACCTAACGGAACTCTCCCTGGAACTGCAATTTGGGCGGTCACACGGATTTTGGGCAAATTAATATTTGCGCTTTTTAGATGTGTCGTTTGATCATCTTCGGTTTTACTATTTGCCGGCACTGAATCTATAGACAATCCCAGCACTAATGCACGATCTTCAATTTCGAGCTGGTCCCAGCAGCCCGTAAGGAATACAAATACCAGAGAGAGAAGGAGGAGAAGACTAATACGCTTGTTAATTACTTTATTCATTCGATAGCCCTCCTTTTTGCCGAATCAGAGCTATTAACCATAAAAGAAGAGGGTAGAGAGTCAAAAAAATTAACCCGATAATCGCTGTGACGGAAGAAAAGGTATAAACCTGGTAAATATTTCTTGGCAAAAGTGAAAAGACGAAGATAAGTGGAAGTGAGAAGCTTGATACAAGGCGGTGATCTTTGTACCGAAATACTTGCTGAAGTGAATATGCTGCTAAGTAGTAGTTCGTAAAAATGGTAGTAAATATAGATATTACCCAAACAGTAATAAACAGCGCATCGAATCGTTCTAGTAGTCCTGCACCAATAGAAATGGAGCGGGCGGTTTCTAAGGTTGGATAAGCGAGTAATTTGGTTTCTTGCGCTCCGAACATTCCTAAAGTGGCCGCAACAATCATTACATAGATGAAGCCAATAATAAAAAGGGCAGCAGCTCCTGCTTTAAGCACTTGCTGAGGTTTTTTCATTAAAGGAACCAGCAGTGTGATGACAAATGTGCCCTGATAAAGGGCAGCTGAAGTGACAGTCCCTTTGGAAAAGCTTGAAAAGGTGATGTAATTTCCAGTGAGTGGAAGTAAGTTTAAAGCATCTACATTTTTCATGGCTACTAATATAATGCTGAGAACGGTTAACAAGATGAAAGGCAAATAAAAAATATGTACATAGGTGAATTTCACAATGTTTCTGCGGATAGATAAAGCAGCCAAAATAAGCATTAATAGAATGACCGCTTCGATAGGTGTTTTTTTAAACACGACCGCAACACATACCTCTCCGAATTGACGCATGGTAATCCCGGCAGAGAAAGCAAAAAACAAAGAGATAAGTACATTGAAAATATCCGCGATGCTTCTCCCGACTAACCGGCGGCTGAATACAAACAGAGTTTCATTGGGGAATTTCCGACATACAGCGGCTGTAAACCAGCAGCCTAGAAATGCAACAGGGATGCCTGAAGCCGAAACCAGCGGCGCCCCGCTGTCTCCGGCTTCAGCCATATAACGGGGAATACTCAAGATACCTATTCCAATAATCGTACTAACGACTACTGCGACGACTTGGATCGTTGTTATGGGGCGGTTGTTGTTCATCGAGTTCACCCTTCTCCTTAAAAATCTGATCTGAATACGTCGTTGGTAACTCATGAGCGAGACGAGTAAGGTCTTGAGTGTTCAAGAAGCTCGGACGTCTTCTCATCCACCATAAGGGGACACGAATCAGACTGTCCTTCAGATCTCTCCATTTCGTGGGCACATATGGTGTCATGTAAGGAACGCCAAAGGATTCCAAGAATAATAAGTGATTCACGATAACGATGGTACCTAACATGACTCCGTAAAGACCAAAACAACCGGCTAGAATAATCAGTGGAAATCTTAGCATTCTGGATGAGATAGCGGCATTATAGGCAGGGGTGGCAAAAGAACCGATAGTGGTTATAGCGACAATAACAACGGTTGTCGGACTTGCTAGGCCTGCTGAAACAGCAGCCTGACCAATAACAAGAACACCTACAATAGAAAGGGCGCCCCCAATCATTTGTGGTAGACGAATAGTTGCTTCGCGGAGCACCTCCATGAAGACCTCCATAATCAGAACTTCCAAGACCGCTGGAAAAGGAACGCCTGCTCTACCCCCTGAAATCGCTACGGCAAATTCGGTAGGCATAAGCTCCGGGTTGAAGGAGATGACGGATACATATAGAGCAGGGAAAAAAAGAGAGAACAACAGGGCAATTAGTCGAATCCCCCGGATTAGGCTGCCTACAATAAAACGTTCCGAATAGTCGTCTATGGTCTGAAAAAATTGATTGAACAATGCAGGGACGATGAGCGAGAATGGGGAGCCATCTACCAGAATGATGACTCTTCCTTCCAATAAGGCTGCCGCTGATTTATCCGGACGTTCTGTTGGTTGAACCTGAGGAAAAGGAGATAATGGGTTATCCTCAATGAATTGCTCGATGTACCCTGCATCAAGGATGCTATCTGTGTTTATCATGGATAATCTCTTCATCACTTTTTCAACCAATTCAGGATCTACTATCCCTTCTATATAGCACACAGCAACCTGTGAGCGTGTCCGCACACCAAGCGGAGCAGTAATAACCCGGAAATCTGGCGTTTGCAGCCGATAACGGAGTAAGGAAAGGTTTGCCTCCAAGTTTTCTATAAAACCTTCGCGTGAGCCACGAATTACCTGCTCGGTCTGTGGCTGTTCAATGCTGCGATGTTCGATTTTACGCAAATTGAAGTGAAGTGCTTGATCCATACCATCTATAAGGAGTACAACGCTCCCTTCTAATAGAGCGAGTGGCAGAGAATTTAAGTCCTTCGTTCGGTTCCCAGCCGCTATTTGTATGGTCGTATTCCAGATGAAATCAGGCAGATCCTTGCGCTCTTCAGGAATTGTCGAGAGATCAGCGGGAGGGCTCATTAACGGTTTAAGCACATGCTCATGAATTTGATTTTGGTCCACCAAAGATGAAAAAAAGATAATTACCGCATCATATAAACCGTATACCCGAAAATTACGCACAACGAGATCTGCATCTTCTCCAAAAATTTGGCTAATGGCTTTAATATTATTTTTTAGGTCGGGATCTAGTGGCTTTTCCGAACGCTGATCAGGAATGGTGGGATCTTCGTGCGTTTTTTTTTGCTTAAAAGAACTATAGTTTTGCTTCCAGTTTTGCACGGCTATTCCCCTTTCCTAAAGAATGATGATTTTTAAAGCTTGGCTCAAAAGCGCTCCTTTTATGTAATTTTTCCAAAAGGAGAAACGAAAGAAGGACTTCTAGAGTGTTGCTCATTACACCATTGACCGCTAAACTAAAGATAGAAACGCCTAAGGAGTTATGAGAGATATGAAGATGCAAGCACCTACTATTGAACAGGCGCAGGCTGAGCTGCAAAAATATTACGGTTATCCAGACTTTCGGGATGGCCAGAAAAAGATTGTTCAGAACTTGCTGGAAGGACGCGACACACTGGGAATCCTCCCTACGGGTGGCGGGAAATCGATCTGTTATCAGGTTCCTGCACTGCTCCTGCCAGGGCTGACTTTGGTGATATCACCACTGATCTCGTTGATGAAAGACCAGGTGGATGCGTTAACTACTGCGGGTATTCCGGCAGCCTTTATTAATAGCACGTTAAGCGGAAAAGAAGTGAATGAGCGGATTCGGGCTGCCCGGCGGGGCGATTTGAAGCTGCTCTATGTTGCGCCCGAAAGACTTGAGCTGGACTGGTTCCGTCTGGAAATGGCTGAGCTGTCTATTTCCTGCGTGGCTGTTGATGAAGCGCACTGTGTATCCCAGTGGGGACATGATTTTCGGACAAGTTATCTGTCGGTATCTCCATTTGTAGATGAGCTGCCTGAACGTCCGATCCTGGCAGCATTTACCGCCACGGCGACGCCGGAGGTTATGGAGGATATGGTCCGGCTGCTGCGCTTGCGTGAGCCGGGTATTTTCATGACGGGGCTAGGAAGAGATAATCTGGCAATGTCCGTGCTGCGGGGAGAGAACAAGCGGGAGTTCGTTATGGATTATGCGGCTACGCATTCCCACCAGCCGGGGATTGTATATGCGGCAACCCGCAAAGAAGTGGATGATCTGTATCAGAGGCTGCAGGCCTCTGGTATAGCAGCAGGTCGCTATCATGCGGGTATGAATGATCAGGAGCGGGCAGATAGCCAGGAAGGGTTCCTCTATGACGATATCCGGGTTATGGTGGCTACGAATGCCTTTGGGATGGGGATTGATAAATCCAATGTCCGATACGTAATTCACTACAATATGCCCAAAAATATGGAAGCTTATGTTCAGGAAGCGGGTCGTGCTGGACGTGACGGGGAGCCGAGTGAATGTATTTTGCTGTTTAGTGCGCAGGATATTATGACGCAAAAGTTCCTGATCGAGCAGAATCCACAGGATACTGACCGTAAAGCTAACGAATATCGCAAGCTTCAGCAAATGATTGATTATTGCTATACTACTCGCTGCTTGCGCAGTGCCCAGCTGGATTATTTCGGGGAAGAACATGGGGACAAGCCATGTGGTATCTGCAGCTCATGTACGGATGAACGAGAGCTAGTGGATATGACCGTCGATGCGCAAAAGATCTTCTCCTGCATTCACCGCATGCGGGAGCGTTATGGTGTAGCGTTGGTAGCATCTGTGCTGAAAGGCTCTCGCAATCAAAAGGTGATGCAGTACGGCTTCGATAAGCTGCCCACACATGGGGCGATGTCGAGCCGGACGGAGAAGGAAATCTCAGAGAGTATCAATGTGCTTATCTCAGAAGGGTATCTTGCCTTGTCGGAAGGCCAGTACCCTGTAGTACGGCTCCAGCCTCTAGCTGCCGAGGTCCTGCGCGGACAGCGTGAGGTGATGCAGCGTGTGGCGCGGCCTTCGCGGGCAGGCACAACATCCGGTACGAGAGTTCGTAGTCGGGGACATGACCTGTCGCCATCAGCCGTCAATGAGACTGTCTTTGAGCAGCTGCGTCTTATCCGGCGTGAATTGGCAGGACGCGAGCATGTGCCATCGTACATTATTTTTAATGATGCCACGCTGCGTGAGATGAGTGTGGTTTGCCCGCAGACCGAAGCGGAAATGCTGAGGGTAAAGGGTGTTGGGGAAGTGAAATACCGGAAGTACGGTAAGGCATTCTTAGAGTTTTTTCAAAATGAAATGTAGAAAAGGTCGTGTAGCATGAAAATCGTCCTGACCACGTTAAACGCCAAATATATTCATACCTCACTCGCAATCCGCTTGCTAAAAGCGTACAGTGAGCATGAATTTAAGGATATTCATTTGGCAGAGTACACCATCAAAGATCCCGTGATGAATATCGTGTCCGACTTGTTTCAGAAACGGCCAGATGTGATTGGCTTCTCCTGTTATATCTGGAACATCGAAGAGACGCTGAAGCTGATTGGTATTCTTAAGCAAGTGATGCCTGAAGTTACGATTGTTCTCGGGGGACCTGAAGTTTCGTATGAGCCGCTTCATTGGATGAAAAGAGAAGCTGGCATTGATTTTATAGTTAACGGAGATGGGGAAGAGACGTTCCACCATCTGCTGCAGGAGCTAAGGGATGATCGGAAGTTTCACTTTGTGTATGGAGCCGCTTATCGCAAGGGAGAAGAGATCATTGTCAATCCACCACGTCCCAAAAGCGATCTGAATACGCTGCCTACGCCGCATCGTTTTCCTGAGGATATTCCAGATTTGAGTAAACGTATTGTTTATTTTGAGACGAGCCGCGGATGCCCATTTAACTGCCAGTTCTGTTTATCCAGTATTGAAGTAGGCGTACGTTATTATGATATTGAACGAGTGAAATCTGATCTGCTTTATTTAATACAGAATGGCGCCAAAATTATTAAATTTCTGGACCGTACTTTTAATATCAACCGCAACTATGCGATGGAAATGTTTCAATTCCTGATCGATAATCATCAAGGCTGCGTATTTCAGTTCGAAATTACCGCAGATATCATGCGGCCGGAAGTTCTGGATTTCCTATCTAAGAATGCGCCTCCGGGTATTTTTAGATTTGAGATTGGGGTGCAATCTACCAACGATGAGACGAATGAGCTTGTTAAACGCCGCCAGAATTTCAAAAAGCTGTCCCGTACCGTAATGAAGATTAAGGCAAGCGGCAATATCGATCAGCATCTGGATTTGATTGCCGGACTACCTATGGAGGATTACAGCACCTTCCGTAAAACGTTTAATGATGTATTCGTTATGGAGCCGGAAGAGCTACAGCTTGGATTCCTCAAAATGCTGCGGGGAACGGGGCTGCGGGCGCAGGCGTCTAAATATGAGTACACGTATATGGAACACGCACCTTATGAAATCCTTAGCAGTCATATGATGCCTTTCTCAGACATTATCCGTTTGAAGCGGCTTGAGGATGTGCTGGAGAAATACTGGAACAGCCACCGGATGGACCATACGGCCAAGTACTTGATCCGTCATGTATTTGATTCGCCATTCGATTTCTTTCAGGAGTTCGGTGACTACTGGGAGGAGAGAGGCTGGCAAAAGATTGGCCATCAGCTGGAAGATCTCTTCACCCGCTTGCAGTCCTTCCTGATAGATCGCGGGACGCCATCTATGGATGTTATAACTGGCTTGATGAAGCTCGATTATTTCCTTGGACACAAGTACAAGCCGCGCAAAATCTGGTGGGATTTCGTGCTGGATAAATCGGATTGGTCGAGCTATTTGAAGGATATCGCGGCTAATCCGGGTCAAATTTCTGCCCAATTGGCTGAAGCAGGACTTAACGAAAGAGAACTGCAAAAGTATACTGTGCTGGAAGTGTTGCCATTCTCGCTGGAAGCGGTGTTGGATTCCATCAGCGGCATGCGTGCCGATGAGGGCCTTGAGGATGGTGAAGCTGATATGGCTAATCTGGAGGCTTTGCCTTCGGCAGACTCGCCATTACAGGGAGCAGCAGATAGTAGTTTAGAAGAGACTGCCCAAGCAGCAAGCTCGGCTGTAGCAGTAGCGGAGCCCGCTTCCATTAGGGAAGGGCGCACGCTACTAATCGTAATGTATCAGCAGAACGAGAGCCAACGCGCTCAGTACTACACACTGCCTTTGTGATAGGCGGGTGGAAGGATAGACCGTTCCTTAATGGGACGGTCTATTTCTTTTGCCTTGTGCGCTAGCGCATCTGAGTCCGGAAGCGGCGTGGGAAGTGATGATGTGTAGTTAGCGTCATCTGGGTCCGAAAGCGGTGAGTAACCCGTCGCAGGCGGACCCAGGGGACCTTATACGTGGAATTATCCTGTTTTTTAGATGCTAACGGACCGCATAGTCGCTATTGGCATGAAAAACACCCAATATGGACCTGTTTCGCTTGAATAGCTGCACTGGAGTCCGAAACCCAACTCGAAAGGCTATAAATTAGCAAATAGCGTCATCTGGGTCCGGAAGTAGCGGGAGAAAGTGATGTGTAGTTAGCGTTAGCTGAGTCTGAAAGTAGCGGGAGAAAGTGATGTGTAGTTAGCGTTAGTTGAGTCTGAAAGTAGCGGAGAATGTAATTAGTGTAATGACTCGGCGCAGGCGGACCCAGCGGACCTTATACGTGGAATTATCCTGTTTTTTGGATGCTAACGGACCGCATAGTCGCTATTGGCATGAAAAACACCCAATATGGACCTGTTTCGCATGAATAGCTGCACTGGAGTCCGAAACCTAGCTCGAAAGGCTATAAATTAGCAAATAGCGTCAACTGAGTCCGGAAGTAGCAGGGGAGAGTAATGATGTGTAGTTAGTGTCAACTGAGTCCGGAAGCGGTGAGTAACCCGTCGCAGGCGGACCCAGCGGACCTTATACGTGGAATTATCCTGTTTTTTTAGATGCTAACGGACCGCATAGTCGCTATTGGCACGAAAAACACCTATTATGCACCTCTTTGGAAGGAATAGCTGCACTGGAGTCCGAAACCCAACTCGAAAGGCTATAAATTAGCAAATAGCGTCAACTGAGTCCGGAAGTAGCGGGGAGAGTAATGGTGTGGCGATAGTGACATCTGAGTCCGTAAGCGGTGAGTAACCCATCGCAGGCGGACCCAGGGGACCTTATACGTGGAATTATCCTGTTTTTTAGATGCTAACGGACCGCATAGTCGCTATTGGCACGAAAAACATCCAATATGAACATGTTTCCCATGAATAGGTGCACTGGAGTCCGAAACCTAGCGCGAAAGGCTATAAATTAGCAAATAGCATCATCTGAGTCCGAAAGTAGCGGGGGAAGGTGATGATATGTAGTTAGTGTCAACTGAGTCCGGAAGCGGAGGGGAGAGTAATGATGTGTAGTTAGCATCATCTGAGTCCGGAAGTAGCGGGGGAAGGTGATGATATGTAGTTAGCGTCATCTGAGTCCGAAAGTGGTTGGGGAGAGCGATGAGCTGAAGACAGCGTCAACTGAGTCCATTAGCGGTGGCGGAAGTTTATTTACTAAAGTTCAGATGCGCGGAGTAACCGGAGATTGAGAAGTCTCTGAGGCAAGCTACCCAAACCGCAAACCGCAAAGAAGCGATCTCCCAAATACCGGGAGCATCGCTTCTATGTTGTCACATTTGTTGCCACATTTCTCGTCTCATAAATTCACTAACAACCGCGTTTTTTTCTTAACTTATCGTAGAAACCTCTGAAGGAAGGTGGCTCTCTAACCAGTTGAGTACATCGGCTGTGACTTGATCTCGATTTACTTCATTTAGCATTTCGTGTCTGCCTTCTGGATAGAGTCGGTACTCAACGTCTGAAACTCCTCGTTTCTTATACAACTCCGCAAGACGGGGAATGCCTTGACCGTTCATCCCGACAGGGTCCTTATCCCCACCAAATATATAAATGGGCTTACCTGTACATAATGTGCTAAGTGATTCCTCAGTATGAATCTCTCTTAGGAGGTGGAAGAAACCACGGAAAAAGCGGGTTGTACAAATAGCTCCGCAGAATGGATCGGAAATGTACTTATCTACTTCCGCAGTATCGCTGCTCAGCCAGTCAAATGTTGTTCTGACCGGGGAAAAAGCACGGTTATAGCTGCCGAATACCAGACTGTTCAGCAGTACACTGCGATGATGCTCCCCCTTTAGCTTAAGCTGTGCGCTAGCCAGAGATTCTCCAATACGCAGCATACTGCGTGGACCATTTGTCCCGCTGAGGATAAACCCTGAATAGATTTCGTTGCCTTCTTCGCACATGAGTTTTTGACCCAGAAAGGAACCCATACTGTGAGCGAATAAAATGATGGGCTTTCCTTCATGCTTGGAGAGTGCTGCGGCACCTACCTGCAGAAGATTGCGCCGCATCCAATAAAATCCGTCCTCCCCAACATCACCAAGCAGATTGACTTGACCAGCGGTTCTACCATGTCCCCGGTGGTCATTGGCATATACTGCATAACCAACCCCGGTTAAAGCTTCCGCAAAACGAGCGTAGCGGGCAGCAGTTTCACACATCCCGTGTGAAATTTGCACGATTCCTCTAACTGGAACATCGGACTCAGGTAACCATTCATAGACATGGATGGTTACACCTATGGGATCCGTTAGAGTAAAGCTGTTTTCCTTCATGGTCCATTCCTCCTAAAGGTTCTCGACTTATGGTAAATAAGAGCGAAGCACAGTAGAATGACCCTCGATAGTATAACGGCCTAGGTTGGAAGGAATCAGATAACATTCCCCTGCGGCATAAGGCTGGGAGCCGCCTTCCCAAGTCAGATGTCCGCTGCCTTCGCAGATAACCAGAATAGTGAAGCTGTCTTCTGAAGTGGTGAGATCCCATGAACCATTTACGATCCCTTTTTCGACAATGAAATAAGGTGAAGCGGCAAGCTGCAGCCACTCTCCAGGCACTGCATGATCGGTCTTCATCGAAGTAGCGCCGGCGCCTTCATAAGCTGTAACATTCAGAGAATCCTCGATATGAAGCTCGCGTGGTTTTCCATCTAGACCTGGACGGTCGTAGTCATAAATACGGTATGTAGTGTCGGAATTTTGTTGAATTTCCGCTACAACGACACCAGCGCATAGAGCATGTACCGTTCCGGCAGGGATGTAGAAGGAATCGCCAGCGGAGACAGATACCTCTTGAAGGCTATCCATAACCGTGCCGTTTTCCAGTGCTTCGCGTAATGTTTCACGGTCTACGCCTTCTTTAAGGCCGTAGATGATTTTTGCATCTGGCTTAGCGTCTAGTATGTACCACATCTCTGTTTTACCCAGTTCACCTTTAGGCAATCCTACATAATCATCCGTAGGGTGGACTTGAACGGAAAGGTTGTCGTTGCAATCCAACAATTTGATCAAGAGTGGAAATCTTCCGCCAGCTTCTGATATTCCCTTGCTTCCGAACCACTCATGACCAAATTGCTCACGAATTTGATCCAGACCTTGTCCAGCTAATTCTCCATTAACCACCGAAGATGTTCCATTCGCATGATCGGCAATCATCCAGCCTTCACCAATATGACCTTCTGGTAGATTCAGGCCGAATTTCTCCAGCGCGCGGCCACCCCAGACACGTTCTTTAAACTCCGGTTGAAATTTTAAAGGATATGGTTGTGTCATTCGTAATCTTCCTTCCCAATTACAAGATTGTTTGATTGTTTACAAAGCTTAAGATGGGGAACCTTTTTTCTTCTCGAGGGCAATTACATAAGGTGCTTCCGTGCGCTGCAGCTGACGGTATACAATGCTCTGCGCTACCTTAGGGGAAACAGTCGTTGCCCAAGCTTCAACAGCGGCGGCTTCGAGATCTCCGCCTGCATGGCCAGGATACAGTACAGCCGTAATAATTCCCCCCGGACGCAGCAGCTGGAGTGAAGCTTCCAGGGCTGCAATAGAGCTATCCGGCTCAGTAATGATATTCTTGTCGGCATCGCCTGAAGGCAGATAGCCAAGATTGAACATTACAGCACCAACGGTGCCTGGCCAGTTAGCCGGGACGGCTTCTGCCATTTCGGCATGGCTGCGTTCCAGTAAGGTAACGCCAGAGAGTGAAGAAGTTTCCTCCCGCGCAAGCCGGAGACGTTCTTCTGCCAGCTTCAGCGCCGCAGCTTGAATGTCAAAGCCGTAGACTTCGCCACGAGCTCCGGTTGTTTTGGCTAGAAAAAGCGTGTCAGCACCAGTACCTACAGTTGCATCAATCGCACGGTCACCTAAAGTCAGCCGCTCAGAGATTAATTTATGAGCAAAGCTTAGAACGGACATAAAGCCCATTAGCCCTTCCTCCAATACTTACCCTGCCAAGTATCACGAGCAACAAGCTCATCGTCAATGGCATTTAGCACTTCCCATTTCTTGAGACTCCACATCGGTCCAACTAAGAGATCCCGTGGGGCATCTCCAGTCAAGCGATGAACAATCATCTCAGGGGGCAGAATTTCAAGTGAATCAGCAATCAGCTTCACATACTCGTCCTGTTCCATGAATCGGAGCAATCCTGCTTCATACTGCTTCACCATTGGTGTTTTGCGCATGAGATGCAGAAGGTGAATCTTAATTCCCTGCACATCCATGCGAGCTACAGCAGATACCGTTTCAAGCATCATTTCGTGCGTCTCCTGTGGGAGACCGTGAATGATATGGGTACAGATTCGAATATTGTGACGGCGCAGCTTCTCCACAGCCTCCACATAACACTGCGTATCATGCGCCCGATTAATAAGCTCAGAAGTGGAGTCATGTATAGTCTGAAGACCCATCTCTACCCAAAGATACGTACGCTTGTTGAGCTCTGCTAAATATTCGACTACATCATCGGGCAGACAGTCAGGGCGGGTAGCAATAGACAATCCAACGACACCAGGCTGCTGCAAAATAACTTCGAAATATTCTCTCAGCTCTTCGACCGGAGCATACGTATTAGTATAGGCTTGGAAGTAACCGATATATTTAGCATTTGGCCATTTCAAATGCTGTCTGTCACGGACGTTATTGAATTGTGTGACTAGGTCATCTCGGCGGCTTCCGGCAAAATCACCAGAACCTCTGGCACTGCAAAATGTGCAGCCTCCCTTAGCAATGGAGCCGTCACGATTGGGACAGGTAAAGCCTGCATCAAGCATAACTTTGAATACCTTGGTGTTCATGTGTTCACGCATTTCGTAATTCCAAGTATGAAAACGTTTATCTCCCCAAAGTTGCGGAGGAGAAGTGTATTGAAGATTAGACACGAGAAGCCCCTTTCTGAAAATATAATTATGGATAAGTTCCCTTATCCTTATATTTTTCTGAGACAGATGGCGTCCTTATCCCAGAGAACGCACAGCCGTTTCTTATAATCCAATACATTGTATCAAAAAACCGAGCTCGGCGTAACATTGACTCCCCATAACGGCATGAAAAATAGGCAGGAAATAAGGCGCTTTCGGCTTGAAAATGCTTACATAGTATGTTATATTCAGAGTGTGAAAAGCTGCTGTGGCATAAAGAAATTCATCCAGGAGTTCATAATTTCGTGTCGTCCGATCCATAATAATAACCGTGAGGTGATAGCAATGAATTCTCAAACGGTATATGCTGAGGGTAAAGATTCGATTGAAGTCCATTTAACGCCAGATGAAGCCCTTGCACTAACGGGCGTGGAATTTAACGGCAACCCTAAGATCAAGACAGATGCGCAGCGTAAAATTCGTAGCGCATTCGAAAAAAAGACATTTGCCACAAACACAAAGTAAATCCTGATCTGCCAGACAAGAACGAAATTTATTTCCAATATACAACAACGAAGGAATTCCTCTGAACAGCTCATTTAAGAGCTGAACCAGAGAATTCCTTTTTCTTTTTTACCGCAATCCCTTTACTTTTTGGGACAATTTCGGCACAATATTGCAAGTGACAGTTATCGTATAAGAGATAATCGGAGGAATACCTATGCGTTTACGCGGAAGAAAAGGAATACGTGAAAGTTTGGAAGAACAGACGGATTTAGTCATTCTAGATCCTCGGAGTTATAAAGGTGAGTGGTCCAAGCTGTTCGGTAACGATCATCCGATCCATGTGGAGTTCGGAATGGGCAAAGGACAGTTTATCAGCCAAATGAGCTTTAAATATCCTGATATTAACTTTATCGGAGTGGATATGTATGATGAGCTGATCCGCCGTGCTGGAGATAAGGCTAGAGCAGTATGGGAGCCGGCAGGACATGAAACACCGCCTAACCTGAAATTGGCACTTGCAAATATCGATTATGCTGAGGAAGTATTTGCTCCGGGAGAGCTTGAACGGATTTATCTTAATTTCAGCGATCCATGGCCTAAAAGCAAGCATGCCCGGCGTCGTTTGACACATCCGCGTTTTCTTGACAAATATCGCGGTTTGCTTAGCGATCTAGGTGAAATTCATCTGAAAACAGATTCCCGCAGTCTTTTTGAGTTCTCATTAAATGCCTTTGCGGACTTTGGCTTGCAGATGAAAAATATTTCTTTGGACCTACATGCAGATGGCATCATCAACGAGGATCATATCATGACAGAATATGAGACGAAATTTGTCGGACGTGGCGTGAATATCCATCGTTGCGAGGCAATTGTAGGCGCAGAAGCACTCAAACAGTATCAGGCTACCCGATTGGATAAATATCGGTTGTAGTTACAAAGCACTGCTCCATAAGGCATGCTTCAATAAAAAAGCGGCAAGTCTCCATGTGGTTTGGAGGCTGCCGCTTTTTTTATTAACTATTCCAATAATTCGATGATACTCTGAGCACATTGTAACGGGTGATAGCGAGCGATTTCTTCAAGGTGGAGTTTGCGCTTGTTTTGCACATCCTCATAGTTGTTCAAGAGGCGCTCCATCCACATTTCGACAACCTCTAAAGATTCGATGGGTTCTCCGAAGCCGGCTGCAGTAAAGTAGCGGCAATTCTCCTCCTCCTGACCGGGAAGAGGGTGATGGAAGAGCATGGGAATACCCTTTGCCAGCCCTTCACTGCAAGTCATTCCACCCGGTTTTGTAACCAGCAGATCGGAGACCTCCATCAGCTTGTGGATTTCACGCGTAAAGCCGATTAAGGAAATATTAGGATGATTATAATGCGGGTCTTCTTTCATTTCCTTTAGCAGCTGCTCATTTTTGCCGAGACAGAAAACAATTTGAATCTTGTCACGCCATTCCGCCAGACAAGCATTTACGACTTGGTCGTTCATGATTCCCCAGCCGCCGCCCATGACTAGAACGGTTGGCATCTCCCGCAGATTGAATTGCTCTCGAATCTCCTGCTTTCCG
Organism: Paenibacillus sp. FSL L8-0333; assembly: GCF_037965665.1. NCBI lineage: Bacteria > Bacillati > Bacillota > Bacilli > Caryophanales > Paenibacillaceae > Paenibacillus > Paenibacillus sp. FSL L8-0333. Next base: position 1,438,526 of record NZ_CP150186.1, read on the forward strand.
GGATGCTTCCAAAAATTAGGGTGTATCGGTATGCCTGTTACCTGAATTTTCGTGGCAGGAATATTTCGGCTGCGCAATTTGGATTTAACCTCAGGTGTTGAAACCAGATAAAGGTCTACCTCTGGGCTAATCCAAGTAGCATGCGCATCATAATCTGTTATAACGGTGACGAGCGGCACTTTTAAGGTAGGATCTAGTCTCTTTAGGCGGGATACTACAGCACCTGGAATAAAATGAGTGCAGACAATTACGTCAGGTTTCAGTTGTCTCACAATATTTTTGGCATGCGTATAAAATATACGATGCAAGGCAAGCGTGGTAAGACGATTAAATGATTTCTGGTGACGGTAGACATAACCCATTAATTTTGGCTGTGTCGTTACCGTCTTTCGGTAAGCAGACAGAATAATAGGTGCCATCTTGGGGTTTAGAAAATTCCCAAGTTCTAGCACCTTCGTTTGTAAATTAGGCGATAATTGGCGCAGACTGCTCGACAACGCATAAGCTGCTTGTGTATGTCCGGCGCCAAAACCTTCCGAGAGTATTAAGATTCTTTTTTTACGCAATGTTGATTCACCTATTCTCAAGGGTTTTCCCGGTTATTAACAATAAATGCTTCACATCCATAAGGCTATAGTACCAGCTGCTACGCAGGAACCGATCACTGCGCCAGCTATAACATCCGATGGATAATGCAATCCAAGATAAATACGAGAAAATCCGACAATACAAGCTAGCGGCAGCAGAATAACGGTCATAGCAGGAAACGCCAGCATATAAGGGACCGTAGAAGCAAAGATAGCTGTAGTATGACCAGATGGAAAAGAATGATCCTTTAATGGATTACGAAAAGTATTGGTTTCCGGTAACGCCAGATATGGACGCATTCGCGGGTACAGCTTTTTGGCGATAGCTACGGGTATATGGCTGACAGCTAGTGCTGTCAAGGCTTGTAAACCTGTAGTTCTCCAAGGCTCAGGAGCTAATACCCATATCAGTATATTGATAACAATCGTGCTTGTAGCTCCACCCAAATGAGTAAGGTAAAAGAGCCAAAAGTTCAAAAAACGATTATGCATTCGTCCGTTGATCCACTTAAAAAGATGCCGCTCCCAGAGATGTAGTTTCATGAATAAATGTCTCATATCTAATTCCCTCCGCTAGTCCGGCTACCGTTAACAGATGTTAATGCAGTAATCCGTTCTATAGCTTAGATCTGTCTTAATCATACTTTTTAAAGGTAGTTCATTTCAAGGAAAAGCTCAGGTTTACTCGAAATTTGCCAGTTTTGACTTAGAGCACTATTACGCTTTACAATGATTCAAGCAGACTAAACCTGTTTAAAAGGGTAAGAGATAAATAAGGATTCAAAAAAAGGAATCCATAGAATTCTTTTAAACAGCATATATAAAAATTGTGAAGTCTGCCGAGAATAAGAATACTCTTGGTCTATTGTTAAGGGATGCAACAAAAGGGTCAGAAAGAACGTCAAGCAAGCTAGAGAGAAAAAAAAGAACACCAAGAGTGAAAAAAGGGGGCATCAAAAGGTCATGACAGACGCACTGTTTGTTACGCTCCAAGTGATCTTGGCAGCAATCGCAGTCTATCAGTTTACGTTTTCATTATTCGGGCTGCACAGGAAAAAGAAAAAGACGCAGTATAAGCCGGAAAAATCTTTTGCCGTACTTGTTGCCGCACATAACGAGGAAGAAGTTGTCGGCGCATTAATGGAGAATCTGAAGCAGCTTAATTATCCATCAGAACTGTACGATGTATTTGTAATTTGTGACAATTGTACAGACGGTACAGCTCGCATCGTTAGAGAACACGGCATGAACGCTTGTGTCCGCACCAATGCAAATCTGAGAGGTAAAGGCTACGCAATAGAATGGATGCTTAAAGAGCTGTGGGCTATGCCGCGGCAATATGATGCTGTTGTCATGTTCGATGCCGATAACTTGGCGCATACTGAGTTCCTGATGGAGATGAATAATGATCTTTGTTCAGGTGCACGGGTAATCCAAGGTTATATCGATACCAAGAATCCAGAGGATTCCTGGATTACAGCTGCTTATGGTATTTCGTACTGGTATATTAACCGTTTGTGGCAACTTTCACGCCATAATTTAAATATGGCTAACTTCCTTGGCGGAACCGGAATGTGTTTTGAGACCACACTTCTTAAAGAAATGGGCTGGGGAGCTACAAGTTTGGTCGAGGACTTGGAGTTTACGATGCGTAGTGCAGCACATGGTGTATATCCTAAGTTCAATTATGATGCAAAGGTATTTGATGAGAAGCCGTTAACCTTCAAGGCCTCCTCAAGACAGCGTCTGCGTTGGATGCAGGGGCACTTCACTGTTGCTCGCCGTTATTTTTTTCCATTGCTTTGGCAAAGTATTAAAGAACGCAGCTTAACGAAGTTTGACCTCGCGCTTTATGGAGCGAATGTATATATTGTATTGCTCACTTTTTTAATGACGGCGGTAATGTGGGTGGATATGGCGTTCTTTAACGGACCGAATATCGCTAACATTTACGGCAGCTTGCCGATCTGGCTCAGCTTCCTAGCTATTGGCGCCAATCTGGTGACTTTTGGTATTGCGATGGCATTAGAGAAGGTTACGTTTAAGAAAGTGTATGCTTATCTTGTATTCTTCCCGATCTACTTGATCTCGTGGTATCCGATTACGTTCTATGCGTTCTTCACGCAGAACAATAAGCAATGGAGCCATACCAAGCATACTCGCGTAGTACGACTTGAAGAGGTACAAAGTAAGCAGGTATAAAGTTCGCGAAATTTCTGCATAAAAGGATTGACACCCCAAATAGTGTGGTGTATAGTATTCAAGTACGCAAATCATAGGGATTGCAAGAAGAAGCACCTGCTTCTCACCTGACTGGCATATTCGCCGGCTGGTTTTGATCTCAATGCTTTATGAATGTTAATGTTCATGAACGTTGATCAAACACGGGGTGTCGGGTGTTACCGGCACCCCTTTTTTATGGAGTTACGTGAGAATAGTTGTTAAAAAGATCCGGAGGTGGAGAGTTATCAGTAAGGAACATATGATCAATGATGAAATTCGGGCCAAAGAGGTACGGTTGGTTGGTGCGGAAGGTGAGCAAATCGGAATTAAACCGATCCGCGAAGCGCTGCAAATGGCGATCGATCTTAATCTGGATCTAGTCAATGTAGCACCACAGGCTAAGCCGCCGGTATGCCGCATCATGGATTACGGCAAGTTCCGTTATGAAACGCAGAAGAAAGAGAAGGAAGCGCGTAAAAACCAGAAGGTCGTTGATATCAAGGAAGTCTGGTTCCGTGCTAACATTGAGGAACATGATTATCAAACTAAGTTCCGCAATGTGATCAAGTTCTTGGGTGAGGGCGATAAAGTGAAGTGCTCCGTACGTTTCCGCGGACGTGAGATTACACACGCGAATATCGGCCAAAAAATCCTCGAACGAGTGAAGAACGAAGTGGCTGATATATCTGTTGTTGAGCGCCAGCCAAAGCTGGAAGGCCGCAGCATGATTATGATTTTGGCTCCTAAAGCTCAATAAATCTGGAGTCACTTGCTTATCTGCAATTTGGCGCCGCATAATATTCAAGGAGGAAACACCATGCCTAAGATGAAAACACACAGCAGCCTGAAAGGCCGCTTCAAAATTACCGGAACTGGTAAAGTAACACGTTACAAAGCTCACAAAAACCACTTGCTGTCCCACAAATCTAAACGCGCTAAGCGCGTTCTGAACGGAAATCCAGTAATGGCCCCTGGGGATGTAAGACGTTTGAAACAAGGATTGGCTAACTTGAAATAGTTTATTACACATTTTTGGGAGGTTTATTAATATGGCAAGAGTTAAGGGCGGATTTGTAGTTCGTCGTAAACATAAAAAAGTGTTGAAATTGGCAAAAGGTTATTTCGGTTCTAAACACCGTATTTTTAAAACAGCTAAAGAACAAGTAATGAAATCGATGGTTTACGCTTACCGCGACCGTCGTCAAACTAAACGTAACTTCCGCAGACTGTGGATCGTTCGTATTAATGCAGCAGCTCGTTTGAACGGTCTTTCTTACAGCAAGCTTGTATACGGCCTGAAATTGGCTGGTGTGGAAGTTAACCGTAAGATGCTGGCTGATCTGGCTGTGAATGATCTTAACGCATTCAACTCCTTGGCTGGTATTGCTAAAGAGAAAATCAACGCGTAAGTGTTGTAATATAACCGAAAAGCACCGCCTGCGGGTTGCCCATGCAGCGGTGCTTTTTTGTGCGGTAAGATAGGTAGGAAGCAGCATTGGGTTTCCCTACATAAAAGAAAAAGCTCTGCGGATGCAGAACTATTCCCAATACTTTATGGTATTTAATTGAGCAGCGAGCTTTTTGCTGATGTTGCGGCGTACTTTTCGCAGCTCGGAACGTTCATTAGCGGATTCATTGATCAGCTTCTCTTCGTCTGTCTCTGGGATAATAGCTGGAACCGGAGTAGGTGTGCCATCCTCTTCGACTGCGACAAAGGTTAGAAATGAAGTGGCAGCGACAGCGCGCTCTCCAGTATATAGATTTTCTGAAATGATCTTTACAAACACCTCTATGCTTGTCCGTCCAGTCCAGGAGACGAAGGATTCAAAACATACGGAGTCAGTAGGCCGAATGGGTCTCAAGAAGTCTACAGAGTCTGTAGAGGCTGTGACGACGTTAGTTCGACAATGGCGCATAGCTGAAATGGAGGCTACTTCATCGATGCCGCTCATAAGCTTGCCGCCGAATAATGTTTTGTGATTATTGACATCATTAGGGAAAACGCGTCCGGTTTTGAAGACACGGGATTCACGGCAATATTTGAAGGCCGGTGTTGTTTGTGGATTTATTTCTTCGGTCATGATCTGATAACTTCCTTTCAGTGCAATTACTAAGGAATCATAATAATAGAAAACACTTAAGTGTGCAATAATATTTGTAATGTGTTGGAATACTATACAGAGTAAAATCAGGGTTTCTGACATTAACCAGACATAACTATAACATGCTATGTCATGGAAAGCGGTTACTTGCTAAAAAGTGCAAATTATTATTGACCTGAGGTCATTTATGCACTGGATTTTAGATTTTATTGCAGTTATAATTTGAACTAATGGAATGTCCAAGCAGAACACAGAAGACATCCAATATTTTAAGGGGGATTACATTCAATGAAAAAAGGTTTAAAGCTATCTCTTGCAATGTTGCTGTCTCTTACAGTCGTTTTGACAGGCTGTGGAAACAACAATAACAACGCCGCTAAAGGTGAAACTAATGCAGGAACCAATGCAGGAACAAACGCACCTAAATCCGATTTCAAATTTGGTATGGTTACTGACATTGGTGGCGTAAACGATAAATCGTTTAACCAATCCGCATGGGAAGCATTGCAAGCTCTTGAAAAAGAAACAGGTAGTGGCGTTAAGTACTTGCAAAGTAAATCAAATGCTGACTATGAGCCAAACCTTAACTCCTTCGTTAAAGATGGATACAACTTGACTTGGGGTATTGGTTTTGATCTTGGCGACGCAATTAAAAAAGTAGCTACTGAGAACCCAAATGCTAACTTGGCTATCATTGATAGCGTAGTTGAAGCTCCTAACGTAGCTTCCGTTACTTTCTCCGAAAATGAAGGTTCTTTCTTGGTTGGGGTGGTTGCTGGTCTGACTACAAAAACTAACAAAGTTGCATTCATCGGTGGTCTGGAAAGCCCTGTAATCAAACGTTTTGAAGCTGGCTTTAAAGCGGGTGTAGCAGCAGTTAACCCTTCAGCTAAAGTAACACCTACTTATGCTGGTGGTTATGACAAACCAGACGTTGGTAAATCTCTTGCAGCTACATTGTATAACGACGGAAACGACATTATCTTCCCTGCTGCTGGACAAACAGGAAATGGCGTATTCAACGAAGCTAAAGCTCGTAACAAAGCAGGCGGTTCTAAAGTATGGGTTATTGGTGTAGATAAAGACCAATCCATCGAGTTTGGTACTGACGTTACTTTGACTTCCATGATCAAACGTGTAGACGAAGCTGTTCTTAAAGTTTCTAAAGAAGTAATTGACGGTACGTTCAAGGGTGGTACTACAACCGTTCTTGGTCTGAAAGATAATGGTGTAGGTATTTCTGATACTAAGGACAACGTTTCTGAAGAGATCCTGGCTAAAGTTGAAGAATACAAAAAACAAATCATTGATGGAACAATCACTGTTCCTTCCGAGTAATAGTTAGTCTCCATTTATTGCATTACAATAAGGATCAAAGAATAAGGCCGGTGTTGTGCTGGCCTTATTCCTTGTTAAAGCACTGGTTATGATATGAGGAACATAGATATACCGCCTTACAAAGGGCGGTACATCCGTGTCTATAAGGTAGTTATATATTCTGTGATGAGGGTGATTCCATGAGTGCTGCGGCTCCTGTCGTAGAGTTGAAGCAAATCACAAAACGCTTTCCCGGTATTGTTGCTAACGATTCCATTAGCTTGACGCTTAAAAAGGGTGAAATTCTTGCATTGCTTGGTGAGAATGGTGCAGGCAAGTCCACTTTAATGAATATTGTATTTGGATTGTATCAACCGGATGAAGGCAGTATTGAAATCGACGGGAAACCGGTTATTATTGATAACCCCAATAAAGCTATTGAGCTTGGTATTGGTATGGTTCATCAGCATTTCAAGCTTGTGGAGCCTTTTACGGTGACCGAGAATATTGTTCTTGGGATGGAGCCGAAAAAAGGTCTTAAAATTGACTATAAATCCGCTGCGGAACAGGTTCGGAAGCTATCGGAGCAATATGGCCTGCAAGTGAATCCAAATGCCGTTATTCATGACATTTCGGTAGGTATGCAGCAAAGGGTAGAGATTATGAAGACCCTGTACCGTGGAGCGGATATTCTCATATTTGATGAGCCGACCGCAGTACTTACGCCTCAAGAAATTACGGAACTCATGGCGATTATGAAGCGGCTTGTTGCAGAGGGAAAATCCATTATTTTGATCACGCATAAGCTTAAAGAAATCATGCAAATATCTGATCGGGTCACCATTATTAGACGTGGGAAAGTAATTGATACTGTGAATACCGCAGAGACTAACCCTAATGAGCTAGCTGAAAAAATGGTTGGGCGTGGCGTAACTTTCAAAGTGGACAAGAAAGCTCCTGAGGTTGGTCAATCTGTACTCAAACTGAAGGATGTCAGCAGTAAGAGTAAAGACGGGGTCTCCGTACTGGATGGTCTTAGCTTTGAAGTTAAAGCAGGGGAAATTCTCGGGATTGCTGGCGTAGATGGCAATGGACAAAGTGAGTTGATCCAGGCCATTACAGGTCTGCGCAAAATTGATTCGGGTTCGATTACCGTGTCTGGCAATGAAATTGCTAATTTATCACCGCGGAAGGTTTCAGAGATGAATGTCTCTCATATTCCTGAGGACCGCCACAAGCATGGGTTAGTGCTTGATTTCACCATGAGTGAGAATATGGTTTTGGAAACTTATTATAAGAGTCCTTACAACAAAAATGGCTTTTTGCAAAATGATGTCATTGATAAGTACGCAGCGAAGCTTATAGAGCAATTTGATGTACGTACACCTTCAATAGAGACCAAAGCCCGTTCTTTATCCGGCGGAAATCAACAGAAAGCGATTATTGCGCGGGAAATAGATAAAAATCCGACATTGTTAATTGCCGCACAACCTACACGCGGTCTAGATGTTGGGGCTATCGAATTTGTTCAGAAGCAACTCATAGCTCAGCGTGATCAAGGAAAGGCTGTTCTACTTATTTCCTTTGAATTGGACGAGATTATGAACGTCTCTGACAGAATCGCTGTTATCTATGAAGGGAAAATTGTCGGTGAAGTGTTCCCGCAAGATACGAATGATCAGGAACTGGGTCTTATGATGGCAGGCAGCTTGCAGCGGGGAGGTAAGGCAGTTGAATAAGTTCAAAAAAATCTTCACAACTGACAGCTACATCGTTCCTCTGGTTGCCATCGTGCTTGGTTTTCTTGTGGGAGCAATAGTTATGCTTCTGGGCGGTTATGATCCGATAACTGCTTACTCCGCACTGTTCAAACGGGTGTTTGGTAATTTGTATAACTTTGGTGAAGCTGTGCGCGAAATGACACCATTAATGCTTACAGGGCTAGCCGTAGCTTTCGCATTCCGTTCAGGGATGTTTAATATCGGGGCAGATGGCCAAGTAATGATTGGTATGACAGCGGCAACAGTGGTGGGTATTAAGATGGCAGGTCTGCCGTCCTTCCTGCTTGTCCCGCTTGCTGTAATTATTGCGGGTCTCTGCGGTGGTTTATGGGCAGGGATTGCCGGTTATTTGAAAGCAAAACGTGGGATTAATGAAGTTATTACCACAATCATGTTAAACTGGATCGCTCTTTACCTGTCGAATTATATCGTTAGAAACTTTTTGTTGCTTCCAGGACAAAATCGTTCCGAGGATATTCCGGCTTCACTTTCCATGACCTTTTTGAATTCGATATTTGATAATGCACGTCTACACTGGGGTACAGCTATTGCTCTTGCTGCAGCGGTATTCTTCTATGTGTACTTATGGAAGACCAAGCAGGGCTACGAAATGCGTGCAGTTGGTTACAATCCACATGCTGCCGAATATGCAGGGATGAATGTTGGACGTAACGTTATGAAGGCAATGTTCATAAGTGGTGTATTCGCCGGTCTGGCCGGAGCAGGAGAGGTGCTTGGTGTATTCCATTATCAAGCTATTTTCGCGGCATCGCCAGGATATGGATTTGATGGTATCGCCGTTGCTCTTCTTGGTTTAACACATCCACTTGGTGTTATTCTGGCTGCGATTCTCTACGGTACGCTGACTTATGGTTCTGCGGGTATGAGTTTTGCTGCAGATGTTCCACCGGAGCTTATTCGTATCGTTATTGGTTCAATCATATTCTTTATTGCGGCACAAGGGATTGTGCGCTGGGTGCTTAAGCCCTTTTACTTCAAGCGCAAGAAAGAGAAGGTGTTATAGATGGATCTGCAGACGTTAGGTCAACTGCTTAATACAACGCTTGTTTTTTCCACAGCGCTCATTTTTGCCTCACTTGGCGGCATCTTCTCTGAACGTTCCGGTGTCGTAAACATTGGACTTGAAGGTTTGATGATGTTTGGTGCCTTTGCGGCAGCAGTAGGCGGTTATTATGCTCAGGACGCTGGAATGGGCGAATGGGCTCCTTGGGTTGGTGTACTCTGTGCTATAGCTGTTGGTGTGCTAGGCTCACTAATTCATGCGGTTGCATCTATAACCTTTAAATCTGATCAGACGATTAGTGGTACGGTTATTAACTTTTTAGCTGCAGGCAGCACGCTCTACATGGTAAAGCTCCTGTTTGATGGATCTGCTGAAACTCCGATCATTGACGGATTCAGCAAGGTTGCAATTCCTGGGCTCTCCAAAATCCCAGTGATTGGTGAAGGGATTTTTAATTCCTATCCTACAACTTATCTGGCCATAATACTGGTCATCGTTATTTATTTGGTTCTGTTTAAGACGCCATTTGGATTGCGTTTGCGTGCTGTAGGTGAGCATCCAAGTGCTGCAGATACACTAGGTGTAAAAGTTAATCGGATGAGATATATCGGTGTAATGTTGAGTGGATTGATGGCGGGTATTGGTGGGGCTACAATCACTTTAACAACGACCGGAACCTTTGGACATAATACAATCTCTGGTCAAGGTTTTATCGCCATTGCAGCGATGATCTTTGGGAAATGGAATCCACTTGGTGCCTTTGGTGCAGCGGTATTCTTCGGATTCTCCCAAGCGATTCGCAACTATGTTCAATTGTATGAGTGGTCACAAAATATTCCTCAAGAGTTTATCTTTATGATCCCTTATGTACTGACTATCATCGTACTGGTAGGGGCTGTAGGCCGTTCCTCTGCTCCTAAGGCATTAGGACAGCCATACGATCCTGGTAAGCGATAGAAATGTAACTTTTCAAAGCCGTATTTCCGGTCTTTTCCCGGAAATACGGCTTTTTTATTAGGATCAGCAAGGATAAACATTGAGGTAGGAGGGCAAGTGTACAGGCGAAGGTCCTTTCCAACGAATAGACTGTTTTGTAGATGATGCGAATGAGAGGCGTACAAAACATTTAGGAGGGGATCATATGACTAAGCCAGTTACGAAGAAGCAAGTTATGAGACTCGTAGGTAAGCAGATCATTGCAGTAAAAAAAGACGGTACTCAGGTGACAGGTAAACTGCTGCGTGTATCCGGAAATCGTCTGATATTACAACGCGTAAGTGGTAAAAAAGTACAAACCAAAGCAATCATTCCTTTAGTGTTGTTTGATTTGCTTGCCATTGGTACAGCACCTTATGCTTTTGGTGGTGGCTATGGCGGTGGAGTGCCTTATGGTGGAGGTCCTGGCTATGGCAATCCTTATGGAGGCTATGGGTACGGAGGCACACCCTATCCACCTTTCGGATTCTTTTAAGTTCAGTTGAGTTTTGATTTAATTAGATGAACCTTTTTTCCAGTTCGTAACAGAAGCTTAGGGATTGATAACGGGCTACGCTGTAGCCCAATTTTTGATAAAAGGCAAGAGCTGCTGTATTTCCTAAATCGACGGATACCTTAGCCCGATGACATCCGCGTGATAGTGCAAATCGTTCTGCTCGATCCATGAGCATATTCCCCAAGTGTTTGCGCCGTGCTGCGGGTGCTATGGCTAACATATCGATATAAAGTAAATCACCATGCAGCAGGAAATGGACAAACCCCATTGGATCACTCTCATAGTCGGGACAGGCGACTAAGGTGATACCGTGTCCCAGACGACGGGGGATATCTTTTTTGATTTTGGCAATTTCAGTCTTTGGCAAATGAGATAATGGTACAAGCTGTCGCTCGATTAAATCAAGGATAATGACGTCATCCTGCTTGGGTCGACGATAACGGATCATAGAGCGCCCCCTTTCTACGCATTGTCGTACATCATATGTCGGGAGCGGGGTGGGGGTTCCCAGCACGTAGAAGTAGGAGTTGTGACAATATTAAAAATAAGGGTATTGACTTATCCATGTTAGGAATCATATAATGTGTCTAAACATTTTATCGAACATACATGTATCGGCAATGATGAGGACGAAGTTTTAAGGGCTCTTTTGCTCAGAGAGTGTGAGGATCTGCTGCAACCTCCACCGAAATCCCTTATATACGAGCTCACCTCGGAGCTGTTTTCCTGAAAGGTCCACTGGCTAGAGTGGTGGAATTATTAGGGGAAATCGTTTAGTCCGCGTTAGGGACTTCAGGTTACAGAGATTAGGGCCCTTGCCTACATCGATGGATTTTTGTATACCTGATAAGGCGTTGCATCGCGAGATGTAATGCAAACATGGGTGGTACCACGGAAGATCAACCTTTCGTCCCTCACGCGCTAATACTGTGCGTGGGAGGCGAAAGGTTTTTTTGTTTTATAAGGAACCATTTGCTGATGTATAAAGGACGGTCCGTCATTTGCATAATGAATGTTAAATATCGGAGGAGGAATACTGATGAGCGCGCAAATACCGGAATTACGGTCTACTGAGCAGTTAAAAGAAAAATGGATGGAGCCGGAGGTCATTTCCGGTTCCGAGATATTACTCCGCAGCCTTGTATTAGAAGGTGTAGACACTGTATTCGGATATCCGGGTGGAGCTGTATTGTACATCTATGATGCATTGTACGGTTTTACGGATTTCAATCACGTGTTAACACGTCATGAGCAAGGTGCTATTCATGCAGCTGACGGTTACGCTAGAGCAAGTGGCAAACCAGGGGTATGTATTGCTACCTCGGGTCCCGGAGCAACGAATCTTGTAACAGGTATTGCTACAGCATATATGGACTCCACTCCATTGGTTGTAATCACAGGTAACGTATTCTCCAGCCTGATCGGTACAGATGCTTTCCAGGAAGCAGACATTACCGGGATAACGATGCCAATTACTAAGCATAGCTACTTTGTAAGAGATGTTGAGGATCTCCCGCGTGTTATACATGAAGCTTTCCATGTGGCGAATACCGGTCGTAAAGGTCCAGTGTTGATCGATATTCCGAAAGACGTGTCAGCAGCGAAGACGTTGTTCACACCAGTGAAAACAGTGAATCTTCGGGGCTACAATCCTTGTACAGTTCCAAACAAACTGCAGCTTGATAAATTGGTTCGTGCGATTGCGGTTGCTGAACGTCCGATTATCATTGCAGGTGGTGGAGTTATTTACTCCGGAGCACATGAAGCTATGTTCGAATTCGTGAAACGGACAGAGATTCCAATTACTACAACCTTGCTGGGTCTCGGAGCTTTCCCTAGTGCAGAAGAACTTTGGATGGGAATGCCGGGTATGCATGGTACGTATACCGCGAATAATGCGATTCAACAGTGCGATTTGCTCATTAATATCGGTGCACGTTTTGATGATCGTGTTACTGGCAGACTGGACGGCTTCGCGCCAAAAGCCAAAATCGTGCATATCGATATAGACCCTGCAGAAATCGGGAAAAATGTATCGCCTGATATTCCGATTGTAGGCGATGTGAAAACTGTATTGGAAATGCTGAATCCTGAGGTTGGCCGCGCATCTAATGCTGATGCTTGGAGAACACAGATTGCTCAGTGGAAGCTAGATCAGCCGCTTCGGTATAAGGATTCAGAAACAGAGCTTAAACCACAATGGGTGATTGAAATGATCAATGACACCACTAAAGGTGAAGCGATTGTCACAACGGATGTTGGTCAGCATCAAATGTGGGCTGCACAATACTATAAGTTCAATCATCCGCGTTCATGGATTACTTCAGGTGGTCTTGGAACGATGGGCTTCGGATTCCCGTCAGCTATCGGTGCACAGATGGCACATCCTGAACGGTTGGTAGTATCGATTAATGGTGATGGCGGCATGCAAATGTGTTCCCAAGAGCTAGCAATATGTGCGATTAACAATATACCAGTCAAAATTGTAGTAATTAACAATCAGGTGCTTGGCATGGTTCGCCAATGGCAGAATCTTATCTATGATAAACGTTACAGCTTTACAGATCTCGCAGGCAGTCCGGACTTCGTTAAGCTGGCTGAGGCCTATGGCGTAAAAGGTCTACGGGCGACGAATAAGGAAGAAGCACGTGATGCATGGCAGAAGGCACTGGAAACACCGGGTCCAGTATTGGTAGAATTCGTTGTTCCAAAAGACGAGAATGTCTACCCGATGGTAACTCAAGGTTCAACCATCGATCATATGCTGATGGGGGATGAATAACAGTGACAAGACATACGATTTCTGTACTCGTAAATGACCAGCCGGGTGTGCTTCAACGGGTGTCGGGTTTGTTCGGTCGCCGCGGATTTAATATTGAGAGTATTACGGTTGGCCAGTCTGAAGAGGTTGGATTGTCCCGGATGGTTATCGTTACTCTTGGAGACCAGCATACGCTTGAACAAATCGAGAAGCAGCTCTACAAGTTAATTGATGTAATTAAAGTCGTTGATCTTGGATCTAAGCCAATGGTTGCTCGTGAGCTGGCTCTGATTAAAGTGAATGCTGATCCAAGTGAGCGTCCGGAAATTATGGGCGTTGTAGAAACCTTCCGGGCTTCAGTTGTTGATATTGGCAGCACTACATTGTTAGTACAGGTAGTTGGAGATACAGTGAAGATTGATGCGATGATCGAGCTTTTGAAACCTTATGGAATCAGAGAGCTGTCTCGCACGGGTATTACGGCTATGGTACGCGGTAACTCTTAAATATTTTATTTTGCGACTTTAACGGATTACTGCTTGATTGCATTAATCTGATATGATATGAATGAACTTCCCGCTAAAGAGCGGGAGCTTGAGGAGCAGCTAGATCTTCTATGAATCCAGTTCTCTTGAAGCACCCGCTCTTTATGATGGGTCTCAAATTAAAGGAGGATATTGACAATGGCAGTTACAACGTACTATGAACAGGATGCAGAACTTAGTGTATTAAAAGGAAAGACAATTGCGGTAATCGGGTACGGTAGCCAAGGACATGCCCAAGCACAAAACCTGCGTGACAGTGGTCTTCAAGTTGTCATCGGTCTTCGTGAAGGTAAATCTTTTGAAACTGCGAAAAATGACGGTTTTGAAGTATTGCCAGTTGCTGAAGCAGTATCCCGTGCAGATGTTGTGCAAATCCTAATGCCAGATGAAACACAGGCTTCGGTATATAAAAATGAAGTAGAACCAAACCTCAAAAAAGGCGCAGCTTTGATGTTCTCCCACGGATTTAACGTACACTTTGGACAAATCGTTGCTCCTAAAGATGCAGACGTGCTGCTTGTAGCACCAAAATCTCCAGGTCACATGGTTCGTCGTACTTATGTTGAAGGCTTTGGCGTTCCTGGCTTGATTGCTATCGAACAAGATGCAACTGGAAAAGCTAAAGAAATCGGTCTTGCTTATGCAAAAGGTATCGGCTGTACACGTGCAGGGGTTATCGAAACTTCTTTCCGTGAAGAAACCGAAACTGACTTGTTCGGTGAACAAGCTGTACTTTGCGGTGGTGTATCCGCACTGATCAAAGCTGGCTTCGAAACATTGACTGAAGCAGGATATGCTCCTGAAATGGCTTACTTCGAATGTCTGCACGAATTGAAGCTGATCGTTGACATGGTATACGAAGGCGGATTGTCCAGCATGCGCGATTCCATCAGTAACACTGCTGAGTACGGTGACTATGTAACTGGACCACGCATTGTAACTGAAGATACTAAAAAAGCTATGAAAGCTGTTCTGACAGATATTCAAGAAGGTAAATTCGCTCGTGACTTTATCCTTGAAAACCAATCCGGACGTGCTTTCCTTACCGCTACTCGCCGCAACGAAGCTGCTCACCCAGTAGAAGTTGTAGGTAGCCAATTGCGTGAAATGATGCACTGGATTAAGAAATAATCATAATCATACTTATGATTAAATAGTATTACCTTCAAATGCGGCCGTGACTTTGCGAGCCGCATTTGAAAGTTTCAGCACAATTTTTGGGAGGTGCTTAGCATGCGGAAAATTTATGTGTTCGATACGACACTGCGAGATGGAGAGCAGTCACCAGGTGTGAACCTCAACACGCGTGAGAAAGTGGAGATCGCTTACCAGTTAGAGAAGCTGGGAATTGATCGCATGGAAGCGGGTTTTCCTGCAGCTTCTCCAGGTGATCTAGCTTCTGTTAATGCGGTGGCAAGAGCTGTGAAGAACGTCACGGTAATCGGCCTTTCTCGTTCTAGAGAGACAGATATTGATGCTGTAAAAGAAGCACTACAGGGAGCGCAGGACCCTTGTATTCATATTTTTCTAGCTACATCTCCTATTCACCGCCAGCATAAGCTACGGATGGATAAGGCTCAGGTGTTGGAAACTGCACAGTCTGCTATCCGATACGCTAAAAAATATTTCCCTAAGCTCGAGTTTTCATTAGAAGACGCGGGCCGTACGGAGTATGATTTCATGGCTGAAATGGTCGGCATGGCTATCCGGGAAGGCGCTAATGTTGTTAATATCCCGGATACTGTAGGTTATTTGAATCCTTCGGAGTACGGAGCTATCTTTAAATATCTAAAAGAGAATGTGCCTGATATTGAACGCGTACAGCTTAGTGCCCATTGTCATAACGATCTTGGTATGGCTACAGCAAATACGCTGGCTGCGATTCAGAATGGTGCAGATCAGATCGAAGGAACGATCAACGGTATCGGTGAACGTGCCGGGAACACAGCGATTGAAGAAGTTGCGCTAGCGCTTGAGACACGGGCTGAATTTTTTGGCGCAAAAACATCGCTTACGTTATCCGAGATCTCTCGCACAAGCCGTCTGGTCAGCAAGCTGACAGGTATGGTGGTTCCAGGGAATAAAGCGATTGTAGGAGCTAACGCATTTGCTCATGAATCGGGTATTCACCAGGACGGGATGCTGAAAGAGAAAACTACCTACGAGATCATGACACCGGAGACTATTGGACTTAAAGAGAGCAAGCTGGTACTCGGCAAACACTCTGGACGTCACGCTTTCCGCGATAAGTTGAGTGATCTAGGGTATGATGTGTCCGAAGAAGAGCTGAACACCGCTTTTTCTAGATTTAAGGATTTGGCAGATAAGAAAAAAGAAGTATCAGATGAAGACATTTTGGCTTTGATTGAAGAGAAATTAATTGATACGCCAGAAGTCTTTAAGCTGCAAACGATGTTCGTTACTTATGGTAATGAAGCTGTTCCAACCGCCAAGGTTATTATTGCGGGTCCGGAAGACCAGCCGATTGTAGCTGAGGCAGAAGGTAATGGTTCAGTAGATGCCATCTACAATGCTATTGATAAAGCCACGAATGAGGAAGTTACCCTTGGAGATTATTCGATTAAATCGGTCTCCCGTGGTAAAGATGCGCAAGGTGAGGTTCATGTAGTACTGTCGCAGGGAGAAGTAGCTGCACAAGGCCGTGGACTTAGCACCGATATTCTGGAAGCAAGTGCCCGCGCTTATATTGATGCGCTGAACAAGCTTCTGGAGAAGCGTAAGACTTACACCAAACGTGATCACGCTAGTCTATAAGATGTACAATGTTGTTATTTTTATTTTCCACTAAGTAGTAAATACGACAGGGATATGCGAGTTATTGCGCATATCCCTGTTTTTTTTGCAATAAAAAGATCTCCAAGACTGTAATAGGATGCTGTTCAGATTATGTATAGATGGACTATTTACAATAGTTGTTAGGTTGCAAATTTATATCATGAAAAAGAGTCAAGGAGGTTAATGCGGGGGAGTAGAGTACGGGATTCAAAGGATAAAGCTTAGGAAAGCACGATAAACGGAGTGACAAAGGAGGCATTTTTAATAATGTTATCAAAAAAGAAAATTAGCGCATTGCTCGTAGTATTCTTGCTTGTGACGCAATGGGCTTACAGCTTTGGCTTTGGAGTCAATTCGCAGGCATATGCGAGTGGCAACGGTACTGTAATTGGAGATGACCTCATTACTAGTGTTACGCTTGCTGTATACACCGATGATAAATACACAAATACGGTTACAGAAAGCGTATATGAACTTGATTCCTATTCGGAATTGAACTATACATGGTCACTTCCAGATGGGCATGGATATAAGGATGGGTCCACCTATACCTTTGATCTTCCAACACAGTTTGAACTTTATAACGATCTGAATGGTGATCTTATTTTTGACGATGAACCTGTAGGGACTTATACCGTCGACAAAAATACTAACCGCGTTGTATTTACATTTAATGCTTATATCGAAACCCACGATAAAGTGGGAGGGACTTTCTCCGTAAGGTCGCTTTTGAGCTCCAAGAAGATTACTGGCTCCACGAAGCAAACCCTGATTTTCCCGATACAAGGCGGTACTCAGACCATTGAGCTTAATTTTAAGCCGAAGGTTAGCTCTACTATAGAAAAAGACGGTTCGCCTAAGCCGCAGTATTATAACCCAACAAGCATCGCTTGGACGGTTGATGTGAATAAGGCACTGGAAAGCGTAAAAAATGCAGTTGTCACAGACACACTCCCTGCGGGATTATCACTGAATACGGTATCTATTGCTGTTTATGAGCTTGATGTGAAGGTCGATGGGACTGTGAGTCTTGGCAATATAGTGGACAGCAGCAAGTATGATGTGACAGGATCCACTTTGGGAGAGTTAAAGCTGAAATTTGCGGATAACCCGCTTACTAAGGCCTACCGGATTGGCTTTTCTACGGATATTACTGGTACTGGTGTAGATGCGAAAACCTTTTTGAATGAGGCAGTCTTAACAGGAGATAACGGATTTTCTAAAAAGGCTAGCACTACAGTTACAGTAGGACGTGGCAAACCACTATCGAAAGAGTCCACTAAATACGATGCAGCGAATCAGGTGATTTCCTGGGCTGTTAATTTCAATTACAATGAAAAAACAATTTTAGCGGCAAATGCTATTTTGAAGGATACATTCAATAACACCCAAGATCTGATTCTCAGCTCGGTTAAAGTTTATCCTGTAACGATCGACAGTAATGGCAACGGGGTTAAAAGCGCGGAAATCGCTTCAAGCGAATATACAATAACTCCAACAACTGCAACGGGATTAAATGGTTTTGATCTGAAATTTAACAATGATATTAATTCTGCCTACCGTATTGAATATCAGACAAAGGCAAATGGCAGAGTATTTGATGATGGCAAGATTACGAACAAGATTACTTATGATGGAAAAACAGAAACGGGTTACAGTGATATCAAGCAGCAAATTCTCCATAAAAATTATAGCAACGTTAATTATGCGACTAAGACCCTCGATTGGACTATCCAAATTAACGATGACAGCAAGACTATGGAAAATTTAGTGGTGACAGATACTTTTGGCAATGCCGGATTAAAGCTTGTCCCGGGTACATTAAAGGTTCAACCAACTAAAGGTGGAACTGCTACCGTCCATAGTGTTGTTTACAATGCGCATGATCCGGTTGCAGTAAACGATGGATTTGTGATTACTTTTAATGCGCCGATAAATGAGCCTTACACAATTACTTATACAACAAGCTTTAACTATGATTGGCTGGCTCCGGGCAAAACTCAATTCACTAATACAGGTGCACTCGATTGGAAAGAAACGGTTAATGGGGTGAAGGAGTCTAAGCATAAAGAAGCGACCGCAACCTTTAATCCAAGAGATGAGGTTAAAAACAATGGGAAGAAGAGTGGTTCCTACAATGCTGTAACTAAGGAGATCACTTGGAACATTGGGGCTAATTATAATCAGAAAACGTTAAGCCAAGCTCAACTGGTTGATACCATTTCAGCTGGCCAAGTTGTAAATATGGATTCTGTGAAAGTGAATAAATGGGAGTATGGAAAGGATGGAAATCCTTCTCCGCAAGCTAGTGTGAATTCCGCTGATTATAAAGTGGAGCTGGATGGCAGTGAGCTGAAGGTGACATTTAATAAAACGATTAATTATGCGTTCTACGTCACTTTCAAAACAACGTTCGCGGATCAAGCGATTGATTCAAATGAAATTAAAAATACAGCTACGTTATATGACGGTACGAAAGTAGAGTCCGCTAAACTGCAAGCTTCTGTTAATATCCCTCAGGGCGGGGAATACGTTAACAAAGAAGGTGCGCAGGATGGCAATAAAATTCATTGGACAATTTACATCAACCGTAACCAATCTTTTGTAAAAGAAGCGGTAATTACGGATATTCCAAGCGACAATCAAATCCTGCTGTCCAATACATTCCATGTCTACAAAACGAAAGTTGCGAGCAATGGGGATGTAACATCCACCAACCAAGAATTGGTGAGTGGTACAGATTATAAGCTGGAAATCACAACGGATAATGACGGAAAAGAAAGCTTTAAGCTTAGTTTCCTGAAGGATATTTCCGAAGCTTATATTTTAAAATATGATTCCCTGATCACAGCACAGAACAATGATAAAGTAACCAATCAGGTTAGTTTTGATGGTAAAAACATCAAGGTAGTTCCAGGTGTAAGCACCGAGGAAATTATCGTTAAGCTCTCTAGCGGCTCCGGTACAGGAAGCGGCGTAAGAGGACCGTTGACGATTACCAAAGTAGAAGACGGGAATACGAGTAAGGTGTTAAGTGGGGCCGTTTTTGATCTGTATCGCGTAGTTGATGCCGATAAGATCTGGATTAAGGAAGGCACTACGGATACCAACGGGATACTTGAATTTACTAAACTGACAGGTGGGAAATATGTATTAATTGAGAAAACAGCGCCTGCTGGTTATGTTCTTGATCAAACACCACATGAAGTGACTATTTCTTCGACGACAGGGATAAGCCTTGAGGTAAAAAACAAAGTTCCGACACCAACAGCAACGCCTATACCGACCGTAACGCCAGCACCAACGGTAACACCAACGCCAGCGCCAACAGCAACACCAACACCAACGTCGACGCCGACAGCAACGCCAACGTCGACGCCGACAGTAACACCAACGTCGACGCCAACAGTAACACCAACGTCGACGCCAACAGCAACACCAACGTCGACGCCGATAGTAACACCAACGTCGACGCCAACAGCAACACCAACGTCGACGCCAACAGCAACACCAACGTCGACGCCAACAGCAACACCAACGTCGACGCCAACAGCAACACCAACGTCGACGCCGACAGCAACACCAACGTCGACGCCGACAGCAACACCAACGTCGACGCCGACAGCAACACCAACGTCGACGCCAGAGGAACCGACAGGTCCTATCTGGACACCATCACCGACTCCGGAAGTAGTCGTTACTTCTACGCCAACAGCAACACCAGTTGTGGTGGCAACACCTTCACCAACACCGATGGTAACGCCAGTGTCGACA
The DNA here is from genome assembly GCF_037965665.1 of Paenibacillus sp. FSL L8-0333. Lineage (NCBI taxonomy): Bacteria > Bacillati > Bacillota > Bacilli > Caryophanales > Paenibacillaceae > Paenibacillus > Paenibacillus sp. FSL L8-0333. The sequence goes on from NZ_CP150186.1 coordinate 1,458,928, forward strand.
GCAACGCCAACGGTTACGCCCACAGCTACTCCAAGCCAGCCTGTGGCAACTAGTACGCCTGTTGTTCCGCAGGTAACTCCACCTGTGCAGAAAGAGATTACCAATGAAGATGTTCCTATTGAAGGTGAAATTCCACTTGGGGGAGTGCCAAGCCTGGGAGATGAGCCGGGACATGGTAAAGTAATTATTACTAAGGATGGCAAATGGGTCTACACACCTGATCCGGGCTATATTGGTAAAGATAAGTTCACCATTATTGTTACAGATGAGAATGGAAATGAAGAAGAAATCCTTATAGAGATTGATGTGGAGGAAGTACCAAAGGGTACAGTTACTAAGCCAGGAAATAACAGCAATAAACCGACTCAGCTTCCGAAAACGGGAGAAGACAGCGCATTTCCGATCTACTTGGTAGGTGGAAGTCTGGTACTACTAGGGTTTGTATTAACAAGACGATTCAAACGTAATAACTAGGAAGGTAATAATAAAGACACCCGGATAAAACCGGGTGTCTTTATTATGTCTTGATAGGGTATTTAGCTCATCGCACTCTATGGTTAAACTGTTCCCATTGCTCGTACCAGTGCTCAACGCTGGCTGGAAGGCCAAGGTTAAGTTCCTTTTGGAACAAATCCTTGAGCAGCTTGTACTGCTCTTCCACAGCGGAACGTTCTCCAATACTGTCGTAGACCTTCATTAATCCTAAATGCCCTTGTTCAAAATAAGGCTGCAGCTGCACTACTCGTTGATAGACAGTAACGGCTTCGGCAATTCTGTTGCTTTCTATATAAAATTGGGCAATGCCCATTGCATGGTGCAGCCAAATGGTACGAAGGCGTTGCCGCTCACTTTCGGCCCATAAATAATCATAATCGTCAAAGTAATCTCCAGAATAAAGCTCGAATAAAACTTGATGCTCCGCACAATTAACTTCACTAATGGTTTCCAGAGCCAGAATCCCCTGTTCCCACTTATCTACATCGATCAACATTGATCCGGTTTCAAGGGTATAGCCTTCCCCCCCGCTAAGGTTGCTGATATGCAGGTCGACTTCATTCTGCTTTAAGCATTGCCGGACTTGATAAATTGTTGTATAGAGATGGGTAGAAGCCTTTTTCAGATTAAAGTCAGGCCACAGCAGTTCAATCAGCATGTCTTTACTTACAAAGCGGTTGCGATTATGGAGCAAAAAAGCAAATAACTCTTGGGCCTTAGAGGTTCTCCAACGCAGATTATTCAGAGATTGTCCACCTCGTTCAAAACGAAGCGATTGAAGACAACGAATGGTTACCTCTTCTGTTGCAATGATGAGTTTTGGGGCAAGTGACAATCTTTCTTCTAACCGTTGGACGGCCTTCAGTAGTCGGTCATTTCGCACAGGCTTCAAAATATAATCGAGCGCATTGATCTCAAAGGCTTCCACAGCATAATGGTTATACGCGGTAACAAAGATAATATTTGCGTTTGGACAGGTCTCTTGGAGCATCTCGGCAGCTTGAAGACCATTAATTTCAGGCATTTCAATATCAATAAAAATAACGTCAGGATGATAAGACGGAGCCTCTTGAATGGCCTGCGAGGGGTCCGTATAGGAAGCGGCTATATGTATGGATGGTATTTTTTTTAACATAAACTCTAATTTCACAAGGGCAAGCCGTTCATCGTCAACTAATATTGCCTGAATCATTATTAATCACCACTCAGATATAGTATTTTAGCCAAAAATACGTCGAATCCTTACTTGATATTTGGGTTCACAATAGTTTGTCTGTTAATCAGAAAGTTTTCGAATCGGATTTTTTTTGTCAGAAGGAATAATAAAACTCACAGAAGTTCCTTTCCCTTCGGAGCTTTTAATCTGCAGCCCTTTTCCGTAGACCCGCAACAGCCGTTTATGTGTATTTAAAAATCCGATTCCTCGTACATCATTAGACGGATTGCTGAGCAACTGCTGGAGTTGTTCGTTTTTCATGCCTTGGCCATTGTCTGATATCGTGATTTCAATATCGCCAGCTTGTTCCTTGATGGTTATGGACACCGTTCCTCCTTGGGAGCGACTCAAAATACCGTGCCGGACAGCATTTTCAACCAGTGGCTGTATAGTCAGAGGCGGCAGCTGAAAATGCAAGCTTTCCTCATAATCCCAATGAATGGTCATCCTATCTTCAAAGCGCTCCTTCTCTATGTAGAGGTAGGCATGAACAAGCTCAAGCTCTCGTTCAATCGGTATCATAGGCTCAGCATTCAGGAAATTGAAGCTTAAACGCAAATAAGAGCTGAAGGCATCCACAAGGTGACTCATTCTATTAATATCAAAAGAGGCCAGCGCGGATATTGAATTTAATGTGTTGAACAAGAAATGTGGTTGTATTTGCGCTTGAAGATAGGCAGCTTCCACACGAAGCCGTTCGTTTACGGACTGTTTTAGATCTGTTAAGGAGCGTACACGGGCCTTCAGCTCTATTGCATTCATAGGCTTCATTACATAGTCATTTGCACCTGAAATGAATCCGGTATAAATATCTTCTGGTTGGTTTCGTGCCGTCAGAAGCAAAATGGGAAGCTCAGCAATGGTGTAACGTTCACGAATTCTATGCGCCAGTTCATACCCGGACATTTGTGGCATCATTACATCTGTAATAATTAAATCCCACTGAGCGGTATCCAGCAATAGTAAAGCATCGTTTCCGCTGGTCACCGTAACGATTTCATAGTCCTTGATGGAAAGTACGTTGGTAAGTATTTTTAGATTAACCGGATCATCATCTACAGCCAGAAGCTTGGGTCTCCTGCCATGGGCTGATGAAACGATACCCGGCGCGGTTAATTTGGATAAAGTGATCATAGATGGCGTGTCCGAGAATTCAGTCATAGAGGGCAGTTCTGAATTCAATACCCGGCTGGTTGAATCGTATAACGGCATTGTGAATGTGAAGGTAGTACCTTCTCCAAGTGTAGAGACTACACTTATTTTCCCGCCGTGAAGTTCAACTAACTGCTTGCTGGTGCTTAATCCAAGCCCGATGCCACCGCTAACTTCGTTCATGCTGGAGTCGCCCTGTTCATAGGGCTGGAAAGCTCTGAGCAACGTCTCCTCGTTCATGCCAAGACCAGTATCCGTAATATGAATCTGCGCCGATTTTTTATGAATATCTGCATGGATTCTTATCGTGCCTACAGTCGTATATTTAACAGCATTTTGAAGCAGATTGAACAAGATCTGAATGAGTCTTTTTTCATCAGCCACAATAGAAGGGAATGAATCTGGTATTTCTGAGATTAAGGTTAAAGATTTCCCTTCTGTTAAGAATTTGAACATATCAAGCACACCCACTGCGAAGGATTGAATCTTAAGTTCTCTGAGCTGCAATTGTATATTGCTTTCACGGAGCTGGGATTGATCCAGCAGATCGTCTACCAGAAGGGACATACGTCTTCCAACGGTAATGAGCAGTTTTAAATTCTCAGCATTTTGATGCGTTACAGTGTCACGCTCGCTGTCCAGAACAGTTTCGGCAATGTTAATGATACTGTACAGCGGATTTTTTAATTCATGTGAGGTGTTAGCCAAAAAAACATCCTTTTGCGTAACACTTCTCTGCAGGCTGTGCGCCAGTTTTTCTGTCTCCTTAGTATTCCAGTGATATCGCTTAAATCCAAAAGTCGCAAAGCACAAAAAGGCGATAATTAGATCAAAAGGATAATAGGTAACGTTGACCCAGTTATAATTCTTGAACATTCCCCAAAGTGTGCTGTTAACGATGGCAAGCATGGATAACAACAGGAAAATAGAGCCTTCGTAATTTTTAACAATAGATCTCAGAAAAAGAATTACGACACCTAATGCTAAAACTAATAAATTTATGCCGAAAATCAGTGTGTGAAATTCATAATAGTGAACAACGGGTCCAAATAATATGAACAGGATGTCTACTATGGACAGGATGGTTAGGATACGAATACTTTTTATTTTTAAATCCGCGAACAAAAGATGTTTGCTTGTCTGCAGGATAAAAATAAATACAGCAATATAAGAGATAAAAAATAGTTTGAAATTCCATTGATAGTTCAAGGGAAGTACGTGCAATAAAAGCCTGTCATCATCTATAAGTACAGTAGTTATAGCGGATATTACCAGCAGAAAAAAATAGATCAACATCTTTTGCCGCAGCCCAATTATATATAAAATAACAGCATATACAGCGTGCAGCAGCAGTACAACACATAATAGCAACTGTAGGCTAATAGAGAGCAGTCTTTCCTGTGTTAAAGCTTTTTCGCTGCCAAATACAATCGTTTTAGAAATGCCTCCCGTTTGGGAAAAGGAATAGTTGGCTACATGGATCACAATTTCAAGTTCACTTTTATCGGTTGTAAAGGATACTGAATAAGGCAGTATGTATGGGATATAGTGCTCTTTACTCTCAGCAGGAGTGCCAGAGCTGCCCAGCTGTTCACCATTGATATACACTTCTGAAGAAGAGCGAGCTCCGGAAATGAGAAGACTATAAGATTGCTTCTTATTATTATCTGTAAGCACACGTAGTCGATAGGAGCCGTAGCCATAAGCCGATTTATCACTATCGCTATCGCTAAGTGCATCTTTCCAGTTCCCCGGGACTTGTATATATTTTGTAGGAGCAGAAGTTAGAGATTGTTCGTTGAATGAAGGAAGCAGCATACCCGGGTAGAACTCCCACTGCCCATTTAAAATAAGAAGTTTGTCCGGATTCAAATTTTGATCCCGTAAATCCAACACCCCATTGATCAATGGTGGTTGTGTGGTGTGTGGAGAAATCATTACCCATAGGATACGAAATCCAGTGAGTATAATAAGAAACAATGCGATAATTAAGAAGAGTTTTCTTTTAGTCATAGTAGTTAAACATTATTCGACAACAAACTATATATTCCTCTCTTCGGCCTATTTCAAAAAATTCAAAAAAATTTATGCATAGGTTGCAGGGGGGAAGGATTGTCTGGCGTCTAACGTTATGAAGGTGAAGGAGGGGAGAAAGCTGGAAGAGGCAGAATGGATTGCTGCTGTGCTGAACGGTCAACATCAAGCCTTTGGGCATTTGGTGACACGTTACCAAGGCATGGTATACAGAGTATGCGTCAAAATCACAGGGGAAGCCGAATCGGCCAAAGATATGGCCCAGGAGGTTTTTATAAAAGCATATAAAGCGCTCCCCTCTTTCAGAGGACAGTCCTCCTTCTCGACATGGCTGTATCGGATTGCCTACCGCACCTGTCTGGACTGGAAACGGGCCAACGATAGGGAGTGGAAGTACCGAAGTGCAGCTGATTACACAGAAAATGATTGGGTAACGTCTCAAACTCCGGAGCATGAGGTACTTGAGCAGGAAACATCAGCTGAATTAGGAGAGAATGTGAACAGTCTGGCGGAACCGTACCGGTCGGTCGTCCAGCTGTACTATTTTCAGCGGAATTCCTACCAAGAGATTGCAGAGCAAAAGGGAGTTTCCGTGAAAACAATCGAATCGCAGCTTTATCGAGCCAGACAGATGATGCGTAAACAAAGGGAGGAATGGCGATGAATTGTGCAATAGTGAAGGAATGGATGCCACATTATATAGACGGCCTACTGTCTCCAGAGATGGAGCTGAGTATCCGATTGCACATAGAGTCATGTCCTGATTGCGCAGAGTGGCTGGAGGAAGCCAAAGCAATGTCGGAGTTGTGGTCGGAAATGGATGCTGACAGAGAACAGCTGCAGGCGCAGATGGACTTCCCGGATCTCGCAGCAGATGTTATGACACATATTGAGCAGCTCGAAACAGGGCGCAGATCACGAGCGACTAAGGCGACAAATGTAAGACGTCGTTCTGCCCCAAAAACCTCATGGATTCATTATGGAGTGGCTGCTTGCCTCAGTTTGTTATTGTTGCAGTTTGGGGTATTTGAGAATTTGGCCTATGGCATTACCGAAATAAACGGCCATATGTCGAATTCAGTAACCCAGTGGTTTGGTGGCTTTGGGAGATAGAAATAAAATAATTGACCATTAATAGATGTTTAAATTGGCTAAAGTTTTGCTACCCAAATTTTAGGAGGATATATTATGATTAAGAAGAGACGTTGGCTCACTTTTATGCTGGCTATGGTACCTGGAGTAGGTCATTTGTACTTAGGCTTTAAAAAGCAGGGTTTACAGTTTATGATCGGGGCGTCCTTATGTATAATGTTTATTCCGTCCGAGCCCTTGATCTTCCCGTTTGCCCTGGCGGCGCTGTGGTTTTATCAATTGTTTGATGCCCTGCAGAAGGCGGCTTGGATGAAAATAACTGCTGCTGAACACGAACGAATGATGTTTCATCCAGACAGCTTCGGAGCCCCTTGGACCATGGGTATGTCCTCTATGCCTGGATATCCGCATGAAGAGATCAATCCAGCTTGGGTGGGAATCGGCTGTGTTGTTGCTGGATTCCTCATGTTGGTAATCACAGCTTTCCCTACCCTTTGGGATATGCTGACTGAGATCAACATCGGCACGATCTTATTATCAGTGGGTCTGATTGCGTACGGACTAAAGATGTTAAGGAACAATACGAGAGCATAAGAAACGGGGATTTAACTATGGGGAGATGGAAAATAGGAAGTTTCACAGCAGCCTTGGGCTGCATTGCCCTTGGTGTCATTATCGTGATGGCTCAGTATGATATGATCAGCTATGAGGTGCTTGGTTTTTTATGGCCAGCGTTGTTGGTCTTATTCGGACTTGAGATGTTGATAAGACTTTTTATCAAATCCGATGTCAAAAGCCGTGTAAGCGGCTGGGCCATCCTGTTAATTATTGTACTGATCGGAGCAAGTGGTGCTCAGACAGTAATGGCGGGAGGTTCACTCAGCAATCTGATCGGTAATACACATCTAACTCCGCTTAGTGGGAATGTGGAAGTGAAAGAGAATATTACGACGCTCAAAATCGTACTTCCGAGTGGAAAAGTAAAGGTTGAGGGTGTAGCTGGAAGCTCTTTGGATTATGAGGGAAGTTTACTGCTGCCTGGAAAATCGCAAAGTGATGCTGAAAGTGCACTGGAAAAGAAATGGAAGGTTAGTACTGAAGGAGATACACTGATTATGGAGCTTGATTCCGATCATAATTGGTTCTCTAACATTCAGTTTGGATTCAATACCAAAAGTCCTTATCTAAATGTAAGTGCACCCAATAACCTTGCTGTTGAGGTTGAGACAAGTGATGGCTCTATAGAAGCCTGGAATCTAAAGTCAGGTATAGAGGTTGAGACAAGTAATGGTGCATTAAATATTCATGATATTGTCGGCGAAGTGGATGCGCATACCAGCAATGGGTCACTATCCGTACAGAATATCCAAGGTGAAGTTGAACTCGTGAGCTCTAATGGAGCCATAGTATTGGATAACATTGATGGGGCGTTGTCAGCCAAGAGCAGCAACGGCAAAATTACTATAAACTCAGCAGTGACCGGAAACTGGAAGTGTACATCCAGTAACGGAAAGATTATAGTGGGCTTGCCGGCCGTGTCGGATGCGAAGATTATTGCAGATACAAGCAATGGCTCGCTGAAGGGGAATGTACCCTGGGATCGGGACGGCGATAGCTATGGTACCGCTGTGCTTGGTAAAGCCACTTATACTGTGGACTTAAGCACGAGTAATGGAAGTGTGACCGTGGACACAGCTGAATAAGAATGAATAAAAGGGAGCTGGGGCTTCAGCGTATTGATTCTGCTGAGGCCTCAGCTCCTTTGTGATAGAACTTACCTACCAAGCATACGCTTTAGGGGCTTCACCGCCGGGTCCAGGGAATATTTCATCTAGTCGTTTAAGCACAGCTTCATCTAGCACAATCTCAAGACTGCGCAGCGCACTCTCAAATTGCTCCAGGGTGCGGGGGCCGATAATTGGAGCAGTTACAGCAGGATTAGCCAGTAACCAAGCAAGAGCGACATTATCCTGTGGTTCTCCCAGCTCCATACATAAGCTGGCAAAAACCTCAAGCTGGCTCTTGTGCTGCTCTACACGATCTGCATTTCCGCCACTTCGGCTGCCCTCTATTTTTTTGAGTGCATTTCTTCCGAGAAGACCTCCATCGAGTGGGCTCCAAGGAATAATACCTAGCCCCAGATGGCGAGCGGCTGGCAAAACTTCAAGTTCAGGAAGCCGACAGGTCAGGCTGTATTTATGCTGCTCTGAGACTAGTCCAAGAAAACCACGAGCCTTAGCTTCTTGTTGAGCTATGGCGATATCCCAGCCTGCAAAGTTACTGGAACCGACATAACCAATCTTGCCTTGACTCACAGCCAGCTCGAAAGCCCCCCAGAGCTCTTCCCAGGACGTACTGCGGTCTATATGATGCATCTGGTACAATTCAATATGATCGGTCTGAAGACGCTGCAGGGACCCTTCAAGATGGCGGCGAATGATATATGAGGATAATCTTTCTTCATCATTAGGACCATCAAGTTTATCATTCATGGCTCCATAAACTTTGGTGGCTAGTACAACCTTTTCCCGCCGCCCGCCGCCTTGCTTAAACCAGCGTCCAATAATGGTTTCAGTCAGGCCAGAATTTTCACCCCAGCCGTAAATGTTAGCGGTATCAAAAAAATTAACACCTGCATCCAGTGCAGCGTCCATGATGCGGAAGGCTTCTTTTTCATCCGTCTGTGGGCCAAAATTCATCGTTCCTAGACATAGGCGACTGACCTTCATGCCGGATTTGCCAAGCTTTGTATAATGCACTTCGCATTCACTCCTTTGATAGATGACTTCATATTAATTGTAAACATCTTCAGAACTAAGAGCAAATGTGCTCAGCATTGACGGTGGTGGTCTGATCCTCTCTATTTATAGGCTATACCTATCAGCTCAATAGAATCTATATCTTTGTCCTTTACGACTGGGTATGATACAACAATATAAAGAAGAACTATGTCTGTTAGAGCAGAAAACTTGAGGAGTGACTGAGATGAGTGAAGTTAAAAAAATCGCCGTAATCGCAGGGGACGGTATTGGACCAGAAGTTGTAGCAGAAGCGGAAAAAGTATTAAAAGTAACAGAAGAAGTATTCGGTTATGCTTTTGAAACAGAGCACGCATTATTTGGCGGTATCGCAATAGACGAGAAGGGCACTCCGCTGCCGGAAGATACCCTTGAAATCTGTCGTAGCGCAGATGCTGTGTTATTGGGTGCTGTTGGTGGACCAAAATGGGATAATAATCCAAAGGAGCTTCGTCCCGAAACCGGACTGCTTGGAATTCGCAAAGCACTGGGGTTGTTCTCCAACCTGCGTCCAGCTGTCGTATTTGACTGTCTTAAGGATGCTTCGACTTTGAAGCCTGAAGTCCTGGAAGGCACAGATCTTATGGTAGTTCGCGAACTGACTGGCGGGATTTACTTCGGAGATAAATTGCGCCGTCAAGGAGAACATGGTGAAGAAGCTGTGGACACCTGTGTGTATAACGTAATGGAAGTAGAACGAATTGTCCGCCAAGCTTTTGAGATTGCCGGCAAGCGCCGTAATAAACTGGCGAGTGTTGATAAAGCGAATGTACTTGAAACTTCACGTTTGTGGCGTGAGGTTGTGAATAAGATTGCTCCAGAATATCCGGAGGTAGAGGTAGAGCATGTACTGGTTGATAACTGCGCAATGCAGCTGCTGCGCCGTCCATCTAGCTTTGACGTTATCGTTACTGAGAACATGTTTGGTGATATCTTGAGCGACGAGGCTGCTATGCTGACAGGTTCTATCGGTATGCTTGCTTCAGCTTCGATGGGTGACGGCAACTATGGTCTCTACGAGCCCGTTCACGGCTCTGCTCCTGATATTGCCGGACAAGGGCTTGCGAACCCGATCGCAACAATCTTGTCGCTGGCCCTGATGTTCCGCTTAACCTTTGGTTATGAGGATGCTGCTGCTGCAATCGAAGCGGCAGTTGCTGCAGTATTGGATGCAGGACACCGTACAAGTGATATCGCCGTGGATAAGAGCAAAGCGATCAGTACAACTGAAATGGGCGACCTGATTGTTGCAGCAATCCGCAAAGCCTAATACTTTATTTATAATAATTATAAATAAATAATTGATCTAATCTTGACTTTGATTTTGTGCGATGATACCATTTGTTAAGTAGACAAGATATTGTCTATTTCAGCATTTTTCAGTATATTGAGAGATACAAATGGTATTTTTTCTTACATAATCAGAGGGAGGATTCTAGCAATGGCGGAACGTTTAGTAGGTAGACCGGCTCCCGATTTTACTATGGAAACCGTATCAGGTGATGGTAAGGATTTTGGTAAAGTAAGCTTGTCTGATTATCGTGGCAAATGGCTTGTATTCTTCTTCTATCCGCTTGATTTCACATTTGTATGTCCAACTGAAATCACAGCTCTCAGTGACGCAGCAGCACAGTTTGAAGCACTTGATACAGCGATTCTCGGCGCAAGCATCGATTCGATCCACAGCCACAAAGCTTGGATTAATACCCCTAAGGATTCCAACGGCCTGGGTCGTTTGAATTTCCCGCTTGCAGCTGATATTACGAAACAAGTCTCTAAAGACTATGGCATTCTGATTGAAGAAGAAGGTATCGCATTGCGTGGCTTGTTCATTATCGATCCTGAAGGCGAATTGAAATATCAAGTCGTTAACCACAATGATGTAGGCCGCAGTGTGGAAGAAACTCTTCGTGTTCTGCAAGCCTTGCAATCTGGTGGTTTATGCCCAATGAACTGGAAGCCGGGCGATAAGAATCTGTAAATTTTAGACCGTTATCATAGTGATCTTTGATATTCTGATTTCTACCTCCTTGCAGAAAATTTTCTGTAAGGGGGTTTTTTGCACCAAAAGATCTTGTATATCTAAATAGATTTGAAAATAGGCGCGAAAAGTTATATTATGTCCTCGAGTGGAGGAATCTCCATTGGGGTAATGTAATACAATAATAAACAATCAAAGGGTTATTTCTAAGGAGGGCGAACAAATATGAGCTTTTGCTGTGGAGCGAGTATGGTAGGAACAAAGGGGACCCTAAAACATTATCGCACGCAAGTCCATAATGTTCCCCTGCTTTTTTGTCCGGTATGTCATCGTGTGGAGGTTCACTACAAGGTCGAGAATGAATATGAGATCTTAGCGGAATATGCACATGGAGATGGTGTTACCGACGTGGACTTTCAGGACTATGTCATGGAAGACGAAACTGCAATTTTCGAGAACGTCATTAACGTCGAGAGTGAAGATCCTCTAGCCGTTGTACGCAATCAAATCGATATGGCGCTTGATCTGCTAGCTGTAGCCAAACAGATCGAGGATACCAAGTGGGAACGGGAATTGAAAAAAAGGTTAGCTGTGATGAGTCAGCGCCGTCTACGCCTGCAACAAAAGGCATAAGTTTATTACTAATTTTTTTGGCATGCCCCATTTTTCCATGTAAGCCTCCGCAATCGCGGGGGCTTTTTAGCTTTTTATAATCCTTTTTAGTTTTTCGTGATCCTTTTTAGATTTTTTTAAATCATTTAGGCGAATAAATAGCGATAAATATAATTTGATGTGATGTTTCATATGTCTTTGGAATCATTTTATGAATTTTTTTACCATTCGACAGTTTCTCCGATTGCGTTGTCTAGTTCTCTTGGATATGATTGGAATATAATTGAACCGGTTGGAAAAAGTGCAACGATTACCGAATGTTCTGGCGGCTTCGTCATACACTCAAATACATAGTAATTTGATGTCGCTTAAGCGTCTTCGTCAAATGCAGTAAAAGGGGGAACTTCGTATCGTGATTAGCCAATATCAAGAAAGTCTTCTATTACCGGGAAGAACCTATCAAACTGGACCTGTGGATACTACATACGAGGATGTTCTAGAGAATATTGACAGCGGAATCATGCTTTTTGATGAAGAGGGAGTTATAAGTTTTGTAAATAAGCAAATGTACGGGATGCTTGAACTTACCCGTCACTCTCTTGTGGGCTGCACATTTTCCCATCTGCTGTCTAATGTTCGACTGAGCCGTTCCAAGAAAAAACAAGTACTGCAGAGCTACAGAGAGATGGTATACAAAGGAAAATCAAATTATGAGTTTCTAGACGAGTATGGCCGTTACTGGAAGGTTACTTTATGCTGCGGAGAGCAAATGAAAGGCTGTTATTTGTTCACTGTCAAGGAAATCTCGGATTATAAGTTAATCGAACAAACGGCTTACCAGAACGATAGCTTAGCTATGCTAGGCAAATTATCCGCATCTATTGCCCATGAAATCCGGAATCCGTTGACCGCGATCCGGGGATTTATTCAACTGCTTCATCCATACTTGCACCAACTGGGGAAAGAGGAATATGCCAAGATTATATTGGCCGAGATCGATCGTGCGAACGATATAATCCATGAATTTCTGTCCTCCTCTAAGCCGTCAGTTCCGCAGGTGGGGATGATACCCGTGTCGGCATTGCTCAAGGAGGTTGTTCTCCTTACAGAGAGCGAAGCTTTAATGAAAGGCTGCCAGATCAATCTTCATCCTCTTCAAGAGGACATGGTGATTTCTGGCGATGTCAAACAGATGAAGCAAGTCGTGCTTAATATGATTAGAAATGCAATGGAGGCTGTAGCGGATCGAGAAGATGATTCGATGGGGAAAATCGAGGTTGGTGCCCGCAGAGAAGGCTCTGAGGTCCGTATGTTCATATCTGACAACGGTAAAGGAATGGATATTCGTACACTGGACAGGTTATTTAATCCTTTCTTTACTACCAAAGAGAATGGTACAGGATTGGGTCTTTCCGTAAGTGACCGCATCATCAAAAATCATGGCGGATGCATTTCTGTTAGCAGCAGAGTTAACGAGGGTACTCATTTTGTGATCTCTTTGCCATTAATCCATTAGAATAAGTAATAAGAGGCTGATCCCTGCGGATAATACAGATGCGGAGATCAGCCTTTGTTATGTTACAATGGGTGTTGGTTTTGGGAAACAAATGGAGGTAATCACAATGAATATAGAATACAACAGTGGTGTTGCCAACAATGTGCAGGGTGATGCCCTTATCCTTATTATTTCTGAGTCTGAGGTCGAGAATGGAGGCTTTTCCGAGGGCTGGGATGACAGAATTCGCCTATTGGGAAAGGCAGGTCTATTTAAAGGCAAGCTTAATCAGACTTATGTACTACCTGCTGAGAATTCATCTGGTTGTCCTGTTGTTATTTTAGTTGGCAGGGGGGACCAACTTCTCACGACTGAGGATCTAAGGCAAATGGGGGCTCAGACAGCCCGTGCAGCGCTTCGTTTGAAGGCGCTCAAGCTGGTATTTGAAGTACCGGACACCTTACAGGAGCTTACCGTAGAGAAGGATGTGACTTCTATTGCTTATGCGCTGACGGAGGGGCTAATGCTAGGTTCCTATCGTCGGGCTACCTATAAGCAGGTGCAGTCTTTTTATACAGGCCCAACAGCAGTTGTTTTCACTATAAAAGAGAAATTAGAGGGTAATGCCGGACGGGATTGGACTCAAGGCATTCAGAAGGGGCTAGCTTTCGGTGAGGCCACGAATTTGGCGCGGAGCTTGACCAACATGCCTGGTAATCTATTGACCCCCTCAGACCTTGCTGTGGCCGCTATAGAGGTTGCTGAGCGATATGGCTTTCCTTCTGAGGTGCTGGATGAACGGGAAATTGAGCAAAAAGGAATGGGCGGATTGCTCGCAGTCGGAAAAGGAAGTGTAAACCCTCCGCGAATGATCGTCATCCGTTATCAGGGGACAGGGAATTGGGATAACGTAGTGGGGCTTGTAGGGAAGGGAGTTACCTTTGACACCGGCGGGATCTCCTTAAAAAGAGCACCAGGTATGGAAGAGCTGATTAGTGATATGGGCGGGGCAGCGGCTGTACTCGGAGTAATGGAGGCGCTTGGCCGCTTACGTCCACGAATTAATGTCGTTATGGTTATTCCATCTGCGGAGAATATGCCATCGGCCAATGCTTTTAAGCCTGGAGATGTTATTACCTCCATGAGCGGACGAACGATAGAAGTGTTGAATACCGACGCTGAAGGCAGAATTGTCCTGGGAGATGCGCTGACTTATGCTCGGGAATGGGGAGCGAAACGTATTATCGATGTAGCTACACTGACAGGCGCTGTGTTGTCCACTTTGGGAGATTTAGCAACAGGTGCTGTAACTAATGATGAAGCGTTTCTGGAGCGATTTCTGGCCGCTTCAAGCTATTCAGGGGAAAAGGTCTGGCAGCTTCCGGCATACCCGGAATTTCGTGAGATGCTAAAGAGCGAGGTTGCCGATATCCGTAACACTGCTGGAAGATATGGTGGAGCCACTACAGGCGGATTATTTGTAGGTGAGTTTGCTGAGGGCTTGCCATGGATTCATCTAGATATTGCTGGCACTGCATATGTATCTAAAGAACGTGGAGTTAATCCTAAGGGAGCAACAGGTGTCATGGTTCGTTCTATCATTCAGTGGCTGCTGAGCGAAAGCGAGATCTAAACATCCGGGGAGCTGTCCGTTCTAAACAACAAGGTGATATGCTCCCCATATAGTAGACAGGTGAAATAATAAAAACCTGTCGCTGTATGGGGAGCATTTTTATGGAACAAAAGAGTATACAGCACTGGAAAAGTTAACGATTCTCCAAGAAATTGAACGGGGCGACATTGGTTTGAAAGCTGCGGCCCGGAAGTATGGAATATCCAAAAACTCTATAGTGAAGTGGCGGCAACGTTATCAATTGTATGGATACGAAGGGCTGGAAGTCCGAAGCTACAATCGTACGTATTCTGCAGAACTTAAACTCTATGCCGTTAAGGATTATCTCGAGGGAGGATTGTCGCAAAACCAAATCATCTGCAAGTATAAGATTGCAAGTGCAACCCAACTCGCCAACTGGATTAGGAAGTATAATGGTCATAGCAACAGCTTAACAGCTCATTCAGGAGGAACTAAAGCTATGACCAAAGGACGCGTAACCACTTGGCAGGAACGGATAAATATCGTGCTGTACTGCCTTTCGAACGGAGAAGACTATGCGAAGGCGGCAAGCCATTTTCACGTGTCTTACCAACAAGTATATAGCTGGGTAAAGAAGTACGAAGCAGGTGGTGAAGAGGCATTACGAGACGGTAGAGGACGCACCAAAGCGCCTGAAGAACTTACGGAAGCAGATCGCCACAAACTCGCGATGCAAAAGCTGGAATACGAGAATGCACGCCTGCGTGCGGAGAATGCTTTTCTAAAAAAGTTAGAGGAACTCGAAAAGAGGAGGCGTTAAGAACCATTCGCCAGGTGAATATCTACCTGGCCATTCAGGCTGTTCAGCAGGAACAGTCTTGCTCCATTCGGCTTTTGTGTGACATCGCAGGGATTTCACGGTCAAGTTATTACAAATGGTTGAATCGCAAACCCAGTTTTCGAGAGGCTGACAACGAGAAACTGACAGAGGCCATGCTCCTCTTGTATGAGAAGGTGGAACGAACCTTTGGGTATCGCCAATTGACCCTGCATTTGCGCAGACAAATGGATAAATCTATTAACGCAAAGCGAGTGTACCGGCTGATGAGATGCCAAGGTATCCAGTCAGTCATCCGCAGAAAGAGAAAGAAGTATGTAGGCTCCACGCCTCAGCAGGTTGCAGAGAATGTGCTGAACCGTAATTTTGAGGCTGAAGCTCCAAACCAAAAATGGGTAACGGATGTAACGGAATTCAAATACGGCAACGGCAAGAAGGCGTATTTAAGTGCAATAAAAGATCTGTATGACAAGTCCATTGTTGCTTACGTTCTGGGTCATTCCAATAATAATTCGCTAGTTTTTAACACACTGGAATTAGCTTTGCAGGCAGCACCGGAGAGCCGAACCTTACTCCATAGCGACCGTGGTTTCCAGTATACCTCTCTGCATTTTAAGAAGATGCTGGACGATGCAGAACTGAAGCAAAGCATGTCCCGAGTAGGCTGCTGCATTGACAATTCGCCGATGGAATCCTTCTGGGGAACATTGAAATGTGAGAAGTACTACTTACATACCTACCAGACCTTTGAAGAACTCCAAACAGATATTGATACCTACATTCACTTTTATAATAACGAACGGTTACAGGCAAAACTAAACGGCCTCAGTCCCATTGAATTTAGGACTAAGGCCGCTTAAACTACTTTTATTTTTTGTGCTGTCTACTTGACGGGGTGCAGTTCACCTAAACCAGACTCTGGTTTAGGGAACACCCCTTTATTGAAATCCAAGAGCAGAAGCTTAAACAGTACCACTGGATTTTTTGGCCTTCGATTGGGAAGTGTAAGATTGAATGCCGTTCATAATTTTATCGCGAGTTCCCTTATTCTTCAGTAAATATGCTGCTCCCAATGCGACCGTTGTAAATAATGTCTTTTTGGTATTCATAGGAATTACCTCCTTGGTATTGTCTGTAGTTGCTTATAACAAACATACCCGTTAGTTAAGGAGGCTAAACGATAAATCACTATTTATTGCCCATTTTACAAGCCTACTTCTTGTTGTTAACCGGTGTTGAACAACAAGAAAGCGGGGAATCCATCGATGCTGCCGAGCAGCTTTTTCCTTTATCACAGCCTGCACAAGCGCCCTGCTTTCCCTTTTGCACATGTCGATAGATGGTCCAGCCAGAATAACCGAAAATTAAGGCGACAATCACAACATTTATCATAATGGTACCCCACTTTCATCATGAGAATCTTATAATTTACAAGTTTACGACCATCCTAATAACCGTCCGCCTTGAAAAATAATTAAAGATACGATATACGCCAGAACGAGAGAATACCCCATGGAGAAGAAGGTCCATTTCCAAGACGCTGTTTCTTTTTTGATTACCCCTACAGTAGCCAAACAAGGAATATATAGCAGGATAAAGGCCATAAAGCTGATCGAACTCAATGGTGTGAAGACTTGAGAAATTTGATTTTCTAAACCAGCAGCATCTGGTGCATGATAGATGATATTCATGGTTGAGACTACGACCTCTTTTGCCAAAAATCCCGGAACCAATGTAGAGCCAGCCTGCCATGTTCCGAAACCAAGCGGTGCCAGTAGCGGGGCGATCATACCTCCAAACTTAGCCAGGAAGCTGTGATCCATGTCCACATCAAACCCGCCAGGACCGGCATAAGACATAAACCAAATAATTGCTGAGCCTGCAAGAATAATAGTTCCAGCTTTTCGCAGGAAACCCTTGCCCTTTTCCCAAGTGCTGCGCGATAAGGTCTTGATCTGCGGCATACGATAAGGTGGAAGCTCGATCATGAAAACTGAGGATTCATTTTTGAATAAATATTTAGAGAATACCTTACAAAGAATCAGAGCAAACACAATACCCATCACATACATGGACAGAACTGCTACGGCCTCTTGCGCCGGAAAAAACACAGCTGCGAATAAAGCGTAAACAGGCAGTCTCGCAGAACAGGACATCAGCGGCATTAGCAAGGTGGTCAGCATGCGGTCTTTGGGCTGTTCGATGCTGCGCGCCGCCATTATGGCAGGTACATTGCAGCCGAAGCCAATGATGAATGGAATAAATGCTTTTCCGTTTAGTCCCATACGTTCCATGGTGCTGTCCATTAATAAGCAAACCCGAGCCATGTATCCTGAATCCTCCAAGAAGGAAATGATCAGGAAGAGAATGAAGATTTGCGGGACAAAGACGAGGACGCCCCCTACACCGCTAATTAATCCATCGACAATCAGGGCATGCGTGAAGCTGGATGCTCCAAGCGTCTGAAGCAGGGAATTGGCTCCATCACTAATCGGTCCGGAGATCAGGCCATCGAGGAGATCTGATAGAGGTCCGCCGACCCAGTCAAATGTGGTCTTAAAGAGAGCATACATAAAGAAGATAAATAAGGGCAGTCCTAGAAAACGATGCGTCAATATGGAATCTAATCTTTCTGTTAAGTTATGAGGTTTCTGCGTTGTTGTATCAAGTACAACCTCACAAATGGAGTGGATATAATCCATCCGCTGTGAGCGAATCCATTGGGGGAGCGTCAGGGCCAGCTTTTTGATCTGTAGCTCACTCTGACAGGATTCACAGATGTTTAGCAGGCGAGTGGTGTCCATACGTGTCTTCAGAAAATGAAGAATAACCGGATTCTGCTCCATAAGCTGTAAAGCAATCCAGCGGTGATTGGGCAAGTCCTTGATAGGAAGTAATTCCTTTTCTATAGAAGATATCGCATGCTCTACAATCTCACCGTAGTTCAACTTGAACTTTACAGCGGGAATCGCAGAGGATTTCTCTAAAATACTGAGGACTTGTGCGCAGCCTTTTCCCGTTCTTGCAACAAGCGGGAGGACAGTTATACCCAGTCGTGATTGTAAGACTTCATGATTGATGCGAATTCCACGTGCATTAGCGACGTCAATCATATTAAGTCCGAGTAAGGTAGGTTTGCCATACTCAAGTAATTGAAGCGTGAGCAGCAGATTTCGTTCCAGCTGTGAAGCATCCACGATATTAATTAAGGCTTCTGGAGATTCTTCTATTAGATACTGGGCAGCAACCCCCTCATCGCGTGAGAGTGGGTGCAAGGAATAGATACCCGGCAAATCAATGAGCTTGCCAGCGCCGTTCTTCAGGCTGCCGATCTTCTTTTCTACCGTTACCCCTGACCAGTTACCAACATATTCGTATGAGGAGGTTAACGTATTGAAAAGAGAGGTTTTACCTGTATTGGGGTTACCTACAAGAGCTATTGAACTCAAGACACGTTCACCTCAATCAATGAAGCTTCCTTCCGGCGGATGGCGAACAGTTGTCCATTGCATTCCAAGGTAATAGGTCCTAAAAAAGGTCCTTTTCCTTTCAGGCGAATGCTCACACCCTCGGACACTCCAAGATCAGCCAGACGACGACGCAGGATGGGGTTGATTCCTTCTATTTTATGAATATATCCGGTCGAACCCGGTTGTAGTCGCAGCAATGAGCAAGAGGTAGAAGCCATTTTTATCCCTCCAAAAGAGACTGATAATCAATCTCAATGATTTTCTTGTAATGTAGCATTTTTAGGGCTTATTTACTGTGATCATTGTCGCTGACACGATGTGGTAATAGCATTAAGGAGAAGAAGATGAAATTCCTTTACATTTTATTCTTCATTAAAGTATGATTATACGATATAAATTGCATAGTAAAGCTATATTCGCGGTTATAATGATTGCAATAGTTGAAGGGAGATAATTATGAAGACTAATCAATGTAAGATTGTTGACTGCACCATCCGAGATGGGGGCCTAGTGAACAACTGGGATTTTAGTGTGGAATTTGTACAAAACTTATATGCCGGCTTGAATGAAGCTGGTGTTGATTATATGGAAATCGGTTATAAAAATTCACCAAAATTGCTCAAAGGAGCAGAGGGTGCCGGACCATGGCGTTTTCTGGACGATGATTTCCTGCGTAAAGTGATTCCGCAAAAAGGTCACACCAAGCTATCTGCTTTGGTTGATATCGGCCGCGTGGATGAGAATGATATTTTGCCCCGCAGCGAAAGTATGCTGGATTTGATTCGTGTGGCATGCTACAGCAAAGATGTAGAGAAAGCCCTCCAATTGGTACAAACTTTCCATGATCTAGGCTATGAGACAACGATCAACATTATGGCTTTGTCTAATGTTATGGAGAATGAATTGTTGGAAGCTTTTGAAATGATCCGTGAGAGCGTTGTTGATGTGGTATATATTGTAGATTCATACGGCAGCTTGGATCACAATGACATGAATTATCTGGTTGAGAAGTTCAAGACACATCTGCCAAACAAACGTCTAGGCGTACATACTCACAATAATCTTCAGTTGGCGTTCTCCAACACGTTGATTGCTGCTGAGAATGGTGTAGAGTTACTGGATGCTTCTTGTTATGGGATGGGACGAGCTGCAGGAAATTGCCCTACAGAGCTGTTAGTAACTCATTTGAAGAATACACGTTACTCCTTGCGCCCTGTGCTTGATATTATTGAACGCCTGATGATTCCTTTGCGTGAGAAAGAGGAGTGGGGCTATATCATTCCTTATATGATCACAGGTACACTTGATGAGCATCCACGTTCAGCAATGGCACTTCGTGCATCTGCAGACAAGGATAAATCCGTTGATTTTTTTGATAAGCTTACAACACCAGAAGTAACCTTTGGTGACAAATAAACCTGAGTTTCTTAGAAGCACTGAACCCTTTCGTAGGGGGAAGTGCTTTTTTGGTTGCCTGCTAGCAGAAAATGGTTTATATTTATGCAAGATTTATGAATATATAACTTATAAACGCGCCTTCCATTTGAATGCCGATAAAAGAAATGTAACTTAAAAGTCCTATCCCGCCGATATTTATACGTAGGACATAACTATACTTGAATGTTAATTAATAGATATTATTTTCAGACGCGAGGGACTTATGAGACAAGAAGAGAAAAAGACAATTCAAGCAGCTGCTGTAGGCGCCTTGCTGTTCCTTTTAATTCAAATTTTCCATACATCGCTTAACCGATTGGACGATTGGGATATTATTTCTTCTCTCTATCTCATTGTCGGCTGCTGTAATGTTGCTTTTGGATTTGCGATATTTGCACAGGGCTGGTTATTCTTCTCTAGCAGATTATCTAAAGGAAGATTATATGCTGCTGCTCTTTTTGGTGGAATATGTATTATTGATTTCTTGCATACACTGGGTTTTGTCGGCGTCCCGTTGATTTCATCATTCATAACTTTCGAAGAATCGTTGTGGCTGCGAACCCTCTCACGACTAATCAGCGGTTTAGGAATGTTGTTTATTTTTAGCAGGGAAGATAAGCCCGTGTCTGTCTCTGAAAAAAGAAAATTGTTTAGAATAGCCTTCATGCTGATTGTGCTTTCCATTGTTTTGTTTATTCTCAGCCACTCGGCGTTGCCTCAGTTATTAACTAAGCCTTGGATGAATCCTTTGAAGCAGATTGCTGATTTAGCAGTTCTTTTTGTTTACTTGGCAGGTGTTGCAGTTATTGTATTTCCTGAAAAAAGTGAAAAGTCAGCCTCACTGCTTATTATTATTCGAGCACTTATCTTTTTCTCTTTGGGCCAAGCCTTTTTTATGAGTCCATTCAGTAGTGGCAATATAGATGATCTTTTTGGAATGGTGTGTAGCGGAGTTGCTTACTACTTGCTGCTTACCGGAGTATATCGTCTGACGATTGAAGAACCCTTTTACGAAAAGCAGTTGGCTGAGGAGCGGATCAATTATTTAGCCTATCATGATGATTTAACGGGACTTCCCAATAGACGTCGTCTGACGCAGCGTGTAGAAGAGATGATTATTGCTGGAGAGAAGAAAACGAGCGATAAATTCTCAGCGTTAGCTATTATGAATATTAATCATTTCAAGAATATAAATGACTCCCTGGGCCATTTTGCCGGAGACCATTTACTGAAGCTGGTGTCTGAGCGCCTTGTGAATGAGGCTAAATCTACTGAAGAGCTTTATAGTATGGGGGCGGATGAGTTCGCTTTTCTTATGATGGAGAGAGCAAGTCTTGGAGAATGTTTGGTTCGAGCTACGGAGCTGCATCGATTGTTTGAGGTACCTATTGCCTTAGAGTCGGGGGAGTACCATATTTCGCTTAGTATGGGGTTAAGTATTTATCCCGGTGACGGTGAAACTGCGGAACATCTAATTCAGAATGCTGATACGGCGGTACATAATGCCAAGGAACAGGGAGTGGAGATTCGCCGGTATATTCCAGCTATGCAGATGAAAGCAAAGGAACGTCTAAAGCTGGAAAATGACCTCCGCAGAGCGCTTGAACGCAATGAATTCTTTCTGGTGTATCAGCCAAAGGTTTTGCTGGAGACGGAAGAGATCGTAGGAATGGAAGCTCTGCTCCGCTGGAATCATCCGAAACGTGGTCTGGTCTCTCCTGCGGAATTTATCCCGTTAGCTGAAGAGAGTGGACTCATTGTTCCGATTGGGGAATGGGTACTCAAAACAGCTTGTCTGCAGAATAAAAAATGGCAGCTGGCCGGCTATGTGCCGATTTGCGTCTCCATCAACCTATCTATGCGGCAATTCCTTCAGCCCAATCTAGCAGGGAGGATTCATACCATCTTAACCGACATTGGATTAGATCCGTGTTATGTCGACCTTGAGATTACTGAGAGTATGACCTTGGATAAAGAAACAGCCTTT
Organism: Paenibacillus sp. FSL L8-0333; assembly: GCF_037965665.1. Taxonomy (NCBI): domain Bacteria; kingdom Bacillati; phylum Bacillota; class Bacilli; order Caryophanales; family Paenibacillaceae; genus Paenibacillus; species Paenibacillus sp. FSL L8-0333. The sequence goes on from NZ_CP150186.1 coordinate 1,481,129, forward strand.
GATCAGCTGAAACGTCTGAAAGAGCTTGGTGTCTTCATCAGTATTGATGATTTTGGTACAGGCTACAGCTCCCTGCATTATCTAAAGAACATGCCGATCGACAGATTGAAAATCGACAGGTCGTTCGTATCAGAGGTTATGGAGGACAGCAACAATGCTGCTATAGTCTCTACAATCACTTCTATGGCGCATCATTTGAAGCTGAAGGTTACGGCTGAGGGTGTGGAGAACAAGGAGCAGCTGCAATTTCTGCGGGAGCAGCATTGTCATGAAGCTCAAGGATTTCTGTTCAGCAAACCTATTCAACCAGCAGAGTTTGAGGCGATATTTTTAAAAAAGGCACCCCTCGGCGCTTCCCTGTAAACTAAAAAAATGTTGATTTTTACTTGTAGAGATGATACAATAACTCTTGTATTCACTTTCTAGTGCGGGTGTAGTTCAATGGTAGAACTTCAGCCTTCCAAGCTGATAGCGTGGGTTCGATTCCCATCACCCGCTCCATAATTCAAACTTCCAAATCCTTGCGATGCAAGGGTTTTTTTATATCCCATCAGCCTATATTGGTTGGTGGGATTTTTTTTGTTTATACTATTTGCCTAATGGAAAAACTTTAATATAGCGTACTTTTAAGAAAAGGTTGTGAAAATTTTGAATGGTGCAAAGATTGCGTTCCTATCTGTACTTAGCAATACATTTATCGTTTCTTTAAAGCTTATAGTCGGAGTACTTACAGGTTCAGTAGCAATTATCTCGGAAGCGATCCACTCCTCCTTAGATTTAGTTGCTTCGTTGATTGCTTTTTTCTCGGTCCGATGGTCAAGTCGTTCTGCGGATAAAACTCATCCTTATGGTCATGGCAAAGTGGAGAATATCTCAGGGACGATTGAAACGTTGCTTATTTTTGTAGCTGGATTCTGGATTATAGATGAGTGTGTTCATAAAATAATGAATCCAACCGCGATCGAACTTCCCTTTTTGGGCATTATTGTGATGGTGGTCGGAGCGGGGATCAATTATATGGTTTCACGCAAGGTTAAAAAGAAGGCAGACGAACTTCACTCTGTGGCTATGAAATCGAATGCTCTGCATTTGCTTACGGATGTTTTCACCTCTTTGGGTGTTGCATTCAGTTTATTATTGGTTACCCTCACTGGATGGACGATACTCGACCCTGTCATTGGGATTGTGTTGGCTCTGTATATTATGGGTGAAGCCTATAAGCTTCTAAAGGAGTCATTTCCTCCGCTGTTGGATGCACGATTAACTGAGGCAGAAGAAAATGAAATATTACATGTCATAAAGTTATTTCAAGGGCGATATATTGAATTTCATGATTTTCGTACCCGCCGATCTGGTCCAGAAGAGTATGTCGACTTTCACCTTGTGATTCCTTCTAAAATGAGTGTTGCTACTGCGCATCAATTATGCGACGAAATTGAACTAGCCATTCAAGGCATATTTGAACGTGCCCAGGTGTTGATTCACATTGAACCCGAACATGAACAGTTGGCTAACAAACCGGTATTACATGAAGGGTAATAATGGTGATTACTCACAGAGTTTCTCTGCTATTTCAATATTTTGTATTAAGTGATATGGTGATTATATCTCTTTTATATTCATTCTATATGGGGGACGGATAATGATCGCTTATTTAAGACCTTTAATAATAAGTAGCTCAGTTAAAAGCCTGATTTTTCTTTTAATAATAATGGTGATAGCAATGGTATGGTGGTTTTATAAATGGACTAAGCAATGATGCTCTTTTGTTTGGCCGCATACTAAAAAGCCAGGCTCCCAACTTAGGGAACCTGGCTTTATTTGTTTGTAGCTTGTGTATCTTAAACAGTCTTTAGGAACTCAACAATGGTGAGTAATCCCTTGTCGAAGTTCTCCAGGTTGAAATGCTCATCCGGTGCATGCAGGTTCTCATCATCGAGACCAAAGCCCATCAGAACGACAGGTGCTTCCAGCACACGGGAGAAGCTCTCCATGATCGGAATGGAGCCGCCGTCTTTGGTGAAGAGGGCACGGGTTCCATATACTTTGCCATATGCGTCTGCTGCAGTTTGCAGAATAGGATTCGACGGATCGATGTTAAAGGCACGTGCCTTCTCCATTTGCTTAACATGCACTTTCGCTCCGGTCTGAATATTAGCCTTCAGATGTGCTTCAACGGCATCGAGGATATGCTGTGGATCCTGATCGCCAACTAAGCGGCAGGTAATTTTCGCATGTGCTTCTTTAGGGATAACCGTCTTACTGCCTTCCCCTTGGAAACCGCCGTATACGCCGTTAAGCTCAAGCGTAGGACGAGCGCCAATCCGTTCTACAAAGGAATAACCTTCTTCTCCGTATAACGATTCCAATCCAAGACCTTCGCGGATTTTATCTTCATTCACACCTTGCTTCACGAATTCTTCCCGCAGCATTGGGGAAAGTTCAGGAACGCCATCATAGAATCCGTCTACAGATACGCGTCCTTTGTCGTCATGAAGCGAGCTTAGCAAAGATACTAGGGCATGCAATGCATTCGGAACGCCACCGCCGTAAGAACCAGAGTGCAGGTCTGTCAAAGCGGTAGTTACATCAACTTCAAGGGAAGCTAGACCACGTAGCCCAGTGCAGATGGCAGGACGACCGCGTTCCAATAGGGATGTATCGGAGACTAACACCGCATCCGCAGCGAGCTTTTCTTTATTGGCTTCAAGGAACGGAGGCAGATTCACACTGCCGATTTCTTCTTCACCTTCGATGCAAAGCTTGAGATTCACAGGAAGAGTACCTTCTTGTTTCAGGATCGCCTCAATGGCTTTGAGGTGAACGAATACTTGTCCTTTGTCATCTGTTGCTCCGCGTGCATAAAGCTTGCCATCACGAATCTCTGGTTCAAATGGAGGTGTGGTCCATAGGTTTAATGGATCTACTGGTTGTACATCGTAGTGACCATACACGAGAATAGTTGGTTTGCCTGGAGCATGAAGATAATCGGCATATATAACGGGATGTCCCGCTGTCGGATGCAACTCAATGTTCTCAAGTCCGGCTTTTTTCAGGGTGTCTGTCAGCCAATGGGCTGCCTTCAGTACATCGTCCTTATGTTCAGATAAGGCAGAAATACTTGGAATTCTGAGCCATTGTTTTAGTTCTTCGAGATGTTCATCCCGGTGGGTTGAAAAATACGTTTCGTATGACATAGTGAGTATGTACCTCCTTAAGTTTTGCTGCGCAAAACCGGCTTTGTAAGCGCCTGGGCATAAGCTTATTGGCCATGCGTGACCGTCTTGTTTAGCATTCTATAGGAACCATTATACTGGAGAACTCACTATGGATCAAAAGCGATGGGGCAAACCTCTCACCAGATGATTGTAGCCGGTGTCACACCTTGGGGAAAAGTATCCTCAGCTTTGCTTTTGTTCATATACATCTCATACCAAACATCAGCGATGAGTCCTGGATCTGTAGCGGTGCCGGGTTTAATGAATACACCAAGTGCTAAATGACCTACATAGATTCCTTGTGGAGCCAAATCTGCATGCAGGTTAAGTGCGTAGTTTCTTAATCCGCTAAGCGCAATGCCTACATTACCCATCATCTGCATGGGATAGATGGAGGACAATCCGGTTGTGAACAGCAGTGCGCCGCTGCGTTTCTCCAGCATCTCAGGCAAGACCTGTGCTACGCTGCGGATAGCGGCTACAACCAGTGCCTGAAAGGCATCCTGTGCATTTTCTTCTGTTACTTGTGAAGCAGGAGTAGGAGGGTAATTTCCACTTGTCGGGCTGAACTCGAGCACATCGATAAAGCCGTATTTTTTCTTGATATTATCGAAGGCTGTGGCTACTTGTTCTTTATTGTATACGTCGGCAGGAAAAGCAGCAGCCTCGATATTCAGTGCTTGCAGTTCCTGAACAAGGGTGTTCAGCTTCTCTTCATTTCGAGAGATTAATGCCACTTGAAATCCGTTGGCTCCGAATTTTTTGGCGATTGAGAGTCCTAAGCCGGGTCCAGCACCTATGATGGCAATGGTCTTTTTCATGATTTATTAGTTCCTTTCCGGTTGTTGATTACTAACAGTAACCATGATAAGCTGAATAGGCTTGAGGGACAAGAAGGCACTATTACATGCTTAAGTTACATGGAGGTAACCACAGTTGGAACATTCAAAGGAAGAACCCACCCGGTTCATGCCGATGCTGGAGGATTGCTCCATTACCCGCCAGATTCTGGACAGGGTCGGAGATAAATGGAGTGTACTGATCATAGTCAATTTAGGTGCTGAAGCTTTGCGGTTCAAAGAGTTGCAAAGGCGCTCTGGAGGGATATCACAACGGATGCTGACCCAGACCCTGCGCCATTTGGAACGGGATGGATTAGTTTGGCGTAAAGCGACGCCTACAGTCCCATTGACTGTGGAATACGGTCTGACGAGCATAGGAGAATCATTGTTGGGACCTTTAACCTCGCTTGTGGACTGGGTCAACAAAAACAATGGGAAGATCGCCAAAGCGCGTATAGATTATGACCACCAGCACGACACACAGGAGTAACAAGACAGCAGAACAATTCACTGGGATAGAGGATGGATTATATTGCATAAGGAAAGTGGAACAAACACATTTATTTATACTTACACCTGTTCAGAGGACGAGTTATCGCTGTGTCAGATGGAGCTGCGATGTCTTTTTGGTGAGCAGGTGCCGACTGTTCTTTTTAAGAGTGAGGTTGAGGTGGATGTCAGCCGCAGTCCCTTCATTAAAGAGCGGATAGATGTAATGTATGAAGGGGACAGTCTGCCTGAGATTTATGATCAAACGGAGCAGGTGGAGCTTGGCGGCAAGACGTTTAAGGTTATTTTTGTGAAGACCAACGATCTGGGCCCTGCAGACAAAATAGAGTATGATGAGCGCAGAGTGATCGAGCGGGAAATTGGGTTGCGGATTGAAGGAGAAGCGGATGTTAACCATCCGGAGCTGGTATACGGCATTGTTACGCTGGGTGGACGCTGGTACTTCGGATCTTATCATAAAAACAAGGCAACTTGGTTCCGCCAAATGAAGAAGCCACGCAGCTATTCTATCGCGCTTAGTACACGTGTTGCCCGTGCCGCGGTTAATATGGCTATTCCGAATCCTGAAGGTATACGTGCTATAGATCCTTGCTGCGGTATTGGAACTGTAATGGTAGAAGCCTTGTCAATGGGAATCGATATGGTTGGACGTGATATTAACCCTATGATTGCTATCGGTGCGAGAACAAATATTGCCCATTTTGGATTCACCAGTGAGGTTACGCTCGGGGATATTGCGGATATCACTGATCATTACGATGTAGCCATTGTAGATATGCCATATAATCTATATTCTAGTATTACACCTGAGGAGCAGTTCGCGATTCTAGTGAATGCGCGCCGGATTGCAGATCGGGTGGTTATCGTTGCGATTGAACCGATGGACGAGATGATCACTGAAGCTGGATTTACAATCATAGACCGTTGTGAAGCTAAAAAAGGAGCCTTCTCGCGTCATTTAATGCTTTGCCAGTAATCCTAATCAAGGTACCGAAAAAGGGGTGCAGCAATGGAGCAGAAATGGTTAACGTGGGCCAAAGAAATTCAGGCCATCGCACAGACTGGATTAACTTATGCTAAGGATGTTTATGATATAGAACGGTATCAAGCTTTGCGTGAGCTCAGTGTAGATATCCTCGCTAATTATACCTTCGAAAGCAAGGAGAGAATTAGACTCTCCTTTGCGGGTGAAGGGGGTTATGCTACCCCAAAAGTTGATGTCCGTGGTGTTGTATTCCGGGAGGATAAAATTCTACTTGTTCGCGAGAAGTTGGACGGGAATTGGGCGCTTCCTGGTGGCTGGGGGGACATTGGACTGTCGCCGAGCGAAGTTGTTGTGAAAGAAATCAAAGAGGAATCGGGTTTTGAGGCAGAAGCAGTTCGCTTACTGGCTGTACTGGATAAGAAATTTCATAGCCATCCGCCGGAGCCTTATCACGTGTACAAGTTCTTTATTTTATGCCGCATCGTGGGCGGAGAGGCAATGGAAGGGGTAGAGACAAGCGAAGTTTCGTTTTTTGCTGAAGATAAGCTGCCTGAGCTTTCAGCAGAGCGGAATACAGAGGCACAGATTCGGACGATGTTTGAATATTTACGAAATCCGGAAAAAGTAGTAATATTGGACTAAGAATCTGCATATACTGTATGACTTCCGCAAATTTAAGTTTTTAATTATTCAAAATTTGGTTAATAACTAATATGTAAGCACTTACAACGGTTTGGCCGCTGAGCCTTTATATCTACCAAAATTCAAAATTTTAATTTTTTGGGTCGAGCGGTCTACATTTTTTCCTCTACTGTGACGATAAGATATTTTAGGAGGGGATCGCATGGAACAAGAAGAATTGAGCATTCCATTGAAACAGGAAAATGTGGTGCGTCCTGCAGAAGGCAATATTGCCACTGGGCTGGTTTGGGGTATTTTAATCAGCATTCCGTTATGGATCTCTGTTATTGGCTGGATTTTGGGATTTTGGCACTAAACCATAAATTAATGAGGATCTAATTCTGTTGATTTTATAGTATACACAAAAGGCTGTCCCTTCCTTGTGGAAGAGACAGCCTTTTGCGTTTTCTGAAGATCTTAGTCTTTTGTATATACCACTCTAAAGTTCTCACAAACAACTTTCATCTTTGGATCAAAGGGTTTGTTTAAGAATTTTAAGGATTCTCTGGTGAAGAACTGCTCATGATCATGACGCCATGACTTAAGCGTCCGGTCACCTTCTCCTTCAGTATAGGCAAACTCAGCGCTAACCTCATCAAAAGGTATAATTTGTACATCTGTAGTAACAATTATTGCCCGCGGATCACCAGATCCATCCAGCACGATACTGTGACCGCCAACTTGCGGAAACGTCTCGTCACAAGTTTCAAATATATCATAATTTGAAGCAGTTCCTGTCTTGATCCCACGAATCACCAGATCGAGCAGTTCATCGGCCATCTGGGGACTGTCACCAAAGGCCCAGGCGTCATAGTTATCCGCTGTTTGTGGATGAAGCTGGGTGTATTCTTTCCACAATAACTTAATCTTCTCTTTGTTGCTCATATGCTCATCTCCTTATAGATCAATCTATTCTATAGACCAGTTGTCTCCATCCATCCTGTATAGAGCTCATCCAACTGCTCCTGTATCGCATCACGTTCTTGTTGCAGCTCAGCAAGTTCAGCTGCATCGCTGCTGATCAGGGGATCTAACATCTTAGCATCGATCACGCCAAGGCGTTCCTCTACCTCTGCAATGGCCGTTTCCCAGTCGAAGGTGGTGTTTTTCCTACGGGAACTGGTGGATTTAGCGTTGGTTTCTTTCCCTGAATCGTTAGATTGAGGCTTATCAGGGCGTGAACTTGTTCGTTCTGCAGAGACAGGTTTAGCTTGATCCGCAAAAGAGGGAGCTAGTAATGCCTTTTCAGCTTGTTTTTCCTTGTAATATTCATAGTTTCCGTTGAACACTCCAAACCGCCCGTCTTCAATGGACCATAGTTTGTGAAATAGGCGATTGATGAAATAACGGTCATGAGATACCGCCAGAACCGTGCCTGGAAATTCCTCTAATGCTTCTTCGAGTGCTTCACGAGAATCTATGTCCAGATGATTGGTCGGCTCATCCAGAATCAGCAGATTTGGCTTGCGATGCATTAGTACAGCGAAACGCAGGCGGGTCCATTCACCACCGGACAGATTCGTAATGTCTTTGAATACATCGGGACCATAAAATAGGAAACGTGCAAGCTGCCCGCGTGCTTCACCTTCTTCAAGTCCAGCTTCTTCGCGGAAGTAGCGGAGTACAGACTGTTTGTTATTTTCAGGAACAGCCTCTTGTGCGAGGTAGCCGACCACAGTTCTTGAGCCGAGTGTACAGCTTCCGCTGTCCGGGGTTTCCTGCCCTAAAATAATTCTTAAAAGTGTACTTTTACCTGCCCCGTTACCGCCGATGAGTGCCGTAGTCTCTCCGTAGCGAAGTACTTCGTTTGCCTCTGCGAAAAGGCTTCGCTGACCATATGCTTTTCCGATATCCTCCAAAATGACAACCTGATTACCGGAACGGTCATTTTGCTGTAGCTGCAAATCCATCGATTTGCGCTCCAAAATAGGACGTTTAACCTTCACCATACGATCCAGTGCTTTTTGCATGGATGCTGCTCTCCGGTAAAAGGAAGGGTTAGGAGGTGTCCCGCGATTGCCAAATTCAATGAGACGTTTGATGCTTTCCTGCATTTGTTTTATTTTTTTCTGCTGCTCTTGATAATCGGCAAATTGTTGAAGAAGTCGTGTTTCCTTCTCCACTTGGTAGCCGCTGTAGTTGGTATGGAAGGTAAAGGCCTCGCCATCCTCAATCTCGATCACTTTCTTGACTACAGCGTCCAGAAAGTAACGGTCATGGGAGATCGCAAGCACTGTTCCATCATAACTCTGTAAAAATTGCTCCAACCATTCAATGGCGTTCATATCGAGATGATTGGTTGGTTCATCCAATAGAAGGATGTCTGGACGGCGCAGCAGCAGCTCCGCTAGTCCGACTTTTGTTTTTTCTCCTCCTGAAAGAGAGGCGAACAATCGGCTGTATTGTCCGGTTCCGATCCCGAGACCCGAGGCTACGCGCTGAATAGAGGATTCGATCTCGTAACCTCCGGCATCCTCGAACTTATCCTGCAAGCTGCCATATTCTTTCAGCAGCCGATTCCAGAGGGTTTCATCCGTTCCGCTGTTAAAGCTGGACATTTCCAGCTCAAGCTCCCGCAGGCGGTGCTGCCATTGCAAAGGTTCGGCAAAGCTGCGCTGCAGAACATCATATACGGTTTCTTTTTCGTTAACTTCTTGAATTTGAGCTAACAGACCTACTACGCTGCCTTTGCGTATTGAGATTTGCCCTTCATCGGGGCGTTCCTCCCCGTTCAGCAGGTGGAATAGTGTCGTTTTGCCACAGCCGTTACGGCCGATCAGGCCAATTTTTTCCCCTTGGCGGATATCGAAGGTAATGCTATTCAGCACGAGTTGTGCCCCGTGGTATTTTTGAACATTTTGGCATTGGATGATCATATATATTCTCCTTTAAGAATGCCCTTCGCACCGCCAGTACCCTAAATGGCTCCGAAATCCTGTAAAAAACCATAAAAAAAGACCGTAGGGAAATTTCCCCACGGCCTTATCATTCTCCGGTTAACTGATCCGTCCGGGTGATGGCAGGAAAGGCATTTCACAATTGTGTAGTGTTATTAAATTCATACAAATGGACAGACTTCTCCCGTTATCGCCATTTACATGAGCAATGCCAGCTATCGCTTTAGGTAGCCGACTCATAACACTGTTGGTCCAATTGTGATCCATTCCTTCCACACCCCCCTCTTAGTAAATTTAATGACAGTGTAATCAAAAATCAGAAAATAAGCAAGTAAAAAGATGTCAGAGAGTATTTTTACACAGCATAGAATATGAAAAATAGAATAATATGGTTCTGTAGTGGGGGGCAAGTGGCTAAATTTAACGGATGAAAAGAGGAAGAGATATGGCACTTTTTGACGGATTAATGGGCAATGCATCACAAGTAAATCTTACGGAGGTCCAGCGGGAATACGCACAAATTCTTGCTCCTCAGGAGAAAATCGAACGCGCCTATAAGCTGATTAGAGATATGTTCATTTTTACGGACAAGCGGCTTATTCTGGTAGATAAACAAGGTCTGACGGGCAAGAAAACAGAATATCATTCGATCCCTTACAAAAGCATCTCGCATTATTCCGTGGAGACGGCAGGGCATTTTGACCTGGATGCGGAGCTATGTATCTACATTTCCAGCAGCACGCTTCCGGTGAAGAAGACCTTCAATAAATCCGTAAATATTTACGAGGTGCAGGCCGTGTTATCGCAATATATTTTAAAATAAATTGTTTATTCGGTGTTTCAAAGCACAAGCCCCCCTCTAAAAGTGGCTAAGATTACTAAGGTTAGATGCAGCTAGATATATTTGAGATAGGTAGCCACAAGACATAACCGAGATAGACAGCTATATGGCGGCAAAAGGTGACTAGACATATCCGAGATAGGTAGCCATTTGGTGGCAAAAGGTCACGGTAGTACGCCATGGCAGTATGCGGCTCCCTGTAATTAAAATGATTTTATAATATTCGTAGGTGTGAATCTACAAGATTAAACAAAGATGACCTCTTATTTGTGCATAGCTCACAAAAAGAAGAGGTTTATTTTGCGTTTCAGCGTAACCGATTGACAAAGGATTTTCGTGTAATGTTAAATGACACTAATTAAGTCAGAAGTTATAGGGAGCTCGCAGCTGAACCCGCCGCAGAATATAGGAGATTGAATATGTTGAAGAAACCCGCCGCAAAAAATAAGGAGTTGGGACATGGCGGAAAAACCCGTAAAACATAGGGGGATGGGCATGGTGGAGGGGAGAAACCCGTAAAACGTAGAGGAATGGCATGGGGAAGAAACCCGAAAAAAATAGAGGGAAGGGCATGGCGGAGCGGAGAAACCCGTAAAAGATAGGGGGACGGAACATGGCGGAGAAACCCGTAATAGGCACAAAAACTATGGTAGTTAGCCCCCATTATTTAGCCTCGGCTGCTGGTGCACGTATGTTGGAAAAAGGGGGTAATGCCTTTGATGCAGCGGTGGCGATCAGTGCGACACTAGCTGTTGTATATCCGCATATGACGGGGCTAGGCGGAGATTCCTTTTGGTTGACCTATAACACGCAAGAGGCGCGTGTTCGGGCCTATAACGGAAGCGGGCGCTCCGGGTACGGAGTCCGCAGAAGCAGCTATGCCGGGGAAGCTTTCATCCCGCGGCGGGGGATTCGCAGCGCCATTACGGTGCCGGGGATGGCGGACAGTTGGGATGCCATACTGAGTAAGTATGGCCGCTTTATGCTGGCGGAGGTACTGGAGCCTGCCATTGGTTATGCTTTGGAGGGATTTCCGCTGTCGCCGGATCAGCGGAATAACACGGCTGTTGCGGGCTCTGCGCTGTCGCCGGAGGCGGCAGCGATTTACACGCCAGGCGGCGTGATTCCTTGTGCTGGATCGCGATTCCAGCAAAAACAGCTGGCGGCCACCCTGCGGACATTGGCGGCGGGTGGGCGGGATGCTTTTTATAAGGGGAAGATTGCGGAGGACATCTGTGACTATATGCTGGCAACTGGCGGGTATTTGACTCGGGATGACTTTGCGGATCATCAGGGGGATTGGGTCGAGCCGATTCATACGGATTATCACGGGCATACGGTATATCAAGTGCCGCCTAATTCTCAAGGTTTCACTGGACTAATGAGTCTTAATTTATTGGAACATTACAATTTTGAAGCAATCGGGCATGGTTCGTATGAATATTATCACCTGCTTGTTGAAGCGTTGAAGCTAAGCTTCCGCGATCGGGATAGGGTGCTTACAGATCCGGATTTTAGTGCTATTCCTTTGGAGCAGCTGCTGGATAAACGTTATGCAGGACAATTAGCGTCTACTATCTCGATGCAAAAAGCTGCGCAACTGACAAGTCAGCCTATCGGCAGTGATACAGCTTATGCTGCGGTTGTGGATGAGGACGGGAATGCGGTCTCTTTTATTCAGAGTCTGTATTTTGAATTTGGTTCGGGCGTGGCCGCTGGGGATACTGGGATTCTGCTGCAGAATCGAGGTTCGTTTTTTTCGCTGGACCCCGGGCACATCAATACGCTTGAGCCGCATAAGCGCAGCTTCCACACACTGATGCCAGCGATGGCCTGCCGCGAGGGCAAACCTGCGATTCTGTACGGGACGCAAGGTGGCGAAGGTCAACCACAGACTCAAACCCTGCTGCTCACACGGATGCTGCATTATGGCATGAATCCACAAATGGCTGTGAATGAGCCGCGTTTTGTGTGGGGGAGAACGTGGGGAGAGCCTACGCAAGAACTGAAGGTGGAGAGCAGGGTAGCTGATGAGGTGCTGGCAGATTTGGCCGCAGCCGGTCATATTGTCCGGAAAGTAGATGACTATGATGGGATTATGGGTCACGCTCACATGATTTCGATAGATGACAATGGATACCGCAGTGGGGGAACGGACCGACGCTGCGATGGTGCGGCGATTGGGTGGTAGGTATAGGTGTGATGGAAGGATTGGAAGGACTCTGAAGGAATCATAGGTGGAATGATGGATGGAAAAGCTGCTGATGGGGTCGTAGGAGGAAAAATGGAGAATTGGAAGGACTGCTGGAGGAATCGAAGGCGGTATGGTGTGGGATCCGAAAGGCTGATGGAAGAATCGTAGGTGGAATGATGGATGGAAAAGCTGCTGATGGGTCGTAGGAGGAAAGATGAGGAATTGGAAGGAACGCTGGAGGAATCGTAGGAGAAGCGTGGGATCCGAAAGGCTGATGGAAGGGTAAAAGTAATGGTCTAGGGAGGAGGGGGAATTATGGTTTTGGATAATCGGTATGGTGCGTTTATAGATCCTGAGCTTACGGTTGAGAGTTTAGGAAGCGGGATATTGGATGGACTGACCTTTGCAGTAAAAGATGTATTTGCTGTAACTGGACACAGCTCTTCTGCAGGTAATCCTGATTGGCTGCGTAGCCACCATCCGTCCACGGAGCATGCGGTGGCTGTACATCGTTTACTGTTGTCGGGTGCTACACTTCGTGGTGCTGCCTATACGGATGAGCTGATGTATAGTCTGGGCGGCGAGAACCATCATTATGGAACGCCGATTAATCCGCGTGCTGTAGGTCGTATCCCAGGCGGATCTTCAAGTGGTTCGGCAGTAGCGGTAGCTTCTGGTAGTGTTGATTTTGCGCTCGGAACAGATACCGGTGGCTCAATTCGAGTACCTTCCTCTTATTGCGGAGTATATGGCTTCCGGCCAACGCATGGAGCTGTGGATTTTCAAGGTGTTATTCCATTATCTCCGGCTTTTGATACAGTTGGCTGGGTGTCGGATCGCTTGGATGTGCTCCAGAAGGTAGGGGAAGTGTTACTTGTGGCTGGGAGTACATCTGTAAAGACGTCGAAGAAAATAGGAAGTAGTCTAGAAGAAACTGTAGGGAAGAGCATAGAGAAGAATGTATTGGAAAATTTGAAGAACAACTTAGAGGGAGACATGGTGAAGACTGATAAAAATAATTTAGAAAAGAGCCAGAAGGAAAGTTTAGAAACGATTTTGGAGAAACGTATTGAGAAGAGTGCTGAGAAGAGTACGGAGAAAATTTTAGAGATTGGCCCGGAAAACAAGGTAAAAAAGAATATGGAAGACAAAAATAAAATGGGTACTTTATTTGTTGCTACTGACTGCTGGGCTTTGGTTAATCTGGAGAATGCAGCTATTTTATCGGAGGGATTAAGTTGTTTGCGATCCGGGGCAGATCATCTCATGGAGATAGAAATTGCTTTGGAGGGGTTAAGGGTCTGGATGGATGTTTTTAGAGAATTGCAGGGGAATGAAATTTGGGAAACTCATGGCGTTTGGATTGAGAACGAGAAACCAGTCTTTGGGCCTGATATTGCAGCGCGATTCTCGTGGGCTGCCAGTTTGGCGGAAGAGGATCATAGCGTTGCACAATGTAAGCAAAAAGAGATTTCTAATCATTTGCGCTTGCTGCTAGGAGAGGACAATTGTCTTGTGATTCCGACAGTTCCGGGACCAGCGCCGCTGCGTGGAGGGGATTTGCGCCAATTGGAGGTGAATCGTAGTGGTGCGATGATGTTGAGTTGCATAGCTGGGTTGGCAGGTTTGCCTCAGGTAACATTACCTATGCTCTCCACAAGTAGATTGCCACTGGGATTATCCGTTATTGCCGGACATGGTCAGGATCTCCGGTTACTCTCTTGGGTGAATGAAGTGTGGCAGCAGTCTTGAGAGGCTGAGTGCAGTGGTCTTGAAAAAGCAGCGATACTAAACAGACCGTAGCTACGAACAACATATCTTGACACTTTTCTAGTTACATTTCTAGTTACTGTTAACCGATACTCCTCCATTACTCTCTTGGAATACACTCTAGAAATACATTCTAGGAAGACGCTTTAGGATTACACTCTAGAAATTCACTCTGGGAATACACTATAGGATTACACTCTAGGATTACATTCTAGCAATACACTCTAACGCCACACTCACTTATTGATTCACAAATTAACGAAATACACATGTCATTCCCGCCTACTCTTAGTTTTATTTACACCGGGGAGCCCAGTGGAGTTGCTTTAAAAACTAAGGTAGCTTAAGTTGGCTCAATAGTGGAGTGGTAGAGTGAAAAAGATAAATTCAGCGCTCGATTGTGTGGTATAAGACCAGTAGATTTAAGTGAATACGTCGCTGGAGAGAAAAGAACGGTATAAATCCCACAGAAATCGGGGGAAGTGCTTAAGTAACTAAAAAGAACGGTATAAATCCCGCAGAATCTGGGAAAGTGGCCCAAGTAGCTAAAAAGAACGGTATAAATCCCGCAGAATCCGGGGAAATGGCTCAAGTAACTAAAAAGTACAGTATAAATCCCGCAGAATCTGGGGAAATGGCTCAAGTAACTAAAAAGTACAGTATAAATCCCGTAGAATCCGGGGAAATGGCTCAAGCAGCTAAAAAGTACAGTATAAATCCCGTAGAATCCGGGGGAAGTGCTTAAGTAGTTAAAAAGAACGGTATAAATCCCGCAGAACTCAGGAAAGTAGCATAAATAACTAAAAAGAACAGTATAAATCCCGCAGAATGTGGCGAAGACGCCTATGTAGTCAAAAAGAAGGGCAAAAAGGCCCTTCATCCCGGCAATTCCGGCCGAATAGCCAAAAAGAAGTGCAAAAGTGCCCTCCACCTCTACCGGCAGCAGTGGATCTATAAGAGCTTGTACCTCCGCCACAGCTACAGTGGGGTGGTATTATCTCTACTTGTACGGATCTTCTACACTGCTCAATTCCCCGTCTTGCAGCGCTGGTGTGCCTGCGACTTCGATCTTGATGGCCAATTCGAATAGCCTGAGAATACCCTGCCACCTATTCCGACTCCCTATTCCGACTCCCGCGTGAACCCGTAAAAACTTGTTTTTACTCGAAAGCCCTCCCTCAACTCCACCTACTATTTTCCAATCCCCTTATACAGTTCACATGAACGATATGAGCTAAAGTTCAATAATTCATCATTCATCATTCATCATTCATCATTCATCATTCATCATTCATCATTCATAATTAATAATTAATAATTAATAATTCATGATCCATGTTCATTTTGTGTTAAGTTTATTAACATATAAATCATGAAAATTTAACTTCCCTCTATTCAACACGGTTCATTTTAATTATAATGTTACATAAAATAACATTATAAATCAGAAATGGTTCTATTGATCCTAATAAGGAGGGGTGGCATGCATCTTACGGTTGAAGAAGCGTTGTCCATTTATCCTTTGTCCGAGGCGAAGCTTATCGCTGGGTCTAAAGGGAAACATCGAATTGTGAAGTCAATTAATGTGATGGACGCCCCCGATATCTCGGATTGGATCAAAGAAGGCGAGATGCTGCTGACGACAGCCTATTTGATAAAGGACAATATGGAGGAAGCCTCTGCCTTGCTGCAGACTTTGAATCGCCGGGGATCTTCGGCCTTGGGCATTAAGCTGGGGCGGTTTTGGGATGAAGTACCAGAGCAACTGGTTGCAGAAGCGGAGAGTCTTAACTTCCCACTAATCCAGCTACCGTTCGAGTTTACTTTTTCGGATCAGATGAATGGTCTGTTTCGCGCCGAGCTTAGCCGCAGCACTCACGTTCTGCAGAACATTATGGAGAAGCAGAAAAAGCTGATGCAATTCGCCCTAAGATCTGTCCGCAGCCGTCCGTTGTTTGATTCGGTGTCTGAAGTGATTGGCCATTCACTTG
The DNA here is from genome assembly GCF_037965665.1 of Paenibacillus sp. FSL L8-0333. Lineage (NCBI taxonomy): Bacteria > Bacillati > Bacillota > Bacilli > Caryophanales > Paenibacillaceae > Paenibacillus > Paenibacillus sp. FSL L8-0333. Next base: position 1,497,058 of record NZ_CP150186.1, read on the forward strand.
TGGTGGTTAGCGCACGGGGGGATGTGATCTACAACAACTCTGAATACTATCCTTCACAGCTGCTGGAGGGGTGGCCGTGGCAGAAACGGAATCAGCGCTTTCGTGTTGGAGATCATGTGGGCTACCGTACACCACTTTTGCAAGGAGAGAAGTGCTCCGGATATCTATTGTTTTGTGCCATCGACCCTTTATTGCTCCCAATGGAAGAAAGTTTGTTCGTTCAGGGAGCTGAACTTATTTCATATCATATTCATTCAGGATACGAAGATTATTTTGAACAGGCAGAACACAGGGAGTTTAGCGGATTGCTGAGACGTTGTTTGAGCGGTAATTTATCTTACACAGATTTGGCGCAGGCTGCTCTCGACTTGGAGATTGAGCTGCTTCAATCACCATTTTTTCTCTTATTGACCGATACAGCTGCGACTGGGGAAGAACGCCAAGGTGAGCTGCTCAGACTAAAAGAAGAATATCTTGAACATCCCGGGCTACGGGAAGTAAAGGGAATTCATGTGATCATAGATCAAGGACTTTTGTCTATATATCCGGGAGATCGTCAGCGTCCTGAACAATTCCGGGATATAATCCAGGTTTGTTTTAACAACATGAAGTTTGATAAGGGATATTATCCGCGAGCTGCGATAAGCAGTTGTAAAGCGAAGCCGGAGGGGCTGAAAGAGGCTTTTGCGGAGGTAAAGGATTGTATGGGAATGCTTCAGGGCGGGGGAGTAAAAGGGAATGTTGTGCATTACCGGCAGCTTGAGCTTAACCTGCTACTCGGGCAAATTCCGGCAGAGGTTATGGAGAAATATTGTAATGGAAGTCTTAGAGGGTTGCTTAACCGAGAACCGGAGTATGTCAGGGAAATGCTGCGGACGCTGGAAGTTTATCTAGAGAACGATGGTCATGTTAATGAGACGGCTAAGAAACTGTTTATTCATCGAAACACGGCTACCTACCGGATCGAGAAGCTTAGTGAGCTGCTGGACGTCGATTTTAAAAAAATAAATGATCTAATGAGGTTGAAGTTAGTATTCATGTTTCGGAGGATGCTCGGAAGGGACTAAGGTCTAAGGTCTAAGTTCTAAGTTCTAAGTTCTGGGTTGAAATGCAAACACGGAGGAGGGGAACCTCGTGAATACACATGAAATCGCAATGCATATTCAAACCCATCAGGCGCCTGCGGTGCTGGCAACGCTGATAGAGGTGGAGGGACACTCGTATCGTAAAGCCGGAGCGGTGATGTTGTTTTTTGAAGAAGGTACGATTGGGAGCCTGAGTCCAGGTTGTCTGGAAAACGATCTGCAGCTGCGAACTTCTGAGATCTGGGAACGAGGGCTGCCCGAAATTGTGGAATACAACATGCTGTCTCCGGATGATCTGTCCTGGGGTGAGGTTATCGGCTGTGGAGGCAAAATCAAAGTAGTGCTAGAACCCGTGCAGGGTCAGCTCTACAAGCTTTTAGTGCAGGCGAGTGACAGATTGGCTAGGGGAGAGAAGCTAATTTTGTTCCGCGAAGCAGTGGAGAAAGGTTTTATCTATAAGCTGGAGCTGGATCCAGACATTGTACTGCCGCAGAGCAAGAAACATCCGAAATTATCCCACTCGGCAAAAGAAAGCCTGGCGGCAGGTCGCTTTATGGCCGCTCCAGCAGAATTGACAGCATTCCATACGTCTTTCGTGCCCAAACCGCGGCTTGTGATTTTTGGCGGGGGACGTGATGTGGTTCCTATTGCGAAACTTGCTGACAGAGTTGGCTTTCGGGTAGCGGTTGCGGATTGGCGTGAAGGAAGCTTGCACAATAAGTTTCCTCGAGCTGAACAAGTAATTTGTTCCCCTATGGAGGTTGTTCAGCGATTGGGCGTAGCCCGGGAGGATTATGTATTGATTTGCAGTCATCAACTTGGGCGGGATAGACAGTTTCTGGAGAGTGTGATTCCGCTTGCTCCTCTATATATAGGGATTATCGGTTCGAAGGCGCGGATATCTCTTTTACTGGAAGGGTTTGAGGTTCCTGCATCTTTGCATGCACCTGTAGGGTTGCCAATTGGAGGAGAAGGTCCGGAGGAGATTGCGGTCAGTATTATAGCGGAAATTATTCAAATTAGAAGGGTGGGCTCACGAGAGCTGCCCAAAGGAGCGGATAGTATTGAAGGTAGCAGGAATATATTTGGCAGCGGGGCAGAGCAGGCGGATGGGCGTGTCCAAGGTTTCACTGAAATTGTCGCAGGAGGTCTCACTCGGGAGCGTCGCGCTTAGTGAATTGGATCGTTGCAATCTAGAACCGCTAATCGTGGTAGTGCGTGCGGATGACAACTTGGAATGGCTGCCACCCGCGATTGAACCGCAAGCATCCAGACGTACCGAAACTTGCTTAACCGCACATCTAGGATTGTCTTTTTCACTGCGCTGTGGCCTTAATGCGGTATTACCTTTACAGCCCGATGCAGTAGTTGTGGCGCTTGCGGATCAGCCATTTATTACTACAGCATTAGTGAACCGTCTAATACAAACGTTTGAACAATCTCCGGAGATGGATTATGTCGCTAGCGTCAGCAATGGGTCGGCTATGCCCCCGGCTTTGTTCTCGAAGACGTTGTTTCCAGCACTACAGGGATTAGATGGAGATCGAGGAGCGGCGGGGATATTGCGTTCACCTGATTATAAGGGGATTGTTCTGGAATCTGAGTCTGCCCATTATTTCATGGACGCAGATACAAAAGAAGATTTTGGTGAGATTCAGGAGCAATGGATTCTGAGAAATGGAAAGTGAAGTAAAGAATAGTCTGAAAAGTAATCTGAAACAGTGTTCCTTTTCCACCTTTGGTCATATAATATGACACGAAACTCACCATACCAAAACCAATTAGTGCATTACACACAAAAAAAGTTCTGATTCTTATATTCATATACAAACGTATGTTATATAAATTTACGCCAAGGCCACCTCTAAGTATAGTAGAAGTACATTAATGGTTGCAGCCATGATGAGAGATGATTTGGAGGAGGAGAATTATGAAAAAAAGGGGTCAGTTCATAACATCTTGTCTTGCATTAATGGTTCTAATGACGGTGGCTTTGGTGGGGTGTGGCAGCAATAATAATACTTCTACAAATGCAACGGAGGCACCAGCGACAACTACAGCGGCAACAGAGGCAACTGCAACAACAGAACCGGCTGCAAAGAAACCGACGGTTGCTTTTGTTTATATCGGACCTCCAGGGGATGGCGGCTACACATACCAACATGATCAAGGACGGCTGTATATGGAGAAGGAGCTAGGGATTAAAGCTGACTTTGTAGAAAATGTCCCTGAAAGTGCTGACGCCGAACGAATCATCACCGAGCTTGCACAATCACACGACATCGTGTTTACAACGAGCTTCGGATATATGGATTTTACATTAAATGTAGCGGGCAAATTCCCCAACGTGAAGTTCCTGCATGCTTCGGGTTACAAAACCGCAGAGAACATGGGAACCTACTTCGGGAAAAACTATCAGGCCAGCTATCTGAGCGGCATAGCGGCAGGAAAAATGACCAAAAACAATCAGCTTGGTTATGTGGGCGCTTTTCCGATCAGCGAAGTGATCTATAACTTGAATGCTTTTACCCTTGGAGCACAAAGTGTCAATCCTGATGTAAAGGTGAATGTGGTATGGACGAATACATGGTATGACCCGACGACTGAACGTCAAGCGGCAATCAGCTTGCTGGATAAGGGTGCGGATGTGCTTTTGGCCTATCAGGATTCACCTGCAACACTGCAGGCTGCTGCTGAACGAGGGGCATTTGCCGGGGGAAATGACTCGGATATGAGCAAATACGCTCCGGACAATTATTTGACGAACCCGGTATGGAATTGGGGGCCGTATTACGTAAAAGCTGTGCAGGCAGTTATGGATGGAACCTGGAAGAGCGAGCAATATTCCGGTGATATGGCTGACGGTATGGTGGAGCTGGCTCCTTTCGGGAACAAGATCCCAGATGATGTGAAAAAGCTTGTCGAAGACGCCAAAGCCAAAATTATCAGTGGTGAGCTGGAGGTTTTCACAGGTCCGATCTCAGATAATCAAGGGAATGTGAAGGTTCAGGAGGGTCAGAAGCTGACCTTGGAGGAAGTGCTGGGCATGAACTGGCTCGTAAAGGGTGTGGAAGGAACTATCCCGCAATAATGTTTAAAAATAGGGAATAAGATGTGCACAATCTATGGGTGGGGCGGGTTCTGTTAAGCGGAAACTTCCCCACCCGTACTACAACTTGAAGGAAGGAGGGGTTCAGGCCATGCGGGGAACTTCAGTTGAAATGCGGGAGATTGTGAAAAAATTCGGCTCGGTAACCGCCAGTGATCAAGTCGACTTTTCGGCAAATGCGGGTGAGATTCATGCGTTGCTTGGGGAGAATGGGGCCGGGAAGAGCACGGTGATGAGCATGCTGTCAGGGGTGTATAGAGCAGACGAAGGAGAAATCTTCATTCATGGGAAAGGTGCTCAGATCCGTTCTCCTAAAGATGCTGCGCAGCTGGGTGTAGGTATGGTGTTTCAGAACTTTAGGCTGGTGCAAAGCCTCACAGCAGCAGAAAATATCGTGCTTGGCGAAAAGTCGTCTTTCTGGCGCGGCCGTAAGTGGATGAAGAACAAACACAAGGAGATAAAGGCATTAGCGGAACGGTTTGGACTGAATTTCCCGGTGGATCGCCCGATCTGGCAGTTGTCCGTGGGTGAGCAGCAGCGTGTTGAAATCGTTAAGACGTTGTATCGCGGGGCTGACATTATTATTCTGGATGAACCAACCTCTGTACTGACCCCGGGAGAGGTAGAACAGCTATTTGAAACGCTTCGGGTCATGAAGCAAGCAGGAAAGACGGTCATTATGACTACTCATAAAATGAAAGAGGTTATGGCGTCCTCCGATCGGATTTCCGTCATGCGCAAAGGAAAAATGATCGCCACGCTGACCACAGCAGATACAGATGAACTGGAGCTGGCTCGTCTGATGGTGGGCAAGGAAGTAACCATCACCCGTCAAGAACGGGAAGCCACTGAAGGGGATTCTTTATTAGAAGTGAAAGATGTGGACGTATATGCCGATCACGGGCGAAAAGCACTGGATCACTTCTCTCTGAACGTATGTAAAGGAGAGATTGTAGGCGTAGCTGGGGTAGCTGGCAATGGGCAAAAGGAACTGGCTGAAGTGTTAACTGGTCTTAGAGGCTGGAAAAGTGGTGAAATCACGTTTGATGGAAAGACGGTGAAATCCGCTTCGGTTAGAGGGGCAATTGATTCAGGAATCTCCCACGTGCCGGAGAACCGGATGAAGAGCGGTTTAGCTGGACGCCTCGGATCGGTGGATAATCTTTTGTTTAAGTCTTACCGCTCAGAGGAGCACTCCAAATTTGGTTTCTTGAAGTCCGCGAAGAACCGTTTGTGGTCACAGGAGCTGGTCCAGCGCTTTAATGTCAAAACACCTGAGCTGGAGACGCCAGTACAACAGTTGTCAGGTGGTAATCAGCAGAAGCTGCTCTTTGCACGTGAGATCAGTCATCGGCCGAAGCTGATGGTCGCCGTTCATCCGACACAAGGGCTGGATGTAGGTGCCACGGCAGGTGTTCACGACCTTCTTATGGAGCTGCGTGGTTCAGGTAGTGGCGTGTTGTTAATTTCGGAGGATTTAGATGAATTGCTTCAGTTGTCCGACCGGATTCTAGTGATCTATAACGGCTCAATTATTGGTGAGAGTACACATGAGGAAGCGAATCGAGAGAGCATCGGACTACTAATGGCTGGTATTCATAATAGAGAGGAGAGCACCGTATGAGTCTGGAGAATGGAAGAAATACCGCAGCAGCTGTACTGGAACCCCTCCCCTCACACTCCGGAAAACGATTCTCTTTACGTTTCGAATACGATGCCAGCCGCATCCGTTCTCCTTGGTGGACACCTATTGTATCTATAATTTTAGCGCTATTGTTGTGTGCCCTATTTATTGCGGCGAATGGCATGAATCCGGTGCTGGTCTATGAAAAAATGTTCCGTGGCGCATTTGGCACTGCGTATGGGCTCACGGAAACGATGGTTAAAGCGATCCCGTTACTCTTATGTGGGCTTGGGATTGCTGTGGCTTACCGCATTTCGGTATGGAATATTGGAGCAGAAGGTCAGCTAACCGTTGGGGCTATGGCGGCCACAGCGGTCACGATTTATTTTCCTGACTTACCTTCATTCTGGTCCCTGAGCTTAATGCTGCTGTTCGGGATTGCCGCGGGTGCGTTTTGGGGACTACTGACTGCTATTCCGCGGACGTTTTTTGGAGTGAATGAGCTAATCACTTCATTAATGCTGAATTATGTTGCCCTATTGGCGCTCGATTACGTGGTATTCGGACCCTGGAAAGATCCTAAAGGATTTAATTTCCCGGGATCACCTATGTTTACTGCGGCTCAGTCGCTGCCCGTTCTCGGAAGTACAAGATTGCATATTGGATTGTTATTTGCACTTATCGCCGTTGTGATTTATTACTTAATGATTCGTTTTACCAAGTGGGGTTACGAGCTCCGGCTGATTGGGGCCAATCCTGTTGCAGCCAGATACGCGGGGATTCCTATCAAGCGCCATATTATTATCGTCATGCTGATCAGTGGGGGGCTCGCCGGGATCGCTGGCATGGCGGAGGTCTCCGGTGTTACACACAAGCTGATGCAGGGCATTTCACCGGGTTATGGATACACCGCCATTATTGTAGCTTGGCTGGCTAAATTGAATCCACTCGGTCTAATCGTTACTTCTATTTTATTCGGTGGCTTAATTGTTGGCGGATATAGTGTTCAAACCATCGGGCTGCCCTCATCGATATCAGAAATGCTGCAGGGCTCCATCCTGTTTTTCTTGATTGCTGGCGATATGATCTATCGTTTCCGCATTCGCCGTAGCCGGGTTCAGCTGAAAGAGGGGAGATAGACAATGGATTTTACAACACAGCTACTTATTGCCGCTATTTCCGCAGGGACCCCGCTGCTGCTGGCTACGCTGGGAGGCATTCTAAATGAACGAGCCGGCATTATACAGCTTGGGGCTGAAGGTCTGATGCTGATGGGAGCGGTCATCACTTGTATCGTGTATATTCGCTCCGGAAACCTGCTGCTGGCTCTGCTGGCTACCGTAGCTGTAACGGCTGTGCTTGGTTTGCTGCATTCTTTTCTCTGTGTGACCTTGCGGGCGAATCAAACGATGTCCGGTCTTGCGATGACCCTGTTCGGCAGTGGGTTGAGCGCTTATCTTGGTAAACCGATCAGCGGCATTCCTTTGCCGGGAACCTCCCCTAAGCTGCATCTGGCTTGGCTGGAAAATGTACCGTTCATCGGAAAAATATTCGGCAACATGGACTACCTAACCTGGTTCAGCCTGCTGCTAGTGCTTGCTCTGCATCTGCTAATTCACCGCACTTCATGGGGCCTGCATTTGCGGGCAGTCGGAGACAGTCCGGCTACCGCAGATGTGATGGGGATCCGTGTACAGCTTATCCGCTACAGCTATGTGATCACCGGTGCTGCTCTCATCGGCCTGGCCGGAGCGGATATGGTATTGGCCTACGCGCCAACCTGGAATGAAGGGCTGACAGCCGGCCGGGGCTGGATTGCGGTAGGGCTGGTGATTTTCGCCAGATGGAATCCGCTGCGTGCCTTGTTCTGCGCCTACTTTTTTGGGGCATTGGATTCACTTGGCTTCCGTATTCAATTGCTGGGCAGTGCAGTTCCGCCCTATTTTCTCAAAATGATTCCGTACCTTGTGACCATTCTGGTCCTGATGTACCTGGGGTACCGCAATCGCAACAAACCATCCGGCACACCGGAGGCGCTCGGAGTTCCTTATATTCGGGAACAAAGGTTTTAAGGCAGGCTATACGAGAAGGGAAGCGGCAATCTGGTACTCAAAAAGGGAGGCGGAGTGTATGGGAGCTATACGGGAAGAGGAAGGAAGGCTACCTGAAGTAATTCAACCCCGCAGCCTGCACGAAGCTTGGGAGAGAAAAACGGCGTTTGGAGACAGTGCCCGATATGTCGCAGGAGGAACACTGCTGAGAACAGGGTGGGAAAATGGAACAGCTCTTATGCCTAAACAGCTGATTGATCTTCGGCAAATTACAAATCTCGGCGACATTACCTTAACGGAATTTCACTTATCTCTGGGCGCTCTTGTTCCACTCTCCCAGTGCCGCAGTAATGAGCATTTGCAGGCCGTAGCTCCTGCGCTGCAAGAGGCTGCACGTTGCATAGCGGCTCCGTCGGTGCGTAATCTTGCCACGCTCGGGGGCAATATCGCTTCTGGCTTCGGAGATATTCTACCTGCGTTACTGGTCTATGACGCGGAGTTAATCTCCTTTGACGGCAAATTTATGACGGCACTACCTTTGATAGAGTGGCTAAACAATCACTGGAGCGGGATAAAACCTGCGGCGGATCTTGTGGCTGAGATTCGCATCTCACCTACTCGCTTAGAGAGTCCGTTAACGGATAGGCTAGAAATTTTTCGTAAGGTTGGCCGCAGGGAAGCGTTCACCCCTTCACTTGTAACGGTAGCAATCTCAGCATCAATCGATGAGGAACACCGTTTCCGTGAGGTGCGTATCGCCGCAGGTGGGGGCTCTGGTCGGCCACAGCGACTAAGTAGGGCTGAAGTTATGCTTGAAGGTGTGAGGTATACAGATGAGCTGTTGGCTTCTTTATATGAAGGGGTTGAGAACAGCTTTGAGACGTATAGTGATCCCTTTGCAACAGAACTTTACAAGAAAAAGACTGCTGGGAATTTGGTTGTATCTGAGCTGTGGAAGGCTATGAATATACGGAGTTTAGAGGTGAATAACCCGACGAAAGGAGAGAGGGAAAATGCTGCTGAATAAGGAATCCAGCGGTAGCCGCTGGCGTACACGACCTGATGGAGAGGGCAAGGTATCCGGTAAGCTGCAGTATTTGACCGACATGAGGGCAGAAGGAATGTTGATCGGCCGCGTGCTCCGCAGTGAGCAGGCACATGCTCGTATTTTGTCCATACGCATTGAGAAGGCCGTTGAAGTCCCTGGTATACACGCTGTAATCACTCATGAGGATGTGCCCGGACTTAACGGCTTTGGCATAGCTTTGCCGCATCAACCGGTATTTTGCAGTGACCGTGTGCGTTACACTGGCGATGCGATTGCGGCAGTTGCGGCTGAGACGGACGAAATTGCGGAATACGCCTTATCTCTTATCGAAGTGGATTATGAGCTTCTACCCTTGCTGGAGAATCCGGAAGAGGCGATGAAAAAGGACGCAATTTTGCTGCATGCCGAGGGAAACGTGCTTCATCATACGGAATATCGGAAAGGGGAGCCGGAAACGGTATTTACGGATTGCTGTCATGTGGTAGAGGAGACTTACTATACACCACGCCAAATGCACACCTATATGGAGACTGAAGGTGGACTGTTTATCCCAGAGGATAACGGACGGCTTACCGTATATTCAGCTACACAACATGGGTTGATGGATCGCCTGCAGCTATCCAGAATTCTGGCTATTCCTCAAGAAGATATTCGCGTCATCTCGAGTCCTATCGGCGGGTCCTTTGGAGGAAAAGACGAGCTGAATGTACAGCCGTATGGAGCGCTGCTCGCCTTGCGGACACTCCGTCCGGTAAGACTGCATAATTCGAGAGCTGAATCGGTACGTGCAGGACTAAAACGCCATCCCATGAAAATCACCATGAAGACTGGCTGCGACCCCGAAGGAATCATCAGGGCACATCAGGTCAGAATTATTTCGGATACGGGAGCTTACGCAACACTGGGGGCGGAGGTGCTCAACTTTGCGACAGAACATGTGATGGGCCCCTATATCATCGATCATGTGGATGTGAAGGGTTTTGCTGTATATACCAATAACGGTGTATCTGGTGAGTTTCGCGGTTTTGGCGGCAATCAGGCGATTTTCGCTTTGGAGGGACAAATCGATCGGTTGGCTGAGCGATTGCAGATCGATCCGTGGGAAATGCGCCGCCGCAATTTGCGTAAATATGGAGATCTGGGGCCACTGGGTCAGGAAATTGCTCAGACCGATGGTGCCTTTCAGGTGTGGGAAGCGCTGGCGGGTTCGCCTCTTATGACTGAGGCCGCATCTACAGACAGTGATTCAGGTGTTGTGGAACCTTGGATCGTAACTGGAACGGGTGCTGCTATAGCTATGCATGGTGCAGGACTTGGTTATGGTATTCCCGATCCGGCGGGTGGCAGGCTCTCTTTGACGCTAGAGGGCAAGATTGAGGCGGTGTTTGGTTACGAGGAGTTTGGTCAGGGGTTAATCGCAACAATGGAACAAATGCTGATTGAACAGTTTGGCTTGGCGGCAGAGGATCTAAGCATCGTCATTGGCGATACGGATGTTGTGCCCGATAGCGGATCTAGTACGGCTTCCCGATCAACCAGCATGATGTGGATGGCCTTGAAACGGCTGCGTCCAGACTTCACCGCTCGAGTGCTGCAGGCAGCTGCGATGATAAAGCCAGAGCTGGATAACTATGAAATGAAGCTCGGCCCTGGCGGCATTTGGCTAAAAGACGGCGGTCTGCTTCTGACTTACAAGGACTTGGCACAGCGTATTTCAGAACCCATTGTCTGTAATACAAAGTTTACTTATCCAACCACACCCTTTAAAAGAGCGGGGGCACATTTCCTATACACCTATTCTGCAATCGCAGTCCGCGTGGAAGTTAATCTGCTTACTGGACGTGTTCGTGTACTGGACCAATATCATGCGGTAGCGGCGGGACCGGTGGCTAATCCGCAAGGTTATCTTGGACAGATCGAAGGTGGCAGCAGTATGGCGGTCGGCTTCACCTTGTCAGAGGATGCTGTGATGTCTGGAGGCAGCTATGTCACCAAAAATTTAGACACCTATTTGGTGCCGACCATTGCCGACATGAATGGCAGCATTCAGGTGCAGCCGATAGAGGATTTGCCGGATCATGACACGTACGGTCCTCGCGGCATTGGAGAGGTGGGTTCCGTCAATTTAGCTCCGGCAGTCGTGTCCGCCATATTTCAGGCTGTAGGGAAGCGGGTAACCAAGCTGCCCATTGATCCCGAATGGCTGCAGTCTACACCGTTTATTCCACAAAAGGTGGTGAACATCCATGCCGAGTCATAATTCAGATCCCAATCTAGATGAAGATAACCTTGCCCCCTTATCGTCTGAGGAAGCTTTTGCAGAAGAAAGGTTCACCTTTAATTGCAATCTTAATGGGAAAGCGATATCCACAGAGATTCCACCCTCCCGCCGGCTTTTAAATGTCATACGTGAAGATTTGGAGCTGACCGGCACAAAACGTTCTTGTGAGATTGGCCGCTGCGGGGCATGTATGGTGCTGGTGGATGGACGTCCAGTGAATTCATGTCTGGTTATGGCCTATCAATGCTCAGGTGCGGAAATTACAACAATTGAGGGTCTTAGTGAAGTAGGCCTGCATCCCGTTCAGCGGGCTTTTTTAGAAGAGGGGGGGTTCCAATGCGGTTATTGTACACCAGGGATGGTTATCTCGGTGGTTGCTCTGCTGGAAGAGAACCCGCATCCTACTCCGGCTGAAGTGGAAGAAGCTTTATCGGGTAACATTTGTCGCTGTACAGGGTACGGAGGCATTTTACGAGCTGTTAACAAAGCTATTGGAGGTTGAGTGGTGGTCGTTTCTGAAGGCAGGTTTACGTTGGAAGAGATAAATGCCATGAGTATAACGGATTTCGTGAAGCATCTAGGCGGCATTTTTGAACATTCACCGTGGGTAGCAGAGGAGGCATATAAGCAGATTCCGTTCCATTCTTTAGAGCATTTGCATAGCACAATGATGCAGACCGTACTGAGTGCTGACCGGAGCCGAATGGAGGGACTATTAAAAGCTCACCCAGATTTGGCGACTAGGCTTCAAGTTACGGCTTTGTCTGCCTCAGAGCAGCAGGGAGCTGGACTGGATCGGCTAACAACGGAAGAGTTCAATCTATTAAATGATCTGAATCGAAAGTATACGGACAAATTTCATTTCCCTTTTATTCTAGCTGTTCGTGGCAAAAACAAAGATGACATTATCAGCGCCATTGGAGTGCGAGTAGAGCGTTCCCCTCAGGAGGAATGGGTTCAAGCCTTTTCTGAAGTCGGTACAATTACGAGATTTCGCCTAAGTGATTTAATTATTTAATTATTCATTCATTCATTCATCATAAACGGGGAGGGTGTCAGCCATGCTGGAACCAATTAACGGACGTACAATGTTTTATGGAAAAAGTGATGTGCTAACTTATCGTACCTACGCTAAACCGCTGGCCGTTACCCCCGTTCCCGAATCTTCCTTCACGGGCTGCGACAACATTATATTCGCACATAATATTACATTCGCAGTCACGGGCGAAGCGTTTCTTCCTTCTTTTTCAGAGGGGGATAATTCCATGGTCGTTGCTACCGATTCTATGAAAAATTTCATCCTGCGCAATACCGCGGACTACACTGGAAGCACAACGGAGGGGCTACTGCAGCTTCTAAGCAGCCGTTTTCTCGATAAATACGATCATGTCACCGCAGTTTCAGTTTCCGCAGACCGGTTACCTTTTGAACAGGTGATGGTGCCCGGGGTTGACGGGCTTAAACAGAGTCATTTAGTACTGCGTCACTCCAATAATGAATCTTATTCGGCTTCGTTAACTATAAAACGTGGAGAGAATGGGACTGAGGTTATCGCTCATGAATGCCGATTGAAGGATTTACAGCTGATAAAAGTAAGTGGAAGCTCGTTTTATGGATTCGTCCGTGATGAGTATACAACATTGCCGGAGAGCTTTGACCGTCCGCTTTATATTTTTCTGAATATTAACTGGACCTACAGTGATGTTGAACATGCTCTGGATGGAGATTTAGGCCAATATGTGGCTGCGGAGCAGGTTCGCGATATCGCCCATAGTGCTTTTCATGAGCTGAACAGTCCTTCAATCCAATCGTTGATTTATCAAATTGGGCTGCGCGTATTGTCCCGTTTTCCACAGCTGGCTACCGTTTCATTTGAGTCCAATAACCGGACTTGGGAAACCATTGTTGAGCCTGAAGAAACTAAAGGTGGAGTCTTCACCGAACCTCGTCCACCCTATGGTTTTCAGGGCTTTTCTGTCAGCCGTGCAGATCTGGCCGGAGAGACAGCGTAATGAGCGGGCGTCTTACCACCCATGTGCTGGATCTGTCGCGGGGGATTCCTGCTACAGGTCTGACGCTTCAGCTCTGGAAGCTTACGGATGGGATGAGCAAGCTTCTGTGTGAAGAAGTCACGAACAGTGACGGGAGGCTGGATGCTCCGCTGCTGGAGGGAAACGAAATGGAGGCTGGATGTTACGAACTGCTGTTTATGGTTGGCGATTACTACCGTAGAGCTGATGCCAAAGCGTCAGCAGCTGGCATAGAAGTAACAGAAAGCTCAGTAGACACTCAACGTGAGATGTCTTTTTTTCTAGAACAGATACCTATTCGCTTTCATATAGAGAGCTCCATGCAACACTACCATGTACCTTTGCTAGTAGCTCCTGGTGGATATAGTACGTATCGGGGAAGTTAGGAGAAAGTTGACGACCGGAGGAGGTGGCAGCTCATGAAGGAATCCTATGAACTTGTGATTAAGAACGGGAATGTAGTGCTGCCCGATCAGGTACTCAAGCTGGATATTGCAGTATCAGAGGGTAAGATTGTCGCACTTGGAGAGGAACTTTCGCTTGCGCCGCTAACCAAAGTCATCGACGCAGATGGGTTCTATGTCCTCCCCGGTATGATTGATATGCATGTCCACTTTAATGAACCAACGTTTGGACATTGGGAAGGTTTTCGCAGCGGTTCTGCGGCGTTGGCAGCTGGCGGCTGCACAACCTATGCAGATATGCCGCTTAACGGCAATCCACCGACTGTGAACGAGGCTGCACTTCGTCAAAAGGTAGATGCTGCGGCTGGAAACTCTGCCGTTGATTATGTGCTGTGGGGTGGGCTCGTTCCCGGCAATCTGGATGATTTAGAAGTTTTGGCAGCCTCTGGTGTCACTGGGTTTAAAGCCTTTCTCTCCAATCCTGGAGGGGAGGGCGAAGGCAGATTCCGTGAAGTGGATGAGGATACACTCTATCAAGGGATGCTGCGAATCGCTTCTCTGGGCGGGATTTTGGCGCTGCATGCAGAAAGTGAGGCTATCACGGCGGTGTTGACCGCAGATGCAGTGCGAAATGGCAGAACCAGCGCAAGTGATTTTGCGGCTTGCCGCCCTGCTGAAGCAGAGCTGGAGGCAGTGTCCAGGGCGCTGCTGTACAGTGAACGAACGGGCTGCCGGTTGCATTTTGTTCATATCAGCACGGCCGCCGCCATTGAGAAAATCTATGAAGCTAAGCTTCGAGGTCTGGACGTTTCGGCAGAAACCTGTCCACATTATCTGGTCCTCACTGAAAATGATATGAAGGCTTTAGGTCCTGTGGCGAAGTGTGCGCCTCCGCTGCGAAGTGCGGTGGAGCAGGAGAAGTTATGGGAGATGCTGGCCCAAGGCAAAATCGATTTGATTGCTTCGGATCATTCCCCCTGTCCAACGGAATTGAAGGTGAAGCCGGACTTGTCTTTTTTTGCAGCGTGGGGTGGGATCTCGGGTGCGCAGAGCAGTCTGGAGCTTATGTTCCATGAAGGCGTGAATGTGCGGGGGCTGGCTGTTACATTAATTTCTAGTCTACTCGCAGGGCAACCCGCAAAACGTTTTGGAATAGAGCATCGCAAAGGCGCTATAGCTCTAGGTCTAGATGCCGATCTAGTTCTGCTTAATCCAAGCACAACCTATACGCTGACTGCGGAGGATTTATTGTATCGCCACAAGCACAGCCCCTACATTGGAAGAACTTTATCCTGCAAGGTAGTTGCTACGATCTGTCGCGGGAATGTGGTCTATACCTCTGAAGAAGGAGTGATCAGTGAGGGGGGGGGACAGTGGCTGCGAATTAGGAAGGAGCAGTACAGCCTATGAATGATTCCAGAGTTCAAGCATCGACTCAGAAACTGCTGGACCTGCTGGAGGAGCTGGCGGCATTCAGCACAGCTGGGCCAGGAGTTACTAGACTGCTATATACGGAGGAATGGAGCCGGGCGCAGATTTTTTTGCAGGAAAAAATGGCTGGGCTCGGCTTAGAAGTTTCCGTAGACAAGGTTGGCAATGTATATGGACGATTGAGTGGACGCGATCCGCAGCAAAAGGTTATTTTAACCGGATCGCATATCGATACTGTAGTCAATGGCGGAAAATATGATGGTGCCTATGGGATCGCTGCGGCTATGATTGCGTTTCAAGATTTGCAGAGGAACTTTGGCCAGCCGCAGCGGACGCTTGAGGTCGTATCTTTTTGTGAAGAAGAGGGGAGCCGATTTCCGCTTGCTTATTGGGGTTCGGGCCATGTCACGGAAAGGTATGACGGAAGCGAGGCCGAGACCTGTATGGATGCAGAGGGCGTGACGTTAAAAGCAGCAATGGCACAATCCAGCTTCTTACAGGACATAACGGGGGAGAAAGCTTCTAAGCGGACTGGAGTCAGAAATGATATTGGTGCTTTTGTAGAACTGCACATCGAGCAGGGGATTATTCTGGAGAAGACGGACACTCAGATAGGCGTAGTTCAGGGGATTGTTGGCCAGAGACGATATGTGGTCAAGGTCAGTGGTATTGCTAATCATGCGGGCACGACACCGATGTTTATGCGGCAGGATGCACTGGCTAGTGCGGTTGAAATGCTGTACGTGCTTGAAAGTTCTGCTAAAACGGCTGGTGAACCTCTTGTAGCAACCTCGGGTAAGTTTGAGGTGAATCCGAATACGCCAAATGTGATCCCGGGTGAGGTTCTTTTTACATTAGATATCCGCCATAGTGAAGAGGACGAATTGGAACGTTTCTGTGAGAAGCTTCTTGCGGAATGTAATGAAATTGCCGTTAAACGTGGGGTAACTCTGGAGGTTACATCCGTGCTCCACACAGTCCCTGCGCCTATGGATATGAAGCTATCTGCAATGCTGGAAAATATCTGCCGCCAACAGGGGAAGACGTACCGCACGATGGTAAGTGGAGCGGGACATGATGCCCAGCTATTGGCGCCGCGTTGCCCTACTGCGATGATATTTGTGCCAAGCCGAGCTGGCATCAGCCATTCTCCGGAAGAGTATACCTCCCCTGAGCAGCTCACGGCTGGGCTTGAGGTTCTGACTGCGATGTTATATGAGTTAGCTTATTAAAAAGAGTTCGCCGAACTTTTAAGGGAGGATCATCATGAAGCGTTACGAAGATTTGTCGCCGTCCCAACGCTGTATTATGACTCCGGGTCCGGTCGAGGTAGATCCGCGTGTACTGCGGGCGATGTCTTTTCCGGTGCTGGGTCAGTTTGATCCAGAGTTCACCTCTATTATGAATGAAACGATGGAAATGCTGCGGGAGCTGTTCGCTACTCGTAATTCATGGGCTTACCCTATCGATGGTACTTCTCGTTCTGGAATTGAAGCCGTGATGGTTAGTTTGATCCTGCCGGGTGAGCGTGTGCTGATTCCGATCTTTGGCCGCTTCGGACATCTATTGCATGAGATTGCTGAAAGATGTGGCGCTGAGGTGTTCGTGCTGGAAAAGCCATGGGGGAGTGTGTTTGAGCCGGATGAAGTGATAGCAGCTATGGAGACTTTTAAGCCACATGTGGTGACAATGGTTCATGGGGAGACCTCTACAGGACGTGTGCAGCCACTCGCGGAAATCGGTAGAGCTTGCCGCCGGATGGATGCTTTATTCATAGTTGATGCAGTTGCAACCATTGGGGGCCTTCCTGTCGAGACAGATGCTTGGATGTTGGATGCCGTCGTTGGCGGTACACAGAAATGTCTGTCCGTCCCTTCCGGAATGGCACCGATAACGTATAATGATCGTGCTGAAGCTAAGCTCATGACCCGAAAACGAGTAGAACGAGGGATTAGAACAAGTGATGTCCAGCCAGGTGACTTATCTTTTGTCCGCAGCAATTATTTCGATCTCGGCATGCTTCAGGATTACTGGAGTCCACAACGTCTCAATCATCATACAGAGATGACCTCAATGCTTTATGCACTGCGGGAGGGCTTGCGGCTTACCCTTGAAGAAGGGCTGGATGCCAGATTCGCCAGACATATCCTCCATGAAAAAGCACTTGTAGCTGGATTAAAAGCTATGGGTTTAGAACTATACGGGGATCCTTCCTGCAAGCTTACTGTTGTTACCTGTGTGCTGATCCCTGAGGGGATAGATGGGGAAGCTGTCCGTTCGCTGCTGCTGGGGCGGTTCGGAATTGAAATTGCCAGTTCTTTTGGACCGTTAAAGGGAAGGATCTGGCGCATCGGTACGATGGGTTTTAGCTGTCGTGAGAATAACGTGTTGCGGCTGCTTGGAGCGCTGGAAGCCGCATTACAGCGTCATGGATTTAAGGGGCCTTGCGGGTTTGGGGTTCAGGCAGCACTTGACGTATATGAGGCAAAAGTAAGATAATCGTTGGAATAGAGCGGATGGCGGGAGAGTAAAAACAGGGGCATGTCCGGATGGTTTGGACAATCTTTGGGAATAAGTAAACGGCTATCATCTACAGGGATGATTGAGCCGTTTTTTCTTACAAATACAGACCTGCGCAACTATATTATCCTAGGCTTAATAGTTAGGCAATCCTCTATGATTACGGATCTATTCACTACATCAAGACAACACTTGGATACTAACGGGGGAGAGATGAAGATGACAACTTTTACAAGAAAGCCTTTAGCAGATTGTGTACCTGAGCTTGTGGCTACGGCAAGAGGCGATAAACCGGCAACACTGGTAATTACAGGTGGAAAGCTGGTTAATGTATGCTCTGGTGAAATTCTAGAAGGAATGTCTGTTGGTGTTCAAGGTGGACGAATTGCTTATGTTGGTAAAGATGTGACACATATGATTGGCGAAGGAACGCAAGTTATTGATGCGAACGGCAAGTATATAGCTCCGGGATTGCTCGATGGCCACTGCCATATTGAGAGCACCCAGCTAACCGTTACTGAATTTTCCCGCGCTGTTCTGCCGCTTGGCACAACAGGTGGTTTCTTTGATGCGCATGAGATTGCTAATGTATTCGGGCTGAAGGGTATTCAATTGATGCTGGATGAGATGCGGGGTACGCCGTTAGCTGCTTACATGCAGGTGGCTTCTTGTGTGCCTGCGGCAGGTGCGGAATTCGAGACAACGGGTGCCTCAATGGGTCCTGAAGAAGTTGCCGAAGCTTTTACTTGGGGCAAAGATGTGATTGCTCTGGGCGAAGTGATGAATTTCCCTGGCGTTGTTTACGGCGATGAGAAAATGCTTGGAGAGATTCAAGCTACGCTGCGGGCAGGCAGATTTGTTGACGGTCATTTCACATGGCCTTCCAGCGACTGGAGACTGCCAGTGTATGCTGCGGCAGGGGTGACTGGTGATCATGAGTGTGTTACAGCAGACGATGTGATTGAGCGCGTTCGACTGGGCATGTATGCCAAAATGCGCCGGGGCTCGGCTTGGCATGATGTTGCCAAGACCATCACCGCTCATACAGAGCGTGGACTTGATCCGCGCCGCATGATGCTGGTAACTGACGACCGCAGCTCGGAATCGTTACGCGACGAAGGTCATATGGATTTCGTTGTTCGCCATGCGATTGCTCAAGGCGTGAAACCAGTAACAGCCTTCCAAATGGCAACTATTAATACAGCAGAGCGTTTTGGGTTGTCTCAGGATATCGGATCTATTACTCCAGGTTCTTTTGCGGATATTATTCTGCTGGACGGGAATTTGGCCGATGTTCACGTGGTACTTACGATTGCCGCGGGTGTAGTAGTTGCCGAAAATGGTGTGATGACGGCAGAGCTTGCTAAATTCACTTATCCAGAGGAAGTTTTGGCTTCGGTTCATTTGCCACAGCGTCCTACCGCCGAAGATTTCATTATCGCGGCTCCAATTGAAACAGGTGAACTTACTGCAAGAGTTATTAAAGTAAGAGAAAATCATGTAGAGACCATTGAACGTATAGTTTCGGTACCTGTAGTGGCAGGGCAGTTGGATGTAAATGCTGTGGAGGGTCTGTGTAAAATCGCTGTGCTCGAACGGCATAAAGGAACAGGAAATAAATCAGTGGCTGTTGTGGAAGGCATCGGTTTTAAAGAGCCGGCTGCTATCGCAATGACTGTTGCTCATGATAGTCATAATGTACTCGTCATCGGCAATGATAATGAGTTAATGGCTAAAGCTGCGAATGCGGTGGCGGACGCTCAAGGTGGGGTTGCCGTAATTACTTCTAGTGGAGAAACGTTATTCCCGTTGGCCATTGCAGGCCTAATGTCTACAGAGCCATTTGAAATTGCTGCTGAGAAATCAGCTGCGATCAGCAAAGCGTTGTATGATGCCGGCTGTACTTTGAATTACGCGTTTATGACTTTATCGCTGCTTGCTCTGGCGGTTATCCCAACGTTACGTATCACCGATAAAGGACTCGTGCGGATTTCACCTGAGGGAATACAGTTAGTGCCACTGTTTGTTTAAGTAAATTAACTGAAGCATAATCCTAATGCGAAAAACTGTTCTGAGGTCGTAATGACCATTCAGAACAGTTTTTTTGTTTAAATATAAGAAAGTAAAAGCTTCACATGATGCGTAATCTTTATACATCTTATTGTAATGAACAATAATATTAAACAGATTTTTAGAGAATGAAACATTTTTCTGAGCGAAATCCTAAAAAAATATAAATAAAGCATAGTCAGGTGACGATAATAATGTTAAATTAGATAAAATTAAAGTGAATTAATGGAGTTAATTTTACAATAATGGCATATAAAGAATTATAGATAATGGCAGGTTTCGAATAACCCAACTAAGAGGGACGAGGTGCATGGAGAGATGATCAGACTAGAAACGCAAGATATTTTGAATATTAGCATGAAGCAAATTGCTACTATTTTTAAGATGAAGCCGCTTGAACTGAGATTTGTCACCGATTTTCAGGGTGAGAAATATCTCTTAACTAATGATAAGTTACACCTCAACAACCAGCAATATTGGGCAAAGGTTATGGAATGTGTCTTTGATGATCATGTTAGACCTGTGTTAATGTGTGAGGTATTATATTTCCTTCGTAATGAATTTCTGGAAAGTGACATT
This sequence comes from Paenibacillus sp. FSL L8-0333, assembly GCF_037965665.1. Lineage (NCBI taxonomy): Bacteria > Bacillati > Bacillota > Bacilli > Caryophanales > Paenibacillaceae > Paenibacillus > Paenibacillus sp. FSL L8-0333. The sequence continues at coordinate 1,517,290 of NZ_CP150186.1, forward strand.
AAGTTATGTTTTTCTTATGATTACGCAGAGGATGGGAATGGCGCAGCTACAGCTATGGCTGAAGTATCCTTTAATGACTCAGCAGATTTACAGCCGAGTGAGATTGCCGAGCTGATTGATTTTGCGTTGACCTTACAGGACAAGCAGTGGTTCCATGAACTGACTACGAAATATAAGCAGCTTACAGCATAAGTATCCTTTCGATTCTTCATGCTTAACAATTGATATAGCTAACCGTCTTGTCTGCAACAGAGATGATCTGTGGACAAGACGGTTTTTTGTTTTACCACCCTTGGGCATTTTTTTCTACATGTTCAGCCAAAAAATCAAGCCAATCCTCATGGTTATTCAAACAGGGAATTGCCATAAATTCCTCTGCTTGTCCTCCACCAGCCTCGAATTGTTCTCGTCCTTCTATGGCTAGCTCATGCAGCGTTTCCAGACAATCGGTCACAAGACCCGGTGAAAAAATCAGAGGTCTACGTATTCCTCGTCCGGCAAGCTCTCCCAGAACATCCGCTGTAGACGGTCCTACCCATTCTTCTCGCCCGAAACGTGATTGAAAACTAAGCTGCCAGCGTTCGGGCTCCCAATTCATAGCAGAAGCAAGAAGACGCGCGGTTTCCATACATTGCTGCGGATAAGGATCACCGGTATCCGCATACCGTTTGGGAATCCCATGGAAGGTCAGTACAAAATAATCAGGTTCTTTGCTCAGAATCTCCATTTGACGCAGCAGGTGTGACTTCAAGGCTGAAATATAACCGGGCTCATTATAGTAGGCATCAATAAATCTTAGAGCCGGAATCAGACGTTTAGTTACAGGACCAGTGGAGCTTTGGCGACCTAAGGCTGCAAAGCTGGCCTGATCGAATACGGATGCGGTAGTCGTGGACGAATATTGCGGAAACAGCGGCACAATGATAATTCGGGTAACTCCGGCCGTGTCGAATTTCGCCATCGCTTGCTCCATGCTGGGTTCGCTATAAGCCAATCCAAGCTCTACCTGATACCTTGGACCCAGCAGTTCTTGCAATCCAGATTGCTGAGCTGAAGAATGAAGGAGCAGTGGTGATCCTTCGGTTGTCCATATTTGACTGTACAGCTCAGCGGACCGGCGTGGACGTGAACGCAGAATCACGCCTCGCAGCAAAGGCTGCCACAGCAGAGGAGAATAATCTATGATTCGGCGATCTGATAAAAAACGTTTCAGATAAGGCCGTACAGCTTTTGCAGTTGGTGCAGTAGGGGTGCCGATTTGGGCGAGTATAACTCCAATAGGTGGCTGTTTGCTCAAAGCACAGAACTCCTTTCCCATATAAGAGATCGTTCTAAAATAGCATAGCTAACCTTGAATGCACAGTTATTGAGATCACTTTGCGTGTATAAATTAATTTTAATCGCAAATAGTGATGTTTCTTATAGGGTGTGTGATTTTCGATACAGAAGAACCGCAGAAAGGTCTGGTAGTATCAAACCAGAAATTGATGGAAAACGGGTGTAAGTGTTTTTATAATAACTTATGTGAATTATTTCACCTTTTATGCAGCTTTGTGTTAAAAGGAAGAAATGAAATAGATTCAAGATATTTTTTTATTGAAAATCGAGCGTGCAAAAGCATGAGAGGGGGGATGAGTTCTTATGAAGAGAGAAGTTATGCTTCATAAGAAGAGAAGGGGCGCATCGTACGAAAAAGGTTTGGTTAACAAAAAGCTACATATCACTGGGGTTTGGTAAAGGAGAATTTTCATTGAAAAAACTAATTTCTTTAACGGTTAGCGCGGCTATATTGTTAGCGCCGTTTGCTTACACACTTAATGTGCCTGCTGTAAACTTGAAGGTGGATGCAGTATCGGCAGCCTCCGAAGAAGCGGATGTACCGGCAGCAAAACCAACAGCAAAACCAACGGCAAAACCAGCAGCAACACCAAAAGCAACGGCAAAACCAGTAGCAACACCAAAGCCAACAGCAAAACCAACAGCAACGCCAAAGCCAACGGCAAAACCAACAGCAACGCCAAAGGCAACAGCCAAACCAGCAGCAACCCCAAAAGCTACAGCAGCACCAGTAGCAACCCCAAAAGCAACCGCTGCACCAGCAGCGACAGTAGTACCAGCGGAAACTGTTAAGCCTGTGGCTACAGCAAAGCCTGTTACAGTTAATGAAAACGTATACCAAGATGGAGTTTACGTAGCTTATGGCGATGCATACTCCAAAGGCACGGAAGGTGCCAAGATCGAAATTAAAGATGGCAAAATTACTAGCATTGAGCTTTTGAGAACCAGTCCTAAGCTGATTGATAGAGATGCCCGTAACAATTATAGTGCTTTATGGCAAGCTTATGGATTGATGAAGGATAGATTGCTTGGCAAAACAAGAGATGGAGCAGCGGCAGTTGATGCTGTTTCGGGAGCTACCCGCTCCAGTAATGGCTGGAAATTGTCTGTAGATAGAGCGTTTGAAAGAGCTCTAACAGTGAAAGATACAAATGCCGTTTACTTTGATGGAGTTCATATGGGCGTAGATCCTACAGGTAAATATTCTGTATTTGCGACCTACGAATCCAACAAGCTCACAGATGTTAAAGTGTATCCTATGAACAGCGCTGGTGATTTCATTGAGGAGAAAGCTTACACAGCTGAGCAAGCGGCAGCGGTTGCAGCTATAGCTCCAGCCTTGCTGGCCAAAGGAACAGAGGCACAACCTGTTGCAGGTCTTGAAGCCGACTTTAAAGCAGCGATTAACGCTTTCTGGGATGCTGAGCAGAATGCAATAATCAACAATACATCTGCTTATGTAGACGGATTCTATTCCTCTTATGGTACGGCAAGAAGTGTTGGCGTTGAAAGAGCTGACATCGTGATTCGCAACGGTAAGTTGGTTGATGTGAAGCTGTTTAGACTTGGCAACAACCTGATTGACAGAGGGGCAACAGCTTATGCGGAAGTAGTAAAAGCAAATGCTCCTATGACAGCTAAGCTGCTAGCGAATGGTTCATATATCGCTAACTATGATGAAAAGGTTGACGGAATTTCCGGAGCTACGGAAAGTAGTCACAGCTGGAACCAAGCTGTAGAAAGAGCATTTGAGAAGGCGCTGAAGGTTCCTGCTGAAGGTCAATATTTTGACGGCAAATTTGCCGGAGTAGATAATCAATCTAAAGTGCTGCTGCTAGTTGATGTTGATGCAGATGCGGTAACAGGCATTAAAGTAAGTCTGTTTGGAGCTGACGGCAAGCTGATTGCTGACGATAAACTGAGTGCAGAACAAAAAGGATGGGTAGCTACACTCACATCCGGGCTGTTAGAAAAAGGTGTGCAAATGGCCGATATTACAGGCCAAGAAGCATTGTCGGTAGCAGCTAAAGCAGCACTGACAGATGCTTTGACCAATGCATCCAAAGTCCAAGGAACCTATAAAGACGGAACCTTTACTGCATTTGGTGATGCTTATGATAAAGGAACGAACAGAGCGGACGTTACCCTGCGTAACGGCAAAATCGTAAATGTAGCATTGTATCGTGTAGGAATGAACCTTGTAGATAGAGGGAACGCTGCTTACCCTGAGGTGGTAAAAGCAATTCCTCAGTTGACGGCTAGCTTCCTCGCAGCAGGTACTAGAGAAGGCGTGCAGGAAGTAGATGCTGTGTCCGGTGCAACTAGCAGCAGCGTGGCTTTAAAGACTGCGGTGGATAGAGCATACGGAAAAGCTGAGGTTGTAGAAGCTAATAAAGCGGCTTATTTCGATGGAATCTTCATTGGTGTAAGTGCCGATAAGCTTGTAAATGTTATGGTGAATGTAGAGTATGGTGTTCCTGTCAAAATGCTCGTTTATTATTTGGATAAAAACGGAAGTGTAAGAACAATCAATCAGTTAACGGACGCGGAGCTGGCAGTGAAAGGTGAAATCGAGTCGACATCGACCGGATATAGCCTGCACAAATATGGTTACCGTCCAGCAGTCTTCGGAAAAAATGATGCAGAGAAAGAAATATCCGCTAAAGCGGTAGAAGCTATTAAATCAGCACTTGAATCGGCTGGTAAATAATTATCGTTTTATAATAAAAGGAGGATATTCCAGTGCCAGAATATGGCCGGGGAGTAGCCTCCTTTTTCAAATATTCTTGGCTTGTACATAAATATGAAAATAGATCGTATAGTGATTTAAAGGGATTTTGGAGGTGAGTGTCTAAAGTTTAATATAGAGAGCAGGCCGAAAGCCTGTTATTAATAGGAGGCTCCAACATGACACAAATTAAACAGCTCGCTCCACAAGATGAATTTGTTGGCTTTTATCTTTTAAGAGAGCTGGCAATTAAACAAACGAACGGCACTCCTCCAAAAGATTATTTTGACATCGTTCTGGGGGATTCCACTGGACAATTATCCGCGAAATATTGGGATGCCAGCACAACCGATAAAGAAACTTTTTTTCCTATGGCGCTTGTGAAGGTACGCGGGATTGCTCATACTTATCGTGAGAAATTACAAATAAAAATTACTAAAATCAGGTTGGTTAACGATGAGGATGGCGTTGCACTTACGGATTTCATCCGTTCTGCCCCAATTCGTCCAGTAGACCTTATTCATACGATTAAAGGGGTTATGGCAAGTATTTCGGATCCGGAAATTGCTTCAATTGTCTCTTTTTGTGTGGGTAAAGTGGAAGAGAAATTGATGCATTATCCGGCAGCCAAAACACATCATCATGCTTATTTTGCCGGACTTGCTTATCATATGGTGCGTATGCTGGAAATCGGTGATTTTCTGTGCAAGCAGCGTCCGTTCTTGAATCCAGATCTAATGAAGGCCGGGATCATTCTGCATGATATCGCGAAGCCGGAGGAGATGGTCTCCCAGCTTGGGATTGTCTCGGAATACAGCGTTCAGGGCAAATTAATTGGCCATATCTCGATGGCGTCTAATTGGATCACGGAAGCGGCTATCCGCTTAGATATTGATTTGAATTCGGAAAAGGTTATGGCGTTACAGCATCTCGTATTGTCACATCATAATCTGGGCGAATGGGGGAGTCCTGTTCAGCCACAGACAGCTGAGGCAGTCGCTCTGCATCATATCGATGCGATGGATGCGAAGCTGCAAATGGTGGAGGATGCTTTGGATACCACACCGGAGACCGAGGAATGGACACCGTTCATCAGAGGTCTAGAGAATAAGGCTGTGTATCGTTTGAAGATTTAAGAGATACCCTGTAAAACCAAACCCCCAATCAGCAGAAAGGAGCTGGTTGGGGGTTTTTGATGTTCTTTGGTTATTTGGACAAAGTGGCGCGGCTGCTATAAATGGAGGGTTTATGTTTAGTGCCTTGTTTCTTAGCAGGCTTTTTCGCGCGAGTCGAAAATGGGGTATACCCACCGGCAAACATCGTTCCGCTAGTATATCCTTGACTGGCAGAGAGCAATAGAGGATCATAGTGCTCCTCTTGCTCCATAAGTTTTACTAGAATTGCAGCGGCTGCGCGTGCGTCATCCAAGGCATCATGGTGCTTTAGCGTAATGCCGAAAAAATCGGAGACTACATTAAGTTTATGGGAGGGCAGGTCGGGCAGCATTTTTTTGCCTAATAAATAGGTACATAAGTATTGGAAGCTTGGGTAGCTCAGGGACATTCCATCGAGACAATAACGCAGGACGCTCATATCAAAAGCAGCATTATGCGCCACGACGATTTGTCCGTGTAGTAAAGGTTCAACGGTGGGCCATAGCTCTTGAAAAGTAGGTTGGCCGATTACCATTGATGGTGTGATGCCGTGTATCGAAATGTTCATGCCATCAAACCGCTGCTGCGGGTCAATTAGCCAAGAATGCTCTGCGGTTATATTTCCAGCTTTAACTTCCACAAGTCCCAAGGCACATGCGCTGGATCGACTGGAGTTCGCGGTCTCAAAGTCAATTGCTATAAAGTCCATTCGTAAAGCTCCTTATCTATCATATATACGTTTCATATTAAAGTAGTAAAATGATAAATACAATCTAGTGAATCACAATGAGCTGTTCAGTAAAAATAAGGAGATGGTAGAGTGCGGCTTATAAAGGGGCAAAAGGTGGATATTACGAAAGGGAGAAACGTGAACAAGCTTTTGCTGAAATTTGGGTGGATGACTGCTGATATTAGGATTGGCATAGACTCTGCTGCTTTTTTACTGTCAGAACAGAACCGTTGCGAACGCGATGAGAACTTTATCTTTTATGGCAATCCGTTGTCTATAGACGAAGCTGTAACTCATTGTGTCTTACAACAAGGGGATAAAGAAGCTATCGCCATTACGCTTTCTCGACTTCCTAAGGATATTACTAGAATAGCTTTAACTTTAACGATCTATGAAGGAGAAAAATTAGGACACTCTATGAAGCAAATAACCTCTCCTTATCTGCGCTTAGTGGATGCTGCTAATGGTGAGGAATTATTCGTTTTCGAGTATGGCTCTGACCTGTCGACGGAGACAGCTATTGTGGTTGGAGAGCTATATCGCTATGGTTCAGAGTGGAAATTCAGTGCAATTGGAAGTGGCTTTGAGGGAGGATTGGCTGCTTTATGTACAAACTATGGGCTCGTTATTGAAGAAGACGAAGGAAACCTTGAGGTAGCGGCCACAGCTGAGTTAACCTTACCTTTAGAGACGATCCGTTATGAAGAGAAGAATGTACTGTCCTCTATTGATTTACGTAAAAAAATTGTTCAGATCACCTTAGAAAAAAAGAATCTGACAGGAGTCATCGCAAGGGTAGGCGTTGTCCTGGATATTACAGGATCTATGAGAAATCTTTATAATAATGGAACCGTTCAAGAAGTAGTTGAGCGTATATTAGCCGTTGCCTGCAAATTTGATGATAACCAATCGTTAGATGTGTGGGTGTACGATACGGAGTTTAGCCGGCTGCCACCTGTGACAGAGCAGGATTTAGGAAGATATGTGTTTACACATATTTTAAATAATCGTACCATTCATAAGTTTGGCCGCAATAATGAACCGCCAGTAATGGAGGATATCATTAAAAAATATACGGAGGAAGAACCCGATTCTACACCGGTATTTATCATATTTATTAACGATGGTGGTGTAGTGAAATCCACTAAAAATGTGATTATGGCTGCTTCGGTCCAACCAATTTTTTGGCAGTTTGTCGGAATTGGTAACTCGGATTTTGAAGTATTGAAGCAACTTGATACGATGAAGGGACGTTTGGTGGATAACGCCAATTTTATTCATCTGGACCAAATTGAAAAGGTGACTGATGAAGATCTGTATGATCAGCTACTGAATGAATTCCCCATATGGCTAAGGGCAGCGAAAGAAAAAAGAATCCTGCGAGCATAAAAATACATTATTCAGAATGAATAAGCCTATGCGCTACAATAAGCCATAACCACCTATCTTAGGGATGTTATGGCTTTTTCCAGTTTCGCTATCTTGCTATTCTATTCAACAATCCGTACACTGCCAAATAGGTATTGTATATTAGGATTAGGGTCATCACTATCAGATACGGGAGGAAACACTTTGAGCAGCGTAATTACTAAGTTTTTTGATTATGGGCAAGAAGACATAGATTATCTCCGAAGTGTGGATCCAGTACTTGGCGCAGCTATGGCACGGATGGGCAGAGTGGAACGTGTAATTATACCGGATCTTTTTACTGCGCTTATCTATGCTATAGTAGGACAGCTTATTTCAGTAAAAGCGGTTCGGACCATTTGGAACAGAATGTTGGCTCAGTTCGGAGACATCACTCCGCAGCAGTTAGCGTTACATACGGCGGATGAGATTCAAAGCTGTGGGATGACGATGAAAAAGGCACTATGTATCCATGAGATTTCCAATTTGGTCGCTCAGGGTGATTTTAAGCTGGAGGAATTGCCTGGGTTATCAGATCAAGAGGTTATACAAAAACTTATGACGTTAAAGGGCATTGGCAAATGGACGGCAGAAATGATGTTAATCCATTCTATGGAACGACGGGATGTGGTCAGTTGGGGAGATATTGCGATTCGTCGGGGGATGATGAAGCTGTATGGACTTGATAAGCTTACCAAAGATCAATTTGAACAATACCGGCTAAACTATTCTCCTTTGGGTTCTGTGGCTTCTATATATTTATGGGAAATTTCATTTGAATAATGGACGGGTAAGGAGTACTACTATGGAAAAAACAATAAGAGAACAGCTATTGAATTTGGCAGAGGTGGACTACCAGAAGTTTTCTGCGGCCTTAATTCCGACGATAGATAATGTTATAGGCGTCAGGCTACCGGAACTGCGCAAGCTTGCCAAAATCATTGCAAAGGGTGATTGGAGAGCCTATTTGGAGCATGCCGAGACAGATTATTTTGAAGAAGTGATGCTGCAAGGTATGGTGCTTGGCTACGTGAAGACAGATCTTGAAGAAATCCTACGTTATATCGCAGACTTTATTCCCAGAATTGATAACTGGTCCGTATGCGATAGCTTTTGCACAGGCCTGAAGTTTACCGTAAAGAATAAAGAACGGGTGTGGGAGTTTATAATGCCTTACCTATTGTCAGATCAAGAATATGAAATCCGTTTTGCTGTGGTAATGATGCTTAATTTCTTTATTGAAGAGGCGTATATCAGCCGGATTTTACAATTGCTCGATAAGGTCAGTCATGAAGGCTATTATGTAAAAATGGCGGTTTCTTGGGCGCTTTCGATTTGTTATGTGAAATTGCCAGAGCCTACGATGAGTTATTTGAGAAACAACAGCTTAGATGATTTCACTTACAACAAAGCTTTGCAGAAAATCACTGAGTCTTATCGTGTGGATCCAGAAACGAAAAAATGGATTCGCGGGATGAAAAGAAGTAAAAAACAAGCCCCTTATTCAGCACAATAGCTGAGTAGTAAGAGGCTTGTTGTCCTATTTATTTTTTCTCAGTGTTTACTTCAGTGTTGGTTTTACGGTTGCGGATTCGCTCGATTTCGATGTCAACGGCGCTACGCAGGTTAGGATCGATGGAAGGACTTATTCCTGTGCCTGTATTGAATTTATTTTTGGAGTTTTCCGCCAATGCTTCCCACTCGAAAATCTTTTCTTCCATTCGTTCGAAACCTTGTGAAGCTGATCCTACATTTAGACCTTTCGTAGAAGAACGTGGAGCAGAGTTGAGTGTTTCTGTCGCTTGTTGAGCGCGAGCGATAAGTTCAGTTCTTTTCGCTTTGAGATGTTCACGCTCTTCTTTTGCTCTAGCGATATTGATCTCAAGCTCTGCAAGGGATTGCTTAGTTTGTACTTGGCTATTTATGGACTCTTCCAACTGTTCTACGTACCGTAACTTGGCTATGAGTGCCAGACGAGCTCTTTCTTCATTTCCTTGTTCAACTGCTTGAACGGCTTCGGCTTCACTTTGCTCTACTAACTGAGTATATTCTTGCTTACGGCGTTCCAACACACTTGCTGTAACTTGCAGATCACGCTCATTGCGTTCCGCCTTAGCGATATCATTTTCAAGATCACGTAAATACTGACCTGTCAGCAACACCGGGTTTTCTAATTTGTTTAAACCTTCGTGTAGGGCTGCTTTAGTAATTGTGGAAATTCTTTTTAATAGACTCATGTTCTATCTCTCCTTTTTTATGGTTGGATTAGGGTTAGTTTGTATTAAACGACGATTTATTAATAGAAATCATGTCCATCTGAAAAGCTGTTAAAAGGTTCTTTAGGAACGATGATACTAGCGATGACGTAGAAGATAAGTACTGTTCCGAAGCTGAACAATGCTGCGGCAACAGCAACGAGACGGATTACTGTAGCATCAATACCAGACCAACGAGCAAGACCTCCGCACAAACCACTTATCTTCTGATCACTTTGGGAACGATATAATTTTTTCATTTATTGTTTTCTTCCTCTCGTATGGGTGTGATTGTTATTGAATCCTGCAACCCGTTTGCTTATGTACTCATTCTAATGTCTTTTTGCATGCGAAAAAACGGCCTGGAGGCGGTTTTGTATACCAGACCTGAGTCGAGGTTCGTTCCCGCAGGAAGGCGGGGAAAGGGGTAGTAAATCGGTTATAGGCTACAAACCATGGACGAAGTTAGGTACAATAAAGAAAGGAATACTTCTGGCGGTGTCGAAATATGCTTATATATGACTACTACGGAATTGGGGGCTGAATATGAGTTTTTTTAACAAAGTAAAAGCAGGGGTAAGCGAGGCTGGGAATAAAGCAAAAACAGTGGTGGAGATTAACCGGTTGAAGCTGCAAAATAACGGTAAGCAAAATGATATTGACCAGCAGTATCAGGTCATGGGCAAACTGTTATTTGAAGCCGTAACTCAAGGTGCAGGACCACTGCCAAGTGAGCAAATCGAGACTAATATCAATCGTATTCTCGAATTGAAGGCTGAGATTGAGACGAACCTTCAGCAAATTGCTGAGTTGTCCGATGTAAAGCATTGCAAAGCATGCGGTGGGAATGTGGCGATCGAGGCACGCTTTTGTCCGGCCTGCGGATCCACTTTTGAAGTGGCAAAAGAACCTGTCAGTGATGTAACTCCGTCCTCGATTTCTTTGGATAAGAAGGAATAGATTTACTTCATACAAGAAACTTATGAATAAAGAGGCTGTCTCAAAAGTAGTGAATACTACTTATGAGGCAGCTTCTTTTTAGTAAAAAGGCTATAAGCGGATTCTTGCTGTAGCCAATAGACTATGGGCTACGCACACAAAGTATTCTATGCCATTAGGTTGGGCGGCGGAATATTCATTTTGTGTGATACCTGTTGGGGACGATATCTATTGGACGGTGCGATAAGCAGTATGCGGGGGCCGTTTGTGTTGTCTGCGTTTATGAGTGTGCGAAGCCGGCCTAAAACTAATTAGGGAAAAACTCCCTGAAAACAACCAATATTCGCTCTAAATGAACGAATTTAGGGAATTCCTCCCTAATAATAAGGGGAATTTCTTTAATTGCTAACGAATCAGCTGAAATTTAGGGAGGTTTTCCCTGATCATTAGTCTAATGAACGAAAATCCCAGAAATTTCAGGGAGAAATTCCCCAATTATTTTAGCGGAGCGTAATTAGATCATTAAGCGGGATTCGTATCTACAATCTTAATTTCACTTGTCCATAATCTAATGTCGTTTAAACCTTAGAAGCACGGCGTTTCTTAAATTGATACACAATTAGCAACATAAGCGGCAGAACAAATGCACAGGTGAAATCCCAATCTACCCAGTAGGCGGGGATCTCCTTTACATAGAAAATGATGTCTTTGGCAATCAGTTGTGACATACCGAATAACAAAAATCCAGTAGGTATGATCAGAGGACGGTGGCTTTTGAGTTTAAATAATTGGGCTGTACCTAAGGTTAAAGCATAGTAATAAACTGCTGTTTTGAAGTACGTGCTGATAATCCATGCTGTAGCCATAAGCGCTTCAATACGTTGCAGAGAATTAGCAATATTAATTTTTTGAGCAAGAATATAAGCGGCATAAAATTGATGTTCAGAAGCGTAAACACCTAGAACGGTAAGGGAAAACAATAAGATGAGGTTAAGGCCCAGAGCTCCGATGATCAAGGCTATGAAAATATCCCGGCTTGTTTTGCTATTTTTCTGAGCATAAGGATATATCATTAGAAACACGCACAATTCGCCAAAAGGATAAAAAACACCATACATCAAAGTATGAAGCATGTCCGGTACTGGTGTGTTTAAGATGGGGTATAAACGTTCCATTTTGACATCGGGGGTCAGCAGGAGCAGCAGACCGATCAAAAAAACTGCAAATAAAGGAAAAAAAAGCTGAGCTGCCCGGCCCAATGTTTCTAGGCCAAGTCGTACCCCATATACCAGCAGGAAAATGGCCATGAAACGAATAACCCCACCGGGTGTTTTCTCGTAAATCTGTGTACACATGAAATCTTCAATTTCTCTTATGTAGGTGGAGGCAGCAATCAGGAAGAACCCTAAATAGAATAAGGCCACAGCAGTTCCGACCCATTTTCCTAAAATTTGTAGGCTAAGCTCGATAATATTCTTGTTGGGTTCAAGGTCTGCTAAGCAGAGTAACAATTTTATGGTCACTAGACCCAAGGGAATACTAATCAAAGCAGCAATCCATGCATCTTGTTTCGCTCCTGATATCATTAACGCCGGATACACAAGCGCCATATCCCCAATAAATGTGAATAGCCCGAGTATAATCATTTGATTGGTACTAATTCGATCTTTCTCCAAACTCATATACCCCCTCAAATTTATTGGACTAGTTTTAGTATGGTTGTAGTTACCAGAATTATGCCATCCCGATTTTTTAATCCGAAGGAATAATTATCATAATTAACATCAAACTATACTCATCTATCTATGGAGAAGTGGAGGCTGCATCATGAAAGATACGGAGATTGGTACATTATCAAGCCGGTTGGAAGTTAATATTGCTAATTTGTACCAATTGATGGGTGAAAGCTCTGATGTAGTGATAAAAGAGTTGCAGATAGAAGAGAACACTCATATTTCTTTGATTTACATAGATGGTCTTGTGGATACTCAGGTGCTGCATAATTCAATTTTGTATTCCTTGCAGGAACACATTCCTTACGAACAGCTGAGGGGGCTTTCTCCCGAGCGGAAGTTTGAGATGATTAAGAAACAGATATTAATAGCCGGCGATATAGCCGTCATTGACGATTACAGCCAATTTATTCATCATTTATTGTCCGGTAATATAATGCTGCTGCTTGACGGGTTATCCAGCGCTCTGCGGATCGGCTTACCAGGCTGGGAAGATCGTAATGTAGGGGAGCCTAGCTCACAGTCGGTTGTTCGGGGTCCAATGGAAGGATTCACTGAGAATTTACGGACGAATACGGCACTGGTTCGGCGAAAAATCAAAGATAGCCATTTATGGCTGGAAACCGTTCAGATCGGAAGGGTGACTCAAACCAGCGTATCCATTATGTATCTAAGTAACATCGCGAATAAGGAACTGGTGCAAGAGGTAAAGCGCCGTCTGAATAAAATAGATACGGACAGTATTCTCGAGAGTGGATATATTGAGGAGTTTATTCAAGAGACGGCAGTTACACCTTTTCCTACCGTATACAACAGTGATCGTCCGGATACGATTGCAGCGGGTATTTTGGAAGGAAAAGTGGCCATTCTTGTTGATGGAACTCCTTTTGTACTGCTGGTGCCCACATTTTTTGTGGCATTTTTCCAGTCAGCTGAGGATTATTACCAAAGGGCTGATATTGGAACATTGCTGAGATTAGTTCGTTTTATTTCATTTTTTATTACTTTGCTTGCCCCTTCATTGTATGTTGCGATTACTACCTATCACCAGGAGATGATACCGACCAATCTTGTAATCAGTTTAGCTGCCCAGCGGGAGAGTGTTCCTTTTCCTGCTTTTGTTGAGGCGCTGATCATGGAAATGACTTATGAGATTTTGCGGGAAGCCGGGGTGCGGATACCCAAAAATATTGGTCAGGCGATTTCCATTGTCGGAACGTTGGTGATTGGACAAGCCGCGGTAGCAGCGGGTTTTATTTCATCCGCAATGGTCATTATTGTATCGCTAACAGCCATTTCTAGTTTTGTTATTCCGGAGACAGGAATGTCTATAGCTGCGCGGATGATCCGTTTTGTGCTTATAGCTTTGGCCGGATTTATCGGATTATATGGAATTCTCTTCGGTATTTTCATCATCGTATTGCATTTGTCGAGTCTGCGTTCTTTCGGAATGCCTTATATGAGTCCGCTCGGACCGTATAATTCCAAAGATTTAAAAGACTCTATTTTTCGCTTTCCGTGGCCGTTTTTAAAGACAAGGCCTGCTGAGAATAAGACGCAGAACCTGTTTCGTCAAAGCACATCCAGTGATAAGGAACCAACCAAATGAATAAAAAATTAGTTAGAGGCGTTCTTCGATTAATGATAGCTCTCCAATTTACGTTAGTGCTAAGCGGCTGTTGGGAAAGAAATGAGCTGAATGAGATAGCTTTTGTCTTGGGGATAGGGATTGACAAGGCAGAAAAAGGTTATACCGTTTCGATGCAGGTCGTTATTCCATCTGCGATTTCCTCCCAAACGAATGGAGGAGGGGGAGGCAGTGGAGTCCCAGTGGTTGTATATAAATTTACTGTACCTACGTTTTATGATGCGCTGCGTAAGCTGAATCTGGATAGCTCTAGGTCAAGTTATCTCGGTCATATCCGGGTGTTGGTGATTGGGGAGGAGCTTGCCCGCACCGGAGTGGGTGAGATACTCGATGTATTTAAAAGAAGTCGGGAACCCCGGATGGATTTCTACGTTATGGTTGCCAGAGATACAACCGCCAGCAATGTCTTGAATGTCCTTACACCTATGGATAAATTACCAGCGAACAAATTATTTAGCTCTTTGGATAATTCTTATAAAGATTCAGCAAAAACAGTCGCTGTCACGCTGGATGATTTTATTGAGAATTTATTGTCTGAAGGTGAGAATCCTGTGCTAACCGGAGTGAAAATTATAGGAGATCCCAAAGATGGAGAAGACAAAAGCAATGTAGAGCGAACAATGCCTAAGGCAAGATTGGAATACCATACTGTAGCTGTGTTCAAAAAAGACAAGTTGATCGGTTGGCTAAACGAGGGAGAAACGATTGGTTACAATTATATCAACGATAAGGTAACCGCACATTCTGGCTCGATCGCAGGGGAAGACGGAAAGCCCATAGTAATCGAAGCGATCCAGGCTACAACTAAACGCAAAGTGAAAATCATTAATGGGGAGCCGCATATTTACCTTAGTGTTAAGACGCTTTGCAATATTGAAGAAGTGCAAAGTGTAGAAAATTTGGAATCGGAAAGCACTATAAAACGTTTGGAAAAGGAAACAGAGGAGCGGATTATAGAGCGGATGCAAAAAACTGTGGAGCATGTAAATGATCGTTTCAATGTTGATATTATGGGATTCGGACAATCGATCTACCATGCCAGCCCTAAAGCTTGGGCAAAGCTGCAGCAACAAAAGGGTGACGATTACCTTAAATCATTGCGCATCCATTACAAAGCCTCAGCAGTTATTAACCGCGTGGGTCTCACAGATAATTCTTTTCTTGAAAAAATCAAGGAGTGAAGTCAAATGCTAGTACTGTTATTCTTGGTGATTGCTGTAGGTTGTATGGCACTTGATTTGCCTAAATTAATGCGAAAGCGCCGAGTGCGTGATCTTAGCGTATATTTTATTTTTTGGATTTTGGGTCTTGGCGCGACCTTCTGCTCGTTGTTAAAATTGAACATCCCCAGTCCGCTGTTTCTTATTATCTTTATCTATAAGCCAATAAATAATTTATTTGGCTTATTGTTTCATTAACAATGAAGCTGCAATTATCGCGGCTTTTTTTGTTTTATCATGTAGAAGTTCTTGTCCTTAACTTAAGAATATTTCATAGAATGAAAATGAGAGGTTGACCATATTTGTCGGTGGGGCATATTATTTGGAATGAACAATTTTTAAGTAAGCTTACGGCTTTACTTGTATAGGAGCTTGCTCCTTGTTGGATGTATTGTATACTAACGAATAAAAAGAAAACGGTTACAAAGAGATTTTCAATTCAAGGAAAAAGGCATAATCATTCTCAGGGCTGCAAGGGGGAAGAAATGAAACCAATATTCAAAATTATGATTGTTGATGATGAGATGCTTGTAAGACAAGGAATCAAACATCTTTTGGATTGGGAAAATGAAGGGTATCGAATTGTTGGTGAGGCTGCTAACGGTCTTGAAGCACTAAATATGATGGATGAGGTTAATCCTCATGTGATCATTACAGATATTGTTATGCCAATAATGGGCGGGGAGAAACTGGTCAAGATCGTTAAGGAGAAATACCCTCATATTGAAGTAATCGTCTTAAGTAGTTTCAGTGAATATGATTATGTCCGATCCACATTTCAAAGTGGTGTAGCGGACTACATTCTGAAGCCAAAGTTGGAAGCTGATTATCTGTTAACCATCCTAAATAAAACCACTGCTAAATTGGTAGGGATGGAGATGACCGATCAAGGAAAGGATCCTGGGGAAAAGCAAGTTTTGCTAGTTATCGAGAAGCTTATGACCGGATATGAGTCTGGGCTTGAGTCTGCTTTGCTTCATGCAAAGTTTCCACACACACTATTCGCGTTTTTCGGAGCGGATATGAAACATATTAAAGATTCTGGGGATAGGTTAACTTTCACACAAAAAATAGAAAAAGGGCTTAGTAAGCTCCCTTTGGGCGATACAGTGTTTATTCGGCTGAAGTTTGTCAATGATTCGGTTATATATTTGCTTAATGCAAAGCCGGAACAGTGGGACGAGCTTGTTATAGAGCTCCGATATCTAGTCTCGGAGATGGACCATTGGGCGAGAGAAACACATTTCGTTATCAGTCAAAGCTTTACGGATTTTAATAAGCTGGGGGAGATTTATCGAGACAATTATTTAAAGCTTACACGATACAGTTTCTACTTGCCGGATCGAAGCTTAATTGAAAATGATCATTTGCCCAGCCTTCCGAGTGCATATCAGGAATATGATATGGGCGAATTAATGGAACAACTGAAACGTAAGCAATACCAGAAGGCATTCACTGGATTTCTGGAATATGTTCATCTCCGTTCGATGGATTATCGGACCGATATTTTCGAATTCAAATCGTTATTGGGGAATTTTATATTTAACGTAGCGACCACACTTGGAAAAATGAAGTATGAGACCGGAGGCTTGGAGGAATCCAAATACGACTTCTTTCGAAAAATAGATGAAGCGATGTATGCCGGAGACGCAATCGCTGTTGCTGAAGCCTTTATTCGCGAAGCTGAACGTGCGATTGGTGAGACGAACCTAACGATCAATCCCAATATGACGCGATTGCTTGAATACATTCAGACTCATTACGCTGATCCCATCTCGTTGACTGGGGTTGCGCGGCAGTTTCATTTCAACGCTTCTTATTTATCGAGCCATTTCACTGCTCAGAATGGTGAAGGATTTAATGAATATTTGAACAAGGTCCGGTTGGAGAAAGCCATGGAGTTACTCGTGACGACGGAAAAAACAATTTCTGATATCAGCGCTAGTGTGGGGTATTCGGATCAGAGTTATTTTACTAAAGTGTTTAAGAAACAGGCTGGTATTTCTCCGAGCCAGTACCGAAGACGGGACGTAGAGCGACCATGATTGGAACTATCATTAACAAGATTAGAAAGCAGGGCCTATTTCTCAAGCTTTTTCTTGTGACCCTCATAAGCATTGTTGCTGTATCCCTGCTGACTTTGTCTATTACCATCCGTATGTCAGAAAATTTATTCTTAAAGACCTTCAGCATAACGAATGGCAAACTACTAAATCAGATGAAGACAAACTTGGAGTCCTACAACAACGTTGTAGCTACGGGTGCTACAATGACAGCTCAGAAAGGTGCCATCCGCAGCTATTTGTCTGGGGGAGAGACGGATTCATTGACACTCGCTATCAAAACCTACCAGATGACAGAAAGCATGCGGGCAGTCCGCTCCAACCTCAGTGCTTTTGATGTGGGGATTATGATTGTAGGTGCGAATGGCAGAAGTTACTCAACTGACCCTTGGTATTGGTCTGCTACTGCTGAAGAATTGAAGAACCACCCGATTACGAAAGCGACAGTGGCTCATCCTCAGCAAATTCTGTACCAGCTTTATCAAAAAGAGGATGGTCAAACCCATAAGAAAGAGATCATGTTAGTGGCTTCTAAAGCTCTATTTGATCATTCGACCGGCAGTATCTATGGCACTATGTACATTGCAATTCGTGATAGCGATTTCAAGGCCTTCTATGCCAATTTTACGAGTGAAGGTAATGATGTTGTGTTGCTGAATGCAAAAGGGCAAATCGTATCCAGCAACAGGACAGAGCTGATTGGGCTGAACGATCAACATCTGCTTCAAGAAGTAGTTGATGAACAGAGCACAGGAGACAATGGAGAATCTGTCTATGTGATGGGGAATGAACGGGTAGTATTCTCGGAATACTTGCCTGAATTTGATGTTTATTTGGTAAATCTGATCGATAAGAAAGCTGTGACTGGGCAGATGGTTAATGCCAAAGCAGTGTCGTTGACGATCATGGCTATCGTAGCCATTTCGCTTATTATTGTATTTTTAATTACAAGGAAAATGACGAAGTCCCTGCGTGTACTCGTTGAACAGATGTCGAGTATTCCTAAGGGAGGATTCGATAACCACGTGGATGTCGCCACTAGTAGTTATGAAGTTAAGGAGCTAGGCAATGCCTTTAATTTTATGCTTGATTCCCTACATGATTATGTTGATCGGTTGATGGAGACCCAGAAGCAGCAGCGTAATGCGGAGCTGGCCGCCCTTCAAATGCAGATCAATCCCCATTTTTTATACAATACACTGGCTTCTATCAAATTTCTGGTGCAACAGGGCAACAAGGAAAAAGCAGCTGGCACGATAAATTCGCTAATCTCACTCCTGCAAAATACTGTCAGTGATGTTCAATCCACTATACCTGTTAGTCAGGAATTAGAATCGCTGAAGCATTATGTGTATATCAATCATGTAAGGTACGGTGAAAAGATCCGCGTGAATTATTTTGTGGAGCCTGAAAGCTTGGATTATCATATGCCAAAGCTAATTCTGCAGCCTTTTATCGAAAACGCGTTCTTTCATGCATTCAATCTTAAAGATGAGGGAAGAATTCTGATCATGATCGCCGTTCAGGAAGATCAGCTTGTATGCGAAGTTGTAGATAATGGTGATGGGATGGACCTTGATCCGAATTTGATGAAAGAAGAACAGCTGCCAGCCTCGAAGCACAAACGCCAATTATTCTCCGGGATCGGTATACGGAATGTTGATGACAGAATCAAATTGTTGTACGGAGAGCGCTATGGTATTAACATTACAAGCAAACGAAATGAAGGTACGAAGATCATAATTACGCTTCCATTGTTAAAAAGCTAAAATTTTTACAAGAACCTAAAAATAGTACCAGAGTCGATCTTAGAGTAAAAATAGAATCCAATAATAACACCAAAGCTAACAAAGATACTGCCAAAGAAAGCGAATACAAAATGATAAGATGGAAGCGTAGCAGAGAAAACGCTTCCATCTTTATTATTTTACAGATTATCAAGGGGGTTACGAAGTGAAAAAATTATTATCCGTAATGCTGGCTAGTGTGGTTCTACTTTCGGCATGTTCCTCAGGTGGAACGAAAAACGAAACGAGCAACTCCGGAAGCGAAGGTAGCAGCAAGCCACAAGAGATCACAGTTTGGGCTTGGGACCCAGCGTTTAACATTGCAGCCATGAATGTTGCTAAAGAAGCTTATGCGAAAGTCAATCCAGACGTAACGGTAAACGTCGTTGAGAACGCGCAGGCTGATATCGTGCAAAAGCTGAACACAGGACTGAACTCTGGATCTACGAAGGGTCTTCCTAACATTGTATTGATTGAGGATTACCGTGCGCAAAGCTTTTTGCAAGCGTATCCGGATTCCTTTTATGAATTGACGGATGTTGTAAAAGCTGCTGATTTTGCGGATTACAAAATTGGCCCGACCAGTGTTGACGGCAAGCAATATGGTGTTCCGTTTGATTCTGGTGTAACTGGAATGTATGTACGTACAGACTATCTTGAGCAAGCAGGCTATAGCCTGGATGCACTACAGGATATCGACTGGAAGCAATATATCGAGATCGGTAAGGCTGTAAAAGAAAAAACCGGCAAAAGCATGATCACACTGGATCCCAATGATCTTGGACTTATCCGGGTCATGATTCAATCGGCGGGTGCATGGTATACGGGTGAAGACGGTCAAACTCCGACCATTGCAGACAACGCTGCTTTGAAAGAGGCGCTTGTATTGTACAAAGAAATGATGGATTCCGGCATCGTGAAAGTTAACTCAGACTGGAGTCAATTTGTAGGCGCATTCAATAGTGGTGAAGTGGCTACTGTGCCAACGGGTAACTGGATTACACCTTCAATTAAAGCCGAAGCTTCCCAATCCGGTAAGTGGGCAGTAGCTCCACTTCCTAAGCTGGCAGCCACAGCAGGCTCCGTCCATGCATCCAACCTTGGGGGCAGCTCCTGGTATGTAATGAATGTAGATGGTAAAGAAGCTGCTGCGGAGTTCCTTGCAAAAACATTTGCTTCTGATGCGGAATTGTATCAGACGTTAAATACAAAAGTTGGTGTTATCGGCACTTTAAAAGCTGCGGCAAGCGGAGAAGCTTATTCAGCTGCGGATGAATTTTTCAAAGGTCAAAAGGTCGTATCCGATTTTGCGGCTTGGACCGAACAAATTCCTAACGTCAACTATGGCATGAACACTTACGCAATAGAGGACATTATGGTTGTAGCAGTGCAATCTTATCTTGGTGGAAAAGATGTAGATACTGTTCTGAAGGATGCCCAGAAGCAAGCAGATACCCAAGTTCGCTAATCACACTTAGGCTGTACAATCTAGGCCCTTGCTTCTTCTTCTCCTGTAAATTGGATTTCTACAGAAGGATGGGTAGCAGGGGCTTTCATCTCTAATTTATCAGACAGAAGGGTGTGGAGTGGAGTGGAAACTGTAAAGCCAGGGCTAAGCCCTCAAAGACATAAGAGCATTAAAGGTAAACGGCAAATCCATCTGACAGGCTGGTTATTCGTTCTTGTGCCGGTCATTATGATCAGTATTTTCTATTTTTATCCAATGATTCAAGCTTTAATTCTATCCTTCAAGACAGGCAGAGGCAACAATCTTCAGTTTACCGGCCTTGATAACTATATTCGTCTGTTTAGCGACACCACTTTCCTTACAGCCGTCAAAAACACCTTTATTTACTTGATTATTCAGGTCCCAGTTATGCTGGTACTGGCACTTTTTATCGCTGTGCTGCTGAATGACGAAAGATTGAAATTCAAAGGATTTTTCAGAACGGCCATATTTCTGCCAACGGTAACTTCACTTGTAGCGTACTCCGTTGTTTTCAAGTACATGTTTGGAGCCGAAGGTATCGTCAATAAATTTCTGGTGAATCTGCATCTAATCAGCGAACCGATTCAATGGATTACCGATCCCTTCTGGGCCAAAGTTACTATCATTATCGCTATCACTTGGCGCTTTACTGGCTATAATATGATTTTCTATTTGTCCTCACTGCAAAATGTCGACAAATCAATATATGAGGCTGCTCATATAGATGGAGCGAGTGCATTTACACAATTTTTCAAAATTACAATTCCCCTATTGAAGCCGATTATCTTGTTCACGACGATAACATCGACCATTGGAACACTTCAGTTGTTTGACGAGGTGGTTAACATCACGAAAGGTGGACCCGGCAATGCAACCATGTCGATTTCCCAATATATTTATAACCTTTCCTTTGAATACACACCTAACTTTGGATACGCTGCAACCGTCTCCTATTCGATTGTTGTAATGGTGCTCATTCTGACGCTTATTCAGAACAAACTAGGAGGGGATAAGAGATAATGAAAACCAAACGCATGTTTACTTACGTGTTTCTAATCATCGCTGCGCTGATCTCTATCTTTCCATTTATCTGGATGGTTATAAGCGCCACGAACCAGTCGGTTGATGTAACCAAAGGGACATTGTTGCCGGGTACACATCTAGTGGAAAATATAAACAATCTATTTAGTTCAGTGGATATGTGGCAGGCTCTCTGGAACTCTGCAAAAATCTCTGTGGTGACTACTGTGCTTTCACTGCTAGTAGCATCGGCGGCTGGATATGGTTTTGAAATGTACCGCAGCCGGAGTAAAGATATCGTATTCAATATTTTGCTGGCTTCAATGATGATTCCATTTGCGGCGATTATGGTACCTCTATTTCAAATGTTCGCCAAAGTATCTAGTGTAGTGCCGTTTCTCGGTATCGATACAGCATCGGCAGTCATTCTTCCGACATTTACAACAGCATTCCTAATTTTCTTCTTTCGTCAAAGTACAAAAATGTTTCCTAAGGATATGATGGAGGCTGGGCGCATCGATGGTCTTTCGGAATTTGGCTTGTTCTTCCGCATTTATATGCCAACGATGAAATCAACTTACGCCGCCGCTGCGATTATCACATTTTTAAACAGCTGGAACAATTATCTGTGGCCTTTGATCGTATTGCAATCACCAGAAAATATGACTGTGCCCCTTCTTATCTCGAATCTAGGCTCAGGTTATGCCCCTGACTATGGTCTGATCATGTCAGCGATTGTCATTACGACCTTGCCGACAGCATTAGTGTTTTTCATGATGCAAAAGCAATTTGTAGCTGGGATGACGGGTTCGGTTAAATAAGTTAGCGTTCATGTGAAGAATAGAGGAGGAAGTATAGATGAAGCAGCAGGTTGAACGAAACCTCACTCCAAGTCTGGAATGGTTATCAGACCCGTCCATTTATGCAATAGGCAGAGTGCACGCGCATTCTGACCATCGATATTACCAAACGAAAAATGAAGCCGAAGCGCTTGGAGAAATGCCCTGGCGCCATAGCCTGAACGGCAGCTGGAAATTTAGTTATGCCCAAAATGCCATGGAACGACAGGTTCATTTTTATAAGGAGGACGTGTCTTGCAGAGGCTGGAAGGATATTAAAGTTCCCGGTCATATCCAACTTCAGGGTTATGGGCAGCCTCAGTACGTGAATACGATGTATCCATGGGACGGTCATGAGCATCTTAGACCTCCGATGATCTCTGAGGACCACAATCCTGTAGGCAGCTATGTCAAATATTTTGAAGTTCCTGCGGGCTGGGAGCAACGTCCGGTGTATATATCTTTTCAAGGAGTTGAATCGGCTTTTTATATATGGCTAAACGGGGAGTTTGTTGGCTATAGCGAAGATAGCTTTACACCGAGTGAATTTGATTTAACATCGTACTTGACGGAAGGCGAAAATAAGCTGGCGGTTGAAGTCTATCAGCGCAGCACGGGGAGTTGGTTGGAGGATCAGGACTTCTGGCGTTTTTCGGGAATTTTTCGTGAGGTGTATCTATACACCGTGCCGGATGTTCATGTGCGGGATCTCCACGTTCAAACCGATTTGGATGAAAAGTTTGAGCAAGGAACGCTGACGGCTGTCATGCAATTGATAGGTAAGTCTGCCTCAAAAGTGCTCCTTGAGCTTAAGGATAGAGCAGGTAATCTTGTGGCTAGTACTGAAAGTGAAGTTTCAGGAGATTCCCTTTCGCTTACGCTTGCGGCAACAAAGGTGCAGCTGTGGAGCGCAGAAGCTCCTAATCTGTATACCCTTTACGTATCAGTTTACAACGCATCCGGGGATCTTGTAGAAGTTGTGCCACAAAAAATTGGTTTTCGGAAATTCGAAATGATAGATAAGATTATGCACTTAAACGGCAAACGTATTGTATTTAAAGGCGTTAACCGGCATGAGTTTAATCCGCGCTTTGGACGCAGTATTACAAAAGAAGATATGCTGTGGGACATAAAAACCTTGAAGCAGGCGAACATCAACGCGGTTCGGACCTCGCACTATCCGAATATGACACTGTGGTATGAGTTGTGTGATGAATACGGAGTCTATGTCATTGACGAGATGAATTTAGAGTCGCATGGATCATGGCAGAAAATGGGGGCAGTTGAGCCGTCTTGGAACATCCCCGGCAATAAGCCTGAATGGCAGGATATCGTGATAGATCGTGCGATTTCCATGGTGGAGAGAGACAAAAACCATCCCTCCATTCTAATTTGGTCTTGTGGGAACGAATCTTTTGCAGGAGAAGTAATCCTGAACGTAGCCAATTATTTTCGAGAGAAGGACCCTACTCGGTTGGTTCATTACGAAGGGGTGTTCCATAACCGTGAATATGATGATTCGAGCGATATGGAGAGCCGGATGTATGCGAAAGCAGCAGATATCGAAAGGTATTTAACAGAAGATCCGCTAAAACCATATATTAGCTGTGAATACATGCATGCGATGGGCAATTCCGTCGGGGGGTTGCATAAATACACAGAGCTAGAGCAGAAGTATCCAATGTATCAGGGTGGATTTATCTGGGATTATATGGATCAGGTGATTGTGAAAAATGATCGATACGGTAAGCCCTTCATGGCTTATGGAGGAGACTTCGATGACCGTTCAACCGACTACAACTTCTCCGGTAACGGAATTGTGTACGCGGATCGGAGATGGTCGCCAAAAATGCAGGAAGTGAAATTTCTGTATCAGAACTTCAAGCTGCTCCCGGACAGTCAGGGTTTTACAATCAGAAATGAAAACTTATTTGTGGGCTTGGATGCTTATGAATTACAATACGCTCTGAACTATGAGGGTAGGGTCATCCAGCGTGGAACTGTCTTCGCTCAGGTTAATCCGGGCGAGGAAAAATATGTAGAAGTTGATCTACCCGATATTAAGAATCAGCCTGGCGAGTATAGCTTGGATGTTTCACTTGTCCTGAAGGAAGATTCTTTATGGGCGAATAGCGGTTATGAAATCGCTTTTGGCCAGCATGTTTTTCAAGTGGCAAATACGTCAGCCGAGGAGTCTTTAACAGATGCTAAGATAACATCTGTCGTGAATGATTTTCGCGTGGTTGAAGGAGATGTGAATATTGGCGTACATGGTCGTGACTTCTCCGTAATGTTCTCAAAGCAGGCGGGTACATTAATTTCTGTTAAATATTCAGGGCAGGAAATGATCTCTTCACCGCCGGCACCGCTCTTCTGGAGAGCAATGACAGACAATGACAAGGGGGCGGGAATGCATTTTGACTCTTCCCCTTGGTATGCAGCAAGCTTGACCCGTAGAACGTTAAGCTTCGAGCTCGTGGAGGAGAAGGACCGTGCGACGGTGACTTACGTGTATAAGCTTAGTGTATCAGAGGGAGTACGGGTAAGTGTAACTTACACAGTGTTCTCCGATGGAAGCATAAAGGTGAAATCAAGCTACCATGGAGCAGCGGGTTTACCAAAGCTTCCGCTCTTCGCTTTAAGCTTTAAGGTGCCAGCGGATTATCATCAGCTGAATTGGTATGCAAATGGGCCGGAAGAAAATTATATCGACCGTGCGTGTGGGGCGAGATTGTGTCGCTTCCAGAATCATGCGGTGGATAATGTGTCGTCCTATTTGGTGCCGCAGGAATCGGGCAACCGCACAGGTGTGCGCGAAGTATCCATAATGAATGATTATGGCCAAGGCATTATAATATCTGCATCAGCTGCAGCCCCTGTTGAAGCCAATATCTCGCCTTACTCGGCAATGGAGCTGGAGAATGCGACACATCATTATGAGCTGCCGAACGTTCACTATACCGTTGTTACCATTGCTGGACGTCAAATGGGCGTAGGCGGGGATGACAGCTGGGGAGCTCCAGTTCTTGATGAATATCAAATCAATCCGTCCTTAGATATGGATTTTGAATTTACAATTCGCAGAGCATGATTTTTTTGCAATATTTGAAGTTCATGTATTAGATGATAAATATTCCAGGCTCGGTTCAACGTTAAATTTGAACCGAGCTTTTTTATGCTCGTTATAATCCCGTATAATTTGAGCTCAGTAAAACCTTATAAAGTCCTTAGATTTGCTATATATGATCAACGTATAGCAAATGAGAGGATGATAAAGGATGGGAGAGTATATTTTACAAACTAATAATTTATGCAAGAATTTCAGGGGGCAGCATGCGGTTAACGATATCAGCATAACCGTAAAAACTAATTCGATTTATGGACTGTTAGGCCCAAACGGCGCAGGTAAATCGACGACTCTAAAAATGATAACAGGAATACTTCGAGCGACGTCAGGACAAATTTTATTTGACGGTCATCCATGGACACGTAAGGATTTACTACACATTGGAGCGCTGATTGAGTCCCCGCCACTTTATGGGAATCTGACTGCTGTCCAAAATTTGAGGGTACACACGACAATATTAAACTTACCGGATTCTCGGATTCGGGAAGTTCTTGAAATTGTTGATTTAACAACAACAGGCAAAAAAAGAGCGGGACAATTCTCTATGGGCATGAAGCAACGTCTCGGGATTGCGATCGCCTTGTTAAATCAACCTAGACTCTTGATTCTGGATGAACCGACAAATGGGCTTGACCCGATTGGAATTCAGGAATTACGTAAGCTTATACGCTCATTTCCTGCACAAGGGATTACAGTTATTTTATCGAGTCATATTCTTCATGAGGTGGAGCAAATTGCCGATCATATTGGAATCATTAGTAATGGTGTTCTAGGGTATCAGAATGCAATATTTCCTGGTGATGATTTGGAGAAATTGTTCATGGAAGTCGTGAGTCGGAACAGACAGGAGGTAACCAGATGATCCACTATCTTTTATCCGAAAATATTAAATTCAAACGAACATTTTCGCGAAAATTGATTGTCGTGGTGCCACTGTTTTTTCTTCTATTTTCATTTTTCACACAACAGAACCTGCAAACTGAAGACCACTATTTTATGGAAATGGTCTTTAATTGGTGGCCGCTGTTATTCATGACCATAGGATCTGCTTTGTTGTCTACACTATCGAATAACAAGGATCGTAAGGCTGGAGGATACCGCAGCTTAAGCAGTCACGGAATTAGCATCGTTAAACTTTGGCTCAGTAAAATTATTGTGGTGTCATATTATTTGCTGTTGTCTTCGCTGCTCCTTATTGCAGTAATGTACCTATCTGGTCTTTTGTTTCCTTTGGGTGCAGCACCCTTATCTGAAATTACAACAGCCGCTATGGTTGTTTGGTTGACCTCTTTGGGGATGATTCCAATCTATCTATTCTTAGCTGAACAATTTGGGTCTGTAGTATCTATTCTTGCAGGTCTGTTTGGGATGATTGTGAGTGTACTAGCAGCGGATCAACCTTCATGGATTTATGTTCCGTGGAGTTGGGCTTTAAGGTTAATGTGTCCCATTGTTGGTGTACGTCCAAATGGTGTGGCTCTTTCAGCACAGGATGCTCTAAGAGACTCTTCGGTTATTTTACCTGGAATTGTGGTGTCGCTTGTATTCTTTTTGGTAACCCTCACCTTAACTAGCTGCTGGTTTAGTAGAAGAGAGGTGCGATAGAGATGGTGATACTTCGGCTATTACAAGCTGAATGGTTGATGACTAAGCACACTGCAATTCGTTGGTTGATATTCCTTGTTCCTGTTCTATATCCGATGATGGTACTTTGGTATTTTTCACAGCGTGCGGATCAGTTTCACATCTATGATGGTTATTTTTCATTAATAGCCTTTGGGTTGCCTGTTGGGATAGGATTATTCTCTGCTTTAATGAGTGGTTTAGAGGAGGGGGCAGGGGGATTCTATAATCTATTAAGTGCTCTTTCACGTCCGAAGTGTTATATAAGAAAACTCGGGTTCATAATCTTGGCGATGATATGGATCGTATTCGGTTCAACATCAATTCTAATACTGGGCATGAAACAAATTTTGCATATAGAGCAGATACAATATCTAATATTCTGGCAAGGAGCTTGTTGGGTAGTAGGCACTGCTCTAATCTTAATGATCTTTCATCTCATCTTAAGTTATGCTGGAGGTTTGGGACTTTCTCTAACGGTGGGTAGTGCAGGTACGCTAATTGCAGCCATCGTAGGTGGAACCATTGTAGGAGATAAAGTGTGGTTATACATACCGTGGGCCTGGTCGATGCGGATGATTCAACTTCCCTTGTTTTATGCACAACCCAACGGGTTCATTGAAACGGAAGTATTGAAGCTGCAACTTCTTCATTCCGTACCTGCTATACTTATTAGTACAATGATAATGGCAATGTTAGGCTTGACATGGTTTCATTACTTTCAGGGTAGGAAATCATATGAATAAATAGGAGTGAGGTCACTGGCTAATATTTTAATAATAGATGATGAACCTGATATTTTGGCGCTAGTAAATAATATTCTTAGCAAAGATCACCATAGGGTTACGGTAAAAACAAGTGCACGACATATGCCTTTGAACGAGTACTCGACATTTGATTTAATCCTGTTGGACGTGATGATGCCAGATATCGATGGTTTTGAGCTCTGTACTCAAATCAGGGATATCGTAGACTGTCCGATTCTGTTTCTAACAGCTAAATCAATGGAGACAGATATTATGTTTGGACTTAGTGTAGGGGCAGATGACTATATCGTGAAGCCTTTTCGCGCAGGCGAGTTGAAGGCTCGGGTTAACGCTCATTTGCGGCGTGAGAATCGAGGGAAAAATCATATGTTAAGCGCATCTGGAGTGAAATTCAATCTCTCGGCAAAGGAGATTTCTATTGATAAAGAGAAAATAAATCTCACTAAAAGTGAATATCAGATATGTGAATTTCTTGCTAGAAATAAAGGTCAGGTTTTTTCCAAAGAACAAATTTATGAATCGGTTTATGGCTATGACAGAGAAAGCGATAGCTCAACTATTACAGAACATGTAAAAAATATCCGCAGTAAGCTGAGTGCGAGGGAGGTTTCACCGATTGAAACCGTTTGGGGGATAGGTTACAAATGGGTGTGAAACGAATACGGCTCCGTACAGTCTTCATTCAATATTTATTATCATTAGGTGCGTGTACTCTATTATTGGCATTTCTGTGTTTAGGGGTATTTACTCTCTTAATGCAGTATGGAATGATTGTTCCAGCAAACCATACTGAGCAATCCATTGCAAAGTCTTGGGATGTTTTGCAGCGTGCGCCAGAAATTACGCAAGAAATGATCCCTTGGGGAGCGGAACATGCGGTATTGGATCAGCAAAAGAACTATATTTCAGGAAATATTCCTAAAGAACGCGCTCTAGATATATTGCAGAAGAATCAAAGCAGTTGTAATCTCATGGGTACAAACTGCACCGATGTGATTGAGCGGGAGCATGAGGTTATCGTACTGCAATATGCAATCGTACCGCAGTTCACCTCGAATTTTCTGCATAACACGCTGCCTAATCCGCAATTAACGTTATTGCTGTTTTTTGTAGTTCTGATGTTACTGGAAGTTATTCTGATTTCTGGATTTTTCGCTCGAAGACTGAGTCAAAAAATGGCTTCCTTGCAAGAAGCTGCACATCACATTGAAGCTAAGAATTTGGATTTTACTGTCGTGTATTCTGGGGTCAGTGAAATTGATGAGGTGCTATCATCCCTGGAACAGCTGAGAGAGGAATTGAAAAAGTCGCTAGAACAGCAATGGAATTTGGAACAAATGAAAAAAGAGCAGATTTCTGCGCTTGCCCACGACATTAAGACTCCTCTTACGATTATTCAAGGAAATGCGGATTTGCTGATAGACTCAGATTTAGCGGAGAATCAGCAAGAATATATAGGGTATATTT
The DNA here is from genome assembly GCF_037965665.1 of Paenibacillus sp. FSL L8-0333. Lineage (NCBI taxonomy): Bacteria > Bacillati > Bacillota > Bacilli > Caryophanales > Paenibacillaceae > Paenibacillus > Paenibacillus sp. FSL L8-0333. Next base: position 1,546,624 of record NZ_CP150186.1, read on the forward strand.
CCAAAAATGCGGATCAAATCGAACAATACATGGCAACACTTATTGAGATTTCTAATACGAGGAAACAAATTTCTCCCCGCTCTAAATGGGTTAGAACGGAAGCTTTTATCCAGCAAATTCGTACGCAGTTAGATGCGTTGGTTGTCCCTAAGCATCTTCGGATAGAATTCCACCAGGACAATAATCTGCCCCCTGAGGTGTTGATAGACAATGAACTACTTCATCGGGCTGTGATGAATGTACTCGCTAATGCGGTAGAGTATTCCCCGTATGAGAGTGTGATTTATTTGCAGGTTGAGGCAAAACAAGATTGGTGGAGTATAACGGTAGCAGACAGTGGATCAGGATTTACGAGTGAAGGACTCCAATCTGCAGTTAAGCAGTTTTATCGAGGGGACAGTAGCCGTACCTCCAAAAGTCACTATGGATTGGGACTTTATATTGCCGACACCATTGTCAGGCAGCATCAGGGCAGTCTGCATATTAGCAATTCTCCCCTGACGGGTGGAGGTCAAGTTCGAATCGACGTCCCAGTTCGTGGAGTTAGGTAGAGGTTTATTACACCTCTTAGATTAACATTGGATAAAACTTCTAGTTTATCTGATGAAATTCTAAGGGGTGTATTTTTTATGACGATCAAAACCAAATTCTCAATTGTTGGAAAAGTAGATTAAAATATTGATTGCTATATACAATTAAATACAATAAAGTTGTCATATAGAGGATAATTTTGTCGATTTTTCTGCAAAAATGTTCCAATCCACATTGTATCAGGTGACATTAGGGTCTATGAGGTTCAAATCCTCTTCCTGAAAAAGACATAAGAAAGTGGTGCGCATAATGAGTAGCAACAGATTTGAAAACAAAGTAGTTATTATTACGGGTGCTGGTACCGGAATCGGAAAAGCTACAGCATTGAGAGTAGCAAGAGAGGGTGGTACTGTAGTAGTTGCCAATCGATCAGATGCTGGCGCTAACACAGTCGAAGAAATCAAAGCTTTAGGTGGAGAAGCGCTGTTTGTGCGGTCAGACGTTTCAGTTGAAGCAGACTGCAAAAATATCGTAGATCAAACCTTAGCAGCTTATGGAAAGATTGATTGCCTTTATAATAACTCAGCAATTACAGGAGATAATGCGGATGTTACAGAATATGATCCGATATTGTTTCAAAAGGTGATTCAGACAAATCTTAATGGCCAATTCTACATGTTGCATTATGCATTACCACATATGAAATCCGGTGCTTCCGTTCTAAACTGTTCCTCCTTGCATGGTATTTTTATTGGGATGGCAAATGATGCAGCTTATTCAGCAAGTAAACACGCCATTGTGGGCATGACTAAATCGGTTGCTAAAGAAGTGGGTCACCGTAATATCAGAGTAAATGCTATTTGCCCTGGTCCTATCCCTACACCAACCATGAACAGATACGAAAAGCTGTTGTCTGATGATGTAGAGATGCTTCAATCTCTTATCGCTTCTGGAACGGCTTTGGGCAGATATGGTACGCCTGAGGAAGTAGCTGCTTTTGCATGTTTCCTTCTAAGTGATGAGGCTTCATTTATTACAGGTACAGCACATGTGATTGACGGGGGCTACTCCGCAACTAAGTAATTAGTCGGATTAATTTACTTATATAAGCATCTAGTATCGAAGGCTTTGCGGCGTATTCCTGTTCGAAAATCCTGTAGGATGAATGGACTGGAGTTGGAAGGCGCACGCAGAGCCTTTTTTAGTTGTTTCTAAATGATAACGGAATTACACAAGTGTGAATGAAATTAAGGCAAATATAACCATCGATATGTTGGAATTTGTAGAAATTTGTATTTTAATATAAATAAAAAAAGAAATTTGTCGATAATAATATAGGTAATAGGTATGAGTTAAAATATATTAGAAAGGATGTTGCAATAAAACGATACAGGAAATAGATGTCATTAACTATTGATTGTAACGATATGGCATCATTTAAACAAGGCAGTTTGTTCCAAACCCAGTTGCCAAAAGTAGAAGTTACTGAAAAGCCTGGGCAGAAATTTTTTTGTCTGTTGGAGTTACATACATTACTTTCTATTATTAAAAAATAACTATTAAAACTTGGAGGAATACAATTATGTCATACACAATTAAATACAACAAAAGTGAAAACCACATCGATGTAGTATCTATCGATTTTTCTGCTGAGGATGTTCCAGGATACTTGAAAGATTTTGAGAATATCATGAAGCTTGTTAGTCCTAAATTTACGGGTACAACTGATGTAACTGAATCTGCAAGTGTACTTTCTCCTGAAGTTGCAGCAATGTTGGCTCCAACAGGTGAGATGGCGAAAGCAGCTGGTCAAGCAGGATGGGCTTATGTAACTAAAAACCCAATTTGGAAAATGCAATTGAAACGTATTTTTGGCAGAGATTTTGCTGATGCTTACGATACCTATGAAGAAGCTAGAACAGTACTGAAAAAATTGCAATAATCTAATAAATAGAGTTAGCAAAAAGTGCGGAGAGCTTTCTCCGCACTTTTTGTTTTTCTTTGGAAAACTTATGCCTATATAGTGGAGATACTATGGATATGAATAGCCAGTAGAGCAAGCTTGTTTTGTTTGAAGAGGTTTATTCGGCTAGAGTTTAATCCAAAAAGAGTATGCTATAATGATGATAAGAATGCCTACAGGATGGAAGGTGAATGGTTATGAATCTTGTTCAAGATTTGCATAAATTAATCAAGCTTACAGGCGAACGAGCCAAGTTGGATGCAAAAGCAAACGGAACTTACATTGTATATAAAACGAAAAATGGTTTGATTGTTAAGGAATATCCAAATGGTGTGATCGTACCTATAGATAATCAGGAGACATCTCATGAGTGAGCCCTCTGCGATGATGTATGTATTTGCTGGGAATAATGGCAGCGGGAAAAGTACAATTAGGAATTTGATTGTAGATCGACTTGGAATTAGTGTGAATATCGATCCTGATGCTTTAGCTCGCCGCATTGATCCCGATGATCCAAACCGTCGGAAGATATCCGCAGGTAAAGAGGCGATAAGACTAGCTAGGAACTGTATAGACAATAGGCGTGATTTCACAATAGAGACAACATTGGCCGGTGGAAATGTAATTCGACTCATGCAGAGTGCTAAGGAAAGCGGTTTTGAGACAACTATGTTCTTTGTAGGACTTGGTGATTATCAGCTAAATATCGAACGGGTTGCTTTGCGCGTTCGAAATGGTGGCCACGATATTCCAACTGAGGATATTATTAGAAGACATACAACATCAATTCAAAACTTACTTTCTAATTTGTACCTTATTGATCATTTGATTGTTATCGACAACAGTAAGTCGGATGGAGAAATTGTTTTGGAAGCAGGGTATTGCTCTATAAAATATCAGGTTGATCCTCTCCCAGCTTGGGTCCATAAAATTAAGGAGAATTTAAAAGTTGAACCATTATAAATAACCTTAGTCCGAAAGCCTACTGGACTAAGGTTATTTAATTTAGACATGAAACATTTATTGTAAATAATATAATACACTTGAGCTGGCATCTATTAGATACAACAACCTCTGATGATTTTATTTAAAATTGAAAATCTTCATCCTTCAGTGGCTCCACATTAAGCGCCCGGACATATCCGTTGCCTTTCTTCGAGAAGAAGTCATGCTGCTTGGTGTGGGTGCTGATCCCGTTCTGAACAATCGGGTTGATCTCTTCCTCGTCAAATAGCGGATCATGGCCCAGATTCATCATCGCTTTATTGGCATTGTATCTTAGGAAAGTCTTAACCTCGTCCACCAATCCGATAGGGGCATAGATCTGCTCGGTATAACGCTCTTCATTCTCATGCAGCAGTCGAAGCAATTCTACCAGCGTATGGTGAAGTTCGCGTTGCTCGTCTTCTGGGAGCCCGTCAAAGATCTCTTGTGCCAGCACGCCGACATATACCCCATGGATGCTCTCATCCCGTAGAATAAGGTCGATGATCTCACCGCTGCAAGTCATTTTGCCCTGCCCAGCCAGATATAGGGGATAGAAGAAACCACTGTAGAACAAGTAGCTCTCGAGCAGGACGGAGGCTGCCATGGCAAGGTACAGGTCTTTAGGTGAGTCTATGTTTTTGTAATATTGTGATATGGTCTCCGCTTTGAACTGGAGGAAGGGGTTCTCTTCTACCCAGCGGAATACACTGTCGATCTCCTCTGTAGAGGACAAAGTGGTGAAAATACTGCTGTACGATTTGGCGTGAATTTGTTCCATCATGCCCATGAAGCCCAGTACGGCTTTACGTTGAAGGCCTTCGACATGCTCCATAATCTGCGGCATTCCGACTCCGCCTTGAATCGTATCCAGCAGTGTCAGACCGCCCAGCACCTTCATATAGGAGTCCTTTTCTTGCTCACTGAGCGTGAGCCAGGACATTTTATCATCGGATAATGGAATTTCATCGTCCGTCCAGAATTGCATAATGTTCTGATTCCAGAACATCAATGAGAAATCGTCGTCGGGACGGTTCCAGTTAACGGCTTGGATAGCGGTCATAATATTGCAATCTCCTTTTCTGCGGCTATAGCCTTCCTTTTAGATCGAGCAGGTGAGGCATTCCTCGACAGACAGCTTTTTGGTCCGGGTGTAATACAGCGACTTCAAGCCTTTATGCGCCGCATACAGGTAGGAGCGGGCCAGTTCTCTGGTGGAAACATCACTGTTAACATGCAGAACGGTCGAGATACCTTGGTCGATATGGGGCTGAATTTCCGCGATCAGATCGATTACCTTGAACTGGTCCATCTGGTAAGCCGATTTATAGAAAAACACATTGTCCGGCCGCAGGTACGGCATCGGATAATAAGTAGTTGAATTAGCATAAGTCCGAGTCTCAATCTGCTCAACAATCGGCATAACGCTTGAAGTGGCGTTTTGGATATAGGAAATGCTGGCCGTTGGCGCAATCGCCAAACGGTAAGCATGGTATAGGCCATTTGCTTTTACCGCATCCCGCAATTGTTCCCAGTCAGCTGGGGATGGGATATAAATATCTCCGAATAACTCTTGTACCCTTGGGGTAACCGGACGGTAATCGGTAGTCAGGTAACGCTCAAAATAAGCTCCCGTAGCATAATCAGAAGCCTCAAATCCATGGAAAGATCGGCCCGTCGCGGCAGCGATTTCCATGCTTTTCTCCAGCGAGTGGAAATTCATGGTCATAAAGAAGGTCCGGGCAAAATCGCGGGCCTGCTCGCTTTCATAAGCAATGTTGTTCTTAGCCAGATAGCCGTGCAGATTCATGACGCCAAGACCGACAGAGTGCATTTCCTTGTTTGCTTTGGCTACGCCTGGGGCATTGGAAATACTGGTCATATCGCTAACAGCGGTCAGGGCGATCATGCCCTCATGTACGGATTCACGGATTTTGCCATGTTCCATCACGTTAACAATGTTCAAGGAAGCCAGATTGCAGCTTACATCGCGGCGGATTGTACTCTCCTGTCCGTAGTCGGCAATCTCTGAGGTCTCCTGCAGCTGGAAGATTTCAGTACAAAGGTTGGACATTTTGATCTGTCCGACGTTTTTCAGGGCATGGGCCGCATTGGCATTGCTCTTGTTCATGATATATGGATAGCCAGATTCCAGCTGGATCATGGCAATTTTGGTCAGCATATCCCGTGCGCTCATAGCTTTCTTCTTTTTGACACGTGGATCGGCCAGCAGCTTATCATACATGTCATCCAGATCCATATCGTCGAGATGCGTTCCGTAGGCTTTGTACACACTGTAAGGAGCAAATACATGCAGCGCTTCATTGTCCTTCGCCAGCTTATAAAAGCGGTTCGGAATAATCAGGCCGATGGACAGGGTTTTGAGTCTTGTTTTTTCGTCGGCGTTGATCTTCTTGCTGTCGAGGAATTCCAGAACGTCCCAGCCAAAAATGTTGTAATAGGCTGCTCCTGATCCTTTACGCTGACCCATCTGATCTGCATAGGAGAAGCCGTCTTCCATCAGCTTGAGTACAGGTATAATTCCCTTCGCAGCATCCTCAACACCCTTGATAGTTTCACCACGGGAGCGTAGCTTGGATAGGTTGACGGCCACACCGCCACCGATCTTCGACAACTGCATGCAGGTATTCAGCACATAGTTGATGGAATTGAGCGAGTCGTCCATTTCGATTAGGAAGCAGGAGACGAGCTCACCACGCCGGCTCTTACCGGCATTTAAGAAGGTTGGGGTCGCAGGTTGTAGGCGCTGTTCCATCATCGAACGGGCAAGTACCCCGGCAGTATCGGCGTTGCCGCGTCCCAGGTGAAGGGCGACTGCCGCCACACGGTCCGGGTAATGCTCCAGATATTGTTTGCGGTCATTGGTTTTTACAGCGTAATCCGTGTAGAACTTCGAAGCTGCCATATAAGATGGAAAACTGAAGTTGTAGGCGTGGGTAATCTGGTAGACTTCTTCAATCTCCGCCGTGCTGTACTGTTCGTAAAAATTCTCGTAGAAATCCTGTTCAATCATATAATCAACCTTGGCTTTTGTATTCGCAAAAGCCAGACTCCGGCGCTCTACATCCCGCATAAATTCGGCTACTGCCTCAAGATCTTTGTCTAACTGAAAGAAGCCACTTTCGTCTCTCTTCATCAACATGTTGTTTAATTCAATATGCCGCAACCCGGCTCACCTCCTGTTTAATCCGTTCTACATCGCCAAATGTACCCGATAACTCAAATTTACCGATAACGGGCACGTTATACCGATCTGCAATCAAGTCCGCGCTGTGCGCGAACAGCTCGCCCCAGTTCTTATTGCCGCTGGCGGCGATGCCTTTCAGATTGGCATTATTGTTCTTCAAGAAAGTAGACACCTTTTCTGGAATCTGTCCAAAGCCGGTGGTATATGTAATAAGCACATAGGGCTCGTCAATCGTCATATGCTCCTCAATCTGCACAGCCGGCAACTTAAGTTTGCTGATGAAGCGTCTGACATTTCCTGTTTTTGAATCATACGCGACTAGCATGGTGTCTGTCCCCCTGTAAATATTAAAAACTATTGAAAATAGTATGAAAACTGAATGGATAAGCTTTAAATACTGAAAAATTGTATCTATACTATATTTAGTGTGCGTTGTTTATTTTAATTACTATATGTTGAAAAGTCAATATGGGAACAGCCGTCTTAATAGCTGGGAAAGTGTCTCGTAAGCGGTTTTTTGGCAGGCTTTTAGGGCAGAAAGACCGGAGTATTAGTATTTTGCTAGTTTAAAAATAAAAATAAAAAAATTTGCAGGAGTAAGGGTGATACTTTGGGATGCTGCTGAGGGTGATGGCAAGCCAATAAATCTGCAAGGAACAGAGCCTGCTCCTTGCAGATTTATTGGCTTTATTTTTGCGAAGTGGGGTTATTCTTAATAATCTCTTGATCTCAAGAACGGTTGTTTACTCCGAGGCTTCGGTCAGGCGGTGAATCTGCTTTAAGTTGCTGCATGTATTCTCTGGGGGAAATTCCGGTTACCTTTTTGAAGACCTTGCTGAAATAGAAGGCACTCTCATATCCCAGCTTCTGTGAGATTTCGTAGATGCGACCTTCCCCGCGTGCCATCATTTCTTTGGCTGTCGTGATTTTGATCTCCGTGATATATTCCACATAGTTGACCTTGGCAACCTTGGAGAAAAGGTGGCTCAGATAGTTGGGACTGAAATTGAAGACATCCGCCACTTGATTGAGCGAGAGCTTAGTTCCGAGATTTCGTTTAATATACTCTTGGACATTTTTGACGAGCTGCTCCTTGTAGCTTTGTCTGCGGGTAGAGAGGATGTCCGAGCAACCGTCCCTGAACTGGATCAGCCAGCCGGCGATCTCTTCAATCGTATGCATCTGGTAGATAGCCCGGTAGCCCTCCGGTTCATTTTCGAAAATTTGCTCCACAATATTCTCACCGTCTGCAAGTAGTGAAGTGGCCATATACAGAATGTTGCAGGCGGCATCAGTGGCGGGAACCAGCAGGTCGGCCCGGCCGTCGAAGATTTCGATCATTTTGGAGATAATGGCGTATAAAGCTTGGGTATCCATTTCTTCAAAAGCACGGCGGATCTCTGTACGCAATTCGGAGAAATCAAACAACAGATGATCCTGCTCCAGCGACTCTCCTTCGGCAAAAAACACAAACGACTGTGCTTTAACCGCAGCAGGAAGCGCTTTTCGCGCAGCGAGGTAGCTTTCCCGCAGCAAATAAGGATCCTCGACCGCAAAGCCGATCGCGCCGATGATCCTTACATTGAAGTAGTTATGGAGTATGGAGGCCATATGGGTCAATAGCATTTCAATCTCAGGCATCCATTGCCGTGAATCCGTCCCGTTGACGGGCAGGGTTACAGCAAAATTGCGCAAGTCCAGACTGGTCACATAACAAGGTCTTATGGAAGTAAGCGTATCTTTGGCCATTTGGACGGTACTTGAGCACAGAGCAACCATTTTATCGCCGCGGGGCGGGACACTGTCTGGTCCCAAAATACGGCAAGTGCAGACTAGATAAGCAGGTTCCTTGAGCTCAAGGTTTAAATCATCTCTCTGCAGAAGGTACTGGTTTTTATTTGCGAATAAGTTATTGAACAGGCGGATGAAAAATTTATCGCGTTGGGCTTGTAGATTGCCTCTATGAGCAAGCATGGGATAGCTGTCTAGGGTTTGAAAAGCCTCCAATTGGGAAATTGCTTTCCGAATGGAGGCATCAAGTGCCTCTGGTGTCAGTTCCAGCTTCACTAGATAATCTGTGGCTTGCACTTCAATCGCTCCACGTGCGTATTCGAATTCCTCGTAGCTTGTTAAGATGATAAACAGCGGAAGCCGGCCGTGTTTTTTGCGTACCGCATTGGCAACTTCTAAGCCGCTTTTAATTGGCATTTTTATATCGCTGATTACAATGTCAGGACGGAGGGTGTCAATCATTTCTTCCTCTTGAGCCCCGTTGTGTGCAATGCCGACAATTTCTATATTATATTGCTCCCACTTCAGCATGGACTGCAAGCCGATACAGACCAGCGCCTCGTCATCAGCGATTAACAACTTGATCAATTCCATCACATCCTTGCTTGGTATGCTACTCTATTCCTTTTGCAGGAACGGCAGAAGAATCTTCATCCGGGTATATTGGCCCGACTCACTCTCAATCGAAAGACCGTAATTATCCCCAAATGCCAGGCGCAAACGTTCATTTACGCTGCGGAGTCCAATATTCTCGGGCATTTCTTTGCTTCCGTCACCTGGATTCGACAGAATCGTGGAGATTTCTTCTTCCTTCATCCCTACACCGTTGTCTTCAATCGTAACTAGAATATCGGCGAATCCACTTTTTGCCACCTTAATGAGAATTTCTCCTCTGCCTTTGGGCTCAATGCCATGGAAGATGGCGTTCTCGACCAGGGGCTGGAGCGTGAATCGTGGAATTAGGCCGGTTAGCAGTTCCTCGTTGTCAATCTCCTTTACCATAGAGACCGTACTGCCATAGCGGTATTTCTGAATCAGAAAATAATCATCCAGCAGGCTCAGCTCATCCTTCAGGGGCATCAGTCTACGGTTGTCTTTGGCGATGCTGCGCAGCAGTCTAGATAGTGAAGTGGTCATTTCTGCGATGCCGGTAGCATTCTGAATTGTAGCCATCCATTTGATCGAATTCAGTGTGTTGTACAGGAAATGGGGATTGATCTGACTCTGCAGCATCCGGTATTCCAGCTCCTGCTTCTGTTTCTCGTCAGCGAGCCGGCTGTCCATAAGCGCTACGATATCTTGGGACAGGCGGTTAATACCCCGTCCGACATCGCCAAGCTCGCTGTTCCATTCGATATTGCGGTCCAGCAGGAAATTGCCCTGGGCGATCTTATCAATCCGCTTCTTCAGTTTTTCCACCGGAAGACTGATGGTACGGGTCAGATACAGCGTAATGATAGCGCTTAAGACAATAACCAGGAGACAGACGCCGAGCATAACCAGAATCCATATATTTGTCTTGGGAGCGAACAGGTCATTGGATAAAGTCTGTGACAGAATGACTCCGCTGCGTACGGGATAAGATACCACGATATGGCTCTCTTTCTCGTCCGCCAGCTTGACCATGGACAGCTCGGTTTGCGGACCGACAGGTTTATCATTGGTATAGGCCACCGGTTCATACGGCTCTGCAATGGCGATGACCTGATCGCCGATGAGCTGATAATGATGATTGCCGAGCGTCAGCAGCAGCCGGGAATTCTTCGGCAGGGAGTACCCTTTCAGCTTGTCGGTAATAACAGTTGTATTCGCTAACAGGTACACTGTTCCAACGCGGGAAGCTCCTTTGCCGTAAATAGGAAAAACAAAAGGAATTCCGTTCGTGTTGGAGAGCGGGTCCTTGATCACCCGGTCCCATTTCTCCTCGGCATCGTTGCTAAGGCCGGTAATTTGACCGATATTGTGTATGGTAAGCGGAACAGAGGTGCCGGTTTTATCCACCTGCAGAAACTTTCCGTTGCTATCCGTAACAATCAGACGGCGGGCATAGCTGTTGGAGCGGTTGTTCAGGAAGTCCTGCTGCATCGAGTTGAATACATTAACTGCTTCCTTAGAGCTAGCCTTAGGTGAGCTGAAGTAGTCTGTGATCAGGGTATTAGTAGAAGAGTTAGTGCTGCAGGTCATCGCCAGCGATGACAGATCAATCAAATCCTGTTCAATAATATGAGATACCAGCTGCAGATTGAACTCGGTCGCCTGGATGGTTGTTTTACGCTGATAATAAGTAATTAATTCATAGCTAAAAAAAGACAGCAGCGACGCTATCAGCAGTGCGAATACGGCCATGAGCAGAATAATGCGACTTTTAATGGTGGATTTTCTTACCGTATTTAACACTCCTCTACAAAATGTGAAAACATATAAAGCGTTTTCATATACCATAGCATATTCCTGCGTTCCGATACAGGGGGAGGTACATAAGCTGAATATTTTACATGTTTTAGATAGAAAATTACAGGTTTGAACCCGAGCAGGGAAGAAGAGCACAGAAAAGTGAATGAACTTTGTTTGATAATGCATGCCATTCTTGCGGAAAAAGCTATAAACTTTGAACTAAGCTCAGAAGAGCCGATCGTAGTTACACAATCAGAAGAAAAGGGGATATTTAAATGAAACTGAAAAGATTCTATGGCATAACCCTCGCCACAGTATTCTCCATGAGTCTGCTGGCTGGATGTTCTGGTAATAACAACAACGAAGGTGCTGCTGCAACGACAGCTCCAGCAACGGGGAATTCTGCAAACGCTTCCGCTGAACCGAGCCAGGAGCCTGTGACTTTGAAATGGGCCTTGTGGGATTGGGAAGCTACCGCTTACTACAAGCCACTGATCGATGCCTACAAAGCTGAGCATCCGAATGTAACGATCGAATATGTCGATCTGGGGTCGACGGACTATATGACCATGTTAAGCACACAACTGTCCGGTGGCGCAGATCTGGACGTACTTACAATTAAAGATATTCCGGGCTACTCGAACCTTGTGAAACAGAATCACCTGGAGCCGCTTAAAAGCTTTATGAGTGGCAACGCTATTGATCCTTCGGTATATGGAGGTACTGTAGAACAAATCGAAGTGAACGATGAGGTGTATGCGCTTCCTTTTCGCAGCGATTTCTGGATTCTCTACTACAATAAAGATTTGTTCGACAAAGCAGGAGTGGAATATCCAAGCAATGATATGACATTCGAGCAATATGATGAGTTGGCCAGAAAAATGACTTCTGGCAGCGGTTCTGAAAAAGTGTACGGAGCTCACTACCATACTTGGCGTAGTGCGGTTCAACTGTTCGGTATTCTGGACGGCAAGAACACTGTTGTTGACGGAAACTACGATTTCTTGAAGCCAACCTATGAGCGGATCCTGAAAGAACAGGAAGACGGCATCGTAATGGATTACGCCACACTGAAGACTTCAAGCACGCACTATTCTGGCGTATTCTACAATAATTCCGTTGCTACTATGAACATGGGCAGCTGGTTTATCGCTACACAGATTGAGAAAGTGAAGAGCGGCGAGTCCCAATCGGCTAACTGGGGCATTGCGAAATACCCTCATCCGGATGGTGTGGAAGCCGGTACAACCCTGGGTACAATTACTTCTCTGGCTGTAAATCAGAAATCCAAACATAAAGAAGCAGCACTTGATTTCATGAAATTCGTGACTGGTGAAGAAGGCGCTAAAGTTATTGCTTCCACCGGAACCATTCCAGCGATTAAGAATGATGAAGTTATCAATTCCATTACTTCCATCGAGGGCTTCCCTGCGGATGAGAACAGCAAAGCGGCACTGACTACTGTTAAGACTTATCTGGAAATGCCTATGCATGAAAAGAGCGCGGACATCGAAGTTATTTTGAATGAAGCGCATGACAATATTATGACTAAAAATGCTTCGATTGACGAAGGTTTGGATGATATGAATGCTCGCGTACAGCAGCTCTTGAATAATTAACCTTAAGAGAGCCGGTTCTAAGGGCGGGTGAAAGCCCGCCTTTTATATTAAAGCGTATAGATTTGTGGGGAAGTTTTAGAAGGTTTGGAGGAGAAAGAATGCAGAACGAAACCATATTGGGTACAAAAAAGATCCCTAAACGTCATTTGTCAAAAGGTGTCCGGGAAAACCTGGTAGCTTACAGCTTCATTGCGCCGAACTTTATCGGATTTGCCCTGTTTACGCTGGTACCTATGTTTTTTGCCTTTATCCTTGCTTTTGTGAAATGGGACGGGGCCAATCCAATGAAGTTTATCGGGCTGGACAATTTCACCCGGCTGATCAGAGATACAACATTTCACAAAGCATTATGGAATACCATTGTTTACACTATTGGCGTAGTACCGTTCACCATGATTGTCGCGCTGGCGCTGGCGATTCTGCTTAATCAGAAGATAATGGCCCGCAATTTCATGAGAACCGTATTCTTTTTCCCTTATGTAGCATCCCTGGTAGCCGTTGCTGCCGTATGGAACTTTATCTTCAGTCCTACGATGGGTCCGATCAACAATATCCTGCATACCCTTACCGGTATCCCGCTGGAGGATCTTCCCCGCTGGGCGGCGGATAAACACTGGGCGATGTTCACAGTAATACTGTTCACAGTGTGGAAAAACATGGGTTATTACATGGTTATTTACTTGGCAGGTCTGCAGGGCATCAACCCTGAATTGTATGAGGCTGCTGAACTTGATGGTGCGGGCGCGTGGAGAAGATTCCGCAATGTGACGGTCCCTCAACTGGCGCCTACCTCTTTCTTTGTTCTGATGATTCTAGTCATCAATTCGTTCAAAGTCTACGATATCTTTATCAACCTATTTGCCGGCGCCGATAACCAGTTGAATGATTCTACAAGGGTTATGGTGTATCAAATCTACAATACGGCGTTCCGCTCGCTTGATTACGGATATGCCAGCGCCATGGCCATTGTATTGTTTCTGCTGGTACTTGGCATCACCATCGTCCAGTTCCGCGGCGAGAAGAAATACGGACAATAGGAGGATTCAAAAGATATGGTTGGTAAAAGTAAAGGACTTAGAATCAGCCTTATGGTTCTTGTGTATATTTTGTTGTTTGCGACAGTACTGGCGATGCTGGTTCCGTATATATGGATGTTGTCTTCTTCACTCAAGATGAACAAAGATGTGTTTTCCTTCCCAATGCAGTGGATTCCACAGAATCCGCGCTGGGAGAATTTCGCGGATATCTGGACACGCATTCCGCTGGGCCGTTTTATTTACAATACGGCGAAATTATCGATTATCGTAACGATTCTACAACTACTGACTTCCAGCTTTGCTGCGTATGCGTTTTCCAAACTGCATTTCCGGGGGAAAAACATTCTATTCCTTGGATATATTGCAACAATTGCGATCCCTTGGCAGGCTTACATGGTGCCGCAATTTATCCTGATGCGTTACATGGGGCTTAACAACACGCATTTGGCAATCATACTGCTGCAGGCATTCTCGGCATTTGGAGTATTTCTGATGCGCCAGTTCTATCAAGGTGTTCCGGATGAATTATGCGAGGCTGCCCGTATTGACGGCTTGAGCGAATATGGAATTTGGGCGCGAATCATGCTGCCGTTGTCCAAGCCAGCATTGTCTACATTGACGATCTTCACCTTTGTCGCCACCTGGAATGACTTCCTGGGGCCAATGATTTATCTGACGGATACGAAACTCAAGACCATCCAAATTGGACTAAGAATGTTCATCTCGCAATATTCCGCCGAATATGGCCTGATTATGGCCGCAAGTGTGGTTTCCATTATTCCGGTTGTAATTGTTTTTCTGGCTCTGCAAAAGTACTTTGTACAAGGTGTTGCAGCATCGGGCATTAAGGGCTAGAACCGTATTTCACCTGGCAGTTGCATTTTTTATAGGCTGCCAGGTTTTTTATAAGTCAAAGGGGTCTGTATAAATCTAGTGATTATTCGTTTAACAACGAAATGAATACGCTTTCTTTTATTGATTTACAATCAAAGGAGGAGAAGAGAATGAACAGAAGGCACTTTCGTAAAAGGTTTTTCTCAATAACGATGACTACTGCGCTCGTAGTTGGGATGTTTCCGGCATTCACTCTGTCTGCAGCCTCTGCTGCTACCGTAAATTCTATCTACGCTGCCGCCCATATGGGGGCGACAACAATTGCAGATACTACTCTGCCATCCAGCATTGATATCGGAGGCCAGAGCACAGCAGTGAACTGGAATATTGGTGCAGATACCTTTGCCGTGCCATACGATGCCGTGACCGTCAGCGGTACAGCGAACGGGGGGCCGGTCGTTGCCAGTGTGGAAGTTATTCCGCCCGCAAGTAATCCGTTGGTTTACTTTGTGGATAGCGGCAGAGGGGGCGATTCCGTAGGCAACGGGCCTACTTCCTCGCCGCTGTACGAAGCGGTTCGCACGCTGAGCGGCAGCGATTTGCTCAACCAGTCCCCCGACCAGAAGTATATCAGCGGTACGGCGGACTGGGGATTTGATGATTCCGTAAACAAGGTTAAGAATTCCAAAGACGGGGGACTTACCGATCCAGCTACTGATCCGTCCCTATGGACTGTCGGACTTCGTGCCGACCCTGCCAGCAATCATATCGTGTATAAATTAAAAGCGCTTGAAGCTGGAACCTATACGCTCAGCAGCGGTTTCCATGATTGGTATGGCAGCCGCTCCCGTGTAATACGTCCTCAGATCGAGTATAAGGATGCTAGCGGGGCAACCAAGACGATCTTGTTTGACCAGTTCAACACTAATGTGACTAAGCTAATTTCAGGCGAATTCACCATTCCTGGAGACATTGACGTTAGTAGTCCAATGACGTTGACTTACGCCTATGTTGCTGACGAAAAACCTATTTTGAGCTGGTTCGCCGTTGCCAAGGGCGGAATCAAGAAACAGATCGAAGAAGCTACACAGAGCGCAGCTTCTATGGTCAAGGTTCTGCTTGACGGCAACGATATCCAAGCTGACAATGTCAACGGCCTCACATTTAAGGGATTTGGCGTACTAAGCGCTAACAGCACCAGTGCGCTTTTGCTGGACTATAAGTCAGAGCATCCAGAGGCTTATGCAGAAATGCTACAGATCTTGTTCGGTGGAGAACATCCGCTCATGACGCATGTGAAAATCGAGATGGGCAATGACCGCAATAACTCCACGGGACCTGACCCGGCGACTATGCGTACGGCCGATGAAGAGGCAAATGTTACCCGGCATCCCGGCTTCCAGCTTGCCGCAGATGCCAAGGCAGTGAACCCTGATCTTAAAGTGAGCATCCTGCGATGGAGTGCTCCGGCCTGGGCGAATAACAACGACAAAATCTATACCTGGTACAAAAAAACCATTCTGGCCGCTTATCGTGAATACGGTTATATGGCCGATTACGTTAATCCTTATATCAACGAGCACGCTCCAGATTTGGCGTGGACCAAACAGTACGCTGAGAGAGTCAAGACTGACAGCGAAGGCTTCAACAGCACCGAAGAGCGGGAACTGTACAACCGGATCAAGTCTGTGATTTCCGATGAAGTCGGGATTGGCAGCTTCGGTGCCAGTATGGTGAGTGATCCTTCTCTGCGGGAAGCTGTGCCGATTGCTGGATACCACTACAACACGGACGACGACAGCGCAGGCAATTTCAAAAAACTCGCAGAACAATATGATATTGAGATCTGGAACAGTGAGGCGCAGTCTACCTTCAGTAATTCCTCTTTCCGTCCTAACAACAATATGAAAGATCCTACAGTGGCAGGAACCGGCATTGGTGGTGTCGGCAGTCCGCTGGAGATGAGTAACACGATTATTAAAGGATTTGTTAACTCCCGCCGGACGCACTTTATTTACCAGCCAGCCATTGGTTCCTTTTATGAAGGCGGACAATATTCCTTCAAGGAATTGGTCAGCATGCGCGATCCGTGGTCAGGCTGGATTCATTATGATGCGGGTCTTGTCACTTTGCAGCATTATAGCTGGTTTGCGAATGTAGGCTGGGAGAACGAGGATAATACTGCTGGGATCTGGCGAGCGGTTCCTCAAGCCAGCTCCACAGGTGCGACAGGCACCAATCCGGTAAGCGGCCGCAACGGTTCTCCTAGCTATATAACCCTTGCAGCACCTGATAAAAAAGATTTCTCGACGGTTATCGTGAACGACAGCGAGTATTCCAAAATCTACAAGCTGCAGACAGTCAATATGGCTTATACGGGTAATCCATCCATGGAAGTATGGGAAACCCGTGCCGCTGATGCAGGAGAAGCGTTCAACAGCAATTATATGCAGTATCTTGGAGACGTCACTGCAGACGGTAGCGGGGTATATACCGTTAAGATTAAGCCGTATTCGACCGTGACTGTGTCTACTTTGAAGAACAAGGATAAAGAAGAATATAATACACCGCTGCCTGTAGAAGGCGAGCGTACCGTACTGGATACTGATGCTACAGGAGCGGGACACAGTACTGGGGACAACATTCTGTACGCTGATGATTTTGACTATTCTAAGCAAACAGTCGTGAAGATTGGTGCAGGCGGCCAATATGAGGGTACCCAGAGCTATATTGAATCCCGCGGCGGTTCCCAAAGCGTTACCCCGCGTTATACCCATGACCGCAATGGGGCATTTGAGGCCTATCTTCCGGACGGGTCTGATAATTATGTCCTGCGGCAGCAGCTGGACACGGGAACCATGGGGCTTGGCGGCACATGGAACAGCGGAGATCCAGTAACGGCCATCGGCGACAACCGGTGGATGAACTACAAGGCCAGTGTTGATGTTTCGTTCGAAACAAACAATACTCAGGGCGGAGCCAATTATGCTGCGATAGGTGCCCGTTATCAGGGAGGTGGCAGTTCCCACTCCATAACCGGTACACCGTATGTGCTGAAATTCTGGTTCGACGGCGGCTGGCAGCTGCTGGTCAACAATAGCGCAGTTGCGAGCGGAAATGCCGCGAACGGTTCCGGCGGCGTGAAGATCGACGGATTCGATACCGCATATGACGCATGGCATAATATTGCCGTTCAGGTTGCGGGCGATAAAGTGACCGCCTATCTGGATGGGGTGAAGCTGGCTTCCTATACCGATCCTACTCCTGAATTGTCCGGCCGGGTAGATCTGGCCAGCGGCTACTATCACGTCCGCTTCGATAATTTGAAGGTGGAGAAGGTTGAGGGCTACACGCCGTATTATTCAGAGCTTCTAGACAATCTTGAAATGTATGACCTGGCTGCTGCTCCGAACCCTAAATTGATATATACCGGGTCGTGGAGCCATATAAACGGAGCGGGCATGTACATTTACCAGCGTTCTCTTTCTACCAGCCAGGCTGTAGACGCTGCAATGGAATACACGTTTGAAGGTACCGGACTGGATATTCTAGGAGCGAATAACGGATCGGCGAAGCTTGAGGTAACGGTGGACGGAAAAGTTATTACTCTATCGGCTGATACATTAGCTTCCAAGGAGCTGTACCAGACGTACACACTCCGCGGGCTTAAATATGGCCAGCACCATGTGCAAATAAAGGTGGTAAGCGGCACCTTGGTTGTCGATGCGGTGGCGGTTGTTTCCGGGGAAGTAACCGGTACTGTAGATACTGCTGCTCTTCAGGCGGCGGTAACAGCCGCGAAAGAAATGAACAAACAGGATGAATATTCGGACAGAGACTGGCAGCTCTTCGTAGATGCACAGAGCGCTGCACAGGAAGCGCTGGATAATCCTATTTTATACAAATTGGATCAGGAAGGAGTTACTCAGCTTGAAGCACGCCTGATCTCCGCCCAGAACCAGTTGACTACGGGAGATATACGGGAGCTTGTCGCTCCTCAGGATTTGGCTACTTATGCCGGAAAACTGCCGAATCTTCCAGACAAGGTGGAAGCCACTCGGGCAGACGGATCCAAATTGCTGGTATCAGTAAAGTGGAATGTAAATGCGGCCAGCTTCAATAATCCGTATGAACGGGTAGCTGTAACCGGCACTTATGGAAATCTGAAAACAACTTGTTATGTGGAAGTGGTGCCGGAGGGGCTCTTATACTTCCTCGATGCTGGTGTATCGGTGGACGGTATCACGCCGCCGTATACGTTAATCAAGGATTTTGTAGGTGACAGCTTGTTTAATAACAAGGCGGATCAGCCTTCGACAGGCAATAGCGTATGGGGGCATACCAGTACTAAGTACCTCCTCAAGGGGCTTGGTGGCGCTGTAGTTCCTTCTGATAAAAGTCAGACAGGTGTTTATGGTTCGGATACAAAAAATAATCCACTTGTATACCTGCTCCCTTTGAACGCAGGCAAATATACGATTACGTCATTCCATCGGGACTGGTGGAACAACACCAACCGCACGATGGATATTACGCTCAGCTATATTGACTCTGAAGGGAAAGAAGTGACCAAACCGGTCCGAACCGGCCTCGTCGCAGGTCCTAATGGCGCTATGATTAACTATGACTTCACGCTTCCGTTGAGCGGTACTGTGAAATACTCAATAAACAATACGTATTCAGGCAATCAGGCTGCATTGATCAGCTATGTGGCTGTAGCTAGAGATAAAGCCAGCGTTGCTAATGAGCAGGCTGTAAATGAGGCTAAGAGTATCATAGAAGGTGCGGTATACAGCGTGCAGAAGGAAGCGGCAAACAGCGAAGAAGCTGTCCAGACTTGGCTGCTGCAGACGATAGGCGCTCTGCCCGGTCTCAATGATACTGGAGTTGCGATCGGTGAGATTACCTTGGCTTCCTTCCAAGAAGCAACCGATGAGACTAACGGAAGCTTCAGCTTTACGGTATCACTGAGTAAGGGAGAGGCTACAGCGGACAGTTCAGCGAGCGGAACAATCAAGCTGCCGGAGCCGGATACTGTTCAGCCTTTGATTACTCTGTTAGGTGATGCGACAGTGATTTTGCACATCGGTTCTGAATATACAGATGCAGGAGCGACTGCTTATGATGACAAGGATGGTGATATTACAGACCGTATAACTACAACAGTTAGCAGTGAAGTATACGGCTTGACTGCTCTCGATACGGCGAAAGCTGATATTTATACCTTCCATTATAATGTCAGCGATACTGCAGGCAATGCGGCTGCGGAAGTGACAAGAAAAGTAGTCGTTGCACTTGATCCGGATGTAATGAAGCCGGTGATTACACTGCTTGGTGAACCATCCATTCAACTGGAAAATGGCGCAAGCTATACGGATGCCGGAGCCACAGCGGTAGATGACCGTGACGGCGACATTACGGAGCACATTGTAGCAACGATTACGAAGAATGAGGAGAATGTGCTGGCACTGGACACTAAGGCGGCAGGCATCTACACCTATCATTATAATGTGAGTGATGCGGCGGGCAACGCGGCTATCGAAGTGACTAGAACCGTGACAGTGGGCGAAGCAGAGCAACCTCCGGTAGTGACACCAACACCAACACCAACACCAACACCAACACCAACACCAACACCAACACCGGAACCGGAGCCGGAGCCAACAACAGTACCAACATCTCCGCCGGCGCCAACGGAAGCACCAGTGTGGACGGCAGCACCAACGCCAGCAGTCACCCCGTCCCCGGCGCCAACACCGCTGCCGCAGGCCGAAAAGGTTCTTGATCGAAAGGATTTTGCGGCACCGGTTGGAGGAGTAATAACGGTTCAGCTCACTGAAGCTACAGAATCCATATTGCTTCCAGCAGGATTATCAGGAATCATCGGAGAGAACACTCTACGTCTGGATTGGAGTAAGGTTGCTATCTATCTGACCCCAGAAGTGTTGAAGAGCATTCAAGAAAAAGCTATTGGAGGTCAAACGGAGGGGGCGCGAATTAAGCTCTCAGCAGTGAAGGTATCCAGAGATGCTGTGGAACAGTTAATCAATAATCGGGCTGCTAATGGTTCCGTACATTTATCTGCGGCAAGTGATGTGATCAACTTCAGCTTGGAGGTTGTTGCTGCGAACGGCACTGCTGTAACGGTAACTGCTTTTGATAAACCGTTGACACTTACGTTCAACGTAGATCCGGATGCCAATATAAGCTTGCTAGGCAGCTACTATATTTCTGCAAATGGTGCGCTTGATTTCATGGGCGGAACGTTGACTAATGGTAAGTGGACTGCTGAAATACGGCATTTCAGCCAGTATGCGGTCCTGGAATACGATAAGCTGTTCACGGATGTCAGCAGTGACAGCTGGGCCACTAATGTGATTAAGACCATGGCCGCGAAGCATATTATCGAAGGCATTTCCAGTACGGAATTTAATCCGCAAGGGGATGTAACTAGGGCACAATTCGCTGCTATGATTGCACGCGCGCTTGGGCTTAAGGCAGGAAGCCATGCAACATTTGGTGATGTGGATTCCAAGGCCTGGTATGCCGAAGCCGTTGCAGCTGTTAGCGGAGCTGGCATCGTGCTCGGACGAAGTGCAGATTCGTTCGCACCGGATCAGAGCATTACCCGCGAGGAAATGGCTGTGATGATCGTTCGTGCTTATGAATATTTGCAGGGAAGCGGGACCAATGAACCTGCTGTAGGATCGTTCAGTGATTATTCCCGGATTCATGACTGGGCGAAGAGCGCAGCAAATATCGCCGAACAGGCGGGACTGATCAAGGGACGCGGCAATAAGCAATTCGCGCCACAAGAGACGATGACCCGTGCCGAAGGTGCGCAAGTTATCTCCAATCTGCTGGGATATTTGTAAGTAGCATTTCAAAGAACCTGGCAGGCTGCATTAAGCGGGCTGCCAGGTTCTTTATAGATTTGGAGAGGCAGGGAGTGCTTAGGAAAACAGCGGCCGGAAGTCCAACTATTCACCGCAGTTGCGAGTGCATCTTTTTTTGAAAAATCCTTGAATTTGAGTTTTATAGCTCAGCTCTTTTACCATATTTCCCAGGTGGAATGCCCGTGATGTTCTTGAAGGTACGGATGAAATTGGCATAATCGTTAAAGCCGGACAGATAGCAGGTATCGGATACGGAGTTCCCGGCGGACAAGAGCTGCTTGGATAACGCTATTTTTTTGAGCAAGACGTAACGGTAGATGGTTCCGCCTGTCTGCTGTTTGAACAGATGGCTGAGATAATATTTATCGACGTTCAGTTCTCCAGCGATTTGCTCCAGTGACAGATTTAGATGCAAGTGGTTGTCGATATAGCTCATGGCTGATTGAATATGTGAGGAAATAATGCTGGGCACGGTGGATCGGGTACGGCTGTACAGCTCATTGATGAGGACGAGGATCTGAACCAGGTAGGTCAGAGCCAGAACTTCGCTCCCGTACTGCTGATTCTCTAATGTCTCAATCAGGCGGGAAGCAAGGGTTGTATACTCTGCAATCAGCGGTTCATCCATTTGCGCGAGATTATGTTCTCCGGGCTGGCGGTTCTGGAAACAAGCGAGCAGATTTGTAGATGCGGTACAGAAGGGATAGACAAGTGGAGCTTTGAAATGGATTGTCAACCGTTCATAAGGCTCTGGAGATAAATTGATGATTTTATGAATCTCGTGATTGTTGAACAACAGAACATTGCCCCGCTGCAGGGGATAGCTGAACTGATCTACAAAACCGTTCACCTTGCCGCCCAAGAACAGGAAAATCTCATAGTGATCATGGATGTGAAAATCCCTGGTAGGTGAGATGGGCGAGTTTCCGATACCTGCCAGAATATCTCCATCGAACGGCTCATAATACTGGGCATGCTTCATTGGAATTGCCCCTTTCAGATTGATCACAATATACGCAACAAAACATCATTATTCGCAAAGACATTGCAATAATACAACACTAAACTATAGTAGAAGATTACGCAATATAACAAGATTCAGGCGGTAGGCAAGAGAAATAGCTGTAGCTGATTAGACGCAATTGGAAGGGTGGAATTGTGCATGAATGGGAAGGAACAGCGTAAATACTGGCTGGATACAATGCTGCTGATCGGGGGGCCTGTGCTGAATGCTTTGGCTGAGCGGAAATTAAAGGAACAGCTGCCTACAGAGTTTCATAGGGATCGGAGCCAGTTTGCCCATTTGGAGGCTTTTGCGAGATTGGCTTGCGGAATGGCCCCTTGGCTTGAACTAGAGGGACTTGAGGGTGCGGAAGAACAGCTTAGAGCACGTTATGCAGGGCTAATGCTGGAAGCCATTGATGCCGCTGTTGATCCGAATTCACCTGATTATATGGAATTCAAGACCGAAGGCCAACCGCTGGTTGATGCGGCATTCCTGGCACACGCGCTGGTGCGTGCGCCAAAGCAGCTTGCCGGCAAGCTGAGTGCGCGGGTCAAAGGGAACTTAATAACAGCGTTGAAGCAGACACGCCGGACAGCGCCAAGCGGAAGCAACTGGCTGCTGTTCAGTGCAATGGTGGAAGCCGCTTTGTATATACTCGGCGATCCTGAATATGACCGGATGCGCGTTGGTTATGCGGTCCATATGTTCATGGATTGGTATAAGGGCGACGGAGTTTACGGGGATGGCAAGGACTTTCACTGGGATTATTACAACAGCTTTGTTATTCAGCCGATGCTGGTGGATGTAGTAGCACTTTTTAAACAGGAGTCGGAGCAATATTCCGCATTGAAACCGCTGATTCTGGAACGGGCACAGCGATACGCTACTGTTCTCGAACGGAGCATTGCACCGGATGGAACCTATCCCTTTATCGGGCGTTCGATCGTTTACCGTTTTGGGGCGTTTCAACTGCTGTCGCAGGCGGCGCTGCAGCATTTTCTCGAGGAAGCATTGCCTCCTGCACAGGTACGCTGCGCTTTGACAGCTGTGATTACGCGAATTATGGAATATCCGGGTACGCTGGATGAGTCCGGATGGCTACGTCCGGGGGTATACGGTTATCAGCCGGAGCTTGCGGAGAGCTATATCAATACAGGCAGTCTTTATTTATGCGCCTCCGTATTCCTCCCGCTGGGGCTGCTCCCTTCTGATCCTTTCTGGTCAGGGGAAGAGATGAAATGGACTTCATTAAAAATTGCAGCCGGTGAGGATGTTATGAGAGATCATGCCTTGGAATAAAAAGTATTCAGCCATATTAGTGAAGAATAAGATGCTTCGCGGATCTGACTGATCTATAAGGAGGAAAAAAGGCATGAATAAACAGATGCTTTTGGAAATAGTGCATAAAATGAAGCCAGTCGATCTGAGCTTGTATTATCCAAAGGGGGATGCGGTTGCTTTTTGGAAACGGGCGTTATCATCGGGAGTACTACAGGTAGATATCAGCGAAATCCGCGCGGAGGCGGTAAGGCTGGACGGGCAGTCTATACCTGAACTGTCGTATACGTTATTTTCCATTTATTCGCGTACGGGTTCGAGGCTGGAATATGAACGGGTCTATTTTGAACGGAGAAGAAGGCTGAATACTTATGTATTTCTGGCTTTGCTGGAGCCGGATCATCCGGAAGTACTGGAGAAGCTGGAGGACATCCTCTGGGCTATATGCGATGAGTACACCTGGTGTCTTCCGGCCCACCTCCCAGCGGATCATAATGCAGCTGATATCAACCGGTATATTGATCTGTTTTCTTCCGAGACCGGATTTACTTTAAGTGAAGTTTTACTTTTGCTCGGGGAACGACTTTCGCAGCTTCTGAGATCCCGAATCCACCATGAAGTAGAGCGGAGACTGTTTCGTCCATTTCTTGAAAATGGCCCTTATGATTGGGAGACAGCGCGGCATAATTGGGCAGCGGTCTGTGCGGGATCAATCGGGGCTGCTGCCTTGCTGTCTGTGGAGGACCCGGCCATGCTTGCGGATATTCTGCTGAGGACAGAGCGCGCCATGTTGTATTACCTGGAAGGGTTCGGTGAGGATGGTGCCTGTCTGGAAGGCCTTGGGTACTGGAATTAT
The DNA here is from genome assembly GCF_037965665.1 of Paenibacillus sp. FSL L8-0333. Classification (NCBI taxonomy): domain Bacteria; kingdom Bacillati; phylum Bacillota; class Bacilli; order Caryophanales; family Paenibacillaceae; genus Paenibacillus; species Paenibacillus sp. FSL L8-0333. Next base: position 1,571,021 of record NZ_CP150186.1, read on the forward strand.
GGGTTTGGTTATTTCACTTATTATAGCGATCTGCTCTGTTCCAGAAGCGCAGGCAGACTGGACTGGTTCAAGCAAGAGAAGGTAGCGCAAATCGCGCGCTTCCAACAAAAATGTTTCATTGACGGAAGTCATGTAGCCAATTTCTCTGATTCAGTGCCTCAGGTGCTAGTACATATGGGATTGTCCCATTATCTGGCGGAAGTCTGTACGGATGTCGAACGCCCCCCATCCGCTTTGCGTGCTCCTTACACTGAAGATCATTGCAGCCGCTTTGCACCGGCTTTCCGCAATCTGATCTGGACCAGGGCTGGCAAGGAGGACGAAGCTTGGCGAGCCGCCAGCTATTTTCTCCCTGATGCCGCTTGGCTTGTCTCGCGTCATATGTCGGAGGCGGGTTCATTCGGATTCGCCACTAAGGGCGGGCACAATGCTGAACCGCATAACCATAATGATCTGGGACATTTCATTCTGAGCGGCCGGGGAGAAATCTATGCATCCGATCTTGGGAGCGGAGAGTATACTGCTGATTATTTTGGGGCTGGCCGTTACCAGTATGACTGCAATGGATCGCAGGGTCATTCGCTGCCGATCATTGATGGCCAGTATCAGCTGGCCGGTCGGGAGTTCAGCTCCACAGTGCTGCATGCATCGGCGGCGGAGGAGAGTGATGAGCTGACACTGGATCTGACACAGGCTTATCAGGTAACAGGACTACAGTCCTTAATCCGTTCGTTCGTCTGGCATAAAGAGGAACGTCCTCGGCTGGAGCTGACAGATACTTACCGGTATGCGGGAATTCCGGCGAGCTGGACGGAGCGGTTTGTCACCTGGCGTGAGCCTAAGCTCCTTCATCCGGGTACCTTGCTGCTGCCGGGGACTACGGCTCGCGGCGTTGAAGTGACATACGATTCACTGAAAGTTGAGCCGGAGATTACTGTGCATGTGTACCGGGATCATTTTGGCATGGAGAAGCTCTGGTATAGTCTGGACTTCCATGTGCTTCAGCTTGGCGCGGAGGGCAAACTGCTATTCACTTTTCAATTTCTATAAAAGATGGGCATGAGCTTATAAAAAGTCCTCTATCAGAGGGTAGAGGCTAATTCGAATAAAGGCGGGATTTAGATGAGTAGATTAGTAAAGCAAGCTTGGGTAGACGAGGCTTGGGGCAAAGCCTTGGAGAAGACTAGAACGAACAGCCGGAGAATCGGTGCAGAATTCCCCCATGCGAGTCAAGGCGGCAAATACGTGCTTGAAGCACCAAACTGGTGGACAGCCGGCTTTTGGCCGGGAATGCTCTGGCAGCTCTATGCTGAGAGTGGTGATGAGGATTTGAAAGCGGTTGCTGAGCGGTGTGAGGAACGGCTTGACGAGGTGCTGGATGGTTATGTGAAGCTGGACCATGACCTAGGCTTTATGTGGCTGTTGACCAGTGTTGCGAACTACAAGCTCACGGGCAGAGAGGCATCACGAGTCCGGGCGTTGAAGGCAGCTAACTATCTGGCGGCCCGCTTCAATCTGAAAGGAAGCTACATCCGGGCCTGGAATCCATGGAGTGAAGGCGAGGATAACAGTGGGGTAGCCATTATCGATTGCTGCATGAATACCAGCCTGCTTTTTTGGGCCTCCGAAGTAACAGGGGATCCACGTTATCGACATATCGCTGAGGCGCATATGGATACGGTGCTGGAGCACTTCATCCGGCCGGATGGTTCGGTTTATCACATCGTCAACTTCAACCCGGAATCGGGCGAAGTGGTTGAGAAGCTTGGCGGGCAAGGTTATGCGCCTGAGTCGGCTTGGTCGCGCGGGGCGGCCTGGGCACTCTACGGACTGTCATTGGCCTATCATCATACGGGCAAGCAGAGTTATCTCAATACAGCCAAGCAGGTTGCGCATTTTTTCTTGACCCGTCTGCCCGAAGATCATGTTCCACATTGGGATTTTCGTGCTCCCGGTGAAGTTGGGGAGATTCGGGATAGCTCTGCTGGTGCCTGTGCAGCGAGTGGCTTGCTGTTGTTAGCTAGCCAAGTAGATGACTCGGAGGCGCATGTATATCAGAACGGGGCTATAAGAATTACAGAATCCCTTTATAGGAATTATGGAACTTGGGACAATGCAGAAGAAGAAGGATTGCTGCTTCATGGTACGAGTAACTATCCTGAGAATCGGAATATAGATGTTCCGCTTATCTATGGTGATTTCTTCTATGTCGAAGCGCTAGCCCGGCTAAAAGAAGCCGGACCGTTCTACTGGGAATAGGGGGCACATAATGCAGACTGAGAAGACATTTACGACTATTGCTAAAAATCCGCTAAAGACCCGGGAGGATCTGATCTCTGCTCTTGAACAGCTTACAGATCCGCTTCGGCCGCTCTACAGCAGAGGCGGTGCACGGCTGGCAATCGGCGGAACAGGAGCGAGCTATCCGGCTGCAACTGCAGAAATGGAAGGTTTCTCCCGGGTATTGTGGGGCTTAGTGCCCCTGCTCATGGGAGGCGGTGAAAGCGGGCTTTGGGATACTGTGCTGGATGGCATACGCCACGGCACGGATCCTGCCCATGAAGAATACTGGGGTGTAGTTCAAGATTATGACCAGCGTCTGGTAGAGATGGCGGTCTTCGGTTTCGCCTTAGCCGCCATTCCTGAACAGATCTGGTCACCACTTACCCAGAAGGAACAGGAGCAATTGTACAGTTGGCTGAATCAGATTAATTCCCATCCTTGCTATGACTGCAACTGGCTGTTCTTCAACGTGCTGGTTAATGTCGGATTCCGCAGAGTCGGCCGTCCCTACGACGCGGAGCAGCTGGAGAACAATCTGAAGCGAATGGATGATTTCTATCTGGGTGATGGCTGGTACAGCGATGGAATTAACGGGCATAGCGATTATTATGTTCCTTTTGCCATCCATTACTATGCGCTACTGTACGCGAAGCTGATGGAACAGGAGGACCCGGAACGTTCACAGGTGTTCAAAGAACGGGCCCGGCTTTTTGCCACCGAATTGTTGGGCTGGTTCGCTCCGGACGGATCTGCCCTTCCTTATGGAAGGAGCTTAAGCTACCGTTTTGCCCAGTCTGCTTTCTGGAGCGCACTCGTCTATGCAGGCGTTGAAGTATTCCCTGTAGGTGTGGTCAAAGGATTAGTACTGCGCAATTTGCGCTGGTGGTTCAGCCAGCCGATCTTTGATGCCGGAGGCGTTCTGACGATTGGTTATACCTACCCCAACTTGGTCATGGCGGAGAATTATAATGCTCCCGGTTCCCCCTACTGGGCGTTAAAGACATTCCTGCCATTGGCTCTCAGCGCGGAGCATCCATTCTGGAAGGAAGAAGAACTGCCGCTGCCGGATATTCCTGCAGTTATAGTCCAGAAGCCGGCGCATCTTGTCATTGTCCGCGAACCTGCTTCCGGCCATGTGGCTGCCTTCAACAGCGGTCATCTATATACGAATGAGCATACCCATACGTCTGCCAAGTATGAGAAGTTCGTTTACTCAACAGGCTTCGGGTTCAGTGTACCCCGCTCCGAATGGGGATTGTCTCAAGGGGCATTTGATTCCATGCTCGCTCTGAGTGAGAGCGGGGACAACTTGTATCGGGTCAGACGGCGGAATATGGAGTCAAGAATTGTGGATAATGTGCTGCACTCCGTCTGGAAGCCATGGACTAATGTTGAGGTTCGGACCTGGATCGTTGCTGGGCTGCCCTGGCATATTCGGATACACCGGATCGAGACCGGACGACCGTTGGACGCCGCAGAGGGCGGCTTCGCGCTTGGTCAGGAAGTGGGGGTGGAACAGCAGATCGGTCTTACAACCGCGGCAGTATCTACAGCATGGGGAATAAGCGGAGTCAAGGGGTTGATCGGCTACGAAAAGGCTGAGCTAATTTGGCCTAATGCCAACACAAACCTGCTTCATCCCCGGACTGTTTTGCCTACACTGACGACTTTCCTTGAGTCTGGAATCCACTGGCTGGCTTCGGCTGTATACGGTGATCCGTCCGGAGATTCTTGCGGCGGTATTATAGAACAATCACCTGAGTCTATTTTGAAGGTTACTTTTGATAAGGACATCATAAAGGTTTTTACGTCTAGTGAAGCGGAAGTTATTATCAAAAGAGAGTGAGAATTACCGCTAACAACATCGTGTTAAAAGACAAGTGAATGAGTAGAGTATGACTGATTTCTCGTATAAAAAATAAATTTCTGTGGTTGTACAATTTCCCCCGTACAGGCACTTCTAGGCGCACGCCCACATACAATAAGGATGACCATGAACCCGTAAGGCAAACAGATCGGTTTCATTGTACAAGTGCGGGAGGTGTCGCCAAGTTGCCTGGATTCTTAAGCACGATTGCGTTGCTGATCAAAGAACTGACGCTGCTGGTATCATACGTAAGGAATAATGCATTTCCACAACCGCTCTCGGAGCAGGAGGAAAGCCGATACTTAGGGATGATGGCTGAGGGAGATGCCAAGGCCCGCAATTTGTTGATTGAGCATAATTTGCGGCTCGTTGCCCATATAGTGAAAAAATTCGATAATACCGGAGAAGATATGGAGGATCTGATCTCCATCGGCACGATCGGCTTGATTAAAGCTATCGAGAGCTACCGCCCGAACAAAGGCACAAAGCTGGCCACTTTTGCTGCCCGTTGTATCGAAAACGAGATTCTGATGCACCTAAGATCCTTGAAGAAGACTCGTAAAGACGTATCTCTCCACGATCCGATTGGGACAGACAAGGAAGGTAATGAAATTACACTCATTGATATCCTCGGTTCGGAAGCGGATGATGTCATTAAAGAAGTAGATCTGAAGATTGAGAAGAGCAAGATTTATCGCAATCTCGATATTTTGGATGATCGGGAGAAAGAAGTTGTGGTGGGTCGTTTTGGATTGGACACGGGTGGGGAGGAACGAACACAGCGGGAGATTGCCAAGGAGCTTGGAATCTCGCGGAGTTATGTTTCGCGGATAGAGAAAAGGGCGCTGATGAAGCTGTATCATGAGTTTTATAAGGCTAAGCGGTGAGACTGATGACAATTACACAGTAATAATCTATTAATAATAAAACTTAAAAAACGACTTGTCTACGGATGAGTCGTTTTTTGTGTGGATAGGGTTCGCCCTACTTATGATACGGTTCATCGCACCATCTGTAACGGCAAGTTATAAGGCCATCCCTTTCGGGATGGCCCTTCCTGTAAACATGGTTACTCAAGTACTCTGTCATTTATAATTGAACTTATTTTAATTATTAGTTTCTAGTAATCTGGATACAATAGTTGCAAACTCAGCTCTAGTAATATCTTTTTCAGGCTTAAATGTACTGTCTGCGTACCCTGTAATAATATTATTGGATGCGAGTGCGTCGATGGAATCATAATACCATGCATTTCTTGTAACATCTTTGAATGATGTGTTTCCAGTACCAGTTAGCTTAAAGGCTCGAGTGATTAGTGCCGCTAATTCACTACGGCTAATCTTCTCATCTGGACGGAAGCTTCCGTCGCTATATCCGTTCATCAAGCCTGATCCGGCTGCTGCACCGATAAACTTATTCGCCCAATGAGTTGGAGATACATCTATAAAGTTACTTTCTTGTCCTTCAAGTCCCATGTAAGTTGCAATTACTATAATTGCTTCGGCACGAGTCAAACCTGAATTTGGACGGAATGTTCCATCGGAATAACCGGTCAATAATCCCTTAGCAATTAGTGCGTCAATGCTTGCTTTTGCCCAATGATTCATTGTATCTACAAAACTAACAACTTTCGGCTTATCTGCTGGTGTTATTGTTTCTGCAGGTGCCGGTGTTTCTATAGGCGTTGTTATTGCTGGAGGTGTCACTGTACCTCCTCCAGTATTTGGATGGGTTGGTCCATTATCTGTGTTTGGATCAGGATTAGTAGAGTTTGAAACGTATTGAAGTGCTGGAGCAAATGTTGTAAGTAGTCTAGCTTGACTTTGTTGCTCAAGAGCGTAGCTCATGCCTAAAACTTTTGCATCGTCCCATGCTCTACCAACCAGTTGCATAGAGATAGAATATCCGCTGTCATTCGTTCCTACAGGAACAACTACCGTAGGTAGTCCCATAGTAGAGGTTAATACGCCTGTGTTACGGTCTGAACTTAATTGAGAAGCTGCTGCGTCATTGTTATATACGTCGCTAATAAAACCTGCATAAACAACAGCATCAACACCATTCGCGTCCATCCATCCTTTGATAACTTCCTTATAGTCAGTTCTATACTTAATGTAATCTTGTACAGCCTGTTCAGTCATGCGAGTTGGGGTACTATATCCTCTTTGGTTATAGATAAGCACTTTATCTGAAGCTAGTACACTTGCTCCATCAATATAAGGGAAGTCCTTATGCAACTCAATATAACGTGCCCAACCTTCAGTAGATCCATTAATACCTGAAGGACGACTAGGGCCTGATGGTACAGCTGACATTTCAACCATAGTCGCACCCGCTGCTTGAAGCTCTGAGAACTTATCCATCACTGCCTGTCCAGTATCATCATCAGCATATGCAGATACAAAGGATGCAGGAATGTATCCAATTTTCTTTCCTTTCAATGCATTAGCATCCAGAGATTCCTTCCAATCCACTGGACGCTTATGATCTGCATCAGCAGTGACTGTGAAAATATCCTGTGGGTCCGTACCCGTTGTAGCATTCAATATAATGGCTAGGTCAGTTACTGTTTTGGCAATGGGACCTGCATAATCTTGTCCCCAAGTGAGTGGCAGTACACCTGTAGTACTTGCCATACCGTCTGTACCCCGGAAGCTTTTTAAGCTAGCGCCTGTAGTTGGTGCATATAGAGATACCCCTGTTTGCGATCCCATTGCTGCTGCTGCAAAATCAGCTGCAACAGATACTGCAGACCCGCCGCTTGAGCCAAAAGATGTTTTCGATGGATAGAGTGCATTCCATGTTTGCTGCCAGCCGCTTTCACTAAAGCTTCCGCTGTTAGCAAACTCAGAAGTGTTTACTTTACCAATAATTACAGCTCCAGCTTCCCGCAGTTTTTTCACTTGGAATGCATCAGAATCAGGCTGCCAGCCTTCAAGAGCTTTACTGCCACCGGTAGTAGGCATATCCTTTGTATCATAAATATCTTTTATCGCAATTGGAATACCCAATAAATCACCTTTTACACCTTGTGCACGGGCATCGTCAGCAGCTTTTGCTTGGTTAAGCGCAGTTTCAGATACATGCAGGAATGCATGGAATCCCAATTGTCCCTCATCGTATACCTTGATTCTATCTAAATAGGCTTGAGTAATTTGTACAGAAGTAGTTTTGCCATTAATCATATCCTGCTGCATTTCTGCAATGGATTTATTCTTAACATCATACGGCGATGAAGTTACTAATTCTTTAGGTGCAGGAGCATTTGGAATAACCAGATGATCTCCAGTATCAAGTCCCTCTATAGCAGATATATCCCAGTTGCTAATTGAACGAATTTGTGCGTTTGTTAATCCGGTTACGTCTAGCAGACTATTAAGTCCATCTAGACTAGCAACCAGATTTTTTAATCCTTCTTCACCAGCTTCTCCAACTTGTACATAATTTACTAGGGACTTCGACTCACCCGGCCTAATATTTAATGTGTTAATGAACCCATAGAAATTCGCTTCATTTCCATGCTCAGCTAAGGGTATTGTGAATGGATCCTGTTGCTGATTACCTAGACCGGTTAATCCATTATCAAACGGCTTTGGAGATCCCACTGCAACGCCTAACGGCTTATTGTTTTTGGCGCTACTATCTACAACAATCCATGAATCATCTGTAGTTACCTTTAGATCGCCTGAATAGGTTGCCTTAACTACTGAAGCATTTGTTGTTGTACCATATCCTAAAGAGCCACCGAATGATACATCAACTTTTATTGCCACATCATTTTTATTAGTGAAAGTATCAAAGAATCTCGTTCGATTATGAATAGTATCCACATACACCTCACGTGTTACAGTTACATTTCCTAGATTTACAGATTGAGCCGAAGTAAACTTATTAACGCCGTCATATTTCAAGTCAAACCCACGCATCATTTGACCATTCATCAGTGGAGCTGAAGGCGAGGACACTTTAACAAAGATATTGCCGAAACCTTGTACTTGTGTAGCACCAACTGTACGTAAACTTCCTGTGTCTAAGCTAGGAGCAAAGACATCGTGAATCTCCCATACTGTGCCACTTTCTGAAGTAACTCTAGTTAAAGCGTCAGCTGTTTGGAACGGAATTACACTCGTAGCAATAACAGATAACACAATTGAAGTAGCTATAAATTGCTTTTTACTCCAATTTTTTTTTGCTGGTGAATATTCAGATCGGGTGGAACCAGAATGCTCTCTTTTAGTTTCACGTAGACGTTTGAACTTATTCATGTGCGTAATCTCCTTTTCCTGTATGTATTTTATTATTTAATGTTAGGAAATATAACACTAGTATTTGTTTCAGTCAATGAATATTATGAATTTAATATATTTTAAGTTTGTAAAAAGAAAAAAATAGCTCTTTTAATTATATAATGTAATGTATATGTAAACTATTGCGTTAAATATATTACATTTTATGATAGTTTTTGGAGAATCCATAGGATATTGAGTATCATCATCCAGCTGCATCACCAAAAACCTTGAATTTTACTTAACTTTATGTGAATTTGACGAAATGAAAAAGAAAAGGAATAGCTAAAAATTAACGGAGAATATTATGTTTTTCATTTCATGAAAGTGGAAGATTGAAGATTCTATATCGGAGCATGGCATAAGGCAGAATCACTGATGATTCCAGATGCATAGCCGCAAGATCACTAATGGGCATCCTGAAAAGAGTAAAGTATCTGCTGGGAAAGAAGCCATAAGAATAGCCAGGTAGTGTATCTGGAATAAGTGAGATTTCATTGTGGAAACCCTTTAGCGGGTGGTAACGTTATAAGGCAGATGAGGATGCAAAGGAACAAGGCTTTGAAATTATTGTGTTTTATATGGGACTAGCAGATGTTCGGCTAAATATTGAATGTATTGCTCTACGTGTGAAAAACGGTGGCTATCATATTGAAACCGAGGATATTGTTAGACGCAATTTAACAAGTATGAATATTCTGATATCTCACTTAGAGTTGATTGATCAAGTAAAGCGTTATTTAAATGGATTACCAGGATGTACACAAGAAATCAATCGGAAACTACAAATTAAATATAATATGCAAAAGGAAACCAATTCGAATCAGAATCGATCGTAATTGGTTTATTTTTTTGACCTCACATCGTTGTCCATAACCTTAAGAAATCGATAATACTGTGGAAGACATGGAGGATTTGATCTCCATCGGCACTATCTGTCAAATTAAAGCTATTGAGAGCTATCGTCCAAACAAAGGAAGCAAACTAGCCACATTTGCAGCACGTTGTATTGAAAACGAAATTCTGATGCACCTGCGTTCGCTCAAGAAAACACGTAAAGACGTATCCCTGCATGATCCAATTGGGACGGACAAAGAAGGTAATGAAATTACACTTATCGATATCCTTGGCTCCGAAGCTGATGATGTCATTAAAGAAGTCGATCTGAAGATCGAAAAGAGTAAGATATATCGTAACCTTGATATTCTGGATGACCGGGAAAAAGAAGTTGTGGTTGGGCGGTTTGGATTGGATACAGGTGGGGAAGAGCGGGCGCAGCGGGAGATTGCCAAAGAGCTGGGGATCTCGCGGAGTTATGTTTCGAGGATAGAGAAGAGGGCGCTCATGAAGCTTTATCATGAGTTTTATAGGCTAAGCGGTAAACTCATAATCACAAGGTAGTATCCGTTAACCGGCATACATAGAAAGCTTCAAGGACCATATTAGAATTTTTTAGAGAAGATATAGTTCAGCGAATTTTTGTATTAAACCAACTCATAAAAATACATGAGAAAGGGAGAGGGCAAATTGTTAAGTGGTGCTCTGAAGAGTACATATATCCAGTCATCTTTTGCGATTATCCTGGGTATTGGGCATATTGCATTTTGGCTGTGAAGATATTTAGCTGTTGTTGCAATTAAAAAGAAAGGTACGGAAATCTTTAGTTAAATACAACACAAAAGCTTATTAAATATAACTAAATTTGAGTATCAAGCGAAATGAAAAACCACTTATGCTCGGAAATCCCAAGCTTGCTTAAGTGGTTAATCGTGCTTTTGAATCTTATAACAACCTTAAGTTGTCGGGTTCAATGCCCCTTGATACTCATCCATTAAATTGTCGATAATCTGCTGTACGGACAAAATCTCTTTAATCTCATGAACTCTGGACCCAGCAAAAACCAATCCGTTCTTAACATCTCCTCTAAGGGAAGTGAGCAGGGATTCCATTGTACAGAAGCGATGTGAACAAACCTTTAGACAATTATAGCATTTGACTATCTTTAATTTGGCATCATTACTGATCCGGTCCGTAAATTCATTCCGAATCGCTCTACCTTCTAGACCCACAGTAGACTTGATTAGGACAGTATCTCCTTGCTGAGCATCTACATACTTTTGCTTGAAGGCTAAGGGAGCATCACACTCAAGGCTAGCCACAAAACGGGTACCCATTTGAACACCAGATGCGCCGATCCGAAGGGCTTTTGCGATATCATCCCCTGTTAGAATTCCACCCGCAGCAATAACAGGAATCGAAACGGCCTCTAAGACTTCAGGAAGGATATCAAACATGGATCTGTCTGTACCTAAATGGCCTCCAGCTTCGAACCCTTCCACAACGACTGCGGAGGCACCAAGTCTTTCGGAAATTCGGGCTAATTTGGCGGATGAAACAATAGTTACGACAGGAGTACCATATTCTTTACCCCAAGCATAAATATCTCTAGAAATTCCGGCTCCGGAAATAATAAAGTCAACCTTTTCCTCCAAAGCAATCTTCATTTTTTCGGCAAAGTCCTTCACTGCGAATAGTACATTCACACCGATGTAGCCATTCCCTTTAGAGAGTTCTCTTGTTTTGCGAATATGCATTCTCAGCTCATCAGGAGTGATCCCTGTACCAGAGATGGTGCCGATCCCGCCTGCATTGGCTACAGCAGCGGCTAGTCCACTTAAGGATATGCCTACACCCATTCCACCTTGAATAACAGGAACTCTCGATTTAATATGTCCGAATTGGATTGTTGGAAGTTTCAATTACACACCTCTTTTGCAAGTTGTTGACATTATTAATACTCCTCTAGAGTAATAAGATATATCGTAACACAGCTAATTCTTTCCCGGATGTGACTGTAAACATGCTCAAACTATGTTAAATATCATGTCTTTCAACTGTTTTCTTTAAGTTGTTGATATCAAGTGAAAATTTAAGAAAACGAAGTGACTATTAAAAAAAGGACAATGAATAACAAAAAAAGAGCCATCCATCCGGTAAAACCTTCATACTTCTATCAACGCTTTTCTATCAAGAAAGTGGATTTTGACATCGTATCGTGTCCACAACCTCAAAAATTCGATAATGCCGGAGAAGACATGGAGGACTTAATCTCCATCGGAACCATTGGCTTGATTAAAGCCATTGAGAGCTATCGTCCGAACAAAGGAACCAAACTGGCCACATTTGCAGCACGTTGTATTGAAAACGAAATCCTAATGCACCTTAGATCCTTAAAGAAAACGCGGAAAGACGTATCCCGCGGCTGTCCTCGCAGTGGGCGCCATCCAGTTTTCCGCTGGCGAGAGGCTTGGCGTATTTCACTGTTCAGCGAATACGGGTCAGAACACTGGCTTGCAAGCAAGCTTGTTGCTGTTAGTCTGGCAATAGTGCTTGGTGTTATTACAAGTATTTTGCTGTGCCATCGGCATTATTACAAGCAATATGGATAGGAGGGAAGAGTGGTGCGAGGAGCTGAGTTAAAACTTACCGCGGTTGAACTTCTTGCAGATAATGGTCACCTGCTGCTAGGGAATGTGAATCTGGCTTTGCCGCCAGGCTGGTATGGTCTGGAGGGAGCCAATGGCAGCGGAGAACAGCATTGCTCAAAGCGATAGCTGGCCTCGGCCTCTAACTGGCGGGCAATGGAGACTTTTCTACCCTTATTATTTGCAAAATAATGTATAGGGCGGTTTTTAAATGAGGATACGTATGAAGGGCAGATTGATAATCCGCTGACACTGAATTTGTATACGTATGTGGAGAACAATCCGTTAACTCATGTCGATCCAACAGGACACTATACTGAGAACCAAGTGGATTTGATGCTTACAACAGCTTGAATTTCTGGGAGTAAATCACAACTCTATTGGGATATTCGTAGCGATCTTGGTTCATCAAAACCTATTCAATATTTAGATGAAAAGGGCAGAAAGCAATGGCTGAATCTCTTTAATATGGCTACATCAGCTGAAAGTAGCAAGGAACAGGTTACATCGGCAAAGAATCAATTAATGAGAGATTATGGAAGAGTCCAAGCTATGGACGATGCTATGCTTGGCGCTGCTTTAAGTCTATTTGCCGGTGGAAGTAAAGATAAAGTTCTAAAAACTCAAGTAAGCGGTAAAGCCTTAAGATTAATAAATAAAGAAACAGATATGTTAGCGGAATATTTGGGTTTTACAAAGACGAAATTAAAAATTAAGGATAAACCAGTGTATAAAAATGGTAAACTCTATATTGTCCAAGATCTTGATTCGCATATCGAAGGTATATGGAAAATGGCTACAAAACCAGAATATTTAGCTAGTAAAGATACTCGTTTGGGTACTTATGATGCGTTATTAAATAGGATTGGAGATTGAAATGTACAAATTCTTTTGGAGGATTACTAAATTTGACCCAACTAATCGTATAAAAGGAGTGTATAAAAATGAAGAATGGACTTCAATAAGTGAAGTGGGAAGAGTATTTTCAGCTGAGAAATTCCTGTTAGAACATTATTTGGAAACTGAATCATTATATATAACGGCTATAAATTTAATAATGAATGAGAATAACTTAAACACAATTCAAGTAGTAGATCTAGAAAAATATTATTTTGACGTGGAGAAAGCTGAATTCCGTGACATCTACACTGACGAGATGAAAAGTGTTTATAACAGTGTGAAAAACGGCGACTATATCTCTATGTATGAATTGAAATTACTTTCTCAATTAATTTTAAGAGAAAAGATTTGGTGTAAATTTCAAAGTAGGGAGATGTTTGTTCACTTTGGTTTTGATTATTACATGTATATTGGGAGTGTGAAGGAATGTAAAGATTCTTTAATAAAGATCAGTAGTTCAGGTTTATTTGTTGAGAGTTTTGAATCACCTTATTTGGAAGAATAGTAGTGCTTTAGCCACATACGAGTGTAATAACTCTATGTGGCTTATTTTTTGTAATTTAGCATTTGACATTCTGAGTATGGCGGTTGTTGAGATTATAGTTATGATGCTCTAAATCGTCTAACCTCCGTCTACGATGCATTAAAGCACACACGCTTTACGTACGATGGGAATGGTCAACTTGCGAAAGTCACAGTGCAAGATAAAGGTGGAACGGAGTTTTGGAAATACAGTTAATAAAATTATTAGAGAGACAGCAAAAGCGCAGCGTGCAGCTGAAAGATCAAGGAATGTAGCAATTCGTGAGCAATAAAGGAATTTAAGGCTGCAACGTCAATATGAATGTGAGAATGAGAGCATGCCATTAAACAGTCGATACGTGAATAAAAGGCATATGAAAAAGAAGAAAAAGCGCTATACATAGAAGGACGTAAAGAAGAAACTAAAGATAATAATGAAGAAGTTCATTACCGATTAAATGAATTTAAATCCATTATTAGTGAAACGCTCAGCCTTGATGACAAAATTTCTTTCGAATCACTGTACAAGAAGGATGATTATCCCGAGTTTGTTGAACCTTACGTTAAGCCACTTCCGGCTAATCCCTTACCAGTGAGAGAAGGCTTCTTTGCAGGAGTTGCTATGGAAGCCTCTTATGTGGAAAAGGTACTTGGCCTCGGGAAAAGAAGCGCTTCTAAGATCTATTGAAGCAGCGAAGAATGCATACCACTATGCCCTTAATAATCATGAGTCTATTCAAAATAAAATAAATGATTTAATTACGGGAAATACCTTATTTCCGCAAAATATCCATATAAAAACAAATGCTAATAAAGTCCATACTATTTAACAGAAATACTTATGAAAATATCAGTTCCAGTCCAAGTTCAAAAATAGTTTTAAATTTGATTGAAAAAATGAATTTTTTACCAAAAAGGGAGGGAATCAATTATGGGGAATTTACCTCTAAGTAAAATGGATTATGAGAGTATTAAAAAATTAAAGCAATTAAATAAAAATGATCTTTTAGATCTGATTGAAGGGTTATCGATATATTTAAAGGATAGGAATTTTCCTATATTTGAAGATGTTGTGGATTTATTACTTAATTTTAATAAGGAACTTATTCCACTCATCAATAGAATATTCGAAGGGGAGGAAAGTGATTGGAAAATTAAATGTTTTAGAATATTTATTGCCTCAGTTTCCTATTGGAGTTCTTATTGAACTAGAAGTCAGTTTAATCAAGCTTGTTGAAACCCCAACTACATTAGATAGGGAATTAGAAGTTGATATGGCTGCTAAGGAAGTGTTAAAAAAACTCAGGCTTAAGGATGGAGCCGACCCTATCAATATGATTTTAGGTAGGAGGATAAAGATGGAGATCAAAAGATTAATCCCGAAAGATAAAATGGATATCGAGTCAGTAAATAAATTAAAAGCATTGGATATAAATTTAATTAAACCGATTATTCCTGATTTATTAGAGTGGACCGCAGATGCAAATTGGCCTACTTCAAAAGAAATTGGGAAGTTGCTGCTTCCGTTAGGCAGGGAATTAATTCCTCATCTCAGGAAAATTCTCGCTTCTGATGACGACTGTTGGAAATATTCAATACTTGTAAAGTTGGTTATAAATCTACCGAAAACTGTATTATCGGAGATGGAAGCTGACCTTAAAAGATTAGCCTTTAACCCAACTGAACGTGAAAAACAAGAATTAGTCGACGAAGAAGCAGCCGATATTTTATCACTTCTATATCAAATATGAAGAGTACTGAGGAGTGTTTTCCTATATTTCAATATGCAAGGGCACGTTTATTGTTTTATCAATAAATGATACTCTTGTATTTTGAAAATATTCTAGATAATATTGTCTTTGGCCAATTTGGATTGGATACAGGTGGGGAAGAGCGGACGCAGCGGGAGATTGCTAAGGAGTTGGGGATCTCGCGGAGTTATGTTTCGAGGATAGAAAAAAGGGCGCTGATGAAGTTGTATCATGAGTTTTATAAGGCTAAGCGGTAGGGTCTTAGATAATAACTAAATAATCACTATTGAGTGTTTTAGAAGCGACTTGCCAATAAGGGAGTTGCTTTTTTGTTAAGAAAAGTAAAGAGCAGTGAAAGTGATGATATTTCAATGTAGAGACGGACTAATGGGTTTAATAATCAAAGTTTAACAGTCGAACCGAAGGAGATATTAAAGCTCAAAAAGAATGGGGATTAGGCAACTTGTTGATGAGATCTCTAAGAGGATTGTTTAACATAAAAATGGACAGCATGTACTTGCTTTATCAATAATGTGGAATTAACTAGATATATATGTAAAAATAATTAATTTCTTTTATAATGTTCATTTGAGGTAAGAGGTTCGCTTGAGAAGAAATTCAGAAGACCGGTAAGAACAAAGACCAAAAGTATTAATAAAGAATTTATTAGTATTGGAGTTCCCGGAAAAACAACACAAGTCCGGAGAATGAATCCGGATTGTGTCGATTATAAAGGGCTGGATGAATGGAAGCCGCTATAGCTGGTGGAAGACTCACGTATAATCAGCTGAGGCGGAATAATAATTCTGGTAGGTTCTGACTGATCGCCGTTGATTCGTTTGAGCAGCAGCTTGGCAGCCTCGCTTCCCCATTTATCCTGGAATACGGAAACGCTGCTTAGACCAGGCTTGGCAGTCTCCGTTTCCTGTACATTGTCAAAGCCAACGATGGCCATATGTTTCCCAGGCGTACGTCCTTGCAACTGCAGGCCGATCATGGCGCCCAGGGCAATGACATCATTGTTGCAAAAGCAGGCGGTTGGCGGATTGTTTAACTGCATCGCCTCTTGCACAGCGCGGGTGCCGCCGTCACGGTTGATCGGGCTTGTAATGATTAGAGCGGGATCGATCTCCAATCCAAATTGCTGCAGGGCTTGGCAGTAACCGGCAAAACGCTCCTTGTAGGATGTGTTTCCCTGAGGGCTGCCGCCCAGATAAGCGATGCGCCGGTGCCCTTGCTCGATGAGATGGCGCACGGCCATTTCGGCTCCCAGCCGATAATCCGTCCCGACATAGTCGGTATTCACGGTATCAACCTCACGTCCAATCAGCAGCGTGGGGATGTTTAGATTTTGCAATTTGGTGAACAGGGCGGGCGATGTAGAGGCGACAGGAGTCATAATAATGCCGCACACACGGTGCTCAAGCATTGTTTCCAGCACACGCTCCTGCTTTTCGGTTGATTCAAAGCTCATGCCCAGCAGCACATTGAACCGCTGTTCGTATAGAACATGCTCAATATGCGTCAATATATGTGGATAAAACGGATTTTCGATATCAGTGACAATAACGCCTATCGTTGAGGAACGCTGTAATCGAAAGCTGGCGGCTACGCGATCATATACATAGCCGAGCTTTTCCATGGAGTCCAGCACCTTTTTGTGTGTACTAGGTTTAATGGATTTGCTGCCGCGAACGACAAGAGAGGCGGTTGCTCTCGAAACGCCGGCATCCTCGGCAACATCTTGTAGTGTAACTCTTTTTTCTCTAGAAACCACAAACTTATCCTCCTCTCAACTACCTTCCAGTATATCATAATTCATTTGACAGAAAGGTTTAAAAAATAGTGTTGACAGGCTACTGTAGAGCTGATAACATAAATCAAAGTAAACTGATAGGAATTGTTTTAGGTTGAAATTAGATCGATCTAATTTATTTAGAAAAAGCATTTTCTGGGTGCATGAAAGGAGTGGATAGGATGGTCGGACAACTGGAGGGCAAACCTACGGAGCTTGTCGGTTCAGGCATAGAAATTCGTGATTTATTTAAATCATTTGGAGGTAGGGAGGTTTTGTCTGGTATTAATGTCAACATTACGGACGGGGATATTTTCGGACTTGTTGGGGTGAGCGGCGCGGGCAAGTCAACGCTTTTGCGCTGTATCAACGGTCTGGAGACCTTTGACCGCGGCAGCTTGCATGTCAACGGAGTTGAAATCCGCAGCATGCGGGGAGCAACACTACGCAAGTTTCGCAGCAATATCGGCATGATCTTTCAGCATTTCTCTCTGCTGGAGCGAAAAAATGTGTATGACAACATTATGTTTCCAATGAAATGCTTTGGCTACAATAAAGCGGTGGCTGATGCGCGCGTGAAAGAGCTGCTGCAGCTCGTGGAATTGACAGACAAGGAAAAGGCACTGCCGCGCGAGCTTTCCGGCGGACAGAAGCAGCGGGTTGCCATCGCCCGGGCGCTTGCTATGAACCCACGCATTCTGCTTTGTGATGAAGCGACAAGCGCACTTGATCCCAACATCACCAAATCCATTCTGGGTCTGCTCAAAAAAATTAACAAAGAGCTTGGCATCACCATTGTCATTGTGACGCATCAAATGGAAGTGGTAAAAGAAACTTGCAACAACATCGCGGTGCTTAGCAAGGGTCAGTTGCAGGCTGCCGGAGCGGTGCAAGATATCTTCCTGGAAAACTCCGGTCATCTGAATGATTTCCTGGGCGCACATGAAGTGAAAACTGGCGAGGATAACATTCTGTTTGAGCTTATTCAGCGACCAGGTCAGGAAGACATGCTTTCCCGCTTCGCCTTGTCAACAGGGGTGCCGTTTGAAGTTGTATGGGGCGGACTGGACCGTTATGTGGACAGTATCGCGGGGTCGTTCACCTTATCGGTCAGCAGGCAAGATTTTGACAAGGTCAGGGCCTATCTGGAGCAGAGCGGCATGGAATGGAGGAACTTGTAATGTATCAGTACGATTACCAGACTCTGCTCGATAAAATCATTTTTCCGGGGCTGCGCGATACGCTGATTATGTTGGGCGGCACCGTTGTGACCTGTACCCTGTTCGGTTTCATCTTGGCACTCATTCTCATTACTACAGATGCCAAAGGACTCAGGCCCAACCGAGCAGTCTACGAGACCTTCAGCGCCATCATTAATGTGCTGCGTTCTGTACCCTTTATTATTCTCATTATTACAATAATTCCGTTAACTCGCTTTGTTGTGGGGACGACCATTGGTACAACAGCTGCCATTTTCTCCATTACCATTGTAGGCTCTCCGTTACTGGCGAGATTGCTGGAGGGCTGCTTTAAGGAGGTGAATCCGAGTCTGATCGAGGCTGCTAGGTCATTTGGCGCATCCGATTGGCAAATAACATTTAACGTTATTGTCAGTGAGGCGATTCCATCCATCATTTCAAACTTAACGATTGGTTTTATTTCGTTGCTGGGCTTTACAGCTATGGCAGGGACCGTTGGAGCCGGCGGGCTGGGGGCAGTTGCGCTTTCCTATGGCTACCAGAATTTCAATGACACGATTATGTACACAACCGTTGTTATTTTAATTGTTATTGTTCAATTTATACAACTGGGCGGGAATATGTTGTACCGCAAGTTGAAATAAAACATCAGAAATGAGGAGTTTTACATGAAAAAACAGGCAACTGCCAAGCTGATTCTGATCATGACCACTGTCATTGTGCTGCTGGTCGGATGCTCTCAGTCATCCAGCTCATCCTCCGACGCACAATCGGATGCAAAGTCCCAAAAAATTGTGATTGGCGTGATTGCCAGGGAGCAGCCGGATATTGATTATGTGGCCGAAAAGCTGAAGCCGGAAGGCTATCAAATTGAGACGCAAGTCTTCAATGACAATATTGCCTTGAACAATGCGACTGCAGACGGCAGTATCGATGCCAATTATTTTCAGAATGAAAAATATATGAACAGCTTCAATGAAAGCAACGGTACAGAGTTGGTCGCTTATGGCCCGAATATTTATACAACACCGGTGCTGTTCGTATCCAAGAAATACAAAACTGTGGATGAGCTGCCGCAAGGAGCGAAGATCGGCATTGCCAACGATTCCGCCAACCGGGCGCGAGAACTGCAACTATTGGCGGACAATGGGCTAATCCAATTGCGCGAGGGTATTGACCTGCCAACAGTACTCGATGTTGTCGAGAACAGCAAGAAGCTCGAATTCGTTGAAATTGATCCGCGCAGCCGCGTAGGGGCTTTTGCTGATCTGGACGCCATGACTGCGCCGGCTATTACGGTAGCTCAAATGAATGATCCCCAGGTGACGATTGATACGGCGCTGCTACAGGAAACACCTGAGGTGTACAAACAATATGGCGGTATTTTGCTGGCTATTAAGAAAGGAACTGAAGAGAAGAATAAGGAATGGCTGGATGCTATCGTATCGGTGATGACTTCGAAAGAATATTCGCAATGGCTGCTGGATACGTACAAGGGAGTCAAGAAACCGTATAACGAATAATGCATCCTGAGTAATGGGAATGCGGAAATAAGCAAAGCGTTTGTCTGAAAAAACTAACTATAATGATAAAGGAGTGCTGAACCATGGCAACTGTATTGGCATACGCAACGACATCTCTGAAGGAAGAACAAAAGACAAAATTGGTAAGTGAGTTGGGCACGGCAGTAACAACGGGTCTTCGCCTGCCTCCGGAGCTAAGAACTATCTCCTGGATCGAACTTCCACAGGCATCGACAACACCTAAGGACTTTTATGAAATTACATTTTTTGTATACACCGCACCAGGAAAACCAGTTGAGGCGAAGCGGGACTTGGTTCGTAATCTGCAGGAGACTACGGATCGGGTGCTTTCCGGCTTGCAGGTAAAAACGATTGTCATCATTAAAGAACACGCCGATGAAAATGTGGGTGTGGGTGGGCAGCTCCGGTTGGATATTGTTGCTGCACAGGCGAATCAATAAAGTGGGAGGATACAGTCACGATGAGATATAAGGAGATTGGACAGAGCGGCATACAAGCCTCTGTCGTTACTTTCGGCGCTTTCGGTATTGGTGGAGGATTCCAGTTCCCAGATACCAATGATACGCAATCGATTCGCGCCATTCATGCCGCGCTGGATCTGGGCATCAATATAATTGATACTGCCCCGGTTTACGGCTTTGGGCACAGTGAGGAAATCGTTGGGCAAGCGATCAAAGGCCGGCGGGATAAGGTCATTGTTTCGACAAAATGCGGCTTGTGGTGGGGTGACGAGGAAGGCAGTTATCGTTTTACCTGGGACGGGCATCGCGTGAAGCGGAATTTGAGCCCGCGAACGATTCGCATGGAGGTGGAGCAAAGCCTGAAGCGGTTAGGGACGGATTATATCGATATTTACTATACACATAATCCGGCGATGGAGCCTTTTCTAACACCAATTGAAGAAACGATCGAGGTGCTGATGCAACTGAAGCAGGAAGGCAAGATTCGCGCCATAGGCGCGTCCAATTGCGAGCCGCATCACGTGCAGAGCTACATCGATTATGGTGAAATCTCAATCGTGCAAAAAAAATTCAATATGCTGTCCAGAGAACCCGAGCAGGCGATCCTGCCTCTGTGCAACGAGCACCAGATTAGCTTCCATGCGTATTCGCCGCTGGCGCAAGGGTTACTGACAGGACATATTCGGCCTGATCATGTGCTGGAGCCGAACGATCCCCGCCAGAACGATGCCTGGTGGCATGGACGCAACCTGAAGCTGGCCACTGAGTTTGCCGGCGGTCTGGTTGAGATCGGAAGTGAATATGGGGTTAGCGCCAGTTCTATTGCCGTAGCCTATTTGTTGAACAAGCATGCCAATGTCAATGTGATTTGCGGCATTCGCAAGGAAAAGCACCTTCATGAGAATATTGCCGGTGCCGAGGTAGTACTGCCGCCAAATGTCATAGCTGAGCTGGATTTCCGTCTACAAAAGCTGGAACTTGCAGCCGAGCTGTAAACCTGAAAGGGGTGAGCGATTATGACCAGTATGGAGCTGGACAAGCAGGTTGAACAGTTTCTAGCCGATCATCAAGCGGCGATTCTCGAAGATATCAAACGTCTGATTCGTGTGCCGAGCGTGGGCACCACCTTTCATCCGGATAGCCCGGAGCCTTTTGGTGCCGAATGCGCTGCTGTATTGCGTGAGGCGGAGCAGTTGGCCGCGCGGGAAGACTTGTCGGTAACGGCTTTTGCTGGCTATGGCATTAAGGTGCAGCTGGGAGACAGTGAGGAAGGCATCGGCTTGTTCGCCCATCTGGACGTGGTGCCCGCAGGGCGGGGCTGGAGCTTTCCGCCCTTCTCCCCGTTCGAGAAAGATGGGTTTCTATTTGGCCGAGGTGCGATGGATAATAAATCGGCTGCTGTGCTTGCGCTTTATGTACTGAAGTTTTTCAAAGAGACCAACGTGCGGCTGGATCATAATGCTTATGTATTTCTGGGCGTCAACGAAGAGAGCGGCATGCGGGATATCCGCTATTTCCTGTCCCGGCATCAGTCGCCGTCCTTCGGGATTGTTGCTGACGCTTATTATCCGGTATGCTATGCGGAAAAAGGGATTGTGCGAGCCGATGTGACTGGAAGCGCGTCTGACGACAGGTTGCTGTCCTTTCAAGCTGGCGAGGATTACAATATGGTGCCCGCCGTTGCGGAGGCCCGGTTGCGCGGATTAACCTCATACGAAGTGCAAAAGCTGCGGTCGGAGGGGTTTGAAGTCGCGGAGCTAGAGGGGATAGCGGTTGTTCGCGCGCAGGGTAAGGCCGGGCATGCGGCGTTTCCTGCCGGGACGCAAAACGCGGCAAGAAAGCTGGCCGGGGCGGTCCTTGCGCATGAGCTGGTTGAGGATGCTGCGGCGCGTGCTGTGCTCACTTTTTTGTCACAAGCGCTGGGTGACCCTTACGGGGAGGGGCTTGGTATCACCCACAGGGATGAAACGGGTCCTACCACCAGCAATGCCGGCATCGTAGCGTGGGATGAGGGAACCGTTCGGATCGGAATCGATGTCCGTTACGGTCTGTCGCAATCCGCGGATGCGCTGCGGGAGCAGTTGGCAGCCTACTCGCGGCAGCATGGACTGTCACTGACTGAGTGGACGGACAGTCCGCCACACTACATGGACAAGGATGACCTGATCATAGCGGCCTTATGCAGGCTTGCCAACAGTGAGCTGGGCTTGTCGCAAGCGCCCTATGCAATGGGTGGGGCAACGTATGCCAGATGGCTGCCGCGCACAGTAGCCTTCGGCCCGCTTCGCACCGATGTACAGACTCCTTTTCCCGAAGGAAAAGGGAGCAGCCATCAGCCGGACGAGGCCATGCGCATCAGCCAGATCTGGGACGCATTCAAGATTTATATTAAGGCAATTGTGGAAATTGACCAGCTGCTGAGTGACCAAGAAGAGACTGGGTGAGGTGAGCAGCGCGGCGGGTTTCAGATAAGAAAATAAATATACACTTTTTATGCCCACGCAACTTGGCTGCCAAGGTTTTTAGCAGACATTAGAAGCTGGGCCTATTTTCATTTTCTGTGATAATAAAAAGACTTGGCTTCGAACTGGACAACTCTTTCTGTTGGGGTGTGGATTTCCATTGGCACAATCGGCCTGATTAAATCTATTGAGTGCTATCGTCCAATCAAAGGAACAAGGTTAGCCGCATTTGCTGCTCGTTGTATTGAAAACGAAATCCTGATGCACCTGCGTTCGCTCAAGAAAACACGTAAAGACGTATCCCTACATGATCCAATTGGGACGGACAAAGAAGGTAATGAAATTACACTTATAGATATCCTTGGCTCCGAGGCTGATGATGTCATTAGAGAAGTAGATCTGAAGATCGAAAAAGCAGTGTTCCCTTCAAAATAATGCTCAGTGCTGACCGATCTGCTTATCCAAATCATTGAATACTATCAATAAAGATAACCGTCAAACAATAGAATATATGATATAATGACGTGGTTGTTGCAAGGTGCAATTTTAATATGAAAAATAGGATGGGCAATATGAAGGGTTATCTTTATAACGTTGATAAAAAACGATTGATTATTATGGTTATCGGCAATGTATTTCTGGGCATGGGAATCAGTATTTTTAAGCTGTCCGGCATGGGGAATGATCCCTTTAGCGGCATGGTAATGGCACTTGCAGAGTGCGTCGGTATAACATATGCAAATTTTCTGATCTTGCTGAACCTGGTATTGTTTGTAATCGAATTCATAACCGGACGAAGGTTTATTGGAGCCGGGACTTTTGTAAACGCAATCTTTTTGGGATATATCGCTACGTTCTTTCATAGTACTTGGCTATCTCTGTTGGGCGAACCTCAGCTGTTATGGCAGAGGGTGGTCGTCGTAGCGATTGGCGTGGTGGTATGCAGTTTTGGGGTATCCTTGTATCAGACATCGGCTGTGGGAGTAGCTCCTTACGACAGCCTGTCCCTGATTATGAGGGATAACTTCCCGAAAATATCTTATTTTTGGCACCGGATGTTTACGGATGCACTTTGTGCTTTGATTTGCTTCCTGGCAGGAGGCGTTATAGGCTTAGGAACTCTAGTGTCCGCACTTGGTCTGGGACCCATTATTCATTTTTTTGATGTGAATTTTACGGAGAAGCTGCTGGCAAAAAAGCGTCCAAATTAAGAAAGGCGGGGCAGATCAATCTGCCCCGCCTTTACTGTAATTTGAAGGTTCATTTCTAATGAGTAAATGCACTCTTAATGTTATTTTTTTTATGAACATCTTCCGTGCCGCTATCCAAGGCGGTCTTGTAGTAGAAGCATTTATGTTCTATGACTTCCATCGTTTTTCTTAATTCTTCCATCTGTGCTTCTACGGAAGCTTTTCGCTCCAGGAACATGTCATATCTCTGCTGCAAGGTGGAGTCCCCTTCAGAGCACCACTCAATGAAATGTTTTATTTCCTTAATTGGCATCCCGGATGACTTCAGGCATTCAATTACTTTTAAAGCGTCCATATCCGTTTCTTTGAAAACGCGTTTCCCGCTGGGGGTTCTTTCTATAAAAGGCAAAAGCCCCTCCTTGTCATAGTAACGCAGGGTATGTGATGTCATATTAAAGTATTCTGCAACTTCACTTATGGAGTATGTCTTCATCATCTATCTCCAGTCTTAATTATATTTTGTGCTTGACTTAGAGTTAACTTTAAGTAATAACATAGGTTTTGTAAAGTCGGCATTACAGTTTTTTATATTAACTAGAAGAGAGGTTTCACTATGATAAAAGTTAATGCACGCGCTACATTCAGTCAGGAAGGCCCGTTCAAGCTAACTACAATCGAACGCCGGAATCTGCAGCCGCACGATGTTCTTATAGAGATTAAATACGCGGGCATTTGCCACTCGGATATTCATACAGCCCGCGGGGAGTGGGGACCGGTTAAGTATCCACTTGTTCCAGGGCATGAGATCGCCGGTATTGTCAGCCAGGTCGGTTCCGAAGTTACAAAGTACACAGTTGGCGATCGTGTAGGGGTAGGTTGTATGGTTGACTCCTGTGGAGAGTGCAGTAATTGCCAGAAAGGTGAGGAGCAGTATTGCCTGAGTGGAAATACGGGCACCTATGGAGCTATCGACCGGCACGGTCACTATACACAGGGCGGATATTCCACGCACATCGTTGTAACAGAAGACTTCGTGGTCCGGATTCCTGACGCTATTCCGCTTGACGCGGCTGCACCGCTTTTGTGTGCAGGAATCACCACCTATTCACCGCTGCGCCATTGGGGAGCCGCTCCCGGCAAAAAAGTAGCTGTAGTGGGTCTTGGCGGGCTTGGACACATGGCTGTGAAGATTGCTCATGCTATGGGAGCTGAGGTTACTGTGTTATCACAGTCACTGAAGAAGAAGGAAGACGGATTGCAATTAGGAGCGGATCATTATTATGCCACAAGCGATCCGGAGACATTTAAGCAGCTTGCCGGTTCATTCGATCTTATTGTGAATACAGTAAGCGCACAGATTGATATCGATGCCTATCTTTCACTTCTGGCATTGGATGGTACATTAGTCAATGTCGGTGCGCCCGCTGATCCATTGGCAGTTAACGTATTTTCGCTGATCGGCCACCGCCGTTCGTTTGCCGGATCGATGATTGGCGGAATCCGTGAAACGCAGGAAATGCTTAATTTCTGCGCTGAACATAATATTGCATCTGAAATCGAGGTCATTTCTGCTGACCGGATAGATGAAGCCTGGGAGCGTGTGCTTGCTTCAGATGTCCGTTACCGGTTTGTCATCGACATCAGCACGATGGGGAACGAATAAAAGACGTCCTCTTTCTTGACATCGGTTCGTGTCCACAACCTCAAGAAATTCGATAACATAGCGGGAAATCGCAAGGAGCTGGAAATCTCACGCAGTTGTGTTTCGAGAATAGAAAAACGGCGTTGCTTCATACAGCAGCGTAGTGTATAAATGCTAAATAGGCAGAGCAGTGCTTCTACCATTGGGGTAGGAGGGCGGCTCTGCTTATTGTCGTTACTGCAAGTGAATATTTTGGATCAGCTGATTCTGCTGTTTTATGAAAAAGATGATTCTTTAAAGGTTGGAATTTTTAAAAATCAGGTTGAAAAATGCTATTTTCCCTAATAGAAAATCATGACACAATAACAATAAAGCGCTTACTTCATTAAAACATCCCAAGTTCATGAAGACTCTATACCACTTTTTGAAAATATTTACGATATTAAAAGTCGTATCGGCTGGCCGAAATTTCGGATTCCAAGCAAAGGTTGGAATTATTAAAAAAAGTTGGTACTAAACGTTTAACTCAATAACTTAGGGGGTCAAACGGTTGGACATATCTATGTGATTATGAAGGGGGAGAGGGAAATGAAGGTAGGTAAAGCATTCGGGGTAGGTATTCTTTCAACTGCACTAGCATTAAGTGTCATTGGCTGCGCGAAAGATGAGACAAACACAGCAACCAAGGCAACTGATGGACCCAAAGCATCTGAGAACGCCACCTCCAAGCCTGAGGAGAAGGTCAAAATTATCTATTCGATGTGGGGAAGTGCGGAAGAGGGAAATGTAACCCAGGGAGTGGCGGATAAGTTTAATGCTTCTCAAGACAGAATTGAAGTAGAAGTACAAGCAATTCCTTGGGAAAACTACATGACCAAGCTGAATACAATGGCTACGGCAGAGCAATTGCCTGATACAGGGATGCTCAGAGAAGATGGTGTCGTTCAGTGGTCTACCCAAGGCATGCTGAATGATGTAAATACAATGTACGAAGGAAGCGACAGCAAACCACTGGATAGCCTAGCCTACAAATATCAAGGGAAAACCGTAGCCTACGCGGCTGCCAATGAAATCTTACTCCTCTATTACAACAAAGATATGTTCGACAAAGCCAATGTACCCTATCCCCCAGCTGCTCTGGATAAAGCGTGGACATGGGAGGAATTTGTAACAACAGCAAAGAAGCTGACCCTTGATAAAAATGGTAAACATCCTGATGAGAGTGGCTTTAATGAGCAGAGTATCGTTCAGTTTGGCGCATCCGTTGAAAACTTACCATGGCAGCTTGAGACCTGGGCGCTTGGTAATGGTGGGGGGTTCTATTCGGGTGATGGGACTGAGGTGAGAATTGGAGAAGACGCCAGTATAGAGGGAATTCAGAAGGTTGCAGATCTTTACTTGAAGGATCATGTTGCTCCGTTGTCTGTCGGACAGACTGATGATGGCATTCAACGAACCATTATCGCAGGGACTGTTGCCATGGCTACTAACGGTGCGTGGAACGTGGGAACTAGTCTCAATACGGCTAAGAATGAAGGCCTGAACTATGGCGTTGCAGTATTGCCTTACATGAAGGATAAGGTTACCCTCAACACGGGTGGCGCCAATGTCGTGTTCTCCCAGACTAAGCATCCAAAAGAAGCGATGGAATGGCTGAAATGGTACAACTCAGAAGAAAATAACTGGGGCCTCATTAGCTCGGGAATCTGGATGCCGACACTGGAGAAGTGGTACACGGATGAGACCCTTACCCGTAAATGGGTCGAAAATCCTAACTTCCCTGTTTATGACGAATATAAATCTGCAGTAGTCGATTATGCGCAATCACCTGCTGTGAAGCCCGCAGCGTGGTTCTATACGAATCATACGACGGAGTTTAACACCTTACTCGGGTCGGTTCTAGGGGATGTATGGACGGGAAAGACGACCGCTAAGGATGCTATTTCTAAGAATCTCGATGCGTTGAAAGCAGCTCATTCAGGCAATAAGTAAAGTCCGTAAAAGAATGGCCGCTGCCAAGCTCACACCCGCGGCGGCCATATTATGATCTTCAGGTGGGGATATAGAGATGGAAATAATTAATAGATCTCCGAAACGTCGTTCACGTATTCATGCAGGTGAGGCACGAGCCGCGTATATATTATTGATCCCTGCCTTCATTGGGCTGATCTTTCTAACGTATTTACCTCTTATTGGGGTGCTCGGGATCAGCTTAACGAATTGGACGGGACTTTCAGACCCCAAATTTATTGGCTTCGAGAATTATATTAATCTATTTACCACTGATCCTTATATTAAAGATTCTATTATAGCTACGGTCTACTTTGCCGTTTTATCGGTAGTTGGAGGCATGATTTATTCACTTTTTATCGCGATGCTACTGAATCGTAAAATTCCGGCAAGAGGGTTTTTCCGAGCTGTTTTCTATGTACCGTACGTTTTGCCGGCAGCCGCGATATATGTAGGATGGTCTTGGTTATACGAAGCTAATTTTGGATTTTTTAACTTTATTCTCTCTGAGATTGGTTTGAACAAAGTTTCTTTTATCGCGGATTCCAGCTATGTTGTTCCATCTCTATCCTTGATTTCAGTTTGGCTGTCAGGTAACTTAATTGTTATTTTCTTAGCGGGGCTGCAAAATGTTCCGGTCGTCTACCATGAAGCGGCTGAAATGGATGGTGCGAATGGATGGAAACGATTCTTGCATATCACTTTACCGTGCATGTCGCCCATTATCTTTTATAATTTGCTAATGAGCTTGATTGCCAATCTCCAAATTGTTACGCCGGCTCTTTCATTAACGAATGGCGGCCCGGGTAATTCTTCACGATTTTTAACTTATCTGATGTATGATCAAGCTTTTGTAAATTATAAATTAGGGTATGCTTGTGCAACAACGGCCGTTATTTTTGTTATTCTTGCAGGCTTTACTGGTGTATTATTCAAAACCTCCAATCTATGGATTTTTAATGAAGGAGGCGATGACAAATGAGTGTAGCCACATACGGAAGATTAAAGAGTAAAAAACGTAATAATCAATGGATGAACCTGATCTCGTTTGTCGTCGTCATTTTTTTTACTATACTCGTGCTCTTTCCAATCTGGTGGATATTTCGCACGTCGCTCATGTCGAATGCCGAGATATACAAATATCCGCCTTCACTGCTGCCAGGAAGTTGGTTGTTTTCAAACTATGCAGAAACGCTAGAGATTTTTAAGTTTTGGAAATATTTATGGAACACCATGATTATTATTGTACCCGCTTGTTTGGCAGGAACCTTTACAGCGACCTTATGCGGTTATGCCTTTGCAAGACTGCGTTTTCGGGGCAAAAAATTGATTTGGGCGCTTTGTGTCGGTTCGATGCTTCTACCTGCCATGGTTACTCTTATTCCGCTATATATTGGGTGGACGAGAGGCTTAGGAATCCATGACAGCTATCTGCCGTTGATTTTGCCTTATTTCTGTGGTGGTGGCGCTTTTAATATCTTTTTGATTAGGCAGTTTATCATGTCTATTCCAAGAGAGCTTGATCAAGCAGCAACGATCGATGGTGCTGGATATTACCGCATTTTGTTCAGCATTATTATGCCGGCCATTAAATCTGCAATGATCGTTGTGGCATTATTTATCTTTATCGGTTTATGGAATGATCTACTTCAACAGATGATTTACATAAACTCAAGCGATAAGTATACGATAGCCTTGGGACTAACCGCTTTTAGAGGCCAACTAAAGCAGGACTGGTCGCTGACGATGGCGGCTACGTGTATGTCCTTTGCGCCGGGCGTCATTTTTTATCTGATTGGTCAAAAATATTTCGTAGAAGGAATCACGTTGACAGGACTGAAAAATTAGCTCCAATGGCTAAAGATAGCGCACTGTAATCTGCTCTGAAGTGTTAATGGGGGCACCTTTCTGCTAAGGCTTAAGTTCCGAGCCTGGCGGTATAAGGTGCCCTTTATTTGTGCTGTGAAAATATAAATTTAAAGATAAAATCCTTTATGAGATAGAAACAATCCCTTTTGCGGTAGTTGCTAGCCATCCTGTCTTATAGACTTGTTAATGTAAGGAGTCCCGTAAATCTTTGAACGAGGACTTCGCATATTCAGTCAAAAGAAGGAGAGAAAATCCACATTATGAACACTGTAACACAGATAAACAACAGCAAAGACAAGCAGACGCATTTTATTCTCAACGGTAATCTATGGAATATTATGGTCCAGTTATCATGGCCCGCTATCATCGCAATGGTTCTCTATGGCTTAAATGCGGTTATTGCCGCTGTATTTGTGGGAAGGTTTGTCGGAGAGGAAGCACTGGCTGGGGTTTCGGTAGCTTATCCTTTAACCCAGATCAGCTTGGGACTGGGCTCCTTGATCGGGGTGGGTGCCGGTTCTGCTTTAAGTTTAGCCCTCGGCAGGCAGGACAAAGAAATGCAGAAACGTTTGATGGGGAATGTTAATTATCTGTCCATCCTTGTAACGCTTGTCTATATGGTGTTAGGTTTACTTTTCTCCACACAGCTGGTGCGAATTATGGGAGGAGAAGGGGAAACTCTGGCTCTTGGAGACAGCTATTTTAGAATTACGGTGATCGGTTCATTTTTCTGGATTTATGGACTGGCTGCCAATATGATTGTGCGTGCCGAAGGGAAAATGAAATCGGCAGCCGTGGTAATGGGCATTGGACTGGCAGTTGATGTATTGTCCAATTATATTCTGGTAGCCTGGCTGGATTTTGGAGTAGAGGGTGCTGCCTGGGCTACAAATATCGGGATGCTGGTCTACACCTTGCTGGGATGGATTTATTTTGGCAAAGGATTTGCCTCATTCCGAACGAATGTCTTTGCAATCTATCGGGATGCTGCCACAATCAAATCCATAGTTGGACTGGGAATGTCCTCTTTCATTATGAACTTTATGAATCTGGTACAGGCTGTTGTAGTATTTAATGCACTGTCGAGATACGGGACTACAGCAGATATTGCATTTTATGGTGTGGTTTTCCGTGTATTCACCTTCCTGTTGACGCCGATATTCGGATTAATGCGCGCCTTGCAGCCAGTCATCGGCATTAATTTTGGAGCAGAACAGTATGAGCGCGCCATCAAAGCCTATAAAATATTCACACTCGTCTCCATGCTGCTGACTTTGCCTTTCTGGATAATTTCCATGATCTCGCCGGCTTCCATTCTGGGACTAATGCTGCCGGATCAAATCTTTAAAACCAGCGAAATGTTATATTTCCGGTTGAACATGGCGGTTCTGCCGTTATTGTCGCTCATTTTTATGGCCATGACCTTTTTCC
Source organism: Paenibacillus sp. FSL L8-0333 (assembly GCF_037965665.1). Lineage (NCBI taxonomy): Bacteria > Bacillati > Bacillota > Bacilli > Caryophanales > Paenibacillaceae > Paenibacillus > Paenibacillus sp. FSL L8-0333. Next base: position 1,601,718 of record NZ_CP150186.1, read on the forward strand.
CTGCGATTAATAAAGGGAAGCCGGCGGCCGTTATCGGCATCACCAGACAACTTGTTTTTTATGTGCCAGTGATGCTTGTTTTGCCAAGATGGTTAGGCGTCTCCGGAGTATATTGGGGTTCGCTTGTGATTGATACTGTGGTTGTAGTGTGGACGGTAATCCTGGTAACTAAGGAATTCACCCGGCTCAGAGCTAAGTCCAAGCTAGCCAGGACTTACAATATGTGAAGGTAAGATGCTGGAACTTCTGCTTTGCCTGGATGGACAATTTAATAGATATACCCCAAAAGAGCCTTGGAACTATAAGGCTCTTTTTTGTGCTACTGGTTGACATTATAAACAAAAAGAAAGTATGATATTTTAAATCGTAATAATTACGAATAAATATAATTTGGAAGTTGAATTGATTTGTGGATAATGAATGGTCAAAAGCGGACTCTATCGTTCCTCACGAGGACTTCGAGCGGCAATTAGCGCAGGTTGAACTGGATTCAGAAAGGATCTTTTGGATTTCTTGAAAATAACCATTTTAAAGGAGCTTTAATAAATAATGAACAAAAGCAGCAACAATCAACGTCTACCCAGAGCAAAAGGGATTGATATGGGTACCTATTATACACCCAAAGAATGTGCCAAAAAGGTTAGACATCTCGTCCTACCCGATATGAATCGAAAGATTGTCGAAGAATTCATTACGATCTTAGGTATGAGGGGAAGCTTTGAAGAACATCGAGTTCCCATTCCCAATAAAGTGGTTATGTATGGTCCACCGGGCACAGGGAAAACACTTACTGCATTTTATATGGCGCAAATGCTGGAGCTTCCACTTATCCTGGTTAGACTTGATGCAATTATTCACAGCCATTTGGGTGAGACAGGAAGTAATATCCGGAAAATATTTGAGTATGCCAAAGCATCTCCTTGTGTTCTTTTCCTGGATGAGTTTGATGCCATTGCAAGAACACGGGAGAGTAATGACGAGGTTAAAGAAATGGCCCGTGCGGTGAATACACTGCTGCAATGTCTCGATGATTTTGGTGACAATAGCATTTTTGTAGCAGCGACGAACCTAGAAAATGAACTGGATAGAGCTATTTGGCGAAGGTTTGATACAAAAATGATTTATTCCAACCCGGATGAATCAAGTAGGCGTCAATATGTTGAACTGTTAATTAATGACTTTGAAAGTGAAGCTGGGTTGATGGAGGAGGCATGCGAACGTCTTTCCGGTTGCAGTTTTGCTGATATTGAACAAATTGTCCTGAAAGCGAAACGTAAGGCGATCATAGAGCATTGTCTGCTAAAACGAGAGCATATTGTTCTATCCTATGAAGAATACAATCCTTCCATAAACTAATTGTGGGCGATTATATATACAGGATATTGTAATTGGAACAATTCAACGAAAAAAAAGAACCCCAGCGACGGAATTATTAATCGCTTGGGTTCTTTTTAAATTCATCAACTGATATTAGGTGTAGAGTCTCTTATGATGAGTTTGGTATAAATATGAGAAACCTGATAGGGTTGCTTCGGATCATGAATTCGGGAAAGTAGCATTTCGGCTGCTTTGACACCCATCTGATTACTATAAATATGAACAGTAGTGAGATGGGGTTCAACAATGTTTGATTCAGGACCATTATCAAAACCACAAATGACGATGTCATTAGGAATGGAAAGCATGTTTTTGAGTGACTTCATAAAGGTAACCGCAATATAATCGTTAGCACACACGAAAGCAGAAGGAAGCTCATTGATTTGACTCAGCCTAGTATCTGCCCACTCCGGATTCGAAAAAAATAGTCGATCGTCATCGAGAATACATTGTGAGAGATCAAGCTGGATGCCAGATTCTATCAATGCGCGATTAAAGCCCACCCATCTTTCATTAAAGCTCCTACAGTGATTATAGTCCCCGATGAACCCCAGTGATGTGTAACCGCCATCAATTAACTTTTTTGTAAGTTGATATGTGCTATGTTCGTTTTCCATGAGAAGTACATCTGCTTGGAATTCAGGGTAGCAGATATCTGCAGAACAGTCGATGAAAATAGTTGGAATGCCTAGACTTGTAATTAGCTTACTATATTCCGAATTGAACAACTCAATACAAATAATTCCGTCTACATTGGCGACATCAAAATTATTTGGAAGAGACAGGGACTCCTGATCAATGTCTCTTATAATGTGCATGGATAAATTATATCCTTCTGCACTGATTCGTTTCTCCATGCCACTGATCAGTTTCGATCCAAAGTGGGAAGTGTTAGGTAAGTTTTCTGTTAATAAAGCGATATTTCCAGAGTTTCTTGGTTGAACACTCTCGGTGTCCATAAAAGCAAATTGTTTATATTTTAACTCTATCGCTTTCTTTATAACCTTGTTTCTAGTTTCATCAGGTATACCATTCGTTCCATTTAAGGCTTTGGAAGCTGTATTTCTGGAGATTCCTAAAGCATCCGCGATGTCTTGTATGGTTACTTTTTCCCTGGCCATCTATGTAATTCACCTCTATATTCTTGTTCTTAACCTTCGCCACAAATAGTGTACTATTTGGCATGATTCCAACTCTCTTTAATGTATATTAGTTTACTCAAAATAGCAATATGATATTTACAAATGCACAATTTAGTTTACATTTTATCGGCGGATAAGTGTGCAAAAAAGGTATTATTCTTTTCATCTTCATGAGAATATGTTGACTTTAAAGTATATAATCCTATTTAAATTGGCTGTATTTGTAATTATGTAAAATTATATGCATCATTTATGAACATAATACTTTGTCATATGCACATAAATATTTTTACAAAATGTATTGACGAACGATTAAGTGTTTGGTAAATTGTAAAAGCAGCAGGACATAAGCCAATTGAAAGCCCTTACTGCATCAAGATATAAACATTGATAAGAACGGAGGTAAAGGCATTGCAAAACCTAATAGAAGCTGAACACAGAACAATGGTGACCAAACATAAGAGCTCCTTACTAGACTATCTAAAGAAGTACTACTTTCTTTATATTTTGCTCGCACCAGCTGTGATCCTGACCCTGATTTTTAAATACGGTCCTATGTATGGTGCGATTATCGCCTTTAAAGATTTCAGCCCAATCAAAGGGATTATGGGAAGTGAATGGGTAGGCTTTTACAACTTCGAGAAATTCCTGTCATCCCCCAACTTCGAAGTTATCTTTATGAATACGCTTAAATTAAGTTTCTTCGGATTAATTCTGAGTTTTCCAATTCCTATCCTGCTTGCGTTGATGTTAAATCAAATTCGCCGTGCAGGCGTCAAAAAGAACATTCAATTGTTCTTGTATGCACCTAACTTTATTTCTGTTGTCGTTGTGGTCGGGATGTTGTTTATCTTCTTGTCCCCAACGGGACCGATTAACCAGTTTTTTACCTGGCTTACAGGTGAACCAATCATGTTCATGTCTCGTCCGGAGTACTTCCGTTCGATCTACATTCTGTCCGATATTTGGACCGGAGCCGGTTGGGCATCCATTATTTATGTAGCAGCGCTTGCTAATGTCGATCCTGAGTTACATAATGCAGCCAATCTTGACGGCGCTAATCTTCTACAAAGAATACGCCATATCGATTTGCCAACCATTCGTCCAATTATGGCTATTGTATTTATCCTTGCAGCTGGTGGGATTATGTCCATTGGCTTCGAAAAAGCCTATCTCATGCAAACGGCGATGAACTTGCCAACCTCAGAAATCATTCCGACTTACGTTTATAAAATTGGTTTGCAGTCGGGCGATTATGCCTATTCAGCCGCAGTAGGATTGTTTAACTCTATCATCAACATCGTCCTGCTCATCACCGTTAACTTCACCGTGAAGAAACTGAATGAGGGCGAAGGTCTTTACTAAGAAAGGAGCAACAAGCTATGCCCATTAAACATTCCGGATTAGATCGCTTTATCGTCGTGCTTAACGCGATCTTCCTGACGCTGGCCGTACTTATCATTGTACTTCCTTTGATTTATGTAGTGATTGCATCTTTTATGGATCCATCAGTTCTGCTCAGTAAAGGATTATCATTCAACCTTTCGGATTGGTCATTAGAAGGGTATATAAAAATTCTTTCTAATCCGGCCATGATCCGAGGTTTTGGAAACTCTGTTTTATACTCTGTTTCATTTGCTATGCTTACCGTTCTCGTCTCTATCTGTGCAGGGTACGCACTGTCTGATGACAGGCTCAAAGGAAAAGGATTCTTCATGACCTTGTTTATTATCACCATGTTCTTTGGGGGTGGGCTTATACCAACCTATCTGCTCGTTAAGAATCTTGGTCTGCTTGATACAGTCTGGGCGGTGATTATTCCAGGGGCAGTTAATGTATGGAACATCATTCTCTCTAGAACTTTCTTCAAAGGAGTACCGAATGAAATGAAGGAAGCCGCTAATGTAGACGGAGCTTCGGAGATGCGGATCTTCTTCAGTGTCGTATTACCGCTCTCCAAACCGATTGTTTTCGTGCTCGCTCTTTATGCCTTTGTGGGCCAATGGAATTCCTATTTTGACGCGATGATCTATTTAGATAATCCGAATCTTCATCCACTGCAGCTCGTGTTGCGTTCCATCTTGATCCAGAATCAGGTAGATCCGGGCATGATCAGCGATCAACTCGCCATGGCGGAAATGAAACGATTGTCTGAAATCATCAAGTACGCTGCCATCGTTGTTTCCAGTTTGCCACTTATTGTTATGTATCCGTTCTTCCAGAAGTACTTTGAAAAAGGTGTTATGGTCGGTTCCCTTAAGTAGGAAACAGGCTGCACATAGATAAAGATTAATTCATTCATATCTAATTTGGAGGTCATACCCTATGAAAAGAATTAAGAAATCAAGAGTATCAACGAAAGTAGCTTCTGCATCTGTACTTGCTTCGTTTATGTTCCTTACTGCATGCGGTGGCGGAGGAGGAGGGGGAAGTGCGGCTAGTAAAGAACAGGACGCCAGCGGTAAAGTAACTTTGAACTTTATTACGCAAAGCTCTCCACTTGCACCAGTTGATCCAAATGAAAAACTGATTAATAAGCGTCTTGAAGAAAAGACGAATGTTCATATTAATTGGAAGAATTTCACGAAAGACGTATTTGTTGAAAAAAGAAACTTGGCTGTGGCAAGCGGTGATCTTCCTGATGCGATTTTTAATGCGGACTATAGCGACTATGAGCTGCTCAAGCTTGCTAAAGACGGTGCCATTATTCCGCTGAATGATCTCATCGAGAACAATATGCCCAACTTCAAAAAGGTGCTGGAAGAAGCACCGGAATACAAGAGTATGATTACGGCACCAGACGGTAATATTTATGCCTTTCCGTGGATCGAAGAGCTGGGCAATGGCAAAGAAAGAATCCAGGCGGTAGACAGTATGCCTTGGATCAATGTGGAATGGCTTGAGAAGCTGGGCCTTGATATGCCTACGACAACAGAAGAATTAAAAGAAGTATTAATTGCATTCAAGACAAAAGATCCAAATGGCAACGGTAAGGCTGACGAAATTCCTCTGTCCTTTATTAACAAGCCTGGAGCAGAAGATCTGGTTTTCCTATTTGCTTCGTTCGGATTGGGTGAGAACCCTGACCATGCGGTTGTGAGCAATGATGGAAAGGTAATATTTACGGCGTCACAAGATGACTACAAAGAAGCCGTTTCTTTTATTAACGAGCTGTATAAAGAAGGACTCATTGATATTGAAGCCTATACACAGGACTGGAGTACTTACCTTGCAAAAGGGAAGGATCAGAGATACGGACTTTACTTCTCATGGGATAAAGCCAACATCACTGGAGCAAATGACACTTACGAGGTTATGCCTCCGCTTGCTGGACCAGATGGTGAAGTTAACGTAACAAGAACGAACGCGCTTGGTTTGGGCAGAGGCAAGATGGTTGTTACTAGCGCCAATAAGAACTTAGAAACGACAGCGAAATGGGTTGATCAACTCTACGATCCGATTCAATCTGTACAGAACAACTGGGGAACGTATGGAGACGATAAACAGCAAAATATCTTCGAATTTGATAAAGAAAAAGAAATGCTGAAACATTTGCCGCTGGAGGGTGCAGCTCCTGTAGAACTACGTGAGAAAACAAGTGTCGGTGGACCATTAGCTATCCTTGATTCCTATTATGGCAAATTCACAACCATGCCGGATGATGCCAAAGGCAGAATGGATATTATCAAGAACATCATGGCGCCAAAAATGAAAGCAGAAAACGTAATGCCGAGTGTATTCCACTCCATTCAAGAGCTTGATCGCCTAACGACAATTGAGACGGATCTTTTTGCCTACGTGCTTAGAATGCGTACTGAATGGTACCAAAACGGTAAAGTTGAAGCGCAGTGGGATGAATACCTGAAAGAATTGGACCGTCTGGGCTTGCAAGAATGGCTTGAAATTAAACAAGGCGGCTATGACAGAGCAAGCAAATAATAAACTATAAATAATATACGGTAAAGACCGTGTTCGGGAGTAAAGGAGAAAACAATAATGTCTACGATTGCGAAACAAAATTACCGCGGAGTGTATCATTTTTCGCCTAAGGAAAAGTGGATGAATGATCCAAACGGAATGGTTTATTTTGAGGATGAATATCATTTGTTTTTTCAGCACCATCCAGGTGGAATGACTATGGGCGCTATGCACTGGGGCCATGCGGTCAGTAAGGATCTTGTTACATGGGAGGAGCTGCCTATCGCTCTTGCTCCAGATGAATTAGGTATGATTTTTTCCGGCAGTGCCGTAGTCGACTGGAACAATACGACTGGATTTTTTGAAGATAAACCAGGTCTAGTAGCAATTTTTACACACCATTTGGATATGCCGGAAGGCAAGCCAGCCATTCAGCGTCAAAGCTTGGCCTATAGTAAAGATAACGGAAGAACCTGGACGAAATATGATGGGAATCCGGTACTTGAACATGATACATTCATTGATTTCCGTGACCCGAAAGTATTTTGGAATAAAGATACTAATAAATGGGTGATGATTGTAGCTTGTGGCCAAACGGTGTGTCTATATCATTCTTCTGATCTGATGAACTGGACATTTGCCAGTGAATTCGGAGAAGGAATCGGTTCTCATGACGGGGTATGGGAATGCCCGGACTTGTTCCCGCTGGCCATTGATGGCGATCCTTCGAACACGAAATGGGTGATGCTAGTGAGCATCGGTGCGGATCCCGCTTTTGTGGAAGGATCAAGAACACAGTATTTTACAGGGGATTTTGATGGAGAAGTGTTCACGCCAGATGAAGATTCGATTAAAGTTCGCTGGCTTGATTATGGAAGAGATAACTATGCAGGTGTAAGCTGGTCCGATATACCGGCTGAGGATGGAAGAAGACTATTTATCGGCTGGATGAGCAACTGGATGTATGCTAACAAGACGCCAGCAGAAGAATTCCGTGGTGCGATGACAATTGCAAGAGAACTTCAGCTCGAATCAAGACAAGGGGGAACTTTTCTTGTGCAGAAGCCGGTACAAGAGTTGGAATCAGCTCGTGTACAAGTCCTTTCTATAAAAAATGCAACGGTGCAAGAAATCAATACTCTTCTTAAAGAGATTCGCTTGGAATCTTATGAGATTATAGCTGAGTTCACTCGGGGTAAATCTGTAGGTTTCAAAGTAAGAATTGGTGCGGATGAACAAACAGTGATCGGTATCAACGGTGACACAGAGGAACTTTATGTAGACCGGAAGGCTTCGGGCCAGCATGATTTCCATGAACATTTCGTAGGACATCATTCAGCCAAACTCGCAGCGCTTGATGAGTCAAATGATCTCCGTATTTATGTGGATTGCTCTTCCGTTGAGGTGTTTAGTAATGGAGGTCAGGCAGTAATTACGGATCTTATATTCCCTGGACTAGAATCTAAAGGTATTGCTGTATTTGCAGAAAATGAGAATGACTTGCTGATTTCCCTGGATATCTATGAGCTTACTCTCTCTGCTGAGCAAGACAAGAATTAGTCACCGAGAGGAGTCTTGTATATGCGTATAGGAGCGATTGAAGCTGGCGGGACGAAGTTTATATGTGGCATCGGGAATGAAAATGGGATCATTGAAGATCAGATCAGTTTCCCGACAGAACATCCTGAGTTGACGTTGCCCAAAGTTATTCAATATTTTCAAGACAAACCAGTAGAAGCTATCGGAATTGGATCGTTTGGTCCAATCGATATACGCCCAGATAGCCCGACGTATGGTTACGTTACAACAACACCAAAACCAGGTTGGGAAAATTACGATATGCTGGGCACTTTGAAAAGATACTTTTCGGTTCCCTTTGGCTGGGACACGGACGTCAATGCAGCGGCATTTGGTGAAGCCAAATGGGGCGCTGCCCAAGGGTTATCCAGCTGTTTGTACTATACAGTTGGCACGGGTGTTGGTGTGGGAGTGTATTCAGAAGGCAAACTTATTCATGGTCTTGTGCATCCTGAAGGGGGTCATGTTCTTACAAGACGCCATCCTGAAGATGAATTCCCAGGGGGATGTCCCTATCATGGGGACTGCCTAGAAGGGATGGCGGCAGGTCCTGCTATTGAAGCAAGGTGGGGGAAGAAGGGACATGAACTTCCTATAGATCACCTTGCATGGGAAATGGAAGCATTTTATATTGCGCAGTCGATTACGGGTGCTATATTGCTTAACTCTCCTCAGAAAATCATTCTGGGTGGTGGTGTTATGCAGCAATCACAATTGTTTCCACTTATTCGGCAGGCCGTGCTTCAGAACCTGAACGGTTATGTTAGCTCAAGTACTATTTTAGAACACATAGATGAGTATATCGTTCCACCAGGTCTAGGCCAACAGGCGGGATTATGTGGTGCTCTGGCTCTTGGACTCACAGCACTGGAAAGTCAGATTTCTGCTCAATTGTAAAAGAATATAGAGAGGAGGTCAGTGCAGTAATGAATTGGCCTCCTTCTTGTTTTTCAATATTAATGATAGAAAAGAGGCTGAAGAAGATGAAAAATAAAGGAAAATTAGTTTTGTCCTTTCTCATGGCAACAGGATTTGTTATGACTTCAGCAGGCATTTATGTAGCAAATCCCGGTACTGGGTGGGCTGCGCCCGCTGATCAGGAGGTAAGTAAACAAGCTAAGGAGGGGCTTTCTATTTTTGAAAGCGTAACCAAAACAAACACAAACTTGACAGGTTGGCAAATAAAAGGAAAAGGTAAGTTGGCGGATACTGTTGAAGGGATTTTACTGACTTCCGATCCACAAGAAAATGTAATGGCAATCTCCGAAACGGTGTCAGAGGATTTTATCTATGAAGCTGATGTCATGATCAAGGATATGCAAGTGGACGCGACCTTATTGTTCCGTTCTAATGAAGATGGCTGGGGTTCCTACATGCTCCAAATTGTTCCGAATGCAGGTATGATCCGCTTACGAGACGCAAGTGATGGTGAAGGGAAATTAAAAGAGGAGCGGAAGGTTACTGTTAAGGCAGGAGAGATCTATCATCTCAAGGTAAAAGCAGAGGGTTCATCACTGAAAGTATATTGGGACAACGAATATAAATCTGTGATTGAGGTTCAGGATCATGCGTATCGTACTGGTAAGCTAGGGCTCAATGTATGGAATGGTTCTGTTTTGTTCCAAAATATTATCGTAAGCGACCTGAAAGGAAATCTGGGTGCTGTGGTTACAAATAAAGGACAATGGCAGCCTAATATCAACGGCAAAAAAGGAATGGCAGTAAACCAGATGAAGTCACAGCAAATTTATAATAAACAAGCTGCTGATTTTGTATATGAAGGAAATATATCTCTTCGTCCTGATTCTGTTGCAGCGCTCGCATTTCGTTCATCGGCTGATGGAACAAAGGGATATGAAGCATCCCTGACAAAGGAAGGAAATCAGGTTCGTGTAAGTTTGACGAAAGCTAACGGAGCAACAATTGCAAGTTCACAGCAAACCTATCCAAGTCAGACCGGAGCAAAACATCATGTAGAGATAAAGGCGAAGGGAAACAGAATTCAGGTCTTCCTAGACGGATACACCCCGGCTGCGATCGATCTAACAGATAAAACCTATACCGATGGATATGCAGGAATCGTCGTTAAACAGGGAACGGCTTACTTCCAGGATACCTATGTGACGGATGCCAGCAGTTATTATAATGAAAAATATCGTCCTCAATACCACTATACGCCAATTCGTGGTTCTGCCAGTGATCCTAACGGACTTGTCTACTTCGATGGAGAATATCATCTATTCCATCAGGACGGAGGCACATGGGCACATTCTGTCAGTAAAGATATGCTGAACTGGAAGCGCCTTCCGATTGCGCTGCCGTGGAATGATCATGGGCATGTCTGGTCTGGATCAGCTGTGGCAGATTTGACGAATGCATCAGGTTTGTTCGGGGATTCAGGAGGCAAGGGGCTGATTGCCTACTACACTTCCTATAATCCCGATGGCCCGAATGGGAATCAGCGTATCGGTCTTGCATACAGCAAGGACCAAGGTCGTACTTGGGAATATTCCAAGACGCGTCCTATGGTTATCGGAAATCCAGGCGATAATGGAGGGCAGCCCGGAGGTTGGGATTTCCGTGATCCGAAAGTGATTCGTGATAACGACAATAACAGATGGGTAATGGTTGTATCCGGTGGAGATCATATTCGTTTCTTTACTTCAACAAATCTACTTGATTGGACCCTAACAGATAGCTGGGGATACGGGGAATATGTTCGCGGCGGTGTATGGGAATGTCCGGATTTGCTTCAGCTTTCGGTAGACGGAACATCACAGAAAAAATGGGTTCTGATGATTAGTACAGGAGCGAATTCAAAAACAGGCGGATCAGATGCTGAATATTTTGTGGGTCATTTAACAGCGGAAGGTAAATTCGTTAATGATAATCCAGCAGGGAAAGTTTTGCGAACAGATTTTGGAAAAGAATTCTACGCTTCAATGTCTTTTTCGAACATGCCAGATCATCGCAGCGTAATGATGGCGTGGATGACAAACTGGGACTATCCGTTTGCTTTTCCAACAACCCATTGGAAAGGCGTACTGTCAATCCCAAGAGAAGTCTCATTAGTAACGACAAAAGATGGGATTCAGCTCGCTCAAAGTCCGATCAAGGAGTTGGAATCGCTGCGTAATCAGCTGTATTCTACTGCTAACAAAGAGGTGAGTCCTTCTTCTCAGAATCTATTGAAAGGGGTTACCTCTGGTGCATACGAAATTGAAGCTGAAGTAGAAATTCCAGCAGGTAGTCAGGTTAGTGAATTTGGCTTTAACGTTCGTGTAGGGGGAAGTCAGCAAACGGTTGTTGGATATAAACCTAGTGAGGGTCGGATTTTCGTGGATCGGTCTGCATCTGGTTTGACGGATTTTTCGAATCTATTTAGTACAAGACATGAAGCGGCAATGCAAACGGAGAACAAGCGAGTTAAGCTGCGTATCCTTGTAGATGAGTCTTCTGTTGAGGTTTTTGGCAACAACGGTAAAGTTGTTTTCTCTGACGTCATTTTTCCGGATCCAGCCAGCAGAGCTTTGAGTTTTTACACCAAAGGAGGCAACGTAAAAGTCGTATCTCTGAAGGTGAATCAGTTAGGCTCTGTATGGAATCAGGAGACGGGCTCAGCTACCAAGATAATGATGGATACAAGTGATCGCGAACTGAGCAAGGGGCAAAGCGACATACTTTTGGCGATGGTAGAGAATGGTACCGGTAATGGGGCACAGCCGCTTAAATGGAATTCCAGTAACAAGGATGTAGTTGAACTAAACGTGGTGGATAAATCCCAGGCAACCCTTGTAGCTAAAAAAGAAGGCGAGTCTATCATTACCGTCTCTACTCCAAATGGGAAGACATCAGCTAGCTTATTAGTTAAGGTATCTGGGGGTGAATTTCATACGAACTTAAGCGGGTGGACTAAAGATCTATCTGCAGCCTCCTGGGTCATTGGTGAAAATGGGATTCGTGGAAATTACTTGAGTGACGCGAATTATATCGCAGAGAAGCAGGCAGGAGATTTTACTTATGAAGCAGATATGATGTTAGGGAAATCCGGAGGAGCAGGCTCTATGTTGTTCCGTGCCAGCGAAGATGGACGCAGCGGATACTACTTAAATCTGGATCCGAATATGAAGTCCATCCGTCTGTTTTATAAAATCGACGGCCGTATTGAAGAGCGTCAGATTCTAGCAAAAGTTCCGACGTTCATTCAGCCGGGTCAAACCTACAAAGTGAAAATCGAAGCGAAGGGCCCGCATATCGTGGTTTATGTGGATGGGCAGAAAGTCATCGACCTCCAGGACGGCACATTTGCCGAAGGCCGCTTTGGACTACATGTATTTGGCGGAAATGCTTCATATCAAAACGTTAACGTGAGCGGAGAAACACCTGCCAATTTAACCACTTCCAGTCTAGTAAATGCAGAACTACAGAAATCCCTTTATACAGCAAATCTCGCAAATGGTGAAGCTGTTACACTGAAGGATGCAAATGATTCTACGGATCAGAAGTGGGTATTCGTGCCGACGGGGGACGATGCAGGTTCTTATTCTATTCGTACAACAGCCGGTCAGGCGCTTGATCTCGACACAGGGCAAAATAAAATCCAGTTATACCCTTATCTTGGATATAACAATCAGCGTTGGATTTTTCACAAGAATGATGATGGTACCGTAAGTATTATTTCTGCTCATCATAAGAAAGCGCTGGAAGTATCGGCGGATGGGACGACACTGTCTCTAAGCGAGCTTGATCCTACTCTTGATCGACAAAAATGGGTAATTACCAATTAACCTGAGGAAGATAGAAGCAAGGGAAGGGGGGAATAGCGTGTCTAAAAAGCAACTTGTCTGCGGATGAGTTGCTTTTTGTTTTGGCTGCATTTTATGTATTGACGGATATTGGAAATGTAAGTAGAATGTAAATTAGTTAAAACCTTAAAACTTTTGTAAAGAATTTTGGTGTTCTTGATAAAGGCAAAGCTGACATTCAGTGTGCAATTTTCAATCAGAACATAGAAATATCACGAAAGGTAAGGTTTTTTTATTTACCTAAAAAGTTTAATCGTTTAAACTTTCGGGTGACGGAGGTATGGAAGCTAAGATGAATATACATGATGTAGCCAAAAAGTCGGGACTCTCTGTAGTGACCGTATCCAGGGTGCTTAACAATTTACCCTCTGTACGGGAAGCTAATAGACAGAAAGTGCTGAAAGCTATGGAGGAATTGAATTATCAGCCCAATTCAGCAGCGCGGAGTCTTGTGAGGGGCAAAACGGGAGTCATCGGGATGTCGATTACCAACTTTAACGACTCTTTCTATGACCGGGTTATTCGCGTGGTGAACCGGAAGCTGGCAGCGCAAGGGTATTTTTTAGCCCTATCGATCGCCGAGAATGAGGATGAGGGCGACAATTTCCTGTTTCAGAAGGATCGCGTTGACGGAATTATCCTGTTGTCCCCACTTGAAGAAAAGGCATATGTAGAGGAACTGAAAAGAAAAAACATTCCGTTTGTATTGCTGGATAACCAGTTTCAGCATGAGGATGTGCCTAGCGTCGTGGTCGATAACTATCAAGGCGGGTATGAGGCTACAAAGCACTTGATCGATCTTGGGCACACTCAAATTGCCTATATTGGCGGCCCTTCGGTATTTCTAAGTGTAGCGGAGCGTAAGCGAGGTTATGTCCAAGCGCTCGAGGATGCCGGGTTAACGCCATTCGGAACGGAATACTGCAGCTTTACAGTAAGCGGCGGCTATGAGGTGGCCAAGAGATGGATCCGCGAAGATAAGCTGCCGACAGCTTTTTTTTCCGGGGATGACTTTATTGCTCTTGGAATGGTTCAGGCGCTCCGGGAAGAGGGAATTCGAGTACCCCACGATATCTCAATTGTTGGATTTGATGATCAGCAGTTCGTAGGTGAATTTTACCCGCGGTTGACGACTGTCAGACAACCTGAGGCACAAATGGGCAATATAGGCGTTGATTTACTACTAAAAATGATCAATGGGGAGGTGATGCCGCCCGCTGTAACGAAGCTCGCTCCGCAGCTACTCATTCGTGAATCCACCGCATCTGTTAGATTACCTTGAATTTTAGGAGTGAAATCATCCGTGAAGTATTTTTTGGGAGTTGATGCAGGAGGCAGTAAAACCCACGCAATGATTGCAGATGAACAAGGGAAGGTCATCGGAGTTGGCAAGGGTGGGATCGGAAATCATCAAATAAACCGTGAGCAGGCGGTGAACAGTTTGCAGCAGGCCCTATCGGAAGCAATTATGGCGTCAGGGCTGACCAAGGATCAGCTGGATTACTCCTGGTTCGGCTTAGCGGGAGCGGACAGAGAGGCTGATTTCCGGATTTTGCGACCGATCATCAGCAGCTTTGATCTTCCCCAAACTGAGATTTCCTGCGATACATGGATAGCCTTGCGGTCAGGTACAGAGAAGAACTACGGGATCGTGCTGATTTGCGGATCGGGCGTGAACTGTAGTGGTAAAAATCCGTTGGGTGCTACATACCAATGTGGTGGATTCGGCTACCGGTTCGGGGATTATGGCGGTGGCTATGATTTAAGTATTGAGGTATTCCGTAGCGTCCTTCGGGCGGATGAGGGAAGAGAGAAGGAGACGGTCCTAACCGAACGCTTAACGCAATTGTTGGGCTATTCCAATGTGTCGGAATTAAGAGAGGATTACCTGGATCATTTCAGAGACCTGCCTCCCCATATTGCTGAACTATTATTTCAAGCGGCAGAGGAAGGGGACCAGGTTGCCACCGAGCTGCTGGTCAAGCAAGGGGATGAGCTGGGTTTGGCCGCGGTATCGGCCATCCGTCGCTTGGGCATGGAGGAGGACTTCTTCGACATCGTACTTGCAGGCAGCCTGCTGACAAAGGGAGACCGCTCAGGCATCATCCGGCGGGCCATTGAGAGAAGAGTGAAGTTGTCGGCTCCGAATGGCACTTTAAGGATTTTGACCCGGGAGCCGGTTGTAGGATCGGTCGTTCTGGCTATGGAAAGCAGCGGTATGCGTGTAGATCAGAAGGTTCTAGATAATCTATCACAGGGGAAAGTACCGAACACAATAGGCTAGTTTTTATAAGACCAAAATGAAAAAGATGAAGGAAGGGTCTATCATGGAGGAAACATTGAAGCTGGTTGTCATCGGAGCGGGATCATCGTATACGCCTGAGCTTATTGAAGGCATCATCCTGCATCACCAAGAGCTTCCCATCCGCGAAGTATGGCTGGTGGATATTGAGGAGGGAAGGGAGAAGCTGCATACGATTGCAGAACTGAGCAAACGCATGATCGCTGAGTCCGGACTGCCGATTACCGTGGTCCAGACGTTGGAACGCAGGGAAGCCATTGCCGGAGCGGACTTTGTATGCACGCAAATCCGGGTAGGCATGCTGGAAGCGCGCAAATGGGACGAATTAATTCCGCTTCAATACAATGTCATCGGCCAGGAGACGACAGGTCCCGGAGGGATGATGAAAGGCCTACGGACCATCCCGGTCATTCTGGATATTTGCAAAGACATTGAGGAGCTGGCTCCGGATGCCTGGTTGCTGAATTTTACGAATCCGGCCGGTATGGTGACTGAAGCTGTTCACAAATACTCATCGGTAAAAAGCGTAGGATTGTGCAACTCACCGATCGGTTTTCAAAAGTGGCTCTCCGAGTTCTTCGGACTTCCTATGGAGAAGATCTACGCGGAGTTTGTCGGCATCAACCATCTGCACTGGGTATCCGATATCGTGATTGACGGTAAAAGCAAGCTGCAGGAGCTCATTGATTACCCGCAGAGCTACAAGGCGAGCAATGTGCCGTTTGATTCCTGGGACTACCGGTTTCTGAATGCTTTGAAAGCGATTCCCTCTTATTACCTGAGCTATTACTATATGACGGACGCGATGCTTGCGGAACAGAAGGAAGCAGCAGCAACGACTGGATCGCGCGCTGAGGTAGTGAAGAAGGTGGAGGAAGAGCTGTTTGAACTGTACCGGAACGTAGAGCTGAAGGAAAAGCCCAAGCAGTTGGAACAGCGCGGCGGAGCCTACTACTCGGAGGCGGCAGTGCTGCTGATGCGCTCCATTTATAATGATTCCCGCGATATCCAGACGTTGAATGTAAGGAATAACGGAATTATTGACTTCTTGCCGGACGATGCCTCCATTGAGGTGAATTGTATGGTCACCAAGCAAGGTCCGCTGCCGATTCCGCTGCGCATAATTCCTCAGCCCGTAAAAGGCTTGCTGGCTGCAGTCAAACAATACGAGAGCCTCACCATCGAAGCGGCTGTGCACGGAGACCGGGATATAGCCCTGCAGGCTATGGTTCATCATCCGCTCGTGCCTTCGGTCACCGTAGCTGAACAACTGCTGGATGAAATGCTGGAGAAGAACAAATCGTTGTTGCCGTTGTTTCACTAGAATCGTCCAGAGGAGGAAAAGCGGATGAACACGGCCGAGAAACCGCGTAGATGGAAGAAATTTATCAGTCAATTGGATTTGCAGTCCATGGTTTGGCCGGGAATTATCTTTGTATTCATTTTTAGCTACATTCCGATGTATGGCGTGGTTATGGCATTCCAGCAATACGATATTTTTGGCGGCATTATGAAGAGCCCCTGGGTTGGATTTATGCATTTCAGAATGTTCTTCGAGGCGCCGGAGTTCTGGAATGTGATGCGAAATACCCTTGTGATCAGCTTGCTTAAATTGATTATCTCTTTTCCTGCCCCGATTCTTCTTGCGCTGATGCTGAATGAAATCGGGAATATGGGCTTTAAACGTATTATCCAGACCGTCAGTTATTTACCTTATTTCCTGTCCTGGGTTATAGTATCCGGTTTTGTATTTTCGCTGTTATCCGTTGACAACGGGACGGTGAACTATGTGCTGGAGCGATTCAATCTGGTAGGGGAACCAGTTAACTTCCTGGCGTTACCCAAATACTTCTGGTCGATTCTAGTAAGCGTAAATGTGTGGAAAGAGGTCGGATTCGGGAGCATTGTCTACCTGGCCGCGATTGCAGGCATTGATCCAACCCTATATGAGGCCGCTTCTATAGATGGAGCAAGCCGGTTTAAGCAAATTCACTTGATTACACTCCCCAGCATTACCCCCATTATCATCATCTTTATGATTCTTGCCATCGGCAGTCTGCTCAGTGCGGGCTTCGAGGACATTTTGCTGCTGGCAACCAATCCAATTCTGCGACCCTACTCCGATGTTATCGACACCTATGTGTACCGTGTTGGGATTTTAAATGCCAGATTCTCTTATGCGACAGCGGTAGGGCTATTCAAGGCGGTGATCAGTGTCATTCTGCTAGTGACGGCCAACAAAATCGCTCGCCGGGCAGATGTTAGTCTCTGGTAGTACTACTACTCATAGCGAATGCTTCCGATGCTCCATAAACCTTTTAGGAGGGGTGAACAATGAGACTAAGCCTAGGCGACAAAATCATGCAGCGGAGTATGTATATCCTTTTGACGCTGCTGGCGTTACTCATGCTATACCCGTTTTGGAATGCGCTGGTCATTTCCTTTAATCTAGGGAGCGATACGGCGCTCGGTGGTGTAACCTTGTTACCGAGAGCTTTTACTCTGGAAAATTATTATATTGTGTTTCAGGATCAACGCCTGCTGAATTCTTTTCTGATCACCATTCTTAGAACGTTATGCGGCACGGCATTGTCTGTCTTTTTCACGGCACTGTTAGCCTACGGAATGTCCAAGAAGACATTGCTATTTCGAAAACAATATATGGTGTTCTTCATGATTACGATGTTCTTCAGTGGAGGGCTCATCCCTAGTTATTTACTAGTTCGCTCTTTGGGTATGCTGGACACCTTTTGGGTGCTGATTATCCCCGGCATCATCAGTGTCTGGAACATGATTGTCATCCGCACCTTCTTCCACGCTCTGCCGGAGGGGTTGGAGGAATCGGCCAAAATCGACGGCAGCAGCAACTACGGCATTTTTTTCCGAATCGTCATTCCCGTCTCCGGTCCGGTGCTGGCCACGATTGCCTTATTCACCGCAGTAGGTTACTGGAATGACTGGTTTACGGGAGCGATCTATATTACAAAGGATCACTTGCTTCCTATACAGACCCTGCTGCGCCAGATTATGAACTCCAACATCATGACCCAAATAGGCTCATCGAATGCTATCGCGCTGGATCATATGAACCGAAATCGGACGATTACCACGAAGTCACTGACTATGGCTACGATGATGATCGCTACCATTCCAATTATCCTGACGTATCCTTTTCTCCAAAAGTACTTTGTTAAGGGCGTAATGATCGGTTCGATGAAAGAATAGCAGTCTCCATATTATGTAGAAAGAAGGGAAAAGATGCGCAATCGTATGAAATGGGTATCTCTTTTGCTGACTTCACTGGTGCTTCTTCTCGCTGCCTGTAGCGGAGGAGGAAATTCTAACACTTCACCAACCACAAGCGAGAAAAATCTGAATACTGAGGCCGCCACAGATGACGGCAGCGGGATCAAGCCCGTCACCTTCAGCTTCTATGGAAACTATGACTGGCTTACGACATCACCATGGGGGGATAATGAGGCGACAAAATGGATTCAGGAGAACCGTAAGGTTACTGTTGAACCCATACAATCCGGAGGAGCGGCCGGAGAAAAGCTCAACACGATGATCGTCGGCGGTGATTTACCGGATGTCATTTTTACTGACCGGGGATCGTCAGTGGAACGGCTGGTGCAGGCAGGACAACTCGTTGCGCTGGATGATTACTATGAGAAGTATCCGAACTTCAAGAAATATGTGAAGGAATCCACCCTGAATTTGCTCCGTTCAGAAGACGGGAAAATCTATCAAATTCCGAACTGGTATACATCCGGGCAATTCGGCAACGGCGGATGGATGGTGAATAAAGATATTTATAACGAACTCGGCAGACCGTTGCTGGAGACCTTTGATGATTTGTATCAATATTTGCTTAAGGTGCAAGAAAAGTATCCGGATGTAGTACCTCTGGAGGTTGGGGAGAAGGGGGCAGGTCTGGAAATTATGTATGGTGGTTTTAAGGAGAACTCCACCAGTAAGTTCATTTCACTCATGGGATATCCGGATGGCGACAAGCTGTCATCTATCTTGGACGATCCCGCTTACGAGGAGATGGTGCTGTATATTAATAAGCTGTATCGTGAACGGCTGATTACGCAGGATGCTCTGCAGCAAACCCAGGATGCGGTCAAAGAAAAGGTCAATACCAACCGGGTAGCAGTCATGGTCGAATCCAATATCACTACGTATGGAGCCGAGGGACACCGGGCACTGACAGCGAATAATCCGGACAGCGGTTATGAGATTATATGGCCGATTCATAAAGCCGGTCTAGACAAAACACAAGTGTTTGTAAGCGGCTTTGAGACGCTGGGTTGGAACGTTAATGTCATTACGAAAAAGGCCAAGGATCCAGAGGCCATCTTCGCTTATTTTGACTGGATTACGGGTCCGGAGGGACAGAAGGTGCTTTTCTTCGGTCCTAAAGGCTTGTACTGGGATGAAGAGGATGCGGACGGAGCGCCAATCCCGAACGAGAAATACAAGACGACTCCTGCTAACGAGCGCACGGAAACGATGCGGAAATTCGAGGACTTTAACTGGGCGGGAAATACAACCTTTATTGATACGGCGAAAATGAGCCTCGAGGCGCTGCTTTCCGCGAACCAGAAATCCTGGGAGACCGTGGCGCAGTCCACGGTGACCTGGAAAACCGCGTTGGATATCACGGAGTTTGTAAATACCGATCCGATTCCGGATACGGAAATCGGCATCATCGCACAGAATATCGGGGATATTTATACCCTTGCTTACGCCCAGATGGTTCAGGCGAAGTCGGATGAAGCGGTGCTGTCGGCGCTGGAGACAGCTAAAAAGAACACCGAAAAAGCGGGGCTGGCTAAGCTGCTTGAATTCAGAACCGAAAAATGGCAGGAAAATGTTAAGAAAATCAACGCGACGAAATAAGACTATTTATAAAATCTTATACTAGTGGAGGCGAGATTATGGCATTTGCGTTGAGTTCGAGGTTCATAGCACTGTTAAGCATCGTGTTGGTTTCTTCGATAGCCGGTGGTTCCGTTCCTGTTATGGCCGAGGAGAGTAACCCCCCTTTCGAAACGGAAGTTATTGTACGGACCGTAAACCAGTTTAAGAACATGACGGATGTCCAGAATTTCATCGCGATGTCTACAAGCTATGGCGTCGATGTTATTAGCATGAACGTGAAGCAGGATGAAGATGATGAGGTTCCGTCTGGAAGTGTATTTTATCAGAGTGATATCGCACCAATTGCCCAAGGCTACCAGAATTTCGACGCCCTGCAGGCTGTCATTACGGCAGCCCATGCTGCAGGAATCAAGGTTCATGCCTGGATTCCGCAGTTCCATGATCAGCAGGCCTTCCTGGAGCACGATGAATGGCAGATGCAGGCGCTGGTTGACGGGGTTCAGACTCCGTTTACAGGTTCTAACGGCAACGAATACTTCGTCAATCCGATTCACCATGAAGTGCAGCAGTATGAGCGTTCCATTATTCAGGAAGTGATCGAGAATTATGATGTGGATGGCGTTGTGCTGGATTGGATCCGCTTCGACAATTACAACATGGACGTCAGTGATTACACGGTTACGAAGTATCAGGCGCAGTTCGGGTATTCACCGCTCAGCATTGACTTCGAGACGGATTCTCCTCAGAGAGAGCAGTGGAATGAATGGAGGACCGATCAAATTGGACAGTATGTGGGCGATATCCGTCAGGATATCACCCAGTCCTCGAAGCCGGATGTGCAGCTCGGCGTGTATATTTTGCCGCCAGAATTCATTGAAGTTGGGCAGAATGTAGCCAAATTCAAGGATGATATCGACTTTGTTGCACCAATGGCGTACTTTGATGACTGGGAGTTCAACAGTGATTGGGTATACAGCACTTCCTACGGCATCCTGAAGGATACGAGCGACCGGATTAGCGGCAGTGACGTGGAAATTGTTGCGACGCTGGATAATGACTGGACAGATGATCAATATCAGGAGATTTACAAGGGAATCCGCGAGAATTATCCAGGTGTGAAGCGTCTGTCGTTCTTTGCTTACGGGGCCTGGCCAGAAGATGAGCTAGCCAATATCAAAGAACGTGAAACCTGGCCTACGACAGGCTGGACGCCTCCGGTAGAACAAGACTATCCGGCTCAATTACCAACAGGATGGAAGGCGCGGAATATCGGTTCCATGCCGGGGAACGTTACCTACAATTCTTCCAATAAGCAATTTACACTCAGCAGCAGCTCTACGGATATTTGGGGAAATGGAGATCAACTAAATTATATATACCAATCCGTGCGAGGCAATGCGGAGATTATTGTTAAAGTGCAGTCCACTAGCCGATTGGACGGCTGGGCCAAGGCCGGCATTATGATTCGGGAGTCGCTGGGTCATAATTCGAAGCATGCAGATATGATGCTTACCCCCGAAAATGGGGCAACCTTCCAGTATCGTGCAGAGACTGCCGGCAATATGGTTGATCAGACTGCGGCTGCCTCGGCTCCAAGATGGCTAAAGCTGACCCGAAGTGGAAATACCTTCAAAGGGGCTATTTCGACGAACGGGAATAACTGGCAAACGGTCGGAACTGTTCAGATTCCGATGAACCGCAAGGTGTATATTGGCATAGCACTTAGCAATCCTGGGGATGACTCGAGGAATAAGGCTGTGTTTGGAAATGTGAAGATTACGGATTAAGCTTAATACAAGGGCACCGGTTCTTATTTATCCGGGGGAGTTTTCGTTTATCAGGTTAACCAGAAATATCTGGTTAACCTTTTTTATTTCGGTATAAGGTGATGGTGGGGGATATATCCAATTGAAATCTGAAATGAATTTAAAGCTGCTAAATCCGGTGGTATATTTAATGCAGCTAATTCTATAATATAGCTAATTCTATAATGCAGTTTAGCTTATTAATAATAGTCTTTGAGAATAACTTATACAGAATAGGAGAGATACGATGAGCGAGCGTATACCCTGCCAAACCTCAGGCTGCAAGGGAAGCATACTTCCTGCAACTGCTTTAAAGACAGGTGGAATCTGCATGCCCTGTCATCAGAGGAAGCTTGCGCTGGAGGAAAAGGCTTATATTGAACAAAATCGAAAAGACATTGATTTGTACGCAGGTGTGAATGATCCGGTTGAAATTCTTAAAATCATGCACAAACCGCGGAGATTGAGCCCGCTTGAACACGTAATTCCCTATCACAAAACCGCGCAAGAGTTATATCGTCAACTGACTGAAAGCGAAAGGGAGCGATTGGAAACCTACGCCATTGAATTGATGGAAGAAGATGATTTTGACCAGGCTGAAACCATTTTACTGTCGCTTATATGTTTTTCAAGTGCATACATTGAACGGGGGCTGGAGGCTTTTTTTCTTAACGGGAAGTATTATCCCGGCATTCTCTATAAAGAAGCGGGTCAGGAGATCCGTGATAAGATCATTCATCAGTTAGAGCATGACTCGGAAAACCGTAATCATTTGCTGCTTGCAATGGCCTGGATTGGTGATGAAGAGGTTGTTCGGCAGTTCGAGACATGGCGGCAGCATCCGCCTCGATGGACATCGGAGTTAAATGTGTCTCCGGAAAGCTATGCTCACGAAGCAGGATGGGAATTAGATCCCGACGGTGGGAAAAGGCTGCTTTTTTACCCCGAGAGTTATCATTTTGAAGTAAACAGGGACGGAAAAAATGGGATGGATCGGGATCATACGGCGGTAGCGGCGCTACAGGCGGGTGAGCATTCCTGCCCTTGGTGTGGCGGTAAGTTGACAGTGCTGTTTGATTACGATTTGCAGAATCCACTGGTTCAATTTATGAAGCTTTCCGGCCAGCGGTTAAGGATTGCAGCTTGCATGCATTGTAATTGTTATGGCACCGTGTTTATGAAAGCGGAGCTGGATGGCCAATATTCGTGGAGTGAATATAATACCGTTCCTGATTTTTTGCCTGCAAATGAAGACAGGGAAGAAATAGCATGGCATGCCATGCAGCTATCGGAACGACAGATGGGAACCTATGAAAATTCATATTGGATGCTTGAGGCGCCTGCGTCGCAGATTGGAGGACATCCGGCTTGGATTCAGGATGCGGAATATCCTGTGTGCCCTTGCTGTTCGAAGACGATGAAGTTTATTGCCCAAATGGACATGGAACAGGCCGAGGACAGCGAGGGGATTTATTATGCATTTTTGTGTGAGGGTTGCCTGCAGGTAGCTGTGAATTACCAGCAGACGTAAATCAACTTATTTCTGGTTAGCGTAGATTGGAACTTCAGACTTAAAAAGAAAAATGCTGCCTTAGACAACTAAGGACGGCATTTTTTTATTTTGTATAAACATGATGATCAAAGTACCTTGACTGTCACAGTAGTATGATATACAATGCGATTATGAGGTGATGAAATGAGTGAGAACAAAATCACATCCGATCTGCTGCGAGGACATACCGATACGATGGTATTGCGGCTCTTGTCCGAAGCCGATCGTTATGGATATGAAATCGTCAAATTGATTGCTGAGCGTTCCGGAGGCGAGTATGAATTAAAAGAAGCTACGATGTACTCCAGCGTCCGGCGGCTTGAGGCAGACGGTGACATTGAATGGTATTGGGGGGATGAGTCTCAGGGGGGACGACGGAAGTATTTTCGGATTACCGAGAAGGGGAAAGCTGTTTACGCCAATAACAAGACTAATTGGGAGTATGCAAAGCGTGTGCTTGAAAACTTATTATAAGGAGACTTGATAATATGAATGAGAAATTAAACATGTATTTAAATGGCGTATTCGCACCCTATGACGGGATAAAAAGCGTTGCTGAATTAAAGAGTGACCTCCTTTCCGATTTGCAGGAGCGGTTCAGTGAACTCAAGGCTGAAGGCAAGGATGATGAAACGGCGTTTAAGATGACGATAGACAGCATCGGCGACATTGAACAGACGGTGCAGGAGGTTGCCAATCTCTCCCGTTCACTTGAGCGGCAGGTGGTGACGAGCTTTAGGGCGAGCAACTTATCGAAGAGCGATTTTGCAGGCGTTACCGCCCATAAAGGGGATTTTAAAGTGAGCGCGTTGCGGGGTTCCGATTTTACAGGCGCTGACTTGACTGGCAGTTCTTTCGCGGGCAGTGACGTAGGCGAGGCCAAGTTCGACAGCGCTAATCTCACCGACTGCAATCTGTCCGGCATTGAACTGGCAAATGCGAGCTTTCACAAATCTATTCTTGTTCGCACCAACTTTAGCTCATCAGGACTTACAGGGGCGAAATTTATCAGTGCAAGACTGACCGACGTCAAGCTGTGTACGACTGATCTTACGAAAACAATCTTTGAGAGCTGTATCTTTGACGGTGTGGAATTTAAAACCTCAGATCTGCGGGGATTATGTTTTGACGGCCAGACCTTTATCGGGGTCAAGTTTGAAAAGTCGGCGCTGAACGATATTTCGTTTAGAGGTGCGACGTTAAAAAATGTGTCATTCCTCTCCGGGTTTTCGTTATCCAAGAAGTTTTATCGTGCAATTAAAACGATCAACTTTGACGGTGCAATGATGGATAAGTTGACCTTCGCTGCGCTCAAAGGCATGGAAGCTGATTTGACAAAGGTTACAGTCCTATAAGCCGGAGCTTCCGAAGTGAGTTTTGCGGGGAGAATTCCATGAAGATATGCTAACAAAACCTTGAGGAGGGAATGCAATGAACAAGTCCATTAAAGTGGTTGGGTTGGAAAAGTCCTACAGACAGCTTCAAGTTTTAAAGGGGGTGGATTTTGAAGTGGAGCAGGGCAGCGTTTTTGCCCTGCTTGGCTCCAATGGCGCAGGCAAGACCACCATTGTCAAAATCCTCACCACTTTGCTAAATCAAGATGGTGGGACTGCTGCAGTGAACGGATTCGATGTCGCCACAAAGCCTGATTATGTACGCCAGTCCATCAGCCTGACGGGTCAATTTGCCGCCGTGGATGAGATTCTGACCGGCCGGGAAAATCTGATCATGATTGCGAGGCTCCGCCATGAGAAGCATCCGCGTCAAGTTGCGGACGATCTGCTGGAACGCTTCACTTTGACCGATGCCGCGGATCGCAAGGTATCCACTTATTCAGGCGGGATGCGCCGGAGATTAGATCTCGCGATGAGTCTTGTTGGAAAACCGCAGATTATTTTCCTCGACGAACCAACCACTGGACTTGATCCTGAGGCAAGGATTGATGTATGGAAGATGGTTAAGGAGCTTGCCGACGGCGGTACGACTGTCTTTTTGACGACGCAGTATTTGGAAGAGGCAGAGCAGCTTGCTGATCAAATCGCCATTCTACATGAAGGTAAAATTATTGCGAGCGGTACACTCGAAGAACTAAAAAAGCGATTCCCGCCCGCAAAAGTTGAGTACATTGAAAAGCAGCCGACGCTGGAGGAGATATTCCTCGCAATCATCGGCAAAAAGGAGGGAAAGTAAATGGAAATGATTAAGAAGCACTTTTTCAGTGACATGAGTGTAATGCTTGGACGCTCTATGCGCCATATTCTCCGCAGTATGGATACCATCATCACGGTAACTATCATGCCAATTGCATTTATGCTGTTGTTTGTTTACGTGTTCGGTGGGGCCATCCAGGCGGGTACGGATAACTATGTGAATTATTTATTGCCCGGGATCATACTGATCGCTATTGCAAGTGGTGTAACTTATACGGCTTACCGCCTGTTTAACGATGTGCAAAAAGGGATTTTTCAAAGATTCCATTCTATGCCGATTGCACGTTCTACCATGCTGTGGGGACATGTGCTGACCTCCCTGATATCCAATGCGATTTCAGTTAGCGTCATCATTCTTGTTGCATTGATTATGGGGTTTCGTTCATCGGCAGGAGTGCTCTCATGGCTGGCGGTTGCTGGCATCCTCATATTGTTTACGCTGGCTCTAACTTGGGTCGCGGCAATTGCTGGACTATCCGCAAAATCGGTGGACGGCGCGACTGCTTTTTCCTATCCGATTATTTTCCTTCCTTTCATCAGCTCGGCCTTTGTGCCTACCGAATCGATGCCGCCAGTCGTTCGCGCCTTTGCTGAAAACCAGCCCGTTACATCTATAGTAGAGGCGGTTCGCTCCCTCCTGATGGGGCAGCCTGTCGGCAATGATATTTGGGGAGCCATCATATGGTGCATAGCCATTCTAGTAGTTGCGTATTTATTAGCGATGCGGGTATACAAACATAAAGTTGTTTAATTGCCAGATAACGTTACAGGATTTAGAAGCGACTTGTCTGCGGATGGGTTGCTTTTTTTCATTTCTCTACGTATCACTAAGCTGTATCCCTTTTTCTTTCACAAACTTCTCCAGAACCTTGAAATCCTCAGTAACCTTTTTAAAAGGTAAGGCTTCCAGTACCTGATCCCGGTAATCCTTTTTGGCGGCAATGGACAGGCGGGAATCAAGTATGCTGAGCACACCAAGGTCAGTTTCACTGCGGATCAGGCGCCCGGTTCCTTGTCTTAACCGAAGCAGCATGTCCGGTACAAAAACCTCCTTCAAGGGATTCTTTGCCATCGAAGTCTTATATTCATAGACAGGATCGGCAGGAACAGGGAAAGGCAGACGGAAAATGATTAACTGCGACAAATCGGAACCCTCGATATTCACACCTTCCCAGAATACACCGGTACTAAGTAGAACGCCTTTACTGCCCCGAAAGTCAGCGATCACCCCGTCCTGGGACGAGCCTTCCCTTTGAACATGTAATGCCCATGCAAGCTTCTCAGAGTTTAACTTCTTATGAATATACTTCATATCCTCTTTAGCTGAAAAAAGAACTAATGTCCGCCCGTCTGTTAAATTACAGAGCCTCATCATTTCCTTGTATGCCGCTTCAAGATAATCTTCCCGCCGCCGATGGTTATAGTAGGGGATGTCCTTGGCAATATACAGCATGGTGTGGTTGTCATAATCAAACGGTGAAGCTTGGCGCTCCATATAATCTCCCCTGTAACCGAGGGACTCAGTGAGATAAGCGTATTGTTCCTCCAGCGTTTCTCCGCTTTGACACATGGTTGCTGACGTTAAAATAACTGAGGTTTTCCCGTTAAATAAGGTATATTTCAGAAACTGGCTTATCCCTTTAGGGCAGATACTAAGGGTACTCTCCCGCTGGGTATTACTTGCCCAGATCAGATAGTTATCCTCTACTCCGGCGAGTACATCAAAGAGGTCGATAAGTCCGTTCATGGCTTCAAAAATATTGTCAATCTCCCGTTCATGCCGTGAAGTTAAGACGGAAAGGCTGAGATTAAAATCTTTTAAAACCTGTGCCGCTCGTCTTAAGGGGATTCCTGTGATCTGCGATATTTTTATACGGTCATTGTCCTGCTTGGCTGTTTGCAGTAAGTCTGCCTCTACTTGTTTAAAAATATGGCCAACGCATCTTTTTATAAATTTAAATTGCGGCATAAGCTCCGTATCGGCAGATTGCTTGAAGAGAATCTGTAAGGCGTCATCCAGAATACGGCAGGTTCCCCGGTAAGTAAATTCGAGCGTTCTTGCATCTCTAACCTTTGCTTCCAGATTATGCGCTTCATCAATTACGATCAGAGCCGGCCGTTCGGTGATTAACCCCTTCGTTCCTTCCTTTTTCTTGATTAAATCACGGATGAGCAGATCCTGGTTTACGATAATAAAATCCATGTCGCTCGCGTTGGCATTAATTTTAGCTCTCATCTCATAAAACGTACATGTACTTTTATAATGGCAACGTTCAAATTTGCAATCATTCACACAAACGTTAGACCATACAGCATCACTAACCCCGCCCTTAATATCTGCCCGCTCATCAATTTCATAATTCACAATCTGTTGAGCAAGCGCAGACAGAGGAGTGTTTGAATCATCCGCTTGGAACAGATCTGCTGCCCTATACCGGCAAGCATACTGCCCCATGCCTTTTCCAACTACCGAACGTACCCTTGTAAATCCGAGACGACTTCCGATGAATCTCAGATCTTTATGTATTTGTTCTGAAAGTTGTATGGAGGATGTCGCAATAATAACCGGTTGCCTTGAGATTTGGTTAATAAGCAGGCTGGGAATGAGGTAGGCAAAGGACTTGCCGATACCGACTCCAGCTTCAATCATCGCGTTACGACCATTTATATAGGCATCAGCGATATCTAGAGACATATCCTGCTGGCCGATCCGCTCTTTAAGTCCAATCCTGGGGAATTTATCATACATTCGAAAGATAGCATTGACTAAAGAGGGCTCGATGTCCTTCTTTAGCTCCTGCTTCTGTAATTTATAGAGATCACTTAACCAGCTAATGACGACCGCCCCTTTTCAAAATCAATGATCTTCCTAATTATAGTTTTTTTGGTGAGGTTGTAATTATCTTCGATGCTACTCTAACAGTCAAGTGTCAGAATATAATATAGTGATTAAAGCAAAGTGAATTACTGTGTTTTTGAAGCAGGAAAATATACACATATCTTGAATACAAACTACAAAGAAGGAGGATGAAAATGTCATACAAAGAAAATGAATTGCGTTCGTCATTAACCTTAGCAGTTCCAATCATTTTAAACAGGCATTATCATTCTATGACTATGAAAAACATCGAATTCTCCTGGTTTGTAGAGGCGCATAAGGAATTGTTAGATTCATCATTCAGTACGATATTAATGAGTATGGTAGAAGCCTTGTTTTTTGATTCTTTTGGTTACGATCAATACTTAAACCTGCTAGAAAAAGAGGGGGCTGAGCAAGGGGTTTATACTGCAGAAATATTCGGTGATCATTTTGATATTTTACTTGATATGAGCAAGGATTTAAATTTAACCGCTCAGAATATTATGTTTAAGATCATTGAAGAGTTTGTAGATGATTCCGCGATCCGATTGTTTTTTTATAATCGTTTAATGGAATGCAACTGGACCCGTTTTACTGGCTTTGCACAAGGTTATTTGTCTAATAAAAATCAACAGATTGACAATTTACATGAACAAAAAATTGCTGTTATGGGACAAATGGCAGCAGGAATGGCGCATGAAATAAGAAATCCGCTAGCTTCGATTAAAGGTTTTGCTCAGCTTGTAAATATCAGGCTAAATGAGCCGGAGATCAAAGCGGATGAATTGCGTGCATATCTGGATATCACCATCAAAGAGATTGATGCTCTGAATGGATTAGTAACGGACTTTCTAATACTGGCTCGAAAAGGTGACAGTACAAAAAATAACGGCGTAGTATTTAACGTTATGGAGGTTATACATAGAGTTAATAACATTGTGAATCAACTCATACTTAGTGATGATATTATACTTTCAGTAGAGTGCTCTTTAGAAAAAGTACTAACGTTTGGAAGCGCCTCTCAGCTAGAGCAGGTAATTCTTAATATTTTGAAAAATAGTATCGATTCCTTCACAGCTTTTAGAGGCAGAATAGATATTTCTGTTACCACAGCTGCTGAGACAAACGAAATTATTCTACTCTTTAAAGACAATGGAGAAGGAATTCCACAGGATAAATTAAAACGGATATTTGACCCTTTCTTTACTACCAAGCAAAAAGGGACAGGGATTGGATTATCGATTTGTAAACAATTAATTGAAATGTATGGGGGGCATATTAAGGTAGATTCAGAGGTTCAGGTTGGAACTAGCGTGAAGGTTATTTTGCCTTGGGTTTATGATTATCATATTTGAGATGCTGCTGCATCTAAGGAATGAAGGAGCGACTTGCCAACTGGGAAGTTGCTTTTTTTGTTATAGTTCTACAAAAAATCAGGATGTGCGTAAGATCACAAAGCAATTATTGGATACGTTTATACTCAATATATCAATTAAATTTGAAATATAAATTACATAAGTAATTGGAGGTTACTGGCATGGATCAATTTACTTTTACAGATATGAAAAAAATAAAGAGAAAAAATTTAGGTAATGTCGTACCTTTAGAGCTTTTCAGAACGATTAGACTGATTGGTTTATATCAAGCGTTACCCATGAATGGTAAGGGTACAACGTTGACTATAGGAAGAAAAATTGGGGAAGAATTTGGTGTTACCTCGGTTAATGAACTATTCGAGTTATTCGAAGAATTGAAGATAGGGATTCCTATAATAACCCATGAAGATGACAAGGGGATGACGATTGCAGTACACGATTGTTTCTGCGAAGGGTTACCTATTATGGAAGGAAAAATGGTTTGTGACCTGGAGGGGGCCATTATTGAAGGAGCACTTACTAAAATTCGTGGAAAGCGGGTTTCCGTCCGGGAAATAAAATGTAATGTTAATGGGGATGAATATTGCGAATATCTCGTCAAATATTAAATTCATATATAAATGCGAGTAAGCGACCTTTCGATTTTAAAAGGTCGTTTTTTTTATGAAGAAGTTGTGATGGAATTAACATTCATTTAACATGCCTCTTATGCTGAAATGATATAACAGTTACAAATAGGTGAAAAGGTGGCTGTTAGATGAAACTTAGCAAAGAGGAAAAATCATGGATTTTATATGACTGTGGGAATTCGGCCTATTCGATGGCGGTTACAACTGCTTTATTGCCTATTGTATTTGGCATGTTTTCAAATGTTAACAGCAGCATGGATTTAGGGTACTTTAATTCCATTGCGAGTATTCTAGTGGCTATCCTTAGTCCGATTTTAGGCACGATCGCAGATTACAAAGATAAGAAAAAGCGCTTTTTCTTATTTTTCTCTTTGATAGGTGTGCTGGCTACGGCTTCGTTGGCATTCGTTGCACCTGCGAGCGGGCAGTGGCAGTTATTGATTGTGTTTTATATCCTGTCTGTTATAGGTTTTGCCGGAGCCAATATTTTTTATGACTCTTTTCTTGTGGATATAACCACTGATGAAAGGATGGATAAGGTATCCACAAAAGGTTTTGCTTATGGATATATCGCCAGTGTCATTCCATTTGGCATCAGCCTACTATTGATTCTGTTTATGGGGATGGAGAAGTCGATCGGTTATCAGATTGGGTTTATCATTACTGCCCTTTGGTGGGGGCTGTTGACCATACCCATGATCAGAGATGTGAAGCAGAGATATTATATTGAGCCTGAACCAAGACCTGTAATCAACAGTTTTAAAAGACTGGGAGACACCTTTAGGAATGTTAGACAGCATAAAGTTGTATTTGTTTTCTTAATTGCGTACTTTCTTTATATTGATGGGGTAGATACGATTATTAAAATGGTGGTGCCCTATGCCACATCGGTTCTGGGTGCGGATGCTTTTGACACCTTTACCTTACTGGGGATATTATTAGTTATCCAGATCATCGCTTTTCCTTGTGCAATCCTGTATGGTAATCTCGCCAAAAAATACTCCGCCAGGACTTTGATAATCGTGGGGATTGTTACATATATCATTTCCTGCATCGCGGCTTTTTTTATCACTTCAGTGTGGCATATATTTATTTTAGGTGCGCTAATTGGTTCCGCTCAGGGAGGCATTCAGGCGCTCAGCAGGTCTTATTATGCGAAGATCATTCCAAAGGAGAATTCCAATGAATTCTTTGGTTTTTACAATATTTTTGGCAAGTTCGCGGCCATTGTTGGTCCTGCTGTAATGTCTTTAACAACAACCTTAACAGGTAATGCTAAATTTAGTATTTTAGCGATTATCCCACTTTTTATTATTGGATTATTCGTATTTATAACTTTACCTAAAGAGCAGCCTGAACATGACGAACCTAAGGGGCTTATTCTATGAAGTCAATTAAAGCACAAACGGCTATGGCCAAGCATTTGATCGTCATCTCTTACGATGCCTTTTCAGAAGACCACTGGGCATTGGCCAGCCGGCTTCCAAACTTAGCGGAATTAATTAAAAACGGAGCCCATAGCCATAAATTGAAAAGTGTGTATCCGACACTCACATATGTAGTGCACACGACCATAGCAACCGGTGTATATCCGGATAAGCATGGCATCCACCACAACAATCCGTTTCAGCCCTTTATTAAGGAAGAGGAGCAAAATTGGTTCTGGTTTAGAAATGCGATCAAGGTGCCAACGATTTACGATGTTGCGCGCGAGCATAAGATGAGCACAGCCGGAATCCTATGGCCAGTATCGGGTAAATCCTCCATCCAATACAATATACCTGAAATCAGAGCCATCAAAAACGAAAATCAGGCACTGAAGATATTAAAAAGCGGAAGCCCCTTATACTGCGTGGATATGGAGCTGAAATATGGCCGGATCCGCCAAGGGATTGAGCAGCCCTATCTGGATGACTTCACGACCAAATGTGCTATAGACACGATTAAGCGCAAAAAACCTAATCTTCTAATGATGCATCTGATCGATCTGGATGATGCCAAACATGCTTATGGAACTGACAGTGACGAAGTGAAGCAGGTAATCACACGTATGGATAAAAGGTTAGGCGATATTATGCAGGCAGTGGATGAAGCGGGGATAAAGGATGATACGATTTTTTTAATTTTGGGGGACCATGGCCAGTTTAATGTTAGGTACAAGGTGCATTTGAACAACCTTTTGCAGGAAAAAGGCCTGATCTATGAAGAGAACGGCGAAATGAAGTGGAGAGCTTACCTACAGTGTGGGGGTGGAGCGGCTTACTTGCATATCCGGCAGGGTGATGAAGAAGCTGAGCAAATAGCATTAGCTGTTATTGGAGATCATATGAGAGATGAATCCTCAGGTATAGAGAAATTGTATGCTAGAGATGAACTGGATTATTTTCATGTGGGCCAAACCACAAAGTATATGCTTGAGGCTAAGAGAGGTTATTGTTTCGACGAAAGTATGAATGAACCAACGATTGTTGATTTGGACAAACAAGGCGTTAAATTTGCCACGCATGGCTATTCTCCTGATAAAGACGGCTATAGATGCAACTTGGTTGTCTCTGGGGAAAAGATTAGAAATGGGCATCCTATAGGGGACATCGAAATGGTAGATATAGCCCCCACGATGGCAAAGATTTTAGGGATTGATTTTAATCCAGGTGACGGAAGACCTTTAGAGGAAATTTTTATGGACTAAATTAAGCAATGTGAAACGGAGAAATTCAATGATTGAAACGCGAAAACAGAAATCAAATAAACTCAAGATATTCTCAAAAGTATTCATGATTATTATTGGGGCGCTAATAGCTGCCTATGGTCTAGAATCTGTATTGATACCCAACAATGTCTCAGATGGAGGTGTCACAGGTCTAAGCATCGTTGGCTCTGAACTGTTTGGCTTACCGCTAGGGCTGCTAATTGGCATAATTAATATCCCTTTTGTGTGGCTAGGATAT
Organism: Paenibacillus sp. FSL L8-0333; assembly: GCF_037965665.1. Classification (NCBI taxonomy): domain Bacteria; kingdom Bacillati; phylum Bacillota; class Bacilli; order Caryophanales; family Paenibacillaceae; genus Paenibacillus; species Paenibacillus sp. FSL L8-0333. The sequence continues at coordinate 1,635,107 of NZ_CP150186.1, forward strand.
AAGCAAATTGGTAAAAGCTTTGCTCTTTATTCCGTTATCGGTATTGCTTCACTGGCTATTGGCACTAGTCTTATGCATCATGTACCGACGATTATAGAAGGTGATACCTTATTAATTACCGTTGTTGGCGGGATTATTATCGGTTTTGGTATGGGGTTAGCCTTACGTAATGGTGGAGCATTAGATGGGATAGATATGTTAGCTGTCTTACTTTCACGAAAATTACCTTTTGGGACCAGTGATTTAATCTTATTTCTAAACATGTTTGTATTTATTGTTGTTTCAACAGTATTTGGCCTACAAGGGGCTATTCTATCAGCACTTGCTTATTTTATTGCTTCTAAGGTCATTCATATTATTGAAGAAGGTTTGAGTGGCTCTAAAACGTTTAAAATCATCACTATTCAACCGGAAATCATGGTCGAGACTATTCGTGACCGATTGGGTCGTGGAGCAACTTATACAGATGCTTATGGCGGCTACTCAAATGAACAATTCAAAGAAATCACTTGTGTCATTAACCGTCTGGAAGAAAGTAAAATAAAAGATATTATTCGTGAAATTGACCCGAATGCTTTTGTAGTAGTCTACGATGTTGCAGAAGTTAAAGGTGGCAGTTTCAAAAAGAAAAATATTCACTAATGACTATAAATCGCGTTGGAGAGAAGCTAATTATGCTCTTGCCAGCGCGTTTTTTGTTTTCTTTGAAGGAGAGGAAAGGCTTGGTATAGATTTAATATAATTAAAGTTGGAATACCTACTCTAACAACATGCTTATACAATAGAATTAATAAGGTTGGAGAGGGGACATGGATATGGATGCTGTTCATAAAGAAAAGATCTTAATCAAAAATGAAAAGCTTATTAGCATGGTCATTGAACGGGCTAAGAGAGATTTTTCTGATGATATTGCAATTATTGGGCTTACAGGTTCTTTTAGTACTGGGGATTTTCATGAAAAAAGCGATCTTGATCTAATCATAATTAATAACACAGAGCAAGGCTGGGGAATATCTTCGTGTTTTATCTTGGATGATATTGGATACGATCTATATTGTACGCCATGGGAAACAAGGATAGAAGATCAAGCCAATCTCGAGAGTCCAATGATTTCATGTCTGGTGGATTTACAGGTGTTATACTGTGCAAAACCCGAATATTTGGAAAAGCTAAATTTATATAAACAGAGAGCACTCGATGCTCTGGCCATGCCTATAGGGAGAGAATGTATCAGTAGAGCGAAAAAGTGTATAGACATAGCAAAACAGGAATATGCGAATACATTACTTTCTGAAGATATAGGAGCAGTAAGGTATGATTCAAGCGAAGTTTTATACAATTTGTTAAATGCGCTAACTCATTTGAACAATACTTATTTCAAACGGGGAATTAAGAGATATTTGGAGGAAATAGCTACGTACCGTTATGTTCCTGATGATTTTGAAAAGACATATATGGCTGTGATAGAGGCGAAGACTATCGATGAAATCAGAAGTGCAGCATATAAGGCCCTTAAAAACATCAATGATTTATATAATAAAATGTATAAGGATTTTGTAGTGCAGCCTGTCCCAAGTTATGATAATCTTGGCGGAACTTATGAGGAATTATGGTGCAACTACCGCAATAAGATTATAGCAAGTGTAGAATCGGGTGATAGATCGTATGCGTATCTTGCAGCAATGGGCATACAAGGTTTTCTTGATGAAATGACAGAATGGAAGGGAACTAAAAAGTTTGATATCATGCAGTATTTTGATTCTGACCATCTTCAAGTCTTTAAAAATGAGTTTCTGAAGGTCATGGATGAATATCTGGAGGAATATAACAAGGTAGGCAGGAAAGTCGAACGATACAATACTTTCGAGCAATTATATAACCAATATATGAAGGTATAGAAAATAGCCCACTACCAATCTTTGGATTGGAGTGAGCTATTTTTTATTTGACAAGAAAACTTGGCGTATTATAATAATGATGACAAGAAAACTTGTCATCATCTTTTCAATTTGAAAGGAGAAATTTTTATGAAAAAGGAAGAAATATTAGAAAAAAGCAGAAATGAAAAAGGAGACGAAGGAAAAGAATTTGTATTTGCTAAAGGCAGAAAAAGCGGATTCATTGGAATGTTGATTGTATTTTGCATTCTGAGTGTCTTCAGTTTATATAATCATAGTCAAGAAACAAATCTTGCATTAAAAGCCTTGATAGCCATGTTTTTTGGATATTTGAGCTGTGAAGGTCTTGGGATGTATTCTGTAACTAAGAAAAAGATGCATTTACTCAATTTCATTTTAGGATTAATTATAAGTGTTTCGTTTTTGTTTATTTACTTTTATGGGATGAGTGATTAGTATGAGTGAACCTTTGGTTTTAAAAAATAAACTGCGCGAAGCAAGAACGGAACAAAAATTATCGCAAGCACAATTGGCAGAAATGGTGGGTGTCTCAAGAAATACTATAAGCTCGATTGAAACCGGACAGTTTAACCCTACTGCAAAATTAGCTTTGATTTTATGTATTGCGTTGGATAAAAAATTCGAAGAATTATTTTATTTTGATTAAAATCAACAGAAGCTTTTCTGGGTTTAACTCTAGATGTCAGAAAAACAGCGATACTCCATCATTGGAGATCGCTGTTTTTTTTTTAGTCAATTATAGCTTACTCAGGAATTTACAGGGTTCTGTTCAACAGATTTGGGTGTAAAAGCTCTTCGAACAACCTTCGTTAATTCCATTAGGATGAGGGAGCCGAGGGCTAAGCCTGCTGCAATCAGCCACTCTGACATTCCAAATGAAGCCGGAATCGAGAAGATTTCTCTAACTCCTGGCAGAACCGCAATGCCGTAAAAGGCAAAGCAGACCAGAACGGCTCCGATGACGTATTTGTTGCTGAAAAGGCCAGCTTCAATAGCAGTTTGACTGTTCGAACGGGCGGCAAAGGTCTGCAATGTACGAGACAAGATCAGGGTTGTGAATGCCATAGCTACGCCCATATCAGGTGAATCCTGAAGTCCGATATACAGGGATATGATAACAGCTATACCTATGAGTAGACCACGAGTGACAATGGCCTGCATCATTCCTCCTGCGAATATTCCTTCCTTGAGCTCTCTTGGTTTTCTATTCATCACATTAGGTTCAGGTTTTTCCATCCCGAGAGCAATGGCGGGCAGAGAATCATTCGCCAGATTGATGAATAGAAGCTGAATCGCTGTGAAAGGATTAATCCAGTTGAAAATAAGGGCAAATAGGATGGCGATAATTGCACCCAGGTTACCTGAGAACAAATAGGCGATCGCTTTTTTAATATTGTCAAATACCGTTCTGCCCACAGATACAGCATTGACAATGGATACAAAATTATCATCGGTCAAAATCATGGCAGCCGCATCTTTGGCAACATCGGTTCCACTGCCCATGGCAACTCCGATATCTGCTTGTTTCAAAGCAGGCGCGTCATTTACACCATCACCGGTCATGGCTGTTATTTTGCCTTTCCGCTGCCACGCGCGGACAATTCTGATCTTGTTCTCCGGAGAGACACGGGCGTAGACACCGATCTGTTCAAGTTTTTGATCAAGTTCCTCGTCAGACATGGCATCGAGTTCTTGGCCGGTTACGGCAATTTCATTCTCAGTCATCAGACCGATATCGCGGCCGATCGCTTGTGCGGTTGTCTTATGATCACCGGTAATCATGATGGTTCGGATTCCAGCCTTCTGAGACTCTGCGATCGCGCCGTAGACAGCTTCCCGAGGTGGATCAATCATAGCTGTCAAACCTACGAGCACTAGATTTTGTTCATCCTCCAATCCGACTTCAGTAACTGTATTTGGTACGGTTTTGTAGGCATAGGCAAGTACACGGAGTGCTCTGCTGGAGAACTCCTCATTGGCTTCGAAGAAGCGTTCAAGAACTTCTGGTGTCATCGGCACTTCTTTTCCACTTAACAGTACATGCGAGCATAGACCAAAGAGCACATCGGGTCCACCTTTAGTAATCATTGCTTTTTGTCCGTTAAAAGTATGCAAGGTCGTCATCAGCTTGCGATCCGAGTCAAAAGGTAGTTCGGCTTCGCGAGGGAAATTATCGCGTATTTCCTTATAATCTTTATTCTTGCTGTTGCTGAAGGCAATAAGTGCTACCTCTGTAGGATCACCCAGCTCTTTACCATCCTCATTAATGTTAGAGTCGTTGCAGAGCACGGCAATATGCAGGAGCCGCCGGGCTTCTTCAGACCATTCTTCAGGCGCTTGATTGAATTGATCACGGTCACCTTCTGGTAGAAAGTAATCTACAACAGTCATTTTATTCTGGGTGAGGGTACCGGTTTTATCTGTACAGATGACACTGGTTGACCCAAGGGCTTCGACAGCGGGTAGCTTACGAATAATCGCATGTTGCTTAGCCATCTTATTAGTACCTACGGATAGGACAATAGTTACTATTGAGGAAAGAGCTTCGGGAATCGCAGCAACCGCCACAGCGACTGCAAACATTAACGCATTCAGGATAGCTTCTGTTGTATCCACAGTCTCATTCGATAACCAAACACGTCCGGCCTGGATGGCAAAGATTACAATGGACAGGAGTATAATTGCTACCCCCAGCTGCTTGCTGAATGTTTCGAGCTTGCGCTGCAGCGGCGTTTGCTTGGCTTCGGCGCTTTCAATGAGTTCAGCAATTTTTCCGATTTCGGTAGTGAGTGCAGTTCCCGTTACTACTAGCGTTCCGCGGCCATATACAACTAGTGAACCGCTGAACGCCATATTACGCCGGTCTCCAAGCGGAGATTCTTTCGCGATGATATTTGTATGCTTTTCCACAGCTTCGGATTCTCCGGTTAGCATACCCTCATTTATTTTTAAGCTTTCCGATTCTATAATCCGGCCATCGGCGGGTACAAAATCGCCGGCTTCCAGCCAGACGATATCACCGCGTACAAGTTCCCTTGCCGGGACGGTTTTTAATTCTCCATCACGCAGCACTTTGGCCTCGGGGGCTGACATCTGCTGCAAGGCATCCAGTGAACTCTCCGCTTTACGGGTCTGGATGACACTTATAACTGCATTGAGAATCAACACGAGGAAAATAATAAGCGACTCCATAACTTGTCCCATAACAATCTGGACAATGGCGGCTATAAGCAGTACGACTACCATAGGGTCTTTGAAGTTTTCAAGAAAAAGCTTCCAAACAGGATCTTTTTTCTTTCCTTTTAATTCGTTAAAACCATAATCTTTTAGACGATTGTCGACTTCTGCCGAAGTAAGCCCGTTAGCTGAACTCTGAACATCCTGTAAACTGTCGGCTACATTGTTGCGGTAATATTCCACTAATGATAGCTCCTCTCTGCTGTGCTGTGTCTTTGTTCTTAAAAATTACGGTTCAAGCCGGGACAAGTTTCAAAATATCGAGCTGCATAAACTGTTTTTACATTATAAATGTGTCTTTTGAGCTTGAAATTGGACGGAAAAATATATGTAAATCTGGTTTCTTCATTATGTTTTTGGCTCACCGAGCACAAGTTTACTATGGGCGCTTTATTTATTATCCTATTTATGAATCGAGTTTATCCCCACCTTGAAGAGTTAAATAAAACTCATAAAGGGTTGAGGCTACGCATTAAAAGAACAAAACAAGACCTGTCTGATGACAGGTCTTGTTTGTCTGCCCTTTCCTATTTGCTAGCGCCCGAATTAGCCGACTCCTGCAATTGCCCTGATTCACGGTGCTTCCGACTCATGAATACCAAAGACAATGCAATTATCGTGAGGATAACCCCAAGGACTTGAAATCCCGCGAAGCTAAACTTACCTCCCATTATGATACCTATTAACAATGAAGAGAGAATGGTTCCCAGGTATCTCGATGTATTAAATAATCCGGAGGCTACACCGATGATTTCTTTTGGAGAACTTTGGAACAAGGCTGCTTGCAGGCCGACATTGTTCAATCCGTTGCTAATACCAAATGCAGCTAAAGCCACACATACACTGATCACCGGTGAAGTCTGATTTAAGGTCACAAGCCACACTGATCCCAATGTCATCAGGACCCCGGACACCAGCAATGCTGGCCGGGGTCCTGATCTATCGATCCAGCGTCCTGCTATTGGAGCAGTAACCAGCGAGCATAATCCCAGCGTTAGCATGAGAATCCCAGTTTGGAATTCACTGACATGACGTACCATTTGCAAGTAGGATGGAATCCCGAAAAAGAGTGAGTAAAAAAGTACATTAACGAGCATGAATTCAACATTAACCCAAGTCATTGCCGGATATTTGGCAAATGTACGTAAAGGAATAAAGGGTGACGCCGCTTTTAGCTCATGCCGGACGAATGCCCCCAGCAGAATGAGTCCTGATAGCAAGGTAATGACATGTATTAATGAGATATGTCCGGATGATTTTGCTGAAAGCAATCCAAGGAGCACGCCAACCAGCCCCACAGTGAAGAGCAGGATTCCTGACGCGTCAATCAAATCAAACCATTTGCGCAGGGACATTCCCCGGGTAATGGTTGTTGACGGTTCGTGCTTGGGGATATGCCTCCAAGATAATAGAAAGCTCGCCACCACGAATGGAATATTGACGAAAAAGATAGCTGGCCAGTCCCACCAGTGAATAATAACCCCGCCAATAAAGGGTCCAATTGCTGCCGCGCCGGATAGGAAGATGGATAAAACAGACAGTGCGGTCGCTTGTTTCTCCGTAATATGAATCCGCACAATGGCCATTCCAACGGCAACCATCATGCTAGTTCCAATGGCTTGCACAATACGGAACACGATGAGACAGCCAAAGTTTGGGGAGAGAGGAGCTAATAAACCTGCAATGAAGGATACGACAAGCCCGGTAAGAAATATTTTCCTCCGGCCGAATAAATCGCTGGCCTTTCCCATGACAGGTTGAGCGATGCTGCTTGCAATGTAAAAAGAAAAAATAATCCAGGAAACACCTGTATAGTCAAGCTGGAATACATTTTGCAGCCTTGGAATAGCCACAGACACCATCGAAGAATTTAAAGGGTTCAATAAAATCCCCAGACCTACTGAAATCATTAACCACCTGTTGCGAACACTCATTTTAAATCCCCCTAAAGCTTATTAATGTCATCGTACTTGAAATCGATTATTCATTCCAACGCATTTTATGTTATGATCTCATTGACTTGAGGGAATGAATGGAGGTGCGAAATGGAACTTCTGCAACTGCAATATTTTCTCGCGGTAGCTCGGTTGGAACATATGACTGAAGCTGCACGAAATCTACACGTTACTCAATCTTCACTAAGCAAAACGATTCAGCGTTTGGAGGAGGATCTGGGGGTACCTTTATTCGATCGGGTAGGAAGAAAGCTGCGACTGAATGAGTCCGGAAGCCGGTTCCTTCGCCGAGCTGAAAGGGCATTATTTGAATTGGAGCAGGGAAAACAGGAGCTTAGCGATTTATCCAGTCCTGAACATGGCACACTCGAATTAGCGGTGACGACCGCAAGCACATTACCCAATATCCTGCGAGAGTTTCGGAAAAAGCGGCCTGATATTCAATACCATGTGCAAATGTTGACCACGCAGGAAATGGTTACACTTCTTAATAGAGGAGAGGTTGATTATTGCTTATCCTCACCTCCAATAAAAGGGGATGACATCGAATGTCAAATCGTCTTTATCGATCCGATTCTTGTGGCTGTTCCAAAGGGGCATCGGCTGGCTAATCGAAGCAGCGTATCTTTGACAGAGCTAAGGGATGAATGGTTTGTTGGTGTAAAGAGTGGCTATGGTACTCGCGATTTAATAGACTCTGTATGCAAATCGGTTGGATTTGTGCCTAAATATGTGTATGAGGGGGATGAACCTGCAAGGCTTAGCACTCTTGTGGAAGCTGAAATTGGCTTAGCTTTCATACCAAGCACGGCACGGAATTCACGGGAAGATATCCAATACCTCCAAGTAGAGAATCACGAATTGGAAAGGGAGATAGCTCTATTGTGGCACAGGAGCCGGTACATTTCTCAGGCTGCTTTGGAATTTCGGGAGGTAGTTGTAGAATATTTTGGAGCGTTATCCAAACAGACAATTTAATTACGCCGCAGAACAAATAACAAACCAAGTCCCCGTTACCTTCCGTTACGTTCAACGGTCCGTAAGTGGGGTTTTCTTTTGGGTTAAATACGTAGAATCTTTAATCATACATACGTTTTCCTATAATTATGGGGGGTAACACCTTTAATATTAGCGTAGTAGTGCGTAGCAGCGAGGCTGTAAAATAGTGTGAGTACACATGAAAGCGTTTACATAAAAGGAGGGGGTCTGTAAGTAAAAAGATTCATTTGTGATGATGTTCTACTGCTCTTCGGAATGATTGTGCCACTGTTGAAATTGAGGATTTAGCAGGTAAAGAAATTAGCGTGGGAATATAGGGCTGGTGCTAATAAGGTAGGTCATTAACTGATTTGTATGAAAATCACTAGAGGAGGAATGCATTAAATGAGTAGAATGCTTAAACAAGTAATCTCGATTTTACTCGCAGCTGCCTTGCTTATTCCGACAAGCTGGATCGCTCCGGTTACTGAAGCTGCGGCGCAGGATACGACAGTATCATCAGATACGGTAACGGTATATCACGAAACTTTTGCGAGTGGCAAGGGTATTGCAGCTCAAGCAGGCAGTGCTAGCCTTACACCTGTGACTGATAAAGTTTTTACTGGCAATGCTGACGGCGCAGCTTTATATGTAAGCAACCGAGCGAATAACTGGGACGCGGCTGATTTTAAATTCAGCGATATGGGCCTAGAAAACGGCAAAACCTACACGGTAACTGCATCCGTGTATGTAGACGCTGATGTGATTGTACCTAGCGGTGCCAAAGCTTATCTTCAAGCGATAGGCAGCTACGCTCTTTTGGCAAATGTGAATTATGAAGCAGGCCAAGCGGTCACCTTGACGAAAGAATTTACCGTGGATACGGACAAAGATACAACGCTGCGTGTTCAATCCAACGATGACGGGAAAACGGTTCCGTTCTACATTGGGGAGCTCCTCATTACAGCAAAAAAAGCAGTGACGGAAACGGATAAAGAAATCTATCACGAAACTTTTGCGAGTGGCAAAGGTTTAGCCTCACAATCAGGTAGCGCTAACCTAACCCCTGTCACCGATAAAGTTTTTACTGGCAATGCTGACGGGGCAGCTTTATATGTAAGCAACCGAGCGAATAACTGGGACGCGGTTGATTTTAAATTCAGCGATATGGGCCTAGAAAACGGCAAAACCTACACGGTAACTGCATCCGTGTATGTAGACGCTGATGTGACTGTACCTAGTGGTGCCCAAGCTTATCTTCAAGCGATAGGCAGCTACGCTCTTTTGGCAAATGTGAGTTATGAAGCAGGCCAAGCGGTCACCTTGACGAAAAAATTTACCGTGGATACGGACAAAGATACAACACTGCGTGTTCAATCCAACGATGACGGGAAAACGGTTCCGTTCTACATTGGGGATGTATTGGTCACAGAAAAGGTGGCTACAGTAGAGCCAACTCCAACACCAGAAACACCTAGAGACCCAGCTTTACCTTTTACCACTGTTACTTTTGAGGATCAAACGGCAGGTGGTTTTGAAGGCAGAGCAGGTACTGAAACGCTTACGGTTACTAATGAAGCGAATCATACGGATGGTGGTTCATACGCTTTGAAGGTTGAGGGAAGAACCAGTACATGGCATGGGCCGACATTACGTGTGGAGAAGTATGTGGACAAAGGCTACGAATATAAAATTTCGTTATGGGTCAAGCTGATCCAGCCAGCAAGCTCGCAGCTTCAGCTGTCCACGCAGGTTGGCGATGGAAGCAGCGCCAATTATGTGCAGCTCGCACCTAAAACCATCAGCGCAAGCGATGGCTGGATTCAGTTCGAGGGAACTTACCGTTATAACAATGTAAGCAGTGAGTATTTGACCATTTATGTGGAAAGCTCCAGTAATAGCGCGGCCTCATTTTATATCGATGATATTAATTTTGAAAAGGTAGGCTCTGGCCCGGTTGATATCGAAAAAGATCTTGTGCCGATTAAGGATGCTTACCAGAGTGATTTTCTGATCGGAAATGCGATAACCGCTGAGGATCTGGAAGGTGTCAGACTTGAGCTTCTGAAAATGCATCACAATGTTGCTACGGCAGGTAATGCCATGAAGCCGGACGCGTTGCAGCCTACGAAGGGCAACTTCACGTTTACCGCGGCAGATACAATTGTAGATAAAGTACTGGCTGAGGGCATGCAGATGCATGGACATGTGTTGGTATGGCATCAACAATCGCCTGCATGGCTGAATACAACAACAGACGCAGCTAACAACACGATCCCCTTGGGACGGGATGAAGCTCTTATGAATTTGCAGACCCATATCCAAACCGTTATGGAGCATTTTGGTGACAAGGTGATCTCCTGGGATGTTGTAAATGAGGCGATGAGCGATAACCCATCCAACCCAACAGATTGGAAAACTGCGCTGCGTTCCGCCCCATGGAAAAGTGCTATTGGAGCAGATTACGTAGAGCAAGCCTTCCTGGCGGCAAGAGAAGTGCTGGACACGCATCCAGATTGGGATATTAAGCTCTATTACAACGATTATAACGAAGACAATCAGAATAAAGCGCAGGCCATCTACAGTATGGTCAAAGAAATCAATGATAGGTACGCGCTGACTCACCCTGGCAAATTGCTTATCGACGGGGTTGGCATGCAGGGGCACTACAGCATCAATACGAACCCAGAGAATGTGAAGCTATCCTTGGAAAAGTTCATTTCCTTGGGTGTCGAAGTAAGCATAACTGAGCTGGACATTCAGGCCGGAAGCAACTATCAGCTTTCTGAAAAGCTTGCTAATGCGCAGGGTTATCTGTATGCACAGTTGTTAAATATCTTCAGGGATCACGCTGATTCTATCAAACGTGTTACCTTCTGGGGAATGGATGATAATACAAGCTGGAGAGCTTCATCCAATCCGTTGTTATTCGATAAAAATCTGCAAGCTAAGCCGGCTTACTATGGCGTTATCGATCCTGATACCTTCATTGAAGAGCATGAGCCTGAATCAGTAGAAGCCAATCAATCTACTGCCAAATTCGCTGCACCTGTTATAGACGGAACAGTTGACGAGATCTGGAGCCAGACCGCTGAGATTCCGGTCAATCGGTATCAAACCGCTTGGCAAGGAGCGAGCGGAGTAGCAAAAGCACTCTGGGATGATCAATATTTATATGTCCTAGTCCAGGTGAGTGATACGCAGCTTGATAAGAGCAGCGTGAATGCACATGAACAGGATTCGGTCGAAATCTTCGTAGACCAAAATAATGGGAAAACGACGTTTTATCAAGATGATGATGGCCAGTACAGAGTCAATTTTGACAACGAGACTTCATTTAATCCTTCAAGTATCGCAGCCGGCTTCGAATCGGCAACCCAGATTTCCGGAACAAACTATACGGTTGAAGTGAAGATTCCACTTCAAGGGATCACTCCGGACAACGATAAAAAGCTTGGTTTCGATGTACAGATCAACGATGCTAAAGAGGGCTCACGTCAAAGTGTCGCGGCTTGGAACGATACGAGTGGAACTGGGTATATGGACACATCCGTTTATGGTGTGCTTACTTTAAAGGGGAAATCTGCCGGTCCGGAACCAACCCCAACACCGACAACAGCACCGACACCGACACCAACGAGCCCAACCGATCCAACAGACCCAACTGACCCAACCGATCCAACGGATCCAACAAACCCAACGGAACCATCGGCAACCCCGACACCTGTTCAAACAGTGACGCCAGCGCCAACAAATGCACCAATGGGTAGCAGCACCGGTAATGTTGTATCAACTCCACAACCTGGAGCCATTACAAACAAAGATGGTATTGTTACGATTAAACTGGAGGTAAAGTCCGATAATGGGTATGTCATAGGTACGATCTCCAGCGACAACATGAAAAAAGCGCTTGAACAGGCTAGTGTAGCGGCAAACGGCAAGAAACAAATTATCATTGAAGTGCCAAAGCAAACGGACACGAAAGGGTATGATATACAATTACCGACCCAAAGTCTAATGGGGAAAGAAAACTATGAACTATTGCTTAAGACGGAAAATGCCACAATTCAAATTCCAAGCAATATGTTGTCCAATGTAACAGACAGTGCTGAACAAGTATCCATACGAATAAATAAAGTCACCACGGACAGCTTGGAAGCAGCTACCCGCAATATGATCGGCAACCATCCAATTATCGGTCTAAGCTTAGTAGCAGGTGACAAAGTTATTCCTTGGAATAACCCTAACGCACCTGTAACGATAGCCATTCCTTACGTGCCGACAGCGGAGGAGCTTAACCATCCAGAGCTTATCGTCGTTTGGTACATCGATGGCAAAGGCAACGTAATGCCGGTTCCGAACGGTCGATATGATGCTGCAACCCAAACGGTTGTCTTTCAAACAACCCACTTCAGCACTTATGCAGTAACCTTCGTAAAGAAAGACTTCGGAGATCTGCAGAATCTGTCATGGGCTAAACAAGCTATAGGCGTTATGGCGGCTCGCGATATCATCAAAGGAACGTCGGTGAACAGCTTTTCACCTGCAGATTCAATCAAACGAGCGGATTTCATTGCTCTCCTCGTAAGAGCACTTGAACTGAAGGGAACGGGCAAAAGTGCAATAATGTTCAACGATGTCCAAAAGACGGACTATTATTATGATGAACTGGTCATCGCGAAGGAACTGGGAATTGCTACAGGTTTTAAAGATGATACGTTCAGACCCAATAGCAATATCTCCAGACAAGATATGATGGTGCTGACAGCACGCGCGCTGGCGGCAGCCCGCAAGCAAGTTAAGGCGAGCGGTACTGTAGCTGCTTATCTAGATGAAGCAAGTATATCCAGCTACGCAAAAGACAGCGCATCATTGTTGATCAAATCCGGAGTTGTAAACGGAAAGAATAATAGAATTGCGCCGAACGATACGCTTACCCGTGCTGAAGCGGCAGTCATCCTGTACCGTATCTGGAAGCTGTAGTCCCGGCAGCAGAGAAAAAAAGTCTGAATTGGCTCATGTTCATTTTTAATCTGAAGAGCGGAAATACGTGTATATCCATCCCTTGCGTTCTTCTGTTTTAAGCATCGCTGCTCACCTCCCTGCGGAGAGGAGCAGCGATTTTTTTGTGTATGTTCCGTTAAATTGGAGCTAAAACGGAAAAAAATGTCACGAAACAGACCGCTCAAGTGTTATAACTGTACTGATAGTAGAAAGGAGACAGTCGTGGACTCTATTGAAGAAAAGATAAAGCGGGTACAAGCGGGGGAAGTCTACCTTTTTTCAGATATTATCAGACTCTACCAACAACGGATCTACCTCTACTGCTTTCGCTTGTTGAACAATAAGGAAGAAGCCGAGGATGCGGTTCAGGACATATTTATTAAGGCTTACCAGAACATCGGCCATTTTGAGTCTCAGGTGAGTTTTAACTCATGGCTCTACAGGGTTTCTTATAATCATTGCCTGAATCAACTGCGCCGGAAGAAATTTCAAAATCAGCTGCGAAAATTACTCAGACAGGATGTAACCACTAAAAGCGCTGAACAAATGGTAGAAAATCAGTTGTTCAGTGAATCCGTGGCCTCTGCCCTGGAAAAGCTTAGCGTGGAGGAACGCAATCTGTTGATTTTGCGCATTTTTGAAGATAAATCATTTGCAGAAATTAGTGAAATTCTGGGTAAAAGTACGGTCACAGTTAGGAAACGGTACGAGCGGACAAGGTGCAAGCTCAGAGAAGTCATTGAAAGAAAGGAGAAACAACTATGCGCAAGGACGAATTGACTTCCGAAGAGTTGTTTCTGAAGGAGGGGGATAATTCTGCCAAACTTCCGCTGGTTGATGTTCATGATTCTGTAATGCAAGCCATCGGGCTAGGTAATGGTCACCTTGCTGTTAAGCCTGTACCTCACCAACAGGAGGGGGACATCCCAGATATTATGCATAGAGTGGAGCCAGAAACCTATGCCAAACGATACCGTAAGCGCATGTGGAGCAGGCCTGTAAGGAGATGGGCAGCGGTGCTGATCCTGGTTGTCTTGGTAGGAGGCAGCTATTCCTTGTTTAAGGAGAGTCCCTGGCAAGCTGCCAAATTTCAATATGAGGTGCTGCCATACGAGCCGCTTCTTGCAACGAAGGAAGGGGGGACGATTGAAGTATCTAAGAATCCGTTAGTTCCTTCAAAGGTAAAAATTCCTCAGAGAGTGGCGACCAAAGAAGAAGAGCTGCTGAGTGAAAAAAATTTAGAGGCATATAGAGTTGTAGAGAAATTATTACTACCGGGAGAGGGCGCTTCTTACGTGTTAAAAAAGGAAGGTGCTGGAGATGAACGTCCTCAGCTTGGCAGAGTTATTCCTGCGATGCTATTTAATGATTATTCCAGTTATTTAGCCAAAGCAGAAGAGTATAAGGTGCCATATTTGCCACGTCCGGAGTATCTGCCAGAAGGGTATGTTTTTGATCAAGCATGGATACAACCTGATTTTGAGGTCAACGAGAATGAACTGCTTGCCCTGACTGATGGTATAAAGCTGGAAGGCGGTTACCGGGTTATGTGGAAAAAAGAAGCTACGGCCAGTATTAATTATGACTATTCGTCGATGAGATACAAAAAAGGGGAGAGTATGGTAAGAATTAATGCCAAACACATCAAGGCAAAGTCCGGAACGGTGGAAAGCTTACTAAGGACGAACACCACAATCGTACAGAATATTCTTGTTAACGGAACCCAACTGATCTATACGGAAACTACAAACAATGAAATAAAGTTGGGGTATAGATACAGACTTGTCTGGACGGATACAGAACAAAATGTAGTATACGATATGACTGCTGCACCGGAGTCTTCTTCTTTAACCAAAGAGGAGGTTATCCGAATTGCTGCCGACATGATGAAATAAGTATAGAAATTTGATGTCACAAATCCGGTAACGTAAGTGTTATGTAAGAGTACTACATATACAGGAAGGTGAGGTATTTTAATGAATAATAGAAAAACACTCATTGCCATGACCAGTATGACCCTAATGTTCGGTTTAGGTTATGGCTTCAAAGGAGAAGCTTACGCCGAGAAGTCTGTTGCTCAGTCTGTGGAAGAAACCGCCATTAAGGCGGAAGTCAAATATATAGCTCAGGGCATCGATGAAGCTGCCAAAGCGAAAACAGATCAGGAACAAAAAAAATTCAAAAATCTCAAAGATCTGCAGCAGAAAGCATTAAGTGAAGAGCTTAAACCTGGAGAAATCAGATATGTGTATATTAATGACAAGGAATATCAAGCCTATGCTAAGGGATCACCCACTGCGGGTGCATATTATTCCCTTTCGTTTAATACGTATAATGAATATGTGGAAAAGTATGCTGCCGGCAATACCTCCATGCCACTGCAATTGCAAGAGCCTCCGGAAGGCTACAATTTTTTCAGGGCAATTGTTTCTCCATATATGACGAAAAAAGAACAGGATAAGATATACTATCAAGTGATCGCCGAGGGTAAGGCGTCCGATAAGAAAATATATGTAAAGAAATTGCAGGAGAAGCGTACAGCTATCAACATCATCTATAATATGACCACAGAGAAAAATGGTAAAAGAGGAGTTCTTGCCATCGCTGCCGAACCTGCAGGACCTAAGGATACGACTGTTGAATCCGAACCAGCAAATGCACAGTCGCAGAAGCTAAAAGTGAGTGGCCAAGAGGTGGTATACACACCTATTGATAAGATGGAGTACAAGTCAGTTGCATGGATGAATCCAAAGACCCGTGTCAATTATATTATTCGGGAAACCGGTGGACACCTGACCAAGGAGGATTTGATTGCTTTGGCAGGACAGATCATTGAAGCTTCGGCGTAGAATGATTCTAAGACACTTACTAATTAATTTGATTAAGGCAGCCCCCAGGGCTGCTTTTTGGTTTGAGTATAAAGATCTATAGTATTCACGCTGTTTAGGAGATTAAAAGCGAAATGTGGCGTTGGCAATGGAAATGTGTCTTTTTTAAGTATTCACAAATAAAGAACGAATATCCTATCATTCCAATATTTACAATATTCGATATAAAGTGATATAATTTTCGAGATTCATATACATAAACATGAAAGAAGAGTGTAAGATGCTAAAGGTAACAAGTAAAAAAGTCATGTCAATTATTACAGTTAGCTCAATGCTGTTGGCTGTGGGTGCAGTCGCTTACGCAGACACGACATTGAAGAAGATTTCTGCATATCAGAATGCGGCCATCAGCATTGAAGTGGATAATCAGAAAGTGAACCTGTCAAGTAGTGAAGGAACAATGTACCCAATTATCTATGAGGGACATAGCTATGTATCCGCCAAGGCTGTATCTGAAGCACTGGGGGCAACCGTGAAATGGGATAACAGTCGTCAAGCTGTTGTGATCACATCGGCGAACGGCGGAACATCAACATCTGTTGTACCGGATAAGGACAATACCGTTGCACAAGCTACTGCGAAGCCAGCAACCGTATCTACTCCGCCTGCAACCGAGTCCACACCGCAGGCAACACCAAAGCCTGCTGCCTCATCTTCCGCTACGACTTCCAGTAACAGCGGCGCTTCGTTTGCAGATGCAGTGAAGTTAGGTACTTCTTTTACTTATACGGACCTTGATAACAATTATAGCCCTAAAGGTGATTCAACATCTGTTCAATATACTTTCACTATCAATAAGGTTACGTCGACTACTCTCGGACAATTACATGCTCTTGGGTTTGAGGAACATGTCACTGATCCCGATGTAGCTGTAGATTATGTCCTGCTTGATGTAACGCTTAAGGTGAAGAACGCCACTCTTGTAAAAGGTAGTCAGGACCAAGGGCGGAAGTTCCTTTCAAGTTTTACACCTACCATTTGGGGGGTAGAAACATCCAGTGGACAATACTATATTGGTGGCTCTAGTGATTATTTTGAGGGATCTCTCGGAGAAAATATCGAAAAGTTGTTAGCTGATTTTCCTGAAGTCACCCCAAGTAAACCGGGTTCTTTTGAAGCTTCGGGTAAAGTTATTCTGCCAATAATCAAAGGCAAGGAGAACAACCTTGTTCTTTATAGAAACGATAGCAAGCTTGAGTCCGACAAAAGGTCCATCTATTTTAAACTGAAATAGTTATGCAAGTTAGCAGATGGTTTGGTCGCTAATTGTTGTAATAAAGATCAAACTAAAAAGAGATCAACGATGTCATTCATCGTTGATCTCTTTTTTATGATTCTTAAACAGTGCTGATAACTTCTATATATCAAGCTTCTTTGGCAATGACTTTTTTTAGCTTCACTTTGGGTTCTTGCTCAGGATCAGGCGCTTGCCCAACACGTTTAATAAAGAAAGATAGCAGCAGACCGAGGATGCCAATTCCCACAATCACTAGATAGGAATCATTGATCCCTTGAATGGATGCTTCCATAATCATATGTTCCTGTGTTCCGTTCTGTGTGCTGCCAGAGGCCAGCATATCCTTCATATGCGTTGTAGTACGGCTCGTCATTACGGTGACGAGCAGGGAAGTCCCGACGGCGCCAGCTACTTGTCGAATGGTATTTGAAATCGCTGTACCATGCGCACTAAGCTTGGCGGGGAGTTGATTTAGACCCAAGGTTTGTATAGGCATGAGAAGGAGAGCCATCCCGATCCGGCGGCCTGTTGACATGTATACCAGATACATGTAACTGGTTGAGTCGGTTAAGTTCACAAAGCTTAGAGTCGTTGCAATTGTAATTAACAATCCGATGATGGCGAGCCATTTCGCTCCGAACCGGTCGAACAGCTTTCCGGTTACCGGCATCAACAATCCCATTACGAGTGCACCGGGAAGCAGCAGCAAACCGGACTCCATCGCTGTAAAACCGCGGGCATTCTGCAGGTACAGAGGCAGCAGCATCATATCCGCATACATCACGATTGTAACTGCGATACTGATGACAGTCGTTAAGGAGAACATATTGTATTTAAAGGCCCGGAGATCAAGCAGTGGATTTTGGGAAGCCAGCTGTCTCCAAGTAAATAAGCCAAGGGAAAGCACACCTGCCGCTAAAGACAATAACACTTCTGCGCTCGACCAGCCTGCACTGGCAGCACGGCTGAAGCCATACAGCAAGGTTCCAAAACCAATGGTAGAAAGAGTTACGCTAACAATGTCCAACTTGGGAAAGATGCGTTCTGATACATTTTTTAAATAAATAAATCCGCATATGATTACAATGACGGTCAAAGGAATCATGCCATAAAACATAGTCTCCCAAGAATAATGTTCCAAAATATATCCAGCCAGAGTAGGTCCAATCGCAGGTGCGAAAATAATGGCTAGCCCTACCATCCCCATGGCAGCCCCTCTCTTTTCAGGAGGGAACAGGGTCAAGATGACATTCGTGAGCAGTGGCATGATAATCCCGGCACCAGCTGCCTGAATCATACGCCCGGTCAACAGAACAGGGAAGTTTGTCGCGAGGGCCGATACGATCGTTCCAGCCAAAAATATAAACATAGAAGCTTGAAAAAGCTCTCGCGTCGTAAATCGTTGCATTAGATAAGCTGTAATTGGAATTAGAACACCATTAACCAGCATATACCCCGTTGTCAGCCACTGAGCTGTAGCCGCCGAGATATTAAAATCATGCATTAACTCCGGAACGGCAACGCTCATTACCGTTTGATTCAGTGTCGCAAGAAAGGCGCCCAAAATCATAATGAATAAGATGGGGCCCTTTTTCACGGAACTGCTTGTTACTTCTGTCTTTGTACTCACTCCACTCCATCCTTTCAACTCGTCGATCATGGACTAAATTTACAGTGTGTTGTATAGTTTACAATGCATGAATTAGATTATAAATGAAATTTTCATGTAATCAAGCAACAATTTGCAAAAAAATGTAAAGTAGTTTACATTCGTTCTAAAAATGTAGTTTTTTCTTTTTAAAAAACAACAATTATCTAAAATATGTAGCTTACAATATGAAAGTAAAAGATTGGAGAGTACAAGATGAATAACACAACGCAACGTACAGATCCCCGGGTACTTCGAACACGTCAATTGCTTAGAGATGCTGTGATTGAATTGCTTGAGGAAATGGATATTGAGAAAATATCAGTAAATCGTATTGCAGAGCGGGCTAAAATCAATCGGGTTACTTTTTATCTGCACTATCGGGATCTCCCGGATATGCTGGAAAAGATGGCGGATGAGATGGTGGAGGACATTCTACAAGTGGTGAACAACGATGACAACCATCACCAGTCGGTTGATGAAGAGAATTTGAGGATATTAGAAAGTCTGCTTAAGCATATTGCGGAAAATGCAAAATTCTACAAAGTCATACTCACATCCAAACGAAGCCCGATTTTTACAGATCGCCTGTTTAATTTGATGGCGGAAATCATTTCTGCGCACCAGGAGAAAAAGGAGGGGACTGCTGATCATTCAAAGACGCCGATACAAAAGGACATTGCCGTTTGGTACGGTTCAGCAGCTCTAATCGGCACGGTTATTTCTTGGCTCCGAGATGACATGCCCTATACGCCTGTGTATCTTGCCAGACAAATTAGTATGCTGCGTGCGAACTAGCAACGGGTTCCGACTAATGAACGGAGAGGAATTAAATGAACATGAACAAACAGCCACGCATCGTTGCGCGGCTGTTTGTCGTATTTAGAGCAGGTAAATCACTGCACACTGAGATTATCCCAGTTGACTTGGAATTCCTTCAACATCCCTTCTTTGGTCAGCTTGCCGCCGAGATACCCTTGTATGCTGCTGGATAATTCCTGTGGCATCCCGTTCGGCAGACGGGTCCAGTTCCAGGTCAGCGCTTGATCTTTATCGGTATAGGCCAGCACCTCAGCACCTAGTGCTCCAAGATCTTCTTCGGTTCCCTTAATGTTGTCGAGCGCAGGGATGAATTGGAATTCCTTGGTGATATATTTTTTTCCGGTCTCGGAGGTGACGAGCCAATTCAGGAAGACCTTGGCCTCCTCCTTAACGGGAGAGTTTTTATTGATAACCCAATTGCTGGGTACGCCTACATAAAGCTTGTCGTTGTCTTCGGGAGTGTCGTCAATGGGCATGGGCAGGAGGCCCAGATTAAGATTGGGATCGATGCCGTCGATCTGTCCTTGTGTCCAGTTACCCTGCTGCATCATCGCAGCTTCACCGCTCGCTAGCATAGTGACTTGAGTATTATAGTCGGTCGAGAGCGGGTTCTTATTGCCGTACTCTACAGTAAGGTCAAGTAGATCGATCCACTTGGAGAAAATAGGGTCTCCGGCGAAGGTTTTGGAACCGTCTGTAAGTCCGGCGATGAATGCCTCCGGATCAGGCTGCTGGGCGAAAGGTACGTTTACATTATGATTGCCAAGCACGAACCATTCTTGGTAACCATTCGCAAAAGGTGTGATGCCTGCCGCTTTTAACTTCTCGGAGGCTTCGCGCAGAGCGGTTAGCGTCAATGGCTTCTCGGTGATTCCGGCTTTCTTAAATAGATCCTTATTATAGATGAAGCCGTATCCTTCCAGATTCATCGGCATCCCATAGAGTTTGCCATCGATGGTCATTTGTTCTGCTGCGAGTGGCTTTACATCCTTGGCCCAAGCTTCGCCGCTCAGGTCCTCCAGATATTCCAGCCACATATCACGTTCATTGTTGCCGCCGATGGTGAAGATATCCGGCTCATCTCCGGAAGAGAATTTGGCACGCAGCGAGGCGCCATAATCGGTCCCGCCTCCCACGCTTTGCACCTCAAGCTTAATATCGGGATGTTCTTTCTCGAATTCGGTCTTGAGCGAAGCCAGCGCTTCGGATATTTCAACCTTGAATTGGTAGATATGCACGGTTTTTACTCCGTCTGCATTGTCGCTGCTGCGTCCGCAACCGGCTGTCAGAGCAGCCAGCAGCAGGGAGCATGCGAGGAGAATTCCACGTTTTGTTCTCATATTTATTCATCCTCTCTGGCTGAAAGCAACATGTATCGTTAGCCCTTTACGGAGCCTTGGGCAATGCCTTCAATAATATATTTTTGCATTACTAGGAAAAAGATGACCACCGGCGTAATCCCGAGCACAAGTCCTGGAAGCGCCAAATCCCACTGCTTCGTATATTGTCCGAAAAAGCTATAAGTGGCGATGGGAATGGTGCGGAGCACCGGATCCTGCAGAATAAGCGATGGCATCAAGTAATCGTTCCAGATCCACAGGGTGTTCAGTATGATGACGGTGACGATAATCGGTTGCATAAGCGGAAGAACAATCCGGAAAAAGGTACCATAAGGACTGCTTCCATCTACTCTTGAAGCTTCCTCTATATCGAGAGGTACCGATTTGACGAAGCCGTGGAATAGAAAAACAGTCATCGGGGCGCCAAACCCAAGATACGCTAAAATCAAACCGGCGGTTGAATCCATAACGCCCAAGCCGCTGACGACCTGCACCAGCGGGATCATAATAGATTGAAATGGGATAACCATGGCGGCTACTAATGCAATATAGAGCACACGGTTATACAAGCTGTTGTTGCGGACCATTTTGTAAGCGCACATGGAGCAAAGGAATGCTAGCAGAATATTACTAATCACCGTGATGATAAAAGAGTTCAGGAAAGCGCGAGGGAAATTGGTAGCTTTCCAAGCTTCCGCGTAGTTGCTCCACTGGAGTGCTGAAGGCAGCGCAGCAGAGTCTGATAGTATTTCACTATAGCTTTTCACTGAGTTAGCCAGCAAAAAGTAAAATGGCACTAAAAATAGAAGTCCCAGCAGGATTACAATCACTTCGATGAGAAGCAGGGGAACATTAAATTTCTTGGCGGTAGTCTCCATTACAGCTCCACCTCTCTTTTCTTGGTTGCTCTAACCTGTAATAGGGAAATCAAAGCCACGATGACGAAGAAAACCATCGCTTTGGCCGAGCCCATTCCGAACCGACTGATGGTATAGGCTTCATTGTAAATATTCAAGGCTACAGATTCGGTAGCTTTAAAGGGTCCACCCTTGGTCAGCGACAGGTTGAGGTCAAACAGCTTAAAGGACCAAGAGATAGATAGAAATAGACAAACAGTTACAGCGGGCATGACCAGTGGAAGAGTGACATGGCGCAAGGCCTGAAAACGTCCGGCTCCATCCACTTTGGACGCTTCAATTAGGCTTTGGGGAACATTGTTGATAGCAGAGATGTAGATCACCATCAGATATCCCGCATTTTGCCAGACAAATACGATAACAATCGCCCAGAATGCTGTCCCTCCGGTGCCTAACCATGGAAGATTAAAGAAGGACCAGCCGGTGGCCTGCCCAATAGAGGAGAATCCTCTGACAAAAATAAACTGCCAAATAAACCCGAGCAAAAGTCCGCCAATGACATGCGGTACAAAAAATACCGTTCTCAGGACATTGCGTGTGAACAGTTTACGCGTCAGCACATAAGCGAGTGTGAAGCCAAGCAGATTGGTCAGCACTAGACCGAAGATAGTGAACTTCGCCGTGAACCAGAATGAATTAAGAAAGGAAGGGTCCTTGGTGAAAATATGTAGATAGTTCCGCAGCCCGGTCCACTCCACATGCCGCGAGATTCCGTTCCAGCTGGTAAATGAATAATAGAGTCCCAAAAAGAAAGGAATCAGCACAATAATAAAGAAAAATAAGGAAGTTGGCCCGACAAAAATAAACTGCTGCATCAGGCGTGATCTTTTTCTATGGTCCATCGTTCCTCACCCCTTTTGTTAATTTAAACTTTTCATTCTATAACCGAATTGGTCATTAACCGAAACAAAAAGTAACATCGCGCACCAAATATTCTTAACCAGTTGCGGCATCTGGAGAGGTATAAATGCCTATGATAGCGCCGAAGTCGGCTGGACTTTCTCTGGATAATTTTCACTGGCCCGGAGCGATTTCTTTTCAGGCTTGACAGCCTTTTCAAAGAATCGGTATGGTGGACTTGTCAGACAAATGGGAGGTAGAGTACATGTCAGGATGGCTTGGGAATCATTTTGTTACGCAGATTGGAATTTTGGTGAATGATGTTGAAAAGGTAAGCACGGCTTATGCGGAGTTTTTTGGACTGGAGAAGCCGGAAATTATCGTTACAGATACAGAAGATAAGGCGCAGACTCGGTATAATGGCGAGGCGACGGTGGCGCGGGCTAAGCTGGCTTTTTTTGATATGGGCTCCCTGCAGCTTGAGCTGATTGAGCCAGATCAGCAGCCCAGTACGTGGCGTGATTATTTGAATGAGCATGGTGAGGGACCTCATCATATTGCTTTTGTGGTTGAAGGAATGAAGGAGAAGATTATGCTGCTCGAAGGCAAAGGGTTCCCACTCCAGCAAAAGGGTGAGTATACCGGGGGGCGTTATGCTTATCTGGACACGTTCAAGGAGTTAAAGATGATTGTGGAACTGCTGGAGAACGATAAGGATAAAGGAGAGGATTTATAGTGAATATACTAATTACTGGTGCCGGACGTGGATTGGGTTATGAGCTGGCGGCTGAGGCATTGAAGCGGGGGCATGGAGTCATTGCCGGGGTTCGCCGTCCTGATCAGGAACAAACAGCACTATCCCAGCTTGCTGCGACCTATGGCGAGAAGCTGACTGTGGCCGCGCTGGACGTGACGGATGAAGAAGGAATCGCAGCGCTTGCTGCGATTCTGCAAGGACAAGGCCGGACGCTTGGTGCCATTATTAATAATGCGGCGGTGCTGACCGCCAGGGACACACAGATTGAAGAACTTGATTTCCAAGATATGCTTACCACGATGGATATTAATCTTTACGGACCGATGCGGGTGGTTAAGCATTTCTTGCCGCTGCTCACTGAACCCAAACTTTCGATTATCAATATATCGTCGGAAGCAGGCAGCATTACTAATGCTTATTCGGGAGACTATCCATATTCCATCTCCAAAACGGCACTTAATATGTTCTCACAGCAACTGCATGTGTATTTAAAAGAACGAGGGGTACAAGTACTCGGCGTACATCCTGGCTGGATGCATACGGAGATGGGCGGGGCAGAGGCGCCAACGAATCCGACCCAAAGTGCTGAGGGCATCATGGACTTGATCGAGAAGCGGACAACACCGGAAGGTCATTTCATGTTTGTAGATTATACGGGTAAGGATATGAAGATTTAAGTAGAGTGTTCTAACTAAAAGAGGTAACTCAATAGCCATTCGTGGCTTCTGAGTTACCTCTTTTTGATTTTTCTATATGCTTATTTATTTCTTAATCAATAAATAAGTCTATGAATGGTATTATATTATTCATTTCTATGGGACTAATTATAATCTCCCGTTTGGGACAAGCCGCATAAATGACCACAAAGTATAAGAGGAACTAATCTCCTAGATGAATCCATTGGTCCAAGAGTCCCTAAGGTAAAGCGAATATAAATACTACTATGATCCTTCATCCATTTTAAAAGAGGTGAATCTAAGATGAAAAGACAGGTGAAACCTAGTAGGAGAAGAAGACCTGCCTCCAGACTGCAGCCTAAACGTAGTTTAATTCTTAAGGCAAAAGCACAAATCATTAACTTTGCGGTTATTGGTGATAGTCATGTGGGGTATGGAAACAGCGCAAGCATTTTTAGGAATCTTTTGCCTAAAGCTGTGAATAGCGGGAATAAGAGATTTGTTATTTTTGGAGGAGATAATACGCAAGCGGGAGCTAATCATGGAAATAATGCGAATGCTTACTACAAGGACTTCAAGGATACGGTAACAAGCACGCTCGGGAGTATTCCTTATAAAGCATCTATAGGAAATTGGGAGGCAAGTACACAGTCCTTATTCAGACAATATTTAGGTGCTGATGAAGGGCAAATGAATTTCCCGGGTACTCAGGGGAAGGTCAAGTATGTATGGCTTAATTGTGCGCTTGGACGGTTCACTCCGGGTAGTATAAATTTGTTGAAAAATTTAGATGATAGTCTTTATTATATTATAGATTTTCATTGGCCCCTCAAAGTGAGCGGGATTACGGTGGACCCAACCCATGTATTAAGCGCATCGGAGACGAATAAGTTTTTTTCATCCATTCCTACAAAAGTGAGAGATAAGGTGCTAGCTATTTTTACGCATCATGGACATCTGTTTTACCAAAAACTTAGTAATATATATCCCGGTTACAATAAAACTAAATTTTTTGTATGCGGATGTTCCGGGGAATATAAATGCAAAACAAATGGCGATCGGGGTTATTACAATGCCACATTATCCATCAACGGGACAACATTTAATGTGGATGCTTTTAAGGTAGCGGTCAATTAGTAAAACAAAGCTAAGCTGATTTTCGGGAGAAACCGGGGTCAGCTTTAGCAACAATTCAGTCACAGGATAATAGTAAGCTAGCAGGATTATTTAATATATTTGTATAATAGTTTATATATGTATTAAATGAATCATATTGGAGGGCTACCGATGAGAGGGTTAGTATTTAATTCTTTAGAACAGGCGGGTGTCTCGACCTTTGGTGTGGAGCGCATTCGTACAGCCGCCGCGCAAATGGTTGAAGACAATATCACACCTGCGCAAGTTATTGTTGCTGCGAGAAAGGGGACGCTGCTGGTCCATCAAGCGAATGGAAAAACCGGCCCTGAAGCAGACGCAGCGGAATTAACCGTGGATACTATATTTCCACTCTGTTCCATAACAAAACTATTTACTGCAACCGCTATTATGATGTTAGTGGAACAAGGGAAAGTGGGTCTAAATAGGCCGGTTTCTGATTACATCCCCGAATTTACAGGGGAA
This sequence comes from Paenibacillus sp. FSL L8-0333, assembly GCF_037965665.1. Taxonomy (NCBI): domain Bacteria; kingdom Bacillati; phylum Bacillota; class Bacilli; order Caryophanales; family Paenibacillaceae; genus Paenibacillus; species Paenibacillus sp. FSL L8-0333. Next base: position 1,660,946 of record NZ_CP150186.1, read on the forward strand.
AACAAAACAAAGGTATGCGTACATCATTTGTTGACACATACCTCTGGAATTGAGGTTGATGTGATTCGTTCTAATGGAATTGCCAAACAGGCGCAAGAGGAATATCCTCCACCCGAACCTAATCAAGATCCAGAACTGCATAGTTACTTATATGGCGGTTATGATGCACCACTTAGCCATGAGCCAGGTACTGTGATGTCTTACTGTGGATATGGTTATGAGCTGTTGGGTGAAATCATACGGCGTGTTAGTGGACAAGCTTATGATGTATTCGTAAAGGAAACCATTTTTAAACCGCTGGGAATGGAAAATACATATTATCGTGTGCCAATGGAAGTGCGGAACAGAGTAGTTAGACGTGCTCCTGAGGCAGCATGCGCGGAATGGGTAGACAGCGAATACAATTTGAATTCTGTATCTGCGGGGGGCGGCGCTTACTCAACGGCTATGGATTTGGCTGTTTTTGGCCAGATGTTCCTTAACGGTGGAATTTATAACGGAGTACGATTCCTTAGTCCGGTAACAGTAAAAGAAATGACCCGCAATCAAATTCCGGGCGTATCCTCACAATATAGAGATGAAGTTTTTCCTGAAGCGTACTGGGGATACGGATGGGCGATTAATGGCACGAAGCGTGACGGCGGAGATCTGCTCTCTCCTGATGCCTATTCACACTGGGGGGCGGCAGGTCCATTCCTCTGTGTGGATCCGATTTATCAGACGGTGACGGTTCATTTATCCGTAGAGCTGGATCACCAGAAGCCATTTAAAAATATGTATGTTGATTATTTCAATAATACCGTTCTGGCAGCGATCACAGATCTGTAATTCGGCCAAGGATCTGCAAGAATTTATCAAGGGTTGATTTTATAAAATCTAATATAAGAAAGCCAGTGGCATATATTAGTCCTATCTAATATGCACCACTGGCTTATTTTTTAAAAAATCTCTTGTTCAGCTACTGTTATCTGTAAACTCGATGATTGTGGCAGGAATTCTTATGTGTGTGCTTAACGCTTCCTTGAAGGAAATCCGTAATCTTTAGCACGCCACGCTACTAGCAGCGCAAGAATCAATAGTATAAACATTACCCACGGGAAGGAGCGGACACCAAGTGTTTCAATAAGAATCCCGCCCATCACGCCGCCACCGCCAATAGCTAGGTTCCATGCCGTCACCAACATCGATTGGGCCACATCTGCACTTTCGCCAGCGGTTTCGGCAACGGCTGTCTGTAGCAAAGTAGCCGCTCCTCCAAACGTCAACCCCCATACACCAACCACTAAATAGATCACTACGGGCTGGCTGCTACTAATGCCTAGTACAATGGATGACAAGGCGAAAGCAGCGAGGCTGATCAGAACCAATGGACGCAGCTTGCGGTCGATCAAAATACCGATGACCCAGATGCCAACAAGCGCTGTAATGCCGAAAATAAGCAGTACCAAGTCAACGCGCTGGGTTAGCCCGGCCTGAGTAAGATAGGGGGCAATGTAGGTATACAAGATGTTGTGTGCCAGTACCCATGCCAGAACAACAAACAGTACCGGCCGTACCCCCGGAATAACAAAAACCTTGTAGAGAGGGAGTCGCTTATCAGGGGCCTCTCCTGGATAGTCCGGTAGCTTCCAAAACACCCAAGCGATTAGCATCAGAGCCAATAGCGACAGGATCCCGAAGATAGAGCGCCAGCCTACAAGGGTGCCAAGAAGTGTTCCCGCAGGGACACCGAGTGCCAGAGCGAGAGGCGTGCCAACCATGGCTACGGCCATTGCTCGTCCCTTGAGTGACTCCGGAACCATGCGCCGGGCGTAACCTGCTATCATCCCCCATAAGACTCCAGCGGATACGCCTGCGAAGAACCGAGCTATCAGCGTAAGTATATAATTGGAAGAAAAAGTGGTGACGGTGTTGAATATGAGAAAACCAAGGATGCACATTAGTAGCAGTGGTCGCCGCCGCCATCCACGCGTCACGGTAGTTAAGGGAATCGCCGCCAACAGTGAACCCAGGGCGTACAAAGTGACAAGTTGACCTGCAAGGGCCTCGGAGACTCCAAGCCCCTCACCTATTTGGAGCAACAAGCCGGCCGGAATCGTTTCGGTAAGAATACAGATAAACCCCGTCATGGCTAGGGCGAGTAATCCAGCCCATGGCAGACGTTCAGAAGAGGGAGTGCTGGAGGCACTTTGTGTGGCAGAAGATGTGTTTTGGCTCATAGAGAAGCCCCTCTCTTATATAATTTTAGCAAACTCATGATACACACGACGAATAGGTCTACTAGACAGAGCGCCTAGGCCGGTTCATTCCGGACCCAGGCACCTTGTTTTCTTGCTCTATTTATTACGTCTATCATAAATGGCATCACAAAGGTCAACAGTAAACTGACCCGACATGCCTTCCAGTGCAGTATTAGTGAAAGCCACGGCACTGAGGCGTTGCTTCGGATCGACGAACCACGAATGACCATAAGTGCCACCCATGCGCCAAGTACCCGGGGATTCCGGAGTGTCTGCGGCGACAGGATCCTTTAGTACAGTAATGCCTAGGCCAAAGCCTCGTCCTGGCCAGAAGGCCATTGGCAGATCACCGATCTGGTTGGTCGTCATATCGTGAACCAGTGACTCTGGTAGCAGCGGCGCTCCGCCCTTACGTAATGTTTCCAGCAGTTGCAAAAAGTCTCCGGCGCTGCCGACCATGCCAGATCCTCCAGAAGGATAGGCAGTAGTGTCAAATGCTCGGCTAGGGGCAAGCAGGAACCCAGCCGTTCCCTCCACAAAGGCAATACTGTCGGGCTCAAGTAAGGGCCGTGGCTCTGGAGTATCATTGGCATAGGAAGTGGCCAGCCGTTCTCGGTCAACTGCAATAAAACCCGTGTCGCTCATGCCAAGCGGCTTTGTCACGAGTGAATGTACAGCTTCACTAAGCGGTGTTTCTGTGACCTTTGCAATTACTGCTCCCAGTACATCTGTCGCGATGGAATATTTCCACTCGGTACCTGGCGTATAAAGGAGGGGGACAGAGGCAAGACGACGCAGGTTCTCTTCCAACGTGATGCCGGGCTGATCCATACCATCTGATACCCCTGCTGACTGATAGGAACCCTTCTCTTCTTGAAAAAATCGGTAAGACAGGCCTGCGGTGTGCGTCATCAAATGACGAATCGTCAAGGTCGCGAACTCGCCATTCTGCAAACGCGGCTGAAACTCTGGAAGCCAACGATCAACGCGGTCGTCCAGCTGTAGACGACCTTGCGCAACTAATACTAGGGCTGCCGTTGAAATGATAGGTTTAGTAACTGAAGCTAGCCGGAATAAGGCATCTTCTCGCATAAGTCGGCCTATCTCACGGTCGGCAAAACCGGCAGCACGGCTATAAACCAGTTCCCCATCTATCATCACTTTAATGACAGCACCGACCAAACGCTTGTCAGCGAGGGTTCGATCGATTACTCTATCGATGCGACCTGATAAACATTCTGTATTTATTTTGTTTGAATCCAATATACTCATCTGTCTTCATCCCTTCGGAATAGTTAAAGCCAGGAACACTTTACTATTGTAGGGTTATTATATATAACGAGTTATCTTGATTACATAAGGCAACTAAGTTAAATTAGCCTTATAACGGTTAATTACAAGCTAGTTAATATAGAACACCTTAAATTTAAAGGAGGCGATTTTGATGGACCATGTTGATAAGCAAATTCTTTTCCATCTTCAAAATCAAGCAAGAATTTCTATGACAGAGCTGGGGAAATGTGTCGGTTTATCGCAACCTGCGGTTACGGAGAGAGTTAGGCGTATGGAGGAAAAAGGCATCATCAGCGAATATCGCACCATAATTTCTCCTGAAAAGATTGGGAAACATGCTGCTGCCTACATGTTATTTCATTCTAGGGATTGTAATGCATTCCTTGATTTCTGCCGCTCAAGTCCTGATGTCGTCGAATGTAACCGTATAAGTGGGGAACACAACTACTTATTGAAAGTAGTAACCGACTCTACACGAGCCCTCGAGGAATTCGGAAATCAATGTGATAAATACGGTACCTACACCATTCTAATCGTGATGTCATCGCCAATCGATCATAAATTTCTTATACCATCGCTTGAAGAAGCAAGCCTAAACTTACTGAGTTAGATTTTAAACATAATCCGTTAGCCTGTCGCAACAAAAAAAGACTCTTCTATATAAATAGAGGAGTCTTTTTGGTGTGGATATTGTAATAAAAATGATTGCAGCTGCTCCTTTTTCGTAGATACATCATGGACTCTCTATTTTATAAGTCTGGCGGTATTTTAATGGAGAAAGCCCGGTGATTTCCTTAAATACCCGACCAAAGTGAGTCATATTATCAAATCCAACATTTTCAGCTATTTTGGCTACTTTAAAGGCAGTATTAATTAACAAGGCACGAGCTTCCTTTATCCGCACATTATTCAAATATTCTGTAAAGGTGAAGCCTGTACTATCACGAAAAGTTTTGCAGAAGTAGGAAGGACTGATATAGAATCTGTTGGCAATATCGCGTATGGAATGACGTTGGTCGTAATAACGGTTGAGATAGTCAACAATTTCAAATATTTTTTTGTTCACTACACTGATTTCTTCAGTGATTGCAGGAGGCATCGCTTCCTGGTGGCGATAAATATAAATAAGCAGCTCAAACATAAGTGTTTTTAGATAGAATTCATAGCCGGGAGGTTGCTTCGTAAATTCAGAGACCATTTTATTGAATAATTTCTCGATAAAGTTTTGTTCAGAACCATTAAATCGAAGCAGATGACAATCTCGTGTAAAAGTGGACAGCAAATCAAGCGTCTTATTGTTCGGAAACAGATCTTCGAGGAACTCGCGTTTAAATACAAGTGTTATTCGTTCAAAGGTCTCCCCACTCGAATTGACAAGCTTATGAATTTTATTGATGTCAATCAGCAATAGAGAACCCCCGACAACCTGATAAGCCTTATCCTCTATGAAATAGCAAATATCTCCCGAAACCATGTAAAAAACCTCATAACCGTTATGGTAATGTCGTGTAGGCATGCTGGATTGACTTTTTTTCTCTCGACTGATGTCGAATTTTTGTACTTCATAAAAATTGGTTTCCATTTGCTATCCCTCCCAATTCAGTTGTATGTCAACTATATTAACAAGAATATATGCAGAAAAACAATATATTTAGTGAATATATGTGCTGAAAATCATATTTTTAGACGCTATGATGAAGTTGTTCCGAATGGTTTAGCAAAGGGGGTGTGAAGAGAAAATTAGAATGTTATATAAATTATCGAATTGTGTAATCTATATGTAAACTTATGCTGAAATTAGAGATACTTTGAACGATTTTAAACGAAAAATGAAAAAAGGTGGGACATAAAAATGAAATCTCAATTCTTAAAAAAGAACCTTCTTTCTACATTTCTACCCGTTGCAGTTCTCGGAATGTCATTGTCGACATGTGCCGGATCTGGTGATAAGGAATCTACTATCGATCCTTCAGGTGTGCAGAGTAATAAGGGAGAGACAGTAGAGATTAATTGGGTGATGGCTGCAGATCCGGATAAAAAAGCTTGGCAAGACGAGACGATTGCTTCGTTCGAAGCCACTCATCCTAATATTAAAGTTCATCTTGAGAATATTCCGTATGATCAGTTCGATCAGAAATTGACCACTATGATCTCAAGCGGCAACGCTCCTGATGTGTGGAATCCGAACCAGGCGGACAGCGGCTTTGCTACTTATATGAAGATGGGTGCCCTGAAGGACTTAACGCCTTACATTGAAAAAGGGGCTCCAGAGCTGGATACGATGGATAAGGATTTGCTGGATGTATATAAAATTGATGATAAATTTTTCGGAATTCCGCTTGTCAGCAATGCGACGTATCTGTTTTACAATAAGGATTTATTCGATCAGCAGGGTATTCCTTATCCAACAACGGACTGGGATGACACTTCATGGAACTACGATAAAATGTTAGAAATTGCTCAAAAGCTTTCTCATGATGTAGGTAATGTGCGCAAGCAGGTATTCGGATTTGCAAGCGGCCTTAGTCCGAATGCTATGGCTTGGTCATTTGGCGGTGATTTTTTTAAGCCAGAAGCGTATACCTCAGGGGTTATGGGGGAGCCGGATCTACTTAATGACAAAAATATTGAAGCGTTACAATTTAACCTCGATTTAATTAACAAGTATAAGGTTGCACCGGACCAACAGACTGTGTCTGCCGCGGCTCAGCTTGGAGATGTGTTCATGACGGGGAAAGTTGCCATGTACATTAATGGAGGTTGGGGATTGGGTTCTTATGAAAAAGCGGACTTTCGCTGGGGTGTCGCAGCTGTTCCCTACCATGATGGCCGCAAAGTGACACTTTTTGTGGACCCATGGAGCATCTCAAACTCAAGTAAACATCCGGATGAAGCCTGGGAATTTGTCAGATATCTGGCCGATCCCAAAACCGATGGAGGCGCCTATCGCTATATGAATGATGTCGGTAGAACGCCAGCGGACAGCAGCTTGTTTGAACTGTGGTACGAAAAAATATCCTCGCAGATTGGGATGGATAAAGCGGAATTCAAACAAGTCCATGAGGGTGCTATTAAGTATGGACGTGAAGCTGAAAATCATCTGATCGTAAAGTTCAATACGATTCTAGAAACCATGAACCAGACCATGTCTTCTGTATGGAATGGAAGTAAAGATTTGAAAGATGGACTGAAGGAAGTGGATCAGAACCTCCGTTCACTCAAACTGGATTAACTAGAACTGGAAGGATAAGCGGCCGCTAATCGCAGACTAGCCGGCCGCGTAAGGAGGATGATTCATGAAGCGAATGGCAACTGAGAGTAAGCGGGAGGAACGCGCCTTCTGGATGTTTATTATGCCGTGGTTTATCGGTTTCATATTGTTTACTGGCGGACCGATCATCGTGTCGCTAATGTTAAGTTTCTCCGAATACAATGTAATTTCGTCTCCTGAATTTATAGGGTTTGATAATTTCAGGCTGTTATTTCAGGATAGGCTGTTCTACAAATCGTTATCTGTCACCATCTATTATTCCTTATTGTCCGTACCCTTTACCATTGTATCTTCGTTGGTGATTGCCCTGCTGCTGAATCAGAAGGTTCGAGGACAGTCATTACTTCGTACGCTGTATTATGCGCCAAGTGTTATTTCCGGGGTGGCTGTGTCTTTCCTGTGGTCTTGGCTGCTTAACCCGACCTTCGGGGTAGTCAATTCCTTACTCTATGACTGGTTTGGTGTGGAAGGTCCAGGCTGGTTCACGAGCCCGGGGACGGTCGTCCCATCTATGGTTCTGATGCAGTTAACGGCGTCAGGTTCAACCATGGTGATATTCCTAGCTTCCTTGCAATCTCTTCCGAGTGATCTATATGAAGCGGCGTCAATCGAAGGAGCAGGTGTGTGGAAAAAGTTCTACAAAATTACACTTCCGCTCATTTCGCCGGTGGTTTTGTTCAATACGATTATTGCAATGATCGCTTCCCTGCAAGTATTTACTGAATCCTACGTCATTACGAAAGGCGGACCGGACTGGAGTTCATATTTCTATGTATACTACTTGTTTGATACAGCCTTTAAACAATTTCGGATGGGTTATGCCTCTGCTCAGGCCTGGATTCTATTTATCATCCTTTTTACACTGACTCTTGTATTCATGTGGAGTTCGAAGCGGTTTGTCCACTATGAATATGACTCTAAAAGATAGGAGGGATTCACATCATGAGACAGCGAAGTTTTTTACACGGCAAGCTGAAGCCCATTCAGAAGATACTGTTATATCTAATCCTTTATGGCGGCGTTATTCTTTTCGCATTCCCGTTATTCTGGATGTTGGTCACCTCGCTAAAAACCATGGGCGACATTCATAAAGTCCCGATGATATGGCTGCCATCCTCTATTCAATGGAGTAATTATAAGCAAATTTTCATAGATGCTCCAATGGGGCGATATTTATTGAATTCGGTAGGCTACACATGTATCTCAGTATTTGGGACTGTGCTTGCCTCCTCTATGGCTGCGTTTGCGTTCGCTCGTCTGCGTGCCCGTGGAAATATGCTTCTGTTTGTGCTTGTACTCAGCACAATGATGATCCCGTCACAAGTGACTTTGATTCCTCAATATTTGTTATTTAATCAAATTCATTGGACAAATTCTTATTTGCCGCTTATCGTTCCGGCATTTACAGGCAGTGCATTTGTTATCTTTTTGCTACGCCAATTCTATCTTGGGATCTCTAGGGAAATGGATGAGGCAGTTAAGATAGATGGTGGAGGACATCTGGTCATGTATTGGAGAATTCTCCTGCCCTTGTCGGCACCGGCACTCGCTACATCGGCTGTTCTAGAAATCATGTCCCGTTGGAATGATTTATTTGGTCCACTTATTTATTTAAGTGAAAGCAGTCAATATCCTCTTTCACTAGGATTAGCAAATTTCACAGCCGCATATGGACAAACACCATGGAATCTGTTGATGGCAGCATCTGTGGTAACCGTCTTTCCGTTGCTGTTATTGTTCTTTTTTGCTCAAAAAGTATTTATTCAAGGAATTGTTATTTCTGGATCGAAAGGTTAACGCGAATCATAAAAAAGTTTATTACCTGGAGGGAACTTATGAAGTTTGATTATCATACACATCATAATCGTTGCGGGCACGCAACAGGAACAGTAAGAGATTATGTAATTGCAGCCATTGAAAAGGGATTACAGGTTATTGGAATCTCAGATCATACTCCTGCATTTGCGCTGGAGGAAGACCTGCCCTGGCCCGGAGGAGCTATGGCGAAGAGTGAATTTCCTGCATACGTGGATGAGGTTCTAGCTTTAAAAAAAGAATTTGCGGGACAGATTGATGTAATGCTGGGGATTGAAGCGGACTTTTTGCCTGATTCCCTGGATATATATCGTAGTGTCATCGCCAGTTATCCCTTTGATTATGTGATTGGTTCGATTCATAATTTCGGCGGAATCAGCATTTACGATGGAGAATACTGGGACGGATTGGATCAGGCGGGGAAACTTGCGACCAAAAATCTGTATTATGATTATGTCTCTCAATCGGCTAAAAGTGGCTTATACGACATACTAGGCCATGTGGATGCTTTAAAGCGGTATTTTCCCGGTTATTCCGGCTTGTGGACAGAAGCGCTGGATTTCACCCTGCAAACCGTTGCAGCAAGTGACGTAGTTCTCGAAATTAATACTTCTGACGATAACTGTGTCCCAGATACGGCTTTTCTAGAAAGAGCTCTGTTTCATGGTGTGAAGGTCACGATTGGATCAGATGCACATGAACCCGAACGGGTGGGAGATCAGTTCGAAGAAGTCCGGAAAAACCTGCAGGCCATTGGCTATCGGGAATGGGCTACATTCCATAAACGGGTTAGAACAATGGTTAGTCTAGACCAAATATAAAATGAATTAAGTAGCCAAGCTAATGCCGGCATCACCTAGTTTCCAACGGCAGGTCATTATCAGCTGATCATCCTCCAGTTCGGCTGTCAGCGTGCCACCCATTTTATTCATCAGACTTTTGGCGATGGAGAGACCCAGCCCGGAGGCTTGAGAAGATCGGGTACGGTCTGCGGTATAGAATCGGTCAAATAAGAGGTTAACGTCGCTTCCGGCTAGTTCCTTCGCATCGTTTACTATCGTTAAATCAGCTGTTTCCTGCCGTCGTTCGAAACGGATTTCCACATACCCGGTCGCGTGTTTGACCGTATTGACAAGTAAATTCTCGACAACTCTCCGCACAGCGGATTCATCGGCGTATACGGGTACATTTTCCTCAGGTAGCCGTATATCCGGTGTAATATTGCGTTCGTTGAAGGAATCGTAAAATCCGACCAGAATTTCCGAGAGCAGGGCCGTCATCCCAAGCTTTTCGGTATGTAGAGGATAATCTAGCGATTCGATCAAGGAAAGCTCAAAAAAATCATTCAGCAGCGCCTGCAGCCGTTTCGTCCGATTTTTAACGATGGCAACATATTCAAGCTTTTCATCAGGGGTAATAGACTCATCCTCCAACAGTTGAATATAACCGAAGATGGAGGTGAGGGGTGTACGGATATCATGTGAAATATTCGCAACAGCCTGACGGAATTCTTGTTCGACACGTTTTCGCTGGGCATCCGCTTCGACGATTAAATCAGATTGACGATTGATTTGTCCCGCAAGCGCCTCAAGCTTCTGGTCGAATAGAGCCACATCAATTTTTTTACCGGTTGCTCGCTCATTGTAGGTATGCAATTGCCCTGTTATCCGCCCTAGCTCTCGCCTTAGCATCAACAAACGGAAAAGCAGGAGAGCTCCTGCCGCAAACAATATGATTGTCAGAATAAGCAACACTCTCCTGCACCTCCTATTTGTTATTTGATTTCTTTTCGGTGGAATACGAGAATACCGAGTACCCCGGAAACGGCTATTGTCAACAACGGTACAAGTAAAAGCGCTGGCCAATCTCCACTGTCGATACTGGGCTTACCGATATCGCTCACCAGTTTGAAGATGGAATAATCATACAAATTACTAAAGAAAGAGATCTTTGAACCTATACTAGCCAAAACCGTATCAATCATAAGGAAGAAAATCATTGAGAAGCCGATAGTTTTGCCGCTGTCGGTTAGGATTACGGTGAACAGCGCCCCGATGGCTGCGTAACCAGCTGTGTACAACAGGGTTAGCCCGAGGGCTCGCGGTATAAAAAGTGTAGTGCTTCCTTCCGGCAGATGACCGAAGCCCGAAAGCAGCGTGACTTCGACTGTGCTGACAATAGGAAAGACGAGCGAAATCGCCATGGCCCCAACTGCGAATACGATTAGTTTTGCCGCGAACAGCCGGCCTCTGGTGTTGCCCGAAGATGCGATCGTCTTCATGACCCCTGTGGAATATTCGTTAGAGATAAAGAATCCAGCCAGAATGGCTACGCCGAATTTAATAATGTAGGCATTGCTTGAAATAAAGGTAGTCAGAAATTCAGCACCGGTGATCTGAGGTTCCCCATTGGACCGATGATCAAAATAATATAGCAATGGGTAAGCAAGTGAGAGGACGGAAAGTGCCAATAGAAAAGTCCAAAATGATCTATTCTTACGGAGCTTGAAAAACTCAACTCTGATCAGATTATACATTTGGATTCCCCCCAATTCGCTTCGTAAAATAACTTTCCAAGTCTTCACCCATAGGCATAAACTTCTCGATCTCGAGGCCGGCAGAGAATAACGCTGTTGATACTTTGCCTGGCTGCTCAATGCGGCTATACAACTTGATGGTTCCATCCTGCATCACTTCGAAATCGGCCGTACCCAGCTCGTTCTGAATGACGGCTGTTGCCTTGCCGGGATCATCCACTTTGATAAACAAATACTGCTGACATTTCTCGTTTAATTCCTCCGCAGTGAGTTGTTCAAGCAACTGACCGCGATGAATAATGCCATAATGACTTGCCATTAAATGCAGCTCACTTAGAATATGACTTGAGATCATTATCGTAATGCCAAGCTCACGGTTTAGTCGCTTGAGCAGTTCGCGCATTTCGACGACACCCATCGGATCCAACCCATTGGTCGGCTCGTCCAGAATCAGAAATTCTGGATCTCCCAGCAAGGCGATGGCAAGACCTAACCGCTGCTTCATTCCAAGTGAGAAATTTTTGGCTTTCTTCTTGCCGGCGCCCTGCAGTCCAACTTGTTCTAGCATTCTAGGAACGCAATCTTTGCCGGGAATACCGCGTAGAATCCGGTTTGCTTCTAAATTTTCGCTTGCAGTCATATGGGGGAACAAAGCGGGGCTCTCGATAATCGAGCCGATTCGCTTACGAGCCTGGATCAAGGCCTGCTCTTCACTGGCTCCGAACAGCTCGATCGTCCCCTGAGTCGGAAAAGCAAGTCCGGTCACAATCCGGATTAATGTTGATTTTCCAGCTCCGTTTTGCCCAATAAAACCATAAATAGAGCCTTTACGGATTGACAAATTGACTTTGTCCAGCACCGTATGGCCCTTGAACTTTTTGGATAGTTGATTTGTTTTTAATACATACTCGTACATCTCGTCTTGGCCTCCTTTTCGTGATAGACCAAGTATAGAATTGAAAACATAAGAAGAGCTAAAGCCAAATCTTAAGAATGTCTTAAGGCTTGAGCCGATAACCTATGCCCCATACCGTCTCGATAAATTCGCTTCCTGGTGCGGCCTTGGTTAGCTTGCTGCGCAAATTGCTCATGTGGACATTGACCGTATTGTCGTCCCCAAAATATGGCTCGTGCCAGACTCTTTCATACAAATTCGCTTTCGTAAACACCTTTTTTGGGGCCGACAAAAGTAACGAGAGAATCTCAAACTCTAGAGCTGTGAGCGTCAGTTCCGCACCATTTGCCGTAACCGACATCGCATCTCGATGAAGTACAAGGCCCTGATGCTGGAGCACGTTAGGCAAAGCCGATTGCGCAATCCGCGAATACAAACGTAGATGAGAATCGATCCGTGCAGAGACTTCTTCAACATCGAAGGGTTTTGTAATGAAATCATCCGCCCCCGCCCGTAGGGCAGACACCTTGGTCTGGGGCTCACCCTTGGCGGAAATGATAATTACCGACATATCGTCCCGCCCGGCAATCCTCTCAAGTAGTTCCTCTCCCGACATGCCAGGCAGCATCAGATCCAGTAGCAGCATGCTCCATTGACGTTGCTCCAGATAGAGAAGTGCCTCCGTTCCCGAGTAAGCGGGTTGGGGAATGTAGCCGCTTTTCTTAATAATGTTGCACAGCAATCGGTTGATGTCGCTGTCGTCCTCAGCAACAAGAATATGTATCGGGTTATTCATTTAATCTCCTTTTTCCACCTAAAATAGGTCGTTATTCGGATGAATGCCTATTAAATAGGATAGCAGGTTTTAGATTCTGTATCCAGATCCAGCCAATTTCTGCATTTTGGTTATTCAAATCTATATCACCGATTCTCGTGAGTTCATTTTTATATAAAAAAGAGACTCTTCTATTTAAATAGAGGAGTCTCTTTGCTATGTTAAGGTATTTAGATAAATAGATTATGACCCGACTGATCGGCTTGGCCGAGGTAATAACCAACGCCGCCGATTCCGACACCGTCAATCAGTTCTTCACGAGTGATGCCCATAAGATCCATGGACATTTGGCAGGCGACGATTTCCACACCTTGGTCGATAGCCATCTGAATCAATTCTTCCAAGGAAGAGATATTTTTGCTCTTCATTAGAGAGCGGATCATCTTCGAACCCATGCCCATCATGTTCATATTTGAAAGCGTCAGCTTCCGGCTGCCGCGTGGCATCATGGCACCGAACATTTTACCGATGAAGTTCTTGTTCACATGCACCTTCTCATCCTTGCGGATAATATTGAGGCCCCAGAAGGTAAAGAACATCGTGACTTTTTTGCCGCTGGATGCTGCTCCGTTGGCAATGATGAAGGAAGCGATCGCTTTATCCAAATCCCCGCTAAAAACAACCATTGTGCTTGCGTTGCTAGTTTGAATTACTTGTTCGCCTGCTCCGGTTGGTGCTGATGCTGAAGCCTCGATAACTCCTTTGCGCAGATAAGCTTCGATCATACCAGTAGGCAGCTTTGTTAGCTGCAAAAGCGTATGGTTGGACATACGAGCCCAAGCCTTGATATCCTCATAAAATCCGGGATCGGAAGCAGTTACCTTCAGGACTTGGCCGTCCAAGAGCGGGTCCATACTCATTTTAACTTGGATCAGCGGCCCTGGGCAGCACAGTCCGCAGGCATCAAGCACGGAATCAGGTGCTAGTTCCGTTTCTATTTTGGATGAAGGGGCACCTATTGTGCTGGAGTTAGCTGTGAAAGCTGTAGCATTGACGGTTGGTGTAACTGTGCCAGTCCCAGTCTCTGTCCCAGTCCCAGTCCCAGTCCCAGTCCCAGTCCCAGTCCCAGTCCCAGGCTCCGTCATTGCTCCCGTTGCTGCGATTTCTTTACTGGCTACGGCTGTATCAACGTTTGGCGTCAAGTTATCTTTTTTTTTAGGCGTAAATTGGCTCATCTGATAGGTTTTATACCCCCCAGTCAGATTTTTCACACGGTAACCTTTTTGCTGCAAAATCCGGGAAGCGGTGTAGCCTCTGAGTCCAACTTGGCAATACACCCAAATTTCTTTACTAGGGTCAAGCTCGTTTAGCCGACCACGCAGATCATCCACAGGGATATTAATGGACCCTTCAATATGACCGTTGGCATGTTCGATTTCCGAACGTACGTCAACTAAAATGGTGTTGTTTTTGTCACGACCCTCTAAATCCTTAGGGACGAATACCGTAGTCAAACCTTGCAAAATATTTTCAGCGGCAAAGCCGGCCATGTTCACCGGATCTTTTGCGGAAGAATAAGGAGGGGCATAAGATAGCTCCAACTCCGTCAAATCAGTGACCGTACCTCTAAAACGAATAACTGTAGCGATATCGTCGATACGTTTATCTACACCGCTGTAACCCACAGCTTGTGCTCCTAGCACCGTACCTTTTGGATCAAAAATCAGCTTCATAGATATCGGAGTTGCCCCCGGATAATAGGTTGCGTGTGAGCTTGGATGTATATAAATCACGTGATACGGCAGACCCAAACGTTGTAGTGTTTTTTCGTTATTTCCAGTAGAAGCACCTGTGACTCCAAAAACCTTAATAATAGAAGTCCCTTGTGATCCTTTGTAAGTTGTGCCGAGACCACTGACGTTGTCCGCAGCAATGCGCCCTTGCTTATTGGCAGGACCAGCTAGTGGAATGGCAGTTTTTGTTCCGTTTACGAAATCAACCACCTCAACCGCGTCACCTACAGCGTACACTTGATCCAGATTTGTCTCCATCCGCTCATTGACTACAATATGGCCACGGGGACCGAATTCTAAGCCACTGTCCTTCAGGAAAGAGGTATCCGGAGAAACGCCGATAGCCAGCAGAACCATATCACTTTGCAGTACAGTGCCACTTGCTAATTGCACCTGTATTTGTTCTCCCACCTCAGCAAACCCTTGGACCATATCGGAAAAAATAAGATTAACGCCATGGTCGTCAAGTTCTTTTGCCAAAATAGAAGACATTTCAGTATCGAACGGAGCTAATATTTGTGGTCCTGCTTCAATTAAGGAAACTTCCAGACCAGCTTCTCTAAGATTCTCAGCCATTTCCACACCGATAAATCCACCACCGATCACCACGGCCGAACGTGTGCTTTCCGCAGCGACTTTAGCTTTGACTTTGTCAGTGTCGGGAATGTTACGCAACATGTGTATTTTGGAACTCTCGATACCAAGCAAATTCGGACGAATCGGTTTAGCACCTGGCGATAAAATAAGCGCATCATAACTCTCTTCATAGGAGCCTTTTTCTATACTTTCTACTCGCACTTTTTTGTTCACGGGGTCGATAGACACTACTTCACTTTGAATCCGGACATCGATGTTAAAACGTTTATGCATCGCCTCCGGTGTCTGCACTAGCAGCTTGGAGCGGTCCTGAATGGAACCCCCGATATAATAAGGAAGTCCGCAATTGGCAAAAGAAATGTACGGATCACGCTCAAACATTACAATATGCACATCTTCATCTAATCTCCGAAGTCGTGCTGCTGCTGATGCGCCTCCTGCAACTCCACCAACAATCAATACTTTTTTACTCATGATGACTTATTCCTCCCCTAAAAATAAATGAATCAGATGTTTGATTTTTTCGTCTTTAACAGAATAGTTAATTTCCAGCCCATTACGTTCGGTTTCAACGATGCCTAGTGATCTAAGCTTCTGTAAATGCTGGGACACCGTAGATTGGGGAAGGTCGAGACAGTCCTGCATGAAGCTCACGTTGCAGCTGCCCTTTTCCAGAAGTCCTTTGATGATGCACAAGCGCACGGGATGAGCTATAGCCTTTAAGGTTTCGGCGGTTTGGTTATAAGCTTTAAAATTTTTGTCCATGGTAACGAACACCTCGCTTTACAATATCCTTATATCGTAATATTATGATATAGTGATATGGAAATCAAGTTATTTTTATAAAGGTGAAGGAGAGATGCTCGATGTCTTTTAAAATTTCAAAGGAAATTACCCCACAGCAAGTTGCGGAACGCTTGAAGAATGGCGAGACTCCTACCATGTTGGATATACGCGAACCAGCCGAATGGGTGGAGGGACATGTAATGGGTGCTAAGCATATTCCGCTTGGACAGCTATTGATGCGCATAGATGAATTGGATTCTCATGGCGAGATAATTGTGATGTGCTTAAGTGGTGGCCGTAGTGGACTGGCTTGTGAGCTGCTGAGTGAAAAGGGGTATAACGTTGTGAACATGACGGGTGGATTAGGGGCTTGGACGGATGATTTTTTGGTACGGGAGTAATGGCATGAGCATGATGGTACGGATCCTACTGAGTATCTTAATTGTCTTTAGTATTTTGAGGTTTTTACGTTATGCATGGCCTGTTCGTTCACTTTCTTATATAGAAGTCCGTGAGGTTCGCGAATTAGCAGATCAATCACTGGCTATGAAAATGCTCGATGTCAGGGATGCCGTTGATTACCAGAAGGACAGTATCCGTGGTTCGATAAATATATCGCTTGGGCGGTTACCCTATGTCTGGCAGCACTGTCTATCTCCAGGCGATTCGGTCTTAATTCTTGCAGGAAGCTACTACAATAGAAATAAAGCTGCGCGAATTCTTTATAAGCAGGGATTTCGTAAGTTATATGCGGTAAACGGTGATTTGTTAGGGAACAAAAGAACGCTCTCCGACATTTCTGTGAAAGGTTGTTGTGAAGGATAATGGATTTATGATCATTGATTTCCCGTCTCGGATTGAAGCTAGGGTGTCGAAGTCAGGGTGTCGATGGAATGATCTCTTATGATGCCTATGGGCGAGGCGCTCGGCATGCACATTTGCTAGGTGAGGGAGAGCAGTGAAGAGGAGCAATATGTCACTCTAGTTGAGCCGCTATATTAATGGTGCTAAGTTGTGATGTTGTGGCTAGGTCGCTATATTAATGATGCTAAGTCGCGATGTTGTGGTAGGTCGCAATATTAATGTTGCTAAGTCGCAATGTTGTAGGTAGGTTGCTACATTAATGTTGCTAAGTCGCGATGTTGTGGCTAGGCCGCTAAGTCAATGTTGCTAAGTCGCGATGTTGTGGCTAGATCGCTAAATCAATGTAGCCAAGTCGATGTTGTAGCTAGGGCGCTAAGTGATGTAACTAAGACGCAATCCAGCCAGCCTCACTCGAACTCAGTTTTAATTGCATTTTGTGCAGCTAAACTTCAGTAGTTTTAGGAAAAGTAACAATTAACTGCACTTTGTACATCTAAATTTGATCATTTACGCTTAACTACCTAATATCTCCTTTTTTAGTTGTAGAAAGTACAACTAAATGGACTTTTAGGGGGATAAGGGTTAAATAGTTGCATGAAATACAATTAAATAGAAAAATCACAGGTCGATAGCCAGTGAATAGTGGAGAATGGGAAACGATTTTGGGTAATTTCAGAAGGGAGGGCGAATAACATTATTCTAGCTAAACTTAGTCAAACCGAGATTACTTTAACTGAACTTACTATACAAAACATACTATATTGAGCTAAGTCTAGTCGTCTAACTCAAAAGTAGTTTACTTAACCGAGATTGTTCTTGCTGAGCTAATACTAACTGAACTGTAGTGATCTAACTGTAGCTAAATTTAGCTGAACTCACTGTAGTGATCCAATTCTAGCTGAACTCACTGTAGTGATCTAACTGTAGCTGAAATTACTTTAATGCAACATACTCTAACCAATGTGATTTTTTAATAGGCAAGTATATTTAGCTCGATGCTAACGTTGAATGTAGAGTGTCATTGACAGCATAAGAAGGCGAATACTATACTTTTGAGTAATAGGACGAAGCACGTCCCGCATCCATAATTGGGTGCGGGATTTTTTTATGCCAAGGAGGAGGGGAACGTTATGGGATTTACGGAAGAACATCGTAAGTGGGTGGAAGATCATATTAGTCGAAGAACGGGAGAAAGACGGGGGAGATTGGAGCGGGGACATGGGCATGGTGAGCGAATGTTTGCGGAGAAGGTTTGGTGGCCGATGATGGGTCATTTTGATGATCTCCATCCTGAATATGAAGTGTTGGATTGGCGGGGATGGCCTTATTTTGTTGATTTTGCGTGGAAGCCTGGGCAGGTTAAGTTTGCTTTTGAGGTAAAAGGTTACGGCCCACATGTGCAAAACACAGATCGGACGCGTTATCGGCAGGAATTGAATCGAGAGACTTATCTACAAATCGCGGGTTATCGGGTAGTGGCGATACCATATGATGATCTGGAAGCCAATCCTGAGAATACTATTTTTTTGTTGAGATCATTGCTGATGCCGTACCTCGCTTTGAGGACAGAAGAGAAGGAGGCGTTTAGTCGACTGGAGCGTGATATTTTGCAAATTGCGGTGCGTTCGAACGGGGACATTCGGCCTGTTGATTTGGTGAGGGAGCTTGGCATTGATCTGCGTACAGTTAGGAAATGTATGAGGTCGCTTTGTGAGAAAGGTAAGTTTAAGCCGATAGTTTCCCAGGTGAGTGGGAGGGTTTGTCGCTATGAATATGTACATTCACTTAACGATATTCAGCTGTGGTGAATAAACGGTATAAATCCCGTAGATTGTGGGCCTACAGCGGGAAGTGGGCAAATGAACGGTATAAATCCCGTAGATTGGAGGCGTGGAGCGAGAAGTGAGCAAATGAACGGTATAAATCCCGTAGATTGTGGGCGTGGAGCGGGAATTGGGCAAATAAACGGTATAAATCCCGTAGATTGTGGGCGTGGAGCGAGAAGTGAGCAAATAAACGGTATAAATCCCGTAGATTGCGGAGATGGAGCGAGAAGTGAGCAAATGAACGGTATAAATCCCGTAGATTGGAGGCGTGGAGCGAGAAGTGAGCAAATGAACGGTATAAATCCCATAGATTGGAGGCGTGGAGCGGGAATTGGGCAAATGAACGGTATAAATCCCGCAGATTGGGGGCGTGGAGCGGGAAGTGGCCAAATGTACGGTATAAATCCCGTAGATTGTGGGCCTACAGCGGGAAGTGGGCAAATGAACGGTATAAATCCCGTAGATTGTGGGCGTGGAGCGAGAAGTGAGCAAATGAACGGTATAAATCCCGTAGATTGTGGGCGTACAGCGAGAAGTGAGCAAATAAACGGTATAAATCCCGTAGATTGTGGGCGTACAGCGAGAAGTGAGCAAATAAACGGTATAAATCCCGTAGATTGTGGAGATGGAGCGAATAACGAGCAAACCTACGTACTCACATCATCCCCCTAAATCTCTAATTATGACCTGATTTCTATTTAGATTGTTAAGGTGTTGCGGAGGAGGGGAATCTTCTATGATTAGATGGATAGGACGTATAGGAGTTTTTTTGAAGGATTGTCCTCGGGAATGAATGAAACCGCTATCAACAAGAGACGAAGGAGCGATTTTGATGGGAACAGATATAGCTAAATATCCATTTCAACAGATTGATTTACCTTTAAATGAGCGAGTGCAGGATCTGATCTCCAGACTAACACTTGATGAAAAAGTAAGCCTGATGCCTCAGTATCAAGCTGCCATAGAGCGTTTGGGTGTTGGGGCCTACAAGCATGGTACGGAAGCGGCGCACGGGATTTCTTGGCTTGGAAAAGCGACTTCTTTTCCTCAGCCAAGCGGACTGGCTTGTACTTGGAATCCAGAGCTGCTGAAGGAAATTGGTTCGGCCATCGGAGATGAAGCTAGAGCCTTTTATAAAAAGAATCCAACGGTGAACGGTCTGACGTTATGGGCGCCAACGGTGGATATGGAACGTGATCCACGTTGGGGAAGAACTGAGGAAGCTTACGGTGAAGATCCAGAGTTGACCGGCCGACTCAGCACATCACTAGTGCAGGGAATCCAAGGTGATCACCCGGTCTATTTGAAAGCGGTAGCAACGCTGAAGCATTTCCTCGGCAACAATAATGAGATTGAACGCGGGAACTGCTCCGCGAGCATCGATCCGAGAAATATGCGGGAGTATTATCTGGAAGCGTTTAAGCCTGCTTTTCAAGAAGGTGGCGCACAGTCCATGATGACCGCTTATAACTCGGTGAATGGCGTGCCTGTTATTCTTCATCCGGCAGTAATGGATGTGGTTAAAGGCGAATGGGAAATGGATGGCTTTATTGTAAGCGATGCCGGCGATCTTTTTGGGATCGTGAAGGACCACAAGTATTATGAATCTTTTGCACAATCGATGGCTGAATCTATCAAAAATGGAATTGACAGCGTAACAGAAGAAACCGCAGAGACAATCAAGGTTCTTCACGAAGCGCTAGACCAAGGCCTCTTAGCAGAGGAAGATTTGGATCGTGCACTTGCCAATACTTTCAGAGTTCGTTTCCGTTTGGGAGAGTTCGATCCGGTTGAAGGTAACCCGTACGCAGCAATCGACGATTCCGTTATTCTTAGCAAAAAACATACGGCACTCTCTTTGGAAGCTGCGAAACAATCTATAGTATTGTTGAAGAATGAACAAGGCACATTGCCATTGAACAAAAGCAGTCTGAGCAAATTGGCGATTATTGGTCCGCTTGGTGATGAAGCCTTTAGAGATTGGTATTCTGGCACATTACCTTATGGAGTGACTCCTTTGCAGGGTGTTAGCAAAAAGCTGCCTGGTAAACACATTACTTTTGAGAGTGGCGCAGATCAGATCATTCTTACTTCAGCTGCAAACGGCCAAGCCATTGGAATCACAGGTGAGGACGGAAGACTGGCTGTACAGCATGACATAGCAGAGCACGGAGAATTGTTCCAACATACAGCCTGGGGTTGGACTAGCAATACTCTGAAGGCGACAAGTCGCGGTCAGTATGTAACTTTAAGCGAAGCAGAGACTCTCACAGCATCTGCTGATGAAATTTACGGCTGGTTTGTAAAAGAATCGATTAACATCGTTCCGGAAAGCGAAGATACGGTATCTTTGCGGACCTGGAATGATAAAATGATCTCGGTGAATCCGGAAGATGGAACACTGCAGGTGGCAGATCAGGATGCTAATGCGGAAGCACGTCTTTTCAAAAAGAACATCGTAACTAACGGCATAGAGGCTGCAGTAGAAGCTGCCAAGGCTGCGGAAATCGCTGTGGTTTTTGTGGGCAACCATCCACTCCTTAACGGAAAAGAAGAAATCGATAGACCGGATATTGTGCTTCCAGAGGAGCAAGAGCGACTGGTCAAAGCTGTCTATGAAGCGAACCCGAATACAGTTGTAGTCATTGTCGGCAGTTACCCGATAACTTCCACTTGGATTGACGAGAACATCCCGGCTGTATTGTATACCTCCCACAGTGGACAAGAGCTGGGCAATGCGGTGGCAGAAGTTCTTTTCGGCGATTACAGTCCTTCCGGCAAGCTGAACATGACTTGGTTCCGTTCTGTAGAACAGCTGCCTGAGCTGATGGATTATGATATTATCAAAGGCAAAAGAACATATATGTACTTTGACGGAGAGCCACTGTATGCGTTTGGACACGGCTTAAGTTATGCCCAAGTTTCCTACAGCAACCTAAGCCTAAGTGCTAAGGAGCTGCAAGCGGATGACACGTTTAAAATTTCCGTTCAAGTAGAGAATACAGGCGTTGTTGATGGGGACGAAGTGGTGCAGCTATATGTGCAAGCTCTGAATTCCCGGGTGAAACGTCCGATTAAACAGTTGAAGGGTTTTGAAAAAGTAAACCTAACCGCAGGTCAATCGCAAACCATAGAGTTTACGTTGCCGGTTGCCGATCTGGCATTCTGGGATGTTACCCGTGAGCAATATTGCGTGGAAAATGGAGAGTACATGGTTCTGATCGGCCGTTCATCTGCTGATATCCAATTATCCGCTCAACTATCGGTTCAAGGGGACGTTATTCCGTCGCGTAATCTGTATATCAATACCAAAGCAGAGAATTACGATGACTACGAAGGCGTATATCTGGACGAGTGCAAAGCAGGCGGTGCTTCCATACATCCAGTAAAAGATGGCGCTTGGATCGCTTTTAAAGATGTATTGTTCGAGCAAGGGGCAGGAGCTTTTGAAGCCTTGGTATCCTCTGCAAAAGGTGGCACCCTCGAGATTAGAACGGGCAGCCCAGCAGGGACAATGGTTGGATCTGTGACTGTACCATCGGGTGACGTGTTGCAGCAGTGGAACACACTTACTGGTGAAGTATCCGTGGAATCTGGAACTACCGATGTTTATCTCATCTTTAATGGTGAGGTACTGCTTAGCCGTTTTCAATTTAATCAATAAGATAAGCTAGAGCGCTCTTAATTTCTTTGGATGGAGAGGTGCCTGTATGGATTGTTTAGGATGTCGGATCGCTAACGGGATTGAGCCTAACGTAAACGTAGTATACGAGAATGAAATTGTAACTTGTGTGCTCGACATTGCTCCATTTAACGAAGGACATCTCTTAATTCTCCCTAAAAAGCATTATTGGGATCTCGAAGATATCGATTCAGAAACATCGTATGCGATTATGGACGCTTCAAAGAAGCTATCAGTTGTCCTGAAGGTTTTGTTTGCACCTGATGGCATCAGCATTTGCCAAAATGGTGGGAAGTTTAACGACCTGACTCACTATCATATGCATCTTATTCCTAGATACGAAGGAGATGGCTTCGCTTGGAGCGAACCAATCCATCCGCACGGTGCCGAAAAGTTATTAAGCCAAACTCAAGCTGAAATTCTCAGTATCATAAATGAGTATTAAAAAAAGGACATTCCTGAAAGATCAGGGATGTCCTTTTCGTTTCTTTTCATCTAATCACAACCGCCCCCGCCAGCATCTCCACCACCACCGAAGTCTCCACCGCCACTATGTCCGCCGTCTCCACCCCAGCTATGCCCCCCGCTGTCAGGTCCAGAGTGGTGATGCGAGTGATCTCCAGGGTGATGATGATGGTGGTTAGAGTGGTTTGGATCCAGCAGATCCGGATGACTGGCAGCCATAAAAGACATGTTGGCGGCATCATTTTGCCTATTTCTATCAAAGGTACTTCTGTTCGGGCTCGAGCCATTCCGTATAACGGCTTGTATAATAATAAATACAGCGACACCTACAAATAGTATCCCAAAAACCATAACGAACCTCTCCCTTCAACTCCAAAAATTAGTTATTAGCTGCTTTCGTCAAAAACTCAAGATTTCTGTAAAAAATACTCCCATAATTCCAGCCCAGATAAGGCTCAGGAATTTCTATATGGTTCACATTCACATTCATGTCTTCGTGTATTAATGATTCGCTAATATGGATTATATCATTTATATATCGTTTTATTTGCTGTAGATAATGTTTTTGAGTAACGGGCCCGTGACCGGGAACAATTATGTTCACATCTAAGCGCTCGACATAAGTAAGTGCCTCCAACCGGGATAAGGGATTACCGTCTACTAATAATGGATGATTATCAACAGCGACAATATCTCCAACAAAAGCTAAAGAATCGGAAGGAGAAAATAGAATAGAATCGCATTCCGTATGGGCAGCACCCACCGATAAGAGCTCAACGGATCTAGCCGAGCCATGTATGGTCATTTTGCGGTCATAAGTTAGTTGGGGAAGCGTTACTTCAAGCGTTAGTATAGACTCTTTGATTTCTTGTAAATAACCTATTTGCGAAAGGAGCTCTCGTTGTTTGGAAGCGTTCAGTTCGAGCTCGAGAGAGGTATTAAGCTTATTAAGATCCTCATCAAGATTAGGAAGCAGTTTCTTCATTCGGGCTAGCCAGTCGGGTTGAGTTTTTATCATGAGCTCTCTAGTTCTACTGGAGGATATGATTACTTCTTCCGAGAAGAATTGGTTCCCTCTAACGTGGTCTCCATGCCAATGGCTGTTGATGACGTATTTGATAGGTTTATTAAAATAATACAGAGCGGCATCCCTAAGATCTTTGCCAGCTTGTGGAGTGTTGAATGTATCAAAGATTAATGTGTAATCACCCATATCTATCAAACCGGCATTGCTCATGGCTCCGCCTTGCTCCTTCGCTTCAAGGCAATAAATGCCTTCCACTAGAGGGACGCAGTTAAAATGTCTGGAATGAAACATAAATTAACCTCTTTTCCTAGATAATCGAATGAAATTTATATCTATTTTATAATTTTATGGAAGTTTATACTATGATTTAATTACTCTCGGAATAGAAAAGGTTGCTTTTATACGCCCGATTTGCTACCATACGATGTAACTTAATCATTTATTTGTTTTCTAGGGTTCCGCAGCGAGTGCACAGCTGGTCTGGTCCGAGGGAAAACGCACGAACATTAAGTTTGTGTCTACACGGAGGGATAAAAGCCCGGGAGGTATCGCCATTTGGCGATGACCTTCCGGGCTTATTTGTTTGTCCGTGGGCAATCATAAGATATGGTGAATTGAAGGAGGGCTTGAAATGAAAAAGAATTCAGAGTGGCTGAAGGTAGTTGGCGCTGCGATTTTCGAAGTCATGTGGGTCATAGGTTTAAAGCATGCTTCAAGCGTGTGGGAGTGGCTGATCACAGTTGTAGCCATAATAATAAGTTTCTATGTCATTATTTCAGCAAGCAGTAAATTACCGGTGGGTACCGTATATTCTGTATTTGTTGGGCTGGGGACAGCAGGTACAGTCATTGCGGACATGGTTTTATTCGGTGAACCCTTCAAGCTAATGAAGCTGGTACTGGTGGTTATTTTGCTGGCAGGAGTAATAGGTCTGAAAATGGTAACTAACGAAACCAAAGATATCAAAGAAACTGAAATAAAGGGGGAGTCTTAAATGGCATGGGCATTTTTGGTTGTTGCTGGATTGTTTGAAATGTTCGGAGTGGCTATGATCAACAGGTTGAATAAACACCGGAATCTGCAGTCGTTTTTGCTGCTCTTCCTTGGTTTTGGTGGAAGTTTTCTTTTTCTATCATTTGCAATGAAAAGTTTGCCTATGGGTACAGCTTATGCGGTATGGACGGGGATCGGTGCATCTGGTGGGGCGATTTTGGGGATGCTTTTATATGGAGAGGCCAAAGATTGGCGGCGGGTTATCTGTATTTTTATGATACTGGGAGCCGCAGTGGGGCTGAAGTTGATAGCGTAGTTAGCAATCAATTTGTTGCTTTTTCTCTCCTAAAGGAAAGATAAGTTATAAATTAGACACGATTCAGATGTTTCGAAAGGGTCATAAAGGTCGTATAAAGTAAGTATACAATTTATCGGTAAGGAGATTTTTACAATGACTAAGGATTCAATCGAGCATTTGGCTGAAATTGTGAAAGTGAACCGAGCTAACCGCATACTTCTTCCAGATGGTACCTCTCTGCCTAGAATAGGACAGGGAACTTGGAATATGGGTGATGATGTTTCCCGTAGAGAGGAAGAAATTGCTGCTCTTAGATTAGGCGTGGAACTAGGCATGGATTTGATAGATACGGCTGAGATGTATGGGGAAGGAAACTCAGAGCTTTTAGTAGGTGACGCTATTAAAGGAATTCGGGATGACGTTTTCCTGGTGTCCAAAGTATACCCACATAATGCCGGCAACGAGAATCTTATTCGCAGCTGTGAAGAAAGCTTGCAACGACTGAATACGGATCATCTGGATCTCTATTTACTGCACTGGCGGGGAGATATTCCGCTTGAAGTGACTGTGGAAGGCATGGAGAAACTGGTCTCTCAAGGTAAAATAGCAAGATGGGGTGTATCGAACCTTGATGTTGACGATATGAAAGAGCTGCTTAGTATAGCTGGGGGAACTCACTGTGCTATGAATCAGGTGCTGTATCATTTAGGGTCGAGAGGCATTGAAGCTGAATTGCTGCCATGGCAGAAAAGTCACCGCATGCCCGTAATGGCGTACTCTCCGCTTGCACAAGCAGGCGCGCTCCGCAAAGGGGTTATTGAGAGTGAGGCGGTTCAGGAAATTGCCCGTGTTCATAACGCAACACCACTGCAAATAATGTTAGCTTGGACGATCCGCGAGGAGGACATTATTACGATTCCGAAAGCTTCTTCACGTGAGCATGTAATTGAGAATGCTGCTGCAGGTTTAATTACGCTGAGTGAAGAAGAAAGATGGAAGCTGGATGAGGCTTTCCCGATACCTTCGTGGAAAGTGCCACTGGATATGAGTTGATATAGCTGTCTGAGAATGGTCAAGGAGCTCGCCGTGAGGCGGGCTTTTTTTATATGGGACGGGGGATAGGGGAGTATCTATAGGACACAGATGATCTTAAACGCAGAAATATGCCACTTTTGGAGGAGTATCGGACACCATAGTCGCTATTAGCATGAATGACACCAATTATGAGCCCATTTCTATGGAATAGCGTCATCTGGGTCCGGAAGCAACATTGGGGGCGTAAATAGTAAACAACATGGGTGCGTTAGCAAGCAACTTGGGGGACATAAACAATAAACAACGTGTCGCCGTAAGCAAGCAACTTGGGAGCGTAAACAATAAACAACGTGGGTTCGTAAGCATCATGGGTCCGTCGTAGTACCTATAGCGGGATCAGCGGGCAATGGGGTTCATAAGCATAAGCACAATTGTTTTTTAGAAGTAATATCGGGGTTTGTAAACACCACTGGGGCGCAAGTGACACAGGTCCGTAAGCCACGACCCCAAAAAAGAGCAGCAATCCTTCAAAAAGGATTGCTGCTCTTTTAAAAATAAGAACCTAGCTGTTCTCGATAATCGTTTGCAGTGTAGTGCGGTCGAGGCCTTCTACGAGTTTAACTAACAGCTCTTTAGCAGCTTCGTAGTCATCGCTATGAATAACTGATGAAGCGGTATGAATGTAGCGGGAGCATATTCCGATGACTGCGGAAGGAACGCCGATTCCACTTACATGAACCTGACCTGCATCTGTTCCACCTTGGGAGACAAAATACTGGTATTTGATCTTGTGAGTATCCGCTGTGTCTTGTACATATTCGATCAGGCCGCGATGTGTAACCATCGTTGGATCAAAAATGCGCAGGAGAGCGCCTTTACCCAAATGGCCAAAGGCTTGGCTATCACCGGTCATATCAGCAGCAGCGCTCGCATCCAAGCCAAAGAAGATGTCTGGGGACAGAAGATTAGCGGCTGTACGTGCTCCACGAAGTCCAACTTCCTCTTGTACGGTAGCTCCAGCATAAACAGTATTAGGCAGCTTTTTGCCGTGTAATGATTTAACCAGCTCAATGGCGAGACCTACGCCGTAACGGTTATCCCACGCTTTAGCCATGATTTTTTTAGGGTTGGCAAGCGGGGTGAACGGACAGATTGGCAGTACTTGTTGACCTGGTCTGACGCCAAAGCTTTCTGCCTCTTCACGGCTGTCTGCACCGATATCAATATACATTTTGCTGATTTCGCCCGTCTTGCCGCGTTCTTCAGCGCTTAGTAGATGGATAGGGGTGCTGCCAACAACACCAGTCAATGTGCCTTTTGGTGTAATGATTTGGAGACGCTGGGAAGCAACAGCAGAAGCAAGCCAGCCGCCTAGCGGTTGAAAACGAATCATCCCGGTGTTAGTAATTCCGGTGACCATAAAGCCCACTTCGTCAAAATGTCCAGCGACCATAATTTTTGGCCCGTTTTCCTCACCGCGCAATACGCCGAACAGACTTCCGAGACGATCCTGCACGAACTCTTCGGTATAAGGTGTCATAGCATCCTTGACGTAAGCGCGGAGTTCGCGCTCAAAGCCCGGGGCTGCAGGGAATTCGGTAAGTGTTTTGAATAGATCCAATGTTTCTTGATTCATTTGAAATCACTCCTTTATTAAAATATAAGGACGTATAAGCTTTGCGTTATACATCATCCTTATAGTTCTACGAGAAACGGTTGCCATCCAAAATGGACGACAACGTTATTTCTTCCTGCCACTTAGTATGAACATTGTGAGCTCACTTGTCCATGCTAAAGAGACAAATGAACACCCGGTGAACGCTCCGCGAATACAATGCAATAGGGGCTCTGGTGGCAGGAGCTTTAGAAAGGATGCGAAGGAAATGAGGGTAGCAGGTAGTGTACCCAAAAGAAGGGTGCAGGGAGGATACTCCAAAAGAAACCTAAAGGTTAGCGGAGCGCGCAGACGTTACTGGCGCCACAACTCTCTGGAAAAGGAAGCGGTGCTTATTCTTGTGCTGTTCCTGCTGCTGATAGTTGTGTTACTGTATTTTTCCTGAATTGGAGGGACATAACGAAGCGGGGTATGGCAAACAATAAGGAAAACTTCTAAGCGAAGAAACAACTTGAGGGGCTCAAAGTGAGTACTACTATGATGCTTGTCAGCCCCCTTCGCCTAACTTTCAGGAGGTGCTCTCAATGCCGGCGAAAACGAAAAAATCGGGTGTCAAGCTGAAGCTTGATACCCTGACCCCGCAAGATTACGAGAAATTGTCCAAGCCCTTTGTACCCGCTAGGCCCGTATTCAAAAACTGTGTGCGAGCATTTCTTGCTGGCGGCCTAATCTGTGTAATTGGACAAGGGATTCAGGAGGCTTATATGGCCATATTCGATATGACCTCCAAAGAAGCTGCAAGTCCAACTGTAGCGACGATGATTCTACTCTCTGTAATTCTGACCAGCTTTGGCGTTTATGACAAAATGGCCCAATGGGCCGGTGCAGGAACTGCGGTTCCGGTTACTGGTTTTGCGAACAGTATGTGTTCAGCAGCTCTGGAACACCGTGCGGAAGGACTTGTGCTCGGTGTGGGTGGCAATATGTTCAAGCTGGCGGGTTCAGTCATCGTATTTGGTGCTGTCGCTGCTTTCATAATTGGTATCGTCTATCTCTTTTTAGGCGTAGGTGGAGGTGCACATACATGAAACAGCTTGGCAGTCAGACTTGGGAGTTCACGAGCCGTCCCGTTATTTTAGGCTCTTCCGCTGTAGTGGGGCCTGAAGAGGGAGAGGGTCCATTAACGTCAGATTTTGATTTTATATTTGACTCCCTGGAAATGGGAGAAAAAACATGGGAAAAGGCCGAGCGGGCTCTTTTCGAAAAAGCTTCCCTACTGGCACTGATTAATGCAAACCTCGATAAGGAGAAGCTGGAGTTTTTTGTTGGCGGAGATTTGATGAACCAGATTATCAGCAGCTCCTTCGCGGCAAGAAAATTAGGTGTGCCTTATCTTGGAGTCTTTGGTGCTTGCTCCACTTCCATGGAGAGCCTGGCGATTGCCTCTATGATCGTTGATTCCGGAGGGAGCAAATACGTGCTCGCGGGAACATCCAGCCATAACTGTACGGTGGAAAAGCAATTCCGTTATCCTACCGAATACGGTTCACAGAAGCCGCCAACAGCGCAATATACGGTCACAGGCTCGGGCTGTGCTGTAGTAGGTCAGAATGATGGGACTGGCAACAATCCGGTAGTGGTCTCGGCTACCCTTGGACGAATAATGGATCTCGGTTTGACAGATCCTTTTAATATGGGAACAGCGATGGCACCGGCGGCAGCGGATACGATTACTGCGCATTTTCGGGATACCGGACTATCCCCCGGGCATTATGACTTAATTGTAACAGGCGATCTTGCATCTGTAGGCTTGCCCATTGCGAAAACCTTATTAGCTAAAGAAGGGATTCCAATGGAGCAAACAACCTTTGATGATTGCGGTTTGCTTATCTACGATTTGGAGAAACAGAAGTATGTGATCGCCGGAGGAAGTGGTTGTGGATGTTCCGCGGTAGTGACTTATGGTCATATACTCAAGCGTATTAAAAAAGGTGAGCTTAAACGGGTGCTGATTGTGGCAACTGGAGCCTTATTATCCCCATTGTCATACCAGCAGGGAGAGAGCATTCCGTGTGTGGCTCATGCTGTTGCTATAGAAAGTGGAGGTGGAATTTAATGATGATTTACTTATGGGCTTTTCTGATCGGAGGAGCCATTTGCGTTATAGGCCAGCTGATGTTTGATGTATTGAAGCTGACACCTGCACATACGATGAGTACATTAGTTGTAGCCGGAGCGATTGCTGATGCTTTTGGCATCTACGATCCACTTGTGAAATTTGCGGGTGCAGGCGCAACCATTCCAATCACAAGCTTCGGTAACTCTTTGGTCCATGGGGCATTGACAGAGCTGGAACGGGATGGCTGGATCGGTGTAGTTACAGGGATTTTTGATATCACGAGCGCAGGGATTTCGTCAGCGATTGTGTTCTCTTTCCTGGCTGCATTGGTTGTCCGGCCTAAAGGATAATGGGATTCTAGCGCTTTAGATTAGAACCTGCGGGACATTGTGTCCTGCGGGTTTTTGGTTTGTTTACACTTCGTAAGCTTCAACAATGTACTTTGGGTCCCCTAATCATGTAAAATATAAATATTACTGCTTATTCTGACCTAGGAGGATCATATATGCCCGTTCGTCAAGAATCAATGCACATCATGAATGCTGTCCGTAATAATCTAGAATCCTGCATACTTGGAAAATCATTTGAAATACAATTGCTGCTAACAGCGCTGCTTGCCGGTGGTCATGTTCTGATCGAGGATGTACCGGGAACAGGAAAGACCCAGCTTATTCGCGCACTTTCCAGATCAATGTCCGGGGAGTATCGCCGGATACAATGTAATCCGGATATTCTTCCGAGTGATATTACCGGTGTATCTGTGTATCATCCGAGGGACGAGATGTTTCATTTCCGCCCAGGTCCGGTGATGACGAATATCCTGCTGGCTGATGAAATTAACCGAGCCACGACAAAGACACAATCCGCCCTTCTGGAAGTGATGGAGGAACGTAATGTAACCGTAGATGGGGAGACCTATCCGCTTCCGCATCCATTTATGTTGTGCGCCACCCAGAATCCGATAGATTTTGAGGGAACCTACACGCTGCCGGAAGCTCAGTTGGATCGTTTTATGCTAAGAATTAGTCTTGGTTATCCTGATGCAGCAACCGAAAAAAATCTATTGTTGAGCCATCAAGAAGGTCAACCAGTGGACAGGCTTACAGCTGTCACTAGTATGGAGCAGATCGCTAGTATTCAAGAGGAGATTCGTGAGATTTATATGAGTGATCCTGTACTGAATTACTTGTTAGATATTGTACGCCAGACAAGAGAGCATCCGCTTGTATTGCTAGGTGCAAGTCCACGTGCTTCGTTATCGTTTATGCTGGCTTGTAAAGCTTATGCTTTCCTACAGGGAAGGGATTATGTTCTTCCGGATGACGTAAAGGTGCTTACTCCATTTGCCTTGGGTCATCGTATATTGCTGCGTCCAGAGTCGCGCCTAGATAATATTAGCGTAGATTCGCTGCTTCAAAAGCTTCTGCAGAGCATTCATGTGCCTGTTACGATGAGGCAATAATATGAGACGTTATTTGTCTACGGTGGCAGCTCACATTCAGCCTACCAAATTCGCCAGCATCCTTGTAATTTGGAGTATTACTCTCTTATATGTACTATTTCAGGGCGGCAAAACTGCATTTATGTTGTTTATTATGGTCTCTGTACTTATTGCATATCTGATTGCTGGAGGTTTAGGAGGCGTTCGGCGGGCTAAGGGTGTTCGCAGTTTTTATGCCGAACAGGATAAGGGAGATTTGCTCTCTGCCGGTGGGTATCTTCGTGTAGGTCTGAAGGTCACAATCCCGGGAATTTTGCCTTTACCTTATGTGGTTGTAAGGGAAGTTCTGAAACGGCATAATGGCGAATCATGGGTATTTGAGGAAAGCCTGATTCCCAGCCTCAGAGGGCATGGGGAACTGCGGTTTCAGACACCGGTTCTGGAACGGGGCACTTATACATTTTCAGATACGGATATCATCAGCCAAGATATTTTTGGCCTTGTCGAGCATAAAGGTACTTTTCTGGCTGAAGGACAGTTTCAGGTGTTGCCTCGTGCAATCTATGTTCCGCGCTGGCAGTTATATGAAAGAAAATCCCGTCTTTCTGGACCACAGACCTCTGTTGTTCAATCACGTCGTGAGACCACCCAAATTAACGGTGTACGCGACTACGTATACGGCGACCGCCTAACACGCATACATTGGAATGCAACGGCAAAGACAGGCTCGTGGAAGTCCAAAGAGTTCGAGCATGAGTCGATTCCCAAAACCATTCTAGTTCTGGACGGCTCTGCTTCTGCTTATATGAATTCGAATCAATTTGAACTCGCAGTCTCTGTAGCAGCTTCACTTCTTGGATTCGGTATTCGAGAGCGGATAGGGATCGGTCTTTGCTGCTTGGATAAGACCACGAAGGTATTTGCACCAGTTGAAGGTGCTGCTGAACGTCAGAAAATGATTCAATATTTGATCGATCTTAACGCCGAAGGGCATGGTCCACTCATTTCCCGTTTGGAAAAAGGATATCGTATGTTCCCTAAAGGCTCATACTTCGTGCTAATTAGTCCTCAAAGTGGCCAACCTGTACTGGATGCATTACGTTGGGCTGACAGCAGAGGGATGACTCCGTCTCACATTCATATAGGGAATTTATCAGAAACGAACAGCAGCACAGATTGGACAGACGTTCTAAGATCTCGGGGGATTACAGGCTACAGCATTAATTCACTGCAAGAGCTTCCCATAGTATTAGGAGGGGAAGTCTGATATGAAAAACTGGTGGAATCAGATGAAATTCTCCTGGCACCGTTCTTTAGGTCTATTGTGGCTTTTGATTATAGCCCACCAGTGGGTCTCTTATACGGAGCCTATCTGGTTAAGACAGACAACTGCTGTTGTGTGGGCTGCATTAATAACGATCACTGTTATTGAAATCATAATTCCTGTTAAAGTTCAAATAAGGCTCTTTATTGAAGCGGCAGCTATTATTTATATCGTTTATCGTATACTTATCAATTATGGTATATACGTCGCTGATCCTTGGGCAACAACCCTCCCGGACAGACTGCAGGATATTGCAGTTCATATGGTGCCCTATATCTGGTTTGCTCTCGGGGCCTCAGCCCTGCTGCTGTTGTCGTCTTGGTGGGCATCCTCAAAAAGACGTATTTTATGGTTTATAGGAATGAACATAGTGGCTTTTGCTGCCTTGGATTCCTTTACATCTATCGTTTTGTGGCAGGAAGTAGCCTGGACGGTATTTGCGGGGATGGGCTGGCTGGTCAGCCATCATCTGAGAAGCTTCCAGCTACATTATCCGCGTGGTTGGGTGCATCTGCTGAAATATCCCATGAAAATTGTCATTAATATTGCCATCGTCTTCTCTTTGGTCATCCTAATTGGAGTGAATATGCCTGGGGTAAGGCCTACCCTAACCGATCCTTATACCGCTTGGCAAGAATGGAATGGGATTGGGAAGTCTTCTGGGAAGGGCACAGTTGGGACCACGAAATCTGAGATGGGTTCTGTCTCCCCTACTAACAATACTTCGTCAGGTTACAGTCTGAATGATGATCAACTAGGCGGCGGCTTTACCTTCGATTATACACCGGTGATGACAGTGGTTTCTGATTTGCGTATTTATATGCGGGGAGAAACGCGCAGATTATATTCCGGAAGAGGCTGGGTCGATAGAGATCGGTTAAATCGGGGACCTCTAGAAGCGGTGGATGTAGGTGAATCTTTAGAGAGCAGTGTGGGTTCTAAAGTGAATACACGAACACTGAAACAAACAGTAACCGTGCTTAATAATAATGAATTTCCTGTGCTGTTTGGCACTTATTCAGTATCTTCGGTGGATTCTTTAAATGGGGAAAAAGCTGGAAATGGACTCTCCTGGAGAAGCCGGGACAGCGAGCTGATCTGGGATGTGGATGGGAAGAAACTCGCTTATCCGTCTACCTTTGAGGTGACGTCTGAGGTTCCTGTAATTCCTGTTCAAGAATTGACAACAAAGACGTATGAGGAGCTATATAAAGGGAACGATTTGGAGAAAATGTTTCTTCAACTGCCTAACGATTTTCCTAAAAGAGTCAGGGAGCTGGCTGAGGAAATCACGGCTGAAGGAAAAACGCCGTATGAAAAAACAGCGCTTTTGCAACAATACTTACAACAAACCTTTCCATATACCAATAATCCAGATATATCACGTGTCACAAGCAACGATTTTGTAGAAGGGTTTTTGTTTGAGTTAAAGGAAGGTTACTGTGATTATTATTCTACGGCACTGGTTACTATGGCGCGCTCTCTGAACATCCCTGCACGATGGGTTAAGGGGTACGCACCTGGGGAACAGCCAGAAATCCCAATGAATCCGGCACAACAGCAATCAGGCACAGTGAATAATAATTATACAATTACCAATGCGGATTCCCACTCTTGGGCTGAGGTTTACTTTGGTGATTATGGTTGGATTCCAGTTGAAGCTACACCTGGATTTAATATTCCGCTTTTAACTCAGAATGAGCAAACCCCTGAGGTCGAGTCAGAAGATCAAGAAGAACAGGCAGAACCTACACCAGCGCCTGTGAGTAACGCACAAGAAGATCAAGGGTTTCATGTAGGTCTTTGGGTTGTTGTGGCAGCTGTAGTGGTGTTGCTGTCCTGGACGATTTTTATAATTTGGCATAGACGCTTTAAGCTTCGCTTCTTCATGCAGCAGCTGCGCAATGGCCGGCCTTTAACGCCAGATCAGAAAGTAGTGGCGGAAACTGAGCGTTGGGTAAGGTATTTGCATCGCAAGGGAATGCTAAAAGAAGAGCACGAAACTTTGCGTGAAGCCGTAGATCGCTGGAGTGGAGAACGTCCGGCAGTGGCTGATCATCTATCCTCACTACTAGCAATGTTCGAAAAGGCGAAATATAGCCCTGAGGTTATTGAAGACAAAGACTGGCAGAGCGTGTATACTGAAGCTTTGTGGGTGCGGAGAAAAATGAGATCCAAGAAATAACACTTTGCGTGAAAGCATAGATACAGATTTATTTGCGATGCGCAAGGAGTATGTTATAGTTTTTTGTATGAAATCGAGGTGAACGTATTGTTTGAAATGTTAGTTCCCAAACTCCGGGTGAATACGGTATTCGATATTGCTCTGGACGAGCTGTATAGACAGGGATATCGCGGAATCATCACGGATCTGGATAACACACTGGTCGGTGCCAAAGCGCCTGTGGCTACTCCGGAGCTGTTGTTATGGTTCGAAAAGGTGAAGGAACTGGGCTTTAAGCTCATCATCGTATCTAACAATAACATGGAACGGGTGTCACGCTTTGCAACACCGCTTAATATTGAATTTGTGCACCAGGCTCGTAAACCGAGTAATGCTCCTTTTCTCAAAGCGATGAAGCAGATGGAGCTGCCACCTGAACAAACGATTGTGGTGGGAGATCAAATGCTTACAGATGTATACGGCGGCAATCGCCTTGGCCTGTATACTGTTTTGGTACTGCCAATCTCCGTCAAGGATGAGGGGTTCGGCACAAGGTTTAATCGCCGGGTAGAGCGGGTTGCTCTGACACGGCTTCGCAAAAAAGGATTGTGGCACGAGGAGGAAAAATAGTAATGAACGAACAAAGCGAAACACAGCGTCCTGAGAAGTGCAGCGGTTGCGGCATCAAGCTTCAGACGGAGCATAAGGATCAACCAGGATACCTTCCGGAGGTTGCACTTGAACGGGACCCGGTGATTTGCCAACGCTGTTTCCGGATTAAAAATTATAATGAGGCTTCATCTGTTTCGGTGAATCAGGATGAATTTCTTCGCCTGCTGAGTGGAGTAGGAGAGAAGAATGCGCTTGTTATTCATATTGTCGATATCTTCGATTTTGAAGGCAGTCTGATTTCCGGCCTGCAGCGCTTTGTTGGCAATAACCCTGTTATTCTTGCAGTGAATAAATGTGACTTGCTGCCGAAAGTTACAAACTGGAACAAGTTGCGTAACTGGATGCAGCAGCGCTGTAAAGAGGAAGGCTTGCGGACGGCTGAAATCGTACTTTGCAGTGCGAAACGCAATCAAGGTTTTGACCGTTTGCTGGAAGCCGTAACGGAGTTGCGCGGCCAACGTGACGTATATGTCGTGGGTGCTACCAATGTGGGCAAATCCACACTTATTAATCGTCTGATTTCGGACTATAGCGATTTGGAGCAGGAGTTAACGACTTCACGTTACCCTGGCACAACACTCGATACGGTCAAAATTCCATTGGATGATGGCCACTACATTATTGATACTCCAGGGATTGTGTATCCTTGGCGTTATAGTGAATTAGTAGAGCGTCAGGATCTGGATGCAGTTATGCCTGCCAATCCTTTGAAGCCAACAGTCTATCAGTTGAACGAAGGACAGACTCTTTTCTTCGGTGGACTGGGACGTTTTGATTTCGTACAAGGCCCGCATCAATCCTTCACTTGCTTTATTAGTGGTACTTTAAAAATCCATCGCACGAAGCTGGAACGCGCAGATTCCCTCTATCAGGATCATCGCGGTGAAATGCTGTCTCCACCGGGAAGTGACCGGATGGACAAGCTGCCACCTTGGCAGCGGCATGAGTTCCGGATTAATCGGGGCAGCCGAACCGATCTGTACATTTCGGGTCTGGGCTGGATTAAGGTTAATGGAACTGAAGGTGCAGTTGTGGCCATTCACGTTCCGCGTGGTGTGAAGGTGCTTACCCGCCCTTCGATGATTTAACGAGGGAGGATAATCTATTGTCTACAACAGCAGTCGAAGGCTACAATAGCGGTAATATTCTACTCGGTGTAATGGGAGATCCTATTATACAATCCAAATCTCCAATTATGCATGAAGCAGCACTGCAAGCGCTGGGAATTCCGGGTGCTTATGTACCGCTTCATATCCTCCCGGAGAAGCTGGGCGATGCGGTGCAAGCGATCCGTACGCTTGGTTTCCGAGGAGTGAATGTGACGATTCCGCATAAGGTTGCGGTGATGGAGTATTTGGATGTATTAGATGAGAGTGCAGTAGCCGTTGGTGCAGTCAATACGATTGTTAATGATAACGGAGTGCTCACCGGATATAA
The DNA here is from genome assembly GCF_037965665.1 of Paenibacillus sp. FSL L8-0333. Taxonomy (NCBI): domain Bacteria; kingdom Bacillati; phylum Bacillota; class Bacilli; order Caryophanales; family Paenibacillaceae; genus Paenibacillus; species Paenibacillus sp. FSL L8-0333. Next base: position 1,697,909 of record NZ_CP150186.1, read on the forward strand.
TACGGATGGAATCGGTTATGTGCGTTCGCTCAAAGCGGAAGCTATTTCTGATTTGTCTGGTGCGAAGATTATGGTTATCGGGGCCGGTGGAGCAGCAAGAGGAATTGTTGCCGCACTACTTCAAGAGAAACCTTCTTCAATCATTATTGCTAATCGCAGCGCTGACAAGGCAGAGGACTTGGCGACACTTTGCCGGAGCAAAGGTAATGTCATCGGGATTAGCATGAACGAAGTAGCAGAAATGCTAAGTGGTGTAGACGTGCTGATCAATACTACCTCCGTAGGTATGTATCCTCATATGGATGAGACACCGATAGATCCTGAACTGCTTCGTGAAGGAATGGTCGTAAGCGATCTGATTTATAATCCGCTGCGCACGCGGCTATTGTTGGAAGGACTCGAACGGGGCTGCACGATTCATGGAGGCCTTGGTATGTTTGTCTATCAGGGAGCTTATGCTCTGGAGTATTGGACAGGGCAGCCTGCTCCTACAGAAATCATGCGGCAGACCATTCTGGATTGTTTGGGTGGAAATGAGTAAGAAATGGATTCATTAAGTTAGGGTAATAATAGGTAATAATATATGTTAATTAAGGAGTTATTCATTTATGTTAACTGGTAAACAAACACGGTATCTTCGTTCATTGGCGCACCATCTCGATCCTATTTTTCAAGTGGGCAAAGGTGGAGTAAACGATCACCTCGTACGCCATATTGAAGAAGCTATTGAGAAGCGCGAGCTTATGAAGATTAGTATACTGAGCAATAATATTGAGAATCCCAAGGAAATCGGTGCTGCTCTGGCTGAACAATCGGGTTCTGAGCTTGTGCAAGTGATCGGTAAGACTGTCGTTCTATACAAAGAATCACGTGATAACAAAACCATTGAGCTGCCGCGTTAATAGCTGTAAGTATACCTTACCGAGGAGGTCGTCCTCTTGAAAGTTGGAATTATGGGAGGTACCTTTGATCCTCTTCATATCGGTCATATGATGGCAGCGGAAGCCGCAAGAGATACTTATGGTCTGCAAGAGGTATGGTTTATGCCTTCACATATCCCGCCTCATAAACATGAGGCAGGTGTATCTGGAGAAGACCGGCTAGCAATGGTGCAGGAAGCGGTGAAGAATCACGAAGCTTTTTGCACATTAGATTGGGAAGTTGTCAGAGGTGGCGTCTCCTATACCTATGAGACCATAAGACGTCTGCAAGAGGAGTATCCGCATTTCGATCTTTATTTCATCATTGGAGCGGATATGGTCCAGTATTTGCCGAAATGGAACGAGATTGAAGAACTGGTGCAGCGGCTTACATTTATTGGTGTGGGTCGTCCGGGAACACCTCTTGATCTAGATGCATTGCCAGACTTTATAGCAAAAAAGGTATTGCTTGCAGATATGCCACTGGTTGATATTTCGTCAACGATGTTAAGAGAACGGGCGGCAGCAGGTAAATCTATTCGTTATATGGTTCCAGAGGCAGTGTTCGATTATGTTCAAAGGAGTGGATTGTATGGCATACGGCCGCGAAGCGCTGATTGAGGCGGTCTCCACACAGATGCCTGATAAGCGCTGGAAGCATACACTCGGCGTGATGGAGACATCTATTCAACTGGCGAAGCAATATGGTGCTGACCCTGAACGTGCAGAGACAGCAGCGATTCTGCATGATGTGGCCAAGTATTGGCCGGTTGAGCGAATGAAGGAGATCATTGAACAAAATCATTTGAATTTGGATCTTCTGGTGTATGACAAGCAGATGTGGCATTCGGAAGTAGGCGCCTTTGTAGCTGAGAAAGACTATGGGATTACGGATCCTGATATTATCAATGCGATTCGTTTCCATACCTCAGGCCGTGAAGACATGAGTTTACTTGAAAAAATCGTCTGCCTAGCTGACTACATCGAGCCTGGGCGTGATTTTCCCGGGGTTGATAAGATACGCGAGAAGGCACAAGTAAGTTTGGAAGAAGGATTAGTCGCTGGGTTCGATTCTACGATTAGTTTGTTACTGGAGAAACGCCGGGTGATTTTCCCCTTAACGGTACTGGCGCGTAATGATTTAGTTAGAATATTGGAGGATAAAATATGAGTGTACAACCAAGCAAGCTGTTAGAACTGGCCCTTAAGGCTGTTGAAGATAAAAAAGCAATGAACGTCGTGGCACTAGATCTACGTAATGTTTCACCAATCAGTGATTACTTTATCGTATGTCACGGTAACTCGGATATTCAGGTACAGGCGATCGCTACCGAAGTCCGTAAAGTAGTTCATGAAGCAGGCGGAATCATCAAAGGGATTGAAGGCATGGATTCAGCACGCTGGGTGCTGATGGATCTTGGCGATGTTATCGTTCATATATTCCACCGCGATGAGCGTGAATATTACAATATCGAGCGTCTGTGGTCCGATGCCAAGGTTGTGGAGACTGTATGAGCCTGATTGCAGGAACTACGGTTACACTTCATGTAGAGCGGGAAGTTTCCCCATACGGATTCTTTTTAAATGCTGGAGACCAAGATGTTATGCTGCATTATACGGAGCTGACAGAGAAGGTAAAAGCCGGTGATAAAGTTGAAGTTTTCATTTTCTTTGATACCGAGGACCGTCTTGCGGCAACGATGAAAAAACCATTTCTGACGCTGGGCGAGATGGCGTTATTGGAAGTGGCTGATATTCATCCGCGTCTGGGCTGCTTTTTGGAAATGGGCCTTGGACGCCAGCTGCTGCTGCCTATTCGTGAGCTTCCAGAACTTCCAGAGCTGCGTCCGCAGGTTGGAGACTATGTGTTTGCGATCATGGAGCATGATAAACAGGGGCGTCTGCGTGCCAAGCTGGCCGGAGAACAGGAGCTTGCTCCACTAGCTCTGCCTGCACCTGAATCTTGGATGGGACAGACTGTAACAGCCCGAGTGTATAAGCCGCTGCAAATGGGTACTTTTGTACTTGTGGATGCGGGTGTTCTAGGCTTTGGGATTATCGGTATGGTCCATTCATCTGAGCGGAGCCGTCTGCTGCGTCTTGGTGAGCAGTTTGAAGCACGTGTCTCTCATATCCGTGAGGATGGACGTGTTAACCTTTCTATGGGTCTCCGTAAAGAAGTGGGGATGGATGTAGATTCTGCCGCACTTTTGGAGTTCTTAAATGCTCGTCCAGGTGGAGCGATGCCTTATTCGGATGCTACGCCGCCAGATATTATCAAACAACGGTTCGGAATCAGTAAATCCGCCTTCAAGCGTGCACTTGGGAAGCTGATGAAGGAAGGCCATATTACTCAAAAAGAGAATTGGACTTATCTTGTTGCTAAGGATAATGAAGAAGGAACAACCGAAGGGCAAGAAGAAACGACGGATTAAGCTTACGATTCAATAGACGTAATTTATAAAATGTTGTTATAGAAAGCGGTGTAATTGTGTCTTCCTATGGGAAATTTGCTTATGTATACGATGAGCTTATGGCAGATATGCCGTATCCAGATTGGATATCCTTTGCTGAAGCCGCATGGAGTAAATACGGCAAGCCGTTAACTGTAGCCGAGCTTGGCTGTGGTACAGGGAGTATTACAATTCCTTTGGCGGGTTCAGGATATCATATGACCGGAATCGATTTATCTTCTGACATGCTCTCAGTGGCACAGCGCAAAATGGAGGAGCATCCCCAGGGACGGCGCTTTTTGCGTGAAGGCAGTGTTCGTTGGATTAGACAAAACATGAAGGAATGGGAGCTTCCGGAGCTGGTGGATTCTGTGATTTCCTTTTGTGATTGTCTGAATTATGTGTTGGAAGAGGATGACATCAGCGCTGTTTTTGCCAGTACCTATGCAGGGTTAAAGCAAGGCGGAACCTTTCTGTTCGATGTGCATCATCCAAACACACTAATTCGTTATGAAGAAGAACAGCCCTTTATTCTGGACGAGCCATCTGTGTCTTATATTTGGACTTGTGAGATGGATGTTCCACGCCGCGAAATTGAACATCATCTGTCCATTTTTGCCCGTGAAGACGGACACAGCGATCGCTATCGCCGATTCGAAGAGACCCATATTCAGCGTGCCTACGATCCTAACTGGATGAAGGAAGAGCTGCTTAAGGCTGGGTTTAGTGATGTGAAGATCTATGCCGATTTCGAGTGGGTAGAGGCAGAAGATGATGCTGAACGATTATTTTATGTAGCTATAAAATAAATATTCAAAATGCTAAGAGGGGCTGTCCCATAAGCTATGAAAATAGCTGCTGGGACAGCCCCTTTTTTGACCTTAGCTGATTGCTGGCGGAAGCGAGTGGAATACTGCTGTTGGAAGCACCTAGGTTGACGCTGCCGGAAACAAGTGTGTTTCCGCTATCGAATGCTCATGCATTACCGCTGACGTGAGCGTGTGGGTTCTCGCTCTCGAAAGCTCATATATTGCCGCTTTGCGGAAGCGTGTAAGTTCTCGCTCTCGAATGCTCATGCATCGCCCTTTTCGGATGCGTGTAGGTTTTCACTATCCAACACACATACATGCACAACTACCATCAGATATACGTATTAGTAGTAGCTATCGGACACAGCGGACCTTATACGCAGCATTTGCTAATATTTTGGGTGCTATCGGACTCCATTGCAGCTATTGGCTTGAAAAACGTCCAATATTGGTCATTTTCCAAGGGATAGCGTCACTGGAGTCCGAAAACATGCTCCAAGGGCTAAAAATATGCAAATAACGTCATTTGGGTCCGTGAGCCACGTGAGATACATGTGAGATGATGGAGACAAGGTTGGAGTAACCAGCCAGCGACCCAAACATAAACAGCGATTCTCCGATATCAGGAGAATCGCTGTTTTTATGACTTCATTCGTTGGAGCAGCTTGTAATTGCGCCAACATAATAAATACAAAATAAACCGGGCAGTGTTCATACCACCCGGCATCTTCCAATCCTTACCGATGCTCAAACAGATCAATGGCACCCAATACGACATGAGCCAGACCAAATCCAAGTACGCCTGTTGCTGCCATCTTATACTTGCTTCCAAGAAAAGCGGCGCTAGAAGCGGTTACGACGGTTCCAAGAACAGCGGGAATTAGACCTTCACGCATTCGAAACACTCCTTCTCGGTGGTTTGGGAGACAAAGTTATTATGGTTCAATATCGAAAAAATATACGAAGCTCAAAAAGACCCTAAATCAGCGTTAGCTGAATTTAGGGTCTTTTTATTTAGATTAGGGTTGGTTACTCTGCTATTATAACAGCGTTACGAGGGAGGCCCTCTCCAACTTCATGTACATCATACAACACACGTGCCAGTAGGTCCTGGCTATAATTGCCGAAATGTTTTCCGTAAATCGTGAGTCCACGTTTGTTTGTAGGCTTGTCGGTTACTGCGATACGGAATGTGAGTTCACTTTTGTAATCCAATTGAATATCATCAAGGGTCACATCAGAAATCCGACAGCCATCAATGAAGCTGCCTTCATTATTGATACGGATCAGCTTCAGCATGCCGTATTGGTTTAGGTGCGGAGGCCACCAATCGGGGTTAAACGTTCCCCGGGTATCTCCGAAATCGCCAGGGCTAGTCCAGAATCCGATTTCAATTCCATTTAAATAGAAATAAAGGTCGGACGGATAGTTATCGTTAGACCCAGGAGCTTCAGAGCCGATCTCCATCGAGAACTGAATTTCGCGGAACGTTTGGTTGGCTTTAAGGTAGTTTGGAATTCTATATTCGAGGAACCCTTCAGCCATCCAAATAATTTCGGATTCAATTCGCTGCGGATCTGCAAAATAACGCGGCTCGTCGAAATCCCCGATGATGCTATCTTTGGTAGCCAGTCCACAAGTTGGAACAGCCTGATAGTTGCTGTAATGACCTACTTGAATTTCTACTTCGTAAAGATTATCAACATCCTTGCTGCGAAGGTCAACAATAAGCTTGTCCTTATTTAAATAGCAGACCTTTTGAATACCGTGTTTGCCCACTGATGTGTTTATCTCAATGAGACCGCTTTCTTCTAACTTTTTAATATGCATGGTAATGGCGCCGTTGCTGAGGTTCAGTTTTTTGGCAATTTCATTCAGGTTCAAGGCTTGATTGGTGGCAAGGAGCTCTAAAATGAGGATTCTGATTTCTGAGCTTAGTGCCTTGAAAATTTCTAATCCACTCATTAAATCTTTAATATAGATCATTTTATCAATACCTTCTTCCGATTACGTCATAAATTATACTATTTTATAAAATTATAAACTAATAAGGCATATAAATAAAGTATACTTCCTTATTTTGTAGAATGGTCAAATATAAGAGGGATTTTTGGCATGATTTTCTTTTAATTTAGTAAAATTTAAACAAACAAAGGATTAAACTAAAGAAAAAGACGATTATTTCGCCATAATTCATTTATTTCGAGTTTAATTTCATATAAATATGAAAAGGTTTATAGAAATATATTTACAAGGCTTTTTATATATGTTATTTTATATTGTAAGCGAATACATATTTTTTCATTTTAAATTTAATATTTATTGCTGCTCAATCTGTTGCTATTTCTGAGGTGATAATTTAATGGTAAAAAAAACAACAGATCTTGTCTTTCCAAGTTCCCCAGGGAACATGCCAATGTATGATCTATCAGTGATTGATATTGAGTCTTTATGGACGCTTCACAACACACATGATCCAGGCATTATTAAAACAGATGAGGGTTACTATGTTTTTTCTACCGACATAAGAGTCGGAGGAGAATTACGACCAGGCGTAATGGTTCGAAAATCACAGGATCTTATCCATTGGGAATGGGTTCATTATGCGCTGCCGGGAATTCCCCGAGTTGCGAAGGAATGGGCAGGGGCTACTAATTTATGGGCACCAGATGTGGTGAAATACGGTGATCAGTATCGAATGTATTACTCGGCCTCATCTTTTGGAAGTAGACAATCGCTAATCGGACTTCAAACTTCATCTTCTATTGAGGGACCTTGGACCGATGAAGGTGTGGTGATTCAGACGCGTGCTGAAGATTCACTGAATGCGATTGATGCAAATGTGCTTACGGATGCAGATGGACGGATGTGGATGGTGTATGGTTCTTTTTTTGGTGGAATTCATATCATTGAGCTGAATGCGGAAACGGGCAAACCGAAGCAAGAAGGTTTTGGTACGCTGATCGCTAAACGGGATAACACCATTAAAGATGGAGCAGTTGAAGGACCGTACATAGTGTATAACGAGCAATTCAAAAAATACTATTTGTTCGTCTCCTATGACTCCCTGTTTGAGGATTATAACGTTCGTGTCGCTCGTGCAGATACTATTACCGGCCCATATGTGGATTATAACGGACGAGATATGAGTGATAGTGCGCATCAACCACGATATGAGGTCGGCAATAAAATACTGGGTGGCTATCGCTTTGGACAAGATCCAGGTTGGATTGCTCCCGGCCATAACTCAGTTCTTCATGAGGATGGCAGCTATTATATAGTTCATCATGCACGTGGTGAAATCGATAAACATTGGTCCTATCTACAGATTCGTCGAATTCTGTGGACAGAGGATGGCTGGCCTGTTGTATCTCCAGAACGGTATGCGGGTGAAGTGGAACAGGATATTCCAGAACAGCTAATCGCAGGACAGTGGGAATGGATTGTAATGGACCCCTCAGTGGATGGCCAGATTCAGTCTGCCCTCATAAGTCTATCCTCTGACTTTAAGCTGGAAGGTGCGAATGGAAAAGGAAGCTGGTCTTTTGATGGACGCAGAGTCCTGACCTTGGTCTGGAATGACGTTATCGAGGGTAAAGGCCGGATAGAGAAGGTGCAATTGCTTCCGTCATGGGATTGGGAGAAAGAAACTCAGACCCTTGTATTTACTGGATTAAATGAAAATGGAATTTCCATCTGGGGTAAGCAAAAGAATGGAGAAGAGAATAGATGACTACTATCAAGCTACATGCAGGTAAAGGAATTAATATGATTAGCAAGTATCTATATGGTCATTTTGCCGAGCATTTGGGCAGATGTATCTATGATGGGATCTATGTGGGGGAAGATTCGCCGATTCCGAACACCAAGGGCTTTCGCAACGACATCCTAGCAGCACTCAAAAAAGTTAATATTCCTGTCCTTCGTTGGCCGGGGGGCTGTTTTGCCGATGAGTATCATTGGAAGGATGGCGTCGGTCCAAAAGAAACCCGTAAGCGGATGGTGAATACGCACTGGGGCGGTGTCGTCGAGAATAATCATTTTGGGACGCATGAATTTTTTGAATTATGTGAGTTGCTGGATTGTGAACCATATATCTGCGGGAATGTTGGCAGTGGCACTGTTCAGGAGATGTCGGAGTGGGTTGAATATATGACCTTTGAAGGCGAATCACCGATGGCGGATTGGCGTCGTGAAAATGGGCGTGAAGAGCCGTGGAAGTTGAAGTATTTTGGTGTAGGTAATGAGAACTGGGGCTGCGGCGGCAATATGCGTCCAGAATATTATGCGGATTTGTACAGACGTTACCAGACATATGTGCGTAATTATGGTGAAAATCAGATCTATAGAATCGCTGGTGGCGCCAACGTTGATGATTATAATTGGACAGAAGTGCTAATGCGCGAAGCTGGACGGTTTATGGATGGTCTCAGTCTTCATTCGTATACGATTCCTGGAAGCTGGGAAGAGAAACGTTACGCTTTAGGTTTTGACGAAGCCGAATGGTTTGAGACTATGCAAAAAACCTTGCATATGGATGAACTGATTACCAAACATTCAGCGGTAATGGATAAATATGATCCGGATAAGCGGGTTGGAATGATTATAGATGAGTGGGGAACCTGGTTCTTAAATGAACCTGGTACGAATCCGGGGTTCCTGTATCAGCAGAATACACTCAGAGATGCATTGGTAGCAGGGGTAACGCTGAATATTTTCCAAAAGCATAGCAGTCGTGTGCAAATGGCGAATTTGGCTCAAGTGGTCAATGTACTGCAGGCTCTTATCCTGACGGAGGGCGACAAGATGATTCTAACGCCTACCTATCATGTATTTGAAATGTACAAAGAGCATCAGGATAATGAACTGCTTGAAGTAACTGTTGAGAGCCCTGATTATACGTTTGGGGAGCTAACAATTCCACAGATTAGCGTTTCTGCTTCTCGCGATACGAATGGCAATGTATATGTTTCTCTCTGTAACTTGAGCCATAATGACAGCGCATCGCTAAGTATTGGTATTGAAGAGGTTACCTTTAGCAAAGTGACAGGTCAGATCTTAACGCATTCCGTGCTGGGTGCGCACAATACGTTTGAGGCACCGGATACAGTTACTCCAGTAGCTTTTGAGGGTGCATCTTTATCGGGTGAAAAGCTGAGCTGCGAGCTTCCACCTGCTTCTGTAGTAGTCTTGACTCTGGAATAATATCATGTCAGAGAATCAAGAAAAAAACCGTCGCTGCAAAAGCTGTGATGAGAACATGAGAATAAGCCCAGAAAAACTGGAGCGTTTAATAGAAATAGCCACTAGAGAAAGACCCTTAGCGCCGGAGGAGCAATATTTGCAGCGTATTGAACATTGCCGAGATTGCTCTGGCCTGCAATTTGGTAGCACTTGCCGTTATTGTGGCTGCCTCGTAGAGGTGAGAACAAGATTACAGGACTCTACTTGCCCTTATCCCTCGGCACCTCGCTGGGATTGAATACTAAGTTTTTGAAAAGGACGTGAAAATCATCAAACAAAATTTGTTAGCTGCTACGCCCCCGATGGGCTGGAATAGTTGGGACTGTTACGGAGCCAGTGTAAATGAAGAAGAAGTAAGAGGCAACGCAGAATATATGGCTACCCATTTGAAGGACTTTGGTTGGGAATATGTAGTTGTGGATATTCAGTGGTATGAGCCTGGAGCGAATTCTTCGCAGTATCGCAACTTTGTACCGCTGGTTATGGATGAGTACTCCAGACTTCAACCTGCTGAGAACCGGTTTCCTTCCGCAGCGGGAGGCAAAGGGTTTGCGCCACTCGCTGAATATGTGCATGGATTGGGTTTGAAATTCGGCATACACATTATGCGCGGAATTCCGCGTCAGGCTGCTCATGCGGCCAGTGCCATACTAGGATCTGAGCAAACCGCACGCGATGTGGCTCACCCAAATTCTATTTGTCCATGGAATACGGACATGTATGGAGTAGATGCTTCAAAAGAAGGCAGTCAGGCGTATTATGACTCGCTGTTCCAGTTGTATGCCAGTTGGGGTGTGGATTATGTGAAAGTGGATGATATTGCCGCTTCTCGCATTTATGGATACCACAAAGAAGAAGTTGCTATGATCCGTAAGGCTATTGACCGCAGTGGTCGCGAGATGGTGCTCAGTCTTTCGCCTGGACCTGCTCCAGTGGAAGAGGCTGAACACTTAGCCGGACACGCTAACCTTTGGAGAATGACCGATGATTACTGGGATCATTGGCATTTGCTGCGCGGGATGTTTGAGCGCTGTGAGAAATGGGCTCCTTATGTGCAGCCGGGCCATTGGCCGGATTGTGACATGCTGCCGTTAGGTCATCTGGGCATTCGTTCTGTAGATGGCGGGGGAGACCGGTTCACGCGGTTTACTCATGACGAGCAGGTCACCATGATGACACTTTGGAGTATTTTCCGCTCCCCGTTAATGTTTGGAGGAGAACTTCGGGACAATGATGATTGGACATTATCTTTATTGACCAATAAGGAAGTGCTTCATCTGCATCGTTATGGTAAAGGCGGCAGACAGGTAGCGCTAAATGAGGAGCATGCGATCTGGACATCTGAGGATGAACAAGGAAACCATTATGTAGCTTTGTTTAATCTTAGCGATGAAACATTAACGCTTAAGGTATCATTCGAGCAGCTTAATGTTTCAATTCCTAATACTATACGTGATCTATGGCAGAGCCGCGATTTGGAAGTAGTTAACGAAGGTATTTCTCAAACTCTTCCACAGCATGGTTCTGTATTGTTAAAGTTTAAATAGAGGAGAGAGATTATGAATACGAGTGTAGAATATAAAAATCCATTGGTGGAGCAACGTGCTGATCCATGGGTATATAAACATACAGATGGTTATTACTACTTTATTGCTTCTGTTCCAGAATACGACCGGATCGAAGTGCGGAGAGCAACAACAATCGAGGGATTGGCTGCTGCAGAACCGGCTGTAGCTTGGCGTAAATATGAGACGGGTCCGCTTAGTGCAAACATTTGGGCACCAGAGCTCCATTATATTGACGGGAAATGGTACATTTATTTCGCAGCGGCGCGTACTACGGAGACGAAGGATGGATTATTCGATCACCGTATGTTTGCTCTTGAGAATGAATCTGCCAATCCTTTAGAAGGAACATGGGTAGAAAAAGGCCAGGTGAAAACCGCTTGGGAATCCTTCGCTTTGGATGCAACCACCTTCCAGCACAAAGGAAAATTGTATTATGTATGGGCACAGAAGGACCTGAATATTGAGGGGAATTCTAATCTGTATATTTCTGAAATGAGTAATCCATGGACGCTAACGGGTCCTCAGACGATGATTGCTACTCCTGAATATGACTGGGAAATTATTGGGTACAAGGTAAACGAAGGAGCTGCAGTGCTTAAACGTAACGGCCGTATCTTTATCAGCTTCTCGGCTAGCGCTACGGATTTCAATTACTGCATGGGACTTTTGGTTGCGGATGAAGACAGCGATCTGCTGGACGCCGCTTCATGGACCAAACTGCCGGAACCGGTATTCCAGACCCACGAAGAGAATGGACAATATGGTCCGGGTCATAACAGTTTTACTGTAAATGAAAATGGGGAAGATGTACTCATCTACCACTGCCGCAATTATAAAGAAATTACTGGCGATCCGTTGTATGATCCGAACCGTCATACTCGTGCTCAAGTCTTCCATTGGAATGAAGATGGTACGCCGAATTTTGGGGTTCCCGTTAAGGATGCTGCTAAACAATAATTCGTTGAGTATATAAAAAAGAGGGTTACTCATAAGCCATGTAGATGGCTGCTGAGTAACCCTCTTTCTTATGTTGCACCTTAAGGTATATATTGTTGAACGATCGAAGTAATTACGCCGTCCTGAATAGTGATGTGATACGGGAACTGGCTCAAGTCGATGACATCCGTATTATTAAATTGATCCATAAATTGCTGTAAGGTGATGGACTCATTCCAGTTGATATCCAAGTCTTCCATGTTGCCAGTGTGATCAAAAATTTGCAACGTCACTGTGGCGTTATCCGCTATCGGATAAGTTGTTAGAGTATCAACATCATTTACAATATAATAACTGTCTGGAGCTCCGCCGATTTCTGCTGCAGCTTCTGGATCTCTTTCAGCAAAGATTCGATCGGCATCAGCACCCTGATACCAGTTTATTTCATCGGTCGTACCGGAGAGCTTGCCATGGTCGGATTCAATAGTATGAAAGTAAACTGTTTGATGCTGGGTCTTGTCACTATCTTGCGCATCTACCCGTGTTCCAACGGTACTTGCAGAAGTAATGAGGGAAAGAAACAACAGAACAACAACCGGTAACACATACGCTGACTTTTTCTTAAACATTATTAATCTCCCCCTTGAGATATGTAAGACGTTGTATAAAACTTATTACCCGCTCCGTTTTTTCTTAAACGGGTTATATATTACTCTTTACGTGAAATGAGCAGTTTTTGTTGCATTTTTTTAAAAGTTTTTTTAAAAAGCAATGAGAAGTCACGAGTTCCCTAAAATGAATAGTAAAAGCTTATCTCCTCGGGCATATTAAAATATCAAAACATGCAGATTAGGGGGAGCAGCGAATGGGCGGAATACTACGGATTTATAGGAACGATTGGCGTAACTTATTCAGAGTTCCTGTGGCCGTATTGCTGGTTGCCGCTTTGGTGGTATTGCCCTCCGTGTATGATTGGGTGAACGTTGCGTCAGTATGGGATCCTTATAGCAATACTTCTGGCATTAAAATTGCTGTTACCAGCTTAGATGAAGGTACTAAGGTGCAGGAGAAGGATTTTAATATCGGCAATGAGGTCATGGAAAGTCTTCGGAGCAATAAAAACCTGGGCTGGACCTTTGTAGATGCAGAGACTGCACATAATGGTGTCAAACGCGGAGACTACTATGCCAGTATTGTTATCCCTGCTAATTTCTCCAAACGAATGACTGGAATTCTTGAAGGAACGATTGTGAAACCAGAGATCGAATATACCGTCAATGAGAAAATAAATGCGATTGCTCCTAAAATCACGGATAAGGGCGCCACTTCAATCACCACACAGATCAGTGAGAATTTCACGGAAACGATTAGTGAGACGGTATTTACTGTTTTAAGTCAAATCGATAAGGAATTTCAATCTGAATTGCCCATTATACGCAAGGTAGAAAAAGGATTGTTTAAATTAGAGGCGAGCCTGCCAGAAATTGAAACCGCAGGTAAACGTGTATTGAAAATTCAGGAAAATTGGCCGCAGATTCATGCTTCAGCAGAGCGTATTTCCACATTGGAGAATAAGCTGCCAGAGGTGGAAAAAGCGGGTGAGGCTTTAGAGAAAATTGCTGAGCATTGGCCGCAAATCGCGAGTGCCTTAGATCATTTAGGAGGGCTACAGGACAAGCTGCCCAAGATTGAAGAAGCGGCACAGCTAATCGTTCAACTTGATAACCATTATGGTGAAGTTGAACAGATCATGGCTCAGGCCTCGCAAGGTCTTACGGAAGCGCATAAAATCGTTAATGCTGCCTTAACAGCACTGCCTGAGGCAGAAAAGATTGCCACTGCCGGAAATGATTTTGTTCTGGAGCTCCAACAATTTTTGGAGAAGAGCAGTGCTGCATTTGAAGCTGTTCCAGCAGCTATCAAACAGAATCTTAATCTCCTACAGCAAACGGAGAACTCAGTGTTCAAGCTTGCTGAACAGTTAAAGGGAGAGGATAACGAGCCGCAAGCTGTACGTGAGCAGCTGGAGGTACTCTCAGCACAGTTGGCTGCAGGAAGCAGCGTGATTGAACACACACTTTCTATATTAAATGCATTGAACACATTTTCGCCTGAAACAGTGTCTATTGCTGAGATTGCGGCATTAAAAGGTGTGGACAGTGTTTTGAACAGTCAGAAGTCTTTGGTAAATGCTATGATTACTGACCTTCAGAATAAGGAAGACGCTGATTCCAGTGCAATTAACGAATTGTTCCTAAAGTCAGGTCTTGGGAAGCTGGCGATTGCGAAGCTTATCTCAGGGTATGATTCGTCGACAATCCCTGCCATAAAAAATACACTGGAGCAAATAACTTCGGCGGCAGATGTCACAGCCACCGCATTGCAGCAGGTGCCAGATCGCTTACCCGCGCTGGGTACCCTGCTGGAAGAGACAATGTCGGCGATTGAGTTTGGGCAGACAAGCTTAGCTAGTCTGCAGCAGGATTTGCCAGCTATACGCGAAGCGATCCACACAGCAGCCAGTGGGGTTGCCGATCAGACCCAGGGCTTTGGTGCCTTCATCCGAGATACACTTCCGCTATTGGAGAGTAGCTTGCCTACTGCAGGGGAAAAGATACAGCAAGCTGCGAACTTCGTGCGTCAGGATCTGCCTACTGTAGAAGAGCGGGTTCATCAGGTCTCGGAGTTGATTCGTACAGGACTCCCCCGTGCGGATAAAGGAGTGGCGCTTGCCGCAGATTTGGTGAGAAATGATCTTCCAGTACTGGAAGACTCGATTCGAAAAGCCGCTTCCACGATCCGCCAAATTAAAGAGGAGATTGATCTGGGGGAGATTGCACAACTGCTCGGAGGAGATATTAAGAGCAAAAGTGATTTTTTGGCCAATCCGGTAGTGTTAAAAGAGAATAAGTTATATCCCATTCCGAATTATGGCTCGGCAATGACTCCTTTTTATGTCGTACTTTCCTTATGGGTCGGAGGCACACTGCTTGTCTCCCTTCTCCGCACAGGTGTGGATACGGGTGGGCTAACGTACAAAAGATATCAATTGTATTTTGGCCGCCTGCTGACCTTCCTTACGGTGGGAATTCTTCAGGGGCTGGTGGCTGTCCTTGGCAACATTTTTATTCTGCACTGTTATGTGGTGAATAAGGTGTGGTTTGTACTTTTTGGAGTGTTAATCAGCATCGTGTTCGTAACCATTGTATTTACGCTTGTCGCTGTATTTGGCAACCTGGGAAAAGGAATAGCGATCGTGTTCATGGTGCTTCAATTCTCTAGCTCCGGCGGTACATTTCCGATTAGTACGACAGGGCGTTTTTTTCAAATATTAAATCCGTATATGCCGTTTACCTATGCAATTAGTCTGATGCGGGAGGCGGTTGGGGGAATTCTGCCAGAAGTGGCGATTCGTGATGTGATCTATCTGATTATCTTCGGTGTGCTGGCACTCTTGCTGGCATTACTCCTCAAGAAACCACTGGAGCCTTTTATCCATAAGGCTTCTGAACAAGCCGAAGAGTCTAAATTGATTTCTTAAAGAAAAAGAGAATGTGCCTAAGCCATGGTGATGGCTTTTGGCACAACCTCTTTTGTGTACTATATGGCAAGTGTGCAATAGGTTATCTTGCAGGAGCAAAATCAGCTACTGGCTTAAGAATCTCCTCGATCTGCTGTAAAGTATCAGCGGAGAGTACCGCATCTACAGCTTTGGCGTTTTCTGCAACTTGTTCTGGCTTACTGGCACCAATTAATGCTGAACTTACACCAGGCTGGCGCAGGATCCAAGCCAATGCCAATTGCGACAGCTTCAGGTCTAAACTGTGAGCGAGTTCAACCAGCTGTCCAACCACAGACAACACATCATCACGGAGGTAGCTGGAGATTACACCATTAACTGAATTATCCGCAGCACGGGATCCTGCTGGAGGTTGTTGTCCCGGTTTATATTTGCCAGTCAGAATTCCTTGCGCCAGTGGAGAGAAGACCACTTGGCCCAGCCCCTCACGCTGGGATACTTCAAGGACCTCGTCTTCAATATAACGTTCGAACATATTATAGATGGGTTGATTGGAGATCAGTGGACGCAGATTCAGTCTGCGGCTGATACCAGCAGCATTGGAGATTTGGGCTGCGCTCCATTCGCTAACAGCGGAGTAGAGAATCTTACCTTGAGCCGTCAGATCATCCAGCGCGCGTAGAGTCTCCTCTACAGGGGTCTCTGTATCAAAGCGATGACAAAAATATACATCAATATAATCGGTGCCTAAGCGGCGGAGGCTGGCTTCACATTGCTCCATAATATGCTTGCGGGACAAGCCACGGTTATTAACATCGTCTCCCATGGGAAAAAAGACCTTTGTACTTAGCACATAAGATGATCTTTCATAGGAACGTAGAGCAGCACCTATCGCTTTTTCGCCTTCGCCACGGTTATATGCATTAGCCGTATCAAAGAAATTGATACCGCATTCAAAAGCTTTGCTTATACAAGCATCAGCTGCCTTTTGCTCTGCTGCGGTTCCATATGTAAGCCAACTGCCTAGTCCGATCTCACTGATTTTGAGCCCTGAATTGCCTAGTCTTCTATATTTCATTTTTCTCTTTCCTCCTTGTATTCTATATGATAACTTTACTTGTATTATAGGAGACATTCAAGTTGAATGATTAATATACTAGTAATCAAGGAGATGAAAGATTCAATGACTAATCCAGCTACTAAAAAATCAAAAGTGATCTTATTTCAGGGTGACTCCATTACGGATGGGAATCGAGGTCGTGATGAAGACCCGAATCATATTCTTGGACATAGCTATGCGTATATCATCGGAGGCAAGCTAGGGAATGAGCGGGCAGAAGAAAATCTGGTATTCTATAACCGCGGAGTGAGTGGAGATCGAATCTCCGATTTATATGCACGCTGGAATGAAGATGCAATTAGCTTGCAGCCTGACATCATTAGTATATTGATTGGGGTAAACGATATTTGGAGAATGATGAAAGGGGAACCAAGTGGAGTTACGGACCGTTTTGAACGCGCTTACCGTCACGTACTTGAAGAAACACGTGAAGTTCTGCCACATACGAAGCTGGTTTTATGTGAGCCTTTTATTTTAAATACCGGAGCTCCAGCTGAACAGTGGACAGAATGGGAAGCGAAGATTACACATTATCAGGGAGTGGTTAAGCAGCTGTCTGAGCAATTTGATACGGTTTATGTACCTCTACAGGATGCTTTCAACGCAGCTGCAGAGAGAGCAGAGGCAGCCTATTGGCTGTGGGACGGCGTTCACCCGACGACTGCCGGGCATGATCTGATTGCTGGGGAATGGCTGAAGGTCGTTTTGGAAAGTGGTCTTTTAAACAATTAAGTTATAAAGTCATTATCTCTCTTTATCTATGCACCTACTGATCACTCAGCGGGCGCATAGATAAGAGATACATGGTAATTATTTAAGAAATCGATCCATTCCTCAGAAGGCTTCTGATCTGTAACGATATAATCCACTCTATCAAAGCTGAACAACTTAATGAACGCGGTCCGGTCAAATTTGGAGTGATCTACGAGCAGAACCACTTTATTCGCCTGCTGCTGCATAAGCACCTTCAGTTCGCTTTCTTCTTCATTTGAATCACTTAGACCGCCTGTCATGGACAATGCTTTACAGCTGAATATGGCTACATCCACATTATATTTTCGAATTGTCTGTGAAGCGGTATTTCCAACAAAGGAGCTGGTCTCGGGGCCTAAAATTCCACCTGTGGAAATCAGCTTTTGACCGGAGTGTTGAAATTCAGATAATACCACCAGAGAGTTCGTAATAATTGTCAGATTGTTTTTCTCCTCAATAATTCTACGCAAGGCTTCAAACACCGTTGAGCTCGTATCCGTCACCAAGCTGTCTCCATCATTGATTAATTGCAGTACATTATCGGCTATGATTCGCTTCGCTTCAATATTGACCTGATGCCTGCTGGTATAGGAAGGATCTTCATTGGTATGGGCATTGAGAATGGCCCCACCATAATTTTTTTTGGCAAGACCTTCTTTGTCCAGTTTATCTAGATCCCGCCGAATGGTCTCTTCCGAGACGTTGAATTTTTGCGCTAGCTCTGCGACATGGACCTTCTTCTGTCTGTAAAGCTCTTTAATAATTAGATCCCGTCGTTCAAATGCTTTCATTCGTTCACTCACCTTTATATATAAATCGTCTGCTTTCTAGTGTACTACATTGTTGTTTAAATCTAAAAATAATTACATATTCACATAAAACCACAATATATAATAATTATATCACATAAAACCACACTTTTGTTTAGGTAATATGTTGTTTTGTGTTGACTAAAGCGCTTGCAGATTTTATGATGAAGGAGAAATAGATCTATTAACGATGACTCTAAGATGATCTTGAGGAGGAACGGCATTGATAGAAAACTATCCGAAAATTGGTATCCGCCCAACCATTGATGGCAGAAGAAGAGGCGTTCGTGAATCACTGGAAGAGCAAACGATGGGCATGGCTCAGCGGGTGGCTAAGTTTATTGAAGCGAATTTAAGGTATCCGAATGGAAGTCCTGTAGAGTGCATCATCGCCGATTCTACGATCGGTGGTGTTAAAGAAGCTGCTGCTGCGGCTCAGAAATTCTCCGGGGCTAACGTAGGGGTGTCGATCACCGTGACGCCTTGCTGGTGTTATGGCTCAGAGACAATGGATATGGATTCATCCATTCCGCATGCCGTGTGGGGATTTAACGGAACGGAACGGCCGGGTGCTGTGTATCTAGCTGCTGTTCTCTCTGCGTATGCTCAAAAGGGAATTCCTGCGTTTGGTATCTATGGTGAAGAGGTTCAAGAGTCTAGCAGTGAAGAGATTCCAGCGGATGTGCAGTCTAAATTGCTACAGTTTGCTAGAGCAGGCTTAGCAGTTGCTCAAATGAAGGGAAAATCATATTTATCTATGGGTTCTGTTTCGATGGGGATTGCGGGTTCCATTGTGAATGAACAATTTTTCCAAGAGTATCTGGGCATGCGCAATGAATATATAGATATGTCTGAATATGTCCGGCGCTTTGAAGAAGAGATTTATGATAAAGAGGAATTTAAGCGGGCGCTTGCGTGGACTAAAGAAAACTGCCAAGTTGGCGCCGATAATAATCCGCAGCATCTGCAAATCAGTGCAGAAGAGAAAGAGAAGCAGTGGGAGACCTGTGTGAAAATGACATTGATCGCCCGCGACCTGATGATCGGCAATCCGGTTCTCGCTGAGCTTGGTTTTGCGGAGGAAGCTAACGGCCACAATGCGATTGTTGGCGGTTTCCAAGGCCAGAGACAATGGACGGACCATTTCCCTAACGGCGATTTCATGGAGACGATGTTGAATTCTTCTTTTGACTGGAACGGCAAACGTGCTCCTTATCTCGTAGCGACAGAGAATGACAGCCTGAATGGGGTAACGATGCTGTTCAATTATTTGCTTACGAATACAGCACAAATCTTTGCTGATGTCCGGACCTTCTGGAGTCCTGATGCTGTGAAGCGAGTGACGGGTCATCAATTGGAGGGAGAAGCAGCTCACGGAATACTGCATCTGATCAACTCTGGTTCGGCTGCGCTTGATGGCACAGGTGAGCAAAGGATAGAGGGTAAGCCTGCAATCAAACCTTTTTGGGAGATTACAGACGAAGAGGCTAAGGCTTGTCTAAGCAATACACAATTCCGGCCAGCTTCTCAAGAATATTTCCGGGGAGGCGGCTTCTCTACCGATTATTTAACCCAAGGCGGAATGCCGGTTACTATGGCTCGCTTGAACCTGGTGAAGGGGCTTGGACCTGTTCTTCAGCTTGTTGAAGGTCACACCGTAGAGCTGCCTGAAGAGGTTCATCATACTTTGGATCAAAGAACAGATCCGACCTGGCCGACGACCTGGTTCGCTCCTAAGCTAACTAACAGTGGTTCATTCCAATCGGTATATGATGTCATGAATAATTGGGGCGCGAATCATGGGGCGATCAGTTATGGCCATATCGGGGCGGATCTGATTACGCTGGCGTCGATTTTGCGTATTCCAGTAAGTATGCATAACGTTGAGGAATCACGTATTTTCAGGCCACGGGTGTGGTCGTTATTTGGGACGGAGAATCTGGAAGGAGCAGATTACAGAGCCTGTCAGAATTTCGGACCGCTATATTAAAATCTTCTTGTGGAGCAGGTGTGCTTGAAATGGGTGATACGATTAAGCTTCTGGCTATGGATCTTGGCGCCAGTTCCGGAAGAGTGATGTTGGGATTGTATGACGGTAACACCCTTCGCATGGAAGAAATTCATCGGTTTGCTAATACCCCGGTGTATATTGGCGGGCATTTGTATTGGGATGTTTTGAAGCTCTTTCACGAAATGAAAAAAGGAATCCAGAGAGCTTATAGGGCGCGTGGAAAATTGAGGTCTCTAAGCGTGGATACGTGGGGAGTCGATTACGGTTTTATTGATAAAAGAGGGATGTTGCTCTATTCCCCCCATCATTATAGGGATAAGAGAATGGGAAGTCATCGTCAAGGGTTGGAAGTACTGCTTCCGCCAAGGGAGCAATTTAGCGTTACTGGTATTCAACCGAGCTTGATTAATACGGTTTATCAGCTGTTTGCTGATTTTCAGGATAATGATTCTCTGCTAGAGGTCGCAGATACTATTTTAATGATGCCAGACCTGTTCCACTATTTGTTCTCTGGTATCGCGGCAGCAGAAAGCACGATTTGGAGTACAAGTGGCTTAATGGACGCTGTATCTGGTGAAGTCTCTACTGAAGTATTTAGCAGGCTTAGTATCCCGGTTAGCCTAGTGCCACAACAGGTTCAATCGGGGACGGTCATTGGTCCTATCCTTCCGGTAATTCAAGAGGAGCTTAGCGTTGGTCCAATGGAGGTAATTGCGGGTGCTTCTCATGATACGGCTTCAGCAGTAGCTTCCATTCCGTATTCTCTTAAGGATAATGCAGCATTTATAAGCTGTGGAACATGGTCGATAGTGGGCATGGAGACGCCTGAAGCTGTCATTACAGAGAAAAGCTATGAATACGGATTCACAAATGAGCAGTGTTACGGCCAATCTAATCGTTTGCTCAAAAATATAACGGGACTATGGATTTTGCAGGAGCTGCAAAGGAATTGGGCAGAAGCGGGAAAATACGTCAGCCAAGGCCAAATGGTTGAGCTAGCTGAAACCATAAATCATGCCCCAGCAATTATTGATCCGAATGATGAACTGTTTAGTACACCCGGTGTGATGACCCAACGGATTAGAGAATATTGCGAACGAACAGGCCAGCAAGCCCCCTACACGAAAGCTGAGATTATTCGCGTCATACTTGAGAGCTTAGCAGAGTCCTATCGCCATACGATTAACGAAATGGAAGAGATCACCGGCAAAAAAATCAATATCATTCATATGGTCGGTGGTGGGATTCAGAATGAACTGCTCTGTCAGCTTACCGCTAATATTACGGGGAGAAAAGTTGTAGCAGGGCCTGTGGAAGCTAGTGCAATTGGCAATATAATTATTCAACTGGCTGCCCTAGGGGAATTGGAAATCTCCGAGGGCAAGCAGGTAGTGGAAAGATCTTTTGCCTTTAAGACATATCAGCCTTCTTTGATGAAGGTTTGTGAAAAATAGGATGCGAGGAGAGAAACCCTATGGATACATTGGAACAAAAATTACGTTTGCAGATTTGTGATATCGGGAGAAACCTGTTTAATAAAGATTTTATCGCGGCTAATGATGGGAATATTTCTGCTCGCTTATCAGAGAATGTAATTCTGACTACCCCCAGAGCGGTGAGTAAGGGATATTTAGAGCCTCATATGCTTGTGAAAGTGAATCTGCAAGGTGAAGTCCTTGAAGCAGCTGAAGGCTACAGACCCTCAACGGAAGCGAAAATGCATCTAAGAATTTATAATGAGCTGCCAGAGATGAAGGGTGTGGTCCATGCACATCCCCCGTATGCTACTGCATTTGCCATAAAAGGTGAGGCGCTCGACAAGATGATGATGCCAGAGTCGGTGATTATGATCGGAGATATTCCGTTGGCGGAATATGGAACACCATCGACGGAAGAAATTCCAGATTCACTGATGCCTTTCCTGGGCAAAAAAACTGCGGTCCTGCTCGAGAATCACGGAGCCCTTACTTGGGGAGAAGATGTTATGGAAGCATATCTGAATATGGAACGGCTTGAGTATACGGCCAAGCTCACCTTCATTACCCGGATGATTGGCGGGGAGAGAGAATTGCCGCAGCATCGGATTGATGAGCTGGTAGCGTTGCGATCATTTTATGGGAAGTAAAGAGGTGCCTTATGTTAAAAGGAATTCCTAAGCTGCTCTCTCCGGAGCTGGTGCGCATTCTGATGGAAATGGGTCATGGGGATGAGCTTGTATTGGCTGATGCTAATTATCCCGGACATTCGTTGAATCCGAGGGTACTGAGATATGATGGCATCGGTATTCCTGACCTGCTGGATGCCATCTTAGAGTTGTTACCTCTGGATCATTATGCAGAGCAACAGGTGGCTTTTATGGCAGTGGTGGCTGGAGATCCAACTGTGCCGGTCATCTGGTCCACATACGAGACTATCATTGCCAAGCATGATGCTGAAGCGACGATTAAACATGAGGAACGTTTTGATTTCTATAACCGTTCTAAGCAAAGTTATGCGGTTATAGTTACTGGTGAAGAAGCATTGTATGGGAATGTTATTCTTAAAAAAGGCGTTATTAAAAGTTAAAATAACGGAAATGAAGCCGCTAACCGCTTGGGTGACCAAGGAGTTAGCGGCTTTTTATGCTGTAAGGATAAGTATTTATAACCGGATTACTCTGTACTCATATGCACCAAGGGAGAGGGGGCCGCAGGCCACGGATTTGCCTGAGAGAACATCATGTCCGTCCCGCGGGAGTGTGAGACTTCCCCCGTGTCCATCCATATTTACAATGGTCCACACTTCGGTACCTTGGTCATTGCTTCTAGGGCAGACAAGGGTTCCCTTAGTGACATCACTGCGTACGGTAACACCAGTACGTTCTGCATAATGATCAATAAGTTTACATAACATTAGGTCACCTTCTTCACCGGCAGGCATTGAACCCAGCATAACAATAGTACCTTGTCCGTAAGGCTGCTCCGTCAGAAAGGACAAACCCGGCGTCACCCCCTCCGTAATCATTCCGAGACTGGAAGCGGACTCTGAAACGGGTTCAAAAACAGAACTCCACATGGACAAGGGAGCAGATACCCCAAAAGCGTGTCCAATCGTGCCTGTTGATTCCAGCGGATAGATAAACTTAGTTTTGACTCCTGCTAATCGCTCCAATTCCCCAAGTCCGGCATTCGTATGAAGGGTATGCTCCTTCGTTCGTCCTCCGGTAAGAGGACCGACAATCCAAATCCCGCCAGCTGCTGTGAAGGCCAGCGCACTTTCCACATACTCGGGGGACAAATAATGTACGAATGGAGTGAATAACAGCTTGTATCCGGTTAAGTCACCGCCTTCGGGCAGCAGATCCCGGTGAATACCCATATGTAGAATTCTTTTGTAGAAATCGCCCAGCAGACTACGATAATTTAGCTTCCGATGAGGTTCAGTTGCGAGATAAGCTTTGGTTCTGTCCGAATAGGTAATCGCAACATCTGCCCGAAGGGGCCGGGTGGAGAGCATAATTTGTTCAATTTCTTGCCGTGCTTGATTGGCCTCCAGCACATTATCGTACCCTAGAGCGGGTTCTCCCCAGGCACTAAGGATCGAGCTATGTGTTTGTTCACTTCCGGAAGTATGCTGGCGCCAGAGCCAATAGCAAAATGCACCTGCACCCAGCGCATAGGCGGCAACCGCTTCTGCCTTCAGATATCCGTTCGGATGTGGCACACCAAAACTTACTAGAGATGCGGCAAACGAGGGTCCTGTCTCCATTATCCAGAAATCTTTTCCCGGCTTGAAATTTCGCCATAGATCACAGTTAAGCAGATAAGCATGCATATTTTCCTGTGAGGCATAAGTGTCGTAGGCGGCAAAGTCGAGATTCTGAAATAGCCGCTCATTATCTAGATGAAAAGCGACACTGCTGTTGTGGGTAATTGGTGCAGAGGAGTGGCGGCGGATAATATCAGCCTGCTCATCGGCGAATTCAGCGATTTTTTCCATTGAAAATAAGCGGTACATCGTCCGCAGAGATGAATTGTGGAGGAAAGGTGCGGGTCCTGGCTGTGGCACCTGATCAAAACGTTGATAAGTTTGGCTCCAGACGGCTGTTCCCCATGCCTCATTCAACTTTTCAATGGAGCTGTAGCGCTGCTGCAACCAGATATGCCATAAGCCATTACAGGTTTCACACATGCACTCCGCCACATGCGCTTTGAATTCGTTATCGAGCTGCCAGGCGGTTAACCCCGGAAGTGCTCCGGTCTCCTTGGCAATATGCTCCGTAATGATGGCAGCCCGCTCACGAAAATAAGGATTGTTCGTACAGATATGCTGCCGTGCTCCATGTCCCATTACCGTTCCGCTCTCATCCACATAACAGCGCTCAGGATGTCCATGGGTAAGCCAAATGGGGGGTGTAGGTGTCGGCGTACACATTACTGTGTCAATTCCGTTTCTATGTAACCTTTCGATATATTTCACGACGGGACGGATATCAAGCTTATCTTCTTCTGGCTCCAAGGCAGACCAAATGAATTCTCCGATTCGTACGATATTAATCCCCGTTTCTTTCATTAGAAGGATGTCCTGCTCAAGCACCTCTTCACTCCATAGCTCGGGATACCAAGCAGCACCATAGTATAACTTGTTCTTCAATTCAGCTCCCCCTTTAAGGCAAACATTTGCTGGAAATCATCACTTGGAATCATAGGTTGTTAGGGTCTTGCGGGCAATAGTAAACTTTTGCGCGGTTTGGACTTTTTAGATAAAATGGGATTTTTAGCTTATATAGAGCGTTCAAAAAAGTCCGATTGCTGGAAAAAATCACTCGCAGCATAATAGGAGTCGCAGTAAGGGTGATTGCAGTAATCCATGGCTACAGTAATCGCGAGCTGTACATGACAAATGGAGGTGAACAGGATGAAGCACGTAACAGTTCCGGGAACTGCAGAACAACAGCCAAAACCGCAGACCTATCGAAATATCCGGGTAAGAAGATGGAAACGTTTTAAACGTGATAAATGGTTATATATTCTGCTGCTCCCTGGAGTCCTTTATTTTCTTGTTTTCAAATATGTTCCGATGTGGGGCGTGCTGTTGGCTTTTAAGAATTACCAGCCGTTTCTTGGTTTTCAGAAAAGTGAATGGGTAGGTTTTGAGCATTTTCGTGTTTTTTTCCAGAATCCCGATTTCTTTATGCTGCTGCGCAATACGTTATTGTTATCTTTTTATAATTTGATTTTCTTTTTTCCGGCGCCGATTATTCTGGCACTGCTTCTAAACGAAATACGGCTTTCCTTCTATAAAAAGACGATACAAACGATGATTTATGTTCCGCACTTTATATCCATGGTCATTGTGGCCAGTATGAGCTATGTATTTCTAACTACGGAAGGCGGGACTGTAAATGAGTTTTTGTATACGTTTACAGGCAGGAAAATAGACTTTCTAGCTAATCCCGACTGGTTCCGTCCATTGATTATTCTCCAGACGATCTGGAAGGAGTGCGGTTGGGGGACAATTATATTCCTGGCAGCGCTGGCCGGTGTAGATGTGGAGCAATATGAGGCTGCGGTAGTAGACGGTGCGAACAGGTGGCGGCAGATTTGGCATATTACGTTGCCTGCTATTCGCAGTACAATCGTTATTTTACTTATTCTTCGGATGGGAACGATTTTGGATAACGGTTTTGAACAAATTTATTTAATGATGAATGCTCTTAATCGTGAAGTAGGTGAGGTGTTCGATACCTATGTATACGCACTGGGAATCACCCAGGGAGCTTTTAGCTACAGTACAGCTGTTGGATTATTCAAATCAATAATCGGTGTGACGCTTGTGCTCGGGACGAATTGGATCGCCAAAAAATTTGGTGAATCCGGACTTTATTGAGAAGGGAGTAGCTTGCTGTGGCCAAACAATACAAGAGTACGGGTGGAACTGCATTTGATGTATTCAATTATATATTTTTAGGGATTATCGGAATCGTAGCGATTCTCCCTTTCCTCTTTGTGGTTTCGGGCTCCTTCGCTACAGATGCGGAAATTACTAAACGTGCCGTATTCCTGATCCCGACCACGATTTCATTTGACGCCTACCGATTTATCTTTTCAACAGATACGATTATGCGCAGTATAGGGGTTTCTATTTATGTTACGGTAATCGGAACTGTCGTTAATTTATTCTTCACGGTAACAATGGCTTATCCGATGGCAAAACGATATCTGATGGGCCGTAATTTGGTACTCAACCTTGTTATTTTTACGATGCTGTTCGGTGGAGGAATGATTCCAACCTATCTCGTCATTCGGGAACTGCATCTGCTGGATACGCTCAATTCTCTTATTTTACCGGGAGCAATTAGCGCCTTTAACCTGATTATTGTCAAAAACTTTTTTCAGGAGCTGCCTATAGAAATGGAAGAAGCGGCGCGTATTGATGGTTGTTCTGAGCTGGGCTTGTTGTGGAAGATAGTCCTTCCTTTATCCAAACCGGTTCTTGCTACATTTACGTTGTTCTATGCTGTGGGACATTGGAACAATTTCTTCTCGGCACTGCTCTACATTACGGATCCGACAAAATGGCCTTTGCAGGTGATGCTGCGACAGATCGTAATGTTGTCCCAATCTGCGGCTGGCGATATGAGTTCTATGGATCCGAGCTTTGTGCAGCCACCGGAGCAGTCGATTAAAATGGCGGTCATTGTAGTAGGTACTCTACCAATTTTATGTGTGTACCCATTTCTGCAAAAACATTTCGCTAAAGGGGTGATGCTGGGTTCTGTTAAAGGATAGCAAACTTAACTTATTCCAATTTGGAGGTATAATAATGGAAGCTAATCGTTCGGTAAAAAAGAAGCGCTGGTTGTTACTTTTACTTGTGGCTATGATGGTTACCACTGTTGTTGCAGGTTGCTCAGGTAATGAATCTGCAGGTTCTAACAGCAAAAGTGAGGGGAGTAGTAATACTGGAGAAGAGAAAAGCGAGTCCCCGCTGGATCTGACCCTCATGCTGCCGATATTCAAAACAAATTATCCGAAGGATGGCAGTCCGGTTGCTGCTGAACTGGAGAAACAGACCCACACAAAAATCCACTTTGAGTGGGTCCCGAACGCATCTTATGCAGATAAATTTAATATTACGCTAGCTTCTGGGAAACTGCCGACTATTATCTACGTGGGGGATGTTAAGGCTTCTAGTTTTGTGAACGCTGCCAAATCGGGCGCATTCTGGGAAGTAGGGCCTTATCTTAAGGATTATCCGAATTTAAGCCAAGCGAACCCGGTTATTCTGAAAAACTCGGCTATTGATGGGAAGAATTACGGAATCTATCGGGGGCGTGTACTCGGCCGTAACGGTATGGTTTTCCGTAAGGATTGGCTGGAGAAGGTGGGGCTGCAAACACCGCAGACGGTAGATGATTTCTACAATATGCTGAAAGCGTTCAAGGAAAAAGATCCAGACGGCAATGGTAAAGAGGATACTTATGGCATGGTGCTGGTCAAATGGAGCGGCCAGTGGGCCAGCGGTTTTGATACCATTAAGTTATGGTTTGGAACACCGAATAAATGGGGCGTGCAAGATGGCAAGCTACTGCCTGAGCATGAATATCCAGAATATTTGGAAGCGCTTAAGTTCATGAAGAAGCTGTATGATGAGAAATTGATCAACTCCGACTTCGCTGTGATGGACAGTGCCAAATGGACAGATCCGATCGTGAACAATAAGGCAGGAGTAATCGTCGATGTGGTCGATACAGGCGCCCGGGTGGATGATAAAATTCACGCTGCGCTAGAAAAAGAAGGCAAAGACGAACCGGATAAACATTATGTAGATGTAAGCGGGGGCGTAACAGGTACGGATGGCAAGCTACATACATTGCCGACCTCTGGTTTCTCGGGCATGCTGGCTATTCCAAAATCATCTGTGAAGAGCGAAGCAGAACTGAAACGGGTACTGGCTTTTCTAGATCAAATCAATAATCCGGAATTACAAACGATGTTAGGTTTTGGTCTGGAAGGTACTCACTACACTATGGTGGATGGTTTTATTGAACGCTCCAAAGACACTGT
Organism: Paenibacillus sp. FSL L8-0333; assembly: GCF_037965665.1. Classification (NCBI taxonomy): domain Bacteria; kingdom Bacillati; phylum Bacillota; class Bacilli; order Caryophanales; family Paenibacillaceae; genus Paenibacillus; species Paenibacillus sp. FSL L8-0333. Next base: position 1,726,100 of record NZ_CP150186.1, read on the forward strand.
CCTTCTGGAGTCAGAAGTGGAAGGGTTAAACCAAATTCTGGCCTTTATACCTGAGGACAAATCCAAGACTGTAGCTCAGACACCGCTGCGGCTTAAACAAATCGAAGTTCAGAAAGCAAATGAAGCTTCGATCGTGGTTAATCCGGCAGAGGCCTTTATTTCCACAGTATATTCCCAAAAGGGTGCTCAACTCGACAATGTAATTAATGATGCACGCATAAAATATATTGTAGGACAAATTGATGAAGCTGAATTGAAATCAGCATTTGATGTATGGAGAAAAACAGGTGGAGATGATTTAGTTAAGGAAATGAACGAGTTATACGCTAAGGCTGACCGCTAGATCCTTCCTAGTGCTTTTATCCGGCTGGAAAGGATCTGAGGAGCAAAACGAATGTGGTTCGATTGCACTTCAAATTTATCTGATTCGGCTGGTGAGAGCATAGTGATGAGAAATGTGGCGAAATGGAAGCGTTATACAAAAGGCTGGTCAGGCTGTAAGGGCCGATATTATCGTAAAAATCTGATCATTATGCTGGTGGTGTCATCCATTCCGGGGTTTATTATTGGTGCGCTTGTCTACTGGATGGCAGGGGGACGCCTGGAGAGCGAGCTGCTGCAGATGCATAACAGGCAGATTGAACAGCGGGCGGCTAATATTGATGATCAACTGTCCAATCTGGAGCTGATGCTGGCACATTGGGCCTTTGATCCCAAGTTTGATTACAGCTTGAATGGCCTTGATTTTATTCAGGATCATGAGCGGGCTTGGGATATTACGAAGACACTCGTAGTGATGCAGGGCTCGAACACGATGACGAGTAACGTTGAACTCTATCTATCAGGAGATCATCCATTACTATTTAATCCCGAATATGGCACGATTGACTCCAGCGCGGTATCGGGTCAATATGACAAATTGATTGATACTGAACAAAGCACCTATTGGACGCAGTGGGCATTCGATCCCAATAAACCAAATGTCAAAGAATTAACGCTTGTCCATCATATTCCGGGCGGAAGCTTGAAGCCCTTCGGGGCTCTTTTGCTCCGCATGGATACGGAGAAAGTAGCTGCGATGCTACGAACTATGACACCTTATAATAGCGGCGAGACATTTTTGCTGCAGACGACGGGGGATTTGTACGTATCTGCTGGAGACAGTGCCGAGGATTCTCCCTTACTTACCGCATTGCATAATGAGATTGTGAAACGGAGCGCGAACCATGAGTCAAATCTTGAGTCCTCTTTTCTCTTCGACTGGGGTAAGGCTACATATGCAGTGACTTATGGTGAGTTTTCCCGACTCTCCGCAGATTGGCTCTATGTGTCCGCTTCACCGATAACCAGCATAACTTCACCTGTCGTCTTCATTTCGAGACTGATATTTTTAGTTAGCTTTAGTGCTTTGCTGCTGGCGGCGATTCTGTCTTGGTTTGCTTCCCGTAAAATCTATTCACCGATAGGACGGTTGCTGCAGACTTTGTTGCCTGACCAAGCGGCGGCTGCGAGTAGGGAGGATGAGTTCATTCTGATTGAACGGCATTGGCAGAACTTGCACGGGGAGAGCCATGCCCTGAAGTACACTCTTTCCGAGCAGCTTCCACATGTGAAGGAAAGCTTCCTGCATCAGCTGTTTCAGGGGTATTTATATTCTTATTCTGAGCAGGATCTGCAAAGCCGGATGCGGCGTTTTAAGTGGGAAGTAGAGGATTGTCATTATATTATTCTTTATATTCAGCTTACAGGCATCTCCAGCCAGGAGGGGAAGTTCCGCAACGGTGATGAAAGTCTTGTATCATTCGCCGCCGTCAATATTATCGGAGAATTGTCTGCCGAGCACTTTAAGCAGGCTGATATTATCAATTTCCATGATCTCACGGCAGGATTACTTCTTATCGAACCCGTTGCGAATCCATCGCTGGAAGCGGTGCAAGCCTTTAGCGAAGAACTGACAGGAACGATTAATCGCATGTTAAAAATGAGGGTAACAGTGGCGTTTAGTGCACCGGTTGGAAGGATATCCGGTATTCCGCTAGCGTTCGAGGCTGCGAAGCAAGCCGCTAGTTATCGCCAGTTTGGTGGTGAGAACCAGATTATTAATATGGAGCTACTGGATCGTGAGGGGCAAAGTACGCCAGAACCGCAATATTCGTTCACTTTGGAGCGCGGAATGATTCAGGCCCTGCGCACAGGAGAAGCGGAAGAGGCTTACCGGCTGTTGGAGGAATTTCTGGAGGCACTGTGTGCCAATGGGGCAAAAGTGATTGATGTGCAGCAGGGCATGCTTCATTTGTTAGGCAGTATTCAGCACGCCATTATGGTCTCAGGCATTCATCCAAACCAACTGTTCAAAGGGGCTAATCTGTACGCGGCACTGTCGCAAATTCATGAGCCGAAGCTTATCCTTGCCTGGTTTCAGGAAAAGGTAGTCGCACCGTATCTGACGGAGCTGAGCGAGCGTTCTGATGCCGGAATCAAACGGACGATTGAGCATGCCATGATGTATATCAATGAGCATTATATGGATAATATTTCGCTGGATGGATGTGCGGATTATACAGGGATCAGCCCATTTTTACTGAGTAAATCATTCAAACGGGTCACCGGGAAAAATTTCATTGATTATCTGACCGAATTGCGGCTTGATAAAGCCAAGGAGTTGCTGCGTGATACCTCGCTGCGAATTAACGATGTAGCTGAACAGGTGGGTTATCAGCATAGCTATTTTAACCGGATTTTTAAGAAACAAGAGGGAATAACTCCAAGCCGCTATAGAGAGCTAAGCCATAATAATGAAGCTCTTTAAAAGTAAGAGGACGTGCGGCGAAGAAGGTATAAAGGAGATGGTTGTTGTGCCTACGGCTCTGCCGATTAGCCTGCATTGGCTAAAAAAGCCCGCTATTGATGTGGGTGTTACCTGGGGGGTTCCTTGGAAAAAAGGAGCGCTCGACAGGGAATCGTTAAAGAATCTCTGCTTAAGTATGCCGAAGAACGAAAAGCTTGTGCCGCTGCAAAGCTGGCCGGCAGCTTTTTGGCCTGACGGGAGCATCAAATGGTCCACGCACTCGGCAGTAAACAAAAATTCGGATATTCAGCAGGATTCCTTAGCGACAATGACAATAAATCAAGCGGCTCCAGCTACGGAAATGACTGAGCGACTAACTGTGCAGGAAACAGAGGAAGCTTTCATTATAGATACAGGTGTTATTATTTGCACGGTTAACAAGCAGGGGAAGGGTCTTATCCGCAGTATTGTGCGCAGAAATCCGGCGGACACGGAAGGAACCGAAGTATGCAGTAATGGAGAGCTTGTATGTATACGTGAACAGAGAGATGAGGGTGCTGGCACCCTGAGCATACGTGAGGAGCGATTCACAGGACGAACGTTAAGTGCCATCCTTGAACAGGACGGACCTGTTCGCGCAGTGGTGAAGCTAGAGGGACTTCACCAAGCTTCACACAATGCTCGTGAGTGGCTTCCCTATACGTTACGTTTATATTTTTATGCTGGGCTGGAGTCTATTCGATTAGTTCATACGTTTCATTATGACGGTAATCCACAGCAGGATTTTATTAAAGGATTAGGAATAGAATTCACAGTGCCGCTGCGTGGACCGCTTTACAACCGCCATGTTCGTTTTGCCGGAGATAGCGGCTTGTTTAGCGAGTCTCCTAAGACGTTGCATACACGGCGAACCAAAGGTAAGTACCGTGATTTATTCGTCGATCAGGTAGCAGGATGTACTGTGAAATTTGATCCAGAAGAGGATGCCTATTTCCTTAGTTTATTGGATGACTCCGCGACTTGGGGCAGCTTTCGGCTGGTTCAAGATTCTTCCGAGCATTATGGGATCTGGAAGCGGACAGAGGATGGGTGCGCTTGGATCAAGGCAGCAGAAGGCCGCCGGGCAGGTGGGCTTGGTTATGTTGGAGCAGAGGGTGGAGGGCTAGCCGTCGGGATGAAGAATTTCTGGCGTAAGCATCCGGCAGGAATGGAGATTGGTTCCACTGCCACAGATGCGGCAGCTCTTACTGTCTGGTTCTGGTCACCTGATGCGGCAGCTATGGACTTGCGGCATTATGATACAAAAACACATGTGGAATCCTCGTATGAAGGTGCAGAAGAATTACGGGCCACTCCATTTGGTATCGCTAATACTAGCGAGCTAACATTCTGGTGTACGGCGCAGACTCCCGGGCCTGAATTGTTGCAGCGGATGCAGGCAGAAGCTGAAGAACCTTCATTGCTGGTTTGTGAACCAACTTATTATCATGAAGCGGGTGCTTTTGGTTTCTGGAGTTTGCCTGATCGGAGCACGCCAGCCAAGGTGTATCTGGAAGAGCGGCTGGACGGGATCATCTCCTTTTACAAGGAAGAGATCGAGCAGCGCAAATGGTACGGTTTTTGGGACTACGGAGATTTCATGCACAGCTACGATCCGGTCAGACATGTATGGAACTATGATCTCGGTGGCTGTGCCTGGCAGAATTCCGAGCTGGTGCCAAATATGTGGTTGTGGGTAACGTTTCTCCGGTCCGGGAGAGCGGATGTGTTCCGAATGGCCGAAGCTATGACCAGGCATACGAGTGAGGTAGATGTATATCATTTTGGCGAATACGCCGGACTAGGCTCGCGGCATAATGTCATCCACTGGGGCTGCGGCTGCAAAGAGGCTCGTATCGCTATGGCGGGTCTGCATCGCTACTATTATTATCTGACCGGAGACGAGCGGGTCGGCGATATTATGGACAGTGTAAAGGATGCTGATTATTCAACAGTTACTCTGGACCCGATGCGGGCGTATTTTCCGAAGGATGAATTCCCCACTCATGTTAGGGTGGGTCCGGACTGGGCGGCCTTTAGCTCTAATTGGATGACCCGCTGGGAGCGGTTCGAGGATACCGCTTATCGTGACAAGATTATAACAGGCATGAATTGCATCAAAAGGGCAAATTTACGGCTTTTATCTGGTCCCACATATGGGTATGATCCGGCAACTGGCCTATTGTCGGGAATGGGCGACGATAACTGGGGGCGTCATCTAGCGATTAGTATGGGAGGTCCGCAGGTGTGGTTCGAGCTGGCGGCAATGCTGGAGGACTCGGACTGGGATGATATGCTGGCTGAGTTCGGCGTATTTTATAATTTGCCACAAGAAGAGAAGGACGCATTTACAGGAGGGTTGATTTCAGGAAAACTCCGTTTTGAGCATCCTGTGCTCAGCGTAGCCATTGCTGCATATGGAGCATATTACCGCAAGGATCCGGCGACGGCAGAGCGGTGTTGGACGATTTTGCTGGAGAATCCATTTGGTTGTGTGAATCTACAGGAGGAAGCTGATCGGGTCACTTATATGACTGAGTTAAATGAGATCGATTGGATGAATACAAATGAAGCCTCGCAGTGGTCTTTAAATACGATCATTGCCTTGGAATTAATCGGTAGTGCTATACCGGAACTCGCGAATTGAAGGCTTCATTGTGGGGAGGAATGATTTATGGCTAGGCCGATGCAGGACACGGGTATAGGTGGTTTGATCCCTGAAGCATGGAAACCAATCTACCATAATCCCCTCGCTTCAACTAGTGATATCGCTGGATTCCAGATGGAGGGAGAGGGAACGGTTTCCTTCCCTTTGCAACGAATGAGATTAGAGAGCACTATCCATGCCGAGGCCGGACAACAAGCAAATGTCGTTCTCTGGTGTCCAGAGGAGTTCCCGGCAGACCTCGCCGTATCGTGGAATTTCCGCCCATTGTGTGAGCCGGGGTTGGCGATTTTGTTTATAGCGGCCAAAGGAGAGGGTGGGAAGGATTTATTTGATTCCACGCTTGCTCGCCGTACGGGTGAATATGATCAATACCATCACGGGCAGATAGACACGTATCATATCTCGTATTTTCGCAGGCGTTGGGTGGAAGAACGTGAATTTCACACCTGTAATTTGCGCAAAAGCTATGGTTTTCATCTGGTTGCGCAGGCAGCCGATCCGCTTCCGGACGTCAGCGACATGACTGAGCCCTACCGGATGTTAGTGGTGAAACGTGGCCCTATGCTGTCTTTTGCAATCAATGAACTGCCGATTTTTACATGGATAGATGATGGTGAAACCTATGGGCCGCTACTGACAGGCGGGAAAATTGGGTTCCGACAGATGGCACCCCTGATTGCTGATTACTCGAATCTGACGGTTTTTGGACAGTAATGCGAAGGAGGCTTCAGATTGATGTCTATTATTTATTATTGTTACCCTGAGGGCAGACATAAGGCGCTTACAATGAGCTATGATGACGGCAGACGGGCTGACGAAAGATTGGTAGGACTATTTAACCGCCATGGGATTAGAGGAACATTTCATCTCAATTCTGGCCTGCTGGGTGAAGGTGATCGTATTACGGCAGATGAAATAACTGAGCTGTACCAGGGACATGAAGTATCTGTCCATACGCAACATCATCCGACGCTGGCCCGTTGTCCGCAGGAGCAAATCATCCATGAGATTATGGAGGATCGAAAATATTTTGAGACGCTGCTCCAGGTGCCGATACGGGGAATGTCTTATCCTAACGGTTCCTTTAACAAGGAGATAAAGAAGCTTTTGCCTCATTTAGGCATGGAATATGCCCGTGTGGTACAGACCACTGGCGGCGGCTTTGGGCTGCCGGAGGATTGGCTGGAATGGCGGGGGACTTGCCATCATAATGATCATTTGCTGGAGCATGCGGAGCAGTTCGTGAAGCTGCATAAACGGCAGTATTTATATCTGATGTATGTGTGGGGCCATAGTTATGAATTTGATAACGATAATAACTGGGAGCTGATGGAAAGCTTCTGTGAAGCAGTGGGAGGACTGGAGGAAATCTGGTACGCCACAAATATTGAACTCGTTCATTATATGAAGGCTTGTGAAGCCCTTATTTTCTCCGCTGCTAGGGATTTTGTATATAATCCGGGAGCGGTATCTGTCTGGCTGGAAATCGACGGTGTGATTATAGAAGTAGCAGGCGGACAAACCGTCCGTTTCCCTGAGATCTAATCGAAGAGAGAAGACAGGAGGATTCTAATGAGAACGAAGGACACACAATCAGTCTATCAGCTGGCAAAAGTAGATATTTCCGCTGCTGGTCCACGCTGTAAAATGCTTATTGGCGATCTGAATGGGGATGGACGTGCAGAAATGCTGCTGGTCCAGCCGGATAATCGCCAGGATGTTCGTTATATTCCCCATCAGGTGCAATGCCTGACCGCTTTTGATATGGATGGCAAGCTGCTGTGGCAGGTGGGCACACCCGATCCTGACGCTGGCAGCCAAGGCTCGGACTATCCAGCGCAAGTTTATGATATAGATGGTGATGGGTCGCTGGAAGTATTATGTGTAATGGATGGACGTTTTCATATTTTTGAAGGTTCAACAGGAACGGTTAAGTCCATATACGACTTACCTGCTGAACATGCACATGATTGTATTATCATTGCCAATCTAACAGGGCAAAAACATGCTTCCGACATCATTCTGAAGGACCGTTATCATCAACTGTGGGCCTTGGATAAGAATTTCAATTTATTATGGACGCATACAGGCAATGTAGGACATTATCCGTGGGTTCACGATCTTCATGGAAATGGACAGGATCAAGTGATGGCAGGTTATGATCTGCTTGATTCTAAAGGTAATTTATTATGGAGCTGCCACGATCTGGATGACCACGCGGACTGTATTTGGGTTGGCGATGTGAATGGAGATGGTTATCCTGAACTGGTTGTCGGCGGAAGCGTAACGGTGATGTATGACCGGGACGGGCAAGAGCTTTGGCGTTATGACGGTTCTATAGAGTCACAGCATCTGGCGTTAGGCCGATTCCGGCCCGAACTGCCTGGTCTTCAGGTTGCCGGGCTGGACCGAATGATCCGCGAAGATGACGGCAAAGGGCTAAAAGGTAAGGATGCGTTGTTCCTTTTAGACTGTAATGGCAAGGAACTGTGGAAAGAAGAGCGCACAACCGATGGTTGGCTGACTATCGTTGAAGCCGTTAGCAACTGGCAAGTGGGTTCTCCGGATTATATTCTCGCGTACCGCCGGGGAGGCGGGGTATATCCTGCTTTGTACGATGGACATATGCGGGTTGTAGCTGAATTCAAGGAGGAAGGTTATGCCGTTCATGGCGATCTTCTGGGATGTGGCAGGGAACAGGTTGTAATTTATAATGATGAGTCAGCATCGGTATATTCAAGCGAGTGGATAGATATTAGTACATGTGCCTCTGAGAAATCGTTACCTCAGCCTAAAAGATTGTACAGCTCGACGCTGTATCCGGGTGGAGAAATAACGGTGTGAAGGAGGATACGTTTAGTGAGTACTTATATTCCAGAATACTTTCCTGATCCTGATTGTATTGCCAAATATAATGGGGGCGAAATCGAAAATGTACTGGCCGCTGTGGCCAGCCGTTTTATCGGTGCCTATCCCCCGCAGCCTCCGGTTTACCGGGTACATTCGCAGAGTGGTTTCAAACGGCTCCGCGACTGCCGTTATGATATGAATCTGGAAGAACGACTGCCGGAGCTAGAGGCAGGACAATTCGTATATGTGTGGGGAAAGCTGTGGAGCGACAATGAGGTAGAAGCCCCTTTCTCAGTTAGTTGCTACAGTCCAGTTAAGGTTTACATAAATGGACGGCTGGTGTTTAGCTCCAATCTAAATGATGATGTGTTTCCGGACCGGAGGACGTTTTTTCGGGCGGGCATGGATAAAGGCTGGAACCATCTTGTGCTGGAGTATGTAGCAACAGGTACAGGTTGCGGAGGGGTTTTTGGAACGGGCAGCGTCAAAGGTGCACCGGTACACTTTCTTACTCCAACGGCGCAGTTAAGCGGTTGTGAAGGTTGGATTTATAGTGGACCCCAACAGACGTCTTGGGCAGCTTGGCTGAAAGCTGAATTCACTGAAGAGCAAATGACAGCTCGCTGCGTTTGGTTTCCGACGCCGCAATGGTCGCCACAGGAACAGGCATCTGGCAACTGTTCACGTATATTTGGGGAATTACTAGGAGCCAAGGCGTTTGCTTGGTGTAAGCTGGAAGTTAAGAGCCTACAGAAAGATGACATACGCCTGCAAGGTAGCTATCGTGGAATGGCTGAAATCTCTATCTATGTGAATGGGGAACTTGTAGCTGAGCACCAGAACGTGAACGGCACGCTGGATATCCAACTGGAGCTTGGTTATGGACTACATGATCTCGTCGTGGAGTCCGTCTGCGGAGAGGGGAATTGGGGATTTGAACTGGACGTACGGTCTGGTGGTGTTCAGAGTAGTCTCGTGCAACCTTATTCAGTTGAAGGATTAACTGATCCTTGGCTGTACCTTGGACTATTCACCTCGGGGACAGCGCCGAAAGTCTTAGAACTGACCTCTATGGATACTTTATTTGGGGAAGCGGATGAAGTAACCTTTTGGCGGGTGGACCAACCGAATAGCTGGGTTAGGCCTTATTTGGAGAGTGTTATGTTTGGGCGCTGGAATTACCCTCTAGGCGTAACCCTGTACGGATTGCTGAGAACAGGAGTAGAGCTTAAGGCCCCCCATTATGCCGAATATGCACAACACCATATTGAGCAATGTACAGGGCTGCATGAATATGCCTTATGGGACCTTGGACGTTATGGCGCTCCGGGCATCAATCATCAGCTGGCGCTGATGGATTCGCTGGACGACTGCGGATCCTTCGGGGCAACGATGCTGGAAGCAAATAAGCTTCGTCCACTACAGGGCGCACCGGAAGCTGCTGCTGAAATTGCCAATTACATTACTAAAGTGCAGAGCAGGCTGCCTGACGGAGCTCTGTATCGGACCAGTGGCACAGTTGATTTCATGCAGCAGACGATGTGGTGTGATGATCTGTATATGAGCACGCCTTTTCTAAGCAAATATTATAAATTGACCGGAAATGCGGCTTATCTTGATGATGCGGCGGCGCAGTTTTTACATTACAAGGAGCGGCTGTTCCAGCCGGAGCTTGGCATTATGCATCATGTATATGATTATAAGTTTAATAAACCCAATGGCGTGCCTTGGGGCAGAGGTAATGGTTGGGTGATTTTCTCACTGACTGAGCTGCTTGAAGTTATGCCTGAGCAACATCCGTTGCGATCTGATTTGCTTGATTATTTCCGCGAGCTTAGTAAAGGCTATCTTAAGCTGCAAGATGAGCGGGGCCTATGGCATCAAGTGTTAACAGATCCTGAGTCCTACGCAGAGGCTTCTTGTACCTCTATGTTTATTTATGCTTTTGCTAGAGGCGTCCGCTGCGGTTGGCTGCTGGAACCAGAGTCATACGTAACCTCTGCACTCCACGGCTGGAGCGGCTTAACCCGTCATTGTATTGACAAACAAGGCAATGTTTACGGTGTCTGCCGCGGTTCGGGTTATTCGTTTAACAAACTGTATTATAAAGATGAATTGACCTGGCAATTAAACGATACACATGGGATTGGCATCGTGCTGCTGGCCGGAATTGAGGTTCACAGGCTTGTACGAGATTTGGAAATGAAATCACATAACGAAGCAAAATGAATGGCATGATGAGGAATGAGACGACCGTATTAATCACAAAATGACAGCGGAGCAGCGATACTCCATTAGTGGGGATCGCTGCTCTTTGTTGTGAGTTACTGTGCTGCTTAACCCCCCCCCCCCCCCCCGGCCCCCCTTGAAACCGCCGATTACTCCTGCTAGACAAAGTTATGCGGACTCAGATGACGTTATTTGCAGATTAATCGCCTTTTGAGACCATTTCCGGACTCCAGTGACGTTATTCCCTCGAAAACGCTCAATATAGGTAACTTTTTATGCCAATAGCGACTATGGGGGCCGATAAAATCCCAAAATAGCGATTATGCTGCGAATAAGGTCCACTGGGTCCGATAGCCTCATGAACTTTGTTCGCGCGAAAAGATAATCTAGTGACGGGGTATTGTTGTTGCTCAGATGCCCCCGATGCTCCTGATGCCCCCGTATGCCCATGGCAGTTCACATAAGGTACTTTTGATCGACGGAGCGGCTACATAGAGAATCGGTTGTGATTTCTAACTGTGGATCAGCGGTTTTGCTTGCGATATTGCAAAGGCGAACATTTAACGATTTGCTTAAACACACGCCCGAAGTGGGCGATGCTGTCAAAGCCGGTATCCTCGGCGATGTTCGTAACTTTAGCGTTGGTGCTCTGCAAGAGACGTTGGGCTTCCTTGATCCGAATGTAGTTTAGATATTCTACGATAGTGAAGCCAGTCGTTTGCTTGAACACACGGCAGAGATAGGTGCTGCTGATGAAAAAAGTCTCAGATAGCCGCTCCAATGTAAGCTTTTCAGCATAATGTGCTTGTAAAAAATCGATAATTTCGTAGACTTTTAGCTGCTTCTCACTGCTCTCAGAGGCAATGGGCTCACGGCTTATTTCCTGTATTCTGTTCATTTCAATAAATAGTTGGATGAGTAGCGTCTGAAGATAGGGGATTTGCTGTGTCCGTGGTTCTGTTTGTTCTTTTAGCATGCTGAAAAGTAGATATTCAATGGCCCCCTGTTCATGTACTCCGGGCCGCAAAAGCAAGCTTTGTGTAGCCATAAATGGAAAATGCAGCTCGAAGTGCGCCAATGTCTTTTGCAGAAAGCTTTCCTCAAAGTTAATTAAGATCCGTTCATGGCTTGCAGAGCCTTTAGAGGTGGTACGATGGAGCTCGTTCTTGTTAATAAAAATCAGATCACCTTTACGCAAGGTGTAGATCAGATTGTTAATGTAATAACTGCGTTCCCCGGCGAGTAAATAATAAATTTCATAAGTATCGTGATAATGGTCGGAATCCATGCTGAATGGACCGGCTCTTTTTATTTGCTCAATCATAAAAGGAGGCTGAGGCTCCTGTTCCATGCTAAATCTGCTCCTTTCAGATAATGAAGATAATATATGCAAAGTTTTTATTGTTTCTGCTAAGAATCGCTTAGATTCAGATGTATTTTATACTATACACTATAAGAAAAAAACGCTTTTAAATCAATAAGTGATGGAGTGATCCTGATGTCCAACAAGAAATATGCTTTCGTAGGAACCGGCGGCCGAGCGGAGTTTTTTTATGGTGAGATCACTACGAATTATCGTGAAACCTCTGAAATTGTAGCCTTTTGTGATGTGAATGGAGCAAGAATGGATTATGCGAACCGTTTGCTGGAGGAAAAATATAAATATCAAGCGGTTCCTACCTATAAAGCTCATGAGTTTGACCGTATGATTGAGGAAACCCAACCTGACACGGTAATTGTCACGAGTATTGACCGCACGCATCATCGTTACATTATCCGGGCGATGGAGCTTGGCTGCGATGTTATTTCGGAGAAACCGATGACAGTGGATGAAGAGAAATGTCAGGAAATTCTTGAAGCGATTGAGCGGACTGGGAAAAAGCTGCGTGTGACCTTCAATTACCGCTATGCACCACACAACACCAAAATCCGTGAACTCATTATGGACGGCGCGATTGGAGAAGTGCTTTCCGTCAACTTCGAGTGGCTGCTGAATACGCAGCATGGGGCGGATTACTTCCGCAGATGGCACCGTGATAAACGGAACAGCGGAGGTCTCTTGGTTCATAAATCCACACATCATTTCGATTTGATGAATTTCTGGCTGGGTTCGCGCCCGGATACGATTTATGCGATGGGCGATCTAAGATTTTATGGCAGAGAAAACGCGGAGAAGCGCGGGGTGACTGAGTTTTATCAGCGTGCTCATGGAAGTAGCGCGGCAGAAAATGATCCGTTTGCCCTGCATCTTAAAGACAACGAGCAGTTAAAGCAGATGTATCTGGATACGGAGCATGAGGATGGTTACCTGCGTGACCAAAGTGTGTTCGGTGATAATATCAGCATTGAGGATACGATGGCGGTTATGGTCAAATACAAAAATAAGACGATTATGAATTATTCACTTAATGCTTATTTGCCTTGGGAGGGCTTCATTGTAGTATTTAATGGAACGAAGGGGCGGATGGAAGTAAAGGTCGTCGAACAGTCTTATGTAAATGCCGGAGGAAACAAGGAAGATGAAGGGGCGTTAAAAGACAAGCGGATCACGGTTTTCCCTCATTTCGCAGCACCTTATGAAGTGGAGATTGAAGAAGGAGTTGGGGGGCACGGGGGCGGAGATCCTGTGATGCTGCGTGATATTTTTGAATGTCCGCTAGAGGATCGCTTTAATCGTGCGGCTTCCCATGTGGACGGGGCGTTGTCTATTATGACCGGGATTGCGGCAAATCGTTCGATAGCTACTGGACTTCCAGTTAAGGTAGATCAGTTAATAAAATTGTAGTAGCCCGTTTATGAACAAGCGGCTTTGGGTTCGGAGGGTGCGTTTCTCCAGAATCCCGGAGGGCCCTCCGCGCTGTCCGCACGTTAAGTCAACTTCTACTTTTAGATTAAGCTAAAAAAAGTAAAATACAAGGCTGTCTCTTAGTCATCTACGATGACTAAGAGACAGCCTTGTTTATTTTAGCTAAAACAATTATTGTTTGACGACGTTAAAGCCATCTTTTTGCAATTGGGTCACGATACCATCGTCACCGAGCATATGCAGCGCACCAACGACGACAAGGTAAGTCGCTTTTTTATCACTATTCAAATATTCTTTTACATGCTTCACCATGTTGACGTTACGATCCGAAACCAGGCCCTTATAATACTCTGGCTCTTGCGCGACCGCTTTTGTCATCGCTACGAGCGACTGCTCATCACCTTGCATCCACATTTGGGATAGTGCATCCAGTGAAGCTGCTGCGGAAGTATTGTCCGTTTGATTGAGGCTGCCGAGTGTGTCGACAAGAAGCTTTTCTTGCAATCCATCTGAGAACTGGTCGAACATATTCAGCTGCAATTGTGTGTTTTCCAGCTCAATAATAGGTTTGTTCAGCTTGCCTGCTTTTTGTAAAAAATATAAATCAATGCCGGTATCCGCCGTATAACTTGTAACTTGCATCTGTAGACTTGAGACACCTTGGGTAACGACCCACGGTTTGAAGGAATCGAATGCATTTTCCGCCAGACCATTTGCTTTTAGCAGTTGAGTCACTTTGTTATAGGTATCTGCGGATACATGATCCTTGAGCTTGGTTCCATCTGTATAGGAGCCTTTTTCCAAAATAAACTTTTGGATCTCAGCTTGATCAATCTTAGAGATATCTACTTCGACACCTAAATATTGCGAGGCTTCAAAAGCAGCTTCAATCTCCGGACGCAGCGGGTACATTTTGTCGTTAGCCACATGGATAGAACCAAGCAGATAAACGGTGTTGCCTTTGTTCTCCACTTTCCATAAGAATCCGGTGCTTCCTGCAGCTTGAGTATTGGCCACAAAAGTGATGGTGCGCAGCGCTGGACTCCACTCCACTTTATAGCCGATCGTTTCTCCTATAAAGCGGACAGGAACATAGGTGACATTGTTGATGGTCTTAGGAGCCACCTCTAGTTTTTTCTTCTCCCCATTTACCGTTGCAGTTGTGCTGCCAATGGTCAGTGAGAGGGCCAGTCCATTTTTGGTCCCTGTTACGGTTTGGGTTTTTTTATTCCAATTAATATTTACATTAAGCTTCTCTAGCAGAGGACGCATAGGAACTAGGGTCGTTCCTTTTTCTACAACAGGGTTAGAATCGCCTAACTTTATTTCGGTTCCATCAATCCATACACCGACAGGCTTTTCAGCAGCATGCGCAGTGGTAAAGACAGACATAACCATGAAAATGGATAAAAATAATGCACCTAGCTTTTTCATTAATAGGACACTCCGTTTCTAAAAAAGAATGAAAGATGTAAGTCACTCTCTGATTTTAACGTATTTTCCCATAAACAGTTATACCTTTTGTTACTATATTGATTTGATGCCTATGATTGGAAAGTAAACTTACAGTGCTTCACGTCATTCAAAAGTCAAAATAATGCACATCAAAGCAAAAATCGCCCCTATTAGATCCTGTTCACTCTCCTTATCATGAAACGTAAGAAACGAAGAGCCTGAAGGGAGCAAGGAACTTATGTGGAGCAGTGCGATTGAAGATGCGATAGAGAAGGTACGTAAGAACATAGACCGGTTCGGGGGCAGTTTCCCTCATGTCAGCAGGAATGGAACTTATCAGCTCAATAACAACGACGACTGGACTAACGGATTTTGGAGCGGCATGTTGTGGTTGTGTTATGAATATACGCGGGATGACAGCTTCCGTATTGCGGCATCCCATACCGTAGAAGATTTCCGCCGCCGTTTCGCGGCAAAGACCGTGCTTGATCATCACGACATTGGCTTCCTGTATTCGTTATCCTCTAAAGCCCAGTGGATTATAGATAAAGACGAATCAGCGCGTCAACTGACATTGCAGGCGGCAGACCTGCTGCTGAAGCGCTGGCGTACAGCTGGCGGTTATATTCAGGCATGGGGACCGGAGGGGGATGCTCAGGAAGGCGGGCGCATCATTATTGATTGTCTGTTAAATCTTCCCCTTTTGTATTGGGCCGAACAACAGACCGGTGATTCCGTATACCGGGAGGTGGCGGTCATGCAGGCGGAGAAAACGAGACGGTATCTGGTACGGGGAGATGACAGCTCTTACCATACGTTTTTCTTCGACCCGAAGACCGGAGAGCCGATTGGCGGCGCCACACACCAGGGTTTTACTAACGGATCGACCTGGACGCGCGGGCAGGCTTGGGGTGTTTACGGTTTTGCGTTATCTTACCGCTATACCAAAGATCCGTTGTATTTGGAAACGTCCAAGCGGATGGCCCGCTATTTTCTGGAGCATTTGCCGCAGGATCATGTCGCTTACTGGGATTTTAATGCTCCGGTGTCTCCGGATACTTACCGGGATAGCTCGGCCTCTGCAATAGTAGCAGCCGGACTTCAGGAACTGCTGGAGCTAATGGATGGGGAGGATTCTGAGCGGGCTTATTTTCAGCAGGGATTAGTGCAGTCGATGACTTCGCTTGTGCAGAACTATTCCACGCTCGGCGAAGAGGCGGAGGGGCTGCTGAAGCATGGTTCTTACCATGTGCGCGGCGATCTGTCTCCAGATGACTTCATGATCTGGGGAGATTATTTCTATCTCGAAGCATTGATGCGGCTGCAAAATGGCAACAAGGGGTACTGGTATGAACGCTGATGTCAGACAAATCTCCCCCTATGCCGTCTTTGCGCTGCTCGATCTTGAGTTGCCCGCTTTAGCTCTAGTGAAGAATGCGCTCAGCCAAGCTCGGCAGGACGATGCGCTGACTGAATTGCATCGGTATTTGACCCGCCGGACCACGCCGGGCTGGCGGATAGAGGATAACCGGAAGCAGCAGCTTATTGACTATGTACAGCGCTATTGTGCAGGCGAGCGGGAAGCTGTAATGAAGACAGCGGATGAAGTTGTGGAGCAGACGTTTCTCTTTCGTTTTCCCTGGGATATGGAGCGCAGCCGCATTCCGGTTACCTTTGAGGAAGAAATTGACTGGCGTCATGTTCCAGACAAGGATGTAGAATGGGCTTATATGCTGAATCGCCACCGCTACTGGGTGGCATTAGGACAAGCGTATACGATAACAGGTAAAGAGGATTATGCGAGAGCATTTTGCTGCCAGCTTGAAGATTGGATAGACCGTAACCCCGTTCCAGACAAGCCTACGAATGATACGCTGACATGGCGCACAATTGAAGTGGGCCTTCGCTGTGCTAACTGGATCAAAGCGTTGTCCTATATACAGGATAGTCCACTGCTCACACCGGCGCTGCTGGCCAAAGTGATGGTATCTCTGTATGAACACGGCCAATATTTAGCTTTATCGTTTACGGGCTGGAAGAAGATCAGCAACTGGGGGGTGCTGGAGACTTGTGGTTTGTTCCAAACTGCGCTCTACTTCCCTGAGTTCACTAGCGCCAAAAACTGGCGACAACTCAGTAAGGAGAGACTGGGAGAGACAGCTCGAATTCAGATTATGGCGGACGGCATCCACTGGGAGCAATCGCCCACCTATCACCATGAGGTTTTGGTATGTTTTCTCGACTGCATCCGTTTAGCCCGATTGAATGGAGTGGAGCTTCAGGATGAGTTTCAGCAAAAGGTTCAGCAAATGGCTGCCGCTTCATTATATTGGGCCAAGCCGAATCACCGGCAGCCGATGCTTGGCGATAGTGATGACAGCGATATCCGTTCGCTTTTGACTTATGCGGGCTGGTTATTTCAGGATGCTGTACTCCGCTTTGGCGGATACGATCAAATGGATTATGACAATGCCTGGTTGTTTGGGATAAATGGAGTTGAGGGCTACGAGCGGCTGACTGCGGAGCTACCACCAAACTTGTCACACGCCTATGCACATTCCGGCCATTATGTGATGCGAACGGGCTGGGACGAGCAGGATTTGTACCTATATTTTCACTGCGGACCGCTTGGGGGTGGACATGGGCACGCGGATCTGCTACATTTCGATCTGTATGCCTATGGGCGGGATCTGCTTACCGATCTTGGCAGATACAACTATAGTGATCATACACCACTTAGAAAAGCGCTAAAAGAAAGCGCTGCCCATAATACGACCACTGTCGACGGAATTGGATTTACCGAAGTCACGGATACATGGTCCTTCTCTCAGATTGCGAAGCCAATGGGCTGCCAATGGATCAGCCATCCGGACTTTGATTATGTAGAGGGCAGCCATGACGGCTACCGTCATTTGGATGATCCGGTCTACCCGTTAAGGAGGATCCTATTTATTAAGCCTTTTTACTGGCTTCTGGTGGACAGCTTCAGTTCCCGGCAGGAGCATACATTTTCCCAGCATTTTCATTTTGCACCCGGAACGGTTCAGATGGAAGATGGAACGCTAATATGCCGTACAAAAAATGAGCGGGAAGCTAATCTTTGTATCCTTCCTGTTCATGTTGATGGTCTTCAGGGCAGGGTTGATGCTGGGGTAATCTCCCGCGAATATAATCTGCTGGAACCTAATCAGTATGCTGTGTACTCCCGAAAGGGGAAAGGAACGGTCTCGATCATGCAGGTGCTGTACCCGCAGTCTTCGGGTGAGTTGTTCTGTCCGCTGGTCGAACAGGTGCCGATTTACCGCCATACGGGTGAACCGGTGGCTGCTGCACACGCGGAGGCCTGCCGCATCATCCTCCCCGAAAGGAATGAGGAGCATATTATCGTGATCAGCCACGAGATTCCATCCAGTCACTTAGATTCCTATGTAGTGGAAGGCGTACAAATTTTTGGAGAAGTAGTGCTTATTGTTTCAGCAGACGGTCAAAAGAAGGTCACGGTAATCAGATAATGTATGAATACTGGACAACGGGCTGATAGAATAAAAGAAAAGAGCATGAGAGAGGCGCGGAGAAAACATGTTCAAATTCACTTACTATAGACGTATCCAGGTTTCATTTCTTTTGCTGATTTTTATCCCGCTGATTGCAGTATCGATCATTTCCTTCGTGCTCATCCGGGATACGATGGTAGAGAAGCTGCAGCTCAGCAACGATAACTTCCTGAACGTTATGATTGACGAACTAAACAAAACTATTGATGATGTGACGTTCGCTTCCCATTTTATTGTAAACGATACCAATTTCCGCGCTAATCTGAAGTCATTTGCGGATACTGAGCGGCTGAATAGCTATCAGGATTACGTACATTTTACGCAAATTCAAGATGTGTTTTCGCTCATCAACTCTAAGCCGTTGAATAATAATATCCGCATGTATTTGGTCAACCGGAAACACTTTGTGATCTCCTCTGGGACTGAGAATTTATCCGTGATCAATGCCAACCTGGACAAGCTGATGAGCCGTGTCAATATTCACGAACCGGAGACCTTGCAATGGCTTGGGATGGCTGATAGCGGTTCCGGTAAAAGCAGCAGCTATTATATTGCCAGAGTTATCTATGACAGCCGGGAGAAACGGCAGGTGTCCGTGCTGCTTATCTCAATTCCTGAATCCTATTTCAATAAATTGCTCGGACCCGTCGAATTTGGCAAGGTTGCGTTATTTGATTCTGGAGGAGGCTTGATTGCTGGGAACTCTGAGCTGGCTCCAGAAGGCAAGGAAGCAAGAGGAAGCGTTCGTACGGCCAGAGCTATCGACAAATCTAATTGGCAGCTGATCTATGAAGCTTCGGAGAAAGAATGGTCGGGCCAGATCTCGCGGACGTTTTATAGTGGCATTGGCTTGGTACTCCTCTTATTTATTGTCTTTTCGGCTACCTCCATGCTGATTGCCAAAAGATTGCATAGTCCGATCATGAAGCTGCAGCGCGTTGTGCGCCAGTTCGGGATGGGGAATCTTGATGTCAGGCTGGAGGTCAAGGGCAAGGATGAAATCGCTGAGCTGGGGCAGACGTTGAATACTATGCTGGACCAGCTGCAAGGACTAATTCACGACATCGAGCTGGAGCAGGAACAGAAGCGGGTGATGGAGCTGGAGGCGCTGTTTATGCAGATTCGCCCCCACTTTTTGATCAACACGTTGAATTCGATTAAATGTAGCCTTATTTTGGCCAAAGATAAGCTGCATAGCGGGATCATCGATTCATTAATGAGTCTGCTCCGGGCCTATTTGAAGGTCAATGAACCGGCCACCTTGCGGGAAGAATGCAAACTGCTTGGCCATTATATCGATATTATGAAGATCCGTAATGAAATCCCTCTTGAACTGGAGGTCGATCTGGAAAAGGATACAGAGAAGCTCATCGTCCCTAAGCTGATTTTGCAGCCCCTTGTAGAAAATGCAATCGTCCACGGATTGGTTGACCACCCGGCACCGCGTATTGTCGTTCGCTCTCGAACGGTCCCTGATGGGATCATGATTGAAGTTGAAGATAATGGCTGCGGTGCAGGGGCTGAAGTTCTGGCGGGCCTGAACCGCAGGTTACTGTATAAGGACAATGAACAGGATGAAGCTTATCAAAGAGTCGGGTTAATGAACGTAGTTCAAAGGCTGCGGCTGACCTATGGGCAGGATACCCGCTTGTCGCTGCATAATCTGCCGCAGGGTGGGGTGTCCGTTTCTCTGTATTTGCCGCAAGGCAATCATCAGGTTAATCTGTCAGAGAGAGAGGGATATTGATGTATAAAGTGATGCTCATAGACGATGATGTTCCTATGCTCAAAGTGCTTCAGCAGATGATTGACTGGGAGGCACATAGCTTGCAGATTGTCGGCAGCACCTATTCCAGTGCCAAGGCGTTATTAATGTTTGAGGAAGTGCAGCCTGACATTGTGATCACGGATATTGGTTTGCCGCAAAAGAACGGGATTGAGCTAGCCGATTGTTTCACCCGCATGAAGCCGGAGGTCAGAATTATTTTCCTGACCTGTCATGAGGATTTCCATTATGCTCAGCAGGCGGTAAAGCTGAAAGTAGATGATTATTTAATCAAGGACCAGCTTACAGAAGAGCAACTGGAGAAAAGCCTTGCCAAGTCCGTACACTTGCTTAAGTCGAAGATTGGCTTGATCAGCCATGGGGAGACAGGCTACAACAGCCAGCTCTTCCGGCAGAACCTGCTGCAAAGGGTGATTGGCGGTGCTCCGCCTGAAACCACACTGGCTTATGCGGCGCAAATCGGCATATCCTGGACGTATCCGTGGTTTATGCTGGGCACGGTTAGTATTCATTTTTCCAGTTTCGACAAGCGATACAAGCAGAGTGAGTATCCACTTATTTTATATGCTATTTACAATATAGCCTTGGAACTGTCCGAAACATGTGAAGGGATTACGCCTTTCTTGGAGCAAAAGAATATTGTGATTCTATATAATTACCGTGTGAATCTCGCGCAGAATGCCAGTCTTCATTTTCACGATTATTTACAGCGGCTGTGTTCCGAATGCTCCCATCTCCTAAAGATTCAACCGGGCATTATTGCCGTCACAGAGAAAATGGAGCTACAGGCGATTGGCCAGATCCATCGGCAGATTGTTCAGGACAAATGCGAGTTCTATGCAAGTGCGGATTACACGGTTCTGGATACTCTGCAAATCGCTTCTCCACGTTTCCAGCCTGCTCCCCAAGGATTTCTGGACAGCTATATCCCGCAGATGGAACGGGCCGTGATAAAAAAAGACCTTGAAGCCATCCGTAGCACTCTACAAGAAATCGCTAGGACTGCAAAAGCAATGTCTATTCATCCTGGCGATTTCGCCCGGGATTTATCCTTTATGCTCCGCGGCATCGAGTTAATGTTTACGAGCCTGATGTTCGATGAGGATCTGTTCGTCTATCTCGTGCAGACCCGCACACTTGAAGATACGATGGAACTGGTGGAAAGAAAGCTTGTACAGATTACAGGCAGCAAGCAGCAGGTGGCAGGAGCTTCTCCGCAGGAGCCCAAGCTGCAGCTTATCCAGCAGTATATCGACCAGCATCTTGGCGATAATATCACCTCAATTGATATGGCACGTTATCTGTTTCTGGATCCAAGCTATTTTTCGCGTTATTTCAAGCGCATGACTGGCCTGACCTTTACGGACTATGTACATCAGCACAAGATGAAGGTCGCTACCAAAATGCTAAAAATCTCCAGCCAGAATCTGGAATCGCTAGCCGTCGGTCTAGGATATTCGGACAGAACCTATTTTTCAAAAGTGTTCAAAAAATATGTAGGAACTACGCCAAGCGAATATAAATCCAAACATTCGGTACGCTGAGAAGCACAATTGTTAACGATATGAACAGACCCGCCGCCCCTCTAGGGCGGTTTTTTGTTGTCGGCGGACAAAGGTCAAAATCTTGCACATTCCGGGTCATAATCACTCCTTCTTGCGGAAGGCGGATGTATTACTATAATGACAAATCAAATTGTCGAGGTGATACAACGTGGAGGCTGCAAAACAACCTGTGCCAAAAATTCTGCAAGAGAAGCGGAAATTCTGGACTCCGCAACGGAAAGAGGCTTTAACCGGGTGGCTGTTTTTGGCACCAGAAATTGTCGGGATGCTTTTTCTTAATGTATTTGCGCTTGGATTCTCACTTTATTTGAGCTTCTCGAAATGGGATCTATTGTCGGGAGTCAAAGGAATCGAGTTCATCGGATTGGATAACTATATCAAAATGTTCCATGATCCGAGTATCATTCAAGCTTTGAAGAACAATGCTTTTTATATGATTATGACCGTGCCGATACCGATTGCGATTGCGCTGGTGCTCGCGGCATTGATTCAAAACAGTGTGTTCCTCAAAAATTATTTTAAAGTGGCTTTCTTTATTCCTTATATTTCTTCGATTATTGCGATAGCTGCCGTATGGAGTGCATTGTTCCATCCGTCTCTTGGACCTATCAATCAGTTGCTGATGGAGTTTGGAATTTCCAGCCCTCCGAAATGGCTAGTTGATCCAAAGACCTCACTGTTATCCATTGCTATTATCAGTTCTTGGGCGAGTCTTGGCTACACCATTATTATCTATATGGCTGGCTTGACGAATATTTCCGATGAAATCTACGAAGCCGCCGAAATAGATGGCGCCAGCGCGCTGAAAAAATTCTTTGCCATCACAGTTCCGATGCTGCGTCCGACTACATTTTTCCTGCTTATTACCATGCTGATTGGCTCGTTTAAGGTGTTCGACATCATCGCCTTTTTGACCGAAGGCGGTCCGAATAATTCTTCTACCGTGCTTGTGTTCAGGATCTATGAGGAAGGGTTCAAATACTACAACATGGGCTACGCTTCTGCAATTTCCTGGCTGCTATTCGCTGTTATCGGCTTGATTACCGCAGCCACTTGGAAAATGAGAAATGAAGAATAAAGGGGGGAGATTAACATGCAACTGATTAGAAAAAATATGTCCAGAGTGATCACTACCTGCATCATGGGGGCTTTGTCCATTGTGTTTCTTATTCCGCTGATCTGGATGATTTCCGCAGCCTTCAAGTATGAAAAAGATGTAATGCGCTTCCCGATCCAATGGATTCCCGAGAAGATCAATGTAGCGTATAATTTCAAGATGGTTTGGATGGGACGGGTACCTTTCTCCCATTTCTATTTAAACTCCTTTAAAGTTGCGATTATTACAACCTGCATCACACTGATCATTTCATCTATGTCGGCGTACGCTTTGACCAAAATCAAGTTTAAAGGACGGAATATGGTCTTTCTGGCGCTGCTGTCGTTCATGATAATTCCTGACCAGGCCACGCTGATTCCGCGTTTTCTGCTGATTCGTTGGTTCGGCCTCTATGATACTCATGCTGCTATCGTACTAATGAGTATGTTCTCCATCTACTTCACGTTCTTGTTGCGGCAATTTATGATTGGTATCAGCGACGAATATATTGAAGCGGCGCGAATTGATGGTGCAGGCCATTTGCGGATATTCTGGTCTATCATTGTTCCGCTCTGCAAGCCGGTGCTCGCTACCGTGGCGATCATCAAATTTATCTGGACTTGGAATGACTACCAGAATCCGCTGATCTTCTTGCTAAACAAGAATCTGTACACTATCCCACTCGGTATGACACTGTTCCGGGACGATTATTCGAACAACTATGCGATTATGATGACGGCAGCCGTTTCGGCGATCATCCCATTGGTCATCGTGTTCATTGCCCTGCAAAAGCAAGTCATTAACGGAATCTCCTTGGGAGGCGTAAAGGGCTGACTTGCGGGTATGCAAAAGAGGGTAAAAGTCAAAAATGTGATCCTACTACAGCAAAATTGTGCACTTGGCTTGTACAGCGGGTGCCTATAATAAGAAATGAACAAGGCACTATACTTAAATTTCAGTGCGGGGGGAAGTAAAATGAAAACAAAGGGCAAAAAAAGATTATCCGTTGTACTAGGCTCCATGCTGGCGGTTTCCTTAACGTTAAGCGCCTGTGGAAATTCCGGAAATTCAGAGAAGAATGGCGGTGCTGAAGCCAGTACGAATGCCGGGAACACCAAGGTGGACAAGCAAGTCGCCATCAAATATTACAACTGGGACAATGAAGCCCAATCAGCAGGCACGGATGCCATGCTGCAGGAATTTATGGATCAGAACCCAAATATCAAGGTAGAGCATGTGACACTCGTTCCCGGTGATTCTGTGGAGATGCTGAAGAAACTCGACTTCCTGATTTCATCCGGCGAAGCGATTGACGTTGTTCAGGTACCAAGCCTTGGAGGCGTACTTGAACGGGCGACCCGGGGAGCACTTGCCCCGCTGAATGAATTCTATGAGAAGGATAACCTCGTTCCTGAGGATGAATATTATGTGAATGCTAAGGTAGACAACAACTATTATGGGATGCAATATACCAAGAGCAGCAACTATGTAATGCTGAATAAAGATGCACTGGATGAAGCTGGGCTGCCTGTACCTACTTTTGGCTGGACATGGGATGACTACCGCGATTATGCTAAAAAACTGACCAAAGGTGAAGGCGTAGACAAACGTTACGGCACATACTTCCACACCTGGGAGTTGTATATGAACGCTCCGGCCCAAACGATGATGAAAGATCCATTCGTGTATGATGACGGGACGACCATTTTCGCGGATCCAACCTATAAATACTTCTTCCAGCTGCGCAAAGATATGGAGTCTGCTGATAAATCTGCGAAAACTTATGCAGACGCTTTAGCGGCTAAGCTCAATTACCGCACGGAATTCTTTAATGAAGAAGCCGCTATGATTCTGGCTGGTAACTGGACGATTGCTGATCCGGGCAATACTGAGCAGTATCCGCATGATTTCAAGACAGCTTTTGCTCCGGTACCGGTGCCTCCGGCAGGATCGGAACCAAAAGAATACGAGGGCAAATACTTCACCAGCGGCAATATGCTGGCGATGGGCGCTACTTCGAAGAACAAAGAGGCGTCTTTCCAACTGATGAGATTTATGTCAACGGCTGTTAGTGATAACAGACTGGAATTCTCCGGTTATAAAAAAGCGGATAATGAAGCCTTGCTGACCAAACTGGTAGCTGGCAAAGAGGATATGTATGATATGGATTCACTCAAATATACACTCTTTGACAGTGCAATTCAGTTCCTTGATGGTGCGCAGGTGATGACGACGGCAACATCCGAATTGACCAAAATAATCGATGACGGCTTCAGCAGATTTATGCTTGGAAATGAATCGATTGATAAGGTGCAGCAATGGATGGTTGATGAAGCGACAAAAATCATCAACGAAAAAGGTGTTATCAAATAAATAGGGAATAAGCAAGTATCACAAGTTGTGGACGGGGCTTTGGAAGGTCATCAACTGGCTTTCCAAAGCCTTATTTATATATTGGGCCTACACAAACATATGGGAGAGTGTAGAAATGATGGAAAGCAGATTTTCACAGAACAAGCCGGAAGAGCAACTGGCGCTGCCTTCTAGGGAACAGCTGGAGTGGCAGGACCTGGAGCTGGGGATGTTTTGCCATTTTGGCATCAATACGTTTTGCGATCAGGAGTGGGGAGAAGGCAATGATTCACCTGCGGTCTTCAATCCGCTTCATTTGGATGCCCACCAATGGGTTAGTACAGCCAAAGAAGCTGGATTCCGTTATTTTATACTGACAGCTAAACATCATGATGGCTTCTGCTTGTGGCCGACTGCGACAAGTACTTATTCTGTGGCTTCTAGCCCATGGAAAGAAGGTCGCGGCGATGTCGTCAAGGAATGCGCGGAGGCTTGCCGTGAACTTGGAGTTGGCTTCGGCATTTATTTGTCTCCGTGGGACAGACATGAGCCCTGTTATGCAGATCCGCAAGCGTACGATGATTTCTATGCCATACAATTACAAGAGTTGCTTACGGGCTATGGTCCGCTTACGGAAATTTGGTTCGACGGCGCAGGGTCGGAGGGCCGCAATTACGATTGGCAGCGGATTATGGATCTGATCAAGCGCCACCAGCCAGGCGCCATGGTGTTTAATATGGGGGCACCAACGATCCGCTGGGTTGGCAATGAGGATGGCGTTGCTCCTTATCCATGCTGGAACACTGCAAATTCTGCGCGGGGTAGCATGTTCAGTGAAGCTTCATTGAACTGGCTTCCCGGAACGCCGAGCTGGGTGCCTGCGGAATGCGATGTGCCCATCCGTAAAGACCGCTGGTTCTGGCATCCTGAGGAGGAGCATCTGCTGCTGTCTCTGGAGCAGCTAATGGATATTTATTATCGTTCGGTTGGACATGGGGCAACTTTGCTGCTCAATGTAGCCCCTGACAACCGCGGGCTGTTTCCGGAGGCTGATGTGCAGCGGCTGCTGGAATTCGGCAAGGAGATAAGACGCAGATTTGACAAGGCTCTGGCGGTAACAGCAGGTACTGGAGATATTGTTGAACTGGAATTGCCAGCAGCTACTGTGATTGATCATGCCGAGATTATGGAGGATATCGCTTACGGCGAAAGAGTAGAAGGATATATGCTGGAAGCGTACAGCAACGGAGCGTGGCTGGAGTTGAAGCGTGGCAGTTCGATTGGCCATAAGAAAATCGACGCCTTCCCTCCGGTTGTCGCAGAGAAAATCCGCTTACGGGTGTCAGAAGCTGCCGCAAGCCCCAAGATCAGACGGCTTGCCGTCTACCACTGCGGGGAATCGTTAGAATAAATATTAATAAAGGAGGTTGTCGATAATGAGCCTGCTCACCTGGAACGACGGACACTATTTGCTGGACGGACAGCCTTATCGTATCGTATCGGGAGCCATTCATTATTTTCGGGTTGTGCCTGAATATTGGAAAGACCGGCTGCTGAAATTGAAAGCCTGCGGATTCAATACCGTGGAGACCTACATCGCCTGGAATATACATGAACCTAAAGAAGGGGAGTTCGTATTTGATGGCATGGCCGATGTGGTATCTTTTATCGAACTGGCTGGTGAACTTGGGCTTCATGTTATTGTCAGACCGAGTCCATTCATCTGTGCGGAGTGGGAGTTCGGAGGCCTGCCGGGCTGGTTGCTAGCTTACGGGGAACTCCAGCTTCGCTGCTGTGACCCTCTTTATTTAAGCAAGGTAGACCGTTATTACGATGAGCTAATTCCTCTGCTGGTTCCGCTGCTCTCCACACATGGCGGACCAATTCTGGCCGTTCAGGTAGAAAATGAATATGGCAGCTATGGTAATGACAGTGGCTACCTGGGCTATATGCGTGATGGACTGGTCAGCAGAGGGATCGATGTGCTGCTATTTACTTCCGACGGGCCAACCGATGAGATGTTGCTCGGCGGAACACTGGAGGATGTGCATGCGACAGTCAATTTCGGCTCCAGTACAGAGGAATCCTTCCGCAAATATCGGGAATACCGCTCTGAAGAGCCGCTTATGGTGATGGAATACTGGAACGGCTGGTTTGATCACTGGATGGAGGATCATCATGTACGCGATGCCGGGGATGTAGCAGGTGTTCTGGATGAGATTCTGACACAGGGCTCCTCATTTAATATGTACATGTTCCATGGTGGAACCAATTTTGGTTTCTATAATGGTGCGAATCATATCGTCACCTACGAGCCAACGACTACAAGTTATGACTATGATGCCCCGCTCACGGAATGGGGAGATACGACGGCGAAATTTGAAGCTGTCCGGTCGGTACTCAGCAACCATGGATTTGCCCCGACTTGTCCACTCCCTGAGCCGATTCCGAAGATTTCTTACGGGAAAGTCGCTTTGACGGAAAGAGCGGAACTATTCACGGCTTCCAATCTGGAGAAGTTATCAGAGACGGTGAACAGCGTGTGTGTACAGCCGATGGAGAAGCTCGGACAATCCTATGGTTTTATATTGTACAGCACTTATGTGAAAGGGCCGCGCTCTAGACAGAAACTCTACATCGAGGGCGTGCGCGATCGGGCGCAGGTCTTCCTGGATGGACAGGTGCTTGGGGTGATTGAGCGCTGGAATCCGCTGCCACTGGAACTTTCCATCCCCGCTGGGGGAGCGCAGCTGGATATCCTCGTCGAGAACATGGGACGAATCAATTACGGGCCGCTCATTCGCGATCCGAAAGGGATTCTGGACGGGGTTCGGATTGATAACCAGCTGCAATATAACTGGACGATTCGTACTTTGCCGTTGGAACAGGAACAGCTGGATTCACTAGCGTACAAGAAGCACCCGGTGGAGAAGCAGCAAGCTGCGACCCTTTCGGGTCTGCCCGGATTCTACCGGGGCAGCTTCGAGGCGGAGGAGATTGGCGATACCTTTCTACGATTCGATGGATGGAATAAAGGGGTCGCCTGGATCAATGGTTTTAATCTGGGCCGCTACTGGAACGCAGGGCCGCAACGCGCCCTATATATCCCGGGCCCATTGCTGCGCAAGGGGCGCAATGAATTTGTTCTTTTGGAGCTGCATGGCCGTGCGGAGACTTGCGAGATTGAGCTTGTGAACCTTCCTGATCTGGGAAGAACTTCGGCCGTCGATGACGCCGTGTTGAATTTTGTGCAGGATGATAACTTGTAGATGCCTTTAGCTTTAACCAATTCTAAGATTGGGGTGAACAAATGCGTAAACCAAGTCTATTTTTAGTATTAGTTCTCATTGTTGATCTTTTTTCTTCCTGTGGGGGAGTTCTTTATCCCTCGCATAGCAGGGCATCTGCGGCTGCATCAAATCTTATGCTTAACGGAAGCTTTGAGAATACAACGACAGCCCTTGACTCAACCTGGACAGGGGTTACAGACGCTGCTCCGGTGGGCTGGAGCTTATGGGTCCCTACAGGTAGCGGGAAAGGCACGAATAAAACAGCGAATATCAAGATAGACGCTGGCACTGCGCATGAAGGAACCCGGTCCATGCTGTTCGATGCCTTTGCCACAAGCAGGATTTCCATCAATCAGGGGGTAACTTCGGTTATCCCCGGTAAATCCTACAGACTTAAAGTCTGGCTAAAGACGGACAACGTCACTGGACAGGGAGCCCACTTTAGAACACAGTATTACAATACTGCCAAAGTGGGAGATGGACCTTCCTCTCCCAAAATAACAGGCACACAGGACTGGAGTATGCAGCAAGTACTTCTAACTATGCCGGCTAACGCGACGAAGCTAGTCATCGAGCCTTTTTTGGAGACTGGAAAAGGAAAGCTATGGATAGATGATATCGCATTGGAGGAATATGCGGGTCTTACAGGAATTGCGCTAGACCGTACGGCCTTTTCTATGGTCAAAGGGGACACGGTTGCACTTCTGCCCACTTTATCCCCTATAACGGCGGTGGATAAAACGGTAGTGTGGACTTCGAGCAATCCAGAAGCTGCGACTGTGGACGCACTTGGTAATGTAATGGGTACGGGGATCGGCTCTTCGACCATCAAGATCGCCACACCGGATGGTAGCCTTGCAGCCGAATGTCTGGTTACTGTCGAAGCTCCCGACACGATACAGGCCTACAATAAACTGAGGCTGAAATGGTACGACCGATTAAGTGGTGGTCAATACGATGGGAGTGATCCTGATATAGCTGCTAGTATTAGCGCTCAGGCTGCATCGGCTGCTGCACTTTGGGAGAGTATGGATAAATCCTCCGGCCGCACCTCCTTGTGGAGTGATACCGCGAGCACTACAGATTCGCAGTTTATTACAAGCGCTTACAATCGCTTGAAGACTATGGCATTGGCCTATTCTGTGGAGGGATCGGAGCTTTACGGCAACAGCGTTTTGGTGAATGATATTGTAAGCGCAATCAATTGGATGTATACAAACCGCTATAATCCGAGCAAAAGCGCTTATGGGAACTGGTGGGACTGGGAGATTGGCACGCCGCAGATTGTGAATGATCTTATGGTGCTCATGTATGACCATCTAACACCGCAGCAAATCAATCAGTATCTTGCGGCTATTGATGCCTTCTGTCCAGACCCAAAAGTAGGGTCGGTGCTTGGCGTTAAGGGCACGAAGATGACGGGAGCAAATCTACTAGATAAAGCGCTTGTGGTCACGGTAAGAGGCGTGATTGGCAACAACAGTGCAAAGATCATTCAGGGCCGTGATTCCATTGGCTCCGAGTATGTGTACACGACCCATGGTGACGGTGTGTATAAGGATGGTTCCCTCGTTCAGCATAATAATATTGCCTATACGGGAGGATATGGTTCGGTCTGGCTCAAAGGGACGGCGGATATGTCTTATCTGCTGACCGATTCTCCATGGCCAATAACGGACCCGAATGTTCTGAACATTTACGAATGGGTGGCTCAGACTTACGAGCCGGTGATCTACAACGGTCAATTTATGGATTCGGTAAATGGCAGAGGTATATCTAGAAAAGGAAGCGGCAGCGCAAGAGGGTTAATTGTCACCTTGCTGCGGATGGCTGAAACTGCTCCGGAGAATATTGCAGTATCCATTAAGCAAGCGGTGAAAGAATGGATCTCAGCGAATATGACATCCGGCAATTATTATGAAGGGTTGTCGCTTGCCGATATAACGATTGTGAAAAAGCTGATGAATGACGGGAAGATCAATCCAAGAGGAGCTCTCATTAAGAATCAGGTATTCGCCGGCATGGACCGGGTGGTTCATCTACGCGAAGGTTACGGCTTCGGCTTGAGTCTGTTCTCGAATCGCATCTCGGCGTTTGAGAAAGGGAACAACGAGAACCTGAAAGGATGGTATACGGGGATTGGAATGACCTATTTATACAATCAGGATCTGACCCAATACCGCAATGACTTCTGGCCTACCGTCAATTCCTACCGCTTGTCTGGCACGACAACGGATGGATCGGGGCAGGGAATGGTGCCTGTGGAATGGAAAAGTTACATGAATCCGAAAACCTGGGTGGGTGGATCGTCGCTGGAAGGCCTATACGGTGCAGCAGGTATGGATTTCTCACTCTCCCAAGTGACCGGTAGCGATTTGCAAGGCAAGAAATCCTGGTTTATGTTCGATGATGAGATTGTGGCGCTTGGTTCGGGAATTTCCAAATCAACTGCCGGCCCGCAGTCTGTTGAGACGATTATCGATAACCGGATGCTAAACGAAGTGGGAAACAACAAACTTCTAATCAACGGAGCTGTAGAACCGTCACAGTCCGGATGGTCAGCGACGTTAAAGAACGTTCAATGGGCCCATCTGGAGGGTAATGTGCCAGGTTCCGACGTGGGCTACTATTTCCCTGAAGCTCCAAGTATACTGGCGCAACGTGAAGCCAGAACCGGCAGTTGGAAAGAGATTAATGCCACTCAATCCGATGTTCCCATTACGCGCAACTACTTAAGCCTGGCAGTTGAGCATGGAGATACGCCTACGAATGGCTCATACTCCTATGTTCTGTTGCCTAATCGTGACATTGCCGGTACTGAAGACTATAGTGGCAACCCGGATATCGAAGTGCTGAGCAACAGCAAGGATGTGCATGCAGTCAGAGAGAAAAAGCTGGGCATAACCGCCGCTAATTTCTGGAATGCCGGAACGGTGGATTTCATCAAGGCACGCAATCCAGCTTCCGTGATGATTCAGCAGACCGATCAGGAGCTTATCGTTTCGGTGTCTGATCCTACACAATCGCAAAACCTATTGGCCCTAGAACTGGATGTGCCGGGGTTGACATTGCTCAGCAAAGACAGCAAGACGGAAGTAGTGCAAGCTTCGGCAAATACAGTTATAACGGTGGATGTGAAGAATTCTATAGGGGCAACGCATGTATTGAAATTTAATATTACTGAAGGAGAGACTCCAAAAGACGAATATGACGAGCTTCGTGGAAGATGGGTGGAGTATTTGACCGGAGGGCAATCCTTCGACCCGAATAACCCGGACATTGCCAAGTCTATAAAAACTTTATCCGATAAGATCAGTAATCAGGAGCGAACTGGATTCTGGGATACGATGAACAAGCAAATGAACCGTACTTATTTATGGAGCGATAAGCCGGGCAGCACAGCGGATGCTTTTGATACGGCAGCCTCTTATAACCGGTTGAAGGATATGGCTATTGCCTTTTCGACATCCGGCTCACCATTGTACGAGAATATGCAGTTGAAATCAGATATTCTGGATGGTTTAGATTTCCTATACGCGAATTGGTATAACGAAACCAAACTGGAGAAAGGCAATTGGTTCGAATGGGAGATCGGCATTCCGCTTGCATTGGGAGATACGATGGCCTTAATGTTCGAGTATTTGTCAGCCGATCAGATTACCAAATATACCAAAGCCATTGATAAATTCTGCCCGGACCCAACCAAACGGACCAATCAACCCTCGTTGATGGAAACCGGCGCGAATCGGCTGGATAAAGCACTGGCAGTGGTCTTGAGGGGCATTTATAATCGTGACAGCGCGAAGATCAAACAAGGGCGGGATGCGGTTAGCCAAGTATTACCCTATGTGACCCGCGGAGACGGATTTTATGAGGACGGCTCCTTTATCCAGCATAATAATATTGCTTATACCGGCAGTTATGGGGCTGTGTTGCTTGGCGATATGATGAAAATGATGACTTTGCTGACAGGGTCCTCTTGGCCGCTGACTGATACCAATATGAAGAATGTATACAACTGGGTAACGGATTCTTATGAACCTCTTGTCTACAGAAAATTAATGATGGATATGGTGTTCGGTAGATCGATAGCCCGGGGAAACCGGCAGCTCGTGCCTTGGTCGCATATTTTGCGGCTGGCTTCTTCCGCGCCACCGGAGCAAGCGGCCCGATTTAAATCGATGGTGAAGTATTGGTTCGAAGCCGATACGGTAGTAGAAAGTTATTACGACGGTCTAAGAGTAGCCGATATTGTTCTGCTCCAGACGCTTATGGACGATCCAGAGGTGCAGCCATCAGGAGACCTTACTGTGCACAAACAGTTTTCGGCTATGGACCGGATTGTCCACCATCGGCCTGGATATGCCTTTGGGATCAGCATGTCTTCGGCCCGAATCGCCAACTATGAAGCCGGGACGGAGAACCTGAAGGGTTGGTATACAGGCGAAGGCATGACCTATCTGTATAACGAGGATCTAGATCAATATGCTGATGCGTTCTGGCCGACCGTGAACGCTTACCGTCTACCTGGGGTTACCTCAGATGGGGCAACACGCGGTGCAGCCAAGACTACATCAAAAACATGGGTGGGAGGATCATCCATAGACGGCCTTTATGGAGCGGCCGGCATGGATCTGGATCCGGATAACAGCACATTGTCCGGTAAAAAGTCCTGGTTCATGTTCGATGATGAAATCGTAGCGCTTGGGGCAGGCATTACAAGCACAGATAACCGCAAGGTGGAGACCATCGTAGATAACCGTAAGCTCAAGGCGAGCGGAGACAATGTACTTACGGTCAACGGAGAGGCCAAGCCATCCGCGCTGGGTTGGTCTGAGTCAATGAATCAGGTGCATTGGGCACATCTGGAAGGCAATGTTCCCGGCTCGGGAATCGGTTATTATTTCCCTGATGCCCCAACGATTGACGGTCTGCGTGAGTCTCGGACTGGCGCATGGAAGGATATTAATCAAGGGGGATCAACGGAGCCGATTACGAGAAATTATGCCAGCCTGTCGATTGCTCAGGGAACGAATCCGGTGAATCAATCGTATTCGTATGTGCTTCTGCCGAATCAGGATGAAACGGCGACAGCGCGCTATAGCAGTAGTCCTGACATCGAAATTATAGCCAACACGGATAGTGTGCAAGCCGTCAAGGAACAGAAGCTGGGACTTATGGCTATGAACTTCTGGGTACCGGGAATGATCGAATCCGTGCGCGCCAATCATCCAGCCTCCATTATTATCAAGGAGTCTGGAGATGAACTGACGATAGCCATTTCGGATCCGACACAGTCTCAATCTGTGGTGAATGTGGATGTCGGCAGAACCGCGCTGGAAGAACTGATGAAAGATCCAACCGTAACGGTACTGCAGACCTCGCCGAGGATTGAACTCGCAATTCATACAAGCGGGTCCAAAGGAAAAAGCCATGTTGTCAAGTTCAGAATTGATCCGAATGCCGAACCTTCTGAGCCTTCCGATTCGGAACCAGACGAAGCGGCAATAACGAAGCTGTATGTTTCTGAAGATGCGTATGTCAATGGAGGATCGAAAGCTGCAGTCAATTATAGTTCGGTCAATTACTTGCAAATCAGAAATGGCAGCGGGGACACAGACAGAAGGGTTTATCTAAAATTCGATCTGAGTCCGTTTGTCGGTGAAGTCGGTTCTGTGAAGCTGAATGTGTTCGGAAAGACAAATGACGGGGCAGGCACTTTGTCCGATATCGGTGTATTTGGAGTCCAAGATGATGATTGGACGGAGGCAACGCTAAATTACAATAATGCTCCAAAAATCGGTACTCAAGCTGCGCTGCAGACTTTTTCCGGACCGGAGCAGTGGCGGCAGTTCGATATCACCTCATGGGTTGGCACGGAGTTCCCTTCCGATCCGGTGATAAGTCTGGCTCTTAGGCAGGTAGGCTATAATCTCGCCACAGACATAAGAAGCCGTAAGAATGAGAATGGCAAATATGCCGCGTATCTGGAAATTTTGCCGAAAGATACAACACCTCCAGTCACGAAGGCTACCATACTTGGAGAAACAGGAGAAGGGGGCGCATATAAGGGCAAAGTCAATATCACTTTTGATGTCACCGACCAATCCAATGGGGGAGCTGTCGGCTGGGGAGTCAAGCGGACAGAATACCGGCTCAATGGTGGTGCATGGAATACGGTTACTCAGAGCGTATATATCGAGAACCCCGGAACCTTCGGGATCGATTATCGTTCGGTGGATAAGGCTGGCAATGTAGAGCCGTTCCGACAGCTTCAGGTGACGGTCATGGAGCCTACAGAAAGAGTCTCAACGGCAATTAGCGGCCCGGAAAGCCTGGGTGTCTGGGAGACCGGAACGGCGGTTACTTCGGTAGTGTACAGCGATGGTAGCCGTTATATAGTAACCGAAGGTATAGTCTATGAGAGCAGCGATCCTAACGTCGCAAGTATAGGCAAAGATGGCCATATTGAAGCTAAAGGCCCGGGCGTTTCGGTTATTTCATCCGTATATGACAACATGACCGCTTCCTATTTATTAAAGGTGTATGAACAACTGCCGGAGCTCGTCTCTATTTCGTTAAGCGGTCCGACATCCTTGGAAATAGGGCAGAGCGGTAAGGTGGTCACAACGGCGGTATATAGTGATGATAGCCACCTTACGGTAACAGAGGGTGTGATCTACGAGAGCAGTAACAGGAAGGTAGCCACAGTAACGGCAACGGGGCAGCTGCAAGCACTTGATCCGGGCATGACAGTGATTACTGCAAGTTACGGAGGACGGCAGAGCAAGCTGACGCTTCAGATTCTACAAGCGGAAGACAATACTTCAACTGTTCCGAGTCCGCAACCACAAGTGCCTTCCGTACCGGAGGTAACGGCGGGGCGGCTGCAACTAAACGCAGCTTCGTTGAACGATCTTTCGGCAGCCATTGTCTACGAGGGTAAATTGAGAATGCTAGTATTGCCGGGGATGGCAGCAGACATGCTCAAACAGAAGCCGCTTCGGGTAGAGGCTTCTAACTTTAATGTGACCCTTCCGGCAGCGGTGCTTCAACAATTACGGGGTTTGATTCCTGCGGAGCAATTGGCCGGTAGCCAGATCTTTCTGGAGGCTTCTGAGGTGAATGGGGAAGCGGCGCAGAGAATACTAGCTAGCGCAGAGAAGAAATCTGGTGCAGTGCTAAACCAGGCAGGAGAGTTCCTTCTCTTTAACCTGTATATTGTTGCTGGTGACGGTACAAGAAGCATACTTCACCAATTTGTTGAGCCCGTTACATTAGAGCTTAACGCCTACCCTGAGGCCAAAAGGAATTTGCTCGGCGGCTATTATTTTCCGGATTCCGGAAATATAGAGTATGCGGGCGGTTCCTGGCTGAAGGGCAAGGTGGCTTTGCGCACCGAATACTTAGGCACATATGCTGTGCTGGAATACAACAAATCGTATGACGATGTTCCTTCTGGACATTGGGCGGCGGCGGTTGTACAAGAGCTAACGGCCAAACATCTGATTCAAGGAGTCGGACTTCGGAATTTCGAGCCGAACCGGTCAGTGACCCGTGCAGAATTTACAGCTATGCTGATCCGCTTGCTGGGACTTGAAGGGAAATCATCTACAGCATTTGCGGATGTATCTGCGGATGAGTGGTATGCGGAGGAAGTGGCGCAGGCTGTAGAGGCGGGGATAGTCCATGGGGTGAGTGAGACTCTCTTCGCTCCAGAAGCCCCTATTTCCCGCCAAGAGATGGCGGTCATGGTGATGCGAGCCTACCAATATGTCAGCGGGAAAAAGGTGGAACCAAAGCCTGTAATCCAATTCGGTGACTTGCGTGCGGCTGCCTCATGGGCCCGTGAATCGATCATTGCTGCCCAAGCCCTTGGACTTATCCAGGGTCGAAGTGACCAGCAATTCGCTCCGGGAGGCTCAGCAACTCGAGCTGAGAGTGCAATGGTTCTATACAATCTTTTAGCAATTAAGACTGAAAAGTAAGAATTTGAAGCCAGGGCTTTGGGAAGGTTCAGTAGAACCATTCCAGAGCCCTTTTGGCGTTTAGAGAAATCGGCAGGTTTGGATGGGCAGAGCTTTCGTTGAGGTTTCATTTCTACTCGGTTTGTGAATAATGGAGGATTGAATAGGAAGGGAGCATTAGAGATGCAGGTGTATATGGACATTGTGCTTCGGGCCTTTGTTGCTATGATCATGCTTTTGCTGATCGCCAAAATATTGGGAAAACAAACGTTATCTAACTTGACCTTCCACGATTTCGTGACGGGTATTATATTGGGCTCAATAGCCGCGAACTTGGCGTTTAATAAACAGTTGCATTCTTCCTACATGATCCTGGCGCTTATAGTCGTTACCGTTACATCTTTTTTACTATCTGTCATCGCTTTAAAAAGTCGTAAAATGAGAAGCTGGATTTCAGGTTCACCCACTGTACTTATTGAGGATGGGAAAATTCTTGAGCAAAATATGAAAAAGGTAAGGTATTCGTTGGACTCTTTGGATCAGGCATTGAGAGAAAAGGAAATCTTTAATCTAGAGGTAGTAGAATACGCTGTGCTGGAAGATAACGGAATGGTGTCTGTATTAAAGAAACAAGAGTACCAATATGTTACCCGAAAAGATCTAAAGCTGTTGTCCGTTCCTCAGAGCTTTCCCGTTGAATTGATTATGGATGGAATAGTGCTTGCAGATAATCTTAAGGATAATAGCCTGACCCACGAGTGGCTGGAGAACGAGTTAAGACGTAAGGGAAAACAAATTTCTGATGTGTTTTACGGGGTAAGAGGAACGCAGCAGCAGCTCATTTTTGACTATTATGAAGACGGGATAAAGAAACCTATTGATAAAGAATAGCTTTTGTTCATATTGGAGATTGACGGATACCTAAGCAGCATCTTATAATGTTTGTATAATTATTAATTAGTTAATAAAAATATAAACGTTGAGAGGCGGTATTTAACCATGGCAGAACGTGCGATCCTTAATACTGACATTCGCAAAGGAACGATTAACAGAAATATTTACGGACATTTTTCTGAGCATCTTGGCCGTTGTATTTATGAAGGGATTTGGGTTGGAGAAGATTCAACTATTCCTAACACCAACGGTATTCGTAATGATGTCGTGAAAGCGCTTAAGGAAATTAAAATTCCTGTACTTCGCTGGCCAGGCGGATGTTTCGCGGATGAATATCACTGGAAAGATGGTATCGGAGCCCGTGAAGGTCGTAAACGTATGATCAACACTCACTGGGGCGGAACCGTTGAGAACAACCATTTTGGTACGCATGAATTCATGGAATTATGTGAGATGCTGGAATGTGAGCCTTACATTAACGGTAATGTGGGCAGTGGTACCGTTCAAGAGATGTCCGAATGGGTGGAGTATTTAACCTTTGGAGGCGTATCTCCAATGTCCGAGCTTCGCCAGCAGAATGGCCATCAAGAGCCTTGGGCTGTGACTTATTTTGGCGTGGGGAATGAGAACTGGGGCTGCGGCGGGAATATGCGTCCAGAATATTATGCAGATCTTTATCGCCAATATCAGACGTATGTACGTAATTACGGGGACAATCGTATTCACCGGATTGCTTGTGGTCCTAACGTGGATGATTATCACTGGATGGAGGTTCTGATGCGTGAGGCAACACGCTTTATGGACTCGATTACCCTGCATTATTATACAATCCCTGGTCCAGCATGGGAGAATAAAGGTGCAGCTACAGGCTTTGAAACGAGTGAATGGTTTAGTACATTAGAGAAAGCCCTTCGCATGGATGAGCTGATCACCAGACATGGCGTTATTATGGATAAATATGATCCGGATAAAAGAGTAGGCCTTATCGTAGATGAGTGGGGAACTTGGTATGATGTAGAGCCGGGAACGAATCCAGGATTCCTGTATCAACAAAATTCAATTCGGGATGCTCTTGTGGCAGGCGTGACCTTGAATATTTTCCATAAACATAGTGACCGGGTACGTATGGCAAATATTGCGCAGACGATTAACGTACTTCAGGCAGTTATATTGACCGAAGGGGAAAAGATGGTGCTGACTCCTACGTATCATGTGTTCAATATGTTTAAAGTCCATCAGGATGCGGAGCTGCTGGATTTGGCACTGGAAAGTGGCACTTACAGCTTTGAAGGCCGTGAGATTCCTGAAGTATCTGCTTCGGCTTCCGTAACTGCTTCTGGAATCATTCATGTCAGCCTTTGCAACTTGAACCATGCAGCTTCTGCTACTGTACCACTCGAGCTTCGTGGTCTTTCCGGGAAGAAGGTTGAAGTGACAGGCACAACACTTACCGGTGACAAAATTGATGCTCACAATACCTTCAGCCAACCGGAGGCAGTAGTGCCGCAAGCCTTCACTGCCTTTACTCTGGAGGGCGATCTTCTTAATGTTGAACTGCCTCCAATGTCAGTAACTGTGCTGGAGATTACGCCGAAGGCTTAAGGTGGTGTTACCATGTCAACAACATCAACATGCAAGGGATGCAGAGAGGATTATAAAGTTACGCCAACGCAGATTAATCGTATCTTGTCTTCTTCCATGTTTAAGCCAGAGTTTTGTGTTCCAGATGAAGTTTACGCTGAACGGGTTGCCCTTTGTGGGACTTGCCCTAAGCTGCACGAAGGGGTAACTTGCGTCGCTTGCGGTTGCATCATCCCCGTAGTAGCCAAGCTTAAGGAACGTAGTTGTCCATTACCCGGGGGTGGCTTGTGGGGCCCCTTTATCGAAAAGAATTAAGCTAAAATAAGAGCCGCATTCGACTCTCCAATGGGAGGTGAATGCGGCTTTATTCTTGGTTATCCGTATAGAACAATTCAACGATTAGATCTTCATTGTAATTTCCAAAACCTTTGCCAAAAAGAGTAATCCCGCCAATATGCTCGGCATCTTCATCTACGGAAAGCTTAAAAGACCACTGTTTGTCACGGATATTCACTTGATCAAGGGTAACTTCTGAGAGCTTCAAACCATCCATAAATGTACCTTTTGCTGTAATGCGCAGCTGCTTGAGCAAGCCGTATTGGTTCGTGAGTGCTGGCCACCAGGCCGGTGTATATTTACCACGGCTATCCCCGTAGTCACCAGGACTTGTCCAGAATCCAAGCTTCACTCCGTTCAGAGTGAATGTGATATCCGAAGGCCAATTATTATTAATGGAAGGTGCTTCGGAAGCAATTTCCATGGTTATAATCAATTCCTCAGGATGCTGGCTGGAGAGTAGGAAATTAGGGATTTTATATTCAATAAATCCTTTGCCGAACCAAAGAATCCCCGCATTCATACGCTCAAGATCCCAGAAATATCGGGGATCATCAAAACTGCCGATCACTTTCTCAGTAGTTGCAAGACCACAGGTTGGCTCGATCAGGAAGTCGGAATAATGTCCAACCGGAATTTCCTTACGATAACTTTTGCGCTCATTGATTTGTCTGCCTGGAAAGGTGATTTCTGCTCCTTCAGCAGCTAGAGTACAGATCTTTTGCAGACCACTTCGACCAGGTGCCATATGCGTCTGGATCAGGCCGGCAGCTTCCAGCTTACGCACATGCATAGTCATAATTGCGCTGCTCAAATTTACTGCTGCGGCCAATTCCTTAACATTCATAGGATTTTCGGCAAGCAAACGCAACATGTGTAGGCGTACTGAGCTGGCTAAAGCTTCATAGACGGGAAGGGATTCTTCCGACAGGTCAAGTTTCATAAATGGCCTCCAATTAAAATTTATGGGCTAATCGCCGATGATTAAGAAATTTATTAATAACAATATAAAAATCGACGTTTATCTCGGACGTATAGTTAATGATTATATTAGTTAAATACTTTTTTTACAATATGGGACTTTAAAAAAAGAACGGAGCCTGTGGCTCCGCTCTCTCTTTTCAAATCAAGTCTTGCTTAATCTACGTTCGAGCTATACTCTGCCTGTACTTCATCTGACTTGAGCGCTCTGCTGTAAATCTTCAGTTCATCAATCATACCCTGAAATGGTGCATCCCAATAGTTGACGCCTAGAGCGAAAACACCATTCTTATTCTTAAAGACATTCGGGAAGCCCTCACCAGAGAACTGCTCTACTCCGTTGAGGTAAACTTTTACGGTTCCATTGCTGACCGTAAACGCAACATGTGTCCATGTATTTACTGGAATCTTCATGGCAGAAATAGCATCATACCAAGCTTCTCCGGACCATAACAACGTTTTACCGCCACCGTTCTGAGGAACGAAGCTAATCCAGCTATTTTTAGTGGCAGCGCCGAAGAAAGTAGTTGTTGCATCTGTAAGTTGTTCAGGGTTTAGCCACATAGATACGGTGTAGGTATTGCTGTCAATTAATCCATCAGGCAAACGGATACCGGAGGTACCGTTGAATATTGCAGCTTGACCGAGGACACCGTTACCGTATGTGATATTGCCTACTGTTGGGCTATCTACTTTTGCTCCTGTAACTTCGCCTTTTCCGTTCAATTGGAAGGAGTCATCCAGGTCGCCATCAAAAGCATAATGAGCTACTTTTCCATCAGTTACATTTACTGTGTAGCTGGCTGAAACTTCGCTTCCATCAGTCGCTGTTGCAGTAATTACAGCTTGGCCACCGACAGTTAGTGCTGTTACTATTCCGCTCGCTGCGTCAACAGCCACTACGCTGGAATCGCTAGAGCTCCAAGTTAGCGCCTTATTTCCGGCATTGGTCGGAAGCACACTTACTTGAGGGGTGAAAGTATTTCCTACAGCTACTGATTTAACAGCTTCACTGAATGAAATATTACTTACTTTGATGTTCGTATCAGGCTCACCGTTTACAAGCCAGCCAACAGCTTCCGCAGACAATGCTCTATCATACACGCGGAATTTATCAACCAAACCTTTGTAGGGTGCATCCCAATAGTTCACACCAAGAGCAAATACGCCGTCTTCTGTATCAAAAATATCTGTGAATCCTTTTCCGGAGGATTTCAATACACCATTTACATACATATTGACTGTTCCAGCATTGTAAGTGAAGGCTACATGCGTCCACTGGTTAACTGGAATTTGTAAGCCTGTATCAGCATCCAGCCAAGTCTCGCTACCGAACCAGAGTCTAGTGGTTGCTCCACCGTTTCCATAAGGCAGGAGACTGAACCAGTTCGTTTCGGTTTTAGCACCGAAGAATACAGGAGTAAAAGCTTTTAATTCGGATGGATTCAGCCACATCCCTACCGAGTATGCGCTACTTTGAATTAATCCGTCAGGTAGACGAACACCGGATTTGCCATCAAACTTGGCTGCCTGACCGTCTTTACCAGCCTCAAAAGTGATGTCTCCATCCTCAGTGTTGTTGATCAGATTTCCGGTGACTATGCCGTCAGCTGTACGATCACCATTTTCTGCAAGGTCGCCATCAAAGTCAAAGGCAGCTACTAAGCCGTCTTCCAGTTGCGTGCTCTTTTTTTCCATAACAACGGCGGTGAAGGTTTTAGTTACTGCGACTTCGCCTAGCTTAATTGTAGCAGTCAGTTCAACTGTAGCGTTTCCAAGTCCAAGTTCAGGACGAGTAACCTTACCATTGTTACCAATTACGGCCTCATTGGAAGAGGACCATGAAATTTCTGCTCCGCGCAAGCCTTCCGTAGGGAGGGTGATGTCATCGTATATTTTTCTTGTGTCACCAATACTCAAGCCTGCAGCAATATTGTTCAAAATCTGCTCAACGCTCATCGATTCCATCTGGCTGCCCCAGATAGTGATTCCTTGATCTGACATTGCGGTGAACGTCATAACATGCTGTTGGCGTGAGGAATCCCATTGCTTCACAAATACACCTTTGTAGAGATGTTGTACGGTGTTTCCATTTTCCGTTTCGTTAATAAGCAAATGAGCGAAGTACTCATCCTTCAATTCCCAAGTTCCGGTTAACGATCCAGCGATCGTTCCGTCACTTTTCAGCTCGATATCTACTGTAGGCTTGATGATGCCTGAAACATCTTTGCCGTGGTTAACGAACTGATAAGAGCCGACAACATTATCCCGTGCTACAGCCCCAATAGTTTCACCCGTGTAACGATGTACGGCAGTTACTGGCCAGCCATCTTCGTTAGTGAACATTTGATGCACACGAAGTTCATGTGTTTCACCACGGAGTGGGAAACGAGTGTGGAAGAAGTTAAATATTTTACCCGTTTCATCATCATATTGTACCGAGTTATGTCCTGAGGACACATAACCATACGTTTGGAAATTCGGGTCTGCATTTTGATTTGTAAACATGAAGTTTCCTAATAGCTTATTACCATATGGTGTGTTGTCACCATCGGTAGTTAGAACAGCATTCTGTCCTGCTGCATCCGTATAAGGGCCGTCCGGATTTGTTGAACGGAACTGCCGCATGCTGTAACCGCCTTTGGAGTCAAGTCCACCGTAAGTTACATACAAGAAGTAGTAACCAGTATCCTTGTCGTAAACGATATACGGACCTTCACCCGATTTGGTCATTCCGCCAGAAATATGGGTTCCGAAATAGCGGTCGATAAGACGTCCATCAGCGGTCTTTCCATCTTTGCCTGGATATTTAGGTTCTCCGGTAGCTGGATCAATCTCCAGAATGAATATACCACCTGACCATGAACCATAAGTCATCCAAAGCTTGTTGTCTTTGTCGTAGAAAATAGTTGGGTCAATTGCATTTGTATAGGTTTTGTTTTGGTACAAACCACCTGCATTAAACCAATCTGGATTGACACCTTCCAGCGTTCCATTGCCGATAAGGTCCTTGATATTTGTATTGTCCCATTTCTTATTTACTTTACTGTCACTGTCATAAGCCTCTTCCTTGGTGAAACCGGAATAAATTACGGTATTTCCATAAGTATAAGGCCCTTCGATATTTTGCGAAGTGGCGTAGCCAATCGCCGAACGGATATAAGTAGAAGAAGCGCTGTAATACATCATATAAGCGCCAGTTGTTCCATCAGCGTTCTTATAATCGTTATTCCAGAATACGTCCGGTGCCCAGATGGAGAATCCGCCTTTACTGTCCGAATCGTTCTCGCCAGCCCATTTAAAGGATTCTGCCAGATTCTTGGACAGATCACCAAAAATCACGTTGCCCGGTGTTGTATAACCATTAGTGAACTGTGTCCAGTTCATCAGATCATCTGATTTGGCCGCATCGATATGGGAGCCAAATACATAATAAGTTCC
Source organism: Paenibacillus sp. FSL L8-0333 (assembly GCF_037965665.1). Taxonomy (NCBI): domain Bacteria; kingdom Bacillati; phylum Bacillota; class Bacilli; order Caryophanales; family Paenibacillaceae; genus Paenibacillus; species Paenibacillus sp. FSL L8-0333. Next base: position 1,769,778 of record NZ_CP150186.1, read on the forward strand.
ATTATCCACAACCACCGATGGATCATGCACCGAGACATTGGTGAGTGCTGGTGCAGTTGCTCCCGGACTAGGTGTAGCCGTCGGATTTGGTGTAGCCGTCGGATTTGGTGTAGCTGTTGGATTTGGTGTAGCTGTTGGATTTGGTGTAGCCGTTGGATCTGGTGTAGCAGTTGGAGCCGGAGTAGCTGTAACTTCCGGAGCTGATGTAGCAACAGAACCGCTGTTAGATCCACCAGTACCAGTGGTTGCCGTAGCCGTTGGAGTTGGTGTTTCAAAATGGATTAGCTGACTGTACTTGCTATCAAAGATAACCTTACCCGTGCCTTGGATGGTTAGGATATCGTTGAAACCAAGGATTAGATTCTTGATTTCCGTACCTGCCTCTACACGCAGCTTGGCTTTTTGCTTCAGTGTAACTTCAGCAATACTGCCTGCTGTCAGATGGAGTGTAGGCTCTCCCAACGCTTGAAGCTCAACGGAATCAAAGCTTCCTCTCAGCTTGAGGATGGAATCCTTAGGCAGCGTATTCTCAACAATAACCCGGCTGAAACCTGCCCCCGTTAATGCATCTTCCTCTAGTATTGCACCGGAATGTACGCGTACGTTTGGTACAGCACTTGTGCCTCTAGTAACGACGCGCAGCTTGCCGTTATGCTTATCTACTACCATTTCAGCAGCATTGGAGTCGCTTAGTACGACACTATTCTCACCGCCACCGGCAACGAATACTTTTCCCTTAACAGTGACATTATTCAGTGTGATATCGCCCTCAGCAATACCTTCGGTAAGGTAGAGATTCCCTGAGATTGTGGAGTTTTTCAACTCTACGCCTGGGCTGCTGATAACCATATTCCGAGTGTTAATCCCCGAATAGCTTCCGCTCTTAGGTGTGATTTCTCCGCCCAGCTTCTCAATCATGCGCAGTGCTTCCGCTCTTGTTACAGCCTGAGTTCCTTTAAAGCTGCCGTCAGTGTAGCCTTGCAGATAACCTTCACCAAGTAAAGACAATACTGCTTCTTGGCTCCATTCTGGCAAATCAGCAGCATCTTTTGGTGCAGAAGTGCCAACAGATGAGTTGAGTTGGAACAGTCTGTATAACATTACTGCAGCTTCTTGACGACTTACTTGCTGTGCGGGTCGGAAGGTGCCATCGCTGTATCCTGTCACATATCCTGCAGCGGTTGCTTTTTGGATATCGCTGTAGTAAGCACCTGTCGTGGAAACATCCGTGAAGCCAATTTCGGCTTTTTCCTGCAAATTAAAGACCCGATTAACCAGAGTAACCCACTCTGCACGGTTGATTTCTTGATTTGGCTTATATATTCCGTTTCCGTAACCCAGAATCAAGCCCTTATCTACCCAAGATTGAAAATCCTTCTGTGCCCAGTGGCCGGAATAATCGGCGATTTGTTGCTGAGTGGATAATGCGACTGATTTGGAATCGCTTGCAGAAGCTGCAGAAATTAATGGAGCAGGCACTAATAGAGTGAGTGCAAGCAGGGAAGCGGTTAGTTTACCAGTAGTTTTTCTCAAATGTATGATCCTCCGATTCTAGTGATGTAGAGCTTGTACACGCGTATTTTTCCAATTCCTCCCTTCTTTACTGAAAAAAATGTAAAACGCTTACATAAATAGCTACTAAAAAAACGCTTTCGTATATGAAAATGGTTTTAATTTATGTATTACTAAACCATAACAAGGAAAACGTTTTATAATGCTCTCATTTTAAGCATGATATCAGCAAATAGTCAAATAGAAATTTATAAATCTATGAATCTTTTTATATTTTTATAAATTATAAATTCAAAATAGAGGAAAATGATTTAACTACTGGTGATTAATGCTGAAGTGGATAAGAGTGAAATTTGGTGAATGGATGGCTAGGCGGGATATATCAGCAAGGATAAAGAGAGGGGGTAGGGCATAACGGGTGGGGGGGAGCTAAGGAAGAATAGCTAATTAGTTGTTCACCCCCGCAAAAAGAACCAGTTTTGCTTAGAACATAAAAGAAAAATTTACAGATAGTACAATTTGAAAATGATATCTTGATCATGGTTTCCGAATTTTTTCCCGAAAATCGTTGCTCCTCCTACGTGCTTTGCATCTTCCTTCACTTCGATCCGAAAGGTCCAACGGTCACAAGTCGTATCTAAATCCTCAATCGAAACCTGAGACAGCGGGTCACCGTCAATGTAAGTTCCATTGTGGTTTGTAATTCTAATCGTTTTTAGCAATCCGTATTGATTGATATTGTGTGGCCACCATTCCGGTGTGAATTTACCTCTAGCATCAGCGAAATCCCCGGGGCTCGTCCAAGTCCCTAATTCCAAGCCATTCAAAGAAAAGGTGATGTCTGAAGGCCATACGTCATTAGCAAAGGGGAATTCGGAAGAAAGCTCCAAGCTAATTTCAAATTGCTGTAGGGTTTCCTCTTTTTTTAGGAAATTAGCGATATTATATTGCACATAACCTTGAGTGAACCAGAGAATCTCTGCGTCCACTCTTTTAGAATCCATGAAATACTTAGGTTCGTCTACTCTGCCGATAAACTCCTTATCCGTAGCAAGTCCGCAAGTAGGTTTCAGATCATAATCGGTATAATGACCAATCGGCACTGATGTCTCGTAGGAGGCAAAGGAGTGAAAGATTTTCTTCGGGAAGTTAATCTCAATATGATCCACCCTAAGGATTGAGATTTTTTGCATTCCTGATTTACCAGGCACCTTTTCCGTTTTTATGAGCCCTGCATCTTCTAGTTTTTTAATGTGTTTGGTAACGATAGGACTGCTTATTTTAAGTTCTTCTGCCAAATCTTTGATGTTCATCTTATTTTTGGAGAGCAACTGAATAATTTTGATGCGTACTTCACTCGCTAAAGCTTCGTAAACAACAAGAGAGGATTTGTCGATTTCCAACTGCATTTTACCCACTTCTTTCAAAGTTATTTCATATACTGTAAAGTTTATTAATCTATATATAAAGTAACATGAAAGGTAACCGAAGTAAATATAATATCGCTTTCATCTCCGAGAGATGAATCAAAAGGTTAATTAAACGAAAAAAAATTCTGTTAAGTTTATTTAAATGTTATTGACTACGCTTTCACAATGAATGTATACTAATCTCAAGTTAATCGTTTTCAAAGAAAGTGAACATGAATGGTTATCTTAACATTACAGCTGCAGGGGGAGAGAGTAATGAAAAAGAAATTTGGAGTTTTATTAGCAACGGTTCTAACATTATCGACAGTTTTGGCAGGATGCGGTGGTAAAGATGATAGTAAGACGATTACGTTCTGGACACCGCTGACCGGTGATGACGGTGCTTATATGGATCAAATTGTTAAAAACTACAATGCAACGAATCCCGAAATTAAAGTAAAACATGTTATTACGGCTGATATGTACACAAAGATTTCTACAGTTTTGGCATCTAGCAAAGGTGTTCCTGATTTAGCAATTATCCATGCTGACCGTGTTCCTGGATTTGTTAAACAAGGTGTACTGGAATCCATGCAAGATACCGTATTGCCAGCACAACCTGAACTGAAAGCTGAAAATTACTTACCACAAGCTTGGAACACTGGTAATATCGATGGAACTCAATACACAGTTCCTCTTGATATTCATAGTAACGTAATGTATTACAATAAAGATTTGCTGAAAAAGTATAATGCTGAATCTTTCTTGGATGATAACGTTGTTACTATTGATGAAATGCTTTCCTTACAAGGTAAATTGGATGAAGGCGATTACGTAGTTAATGATGCTTTGCTGGGCTGGGTTATCTTGGCTCAAATTCAAGATTTGGGCGGCGATATCCAAGTTGATGGAAAACCGGCTGTTAACACCCCTGTCTTTAAACAAGCGTTTGAAAATGTTAAGAAAATCGCCGATGCTGGCCTTATGACTCCATTTGGTGAAGACGGTTACTTGATGTTCCAATCTCAAAATGTACTTTTCTCGACAGACGGAACTTGGAGTTCTACAGCACATGCTGGGGTTGAAGGTTTGAACTTTGGCGTGACCAATGTTTATTCTCCTACTCCTGACAAATTCACCAACAGATCTTCTTCTCACTTGTTCGCTATGTTGAAAAATGATAAGAGAACAGACGAAAAAGAAGTAGGTATTGCTAACTTCTTGGAATATGTTCGTACGAATTCGATGGAATGGGCAAAAGCTGGACAAAACGTAGCAAGTAACGTAGTTAACCAAAGCCCTGAGTACAAAGACTTTATGCAATCCTTCTTTACATCTGATGAAAAAGAAATCGAATCCCTTTACATTTACACATATGAATACTACCCATACATTGCGGAAGCTGTAGATACTTACTGTGCGGATATCGTGCGTGGCAACGTTGATATTGATGAGACTTTGGCAACGATGCAAAAATTTGTTGAAGATAAAATTGCGGAAAGCAGCAGTGCAGCAAAATAAAGCAAAATAGAATAGATTGTACGAAGTAATGTGCCATGTTATGGTGCATTACTTTGTGCAAAAGGAGAAATGAATTCCTATGAAAAAGAAAATCAATTGGGCACCTGCTTTCTTTGTAGGTCCGCATGTCATTTTGTTTGCTGTCTTCATTTTATTGCCAACGATTTATGGGATTTATGCTTCATTTACAAAATGGAATTTAATGAGTGATCCGGTATGGGTAGGCTTTGATAACTATAAAGCTATTCTTTTTGACGGCGGATCAACCTTTCATACTCAATTTTTCAGAGGCCTAAAAAACACATTGATTTTCGTTGCTTTGTCTGTTCCGTTGCTGATTATTATTCCATTAATGGTTGCGGTGGCGTTGGAGCATAAAAAAGTTAAAATGAAGAGCTTAATTCAATCTATTCTTTATATTCCTGGCTTGATTTCAATTTCTGCGGCAGCACTGATTTGGCTGTTGATCTTTAATAAGCAACTAGGGATCACTGGTAATCTGTTTGGATCACAAATTGCTTGGCCTGCAAATCAACCCTATGCGTGGATTATTATCATTGTAATTACTTTATGGGGTGGTATTGGGGGCAACATGATTATCTATCGTGCTTCCTTAAGTGGCGTGGCTCAAGAGTTATATGAATCAGCGGAGCTCGATGGTGCGGGTTCAATTAAAAGATTCACCAGTATTACCTTGCCATCTATTCGTTTTCCATTAATTTATACCTTTGTTATGACAACTGCGGGTGCCTTTAATGTATTCGGCCAACCGTTAATGATGACCGATGGTGGACCTCGACAAAGTACACACGTTCTAATGATGTATATTCGTCAATTAGCTTTCGGTAACGGTGAATCCATCGCCGGGATGGCATCAGCTATGGCAGTTTTACTGGGATTAGTTATTTTGGTGATCTCAGCACTGCAATATTATGTAATGAACCGAAATGCTTCATAGGGTTCGCAGAAACTAATTGACTAACAAGGAAATGGAAAAGGTAGGTGTACTAAAATGTCAAACCAGGCAGTAAATCCAGTTGTAAATACAACAGGCAAAATAAAAGGCTCCTCCAGTGTAAGTATTTCAAAATATATATCCTATATATTTCTAGGTATCCTATGTGTGATTTGGATCATTCCTGTTATATTCGGGATTTCCACCTCATTTAGATCACAAACGGAAGTAGTATCCTCGGGCTTTAGACTATTTCCTAAAGAGTGGGTCTTTGAGAACTACGTTACGATCCTAAACAATACTTCTACAGCTCCAATTCTACGTTGGTTAGGTAACTCATTGTTTATTGCTACATCTCACACCATTCTGGTTGTTATTGTTATTTCGATTACAGGTTTTGGTTACACCCGTATTAAGTTTAAAGGAAGAGACACATTGTTCTTTACTTTGCTGGGGATCTCCTTCTTCCCGGGTGTTGTTAACTTGATTCCTTCGTATAAAATCATTGACTCCTTTGGTTGGGTGAACACTTCCTGGGCTATGATTATCCCTGGTCTTGCGGGTATGGGTAATATCTTCTTGGTCAGACAGTTTATGAACGGTATCCCAAAAGAATTAGATGAATCGGCTAAAGTTGATGGTGCAAGTGACTTTAGAATTTTCGCGCAAATTATATTGCCGTTAGTTAAACCAATACTAATTGTTTGCGGATTGTTCTCCTTTACTGGATCTTGGAATGACTTCCTCTGGCCGGTTATCGTGTACACAGACGTAGACAAAATGCCAATTACCGCTGGTTTGCTCTTATTGCAAGACATCTACGGAAACTATCGTATGATCGGACAATTAATGGGCTCGGCAATCATGGCGATTATTCCAACATTGCTGCTATTCGTTTTTGCACAAAAATACTTCGTTCAATCCATCAACCTGAATTCGGGTATCAAAGGTTAGATCGAATGAACTTAAACTTAAATACACCTTGACTTCTTATAGGAAGGGTGTGTTTTGGTGACCTGCAAATATAAAAAAAGAGATAAATATAGGAGTTGTCATTGTGAGAGAATTTAATGTAAAAAATCCACTAGTTGAGCAACGAGCAGATCCTTGGATCTATAAACATACTGATGGTTACTACTATTTCATAGCTTCAGTTCCAGAGTTCGATAGAATTGAGCTTCGCCGTTCTGAATCCATTCAAGGATTGGCTGAGGCTGAAGGAAAGACCATTTGGGTTAAGCATGAAACGGGTTTGATGAGTGCTAATATTTGGGCGCCAGAGATTCATTATATTGATGGAAAATGGTACGTATATTATGCAGCTGCACATACCTCTGATACGAAAGACGGTTTATTTGATCATCGCATGTTTGCGTTAGAAAACCCATCCGCAAATCCTTTAGAAGGTGAATGGGTGGAAAAGGGTCAAATAAAAACAAAATGGGAATCTTTTGCCTTGGATGCAACAACTTTTGAGCATAAAGGAGTTAGATATTACGTTTGGGCACAAAAAGATCCTGCTATCCCTGGCAATTCAAATATTTATATTTCCGAAATGGAGAACCCTTGGACACTAAAAGGTGAGCAGGTGTGCATCACTACTCCTGAATACGATTGGGAAAAAATCGGATTTTTGGTGAACGAAGGCGCGGCAATCCTTAAGCGTAATGGACATATTTTCATGACATTCTCAGCTAGTGCAACAGATCACAACTATTGTATGGGATTATTGACTGCTGATGAGAATAGTGATTTAATGGATCCAAAATCTTGGGTCAAGACACCTGAACCTGTGTTTACGACTTCTGAGGAAAACGGCCAATATGGTCCGGGACATAATAGCTTCACTGTCTCTGAGGATGGCACACAGGATATCCTTGTTTTCCATGCTAGAAGCTATAAGGAAATTGTCGGAGATCCGCTTTACGATCCGAATCGTCACGCACGTGTGCAAGTAATCCAGTGGAATGAAGATGGAACGCCAAACTTTGGTGTACCTAGACCGGATACGAAATAAAAAGGGATTTGTCGCATAAAACAACAGAGCAATGATTCTCCCAGAGGTGGAGAAACACTGCTCTGTTGTTTTTTATAAGAGTCATAGTTGTAACCCTCCTGAGGCTTAAGGACTCAGCTGACGCTATTTGCAATTTTTTAGTCATTTGAGCAAGGTTGCGGACCCCATTGCAGCTATTCCTTTAGAAAAGGTTCATTTTTGCTGATCTTCAAGCCAATAACGACTTTAGGGTCCGTTAGGTACGCAAATTTGTGATAAAGTTGCATTTAAGGTCAACTGTGTCCGATAGTTGCTTCGGGAACGCGTAAAAGCGAGTTGATCAAATGAGGTACTCTTATAATGGAAGATCCCGTCTTCTGAACAGCTCTACTCCCAAGGAAAAGGTGAGCACTCCGATCAACAGCAGCCAACTGGAGACCTGAATAATCTCCACGTTGCCCTGAACGATTTCCCCGGGTTGATAAAAGGAGAATAAGGTTAGGAAACGCAGCCCTTCCAGTTTGTCGCTTATTTTACCGAGTAGATCCAGAGTGAAAAATCCGAAGGCGATGGCGCCGGAAATTCCGAGGGCTTTTTTCTCGTCATTACATACAGAGGACACGAGAAAGGTAAGGCCGCCTACCGCAAAAAATAATAAAAAGGCCACGGTATTCAGCTGAGCGAAGCGACCGCTGTTAAAGTCATATTCACTGCCAAGAAACCATGCTTTACCTAATAATCCGGCGAGGGTGGTTACACCCATAATTAAGAGCAAAGCTGTAGTGAGTACAAGTGCCTGCGTGGTGGCGACTTTTCTCCGTGTAGTTGGGGCTATGAGCAGATAAGCCATGGAGCCGCGATCCACGAGTCGAGCCATTAGCTGCGTTGACATTTGCACACAAACTATGGAAAGAATCAGAACTAGTATAAGTCCATAATATTCTCCGGAGATAAAAGCTTCAGCACTGGTAAATCCGCTATTTAACCCAAAGGCTTTACCCACACCCTCTGGCATTGCCTTAATAAGGTCATCAATTGCTTGTGTACTCCCCGCAATCCCTGGATAAAGCCAGATCATAAACAGAATATAGAAGGCAGAACCAAAGGCGTAATTCAATATTCCTTTCAGGTTCACTCGCATCATTTCCTTATAGAGCGGAAGATTCATTGCACTGCCCCCTCGCGGTCATAATAGTCCATGAAGATGTCCTCTAGATTCTGCGTGAATACGTCGATGCTGCGGATATTGTATTTTCCAGTTTCCCGGATGAATCGATCATAATTGCCTTGCACAGCTATGCGGACCCTATTTCCCTCATGAGCTTCCACTTGTAGGCCGGAGGCGGCAAAATCCACTGCATCTTCACTATTCGCAAAAATGACCTCAAACAGCTTCCGTTGCATCGATTGTAGTTCATGAATATTTTTTACGGTGATAATCCGTCCGTCTTTAATAATTGCGGCGCGGTCACAGGTGCGTTCAATTTCCTGAAAGCTGTGTGAGGACATGAGAAAGGTAGTTCCGGCTGATTTTTCCTCCAGTACCAGATCAATAAATACCTTTTGCATGAGCGGGTCGAGACCCGAGGTAGGTTCATCCAGAATAATAACTTCAGGACTATGCATAAAAGCAGCGACGATTCCGACCTTTTGCTTCATTCCCTTTGACATTTTTCGGATCGGAGTTGTGGCATCAAATTGCAAGCGTTCAATCAGCTGCTCGCGTTTGGTAGTATTTTTGATTCCCTGCATGGCTGACATGAATTTAAGGAAAGAAAGACCCGTCATCCCATCAAAAAAGTTAATTTCACCGGGTAAGTAGCCAATATGCTTCTGGACTGTCCCTTGTGCCTTCCATACATCAAGCCCATGGATACTCGCATGCCCTTGATCTGGTTTCATAAAACCCATGATATGCCGTATAGTTGTCGATTTACCTGCACCGTTAGGACCCAGAAATCCAAAAACCTCGCCTTTGTTTACGGTAAATGTTACATCTTCGATTCCTTTGCCATTCGAAAATCGTTTAGTTAAGCCTTCTACAACCAGCATGCCGCCACCCCCGCCGCAAAATAATGAACTAATATGAATTGAATATTTCATATGTTATATTATTCCTAGTGGTTAATGAAGTCAATATAATTATGAAATAATTGAAATGGAATATTTCATTAAATTTAAATACGCATACTTAATAACGAAGTTAGGGTGGAAGCTATGAATGGATTTGAGAAGAGAGCAGCACAGATTAAATTCAAAATTATGAAAACTACTATGGAGATGCTCAAGAGCTGGGAACCCAAACGTCTACGGATCGCAGATATTGCGAAAGAAGCAGGAGTCTCTCAGGTGACGATTTATAATTATTTTGGCAGTAAGGAAGCGCTGCTTAGTGAGTCTTTTAAGGACTTTGTTCAGAAGGAAATTCAGGAGTTTGAAGATTACATTTATCAAGAGCATTCTCTAAAGGAGATTATTGGTTACATTCTAACCATGGAAAGGCAAACTTACAGCGGTTTATCTCCCGCGACTGTGAAGGAGCTTATGGTTGAGGATCAAGAAATGTTCCGTTATATTGAGGAACGATATGCGAATGACATTTTGCCGGTGCTGGTGAAGATGGTTGAGGATGGGAAAGCACGGGGAGAAATCTCAAATAAAGTATCCACCAAAGGGATACTTTCACTAATGGGGATGTATATGCGTAATGCGGGTGAACTTCTAGACGAAGCTAGCAAACAGGAAGATATGGATGCCTTCATCGAGGAAGCCATCCATATTTTCTTCTATGGCATTTGCGGGAAAGAGTAAGGGGAGCTTGAGCTGCGTGAACATCACCCTTAATTGATCAGGTCAACAGCGGATTCCCATTCATGCCGACCCAAAGAGCGGATTGTTCAAGCTGGGCAGCAAGCTGAAGCAGCAAATCTTCACGGCCTTTGTTCGCCATGACTTGAACGCCTAGCGGCAGGCCAGTTGCTGACTTATGGACGGGCACACTCATTGCTGGCTGGCCTGTCAGATTTGCGAGCTGGGTGAACGGTGTATAGGTTAGGCTTGGCTCAAACATCTCGTAAATTAAGCGGCTCTGTTCTTCTTTTGGCAATTCGTTTACGTGCAGCAGCTTTGCTATCTCTGCAGGTTTATGCGTTAATTCACCAATTTTGGGAGCGGAGTTTGCATTCGTAGGTGTTATATATAAGTCGTAATGATTAAACAGTTCCGCCATTTGGGCGGCTGCAACGTCCCATTCATCCAGACTATGTACGAATTCGGCCGCTGAAACATTTTTTCCGGTCTCACCAAGAACCCACGTAATGATATCGACATCGTCAGCAGTTATGGAACGTCCCATATTTCTCTCCAGGGAGACGAACATGGCTGCTACCTCTCCGGCATTCATCGTATAGTAGTTCTCCATCAGTCTTGTGCCATTCACAGGACTTTCTGTTTCTTCAACCGCATGTCCTTCAGCTTCGAGCCATTTCACGGTTTTGTGAACAGCATTTACGGCCTCTTCAGAGACAGGCGTACCTACTGGGGAAGCAGTCGTAAATCCAATTCGTAGTTTACGTTGCGTAGGCTTAAACAGATCATCCAGATATACGCCCGGATATAACGGAGTCTGGAAGGCGGCTTCTGGCTGCACAACCTGCAGCAGATCTAACATAGCAGCGCTATCGCGAACGGACCGGGTTAAGGCAAAATCAATAGAAGCCCCTTGCCATTGACGGCCGACTCCGGGTCCTACTGGTGTGCGCCCGCGCGTGGGTTTAAGTCCGAATAAGCCTGTGAATGAGGCGGGAATACGGATGGACCCACCACCATCACTGGCTCCTGCTACTGGAACGATACCAGAAGCAACAGCTGCCGCGGCTCCGCCACTCGAACCTCCAGGAGAATATTCGAGATTCCAAGGATTACGAGCAGGTCCATGGAGGACATTCTCTGTAATGTTTTTTAAGCCGAACTCTGGTGTGTTCGTATGGCCAAGTGGAATGAAGCCGGCTTTCCTAATCCGTGCAACATAATTTGAATCCCACAGCGCGACATTGTTCTTCATCAGCATAGCCCCACAAGTGATGGGCTCGCCAGCGATAGATTGGGAAATATCCTTTAATAGAAACGGAACGCCAGCAAACGGCCGAGTGTTATCCTGAACAGGCATCTCGTCGGCTTCTCTAAGAGCAGCTTCCCGGCGGGTGCGCACCACCGCATTTATGACCGGATTGACCTCATCTAACCGAGCAAAGGCGGCTTCGACCAGCTCACGAGGTGAAATTTCACGTGCTTTGACAAGTGAAGCAAGTCCTAGAGCGTCATAGGTAGAGTAAGAAAAGGTCAAATTAATACCCACTTTCAATTTAGGATGATTATTATATTATACATCCCATTAGTTATTTTTTGAAAATGGGTAATCTGACATCTATCAATTCTTTTTTACGTCATATTAGGCTATACTTAGTGTTAAATGATTTTATGGGGTGTACTGATGAACGAAGAGAAATATCAGAATGTGGATGGATTAATGGAGGCTTTCCAACAATTCGCTAGAATGAACTGGCGTAAAACTACGATTTGGGGCTTGAAGCCAAGTGAGGTCCGGATGTTGGTTTCTTTAAAGCTTGGTAAAGAACGGGAAGGGAAGAAGGGACAGACGGTTTCGGAGATTAGCAAGTTTCTGAAAGTCACCTCTCCTACGGTTACCCAAATGCTCAATAGTCTGATTGCACAAGGATATGTGGTGCGTACTTCCGATGCACAGGATCGCCGAGTTAGTGAGATCACGCTTACGGAAAAAGGGGAGCATCTGGCTGAGATGGCCGTAACGAAATCCCGGAATACCTTTAAAGGTATGATTGATTACATGGGCAAAGAACAGACGGATACGTTAATGGAGCTGTTAAACGGAGTTTACGTTTACTTCGAAGAATTGAATGATCAATCAAACGAATCCTAGCCCTTCTTATCAAAAAGAGATGCCGCACAGCCTAAGCTGTTTACGGACATCTCTAATGTAAGGTTATTTGTGATTAATGTGCAGCAGGCACAGATTTTTCGAGTTTTTTACTCCCGGTTTTATCCTCTGCGTGTGCCTCCATTTTTTTCTCTCCACTACGTAATGGAATCTCTTTAAGGAACAGAACGAGCAGTGCTGCGATAACTAACAGCGCCGTACCACTTAAGAACACAACTGTCAGGGAATCGCTCAGTGCGTTCCGCAGCATCTCAATCAATTGATTGAAGAGCGGCTGGATTTGCTCTGGCAGTGTTGCATGCAATTCCTTTAGTTTAGGTTGATCTAGCAACATTTGAGGGTTCATAAATGCAGAAAGCTGTTTAGCGGATTCAGGATCGAGTTTGGATAAATCCGGACCTTTGCCTGAAGATACCGCTGCCTCTAATTTTTTCGTTAATGAGGAGTTCATAATGGTACCCATGATGGCAATACCTATGGTTCCACCTAAATTACGGAATAAAGTATTTGTAGCAGTAGCAACACCTAGCATTGAAGGAGCAACAGCATTTTGTACGGTTAGAGTAAATACGGGCATCGATAGTCCTAACCCAACCCCGAAGATAATCATGCTGACTACAGCCGTAGCAATGTTACTCATAAAGGCCATTAATATCATGGCTACAACCATGAATGGCATCCCCATTAGAGCATAACGTTTATATTTTCCTGTTTTGGAGATCCATCTTCCCACTAAAGTACTTAGTACAATCATAGTAAGTGACATTGGCATATTGATAAAACCAGATTTAGTTGGGGAGACGCCCTCTACCCCTTGCACAAAGAAGGGCAGGTAGATCATTGCGCCCATCATACCGGCATTCATCAGGAAACCGACAATCATTGAGATGGATACGATGGAGTTTTTAAATAAGGATAATGGCAATACGGGGCTCTTAGCTTTACGCTCAATCAGAATCAGGATAATCAGACCCAGAATGGAAGCCCCAAACAAGCCGAGAATCTCCGGAGAACCCCAGTCATATTTTGTTCCTGCCCATGAAAAGCCGAGCAAGAGCGCAACGATGGTCAGGGAAAGGAAAATGGAGCCTAAATAGTCAATGGACTCAGATGTAGAACGCGTTGTTTTAGGGAACATTTTCAAAATCATAAAGAAGGCCACGATACCGAAAGGCAAGAAGATCCAGAAGATCCATTTCCAAGCCATGTGATCTACCATGAATCCGCCAAGAGTAGGACCAATTACGCTGGAGAAACCAAATATCGCCATCATAATTCCAGTCCACTTGGCTCTCTCTCTTGGAGCGAACAAATCACCTACAGCGGTTACGGTAGCCGACATGAGAATCCCGCCGCCTAGACCTTGAATCCCGCGATAAGTGATCATTTGAAAAATGTTGGTCGACAATCCGGATAGGAACGCACCTATAATAAAAATGACAATCCCTGATAACAGGAAGGGCTTTCTTCCGTAAATATCGGATAACTTACCGACAAGTACGGTAGCAATGGTTGAGGTGAGCATATAGATGGTAATTACCCAGGTATAATGTTCAATGCCTCCAAGCATCGCAATAATTCGGGGCATTGCTGTGCCCACAATTGTCTGGTTGATTGCTGCGAAAAACATAGCCGCCATTAAAGCAATCATAATTGTAACTTTCTTTTTCTGAGTGAGATGCTCCAGAGCAGTTCCTCTCCTTTAACTTCTATATATTGTAGTTTGGGAATTCATGTCGTAATAATTAGGTAGCCAAACTATCATTTATGTATAATACACAAATTCATCAATTAGCACAACAGGTTAATTATTAAATTTTAATTTAAAGAGAATTTGAATTTGACTTGATTTTTTGGGAATAGGTAAGTAATCTAATTAGATTGAGGTATATTGGAGGTGCCCTATGGATACCCATGACAATCAAGAGCAGAAGCTTATCATAGCCCTTGAAAATATAAAGCGTCTGACTGCTCGCCCCTACTCGATTGATGTAGTATCGTATAGAGAGTTTGTTATGATGTACGTCATTCACACTGTAATGAAGCAAAAGAAAGCGACCGAAGGTGACAAACAGCACCGGGGAGTTATGATTTCTAAATTAAGTGACCTGCTCCAGATAAGTAGACCTACTGCCACGCAAATGGCAAATACTTTGGAGGAAAAAGGTTACGTAGTACGTACAACATCCGAGACAGATCGTCGGGTCGTATATATCTGTTTGAGTGAGCTTGGAGAGCAGATTTATAGCAGGCAGATGGCATCCTATTCCGGTATTTTGAGTGAAATCACGCAAAAGGTCGGTAAGGAAGAGATCGACCAGCTGATCTTTTTGTGCGATCGTTTTCAAGAAGCGGTGCATGAGGTCAGAAGCCGTCATTTTTTTCCACAGTCGGATGAAGAGTCATTAGTTATAGATTCAGTATAAAAAGCCCAACATCAAAAGATATTCCTGCACACCCGCGGGAACATCTTTTTTTGCATCTTAGAGCAAGGAGCGATTATCATCAGAATATTAGCAATTAGTGACATTCACGGAAGTTATGTAGAATTCAATGCACTGTTATCAAAAGTGAATTATCGCCCAGCGGAGGATAAGCTTATCTTGATGGGAGATTATGTGGATAGAGGGCTGGACAGTAAAGGAATTGTGGAGCAAGTGATGACTCTGCAGCAAGAATGTGGAGCTATAGTTCTCAAAGGAAATCACGATAAAATGGCTTGCGATGCGCTCACCGGCGAAGATGATAAATTGGATACCCATTGGCTTACTAACGGCGGATTTCATACGCTGATGAGTTATTGTGAGGCGGGCTACGAAGGTTTGCAGGAGGATTTTGGCTGGAAGGATTATATGCAGCTAAAAGAAAAAATTAGGCGGGACTATAGACATCATATAGACTTTCTAAGCACATTGCCGCTTTATCATGAGACGGAAGAACATATTTTTGTTCATGCGGGCATTAATCCATTTATTGAGGATTGGAAACAGCAGGACCCTTATGATTTTATCTGGATTAGAGAACCCTTTTATAAGAATCCGGTAGTTAGCACTAACAAAACGGTTGTTTTCGGTCATACTTCGACGATGGATCTGCATGATTCAGAAGAAATTTGGTTTAGTCCACTTGGAGATAAAATTGGCATAGATGGTGGCTGCGCATATGGCCAACGACTAAATTGCTTGGAGATTTCCGCAGGGAAATACATAACGCATTTTGTTCGGAATGGTGAGACGCTTTGAGCGTTCTCCCATTTTTTTTAGAATAGTAATGAATTAAACGTTAACTATGTATAAAATAAAGATAGGAGGGGTGCAAATAGGTGAATGCAAACAGCAAATATCATATCCTCATGCAAGGGGCCATCAGCAAGAATGTGAGCGAAACCTGTAAGGAGTTTGGCATTTCCCGGACGATCTATTATAAGTGGTCTAAAGCTTATCAACAACATGGAATGGATGGACTTGGGGAGAAGAAAAAAAAGCCGGTAATGCCTAATAAAGTAGATAAGAAAACGGAAAGATTGATTTTGCAGTACGTCGCCAGATTTCCTGAGGATGGGCCTAGACGCATCTTTTATGAACTGCAAGATGAAGGTATGCAAATAGGGGAATCGGGTATTTATAATGTACTACGTCGAAACGGACTAAATAAACGAATAGAGCGTGAAGCTTACGCCAATCAAATCAAAGCAAAGAAGAGGGATGGCGCACAATCCACTCTCACTAAAGGATTTAAAGAGAAACGGAAAACACTAGATTATAAGATGAAGAATCCGATAAATGCTCATCCCGGGTATATGTGTCAGCAGAGTATCAGCTATTTGGGAGTTTTCCCGAGGGTCGGAAAGGTATATCAATATGTAATTTATGATGCCTACTCCAGACTAGGTCTAGTTAAGCTATACAATCGTAAGTCTACCATTCATTTTATAGATTTTATGCATCTGAAAGTTCTCCCATTGATGAAGACATTAGATTTTCATATCGATAATCTGGTTACGAACAAAAGCCGTGAATTCATTACGAACTGGGACAGAGGAAAACATAAATATAGTGAATTTTTACATAAGAACAATATTAATCAAGTAGCTATAACGGTAGACCAAACAGAGATATTTCAGCCCTTGCAGCAATTTGCGGCGGTGTTGACCAAAGAATTCTACCAGCAGGCTTGGGTAGATGATACGATAGATTCTTTTGAAATTTTAGAAAAGCGCTTACATGAATACTTGAGAACCTACAACTTCAGCAGGCAAATTACAGATGGACCTAATCAAGGTAAAATACCATCGGATGTCGCACTTGCCTATACGGGACAACGAGAAACTTTGCCATTATGGTTATTTACAAGGAGATAACGGATGATGACAAACACGAAGAATAAAGACCGAATTGGGATCATCGGTGCAGGGATTTCTGGGGTTACAGCTGCTTACGAATTAGCGAAAAAAGGTTATACCCACATTACCCTCATGGAGAAGTCGGACAGAGTAGGAGGAAAGTGTCATTCTATTGAGTACAAAGGAAAAAGTTATGAAATGGGGACGCTAATCGGCCTGCCCACCTATAAACATACGATGGATTTAATGAGAGATTTTGATCTTATGGATAGGGGACCATTGTTAGAACGTGGATTTTTTGATAATAATGGGAGGAAAACTTCACAGATTCCCATGGAGCAGATAGAGGCGTTTACACAAGAATTCAAACGACTGCCGGATATTCTAAAACGCTATGAGTCTCTCCAAGAACCGGGATTTCTTCACTTACCACCAGATTTATGTCAGCCATTTTCACAGTGGTGTGCAGAGAATAAGCTGTCTGTCCTTGAACAGGTCTACATGCATTATTTTAATACTTTTGGATTCGGTAGTATCCATAATGTGCCCGCTGCATATGTGTTGAAATTTCTAAGCTATGATAATCTGTTGTCGTTTATTGAAATTACGCATATGATAACCTGGCCTAAGGGTGTTACTGAACTGATAAGACGAATGGCCGACCAAGTGAACGATCTCCGCCTGACTTGTGAAGTGCTTTTTATGGAGCAAGAACAAGATGGACAGGTTCGAGTAGAGACGAGTCAGGACATCTTTTATTTTGACAAGGTCATTTATACAGCAGCTTTAGAGCAAATGGGCGATACAGTTAGCCTGTCCAGTGAGGACAAAACCTTATTAGCGAGTATAACGTATGAATGGTTTAGGGTATATGCCTACAGAGTGAAAGGGCTGCCGGAGCTTTCTGGCTATATCCCCCGGAATATGTACCCTGAACGTAAAGGGCATATGATGGCATGGTACTATCGGTGGGCAGATATGGGAACTACGGATCTAGTTACGGTTTATGTAGCAGAGAATGAAGCTATGACTGATCTGGAAATGCGAGAGACGGTAGAAAATAAACTTCGCGAGCTGGGCGGAGAGAGCATTCGACTGTATATGATGAAGCGTTGGAAGCATTTCCCTCATGTGGATTCTGATGCGCTACATGAGGGGTTTTATGAACGGGTTGATCAGATGCAGGGGAACAACAATATCTATTTAGCTGGAGAAATCATGAAC
Source organism: Paenibacillus sp. FSL L8-0333 (assembly GCF_037965665.1). Taxonomy (NCBI): domain Bacteria; kingdom Bacillati; phylum Bacillota; class Bacilli; order Caryophanales; family Paenibacillaceae; genus Paenibacillus; species Paenibacillus sp. FSL L8-0333. Next base: position 1,787,715 of record NZ_CP150186.1, read on the forward strand.
TTCCCTACACTTGAGAATTGTATTGTATATGCGAAACACTTGGTTGAACGATTCTTTTAAATAATAGTAAAGAGGAACCTTGTCCACAAAGAAATTTGTCGACAAGGTTTTTTTTACATTCAAGTTAGGTTTGCAGTATATAGTTCTGTAGACATGCATTCTAATAGATTGCTCAGAAGAAAGGTAGAAACTTTGGCGAATCCTAGTGCTATGGTTGTGTAAACTCAACTTGAAATGAAACTAAAAAAACACTGATAAATCAACGTTTTAAGCGATTTGATCGTTCAAAGAGGGATGTACTATATTGGACCTGAGACACAGATTATATACACCAAACTACAAGGAGGAGTAAAAAATGTTTTTATTCGAATCGATTCCCTGGTACTCTGCGCTAATGTGGTTAGTAGTACTAGCAGGATTAATGTTTGTAAATGAAATCGCACGGAAGAGCAAGTGGTTCTCAATCATTCTGTTTATAGTTGTCCCTATTGTTCTTACCATAGCGGTCTGGCCGAATACGGCAGGCGAAGGCTCTAGTACCGGAACATGGTTTCACTGGGTAAAAGTATATTCTGCTTTGGCAGGATGTATAGGGTTTATGGCTATCCGTTATGTTAAAGGATGGGACAAAAATAAATATATATTAATGTTCCCGGCTATTATCCTTGCAGTTAACATTCTTGAAGCAGTTATTCGTGATTTCCAAGTGTACAGCTTGCAAGGTATGGTGGATGGCGTAATGATGGTAGGTGGTCCTTGGAACATTATGAACGGGATCGCAGGTATTCTGAACATTATTACGATTTCTGGTTGGATGGGAATTGTGATCAGTAAAGATAAGAGTAAAGATATGTTGTGGCCTGACCAGCTTTGGTTCTGGATCATTGCTTATGACATTTGGAACTTTGCCTATGTATATAATGCAGTTTCTGACCATTCCTTCTATGCAGGTGCAGCATTGTTGATTTCTTGTACCATCCCGGCGTTCTTCTTCAAAAAAGGGGCATGGCTGCAGCATCGTGCACAGACTTTGGCGATTTGGATGATGTTTACGATGTCATTCCCGGCGTTTGTTGGCGAGTCAAAGTTCTCTGTACAATCCTCTCATAGTGAAACCGCTCTGTGGGTAGTAAGTGCATTATCTTTAGCTGCTAATATTGCAGTGTTTGGTTATCATTTCTATAAAATTATCAAGCATAAACGCAATCCGCTTAAAGAGGAAGTTTATACGGATTTAGCTGCTTATAAGGCTATTGCAGAGGGTGCGAATTAATAGAAATAATATAATAATGAAAGAGGTTCCTCCAGCTTAAAGGGTGGAACTTCTTTTTGTGAGTAATTAAAGTTCTAATTATCAGAGCTCCATATCCGCCTGATGTTGCTGCGCGCGAAACTCTTTCCTTTTTATACAAAGCAAAAGACAGGTCAGTAATAACACACATAATAAAGTTGCCGTATACGTGAAATTGCTATTCCAAAACACTATCTGAATATTCATTAATGAGTGAACGCCGATCACGAAAAATAGATTTTTGGTTAAGATATAGAGTAGAGCGAATATAACTCCTAGAATTAGAAGCATGATAAAATCATAAACAAACTCCATTCCAACTAATCCTGAGTAAATCCGGTTTGGGATATGTATGGCAGCAAAGATCGATTGTGAAATCAGCATTGCCGTGATCATCCGTGTAGTCTTGTTGTTGATTTTTTTTAAGCATAAATAGATTTGAACGAGCAGGAAGCCGCGAAATAAGATTTCTTCCAATAAAGCATTTCCGAAGATTTGACCTAGAATTTCACCGAAAACTAAATTTGAATGACTGAAGATATTATTGTTAAGCGTTAGCTCTGAGTGATTCAAGTGTACCATACACAAATCTACTATATTTATAGCGAGCCAAAACAGAAAGGTGCCCAGCAGTCCAGCTCGTAATTTTTCTATTTTTAACCCAAAATCCCGGGGCGAAACTTTAGCTATCAGAATCAAAAAAATAATTACTTCTAAGAGAAGCCCAACTAGATTGGCGGCTAACGTTTCATTGATCCAGTGGTTTGTGTTTTTGGCGATAAAACTTAAATATCCATGCTCAAAAAGGATAAGATTAACCGCAAGAGTAAAGATAATATGAATAAAAATCAGGTTCGCTATAAAAAGGTAGTGTGTAGGCTTTGCTTCAAAAATCGATGATGGATTGAACTCCTTGGAGTGAAGCATCAACGGCAGTCCTCCTGAATACAAAATATTCCAAATTAACCTTAGATTTCACTATATCCTTTTTGAGGCCAAGTTTACTGTTACAAAAATCATGTGTTATTCTTCACATTCGCCCATCCCCAGATTGACAGAAGCAAGGGCACTGGCTATACTTGAAATGTTAAAATGCAAATCGGACAAATCGTTGATGAAAATGAAGTACACCGGAGGATGGCTTGGTCAGAGAAAAGGTTCCTTTACGAAACGTTTCGTAATGGCTGTGAGAACCTTGAAGACAGGCCGGTGGAAAGCTAATTTCGGAGTGTGAGATCAATGCTCACCGGGGGCGCCCGTTATCAGCCGCGACAAGGCGATCGTCTGCAATTGTCCCATGAGTGGGGTCAAGGCGATAACCAGGGTGGTACCGCGATATTAATCGTCCCTGAATTATTCAGGGGCGTTTTTTTGTTTTTATTTTTTAGGTATTTTGTAATTTCCGGTGTAAATGCCGAAGTAAAAAGATGAGACGGGAGCTGTAAATTATGAAAGCAAGTGAAATTCGTTCCAAATGGCTTAAGTTTTTTGAAAGTAAAGGTCACAAGATTGAACCAAGCGCGTCCCTCGTTCCTCACAACGATCCTTCGCTTCTGTGGATCAATGCGGGTATGGCACCTTTGAAAGTGTACTTCGATGGCCGGGAGGTTCCAGAAAATCCGCGCCTGACCAACTCACAAAAATGTATTCGTACCAATGATATTGAGAATGTGGGTAAGACACGCCGTCACCATACGTTTTTCGAGATGCTGGGTAACTTCTCCATCGGTGATTATTTCAAAGAAGAAGCTATCACATGGGCTTGGGAGTTCCTAACCGGCAAAGAGTGGATCGGCTTTGACCCGGAACGTATTTCCGTAACGGTGTACGCAGAGGATGAAGAGGCATTTAAGCTGTGGAATGAAAAGGTTGGCCTGCCTGCTGAACGCATCATTAAGCTGGGCGACGAAAATTTCTGGGATATTGGCGAAGGCCCATGCGGTCCTTGCTCGGAAATCTTTTATGACCGCGGAGAAGCTTACGGCAGTGATATGAGCGATCCGGAAATGTATCCAGGCGGAGAAAATGAACGTTGGCTGGAAGTATGGAACTTGGTGTTCTCACAATTTAACCATAACAAGGATGGCAGCTATACGCCGCTTCCGAATAAAAACATTGATACAGGTGCTGGTTTGGAGCGTTTTGCATCCATTCTACAGGATGTAGATTCCAACTTCGACACTGATTTGTTCCAACCTATTATTCAAAAGACAGCACAACTCGCGGGTGTAACTTATAAAGATAACGTTGAGCAGGATATCGCGCTTAAAGTAATCGCTGACCATGTGCGTACCGTTACTTTTGCAGTAGGGGATGGAGTACTTCCTTCTAATGAAGGACGCGGTTATATTATCCGCCGTTTGCTTCGCCGTGCTGTTCGGTACGGAAAGACCTTGGGTCTGGATCGTCCATTCCTGTATGAGCTGACTGAAACCGTTGGCGAAATTATGGGTGTCTACTATCCATCCGTTGTGGACAACCGCGAATATATCGCAAAGATTATTCGTACTGAAGAAGAACGTTTCCACGAAACATTGTCTGACGGATTGGCTATTTTGGGTGAGATCAGTGCTAAAGCAAAAGCAGAGGGTCTCAGCAATATTGCTGGAGCCGATGCATTTAAGTTATATGATACTTATGGATTCCCATTTGACTTGACCGAAGATTTCGCAGCGGAGCAAGGATTAACTGTAGACCGTGAAGGTTTTGATGCGGCTATGCAGGAGCAACGTGACCGTGCAAGAGCTGCACGTCATGATGGCGGCAGCATGAAGATTCAGGGAGGCGCACTAGCAGACCTGACGGTTAAAAGTGAATTTGTTGGATATAATGACTCGGTAACAGAGTCGAAAATCCTGGCTATTGTTGTGGGTGATGAATTGGTAGATGTCGCCGGCGAAGGCGCAGAATGCCAAGTTATTCTTGAAGCAACACCGTTCTATGCTGAGAGCGGCGGACAAGTAAGTGACACCGGTGTGCTTACTGGGAGTTCAGTTACGGCTAAGGTAAAAGGACTCTTTAAAGCGCCGCACGGCCAACACGTACATTTGGTAACTGTGGAAGCGGGAGAATTGAAAGTGGGCGAATCCGTTCGCGCGGAAGTGGATCGTGCAGAGCGTGAAGATATCGTGAAGAACCACACAGCTACCCATTTATTGCACAAAGCGCTTAAAGAAGTTCTTGGCGGGCATGTTAATCAAGCGGGATCTTTAGTGGAAGGTGCTCGTTTGCGGTTTGACTTCTCCCATTTTGGAGCGATTACTCCAGAAGAACTGAGCGATATCGAACATCGCGTAAATGCACAAATCTGGCGCGGTCTAGATGTAGTGATTGAGAACAAGCCGATTGATGAAGCTAAAGCAATGGGAGCAATGGCGCTCTTTGGTGAAAAATACGGTAATATCGTCCGTGTCGTTCAAGTGGGCGATTACAGTCTTGAGCTTTGCGGTGGTTGTCATGTATCCAACACGTCGCAAATCGGAATTTTCAAGCTGCTTAGCGAAAGTGGCATTGGATCCGGAGTGCGCCGCATCGAGGCAGTTACCGGACGTTACGCTTACCAGTTCACTGAAAGCCAGCTAGATTTGCTCAAACAATCAGCAGGCCTTCTCAAGTCTTCTCTGAATGACGTTCCGAAACGGATCGAAGCGCTGCATAACCAGGTGCGTGAGCTTTCACGTGAGAATGAATCTCTGCAATCCAAGCTGAGCGCTACTTTTGCTGCTGAACTTACAAGCAGTGTGAAGACAGTTGGCGCAGGTACGCAGCTCCTGGCTGTTGCTGTTCAAGCAGGCAATATGGATGCTTTGCGTTCTACAGCGGATGAATTGAAATCCAAGCTTCCGGATGCAGTGCTTGTATTAGGTGCGGCGATGGATGATAAGGTGAACTTTGTAGTATCTGTACCGCAAGACCTTGTGAAGAAAGGTTTCCACGCTGGTAAACTCGTTAAAGAAATCGCAGCGGTTTGCGGCGGCGGCGGTGGCGGGCGTCCAGATATGGCGCAAGCCGGCGGTAAAGATGCTTCTAAGCTAAACGAAGCATTGGCAAAGGCTGAAGAATTGGTAGCTTCCTTAGCCTAAGTTAAAATTACGAAACCATTTCTCTAACTAAACGTATTACGAGAAAACATAGCGGTACTGAGAGTTTGATATCAGTACCGCTACTCTTTATTAGCAGGATGTTAGATTATTCATGAAGAATTGTGCTTGACAATAGCTTAAAAGCCAAAAATATCATAATTTTTGTAGAGAAAATGCCAAAAAAAGCGTTAATAACGGGCAGGATTTCCTCGTTGGGGCATGAATATGTTATGATAAAGGAAGCAAGCGAGCTGCACAGTAGCAACTTTGCGAAGCCGTCCCAAAAGGCGATTTTGCAGAAGGAAGGTGTCACAAATGGACTCCATGGACAAAACGGTCAAATTCAATGTGAAGGGCGACGAAAAGGAAGCTTCTCCCCAGGAAATATTGCTAGCAGTATACGATGCACTGGTGGAGAAAGAGTATCATCCGATCAATCAGATCGTAGGGTATCTTCTTTCCGGAGATCCGGCTTACATTCCGCGCCATAACAATGCGAGAAGTTTGGTCCGGAGAAAAGAACGTGATGAGCTGATTGAAGAGCTGGTTAGATTCTATCTCGTCAATCACAGGGTGGACAATCCGAAATGAAGAAAAAGTTAGGTTTAGATTACGGCGACCGTAGAATCGGTGTAGCCACAAGCGATGTTTTTGGCTGGACGGCACAAGCTCTTGAAACGATTGAGCGCCGAGGTACGGGTAATGAGTTCGAACGCATTCGTGAACTTGTTGCAGAGCACGAAATTGGAGAGATTGTAGTTGGTCTGCCGAAGAATATGAACGGCTCAGTAGGACCCCGGGGCGAAATCTGTATTGAATTCGCTGATAAGCTACGGGAAGAGTTAGAAATGCCCGTACACCTTTGGGATGAGCGTCTGACGACGGTATCCGCAGAGCGGGTGCTGATTGAAGGGGACGTCAGCCGGAAGAAACGCAAGGGGATTGTGGATAAAATGGCTGCAGCCCTGATTTTGCAAAATTTTTTGGATGCTAACAGTAAAAGGTGAGGGGTGCGAGGATATGACAAACGAACAGATTGGCCAAGAGGAAGAACCGGAAATTATCTATATTCCCGATGAGGAAGGTAATGAAGAGGAATTCGAGGTCATTATGAAGTTTGAGGTTGATGGCTCGGACGCTAAGTATATGATGGTGGTTCCGCTAGACTCCGAGGACGAGGAAACCGATGAGGTATACGCGTTCCGTTATGTGGAAGAAGGCGACGATCTTCAATTGTTCATGATCGATAATGATGAGGAATGGGCGATTGTCGAAGAGACTTTCAACACACTGGTCGACGAGTTGGACGGAGGATCGGAGAATGACTGAGATATCCGCTGATCAAGCGGTGTGGACTTCACGGCTTAAAGAAGCATACGGAGAAACTGTAGAACTGGAAGATGAGCAAGGCAAATCTTCCATTTACGATATTATCGCCGAATTTGAAGTCGGTGATCGCGGATATGCGGTGCTGAAAGGCTCTGGCAAAGACGTGGAGTATGAAATCCTGCGTATCGTTATCTCTTCTGACGGACTTCCGGAATTGGAGAGCATTATGGACGATGAAGAGTGGGAAGACATCTCTGAGCTATACGATGAGATGACTTTTCCAGCAGATGGCGCTGAATAAATCTTAAACATGTACGTTACATTTATGATGGGCACGGAAGAGGGCGGAGAATTCCGCGCTCTTTTTGCTTGAAATGCGAGCAATATCCTGTATAAACATCAATTTAAGGAAATATATATTGAATTCTAGGCAATACACTTTTATACTTTATAGTCGGAAAGTGAGGAACCAGACTTGAAATCCGCAATCCGTACTGTGTTAATCATTATTCTTTTGCTGGCAGCAGCAGGAGGTGGGGGAGCATGGTACATTTGGAACGGGATGCAGCCGGTAGAGCCTGCAGGTCCTGCTGTAACATTTACGATAGAGAAGGGCATGGGAAGTGCGGAGATTGCTGATCTGCTTGAGCAGAATGGCATTATCCGTAAGAGTCTTTTTTTTAAGGGATATTTGAAATGGACTAAAGAAGGTTCTAGCTTCAAAGCAGGTACTTATATCGCTAAGCCGGGTGACAGCTATGATGAACTCATTGCGAGATTAAATGCAGGTGATGTAGTTAAGGAAGAAACTGTGGTCTTTACCATCCCCGAAGGATATACTGCTGAGCAGATCGCTAAGAAGCTCGCTGAAGCTTGGAATCAGGATGCGGCTACTTTTCTTGAAATTATGGATACTGGTGCAGGTTTGAAGGGGATTGATATTCTGGGTATCCCGCAGGATAAGAATCTTCGCCACCGTCTTGAAGGATATTTATTTCCCGAAACCTATGAACTGGCCAAGGATAGCACGCCCCAGGAAGTTGTAGAAGCACTTTTGGATCAGTTCCAGAAGAAGCTGGATACGATTCCCGACTGGCAGCAAAAGCTAGAAACGCGTGGATTGTCTCTGCATGAACTGTTAACCGTAGCCTCGCTGGTAGAGCGGGAAGTTGTGGTGGATAGTGAACGTCCGCTTGTGGCTGGGGTTATTTATAACCGCCTAAAGAAAGAACAGAAGCTGGAGATTGACGCTACCGTTCAATATTTACTCAATAAGCAGAAGGAAAGACTTTTGTATAAAGATTTAGAAGTTGATAATCCATATAATACGTATAAGAATATTGGACTTCCTCCGGGACCTATTAGTAATCCGGGGCTGGAGTCCATTCAGGCGGCACTCGAACCAGAAGCTTCTGAATATTATTTCTATGTGACCAAAAAAGATGGTACACAGGGCCATTTGTTTGCTAAGACCTACAAGGAACATTTAGCCAATATCGAAAAAAGCAAGCAAGAATCGAAGTAAACTATTAAAATGAAGAGTGGTGCGGTTGAAATAACTGTACAAGTAGGAGGTACAACATGACTAACAAACCGGAATTGCTGGTGACGGCAGCGTCCTTAGAGGAAGCTGCTGCTCTGCTGGATGCCGGAGCAGATGCGCTGCTCATTGGGGATGACCGTTTCGGGATGCGGCTTGCTGGACATTTCTCTCTGGAGGATACAGCGACTGTCGTAGAAATGGCGCATTCGCGAGGCTGCAAAGTGTATGCAAGCTTGGGTGGGCTGATGTCTAACCGTCTGCTGGATGAGCTTCCTGACTATGTGAAGGCTTTAGGTGAGCTTGGCATTGATGGTGTTGAATTCGGGGATCCAGCTGTGTTAACCACAGTGAAGAAAGAAGCGCCAGTAATGAAGCTGCACTGGAATGCGGAAATGACTTCCACCAACTATGCGACCGCGAATTATTGGGGACGCAAGGGGGCTTCTCGTGTCGTGCTGGCCCGTGAGCTGAATATGGATGAAATGACGGAAATGGTTCCGCTTTTGGAGATTGAGGCACAGGTGCAGGTTCATGGAATGACTAATATATACCATTCCAAGCGGAAGCTTGTTGAAAGCTATATGTCACATCAAGGCCGTCCTAGTGATGGAGGAAGTCTCGGGAAGGAACGCGGACTATTTCTGATTGAGGAAGAACGAGATGACCAGAAATTCCCGATTTATGAAGACGAGAACGGCACTCATATTATGAGCTCGGATGATATTTGTATTTTGGAGGATCTGCATATTCTGATGGCTGCAGGTATACACAGCCTTAAGATTGAGGGACTCTTGAAATCGATAGCGTATAATGTGACGGTTGTGAAGACTTATCGTAAAGCTATAGATCTTTATGCGGCTGATCCGGAAGGTTATGCCTTCGATGAGGAATGGATGGATGTAATCAGAACGGTGCAGGACCCTGAACGGGAGTTAAGCTTCGGATTTTTCTATAAAGAGCAAGTATATTAAGTTTGACAAAAATAAAGAGGTTATAGGTCCCCACGAAGATTAGGACAGCATTTTATAGCATGTGACTTAGCTTTGTGGGGCGATGGAGGGGAGAACAGGAATGGGAACCATGACAAAGCCGCAATATAAGGGCAAACGTTACCGTCTGGACAAACCGGAGCTCCTCGCTCCGGCTGGTAATTTGGAAAAATTGAAGTTCGCAGTACACTATGGTGCGGATGCTGTTTATATCGGAGGACAACAATACGGCTTGCGTTCCGGCGCAGATAATTTCAGCTTCGAGGAAATGCGCGAAGGTGTTGAATTCGCCAAGAAATATGGCGCTAAGGTATTTGTTGCAACAAACATTTATGCTCACAATGAAGATGTCGCGGGAATTGAAGAATACCTGCGTAACTTATATGAAGCTGGCATTGCTGCTATTATCGTAGCTGATCCAATCATTGTAGATACAGCACGCCGGTTAGTGCCTGGACTTGAAGTGCATTTGAGTACACAGCAGTCTACATTGAACTGGCAAGCGGTGTCCTTCTGGAAAGAAGAGGGGCTTCCGCGTGTTGTTTTGGGCCGTGAGACAAGCCTGGAAGAGATTGCTGAGATTAAAAAACATGTCGACATTGAAATCGAAAGCTTCATCCATGGTGCCATGTGCTCCTCATATTCGGGTCGTTGTGTATTGTCCAACCATTTCACCGACCGTGATTCCAATCGCGGGGGCTGTTGCCAGTCTTGCCGTTGGAAATATGATTTGTTTGAGGATGCACGTCCGGAAGGGACTTGGGTGTCTGAGGAAGAGCAGGCTGAAGCGAAATCTCCAGCTCCTCTGCTTCCAGGTGTAACTCAGATTCCACTGCATCAGCAAGGAGATAATCCCTTCTCCATGGGCTCTAAGGATCTGTGTATGCTGGAAAGTATACCTGAACTGATTGAAGTGGGCATCGACAGCTTCAAGATCGAAGGGCGAATGAAGTCAATCCACTATGTGGCTACTGTCGTAAATGCATATCGTAAAGCCATTGATGCTTATATGGCAGATCCGGAAGGGTATGAATTGAAGCAGGAATGGCTGGATGAGCTTAACAAAGCGGCTAACCGTCCGCTAAACACAGGATTCTTCTATGATACTCCGGATCATGAAGATCATATCTATGAGCCTGAAGAAAAAGCAGCTCCGTATGATTTTGCCGGACTTGTAATTGAATACGATGCTGAAAGTGGTACGGCACTAGTTCAACAGCGCAATCACTTTAAGCCAGGTCAGGAAGTAGAATTCTTTGGACCTAACGATACGTTCTTCAAGCAAACGGTTGGCGAAATATGGGATGAGAAAGGCAATTCGCTTGATGCCGCCCGTCATCCACTGCAACCTATTCGCATGAAGGTAGATCAACCAGTTGCATACTTTGATATGATGCGTAAGAAGAAGTTTTAATAAAAAACAGGGAAGCTTTTGGTCATCCAAGAGCCTCCCTGTTTTTCTTTTTGACAAAGCGAACAATAAGTTATATATATTAGGGATTAACAAATATATCCAAGGGAGGAGGTCCAACAAGCTATTTATTATGATTAAACATACATAGGTTAAAAGTTGTAAAAAAAGTCTCGTAAAGCTAAGGAAAAAGACCTAATACGCCGATATATATATTGGTTAACGCTTTCATGCGTATTCTAATATTAGCGGGTAGGTGATCAAGATGGGGGATCCTGATCAAGATAGTATTAGTGAAAAGCATAATGAGAGAAGGTTTAGCATGAATAAAAAGAATAAGAAATCGGCGATTACAGGAAAGAAGGAAACAAGCAAGATTGAAGGGGCAGGCAAGACACCTAAGTTTAATTTGAAGAATGGAATAGATTTACGGGGACAGATCAAAAGAGTTAATCCTATGGAATCTGTTGGCGTGAAGATATTCCTGATATTTTTGTGTGCAATTGTAATTGTGGTAATGGCACTTGGACTGCTATCTTATTCAAAAGCCAAGAAGACAATTAAGAACAACGTATCGGAAGCCTACCGTCAGACTATTATTCAGACCTCAGAGAAGTTAGATATTACTTTGAAGCAGTACGAGAACTTGGCTTTACAGCTTTATTTTGATGCGCAGATGCAAGAAGATTTGAAGTCTTTAGTGACTGCACAATCTTCCTATGAGAAATTTGAAGCTACAAGCGCAGTAAGTAAAAAGTTGTCCAGTCAGATTACAACGGATTCTAATATTCTTAGTGTTTCTTTGATCCCGGAGTCACCTGATCAAGACATTGTTACAAGTGGCAGTGGCGGCATTAAGTTAGATAACATTAGAGAACAAGAATGGTATAAGAAGATTGTCGACAACACTGCATCTTATGAATCCTACTATTCTAAAGGTGATGGTGATGCGGCCAAGAACATATGGTTCTCTACAGCTGTTCAAGGTGATGGAGACAAAAATATTGCTATGGCAAGATCTCTCAAAACCCTGGGCTCAGGTACAGGATACATAGTCATCCTTGTGTTGAAGAATACATTGCTGGAGGAATCATTCGCAAGTGTCCAGCTGGGAGATGGCTCTCGAATTCAACTTGTCACTCCTGATGGAACCGTAGTAGCTTCTTCGGATTCAAAAGACGATGGTAAACCTTCAGAGTTTGCTTTTATTCAGGCAAGTAAAAAAGATAACAAGAGTTTGGATGAAAAAGATACAAACGGGGAAGAAATCCTTGCTGTCTTTAATCCAATGATCCGGGCGGATTGGAAGTTGGCAGGGGTAGTCCCAACAGATGAGCTAGTGAAAGAAGCACGTCCGATTCTGTTGACTACTTTTATTGCGGCTGCTGGCGCGGCTCTTCTAGCCATAGTAATCGGGATTTGGATGGTGCGTATGATTGCTCGTCCTCTAGCTCGCTTGAAGGATCTTATGGTACAAGGTGCAGGTGGTGATCTTAGTGTACGTACAGAATATGTATCTAAGGATGAAATTGGCCAGCTGTCAGCTTCCTTTAACGTGATGATGGAGCGTATTACTGAGCTTGTATCGCAAACGACAGAAACCGCTCGGGATGTGCTGGAGACCGCTGGTGAGCTTGGTGAAGCCTCACGTAAGACAGCTATTTCTGCGAAGGAAATCGCAGCCGCTACGGAAGAAATTGCCGGTGGGGCAGGCAGCCTGGCGCTCGAAGCTGAACGTGGTAATGAGCTTACAGATGTGATAGCTACGCAAATGCAGACTGTGATTTATGCCAACACTGAAATGGATGAAGCAGCACGTGGGGTTGGTGAAGCTAGTGCTCAAGGTGCTAAGCAATTAACGGACCTGCTGGATCAGACCAGCCGCACTGGAGAAAAAACAAGTGCGCTTGTCGAACGTGTCAACCACCTGAAGGAGACCGTATTCTCCGTAATTAAGGTGTTGGATGTGATGAAGAGTATCACGCAGCAGACGAATATTTTATCATTAAATGCGACAATAGAAGCCGCTCGTGCAGGAGAAGCTGGTAAGGGCTTTATGGTAGTTGCGGGTGAAGTGCGGCAGCTTGCTGACCAATCGAAGCAATCTATTGCCCTTGTTGCTGGAATTACGGATAAGATCATGGCGGAAATGAACGAAACGGAAGCTGTATTATCCGAAGTAGCACCACTGTTTAAAGAACAAGTAAGCTCTGTGAAGAGTACAAGTGATATCTTCTTGTCCGTAAAAGGACAGATGGATGAATTCATAACAAGCTTAGAATCGGTAACAACAGCGATTAGCAGTCTGAATCATTCACAAGGTGTGTTGTCAGAGGCTATGGGGAATGTTAGCGCCGTAGCAGAACAGTCTTCAGCAACTTCCGAAGAAGTAGCTTCCCTCAGTAATGAACAGCAAAATGTAAGTGATCAACTCGTTTCATTATCTGGCAAGCTGGAAAGTGCTTCAGGTCAATTGAAGGACAAGCTGTCATTATTCACTATAAAATGAGTGGATTCATCACTAATCTCTAAATTGTTTACCTAACAAAACCGCTTCTTCAACATGAAGAGGCGGTTTGTTGTTGTGTAATGAAGAACTACACCGTATAATAACTTTGTTAGGTATTTGTTATAATTTAATAACAAGTTAGGTAAAAAGTATTAAGGAGAAGGACCAAATGAAAGGTAGACGCATCTCTGGCTGGTGGTCCGTTATCGGGGACATGAGCATGGAACGCAAGCTGCTCCTCGTCTTTTTAATTATCATTACCCTCCCGCTATCCTTCATCAGTGTATTTACCTTCAAGAGCTACTCAGAATCTATTCAGGGGAACACTATTGCTTATTCTGAGAAATTAATCGATCAAATGATGGATGGAGTAGACGATTATATCGAAGATATGAAGCGTATTTCATCTATGCCCGCCTATGTGAATGATATCAAACTTAATTTAATACGTTCAAACCGCTACCATGAGCAGAAAAAGATTATGGGAGGCGCAACTGGGAGTGCTACTTTATCACCCGGTGATTTTGATCTACTGTTGTCCATTCAACGGGGGATAGAGGGCAACATTTCGTTTATTAACAATATTAAGCGAGGCGCGAACTCGGTTTATATTTTTGACGCTTACGGAAATGGTTATTATTCTGCGAAGGATGGTGGCGTACGGCTCGATCTCGAGCAAAGCTATAAATACTGGAGCCAGCAGACTAAGGATTCCAGCGGAGAAGCATTATTGTTCGGTACTCAGGCGTATACAAGTAATCTGCAGAGCACCCGATATGCTTTTACCGTTGTTCGCAAAATCGTGGATGGCTTGTTAAATCCAATCGGGCTGATTGCGGTTGAAGCGAATATTAGCAATTTGGAGAATCAAGTTACGGAGCTGGATAAAGTCACCCATGGGAAGTCGTTGATTGTGGATGAGAAAGGAATGGTCATCTACGACAGCGACAAGAAGCTGCTGGCCACAGATATTTCTGATTCAGACTTGTTCAAAAGAGTTGGGGGAATTTCTGGAAGCTTCTATGATACAGTCAACGGAAAAGAGCGCTTAAATATATACTCTGGTTCTGCCAAAACCAATTGGAAGGTAATTATCTCTATACCTGTTGATGTACTGATGCGTGATGTGAAGGTGACCCGTAATACAACACTTGCTGCTACATTAAGTATCATTGTACTGGCGTTAATTATTTCGATTATTCTTTCCGTTGCCCTTACTAAATCGCTGACTCAAATGATTCAATTGATGAAAAAAGTTCAGGGTGGCGATCTGGATGTGATGTTCAGAGTTAAACGGCGTGACGAAATTGGTCTGCTGGGGCATCAATTCAATCGTATGTTAGCCCGAATCAGGCAGCTAATTCAGGATATCTACCGCATAGAAGAACAGAAAAAGGAAGCAGAGCTTCATGCGCTGCAGAGCCAAATCAATCCTCATTTTATCTATAACACACTGGAGTCGATCCGAATGACCGCTGAGCTGAATGATGATGTCGAAGCTGCGGATATGATCTCTATTCTGGGCAAACTGCTACGGTATAGTACAAGTGATCTGAGCGGTAATACGACATTGAAGCAAGAGCTTGGATATGTGCGTAATTATGTTGAGCTGCTTAACTATCGTTATCCTAACCGGTTTTTGCTGGATATTGATGTGCCGAAGGCGTTAGATAATTACTCTATTATCAAGCTGGTCTTCCAGCCCATCATTGAGAATGCTGCTTATCATGGCTTAGATGATAATAAGCCGCAAATGCATTTAAGCATCCACTGTGAGATTACAGAGCAAATGCTGTTGTTTCATATCAAAGACGACGGTATCGGAATGGATGAGAAGACTTTGGAGAAATTGAATGATGGGCTGCAGAACGAAAGTCCTCCTAAGAAAAGCATTAACGGGGGCATAGGCATGAAAAATGTACAGCAGCGAGTGCGTCTTCATTATGGAGCGGCATTTGGGATCCAGGTATATAGTGAGCTTGGACGAGGGACCGATGTTATTTTGTCGCTGCCATTACTGGAGCCGGAAATGATTGGCTTACCTGAGTAACGAAATAAGAGGGGGCTGTCCGTTGAAGGGGTTGAAATTAGAATGGACTATGCGAACCATACTGTTACTTCTCTTGGTGTTATTGAGTAGTAGCTGTGCCAATAACAATAAGCAGGCGCAATCCACTCCGCCTCCAGTTGGAGACGAGGTGATGTCTGACTTGTCCGGCACCATAGTCATGATGACCAATCGAATAGATCTGATTGAGAACGGAACTTTTCAAGGATACGCGGACCAGTTTAAACAGAGATACCCCGAAGCCAATGTGGAATTTGAAGGTTTGTCCAATTATGCAACGGATATTCTGGTACGGCTGTCCACGAAAGATGCCGGTGATGTACTGCTGCTTCCGGTGAATCTTCCGGCAAAGGAGCTGGATTATTTTTTCGAACCGCTGGATGAAGAAACCGCTGCTAGTGAGCGTTTCACTTCTTTTGCTACGTATAACGGGAAACGTTATGGGCTGTCCACTGGGACTACTACGGTTGGGATTGTCTATAATAAAAGGGCATTCGAAAAAGCAGGGATAACTACTGTTCCGAAGACACTGGATGAATTCTACGAAGCTTGTGCGAAATTAAAACAAGCGGGTATTATCCCCCTATATATGAATTATGGGGCCGTCTGGCCTTTACGTGAATGGGGGAACAGTCTGGTTAACTATATGACAGGCAATCCAGAGTATCTAAATAATATGGTAAATGAGGATAGCCCATGGCAGCTTGATAATGAGTGGGGGAAATCAATTTCCATTGCTCGAACCTTAATTGGTAAAGGCTACGTAGAAGATGAACTATTCTCGAACAATTGGGAGATATCAAAGACTAGGCTAGCTAAAGGTCAAGCAGGAATGTATTTACTGGGGAATTGGACGATTGGACAAGTCCTTGATGTGGGGGCTGAACCGGATGATATAGGATTCTTCCCGTTTCCTTATGATAATGGCAGCACTCATTATGCACCGATCAATCCAGATTGGTTCATGGGGGTTAGTAAATACACCAAGAACAAAGAGCTTGCTATGGCGTGGTTGAATTTTTTTGTAAAGGAGACTTCCTATCGGGATGACTGGGGATTCCTTCCGGCTGATGGAAGCTTGAATTCCTCTATGTCGCAGTACCGTGAGTTTTTATCTTATAAGCCTAAGCTACTTGATGCTACCGTACAAAGTGATGCGTTCATCGATCTGGCGAATAGAGCCAAGCTGTCCTTTTGGTCCGGGGATTACATTCAGGAGTTACTGGCTGCGCCTGATTTACAAAAGGCTTTTGACGAATTGAATGCAAAATGGAAGGAAGCGCGGGCAGGAACATCAGAAACTTCTCAGCCTTAAAGTTAGTACTACATAAATTTGATGACATTCTCTGGAGGGTTATATATGGCTAAAAAGGTCACTATGCAAAAAATCGCTGATCATCTCGGCGTATCCAAATTCGTTGTTTCCAAGTCACTTTCGGGTAAAGGCGGCGTTAATGAGACGACAAGAGAACGAGTGATTCAAGCGGCATCGCAGCTGGGTTATTTTACGCAAAAAAATGCTTTTGTCCAAGGCATAAAACGCACCCCTCCGGTAGGTGGCGGTGATCGGAATAAGCAATCCGTGCTTGTGTTAATGCCGAATATTCGTTCTCAGACGCAGGATTCCTTGTATTGGGGGAAAATTGTGGATGGTATTGCTATTGCGCTGGATCAGGAAGGGCTTGGGATGGTCATTATCTCTGAGAATCGTGCGGATAATTTCGTCAATATTTTGAATCCAAATGGAATCCTTGGCTTAGTAGGTGTGGGACAAATCTCTACTTCCTTACTGCTTGAGGTGCATCGTATTGGTCTGCCGATGGTGTTGATTGACCATGAAGATCCGCTAATTCCAAGTGATACCGTGTTTGCAAATAATGTGGATTCCATGGCTCGACTTACGAATCATTTGATGGGAACAGGCCATACCCAAATGCATTTTATCGGCAATATTGGATTCTCACGCAGTTTCCGCGACCGGTGGATTGGCTTCCGGAGTGCGCTGGAGGAGAGCGGAATAAGACTGCCTTTGGAAGATGATGCGAATCTTTTTCTGGAAGGGGTGGAGGAAGACTTATTTCAGGAGGATTTTAAAAGCTGGGTGAATAAGCGTAAAAAAGCCAAAACACTCCCGACAGCCTTGGTCTGCGCTAACGACTCCACAGCCCTTTCGGTCAGTGACATTCTTAAGGAAGAAGGGTTTAATATTCCGAAGGATATCTCAGTTACAGGCTTTGATAATATTGAGGATGCCTTAAGAGGAGTTCCACCGCTTACAACTGTTCATGTTCCTAAAGAAGCGATGGGCCGAGCCGCAGTGGAGAAACTTCTGAGCCGTATTCATAATCCTTCTGCGCCGCTTGAGAAAATACTTATCGCAGCGGACATTGTTCATCGTGATTCTGTGGATAAGCCGCGAGACTAGAACTATGTTGTGATTTGCTTGAGTAAGGGGGAGTTTAGCTATGACAGAACCAGTTGTCATGCCAAGGATTGAAGGCGAACAGATTCAACTACGAGGTGTACAAGTATCCGATCTGGAGGCTTATTATAATTTTTTGCTTGATGTTGAGATGGGGCAATTAACAGGATCACAAGGAGATTTCTCCCGTGAGCAAACAGCAGCTTGGATTCGTAAGATTAGTGTTCCAGCCGAGGATCGTGTAGATCTTATGATTATAGTAAAGGACACGGGTGAGCTCATTGGAGAAGTGGTACTAAATGAAATAGATCCGGACAATCGTAGTGCAAATATCCGAATCGGCATTTGTGGACATGAACATCGGGGTAAGGGTTACGGTACTGAAGCTATGACTCAAATGCTACGATATGGCTTTGAAACTTTGAAGCTGCACCGCATCCATCTCGGCGTATATACTTTTAACCCCAGAGCCGTTCATGTCTATGAGAAGCTTGGTTTTCAACGCGATGGTGTGGAGCGGGATGCTCTTTATGTAGACGGAGAGTTTCATAACATGATTCTGATGTCCATGCTTGAGGAGGAGTTCCGCAGTTTGTACAATTAAAAAAAGTGAATCTACGGTAAGGAAGATTGTAAGTAACTTCCTCACCAGATTCACTATGAATATTAGTCTGTAATATTTCCAGCCATTTTGAGGCGTTTGGCAATTTCTTTAAAGTCTTCGGGGGAGATTCCTGGAGCGAATTCCTCTTCGACTGCCGGAGCAACGGGGATCGGAAAACCTTTAGGGGCTCCCTGAATGACTTCAAGCGGAAGATTATCCTCCGGGTGGGTTCCCTTCCAAATCTGATCGATGGCGCCGAAGTCACTTTCACTCCAGGTGTATAGCTTGGTGTGCACGCCTTTTTCTTCATATTTTTTTGCTTCACTGAATGATTTATTATTTAACGAAGGAATCGGCACGAGCTTAGTTACATTAACACCTGTTGCCACTTCGATTGCTTTGGCATAAGCGACCACGTGGACACCACCACGGACTAAAAGGAATCCGACTACAGCGCGTGCAGCTGGATGGTCTGTCATTTCGTAGACCTTCATTTTATGTGTTCTGGCTCCGCATTCGAGGAAGAAGTTATGTAGCAGATCTTCCACTAGGTTGCCGCTATTAAATACGTTTGCTCCGGTCCACGGGTTCCCCGTTGAATCAAAAGGCATAGCCCCTTGTGCACCAGCCAGAAAGTGATAGGATAGACGCGCATCTTTTGCGGACCCTAGAGGGGTGGAATCGGGCTCTTTATAACTTGTTGACCCTCGAAGACATTTGTTGATGGCATGAGAAACCAGCTCGACGTGGCCAAGCTCTTCCGCTGTTATGCTCATCACCAAATCATAAAAGGGCTTCAGTTTGTCTTTTGAACGGAAATTAAAGGATTGAAAGAGGTAATTGTTAAGGGTCGACATTTCTCCGAACTTTCCGCCAAGCAATTCCTGAACAGCGGCAGCAGCATTGGGATCGGGCTTCTCAACTTCAGGAATCTCGATCATGATTTCATCCATACGTTTGAACATTAATATCTCAGCCTCCTTGAGGTTAGGGGTTACTGAGCTATTTTGAGCTTAATCTATAGGAATTACTCATGAATGGGTTGAAAAGTATGGATGTGCGTCATGTAAATGGCTTTTTGTGTCGAAAAGGCAAACTGCAAATACTATCAAATACGCAATCAAATACGCAATCAAATACGCATAGTAACCCGCTAACGGACACAGCTGACCCTATATGCAGTATTATCCGATATTTGCAATACTAACGGACTCCACAGCAGCTATCGTCCTAGAAAAAGCCCCAAATGGACCTCTTTTCAGGGAATAGCTTCATTGGAGTCCGAAAACTTACAATAAAGGCTAAATACATATGAATAACGTCAACTGAGTCCGTAAGCCATGTTGGATAATAGATATACGGTTAAGCAGACAAAGAATGATCAAAAAACGCAGAGCAGCGATCCTCCAATAATAGGAGAATCGCTGCTCTGTTGATTTCTAGGGTTTATGAAACCTTATTTACAATGCTAAATTACGGTCAATAAGAGCAATACGTTGCTGTACACAAGCATAAGAGCGAAGTGGATCCTCTGGAGTGTTCAGCACATAATCTAACATTTGGTCAACGGTAGTTGTAGCCACGTGGATACGAGTGTCGGAGGAAGCGTAGTAAATATAGATTTCACCGTTATCACGTGCAATCACGCCATTACAGAACACGACATTGGAGACATCGCCGACACGTTCTTCACCATCTGGTGCGATGAAATGACCGCCAGGTGAATGAGTGACTTTGTTTGGCTCATCCAGATCAGACAAGAAAGCATATAGCACGTATCGGAGTCCAGCAGCTGTGTTGCGTACACCATGAGCAATATGCAGCCAGCCTTTTGCAGTTTTGATTGGAGCCGGACCTTGGCCGTTTTTAACTTCCTTGATGGTATGGTAGTGGCGTTCATCCATGATGGTCTCACTAGTAATTACGGCATCTTCAATTGTATCCGAGAGTCCCCAGCCGATACCGCCACCTGAACCTGCATCGATAAAGCCATCTTGTGGGCGAGTGTAGAAAGCGTATTTTCCATCTACAAATTCAGGGTGGAGCACGACATTACGCTGCTGAGCAGAGCCTGTTTTGAGATCCGCCAGACGTTCCCAGGTTTTCAGATCTTTGGTGCGAACAATACCACACTGTGCTACTGCGCTAGAAAGGTCACCATGTGGAGCTTCTGGATCTTTGCGTTCTGTACAGAAGAGGCCGTAGATCCAGCCATCTTCATGGCTTACGAGGCGCATGTCGTAGACGTTGATATCAGGAACTTCTGTCTCAGGCAGCACAACTGGATGATCCCAGAAGCGGAAGCCGTCTACGCCATTGTCGCTTTCTGCTACAGCGAAAAAAGATTTGCGGTCATTGCCTTCAACCCGAGCAACAAGATAGAATTTGCCGTTCAGTGCAATAGCACCCGGGTTGAAGACGCCGTTGACGCCAATTCTTTCGGCAAAATTAGGGTTGGTGTCTGGGTTAAAATCATAACGCCAGATTAAGGGCGCATGCTCAGCAGTTAGCAGTGGATGAGTATAACGGTCATAAATGCCGTTTCCATAAGGAAGCTTTTCGTTCTTGCGGGCGATCAGGGCTTCATAACGTTCTGTTAATTGTTGTTTGCGTTCTTGGAATAATGATGACATTAGATAGTCTCCTTTATAGTTGATTTCAGTCGTGCGATCATTTCGAAGCAGGCTCTGCTGTTATGATAAGGACATTTCCAGGCGCTAACCTTTGATCCGTGAGGCAGGGGCTGAAGGTTCTCGTCCACGCCCCAGTACCATTCACCGAGCTTGTGATCCACCATGTATTTATCGATAAAAGTCCAGGAGGCTTGGGCAGCCTCATTAAATTTGCTGTCACCAGTCAGCTGATAAGCATTATAGAATCCAACAACCGCCTCAGCTTGCGGCCACCAATCTTTATCTTTGCTCAGCAGCCCGCTTGGGTCAGCTTCATTCCATATCCCACCATCGCTATCTATACCTTCCGCAAGAACGGCTTCTGCCATGGAGACAGCGACTGTTCGCACACGCTGCAGCAGCAGCTCTTCTCCAAGGGTTTCAGCAGCTTCCACCAGCAGCCAGCTTCCTTCGATGTCATGTCCGTAGGAGATAATATCTGATTTCACATTCCATGCCTCATCTAAGAAAAGATGAAAATGCTGGCCTTCCTGATCAATGATATGATCCAGCATCGTTTCGATTAGCTCGGTTAGCGTGCTCTTTAGCTCCTCCGACTTCCATACTCGATAGAGACCGGTATACGCTTCCAGAACATGCAGATGGGTATTCATAGATTTTTTTTCATTCATATCCTTGCTGCTGAGACTGAGGTTATCAGTGATTTGCCATTCCCGTGATAAAGCTTCGACATAACCTTTATAAATAGAATCATAGCCGTATTTCTCAACTAGCTGGAATAATTGAATCGCATCCTCTAAGACTTCTGGACGTCCGGTCGCATGGTAGAATTCAGCCAGTGCGTAGATAGCAAAGGATTGGCCATAGATCTGCTTTTTCTCTTGAGAAGGTCTGCCCTCAGCATCCACCATCCAGTATAATCCGCCATACTCTTTATCAATGAAGTGTTCCATCAGATAGGTATAAGCACGTTCTGCCATCGCCAGATATTCCGGTTTACCGTAGATCCGGTAAGCGCTCGCAAAGGACCAAAGGATCCGGGCATTAAGCACAAGGCTTTTCTCTGCGTTAGGAGTAATGTTCAGCTGATTGTCGATCTCACCTACAAAACCGCCGTTTACTTCGTCCTTCGTCTGTTTCATCCAAAAACTAAGAATATTATCCTGCAGCTCATCCTCAAGTTGGGTCAACCATAATTCTGGTGAATTAATCATTGTAATCAGTCACTCCTCACATTATTTGGTGATTTTTGAGGTGAAATATTCGTTGATGATCCCAGCGGCTTGCTTACCGTACATACAGTAATCATCATTCTGTGCTGCTTCTTCAATTGGATAAAGATGAGTAGGCCAATCCCAGAGCATAAAGCCCTGAACCCAATCTCTGTGCTCACAGCCTTGAAACATTGCCTGATAGAATTTACTTTGTTCTTCTTGACTTGGTTCGCCCTTTAAGGTCCAATCATTGGGAATCGCAGCGCTCCCGCTCCGGCTTGGGCAACCCGCTTCCATGAAAAAGAACGGCTTATTCTGTGAGCTCACCACTTGCTCAATCCGGTCGAGCTGAGCCTCCCAATCACTAGCTGGATAATACCCACTTGAAGAAATCACATCGAGCGCATCCCACCAGGTTACGTTATCCTCCTGATACTTATCGCAATTATAAGTAAGAATACCTGAGTAGACCTTCCGCACCTCGGCAATAAGCGAACGCCATTCGGCTTCGCGTCTATCCGTCTGTACAAGCTCACAGCCAATACAGAACATTTCACAGCCTGTTTCCTCAGCGATAGCGGCATAGTGCAGAATAAATTTAGTATAAGAGCTGAACCACTCAGACCATTTAGGCTCGCAAGGGACATCCTTATCAAAAAAGTTAATATGGGCACGCCAAGTTCCGTCAGCACAATTAACAATCGGCTTCAGGCATACTTTTAGCTGGAGTGACTTCGCTTTGCTGATAGCCCATTTCACTTCTTCGTCGCTAACGGTTGGAGCCTCCCAGTAGGGAATTTCCGTAGAATGAGCGGTAGCTTGAAGCGCACTGAGCGCAA
Organism: Paenibacillus sp. FSL L8-0333; assembly: GCF_037965665.1. Taxonomy (NCBI): domain Bacteria; kingdom Bacillati; phylum Bacillota; class Bacilli; order Caryophanales; family Paenibacillaceae; genus Paenibacillus; species Paenibacillus sp. FSL L8-0333. Next base: position 1,810,649 of record NZ_CP150186.1, read on the forward strand.
TGGCCGTCCAGTTCGCTCCGGTGACAGAGGACATTAATTCCAGCGAACACTCAGCTTCTTTTGTTGTCCATGAACCACGTCTACCTGAGAAACCCCAGGTTACGCCTGCAATGTATTCGTTGTTTAACATCATCGAGGATCCTCACTTTACAAATGGAAATAGATAAATTAGCAAACTTAATTTTGTTAGATAGTTATTATTGTTTTGTTAGTTTATAATAACAACTTAATTTAGTTATATACTTTTTCGTAGATGATTTCAAGGACAATTTGTAGTTGGAGCTGGGAAATTTGAATAACTTTAGTTATAGTAAATATAAGACTATAAAAGGGCGCAATCGTACATTGACGTAATGCATGGGGAGATACTATTCGTGATGATAGCGCAATCATAATAACTGGCGGATACAACTGGAGGGAATTACTTAAATGATAAATGTTATGATTGCGGACGACGAGGAAGTCATTCGCAGGGGGCTCGAAAAAATCACATCCAGAATGGAAATAGACGTACATGTAATTGGATCTTACGGAAACGGGTTGGAAGCCTGGGAACATTTAGAAAAGTTATCCCGAGAGGATATAGATCTGCTTATTACAGATATCAAAATGCCTAGGATGGATGGTTTTAAGCTGATTGAACAGGTTAGAGACCATATGGAGGATATACCTATTGCTGTCCTTAGCGGTTTTAGTGAATTTGAATATGCCCGTCGAGCGATCCGCCATGGGGTGATGGATTATTTGCTTAAACCGATTGATAAGACTCAGCTATATGAGCTGCTTAAGAGAGTAGAGGATGTAAAGAAAAAGAACGTGACGGAGCATGAGGAGATTTTCTCACAAGCTGCGGATGGTGGGGAACATTATGTAGTTGAGCAGACAAAAAGCATTCTGGAGAGAGAGTATGATCAGAACTTCGAGCTAGAACGCTTAGCGGAGATGGTGGGCATGAATGCGAGTTATCTCAGCCGTTTGTTCAAATTAAAGACGGGGCAGACGATCACAGACTATCTGATTCGGATTAGAATTTCTAAAGCTAAGGAACTGCTAATGGAGCATCCTGACCTGAAGAATTATGAAATTGCCGAGAAGGTGGGTTATAGCGATCCGGTATATTTTAATAAATTGTTCAAGAAAATGTGTGGTATGACACCTAAGGATTATAAAAGCGGCTGTAAATTCCCGAAAATTGAACGAGAGTTTTAGGCATATATAGGAAGCTATTTATTAGGAGGGCGAAAAGCTCTCTTTTTTTGTAGATATTTTTATAAATTAGATAACAAAATTATTATAAGTAAAACAAAAATAACAAATACAAGACCAGAAAAAGCAATTGAAACCATCGTTTTGCGTCAAAAATAGATTTATAATGGGTTTGTAAGCGATATCATCACTTGTTTTCAAGAGTAATTCAGATAATCCGGTATTAATGACTACTCTTTCAAGTTATGAGTGATGATAAAAGTTATTATATTTGTTATTTACCTAAAACTAGAGTTGAATTGAAGAGAGGGGTCGTAACAGCATGAAAAAAGGCAAAACAATGATGGGCTTGATGGCACTAACACTTGTGGCGGGATTGTTTAGCGGTTGTTCCTCAAACAACAACACTAACAATGAAGCTGCTAAAAACACAGGAAACAATGGTTCTTCAGCAGAGGCAACTGCTCCAGCTGATGGTACAGCAGCCAAGGATATCAAAGGGGATATCACAGTCATAACGCAAAGAACAGATATTGTTGATACCGTATTCAAAGAGTATGCGGCTAAATTCAATGAGAAATATCCTGATGTAAAGGTGAACTTTGAAGCGCTAGCTACTTACGAAGACCAAATTAAAATTCGTATGAGCACTAGTGATTATGGCGACGTTCTTTTGTTACCTACTAGCATAGCTGTAAAAGATATTCCTGATTTCTTCGAACCTCTTGGCAAGCTCGAAGAAATGAGCAAACAATACACAGGGCTGGAAGAACGTGCAGTAGACGGAGTTGCCTATGGTATTCCGATGACCATCAACTTTAACGGGATTATTTATAACAAACAAGTCTTCAAAGATGCCGGAATTACAGAGGTTCCCAAAACCCCTGAACAATTCTTGACTGCCCTGCAGACTATTAAAGACAAAACACAAGCTGTTCCTCTTTACACAAATTACGCAGCAGGCTGGACATTGACGCAATGGGAAGCGGATCTGGCTACAGTAGCTGGTGACCGTGATTATGTAAACATTGCTCAAGTGGCTAGCGACGACAACTATGTAGCGGGTCAACCACACTATGAATTGTACAAAATTCTGTACGATGCAGCACAAAAAGGTTTGATTGAAGAAGATCCAACTACAACAGACTGGGAATCTTCCAAAGCTGATCTAGCCAACGGAAAAATTGGGACTATGGTGCTTGGATCTTGGGCGATTGGCCAAATCAAAGGCCTGGCTACAAATCCAGACGATGTTGGATTTATGCCTTTCCCAACCAATGCGGATAAAATCCTTGTGCCGCTTGCTGGTGACTACAATCTGGGTGTCAGCATTCACAGTAAGAACAAAGAAGCTGCTAGAGCTTGGGTGGATTGGTTCATCAACGAATCTAATTACCCTACAACTGAAGGCGGCGGTATGAGCCCGGCTATCGGTGCAGAGCTTCCAGAAATCCTGAAACAATATGAAGGTACAGATGTAACCTTTGATACTCTTGCTCCTGCTAAAGCTGGTGAAGAAGGCTGGTCTGATGAAATCGACAAACAAGCTGAGATCGGTGCTTGGCAGCCAGACTTCAAGAAACGGATTATTGAAGCAGCGATTGGCAACAGAAAAGAATCCTATGATGACATCATGAAAGACCTGAACGACAAGTGGAAAGCCGCTCGCGCTAAAGTCACAGCACAGTAACAACTATAAGCTTCTTAGATGCTATAGGCGGTAGTGAATGTGGGAGGGGATATGCTAACAAGCATTTCCCCCTTCACATTTAAACGAGTCTTAAATAAATGAGGATGCTTTTTCTGGAGGTGTATCGGGTGTTTAAGTTTTCAAATTTGAGCTATAAAAATCAAAGAATCGCTATCATCATCTTATTCTCATTAGTGCCGATATTATTGCTGCTCACATTCGCTTATTATCCAGTCATCAGTATGTTTCGGTACAGCTTCACCAGTTGGAATGGATTGAGCAAAAATATGGAATATGTCGGTTTAGAAAACTACAAGACCATTTTTACAAAACCTGAGTATTTTTCTGTGTTTAAGGTCAGCTTGTATTATTTCTTTACCACTTTTATCCAGATGGCACTTGCTTTGTATTTTGCAACCATCTTAAGCTTTAGTGTTCGCATGAAAAACTTGTTTAAAGGGATTTTGTTCTTCCCGACCTTGCTAAACGGTGTAGCGATCGGTTTTATCTTTCTCTTCTTCTTCAAACCAGATGGAACGCTAGATACGATTCTTAATCTGATTGGGCTTGGCAGTCTGCAGCAGAAGTGGCTTCTGAATCCTAATTTGATTAACTTCTCGCTCGCAGGTGCATCACTGTGGAGATACATGGGAATGAACTTCCTGATTTTCCTTGGAGCTATTTCTTCTATCGGTAAGGATATCTATGAGGCCGCTGAAATTGACGGTGCAAACAGATGGCATCAGTTTATGCATATTATTTTGCCAAGCATTAAACGTATTCTGCAATTGAACTTGATTCTTGCGGTTAGTGGCGCCATTGGGGTATTCGAAATTCCATACGTCATGACAGGCGGATCAAACGGAAGTAGTACATTCGTTATTCAGACGGTCGATGTAGCTTTCAAATACAGCAAGGTTGGTTTGGCATCGGCGATGGCCGTGGTATTGCTGGGTATTGTTATCATAGTTACTATTTTGCAGCGCGTTCTGATCAAGGAGGAGAAATAAACTATGCATTCTGTAAAATATACCACTGCTAGTATATTCAAATATCTCACCTTGATTTTGGGAGCACTTGTAGCTTTGATACCTATCGTGGTCGTGTTTTTCGCTTCATTAAAGACCGGAACGGAATATGCTTCTACCGGACCGTTAACGCTGCCAGAGAATTGGTTGAATTTCTCCAACTACACAAAGGCTTTTGTAGACGGGAAAATGCTGCTCGGTTTTAAAAATACTGTCATTATCGTTGTGATTTCTATTGCGGGTGCCACGTTGACGGGTTCGATGATGGCTTATATTTTATCGCGCTTCAAATTTAAAGGCAGTAAGATCCTAATTAGTATGTTCCTGATTGCTACTCTGATTCCAGGCGTAACTACACAAGTGGCTACTTTCCAAATCATCAATCACTTGGGATTATTTAATACCAGATGGGCGCCAATCGTTATGTACTTGGGCACGGATATTATCGCTGTTTATATCTTCATGCAGTTTTTGGATTCGATCTCCGAGTCACTGGATGAATCCGCGATGCTGGACGGAGCTTCGTATTGGACGATTTATTGGAGAATTATTTTGCCATTGTTGAAGCCGGCGATTGTAACTGTAGTGATCGTGAAGGGTGTTAATATTTATAACGATTTTTACACCCCTTTCCTTTATATGCCGAAAACAGATCTGCAAACGATCTCCACAGCACTCTTTAAGTTTAAAGGTCCATATGGATCGCAGTGGGAAGTAATATGTGCGGCGATTATGATCGCAATTATACCTACATTGGTTGTGTTTACCGCCTTGCAAAAATATATCTACAATGGTTTTTCGCAAGGTTCTGTAAAGTGAGCTCAACAGTAAATTTAATAACAGTACTAGATAAAATAGCATACTGAAAAGTTGCATACATTTGGAGGGAATACTAATGAGTGAAGTAAAATTGGTTGGAGCAAGTGCAATTAACATCCCGAACATGCCTTGGCAAGAAAAGCCTGCTGGCTACGAGAATCCGATTTGGAGACATAATGATAACCCGGTTATCAAAAGAAATCCTGCAAAAGGTGTAGCCCGTATTTTCAATAGTGCGGTTGCTGCGTATGAAGGCAGTTTTATTGGTGTATTTCGTGTAGAAGATAACACGACTCGTCCGCATCTGCGTATGGGACATAGTGTGGATGGTTTGGATTGGAAAATCGATGATGAGCCGATCCGATTTATAGATGAAGAAGGTAATCCTTATCAGCCGCGTTATGCTTACGATCCACGTCTGGTGAAGGTTGAAGATACATTTTATATTATCTGGTGTACAGATTTCTACGGCGCAGCTATTGGTGTAGCTAAAACACAAGATTTCAAAACATTTATCAGCTTGGAAAACCCATTCCTGCCATTCAACCGGAACGGCGTACTGTTCCCTAGAAAAATCAACAATAACTTCGTGATGTTGTCCCGTCCAAGTGACAGTGGCCATACGCCATTTGGTGATGTGTTCCTTAGTGAGAGCCCTGACTTCGTATATTGGGGAAAACACCGCCATGTAATGACCAAGGGTGGTCAAGGCTGGTGGCAAAGTGTCAAAATTGGTGGCGGACCAGCGCCGATTGAAACTACTGAAGGCTGGTTGATGTTCTACCATGGCGTAACTGGAACCTGCAACGGTCTTGTGTATAGCATGGGGGCGGTTATTTTGGATATCAATGAGCCCTCAAAAGTAAAATATCGCTCGAAAAACTTTGTATTAACGCCAGAAGAATGGTATGAGGAAAGAGGTTTTGTGAATAACGTCCTGTTCCCATGTGCCACACTGCATGATGCAGAAACCGGCCATATCGCCATTTATTATGGCGCTGCTGATACTTATGTAGGCGTTGCTTATACAACGGTTAATGAAATCGTCAACTATGTCATCGAAACTCATGAAGAGGTTGGCGATGATGCAGGTTTAGGCAAAATCTAGTTGGACTTAATAACCTATATTTGCAGAGAGCTTGCTTGTCCGGAGAATTGCGTAGCGTAGAGTTCGAAAGAAGTGTTGGGATTGGTGTTGTTAAGTGTGCTCAGTGCGGAGGTTGCCATGTGCGGCCTCCGTTCTGTTGCAGAATGTGCAACAGAACAACTCAATATTGCTTGTAATAGATAAGTAGCAGGTGAGGGGGAATTCGTCTCTGTTGGCGGCTTTGTCAGTCTGTTGCTTAGTTACTCTGTGGCTTGGTTACTCCATGGCTTTGCTACTCAATGGCTCTAACGTAAATAGTTGCACTCTGTGCACTTAAACTAACATTTCTTTGGTTACTAGGTGATATAGTTGCACTTTGTGCAACTGTATCAGCCAAGTAACCTTCAAAAGCTCCTTTTAATGTTTTTTAGTTGTACAAAGTGCAACTAAAAGGGGAAAAAGACATATTCCGCTGTAATAGCTGCACAAAGTGCAACTCTATGGCTCTGACGTAAATAGTTGCACTTTGTGCACTTAAACTAACATTTCTTTGGTTACTAGGCGATATAATTGCACTTCGTGCAACTATATCAGCCAAGTAACCTCCAAAAGCTCCTTTTGCCGTTTTTTAGCTGTACAAAGTGCAACTAAGAGAGAAAACACACATATTCAGCTGTAATAGCTGCACAAAGTGCAACTATCCAGCCAGAAGCTGTTACTGTGCCGATTATAAAGAAGTTAATGGGCAAGGTGGAAAATGTGGGTGTTGTGGAGGTAAGAGGAAGATAGCGGATAAGTGGAATGTGAGTGGTTGTAGAGGTAATAAGAAGGTAGTAGGTACGTGGAGTGTGATTAGTTGTGGAGGTAATAAGAAGATAGCGGATAAGTGGAATGTGAGTAGTTGTAGAGGTAATAAGAAGGTAGTTGGTACGTGGAATATGATTAGTTGTAGAAGTAATAAGAAGATAGCGGATAAGTGGAATGTGAGGGGTTGTAGAGGTAAAAAGAAGGTTATAGGCACGTAGAATATGATTAGTTGTGAAGGTAATAGGCAAGCAGCGAGTGAGTGGTGAATGTGGATCTGTTGGTGATTCTGCTACTCTGTTGCTTAGTTACTCTAGGACTTCGACGTAAATAGTTGCACTCTGTGCACTTAAACTAACATTTCTTTGGTTACTAGGCGATATAATTGCACTTCGTGCAACTATATCAGCCAAGTAACCTCCAAAAGCTCCTTTTACTGTTTTTTAGTTGTACAAAGTGCAACTAAGAGGAAAACACACATATTCAGCTGAAATATAGCTGCACAAAGTGCAACTATCCAGCCTCGGAGCTGCAATTAAACTATTCAGTCGCAGAAAACGCAACTAACCCATCCCACTATCCCGTCCCACTATCCCATCGCAAATATCCATACACCAACGGAAAACCCATATTGGGTTTTCCGTTTCTATCTAGCATAGTAACTGTAACGATGCTTCGCGGTTACGAACAGTAAGCGAACAATATCGTTACATAACTTAAGGAGGAACAATATTTTGGGAAGCGACATGAATTTGTCACAGTTAAAGGAATATAACGGAAGTAGTCCAAAGCCGGGTGATTTCGAGCAGTTTTGGGAGCGGGCATTACGTGATCTGGATGCACAGCCGCTGGATTATGAGCTGGAGCCGGCGGAGTTTGTCAGTGAGCTTGCGGAGTGTTTCCATTTGTATTTTACCGGAGTTGGCGGTGCAAGAATCCATTGCAAATATGTAAGACCGAAGAAAAACGTACATAAAAAAGGCCCCGGTGTAGTGATGTTCCATGGGTACTCCTGTGACAGCGGGGATTGGATGGAGAAGGTGGCTTATGCTGCCCACGGGATTAGCGTCCTGGCGATGGATTGTCGCGGACAGGGCGGCCTCTCCGAAGATAATCTTACCGTAAAGGGCACCACGATACGTGGACATATCATTCGAGGGATTGATGATCCTAATCCAGATAACCTTTATTATCGCAATGTGTTTTTGGATACGGCACAGACTGCCCGAGTTCTGATGTCTATGGATGAAGTTGATCCTGAGCGTGTAGGTGCCTTTGGACTATCTCAAGGTGGAGCGCTGACTGTCGCTTGTGCAGCATTAGAGCCTCGCTTAAAAATAGCCTTGCCTGTGTATCCCTTCCTTTCAGATTATAAACGTGCTTGGGAACTGGATATTACCACCTCAGCTTATGAGGAGATCAACTATTATTTCCGGTTTTTTGATCCCCATCATTTGCGTGAGGATGAGATTTTTAATAGGCTCGGCTATATCGATATTCAGAATCTTGCGGAAAGAATTCAGGCTAAAGTACTGTGGGTTACCGGGTTATCCGATACGATTTGTCCACCTTCAACTCAATTTGCCGCATACAATAAAATACTAGCGTCCAAAGAGCTTATGGTTTATTATGAGTACGGTCATGAGTATTTACCATATCTTGCCGATCGGGCGTTGGAATTGTTCATGACCTTGTAAGAGATAAGCCAGCAGGCATAACTGAAGACAACGGTGGTGAACAATTGATGAAGTCGCAAGCAAAAAAAGAAAAGGCGCATTTCCAGCTGCACCCTGCCAAATCGATTGGGGTGCGGCTTTTTCTCATCTTCTTCATCTCAACAATGGTGCTCGTTCTCTCACTTGGCTACATTTCCTATTCCGTAGCTGAGCAAACGATCGAGAATAACGCGCTGTCAGCCAATCAACAGACAGTCGTCCAAGCTGCAGAGAAGTTTGATGTTGAATTATTGCGTTATGAGGACGGCCTAGGAAGAATTCTTTACAACAATGAGATTCAGGATGCACTCAAACAAGGGAATAATTCCACTACAAGTAATGAGGAACGTAATTTGCAGTCTAACCAGATTAGCGCCGAGCTGAATGCCTGGCTGACCGCATCAAAGGGGGTAGAAGCTGTATACCTCATCCCGATGAATCAGGAAGTCCCCACTTCGTCAGCGGGATCAAAAGACAGCACTTTTATCAAGGGATTCAGAGAGTCCTCATGGTTCAAGCAGCTTGAGGAGCAACCGCAAACATTGTGGATTCCCCGAACAGAACAGGGGCAAGCCGGAAATACTTCGGGTATGTTTCATTTGGCACAATCGATAGCTGGGGATACACAAAGCCCGGGATACATAATTATCTGTGATATTAGAATTAGTGAATTAGAAAATCAGCTTCGTAAAGTTGATCTCGGACCCAGCTCTTACATGCAATTGCTGACGGATAAGGATGAATTGATCGCATCGTCCCAGCAAGTGGGAACAGATACTTATCTAAGTCTGGGAGGAACCCTTCTTCATGGTTTGGAGCATGAGGCTGGGTCATTGCCAACGAAGGATGAGAAAGGAAAATCCATTCTGGCTGTGTACGGGACGATGGAAAGCTCCAGCTGGAGATTGCTTGGTGTTGTTCCGGCTGAGAATCTTACGAAGGACGCCCTTCGTATTCTAAAAACTACATATATTATTGTTGCGGTGGCTGCTATTGTCGCCATTCTAATTGGTTACTGGATGTACAGAATGGTATCTAAACCCTTGACCCGGCTTAAAGATCTAATGTCTAAGGGGGCAGATGGAAATCTTGGAGTACGCACGGAGATTACCTCACGAGATGAAATTGGTCAGTTGTCGGGATCCTTTAATAGGATGATGGAACGGATCACAGAACTGGTAATCCATACTAATGAAACCGCTCGGAAGGTAATGGAAACTGCCGATGAGCTTAGTAGAGTATCGCGTAAGACAGCGATGGCAGCCAAAGAGATTGCCGCTGCAACAGAAGAAATTGCCGGAGGTTCAGGCAGCCTGGCTTTGGAGGCGGACCAGGGCAACGAGCTTACGGGGCAAATTTCGGTGCAAATGAACAAAGTGAACTCAGCTACGCATGAGATGGATCATACCGCACATAGTATCGGCGTGCTTAGTGAAGAAGGTTTTAATGAGTTGAAAGAGCTGCTTGGCAAGACCAATAAGACGGGCGATATGACGAATAAACTTGTGCTGAAAGTGAATGAGCTGCAAGACACCACATCATCAGTGATGAAGGTGCTTGATGTTATGCAGAATATTACACAGCAGACGAATATTTTGTCTCTAAATGCAACGATAGAAGCGGCAAGGGCAGGGGAGTCCGGCCGGGGATTTATGGTAGTGGCCGACGAAATACGCCAGCTTGCAGATCAGTCCAAAGATTCCATTGCTGTGGTGGCTAATATAACAGACACCATTATGAAGGATATGAACGAGACCGTAGGTGTTCTCTCGGAAGTAGCCCCTCTTTTTAATCAGCAGGTGACTTCAGTGGAGAGCACTAGCGATATCTTCGTATCTGTACAGGATCAGATGCGTCATTTTATTACACGCTTGGAATCTGTTGCTTTATCGATGGATAGCTTGAGCCAATCCCAAAAGGTGCTGTCAAATTCCATGGGCAATATCAGCTCCATTGCAGAGGAATCATCAGCAGCTTCGCAAGAAGTGGCTTCGCTTAGCGGGGAGCAACAAAGTGTGAGTGATCATTTAGTGGAGCTGTCTGAGCAGCTTGAGCATGCGTCCCGGCAGTTGCAAGAAAAACTGTCCAAGTTTAATTTGTAACCTTGCATAACCTCAGTAATTATTTTCAATACAAAGACCAGTCTCCAATTATTTGGGACTGGTCTTTGTGCTATTCAAAAGGTTATAAAATAGCTAACTAAGCATGAGTGTAAATAATCCAGCGGGTGGGACATAATAAAGGCTATGAACGTCAGTCAGGAGGAATGGGATTGCACAATAATGTCCACAGACGCATACTCGGCGGACTGATTATTTTATGTTCAGTGGTAGCCGTGTTGGTCCTTAGGCTGGCGTGGATTCAACTGTTTATGAAGGAACAGACGGTCCCTGGAACGAAATATACACTTGCAAAGATGGCGGAAATTCAAAGCGAACGGGAGACTGTATTGGATACTGGGCGGGGGCGCCTGTATGACCGAAAGAGTGAACCCCTTGCCGGGGAAACCATTTGGACGGCTGCTTTTTTTCCTCAAGAGGCGAAGGCTAGGAATACCGTGACGAAGGTTGTATACGAAGAAGCTGAGTCCATGCACCGATTGGCAGCTATCCTTGGAGTGAGTTATGAGCAATTGCTAAACAAGCGCTCTTCCCTTAAAGAACCTCTGCTTTGGCCATCCTCAGTGGGAAAAGGACCGCTCGCACTTACATCCGCACAAGCAAAAGAAGTGAGTGCGCTGGGGATCGACGGAGTAGGCGTGCTTCCCTTTGCTCGCAGATATGATGGAAATTCAACTGGACGGCAGTGGCTTGGATATTTATCGGAAGCGGTCCCAAACACTGATGGGAAGGCATCGCCATCGGGGCTGAGAATTCCGATGATAGGAACGGACGGGTTAGAAAAGACCCTGGAGCCGTTGCTTCGAGGCGTCGGGCATACTGAGGCATACGCTCAGGTTGATGCGCGCGGGCAACGTGTCCCGGGCAGTCCCATTCAAGTGCGGGCCCCGGGCAATCCGTATTATCCGCTGTCTTTATATACAACGATTGATAAAAAGCTTCAGGAACAAATAGAGGAGTTAGCTGTCAAAGCTGGAATGGAGGAAGGAGCCGTGGTGGTGTTAGACACCGGAACGGGAGATATTGAAGCCATGGTATCTTTACCTTTTTACGACCCAGAGAAGATATCCCCTGAAGGGGGAGAGTGGAATAACCGGGCGCTGCAGGCTGCTGTACCTGGATCAATCTTCAAAATCGTCACAGCAGCAGCGGCACTAGAAGCCGGGGTCACCTCAGCGGATGAGCTCTTCTATTGTTCAGGGCAATATGAGAAATATGGATTATCTTGTCTAAAAGGAAAAGGACACGGCGCCCTCACGCTGGCGCAAGGGTTCGCCGTGTCCTGTAATACAGTATTTGCTGCGCTGGCAGAGCGCTTAAGTGGGGCGCAGCTTCAAGCGACAGCACTCGCGCTGGGGCTCGGAAGAGATATTAGCTGGCAAGCGGAGAATACGCTTGGTTTTCCAGTTCTTAAGCCACTATCCGGTGAGCAGAAGGGGACGATCTTCACTTCTTTGCTGCCGGATGATCCAGGCGCCAGAGTGCAGACGGCCATTGGGCAGCGAGATGTGCAAGTGACACCACTTCAGGCAGCCAACCTGGTAGTGACGTTACTGCATGGAGGGGAAGTGAGAGCGCCAAGAATTCTCCAGCGTGTGACCTTTGCAAATGGTCAAAAGCTAGAGGATCTGCCGGGTCATCTTTCCCCTTCAACTGCAGGGAGGATCTCAGAATCTACAGCCCGCCAGCTGCTGTCCTGGATGCGTAAAGTTGTTACGGATGGAACCGGCACAAGTCTGCAGAGTACGAAATGGCCGGTTGCCGGGAAATCAGGTACGGCACAAACCCTTGTTAAGGGTGTGCCGCGTAACAATCAATGGTTTATCGGCTATGGGCCGGTGGATCATCCCAGATATGCTGTGTCGGTAGCGGTTGAGAACGTTGCTCCGGACAGTTCACATCTAGCGGTTAAGCTGTTTGGTCAAGTGTTGGATTTACTATCATCGGTTCCCTCTGGAGCTTGAGGTTCAGGTGGTGGCGCAGAGCTGGTATGATTGGAAGCTGGACCGTTAGCAGCAAAGGGCGAAACGATAAATTCCTCTTGCGGAAGATAGATCCAGCTCTGAAGATACCCTTGTTGAATCAGTTCTTTTATCAGAATAAGCAGAATCGGCGACAGGATCAGACCGGCCATACCGAAAGCAGATGTGGACAGAATGACGAACGACAGCATAAGGAAAGCTGAGGATACGCCAATCGAATTCCCGGTAATCTTCGGCTCAAGCAGCTGTCTAACAATTAGTACAATGGCAAGGAGAATAATTAATCCAATAGCCAGTGAAGTATTGCCCACGATGAACAAATAGATGATCCAAGGGACTAAAATTGTGGTCACGCCAAGAAGCGGCAAAACATCAAATACCGCGCAGACTAATGCCATTGTGATTTCGTTGCCGGTTCGCAGAATAAATAAGCCGACCAGAACTATGACAAAAGTAATGCTGATCAGAATAAGTTGTGCTTTTAAATAGGACCCGATGGCTTTAAAAACATTGCCTTGTAAAAAGGCAAAGGCGTTCTTAAAAGTTTTTGGCATTTTGTCATGCGCGATTTTACGCCAATCTTTGATCTCCATGCTAAGGAAAAATGCCAAAATGATGGCTATCCCGAAATTGGCCATGAAGGTGGAGAAGGAGCCAAGAATACCGGCCATATATTTTAGAAAAGTAATCAGCCATCCTGTTAGGACATCCGTGGCATCTTTAAAGTAGCCGTTGACCTTGTTCGTAATATCGGGTGGCAAGTTATCTATTTTTTGCTGCAGGTAGGTCGTGGTCTCCACAAAATGCTGCTGCACCACATATGTATATTTAGGGAGGTTCTCTTGGAAGTGAAGGGCCTGGAACGTAATCAGTAGACCGGCACCAAATAATGTACCTAACAGCACAATCAGAAAGAGCAACACTGAAATAGCGGAGGCGAAAGGTTTACCAAGACCACGGCGGTTCAAGAAGCGGGCCAAGGGTTCGATAAGCAAAAATACAAAAAAAGACAGGAATACAGGTGCAGCTAACTGATACAGTTTACTAAAGGAGAACATAATTAAATAAACCGTGAGGACAATTAATCCGATGTCAAAAAATGTGCGCCAATATTTTTTGTATAACGGCAGCATAGATATAAACAACTCCCTTTTTTTATAAGTGGATATGCCAGGTTGATTACATTGTACATGATTTTACTTTAAAAGCGTCTATTTCTTTGATACATGTGTTAAAATAGGGGGTAACGTTTTTTTTATTCTACTTCACTTGGCCGTTTCACAGGTTCTGCTTGCAGACATTAGGCGAGCCAAAGTCAACTCTGGAAAAGCGGGGAATTAATATGCAGACTTTGCTGCTCTGGTTATTTTACATCTCATCATTTTATGCTTTTATCCCTGGTATGATCAGCCGGATTTTTGGTTACCGTGTCTTTCGTAAAGGAACTGGGCGAAATGAATTCGCTCTGACCTTCGATGATGGACCTGATCCTCGATTTACACCATTACTGCTGGAATTACTGAAGAGGTATGATGCAAAAGCGACCTTTTTTGTAGTAGGCTCTAATGCTGAACGTTATCCTGATCTTATTCAGCGTATCCATGATGAGGGACATCTCATCGGGATTCATAATTATGTTCACAAGACGAACTGGCTCATGCGGCCAGCAACCGTCCGCCGGCAGATTCAACGTACGAATGATATTATTTATAATATTATTGGCGAACGCAGTACGTATTACCGTCCACCTTGGGGCATTGTCAATTTATTTGATATTTCCAAACGACGCCAAGTTGAAATTGTGCTTTGGTCGGCAATGTTTGGCGATTGGCGTGAGAAGCTCGGCGCCGAAAAACTTACTGAGAAGATGCTGGCCCGTCTAAATCCCGGGGAAGTGATGTTGTTGCATGATAGCGGCACAACGCTGGGTGCAGATGCGGATGCTCCAGGGAATATGCTGGTGGCTCTTGAGCAGACACTGGAGGAAGCCCGTAAACGGGGACTCCGCAGCATTCGGATTGACGAAATGATTAAGATGGCTGAGACGTCACCTATCCGGCGCTTATCTTTTGGTAAACGGGTGCTTGTAGGACTTTGGTTAGCTTGGGAACAGGTATTTCAAGCTCTTTTTCATCTCCAAACGATTACTCCGTCAGATCCTTTCCTGCATTATCGGATGCGGAAATATCAGGGCGAACCGGTTGAACTCGAGGGTGGAGAACTGCTGCGTAAAGGCGACAAAGTCATTGAGCTGCACATCGATAATAAACAGTTGTTCGAATTAGGAATTCATTCACGTTCTTCCGCTCAACTAGCGATTCGAATGATCCGCAGAATGGAAAAGGATCTGCCCATTCTTGCTGAGATCATTGCCAAAGATGTGGATCTTGCAGAAGCCAAAGCGCTTTACGGAGTCAGCATGATTAACCGGGGACCGGAGAAATTCGGCTTTACCGTACGCGATTTGCCGGATGGCTTATTCGCACGTTCCTCCAAATTTTACTTAAGGATCCTGTTAAGTGTGATTCATCCAGCAGGTGGGGCAAGGCTTAAAGAACGGAGCGAGGTCCTTGTGCCGAAGCTTATCCTGATGCCTGTCTCAGAGCTGCTCAAAAAGATGAATCAACAGCTGCCTCATCATCCGAAAACTGCAAAAAAACGTAAATCGCAACAGGAAGAATCGTTGTCACTTAATGATTCGGTTGCGGATGTAGAAATGCCAGGTGCGACAGTAACAAATTGATTCATGATCTTATTGATAAATATTTTACAGTGGACATGTAAAGAGATGTTCTACAATCCAGCGATGGGTTGTGGAACATTTTTTTTTGTTGGGCTAATTAAAAAAGAGCAGCCCGCCAGTAAAAATACTAAGGTGGGACTGCTCTTGCTTGTTTTAATATTCTTTTCTGCTAAAGGGATTAGATCTTCAGCACAGCGCCGTTACTTGCGTTGGTAACCATTTTGGAGTAACGAGCCAGGTAACCAGTTTTAACTTTAGGTTCGAATTCTTTCCAACCTGTACGACGAACTGCTAATACTTCTTCTTCAACCAGCAATTCAATCTTCCGGTTGTTGAGATCCAGCTCAATGATATCTCCATCCTCAACAAAAGCGATTGGACCGCCTTCAGCTGCTTCTGGAGAGATATGACCGATACTGATTCCGCGGGAAGCCCCCGAGAAACGACCGTCTGTAATCAGACCGACCTTAGCACCCAGCCCCATACCCACGATTTGTGAAGTAGGCGCCAGCATTTCCGGCATTCCAGGTCCGCCCTTAGGACCTTCATAGCGGATAACGACTACATGGCCTTCTTTAACTTTACCGTTGGCGATACCTTCCAGTGCAGCTTCTTGGGAATCAAAGCAAATCGCAGGACCTTTATGATATCCGCCTACTGAAGCATCAACTGCACCAACCTTGATGATAGAACCCTCAGGAGCCAGGTTTCCGTAAAGTACGGCCAGACCGCCTCTTTCGGAGTAAGGGTTGTCGATAGTATGAATTACGGAAGTATCTTGGATCTCGTGTCCGATTACGTTCTCGGCTAATGTTTTGCCGGTAACGGTCATACATTCCCCGAACAGAGCACCTGGTTTCTTCAGCAGTTCATTCAATACAGCACTAACGCCGCCCGCACGGTCCACATCTTCGATAAAGATATCAGAAGCTGGAGCCAGCTTAGCCAGATATGGAACACGGTTTGCAACTTCGTTAATGCGTTCAAGCGGATAATCGATACCTGCTTCTTGAGCTAATGCAAGGGTGTGCAGCACTGTGTTAGTAGAACCACCCATTGCCATATCCAGTGCAAATGCGTTATCAAGGGATTCTTTAGTTACGATATCTCTTGGTTTAAGATCCAGCTTAATCAATTCCATCAGTTGTGTTGCGGATCTGCGAACAAATTCTCTACGCTCATCAGCAACAGCCAAAATTGTACCGTTACCTGGCAATGCCAGTCCAAGTGCTTCTGCAAGGCAGTTCATGGAGTTGGCAGTGAACATTCCGGAACAAGATCCACAGGTTGGACAACCGAATTGTTCTAATTCAAGCAACTCTGCATCGTTGATTTTGCCGACTTGGTGAGCACCAACGCCTTCAAATACCGAGGTCAGAGAGAGCTTGTTACCTTTACTATCTACGCCGGCTTTCATTGGGCCGCCGCTTACGAACATGGTTGGGATGTTAACACGCAGTGCGCCCATCATCATGCCCGGTGTAATTTTATCACAGTTAGGGATGCAGACCATGCCATCGAACCAATGCGCGGAAACTACGGTTTCCAAGGCGTCAGCGATGATCTCGCGGCTTGGCAGTGAATAACGCATGCCGATATGTCCCATAGCAATTCCGTCATCTACGCCGATCGTATTGAATTCAAAAGGAACGCCACCAGCTTCGCGAATCGCTTCCTTAACGATTTTACCGAACTCTTGCAAATGCACATGCCCTGGAACAATATCAATATAGGAATTGCAGACCGCAATAAACGGCTTTCCGAAATCTTCTTCTTTTACTCCGGCTGCTCTCAGGAGACTACGGTGTGGAGCACGGTCAAAGCCTTTTTTAATCATGTCTGAACGCATTTTCTTGGCTGCCATAATGACATTCCCCCCTAAATGAATTTCAATCAAATATAGTGTCGCATTAACGCAATGAACTCCAAAGACCTGCGTATATACGGTTTATAGAAAGAACGGGGACCTGCTTCCTCAATAAGAAAAGCGATGCCGTTTCTATAAAAAAAGCCGCTGTTTTGGTATAAACAGTTACCGCCTAAAATGAACGGAGAAGTCATTGTTATTAGTGAGTCTATCACAAAGAGCACGTTTTTTCTACCGGACAATGTGAAGTTTGTCGATTGACGCAAAGCGTGGGAAGTGGAGGAAAAGCTCATTTTCGAAAGGAAAGTGCTTTATTTGGAAAATGGATCAGGGTTCGGATGTATCTATTTACCACTCTAGACAACTTTAGGAGAGCTGAGTATGATGGGAGTTATTATTTTATGGGAGGTGCTGGAAAATCGGGATTTGTGTATTATTATCGCCGCGGTGGATCGTTTTTACGGGGATGAAAAGCTAAGGAGGGAAAGGGAATGTCACAGCGTACAACTTATTTAAATCCAATTGTAGCAAGCTCAGGAGACCCATGGGTATTCAAACATACCGATGGCTATTATTACTTTATGGCCACAAAAGCTAAATGTCTGGAGCTGACGAGATCTAGAACCTTGACCGGCCTTGCGGAGGGCGACAAGAAAGTGATCTGGTCTCCCGAACCGGGGGGCAGCTACAGTTACAATCTGTGGGCGCCGGAAATTCATCATTTGGACAACAAATGGTACATTTACTACACTGCGAATGACGGAGGAGGCGACGATTCACGACGGATTTGCGTGCTGGAGAATGAAGCGGCAAACCCGCTGGAAGGGCAGTGGGTATGGAGAGGTGCTTTGCAGACACCTGTCCCAGGGTTGGATGGAACAGTAATGTCTTTGCGGGATCAGCTGTACTTTCTGTATGCGGGATATGGTCATTTCCCTGATTATGGGTCGGCTATTTACATTATGCGAATGAGTAATCCTTGGACCTTGGATGGGGAGCATCACCTGCTTACCGCTCCAACTCTGTCATGGGAGAAGCAAGGTGGCATGGCGATTAACGAAGGTCCGGTAATTTTGCGGCGCAACAATCGTATTTTCATGGTTTATTCGGCAAGTACGACTTGGTCTGAGGATTATGCACTAGGGATGCTAACCATGAGCGAAGCGGCAGATCCTTTGCAACCGCTGTCATGGGAAAAATCAATGTCGCCTGTATTTTGCAAAAGTGTAGAGAACGGGATTTTTGCCACGGGGCACAATAGCTTCACACGATCTCCTGATGGCAAGGAAGATTGGATAGTCTATCATGCGCTTCCTTCCGCTGGAGCGGATGTGTCTTTGCGAGCAACCCGTATCCAGAAATTTGGGTGGAAGGTGGATGGCACACCGGATTTTGGGGTTCCTTGTAGGGATACGCTTGCTCAGACCGTACCGTCGGGAGAATAAGAATAAAACAGAAAAACAAGATTGAAAAGGCCATTCATTACAGAAAAACTGTAATGAATGGCCTTTTCATGTAATGCAGATATTTTTATTCGCTGTCGATAATAATTGACGAAAAACGCCTGTGTTATAAGGGGTTTTTCGCCAAAATACAGGATGTTTAGTACGTTTTTTTAATAGGTTTGTAGATGGTGTAGCCATATATTTGTTTGAGAAAAGTTCGTAAGATTACAAAATTATTGTATGAAAGCGTTGACATATGGATTTTGGATGCTTATAATTCGATCTGAGATACAGAAAAACTGTATTAATCAAGGGGAGTTATCTACAGGGCAAAAAGGAGCGTGGTTCCAAGCTTTGGATTTGCTTAAGGCGTTGTGGCAAATATTTTATAGTGGGAGGTTAAGTATGAAGAACAATGCAAAGCGTTTTTTTAGTCTTTTATTTGTGTTAATACTGATCATTTCGACTGTAACAGCATGTAGTGGCAACAGTGCAAACAATGGGGCTGATAACGGTGGCTCCAACAACAAAGAGAACGAGAGCACAGCCAAAGACCCGGTTGAGTTTACAGATATCAGCGCAGACATACGCGGCAATACAGCCCCAACGCAAGAGCAAATCGACGAAGTTAATCATTCCTTGAATGATACATACCTCGGCGACGTTTTCGATGAAGTCATTCCAAATGATTACTCAGCTTATCCTGTTAAAGGTGATGTGGTTCTGGATGTATGGATGCCTGCGAATTCCAATATTCCGGATATGAACAATCATGCTGTCCAGAAGCAGGTGGAGCAATTAACGGGAATCAAAGTAAACTTCATCACGCCGCCAATCGGCCAGGAAGCGGATGCCTTCACGCTGATGATCTCCTCCGGTGAACTGCCTGACATTATCATTGAGCCGGGACGTTATCCGGGAGGTTTTGAAGCGGGCGTAAATGACGGCGCTTATATCGATCTGACAGATCTGATGGAGAAAAATGCTCCGAACTATACGAAGTGGCGCAATTCGGATGAATCAAGAAGAAAAACCACGGTCACGGATGACGGCAAGCTGCTTGGCTTTTATGGCATCGCCCCATATTCAGAGTGGACTTGGTTTGGAACGTTGATTAAGCAAGAGGCGCTGGATAAAACAGGGCTTGAAGTTCCAAATACGATTGATGAATGGCATACCTTCCTGACAAAAGCAAAGGAAGTCGGATACAAAGCACCACTTAATTACGGCTCTACTTACGGCCAGATTTTTACCGGCATCATAAATGGCGCATATGGAGTATGGGATTGGACGTTCCTTGATGAGAATGGCAAAGTGGCCTGGGGGCCAGCACAGCCGAAAGCTAAGGAATATTTGACCACCATGCAGCAATGGAACAAAGAAGGATTACTGAACCCGGACTGGGCAACGGCAGACTTTAACCAGAGAATGGCGAGTGCCATTTCGGGAGATACCGCGATGATGATGGACTCTCCGGATACGATGTGGAGTTATTGGAAAGAGCAAAGCGGTATCGACTTTGTGGGGGCACTGAACCCGGTTCTAAACAAAGGAGATAAGTCCGCAACCACGTACAAAAATTTCAAAAGAGCGGGGATCGAAGCTGCGATCACAACGCAAAGCAAAAATGTAGAAGCGGCAATGGCTTGGCTTGATTTTAATTACAGTAAAAAGGGCTGGGAATTGATTAACTTTGGTGAATACGGCACGGTCCACCTGATTGATGACACGGGAATGCCTTATTATCCAGAGAACAGTTATATCTTTAAAGACCCTGAAGGCCAGCCCGTATCGACAACCTTATGGAAATACCGGATGCACAACTGGCCGGATATCCGGGATGAGCATCATTCCAACCCGCTGATCGCTGCCAAAGGAAGTTATTCGGGAGACATTCGCAAGAATTGGACAGAAAATATGGACACCAGTATGGCTATGCCACCTATTTCCTTTACCAAGGATGAAGCTTCGCGGGAAGCCGAGCTTGGAAACCAGCTGTCGACACTGCGCGGAGAGTATTTTGCAAAAATCATAATGGGAGACCTGCCGGTAGATGCCTATGATAAATTTTTGAAAGAAGCTCAGAGCATGGGACTGGAAGAGTTTTTGAGTATCCATCAGGCAGCCTTAGATCGATATAACAAACGATAGGTGGTTGTTTTATGGAAATATTACGAAAAAACAGAGCGATAAAGCCCATTCCTCAGGACGCCAAACCTAAAAATACCAAGCTAGTGATTAAGAAGGATTTGAAAAAGAACTGGTTTGTCTATCTGTTGGCCGTCCCTGTTGTAGCATGGTTCCTGATTTTCTGCTACGGGCCGATGTGGGGGGTTATGATCGCCTTCAAGGATTTTAAACCCCTGCTGGGGTTTGGCCAGAGCGAGTGGGTAGGGTTTAAGCACTTTATTGATTTTTTCCAAGGGCCTTATTTCTGGCGGGTCGTTAAAAACACCCTTCTCCTCAATGTTTGGGGGATTGCCTTTGGATTTACAGCCCCGATTATTCTGTCCTTGATGCTGAACGAAATCCGTGGGGTTAAGTTTAAAAAAGTGGTCCAAACGATCACCTATATGCCGCACTTTATTTCCCTGGTGGTGGTATGCGGGATCATTCATATCTTTGCCGCAGATGAAGGGATTATCACGCAAATCCTGCAATTTATTACCGGAAAAGAGTACTCTTCACTGCTCGGCTACTCTTCGTTCTTCCGGCCGATTTATACCTTCTCCGGCATTTGGCAGAGCATCGGCTGGGATAGCATCATCTACCTTGCGGCGATGAGTTCCATCGATACTTCATTATATGAAGCTGCTGAAATTGACGGAGTGGGACGGATTAAAAAAATGTGGCATATTACGCTGCCGCAGATCAGCCCAGTTATCATCATTCTGTTTATTTTTGCCATCGGCGGGTTGATGTCATCCGGGTACGAGAAGATTATCCTGCTGTACAATCCTCTGATCTATGATACGGCGGATGTTATTGCCTCTTATGTTTATCGTCGCGGTTTAAGAGAAGCCAGTCTTAGTTATTCTACGGCTGTGGGCTTGGTCAGCTCAATCGTTAACTTCGGGCTGCTCTGGATGACAAATACAATAGCCAAACGCAGGTCCGAGGTCAGCTTATGGTAAGAAAGAGGGACAGCTATGAAAGATAATTTGCAGCGTAAAACGAAAAAAAGACGAAAACATAAATCCATCGGCGACAGAGTGTTTGACGGCACGCTTTATACTCTGCTGACCGCATTAACCTTGGTGTGTTTTTATCCGATCCTGCATATCCTGTTTGCTTCCGTCAGCGACCCCGGCATGTTGATTGCTCATAAAGGGATTTTGCTGAAACCGCTGGGGTTCACTTTGGATGGCTATAAGCTGGTGTTTAAAGATAACAGTCTGATCAACGGCTATAAAAACACGATTATATATGTAGGGTTAGGCACATTAGTCAACATGATCATGACCATTCTGGGAGCTTATGTATTGTCCAGACGAGGTTTGTATTTTAAAAACTTCATCATGATCCTGATTACAATCACCATGTTCTTTGGTGGCGGGTTGATTCCTTGGTTCTTATTAATGAAGGATATTGGTTTGTACAATAATTTGTGGGCCATGATTTTGCCAAGTGCTTTAAGCACATGGAACATTATTATTTTACGAACTAGCTTTCAAGCCATTCCGCAGGAATTGGAAGAGGCGGCTACTATTGACGGGGCAAGTCAGGCCCATATTTTAACGAATGTGATTCTACCGCTGTCCAAAGCTACGCTGGCCGTAATCTTTTTATACTATTTAGTGGGGAACTGGAACTCATGGTTTAATGCGATGGTGTTGTTGAAGGACAGACAGCTGTTCCCGCTGCAGCTATTAATGAAGGAAATATTAGTAGCTAATGATGCAACCGCAACCTCGATCGGCAGTGCAGGCGGGGTAGTCATCGATAGTGCCCAGAGCCAGACGGCTTTCCGCGAGCTGGTTAAGTATTGCGCGATTGTCGTTTCTACGCTTCCTATATTAATGGTATATCCTTTCTTGCAAAAATATTTTGTTAAAGGTGTTTACGTAGGTTCGATTAAAGGATAGCGGGCAAAAAAACAAGTTCATCTTATATAGAAATTATTTAATAGGAGTGAAGTACACCATGTTGACAGAAGCAAGCAGCACATCCGTTCCACGTCCAGAATATCCAAGACCCCAATTTGCCCGTAAGGATTGGCTTAGCCTAAATGGAGAATGGGATTTTACGTTTGATGATGAAGATGTCGGTGAGGAAGAACAATGGTATCGGGCGGACACAAAGGGTTTATTTTCACAGGTTATTCAAGTGCCCTTTGCGTTTCAGAGCAAGCTGAGCGGAATTGAAGATCCTTCATTTCATGATGTTGTGTGGTATAGAAGAACTTTCGAAGTTCCTGAGGGTTGGAACGGGAAGCGGATTGTCCTCCATTTCGGCGCCGTTGATTATTTGGCAAAAGTCTGGGTGAATGGTCAGCTGGTGGCCGTGCATGAAGGCGGACATACGCCATTTCAGGCCGATATCACTCCTTCGCTGATCAAAGGAAATAATACCATTATACTGCGCGCAGAGGATTTCAGCCGCGATGTCACCTTGCCGCGGGGCAAGCAATATTGGCTGGAGCAGTCTGCTGCCATCTTTTATACCCGCACAACCGGAATCTGGCAGAGTGTCTGGCTTGAACCGCTGTCTGCAGTGCATCTGAGTAAAACTATGATGACACCTGATATAGACCGCAATGAAATCCGGCTTCGGACCTTTCTGCAAGGATTTAAGTCTGCTGATCCGCTCAAGCTGCGCATAACGGTATCGTATGACGGTGAAGTGATCGCAGAGGATCAATATATGATCAAGAATGCAGAGCAGCTGCGGGCTATCGGCTTGGGGGATTTTGCGGATCATGGTCTTGGACGTTTATGGAGCCCTGAGCATCCGAATTTGTATGATATTCAATTCCAATTGCTTCGGAATGAGGAAGTAATTGATGAAGCGGCGAGTTATTTCGGCATGCGCAAGGTGTCGATTGAAAATGGCAAGCTATGCTTGAATAACCGCCCATATTTCCAGAGACTGGTGCTGGATCAGGGGTACTTCCCTGACGGGATACTAACCGCACCTACAGACGAAGAGCTGAAACGTGATGCCCAGCTGACGAAGGAAATGGGCTTTAACGGGGTGAGGAAACATCAGAAGACAGAAGATCCCCGGTTCCTGTATTGGTGTGATAAGCTCGGCCTGCTGGTATGGAGTGAGGCAGCCAATGCTTACGAATATTCCGAGGAGTATGTCCGCCGCTTCACGAAGGAATGGCAGGAGATCATCGAGCGCGACTATAACCATCCTTGTATCCTGACCTGGGTTCCGCTTAATGAGAGTTGGGGGGTTCCCAATGTCCAGATTGATACACGCCAGCAGCAGCACGGATTGGCAATGTATCATTTAACGAAATCCTTGGATGAGATGAGACCTGTTGTGTATAACGATGGGTGGGAGCATATGACTACAGATTTGGTGACTATTCATGACTATGAGAGCCATCAGGAAGTGCTGGAGGATAGATACGCCACGGTTGAATCTTCTGTAAATGCGATGCCGGCCAACCGCAAAATATTTGTCGGTGGAGCTTCGTATCAAGGCCAGCCGATTCTCGTATCCGAGTTTGGTGGAATTGCCTTCAAGAAAAGTGAGTGGGAGGGCTGGGGTTATTCTGGGGCAGAGAACGAAGAGGATTTCCTGATGAAGCTCAAGGCTGTGGTTGACCCGATGTTCACTTCCCCGGTGATCCAAGGTTATTGCTATACCCAGCTGACGGATGTCGAGCAGGAAATCAACGGACTGCTCACCTATGATAGACAGCCCAAAGCTCCGCTTGAAGCGATCCGCAACATCATGATGCATATCAAATAAATAACATTTATTAAAAGGAGTTACACCATGACACAACAAGCAACGCTTCCGCGTCCTGAATATCCCCGCCCTGACTTTGTTCGACCAGAGTGGATCAATCTGAACGGCCAGTGGCAATTCGAAATTGATCATGGCAAAAGTGGGAAGGAACGCGGATACCCTGTTAACGAACATAATCTCTTAGGGACAATTACTGTGCCCTTCTGTCCGGAAAGCAGGCTGTCCGGCGTAGAATACAAAGATTTTATGGCTGCTGTATGGTATAAAAGGGAGTTTACCGTGCCGGAGAACTGGACAAATGGCAGAGTTATCCTTCATTTTGGCGCCGTTGATTATATGGCGGAGGTCTGGGTGAACGGCGTATCCGTAGGTACGCATCGCGGAGGATATACTCCGTTTAGCTTTGATATTACTTCTAATCTTTTAGCGGGCAGTAATGTGATTACTGTATATGCTGAAGACGACGTTCGATCGGGGCGACAGCCGCGGGGCAAGCAGAGTGAACAGTTCCATTCGCACGGCTGCGACTATACACGCACTACAGGAATCTGGCAGACGGTATGGCTTGAGCAAGTGCCTGAGACCTATCTGTCTAATCTGAAAGTTGTCGCTGATCCCGACAATGGCTGTGTGCACCTCGAAATGAAGGTACAAGGGAACGTTGCGGGGGACACGCTTAGCGCTGCTGCTCTTTATGGCGGCAAACCCGTCGGGGACAGCAGTGTGATTGTTTCCGGGCCCTCTATAAAACTTACGATTCCACTGTCAGAGATTCACTTATGGGAAGTTGGAAACGCCAGATTGTATGACCTGAAGTTATCCTTGCATTGTCAGGGACGGGAGAGTGATGTGGTCCATTCTTATTTTGGACTCCGCACGGTACGACTGGATGGGATGGCATTCCGGATCAATGGGAAATCCTTATTTCAGCGGTTAGTACTGGATCAAGGTTTTTATCCGGAGGGAATCTATACCGCTCCTACTGATGAAGATCTGCGCAGAGACATCGAAATCTCAATGGGGCTTGGCTTCAATGGCGCGAGACTTCACGAGAAGATCTTTGAGCCGCGTTATCTTTATTGGGCTGACCAATTAGGTTATCTTGTCTGGGGAGAACATGCCAATTGGGGGCTGAATATTACTGGAGCGGATAGCCTGTCTCACTTCCTGCCGGAATGGCTCGAAGGTATGCAGCGTGATTTCAATCATCCCGCGCTGATCGGCTGGTGCCCTTTTAATGAGACATGGGATCGGGACGGTGTGAAGCAGCATAACGCCGTGCTACAGATTGTTTACGACGTAACAAAACGTATGGATCCAACACGTCCCGTAATTGATACAAGCGGTAACTTCCATGTGGCTACAGATATCTTCGATCTTCATGACTATGACCAGAATCCGCAGACGTTCCGGGACAGATATGAACCGATGAAGCATGGCGGCGAAGTATTCAATACCTTCCCGGATCGCCAAACGTATGAAGGTCAACCTTACTTCATCAGCGAATATGGCGGAATTTGGTGGAACCCACAGCAGAAAGATGAAAAATCATGGGGGTATGGGGACAGACCGACCTCAGAGCAAATGTTTATCGAACGCTACGAGGGGTTGACGAATGTTCTATTAGATCATCCGCTGATGTTTGGATTCTGCTATACCCAGCTGTACGATGTGGAGCAGGAAGTTAATGGACTGTATACTTATGACAGACAGCCGAAGTTCGATCCTGAGCGTATCCGCCGCATCAATGCGCGTAAGGCTGCAATTGAAGATTAGAGGCGCTACGTAACTATTCATTCGAAAGGAATGTGATAGATTATGAAAGTGAATTTCCGGCAAAAATGTCTGGTAGCCTTAAGTGTTCTTCTTATTCTTCCAATGGGGAAGGTGACCTTAGCTGTCTCTGATCATAATGACTTTTACAACGTGGTTATGCAGGACGGGGCGGACCCATGGGTGTATAAACATACAGATGGCTTCTATTATTTCACCAAAACAACAGGTGGCAATGTTACTCTCTGGAAGTCAGCCCAGTTGACCACTATTGATGCAGCGCCTACTAAAGTTGTCAACACGGGCGGTAGCGGCATCTGGGCGCCTGAGCTACATTATATAAACGGAGCTTGGTATATCTACTATGCGATGGACGACGGAGATAACGTAAACCACCGCATGCATGTAATGGAGAACACAGCGGCAGACCCGATGCAGGGAACTTGGCAGTACAAAGGCCAGATCACAGATTCAAGCAATAAGTGGGCTATAGACGGTACTGTGCTGCAAGTGAACGGCGAGCTGTATTTTATCTGGTCCGGCTGGGAGGGGAATGTTAATGTGCGGCAGAATCTCTATATCGCGCATATGAGTAATCCCTGGACCATTGATTCCGAACGCGTAGAGATTTCAAGACCAACGTATAGCTGGGAAACGATTCATTCCCCAAATGTGAATGAAGGACCGCAGGTGATTATAAATGGAGAAGTCATTAGTTTGGTCTACTCGGCAAGTGGAAGCTGGACCAATGATTATTGTCTGGGACTGATCACCGCAGACATCTCCAGTGATCTGTTAGATCCGGCATCATGGAATAAACGCAATCAGCCTATCTTTTCCTCGGGCAATGGACTTTACGGACCTGGACACCATTCGTTTACTAAGTCTCCTGACGGCCAAGAGGATTGGATCATGTACCATGTCGCCAAATACAATAACGCTGGCTGGAACCGCGAGGTGCGGATGCAGAAATTCAGCTGGAATGCTGATCATACACCTAATCTGGGCATTCCCGTTGACCCTAATCTTCCGATAACTTTGCCTTCAGGTGAAACCATGCATACCCGCTACGAAGCGGAAAAAGGGACATTTGGCGGCGATGCCTATGCCTCTTCGAGTCCCAAGGGATCGGGTGGGCTTAAGGCGGGTCATATTGATACGCCGGACAGTTACGTGGAATTTTCAGTTGATACGGTTGCCGCAGGCGAATATATTCTTTTGGCTCGAACGGCGAATGGAACGGCTGGCGGGAATTGGTCGAATTTTCAGCTTAGTGTCAATGCAGGACCTTCCAGCCCATTCTATATCACCAATAAAGGGTGGGAGAATTGGGGGCTGTCCACAGCCCGGATTCAACTGAAAGCAGGCATGAACAAGCTTCGTTTTACCAAAGGCGAAGGTTACGGAGAAATTGATTTCATTGATATTAAGCCATTGTGAATCGAACAAACCTAAGAGACCTACGAGATGGCTTCCGGTTTTCCGGAGGTCATTTCTAGGTGAAAGAGCCTGTAGTTGTAATTGTTTTTCATCTCATTAAGAAGTAAGATTAGGATAATTATTAGGATACAAGGAGAGCTGATTTGTGCTGGAACTTAGCTTAAACGACCCGGAAAAATTAGTCACAGTAACGCATGCTTTATCAACCCGTTCTAGGGTTGATATACTTCGGCTCTTAAACTCCAAAAACTTAAATATTATTGAAATCGCTGAGAGGCTGAAGCTTCCAGTGTCGACGGTAGCAAGCAATATTAAAGTATTAGAAGCAGCAGAGTTAATTCATACAGAATTGCTTCCGGCTTCACGCGGGGCGATGAAAGTTTGCAGCCGGAATTATGATGATCTTCATATTGCCTTGAATTTAAAAGAGCCGATGCCAAAGGGATTAACTCATGTCTATGAAGTAGAGATGCCGATCGGTCATTATAGCGACTGTGAGGTATCTCCTACTTGCGGAATGGCTAATAGCGAGGGTCTTATTATCAAAGAAGATGAACCGTCGAGCTTTTATCACCCTAAACATGTCAACGCTCAGCTGATCTGGCTCCGCAAAGGATTCCTGGAATATTTGCTGCCTATGGATATCCCCTCCGGAGCACAAATTGAATCGCTGGAATTATCCATGGAGATCTGTTCGGAAGCTCCGAATTATGACCAGAACTGGCCTTCGAACATTTCCGTGTGGGTGAATGGATCGGAGATTGGCATGTGGACCAGTCCCGGTGATTTCGGTGACCGGCGGGGCAAGCTGAATCCGAACTGGTGGTGGGATGGATCCACACAATACGGGTTTCTCAAGACCTGGCGTGTTGACCATGAAAAGACGACACTTGATATGGAGAAGGTGTCGAATGTTTCCTTAAATGATCTTCTGATTAACCGGAGCCCCAAATTGCGGCTGCGCATTGGAATCAATCCCGATGCAGTTCATCAAGGTGGACTTAACCTGTTTGGGCGCCAGTTTGGCGATTATGAACAACATATTATGATGAAGGTAAAATATACAATGGATCAGGATGAAGTAGAACTTTAGCTTAGGAGATGGATAAAGCAAGGCGGTGCCTCGGAAACGAATCTTCGTATCCAGGGAACCGCCTTGCTTTGTTTGTTCTGGATGTAAAATCAGAGTGTGCGGCGTAGGGCGGCACGCTGAAGGGTGATCATCCAGTCAACGGACGGCTCAACCAGCGGGTGAAAGAGCCGTTTAACTGACGGCTGAGCCAGCAATACGGTGAATAATACGGCGGTGAGCAGCAGGACTACTGCCCCAGCAGCATTGCCAATATAGGTGTAAATCCCAGAAACGGCAGCCAGACGAACGATAAAACCATGAAGCAGGAAGACATACAACGTGCGGCGTCCCCAGTCGGTCATGCGGCTCGCTCCGTAAGGTACAAGACCGAGGAAAGCGAGTGAAGCGACAATTTGTAGTCCGTACAGTCCCAGGCGGTATACGCCTGCATACCATACATTGGCATCAAGCTGCATATAGGTCATGTTGCCATATAACCAGCCAAAGGGAAATCCTGCTCCCCATGTAGCCATGATGGCAAGGAGTAGAACGGAGGCTGCTGCTGCAAAGATTTTGATATATTTCTGATAGAGCTTGACGAAGGTTTCGAAGGAGAAATGATAGCCGATAATGAAAAAAGGCAAATATACAAAGGTACGGCTGATGCTAAACCATACACCGTCCAGCTGGAGATATCCCACAGCCACCCCCGCTGTTACAGCGAAGAGGAGCTTAGCGGTTATTGACCATCTGCTCATTCCGAGCATCAGGAGGCGCCAGCAGGCATGACTGGCCAGAAACCATAGGAGCAGATAGGGTGCGAAAATGGAATGCTGGATGTTGCTTACATGAAAGAGGGAAACGTCGAGTGCGGAATATAAGCTTTGAAAAATGAGGTATTGCAATCCAATTTGCAGCAGCATTTTGCGGCCGGTAGTTCCGGCAAGGCTTTTTCTGGCGAAATAGCCGGTCACCAGTACGAACAGCGGCATGTGAAAGCTGAAAATCCACATATATAATCCGTGTATTCCGCTCATTTTGTTAATCAGAGGTTCAATTGCATTACCGGCAAAAACAGTGATAATAAGCATAAAACGCAGGTTGAGAAAAAAGGTTTCTCCGCGCGTTTCCAGCGAGTTTTCCCCTACCATGATTTAGCCTCCAAATTATGCTGTATGCAAATTAATTTAATTTTAAAATACTAGATTTTCTTTGATTTAATTGTGAATTAAATCACAATAGAAAGCGTTATCATGTGTGCGAAATGTGGCGATGTGTTGAAGGTTGTTAGAATAGAGGGATTCCACTATAATTTTTATATGCATTAACATCTGGGAGTGGAACATGTTGAAGAGAAGAATAACTAAGCGTCGCGTCGCTATTTTTGTATTGATTATTTTAGTTGTAGCCGGGTTGCTGTTATGGAAGTATTTAACGCCATATGCACCGGCTCAAGAAGCCGAAACCGCACTGATTTCAAGTGGTGGAGTTACCGTCGAACAGAATGATAATTGGATTTCGTTCGAACCTTCCATTACTAAAGGCGCCTCGATTATATTTTATCCTGGGGCTTTGGTTAAACCGGAAGCTTACTCCCCTCTTGCGAAGAGCGTCGCTGCTGCAGGGCATCCCTTCTACATCGCCAAAATGCCGTTTAATTTAGCCGTAACGAAGGGGGATGCCGCAGAAGAGATTATTCGTGTACATCCGAAACAATCTTTTGTGCTGGGTGGACATTCACTTGGGGGTGTCATGGCCTCACGTTACGCAATTGAGCATACGGACCAGCTGGAAGGTGTATTTTTCTTAGCCTCTTATCCAGATGAAAAGGGCAGTCTACGAGAGACTACTTTGTCAGTGTTATCGGTTGTGGGTACTGAGGATCAAGTGATTGACAGAGACAGCTACAACAAAGGGCGCTCCTATCTGCCAGATAATACAGTTTATAGTTCAATTGTAGGTGGGAATCATGCGCAATTTGGCAGCTACGGGCCTCAGAAGGGGGACGGCGAAGCCACAATATCCGAGCAAGAGCAGCAGAGTCGCACAGTAAGTGCCCTGTTGGATTGGCTGGGAAATCTGAGGTAGTTACGGGTCATTCAACAGAGGGAGGAAACAATTCATGCCAGTATTACACATTAACGATGAATGCGTTCCCTGCTCTGGAATATTGTTTGATAAAGATGGGACGTTACTCGATCTATTAGCCACCTGGGGGAATTGGGCGGAGCTTGTGCTGCGCGGACTGGAAGATCAACTAGCGATCATGGGAGCGGGATTTATTGTAGAGCGCAGCAAGGTGCTGGGTACGCAACATGATCCGCAAGGGAAGTTAATAGGGTACGACCCGGCGGGGCCGCTTACCATGGCTACAGAGGAAGAAAGTTACGGTGTACTCGCGTGGCAGCTATATGCAGCAGGAGTTCCTTGGAATGAAGCGCTGACCCGTGTGAAAAGCATAACTAAAAACGCAATGTACGAATTACGCCGACGCCGTATGGCACAGCCTTTAGCGGGACTTTATTCTTTTTTGGAGCAATGCTCTGCGGCATCCCTTAAGCTTGGCGTGGTTACCTCCGATGGGGCAAAGACCACTGGAGAGCATTTGGAATGGCTTAATGTGGCAGGCTATTTTGATTCGGTAGTTACTAGGGACAGGGTAAAAAACGGAAAACCCGCTCCTGAAATGGCTGAATTGGCCTGCCGGGAGCTAGGGCTTTCGCCTGAAGAGACGATTATTATTGGGGACAGTAATGCCGATATGCAATTAGGTAAAGGTGCAGGGCTTCGCCTCGCAATTGGGATTTCCGCCAGTGGTGATGGGGAGCACCTTATAGACGCAGATGTAATCATTTCCGGTTTTAATGAGCTTCGGATCACTTACTGATCAGCTAATAAAAGGAAAGGATGTGCTACTTAGTATGGATCAATTGCAGACACTTGCTTCTTGGATCAAAGAAAGTGACAACATCGTTTTTTTCGGAGGGGCGGGTACGTCGACAGAGAGTGGAATTCCCGATTTCCGCTCCGCAGCTGGATTATATCAAACTCAGCACAATTCACCTTATCCACCTGAAGTGATGCTGAGCCGCACTTTTTTCATGTCCTCACCGGACATTTTTTTTGATTTTTACCGCAGTAAAATGATTCATCCAGAGGCCCGTCCGAATGGTGCGCACCAGCTACTAGCGGAATTGGAACAGCAGGGGAAGCTGAAGGCGGTGATTACGCAAAATATTGACGGCCTGCACCAGCAGGCGGGTAGCCGTAGTGTACTTGAGCTGCATGGTTCGATCCATCGCAACTATTGTATGGACTGCTCACGGTATTACGGGCTGGATCAACTGCTGGAAATGACTGAGATCGTTCCTCGCTGCCCGGAATGTGGCGGAATTATCAAGCCGGATGTGGTTTTATATGAAGAAGAATTGGATCATTCCGTGCTTATGGGCTCTGTCGCAGCGATTGCCTCTGCAGATATGCTTATTATTGGTGGAACCTCGCTAACGGTTCAGCCTGCGGCCAGTTTGGTGACTTATTTCCGTGGCAAACGTACGGTGCTGCTGAACGGAGATCCCACACCTTATGATGACCGGGCGGATCTGCTGATTACAGATCGAATTGGAAAAGTAATGGGCAGTGTCAAGGATCTATTAAGCTAGATGGAAAAAGCTGTCCTTTGGTTTCTCTTGCCAGATTATTATTACGCTCAGAAGTTTAAAGATAAGGTAGGCTCACAACAGCGTGTAATGAGAGGCAGGGATAAGCAATGGTATATGTAGCAGACGATAAACGGTATGACAACATGCGTTATAATCGTTGCGGGAACTCAGGTCTCAAGCTCCCAGCAATCTCATTAGGATTATGGCAGAATTTTGGTGGAATCGATAATTACGAGAACGGCAGAGAAATGATCACTCGTGCTTTTGATCTTGGAATTACCCATTTTGATCTGGCCAATAACTATGGTCCACCAGCTGGTTCAGCAGAAGAGCTGTTCGGTAAAGTTCTTGCCAATGATATGTTTCCTTATCGTGATGAAATAGTGATCTCTACAAAAGCAGGGTATAACATGTGGCCCGGCCCTTATGGCGAATGGGGTTCGCGTAAATATATGCTGGCTAGTCTGGATCAGAGCCTGAAACGGCTAGGCCTAGATTATGTTGATATTTATTACTCTCATCGTCCAGACCCGGAAACACCGCTTGAAGAAACCATGCAGGCATTGGATTATGCGGTACGTTCTGGCAAAGCTTTATATATAGGACTATCCAACTATAATGCGGAGCAGACGGCTGAAGCCCTCAGCATTCTAAAAAGCCTGGGCACACCGCTCTTAATCCATCAGCCTAGTTATTCTATGCTCGATCGTTGGATTGAGGGCGGCTTACAGGATGTACTGGAACAAAGTGGTGTAGGAAGCATCGCTTTTACACCTCTGGCTGAAGGTTTGTTAACCAACAAATACTTGAATGGTATTCCAGAGGGATCAAGGGCTGCCAAGCCGTCTGCCGCCTTGAATGAGAGCCGGATTACACCGGAGGTGCAGCGGAGGATTCGCGCACTTAATCAGCTTGCGGTTTCGCGAGGACAGAGTCTGGCTCAGTTTGCACTGGCTTGGACACTCCGGGGGGGCAAGGTTACTTCTGCCCTAATTGGAGCAAGCAGAGTGGATCAGATTGAAGAGAATATAGCTGCTTTAGCTAAGCCTGATTTCAGTCCAGAGGAGTTAGAGCGGATTGAAACGATTCTAAAGACAGAACTATAGCGTATTGAACACAGTAACAGCCCGGTTCCTTAAGTTAAGGAAGACGGGCTGTTGTTGTAAGGTGGATTTATGAATTAAAGGTCAAACTAACGTTCAGGTTTCTCTGCTTGTCTCGTTGTAGTCATCCGGTAAGCCGTCGGTGACTGGGCACAAAACCGTTTGAATTGGCGAGAGAAGTATAAAGCATCGGTGAGCCCCACGGATGCTGCTACCTGTTCCACGGACAGCTCCGGTCGTTCACGCAGCAGCTGTCTGGACTTTTCAATACGCAGCTTTAGCAAGTAGGTCACCGGAGATAATCCGGTCTCTTGCTTAAATACACGGGACAGGTAGGCTCGATTATAACCCAGCGTATCACACATTTGTTCAATAGAGACCGGGTGCGCATATTGAGAAGCCATATAGTGGATCATTTGCTTCACAGTACGCTTAACCTGTGATTCTGTTCCGGGAAGACGGGAGAAGGAAGAGAGCAAATCAGCTGCCTCGCCGACAATGAGATAGAGATACCCAAGCGAAGTCAGATGGGCACTTTCTTTGTTGGCGTTGAAGGCTTGCATGATGCTGGACAGGGCACCTGGAATGAGGCTTTCACCTGTTGTGGTCACCACGGGTTGTTGTGGTGTGAACCCCGTCTGCAGCACCAGATCGTCAGCTTCGCTGCCAGTAAATGCTGCCCAGCGATAGCACCAGGGCTGATCTTTATCAGAGACGTAACTGACTAATTGTCCCGGATGGATCAAGAAGCAGTCTCCTTTACCCAACTCATATTTATGATGTTCTGTACGGAATACACCCGAGCCAGATTCTATGAAATGCAGCAAATAATAATCATAGATCTTGGGTCCAGCTTGATGCATGGGCAGTGTCTGACTCTGGCCGGCAAACAGTACATGAAGGTTCTGTTTATCGTAATACACGGGATTGGATCCTACGGAATAAGTATGCTCCATTTGGGACAGCCTTTCTTGTGTTAATGTCATTTAATGGCTTATAGTTTAGAGAGTAACAGTAATATATGTAATTATTATATTATGGGAAGTCACATTTATCCATACATTACACACATGATTGCATTATCAGAGGATGAGTGAATCTATTATAATGAGTACATAAAGAACGCTTTACTAATTCCCACTGGCTGAAGCAGCGAAAGGATGGAGTGGTATTAATGAGCATGCAGGAACTTAATAACAAATTTATTGAAAAATATGGGGTGAGCGAGGAAGAGGCTAAGGTGTTTTATGCACCAGGTCGTGTCAATCTCATCGGAGAGCACTTGGATTATAACGGCGGATATGTACTTCCCGCAGCTTTGGAATTCGGTACAACGCTGATTGTGCGTCCACGTAGTGACAGCAAAGTGAATTTTGCATCGACTAATTTTCCTTACGAAGCTTCTATTGATTATAGCGAAATTGGCAAGTCCAAAACTGGTGAATGGATTGACTATCCGATTGGGGTAATGGTTGAGCTGGATAAGAAAAGCACCCCGGTATCCAAAGGGTACGATCTGCTGTTCCATGGCGATATTCCGAATGGAGCAGGCTTGTCCTCCTCGGCATCTCTTGAAGTCGTTACTGCTTATGCGTTCCTGACTCTCGAAGGCGGCGATACAGACACTGTTGAGATTGCACTTTTGTCCCAGCGTGCGGAGAATCAGTACGTAGGTGTAAACTCCGGAATTATGGATCAGTTCGCAGTTGCTAACGGCAAACGCGATCATGCAATCCTGCTGATGTGCGACACACTTGAGTACAATTTGGTACCATTCATCACAGGTTCATACAAATTGGTTATCGGCAACACGAACAAACGCAGAGGGCTTGTAGATTCCAAGTACAATGAACGTCGTCAGCAGTGTGATGAAGCATTGGCTATTTTGCAAAAAGAAGTGCCTTCGCTAGCTTATCTGGCACAGCTCAATCGTGAACAGTTCGAAGCACATCAAGATAAAATCACAGACGAAATTGTAAGACGCCGCGCTCGCCATGTCGTGGAAGAGAATCAACGCGTGCTGGATTCCGTTGAGGTATTAAAAAACAATGATCTGAAGCAGTTTGGACAGTTCATGAATGATTCGCATGCGTCCTTGCGCGATTTGTATGAAGTTAGCTGTGCAGAGCTTGATATTATGGTTGAAGAAGCTGGACGTATCCCAGGTACACTCGGTTCCCGTATGACTGGCGCGGGTTTCGGAGGTTGTACAGTATCTTTGGTACATGAAGATGATATAGAACGTTTTATTCGTGAAGTTGGTGAAGCCTATACCACAAGATCTGGTTTGGTTGGCGAGTTCTACGTTTGCGGCATCGGTAATGGTGTCCAAGAATTGAAGGGAGTGTAATCAGATGGCGATTTTAGTAACAGGTGGAGCAGGGTATATTGGGTCTCATACTGTAGCGGAGCTGCTGGATCGTGGCGAAGAAGTGGTGGTCATCGACAATCTGCTAACAGGGCATCGTGAGGCGTTGCTGGGTGGCAAGCTGTACGAAGGTGATCTGCGTGATAAAGAACTGCTGGGTAAGCTGTTCGCTGAAAATGAGATTGAAGCGGTTATCCATTTTGCCGCAAGCTCGCTGGTCGGAGAAAGCATGAAGGACCCTGTAAAATATTACGACAACAATGTATATGGTACACAGTGTCTTTTGGAAGCTATGCAAAAAGCTGGCGTAAACAAGATCGTATTCTCGTCCACAGCTGCAACCTACGGCGAACCGGAAAAGGTGCCGATTGAAGAAACAGACCGCACTGAACCGGCCAATGTGTATGGAGAAACTAAGCTGACCATGGAACGGATGATGGCTTGGTTTGATAAAGTACTGGGCATCAAATATGTAGCATTGCGTTACTTCAATGCAGCTGGCGCACATGCCAGTGGCAAAATCGGTGAAGACCATCGTCCAGAAAGTCATTTGGTGCCGCTGGTATTGCAAACGGCTTTGAAGCAACGTGACAGTATCGCTGTTTTCGGAGATGACTATCCTACAGAAGACGGTACTTGTGTGCGCGACTACATCCATGTCAGCGATCTGGCTGACGCCCATGTCCGTGCGGTAACTTACCTGCGCAGCGGAAGCAGCAGCAATATTTTCAACCTGGGTAATGGACTTGGATTCTCGGTAAAACAGGTGATTGAAACGGCGAAGAAGGTTACTGGACTTGAAATTCCTGTAGTCATTCAAGAACGCCGTGCCGGCGATCCTGCTGTGCTGGTAGCTTCCTCCGACAAAGCGCGTAGCGTCCTTGGATGGAACCCGCAGCATGCAGATTTGGAAGATATCATTCAAAGTGCATGGAACTGGCACTCTGCCAATCCGCAAGGATACGGAGAATAAGGGACTTTAGGTTAGCTTATCTTGAACTTGAGACCCTACTTAAGGAGAATTAAAATGCACAACGAGAATAAGATTACGCCTGCTGGCCAGAAAGCATTACATGCGATTGAGCAGCTTGTTCTGTTCGCACTGCGCCAGCAGCTTATAGCTCCATCCGATGAAGATTATAGCCGTAATGTGCTGCTCGAACAGTTTGGTTTCAGTGAGCCGCTTGTAGGTGACATCGATCAAAGTGCATTGGAAGGGCCGCAGGCTCCACTCGATGCACTGATTGATTATGGTTTTGAAATCGGATTGATCCCAGAGAATAGTGACACTTACCGTGACTTGCTGGACGCCAAGATTATGGGACTTCTCATGGCCCGTCCTTCGGATGTAAATGCTGAATTCTATAGTCTGACTGCTGAAAAAGGCATCTCCGCGGCTACAGACCGTTTTTATAAATTGAGCATTGATTCGAACTATATTCGGATGGATCGGATCTCCAAGAATGTCTACTGGCTGCAGGATTCGCCGTACGGAGACATTGAAATGACGATCAATTTGTCCAAGCCTGAGAAAAATCCGAAGGAAATTGCGATGGCTCGGCTGCTCCCGCCGCCAGTCTATCCGAAATGTCTGCTGTGCCGTGAGAATGTAGGTTATGCCGGACGGATCAATCATCCGCCGCGCCAGAACCTGCGTATCATTCCGCTTAACCTGAATAATGAAAAATGGTTCTTCCAATACTCGCCATATGTTTATTACAATGAGCACTGCATTGTATTCCATCATGATCATGTGCCAATGAAGCTTACCAAGGATACCTTGAAGCGGCTGCTTAGCTTCGTGGAATCATTTCCGCATTATTTTATTGGCTCAAATGCAGACTTGCCGATTGTTGGCGGCTCTATTCTGACGCATGACCATTTTCAGGGCGGATGCCACACGTTCCCGATTCAAAAAGCGCCTAAGGAAGATACATTTACACATGCTTCTTATCCGGGTGTCAGCATTAATATCGTAAAATGGCCGATGTCCGTATTGCGCTTAAATGGTGAAGATCCTGTGGTTCTACTGGAATGCGGAAATGCGCTTTATGAAGCTTGGAAAGCCTACAGCGATCCAGAGGCGGAAGTGCTAGCCTTTAGTGAGGTTGACGGTGAAGTACAACCTCATAATACCGTTACTCCTATCGTCCGCCGGGCCGAGGACGGCAGCTTCGAGATGGATCTTGTGCTGCGGAATAACCGGACTAATGAGCAATATCCTGAAGGGATTTTTCATCCACACCGGGAAATGCATCATATCAAAAAAGAAAACATCGGCTTGATTGAAGTTATGGGACTGGCGATTCTGCCGGGCCGTTTGAAGGAAGAACTTGATTCCATCGCAGGTATTCTTGCAGGAGATCAAGCGCTGTTAGAAGCGGTGAAGAATGACCCTAGTCATTCTCTTGCGCAGCATGCGGCTTGGATTCAGGAGCTGGTGGAGCGATTCGGTACTGCACTGCAACACGAGGAAGCGCTCAAGATTGTGCAGAACGAAGTTGGCATCAAGTTTACACATATTCTTGAACACGCTGGCGTTTACAAACGGACTCCAGAAGGTCAAGCAGCTTTCCGCCGTTTTGTAACAAGCTTCGGTGCTTTGTAGTAAGTGAATTTGGATTTAAAGATGTCCTCAAGCCTATGGGCTTGGGGCATCTTTTTTTATTCGGGGTGACGAAATCCAGCCACCTAATTTGAATGCGGGTAAACAGAGGTTTATAATACGAAGGAGTAAGACATTATGAATTAACTACTGGAGGTTTACACATATGCGTAAATTTGAATTTTATAATCCTACCAAGCTGATTTTTGGACAGGGTACCCTTGAAGCTTTGAAGACGGAGGTTCCTAAGTACGGTAAAAATGTGCTTTTGATGTACGGTGGTGGCAGTATCAAGCGCAGTGGTCTGTACGAAAAAGTAGTTGCTGAGCTGAGTTCAATAGGCGCTACAGTGACTGAACTCTCTGGAGTAGAACCCAATCCACGTCTTTCCACAGTACATAAAGGCGTAGAGCTGTGCCGGGAGCATAATATTGACCTTGTTCTCGCAGTAGGGGGCGGAAGCGTATTGGACTGCGCAAAAGCTGTTGCTGTTGGAGCGAAATATGATGGTGATATGTGGGACTTTGTAGAGCGTAAAGCAGCGGCCCAAGACGCGCTTCCACTGGGCACAGTGCTGACAATGGCTGCTACGGGATCCGAAATGAATAATGGCTCCGTAATCACAAACGAGGTTACTAAGGAAAAAATGGGCTGGGGCAGCGTGCATGCCTATCCGGCATTTTCGATTCTTGATCCAGAGAACACTTTTTCTCTGCCACGTGATCAGACCGTTTATGGCATGGTGGACATCATGTCACATGTACTGGAACACTATTTCCATACAGACGGCAATACTCCGGTACAAGACGGGTTCTGTGAAACTTTGCTGCGCACTGTAATTGAAACTGCGCCGAAGCTTATCGAAGATCTGAATAACTACGAGCTGCGTGAGACCATCATGTACTGTGGTACGATGGCGCTTAACGGAATGGTCAGCATGGGTTTCGCCGGAGATTGGGCGACACATAATATCGAGCATGCAGTATCGGCTGTATACGATATTCCACATGGCGGAGGTTTGGCGATTCTGTTCCCGCAATGGATGAAATATAACCTCAGCACAAATCCTGCGCGTTTCCGTCAGCTTGCAGTAAATGTGTTCGGAGTTGAACCTGCTGGCAAAACTGATGAAGAAATCGGGCTGGAGGGTATCGAGGCTCTGCGTAATTTCTGGGATTCCATCGGTGCGCCGAAGACGCTCGGTGATTATGATATTGATGACAGCGAGATCGGCAGTATGGCTGACAAGGCTGTTCGTTTCGGAGCGTTTGGTAATTTCCGCAAGCTTGAGCGTGAAGATGTAGTTGAGATCTATAGAATGGCTTTGTAAGTAACTCTTCTACGAAAAGAGACCATATTTCTTTATTCTAGAAGCCGCAAAAGCATGTCAAAGAAGCGATTCCTCGTTATGGAGGAATCGCTTCTTGGTGTTTATGGTCTAGTGTGACTTGCTCCTCTTACGGTACTTTTCTGTCGCTCTCATCACAAGGTTTCGCTGCCGCTGACCGAACTCCACTGCGGCTGGCGGAACCTCCGCTGCCGCAGACCGTATCTCGCTGCGGCTGTCCAAACCTCCGCTGCCGCTATCCGAACTCCGCTGCCGCTGACCGTGTCTCGCTGCGGCTGTCCAAACCTCCGGCTACCGCTGTTCACACCTCGACTGCATCTGACTAACCTCCGTTGCCGCTGACAGATACCCACTGCCGCTGACCGCTCCTCATCTATCACTGTTCGTTCCCGTAATCTAATCCGTCGACCGTCCTCCACAGTCTTACGGACCCAGCTGCCGTTATTTGCGAATTTTCAGCCTTTTGAGTAAGGTTTCGGACACCAGAGACACTATTGCTTCGAAATGACCTCATATTTGCTGGTTTCAATGCCAATAGAGGCTATGCGGTCCGATAGCATACCAAATGTCGGATAAAACGGCGAATAGGGTCTGCTGAGTCCGTTGCGCCGAAGGAGCATAAGCAGCATAAGCAGCATAAGCAGCATAAGCAGCATAGCCCCTTCATACGCGCGAGAGTGTTACCCAACCAACTAGTGTTTGTAATCTCCCTCAACTGATTCCTCTACCAATATACGGCCTACCCTTATACGCCCTACCTACGGACCCAACTGACGTTATATGCGAATTTTCAGTCTTTTGAGCAAGTTTTCGGACACCAGAGACACTATTGCTTGGAAATGCTCTTATATTTGCTGGTTTCAATGCCAATAGTGGCTATGCGGTCCGATAGCATACCAAATGTCGGATAAAACGGCAAATAGGGTCTGCTGAGTCCGATGGGCCGAAGGCGCGTAAACAGCATAACCCCTTCATACGCGCGAGAGTGTTACCAACAAAAATCAGCGCCTCAGTAACTATTGGACGTCCTTTAGGACAACCCCAGCACATGTAATAAAATAGTGTCAATGTGCGCATGCTTATCCTCTGAATGGAACTTATTTGGGTGAATATCCAAAGATTGTGAAACCAAGGACCTACTTTGTACGTTTAATGTAATATGACAGTCCTGATAGAAGACAGGAGGAAATAAAAATGCAAACGCTGTATTTAGGCTGCTTGGCGCTAGGCGT
The DNA here is from genome assembly GCF_037965665.1 of Paenibacillus sp. FSL L8-0333. NCBI lineage: Bacteria > Bacillati > Bacillota > Bacilli > Caryophanales > Paenibacillaceae > Paenibacillus > Paenibacillus sp. FSL L8-0333. Next base: position 1,851,683 of record NZ_CP150186.1, read on the forward strand.
CATATTTGCCATAGTCAGCGTCCTGGTGGGCGATGTGATCGGAGATGCCTTGCATGGGGCCTTTGATTTCGTATCTGTAGATTTTCTGAATCCCACCGTGCTGGCAGGAGGAATAACCGTGTTCGGCGGAGCGGGCATTCTTCTAACCCGGTACAGCGCTCTGGAGGCTGGGGCGATCATTGCTTTGTCTTTGTTAGCCGCCGCTTTTTTGGGAGTACTTATGTATCTAGGGGTGGTTAAGCCCATGGAAAAAAGCGAAATGTCCAATGGTTTCTCAATGAGTGATCTGCCTGGTAAGATCGGGGAAATCACAATTCCTGTTCCTGCCACTGGTTATGGTGAGATTATGGTAAAGTTTGGCGCCGGCAATAGCCTGCATACGGCAGCAAGCTTTGATCATGAGCTGCTTCCGGCAGGGATTAAAGTTGTTGTAGTGGAGGTTAGAGAAGGCGTTGCATTGGTGTCAGAATTCGAAAAGAGAAGAGGAGTGGATCTTTAATGTTCGGTATTCCTGAGTATTTGTTAGTCCCTGCTGTTGTCGTTGCTGTTTTGTTTGTGCTAGGTATCGCATTCTGGGCACGTTACAAAACGGTTGGACCCGATGAAGGGATGATCGTAACGGGGTCGTTCTTAGGGAAAAATCATATTTCAGACGATGGTTCTGGTCGTAAAATAAAGATTGTACGCGGGGGCGGTGCCTTTATACTCCCAGTCTTTCAGAAGGCTGAATTTATGTCGCTTCTTTCTCATAAACTCGATGTGACGACCCCGGAAGTATACACCGAACAAGGGGTTCCGGTTATTGCCGACGGCGTAGCGATCATTAAAGTGGGTAGCTCAACGGAAGATGTGGCGACAGCTGCTGAGCAATTTATGGGCAAACCGATTGAAGCACTGAAGAGCGAAGCACAAGAAGTTCTTGAAGGTCATCTGCGGGCCATTCTCGGTTCGATGACCGTTGAGGAAGTATATCGTAACCGTGACCGCTTTGCGCAAGAGGTTCAAGGCGTGGCGGCACGTGATCTTAAGAAAATGGGTCTGCAAATTGTTTCCTTTACCATCAAGGATGTGCGAGACAAACATGGATATCTAGAGGCACTGGGTAAACCGCGGATAGCTGCTGTGAAGCGGGATGCAGAGATCGCTGAAGCAGAAGCAGTGCGGGATGCGAGAATTCAAAAGGCAAACGCAGAAGAGCAAGGGCAAAAAGCTGAGCTGCTGCGGGATACGAATATTGCCGAAGCCTCTAAGGAAAACCAGCTTAAGGTGGCTGCGTTTAAACGGGATCAGGATACAGCGAAAGCGGAAGCCGACCAGGCTTATCATATTCAAGAGGCACGTGCAAAGCAGACCGTTGTTGAAGAACAGATGAAGGTTGAGCTGGTACGTAAGGAACGTGAAATCGATTTGCAAGCCAAAGAAATTCAAGTTCGCGAGAAGCAGTATGATGCTGAAGTGAAGAAAAAAGCAGAAGCGGATCGTTATGCAGTAGAGCAAGCGGCGGAAGCCGATAAGGCGAAGAGAATGCGTGAGGCAGATGCCTTGCAATATAGTATTGAAACGCAAGCAAAAGCGACATCTGAGCAGAAGCGTCTTGAAGGTCAAGCGATGGCGGATGCAGAGCTGGCTAAAGGTACAGCGGATGCTGAGGTTATCCGGTTGCGCGGTCTAGCGGAAGCAGAAGCCAAAGAGAAACTGGCGGAAGCTTTCCAGAAATTCGGCGAAGCGGCGGTGCTCGACATCATCGTCAAAATGCTGCCTGATTTGGCTGGCCAAATTGCGAAGCCGCTGGCATCTATTGATAAACTTACCGTTGTAGATACCGGTAATGGGGAAGGTGCAGCCCGGGTCAGCAATTATGTGACTCAGCTAATGTCCACCGCTCCAGAGATGCTGAAGAGCGTCTCAGGGATTGATGTAGAGGCACTGATCAAGGGGCTGACTACTAAAGCTTCCGGAAGCAAAGGAGCATCAGTTACACCAACCGCACCAGTTGCCCCTGCAACTTATATTCAGCCATCAGTAACATCCAGTGCAGCCAGCGAGACTTTAACTTCTCTGCCTGAACAAAAGGAAAAATAGTTTAATGCAAATTATATTGATTTAATTTACTTAAGGTATGACTGGCAAAGCTGCTGGTCATACCTTAATCTTTATGTTTTGATCTAAATCAGACAACATGATAAAAAGCTCCTGCGTTTACAGGTGATTTTTGATGAAGCTTATAGCTTATCGAAATACCATGGGAATTATTGTATAAATGGACATCGTCGCTTTCACTGGTGTTTAAAGATTTTTTCAGGTAAAATAAAAGCCTTTAAGGCTGTTCACTCTGATCTACTAGCTTAGTAAGGACACAGAGTGTTCTTCTAATATGCAATTCTTGGTGTTATGATGGTAGCAAAGCTTGTATTTATCGTACGATTTCTTATTGCGAATGCTGCTGGAAGTTAGGTGTTTAGAAATAAAAGAGGTGTCAAAAATGAGTAGCATAACAGTGGCGAAGGTGTTAAATAACAACGTTATCATTGCCCAGCATCCTCAATATTCTGAGGTTGTAGTTATCGGTAAAGGGATAGGGTTTAACCGCAAGCTGCGTGATCAGATTAATCTATCCTCCGTGGAGAAGATGTTTATTCTTCGTAGCCAGGAGGAGCAGGAACAATATAAACAGCTTCTTCCCCAAGTGGATGAGAAGTTGATTGAGGTCGTTCAAGAAATAGTATTACATATTATGCATTGTAACCGTCAGCCGCTTAATGAGCATATTCACATTGCACTTACCGACCATATTTCTTTTGCTATCCGTCGTTTTGAACAAGATATCCCAATTCATAATCCATTTTTGTATGAAACTAAGGAGATTTATCCTGAGGAATATAAGATGGCAGAATATGCGATTGGACGGATCAATGAGGCTATGGGCGTGGAATTGCCGGTGGATGAGATAGGTTTTGTGGCTCTTCATATTGTCAGCGCACTTAGTAATAGGCAAATTTCCGAGGTTAGACAACATTCTCTCTTGATTGGAGAGCTGGTTGGGTTAGTCGAGAATTATCTGGACTATCGAATCCCACGGGATTCACTTGATTACTCAAGACTGGTAACCCATCTGCGATTTGTTCTAGAAAGATTACGCCGTGGAGAGGCGGTACAAGAGACCTCAACCCTGGATGGACTCATGAAACGGGAGTATCCTGAGATGTATTCGTTGGCTTGGAAATTAACAAAAATTATCGAACAGCGTGTGCGAATTCCCGTGTATCAAGCTGAGGTAAGTTATTTGACGATTCACCTGCAGCGTATTGCCCAGAAAAAAGTGGACGAACAAGATATGGACAAGAATGGTGAAGCTCCTTAAAGTGCAAAAGTTGTAACAAATCATGGTTTCAAAAAAAACGCTTGCTACTTAAAAAAAACGATGCTACAATGTTCACTGTCATCAACAAAACAGAATATCGAGCGTGTAACTGATTCGATCAGGCATGAGTGAATTACAGTATTTTGGTTGTTAACCCCCTTCTTGGGGCAATCTAACGATAGCGTTAGATTACAACTTCTATACTGTGTTGCTCATGCCTTTTTTGGCATCTGTTTTAGTGAAATTAATGAAAGGAGTAACCTAAATGTTTAAAAAGTTGTTTGGTGTTTTACAAAGAGTTGGTAAAGCTCTGATGCTTCCAGTAGCTATTCTGCCTGCGGCAGGTTTGCTTCTTGGAATAGGAAACATGCTGGTAAACCCAGACTTCCTGCAATATGTTCCAGCACTGGAGAACCATGTTGTTCAGGCTGTTGCCAACGTATTGATGAATTCAGGACAAATTGTATTTGATAATCTAGCCTTACTCTTCGCGGTGGGGGTTGCGATAGGTTTAGCCGGGGGTGAAGGTGTTGCGGGTCTAGCTGCCATTATCGGTTTCCTCGTAATGAACATTACGATGGGTACAGTTATTGGTGTTAATGATTACGTTCTGAGCCAAGGCGACTTCTCGTATGCCAGCGTATTAGGGATTCCAACACTGCAAACAGGGGTGTTTGGAGGTATACTCGTCGGTATATTGGCTTCGGCCATGTACAAGCGATTCTTCAAAATTGAGCTTCCTTCTTACCTAGGTTTCTTCGCAGGTAAACGTTTCGTACCGATTATGACGGCGGTAACAGCTCTAATCTTGGGCTTGTTACTGACAATAGTATGGCCACCTATTCAACATGGTCTGAACTATGTGTCACAAAGTATGATTGACACAAACAAAACGCTTGCAGCGTTTATCTTCGGAACGATCGAACGTTCGCTCATTCCTTTTGGACTGCATCACATTTTCTACTCTCCATTCTGGTATGAATTTGGTACCTACGTTGATAAAGCAGGAGAATTGGTACGTGGTGACCAACGGATCTTCATGCAGCAGCTTCGCGATGGAGTAGACTTCACAGCAGGGACATTTACTACGGGTAAATATCCATTCATGATGTTTGGTCTTCCAGCAGCGGCTTTGGCTATCTATCATGAAGCTAAACCTCAGAATAAAAAGATCGTCGGAAGTTTGATGATTTCCGCGGCATTGACATCGTTCTTGACAGGGATTACTGAGCCGCTCGAATTCTCGTTCCTATTCGTGGCTCCATTGCTGTTCGCTGTACATGCTGTGTTTGCAGGTCTGTCCTTTATGACTATGCATATTCTGGATGTTAAAATCGGAATGACATTCTCGGGTGGCTTTATAGATTTTGTGCTATTCGGTATTATCCCGAACCGTACAGCTTGGTGGCTGGTCATTCCGGTAGGTCTGGCCCTTGCCTTAATTTATTACTTCGGCTTCCGGTTTGTAATTCGGAAATTCAATCTTATGACACCGGGTCGTGAAGAAGATACGAATGAAGAAGAAGAAGTGAATACGGAGTCTGTCTCCAGAGCCGGTGATGATCTACCGCGGAACATTTTGTCCGCTCTAGGTGGTAAAGAAAACATCACTCATCTAGATGCTTGTATTACCCGCCTTCGTGTTGAAGTTAAAGATAAGGCAGGCGTAGACAAGAACCGTCTTAAGAAACTTGGTGCATCAGGTGTGCTGGAAGTGGGTAATAACGTTCAAGCGATTTTTGGCACACGTTCAGACACGATTAAATCGCAGATTCAAGATGTGATTAACGGAAAGACACCTGCGGCTTCAGCAGCTCCAGTAGTGGTTACTCCAGAGCCAGAAGAAGAACAACAGGCAGGTGAAGCTGGTGAAGCGATTATCAAGGAAGATATCGTATCTCCAGTAAACGGTGAATTGTTGGATATCACAGAGGTGCCAGATCCAGTATTCTCCCAAAAAATGACGGGCGATGGCTTCGCGTTCCTATCCGAAGATGGGAAGATTGCTTCACCGGTTTACGGTAAGGTATTTAACGTGTTCCCGAGCAAACATGCCATCGGTATTATGTCTGACGGAGGCAAGGAAGTGCTCGTTCATATTGGGGTTAATACGGTTAAGCTTAAAGGTCAAGGCTTCACGGTATTAGTTGAAGAAGGCGATCTTGTAGCGGCTGGGCAACCGATTATGGAAGTGGATTTAGAGTATGTAAAAGCACATGCACCTTCTGTAATCTCACCTGTTATTTTCTCGAATTTACCAGAAGGCTCTTCTGTAACATTGAAGAAGCCGGGTAAGGTTTCTATAGGAGACCAAGACATCATTACGATTCAGTAAAAGTGCAAGGGCCGATGCTTCCTTGTTCATACAAGGAAGCGAAGCTTTCACTATAAATTTAAAATACTCTAATAACAGAAAGCGAGTTGGATAATATTATGCAAAAAACATTCAGAATTGTCGATGAAGATGGAATTCACGCACGTCCAGCAACTGCCTTGGTAAATACAGCAACAAAATTCAAAGGTACAGAAGCATTTGCAGAAGCTAAAGGTAAAAAAGTAACTTTGAAATCCATTCTTGGCGTATTGTCATTGGGTCTTGAAGCTGGAGATACTTTGTCTTTGATTACTGAAGGAAGCGAAGAAGCAGAAGCTTTGAACGCTCTTCAAGAAGTAATGATTAAAGAAGGGCTAGGGGAAATCCATGAATAAGATTTCAGGAATCGCGGCTTCAGCAGGGATTGCAGTAGCCCGTGCTTTTATCCTGAAACATCCGGATTATACGATTACGAAGACAGGTATCAGTGATACTGAAGCAGAAGTCGCTAAGTTGAATGATGCACTCGCCAAATCAAGAGTGGAGCTGCAAACGATTAAAGAGCGTACTTTGGCAGAGCTGGGAGAGAAAAAGGCTGAGATTTTCGAATCACATCTGCTTATTCTTGATGACCCAGAGCTGATCAATCCTGTAATTGATAAAATCCGTGAGGAATCGGTTAACGCGGACTATGCGCTAAACGAAGTGGCTACGCAATTCATTGAGATGTTCGAAAATATGAAGAGTGCCTATCTGCAGGAACGTGCAGCTGACATGCGTGATGTTACCAAGCGCTTGCTGAACCACCTGCTGGGCATTCATTATGTAAGTCCTGCAGAAATCAGTGAAGAAGTAATCGTGATTGCTCAAGATCTAACACCATCGGATACAGCACAGCTTAATCGTAAGTTCGTTAAAGGCTTCACAACGAACATTGGTGGACGGACTTCCCACTCTGCGATTATGGCACGTTCTTTGGAAATTCCAGCGGTTGTTGGAACTAAAACGGTTCTGTCCGAAGTGAATTCTGGCGATTTGGTGATTGTCGATGGTCTGAATGGGGACGTTCTGATCAATCCTAGCGAAGCTGAAGTGGCAGAGTACACTCGCAAGCAGGAAGCTTACGACTTGCAAATCGCAGAATGGAAGAAACTTCGCGACGAACCAACAGTATCAGCAGACGGTAAACATGTTGAGCTAGCTGCCAATATTGGTACACCAAATGATGTGAATGGTGTAATTGAGAATGGTGGCGAAGGTGTAGGTCTGTACCGCACTGAGTTCCTTTACATGGGTCGCGATAAGCTGCCTTCTGAGGAAATCCAATATAACGCCTACCGTACTGTACTTGAGAACATGAAGGGTAAGCCGGTAGTCGTACGTACCCTGGATATCGGTGGCGATAAAGAGCTGCCTTATCTGGACCTTCCGAAGGAAATGAATCCTTTCCTTGGTTTCCGTGCGATCCGTCTGTGCTTGGATCGTCAGGATATTTTCCGTACTCAACTACGTGCATTACTTAGAGCAAGTGTTCACGGGGATCTTCGCATTATGTTCCCTATGATAGCTACGCTTGGTGAATTCCGTGCTGCGCGTGATCTTTTGCTCGAAGAGAAAGCTAAGCTTCGGGAAGAAGGTAAGGAAGTATCAGACAACATTCAGCTCGGCATAATGGTTGAGATTCCATCAACTGCTGTACTGGCTGACCAGTTTGCTAAGGAAGTTGATTTCTTCAGTATCGGTACGAATGATCTTATTCAATATACAATGGCTGCTGACCGTATGAATGAACAGGTATCTTACCTGTATCAGCCTTACAATCCAGCCATCCTGCGTTTGGTCAAAAATGTAATTGATGCAGCCCATGCAGAAGGTAAATGGACAGGGATGTGTGGTGAAATGGCTGGTGACGCAACAGCTATTCCGCTGCTACTGGGTCTTGGTCTTGACGAATTCAGCATGAGTGCAACTTCCATTCTGCCAGCGCGCAGTCAAATTTCTAAATTGTCGGCTGCCGACATGAAGGATTTGGCTGCAAAAGCTTTGCAGCTTGGCACGGCTGAAGAAGTAGCTGCACTTGTTCAAAGTATCGCTAAGTAACTTTTTACGCATGCATTAATCCGTTTTAGCGTTCTACTGTTTTCCAACTACTATTGCCGACTTCCGATGGCTGGAGGTCGGCTTTTTTATGTTTTTTAATCTATAATTTACTTTAATTCGACCTCATTTACTGTTCACTGTTTATTTTCTTTATTGCGCAGATGTCTATACCGATAGTATTAGTAATGAGCATAAAGTCGATAAGGAACCCAAACCTATAAATATGTCGTACATATAATAGTAAGGATCCATAGAAAGTTTATACTCCATTTGCCGACTTGCAGCGCTGTGCAAGTATTAATATGTAATGAATTGGTAATATATGGACTTATAAGCAACCCCACAGGTTAGGTGGGGAGCCATAGGATGGTGTTAATTCATGAGTAAAAATTATATAAATGCAGAATTGATGATGGAAGTCTATGAGGGTAAGGATTTAGGCTTGACGTATTCAACGGAGTACAGTGTCTTTAAAGTCTGGGCACCTACGGCTCTTGCTGTGTCCCTTGTCCTGTACGAAACAGGTGGTTATCGACTGAATGCTGAGTCACATAAGAGTGTTGTGGACAGTGGTCGAATTGTATATATGCAGCGTAGTAATGGCGGAGTCTGGCAGACCAAGTTATCAGGTGATCTAAAAGGGAAATATTATATGTACCGTGCTGTTTTTGCAGATGGTAATGTGACAGAAGCAGTAGATCCTTATGCAACAGCCGTATCAGCTAATGGTTTAAGATCGGCAATCGTTAATTTGCAGGATACGAATCCAGAACATTGGGATCAGGATGTAGCGCCTCCGTTACAGCATCCTGCCGACGCAGTGATTTATGAACTGCATGTTCGTGACTTTTCCTCACATGAGAGCTCTGGTATGTATTATAAGGGTAAATTCAAAGCATTTACCGAATTTGGATTAAAGGATCCGGCAGGAAATACAGTGGGGATTGATCATCTGGCTGAATTAGGGATTACCCATGTTCATCTGATGCCGGTATTTGATTTTCAGACCGTGGATGAGCTGAAGGTGGTTAATCGGGGTTCCTCCATAGCTAATGTGGACTACAATTGGGGGTATGATCCCCAGCATTATAATGTACCTGAAGGATCTTACAGCACCGATCCTGCCAATCCTGGCTTGCGGATCCGTGAATTTAAAGAGATGGTGCAGGCCTTGCACAGCCGCGGGATCGCGGTAATTATGGATGTCGTTTACAACCACACTTATGCTGTGGAGAATGGACCTTTTGAGCCGCTTGTCCCAGATTATTTCTATCGCCGCGATTTTATGGGACGTTTGTCGAATGGCTCCGGGGTTGGCAATGAGCTGGCTACAGAACGTCCGATGGTCCGAAAATTTATTAAGGACTCCCTATCTTATTGGGCTGCGGAATATCATATCGATGGTTTCCGGTTTGATCTGATGGGTCTGATGGACAGTGTTACCATGCGGGAGATTACGGAAGAGCTCCGTCTAGAAGTGAATCCGAATCTGTTGCTTTACGGTGAACCTTGGACGGGTGGAGATTCTCCGCTGGCCACTAAAACGCTAAAAGGTGTACAACGGGGCAAGGGTTATGCTGTCTTCAACGATAACTTTCGTTCAGCGATCAAAGGGGATAGTGATGGCTTCGGAAGAGGGTTCGTGACAGGCGAATACGGCAAAGAAGGTGCTATTGCAGCCGGAATTAAAGGAGCAATTCATGAGTTTACGGACTCGCCTGTGGAATCTGTGAACTATGTAACTGCCCATGATAATTTGAATTTATGGGATAAGTTGCTTATCGTTCAAGGGGGGAGCCAGAAAGCTGATTTTCCGGTAATCGCCAACATGGATAACGAGGATATTGAAGATGCAGTGGCCCTTGCCAATCCATACGTGAATGTAGATCCGGAGAACATTCTCGGTAATGAAACTGTACGTCGTTCCTTGCTTGCTAACGGAATTATTCTGACATCGCAAGGGATACCTTTCCTGCATGCTGGAGATGAGCTCCTGCGCAGTAAATTTGGGGATCATAACAGCTACCGCAGCGGTGACGCGATCAACTCGATCCGCTGGAATATGAAAAGCGTATTTAAGCCCGTATTTCAATATTATAAAGGCCTGATCGAGCTGCGGCGCACACATCCGGCATTTCGTCTGCATGGCCGCCAGGAAATTGAACGTTCGTTGGAATTTCTGCGATGTGATGGCGGAATAGTATCGTATCTTCTTAGAGGCCATGCAGGAGGCGATCTTTGGAACAATATAACCGTTATCTTCAATGCTAATAATGATCGAATGACGGTGGCTCTTCCTGAGATTTCTAACGGGTGGAGTATAGTAGTAGACCATACCCGTGCCGGGATAGAAGCCATCCGCAGAATCGAAGGCAATGAGGTAGAAGTGGAAGGGTTGTCGATGATGGTCCTTTATGATGAATGTGGTGAGCCAGCCCCACGCTCTAAAATCATCGAAATACACTATGAACGCCCTGATCAGAATTACCAAGGCTGGAATCTTTGGGTTTGGGATACAGGAATCCAGGATGGACAATGCGATTTCCGATATATGGAGAACGGGCGTGCAGTAGCCCGCATCGAAGTGCTGCCAGATACCCAATCCATCGGATATATTTTGCGGCTTAATGATTGGGAAGAAAAAGATGGAGACGGAGACCGCTTCATTGATTGTTCTACGAATGGAGAGTTAACCAAGGTCTTAGTCCGGGATCGTGATCAGGAGATTGATGGGATTTCAGAGGATCATCTTCGGTTAAGCAGTTAGTGGCAATACAAAAAAAGCTGTTTCAGGGTTGATTGTATCCTGAGACAGCTTTTTATTTGGTTTTATGGTTTTACAATGGTCTGGTCAGCAAACTCTTCGTCCACAAGCTCATAGTAAAGATTGGCTTTATTGCCACCATGGTCTTTGGAGCGGTACATCGCCAAATCGGCGGCACGCAGCAGTTCATTGATACTGCTTCCATGTTCAGGAAATAAAGCTACTCCGATACTCGCGGAGGTGTGGAAGCTGGACCCGTTATCAACAGACCAAGACTTATTGAACAGTTTAAGTAACCGCTGCAGCGTTTCATCAAGCATCTCTGGAGAAGTGAATCGATGCAGTACAACTGCGAATTCATCTCCGCCGATCCGGAAGGCCTGACCTATTCCTTTGACTGTATGCTGAAGTTCACGGGAGAGCAGCTGAAGAAATTCGTCTCCAGCCAGATGGCCTAAGGTATCATTTAGCTGCTTGAATCTGTCACAATCCAGCAGGGCCAGTGCAATTTTTTGCTTCCGTTCTCCGGGTTGTGTGATAAGGTTCTCCATATACATTTTGAAATGAGCCCTGTTGGGAATCGCTGTTAAATGATCATAGAAGGCTAGCTTATGTAGTCGTTCTTCGTATTGTTTTCGCTGGGTAATTTCTCGAGATAACAGCATGAATTGTGCTGGGAATTTACGGCTGCCGAGAACAGGTGACACCTTAGTTTCAAGCCATACCCATTGGCCTTCTGCTCCACGCATGCGCAGTTCTGAAATGCGCGGGGTTCCCTGAACCACGCTCTTTAATTTAGCCCAGGCAATCTCTGGTTCACGTATGTAGTTGGATAACGGATCTCCTTTTTTAGGCACATAGCCTAGAATACTGGAGTGTGAGGGGGAAGCGTATAGAATCAACCCGTTAGGATCCGTCAAAATAATGAAATCAGACATGGTTTCACCGATTAGCTGATAAAGTGTTTGTTCTTCCAGCATTTCATTCTGGAGCCAGATGATTTTGCGTCCAAGGTAAATAATGACCAGGAGAAACACAAGTAAGAGGAGCGAATACAGGGAGAACAAAGCGCTTTTTTTATCCTTAAAACCGTCCGTTACTTGCAAGGCGTAGTTGCCAATCAAGTCCTCTGCTTGATCGAGATGTGCTCTAGCTTCATTGAATTGCGAGTTTAGGGTGAGCGCAGAATATGAATCCGGATTCCAGCTACTCTTCGTCCGTTCCGTTATTAGCGTATGCCCTGAATTTTTCCACATGACAATGGTAGTTTCGAAGGAGCGCAGCTCGTTTTTTAATTCGGAAAGGATAATTCCACTTTGTTTCATATCACTGTAAGGTTTTTTTATAGCGTTGATATTTGCTCTTGCTAGACTTATTCGTTCCTGCGCTTGAAGATTATTATCTATAAACTCCGTAGTGAACTGTTCACCTTCCGCGGCTGTTAGGTTTGGACCCATTGCGATTTGCAAGGCTACAGCAGCTTGATGCAGATCACGATCGGCGCTCAGTATGAGCTTAGAGTTCTGATATATATCATCATAAAGAGAATCTGACAATCTATTAATAGTGTGATTTAAATAGAGTAGCGAGGACACGCTGATCCCGACCAGAAGGACGGAGATTGCAGCGAAGACATAGAATAGTTTGCGTGTTACCTTGAATTCGAAGAACCCTGCCACAGTCATCTTCTCCCTGTATAAGATGATTAAGTAAATCTATTGCTGCTTAAGTAGAACCTGCAGAAGTCAATCTATGGTCAGGCGTAATTTAACTCAGTCACTGATGTTTGAAGGTGCTTTTGGGAATAAAAGAGGTGTTGTATACATAGTGGGAAAACATAGGAAAGTGTACGTGTGAGTAAATGGTAGTTTCTAGTATATCAAGTATATAGGACGTGCTGCTTATAGAGCAATCTTTACTCATAATAATCCAAAAGACAAAATTTAAAGTTTAATGTATGGGCCTATTGAATTATCTATATTCAAACCGATGGATCCTATTACCCCACTCGATCATAAATGATACGGCTTACAGCTGCTGAAAAAAACTGCCCTTAGTCATAATGACTACAGGAAAGCTAATCATTCATTATTCGTTACGCAGTGCGTGAATGGGGTGAAGTCGTGCGGCTTTGTTAGCAGGCATCATTCCAAAAATCACGCCTGCCCGCTCCGATGCCAATCCAACTTGTCAAAACGACAGATTTTGCATATAATAAAGAGACATATCTCTTGTAGTAAAGAGATACCTGACAATTAGCATGAATTGTGAAATGCAGTGATGGAGAAGAGTACACAGTGCCTGACTTACAGGGAGGAGACGCCGCGGATTGAGAGCGTTTCTAAGAAGCAGAGCTGTCGAAGTTCACTCCGGAGCAGTTCCCTGAATTCCTTAAGCTGTCTAATAGGGAAGGGTAGGGGATACCGGTCACAGACCGTTATTTCTGTATAAAGTGAGATAGGTATCTGTCCAGCCAAAAGAGGGAATGAAGCTCTTAAGGGGAACAGATCAGCTTGTCTAACAAGGGTGGTACCACGGTCTTTTCGTCCCTTACCGGGAGGAAAGGCCTTTTTTTGTTGAACTAGACAATGATTGAAGGGGGCTGTACACGGCCATGAAAGAGAAGTTGGAAGCATTGAAGGTTGAAGCGCTGGCTAAGCTGCAGGAGGTTATGGATCCGCAGGTACTAAATGATTTAAGAGTGAAGTATCTCGGTAAAAAAGGTGAGCTTACAGAGGTTCTGCGCGGTATGGGAGGACTTAGTGCTGAGGAACGTCCGGTAATCGGGCAAGTGGCGAATCAGGTTCGCAGTGCTATTGAGGAGATTATCGGCGCGAAGCAGGAGGCTTTTCAAGAGCAGGAAACCCAGCAACGTCTGCAGGCTGAAAAAGTAGACGTAACCTTACCGGGTCGCCGTTTACAGCAAGGGGGCATTCACCCGCTTAGCAGAGTCGTACAGGAGATTGAGGATATTTTTACCGGCATGGGCTACCGTGTAGCTGAAGGTCCGGAAGTGGAGACCGATTATTATAACTTTGAAGCTCTAAATCTGCCTAAGAATCACCCGGCACGTGATATGCAGGATTCTTTCTATTTAACAGATGACCTGCTAATGCGCACTCAAACCTCGCCAGTACAGATTCGTACTATGCAGGCTATGAACGGTGAAGCTCCTGTTAAAATCATCTGTCCGGGTAAAGTATTCCGCCGTGATGATGATGATGCAACGCATTCCTTCCAGTTCCACCAAATCGAAGGTTTGGTCATTGGAAGTAACATTCGAATGAGTGATCTGAAGGGCACCCTGCAACAATTTGTGCAGGAGATGTTTGGACCGAATACAGGCATTCGTCTTCGTCCGAGCTTTTTCCCATTCACGGAGCCAAGTGTTGAAGTAGACGTAAGCTGCTTCAAATGTGGTGGCGATGGCTGCAGACTATGCAAGCAAAGTGGATGGTTAGAAATCCTTGGCGCAGGTATGGTACACCCGAATGTACTGAAAATGGGTGGCTATGATCCTGCTGAATACAGCGGCTTCGCCTTCGGAATGGGTGTAGAGCGGATTGCAATGCTTAAATACGGCATCGATGACATCCGTCATTTCTATAGTAATGATATGAGTTTTGTGAAGCAGTTCAAGGGCGTTTAGTTATTGTGGTGCGCTAGCTGATAGTGGCTGGAGAATGGGTTTTGGAGCATTTGATTTCCTTGTAGGGACCGTCCTTAATAGTGTGTAGCTGAAATTGAGTGCACTTCATCCGTTCTTCCACAGGAAGCAGCACGAACGACAGTGAAATAAATACATCTGAAACATAAAGGAAGTGAGCGGATATGAAAGTATCAACCGGATGGTTGGCTGATTATACATCGATTGAAGGAGTAACCGCCGAACAGCTAGCGGAGAAGATTACCGCTGCCGGCATTGAGATTGACGGCGTAGAGCGCCGCAATAAAGGCATTTCCGGCATCGTAACCGGCTATGTGAAATCAAAGGAAAAACATCCTGATGCCGACAAGCTGAACGTATGTATCGTGGATGCGGGCCAAGATGAGGATCTACAAATCGTCTGCGGCGCAAAAAATGTAGCTGCAGGTCAAACTGTACCTGTAGCACTGGTCGGTGCTAAGCTGCCAGGACTGGATATCAAAAAAGCCAAGCTGCGCGGCGTCCTATCGCAAGGGATGATCTGCTCGGCCAAAGAATTGGGACTGAATGATAAATTGCTTCCAAAAGAGCAACAAGAAGGTATTCTTGTGCTGCCTGAAGGGACAGAGATTGGTCAGGATATTTCCAAGGTCCTCGGCTTAGATGACGAGATTCTGGAATTCGATCTGACTCCGAACCGTTCGGATTGCCTCAGTATGATTGGTGCTGCTTATGAAGTAAGTGCGATTCTTGGGCGAGAAGTTAAATTGCCTGATCCAAAAAGCGAAATTATTGAGATCAGTGGTCCTGCTGCGGATTCCATTTCCGTCAAGATTGAAGATGAAGAATACTGCAGCCATTATGCAGTTCGTTATATTGCAGGTGTTAAACCTGCACCATCACCGCTGTGGATTCAGAATCGTCTGATGGCTGCTGGGGTTCGTCCAATTAATAATATCGTGGACATTACCAATTACGTGATGCTGGAATATGGACAGCCGCTGCATGCTTTTGATGCAGATAAAGTGCAAGGTGGAGAACTCGGCGTTCGTCTTGCCCATGAAGGTGAAGTTTTGGTTACACTTGACGGTCAAGAGCGTAAGCTAGAGCCGCAAATGCTCGTTATCGCTGATGGAGTTAAAGCTGTAGGTCTGGCCGGAGTAATGGGTGGACGGGATACAGAGGTTACTGCTGAGACGGTAAACCTTGTTCTGGAATCTGCTAAGTTTGATGGTGGTACGATTCGTAAAACCTCGCGTCAATTGGGACTTCGCTCTGAGGCCTCCCTTCGTTTCGAGAAGGAAGTGGATCCAAGTGCAGTTATTCCTGCATTGAACCGTGCAGCAGTGCTGATTGCACGTTATGCTGGCGGATCGGTCCATGAAGGCATCGTGCAAGCAGGAACTGACGCTGTTCAAGAGAAGGTTCTCACCTTGTCCTTAGAGAAACTGAATCGTTATCTGGGAACGGATTTGTCCTTGCTGGAAGTGAAGACATTGTTTGGCCGTCTACACTTCAAATGCGGAGATACCGCACAAGGGCTGATTGAAGTTCAAGTCCCAACCAGACGTGGCGATATCAGCTATGATGTTGATCTTATTGAAGAAATTGCCCGCCTGTACGGATATGACAATATTCCAACGACTCTAATTGAAGGAATTACAACGCCAGGAGCACTAACTCACAAGCAAGCGCTCCGTCGTGAACTGCGCCGCTTATTGTCACATGGCGGTTACCAAGAGGTGATGGGTTACTCCTTCATCCAGCCGCAACAAAGCACAATGTTCCCTGCGTTATCAGAAGGAGCAGTAGCGGTGAAGCTGGCTATGCCGATGAGTGAAGAACGCAGCGTACTGCGTACCAGCCTTCTTCCGCAACTATTGGATATTGCCAGCTACAATACCAATCGTCGTCAAAGCGACTTGGCATTGTTTGAAATCGGCAACGTCTTCTTCACGGATGAAGAACAGCTGACTCGCCAACCACGCGAACTGCCAGTGCTGGGGCTGTTGCTTAGCGGAAGCTTAACAGTGAAGCAATGGAATGTTTCGGCACAGCCTGTGGACTTCTTTGATTTGAAGGGTGCGCTGGAAACGGTATTTGCTCATTTAGGGCTGACTGATAAAATCGTCTATGTGGGAGACAGTCCAGAAGGATTTCATCCTGGGCGTTCCGCATCGGTATATTTACTCGGGAACGAGGGCCGTGTGAAGATCGGAACGATGGGGCAGATTCATCCGGATCTGCAAAGACAGCTGGATCTGGTGGATACTTATGCGGCAGAAATTTTATTGCAGCCGTTATATGAAAGTGCGCAAAGCCGTTTGCAATATAATGAGCTTCCGCGTTTCCCGGGAATGGAACGGGATATTGCTGTGGTCGTGGATTCCGCTGTACCAGCGGGCGATCTGCTGGCTTCCATCCGTGATAACGGAGGTACTTTGCTCCAGTCCGTACAGGTATTTGACGTGTACACTGGCGGTAAGCTGGAGAGTGGAAAGAAGAGCATCGCGATCTCACTGCTGTATCGTCATAGTGAACATACATTGACTGATGAAGAAGTAGGAGAGGTGCATGAGAAGGTATTAGCATCTCTTCAACAAACTTTTGGTGCAGAATTAAGAAAGTAGCAGGAATTGTGTAAAGCCGCAGCGAATCCATTTAGAAACTGAGATTCGCTGCGGTTTTTTCTAGGTAGAGTGCAAAGCGGAGAATATCAGCCATAATCTATTGAATATTAGGGATTTTGCCAAATGCTTACCAAAAAAGCTACAATAGAAGAAGTGAAACTAGCTTAGAATCCGCACACATACAAAGGAGGGCACAACTGTGGCTATGGACCGGACACGTGTCGCCGTGGAGATATACGGAACTTCCTATAAACTCGTCGGAAGCAGTACTGAATATATGAAACAAGTGGCCCGTTATGTTGATGAACATATGCGCACGATTTCTAAATCACACACCAGACTGGACACACCGCGTATAGCGGTGCTTGCAGCTGTACATATGGCGGAGCAGGCTATTCAGGTTCAGGACTTCAAAAATGAACTAAACATGATGACAGGTGAACGCAGTGAACTGCGATTGGAAGTATCTCGCCTGCTGGAGGTACAGCGGGAGCGGCAAGAAGAAATTGAGCGACTTGAAGCTGCGGCCAAAGAAGAGGCTGGGCGACTGATTGCTGCTGCTGAGGAAGAACGTAAGCGGCATTTGGAGATTCAGGAGAATGAACGCAAGGTACATGCGGAGCAGCTTCAGGAGGCAGTACAAGCTGTGGAAGTTGCACGCAAGAAGCTGGAAGAAGAATTGCTTGAGCGCGAGATAGAGCTGCAAGAACTGCGGACAAGCTACGAAGAAGAGCGGGCAGCTAGTCGTGAACAACAGCGGCAGGAACTGGCGAAGGCGGAAGCCATCCGCTTGCAGCAGCTGGAGGAGCAGAAGGCTGCTCATCTGCAAGAGCTGGAGAACATCCGAGAGACGCTGACCAAGGAGAAGACAGACACGCTGTCTGCTCTGCAGCTTGAGCTGACCGAGACCAAGTCAACACTGGAGGAAGAGCTTGAGGTTACCAAGTCTACATTAGGTAAAGAACTCGAAGATACCAGATTGACGCTGGGTAAGGAGCTTGAGGATACCAAGTTGACCTTAGGTAAAGAGCTTGAGAGTACCAAAGCGAAGTTGGGCAAAGAGCTGGCGGAAGAACGTGAAGCACTGCAGCGGGAGCAAACCAAGAATAAGGAACTGCGGCAGTCACAAGGCACTCAAGAGCATAGACATAAGCAAAGCATTCAAGAGCTGGAGAAACAGCTGGCGGAGCTTCGTGGTGGGACCGGGCAACTTCAGTCCAGATTACGGGCGGCTGAAGCCAGTCTTAAGAGTGAGCGAGATGCAAGACAGACGCTGCTTGGACAATATGAAGCGATTGTTAAACGTGAAGAACAGCTCAGTGAAGAGCTGCGCACAGCTACTGAGCTGGGCACACTGTTGAATGAGGAGCTGGAAGAGTTACGCCAGCGTTATCAACAGTCACAGAATGAAGCGACAGAGCTAAGAGCGTCTCTACAGGAGACGAGTGAGAATCTGCACCGTGTTCAGGAAGAACTTGCGGGATCAGCAGCAGAGGCGGCTAACTGGCAGGAGCTTTCGGATAAACGTATGGAAGATATTGGTGAACTGGAAATGAATCTGCTGGAGTCTGAGGAGAAATCCGTGTTGCTTCAGAAAGAGATCGACACGCTACGTGGGCAAGCCGATGGATTAGTACAGCAGCTGGATCAGGAGGTTCAGCTTCGTACAGATGCAGAACGCGAAACAGCGGCACTTCGGGAGCAAGGTGTGCAGGTTCAGAAGGAGCTGTCTGCGCTTCGTGTGCGTTATGAGGAATTGATTGCTCAATACGATGATGTACTGCAAGAAGGAGAACGCCTGCAGGAAAGATATCAACTGCTGCAGGAAGAAGGCGAAGAGGCAACACGACGCTTAGAAGAGCTGTCTGAAGCTAGTCGTGAAGCCGCTGCTACTGTTGCTGAGCAACAGGAAGTGCTGAAGGAAGCAGAGGCGTACGGAGCTTCTTGGAAGCACAAGTACGAGGAGCTATCCGATCGGCAGCTGCAGTGGACGGATCTCGAAGCGAAGCTGCGCGAGGAGATCGACATTTGGCAGCAGGAAGCCGGCGAGGCTGAGATGAAGCAGGAAGCTATTGATCGTGAACGTAGCGAGGTGCTTCAGCAGTTAGGTGAAGTTGGTGAAAGCTATGAAATGGTTCAAGGACAGCTTCGTTTGTTGCAGGTCCAGTTTGAAATGCGTCAGGAAGAGCTTGACAAGCTTACGGACGAGCATCGTAACCTTAAAGAGGAATATGCCAAGCTGCAAAATGAATATAATGAATGGATTCAACTGATCGAGCAGGACAGTTGAATGCCGGATGCAAGTAAGAGGGCTGACCTGATGAGTAGAGAGATCTATCTCGGGTCAGCACTCTTTATTAATGAGCTCAGATTAAAAAAACAGCCGATATCAGGGAGAATCCCTAATAATCGGCTGTTTATGTGTAATCTATTCCACGATGATAGTAGCTCTCATTCCGCTATGTCCGGAGCCACACATAATGGAACAGGTCATTTCGAAAGTTCCAGCTTCCTCTGGTACGATCACCTTTGAGGATTTTTTTTCATTAAGCTGCAGCTCGAACTCAGGAATAAGGATACCGTGATTGCCGTCATCATTTTTAAAAATGATTTTGACGGGTACACCCTTTTTTAGATGATATTCTTCCTGATCAAAGCTGTAATTCGTAGCTGTAATTATGAGTTCTGTTTCTGCCTCGATCTCCGGCTCCGATGTGTTAGCATTGCCAGCAGCACTATCATTGCTGTTCCCACAGGCTGTAAGTGCTATAACGAACACCATTGAAAGTAGAATTGCAAATTTTTTAATGATCTAAATCCCCTCCCAAGAAGTCCAAGCATAGTGAAAATGTGACAATTATGTAGACATCATAACTTAAAATTTAAGAAAGCGCTTTGATTAAATGTGAAAAATCTGTGAACAGGCAGACTGTTCAAACTTTGTCGTAAATTGCAAAAAAATGATGAAAATATAACTAAAATTTATTATAATGAAAGCTATTACATTAACGTCTAAAAGTAGGGGATACATATTACAAGTATTAACGATGCGCTAAGTACGGAGGTTTGGCACCGTAGAATCTTAAAAGGCTATTGGATGGTAGTCATTCTTTTATTAATCTCACAGTTGCTGTTTTTGTCGAATATTGACCGACTCCAAATAAAAACAACAATGGACACGAACCTGTGGCATTTATTTATAGCCTGTAATTTACTAATTGTGGTCCTTATGATTACTGCGGAGCTGTGGCTGCGTTATAGTAAACAGTCCCCTAAATATGGGGTGGTTAGCTGTGGTTTTTTAGTGTCCTACCTTATGTATTTTGTATTAGAGCCTTTTGTTGACGGTGCTCAGATGACACTTATGATGCCGATTATGGTTGCTCTTATTTATTTTGATCGTAAGCTCCTGTACATAATGGGGTTATTTAGTATTGTGTTTTATGCTGGGGTATATTTTGGGTTGGAACGGCCATTCCTACATAAACCGCTGCTTGAATTCTTGATGGTAGAGTGTGTATTTTTGGTATTTGTGCTGATGGCTATTGCAGTAATTATTCGTGCTCGTGAAGCGCGTATAAATTTAGAGAGATTAACGAAGGCGGGCCAAGATCTAATGGTGGAGAGGGCTATTTCGGATAAGCTGCTGAAGATTGACGCACTTACTGGACTCTATAATCATAAAACCTTTCATGAATATTTGGATTCATTATTGGAGCAATGTGAAAGCAACAACCTTCAACTGCAGCTGGCTCTTTTCGATATTGATAACTTCAAGCAAGTGAATGATACCTACGGACACAGGGTTGGAGACCTTGTGCTTAAGGTGATAGCGGACAAGGTAGGCGGTATGATTGAATTAAATGATTTTGCGGCTAGGTATGGCGGGGAAGAGTTCGCTGTGATTTTTACAGATAAAAGTTTCTCGGAGTCCTATGAAGCAGTAGAAAAATTACGGAAAAATATTGCTCAAATTGAACATTTGCAGGCTGGGAACAAGCCGATTACCGTTAGCATTGGAATTTGTGATTATCAGCTTGGGGATGGGAAAGAGCTTCTCTTCCGTAAAACAGACAAGGCGCTTTATACCGCTAAAAAGCAAGGCAAGAACAGAGTGGTCAACTGTGCTGAAAGTCATAAAGAGGAGATTGTGTCTTTTGCATAAAAACAACACAGAACCCCTTATTGCCGGAGAAGAACCGGGAATAAGGGGTTCTGTGTTGTGAAGAGCTTTTGTTACTTAGCGGCCTCAAATGGAGTGGATACCGGCAGGAACAAGTCGATAATCCCAATGACCAGAGCTGCTAAAATGGCACCCAGAATGGATACGCTGACTCCGCTGACTACGAATTGAGCGACCCAGATAACTACCGCACTGACAATAAAGCCGACGATACCGCGACCGAAAGGCGTTGCTTTTTTTCCGAAGATTCCTTCGACTACCCAGCCGAGTAGCGCAATCACCAGTGCAAGGATTAGAGCGCTCCAGAACCCACCAACCGTGAACTGTGGAACAATCCAGCCAACAACCATCAGAACAAGCGCTGCGACCACAAAACGACCAACATGACTTAAGAAATTCACTGTACTAACCTCCTTTGGCCCATGCTAAGGATATGTGCAGTTCTTATTGTGACCTTATTACGTGATTCTATGCTTAAAAATAAGACCCAAATAGCGAAATTGACCTGAATTCTGTATAATGGAAACATCTATGAAGGGAGCTGTGACTGTAATTGGACGACAAAATTTTGCATACGCTTGAATATCGCAAGATTTTAAATAAATTAATGCAATATACGCAAACCCCCATGGGGAGATTGGCTGCTGAGCAGCTAAGACCCTCCGGCGATTTCGAAGGCGTGAAGAAGCTGCTTCAAGCCACGGATGAAGCGGCTAATGTGGACCGCCTGAAGGGTATTCCTTCGTTCGGCGGGGTAAGCGATATTCGAGCTGCACTAAAACGTGCGTCTATAGGCGGAATGCTGGGAACAACTGAGCTGCTGGCCGTTGGAAATACCATTGGCGGCGCACGCAGAGTCAAACGTTTCCTGGCAGCTATGCATGAGGAAGAAAAGATTGAGCTCCTGTTCTCACTGAGCGACGTTTTATCGGAGCAAAAACATGTGGAAGATGCCATCCGCTTATGTATAGACGAGAATGCTGATGTACTTGATACAGCTAGTTCTGAGCTGGCTAACATTCGCCGTGAATTGCGCGGAGGAGAGACCAGAATTCGTGAGAAGCTGGATTCGATGATTCGTTCGTCTTCAGTAGCGAAAATGCTGCAGGATCAGCTGGTAACCATTCGTGGTGATCGGTTTGTTATTCCTGTAAAAGCGGAGTACCGTGCCCATTTCGGCGGTATCGTACATGATCAGTCTGGATCAGGAGCGACTTTATTTATCGAGCCAGAGTCTATTGTGGCGATGAATAATAAACTTCGTGAAACACGGCTGCGCGAGGAACGGGAAATGGAGATCATTTTACACAGGCTGACGGCACTTGTAGCCGACATTGCGGAAGAAATGACCTACGATATTGATATTCTGGGAGAACTGGACTTCATCTTCTCCAAGGCGCGTCTTGCTCGTGATATGAAGGCTACTCAGCCGCGCATGAATGACCGCGGTTATCTTAAGCTGCGCAAAGGGCGGCATCCGCTTATTCCAGCGGAGCATGTGGTTCCTTTGGACGTGGAGCTGGGCAATCAATACAGCTCAATTATCGTAACCGGACCGAATACCGGTGGTAAGACCGTTACCCTCAAAACCATCGGCTTGTTAAGCTTAATGTCGATGTCCGGCTTGTTTATTCCAGCAGAGGAAGGCAGCCAGATGTGTGTATTTGATGCCATTTATGCTGATATTGGCGATGAACAGAGCATTGAGCAAAGTCTGAGTACCTTCTCTAGTCATATGACTAATATTATCTCCATTCTGCGTAGAATGACTCCTAAGAGCCTTATTCTGCTTGATGAAGTGGGTGCTGGAACCGACCCGGCAGAAGGCTCTGCGCTGGCAATTGCCATTCTGGAGCATATTCACCGGATCGAATGCCGGATGGTCGCAACAACACATTATAGCGAATTGAAAGCTTACGCTTATGAGCGTAAGGGAGTCATCAATGCCAGTATGGAATTTGATGTCCAGACCCTTAGCCCAACCTATCGCTTGTTGATCGGCGTACCGGGACGAAGCAACGCTTTTGCGATTGCTGAGCGTCTAGGCCTGCCTCATGCGATTCTGGAGCATGCCCGCGGTGAAGTGAAGGAAGAAGATCTGCGCGTGGAGCATATGATTGCTTCTCTCGAAGAGAATCGGCTGGGAGCGGAACAGGAGCATGAACGTGCAGAGGGCATCCGCCGTGAAGTGGAGGAGCTACGCAGCAGACAACAGCAAGAGCTTGAGAAGCTGGAAAGCCAGCGCGAGAAACGCCTCGAGAAGGCAGAGAAGGACGCCAGCGCGATCCTGGACAAAGCGCGTAAGGAAGCTGAGGAAATTATCAGTGATTTGCGCCGCTTGGCTATGGAAGAAGGAGCTTCAGTTAAAGAGCATAAGCTGATTGAAGCGCGGCGACGTCTGGATGAAGCTGAGCCATCACCGCGCAAGAAGGCTGCTACCCGCAAGACTGCCAAGGCCCCACGGACAATTGGTCCTGGAGATGAAGTGAAAGTCGACAGCTTGAACCAAAAGGGCTTTGTGGTGGAGCTAAGCGGTACTAAAGAGGCGCTGGTGCAGTTTGGCATTATGAAGATGAAGGTAAGGCTGGATGATTTGGAATTGCTCTCCTCGAAGGCAACAGCTGCGCCAACGGCCCTTCGCCATGCGACAACCGTCAAACGTTCCCGTGATGAGAACATTCGCAGTGAACTGGATTTGCGCGGGACTAACCTGGAGGAAGCTATCATGGAAACAGATCGTTTTATCGATGAAGCCTTTTTAGGTAATCTGGGCCAAATCGCCATCATTCATGGTAAAGGAACGGGTGTGCTGCGCACAGGAATTCAGGAATATTTGCGTAAGCACAAGCATGTGAAGAGTTATCGGCTCGGGAATTATAACGAAGGCGGCGCGGGCGTAACTGTGGCTGAGCTGCAATAGCGGGATTTCCCGGCAGAAAGAAGGGGAAAGCGTGCAAGAAGATATTGATCTTTTGCTGGGTCATCCGCTAGGTGCCTTGCTTGGCTACTTCGCAGTGGCGATTCTTGGGCTAGTTGTATTTCTGTCTTTTTTTGAAATGGTAACGAAATATAATTGCTGGGAAGAAATACGTAAGGGAAACCTGGCAGTGGCAATGGCCACAGGCGGTAAAATCTTCGGGATTTGCAACGTACTGCGTTTCAGCATTGAAGCTGGTGTTTCAATTTATGAGACCATGAAGTGGTCCGTCGTCGGTTTTTTGCTGCTGCTGCTTGCCTATTTTTTATTTGAATTTCTGACCCCTGTATTCTCTATTGACGAGGAGATCGCTGCGGATAACCGTGCTGTTGGACTTATTGCCATGCTGATCTCGGTATCGTTGTCTTATGTAATTGGTGCGGCTATTTTTTAAATCCGTCCTTATCAGGACACCCTGCAAAGGATTATGGATCTGGACAAGCTTTGAAATGAGCAGTCCCACTCTTTGTGGGGTATCTTAGGAGGAAATCATGAAGATTCTCACCCGAGTTCTGTTTCTGTCAGCGATTGCTTTTATAGCAGCCGGTATTATTTATTTAATGATGAATTAAATTTAAAAGTGAAAGTATGAAGGAGATTAAAAAGATGGAAACAACTGTATGCCCTTGGTGTCATACTGAAATTGTATGGGATGAGGAATTTGGACCTGAGGAGAATTGTCCTCACTGTAACAATGAGCTTAGCGGATACCGCACGGTCACTGTTGGGATTGACGGCATCGAAGAAGAAGAAGTAGAGGAAGTCGTAGAAGAACCCAAACAAGAGGTTGTTAATGACGATGATCTTTGGGGAGAGCCTGATAAAGACAGCGTAGTTCCAATCTACAATACGCTTAATCAATTCGGCGATGATTATGATTTGAACAAGTACGAAGAGAGTGTTTCAGCTATTCTAGCCATTCAGGAGGAGGCTCCGGAATGTACTCAATGCCATGAGCTTACGATCCTTGCGGGTAAGCAGCCTGTGAGCAGCTTTGAGCCGTCTGCTCCAGCAACATTAGGTAAATCGGTATTAACCGCTCCATTCTCACTCAATGTTTACGTGTGTCCTTCATGCTTCCATGTTCAGCACAGTCTGGCACAGGAAGATCGTATTCAGCTCGTACGCAATTTGAGCAACGCTCAGGCGTAAGGTTAAGCATATAAAAAAAGGGGCTGTCCCATAAGCTTATAGCTGCTGGGGCGTGCTCCTTTTTTTGGACCTTACTTGACCGTTGTCGAAAGCGTGCGTATATGTAATCACTGACGGATGCGCATAGTAACCCGCAAACGGACACAGCCGACCTTAAGCGCAACATTATTCGATATTTGGAATGCTATCGGACTCCAGTGCAGCTATTGGTCTGAAAAACGCCTAAATATGGGCCTCTTTCCAAGGATAGTATCACTGGAGTCCGAAACCTTGTTTTAAAGGCTAAGAACATGTAAATAACGTCAATTGAGTCCGCAAGCTCCATGGAATGATGGATTTACGATTAAAGCAGGCAAAATTAAAAGCAGGATTGTCCCAAAAGCCGTGAGCGGCTACGTGGGAGAGTCCCTTTTTTATTTTCTATGCTAATCAGCTTTGTTTCATCACGTCCAAATTCTTAGAAGGAGAGGGTTTGGCTGACCGGGTGAGTGAGAATAAATCTAACTCAGGCCGATGTTTGCCGGCAATCGTATCCGTTAACAACTCCGCAGCGATCATACTGTACACAGTCCCATTGCCTCCGTAGCCCTCGATGAAATAACAGTGAGGGAACTTTGGATGGGGGCCGATATATGGGAGTCCATCACGAGTAGAACCGAACACAGCACCCCAGGAGTACTCCAGCTCAATGCCTTTGATTTCTGGAAATAAGGCCTCAAGCTCCTCAAGCAATTTTTGACCTTGAGAGATTACCCGGACCTCACGACGTTCAGGGTCTGTCAGCTGCTCATCCTTGCCTCCCGCAATAATCCTGCCTTCAGGAGTTGTCCGAAAATATAAATAAGGGCGGGCTGTCTCCCACAGCAGGCTACGCTCATGCCATTTTGGAAGATCCTTTAAAGGTTTGGTCATCACTGCATACGTGTTGATCAGCTCAGCGCCCCGGTCTTTTTTGAACTCTTGTGTTTCATAACCCATTGCAAAAATAACATCCTTGGCAATAATCCGGCCATTTTCTGTGTGGCAAATCACGCCATCCTTAGTAAACTCATAATGTTTCGCTTCGCTCTGTTCAAAGACGCGTACACCATTCGACGCTGCCTTGGCGATTAAGCTGTGCACCGTTCGATAAGGATTCGCTTCGGCATCCCCACGTGAATAAAGTCCTGCTGGTTTTGAAAAAGAGTATAGAGCTGCAATCTTTTCCTCTTCCCAGAATTCAGAATCGAAACCATTAGCTGCGAGATTCTCATATTCTTCCCGCAATGCAGGTACATCCTCTGATGTGCTGGCATATAAAAGACTGCTGCGTGGAATGATCTGTGGATCGATATCGAGCTTGTCCGGCAGGTCCAGAATGTTCCTAACCCCAGCTTGGCATAACTGATAAAAGAGCAAACCGTTCTTTTGCCCAAAAGTGTTCATACATGAGGTTAATGATTTATCGTTGGAAATTTGCAGGAGCCCTGTGTTAGCATGCGAGCTGCCGCTACCGACCCGTTTTTTTTCAATCAGAACAGTATCCGCTCCACTTAAGGACAAACGATAGGAAGCCATTGCTCCACCCATTCCCGCGCCTACAACCAGACAATCACAATGAATAGTACCTTCTAGAGTGGGGTAAGTCGGAGGGTTCTGTAAAGTGCTAGACCAAGGTGTGTTTCCACTATTTAAATTCATGAATTGTTCGCTCCTTCATTCGTGCCGTGATTAGTATTGGCGGCAATTTATCGTCTCATTCGCAGCGTGTTCTTATTTCTGTCATAACTCTCTAGTGCTTTTCGGCAAATAAATAGCGCGCTTAAGCGGCATACTAATGCCTGTTTGAATCAACTACAAGGAGGGACTACAACAAATGCAATCAACGCAAATGCAAGCGCTAAGTGGTAAAGAATTGGAATATATCGCTGACTCCATCTCCAATGAGGACTTGCTTCTTAAGCAATGTGCAGCAACGGCTGCGACAACACAGAATCAACAGGTTCGTCAAATTTGTATGCAGCATATGCAAAATCACACCAAGCACATGACTGAGCTCACTCAGTTAATCCAACAACATCAACAATACGCGCCAACAAGCCCACAATAATTGCAATATTAATTCTAAGGAGGTTATTTAATGAACGCGCAAAATACTGGAGCATTTATGCCGGATGAGGATTTACTAAACACCATTTTGTGTGATTTGAAGCGGACCGTACGCGAATATGCTACAGCTGCTACAGAATCAGCATGTCCAGCGGTTCGTAGGGTTTTTAATACTATGACCATGGACACACTGCAACTCCAAGGTGATTTATACACGCATATGTCTCAATTGAATATGTATCCTGCACCTGCAAAAGCATTGCGCCAAGATGTGGACAAGCAGCTTCAAACCGCACAGCAAATGCAACAGCAAACAGGGCAATTCGTTCAACAAAAAACAGGGCAATTTGGCGCATCCGCTCAGAATGCTCATATTCCGGCTAACGGACAACATCAGCCTTCTCATTTAATGTAACCATGATGGTTGGCGAATGAAGCAAATCGCTTCATGTGTGTGGAGCTAACGCCCGTTTTTACTGGTTAAATCCGGTAGAACGGGCGTTTTTTCTATATTTGTGAGTATGCTCTATATAAACTCAGCCTTTCATGGGAGCTCCTATAGGGTTATTTTGTTTGCAGAGATGCACATTTCATGTCATATTAGTATTAAACTCTTTTCGCGGGGCGACGCATTAATAGCGTACCGTCATTGGCGAACTATCCGGAGGGAAGGCATGAAGGAAATGAACGAGCTTAAGAGGAAAGTGCTGGAACTGCTTAAGGAAGACGCGAGAAGATCTACTGCACTCTTGGCAACGCTGCTTGGCGCGGAGGAAGAAGATGTGAAGACTGCGATTGAGCAGTTGGAGAAAGATCATGTCATTGTAAAATATGCTGCCGTTGTAAACTGGGATAAAGTGGACGATGAGAAGGTAACCGCACTGATTGAGGTGCAGATTACGCCTGAACGAGGGCGTGGTTTTGAAGGAATTGCCGAGCGAATCTACCTGTATCCACAGGTCAAATCAGTTTATCTGATGTCTGGTGCTTATGATCTTCTGGTGGAAGTGGAAGGCCGGAATTTACGTGAAGTAGCCAATTTCGTATCTGAGAAGCTGTCTCCAATCGATTCAGTACTTTCAACCAAAACGAATTTTACCCTTAAAAAATACAAACAGGACGGGATCATCTTCGAAGAGCATGAAGAAGACAACCGTCTGATGATCTCTCCATAAAGGAAGTAATCATATGATCACGAATAAATCGCAGCTAACTGGAGAAGACAGCAAATCAATGGATTCTTATTTGGCCCCGTTGGTACAGCAAATTCAACCTTCGGGTATCCGCAAGTTTTTTGATCTGGCTGCAGGTAGCAAGGATATCATCTCTCTGGGAGTCGGAGAGCCTGACTTTAAGACCCCCTGGCATGTTAGAGAGGCTTGTGTCTATTCGCTGGAAAGAGGGTTTACAGGGTATACATCCAATGCAGGGATGCCTGAACTGCGGGAAGGGATCGCAAATTACTTACACAGCCGTTTTGCTGTGGAATATGATCCTGCCAATCAAATTATTGCAACCGTTGGCGGGAGTGAGGCCATCGACTTGGCGCTACGTGCGCTGATTTCACCGGGGGATGAAATTCTGATTCCGGAGCCTTGTTATATCTCTTATTCGCCGATTACCGCGATTGGTGGAGGGATACCTGTAGGTATTGAAACGGTTGGTGAGAATAACTTTAAACTTACTGCGGAAAGCCTGGAAGCCAAAATCACTCCGCGCTCCAAGGTTCTGATTTTGTGTTACCCAAGTAACCCTACGGGAAGTGTAATGACCCGAGAAGATTGGGAGCCGATTGCTAAGGTAGTAGAGAAACATGATCTTATAGTGATTTCAGATGAGATTTATGCAGAGTTGTCTTATGGCATTAATCACGTCAGCTTTGCCTCTTTACCAGGCATGATAGACCGTACGATTCTGGTTAGCGGCTTCTCCAAAGCTTTTGCAATGACCGGATGGCGGATGGGTTATGCTTGTGGTCACCCGGATCTTATCGCTGCAATGCTTAAGATTCACCAGTACACTGTGATGTGTGCTCCTTCTATGGGACAGGTGGCTGCACTTGAAGCGCTGACCAATGGTATGGAAGAGAAGGACCGGATGGTAGATTCCTATAATCAACGGCGGAGGTTGGTCGTCAAAGGCCTACGCGATGCGGGGCTGGAGTGCCATGAGCCGCAGGGCGCCTTCTACGCTTTCCCAAGCGTGCGCAAGACAGGGCTGACTTCTGATCAATTTGCTCAGCGGCTTTTGCTTGAATACAAGGTTGCAGCTGTGCCTGGAAGTGTCTTTGGATTAGGTGGAGAAGGTTACTTGCGCTGTTCCTACGCCACATCAGTATCCCAACTGAACGAAGCAGTAGAACGCATTGGTGCTTTTGTCACAAAGCTTACACGTGAGAGAACGGATTAGTGAAAATTGAACTATAGCCGATCATACAATCCTATGGTATTATTTTACTTTGAGAGTAATTAGCCCCTATAATAGAACTTACAAGGATCCATTTACTCTGGAACTAAGCGTTGCTTTGAAGTTGCTTTATTTAACTTTTATGCTATTTTGCAGCACGCGCTCAATAATACTTTTGGGAGGGATGATTGTGCTTAGCGCCGATTATTACTTACCTTCCTATGGTGGGAAATGTTTCTCTGGAAATGGGAAAATACCCCCCAAGGGTGATGCTTCTGCTCGCATACTCTCTCTGGAAGATGAAATTAGAATACTCCGCAGCAAGATGGAGCAGCTTTTCCTGCAGGAAAAATCATTCACTTCGGATAATGTGATTGAAATTAGCAGTTTATTGGACCTCAAAATAAATGAGTACATGAAGGGGCGTCCGGCTGGAAAATAGTGCTGCTGAATGCTCTTGAGAGGACCCTAGGGTCCTCTTTTTGTTGTTCACTCTTACTAATGACGGTGTTATTGTGTATACTCTTAATTTGCTATCTTTATTGCCTTCCTTATAGCAGAAAGCTTAAACTATCAGTATGTGATTTCAAGAATGGATAGGAGGCTTAAACCATGGCGATTTATACACGTACGGGTGATGCAGGTCAGACTTCAGTGATTGGCGGCCGGGTCGGCAAGGATGATGTCCGCGTCGAGGCCTACGGAACGATCGATGAGCTGAATTGTTTTGTAGGGCAAGCACGAAGCCTGATGGAAAGTGATAATTTCGACGATGTCCGCGAGCAATTGCTCGAAATACAGCATGAGCTGTTTGATTGCGGCACGGATTTAGCATTTGTTAAACTTGCTGACGGTGGTCAATATATGGTGACAAGTGAGATGGCTCAGCGGCTGGAAGGCTGGATAGATTCTCTACAAGAGGAGAATCCACCACTAGAGAAATTTATCCTGCCAGGAGGTAGTCAGCTGGCTTCGGTTCTACATGTATGCCGCACGGTTTGCCGTCGTGCGGAACGCCGGGCAGTTACCTTAGGGCGAAATGCGGACATAAACCCAGAAGCGGTGATTTATCTCAATCGATTGTCGGATTATTTTTTCGCGTTGGCTAGAACGGCTAATACACGGTCAGGGATTACTGATGTAGAATACATCCGTAGTAAAAAGGTGTTTCGAGACTAATATGACAAGCTATTATTCACCCATTACTTATATCATACCGCCAGAAGAGGATGACTTCCTGCTGAAGACAATCCTGCACAAACGGATGGATGTCTCACGCAAGCTACTCTCCCGGCTGAAGCAGACGGAACAAGGCATTACATTAAATGGTGAACGTGTATACATTAGTGTGCATGTTAAGGCAGGAGATACCGTGCAGATCCGCATGGAAACGGAGACTTCGGATGATATTTTACCGCAGCCGATTCCATTCGAGATTCTATTTGAAGATGAACATCTGCTAGTGGTTAACAAGGCAGCGGGAATTATAGTTCATCCAACACATGGACATTACACCGACACGCTTGCCAATGGCGTGGTTTATTATTGGGCGCAGAAGAATGAACGCTTCCGTTTCCGGCCTGTTCACCGCCTGGATCAGGAAACCTCCGGTGTGTTAGTGATCGCCAAAAATCCATACAGCCATCAGCATATTTCCGAGCAGATGATCGCCGGTACTGTGGATAAGCGTTACGCTGCATTTGTTCATGGGGTTCCTGCGGAGCTATCCGGTGATATCGACGGCCCTATCGACCGTGATCCTGAGGAGCCACATCGGCGTATCGTGACACCGGAAGGATATCCTTCCCTAACCCGCTATGAGGTTAAGCAGGTGTATTCGGCCGGCTCCAGAGTTGAACTAAAGCTGGAGAGTGGACGTACGCATCAGATTCGGGTCCATATGACCTCTATCGGCTGTCCACTGATTGGAGACAGCATGTATCGTCATGAGCTGTACAATCTACCAGAATTTACTTCAACGCAAAGCGAGCAGTTGGAGTCCGTTGCAGCACTCGATGCTTCCATACCGCGTCAGGCACTGCACGCAGTGCGTCTGACGTTCAAGCACCCGGTGCTTCTGCAAGAAATGATATTCGAAGCCCCGTTGCCACCTGACATGGCAGTCTTGGAGAAAATATTGGAGCAAGGTCTGACAGCGAATTTGTGATAAAATTATGATTCAGGCGATAGAGTGGCGAAGGGGAAGTTTGGAACTGTAGGAGCGATAGCGACCGCCTTTGTCTGCGGATTTCAACCGTGTTTAACGGTAAAATTGAAGAAATCTGTAGACAACAGCGGCCGGAAGTCCAAACATTCCTTGTAGTTACGGTATTATTAGCCGATTATTAAAGGAGCACAGCATGAGCAAATTAAAAGTATATCAATATCCCAAATGCAGCACCTGCCGCAGCGCAGTGAAATGGTTGCAGGGACAAGGTCATGAGCTGGAGCTTCAGCACATCGTAGAGCAGCCACCTACGGTGGACGAGCTGCGTGAGCTGCTCGCGAACAGCGGCCTTGAGCTGAAGAAGTTTTTTAATACAAGCGGTGAAGTATACAAATCATTAGGTCTGAAGGACAAGCTGCCCCAGCTTACGGAACAGGAGAAGTTAGAGCTGCTCTCAAGCCACGGGATGCTGATCAAACGTCCGATTGTCACCGATGGAGTTAAAGTTACGGTGGGATTCAAAGAAGACCAATATGCCGATACTTGGACTAATGTTTAATATCAATACAACGATCAAGGGAGAGGTTTATAAGTGAGAACAGAAACAATGGGCCGGGTAATGCTTGTAGATGGAATGGCTCTGCTGTTCCGGGCCTTTTATGCGACCTCTTATGGAGGATATATTCGCAAGACAAAAGATGGATTGCCAACGAATGCAGTATATGGATTTTTGCAGTATTTTTTTGATGCAGTAAGTACGTTTGAGCCTTCTCACGTCGTATGCTGCTGGGATATGGGCAAAGGAACGTTCCGCACCGAGAAATATGATGGATACAAATCCAACCGGATCGAAGCTCCGCTGGAATTAATTCCGCAGTTTGACCTAGTAAAAGAAGTGGTGGCTGAGCTAGGTGTGCCAAACATTGGTCTTGCCGGCTATGAAGCAGATGATTGCATAGGTACGCTGGCATCCTGTTACAGCGATAATTCTGAGGTTTACATTCTGACGGGTGACCATGATATGCTGCAGCTTATTGATGAGAATGTTAAAGTCGTCATTATGAAAAAAGGACGCTCCAACTATAAAGTTTATGACCTTGCAGAATTGCTTGAGGATAAAGGTCTAACCCCTAGACAGGTTATTGACCTGAAGGGCTTTATGGGCGATACAAGTGATAATTACCCTGGTGTAAAAGGGATTGGTGAGAAAACCGCGCTGAAGCTGTTAACAGAGTACGGTACAGTTGAAGGTGTAATTGAGAATCTTCACTTGCTCCCTAAAGGTGTACGGTCCAAAATTGAAGCCGACCTAGATATGCTGCATCTATCAAGGGAGCTGGCTGAAATCCGTTGTGATGTGCCTGTGGTCTGTGAGCTGGCAGAAGCTTTATGGCAATTACAGCGGGAAACAGCCGCGCGTAAATTTCAAGAACTGGAATTCGGCAGCCTGATGCATTTGATCGCTGAGGTGCAGGACGAACGGGGAATTGTACAGATTGAGTTAGGTGATCTGGGTTAAGGAGAGAGGTTCTCTTCTGATGAAAATGTGAATAAACATAATGGCAGGTCAAGGTTACTATCCTTGACCTGCTTTTTTTTGTTGTCGAATTCATGTGGAAATTTATCAATATATGTCTTTTTTTGACTGAATTACAAATTAAGGTTTCTAATCATGGATATTGGTTTAATGAAATTTCAAAGGAAATACATAGGGATTATTTTCCATAGTAGGTGATGATGAGATGAAGATACTTTTGGTCACGCACAAGTTTCAGAAGATAGTAGGTAATTATTGCAGGCGGACCATGGACGTAGTGAACGAGTCTGAATTAGTCCTTGGAGGTGTTTTGGAGTTTTTGCAAAACATCAATCCTTCTATAGATAGCATATTAATAACAGATGATGCATTATCTCTGAGGATGGAACAGAACAGGAGTGATTTAAATAACCTAATCAATTGGCTCGTAGCTAATCAAAAGTCAAATGTAAAGATTTTAATCCTCACCAGGTACATAAGGAAAGATACAGAATGGGAGAATCTCAGCTATAGATATCCGAATCTCCAAATTAAGAATTACGAATACATACGCATTACACCAGTACTATTTCAGGAAGCTCTTGAGCATTTATCCGATACCAAACCTCAATTGAAACAACATTCCAGACCTCACGACGATAAGAGTAATCACCAAAAGAGTACAGACAGAAAAGGGTCGTTTCTGGATCGCTTTAAACCGAAACCGAAAGCCCCAACTGAATTACAGGCTACGGATACCCTTACTAGGGAGCTTGATAAGATTAGCCGAGGGATTAGTCGTATTGTAGCGATAACCGGGCATAGTGGATGCGGAATTACCAGCACAACTATCAATGTTGCAAGTGAAGCGAGTAAACGGGGGCTGAATGTATTAATCGTGGATATGGATATCGAATATCGAAGTACGAATATGTATTTTAGCAGCTTTCATGAACGAACCAAGCGGGATGAAGATATAAATGCATCTCTCATCCGAACGTTAGCAAGACCTCAGGATTATTTGACTACGGCTTTTCATTTGAAAGAAAACCTATGGCTGGCTGGACTGGGTTACAGCTTTTCCGATCCCAAGTTAATCCAGCAATTTTACACCAGCTCTAAACTTGTCGGTCTGTTGTCCTTACTCCGAAACAAATTTAATTTGATCCTATTGGATCTACCACTGAACTTATTAGACAGATTTCGAGAAGCATTAATCCATATCGACAGCTTTGGCCTCTGTATTCCCAATAATCTATATGCTGTTTTAAGCACTCTGAGGAATGTGGAAGAGACACTGAATAAGGAAAATACGGCCTATTTGAATGCTAAATCAAAAGTAATTGTCACCAAATATAATGACCGTTCCAGATTTCAAGGTGAAATTTTCGTACCAGACAAGGTAAGTGCAGTTGCTACATCCGGTCTTTTAGAAAGCTTTACATACGGAATGAAAGTGGCAGGTCATATCTCTTATGACACGGACTTTGATACTCAGATTGAAACCGATGTGCCGCTTGTATATTCAAACAAAGACCATGAGCGGGCATATGGAAATATACTTCTTAGATTACTGGAGGGGAGTAGTTAATGGATTTAAGTGGGCTTAAAAACGCGACACCCAATAAGCAAATGTTCAAGCGGGTTGCAGCATTGCTCTTTAGTCTATTGATCATCGTGGTTTCTTATATGTTCATTACGAAAGCCAGCAAAGATGCCAGCGATGTGGTAGAGGTGTTGCGGGTGAAGCAGAGTGATGGTATTCCGGCTTACGTAGTCATTACGGAGCCTATGATTGAGAAATACAATATTATCAAAAAAGAATACACGGAGGACATGGTGTTGTCTGAAGATATAGATTCGGTGAAGGATAAACTGTCCGCATATTATCTTCGAGAAAACAGCGTGCTCTACAAAGATCAGTTGCTGGATGAAAAACCGCAAAAAAATGAATGGCTGTATCAAGTGAATGAGGAAAATGAGGTCTTGACGCTTCCTTATAATTTTCTGGAGGTTGGTGGAGATATTCTAATGCCAGGAGACCGTGTTCGTATCCGTGTGTCCTATGAGGTAGAGGAGAAGGATGCCCCGGGTGGCAATCCAAACGCTATTTATTCCGAGTCCACGAATACGATCAAAAAAACTGAAGTATTGTTTGAAAGCATTGTTGTGAAGGATATGCTCAACGCAAGTAGTCATTCCATCTACGAAGTATATAAAGAGGTGCAGAAACTGGATGAGGATAAGAAACAAAATGTTATGAAGAGTAAAGATTTCTTAAAGAACATTCAACCTAAAGCATTACTCCTCGAGGGGACGAGTGCACAAATTAACAATTATGCCAAATACAAAGGACTTAATGGAAATTCATTTCTGATTACCATACTGAGCAGAAAAAGTAGTGATGTCATCATTGACCAACTGCCCACTTTGGAGAAAGAGGTGGAATCGTGGATCGGAAAAGAGGATTAGGAATCGACAGCATTTTTCAGAAAATATCATCTAAGGATCTCGTCGGTGCCGAACTTCAAGAGAATAATCTGATTTATAGTGTAGTAGGTTTTATACCTGCTTGTGATGGCGTAGATAATGCCATGCTCATAAGCAACTTAGGATATTTGTTATCTCAAAAGGGTCTAAATACTTGTGTGGTTGACCTTAAGGTGTTTTATCCGAACTTATATCAATTTCTAGATGTCCCTGCACATAAGAAGGGGCAAGGATTAATTAAGGTGTTAAAAAGCGACAAGGTAGATTTCCGAGATGAATTGCAGCGGACCAAATACGAGAAGCTGTTCCTGTTATCAGCTAGTCCACAGGATCTAATGGAGGAGTATTTTGATTTTGAGTTTGGAAATTTAGAGCGTGTAATTACTACACTTAAGCAGATGTTTGATATCGTGCTGATCGACATTCCCAACAACCCACCATTGGAATTTTGTCTGGGTGCCATGAAGTATTGTCACATAGGATTCTTTACGGCAACAGAGAGGATGGAAGCTACCATAAATATGGTGAAGCTGCTGGATTATGCTAAATCGGTGGGGATAAGTACGGCTAAGTTCACCAGTGTGGTGATGATGAATATTCAGCATATTGAATTTGATTATAAGGTTATAAAGGACATGGGTTTTAACATAGTTTCTGTACTGCCACTTGTGAAGGATGCCGTAGTTCGTGCACATGAGGGCAGGCTGTACATAAAAGATAACCCCCTAATTAATAAATATTTTAAAAAAGAGATTCAAAAGCTGGCCGATCGGTTGGCGGATCAGTAAAGGGGAGAGCGACTTGCTGACACGTGCGAAAATTAGCGATATGCAGCAAAAAGTACTGCATCAGGTAGGGCCGAAGGAGAACATGGAGGATTTGGCTAGTAAATATACGACCATAAGCTTTGATGAGGCTTTGGAGTTATGCCAAAAATATATTACGAAAATAACGACACATGCCTATAGGCGAGAAAACGACCCTGCTCGAAAACGCGAAATGACTAAGGCATACATAAATGAATTTGTAGACGCGCAGAAACCTTCTGTCGAGGGATTTTATGATCTAGCAGAGTTGAAAAACGCACTCACCAATGAAATCACTCACTATGGTCCCATTACCAAGGCTATGGAGGACCCTAGTATAGATGAAATCAGAGCCAACGGGCCTGATCAAATCTTTGTGGAAAGCGGCGGAAGAAGCCTGCAGTGGGATCAAAATTTTACAGATCGTGATCATATGGAACGGATTATCGCCAAGCTTATAGGTATCTCCAAGGTTCGGCTGATTCCAAAGATACCCATGGTAAATGCCAGAACGATTGAGGGGTATCGTGTGAATGCCACTCATGCTGAGATCTCACCGTATGACCAACCGGCGTTTGTGATCCGAAAGTTCAGCAAGAAGAGTATTGTTCCGAAAATGCTCATTGAGAATAAATCCTTCTCCTCAAACATGTATAAATTATTGTCTTTGATCCCGAAATCAGACTTATCCTGGATTACAGTGGGACCGACAGGAAGCGGAAAGACTACGCTAAATGAAATTCTTGTGAAGGAGATCAATCCTCTATCAAGGATCATTACCATTGAAAATCCTTCAGAGATGAGATTGATTCAAAGAGAAGATAACAGCGAACACGGTAGAGTGCTGAATGATGTGTTGCAATACGAGTCGGTCCCTGATGATGATGACTCAAGCCCAGCGACTATGGAAAATTTGCTTATTAATGCGATGAGACAATCACCTCACTGGATTGGACCAGGGGAGCTTCGAACACCCGGTGAATTCGCCACAGCGCTTCGAGCAGCACAGACGGGACACTATTTCTTTTCCACCCTTCATGCAGAGGGGGATAAGGAAGCGATCTTCAGATTTCTAACGGCTTATCTAATGGCCTCTAATGAGCCAGCGGAACTTGCTCTACGAAATATCTGCAGTGCTGTGAAATTTGTAATCTTTCAAGAGAAACTGGCAGATGGTACTCGTAAAGTGACTTCAATTTCAGAGATTTTGGGCTCAGATGGCTTGAATCCACTGATTAATCAAATCTATAGATTTGATTGTGATGATGTGATTGAAGAGATGATTGAAGGCAAGAAGATGATCAAAATTGTTGGCAGACATTTACGTGTAGGAAAGATCTCGGAGAATGTACAGCAGCTAATGCTCAAGGCCGGAATTAAGAAAAGCAGGTTTGAGTTCTTTACCAAGGATCCGTTGGAGGGCGAAACAGAGGTGTACGAATTCGATGAATACAACTTTAATCATTAGTCTACTTCTTGGTATGGCTGCATTTGTACTATTTAACGCCATCTTTGAGGTCAAGTTTTTTCAGGGTTCTGTAAGATATGTTCTCGACGTTATGGATACCCTCGCAGAGTACCTAGGCAAGTATAACACGAAGCGTTATGTTGACCGGATCAAGAAGGAGCGAATCGTCAGGCAGAAGGAAAATATTTATGCGAAATACAATCGAATGGTAGAGGGTTTGATTTTAGACTTTAATATGCCGTTTACGCTGGAGAGCTTTACCTCAATGCTGTGCATTTGCTTTGCGATTATAGCTCTGCTAGTGGTTCTGCTTATGAAAAGCGTTACGCTTTCGCTTGTGATTACGATTTCAATTTTTGTAGGATTGTTTACTTTTTTCGTGATGCAGTCTAGAGCCATCCAAGCAGAACGGCTTGAAAATATAATGGATGCCGAAGATGTGATTTGTCCGTTAGCCCGTGAAGGTGTACTAGTAGCCATTAAAAAGGTGATGGAGAGCGATGAATATATCAGTCCTAATCTTAGGCCATATTTTCAGCAATTTATAGATAATTGCGACAACAACGGCTATTCCTTTAAGCAAGCTATTACGCTATTAAATAGACAGCTTGGTCCCAAATTTGATAATTTCACAAAAAAAGCAGTGGTCTTCGAATATAACGAAAGAAAAGGTATGGCAGACATTTTCCTCGATATTGTAGATGAAAATGCCGTGCTGCGCGAGATTAACTCTAAA
Source organism: Paenibacillus sp. FSL L8-0333 (assembly GCF_037965665.1). Lineage (NCBI taxonomy): Bacteria > Bacillati > Bacillota > Bacilli > Caryophanales > Paenibacillaceae > Paenibacillus > Paenibacillus sp. FSL L8-0333. The sequence goes on from NZ_CP150186.1 coordinate 1,890,487, forward strand.
AAGGAACGGATTTTTAGAAAGATGAATCGAGATTTTATGTTTAAAACCGGAATCATTGTGCTTTTTTTCTTGTACGCATTAACTGTAAAGGATTTTAGAGAATTTATGCTTGAAAGCAATGTTGGGAAATTGATCAACACGATATTGATTAGTGTCATTTGTTTAAGCTTTGCACGCAGTCAGGTACTCCAAGGGAACGTCGGCATGGGTGGTGAGCGCAAATGATATTCCTAGTTAAGCTGATAGCCATGCTCTCCATCCTTTATTTGATCAAGATATTGTTATACCCCTTCTTCAAGCCTGTGAGCAGAAAACAGAAAAAACGTGCACGTCAATATATCAAGCAGCGTAAAAATGCGGCGCTAAAAGAGAAGTTCAACCAATATAAACGAAGAATTGCAATGAAATATGTTAAAGGGTTATTGGGAAGTGCTGAAAGATTAAGATTCAAGAAAATCATTGACCGACTTGATCTACAAAAAACTCCAGAGGAAATACGGACCGAGCAATTCATGTACACGCTAAGTGCTATTGTGATTATGTTGTTGCTATGGAAGGTGAACATCCTGCTTGGCTGTATCTCTGCCATCTTCATCATGCTGGGCTGGCTCTATCCGGTGGTCGAGTTGGAGAAGATTATCGATAAGAAGAACAAAAATATATCCCTGGATTTCCCAGCCTTTTATAGTATGGTCTATTACCAGTATATAAAGTCGGTTAACATTCATTTCTCAGATGTGCTTAAGGATTACATTCCTAGTGCAAATCCTGATATAGCCGAGGAGCTCGGTGTGATGCTGGACAATATTGATTACGGAGAAGAATTCGCTTTTAAGCAGCTAAAGAAACGGATTCCGATGCATTACGTGATCAAGTTCTGCGACATTATGGAGACGAGGCTTAAAGGATACGATAATGTGTCTCAGATGGCATATCTCAAGAATGAATTAGATGGCTTCAGAATCAGGGCTTTGGAAGAAGAGCTGGAGAGTAGGCAGCGCAGCAGCGCAAGGATCCAGTTTCTACTTATTATAGTGTTGGCTATTTATATCGTTATGTACTATTTGTTTACCATTCTGAGTTCAATGAAGATGTTTCAATAAGCCAAATTTATTTATAGGGGGATAAACGAATGAAGACAGATCTTAAGGAATTGCTAGTGGAGGAAAAAGGAGAAGTAGGGATCAAGCAAATTGCCATCACGGTTGGCGTTATTATTTTAATTGGAGTGGTAGTGACCTATCTAAAGGGTGGAGTACTGACAGGATGGGTTGATGATGTTTGGGAATTCTTATTCGATGATTTGATTGGAAAGATGGTTAGCTAATTTGGGGTGAAAACACAATGCAAGGGATAGCAAAGGCAGTATTACTTACCATTCTGACCTCGGTTACGATTTTGCTGTTTGTAAATTTGGCTTTCTTTTTCCCATGGTATTTAACGCTGGTCACAGAGACGTATAGTGTTTCGCAGATTGTAGCTGGTGATAACTACTTGAAGGAATCGTATTATGAGGATGTTATGGAGAGATTACAGGAGCGCCCTATTTACCGAGATAAAGCCGATGATATTGTCATTACGGTCACTAATGCAGATCATGATAATGCGATTGGAAATGATGATGAAACCTCATATTACGATGAAGGGAACGAATGGAATAAACCTTATCGGCAAAGAGGCGAACCGCTTACGGTTGAGATTAAAGCTGTATATCCTTTCTCTATCACTTTATGGGGAAAGAAGCTGGAGCGTGAAATTCCGGTCCACTTCTCCATGTCAACGACAGGCCTGAAACATTATAAGGATCTGGACTACTATATAGATTGATAGGATGACTTTGTGTGAAAAATATTGCAGTAGGAGTATTGTTGATTATTCTAGTGTCAATTGTTGTGGAGCCTTTGGTGGAGATGGGCATTGTATTTAGAGAGAAGGTAGTGCTGAGCACTGCGATCTCTAATGCTTGCCGGGCAGCCAAGGATCGGAGTTTAGAGTATGAACTGCTACGTGGACTGGATGCGGTGATTAACGAGGAGAGGTTCAAAGAATACTTTTCAGATGCGTTCGAAAGGGCTCTAAATGTATCGGAACAGACCGATAATGGCAATGTGCTTACATTTACCTCCAATGATGATAGATACAATGATTTTACGGTAAATTTAGATTTTTCTAACATAGAGAACACCCAAACCAGCCAATGGGTATCAGAAGTTAATGTGAAAGCACAGGCAACATACAAATTTAAAACCAGATACTTAAAGCTCGCTGAAGAAGCAGACAAAGAAGTAGATTATCAGTTAATTAGCGAGAGGAAATATATTCTCTCCGTTAAGAATTGATGAAAGGAATAATCAGAATGGACTATATCATGGTTACTTTTCAAACGGATACAGGTCTAAGAATGGACCTAAAAGTCCCGGTGTTTGTGACTATAGAAGAACTGTTAGACATGCTAACGGAGTCCTTGAGCTTAAAGGAGAGAAGCGGGGCTAAGCTTCAGGCTGAGCCATTAGGCAGAATATTAAGTAATAGTAAAACCTTGGATCAAGAAGGTGTAGCCCAAGGCGCACTGCTCACACTTATCTGAGAAGGGGCAATGAAATGAATGGCAACCTGCAAAGTGGCGGATTAATCCTAAAGGCTGATGAATCTCTTTTTATTACGGATATTAAAAACTATTCAGGAACCTATTCTTTGGACAGAGCGAATGATCAAGCTGTGCCTATTCATTATGAGGGTTTGTTCTGGTTCATGAATGAGGCTGGCAATTTCCTTTATTACAGTGATCAGTTAAAGGGAAATGTGCTCTGTAAGCTTGATATTGTAAAGCAACATTCAGAAGTATTGTTAGACAAACCTTGTTATCAGCTTCAGCGACATGAAGATTGGATCTACTATATTCACGAGGAGGACCATCGATTATATCGCTGTTCTACTAGTGGTAAACGTGATATGAGGCTGATTGATGAGCATGTGGAGAGTTATCTCTTGTACGAAGGACAAATCTACTATGCTACACCAAATGGGATTAAGAGGAGCACAGAATCCGGTGAGGCAAGTGAAAAGATTAGTGAATTGGTTACAAGTTTACTGATTCGGATAGGAAATAAGCTGTGTTTTTCAGATGCCGAGAATGGACATCGCTTGACGCTACTTGATTTGGAGCGTCATACGGTAACTATGGTAGACAATATAGTTGCCCTTAGTATAAGCACGGATGACAAATATATTTATTGTGCTAACCGATTAAATGACAACAGTATATATCGCGTAGATCCATTGCATGGAGGGAGTATTCGAATATCTGGGGAAAGCGCGGACTATTTACATGTTCTGGACAATGATCTTTATTTTTGCAGTGGTCGTGAATGGCATCGAATCTCTCTATTTGGTGGAGAGGCGGAGACAATAACCTTTATAGGAAGGTAGATCTAATGAGCTATGAATTCAGTCGTCAGCCCCGTTTTCTACCGGATATGCCCCGGGGAGAAATTGATGTTCCTAATCCACCTATGATTAACGAGAAACCAGAGATCTCTTGGTTCGGAATATTGCTTCCACCTATCGTAATGTTGATTATTACCGTATTAATCGCAATGACTTCACAGTCCATCTATTTACTGATCTCAGTTGCGACCACAGTAATGACACTGATTGGCTCATTGACAGGAGCAACTTCTCAGATTCGGAAATATAAGCTAAAGAAGAAGGAACGGGAAGAAAAATATCTTCAATTTATAACCGATGTCCGCAGCGAATTGTCGATAGCTCGCGAACAACAGGTGAAAGCCATGAATGAAATGAGCCCGGATCCTGCGGAATGTGTGCAACGAATCTCGCGCAGGGATAACAAGCTATGGGAAAAAACGCCTTCACATAATGATTTTCTGGCTCTGCGGATCGGGGTGGGAAGTGTACCCCTGGAACTGCACATCAAATACACCAAACAGGCGATCATCCTTGAAACGGACCCGCTGCTGATGGAGCCGCAGAGATTGGCCATGGAATTTGAGAAGGTCCCGAACGTTCCTATAACGGTTAATCTGTTGACTACCGAAATATGCGGGATTGCCGGTGAAAGCGATAAAACAGCTGTGCTAATAAAGCTGATGCTGCTACAGCTTGTGACTCATCATGGTTATGACGATGTCAGGGTTATTGTTCTTGCCGCAGAGGATGAATTGGAGAAATGGGATTGGCTGAAATTTGTACCCCACCTATGGGATGACGGTTTTAATATCAGATTTCTTTTATGTGGTAAAGCCATTGCCCATCAGACCTTGTCCGAGATTTATGGCTCTTTGAAGGAGCGGGAGATGAGGTCTTTGAGCGGTGGTGTATTGCCCCATTATCTCTTTATTGTAGAGGACGCTTCCTTGCTTGAGAATGAGCTAATCAGTAAATATTTGTACAACGGCAGTGTAAAGCTTGGAGTATCAACCCTTTTTATCGCCAAGAATTCCGCTTATTTGCCCATGAACTGTAAAACGGTTATTCATTTAAACGGAAAAAACGGTGAAATGGCCAATCGATTAACCGGGGAGAAGATCGTATTTACTCCGGATCAAGCAGATATAAAAGATTTAGATCTAGTCGCCAGAAAGCTCGCACCGCTACGAATCAAAAATTCAAGTGCTAATTTCTCACTTCCATCCTCCATCACACTGATGGAAATGCTACAGAACGAAAAGGTATCTGAAGTAAATGTAATGTTGAACTGGACCCGCAACAAAACCTATATGGGCATGAGTGTACCTATAGGGGTGAGGGCTGGTGGAGAAGCTTTATATTTAGACATGCATGAGACGGGGTTTGGGCCCCATGGTCTTGTAGCCGGGACAACAGGTTCTGGCAAAAGTGAATTATTACAAAGTATCATCGTATCCCAAGCCATTCATTACCATCCGCATGATATTGCTTTTGTTCTTATTGATTATAAAGGGGGCGGCATGGCAGATGTATTCAAGGGAATGCCTCATCTGGTCGGTACCATTACGAATTTGGATGGGAATCAAACGACGAGAGCACTGCTATCTATCAAAAGTGAGCTCATGCGGCGGCAACGTGTCTTCTCGGAATATGGCGTGAACAATATTGATAAATACCAGAAATTATTTTATAGCAAAAATGTAAAAGGTGACATGCCAGCCATTCCCCATCTGATTATGATTGCGGATGAGTTCGCGGAGCTTAAGCAGGATCAACCGGATTTCATGAAAGAGCTTGTAAGTACGGCCCGGGTAGGTCGAAGCCTTGGCGTCCATTTGATCCTTGCCACCCAGAAGCCTGCCGGCGTAGTGGATGACCAGATATGGAGTAACTCGAAATTTAAAATATGTCTTAAAGTGCAGGATGAGGCTGACAGTCGGGATGTTATTAAACGTCCTGATGCGGCCATGATTAAGGAACCGGGAAGGGCGTATATACAGGTCGGAAATGATGAGATCTTTGAGTTGTTCCAATCTGCGTATTCTGGTGCTGATTATGATCCGAAAGGCGAACTGCAGAAACAGGAGAACAAGACCAAACGAATCTATAAGGTAGCTCTGAATGGTAGAAGCGAGCAGATCTTTCCGCTTGAGGAAGAGAAATTCTCCCAAAATGAGTCTGCTTCCCAACTGCATGCCATGGTTGAATACATTACAGAAACTGCCAAGCAATATGGGATTTCTCCAATGAAAGGGCCTTGGCTACCGCCACTGCCTGAAGTAGTCTACCTCGATTTATTGCTGCCGAATAGCTTAGCAGATGGTAGATGGCCGCAGCAGCAGAAACTGCTCAGTGTGCCAGTGGGGATCATGGATGATCCAAGAGGACAGAGACAGGAAGCGCTGGAGATAGATTTTGCATCTGAGGGGAATCTGTTTGTCTATGGAACGCCGGGTACAGGTAAAACCGTGTTCCTCAAAACGTTATGTTTATCGCTGGCTCTAATGTATCCGCCGGATGACGTCAATATCTATATTATGGATTTTGGCGGAAGCTCACTCAAAGCTATGGAGAAACTCCCTCATGTCGGTGGGGTAATGACACTGGAGCAAGAAGATAAAATTGACCAATTTATGCGCTTTATGTTCAGGGTTATGGAGGATCGAAGAACGCTGTTTCAAAATAATGGAAGTGAAGGGTTCAATGATTACCGTAGAAGTGGACGAAAACTGCCCGCATTTATAGTCATAATCGACAACTACTTTGCTTTATCGGAGACCTACGAAGATTTTGACGCTCAAATGGTGCTGCTGGCTCGTGAAGGTTTTAAATACGGTATTTATATGGTCGCTACAGCAACCAATAGTGCTTTGGTCAGATATAAATTTTCGGTTAACTTCAAAATGGCGATCAGCTTCCAGATGACTGAGAAGAGTGAATATGATGGTATTGTAGGACGAACGGAAGGCTTGGAACCCGCAAAGGTTGCAGGCAGAGGATTGGTAAGAGGCAAGCCGCCTTTGGAATTTCAGACTTCGCTTCCTGAATATCAACATACCGCTACCGAGCTCATCTTGAAGAGAATGGAGGCTTTGAATCTAACTGGAGCCGCACCAATTCCGGTGATGCCTTCTACGATTGATCTGCGGCAGCTCAATAATAATACAGAGCAACTGGCAATAGGCTTGGGCAACAATGATTTACAGCCTGTGTTTATAGACCTTGTTGCAACACCAGTGCTGATGATAGCTGGAGAGGCTATGTCAGGAAAGAGCACTTTACTTGTATCGTGGATGAAGCTGCTGAGCGAAAAGCAGGATCTAGAGGTATATGCGCTGGATTCATCTGCTATGGGCATTTATGAACTGATACAACAGTCTTACGTAACGGATCTATCGAACGTGGATGATTTGGACAATTTCATTGATGGGATCAAAGAACAATTGGAAACTAGACGCAGTGAGCTTCTCTCATGCAGAATGTCCGGTGGTGACGTTGGCGCTCTGATGAAACAGTGGAAGCAGATAATCTTCGTTATTGATCGTCTAAGTGAATTTACGAGCGGAGACAAGTATATGCTGCATGAGCTGATTGAACGAATTGTGAAGCAAGAACGCGGCATGAAGGTAGCTGTTCTAGCGGCAGATAACACAAATGATCTTACCTCTAATTGGGATTCCTTGGGCAAGACTATCCGAGAAGAACAGACCGGGATCCTGCTAGGTAGAATGAAAGAACAAAATCTTTACAATGTGTCCTTACCTTACGGAAGCCAGGAGAAAGATGGGGAGCAAGGTGATGGCTATCTCATTGTAAAGAATAAATATACCGGATTAAGATGTGCCGTATGGAGTAAGGAGAATCGAGTTAATGCGGGAGTAGGAGTTTAGGATGGAGGTGCAGCTAGTGTCAGTTAGTCCATCAGAAATCAGGGGAAACGCTTCACAAATCCATAGTCTAATCAATGAAGTGAACAGTACTTCAAAAAAACTGCAAAGTGATTATACACAATCGGCCAGCTATTGGACCGGTACGGCTTCTAAAGCATTTCAAAGTGAATACAACGAGCTGGATAGCGAAATGAAGACCCTGCTTACAATGCTGGATAGGCTCGAAAGTGGGGTCCAAAGAGTGGCTTCAGAAGTGATCCGTGCTGAACAGGAAAGAGAAGAAAAGCGAAGACTAGCAGAGAAGGCGGCGCAAGAGGCACTGAAACAAAAGCAATTAGAAAAGCAAAAGCAAAGCCAGAAGTAATGACAGGGGTGTTGAGATAGAAATGCTTTGAAAGGAGGTGAATAATGTGGCGGGAAACAATCTTACATTTAATCCGGATCAGGCACTAGGTGTAGCTAAGTCTATTAAAACCAAAGCAAACAATGCAGATACTCTTATCAAACAATTGCAATCTGAAATTCATGCTGTTAGCGGTTGGTGGCAAGGAGAATCACAAACTGCTTTTATACAACAATTCGATGGACTTATGCCTAGTTTTAAGGAAATGGTTCTCTGTGTAGAGAACATCAGTAAGAACCTAACGCAAATTGCTAACATCAAGCAACAAGCCGAGCAAGAAATGGCAAGTAAACTGCGTGGAAAATAATGCTGGCATACATAACAAGGCAGATTTTGAGCTATCTGCCTTGTTAGTATGATTTTAAGTAAGTATGAAGTGAATTTATTTGGGGGGATCTGTAAGTGAAGCTGACCGAACAACAATACATAACACTGGCATCAGTTGTAGAAGCAGCAGACGGTCTCGAACTGACGGATAGTCTGGCTTTTGCTGGTGCAGCAGCCTATGCCTATAGAGATGAGCATGATGATAGATTAATTATCTTTACATATAAAGGAAAAGATTGGCTTGCGGATCTGCAGTCTCTGTTAAGCGGTCAGAGCAGCATGCCGGAGGAAGCATCAAGATTTTTATTAAAAAACAAAGGGGAGAAGGATTGCCAGGTTACTGGTTATTCCATGGGCGGTGCCTTAGCTCTTTATGCAGCAACGGTTAATGAGGGGATTGGTGGTGTGGTATTCGACGCACCAGGTATAGCAAACATTCTGACTGCGGAGCAAAGGGGAAAGCTTCAGGTTAAAAATATTGTGGCTTATAACAGTCTTGTATCCGCGTTAGGCAAACACAACGAAGAGATTGTATTTGCTAAATCGGGTATAGAAGAAACGGAATTTCTAATTCCTGATTCGCTTTGGCAGCGCTATACCTTTGACTCTGAGGGGAATGTGATTATAGGTGAAAAAGGGAATGCCTATGCTTTGCTATCCAAGATTAATATCCTAACGGAAGAGCATACGCCTGTTTTTGATGCTGTTATGAGTGGATTTGGGGATACCGTCGGACTAACAGAATCTGCATCGGATCATTTGGGTTACGTGATATTTACCTTAATAGATCAGTTGGATGTAGGAAAAGTGCGAGGTGCACTGATTGAAATTGCCCACAAATATGAACGAATGTTGGATGCGAAGTTCAGCGAGTGGAGAACCGAAATGAATAATATTCCGGAATCCTTCTTATTCGATGACATCCGTGCGAAATTTGAACAACTATCTGAAGCAGCCATGCTAGAGGCAGCGGGAATAGCAGAAGAGCTTAATGAAATCACGCAAGCTGTCTTATCCATCTTGCTGATTTGCAGTCCGGTAGGGGATAAGCTGATGGACCATGTAGAGGAATGGTTGAATAAACTGACAAATGCCCTCATGGAACGTATGGAGAAACTAACGAACCAAATGACATTACATCTCGATAAGGTGGTTGAAACAACCATGAATCAAATGCTCAAATTTCCAGAATTGAAGCTGGATTTTGAGTTCTGATTACTAACTGGAATCGCCATCAAAAAGGAGTGAAGCCAGCATGAAAAATATTTATACAAGGAAGGTGTTGACTCTGATGTTGATATTATCAATGTTCAGCTTTATGGGATGTGGCTCTAGAGAGGAGAAAAGTGAAAAGAAAATTTTGAGCTCCTTGCAGGAAAAGTATGGCGAGGAATTCATCCTTGATGGCATAGGCGGCGGTTGGGGAACGATGAACAACAATACTTTGAAGGCGACTGTGCATCCTAAGAAGGATGACACGATTAATGTACGGGTGGAAATCACGAAGGATTTGGAAAAGGTGTATGACAACTATTTAAACCAGGTGGTAGCAAAAAAAGACGAACCAATGATTCAAGCAATCGCTGCTAGCATTTGGCCTGACAGTAAAATTATCGTTGCCAACGAAACGGGGTTGGTTTACCCCAAGCATAACGATACAAAGATTTCCTACGAGCAATTTCTGAAGTTATATCCAACGAATACGCTGGTGATTTCAGTCTATTTAAATAGTGATAACTATGTTGATGGTAATGGAGATATGGACCAAGAGGCAGAAATGAGAAAATATATGGATTTTGCAAAAATACTAGCAGAAAATAAATATGTGAGTAGTCTGATAGGGATAGGATACCTCACTCCAGAGGCCTATGGTCGATTAGAAGAGGTCAAAAAGGCAGAGGAAAGTGTTGACATATATTTTAGTGACGAAACTAAAAAAACAGGAATTATTAATATAGTTACAATGGCTGGATTCAAATTAGGAGTTGATGGAAAGATTGTAGAATCTCAAGACAAGATTAGAGAATTCTTTGATATATGGAAAGAGGACAGAATAAAAAGAATGGAACAAAGAGGGGGATTGTAATGGACGATACGCTTACAGAGGTAGAGTTAAAGCAGATCTCACAACTTGTTTATTTAGATATACTCAACATTAAGGATTTGGAAAAAACATATGCATTATATAAAAAAATCACTCTCGGCGAAGTTCTCAACTTCTACGCTTCTCCCGCAGGTCAGCAACAATTAAAAGAACGCTTTCCTGACGATCTTAACGGAGTCAAAGAATACAAGCAGTGGAATGATCTCATAGAGCAGATGAATATATCTGATTATCAGAATTGGGAAATCTCCAATATCGTCTCTCATAATAAAAAAGAGGAATCAGGTTTTGTTGCATTTACAGTAGATACCAAGAACGGGGCAAAGGTAGCGGCGTTCCGGGGTAGTGAACCAATGGATAACCCGCTTTACCATAATGACTGGAAAAACAACGGAACAACTGCATATGCCCTTGAATCTTTACAACAGGCGGAAGCTAAAGAATATATGGATAATTTCAAAATAGATGCGGGTTATGAATTGTTTCTGACTGGGCACTCGCTAGGAGGTAATCTAGCCCTATATTCCTCTTTTATATTACCTGAGAATTTACGGAATCAGCTAACTTCCGCATCAACGTTTAATGCACCGGGATTTAATGGAACCTTGCTTGATAAACACAGGGCCTCTATAGATGATTTGAATGAGAATGACAAAATTAAAGAGTTCAGAAATAAAAATGACATCGTTCCGGCCTTATTTCAAAATCCATCGGCAGGTATTTACATTGATACTGAATCTGAAAGGAATACCGTGCTGCCACATCATTCCTTATTCTCACTAAAGATCGACGGGAACAATGAGTCTTTTCAACGTTCAGAGTCACAGACTCGGGCTTTGGTTCCTAACCTTGTGCATAATATTACAGTTGGTTTAGAAATTGTGCCGGGGCCACTAAAGGAAGCATTGGTTGAAGGGATTTTTAAAGTATTGGATGGGGAAGTAGATCTGCGGCCATTAGCGTTTGCGGGAATAGCCGTAGTTGGGCTTTTAATGGTGACTGTTGGGCCCGTTGCAGTTGTTACTGCGGCGATTACTGCAGCGTTAGCTGCGCTCGTTGTCACTATAAAAGCTCTGGTTGCGCTTTATGTGATTGGTTTTGTAATTGACAGTGTGATTCCCTGGATTGAGCAAAAGGTGGAGGATATCAAGGAGAGAGTGGTCTCCTTTTATAATCAAAGTGTTGAATTTGTAACGAATATGGTGACAGAAGCTGTCCGAGTGACTAATTTGATCGGTGATAAAATTGAGGAGTTTTCACAAAAGGTAAAGCACGCAGTCTCTGATTTTATGACGAAATTAAAAGAGGGCTTTAATCGTTTTGTAGAGAATGCCATTCAGTATATTGAAGCTCAGAAGGAATATTGGATTAGTGTAAAAGACAAAGCAATGAAGAAAATGGGGGATATATTCCAAAGAGTAAAATCTAAAATTAAGAAAACTAAGGAAGAATTTATCGCTGGCGTACGCACGATTAAAGATTCAGCGATCAGCAAAGTCAAATCGACCGTAACGAAAACCATAACGAAGATTGCAGTTGCATCTGCTAGTGTCATTCAAGGAGCCAAGATTTTGGCGAATATGGATAAACTGGAGAGTCTGCAGAAAAGTCTGGTGCGTAAGGAAGAGAGCATTGCTGAAGCCGTCGAGAGGATATTATCTATAGCTTCTGGAGTCAGTTCTAACGTGGGCAGGACTTACAGTGAATCTTATGTTCAAGCTCAATTAAGAGAAGTTCAACGTTTAAGCAATGAAGTCCGGACACAGAAAAATCGTGTAACAACAGCGATTAACGGAAAAACTGCAGGTTTAAGATACACAGTTACAAAATATCGAGAGATTGAATCCAAAATTGTTGCAGCTGCCCGTGCAAGTACTACCACAATACATCTTAACTAATTATATCAGGAAATAGAAAGATAAATTGAGAGGAGTAATTATATGAAAAAATTAATCAGTTCTCTACTTTTATTACTAATGGTATCCCTGATGACTTCTGCATTTTCAGGTTTTGCAGCAAGTCTTCCATTGAGGGTAGTAGTAAATGGAGAAAAAGTTATTTTTCCAGACGCCCAGCCTTTTATCGATGCGCAGCAAAGAGTACAGCTACCCGTGCGTTTTATAAGTGAAGCGCTTGGAGCTAAGGTGTTATGGGACAGTAAGGCCAAAAAGGCAACAATCTCGCTTGAAGGCAAAACAATGGGTGTCTATATCGGGAAAAAGAGTTATGAGCTCAATGGAAAAACAAAACAAATGGACACGGCAGCATTGTTCAAACAGTCAAGAACCTTTGTCCCACTTCGATTTGTATATGAAGGACTCGGTGTAAACGTGAAATGGGATGATGCTGTGAAGACGGTCTACATCACTACTCCTTCAGGTGAAATAGCTACCTCTGATAAGCCTGCTACGGGAGAATCAACGAATGGAGCGAAGACGGTAACGATTCATGGGTTTGAAATCCCGTATACTCAATTGGGGGCCAATCTAGAGTCGACTTATATTACCGATTCACAGCTGACAGTATACAACAATGATGATCGGAAAGCAGGTCAGTATCTTTTTCAAATCACAATTACATTTACTAATATAGGCTCTGACCCTGCACTGGAAGCGAAGGAAGCGGAGAATATTCTTAGACAAAACATTGAGGGCGATGTCGTAGATTCGATTATGAAGTATGTTAGAACAAAAACAAAAAGAATGGATGAGCTAGATTATAAAGTCTTCCAAAGCAAAGATTATAAAATTGATGTAGACTCTCCTGGTATGGGGGATATAGGAATCGCAGTATGGCCGAAGTAGGAGAGGTGAAGGTATGAAAAAATCGATATGGCTTAGTATAGTGACAATATTCTTATTCCAATCTATAGCTTCTTCAGTTTTCTCTGAAGAGTCAGTGAATGATACATTTAACAATCTTCCAAAAACAGCGACAGCTGTTATCGAGAAGATCAATAAAGATATGGCGGAGCTCTATAAAAAATCTAATTATTACACAATGGAGACTAATAAAGGAAAGTTAAGAGAGGATTTGTTGCAAAACCAGATAAAATCTAACAATAGTAATTTTGAGATTGTTTATGGTGGAAATCATGAATGGCTGGAGCATAGCAATATGTTTGCTTTTTCCGGGTATTCGATTGATGGGGACTCGGTCTCAACTGAGGGAGCTCCATGGTATGCTGGATGGAGCGGGATTCAAATTCAGAATTTTAATATGATTAAGGAACCTTGGAAGGACTCTGGCGTAAAATCAAGCTACAAAATTAGAAAAAATGATTTTGATGCATTTGTAGGTCGGGATATTGAGTATCTAGCAAATTCCGGCGGGACTTTTGAGCAGGCGATTCTTACTGGACTAAACCTGAGCTATGCCGGTAAGAAATATGAACGGTTCATCTATAACAATCAAGACAAGGAGTATAAAGACAGGGTTGTATACACTCAGAATACTACACCGTCTAAGGGAGGGCGATGGATAGATTATGTTCACGTCTTGCAACCGCCTACCTATCTGTCTTGGGGATCAGGGAGGATTTACATCCAAGGTTCCAACGGAAATATTACTTACTTAGGCATTCCTATCGCACCGTTTATTTTGCAGGTAAATGATTTATCCCCTCATTTCGAAACTTTGCCAACCGGCGCGGTAGCTGGACAAGAGGTAACCGTTGGAATCAGGCTCAGATCCAGCTTCGCCACGCAGAAAACAACAGATTACGCTTGGAAGATCACGAGTAACGGAAAGGAAATCCCTGTAAGATACCATGGTCATGCGTCAACGTTAGCAGGTGAAATTATGCTTGCGGCTAATACGGCTGACAATATTCTTTTCGCGACATTTACAATGCCTGATGAGGACGTATACATCCAGTTTAATCTGAACAGGCTGAAGTCACCTAATGAAGTCTTTTACGGAAATAATGAGATTTACGGATGGATTAAGAAGATCAACTCGATGCCAACAACTAAAGGCTCCTTCGATCTGGATTATAATGTGTTATCGAAAAAAGTGAAATTCGGGTTAGCCGATGGTGCTGCTATAAAGGCTGTTCTACAACCGCAATATTCTGATTTTACTTGGAGTGGGAATGCTACAGGCGCTTTGGAAGTAATCAATAATTCGGATACTATCTATCGTTATTTCCGTGTGGAGAATAATCCGCTGGTTAACGATGCCGCCAGTACTATAGTTAGGCAACCTGACATCATAGCTAGTCTACAGCGTCCTGATTTTGGTGATGATCCTGTTAACGGTAAGTGGTACATTAATCCGGCTCCGTATACACCTAATCAAAAGTCAGGTAATATCAGTTTCCAGGGTACTGTGAGCAGAAATTTCACTCGTAATTATCAGGTGTGCAGCACAACTAAGAACGGGCAAGGTAAAGATGTTGAATCTTGTCAAACGTATACGGAGAGCGGCAGCACTTCAGCTCCGTTTACACCAGGTGAGGATGTCAAAACCATTCGGACCTATATTTATAACGGGGCCAAACAAATAGCACCTAAGCTGTACAAGAATTCAATAGACAAGAATAAAGCGGATTCTTTGATTCGAAAGCTCCTCTGGACAAGTGAGCCTTACAATTATAATGTAATCCGCTGGATGGCTCATGAAGATGAGAATAAGAACTTACAGGATTGGACGAAAGTAAAGGGGCAATTCGAACGAATCTTCACACAACAGGCAAGCGGAGACATCGGTTGGAAGGTAGAGAATAGCATGGCTCAAGCTTATAAGAAAGCCAGAGCTACCGCTAAAAAAATGCTTAACGACAAATCTAATTATGATACCGCCGTGTTTGCGACGGATAAGCAACTTCAAGGGTATGATTATCCGATTAAATCCGGATATTATTTTAATCCTGTTGGAACGTATACCTTTACACTGGAGACAGTTACGTTTAAAGATACGGATAAAGACACGAAGGACCATAAGGATCTTGTTGAGGAACTTACGAATTCTTTCCGATATGAAACTGATCTTATGTATATCAATAATGATAAAGTTGCGGTCAATCTGCGGAATGAACCACTGAGCAAAAACGGGAATAACTTTGCAAGAAAGCCAGTAGCTTTATCCGTAGAGGATAACACCGGAGTGAATGATGCGAAATTGTTGACGGTGGAGAACAGCTTTACTAAAGATGTGGAAGAGATCCCATATTCACAAGAAAGAGAAAGTGATAATGGCACCCATGAATTCTGGAAGAATATATTAGAGGGTTACTCACAGTCTAGTACACTGGGAAGCTTCGACAATTTCAAATACCGTGAATATGTGGGCTTGAATCAGAATATGTACAAGATCACGGAAAAGTCTACGGTGACGATTACGATTAATAAGGACCATATTCCTGTCTATACTACAGCTGAAATGCCAGATGGGAAGTACTATGTTAAGGCTTGGTTGGCAGATGTGGAGCTCTCCAAGAGTACCAACGCATACAAATCACTGGGCAAGCTTGTCGGCATTAAGCCGCTGGATCAAATTGAGGTTACGGTAAAAGGCTCTATGTTTGATGACTTAAATAATTAAACAACAATAGTCTCCCTTCATGCAAAATAGCATGAAGGGAGTTTTATTATTGTGATAGCGCTTCATCCAACGTATAATAAGGGCTGTTGATTGTTTTTTTATATTGTTTTTTATTTTCACACTGGATGGCGGATTATTGCTTATTGGAGAAGGGAGATAGTTGCTATGAAGTTATTGGGAGCGATTGAAGCAGGCGGAACGAAGTTTGTATGCGGGATTGGTTATGAGGACGGTACCATTCTGGACCGAGTTAGCTTTCCGACAACAACACCGGAAGAAACGATGGGACTCGTAATCGACTATTTTAATGGGAAGAATGTAGAAGCTTTTGGTATTGGATCGTTTGGACCGATTGATCCCGTGCTGGACAGCCCTACTTATGGTTACATAACAACGACACCAAAACCTCACTGGGGACAATATAATCTGGTAGGCACAATGGCTGAGCAATTTAACGTGCCGATCGGTTTTGATACGGATGTGAATGGTGCAGCGCTTGCGGAAAGTAAATGGGGAGCGGCTAAAGGTCTGGACAGCTGCCTTTATATTACGGTTGGGACAGGTATTGGAGCGGGAGCAGTTGTTGGAGGTCAGATGGTGCATGGATTGTCTCATCCTGAGATGGGACATATTCTAGTTCGCAGACATCCAGAGGACACGTTTGAGGGCTACTGCCCTTATCATGGCGATTGCCTTGAAGGGTTAGCCGCAGGTCCGGGGATTGGCAAACGCTGGGGACAACCAGCAGGCGAGCTACCTGTTGACCATCCAGCTTGGGATATGGAAGCTCATTATCTTGCACATGCACTTATGAATTACGTGCTGATTCTGTCTCCCGAAAAAATCGTAATGGGCGGTGGGGTCATGAAGCAAAGCCACTTGTTCCCGCTAATCCGTACCAAGCTGCAGGAGCTGCTTAAAGGTTATGTTCAGCATCCAGCGCTCAATACCGATATTGATAATTACGTTGTGCCACCGCAGCTTGGAGATAATGCAGGACTTGCAGGTGCGATTGGACTGGCAACCTTAGCTTTGGCAAGAAACTAGTATAAAAAGATATTGACTGTTAGGAAATATATGGTATTGTAGGATCTAACAGTATAGCATTTAATGAGGGAGCACCTCTTTCACGTTTATCGTGAGAGTGGTGCTTTTTTGCGTTTTCCGAGTCTGACAGTGTGGGATTCACACCAGCGAAGAGTAGCTCAGACCCGGTAGGTATAGTGCTTGCTGAAGACTAGAAAGGCAGGGATGAATATGCAAATTGTATTTATGAATCGCTTATCCAGAATATCTGGGGTGGATCAAGAGGTGTTCGCTCAGCTATGGATTGGAGAGGAAGAAGGAGTGTGGAGCCTGGGCTGGCGTGATTTTTCAGACGGTGAGGAGACGCAGGAGCATTTGTGGTATGCGGGTGGTTCTTGGAATGAAATGCTCTGTGTTTACAGGCATGAGCTGGCGGTGAAGATGGGGGATGGCTATCGGCCGTTGATTGATGGCGTATTTCATGAAGAAGACGGCCTTACTGGGCGCAATCAGGAGCAGCTAAGGCTGCAATATTACAGTGAATATAATGGGAACGAAGCTATTTATGAGGAGTTATGTGCTTGGCGCCGCAGCCGAGCTTCTAGTGAACGGAAAGCCCCTTACATTCTTGCCAGCAATCGTTTGTTACGTTTGATAAGCACTTTCTTGCCGCATACACCAGAGGAGCTGCTGCAGATCCCTGGTGTAGGGGAAGGAAAGGTAGCCCAATATGGCACGGATTGGTTGGCTATAACCTCTACGGCTGCAAGGGAGCATTCCTTTCCTTTGAATTGGGTTCACCAAGAAATTGAGGAGGACTCTTTTGTATCCTGGCTCTATAAACAGAAAGAGGTCAAATATAAGAAACAGCTAGAAAGACTGCGATTACGGCGAATTCTGCTGCAAGGGATCGAGAATGGGTTAGGGTTAGAACAGCTTAAGGTGAACAGTGGAGTGAACCGTCGCGAACTGATTGAAGCGGTAGAGGAGCTGGAAAGAGAAGGTTATTGCGTGGAGAAACTGATCGAGGTAGAACTGAAAAATATGCCGCAGAATGAACAGGAAGCGATATGGAATGCCTATGTAGAGGCAGGAGATCTTTTTCTAAAGCCAGTGCTGCATAAGGTGTATGGGGAGGATTTTTCAGCAGCAGAAGGGCTGGATAGCTATTATGAACGTCTGCGGCTGATCCGCATTCGTTTCCGGCGGGAGCAAGCTCCTAAAGTGGGCGTGGCGACCAGTTTCTAGTAGCTTTTCCTCATATCAAAAAGACGAAGGCTTCCTTACACCATAGGGTTAAAGGGCCTTCGTCTTGCCTATTCGTCCGTTTATTTTCATAGCCATTCTTTCTTGCGGAATACATACAGCATCCCACAGCCTAACGTCAACATTAGACCTATAACGGCAAAATAGCCGTATTTCGTATGCAACTCAGGCATATGATCAAAGTTCATCCCATAGATTCCGGTAATTACGGTCAAAGGCATGAATATCGTTGTAATCGCGGTAAATACTCTCATAATTTCATTGGCGCGGTTGGCGATACTGGATTGGTAGGCCTCACGTAAGTTGCCCATGAGATCGCGGTACGTCTCAAAGGTTTCGGATATTTTAACTGCATTTTCATAAATGTCGCTAAAATACTTCTGCAGCTGATCATCAATCAGACGGAGGTCTTTTTTGTTCAGGGTATTGATAACCTCTTTCTGTGGTCCCAGCATCTTCTTTAACCATAAGATCTCACTTCGCAGACCGATAATCTCACTCAGATGAGATTTCTTGGTATGCATTAGAATATCCTCTTCAAGCTTCTCAATCCGGGCTTCAATTCGGTCACCTACGGAGAAATAATTATCTACGACAAGGTCGATAAGCAGGTAAAGGAATTGGTCTGGTTCGCTAACCTCTTGCTCCCATAACATGGGCTTCAGGATGCGCAGCTCGTGGATCTTTTGTTTCGTTACAGTAATAATATAATGTCTGCCCAAGAATATATTGAGTGCCCGCAGGAAAATTTCCTCATCATCAAAGCGGATGCTGTTTACAACAATAAAGTAATGACTTTCGTATATTTCGATCTTTGGACGTTGATCCTCTTCACTAAGGCAATCCTCAACAGCGAGATCATGCAGGTTGAACAGGGGCTGAAGCAGCTCCAAATCCTCCACATCTGCATCAATCCAATAGAACCCTTCTGTTGGGGGTGTCAATGTTTCATCAATTTCATCAATAGGTGTAAAAACCCCTGCATTCACCAGCCGGATTTTCATCTGATTCCACTCCTTCTATCCCCGGGTCTTCACCAGGGACTGCTAATTAAGCACAGAGAAAAAAATCAGCTTGGCCGGCGTTACAATCAATACAAGAGGCCGAATGACGATTCGAGGGCATGAAGAAGAACTGCTCCCGCCGCCGGCAAGCTGATGATTATCCTGTGTGGTTGCTCATTTTGTACACTTAATTGCGAGCTCGGGTCGCCTTCCATTCTTCTTCTCACCTCTTCTTTTCGTTCAGGTATGAAATACTTGTCTAGTATAACAACGGAGTATGCCTCTTTCAAGCAAATTTATTGTTACTTTAAGGCTACTTCAGCATTGTATGGACTTGACGAAAAGGAGGTTCATGATTTAAAGTAAATTTTAAAGAAATTTAATTGAATACAGCTAAATCTTATCAAGAGCAGGTGGAGGGACTAGCCCTATGAAACCCGGCAACCGGCGTGTGAACGCACGGTGCTAATTCTTGCGGAACTTTGCTGACGACTAAACCCCGTCCAAAAGTTTCTGGCAGATGAGAGAGGCGCATATGACTGTAGATATGACCTTTCTCGTTTTCCGAGAAAGGTCTTTTTATTGTTCAGAAAGCCGCGATGTGACAACATAACCTAAATACAGTTAAGGAGTGGAAAGACAATGCCAATTAAAATTCCCGACAGTTTACCAGCAAAAGAAGTACTATCCGGAGAAAATATTTTTGTGATGGATGAAAGTTTGGCTTTCCATCAGGATATCCGTCCACTAAGGATTGCTATTCTGAATCTCATGCCGACTAAAGAAACGACGGAGACTCAATTGCTGCGTTTAATAGGAAATTCACCGCTGCAAGTTGATGTTACCTTGCTGCATCCACGCTCACATACTTCTAAGAATACTTCTGCTGAGCATTTGAGAAGCTTTTACAAAACTTTTGACGAGATCAGCCACCGCCGTTTGGATGGCCTTATTGTTACAGGAGCACCCGTAGAGCAAATGGAGTTTGAGGAAGTATCCTATTGGGAAGAGCTAAAAGAGATTTTTGAATGGAGCAAGGATAATGTGACCTCGACCATGCATATCTGTTGGGCGGCACAGGCAGGGTTGTATCATCATTTTGGTGTTCGTAAAGTGGCATTGCCTGAAAAATGTTTTGGTGTATTCTCCCATACGATTAATCAAAATAACATTAAATTGCTGCGCGGTTTTGACGAGGTATTCCATGTACCGCATTCCCGTCATACCGATGTCTCCCGCGAAGATATTGAGAGCAATCCAGATCTGCAGATTCTGGCAGAATCCGAAGAAGCTGGTATGTATCTAGTAGCTACGACCGACGGCAAACAAATATTTGTGACCGGACATTCCGAGTACGATCCTCTATCCCTGAAATGGGAATATGATCGTGATTTGGAGAGGGGCATGGAGATGGCCTTGCCGAAACACTATTTCCCTAAAGATGATCCAGAACGGACACCTCCTGCAGTGTGGCGTGCACATGCCAACTTATTATTCTCTAATTGGCTCAATTACTATGTATATCAAGAGACACCTTACGATATCGACCCGATTGTTTATTAAGATCAGCGCTACATTATAATTTAGGAGGCATTTATCATGGACGACAAACTTAGGATTGAAAGCAGACTGGCACAAATAGGTTCACAAGAAGATCCGGCTACCGGAGCCATTAATTTTCCTATCTATAATGCTACGGCATTCCGTCACCCGAAGCTTGGGCAGAGCACAGGTTTCGATTATAGCCGTACCAAAAGTCCGACCCGTTCCGTACTGGAGAATGCGGCTGCGGAATTGGAGTCTGGTGATGCAGGTTTTGCCTGTAGCTCTGGGATGGCGGCTATTCAAACCATATTTACCCTGTTTGGGCAAGGCGATCACTTGATCGTTTCGCTGGATCTTTACGGCGGGACCTATCGTTTGTTGGAACGAATTATGTCCAAGTTTGGAATCATTGCTTCCTATGTAGATACGAATGATTTGGATGCGCTTGAGGCTTCCCGTCTTCCAAATACAAAGGCGATATTTATTGAAACGCCAACGAATCCTTTGATGATGGTTACGGATATTGCAGCCGTTGCTACTTGGGCTCGTCATCATGGGCTGCTCACAATTGTAGACAATACACTGCTGACTCCATTTTTCCAGCGTCCTCTGGAATTAGGTGCGGATATTGTAGTCCATAGTGCTACCAAATATTTGGGCGGACACAATGATGTACTTGCTGGTCTTATTGTATCTAAAGGGGCTGAATTATCCGCTGAAATAGCGATTCTACATAACTCTATTGGCGCTGTGCTTGGGCCAACAGACAGTTATCAGCTGATGAGAGGCATGAAGACACTGGCTCTGCGTATGGAACGGCACGAGAGTAATGCACTAGCAATTGCCCGCTATCTACAAGAGCACCCGGCGATTGCGGAAGTGTTCCATCCAGGCCTGCCGGATCATCCGGGATATGAAATTCAGAATCGCCAGTCCTCGGGCAATACCGGAATTTTTTCTTTCAAATTAAAAGATGCCAGATACGTAGAACCTCTGCTTCGTCATATCCGGCTTATAGCCTTCGCTGAGAGCCTCGGCGGGGTTGAATCGTTAATGACCTATCCTGCAGTACAGACGCATGCGGACATTCCTGTGGAAATTCGGAATGCGGTGGGTGTAGATGATCGGTTGCTGCGCTTCTCGGTGGGCATTGAACATGCGGAGGATCTAATTGCTGATCTGGGTCATGCTTTGGAGGCTGCGCGGGCGGAAATCGAAACGAAGTAAAAGTAACGACAACCCAGATCGGCACCGAATTGCTGGGAAATATCGAGGATCTATCTCACTGTTGATTTAGAGCTGGTGTTAGACTGAGGATGAAATAGAGCTGTCTCATAAGCCGGGAATTGGCTGCTGGGATAGCTCTTCTTTTTGGACTTTTTGCTATTGGACACAGCTGACCTTAGATACAGCATTATTACACATTTGGAATGTTAACGGCCTCCACAGCAGCTATAGCGCTAAAAAACAGCTTTCATGAGGCTCTTTTCATGGAATAGCATCACTGGAGTCCATAACTATGCTCTAAAGGCTAAAAACTTGCAAATAACGTCATCTGTGTCCGACAGCCTCAGGGAATTTTGATTCAACGGGTGCAGGTAGCAATGTAAGGACTCTTTCTGCTGGATGGTATCTTGCTAAGAAAGTAAAAAGTTTTTCAAGCTGTTCAGATTGTGATACGATGAGGAAATGAACTGTTCATTTATTAAAATATAAGGTATAAGTTACATGCTATACTTTAACCTTATGTTACTACGAGAAACGGTTGTTTTCTCTAAAGGACGACAACGTTATTTTTTCTTGTGATTTTGTGAATCTACCATATCCCTAAGGGTTTAAAAGGAGGATGCGAACGATGAGTGCGATAGATCTTATTTTGGATAAAGCCCTGCGGGGCGACCGTCTCCAATTGGAAGATACCATCCGACTATTCGAGAGCAACGAAATTGAGAAAATGGGTGCTGCTGCAAACACTATTATGGAACGCTGGCACCCGGACCCGTTAGCTACATTTGTAATTGGCCGTAATATTAACTATACGAATGTATGTGATGTGTACTGCCGTTTTTGCGCTTTTTACCGCAGACCAGGCTCGGATGAAGGCTATGTGCTGCCAGATGAGGCGATTTATCAAAAAATTGCTGAAACAATTGCTGTTAATGGTACAGAAATTCTTATGCAAGGTGGAACTAATCCTAACCTTCCATTTAGCTACTATACAGATATACTGCGCGGAATTAAGCAACGGTTCCCTGAGATTACAATGCACTCCTTCTCTCCTGCGGAGATTATGAAGATGAAAGAAGTATCAGGATTACCACTGGAACAAGTGGTTCGTGAAATTCATGCTGCGGGTCTGGATTCATTGCCAGGCGGAGGCGCAGAAATTCTTGATGACCGTACACGCCGCAAAATCAGCCGACTAAAAGGCTCGTGGCGCGAGTGGATGGATGTAATGCAGACGGCACATAAAGTGGGTATGAATACCACAGCGACAATGGTGATTGGGCTTGGGGAAAGTATGGAGGAACGTGCTTTGCACTTACTACGTGTGCGTGAGGCTCAGGATGAGTGTATTGCCAACAAATATGATTCTGAAGGTTTCTTGGCCTTTATCTCATGGACATTCCAGCCGGACAATACCAACCTGAAGCTGGACAGACAAACGCCTGAGGAGTATCTGAAGACGGTGGCGATCAGTCGCCTTGTGCTGGATAATATTAAGAACTTCCAATCTTCATGGGTCACTATGGGACCAGAGGTCGGCAAGCTCTCCTTGCAATATGGCTGCAACGATTTCGGCAGCACAATGATTGAAGAGAACGTAGTATCTTCGGCGGGTGCGACTTACAAGGTAAACATCGAGTCGATTACTCAGCTGATTCGCGAAGCAGGCAAAGTTCCAGCGCAGCGGAATACACGTTATGATATTCTGCGGGTGTTCGATGATCCTAATGCGAAGATTGATAATGATTTTGTAATGCAGAACTAATATATATTAATTAATCAACGCTTGATGCTTGTTAATCCTTCAGTGGACTAATGAGCATCAAGCGTTTTTTTGTAAGGTTAGGATTACGATCATTAGTAAGCCTCATTGCAGAACACATCTGAATCTTCGCTTGTTATATCATCCGTTAGGCGTATGGACCCAGTGGACCTTATTCGTAAATTCAGCGTCTTTTGAGCAGGTGTTCGACCCCAGCGACGGTATCCTTGAAAAGAGCCTCATATAGGCTGGTTTTTAGCGCAATAGCGACTGTGGGGTCCGATAGAGCTGCAGTATATGAAATATGAACAGAAAAGCATTTTTAATTTCTTTTTACCTATTCACATTATTATCCAAAAGTGATATCATAATCATATCAAAAGAATATCTAGTGGGGGTGCTTTTATGAAAGAGAAAACGCTTCGTCCTGTCAGTGGATTTTGGGTTCTCGCCTTAATTGCAGTTTGTTTAGCTGGGGGAATTTATGGTGCAGTTCAAGAGTATGTCGCAGTGCCAGTCATTCTGTTCGTTGTAGCTGGGGTATTATGTACAAGTGTTACGGTTGTGCAGCCCAATAAGTCGGTCGTAGTTACCTTTTTCGGGCAATATGTAGGGACTATCGTGACAAGTGGCTTGTTTGCAGTCATTCCATTCAGTTTGCGCAAGACGGTTTCCCTCCGCGTACGTAACTTTAACAGTGTCAAGCTGAAGGTTAATGATGTGGAAGGGAATCCGATTGAAATTGCTGCAGTTATCGTATTTAAGGTAATTAACTCTGCAAAAGCGCTTTTTGATGTAGATAAATATATGGCGTTTGTGGAAATTCAAAGTGAAACAGCGCTGCGTCATGTGGCCAGTAAATACCCGTATGATAACTTCAATGAATCGGGCATGTCCCTGCGGGCCAATGCAGATGAGATTGCTAAAGAATTGGCAACCGAGCTGCAAGAACGTTTGTCGATATCTGGTGTCGAGGTCATTGAAGCGCGGCTTACACACTTGGCTTATTCCACAGAAATTGCCAGTACAATGTTGCAACGTCAGCAAGCATCTGCAATTCTGTCCGCTCGTCAAATCATTGTTGAAGGCGCCGTGGGCATGGTCGATATGGCGATTAAACAGCTTAAAGAAAGCGGCGTAGTTGAGCTTGATGAGGAACGCAAAGCGGCGATGATCAATAATCTGATGGTTGCGATCGTGTCGGAGCGCGGAGCGAGTCCGGTCATTAACGCCGGCTCGTTGTACTAAGGCGGTGCATCATGGCGGCCAAGAAAAGCTTTCCACTGCGGATCGATCCGGATCTGCATGAGGCGCTGGAACGATGGGCGGGAGAGGAATTTCGCAGCGTAAACGGACATATCGAATACTTGTTGCGTGAGTCTTTGAAACGTGCAGGCCGCTTACCTGAAAAAAAACGGCGAGAGGAATAACCACAAAAGGATTGTTTCGGTATCCATGTATTGGCTGCCAGAACAGTCCTTATGTGTGTCTTCTGCCTGAGTTTCTATCATTTTGGACCCTTTTCTGACTTGACTGTCAGAGAGGACAGATTTATAATTACTCCATAATTCACGTTAACAGCATTGACGAAGATATGAGTTGATTGTTCTGGACCGTTCAGAGAGAGGAAACTTAGGCTGAAATTTCCTCCGGCATCCTGCTTTCGATTTACCCCTTTGTAGCTGCCGTTTTGAACTCCCTGCAATGGGATAGTAAGAACTGCCGGTTCATGGTCGTTACTCCATGCTTACGAAGGATTCTATCTTCACTCCGCTTGAGGTTTCAAGGGAGGCTAGAGAGAATCGAATTTGGGTGGAACCACGGGTGTAATCGCTCGTCCCTTTGCGGGACGGGCGTTTTTTTGTGTGCGTGGATATTATTGTTCCGCAAAGGTTAAAGGGCCGTTAGGCTTAATTATATGAAGGAGGAATTAGCAATGTCAGTAAGTATAAAGCTTCCGGACGGTTCTGTCCGTGAATACGCAGAGGGTAGCAGTATTGATGATGTAGCAGCTTCTATTAGCAGTGGCCTGCGCAAAAATGCAGCAGCGGGGAAAATGAACGGTATCGTTGTAGATTTATCTACTCCCCTTGAAGAGGGCGCACTGGTAGAGATCGTAACTTTGGATTCACCTGAAGGTCTGGAGGTTATGCGTCACAGTACAGCTCACTTGATGGCTCAAGCGGTTAGACGTTTGTTCGGAACAAAAGAAGTTAAGCTTGGTGTAGGTCCGGTCATTGAAGATGGCTTCTACTACGATATGGATCTGGAACATCCTCTAAATCCTGAAGATTTGCTCAAAATCGAAAAGGAAATGGACCGCATAATTTCGGAGAACCTGCCGATCGTGCGCAAAGAAGTTAGCCGCAAGGAAGCACTTGAAATTTTCGGTGAGCTAGGTGATCCTTACAAGCTGGAATTGATCGAGGCATTGCCTGAAGATAGCGTGATTTCTATCTATGAACAAGGTGAATTCTTCGATCTATGCCGCGGACCGCATGTGCCGTCGACTGCCAAGATCAAAGTCTTTAAATTGATGAATGTAGCTGGTGCTTACTGGCGTGGCGACAGCAAGAATAAGATGCTTCAACGCGTATACGGCACAGCTTGGATTAAAAAAGCTCAGCTTGATGAGCATCTTCGCCTGCTTGAAGAAGCGAAGAAACGCGACCACCGGAAGCTTGGTAAAGAGCTTGAAATCTTTACATTTAATCAATTGGTAGGACAAGGCTTGCCAATCTGGTTGCCTAAGGGTGCCAAATTGCGCAGTATTCTGGAGCGTTATATCGTAGATCTGGAAGCAAGTCTTGGCTATCAGCATGTATACACACCAGTTCTGGGTAATGTTGAACTGTACAAAACTTCAGGACACTGGGAGCACTATCAAGAGGATATGTTCCCTAAGATGACTATCGACAATGAAGAATTTGTTCTTCGTCCAATGAACTGCCCGCATCACATGATGATTTATAAGAGCTCGATGCACAGCTACCGTGATCTGCCGATCCGTATTGCTGAGCTTGGTATCCAGCACCGTTATGAAATGTCAGGCGCATTGACTGGATTACACCGTGTACGTTCGATGACTCTTAATGACTCCCATATTTTCTGCCGTCTGGACCAAATTAAAGGCGAGTTCATTCGTGTAATCGAATTGATTAAACAGGTATACAGTGACTTTGGTATTAATGACTACCGTTTCCGGTTGTCCTATCGTGATCCTAAGGATACAGAGAAATATTATGCGAATGACGAAATGTGGGAAACTGCACAGCGGATGTTGCGTGAGGTAGTAGAGGAAGCAGGACTGCCGTTCTACGAAGCAGAAGGCGAAGCTGCATTCTATGGTCCTAAACTTGATGTGCAAATTAAAACTGTATTAGGTAAAGAAGAGACTCTGTCTACTGTACAAATCGACTTCTTGCTGCCTGAACGTTTTGAACTGGAATATATCGGTGATGATGGTCAAAAACACCGTCCAGTCGTTCTGCACCGCGGAATCTTGGGTACTATGGAACGTTTCGTTGCCTTTCTGTTAGAGAACTTTGCGGGCTCGCTGCCGCTTTGGTTATCTCCACAGCAGGTTAAAGTAATTCCTGTATCGACAGCGTTCGACGATTATGCCAAGGAAGTTACAGACAAGCTGCGTCGCCGTGGTATCTCTGCTGAGGCAGATCTCCGCAATGAGAAGCTGGGTTATAAGATCCGCGAAGCTCAGCTTGAGAAACTGCCATACATGTTCGTAGTTGGCGAGAATGAGATGAACGCTCAGACGGTCTCCATCCGTAAACGCGGGGAAGGCGACATTGGAGCTAAGCCGCTTCAAGAAGTGATTGAGCTCTTGTCTCAGGAAATTGCTGATCGTGTGATTTCCTAATTTCTTGTAATTAACAACACCAAAATTACGTCTAAATAAGACCTCTGTTATATGCCCATGAGGATCAACTTCTGATCTTCATGTATAAAATTTTGTGAATCGGGAAACCTTCGCTAATAAGGGGGAGGTTTATCACATGAACAAAATGGGCATATTTCAGAGGTTTTGGTGTCTTTTTGTCACCATCGTTTTGCTATTGACCGCTGCTGGAATCATTCCAGAATCTAAGCAACAGGCAGCAGGGGCCATTGGGACAGGAGACACTTTACAGCACACGGATATTAACAAAACGCTATCGAACGAGTTGCAATATACCAAAGCTAATTCTGTGTTTATGAGAACCACAGATGATAAGGTCGTTCTTGCGACTGGCCGCGCCACACTAATGTCAAACGAGGCGCATTCCGTCGCACCTGTATTACCTGCAACAACAAAAAATAAACCAGCAGCGACAAAGGCACCGCAGAGCACCAAAGCTCCAACCACTAAAACAAATGGTGGCAGCGGATCCTCAAAACAGTTACCAAATTCTATTCCTGTAGCCGCTCCTGCGGATGACCAGATTATTACTTCAATGAAAGTAATGGCGACTGGCTATACTGCGGGTTATGAATCTACAGGTAAAACATCTAAGCATCCCGAATATGGAATCACCTATTCAGGTGTAAAAGTGCGCAGAGATAAGAATACAGTCTCAACCATTGCTGCTGACCCTAAGGTTTTGCCGTTGGGTAGTATTCTTTATATACCGGGCTATGGATACGCCATAGTTGCTGATACGGGCTCGGCTATTAAAGGGCGGAAGATTGATCTGTATTTTGCTACTACGAAACAGGTGTATAAGGAATGGGGCAAAAAATCGGTTGTAGTTCAACTCATTAAGCGTGGTAACGGGACTTGCACGGAAGTCATGCTGAAGAAGCTGAGCCAAGCGATTGAGACTTACAAAGCAGTGCCGCAATCCCTGCTCGAAGAATCCATTTAATGGGATTGAACTTATTTTCACTTGGTCATGCATAATAGTGACATCACCTTGCCATAATACGGACTGGGGCAAAGCAATTGCCTCTTCCGAGATGTTCTCTTAGTAAGCATATTCTATGCTGCATAAGAGAAAAGGAGGTGAATTCCGTGGCCAATAACAAGAAATCTAAAGTACAAGAAAATTACAAAACACCAAATGAAAAATACAATGCTGAGTTTGCTGTTGAGAATGACGGCGCTACTAAGCAAAGTGGAAATACTTCTAAACCAGCTCAGAAACCGCAACAATAATGCGCTAACTGAAGCAGAAGACTGCTGAAAAAAAGAGACTGTCCAAATCAGTTAATTACTGAGGGACAGTCTTTTTTCATATATAATGAAGTAAATAGAATTTTATCCCATTCATCTCAGTCTAGAGACTGAGGGGAAGTTCCTTCTCTCGCCGCTGTTTCTCAGCACTTCATTCCTGTAGACTAAGGCTATAAGATTGAAGAAGAGAGCGTTCCACTACTTTAAAGGGGAAATGAGTCATGAAAAGAAGGTTCACCAGCCAGGTTTTAGGCGGCCTGATCCTGATAGGGATTGGAGCTATGTTTCTACTGAGACAATTGGGTTACACTGATTTCAGCTTAGGTTACCTGATTTCGAATTATTGGCCGGTTATCTTGATCCTAATGGGAATGAAACGGCTTTTAGGTACAGGGGAGGAGCAATCAAAAGGTTCTTCACCTATCGGCGGCTTTTTCTTTCTGGCGATCGGAGTGTTTTTCCTTGGACGGAATTTAGATTGGTTTGATATTTCGGCCGGGGATTTTTTCAAAATGTTCATTCCAGTCATGTTGATTGGCGGCGGACTTTATGTGATTTTTAAACCACGCGGTTCAGTACCACCTGTGCCACCAGCTCCACCGTCACCACCAGATCACTTTCCTTCAGGAAAAAGCTCACTAGATGTGGAGCCGCCCAAACCGCTGGATTCCACACTTGATGAACAATTTGAGCAAAAATTCGGCAAGGCTTCTGGTCAACGCGACTGGAAGGACTATCTTCAAAAAGATGAAGAAGACGATGAGGACGAAACAGGATCTTATAAGTCCGGCGCTGAAGCACGTTGGCAAGAGAAGCAGGAACGACACGAGCGCAGACGTCAGGAACGTCATGAGCGTCATGCTCGTAGACATGGTGAATGGCATGAGGAATTCCATGAATCAAATAATCAAAAGGAATCGACCAATCGCTCTGCTTTTATCGGAGATGTCCACATGGGGCGCGAGCATTTCCAACTGAAGAACACGAATATCTCGCAGTTTATCGGCGATACCGTACTGGATCTGACGAATGCACAAATTGCTTATGGCGAAACGAGGATTAATATTTCCGCTTTTATAGGCGACATTAAAGTGTACATTCCGAATGATATGGATCTTGGCATCTCGGTGAACAGCAGTTCTTTTATCGGGGATATGGAAGTTCTGGATCAGTCTCGCAGTGGGTTTATGAGCAGTGTACAGTGCAAGACTCCTTATTATAAAGAAGCAGGCAAAAAAGTCCGTATAAATGTAAGTGCATTTATAGGTGACATTAAAGTTAAAACGGTGGGTTAGATGGGGACAATCTTCAGTAATACCAAATGGTTGCTGTTGTTTTACTTTTTGCTCACTGGAGCGGTAAGCGCTGGATTGATGTATGCAGGCACTTGCCTTGGTTATATCGAAGTGAAGGATTATAGGATGTGGCTGTACTTATGTCTCGGGATTGTGTTGTTCACTGTAGTTATCGGCTACATGGCAGGCCAGCGGATTCAGCGCCGGATTGATCATCTGGATCTGAATATGCTGCAGGTAGCCAAAGGAAATCTGTCCGTACGGATGCCAGAAAGTGACGATCAGTCTTTTGCCCGAGTGTATCACGAGTTTAATGTCATGATGGATACGGTTGAGAATAAGATGCAGCTTCTACAGCGATTGGGTGAACAAGAGGTTATTGAGAAGGAACAGGCAGCGGAGAGTGCGGTGTTGGAGGAAAGAAGGCGTATGGCCCGGGATCTGCATGATACGGTGAGCCAACAGCTTTTTGCCATCCATATGTCCGCTTCTTCGCTGCCTAAAGTTCTGAAGGTCAATGAAGCTCAAGGTCAAATGGTCATGGACCAGTTGATTACAATGTCTCAGATGGCACAAAAACAAATGAGAGCATTAATTGCACAACTGCGTCCAGTGGAGCTGGAAGGTCGAAATCTGTTCGAGGCGCTGGAAAAATGGTTTCCCGATTATTGTCGCCAGAATGGCTTAAAAGGAATGAAGGAGCTCGAACTTCAGGGCGAGTTATCGGAAGCGATCGAACATCAGCTGTTCCTAATTATTCAAGAGGCGATGGCGAATATTGTGAAGCATGCTGAAGCTAGACTGGTCAGCCTATCACTGCGTGAAGGATCAAGACAAGTTGTGCTGAGTATTAGTGATGACGGTCAAGGTTTTGAACATGTGCAGCAAAAACAAGGCTCCTACGGTCTCACCACCATGCGCGAACGCGCGGAGAAACTGGGTGGGCAAGTGGAGATTATTAGCCGCAAGGGTGCGGGAACGACGATCCGTGTACATATTCCTAAGTTTGTTCAAGGGAACCCAGAATTAGAGCAGAATAGATCGTTAGGAACAGATACACAGGACGAGGAGGAGTAGAGCATGAGTGTCATAAAAGTGTTGCTCGTAGATGATCATGATATGGTACGGATGGGCCTCAAAACTTATCTAATGCTGGAGCCTACATTCGAGGTCATCGGTGAGGCGGCGAATGGACAAGAGGCGCTGGAGATGCTGCGTGCTGGTGGACATGAAGGTCTGCCTGACCTCGTGCTGATGGATTTGATGATGCCTGTGATGAATGGTGCCGAGACCACAAGAGCAGTGCTGGCTGAATTTCCTGGCCTCAAAATCGTGATCCTCACCAGCTTTCTGGAGGATGATCTTGTTGTAGATGCTATAGAGGCTGGTGCTGTCAGCTACGTGCTCAAAACAGTGTCGGCAGAAGAGTTAATCTACGCACTGCAAGGGGCTTACCGCGGCATGCCCGTCATGACGGGTGATGTGTCACAGGCGCTGACCCGTGGTATACGCCAGCGCACCGTGCAAGGTGATTCCTCCGGTTTAACAGAGCGTGAGAAGGAAGTCCTGCTGCTTATAGCTGAGGGCAAGACCAATAAGGATATCGGTGAGGAGCTGCATATCAGCATCAAGACAGTAAAGACGCATGTCAGCAATCTGTTGATGAAATGCGAGCTTGATGACCGTACCCAGTTGGCTATTTACGCTCATCGGAAGGGCTGGGCTCAGGGGTAGGACTTGTAGACTAAGGTGCATTACTATTTGAAATGGTTTTAGAAGCTCGGGCCGCGACCTTTTTCGCGCCCGAGCTTCTTTTTTCTGCTTCCCTGTATAATCTCCTCCCATTTGCCTATATCTTTTATCTGCGCTTAAATTGTTTTTAATGTGACCTTAAGGTTTAAAGTACAAAATAAGAACATGAAAACAAATTAATCCTTGTCACGGCGACAGGAAGCAGGAGGAAAGATAAACATGGACGATAACAAAAACAACTTCAATCGCGACAATGGACCAGCACCAGATCGGGAATGGGACAATAATAACAATAGCAGCAATAATAATACTTCATCTGAAACAGGATCATCATCCTACTACTATTCTTACGGACCTTTTAAATCTTTGAACAAAGATGAGAATAACGCTGACGGAGGCGCGCAGCACTACAATCGGATGGAGCCAGAACGGGTCGAGGTTACACCTCCACAGCCTGTAAAGCCATTACCATATAACACATCACTTCGTACCACTGGTTATGATGGCAATGGTGGTGGCCGCGGAGGAAATGGCGGTGGCGGTTCTGAAGGTGGCGGCGGCTGGCAATATAATAAAAAACCAAAAAGCTCGTTAAAAACAGTGCTGGTATCATTCCTAGCCGGTATGGTCGTTCTCTCGGGCTCAATGTATATGGCAGACAGAGGTAACTGGTTTACGGGAGATACAGCTACAACTGTTGCTAGCTCCGGAACGAATGGAACGGCGAAGACAACGGGCGAGAGTGCAGGTGTTGCGCCTTCTACTTCTACTACATCCTTGGTGACTGGATCTCGTGATGTGACAGGTGTTGTTGATGCGGTGGGACCAGCAGTCGTTAAGATTGAGACACTAGTGAAATCTAATTCGCGTAATGGAAGCTCATCCAGCCCGAATCTGAGTGATCCCTTCTCACAATTTTTCTTCGGGGATCAATACAGTGGAAATGGTTCTTCACAAAATGAACAGGATTCCAAATCAGGATCGGATTCTTCATCACAGCTTATCCCTTATGGAATTGGAACAGGCTTCATTTATGAGAAATCCGGCTATATTTTGACCAACCAGCACGTAATTGACAATGCTGATGTAATCCAAGTCACCGTGGATGGCGTAACCAAGCCTTATGAAGCGAAGCTGCTAGGTTCTAGCAAAGATCTGGATTTGGCTGTGCTTAAAATTGAAGGAGATAGTGATTTCCCTACCGTAGCACTTGGAGATTCGGATAGCATAAAGGTAGGTTCAGAAGTGGTTGCTATCGGTAACCCACAAGGCTTCGACCATACTGTAACTTCCGGTGTTCTTAGTGCAAAAGGACGCAGTATTGATATTAACGAAGAAGATGGCAGTGGAACTCGTAATTACAAAAATCTGCTGCAAACCGATGCTTCTATCAACCCGGGTAACTCAGGTGGGCCGTTGCTCAACATGAATGGACAGGTAATCGGGATGAACGTAGCCGTCAGCACGGATTCTCAAGGTATTGGTTTCGCAATCGCTGTGAATACGATTAAAGAAGTCGTAGATAAACTGGAAGCCAACCAAGCCATTCCGAAAGAGCCGGTACCTTTCATTGGTGCAACTCTTATGACGATTACAGATGAGGTTGCTAAGCAAATGGGTACGGATATTAAAGAAGGTTCTGTGGTTGCAGATATTATCTATAAATCCCCAGCGTATACCGCTGACCTGCGCCCTTACGATATCATTACCGGTGCGTATGGAACGAAGTATGCAACCAACCAAGATCTGATTACCTTCATTCAAACGTTAAAAGTTGGAGACAAAGTAACATTAAATGTTGTGCGCGATGGTAAAACCATGGATCTTTCAGTTACCATCGGTAACAAAAATGATTTTGATACAACGACTACACAACAAAGTCAGCAGCAATAATACCGGACGGTAAGTCACACGGAAGGGGCGACCCTTCCGTTTTTGTCTAATTCTGATGTAAACTGCTACAATATATAAAAAGAACTGAACAATGGGGGCTGCTTGATGCGACCGAATATTCTAATTATTGATGATGACGAAAAGATTATTTCTATGCTGCGTAGAGGTTTAGCTTTTGAAGGTTACGATGTGAAAACAGCGGTGAATGGAGCGGATGGATTACGGGCAATCTTGAGCAGTGATCCGGATGTGGTAATTTTGGATGTAATGATGCCTCAGGTGGATGGCTTTGAAGTATGTCGCCGCTTGCGGGAAGGGGGCAGTAATGTTCCTGTTCTCATGCTTACCGCGAAGGATGAAATTGAGCACCGTGTGAAAGGGCTTGATCTGGGCGCGGACGATTATCTGGTTAAACCTTTTGCCTTGGAAGAACTGCTTGCACGTGTACGTGCGCTGCTTCGGCGTAAGAGTGAGCAAAGTGAAGGTGGGGAGCAAGCGGTCTCTTATGAAGATATTACGCTGGATGTGGATTCACGTGAGGTTACCCGTGCCGGTAAAAGACTGGAGCTAACAGCGAAGGAGTTTGAGCTGCTTCATCTTTTTATGCAAAATCCGAAACGTGTGCTTTCACGGGATCTGATCATGGATAAAATATGGGGTTATGATTATAGCGGTGAATCTAATGTGCTTGAGGTATACATAGCCATGCTACGTCAAAAGACGGAGGAGCATGGCGGTAAACGCCTCATTCAAACGATCCGGGGTGCCGGTTACATTCTAAGAGGTGACAACTAACATGTCTATAAGATTGCGGCTGACTGCTTGGTATTCAGGGATTTTGGCCGTTATGCTGCTGGCCTTATCAGCCGCAATTTACGGTTTTGTTTATTTTAATACTTATGGGGACTTGAAGAATCGCCTCCAGGTGCAAGCTGAGCAGACCATTCCATTTTTCAGTATCAATTTATACAGCGGTGAACTAATGATGGATGGGGTCAGAACTCCTGAGAATTCTAATACGTATACACAGATCTATGTTTATGATACTAAGGTTATGCAGCGAACGACAAACATGAGAAATGGTAATCTTGCATTTGATTATCCCGAGCGGGATAAAATTGTACAGGGATTTCGTAATGTTGTAATTGAAGGCAATCAATTTCTGATTTATGAACGGCCAATTCTATTGGAAAATTATAAAAATAATCCTGCTGCTGTGTTACAAGTGGCTACCTATGTAGGTGAACAAAATAAGCTCTTGGAGCGTTTAAAAACTATCCTGCTCGTAGGTTCTTTTGCTACCCTGATCGCGGCATTTACCTTCGGCTTGTTCCTTGCGCGCAAATCCATGAGTCCAATCGGCAAAGTAATTGAAGCTGCGAATGGGATTCAGACGGGGAATGATTTAAGCTCGCGTATTGAATATGATGGGCCGCCAGACGAGATAGGAAGGCTTATTGAGACCGTTAACAGTATGCTTGGGCGTATGGAAGGATTCTACACAGAGCTGGAGGATTCGTATGCGGCTCAGCGCCGTTTCGTTTCAGATGCTTCACACGAGCTTCGGACACCGCTCACTACGATTCGCGGAAATATTGATCTGCTGCAAAAGGTTTGGGAGATGGAACCCGGAGAAGGGAAGATGAGTGAAGCTGAGATTCGCCAGCTATCGCTTGAATCGGTGCAGGATATCGCAGACGAGTCTAAGCGTATGAGCCGCTTGGTAGCGGATATGCTCTCGCTCGCGCGTGCGGATACTGGACGTACTTTTGATATAGAGCCCGTGGCACTGGAACCGATGATGAATGAGATTGCGCGCCGCGCCTCTTTCCTGCCGCGTCAAGCCGAGTGGGTTACAGGTGATATGTCAGTCTTAAACGGCAAATATATAGTTGGGAATAAAGATTATCTACAGCAAATGCTCTTTATTTTTATTGATAATGCCTTTAAGTACACGCCTTCTGGCATCGTGAGTTTGGATACCCTTTTCTATCAGAATCAGGTTGGTATTCGGATCACTGATACAGGTATTGGTATGGATAAAGATGAGGTTCCATATATCTTCGATCGTTTCTATCGTGCGGATGAATCGCGTGGAATTACGGAAGGGATTGGGCTTGGTCTATCCATTGCTAAGTGGATTATTGACGAGCATGGTGGGTCTGTGGAGGTTGTTACACGCCAAGGTGAGGGTACTACTTTTGTCATCTGGTTGCCGCTTCTCTTTGCTCCGCCGCTGGAATAGGGTATAATTTAGAAGTGTCCTATTACAGAGGTCAATGAAAGCAGAAAGCTGGTGAACTCATGGAAGTCATTAAAATCTCTCCCCGGGGATATTGTTACGGAGTTGTCGATGCAATGGTTATGGCACGGCAGGCTGCGCAAAATCTCGATCTTCCCCGGCCGATTTATATACTGGGTATGATTGTTCATAACAGTCATGTCACGAATTCGTTCGAAGATGATGGCATTATTACTTTGGACGGACATAATCGTCTGGATATTCTGGATAAAGTGGATAGTGGGACTGTTATATTCACTGCACACGGGGTTTCTCCTGAGGTGCGCAAGATGGCAAGGGACAAGGGTCTGACTACGGTCGACGCCACCTGTCCTGATGTCACGAAGACCCACGATCTTATTCAGGAAAAAGTAGATGATGGTTATGAGGTCATTTATATCGGCAAAAAAGGCCATCCGGAACCAGAGGGTGCTGTGGGTATTGCCCCTGAGCATGTGCATCTGATTGAAAAAGAAGATGAGATTGCTACGTTATCCATCCCTTCTTCACGTATCGTCATTACGAATCAGACTACTATGAGCCAGTGGGATATTAAACATATCATGAAAAAGCTTCTGGAGACCTTCCCAGGTGCTGAAGTGCATAATGAGATATGTATGGCTACCCAGGTACGTCAAGAGGCTGTAGCGGAACAAGCAGGGCAATGTGATCTGGTGATTGTTGTCGGTGATCCGCGAAGCAACAACTCTAATCGTCTGGCACAGGTGTCGGAAGAAATCGCTGGGGTTCCTGCCCATCGTATTTCTGATGTGTCTGAACTCCAAACAGAATGGTTAGAGGGTGTAAATATCGTCGGGGTCACCTCTGGCGCGTCCACACCTACACCTATCACCAAAGAAGTGATTAACTACTTAGATCAGTATGATTCGGCTAATCCGGAGACGTGGGAGATCAAACGTACAGTGAATATGGCGAAGCTGCTGCCACCGGTTAAGAATAAGAGTGCAAGTACTACTTAATGTAATGGGCTAGGCTCGAACTTATATATTATGAACGCTGCAACAAGAGCGCTTAACTTCGTCAGTCGAGGTTAAGTGCTCTTTTTTATCGAAAGAACGCTTCCAGCATAGGAATCTAGAATATAGATTGACTATAATCGCTTTTTGAGGTAGAATTGCTTTAGTGATTAAAAGCATAAAAGCTTAAAAGCGAACACGCGTCGTAGCGCGATAGTATCTAGCGGAATTATTATAAATTTTAAGTGTAGAGAGGGAGTTATAAATATGATCGTCATTACATCAAATCAAACACCGGAAGAGCAGGTTAAAGATATAATTGCCGTAATCGAAAAAGAAGGTTTGCAGGTGCATCTCTCCAGAGGAGCAGATCACACGGTGATAGGTTTAGTGGGAGGCGTCACTCCTAAGCTCGCCGAGCATTTGCGGCAAATGAAGGGTGTAGAGAACGTCGTGAAGATCTCCAAATCCTACAAGCTGGCCAGCCGGGATTTCCATCCTGAGGATACGATTATTGATATCAAGGGTGTGAAGATTGGTGGAGAAAACCTGGTGATCATGGGCGGACCTTGCGCCGTTGAGTCTCCAGAGCAGATTGATGAGATCGCCCGGCTTGTTAAAGCGTCTGGTGCTCAGGTACTTCGTGGAGGCGCGTTTAAGCCCCGCACAGGACCGTACAGCTTCCAAGGCGTAGGTGTGGAAGGTTTGACTATGATGGCTGAAGCAGGAAAGCGTCATGGCCTGTTGACGATTACAGAGGTTATGACACCGGAGTATGTTGATATCTGTGCGGAGCATGCGGATATTCTGCAGGTGGGTACACGGAATATGCAGAACTTTGATTTGCTGCGCAAGCTGGGTACCTGTGGCAGACCTGTTCTTCTAAAACGTGGCTTCAGTGCGACCTATGATGAGTTGCTCAATGCAGCGGAGTACATTTTGGCAGGCGGTAATAAGGATGTAATGCTCTGTGAGCGCGGTATTCGCACATTTGAGACCTACACTCGTAACACACTGGATCTATCGGCTATTCCAGTTCTACAAAGCTTAAGCCATCTTCCAGTAATCTCTGACCCAAGTCACGGAACCGGTCGTCGTGAGTTAGTTGAGCCTATGGCCAAAGCTTCTGTTGCTGCTGGTGCAAACGGGCTAATTATCGAAATGCACACAGATCCGGACAATTCCATGACAGGTGATGGTGTTCAATCGTTATTCCCTGATCAGTTTGATAACCTGCTTAAAGATCTGGAAAAGCTGGCTCCAATTGTTGGACGTAAGTTTTCTACTTCGCCAGAAACGGTTTCGGCGCTATAAAATTCAATCTAAGAGCTTCCTCGGAAGCCCTCTTAACCCGCGACCTAGTGGGAAAAGAGGGTTTTTTTGGAGTTGAATAAAATAAATGTGATATGAAAATATGCGAAAATAACAGATTTCACGAAAGCGTTAGAATATCTTACATTGCTGAAAGAAATACCTGACATAAGCATTGACGATGTTAGGTATGAGATTTATAATTACGACAGCAAAAAAAATTAAAACAAGAACATTTGCATACTGTGAGCGGCCTAATGTTCGGAACTTGGGGGAGGAAAAATTCATGTCGGTTGAAAAAGTGTTGCAAACAATTAAAGAGAACAATATCGAGTGGGTAGATTTTCGATTCGTAGATTTAGGTGGTCGTGCCCACCACATCTCTCTGCCAGCTTCTGAAGTGGAAGATGAAACTTTTGTAAATGGGGTAGCATTCGACGGTTCTTCCATCAAAGGTTTCCGTGGTATTGAAGAATCAGACATGGTTATGATGCCTGATCCGAATAGTGTGTTCATAGATCCGTTTACAGCTCATCCAACGCTGAACGTGATGTGCGACATTTTCACTCCTGATGGCGAACGTTATGAGCGCGATCCTCGCGGTATTGCTGTGAAAGCAGAAGAATTCCTGCAAAAAAGCGGAGTAGGTACATCTGCATTCTTCGCACCTGAATCAGAATTCTTTATCTTTGACGATGTTCGTTACGAAAGTGGCATGAACAGATCCTCATTTTTCGTAGATTCTGAAGAAGCGGCTTGGAATACGGGTCGTAAAGAAGAGGGCGGCAACTTGGCATTTAAAGTTGGCGTTAAAGGTGGATATGTTCCTGTAGCACCAGTAGACTCCCAACAGGATATCCGTAGTGAGATGTGCCGTCTGCTTGCTGAAGTTGGACTACGCATTGAACGTCATCACCATGAAGTAGCCACTGCAGGTCAAGCGGAAATTAACTTCCGTTTTGATACCTTGAAGAAAACTGCTGATAATCTCATGACTTATAAATATATTGTACAAAACACTGCACGTCAGTATGGCAAGGTAGCAACCTTCATGCCAAAACCGCTGTTTGGTGATAACGGTAGCGGAATGCACGTGCATCAATCGATCTTTGACGGAGATACTCCTTTGTTCTATGAAAAAGGCGCTTATGCTAACCTGAGCGAAATGGCTCTTCATTATATCGGTGGTATTTTGTACCATGCACCAGCATTGATCGCTTTGACTAACCCAAGCACCAACTCCTTTAAGCGTCTGGTTCCTGGCTACGAAGCACCGGTTAACTTGGTTTACTCCAAAGGAAATCGTTCTGCAGCAGTTCGTATCCCAGTAGCAGCTGTGACACCAAAAGGCTGTCGTATCGAATTCCGTACACCGGATTCCACGGCTAACCCTTACTTGGCATTCTCCGCAATGCTGATGGCAGGTCTGGACGGAATTAAGAACAAGATCAACCCGCAAGAACTGGGTTATGGTCCTCTTGATAAGAACATCTATGAATTGTCTGATGCAGATAAAGAAAAAATCCGCAGCGTTCCAGGCAGCCTGAGCGAAGCGCTTGATTCTTTGGAAGCTGATTACGAGTTCCTAACAGAAGGCGACGTATTTACTAAGGACTTCATCGATAACTATATTGCTCTGAAACGTTCTGAAGCACAAGAGGTAGCGATTCGTGTTCATCCACATGAATATGCCCTGTACTTCGATCTATAAGATTCCTGCTATTATAATCTTTATAATAAAAGAAGCTGTCTCAAAAGTAGTGATTCTACTTGGAGGCAGCTTCTTTTTTTGAATTGGGAAAGTAATGGATTTTATTGTACCTTATGAATGTGTGCCACGCATAGTGTTCTAAGCCATGAGTAGTGTTCTATGTTATTGGGGTGGGCGGTAGGTGACTGTTAGGTGTGATTTCCGTTCGGCTTGCAGTATATGATTTGTGGTATCTGTGACGCTGGACTATGTACGGTGAGCGATATGCGTTCTGTGTTTATGTGATGTACAAAGTGGATTTAAACTAATTAGGGAAAAACTCCCTAAAAATAGCCGATATTTGCTCTAAATGAACGAAATCAGGGAATTCCTCCCTAATAATCAGGGTGATTTCTTTATTAGTTACTGAATAGGCCAAAATTCAGGGAAGTTTTCCCTAATTATAAGTCCGATGAACAGAAATCTCTGATTTTTAGGGAGAAATTCCCCAATTATTCTATAAGTGCTTCACTTATTGCATCATCCGGAGCAACACTAGGTGCGCCCATAGAATCCATTTGGACATTAAGTAGTGTTAAGAACATAAAAGAGGCTGTCACCAAGCCATAAAATGGCTGCTTGGGACAGCCCCTTTTTGCTATTCGTGTATTCTCCGAGAAAGGCTACACTAGCCCCCGTTCAGGAGCGCCGCAGGACTCTCTAATGATAAGCTCTGGTTCTACGCTGAAAGAACTCGTACCTGATTGGTTGTTTATTAGATCATACAGCATTAGTGCTGCTAGGCGACCGATCTTATCTTTATTTTGGCGGATGGTAGTCAATAGGGGTGTTGTATAATTGCAGGCCTCAATATCATCACAGCCAATAATTGCAACAGTTTCAGGAACAGCGATAGAAGCCTCTTTAAGGGCACGCATCGCTCCTATAGCAAGCTGATCGGACGCTGCGAAGATCGCTCTAGGTAAATTTCCATTCTCAATCATTCTACGCATCGTCTCATACCCACTAGCCTCAAAGAAGTTACTTCCGTTTAAGAACCAACTCTCGTTAATAGGCAGCCCCAAATCTTCAAGAGCTTTGCGATAACCACTTTCGCGCATATTGGAGATGTCTGAATCTGAGGAGCTGCCAATGTAGCCAAGCTCACGATAGCCCAGTAAATAAAAGTGTTCTACCACTTTGGAGGACATTTTGAAATTATCCGACATGATAAAGCCAGAGTTGTCACCCGTTAGTTTTAAATCTACGCCGATACATGGAATAGCACTGTTGTCTAATTCGCTGATAGAGGTTTCTAGCTCCTGTCCGGATAGAAGCACACACCCATCTACATTAAAATGCTGACAACGGGCAAGATAATCGTTAGTATCGCCACTTTGGAATTTTTCATTGGAAAAAAAGATAAGGTCGTAACCTAGTAGTCCCATTTGTTTTTTAAATGAATTTAGCACCTCGATGAAAAAAGGGTGGGTAAAGTCGACATTCAGCATTCCGGCAAAAATCACTCCGATTAGATTGGACGATTTCGTAGCCAATGTTTTAGCTGAATTGGAGGGGGTATATCCAGTTTCTTTTATAATTTGTTGAACCCTTGTCTTGGTATCTTCCGAAATATCACTGTAGTTATTAATGATTTTGGATACTGTCGAAACAGAAACTCCAGCAATTTTCGCTATATCTTTGATGCTGTAGGCCAAATTAAGTCCCCCTTATAGTGAAAAATGTTCCGTAATATATGTTTAAAATCTACTCAAGGCTATTTTTTTATGACTTGAATTTATGATTTACGAAATAGTTTCGTTACTTATTTTATAGTTCAATAAGATTATAGTCAATGGAATGTTTACTCTTAAACTAGGATTATGCTTGATATTAAAGGTTTTTTTGAATGATTGGTTCAAAAAACGTTCAAAAACGAACAATGAAAAAAGACTTTACAAAGACAAATAACGATGTAATAATGAAAACACCGAAACCGCTTTCTGTGATATCATCCTTACTGTTTCGTGATTTTCAGAAATTAGCATGTGGTTTCGTTAAAGGGTCATAACAAATTATCTGGGGGGTAACAAAATGGTAAAGAAGCTTTCTGCGGTATTGTTGAGCTCAGCGCTAGTGCTCTCATTAGCAGCATGTGGAAGCGGCAATAACAACGCGAATGGTGAGGCTACTCCGAGCAGCGGAACAAACAAGCCTGCATCTGGTGATAAGAAAGTGATTAAGATCTTACACTGGAAACAAGAGAATATTAACAAGGTCATTACAGAAATTAATAAAAAGTTTGAAGAAAAATATCCGGAATACAAAGTGGAGTACACAACCACTGGTCCGGATGATGAATTCAAACAAGCACAAAGAGCAAGAATTACAGCTGGTGACGTAGATGTACTTGCCGATCTATCCGGTATGAGATTGTCTCCGAAAGATTGGACACCAGGTGCGAAAGTGCCAGACTGGCAACAATGGATTGATTCCGGGCTGATTGCTGATCTGAGCGGCGAAGCTTTCGTTAAAAACTACAATGCGAATGATATTGCTAAAGCCGGCACTTATAAAGATAAAGTGTATGCAATCCCAACCGGTAAAGTAGCGATGTCAGGATTCTTCTATAATAAAGAAATTTTTGAACAAAACGGGCTGACTGTACCTACAACTTGGACAGAGTTCATTAGTGTTCTAGATACATTGAAAGCAAAGAGTATTGTTCCAATCGTAGTGGCTGGTAAGGATGTATGGCCATTGAAATTGCCAGTGTTCGGTTTGCAAGCCAAGATTCTGGGTGGCGGCAACCAACAACAATGGATTGAAGGGGTTTGGAAGGGAACTTCGGCGTTTAACGATGCTGAGGCTGTAGAAGTATTGGAGAAAATGAAGACGCTTCAAGATAACTACATCATCGACGGTTTCTTGGGTATCGACTATGCAACAGCACCTTCGTTTTTCGCAACAGGAAAAGCAGCTATGATTGCTGACGGAACTTGGGATGCTCCTACGATCGCGGCAGCAAATCCAGATGTGAAATTTGGTTACTTCCCAATCCCAGCTACAGAAGATGCTGCTAAGAATAATTCTCTTGTCGGTAAATACGATGTAACTTGGTATGCAGCAGAAAAAGGCCCGAACAAAGAAGGCGCTTTGAAATGGCTGGAATTCTTCTCTGAACCAGAAAACTACACAGAATATGTTAAAGCAGCTGGATTCTTGCCTACACAAGACAATATTGCCACTGAAAGTGACTTTATTGACAAAGAACTTGCTCCATACATGACTGGAGATTTCGAACTTGCTTATGAAATTATGATGATTAACCGTGATAACGTTGGTGAGCACATTGCAGCTGAAGGCGTTCACACTGAATATTTGGCACCAGGCGGCGAGTTTAAAACCGCTAAAGAGCTTGCAGATGTACAACAAAAAGAATGGGAAGCAGCAGCACCTAAATAAGTAGCTATCCCGATAAATAAAAAGAATCTACAACATACTGTACACCAAACATGTTTTACAACTTCGGGGTCTGTTTTGTGCAGGCCCCGATCATTTTATTGAATTAGGATTGGGTAGGTGAGAGAAATGTATCCGTTCGGAAAAGGTATTAAACGATATATACCGCTTCTGCTGCTAATGATTCCATTATCATTGTATGTAATTTTCTATTTTGGCCCATCTATGATGACGGTTATCTATTCATTTACAGATATCACTAACGTTCCTGGAAGCAAGATGAGTTTTGTAGGCCTTGACAATTATTATGATGTATTTTACTCAGGAAATTCAGGCGAGCGTTGGGATTCCATTATACGTACTATTTATTTCATGGTCATTGTAACCATTGTACAGAACGGTGTCGGTCTGCTTATGGCCGTAGTTATCAATCAGAAGCTGAAAGGCGATTATTTCTATCGCGCGGTATTCTTTTT
The DNA here is from genome assembly GCF_037965665.1 of Paenibacillus sp. FSL L8-0333. Classification (NCBI taxonomy): domain Bacteria; kingdom Bacillati; phylum Bacillota; class Bacilli; order Caryophanales; family Paenibacillaceae; genus Paenibacillus; species Paenibacillus sp. FSL L8-0333. The sequence continues at coordinate 1,934,321 of NZ_CP150186.1, forward strand.
ACCGGTTGTGCTTGGTGTAGCGGTAGTTGCACTGGTATGGGGCATGATGTTCGATCCGCTGAGTGGTCCGGTTAACCAACTGTATGATTCTTTGTTCGGTTATAAAGATATGTTCTTTGGAAGCTTCACTCATGCGTTCGGTTATATTATATTTACGCAAATTTGGATGTATATGGGTTATTCGATGCTGATTTTCCTTGCGGGGCTACAATCCGTACCGAAAGATTTGTATGAGGCTGGATATATAGACGGAACTACGAAGTGGCAATCTTTTAAAAATATCACATTCCCACTTATCGCTCCATCCTTTACGATTAACATTATTTTGTCTATTATCGGTGCGATGTCCACCTTTGATATTATTCTCGCAACTACGGACGGTCGCTTTAACACAAGAACGATGGCATATGACGTTTATAAAGAGACGTTCCGTGGTTCTCTACAGATGGGACTTCCTTCCGCGCTTTCCGTGGTTCAATTCCTTATGATTCTGGTGTTTGTAGTATTTGCAGTGAAACAAATGCGTAAGAGAGAGGTGGAATATTAATGAAGGATTCCAAAACCGCCAAAACTCTCTCTTATATTCTGATTGCAGTGTTGCTTGTTTTGTATATCATGCCGTTGTTATTTGTAATCAATATTTCATTCAAGTCCTTTACAGAATATCTGTTAGATCCTATCGGTCTCGTAAAAAGTATTCAATGGGATAATTATAAAGAAGCTTGGCTACAGGGTAATTTCTCTAATTATTTCTTAAACAGTCTGCTGTATACAGCTGTGGCAACAGTGCTGACCCTAATTGTTTCGTTATTCGGGGCCTTCCCGGTGGCGAGAAATTATGTGAAGTGGAGCGGATTTATTTATTTGTTCTTCTTGATGTCTCAGTTCCTGCCGAATCCAATGGTCGCACAGTTCAAGCTGATGCTTACCATGAAACAGGAGCTAGGATTTGTAGGTTATGACACGAAGCTGGGTTACATTCTCCTTAAAACAGGCGGAACGGGTATCGTGTTCATGATGTTTGTAGGTTACATCAAAGGAATTAGCCGGGAGATGGATGAAGCAGCAGGTATGGATGGCGCTGGATATATGCGTTATTTGTTCCAGATCATCATGCCACTTATGAAACCAGTAATTGCTACAGGTGTTATTCTAACAGCAATTAGTATCTGGAATGACTTCGTGGGGCCGGTCATGTATTTACCGAGTCCAGAAAACTATCCAATCACCTTCGGGCTTAAAGAATTCCGCGGTCAATACGGGAACAACTGGCCTATGTTGGCGTGCGGGATCATGATCGTATCTGCACCGCTTATCATCCTATACACCTTCATTCAAAAGTATATCGTTGACGGTGCATTGGCAGGTGCGGTTAAAGCTTAAGTAGTTGTGTAAATGAGAGGATGGAGAGAATGGATCGTAATAAAATTCATGGCTTCGAATTCACCGGAAATGATGGGGAATTCAGGCTTCAGCAACCGGATCGCAGCAGTTTTCTATATTTCCCTCTAGTGAATGAAGGGGGAATGATGTCGACGGTAACTCCAAAACTTCATGGTCAGGTTACCACAGGTCATAATACATTTTTGACACCGCCATTATCTGTTGAAGATTTGCATAATTCGCGGGCTTCCCGTAACTTCTGGGTATACGTAGAAGGCAAGGGAGCTTGGTCGGCAGTGGGGAACTCCGCTAAGCAAAATGCCGATTTCTATACATCGTCTACTGATGAAGCAGTACTAGAGGCTGGTTTCCTGTGGCAACGCGTAACGCGTTGTAACGCAGAGATGGGTGTTAAAGCTGAAATCACCAGCTTTGTGCCAAGCGGTAATGATAAGGTCGAACTAATGAAGGTTACGTTGACGAATACAATAGCAGAGGTTATTACGCTGACACCGACAGCGGTAGTTCCGATCTACGCGCGTTCGGCAGATGATCTGCGCGATCATAGACATGTAACCTCTTTGCTTAACCGGATCTATACTTCACCTTATGGTGTTGAGGTTCAGCCTGCGCTCTCCTTTGATGAGCGGGGACACCGCATCAATCACACTTCTTATGGAGTATTTGGTGCAGAGGGTGACGGCAGTCAACCTGCTGGTTTCTTTCCAGTGCAGGAGGAGTTCATTGGAGAAGGTGGAAGTCTGGATTGGCCAGAAGCTGTTATCCTGAACAACACGCCGGAGATTGGCAAGGGTGGAGGTGTACAAAGAGAGGGATATGAGGCTATCGGGGGTCTTCGTTACGAGGCGCTTAATCTGTCTCCTGGTGACAGCCATTCTTATATAGTAGTTATGGCGATCCATAATGAGAGAATTGACGTGGATGCCTTGATGAACAAATATGGTACATCTGAAGCTTTTGATCATTTGCTTGAGGAAACTAAAGCCTTCTGGGCAGATAAAGTGAATATGGTAGAATTTCATACCGGTGATTCAGATGCTGACCAATGGATGAAATGGGTTACGATTCAACCCGTGCTGAGAAGACTTTATGGTAACTCCTTCTTGCCTTATCATGATTATGGAAGAGGCGGACGTGGCTGGCGGGATCTTTGGCAGGATTGTCTAGCACTCCTTATTATGGAACCGGCTGAAGTACGCAGCTTACTGCTGAACAACTACGCCGGGGTAAGAATAGATGGTAGTAATGCCACTATTATCGGTCAACAGCCTGGTGAATTTATTGCCGACCGTAACAACATCCCGCGGGTGTGGATGGATCATGGAGCTTGGCCGTTCTTAACGACTATGTTATATCTGGATCAGAGTGGTGATCTTGATTTCTTATTGCAGGAACAGACGTATTTCCGCGATACCTTTATGAGTCGCTGTAAGGAACGCGATAATTCATGGGATACCTCGCTAGGAAGTGATCTCAGAACTACTTCTGGTGAGGTTTATAAAGGTACGATTCTGGAGCATATCCTGCTGCAAAATCTGGTTCCGTTCTTTAATGTTGGAGAGCACAATAATATCCTGCTGGAGGGCGCAGACTGGAATGATGGTCTTGATATGGGCGCAGACCGGGGTGAGAGTGTAGCTTTCACAGCATTCTACGCAAGTAACTTATTGGATATTTCTCGTGTGCTGCGTACGCTAAAGACTTCTAAAGGGCAAGAGACAGTTGAATTGGCAGAAGAAATGAAACTATTGCTAGATTCGCTTGGTGAGCAAGTGGATTATGAATCTGTATCAGGCAAGCATGAAAGACTTAATCAATATTATGCTGCCGCTCCGAACAAAGTCAGCGGTATTCGTGTAGCACTCGACATAGAGACAGTAGCGGACGATCTGGAACAAAAAGCAGAGTGGATCTTTAATCACTTGCGCCGCAATGAGTGGGTGGAAAGTGAACACGGTGGAGGTTGGTTTAACGGTTATTATAATAATGATGGGGAACAAGTGGAAGGGGAATTCGCAGAAGGCGTTCGAATGACGCTTACGGGTCAAGTATTCCCGCTGATGGGCCATGCAGCTGCACCAGAGCAAATTCCGCATATCATTGCCGCCGTGGATCGTAATCTACTGGATGACAAAATTGGGTACAGACTTAATTCCCGTTTCGGAGGGATCCAGCAGAATCTGGGTCGTGCCTTTGGCTTTGCCTTTGGACATAAAGAGAACGGTGCTATGTTCAGTCACATGACCATCATGTATGGCAATGCGTTGTATAAACGCGGATATGTGAAAGAAGGACATAAAGTATTAGAATCTCTGTATAGCTTAAGTACTGACTTTGCAAAAGCCCGCATATACCCAGGAATTCCTGAGTATATTAACGAGCAAGGCAGAGGGATGTATACGTATTTAACAGGATCCGCAAGCTGGCTGCTGTTAACTATGGTTACTGAAGTATTTGGTGTAAAAGGTAAGCTAGGTGATCTTTTGTTGGAACCGAAGCTTGTTAAAGAGCAGTTTGATTCCGAGGGAAAAGCCTCTATTAAGACAATCTTCGCGGATCGCGAGTTTGAAGTGGTCTATAAAGCCACAGGAAGCTTAAACTACGGGGAGTACCAAATACACTCTGTTACCCTGAATGGCAGCGAGGTGACGCTGCAGCGCGGCTCAGGAAGTGCGATTATTCCGCGTGAAGAGTTGCTCTCTCTGCAGACAGAGAAATGCCACTTGATTGAAGTGACATTGGCGTAGCTTTATACGATATTTTAAGACGTCTGCACCGTTATTCATAGCGGCTGCAGACGTTTTTTTTCAATAATGAATATTTATTCATTGTAACAATGAACGAAAGGGCGCGTTAGGTATGGGTTGCAGACTGTCAAATGGCATACTAACTGTCGATATCGCTGATATCGGAGAGTATAAGGGCACTCGTTTTGACTGGACAGGATTTATTACACAGGTGACATTAGAAGAGGGGAAACATACGTTTTGTGTGCCGGAAAGCTTGAAGCCAGGCGAAGGAACTGGGGGCAAGGGGCTTTGTAATGAGTTTGGCATTTCCCGGGCAATTGGATATGATGAAGCACCAATCGGAGGCTGGTTTCCAAAAATCGGAGTCGGATTGTTACAAAAAGGAAATTCCCCATTATACAGTTTCAATGAGGAGTTCCCCTTAACCTCTTTTAGTAAGGATGTCGAAGCAGGGAATGATGCTGTCACATATACGATCTACCCAATGGAAAGCAACGGATATGCTGTGCAGCTAACTAAAACGATTTCTTTACAGGGGGATCAATTAATAATTGCATATGAATTGCACAACAAAGGGCAAAAGCCTTTCCATACGGAGGAATATATTCACAACTTCATCGGAATCGATGGGTTGAATATTGGACAGGATTTCGAACTGCGTCTCCCGAGGGAACTCAAGGTAGTAGAACCAGAATCCTCCTATACGAAAGAATTGCTAGAGGTATCCGGGAATACTCTTACTTGGTCAAAGGAACCGGATAAACCCTTTTATTGCAAGTTGAGCGGTTGGGAGGGTCAGGAAACTGAGTTCACCTGGGAGTTGGTTCATAAGCCTAGTGGAACAGGCGTGCGAGAGAGTGGGGACTTTCCAATAGAACGTATGGCCCTGTGGGGAGAGGGTCATGTAGTCTCTCCTGAAGTATTTGTGAACATTAGTCTTTTACCGCGTCAAAGCAAGAGCTGGCGCCGATCTTACCGGTTTTTCACTGCGAAATGAGTACCGTCTTAACCTTTTATGTGAATAATTATACTTGCTGGTGCGGGAGAATATTGCTATCATAACCATATCCATATTGATAGGAGAGAAAGGGTGGGGAGCAGTTTTGAATAAGAGAGCATACAATTTTAATGCCGGACCGGCAGCATTGCCGCTTACGGTACTGGAACGCGCACAAGCGGAGTTTGTTGATTTCCGGGAAAGTGGAATGTCTATCATGGAGATGTCGCACCGTGGTGCAATTTACGAATCCGTGCATAATGAAGCGCAGGAACGTCTGCTTTCGCTCCTCGGCAATCCGAAGGGCTATAAGGTATTGTTCTTACAAGGCGGAGCAAGCACACAGTTTGCAATGATCCCTATGAACTTGATTTCCGAAGGCCAAGTAGGTAGCTATGTAATGACAGGTAGCTGGGCGGATAAAGCTTATAAAGAAGCCAAATTGGTAGGAGGCGCTCATGTTGCTGCTTCTTCCGAAGATAAGAAATTCTTGGCTATTCCTGAATTAAGTTCGATCAAAGCTGCGGAGAATGCTGCTTACCTTCATGTTACTTCCAACGAGACCATTGAAGGAACGCAATATGCAGAATTTCCGGATGCAGGCTCGATTCCGTTAATCGCGGATATGTCTAGTGATATACTTTGCCGTCCAATCGATGTGAACCAATTCGGAATGATCTATGCCGGAGCACAAAAGAACCTTGGACCTTCAGGCGTGACTGTAGTTATCGCGAAAGAAGAATTGCTTGCAGAATCACCTTCTAACATTCCTACGATCATGCGTTACAGCACTCATTATAAGAATAACTCTCTTTACAATACACCTCCATCTTTCTCTGTATATATGGTGAACGAAGTATTAAAATGGATTGAGGAGCAAGGCGGCTTAGCTGGCATCCATTCTAAGAACCTTGAAAAATCGGGTCTGTTATATGATCACATCGATGGAAGTGACGGTTTCTACCGTGGCGTTGCAGAACAAGGCAGCCGCTCTATTATGAACGTTACTTTCCGGATGCAATCAGAAGAACTCGAAAAGCAGTTTGTCAAAGCTGCTGAACTGGAAGGTTTTGTCGGCTTAAAGGGTCACCGCAGTGTTGGGGGCTTGCGTGCTTCCATCTACAACGCAGTTCCTTACGAAAGTGTAAAAGCACTGTCCGATTTCATGAACCATTTCCGGCAAACTCAAGGTTAATGAATTCTATCTATAACCTTCCGCCTTCTTGGTGGAAGGTTTTCAGTTTGTTTGGAGAAGCTATGGTTAGGCACTAGAGTAAAACATCTGGCTATTAAGCCTTTAGAGAGGAAGGAACCATATAATGGCACTCCATATCGTATTAGTCGAGCCGGAAATTCCGGCCAATACTGGCAACATTGCGCGTACTTGCGCCGCTACAGGCACTCATCTTCACTTGGTTCGTCCACTCGGATTCCGTACAGACGATGCTACATTAAAAAGAGCAGGATTAGACTATTGGCATGCTGTTACTATTGAATATCACGACTCCTTTGCTGAGGTTTTGGAGAAATATAACGAGGGGCGTTTCTTTTACGCAACGACGAAAGCAGAGAAAAGATACAGTGACTTTGAGTTCCAAGATGGCGATTTTTTTGTTTTTGGCAAGGAAACGAAGGGGCTTTCTGCAGAGATTCTAGAAGCAGGTAAAGAAACAAAAATGCGCATGCCAATGAGTGATGCTGTGAGATCTCTGAATTTATCCAATTCGGCAGCTATTATTGTGTACGAGGCGCTTCGACAATTGGATTTTCCTAATCTTATTTAAAAAAAGACAAATTTTTTATTTTTTTCAGCAGGATTCGACAATTAGGTAACGAAATATATTGAAAGAGCCGAAATAAGTAGTAGCTACTAAATAATTTTTCTTGAACAGGAGAGGTGTACGTTAGTTATGAAACCTGCTGGTGTAGTTCGCAAAGTGGATCAGTTGGGTAGAATTGTTCTGCCTAAGTCCCTGCGTAAAAGGTATCAGATGAATGAAGGCGACCCGGTTGAAATTTTGGTACAGGGTGACCATATCATCTTGGAGCGTTACCGTCCAAAATGTGTTTTCTGTGGATCAATGGATGGTGTAAGCGAATATAAAGATCGTTATATTTGTTCTGCATGCCTTTCGGAAATGACTCAATTGCCAAGACATGCCTAAGAAGTACATATTTTGAATTTTGACAGCCAAGAGCTTATAAAAAAACTGTCCTCTTCGTAGAACTCTTCTACTTGGGGGCAGTTTTTTTATGTATACGAAAAATGCCCCCGCACCAAGTGGGTGCAGGGACATATCGGCTTTATAGGCCTTTTGTTTTGTCGTCGTTGTAAGATGAGGTAAGGATGCCGACCGTAAATAACACAAATACGAACATTACGATCCAAAAGGTTAATGAGAACGACATACTGGCACCTCCAATAGCGAATGTATTCGTTATCAAGATTATAACCTGCAATTTAATAAAAATAAACGCAAATGTGATATGTTACATAGACAATTTACTATATTATTTAAAAAACAGGAAATTCGTTGGCACAGCTCTTAGATTTCCATCGGATGGTTTATTGATAACTCTTCCGTTAAAGATCAATGAGGAAGAGCCACCACCATCTAAATTATAAGCATCTACGAGGCCCATATTCGATAATTTGTTCTGAATCTCCTCCAGCTGTGCACCAGAGCTGCCATACTCATTATATCCATCTGCTACAAAAAGCAGGATCTGATCATCTTTATATTTGCCGATCACGGTACGTGGTGCCCGATTAGGGGATGTTTTCCACTTTTCGGGTATGGGCGTTTTGATGTTGTTTTTAAGGAGGACAGGCACAAAGGTGGCGCCGAATACCGGATCTAGCTGATCTAATTGTGCGCGACTGTAGAATTTCCCGCCGATTAATTGCCCGGATTTGTTCAGCCCAACAAAACTTAGGTCCTTGTACGTTGGCTCAAAACCGTATAAATACTTTCCATCCACTACAGTTGTGCTTAAGGGATAACGTTTTCCGGATTGATCTGCAAAGCCGCCCGCATTAATACCAGCAATGGCACCATTACGCTGTACGGCATGCATAGTAGTTTCCGCACCGGAGGCTGTCTCCGCCAAGCTCATCTTCATAGCGGTCGGGTCCTTCAATTTGATTTTCAACGCATAAGCTTTGTAGTTTCCTGGATTCAATCGATATAACTCAACTCTTATACGGTCGCTGGTAACAATCTCTGAAGGTATACCAAGCTTGGCTGAAATCCTGCGGTTATAGATCAGTTCAGGGCGGTTCGCCTGAGTCTTTGCTGTTTCGACCAGCTTATTCATCGTAGTGGTAGTCTCTTTATATAGCTTGGCACTAGCGCTGACAGCATCAATGGTGTAAGCTGCGGAGGCCTCTGCCAGAGTTAGCTCTTTTTTTAAGGCGGCTGTTTCATTCACTGGCCCAGAGTTTGGTGTGAATTGTCCTACATCAAGGTCTAGCTGTAGCGGTGGTCGATACCACGACATACATATAAACAAGCCTATGAACGGTGCAGTTAGAAGCATGAAGAAGCGATTTACTCTTTTGACTGGCGTCATCATTTGATCAGATCCATTTCTTTCTTCAAAGCTTCTAACTGTTTGCTTACCTCACTCAATTGCGTATATAGCTTGTTGCTGTTATCTGTCTTGGCACTAGCATTATCTTTAGTGAAGGTTAATAGTTCGTTAAAGCTTTGCACTGTATTCTGCAATTCCTTCACTTCTTCAGAGAGAACGGCAATTTTTGCTTCATAGTCGGTCTTTAAAACGGTAAGCTGCTGCTGGCTCTGAGTACTAAGTTCGGTTAGCACTTGTTGCTTCAGATGGTTCGTGTAGCTGTATACAGCATATACGCCGAGTCCGATCATCATAATCCAGAACAGTAAAAACCATTTTACGGAAGGGCCGTTTCTCGCAGTAGTAGAGCGCGAGCGTACCGGGGACGTTTCCGCTAGCGGTTGCATTTTATCACCTCGGGTTGGTCTTTTTTTCAAGTCCCCATTCTATCAGACTTTGACAAGATTCGCAAAAATGTAAGAGAGTATGAAAACTAGAAAAAGTAATTGCATCCTATTAAACTACTGCGATACAATTTCTATAGATTGGAATTCTGATAGACGTACACAAGGTAACCAGCTAGAGATTATACAGACAAGTCATCATACAGCCTTGCTTGCGTTTTAACCGGAAACGCTGCGGCGCTTTCCTTTCTAGATGATTATATATAGAGCAGGGGGTCAGGGCATTAATGATGAAGGTTTGGCAGGTGGTCATTGTGGGGTGTCATCCTACAAGTATGCTGGGGACAAAATTGATTTTGGAAGAGGAAGAGGGGCTTAAGGTTCTGGGAATGTATTCCACTTGGGACGAAGGCGCTACCATCGTAAGGGAAAAAAATCCCGAGCTAGTGCTAGTAGATTATCATATGCCTGAGGGGAATATTGAGAGTGTGCTGTTAAATATGAAAAAAAGCTCACCAAACTCACATTTTGTCGTGATGACAGACGAAGACGGGCGAGAACTGCTTCAGCCCCTCGTAGAACTAGGAGCCAGCGGGATATTCTCGAAGGGAGCTTCTCCCCGTCAGCTTTTACAGCTGATCCTGGGTTTACGGGAGGGTTTTCTTTCAATGCCGTTGGAATGGATTGAAAAAGGAGCTTGGCCGATTTCGACATTTAAAGGATTAGATGATGTTCTGCAACTGACGGAGACAGAGATGTTTATCATGGAGCGAATCGTTCAAGGGATTACCTACGATAAAATTGCGCTTGAAATTGCGGTAAGCCGTCGGTCCATTGATAATTATTTGCGCAAAATCTATGTAAAGCTCGATGTTTCGACCCGGGCACAAGCGATTGAGAAATTCGCGCTCTTCTCAAGACAAAACAGGCAAATCTACGCCTAACCCACGCTTTACGACATAATGACGTATGGGGTGGAATATTCTTGGAGTAGAAGTAAGAATATCATGTTGAATGGGTAACCATCCCGTCCTTGGATGAGGATGACGAAGCCGTTTCTACTTGGTAACAGGGAAGGGGGATTTCGCATGATTTACGAATTTTCTGCTCGCGCACACACATTGTTGTCGTCATCGCTTCTTAGTATCCGCACCCAAACACGGAGAAGCTCCATGATATCGCTAGCTGAAGAATTACCAGCGGAAGAACTATTCCCATTGTCACTGCTTGCTGAAGCAGCATCTACGGTGATTTCAGCAGATGCGGGAGCACTGCAATATGGTGATCCTGCCGGGTACGGACCGCTTCGGGAGTGGCTTGCTGGGGATTGGCTTAAAGAAAAAGGGGTAAATGTTGTTGAGGGTGGAGTTCTGCTAACAACGGGTAGCCAGCAAGCCATTGATTTGTTGTCGCGGGTGTATATTGATCCAGGAGATCGTGTATTAGTAGAAAATCCAACCTCTCCAGGATTTTTGCAGACTCTTCGGATGCAGGGGGCCGTTATTATTCCTGTACAGGGTGATTTGGACGGGCTTGATCCGGAGCATTTGCGGAGCCAGATCGAGCTGCATAAGCCGAAAATGCTGTTCGCAACCCCTAGCTTTACCAATCCAAGCGGCATTTTATGGAGTTTGGAGAGACGCCGCGCAGTATTGGATTTATGTATCGCATATAACATCTTGATTGTGGAAGATGATTCTTATGGGGATTTGCACTTCCAGAAGCAGGGTGAACACAAGGCCAAAAGATATCCGTCTTTGTATGCACTGGAAAATATCAGCGATGGCGGACATGTGCTTTATATCGGTTCGTTCAGCAAGACCGTTGCGCCCGCGCTGCGGACGGGCTGGGCGGCAGGCAGCCGAGTCTTGATCAGAATGATGTCTGCGGCTAAGCAGATGGCCGATTGGCAGTCGAGCGCATTAAATCAGCGGCTGCTGCATCATTTATTGGATGTGTCTGCGTTTGATCTGCGTGAGCATATCGCGCAGCTGAATCGAGAGTATAACACCCGTCTGAAGCTTATGGTAGAACTGCTAAAGCGGCCTGCTTGGAAGGGCAGCTCCTATGATCTGCCGTCAGGAGGCATGTTCCTGTGGGTCGCACCACCAGAGGGAATGGATGTTATGGCGTTGCTCAAATGTGCGCTAGGTAAGGGAGTGGCTTTTTTGCCAGGTCCGTTATGTAGTGTAGATGGAGTCAGCAATCATCTTCGCCTTAACTTCAGCCATCCCGGCCGGGATGAGCTGCTGCTTGGCATGAACCTGATGAGCGAAGCGGTTAAGGAGTTCACGGCACGGAGTTAGGTAGTGGAATGAAAGTTGTGGATGAAATGATTGAAATGATGAAAACACAAGACACTCTTAGAGCTAAAACACGGACAGAATTACAAGTCGGGCAAGACGAAGTGCATGATGTGAGATTAATTAGGGAAATCCTCCCTAAAACTGGTCGATTTGAACTCTAAAATGGACTGTTTAGGGAATTTCTCCCTAAAAAATCAAGGGATACCCCGTTTTAGGGGTAAATCTGGCGAAAATCAGGGAGTAATTCCCTAAAATGCGGTTTTTAGCGTGTGAATCGAAGAATATTAGGGAGGATTTCCCTAATAACTTAGTGTGCCTTTTTCGGAATGGTGTTTTTAAAGCTTATTTTGCTTTGAATGATTTAGTATTAGTGGATGTTGAATGTAGCATAGGGGTTCTAATGTGATAAATCAGCAAGAGTAGCTTGTTAAAGCAAGAGTAGAGAAAATAGTAATTAGTAAATAAGGCTCGTGTTCGAGAGTGTAAATAAGTTAAATAAGTTAAAAAGTACAGTCACTTAGTGCCGGGTGAGGTACGCAGAGATATGAACGTGGTAAGAGTGAGATACGAACGCGAATGAAATCTGAATGTGGACGAATGAGTTACTAATGTGATGAGAATGATTTGCGAACGTGGGAAAAGCGAGTTACGCACGCGGTAAGAATGAAATAGAAATGTGGTATGTATGAGATAGAGCGTGGTACGAACGAGATTCTAGTGTGTTAAGAATGCAATCTGAATGTGATGAGCAAGATACTAATGTGTTAAGAATGCAATCTGAATGTGGTACGTATGAGATACTCATGAGATATGTGTGAAATAAGACATGATACGTATGAGATACTAGTGTATTAAAAATGTAATCTAAATGTGATATGAGTATAGTAAGAGCGTGGTACGCACCAGATACTAATGTGTTATGTGTAAGATAAGAACATGGAATGTACAGAGATAAGATTCAAATAAGACTAGACATACGAAAAAGCATCCCGTAGTTGGGATGCTTTTTGGCGTTATTTAATATGTTATGTGTGCATCAGAATAATAAGTTTAAAGTCTGAGTAAATGATTAGAACCGAGGTAAAAGATTAGAACCCGACTAAAAGAGGTGCTCGATTGATGTACTGTCCAGGTTAGGTTAGCTAATTACTGGGATGATTGCTGTTATTGGGTACGCCGCTTGTTATCGCGGCATATTCAACCAGCGCCGCATGACCGGCTGGGGTTAGGGTATAACGCCCACGGCTTACCCGGTGAAACCAGCCGTAGTAGTTGTTCTGAAGCATAGCGGCGGCGGTGGGTACGCCGCTACGCTTCCGCAGCTCGGCCGGAGTGATGCCGGCTGAGCGGGGAGCGCTTCCTGCGGCCAATACGGCCGCTGGAAGCGTGCTTGAGGCAGCGCTAGGGGCACCGCTTCGCGTGCCTGCCGCCGCTGCCCCCGTGCTGCCGCGTCCCCGGCAGCACGGCTCTCCGGCGCTGAGCTCAGCGCCGGAACCTGTTCAGCGGTGCCCGCCGCTGAACGTTTGGCAGCTGCGAGCGAAGCCTTCGCAGCTGCCTTCTCCGCAGCGACGGCGGCGTCCGCCTCCGCTGCTTGCAGAGAAAGCGCGACACGCAGCGCTTTCTCACGGTAGGCCGTCACGAGCTTGACGCGCGTGCTGCCGCCGGTGTTGTAGTCTCCGCTGCGCTCGCGGAACTCATAGAGCAGGCGCTCGCGCCGCCGCTTGTTGCTGCGCTGCGCAGGCGGCTTCTCGTCTGGCTCTACAAGCACCTCGACCAGCGGTGCTTTGGTCTTATAAAAGATAACGGTGATCAACCCAAGACCGAGCCGGCGGCATAACCCGCTAAGCTCGCCCCAGCGCTGGTTCACCGCACCTTTTTTATCACGGACACGTTCCACTGCGAGATAGACGGTGGGACTGAGCTTCAACCGTTCTATCCCTTGCAGCAGCAAGGCGAGATTGAATGATTTTTTCATCTCCACGATCAGAGGATGCTCAACGTCCTCCCGAATCCCCACCAAATCGCAGGTCCGGACCTCACCTTTGATGCTGTAACCCTGCTTTTCAAAAAAAATCTTCAAAGGAGCATACAGCTCCGTTTCATGTCGTACCGCCATCTTGTCACTCCCGTAGGCCTTTATTTTCGGGTTTCTCAATAAGGTTTTACAGCCATTTTCTGATTCTCTATTATAGCACAGTAAAAAAGAGGTCAACTATTCCGCGCTTGCCGCATAGGTATGTAATACACTTTTTAACGCTATAGGAGAGCAAGTAGAAGAGCAAGTAGGAGCGCAAGAGGAGGCAGCGAGCAATGGACATTTTTGAGCGTATAGCTTCGTATCGGGCTGAGAACGACCGGTTGGCGTGGAGCGGCACCTTCAAGCAGTATATAGAACTGTTGAGAAAAGACCCCTCTCCCGCAAAAACCGCTCACTCCCGCGTTTATGACATGATTAAGTCGCACGGCGTAGAGGACATAAACGGACGCAAACGGTATAAGTTTTTTGAACAGGAGATTTTTGGACTTGATCGTGCAGTCGAAAAGTTGGTCGAGGAATATTTTCACTCTGCAGCACGTCGGCTTGATGTTCGCAAACGGATTTTGTTATTGATGGGACCTGTCAGTGGGGGGAAATCGACCCTGGTCACGCTGCTTAAACGTGGTTTGGAACAGTACTCGCGGACAGATGCGGGTGCGGTATACGCAATAGAAGGCTGCCCGATGCATGAGGACCCGCTGCATTTGATCCCGCTGGAGCTCCGTCCGGAGATTGAGAAGGAACTTGGTGTACGTATTGAGGGCAACTTGTGCCCATCCTGCCAGATGCGTCTAAGAAATGATTATGCTGGTGACATTGAGCAGGTTAAGGTGACGCGTGTTATTTTGTCAGAAGAAGAGCGGGTAGGGATTGGTACCTTTAGTCCCTCTGATCCGAAGTCTCAGGATATCGCTGATTTGACAGGAAGTATTGATTTTTCGACCATTACTGAATTTGGTTCGGAATCTGATCCACGCGCTTACCGTTTTGATGGGGAGTTGAACAAGGCTAACCGTGGGCTGATGGAATTTCAGGAAATGCTCAAATGCGACGAAAAGTTTTTATGGAACCTGCTGTCACTGACGCAAGAAGGCAATTTCAAGGCTGGCCGCTTCGCGTTGATAAGTGCGGACGAAATGATAATTGCTCATACAAATGAAACCGAGTATAAGTCGTTTATTTCTAATAAAAAGAATGAAGCGCTCCAGTCCCGTATGATTGTTATGCCTGTTCCGTATAACCTCAGAGTTTCGGAAGAGGAAAAAATCTACGCGAAGCTGATCGCCCAGAGTGATATGAGTCATGTGCATATTGCGCCACATGCGCTGCGTGCCGCCGCTATTTTTTCCATCCTAACCCGTCTTAAAGAAAGCAAAAAACAAGGTATGGATCTGATCAAAAAGCTGCGGATGTACGATGGTGAAGAGGTCGAGGGCTATAAAGAGGCCGATCTTAAGGAGATGCAAACGGAGTATTTAGATGAGGGCATGTCCGGAATTGATCCACGTTATGTTATCAACCGCATTTCCAGCGCTCTGATCAAAGGAGATCTGCAGTGCATGAACGCACTGGATGTCCTGCGGGCGATAAAGGATGGCCTGGATCAGCATCCATCGATTACAAAAGAGGAGCGGGAGCGTTATCTGAACTTCATCTCCATTGCCCGCAAGGAATATGATATTTTAGCGAAAAGCGAAGTACAAAAGGCATTTGTCTACTCCTTTGAGGAATCTGCGAAGACACTTTTTGAGAATTATCTAGATAATATCGAAGCCTTCTGCAATTGGTCGAAAATTCGTGATCCGCTGACGGATGAGGAAATGGAGCCGGATGAGCGGTTAATGCGTTCGATTGAAGAGCAAATTGGTATCTCTGAGAATGCAAAAAAAGCGTTCCGTGAAGAGATCCTGATCCGGATTTCCGCGTATTCACGCAAAGGGAAGAAATTCGAGTACAACAACCACGACCGCCTGCGGGAAGCGATTGAGAAAAAGCTGTTCACAGACCTCAAAGATATCGTCAAAATCACCACCTCGTCCAAAACACCTGATGAAAGTCAGCTCAAACGAATCAATGAGGTATGCGCCAGACTTATTGATGGACATCACTACTGCCCAATCTGCGCCAACGAGCTGCTGAAATACGTGGGAAGTCTGCTAAACCGTTAAAAAGAGTTCATTTATGCGGGGTGTTCCAAAAGCCATGAAAATGGCTGTGGAGCACTCTTTTTTTGTCCTTCCATGTTTTATCTGCCTCCTTTTACCCTCCTAATGTTGATCTAAACGCCGCCACCCATCTGACTAATTTGGCTGTTGTGCGTAGGAAGTTGCTAAAGGACACAGGAGACCCTAAACGTAGATTTTGAGCATCTTTAGCAGGCTATTGGACCCTATGGTCGCTATTAGCAGGAAAAATCTAAATATGAGCCGTTTTTTGAGTAATAGCTGCACTGGAGTCCGAAACTCCGCTCAAAAGGCGATATTTTGGAAAATAACGTCATCTGGGTCCTTTAGTCA
Organism: Paenibacillus sp. FSL L8-0333; assembly: GCF_037965665.1. Lineage (NCBI taxonomy): Bacteria > Bacillati > Bacillota > Bacilli > Caryophanales > Paenibacillaceae > Paenibacillus > Paenibacillus sp. FSL L8-0333. Next base: position 1,950,309 of record NZ_CP150186.1, read on the forward strand.
GTCGTAGGGAGCAACTGAAGTGTAAGTAGGTTACGTGAATCCAGCGTTGTCTACTTCGAGGCTTACCCAAAATGATGGCGGCCAAGAATACGCAGAGTTGTGATCCTTCTGTAAATGGAGGGGCTCGCTGCTCTGTTTTTTTATACAGGCAATAATGCAGCTCAGCAAAACAGGAACAGTCCATCTCCAGCGCAGTTGATATAATGAAATCACCGTACGGGGGAAGGCTGGTGCTGCACTTGAATTACAGTAAAGATATAGAAAAATGTGTTGAATATATAGAAGCTCATATCAAAGAAAATATAACGGTGGAAGAAATAGCGACTGAGGTCGGATATTCGGTGTATCATTTTTGCCGAGTGTTCAGCTTGTGCAAGGAAATGTCTGTGATGGAATATGTGCGGAGCCGAAAATTATCCTTAGCCTCAATTGAATTATTTGCTGGAAAAAAGATCATTGATATTGCGCTGGACTATGGTTTTGAAACACAAAGTGGCTTTACTAAAGCTTTTCGCAAAACCTTTGGTTATAGTCCGACACAATATGCGGCGCGGATGGATGGGTTTAGTAAAGGAAATTCAATATTTGATATCGGAGGTTATATTATGAATCCTGTTTTTGTTCGTAAGCCTGCTTTTAAGGTGGCTGGTTATGGTATCCAAACTAATGTTGCGGGTAGTATGTACACTAAGGATATTGCTTCTTTTTGGAGCCATTATGAGGGTGAAAACCTGGAGTCCAAAATGTATAAAATACTAAACCCGCCTAAACACGGAGAAGTTGGTTTATGTATTCCGTCTTCAGATAACGGCAATGCCACCTATCTTTTGGGTGTTATTGTTGAGGACTACTCCAAGGTAGAAGCTGATATGTTGACGATGGATGTGCCAGAAGCCGAATATGCCGTGTTTACAACACCTCCGGTGGATACTTCAACGGATACAGAGCAAATACAGTTTGCCCAAGTCATAAAAAGCAGCTGGAAGTACATCTTCGAAGAATGGTTTAAGGATAGTGGTTACGTTTATGACGAGACTAAGCTGGATTTTGAGTTTTACGATGAACGCTGCCATTCGCGGCCAGATACAGTGATGGAGATTTACGTTCCTGTGAAAAAGTTGACTGAATAGTCGATAAGGGCAAATGCCGCTCGGTGATAATTGTAATTTCTGAAATGTTTGGACTTTATGTCGCTGACAAAGGCGAACGCTACGCGCCTACATTTTTAAACTTCCTTACGTTACGTTCACCTGGGCATTTGCCATGTGCAGTTATTAAGTCGATATGAGGGTGTCGATGAAGGTCCGCAGCGTGTTACCGCTGCGGGCCTTCTTTTTTAGGAATTCCCATATGGGAAACGTAGATACCTTGGAGGAGTTATACATCGAAATTAATATGTTTGACGAGTATGATCTTCCGTAGTTTAATAGAGTCAATTAATAAGGTAATTCGAAAATAACGGAGAGTGAAGCAGATGATTAGAGAAGCGAGAGCAGATGACTGGCAAGACATAGAGGAATTATTAGAACAGTTGGGATATCCGAATACAGAAATGTTCATGCAAGAAAAAATAGAAAAGCTAATCCTACATCCGGATGAGGAATTATTGGTTTTTGAGGAAGATGATAAAGTGGTAGCTTGTATTTCCATGCATTACATACCCCAATTAGGTCTGGTAGGAGAGACTGCAATTATAAGTTATCTTGTGGTGAGTAATGCCATTAGGAGCAAAGGAATTGGACGTAAGCTTGAGGAGTATTGCGCTGAATTAGCTAGAAAAAGAAACTGTGATAACATTCAGGTTCATTGTCATTCCAGAAGAACTGAAGCGCATAGATTTTATGCTCGGCAAGGGTTTGTTGAGGCTCCAAAATATTTCTCGAAGTCATTAAAAGAATCTGAATCCACATTTTAGTCATAGCAAAAAGCGGCAGACCAGGGTGTTAATACCCGTTTAGGTCTGCCGCTTTTTTTAGTTTAAATAAATTTCCGCTGCACCTTTTTGCCATCGTATGAAAAACGCGCCTTTTTGTCTTCCACAACTGTTTGTAGATGAACTGTGCGCCCCCATAAAGAGTAGATGTGAGGGAGTGTGCGCTCCAGGTACTTCAGATCCAGCTCGATGCTTTCATAGCGATGAGTTATAAATAATTCACCATTCTTCTCGAAGTCTGCATCCTCAATGACCAAGTAAGGAGACCCGCCATTGACCCGGGCGAGCACCAGTTGATCGCGTACATTTTCCCATGCTTTATCGGTGATTTTCCATTCGGGGCCTTTTTTCTCAAAAACATAAAGATCGAGGTCGTTCACCAATTCCTTAGATAGATAGCTGCGGATAAAAGAGGTATCGGATTCCAGCTCACGTACTTCAAAGATTTTCTCGCGGTCCCAGCGGCGTTCGATGTCTTCAAAGATTTTCAGCCCCAGATAGTAAGGATTCAGGCTTTGCCGTGAGGGCTGCACGACGGATGAATTCAGTTTTGCGTATTCCACTGTTTCCTCTTCGGTCAGATCTAGTTCGCGAACGATGCGCTGATGCCAGTAGGAAGCCCAGCCTTCGTTCATGATCTTTGTTTCCATCTGTGGCCAGAAGTAGAGCATTTCATCATGGAGCATCGTCATAATGTCACGTTGCCAATCCTCCAAAACAGTGGAATATTGCTGAATGAACCAGACCATATCTTTTTCTGGCTCTGGGGGGAAAGCACGATTTCCAGAGGGTGCTTCCTGCGGACCGGTAGTGCTTTTATCTAGATTCCATAATTCGTCATAAGGATTGGATGATTTCGAGCCACCTGGAGGGGCATCTTTGAGCTCCTTCATCTTAGCTTCCAGCAGGTGAGTTTTGCCCAGCTTGCGTGGTTGGATCAGACTGGGGTCTATATGCTCTTGGATAGCCAGCACTGAATCGATGAAGCTCTCCACAGCATCAGTTCCGTAGGTTACAGAATAACCGGCAATCCGATCTGCTGTAGCTGACATACTCTCGACCATATCTCGGTTGGACATGGAGAAACGCATATTATTTTTGAAAAAATCACAGTGCGCTAGCACGTGGGCAACAATCAGCTTATTCTGAATCAGTGAATTTCCATCCAGCAGGAAGGCATAACAAGGGTTGGAGTTAATAACGAGCTCGTATATTTTGCTCAGTCCGAAATCGTATTGGGATTTCATTTTATGAAAGGTTTTTCCAAAACTCCAGTGTCCAAATCGTGTAGGCATTCCATAAGCGCCGAATGTATAAATGATATCTGCGGGGCATATTTCATAACGCATGGGATAAAAATCTAAACCGAAGCCAGTGGCTATTTCCGTAATCTCGGCAATTGCCCGCTCTAGCGCATTAATTTCTTCGCTTGGCATGAATCTTTCTCTCCCTCCAGCTTGGGCTTATGCTGCAACCTATTCTGACAAGGCTGCAAAGGTTCCGCGACAACGTCCGGGACTGTTCCATTTATATATATGGGAGAGTAGATGAGTGTATGACGTTCTGAATTTCTGAGCAAAGATAATGTGATTTTGCATACATTATTGGAAGGACGCACTAGCTTTTTTTGTATGCGATTCTATCAACGGTACCCTTCTCGGTGAATTCGGACTCAGATGACGTTATTTGCAAATTTCCAGCCTTTTGAACAGGGTTTCGGACCCCACAGACGCTATCCCACAGAAAGAGGCTCATATGTGGTGTCTTTCTTACCAATAGCGGCTATGGGGTCCGTTAGCATACCAAAAGTGGAATAATACTGCGATTAGTGTCATCTGTGTCCGATAGGCGCCCAATAGGTGCCCAATAGATGCTCCATATGTGTTCGAGAAACAGTTCCATAGATGCCCGATAGAAGCTCCATATGAGTTCGAGGAGCAGTTCCATAGGTACCCGATAGAAGCTCCATATGTGTTCGAAAAGTATTCCATAGGTACCCATAGTACTCCACAAGTATCCGATTAGTACTCCATAAGTGTCCAATTAGTGCTTCACAAATTCCCGATTGCTCACCATACGAGCATAAGCAGTTCAGAGTTCCCAACCCTCAATACACAAACCTCCGTTGCGCCCAATAGCTGAATAGGAAGATTGAAGCCTCGGTCAGTAGCTTGGCGGCGACAAGCGGAATAATCAGCTTTTCATTATAGAAATAGAGTAGCCCATAGTTGAACAACAACACGAGGATCACTAGCGCAAAATATTTGGGAAGCGACGCCTGAATCTTGGAGCGTTTGCTGCCCGTGAAGACATATTTTCGATTCATAGAATAGTTGAAGACAGAACTGCACAATCTCGCGGCCGCGACGGACAGGAATAGGTTATGGCTGAGACTCTGGAACAGGAATAAGAGTGTGAAGTCGAGCAGGGCAGACAGCAGCGAAGAAGTGCTGAACATTAGTATCGGCAGGTATATCCGGAAGGAGTCCATCAGAGGCCGGAAATGGGATGATTTATTATCGTCCAGATAGACGGTATCGATGTACTCTTCCGTAATGGTGTACCCCTCTTTATGGGCGGTCAGCAGCATGTTCATTTCATATTCAAACCGTTCACCGGGAATCTGGCATAGCCAATCAAGCATTGATAGAGGGTAGCCCCGCAGGCCAGTCTGTGTATCATAAATCTTAGTGCCTGTAGTTAAGGAAAAGACCGTCCGGGTTACCGAGTTGCCGAAGCGGCTGCGCAGAGGAATGGTTCCGGTGAACCGGCGGCTGCCGAGTACGATTCCCGGGGTAGTCTGGTTCCGCAGAGATTCAACGATTCGGCTAATATCATAAGGCAGATGTTGGCCGTCGCTATCCGCGCAGACTACATAGTCCGGCACCCCAACTTCCTGAATATACTGGAACCCTGTCTTCAGAGCACGTCCTTTACCGAGGTTGACTTCATGGGTTAGGACAGTGCAGCCGAATGCTTCGGCCATATCGAAGATTTCACGGTAGTGCGGGCCGCTGCCGTCATCCACAAGAACAATAGGTTCAAGCTGGAAATTATGCAGCTGTAAAATCAAATCGAGCAGTCGTTCATCTGGCTCATAGGCTGGGATCAGTATAGTCATGATGTTGCACCCTCCTTGATATAAAGAATGTCGCTGACGCCCCGCTCCTTGTTTTTGCCCTGCGGATTATTTACGACCCGTCCCATGAAGTACATAGTGGATGAACCACCGCCGTCCAGATTGTAGGCTTCTGTGGCGCCAAGGCCGGACATTACATCGGCTAGCTCAGTAAGGGTCATCCCACGGCTGTACCCTTCATTGCGCCCGTCAACTACGACAAAAACATAATGGTTTGGTTCGATCATACCAACTGCGGTGCGGGGATTCGCATTCTGGATGGAATGGTTGCCGAAGTTGGTATCGATTTTGACATTGCTGAAATCACTGGCAATCTCCCCGTCCTGAATCAGAATCGGGCCAAAGGAAAGGGTATCGGTGGCCCCTTGCGCCAGCAGTTCAGAGGAAGAAATCTCTTCCTCGTTATAGGTTTGCATCGTTCCGTCATCGAACAGCGCCATTGCATCCCGCACAGGATCATCACGATACACCGTGCCGTTACGGATAATCACTCCGTCATTGCGGAAGCCATAGTAATCCCCGTTGATGGCAAATATCGCATTGTTCGCGGAAGCAATGTCCGAGGTATCCTCAGTGATGTTTGTTCCAAAGCTGTTGTCGGCAAAGGCAGTGCGCAGGCTGTTCGCTTCCTTGAGGACGACATCAGCGACAAAATAGGTGATCTGGTCTGAACCGGACCCTGTCTGCACTTGATCGAGCTGGATCTGAATATCATCGCTGGAGTAATTCCAGTCATCAGAGGTTGCATTAACTTCGGCAGCTGTAACGGCTGTAGCTCCTGAGCTGCTAGTTGTAGCTGCATCATCCGCAACCACGACTTCGACATGTTCGATTAAGTAACGATCTGCCAGACTATATATCACTGTGCCGAGAAGCAGGAGGACAATGATCATCACGATCAGCAGTTTTCGTTTGAAGCTCCAGGCTTGTTTACTGCTCTTGTTCAACATTGAAGCATCACCTCTTTTTGTAAGTTGTTAAGGCCATCATACCTGGGCTACCTTTAACGAAACTGAAATAAAAACTGAAATAGTAAGCGCTCCGGGAAATTGGTATAATTTAACGAAGAGGTTTTCGACTACGGGGAGGTTTGGACATGCCACAGCGTGTGCTGCTGATTGAGGACGACGAAGCAATCAGTGAAATGGTCAGGTCTTATTTGGTAAAAGAAGGTTATGAGATTGAAGCTGTATTTGACGGTGAAGTAGCGGAGAGAACATTTCGGACCGGGGGTCCATTTGATCTTGTGCTGTTAGACCTTATGCTGCCGAAGCGAAGCGGGACTGACATTCTTCAGACTATCCGTGCGGGGAGTCTGGTTCCAGTGTTGATCATGTCCGCCAAAGACAGTGATGTAGATAAAGCGCTTGGGTTAGGCTTTGGGGCAGATGATTATATTACGAAGCCCTTTTCTATGATTGAGCTAGCGGCTAGGGTGAAGGCAGCGATCCGTCGTGCAGGTTATGCATCTCCCAGTATCCAAGTGGAAGATCAAGCTCCGGTGAAGCAAATGATCTCCATTGGTCGATTGACTGTAGATTTAGATAACTTCTCTGCGTTGAAGAATGGGGAAGAAGTAAAGCTAACGTCGAAGGAATTTCATATTCTTAAGCTGTTTGTGACACATCCGGGCCGAGTATTTACCAAAGCGCAGATTTATGCGAGCGTATGGGAGGATGATTATTTCGGGGATGAGAACGTCATTAATGTACATATGAGAAGATTGCGTGAAAAAATAGAAGACGACCCCTCCCATCCCGAATACATTAAGACGTTATGGGGCATCGGGTATAAGCTGGGAGAACAGCTATAATGATTGCGGTGCTAGGTATTGTCATTGTGCTCTTACTGGCCGTCATTGTGTGGCAATATCAGAATTCGCGTAAAGCTTCTAATGATTTGCGATATATGCATGACAAGTTAAGCAGCATTATGGAAGAAGGCTCACATGAAAGATTGCTGCTGTTCAGCGGTAATTTGGAGCTGCAAAACGTGCTGATTGACCTGAACCGGCTGCTGGATATCAATCATAAAGGAAGCATTGAGCGTGTGAGGCTGGAGAAATCCATGCGTAATATGCTGTCTAATATTTCTCATGATCTTAAGACTCCGCTAACGGTTGTGCTTGGTTATATTGAGACCATTCAGCAGGATGAGCATTTGCCGGCTGAGGAACGGGAACGGATGATGAAGATGATTCATCAAAAAGCCAATGAAGTGATCCAGCTGATGAACAAGTTTTTTGATTTGTCCAAGCTGGAATCAGGAGATCGGGAAGTTGCTCTTTCACGAGTTGAGGCAGGTGAAGTATGCAGACGCAACATCCTTTCTTTCTATGATATCCTCAGTGCTAAGGGCAGTGAGGTGGAGATTGAGATTCCGGATGGGGCTGTTTACTTCATGGGAAATGAAGAGGCTCTTGATCGAATATTGTCCAATCTGTTGTCGAACGCAATTTCTTATGGCGACGCGGGGGGCGTATTAGGATTAAAGCTCTATAGTGATGAGAACAAAGTATACATAGAGGTGTGGGACCGGGGAAAGGGCATTAGTGAAGTACACCAAGATAAAGTTTTTGAGCGTCTGTATACGCTGGAGGATTCAAGAAACCGGGCTTATCAAGGCAGCGGTCTAGGTCTGACGATCACCAAAAGATTAACGGAGCAAATGAATGGAACGATTACACTGGTTAGTCAGCCGTATGTGAGAACGGTGTTTACCCTTACTTTTCGCAGATTACGCTTCTAAGGAATAGAATTGTGCGCAGCTTAAGATTTTCGTAAGAAACGAGTAATAAAAAAGAAAATTCTGCTGTGTACAATAAGAACTAAGGAAGACGAGACGAAAACAAAGGGGAGCGCGGAATTGACTACAATACTTCGGACAAGAAATTTAACGAAAACCTATCAAGGTAAAGAAGTCGTAAGCAATGTGAATATGAATATTAAGCAAGGTGAAATTTACGGGTTTCTTGGACCTAATGGTGCTGGCAAAACTACCGTGATGAAAATGGTCACGAACCTCGTTAAACCTACGAGTGGAGAAATTGAATTTTTTAATGAAAAAATGACTGAACATTCTTACGAAATGCTGAAGCGGATGGGCTGCATCATTGAATATCCCGTGTTTTATGATAAATTGACAGCCAAGGAAAATCTGATTTTGCACGGAGAGTACATGGGCTATTATGATCCGCAAGCGATTGGTGAAGCGCTGGAGCTCGTAAAGCTCACAGGTGTCGATAAAAAGCCGGTGAAGCAATTTTCACTTGGGATGAAGCAACGACTGGGTATTGCCAGAGCCTTCATGACGAAACCTGAGCTGCTCATTTTGGATGAGCCGATTAACGGGTTAGATCCTGTGGGAATCAAGGAGATGCGTGAAGTGTTCCGGATGCTTAGCCGTGAATATGGAATGACGTTACTTGTATCTAGTCATATTCTGGGGGAAATAGAGCAGATTGCTGATACGATCGGTGTGATCCGGCAGGGTGCTCTGGTAGAAGAAGTGGCGATGGATTCCATTCGTGGCCAAAATACTGAATATATCGAAGTGGTTACGAACGAGATTAATAAAGCAGTGTATGTGTTGGAGCATAAGCTTGGGCTTAATAATTTCAAAGTGCTGGACCATATTACAGTAAGAATATATGACGATGGAATCTCACAGCGTGATCTGAATAAGGCGTTAGTGCTAGCAGATGTGGAAATTGAGAGTATCAGCAAAAAACAACATACGCTGGAAGATCATTTTCTGCAATTGATTGGGGGTGAAAGCATTGCTTAAATTAATATCTTTGGAGATTCGGAAGAATAAGCTAAAAACGCTTCTTACAGGTGCTGCAATCGTTAATCTTGCGATTCTTGCTTTTATGATTATGGTTTTATTCGTTGATCAAAATGAGAGCGAACCGTCGTTTGCTTCTTATGCAGAGTTGTTTGAGGGTGTGTTCGTTTTTGTAAAGGCTGCTTATATTATTTTCGCTTCGGTTATTATTAGCAAGCTGGTGATTGATGAGTATAAGAACAACACCATTACTCTTCTCTTCATGTATCCTATCTCACGTAAAAAGCTAATGACTGCGAAAATATTGATAGTGTTCGCCTTCACATTTGTTGCCATTATCGTGGCAGACATTGTAGTCGGCGCTATCCTAATAGGATTCAATTCCTTTGCAGGGCTAATTCCGGGTGAACTGACCCTTCATGTAATCACATCAGAGCTGATTAAGTTAGGCGCAAACGCATTTTATGCCGCGGGTATCGCTCTAATTCCATTGTACTTTGGGATGAAGAAAAAATCAGTCCCAGCCACCATCGTCTCAGCTGTGTTAGTTACCTCCCTAATTTCTGGGGGATTTGATCAAGCGCGTTTAGGTAATTTAGCGGCGGTGTCGATCTCACTTGGTTTGCTAGGAGCAGCCATTGCCTATATGGCCATTCGCAACATTGAACATAAAGATATCGCCTAATAGATTCGGAATTCCCCCCTTTTATAACCCTTTTGTAACGATGAAAAAGCATCGTGATTGGGGTTATAAAGGGGGGATTTGACGTTTATCTACGACTGATTTCCGTAATTTTGATATAATAGATATGAAATATATTTTAAATTTTAGATGAACATTGCCCGTTTAGGGGTAATGATAATGGATGAGAGAGCCTGAGGGGATGTGAACTGTGGATAAAGACTGGACGTCCATTCTGAGACGGTTGCTTTCGGAAGAGAGCGCTTATAAATCGTTATATGACCATCATCCTGATTTGATATTCGTTCTGGATAGACAAGGTCGCTGCGTAGGAACCAACCTAACGTTCCATCTAGGCTCCGGCGCAGAAGCGCAGTTTCAAAATACAAGTCCGATATCAGCAAAGAGAAAAAAACTTGGCAATATTGCTAGTTTTGAGGCTGCTCTGCAGGGGAACTCCTCAAGCTTTGAGCTACAAGATTTAGAGAATCCCAAAAAAGGCTCGAATTGCGTAGGCGTTAAACTTTTACCGATCAGAACGGAAGAAGGGATCGCCGGGGTATTCGCGATTACCAAAGTAGCTAACGGAAGCGCTCTTTTACATGCGGAATTGTTACAAGACTGGTTGGATGAATTGGCAGACACCTTGGACACTGAAATACCTGCCAAGGGAGAAGCGGAGGTAAGCTCCAAAGATACCTCAATAGTAGCTGTGAAGGATCAACAATCGAGTCTCATTCTGAATTCTGTCTCTGCGGGAATCTTTGTGCTCGATACAACGGGGCGAACTCTTTTTATTAACCGTGAGGCAGCAGATATGCTAGGCTATCAACCTACAGAATTGATGGGTCTGAAGCTTATGGATTATATCCATCATATCCAAGGTGACGGTTCGCGCTATTCGACGCCTGATTGCCAGATTAGTCTTACGATAGAGGATGGAATCATCCGTAAAAAAGATGATGAGATCTTCTGGCGTAAGGATGGCACCAGTTTTTTTGTTAATTACCGGGTGGCACCTCTTATTGATGAAGGGCTGATCGCAGGTGCGGTTATTGCCTTCAGTGATATTACGAATGAGCGAGAAATCATTCGTGCCAAAGAATCAGCAGAGCAGGCAGCGCAAGCCAAATCTGATTTCTTAATGATGATGAGCCATGAAATTCGGACGCCGATGAACGGGATGATCGGAATGGCTGATCTATTGTTGGATACTGAGCTTGGAGAAGAGCAGCGAGGTTATGCCGAGATTTTACGCAGCAGTAGTTATACGTTATTGCAGATCTTGAATGACATTCTTGATTTCAGCAAAATGGAAGCAGGTAAAATGTCACTGCAATCCGAGAAGTTTGATCTCCGCGAAATGATCTCAGACGTCATTGATTTATTTGCACCGAAAGCGGAAGAGAAGAAGCTGGCATTACGGTGGTGGATGGATACTAGCGTTCCAACCATAATCATTGCTGATCCGATCCGCTTGCGGCAGATTGTCGTGAATCTGGTAGGCAATGCGCTGAAATTCACTGAACGTGGGAGCGTGACCCTATCGGTGAAGAACATTCCACTATCTGATGAACAAGAATTTTTGTTGGAATTTTCAGTGCGGGATACAGGTGTAGGAATTGCCGGTAACAAACTCAATCTGTTGTTTCAATCTTTCTCACAGCTGCATCCGTCCATAAACCGTAAATATGGAGGCACAGGTTTGGGACTGGCGATTTGCAAGCAGCTCGTTGAGCTGATGGGTGGGACGATCTTTGTAGAAAGTGAAGAGAATCAAGGTTCTACGTTTCGTTTTATGCTGCCTTGCAGAGCAGAAGATATAGAGCTGGAAGTAACTTCAAACTAGGGGGGGTTACACACAAATCTCCGGTCCATTTGCTTAAGAAGCAATGGCCGGAGATTTGTGTGTTATTAGTCCTGAAGCATATACATGAGACCTACAGTATGCGGCCCACAATGGCTGCCAATTACACAACCAGCATGGAGAATTGCTATTTCATTAACTTGAGTTTTCTCTCGTAGTGCTGACTCCAGATAGAGTGCATCTTCTTCCGCCAAGGTATGGACAACGATGAGCAACTCTTTATCCATTCGATCGATGTGAACCAAAGCGTTCTGGAGCATTTGTTCCACAGCTTTTTCCTTTTTGCCACGGATTTTGCTAGTAGGTATGATGCTTCCATCTACCAGTCTAAGAACAGGACGGATTTTGAGTAGACTACCGATGAAGTTCTGCATGCCTGAACAGCGTCCACCCATATATAAGTAATCTAGCGTATCCACAACGAATTCAGTTTCCACAAGGTTGCGGCTGTGCTCCAGCATGGCTGCAATCTCCACCGCAGTGTGGCCTTTTTTAGCAGCTCTGACAGCCTTCATAACAAGGAGGGCAATGCCTCCGCACAAGGTTTGCGAATCTATGACCTGTACGCGTCCCTCAGGAAATTCCCCGGCAGCCAAAAGTGCATTCTGATATGTAGAGGATAGTGAGGAGGAGAGACTGATATATACAATATCTTGTCCGCTACTAATCACGGGTTGAAATGCAGCAATGAAATCTGCTGGCGAAGGTGCTGCCGTTTTCGGCAATACTCCACTAGCGGCTACACGGCGATACACTTCCTCGGGTGTAATATCTTCACCATCTTTGTAGGTACCTTCTTCAAATACTACATAAAGAGGAACGATGCCGATGTCATAAGTATCCTTCCAGTTTTGAGGTAAATCGGAAGTGCTGTCTGAAAATATTTTTACAGTAGACATGAAATTCTCCTTCACCGATAATTCGGATGACAATAATCAATAATCATTATAGAACTATATAATCTATTTATTATACCAAGACTATGCCAATTCTCAAAATGAAATAGTAGGCAATCACAAGAAAAAAGACTATCGAGGTTTCGATAGTCTTTCTAGTTCTATTCTTTTTTCGTAACAGGGATCCATATCTCACAGCGATAGTCCTCTGCGTCTGGTCTCCCCGGAAGATATAGCTCAAACTCAGGCCGCCTGTATGCTCGTAGCCTGTGGAAGGGAACCACTCTTGGAAAATGCGTGCCCATACCTGCTGGATAGCATCAGGCATCGGCCCTACTGAGGTGAACACAGCCCAACTTGCAGCTGGGATTGTTGTAGAAGCAAAGCCCTGTGCATCAGTCTCTGGAGTAGCTTCGACAGCGATCCAATAGGAGAAGGTTTCTTTATCATGGTTCATGTCAGAGCAGATGCCTAATAAATCCTTATCTCCACCGAGCTCAATCAGCTTATCCGACGTACCATTTTCATTAGCTTCTATCCACAACTGAGGGATGCGGCGCAGATTCTCCCCATCTTTCGTTGTCATTTCCTCTACTAGTCCGATAACATTAAAGGCGTCTCTTTTCTCAATTCTGTAGTCCATTTCTTTATCTCCCTTCAGTGATAGATGGAAGGAGAGTCTAGGGAAAGCCTTGAGCTGTACCCCTGACTCCCGCGCAGCAGAAGGAGTAATTCCATGTGCCTTGCGGAATGCTTTGGCAAACGACTCGGGCGAGTCATATCCGTATTTCAGTGCAACATCCAGCACTTTAACTTTAGAAATAGCAAGCTCCTGTGCAGCCAGAGTTAATCTGCGCTTACGGATATAGTCTTTAATAGATACTCCGGTAAGCATATTGAACATGCGCTGGAAATGAAAGGGGGAGGAGTAAGCAACCTTGGCGATTTCTTCAATCGTCACAGATTCCTCCATCTTGCTCTCCATATAATCTAAAGCTTCTTTCATGCGGATAAGCCATTCCAAGTCCGTCATCTCCCTTTAAGTTCATACTATCAGGCTGCATTTGCAAAATCCTGTTATTCCGTGCTCTCTAATGACAGGTAGCAGGCAGAAGGATAATCTCATAAAAAATCATCCTAAATAGTATAACTCAGGAAGATAGACAAAGTTAGTCTTTCAATCGATACACTCTTGCTTCATAAGGTCGTAATAATTCCCGTGTGGGTGCATCATCAGGGTAATTTCCAATTATAAGTTCCGTAGCCTTACTTAGCTCTGCGGAAAGATCAACAGTCTGTGGAACCTCATTGAAATTGAGCAGCACCAGCCACTTCTCGTCATCCAGAGTACGCGTATAGGCATATATGTCCTCATGCTCTGGCAAAAGTAGCTTGTATTCGCCATAAGCCATGATCGGATTTTTTTTGCGCAAAGCAAGCAGCCTTTGGTAATAATAAAAGATAGAATCCGAATCAGCCAGCGCCTGCTCCACGTTAATTTCCTTGTAGTTCGGATTAACTTTGAGCCACGGCTCCCCTTCAGTAAAGCCGGCATTCGCAGAATCATCCCATTGCATCGGAGTGCGCGCATTATCACGGCCTTTGATATGAATAGCGTTTAGAACGCTGTTAGGATCAGCGCCGCCTTCGGTAACCTTTTCGCGATACATATTGAGGATTTCTATGTCTTTATAATGTTCAATGGCTGTGAACTTTACATTGGTCATCCCGATTTCTTCGCCTTGATAAATATAGGGCGTCCCTTTCAGCGTGTGCAGTAAGGTAGCGAGCATTTTGGCAGAGATCACGCGATACTTACCATCATCCCCGAATCTTGAGACCATACGTGGCTGGTCATGATTGTTAAGATAAAGACTATTCCAACCCTTATCCGCCAGACCCACTTGCCATTTATGAAGAATATCGCGCAGCTTCGACAACGTCCACGGGGCTACGTCCCATTTGCCGTCAGGACCCGAGTCCACATCCATATGCTCGAACTGGAATACCATTTGCAGCTCTTTGCGTTCCTCGTCCGTGTAAAGAATAGCATCTTCAACTGTAGCGCCAGGAGTTTCGCCGACAGTCATAATGTTATAGTTGGATAACACTTTGTCATTCATTTCATGTAAAAACTCATGAACACGTGGTCCATTCATATAATATTCGCCACCCCAGGCAAGTTCCCCGGGAGCGAGGCCGTCTCTATGGGAGGAAGGGAGACCTTCCACTTTGGAAATCATATTGATTACATCCATTCGTAGACCATCCACACCCTTGTCGAGCCAGAAGGTGATCATCTTGTATAACTCCTCACGCAGCTGCGGATTCTCCCAGTTGAGATCCGGTTGCTTGCGCGAAAACAGATGCAGATAGTATTCACCAGTAGTTTCATCCAGTTCCCAAGCCGGGCCGCTGAATACAGAACTCCAATTGTTGGGGCGCTCACCATCTGGTCCACCCGGACGCCAAATGTAGTAATCACGATATGGATTATCTTTTGAAGAACGGGATTCTACGAACCAAGGATGCTCATCTGAGGAATGATTGATTACAAGGTCCATCATCAGTTTTATGCCACGGGCGTGCAATCCAGTCAGTAATTCTTCCCAATCCTGCAATGTGCCGAACTCATCCATAATATCTTGATAATCGCTGATGTCATAACCGTTATCGTCATTTGGCGATTTATAGACAGGTGACAGCCAAACTACGTCGACACCTAGCTTTTGCAAATAATCCAGACGTGAAATGATTCCTTGCAGATCTCCAATCCCGTCACCATTGCTATCTTGAAAGCTGCGGGGATAGATTTGGTAGACAACGGCTTCTTTCCAAAAGGTTCTGTTCATTCATAATCACTCCTTTTATAAGTTAGCTTCCTAAAAAATAAAGAGACCCCAAAAGCTTTAAGCTTCAAGGGTCTCTTGGGTGTAAGTTTTATACTGTGACGGAATTGCTATCAGCAGTGATGCTGCTTAGTCCGTTTACGGTATATTCTTTGTCGTAGATAGTAATAGAAGCAGGGATATCAGTTTCATTCGTAACAGTAACTTGTGCATCCGTAACGCTTACTTTCAGACGGGAGCCGCGGAACATAATTTTAAAAGAGTAAGCAGTCCAGTGACCTGGGTTAGATGGGCTCAGTGTCAGTCTGCCGTCATGTACGCGGAGTCCGCCGAAACCATGTACGATCGACATCCAAGTACCAGCCATGCTAGTGCTGTGCAACCCGTCTTCTGTATCATTGTTATAGTTATCAAGATCCAGTCTTGAAGTACGCAAGTACATTTCATAGGCCTTATCCTTATATCCCAGCTCACTGGCTAGAATGGAGTGGATACAAGGGGAAAGGGAGGACTCATGAACAGTGATCGGTTCATAAAAGTCGAAGTTGCGTTTTTTTGTATCCAGATCGTAACGGTCACCCAGGAAATATAATCCCTGCAGAACGTCTGCTTGTTTAATGAAGCAAGAACGCAGGATACGGTCCCATGACCATTTTTGGTTAAGTGGCAGATGCTCACGTTCCAGATCTTTGACTTGAATGATCTCTTTGTCCAGGAAGCCATCTTGTTGTAAGAAGATACCCAGCTCTCCATCCGCAGGATAATACATCTTAGCAATGATGTCTTTCCATTTTGTAGTTTCGCTCTCTTGCAGCCCTAGTTTGTCAACTAGCTCTGCATAACGAGCAGGCTCATTCTCTTGCAAGTATGCCAGTGCTTCCATGGTGTATTCCATAGTCCACGAAGCCATACGGTTTGTATACCAGTTATTATTAACGTTATTCTCGTATTCATTCGGGCCCGTTACGCCGAGCATTACGTATTTGTCTTTACGTGATGCGTAGTGAACACGTTCTTCCCAGAAGCGGGAGATTTCCACGAGAACCTCTAGGCCATATTGTCCCAGATAAGCTTTGTCTCCGGTGTAGTTCACATAGTTGTAAATGGCGTAGGCAATGGCACCGTTCCGGTGAATTTCTTCAAATGTAATTTCCCACTCGTTGTGGCATTCTTCACCGTTCATGGTAACCATTGGGTACAGCGCACCTTTTTTGAATCCAAGCTTACGGGCATTTTCTTTAGCTTTCTCTAAGTGCTTGTAACGGTAGATCAACAAATTGCGGGCAATGGAGGAGTCCGCCGTACTGAGATAGAAGGGAACGCAATACGCCTCTGTATCCCAGTAGGTGCTGCCGCCGTATTTTTCACCGGTAAAGCCTTTAGGCCCAATGTTCAGGCGGTCATCTTCACCATTATAGGTTTGATTGAGTTGGAAAATATTAAAGCGAATCGCTTGCTGAGCCGAAACGTCACCTTCAATAATGATGTCGCTTTCTTTCCATTTTTCTCTCCAAGCTTCAATTTGTTCAGTCAAAAGGGTTACGAACCCAGCTTCCTTAGCAGCTTGCAGAGCAGTTTGGGCGGCGTCGACCAATTGTCCCAGACCGTGATTCCGAGAAGTAACATTGGCTACATATTTATAAATGACGATTTGATTGCCCGCTTGTGCGGTTACGTCCAGTTTGCTGGCTACATATTTCTCTTGTTCGATGACTTCTGCTTCGGCAGTTACCTTTTCACCATTGACAAGGATATCAAGAGCCATAGCAGAGGTGACATGGAAGTCGAGTTTCTTAGTCTTTAGGGTGAGATGTCCATGATCAGGTCCCGCTTGTTTCTCAACTTCATTCCAGAATTTCTCGTCATAGTTGGAATCCTTGTTCTTCACATCACCATCAAGATAAGGAGTAATCGTAATCTTGCCTGAGAAATTGACAGGAATGATGGAATAGCGAATCGCGCCGATTTCTTGACGAGTCATGCTTACGAACCGGATACTTTCTACTTTAACTTCCTTACCATCTTCGAGTGTTGCAGTGAAGCTACGGGAGAGCGTACCTTCTTTCATATTAAGTACACGGCGGAATTCGGAAACGGTGCACTTTGCCAGATCAAGGGGGGTACCCTCGATATCAATGTTAATACCGATCCAGTTCGTGCTGTTAAGTACTTTGGCAAAATATTCAGGATAGCCGTTTTTCCACCAGCCAACACGTGTTTTGTCAGGGTAGTAGACGCCAGCCATGTAGCTGCCTTGCAGGCTGTTACCGCTATATTGCTCTTCGAAATTGGCCCGGCCACCCATAAATCCGTTACCAAGACTAAATACGCTTTCAGAAATTTCTTGCGTCTGTGGATCAAAGGATTCCTCAATAATGGACCATTCATCAATTGTTAAATATTGTTTCACGATAACCGCTCCTTTAAATATGTTAGGGGGATATATAAAATGAACAAATCCCTTGTTAAACTTCCGGTGATATATAAGTGACTGCGCGGAATCTTTGGACTTTCGATCACATTTTGCGGATGAAATCTGATTATAAAGGCGAACGTTATGCTTCTATAGTTCCAAAATTCCTCTCCGTCACTTCATCACCAGAAGGCTAACGATTAATTATTAGTTCATTTAATCTTTGGTTGGAATGTCCACAACAACTCAAATCAGTACTATTTGAGTTAATTATGTTCAATAAACTTATGCAAAAGATTCTTTGAGCAGGGACACACTCATATGAGCAAGCGATGGGACAACAATATTCGCTGCACTCAGGGTTTCCGGCGAACCAATGCCAACACTGAACATACCGGCCCGGGTAGCGGCCTCAATTCCCGCTTCTGCATCTTCGAAGACTACACAATGTTCAGGTGCGGCATCCAGTGCTTTGGCTCCTAATAGGAACACTTCCGGATCTGGTTTAGCAGCACTAGTGTGTGTGCCGTCGATGATTGCATCAAAGTAAGGGGTTAATCCGGTATTATTCAAGATCGTCATAGCGTTTTTGCTGGCAGAACCGAGAGCAACTTTGATGCCATTCGCACGGCACTCTTTTAGGAAATCAAGCGCACCTGGCAGAATCTCAGAACTGTCCATTTTCGCAATATATTCGACATAACGATTATTTTTCTGTTCCGCAAGCTTAGCTTTCTCTTCTTCGTCAATCGTTAGTCCGCCGATTTCCAGCAAAATATTTAGTGAAGCCGTTCTGCTGACTCCCTTAAGGCGTTCGTTATCTTGTTCTGTGAATAGAAACCCCAGTCCATCTGCAAGCTCTTTCCAAGCAATATAATGGTATTTTGCTGTATCGACGATTACTCCGTCCAAGTCGAACAAGCAGGCTTTAATTTCCGACATTGTAGTACCTCCTAAAAGTTTTGACAGCGTCGTGATCCAGCGGATGCCGTATTAGAATCTTATTAAACCGTTTAAACTTTGATTAAGATGTGTAAGTTTATCCTAACCTAAGATCCTAGAAATCACCCATAAAGAACTGGATCAATAAGTATTGTATGATTTAGCGCAAACGTTTGTACAGATTTTCAAAAAATAAATGAAGCGGTTAAACGCTTCACTTATTCATTCGGTTTTATGCTTTGCCAGAGAGTGCATGGATGACTCTCTCACGATCAGACGATGGGGAATAACAAATCGGTTGGTATGACCTGAACCGTTATCCGGACTCTTGATATTTTGGATAAGTACTTGTGATGCGGTGTAGCCAAGATGATAAATTCCTATATCAATACTGCTGATCGGAGGACTAGATAATTCAGATAATGGAATATTGTTAAAGCTTACAATGGCGAGATCGTCTGGAACCTTGTATTTCAGTTCATTCAACCCGCGCAAAATTCCGAACGATACCATGTCATCCACCGCTACCAGCGCAGTGGGGCGATTCGGCAAATTCATGAAAAAGGACATCGCTCTATAGCCGCTATCCTGTAGAAATTCACCTTCTACAATCCATTCATCCCGCATTTCTAAACCGCTATTCTGCAATGCTTTACGATATCCGGCGAGACGGTCACGAGAAACGATTAGATTAGGTGGTCCACTTACGAAGCCAATACGTTTATGCCCCATGGAAATGAGGTGGTTCGTAGCATCGTACGCTGCCATCACATTATCATTATCGACTGATAAAATATTCTCATATTTATCACTTCGGCCAACAAGCACGAATGGATAATCGTTGCTCTCTAGAAAATCAATAACGGCATCATCCGTACGAGAGTAAAGCAGAATAACGCCGTCAACACGGCGACCCTTCAGAAGTCGTGAAACGGCTTCCAGTTCTTCTTTCTCGTTCGCTCCGGAGCTTATTAACACATCGTAACCGGAACGGCTGGCTTGTGTAACGATCCCGCGAATTAATTCCATAAAAAATAGATTAGAGAACAGCTCTTCAGCAGGTTTAGGAAGACTGAAGCAGATGCTGTTAGTAGTTTTCGACACCAAGCTCTTAGCCATCATGTTAGGGGTATAGCCCATATCCTCCATAATAGCTTTAACTTTGCGGGAAGTTTCCAGGCTGATTCTGGGATGGTTGGACAATACCCGGGATACCGTGGAGGGAGATACTCCCGCTTTCTTGGCCACATCCTTAATGGTAACTGTCATTGAAACCTCCTTATGGAACCGTTTGCTTTACACAGTAATATTAATCTAAGAGTTCTAAATTGTAAATAGATAAAGTCATTCAAAAGGGGGAAATTGCTACTTTTGGAAGGAACACAAGAAATTTCAATGTAATATTGTTGCTTTTCACCAAAAAAGTATGAATGATTCGGGAATTTTGATCTTAATATGTATAAATGCGGTCTGGATTTTGCGAAAAGAGTATTCGCTGAATGCAAACGTATGGCTTAAATGATGCAAGAACTTAGCTGAAAGGAAGGGAAGAACAAGTTTCGTTTTTATTGCGGCTTTAAATTGAGCTTTTATTTTAGAAAATACTGGTTGACAATACCGCAAATTCGGCATTAGTATGTAAATCAAAATACAGCAAGCGTTTTCATTGGGCGTTTTTAGGTTGAACCAGTTGCACTAACGAATGGGTTTTATGGACTAGTGTTTGTGCATAGCTTTTTGCAAACGATTGCACTAATTTCGACATGATGTATCAAGCTTTTACTTTGATAAAAGGATGGTGACAGCGTTGAATTGGCTTGACGAGCCATACATATAGACCTTCTCCAACTTTAGAAGGAATAGCATGATTTATAATCTCATAAATTGGTGGGGTTTGTGAAATCATGTATCCGCTTGCAAAAAGGGAATTCATAATTATGGGAGGTTTTGCAAAAATGAAAATAACTTTATGGGGGAAGAGGGCATTTGCGATCTTTATGATTATTGCTCTCGTGTTCTCTGGTCTTGGACTACATCCTGTTAATGTTACAGCAGCAACGACGAAGGTTGTATTGGTTGGGGATCTGCAGTCTAAATTTACATCGACAGGTGCGGAAACGCCGGGTAAGGATTGGGATGAGACATCAGTAGTTACCCAAATGACCTATTCAGATAATGGCCTATATTCTTTTACAGGCACTCTGCCGGCAGGAGAATATAACTACAAGGTTACTCTTAATGATTTATGGGACGAGAACTATGGATTCACAAGTTACACCAATCCTCAGGGAACAAATGATGGGGAGAATATCCATATCAAGCTGGAAACAGAGACTGCCGTAACCTTTTATTATAATGACTTAACTCATAAAATAGCTGATTCCACGTATTACACACCGATTGCTTCCGCTAAACTACCAAGATTGACAGGAAACCTGCCGGCAGAAGCACTTACCGTATTATCTGATCCTGATTTTGATGATGTTTACAGTACGGTGGCTACCCTTCCTAAGGGAGATTACACCTACCAAGTTTCTGTTCCAGGAGACGGTGAAGCCGGGGATCAATTGTATCCCGAAACTGCTAATAATCTGAGTCTTCCTTCAGATCTTCTGGTTACCTTTAAATTTAATCCACTGGATGGCAGTGTGACAGCAGAATATAAAATTCCTTCTGAACCTGTTGAGGTTACTCCTGTTCCGGCTGGACACATCCGTATTCACTACAATCGGACAGCTGGTGACTATGAAAATCAGGGATTATGGACATGGGATGATGCTCAATCCCCTTCCGCAAATTGGCCTACAGGTGCAACTCCATTTCCTGAAGGGCAAATCGATTCTTATGGTGCTTATGTTGACGTGCCAGTGAAGGATGGAGCTAAGAAAATTTCGTTCCTTGTGGTAAACCGAGTCACTCAGGCCAAGGATGAAGGGGATAAACTCTTTGCCATTAACACGCCTGAGGCGAATGAAATTTGGATCAAGCAGGGTTCAAATGATGTAACACCGTATGAACCAGTTACACTTGCTCCTAATACAGTGCGAATTCACTATACCAGAGCTGATACAAATCATGATCAATATGGACTGTGGCTGTGGGATGACGTCGTAGCCCCATCCGAAAATTGGCCGTCTGGAGCTACTCCTTTTGTAGCAGATCAAACAGATCGTTATGGTGCATATGTTGATGTTCCGCTTATTGAGAATGCGAAGAAAATCGGCTTTATTGTGATGAAACCTTCGAACGGTGATAAGGACGGTGACAATAAAACCTTTAGCCTGCTGGATCGATACAATCAGCTATGGGTTAAAGAAGGAGACAACAATGTTTATGTTTCTCCGTTTGGTGAGACACCTATTGGCTTAGTATCCGCAGAGGTGCTGTCGACGAGCAAAATCCTTCTCGGCTTCACACTGACTGACGGTTTGGATCCAGCAGCCTTAAAGACAGCAATTACAGTTAAGGATAAAGAGGGTGCTGCAATCCCGATTACTGCTGTAACCCTTACAAGTAAAACTTCAATCGAAGTGGATACAGAAGCATTTGATCTGGAAAAAGTTCCGCTTAGCGTTACCTATTCAGGTAAAACGGTCTCAGCCGCAAGTGGCTGGAGAATGCTTGATGAAATGTACAACTATACAGGAGACGATCTTGGAGCTACGTATAATGCTGACAAAACAGCCACATTGAAATTATGGGCACCTAAAGCAAGCTCGGTCGTTGTAAATCTTTACGATAAGAATGACTCTAACGTGCAAGTGGGCAGAGTTGCTTTAACGCTCGGCGAGCACGGGGTTTGGTCAGTCCAGCTGAAGCCAGCTGATTTGACAGGCACTACCACAAATGATGTAAGAGGATACTTTTATCAATACGAAGTAACGAATGACGGTGTAACCCATAAGGTTCTTGATCCTTATGCTAAATCAATGGCGGTATTTACTGTGGATACCACAGGTGCTGCTGGTGCTGGCGGGGATACAGTGGGCAAAGCGGCTATTGTTAATTTAAGCCAGACGAACCCAGATACCTTTGGGTATGCTGATATAAAAGGCTACGAAAAACGTGAGGACGCCATCATCTACGAAGTCCACGTGAGAGATTTTACATCGGATGTATCGATCGAGGATAGTCTGAGTGGGGAAAGATGGGGTTCTTATAGCGCTTTTGAAAAGAAACTTGATTATATTAAATCTCTTGGTGTAACGCATGTTCAGTTGCTTCCTGTGATGGCTTGGTATTACGGGGATGAGACGAAGATGGGGACTAGAGAGCCGGATTATTCCGCAAAAAACAATGAATACAACTGGGGTTATGATCCTCACAGCTATTTTTCACCGGACGGGGCCTATTCACAGAACCCTGCCGATCCAGAAGAGCGGATTAAAGAATTAAAAGGTTTGATTGATGCCGTGCATGAAGCTGGAATGGGTGTCATTCTGGACGTAGTGTATACTCATATGGCTAAAAAAGAATTTTTAAACGACATCGTACCTAATTACTATGCCTTCCAAGATGCAAACGGTAACTTTATCGGGGGGTTCGGCAACAATTTAGCCACCAACCATAAAATGGCTGAGAAGCTGATGGTTGATTCGGTAAAATACTGGTTTGAAGAGTACAAGATTGATGGAATGCGCTGGGATATGATGGGCGATGCGACAGCTGATGCTGTTCAGCATGCTTATGATGCCGCAGCAGCAGTGAATCCGAAGGCACTCTTTATTGGTGAAGGCTGGAGAACATTCGGCGGCGCCGCGGCTGATCCTTCTCTCGCTGGGCAAGGTGCAGATCAGGATTGGATGGACAAAACGGATAGTGTCGGTGTTTTCTCAGATGAATTCCGTAATGAATTGAAGTCTGGTTATGGTTCCGAAGGTCAGCCTAGATTTATTACAGGTGGAGCACGTCCGATCGCTACAATCCTAGACAATATCAAAGCTCAACCTTCGAATACACCAGCAGATGATCCGGGTGATATCGTCCCATATATCGAAGCTCATGATAATCTGACACTTCATGATGTCATAGTACAATCGATCAAGAAGGATCCGGATATTGCTGAGAATGAGCTTGAAATTCAGCAGCGGATCAGATTAGGAAATATGCTCGTATTAACTTCTCAAGGTACAGCCTTTATCCATGCCGGTCAGGAATATGGGCGGACTAAGCAGTGGAAGGGCACAACGGATCCTGAGGATAAATTCACAGAGATGTTCGACAACAACAACCAATCGTTTGGCTATTTCATTCATGATTCTTACGATTCATCGGATGCAGTTAACATGTTTGATTGGACCAAAGCAACAGATGAATCTAAGTTCCCAGTACAGAACACGACAAGAAAATATACGTCGGGTCTGATGGAGCTGAGAAAATCAACGGATGCCTTCCGATTGGGCGATAAGGATTTGGTTGACTCTAACATTAACCTGATCCCTGCTCCAGAAATGAAGGATAACGATCTTGTCATCGGCTATTCCAACAAAGCAACAGATGGCACTGGCATCTATTATGTCTTCATGAATGGTGACAGCACAACTAGAAAACTGACCTTATCTGAGGATTTGACGGGCGGTCAGGTGCTTGTGGACAACGATGAAGCTGGTGTTACAGCGATACCGGCTGCACAGCAGTCAGGTTTTATTTTGACAGCAAATTCAATTACACTAGAGCCTTTGACGGCCGTGATTATTCAAAAGGAAGCTGCACCAGTTACGCTGAACTCTTTGGAAACAGATAGTGCAAGCTACACGCTGGCAGCTGGAAATACGCATCAAACCGCTGTTTTTGCGAAATATGATGACAATAGCAGAAGTAATGTTACTAAGAAGGCTACTTACCTCTCCAATAAACCTGAAGTAGCTACAGTAACTGATAAAGGTCTAGTCAAAGCGGTTGGGCTAGGAACGGCAACCCTTACTATTTCTTATGAAGGTATTTCTACAACCGTCACTGTTAATGTTACTGACAAACGATATGTTCAATTCACTTATACCCGTAGCGATAAGGACTATAAGGATTGGAATATCTGGGTTTGGAACACTGGAGCTAAAAATGACCAGATTGATTTCACAACCTTTAAGAATGGCACAGCGAGCGTTCTGATTGAGGTTGCGGAGAATGCAACAAGCGTTGGATTTGTCCTGCGCAAAGGTACGGATTGGAACACGGGGAAACTAGACTACCCAGACGATCGTGTTATTCCGTTGACCCCTGGTGAACCGTTCACTAAGGTGTATGTAACCAGTATGGTTAAAGAGCTTGATATCAAACCAAGTATTAGCGGCCCTATTTTAAAAGATGGAACGATTACTTTCAGATACCGCGACGACGCTTTGTTCCGTAATGGAAATATGGACGCAATAACAGCTGCTAAAGTAAAAGTGAACGGCACTTCGTATCCAATGATCTATGATCCGGCTAACGAGTGGTTCACTTACACACTGGCTGATTTAAAAGAAGGTATGTATAAATATACTTTCTTGATTACAAAAGACGGCGTCACTACCGAAATTACAGATCCAAAGAATACGGTGAATGATGAATCTGTTATTGATTATCATCAACCTGTCGTTAAGATTGCGACATCCGTAAGTCCAGAGGCAGTCACATCCAATCAGAATGCTGTTGTAACCATCCACGCTTCCTCTTCGGAAGAAGTAACTTACTCTGAAGCATATATGGATTTAACTAATCTTGGGGGCCCTAGCAAAGTTAAGCTGGATACGGAACTCTTGCAACAAACGGTTGCTGTGGAAGACACGGTGTCAGCGGGCATCAAGGATATTCCGATTACGCTCGTAGACCAATACGGCAATGCACATAAGGAAAAGGCTACACTTGAGGTAAAAGCAAGAACCTATACAGGGGATAAGCTGGATTTTGATTGGGATGAGGCTCGAATTTATTTCGCGCTTACAGACCGATTTAAAGACGGTGACCCAACGAATAATGAGAATGTGAATAAAAATCATCTGGAAGCTTATCATGGTGGAGATTTCCGGGGGATGATCGACAATCTCGATTATTTGCAAGAGCTAGGAATTAACACGTTATGGATCACGCCAATCGTAGATAATATTGATTTTAACAAAGGCGTTGACTTTGGCAGCGAACAATATGGATACCATGGGTATTGGGCAAAAGATTTCACCAAGCTCGACGAGCATCTTGGCGATATGGCCACCTTCAAGGAGCTGATCGAAAAGGCGCATGACAAAGGGATCAAGATCATGGTTGACGTTGTACTCAATCATACGGGTTACGGTCTGAAAGCTGAGGATACCTATCCGACAATTACAGCTGAGGATAAAGCACGTTTCGAAGGGATGCTGCGCACGGATGGTGTATCCGCAGATACAGATCCAATTAAGGGTGAACTTGCCTTCCTGCCAGATTTCAAAACGGAAGATCCAGCCGTTCGTGAAAAAATTATCGCTTGGCAAACAGGCTGGTTAGACAACGCACGTACGGAACGTGGAGACACGATTGATTATTTCCGTGTGGATACGGTCAAACACGTGGACGATACGACTTGGAAAGCCTTTAAAAATGCACTGACAGCGATGGATCCAAACTTCAAAATGACCGGCGAATACTTCGGTGGAACCATTGATAACAATGGTGGAATGCTCGAAACTAGCCAGATGGATGGGCTGCTTGATTTTGGATTTAAAGATGCAGCCAGAGATTTTGCAAATGGTAAGGTAAACAGTGTGGATGCTTATCTGCAGGAACGTGAATTGAAGATCGACAATACGAAGATGATGGCTCAATTCCTGAGCAGTCATGATGAGAATGGTTTCTTGTCTGATTATGTGGGAGGCGATAAAGGCAAGCTGAAGATTGCTGCAGCTCTGCAAATTACCGCCAAAGGACAGCCAGTAATATACTACGGAGAAGAACTGGGTAATTCAGGCAGCAATGCTGGAAATATGTCTGAAGGTCAATTCAGTGAGAACCGTAAGGATATGCCTTGGGATCAATTGACGGCAGAGAAGCCACTACATGACCATTATCAAAAGCTGTTGAATATCCGTGCGAAGTACTCCAAAGTGTATTCCAAAGGTGCGCGCACGAAGCTCGCAGGTTCAGATGATTCAGGTTATTTGGCTTTCAACAAATCTTATGAAGATGAGAACGTAGTGACGGTAATCAATACTAAAACTAGTGAGAGTTCTGTAACGATTCCAGTACCGTTTGCTGCTAATTCATCGGTAACCGATGAATACAGCGGTAAAACATACATGGTTTCCGAGGATCAAAAGGTAAATATTGATCTGCCAGGTAGAGATGATGGAGGTACGGTTATTTTGGCTGAGGTATCGGATGTTATACCGACACCAACACCGACACCAACGTCGACACCAACACCAACGCCGACACCAACACCAACACCAACACCAACGTCGACACCAACACCAACGCCGACACCAACACCAACACCAACGCCGACACCAACACCAACACCGACACCAACACCAACGCCAACACCAACGTCGACGCCAACATCGACGCCAACATCGGCACCAGAAGTAACACCGTCGCCTGAGGTGACACCAACGCCAGAAGCCACAGCGGCACCAACCTCTGGAGTTGTTGTTAACCCTAGCCCTACACCGCCAGCGGATACTCAGGTTGTGAATGAGGATAGCTTGAAGAATGGTAAAGAAGGCAAGGTGCAAATTGATGTTGCTGCCGGTAAGACAGCGGTACGCTTACCTTTACAAGCTGCACAAATACTAGGAACTAATGATCTTGTATTTAAAATGGGAGATCTGTTAGTTACTATCCCTAGCCAGCTTTTAAGTACAATGCCAAGTTTAGCTTCAGGTATTGATGGGGTAGGTGCCCAAATCTTGCTTGAACTGAAGCCACTGGCGCAGTCTGCTGCGAAAGCCATAGTAGACGGTTTAAACAATGATAGTGCTCATGCTAGCTCTCTTTCCGATGTATTTGAATTCAGACTTAGCGTGCTGATGAAAGACGGTACTCGGATTGTAATTAAGCAGTTCGATGAGCCGATTACGATCTCATTTAAGATTAAAGGGCAATTCAACAAAGACTTAATCGGAATCTATTATTTAAGTGATAATGGCGGGTTAGAGTACGTGGGAGGACAGCTGAATGGAGAGGTGATCACGGCACAAGTCACACACTTCAGTAAGTATGCTGTGCTTGAAATCGATAAGTCGTTCAAAGATGTTCCTGCAACCTATTGGGCATTTAAGGCGATTCAATCACTTGCCGCCAAACAAATTGTGTCAGGGGTTACTACCTCTGAGTTTGATCCGAAAAGTAATGTTAGCCGTGCGGAATTTACAGCACTACTAGTACGTGCACTTGGCTTAAAAGCGGAAGGGCAGGTCCTGTTTACTGACATCAGGTCAGATGCATGGTATGCCTCATATGTAGCCACAGCTGCTAAGCTGGGTATTGTTAGTGGACGGAGTAATAATATTTTTGCGCCGAATGCATCAATTACCCGTGAGGAAATGGCTGTTATGGCGATCCGCGCACTTGAAGTGAAGTCTGGTAAGAAGCTTGAACCTGTAGCAGCCTCTACGGCATTTACTGACGCTTCAAGTATTAGCAAGTGGGCGGAAGCTTATGTGAAGACTGCAGCAGACTTAGGACTCCTGCAAGGCCGAGAGAACAATCGATTCGCTCCAAAAGCATGGATGACCCGCGCAGAAAGCGCACAGGTTATTTATACGCTGCTGAGCAAGTAGGCTAAACTAAGGTGTGCTGAACTCTGGCACCCTTTAGTTAGAGCAGCGGTTAGCATTTTAGTATTCTCCAAAAGAAAACAGGGTATCCCGAAGCGATTATCGCTTGCGAGATACCCTGTTTTGTTATGCTATATGGCTGAGCAGTGGGAAGAAAAGAAGTCTTTTAGATGATTGCCTTTAGGATTGCGAATCCATAGGCTGGCATCTTCACGTTCAGCTTGCTGCGTTCTGTGCGCAGTGTTTCGCCTGTAAACAAGTTCTCCCAATCCCGCTCGTCTACGTCAATACGGAAGGTCTGAGCGGTCTCTTCACTGTTGATTAGTACGACAATTGTCTGCAGATCCAGCCGGCGCTCATAGGCTAGCTTGCTGCCTTGTTGTCCTGCCTCAAGGAAGGTAAATGTACCTGTGCGGAGAGCAGGGTGATCGTTGCGTATTTGAATAAGCTGACGATAGAACTCGAAGAGCTCACGATCCTGCTTTTCAGGGTTCCACTCCATGCATTTGCGGCAACCAGGGTCACCTTCACCGTCCATGCCGATCTCGTCACCGTAATAGATGCAGGGAGTGCCCATAAAGGTGAATTGGAACAGTGCTGCTAATCGCATCTTGTTTTTGTCTCCAGCAGCCAGCGTAAGCAGTCGTGGAGTATCGTGGCTGTCCAGCAGATTAAAAGCAACTTCACTTGCCTGCAGCGGATAGCGCGATAACTGTTTGCCAATGGAATTAGCGAATTCTTCAGCATCAAGAGTGCCATGCACAAAGAAGTCAAGGACAGCGTCAGTGAAAGGATAGTTCATAACGGCATCAAATTTATCGCCTTCTAGCCAAGGTGCAGATTCATGCCAGATTTCTCCCAATATGTAAGCCTCAGGATTAGCACGTTTAACCACCTTGCGGAATTCCCGCCAGAAATCATGATCCACTTCATTGGCAACGTCCAGACGCCAGCCATCGATCCCAACTTCTTTGATCCAGTATTCTGCGACTTTCAGTAAGTATTGTTTAACTTCAGGATGTTCTGTGTTTAGCTTTGGCATTAGCGGTTCAAAAGCAAAGGTGTCATAAGTAGGGACACCGTTTTCAATTTGAAGTGGAAACTTGCGAATATGGAACCAATCTTTAAAGGCGGAAGCCTCTCCTTTTTCTTGAACATCCACAAAAGGGGCAAAGGTTCTGCCAGAATGATTGAATACGGCATCTAGCAGGACACGAATCCCACGTTTATGGCAGCTATCGACGAGCTTTTTTAAAGTCTCAATATCTCCAAAATGCGGATCGACTTTCATATAGTCTTCTGTATCGTATTTGTGATTAGTAGTTGCATCAAAGATAGGTGTGAAATAAATAGCAGTGATCCCAAGCTCGTTAAGATGATCTAAATGATCAATAACCCCTTGCAGGTCGCCGCCAAAAAAATTGGTTGGTGTTGGTTCGGAGCCCCATGGCTGAACATTTTCCGGATCAAGGCTCGGGTCACCATTTGCAAAGCGTTCTGGGAAGATCTGATAAAAAACAGCGTCCTTTACCCAGGCAGGCGGAGCAAATACATCAACGCGGTTAATGAAGGGGAATTCGAACAGCTTGTTTGGGTTTTCCGGCCGCACCGTTTGAAAGTCACTTTCGGTCATCCAAATTCGTTCGTTATCTTTTTGAAGTAAGAAGCCGTATTTCAAGCGGCGGTAGAGAGGTACTGAAGCACATTCCCAATAGTCAAACATAGCATCGGAGGTGAAGAGGGTCATGGGAATTAGCTCTTTTGTGGTATCCCAAGCATATTTATCTCCAGCAAAGGCGAACACTTCGGTTAAATCCCCTTTTTTAGCGCGTAGACGCAGGTGAATCGTACTTTCATTATAGGCATAAGACCAATTTAACCGCGGACGATGATACACTGCTTCCAGTAACATGATAAATCCTCCTAAAGTTTTGTTAGCGTTACTTCCTCGAACACTTCGGCAAAACCACATCGAAAGCATAGGCTAAGTTTTGTTAGCGTTACTTCCTCGAACACTTCGGCAAAACCACATCGAAAGCATAGGCTAAGTTTTGTTAGCGCTACTTCCTCGGACACTTCGGCAAAACCGCATCGAAAGCATAAACTATTCCCGGACGATACTCCACAGAGCGCGTGGAATGTAGAATGTCGCTATTGTTATTGGTTGCACAGTTTTTTATGCAACATGCACTAAATCAGTAGCAGAGTAGCACATAACAAAGAGGCACAGCCACCGCGAAATAGCTTGCCCGAGGTTGTACCTTTGATAAGTAACATTGCCTTTTAATTGTATAGAACAGGAGGCAGACAAGAGATGTTGTGCTTCATGCTGGACAGCCTCTTAACGTTTTGGATTATAGCATGGAATAAAAGGGCTTTCAATACTCTTGTTCAAACCATTGCACTAAATTTCACTAAAGTAAACGAGCATTGTGAACGTTAATTTATGAGAAATCTCTTGAAATAGAGAAAATGTGGCATATTAGGGGCAAATAAAATAGATATTCCAATATTAAACACATGAATTATCGACTAATTAAAAGATATCATGTGAAAAATGGAGATATATGCCTATAATGTATATCAATTAATGGAAAATGACCCAATACAGTATATGCAAACGTTTTTAAAAACAATCGTTACTGTTGTATGATGTACTCATGAATGAAGCGCTTTCGTACCTGTGAAATGCAGATACAGAAGGAGCAAGCTAAAAGAAGAACTTTTTTTTTAGCCTTTCTGAAATCGTTTGCGCAGATTGCAGCACTACTATTTTCCATCTTACGTTTTTAAAAATTGGGAGGGGTTAAAGTAATGAAATTGAAAAAAATGATGGTTATCACCGCAGCTTTCTCAATGGCTCTGTCCGTTACAGCATGCGGTTCGAACAACAACAGTACGAATAACGGGGGCAACAACGCAGCAAAAGCTACTAACAACGCTACTACAGAGACTGCAGCGCCAGAGAGCACAGATGCAGCAGTAACAGATGAAATCGTACCTGAAGATGGCGCAACTCTAGTGGTATGGGAAAGTAAAGAAGAAAGACCTTTTGCAGATGAGATTGCTAAACAGTTCACAGCAAAATATAACGTTCCAGTCAAGGTTGAAGAATTGGCACCCCCGGATCAAGTAACTAAGCTTACTCAAGATGGTCCTTCAGGATTAGCGGCAGACGTTATTCTTATCCCTCACGATAACTTAGGTAAAGCGGCAAGCGCGAGCTTGGTTCTTCCTAACGATGTCTTCGGTGAAGAAACAAAAGCTAACAATACTGAAGCTTCGATTATCGGATCTTCGTACGAAGGCGAATTGTATGGTTACCCAAGAGCAGCAGAAACTTATGCATTGTTCTACAATAAATCGCTTGTTAAAGAAGCACCTAAATCATTCGATGATGTTCTTGCATTCAGCAAAACATTCACGGATAAATCGAAAAATAGATATGGAATTATGTGGGAAGTAGGAAACGTGTACTTCAACTACATGTTTATCGCATCCGATGGCGGATACCTCTTCGGTAAGGATGGTACGGATAAAGATGATATCGGTCTTGCTAACGATGGCGCAATTGCAGGACTTAAAGAATTTGTGAAATTGAAGGAAGCATTGCCAATTAAGAGTGGTGATATCAACAGTGATATCAAACGCAGCTTGTTCAACTCTGGTGATGTAG
The DNA here is from genome assembly GCF_037965665.1 of Paenibacillus sp. FSL L8-0333. NCBI lineage: Bacteria > Bacillati > Bacillota > Bacilli > Caryophanales > Paenibacillaceae > Paenibacillus > Paenibacillus sp. FSL L8-0333. Next base: position 1,982,223 of record NZ_CP150186.1, read on the forward strand.
CTATGGATATCACAGGTCCATGGGAGCTTGGAGGATACAAAGAAGCTCTTGGTGACAACCTTGGTATTGCTCCAATCCCTACAGTGAATGGCAAAACAGCAATTACATTCTCTGGTATTAAAATTTTCGCAGTTAACTCGTTTACTCAATATCCGAATGCTGCTAAATTGTATGCGAATTTTGCTTCAAGCAAAGACGCTCAGCTGTTACTGAACAAAACGATTGGTTCGGTTCCTACAAACAACGAGGCGCTTCTTGATCCACAGATCTCTAGCGATCCTTATGTGTCCGTTTTTGCAGAACAAGCTAAGAACTCCCAACCGATGCCTTCTATCCCTGAAATGGGTAACGTATGGAGTCCAGTAAATGCTGCCCTTCCAGAAATTTGGGATAAAAATGGGGATCCAAAAGCAGCAATGGACAAAGCTGTACAACAAATCAAAGATTTGAATAACAGTGCATCTCAATAAGGATCATAATTCACTGTCTTAACAGCATACAGTGAATCAAGCTGCCCGCCGCATGTTTAGCGGCTGGCAGCTTCTTATTTTCACTCGGAGAGGAGAACGGAAGCGAAATGCAACGACATCGCACGAGGGCCGCAATACTGTCGACGATTTTTATGGGATTGGGACAAATATATAACCGCCAATTCGTTAAAGGAATATTATATTTAGCCGTAGAAGCTGTAGCCGTTTTTTATTTTATTGAGAATCTTGCCAACTCCTTATGGGGCATTGTAACACTAGGAGAGAATCCGAGTCGTCTGGTTAAAGTGAAGGGGATCGCCAAGATGGTTACCGGTGATCACTCGATTTATATTATGATCCAAAGCTTGATCACCATCCTTATTCTTATTCTATTGATTATCGCGTGGTATTTGAATATCAGAGATGCTTACAAGATTGGAGAAAAACGTGATAACGGTCTTCAGGCAAACACTTTTAAACAAAGTGTTCGTTATATCCTGGATTACAAGTTTGCTCAAGCGTTTCTAGTCTTGCCGGGTATCGGTGTTCTATTCTTTACTATTATGCCTATTATCTTCATGATCCTGTTGGCCTTTACGAACTATTCCGCACCTGATCATCTTCCACCCGCCAAATTGGTGGACTGGGTTGGATTTCAGACCTTTCGTAATTTATTGGTCCTTAAGACATGGAGCCACACTTTTTATGGTGTATTAACATGGACAATTATATGGGCAGTTCTTTCAACCATTACTACATACTTCGGAGGACTGTTGGTCGCTTTGCTGGTGAGTCAGAAGGGCATTCGCTTCAAAGGAATGTGGAGAGTAATTCTGATTGTGCCTTACGCGGTGCCACAGTTAATCTCGCTTCTGCTCATGCGCAACTTATTTAACGGTCAATTCGGGCCTATCAATCAATACATGGGGTATTTTGGATTGGATGGATTACCGTGGCTGACTGACCCATTCTGGGCTAAGGTTACCGTAATTATCGTTAATATGTGGGTAGGTATTCCTGTTTCTATGCTGCTTATCATGGGCGTTCTGACTACTATCCCACGGGATATGTATGAAGCTGCTGAGGTGGATGGAGCATCGGGTTATCAGAAGTTCCGTATCGTAACGTTGCCGATGGTATTATTCTCCACAGCACCAACCTTGATTACGCAGTTTGCAGGTAACATCAACAACTTTAACGCAATCTTCCTATTAACTGGGGGTAGTCCGGTAAATGGTGACTATCAATATGCCGGTTCTACGGACTTGCTAGTAACCTGGTTATACAAATTAACGCTTGATCAGAATAAAAACAACATGGCTTCGGCAATAGGGATTATTATCTTTATCATTGTCGCTTCATTCTCCCTGTACAATTACCGCCGGACGAAGTCATTTAAAGAGGAGGATATGATCCAATGAGCAGAAAAGTCGCGAACATTATTCGCTTAGCAGGTAGTTATATTATCTTGATTGCTTTGTCGATAGCTGCACTCTATCCTGCCCTTTGGATTCTCTTAGCTTCCTTCCGACCTGGTAAATCATTGTACAGCAAAACGTTTATTCCCGAGCAATTCACTTTATCACATTACAGAGAATTGTTCACATCACCCAGCTATATGTTTGGGACTTGGTATGCCAATACCTTGAAAATAGCTGTGTTCTCGATGCTTATCGGGGTAGTTCTTACTTTGTTAACCAGTTATGCCGTATCCAGATTCCGGTTTAAAGCGCGTAAAACAGCGTTATCCACCGTATTGATTCTTGGTATGTTCCCTGGTTTTATGAGTATGATCGCTATTTATATGCTGCTTAAAGAGTTTAATTTGCTGGATACACATATTGCGTTAATTATCGTTTATGCGGCGGGGGCACCGCTGGGTGGGACCTTTATCGCTAAAGGGTTCCTGGATACGATTCCTCGTTCTTTGGATGAGGCGGCTCGAATAGATGGGGCGAGTAATTTCGGGATATTTATGCGGATCATCTTACCCTTGTCACGTCCTATGATCACTTACATGGCGCTGACTCAGTTTGTTGGTCCTTGGGTGGATTTCATTTTCGCCAGACTTATTTTGCGGACGAAGGAGAACTGGACGGTCGCAGTCGGAATGTGGGATATGGTTAACACGAACCAAAACACGAACTTTACCTTGTTCTCTGCGGGTGCGGTTTTGATCTCCATTCCAATTATGATTTTGTTTGTATTCTTGCAACGTCTGCTAGTAGATGGCTTGACAGCAGGAGCTAGTAAGGGGTAAACCCATTCGCTCGCTTCATGCTAATAAATGATCAGGGTACAGCCTTTATACAGAAATGGAGGGCTGTACCCTTATTTCGTCACGGGGAGTGAACTTAATGAAAAAGTCCTGGACTCTATATTTTAAATCTGTTGGAGTTAAACTGTTCGTTATTTTATTTAGTTCTATAGTTCTCTTATCCTCCGTGCTAGGATTGACTTCCTATTTTGCCGCTAAAAATATCATTACGAATGAGGTTGCTGCAGCCTCCACACAATCTGTAGTTCAGGCAGCGGACAAGCTGGATTTTGTGCTGGCAGAGTATGAGGCACTATCAAGGCAGTTTGCACTCGACTCTGTGTTAAAGGGTGATTTAGAAAAAATAAATAGTGGCGAGCTTACAACTGTGGACAAAGCCGGTGCTGAAGATCGGATTCGCAGAAAGCTGGACTTGGTAAAAGGGTCTGATGAGCGGATGTATGGCGTCAGGCTGGTATCCAAGAGCTTGGTAGACTCAGAATCTTATAAGTCTGCTGGCATAAGTGGGATTCGTAGTGATGAAGGCATTTCCGCAAGATTAGAGCAAATTGCCGCAGCTAAAGGAGAGCCAGTCTGGTTTCCCGTTCGTGAGAAAGGCTTTTTTGATGCTTATACTGAGCCATCCTTAACTATGGGGAGATTGCTACGTAATCTTTTACATCCCGAAGCGGAGTATTACATGCTAATCGAAGTGAAAGGGAAGGCCATGACTGAAATGCTGTCTAACCTTCAGATTGGGATGACCGGTGAAATTCGTATCTTGAGTGCGGATGGCAGCATTGTGTATGGTGCGGATCATGCCAAGCTGGGTCAATCCTCTTACATAAAAGTTTCAGAAGAACAAGGGAAAGAGCAAAATCATTCATTTACAGCGGAGGATGAGAACGGAAGTTCTCAGCTTGTTGTATACCAGCCCCTGGCGACTGCCAAGTGGATGCTTATGGGGTATGCTCCTGTCAGTGATTTTACTAAGTCTGCGGACAAGCTTTTATATATCACATTTTCTGTGGTGCTGGCGGCAGCCTTAATAGCACTGCTAATTGGTTATATTCTTGTTCGATTGGTAGGGCGCCCGCTGGGTAAGCTGGCAATCTTGATGGAGGAAGGAGAGCGTGGGAACCTACAGGTACGAACCAATTTCAAGGGCAAAGATGAGATTGGCCGCTTGGGTCAAAGCTTCAACAAAATGATGGAGCAGATCTCCTTACTTGCAAGGCAGAGCGGGAATTCGGCAGATGAGGTCCTCCTTACTTCGGAACAATTAGTACAAGCATCAAGTACAATCTCCCTCCATGCCAGAGAGGTTGCGACCGCTACCGGTGAGATTGCAGCGGGGTCAGCCAGCCTCGCTGTTGAAGCCGAACGCAGTTATCACAATGTTGAGATTATCGGCAACAAAATGAGTGAAGTGACGGAAATAAATACAGTGATGGACCATTCAGCAGAACGGGTCATTGAGGTTAGCAATCAAGGTACAGAGCTGATGAAGCTGCTGGTAGAGCAGAGTGAGTCTACGGTAGAGGTGATCAATCGAATTCAAGATAATTCTACTAAGCTCAGAGAAAGCACTCATTTAATTCGCAGTATACTCAGCCCTATGATTGCTGTGAATAAGCAGACCAATATTTTGGCACTAAATGCTACCATAGAAGCAGTTAGAGCAGGTGCGGCAGGTAGAGGGTTCATAGTGATTGCTGATGAAATCAGGCAGCTCGCTAACCAGTCGAATGAATCGATTCAATCGGTCTCCAAGATCACGGAAGAGATTGGTCTACATATCGAGAACACCGTTAAGGATATCAATGAAGCCGCTCCTAAGTTCCGTGAACAAATCTCTTCTGTAAGAGAGTCGTCAACGATATTCGCGAGTGTCAAAGAGGAAATGGAACATTTCATGAAACATATTAGTGAATCTTCTGCTTCTGTCCTCGAACTGATTGAGTTCCAGCGTCAACTCGGTGAATCCATGGCCAGCGTAAGCTCCATCGTCCAGCAAACCACTGCTTCGACGGAGGAGGTAGCTTCTATGTCATCTCAGCAATTCACGGTTAGTGAGGAATTGGTTGCCCTATCGGAAAAGCTGGAGGGCTTGGCAGCCGATCTTAAGCACTCTTTGGTTTCTTTTCAAGTATGACAATATTATTCTAATAGAGACGGGCAATTTTCCAATATAATGGAGAGTTGCTCGTTTTTGTTGATTTGATTGCTATCGGACGTTATCTTGTCTTCGAAGTGGCTAAAGAGATACACTTGTATTAAGTAATAAATGAAGAAAGTAGTGATCCATTGACGAACTTAAATCTGAGCCCCAGCGGGAGTCTTTTTCAGCAGGTTTTAATCGAGGGAGATTATAGTCCTCATTTTTTTGCTTACTATTATAAACAGTGGAATAACTACAATATGTCTTACCATCAGCATAATTCAACGGAAATCATGTATTTGATCTCAGGAAGTTGTATCGTAGATGTCCGTCCAAGCTCAGGAGGAGAAGAGAGAGTTCGGCTGAAGCGGGGAGAATTGATCATCCTAGACGCGAATGTTCCGCATAGGCTGATTGTTGAAGAGGGGGCACCTTGTCGGATGCTAAATGTGGAATTTGGCTTCATGGAATATAGAGGGGTTGCACCCTCTGTCGGCAAGCTAGCCCGTGAAGAAACGGCGCTCGCAGAAATGCTGCAGCTTCCTTTTTCCAGTTTAGTAATGCCTGATCCGGAGGAAATCTATCATGTTCTAAAGGGACTTGTGTTAGAGCTTGATCAGAGCGGCGGGAAGGGGGGGAGTATGGTTGATTTATTATTTTGTGAGCTTCTGTTGCGATTATCCAGACTTCGGCAAGAGCAGCTTCATACCAGCCAACAGCCCTCGCAGCTTTATGTGCGCCGGAGCATCGAATTTCTGCATCAGAACTATGACCAGAACATTCAGGTTAAGGACATCGCTGCCGCAGTAAATCTGCATCCCGGATATTTGCATCGAATTTTTAAGAGCCATACGGGTCGGACACTCAGCGATTACTTGAATATGCTGCGAATGGAGAAGGCGAAGATGCTGCTTGGGCAGAGCGACATCCCGATTGCTGAAATTGCAGATTACGTAGGAATTAGCAGCAGGCAATATTTTCACCTTCTTTTTAAAAAATACGCCGATTGCACGCCTGTAGAATTCCGCAATTCCATTGAGCGTCACGCCTGGAGTTATGAAGAGCATGATTTTTAGTAGATAGGTTAGGATTTTTGACACCTTCTTTCAAAAGAGGTCATGATATTGGTTACGCTTTCCTCAGGTCCCTTGCTACAATGGACAGGAACAACCAATTCATTACCGGAGGATGATAACCATGTCATTTAAAGTGTCTTTTATAGGGGCAGGCAGCATTGGATTTACCCGTGGATTGTTGCGGGACTTACTAACTGTACCGGAATTTAAAAATATCGAAGTCTCATTTATGGATATTAACAGCCACAATCTGGAGATGGTCACGGAGCTATGCCAGCGTGATATTAAGGAGAATGGTTTAAATATACAAATTCAGGCGACAACGGATCGCAGAGAAGCACTGAAGGATGCTAAGTACGTATTTTGTACTATTCGGATGGGTGGGCTTGAAGCCTTTGCTACGGATGTGGACATTCCCTTAAAATACGGAGTCGATCAGTGTGTGGGAGATACTCTGTGTGCGGGAGGTATCATGTACGGGCAACGCGGAATTGCGGAGATGCTGAATATTTGCCGTGATATTAGGGAGATGGCAGCACCGGATGTGCTTTTGCTTAACTATTCGAACCCGATGGCTATGCTGACCTGGGCCTGCAATAAATATGGTGGTGTTCGGACCATCGGTCTATGTCATGGTGTACAGCATGGGCACCAACAAATTGCGGATGTGTATGGGCTTAAGAAATCCGAAGTTGATATTATCTGTGCGGGCATCAATCACCAGACCTGGTATATTTCAGCAAGTCATGAGGGGAAGGATCTGACCGAAGGTCTTTTAGAGGCTTTTGAGAAACATCCGGAATTCAGCCGTACGGAAAAAGTGCGCATCGATATGCTTCGTCGCTTTGGATACTATAGTACAGAATCCAATGGACACTTAAGTGAGTACGTGCCATGGTATCGTAAACGCAGTGATGAAATTATGGATTGGATCGATCTGGGGAGCTGGATTAACGGAGAAACAGGCGGTTATCTGCGTGTCTGCACGGAAGGTCGGAATTGGTTCGAGACCGATTTTCCAAACTGGATGAAAGACCCGGCATTGGAGTATACGAAGGAGAATCGCGGGGAAGAGCACGGCTCTTATATTATAGAAGGATTGGAAACGGGACGAGTGTACCGGGGGCACTTTAATACAGTGAACAATGGCGTAATCTCTAATTTACCAGAGGACGCCATTATCGAAGCACCGGGATATGTAGACCGGAACGGGATCTCCATGCCATTGGTAGGTGAATTGCCGCTTGGGCCTGCCGCCGTATGTAACGTGAGCATTTCAGTGCAACGTCTGGCGGTTGAAGCAGCTGTACACGGCGATGATAAGCTGTTGCGTCAGGCATTTATGATGGACCCACTCGTTGGTGCTGTATGTAATCCAAAAGAAATCTGGCAGATGGTCGATGAGATGCTCGTCGCAGGGGAACAGTGGCTGCCTCAATACAGCGAAGCTATTGCTAGGGCCAAGGAACGTTTGGCTTCAGGAGAGCTTATCCCAACGAACGCTAACAACGAGGGCGCTGCTCGCCTGAAGGTGAAGACGGTGGATGAGATGATGCAGGACCGGGAAGCAGCGAACAAAAATGCTGGTGAGTCTGATAAAGGCAAGGATAGAGAGAAGGTTCATTAGGCTGTAGCGTTGAAAGCTTTTTAACTATAAATAACCTCCGCATTCCAGAGTTTGAGATTGGAGGTTATTTGCATGGTGGAAATCTAAGCGGGGAAAAACAAAACAGCAGTCATAGCTTACGATAACAAGCTGACATGGGTGGGGAGTACAAGTTTATCGGTGCCGATCCAAATTGTGAAATTAGGTGTATAGTAGGAGTTATTATGTAACTGAAAAAAGAAAGTTAGTTTAATTTCACTGGCTTATTTTTTAATCTATACCGTAGCGCCGAGCGCTACAGTAATCCCACACAGTTGCCCTACATACTATTCTGACGCATTCTTTGATATTTACGGACTCAGATGAGCAATTTGCCCATCCCCGATACTTACGGACCCAGATGACACTATTTAGCAATTTATCGCCTTTGGAGCATGATTTCGGACCCCAGTGCAGCTATTGCTCAGAATGAAGCTCGTTTTTGGTGTTTTTCATGCTAATAGTAGCTATGGGGTCCGATAGCAATCCAAATGTGCGCTAAAGCTACTTATAAGGTCATCTGTGTCCGAATGCGCCGATCCCCCAGTAATCCCAAAGTTGCCCTACATACTATTCTGCGTATCCCCTGATCTTGCGGACCCAGATGACGCTATTTGCCCATCCCCGATGCCTACGGACCCAGATGACGCAATTTACGAAGTTTGTTGTTTTGTTCAAGAAGGAGCAACGCCAAAAACGCGGATGTCCCATCAGCCATTCTTGGCTTTTGGGACACCCGCGTTTTGGAGTGGGGCATTAAGAATTAACCGTACCCTTTGGACTAAAGAAGGTCTTCAGCGCCTGATACACTTCTTTTTTGTCTTTAATGACATAATGCATGAATTGTTCATGTTTCAGGTGGCGATAAGCTGACATTAAGGTACTGCTACGATTGTATTGATTCACCTCACCGTAGCCGAACATATTGCTTCGTTTCAGCAGTTCTCCGATCAGCTTCACACAACGTTCGTTGTCGGAGGTGAGATTATCACCATCGGAGAAGTGAAATGGATAAATATTGTACTGTGCTGGCGGGTAGCGGCTATCGATAATTTCAATCGCTCGCTGATATGCTGAGGAACAAATCGTTCCCCCGCTTTCGCCACGGGTGAAGAAATCATGCTCACTGACTTCCTTAGCCTCCGTATGGTGGGCGAGAAAGACAATCTCTACCTTCTCATACTGGCGGCGCAGAAAACGGGTCATCCAGAAGAAGAAGCTGCGGGCGCAGTATTTTTCAAAAGAACCCATCGAACCTGACGTATCCATCATGGCAATAATGACCGCATTGGAATGAGGGGTTCTAATATCATCCCATGTTTTGTAGCGCAGATCATCTGGGCTGATACTGTGGATGCCGGGATTGCCGCTGCTTGCATTGCGCCGAAGATTCTCCAGCAGCGTACGTTTTTTATCGATGTTGGACATCATCCCTTTTTTACGAATATCGTTAAAAATAATGGATTTGACCTCGATCTCTTCCTTATTCTTAGGCTTCAAATGTGGTAATTCCATATCCTGAAATAGAATGTCCTCCAGGTCTTCCAGATTGACCTCTGCTTCCACGGTGTCTTGACCGGGCTGATCGCCTGCTTTTTCTCCTTTGCCTGGCTGTGCCGATTGTGAATCGCGCCCAAGCACATCTCCGACCTGGCTTTCTCCGTCCCCCTGTCCTACATGCTTCTGTTTACGGAAGTTATAAATAATCCGGTATTCATCCAGACTGCGAATCGGAACCTTCACAATCTGCTTACCGCCTGACAAAATAATATTCTCTTCGGTAACGAGGTCAGGCAAATTATCCTTGATGGCTTCTCTGACCTTTTGCTGATGGCGTTCCTGATCCTGATGACCTTTACGATGAAGGGACCAATCTTCTTTTGAGACTACGAAGGAAAAGGGACCGGATGATTGCGACAGGATGACCACCTCCCATGGAATATGAATGTTGATTGAAGGAATCTTTTGCAAAGTATATATTTGGATCCCCCGCAAAGTACCTGAGTACGCATAGAGAGCAAAGCCTCACCTTGTGGGGATGTTTTGGGGTTGTAACTAAAGTATATTCATGGGGATGAGGGATATGTGATTTCTTATTCACTGATCTCATCTACGGTCAGCACATAACTGTTAGATTGACTTTCGCCAGAGTAGTCACGTCCATCCATATTGAAAGAGTATTGAGCATTCACGGAGCCCTTAAGGAAACGACCCATTACCTGTTCACTCACCTGGATAAAATAATGAATGTTAACCATAGATGCAGCATTAACTATTCCCAGCGGCAAGGTGCCGGTAAATGAAGATTGTGGATTCGGAACTCCATCAATTACAATGCTGTTGGGATCAAGAAAACATTTTTCCGGGGTTAGACGATTCAGAGATATTTCCGCAGGCCAATTTCCGTTATTGGTTAGTGAGATCCAGCATTGGACTCGCTCACCTGCTTCTACAATAGTTGGTTTTGCATGGACTACCAGTGAAATGACAGGTGTGACTACTAGGGTGGTAACTGTATTGGAACGAGAGGTTTGTCGTACGGTCCGTCCGTCTGGAAGCACAAAGGTATACTGAACGCTAGCATGGTTTTGTACGGCTGCGATTTCATGTATGTTAATGGCTGCAGGTATACTCACTTGAAAAACTACAACTGCTGTAGTTCCGCCTCTTAAAGAACCTAACTGGATGCCTTCCGCTGGTCGTGCACCTTTTTGAAACACTCCATTTAAGAGAACACTATCCCATACGAAAAGAGCACCTGAAGGTATAGCATCTGTTAGGACTGCATTTACAGCCAGATTCCCGTTGTTGGTTACCGTAAGCTCATATCTCAAATTGTCGCCCGGAGCTGCTGTAACATGATCCACTTTTTTACTAATGGTGACCCCCGCTTGGACAAGTGAGACAACCGCAGTGTTACTTTCGGTCGTAATTGTATGCTCATCAACTGAATAGGTGACAATTGCACTATTGGTCAAGGCTAACGAGGGAGAAAACTCTGTTACCCGGACACGAAAAGTAATATCAACGCTTAGGTCTGTGTCCAGCGAACCGAGTAATATTCCTTTCGCCGGGTCTGCTTCTGGGTAATAAATCCCACCTGCAATGACACTGCCTGGAATAAACACTGTCCCGTCCGGAATAGAAATTGTTGCACTGATTTGAGTTAAGAGGCTGTTGCCTTCATTTGTAAGTCGCAAGGTGTAAGTTACTACATCCCCAATAAAAGAAGTCGGAGTACTTGCAGACAAAGAGGTCGAGAGCTGGTAGGAGCGTAAAGAAACCAGTACAGAGTTAGACGCAAGCTCACCCTTAACGGTTCTTCCCTCCGGAGTGGAAAAAGAAAAACGGCCTAGCGCTTTATTTTGCAGCACTAGGGAAGACGGCAGCGAAATGATGACGACTTGAAAGGCGATGCTCACTTGACTCTGCGGTGCAATAGAACCAAGGGGGATGCCTGAAGACGGTGTAGCCCCCGGAAGAGGCACACCGTCTCTGAGTACACTGTTGGAAATAAAGGATACACCTTCTGGAAGAATGTCAAACACCGTCAAAAAAGCATCTGTATTTCCATTATTACTGGCTTTAATGGTATACACCAAAGTGTCGCCTAAAGAGGCGTGGAGTTTATCTGTACTCTTCAGCAATGAAAGCACGGGGCCCACGACCGGGGTGTTAACGGTATTGGAATAGACAATTCCATCAACACCCGCTGCCGAATTGAAGAGTACCATGGATTGATTGGTTACGACAGGTTGGGTACGTGAGCCGGGAATCATAACGCTACTACCTGAACCTGGAAGGTAATGGTTGAAGAAGCACCTGCAGCAATTGTACCAATTGCGATTCCCGAAGCCGGACTGCCACTAGGACGAGGGGCTCCATCTACGGTAATGCTTCCCGTTACGAACTGGCTGCCAGCTGGAATAGGGTCAACCATGATGACGTTATTGACTGGTGAAATCCCTAAGTTGGTGACAACTATCGTATAGGTAATGATATCGCCAACAACCGCATCAATAGAAGTAGTGCTCTTAACAACACTTACGTCCGGAGAAGATACAGGGATAATGAGGACGTTTGAGACAGAGGAGCCCGTGAGTGAACGTCCATCTGGCGGTGTGAATGTGAAATTTGCTGTAGCTTGATTGACCAACTGCTGCGGTGAAGGCAGGGACGCAATAGTAACCTGTAAGGTAATCGTTACTGTTACTGTACTTCCCGGAGCTACCGACCCAATACTTAAGCCTGTAGACGGATCTGATCCTGGTTGTGGTACCCCATTCACGAGCACGCTGTTTGGAACAAAGACAGCTCCGTTAGGGATGGTATCGGTGATAACTACATTTGCGATGAGGTTACCAGTATTCGTCACATTCAAGGAGTAAGTAATCGTATCTCCGACAGTTGCGGCGGTTCTGTCCGCCCCTTTGACAACTACAATAATAGGTTGATATACCGGAATTACTAGTGTATTTGAGAATGAGGAGCCTGAAAATGCGCCAGAGGTGAAACTGACAGAAGCCTGATTACTAAGCGTTGCAGGATTAGGGAGCACATTGACAATTGTGTTGAATGAGACTTGGAAAGATGCGCCTGGCGCAAGCGTGCCGAGCGAGATGCCGCTCGCTGGATTGGCGCTAGGGCGTGGAGTGCCATCTACGGTCACACTGCCAGCGACAAAGGTAGAGCCCGCAGGTATTGGATCACTGAGGTTAACGTTACTGATATTTGCTATTCCGCTGTTGGTAACAGTGAGATTATAAGTGATGGTATCGCCAACAACGGCATCGGTAGCTGTCGAAGATTTAGTGATGACAACGTTCGGTGAGGATACTGATATTGTTGTCGTATTGGAATTGATCGAACTGTTAAATGTCCGTCCATCCGGAAGCGTATATGCAAACGCGACCGAAGCTTGATTGAGCAGCTGTTGGCTTGCCGGCAATGTTGTGATAAGAACTGAGAAGATCACAGACAGGCTTCCGTTCGCGGAGATTACACCCAGTGGTATGCCAGCAGCCGGGTCTGCTCCTGGAGCAGGAGCGCCTTGAATGAGTACACTGTTTGGAATAAACGTTGTACCCGCAGGAATGGTATCACTCAGGGTTGCTAAAGCACCGTAGTTACCTGTGTTGGTCACATTGATAGTATAAGTAATCGTATCCCCAACGGTAGCATTGACTGAATTGGAGCTTTTTACTGCTGCAAGGATAGGCAGATAGACAGGTGTGGAGACGATATTTGAGAAAGCTACATTCGAGACAACACCTGAGGTGAAACTGACCGTTGACTGATTGTTTAACAATCCGGTAGCCGGCAGTGAAACTACATTTACGGTAAAAGCAACAGTTACGGTTACACCAGGTGCTATGCTGCCTAAGGTTACTCCAGTAGATGGGCTAACTCCTGTACGAGGCACACCGTCCACAAGCACGCTGCCTGTCACAAATGTAGTACCAGCAGGAAGTGCGTCTGTGAAGACCACATTATTTACAGTGGCAATACCGTTATTAGTTAAAGCTATGGAATAGGTGATAGTGTCACCGACCGTAGTTGATGTTGTGGTTGTAGTTTTAACTACAGCAATATTAGGTGAGGAGACAGGAATAGTGACGGTGTTAGAGAGTGCAGACCCATTAAGTGTACGTCCGTCGGGTAAGGTGAAGCTGAATGCTGCGGTTCCTTGATTGACCAGTTGCTGAGGACTAGGCAATGAAGTGATGTCAACCGTGAAAATGACTACGGTGGTTCCTCCAGGCTGTATTATTCCAGCTGCAATTCCGGTGGAAGGATCCGCTTGCGCTAAAGGGAGGCCGTTGATGAGCACACTATTCGGAACGAAAGTGGTACCTGCAGGAATATTATCCGTCAGTGTTAAATTAGCAGCATAGTTTCCTGTGTTACTCACTGTCAGTGTGTAGCTAACTGAATCGCCAACCGTGGCATTGGCTGTACTAGCACTCTTGACTACGGCAATGTTCGGCTGGAACACAGGGACTGTAACAGTATTAGAAAAAGTGGAGCTTGAAATAACGCCTGAAGTGAAGGTAACGGATGCCTGATTGATGAGTGAAGCTGTAGGAGGGACAGAGGTAACAGTAACACTGTAAGTAACCAGCGCTGAAGCACCGGCTGCTAGAGTGCCGATAGATATCCCCGAAGCAGGACTCAAGTTCGGGAATGGAACTCCGTTGACCGATACGCTGCCTGTTACAAAAGTACTCCCTGCCGGTGTAGGATCACTCAGCAAGACGCTAGTAACAGATTCTATACCATTATTAGTTATATTGACGTTGTAAGTGACCGTTTCACCAACAGCAACTGATGTTGAAGTGGTGCTCTTGGTAACGACAATGTTAGGAGCAGAGACTTGTAATGTGACAGTGTTAGACACAGCAGTCCCAGATAACGGTCTACCGTCAGGCGGAGTAAAGGTAAAGCTTGCGGAAGCCTGATTACTAATCTGCTGAGGTGTAGGTAAGGAGATGATATCAACGGTGAAGCTGACAGCAATACTGGCACCAGGAGCGACATTTCCTACAGCTATCCCTGTATCTGGGGCTGAACCAGGTTGAGGCATACCACCCACTATGACACTATTAGGAACGAAGACAGTACCTGCTGGGATGTTATCAGTTAGTGTTAAATTTGCAGCCAAATTACCTGCGTTGCTAACAATCACTGTGTAGATGACAGAATCACCGACGACTAGAGCATCGAAATCGCCGTCTCCATCAGCGGCACTTTTTACTAAGGAGATTTGGGGCTGAATAACTGGTGTAGTTGTGATATTAGATGAAGAAGAACCGGAGAATACACCGGATGTAAAACTGACAGACGTCTGATTGTTAATCTGTGATGGTATCGGCATTGTTATCCTCACCTCGAATGTTACGGTAGCTGTGGCGCCAGGGCTCAAACTACCGATTGGAATGCCGGCGGACGGAACTGCTAGCGGCAGGGGAGTGCCACTTACAATTACGGTTCCGGGAATAAAAGCTACATTCTCAGGCAGAGGATCGCTGAGAATGATATTGCTTACTGTTGCAATACTGTTGTTGGTCAATACAGAGGTAAAGGTAAGGATATCACCAGTAACAGCAGTAGCAGCGTTTACGCTTTTTACAACACTGACGTTAGGGGCAGACACTGGGACAGAGAGCGTATTGGACACTACATTTCCACCGAGCTGACGCCCGTCTGGAAGGGTGAAATTATATGTCGCTGAAGCAGAGTTCAGCAATACTTGTGATGGAGGCAGGGCTGTGATTGTGACCAGAAAACTTACGGTGACACTGTCACCAGGAGCGAGCGGTCCAACTGGAATGCCAGTTGCCGGATTATATCCGGGCAAAGGCGTTCCTCCAATAATTACACTATTCGTGTCAAACACGGCTTGGGGTGGCAGGATATCAGTTACTAATAGAGTAGCTGCAATATTCCCGGTGTTGCTGATCAGGATGGAGTATGAGAGAGATCCCCCTACAGATGCCTGTGCTGCATTGGCGCTTTTGACCATACTAAGGATGGGCTGAAATACAGGTGTTACTATCGTGTTTGAGAGCGAAGAACCGGTGAACGCCCCAGAGGTGAAGGAGGCGCTGGCTCTGTTTGTAAACTGTGCTGGACTTGGCAAGGTAGCGACATTCACTCTAAAAGACACCGTGACAGAGCTGCCCGCGGCGATACTTCCGATTGCTATACCTGTACTTGGGTTAGCCGCTGCTACCGTCGAACCGTTGACAGTCACACTGCCTGCTACAAATGCTCCCCCCGTAGGAATAGGGTCAGAGACAACAACGTTAGTGACAGTGACGCTGCTTGGGTTGGACACTACGACTGAATAAGTCAGATTTTCTCCAACTGCTATATTAGTTAGATTTGCAGTTTTGGTTAGTGTAATGTTTGGAGCGGAGACCGGAATGGTTAGGGTATTGGATAGACTGGTCCCGGAGAATGATCTTCCACTTGGCAGTTGGTAGGTGTAATTGCTGCTGCCTTGGTTATTCAGAACAGGTGGAGCAGGCAGAGATTGCACAGAGACAAGGAAGGTCACAGGAACAGCTGCCCCTGAAGCTAAAGTACCTAAGTTAATTCCTGTAAGTGGAGAGTCAGCAGGTCTAGCAACACCGTTAACAGTTACACTTCCCGAGACAAAGGTGCTTCCTGAAGGAATATTGTCGCTCAGGGTTACAGCCGCCCCGATATTTCCAGAATTCTGCACATTTAACGTATAAAGAATATTGCCGCCTACAGTTGCACTGGAAACGTTCGAGCTTTTTGCAATTTGGATTACAGGCTGATACACGGGAGTTGTCGTCGTGTTTGAGACTGAAATGCCAGTAAAAGCACCCGAGCTAAAAGAGGCACTAGATTTATTCAATAGCTGAGCGGGACTGGGTAATGAGATAACGTTGACCTGAAAAGTGACGGCGACGGAGCTTCCTGGAGCGATGGTACCGACAGAAATCCCTGTTCCAGGATTAGCTGAGGGTTGCGACACACCGGCGACAGTGACACTTCCGGGGACCAGCGATGTACCCGCAGGGATGGTATCTGAGAGTGACACGTTGGTAACTGCTGCAATTCCGTTGTTGCTGATTACAGAGGTATAGAGTAGTATATCTCCGACAGTTACGTCGGCGAATCCAGCGCTTTTGACTACGGTAACATTAGGTGTTCTAACTGGAATAGACAAAATGTTGGACGAGGCAGATCCAGCTACTGTTCGCCCATCTGGAACTTGAAACGTATAAGCGGCGCTTGCTTGGTCGACCAGCTGTGGCGGAGAAGGTAGGCTATTCACGATGACCCGAAATTGAACAGTAGAACTGCCACCGGCGGCAACCGTACCGATAGCAATCCCTGTGGCAGGGTTACCGGCGATAGGATTTCCATTGACGGTGAAGCTACCTGCGACATAAGAGCTGCCTGAAGGAATATTATCTGTAAGTGTTGTTACCGCGCCGATATTTCCTGTGTTAGTGATTTGAAGGGTATAGGTGATCTGATCTCCAACCGTAGCATTGGTAGTACTGGCTGATTTCACAATGTTAAGGACGGGTGAATATACAGGTAAGGTTACTGTATTAGATGGAATGACCCCGGTCATGATAGGGCCTCCGGCTACACTTTGAAATGTAAAGGCAGCATTAGCGGTATTAGCGATATTTTGCGGACTTGGTGGTAATGAAGTGACTTTGGCTTGATATGTAACAGTTATTGAACTGCTTAAAGCTAATGAGCCTAGTGAGATTCCTGCTGTAATATCAAAAGTAGGTCTGGAGACACCAGCAACAACTACGCTTCCAGGTACAAAAGTGGATCCTGCCGGCAGCGCATCTGATAAAACGACACTTGCTGCTCCCGCTGTTCCTGTATTACTGACAGTCACCGTATAAGTTACCGTATCACCGACTATGGGGCCGGCTACATTAGCGCTTTTAGTGAGGTTTATTTTTGGAGCATTGATATCAACCTGTATGGCATTACCGTTGAGTACATAAGCATCGCCTGAGGTGGTTAATTGTAATACGGCTGAAGATTGATTGTTTATCAGCCGTGCGGAGACGTCAACATTGGTAATATCCCAGCCTTGGCGACCACCGATAATGTTGGTTCCTGGATTTCCGTTTATTTGGTTGCGGTTTCCAAAGGTACCCGTTGTGTTTAGGTTACCTGCATCATTGTTAATCTGCGATGCAAAAAAGTTGTTGGCAAAGTTATTAGGTCCCGATAAAGCAACAAGTGTAGCAGAGGTTGGACCAAATAATGCCTGATCCCCCGAACGGTTGGCATCCCCCTCCTGCGCGCTGAATAACGCTCTGCCGCCAAGCGCACCAGTAATGGGTGTGGCAAATCCAGTTATTGTAGTGGATACCGGAGCTGAGTTTGCCTGTACAAGTATTGCACCTGCCCGAAGGGACATATTGCGAAAAGGTAAGGCTGTATTTTGGTAGATTACACCCAGCGTCCAGCCCGCATGGTTGGCTGTAGAATCACTAGGGATAACAATCGTACCCACTACACCGCCAGTGGTGTAGGTGCCGGCACCGCCTTGTTGGATAATGCTGGTCACGTTGGCGGAACGAACATATGCTGATGCACCACCTCCCAAATCGACTACGTTGCTCGTTGCTGAATCAGGAGTAACACTGAATGTAGTGCCGGCAGGGGTTATGAAGGAGACAGGGTTGTTAATGGCCGAACTAAGGTTTACATTTCCGTTAATATAGGTACCGCCCCAGATTAGCTCCGCATACAGTACGGTACTGCCTGAGGGTAGGACCAGTATGGCTGCTGAACTGTTGCTTGTATAAAGACTAGTAGTTCCGCTAGGATAGGTACCAAATGTTGATGAAGTATTAACAGTAGTAAAGCCACCGATGCTGTCTAGTGTCCCTGGCACTCCGATCGTATCGGAGCGGCTAAGTCCAAGCGTGTTGCCGGTAAATGTGATAGCACCGGTCGCATTGATCGTTGCCCGTACGACTAGTGGAATGATTCTCACCTCCTTCGAGGTTGGTTTTGATCAAAAGTGTGCCGTCCTATAACTAGGACGGCACAGTTAATACCTGTATGTTAGCCTATGACACAAAATGGGTATTAGTGTATGTCCCATCTTAAAATTATAGAAAAAAATGTCTGTTTTGTGATTTAAGTCTTCGTTCGACAAGAACATGAGGTTCAGGATAATGGCTTCTGCTCATCAGCTCTAACTCCTGATCGTTGATATTGTGCTTGACTACGACAAAATGGTACATGATTTCATGCACTACATTTGCTTGAAGGGTCTTTAGTATTTCTAGTTCTTCAGTTTCGTAAAGCGGATCTTCATAAGGATGCTGATAGAATAACTCCATCCGCAGCAACCGATAATCGAAGGGTGGTGCGGGTACAGGGTAGTCTGGAATAGCTGGGCAAACTGGACCGGATGGAGGCTGGAAGAAGGATCCTGTAAAATGCCGGGGGGTATATTCGTCAAACTTCTGCTTGAAGGCAGGGTTGGACATATGGGCAAAGCTGTGGGCATAGGGTGCTAGGATGCAAACAACTGCTTTATGGATGCTAATTCTGTGAATTTCCGACAGGGCTGCGAATAAATTGTCCACATAAGGCAGTACACGGCTAGCCATAACAAACTCAGCACTATTGTCAGGGAGAGGAATCTCTTGGCAAATGTCACAGACAATATCTACATCAGGACCCGCGATCCGATCGATCCCGAGATAACCTGCTTCCTTATTAGATCCACAGCCGATATCGATTCTCAAGGGGCTCACTCCTTTGGGATAAATCAGGCTCACACTATTGTATTAATACCGCTGTAGCCTGCATCCGACGGATGCCTAATAGAAGCTGGAAGTTATCTAAAATTACTTCATATGAAACTTTCATAGAGTGGTTAACGTTATAGGAGTATACTTATGAAGATGACTTTGAAAATAATCGCCACATAGAGGAGGCACTCAACATGAAAAAACAACGTTCATTACCCGCCATAGCAGCGATTGCTGCCTTAACATTTGCCTTAACCGCTTGCGGTGGGAATAATTCGGCACAGACTTCAGGAGAACCGACTGCAACACCTTCTCCAACACCAACCGAGAGCGCAAGCACTGCTGAGCCTACAGAAGCTCCAAGCACTCCCGTACCCACTGAGAACCCAAGTACAGCCACACCAACCGAAAATCCGAGCACAGCTAAACCTAGTTCTACTCCAAAAGCTGAAGGTAAAACAATAAAAATGACAGCCGTTTATATCGGACAAATTGATAGTCATTCCGTTGAGATTGCGACAAAAGAAGGTCCAACCGCTTTTGAGATTTCAGCTGGAATGGAGAGCATACTCGACACTTTGAATTCGGATGATTCCGTAGTTATTGAATATGTGGAAAAAGCAGTGGAGGGCGATCCGTCCATCAAGCAGCGTGTGCTGACAAAGCTGGCTCTAGCAAAATAATTGAATGTATTGATTTGCAAATTAATAGAGGGTGTCTCAGCAATCATATAGTGGTTGCTGGGACGCCCTCGTATTTGTTAAGCATAGTTCTTGCTCAAAACACTAAACTTTGTTTGGTCGATCACAGTACGCATACCTAGCTGCACCACTATGGATCTAGTAGCACCATTATGGATCTAGCAGCCCCACTAACGGAACTGGTAGCCCCACTAACGGATCTAGTAGCACCACTAACGGAACTAGTAGCCCCACTAACGGATCTAGCAGCCCCACTAACGGATCTAGTAGCACACTAACGGAACTGGTAGCCCCTATATTGGACTCAGCATCATCGGACCCAGCGGCCCTTATACGCAGCTTTTTCCGATATTTGAATTACTATCGGACCCCATAGCAGCTATTGCCATGAAAAGCGCCCAATAGGATCCTTTTTCGATGCAATAGCGTCACTGGGGTCCGAAACTGTGCTCCAAAGGCGTAAAAAACGTAAATAACGCCATCTGAGTCCGCAAGCCGCGGATGAGGGATAGGATCCAGCATTATCGGAATTAGCATTATCGGAATTAGCATCATCGGAATTAGTATCATAGGAATTAGTATCATCGGACCCAGCGGCCCTTATACGCAGCTTTTTCCGATATTTGAATTACTATCGGACCCCATCGCAGCTATTGCCATAAAAAGCGCCCAATATGAACCTTTTTCGATGCAATAGCGTCACTGGGGTCCGAAACTCTGCTCCAAAGGGCGAAAATCCGTAAATAACGTCATCTGAGTCCGCAAGCCGCGGATGACGATGAGGACTCCCCGATGCAGATTTTAGCTTCATACATAAAATGAGGGTATCCCCACAACAGCTCAAAGTTGTTGGGATACCCTTTTTAATGAAGTTAGCATGTTTAAAAGAAGCTTAAAGCGTTCCTGCATTGACTAGAAAGGTTGTAATAAGCAGCATAAAGAGTAAGATAATAACACCATTGACTATCGTGCCAATAATGCCAAACACCTTGCGGCGTTTCCGAATGGAAAGCCCAATGATGCCGATGACTACACCGATTACATTAAGAGCAGCCAGAATAATAACCGTTAATCCTAGAAGCATTATGAATTGCGAGGACTGGCTTAATAGTTCGGAATTCTCATTAACCAATGAAGAAGACTTCATTATAATAGAGATAAAGATGGCTGCGTAGCCGATGATCGACACGAGACAGATAATGAATGAAGCAATACCAGGTCCAGAATGTTGAAGATCATGTTCTACTTTTTGATGCGTAGACGATAAATCAGCGCTTGGGTAATCCGGATGAGGGCTGGGATTTCCTACCTCTGCCGCAGGTACGTCTGATTTTGACAGAGAATTTAAGTCCATGGTTTGCACTCCTTGAGAGATTAGAATGAAAATGTTGTTAATATCCACTTTTTCATATTGATGCTAAAAAAGCAACCCCTGAATGAGGCAAATTAAAAAATGACTGCTGGAAATAGGAGCTGGCATTACGTTATGATAGAATGAGTCTAAAATTAAGGGGGTGTAATCATTTGCAACGGAAATTTATGGCCTGGGGGGCTGTGCTAGCAATGCTGGCAGTAGGAATTGGTGCTTTCGGTGCCCATCTACTAAAACCAGTTATCAGTGAAGACTATATGAAGGTATATGAGACTGGCGTGCAGTATCACTTGGTACATGCGCTGGGGGTAATTCTCATCGCACTGGCTGTGGGCCAATGGGGCGAAAGTGCCCGATTACGTTGGGCGGGTCGATTGTTAATTGCAGGTACCATTTTGTTCTCTGGCAGTTTGTATGTTCTGAGTATCTCCGGAATTAAGGTGCTAGGAGCGATTACACCTATCGGTGGGGTATGCTTTATAATTGGCTGGTTATGCCTTGCGATAGAAGGATTTTCACGTAAAACGTCGTCTTAGTTGTTAGGAAAAGAAAGACCAATAAGCACCTATTCCCAAAGAGGGAGGGTGCTTATTTGCTTGTAACGCATGCGCTTACAGAAACTCGTCGATTTCATTTAGATTAAAGCTGTACACCTGCTTCTCATCCACATGGTAGACACTTATAGAGTTGGCTGCTTCATCAAAGTTTAAAATACGACAGGGCATGGACACTTGTTTCCCGTACCGGTTCGCTCGTAAACGTACCAATTGATTATTCTGAATATACTGACGAATCTTCCCGTATGCATCAGCTGGCGTCTCAATGGCCGTTTGCTGTGCAGGCGTTTCTGCCTGTTTTTTTATCGGTGTATCCAGCTGCTTCTTCGTAGATTTTGGAGGCAGCTTTAATGAAATGGGAGGAGCAGAGTTTTGATTCAAAGCTAGTTTAGCGGAGCGTAGCAAGCTGTCAATGGTTCTCCCTAATTCAAGACCGGAGTTAATGTTGAAATCTGTGATATGGTCATTATTGTTCAACATTTCGAGCAGAAATTGCAGTGCAAGCGGGTTGGTACGGGCATTAATCAGGATGTCGACGTTAAATAAATAATTGCCGTCTGTGCGTTGTAGTTTCTCGTCCATAAATCCCCCAGCTTTTCGTTTAGAACATCTCTGAATGGTTACAGGAATGTAATTAACTATAACATTAAACATGCAATATTCATATACCCAGGACTACTGGAATAGGGACTATTATACTGCATTTTATACTAGGCATAGGACTACCGTCAGCACACCCACAGGAAAATTAGCATACATATACAACGTGGATAGTGAAAAAAAGGAGGTGCTGCTATTGGTTACTATGGAGCCTATTACAGTAGGTGAACATACGCTGATCGGGGTAGAGGTTAAGCTTCCCAAAACTACACTGCTCTCCATCAGCACGAACCGAGGTTATATTATGTGCGGTGCACTGGATGTCGGTCTCCTCAATGAAACACTTAGTGACCGGCATATCATCGCAGCTCGTGCGGTGGGTGTACGGACGCTTGCCCAGCTTTTAGCTGCCCCGTTGGAGTCTGTAACGATAGAAGCAGAGAGTCTTGGCATCGTACCAGGTATGACGGGTGCGGAAGCGTTACTTCTTATGGTCTGACCGGAAAATTTAACAATTCCAAACAAACGGGGCTTAGGCCCTTTTTGTTTGTGTGCAAGTATTCACATTTAAGCATAATCGGGTGTGTCTATGCTAATGCTAGAACAAATAAAGGTGTTATGGAAGGCTTCTCCTTGTTTCGTATTACAGGTAAAAGGGTAAATTAAGAATAGACAAGTTACTACCGGACGAAGGAAATAGTAACCGGTAAATATAATGGATAAGGTAGGGATCATCTCATGGCTAAAGCATCGAATAAAGTAAATACAACTTCACTGGAACAGATCATGAATCGTCAGGTTGCTAACTTAAATGTCTTGTACGTAAAAATTCATAACTTTCATTGGTATGTCAAAGGAGAACAGTTTTTCTCCCTTCATGTGAAATTTGAGGAATTATATAATGAGGTAACCCTTCACATGGATGAAGTAGCAGAACGCTTGCTAACCATCAAAGGCAGTCCGGCAGCAACATTGAAAGAATATTTGGAATTAGCTACAATTCAAGAAGCTACAGGTAAGGAAGATACACGGGGAATGGTTCAGTCTCTGATTGAAGACTTCGCCACCATCTCTGAAGAGCTGACAGAAGGCATCGAGCTTGCCGAAGAAACCAAGGATCAGCCAACCTCAGATATGTTCATTAAAATCCGTAGTGATCTGGAGAAACACCAATGGATGCTACGTTCATTTCTTAGCTAATCATTAAGCAGTTTGAATAAGGCTTCCTGCGGGAAGTCTTATTTTTGCGTTAGTCTTATACTTAATGAAAATCTTCTCTGAGTCACAAGTGATTAGCTAAAGAGAAATTTGTAAAAAAACAAGGTTTGATATAAAATTAGTGAGAATCATTGATAATCATTGTGATTCAATTTATAATAATTATAATGTGATAGAAAATCTAATTGTGCTGGGAATCAGGATTATCCTGTTTCAATACAACTTTTGATTTCGCAAATCGATCAATGGAGGGAATAATATTATGGCAGCAGAATTTGTCATTGAGGGTCTTAAAGCGACGATTGAGGGAAAAGAAATTTTGAAGGGGATTAACCTTCAAATGAAAGGTGGCGAAATTCACGCCATCATGGGACCAAACGGTACAGGTAAAAGTACTTTGGCTTCGGCGCTAATGGGTCATCCTAAATACGAAGTAACTGATGGAACTGCAACTCTTGATGGTGAAGATCTTCTGGAGATGGCTGTTGATGAACGCGCACGTGCAGGTCTTTTCCTTGCAATGCAATATCCAAGCGAAATCTCTGGAGTAACTAACTCCGACTTCTTGCGTTCTGCCATTAATTCCCGTCGTGAAGAGGGAAGCGAAATCTCGTTGATTCGTTTTATTCGCCAAATGGAAGCAAAGATGAAAGAACTAGATATGAACCCTGAGTTTTTACACCGTTACTTGAACGAAGGCTTCTCCGGTGGTGAGAAGAAACGTAATGAAATTCTACAAATGATGATGCTGGATCCAAAAATCGTGATCTTGGACGAAATTGACTCCGGTCTTGATATTGATGCTTTGAAAATTGTAGCTGAAGGCGTAAACTCCATGCGGAGCGAAGAACGCGGCTTCTTAGTTATTACCCACTATCAACGTCTTTTGAACTACATCAAACCTGATTATGTTCACGTTATGATGCAAGGTAGAATCGTGAAATCCGGTGGTCCAGAGCTTGCACAGCGTCTGGAAGCAGAGGGTTATGAATGGATTAAAGAAGAACTTGGAATTGAAGATGAAACTGTAGGGCAAGAAGCGTAAGAAACGCCAGGAAGGAGGAGACCACTATGACGACACAGACCATTCTTCCGGTGGATGCCGAACGCTTGAGCGAATTATCGCACAGCAGCGGCGAACCGGGTTGGCTGAAAGAAAGCCGCTTGAAGGCACTAGAATTGGCAGCTACTCTGACACTGCCTAAATTAGAGAAGACACGGATTGATCGTTGGAATGTCAATAATTATGGTAGCTATAAAGCAAGTGAACCTTTTGCTTCGCTAAGTGATGCACCTGCATCTATTTCTTCCTTGATCAAGGATCAGGAGGAAGGCAGCCTGATTATTCAACGCAACTCTGGTGCAGTATATACACGTATCGCTCCTGAGCTTGCAGAACAGGGTGTTATTTTTACAGATCTACAGACAGCTGTTAAAGAACACGGAGATTTGGTTCAACGTTACCTGCATAAAGCCATTCAGCCAGACGAGCATTCTATCGCAGCGCTTCATGCTGCATTGTGGAATGGTGGAGTATTCCTCTATGTTCCTAAGAATGTTGTTATTGAAACTCCGCTTCAAGCAGTGCTGTTAACGGATGATGCGGAAGCTACTTTTGTTCCACACATTCTGGTCGTAGCTGATACTAACAGTTCCGTAACCTATGTAGACAACTACGTATCGGATAAAGAAGAAGCTGGACTACACAATGGTGCGGTAGAGGTATTCGTGGGCGCTGGCGCTAAAGTTCGGTATGCTACAGTGCATCAGCTTGGTGTAGATACTACAGATGTAACTTATCGCCGGGCTGTTGTTGAGAATGACGGAGTCATCGAATGGATCGTTGGTGAGATGAACTACGGAGATACTGCGAGTGATACCAAGTCTGTGCTTAAAGGCAACGGTTCTAGCTCCGACGCTAAAGTAATTGCAGTAGGTACGGGATCACAGAAACTGAATTACACCACTCAAGCTCAGCATTTTGGCAAAAGCACACCAAGTGATATGATCACTCGTGCAGTTATGCGTGATTCTGCTACTTCTATCATCAACGGAATCACCAAGATTGAGAAAGGTGCTACTAGAGCGGATGGCCAGCAAACGGAAAAAGTATTGATGCTGAGTCCAAAAGCCCGTGGTGACGCCAATCCGATCCTGCTTATTGATGAAGATGATGTTACAGCCGGCCATGCCGCTTCCGTAGGACAGGTCAATCACGAGCAAGTCTTTTACCTAATGTCCCGCGGAATTACACGGCATGATGCAGAGACTCTGATCATCTACGGCTTCTTGGCTCCTGTTGTGTCACAAATTCCACTGGAGGGACTGCGCAATCAGCTCCAATCTCTTGTGGAAAGGAAGTTAGTGCAATGATTAGCAACGCCATCCGGGAGCAATTTCCCATACTGAACCAAAATGTGAACGGACATCCACTAGTCTATCTGGACAGTGCTGCTACTTCACAGAAGCCTCGGAAAGTGATTGAGGCGGTCAAGTCGTATTATGAGTGGGATAACGCCAACGTACACCGTGGCGTCCATACTTTAGGCAGCCGAGCAACCGATGCCTACGAGGGAGCCCGGGAGAAGCTAGCTAATTTTATTAACGCCCGCAGCACTAAAGAAATTATCTTTACACGCGGAACGACTACAGCATTAAATATTGTGGCCTCTTCTTACGGACCCTCTGCTGTGGGTGAAGGCGACGAAATCGTCATCACATTAATGGAGCATCATAGTAATCTGATTCCATGGCAGCAGCTCGCTAAGAAGACAGGTGCTACATTAAAATATATACCGTTGCAACCTGATGGAACGGTTACGTTGGAAGCTGCCGAGCAGACGATTACGGATAAAACCAAGATCGTTGCTATCGCTTATGTATCCAACGTTATGGGAGTAACTCATCCTATTAAAGAGCTTGCGGCTATTGCTCATCGTCATGGTGCAGTAATTGTCGTAGATGGTGCACAAAGCACACCACATATGAAGGTCGATGTGCAGGATCTGGATTGTGATTTCTATGCACTATCTGGTCATAAAATGCTTGCACCAACCGGAATTGGCGCTTTGTATGGCAAGAGAGCACTTCTCGAAGCCATGGAGCCCGTCGAATTCGGTGGCGAGATGATTGATGATGTGGGTCTTTATGAATCCACATGGAAAGAACTGCCTTGGAAGTTTGAAGGCGGTACGCCGATCATAGCTGGTGCTGTTGGTTTAGGTGCAGCCATTGATTTCTTACAAGAAATCGGATTGGATGAGATACACCGCCATGAGAAAGCTCTTGCAGCGTATGCAGAGCAACGTCTGTCAGAGATCGAGGGTCTGAACATTTATGGTCCTCGGAATCGTGAAGTCGGCGTTGTCACCTTTAATCTGGGTGACGTTCACCCGCATGATGTCGCTACAGTGCTAGATGCGGAAGGTATTGCCATCCGCGCTGGTCATCACTGCTGTCAGCCGCTGATGCGCTGGCTGGAAGCCAGCTCTACAGCACGTGCAAGCTTTTATCTGTATAATACTGAGCAGGATGTAGATCGACTGGTGGACGCTTTAATCAAGACAAAGGAGTACTTCAGCTATGAACTTGGATGACTTATACAGACGCGTAATTATGGATCATTATAAAAGTCCTCGAAATCGCGGTTCATTTGAAGATGATGCTCTAAAAATTGAACTGAATAACCCAACCTGTGGTGACCGTATTACTCTTCAGCTTAAGGTAGAGGATGGAATCGTAAAGGATGCCCGTTATAATGGTGAAGGCTGTTCGATCAGTATGTCGTCGGCTTCGATGATGACTGAGGCGATCAAAGGACAAACGGTTGAACGTGCGCTTGAACTGGCCGATAACTTCTCCTTACTGATGAAGGGTGAAGACGTGGATTTTGGAGATTACGAAGACATTGAAGCCCTTTCGGGTGTGAATAAATTCCCTGCGCGGATCAAATGCGCAACACTGGCTTGGAACGCACTTCGTAAAGGAATTGACGAAGAAGAGCAACATAAATAACAGTAGAACAAGGAGGCTGACACCATGGCTAAGAAAGCGCCTGATATGGAAGAATACCAGTACGGGTTCCGTGATGAGCATAAGTCGATATTCCAGTCTGGTAAAGGTTTGACGGCCGAAATTGTTAAAGAAATTTCAGCGATCAAAAATGAACCACAGTGGATGCTTGACTTCCGCTTGAAATCTTTGGAGCAGTTCCGTAAAATGCCAATGCCTACATGGGGCGGCAATATGGATGATTTGGACTTCGAGGATATTCAATATTATGTAAGACCTTCAGAGAAGCAAGGGAAGACTTGGGAAGAAGTTCCTTCCGAAATCAAAGAAACCTTTGACAAGCTGGGGATTCCGGAAGCGGAACAGAAGTTCCTCGCCGGCGTATCGGCACAATATGAATCTGAGGTAGTCTATCACAGCATGCAGAAGAGCCTTGAAGATCAAGGGGTTATTTTTACAGATACCGACACTGCATTGCGTGAGCACCCAGAGCTTCTGAAAAAATATTTCGGGACGATCATCCCTCCAACCGATAATAAGTTTGCCGCACTTAACAGTGCAGTTTGGTCAGGCGGCAGCTTCATCTATGTTCCTAAAGGTGTGAAATGTGAAGTTCCTTTGCAGGCTTACTTCCGTATTAACTCCGAGAACATGGGACAATTCGAACGTACTTTGATCCTTGCTGATGAAGACAGCTTCGTGCACTACGTAGAAGGATGTACTGCTCCAATCTATAGCACGAACTCTCTGCACAGTGCGGTTGTTGAAATCTTGTGTATGAAGAACGCCCGCGTTCGTTATACCACAATCCAGAACTGGGCTCCAAACATCTACAACCTCGTTACCAAACGTGCGGTTGCAGAAGAGAATGCTACCATGGAATGGGTCGATGGTAACATCGGTTCCAAGCTGACCATGAAATATCCTGCGGTTGTTCTTAAAGGACGTGGTGCTAAAGGTTCAGTACTATCCATCGCGGTAGCAGGTAAAGACCAGCATCAGGATGCGGGTGCCAAGATGATCCATTTGGCTCCAGATACAACATCCACCATTGTATCGAAATCCATCAGTAAACATGGCGGTAAAGTAACTTACCGTGGTCTAGCTTCCTTCGGCCGTCAAGCAGAAGGTGCGAAATCGAACATTAAATGTGATACGCTGATTTTGGATAATGAGTCCACTTCGGATACTATTCCTTACAATGAAATCATGAACGATAACATCGTTCTTGAACATGAAGCAACCGTGTCTAAAGTTTCTGAGGAGCAACTGTTCTACCTGATGAGCCGTGGCCTCACAGAAGCTGAAGCGACTCAAATGATCATCATGGGCTTCATCGAGCCGTTCACAAAAGAACTGCCGATGGAATATGCGGTCGAAATGAACCGTCTGATCAAGTTCGAGATGGAAGGTTCAATCGGTTAATAAGAGCGCTTATGAATGGAGGCCCGTCCTCCTAACGCTTATATTTCTTCAAAGCATCCGTAGATATTTTTCTGCGGATGCTTTTTTATGGGCACAATTGAAAAAATCCCCGAATGCTCCGGGGACTTACCTTTAATATTTTCAATTATCCATTTCCGGCAACGGCAATTCCACTGAAGGATCTGGCTCCCAGAGATGCCGTTCTAATCGCTGATGCTACAATGGTGTATTGGATCTGGCCAGTAAGCACATCGGTCGAAGGCGGATAGTCGACAGCGGTGATTCCAACCATTTCATATTGGGTCGTTGTATTATTAATGGTTCCGGGGTAGGTTGTACTGAAAATTAATACATTATTGCGGTAAATACTAAAAGTAACATCATTCTGAACTATAATGCTGACATCAACACTAAGTCTGGCAAAAGCATTCAATGTGACTCTCACTAAGCCTGCATTGGCAGGGGTAACATTTACTGTCTGAAGTCCAATGTCACCGAAAACTGCACCTGAACGAACCAAATTAAGACTTTGTGCATCCATAGTGCTGCCCTGTGAAATCCGCATATCAAGAAACTGTATACTCATCCTATTCACCTAACCTCTCATTGTTGATTTTATATTTTATGAGAGAAAGAATAGAATGGCACCAAATCATTGGCGGGGTTTTTTATATAGTAAAGGCTACTGTTTTGCCAGATCATTCACTTCTTTATTAAAAGCCTCTGAATATTGATTAAATTTACCTGCATCAAGTGTTAAGCTGTCATCGTTTGCTTTTGGAGGTGTCTCCTGGATCTGCTTATATAAAAGATCAATTTCTGGTGAAAGCTTGGCCCATATTTTCTTAATAGAATCATACTTAGTATCTAACTTGTTCATATATGTATCGTATTCTTTTTTCTCTTCCATGGCTTTGCCAAGCTGTTCGACCGTAAAGTCTATGTCCATGCTCGCTCCTGTACTGCTTGTACCACTTCTAGTGTATGAGATAACATCTACAAACCCTACATTCCAAATGTCGGCAATAACAAAATTGCTTATTTCTCTTAGCGTTTTTTCAGGTGAGGGTGCTGCTGTATCTGCTTTTGAGGAAATTTCCCCGAAATTAAACAAGTTTTTAGATTCGTTGATCGCTGTGTTTGCGTCCGTAGGGTTATTGTTATTTGTATTGCTACACCCTGAGAGAAGGATAATGGCGATAATACAATATAAAATAAGCTGCTTTTTCAATATAGTTCCCCTCCATAATATAAGTAAAAAGTGTTGTATTACTATATTACGGTAAATTGTGGTAAAAGTTTTACATCTGAGGCAAATTTAAGACGGCGAAAAAGTGAACTCTTCGAAACCCGAAATAAATTCCAATAATTATGCAAAAAACCGAATAAAGGTCCTCCTAATATTACACGATGATTACAATATTCATGTAGATTCTTTATTCATCAGGATTAAGGAGGAAACACGAGCATTTTAAGATAACGAGGGTCCTTTATATCATGTAGATGCTGCTTTTTTCCGAAATAACCGCAAAAACGCGCAATTCTCCCCTTTGCCGCATTAAATTATGGATGATACACTGCATAAAGTCACTAAATTGTAAGCGCTAAAAAAAGCTAGCTTACGATGTAACATTTGCTTTATACAAAAAAACGCTTACTAGGTAAGCCTTAAGGAGGAGAGATATGGATGTTCTCAGGCAACTGCGCGGTTATTATCGAGAGAAGCTGCATTTTCTGATTCTTTCGATTATATGTTTGGCCGCTGCAACTGCAGTGGGGCTGATTACCCCCAATTTGTTAAGAAAGCTGATCGATGATGTTATTGTGCCACTTAAGTTTACAGAGGTGCCAGTGCTCGCATTGAGCGTGTTAGCTGTAGTAATAGTAAAAGCATGCCTGCAGTTTGCACATGGTTTTTTTGGAGGACGGCTAGGTAACTTTCTTGCATACCGGCTGCGTAATGCTTGTTATGAGAAGCTGCAATTCCTATCTTTCCGTTATTATGATACCGCGAAAACTGGGGATTTGATGTCCCGACTAACCGGAGATTTGGAAGCGATTCGTAACTTTATCGGTTTCGGTTTTGCTCAGTTGCTTAATGTCTTTTTTATGGTCATTTTTGGTTCGATTATGATGTTCTCACTCAATTGGCAGCTTACTCTAGTAACTTTGATTACGATGCCAATCCTGGCGTTTATTGCGCTAAAATTTGAGTCTAAGATTCACCCGGCCTTTCAAGAGATGCGCCTTGCGCTCAGTTCTCTGACTACGGCTGTACAGGAGAATATCACGGGTGTGCGCACCGTCAAATCGTTTGCGAGAGAGGCTCATGAAGTAGAGAAATTCTCGCACCGTAACGAACGTTATAAGAATAACCAGATTTTTGCTGCTGAGCTCTGGAGTAAGTTTTTTCCAGCGATGGAGTTTTTAGCATCGATCAGTGCAGCTATTCTGCTTGGAGTAGGCGGAACGTTAGTTATTAAGGGGAAAATGTCACTGGGCGAACTGGTTGCTTTTTTCAGCTTAATTTGGTACATCATTGGACCGATTTGGGGTCTTGGATTCCATATTAATAACTATACACAGTCCAAAGCATCGGGAGAACGTGTATTGGAAGTACTTAATCAGAATATTGATGTGAAGGATAAAGAGAACGCCCGTGAA
The DNA here is from genome assembly GCF_037965665.1 of Paenibacillus sp. FSL L8-0333. NCBI lineage: Bacteria > Bacillati > Bacillota > Bacilli > Caryophanales > Paenibacillaceae > Paenibacillus > Paenibacillus sp. FSL L8-0333. The sequence continues at coordinate 2,013,662 of NZ_CP150186.1, forward strand.
CTGGTACCTTCTGAGGTTAAGGGAGATGTAGCGTTTAATCACGTCACATTTGCTTATGGAAACAAAATGCCTGCGGTTACAGACATTGATTTTGAGGCTAAATCTGGTGCGGTTATAGGGTTCCTTGGAGGAACGGGCTCTGGTAAATCGACCATTACACAGCTGATGATGCGTGCTTATGACGTTAATGAAGGCAGCATCACACTGGATGGGATGGACATCAGAGAATACAATGTTCGCAGCTTGCGTTCACAGATCGCGACGGTCTTTCAGGAGACCTTCCTGTTCTCCTCCTCAATTCGCAACAACATCTCCTATGGGTTGAAAAATGTAAGCATGGAAGAAATTATCCGAGCTGCACAACTTGCCAAAGCCCATGATTTCATCATGGAGATGGAAGATGGTTATGACACTGTGGTGGGTGAGCGCGGAATGGGTCTTTCCGGTGGACAAAAGCAACGGATTGCCATCGCTAGAGCCCTGCTTAAGAATCCGCGGATTCTTATCCTCGATGATGCGACCAGCGCTGTCGATATGGAGACGGAGCACGAGATTCAAGCCGGATTCCAAGAGGTCATGAAGGGGCGCACTACACTTATTATTGCCCATCGGATCTCCTCCTTGCGCCATGCGGATCAGATTATCGTCATGAACGAAGGTCATGTACAGCAGCGTGGTACCCATAAAGAGCTAATTGAAGTGCCGGGTCCTTATCAGGATGTATACCGGATACAGTATGCTGATTATCTGGCCAGAGCGACCGGAAGAGGGGAGGAGTGAGGCATATGAAACTTGAAGCCAAACCAATGACCGCTACGGGAGCAAAAAATAAAGCAGCCGAGCAGCAAGAGCTGGATGAACGTTTTGTATATAAAGATGATGATGTCATCGATAAGGCTTTTGACTGGAAGCAATTTACCAGACTGTTCGGGTACATGAAGCCTTATGCAAAGCAGATGCTTCCATTGGTGTCCATCATGATGATTCTGGGAACTATCACGAAGTTGACCGTCCCGTTCCTAACAAGTTTAGCTATTGACCGTGCGATTGCACCAAAGGTGGGGAATCCCAGCTTATCTCTGCTATATTCGCTTACAGCAGGGGTAATCGTCTTATATCTGATTCAATGGATTGCGGGAGTATACCGGATTAAATACACGAACATCATAGGCCAAAGAGTGATTTATGATTTGCGCTCAGATTTGTTCAAGCATATTCAGAAGCTCTCCTTTAACTTCTTTGATAAACGTCCGGCAGGTTCGGTATTAGTGCGGGTAACCAATGATATCAACTCTTTGCAGGATTTGTTCACAAACGGGGTTGTCAATCTGATGATCGACTGCGTGCAGCTTATGGGGATTACCATTATTCTGCTAGTGATCAACTGGAAGCTAGGTCTTGCAGTAATGGTTACGGTTCCGATTATGTTCTTTGTTTCAACTAAGCTGCGCCAAAAGATTCGGATCGCTTGGCAGGATGTGCGGATGAAGAACTCCAGAATTAATTCTCATTTAAATGAATCGATTCAGGGAATCAGAGTCACACAAGCCTACACCCAAGAACAAGAAAATATGAATTATTTCGATGTTATGAATACCGACAGCAAAAAATCCTGGAACAAAGCCTCTGCGATGAACCAGGCGTTCGGTCCGATTATTGAGGTCACAGGTGGTTTTGGGACAATGATCCTCTTTTGGCTGGGGGCTTATCTGATCCAATCTGGAGAACTCACAGTAGGTATGCTGGTAGCATTCAGTTCTTATGTCAGCAACTTCTGGGACCCGATTAATCGCCTTGGGCAGATGTACAATCAGCTGCTTGTGGCAATGGCTTCCTCGGAACGGATCTTTGAATATTTGGATGAGCAACCTGCGGTTCAAGATAATCCTGGTGCTAAGCCAATGGGAACGATTCGTGGGGATATTAACTTTGAGAAGGTCATTTTTGAATATGAAAAAGGCCGGGCTGCATTAAAAGGTATTGATCTGGATGTAAAAGCAGGACAGTCGATCGCGCTCGTAGGTCATACAGGTTCTGGTAAAAGTACGATCATTAACCTGATTGGCCGGTTTTATGATATCAAAAGCGGCCGAATCACGATAGACGGTGAAGATATCCGCGGGGTTACGTTAGACAGCCTGCGAAGGCAGATCGGAATCGTGCTGCAAGATACCTTTATTTTCTCGGGAACGATTCGGGATAATATCCGTTTTGGCCGTCTGGAGGCTACAGATGAAGAAGTGGAAAATGCTGCAAAAGCCGTGGATGCCCACGACTTCATCATGAAGCTGCCCGGTGGGTATGAGACAGAGGTGGAAGAGCGCGGCAGCGCGTTGTCGATGGGACAACGTCAGCTTCTCTCCTTCGCCCGGGCGCTCTTGGCAAATCCGCGTATTCTAATCCTGGATGAGGCAACTGCCAGCATTGATACGGAGACAGAGCTGAAGATCCAGGAGGCACTCAAAATCCTGCTTCAAGGCCGAACCTCCTTTATCGTAGCGCACAGACTTTCTACCATCCGCCATGCGGATAAAATAGTCGTTCTCGATCACGGAGAGATTAAAGAAGAAGGAAACCATCATGAGTTGACATCCCGTGATGGGGTATACAACGGTCTGATCGAAGCGCAATTCCGCTTCCTATAGACCGACAGAACGGAACAGAACAGAACAACAGCTCATTCCCGTTGCTTAGGCAAATGCGGGGTGGGCTGTTTTTTATAGGGATATAGTGATTAATGTGGCCGGGGCTTGGTGGATCAGAGTAGAGTGGAATATGGCAGAGGTATTACGGGACAAGGTAACCGAAGAACGGCAGAACGGAAGAACGGAAGAAGGGCAAAACGGAAGATTGGAAGAACGGCAGAACAGCAGAACGTAAGAATGCAAGAACAGCAGAACGGCAGAACAGCAGAACGTAAGAATGCAAGAACAGCAGAACGGCAGAACGGTAGAATGGAAGAATGGAAGAATGGAAGAATGGAAGAATGGAAGAACAGCAGAACAGCAGAACAGCAGAACGGCAGAATGGAAGAACAGCAGAACGTAAGAATGCAAGAACAGCAGAACATAATACAGCAGGGTTAGATTTCTATTCAGTTACTTAGGACGTTTGGATACCCTGCCCGTCACACGCAGCTCAAACATTTGTGCACAAATATCTTGATGCCATTGTAGATCAGCTGTCTGTTCCGCTAATTGGATTTCATTTTGCAATCGGGCCATCTCATAGCAGTAGGTAGCGTTTATTTGCAGGCACTGCTGTTGTTCCGTTTCCTCAGCAGCAGTAAGCTGCCGTCTACGGCTCAGGGTGAACAACTCGGCAAGGCGTTCATGGACAGGAAGCATGCTTTTTTCCTCCTACAGCAATTTAAAACCACATATTAGTCTCGCCATGAGAAGAGAAATTTAAACGTTACGTCAGATAATTAAATTGAGGGGCCTTACTATGTTGAGGGTAGGAGGAACTATCTTCGAAGTCAGAAGGAAACAAGTAGAGGTGAAAATCGAGGGAAGTTTAGGAGTAATCAGGAAACGAATCGTTTAGTTGCAGTTTGTACAATAGTAACCGCCATTCTCGTTATAAAAATACTGTTAATTGCACTTTGTGCAGCTATTTTCGAGAAATGTGCTTATTAAGGGCATTTTCCTTAATTCTAGTTGCACAAAGTACAACTAAATCAGAAATCGGCTCGCTAGACGTGGATTTAGTTGCACAAAGTACAACTAAATCACAATTCAGCTCGCTAGACGTGGATTTAGTTGCAAAAGTACAACTAAATCACAATTCAGCTCGCTAGACGTGGATACTGTTGCACAAAGTACAACTAAATCACAATTCAGCTCGCTAGACGTGGATACTGTTGCACAAAGTACAACTAAATCAGAAATCGGCTCGCTAGACGTGGATTTAGTTGCACAAAGTACAACTAAATCACAATTCAGCTCGTTAGATGTGGATTCTAGTTGCACAAAGTACAACAAAATCAGAAATCGGCTCGGTAGACATGAATTTTGTTGCACAAAGTACAACTAAAAAATCCCCCGTAGTCAAACCGGGGGATTTAGTGTACAAACAGCAGCTCTGAACCTTTTGCTAAGCAACGCAGGACCTCAAGAAACGCCCTAGTCCATGTAGATTTCCACAATCGTAACGTTACGTTCGCGGGCTAGATCGACAAATAATCCATCGATCTTTACCAGCGGACGGAAAATATCAACTGGATTGTTCATGATAATCACACCTGTATCCCCCGTGTTCAGTAATACTCGCTTGCCGATAAAGTTAGGCATTAAATGCTGTATAAAGGCTTGAACCGTTCTACCGTTCAGCTTACCAAAGCTGAGGTCATTTAGTTCACGTAGGACAGAAATAAGCTCTTGCTTGGACTGATAGACGCGTTTAGAAGTCATCGCACTATAGATGTCAGCTACAGCAGCAATTTGCGCATAAGGATGAATATCGGATTTGGTTAGCTTATTAGGATAGCCAGAGCCGTCCTCACGTTCATGATGCTGCAAGGCTGCCAAGGCTGTATGTGAGTCATCCATAGAATTGCGGATAATTTCGTAGCCGTACTTAGTATGTAGTTTAACTTCTTCGAATTCTTCCGCGGTTAATTTCCCAGGCTTATTTAATAGTGCAGGTGAGATTCTACATTTTCCAATATCAATTAAATATCCAGCTCGTCCAATCTCATAGCATTCTTGTTTGGAATACCCAAGCCAGATTGCAATATAATAAGAGAGCATACCTACCTGCAAAGAGTGATTGTAGGTATAATTATCTTCGCGATCGAGCAGAAGCAGCAGGGAGACTACATCCTTTTGCTTGTCCAACGATTGAAGCGAAGGCTGAAGAATGTCGTTAACCACGGATTGGTTAAAGCTTCCTTTTAATAGTGCTTCCATATAAAGATTCTCAAAGCCGTCAATCATGGTATCAAAACTAGTGGTCACCGTCTGAATAATTGAAGGTCTGCTTAATGGGGCAGGTTCTTCCACTAACGTCTGGATATCAACATAATCAACTCCATGCTGCATCAGCTTGGCGATATCATCTATCTGGAGCAGCGATCCCTTTGGTAATACATGCAGACCTCTTGAACTATAAGCGTCTGAGTTGAGGTGATTACCAGGTTTTAGATCCGAGACGTGTACTCTCAATGCCTATGCCACCTTTTATCCGATTTTATCCAGAATATCAACAAAGTGCAGATTTTTCAATGAAAAAGGAGTGAAGATTAATTGTGGAGGGAATCGGCAGCCTTTTGTTCAGAGCCTACCCAGTGCTGGCCTGATTCATTGATGTCTTTTTTCCAGATAGGGACGGTCTGTTTCAGCAGTTCAATGGCCAGACGACTAGCCTCGTAACAGGTATCGCGATGAGGGGTAGAGACGGCAATGATAACGCTTGCTTCCTTCAGGCCTACAAGCCCAATGCGGTGGGAAATCGCGCAGCGTGCATTCCAGCGATTCTGCACCTCGTCACCAATTTCTTTCAGCTTGCTTAAGGCCATAGGAATATAGGCTTCATAGTCTAATGCTGTTGTACGTTGTTCTCCGGTCATTTCGCGTGTAGTTCCTACAAATAACAGGGATGCTCCATGATTGGCGTCGAGGACGGCATCCAGAAGCTTCTCAGCATTTAAAGGCAGATCCGTTATGCTATAGAGGCCGTCAGAAGTGCTCTCATATAAAGAACCATTCTCTCCACCGGAAACGGGAGGGATTAATGCAACTTCGGCAGACTCGGTGATGAGGGCTTCATCAGGTGCATATTCCCGGTCAATGGCGACCAAAGAAGTTCCAATTAGGGATGCTGCATCCGGATAAGAGGTTGAAAGGAGTTCTTTTAACTTCCCAGCGGTTAAGGGATTCTCTGTCGCATGAAAGGTCAGAGAAGATGAGCCGATAATCTCAGCCAAACCCGCGAACAGACGGATTGTGATATGCATACTTATTCACCTCTGAAATATGTTGTAATGTCTACAATATACCATAATGAGCCTGAAAATGTTATGCTAGGCTCTATAAGATCATGCATCGGCTGCTTCATTAAAGAGCGGCTCAACAGGTAGGAGGAATGTTGCTAATGGGGCATGTGCCGCAAAGACTGACCATACTTCATACCAATGATATACATAGCCATTTCGAAATGGTGAGTCCATTGGCAGCAGAAATCGGGAGACAAAGAGCTGCAGCGGGGGAAGAGCCTGTGCTGTTGCTGGATATTGGCGATCATATGGATCGTGCAGCCGTCGAGACAGAAGGAACTATGGGTCAGGCTAACATCGATGTACTTAACTTAACAGGATATGATGCTGTAACCATCGGTAATAATGAGGGGTTAACATTCTCACAGGAGATGTTATCCTCTATTTTCTCCGGGTTACAGTGCCCAGTGGTATGCTGTAATTTTGTGGAGACTGCAACAGGGGAACCTCCCCACTGGATGAAGCGTCATGCCATCTTGGAGAAGGATGGAATCAGAATAGGAATAACTGGAGCGACAGCGGCATTTAGTTCGTTCTATTCCTTGCTGGGCTGGGATGCCCTGGATCCCGAGACAACCCTTCGGGAACAATGCCTTCTTTTAGCTCCCCGGGTGGATATTCTAATCATCCTTTCTCATTTGGGGCTTCCCGCAGATCGAATTCTGGCAGAGCGGCTGGAAGGTGTGCATGCTATTCTTGGTGGACATACGCATCATATGCTGGAAGAGCCGCTCATGATTAACGGAACAGCTGTATGTGGAGCGGGGAAATTCGGGCGTTACCTCGGGCGGCTTCAATTTGAGCGGAGAGAGGGACAAACTGGATTCAGTCTGGTGGCAGGTGAATGTATTCCGATTGACCCAGAACTGAAGGAAGAGGTTGTAGGTCCTGCCGCTACTATTCATTTGGAGCGTGGTCGTGAGGCTCTTCAGCAGACCGTTGCGATCACAGATCGTGAGCTTCCTTTGAATTTGCAGGGAGAATCCCCTTTTGGCAATCTTTTAGCCCAAGCTGTACGTAGATTTACAGGCGCCAGTTTGTCGATAGTTAACACAGGTCAGCTTCTAGGACCTTTGCCTGAAGGGGAGGTTACAACGGGAATGCTGCACGCCCTATGTCCTTCTCCCATTAATACATGCGTAATCAAGCTGAAAGGCCTAGATATTCGCATAGCTTTGGAGCAGAGTCTTACGGAAGAATTTTATAATAAGGTGATTTTTGGGTATGGCTTTCGCGGGAATTATCTGGGCAGCTTAGCAGTAGATGGGATAAAAATCTTGTACGATCCGCAGCAGATACCGTATGATAACAATATTGCAGTTTTTGTCGAAGGAAATCCGCTGGAGGATGATAAAGAGTATAATGTTGGTACGCTGGACATGTTTACTTTCCGTGCAGGCTATGAGACGATCGCCAATGGGAAGGATCCTTTATTTTTGCTGCCTCATTTTTTACGCGACCTGCTTGGGATGGAATTGCAGCGCCCGGACAGTCTTGATGAATGCATGCTCACTCGCTGGCAGATCAAGTCTGAGTAAACCTGCAGCTTACAAGATTTACTTTTTGATTCCATTTAGACAGTGCTAGATTCCCAAAAAAATAGGAGGAAATTATGGACACGATTACAGCTATTATTTTAGCAATTGTCGAAGGGATCACTGAATTTATTCCTGTTTCTTCTACAGGACACATGATTTTGACCTCGAAGCTTCTGGGCTTTGATGAGCAGGATTCGATTATGAAGACTTATGAAATCGTTATTCAGCTAGGGGCAATATTGGCGATTGCGCTTGTTTACCGCGAGCGTGTGCTTAATTTGCTGGGCATTGGGCGTAAGAACTCAGGAAGAGGCGGTGTGATGCCGGCGTCTCGTTTGAACTTAATCCATGTAATACTTGGGATTGCCCCAGCACTAGCTGTGGCATTTTTTGCCCGCGATTTTATAAAAAGTCTCTTTGGGGCCACGACTGTTCTTTGGGCGCTTGTCGCCGGAGGGATTCTAATGATTATCGCAGAATGGGTAAATAGACGCAAAATTAGAGTTACAGCGCATGAGCTAGACGATCTTTCTTACGGACAGGCGCTGGCTATCGGGATGTATCAGATTATTTCAGTGCTTTGGCCAGGATTTTCCCGTTCGGGATCTACGATCTCCGGAGGGATGTTAAGTGGAGTTAGTTATAAAGCTTCTGCGGATTTCTCCTTCCTTATAGCCATTCCTATTATGTGTGCGGCTTCCGGATATGAACTGTTGGATTCTTATAAGAACTTCACTAGTGAGACGATTGGCTATTTTGTAATTGGATTTCTGATTTCTTTTGTAGTGGCTTATGTAGTGGTCATTTTGTTTATGAAATTGATTCAAAAGATTAGATTGACGCATTTCGCGATCTACAGATTTATTCTTGCTGCTATATTCTGGTTGTTTATTATGCGTTAATGCCCATAGGCAAAGACCTAGACACACCCGATGTTCTTCATGGTGCACCTGTCTGATCTCTACATAAACGGTATAGACAAAGCGTGTGACCCAAGGATTTCAAAACAGAATAGCATTTTACCGTTAAAGGCAGGAGTGAGCTAAGTGCGTTTAGTATCCGTGAATCAGCTTCAAGCAGGCATGAAATTAGGTAAAAAAATATATAATGATGAAGGTCTAACTCTCCTCGCGGATGGGGTGGAGCTTACTGATGCGTTGATCAAGAGGCTTGCAAGAATTGACATCGGTTATATTTACATAGAGGACTCTGTCACGGACGATGTTGAGATTATAGGTATGCTTCAAGATGAGACGCGCAATCAGGCACTGAAGGTGATTCGTAATCAGTTTCAGCAAATGACAGGCGCTTCAGGAATAAGTAAGGGATTCTACCATCTGGATAAAAAATTCTCAAAAATCATGGATAGCATCCTGGATGATTTGTCTTTACAAGAAGATCCGATGATCATGCTGCTTGATATGCACACTGCTGATAACTACTTGTACGTCCATTCCCTGAACGTCTGCTTGTACACTTTGGTGCTTGGCATTGCGCATGGGTACAGCAAAGAGGAGCTTCGAGTGATTGGTCTGGGTGCGCTGCTGCATGATATTGGCAAGACCCAAGTCCCGATAAAAATCATTCAAAAACCCGGCAAGCTCAGTGAAGATGAATTTCGGCATATGCAGGCACACACCGAGATCGGGTATCAGATTCTCAAGGAAGAACCGAATATCCCGCTGCTCGCGGCTCATTGTGCGCTTCAGCATCATGAACGCATTGACGGATCCGGATATCCGCGGGGATTAAAAGGACCTCAAATTCATGAATATGCCAAATGGTTGGGCGTGGCTGATTCCTACGATGCCATGACCTCCAACCGGGTCTACAAAAAGGCTATGCTGCCACATCAAGCCGTTGAGGCGCTTTATGTAGGTTCCGGTACATTGTATGAGCAGAAGCAGCTAGAGTTATTTAGAGATCGTGTGGCTATCTATCCACTTGGTCTTACGGTGAAGCTCAGTACGGGTGAAAGTGGAGTTGTTGTCAAAATAGATCCAAGTACGCCTCACAGACCGATCGTACGTGTGCTTACAGGGCCTGAAGGAGAGAAAGTCGTACCGTTCGAAAGGGATCTAGGAAAAGCCCTCTCCGTTGTTATCGTTGACGTCGCAGATCAAGGCGATTCTGTGGGAACGCCAAAATATTTATCATAGCAGCGAAGAGAGAAGATTAGGCTTGTCCGCATAACTCGCGGAAGCCTATTCTTCGTCTCGCTGCTATTATTTTTTACAGTGAGAAAGCTTGTGAGGACAGTCCGAAAGACATCCGAAGTGCAGTTTTTCTGACTAACGTGGTATGATATAGGATAAGACACCGTTCAATCTTCATGATTATGGGTTAATAATAGGAATAAGATTTAAAGGAGCTAGTACAAATGAATGTTTTAAGACCATTAACATCTTCACCGAAGGAGCTGTCGCCAAGCTACGATCCATGGGATCCCATTACTTCTTTACGCAAGCATGGACGCCATGTGCTAACGAGTGTGGAATTTACAGTAACCAATTTATGTAATATGCGGTGTGAACACTGTGCGGTAGGTGATAGTTTAACCTCTAGAGAAGGGGATATGCTGCCGCTTAAAAATATGTTGGACCGTTTAGATGAAGTAGAGCATCTGGAGACTATTAGTATTACCGGCGGAGAGCCTATGTTTTTGGCCGGAACGGTGGATAATATCATAGTGCCGCTCTTAAAGTATGCCAAAGAGCGGGGGATTAGATCGCAAATTAATTCTAATCTGACGATGCCGTATGCTCGATATGAAAAGCTGCTTCCGTATTTGGACGTTATGCATATTTCTTTTAATTATGTGAACGGAGACGATTTTCATGAAGTTGGTTTTGCCAACAGCGGGCATGCTGTTTCAAAGGAAAGTGCATATCGGTTATATAATGCAATGATTGAGAATTCTCGACGGCTAAGTGAGGATGGTATGCTAATTTCTGCGGAAACTATGATTAATTACCGTACACATACTAAGCTGCCTGAAATTCATAAGTTGATTCTCGATATGGGCGCCAAACGGCATGAGGTACATCCTATGTACAACTCCAGCTTTGCTTCGGCGTTGCCAGTGTTGTCCTTGAATGAAATGCGGACGGCAATCCATAAACTACTGGATACCCGTGATCCGGAGATTTGGATGCTGTTTGGGACCCTTCCGTTTTTTGCTTGCAGCTTCCTGGAAGAAGACCAGAAGCTGATAAGCAGAATGCGCGCCGAGAAGAATGTTACCCTTCGCAATGATCCGGATGGCCGGAATCGAGTGAACGTAAACATGTTTACGGGCGATGTTTTTGTTACAGATTTCGCTGATATCGCAGCCTTTGGCAACATCGAGAACCAAAAGCTGGATGATATATTTATCGATTGGCAGACTAAACACCCGCTGAACCAAAAGGTGAACTGCCACTGCGATGCAGCAGGCTGCTGCGGACCTAATCTGTTAGTGGCGGATATGTATTATCCGGAAGTTGACTTCAAAACTAGAAAAGCGATCAATCTGTAGAAATGAGGCGTTGTTAAGTGGTGCATACGGAATTTGAAGTAGGGAGATTATTGCTTAATCTTTTGCTGGTTCTGGTGCTCGTATTATTGAACGGTATTTTTGTAGCAGCGGAATTTTCATTAGTTAAGGTCAGGCAGTCCCGCCTGACCCAACTTGTCAGTGAAGGTAATAAAATGGCTGGATATGCTCTGAAAGTAAATAAGAGACTGGACTCCTATTTATCCGCCACTCAGTTTGGGATAACACTTGCATCGCTGGGCTTAGGTTGGGTTGGAGAGCCCGCGATTTCTGAGCTGTTGGTCGAACCTTTAATGTACCAGATGGGGATCACCGATCATACCCTGATTTCTACCGTATCTGTGATTATTGGATTTTCGATCATTACATTTTTACATATTGTACTTGGGGAGCTTGCTCCTAAATCGCTTGCGATTCAAAGAACAGAAGGTTCGGCACTGTTGTTATCTGCACCCCTGATGTTCTTCTATAATGTGTTCATGCCTTTTATCTGGGTGCTGAACGCTTCAGCCAACGCGTTGCTTCGGTTAGTCGGTGTGGAGCCTGCAAATGAAAGTGAAGCAGCACACTCGGAAGAGGAAATACGTATTCTGATGAATCAGAGCGCCAAGAGTGGCGTCATTGACAAAGATGAAATGAAACTAATGGATAATATCTTTGAATTCTCAGATCTGCTTGCACGTGAAGTCATGCTGCCTCGTACAGATATGGATGTGCTTTACAGCAATCTTTCGTTAGAAGAAAATATGAAGATTATTACCGAAACGAGACATTCACGTTATCCGGTTGCTCTGGAAGATAAGGACCGTATTATCGGTTTCATTCATATTACCGACCTGTTGTTTGCTCCACCGGAGCAGCAGAATGATCTTACAACTCTGGTTCGGCCTATCCTTAACGTTCCGGAATCGATGGAGATCAGTCATACTCTTCGTTTTATGCAGAAGAATAAGGCGCAGCTAACGTTGGTTGTCGATGAATATGGCGGCACAGCAGGTTTGCTGACAGCAGAAGAGATTCTGGAAGAAATCGTAGGAGATCTGCATGACGAGTTCGAAGATGAGCGTCCAAGTGTGGAACATAACGGGGAGTATATCTCTGTTGAGGGCCGGATGCTGATTGAGGATGTCAACGATCTTACGGGTGTTGTGATTGAAGATGATGAGGTGGATTCCATCGGCGGCTGGTTGTTTAAGGAGCTGGAGGGTAATCCAACCAAAGGAAAACGTGTCAAAGTTGAAGATGTTATTTTTGAAGTCGAGGAATCGACAAGATTGCGTATCACTAGAATTAATATCCACCGGGAACCCCGTGTTGAGGATGAAGAAACCTCATCAAAATTGGACGAGGATAAAGAATAATCTATTAAAGATTGTAACGTATTGTTCCGGTTGATCAGGGATATAATGAACTCCTCCTGTAAGAGCTTTATGGCTCACGACAGGGGGAGTTTTTTGTGGACACATAAAGGACATAACGCTCGTCTATGCTAATGTTTATAAATTGTTTGAAAGCGGGGTCTAGATTGAAAAAGAAACTTCTTCTCGTTGAGGATGAAATTCGTATTCGTGAACTGGTATCTGATTATTTCTTACAGAATGATTGGGAAGTACTTGAAGCGGATAATGGAAGAGATGCATTGGTTTGGTTTGATTCACTGTTGCCGGATCTGCTGATTCTGGATATCATGATGCCTGCTATGAATGGCTTTGAAGTGTGCCGTGAAGTTCGTGAGAAATCAGCGGTACCCATCATTTTGTTAACCGCCAAGTCTACAGATGACGACAAAATCTATGGATTTGAATTAGGAGCCGATGATTATGTTACAAAACCATTTAGTCCAAAGGTGCTGGTAGCCCGGGCAAATGCACTCATGAAGCGGGTTGAAGGCACCCATCAGCCTGAATCTGGCATAATAAAATTTGGTTCCGCGATGTTTAATACCTTAGCTCATCGGTTGGAGGTAGAAGATGCGGAAGTGGAGCTTACCCCTAAGGAATATGATCTTTTATGGCTTTTAATACGAAATAAAGGGATTGTCATTTCAAGGGATACGATCCTCAGTCGGATCTGGGGAATTGAATTTGAAGGAGATTCCAGAGTTGTGGACAGTCATATTAAAAAGCTGCGAAGTAAATTGGGTTATGAATCACGTTTTATTCGTACGGTAATTGGCACAGGATACATGTTCGAGGAAGAGGCATGAGAAGACGGGGAATTACTTTTAAACTGTTTGTGATGACCGTTATCTTTTTCCTTTGCTTCTATGGCATGGTGATTCTAAGCCAATTGCTGTTGTTTGACAATTTCTATCAGAAGCAAAAAGAGCACCGCGTGGAGAAACACCTTAAGAGCTTTGCGGCAAGATATATAAGTGAGCCATGGGGAAGCACTCGAACCTCTCAGGAGCTTGTCCGGTTTATGCTGCGGAATAAAACACAAATGGTTATTTTGAAGCTGGATGGAAAGATGAATTCAGAAGATCCATTTCATATAAAGCTAATCGATGATGACGGGAAGAGTATGGTTGTTTCTTTATCCCTATTCATGAATCAGTACGGAGATTCACTGAGAGCAGCAAACATTAAAGTAGATGATCAGTTGAGCGTGGAAGGCGAACTTTTGGACGAAGACAGTGCTTCACCCGTTATACTCTACCCCATAAGCATTACAAAAAAAGGGGGCGGAACAATAGGGGAGACGGGAGAGACTGGGACGATTCATGCATCTGGTACTGTTGCCGAAGTTGTACTGCCTGATTTGAAAATATGGAATCCACGCCAGGGAATACTGTTTGAGGCTCTAGAGGAATGGTTTCCTTTGACACCGGCGCAGGCAGAAGACTTCAAAAATTTGAAAATACAGAAGCAAGACTGGATTGCTCCCTGGAGTGGGAGTCGCAATTCTGTGGTTATTCTGCCCCTGAAGCAAAGTAACGGAGAAATTGAATTACTATTCACAGTCACTTCATTACAGGAAGTTAAGGATTCGAACGATGCGTTGCGTTGGTTCTTTTTATATCTGGGAATGGGTGGTTTTGTCCTGATTCTGGTGCTTTCTCTCTTTTTCTCGAAAATGGTAACGCGTCCGCTAATTAAATTAAATAACATAGCCAAACGTATGGTTTCTCTGGATTTTACAGGGGACACATCGATTCGGCAGAAGGATGAGTTAGGCAGCCTTTCTAACAGCATGTTCACCTTATCACTAAGTCTGGATTCTGCTTTACGAGAGTTAAGAGAGGCCAATCAGCAGCTAGTTGAGGATATGGAGCAGAAACAAAGAATGGAGATCATGCAGCAGGACTTTTTTGCCAACGCCTCCCATGAATTGAAGACACCACTCAGTATTATCAAAGGTTTTGCTGAAGGCTTGGAAGATGGCGTTAGCGCCGGCAAGCAGGATCACTACATTAAGGTAATTATTGAGGAAGCCGATAAAATGGAGTTTCTTGTCAAAAATATGCTAGATCTAGCGCGGTTGGAGTCGGGCACGATTAAACTTCGGAAAACTTCCTTTATGTTAAGTGAACTGACGGAAAAGGTGACGGACAAGCTGGTCCACTTGCTGAGTGAAAAACATTTGGAAGTCATCATTATTCCTGCAAATGAATTACCGGTCTATGCGGATGTGAACTGGATCGAACAAGTTATGCTAAATTTTATGACCAATGCTATCAGGCATGCGGAAGAAAGAAGTTCTATCACCGTCAATATTGAGAGTCATGCCCAGACTATTGTATTCACTATTCAAAATATAGGAGAATCAATCCCTGAAGATCAGCTGGAGCAGATCTGGGAGCGGTTCTATCGGTTGGAGCCATCCCGCAGTCGAATGACAGGCGGTACGGGTCTGGGGCTTTCCATTGCGAAGCGAATACTAGATATGCATGCTTGTCTTTATACAGTGAAAAATACGGAGAACGGTGTCAGCTTTACTGTGACCTTTGTAGGTTAAATCGGATCAACAGAAATACTGCTATGAAAGGGGTGAGATTGTATGAAATTGAACTGGTTGCCTTCAACGTGCACACTAGGAAACTTGGGACTAGGATCACTGTCCTTGTATTTTACGATTCAAGAACGATATAGCCTAGCTTTATTAATGATTTTGCTCGCGGCAATATGCGATGTACTGGATGGATTACTGGCAAGAATATTGCAATGTACTAGTGAATTCGGTAAACAATTGGACTCATTGGCGGATATTATATCATTTGGTTTAGCGCCTACCTTCCTTATCTTGTTGTATAGGTTAGAAGATGCCCACTGGATTGGACCTGCAGCTGCAGTTTTCTTTTTGATCTGTGGCGCACTTCGTTTGGCCAGATTTAATCTGTCGGCGCCTTCCAAAGGGTTCGTGGGGATGCCGATTACTGCTGCTGGAGTCATTCTGTCGATGATTTCTTTACTAGATGAACGTATGAAACCAGGACTGGTCATCGGATTAATGGCATTGCTGTCCGTAATGATGATCAGCCGTATCCCATTTCCGTCCCTTAAAAAATCCTTCAACAGGAAGTGATACACCCATGCCTTGGATTATAGAGTTTATTTCACAGTACGGATATTTAGCCATATTTGGCCTTATGGCACTTGGGATTGTCGGACTTCCTGTGCCTGATGAGGTGTTAATGCTGTTTGTAGGCTATTTATCCTCCGTTATGGTTTTGGATTTTTCACTTTCTGTATTGGTTTGTTTCATGGGATCCATCACAGGAATGCTTATCAGCTATACTATTGGTCTAAGGCTAGGGCAACCTGTGGTAGCAAAATTCGGCAAGTGGGTTGGCCTTACACCCAAGCGTTTTGCGAGTATGAAAAGATGGTTTTTGCGGTTCGGAAACTGGGCGATTTTCATTGCTTATTTTATTCCAGGTCTGAGGCATGTATCGAGCTATATCTCTGGAATCAGTGCTATGTCTTTCAAAAAATATATACTTATAACGACTGCAGGAGCGCTAACCTGGTCACTCCTTTTTGTTTCTATCGGCTTTTTTGTGGGGGCTAAGTTTTCCTTTTTATAGCCATTGAAGTTTAACATTATTAATCGCAATTGAATGGAGCAAGATCAATGAATGTATTCAAGCGATTCTACGCGAATAGTACTACCAGACGCTTTTTTATTCTCGCACTTATCGGGTTGCTGCTGTACATGGTTCGTGGGATGCTTAATCTGGTGTTGCTGACGTTTCTGATTGCTTTTGTCATGAACAGCTTTCAGATTGTGCTCAGTAAACGAATTGGTAAATTCATGAAGGTTAACAGTAAGGTGATTATTGTCATTTTATACCTTGCTTTAATCGCATTGATTGTACTGGCCCTTGTAAAATATCTTCCTAAAGTATTGGAGCAGATTAAGCAATTAGCCATCTTCCTCACCAATCTCAAGTCAGAGGATCTTCCGCAGAACAAGATTACATTATATTTGTATGATATGCTCAGGGACCTTAACTATCAGTCCTATATCAAAAGAGGCATCGATTATGTGCTGCAGGTTAGCAACTGGGGTGCAACTTTCGTTCTATCAACCATTTTAAGCTTTGTGTTTATTCTGGAGAAGAACCGGGTCGTCAGTTTCACTTCTAGGATGAGAGAGAGCAGGATTGCCTGGTTTTATATAGATCTGGAGTATTTCAGCCGAAAATTCATCGTTTCCTTTGGGAAAGTAATAGAAGCGCAAATTCTCATTGCCATGTTCAATACCTGTCTTACTGTTATTGGCTTGTGGCTGCTTAACTTCCCGTATTTATTTGCCCTGGCGATTTTGATTTTTTTGCTCAGTCTCATTCCGGTGGTTGGTTTTTTGATTTCGCTCATTCCGCTTTTAATAATTGGTTACAACATCGGCGGTCTGATAACAGTTACTTATGTGCTGGCGATTATTGCGGTGTTGCATTTTATCGAAGGCTATTTCTTGAATCCTAAGCTGATGTCCACAAAAATGAATTTGCCGATGTTCTTCACCTTTAGCGTGTTGTTGTTCTCTGAGCATTATATAGGTGTCTGGGGACTTATTCTTGGTATTCCTATCTTTGTATTTATGTTGGATATCCTTGAGATTACCCACGAAGATTCGTTCAAAAGAGCGAACCCCTAAGCTGAATACTAAAAGACTCAAGTTATAAGCTGTTTCCGGTACTTTTCCGGAGACAGCTTATTTGTCGTGCACATTGCTCAAAAAAATTGCTAATGGGCTTTTTTTGTAAATAACGTTTTATATTGTGTCCTGCTGTCATAAGTTAGCTAAGGGAGTAATGTTCAGAGTCTTTAAAGAAGGAACAGGAACAAAGGAGGTACAAAAAAGATGGAATCACAGCTGCGGAGGTATACCCCCTTTAGGGGCCCGTTTGATCCTTGCCCACCGGTGCCGTTCAAGACGTATGTAGTTCCACCCAATCAATTTATCACCTTTCAGCCACCCGATTTGCCACAGTTTAGTTTGCAGGAGGCTCTGAAGTATGGAACGCTCTGGCCAGCACTATTTAGTCCGTATGAATCCAAGTGCAAAGGAGGAGGAAAATAGACTATGGAGGCAAATCCTTGCGACCAACGTTATTATGAATTGCTTGAACAGTTGCAGACCCTTGATTTTGCCTTAGTGGAGTTGAACTTATATCTAAATACGCATCCTGACGATCTGAGAAGTATTGAACAATTTAATCAGCTTACGCTGGAACGAACCAAGCTAGCGAATCATTTTCAGGAGTTATATGGTCCGCTGCAGAATTTTGGCCGCGCTTATTCTAAATGTCCATGGGAATGGAATCAACCCCCTTGGCCTTGGCAGGTGTAAGAGGAGTATAACCGTAAGGAACTATTTTTCTAGAGGAGGGAAGTTCCCGAATGTGGATATACGAAAAAAAACTGCAATATCCGGTACGGGTGGGTAAATGTGATGTCCGGATGGCGCGTTATTTGAGTGAGCAATACGGAGGAGCAGACGGCGAGCTCGCCGCTGCACTACGCTATATGAATCAAAGATACACGATTCCAGATAAAGTTATTGGCGTGTTGAACGATATTTCGACTGAGGAATTCGCTCACCTTGAGATGATTGCCACGATGATCTACAAGCTGACAAAGGATGCTTCGGTATGTGAATTAGAGGAAGCGGGATTAGGGCCACATTTTGTAGCGCATGATCATGCCCTGTTCTACACGGATGCTAGCGGTGTTCCATTCACTGCAGCCTATATTCAAGCTAAGGGAGACCCTTTGGCAGACCTTTATGAAGACATTGCGGCTGAGGAAAAAGCCCGGGCTACATACCAGTGGCTGATTGACATGACGGATGACGTGGACCTGCAGGATAGCCTCAAG
This sequence comes from Paenibacillus sp. FSL L8-0333, assembly GCF_037965665.1. Taxonomy (NCBI): domain Bacteria; kingdom Bacillati; phylum Bacillota; class Bacilli; order Caryophanales; family Paenibacillaceae; genus Paenibacillus; species Paenibacillus sp. FSL L8-0333. Next base: position 2,032,052 of record NZ_CP150186.1, read on the forward strand.
TTCCTGCGGGAGCGGGAGATTGTGCATGCATTACGGTTTAAGGAAGCGGTGCAGATTATTATTGATGATCGGAATCAGAAGCGGGTGTTCTAAGGATTTCTGTGAAAAAAACATTAAAAGCCGTTCTCTTCTATTGATAAGCTCCCATCATAGTAGACAGTAGAAAAAACAAAAACTTCTACTGCTACAATGATGGGAGTTTTTCTAATGTCTAATAGAAGTCCAACATCTTTAAAAGTAAAATTACATGTCGTAAGGCTGTGCCTTGAGCACAAGTCAAATCCAAACTATGAGGCAAAGCAGCTAGGTCTTAGTTCACACACAGTTAGAGAATGGATTAGGAAATATAAAGCAGATGGTTTGGACGGGTTGAGGGAATCGAGAACATGGAAATCATACCCAAAGGAATTGAAGCTTGCTGCTGTTAACGAAGTGTTGTCTGGTCGTTGCTCCGTTGAAGAGGTGACAAACAAGCATTATATTTCAAGCAGAAGTGTTTTGACAAAATGGATTACCAAGTATACTAATGAGATAGAATTGAAACCTACACATACAGGAAAAGGACTATCTCATATGAACCAAGGACGTAAAACAACTTTCGAAGAACGCATTGAAATTGCACAATATACCATCGCTAATGGATTGGATTATCAGAAAGCGATTGAAAAGTACGGAGTATCTTATCAGCAAGTTTACGCATGGGTCCGGAAATATCAAGTTGGCCGCGAGGAGGCTCTTCAGGACAATCGCGGTCGCAAAAAGCCTGTAGAAGAACTAGATGAGCATGACCGCCTTAAACTACGGATTAAAGAGCTAGAAGCGCGAAATGAATACCTAGAGATGGAGAATGACTTCGCAAAAAAGTTGGCGGAGATCAAGCGACGAAATACACGCTAACCCTCGTTCGACAAGTAAACTTGTATCAAGCGATTCAAGAACTGAACAAAGAAAAAGGTCACGCAATTACGAAGTTGTGTGCGTTAGCTGGGGTTGCTCGATCTGCCTATTACAAGTGGTTAAAATGGAAACCCTCTTGCATAGAACTTGAAACTCGTGCGTTAGCGAAAGAAGTAAAGCTACGATATGACAAGCGAAAAGGGATTCTTGGCTATCGTCAAATGCGCACGCAATTAAACCGAAAGCTCAAAAAGCAGTACAACAAAAAGCGTTATTACCGAATTATGTGTGCTCTTGGGCTTAAAGCAGTCATTCGCAGAAAACGAGCGAGTTATGTGAAAGCTACGGAGATCCATGTAGTTGAAAATGTAATGAACCGTAACTTTGATGCCAATTCTCCTAATTCAAAATGGTGTACAGATGTGACTGAACTGAAGTACGGGAATGGGCGCAAAGCCTATTTGAGCGCTATTATTGATGTATATGATAATTCCATTGTCTCATGGGTATTAAGCCATTCCAACAACAATAAACTCGTGATGGATACGTTGAAGAGGGCTTACGCGAAGAATCCTGGCGTATCCCCTCTTTTACAAAGCGACAGAGGCTTCCAGTACACGTCTCATGAGTACAACCGACTTCATGTAAAATACGGATTTAAGAAAAGCATGTCTCGTGTGAGTCGGTGTTTGGACAACCAACCTATTGAGCGTTTTTGGGGTACATACAAGTCAGAAAGCTATTATCTTACAAAGTATGACACCTATGATGATGTCCTCACAGAGGTTAGCAAATATATTCACTACTACAATAATTACCGCTACACAGAGTGTTTGGATGGCTTGTCACCTAGCGAATACCGACGAGCTGCATAACGAAGATACCTCAGTTCTGGCAATACGAACTGAGGTATCTAAACTAACTATTTTTGTTTTTTACACTGTCCACTTGACAGGGAGCACTTCACTATAAGAGAACGGCTTTTTTACGTTAGAAAATATGGAGCGGCCAACAATCCAGCCATGCATAAAGCCATTTTTCAAGCCTTGTTTGGTCATTTCAATGGTAATGGTGAAAGCAGTAAAGCTCTTGCAGCCATTGGAGATGAGACACGTTAATCCATCAACATTGCTTTGATTGAAGGTGAAAGTGATTGCGAAAAAGAAACAGATATAATCGAATATTTGAAAAAAATAGCCATGTCAGCTTCGGCTAACAAGGCTATTAATAATGTCACGAGTTCTGGATTCCATTATTTAATTGTTATCTTTATCGGTTTGTTTGATCAGTTCATAAGCGATATACCCCATCATTCCCAAGAACAACCCTGTGCCTGCAATAATGTAAACGATCGTAAATATTTTTCCGAGTGCTGTCTGGGGAACAAATGTTGGATGACCTAATGTACTAAGCGTTGCAACACAGAAATAAATAGCATCCAGGACAGACAAACCTTCCTGTTTGACATAAAAAATGGTTCCGGACAACAGCGTCATCAAAACTAATAAGAATAATGCTTGGAAATTTTTACGTTTGAGCGCTTTCCATAAGCCCGAAAATAAACGTTTTAAAGTTAGTAAAAATGATAACATGCAGCTCCACCCTTCATTTATATTAGAGCATACATAACAAATTAACGTCAAATTTAAAATAGATTTGCAGGAAGAAACCGAGGAGGATGTGGGGAGCTTGAATTTCTAACACTCAGAGCAGAAACTGGTCGCAATCCATTCAAAGCAAGTCTAAGCTATGTTATTATTACCTTATATTTTCCTATAAATAACAATATATAGAGTTTGGAGGTTTATGAATGAGAAGTAAGCGTAGCTTGATAATGCTGTTATTGTTTGCTTTGACGATTATACTTTCAGCCTGTAATGATAAAAAAACTGCAATATTATCCATGGATGAAATACAGGATCTAGCTCATCAAGGCGAGGCGTTGTCGTGGAAGGATTTTGAAGGTTATCCCTTTGAAGATGTCGGTTCAGGCTTGTACATCCGTAAATATGAAATCAATGAAAACTACCATGTGCTGGTGGGTGGCGGAAGTGTTGATGCAGCTCCTCTGTATATAAATCTTGTCAAAAGAAACGGAGAAAAGATCGATATCCGTTATGATGACATCGATCATTTTATCCTCAATTAAATGAGGGGCATTTAGGTCTATGGTTGGCGGGAATGGTGCGGAGAAATGTAGATCCAGAACAACGCGCCAAAAATGTAACTCCATCGGAGCTGGATGAGATTGTGAAGGTAGTTATTTTGAGCAGTCTGAATGGGGAACAACTTATTCATAAGCTGCAAAATCTGCCGATTGAGATCTACCAGCATGGACAAGAAGATATTATGGATATAAGTCCCCAAGGTGTAAACAAATGGACAGGACTAAAAAATTTAGGCATAGAACCGCAGCAATTTATTGCTTTTGGTAACGATGCTAATGATATAGAAATGTTCAGACATTCCGCACACTCGGTTTGTGTTGGCGATCATATAACCTTGGGAGAAGTTGCAACGGAAAAGGTTAGTAGCGGTGAAGAGCAGATTGTTAGAAAAATAATGGAGCTGGCGGGAGGGCTGCGATAATTGTTGGGATGGTGATCACCAGCTCAGAGGTCATTGTTGCGGACTGTATAGTCGCTATTTCAGGATTTAGCTTCATTAGGCGGAGTGTTCGGACTCAGGAGGCGTTATCAAGTCAGAAGACAGCGGTTTTTGCACAAAAACAACTCAATAACGACTCTGGGGTCCGAAAAACCTCGTTTCTGCCTATTTCGAAGCCAATAAGGTCATTTGAGTCCGATGGTGGGAGGTTGGTCGCTATTTGCAACAAAACAACCTGCCATGAAATCAGCAGGTTGTTGCAGGGATGAGCAGAAGTAAGTGCGATAACTATTCTATATAAGTTCTTGGCGGCGATTTAAATAACGATATAAAACACAACCGGATATCGCGCATATAGCTGCACATAAACCGATAAAACCATACCCAGCTTGAAGTCCACGTAGCAAGCCAGTTTGTGTTTCTGCTCCGTAAAGCCGCTTCACACCTTCGATCACTGCACCTATGGCATAGTTGCCAATCACGCTACCGACTCCCATTAGTGTAACTGTAAAGGTGATGGCAGTGTCACTGCCATGCGGATACCTTTTTGCGATAAACGCCATGACGGTCGGATAAATCATAGCGATACCTATGCCTGCTGCTGCAAATAGAAACGCGAGCTGTTCCCCACCCAAAATAGCAGCAAACGTACATAAGGCAGAGAAGGCTGAAAAGATGATAAGCGATAGATTGAAACCAATCTTATCTGTAACCGGCCCCAGCAGGAGCCTTGCTAGCGAGAAGCAGAGAAAAAAGGTGGACAACATACCAGAAGCTGTAACTGTATCCCACAAGTATGCTTTTTCTAGGAAATTCACTAGCCATCCACCTACTGCAAGTTCTGACACTACACCGAAAGAAAGAATAAGCACCATCAGCCATAAAGCGGGATCGCGCACCAGCGTTTTTAATGGGATCCGGTCCTCTTGTGGAAGATCGTCACCCGGAAATGTACTGCGCAAGGCAGATAGAATAGGCAGTAAAGATAAGCTTAGCATAATCAAATACATTCCGCGCCAGTCGAGTGGATGGCCAAATATACTTACCGACATGAGTCCTGTTGCCAGCAGTGGAGCTAAGGTTGAACTAAATCCGTAGAAAAAATGGGATAAGTTCATCATCGTCCCGGTATTTTTTACGAAGATGCGTGCTCCCAAAATGGCAAGACCAATCTCCAGCATTCCGTTTCCGATGTACATCAGGAAATAAGAAGCTGAGAAAAAGGGGTAGCTGTGGGAGATATAGATTAACACTCCTGAAAATATCATGGATGCAAAAGCAATGATACTGACAGCCTTGATCCCCCACTTCCGAACCAATACAGCTGTAAAGGAGCAGGCGATCAAATAACCTAATGCATTTAGGGATAAAAGGGTGCCAAGCTGTTTCTCGTCCAGATTAAAGTCGAATTGGATTCGCGGAATGGCGGGTCCTTTAATATTTTCCGATATGCCAAACACTATAAATCCCAAAAAGATGGTCGCCAATTGCATGGCATAAATCTTGTTAAATCCCCCGAAGCGCTTTTTCAAATTAAGATCCTCCCAGAGCGGGTTACTTTATTGCTCAATGTCTCTGTAATACTCTTCCTTAAGTTTTTCCCAGTGTTGCTTATCGTCTTCGGTGATTGCTCTTAATACCTTGCATGGGTTACCCACCGCAATTACATTGTCAGGGATATCCTTAGTTACGACTGAACCTGCACCGATGATTACATTGTTGCCGATTTTTACCCCAGGATTAATTACCGCGTTTCCACCAACCCACACATTGTTTCCAATGGTAATTGGTGTACCGAATTCAAGCATACTAATACGCACGTCCGCATCTATAGGGTGACCAGCAGTATATACGCCTACTCTAGGTCCAAAGAGAACATTGTTACCAATCGTTACTTTAGCTACATCAAGGATAATGCAGTCAAAATTAGCGTAGAAGTTATTGCCAACGGTAATATTACTGCCGTAATCACAACGGAAGGGAGGTTCAACATATAATGATTCTCCTGTAGACTCAAATAATTGCTTGAGTAGTTCTACTCTATATTCACCTTGTTCTTCCGTCGTATTGTTAAATAAACGAGTGAGCATTCTGGATCTTTTGTTATCCTTTGCTAATTCTTCACCGCCTGCCATATATAGCTTTCCTGCGATCATGTTTTCTTTGTTTGTTGCCATTCGTAGTTCCTCCTGAAGTGTATGTTAGTTTTATGTTTTTAACGGCGCTTCTCAACCAACTGCAATGAGTAGGTTAAGCTTTCAAGTGTGATCGCAATTAATCCGTTCATGTAATGATCATCAGGTTGATCCAGCACAATTAAGTGAGGCATATGCTCCTCTGGAATCACTTCCAGACAACGTTGATAAATCGGCCGCACATTCTCTTGTTTGACTTGTTCTCCTGTGAGAGCTATGGTCTCTGGATTAATAATTGCAATCAGGGACGATATAGTGTGAGCCGCCAAAGGGATGAAGGTATCCGTGTGGTCCAAGCTACTCAATTGCTGTTCACGCGAGATTCCAAACGGTAAAAAAGAGACTTCACCAGCAAATCTAGTATTACCTTTGTGGATATGCCCGTCGATCATCATCCCGGCGCCTGGAAAAGCTCCTTTGATAAAGGTCACCACGACAATGGTTTTATCCTCTTCATAATCCTGCTGTTTATAGAACCCGTAAACGGTCAGATTCATATCATTTTCAATCGTGACTTCAAGCTCGTATTTTTCTCTGAGCAGTGATTCTAAGGGAGCATTAATTAACTCTTTAATGTCACAGATATTAATGACACCTTGGTGAGCAAGGCCGGGAATTCCAATCCCGACTGCCTTGATGTTGTTATATTGTTGGATAAGCGTATCCAGCAGATGGTCGATGGCTGCAGCATCTATGTACTCTAATTCCATCCATCCATGATCCACACGATCACCAACTGAATTGGTCACCGCATAGGTTATGGATTTCTGGCCATCCTCAATTTTGGCATAGATACATGCAATATAGGAAAAATCAGCGTTATAGATAAATCGTCTGGCCGGTCGACCTCCATTTGATGCCTCCAGTTCAGTCTCAATGACTTCACCAGTCTCCAGAAGTTCATTCAGGATATTTCCGCAGGTAGCAATACTTAATCCGGTGGCACTTGCAATCGTGGATTTGGTTCCTTCTTTCATCGATTTCAAGGCCTGCTTGATAAGCTCCTGATTTATCTTTTTAACACGAATAGAATTGTTTGCGATTTGGGTTATTTTATTCACCTCTAGACTTTTAAAAATGGTTATTAAAAGTATTATCAATACTATAACTTGGCTCTATATAATTGTCTAGCAATCGACAGTTTTTTATTATGGATTTTTTTGAAATGACATGTGGCTTTTAATCAACCTGCGGTGTCTAATTAAATGTAAGGTCAAGAGGAGGTTCTTACAATGTCTGGAGCTCATGACAAATCCACTGTTTATCCGGATGCACAGGGAGACAAGCAAAGCTTTGAAATCACTTATAATCAATATCGCGAAAGAATCCATAAATATCTTTTGTTGAAAGTAAACTCGGGTCAGAGCAAATTCATAATCTTGTTATTCCTACTTTTCAATAATTAAATTCCGAGGGCTGGGATCTTTAAACGATCCGAACTAGAGTTGCATGAACAATTTGTTGTATATTTAAAAAATAGATAGTTAGATTTCTATTCAAGGGAACCCATAAGCCATCTGGATGACTTCTGGGCCCTGAATATTTCGATGGAATGCCTAATATGATTAGCGGGTTTAAATCAGAATGTTAGCTTTAATTGGCATCCGCTTGTATAACAAAAGCATATCTATATTCTTTTTCTCCCCAGCTTGCCGTTATGCTAAAGCCTCTATAGTCTTTTTTGTTCTCTTCGTAAAACGAACTCAATGAAGAAGCCATATGCTTTTCGATCGTAAAGGAATATTTACCGTCTTCTTTTGTAATTGGAACTTCTAGTGTTTCTCTGGATGAAAATTGATAAGCTCCACTCTTATTTAGTACGCTATCTTCGAGCGATACATTATCTGGCTCAGAATCTCCAAAGTCTAGAGTAATGATTTCTCCATTTTTTAAATATTGAATATTCTTTACTGCATCCTGCTCAAAGGCGAATTCAAATCCACTTGCTTCAGCGTTTGAGGATAAGTCACTCTTCGCGTTAGCTAATTTAGTGTTAGATAATGTTGTACTTTTAATTTCTTGATCTCCTGCGCTTATCTTAAGATCTCCTATATTACTCTCTGCACATCCACTTATACCTATTAAAGAAACTATTAAAAGAATAGACAGCATCATTTTTTTCATCGAACAATAATCCACCTTTTCCGAAGAGTTTCACAAAAAGACCACTTGTAATGAGTGTACACTATGGAAATTAATAGAATCAATGTTATATAATTCACTAAGATACAAGCTGAGAATGTTCACTCATAATTTGAACCGGGGACATAATCTAGGGAAAATTTATATTCGGCCAGCCAGAACCTTCTGGTTGGTCTTTTTAATGTGATGCGTCTACTTTGTAGGCGATTTCGTTATATTTAGTAGATTGGTAGATTGGAGGGGAATTAAATCGGAGAGGACAAATGGGTCACAGAAGCGCAGCAGGGCAATGAGGCAGCGGTGGAATTATTAATTCGGTATACCTATAGCGATATTTATCGATTCATCAGATGGAAAATACATAATGACGAATTAGCCTGGGATCTTGCACAGACGGTGTATGAAAAAGCATGGGCCAAGCTTGGCAGCTATCAAAATAAACAGGGGAGTTTTCGAGCTTGGTTGATGGTGATCGCGCAAAATGTCTGCATTGACTATTTTCGCAGCAAAAGTGCTCGGCAAGCAGAGTTGAATCAAAGCTTATCTGATGAAATCACAGTCGAAGGAGACTTTCTTGAAGGAATATTACTTCGTGAAGAGGTTAAGCAGGTATACGCCGCGATTTGCTCACTGCCAGAGGAACAGAGGGATGCGCTCTTGTTAAGGTATAAATATGAATTTACGTTTACAGAAATAGCTGCCGTAACTCATGAACCTGAATCAACTGTGAAGTCAAGGGTAAGTCGATCACTGATAAAATTACGCGATTTACTAAGGTATTCCAAGCAAGAGGATATATCCCAACCCCTAAAGAAAGGAGCAGGGAAATGAGGGTTAAACGTAACCATCAAGATTACCTCAATCTAAATTTACAGGATGAGATGACAGCAGAGTCTGTAGAGGAGATAGTGAATTCCATCAAGTGCATTCCTGAACCGCCACTCCTTGACGGTTTTGCAGAAGAAGCCATGAGCAGGTGGAGAAGATCCAAGCGGGCTTTACCTGCGCCAGTCCCACCAGTTCCTCTATTTGTACGGGAACAGATGAGGATTCTTTTTTCACAGGGATGGTGGAGAGAAGTTGTGCTTGGTGTGATCTTGTTTGTAGTAGGATATTTGGTTCTGAGTGTTACGGAGATTGTTAGCCCTATGTTTATTCTGTCCATCGTGGGTTGTATTCCTTTACTGGTGGTCGTCTCTCATACGGCTCGGAATACGCTCTGTGGAATGGGAGAACTCGCACGTAGTTTTAGAATCCCGTTGCATCGGTATGTGCAAGCTCGGTTCCTTATGGCAGGGCTGATCTCACTAATGATTAACTTTAGTGTTACTGCTATGGTAACCCCTTTAGGGGGAAAGGAGTTTATGCTGCGTATGACCTTGCTATGGTGCATCCCAATCCTAATGAATGCGGCGGTAGCGTCAGTATTATCTACGCTGATACGTAATTTTAGACAATTAACGACCGTACTCTTCAGTTTGCCTCTCTTTTGGATGATTTTATTTTCCGGAGAATTTGCAGTGAGCTGGACGACGTCGGTTGAGTTATTTTGGTTAATGGGATTGGGTGTTCTGTCGGCAGTGTTATTTGTCTTAGCCATGAGGTTTCAATCCAGAGTATTGAGCAAGGGAGGGTTTCTGATTGGAGCTTAAACTATGTAATATCGTACATGATTTCGGCAAAAAGCGAATTTTGAATACTATTAACCTTTCTATGTCACCTGGTGTGTATGGTCTTCTAGGACCTAACGGAACAGGAAAAACGACATTGATGCGTATTGTCGCAGATGTTCTGTATCCGACTCGTGGAAATGTACTTTTAGATGGACAAAACAAGGATGACATGGGGGATCAGTACCGGGCTCAGATTGGTTATTTACCACAGGAACTGGGGATGTACAATCATTTTTCAGCTCGTGATTTCTTGTATTATGTTGCTGCCCTAAAGGGGTTGACCAAGAAGGAGGCGAGTGATCGTATAGAGGTTCTGGCTCAAACGGTTAATCTATCCGGTGAAATGGATAAAAAATGCGGAAAGTACTCCGGCGGGATGAAGCGTAGACTCGGTATCGCACAAGCATTGCTTAATAATCCGAGCATCCTCATATTGGATGAGCCCACAGTAGGACTTGATCCCTCGGAACGCGTAAGATTTCGAAATTTAATTTCTGAAATATCAAATGAGCGCATCGTTATTTTGTCTACTCATATCGTTTCTGATGTTGATCATATAGCTAAACAGGTGCTACTGATGGGGCGAGGAGAGTTACTTCGTCAAGGAACAATTAAGGAGTTGACCGATGAATTGCAAGGAGAGGTTTGGGAGGTTCATATCCCTGCACGGTTGCTGGCTCAAATCGAAGAGAAGGGAACTGTAGTGAATGTGCAGCAGTCAGATACTGGACTAGTGGTTCGGATAGTCAGCAAGGATTCGCCAGTTGAGAATGCGGTAATGGTGAATCCTTCATTAGAAGATGTATATATGCATTATTTTCGGAGGGGATGATACACATGAACCGTCTGGTGATGTTTGAATTACGTAAAATTATGATTCCCAGAGTCTGGATTTCTATAGCTGGAAGTATTGCATTAGCCATTTTTTGTTTTGTTAGTTTCTACCCATCCGGTTCGGATAGTCTATTGGTTGTAAACAAGGAAAAGCCTGAAGCTATTGCCGCTCATCTAGGAACGATTCAACCAGATTTAGCTTTGAAATACGCACCTAGACTCAAAGAAGAATATGCTGAAGACAGCGCTTGGCCCAAAGAGGAGAAGATGAAACGAATTCTGGAGCAACACTATGCTGGTACAGCTTATATGGCAGATCAATTCAACAGAAATTTAACAGAGCTGAGAGAGCAGAAGGTTTTATTAGAGCAAGAACCAGGATCTTATGCACTAAGAGATGTTACTAAAAAGCTCTCCATGCTGGAGGAGGGAAAACCACGGGGGTTTTATGTAACGGAGGACTGGGACTTATTACATATATTTTTTTCAAGCTCGCCTGGCGTCGGCGATCTTCTGATCGGTCTTATTCTAGTATTTGCGCTGGCACCCTTGTTCTCTGGTGAGGAAAACTATAGAATGGATGCACTTATTCTATCTAGTAGATACGGAAGGTTGAAGATTGTTTCGGCAAAACTATTAGCTGGATTTATAGTTACGTTTAGCTGGGTTACTCTTTTTTACGGAATTTGCACATTGCTGGCCTGTTTACCGTTCGGCTTCGTGGGCTGGAATGCCCCGCTGAATAGTTACTTTTATTTTGATGAGACTCCATATGCCTTAACCCAGCTGCAGGGATTTGCCCTGAAATATGCTGTAACCTTGCTGGCTGCATGTGGTCTATTGTTATTGACGGCGCTGATATCCGCTTTGTGTCGGAGTAGCTTAAGCAGTCTTGGACTGGCAGCATTCGTAGTTATTCTTCCCCTTTTCTCTTTGCCTGGAATGTTGGGCAAAATAATCTCTTTTTTACCGTCAGGTGTAATGGTTAGCAGATCCTTAATCGTAAAATATGTATCCTATAACATTTTTGGCATCCCTATATTACATCTACCCTTGTCAATTCTTTCGGTGATAATCATAGGTATACTTGCTATAATGCTTATCCCCAAAGCTTTCGAACGTCGATTAAAGGTCTAAGTAGTAGGTAGGTTAAGATCGTTCCCGCTATGAAGGGGAGCGATCTTTTTTGGCTTTTCTTGTGAAAAAGGAGAGCAGTATATTTACGAATCAGACTTTTTACCCGATAGTTAAGATAAAGGGTTAATCACGATAAACCTGACAAAGAGAGCAGGAACCCCTTACCGATAAGAACGAAAGGGATTATTAAATTGAAGATAATGAAGCTATTGGTACTAGGTCTTATCTCGGGGACAATTGTGACATGCGGCAACGTGAGTTATAGAGTTCATGCTGAAACGACAACGTACGAGAATACAGGGACATATGAAGAAGTGGAAGAGGACGGTGAGGAGGATCCGGCATCTTCACTGTTCACTGACATTCAAGGTCACTGGTCTGAACCTTGGGTGCGCTGGGCGTTAGGCAACCAATTGATGGTTGGTTATGATGATGGGAGCTTTCGACCGGATCAGCCGATTACGGAAGCGGAATTTTTGAAATTATTTTATCTTTCTTTCGGCTATCCAAAGGCTACTAGCATAGGCGAAGAATGGACAGCAGCACCGTATAGAATGGCTAAGTGGTGGAATCATCCAGTTACTGGACTACAATATCCAGTGGCAAGATCGACTCCAATCACCAGAATGGCCGCCGCAAGGTTAGTTGTATCTGGTCTAGGGATGAATTACAACGACACGGATTCCGTCGTTTATTTGCTGGGTAACTCTCTACTTCCACTTCCCGGGGAGCCAACTTTAGTCGGTTTTAAAGGAAATCTCCCGCTTACAAGAGCAGAGGCTATACAATGGATGAGAATGCTCAAGCTTAAGGGAATATATACTGTAAATTCTCGTCCAGAAGAACGATCGGATCGGAGTCTATTACCGTCATTACCGGAACAGGGTACAGGCTTGAAGGACTTTATAGCGGCTCCGGTAACTGATAGTGATTTCGGAATAGCGGATAGTGTACGTAATCTTTTTATTGATTTTGGGAGTTCAAGAATGTTAGTAGAGGAACATTACGGGGATTCAACAGGTCAAGATGTATTCAATAATGAAATGTATAAAGAAGTATCTGTACATTATGATACCGAAGGTCGGCTGAACGCTTGGAAAATAGACAAAGATAATGAGCGCATTGATCCAATCCACATAGGTACATTGAACAATATTCGACCTGGGGTAAGTACATTGGAAGATGTGCTAAAGGCATACGGTACATACGTTGCAGTGGATAACGAATACGGGATTATAGTGAGTTACTGGTTTGAGAACAAGGGTGGAGTGTATGAGCCCCGATTGTCACCTTTTGAAATGGATAATATGGAGGGTGGGTTCTATATAGGCTTCATTATTGACAAACAATCTCTGAAAGTTCAAACCATACTCATATCTACAGCTCAGCAGGCAATGAATCCTACGGATATATAGGAATTGTACTGGAACCTTATTCATTCTTTAAAATGTGACGGCATGTCTTTCTGAGGCAGCCGTCTTTTGTTTTATAATTTTTTTCACCTCATAAGCTAACATTCCGAGAACTTTATCGTTATACATACGAAGGGAGGTGCAGGATGAAGCCCGGGCAGCTACATCAGATACTTCAACCTAAAATGTTAGAAATTCAAAAATACTTGATTCGTCTCGGGGCACCTGCAGCCGACGCTGAAGATATCGTACAGGATACGGTGTATAAGGCTCTTTTGTATATTGATTCCATTGATGAGAACAAATTCAGTGCATGGTTATATAAAGTAGCGATCAACCGCTACTATGATCTGTGCCGCCGACGCAAGCGGATAGTCATTCCTATTGACTATGTAGATGTGCCGGATATGGAATTGCCAGAGGATCATGTGCTGTTAAAAGAGAAACGGGAAGACATCGAAAGAGTGTTGGATGAGCTTCTACCGCTCCATAAACAACTCATTATTATGAAATATGAGCTGGAGCTGTCCTATCAGGAGATAGCTGAGCTTCTGGGAATTACGACAGATACAGTGAAATCGGCATTGTTTCGTGCCCGCAAGCAATTTCAAAAAAAGTATAGAGGTGAAGCGGAATGACAGCTCCATGGGAACAAAAGGATGATCAGAACCTTTCAAAAGTAATTAAGAAGGCAAAACGAAAAACAATGATTCGAAACACAATCATTTCTCTAGTGGTGACGGTTATAGTATTATTCGGCGGGATGCTGGGTAACGCCCATCTGACAAGCTGGTTGGCGATGCGTGGTTTGGATGAAGAGAGGATCATGATGAAGATTAGCAGTCCTAACCTTCAGGAGTTGAGAACTGAACTTGATTTAGGGTTTCTATCGGGTAAAGTTGAACTGAGCACTTACAAAGTTGTTGAGGGTGTGCCCATCGTATGGGATACTAAAAAACTGTATTTCGATATGGGCAGCCGGTTTTCTCTGCTTAATAGGGGATACTCTAGTATAAATGTTCCTGACCCGGTAATGACACAGCAAAATTATGAATACTACCGAGGATATAACAGTCAAAATGCTCAGCGGGAAATGATGTTTTATGTGCCTGGAGTGAATTATAACGAAAAAGTGCTGAATGACCTGCCTGCACTCGAACAAATGGAACCTGGTAAGCTCGTAGAAATGGCAGTTTCTTTTGATAAAGGCTACACTCAGGCAGAGGTAGAGAAGATGCTGCCGGCGGGTTTGACACAGACATGGTATTGGGTGGATACGTATGACGATAAAAGGAACCTTGAGTTTATTAGGAATGACAGCGGTCCGAATAAATATGCCTTACCGGAATCAGCTAGACAAGTATATGGCTACGGTGGGGAATGGGAGGGGTTATTTAAGCCGAAACCAGAGGATTTTTTACAATCCTTAACCTATGGGCTTCAGATGAAGGGCAAGCATTACGGAGAGTTTGAGCGAATCTCGAATTACTTGAAAAAGGATAAAGCGGCGCCGGACGCCAGTGATGTACAGCTATTGGGAGTTGTCGTTACTGGAACAGCGAAAGAGCTGCAAAGCCTCAAAGGAAAACCCTATGTAAATACGGCAGTTCTCGGCGCGATTGTGGATAAATATTAGATCAATATAGTAAAAATGTTGGAGGGGTTGTTCTACAGGTGGATTTTCTACGAAAAGAGACGACCTCTCCTTCATTTTCAAAAATGCAAGGGTCAAAAGAGCAGCGATTCATCCTCCTATTGGATCTTCGCTGCTCTGCGTTTTTGATTATCCGCGATCTGCTTCAGTAGTAGATTGAAGGCAAGGCATAGCCTGCTGACCTCAAACGGCAATTTGTGTATGACTTGACGCAGAAATCGCTGGTATCTCCGGTTGTTTTCAGTTAACCAAATACGCATTCCGACTCTATAATTGGGGAATTTTTCCCTATAATTCTTAGATATTTGGTCATCTAACTTATAATTAGGGAAAACCTCCCTGTAATTTACCTGATTTGGTGAAAAAGAAAGGAATCAACCCGATTTTTAGGGAGAAATTCCCTCATTATGCTCTTTTTTAGCGAATATCGGCTATTTTTAGGGAGTTTTTCCCCAATTACACTAAAGCGCACATCACACATCGCACACCGCGGCGCATCACACACAGCACACAGCACACAGCACACAGCACACAGCACACAGCACACAGCACACAGCACACAGCACACCGCACACCGCACACCGCACACCGCACACCGCACACCGCACACCGCACACCGCACACCGCACACCGCACACCGCACACCGCACGCCGCACATATCCCATGGGTTAAAGTAAGAATCCATTGTATAGCCAATTTATAAAAAAGAAGCTACCCTATAAGTAGAATTCTCTACTTTTTGGACAGCTTCTTTTTTCATCAGTCACAATCTGCTCAAGCTAAGTCCATTTCGCGGACCACAGCTTCATTTCCTTCAAAATTTGATGTAAATCCTCACCTTTGGGAGTAAGCGAATATTCTACCGTAACAGGAACAGTCGGAAATACGTGACGCTCAAGCACACCATGCTCCTCCAGATGGCGCAACGTAGTGGTCAGTGCGCGGGGAGACACATTAGTGATTTTTCGTTGCAGTGCCCCAAAACGCTGCGTGCCGTCGAATAGCTCTCTGAGGACAAGAAAGGCCCATTTTCCACCTAATACTTCAAGTGTTTTTTCAACATTACATTCAATAGTAACAGGGGTTTTGGGGATATAATTATTAGTAGATTTAGCTGTCTTCAAGGTATCTCCTCCTGTTTGTGAAGCTACTATACTCTAGTATAGTAACTACACTAGAGATCATATAATAAACTAATTTTCACTTCTTTCTATTATATACAAACTATTCTAGAATGAATATGAGTGCTAAGCAACCTGCCAAAATCAAACACGGAACTATGGAGAGGAGCAGTTATTATGAAATATCGCAGATTAGGTGGAACCGGTTTAAAAGTCAGTGAGATTAGTTTGGGAAGCTGGCTGACATACGGAGGCTATGTGGAAAGAGATAATGCTGTTAATGCCATTGAAACCGCTTACGACTTAGGCGTGAATTTTTTTGATACTGCAAATGTTTATGAAAAAGGTGCTGCCGAGAAAGTACTAGGTGAGACTTTACGTAACTACTCTCGTGAGTCCTATGTATTAGCTACTAAAGTATACGGGGAAATGGGCTCGGGACCTAACGACCGTGGACTATCCCGCAAACATATTACGGAACAGTGTCATGCTAGCTTGAAACGTCTCGGAGTAGAATACGTGGATATTATGTATTGCCACCGTTTTGATCCGGAAACTCCAATTGAAGAAACCTTACGTGCGCTGGATGATCTGGTTCGGCAAGGCAAGGTATATTATGTCGGTGTTAGTGAGTGGACGGCGGCGCAAATGACCGATGCGTTAGCTGTAGCAGACCGCTATTTGCTAGATCATATTGTTGTTAATCAGCCGATTTATAATATGTTTAACCGTTATATTGAGAAAGAGATTATTCCGCTCGGTGAGCGCCGTGGGATTGGACAGGTGGTATTTTCTCCACTGGCTCAAGGGCTGTTAACTGGAAAGTATAACACGGACATCCCTGAGGATAGCCGTGCTGCTAAGCTGGATCGATTAAAAGATTCGATTACAGAAGAAAAGATTGAAAAAGTCCGCCAATTGAGTGGGATCGCCACGGAACTGAATATTTCTGTTGGGAATTTGGCTTTGGCTTGGATTTTGCGTCAACCTAATGTAGCTAGTGCACTGGTGGGTGCCAGCCGTCCGCAGCAGGTCGAAGAGAATGTTAAGGCTTCGGGTATGGAGCTTTCGGAAGAGATTTTGAAGCAGATTGAGGAGATTCTGGAGTAGTTGTTAGCTTCATAAAAAAGGAGACACGCTCATGGCGAAAGTAGTTGTTACAGGCGGCAGTGGGATGTTGGGCAGATGGGTGGTCCGGCATTTTGTAGAGCAAGGGTATGAGGTTGTGAATGTAGATACGCAAAAATCCGCAGATTCTTTGTGCCCAACGATGATTGCTGATTTGAATAATTTGGGTGAAGTATATGGTGTACTTGCTGGCGCTGATGCAGTTGTACATTTGGCTGCGATCCCAGCTGCAAATATAAAGACGAGTGAGGTCACCTTTCAAAATAATGTAGTATCTACCTATAACATTTTGGAGGCTGCAGCGGGTCTCGGGATTCGAAAAGCAGTGATTGCTTCCAGTGAATCCTCCTACGGAATCTGTTTTGCGGTTAATCCTTTGGGGCCGAAGTATGTGCCTATGGATGAGGAGCATCCACAGTTGCCTGAAGACAGCTACGGTCTGTCTAAGGTTGTGAATGAGCAAACCGCTGAGATGTTCTATCGCAGAAAGGGTATACAGGTCGTTTCCCTAAGAATCGGAAATGTTATTGATCCATCGGCGTATGAACGTTTCCCTTCCTTCATTCATGATCCAGCGCAGCGCGATCGGATTCTATGGAGTTATATTGATACACGGGATGTAGCAACAGCTTGCCAATTGGCAATCGAAACGGATGGATTGGGCGCGGTTGCTCTTAATATATGTGCAGATGAGACCAGCATGGCTGTTCCTAGCAGAGAGCTAATGGCCGCACGTTATCCAGAGGTGACGGATTTCCGCCAGCCGCTGGAGGGTCACGAGTCGCTACTCAGTAATGAGAAGGCCAAAAAGCTGCTGAATTGGCAGCCGAAGCACGTATGGCGAGATTATGTTAACCAGTAAATAACGAGCCGGATTCACTATAAGGAGCGTGCAAAATGAAGGTCTTATTTATTGGAGGTACGGGATTAATTAGTCAGGCTGTATCCCCGTTGGCTGTAGCTCAAGGAATCGAGCTGTATTTGTTCAACAGAGGACAGCGGGATGAATTCGTTCCAGAAGGTGCAAAAGTAATTAAAGGAGACATTCGTAATCCGGCAGAAGCCGCATTAGTATTACGAGATTACGAATTTGACGTAGTGGTAGACTGGATTGCTTTTACACCGGAACATGTGCAGGCAGACATTGACCTGTTCACTGGTAAAACGACGCAGTACATTTTCATCAGCTCAGCCTCTGCTTATCAGAAGCCGCAGCGTAATTATGTAATTACAGAAGAGACACCGCTGGAGAACCCTTATTGGGAGTATTCGAGGAATAAAATTGCGTGTGAGCAGCTGTTGATGGAAGCTTACAAGGCGAACGGATTCCCGGTTACGATTGTTCGTCCTTCCCATACCTATGGAAATACAGCCATCCCTGCGGCACTTACGAGTGGCCAGCATCCTTGGTCACTGATCGATCGTATCCGCCGCGGCTTACCTTTAGTCATACATGGAGATGGAACCTCTTTGTGGACACTGACGCATAATTCGGATTTTGCCAAAGGTTTCGTTGGATTGCTTGGACATCCGGAAGCGATAGGTGAGGCCATTCATATAACTTCCGACGAGGTATTAAATTGGAATCAGATTTACGCGGCCATCGGACAAGCGGCAGGTGTGGAACCTAAAGTTGTGCATATCTCCACAGACTTTATCGCAGCCTTTTCCCCTCCAGGGACAGCGGATGGCTTGATCGGTGATCAAGCGGTAAGCAGTGTTTTTGATAATAGCAAAATCAAACGTTTCGTGCCTGACTTCCAGGCTACTGTGCCTTTCTCCAAAGGGATCAAGCAGTCGGTTGCTTGGTTCGAGGCACATCCTGAGCAATGTACAGTCGATGCGGAATGGTCTGCGTTACTTGATAAGTTGATCGAGAGACATGGAATTGAGGCCAAACCTCTTTCATTCTACGCATAAGGTTTATACAGTTATATTTAAAGACGGTCTGTTCCTAAGGGAGCAGCCGTTTTTTTGGGTTTGTCTCGTTCAATGTAAGGTTATGGAATGAATCAGCAAATCATGAATATACTCTCACTACCTAAAATTCCGTTGAAAAAGGAGTCCTGGCCATGCCAACCCATCCCTTTGTCTCGCGTTTTTTCGTAAATTCAGATGCACGTCGTGAGAAGTTGATTTATGATCTGCCGGAATCATGGTGGAGCCGTCCCTTTGAATATGAGTGGTGTATTAACTTTATTTCTCCGCATGGTGTTGTGCTGGATGCCGCCTGTGGGATTCCTCATCCCTTGAAGTTTTATTTGGCAGGGGTTTGTGCAGAGGTCTATGCCTGCGATAAGGACAGTAGGGTTATTTACCCGAAAGCTATCCAAGAATGTATTGAGAATGAGATTGGGGAAAAAGCGGCGAAGCAGGTTATCGCTAGAAGAACAAACAACCTGCATTTCGCTCAAGCTAATCTGACGGATCTGCCTTATGAGGATGAGAGCTTTGACACTGTCTTTTGCATATCAGTATTAGAGCATTTGAGCTTTGAGGATACAGTGGGTACTTTACGGGAATTTCACCGGACGTTGAACGAAGAAGGATTATTGGTATTGACATTTGATTACCCGACGGTAAATCTGAGTCTTATGAATGACCTGCTGCTGCAAACTGGATTTCAGTATTGGGGGGAGACGGATTTTGAGTTGCCTGCGGATGCTGTGCATACGGATGCGTGGGGCGGATTAAATTGCTTCAGAGCCGTTCTGAAAAAAGCAAAGGAATAACAGGTCTTTCTACTCTTAATTTAGTAACCTCTTTCCAGTATGCTAGGATCATAGCTAATAAAAAGATGAGAGGAGGCTGTGTTTTTTGAGATTAGGATCGAAGGTTTTGCGTAGAATAGCACTTATTACACTTATGTTATCACTAATAGTTCCTGTGACATCTGCTTCCAGTGCAGCTTCACTATCTTCAGATCCTATAAAGCTTGCTTTTGCGGGTGATATCCTTTTGGATGGTTTTGTTGGCGATCAGATTGCTAAATATGGGGTGAACTTTCCGTTTGTAAAGGTCGCATCTACGCTGCAAAAGGCTGACATCGCCTTCGCCAATCTGGAGACGCCTGTGTCTATCCGAGGGAAAGCGGCAGAGAAAACCTTTGCCTTCAGATCCAAACCAGCAACGTTAGGTGGCTTAACCTATGCCGGGATTGATGGAGTGTCCTTGGCGAATAATCATATTTTGGATTATGGAAAAGACGCTATGCTCGACACGCTGATCCATTTGGATCGAAACAAGATTGGCCATACAGGAGCTGGCAAAGACGAAGATGAAGCGTTCAAGCCTTATACTAAGACGGTAAAAGGGAAAAAGATCGCCATCCTTGGCGTTAGCCGTGTGCTTTCAAATCCTTCGTGGTATGCCGGCAAAAACAAACCGGGAGCCGCTTCAGCTTACACCTCGCAGCCTATGCTTAGCGCCATTCAGAAGATGTCCAAGGAGAATGATTACACGATCGTATATATTCACTGGAATGAAGAGTTTAAGGATTTCCCTGAAAAGTACGCTCGCACACTAGCTAAACAGATGATTGATAGCGGGGCGGATTTAATTCTTGGCGCACACAGTCACTGCCTTATGGGCATCGAATACTATAAGCACAAGCCCATTTATTATTCACTTGGGAACTTTGTATTTAATCGCTCCACACGTGGTGGGGAAAAAACACTTAATTCTATGCTATTGAACGTTGAGATTAAGGACTCCAAGATGACCAGCAAGATTACACCTGTCAAAATCATTGGCGGACAGCCTAATTTTATGGATGATTCCTACAATAGGAAAACGATTAAGCTGATGAATACCCTATCTTTTAATGCCAACATAGACGCTAACGGCAGGGTCACGGAGAAGGCGCTTTAATTAATACAAACTCTGATTAACTATTCACGGATCACGCTCGATCTCGTTGGAATGCGAAATGTGTGGAGTACTTATGGAGTACGTATGGAGTATGTATGGAGTCCGTATGGAGTACGAATGGAGTACGTATGGTGTATGTATGGTGTACGTAGGATGTGGCGTATGGAATACCTATGGAGTGCCTATAAAAGATCACCGTTGTGTTTGTGAAATAACTGCATTCTATACACCTATTTTATATGTAAAACGGACCATTTTGCTTTTAAGTGTATTCTATGCAACTAAAAACTAGAAAATCGGCCTAGAGGGCATTAAATCAAGAGAATAGTTGTACGAAATACAGCTATATCCATCGGCCGAGCGAGTTGCAGAGTTATAGTTGTACAAAATACAGTTAAACTACTAGTTAGTATTGGAACGTCTGCATCAAAAGCTGACCGTAGCAGTATGCAGAGAGTATTGGAACGTCTGTATAAAAAGCTGACTGAAGCAGTATGCAAAGTATTGGAACGTCTGCATAAAGGGGGAGATCCATATGGATCTCCCCCTTTTTATGCAGAAGCTAGGTTTGGAATCAGTTAATCAGCCCTTCACCGCCCCCGCAACAACACCCTTAACGATGTACTTTTGCAAGAAGATGAATACTACGATTGATGGCAACACCGCCATGACCATAGCAGTCATCGCATATTGCCAATCTGAGGTATATTGGCCCACAAAGGTGTAGGCAGCCAGTGTCAGCGTTTTGGTATCTGGGGAGCCGTTGACCATAAGCAGCGGGAGCAGGAAGTCATTCCAGATCCACATTACGTCGATAATGACAATGGTTGTTGTGACCGATTTCAGCAGTGGGAAGATGACACTGAAGAACAGGCGGAAGCCGGAAGCTCCATCAATCGTGGCACTCTCATCAATTTCAACCGGAATCCCTTTGACGAATCCATGGTAGATAAACACGGCGAGTGGAGCACCGAAACCCCAATATAACAACCCAAGTCCCCAAGTACTCTCAGAGAGATTTAAAGTCTTAGCCGTTTGCAGAACGGTCAGCATGATCGATTGGAACGGAATCAGCATCGGCATAATGCAGAGGAAATAAATCACCCCGCTCAGTCTGGATTTCGTCCGTGCCAGCTTGTAGGCTGCTATGGATGAAATGAACACAATACCCAGTAGACCTACACCGGTAATGACAAAGTTGTTCAGGAACAGCTTCGGATAGTTGATAAACTTCCACACGTAGGAATAGTTGCCGAATACCAGATGTTTTGGCAGGGCGATGACATCTGTCATGACTTCGCTAAAGCTTTTTAACGAGTTGATAATTGTCAGAAATAGCGGATATAGAAACAGAAGAGAGAGGATGACCATAACAACCTCTAGAATGATTCGTCCTGCTTTGCGGTTTGTATTCATTATGCCTCAACCTCTCTTCGTTTGAAGAATGCTAACTGGAGAATGGTTACCACCAAGACGGCCAGGAACAGGATAAGCGCTTTCGCTGTACCGTATCCATACAGATTGTTCTGGAAGGTATCACGGTAGATATCGTAAGCGATACTGTAGGTAGTTCCGCCAGGTCCGCCCCCGGTTAAGGACAGGATGACATCGAACACCTTGATCGAATTGGTCAGTGCCATGAACACAGAAATCGTAATGGATGGAGCGAGCAGTGGCAGCGTAATACTGAAGAATTTTCTCATGGGACCAGCGCCATCAACTGTGGCTGCTTCTTTGAGATCCTCAGGTACAGATTGCAGACCGGCAATATAAATGACCAGATAAAAACCAATCGACTGCCAGATGGAGACGGCCAGTATGGAGACGAAAGCAAGTCCTGGCGTCCCTAGCCAGCTTAGACCAAATATGGACCAGCCTGTACTTTCTCCGAGTGAGTTGAAACCTTGCATAAAGATAAATTTCCAGATAAAACCGACAATGACAAGACTGAGGATATAAGGAATAAAGAAAGCGGCTCTCAGCCAAGGGGTGCTCTTCAGCTTCATGTCCAGAACTAATGCGAGCAAGATGGCCAGCACGTTAACGAGAACAATGTACAGAATCGCATACTTTATGGTGAACCAGGCTGAATTGGCGAAGTTGGTGTCGCCCATAAAGATTTGTTTGAAATTATCAAGTCCGACAAACTTAGGGTGTTTCGAAATTCCGTTCCATTTGGTCATCGAATAGCGGATAGTCATGGCAAACGGAATGTAGAATGCTACAGCGATACAGATTAGGACTGGGAGAGTGAATAATCCGAATTCTGTTTTCTCGCGCCATCTTTTGCCGAGTGATTTTAACATGGATGCACCTCTTCTTGATTTGTTGGGTGGTAATATCGACTAGGCTTGCCACACATAACCATTCCGGTTAGTCTATATTGTGTATTATAGAGCAGTGCCCTATACTCAAAAATGGATTTAAGAGTACAGTTAGGGGTAAAAAGGTGAACTGAAATATTTATAATTAAGCCTGTAAATCGTGGGGGAGGTTGCCGGTCATTATTAAAAAGTGGATCATAAAGCGGTTTGAACCCGTGCTGGAGCTTGTCTCACGCAGGTTGGCGAACAAGCTTATTTTGCTGTTTACAATCATCATTGTTTTGGTG
Organism: Paenibacillus sp. FSL L8-0333; assembly: GCF_037965665.1. Lineage (NCBI taxonomy): Bacteria > Bacillati > Bacillota > Bacilli > Caryophanales > Paenibacillaceae > Paenibacillus > Paenibacillus sp. FSL L8-0333. The sequence continues at coordinate 2,055,334 of NZ_CP150186.1, forward strand.
GTGACCTCACTGACGTTCATTTCATACGGCATGCTGCGAAAAGAATCGGTGAATAACAGCATCGCCAGTACGAGCAACAATCTGTTGCTTGTCGGCCGGAATCTGGAGAGTTATTTGGACGGCATCGAGCAATTATCCCTGCCGCAAATATCGTATGACGAGATCACCTATGCGATTTTGCATGAATCGGAGGATTATGCCTCGAAGATGTATGTGGAGGACTACTTGAAGAACCTGTACTTCTCCCGCAATGATCTGGAAGCTATCTACCTGTATGTGATCAAGGAGCACAAGTATTATTATGTCACCAAAGAGAACTACAATATTACCGTGCGGGTCGCCGAGCATCCGTCGATTGAGAATCTTTCCTGGTATAAAAAAGCGTTGGCCAGCCCGTTTAACCGTTCTTACCAGTCTTTTGTAAAAAACCAATCCTCGATGATCAATAGCTCCGACTACCCTATAAATAAGGATAAAAGCTTCATGGGCTACCATCGATTGCTGCGCTCCATAGTTTCCAGAGAGCCGCAGGCGGTGCTCTCCCTTTATTTCAACTCCTCGGTTACTGACGAGATTATGAAGGATATTCCCTTCAGTAAAGGGCAGCACCTAATGTACGTCAGTCCCGATAATGAACCTTTTGTGGTGGATGACCCCGGGTTTTATCAACAGAGCGAACAAGAGGGACTGCTTAAGGAGCTGACACTAGCCTCAGGAGGACGCGTGACGTGGTCGGATAAAGAAGAGAAGTATCTAGTGATTTATGACATCAGCAAAAAAGAAGGCTGGAAGCTGATTAAGCCGATTCCCTACAAAGAAATTTATGAAGCGGCTACGACAACACGCAAATTGAACTATTTCATAGGACTGTTATTTTTAATCGTTTCGGTCATCTTGGTCAGCTTTATTTCGAACAAAATAACGAACCCGCTAAAGAATCTGTCGCTGCAGATGAAGCGGTTCAGTACAGGCAGCTTTGACGCTGAAGCACAGGTTGAAGGAAAGGATGAAATTGCCTATCTGTCTCGCCACTTCAATAAGATGGTGGAAAAGACGAATGAGCTGATCAATGAACGGTATAAAATGAAAATTGTCGAGAAAAATGCTGTACTCAAAGCACTGGAAGCTGAGATCAATCCGCATTTCTTATATAATGCCCTGCAAGCCATTTCCACCAAGGCGCTGAAAAACAACAATGATGATATTGTCGATATGGTCGATAATCTTGCTATGACGTTGAGATACTGTATTAGCGGTAAAGATGTGGTCCATGCCAGAGAGGAATTAAAGCATATTGAACGTTATTTGGCACTGCAGAAGGCTCGTTTTGGAAACAGAATGCAGGTGGCCTACCAGTGGGAAGACCCTTTGCTGGAGCTGGAGATTCCGAAGCTGTCCATTCAGACCTTGGTAGAAAATTGCATCAAGCATGCGCTGGAAAAAGTATCCATAACGATCACAATTACCATTGAAGCGCATGTGACGCCTAGCCATACTGTTATTTCAGTGACGGATGATGGACCGGGGTTTAGCGGGGAGCGGCTGGAGCAAGTGAGAAATTCTCTTCAAATCCAGTGGGAGGATCAGGGCGGAGAAAACGCTGCCGAAAGTGACACGGAAAGCATTGGACTGAAAAATTTGAACACGCGGCTGAAGCTTTTGTATGGTGAGGCTGCGGGTTTGGCCATTACCAGTGATGCTGGCGGAACAAAGATGGACATGCGGTTACCGCGGGGAGGGATTAACCATGTATAAAGTACTGATTATAGATGATGAGGAACCGTTGCGTGAGGCGATCAACATCCTGGGAGACTGGAAAGGACTAGGTGTCGATCAGGTACTGGAGGCTACGGATGGAAATATGGGCCTAGACATGCTGCGTGAGCAAAAGATCGACCTTGTATTGGTTGACATGAAGATGCCGGAGCTGAACGGAAGTGAGCTGCTGCAGATCGTGGAGAAGGAGTTCCCGGAACTGCTGACGATTGTAATCAGCGGCTACAATGATTTTGAATATACCCGCCAGGCTATCCGTTCTAAGGTAGTTGATTATTTGCTGAAGCCGGTCAACCGGGGGGATTTGAATGCGGCCCTGCGTAAAGCTATCGATGTGCTGGAGGCTAAACGCAAGAAAGAAAGCGAGTTCATCAACAGGAACATTACGCTCAACATGTCTCTGCCGAAGCTAAAGGAGAAAATCTATCTGTCGATCATTGAGCGCAGCTTCAAAAATCAGTCCAACGAGGCTTTTCTGCCGTTGATCGGCGCCGATACGACGGGAAACTATTTTGCTGCGGGTGTACTGCGGGTGCTCAATTTGGAACAAGTGCGTCGTAATCGCTTCCATGAGGACCGGGATTTGCTGCATTTTGCCGTCACGAATGTGATTAATGAGAATAGCGATGAGCATTTTCAGGCCTTCAGCTTCGCCAGTCATAAGGGAGAACGCGAGTTCATCGCCATCTTCACGATGAAAGGCGGCTATGAGGAGGACGCAACTTTCCGCTCTTTACATCATATGAAGAAGTTAGTCTCGACGCTGAAGGAGCTATTCGGAATTGTTGTTGCCGGAGGAATTGGACAGCCCTATGGTGACATCATGGCGCTTGCTCAATCCTATGAGACTGCCAAAGCCTCTCTCGACGGGATTGACCTCCTGACGCTGAAGGGAGCGATTGTCACAAATAGCAGCAACGATACTTCCCAGGGGAAAGATAATCCCTCCTTGACGGGACGTATGCCCTTGATTCGCAACGCACTGGAGAGCGGGAACATCAATCATGCCAAAAGTATTTTAAGCGAATTCACAAAGAAATGGGAGGCTTCCGGACGTTTTAATCTGGGCGAGGCTGACCGGCAGATAGAGGAATTTATTATTTTACTGAACGATATTGCGACGGAGCTGGATGCGGTCCCCGAACGTATTCGCGGCGGTAAAGATAAAGGATTGCGTGGGCTAGGCATCGGGAGCGATTTTGCTTCCTTTGGCGAATTTGAGCGGGTACTGAGCGGAATTCTAGATTGCTATGGCAATGAAATCAGCAAAAGCCTTGCTGGCAATCGCCCCAGCGTACTGGAAAATATTAAAGCATACATTGATAATCACTATTTTGAGAATATTAAAATATCGATGTTCACGGATAAATATTTCCTGAGCAGAGAATACTTGATGAAACTTTTTAAAGGGCAATATGGTTATGGCATACATGAGTATGTACAAAAGGTAAGAATGGATAAGGCAAAGGAGCTGCTATCCACCCCCGATTTGAAAATCCAAGACATTTCCGAGATGTTGGGGTACAAGGACAAAAATTATTTCAGCAAGGCGTTCCGGAATTATTATGACTGTTCACCTTCTGAATATCGGGTTCTGCTATTGAACGGGGAGTAGTGAAGCGGTTACATGAACACACTTTTTTACCCTAATAAGTTCACTTATGTACATTCTTATCCTTTTTCTTTTTCTTTAGAATTGTCTCAAGACCACTAGATGCATGAGGAAAAGGGGGCAACATCATGTTAAAAAGATTTATGGCTTTATCTGCGAGTCTGCTGCTCGTCGGCGGATTACTGGCGGGTTGCGGCGGAAACAACAATGCCGCTGACAATAGCGGAACAGGGAATACTCCAGCCACAGATTCTGGCAAGCCGGTCACGATTAATATGTTCACCGCATCACCCGAGTACACTGATGCTTTTAACGCTTATATTGCCGAGTACAAGAAAGTTAAACCGAATGTGACGATTAATCTGGAGATTATGCAGGCTGACTACAATACGGTGCTCAAATCGAAGATTGCTGCGGGAAGTACACCTGACGTATTCCAGACCACAGCGGGCGGAGATATTGATACTTTTGCGGAGTATAGTGCTGACCTAACTAATGAGCCACTGGCTGCGGCGATGACCGATGCAGTGCGTTCTAACATGAGTTCTTCGGACGGTAAAGTGCTCGGTCTTCCGGTAAAAGGAAATCTATTCGTCCTGATGTACAATAAGAAACTGTTGGCTGATGCTGGGATTACAGAAGTTCCTAAGACAACAGCCCAAATGGACGATGCGATTACTAAGCTTGAAGCTAAAGGTATTACTCCTTTTGCCAACGCCTATAAAGAGTGGTGGGTATGGAAACATATCTTCCAACATTTCGTAGATGCGGCAGCCCAAGATGCGGGTACGGATGCTAAGACACTAGTAAATGATTTTATTGCCGGAAAAACCACGATCAAGGATCACCCGGTGCTGTACAATAACTTCTTCAGCTTCGTTGATACTACTGTTAAACATGGCACAGACAAACCGCTTGAACGGGACAGCAATGCTGAAGTCAGCGACTTTGCATCCGGCAAAACAGCGTTCATGACGGGTAAAGGCGCATGGGATGAAGAAGCCATTAAGAAAATCACACCTGACTTCGACCTGGGCATTATGGGTTACCCAGTCAGCGACAAGGCTGAACAGTCCCAGATCATTACGGGTGCGGATCAGGCCCTGCGTATCAATAAGGATTCTGCTGTAGCTGGTGAGACTATTGAGTTCTTCAACTGGCTGTATACTTCTGAATACGGTAAGAACTGGTTCTCTACAGTAGCAAAGGTTATTCCTCCAATTAAGGATGCTCCAATGCCTGACCTGCAAATGCCAAAAGAAATGGAAGAAATCCTCAAAACAGAGAAATCCGGCGACCTGTCCGTGAACTACTCTCTGGATACCTTCCACCAAAAATTTGGTGAGCTCATGCAGGCTTACATCGGCGGCAGCAAAACTAAGGATCAAGCCATCGATGAAATTCAAAAAGCTTGGATTCAATTCGGATCGGCAGAATAACTAGGTTCAGATCAGGGGGCGGGCTCCAAGGTAAGATTCACTTACTGGAGAACCGTCCCTTTTTTATATGTTATATAATCATAAGAAGATACTGAGATAAAGTCAGGAGGTACATTATTATGAATAGCAAAATGATTGAAATCATTGAAAATGGACTATATCTTACGATTGAAGTTACGGAAGATCAGGATGTTCGGCTTTTGCATTTTGGAGCGGCACCTTTGGAAGCAGCCATAGCGGATAAGAACAAGCAAGGCTTCCGGCTGCTGGAGCTGCAATTATCGGGTGAAGACCGCGCCGAATATCACGGGCGCACACACCGAGCATCCTATCCGGGTCTTCGGATGGTATATGCGGGGCACAGCGATACAGTGAATGCGCTCGGACGTAAACTGGAGCTTAGCTTGGTTGATCCGATTACGGAAATCCAGGCAGTACAGCATTTTCAGTTCTACAAGGGCGTGCAAATCGTTCGAAGCTGGACAGTGCTAAAGAATGCTGGAGAAGCTGAGGTGGCAGTGGAATACATCTCCTCCTTTGCTCTTACAGGTGTAGACAAAGAGGGGAGCGGGGAGCGCAATGATAAGATTGAAGTAACCCTTGCCCACAGCGGATGGCAGAGTGAACTTCAGTGGCGGACCTACCGCCTGCCTGAGCTTGGGATGTATCATTTGGCAGACCGTGGCTCCAAACGAATTGCCGCAAGCAATACAGGCTCTTGGTCAGCAGCGGAGCTTCTACCGATGGCGGTTTTGCATAATAAGGAGAGCGGGACAAGCTTGTTCTGGCAGATTGAGCATAACGGCTCTTGGCATTGGGAGCTGACGGATCAATACGATCAGCTTACACTGCTGGTCAGCGGACCTACAGAACATGACAACCATTGGTGGCTGAACCTAGCTCCCGGTGAAGAGTTTACTTCGGTGCCAGCAGCTGTAGGTGCTGTGCAGGGAGGATTTCAGGGCGCGGCAGAACAGCTTACGGTATATCGCCGGATGATCCGCAGACCTAATGAGGATAATGAGCTGCTGCGGATTATTTTTAATGACTATATGAATTGCCTATGGGGAAGCCCAACGACTGAGAAACTACTGCCTTTAATTGATGCTGCCGCAGAAGTAGGTTGTGAATATTTCTGTATTGATGCTGGCTGGTATGCACCCGGAGAGTGGTGGGATGGCGTAGGCCAGTGGGAGCCTTCCAGCGATCGGTTTCCGGAAGGGATTAAATATGTGCTCGACTATATCCGCAGCAAAGGGATGATTCCCGGACTATGGCTTGAGCTGGAGGTTATGGGCATCAACAGCCCGAAGCTTGCGGAGACTGATGACAGCTGGTTTTTCATGCGGCATGGTAAAAGGGTTAAGGACCGTAGCCGCTATCAGCTAGATTACCGCAACCCGAAAGTCATTGATCATGCAAACGGTGTTATTGCGCGTCTGGTTAAGCAGTACGGTGTAGGATACATTAAAATGGATTACAACATCAATGCAGGCATTGGGACAGAAACGGATGCGGACAGCTTCGGAGATGGGTTGCTACAGCATAACCGCGCTTATCTGGCTTGGTTGGACAGCATCTTTGTTCGTTATCCGAACCTTGTCATCGAGAACTGTTCCAGCGGGGGAATGCGCATGGATTATGCGATGCTCAGCCGACACAGCATCCAGTCTACTAGCGACCAGGAGGATTATGTACAGTATGCGGCCATTGCCGCAGGTTCTCCGGCAGCACTGACACCGGAGCAGTCCGCAGTTTGGTCTTATCCGCTGCGCGAGGGTGACGATGAGGAAGTCATCTTCAATATGGTTAATGCGCTGTTGCTTCGTGTACACCAGAGCGGTCATTTGGCGGAGCTTGAACCTCACCGCAGAAGTCTAGTTAAAGAAGCGCTGGATTATTACAAAACCATTCGCAGTGATATCCCACACGCCACACCTTTCTGGCCGCTCGGCCTGCCTGACAGTGAGGGCGAATGGGTCAGCCTTGGCCTGCGGCGCGGCGAACGACGGTATGTTGCAGTATGGCGGATTGCCGGAGAAGCTGCAAATGTCCAATTGCCGATAGAAGAGCTGAAGGGATTTGAACCAGTGATCGCCTGTGCCTATCCTCAGCAGCATAGTTCAACTTGGAATTGGGATCAATCGGCAGGGGTTTTGACGGTGGCACTCCCACCAGGAAAAACAGCGAGATTGTTTGAGATTACTTCGTAAAGCTTGCGGCGGGCCTGCTCCCCTTCAGTCTGCTGTTGGGGAGCGGCCGCTGTACTTGCTAGGGAAATAGTTTTTTTCACTGCCTTTCTAATTCGGTCAGGTTTGGCTTAGCTGCTGAAAGTATGTTTAGAAAAGGTAGTACAATGATTGTTTCGAATTCATTATTTTGAGCGTTAGTAACTAGATGACCTCCGTATTTTTCGGTGACACTTTGAATATTTGTTAAGCCGAATCCGTGAAAAGCGGGATTCTCTTTAAAATTATGCTGCACTATAGTGCTAGAATTGTTCCGTGAGTTGGTGACTTGGATAAACAATGAAGTATCGGTAGTGAAAATTAGCAGCTGAATAAATCTATCTTCTTTTTTTGGAACTCTTGCAGCGGCGTTTAGAGCATTATCCAGCACATTCCCGATCACGGTACATAAGTCAAACCGATCAATATCAATAGCTTCGGCGTGTATATGAATATCATACTTAATAGCAATTTTGTGTTCACAAGCAATATTTAGCGCGTTGCCAATTAAAGAATCAATTACCAAATTACCTGTTGATAGTTTGAGAGAAGGCTGATGAATTTGACCGAGCATTGAATTGATATGATGGATAGATTCCTGAATCTCATTGTTCTGAATACAATTCCGGACATATACCAAATGCTTGTTCGTATCATGGATAACTTGTTTGATGCTTGTAAGGGAATGTGTGGTTTTTTCATAGCTGATGTGTTGATAATCCATCTGTTTATGTAATTGCAGATTTTCTTTAGTCAGTTTGGTGTTTTCATTAATTTTACCGAATAAAAGGATGGTTTCTCTGATTAGCAGAATAAGCAACATCATGATGACCATTGATAGATAAAGAGTCATCCTCGTTCTTTGAATTGTGCAATCATATAATAGGCGTAGGCTTCTTTAACCTCTTTTGCCTGAGTACGGCCAATAGGAAACTGCTCTTGATTGTGCATGACTACGGAAGTAGCTGTAAACTTATGGACATGTTCCAGATTAACAATAACGGAACGATGAATAAGCATAAATGGACGGTTTAGTTTACTTATATATTCTGAAATTGTACCTGGAATTATGTAATGCTGCGTAGAGGTAATGATCTTTAGTCGGTTTTTAGCCAAGGAATGTTTGATTTTAACAATCGCAATAATGTCAGAATTTTTGATCACCATATGTCCATCTTCAGTTTTAATCATTAGAAACCTATTTACAGAAGAAATGATATAGTTACATAGCTTTATTATCTTTGCCTCAAAACACTCATAGTTTACTGGTTTAATCAAATAATGGTAGGGTTGCACATCAAAGCTGCTCATTACGTACTGCGGATAGTTTGTCAAGAATATAATTTGAACCTCCCGATCCGGAAGTGCACGGATTTTTTTTGCAACCTCGATTCCATTTAATCCTCTCAGTTCAATATCCATTAGAAGTATATGAAAAGGATAACTACTCTGTTGATTATAATAGTGAAGCAATTCCTCACCGGAGGTAAAATATTGAGTCTCGAAAGAGTAAGCCGTGCTTTTCATAAGTCTTGGGAGATATTCCTTTAGCAAATCGTGTTCCTTTTTCTCGTCATCGCATACGGCTATGCGTAACAAAGCCATCCCCCCCCATAATTAAATTTGTTAATCTTCAGAGATACCAAAACCTGACACGAAACGTCATTCAGCCTCCTATTCCAACCATTAGCTACCAAATTACCCCAAATATTCTTTTATATGATATATTGATAGCGTTATCAATGTCAAACCGAAGCTTGAAAGTAGAAGAGGATATATTCTATGAATGATAAGGATACCCTTGAAAAACTTATCGGATTATTTAAAGCGCATAAAAAGAATTTATGTATTATTTTTCTGCTCTTAATATTTTCTACTTTGATTAGTTCCATTTTGCCGATGTTCAACAAAATTATTATTGATGAAGGATTTATGAAATCAGATGTTAGAACCATTATTTTAACGGCAATCTACATCTTTCTTTTGTCTATGTTCAGTAGCTTTTTAGATTTGCTCAAAGAAAAACGAAGAATAAAAATAGCTTCAAATATTATCTACTCCTTGCATAAAGCTGCATTTGATCGACTTATGAAAGTGAAAGTGAAATATTTCACTGATAAAAACTGCAGTGAAATTTTAAATCGCGTTAGCACCGATATATCGAATATTTCGCAAATAACGGATGGTAGCATGCTTTTTATTGTTAGTCAGTGTTTTAGTTTGGTAGGAGGAGTTATTGGACTTTTTATCATAAGTTGGGAACTTACACTTATTGTGCTTATTTTAATCCCTATAGAATATTTAATTTTGAAATCGTTTGCTAAAAAAAGAAAGTCTCTTGCGGAAAAATACATCACGAAGGATGGAGAATATTCGCATTGGTTTGAGGATAGTTTGAATGGTGTGAAGGAAACAAGGCTTTTTAATTTATTCATTTTCAAAGAAAAAGAATTTGCAGACAAGCAGAATCAAGTAATAACCTCCCATATGGGAATCAGTTTATTGGATAATTGGCGGATTACTGTGGAGAGATTTCTAATTGGAGGACTAGTTCTTCTAATATATGCTTCTGGATCGACGATGATATTAGATTCAAAGCTTTCGGTAGGAAGTATATTTGCATTTATTACCTATAGCGCTTATGTGACCACTCCTATCTCATCGATGTTGAATATTGGATACTTATTGTCGGGAATAATGCCTTCTGCCCGAAGGTATTATTCATTGCTCGAGGAAGAAATCGAAGCTTGTGATGTAGAATCCGCCAACATTGGTATGAAGCGACTCAACCCTTTTGGGAGCATTCAGTTTGAAAATGTAAGCTTTGCTTATGATACTGAACTGATCTTGTCAAATGTGAATTTCACGATTGGCAGCCATGAGAAAGTGGCCATTGTAGGAATGAATGGTTCGGGGAAGTCTACAATCCTAAATTTAATCCAGAGGTTTTACGAACCACTTGCAGGAAAAATTTTATTTGACGGAGTGGATATTAAGGCTATTAATTTGAATGAATATCGGGAATTAATTTCGACTGTTAGTCAAGAGATATATCTTTTTGACACAACCATCGAAAATAACATAAAACTTTACAGTGAAAACCATGAGGAGCAGTATAGACAGGCTATTGAGGCTACCCAATTATTAGAGAAGGATACAAGCTGGTTTGAGGATTATGTCGTAGGTTCTAATGGGAACAAGTTGTCCGGTGGACAAAAACAAAAAATCGCGATAGCCAGAGCATTAGTAAAAAGCAGGCCTATGGTGATTTTTGATGAAGCGACCTCCAACCTTGATCTTCACTCTGAACAAGCCATCAACCATCTATTAGATACAGCACTCAGTAACAATACAGTGATTATAGTCAGTCATAGGCCGGAAATTCTGAAGCATGTGGATAGAGTAATCTTTTTAGAAAAAGGCCAGGTCTCCGCTATTGGACTTCATGAGAAGTTGTCTTATACAAATGAAAGGTATCGGCTCATCACACAACAGCATCAATTCGTTTAATGGGTTTACCCTTCGAGTGATTTAAATATCAAATATTGATATTTAGATAAATACGATTTGAAAGGAGGAATAGGCATATGAAACAACTTGTAAAAAGAACAAATGCAAATTATGAAACGTTGGAGGCATATGCAGCTTGCAGTGCATGTCCTTGTTATGCATGTACATGCAATGCCAGCGGATCAAACAAAGCAGCCATGAAACAAGTAACCTATACTGGTAACTCCATGAAGATGACTGCTATTGGAATCGGGTAGTAAGTGCAATCTTAAGTATAGCTAAGAGCAGGATGGCTAAATGGCTTTATTAAAAAAGCTGTCCTGCTTCACTTTTAGAGTGGGGGGAGTTCAGGTGCCAGTATTTCATTTATTTGAAACGGTAACGGGAAAATATATGTTCGATGCGAATGCAAATACATTTCTTAAATTAAATGAAAGATCTTATCAGGCTTTGTTGAACTATAGAAATTCAAACTTTGAACAAGTGGAACCGGAGATTCAAAACTTATTTGATTCCGGTTTTTTGGCGGAGAAACAGGATTTTGAGATGATTCATCCCATGAGCGACTCTTTGCAGCACAATTTAAGCAGAAGCGTTGGCTCGATAACTTTGCAGGTCACGCAAAACTGTAATTTAAGATGCAGCTATTGCGCGTATTCAGGGAGCTACTTACACAGAGTACATACCAATAAGAGAATGAAAAAAGAGGTTGCTTTGAAAGCAATTAAGTTTTTGATTGAGCACTCCGTAGATTCTCCAATTATTAATATTGGATTTTATGGAGGAGAGCCCTTACTGGAAATGGACTTAATAAAAGCTTGTGTTGCTTATGCCAGAGAACAAAGTGCGGGCAAAGAACTAACGTTTAACCTTACTACAAACGCAACTTTAATTACCGACGAAACCTTAGAGTTCTTATCTTCTAATGATTTTAATTTAACGATCAGCCTGGACGGCGATGAAGTCGCGCATGATAGAAACCGAGTTTTTGCGGTAAATAATAAAGGCAGTTTTCAGACTATTATGGATAATATTGAAAATATCAAAAACAAAACACCAGACTATGTTGATAAAGTGATGTTCAATGCAGTAATTGATCCAAATTCAGATTTTAGCTGTTCCACAAACTTTTTTTCAAACTATGAGACCGTAAAAGACTTTGCTGTTATGGCAAGTGATATAGCAAGTAGCTACAAAAAAAGTGAGTCCTTAATCAATGACAGTTTTATCAAGATGTATAATTACGAAGTTTTCAAATTATTTCTTTATAAATTTGATAGGCTTAAGAAAAATGATGTATCCAAGCTGGTGATGGAAAGCTTTGATCAAATCCAGGAGAATGTCCATAACAGGCTTAGAATCTCTTTCTATGATGTAAAAAAAGACCATCATTCCGGACCGTGTGTTCCAGGAGTACAACGATTGTTTGTGAATGCTGACGGTGCTCTGTATCCCTGTGAAAGAGTTAGTGAAGCATCTAGTGTAATGAGGATTGGGCATATAGATACAGGCTTTGAATTGGATAATATCCGGAACATACTAAACATTGGAACAATAACGGAGAAAGAATGCAAAGAGTGCTGGGCCTTTAGATATTGCACTTCTTGTGCAATGGCCGCCGATGATATCAGTGAGTTTTCTGCTGCCAAAAAATTAAGTATCTGCAATAAAGTTAAAGAAAACACTGAGAGTTTGTTTAAAGATTATTGCGTACTAAGAGAGTTAGGCTACGACTTTGATAAAGAAAAAGTGTAATGGGGGAGACAATGGTGAAAAAAAGAGCAATTGTTTATCCATATCATGCAGATTTCGGTCCGGTCGTCAGATTCTCCAATTTACTGGGCAACTATGAGCTTGTTTCATTAATGGCACCTTTAGGTTTTGGACTGAATGAAAAAGATGCAGCGTACAGCTATTATGGTGAGGATGTGGGTATAAAAGTTAAAGATTCTTTTTCAGATGATGAATTTGATGTGTTAATGATTTGTGAATTTGAATGCAGTTTTGAAAAAGTGGTGTTCCCGACAATTATCAAAGCCGCAGAGATGGGGAAAGATATTGTTCTGCTTAACAGATGTGCTGATCATGAAGTTGAAATGGTAAAGAAGGTATGCCTGAAAAATAATGTGGAACTCACAAGTTTTTTTGGAATTGACATTGACAGAACGAAAGTAGAACTCGTTGAGAAAATACTGCTGGATATTAATGTTCCGATAATCTGCGTGGCGAGTCTTATGGAAAAATCCAATAAATTTGATGTTCAGCTTAGCCTAAGGGATTATTTCTTGAAAGAAGGGTACAAAGTAAGTCAAATTGGGACAAAATCTTATTGTGAGATTATGGGATTTCATTCTTTTCCTGATTTTATGTTTAATCATAAAGAAGCGGAGATAGATAAAATATTTCTTTTTAATCACTTCTGTAAATATATTGAATTGAACGAACGACCTGATGTAATGATTATCGGAATTCCAGGCGGGACAATGGTATATAATAATCTGTTTACCAATAGATTTGGTATTACTGCATTCGAGGCGGCTAGTGCAATCCATCCGGATGTCGGTATTATGAACTTGACCTATGATGATTTTAATGGAGAGTTTCTCGATAAGATATGTGTGTCAACAAAGCATAAATTAGGTTTTGATATTGATTGTTTTAATATGTCAAATCATAAATTTGATACGGGCAGAAGCAAACAGGATAAAGAATTGAAGTTTTTTACGGTTGATTCTAAGTTGGTTGATGAAAAAATTGCACAAATATCGCTAGAGTCAAAGGTTCCTCTGTTTAATTCGTTAAATGGGACAGACACTTTGAAATTAGCAGAATGCTGTGAAGCTCTATTGTTACAGGAAAATATGCAAATCGTATAAAAGAAGGGTGATATTTATGGATCTGGATCAAGTGCGTGAACAGATAAACGAAATATTATTCGACGTAATGGGAATGGACAAGATCAAGCTTAATGAAAACTACTTCTATGAAGATTTATTGGGCGAGGCGATGCAGTTCTCACCACGGGATTTGTTGGTTCTATTTGTACATATTGAGGAAAAACTAAAAATACAAATTCCGGAAACCGATATATTAAATGGATGCTTCAACAGCCTAGATCGAATTAATAATACAGTTTGCCGCATTCTACAGGAAAAAAGAATAAGGGAGTTGGTTTAAGTTGTTGAATGTAGCTTCACTCAGTAGCCTGAATCGTGCGGGGGCTGCAATGGTAATCCAGAAAAATAAGAGTTCAGAGATTTCATTTCAAGACGCGCTATCGACATCGAGTTCGGAAGCGGTTTTGACGGAATTGGAAAAAAAATTCGACATTAAAATCAACGTTCAAGCCATACCAAAGAACAATGAAGCAGTGAAAAGTGTATACTCTGGTAGTGTTGGCAAAGGGAATGTAACCATTGCTCCAAATATACTGAATCAGTCGGCAACAGATCCACAAATGCAAAAAAGGGTAGAAGCAATTATTCAGGATCATTTTGCTTCCAGCGCTAATGATAAACCCGGTGATGCCAGTGGCGTCATTATACATCCGGATGGAACAGCTACTTTTTGGGTGATTGGTGATTATTTAACACCTGCCGAGCGGGAGAAGATTAATAAAGAAGTAGAGGCAGAAAAAAAAAGAAAGGCGGAGCAGTTAGACTCGTTGAGTAAATTAAGTAGCAGCTCTAGCCTATCACAATTCGGGTTATTTATTGACAACTCCAATAATGGTGAAGAAGATAGCATGTATTTAAATAGTGTGCTACAAGCTAGTCTGGATTCGATGCTGCGGAAAAAGAACCTGTTTAATTAAATGATTAATCACTTTTTTAATCATGACTACCGCCTGGGTCAATGGATTTGTGACCAATGAGGCGGTTTTATTTTTGTCGATCTGTAAAAGGAGATGATGAACATCGAAGCTAAAGTGAAAATTGCCGTGATTGATGATGGTATCAACGAATATTTGCTAGGTGAACCGGTTGTTCAACAGTTGATCTTCAATGAAGATTTCACAATAGACGCTTATACAATAGACAGTCCCGAAAGAATAACTCACGGCACCATCTGCGCAGGCATAATTAAGCACTATTATCCGGAAATCTATATGTATAGCTTGAAGATATTGTCTGATACCTTAAGGGGAAATATCCAGAAGTTGTATAGTGCACTAGAATGGTGCGTTCAAAATGATATCCAAGTTGTAAATATCAGCTTGGGAAGCCATTGCTCAGCGGATTTATTAGAAACGCAGAGAGTTATAAACAAGGTTGCTGGTCAAGGCTTAGTTATTGTAAGTGCCGCAAGTAATCATGATTATATTACATATCCAGCTTCTTTTTCAAACGTTATAGGCGTTAAGAGAGAGGTAAGCAACACGCTGCACGAAGGGGAGTTTTATCTCAATGATAATATCATCGACGGTATAGAATTTACGGCTTTTGCTAGACATCATTTGAATGGTAAAGAGTGCAGCAACTCGAACAGCTTTGCCGCGCCCATGATTACAGCCAAAGTATGTGAACTCATTGGTAAATCTCACCTAACTAACTTGCAGCAAATAAAACTCATGTTGTCGAAAATGGCAAATAACTATAGGGACGATAAACACTTGTTTATTTGCTATGCTGACCCTGATTGGATAAGTGATATATTAGTATGCTATGTGAACGGAAAATGCAAATTGGACAATCGGAATCTTTGCGTTAACATACACGGTGAAATTGTCGTTCCCGCTGAGTCGGCTTATGATGCTGTTGATGCAGCCCTATTGGCTTACAATGAAAATATTGAGACTCTCGTTGTGATCAGCAGAGATCTTTACCCTGATGCTTATGTTGAATTACAGTGGATTGCTTCGAAATACAATAAAAATGTAGTGTTTATTGACAATTACCAAGGAAAAGATATGAACAAGATAGTTAACAATCAGTGTACTAACATTAAGTTATGGCATAGCTTATTCAAAATACACAACATTTACACACTTAACAGCACCCCGTTGCTGATCGAAGAGCCAATGGTTTCTATTTACATCCCTGCTGACACTGACTTTGAAGTTATTCTCTGGTTAAAAGGGCAATTTAAAAATAATAACTATAACAGTTATTTTGCATCGAATCACCCTATCGGAGTTTTATACGGAATAGACTATGTTCCTGAGACAAACTCAGCGCAGACATCTTCCTATTTTTCCTTAATTCTGAATAAGAAATCTTACGATATCGCGATATATGTCTTATATGGCTATGATATTTCGGATAAAATAGAAACGGATATTGAAATAGACATAGAACCATTAAACGGTTACTTTCAAGCAACTTTTGCTGTAAATGGCTTATGCCAGGAACGTATTATCAATATTAAACAGATTGATGAAACCTTTATCGGAGAACTTTATAATTCTATAGTTTATTTACTCTCTTAATGGGGGACAAAAATCATCAAACACTTAGAATACCCTCCATTAATAACTTCTTTGCTAGCCCCTCGTTAGTCGACTTCCGGATTCATCGTATTTACACTACAGTGATATCATCAGCCTTGTATTTACATGAGGATTCGATACACACACTACTCATAGCGAAATTATTATTCCAATGATAGATCCTATTTAAGTTTGACTTACTAAACATCTGGGTAAATGACGGAGTAGCGTTCTTGCTAGTTTTCGACAATTTCCTACTTGTGATTGCGGATAAGCGGAGTGACAAGATTTACAAATAGATTAACGAAGGTATTTTAGGGTAGAATTGTCATCAAGTAGGGTTACATTCTGGGTGGATTTCGACATTCCAGAGAAGCCCCTATTTTTTTGTGTTCTGACACGGCTTCATATCTTGGTGCTCAACAGATATCATACATTGTCGAAATTTTGTCGAATAATATCATATAATGTAGAAAAATAATTGACAGGAAATGAATAGAACTTTAGAATTAGGTAGTAGCGTAATCATTACTATCATATAGAAGCGTACATAGCTTTTAGCAAGAATGATTATAAATGTGACTTCAAGGGAGGATGTACGATGATGAAAGCAACAGGCATAGTAAGAAAAGTGGATGAATTGGGACGTATCGTAATTCCTATTGAACTGCGTAGAACAATGGGAATCGACATAAAAGACCCGCTCGAAATTTTTGTAGACGCTGAAAAGATTATCCTTAGAAAATATGAGCCAACTTGTATCTTCTCCGGAAGCTCAGAAAACCTGATCAATTTCAAAGGTAAAATGGTAAGCAAAGATGTTCTTGATGAACTTATTGCAAGCTTTGATAGAGCATAATCCATATACCACATATGATTCCAAAAAAAAGAACCGGTATTACAAGCACAAGATGTGCCTGTAATACCGGTTCTTTTTTTTATGGTGTACTTTCGAAAGCGGGTTTTATTTAGACTCTAGCACACTTTGGATTTTTTTGATAAAAGCATCATATTGTACGAGGCCTAGCTCCATGCACAACTTCTGGTAGGAAGATAACTTGTAATCTAGCTGGTTCAACTTCTGTTCCAGATCGTCGTACATTGCCTGCTTTTCTATCAATGCTTGCCGAAGCAGATTATCTATGTTCTCTTTGTCCGTCTTTTCCCCAAAATACAGGTGCATAAAAAAGTCAGAACGCAGAACATCTTTTTCGGCTGGTGATTGTAGATAAGCGTGGAACTGATCCAAGCCGGCAGAGGTAATGGTGAATACATTTTTGTCGGGTTTGCCTTCCTGTCGCACAGATTCTTTAGTGATCAGATTCAGCTTTTCCATCTTGCTTAGGGTAGGATAGATCGTGCCATAGCTGGCATCGAAGAAAAATGAGAAGTATTCCTCGAAATGTCGTTTTATCTCGTAACCAGAATGAGGTTTTTCGCTTAAAATCCCCAGAATAACATCTTGTATGTTCATAAATCATTGCCGCTCCTTTCTTTCACTTCCTACCATATCACAACTGCATATCGCTCTCAATTTGAAATGGCATAGCCGGAGTGGCAAACTGTATAATTACGCATTTACTGACACGGGCTCTTGTTCTCGTGAGATCCGAGTTTCTTTACGAAGGAAAGTGACAAGTACGCTTAATACAGCAATTGTTGCCCCAATACAGAGTAAATAGAACATATCTTTCCATACCCCGTTACCCCCGATAACCAGGTCGAGCATACCATTAACTGCATAGTAAGCGGGCGAAAAGGGACCGATCCAGTTATAAAAAGGTGAAAGCACATCGCGTGGAATAGTTGCTCCGGACGCTAACATTTGCATGGAGAGAAGGGCAATATTTAGCCAGCCGCCAGCATCCCCGAGGAGCAGCAGACTAAACTGAGCAAGGATCATACAGGAGAGAATTACCGTGAACTCGAACAGCCACATAAGCAGAAAGCCACGATTAGAGTGGATACCGAGTGAGTTAACCATGATAGTTCCCACTAGTGAGATAAGCACAGCCGTTCCACCCATTATGACAAATCGGGCTGCAAAGCGATTCCATTTACTAAATTGTCCAGACAAGTTGGAGGAAGCTTTATGGAGATTCATCGCGAGTAACATAGCACCGGTAAATGAGGCGGTAACGATCATTAAGGGAACCATAGTTTGTGCAAAATTAGTTGTAGGGTTAATGATTTCGACGTTGGCGGAAATGCGGCTGCTTGCAGCACTTTTGATGATCTCCGCTTGTGCCTGCGGCAGATTCATAGCATCCAAGGTGTGGCTTAGTGCTGAATTACTGCTTTGAGTGTTCATTGCAGCCGTGACTTTAAGTGCTACCGTCTGCATGACATTGCTGACCATCTGCGGATTAGATTCATTTAAGAAGTAGTGGAGTTCAGTCTTTGCAGATGGATTACTGATCTGTCCAGTGAACCCTTGGGGAATATTGATAATCATGCGGATTTCTCTATGCTCAAGTGCTTCTTTTGCATTTTCTAGTTGGAGATCCTGTCTGGTTACGAACTGAAGTGATCCTGCAATCCCATCGACTATAGGCTGGGCATTTGTACCATCCTCATTAACAATAGCAATGGGCAACTGATCTACCCGATCCGTTACATGATCGTACCCTGTAATCCAAATTAAGCTGAAAAAAACTTGGAACAACAGTGCAGTTATAATTCCAATGATGGTAGCAGGCTGCTTGAGGAAGCGTATGATTAATGGATTTGACATGGTTATTTCTCCTTTATATTTCAAGTTGTAATATTACAGATTGAAATATAGCACAACGAAATATAAACTGCAACAGAAAAAGTTAAGAGCATGGACATTACAAAGCGATTTCATATATCATAGGGCTTGTACTGGAAATATCGCACAGATGAATGTCTTACCTGAAGTAGAACAGAATGGGGAGGAACAACAGATGAGTAACGAAGTACAAGGAACGGAACAAAACGTGGTTCATGCGAAACTGAACAAGCCAGAAGCGATTGTATTTGATATGGATGGAACATTGTTCCAGACTGAAAGTCTTTTATTGCCTGCATATCATAAAATGTTCGATATTTTGCGGGAAGAGGGACTATACGTAGGACCTACACCACCAGAAGAACGTATTCTAGGCTGCTTAGGAATGTTGCTGGCAGACATTTGGAAGAATGTTATGCCTGAAGCAGATGAAGCCGTGCACCGCCGGGCGGATGAATTGCTCCTGCAGCTGGAGATTGAAGGGCTTGAAGCCGGAGGCACACTACTGTATCCACAGGTGGTTGAGACACTGACAGCGCTTAAAGAGCGCGGAGTGAAGCTGTTTGTGGCTAGCAACGGGCTGGAGGATTATATTCACAGCATCGTTGTGGTGCATGAGCTTAAGGCGTTGTTCGAAGGCTTGTATAGTGCGGGAGGTCAAGGCACTGCGACTAAGACCGAGCTGCTACGTATTCTTTTGGATAATCATGGTATCAGCAGTGCCTGGATGGTTGGGGATCGTTCTTCTGATGTTCAGGCAGGTAAAGGAAATGGCCAGACCGTAATCGGCTGCGCCTATGCAGGCTTCGGACGTCAGGATGAGCTGAAGGGCTCTGATGTCATTATTACCTCCTTCGACGAATTGGTTGACTTATACGATAACGCAACGATTAGTGAATAAGAACTTACGATGGGGAGTTTGCTTAGCTTACAAGCAAGCGCTTGATCACATAAAAGACAACCTTCTTGAAGAAGGTTGTCTTTTTATTGAAGTCAAAAAGATGGTGCTTCAGTTGAAAGAAATCGGTATCGTCGTCAGGCAGTAAAGATATATACATAAATAAAGGAAGTAATCCGATAAAAAATGGAGAGGGAAAATATGGAAACCGAGAAGCGAGAAGCGAGCCAAGGGAGCATAAATATGATAATGAGTTTCTTTTTTATTACTTTAAGTGCTGAGATTGGAGTGGGGATGTGGTTTTTAGTTATAGGTATAGTCTTTTCTATTGGTGGAGGGAGCCTATTTGTAACTCATTATGATTCCTTGTTTTTTTATAGTGCTGTTCTTTTGTTGTGCATTGTAAGTTATCTATGGTTTATAAAACATCTATTTGAAAAAAATTGGAACTATTACTCCTTATCTGTGTGGGTACCACAATGCTCTTTTTTTCCTTACAGGTTGGCTTAACTAATCATATGGGGGGAGGACAGGCAATTCTTTATGTATTACTGGTTATTGGCTTATATCTTATCTTATTAATACAATTTATTCTGACTTTATATTATTTAATCAAAGTAAGAAAAGATATTTAAATAACATAAAGGGTTCTAAATGTTTTGCATGCCTAATATGTAAACCCTTTATGTTAAACTATCGTTCTCTGTTGGTTAAATTACCAATCGGATTCATTTAATTTAAAAGAAGTGACTCAATAAATGGCTCTATGTCAAAAGGTTTAGTCGTTGTTTCGTATCTACCGTATACATGACCGTTTCTATCGATTAAAAACTTTGAAAAATTCCACTTAACCCCATCGCCGGCATATATGTCCGGATACTTTTCCTGCAGAAAATCCTGCATCCATTTACCGCCTGATGTCTCAGTATCGAATCCTTGAAATGGTGCTTGCTGTGTTAGATATTGAAATAAAGGATGGGCAGACGGTCCCCTAACCTCAACTTTCTCAAATAAAGGAAACTTAACTCCAAAGTTGCTCTCACAATATTCATGTACTTCCGAGTTGCTTTCTGGCTCCTTCTCGTTGAATTGGTTACAAGGAAAACCAAGTATTTCAAACCCTTGCTCATGGTGAATTTCGTAAATTTTTTGGAGATCAGGTAATTGGCGAGAATAGCTGCACCTACTGGCAGTGTTCAGAATAAGCAGAACTTTTCCACGATAAATGGACAATTCAACAGGCTCACCATGAATTGACTTTGCTTGAAAATCATAAATAGACATCAGACTATCCCTCCACGTTATTATTATAAATAACATAATAGCGCTATAGGCGTTTATTGGTCTAATATATAATAGGAATAACATTTATAGTATTAACCTATAACGAGTATATCTCCACTATAAAATGCCGCTTAAATTTTTATTTTTGCGCTTTTTAACCAATGAGCAGTTTCCCTCTTATCCTTCAGGTTACTTTGAAAATAATTCTAAGAGTATCAGCAACGAAAATTCCCCAAACGTAATCATTTTGCACATAACTCACCCTTATCCTTTTATGACCTAAAACCTGATTTAAGTATTCGGTGACCAATTGAATTATCCTGCTCGCCGTCGTATTGATTCAAGGTTGGCCATTATACCGCTTTCACTACGGCGTTCGAAGGCCAAAAGAAGCGTGCTCCTTAATGGAGACACGCTTCTTGAGCTGTATGATAATTGCCGCGGCGGTGCTTACTGCTGCTTAGCGTACCATTCGGAAAATTGTTTCTGGTATTCAGCGATATATTTGTCTATTCCCGCTGCTTTTAGTCTGTCCAGCGCTTTGGGGAAGGCGGTGTCATAATCGCTGAAGCCGCTGCCGATCGGAGCGAGGTATTCAGTGAATACGCCGTTCAGCTTCGTTTCTTCATTCTTGACGGGTGTATTGTCAAAGTTGAAGCCGGCACCTTTGGAAATGATAGCTCCATCGTCCCAAGCTTTATATTCTGCAATGAATTCGTCCGGTACCGTGTTATCGAAACGCATGAAGTTTTTGTTCATCAGCAGCCAGTCGGGGATCAGCGAATCAGTGGTTATTTTAGTCAAACGCCCGTTTTCATCCAGCGTATAGTCTGTTCCTTCTATCCCGTAGGCGAACAAGTCGTACAGCTCCTGGTTTTTTTGCAGCAGATTGAAGAACATGACGTAACGTTCAGGGTCTTTAGCTGCGGTGGAGACGAAAAAGGCGGTGCTGTAAGTGCCGCGGCTGATTTTTGGACGGCCGCTGCCGAGGAAATAGTTGACCAGTTTGGCATCAGGCACTGCTTGTGAGATGGTTGCCGCACCTTCGAATGGGCGTGCCGCTGTGCCGGCCCAGAACATCGCTTTACCGGAGTTCCAGTCAGACTGCAGCTGCGGAACATTGGTGGCGGCATATTTCGGAATGATTCCTTTTTCATACCAGCCGTGCATTAGGCTCGCATAACTCTTAAACTCTTCGGTTTCAAACCAGCTAATAATTTTATCATCCTTCACAGACTCATCCAGGGCAATAAAATCATTTTGCCAATAGAGGTTTTTGTCCGTGTAATCATATTGTAGGAGTCTGCGTGCATCGGTGTTGGCGTACCCGATCAGTTCGGGATGAATGGCATGGACCTTATCATAGAACTGCTCTAGTTCCCCCAGTGAAGTGACCTGTGTCATGCCGGCTTCTTCAAGCAAATCCTGTCTAACTAGCGCACTGTAGAATTCCGCAGAATTCGGTTTGTTGCCGACGGGGATCGCATACTGCTTGCCTTCCAGCTGAAAGGCTTTGAAGGAGGCCTCGTCCACATTTTTACTCAAATCAGCTGCTGCATCGGCATACGGAGTGAGGTCGGCATAAAGCCCCTTTGCCACAGATTTTACCATGTAATTGGCATCTGTATAGGTTGCGAAGTCTTCTCCCGTAGACAGCATTAAGTCAGTTTTGCCGCCGCCATATTCGGTCCAAGGAAGAAACTGAAATTCAACCTCAGCATTGATTTCTTTCTTAATAGTGTCGTAGAACGATGTCTTCGCTAGTTCCTTCATCCGGTTGGACTCATCCCCGTACAGCACAATTTTCAATTTGGCAGGAGTCAAGGCGCTGCCGTCATTACTACCGCTATCCGTAGAGGAAGAGGTACCTTCATTTCCAGTCCCAGAACTAGGGGGAGCGCTTTCATTGTTGCCCTGAGCACAGCCACTTACCAAGAACACCGCAGCTAGGAGCAAACTTAACCAACCTTTTTTCTTTTTCATGATGAACCCTCCTGAAATAGAATCATAATGTTTGAGGCATCTATTGCAAAGGTCGAGCTCCCTTAAGTCCCATTGTACATCAAGAAGTAGGGGAGCATAAACCCGGTGCAACCGAACATAATTTGGTATCTTTGCTGGAAATTAGCCTTTGACTGAACCTACGATAATGCCTTTGACAAAAAAGCGCTGGAGAAAAGGATATAATATGGCGATTGGCAAAACGGTCAGACAGGTCATTGCCATTTTGGCTGTCTCCAGTGGCGGTGCGATGATAGCTCCACCAATTTGAGCAGCGTTGCCGGAAGCCAGGAACTGAATGTTCGCCATCATGTTGTACATCAAATATTGAATCGTATAGAGATCCTGATCGGATACCAGCATTAGTGGCAAATAGAAGTCATTCCAGAATTGCAGTGCGTAAAAGAGCGAGATGGTGACCAGTCCGACGCGGCCCAGCGGAATCATAATGCTGAAGAAGATACGCAGATGTCCGGCACCATCGATTTGCGCAGATTCCACAATTTCATGCGGGATGCTGCGGAAATAGTTAGCCATGAGAAACATCAGAAAGACGCTTAGCACATAAGGGATGAACAGGCCGATGAGCGTATCGCCCAAATGATAATATTTGGTGCTAAGCAGATACCATGGCAGCGTTCCTCCGCTGAACAGCATTGTAAAATAGGCGAAAAAGGCGAAGAAATTTTTGAGCCGGAAGCCTTTAACGGATATGACATAAGCATAAGCGGTGGTCACCAATACGGCCGACACGGTACCCAGCACCGTAACGATCACCGACATGGAATACGCCCGCAGAATCTGCTGCGCCTTGGAGCCAAACAGGAATTCATAGGTTTCAAAGGTGAAGCCTCTGGGCCAGAACGAATATCCTTCCGCGGCGATTCTGGATTCGGTAGATAATGAGCCGGATACTGCCAGAATAAACGGCGCTAGACAGATTACTGAAAATACGGCAATACAGATGTAAAAGAAAATGAGCAGGCCTTTGTTTTCGGTAGTTTGCATCTTATCAGTCTCCTAAAATAGTTTGCTGTCTTTGTCATACCAGCCGGCTAATTTGTTGGCCACCAGCACCAGAATGAAACCAAAGACGGATTGATAGAGCGTAATGGCTGAAGCAAAGCCGAATTCACCGGAACGGATGGCTGTGCGGTATACATACACATCGATAATGTCGGTAGTCGGCAGAAGCAACGGATTCAGGAACGTTACCCCCATAATCATACTGAGATCGCCTTTCAGCATGCCCCCGATGCCCAGCAGCGTCATCAGAATGATCGACGGAATCAGCATTGGCACCGTAATTTTGGTGATAATCTGCCATCTGGAGGCACCATCGATTCTTGCAGCTTCATAATAGGAAGTGTCGATGCCTTGCAGCACCGCATAATAGATGATGGCGCCGTAACCAGCGCTTTTCCAGATATTCGCTAGCACGAGAATGATTACGAACAGCCAAGGGCTGGAATACCAGTCAACCTGAGAGAAGCCGAATGTCTGGAGCAACTGGTTCATAATGCCTTTGTCGTAATCCAGCAGGGAGAACAGAATGGCTCCGATAATAATCCAGGAAATAAAATACGGGAAAAACATGACGCTCTGCGTGATTTTGATAAACCATTTGCTGCGCAGCTCATTTAGAATAATGGCGATGGCCACTGAAAAAAACGTGCCGGTTAGCATATACAGCGCATTTAACATCACCGTGTTGCGTGTAGCCCTAAGAGAATCTTCCATACTAGAGAAGAAAAACTCGAAATTAGAGAAGCCGGCCCACGGGCTGCCGAAGATTCCGTCGTTGAAGTTGTAATTTTTAAAGACGAGAATCAGACCACTCATCGGCAGATAAGCAAAAAGAATTAGAATGACGATTCCCGGAAGAGCGAGCAAATAAAGCGAGCTGTCCTTCCTTAGGGATTTACGGAAGCTCTTGGCTTTGGCCGTCCTGATTCCCGGACTTGGCATTCCTTGTGTCTCCGATGTAGCCTCTTGCATCATTAACAGTCCACTCCTTTATACTAGCGTTGTCATTTCCGTCCCTTGTTTTAGGAGAACGCTTTACATGAAAATCATAAATCCACCCGGAATGTAAACGCTATCATAATAAACGGAAAAAAGTTAAAAAAAGCGGAAAAGGACGGCTTAAAAAAACGAAAAAAACAGAACTTTTTTGTTTTTTAGGTGCTAAAAAGCCTGATTTAAAGGGAAATCTCATAGTATATGCGACGCGAGGGATTATTCATAGAAAGTCAAAAAGGGAATGTCTCCGGCTATGAAAATGCTGCCGGGACATCCCCTTTGTTCCTTACTTTTAGCGGGTCAATCAGGAAGATTCTGTTTTTGCAGAATATGATTCATTCTCCATTTGGAAGGTGTAACCCCATAACGCTTTTTGAACTGGGTTGTAAAATAGGTGCTGCTGTTGTAGCCCACTTTCTCGGCAATTTCCCGGATATCCAAGCCAAGCTCTGTGACTAATAACATCTGCGCCTGCTCCAGACGCAGCAGGTTAACGAAATCGGGAAAGCTGCAGTTTACTTCGTCGGCAATAAGTCTACTGAGATAAGCGGGACTTAGCGATAGCTTGTCGGCAAGGGCATTAAGGGAGAGCCTGGAGTCATCATAATGATCTCTGATATAACAAATGGCTTCACCAGCAATGCTCTTGGTCTGTACAGCACTCATGCTGGCAATGCGCTCGTGGGCGGTATAACAGCTGTCTACAATCCAATTCCATAGCTTGTCATAGCTTTGGATCTGCCAGATATGCTGGTAATTATCTAGAAAGCCGGAATGCTGGACGTCTGCATTAAGCTCAGCCGTGCGACTGAGCTCAAAGACCAGTCTCGATAAAGCGATGGTGGCAGGCTCGACACGGTAACTGCAGGCTACTGCCAGCAATCTCTCCACTGCCTGCGGAATATGGTTAGAGAGTTCCGTCTGCTTAACGGCTTGCAGTACCGGTTCAAGGGCACTGTCGGGCATTGGGCTGCTGTTCAGATGGATCGTATCATCGGCAAAGATGATGTTCTGCTGCACATGAAATTTATTATATTGCAGACAGTCCGCAGCTTCATTGTATTTAGCCCTCAGTAGGTTTAAATCATCCGTCAGCCCGCTGATTCCGAAGGCGCAGCAGGCTCCGGAAAGCTGCAGCTGAGCGGCGACTTCTTCCCATTTGCCGCGGTACAAAGCGTAATCGCCGAAGCTGCCGCTGTGAAGCTCGCTCAGAATCAGCACAGCAGTGCCCTGATGCGGGCGGAAGGATTGAATGGCTGCAAGTTCACAGAAGGCATGTTCAATCTGCTGTATGTTTTCCTCAAAGGTATGCCGGAAGTCGGAGTCTTCAGGTTGTTCGGGCTCCAGAGCGGCCAGCACGCATACACAATATGCTCCCCCAGCAGCGGCTATACTCATCAGGGGTGTCCTGCTGTTCTCCGGTGTTCTCTGCGGGGAAAGCAGCCACCGCATCAAGGCGCTATCATCGCTTTCTTTTTTTAGCTGCTCCAGCTTAACGCCAATCTGTTCGAGCTCCTGGCTTACGGTATCGAAATCGCCACCGGTTTTCAGCGCTTCTTCATTGCCAGATAGATGAGCGATATTGCCGAACAGCCGGCCGATTGGCTTATACATCCGCCGCGAGATCAGGTTGGCGGTTATAGATGCGGCGGCAATCAAGGCCAAGCATAGGCCAGTCATCAGATTGCGGGCATTGGAGATATCACGGATGCTATCCTTGTAGGAAGTCTCCGACACAAACCACAGCTTGTCCGCTGCAGAATATACATAAGTAATCAGCTGCGGCTCTTCACCTCCCCTATAGACAAAAGAGCCTCTCTCAGAGGTGGAGGACACCACCTGCTTTAACATGCCCTCTTCCAGAGAGATGTCAGATAATGCACTGTGCATGAGCACCGATGCTTTTCCGTCAAGCACAGCGTAACGGGTGGCTTCGCCTTCTTTTTGCGTAAACAGATTATTCTGCAGCTTTCCCAAATTGACGGTCAGCGCTACCGCACCATTATATTCGCTATCCGCAAATGCCCGGTCATTATAGAACACGGTGAGCAGGGTAATGGGGGCACCGTTATTCAAGGTTGCCTCCCACAGAAACGGTGATTCAACAATAATGTTATCCCGCATTCTCGAGAACAGCTCCAGCTTGGATTCAGGGCTTAGCGGAAGGTTTTCGAACATGGCAACAGGCTCATCCACTCCCATGATGTAGGCATTCTCCATATATTGGTTCACAACCAATGCTCCGCGGATTTGGCTTAGGGCACTGTACAACTGATCGCTCCAGCTGGTATCGCCATTCATCATGAGCGCGTTGATGTTTGGATTCCTATAGAAGTCCATAGCGTAATTCTGGACGATCTCTTCATAGTTTGTAAAAACGGTTTCAGTATTCACCAGTACATTTTGGTTCGCCTTGTTGACATTATCTATCGTAATATTCCGGTACCAATAAAAGATCACTACAGCCAGTACTAGAATACAGCAAACTGAAATCGCGGTTAGGCTCATAAAAAAGCGGGAGTACAATTTCTTTCTTTTTCCCAAGCTGCTCACCCCTTCAGGTAAATCCTATTACACCCATTCTAGAGGGAAAGGCTATTCGCTGACAAGGAGTGAAATATGGGCAATATAGCATGAAAGTATAAAAATGAAGAAATAGAACATAGAAAATACAAGAAAGTTAAACTTATACGAACTATAATTGGTGGTGCTTACATTTGAATTGTTTTGAGGAGGATTACTTTTAATGAGAACATTCCGCAATCCAGTGCTGCCGGGATTTTATCCTGACCCTTCCGCTATCCGTGTTGGTGAAGATTATTATCTTGTGACTTCAAGCTTTGAATTTTTCCCAGGCGTTCCTATCTTCCACAGCAAGGATCTGGTCAATTGGCGCCAGCTTGGCCATGTACTGGACCGCCCGTCCCAGCTCAATCTGGATCACTCGATTCCCTCCATGGGCATTTGGGCACCGACGCTCCGCTATCATGAGGGAGTTTTCTATATGATTACTACTTTTATTGACAATGACAAGAACCAGCATAATTTCTATGTAACAACAACCGATCCGGCCGGAGACTGGTCTGACCCTGTATGGCTGGAGGATGCACCCGGTATTGACTCCTCTTTGTTCTTCGATGAAGACGGCAAGGTGTATTATACCGGCAACCGTGTTCCGCCGGAAGGGCAGGATTATCCGAAGCATATGGATATCTGGCTGCAGGAGATTGATCTCAGCCAAGGGAAGCTAATCGGTCCGAAGCATAGTATTTGGCAAGGCGCACTCAAGGTAGCTCATGCGCAAGAGGGACCGCATATTTATAAGATCGGCGCTTGGTATTACGTGCTGATTGCCGAGGGCGGAACCGGGCATACTCATGCGATTACGATTGCCAGAAGCAAGAGTGTGACAGGTCCTTATGAGGGCCATAAAGCCAATCCGATTCTGACGCATCGCCATCTTGGCAGAGCGTATCCTATTGTTAATGTGGGTCATGGAGAGCTAGTGGAGACTCAGCATGGTGACTGGTGGATGTTCTGCTTGGCTTCACGAACCAGCGGTGGTTATTACCGCAATCTGGGACGTGAAACCTTCCTGACACCGGTAATCTGGGAGAACGAATGGCCTGTGGTCAATCCCGGCAAAGGGGTGCTGGAATTTGAGACGGAGGCTCCGGATTTGCCGGAGACAAAATGGCCGGAATTGCCTGCGCGCGATGAGTTTATAGGTTATGAGCTGGCACCGATCTGGAATTTCCTGCGGACACCGCGGGGTGAATTCTGGAGTCTCACCGACAAGCCCGGAGTTCTGCGGCTTCGCCTGAAGCCAGAACGGCTCTCGGAGATTGCCAATCCATCTTATATCGGTAGACGCCAGCAGCATTTGAGCTTCAGGGCGGCGACTGATATGACGTTTAGTCCCGCTGCAGAAGGGGAAGTGGCTGGTCTTGTTCTCCTCCAAAATGCGGATCACCACTTCCGTTATGAACTGGGGCTGGAGGCAGGCGAACGTGTATTACAGCTGATTCATCGGATGGGGGGCAGCGAGCAGCTGCTGGCGTCAGTGCCATATCCACAGGATCAGGTACAGCTTAAGGTGGAAGCCAGAGGACAAGAGTACAGCTTCTATTACAGACCTTCTGAAGCCGCCAAGTGGACAGCCTTCTGCGAACGGACGGATGGCAGAGTGCTCAGCACCGATCTGGCCGGAGGGTTCACAGGAGCATACCTCGGGATGTACACAAGCTCTCAAGGTGCAAAGAGCGAAAGCTATGCTGATTTCGACTGGTTTAGCTATGAAGGACTTGAGTAATAGGAGGAGGTGAAATTCAATGAGCAGCAATCTTGTAACCAATACGTATCCGATTCCCGAGCTTCCCCAGATTCCCGAGCGGACTTTTACAATCACGGATTATGGGGCGGAAGAGGGTGGATTAACGCTATGTACCTCTGCTATTCAGGCTGCACTGGACGCCTGCGCTGCAGCGGGAGGCGGAAAGGTTGTTATTCCCGCTGGTATCTGGCGCACAGGACCTCTTACTTTGCATAGTCGAATTAATCTGTATGTAGACAAGGGAGCATTGGTGCAGTTTGATCCTGATCATACCTTGTATCCGCTACTTTCTTCCCATTATGAGGGGAATGCCGGCTGGCGCTGTCAGGCTCCGCTCGATGGAGAAGGCTTAAGCGATGTGGCAATAACCGGTGAGGGAATATTCGACGGCAGCGGTGAAGGCTGGCGTCCAGTGAAGCGGTTTAAGATGACCGAGAAGCAATGGGAGCGTTTGATCGAATCTGGAGGAGTACTTGATCCCCAGGGCGAAGTATGGTGGCCTTCCCGGGAAGCCATGGAAGGTGAGGACTTCTGCCGGAAGCTGTGGGACAAGGGAGAAACTAGTATGGAGGCTTATCTGCCTGCTCGTACGTATCTGCGTCCGACGTTACTTAGCCTGCGCAACTGCCGGCGGGTGCTGCTGGAAGGGCCGACCTTCCAGAATTCACCTGCTTGGTGTCTTCATCCCATTGGTTGCGAACAGATTACCGTACGAAATGTTCAGGTACGTAATCCTTGGTATTCGCAGAACGGGGATGGCCTTGATTTGGAATCCTGCACGCATGCTCTAGTTGAGCACAGCAGCTTTGATGTGGGTGATGACGCCATCTGTCTCAAGTCAGGCAAGGATGAGGAAGGCCGTAAGTGGGGAATGCCCTGCCAGTATATTACCATCCGGAATTGCACGGTATATCATGGACATGGAGGCGTTGTGATCGGCAGCGAGATGTCCGGAGGTGTACATGCAGTTCGAGTTAGTGACTGCCTGTTCATCGGCACGGACATCGGCCTGCGGTTCAAAAGCACCCGGGGAAGAGGCGGTGTGGTGGAGGATATTGTAATGGAGAATATCAACATGACCGGCATCATCCACGAGGCTGTATCCTTTCATATGTTCTATGCAGGGGTTGAAGGATCGGAAGGGTATGACGAGCAGTTATTTTCGGTTACAGAGGAAACTCCGCAATTTCGGAAGATTACCCTGAAGAACATTGTGTGCCATGGTGCGGCAACCGCTCTACTGGTTAACGGGCTGCCGGAGATGCCGCTTGCTGATCTAACCATTGAAAAATTCCACGCAGTGAGTGACCGGGGAATTGTGCTGCGGCATGCTACGGGGCTTAAGCTGGATCGTATCCGGTTGCAGACTTCGGAAATGCCGAAGATAACAGCGCATAGATGCAGCCACGTCACGCTCACTAATTCCGAAGATTTGACGATCACAGAGAGATAAAAAATTCTATGGATGATGGAAATCCGTCTTGAACTTCCGTGGGTGTGACCTTGCTTCTTTTCGGTATTGGAGCGGGGTCAGACCGGTTGATTTTTTGAATGTTTTATTGAAATGGGAAAGATGTTCAAATCCGACAGCGGAGGCGATCTCCTGGATTTTGCCTGTAGATCCGACAAGCAGGCGTTCGGCTTCCCTTACGCGGACATGAACGATGTATTCCCGAAAGTGAAAACCCGTCAATCGGTGAAATACCCGGCTCAAGTATGAAGGACTAATGTAAAAATTACTTGCAGTCTCTTCCAGAGTAAGGGCCTCACGGTAGTGATCGCGGATATAGGTGGCTACATCAGTTACTAGATGATGGAGCGGATGTTTCGTCCCTCCAGCTTGTGAGATACTCTCTGAACGCTGAAGGAGAATCATCAGCTCGGAGAATAAAGCGATTACGCTGGTTTCGTAATACGGCCGCTGCAACCGGCATTCTTCCAGCATCCGGTTCATTAGGATTTCCGCTTCGTCCTGCTCGCGCAGGGTCAGCTTGAACAAGCGGTACCCGCGGTCATGAAACCAGATGGCTTCACTCTGCAGGGAAGGCGGTAGAAGAGCAGGATCATAGTTGATCAGAATCCGCTCGAACTCGGCTACTTCCGAGCTTGCTGTGGAATGAAGCTCCCGGCCGGAGATAAGAATAAGCTCACCCTTATGAACCGTAATGACTCGGTCGTCCACAAAGTATACCCGCTCCCCTTGTATCAGATAGTACAGCTCGGCTAAGTTATGGCTGTGGGGACGTGGCATAGCAGTGATGCCTTTACGTTTCATATGTTGGATGCTGTAGCGGTCTTCTTCAATATGATATTTGTGATTGGGGCTAGTCAGGCTAGTCATAATTCTCCTCTTCTCTTACGAAGCGTTACGGTTATTATAGAATAAACTCAGGTTGATAGGAAAGGAGCCGCAGATGTTAATTACAGTCTCTAAGAGTGTCGACGAAGGATTCAGTAGTCTACAGGCAGCGTTGGATTCAATTCCACAGGAACACAAGGAAGAAGTGACGATTCGTATCAAACCCGGCATTTACGAGGAAAAAATTACAGTGAAACAGGGAACGCCTCCGGTTCTGCTATTGGGGGAAGACACGAATTCCACCATCATTACCTGGTCAGACAACGCCCATACTTTAGGTCCGGACGGAGAGCCGCTTGGCACGTTCAAATCCGGCACCTTGAATGTATTCGCTGAGCATTTCACGGCTGAAAATCTGACCATTCGAAATGCATCAGGTCCCGGCACTGGCCAGGCGGTGGCTGCTTTTGTTGATGCTGGTCATGCTGTATTCCGGCGTGTACGCCTGCTGGGTGATCAGGATACTTTGTATACAGGGCAAGGGAAGCAATATTATAACGAATGCTACATTGAAGGCGATGTGGATTATATTTTTGGCGCGGCTACGGCTTTGTTTGAACGTTGCCGGCTGCATAACAAACGTTCCAGAGGATATATTACAGCCGCATCAACGCCTGAAGACGCATCGTTTGGTTATGTATTCCTCGATTGTGAAATTACTGGCGGTCAAGGTGTAAGTGAAGTGTATCTTGGCAGACCTTGGCGCCCTTATGCACATGTTGCTTTTATCCGCACGGTCATGGACAGTTCGATTATCGGCGAAGGCTGGCATAATTGGGGGCAGCCGGACAGGGAGGAAACTAGCCGCTATGAAGAATATGGCAGCAGTGGACCGGGAGCTAATCCCGAAGCCAGAGCTGCATGGTCGCGGCAGCTGATTCCACAGGAAGCTGCGGAGTATAGGGTGCTGTCCGTGCTTGATGGCTGGCATCCTGAAGGATATTAAGGGAAGGAGCACTTCGGATGGAGCCTCTGGAACAATACATGAAAGAACTATCTGGTTCAGCTCAACGCAACTCGGCTTTCAGCAAAGATATACCCTTTCAGCAATGGCGCGATGAGCTTACCGCAGCATTTACGGAGCGATTAGGTGGCTTTCCAGAAATAGCTGAGGAGCTGCAACCGGTTCTGCTGGAACGTACAGTCTGCTCCGGGTATACCCGTGAACGTATAGAGATAACTACCTATGAAGGGTTGCGCATGCCGCTGTATCTTTTGATCCCGGATCAGCCGTTCTCTACCCCTGCCCCTGCCGTTCTTGCCATTCATGGACATGGCTATGGAAGCCGGGAGATCGTAGGCTTGAATCCGGACGGATCGGATCGGCAGGGAGATCCCGGGCTGCACAAGGACTTCGCTGTTTCACTGGTAAAACAGGGTTTTGTAGTGGCGGCTCCGGAGCTGTTCGGCTTTGGCGACAGACGACTGGAAGAAGACCTAACAAGCGGGGAGCCTGGACGTAATTCCTGCTTCCGCCTGTCATCAGCATTGTTGATGGTTGGGAAGACGATGGCCGGCTACCGTATCTACGAAACCATGCGGGCACTGGATTATTTGCAGACAAGAAAAGAGGTTGAGAGCGAACGGATTGGAATTATGGGTATTTCCGGTGGAGGACTGGTAGCTGGCTTCACAGCTGCACTTGACGAACGAATCGCTTGTGCGGTCGTAAGCGGGTATGCCAA
The DNA here is from genome assembly GCF_037965665.1 of Paenibacillus sp. FSL L8-0333. Classification (NCBI taxonomy): domain Bacteria; kingdom Bacillati; phylum Bacillota; class Bacilli; order Caryophanales; family Paenibacillaceae; genus Paenibacillus; species Paenibacillus sp. FSL L8-0333. Next base: position 2,088,661 of record NZ_CP150186.1, read on the forward strand.
TACTTTCGTGGACAGTATTCTGACACGCAATCATTGCCTTGACAATTATATTCCAGGGATTTTGCTGGAAGCGGAGATGCCTGATCTACTGGGCCTCATTGCCCCACGTGGCCTGTTCCTCGAATCGGGAGATGCCGATCATCTGTTTGGCCCGCGCGGAACAAAATCTGCTTTAACCCAGTTGCAGACGATTTACAGGTCGGCGAATCATATCGGACAGGTAGAAGCGGACTTCTTCACCGGAGGTCATGAGATTCATGGTGAACCAGCCTTTGCCTGGCTGCGCAAGCAGCTCACCTGAGCATAAGATTAGACTTCATATGGATGACAAACGAAGGAGGAATAAGGATGTCTATAACTGAAGCAACAACCGTTCGCTTGTCCAGTAAAATTGCGAATACGATTCTTGGAGGGTGCAACAAGCAGGGAGAGCATGAATATGTGCTGGAAAGATGGGCGTATGTTCCGGGCATGTTGCTGATGGCAATGGCCCGGGCGGGTGTTCAGCTCGACCAGCCTGAGTATATCTCCTTTATGGAGCGGCATATGGACACATTTATTGGAGAAGATGGTTCCATCCGTACCTACAGGCTGGAAGAATATAATCTGGACCAGATTAACGAGGGGAAAAACCTGTTCCTGCTATACCAGAAAACCGGAGAAAAACGGTATGCTGAAGCAGCCCATTTGCTGGCCGCACAGCTTATTGGACATCCCCGCACCTCCGAAGGGGGATTCTGGCATAAGAAGGTATACCCTTTCCAGATGTGGCTGGACGGGCTGTACATGGCATCGCCATTCCTAGCGGAATACGGCAAGGTCTTTCAACGACCTGAACTGATTGACGAAGCGGCGCATCAGCTGCTGCTGGTCGAGCGACGGACCCGCGATCCACGGACCGGCCTGCTCTATCATGGCTGGGATGAGTCCAAAGAGCAAGAATGGGCTGACTCGTCTACCGGATTGTCCTCTCATTTCTGGAGCCGGGCGATGGGTTGGTATGCGATGGCTGTGGTTGATTGCCTGGAGCATTTTCCGCTCACTCATCCGCAGCGGGGGACGATCATTGGCATTTTCCAGCGGATGTGCGGCGCGCTTCTGGAGGTTCAAGACAAGGAGACTGGCCTCTGGTACCAGGTGTTAGATCAAGCGGGGAGAAAAGGCAATTATCTTGAAGCTTCCGGCTCGTGCATGTTTGTTTATGCGATGGCTAAGGGACTAAGATTAGGTTATCTGGAACCCTCTTTTATAGAGGCGATGTTGCAAGGATATGAAGGCATTCTGACGCATTTGACTGAAGAGGATGAACAAGGTGTTCACTTGCACCAGATTTGTCATGGAGCGGGTCTGAGCAAAGACCGTAATGGCTCATACGATTACTATATCTCTGAGGACGTACTGTCGGATGTGCCTATGGGCGTCGCTCCATTGTTATTAGCATCACTTGAAGTGGAACGGTACCAAGCTGAAAAATAACAGAAGCCCAATCATTCCCTAAGAAATGGAATGATTGGGCCTTTTTTTGCTGCCAGATATATATTTATTAGCGTTTCAGCAGATCCTCGCGGATTGGTGTAAAGACATCGAGCAGCGCGGAGTCTGCTTCCAATGCGGTTACACCGTGCTTTGCATCTGGCGGTATGGCAATACTTTGCCCCGCGGTTACCTTATGCTTCTCGCCGTCAATACGAAATTCAAAGCTTCCACGCAGACAGTAGCTCATCTGCTCGTGAGGATGGCTATGCTCATAGCCCTCGGCTCCCTTTTCGAAATGAACCTCCATCATCATCAGACTGGCTGCAGCATTCAAGATACAGCGTTTAACTCCCGGTTCTGCTGGTTCCCATACTCCAAGATTGCTCATGTTCTAATCTTCCTCCTTCTATATAGTTATCGGGGCATGGCGATATGAATTTTGCCTGCCTCAATTCTTAATTGGGTTGGTTCAGGTTGCCCGGACGTTGACTCAGGTTCTCCGAGAAGCCTAAGCGGTCCGAGACCCGGAATAGTAACAAGGCGTTCCTCCTTGGTGCCGTTGATGGCGGCGATAAACCATTTTCCATCCGTACGGGATATCCTGTACAAGCGTACTCCTTCGACAGCCTCTTCATAATCAAGCTGTTCAAGCTGTAGTGAAGGAGCATCTTCTGTCCGGGGATGAAGCAGAATGACGTAGTCGCTTGTACCACCATAAACACGGAAATGTTGCTGCTCTGCCAGCGGATAATTCCCGGCTACAGCGCCTTCTCCCATTGTAATCACTGGAAGTTCTGGCTCGGCGATATAAGCGCTTAGGTGCTTGCCGTTCAGGCAAGCTGCATCAATGGATTGCTCCATGATACTTGCATCAGTACTGAGTGTATGCAGATTCCAGACGCTGTTCGATGCTCCCTCGATTCGATCCCATATCAAGTAGACGTTAAAGCCTGCTTTAATGAATAAGAAATTCCGCTCATATTCCCTGGCGTTAGCATCTGGAATAAGACTGCTGGCATGATCTAACTCTTCTGAGAAGCGTACTTCCTTGCAAGTGCTTTGCAGTGGGCCATTGGCAAAATTTCCGAATGAATCGGTAAATTGGACAACATTATGAGCTGCGCTGGATACATACCAATGCCGATCCCCGTTATAATAACCTCCCGTTCCAGAATCAAGGGTTACTGGAACACCATCTGCCCAGATGGAGAAGTGCCCTTCATCGTGATGAGCGTGATAAGTCAGCGGTGAAGCCTCGTAGATTGCATAATGCTGAAGGTTCTGTTCTCCGTTGCGGAAGATGACATAACCGATATCGGGATAATGTACGGAGTCGAGTGCAGGCCTTTGTTCTGCTAAATCGGGCTGTGGATATAACAGCGCGACCAGAGGCAGAGGAAATGCGCCACTATCCTCAATCGGTTCTCCGCCGTGCTTCCACGTCCAGAGCATTTCCCCGGCAAGCTGGGGGTCTTCGTCCATATAGAATGGGGCAGCGTATCCAAGCAGGCGAAACCATTGTTCCTGCACATTGGCATCGCCGACCGCTGGTGTAAGCAGGATGGGGGAGCCAGAAGAGCCTCCTTGAATAATATCGGGTACAGTCACTGTGCCGATTAGGAAACGGTACATGCCCTTAACCTTTTCATGCTTGAAATAATCAATGCCCTTCAAACGCTTTAATAGGACGAAGAAGAGAAAATAGCGATGCAATACTGCGCCATGGTAGCGAATATTTTCTGGCCATGCGCCGTCTGAATCCACCACTTCTGCCAGCTGCCAGTTGATGACAGAGAGGGCATGATCAAGATATGCCTCACTTTGTTTTTCATTGGGAAAGAGGAGGGCATATACACCCAGTCCGGTTGCCCGGTCGGCATTCCAATTACTGCGTTTTCCTCCCTTTTCATCTGGGAAGGTCTCCAGATCAAACCGGTAGTAGTGGGTATCCATCATCATGTCTGCGATATACCGGAAATGAGCGAGAAGTTCGGTTTCTTCTCCAGTGAGGAATACACTGCTGCCAGCAATCTGATCGTAGATTACCGAAGCAGCAGCGAGCCCCCTCCCGATATGCACCGCGCCGTAAGTATCATCGTCATGCCAGCCGTCTCTACGGAAAATATCCATGCCTACCCGCATATCGGCAAGCATGTACTGGAGCTTTTGCTTGGCTCGAACCGCAAATTCACTTTCACCCGTGATCATATACATATTGGCGTCCGTTCCCGTAGCCTCCAGCAGGTAGGCCCAATTGGTAAGCGTCGGCCGATTAAAAAGCGGGGAGAGCTGCTCGGTTCCCAACGGCTGCCCCGCAGCATTTAGAAAATGGACCCCGATGCAGATTCCTTCGTCTAGAGGAGCTTCCAGACTGAGTGCTGTCTGCATGCTGTAATGATCACCTTCGTATACAGGTATGGTCTCTCCATAATGAAGGATTGTCAATCCCTTCACTTCCTCATTACTGATGCAGATACATTGCAAATCGTCTGCCAGAGTGGCGCCAGATGGAGTCACACCAGATGGCTGAAGACCCTGCTGCCAGCTGGCCAATTTCTCTAGATATACTTTGCTTCCGTTTTCTCGGTCCTGACTCCACCCCAGCATCCCAGATTCTAGACCGCCATTCGCTAGTTCAACCGGCAAGCCAAGCTGCGAATGAGTCAGACGCAAGCCCCCGATGCGTGCCGTGCCCTTTCCCCGAATCTGTACAGAAAGCTTCAGGAAGGCCGTACTGGGAGGGGTTTTAAAAACAAAGGGTTCTACCCGGAACACGCCGAGTTTATGGAGTGGCGCAGCAGCTTCTCGGCTGGCAAATTGTTCAGATAGCTGCCGTTGTCTTTCGTACTCTTGCCGGACCTTGGGAAGCTGTTCGATTCTAAGGCGTATGCCCTCCAGCTCTCCTTCCGTATAACACCCGAAGGGGCGTGTACCGCCACCATATGCTGAAATCATCGGTAGTTCTAACCTCCTTGTAAAGTTGTCATATTTCGTGGGTGAGCTTTCTCTTAATTAGTATAAACGTGGCTTTACGAAGGGCGGGATAGATAAACAAATGAAGGAAAGGGGACAAAGCAACTGAAAAAGTGAAATTCTCCCCCAAGCGCAGTCGCTTTCTCCCTAACCGTTACGAACGGATAGAATTATCATTAAGGACATAAGCTTAGTCCAATGGACAGGAGGAACAATAAATGAATTTATCAAAACGTCAAATTAACGCCTGGACCTTCGTTGCTCCCAGTTTGATTCTGACGCTGGTTTTTGGAGTATATCCGATCTTTTGGGCTCTGAAGTACATGTTCTATGATTACCAGGGCTTCGGCGAACCCCTGTTTATCGGACTGGAGAATTTCGAGCGCTTATTAAGGGATCAGGAATTCTGGAAGTCAGTGGTCAACACCTTTATCTACGCTGGAGGCAAGCTGCTCATCACCTTGCCATTATCATTTTTACTGGCGGTTGTCCTTAACCGTGCTTTGAAAGGGCGGCAGCTGCTAAGAGCGATTTACTTTATGCCGACCGTAATCAGTGCTTCGGTTATGGCCATCGTATTCTACGTTATCTTTAATTCATACAATGGGATGGTTAACCAGCTATTGGTCGGCTCTGGAATTATTTCCGCTCCGATAGATTGGCTAGGGCCGAAATATGCCTTACTAACAGCTATTATGATTGCGATATGGGGGGCTATCGGTAACTATATGCTGCTCTTTATCGCTGGTTTACAGAACATTCCTGAGGATCTCTATGAGGCGGCATCTATAGATGGAGCTGGACCCTTCAGAAAAATGTGGAACATCACCGTTCCCATGCTCGGACCTGTATTGCAAATGATCATTATGCTCGCTATTACCGCCTCCCTAAAAGGCTATGAGAGTATTATGGTGCTTACCGAAGGCGGTCCTTATGGCAAGACGGAAGTTATGTACCTGTACCTGTATAAGCTGTTCTTCCCTGTATCCAGTGGAGGTACAAGCATTCAGCAATTTGGCTACGGTAGTGCGGTTGGTTTTGCCACAGCAGTTATTGTAGGTCTGATTACCTTAGTCTACTTTTATGTATCTAAAAAGCTAAATGATATCTATTAAAAGAGAGGAGAATGAACAGTGAGTACATTACATGCGGAGACGAAGAATACTTCGGTCCAGCCTGTCCGATCCTTCAAGACCCGAGCGGTGCTGTCCCGGACCTTGCTGTGGATTTTTCTACTTATAGTGGCGGCTTTTGCGTTGTTTCCGATTATTCTGGCTTTTTTCGGATCCCTTAAGACCAATCTGGAGTTGACGACGGGAACCACCTTGCTGCCTAAGTCATGGCAGATTGGAAACTACGCGCAGGCTTGGAATTCGGCTAACTTTGCCCGCTTTACATGGAACAGTGTGTTTATCAGTATCTTTACCACCTTAGGCACTCTATTAATTGGAACGATGGCCGCATATGCGGTAGCGAGAGTCGATTTTTACGGGAAACGTATATATGTTGTAATTCAGTCCTGCACGCTATTCATCTCGATCGGTGCTGTGGTGCTTCGGCCGCAATTTGACCTTATGGTAGCGCTTAATCTACAGAAATCGTTATGGGGAGTCATTATTATTCTGATTAGTGCGCATGCTACGGCATTTTTTATGTTGATTGGTTTTGTACGAGCGATTCCGAAGGATCTGGATGAGGCTGCTTTTATTGACGGCTGTAATTTCTATAGCGTATACTTTCGAGTTATCTTACCGCTTCTGACGCCCGCCCTTGGAGTCACGGCGCTCTGGACCTTCCGCGGAGCATGGAACGAATATATTCTGCCGCTGGTTTTTACCATGACTCAGCCCAAATTACAGACACTCACCGTAGGATTGGCGGGGCTAAAATATGGTATCGGCGATGCGGCGCAACCTCAATTGATGCTCGCGGGTGCATGTCTGTCCATGTTGCCAATGATTGTTGTCTATATCTTCGCTAATAAATCGTTCATGCAGATGACAGCTGGCTCTGTAAAGGGCTAGATTCGGGGCGGGCTTCGGACAGCTATTCAAGAAGGATGTGAATACATGCTGAAGGCCTGGGTTTATCGTACCTCTTTGAAGAAAAGAATATGGCTGTCTTTTACCGCACTGACGGTATTCTGTATTTCTGTCACTGGTTTATTGGCTTACTCCATTGCTTCTCGGGCGATGGAGCGTAACTCTGTCGAGTTAAATCAAAATGTGCTGAATCAGTCAATCAATGTCCTAGACCAGAAGTTAAAGCAAATCATTGTGGCTTCCTCCACGATGATGTTGAGCGAAGCTTATCAGCAGACCATCCGGGATATTAAAGCTCATAATATGGAACGTTTTTTTGCCAATTTTTCTATGCTGCAAGCGCCCTTCACGCAGGTAGAGTTGACGGAAAACTCTATTGAATCTATCTTGATCAGTACGCCGGACGGGGATTTCTACTCTACCAGCAATCAGCGCAGAACCTTGACCCCATTTCTAGAATCTTCGCTGTACCAACGGGTTAAGGAGAAACCTGAATCCAATTGGGTGGAGAGCCATCGGGACGAGCTATTTGCCGGGAAACATCATGTTATTTCCCTAGTCTTGCAGCCGCTTACAGACAATTATGTCCCTGATCTATTTTTGATCGTTAATGTAAAAGAGGACATTCTTGAAGATACTGTAAGTGGAGGCGGGAGCCTTGGCTCCGCGCGTTTTTTACTGATCAATAAAGAGGGAACAAGCGTCTTCGGAGACGGGGAACGCCCGGAATGGTCTCGGGACTCTGTGTTTTTAGACAAACTGAGGGAGGCGGACCGGGGTAATTTTGAATATTCCGCTGGTGACGGGACAATGCTGCTCAGCTATGCCAGTTCAGGGTATGCAAAAGACTGGGTGTTGGTCAGCTACCTGTCCAAAAAGGAACTGCTGCAACCTGTTCGGAGTATTCAATGGCTGGTGTTGATGATCATGGCGGCATGTATCGTCATCGCGCTTTTTCTTGCAAGGTATCTGTCCGCTTTGCTACTGGGACCGCTGCTGAAACTGCAACGGACGATGTCTCGTGTAGAGCAGGAGGATCTCAGTGCTCGCTTCCAGAGTCCTTTCCAGGATGAGATTGGGGAGGCAGGACGCAAATTTAACCAGATGTTAGACCGGATCGGCGAGTTGATTGTTGAAGTCAAGGATACAGAAAAAGAAAAGAGAAAAGCGGAGATCAAGGCGCTTCAGGCGCAGATCGAGCCTCATTTTTTATATAACACATTAAACACGATTTTCTGGAAATGTGAGATGGATGAATATGAGGACGTGAAACAGATGGTCATTTCGCTGTCTGCGCTGTTTCAGCTGGGACTGAACAACGGGTATGAAATTACGACCTTAGGCAAGGAACTGGAACATGTCCGCCAGTATCTAAACCTTCAGCAGCAATGTTATGAAGGGTTGTTTGACTATACAATTGATGCCGGAGTGGAACTGCTGGAGCTTCCTGTGTTGAAAATTATTATTCAGCCCTTGGTAGAGAACTCTATCCTGCACGGTCTTAAGGAATTAAGGGGAGGGGGAGTGATCCGGATCTCTGTAGAAGTAGCCAAAAACACACTGCTCATCCGGGTTACCGATAACGGAACCGGCATGAATGCGGAGAAACTCAATGCCTGGCTGAAGGAGCCGAACGGCAGTGGAGGGTACGCTCTGTCTAATATATGTAGCCGACTGCAGCTGTACTACGGCAAAGAAGCCGGATTGGTCTTTCGAAGCAGTCCGCGTGTTGAAACCGAAGCTGTTCTATCCATTCCTGTGGAAGGGGGAATAAATCCTGAGCGCCCATTCAATTAAAATATGTATTGTTGATGATATTCCTGCAGTGGTCCGCGGATTGTCGCAGCGGATTCCTTGGGAGGAACATGGGATTGTGATCGCGGCCACCGCGGCAGACGGGGAAGAAGGTCTGGAGCAGATCCGCAAGCATCGTCCTGACATCGTATTGACGGATATCCGAATGCCTTTTAAGGATGGTTTAGAGATGATGCGAAGCCTTCAAGCGGAGCAGCCAGGCATCAAACTGATTTTTTTGACGGGTTATTCTGATTTCACTTATGCCCAGGAAGCTGTTAAGCTGGGTGCCTTTGATCTGATTGTAAAACCGTACACCAAGGTTCAAGTGCTTGAATCCGTGTTGAAGGCCAAGGAAGTGTTGGAACGGGAACGCAGTCAAGCTGAGCAGATGATGGGCATGGAACAAAAGCTGCGCGAGAGCTTACCCTATTTGCGTCAGGAATATATGCGTCTGCTCATCCGTTACGGAACTAGACAGCAGCATTTGAGCCAGCAGTGGGATTTTTACAATATCGAGATGAATAACCATAACTTTTGCGTGATGGTAGCGGAAGTGGATTTTTTTGTGGAACGTACATCAGAACTTACGGTTTCCGAGGTGGAGTTAATCCGCTTTGCCGTACAGAATATTTTGGAAAATACAATATCTGAATACACTCGGGGCATTGTGTTCCGGGAAAATGTGAATCAATTCGTTATTGTGATGAACCCTCTGGCGGAGCCGAATATGGAGCAACTTGCAGAGAAATGCCGGGAAAATGTACATCGGTATACGTACCAGACGGTGTCCATTGGACTGGGTGGAGAGGTAGAAGAGGTAGGGCAGCTTTCTGCTTCTTATGCGCAGGCACTGTCTGCACTTGCGAACACCTTTCTAAATGGTGGGAACAGCGTGTACACCTATGTTGAAGATGCAGTCGTGAATGCCGCGCTACCCAGATACTCATATGACAAGGAGAAAGAATTGCTTTATTGTCTGCGTTCGGCAAATTTGTCCAAAGCAGAGGAGCAGCTGGATAACATTTGGCATGATTGGATTACTGCACCGGCAACGCCTAACCCGTCCATCGTTAAGACACTCTGTCTTGAACTGGCTCATTCTATCCATCGGATTTTTTCGGAAAAAGCAACAGATTCGGAAGTTAAAACTCTGGAAAACAAACTTGCAGACATGAGCAGTGCAGTTTCATTTGAAGATCTTAGCCGCCAGATTCGGGAATTTTGCCGTTTGGGCTGTACGTATTTGCAACAACGCCAATGCAGCGACGCGCGTATGCTTGTGGATCGGGCCATCACTCATATCAATGGCAATCTGCATCGAAATCTATCCGTCGCCGACTGTGCACGGGAGGTGCATCTTAGTCCTAGCTACTTCTCCAATCTTTTTAAAAAGGAGACGGGGATGACACTCGCCCAATATATTATCGGGAGACGAATGGACAAAGCCAAGGAGCTAGTGCTGGAAGGCATACAGGTTCAGGATATTGCCATCTCTTTGGGCTATGAGGATCGTCCCTATTTTACAGAGCAGTTCAAAAAATATACCGGAATGACGCCGACTGACTTTCGTGCAAAATATACCTTACCCAAAGTGGAGGGAAACAGTGATTTCGTCTCCCATTGACAGTTGTTTTCTCCTTCACTGATAAAAGGGCAGTGGAATTATAATTTTCTTAAGAAATGAATGCGATTTCAAAAGAAAAGGGAGGCATTTTAGATGAAAAGAAACAAATGGATATTAGCTGGAGTTTCGCTGATGCTGGCTGGCTCGTTGGCCGCCTGTTCATCATCCGAATCTAATACGGAGGTAAGCAGCAGCAATACAAACTCCGAAAAAACAAAATTGGTCTACTGGACCATTGATCGTCACGATTCTGATTTTATTGAACAAAAAATCAGTGAGTATGAAGGTCTTAATCCCAATATTGAGATTGAAATGAAGGTTATGGCAGAGAACTATACCCAGTCGGTGGATATTGCCTTCTCCAGCATGCAGGCGCCTGATATTCTCCGGGTGGATACTTATAACGTGCCAACCTGGGTCAAAAGAGGGTATCTGGAATCTTTTGATAGCTACATTTCACCAGAGATGAAGAGCCGGTTCGAGAACGTACTTATCAACGAGAAAAATACCGTTGACGGCAAAATATATAGCCTTCCCAATATTGGTCAGTTCTGGCGCCTCATCTATAACGTAGATTTGTTCGAGAAGGCTGGCATTACAGAGCCGCCTACCACACTCGCAGAGATGGTCGAGGATGCCAAGAAAATTACGGCAGCGGGAAAAGATATAGGCGCTTACGGCTTCGCGGGTAATTTCAAAAGTACCAGCGGATTTGAGCGTATCGCTTATCCAATAACAACACTTAGCAAGACTAAGGGCACAGAGGGCTTCGACTTCCAGACCGGGCAATTTGATTTTAGCGTGTATAAAGAGGTTGCTGAGGCGCTGCGGCAGATTAAGGTGGATGGAAGCATGATGCCAGGATCGGAATCGCTTGATATCGACCCGCTGCGTGCGCAATTTGCTCAAGGCAAGATCGGTATGTATTTCAACCATTCCGTTGAGCCGACGGTCTACAAAACCCAATTCCCAACTGAAATTCGCTGGGCAGCTGCGATTCCTCCAACTATTGACGGGGAGCAGAAGGGTGTCAGCCAAGTTATTGCAGGAAGTTATTTGGCTATGAGCAAGGATTCTAAGCATAAGGAAGAAGCTTGGAAGTTTATTGAATGGATGTACAGTGATGATGTGCAGATTGCTTATCAGGAAGCAGGGTACGGGGTTTCGGTTATTCCATCGGTTGCTACTGTTGCCAAGGCACCAGACATTGCAGGGATTGAAGATTTTCTGCCTACAAAGTTAGACGGGATTTATCCAGCGACTCCGATGGTCATTAGTGAGGGACGTCTGGAAGGACTAAAGAAGGTTGATGTCTTCAATAGATACATTTTTGGTGGTGGAGATTTAGATAAAGAGCTTCAGGACTTGAATACTCGCTATAATGCGGCACTTGAAAAAGCCAAAGCCGCAGGTGACACCGATATCGAAGCACAGCCGGACTTCGATGCAGGTTCCCTGCAGGGATCATTGGCCAAATAAATCGAAAAGACGCCCCTTCGGCTTCGTATTAATACGAGCTAGGGGCGTCTTTTTTTGATGACTATTAAGATAATTTTTATTCCTCAGTCGTTTTAGCTGTGCTGGGGGTTCCTTTGTTATTGTAGAGCCACAGCGCGTATTCCAGAGGGCGAATAAGGGCTTTGCGGTATGTGGTTCCGTCACCTGATCTTGCGAACACTTCACGGGCGGGCTTTGGATTAACCTCCAGCACGTAAATTTTCCCTTCGCGATCAATGGCGAGGTCCAATGCAAGCTCACATAAGGCTCCGTAACTTTCTTCCAGGAAGGCTGCGGCATCAAGGCCTAACCTCTCGGCAGTCTTCATGACCTTATCGGTTTTATCCTGACTACCCAGCCATTCCTTCAGCAGTGTTTCCGCTCGAACGGCATGACCACCGCCATGAAGATTGGAGGTTACACTCCGCGCTGCACCGACCCGTGCTGCCATACCTGTGAGTTCCCAGACACCTTGCCCATTCTTTTGAACGAGCATCCGGTAATCATGGAAACGTCCGCCCGGCAGACGTAATGGAATCCCTTGTTGGATAAGGAAACGTCCGCCGATGCACCATTGCCGTACGATGGAATCCAGCCGAGTAGAAGAGACTTTACGTGTGGGAATGATTCGGCGATCCTGGCGACGGCCTTGAATATCATATACCCCACGCCCATTCTTCATTCTCTCAATTCTGAGGATGCCACGTCCACCTGTGCCGTTTGCCGGCTTGATATAGACTACTGAATTGGTTTTCAGCATCCGGCGCAGGTCGGCAGAGGACTGATAGAGTAAAGTTTCTGGCATATGTTGCCGGAAACGGCTTTTTTGTGAGAATGTTTGGTGAATGGTCCATTTGTTGCGCAGTGGACGATTCAGAAATAACAGATGATTGTAGCGTTCTCGGAAACGAAGCAGTTGCTGAAAGCGTGAGCTGCGCTGAATACGGCAACGGTCATAAATCATGTTCGGAAAAGAACGCCATTTGCGTGACCATTTTCCGCTCTTGGGATCAAAGACAAGGGCATGGATCTGCTCTTTACTGGGATGAACATCCATGGGGGTGAAAACAAAGACATCCAAGCCAATTCGTTTGCCCTCGACGATCATTCTCCGGTACACGGCCTTTTCTTCAAGCTGCTTGGCTTCGTTAATATATAAAGTAAGAATGCCTAAGACGGGCTCTGGCACAGGAGTTCACCTTCTTGTGGAGAATTAGTAGTGCTGCCGGTATGATGGGGTGACCGGAGCAGTAATGTTGGCTTGCCGGTAGGACCAGTGGTAAGTGTGTCGGCAGCAAGGCCGATATTGAAGCACATCTTTAGGCTAGCTGTATTGTCACAGGCAACACTGCATTGCAGATGCCCGAGGCGTTTCAGCTGGGCAGCCATTAAGGCAGTGCCGGTGTGTCTATTCCGGTAGAAGGGGTGCACAGCGACAAGACAGGCTTCTGCACCGAAACCGGATACGAAGCTGACTCCTGCGAGCTGGCGCCCATTCTGACCGCGTACGGTGGCGACAAGCAGCGAGATACCCGGCTCTGACAACTGATCCGGTGTTAAACGGGCCAGTACTTTGCAAGCTTGGTTTGTGATTCGCTTCTCCCCATGCGCTCTTATAAACTCAAGCAGTCCAGCCAGCCGTGATTTCCACTGTTTGGCATTTGTGTCATAGATGGAGGATATCTGCATGCTGTGTCACATCCTTTTAATGATTTCTATTTAAACTGGCGCGCTAAGTGCTGGCCGTAGTGAAAGATTCGCTCTAGGGACAGCTTGCGGATCGCGGGTTCATCAAATTTCATCGGCCGGGAGTTGGCCTCAAAGAACCAGAGTCCCCCGTTCTCATCTACACCCAGATCCATCGACATCTCTCCGAGCATAGAGTCAGAAGCTCTTTCGATTTGTCTAGCGATAAGAAGGGCGGTTGTAGGCACGCTCTTCAGGATCATGGCTGCTCTTTCGGTTCCAAATGTACTTTCCAGCATGCTGGCAGGCTCTTCAATACTACCGCCGCGTGGTACATGTGTCGTTATACTTCGGGCACCGGCGAGGCGTGCGCCTATGCCGGTCACTCCCCAGCCGCCTCTGCTGTTTTTTTGCAGCAGCACCCGCAGATCAAACGGTCTTCCCCGATGAGTCGCCAGTTCAATAGCCTGCTGCACAATATAACGAGAGATTCCTTTTTCTTTTCCGATTCTTGCCCAGAGCCGGTCCATGGAAGCTGCTTTGTACGTCACATTTTTTTTGCCGCTTTGAATTTGAAGCCGGTAAGGCAAAGCGGTATCTGCACGATATTTCAGGCGCATAATTCCTTTTCCTGCTTTGCCGTTCTCTGGTTTAAGGTAGAGGCTGGTATGCTGGTTCAGCATGGCAGTAAGGGTGTTTGCACTGCGTAATCGTCTCGTTTTTGGAACATGCTTTGAGGTGGAGTGCGAACCCCTTAACCATTCGAATAGACTCCATTTATTGAAAAAATATGGATTATATAGCTTAATGCCTGGATGTTCCAGGCATTGAGCTATTTTACGTACCACAGCAGGTTTTTCCTCATCCTCACGGGTGGGAATTCGGTTATAAATGATTTGTGGAAGAGGTACAGGAATGCTGTACCAGATTTTACCGCTGGACGATGGGACATATCCGTTCACCATCCGTTCCTCAAGCTTGAGGTCACGGACAGTGACGACGTAGACAAGAAATCCCATTTCTTTGCCTGTGCGAATAATGTCCCGGAAGTTGCTGCGGTTGCCATTAAATTGCCGTACTTTATCGCTGGTGGTCAGTATGGCAATAACAGGTTTTGTATCTTCCGGATTATGGGTGCTCACATCTCATCCCTCCTGCGGAATTTGCTGAGGTATAGACAATGCTCCAGAATGTGCTCGATGGAAGCTTTGCCCTCAGCGCGCAGGGAAGGGTGACGGAAGATGGAACGACCTGGTTTGGCGTTGGCCTCGAACATCCAGATGTCTTCATCCTGATCAATTCCGAGATCAAAGCCAATTTCACCGAGCAAATGACGATGCTGGACTTCTAGTGATTCTGCCAGCTTGATGGCTGTAGTCTTTGCACGCTGCAGTACTTCGTCAGCTCTTGCGCCGAATACACGTCCGAGTGCTTGCTGAGGTGTAAGCAATGCTCCTCCATTTTTAAGGTGAGTGGTGACACTGCCACGGCCGGCTTTTTTAGCGCCTATGCCGACTACAATCCACTGATTACTGCCGTTTTTATGCATATGGAACCGGAAATCAATCGGGCAGCCATCTATTTCAATGAGGCGTATTCCCTGCTGAACTATATAATTTTGCAGATTTTGACCGTGACGCGAACGAAGCATACGCATAAGGGCTTCAAAGGTGGTAAAGCGTAAAAGAACGTTTTTTCCACCGCGGCGGTAGCGGGCAAAATACCCCTTTTTCGGGAGATAGGTAAGCCGATAAATTCCGTGACCCAGACTTCCCGCAGAAGGTTTATAGTATACAAAATGATGGTGATCCAGCATTTCTCTCATTTTTTCCGTGGACGGATTGCTGTGGGTTTCAGGTACGTAACGATTTGCCGCCCCATCATTTTCTAAAAGCTTATAGATATCGGATTTATTGAAAAAGCTCCAGTTAAAGTATGGAATTCTTTTCCGCATAAATCGTTCGCGAAGTTGGTTGATATAGGGTGAGGTCTCAGCTCTCCGACTGGGCAATCGATTATAGACAACATCAGGCAGAGGGACCATTTTTCGTTCAAACTTACCGCTTGAAGTCAAAAAATATCCATAGACCTGTTCCTGTTGCCAGTTGATGTCACGCGGCATAAAGGCAAATATATAACATTTGTTGCTGCCTTCCCGCAGTAATTGCTTGATGAACCCTGTGCGAGAACCGAAAGGCTGAGACGAGGAAGCAGGACCATCGGACAATATGCCAACTAAAGGTCCTAGCTGCACCTCGTCATTCTGTAGATTGCGTAAATAGACACCGCCTGATTTCGGAACCTTGATAGCGCTTTTTACGCCTGAGGCGAGATATAGGTGATTTCCGGCGCGCTTGATGGGCTTGATCATGGTCGGGGTGGCATCTTTACCGAGCCTTAAGCGTATATTTTTTTTCCCGGTTAACTTCAAGCTTTTCATCAGTGCACCTGATACATATACAACTCTTTGGGGCTGCTTAGTGAAATGCACATTGCAAAAAGTGAGACTCATTTATGAATCCTCCTTAGGAACCATTGTTATCATTCTCCCGTTTGTAACGGAGCTGTCCGTAGATAGGGATGGTATCCGTCGTTGTGTGAGCAGTAGATGGCGCGCATAAGACAGTGGATTCTCGGCGGCGAGCTTAGCAGCCCGGCGGTCGCCCGTCAGCCGGAATACCGTGCGCCCTGGCTTGGAATTTGCTTCTAGTAAATGAATCCGACCGCTCGAATCAATACCGAAATCAAGGCCGAGTTCTCCAAGCCTGCCGCATGCAGCCTCCAGTAGTGGAGGCAAGTATGCAGCTTCTGCAGCAAGCTCACGCATGATGTCTTTTCCACCCTGACCATATTCTGCAAGCAAAAAAGGCAGGGGAGAAACAGCTGTTCCGCCGCCATGCAGGTTCGAAGTCAGCGAACCTTGGTTACCCAGCCGTACGGCCATGCCGGTAAGAGTCCAGCGGCCAAGGCCATTCTTTTGCATCAATACACGCACATCGAACGGTTGCCCCTTACTATTAGTTAGGTGCAGGAAAGGCTGTATAATATAGCGGCGTGAGCCGATAAATTCATGAATCCAGTTCAGTCCTTCAGCCTGTGAGTCGAAAACATATTGAAATGGTGTATTTGTTCCGTCACGCCCTCGTACTCTCATGCCTCTGTTCTGCAGTATGGAATGTAATGTACGTTTGCCATGGGTGCCGGCCTTGGGCTTTAGAAAAACTCCATATTCTCTTTCAGCAAGCATTGTACTTAACCTGCGGGTACCGGTATAGAGTACAGTTTCCGGCAGTATTGCCGCTGCTCTCCGGTCGCGCTTCAATATCTCATGTACACCCCATTTATCTGGCAAACCTCGAGACCAAGGTAGAGAACGATGAAGAGAAGAAAGTGCAGCGGAAGCTTCTTTTCTTTCTTTCGGACCTTCGTGAAAACAGCGATTATAGACAATATCTGGCGGTGAAGAAGTGGTATTCTGCCAGCTTCCATCTTTCCAGGTATAGCCGGTAATGGAGGAACCGTCTGCCGCTACTCCGTCTGGATGAAATACGAGGACTTTTAGGCTGTATAGAGGAGCTGCCCGGCATAAATGACTGCAAAACTCTGGCTCGGCGATCGGTGGATTCCCGTTGCGGCGGCCTGTCATAATGCCGAGGAACCCCACTTCTTTTTCAGTCATCGTGTCCTCCTTATAAACCGGCCAAGTAGCGGCAATATAAAATCATTTGCTTGACGGACGGTCTTATTTTTTGATCGTTTAACGGTGTATTATCGTTCTTGGAGGGCTTGGAGTTAACCTCTAAGAGCCATATTCGTCCTGATTGATCCAGTGCCAGATCGATTCCGAGCTCTCCGAAATGAGCGGGGATAAAGGTTTCGACCCCTCTTGCAATGGCAAGTGCTGCTCTGGGCAGCTGAAGCTGAACGTTTTCTTTTGCGCCCGGAGGAAGACTGCTCTTGCTAATCGCTTCTTTCACTGTGCTGAGACTGCCACCTCTAGCTAAATTAGACACGAAGTGATTGCTTCCGGCGGTGCGGGCGACAATGGAGGTAACTCCCCATTTTCCGCTGCCATTCTTCTGAACAAGTGCCCGGAAATCTACAGGTCGCCTTCCTAGCTCCATCAAAGGCAATCCCTGCTGAATCTGGTATCGAGTGGTCTTCATTTTGGGAGCGATGGACTGGTACAATTTAGCGAGAGTGGTGTAGCTTTGCTTGCGTGTACCTATGGAGGTAGTAGACAATAGACGGTAACCTCCGCCTTCTTCTTTAGAGATACGAAGTATGCCTTTGCCGAGACTGCCTCGTACAGGTTTCAAAAATACACTTGGGTAATGGCTGCACATCTTCTTCATTACGGCAAAGCCGTTCAACGCATGCGATTCAGGTAAATACCGCTGCAGGGAAGGGTCTTGCGCTAAAGCTTCAAATACCTCTGTCTTGTCAAGAAATTTTTCGTTGAAGAAATGCGTTCCATATCGCGATTTTACATCCGCCAAAAAATGCTGTACGCTAGGTTTATTCTCCACCTTTCGCGTCGTTAACCGATTGTTGATTACATCGGCAATGGGCAGACTCATTTTTCTCCAACCCTCGTTGTATACCCAGCCCTGAATGGAAGAACTGCGTGTTTCCAGCGCTTCCGGGGTAAAGAAATATACATAGGCGCCTTGTGTGTGGCAGGCATTTGTCAATTCCCGGCAGAACATGGTAATGGGTCCAAACAACCTGTCGAGATTATCTGGATGGTCACGACTGACGAGCACGCCGATCAACGGTCCAAGCCGCAAGGTGCGGCTTACAGAGCTGTAAGAAACGTTGAGGGTTTGTCGGTGTTTCCATCCGGTCCGCCGCGCCAGTCCTTCGCTTACACGCAGGATGTCGGATTTGGGAGCCGAGATAATGGTAACCTCCTGCCGGAAAGAGCCGAATGCCAGCTGGAGTGTTCCGTGAGACGGGATTTTGAGTCTTTTCATGGATTTTTCGCCAAGCATTATAGCGTTTTCCTGCAGGATGCCCGAGTTGACCGTATGGACCGGGATCTTGAATTGGGACATCGTGGATCTCCTTCCGGTAGGCAGCATGATGCCGGCAATTTGGTAGCTAAGGGTTACATATCATTCATCATATGGAGACAGATGACCCTTGGTGATTGACCTAATCGCTAAAAACCTTGCCCAGTCATTTCATAAGCTCGGCCCAAGAAGCGAAACAAGTATGGAATGAGCGAATATTGGAAACTAAAGCAGCGTGGATTCAGGAAGCGGCTGCTAACAAAACTTAAGCGTATGTTTTCGGAGTGAGTTTTTAGAGCAGAGTAGATTCAGGAAGCAGCTGTTACAAAACCTAAGCGTAAGCTTCCGAAGTGAGTTTTGCACGAAGACGATCTGAGGAGTGTACGCTAACAAAACTTTTAGGAGGAATCATAATGAGCATTCACGACAAAGCACATGAACTGGCGAAAGCCATTAAAGAGAGCAGCGAGGTATCGGACATCAGAAATGCCATGAAGGTCGTAGAAACGGATCCTGAAGCGAAAGCGATGCTGGACAATTTCCGCCAAGGTCAGATGGAGCTGCAACAACGGATGATGAGCGGAGAAATGCCTCCACAAGAAGAAATGGAAAAGATGGAGAAGCTGTTCGAGGTGCTTAATTTGAATCTTGGCATTCGTCGTCTGTTCGATGCGGAACGCCGTCTGAGCGTTGTAATCGAGGATGTAAATAAAATTATCACCGAGAGTTTGTCCCAATTGTACGGTGAATAAATTTCAGCAATGAAAATCAAAAGAGGGTGTTCCCGAAGCCGATGGCTCTGGAAGCACCCTCTTTCTTGTGGCTGTGACTATATGGCTAGCCTAAGCTCAAGCTCGACCTCAACCTCAACCTCAACCTCAACTAATCTTGTTTACCTTCGACTGCGCAGAGAAGAATACCAGCTGCCAAACCTAAGCGGCGATCAAGCTTGCCTTTTCGATCCTCCGAGAAGTCAGCCATAATTTTGGTGACAAATGGATTGAAATTTTGCTTGAAGGCAGGGATCGTAGTATCATCCATCTCGATATTATATTTCTGCGGAATAATAGCGATGAAGCGGCGCAGTAAAGCCATCGCGGTGCTGTCTTCCTTGATTTTTCCGATTTCCTGATCATGACGGTCAAGAATAATCCATTCATCCTTCAAAATAGATTTGAGACCCTTACGGCGAAAAGCACCAATATGCTCACCGGACTCTGTATCGTGTACATCATAAGTAGCGCTAAAATCGACGACGCTACGGGCTTTTATGCGCAGAAGCTCCTTCTGCATAGATTCATCCGTATAAAGTGCAATGTCTTCTTTAAGCTTGAACGCTTTCATTTGTGAATAGAGCACAAGCTGCTCAGAGCTGTCAAAAATATGAAGTTTCGCACCCATGATCGAAAATACCTTTTTGCGAATTATGTATTCGGTATGATTATAAGCTGCATTCAATTCAAAAACGCCTCCCCTAAATGAAATCATCATCTCATATATAAGCGTCTCTTGCTATATAAATGCTAACCTTTTATACATAATTTTGAAAAGGTTATATTTTTTAATGGACTTGTCTCATATTACGGGCCTCATGTTCATAGAGTAGAGATATAGATTCAATCGAATATCCTGTCTACGAAGGAGCTGTTATTAATGAGAAAAAGAAACAAGTTCAAACACGGTGTCTATCTCTTGCTGGCGTTGGCCATGCTTTTGTATGCACTGCCGAAGCTTTCGCTTGCGAATGGACCGAGTTGGGTGTTTGGTTTTGGAGTCGTCTGGTCACTTTTTGCGTTTATGGTCATTGCGGCACATCTGCATTTTATTATCGGGGTTGATGAGGAAAAGACCAAACGTTTGGAAGCTGTGCGAAAAGAAAAGCTGGAGCAATGGCAGACAAAGTGGAATGAAGAAACTAGAGTTTCGCAAAGATAATAGAGTTGGGGTCGATTACTAAAAAAGCTAGATTAGCTTCAGGTCTCTCGAAAAGCACGGCAGTCGTGCAAAGAGAGGCATAAGTGCCTTAGAATGTTGCGGAAAGCGCAGAAGTGGCGAAAGAGAGGCATAAGTGCCTCAGAATGCTGCGGAAAGTGCAGAAGTGGCGAAAGAGAGGCAAAAATGCCTTAGAATGTTGTAGAAAGCGTAGGAGTGGCGAAAATAGAGGCATAAATACCGTAGAATGCCGCGGAAAGCGTAGAAGTAGCTAAAAGAGAAG
This sequence comes from Paenibacillus sp. FSL L8-0333, assembly GCF_037965665.1. Classification (NCBI taxonomy): domain Bacteria; kingdom Bacillati; phylum Bacillota; class Bacilli; order Caryophanales; family Paenibacillaceae; genus Paenibacillus; species Paenibacillus sp. FSL L8-0333. Next base: position 2,108,986 of record NZ_CP150186.1, read on the forward strand.
TATAAATACCGTAGAATGCCGCACAAAACGCACAAGTACACAAAAGAAAGGTATAAATACCGTAGAATGCCGCGGAAATCGCACAAGTAGCCAAAAGAGAGGTATAAATACCGTAGAATGCCGCGCAAATCGTAAAAGTAGCCAAAAGAGAGGTATAAATCCCGTAGAATGCCGCGGAAATCGCACAAGTAGCCAAAAGAGAGGTATAAATCCCGTAGAATGCCGCGCAAATCGTAAAAGTAGCTAAAAGAGAAGTATAAATACCGTAGAATGCCGCGGAAATCGCACAAGTAGCCAAAAGAGAGGTATAAATACCGTAGAATGCCGGGCAAAACACCAAAGTAGCCAAAAGAAAGGTATAAATACCGTAGAATGCCGCGCAAAATACCAAAGTAGCCAAAAGAAAGGTATAAATACCGTAGAATGCCGGGCAAAACGCAAAAGTAGCCAAAAGAGAGGTATAAATACCGTAGAATGCCGCGCAAATCGTAAAAGTAGCCAAAAGAGAAGTATAAATACCGTAGAATGCCGGGCAAAACACCAAAGTAGCCAAAAGAGAAGTATAAATACCTCAGAATGCCGAGCCAAGCGCAAAAGTCACACAAAGAGGCATACAAAAAAGACACACTCATACGAAAAAGCCCACTAGCCTAAGCCAGTGGGCTTTAATATGCCCCCTGTATTGCTTGCAGGGGGTTAAATGTTATTTTCTCATTGGTGAGATCTCTTCCAGCCTTCTTTTCTTCGGCAGATATCCGTTTACCAAGAGCCGCGTAATACCACACTGCAGGAACGAGGACCGCGAGTATAAAAAGAAATTGCATAAGCTCAGCTCCTTTCACGTCGATAGTATAAACTTTTTTCCTGATCGTAGAGAGGATGGACATAATCCTACCATCCTACCATCATCCGACCATCATCCGACCATCCCATCCACGTGTTAAGCAAAAACAATCCGATTACTTTTTACTGACCGAGCATTGAACTTCAAATACATAACTGGCGCTTCCCTGAGGCCATCTTGCATGGATGATATATAGGTGTCTGCCGCTACCTGCTGCGAGTTGAAAACTGTTTTTGTCCACGGAAAGGGCTTCGTCCGGTCGTTCCTCACCAGGAAATGAAGCCATAACCTCCATCTCCTTGGGTGCATATGAGAATTCGAGTTCTACCTGATCACCGCTGATGGCTTTGGGATGTACCTTCTGTATGGAAACCAGCTCAACGTTAGAAGCTATATCCACGCATACGCCTTTGCCATTGTCGTTCCAGCAATAAGAGCCTTGAATAGCCTCGAACTGTTCACCGCCAACAGTAACTTGAACGCTTGGGGGCTGTGGGTTAACAGTGTCTTCTGATGAATTCTTATCTTCATTAAAAGTTGATTGAAACAAGTCCAATAGATCCTTTTTGCTGGTATCTGACAGGCGATAGTGGCCCATTTGTCCTGATTTAATGAGTAACCCATTGTTACTTCCGACGATCCAAAAAGACAATTCATAACTTATGCCATCCTTCATGTTCAGAGTGGTTCTGTAATCGCTGGGAGCAATATCTAGTTGTCCTCTATCATATTCAGCAGTAGTTATGGCTTGAACGAAACGTTCAAAGGAGGATGTATCCGAAATAGTGGCCATTGGCTGTTTTCTTTCAATTAAGTTAATAGAAACTATATTATTTGCATCCAGCTCTATCTGGTCTGCTTGTTTTATTTCGTTTCCCGTATTTCCACAGCTGACCAGTCCTATGAAAAGCAAAGTAAGGGTAAGTAGTAATAAAGCGGTCTTGTTCATATCTTCAATGCTCCTTTACACATTCATTAATTCTCAGACTATAAAAAAGAGGAAAAGGTTGCTAAATAAAGGCAGCGAATTTTTAAGGTCAGCTTAAAACGCATCAGAGATATTCAGTTTCGAAAAATGGGATTTTCAGGTGGATTTCAAACCTGCTATGTGGCAATACCTACCTTAATCGTAGATTGTGTAAGGAGAGTGAAATTCGAATCCGAAGCTTATGAATCGGTTGTACTGAGCCATTCTATCGTTGTATAATAGGTACAGTATAGTACAGATCGGAGCATGGGGGTGTAACAGTTGGAAGGTCAAGGCGATGCGATTACTAAACACGAGCAACTGCTGCAGCATATTGAAAGTCTTAAGGTAGGCACCAAAATATCTGTTCGCAAGCTCGCCAAAGAAATGTTAGTCAGCGAAGGGACTGCTTACCGTGCAGTGAAGGAAGCTGAGAATCTCGGGATAGTCATCACGAAGGAACGGATTGGTACAGTTCGTGTAGAAAAGAAACCTCGGAACATTTCAGAGCAGCTGACGTTTGGCGATGTAGTTGATATTGTTGAAGGGCATGTGCTTGGCGGGGCAAGTGGACTAAATAAACATCTGCATAAATACGTGATCGGGGCGATGAAGGTCGATGCGATGATCCGTTATATAGACGCTGACAGTCTGTTGATTGTGGGTAACCGTGATGATGTTCACTCTCTGGCGCTGGAGCAGGGTGCAGGGGTTCTGGTGACAGGGGGCTTCGGGACGAGCCGTGAAGTGAAGGCATTGGCAGACGAGCTGGATCTTCCCATTATTTCTTCGAGACATGACACGTTTACCGTCGCTTCAATGATTAACCGTGCTATTTTTGATAGATTGATAAAGAAAAAAATTATGCTGGTAGAGGATATTATCGACAGCAAACCGCGCCTGAATACGTTAAAAATCTCTAGCACCGTCGGCGAGCTACGACAGGTTTCTGAGGAAACTGGAGAGCAGCGCTTTCCCGTTACGGATGAATGGAACCGAGTCATTGGCATTATCGGTCGCCGTGATGTAGAGGAATTGACGGAAGGGCAGATCATTGAAAAAGCGATGATTCGCAGTCCGGTTACGGCTGCACTGCAAACCTCACTAGCCTCCGCGGCCCAGATCATGATGTGGGAAGGCGTGGATTTTCTGCCCATAGTGGACCGTAACCGCAAACTGGTAGGCTCCCTAACCCGTAAAGAAGTGCTGCAAAGCTTACGCGATGTTCGGAACCAACCTCAGCTGGGAGAGACTTTTGATCATCTCATTTGGAATGGTTTTGCGGATGAGCGGGACGAAGAGGGACGATTGTTCTTCCATGGCTTTATTACGCCGCAGATGGCCACGGATCTTGGGACGATTTCTGAGGGGATATTGTCTACGCTTATGACGCTTTCGGCATTTAAAGCAGCTAAGGACATCACAGGAAATGATTATGTACTAGATAATATGTCCACTTATTTTATCCGACCGGTACAGATCGAACACGCGATCATTGTAATGCCGAGACTGCTCGAAATCAGCCGCCGTACCTGTAAGCTTGAGATTGAGATCAGCCACTCGGATACTCTGGTAGCCAAAGCTGTTCTGATGCTGCAATCCATTGATCATGGCTAAAGAATGGTTTGCTAGCTGGATAGCATCCGGTAAATAGGATCGTATACATGCTAAATAGACTGCCCTCATCATTGATTGAGAGGGGAGTCTATTTTATTCTTTTCCTATTCCGTCAGAGCAGCAGCTAGGCTTTTGACTGGTGTTGTTCCTGGCTGCGGCTACGGCTGTAAAACTATAGCTGCGTAGACCCGAGAAGATGTTGAACGCACCAATCAGCAGAAAGACAGCTTCAACAATGATATTAACGGTAGAGCCGCGAAACAAAAACATGGATATCAAGGACAGCGTTACGAGCATAGCACCGAGCATCACATTCATGACGGAGCGTTTCAGCCCTTTATCTTGGGGATTTAAGGCACGGCGGGAGGATATGCTGAACACAGCGGCACCGATTACAAAGATCACCAGCAGGATAAACAATAAATACTTGATAAATAAAACCATGGACAGCCAGCTCCTTTATCGTGTCTTGCAGTAGCCAAGAAGTAATTTCCACGTCTGTCCATTATTGTATCACACGATGGCTGTCAGCTGCGCTTAAAAGGACTGATTTCTACCCAGATTTGCAGGACACCTTCCATGACGAGCATGGTTCGGATTTTGACAGAGTATTCCTTGTCACGCACAATGTATAGCTTGCCATCCAACAGCAGTCTAACCAGTTTGCTGTCAGTATCAATATCGAACATGCTGCGGCCGCGCATCGGTTCCAGATCTGAGCCCATTTGGCTTATGATTAATTTTACAGTTACGGGGTCAAGTGGGGTATCTTCTTTGGATTTGCTTTCCTCCGATCGAATTTTGATTTCTCTGATCACGGTTGAGGTATTATTGTATTTTTTGAGTGTCTGAATATCTTTTTGATATTGCTCGATCTGTACACGCAGATCTTGATTATGAAGCCATAATACGTTATATCCTACATGGTAAATAGCATTGTATATGACAGCTCCTACGACGATCCCTAGCATGAATATAGCGGAGATCTGGGTGAATCTGCGAAAACGACTGAATGGTGGAACTCTCACTGGCGTTACCCCCTGCCGCACACCCATTTTACTAGCTCACTGCCCATATGGGCTCCTAGAAAAGCGAAGGCAAGATACATGATTTGTTTGATGGCGGGGGAGAGGTTGCCTCCAATCATGTTACTTTCAATGACCCGTAAGGGATCCATAGTACCTCCTACAGCGGCTGCTAGTGCCCATATTTTAATCCGATCTGCCACATCCAGCATCGTTTGCGTCGGCGGTTGCAGGGATACAACGGCGCCGATTCCGCCGAGCATAGCTCCGCCAAGCACGATGCCGAAGGCGATAAAGAAGTCGAGGATAGCTTTGCTCATAAAAATGCTCATACAGGCCCCTTCCCGGACGAGGCATTTACAAGCTTTGCCTGTCCTTATGCTCTTAATCCATTGTATGGGCGGGTCCCCCTTTAATATGATAAAATAGTTTCATCTTATGTTTGATTTTTGCAGTAGAGAGGAAGTGGGGTTATGAGCCCTTTCGTGCATTTGCATGTGCACAGCGAATACAGTTTACTGGACGGGGCGGCGCGCATTACCGATCTCGTGCGCCGGGCCGGCGAATACGGCATGAAGTCGCTGGCGCTTACGGATCATGGAGTGATGTACGGGGCCATCCCTTTTTATAAAGCGTGTAAAGAGAATGGAATCAAGCCGATTATTGGCTGTGAAGCTTATTTAACCGCGGGTTCACGCCGTGAGCGGGGCAGTCGAAAAGATCAACCGATCTACCACTTGATTCTGCTCGTCAAGAATGAAACCGGCTACAAGAACCTGATGAAGCTGATCTCTATCGGCCATCTGGAAGGCCATCATTATAAACCCCGGATCGATATGGAAGTGTTGGCAGCTCATTCAGAGGGGATTATCTGCCTTAGTGCTTGTCTGGGCGGAGAAGTGCCGCAGCATCTGCTGCATGGTCGTGATGAGGAGGCGCGAAAGGCTGCGCTGCGATATAAGGCGATTTTTGGCGAAGATTTCTATCTGGAGCTGCAAGACCACGGGATCTCTGAGCAAAAGAGAGTGAATCCCAAGCTGATCGCCCTTGCCGGGGAATGTGAAATTCCACTTGTGGTGACGAATGATGTCCATTATTTGGCGAAGGAAGATGCTGAGGTTCAGGATGTGCTGATCTGCATCGGAACAGGCAAAACGGTGGATGATGAGGAACGTCTCAAGATCGGAACAGATCAGCTGTTTCTAAAAAGCAGCGAGCAAATGGCGGCATTGTTTCCGCATGTGCCGCAGGCTATCGCCAATACCTTATTGATCGCAGAAAAATGTAATTTGGAGCTTACCTTTGGCAATCATATTCTGCCTGCCTATTCTCCGCTCCCTGAAGGCATGGATTCCGCTGCTTATTTGCGTGAGCTGTGCTGGAAGGGGATGGAGGAACGATATATAGATACACCGCAATGGGCTACACCTGAGCAAAGAGAGACGGCTGAGAAGCGTCTCACCTATGAGCTGGGCGTTATCGAGAGTATGGGCTTCAGCGATTATTTTCTAATTGTGTGGGATTTTATTGCTTATTGTCATCGTCAGGGAATTGCTACGGGACCCGGACGGGGATCTTCCGCGGGTAGTCTCACCGCATACGCTTTGCGAATAACTGACGTGGACCCATTGAAATATAACTTGCTCTTTGAACGTTTTCTAAATCCAGAACGGATCACCATGCCGGATATTGATATCGATTTTAGCGATGAACGGCGTGATGAGGTTATTGGTTATGTAGTGGAGAAATACGGCAAAGAACATGTGGCGCAAATTATTACTTTCGGAACTATGGCTGCACGGGCTGCCGTTCGTGATGTAGGCAGGGTGCTGAATTTGCCTTATAACGAGGTAGACAAAGCTGCCAAGCTTATACCTGGACAACTAGGGATCAGCCTTGCCAGGGCGCTGGAGAGTACACCAGATCTTAAAGCACTGTATGATAGCAATCCAAAGATTAAAGGGTTGCTGGATATGGCTATGAAGGTCGAGGGCATGCCCCGCCATGCTTCGACACATGCCGCTGGGGTTGTTATCTCGAAAGGTCCGTTGACCGATGCAGTCCCACTTCAGGAAGGTAACGAAAGTACGGCGTTAACCCAATACTCTATGGAGCATTTGGAGAGCGTCGGGCTGCTGAAAATGGATTTTCTGGGTTTGCGCACGTTGTCGATTATCGAACGCTGCATGAATTCGATTAAAGAAATGAGCGGAAGTGTTCCAGATTTCCGTGTCATCCCAGATCATGATCCAGCTACGTATGAAATGCTTGGTGCTGGTGAGACAACAGGGGTCTTCCAGCTGGAGTCGGCGGGCGTTAGACGAGTACTTAAAGATCTGAAGCCTAACGGCTTTGAAGATATTGTATCGGTTCTAGCGCTGTATCGTCCGGGTCCGATGGAATTTATCCCGAAATATATAGCAGGCAAACACGGTGAGATTGAAGTAGAGTATCCACATTCTGATTTGAAGGCTATTTTAGCGGACACCTATGGGATCATTGTGTATCAGGAACAGATCATGCAGATTGCTTCTCTGATGGCGGGCTTCTCGTTAGGAGAAGCGGATCTGCTCCGTCGAGCGGTCTCTAAGAAAAAACGTGAGACTCTGGATAAGGAACGGAGCCATTTTGTTCAAGGCAGCTTGCAGCAGGGGTATAATGAAACGGATGCGAATGCTGTTTATGATATGATCGTGCGCTTTGCCGATTACGGCTTCCCGCGTGCTCATGCCGCGGCTTACGGAGTGTTGGCTTTCCAGACAGCTTATCTCAAGGCACATTATCCGGTGCAGTTTATGGCGTCTATGTTGACCGCTGTAATGGGCACTCACCGCAAGGTAGCGGAGTATGTGCTGGACTGCCGCCGCACGGGCATCGGCGTGTTGCCGCCGGATGTGAACGAGAGCGGCGTATTGTTTACTCCGGTTCCAGGCGAAGGAACCGGAACCGGGCATATCCGCTTTGGACTCGCAGCCATTAAGAACGTCGGCACGCTGGCAGTGGAGAACATTATGGCGGTCCGCAAGGAGCGTCCGTTCGACAGTCTGCTAGATTTCTGTCGACGTGTGGACCTGCGGGTCTGCAATAAGCGGGTAGTGGAATCATTGCTGCAGGCGGGAGCTTTTGACTGTCTGCCGGGTCACCGCGCCCAGCTGCTGGCTATGCTGGACGAGACGGTTGACGCTGCATTGAAGTGGCGCAAGGAGCGGGATGAGCTGCAAATCCAGCTGTTCGACGATTTGGTGGAGACACCGAACTGGGAAATCCGCTATCCGGATATCCCTAAGTTCACCATTGGCCAGCAGCTGGAGATGGAACGTGAGCTGCTGGGGTTATATCTTTCGGGCCATCCGCTTGATGATAGCGCGGAGCTGCTTGAGGAGCCCGGTATGCAGCGGCTGATGGATCTTGGTGAAGCCGCGGATGAGAGCCAGACGGTTACGGCCGGAATGGTCGTATCCGTTAAGGAAATTACGACGAAGCAAGGAAAATCGATGGCCTTCGTCGAATGGGAAGATCAGATCGAGCGCTGCGAGGTCGTGCTCTTCCCTGAGGTGTGGAAGCGAAGCCGCAGCTTGATTGCCAAGGGCGCGCTGCTGGCCTTGCGCGCCAAGGTGCAGCAGGAAGACGAAGGCTTCAAGCTGCTGGCCGAGGAAGTGGCGCTGCTGTCTGCGGAGGCTCTCCGCGGGCTATTGCAGCGCCGTAGTGCCGCCGCGTCCCGCTCGTACAGCGCGGGACGCTCGGCCTCGGCAGGAGCGCCGCCACGCGGCGCAGCTCCTGCTTCCCGGACCAGCGGTGCCGCCACTGGTCCGGCTGCCAGACCAGCAGGCGGCACAACGCCGCCTGCAACAACTGCACAGGCCGCGCCAACAACAGCGGCGACCTCAGGCCAGCGTGTCTTTATCAAGATCACGCCGGCCTCAGAGAATGCAGCGTTGCTGTCGCGCCTGAAAGAGCTACTGCAGAATCATCCCGGTCCAGCTGCGACGCTTCTGTTCTATGAACAGGATCAGAAGCTCCTAGCTCTTAGCGATAATTATCGAATTAAGCCGTCCGAGGAACTTTTCGCGGCGATCGAGGTTATGCTGGGTGCAGGTACGGTAAGAATAAAATAAGAACAATTCTCCCCTTTTCCGCATACATTAGGAAACCACAGGGCACATCCCTGTACGGAAAGGGGAGTCGCAGCATGTCCTATCAAATGGCAGTAGATCTGTTGGAACGCAGAGGTGTATCACTTTCCTCCATTGCTGAAATCGTATATATTTTACAATCGGTTTATTATCCTGGTTTAACCAAGGATGAATGTCTGTCCAGCGTCAAGTCTGTTTTGGGCAAAAGAGAAGTGCAGTATACTTTAATGACAGGTGTTGCTCTTGATGAATTAGCCGAGAAAAAACTGCTTCCACAGCCGCTGCAGGCGGTAATGGAGGCTGATGAATCCCTCTACGGAGCGGACGAGACTCTGGCGCTTGGTATTACAGGGGTATATGGGATGATCGGACTGACAGGTTTTGGGTATTTGGACAAAATAAAGCTTGGAATCATTGGTGAACTGAACGATGATAAAGGTAGGATTCATGTATTCTTGGATGACCTTGTTGCCGGCATTGCTGCCGCCGCTTCCGCCAGAATTGCTCATCGGCATGAAGGGGCAAAAGTATATCCTTTAGGCACGGACAAGGAATAATTGAGCCCCTTTATTTCGTTTGAACAAGTTCCTCAGTCTTGCTTCCTATGCCCTACTCCTGTTGCGGGAAAAAAGAAAACTGTGTTATCATAATTCCATTATACGGGATACGGCTGGGAATTAAGATTGGGGAGGCCTTGCAGGGCATGTGGACGGTAATATATATCGCGCCGACCGCCAGAGTGGCGGATATGATTAAGAGTAAGCTAACAGAAGAAGGTTTTTTGGTAGAATGCCGTCCAATCAATATGTCCAAGCAGCAGTTTGAGATATTGGTTCCTTCAGGTGAACTGGAGGAAGTACAGGAAGTCCTTAATCTTATTCTGCATCCCTGAGTTTCTTACAAGACAAAAGTCATGACAGCGGCAAGCTGCATAACGCAAATAAACGGCTGAAGAGGTGCGGGTGTGTTCAAAGATTTATTTCAGAAGAAACGGAAGTACGCGACTATTCCTTCAGAACGTCTGGAGCGGAGCGGCGGGCCTGCGGAAGGCGAACGCCCCAAACGTGAAATCCCTGAAGGATTAATGAGCAAATGTAATAAATGCGGAACGATCCAGTATAGTAAGGAATTAGAGAAGAACCTAAAGGTATGTCCTACTTGTGGTCACCACATGCGCCTAAATGCTGTGGAGCGCATTGCGATGACATTAGACCCTGAGGGCTTTATTGAGTTTGACAGTGAAATGTATTCTATCGACCCGCTGAAATTTCCGGGTTACGCTTCCAAAGTGGAGCAACAGCAGCTGAAATCTGGACAAACTGAAGCCGTAATTACGGGTCAGGGTTCCATTGGTGGCCATCCAGTCATCGTAGCTGTGATGAATTTTGAATTTTTCTCAGGCAGTATGGGCTCTGTAGTAGGTGAGAAGATCACCCGTGCGATAGAAGAGGCCACGGAGCAACAGCTTCCACTCCTTATTTTCTCTACTTCAGGTGGAGCGAGAATGCAGGAGAGTATTCTTAGTCTAATGCAAATGGCGAAGACCAGCGCTGCGCTGGCTCGTTTTAACGAGGTTGGAGGTCTTTACATCTCGATAATTACGGATCCTACTACCGGTGGAGTATCTGCGAGTTTTGCCAGCCTTGGTGATATAATTATTGCAGAGCCTGGAGCGGTATTTGGTTTCGCAGGACGTATAGTCATTGAGCAGACCATTCGCCAGAAGCTTCCGGATGATTTCCAGACCGCTGAATTTAATCTTCAGCATGGGTTGCTTGATATGGTCGTGCACCGCAAAGAAATGCGCGCTACATTGACTAAAATTTTGGAGCTGCATGACGTGAAAGGGGGATTTTAGGTTGGCAGGAGAGTTGCCTTTTGAAATGCCTCTGGTAGAAATGCGCAAGAAGATTGCTGAACTGAAACAGTTTGGCGAAGAGAAGGGTATTGATTTTACGGACGAGGTAGCTAGGCTGGAAGAGCGATACCGTGTGCTGGAGGAAGAAATATATTCTAATATCTCTCCTTCGCAAAAAATGCATTTGGCTAGACATCAAGGACGTCCGACTTCCCTTGATCTTATGGGGCAGATCTTCACAGATTTTATTGAGCTCCACGGTGATCGGATGTTTGGGGATGATCTTGCTATTGTAGGCGGCATCGGTAAACTAAATGGGTTGCCGGTTACAGTTATTGGCCAGCAGCGCGGTAAAGACACCAAAGAGAATATTTTACGATTCTTCGGCAGTGCACACCCTGAGGGCTTCCGTAAAGCGCTGCGTCTGATGCAGCAAGCGGACAAGTTCAAACGTCCCATTATTACCTTCGTGGATACGAAAGGTGCATACCCAGGCAACACAGCCGAGGAAAGAGGTCAATCCGAAGCGATTGCCCGTAATTTACGCGAGATGTCTCAGTTTGGTGTCCCTGTAATCTGTGTGGTCATCGGTGAAGGCGGAAGCGGTGGCGCCCTGGCATTGGCGGTTGGAAATAGAGTGCTCATGCTGGAACATGCCATTTATTCGGCGATATCTCCAAACGGAGCGGCCTCTATTCTGTGGAAGGATGCTTCGAAGGCTGATCAAGCGGCAGAAGCCATGAAGATAACGGCTGCTGATCTGCTTGAGATGGAAGTTATAGAAGAGATCGTACCAGAGCCTAAAGGCGGCGCTCATCGGGATTACGAAGCAACGGCAGCGGCGATTAAGGATGCATTATGGCGGCATCTGCAGGAGCTAACCCAGATGAACTCAGTGGAATTGAAGGATGATCGATACCGTAAATTCCGTAAAATTGGTGAGTTTGCAGAGGCTCAGCAGGAACAAATTTTCATTGAAGAAGAAGTGAAGTCAGAAGTGTAAAAGTGCAAAATCATTTGCACTTTAAGACATATAGCTATACTTAGTGGGTCTTTTGGATATAGTGTAAAATATACAATTTATTGGAATTAAAATAATCTCGATCCACTAACGGGATTATTTTAATTTTTTTTATGTTTACAGAAAATTCGACTTAAAGTTACACCCAAAAGTGCCTACAACATTGATTTTGTGTCTGGTTTGCAGTAATATTCATAAGGGCGTACTTAAAGGCACATGTGACAAAGTTCCTATTTTATTAGTTAGCCTTGTAGTAGATTTTGTAGTTGGAAAAAGTGAGACAGAGAGAACGAAAAAACGGAGGAAAACCTAATGCGGAAAAGTAAAATTGTATGTACGATCGGACCTGCGAGTGAATCGTTGGAGAATATCAAAAAATTGATTTTGGCTGGTATGAATGTGGCCCGTCTGAATTTCTCCCACGGCGATTTCGAAGAGCACGGTGCTCGGATCAATACGATCCGTCAAGCATCTAAGGAACTGAACAAAACAGTTGCTATCCTGCTCGATACTAAAGGACCGGAGATTCGCACAGGCAAGCTGGAAGTAGAACCGATTGAACTTGTTCAGGACGAGTACCTGACACTGACTACGGAAGAGATCCTTGGTAATCAAGATCGTATTTCCATCACGTACAGCGAACTTCCTAACGATGTTCAAGTAGGATCCACAATCCTTATTGATGACGGTCTGATTGGTTTGACAGTTGTCGACATTCAAGGTACAGAAATCAAGACCCGTATTGTAAACGGTGGTACGATTAAGAGCAAGAAGGGCGTTAACGTACCAGGAGTAAACATCTCCTTGCCGGGTATTACGGAAAAAGACACCAACGATATTCTTTTTGGTATCGAACAGGACATCGATTTTATCGCCGCTTCCTTCGTTCGCAAAGCTAGCGACGTTCAGGAAATTCGTGAGCTGCTTGAGAAAAACAACGCTTCTCACATCCAAATCATTTCCAAAATCGAAAACCAACAAGGTGTTGACAACCTTGATGAAATTTTAGAAGCTTCTGACGGCCTGATGGTTGCTCGTGGTGACCTTGGTGTTGAAATCCCAGCTGAAGATGTACCTTTGGCTCAAAAATTGATGATTCAAAAATGTAACGTTGCTGGTAAACCAGTTATCACAGCTACACAAATGTTGGATTCCATGCAACGCAACCCACGTCCTACTCGCGCTGAAGCAAGTGACGTAGCAAACGCTATTTTAGATGGAACAGATGCAATCATGCTTTCCGGAGAAACTGCTGCTGGTAAATATCCAGTAGAATCCGTACTTACAATGTCCCGCATTGCTGAGAAAGCGGAATCCGCTCTGAACCACCATGAAATCTTCATGAAACAACAAACTGCACAAGAAACTACAGTTACAGAAGCAATCAGCCAATCCGTTGCAATTTCTGCTTTGGATCTGAACGCTAAGGCTATCATTTCTTCGACTGTAACAGGTCATACTGCACGCGTTGTTTCCAAATACCGTCCTAAAGCACCAATCATTGCCGTTACAACACAAGAAAGAACTATGCGTCAATTGTCCCTCGTTTGGGGCGTAACGCCAGTGTTCGGACAAGTTGCATCTTCCACAGATGAGCTGCTGGAAACAGCAATCAAAGGTGGTAAGGATTCCGGTCTGGTTCAAACTGGTGACCTAGTTGTGATTACTGCAGGAATTCCACTTGGACGTTCTGGTTCCACTAACTTGGTAAAAGTAAGCACAATCGAGTAGTTTTCGACTGGCTTCACCTGTTTAACAGGTTCCATAGAGCTTAATTAAAGGGTTGTCTCAACTGTAGTGTAAATCTACAAGCGAGGCAGCCCTTTTTTCGTGTTTATCAACATATTCGATTGAAGATTATGTTAAATCCATTTATGCTGTTAGTAACAAATCTTGAATGACAGGTTCGAGAATTTTTATTTGGGGTATGTTCGTTTGACAGTAAAAGAATCCCCACGATGGTTTGGACAAGAAGGAACGGCGATAGTAGCGTTATTTTGCACCATGATTCCTCCCATATTTAGGGTAAGCCTCGGACTTTTGCCATTAATTCGACAGCAATAGAAGCAAGTAGGGGAGACGCGCGCCAGCTTTGCGATCGAGCCGTCTACCTCGGGAGCCTCCATAATCCATTCACCAGAGGTTTGTGGTCCGTTGTATCGCTGCAATGTTCGAAAAATCCAATTTCGGCTCAAATTGCGGAGCGTAATCGTCCATTTGTTGCGGCCTACCTTCGTGATGTTAGCTTTTATATGGTCTCCAGGGCTCACTGGAAGGGGAATTACCGTTTCAACATCAGGTAGGATTTCCCACCAAGCGTAATACCGGGCACGACCATTTACGAATTCATGGCCTGTTCCCGTTTGGATCAGGCTGCTGTTCTTGAAACCGTCGATTCCAATCCAAGCAGAGGAATAGGAAGGTTTAGAGGTTGGTTTTACGGAGGGAACGATCCATTCGCCGGCAATGCGGTTAAAGGTCCCCTTTTTTCCAGTGATTGTATACCCGCTCCAGTTTGTTGAAGACCAGCCGAAGCCGGAGCTTTGAAATTTGTTCGCATTAGATTTGTCTTTTAGACATGGATGATTGACCCGAATAGAATTTTGTTTATCATTCAACTTGTCCACCGCCTTTATAGTACTGCTATATTAAATGCGGTGATTACATAGGAAGTACGGGTGTTCTGCTAAAATATAAGAGAGTGCAATGCTTGATTAAGAAGCTGGAGAGGATTTGTAGCTTAAAATGGAAAAATTATCGAAGCTGCGTGGCTTTTATCTGTTTTTAGGATTGGCCGGTGGTTCATTTGGCTCATATCTAACGCTGCTGCTTGTACACAATGGACTTGATAGCGGGCAAATAGGTATACTAATGGCAACAGGCACGCTAATTGCGATCACGATTCAGCCAATATGGGGAATTGTCTCGGATCGGTATAATCAGACACGTTTGGTACTAATCCTAAGTGTGGCGATACCGGCTTTATTAGCGGTCTTTTACCGTTCGGAATATTTTATAGTGTTACTGCTGGTGTATACCCTCTCAACAATCTTTTCCTCAACACAGGCGCCTATAGCCGATTCTTACGCGATTTCAGCGGCGAAGAGGGCTGGGGCTACTTATGGTAGTATAAGGCTTATGATGAGCATTGGAGCGGCAGTGGGAGCCTATTTAGGCGGATTGTATGTATCGTCCTTCTCTGTATCCACGATATGGCTGCCCTTTCTTATGTTTAATCTAATTGCGGTTCTTATTGCATTGACGCTGCCAAAGCAGGCAGAAGAGAATCATATGATGCGGCAATCGTTTTCTCAGGGGGTTAAAAAGCTGCTGGGGAATCGGGTGTTCCTAGCGTTTTTGGGTGGCAGTTTTCTTGTGAACCAGACGATGACTGCTTTTGGAACCTACTTCGTTATCGCGTTTCAGTCGGTTGGAGGTTCAACTCGTTATGCAGGAATTGCGCTTTTTCTCGCATCTGTAACGAACGTGCCCTCCATGCTGTTTGCTTCCAAGGTAATCAAAAAGCTGGGTCGCGAGCGGACGCTGCTCCTTGGTGCACTTATTTATGTCTTGCGGTGGGGCATTCAGGTGGCATTCCCTTATCCATCCGTAATGATTGGAGTGCAGGTACTGCATGGTCTGTCATTCGGGTTCTTTTATATTGCTGCCGTTGAATATGTATCTCAGATCACCTCTAACGAGATGCAGGCGACTGGGCAAAGTGTTTTTAATATGGTGTTCTCGGGTTTTGCCGGTGTTGTTGGCAATTTATTAAATGGATTCTTGCTCAATCAAGGCGGTGTAGAAGTGATGAACCTGTCTTGTATGTTGAGTTCAATCGCAGGAGCGATGCTGCTATTTTATGTCGCCAGAAGCTCCCGAAGCAAACTATCAACGACAAAGCTATCTTCAGACGGGGCCAGGGCATAAAGCTCTCCCTGCTGCCTATGCCGAAAGGAGTATTTATAAATGGAATTACAGCAAGACGGCTTGCGAAGCCGGTGGTATGAATCGACCCTGCGTGTTCGATACCAGGAAAGTGATCAGATGGGCGTTGTGTATCATGCGAATTATTTGAACTGGTTTGAGTCTGGCCGTACGGAGTTGTTACGTCAGCTTGGCTTTACTTATCGTGAGCTTGAGAATCAGGGAGTGCTGCTTCCTGTTACCTCAGCCGATTTGCAATTTAAAAGTCCGGCGCGATATGATGATCTTATCTCCGTGTATGCGCGAATGACTACCTTTTCGGCGTTAAGAGTCGCATTTGAGTATCAGGTGCGGAGGCTCTCGGAAGCAGAAGGTAGGAATTTAGAGGGTTCATCGGCTACTTTGGGACAATTGCGGTCGATGGACCTCCCCGGGGAACTGCTGGTTACCGGCTCGACAAATCATGTTTGGGTGAATCGAGAATGGAAGCCTGCCAGGCTGGATAGAGCCCTTCCGGAGCTGTTTCACGCGATTAAAGGAGCGCTGCGGGAAGAAAGGGGTTCTGTATGATTAGAAGCAAATGGTTGTGGGCTGCATTATTTATCATTCCTGCCGTGGAATTATTCGGCTTTATCTTTGTAGCAGATCAGCTTGGAGCATTCAAAACGCTGCTGCTTATGTTGACCACCTCGGTTATTGGTTTATTGATGATGCGTTTCGAAGGGAATAAGGTGCTGCAAGACAGCAGAACACATATGCAGGAGGGACGCGTTCCTGGCCGGACGATGCTGGATGGCCTATGCATTTTTTTCGGGGGCTTACTGCTGATCTTACCTGGTTTCGTAACGGATATTGTAGGTTTCTCCTTGGTGTTTCCGTTGACTCGGCCTTTGTATCGTATATTTTTGCTGAAGTGGATTGAGAAAAAGATGAAAAACGGCACCTTCACTTTTTACCGCCGCTAGTTATAATCAAAACAAAAACAGAGCGGATCCCGGTCATTGATAGGGATCCGCTCTGTTTTGCTATTCTAGGAATTGTAGGGTATTGTTTATTATCTTAGTCTTCCGCTGACAATATAGCTGTGTAACGCGTGAAATACACCTGCTCGGTTAAAGGCTACAAGGATAACTAGAATAACGGGACCGATGATCAGCCCAAGCATGCCGAACAGCTGCAAACCTGCAAACATACCGACCAGCATAGCAAGGGGATCAAGCCCAATGCTGCTGGCGAGCACTTTCGGCTCAAGCACTTGGCGGGTTATAAGGATAACGGCATATAGGATAGTAAGTCCGATCCCCAGTGCCAGATTGTCTGTCATGTAAGAGTATAAAGCCCAGGGAATCATTACGATTCCAACCCCTAAATAAGGCAGCAGATCCACAAAACCAATCATTAAGCCAATAGCGAAAGCAGATTTTACACCCAAGAGCAGCAACCCGATCACGACAATGACCGCTGTAATCGAGATGAGGATTAGCTGAGCCCGGAGATAGCCGAAGAGAGCTTTTCGCAGATCCCGCCAGATATCCGATACAGGCTTTAAGAACGGTGCTGGCAGCCAGCTTGTGAGTTTGGCATTATGTCTTTCCCAGCTAGTACTAATAAAAAAGGCAGCGAGAACGACCACGATAAGAATTGTACCCATACTGGGTAGAGCAGAGATCAGCTTTAAGATCACATTAAAAAATCCGGTCACCACTTGCGTAACTGCGTAACCAACTGTTTCCGTTGTTCTGCTGATATTGCTGTCAATGGTGGCGTGATAGTCAGGATTGTCGCGGTAGAACTGATTTATCTGGTTAATGATATTCTGTATGCTTGCATTCTGGCTCAAAGACAGCAGAAGATCTCTCCATTGGTCCGTATGAAGATTAAAGGTCTGCAGCAGCACGATCAATTCTTTCACTAGCCTTGTAATCATCGCGGTCAGTACTAGTGCGGTTCCGCCTATGTAAAATAGCAGCGAGAGCGACACTGCGAGCCACGCTGGGAGCTTAAGACCTTTAAGAATCAACACTAGTGGATGCATGATATAAGCGAGCAACCAAGCGAGCAGGAGGGGGTATAACAGCGGAAGCAATAAATAGATTGCCAGCAGGAGGATAGAGGTAGCCAGAACGACCCACAGGCCGCGCAGCAGTCTTTTTAATGCTAATCGGTCCATACGAAGATCTACACCTCCTTCATTCCTGCGGATGCAGGGGAATAAAAGCTCGTCTTCATATATATTCATAGAACGTATTTAAAGACTAGGAAACGGGATAAATATTGGGCTGAACCGGATGCTATAAACTAAAATCTCAACTGTGAATCAAGGGTTTAGAAGTTTTTTTCTATCTCTGTGATAAAATCATTTGATGCGCTGCAAAGCTTCCACATTGTTCACATAACCGACAAAATCCAGTATGATGAATAAAGATTCGATTACGAAAGTCAGACAACATCCTCGCCGGATATGTCCTTGAACTGCACTTATTAGATTTTTCAATGCTTTAAATTGGAAATGTTTTCATGAAACCGAGAATGCTTTTTATACCTTGTTGGCAAAGGAGAGATATGCTATGACAGCTACCAAAGGCTTGGAAGGTATCGTTGCAACAACTTCATCCATTAGCTCTATTGTGGATGGGGTACTCACTTACCGTGGTTATGATATTGATGATCTCGCAGAAAATGCTACCTTCGAAGAAACCGCTTATTTATTGTGGTTTGGCAGTCTACCAACAACACCAGAGCTGGAAGCGCTCAAACGGGATTTCAGTGCTTTCGCACGGATTCCTGAGCCAGTTATCGAGCAAATGAAGCTCTATCCAAAAGACACCAACACCATGGCAGCATTGCGGACTGCTGTATCAAGCCTTGCTCTCTATGATGAAGCGGCTGACGATATGAGTAGAGAAGCTAACGAGATTAAAGCAGTAAAACTACAGGCTCAGCTCCCGACGGTTGTGGCAGCCCTATCGCGTATTCGCAAAGGTCTGGAACCTGTGGCTCCTAAAGAAGGCGTCTCGATTGCCGAGAACTTCCTGTATATGCTATGGGGAAAAGAGCCTGACAGTGTATCTGTTAAAGCGCTTGATACCGCACTTGTGCTTCATGCGGACCATGAGCTGAATGCTTCAACTTTTGCAGGCCGGGTTACGGTTGCAACCTTGTCCGATATTTATTCAGGCGTAACCTCTGCTATCGGTGCACTCAAGGGTCCACTTCACGGTGGGGCGAATGAAGCCGTTATGAAGATGCTTGAAGAGATCGGAAGTTTGGAAGCGGTTGAACCTTATATTCGTAAGAAGCTGGATAACCGTGAGAAGATCATGGGCTTCGGCCATAGAGTATACAAAAATGGTGATCCACGTGCTAAACATCTGATGAAAATGTCACTTGAACTTGGCACAATGAAGAATGATACTACGCTGTATGATATGTCCGTAAATATCGAGGAATTGATTACCGGACAAAAGGGACTTAAACCAAATGTTGATTTCTATTCGGCATCAGTTTATACACAGCTGGGTATTGAACGTGAGCTGTTCACTCCTATCTTTGCAATTAGCCGGACTTCAGGCTGGACTGCGCATATTCTGGAGCAATATACAGATAACCGTATTATCCGGCCACGTGCAGAATACACAGGTATGATTGAACAGAAATACGTTCCAGTAGACGAAAGATAGAAGGGCAGCCTTGCAGGCTGCTCCTAAAGTTTAGTAGAATGAACCCTAGAATATATGCAATAATGCATATTCATACGTAGAGAGTTTTGTTCGAGGCTTGTCCATGAGAAATTAAATCCCACAAAACTTTAGGAGGAATACACTCAAATGTTGAAACTAGAAAAATTCGATCTGCCAACAGAAGGCGAACAAATCACAATTAAAGATGGTAAACTGCAGGTTCCTAATCATCCAATCATTCCTTTTATCGAGGGTGACGGCACAGGCCGTGATATTTGGAAGGCTTCCAAACGCGTACTTGATGCAGCAGTAACTAAAGCTTATGGCGGCAAAAAGCAAATCGCTTGGTACGAAGTTTTTGCTGGCGAAAAAGCCTTCAATACATATGGCGAATGGCTGCCAAATGATACATTGGAGGCAATCCGTGAATATTTTGTAGCTATTAAAGGTCCGCTTACGACTCCAATCGGAGGCGGTATTCGTTCATTGAACGTAGCTTTGCGTCAAGAGTTGGATTTGTACGTATGTCTGCGTCCAGTTCGTTATTTCGAAGGGGTTCCTTCTCCTGTTAAACGTCCTGAGCTGGTGGATATGGTTATTTTCCGTGAGAATACGGAGGATATTTATGCAGGGATTGAATATCAAGAAGGTTCTGCTGAAGTGAAGAAAGTCATCGAATTCCTGCAAAAAGAGATGGGAGTTAACAAAATCCGTTTCCCTGAAACTTCTGGTATTGGTATCAAACCAGTATCCTCCGAAGGTTCGAAACGTTTGGTGCGCGCTGCGATTGAATATGCGATCAAACACGGACGCAAGAGCGTAACGCTTGTGCACAAAGGAAACATCATGAAGTTCACTGAAGGTGCCTTCAAAAACTGGGGTTATGAAGTTGCTGAGCAAGAGTTCGGAGATAAGGTCTTCACTTGGAATCAATATGATGTGATTAAAGAACGTGAAGGTGAAGCTGCTGCCAATGCTGCTCAGAAGGATGCTGAAGCTGCAGGCAAAATCATCATCAAGGATGCCATTGCGGATATCGCATTGCAACAAGTTCTGACTCGTCCGACTGATTTTGATGTTATTGCTACCTTGAACCTGAACGGGGACTACCTGTCTGACGCGCTTGCTGCGCAAATCGGCGGTATCGGTATCGCTCCTGGAGCGAACATTAACTATATTTCTGGACATGCGATTTTTGAAGCCACTCATGGCACCGCACCTAAATATGCAGACAAAGATGTTGTGAACCCTGGTTCCGTGATTCTGTCCGGTGTAATGTTGCTGGAGCATCTGGGCTGGCAGGAAGCAGCAGATCTGATTTATAAAGGTATGGAAACAGCTATTAATAACAAGACCGTGACTTATGACTTTGCCCGCCTGATGGAAGGCGCAACTGAACTGAAATGCTCTGCATTTGCCGACGAGATTATTAATCACCTCTAAGAGACTGGCTCAACCAACTGAATATATTGAAGTTTAGCTAATACAAGCTATACCGACACCGTTCTAGGAGGAGAATCCTTGGCAATCAAACGTTATAAAATTACAGTTGTAGGTGCCGGTTTTACTGGTGCTACTACAGCTCTTATGCTTGCTCAAAAGGAGCTTGGTGACGTTGTGCTGCTTGATATCCCACAAATGGAGAACACTACCAAGGGGAAGGCACTAGATATGCTGGAAGCAGGTCCTGTACAGAAATTTGACAGTCAAATTACAGGAACCTCAAGCTATGAAGATGCTGCGGATTCAGATATTGTAATCATCACTGCAGGGATTGCCCGTAAACCTGGAATGAGTCGCGATGATCTCGTGAACACCAATGCAGGTATTGTGAAGTCGGTATGCGAGAACATAAAACGTGTAGCACCAGATTCCATTGTAATCATTCTGAGCAATCCAGTTGACGCTATGACCTATGCGGCATTTAATGCGCTGGGTTTTCCGAAGAGTCGCGTAATTGGACAATCCGGAGTGCTGGATACAGCCCGCTATAACACGTTTATTGCACAAGAGCTGAAGGTATCCGTTGAAGATGTACGTGGTTTCGTATTAGGCGGACATGGCGACGATATGGTACCGCTCGTAAGGTATTCCAGTGTCGGTGGCATCCCAATTGATACATTGATATCTGCGGAGCGTATTGATGAGATTGTGCAACGTACACGTGTGGGTGGCGGAGAGATTGTTAACCTCTTAGGAAATGGTAGTGCTTATTATGCACCAGCGGCTTCTTTAGTTCAGATGGCGGAAGCTATCTTGAAGGACAAAAAACGGATCATTCCGGTTATCGCCTTGCTCGAAGGAGAATATGGCTATGATAACCTGTTCATGGGTGTTCCGGCGTTACTTGGTGCCAATGGTATCGAGAAGATTTTTGAACTGGAGCTTACAGCTGAGGAAAAAGCGGCTTTAGATAAGTCTGCTGAGTCCGTGCGTAGCGTAACAGCTGTAATAACTGTATAGATTGTGACAGAGGTATGAAGAAACCCCCATTTTGTTTACTTAAAATGGGGGTTTCCTTTTCTTCTTAAGCAATAATGGGTATAATTAAATGTAACTATTATCACAGTTAAATCGGAGGAGATATGTTATGGATTGGAACGTTTTGTTTTTCTTACATATGATCGGAACCTTGGCACTTGGCTTCTACCTTGTGCTACCCTTCATTCTAGGACGTGCAGAGAAACTGTCGTCTGGGGCGAAAGAAGGAACTTTAAGTGCCGTAACCGGATTTAATCGTTTTGCGCAGTATGGATTGGTGATCCAACTCCTTACAGGCGGTTATATGATGACCAAAGGTGATTATTCAGTAGCGTGGATGATTATTGTTGTTGTGTTACTGCTAGCGATGTTTGCGCTTGGCGGTATTATGAGCAAGCCTTTGCGTCTTGCAGCAGCTGGAATTCGTGAGAACCGCGACGTTAGCGCAGAGACTGGCAAATTGCGCACACTTAGTGCACTGCTTACGGTGTCATTGCTATTGATGGTATTCTTCATGGTGTTTAACGACATAGTTTAACTTACAGCGAATTATACCCGCCTCCGTAATGGAGAGCGGGTTTTTCGTATGTTCCGGTGATTTATCTTCATAAACGTTAATCCCTGATAGGATTAGTATAAGATTTCGGCCGGTAGTTTAAGGGAGAAACACCCGTCCATCGCTTGAATTGTCGGCTGAAGTGGCTCTGGGAAGCAAACCCGAGTTGTTCAGAAATCATCTGTATTTTTAAATCGGTATGAAGCAGTAAATGTTTTGACTTCTTTAATCTTAGGTTAGTTATGTACTGCCTAGGAGATATCTTATACACCTTTGTAAACAACTTATGGCACTGCACCCGACTTAAGCAAAGCTGCTCAGCAATCAAATTAACCGTGAGCTCCGGTAAATGAATATTGGCTGCAATATATTTTTCGATCTGATGAGCAGTTTCCACCTCGTACAAAGAGTTTGCTTGTCTCGCTGTGTTGGAATTCTCTGAATTCGAGAGCTGTACATCAATGAGTTCAGTCAAAATCATCAGAATGATCGCTTGCAAACGAAGCCTTTCTTTTACAAGGATCATTTCTTCAATTTCCTCGGGAAATCCAGTGGATGCCGTCCTGGCGAGAATATTGTTCTTAATAAATTCATCCAAATGTTCCAACTGGTGATTTAATCCCGAACGCTGCATTTGTTGGTTATTCCATTTCTGTACAGCCTGAGATTGAAACCATTCACGAAACTTTAAATCGTCAATATCGAAATGAAAGGAGAGGTAGATATAGTTGCTCAGGCCTGAATTAACTACATAATGACGTAAGCCAGGCGGAATGATTAACCAATCCCCTTTACCAAAGGCGATGGAGCTTCCTTCTACATATTGATGGGAGTTGCCATCGTAGCAATACAATAGTTCGAAGATTTTGTGATGATGATCAGGGTATGCCCACCCAGATTCTGCTACACGATAATGAACACCGATCAACTGCAGTGTACTTATAATGTTCGGAAAGCTGACTTTGTAAGCGATAGGAGTTCTCCTCCTTAGGATCAATAGGGATGTTCTTAATTATATCAAGGATACCTATACATATGACCGTTTTGCAGTGTGAGCCGTTGATCAATTCCAAGTTTTACGTTACAAAAGGTCAAAAAAAAGAATGAAATCATCATTTGAATCACTTTAGAGAAAAGGGATAATGGAGGAACCTAGGTAAGTACTTCGAGAAACGGAAGGAAGTGTAATGAAGTGAGAAAGCTGTGTAGGGATATACTAATCTTATCTTCTTTACTTATGGCTTCATTGACTCTTACTCACGGTATAACAGAGGCAGCCCTTATTAAAGATGGGGTAGAGGGGCAACCTCCAATCCAAATTGCAAACGCATACAAGCTTAATTTTACAAACCAAGTTAAAGCAGGGTATCAATTAGGTTATGGTTTTGTCCAAGAGACCAACGCTTTACCCGCTAGAGAAGTGCATACCGATTCAATTACATCCGATGGAACAGGTTTTTTCATCACAGAATCTTATTTTTTTGCTGAACCTAAATCTGAAAAGGATAATTATAATAACTACGGCATGGCGTTTCGAATGGATGCTTCCCCTGGAACCTACAACGTATATGTAAAAACGACTTCTGACGCAGAGGATGGGATCGTGTCAGTATCAGGAATGCAGACCAGCCGCTTGTTGAAAAGTGGACATTGGGACGCGGCAAAGCTTGTACCCGTCAAGCATACGGCTGTAGCCAAAGGGAAAGAGTGGACTTATACGTATGTAAACGGCCGTGACCATATAGATATTGAGATTGAACCGAACAAAGTGAACACAGCTGTAGGGATTGAGGAGATCATACTGGAACCGATTTTGCCACAGCATAGAGCAGCTGGAGCTCTTCCGAATTTATTTATACTTGGAGATTCCACGGTCAAGTCCTACACCTTCGACGAAGCGCCAATGAGTGGTTGGGGCCAGATTATTGGCAGTATGTTTAATCAACATAAAGTGAGTGTAACTAACTATTCCATGGGAGGACGCTCGTTTAAAAATGCCTATACAGAAGGTCGACTTAACGACATTTTACTGAGTGGCAGCATTGGGGATTATGTGTTTATTCAATTCGGACACAATGATGAGAGTGCAGATGAGTTCAGACGTTACGGCAGAGGTTCGACTGAGGCAATGTATGAAAACTACCTTAAAGAAGTTTATCTCCCTGCGATCCAAGCCCGGGGCATGATACCAGTACTGGTAACGCCAATGTCCAGAATTAAAGGGAATGCAAGTCCGGGATATATCTATGAGAATTCTTTTAAATCAAGAAAGTTTGTAGATATTCTTAAACGGGTTGCAGATGAATCTGGAGTTACACTTATTGACCTTAACTCGGAAAGTCTGAAATATTATAACGAGATCGGAGGAGAAGCGATAACAGCCCTCTTCATGTCAATTGAAGCCGGAGAAACGCCAGGCAAAACAAATGACGGAAGTTACGCTAACGGGCATCCTTCAAAGAAAATCGATGGGACTCATTTTAAAGAAGCGCTCGCCAAACAATTTTCGCGGATGATTGTTACGGAGCTTGTAGAGAAAGGTGCTACTGGCGATTCTACTGCTGCCTCCATTACTGCTTATCTTAAAGGGAACGTTAAGCATGCGGCACTAACAGGCAACTGGGATAAGGTTTTTCCGGAAATAACTAATGATACGACGACCGGGGAAGCTGCTTATTACCGCAATCAAATTGAAAAATTAATCCAGCTGGGAGTAATGGGCAAAGACCGTCAAGGGAATTTTAAGCCAGATACGGAGATGACAGTTGCTGAATTCACACGCAGTATTTCTAAGTTAATGAAAGTGGAAAGATCAGATCTTGCCTATTATCCGAAAGGTAAGCTGTCACGTGAAACGATGGGTGCTATTCTCTATGATGTTTACCAAGTAAAGTTTGCTAATAAACCTAAGTACATGACTGATTATAACGGCACAGCAGTAGTGCCAGGAGATCCTGGTTATGATTTCAATCTGGATCCAGGAGCTAGAGGAGCGATGTACTATCCACTTGTATCCTGGCAGCAGCTGGTTGATACGGCGGACATTTCTCCTTTTTTAATTTCAAAAGTGAAAAGTGCTTATGAATTAGGGCTTATTAGATCTGAAGTGGGGATTGCTAGAGGCCAAATGGTCAATGGGACAGAACTAGAACCTAAAGCCATAGTGACCCGGGAGAAAGCAGCTAAAGCTCTTTATTTTATGTGGGTACTGGAACATGGAGTGAATGCAGAAAATCATGTTTCTTCTTTGAAATAGTTAGGGTGAACAATTCAAGGCACAGCAGCGATGCTGTGCCTTTTTGTATGCAGTGAAGTCCTCTCCACTTACAGCAGTTTACATCCACGGTTGTTTATTTCTACTTGCATTGTGGTAAGTAAGATTCGTAAAGCGATTTAAGAAAATGACAAACCCAGCGTATAAACGTGCATTGTTGTGCCATCCTAAGATGATCAGTTAACTATCAATTTGCTTAACGAGAGGAGATAGGGAAGATGTCAGGCAATAATAAACAAGCTACAAAAACCTTACCCCCACAGGAGCAGCATCATCAGCCAGGGATTGAGAGTGAAATGACGCCGCTGCCCAAATACGAGCCGGCAAATTATAAAGCAGCAGGTAAACTGCAAGACAAGGCGGCGTTGATTACCGGTGGAGACAGCGGAATTGGGCGTGCAGTTGCTGTGCTTTTTGCTAAAGAAGGTGCTGATGTGGTCATTTCATATCTTAATGAACACTCAGATGCAGAGGAAACTAAACGTCAGGTCGAGCAGGAAGGCCGCAAATGTATCCTAATTCCAGGTGATATCGGTGACGAGAAATTCTGTAAGGATCTTATTAAACAGACGGTAGAGGGCTTAGGAAAGCTTGATATTCTCATCAATAACGCGGCGGAGCAACATCCGCAAGCTAAGATCGAGGATATTACTTCCGAGCAGCTAGAGCGTACTTTCCGTACGAATATATTTGCGATGTTCTATTT
Source organism: Paenibacillus sp. FSL L8-0333 (assembly GCF_037965665.1). Taxonomy (NCBI): domain Bacteria; kingdom Bacillati; phylum Bacillota; class Bacilli; order Caryophanales; family Paenibacillaceae; genus Paenibacillus; species Paenibacillus sp. FSL L8-0333. Next base: position 2,135,075 of record NZ_CP150186.1, read on the forward strand.
AACAAAAGCAGCTATGCCTCATTTAAAAGCAGGATCTACAATTATAAATACAACTTCAATTACCGCTTATCGCGGAAGCCCGCAGCTGCTGGACTATTCATCAACTAAAGGAGCTATCCTGAGTTTCACACGATCTTTGTCCACGAATCTGGCGGAGAAGGGCATACGGGTAAACGGTGTAGCACCAGGTCCAATCTGGACACCGCTAATTCCCTCTACCTTTGATGCGAAGCAGGTTAGCGAGTTTGGAGGCACGCAGCCTATGAAACGGCCTGGACAACCAGAGGAGCTGGCGCCAGCCTATGTATATCTTGCCTCTGACGATTCCAGTTATGTGACTGGACAGGTTATTCATGTAAATGGTGGCGAGGTAGTAAACGGTTAGATTAGTACAGCTAATGTGAATAAATGGGTGTATTTCAATAAAAAAATATGTTACTATAAACCACGTTAGCATTTTAAAATTGTATATTTATGTCACTAGGGGTGCCGATTGGCTGAGACGGAATGGATTTCCGGACCCTTTGAACCTGATCTGGTTAAGACCAGCGTAGGGAAGTGGAGAACGAATTTCTGTTGTCGGGCTATTTGTAGTACCGTCTATATACAGATTCTGACTGCCTTCCTTACGGGGGCAGTTTTTTTGTTTTTTACTGGCCTACAGGGAAGTGAGAGAGAGGAGATCGCGAGTGGTACAAGCTGAGATCCATCTAATATCAGACGGCAAGCAGCTGTTGAGACAATTTGTTGAACTGGCTGTCACGGTGCAGACATGGGTCGATTATATTCACTTAAGAGAGAAGCAATGTCCAGCACGCGAACTGCTCTCTGCGGCACAGGAGCTGTTGGCTGCCGGTATACCCGCTACCAAACTGATAATCAATGACCGGATCGATGTAGCATTGGCAGCTGGTGCCGCGGGTGTTCAGTTGGCTGGGCACAGTCTGAGCCCGCTTACAGCCCGGCGAATTGCACCTCAGCTTTGGCTGGGGAGATCGGTTCATTCTCCGGAAGAAGCGGCGAATGCTTCAGAGCAGGGAGCTGATTATTGCTTGTTTGGCCATGTATTTCCCTCGGCGAGCAAGCTAGGGCTGCCCGCACGTGGGTTAGAGCTGCTTGCAGAAACGGTGAAGACTAGCTCTATTCCTGTAATTGCGATTGGCGGAATTGGTCCCGCTAATGCGGCGCAGATCATTAGGCAAGGCGCGGCAGGAATTGCTGTGATGTCCGGAATTTGCGGAGCGGATGATCCTTATGAGGCCGCCAAAGCTATTCATAAGGCGGTTCATTCATAGCCGGGAGGTAAAAGCATAGGCGAAGGGGGTGATTCAGAATGAGACTGTTGATTAACGGGAAATCCGCAGAGTGTTCTGGTGGTATTCAAACTATAGCTGATTTGATCAGTCTTCCTGAGTGGTCGGGTCGTCTGATGATCATTGAGCTGAATGGAGAAATTGTCAGTAAGGAGAATTATGAAAGTACTGCTCTGAGCGAGGATGATCGTTTGGAACTGGTGCACTTTGTTGGTGGGGGTTGAGATGGAGCGGTATAGAATTTTGAGAAATTTCTAAGAACCAAAGGGAGGTAATTTCATGCATGACCCGTTACATATTGGAGGCATCGAATTAACTAGTAGATTATTTATCGGAACCGGAAAATATAGCCGGAATGCTCTGATCCCCGGAGTGATCGCAAGCTCTGGTTCTCAGGTGATTACTGTAGCGCTTCGCCGAGTGGACCCGGAAGGTGGAGCAGAAAATATCATGAACCACATTCCCGGCCACATGACTCTTCTGCCTAATACCTCAGGAGCGCGTACAGCGGAAGAGGCAGTCCGTATTGCGAGATTAGCAAGAGCTGCGGGACTGGGGAACTGGGTGAAGATCGAAGTGATCAATGATCAGAAATACCTGCTTCCAGATAATCTGGAGACCATACGAGCTACAGAGATTCTAGCGGCGGAGGGTTTTGTAGTACTGCCATATATGAGTCCGGACCTTTCGGCTGCTTTACGTCTGAGAGATGCCGGTGCTGCTGCTGTGATGCCGCTTGGTGCGCCGATCGGGACGAATCGCGGCCTGCGCACCAAGGAGCTCGTGCGTATTCTTATTGAAGAAGTGAATTTGCCGATTATTGTAGATGCCGGAATTGGCAAGCCCTCGGAAGCGGCGGAAGCAATGGAGATGGGGGCCGCTGCTGTTCTGCTTAATACGGCTATCGCAACGGCACGTAATCCGCTCGTCATGGCGGAAGCGTTCCGCGAGGCGATATCCGCTGGCCGCAAAGCTTATTTGGCAGGACTCGGTCCTGTAGAAGAAGTTGCTTTTGCTTCGTCACCGTTGACTGGATTTCTGAACTGAATTTGATAGGTTCACCAAAGGAGGGAGGATTAGCATGAGCTTTTTTGACACACTGGTCCGCTTGGAGCAGTATCCTTATGAGCAGCTGTGGAAGGAGTTCCGGGAGGATGACGTTAAGCGGGCGCTTGGAAAAGACAAGCTGAACGAAAATGATTTGCTGGCATTGCTCTCTCCAGCAGCAACGCCGCTGCTAGAGGAGATGGCGCAAGCTGCTCAGCGACTGACCCGTGCACATTTTGGTTATTCGATGCAGCTGTTCACACCGATGTATCTTGCCGATTTTTGTGTGAATCATTGTACCTACTGCAGCTTCAGCTCCATTTATGATTTTCCGCGTAAAAAGCTGTCCTTGGAGGAGGTTCGCAGGGAGGCTGAGAAGATTGCAGCTACAGGTCTGCGGCATATCCTCATTTTGACTGGTGAATCGCGCCGGGAGAATCCTGTCTCATATATTAAGGATTGTGTAGTTGTACTTAGAGAATTTTTTTCCTCCGTCAGTATTGAGATAAATCCTCTATCGACTGCCGAATATAAAGAGCTTCTTCAAGCAGGCGTGGATGGATTAACACTATACCAAGAGGTTTACCACCAGGAGACTTACAAAAAGCTGCATGTTAAAGGGCCTAAAAGAAACTACCGGAATCGCCTGGATGCACCTGAACGCGGCTGTCAGGCAGGTTTTCGTTCTGTGAATATTGGTACGTTGCTCGGGATGTACGATTGGCGGCAAGAGGCATTCCAAAGTGCCATGCATGCCCGCTATCTACAGGATCGGTATCCAGATTGCGAGATCAGCCTGTCACCCCCACGGTTTCGGCCTTATTTAGGGGAATTTAACCCAGAGTGCGATGTTACCGATCGATCACTAGTGCAGATTATTTTGGCATACCGGTTATTTTTACCCCGTTCGGGCATTACTTTATCTACAAGAGAGCCTGCCTCTCTACGCGATCATTTAATTCATCTAGGAATAACTAAGATGTCAGCCGGGGTCACTACTGAGGTGGGCGGTCACACTAATGCAGGGGGAACTCCGCAATTCGAAATATCCGATAGCCGCAGTGTGCAGGAGATTACGGAAATGCTATATACGAAGGGTTTGCAGCCGATTTTTAAAGACTGGGATATCCTGACTGAATCAGTAACGTAACGCTTGTATTTTTATTATTAATCACTAAAGGGACCCCTGCGAGATTCATGCGGAGGTCCTTTTTTCTATTGTGTAGATGGTGTTTAGTTTCCGGCAGAGAGCTCATCGAGAGACATTTCGAAGCTCGGTGCCATATGAGTCAGAAAATAATCCACTTCCTGCAGGCCAAGCCCACGAAGTTTTGCTGCTGTCTGCTCCTTCGCGGCGGCAAATTCTCGGTTGCCTGCAGCAACCTCCCATACGCATTTCAAATAAGCATCCAGCCGATCAGCGGCTTTCACATAGCTGTGCAGCAGAATGTCCTCCGAATCGGGAGGGCTGTCTTCCGGTCGTATGAGCTGAGTGTAGATGCTTTTTAGCTCTGATGGAATCATTCCAGTTAAGCGATCAGCCGCAACTTTTTCCATTTCGCGGAAGCTGGTGAGCAAGCGAGGATTGTTGTATTTTACCGGCGTGGCAATGTCGCCTGTGAATACTTCGCTGGCATCATGGAAAAGAGCTATGGTTGCTGCTCGTTCCGCGTTTAATGAACGCCCGAAATGTACATTACCAATGGAACAGAGCATATGTGTGAGCAATGCAACATGAAAAGAATGCTCAGCGACGTTCTCCGGTGCGGTGCTGCGCATCAAGCTCCAGCGCTGAATATACTGAAGACGATATAGATAGGCAGAAAAATGGTAGCTCAATTTTAAAGTAACCCCTTTCATGCGGTGCTAGGTATGATATTATTATACTAATTGTATCAAACTTTAGATAACCTGGAACTGCCGAGAGGAGCTTGAATGAAGATGCAGCATTTTGAAGACAGTATTTATAACCTTATCGTAGAAACTTCCACGAATTTGCCGGGAGATGTACGCCGGGCAGTTGCAAAAGGTCGCGCGCTGGAAGACAGGGCTACCCGGTCCGGTCTTGCTTTAACCACGATTGCACAAAATATCGGAATGGCTGAGCAGCAAGTGTCTCCGATCTGTCAGGATACGGGAATGCCTACATTTATCATTCACACCCCTGTGGGAATCAATCAGATTGAGATGAAAAAAGATATTCATAATGCCATTGTACGAGCGACCAAGAATGGTAAACTTCGTCCCAATTCTGTAGATTCATTAACAGGTGAGAATAGCGGAGATAACTTGGGTGCAGGCACACCAGTCATTCATTTCGAACAATGGGAAGAGGATAAAATAGACGTTAGACTTATTCTGAAGGGTGGAGGCTGCGAGAATAAAAATATTCAATACAGTCTCCCGGCAGAATTAGAAGGACTCGGCAAAGCGGGTCGGGATCTGGACGGAATCCGTAAATGTATTTTACACGCGGTATATCAGGCGCAGGGACAAGGCTGTAGTGCCGGTTTTATTGGCGTGGGTATCGGCGGTGACCGTACGACTGGCTACGAGCTGGCTAAGAAGCAGTTGTTCCGCAAAGTGGAGGATGTTAATCCGATAGAAGACCTTAGCAAGCTGGAAGACTATATTATGGAGAATGCTAACAAGCTTGGAATTGGCACGATGGGTTTTGGTGGTGAGGTATCGCTGCTGGGCTGTAAGATTGGCGTTATGAATCGTTTGCCAGCTAGCTTTTTCGTATCCGTTGCTTATAACTGTTGGGCCTTCCGCCGCCAAGGGGTGCTGGTTGACCCATCAACTGGCAATATAGAGGATTGGTTATATGAGAGCGGCACAGGGATATCTGTAGATGATGAAGGAGCACATGAATCTGAAGCGGTAATTGCTGAGGGAGCTAACAGCCCAGCCTCTGAGTCGCGGGAAGTACGTCTTACAACGCCGGTAAGTGAAGAGGATATCCGTAGTCTGCGTGTTGGAGACGTGGTTATTTTATCCGGTGAAATGCATACAGGCCGTGATGCTCTGCACAAATATTTAATGGATCATGAATCTCCGGTAGATCTGGAAGGGGCTGTGATTTATCATTGCGGTCCTGTGATGATGAAAGATGAGGAAGGCTGGCATGTAAAAGCTGCGGGCCCAACTACGAGCATTCGTGAAGAGCCTTATCAAGGCGATATCATCAAAAAATTTGGAATCCGTGCAGTCATCGGAAAAGGTGGTATGGGTCCAAAAACGTTAAAAGCCTTACAGGAGCACGGCGGGGTATACCTCAATGCGATTGGTGGAGCCGCCCAGTATTATGCAGAGTGCATCAAGAAGGTCAACGCTGTTGATTTTATGGAATTTGGTATTCCTGAGGCGATGTGGCATCTTGATGTGGAGGGTTTTGCAGCGATTGTGACGATGGATGCTCACGGCAACAGTCTGCATGCGGATGTGGAAAAAGATTCTGCAGCTAAATTGACTCAATTCAAGGAGCCAGTGTTTAAATAAATGGGGTTACAACCGGTGGATAAGTCATGAGGAGGGCAGATTCTCTGAATGGCTTTTCCATGGGTTTTAATCAAATTATCAGGATTTATATGTTCCAGACTATAAATTATCCTTAAGGAACGCCGAAGGCGTTTTTGCCTGTCCAAAGGAGGACAACGAATGGCACCACATTATATTAGAAATGGGTTTCTTAACGTTACGCCGTATTTTATTGCGGAAGATGCAGACCAATTGATAGATTTTGTTGTGCACTGCTTTGATGCCAAAATTATTGATATGCTGCGAAACGATGAGGGTAGGATTAGGCATGCCGAGGTCAGAATCGGTGATTCCATCATTGAGATTTCCGAAGCGAATGAAAAGTATTCACCGGTACAGCTTGCCATTCATCTTTATGTAAGAAATGTTGATGAGACCTACCGCAAGTGCCTGAATGCCGGGGCCTCTATTATTGAAGAACCACTGGATAAGTCCTATGGAGAAAGAGGAGCAGGGGTTAGAGACCGTCAGGGTAATCAGTGGTTTCTTGCTACCCGTACAGAATAAACTCATGTGTTTTTACAAAAGTAATACAAAGTAACAGTCCAGAGTTAATCAACTCGGGCTGTTATTTTTATATAATCTACTCTGGGGGGCTTATGTCACGGTCATAGTCGTACTGGTATTTTGGAGAAAATGAAGTTAGGATAAAAGATACAATGATAAAGGGAGAGGCAAATCTCAGATGAAACCGTTTCGCGCTCGTCTTACGTTTATACTTATGGCCTTAATCGGTATTTCCATGATTGGTACTGGATTTACGATGGCGCATCTGTTTAAGAGCTCCCATATAACTGCTCTGGAAGAGAATATGTCCCGGGAAATAAGCTTGCTCTCAGGCACACTGGAATTTGTAGATATGAATTCTTCGAATGCGATCCCGTATTACACTGAACAGGCGGAGCATATTTCTAAACTTTTAGATTCTCGGATAACGTTTATTACAAAGTCGGGTAAAGTAATTGGCGATTCTGAGAAAAACCCCTTGGAAATGGACAACCACTCTAATCGTGAAGAAGAGATAGGGGCTGCGAAAGAGGGAACTGGACGGGCAATCCGTTACAGCGAAACTCTAAAGCATGAGATGTTATATGTGGCTGGAAAGGTAACTTCAGATCAGGGATTTGACGGCTATATTCGGGTCTCAATGGGACTTGATGCTGTAACGCAAGGTCTTAAGCATGCATGGATGATTATGGCTGCAGGTCTAATTATCTTGTTCTTGTCAGCAACGATTGTGAGCTATAAAGTAGCTTCAAGCATGACTTCCCCGTTGGAGCAAATCACAAGAGTCGCCCGGCGGATTACCGATCTGGATTATGATGCCAGAGTTCATTTGAAGCGTAAAGATGAAGTTGGACAGCTGGCTACAGCGATTAATGCGATGGCAGACAGTCTTCAAGACCAGCTCAAGACGATTCGTGATAATGAGGATCTGCTGCAAAGCGTGCTGGATAATATGACTGGCGGCATCATAATGATCAATGCGGAAGAAGAGATTGCGCTGCTCAATCGGGCTTCAGAGCGAATGCTTGATGTCAGCAACAGTGAAATGGCGGGTCATTCGTACAAAGAGTTAAAACGGCATTATGAGCTAACCCGTCTGCTTGAAGAAGGGGTATTAAGCCGGGAGCCGATTCATGAAGAGCGAAGTATTTATAACCCAAGAGAGCGAATTGTACGGATGGACGCGGTTCCGATGATCCAGGATGGTACGTACAGAGGTATGCTTTTCCTATTGCAAGAGGTTACGGAAATTCGCCGTTTGGAGCGGATGCGCAGTGAATTTGTCGCTAACGTATCGCATGAACTAAAGACTCCGGTTGCAGCGGTCAAAGGGTTTGCCGAGACCTTACTGGGAGGCGGAGTTAAAGATGAGAAGACGGCGAGATCCTTCCTGCAAATTATATATGATGAGAATGAGCGTTTAAATCGCTTGATTGGAGATATTCTGGAATTATCTAAAATCGAATCTAAACGGGTGCAGCTCGATTGCTCACCGGTTCATATCATTGAATTCTTTGATTCCGTGCTGGGAACCATCAGTAAAGTCGCTGAGAAGAAAAACATTAGTCTTAATGTAGAGGTTCCTGAGGAGCTGTTCATTGAGGCGGATGAGGATAAGCTGCGTCAAATCTTTATGAATCTTTTCTCTAATGCGATTAATTACACACATGAAGGCGGAAACGTAAAGGTCTACGTTAAGAGTCTACTGAAACCAGACGGCTCCGAAAATGTTCAATTTACTGTTAGCGATACGGGTATGGGGATTCCTAAAAAAGATCTGCCGCGTATTTTTGAACGTTTTTACCGTGTGGATAAGGCAAGATCCAGAAGCTCCGGTGGAACGGGATTGGGGCTGTCTATTGTGAAGCATTTGGTAGATATGCACCATGGAGTGATTTCAGTTGAAAGTGATCTGGGAATCGGCAGTTCCTTTGTGATTGAATTGCCTTTGCTGCAGGAAGAAAAGACCGATTAGATTTTTGTAAATTCACTTTTTCAATTTTACACTAAGTTAACATTACGGTGATATGATGGTTTTGTTGCTGTTTTGTAAAAATCAAACTATATGGAAGACGGGGGAACCTATGGCTCAACGATTGCTTGTCATTGAAGACGAACCGACACTAGCCCGGCTGCTGTCCTATAACTTAACGCAGGAAGGTTACGAGGTGACGGTAGAGGATCATGGAACGGCAGGATATGATCGTGCGACGAGGGAACCTTTTGACTTGATCGTATTGGATCTGATGCTGCCAGGAATGAATGGCATTGACATCCTTGATAAATTGCGTGGACAAGGTATCCGCACACCTATTATCGTATTGACTGCTAAAAATGCTGAAGAAGATGTGGTTAGAGGGCTGAAATCCGGTGCTGATGATTATATAACCAAACCTTTTGGAGTATCCGAATTGCTTGCAAGAGTGAGCGCTGTATTACGGCGGATTTCCGGCCTTGCTGAGGAGGCTCCACAAGAGACACCTATATCTGCTTCAACGATCATTCTGGGACAACTAGAAATCTATCCTGAGCGGTATGAAGTTTCCTTAGGAGGACATAGCATCAACCTTCGGCCTAAAGAGTTCGAGGTATTGTTATATTTGGCCCGTAAACCCGGGGTAGTGCTGACAAGAGATGATCTTATGAACGCTGTTTGGGGCTTTGATTATATTGGTGGACAGCGTACAGTTGATGTGCATGTAAGTTCACTCCGTAAAAAGCTTGAGCTAGATCCAGAATCCGTTCATATCGATTCCATTCGAGGTGTAGGTTATAAATTAGTTGTTAACAAAAAGAGAGCTCCGGTCATTTAGCATGACGGGAGTTTTCTTCTTTATCCCGTTCATAAACAAGATTCAGGTGAGATTACACGCCGAATTGTAGGGAATACTATCACGTGGACTAATTCATCTTCACCAATTTTACATTGCGTTAACATTTCTCTCCAACTGTATTTACATTAAAAGCTTATTATGGAGAACGAAGATGATGAGAAGGAGACGTAAATACTAATGAAATCCATCATTGACATAGAGAAACTTGATCTCTACTATGAGTCATTTCACGCACTGAAGAATGTGAATCTGCAAATTCCGGAGAAACAGGTTACTGCTTTTATCGGACCTTCCGGTTGCGGAAAATCCACTCTGTTGCGCACGCTGAATCGTATGAATGATATGATTCCTGGTACACGTATTGAAGGAACTGTAAACATCGGTGGCAAAAATATTTATAGTGACGAGGTAGAGGTAGAAAGCCTGCGTAAACAGGTCGGCATGGTATTCCAACAGCCAAATCCTTTTCCAAAGTCGATTTACGACAATGTAGCTTACGGTCCTCGCCTGCATGGCATTCGTTCAAAGAGCGAACTGGATGAGATTGTAGAGCAAAGTCTGCGTCATTCCGCGCTGTGGGAGGAAGTTAAAGATTTTCTGAAAAAATCTGCCCTTAGCTTGTCCGGCGGACAGCAGCAACGGCTGTGTATTGCCCGAGCTTTGGCAGTTCAGCCGGATATCCTGCTCATGGATGAAGCAACGTCTGCACTGGATCCTGTGTCTACGCTCAAGATAGAGGAGCTTGTACAGGAATTAAGAAGTAAGTATACAATCGTTATGGTTACTCATAACATGCATCAGGCGGCACGTGTATCTGGTCGAACCGTGTTTTTCTTGAATGGTGTAATTGTAGAGGCGGCGGATACAGAGGTGTTGTTCTCGACTCCTAAGGATTCCCGCACCGAAGATTATATTTCTGGACGTTTCGGCTGATACGGGCTACAAGGGCGCTCGTCCTTGGAAATGGCAAGCTGACCATACATTAATGAGGAGGATCGCTCTTACTATGATTCGCAGAAAAGAATTTGATAAAGATTTGGAAGAGCTGCGCAGTCTGCTGCAGCAGATGGGTGAACATGTAATAGATGCTCTTGGTGGAGCAATTGTTGCTTTACAGAATCTTGATACTGTGCGCGCTCAGGAAATCATTAAAGCAGATTTGCAGCTGAATGCCATGGAAGATAAAATCATGGAAATTGGCTCACGGCTAATTATTACGCAGCAGCCTGTAGCAAAAGATTTGCGCCGCATTATCGTTGCTTTCAAAATATCTAGCGATTTGGAACGTATGGGTGACTTGGCTATTGATGTTGCGAAAGCAACTATGCGCATCCATGGACAGCAGCTGATCAAGCCGCTTGTAGACATTCCGCGTATGGCGGAAATTGTGACGACCATGATTGATGAGGCTATCCAGTCTTATCTGGATGAGAACACTGATCTGGCTTATAGAATGGCACAAGATGATGATCAGGTCGATCAATTATATGGTTCGATGATCAATGAGCTATATAGTTATATGGTGGCAAAACCGGATTCTGTGTCCCAAGCTATGTTATTAACGCTGGTAGGCCGTTATATTGAACGGATTGCCGATCATGCGACTAACATTGGTGAGAGTGTTGTTTATCTGGTCACAGGCAGCCGTCCGGACTTGAATCAGTAATTTGTACTCACACATCTTTTGTTATATCTTTAGTTAAACTAAGTAGCCGCCCTTTTAAAAGGGCGGCTACTTGTTGTATATCCTTAACATATCAGCTTATCCCACTGTTTAGGTTGGTAAAGCCGTTTCTACTTGTACAGGGCATATGGTAAGATGTAAGGAGTAAGCATGAAAAAGGCGAGGTGCACTATGGACAAGTTGATACTTATAGATGGAAACAATATTATTTACCGTGCTTTTTTTGCGATGCCCCCGCTGACGAATACAGCAGGGCAACAGACAAATGCGGTGTACGGATTTACAACGATGCTGCTTCGTTTAATCGAAGAACATAAACCGACACATATGATTGTCGCTTTCGATGCAGGGAAAGTTACTTTTCGGCATGAAGGTTATCAGGATTATAAGGGCGGCCGGCAAAAAACACCGCCCGAGCTCTCCGAGCAGTTCCCATTGCTGAAGGAATTGCTGACTAATTTAGGTGTACCGCAGTTTGAAATTGGCAATTATGAGGCTGATGATATTATTGGCACCATTTCGCGCCAGGCGGATGAAGCGGGACGGCAGGTTATGATCGTGTCGGGAGACAAGGATATGTTGCAGCTGGCCTCTGAGCATACGACCGTTGCTTTAATCCGCAAAGGGGTCACTGAAGTTGAGCTTTATGGGCCGGAACAAATCCGGGAGAAATATGACCTAACCCCAGAGCAGATCATTGATCTTAAAGGGCTGATGGGCGATGCGAGTGACAACATCCCGGGAGTACCCGGCGTAGGTGAGAAGACAGCTTTGAAGCTGCTGCATCAATTTGGATCGGTGGAAGGTGTCTTAGCTGGAACCGGTGAGCTAAAGGGTAAAATGAAAGAAAAACTGGAAACCCATGCGGAAGATGCGGTAATGAGTAAAAAATTAGCGACCATCTATCGCGAAGTGCCGCTTGAGCATTCGTGGGAAGACATGGTCTTTAATGGAATTTCAGCGGATACAGCCGGCCCAGCGCTTGCCAAGCTGGAATTTAAATCACTGTTGGAACGTTTGTCTCTTAGTGCTTATGCTCCTGTTGCCGAGGGAGAGGAGAGTGCGGCTGAAGTAGAAGCTGCGGCACTTGATATTACGATCGTAAGTGAAGAAGAACTTAAGGGGCTAAGTGAAGCCCTGGCTGACATTTCAGCGCTGCATGTGGAATCGAATGGAGATAATCCGCATCGTGCCGAGGTAATCGGAATAGGCTTGTCCTCTCTGGAGCGGCATTACTATGTGCCGTTTGAATTACTGCATAAACCGGCTGCTGCGAAGCTGCGTGATTGGCTAGGAGATGAAAAGGCTCCGAAAAGTGGATATGATCTTCACCGCGCTGATTTGGCTCTACACTGGCAGGGAATTGCTTTTGCAGGTGCAGCCCATGATGTGCAGCTGGCGGCTTATTTGCTTGATCCTACGGAGGCTAATCAGAATCTAAACGATCTCACTGCTAAATACGGCTTGCCGCGGCTCTCTCCTGATGAAGAGGTATTTGGTAAAGGTGCCAAATACAAAATCCCTGAGCTTGAAGTCTTAGGAAATCACGTTGCACGAAAGAGTGCAACGGTTCTTGGAATCGCACAGAAGCAACAGCAGGAGCTGGTGGAGACCGCGATGACAGGGCTATTCGAGGATCTGGAAATGCCTTTGTCACGGATTTTGGCGGATATGGAGAAACAGGGGATTGCAGTCAATGCTGGTGATCTTAAAGAGCTTGGAAAAGAATTTGAGGCGCAAATTTCCAAATTGGTCAGTGAAATATACGAGATTTGTGGCACTGAGTTTAATTTGAACTCACCAAAGCAGCTGGGTGAAATCTTGTTTGTAAAGCTAGGTCTGCCTGTCGTCAAGAAGACGAAGACGGGTTATTCCACGGATGCCGAAGTGCTTGAAAAACTGGCGCCATACCACGATGTGGTGCGTTTGATTTTGCAATATCGCACAATTGCGAAGCTTCAATCTACCTACGTAGAGGGGCTGCTTAAAGAAATTTCCCCGAACACAGGGAAGGTGCATACATTCTACCGGCAGACGATTGCCGCTACAGGACGGCTTAGCAGCCAATTCCCGAACTTGCAGAATATCCCGATTCGTCTAGAGGAAGGACGCAAAATCCGCAAGGTATTCGTTCCGTCCGAACCGGGCTGGTCCATCCTGGCAGCCGACTATTCGCAGATCGAACTGCGTGTGCTTGCGCATATTTCAGGTGATGAGCGGATGAAGGAAGCTTTTCTGCATGATATGGATATTCACACGAAGACAGCGATGGATGTGTTCGGTGTGACCGCGGAACAGGTGGACAGCAATATGCGCCGTGCCGCAAAAGCCGTAAACTTCGGGATCGTCTACGGGATCAGTGATTACGGCCTCTCGCAGAATTTGAATATTCCGCGTAAGGAAGCCGCTCAATTTATTGAGCAGTATTTCGAGGTATATCAGGGTGTGCGCCGCTATATGGACGATATCGTAGTGGAGGCACGGAAGTATGGTTATGTGACCACATTGCTTGAACGTCGCCGTTATCTGCCGGAGATTAATGCGAAAAACTTTAATCTGCGCTCTTTTGCGGAGCGGACAGCAATGAATACACCTATACAGGGAACAGCAGCGGATATTATCAAGCTGGCGATGGTGCATATGGACAAGGCATTATTTGATCGTGGGCTTAAGAGCCGTATGCTGCTTCAAGTACACGATGAGCTTGTATTCGAGGTGCCAGAGGATGAAATGGAGCTTATGAAGACGCTTTTGCCGGAAGTAATGGGTGGAGCCCTGAAGTTATCTGTGCCACTTAAGGCAGAGGTCAGCTTTGGAAGTAACTGGTACGAGGCGAAATAGACTCCCTTTAAGGTGTGCATATCAGCTATAATGTAGTTGAGGTGAAGACATCATGCCGGAATTACCGGAAGTAGAGACAGTCAAGAGAACACTTAATGAGTTAGTTAATGGAAAGCAGATAGAGAATGTAACCGTCCGGTTGGCGCGGATTATTCAGCGTCCGGATGATATTCAGGCTTTTGCCCACCTGCTGGCAGGTCATAGCATTGTTAAAGTTGAACGAAGAGGAAAGTTTTTGCGTATTGTGCTGGATGGTCTGGTGCTTGTGTCACATTTGCGGATGGAAGGCCGTTACGGACTTTTTTCAAATGATGACCCACTGGACAAGCATACACATGTGATTTTTCATTTTACGGATGGAACTGAGCTGCGTTACACGGATGTTCGCCAGTTCGGTACGATGCATCTTTTTCAGATGGGAGAAGATCTTCAGCTGCCGCCTTTAAACAAGCTGGGGCAGGAGCCGCTGGAGCCTTCTTTTACACCGGAGAGGTTTAAGCAGATCGTGTCAGGTAAAAGCACCAAAATTAAATCGCTGCTGCTTAATCAGGAATATATCGTCGGCATCGGCAATATTTATGTAGATGAGTCGTTGCACCGTGCGGGCATCCATCCTGAAGACAGCGCCAAATCGCTCACGGACAATCAATTGGACAAGCTGCATCATGCCATTGTAAGCACGCTGGCCGAAGCGGTTAACGCCGGAGGTTCATCTGTTAAGTCATATGTTAATGGCCAAGGTGAGAGCGGTACGTATCAGCAGCAGCTATTGATTTACGGTCGTAAGGATCAGCCGTGCAGTAACTGTGGAACGATGATTGAGAAGACGGTTGTAGGCGGTCGTGGCACGCATTATTGTCCAAATTGCCAGCGCCCGACTGTTAACTGAATTTGTTGAAATAATAAGGTTGGCACCCACTACTTGTCCCGCCCATATACTGTGTGAAGAATGCTTAATAGAGAACGGAAGCTGAAACGATAAACTTTTCAGTTTGCCGGTTCTTCACAGGAGGGATTGCGGGTGCTCAGCCCATTATTTTCACTGCTATTGCTAGCGTTTGCCTTGAGTTTGGACGGTTTTGGTGTAGGAATTACATATGGGCTGCGTAAAATGAAAATACCACTGCTCTCCGTTCTGATTATCTCGCTCTGTTCGGGGGTAGTTATCTGTGTATCGATGCAGGTTGGGGTTTTGCTTGCTAAGGTAGTGTCTCCGAATGCAGCTTCTATGGTTGGTGCGGTTATACTTGTGCTAATGGGGTGCTGGTCGCTTGTTCAGATGCTGATGCAAAAAGAGAAAGATGCAGATGGCGGACGTAAAGCTGAAACGGTAGATGAGGGCTCATTTTCCGGGCAGGCTTGGGCAGAGGTAGCTGCTGATTCTGAAGCGGGTACAGAACCTGTTATGAATGATGAACCGTTGAAATCAGCTGTTTTTTCGCTTGAGCTTCGCCGTTTGGGGATTGTAGTGCAGATCTTGCGTACCCCGTCTTCTGCGGATATGGATGCCTCAGGAAGCATCTCTTCGATGGAAGCGATGATACTTGGGATTGCGCTCTCTCTGGATGCTTTTGGGGCTGGACTTGGCGCAGCGCTGCTTGGCTTCAATCCGATATGGACATCACTTACAATAGCTTTGTTTAGTGGTACATTTCTATTGCTGGGTATGAAGACTGGACTTAGATTTGCCGGGAACTACTGGATGAAGCATGCTGCCGCATTACCAGCGTTATTATTAATTGCAATGGGAATACTGAAGCTATTATGAGGTGAGTACATGATTATAGGCTTAACCGGAGGAATCGCATCCGGAAAAAGCACGGTGTCTGCACTGCTTGTGAACAAGGGAGCGAGGCTGGTTGATGCCGATGTGATCGCCAGAGAAGTTATGCTTCCCGGGCATGAAGTGTTGGCTGCTGCTGCTAAGCAATTTGGAAAAGAGATCCTTTTTCCGGATGGAACACTGAATAGGGCCAAATTAGGTGAAATCGTCTTTCAAGATCCGGTGGCCCTGCAAACCTTGAACAATTTGACGCATCCTGCCATCCGGCAGGAAATCAAAAATCGTATGTACAGCATGGAGCAGGAAGAGCCGAAGCGGCTTATTATTGTGGATATTCCGCTTCTTTTTGAATCAGGGCTTGAGACCCTGTTCCATGAGATTGTAGTAGTCTACGTTCCCCGTGAAGTGCAAATTACTCGATTAATGGAACGTAACAGGCTCTCTTTAGAAGAAGCAGAAGCGCGATTGAATGCACAGATGGATATTGAACAGAAACGTAATAAAGCGGACTACATCATCGACAACAGTGGCGATCTTGCGTACACTGAGCAACAGGTTGCTGTTTTTTGGGACAGGCTGGGTTTATCATGAAATGGTTACGTAAAAAAAGAGTACTGCTTCTGCTATTTGTTGGTTTTACGGCAATATTGTTTCTGAGTACAAACTGGATGTCGTGGTTTTATCCCATCCATTTTAAAGACGAGATTCGCAAGCACAGCATCACTTATGAGATAGACCCGTTTCTTGTAACCGCGATTATTCGTGTAGAAACGAACTTTAAAACTGGACGAGAATCCAAAAAAGGCGCACTAGGGCTGATGCAGCTTATGCCGGATACCGCGAAGTGGGCGCTGGAAAAGGCCAAGCTTCCAAACGTATCTATGGAAGAACTCAAGCATGAGCCTTCGGCTAATATTGAACTGGGTACATGGTATCTTTCAACTTTATCCCGTCAGTTCGAAGGCAAACGTACAGCAATTATCGCAGCCTATAATGCTGGACCCGGAAAAGTTCAACGCTGGTTGGACGAAGGGATCTGGGATGGGACAGATGCAACCATTAAAGATATTCCCATTGGTGAAACCAGGCATTATGTACAGCGCGTTAATTATTACTATGATCAGTACACGGACATTTACAAAGAATTTTAATTTCTGCCGTGTTATGTATAAAAAGAAGTATTAAACGACTTGTAGGTCGTTTAATACTTCTTCAAAAAGCTTATGTTGGTCAGGTTATTTGTATTGACCTGCCAGTTGTTGTTCTGCCAGGGTTACAAGACGTTTAGTGATGTAACCACCGATCGAACCATTTTCATAAGAAGTTTTATTGCCTTGGTAACCATCTGGGGAAAGCGTGATTCCTAGTTCTTGGGCAACTTCGTATTTAAGTTGTTCCAAGGCACCGCGGGAATTTGGAGCTACAAGGTTATTGGAGTTGTTGCTTTGGCTCATTGCTGTTCACCTCCTCTGTTGGTAACTGTATTATGTGCCGGACTTGCCATTATCATTACAAGAAAAAAACGGTGATTTCTGGAAATAATAAAAAAGCCGTTCAAAAGCCGGATTTATAACATTCCGGGACCAATACCATTATGTAATAGGAAGTGATGAAGCTTATGAAATGCCCTTACTGCGATCACACAAATACTAAAGTGCTGGACTCGCGACCAGCGAATGAAAATAAGTCAATCCGTCGTAGGCGTGAATGTGAGCGTTGCAGCAAACGTTTCACTACTTTTGAAATGATTGAAGAGACGCCACTGATTGTAATTAAAAAAGACGGCAGCCGTGAGGAATTCAGTCGTGATAAAATACTCCGCGGTCTTATCCGTGCTTGTGAGAAACGGCCGGTTTCTGTGGAACGTCTAGAAAAGATCGTGTCCGAGGTTGAGAAATCTTTGCGCGGCATCGCCGTGGCTGAAGTGGAAAGCCAACAGATTGGTGAATTCGTGATGGAGCAGCTCTACCCAGTAGATGAAGTGGCTTACGTTCGTTTTGCGTCCGTATATCGCCAGTTCAAGGATATTAATATGTTCATGAAGGAACTCAAGGGGCTGCTGTCCAAGAGTACGGGAGAATTAGAGGGATTATAGGGTTTTGTCCAGTTAGGGCGTTACAGCCAGTCCTAGGGTCTGCTAGGAGTGCTTCTACTGGTTTGTTTCCTCTAAGTTCTCAGCGGGGAATTTGAGTGGAAAAATGAATTTTAAAAAAAGTGTTGACATAGAGGGCGATTTTTTATATTATATAGAAGTCGCCTACGACGCTTGAGTTTATCGGAACAACTCAATTACGACCAAACTAAAATTTAAAAATGTGTGATTACATACATCTGAAATTTCAGTTTGGGGCCATAGCTCAGCTGGGAGAGCGCATCGCTGGCAGCGATGAGGTCAGGGGTTCGATCCCCCTTGGCTCCACCAAACATCATATGGACTCTTAGCTCAGTTGGTAGAGCAGTAGACTCTTAATCTATTTGTCCAGGGTTCGAGCCCCTGAGAGTCCATCCTAAAGAAACGGCAGAAATGCCGTTTCTTTTTTTTTTTTTTTTTTTTTTGTGAATTTTAATGAAAAACTACGGGGCACTTATATACATGACTAAATGAAACGCCTTCACAAATGTATGCGTATTATGTTTCAATATAATAGAAAGATAAGGAAGGTGTTTCGTTATGTTAATTTTTTCATGGTTTCTTATATTTTTGGGTTTGGTAATTCCAGGTATTGTTTTGTTTTGTTTGAAGAAAATTGACGTAATGAAGATTTTGTTTTTTTGTAGTTCATTAATTGGTCTTTATTTAACTAGTATAGGTGTTTTAAAAAACTCGTGGATTTCTACTAAGTCTGGAGAATTTATGGGTTGGACTGTTTTAACTTTCTCAATGATTGAAGCTACTATGATAATAATTTATCTTATTTATTTTGCTTGTTCGAGAGGAGTGAAATATCTTCGATCCGATAATCCTTGGTCAAAAATGGGTAAAAGTTACGATGTTGCAATCCAGTTAATAATGATTTGTATTTTTTTGATTCTACCTAACGTAATGTTCTCGTTGCTCTATAGTTTATGGTCTATAGTAGTTCAGGTCAATTCAAGTTTAGGGTTATATGATTTTATGTTTTATGCATTTTCTATTAAGTATTCGCTTCCTTTAACAGGGTTATTTATAGATTTTCAGCACAATGTTAATAGTTTTGGAATTTTGAGATTTTTGCAAGTATTTCATATATTCACGACTACATTAATTGAATTTGTTGTCATAGGTTTTATTATTGCAAGATTAAATAATCTAATGAAGGATGAAGAACTTCCTCAAAACCAAAGACGTAGATATAGACGTAGGATATCATAAAATATAACTGATCTTAGCAATCGAGCTAAAATCATAAGTTACGAAGTAACTACTGGAGGTTAGTGTAGATGAGAACGTACAACCGAATTAGAAAATATTAATGTTCGACTGAGTAGTTCAGGAAGGTTACGGACAATATCTGATCGCCAAGATGCTTAAAGAAAAAGAAAAAGAAAAGGGAAAGGGTAAATAGTTTGCGAAAGAAGAACTGATAAAGAAGTTGTCTCTAAGAAACACAATGAGAACTGGTTATTATAGATGAGGCTAAATGGGCACGAGTCCAAGCCATACACAAAAAGAGAAATCCCGAGAATACAAAGAAGAAAGGCATCGAATGTGTACTTAGAAATACGAAGGGGTCATTACTGTTAGTTGGAATGGCGAGATGTGGTCATTGCGGAAATCCACTAACAACAACTTGGAACACAAAAAAGTATACTCGTAAAGATGGTACGGAAATAGTGAAGCGTGAGGCTAAGTATCGCTGTTCAGGGAAGGCACTTCAAAAGGTGAAATGTAGTGGTAAAACAATCCATTCCCCGATCTGTCTGGAAGGGATTGTGCTAGATGAAATATATGCTTATCTGGATCAACTAGAAACGCTGGACTTGAAAGAGCAAATAGAACAGATAAAAAGTAGAAACTCTGGGGACGAGGAAAAAGCTTTACGAAAGCATCAAAAGCTGACGGATAAAGCCAAAATGGAGCTTTCAAGTTTCAAAGATGATGTATTAAAAGTCATCATGGGGAAAAGTCCTCTAGATAGAGAGATGGTAAACGAGATGGTTAAGAAGAAAGAGAGTGAGGTATCGTTTTTACTAGCAAAGCTAGAGATGTTTGAGCAGGAGCTCAATGCTAGAAAGGTAGAACAAGTTGAAATACAGACTCTCCAGACCTATATTCCTGTTTGGCGCGAGGTATTTCAGAAAGCTCTACTGCAAAAAAGAAAATGATGCTTAGTACGATCATTGAGAGTGTTAAGGTTTACCGAGATTCAGTAGAACTGACGTTGAAATTGAACATTAGCTCGTTTTTAGCGACTGCAAGTGCAAGTAGTCTAAAAGGTAATGATTTGAATGCTGGTGATAATGTTTTAGGTAAAGCACTATCGCATCATACTAAGATATAACAGAATTAATTATAGAACATTCACTAAATTCCAAAGCTAATTAAATCTTTGTGAAATAGAGTAGGTCCTCAGTATTATATGGGGGCTTTTTGTCATTCCAAATATAGCCAAACTTATGATATAGTAGAGAAACTTGATCCGAAAAATAGCAAAATGTAGAAAATAATCAAATGAAATGTCGAATGGACTAGGTAGATAGTCCTTTAAATGGAGCTATTACAGCATGAGGTGGATATTATATGGCTAAAACGTATTATGCAGAAGGCAGGCAAGTAGCATATGTAGTAAGAGGACTGTTTATCCTTGGAGGTTTAGCGATTTACTTTAGCATTCCGGGGTTGCACTGGGGTTTCTTTTTAGGAATTCTATTAGGTTCGGTCATTCTCGGGGAAATCTTCGGAGGTATGTGGACTCGTAAGCGGCGTAAGTCTAAGAAAGTAAGAAGAGTATCTGGAACGAATAATACAAAACAGAGTAGCGTAGCAAGGACCAAGGCTAGTGTTCGTAGTACATCGACTAAGGCTTCTACCAAAAAACTGACGGATGCACAGATTCTGAAAGCAGACGTAAGGACATTGTCTGGTACGGATTTTGAGCGTTTAATGGAGCTGTATTACATAGATCAAGGCTATACCGTACAACGAGTCGGCGGATCAGGTGATCATGAAGTGGATTTAATCCTCAAAGGCAAAGAGGGGTATAAAATTGCTGTGCAGTGCAAGCGTTGGAAGCAGGATGTTGGAAATGATATTGTGTTACGGCTTAAAGCCGGTAAGCAGGTACATGGCTGTTATGATGCTTGGATTGTGACGACTAGTAATTTCACGAAGGCGGCGAAAGAGGCTGCGGATAAGCTGAATATTAAGTTGATTAATGGGCTGTCGTTGGATGATAGGTTGAAGAGATGGAAGAATGATAATGGAAAAAGAACAACTACTAATCCATCTTGATAGGGTTTTAAGAATGTTATTCTCTAATTATTTTTAAATTTGTAATTCAAAAAACTGTATTTATAAATTAATTAGAATAGAGATACTTTTCATTATTAAGTGATAAGTCTTTCATTAAGAGGAGAATAGGAAATAGTGAATATTTTATTTATAGTTAAACCTTTAATTGGGAAAATAGCGCTATTAATAAGTACAACATTTATAAATAAATTCAAGATTAAATGGAAACTTAATAAGATAAAAGACTTTCAAAAAGAATACGAAGATTCATTTGTTGATTCAAATACATTTCAACAGTTTTTAAATGATGAAAAGAATGGGCTTTTGATATTTAACTATGTATTTGGAGCTACTTATAGCTCTGTTACTAAAGAGGCATTTGTACAACAATTAACAAAATTAGCAATCGATGAGATAAACAATTATAGAATATCTGTGGATCTAAAAGTAATAGAAAATCATCCTGTTGTAAATCAATATCTTAGTGATTTGATTATACATCTTAAGGAGTATAGAGATAAAAGCTTCAAATCAAATGAAATGAGTATCTTATCTAATATTCAAAATAGTGTTGTGGAAAGTAATCACAGTTTACAAGAATACTTTGAGAAAAATTTACTAGAAATAAAAGAAAGAGCTTATTTAGAAAGATACACTGATGAATATTTAGGGAATAAATTAGATAGAAATATATTAGATTTAGGTAAAAGATATAATTCAGAAGCGAATGTAGAAACGGATTTTAACGCGATATTTGATTCGTTGGCAAGTAAAAACCAGGTTTATCAAAATTTTGAAAATTTATTATTTAAACTGCAAACGAGTATTGTGAATCTGAATGAAGTTTTAAATGAATATAGAGAATATTTAGGATGTGATATGAATTTTATTGAAAAAGTTTTAAAATATTTAAAAATGAGTGATTGCAAAAACAAAGAATTCTATCTAGACAGTAATTTGAAATGTCTTTCAGAAGAGATGAATGGTTTTATGGCAAAAGTTAAAGGGGTCAGATATAAGCTATTTGAAGATGATAATAAAAGCTTTAGAGAAGAAATAATGAATCCAATCACCACAATAAATAAGTATGAAAGAGAATTAAAAGATTATATAGACATGGTAAGACCTGAATTAATTAATGAGCCATATTTATTGATATATGGAGATGCAGGAATAGGTAAATCGCATTTATTGGCGGATAATGCTAAAAGATTACAAGAAGAAGGTCATAGTGTTTTTTTATTTTTAGGTCAGCATTTAAATGCATATGATAATCCTTTTGAACAAATATTTAATTTGATTGATTACAAAGGTTCTAAAGAGTCATTTCTAAAAGAATTTAATGATAGAGCGAATAAGAAAAATAAGAGAACTGTAATTTTTATAGATGCTTTAAATGAGGGAGCAGGTAAATACTTTTGGACAAATTATTTGCTGAATTTTTTAAAATAGCATTAAAGAATTTGACAATATTGCTGTGGTCTTATCTGTTAGAAGTAACTATTTAAGAAGCGTTTTACCTGAAAATATTGCAGAAGAATTTCCTTTACATAAATTAGAACACAGGGGATTTAAGAATTTAAGTTTGGAAGCTTTAGAGCCTTTTTTTAATTACTATAGGATAAATCCGGTAACATTCCCTTCTTTAGAAAATGAGTGCTATAATCCTTTATTCTTACAAATATATTGTGAAGCAATTCAAGAAGAATATGTAGGATATAAAGGTTGGAGTATAGTCGAGGTATTAGTAAAATATATAGAAAATGTTAATAGTAGGTTATCACTTGATCAAAGATTTCCATATTCAAACTCATTAAATCTAGTTGATAATATTTTAAAAGAAATTGCTTTAAAGTTTATTGAAAGTGAAAGTCATTATATTGAAATAAAGCAACTTTATAAAGTATTAGATAGTGTAGCAAGTCCCTTTACGAAGGGTTACCGAGAATTAATCTTAGGGTTAGAAGAGGAAAATATTTTAACAATTAATTCAGGCTATAGTGGTAAAAGTTTCGTATATTTTACTTATGAAAGGTTTGCAGATATATATATATCCCTAGCTTTATTAGAAAGATATCAGCAAGATAAAAAGCTCTTTGAGGAAATATTGTCATCTGATAATCCATTTTATTATGGAGTTTATGAGAGTCTCTCGATAGTTGTTCCGGAAAAATTAAAATTAGAATGGCTAGATTTAGTAGATAGTAAGTTAATTACTTTTGATCTAGCAGAATCCTTTATTCGAGGAATCCCATGGAGAAATGTGCAAAATATAAATGAAAGAACTTTCCACTGGATTGATTTATGTCTGATACAAGGAAATATAGATTTACAAAGTTTAGTCTATGAAAATTTGTTAAAACAGTCTTATACTATAGAATCACCATTAAATGCAGAATTTTTACATGGTAACATTTATCCTTTAGCAATGTCTATAAGGGATGGAAGTTGGACTATATCTATAAATAATAATCCAGAAGTGCCTACGCGACTGGTAGAGATCATTCTAAATCAAAACTTAAGCTTTCAACACTTTAAGTATGAGAATTTTGAGTTGCTGTCTTTGACCATAATTTGGCTCTTTACATGTACAGACCGTAAATTAAGAGATACTTCTACCGCGGCTCTAGTAAAACTATATATGAATGAACCATCGATTATTTTAAAGGATATCAATAGGTTTATTGATATTAATGATCCATATGTGTTGGAAAGACTTTTTGCAAGTGCATATGGTGCAATTCTAAGAACAAATGAAATACCACAATTAGAGAAAATAATAGATGTTATTTATTCTAAAATATTTGATCAAGATGAAGTGTATCCGAATGTACTAATTAGAGATTATGCTCGAGGTATTATTTTATATGCTGGAAGTAAAGGGATTATTGAACTTGAAGAATATAAAAAGATTAATCCTCCATATTCGAGTAACTGGTATGAAAAAACATATACATTAAAAGACGTAGATGAAAAGTTAAAAGAAATGCAACAAGTAACAGGAGAGCAATTTTGTGGATTCGATCGGATTATTAGATCTATGACAACTGAATATGGAAGAGGAACTGGAGCTTATGGAGATTTTGGAAGGTATGTTTTTGGGAGTGTATTATATGATTGGAGAAATCAATTTAATGACCAAGATTTAAGCAATATTGCTACAATGAGGGTTATTGACTATGGTTATGATGAAAAAATACATGGTTATTATGATAGAAATTCTAGAGAATATAATAGACATGAAAATCTAGTAGAGCGTATTGGTAAAAAATATCAATGGATTGCATTGTATGAGTTATTAGCTAAAGTAACAGATAATTATCCTATATACAAAGAAGTAAAGTTATATACTCCTGAATATCAAAAATATAAGGATTTGCAAAATAAAAAAATATATTCATACATGGATAAAATATTGAAAACTCAAACAGGAGAAGATATAGAACTGGTATCAGAAGAAAATGAAGAGACTTTAAAAGAAGAAGATCATTTCCTCGGAATCAAGAAAGAATATTACAAGAAATACAATGGACCATGGAATCCATTCCTAAGAAACATTGATCCTAGTTTATTAAAGTACCCAACGATAGATAATAATAAGCAAAGTTTAATTAAATCATATTTGCCATATGAACCATATAAAATGTGGGCGCAAAATAAAGAAGAGTTTAATAAGCTTGATAAATTTATATTTATTGAGTATGAAGGTAATAAATATATATCTTTAGCCCAATTACTTGTCCAAAGTAGAGATAATGGTGAAAATTTTGTTGATAAGGATGAATTTTGCATAAAGGCAAAGGCAGTGTTTTTATCTAATTCAGATAAAGAAAAATATATTGCTGTGAAATCAGAAAAGAAAGGAAATTTAGGTGTTTCTTGGGCAAGTGCGTATAGTGTATTTGCATTTGAACATTATTGGCATCCATCGTTCTCTGATATGTTTTTTGAAAATGAATTTGAAGATATCGATTGTGAAGATGCAATATGGGAATATCTGTGGGAGACAAATATCAATCCTGCTTCTGGAGAAAGAACTTCATGTAGTTACCTTTTACCAAATGCTAATTTAGTTAAGTTTTTTATGTTATTTCAAATTTCTGAGGGAATCTGGAAAGATAGTGAGAATAATTTAGTTGCCTTTGATTCTCAGTATATGGGATATGAAAGTAATTTGTTATTTAGAGCTGACTATTTAGAAAAATATTTAAGAGAAAACGATCTAACAGTGGTATGGGATTTTTATATGGAGAAGATGTCTGAGCGCAGTAGAAAAGAAGAATGGTTCATATGTTGGACTGATAATGGTACTGATATGACACACATCATTATAGATCAATATAAAGAATTTGAAATGAAAGATAGATTTTGATTACTAGATAAAAACCTTTATATTGCAATTTCTATAGGGCAGTGCTCCTGACCATCACGCCAGAGCGCATCGCTGGCAGCGATGAGGTCAGGGGTTCGATCCCCCTTGGCTCCACCAAACATCATATGGACTCTTAGCTCAGTTGGTAGAGCAGTAGACTCTTAATCTATTTGTCCAGGGTTCGAGCCCCTGAGAGTCCATCTTAAAGAAACGGCAGAAATGCCGTTTCTTTGCTGTTTGGGGAAGAGTGACTTTTTATTTGGTTTTGATCGTGGTATAGTTTGGGTAGATAAAAGCGGCTTCGGAAGTTTAGTCAGGAAATAGACCGCATTCCTTTGCGAGAGGGCGGTCTATTTCTTTTTGAGGTAGTTGAGCAATGCAATAATGAACATGCCGAACATGAACATCAGTGACAATTGCTGACTCCAATTACAGACAATCCATATCTAAAGAAACAGCAAGATGCTGTTTCTTTTTTTGTTTCCATTTATTAATTATCATTAAATCCATTAAACTCCTGAAGCATTTCGATAAAGGTTTCAAGCTGTTGATTATCCCATTGGGCTATGCGCTCATAAAATATGAACTCCTTATCCTGTAACGCGTCAAAGGTTTTTTGTCGTCCAAGATCAGTGAGAGTAAGAAGTATAGCTCGACGATCGTTAGGGGAGTCTTCCCTTTTGATATAACCCAAATTCTCGAGTTGCTTGATGAGACGGCTGACTGAACTACGATCCATAGCCGTAGATTCTGCCAATACAGAGGCACTTGTTGGACCATAGGAGTACAGCCAACGGACTATATGGAAAGCAGCAGGTTGTACAGATGAATCGAAAGCGGCAGCAGTTCTGACATTTAGGGCATGCGAAGCGCTAATAAGGGCACTAATTTGTCCACCTAGCTTCAGTTCTAATTGCCCTCTCAACGTGTCTTTACGCTCGGCATTCATTGTTTTAACCACCTAACCTAGTATTTTTCAAAAGTCTTTATACATCTATAAAGTTGACATATATCAACCATCGTCATATAGTTGATATATATCAATTATATGATTTGGACAATACGCTGTCAAAATGAAATTGCCCCTGATGAATTCCTTATATAAAGGAGAATGTAGATGATGACAAAGCCGATTATTGTAATTACTGGAGCTACAAGCGGTTTGGGACAACTCGTTGCACTTGAAATGGCAAAGCAGGGTGCCCATCTTGTTCTGACTGCAAGGAGTAATACGCGTTCAGAAGCAACTGGAAAAATGATAAAGGAGAGCGTACCAGCAGCCGAAATTAGTTTTTTTTACGGAGATCTATCCTCAATGAAGGATGTCACTAGGTTAGGACAAGAAATATCTAATGTTTTTCCGAAGATAGATGTGTTAATAAATAATGCAGGGCTTCATGGGTTTGAACAGCGGATAACTGCAGATGGATTCTCAGAAATGATGGCTGTGAACTATTTTGCACCTTGGTTATTGACGCATACTTTAGAACGTTCTTTGAGAGCAGCAGGAAATGCAAAAATTATAAATGTTGCTTCGGAAGCTTCACGCCGGCATGGAGTGCTAAAGTTGCCAGAAGATTTGCTCAATACAGCTTCTTTTACTTCCAGAGGATCATCTGAGATTTATGGGAAAACCAAACTGTTAAATATTATGTTTACCAGTGAGCTTGCACGTCGCTGGGCGGGAACGGAAATCAGCGTTCATGCATTGAATCCAGGTTTTAATGTTACAGGTCTCGGGCGTGAACTTTGGTTTTCTTCGATGCTTAAGCACTTATTGAATTTCTTTCGTATTGGCGATCCTCGTAAAGGAGCTGAGATCATTATTCGTTTAATGACCGATCCTAAGTATCAAGAGAGCACCGGGGGATATTTTAACGTTGGGACAGGCAATCCCATTGTACCCGTACAACCGGGAGGAGATAAGGTAATGGAAAATAAATTATGGAACGATACGGGAGACATTTTGCAGCAGAAAGGTTTCGTTGGAAATTGATTTAATTAGTGAAACTGAGCTCCTGTCCGTTCGAATCACCCACTTATGATCCTGCGGACTGTATAGCTCTTGTTTTCTATATTCGGTGCAATTAGTCGGGTGATCGGACCGTAGCGCACTTATTTCCTCTCCAGTAGCAGTATTTTGCTTTGAAAAGACTAAATAAGTGCGTAGGAGTCCGATATCTTGGGAAAACGCCCCATAATCAGAAAATAAGAGCACCTCGGTCCGTTGTATCTCAACCTTCCGCCAGGCCGACCTTTTATAGTACTACGAGCAGAAATAGACCGCATCTCTGGTGAGAGAGGGCGGTCTATTTTTCCATTACCGTTCCCGTTAGTTACGTATTCCTTGAAAAGCGTACCTCACCAACTGCTGCACATAAGCATCGTCTATGGGTTGGCCGGTCACCAGCAAGCGGTAGAATATCGGCCCGTAAATAAGATCGGTAACTACTTCAATATCGAGATTATCCTTCAATTCCCCGCGCTGAACACCCCGTTCCATAAGCAGCCGTGCCTCAAGCCGACGAGGCTGGAAATATCGGGTCCGATAAGCTTCCGCCAAACCTGAATCCATCTGTCCTTCGCCAATGATCTCCGTAATGATTTTACCCTCTCGACTAATCAAGAACCGGGATAAGTTCGTTGCATGCATGAGAATATCATCAAATACTGAACCTGTGTCAGGTACGGGCAGTCTGTCCGCAGCGGAGGATAGGAATGCATCCATCACCACGGCAGCCTTGTTAGGCCACCATTTATATATCGTAGCTTTGCTGACCTTGGCACGATCCGCTATTTTTTCCACCGTAACTGCTCCAAAACCATTTTCCAATAACAAATCATAGGATGCGGTAAGAATAGACTTCTCCGTCTCAACATTACGCGGACGCCCTCGTTTACTCTCCATCTGAAATCACCCTTTCATTAATCTGTTTCCAATCAAAATATAAACTATACGTTCAGTATACTAAAAAAACCTAAAAAAATAAATGACTATCACCTATTTACAAAACGATACGTTCAGTATATTATTTAAACATGAATTAGTGAACTGAACGTACAGTATTTAAATTATTAAGACCATCTGAGGAGAATTCACATGCAAAAAGAACAAGCGGTGAAAGAGAACCACATTTCAAGTTGGATGATGTTTATGTTAGCAGCCGCATGTGGGCTTATCGTGGCCAATCTTTATTATGCTCAAACCCTTGTTGGACCTATCAGTGTCTCGACAGGACTTTCTTCTACAGCCGCAGGCTTGATCGTCACTTTAACTCAAATCGGTTATGTTGTAGGTTTGTTATTTATCGTGCCGTTGAGTGACATTGTTGAGAATCGGCGTCTCACGATAATCACGTTAATGGTTGCAGTGGGTGCATTGCTGGTTGCAGCCTTCGCAGCTAATGCGCCTTTATTCCTGACAGCATCTTTGTTTATAGGAACCGGTTCTGTGGTAGCCCAAATCCTGGTGCCTTATGCCACCTATTTAGCGTCTGAAGAGCAGCGTGGCCGTGTGGTTGGTAATGTTATGAGTGGACTCTTGCTAGGCATTATGTTTGCCCGGCCAGTGGCAAGCTTTATCACCAGCATCTGGGGATGGCAAGCCGTGTTTATTTTTTCAGCGGTCGTCATCACGTTGTTAGCCATTCTGCTGTCGCGATTTCTTCCTGAACGTAAACCTGCACCTTCGGTAAGCTATGGTAAATTAATTGTCTCTTTAGGCACCCTTTTAAAACAAACGCCTATATTGCGCCGACGTGCCTTATATCAAGCTTGTTTATTTGGAGCTTTTAGTCTCTTTTGGACGGTGGTTCCGTTGCGGTTGGCGGATGATTTTGGAATGTCGCAGCAAGGTATCGCATGGTTTGCTTTAGTAGGTGTTGGTGGGGCTGTAGCCGCGCCGATTGCTGGAAGACTGGCAGATAAAGGTTGGAGCAAATGGTTAACCGGGCTGGCCATGATCATTGCCACCTTGTCTTTTTTACTAATTCATCTTTTCCATAGCCACTCAACTTTTGCTCTCATTCTGCTCTTTATTTCCGCGATTACATTGGATATGGCCGTATCCGGAAATCTTGTACTCGGACAGCGTGTGATTTATTCATTGGGTAGTGAAGCGAGGGGGCGTCTTAATGGGATCTTTATGGCGATTTTCTTCGTGGGTGGAGCCGTTGGATCATCTTTGGGTGGTTGGGCTTATGCCTATGGGGGATGGACCTTCGCCTCACTCATCGGAGTGATCCTGCCGCTATTGGCTTTGGTTTACTTTTTCACTGAAAAAAGATCAACTAAAGCTGTTGAATAAAGCCTTGCTTTAAGAGTGGGGGTTAGGTTTTACACGGCAGAATAGACCGCTACCTTTGGTTAGGGCGGTCTATTTCTTTTTGAGGTAATAACGCGCTTGATAAACGTTAGTTATGCTCCGCTAACTGCACCTCAAACCCGTCCGGGTCCAGGATATAAAAGAACCGCAGGTGGGGATTGGGGGCGATTGGTCCGCGCGCTACTGGGATACCTTGGCTTTTTAAACTCTCCATCGCTTCATCAAGTGACTCCACTTCGAAACCCACAGAAACGCCACATTCCGGTTTCAAAGCCGGGTCACTTCCCTGAATAAGCTCGATCTTGGGTTGCCCCTCCAGACCTAACATGACGATCTGTTTTCCACTGCTTTCAAATCTACGCTCAATGGGTAGCCCCAGTATCCGGTTATAAAAATGAAGGGAAGCCTCCAGATCGCGGACCCGAAGCGTAATCCAATTCATACTCAATTTCATGGTTTTATAGTCTCCTCTGATGAATATTCTATATCGTATATTATACGCTATCATCTTGCCCGGAAACAGGGAGAATGGGGAATCAAGAACGTTTAATGAGGATAAAAGCCCGCAAAATCAGCTGTGCAACCAGTGGTTGACAGTATGTAAGGGTAGATAGGTAGTCAATTACAGAACGTTATAATATGATGAGCATGAGGTGATGGCGAATGGACTTTGCAAATAAATTGCAAAGCTATAGGAAACAGAGAGGAATGTCCCAGGAGAACTTGGCGGAGGTGATTGGTGTTTCGCGGCAAGCCGTGTCTAAGTGGGAATCAGGTCAATCCTATCCCGAAATGGATAAGATGATTAGTTTAAGTGAATTATTTCACGTAAGTTTGGATCATCTGGTGAAGGATGCTTCAAGCGATACCAAAGCAGAGCATGTCGCAAGCCCCGTATATGTAGATCTGAATTCCTTGTTTCATTATGAGTACAAAAGTAAGAGAACATGCTTTGGAATTCCTCTGGTTCATATCCATATCGGACGGGGGCTATACGTTGCCAAAGGGGTTATTGCCATAGGTAATGTTGCGATTGGTGCTGTATCCATTGGTATTGTTGCTTTGGGCGGATTATGTTTAGGTGCGCTTGCTTTAGGACTCATCAGCTTTGCAGGTCTGGCTCTAGGGCTTTTGTTAGCCGTTGGGGGCATTGCGGCGGGTACAATGGCCGTTGGTGGAATAGCATTGGGGATATTTGCTGTTGGAGGTTTAGCTGTAGGTATGTTCTCCTTGGGTGGTCTCTCTATCGCTTCCCATATTGCAATGGGTGGATATGCAAGCGGGCATATAGCTATAGGGGATACCGTAAAAGGTGCTTATACCTTTATTACTCAAGATAATAATTTCAACGACATCAAGGGGGAGGAGGTAAGACAGTTAATTCAGCAAGAATACCCCCATCTTTGGAAGCCCATTGTGCAGGGAATTATTTCAATCTTCAAATAGCTGATTAATTTGCGGAAATTTCTTTACGGTTGTTTCATATGGATATAATCTGGGTAATAAACGATTGGCGTTTGTCATATATGGATCCGGCAAAAATACTTGTTGCTCAGCAACAAGTATTTTGATTTTGTGTTGGATATTTGTGAAAATATAAAACCTGATATTAGATTTTTTGCTGAAAACCGAAATTTTTACAGAGGAGTATTTATTTGAAAAGCATTCATAAGCGCTTATTATTCTTGCTGCTTGTGTTTATAATTCTACCGTATTTTTTATCCGTGTTGTTGATCTATCGGCAGACGAAAGAGAATGTGGAACGACATGAACTTGAGAACAGCCAAGAGCAAATTCAGCAGGCGTCAGCCGATCTAGAGCAATATTTTGATGAAATCATTAATCTTCCATATATTTTATACCGAAATCCAGACTTATTCAGGGTGTTTGAAGAAGGGTTAGAAGAAGATTTTTATTTTAAGCAGCTTGAAATTAATTTGGGTATGACTAACTTCTATCTCATGAGGAGTGAAATTCGTCAGATTCGTTTATTCATAAACGAAGGGAAAAGCTCATTTACAGTTTATAATGCCATGTTAAGTTCCCGTAAAAGGAATCCGGATTTATTACAGCAAGCTTCCATTCAGAAGCTGATGAGCTCTAATAGCAATTATCTTATTGAAGCTCCGCATCTGATTGAGAACTATAACGATACCTCCATTATGCCTCCTTCGGATAAAACGATGGTCTTGACGGTTCATCACAAAATTGTGGATGTCCTAACGCAGGAATTTCTGGGCGTCATCACTATAGATATTGATTTGGACAAGATTGCTCATATCGCTAATCATTTTCTACAGAAAAATAAAGAGAGCGTGTGGCTTTCCGATGCGGAGGATCATGTCATTTACGCCAGTGATGAAACATGGATAGGCAAAACCGTTCCTGATGAACTGCAAAGGAAAATAAGTCCGGCACAGGCAGATACTAAATCTCCAGAAGGAGATATTGTGTTTACTAGAACATTGCAGGAACCGATAAAAGAGTGGCATTTTGCTAAGGTAACCCCGAGCTCTTTTTTATTTGAAGATGTAAGGAAAACCGCCTATACAAACATCATTGTAGGTGTGGTTGTAGGTGGACTGGGCTTGATAATGATAACAATCATTTCATATGGATTTACACGGCCGATAAAATTGCTTAGTCAAAAAGTCCAGCGCATCGAGGGGAGGAATATGAATGCCCCATTCGACGATATGCGGGAGGACGAAATCGGTATTCTAGAAAGACATATCAAGGAGATGATGAATCGGATCAACCGTCACATTGACCGGGAGTATAAGCTTGAGATAGAGAACAGGAAAAATCAGCATAGGGCGCTAAAGTCGCAGATTAATCCGCACTTTTTATTTAATTCTTTACAATCCATTGCTGCTGTTGCCCTACTCTCTGAATCTCCAAAAGTATATCAACTGATTACCTCTTTATCCAAAATGATGCGGTACTCGATTCGTGTGGATCAGAAGGCGACGGTTCAAAGCGAAGTGGATTATGTACAGGCTTATTTGAATCTTCAAGCGGAACGTTTTCAGACTGATTTTAGCTATTCCATTGATATACCTAAAGATATTTTTGATATTCCGGTTCCCAGTATGATCCTGCAGCCGCTCGTTGAGAACTTTTTTAAGCACTGTTATGACGAGGGCTATGAACAAGCTTACATCCATATTTATGGTGAAATACAAGGTGAATATTTGAATCTAGTCGTAGAAAATAACGGAAACAGCGTGACGGATGATGAACTTGAGGCATTAAAAAATAATCTCTACACACCGGTTAACGAAGGCAATCCTTCTTTTGCACATATCGGGTTAAAAAACATTCATGATCGCTTGGTTCTTCATTTCGATCACACAGCGGGAATCAAACTGGATTCAATGCAGGGACAAGGGTTCACTGTACGGCTAGTAATTCCACTCTACCTAAAGGAGAAGTAACGTTTATGAAAGCTCTTATTGTAGATGATGAGTCTAATGTTAGAAAAATCATCCGTTTTTTGGGACGGTGGGAGCAATACGGGATTACCGAAGTGCTGGAAGCCAGAAATGGTCTCGAGGCTAAGGCGTTGATTGAGCAGAAATCTCCAGAGATCATAATGACAGATGTTAAAATGCCCAAAAATAGCGGGATGGAGTTAATCGAGTGGTTGGCTGCTAAAGACTATCCGGGAAAAGTGATTATGATTTCTGGGTTTGACGATTATTGTTTCATGCGTAAAGCGTTTAAGCTGGGATGCTTTGATTATTTGATGAAGCCAATTGAAGAGAAAATGCTGAATGAAACTTTAGAAGGGGCGTTGAGAGCCTGGGAACAAGAAGAGGGAGAACGTCGCAATATGGAGTCCGGATTTTATGAAGAAGTAAAAATATTTCGCTTAAACAGGGAGATTACTGCTGCTTGTAACGGTGAAGCTTTTGATGCAGGCGAAATTGCCTCAGCTCTCCCACAGGCAGACGTATACGACTTCACCATGATGTATTTTTACCAATCTCATTATTCGGAGCCATACATTCAGCTTTTGACCGAAGAACTGGTTACACGGGAGTGGGGAAATGCATTTACGCTTCAAAATGATCCTAATGTCTGTGTGATTCTGTCCCTTCATGGACAGTTTTTCCCGATAGAGGAATGGATTACCCAGCATTTTGATATACCTGTTCGTTTGGTTAGTGGCCCTTCCATTCAATCGCTCGCAGAGATATCCTTATCTTTTCAATCTGCACAAAGGTCTATGGCTGAACAAAATTTTAGAGCAATCCATCGTTTGGCGGATTTAGATGATGTTAGGCGTATGAATGATATTGTCGCATTTGTTGATGAGCATTATATGGAAGAGTTAAGTTTGGACAAATTATCCACCCGTTTTTTTCTGAGCCGAGAACATATCTCGCGGAGATTTAAGCAAGAAGTAGGGATGACTCTTACTAACTACGTCATTCATTTACGAATAAATCAAGCGAAACAGTGGTTACTGGAATCGGATGAAAAGATGTACTCGATTGCCTTAAAGCTAGGGTATCAAGATGAGATTTATTTCTCTAAGCTGTTCAAAAAAAACGTCGGTATGACGCCTGCTGAATATCGTAATTCACAGGGAGCAAGAGAAATAGACGCGGAAGTCAGGATAGCCAATACATAAGTTCATTGTTGAATGCATCTGGGGGAATTATGAAAATAAAAAGGGTTCAAATGATTATCGTGGGGTTGATTACGCTAACGCTTTCTTCATGTGGTGCGCATACACGTCCACTGAAGGAAGCGGATTTGAAGGTAGCGGATAAGACAGTCACTTTGGAGGTACTGAATCCTAAAGTGGAAATTTCTATAGAATTCGAGCAGATGGTTAAGGAATATGAAAAGGAAAACCCGAATATTAACGTGGAAATTCTAACCTTTGGCGGAGGAGCTAACTACCTTGATGAGCTAAAGGCGAGGTTTGCGGCCAATGTTGGTCCGGATATTTTTCCAAATGGCGGTTATGAAGAAGCGAGGGCATGGAGTAGATATCTTGAAGATTTATCGGATCAACCCTGGGTGGAACAGGCTTATGACGAGGCGCTAGAACCGATGAAGATGGACGGGAAAATATACGGGATGCCGATCAATTTTGAAGGCTACGGTTTTATTTATAATAAGGATTTATTCGCAAAGGCTGGGGTTACTCCTCTCCCGACAACGTTTACTGAATTAAAAGTGGCGGCGAAAAAGCTGAAGGCTATAGGTGTGACTCCTTTTTCTGTTGGGTATTCCGATCATTGGTTTTTTGTACTTCTGTTGAATATTGCTATTGCACAACAGGAGGAGCCGGATGCTTTTATTCAAGGGTTAAACAACGGAACACAATCTTTTCGAGAGAATAAGGAAGTTAAAGATGTCATTCGGATGCTGGATTTGACCGTACAATATGGTAACGAAAATTTTTTGACAACAGATTATAATTCGGAAGTTGAGTTATTTGCAACAGGGAGAACGGCGATTCTTAAACAAGGGAATTGGGTTCAGTCTAAAATTGATCAAATATCGCCGAATATGAATATCGGTTTTTTACCCATGCCTATTAATGATGGTGCCGAAAACAATGCGTTGCCAGTAGGGATATCTAATAATTGGGCTGTTAATAAAGAATCTTCGCCAGAAAAGAAGAAGGAAGCCAAAAAGTTTTTGAACTGGATGGTTTCCTCGGAAACAGGGAAAAAGTTCATGAAGGATCGCTTTCATTTTATTTCAGCTTTTAAAAATATAGAGACGGACCGTTCGGGAGCGCTTGTAAAAGATCTTATGCGATACGTCGATGAGCAGAAAACATTATCTTGGAATTGGTTCAAATTCCCTCCCAGAGCAAGAGAGGAGTTTGGCTATCTTATGCAAGCTTATGTAGGAGAGCAAATCAATCGGGATCAATTGCTTCAAGAGCTTCAAAAATCGTGGGATAGCCATGTGAAGTAATAAAACCAAATCAATATAACCCTGTAAATGCATCAATTCACGACATACTCATAACGTCTACTCTTCATTAGAATTTAAAAGGGGAACAGCACAAAGGAAGACCGAAACCCAAATTTAAAGTATAAGAGGAGTTAGATGATGAATTTCAAGAAAATGATTAAACAAACAACAATCCTAACCTTTACAGCTGCTTTAATGTTAGGTGGAGCTACTCAAACCTTTGCGAAAGGAAATAACAAGCCGAACAAGCCGGAGTACAATGACTACGGTTTCTCTCATATCACTCGCGCTGACATGTTGAAATTACCCAAACAACAAAATAGTAATCAATTCCAAGTCCCAAAATTTGATGCTTCAACGATTAAGAACATTCCTGCAGCCGTTAAGTTCGATGAGAATGGAAACAAAATTGAAATGGATGTTTGGGATACTTGGCCGCTGCAAAATGCAGATGGAACTGCAGCAAGTTATAAGGGGTATCAAATTGTTTTTGGTCTGGCGGGCGACCCTAATAACGGATCAGACACATTTATTTATTTGTTCTATAAGAAAGAAGGAGACAACTCTATCAGCAGCTGGAAGAATGCCGGCCGGGTGTTTAAGGATAGTGACAAACTTGTACCTGATGATTATGTTTTAAACAATCAAGCCGAAGAATGGTCCGGTTCAGCAACCATGACATCTGATGGCAAAGTTCGCTTGTTCTACACCAATCGTCATCCTTGGGATCCAGATCGCGGATTTTACGGGAAACAAACTTTAACTACAGCTCAAATTAATGTCTCTGCCCCGGATGGGGATACCCTTAAGATTGATGGCGTAGAAGATATGAAATCCATCTATGACGGTAATCAAGGTGAAATTTATCAAAGTCTTGATATCACCGGTTTCAGCAAAGGCGATTACGACGATAATCATACCTTAAGAGATCCTCACTATGTGGAGGATAAAGGCCACAAGTATCTTGTGTTTGAAGCAAATACAGGGACAACTACGGGTTACCAGGGTGAAGAATCTCTCTTTAACAAAGCTTATTATGGTAATAGCAATGCCTTCTTCCAAGCGGAGAAAAAGAAATTACTAAGCAGTGCTGACAAAACATCTGCGGAAACCGCGAATGGTGCGCTTGGTATCATTGAATTAAATAATGATTATACATTCAAAAAAGAAATGAAGCCGCTACTTGCCTCCAATACCGTGACAGATGAAATTGAACGTGCGAACATATTTAAATTGAATGGCAAGTGGTATCTGTTCACAAGCTCAAGAGGTTCTAAAATGTTCATTGATGGCATTGATGATGAAGACATCTACATGCTCGGGTACGTATCTAATTCTTTAAACGGACCGTATAAACCATTAAATGGTACAGGACTTGTCCTCCATCAAGATCTTAATCCTTATGATATTACCTGGACTTATGCTCACTTTGCGATTCCGCAAGTGAAAGGGAATAATGTAGTCATCACAAGTTACATGACGAATAGAGGTTACTTTGGGGATCATCATTCCACTTTTGCCCCAAGCTTTGTGCTGAATATTAAAGGCTCCAAGACTTCAGTTATACCGAACAGCATTTTGGAACAAGGGCAATTGACACTTAAAGGTAACAAACCGTATTAATTATTTACAAAGTAAATGCCGATGTAGTTGGCGTTTACTTTTCTTTTTATAAGCAATGTGAAAAAAGCGAGGTATATTTTGAATAAGAAAAAAATGATAGGAATCACTATATTAATCCTTTGTTTAATTTGTATTGTGACAATAGTATTAGTAACTTATGGCGCTGGAGAGAAGAATAAGCCGGGGACCGACGTTCCTGATCATAAACCTACCACTCGGGCTAGCTATCATTTCACTGTACCTGAGCATTGGAAAAACGATCCGCAGAAGCCCATTTATTTTGATGGTAAATATCATTACTATTATCTCTATAATGCTGATTACCCGGATGGAAATGGTACAGAATGGAGACATGCCACATCAACGGATTTGGTGAGCTGGACAGATGAAGGCGTTGCGATTCCAAAATATACAACACCCAATGGTGATCCCTGGTCAGGATCTGTTGTTGTTGACGATAGCAATACAGCAGGTTTTGGCGAAGGGGCAATTGTGGCGATTTTAACACAGCCCTCTGCAGAGGCGGGGAAGCAAGAACAATATTTATGGTTCAGTACGGATCGTGGGCTGACGTTTAAATCATATAGTGATGATCCTATTTTGCCAAATCCGGGCACAGAAGATTTCAGAGATCCGAAGATAATATGGGATCAACATTCTCATAAATGGGTGATGACACTAGCCGAAGGTACGAAAGTAGGCTTTTACGAGTCTGACAATTTAAAGGATTGGCACTACACAAGCGGCTTCGAAACAGAAAATATCGGAATTGTGGAGTGTCCTGACTTCTATATGATGCGGGCGAATGATGGCACTTATAAATGGGTTCTTGGGGTCAGTGCAAATGGTAAGTCGATAGGTAAACCCAACACGTATGCCTACTGGACTGGAGATTTTAATGGGAATGAATTTATCACGGATTATCATGAACCACAGTGGCTAGATTATGGATTTGATTGGTATGGTGCTGTAACGTTTGAAGAGGGAAAGGATAAGGATCAATACAATCATCGATATGCTTTGGCCTGGATGAATAATTGGGATTACCCTCATGTTACCCCCAATCTTAACGAAGGTTTTAACGGAATGGATTCAATCGTACGTCAAATAAAATTAACACGAGATGAAGAGCAATCGTATCAGTTAGTATCACAGCCCATCGAAGCATTAGATCAAATGGTAACTTCAACGGATTCCTTGCAAAAAATAAAAGTGAACGGCTCGTCAACACTTGATATCACAGGTGAAAATTACCAGCTCGATGCAGATCTATCTTGGTCAGAGATTACCAATGTAGGCTTAAGACTTCGTGAATCAGCAGATAAGACGCGCCATGTGGATGTAGGAGTGTTTGTTGAAGGACAATATTCTTATGTTAACAGAGCCTTTACTGGACAACCTGATAAGAGTGACAGATATCTTGAAAGCAAGGCCCCCTTTGATGTGAACAAGAAAAAAGTGCATCTGAAGATCCTTGTGGATAGAACAAGTATTGAAGTTTTTATAGATGATGGTGAAATTGTATTTTCTAATGAAATTTTCCCGGAAATAAATGATCAAGGCATTACCTTGTTTTCTGAAGGTGGCACCGCGATTTTTAATAATGTTGTAATTAAGCATTTTGGCAAAGATTAGAATGATTAGTCAGAATTTTTCTAATTCTTGCGCAATAAGAGGGCACTCCAACCTAATTTGGGTGATGCTATAGATGTTAATGCTTTTGGTGATCTATTTTTGCATTGACATACCAAGCTGTTAACACTATGATATGAATGAAAAAATAATTATTCATTCACGGAGAGACGAAAAGTGGAAGACAAAAAAACAAAGATATACGAATGCGCGAAAGAGCTATTTAGCAATAAAGGCTTTAAAGATACTAATGTTTCTGGCATTACCAAAATGGCTGGAATAGCTGTAGGAAGTTTTTACAACTATTATCCCTCTAAGGAAAAGCTTTTTATGGATATTTTTTTAGAGGAAAACGAAAAGCTCAAAAAAAGCTGTATGCAATCGCTCGATATGAGCCAAAGCCCACTGGCAGTAATACGGCAGATGATGGCGCTTAATTTGGAAGGTATGATAGCCAACCCCATTCTTAAGGAATGGTATAACAAAAGTGTTTTCGCAAAAATCGAACAGTTGTACCGGGAAGAAACCAACATTCAGGTAAACGACTTCTTGTATGATAGCTTCCATGAAATCATTAAGCAGTGGCAAGCCGATGGTAAAATGCGCAGCGATATGGATAGTAAAATGATTATGATGATTTTCGCCGCAATGATTAATGTGGAAACCCACAAGGAAGAAATCGGGCTGGAGCACTTTCCACAACTTCTGGACAATATGCTGGAACTAATCATGAAGGGTTTGACAGACTGCCCCTAATACACTTATGGTGCAGTTTTTTTTTCTTGTATAATGAATGAATAATTAAATATTCATTCGAAATTGAAATCCAAAGGAGGAGGCAAGCAGGTGAGTAAGAGAAGAGGAAAAAAGCGAAAATTCAATAAATGGATTATTGTTCTCAGCATTCTATGCGTGATTACAGTCATAGGTTGGATAGGTGGTATTCTCTTGACTGCTCCGGGAAGGCATGAGGTTCAGCAGCTTACTATCAACGTCATAGATATACAGAATCTGCGGGAGGGTACCTATGTGGGGGAATACATTGGCATCAAAGATCATTCCAGAGATACCAAGGTGAGGGCAATAATATCTGCTGAACGGCTGACAGATATAAAAATACTCAAAGGTGCCTTGGACAAAACAGGGAACCCTGCTGAACTGAAGGATGGTCTAGGCATTGGTGATTTGTTTAGTCATGTGATTGAATCGCAGTCTCTTCAGGTGGACGTTATCAGCGGGGCAACGCTTACCTCTAAAATACATCTTAAGGCACTCGAAAATGCCCTACAGCAGGCGGAGACGAAATAATTCATTTTAAGGAGAATTTATATGAACATTGCAGTCATTTCGTATTCATTCACAGGTAATAATGAAGCATTAGCAAGGAGTGTGGCGAATGCGTTGTCGGCTGAACATATCCGAATCTCGGAAGCCAAACCCCGAACACTCGGTAGGATTACCTTCGATATGATTTTTGACAGGATACCGTTGGTTCAACCGAAGCCTGAGCAAATAGGAAAATATGATATTATCCTATTTTTTGGACCGGTTTGGATGGGGAAAGTGGCCACACCGCTCCGTGCCTATTTAAAGGATTTGAAGAAAAATCCGCAAAAGTATGGTTACCTTTCAATCAGTGGCGGAGCTGACGGTCCAAATCCGAAGGTGCCAGGGGAGCTCAGAAAAAGAACTGGAGCAGATCCTGTTGTATTCATCGAGCAGCATATCGCAGATCTGATATCGGCAGATCACAAACCTGCACGTAAAGATACCTCAGCTTATAAGTTAAATGAGGGGGATATTAATCAATTAACTGGTAAAATAGTGAAGAAAGTAAGGGATATGATCTAGCTATTGAGCTCCAGCGAGACGAACAGAGAAACGGCAAAGCTGCCGTTTTTTTGTTTTCTCTGCAATCTGGTAGAAATTGTTCTATTATAAAGTGTTCGTTCAATTCGCTAGATGGTATGATAGGTATGGGAGGGAATTATAAAATGAACAATGAGACGACTAATGAAAATGAAATAACAAATGAGAATGAGGAAGTAAATGATAATACAGAAATGTCTGAAGAGGATATGGCACAGCTGCTAAAGGCTGTTCACCATAACGGCCTTGTAGCATTGAGAGTACACTTTAAAGATGTTGAAGGACAAGTATTGAACATGGAAGCCTACGGTCCTGTTTTTGTTTTTCACGTGAAAACTGAATTAGATCAGGTGTATTCCTGCGGATTTTTTCTGCGCGAGTTAATTGCAAGATTCCAGTCGGGTAAGGATCCGGCAGCATGGATGGCCTCATTCTTCGTTGAGCTGATGAAAATTGAGGGAGGCAAAACACTTCCAAAACCACCAGCAAGTGAAGAAGAAGCAAAAGGGATCATTGACAATGTGTTAGTTCCGCTTTGTATTGAGGAAATTACCCAAGAATTTGCTCCAGAAAAAGTGCATGTCGGGCTAGCTTGGAACGAGAAATTGGGACCAGTCTTCGAGGCTGGATTTCCAGCGATCACCGATGGGAATAACGTATGTGCATTCCCGCTTCATCTGTTGCTGACCCATTTGCAATTGAACCGGGATCCATCTGAGCTGCTTGTTCAGGGTATGTATAACATCCGCAGAGAACATGGATTGGAGTAAAACAGGCTCTGAGCCCTGACCATCCATAACCCAAAGAAACGGCAGAAATGCCGTTTCTTTTTCTTTTGACATTCAAAAGAGTAGATCCTTGCTCAATGAATTCATTCATATCTACTATAGGCTGATAACCTGCTGCTTGAAGGTTTCGTTCACTTCATCTTCGGACTGTATAGCGCTTATCTTTGCTTTTTAGCTCTATTTACCGAACTCGCGGACCGTATAGCCCTTATTGTCTGTTTATCGCCGATAAAAGTAGGAGAATTAGCCAAATAGTTGCATCTCAGTCCGTTAACAGAAGAATTCTCTTGAAAATGAACCAATAACGTCTCCTCGGTCCGATAGGCCTTGGTGTAGCTGGATTATATAAAGAAACTGTAAATACTTTTCAGATATTTTAGGATAAAATTTCATTTACTGAATACGTTTGCGGACGAAGCTATATGCACAGCACCACTATACTTTTTTAGAAAAATAAACGAAGGCGTGGTAACAAGATGAAATATCTAGTTTCAATACTACTAATTGCTGCAGTGATAGCATCTGGTTGTTCCAATACCACTCCAATCCCTCATCCAACTTCTAATCAGGAAACTTCTCCTTCTCCTAATCCTAATCCTAATCCAAATACAAATTTGAATTCTGATACTGATTCTTCAGATAACCGCAGAGAAGATACTGTGTTCCTCAACAAAAATATAGGTTGGAAAGCAGTCTATCATTTTCAAGGGATGTCACGCGAAGATATGGAGCTTTATGCAACTAGTGATGGGGGAGAGACTTGGAAGGAGATTGGGGATAGCTTACAAGCAGGAAGTACTCTTCCTAGCGGGGTGAAATCGGGACTTACTTTTGTTAATGAAAAAGAAGGCTGGATTACAACGAATGCTCCATGGGAGGGAAAGGTTGGTTTATATAAAACAATGGATGGTGGAGTTACCTGGAGTGAACAGACAGTCACAGTGCCGGGTGAGTTAGTAAACTCGCAAATCTATGCTTATCCTCCCCTCTTTCTTACGAAGGATCAAGGAATCTTAATTACTCGGCCCGTTGAAAAAGAACATACATTGTTATTTATAACGATAGACGGAGGACAACATTGGAAATCATTCCTTGACGATCACATGGATCAGTATGTTGGTATAGCATGGACGCTCTCTGAGAGTATGGCGACGGTGAAATACGCAGAGAAAACCTGGACATTAAGCATGCAGAACTATGGAAAATGGTCCCTTTAATCGAAATGTTGGCATATTGCGTTTAGAAAAGACGTACACATCAAATGAAGCGAGGCGTTAACCTGACTCCGGCTGTTATAGCTGTTTATGGGATAACGTTTTGTTTTATCCAATATTCGAAACCGGTTTCAAATGTGCGAGCGCGCCGCGCAATGAAATCAGTAGGAGGAAAGACGATGTTACGAAAAGGAAAAATGTTAAGTCTATTTCTGCTGTTCACCCTCTTAATTGCTTGGGTACCTACAGGGAGTTCAAGCGCGGCATCAAGCTGGAATCTGGCATGGAGCGATGAATTTGATGGGAATTCTCTGAACACTAATAATTGGTCGGCGGAAATAGGTACGGGTAGCGGAGGTTGGGGAAACAATGAGCTTCAGTATTATACCAGTCGCCCGCAGAACCTGCAGGTAACGGGTGGGAATTTAGTGATAACTGCACAAAAGGAGTCGTACGGGGGGATGAATTATACCTCTGCACGGATCAAAACACAGGGACTCAAAAGCTTCACCTACGGAAAAATCGAAGCTAGAATCAAATTGCCTTCAGGACAGGGGCTCTGGCCAGCATTTTGGATGCTTGGGGCAAATATTGATTCAGTGGGTTGGCCGAAATCTGGGGAAACAGATATTATGGAGCGTGTGAACAATAATGCTTTTGTTAATGGGACGGTACATTGGGATGCCAATGGGCATGCCGAGTACGGTCAGGTGTCTGGTAACCTCGATTTCTCACAGTACCATGTGTACAGCGTGGAATGGGATGCGAATTATATAAGATGGTTTGTAGACGGCAACCCATTTAATGCTTTTTATATTGAGAACGGAACCGGAAATACGGAGGAGTTCCAGAAACCTTTCTTCATCCTGCTAAACCTTGCCGTGGGTGGAAATTGGCCGGGAAGTCCAAATGCTTCAACTGCTTTCCCAGCTCAAATGCTGGTTGATTACGTACGGGTGTATCAGGCTGCGCCTACCTCAAGCATTGTTAGTGGTGGGATTTACACTTTAGCTGACAAGGCTAGTGGTAAGGTTCTGGACGTAGTGGATGTATCCACAGCAAGCGGGGCGAAAATGCAGCAATGGACCAATTACACTGCCAATAATCAGAAATTTAAAGTGGAGAGTACAGGCGACGGTTATTACAAGCTTACGGCAGTGCATAGTGGAAAAGTGTTGGATGTGCCAAACTCATCAACCGCGAGCGGTGTACAGCTGCAGCAGTGGGATGACAATGGTACCAACGCTCAGCGATGGAGCATTATTGATGTCGGAGGGGGCTATTATAAACTTATTTCAAAAGTGAGCGGATTAGCCATGGATGTATCCGGAGCATCAACAGCCGATGGCGCAGCTGTCCAGCAGTGGACAGATAACGGGAGTGATGCTCAGAAATGGTTTTTTACGAAAGTGAACTAAAGAATGCCGCCCCATATCAAATGGGGCTTTTTCTAATCGGTCTAATCGGTCTAATTTGTTTTAAATCGGATAAAAAAATAGGGGTTAAGTTCAACTGAACAATTTTTATTTTCTGCTTGTTTCTTTTTCGGGTGAGGTGTGGTTTTAAAGGGCTGCTTTTCCGTTTTCTTCGTCTGATTTTGGCTCTAGTGATTCTCCAAGGGGTTAGCTTTAGGAATTGCTGATATAGGGATGAACCCGCGGAATCTTTATTCCAGCATTTATCATCTCCGGCAAAATGGATGATTTTGTTAGTGAAATCATGGTCCGGAATGTTTGTGTTGAACGAATTAAAACGGATATCAAGGGGGAGGTAATTCCCACCAAAAACCGCATTCAGAACATCCTGATCTGGCATGGTGACATCAGGAAAGGTACGTAGGAAGGTTAGCATTTCTTCGTACCAGTTGGTATTCTGGCGGATATTATGCAAAGAAAATAAAATCACTCCGGAATTAAAATAAAGCTCAGGATTTAATCCCTTAGCGCTCACAATATGAGCAACCTCTCTAATCCCTTGGTCCCAAATTGCGGCCAAATACTTGTCATCCAGTTCAACCTGCCATAATTCAGTTATGTCCATATTCACTAATACATCGCAGTCCAGATAGATGATTTTGTCCACGGGTATTAGTGCAGGAAGAAGCAATCGATACATACATGCCTGCGTCCATACATTAATGGAGTTAACATTGGCTAACACCTGAGTTAGATCATCGGGCATAGTGATTGAATAAAAGCTA
Organism: Paenibacillus sp. FSL L8-0333; assembly: GCF_037965665.1. Taxonomy (NCBI): domain Bacteria; kingdom Bacillati; phylum Bacillota; class Bacilli; order Caryophanales; family Paenibacillaceae; genus Paenibacillus; species Paenibacillus sp. FSL L8-0333. Next base: position 2,180,023 of record NZ_CP150186.1, read on the forward strand.
AGGGTATGATTATGTTTTGTAGTTAATGCGCTAAGCCTGCGCTTATTAGTTTCACTTAAAGAAACATCATGTAAAATATGAATATGAATTGGGGAACTCGTATGATGAAAAATTGACGCTAGAACGACTCCGGCATGTTCAGCATATTTCCCATCCTTATCTTGAAAAGCCAAGGCGATATCGATCATTTGATTTATCCTCTCTTCACGTTTGTGTACGAATGTACCACAGTATACGTTCGCCTTGATCAGAGGACAGAGACATTAAACCCAGAATATTCACCCAATTTGATGTGAGCACCAAAAAAACCAAGTGCTGAATCTCAGCAACTTGGTCGGCTAAGGACTTCAATCTTTATTTTCGCAGCTTAATTCGATCTACGTGATGATTGTTGTCCTTATGTATTATAAGATCCGCACGATTTCGGGTGGGCAGAATATTTTGCTGCAAATTAACGTAGTTTATTTCTTTCCAGATCCGCTTTGAGATTTCAATAGATTCCTCTAGAGACAGCTGTGCATATTTTTTGAAATAAGATTGTTCATCTTGGAAGGCAGTATCTCTGAGCTTAATAAACCGATCAATGTACCATGTCTCGATATCGTTTACATCAGCATCCACATAAATAGAAAAATCAAAAAAATCAGATACAAAATAGTTAGGCATATTATGATTATTTGTAATCGCAGTCTGAAGAACATTTAAGCCCTCAACAATTAGAATATCCGGATTCTCAATCGTAATATATTCATCTGGCACAATATCATAAGTTAAGTGAGAGTATACAGGGCTTTGGACCCGCGGCACCCCAGACTTCACATCCGTTAAAAAAGAAATTAAACTACGCGTGTCGTAGCTTTCAGGAAAGCCCTTTTTCGTCATTATACCGCGCTTTTCCAGCTCTGCGTTGGGATGTAGAAACCCATCAGTCGTAACTAAATCCACCTTTGGATGGGAAGGTAATTGTGAGAGAAGTTTTTGTAGGAGTCTGGCCGTAGTGCTTTTGCCAACAGCGACACTTCCCGCGATGCCTATGATAAATGGACCTTTTTTTACATCATTGTTCAGAAAGTGATTTATAGATTCATTAAATTTATGAGCAGATAGAAGTTGCAGATTTAGCAGATTGGACAGAGGAAGATAGACCTCGTTAACATCCTCGCTGGAGATTTTTTCATTAATACTTTGGACTTCCATAAGTTCTTCTTCTGATAATTGGATAGCGGTGAAATCGCTTAGTTTTTTCCAATCCTCACGTAAATAAAGTGTATATGCTGAATTATTCACCATTAAATTTTCCACATCCCTGAAGTTTTTAGAGATTTCTTATGCACTTAGGTATTATAACCGTTCATACAGCTTCATTCCATTCATTGTAATCGACATTATTATGGACATTAAGGAGATTGCATTTCAGTAAATGGGAAAATCAATTAAAATATAGAATATTAGGAAGAATGGGGTGGAGCAATGGGAGTTTTTCGAAAAGTTGAATTATTGAAGGATTACACACGCACGGAAACGTTCCAAGAAGAGTCAGAGGGAAGGAAAATAGTTATAAGTATTTATTATCCGGATACAGAGGGTGTATTAAATAAAAACGCATCTGCAATGAAGTATATGGAGCTTTTCGGGCCCTGTGAACAACAGGCGAGAGAGCTTCTACAAGATATTGGCATGAATATGGAAATCATAAATACATTATCAACCTCAATCAGCGATCGAACCTTTCAAAGCAAATCCAAACGCTCCTATCCAGTCATCATCTATTCACCTGCATTAGGTTTAGATAGAGATATGTATATTTATAATATAGAAGCGTTGGCTAAGCAAGGTTTCATAGTGGTAACGGTCAGTGCTGCGTACGAAGCTATGTTTACTGTTTGCCCTAGTGGTGGATTTATTAATCAATCCGAAGCCATGAGGCAAATAAAAGCTGCGGATTATATCGATTTACATAACTTAATCTCCATTCGAAAAAAAGATATTCAATACGTTCTGGATCACCTGTCCACGCTTAATTCTATGGATAAAGATGTGAAGGGCTTATTTGATATGAATAAGATTGGTATTATCGGCCATTCCATCGGCGGTGCTACTGCATTAGATTTAACTATGGAAGACGATAGAATTAAAGCTGCTATTTTATTAGATGCAAGCATGCACTTATATATTGAGAATGAAGAGAAGAACAATACTGTGCCGCTTCTTGTATTAAGGCAAAAGGCCTCGACCTTAGAATCCTTAAGTAATATATTACAGGAGAAACTGGCAAATGATTTCATCAAAGGACAAGAGGCGCTTTTTCAGAATTGGAACGGATATAAATCTTTTCTAAAAATACGAAATGCTACACATATGTCATTTAGCGATCTGCCCCTTTTTGAGGAAGGAGAGACTTTAAAACAAAGAACCTGTGAAATGCATACTTGCTTAAATGAGCTTATAAGTAAGTTCCTTTTGGAACATCTTTTAGATCAGGGGCAAGGTTATTCGGCATTAATTAGTAGTGTTCATAAAGATTTTTGTGAGATCCATGGTAGTGGAGAAGAAATTCTGTAAATTAGCAATAAACTCTCCTTTGTTTATACCGATAAACATATATAAGGGAGGGAATTATGAATGCATTCTGCTCAGTCTAATGAGAAAATATGTAATCATATTGAAAAATACATAGGTGTTATTGATAATGTTTTTAAAGAAATTATTTCAGGTGTTCTGTCGATAGATATTCTAATTCTTGATCCGACGCCTGAGCGGAACTTCTATACTTTAATTACTTCTGGAATGAGCGAATTACCGATGACGGTGCCAGAAGGTGCAGAAGAATATCAATATGCTGAAATAATGATTTGTCTCCCTCCTACCTGGAAGCTGTCGGATGAGGCGTTTAAGGATGAACGGAATTATTGGCCGATTCGGGCCCTGAAAACAATGGCTAGGTTTCCGCATGAATATAATACATGGCTTTATATGGGGCATACGCTTGTGAACGGTAATCCCGCCCAGCCTTATAGTGAGGATACAGGATTTCAAGGGATGTTCGTTTGGGTTCCAGATGTAAAAGATAAAGCCGGTTTCTTTAATTTAGAAATGACCCGTGAGAAAGTGGTGCACTTTTATACGTTAATTCCGCTCTATGGGGAGGAGTTAGATTATAAAATCAAGCATAGCGAGGAAGAGTTACTACACAAGTTAAATAAGATTGGGGTTACGGATGTTTTGGATCCTTCCCGTAAAAATAGTTGTAAGAAGTTATGGGGACTCTTTTAAATACAAGAAAAAACGGCTGAGAGCCGTTTTTTTTATTTTTTGATTCCAAAAGCAATCCAGCGACCATCTACATCTTCGATCACAAATTCTTTGTTATTATAATCGGTGTTTGATAAAGAACGAACAATATGAACACCGGCGGCTTCGAACTCCTTCTCCAACTCTTCTTGCTGCTTCGTAATAAAATAGGCATCGTATCCATAACCGTACAACTCTCGATTGGGAATGACCTTTTGTCCATGGGATTGCGTAAGGATAATCTCTGTATCGTCGCGATACAAACAAAGATGTGGTTCTTGTGTATCTAAATAGGGCACAGCTTTAAAACCTAAGTACTGGCTGTAGAAGGCAGCAGTTTGCTCAATATTCAAGGTAGGGAAAATACTATGCGATTGTAAGAGCTTTTTGTCCACGAGTGAGGTCATCCTTTCAAAGAAAAATAGATATCCATATATTACCTCAAGGTAGAAGTTTCAACAATACATGGAGTTTCCATTAAGCAGAAGATTATTCACGGTTGACACCATCGCTGTTCTATAATAATATACATGCATGAGCATGCATTTATAAAAATATATAAGATGAACTTAGAAACTCATGTTCACTGGTAGCATTGATCATACTATACTTAGTTTTTTATAAAGAGGAGAGATATCATGAAGGACTTGTTCACCCCGTATGAATTGAAGGATTTGAAGCTGAAGAACCGCGTGGTTATGCCTCCGATGTGTCAATATTCAGTGTCTAACAAAGACGGAATTGCTACGGATTGGCATTATAATCATTACGTAAGTCGCGCCGTTGGCGGAACCGGATTAATTATTATTGAAATGACGGACGTGGAGCCTGATGGACGGATTACTGATTTTGATCTTGGCATTTGGTCTGATGAGCAAATTCCTGCACTGGCCAGAATCGTTGAAGCTTGTCATTCTTATGGCGCTAAAGTAGGTATTCAAATTGCACACGCCGGACGTAAAGCAGAAGATGCAGCAGTTCCTGTATCCTCATCTAACGTTCCTTTTGACGCTGACTCCAAAACACCACGTGCATTAACAACTGAAGAAGTGAAAGCTATGGTTGAGAAATTCCGGTTGGGCGTGAAGCGGGCGATACAAGCGGGATTTGATGTTATCGAGCTTCATGGAGCGCATGGTTATCTTATTCATCAGTTCCATTCCCCTCTAACCAATCAAAGAACAGATGAATACGGCAAGGATTTAACACTGTTTGGTACAGAAGTCATTCGCGCAGCAAAAAGTGAAATGCCGGAAGGAATGCCATTGATTATGCGTATCTCCGCCCAAGAATATGTTGAGGGCGGGTACGGTATCAAAGAAAGCTTGGAATTTAGTAAAGCTTACAAAGAAGCGGGCGCAGATATTTTCCATATCAGTGCAGGTGGTGAAGGTCCTATCGCAGCTGCCGGGAAACCAGGGACGCATGCAGCTTATCAGGTTCCTTTGGCTAGAGAAATCAAGTATGGCTTGAATGTTCCGGTTATTGCGGTTGGCAGATTGGATGAGCCTGTACTTGCTAATGCCGTGATTGGGAATGAGGAAGCTGATCTTGTTGCCGTGGGCCGGGGCATGTTGAGAAATCCATACTGGACGCTGGAAGCTGGGGTTGAACTTCAGAAAGATGCCGGCATTCCTAGACAGTATACTTTCGGGTTTCCAAGAATTAATGGGTAAAGACTAATATAAATGGTATGAAGTCTGAAGTCCAAACAAAATAATTGTAAAGTGTGGAGGGGCCGGCTTCTTGGAGAAACGGTCTCTCCTCTTTTTTAAAATAAAATAAAGTATAAGTATCGAAGCTATACTTTATGTATGGTTGTGGATTGTAGTACTATTATATAGAAGGAAAAAATCATGAAAAGCCATACACCCGGGAGATGAATAATAAAATGGACGACATTCTTAACAATGACCTTATAACGAGTTGGTTGACGTTAACGCATATACAAATGAATGTGACGAATGAATTGGAAGCTAATCTACAAGCCAAACATGGCTTATCCTTAAAAGAATTTTATTTGCTGTTATTTTTATCGGAAGCGCCGGAGAAGAAACTGAAATTGCAGAAGCTAGAAGCTATGGTGGGTTTAAGCCAGAGTGCAGTTTCCCGACTGGTTAGTCGGTTTGAGGCCAAAGGCTGTGGCGCTTTAGAAAGAAAAGCGTGTGATGCTGATCGCAGAAGTATCTATACTGCCTTGACTGCCATTGGCGAAGACAAGCTTCTTCGTGCACAAGATACCTTTCAAGAAACCCTGCTTGCAGCTTTTCCAGAAAAAGATGTGAAAGAGCTTTTGGATCAAATGCTTCGCATGAAGCATCAATCATGAATTCACAATAAAAACCTCTGTTTTGGTAAATGGACCGAATCTCCATTTCCCATACAGAGGTTTTTTAGTGTAAGGCGCTATTTACATCATACCTGTTCATCCCACTGTTGCTGGGAAAAAAGCCGGTAGTAATTATAGTCTTCATGTTCAATTGTAATCTCGTCAAGAAGCTCGAAACCACATTTTTGAATGACTCTATTAGACGGGATATTGTGTTTCAGAGCAATGGCGTTTAATACATCGGTAGAGCTATTATCAAACAAATACTTAATTAATCCCTTGGCAGCTTGAGTAGTGTAGCCGTTACCGCGATGATCCTTGGATATGGCATACATAATCTCTCTGTTAGGAACGGGCAATTCCTCCTTAATTCCTGTACAACACCAACCAATAAACTCACCGGACACTTTTAAAATAATGCCTAAACGAAGACGAAGCTCTCCGATATCTCCGCCCGCTGAGATCACTTGAAGAAACTGCTGGTTCTCTTTTATTTCATAGTTTATTAACCAGTCCAACCGTTGTTCTTTAGGAACATTCCAATCTGGCAAGAATTCAATAATTTCAGGCTGTAGAGTAAGCGCATGAAACTCCTCTAAATCCTCCACACTATATTCCCGCAGAAAAATATCTTTACAATCAATCGTAAATAAATCACTAGAATTGGCCTTTTCATTCACAGCTTCGCTCAACTTTCACCACTCCTTTATTAACTAACAGATATTTTACCATGGAATAAATGATTGATTTGGTAATATTTGATTATAAAAATTGTTTTCTTTTATTTCACATAAATATTAATTGGTTAATATATTAATTGACTATAAAATATGTTATTATGTTTCGTATAAACGGCAATGAACTAATACAGTTAGGTTTTTAAGATTTCTACTATAAAGATAACAGGTGATATTTTATGAAAAATGACAACGGTAACAAATTTATTAATGGTAGTCTAATTGCGCATTATAAGTTTGATAATCCAGAGGATGTGGGTCAAGATTTCTCGGGGAACGGCAATGATGGAACCGCTTCAGGTACTACGCTGCCGGCTATTAAATCCGTAGCAGGTAGACAAGCTGTTTCGCTTGCTGGGGGAGAACATGGCACATCCTATATTTCATTACCTAACGATCTGCTTAAAGAGGTCAGTGACCATACAGGAATTACAATTTCGACATGGATGTATGTAAGCAAAGCTTCAAGCTTATGGGAAAGAATCTTTGATTTTGGTAAAGGTGAAACAGGACCTTATATTTTCGTAACTCGCAATTTGCGGGGGACTTGTTTTGCAGGGGAAGACTTAATCGCAGATCCAGGGAAATCCTTTGCGACTGATGAATGGGTACATGTTTCCTTTGCAGTTACAGGTACAGAAGGTGGAACACTAAGCAGTGCAGGTCCTGTGATGTATGTAAATGGTGAAGTAGTTGCGGATGGAATGATCAGCCAAACCTCGAGTGGCACATATGCTAAGCTGCGTACATGGTTTGCTACTTTTGAAGATCAACAGAATTATAGCAATAATACAATCGGGAAATCCCAATACGCGGCAGATGTTGATTTTAGCGGCTATATTTCGGACTTCCGTGTATATAAAGCAGGTTTAACTCAAGATGAAGTGATTGAAATCATGTGCGAATCTTTGACGGATGAAGATATCGTAAAGCTTGCAAAAGATAAATACTTAACCTTCCCAAGCTCGATCATTACCAAAGATATTGAGTTGCCAGTTTCGCTGATGGGCGGAAAAGTTGACGTATCTTGGGTATCCAGCGATTCCAAAGTCATTTCTAATGAAGGTGTTGTGAATAAAGGAGTTCAATCTGCTCAAGGCGTAACGCTTACAGCACATTTGAAAAAGGGAGCTAGTACAGTAGAAAAGAGCTTCACGGTGTCTGTGCTTCCGGAAGATTTGCCACCATACACCTTAACTATTGATGGTAATCAGGAGATTTTGGATGTTAGCCAAATTCTATATGGTTTATTCTATGAGGACATTAACAACGCAGCAGACGGTGGGATCTATGCAGAGCTAGTGCAGAATCGCTCCTTCGAATCTTTTGCTTTTGACAGCTATTCGCATGTATGTGGTGTACATGGTGCTTCCACCGGAAGAAATTATACACCTCTTCACGCATGGTCTGGGGATACAGAGAAAATGACTGTCCATAATACAGGCGGATTAAACGATTTCTTCGGCATCGAAGATAAAGATATGAATGCTCATTATGTGACGGTAGCGGATGGCGCGACTATTAATAATAGAGGTTTTGCGGATTCCAATCAGCACTGCTCGATGTTTATTAAGGAAGATGCCAAGTACAACTTCACAATCTGGGCGAAGGCAGAAGCAGCAGGCACAATTACCTTGCAATTGCTCGACAAAGACGGTAAAGCCATCAGCGATACTGCAATTGTTGAAGTAAACGGTGACGGCAACTGGAAGAAGTATGGTGTCGATTCTAAGCTTGTATTAACAGGGTCTGAAACTGTGCTTGGTCAGCTGGCGTTAACCTTTAACGGTGAGATCTCCATTGATATGGTATCCTTAATTCCTGATGACGTTTGGGGCGCTGGTGAAGAGGAACGTTCTGCTACAGCTCATGCTAACTATAAAGGAAATCCAAACTATAGATTAAGAAAAGACTTAGTGAATGCACTCGTTGATCTTCATCCTACATTCCTGCGTTTCCCTGGGGGTTGTATTTCTGAAGGTTCTCACATTTGGGAGAACGTGTACGATTGGAAAGAGTCCGTCAACGATATCGAATTGCGCAAAGAGAACTATAACGTATGGGGCTACATGATGACCATGGGTCTTGGATATATGGAGTATTTCCAATTAGCCGAGGATTTGAACGCAACACCACTTCCGGTTATGGCCTGCGGCGTACTCTGTCAAGCTCGTTCGGATTATGCGAATCCAGCTGGCGGTGCGTTAAGAGATTATTATGTGAAGAACTTTACGGATCTGATTGATTTTGCGATTAGCATGGATTTTGACAATAATGAGTGGGCTGCATTGCGTAAAAAGATGGGCCATGAAGCAGCGTTTGACCTGCGTTATTTGGGTGTGGGGAATGAAAACTGGGGTACAGAGTTTTTTGCCAACTTCGAATATTTTAAAACAGTGATTGATGAGTATATGGTGAAGAACTATCCTGATCATGAATTGACTATTCTCTCTACCGTGGGTGCACAGGCAGATGATGATGCTTACCAGCAAGGTTGGAAATTCCTAAGCGGAAATTTACAGGGCTCGGAAAAAATCAGCTTTACGGATGGTACATCGAGCATCGAAGAGACTGTTACCTGGTACGAAAAACAAAAGAACTACATGGATACCATTGCGGATGAGCATTACTACCGTTCCAATGAGTATTTGTTAGAGAATGCTGATCGTTACAACTACTATTACAGAGCCTATAAGGAAGACGGCAGCTTGGATGAGGCTGAAACTTCAAAGGTTTTTGTGGGTGAATATGCTTCCACAGATAAAAACACATTGGCAGGAGCTGTTGCTGAGGCAGCGATTATGTCCAGCTTCGAGAATAACTCTGATGTGATTAGATTGGCGGCAACGGCACCGTTGTTCAACAAGGTTCTGACAGATGGCACCTATAGATGGACACCGGATTGCATCTGGTTCGATGATGAGACCGTATGGTACACACCGAACTATTATGTTCAGCAGCTGTATGCTAAATACCTGGGAACCAAAGTGGTTGGCACCTCATTTTCGACTTATCGCAACGGGGAGAAGGTAGACCTCATTCCTCATGGAGGAATTGAAGTGGCTGCCGGGAAATCAGCTGTGATCGTGAAACGGGTGAAAGTGACCTCGAATGTAGATGGCAGTGTTTGGTTGGATCAAGATTTCACGCAGCCGCTGAATGAAGCTTGGAAAGTGATTCCTGGCTCTGCCGGATATACGATTGATCCTTCCAAAGGTCTGGTATTGAAAGCGCAGAATGGCGGACTGAATGGATTGTATATCCTTAATGACGCGTGGACTAATTATAAAGTAGAGGTTGTAGCTGAAAAAGCTTCTGGCGAAGATGGCTTCTATGTAGGCGCAGGTCTGACAGAAATCTCACCGGAAAATAAAGATGTCATCGAATATGCGATTGGCTATAATGGTGATGCCACAGGAGTCAAGGTGTACAAGCAAGGGATTGAGGCTTATACTCTCGGCGATTATTCCTCTAGTACCGCTGCTGGTAACCTGAGAGCCAGTTGCTATGAAGAGCTTGCGGATCATACGGAATATACTATCACCGTTAATTATGGTGGAGCAGATGGCAAACATTTGATTTGCTCTTATACAGATGGCAAGGTAACAAGCAAAGTACTGGATTATAAGCTTGAGGCTTATAACAGAGAGGTATATAATTCCGTAACTAAAGATGATAAGCATCTTTATGTGAAGCTTGTAAATGCGGATGGTGTAGAAAAAGCAACGAAGCTTGATCTAAAAGGCTTAAAAGTAGCTGCTACTGGTAAACGGATTACCTTAACCGGAGACGCCTCGCTGGTTCACACACCTAATGTGAACAGAAAAAATGATGAGAAGGTTACACCAGTCGAAACAGAAATCGTAATTGATAAAGACACGGCAGTTGTGAAGCTAGCTGCCAATTCCGTAAATGTGATTGTTCTGGATCTGATTTAATAGAAAATATGCTTTCCAACACGCGCCGATCTTTTTGTTCGGCGCGTGTTGTTGTTTAACAAGCCTCTAAATCGGTTGATGATTATATAGAGAGAACTGTCCACTTGCTTGATGAATCTCAAAATCTATCTTACACTGGTGAAAGTACAATCACCGACTGACCCTCCAGCCCGCGATCCTCCCAGATGTTTTATCCACAGCTGCCCTTCATTACTCCAGAATACAGTGCATACCCTAGCCCCTAAAAAGGAGAACGATAAAATGATGAAATCATTCAAAACGGACTGGAAAGCAAATCTGAAAAATCCTCAAACGATTATGGCCTTGTTTACTTATCGTTATGGAAATTGGGTGTATTATCGAGTGAAGAATGGCATCGTGCGAAAACCTTTGTGGCTTTTATATCGAATAATGGATGTGCTTTTTGTCCGTATTCTTGCAAATGGAGAGCTTCACGCTCAAGCTCAAATTGGTGATGCGCTTCATTTACCGCATGGTTTAAATGGGATTATCATTAGTCCTAAAGCGGTGCTTGGAAGCCATGCTACTATTTTTCATCAAGTGACGATTGGCGGGAGAAATAACTTAGGAGAGCCTGTGATTGGAGACAGAGCTTTTATTGGAGTAGGCTCCAAGATTCTTGGACCGGTTGTCATTGGTAACGATGTTAATATCGGGGCCATGTCTGTAGTGGTAAAGGATGTGCCGGATAATGCTTCGGCAGTAGGTATTCCTGCTAAAAATATATTGCGGAGTGAACCGAAACCAGAGAATACAAGATAAAGACGTTAGGTTCTAGTACATAGGGTACGCGTGCGCTTTATTTTAATATCTTACAGGGTATAATTAAAGCATCCAAGTAATCTTGTAATAACCTTCTAGAGATCGGAGTAATGAAATGAAATATAGCAATTTAGAAGAGTGTGTTAATGATTTAGAGAAACACGGACATTTAGTTCGGATTCGTGAAGAAGTGGACCCTTATCTAGAGATGGCGGCGATTCACCTAAAGGTTTATGAGGCTGGTGGACCCGCATTATTATTTGAGAATGTAAAAGGCTCGAAGTTTCGGGCCGTATCTAACCTTTTTGGAACGCTAGAGCGCAGTAAGTTTATCTTTCGGCGGACTTGGGACTCCACACATAACGTAATTGCCCTTCGCAACGATCCCGTAAAAGCACTCAAAAATCCATTTAAATATGTTGGAACCGGATTATCCGCGAGAAAAGCATTGCCTATTAAAAAGCCAGGAGGTCTGCCAAGCGGTTTCCAGGAAATTAGTATCTCTGATCTTCCGCTAATCACACATTGGCCGGGAGATGGTGGTGCTTTTGTAACCTTGCCGCAGGTGTATTCAGAAGATCCGGACAAGCCGGGCATTATGAATTCCAATCTGGGAATGTACCGTGTGCAGCTGACTGGAAATGAGTATGAATTAAATAAAGAAGTGGGCATTCATTATCAAATTCATCGCGGCATTGGCGTACATCAGGAAAAAGCGAACCGCCAAGGACAACCGCTTAAAGTGAGTTGTTTTATCGGTGGGCCACCCGCTCACTCCTTATCGGCGGTTATGCCTTTGCCTGAGGGAATGAGTGAGATGATCGTTGCAGGTTTATTATCAGGACGCCATTTCAGCTATAGCTATGTGGATGGTTACTGTATCAGCAATGATGCGGACTTTGTGATAACAGGTGAAATTCACCCTGGTGAGACGAAGCCGGAGGGGCCATTTGGCGACCATTTAGGCTATTATAGCTTGGTTCACCCTTTCCCAGTAATGAGAGTACATAAAGTGTACGCCAGAAAAAATGCAATCTTTCCATTTACGGTTGTCGGTCGGCCGCCACAGGAAGATACCGCGTTTGGTGAGTTAATTCACGAGCTGACAGGTGGGGCTATCCGCCAAGAAATTCCGGGCGTCAAAGAAGTTCATGCAGTCGATGCTGCGGGTGTTCATCCCCTGCTGTTCGCCATTGGCAGTGAACGTTATACGCCTTATCAGCAAGTAAAGCAGCCAGCGGAAATTCTGACCATTGCTAACCGGATTTTAGGTACGGGTCAGCTTAGTTTAGCTAAGTTTTTGTTTATTACTGCAGAAGAGAATCAGCCTATCAGTACACATAATATCGAGGATTTCTTGACGTATATCTTGGAGCGGATTAATCTTCGTAGAGATATTCATTTCTATACCAACACCACGATTGATACACTTGATTATTCCGGCACAGGATTAAACAGCGGAAGTAAAGTGATCTTTGCAGCAGTAGGGGATAAGAAAAGAGAGCTATGTACAGAGGTACCAGGCCTGCTGAAAGAATTACAGGGATTTGAGCATGCACGAATGGTGATGCCTGGTCTTGTTGCCCTTCAAGGCGCTAAATTCACAAGCTATGCTGAAGCAACACTGGAAATGAACAAGCTTAGTGAAGCTATTCAGGAGCAAGGGTCACTTCCTTCTTGCCCAATGATTATTTTGTGTGATGATAGCGAGTTTTTGAGTGAAAAGATCGACAATTTCCTATGGGCGACATTCACCCGCAGTAATCCATCTCATGATATCTATGGAGTGAACAGTTCTACTGAGTATAAACATTGGTCCTGTGATAACGTGATTATTGATGCTCGGATAAAACCCCATCAAGCCCCGCCACTGATCCCAGACCCAACCGTTCAGAAGCATATCGAACGATTATTTGCGTCAGGTGGCAGTTTAAGCGGAGTTAAGATATAGAGAAACATTCATCAGCCTTCTTGGGAATCCAAGGAGGCCTATTTGCTGTTTGTGAAATGATTTTGCTCATATGAAATAAAAAAGGCATAGGGGTATTATGGGGTGTATGGTATATATTTACTATTAATATTGGGGAAGTGTTGTTCTGATGGAAATTATGGAAACCGAACGTTTATGGATTAGAAGGTTCTCAGCAGAGGATTGGAAAGACCTTCATGAATATTTGTCGCAAGAAAGTGTTGTGAAATATGAGCCCTATTCCTTGTTTAGTGCAGATGAATCTCGCACTGAGGCGCTCAGACGGTCATCGGACCGTGCTTTTTGGGCAGTCTGTCTTAAATCTACGACCAAAATGATCGGCAACTTATATTTTCAAGAGAGCCAACCAGAGGCTTTTGGCGTTTGGGAATTTGGATATGTTTTTAACCCTGATTTTCAGGGAAACGGGTATGCTACAGAGGCTTGTAATCAATTGTTAAACTATGGCTTTGATAATCTGAAAATGAGACGTGTGATTGCGAACTGTGATCCCGAAAATACACGCTCATGGAAACTGCTTGAACGATTGAAGCTTCGTCGAGAAGGACATTTTTTGCAGACGGGTTATTTTAAATACGATAGTAATGGAGAGCCAATCTGGCATGATACTTATTCCTATGGATTGCTCAGAAGTGAATGGTTAAGGATGAAGGAATAGCAAAACTGTTGTCGTGATCTCAAAAGGCGGGTGTCCCCTCACTGATTCTTCTGTCCTAACTGCTTACCAAATCGTAGGTTTTTATAACTATAGGCGAAGAAATTGAACGGTTTAGTGTATGATAAAATCTGTTTTTTAAATGTTCAGAGTGACACTTAGGTGGTAGTATCGTGTTGGATATGAGTAAAACTGGAATCATCTACCATACAGCTGCCTGAGCAAAGAGGAGGGGATACGCGCACGAAGTGAACTTATATTTGAAGAACGAATGACAACGAAGCTTATTGTAAGCGTTTACTACAACAGGGCTAGATGCGTACTAAGTTCTTTCAATCATAAGAAAGCGGGTGAAGCACGGAAGATGAAGAGGAATAAACTTGGAAATAAAATATTTATGGTGTTATTGTCGTGGATCTTCATTTGTTCATCAATACTTCCATCTACAACATTTGGGGGGCAACAGGCCAGTGCAGCTTCAGGCCCAATAACCTTGCAATATGATTTTGGAACAGCAACAAGTCCTGTTATGAGTGGTTATACAGGCGTGCATGAATCTAAGTTATATACAAATGAGCTAGGGTATGGTTTAGATCAGGCGGTTGCTTCGAGGAATCGTTCGGGTGGAGGCGGTATGACCAACGATTTTGTATTGGGACTGTCCTATTCTTTTTTGGTGGATCTTCCTAATGGGGATTACGATGTGACTGTATACTCAGGAGATTTACTAGCGGGTACAAGTACAACCAAAACTACGATTACTTTGGAAGGTAGCACGGCTGGGTCGATAAGCAGCAAGCAAGCTGTAAATCAAGCTACCTATCGGACGACTCTTCAAGATGGTCAACTAACTGTCGGCATTACGGGTACAGGGGTTGGCGGATATTTAAATGGACTAATTATTCAGCAGATTGTACCAGGTCCATTGAAAGCCCCTGAGGGATTAGTGGTTCATAATATCACCCCCACTGAGGTATCTCTGGGGTGGGGCAGCGTGACAGAAGCAGTCTATTACAATATTTATCGAACGGTTCTTCCTAGTGGAACTCTTCAAGCCATAGGTCAAGTTGCAGCTAACAGCTACGTGGATTCAGACGTAAATGAAGGCAGTGGCTACATTTACAATGTGTCAGCTGTAAATGGAAAGGGTGAGGAGTCTGTTTTGAGCGCATCTGTGACAGTAGACAAAATTCCGGGGGTAGAGGTTCCCGCAGCACCAACCGGTCTTTCAATTGTCAGTGTAGGTGTAAGTTCTGTTCAACTGAGTTGGAACAGTGTGGCTGGAGCAAACCGCTATACGATCTTAAGGTCTGATTCAGCAGATGGAACATTCCATGAGATTGGTCAGTCAGAGAAGACGACATTTACGGATGTCTCAGCGGATACCTCAAAACGGCAATATTATGGGGTGAAGGCAGCCAATGACCAAGGAGAATCAGAGCTATCTGATAAGGTGGAAAGCGCTGTGTATTCGCCTCCTGGAACTTTGCCAGAAGGGGATGTTTATTCCTTTGATTTTGGCCCGGGTGCTGTGGCTGAAGGTTATCTTAAGGCAGATGCAGGGGTATCTTATTCCTCTGAGGTCAAATATGGATTTACAGATATATCGAAAGTAACTGGGGTAGACCGAGGAACCTCAGATCCTTTGCGTTCAGATTTTGTGGTCCCTAAGGATGCAACTTTTAATGTAGATTTACCGAATGGCGACTATACAGTTTCACTTATCGCTGGTGACAGCGCCGGAGATACAGAGATTGGCATCAAAGTAGAATCCATTCAAAAAGTTCAACAGACGAGCAAAACAGCAGGCCAGTATTTGGAAATGAGCTTTGACATCGCTTTGGTGGATGGACAAATGAACTTGGTGTTCTCTGGCACTAAGCCTAATATCAATGCACTGGTGATTACTAAGCAGCCAGACCGTCCTGCTAATGAATTGCCAACAGTTTATATTGCGGGTGATTCAACCGTGCAGACTTATGATCCTTATTGGATACCACAAGCAGGCTGGGGACAAATGATTCCTGATTTCTTTAGCGAGGAAGTAACGTTTAAGAATCACGCTATCGGAGGCCGCAGCTCTAAGTCATTTATTGTCGAGGGAAGGCTGGATGAAGTCCTGCGTAAGATCCAACCGGGTGACTATTTCCTTATCCAGTTTGGTCATAATGACGCAACGATTAGCGTTCCAGACCGATATGCTTCTCCAGCCGATTACAAAGTTTATTTAAAAACTTATGTCAATGGAGCTAGGCAAAGAGGAGCAACTCCGATTCTGGTGACTCCCATGGGCCGCAGAGATTATAATGCCGCGAGTGAAAAATTTAATGTGAGCTTTCCAGAATATGTGCAGGCTATGAAAGAAGTAGCAAGTGAGTTGGATGTTGACTTGGTCGATCTTAGCGCACTCAGTGTAGCTTATTACAATTCTATCGGTTTTGCAGCTACACGCTCTGTATTCCTTCACCTCGATGCAGGGATATATGGTGCTTTCCCAAATGGCTCGACAGACGATACTCACTTTCAAGAGTACGGAGCCATTCAAATGGCCCGTCTGCTGGCCAAAGGAATAGGGGAATTAAATATTCCACTCTCCAGCTTTGTGCAGGACATCAAACAGCCGGAAACGGTGCCAGCGAAGCCTGAAGGACTTGTAGCTGGGAGTATCAGTAATGCAGGTGCCGTACTGAAATGGAATAAAGTAGAAGGTACAGATATCTATAAAATCTATCGTAAGCTAGCGGCAGAAGCCGAATCTGCTTATACATTAGCGGGAACTTCAACTGTCCCTTCATTGACATTAAGCGGGTTGGTTGAAGGTCAAAGCTACTCGGTAAGAGTGACTGCAGTGAATGGGCTAGGAGAGTCTGAGCCTTCAGATGAAGTGAAGCTGACTACGAAATCCGCTCAGTATCGTTATGATTTCGGACCTGTTGGTTCACCCGTTGCTGCGGGTTATACGGAAGTGAATGTGAATGTCCTATATACCCCAGAACGAGGATATGGTTTGACCTCGAGTGCAGGGATGATTGATCGGGATCGGGGAAATGCGACGGACGATCTGCGCAGAGATTTTGTGATTTATTTTGGAGGATCGTATGAATTCAAAGTTGATTTACCCAATGGTTATTATTCTGTTAAGACTTATACAGGAGATTGGATTGGATCTGCTAAGACGAATGTAGCCATTGAAGGCAAAGATTACGGAACAGTCTCCTCAGGTAAGGAAAATATTGCTGAGAAGCTGTATAACCAGATTGCTGTCAAAGACGGGCAGATGAATCTTGTCTTTAGTGGCACAACCGCTCATCTCAATGGGCTGGAGATCACACCGTTATTATTAGCCCCAACGAATCTGAAACTGGGTAGCCTGGATTTAAACAGTGAGCCTATTACAGCTAATCTTTCTTGGGACAGTATGGAGGGTGCGCTGAAATACCGTATATATCGTCAGGCTACGGTTGCGAATAGTGCAGAGCTGCTGGGCGAGACAATAGAGCCGTTCTACGCAGATACCACTGCGGATATTGGTATGGAATATATCTATACGGTAACTTCGGTCGACAGCACGGGACTGGAATCCGTAGGCTCTAATGCGCTAAAAGTGTCTATGATTGATCCCTCCGTAGCAAAAGCACCCGTACCTAGTGGTCTAGCTGTACAATCTACGAACAAAAATGATGTGACCTTTACTTGGAATGAGGTACCGGATGCACGGATGTTCAACATTTATCGTGCGAAATCCGCAGACGGTGAGTTCATCCTGATCGGCAAATCATTCGAAGCTTCGTACACAGACATGACCGTTCTGACTACCATTCCTTACTATTACAAAGTAGCCTCGGTAAATGCAGGCGGCATCTCTGATCTATCCGCTACGTTGGAAACCTCAGCGGTGACAACTTTATACCGGAAGATGGAGGCGCTGGATCGTGCGCCTGTAGCGGTTAAGACAGATGAAGGTGTGTATATCAGCTGGCGGATGTTAGGTCTGGATCCGGAAACGATAGGATTCAATCTGTATCGTGGCGATAAGAAACTAAATGATTCGTTGATTACTCAAAACACGAACTATCTCGATATTACAGGCAGGGAGGATGCCAAATATAGAATCACATCAGTAATCAATGGAGTCGAGAAATCTGCTTCGGAACCATTCAGCGTATGGCAGAAGCAATATCTATCGATCCCTTTGCAAAAGCCAACAGATGATTACACCAAGGATGGTCAACCGTATACGTATAGTGCGGGAGATGCAAGTGTAGGTGATTTGGACGGTGATGGTGTATATGAAATCATCATGTTGTGGTCACCTTCGAACAGCAAGGATAACTCTCAAGCTGGGTATACTGGACTTGTCTATATGGACGCTTATAAATTAGATGGAACTCGCTTATGGCGGATTAATTTAGGGCCTAATATTCGTGCCGGTGCACACTATTCTCCATTCCTGGTATATGATCTGGATAGTGATGGACGTGCCGAAATTATGATCAAGACGGCAGATGGCACAGTGGACGGTCAAGGAAAAGTCATTGGCAATGCCAGTGCAGACTATCGTAACAGTTCGGGTTATGTGCTGCTGGGCAATGAATATTTAACGGTGTTCGAAGGGGCAACAGGCCGGGCCTTGGATACCGTGGATTATGATCCGCCACGTGGAGATGTTGGCGCTTGGGGGGATACCTATGGTAACCGTGTAGACCGCTTTTTGGCAGCTGTAGCTTATTTAGACGGCGAGCAGCCAAGCGTGATTTTTAGCCGCGGTTATTATACTAGAACTGTACTTGCAGCTTACAATTATCGCGAGGGCAAGCTCGAGAAAGTATGGCGTTTCGATTCTAATGATGAAGGATATGGAGACTTCGTAGGTCAAGGAAACCACAATCTTTCTGTAGGAGATGTGGACGGCGACGGTAAGGACGAAATAACCTTCGGTGCGATGGCAATCGACGATGATGGGTTGCCGCTGTATAATACAAAGCTTGGCCATGGTGATGCAATTCATTTCGGGGACCTTGATCCTACCAGACCCGGGCTGGAAGTCTTTGATGTTCATGAGCATACCGATTCGAAGTATGGGATTGAAATGCGTGATGCAGCTACAGGAGATATATTATGGGGTGTGTTCACGGGGATTGATACTGGACGGGGGATGTCAGCGGATATTGATCCGCGATATGCTGGCGAAGAGGTATGGGCTGCAACGATCACCAATGAGGAGCATATACCTGTTACGGGCCTATACAGTGCGCAAGGTGAACTAATTACTAAAAAACTGCCTTCCTCCACGAATTTTGGTATTTGGTGGGATGGTGATCTTTTACGTGAATTACTGGATGCTAATCGAGTGGATAAGTGGGACTATAGCAATCAGACAACGGTTAACTTATTGACGGCTGTAGGTGCTTCTTCAAATAATGGCACCAAGGCGAATCCAAGCTTGCAGGCAGATCTGTTCGGGGATTGGCGTGAAGAAGTGATCTGGCGGGCAACGGACAGTTCTGAACTACGGATCTACACAACAACGGATATGACAGATTATCGTATTCGCACATTGATGCATGATCCGATCTACCGCCTGGCAGTAGCTTGGCAAAATGTAGGCTATAATCAACCTCCGCACCCTGGATTCTTTCTTGGTGAAGGGATGGAACAACCAGCGGCTCCAAAAATTCAATATGTAGGCTCACCGGGAGAAACTGAAGATACTACACCACCTACGATTTCTGGTTTACCTTCTGCTCAAATGAGTGAAATGGATGTATTGAAGGTGCAGGTCGTAGCGGAAGATCCAGAGTCTGGTATTCGCAGTCTGGATATTACTTTTGATGGTAAACCTGTAGTTTATGGAGATGAGATTCCACTCACAGAACTTGCGGGAGCGCATACGTTCATCGCAACAGCCATTAATAACGCTGGACTCTCAACGACAGAACAAGTGATTGTGGTCGTAAGTGGACCTCAGAAGGCTACAGGTGTTCCGGGGCAATGGGTTCTATCCAATAATAATGGGCAGGATACAGGACTTTTGGACGGGGATTACCAAATCACAATGAATATGTGGTGGGGCAATAATGGTACGGTCTACAAGCTATATGAGAATGGTGCCTTAATCGACACGCAAACCTTACGTGATGATTCCCCAGCTGCACAGACTGCAGTGACTAATATTACCGGAAAAGAAAACGGAACCTACACCTATACGGCTGAGCTAACCAATTCTTTTGGCACAACGGTGTCTGCTGCTCATGTAGTTATCGTGAAGGATGCTGCACCAGCTAAGCCGGTGTTGTCCAATGACAACTGGGATGGCGATGGAGAGTATAAAGTGACTATGAATTTATGGTGGGGGATGAACGGCAAAGAGTATCGCTTGTATGAGAACGGAATACTGATCGATACTCAGACTTTAACAGCAGGCACCCCAAACGCACAAACGGCTTCTACTTCTATTACTAACCGTTCTCCAGGCGTCTATGAATACCGGGCTGAGCTGTTGAATGATCAAGGGGTAAGTGAGAGTGCTATCATGAAAGTTACGGTAAAATAACTGAATATTTGTTAAAAAAACGCCTAAGTCGGTAATATCCGGCTAGGCGCTTTTTTAAGATTATCTAAGATTTAAAGGATCTGCAAGACTAATTCTCCTATCAGCCTCATATGAATCTAAACAACGAATGATAGGGGGGATTGTAAATATGGATTTGACGCATATGATCTCAAAGCTTGTGGTAGTTATACATGTTATAGCATCCATAGTGGGAATTGGACCAGCTTTTGTGCTGCCAATACTGACAAGCTCAGCCAAGACAGGCAGTCAGCTTCGTTTTGTATTTGGTCTTATGAAGAAAATAAACAGATTCCCTAAGACAGGTGGGATCACCCTGATCGTTACAGGTATTTTGTTAATGATCATAGATAAAATGGGCTTGTCGGTGTTGTGGTTAAATCTGTCGTTATTATTTTTTATCGTGATCGAAGTGATTATTATTGGAATGGTTGAGCCCCGATTGAAAAAGCTAACCCAGCTCGTAATGACCAGCGAAGGGGAGGAAATCCCTGAGGGTTACACTACCGCTATGAACAAGATCGCTCCCCTAGAAGCGGCGGTTCATGTGCTTACTATCGTCATTATTATATTAATGGTAGTAAAGCCGGTATAAGATCATAACGTCTATTCTCAATGATCTCTTCATAATCGCGGATGAGTCCATCAAAAATATTCTCCCAAGAGCGGCCGAGTGCCAGCTGTCGACCTTCATGTCCCATAGCAGCTAGCTTTTGAGGGTGCTCTATACATGCACAAATCTCACGAATAAAAGCATCCGGGCAGCGGGACTCGACAATCATTCCTGTGCGGCCGGGTGTGACCAGATCCTTCACTCCACCTTCATTTACTGCGAGGACAGGCAGTCCTGAGGCCATAGCCTCAAGGACAACATTACCGAAGGTTTCCGTACTGGAAGGGAAGACGAACAGATCTGCTGAGGCATATAATTGGGCAAGCTCATCACCATGTTTATAGCCTGTAAACGTGACATTATGGGGCGCCTGTGCCCGCATTTCCGGCAGAAGGGGGCCGTCCCCTACGACCAGCCAATGAACCTGAGATTGCATAGATTCGGGTAATTGCTGCATGGCGAGAGCAAGGGTGTTTATATCTTTTTCAGGGGCGATCCTTCCCACATATAGAAGCAGTAACGGTGCGGTAATTCCGTAGCGCTCACGGACCTCATGGCTGCGTTTTTTGGGGGTGTACTGCTGGCAGTCGATGCCTCTGGACCACAGCTTCAGGCGATGAAAGCCTTGAGCTTGGAGGGAATCGAGGGTTTCGTAGGATGGTGCAAAGGTGGCGTCGCAGGAGCGGTGGAACCACTTCATGTATTTCCAATAGAGCGGAGCGATTTTTTTCATCCGGTAATATTCAAGATAGCGGTCAAAATGGGTATGGTATGAGGCGACATGGGGCAAGTCATGTTTTCGCGCATAACGAAGGCCGCAGAGACCGATATTGAACGGAGTTGCCATATGAAGCAGATCGGGACGAAAAGCTTTCAGCTCTGATTGGATAGAGGACATATTGGGCAGTGCGAGTCTACATTCGGGGTATAAGAAAAAGGGGATGCTGGTAATGGGACGTATGGGATCGGCATAACTGTCTTCAGGAGCAGATTTCGGTGAGAAAAGCAGATGTTCAATACCACGCCCTTTCAAATGAGTGGTTAATCGTTGAAGCGTACGTGAAACTCCGTTGGTTTGCGGAAGAAATGTGTCCGTGAATAAAGCAAGACGCATGGAACCCCTCCCAGATACTCTTGATGCCCTGATCATAACAGGCGATTATTTGATGGAGGTCAAACGGATGTTAAACAGAATATAAAAATCCACTGCACCAAGTAAGGTAAAGAGGTGTGCAGTGGATTTATTAGTTTTAATGGGATGAAGCCCTACAGGGATTCGTATAACTGTTGCAAAAAGGTAATGCTTTCTCCTAAATGTGACTCAGGAGTGCTTTCCAGGATTCCTTGAATATGAGGACGTTCATATTTCATATAACGAAGAATCGGCTCAAACTCTAGCCACCCTTGACCTACAGGGACAATTTTTATAGCTCCATCTTGGACGATAAAGTCTTTTAAATGAATGATAGCAATTCGATTTCCTAAAAGCTTCAAAGCCTCCATAATAATAGCTTCTTGATGCAAGTAATTTGTAGGTGACATTAGATTTGCGCAATCCAATATGACCTGAAGATTGTTAGAAGGGACTTCATCCAGAAGTCGGCGGGTTAAGGGCGCGGTGTACAGCGGATGATGAAGTCCTGCTTCGATTCCTACCGTCACACCAAAACGTTCGGCCTCCGCCACCATGGCCTTAACTGATGTCACCACCTCTTGGAAGGCTTCTTCTGTAAAATTATCTGTGGTATACCCAAGTCCCACACTTCCGGTTTCCGTACCTACCAGACTAGCGCCAAAATCTCTGGCCAAGCGCAGATGGGTATTAAACGCGGCTAACGCTTGTGCCCGTTTGTGAGGATCGGTATCTACAATGTTTACATAGCAGCCCAGAACCGCAATCTGAATACCTGCCTGCCTAAAGGCATTGCCATAATAGCTGGCTGTTCCAGGGCTTATAGCCGTCAGACTAGGGGCACTATCAGGAAAAGATTTCTTAAGTGCAAACTGGATATGAGTGAAATGATAGGACTTAATCTTCTCAATTAACTCTTGCAATGGAACTTGTGTGAAATCATGTGCTCGAACACCTAGATGAAGGGGAATGCTCATATGATCGATCGCTCCTATTAGTATTGTTGTTTGTGAGGTGCTAATTTGTCCCAGTCAAAGGTAACGCCAGTGCCCGTTACTTCAGGCGCTACTGCCATCCCATTGTCTTTGTTAATCACTAGCGGACGTGTAGTGTATTGATCGATAGGGAAGCTATGCATTTCGAGATAACCTGCATTTGGCATAGCTGCTAACAAACTAACGTGTAATTCCTGCATCCCATGTGTGGAAACGGAAAGGTTATAGGCTTGTGTTAAGTGAGCTACCTTTAACCAGCCCGTAATTCCGCCTATATTGGAAGCATCAGGTTGAGGGAAATCAACATGACCATATTGCAGCATGTGATGGAATTCGGTTAATGTGCGCAAGTTCTCTCCGCCTGCAACGGCCATTCCTGTTTCTTCAGCAATCCGTGCATAGCCGGCATAATCCTCCGGAATCGTTGGTTCTTCTAAGAAAAGAATGTCATATTTCAAAAATTCACGTGCGGCTTTTATCGCTTTTTCCACACTCCAGCTCATATTGGCATCGACCATAAAGGCTACATCCGGGCCGACCAATTGGCGTACCGCAGCCACTCGTTCCACATCTTCAGCTAATGTTTTTTGGCCTAGTTTAATTTTGACAGCCTGGAGGCCCATATCTAAGTATTTTTGATTGTTGCGCAGGAGCTTTTCTAATGGGAAATTCAAATCAATCGCTCCACCATAACATTTGACCTCATTGCTTGCGCCACCCAGAAGTTTGTAGAGAGGTTCATCTGCTTTCTTCGCACGTAAATCCCATAACGCAATGTCACATGCCGCAATGGCGAAGCTAGCCAGACCCCCGCGAGCAACATAATGTATTCCCCAGTTCATCTGCTCCCAGATACTTTCCACACAGCTGGCGTCTTTGCCAACTAAAATATGTGTTAATTCATTAGCAATTAGTGAACAGATCGCTTTGCCGCCAAATCCGCCAGTATAGGTATAACCTACACCTTCACGACCGTCATCCGTTCTAATTTTGACAATGGGTACTTCAAAATGAGTATGCAAGCCGTGTTTAGCATCCTCCATGATTTCTGGCAAAGGGATACGATAGTACTCTGTAATAACTTCTTTAATTATAGACATCTGTGATCACTCCTTATAAAAGTTGTTGTAAGTTTGATATAGGGGAGGCTGTATTTTGTTTAAGTGCTTGAACCACAAGTTTAGCAATTTGCTGGGCACCTTCATCCGAGAAATGAGTATCATCCGTAACTCCATTGGGGTAATTGGGATGTGTTTTCTCTGGCAAGTGCATGAATAACTTCTTGGATTCTTCTTCGCCTAATGAACGATAGAGTGCTTGCGAGGCTGTGAAAATATCAAGTAGCGGAGTGTGCGTTTCTTCAGCCACTTGTCTCATTACCTCGGGATAAGCGCCTACAGCCAACGGGTCAAGCTCTCCATCGGCGTTAAAGCGGCGGCGACTTACAGAGGTTAACAGAATCGGAGTCCCCCCTAGCTGCCGAGCTGCATCTATATATTGAATTAGATTGTGGCGATATTCAGTTTCAGGATCGGTGTAACGTAATGGATCATCTTTTTTCTCATCGTTATGTCCAAATTGAATAAACAGGTAGTCGCCGGGTTGAAAGTCTTTTTTGATGGCATCCAGGCGGCCGTCTGTTATGAACGATTTGGTGCTTCGACCATTAATTGCACGATTCTGGATTTGAATAGAAGTCCCAAAATAACTTTGCAGGTATTCTCCCCAGCCAGTCATAGGTTTTTCTCCAGCGCCTTTAATAGCCGCAGTGGAATCGCCTGCAATAAATAGTTGTTGTCTCATAAGGCCTTCTGCTCCTTTAACGTATTGATGTTCCCTTAGCCAGTTCTCAGCAAGGGAAAGCCATTGCTGGCAATGAGGGTGTTCTTTAGCAAGCCCTAAACCATGCCGCCCTTCTTCAAAGATATGTAATTCAAAAGGAATTCCCTGATTAGACAGGGCAGAGGCGAACAACAGACTATTCTCCACGGGAACGCTGGCATCGTTTGCTGTTGTCCAGATAAAGGTTGGAGGTGTGAGTGAATCCACCTGGGCTTCTGAGGAAAAGGAGTCAAGCTCCGCTTGTGATGGGTCGTCTCCAAGAAAATGTAGCCGGCTTCCCTTATGCGAATGGGACTCTTGGAAAGTGATTACAGGATAACCTAACAGAAGAAGATTTGGTTTCTCTGCTCTAGTGGTAGAAAAGATGGAAGCTAAGTGTCCTCCAGCCGAGAATCCAATCATCCCTACTTTGTCTGAGATCACATTCCAAGCTTTGGGTGCTTCCCTAATCCATTTGAGAGCTTCCTCAACATCATTTAACAAAGAAGAGACGTTGAAGTCTCCGACCTGATAATCTAGTACACCTGCATGAATACCTAGATTGTTTAGCCATTGAGCCACAGGTTCTCCTTCATGTTTGGCTAAGTGCTGATATCCTCCACCAGGCAATACCAATATAAATGGACGGGGTTGATCCGTCTCGAGCGGATAGAGGGTGAGTAGTGAGGTTTCCTGAGAAATCTCATCTTGTTCTACACGGTTAGTATTTAGTCGAAAGTTCAACATTGCGTTCAAATTCCTCCCTAAATGGTTATATGCACACGTTAACATATTTTCCGAAAAAAAGAGAGACTCTTTTTTTTTAGATTCGACCTTGAACGATTATTTTGTGATTTTTACATAGATTCGTCAAATGTTGGTTTGGATTTAGTGCCTGTATTGTTATCCCGGTACTGTCCAGGGGTCATCCCTTCCTGTTTACGGAAAGATCGAATGAAATTCTGAGAATTGTTGTATCTTAATTTGGCTGCAATATCTTTGATCGGCATATCGGTTTCCTGCAGCCATTTTTTCGCCATTTTAAATCGGTACATCGTTAAATATTCGCTGAAATAGTATTGGGTCTCCTTACGGAAGACACTGCTGATATAGTTGGCGTTGTAATGCAGCCGAGAAGCGCATTCTTCCAAGGTTAGATCTGTATCATATTCATGTTGGATCAGATCAATGATTTTCTCAGAGATGTTTTGGTATTGGGCATTTTGCCTGTTGATAAAAATTTTGATCATCGGGTAAATGACCATGCTCCAGAACCAATCCTCAATCTCAGCCACAGTATGAAGGTCATGCAATTCCTCAAAAATAGAGCCATTAGCATGATAGATCTGATTTAAGCTAATGCCCGATTCCTGCATCATAATGAGCAAGTTATTGAGTAAGCGGGTCAACGGGATTTGATATTCCTGTGGTGAAAGCTCAAGGGCAAAAATAGATTTAAAAAGCAAATGAATCAGTTCCTTGGCTTTATCCGTTTCAGCCAGCTTGATAGCATCCATTAGATCGTTTTCTTTATGCGTAGGGTAGTTCAAGTTCAGATAATGTTTGCCGGAGTTAATGTTCTCATATTGAATAATAACGCCTTTGCCAAGCTTAATGCGATGTTTCAGTGCTTCTAGACCTTCTCTGTAGGCGATGGCTAGTTTATCGAAGGCGTTGAAGGGAAGGCTCAGCCCAATACTCACCTGCACCTTTAGATAATTATTTATTTCTTGCTGCAGCTTCTCCGTTAACGAATACAGTGTCTTATGAAAAGACTGGGTATCGCAGTCTGGACTGCCCAATAATACGACTACCGCATGGTCCATGATTACAGGAGCCAGCCGTTGTTCAGGACAGATTAACTCTTCGATCATATTGTGGGCAGCGAACAATAAGAGGCTGAGATCTTTTTTCTCATAGCTGGAATCCTCGGCATAATCAATAGACAACGTAATTACTGCCATGGTTTTCCATTCTTCAAGTTGTGTTTGGTAGCCGAATTGCCCTAATTCTTCGAGCAAATCACGTTTCTTAACATTTCCGTGGAAGGCATTGATCAGAAAAAACGTTCGCACCTGCTGAAAGTGTTGCCGGACTTCTTTTTCCAGCTGTGATTTGGATTGGAACAAAGAATGAACTTTTTCTCCTATAATCTGAAATTCATTGCGATGTCTCGATTTAATATCCGGTTTGCGTTGGCCCATCTGATTAAGCAGTCTTTCGATAGGGGTGTACATACGCCTGGAACCGATCCATGCCAGAAGAATGGAGAACAAGAGCATAATGGTGCACACGATTATCGTAAACATCCCGATTTTATTGGACTCCTTCGTCAAGCTTTCCATAGAAGTAACCGATAGATAAACCCAGCCATTTAACTGAGAACGCATGAAAGTGACGGAGTAATTCTTTTTATTGATCACAGTCT
The DNA here is from genome assembly GCF_037965665.1 of Paenibacillus sp. FSL L8-0333. Lineage (NCBI taxonomy): Bacteria > Bacillati > Bacillota > Bacilli > Caryophanales > Paenibacillaceae > Paenibacillus > Paenibacillus sp. FSL L8-0333. Next base: position 2,207,306 of record NZ_CP150186.1, read on the forward strand.
TGAACTGTCCGGATGGTTTAGAAGGATCAGAGATTAAAGGGACTTCTTTAAATCCGCCTTGCTCTTTAGGTTTTCCGATTAAGCTGGTATCCGGATGGAGCAGGAAGCGGCCAGCTTGATCCAAAACGATAATGTCATCGAGTGGCTGCACATCTGAATTAATGAAATCCTGAAGACTGCAGACCGGAATATTAGCTAGGGCAAGCCCATATTTTTGCAGCTTATTGGTGGGAAGCTTTTTGATAAGACTAATGCTGTAATTGCAGCCAGTGACGTTAATGCTCTCCTCGCTATAAAATAAGGACGACGGATTCAAAATCCATGAAGTATCGTCAGCTATATTCATTAGATTAGAGAGTTGCGCGTGGTTTTTGTATTCATTCAGACGGTAGACGCCTGAATTTTTGATCATCCAGTTCTGCTGCTGATTGAGCAGGATGACATCCTCCAGTTTCGTATCGAAGGATTGCATATTGCGGATTTCGTTTCTTAAATCATTATATAAAATGAAATCGGTTTCATTTAAAGGGTTATTTAGTGCTTTTTTTAATACACTAGAGTTGATCACTTGGTTTAATGTTTGATTGACAGTTGTTAACTTATGTTCTACATTTGAGGTGATTTGTAATATAAGTTCCATTTTACTGTTGTTTACGTTCTTTTGGATCTCATTAGATGATGTGAAATAGGAAAAAGAACCGATGAATATCACCGGCAACGTGCTAATTACAAAGGCAAAAATCGTTAATTTACTTAAAAAGCTTAATGGTCTCACGGGGCTCAGCACCTTTACTTATGTAGAAGTAGACACTTGTTCTTAGTGTATGAAACCTGGTGGAAAATAACAATAATCATCTCGTTCTGCAATAATCATTAATCCTAATTATGACTACAAAATGGAAATTCTTCAAGCTGTAGGGTGAAAATCCTTACAATACCTTAGGAGGCTGTAGAAATGTTCAGACAATTTTTGTGTAGAAGGGCAACGTTTTGTTTCTGCTTATTTTTCATGCTTGTTTTCCCTATGTTAAGCGCTTGCAGTGATGGAAAGTCAGCTGCTTCTGTACTGCAAGAAGCTCGCCCGAACATCTCCATCTTGGCACCCCTTCATTTTCCACAGCAGCCTTCAAAAAAGATTATAGCTGAGATTGAAAGATTAACAGGGGTGGAGCTTGATATCACGTGGGTGCCTGAGGGTGTTTATACCGATAAAATGAACACGGCGTTGACCACTAATTCCTTAGGAAAAGTCACCTTTGTGAAGTTCTCAGATTATAATCTGGTGAAAAACGCCATCCGTTCTGAAGCATTTTGGGAGATCGGCCCATATCTTCAGGAGTTCCCCAATCTTAAAGCACTGGACCCCGCTATTCTTAAACAGACCGCTGTAGATGGAAAGATCTACGGCCTATATACAGAACGCCCTTCCTCCAGACAGGGTGTCATTATACGTAAGGATTGGCTGGACAATCTTCATTTAAGCAATCCACAGACCTTAGATGATCTATATGAAGTAATGAGGCAATTTACATATAACGATCCGGATCAGAATGGCAAACAAGATACCCTTGGATTAGTCGATCGTAATGATCTTGTTTATGGTGTATTTAAGACACTAAGCTCTTATTTTGACACACCAAATAATTGGAAGCTAGAGAATCATCAATTTGTTCCGGAATTCGTAACAGCGGAGTATATGAACACAATGAATTTTATGAAGAAATTATATGATGAAAAAATCATAAATCAGGACTTTGCTCTTACCAGTAAAGAGGTTCAACGCGATAAATTCATTAACGGAATCGCTGGTGTGTTTATTGGCAGCATGACTGATGTGCAGCGGTTGTCAATTGAAGCTCAAGCATACAATCCAAAGGCTGAACTTACCCTGATCAATCGTATCGGGGGGCCTGATGGATATAAAGTGTGGTCTATCCCCAATTACAACGGACTGTATCTCTTTTCCAAAAAGTCCATTGCCACAGAGGAGGAGCTTCGGCAGGTGCTTGGATTTTTTGATCGGACCATGGATAAAGATGTAGCCAATATAATGATGTATGGCTTTGAGGGGCGGCATTATAAGCTTGAAGGCGGCAAGATTATCCTTCCCGAGGAAACCTCACAACTGCGGGTACAGGAAGTGAATCCGCTATATGCTTTAATGATCGCGGACATTAGTAATAAAAACATTATGGAAGTGGCTCAGAAGGAGCAATTAACCTCTCTAGCAGATCAGCTGAGTAAAGATAATGAATCTTTTCTGGTCGATGACCCGACAGTTTCTCTGAGCTCATCTACTTTTGATGAGAAGAATATGGAGTTATCTACAATCATTGTGGATGCTACATATAACTATATATTAGGTAATATTACCGTCGAGGGATTCCAGCAAGAGGTTGAGAAATGGAGAGCTCGTGGAGGCAATCTTATTATTAAGGAATATGCTGAGGCTGAGTTTGGGACAGAAAAGTAAATAGGTTAAAAAGGTTTTGATCCACTGCGGATAATGCGGTGGATTTTTTTGTGCTGCGATATCACGATAATCATTTGCTCAGATCCCTTTCAGAACGCGCCGTTATGGGGAAATGATTGTTTTCGTAACCTTGCCGACGATGTAACGTGGAACTCGTAACCAATACAAATTATGGAGGTCAAAATGGTATGAAGAAGAAATCCTTCACCATGTTGTTAACAGCACTGTTAACATTCAGCACATTGTTAGCTGGATGCGGTGGTAACAACAATAACAAAGAAGAAGCAGCAGCCCCAACTACAAGTGCAGAGAACACTACGAAGGTGGAAGAGACTGAAGCACCTAAAGAGGAACCTACAGAAATTAAAATCATGCTTCCATTGAATACATCAGAGACTCCGCCTGATACGATTAAGAATGAACTAGAGAAATTGACCAACACGAAGCTGACTTATCAATTTTTTCCGGCTGATACTTATGAAGAAAAACTGAATTCATCTTTTGCAACGGGTTCATTGCCGCAAGTAACATATTTGAAGAATCAGACAACCTTCATTCAGATGAAAGAAGCGATAAAAGACGGACAATTCTGGGAAATCGGTCCACTATTAAGCGAATTTCCGAATTTGAGCAAACTGAAACCAGAAATTCTTAATAACACGAAAGTAGATGACAAGCTTTATACCCTATATATCGGGCGTCCACTTGCACGCCAAGGGATCATTTACCGCAAAGACTGGGCAGATAAATTAGGACTTGCTGCACCAGCTAATGTAGATGAATTATTTGAAATGGCTAAAGCCTTCACAGAACAAGATCCAGACGGTAATGGAAAGAAAGATACTACCGGTATTATTGACCGTAATGAGTTGACCTATGGAGCTTTCAAAACTGTTTCGTCTTGGTTCGGAACACCGAATACCTGGGGTGAGAAGGATGGCAAATTAGCGCCTGAATTTACCTTCGATGAATATTTCGACACAATGGATTTTTTCAAAAAAGCTCGTGATGGCGGATACATTAATCAAGATTTCGCTGCCACCAGTAAAACGGATGCAGTAAATATGTTTAAGGCTGGAAAGGGTGGACTCTATATTGGGGGCTCCATGCAAGATATTGATTCCCTCAATAAAGATACTATTAAGAATAACCCTGACGCTGTTTTGGATGCGCATAGTATGGTTGCAAGTCCAGATGGAAAATATGCTCAATGGATGATTCCAGGCTATAACAATGTTGTCTTGTTCCCGAAATCTGCTGTCAAGGATGAGGCAGAGCTGAAGAAGATTCTTGCTTTCTTTGATCAAATGATGACTCCAGAAGTAGCTAATTTGATGTATTGGGGAATTGAAGGTACTCACTATACCGTTGAAGACGGTAAAGCGAAAGCTGCAGACGACAAAGAATTGATTGAACGTGAAGTAAAGGGATATAAGGACAGCGTTATCGGCGAAGCTGAAACCAATGGAATGTACGAAAACTATAACACGCTGCCAGGAAGAATTCATGCAGATCAATTGGTTCTTGAGAATGTCAAAGTTGGTGTAGCGGATCCAACAGCTGCTATGGATTCGGCTACCTATACAGAAAAAGGCGTAGAGCTTCAACAGATTATTACAGATGCAACCTATAAATATATTTATGGTCAGATTGACAAGGCTGGATTTGAGAAGGAAGTAGAGAACTGGAAGAGCCGTGGTGGAGATAAGATTATTGAAGAATACAACGCGTTATACAAAAAATAGTAACCCGTACTGGAATAGTTAAGCGACAAATTGTAGCTGAAAAGGTTGTTGATCTTGTTTCAACAACCTTTTCTATTCCTCACTGGGTTCAGAAATATCGTGTTTGAATAAAGAAGGAGAAAGGAAGAATATCATGCAGGAAGTCACCGCACAGCCCAGCTCAGCTCCTCAAATGAATCCTAAGCCTGAAATTTATAAAAGCAGCAGCGAACTGAAAAAGCGGCTGTGGAGAAATAAATGGCTCTACGTCATGCTAACTCCGGGAGTACTGTATTTTCTGATTTTTAAATATCTTCCAATGTACGGATTAATTATCTCATTTCAGGATTACAAACCCTATCAAGGGATCAACGGTAGTGATTGGGTAGGGATGAAGCATTTCAGCAGGTTGTTCACAGAGCCGGATTTCTTAAATATATTAGTGAACACACTTATTCTTTTCGGATTAAATATTCTTATCTATTTCCCGATGCCGATTATTCTTGCCCTGATGTTAAATGAACTTCAAGGCAGCTTTTTCAAAAGAACCTTTCAGACGATCTTCTATTTGCCCCATTTTCTGTCATTGGTTATCATCGTCTCCATTTCTTATGTAATGGTCACGATGGATGGAGGGATTATCAACGAGCTGCTTGTCTATTTTGGCTTTGAACCAATCAATTTCCTGCTTAATCCAGGGTGGTTCAGGCCCATGTATATTATTCAGGTGATTTGGAGAGAAGCAGGTTGGGGAACGATTATTTATCTAGCTTCCATAGCTGCGATTGACCCAGGGCTTTATGAAGCATCGCGTATGGACGGAGCTGGAAGACTTAGACAAGTCTGGCATATCACTCTTCCAGCGATTAGAGGCGTAATTATTACATTATTTATTCTGAAAATTGGTTCCGTTCTTGATCTTGGATTTGAACATGTATATCTGCTACTTAACTCCATGAATCGAGAAGTTGCGGAAATTATCGATACGTATGTATATACTGCTGGTTTGAGACAAGGGCAGTTTAGTTACAGTACAGCTATTGGATTCTTTAAATCGATTGTAGGCTTTGTAATGGTGATGATGGTGAATAAATTATCCAAGAAAATGGGAGAAGAAGGCGTTTATTGATATTTTGTGGGAGGAATCGAAATGGTAGAAGATAAAACAATCAGTGGTAGAATCTTTTCTGCTATAAACTTTACGCTGCTTGCGATCATTGCTTTAATTACTGTGCTTCCCCTTGTTCACGTTGTAGCAGGCTCTTTCACAACGAGTGCAGAACTAGCTTCTAGCAAATTTGTACTGATTCCAAAGGTATGGAGTCTGGAAGCGTACAAGTTCATCTTTTCGACGAATACAATATTTAAAGCCATGGGTGTTTCCATTGGTATCACGGCAATTGGTTCTATTTTTAGTTTGTTTATAACTTCTTTGATGGCCTACGCTCTTACCAGAAAAGATCTGGATGGTCGTAAAGTGGTTAACTTCATGGTCGTGTTCACCATGCTTTTTCATGGTGGGATGATTCCAACGTTCCTCGTGGTGAAGGAATTAGGACTAATTGACACGTACGCATCACTGATCCTACCGTCAGCGATTAGTGCCTTTAATATGATCATTTTGAGAAACTTTTTCCAAAATATACCTGAAGGTTTGGAGGAATCGGCTAAAATTGATGGTTGTAACGATTTTGGAATATTATTTCGGATTGTATTGCCACTATCCTTACCTGCGTTAGCGACTATCGGATTGTTCTATGCGGTAACGTATTGGAATACCTACATGAATGCGATTCTGTATTTGAATGATAGTGCGAAATGGCCAATACAGGTTCTGCTCAGACAAATTGTCGTCCTTGCCAGCGGTATGGATCACAGCGCTACACTGGATGCTGCTGTTCCACCGCCAGATCAATCAATTAAAATGGCTGTTATCGTTGTAGCTACCTTACCAATAGTTTGTGTGTATCCGTTCCTGCAAAAGCATTTTGCCAAAGGTGCCATGTTGGGTTCTATGAAGGGCTAGCAAGAAAGAGAGAGACTATACTTAGGGGAGGAGCTTCGAGATGACTGTACAGATACCTACAACGCCGATAGAGTGGGCAAAAAAAGCTTGCGATTCACTAATGGATACTTACAGGGCGGGAGAGCTTCCCCCCGCGCATCGATGGCACTATCATCAGGGTGTATTTCTGTGTGGCATGGAGCTTTTGTGGAATGCTTATCAAGAAGACCGTTATATCAACTATATTCAGGAATATGTAGATGATTTGGTGGATGAATACGGGAACTTTTATTTTGCACGTGATGAGCTGGATGCGGTTCAAGCAGGACAGCTACTATTCACTCTTTATGAACGGACAGGCAAACTTAAGTATCGTATTGCAGCAGAGAAGCTAAGGAATTTACTGCTCACACTAAATAAAACCTCTGAGGGCGGGTATTGGCACAAGGATAAGTACGCCAACCAAATGTGGTTGGATGGACTTTATATGGCAGGCGTATTCTCCTTGAAATATGCTAATGTCTACGATGAACCAAGCTTGCGTGAAACGGTCCTTCATCAGGAAATGTTAATGCGCAAGCATATGAAGGATGAGACAACGGGTTTGTTATACCATGCCTGGGATGAGAGCCGGCGGATGCCTTGGTCGAATCCGGAGACGGGTTGTTCACCGGAGTTCTGGAGCCGATCATTAGGATGGTATGGTCTCGCCTTATCGCAATTTCTGGATCTGTTACCTTCCCATGATTCAGCCCGGACAGAGCTTTCTACTACGCTGAGAGATTTTGTGGATGCACTTATTCGTTACCAAGATCAAAAAAGTGGACTTTGGTATCAAGTCGTAGATAAGGGACATGAGCCAGATAATTGGCTGGAGACTTCAGGGTCATGTTTGTTCGTCTATACGATTGCCAAAGCCGTGAAGCATGGCGTTGTAAGTGATGTGACTATCGCTACAGCTGCCGCTAAAAAAGGATATGAAGGGTTAACCAAAGTAATCCAGTGGGATGAGCATAACCGATTAGTTCTGCCGGACATTTGTATCGGTACCTCAGCTGGAGATTACGAGAGTTACGTGACTCGGCCTAAGGTTAAAAATGATCTGCATGGTGTGGGCGCATTGGTGATGGCTTGTGTTGAAATACAGTCAATGCTCCAAGACTATATCGCTCCGTATCCTTACTAAACAATGACTTGATTCTCTGAGATTGCAGAGAATCAAGTCGTATTATTTTATGTACAAAGTAATCCTTAAATCGGGTGAACCTATTTATAGTTTTTGAGCTCTTAAATTTATAAATATTTTGGGGGTTGGGATGAAGAAATCACAGTGGGCAATTCAAACGGCAGACTCTATTATGGCGCGGACACCGAAGCTTTATGAAGATAAAGGCTACAAAGGAAGCTGGACCTACGATTATGGCGTGGTATTGAACGGTTTTGAATGGCTTTGGAAGCAGACCGGTGATTCGAAGTATCTGCAGTTCATTCAAGATAATATGGACTACTTTATTCAGGAAGATGGCAGTGTCAAGGGCTACCACCTAGAGGAGTATAACATCGATCATATTAACAACGGAAAATTATTATTGACTCTATATAAAGAAACGAAGCAGGAAAAATACAAAAAAGCGGCTGCTCTACTTAGAAAGCAACTTGAGACCCATCCGCGAACCTCGGAAGGTGCTTTTTGGCATAAAAATATATATCCCTATCAGATTTGGTTAGATGGACTTTATATGGGCGCTCCTTTTTATTTAGCCTACTTGCTAGCTTTTGAAGAAGGAAAGGGACTTGGGGATGTAACTAAACAATTTATCTTGTGTGAGAAGCATACGAAAGATCCGGTAACAGGTCTGCTATATCATGCATGGGATGAACAGCGTATTCAACCTTGGTGCGACCCTGAAACAGGACTTTCGCCTAACTTTTGGGCCCGTTCACTTGGCTGGTATCTCATGGCATTGGTTGATGTTCTGGAATTGCTGCCTAGTGAGCACTCAGATTATCCAGAGCTGGTACGAATACTAAATGATACCTTAACTGCGGTGAAGAAATATCAGGATAAGGAATCCGGGGTCTGGTATCAAGTGATTAATCTAGGGGAACGCAAAGGAAATTATCTTGAGGCCTCTGCTTCAAGTATGATCGTGTATGCCATGGCTAAAGGTATCCGATTAGGCGTGTTAAACGCTGGATGGTACGAAACATTAGATCTGGCTCAACAAGGACTTATCTCGGAGTTTGTACTAGAAACCAAAGAAGAATGGGTCAATTTAAATAAGAATTGCCAAGTAGCAGGATTAGGTGGAGTGGACCAACGTGACGGTACTTTCGCTTATTACATTAGCGAGCCTATTGTCACTAACGACCAAAAAGGTGTGGGTGCTTTCCTTCAGGCCTGTGTGGAATACGAACAATTAAGAGGCTGGATCTGATATAGAACAGGGGGGCTTATGAATGTTGATCTACAATATTGAGGATTTTGGAGCGCTTAAGAATAGTAAAAAGTTAGCGACTGAAGCGATAATACGTGCGATTGAAGCGGCAAATAAAGCCGGTGGAGGAACCGTTTATGTGCCGGCTGGCACGTTCTTAACCGGTGCAATTCATATGAAAAGCAATATCGAATTGAATTTAAATCCGGGTGCCATTCTTTCATTTAGTACGAACCCGGAGGATTACCCTGCAGTGGAATGCAGATGGGAAGGAGTGAAGCAGCGGGTTCATTCACCTTGTATTTATGGAAGAGAGTTAGTTAATGTATCGATCACTGGCAGCGGAATGATTAACGGAAATGGTGAACTCTGGTGGGATACGTTTCGGAACCGCCGGGAAGAGCTGCAGTATCCCCGGCCGACTCTAATCGGCTTGGACAGCTGTCAGCGGGTAACCCTTAAAGATATCGCGCTGGTCAATTCTCCAAGCTGGACCGTTAATCCGATAGGCTGTTACAATGTGACTATTGATAATATTTCCATTCTGAACCCGGCGGACTCTCCAAATACAGATGGTATTAATCCAGAGTCTTGCACCAATGTGCGAATTAGCAATTGCAATATTGATGTCGGTGATGACTGCATAGCGATCAAGGCAGGAACTGAGGATACCAAAGAACGAGTTCCTTGTGAGAATATTACGATCACCAACTGCACTATGGTACATGGACACGGGGGTGTCGTACTCGGTAGTGAAATGAGTGGAGATATTCGTAATGTCACGATTAGTAATTGTGTGTTTAAACAAACCGATCGTGGAATCCGGATGAAATCAAGACGGGGACGCGGGGGAACGATTGAAGATATTCGGATCAGCAATATTGTAATGGAGGACGTTATTTGTCCGTTTACTCTAAATCTATATTATTTCTGTGGACCACGCGGAAAAGAAAAATATGTGTGGGATAAAAATCCTTATCCGATTACAGAGGAAACGCCGTGTTTTAGACGCATTCATTTTGCCAATATTACCGCACGTAATGTTCATGCCGCAGCGGGTTTCTTATACGGGCTTGCGGAGCAGTATGTATCCGAGATTACGTTTACCAATGTGGACATCTCCATGGCGACGAATGCAATTCCCGGCCATCCAGACATGATGACAGGGATCGAAAACATGAATAATCGCGGGTTTTTCCTCGGGAATGCAAGAGATGTTCAATTTCATCAGGTGACGATTGAGAACCATGAAGGGCCTGCTTTTTACATTGAAAATGGAGAAGCTGTAGAGATCATAAATTGTCGATCAAAAAACACGAAGAAGCCGGAAAAATTAGTAGAACAAGCTACAGTGTCACCTGAAGAACAGAATGTCTGTCCATAAGAGAGAGTCATCAATTTATTGAAAGGAAAAGAATCCACTATGCTTGTTGTAGGGAAAGAATCCTTTTGCGCTTATCACACGATTCAAGAGGCGATAGATTCACTAGAGCAGGGGCCATCCGGTCAAGCGGATACGCTTTATATTTTGTCAGGGGTCTATAAAGAGGCAGTGCGGATTTATCGTTCTAATCTTACGATCATAGGGATTGGCTACGTGGAGATTGTTATGAATCGTTACGCGAAAGAGCGTGATGAAGCGGGCGAAGAAATCAATACATTCTCTACACCAACGTTATTTCTGGGCGGCAGCCACCTGATCTTGGAGAATCTGGTGATTACCAATAATGCAGGGCAGGGTGAAAATATCGGGCAGGCGGTAGCCGTGTATGCTAATTGTGATCAAACCGTATTCAGAAATTGTACTTTAAAAGGGTATCAGGACACGTTGTTCACGGGACCTTTGCCACCTGCACCCAAAGAGCGATCTACGTTTGGAGGTATACCACTGAGAAAGCACCATGCCCAATATCGGCAGTTGTATCAGCATTGCTATATAGAGGGCACAGTGGACTTTATATTTGGTGGGGCTACGGCTTATTTTGACAGATGTGAAATTCGCAGCTTGCGTCATAGTGAGAATCAAGCAGGTTATATTACGGCAGCCTCCACACCCGTGGGACAATCGTATGGTTATATTTTTAAAAATTGCTTTTTAACAGCGGCTCCTGATATTGCTCCGGTGTTTCTGGGCCGTCCATGGCGTGAGTATGCTAAAACCGTATTTGTAGATTGTCAGCTGGGTGCACATATTCATCCACTTGGCTGGGATAACTGGAACAACACCGCTAATGAACAAACCGTTTGTTATCAGGAATATGGCGTGAAGGATGCAATTCTCCTGAGTAAGCAACGTGTTTCTTGGGCAGATTGCTTTGAAGATGGGGACGAGACGTTGGATAAAGAGTTTGTTTTTGCTGGTACGGATTTTTGGAAATAGATAATTTAATTAACGAGTACACAAATAAAAAACGGTAGTCTAGACGAGAAGCATAAAGTCTTAGACTGCTGTTTTATTTATGTGTTGTATCACTTTATTTTTAATATGATCTTTCCTTTAGCTCTGCCCGATTCGGAATACTCCATCGCTTTCTGCGCCTCTACAAAAGGAAACACTTGATCAATAACAGGTTTTATTTGTCCGGACCTTATCAAATGCTTCGGTTTTATAATTGATAATTTGATCGGCTCCAAGTGACTTGACCAATTCTGCTCCAGCATCGCTTGTAGTAGTAGCCACGTATATCCCCATCGCTTTGGCAAGTTGGATAGTAAAAAGTGCCAACACCGCCCGCTCCCGCTTGAATCAATACCTTTTGTCATCATCTATCTTGAATTTTATAACTTTTTTTCCTGCTTGGATGACAATCTCTGAAAAATCATTTCCTAAAACTAGGGGCATATCGTATTTCAACAGCGTACGAACTTTGCCATCCCGCACTTTGAAATCGATAGGATTAATACTTGCTGCATGGATCTCTGCCAATACATCATAATCACCCACTGCGGGTGTAGGGACGTCGGCTAGTTGAAGAGGATATTTTCCGTATTTTTTAATTATCATTGCTTTCATCCTAAAAACTCCAACTCATTAATTATTCATTTTTGCTGTTCCAGAAAAATAACTCATCTCAACGGGGGAGATGTTTTTTGGTTCCGATCGGTCTTCGCTTTTATCTGAGCAGTCTCGGCGATATTTCCCTTGTTCCAGCTTCATATCAATAAAATCGACAACCTGCTGCAGCGACGAGATTTGGCTGACGATGTTTTCTCGATGGTTCCTTAAATGCTCCACCAGTTCAGGATAATCCGCGGGATCAGCGTCGGCGGAGACCGCCAAAAATGGCTGCATATCCTGCAAGGGCATACCTGTTTTTTTGAGGCAGGATAGCAGCCGGATTGTATCTATGTCTTCCTGCCGGTAAACGCGATGCCCGTTGTCCTTCCGGTCCGCCCGGGGAAGCAGCGCGATCTTTTCGTAATAGCGGATCGTATCCTCGGATATTCCGGTTTGCACGGCGGTTTCTTTTATCGTAAACGTTTGCTCTGCCTTCATACTGTACCTCCTGGAGATTGCTTTGTGTGTGCATTATACAACTTGGAGCTGACTCCAAGTCAAGACCTTATCTCTGGGACAAAATCTTTTTATTACGCCTTGACTTGGAGTCGACTCCAATTAATAAAATGTGCGTTATAAGAGGAAGATATCCCGAATTCAGGAGGAGATTTACAATGAGCACACAGCAACGTGAAAATATCGCATTGATTACAGGCGCTAACGCCGGGATTGGATTGGAATTAACTCGAAAACTGCTAGCGGAGGATTGGCAGGTGATTGCTTTGAACCGTTCCGATTTTCCCGCCGACGATGTGAACATCCAAAAAGCCATCAAAAACGGCTGGCTTCGTATTTATAAAACAACCGATCACGCGGATTTTGCTAGCTTGAGAGGGACGCTGGAAGAGATCAAAGGCAAAGAGCAGCGAATCGATATTTTGTTCAACAATGCCGGCGGGAGCTTCCCCGAACTAAGCTATTCGACACAGGGGCGCGAAAAGCACTATGAATTGATGACCGTTGTTCCGTATATTATTTTAATGGAATTGAAGGATATCCTACAAAAAGGACGCTTAAAAACGGTGATCAACACCTCATCCTCAGCGCTTAATTATACGAAAGAGTTTACGATAGAAATCTTGGAGCATCCCACAACCTTCCGCAAGCTGCTTGGTCCTTACGCCACCTCAAAGCTGGCATTATCGTTATGGACACAGGCCGCCGCGCCGCAACTTGCTAACGAGGGCATCATGATTCGCAGTGTTGATCCGGGTAGCAATAACACATTGCGAAAAGGGAAAAATTCTGGACTGCCTCTTATAGTTAAACCGTTGATGAAGCTGTTTTTCTCTCCGCCAACCCACGGCGCCGGCCAATTGTATGAGGGTGCTCTGGGAGAACACCGTGAAGAGACAGGTATATTTCTTCGGAAAGGCCAGGTTGCGGATTTGAAATTTAAGGATCAAGCCCGGAATGTTTTGGAAAAGATTAATAATATCTACGAAAATGAGTATCTTCGTTGTTAATCTGATCTTTAGATCTCTAATTTTTTTTTGTAATTCCTCCAAACGTATGAGATAATAGAGTTTTTCCGTTGATTCTATTTTTCATGGCATGGTAGAGATGCCTGATCAAATATTGGAGGTAGGCTTGTTGGCGAAACAGTATCCTTTTGAATATGATCGGACCAAACCTTTTATGGAGCAAGTAGGGGAATGGGTCGGAGATGTATTCTATGAAATTCTTCCTGAGGCTGGATTTGAAGTACGTGATGAACAGATATACATGGCCTTTCAGGTAGAGCGAGCTTTTGCCGAGAAAAAGACGATTTTTGCTGAGGCAGGGGTCGGAACAGGCAAGACATTAGTGTATTTGTTGTATAGCATTTGTTATGCGCGTTATATCGGCAAACCTGCGATTATTGCATGTGCGGACGAGTCCTTGATTGAGCAGCTTGTGAAACCGGAAGGCGATATCGCCAAGCTTGCGAAGCATCTGAACATGAATATTGATGCCAGACTAGCGAAATCTCCGGATAAATATATGTGTCTGAAAAAGCTGGATCAGGCTCGGAACCATGATGATGAAAGCTTACCACTGGAGAGCTTGTACAGTACATTACCTGATTTTGTACATTCACATGCACCGATGCAGCAATTCCATGCTTATGGAGACCGCAGAGATTACCCTGATCTGAATGACGAACAATGGAATAAGATTAACTGGGATACGTTTCAGGACTGCTTTACTTGCGATATGCGTCACCGCTGCGGGCAGACCTTGTCCCGTGATCATTACCGGAAATCAAGCGATCTGATCATTTGTTCCCACGATTATTACATGGAGCATATTTGGACCTATGAAGCGCGTAAGCGGGAAGGGCAAATCCCTTTGCTTCCGGATCACTGTGCGGTTGTATTCGATGAAGGACATTTATTAGAATCAGCGGCCATGAAGGCGCTTGGCTATAAGATGAAGCATGTCGTCTTTGAAGAATTGATTTCCCGCCTGCTACAGAATGAAATCCGTGAAACGCTGGCCGTTCTGATTGATGAAGCGATCATGCAAAGTGAGCAAATGTTCAAAGCGATTCGCCGTCAATGCCGAAACATACCTGGATCAGATCGGAAAAGCATTGAGCTGAATGCTTCATTGATTCGTGAGGTACACCGGATGCGGAGTGTAATTGCTGCTATCGAAGAAGAATTAGTATTCGAAAGCGGACTCTACACGATTGATGAATACCAACTGCGAATTGTGGAGGAACGTTTGGAGACCATAGAGATCGCTTTGCGATTGTTTGAGGATTCGGGAGCTCTAATCTGCTGGGCGACAGAAGAAAGCGATGGTCTAACGCTGTCGGTCATGCCACGAAATGTCAAAGAGGTACTTCAAGACAGCCTGTTCACGCAAAAAATGCCAATTGTATTCTCATCAGCTACATTGTCTGTGGATAAATCATTCCAATACTTGAAGGACAGTCTTGGGATACAAGATTTTTTATCCTTCTCTGTAGACTCACCTTATGACTATGAGCACCAGATGAATGTCTATGTGCCAGAGCTTCAGAGTGGGGATTTTGCTGAGAAAATGGAAATTTCCCTGAAGCTTATTCAGCGGACTGAAGGTAGAGCACTGCTACTGTTCCGTACTCGTGAAGAGCTTCTGCAGTTCAAGCAGCTTAACTCATTACGACCGGAAAGCAGTTCATATTCATTTTTATATGAAGGGGATCAAGAAATCAGCTATTTGATTTCGGCATTCCAACGGGATGAGCATAGCGTGTTATGTGCGGTCACCTTATGGGAAGGGCTGGACATCCCTGGACCTTCATTATCCAATGTGATCATATGGTCGTTGCCGTATCCTCCGCTTGATCCAGTGTTTATGGCAAAACGGGCGGAAACCTCCACTCCTTTTGAAGATGTGGATTTGCCTTACATGCTGTTAAGACTCAAACAAGGGATGGGGCGGCTGATTCGAACCGGTACAGATCAAGGAATTGTAACTGTACTTGCGGAAGAGGAAGGGCAACATCCGGTACACGAATATATAACTTCTGTACTTCCAAAAGGGACTCGACTACAGAAGCTGGAAGCCTAAATATCACTAACGATTATAATTGCTCCTTTCGTGAGGCAGATGCTACGGCATTTATGTTTCACTCGAAGGAGCTTTTTTTGTCTAAAATTAAGCATAAGTATTCCTAATCTTACGGATAGGATATTGGTATTTAACTTCCGAGCGATGTCGTATTATTGTTGAGTCATGGGATGTATTTATACAGCATCATCTAGAGATTCATCAAGGAGTGTATACGACATGGGTCAATCAGAAGGTTTGTATCAACCAGATCACAACAAAAAGGTTGGGTTTGCATTAGGGATAGGGCTAACCTTAGTTATCGCATTATTGGCGAAATTTTTAGCGGGTTTTCCATTCCTATCTATTATGGGGCAATTGGTCATTGCTATCTTAATCGGGATTATTTGGCGAGCTACGATAGGAGTGCCAGGTAGCATCACACATGGCACCGATTTTTCCAGTAAAAAACTGCTTCGTCTAGGGATTATCCTGCTCGGTATGCGGCTTAATCTAATGGATATCGTTGCTGCAGGACCTCGGGTATTTCTTTTGGCAGTCATCGTCATTATATTTGCGATCTCCGTTGTATACGGACTGGCTCGACTGTTCAAAGTAGATAAGCGCCTCAGTATCTTAACTGCCTGCGGAACTGCGATTTGCGGTGCGGCAGCGGTGGTTGCCATCGCTCCACAGATAAAAGCCAAAGATGACGAAACTGCCATTGGTGCAGCTATAGTAGCTATATTAGGCACAATATTTACACTGCTGTACACATTTCTATATCCTTTTCTCGGCTTATCAGATTTAGGTTATGGGGTATTCTCAGGAGCGACTTTACATGAAATTGCTCACGTTATCGCAGCTGCGGATGCTGGTGGAAATGCTGCCGTTGATATGGCGGTCATCGTTAAATTGACCCGGGTGGCCTTACTTGTGCCAGTGGCTATTTTAATTGGGATTTGGTCCAATCGTGAAGAAAGAAAAGTGCAAGGTGGAGCGGCTAAAGCTTCGTGGAAAAGCATTCCAATCCCTTGGTTTATTCTAGGATTTCTAGTCGTCAGTGGTGTGAATTCGTTAGGAATCGTCTCCGCATCAGTAGCCAATGGGATCGTTACGATTGCTTATATGTTAATCGCTATGGCGATGGCAGGGCTTGGGTTAAACGTTGATTTGGCGGCATTTAGACGGCTTGGAATGAAGTCTTTTGCAGCGGGACTTATAGGATCGGTCATGTTATCTCTAGTTGGATTTATGTTAGTTCACTTACTTGCACTAGCGTAGTTAGCATGTACACCCTGAGTATGAAATGAGTTACTTCATATCCCAACAGCGTCTTTCTCTTTATCATTTAGTGTGGTAGGGTATGCATGAAATGAATGGAGGGACTTCAGGTGAAGTATTGCATAGGTGAATTTGCTTCCATTCTCGGGGTAACTGCGGATACGCTGAGATTATACGAGAAACATGATATTGTTAGGCCTACAAAAGATAACAGCAATAATTATAGATATTTTAATGATTTAGATGCAAGGGATCTGTTAATGAGCAGATGGTATCGCAGTATGGAAATTCCATTGCCCGAAGTGGCACTTTTAATGAAGGAGTCCTCTATTGAGCAAGTTATGGGAATGATGCAGCAGTCTCAGCAGAGTTTAGAAGAAGAGATTAAGCAAAAGACGATGCTGCTAAACAAGATGAATGAAATTCATAAAGAGCTTAAGGAAATAGAGTCCTCATTATATATATGTAAACTTAAACAACTGCCAGGCATGTACAGGCTTAAGCAAACGGATAAAAATGCATTATTAAAAAATGATATCGTAAAAAGCCTCGTCAACACTTGGATGGATAGGCTTCCTTATGCGTTTTATTCTTTTAAGATTGAGGACGCGGGGGTGTTATCCAGTGATAATAACTTTGACTATAGCTGGGGGCTTACCTTACCCGAGGAGGAAGTGCAGAAATTTGCGATGGATATCGATGAATATGTAGAGTACATTAGCCCGAGTACCTGTATCTCTGCTATCATGTTATCTACGGATGGACATTATATCACGAAGAAATCCTTGCAGTTTATGATAGATTACATCGAAGCAAATGGATATACCATAGCGGGTGATGTGGTGGGTAAATTAATGCTCACTGAAAAAATAGAAGGCAATAACCGTTCGTATTTGGAAGTGAATATTCCAATTCTATAAGTGTATTTCTATAAACACCTGCTCTGAGAGCGGGTGTTTTTCTTTTTGGACAAGAATTGGACATTGACCTTGGTGCTGCACCAAGGTTTATACTTCGGTATATAGCTTGGCAACGTTCGGTAGATATGTATAGATATGAATGTGAAAAATATCACGTTCTTGGCGAGCTATAAGATATTAGATACTGGGGGAGAAGAGAATGCGCAACAGAAATTTCACCAAGAAAATGCTCATGTTAACTTTTTGTATGGTGCTGATCGTTTCCATGCTGAGCGGATGCAAAGGAAATGGGGAGTCGGCAAATTCGTCATCATCATCTTTTAAAGCCGGTACATTCGCTGGGGAAGCGGAAGGCAAAGAAGGCGTGATTAAAGTAGAAGTCACTATGGATGAGCCAGATAAAATTAAAGATATCAAGATCGTAAGCCAGTCAGAAACGGGTGGTCTAGGCGATAGTGCACTTGAAAAAATAAAAGATCAAATTCTGGAAGGACAAACCTTGGCAGTAGATGCTGTTAGTGGTGCGAGTCTTTCCAGTGAAGCAATGCTCGCTGCAGTTGAAGATGCCGTAACCAAAGGTGGAGGAAATCTGGAAGTCCTCAAAGCCGGTGGCGTGCAAAAAGCGGGTGAAGGTAAAACGGAAAAGCTTGAATCAGACGTAGTGGTAGTAGGCGCCGGTGCATCTGGTGTGTCCGCAGCGGTAACCGCTGCTGATAAAGGTGCCAAGGTTATTATTATCGAAAAAACAGGAGTTATCGGGGGAGCAAGTAATCTATCCTGGGCTGGTAAGTTCTATAATTCTTCCGCAGCTACTGACAATAATCTTAAAGTAAATGTGGAAAAAGAAATTGCCGATTGGATTGTCAACAATCACTGGAGAGTTGACGCTGCAGCGATTAGACAATACGTAACGAAATCCGGTGAAACTTATGATTGGTTAGCAGAAAAAGGGTATAAAACCAGCTTCCTAAACTTTTTCGGAGAGCAGCTGCATGTACTGCCAGCTTATGAAACCCGTGAAGAGACCCTTCGGAAAATGTTGGCTGAATCGGTTGAACAAAAGGGTGGACAAGTGATCACTGAAACCACTGCCAAAAAGCTGATTACCAATGAAGCAGGAGAAGTTACAGGTATTGTGGCTGAGAAATCAGACGGGACTACTCTTGAAATCACAGCAAAAAGTGTCGTAATGGCAACAGGCGGTTATGCCGCAAATTCGGAAATGGTTAAAGAAGCTTTTGGCTTTGAAGGGGTTAACGGAGGACTAGGTCAGAACGTTGGGGAAGGTCTGAAGATGGCTTGGGAAGCAGGAGCCAAGGTTCCTGATAACTTCGGTGGACAGATGCTGCACCAAACATTAGCCAGAGCAACACAAGGACTAAAAGCACAATATGAGCCTTTTGAAGCAAGTTATCCGCTGATGTTGACATATCTGCCTAACTTCATGAATGTCAGTTCTTCCGGAGCACGTTTCAGAGATGAAGCAGCTACATTAACATCGGTCGCAGCAGCTAATACGAGTGCATTTAATGGTGCTTATCATATGGTTATCGTATCAAAATCACAATTGGCTGCTCTTCAGTCCAAGGGGATGAAAGGTGTTAACGCACCAAGCCTGCCAGGAATGCCACCAGAATTTTATGCCGAATTTGCAGATCAATTCACGTTAGAGAATCCATGGGTAAATGCAGAAAAGGTCTTTGATTCTATGGTAGAAAACGGAGATGGCTTCAAAGGAAATACAATCGAAGAATTAGCAACAAATGCAGGTATGGATGTAGATGTGTTTGTAGAAAATTACAATAGTTATAAAGAAGCTACAAAAACTGGTGTGGATACTGAATTTGGTAAAGCTGCTGATTATTTAGAGCCAATGGGCGAAGAAGGACCATATTATGCCATCGTCGCTGAAATCAACAACTTGGGTTCTGTAGGTGGCTTGCTGGTAAACACTAAGTTCCAAGTGCTAAATGATAAACGTACACCAGTAAAAGGATTGTTTGCTGTAGGGCTTGAATCGGAAGGCGTATTATTCAACGATACCTATGTTGGCAATGGGGTTGGAATTGGTTATTCCTTTACCTCAGGTCGTCTAGGTGGAGAGAGCGCGGCAAACAGTGCTTTGAAAGCTAATTAACGACAATTTCCCGGAAAATAATTCAATCTTTTTAAAGACGCAGAGTAGACAACTCTGCGTCTTTTTTTGCTGGAGATTAGAGCCAATCTTCTTTTAGCAAAGATTTAAGAAGCTCTACATTTGTTACTCCTAGCTTGGCAGCGATCTGCTGCTCTAATTCAATTTTGGTGATCATCATTCTGTTATTGCATTCTATTCCCTTTGGAGTGAGGACAATATTTTTGTCACGCTGATTTCCTTCGACTTCAACGGCTTCGACATAACCACGGGATAACATGCCTTGAATGCTTTTATGCGTGCCCTGTCTTGAAATATGAATTATTCTACTGATTTCTGAGATCGATAACATTTCTCGGGCCTCAAGAACTGCAAGAATGTGGGATTCGGTCTTATTAATTTGATCCGGGTCTTTGTCTGTCACTATTTTACGTAAAGCTAGATGCTTCTCACTGAGTAAATCGATCAGGTTCATTTTTTGCAGCTGCTTATTCATTAGAACACTCCTAAATCATGGCTCGTTTATCCCAGTATAAGACATTTGCGAATATTGTCAACTTGGTTGACTTGATTTGAGAATTTGTGTTATTGTAATCCAAGTTGACAATACAGAGATAAAAGGAGCTTGAAGATGGGAAGAAACAAAAAAGAAGCATTTTTATTTACGTTCATCATGTGTTTTTTGATGGTGCTGGGTATGAGTATTTACAATGTAGCACTAATGGAGGGTTGGTCAGGCACGTTAGTTAAGGATGTGATTGTCGGCTACTTGCCTGCATTTATAGTTGCACTCATTCTAGATGTATTTGTTGTAGGCAAGGTTGCGAAGGGGATCGCGCATAAGCTGGTTAAAGAAAATGATCCGATGATCAAAAAAATCATGTTCATATCCTTTTTTATGGTGACAGGAATGGTATTGTTCATGTCCTTGTATGGCGCAGTTCTACATGTTGGATTTTCTGCTGAACTACCAAGAGCTTATCTGTCTGCCATAGGTAAAAATTTTATTTTTGCACTTCCACTGCAAATCATTTTAGTTGGGCCGCTTACACGATTTATTTTTGTGAAAATTACTCCAGCAGTGTCTGCGTAGGGAATAAATCAATAGAAGCAATGTACAACAAAACGCTCTCCGTCTGCCTGAATAAGCAGAAGAGAGCGTTTTGTTTTTTTAAAGATTAGAAACGTTTATCTATGGCTCGCTCTCTTATGCAAGCGTGTGAACTCTCTTTTTTACAGGTTCGAGTAGATTTAGGGCATACTCATTTCCGCTACCTTTGGGACTATCGTTGCGGATATGCTCCTCCAGACATAATCTGGAATCGTGATCCGCTTGATAATCAGGATGATTATCCAGATACCCCATTAGGGCTTGCCATGAGCCGTAGATATCATCAGTGCTTTCTGTCAGAGCATAGAGGCCGCCGTCGAGCCGCATTTCCTTTAGGTGAGCTGGTATCTTCACATTTTCCGGTATTGAGGCACAGAATCCATATCCGTAAGGTTTATTCTCACCACTTGGATGCGGGTTCGTATTGCCGCCAAACAGCCGTGCTGTGCCTAATAGTTGACTAGCTTCCAGCCATTCATTAACCGGGATCATAGCTTCATCTTCTGGAGAGGTACTAACCGCAACATTGTAGGCAAATCTCATAGCTGGAAGAGTAATGAATCTTACATGAATAGGGGTAGAGTGATTAATAGTTGGCATAGATATAACCTCCTCAGTTTTAGTCATACCATCCGATGGATTGCATGACTTTTCGTTTAGTTCAGATAATAATTGATTTGTAATGGGTTCCTCGATATGGGCAGATATCCACTGTAAAAAGAGATGGATTTCACCTTCTCTATTTGTTAGTTCTGTTTTTTGATTGTGAATAGAAGCCGCTTGCTGGCTGAGCGCTTCATACATGGACTGAACGGACATATGTTTAAGCACAGTTCCAATATCCTTGATGCTAATATCCAGCTTTCTTAATAATGAGGTAACCCGAATGGCGAGTATTGCTTTCTCATCATAAATCCGCCAGCCAGAGCTGCTATCCCGCTTACTTTCAAACAATCCTTGAGCTTCCCAGTGACGCAGAGTCCGACTCGTCAGTCCGAATTGCGCAGAAAGCTTATCAATGGTAACAAATCCGCTCATATACAACTCCCGTTTCATAGTTTGATAAGGCGCCTTATGTGGATTATTTTAGCATTTAACGTTACGTCAATTGCAAGGAGAATTAATGATTGGGTATTCGAGATAATTTACATTTCTCATACAAAACATTGTCCAGTATTTAACGTCCAGCTTCTACAATCAAGATATTGGTAGAATGTACCTATTGCAATATGAGGCTTTATACGGAGGATGATATTGTTGAAAGCTAGGTCTATGCATCTAACTATGAAATGGAAGTTGATTTTGAGTTTTTCCACCATTGTTCTTTTCTTTTTGGGAGTAGCGTTTTATCAAAACCATAAAATCAGCCAAGTGGAGATTTCTATGGAAACGCAAAAAGCTGAGATGGAAAAACGAATTACCGTGTCATTATTTACGCAGCTGCTGCAGGAAATGAATGCGGTAGAATCTTCGTTAGCGGGTTCGAGTGATTTGGAGTTCGTCCAACCCTTTAAGGACAAGCAAACAAAGCTGACTAAAGAGTTGGCGACGGTGGATTTTGCGGCAGATTCGCCGGCATTTAAAGAGTTAGAACAATTACATAGTCAGATTGGGGAATATACGGGATATTTTGACGAATTGGTAAAGACCATAGAAGATGAGCAGCTCGATCCCATGAGTGTGCTGGAACAAATCGATGAATTACATACGAAGGCTACAGCGTTGAGTGAAGTCATGCTAGTGACTAATGAAAAGTTGTATACGGCAGCAGCAGAAAATGCAGAAAAAGCACAGGATTATTCTTTTGATCTGCTTAATCTAACCACCTCTATAGTTGCTTACGCAGCTGTGCTAGTGTTTATTTTCACATTAGTGATTGCGGTTATGCTCATACGTTCCTTCCTGAATCCTATTCATAAACTGCAATTGGCTCTGCGAAAAATTGCCGAAGGAGATTTGCGTCAGCAGATTAACTCACCTTACAACGATGAGTTGGGCAGTTTGAGTCATCATTTTGATCATATGGTGGAGCGGGTCCGGGAAATGCTTCAGCATACCCAGTCAGTAGCCTCTTCGCTGGCAACTTATTCGCATTCTTTTCAAGAATCTTCATCTATAACGGCGCATACGAATCAAGATATCGTAAGCACTATACAGGAAATTTCGGTAGGCGCAGAACAGCAGGCAGGACAATCCGAGCAGAGCGCTGGCCTGATTCAGGAGCTGGAACGTGAAGTGAATGAGATCACGGAGTATACCGAGGTTATGCTGGCTACCAGTCAAACGGCTAATCACAATACTCGTAAAGGATCTGAATCCGTCATCGCCCTCCGGGAGGTATCTGAGCATTCGCGTGAATCTGTTAATAAAGTATATCTGGCTTTAACCAAACTGAGTGATCAATCAAAGGACATCTCGCGCATCACTAAATCCATAACAGATATTTCTAATCAGACCAATATCCTCTCACTTAACGCAGCAATTGAAGCAGCCCGGGCAGGTGCCTACGGAAAAGGGTTCGCTGTCATCGCTGATGAAGTAAGACAATTATCTGTGCAGACTAAAGAGTCCTCCGTACATATCAGTCAGATTATTAGCGAGCTGCAATCCGGGATGGATGAATTCCAGCAATATATGCTGGTGACCAAAGGAAATCTTGAGGAACAGGATCATAAAGTGGCCGAAACGTTGTCCTCTTTCGAAGCGATTGATCAATCTATTGTGGAGATTAGTAAACAGATTGGGCAAATTCACGACAAAGTGGATATGACTCAGACTATGAACCGTAGACTCGCAGAGTCTGTTCATGCCGTCGCGGCCATCGCCGAGGAAACTGCGGCAGGAGTGCAAGAGGTGAACGCCTCCAGCGTACAGCAGGATCATGCTATCCGTGATATAGCCCGTCAAGCCATTGAGATTAATGAAATTTCGCAGAATTTATTCAAAGAAATCAATATTTTTAAGATTGATTCAGATGGGGACGATGGGGTCAGCGATGAAGGGGACAGGGATACAAAGCATGCTGGCACTCCAGAAGCTGGGGACACATTAGGAGACGCATTAGGAGATGATACATTAGGTGCTGGCGATCCTCCAGATGATAGCGGTACTCCAAATGATGGTGGTACACCAAATGCAGACGCTTCTAAAGAGGGGTCTTATCTGACAATCTCTGCGTAGCTCAGCGGGAATTGGCATTCGTAGCGTAAGGTGGAATAGGGAATAGAGAATAGAGAAGAGAGAAGAGAGAAGAGAGTAGAGAGTAGGGAGTAGGGAGTAGGGAGTAGGGAGTAGGGAGTAGGGAGTAGGGAGTAGGGAGTAGAGTAGAGAGTAGAGAGTAGAGTCCAGAGATTAGAGTTTATAGAATAGAGTTTAGAGATGAGAGGCTAAAGTTTAGCGCTTAGTGAGGTTCTATCTGCCGTTTTGATTTTAAGTGTATTTTATACAACTAAAAAGGTTTGTATTTAGCTTGATTAGGGTTTAGTTGTATTTAGTGCAGCTATTTCGAGCTGAAAAGGGGATAGCGGCTGTTTAGTGGGGATTTAATTGCATGAAATACAACTAAAACCAGGTGGGAGTGCACATACCTGAAAATAGTTGTATAGAGTGCAATTAACTCAACGCATAATTGTGATTTGTTGCATAAAGAAGCTGGCTCCTTCGTGGGAGTATCCACGAAGGAGCCAGCTTTTTTATGTAGAAATATAATTAGTCCTCGTAAGTTTGATTTAGGGTGCTAACTAACTCTGGGAGCCAGTCGCTTAGAGTGAGAAACTTGTATCCCTCCGATTGAGCTTTAGCTGTATCCATAAACCAGGATTGTGTGATCCCGAATGGAGAATTATGCGCATCCGCTGTTTCGCTTTGAATGACGGCTTGTTTTCTGGTCTCTTTTTCAATCAGCGAGATAAGCTCCTTAATACTAACCGTACCGTCTGAGCAAGCGTTGAGAGGACCCGTCACCGTCGAGTTGCCAAGCCAATACAGAAAATCAGCGGCTTCGTCCGAACGGATAAAACAGATATTTGCATCTGGATTCGGAATCCCGATGGGCAGCTCGTTACGTACATGTTCGATATGAAAATGGAGTCTTCGTGTATAATCGTCAGTTCCCAGAACAATCGGAAAGCGGACAGCGGCTACAGGGAAGTTAGCTTGTTGGATAAGGACGGCTTCCGCCAGTCTTTTCCCCTCCTGATAGGTGAAGTCATTTCGTCCTCCATAACGAATAGGGTGCGTTTCAGGATCGAACACCTCTTCCGTCAGCGCTTGCTCACTGAAATCATAAACAGATAAACTTGAAGTCAGTATGTAACGTGTGGTTTTGCCGTCAAAAATACGGCGCGCCTGATCCGCTTCATCAGGTGAAAAACAAATATTATCGTAGACTACATCCCAACTCGTATCACCTAATGCTTGAGCGAAGGCCTCCGGTTGAGACCGATCCACCTGTATCCGGTGAACGAGATCGCCAAAAGGGTCGCTTGTTTCCCCGCGCGTTAATATGGTTACTTCGTTCTTAGAATCCTCAAGCAGACGCTCGACCAAACGTTTCCCAAAAAAGCGTGTGCCGCCTAAAATAAGAATCTTACTCATCAACCTCACTCCTTGATTGCTATTAATGGTTATTAAAATGACTGTTTATTGGTTTATGTGAAGCTTCTGATTCATTGTAGAGAAGCGGCGGGATCAGCCAGATCAGCAGCAATGTATTGAGTTTTGAGTGATACAAATTGGACTAAAGGGAAAGAGTTAGTTTTGAGTGTACTTCGTGCAATAGAATTCGTATTAGAGTGGAGAAAATTTGAATCTATTGCACTCTATGCAATCAATGGATGAGTAAGTGGCATTAAACTAACTTTTCACCAGAATCTATTGCAGAAAGTACAGCAGATTCAATTTTTGCTGCCAGGACGGCGGAGTCTGTTGCACAATATGCAACGTTTGTAGCTAGTTACCACAAACAGCCCAAATGTTAATTACACATTAAGCGAACTAATCGCAATTATATCTGTTCGTTTTTAACGTAACGAGACACTTAGCTGCCCGAAATCGAGCTTAACGAAAAACTACGCCACCATACACATTCCTGGCGTGGTATAATTCCAGCTGTTTGAACTGAATCCACCAGCTTGGAAGGTCTGGAAGCCTTGCAAGCTTTGGCTCGATACCGCCATTACAGGTTCCTGACTTTCGTCCGCAAATACAAGCTCGATCAGCTCGGCAATTTCCCCATGTTCATACGCGGCTGCAAGGCGGCTCAAGACAATCTGCACGGCTGTGTCCTGTGGTAAGGAAGGACCATCGGCCTGAAGCAGCTCTTGTCTTACGAGAGGAAGGGCTTGCCGGGCTCGGTGCAGAGCGGCTTTTATTGCCCCTTCTGTGGTATCGAGAATCTCGGCAGCTTCCATTGCAGAGTGTCCCAACACATCTCGAAGCAGGAATACCGCCTGCTGCAGCGGAGATAAATGCTCCTGTAGTGCTTGAAAAGCAGCTTCAATCTCAAATAAACCATACTCCGCAGAGGCTTCAGTGGGGGACTGATCCAGCTCCAACACTCGTGACAAGGTGGCTTTTCGCCGCATGATATCAATCCATGTGTTTCGGGCAATCCGAAAAAGCAATGCCTCAGGATTTGGGTGATTTGTAGAACTTGTATGATGAGTAGAATTTGTAGGAATCGTAGAATGCATTGCAGATTTTGCAGATCTTGTAGATGGTGCAGTCTTAGATGGCGTTACAGCCTTAGCAGACGTTGCAGCCTTAGAAAACGTATAGTTCATTTGATTAGTTTGATTAGTTTTAAGTTTTTCATTAGCTCCATTAGCTCCATTAGCTCCATTAGCTCCATTAGCCTTATCATTTTCAATGGTTTCTTTATTTTGTTTAACTTCATTCATTGGACTGTTCCCATTATTTGCGCTCGTTGAGTTCGAAGTCTTCATATAACCTAGAGCCTTGACCCATGTATCCTGAGCTAAATCATCGGCATCCCACGGGGATTGTGTCAATGCAAGACAATATCGCTTCAGAGCTATCTGCAAAGACCTGCTGTTACTTTCATCCGGCTCATCTCCGGTGCTAAGCTTCTCAAGGATGATCACTCTGCATAACTCCTTTTCCAGTAAGGTGATTTCGATTACTTCTAATAAT
Source organism: Paenibacillus sp. FSL L8-0333 (assembly GCF_037965665.1). NCBI lineage: Bacteria > Bacillati > Bacillota > Bacilli > Caryophanales > Paenibacillaceae > Paenibacillus > Paenibacillus sp. FSL L8-0333. Next base: position 2,234,128 of record NZ_CP150186.1, read on the forward strand.
AAACGAATGAGCAGGAAATTAAGATACGCAATTTTAAAAAATAAAAATTCTCACGCCTAACGTATCCTATCCCCATATTAATCCGTTTACAGGGTAGATTTCAAAACTCTAAAACAGATGGAGGTCGAATACGGATGGCGTACGTTCCTTATGTAGTCGAACAAACGAATCAAGGTGAAAGATCTTACGATATTTATTCGCGGCTGTTGAAGGACCGGATAGTGTTCGTAGGTGCGGAAATTGAGGATCAGCTGGCTAACAGTATTGTTGCCCAGTTATTGTTCTTATCAGCAGAAGATCCGGATAAAGATATACACATGTATATCAATTGTCCAGGTGGCTCTATCACCGCAGGCTTCAGTATTTATGACACGATGCAGCTTATTAAGCCTCCGGTGAATACCATTTGTACAGGAATGGCGGCTTCTTTTGGTTCTTTGTTGTTATTGGCTGGGGCCAAAGGGAAACGTTATGCCTTGCCGAATAGCGAGATTATGATTCATCAGCCGCATGGTGGGGCGCAGGGGCAAGCTAGTGACATTGCGATCAGTGCCAAACGTATTTTGAAGGCAAGGGAAGTGCTTGTGCAAATTACAGCGGACCGAACTGGGCAGACGGTAGAGAAGGTACTGCAAGATATGGATCGAGATTATTTCATGTCAGCCGATGAGGCGGTTGAATACGGAATTATCGATAAGGTCATCACAAATCTCTAAGACGAAGGAGTGAAGAAGGCTATGCTGGAGGTTTTGCAGGGAAAAGAGGTAACAATCTATTTTGTGGATGGCTCCAACGCTACAAAAGGAGTGCTGGAAACGGTAAGTGAAAATTTCGTCAAATATCGGACGGATTTTGAAGAGTTTTATATTCCAATCAGCTCGATCTGTTCTATCTCTCTAGGTACCAAAACGCGTGAACGAGCCAAAGTAGGGTTCACACAATAACATCAACAACATCATCTGTATAAAAAAGGGTTAGGAGCTCCCAAGCTCCTAACCCGTACTTTCCCGAATAGCCAAATAATGAGCCACATTTGCATGATGCGGCACAACGGTCTCCCCTTTAATCAGCTTGATTAAGGTTCGGGTGGCGGTCATCCCAATCTCCGTTCCAGAGTATTCAACCGAGGAAAGCTTAGGTCGAACGATAGAGGCAATGAAGCTGTTATCAAAACCGAACACGGCGACATCAGCTGGCACCCGTAGACCGTTATCGGTTAAATGATTCATGGCTCCAACTGCCATCCAATCTGTAGAGCAAAACACCGCAGTAGGTAACTCCCCGCTATCCATAATTCGGCGCATGGCGTCGCTCCCATCTTCGACGGCCATCGCACTTTCTACTACCCATTCTTTCCTTAAGGTTATGCCTGCATCCATAAGGGCTTGTAGATAGCCTTTATACCGATCCCCACCCACCGCATTATCTCCCGAGCCGCGAATCATAGCGATTTTGCGATGACCTTTTTGAATCAGATAAGTAACAGCTTCATAGGAGGCAGTTATATTGTCCAGATGAACGGAAGGAATCATATCCACCTGCGATTGTTGCCCGACAAGCACGCAAGGTGTATTTGAGCTGCGGATGATCTCCAGATGTTCATGGTTTGGAATTGAACCCACAAATATATTTCCTTCCGTCCCAATACGCTGGAACATCTTCAAATAGTGTTGTTCACTTTCTGCACTGCCGTCCGTTAATCCGACCATAATGTCGTATCCATACAAATCCGCAAGATCGCGAATACCAACATTGAAGTCATCCAGTACAGTGTTGCTATTCTGCGGAATGATCACACCGATCAGCTGTGTATTAGCTTTGTCCGTTTCAAGGCCGATGACATTCGGACGGTAGTTGGTTTGTTTAATAGCTTCCAATACTCGTTTACGGACATCTTCGTTTACTGGTTTGCTGTTATTGATTACCCTGGACACCGTAGAGATCGAAACGTTCGCCATTTGGGCTATATCTTTTATCTTTACCTTCAAGAAGATCACCATAACTTTCCATATGATTCACTTGGTGTTTCAACTCTCGCAAGCATATCACGGATAGCTTCAAGAATCCAAAAGATTGTTGTTGACCTAGGAAATAAAAGGTCCTATAATGATCGCTGTAGGAAAATTATTTCCTTGAAAAAAGCTTTTTTTGAACGATAAAGTTGAATTTTTGCTAAAAACAATAACTAAATTATTAATTTTAATGAATTTAGGGAAAATATTTTCCTATGAAGGGTATATGAATACGAAGGAGCTGCATGCATTGAACAGAACATGGTGGAAAGAAGCCACAGCGTATCAAATTTACCCACGGAGCTTTATGGACAGCAATGGTGATGGTATAGGCGATCTGCAAGGAGTCATTTCTAAACTTGATTATTTGCAGGAGCTTGGCATCAATGTCATTTGGATCTGTCCTATTTATAAATCCCCAAATGATGATAATGGTTATGATATTTCGGATTATCAGGATATTATGGCGGAGTTCGGCAGCATGGCCGACTTTGATCAGCTGCTGCACGAGGTTCATGCACGAGGCATGAAGCTGATTCTGGATCTAGTGATTAATCATACTTCGGACGAACATCCATGGTTTGTTGAAGCACGTTCAAGCAAGGATAATCCGAAGCGGGATTATTATATTTGGAGTGATCCTAAGGACGGGAAGGAGCCGAATAACTGGGAGAGTATTTTCAGCGGTTCGATTTGGGAGCTTGATCCCGCCACAGAGCAATATTTTATGCATGTATTTTCCAAAAGACAGCCAGACCTCAACTGGGAGAATCCTGAGGTGCGCCGTGAATTGTATAGCATGGTCAACTGGTGGCTGGACAAAGGAATCGACGGCTTCCGGGTGGATGCCATTTCACATATTAAAAAAATCACCGGACATCCCGATCTGCCGAATCCACAGAATCTTCCGTATGTTCCGTCTGGCGATGGTCACATGAACCGTGAAGGGATTCACGATTTCTTGCAGGAGCTCAAGCAGGAGACGTTTGACCGATATGACATCATGACGGTTGGCGAAGCGAGTGGTGTAAATGTTGATCAGGCGGAGTCGTGGGTGGGTGAAGAGCAAGGCAAATTTAATATGATTTTTCAATTCGAGCATTTAGCTCTTTGGAATAAGAGTGTGACAGGTGGATTGGATGTTCTGCAGCTAAAATCAGCTCTCTCCCGTTGGCAAAAAGGTCTTGAGGGCAGAGGCTGGAACGCATTGTTCATCGAAAATCACGACCAACCGCGTTCAGTTTCTACTTGGGGAAATGATGGCCAGTATTGGAAAGAGTCAGCTAAATCGTTGGCTACGATGTATTTCCTGATGCAGGGAACACCATTTATTTATCAAGGTCAAGAAATTGGGATGACCAATGTAAGATTTGAATCAATGGATGATTACGATGATGTGGCGATGAAGAACTTGTATCGTTTGGAGACTGAAGCCGGTAAATCACATGAGGAAGTCATGGAGGTAATCTGGAAGAACGGTCGGGACAACTCTAGAACACCAATGCAATGGAGCGACTCTGAAAACGCTGGTTTCAGCAGCGGCAAGCCATGGATGAAGGTGAATCCGAATTATACGGAAATCAATGTGGAGCGGGCGAAGCAGGACCCTTATTCCATCTATCATCATTACAAAAAGCTTATCGCTCTTCGGGCTGCTAATCCCGTTACTGTTTACGGGACTTATGATCTCATTTTGCCTGAAGATGAACGTATTTATGCTTATACTAGGACGCTTGGAAATGAAAAACTGCTGGTCATGTCTAACCTGACAGCAGAGGAAGCGCTGTTTGACCTTCCATTTGAATTGGAGTTTGATACTAGTGAGTTGCTCTTGCATAACTATGAGGTTGATCCTGCGGAGCCGATTGAGACTGTCGCATTACGGCCTTACGAGTCCCGTGTGTATATGCTGGTTAACGCACCTGTAGAGCAAGAGGGGAGCAGTGAACTTGTACCTGCACAAGAGTTAAGTGAAGCTTCTTTTCCAGAAACAGTTTAATATATTATTGTAATTCAAAGCGCCCGGTTATCCGGGCGCTTTTTTTGTTGCGGTAGTGTAGGACTCTTGCACAAAATGAATACGCTTACCTAGGCAAGTCGTATAAAAATATTATTTTTTCTATTATTTTTGTTCCCAAAATTAATAGAATACTATATTATGTTATGAATACAGATTCATATAAGTGTATATTCATTCAATTTGGGGTGAAAGTAGACAAAATTATAGGAGGTAAAAAATGTCCAAGAGAATACTATCTTTATTACTAGCTTTTACACTTATGATGTCGGGTCTGCTTCCAGCTGCATATGCAGGTGAAGTTGCAACCGAAATTAACCCGCAGGCGGTTGTTGCTCCGGTTTCTACGGAGAACACAGCTGACCCAGCGGTGCTTTCTTCAGAACAAACTACGGTAGCGACTGCTGTCTATGAACAAATAGCGGCGACAGTTTCCACAGAAGTATACAAAGCTTCTATGACGGAAGCTAGAACATTAGAATTGACTTTAGATCTTCCTGATGGGGCATCGCCTCAAGATATCATCTGGAATTTTGGCAGAACGGCGGAAGAGATGAAGCCGCTGGCAGAGTGGAAAAAATGGAATAAAGATGCGAAAGATTATTCAGGTAATCCTTTCGTAACAGTGACATATGAGCCGATCTCAGGTTCAAAAGTAAAGGCTTTAATTCATTTTGATTTGCTGTACGGAGAGAATCTCTCACTAACGGGTATACGTGCAGAGTACGTCAAACGAGTGGGAATTTATAATCTAATCGGGACATTACCTGCTGGAGATGTGCTGGTAGAGCAGCAAGTCAAACTAAATCCATATGAAACCTATCATACATATGATGAGATTAAACCCGCGATCGATAGGATTACTGCTGAAAGCAATAATAAATATGATCGATATGTAGAGTATCAGCAAATTGGGACCTCAACTCAAGGTCGTGCCATTCATTTCTCTATTGTTGCTAAGGATAAGTCCTCAGTAGATCAATATTTGAACGAGACCTTACCGCTTATGATGAATGATCCTGAAGCCCTGCAAAAGAAAATTAACGACGGGGATCTGCAGAATTATAAGGTACCTATTTGGTTGAATAACATTCATGCCGATGAAGCCAATGGTGTCGATGTAATCATTAAGTTTTTGGATACGCTGATGACACAGCAAATTGTCACCTATGATACCACTGATGAGAATGGAAATCCGAAAAAGGTAGTTCTGAACATCGACGAAGCGCTTGACCATGTGATTTTCCTGCTTGATTATGTAGAGAATCCTGACGGTCGCGCGTTAAACACGCGTCAAACTTCAACGCTGCTTGATCCAAATCGGGACAACTCTTACCAGACCCAACCTGAGACACAAGCGGTAACTGCACAAATTGCTAAGTGGACGCCGCTTACCTTTTTGGACATGCATGGATTTGTAAGTGGCTTCTTGATTGAGCCTTGCACACCACCTCATGATCCTAACATTGAATATGATCTTGTAATGCCAAGTATGCTTGAGCAAGCAAATGCCATGGGTAAGGCGGGGATTGCTAATACAAAATATGATTCCTACCATATCCCTTATGAAGAATACGAAAAAACACAACAGGATCCGAACTATAAAGGAACGAATGCAACAGGTTGGGATGATGCTTCGCCAGCCTACACAGCTGTATATGCCATGCATCAAGGAGCACTTGGGCATACCATTGAAGTGCCTGAATTGAATGAAGATTCACTGGATGCCTTTTATTATGCGGCTTTGGGGGCCACCGATTATGTGATCAACAACAAGCAGGAACTGTTCCTGAATCAATTGGAAATCTTCAAACGGGGTATCCAAAATGAGAATACTAATGCTGCTGTTAAAGATTATCTAATCAATGCACAGAATGAGTCTATTGGACGTCCAGGGGTAGATGAGAATACGAATTTCTTCCCTGAGTATTACATTCTTCCGGTTGCAAAAGATTTGCAAAAAAATGATCTGGAAACCTACAAAATGGTTCAGTACCTACTGCGTAACAATGTGAAAGTAGAACGGACAACAGCCAGTGTAACTGTAGATTCTGTAGTCTATCCGGCTGGAACCTATGTGGTGAATATGCATCAAGCCAAAAGAGGTTATGCGAATCTTGTCTTGTATGATGGACTAGATGTCTCGGATTTTAATGAGATGTATTCCGATACGGTACAGAATTTCTCGGCTATGCGTGGTTTTGACCGATATATTAGCCGTTCTGTAGGAGCATTCACTGGGAAGACAGAAGAGGTTAGCGGTGTAACGATCCCTAGTACGAATCTGGATCAATCTCCGTTCGAGCAAAATTATGTGATTAAAAACAGCAACAATGATGCGATAAAAGCTGTGAATGAGCTGCTAGCCAACCATAAGGCAGTGACACTGCTGGAGAATGGGGGTACAGGTTACGAGAAGGGAAGTTTCCTTGTTTCCAGATCCAATCTTAGAACGGTATCGTCTAAATATCTGCTGGATATTGTGCCGTTTAGTGCTGCAGAGAACAGAACGGGTAAATTGCTTAAGGCTCCTAAGGTAGCTATTGCAGGAGCGACTGCATTTATGCTGAAGGATCTTGGGTTTAACGTAACTACGGATACAGTGGCAGCAGATGTTCTAATCAATTCGGGAACGAATCTGATTGCTACAGGTAAACCGTTTATCGGTTATGGAAGAACGATGCTAAAAACTGTTAAAGGGCTTAAGGTCCTCCCTGGACTGGACTATTCAACTCCGGTCAATAAGGATGGTAAAGAAGATGCTCATGAGGGATTGTTTAAGGCTGAGGTCTCTCAGGACAATGTAATTACAGCGCCTTATGCCGATAGCGAATATCTCTACACAGTTTCCGCGGCTTATATTACAAAAGTGCCTGAAGGCGCAGAGATCTTGGCGAAATACGGATCAGGAGCTGACTTTTTCAAAGCAGGCTGGTGGCCGAATAACGAGGCTGCACAAGACCAAGTATTGGCGCTTACTTACAATACAGACAACATCCATGTGACGTTATTTGCGAATGATCTGATGAATAAATATCATCCGCAAAATCAATTCAGATTGCTTGCCAATTCAATCTATGCTGCTGCTCCAGCGGCGACTAAAGAGGATGGTATGGATAACGGGGTGAATGAACCAGAGCCAACAACACCTTCGACACCGTGGCAGCCATCTGTAACATCAACACCTGCACCGACCGTGCAGCCGTCTGCAACACCAACGCCAGCTCCAACTCCAACTGTGCAGCCGTCTGCAACACCAAACCCAATAGGTTCTAACTTCACGGATCTAGGTAAGGTGGCGTGGGCAGTATCGGCAATTCAAGAGCTGGCGGCAAAAGGGATCCTGCAAGGAGTGAGCGATAATTCCTTTGCTCCGCTTAAAGAGGTGACGCGTGCCGAGTTTATTACCATGATCGTGCGAGCTTTTGATCTGCTTGATGTGAAATCAACCGCTGCCTTCAGTGACGTGAAAGCTTCTGACTGGTCTTATGGATACATTGCATCCGGGGTCAAGAACGGATTGATTAACGGTGTAGGCAATGGAAGGTTTGATCCTAACCGTGCGATTACACGCGAGGAAATGGCAATCATTGTATCCAATGCACTTAAGAAATTTAAAGGCAAGTCGGTAAATGATACAAATGCCGCTTTGGCTAACTTTAAAGACCAGGCAACAATCGCTGCTTACGGTAAAGAAGCGGTGGCATTACTAACTCAGGAAGGTATTGTGCAAGGTCTGATTGCGGATACCTTCGGTCCTAAAAACATTGCCAACCGTGCTCAAGCAGCAGTGATTATTGATAGGATGTTGAAGCTTAATTAAGTTTTAGATACTTATAAAATAATACAAGAATGCCCCTCAGCTATTTGGCTGAGGGGCATTCTTTTTATAGTTACTCTGCATTATCCGTAGATGGTAAATCCGGCAGTTGTTGAATGTAGCTGTTAGACATATTTAGAAGCCGCTGAACGGCGTCAAATTGTTCTTTTGTCGAACCGCCCTCTGTTTCAGAGCCATCGATTAGATTAAAGTTGTCTCCATCATCGTAATCGACACCAGTCAAATACATGCTTGTGTCATTAATGAAAGAGCCGGTAGGCAAAAAGTGTCTGACAGGGAGCATGTTGGTCTGTTGGTTCATCAGATCTTCTCCGAAGTAGAGCTGATCTTTCATTGAAATCCCTAACAGGTTAGCTACAGTTGGCATAATGTCGATCTGGCCGCCAGTTTGGCTGTATACCGTAGGTTGACCTACCCCTGGCGCATGTACGATGAAAGGAATGTTGAACATATCGGTATAACCATATTCGTGACCGACCATTTCTTCCATTAACGATTTCTCGTTGCCATCAAGGGAATATAGCGATACACCCTGATGGTCCCCGTAAAAGACAATGACGCTATCATCCCATAGACCACTGGACTTTAATTGATCCAGAAATTGTCCCATTGCATAATCTGCGTAATTTTGAGCTAGAATATAGTTGCCAACTAGGGTACCTTCATACCGTTTAGGCAGCGTCATTTTATTTTTTGACTCTGGCATTTTATAAGGGTGATGAGCACTCATAGAAATGACCATTGCATAAAAAGGATCATCTTTAGCATCCATTTTGACTAATTCAGGCACAGTCTTGGCATAGAGTACCTCATCAGAAGCACCGAATGCGATATGATCACCATCCCCATAGAACGCTTGATCGTAATACTTATCAAAGTCTAGGACTTTGTATAGAGTTTTGCGGTTCCAGAATTCTACGCTATTGGTGTGAAAGGTTGCTGTATTATATCCATTAGCTTTCATCAGCTTAGGCAGGCTCGGAAGCGCCTTATCCATATAATTGGATGAAGTGGCTACCTCGTGATGAGGAACGTACAACGAAGTATTCACCACAAATTCAGCATCCGAAGTTGTTCCTTGCCCGGCATTAGTATAGAAGTTATTGAAATAATGTTCGCTTTTCAAAAGCTTATTTAGATTGGGTGTTACTTCCTGTCCGTCAATGCTCAGGTCCAGCAAAAAGTTCTGAAAAGATTCCATTTGTACCACGATTAGATTTTTACCTTGAGCTGCCGCCCAGTACTTCGGTGAGCCAGGCTCTGTAATTCCTTTGGTCTCGTTAATGGATGGTTGCGTGATTTCTTTGCTGTCGATTATTTCTTCTGTTTCCCTTGTATCGGCAAAAATAGTATAGACCTCGTAATTAAGAATCCCCATACTCTCCGCTTTTTTGTTCTCGTTCATACTGGCATGATTCGGCCAAACATTAAAGACACAAACTGCTAAGGAAACACTGATGATCCCAAACAAAGCGGTCCGGTTCATGCGGCGGTTCATACCTCTTTCTTTCCAGATCGCAATATATTTCGGACGGAACATAAAAAACATGAACACTACAATATCCACAAAAATGAACAAATAGTAAGGGTCCAGCAACGAGTATGTGCTTTCTCCCACCTTAGTTACTTTATCTGCTTGTTCCAAGGCATGATAAGTAGCAATTACACCGTAATATTTGTAATACATTAGGACGGCGAAATATATGACTGAAATCAATAGGTTGGCTATCATGTAATACAGAAATTTTCGTTTGGAAGCCATCCATTCAATAAGTCCAAATACGATAAAGAAAAATGGGATCTCTGTCAGCAGCATGCTCCAGTTAGGACCGTCGCTAAAAACTACGAACCAGGCCACTGCGCATTTTAGCAGCAGGACGAAGCTAAAGACTAGGAAGGGTTTGTTTTTTATATCAAAATCTTTTTTCACTCGTTATCATCCTCTCTGATGCAATTACACCAAGGTCCTGCATATACCTGTATTTCATGGAAATCCGTTGCAATATGCCGAAGCTTATTATGCTCCCGAAGTTATCAAGTGTCAAAAGGTGGACGAGAGTCCTAGAGTGAAGCAACAAGCGATTTATGCCGCATAAGCAGGTAAAATCAACGCCAATCCCAAACTACAGGGTCCTATGCGTATAAAATGATTTTAATAATTTCCAGTTTCCCGCAACTTTGTATAATATTCCTCAGTCTAAATATAGAGGAGTGATTAGAGAGGCGGGAATTAGATGACCCAGCGGCAGTTCATAACGATGGTAACGATTTGTTTTCTTGTGCTCTTAAATTCAGGTTGTAATCAAGGGGAGAACTCCATTGGTGTGGAGCCTTCTGGCTCTATAGCTTCAACGTCTGTACCACAGGTTCCCGAAGACTTTTTGCTAACACTGGATTATAAAGTTCAGAACCATCCGGATACATTTGCAGTTGAGGTACCACAGAACTGGGAGGTTAAGCTGGGGGAGTATCCAGTGGGACTTTACTGGCGATTAGCGAATGAGTTCTCTAAAGATGCCGGATTGGATTTGACCCTCCTGAAGGGTGCCACGGTAGAGGTACAGCGGTATTCCTTAGTCGATGGTTTACCTGGTTCTGGCGAACAAAAAGAATTTTCTTATCCCTCCAATCTCGTTTTGCTTGTTCAATCAGGAAATACCGTTGGGGCTTGGCTGGAATTTAATATTCAAAGTATCGGCCCTTCTATTAAGAAGCGTAGCTTGACCGACATTACAGGATATACATTTGAGGAGTGGACGGAGAGAGAAGGTTTGTTTGCTAAGGAAGGTGAGAATGGTGATTTAGCCTCATTAGGCCATTTCGAGCTGCTGGATGCTTTTTTCCAGGCTATACAGGTGGGTAATCATACCCGCGCCCGCGCATGTTTGAATCCTAATGCCTTACTCACTGCATTGACGGTTAACCGTCAAGAGCATCAACTCTATAACCCGGGTTTTGGTGGTGAAAATGCTCTCAGTGAAAGTATTGTTGAGGCTAAGCCTACCTCTTATAAAGTGATGGATTATGATACTGGCTCTGAAATCAAAGACATCGGTGATCGCACAACGTTAAATATTGTGGTCGATCTGTATATGAAATCACTAAATCCCGTCTTCAATACCCCAGATGGCCGGGAGACTCGCTTCGCAGTGTTGACCAAACACGCTAACGGCTGGAAGATTGGAGGTTTTGGAACGGGACCGTGAGTTGTTGCGTTATCTATTTATTAATAAAAGGAGTGATCTCAAGTGTTTAAACAAAGTTTGATGTCAAAAGTGCAGGTAAGGCGGATATGTAGAGTTGTTGTCGGGACTGTTCTTAGCTTGGCTATGGTCTCACCCTTAGTGGCAGCAGCAGATAATGTGAATTCACCTGAAGAAAAGAAATTATTGTCTGGCATCACCCAACTGGACGCTGGTGACAGAAGTGCGTATGCCGTCACTGCGGATGGAACAGCCTGGGCGTGGGGTGGTGGGTACGGCTCTATTGGTAATGGGGCGACCACACCAGCGTATACTCCCGTCAAAATGCATATCGATCATGTAAAGCAAATCTCAGGTGGTTATCGTCATAACTTGATGTTGAAGGACGATGGAACAGTGTGGGCAGTAGGGGGGAACGAGCATGGACAACTTGGCATTGGAACACAGTCCTCTAAGATTCTTGTAGAGCCTGTTCAAGTGCAAGGGCTAACAGATGTGAAAGCTGTTTCTGCGGGGGGCACCTTTAGCTTAGCTCTTCTTAAAGATGGAACGGTCTGGGCATGGGGAGGCAATGAACAAGGTGAACTCGGTGACGATTCGCGGAAAAACAAGCTAACCCCGGTGCAGGTAAAGGGACTACCCTCTGTCCTGTCTATAGCAGCGGGATCGAATAATTCAGTGGCGCTTGGTAATGGTGGAGAGGTATGGGTGTGGGGATCGCAGCAACCGCTGGGAACGCAAAAAGGCGTAATCTTAAAGCCTACGCTTATTAAAGGAAGCGGAGAATATAGAGCGGTTGATATGGACGGAGCCTATGGGCTCTATGGGGCAGCATTGAGATGGGATGGTACAGTATGGATTTGGAATAATTACATAGATCCATATCTGGGAGAAACTCTAAAACCCGTTCAGATTCCAGGGCTTTCAGACGTCATTTCGCTGACAACAGATTCCGCGGTGAAGGCGGATGGGACCGTGTGGCAGTGGACGGTTGGCGATAAGAACAAGATTAATGTTACACAGTCAAAGGGTATTCAGAATGCAGTTTCCATTTCTAAAGGGAGCAGAAATCATTATGTACTCTTAAAAGATGGTCATGTCCTTGCCTGGGGAGCAAATGAATTTGGGCAGACGGGTCTGGGGGTCAGAGAGATCGAGGTGAATACGCCTCAGCTCGTGAAGAAATCTATTCAAGTATTGTTGAATGGGAATGAAATGGAACTGACTATGCCGCCACTACTAATTAATAATTCGACATATGTTCCTTTAAGAGGAGTCTTCGAGCAGATGGGAGTTAATGTTCGTTGGGATGTTCCATCGAGAGCTGTGGTCGCTGTAAAGGGATCTACAACTCTGATCTTGAATTCGGTAACTGGACAAACGACTGTTAATGGAAAGGTAATAGCAACAGATCAAAAACCGGTCTTCATTAATGATAGCGTTTATGTACCCCTCAGATTGATAAGCGAAATGTTGGGGGCGCAGGTAGAATGGGATGCAGATGCTTATGCAGTTCGAATAAATTCCAATAAATAAGTTGACTATTTATTAGAAGCTTTAGGCTGAATTCTCCTTCTGGAGAGTTCAGCTTTTTGCGTGGAGCGCAGAAGATTTAGAGGGAAATGCAATAACGGTAAACAAAGCGTATGCGATTTTGAAGAATGTAAGCGGGAATCTTTTCGAGGATTATTTATACGGATGATGATGAATATTGGAAAAATGGGACAACTTATAATTATCCCAATGATCGTTCAATTCTGGTCGCGAAACGGATGGGCATAGCAACAACGATTAATATTGCGACAAAAACGGGTAAGAGTATATATTACGGCCTCTTTGTATTTGTTGCAGTGCTGTTGATTGGAATGGTGGAAACCGAACGTTTTTAGGCGGAGTTGAAAGGATGGTGAGGTTTTTCATTGATTTTAAAATAAATCGTATGAAGTATAACCCTCTTGTGATAGAATAATCTAGTTGCTCTAGTTTCTGAAAATCCACTCTGTTCCAGCAAAACACCTGATCTATACACGTGGATAATCGAGGAAATATGAGCATTTAAGAGTATTAACAAGATTTCTTAGAGATTTTACACAAAACACATCATTTTTTGTCGGTTTTTATTGATTTATTCAAAAATATTATGTATAATCAGCCTTGTTGATTTTGCAAATGGAATTTTAGGAGGTTTTTATTTTGGGAAAAGCGTTAATTATTGGCGCTGGCGGCGTAGCAAGTGTTGTTGTTCATAAATGCTGCCAGAACCCGGATGTATTTGAAGAGATCTGCATTGCCAGCAGAACTGTCGCGAAATGTGACGCTCTGAAAGATAAATTAGCCGGAGGCCGCACGAAGATTTCTACTGCTCAGCTCGATGCAGATAACACGGACGAAGTCATTGAACTGATCAAGAGCTTTGAGCCGGATGTCGTTATTAATGTCGCTCTCCCATATCAGGACCTGACGATCATGGATGCGTGCCTGGCAACAGGAGTGCACTATGTGGATACTGCCAATTATGAACCACAAGATACAGCGAAATTCGAATATTCCTGGCAGTGGGCTTACAAAGAAAGATTTGAGAAAGCTGGCCTTACCGCTTTGCTCGGCAGTGGATTTGACCCAGGTGTAACTGGCGTGTTCACGGCTTACGCGCAAAAACACTATTTTGACGAGATCCATACCATTGATATTGTAGACGCCAACGCTGGCGATCATGGATATCCATTCGCTACAAACTTTAATCCTGAAATCAATATTCGTGAAATTACAGCTAATGGCCGTTATTTCGAGAATGGCGAGTGGATTGAAACCGCACCACTTTCTGAGAAGAAAGTTTACGATCTTCCGGAAATCGGACCTAAAGATATTTATCTTTTGTACCATGAAGAGTTGGAATCCTTGGCTGTTAATATCAAGGGCGTGAAAAAGATCCGTTTCTGGATGACTTTCTCGCAGAACTACCTGACTCACTTGAAAGTGCTTGAGAATGTGGGTATGACTTCTATCGAGCCTATCATGTACGAAGGCAAAGAGATCGTTCCTTTGCAATTCTTGAAGGCAATGTTGCCTGACCCGGCTTCCCTGGGACCAAGAACAAAAGGTAAAACTAACATTGGATGTATCATCCAAGGTACTAAAGACGGTAAGCCAAAAACTTATTATGTATACAACGTTTGCGATCATGAAGAATGTTATGCAGAGGTTGGCTCCCAAGCCATTTCCTATACTACAGGCGTTCCTGCAATGATCGGAGCAATGTTAATTATAAAAGGAATCTGGAAGAAACCAGGCGTGTACAACGTAGAAGAGTTCGATCCAGATCCATTCATGGAAGCTTTGAATAAACATGGTCTGCCTTGGCAAGAAGATTTCTCGCCAACGCTGCTAGACTAAGGCGCGATTGATGGATATTGATATCAGCGTTGTCCCGTCACCATGTTACCTTGTAGATGAAAGATTGCTTACCCGCAATCTTGAGATTATGAATTCTGTACAAGAACGTACAGGAGCTAAGATTTTGCTCGCGCAAAAAGGCTTCTCAATGCACTCCTTGTATCCGCTAGTTGGCAAGTACTTGCATGGCGTAACTTCCAGCTCCTTATTCGAAGCCAGACTTGGCTATGAAAAAATGGGCAAAGAGGTTCATGTCTACGCACCAGCTTATGTGGAAAGTGAATTCGATGAGCTTCTTGAATACTCGGATCACATTGTGTTCAATTCTTTTGACCAGTGGAATCGATTCAAGGATCGTGTGAAAAATGCACCGAAGCATATCAGCTGCGGCATTCGGGTGAATCCGGAGTATTCCGAGATCGAAGTTCCGCTGTATGATCCATGCTACAATTATTCCAGAATGGGAGTAACTCTCCCTAACTTTAGACCTGAAGAGCTTGAGGGAGTTGATGGATTACATTTCCATACCATGTGCGAACAAAATTCAGACACACTGGAGCGTACGCTCAAGGTAGTCGAAGAGAAGTTCGGACCTTATCTCAAAGGGATGAAATGGCTTAATTTTGGTGGCGGTCATCATATTACACGTCCCGATTATGATCTGGAGACCCTTGTCCGCTGCATTCTGCATATGAAAGAGACTTACGGTGTGGAAATCTATCTGGAGCCAGGTGAGGCCGTTGCGCTTAATACTGGATATTTGGTAGCTACCGTTCTGGATGTTATGCATAACGGTATGGACATTGCGATTCTTGATACTTCGGCTGAATGCCACATGCCAGATGTACTGGCTATGCCATACCGTCCGAACATTATCGATGCTGGACAACCTGGGGAATATCCTTATACGTACAGATTAGGTGGAATGACTTGCCTAGCCGGAGATGTTATTGGAGATTATTCCTTCAAGGAGCCTTTGAAATACGGCGATAGACTCGTATTCCTAGATATGGCGCATTATTCTATGGTGAAGAACCATATGTTTAACGGCGTGAATCTGCCAGCTATCGTCAGCTACAATGACGAAGAGGGAATTAAAGTAATCAAACAGTTCGCTTTCGAAGATTTCAGCGGACGTTTATCTTAATAGAATGATCTAAAAAGGTGTCCCTTCAGGGACACCTTTTTTGCTATGGTTCCAGTCCTTTGAATGCGCGATGACATCTAGGAAAAGAGGAGTGATCCTAAAGGACCGTATGGCAACTATTGTTGTTTATTAGCTCATTTAGCTAAGGTTATGGACTGTATAGCTCTTATTGGTCGGATAGTGACTATTATTAGGCCGCATTTGGTAGAATAGCTGCAACTGAGTCCGATTGTATGCTGAAACAGCCGATTTTTCGGAAATAGAGTCTCCTCGGTCCGATTCATCCTCGTGGGGAGAAGATAGATGTCGAACCGATTTTTCAGAGGAATAACTCTCTTATATATGCGTTTATCTTACAGTTGGACACTTGTATTACTGGAAAAGTTTCTTCATAATTAGCCGCTCACAAGTAAGGTCTCATGTGATACAATAATTTAGTCTGTTTTTTAAAATTAGTTATTGAAGGGTCCGTATCTGAGGAGGAAGTCAGCATCAATGGAACATGCACCGTTTATTGCAGTGGAAGGCCCGATCGGGGCTGGAAAAACAACATTAGCTTCGATGCTTGCAGAGGAATTAAACTTACCGATTATTAAGGAGATTGTGGATGAGAATCCGTTTCTGGCTAAATTTTATCAGAACATGGATGACTGGAGCTTTCAACTGGAGATGTTTTTTCTCTGTAATCGGTACAAGCAGCTTGAAGATACAGTAACTCAGTACATAGATAAAGGTAAACCGGTGATCTCGGATTATCATATTTATAAGAACCTTATCTTTGGGGAACGAACGCTGAAGGGAACGAAACGAGAAAAGTATCGACAAATCTATCATGTGCTGACGGATGACCTGCCGAAGCCAAATATTATTCTCTATATAAAAGCAGATCTCGATACCTTGTTAAAAAGAATCGCCAAACGCGGACGCCCTTTTGAAGGGGATATGGATACTGCGTATTTGCAGCAATTGATAGAAGATTATGATGATGCGATGGGCTCTCTAGCGATTCAAGAGCCGTCTACCGTTATTATTACCATAGATGGAAATGCAGTCGATTTCGTGGAGAACCCAGAACACTTCGTCGAAATTGCCTCTCACATAAAGGAGCTAATGAAATGAATCCATATAACATCCCAGCTAACGCCATAATTACCGTGGCAGGAACCGTGGGGGTGGGGAAATCCACTTTAACAGGTGCTTTGGCTAAAAGGTTAGATTTTCAAACCTCGCTGGAGCAAGTTGATCATAATCCTTATCTTGAAAAGTTCTATCATGATTTTGAGAGATGGAGTTTTCATCTACAGATTTATTTCCTAGCCGAACGTTTTAAAGAACAGAAGAAAATGTTCGAAATGGGCGGTGGTTTTGTTCAAGATCGCTCGATTTATGAGGACACTGGTATTTTTGCTAAAATGCATGCGGATCAAGGCACGATGTCCAAGACAGACTATGAAACCTATACAAGCTTGTATGAAGCCATGGTCATGACACCCTATTTCCCGCACCCTGATGTGCTGATTTATATTGAAGGCAGTCTTCCTTCTATTTTAGCGCGAATTAATGAACGCGGCCGCGAGATGGAAATTCAAACGGACGTATCCTACTGGGAGCATATGCATGGCAGATATTCGAAATGGATCAATGAGTTTACAGCTTGCCCAGTGCTTCGTCTGAACATTGATGATTATGACGTAAATGACTCGGCATCAATGGCGGATATTCTCACGAAGGTAGGCAACACCATTCGTAAGCCTGTTGATAAAATATAATAGTTGATGATTAGCAGCTCCCGTGGTTTGGGGGTTGTTTTTTTATGTGCTCATAAAAAAGACCCAAATCTATGATTTGGGCCTAATAGGGAAGTGTCAGTTGTCCTAATCATAAAATACGAAAAGTAAATAAAAATGGTGTGGACATTGTAATGTACTTAAGGGCCACCTCCTACTTTATTAGCCCTTTTTTATGAAAATAGGTTCCAGTCTAATAGAAACTAGTTATTGGTCCATGTCTAAAATTAGTAAGATGCGTACACTGAACTATATTTATATGGAGGTGTACGCATTGAGTTGTCCAGACGATAAAAAGTGTCATAAGAAAAAAGTCGCCACTGTATTTCCTTCGAAAAGAAAAAGAAAAGATCATCGTCGAAAAGTTATTAAGAAGATTGTAAAAGTCACCTGTCCTCCACCAGAAGTGAATGTAACTACTCCGACAGTCGTTGGTGCTACAGGACCACAAGGGCCGCAAGGAGCACAAGGACTCCAAGGAATACAAGGGACGCAAGGCGTTCCCGGAGCTCAAGGAGCACGAGGACTCCAAGGAGCTGAAGGACCTCCAGGACCCGCCGGCGGACCTCCGGGACCCCAAGGACCTCAAGGTGAACCTGGGCCAGCGGGAGCGATTGGTCCACAGGGTGTAGCGGGACCCGTTGGTCCTCAGGGTGCACAAGGTGTGCCGGGTGCCCAAGGAGTTGTAGGTCCTCAGGGATCGCAAGGTTTACCGGGTCCTGCAGGAGCTATAGGACCCCAAGGTTTTGTAGGAGCAACCGGAGCGCCGGGAGCGCCGGGAGCGCCGGGAGCACCAGGAGCACCGGGAGCAACCGGAGCAACAGGAGCACCGGGAGCACCAGGAGCACCGGGAGCAGCAGGAGCGCCGGGGGTAGCAGGAGCCGCGGGAGCAACCGGAGCACCGGGAGCAGCAGGAGCGCCGGGGGCAGCAGGAGCCGCGGGCGCAACCGGAGCACCGGGAGCAGCAGGAGCAACGGGGGCGACCGGAGCAACAGGAGGCGTATTAGGTTTTGCTGATTTTTTTGCCCTAATGCCTCCTGATAATGCAGCAACTGTAGCACCGGGCACAGACGTAAGTTTTCCTCAAAACGGACCTACCAGCGGGACGACAATTGCACGAACAGGTCCTAGTTCTTTTAATTTAGCGGCAATAGGGACTTATCAGGTGTTGTTTCAGGTTAGTGTAACCGAAGCGGGACAACTAATCTTGACTCTTAATGGTGCGGATCTCGCCTATACCGTAGTTGGACGCGCAACAGGTACATCACAAATCGTAGAAATGGCTATAGTGCAAACAACGGTCATTAACACCATCCTGACCGTTCGGAATCCTGCCGGTAACTCTACTGCACTTACTATTACTCCTCTCGCTGGAGGAACAAGATCTGTTTCAGCGCATCTCGTTATTACACAATTAGCGTAACTAGGTGTATTTCGTATAAAATATTGTAAAGAGGAGGACGAACGAAGGTCCTCCTCTTTATTCAGAGTATTTACTATTAATATTCTATTGTTTTTCTATCGTCTAACGACTTGGAATTAATCATCTATTTATGTGAATTCTTTTGATTCTATCTTAAGATGCCATATCGGTTTCCTCATGATACAATAAAAGATAAGTTTATAAGGATGAGGTGACTTTAGTTGAAGTATGATTTCGATCGCGTAATTGACCGCCGTAATACTAGCTCTTACAAATGGGACCAATCCGAGAAGTTGTTTGGTGAGAAGGATATTATGCCGCTTTGGGTGGCAGACATGGATTTTGAAAGTCCTCCCGCAGTGAAGGAAGCCATTCTGCGCCGCGCAGAACAAGGAGTTTACGGTTACAGTGTACCTAGTGATACTTATAAAGAAGCCATCACGTCATGGTTTAAAAGACGGCATGATTGGCAGATCAAACCGGAGTGGATTTCAGATTCTCCCGGAATTGTAACTTCCTTAAGCCTCTCTGTTGAACTGTTTACTGAGCCTGGGGACGAGGTAATTTTACAATCGCCAGTTTATTATCCCTTTTATGATGTCATACAGATGAATGACCGGAAGGTTGCCAAGAATCCGCTTATCGTCCGTAATGGGCGCTTTGAGATGGATTATGAGCAGTTGGAAGGGCTGATGTTGGGTGGAGCGAAGCTGCTGCTGTTATGCAGTCCGCATAATCCAGGCGGTAGAGTATGGGAGAGAGAAGAGCTGTTGAAGCTCGGTGAACTGTGCTTGCGTCACGGAGTTACAGTTATCTCTGATGAGATCCATTGCGATTTGGCGCTTCCAGGGTATGAGCATATTCCTTTTGCATCCTTGTCTGAGGAAATTGCCAATATTACGTTAACCACACTTGCTGCGACCAAAACCTTCAATCTTCCGGGGCTTCAATCCTCTTTTATCGTGTCCTCGAATCCGGAATTGAAACGCAAATTTGATCAAAAAATGAAAGCCTTGAGCTTACATATGGCTAGTTTCTTCGCGCAAGGAGCGGTACAAGCCGCTTACAACGACGGAGAAGAATGGCTGGATGAGCTGTTACAATATGTATCAGATAATGTGGACTATACGGTCAGCTATTTGGCGGAGCATTTACCACAGGTTCATGTGATGCAGCCGCAAGGAACCTACCTGTTATGGGTAGATTGCCGCGAACTGAACTTGGAAATAGACGGTCTGAAGCAGCTGATGCACAAAGAGGCTAAAGTTGCGTTTAATGAAGGTTCTGTTTTTGGAACAGAGGGCAAAGGCCATCTGCGGATCAATCTGGCTTGTCCGAGATCTACGTTAGTTGAGGCATTGGAACGCTTTTGCAAGGCAGCCGCAGCTTATACAAAGAAATAAACGGTGATTTACTGAAGCTTGATGATTCCGCTAATGGGGTCGTTAAGCTTCTTTATTTTGCAATAGGGTAAAAAGAATAATAAAATGGAGTCCATTACGACAAGCAGGAGGACTGCAAATGAAATGGGTAGCCCAGCTTCCGTATTATAAGATACAACGAGAAATTAGGGATGGAGAACAACGAAGTGTTGCTTCCAATCGGCTAATGTATTTATATCAAGATAGAATTGTAACTCGTCATCGGGAATTCCCGCTAAAAGATATTTTCGATATGTCTTATCGTTCAATGGGGGATATGGGCGGCATGTTCTATCTGCACACGAGTAAGGGTGTGTATGCTTATTTGATAGAGTGTGATCCCGAGCGGTTTATTGAAGCCTTTAAAGAACAGGAATTGAATAAGAATTGAGCGACCCTCGTTGGCCGTGATATGATAACTTTTATGAAAAAAGCATAATGGGAGAGAACATAAATGAGTAAAACACGAATTATTATTGATGCAGACACAGGTATTGACGATGCACTGGCGATTCTATATGCCTTACGCGCTCCAAACGTAATTGTAGAAGGAATTACAACCGTTTTTGGGAATATTGATGTCGAAAAGGCGGCGGACAATTCACTGCGGCTAATTGAGCTTGCTAAGCCTGGTTATGAGATTCCTGTAGCGATCGGAGCATCCAAGGCACTTGTTCGTGAGCACTCAGGCTACGCCACTCATGTGCATGGTGAGAACGGTATTGGTAATGTGGAAATTGCTCCATCCAGCCAGCGTCCCATTAGCGAAACTGCATCTGAGTTTATTGTTCGGATGGCTAATGAGAATCCCGGAGAGATTGTATTAGTCACACTGGCACATCTAACTAACCTTTCTATGGCGCTTGATATGGACCCTGGTATTAAGAATACTTTGAAAAAAGTAGTGGTGATGGGCGGTACGATCTTCAATCCCGGCAATAGAACACCGGTTGCGGAAGCGAATATTGCTGGGGATCCGGAAGCTGCTGATCATGTATTTACATCTGGGCTTCCTGTTATGATGGTGGGTCTAGACGTTACGCTTAAGACGCGGATTACCCAAGAGCATATCGATTTATTAAACCGTTTTGGACGTGAAGAAAATAAAGCGATCATTTCGTTCATGGAACAATCGCTTACTCATTATTTTAATTTCTATCGTGAAGCGAACTTTTTGATCAACAGCGCACCGCTGCATGATCCACTCGCACTTATGGTTGCGCTGCAACCAGATCTAGTAACCTACAAAGAGATGAATGTTCGTGTGGAGCACAAAGGTGAGTTTACATCGGGAATGGTCGTAGCGGACTTGCGGGCTCAGCCAAAAGTAGGTA
Organism: Paenibacillus sp. FSL L8-0333; assembly: GCF_037965665.1. Lineage (NCBI taxonomy): Bacteria > Bacillati > Bacillota > Bacilli > Caryophanales > Paenibacillaceae > Paenibacillus > Paenibacillus sp. FSL L8-0333. Next base: position 2,255,706 of record NZ_CP150186.1, read on the forward strand.
AACCCATACAAGTTGCAGTGGATGTAGATGTTGAACGAGCAGTGGGAACCTTTTTGAACGTGTTTATGTAATTTTGCCGACCTCTTCTAATATGAAAAATAATTTCGAAGCTCATAGATGACAATCTATTAATTTTACAATTGGATAATCTTTGGTAAAATGGTAGAGGACATATAAGAGTTTACAAGATTAGACTTCATATCATAGAAGAGGGAGACTTATCATTCATGAACAAGCGAATCGGTAAATTAGTATTATGTTTGGCTATTTCGCTAGGAGGCACCACGGCTTTATTCCACAATACCACACAGGCAGCCACAGCTGGTGGAGTTAGTATTGTGCTGGATGGTTATCCACTACCCTTTCCAGTAGAACCTGTTGTGATGAGCGGAACAACGATGGTGCCATTCCGAGCTATATCTGAAGCTTTGGGAATTAATGTCGAGTGGAATCAGGCGCAGAAGAAAATTACGGCTACCAAAACAGATACTGCAGGGACCAAAGTGGTAACCCTGACCCTTGGCAGCAAAAATGCAGGTGTTAACGGCGCGGTTGTGAAGTTAGGAGTTGCTCCGCAGACGATCCGGGATACAACGATGATTCCCCTTAGCTTCTTCGGCCAGCAGTTTGGTGCGGGTGTAGCTTGGAATCAATCTACGAAGACCGTATCTATTACTTCGCCGAAGACTGAGCTGTACACTCTTGGTTTCTATGCTCTGAGTTCTTATAGTGAGATTTCCTTACTTCCTAATTTTGATGCTGTGGCCTTTGGTTGGAGTGGGATTGATAAAAGCGGGCAATTCACCACAACGGGGACTGATTTCAAATGGCCTCAGGCGGCTGGTGACGTAACACCAGAATCGATTGTCACGAATGCAGCGGCAGGTGGAACAGCTCCTTATCTGATGGTCTTCTCTGGAGATACCGCATCAGAGTTAACTAAGAACCTGGAAGATAAGCAGCTTCAAGAACAGACGATTACTGGAATCGTAGATCTTGCAACGCAAAAAGGATTCCAAGGCATTACCCTGGATCTGGAGGGCCTAGGTCTAACAGGTGATAAGGCGAAGGTGCAAGCAGATTACAATGCTTTTGTGAAAAACCTATCACAAAAAGCACATGCAGCAGGACTTAAACTTACCGTTATTCTTCATCCATTAAATAGTTCTTATAAAGGATATGATTACAAAACTTTAGGAACACTTGCAGATGATTTGGTCATTATGGCGTACGATTATTTACAAGAGAAAAAAGTTCCAGAGCCGATGAGTTTAGTTGATGAAGGCATCCGGCTTGCGCTTCAGCAAGTGAGTAAGGATAAGCTGATCCTCGGGATCTCTGTGTATAGCGAAAACGAATCTTCAGTGAATTCGAAGGTAGGACTTGCTAAACGTTATGGCCTTAAAGGAATTGCGATCTGGCGTTTAGGTCTGATCGGACAGCCTGTCTGGAACGAAATGGGGAAGTCAGTAGAGCTGTAAGTGGAATTTGTATTGACAGGGAATAATTTCTAAATATATACTAGGTCAAAATACAATACGGAATAAACGTAATGATTGGGAGTATTAAGGAATAACTACTGCCCAGAGAGCTGCCGGTTGGTGCAAGACAGCGGAGTAGGTTCCCCAACTCACCCATGAGCGGTAAGATCGAACCTCAGTAGATCTTAACGGCTAACCCTCCGTAATCGGGTTCTAAGATTCGTTGTTTATTATAAGCAATAAGCAACGATCAAAAAGAGTGGTACCGCGAAGGTTAAACCTATCGCCTCTTTGGAGGCGATAGGTTTTTTCTGTTCTCTACAGAAAAAATACAATTGAAGGTGGGTGTTTTGGTAATGGGCAATATTATTGATTATTACTCCCAATTTGATGAGTGGGGAAGATTGGATAGGGAGCCGCTGGAGTTCATCATTAATCTGCATTATATAAAACATTATTTAACTACCGCACAATCTATACTGGATAATGGTGCTGGGCCCGGTAAGTATGCCATGGAGCTGGCGAAGCTGGGCTATAACGTAACGTTATCGGATCTTACCCCTAAGTTAGTTGAAATAGCTCAGCAGAAGGTTAATGAATTAGGATTAACTGAGCAATTTAAAGGTTTTCATGTGCTGAATGCAACTAGTTTAGAGGGAATATCTGACGAAAGCTTTGATGCTTCTCTGATGTTAGGCCCTTTATATCATTTGCAAGAAGAAGAGGATCGGATTTTAGCAGTTAAGGAATTGTTTCGTGTGACAAAGAAGAATGGCATCGTATTTGTAGCCTTTCAAAGTCGGATGAGAATGACTCTTACATCCTTACAGTTCCCACAACATTGGAAGCCTAATGACAACATGGATTCAATACAAGAGTTTTATGATAGCGGGATTTTTAATCATAAAGATGAAGGTAGGTTTACGGGAGCTTATTACTTCAATATTGAGGATATAAAACCTTTCATGGAGGAGAATGGATTTCGAACCATTGATTTAATTGGTTCTTCTAGCCTCGGAGCATTACTGACAAATGAGCAGAAACAATACTGGACAGACCGGGGTGAGCATGAGGAGCTCTTTGAATTTCTCATTAACGCAGCAAAGGATCCATCCATTTTGGGGATTTCCTCTCATCTGTTGTATATAGGGCGAAGAAAATAAATAAGGAAAAATCATTTTATCATCACGGGATTGAGGTAGGTCTAGTGAACAATGATTACAGGGTGCGTATTCAGACGGTTCTTCATTTTATCGAGGACAACTTAGATCAAGAGATAAATCTAGAAACGCTAGCTGAAGTTTCTAATTTTTCTAAGTATCATTTTTCTAGAGTTTTTTCTGCAATTACAAATAAAACACCAATGACCTATCTGACGGAAAGACGTCTATATCACGCGGTTACCTATCTTGAAACAACCAATAAAACCATGCTAGATATCTCAATTCTATGCGGTTTTAGTTCCATCTCAAGTTTTAATTCATCCTTTAGGAAACTGTTTAAGGCAACCCCAAGCGAGATGAGAAGGTCAATGCAAGAACATAGCAATTATCAGTTAATTTCCAGCAATAATCAGGAAGAATTGTCTCCTTCTAAAAATTATGATGGGAGTATCAACATAAATAATTTTTTAAGGAGAGTATGGGAAATGAACATTGAGGTAAAAGAACTTCCAAGTTATCAAGTGGCATACGTAAGGCATGTTGGCAGCTATCTTGAAACGTATAAGGCATGGGGAACACTCAGCAAGTGGGTTGAGAAAAATGATTTACCGTCAACAGAATACTTCATTGGTATTTCTTTAGATGATCCCAGCGTGACTGACGAATACTCTTGTAGATATGATGCCTGCATAACCATTCCAGAAGAGTTTGTTAAAGAGGGTGATTCGAGCGTAGAGTTCAAAACTTTATCTGGTGGTCTTTATGCCTTATATCCGTTTTATGATACGATCGACAAATTGGCTATTGCCTATCAAAGTGTGTACGGTCAATGGCTACCTAATAGTGATTATGAACCGGATGATCGGTATGCGCTCGAATTTTGTATGAATGATCCATATACAGACCCTGAAGGTAAAGCAAAAGTTGATCTTTATATCCCTATAAAAAGTGTCGGTGGACATTAAAAACAAACTCTACTACTCGATTACAGTTCCATTCTCGATGGACGAAATGGTAGTAAAGCCCATAACCCCAGGTTTTATAGGTTTCACCAGTTTGAAGATAACCTGTAACATATATGCCTGAATGCGTATCGGTTTATCCATCACTCCACGAGGCTTCCGGACTCGGATGACGTTATTTGTATGTTATCAGCTATCAAAACATGATTTCGGACTCCGCTGACGCTATTCATTGCAAAAGGCACTTATTGGGCGTTTTTTCGGTCAATAGGTGCACTGGAGTCCGTTACAGGTTACTACGCGTATCTGAAAGTGATTACGCATGCGCTTCCGACTACGATTATGGTGAAAATTTGAGTGTTGTTCAATGGACTCGTTTATCAAGTGAGATCATAGAAATCTGGAAATAAGCAGCGGCAGATCAGTATTCGTTAATCAAACCGTACACTCGAATGTTATAAAACTCACATTAACCTAAGCTATAAACCTATATAATCTCTAAGGTTGAACTTTTGAACTAAATTCATTATTTTTCAGGAGGACTTTAGAGTATGAGATATAAAGCATTAGAGCTCGACAAACCGCTTACTTATGAGCTGGAAGGGTTAGAAATAGGGGTAACTTCGAACTGTAATTTCCGCTGCGATTATTGCTGTGCATATAATAGAAATGATGGACAAAGCATCAAAGCCAAAGAGGTCATCCGCATTCTGGACGAACTTCCAGGCCTTAAAAGAGTACGTTTATCAGGTGGAGAAGTGACGCTGAAGTTCGATGACTGTGTGGAGATTGTAACCTACTGCGCATCCAGAGGGATTCAGACACAACTGAATTCCAACGGCAGTCTTTTAAATGCTGAACGAATTGGCCAATTGGTTTCCGCAGGATTAACGACCATACATATTTCCTTCAATTTTACTAATGCGGAAGCTTTCTCAAAATATTATAATATTCATCCAAGCATTTATGAGAAAATAAGAGAAAATATTACCCTGTTCGCCGCAACAAGTGTAGATACTGTGCTGGAGACGCTGCTGTTCAGTGAAACCCAGGATAATATGAAGGAGATCAGCGATCATGTCTACGCAATGGGCGTGCGCACACATGAAATTCAGAACAGTATTATCATGGATCATACAGGGTGGAAGTCGATAGCTGCGCGGGAACAATTAAAGAATGCAGTGAGTGAGCTGATCGCACGGAAGAAAGAAGATACGATTCTGTATTTCACCTGCATGGACCGCTTTATGGACGCCCTTGGGTTCGAAGAGCAGCCGGGTGTGTATTTTCCTCACTGTATAGAGGGGAAGAAGCAGCTTCATTTGCATGGAAATGGCGACATTTTGATTTCAGAGCTTTGCCATCCGGTGATTATCGGCAACATTTATCAAGGAACTTCACTAAAAGATTTATACAATAATATGCCAGCGCCATTGGCACAGTTTTTGGATAAGCAACCTTGCCCAGCGCTGGATGCATTGTTTCCACAAGGCTTAGAAGTTTAACACTCTATATAGATTACTTCGAGGGACCAATTTAAGAATTGGTTCCTATTTTTTTATGGTAGACTTAATAAAAAACACAGATAAGGAATGTATGAGCTTCATACATAAGGTGTACTGCCAAGTGTTTGCTAATATAAGAAATGGACTTATCAAATCTAATGTTGTTCTAGAAAAGATTATGCCGTTATTAACACCCACAGCCATCGTGGTCGGTGTGCTTAACGAAAGCAGACTGCTGCCGTTCACAGGTCTCGTGCCCTGGATTTTCGCTGTAATGACGCTGATCGGTAGCTTGAAGTCCAACCTAAAGGACCTGCTAGGGGTACTTCTGAAACCCCAGAAGCTGATTATTCTAATGGTAATTTTACATATTGTAATGCCGCTGATCGGCTGGCTTGCAGCCATGGCTTTTTTTCCGGGAGATCCATATACAGTGACTGGTTATGTATTGCTGTTCGCGATTCCTACAGGTGTTGTAAGTGTGGTATGGGTGTCGATGTACGGAGGAAATATTGCATTGACATTAGCCCTTATTCTGATTGATACGCTCTTGTCGCCAATTGTTGTCCCGGGTACCTTATATTTGCTGATGGGAGCGAGTGTGGAAATTCAGCTAGCTGATATGATGAAAGGGCTGCTATGGATGGTAGTCATTCCTTCTGTAGTTGGGATGCTGCTGAATCAATGGACAAAAGGGAAAGTCAATACGGTATGTGGACCGCCGCTTGCTCCGTTTGTTAAAGTCGGATTGTTTATAGTTGTTTCTATTAATGGGGCCAGTATTGCCCGTTATCTGAAACATCCGGATGGCAAATTAGCGATCATAATTGGAGTGACCTTCATAACCGTTGTGCTTGGCTATGTAATCGGAGCTTTGGTGTCACGCCGTTTCCGCTTTAGTTATGAAGATTCCGTGGCGGTGCAGTTTAATTCGGGTATGCGGAATTTAAGTGCGGGAGCTGTATTAGCAGTGAAATATTTTCCTCCTGCTGTCGCGCTTCCAGTAATTTCGGGGATGTTGTTCCAACAAATACTCGCTGCGATGTCTGGTCTATTTTTACGTAGTAGAACTAAACGACTGTTAAGTGAGGGTGCATTAATGCAAGTGAATACTGCCTCTCAGATAGAACCCTCTGCTTCTTCTAGGACAGATGATAGGTCTTGTTAGCCGGTTTGTGAAGGATATATGACCTAAAAGCTGTGATATTTTATTCATTTACATGAAAATTTTCGACATTTTATGATATATTTCTTATTTTTGCGCGATTTATATTCACTATTCAACTTTGCCACCCGATAGTAATTGTATTATTTACAATTTCATTGTTCGCAAATGAACAAGGAGTCGGAAGGATGAAAAGAATATGAAGATTCGCCTAAAGTTATCACTTGTTATGATAGGTGTGACCCTTTTATGTATTTCTGTAATGGGGATATTTACGTATTTGAAATCAACTCAGGCGATTGTGAATCTTACTGAGAATTCTATGAAGCAGGTCAATACGAACAAAGCTCAGACCATATCAGCCATGATAGCAAAAGAGCAGAGAAGCACAGAGCTTATTGCGAGCCGCTCGGAAATTGTTGATCTACTGCTGCAAGCTGGGAATGGTGGAGTTAGCAAAGGTGATAAGCTTCAGAATGAGGTGAACGCCAGTCTTCAAAGCATTGTGGAGGAAGCAGGGAACCTTGAGCACATTCTTGTCAGTGATATGAAAGGTATTAGTGTGGCTGACAGTGATACTAAGCTTATAGGGACAGATTTTAGTGAAAGAGATTATACGAAAAGAGTAATGGAGACGGCTGAGCCTGTGATCAGCGAAACGCTGAAATCAAAATCTACAGGAGCTTATGTAGTGGCTTTTGTACAGCCCGTAAAGAGTAATGGAAAGATGATTGGATTTATTGCGTCAGCTGTTTCCGCAGATAGTATGATTAAGTATTTGGCCGATACCAAAGTGGTAAACACGACGAGCTCTTACGCTTATTTACTGGATGAGAACGGCAATAAATTATATTATCCGGATAAAACACAAATTGGTCAGCCTATTGAGAATACGCAGATCGCAGCTGTTATGGAGCGTGTGAAATCTGGTGAGAAGGTAGCGGATGGCCTGCTAAATAATACATATAATGGTGTGGAAAAAAAATCTACCTATACAGTTTTGCCTGAGACGCACTGGTTGCTTGTATTAACCGCAGACCTTGATGAAATCGTGAAACCTGTCACAGATATGAGAAATTTCAACTTATTTCTTGGTGTGGGAAGTTTAATTATTGCCTTGCTGATTGCTCTTTATTTTGCTAAAAAAATCTCTTCTCCGATTGTTAAACTAACGGACATGATTAATAAAACGGCAGAATTGAATTTGACGCATGACTCAGAGTATGAGTATTTGACTAAAAACAAAGATGAGACAGGGACGATCGCCAAAGCGATGTTCCGCACCCGGGCTACACTTCGTGAGATGGCTGGAAGCTTAATTACGATCTCGTCCAAAGTGCTTGAAAATGCAGAAACGCTGGAGAAGCTGTCTATAGATGTGCGGGAAAATGCCCACGATAATTCAGCGACTACGCAGCAGCTATCGGCAGGTATGGAAGAGACCGCAGCCTCCACAGAGGAAATGACAGCAGCAATTACTGAAATTGATAACAATGTATCCGGGATCACCAATAATGTGAAGGAAGGCGCTGCCGTTTCTAGACAAATTAGTGAGCGGGCGCTGACTCTCCAAGATGAGGCAACAGAATCTACGACGAATGCTAAACAAATTTATGAATCCGTGCGAATCGATATGGAAAAAGCGATTGAGCAGTCGAGCGCGATTGCAGAGATTAATGTACTGACAGATACGATTCTATCCATTGCCAGTCAGACCAATCTGCTGGCCCTGAATGCAGCTATAGAAGCGGCAAGAGCGGGTGAGGCAGGTAAAGGTTTTGCGGTTGTAGCTGGTGAGATTCGGAAGTTGGCTGAGAAATCGTCTAAGATTGCGGCTGGAATTCAAGGTGTGGTAACAGGTGTATATTCCTCTGTTGAATCCATGAAGGAGAATTCTGAGGCATTACTTTCCTTTATAGACCAGAATGTCCTAGCAGATTATGAACGATTAACTGAGGTAAGTCAGCAATACAACAGTGATGCTGCCACTGTAAATACGCTGTTAAAACAATTCGAGAGCGCAGCTGATCATTTGAGTATGGCCATATCGAGTATTAATGTTGCCGTTAATGAAGTAGCTGCTACAGTAAACGAAGGAGCTATAGGGATTCAGGATATCGCGGTGAAAACGGCGGATATCGTGGAAAAAACATTCCTGGAGGTTACTATGGCTGATGAAAATACTCAAAGTGCCAAAGAGCTTCAGGGGTTAGTAGATAAGTTTAAGATCTAAGGGTTTGAAATGAATTAAGGGAATCCTTATCTATTTTTCATAAAATATTAAGCTTGCAGGGTTATAGTACATGTATAACCTCCCTTATATATAGACTTTACCCCGCCGGTCGCCGGCGGGGTCTTTTTTTTATGCGAATCTTTCTAAAAGAATATCAGGCAGTAGTTTAGCCAGTAATAAGGTAGATGGCTTCATCTAATGGAACTATAACCTCTGTTTGTTCCTTCATATCCTTCAACCGCACCTTATCCACACTGGATTCACTCTCGCCGATCAGAATAACGTAACGGATTTTTTTGGATGAGGCTGTGGCGAGTTGCTTTTTAAGTTTTCTTTTACCGGATACCAGAGTGGTCCGGATAGAACAGGCACGGAGCTCGGCGGCTGCAATTAAAACCTGTGGGAGCGTCTCGCCAATCGGAATGACCATAACTTCTGCTGTCTTGTGCTCTTGGATAGGACGTTCTGCAAGGAGCGCCATGATAGACTCCATACCAAAAGATAAGCCAACCGTAGGATATTGAATATCCTCTCTGCCCACCAGCTGTCCGATGATAGCGTCATATCTGCCTCCACCCCCCAAGCTTGAGGTAAAGGAACCGGATGCATCAAAGATCTCGTAGACGGTTCCAGTGTAGAAAGAAAGCCCGCGGGACAAGAAGGGATCGAAACGGCAAGTCTGCTGCAGCTGAACGTCTTGGAGCAGCTTTTGCAGGACAAGAACCTCCATTGCTCCCGGTTGTCCGGTAAGACTATATTTTTCGCATAACTGCTCAAAGCTTGGATTGTCCGTTTCGATAAGCTCTAGGATAGCAGCGATGGTTGCAGGTTCGATCTCTTTGCTGATCAATTCATTTTTCACGCCGCTGAGGTTGATTTTTTCTAATTTATCCAAGGTTAGCATAACGGACAGTTGGTCCTCGGCAGGTACACCAATCGATTCCAGAATCTCACCGAGAAAACGTCTGTTGTTCCATTTTAGGATGATCGGGATATCCAGCTTGCGAAAAGCTTCTGTGGCCAGCTGCATCAATTCAGCTTCCGCCTCAGGTCCTGAAATACCAACGACATCAACATCGCATTGCAGAAATTCACGCAGGCGCCCACGTTTCACGGGACCATCACGGAATACTTTTCCGATCTCATAGCGCTTGAAGGGAAACTCTATTCCAGGATTTAAAGCGATCACTTTGGCAAAAGGGATGGTCAGATCATATCGTAAGCCCAGCTTGCGGTTGCCTTGATCGGTTAGTTGGTACATCTCCTTGAGAATTTCATCCCCACCTGCATATTTCGAGGTTAATAAATCCAGTTCATTTAATAATGTGGTGTCCATGGATTCAAAATCATAGAGTTCGAACAAATCCTGCAGCGTATTTTGAATGTTCTTTCTGAGCGCCTGCTCTTTTCCGAAGTAATCATAAGTTCCTTTAATGTTTTGCATCATTAGTAGCTCCTTTGAATTGGCATAGTTTAGAGAATAAAAAAACGCGCAGGACCTCATGGTCCTGCGCGTGATCTATGCCGCAGGGAGGCCAACGCGAGTAGCGTTAGCCTCCCTGAGAAATTCAGGGTTGCTAACGCTGTTTGTGATAATAATGAAGTTGATTCAGCATGATTGTTATGGTGTTCATCAGAATCAATTCCCTTCGACATTTTGATTACTGCCGATTATAGCGGATCATTTGGAGTCGTGCAAGTAAGAATTTGTTATAACGAAGATTTTTAGTAGGCGAATGGACAGGCAATCAGCTATAATAGGGCTTCGATATTTCATAGGCGAAGGGAGTTTGTTGACGATGAATCAACCTTTAATAATAGCCCGGGCGGAAGAATTTGTTAAAGAACAACTGGGGCAAGATACTACGGGTCATGACTGGTGGCACACCCATCGGGTCCGCAGCACGGCATGTGAAATTGCTGAGATCGAGCGTGCGGATGTTTTTATCTGTACGATGGCAGCCTTGCTGCATGATGTTGCAGATGAGAAGCTTAATCCGTCAAAAGAAGCAGGTCTGCTTAAAGTCCACACTTGGCTCACGGCAAACCTTACAGAGGAGGAGCAAATTCGTCATATCATGCTGATCGTTGAAACGATGTCCTTTAGTGGTGGTGGAGGAGAACCTATGCAGACTCTGGAAGGTCAAGTGGTGCAGGATGCAGATCGACTAGATGCACTTGGCGCGATTGGCATTGCCAGAACCTTTATTTTCTCAGGCGCAAAGGGACGTCCGGCTTATGATCCAGAAGTGGCTCCACGCGAGGAGTCGCTGCAGAAGGAATACAGGGATTATAGCAAAGGGACGGCTGTGAATCATTTTTATGAGAAGCTGTTGAAACTAAAATTCTTAATGAATACGGCTTATGGACGCAAGTTAGCGGAAGAACGGCATGATTTCATGTTGAATTTTCTGGACCAGTTCTATAAGGAATGGAATCAAGGACGCCAATAACTGTTATAATGATAAGTATGCACAAGATGGAAGGATCGCGGAGTTTCCGCTTTAACCAGAACAATCGGCATAGAAGAGGTTGAACGATGAGTGAATTGCAATTTAGAGATTATGAGTTAGACGAAGAGATAATTAAAGCACTGGATGTTCTGAAATTTATGACACCTACGGAGGTACAGAGCAAGGTAATTCCTGTGGCTTTGCAGCAAAAGGATCTGATTGTGAAATCGCAAACAGGCAGTGGCAAGACGGGAGCTTATGGTATTCCGCTTTGCGATCTGGTGGATTGGGTGGAGAATAAGCCGCAGGCTTTGATTCTTACGCCAACTCGAGAGCTTGCGATGCAGGTGAAAGAGGATATTACGAACATCGGACGTTTTAAACGGATTAAAGCAGTTGCTCTTTTCGGCAAGCAGCCCTTTGCTCCCCAAAAGATAGAGCTTACGCAAAAAACACATGTTGTCGTAGGTACGCCTGGACGCGTATTTGACCATATTGAAAGAGGCACACTTCCGCTAAATCGAATCAAATATTTGATCATCGATGAAGCTGACGAAATGCTGAGCATGGGCTTTATTGAGCAGATCGAGAAGATCATTAAGCAGCTGCCCAAAGAGCGAGTAACCATGTTATTCTCAGCTACCTTACCCGAAGTGATTAAGAACTTGTGCCGAAAATATATGAACGATCCAACGGATATCGAGATTCAGGCAAGTGGAATTACGACGGCTACGATTGAACATGCGTTGATTGAAGTGAGACAAGCTGCCAAATTCTCTTTGCTAAGCGATATCATAACGGTGGAGAATCCGGATAGCTGTATTATTTTTTGCCGTACGCAGGAGCAGGTGAATGCTGTATTCAGAGGACTGGCGGATCTGGAATATCCTTGTGATAAGATCCATGGGGGCATGGAGCAGGATGAGCGCTTTGAGGTCATGAATGCTTTTAAAAGAGGGCAATTCCGCTATTTAATCGCTACCGATGTGGCGGCTAGAGGGATTGATATCGAGAATATCACCCATGTGATTAATTACGATATTCCACTGGAAAAAGAAAGCTACGTGCATCGTACAGGCAGAACCGCGCGTGCAGGCAAGACGGGTAAAGCGATCACTTTTGTCACTCCGAATGAGCAGAAGTGGGTAACTGAAATTGAAAGCTATATTGGCTTCAGCATTCCGCATATGAAAGCTCCTTCGGACGACGCAGTTGCCTACGCAAAGGAAGCGTTCGAGCAGAAGATCAATAAGCAGCCTGTCCGCAAAAAGGACAAAAGCGAAAGCTTAAACAAAGAGATTATGAAGCTATACTTCAACGGCGGCAAGAAAAAGAAGCTAAGAGCCGTGGATTTTGTCGGCACAATAGCAAAGCTTGAAGGTATTTCCGCCGAAGATATCGGGATTATCTCGATTCAGGACAATGTGACCTACGTGGATATTTTGAACGGTAAAGGCGCAATGGTGCTGCAAGCGATGAGAGAGACCACCGTAAAGGGCAAGCAGCTGAAGGTTCATATTGCGAAAAAATAAATCAAGGATGACAGCTTATTGCTAAGCTCCTTGCAAATATGCCGCTACTGATGCGGTTTATAGGAAGAGGGAGCCGTGTACACTACACGGCTCCTTCTTTATTTTGTTGTTTTATCTCAGCATCTCTATGTTTTCGTTGTAAAATTATTGAAATTAGAATATAACTTGTGAGAGGTGATAGATTGAAAGCTGAATCTAGAAGCACAAGGATGAAAGCAATCCTACAAGTTACCATTCTTATTTTCTTACATTTAATAATTATCTACCTTTTGGGAATGAAAACGGGGAAGTTGGAAGTAGAAGTAGTAAAACAAATGTTTATAATGTATGCAGCACCAATAATTCTTCTGAATGTGTCTTGCAAGATAGCTTTAAAGACGCAAAAGCTTAGGTACAACATTTCTTGGTTAGTTATTAGTATTGTTCCTAGCACGAGAATTCTATTTTATTTAAAAGAATTACAAGGAAAAGAGTCTAGGGGTTCAGGGGTTGTTGATTTAAGGTTTTTTGATATGAAGCCTGACTTTGATCAGATAAGTCTTATCTATTTTTTCCCTATAATATATTTAGGCATTCAACTAGTTTTGATTTTTTTACTGTTGATCATGATAGTTACAAAAGAAAAATCAATAGCTGACTAGCACGGTAGAAATCCCGTACAATGCGCTGATCCAGCTGGAAGTGGCGAAATGAACGGTAGAAATCTCGTACATTGTGCTGATCCAGCTGGAAGTGGCGAAATGAACGGTAAAACTCCCGTACATTGTGCTGATCCAGCTGGAGTGGCGAAATGAACGGTAGAACTCCCGTACAATGCGCTGATCCAGCTGGAAATGCCGAAATGTACGGTAGAACTCCCGTACAATTGGTCGATTCAGCTGGAAGTGGCGAAATGAACGGTAGAAATCCCGTACATTGTGCGGATCCAGCTGGAAACGCCGAAATGAACGGTAGAAATCCCGTACAATGCGCTGATCCAACTGGAAGTGGCGAAATGAACGGTATAACTCCCGTATAATGAGCTGACCCAGCTGGAAGTGGCGAAATGTACGGTAGAAATCCCGTACAATGCGCTGATCCAGCTGGAAGTGGCGAAATGAACGGTAGAATTCCCGTACAAAGTGCTGATCCAGCTGGAAACGCCAAAATGAACGGTAGAACTCCCGTACAATGCGCTGATCCAGCTGGAAGTGGCGAAATGAAGCTAGAATAAAAAGTGGACAGTAGTTAACAGACTGGCGATAATGAGTCCACGGAGGTGTGTTCACATGGGAGAACATCGACAACGGTATAACGAAGAATTTAAAAAACAGACAGTGCAGTTCATTCAAGAGCAAACAAAGACAGTGGGCGACTTGGCGGAAGAGCTCAACATCCCAAAAAGTACCCTGCATCAATGGATGAGCCAGTATCGAGAACTAAAGAATGAACCGGCAGCTAGCGTGGATCGAGTACGGGAACTCGAGGCACAGTTGAAAGAAATGAGCCGTCAACTTCAAGAAAAAGATAACAAGATTGCTGATGTGGAAGAGGAATTAGCGATCGTAAAAAAAGCAGTGCACATCTTCAGCAAACCAAGGAACTGAGATTCCAGTTTATTGAAAAACATCGCTCCGAGTTTCTCTTGGAGAAGATGTGCATGACCCTACATGTGTCACGGAGCGGGTACTACAAGTGGCGGACAGAAAAAACCAGTACGCATATGCTTCGTAAGGCTGCGATAATGAAGCGAATTCAGTATCATTTTGCAGACCATCAAAAGCGGTATGGGAGTCCGAAGATCACCCGCCTGTTGCATCAAGAAGGTTATACCGTTACCGAACGCACGGTGAGTGTGTACATGCGACATATGAAGCTTCGCTCCATTGTCTCCAAAACGTATCGCGTACAGACCACCGACTCCAATCATGACCATCCGATTGCCCCAAATACGCTGAACCAGCAATTTAAAATACTCAAACCCAATTCAGTATGGGTTACCGACATTACATACATTCCTTGCCGGGGAGGGCGCTTGTACCTGGCTAGTGTGATGGACCTTTGCACGCGCGAAATCGTGGGGTGGCGCTTGGAGAACCATATGGAAACTAGCTTAATTTCGGGCGCCTTACAAGATGCTTACGAAGCTAAACAACCGGAAAAGGGTCTATTACATCACTCCGATAGAGGTTCTCAATATACTTCTCATGAATACACGCAGCAGTTGAAAGCGTATGGCATGGAGTCCAGCATGAGCCGCAGAGGTAACTGTTATGATAACGCCTGTATCGAGTCGTGGCACAGCATTTTGAAAAAGGAGCTCATTTATTGTAATCCACGCTTCAAAACTAAGGAGCAAGCCTACCAGACACTTTTTCAATATATTGAGTTTTATTATAACCGCAAGCGAATGCATGGCGCGCTGGGGTATCTTTCCCCAGTTCGTTTTGCTGAGCAATTGACTAGAATGTCTGTTGCGTGACTGTCCACTTTCTTGACAGAGGTCCAAAATGAACGGTAAAACTCCCGTACATTGTGCGGATCCCACTGGAAACGCCAAAATGAACGGTAGAATTCCCGTACAATGTGCTGATCCAGCTGAAAGTGGCGAAATATACGGTAGAACTCCCGTATAATGAGCTGATCCAGCTGGAAGTGGCGAAATGAACGGTAGAAATCCCGTACATTCAGTCAGCATGTTATGTAACCCAAGAGACAACACCTTAACGGTGTCGTCACTTGGTTTTTTTTCGACGCTAAACGGATCTGATAACGCAGATCCGTTCAGCTTAAGTAAAATAAGATCGAAAATAATTAATTTTAGTTCCATAAATGGAAACAAATGTGATATTATGGCGATATAGAGCCCATACTTCACGGATGACCTGCCTAGCTTGGTTCCTCCTGAGGATAGGCTCTGATTTTTTTATGAGGAAGGTGGTGTGGCCCGAGCGGTATCGGGGACAGGAAGAAACGAAGCAATAAGGTTCGAACCTAATTCAGAAGGGAGAATCGAAGCGATGAAAAAAGGAACTTTTTTGAAAGCGCTTAATTTTGTTTTGGTTTTATGTTTGCTTGTACCTGCGTATTGGGCTGCACCCGCACATGCGGAGAACACGCTTATTCAGCAAAGCGATTTTGAAGATGGTACTGTTCAGGGCTGGAGTGGACGTGGGGAAGTTGAGGTGCTTACGGCCAAAACAGATGCGGCACGCAGCGGCACATATGGCCTGGAGGTAAGCGGCCGAACAAAAACGTGGCATGGACCTTCACTGGATGTGACTAGCCAGCTAGAAGTGGGACAAACTTATGTGTTTATTGGATGGGTGAAGCTGCCGGCCGGATCATCTAACGCGAATATCTATATGTCATTGCAGCGGACATTACCTTCTACCATTCATTATGACAATTTGACCTTTGGTGCAGTGACAGCGAACGGTTGGGTGAAGCTTCAGGCGCAGTACAAGCTATTGGAGCCGGCAGATCAACTTTCTATTTATTTTGAAGTGCCGGGTAGCGCGACAACTTCTTTTTATTTGGATGATTTTCGATTGGAAAAGCTACCGGATCTCGGTCCAATTGTCATCGAGGATGCGATTCCTTCGCTGAAGGATGTGTTTGCAAACAAATTTCTGATCGGCTCGGCTTTTACGAATAGTGAGCTGCTGACAGCTCCGGATCGGCAATTGTTATCCAAGCATTTTGATAGTGTAACGCCAGGAAATGTTCTGAAATGGGACAGCACGGAGCCGCAGGAAGGTGTGTTTAATTTCGCTGACGCTGACACGGCAGTAGCTTTTGCTACCGCAAACGGGCAGCAGGTACGTGGACATACCCTGGTCTGGCATTCGCAGACACCGGATTGGGTGTTCCGTGACGCCAGTGGTAATTTGGTCTCCAAAACGGTGTTATATGAGCGGATGAAGAGTCATATTAAGACCGTTATGGAACGTTATAAAGGTGAAATCTATGCTTGGGATGTCGTCAACGAAGTGATTGACACTTCGCAATCTGATGGCATGCGCCGCAGCCTGTGGTACCAGATCGCGGGTGAAGAGTACATTGAGAAGGCGTTCCAGTTCGCTCATGAAGCTGATCCTAACGCAAAACTGTTCATCAATGACTACAATACGCATGAGCCAGCCAAAAGCCAAGCACTATACAATCTGATTGTACGACTTCAGGCTAAAGGGGTTCCTATTGACGGAGTAGGGCATCAAACGCACATCAGCTTGTATTATCCTTCGCTCTCTGAAATCGAAAATTCGATTATCAAGTTCAAGGCTTTAGGGCTGGAAACTCATATTACTGAGCTGGATATTAGTGTGTATTCTGATAATTCTCAAGCCTATGAGACCTTCCCTGATCATTTGAAGCAGCGCCAAGCGGCTTTATACAAATCATTATTTGAGATCTTCCTGAGGCACACGGATACGGTCACGAATGTCACTCTCTGGGGGAAGGATGACAGTAATACTTGGCTGCGCACTTATCCGGTAGCCCGCAACAATTGGCCTTTATTATTTGATGAGCGCCTTCAATCTAAGCCGGCCTACTGGTCCGTATTGGAGACAGTGGCAGCTCCCGTAGTTCCAGCTGCTCCTGCTAACTTGAATGCAGCTGCAGGCAATGGGCTCGTGAATCTTAGCTGGAGCACCTCGGCGGGCGCAACTTCCTATACGGTGAAACGGTCACTTACGAGTGGTGGCCCTTATACCACTCTGACTACGGCTACCGGGACGAGCTATAGCGATGCGGCCGTTAGCAACGGAACGACTTATTATTATGTTGTGAATGCTGTCAATAGTGCGGGTACGAGCAGCAATTCTGTACAAGCGATGGCTACACCGCAAGGCTCGGGGCCTGTCGAACCGGTCACCGGGCTTGCAGTGGCGTATCGGACAGCGGATACTAACCCAAATGACAACAAGATGAAGCCCTATTTTAATATTAAAAATAACGGCACAACTGTAGTCGATCTTAGCGAGCTGAGCATCCGTTACTGGTATACGATCGATGGAGACAAGCCGCAATCCTTTTCTGCGATTATGCCCAGATCGGCAACAGCAAGGTAGCAGGCAGTTTTGTAAAGCTGGACACGCCTCGAACGGGAGCAGATTACTACTTGGAAGTACAATTCAACGCAGGTGCGGGCATGCTTGCAGCTGGAGGTGCTTCCGGGGATATTCAGACCCGGATACACAAGACAGATTGGAGCAATTTTAACGAGGCCAATGATTATTCGTTTAATTCACTTCAGACCGCTTATGCGGATTGGAACAAGGTGACCCTTTATCGGAACGGAGTGCTGGTATGGGGAACAGAGCCGCAATAGCGAAAGTAGGGGAACTGAGCTTTAATTGTGCTGTTTTTAAATTTTTAGGCAAAACCTCCCTGAAAATAGCTGATTTATGCTGGTTACTTAGCTTTTCAGGGAAATCCTCCCTAAATATCGCCTGAATTCCACTATTATGAGCAAATTGGGGTGAATCTGCGGGAGGTTTTCCCTGATTGCAAGGATTAGAGCAATAAACCAAAGAAAATCAGGGAGTAATTCCTTAATCAAGCATCACGTTTGCTGCAAATAGAGGAGTTACGCGAAAAAGCAAGCCTAGTCGCCAAAAACATGGTGACTAGGCTTGCTTCATTTTTGCCCAGCTGTGGCAAATTACTTTTTAAAAGTTATATTGCGCCTGATGCAGACGGCTGTAAATTCCACCAGCATGGACTAATTCTTCATGTCTGCCTTGTTCAGCGATTCCTTCTTCATTCACGACCATAATCCGGTCGGCATTTTTGATCGTCGTCAAACGGTGAGCGATGACGAGTGTGGTTCTGCCTACGGACAGATCAGCCAGGGATTGCTGAATCGCGGCTTCGGTCTCTGTGTCCAGCGCGGAAGTAGCTTCATCCAGAATCAGAATCGGCGGATTCTTGAGGAACATGCGAGCGATAGCCAGGCGCTGCTTTTGTCCACCGGACAATTTCACACCGCGCTCCCCGATGACTGTCTCCATTCCATCTGGCAGATTCTGAATGAGCTCCTCCAGATGAGCACGTCGCGCAGCTTCCCAGATTTCAGGCAGCTTTGCATCCAGTTTCCCATAGGCGATATTCTCGCGAATTGTCCCGGAGAACAGGAAAACATCCTGCTGCACGATCCCGATTTGTTTGCGCAGCGATTCCAGCTTCATGTCACGGATATCGATGCCATCAATCGTGATGGCCCCGGCTGTGACATCATAGAAGCGCGGAAGCAGGCTGCAGATTGTTGTTTTGCCTGCGCCGGACGGCCCAACAAAGGCAATGGTTTCGCCAGCCTTTACGTTAAGGCTTATATTTTGCAGAACCGGACGATTCTCTTCGTATCCAAAAGATACATCCTGGAATGTAATGTCACCGCGCAAAGCGTTGATCTCCACGGCATCCGGTTTGTCACTGATGTCAGGTTCCGTGTCAATGATCTCCAGATAACGTCTGAAACCGGCAATTCCTTTAGGATAACTTTCGATCACTGCATTGATTTTCTCGATAGGGCGGAAGAAGATATTCGACAACAAGATAAACGCCACAAATTCACCGATTTGCAGCTCGCCATTGATGAAGAACCATGCGCCGCAGATCATCACCAGGATGGTAATGAGGCGGGTCATCATATAGCTGACGGACAAGCTTCTAGCCATGATTTTATAAGCCAGAAGTTTTGTTTTGCGGAACATTTGATTATCTACTGCGAATAGTTCTTGTTCATGCTGCTCATTGGCAAAAGATTGCACGACCCGAATCCCACCGACATTGTCTTCGATACGGGCATTGAAACTGCCTACATTTCCAAATAGCTGACGATAAGTGGAAGTCATATTGCGCCCGAAGTAGATGATTACCCAAGCCATAATTGGAACGATAATAAAAGTAATGATCGCCAGCTTCAGATTAATATCAGCCATTAGGAGAAAGGCTCCGACAAGGGTCATGATTGCAATAAATACATCCTCAGGACCGTGATGCGCAACTTCGCCGATATCATTTAAGTCATTGGTGATTCGTCCGATTAGATGGCCTGTTTTATTATTATCAAAGAATCGGAACGAGAGTTTCTGAATATGGTCAAACATTTTTTTGCGCATATCAGTTTCGATATTTATGCCCAGCATGTGACCCCAGTAGGTGACAATATACTGCATCACCGTATTTAAGGCGTAGATCGCCAGCAGCGCAACACAAGCGATAAGAATAAGCGGCCAATCTTGACCAGGAAGCAAATCATCAATAAATTTATTGACGGCTACCGGAAAAGCCAGTTCTAGCAGTCCCGCAAAAACAGCGCAGGAGAAATCCAATATAAATAGTTTTCTATACGGACGATAGTAGGAAAAAAACCTTCGAAGCATTCTGTTCACTCTTTTCTGTGGTTTAAATATGAGTCCAATTGAAATTAATTCTCAACTACCCGATGATATGGATACTAAAGATGGCCAGCGGTTTTGTCAATAATTCGGGTATAAAATTACTTAAGGGTTGTAACTTCTAATAGAATAGTAGATGATGGTTCATAGTGTTTAAATATTTCAGATCCTTGACAAGCTTTCTGCTTGGCGGGGTTATTTGTTTGTAATTTAGGAGGATACACGATGAAAGCATCACAACGCGAAGGACAGATTCAGAATAATAGCTTAATGGATAGCAAATATGATCGCTGGCTGCTTGTGCTGGGAATTATTTTTATCGCTGCAGCGCTGCGGGCTCCATTTACTTCTGTGGGTCCATTAATACAATTGATTCAGGATGACCTCGGCTTATCCAATACTTTAGCGGGAGCTATTACTACTTTACCATTATTAGCTTTTGCCATCTTGTCCCCGTTTGCTCCAAAGCTGGCCCGCCGTTTTGGTTTGGCTAATGTGTTATTAGTTGCCATGGTCATGCTGGCTATGGGAATTCTAATTCGCTCGGGATCTGGAGCAGGTCTGTTGTTCACAGGTACTGCTATACTTGGATTATCTATTGCCGTGTGTAATGTACTGCTTCCAGGTCTTATTAAGGGGAAGTTTCCTCACAAAATCGGGCTAATGACAGGTATCTACACGGTTTCTATGAATTTATGCGCAGCTATTGCCTCAGGAATTAGTGTACCGCTGGCAACGAATGCTGGATTCGGTTGGAGAGGGACCTTGGCCATCTGGTTTATGATCGCAGCTCTAGCAACAGTGTTCTGGATTCCGCAAATGCGTAAGCTTAATCAAGGAACCGGCTCTAAGAGTGCAGCCTCAAGCAAAAATATGTGGCGTTCATCTCTTGCTTGGAAAGTCACGATCTTTATGGGCTTACAGTCACTGCTTTATTACGTCTTTATTGCCTGGTTTTCGGTTCTCCTCGGTGAACGGGGAATGTCGTCGAGTAATGCGGGTTGGTTTCTCTCGCTCATGCAATTGGCACAGCTACCCTTTACTTTCTTCGTACCGCTGTGGGCAGGCCGGATGAAAAACCAACGTATTCTAGTTATAATCACTGCTGTTCTTTATTTCATCGCATTAGGTGGCATCTGGCAAGGCAGCGGCGCTTTAATGGCTGTCTGGGCGATATGCTTTGGTATTGCCGGAGGATTTGCCTTCGGTCTTGCGATGATGTTCTTCAGTCTAAGAACAAGAAGTACGCAAGAAGCGGCGGAGCTGTCAGGAATGGCCCAATCTGTGGGTTATGTACTGGCAGCAATGGGACCGGCATTATTCGGCTGGCTGCATGATGTAACGAACAGCTGGACGGTGCCATTGATTTTACTGCTGGGTGCAAGTGTGCTGTTGATGGTTGTCGGACTTGGTGCTGGCAGTGATCGGTACGTTGGAGATAGAAAATAGGATCCCGTGTAAAAAGAGTGTACTAACGCGTACTAAGCGCCAGTGCACTCTTTTTTTGATTATTGAACATGGGCAGTAATTCTCATCTATATTAGCTTCGTTTGTAAGCAACAACCCGGATTCTACGATAGTCCATTACCCAGCGGCCGTCCTGATATAGCGTGGGTTTCAGTTTCTGTTCCATAGAAGAGAGAACTTCTGCGCGTTCAATGGGTGTGAGCACACTTAAGATTCCATCGGCAAAAGTATTCAACCACCGCTGAAATCCTTGCTCCAAGCCTTCCAGTGGTGTTGGCCGGTCAAAACAAAGAGCGAGGTCCACGGTCAGTCCGTGCTTCTCTAGTAGAGTTGCGTACTCGCCAATGCTGGGGAAGTACCAGGGCAAATGCAGCTTATGACTACAGCCAATGGCTGCAAAAGCTTGTGGAAGTGTAGCGACGATGGAAGCAATATTGCCCAGTCCACCGAACTCGGCCACGAAACGGCCGCCTACCCGCAAGCTGGCAACGATGGACGCCGCCGCTCCGTTTGCGTCTGTTAGCCAGTGAAGGGCAGCGTTGCTGAACACAGCATCGACTGGCTGTTCCGCGACATAAGTTTGCCCATCAGCTAAGACAAAGCTTAGATGGGGATGTTTGTCACGGGCTGTCTGAATCATTTCGGCAGAGGCATCAATACCTGTCACAGTGGCGCCTCTAGCAGCAATGGCTGCCGCCAAATCTCCGGTTCCACAGCCCCAATCGATAATCTGTTCGCCAGGCTGTGGGCGAAGCAGCTTAATCAAAGACTCTCCAAACTGAGACACAAAGGCCATATCAGTATCATAGGTTTGGGTATTCCACTGCTGGTTCATAAGTATTCATCCTTTCTATTGATAGATTATTCAGACATCTCCGTCATAACGCCATACTTTATCTATGTTGTACCATATGAGATCTTATAATAGAAATATATAAACTGAATAATATTGATTGGTTGTGCCTATGAGGTCTATATATAGCCCAATTCAATAATACAAAAACCTTGCGTTTTATATGCAAAGGGAGTATAGTATTATGTACAGGCGGTTTTGGTCGCCAGTTACATAATACGCGGTCATGGCGGAATTGGCAGACGCGCTGGCTTCAGGTGCCAGTGGTAGCAATATCGTGGAGGTTCGAGTCCTCTTGACCGCATCATAGCTTAATAGAAAGCCCCTAAATTCGCTCCTATGGCGATTTGGGGGCTTTCTTATTTGCAATTATCATGTAGCTAAATTAGCAATTATGTAGCTGAGCAGCAGTCATGTAGATCAATAGCATCCAACTGATGAATCTCAGCGTTCTCAAACAAATTAACGAAACTATCTCTAAATACAGTCACCGCCAGAGCGCATGGTGTTCTTAAGGTCCATAAACGGAACCTAGGTGAACGGTGTTAAACTAACGGACCGTATGGCCGCTATTATTGATATTTTGCACATTTTACAGGGGTTTCGGACTGCATAGCTCTTATTGCTAAGGAATCGTGTGAAAGCGAGTGTTTGGAGACGAATAGCTGCATCTGAGTCCGAACGTAAGCTGAAACACGCTATTTTTCGGAAATAGCGGCATCTCAGTCTCATACATCATAATGAGGAAGGAATAGTTGGCACGGTGGGAGTATCTATCTGCTGAGTAGCGGTCATCCAGATGAGCGGCAGTCAAGTAGATGAATCAGTCTTGCATGCAAATAAATTAGTTTTCGTGCAAATAAACAGCGTCGATCTAATCAGCAGCATTCATGCGGAGACCATCCATCCGTCAAATAGCAACGCCCCAAAATCCGTCCTTAGCTAAGTGCTGGGCGGTTTTTTTGTTGCGCTCATAATCGCTGCGATTGAAAAAAATGGGTGTTTTTGTATTGACAATTATATCGGCTTCCGTAATAATGGTATTACGGAAGCCGATATATCGACAACAGTAATAGATTGGAGATGAAATGATGCCTGAAAGCACTGAAAGAGGCGCATTAACTGAAGCTGTATTTTATATCTTATTGTCTCTATATACAGCAATGCACGGATACGCAATTATGCAGAATGTGAAGGACTTAAGTAACGGTCGGGTTGATCTGGGCGCGGGCACTTTATACGGAGCACTTAACACTTTACTGGAAAAAGGCTGGATAAAAGCAGTGGAAGGGGAGCAAGGTTCCCGTCGAAAAGAATACGAAATTACCGACTTAGGAAAGTCAGTGATTCAGGGAGAGATTATCCGTCTGGAAGAATTGATAGCGAATGGGAAGAGAATAGCTGGAGGTGAGTCCAAATGAAACATGTGGTTCGCAAGCTGATTTGGGATTATGAGAAGGAAGAAAAGTGGCTTAATGAAATGTCTGCGAAGGGGATGGCTCTATCAGAATTATCTTGGTGCAAATATGTGTTTACAGAGACCCCCAATAATGAGTACACGTATAGAATTGAGCTTTTAGATAACATGCCTGATCATCCGGATAGCATCAAATATCTCAAGTTTTTAGAGGAAAACGGTATAGATTGTGTTAGTACTTACATGCGCTGGGTTTACCTTAGAAAGAAGTCGGGAGAAGGTCCGTTTGATATTTACACAGATCTGGAATCCAGAATAAAACACTATAAGCGAATCAACAGGTTATGGAAATCTGTAATGTGGCTAGAGTTGATTTTAGGTCTATTTAATGTGATGATTGGTGTAATAAATTATTCTTTTTCATCACAGGATCTCAGTATAGTAAACGTAATAATGGGCGGAATGTTGATTTTGTTAGGTCTTGTTTTTTTAATTATTGGTGCACCTATCCGTAAGAAAATTAAGAAGCTTCAGCTGGAAAATTTGATAATAGAATAGGACTTTAGAGTTGTAACATGCACACACGGCAAGTTTCCTTTTCAAAGGGAGACTTGCTGTTTATTTTTGCGCAGTTTTACTGCGAAATTTACCAGTCTATCATTTAGGACTCAACTATCAAGCTTATTTACCGAAAAAAAGGTATACTGAAATTATTACAAGTTTGTTAATATAGTCCCCCATTTTCAAAAGAGGAGGCTTACAGGTGTCTGATTTTCTTTTTAAGCAGCTATACTTACGGTCTTCTATCGGGATTGCGGTAGTCTCTCCGAAGGATGGGACGTTATTACAATCGAATCCTGCGCTATGCCAAATGTTTGGTTATGCAGAAGAAGATCTTTTGAATATAAATTATCTGGATCTTGTGTATCCGGAAGATAAAACTAATAACGATCATTCCGTTATCCTGAACGATCTGCTAGCTGAGCCTGGGACTGCATTGGAGAAAGAACGGCGGTTTTTGCGTAAGGATGGCGAAATCATCTGGGTAGCCCAACATATATTTTTAATCTATCAGGAGAATTCCAGTGAACCCTATGTCCTGATTTCTGAGTTAACGGATATCACTGACCGAAAACTTGCTGAACAGAAGATTCAGGAAGATGAGCATTTATATAATTTGATCACGCAAAATACACCGGATATGATTTCTTTTGGCGATCCTGACGGAACACTGCACTACGTATCTCCCTCAGTGGAGCTGCTGTTAGGTTATTCTGCACAAGAAATGATAGGTACCAAAAGACCCGAGTATTATCACGTAGATGATGCTCTTGAGATGATTGAACAAGGCAAGCTATATTCGGATACGGACGTATTTACTCGTAGAGCCCGTCATAAAGATGGACATTATTTGTGGATCGAGAGTTCTTCCCAAGTGGTACGTGATGAGCAGGGGAACATTAAACAGATATTAACCATTGGTCGCGATATTACTCAGCGCAAGAAATACGAGGATATGCTGGCTAAAGCTCAACACCTTGCGAAGATGGGATCCTGGGAATGGGATGTGACAAAATCACGGCTGACGGTTTCCAGAGAGATGCGTAATATTTTTGGCTTTTTGGAAGATGAGAGCAATCATTCTTATTTTGATTACAGACGTGTTTTTGCTTGCATTGATCCTGACGATTTCATCAGACTTGAACAGTTAGTACATCAATCCATGGAGAATGGGACTAATGGCGAAGCAACGGTCCGTATTCATAGTGCGGATGGAGAGCTGAAGTTTCTGGATGTGCACTGGGAAGTGATTACAGATGAAGAAGGAAGACTGCTGCAAATCAGCGGGATAGCCCAGGATGTGACCGAACGTCAACGAATGGAAGAACAACTGCGGGAAAGTGAGCAGAACTATCGTCTGATCTCAGAAAATTCTATGGACTTCATTTCACGTAATGCAGCGGACGGGAGCTTTACCTATCTGTATGCCTCACCCATCTGCCAGACTATGTTTGGCTATGCACCAGAAGAAATGTGCGGAACTAGAGGGATTGATTACATACATCCGGAGGACAGAATCAAATTAACTTCATATCTCAGTAATTGTATGGAAGGGAAGAAGCTTGAGCCTGTTATTCTCCGGTTTTTTTGCAAAGACGGAACCTTTATTTGGACAGAAACGACACTGCGGTATATTTACTCTGAGACCTGCGGGAATCAGGAGCTTGTCTGTGTAACCCGCGACATTGGGGAACGTACGCGTCATTTTGAAGAAATACAGAAATTAAGTAACGAGTATGCGCTGATCTTGAATTCGGTCTCTGAAGGCATATTTGGGATGAACCTTGAAGGCAACACGATGTTCATTAATCCAGCAGCCATTACTATGTTGGGATTCGATCCTACTGAGTGGGGAAACAGCAAATTTCATGCGATTCACCAAACCTGGCTGGATAACGAGTCTTTTACAGGAATTCAGAAGACGCTGCTTCCTTCACGCTCCAGTAATCTCACTATTGAAGATAGGGAGGGTGTGTTTTGGAGGCAGGATGGTTCAAGCTTTTTAGTCAGATATCGAATGACCCCACTGTTTGATGGTGATGAACGGATTGGGGCGGTTGTCGTCTTTCGAGATATTACGGAGGAGAAGGAGATTGTGCGGGCGAAGGAGTCTGCCGAGGAAGCGGACCGGGCAAAATCGGAGTTCCTAGCGATCATGAGCCATGAGCTGCGCACGCCTATGAACGGCATTATTGGGATGGCTGATCTTTTATCTGGGACGGAGCTGGATGAAGAGCAAAGCTACTACACACAGATCATTAACAAAAGCGGTGAGGCATTGCTTCATATTCTGAATGAAGTGCTGGATTTCAGCAAAATTGAAGCAGGCATGATGACGCTTGAACTACAAATGGTGGATTTGCATGAAGTGATACAAAACGTTTGTGAACTGTTTTATCCGAAGGTTAAGGAGAAAGGGCTTTTACTTACTAGCGAGCTATCTCCTGAGCTTCCAGCCGTCATCATGACTGATGGGGCGAGATTGCGTCAAATTCTCGTAAATCTGGTTGGGAACGCAGTGAAATTTACGGAGACAGGTGAAATCAGTATCTCTGTTATGTTAGAAGCTTCAGAGGCATCCGGAAATCTTATCGTGAAATTTATCGTAAAAGATACAGGATTGGGGATTCCAGTTTCCAGCCAAGGTTTATTATTTCAATCCTTCTCGCAATTGCATCCGTCGATCAATCGTAAATATGGTGGAACTGGGCTTGGACTTGCCATAAGTAAAAAGCTGGCCGAGCTTCTTGGCGGATCTATCGGTGTCAATAGCTGTGAGGATGAAGGCTCGGAGTTTTATTTTACAGTGGAGGTCTCTCTACCCAAAGAGGAATGGGATCAGAAAGTGACCGTCAACGCCTCAACAGATGTGGTCAGAAATGATAAATCTGCTGTTAAAGAGTTAACTACCGGTGAGTATGGACCGATGTCCATTCTTATTGCTGAAGATCATCCTGTGAATCAGCAGCTTATGCAGGCTTATCTGAAAAAGAGGGGATATGTTCCTGACATCGCTTTAAATGGCGAGGAAGCGGTTCGGGCTGTGCTTTCCAATCATTATGATCTGGTATTTATGGATATTCAGATGCCTATTATGGATGGAATTGAAGCAACGGGAATCATACGTGAGAAGCTTGGGCTGACTCCAATCATCATTGCGGCAACAGCCTTTGCAAGAGATGAAGATAAGATGATGTGTCTTAGTGCTGGAATGCAGGATTTCATTTCTAAACCCATCTCGATAAAAGAGCTCGACCGGGTATTAAGAGAATGGTCTGCCCAAATTCGTTTAGGTGAGCATCATTGACAAATAGGGTTATGATTAATATATTGATATTAATCGTAATCATTACGTATATTATTTGTCATGAAAGGACTCTTACCTTGTTAACAATGAAGCGCGGGGATATTTTAATTATTGTGAT
Organism: Paenibacillus sp. FSL L8-0333; assembly: GCF_037965665.1. NCBI lineage: Bacteria > Bacillati > Bacillota > Bacilli > Caryophanales > Paenibacillaceae > Paenibacillus > Paenibacillus sp. FSL L8-0333. The sequence goes on from NZ_CP150186.1 coordinate 2,283,308, forward strand.
AGCCTTGTTAGCTGCGGGCTTGATTTATGGCATGAAGTGGTGGGACAGCAGCAATGAGCAGTATCAGCAAGGGGATTTGAAAGCTATAATTACGGTGGATGGTAAAGAGTACAAAACCGTTTCTTTGACTAAAGAAGAACAAATTATAGATATTCAAACGAAATTCGGCCACAATACACTAAAGGTGTTTGATTATGGAATCCAAATGACCTATTCTGATGCTCCCTTGAGAATCGCTTTAGAAATGGGGTTCATCTCAAGACCCAAACAGCAAATTATCTGTATTCCAGCTCGTATTATGGTAGAAGTATTTAATCCTAATAAGTCTGAGAATGATGAGGATGAGCTAGATGCGATTATTTAGTAATCTTAGTTGAACCTTCTAACTCTTTCCATGCGGTGATAGAGTCAGGACTGGTGTAAATGTAAGGTGTTGCGGGTTGTTTGATAGGTGTAATAGACTCAGCACTAATTTGCATAATTTCTTGACCTTTATAGGAAACAACTTGAAGCTTGCCCCGGACCTCTATCCAGGTATCGGTAGGCAGGCTTTTTAGTTTGCCGGAATCCACTAATATCCCAAAGGGTGTAGCATCGGCAGTGCAGCATTGGACCAGAAATCTACCTATGGCAAAAGAATTCTCTGAATGTTCACCTTGATCACGATATAAAAAGCCGGAAATAGTAATTTCTTTGCCTGCAAATTGTTGTTTGTACATCTCAAGGGCACCTAAGGTTTCGGAGAAAATCGCTGAATAAACTGGGACCACAGGTTGTGCATAAAGGATCTTGGCCAGCTCGGTAAGCTCCTCATGGTAAGGATCAATGGACTCGAATCTCGCGGAATTTTTAGCTTCAGTGGGCAAGGAGGATAGGGAGATTCCTTTTTTAGCAGCGGCCATACTTCCCAAAGCGCGATCCGGAAGGAGAAATCCGAGCAGCAGTGGAAAAAGGAATAATCCATATAGCGCTGTACTTTTGAAAAAAGAATGTGGAAGCCGATGCTCGCAGTCACAGAGAACACTACCCTTGCCAAATAAAGCCTGTACGGCCAGACTGAGCGCCATAAGTGTCAGCGGGATTGGACATAATTGAACCCAGCGTGCCAGCTTGGGCGCTACATAATAATGCAAAGCGTCCTGCTGTACCAGATGCCCGATATAGAGGGCGAAAGCGAGCAGAATGACCGCCCTTAACAAATAGTGAAACCGGATGCTTCGAGAGTCATTCATGCTCTATCCTCCTACCCATGTTGTAAGCAACAGCTTACCACCTCTATGAATTACAGCCACAAGGACATGAATACCGCCCCAATAAACACGCTTGCGAAGATCAGAAAGAACAAATAAAGAGCGAATTTGGTCTTAAACAGTGAGAGCAACATCAATGAATTTTTGAAATCCAGCATCGGTCCGAATACCATAAAAGCGAGCAGAGCACCAGATGGAAAAGAATGTACGAAGGTGGAAGCTACAAAGGCATCTGAGGTGGAACAAAGTGAGAGCACAAATGCCAGTCCCATCATGAAAAAATATGAACCCAGCGGCTTAGCTCCGATCGCAGCCAGACTGTCTTGAACCATAAATGTCTGAATGCCAGCGGTTAATAAGCAACCGATCATTAAATATTTTCCCATCTCAAAAAACTCATCTGAGGTATGGACGAAGACAGCGGCTATTTTTCCCCCACGAGAATTATTGTGATGAGCTTCCCCCGTTTCACGCTGAACATTTAGGCGGATGGGAGATTTTTTAACCGTTGCGTAGATTATCAAACCTATGAGACAGGCTACAACAAAAGCCAGACCCATACGGGCATAGGCCAGCTCCGAGTGGCTGCGAAATGCTGTCATGGTCGCCCCATAGACGACAGGATTTAGGATCGGTCCGGACAAAATAAACACGATAGCCACGTAAACAGGCATACCTTTATGGATAAGTCGGCGGACGAGCGGGATCATTCCACATTCGCAGACCGGAAAAATAATTCCGAGCAGACATGCGAACAGAATGGCCGGAAGAGGTCGCCGCGGAATCCACCGGGAAATCATTTCATCCGGGATAAAGACGCGAAGCAGTGAAGATAACAATGCTCCTGCTAATACAAACGGCAAGGCTTCCAGCAATATGCCGATAAAAGCGGTTTTGAAGGTGTCGATGTATGCATTATCCAGCAGTTCCAGATGATTCGGCAGCCATACAAAGCCAATGATAATCAGGAACGAGATCGGGAGGAGCAACGGCAGTATTTTTAATGGTGAAAAGGTAGTCAAAACTCGAATAAGGCGGACCACCGATCTGCCAGCTGTTCTTCATCTATATTCATCCCGATGAACACCACATAAGGCATACCAGGATAACGAGAGGCTTCCCAGGTAGTACGCATCCCCGCATATTGAACAAGCTGAACCGGCTCCTGTTCGGACAAAAGAATATGCCCCTTGGCACGTAATAGATTGTCACCCCATTCTTGGAAGAAGGCCTCTAGGCGTTCTTTAGAAGGCATAGTTGTCCTTACCTGCGGAATGGTTAACGTGATGGCTGTTACCTGCGAGAAAGAAGCGTGCTGCTCCTCATGCAGCTCTTTTACAGCGGTTCCCCCATGCTCTGAATGCATTTGTTTCAGTGATGCTCCTTTGAAGGTTTGAGGCGCTCGCTGTGGAGCCGGAGCTATAATTTTACGTGGGATTATTCCTGACAATATCGGAGACAGGTTGATTTCACTGTAATGGGTGTATACAATTTCAGCCTCCGTATTTTGTTTACGAACTCCCTTTTCAATTCTCCATAAGGTTTCCGGCTCTACGAGATCGCTTTTATTAACGACAATAAGATCAGCTGTGGAGAGCTGCTTACGCAGGGTCCGAACGAGCTGTTTGTCAGAGGAGAGTCTGCTGTTATATTCCAGAGCATTTTCCGCATCTAACAGAGTGATGGTATAGTGCAGCTCCACCAGATCCTGTAGAGGGGTTTCCTGCAACGTTTTGGCGATTTCTTCAGGATCGGCGACGCCGGTCAACTCCATGTAAATGGCATCTGGACGTCCTCTCAGCAGCACCATCAGGCTATCTGCCAAATCCTCTTTACGGCTACAACATACGCATCCGTCCAGCAGTTTAGTTACAGCTGTACCGGTATGCTCCTGCAGAATATACCCGTCCACATCCCGTTTGCCCAGTTCATTCATTACTACTCCTGGATTCAGCCCTCTTACCTTGCTTTCTTTCAGCAGGGACAACAGCAGAGTTGTCTTCCCGCTCCCCAGAAACCCGCTCAAAATAATTACTGGTATCTTCATGATCTCCACTCCTGCCTGATTCTCTAGGAATTACAAGAATCATATTTTTTATAATTCCATCTATACGTAATTTGTCCACCAGAAAGACCACAAAATTAAGAGAGTTGAAATTTTTACAAGATCATAGTTGACAGATTGTGAATAAACCGTGTACGATGTGTTAATCGTAATTATTACGATTTAATCAAAAGGAGATGGAAACGATGAGAGTAATCATTACTTTGGCATGTACGGAGACAGGAGATCGCAACTATACCACTACCAAGAATAAGCGAAATCATCCAGGGCGTATGGAAATGAAAAAATATTGTCCACGCCTAAAGAGAGTAACCTTACATCGCGAAACCCGTTAAGGGCGGAGGCTTTTAATCTTGATTTTATAAACGATAGGAGTGGTATAGATGAAAAAGCTCCCTGTTACCGTGCTCAGTGGATATTTGGGCTCTGGGAAAACAACGCTGCTGAATCATATTCTGCACAACCGTGACGGGCTTAAAGTAGCTGTTATTGTAAATGACATGAGTGAAGTCAATGTGGATGCGAATCTGGTGAAGTCCGGAAATACGCTTTCTAGAACAGAAGAGAAATTAGTTGAGATGTCTAATGGTTGCATCTGTTGTACGCTTCGTGATGATTTGATTGTCGAAGTACAAAAGCTGGCTGCGGAAGGGCGATTTGATTACATCCTGATTGAATCCTCAGGCATTAGCGAACCTGTACCAGTGGCACAGACCTTTACCTATGCCAATCCCGAGTTGGATATTGATTTGACTTCGCTTGCTCAATTAGACACGATGGTGACTGTTGTGGATGCTGGGCGTTTCTGGCATGACTTCTCTTCTGGTGATAGTCTGATGGACCGCAACCAAACGGCTGGCGAAGGAGATTTCCGCGATATTGTGGATCTGCTTATTGATCAGATCGAAACTTGTGATGTCTTGCTGCTTAATAAGTGTGATCTGTTGAAAGAAGATGAACTCAACAAGCTTGAAGCTGTGCTCCGTAAGCTTCAACCGTCTGCCAAGCTGATCCGCACGATTAAAGGCGTAGTAGATCCGAAGGAAATTCTGAATACCGGATTGTTTGATTTTGAGAAAACAAGCTTATCCTCTGGTTGGATCGCGGAGCTGAATAAAGAGACCCATACCCCTGAAACGGAGGAATACGGAATTTCTTCTTTTGTTTATCGCCGGAGAACACCTTTCCACCCGCAAAGATTAAGTTTTTTCTTTAGCAACTGGCCGGAAGAGGTCGTTCGGGCAAAAGGTGTGGCATGGGTAGCTGCAAAAGGTGATCTTGCAGCTACTATAAGTCAGGCAGGACCTTCCATTCAGTTCGGACCTGCTGGCTACTGGTTGGCTACAATGCCTAAGGATCAGCAGCTGGAGGTACTGGAAAGTGAACCTGAGCTGCAGGCGAAATGGGACGAGCAGTGGGGCGATAGAATAAATGAAATCGTATTTATCGGTGTAAATATAGATCAGGCACAACTCGAAGCCAGATTGGACAGATGTTTGCTGACGGTGGAGGAGCTGAAGCAGGATTGGACAAAGTTCAACAATCCACTTCCGTGGCCTGTTGAAGAACTCCTTGCGGCTGCTGAGGAATAGATACTTAGTAAATTAGCGATGGAAATCCGGAATCCAGAAGGTGGGATTCCGGATTTTTGCTGTATGAAAAAGAGGTCTAATAGTTATTATTACGATTAATTTTTAATTTTGGGTTTACAAATCGTAATGATTACGATATTATCAAATTTGTTAAATCGTAAGATTTACGATTTAATCCGAGATGGACATAACATCAGTCAGAAGGGAGGCGAGGCACGATGATCCTATCATCCATGCGGAATGTAGTGTTCGGGTATGGAGATGAAGCTGTCCTTGATAACATTTCATTAGATATTCATACCGGACAGTTTATTGGTATAACGGGACCCAATGGAGCTGCTAAGACCACCCTGCTGAAGCTAATGCTCGGCCTGCTTCGTCCATGGAGTGGAACGGTTCAGTTGAATAAAGAGTTATCAGATAACGGAAAGATGGTTATCGGCTATGTTCCACAGCAGGTAGCTTCTTTTAACGCAGGATTCCCAAGTAAGGTGATCGAACTGGTTCGCTCGGGTTGTTATCCAAGGCTGGGATTATTTAGACGCTTTACACCTGAGCAGGACGAGATCGTCGAGCGAAGTTTAAAGCAGGTGGATATGTGGCATTTGCGAGACCGGAAGATAGGAGAACTGTCAGGCGGCCAGAAGCAGCGGATTTGCATCGCTCGAGCATTGGCACAACAGCCGCAGATATTGGTTCTCGATGAACCTACTACGGGAATGGATCTGGACAGTCGCATTGGGTTCTATAAGCTGATGCGCCATGATGTCAGTGAACACGGCCGGACCGTAATCATGGTGACGCATGGCCTGGAAGAGACCAGTTCCTATCTGGATACGTTGATCAGCCTGGAACGAAAGGAGAATGAGGGTTGGCAATGTTTAGTTACGAATTCATGCAACGTGCATTTTGGGCCGGTGGTTTAATTGGCATTATTGGTCCGCTGCTCGGGGTATATCTCATGCTTCGCCGTCAGGTCCTAATGGCGGATACCCTCTCTCATGTTTCGCTTGCAGGAGTAGCACTAGGCTCAATACTTCAGCTTAATCCGGCACTAAGTGGTTTCATGGTGGCGATTCTCGGTGGTATTGTCATCGAACAGCTTCGACGTTCTTATCGTACATATAGCGAGCTTCCGGTAGCTATTATTATGACCTCTGGATTAGCATTGGCAGTTGTACTTATGAGCTTAAAGCAGAATTTAAGTAAAAGCTTCAGTTCCTATCTGTTTGGTTCCATCGTTGCGGTCAGCGACACTCAACTAAAGATTATCGCTGTGGTTGCTGTAATCGGTCTGGTCTATTTTATTGTGTTACGCAGATCTTTATATAATCTGACCTTTGATGAAGAGACCGCTAGTATTAGTGGAGTTCATGTGGGCTGGTTATCATTTTCGTTTGCTGTACTAACTGGAATGACAGTAGCTGCTGCGATGCCAGTTGTTGGAGTGCTGTTAGTCTCAGCGCTTATTGTTTTGCCAGCTTCGATTGCCTTGCGTATAGCGTCTGGTTTCACGACAGCTATATTGATATCAATTGGCGTAGGGTTACTCGGCGTTTTTAGTGGCCTAAGTGCCTCGTATTACATCAATACACCGCCTGGTGGGACGATTGCTCTTATACTGCTATCGTTCTTATTAATCGCAATTTTGGTACAGAAGCTGATCCGACTTAGAAATCGTCGGCGAATTCATAAATCTATTTCCAGAAAAGGAGTTACAACTCTCAATGAAATTTAGAATCCATCATTTAGCCATTTTGTCCCTGTCCGCGTTACTTATTGCCGCAGGTTGCGGTAATAATAATGCCAGTAATTCTTCTACTACTACGAATGCTTCTGGAGCCGCAGAAGCCACAGCCCTTCCAGAGTCATCTAAACTAAATATTAAAGTCAGTTTCTATCCAATTTACGAGTTTACCAAAAATGTGGCAGGAGATCTGGCGGACGTGGAAGCACTCATACCGGCAGGAATCGAACCCCATGATTGGGAACCGACTGCACAAGATATGGCAGAAATCTCAGATGCGGATATGCTGATCTATAATGGCGCAGGAATGGAAGGCTGGGTAGACCAGGTGCTGGAAAGTATATCTGGCACTCCGTTAATTACTGTAAAAGCGAGCAAGGGTCTGGACATCATGGAAGGCACGGAAGAGGAAGAAGCTGACCACCACCATGAAGAAGGAGAACATGCTCATGAAGAAGGAGAGCATGCTCATGAAGAAGGGGAGCATGCTCATGAAGAAGGAGAACATGCGCATGAAGAAGGAGAACATGCTCATGAAGAGCATTCGCATGATCACGGTGGATTAGATCCGCATGTGTGGCTCAATCCTACACTAGCCATTCAAGAAGTGCGTAACATTGAAGCAGCTTTAGCTGCTGCCGCACCTGAACATGCCGAGGATTTTAAGACAAATGCAGATGCTTATGTTGCTAAGCTGGAGCAACTGGATCAAGAATTTAAGGACGGTCTTAAGGATACTAAACGCAAGGATTTTATCACTCAGCATGCGGCTTTTGGTTACCTTGCCAAGCAGTATGGATTAACTCAGGTCCCGATTGCCGGACTATCTCCGGAGCAGGAGCCTTCTGCCGCAAATATGAGTAAGATTGTGGAGTTTGCGAAAGAGCATAAAGTGAAGACGATTTTCTTCGAGACACTTGTATCCTCCAGTGTGGCAGACACAATAGCAAAAGAGATTGGTGCCAAAGCAGCCGTTCTAAACCCAATTGAAGGATTAACAGAGGAAGATCGCAGTCAAAACCTGGATTATTTAGGAATCATGCGTCAGAACCTGGAAGCCTTGAAGAGTGCATTGAACGAGTAGATTTAAAGGATGGAAGGAGAACGAACATGGCCAAGAAATCTAAAGTTGTAAAAGAATTGAAGAGACAAGCACTAGTCGCCAAATACGCTGTTAAAAGAAAAGAACTAAAGGAACAAGGGGACTATATGGCTTTGCAAAAGCTGCCACGTGATTCCTCCGCAACTCGTCAAAAAAATAGATGCCAAGTGTCTGGCAGACCTCGAGGTTATTTGCGCAAATTTAATGTTTCCCGAATTGTATTCCGCGAATTGGCGCATAAAGGCCAGATTCCGGGTATTACCAAGTCGAGTTGGTAAATGAGAACGGCCAATCCTCCGTAGTTTAGAGGATTGGCCGTTTTTGCTGCTCATCCATCATGGACTTTAGAAAATTCGGCTATGCTAAGAATAGGAAAATGATTTATCATAGAAGGAATATATTTCTATTTAATATGGAGGTGATGCAAATGAACTATACCGATACTTTTATTCGTGTAGCAGAGGACTGCCCTGAGGAAATCGGAGTTCCTCCGATGTCTTGCCGAACGCTCCCGCCTGCACATGTGATTCAATATGAACTGTTAATTAATGAGCCCTACAAATACAATCATGAAGAACTTCTGTACGAGGTTCATGTGCGCCATAAACAAATTCCACAGGAAGAACGTTTGGCCCGTAAGGAACAAATATGGAACGAGCTATTTTCCAAAAATCATCCTTGTCTAAGGGCTTCACTGCTGCCGAAGCGGTTTGGTTGGGGTGTTCATTATAACGGTGAGGGTAAAATAGCTCTTTATGGCAAAGAGTCTCCCGAATATGACTATTTCACTTCCCAAGAGGAGGGAACTGTGAAATTACTGCCTGCGATGCGTAACAAACGTGCTTCAAGAGGAGAGGAATAAGCTGTATAAATTCATAGAAGAAATCACACTTAATACTTGGCCTGCGGAGCAGAGCGTTCTCCTGCAGGGCTGGATTCTACGTACGGCAGCTGGTTATACAAAAAGGGCCAATTCGGTCAATCCATTATACGGGGCTGACAGCTCTCAGGTTGATCTCGCAGAACAAATCAAGCTTGCGGAGCGGTATTATGAGCATGCTGGACTACAGCCAGTGTTCAAAATAACCCCCTATATCCAGCCGGCAAAGCTTGATGAGATGCTTGCGGATCGCGGTTATACAATTGTCGAGCCTTCATCGGTAAGGCTTCTTGATCTGGGGGGCTTAGCGAGCCCCGATCTGTGTTATACGGTTCAGATGCAGGAGAGCTTGACTGAAGAGTGGCTGCACGCCTTCAGTGAGCTTACCGGGTTGTCTGGCAAGAACCGGGAAACCTTAACTAGAATGTTGTCTGCATCACATTTGCAGCAGGGTTATGTCCTGTTGTTTAATCATGGTGTTCCTGCCGCCTGCGGACTTGGTGTGATTCAGAATGGATACTTGGGTCTGTATGATATTGTCACTTCCCCTGCTCATCGTAGAAAGGGAATGGCGGAACAGCTGCTGCTAGCGTTGCTTAATTGGGGTAGAGCAAAGGGAGCAACAACTTCCTTTCTGCAAGTTGTGCAAGCGAATACGGGGGCTTCAGCCTTGTATGACAAGCTGGGTTTTAAGGAGATTTATCAGTATTGGTATAGAGTGAAAAACTAGCTGAGGAGGGGATGCGGTGAGAAAATTAGGATTAAATCTCCTGATCATTAGTGTGTACTGTTTTCCATTTGTATATTTCGCGATGGATAAAGATTTCAATAATGGTTCAATGGTTGGTTATTTAATGATGATCGTCATAACATCGCTAATAGCTTTTTTGGGAAAATGGTCTAATAATATAATTGCTGTAGTCATTGGGAATATCGCTTCTGCGTTTGTTTCGTATTATTTTATTAGCAAATTGTCAGGAGAAGGCGGTTGGGACGGGACGTTTTTCAAACCACTTGGACCTACAGGATCGTTTTTATTTTTTAGTATGCTAAACCTGATCCCTCAATTCCTTGCGATGAAATTAGCGAATAAATTTAAAAAGAAGGTCTAATCTATGTCCGAATACTGGAGTCGAAGATTTGCTCAGGAAGGCATGATCTGGGGGAGTGAACCTAGTCCTACAGCCCAGGCAGCAAGGGAGATATTTCGGCAATATGACGTGAAATCAGTTTTAGTCCCGGGTGCGGGATACGGAAGAAATACGAAGGTGTTCTCAGATGAGTTTAAGACCTTAGGCGTTGAGTTAAGCGAGGATGCGTTAAGGATGGCGGCAGAATGGGATCCCAAGAGCCATTTTATCTCAGGTTCCGTATTAGATACTATTTCTGAAGTACAGGTTGATGCTGTCTACTGCTATGACGTGTTGCATTTATTTCTCGAAGAGGATCGCCGCAGGCTATTAGCTAATTGTCTGGAACAGCTGCGGCCGGATGGCTTGCTCTATTTTACCAGTTTTTCCGATGAGGATGCGAACAACGGCTGTGGAACACTTTTGGAACCGGGAACCTACGAATACAAAGAGGGAAAATATGCCCATTTTTTTAGTGATGAAGATTTAAGACAACATTTTGCAGGTACGAAAATAATTACGACCGGCTCATGTGTGGAGACTTTATGTGGGCCGCTTGGAAAAAAACATCAATACATACTGAGATATATAGTCGCATGTAAATCTGCACTTAGCAAATAATATAGGGAGGAACTCCCTATAATTTCGTTGAATATCCGTAGAATCGGCTATATCAAATGAATTATAGGGACTTTTTCCCTAGACCTCTGCTCGATGATCAGGAATACCTTATTTACACAAATTTACCTTGACCCGGTAGCGCCATTTCTTTGAAATTTTTGCATAAATGAGCAAGCTGGGTAGACAGCTCCTCACCTTCCATGGGTACTCCATGTCCCGAAAGAACAAGATGTGGATTCAGCAAGGCAAGGGTACGGACTGATTTCTCGGCATCTTCCCAGTCTGTCGTGAAATAAGAGGGTGGGCCATGCACCACCTGATGCTGCGTAGCCACTGCAAATACGGATTCCTGTTTGACCGTAAGGAACGTATCACCAGCGATCAGGACTCTATCCTCAGGCCTGAACAGGGAGATATGCCCGGGACTATGTCCAGGGGTATGGATCCATTCCCAGCCCTTCGCACCAGGGACAGTCCCGTCTTCCGGCAAGGGATGAACGGCTGAACCAAGGTCAATGCCATGATGTGAAAATAAGGGGGAAATCATGCTCATAAGCCCGCCGCCTACGGCCGGATCGGCTGGAGGGTAATCTTCTTTACCTGTCAGAAAAGGTAGTTCTAGCGGATGAGCATATACAGGCACATTCCATTCCTCAACAAGCCTTTTCACACCCCCAATATGGTCAAAATGCCCATGCGTCAGGATAATTGCCACCGGAGGCTTATCATAATGCTCCGTAGCAAAATCAATAATATTGCCTGTATATGAGCTAAGACCAGTATCTACAAGAACCCAATCCGAAGAGGGCTGGCCAATTAATGCGACATTTACAAACATAGTGCGAAGTCCAATGACACGAGGGGCCACATTCCAAGTATCGGTATAGCCCTTTGACAGTATTCCGTTAAGTTTCATCTTGCGCCTCCTGACCCGTTCTTTAGTACTACACAATGTATCTACATACAGTAGTATGACCTCTTTTTAAGAAAAAAAGGTATGGCAAATAACCCTTCTCATGATTTCTTGAAGAAGGGCTGTGTTAAACGTGTTCTGTGAGAGGATTGTATTAGAGCGTTCCGCAGTCTGCAAATAGAATATGGCGTGGAATCCGAAAGAAAGCTTCGGCTTTTTCCTGCAGAGCAGGGGTCGGCAGATGGCTGTTGTGGAGCCATTTCCGAAACGTTCCGGGATGGACGCCTATCCAAATACTTACATCCGTTACTGAGAAATCGTATACCATACAAAGTCCGGTCAGGATAACATTGCTGCGCGGTGAACTGGTAATACTTCTTTTCATAAATCGTGAGGGTGTAGGCTGACATACAATGGGGCTTTGACGAATCAATGCTTCATTGAACAGAATGTGGGGTGGGTACCCCAATAGGCGGCAGGTCTTGTCAATGTTATTGTTGGAAGGGATACGACCTTCGTATACCCAAGCGCTTACACTGCGTGAGGATATACCAAGCTCTTCTGCGAGTCGTGACAGCTTGATATCCTTAGCCATCAATACAGCAAGCAGCACACGGTTTCTAATCTGGCTGCGCTTTGGACGGCGAAATCTTTTGACTCGAACGCCTTGTCCAAGGTATTTGCGATTGATCAGAGACCACGCCTGGATATTATGAGGTTCTTGTTGGTTATTAGGCATAATTCCTCCGATTTTTTAATTTATATTTGGAACCCCTTGTAAATCCTAGTGTTATAAAGTTTATTTGGGTTCGTATTTAAATAAAAATAACGTAAAAATCACATTTCTTGCTTTTGGTTGATATCTAGGATCTTGCCGAAGTGGATTCTGACCTTCTCATTCGCACTTTTTTTCATACGTTCTGTTACATGAGTGTAAATTTTCAAAGTTGTTTTTGAATCACCATGACCTACTCGATGCATAATAGTCTTAAGGTCCACTCCAACCTCAGTCAACAGACTGATATGCGTGTGCCGTAAGATATGAGGGGTTGCATGTTTTTTAATGGATGTTTTTTTCATGATACGTTTCATTCTGTCAATTATATTCTTTTGCACGTATGGATATCCATTGTCGTGACAAAAAATAAACTTTCCATTATGGAAATCATTAGCCTGCTGACAGTATCTTTGGTGACGTATAACTTGTTTTTCCTTATAAGACTTTAACATTTCGATAATACTTTCGTCTAGATCAAACGTGCGAATGGAACTTTTTGTCTTCGGTGGGTTTAGCTTATATTCACGCATATTATTATCTGGATTATAAATTGTCTTCGTAATGCGAACATCGTAAGTTTCAAAGTTAATGTCTGACCATTTCAAAGCACATAACTCCCCAGGTCTCATCCCAGAAAAAGCTAATAGGTAAAAAGTTTCTAAATCTCCACGTTTTCCAAACAATTGGACCTTTTCTAGAAATTCCTCAAGCTCGTGCCTCTCGAAATACTTTTCTGCCAGAATATCATTTTCTATTTCCTCAACTGTACTTTCCTTTATTGGTATTACAGATCCTTCACAGGGATTATCTTTTCGGAGCCCATGAACAACCGCAAAATTAAAAATCATTCCAGCTGTAATTTTTGTGCTATTCATGCTTGAGTGACTATATCCATTGTTATCCATAGTAATCAACATTTTTTGAATATCTTTCAGTTTTATGCTGTCAATATTTGATTTGGCGAAATGGTGAAGCAATATCTTAACGGATTTACTTCTTGTTCGCACGGTACTTGATCTAACACCACTTTTTGAATATGTTTCTAAAAAATCAGTTGCAACTTCTTCGAATCTAGTTTTCTTGGCTTTCTTAATGTCAATTCCACTTCTAAGGTTGTTAACAGCATCTTGTGCACGTTGTAAAGCTTCGTTCTTAGTATCCGCCCTACGGGACACTTGCTGCCTTACTCCAGTTACGGGATTGGTTGGACCTTCCAAGACACATATCCATTTATATCCTTGTTTATTTTTTGCTTGAACTTTCGAGAAGTAAGCCATATCTTATCCACCTTTCATTAAAAATTCAAAGCGTCATCAATTACGTCCAAAGGAAGGTATAGTTGTTCAATATCATTGCCATGCCGCCATGCTACGCGGGATAAATTTATCGTTATACTACCCTTGTCTTTGGAGATTGAGAGGTCACTCGGGATGATAGAAGCAATATCTTTCATTCTTCCAGATGGCTTGTCGCATGTTTTGTAATCACGATTGATCTGTATATCTAGTGATCCATTCCAATCAAATTCGATAGGGTGTTCAATCACTAAAGCATGAGGACGAGAAAAATCACCATCCCAACTGTAATATGCTCGGATACGAGGCTGAGTTTGAGTATCCCTTCTAAAATGAAAATCAGCTGCTTTACTGTGCGTATCTTCTTGTTTTGAAGATGCTGCTGCTATAGCACCTAAAGCAGATAGCATATCAGATTGAGCAATTCGTTCTTCAATCTGTTGAAATCTCTTTTTGGCTATTTCTAGTGGCATCTTAAACTCATGGGCAATAAAGCCGATAGCCTCATTTTTGTTATTAGGTAGTGGTAACGACTGAAATATATAAAAAGGAATAGAAGTGTAAAGAGAAAAGAAATCAGCTTCATTTTCCTGGGCATCTCTAAATAATGATGGCATCCAACGCTGATCCCCTGAATGCCTTACGACATGACAAAGTTCGTGGAAAAAAAATTTCCTGAGTAGATTCTCTTCCTCATATTTATTTAAAAAAATGATGCGTTCCTCATTGTCACTGAAAGAGGTGTGCTCATAATAGATTACTTCGGTATTAAATATTCTAGAGACTTTTTCAATAGTGAGATCAGAAGGTCGAAAAATTCCATTTTCTTGATATCTGTCTTCGATCCATTGTTCAAGTGGAGTTTTAAAGTATTGGTAAAAGTTCAGATGTATTCCTCCTAAAAGCGCACGTATGTTCTGTTTTATATGGAAAAGAAAAGCCATTGCTGGCTAGTTCTTGATTCTTTATTTTTTTCTGTCTTCCATTTCTTCTCGAATTCGTTTCTTGTTCTTTCTATATCTCGCTAGAGCTGCCTCCATCTCTTCTATTTCGTCAGGAGTGTATTTATCGGGTCCACCATAAAATGAGAGGTTGGTTTCCTCCAAGTTTAGCCTATCGGTTCGCCCCATCAAATAGTCAGCAGAGACATTGAAGTAGTCCGCAAATTTATTTACAGTATCCAAATCCGGTTTTCGTGATTCGTTTTCATAACCTGAAATTGTGGATTCTGCAAGACTAAACTTTGCGCCGAATTCTTTCATGGTTAAATCTTCATTTTTGCGCAGTTTGCGCAACCGGTTACCACTAAACATTCGCATCACCTGATTAACATTATACTTTGCACTTTGCATACTGAAAATATAAAGGGGGTAAACTTTGCAAAATGCGTTGACACTTTGCGTAATGCGATGTATTATGGAAATAACTTCACATTATGAATAGCTGATCGGGGGGAAGAGAAGTGAACAGCCTCATTAAAAAAGCTCGTAAAGATGCTGGGCTAAGTATTGAGAAAGCAGCTGAAGAGATTGGAATACCCGCTGGATACCTATCTCAAATTGAAAATGGTCATCGTCATGTAGACAGCGAACGAGCTGACAAGATATCTCTTGTGTATGAATGCGAAAGAGATCAAATTTTTTTAGCCATTCGCTACGCGATACGCAAAGTTGAAGGGGAAAACTCCGCGTTGAAGGGGGTGAGATGAATGTCCGTTGCAGTAATAGAAGTTGAAGATCTAAAACTATGGATTCGAGAAGCTGTGGCGGAAGCGTTAAAAGATCATCTTATTAACGAGCTACCGCCCTTTCTAACCCGAAAACAATTTATGGAGTTGATGGATATTGGCGAGTCGAAAACAGCAGAACTTTTCAACCGTCCAGATTTTCCAGTCAATCGTGAGTTCGGGAATCCAAGGGTTCCAACGCACTTATTAATGAGATGGGTGGACGAACACACCGAATGGGTGAGTAACCATGCTGGTGAAGGATGGAAAAATCGTAAAAAAGCTATATAAAGAGGAAACCCACCGTGCTGTACGGGCTGCGGCGGGTGGGGGAAGGCTTGGGCAAGGGGAATTGCTTAAAAACATCATACATTATTCCCTTGTCCAATAGCATCCCATCAATTTGGACAAATAAGGGGGTATCAAAATGGCAATTGGACATTTTCCGGGAGCACTGCAAGAAGTGCTAAAACGGACTGGCGATTCATATGCAAAAGCTGGAAAGGCAGCTAATGTTGATGGTTCCCAGATTGGCAAGATAGTTAAAGGTAGCCGTAAAGCTACTAAACAAGTTATGCAGGCTACAGTCAGACACTACGATGATATTCAGTTGATTATCGGCGCAGCAGAAGAGGTTACAGGTGGTGCATGTGTACCTTACTTAGATGGCGCTGACTTACATCCAAGTTCAACATACATAAAAACAATCGAGGAAATCCAAGAAGCATTACTGGCTTTGCAGTCAATCCCAATCACTAAGAGATTAGACCAGTTGACGCCTGCTGATCATGAGAACGTCAAAAATGGACTAATGGAGCAAATCGAAGCCATAACGGCACTTACACATAATGCAGCAGTCCTTTGTCGGAAATATGGTATTTCTTACCTTGGATTATGGGCGGATCATCGGAATGAACTGAGACAAAAAAAATATATGAATTGAGGTTTTTTTTATGAGAATCGAAGATTTGGAAGATCAAGCGCGGTTTGAAGCTAAGAACGCTAAGCGTAATCTGAAAATGATAAAACGCCAAGCAGAACATATTGATCCGATCAAGTTAAAACGAAATATTCGTTGGCTGGAAATGCTGATTTGGTTGCACGAATGTGAATTGCATCATGCCAAAGAACAGCATAAAAAAGCCCGCCTGGCAGGGCGGACCTCATTGAGAACCCGATTAAAGTTTCTCGTTGCGTCTATTTTACGCGATGCCCCTCGTAAAAGCAAGGAGGGAACAGCTTGAGTGAACAAGACGAAATTCAATTTGCTAAAGCTCTTGCTGAATTGTATGTGAAACGTAGAAACGAGTGGTCTTCTGCTATAGACCAGGTGCTGGAAACGGAGATTACCGCTGCGAACAATCAGGTCATGAGTTCTGTAGAAAACTTTTATCTTGCAGACAGACATCAACAAAAAGCCTCGGGCAGGTGGAATCAGATTGTTGAAGTCGTAGAGTTTCTACCATTGAACATTAAAACACTCGTAATGCAAGAAATAGACAGGATCAAATGAAGAAGGGCTTCGGCCCCTGTCTTGGAATGTCGGACCTTAGAAATAACCTTCCTCCGTCCGGGATTCCAAGATGTGGCTGACACATCAAAATTCAATTTGAAAGGGGTATTTACTATGATTCCGAAACAATTACTGCAAGATCGGTATTGGAAGGGTCTGCTGTATATATTTCAGAACCATAACAAGCTTAAACAATATCTGGTTCCTGAATTTATTGACTTCGAAGAGCTTACCGTTCATACGGACAAGCTTAAACGAGCTTCTAAGGGATGGAGCACATCAGAAAAGTTCATGCTTGCTCTGGCGCTACACCTCTATAACGGTCGCAATAAGGTGGATTTGTCCGAGGCTGACCGTTTGGATGATAAGAACACTGATATCGTGCTGAAAGCTCTGCGGCTTCGGTATGCGGGGTAAAAGGGGGCAGCGGTGATGCTCGTTCTCAAGGGTGATACAGTCCTAACAAGCTGTGGCCTGTCCGGTGAGGTACTGGATACATGGGGCATTGCCCGACCTTGGGCCAAGCTTCGAAAGGACAATGGAGAATTAGCATTCGTCTTGCGTACGAATGTGACAGAAATTATAAATCGCCCCAAACCGAAGAAGGGAAAATGATGATTAATACAGAGGTGAGCTTATGCCAACAGATAGCTTTCCTTTTCCGATCTTCTCCGGGTTATTTTCGCCGCAACACTACGAAAAAATAGGATCGGCGATATGGCTATTCGCTTGGTGTGTTAGCTCCACGACTAAGGAAGTCGAAGAGGACGGAACTGTTTGGGGACTTGTCCTGGGTGGCAAGCCGATGAAGCTTTCTGAAATCGGTGAGAACTTTGGGGTTACCGATAAAAGCATCAGCAGATGGATAAGTGATCTCCAGAACCACGGATACATCCATATCACTAGAGCGCCCCGGGGTTTGATCATAAAGGTTAGAAAGTCCAAGAAAGGCATATTAAAGAGATCAGACAAAAATGTCCGTTCGCAGGATAATGATCAGACAGAAATGTCTGTTCACAGCGAAACTGATCAGACAATTTTGTCCGATCAGTCCGACAGTGATCAGACATATTTGTCCATTCACAATGACAGTGATCAGACATATTTGTCCGTTCACAATGACAGTGATCAGACAAAAATGTCCGATCATGAAACGATTTTAACGAGTGATCAGACAATATTGTCCGATGCAAAAGATATTAAAGATCTTATTACTACTACTATTTTAGAAAATGAGTTTTCAGAAGAAATTAGCCCAGATCCTAAAACGGACGGGATGATCGCAATTTTAAATGCTTATTGCAAATTGCATGATAAGTTCGACATTCACGTCTCCACAAATGATCGCGAAGCCATGGGTAAGATGGTCGCCGCAGGGATGCCAGTACCCTTTACCATCACAACTATGGAGAGCCAATACAAGGCAAAGCGAAAACGCGAGGGAGAAGATTTCGAGCAGCCAAACAGTTTTACTTATTACGTGAAAGGCTTGAAATCAGCATGGCGGAACGCTAACAAGACTACGAAGCATAAAGGGTCATTAACCCAAACACCAATGCCAGCACCGCCGCAGCGACTATCCAAGCAGCAGCAAGAGCTTGCAGACCTTAAACGTCGAGCAAAGGAGGCAAAGCAGCTTGAAGAGAACACAAGTTATTGATCTACTCATTAAGCTCAAAGAAGAATACGCACATCAGATTGATACCAGCAATACTGAAATAGACCGGCTACATGAGAACCTTAAAGATTTCCCTTTTGACGTAGCCTGTAAAAACGTGAAGCAGCACATGCTTACAAATCCATGGCCGCCGAAGATCGCGCAGATCCGTGGTGGTGTCGGTGATTTACAGGATCAGCATAAATCAAAGGATCAGACAGCAAATTATTTCGCTGAACGGGATAAAGCCAAGGCAGCTGCTATGCCAATGCCTGTGGGATGGAAGGAGAATCTTTGTGCAAGGATCAATAAGGGAACTGCCGCACGATGAGAATGCAGAGATAGCGGTTATTGGTGCAGTTTTGATTGACGAAACAGGTAATGCCATGGATACGGCAATTTCTGTAGATCCTGAAATGTTCTACAACCCTGTAAATCGGACAATCTTTTCAGCTATGCGAGATTTGCACAACGATGGTGAGCAGGTGGATATCAGATCACTTGTGTCCACACTAAATCATAAAAAAAGTCTGGAAAAGGTAGGGGGTACATATTACCTTTCTCGAATCGCTTCTTCATCTCCTACTGCGGCTGACATTGAGTTTTTTATAGGTGTACTTGCAGATAAATTCACCTTACGCCAAGCTCTTCGGGATGCTTATAAGCAGATCGAACTTGTGTATGACAGTGACGATGCTGGAACCGTGGTAGCAAATGCCCTGACCAAGTCGGCGTTATTGTCCGATCAGACAGCGCCGAAAAAGGATTTCAAAAGCACGAAGGAAATCGGTCTTGAGTATATCGACACCATTGAAAAGCGTGTGAGTAATCGACTGAATGGAACTACTAGTGGTAAGGAGACTGGATTTACAGATCTGGACAAGCTCACTGGCGGGTTTCAGAAACAGGATTTAATTATCGTGGCAGCTCGTCCTTCTGTTGGCAAAACAGCGTTCGCCTTAAATATTGCACAGAATGCGGCAACTCGAAATGATGAACCTATTGCTGTATTTAGCTTGGAGATGTCAGAGCAGCAGCTCATGCAGCGTATGGTCTGTGCTGAGGTTAACCTCGACGCTAATGATCTGAGAATGGGCGATATCACTAGTGACGATGATTGGGGCAAGTTGACTGTTGGTATTTCTTCTCTTGCAGACAAGAACATTTTCATTGCTGACGATCCAGTTGTCACCGTGCATGATATTCGAGCCAAATGTCGTCGTTTGAAAAGAGAACGAGGTCTTGGAATGATCGTCATTGATTACCTGCAGCTGATCCAGGGAAGTAGTGGAAAGCGCGGGGAGAATCGACAACAAGAGGTTTCAGAAATTTCCCGAGTGTTGAAGCAGATTGCCCGTGAATTGGATGTGCCGGTTATCGCGTTGTCTCAGCTCAGTCGGAGTGTTGAACAGCGCCAGGACAAACGTCCGATTATGAGTGACCTTCGAGAGTCTGGTTCTATTGAACAGGATGCAGATATTGTAGCTTTCCTTTATCGGGATGATTACTACAACCAGGAATCCGAGAAGAAAAACATTATCGAAATCATCATATCTAAGCAGCGTAATGGTCCTACTGGAACGGTTGAACTTGTGTTCCTCAAGAATTTTAATAAGTTCGTGAATTACGAACGGGCGCATGCCAATAACTTGCCGCAGCCAGCCTAAAAATATTGAAATCCGGGCGTTGGTGCAGAGTAGAACGCTACACGCCAGCGAGACAAGGAGGCGAAGTGATTGCAAAAGTTCAGCTATGTTAAAAGAGCAAAGGCTCACGGGATAACAGAACAAGCGTACAAGTTTCGCATTCGTACAGGATGGCACAAGGAAAAGGCGTCTTCGGTCCCGATGCAAAAGCCGGGTATAACATATGACGAGGAAATGAAGAAGATCGCCAAGAGGAACGGGATACCATACCCTACGTTCGCTAAGAGGGTTCGAAAGCTAGGATGGACCCAGGAAGAGGCGGCGACCATCCCAGTTATGAGACCGGGGGAGTATTTGAAATCCTACAAGGGACCCAACTACTGGAACCTACAAGACAAGATGGTTTTTACTCCTGGTTTAGCCCACTACATCAAGACAGGAGAGAAACGGGCTTGCCTAGCTAAATGAAGGTAGAACGGAGGGCTGGGTGGGGTAATCCCAGGGGCGGGAGTAATAGACAGTGGACGCAAACTGTAAACTAAAAGGGCACCGAAGTGCCCAATATGCATCTATTATTTTGCTGGTGTGAAAGTAAAGGTTTCTTTGTATTTTCTATCATGGGATTCGTTATTTGAAGGTTTTCCGTACCAACTAATCTCGATTTGAAGTTCCTTTGAATCAACAGAAATAGGGAAATTAGAAAAGTCGACTATCTCGCCATGTTTAAAAATTTTGTGATGATCGTCTGAAATGCTTAATCCGAACTTTGTTTGGGTATTTGGTTCATCTCTATAGGAGTTAAACACTACATTTTCTAAGCCAACCCCGATATTGG
Source organism: Paenibacillus sp. FSL L8-0333 (assembly GCF_037965665.1). NCBI lineage: Bacteria > Bacillati > Bacillota > Bacilli > Caryophanales > Paenibacillaceae > Paenibacillus > Paenibacillus sp. FSL L8-0333. The sequence continues at coordinate 2,304,058 of NZ_CP150186.1, forward strand.
TGATGATAATGTTGTACATTTCACTTTCATTTTTACGAGGTTTTGACATCTTAGAGTCATATTTCTCAACTTTCTTGATTTCAACTTTCCACTGATCAGATTGTTTTGATGCAGGTGTTTTGAAGAGATCATTTGATGCTACGGCAGCATATGGAGAAATTCCAAATGCTAAAAAACAAAAAGCAAAGAAAATTATTAGTTTTTTCAGAATTGTTGCCCCCTGTGAAATAATCAAATTTTGATTAGTATCTCTTTAAGAAGAAAAAATATTCTATTGCGCAGTACGAAGATGATGTTCAGAAAGGAGTTTTGTTAAGATGGATGGTTTGATTATTAAACCGAAGTGGGCTGATCTAATTTTATCCGGTCAAAAGATATGGGAGATCAGAGGGAGACTTACACATAAACGTGGCACAATCGGTATCATCAAAAGCGGCAGCGGCAAAGTTTACGGGACGGTGGAACTGACAAATTGCATCCCTTGCACCGTTGGACGATTTATGGCTTACAAGGATAAACATTGCATCGAAGATCCCAAATTTGCTTTTCATTACAACCAAGCGTGGGCGTGGGTTGTTAAAAACCCAATCATTTTCTCGGAACCTGTACCCTATAATCATCCACAGGGTGCTGTGATTTGGGTCAAGCTTCCAGAGGGAGGAAATTATGAGCAACTTTTCCTCAATTCATCCACAAGCCGTGAACATGATAAATGTCGCTCTTAGCGAAATAGTCCGTAAAGGTGGCAAGGTTGAGCGCATGCATCTGCATGTATGCCCTCGGTCAGAACTGGCTCAACATCAGATCATTCAGACAGCTTTTGGAGACTTGCGGATTCATTTGAATGATTTTGTTCCTAAAGGATATTCTTATGTACTAGAAGATCCAGGCGGAGATAAGAGAGGATTTGCTTGGGTATCAATACCTAAAAATGCGAGGATAACAGAAAATCGGCAAAAGGAGGCGTAGAAGTGATCATCAAAACAGTCAAAAATATTAATTCGTCAGCTGGAAGTATTGTTTCAGGAGTGTCATTCCGGGCGCAGCGTGAAAAGAATGGGTACAGCATAACATTCGGAGAATTCAAAGGTCAGTATATTCCAGCAACATCAGCAATCATAATCAGCGATATTGTTCTCGACGAAGATGGGAAAATGCCGCGTGGATCTAGATATGCATAATGGACAAAGAAAAGACCCCTAATCCTTGGCCGGGCGGGGTCGATAAACGGTAAATAATACCTCAAACCCATTATAACACAAAGGGGAATGAGGGGAATGGCAATGGTATGGGGACAAGGGGAATTGTTTCCGAGTGCAAATAAAATGGATGTCACAGTTATCAAAATGCTGCTTCGCAAATATCCCAAAATGGTAGAGATCGTTAATGGACTACAAGAGAGAGAAGAGCTTACTTCTTATGAAGAGGCCATTCTAAAAAAGTGGGTCCCAACAATCAGAAACATAGAATTGGCGATAGAGTCTATTTTGGATCCAGAAATCAAACAAATTATGAAGTATAGGTTTATTAACCGAAATCCTAGAAAAGCAGCTGTCATAAAGTGGTCTTCATTTACAGGACGGTCATTAGACCGAAAGATTCAAGAAGGTACAGAATCAGTAGCTGGAACGTTGAAATTGCTCGGTATTAGCACAGAATCAATAGCTGAGACATTGAAATTGCTTGGCACTATCTAAAACGTGTCTGTAACCTGTCTGTTTTACGTCTGTTTCGCGTCAACATTACGTCTGTATATTAGATTTACAGTAGGGACATAGGGAAGAAGTTATTCCCGGGTGTCCCTGCTGCCCCTTATCGCCGCAGGACTCGTCAGAGCTGAGCGGTGATGATGCCTGTTGCAATAGCAACGATATTAGTGGCGGAACTGATAGCACAAGTAGCAAGTAGATGGTGCGGCGGTCTGTTACGGGGGATGAGAGTTATAGTACCACTCTCAACGCGCTCCACCCGGGCGCGGTATATTAGCATAGGGGATGTTAGTCGGTAACACCGTCCGTCACCATGCAAATACGGGATATTGCAATGCTGATTATGTAAATCTAAGGGGCGCTAGAAAGCGTCCCTTTTTATATTGTACGAAGGGTTGAAAAGTGACCGATTTTTGCTTAAAGGAGGTATGGAATGAAAGAACGGATTGAATTTCTCAAGAAACTAAGGAATGTAATCGATGAAATTGTAAAGGCGATGGAAGCCGGGGATGATGAAGGACTCGAATCAGCCGTTGGCCGTTATCTTTTTCTAGCAATGCAAATGGAAACATTGAAGTAAAGATAGACCGTTCAATTAATATGGTTATATTGGAGGAAAAGCAATGAACGCGGTAAGGAGGCTCAGGGAACCGCCAGAACCGAAACAGCCGGTTAAATGCAAAGGTTGTGTTTGGGGCAAGTGGGAAGAAGCAGCTCAGTTCTGCTCTAAACCGATCCATTGTGTGAAACTAGACGGTGGTGAGCGTAAATGAATTTTGTTCAGCCCATTCGTGACCCGGAAACTATCCAAGACATAAAAGACTATCTCAAGGACAAAAATCCAAGAGATTACATTATGTTCCTGATTGGTATATACACAGGTCTTCGGATTAGTGACATATTGCGGTTGCGAGTCAAGGACGTTTCTGGTTCTCACATTTCTATCCGCGAGAAGAAGACAAATAAGCAGAAACGCATTTACATGGCACCGGAATTGAAAAAGGCTCTGATTGTTTACATCGAAGGTAAACCAGCGAATGAATTCCTTATTAAAAGCAGGGAAGGTATGAACCGACCTATTACCCGTGAAATGGCTTATAAGATCATGCGGGACATTGGGGATGAGTTCGGGCTTTCGGATATGGGTTGCCATACACTGCGGAAAACATTCGGTTATATCTTCTATAACGAAACAACTGACAAGGACATTGGCATGCTGATGGACTTCTTTAATCATGCTTCACCTAAGATTACGCTGCGCTATATTGGCATGGCTCAAGACAGCATGGATATGGCTCTCAAGCGTCACAAAGTGTAGTCAGTTACACATATTAAGGATAGGTGAAACTCGTTTCTGGGACAGGCTGAGAAGCCTTACAGGACAAGGGATTATGGTAGGTGCATGAGTTTAACACAATGTAAGATATGTGTAATTAAATCGCACAGGATTTACCAGTTATTTAATAGCAGCAGAGGGGTTAATTATGGGGCAATCACCACTTAAACCATGTAGTCGTGTGGGCTGTAGTAACCTCTCTAGAGGGCGTTACTGTGCCGACCATACACAAGAGAAACACCGCTATGATAGATACCGTGGGACAGCCGCACAGCGCGGTTATGACGGTCAGTGGCGCAAGGCTCGGCTCGGGTTCCTGCGGAAGCATCCACTGTGTGTATATTGCTTGAAGGTCGATAAGATTGAGGCTGCTACAGTGGTTGACCATATCGAACCGCATAAGGGTGACAAGGAATTGTTCTGGAGGCGCAGCAACTGGCAGTCACTTTGTAAGGTGTGTCATGATGCCAAGACAGCAAAAGAGGATGGAGGGTTTGGAAATGATGTGAGATAATGATAGCAAGGAGTGTGACTGCAAATGATAGTTAGATATACAAACCCTAGTCGAATAAGGGATCAGCTCTTACATTGTCTAGATGTATTGGGTGAGGAATACAACGAATTAGATTATGTGGTCGATGTCTACAAGAATGAGGATAGATTGAGAAAAGAAATGGTTGAATGTCCTGATATGTCACCGGAGGAATATCAACAGATACTTCATGGGGCGACACGGCCTCCTGCTATTGCAATGATGGAGTCTCGTACAATCAAGATTTTTTATTTTAACTTATCCAAGGAGAAACATAAACAAGATTTAGATTTAGCTTTTTTTCTCTTTCATGAAATGCGTCATGCATGGCAGAATCATCACGGATTATATCTTGATGAAGAAGGGGTGGCAAACCTTGATGAAAATATGGAAGAGTACAAGAATAGTGCCGCCGAGAAAGACGCCAATGAATTTGCAATGGTAACGATAATGGAGAACAAAGATAAGATCAGAAAAATTTTCAAAATGCCTGATTTCGAATTGAATTTGAAATGGTAAAGTCGCCATTACGGGATTTTTTTTTAATTTCTTAGGCCCCCCACCATCTTAAAAAATTTTTTTGTTCGTAATAGACCGCATCGGACTCTTGTGTGAAAAAAAGTCCCCAGTGAAAGTTTCTAAAGGAGGTGCGGAAGATATGCCAGATATTGTAAATTTTAATCACATGCGGGTGGGACAGAAAGGCGGTGGCAAGCATTGGACGGAGGCTGAGGTAATTGCTCGGGAAGCTGCTTCGAAAAAGTTTGATCGCAAGAAAAAGCTGACTTTGAAAATTCCCGGCTGGCTGAACGATGAAGCCCGGAAGGTTTGGCGCAAGACAGTAAAGGATATGGCCGAGTTTGAAGTCCTGGATAAAGTGGATGAAGATGTGCTGGGAGCTTATTGTGATGCGGTGGCAAAATATCAGGATGCGAACCGGCTTATTGACATTGAAGGGTATACGGAAACAAATGCTCAAGGGAATATGGTTGTCAGTGCTTATGTGAAAATGGCACAGAGCTATTCGCGTCTTATTCTTTCTTACTCCAACAAGCTTGGACTCAATGCGGAATCGCGGGCGCGGTTAGCGAAAAAGACGGCGGACCAGGAGGAAGATGAGAATGCCGGACTCTTCGATTAATTGGGAGGATGTTCACCCGACTAATCGCTACGCCGCCGAAGTTGTCATGGGATTACGGCCAGCCTGCAAGCGTGAGCAGCAGGCGTGCCAGCGACATTTATCCGATTTACAGCGGCAGGCGACGACTGATTTCCCTTACGTCTTCGATGAGTCCAGGGCTGACCGTATATTCGAATGGTTTGAGCGCTGCTGCCGTCATGTTCGCGGTCCGTTTTCCGGACAGCTTATAGAACTGCTGCCCTTCCAAAAGTTTGATTTGGGATGCGTCTACGGTTGGGTGCATATGGACAGTGGAAAGAGGCGCTTCACCAAGGCACTGCATCTTCGGGCGCGGGGGAATGTCAAATCAACTGAAATGTCTGGCCTGTCCCTTTATGGCATGTGCGGGGATTGTGTGTATCCGCCTGGAAAGCCACATTTGAAGCGTTACGAAGAAAGCCCGGAAGTTGAATGTGCGGCTGTCGATAAACAGCAGGCGAAGCGGGTCTGGTTGGATGCGAAGGCCATGGGGGAGAACAGCCCGGACATTTCCAAGCGGCTGCGGATCAAACGCACATACATCGAACACGCCCGGCGCGGCGGCTGGCTGCGTCCGTTGTCTAAGGATACTAAAAATAAGGACTCAGGCGCTCCGTGTCTGGTCATTATTGATGAGTATCATGCGCACCCGACCAGTGAAATCCTTGACGTATCTTATTCCGGCTTCGGTAAACGGCTGCAATCCTTAATGCAAATCATTTCTACTGCCGGTAAGGATGCCGAAAATAGTCCCTGTAAAAAGGAATATGATTCCCTGTGTAAGATGTTGGACGGCGATACTCCAATGATAGAAACCTATTATGTGATGATTCGGGAGCTAGAAAAGGCAGACGATCCACATAATGAACAAAATTGGGTCAAAGCCAACCCTATCCTACAGGAAGACAATGAATATGCCCAAGAGCTGAAGAAACAAATACGAATTGAGCATGACGAAGCGTATAATTCAGCAGATCCGCAGAAAATTCGGGAGTGGTTGACCAAACGTGTGAATCTCTGGCAGGCAGATAGCGAAAATAAATACATGTCCGGCATTATGGACAAATGGAAAGCACTCGCAGTGTCACGGAGTGCTTTTTTGGATTTGGTTCGCGGTTATGCTGCGCACAATGGACTTGACTTGTCTAAATCCACGGATTTAACCGCATCTGGCTTTGTGTTTCGGCTGGAAGACGGCCGTTATGCGGTCACTGCTCACGGATTTATGCCGGATGAAACAGCGACTAAGCATGAACACGGTGACCGTGTGCCTTATCGGGATTGGGCGGCAGGGGATTGGTGTACCCTTACACCGGGTTCTGCCGTGGACTACAGTTACATTAAAACCCATATGCAGAATCTGGAGCGGGAACAATCCTGGTTCATTGAGGAGGTTTGTTATGATCCATATAACGCCACTCACTTTACACAGGAGCTTGAGGCGGAAGGATACAACCGGGTAGAGATCCGGCAGGGCGTTCAAACCCTTTCGGAACCAACAAAGTTCTTCCGTGAGCTGATTCTGCGCAGCCTAATTGTTCATGATGGCAGTCCATTGCTAACCTGGTGCTTGTCTAATGCCATTGAAGTTTCGGATAACAACGGAAATATTAAACTTTCCAAGAAGCACAAGGATGACAGTCAGCGAATCGATTTATTGGCGGCCATTATTAACGCCATGGTCAGGGCCATGGTGGGCGACTCCACCATTAACCTGAATGATCACATCATGAGCGAGGACTTTTCCTTTTAGTAAGGAGGTGAAATGTGAAACGAAGAAACTTTGTGCAGCGCTGGTGGGACCGGCGATCTTCTGAGGACAGTTTACTTCATCCCCCGCAGTGGCTGCTTGATCTTTTTGGTGTCTCCAACACGGCAAGCGGCGAAACGGTAACCCCGGATTCTGCGCTGCTAAACAGCAACGTGTACACCTGTGCTTCCGTTCTTGGCGGGGATATTGGGAAACTGCCGATTCAAGTCTTTAAAAAGCGTGGGGCTGGGATCGAGCGTGACAGTAGTCACCCTGTCTCTCGGCTGCTGGGTTCTCGTCCCAATCCGTACATGAGCGCCTATACATTCAAAGAATTGATGATGGTTCATGTCACGGTTTGGGGCAATGGGTACGCAAACATTGAGTGGGAGACCAGCGGTCCCAATAACGGACAGCCAAAGGGGCTTTGGCCTCTTGATCCTTCCAAGACTGACGTTCAAGTCGATAAGGATACAGGACAGGTATGGTATGTGACGACGCTGCCGAATGGAGAAATGCGGAAGCTGAGACACTTTGATGTGCTTCATTTCAAGTCGATCAGCAAAAGCGGCCTAAAGGGAATCACGCCTATTTCCGTTATCCGGGAAGAACTTGGAGTGCAGAAGGCCCAGCGGAAGTTCTTAGGTGCCTTTTACGCTAACGGAACAGCCACACGCGGGATTCTCAAAATACCGAATGGCACTTTGGACAAACCGGCTAAGGATAAGGCTCGGGACGAATGGCAGAAAGCGAATTCAGGCTTGAACAATGCTCACCGGATAGCCATCCTGGATGCGGGCATGGAATATCAGAACCTTGGTATGCCTCTGAATGACGCTCAGTTCATTGAGACCAGTAAATTCGGCATCATGGAAACGGCAAAGATATACAAGGTTCCAGGGTACAAGCTGGGATTAACCGATGTGAAGTTCAGCAATATGGAGAACCAGTCCCTGGAGTATGTGAAGAGTACGCTACAGCCGATCTTCACGAATTGGGAGCAGGAATGTGATTATAAGCTGTTTACGGAGTCGGATCAAAGGAAATATTACACCAAATTTAATGTAACTGGCGAATTGAGAGGAGATAGCGCCAGCCGCGCAGCCTATTACAAAGAAATGATTACAATGGGAGTTTACACCATCAATGAAGTGCGGGAGCTCGAGGAGCAAGACAATATCGGTGACAAAGGAGACGTACACTTTGTCAGTCTGAACTATGTCAACCTGGAGAAGATGGACCAGTATCAAATGCTGAAAGCGGGCCTCGGGAAAGAGGCTACGAATGAAGGGGGGTGACAACAACAATGAGTGAAAAGGTTATTCGCTACTTGCCTGCCAAAATTGAGGTGCGTAGTACGGAGGGCGAAGGCGAAAGTCAGACGCAGACAATCGGCGGGTATGTAGTCAAGTTTAATCAGCGCAGCCAATTGATTTGGGGTGAATTTTACGAGCGTGTAGCCAAGGGGGCGTTTTCCCGCAGTCTTTCGGAGAACGTGATTAAGGCATTTTGGAATCATCGTAGTGATTTTGTTCTTGGATCGACAAAGCCGGGGACGCTGCGATTGCTGGAAGATGATGTGGGCCTGTCGTTTGAAATTGATTTGCCTAACAATACATGGGGCAATGATGCCTATGAATCTGTACGGCGCGGCGATGTTGACGGTGTGAGCTTCGGCTTTTATGTTCGGAGTAACGGCGATGCCTGGGAGTATATAAAGGAAGAGGATGTGTATATCCGTACCTTGCTTGATATCAATTTATTCGAAGTATCACCGACTCCCTTCCCGGCATACCTGGACAGCGAAGTGGATCAGCGTAGCATTGATCAGCTGGGCATTACGTCCAAAGAGCAGCGGAAAAATGAAAAAGAAAAACTATTACTCGAAATCGACCTGTTAGGGCTTGCCTAATAAGTCGATTTTTTGTTTTCCCAAAAAAATAAGCGGAGGTACATTATGGATCCGAAAGAACGCGAATTACGCCAGAAACTGGCGGCAAAGTTGGAAGAAGCTCGGTCACTTATGGAAGGCGGCAAGATGGAAGAAGCTCGGAACGCAAAGGATGCAGCTGCGGAATTGCGTGCACAAATTGATTTGATGGTGGAAATGCGGGGTCTGGATACGCCGGGTGATGTTGCACCGGTTGCAGAGCCAGAACATCGGGATAACAAGCCAAACAAGGAAGAGCAGTACCGTAACGCTTTCCTAAAGGAGCTGCGCAAGCGCAATCTGACAACGGAAGAACGCACTTTGTTGGATGCTTCAGCAGAAGAAACTCGTGCAGGCATGAGCGGCGAAACCGGAGAAGACGGCGGGCTTATTGTTCCACAGGATATTCAAACGATGATCCTGGAAAGAAAGCGTCAGTTTGTGTCACTGGAATCCTATATCACCGTAGAACCTGTATCGACTCGTTCCGGTTCGCGGGTTATCGAGAAAAATGCTGATATTACGGAATTTACTGAGATTACGGAATTGACTGACCTTGACGATATGGACAATCCCAAGTTTACACCAATCTCTTACACCATCAAGGATCGGGGTGGCATCCTTCCTATTTCCAATAGCTTGATCCAGGACACAGATCAAAACCTGATGTCCTATATTGCCAAGTGGATTGCAAAGAAATCCGTAATCACACGTAATAAGCTTGTCTTGAATTTGCTGGAAACGCTGACCAAAGTAGCTGTCTCAGGGCTGGATGCGATTAAAACGATTTTGAATGTAACCCTTGATCCGTCTATCAGTCTGGGAGCAACCATTATTACGAACCAAGATGGATTTAATTTCCTTGATTTGTTAAAAGATTCTGACGGAAAGGCCCTGTTGCAACCCAATCCGACACAACCCACACAGAAATTACTGTATGGTAAGCCGGTTGTCGTCATTGCTAATCGCTGGTTGCCTACTACTGGAACCACCACGAAGAAAGCGCCGATTATCATCGGCGATCTGAAAGAAGCGATTGTACTCTTTGACCGCCAGCAGTATTCCTTGGCTTCGACAAATGTCGGTGGGAAATCCTTTGGACGTAATTCGACCGATGTTCGTGCCATTCAGCGGGAAGATGTTAAATTTTTCGATAACGAAGCGGTTGTCTATGGTCAGTTGACCATTTCCGGTTCTGGTGCCTAATGCTGACTACAATTGATCGTCTACAGAAAGCAATGGGCGTTCAAGGTGATTCCTACGAAGATGAAATGCTGCAGATCCAAATTACAGCATCTTCCCAGGTCATTGAAAACTACTGCAAACGTTCATTCAAGCTGCAAAGTTATATTGAACGCCATAGTGGGAATTCCAGTTCCTCATATATTAACCTGCGGAATTATCCAGTGGAGAGCATCGAAGAAGTAGTTATTCCCGGAAAGCCAGTAGGAGATTATGAGCTGCTAGAAGAAGGGCGGATCTTTTGCCCTTCCGGCTGGCCTGTGGGTGAACACAATATAAAGGTAACGTACACCGCCGGTTATGTGTTGCCTGGTGATGCGACTACGGAAAAACCGCGCACGCTGCCGGAAGTGTTGGAGCTGGCATGTATATTTCATTCCCAATTAATGCTCCGTACACCTGGTGTGACTGCGGAGCGGGTAGGCGATATCTCGGTCAACTACAGCGCAGACGGTGACGGTTTACCACAAACTTTGGTATCTCTTATTTCTCCGTATGTTGGAAGGTGGGTATAGACATGGCAAGCCAAAGAGCAAGAGCACGACGGGTCGGTGTGCAAGTCACCGGCGAAGATAACCTGCGGTTGCTAGCCGAGCGACTTCGCCCATTGACCAAGAATAAGATTCGTATTGGTATGCAGGGTGATGCCGAACTGGCTATGATTGCCGGAGTCCATGAATACGGCTCGGTGAAAATGAAGATTCCAGCCCGTTCGTTTATCGGGACCGGAAAAAAGAAAGGACAGGCTCCTATAGGCAAGTTGGTCCGGGTTGGGGTGACAGAGATTGCCCACGGTCGCAAGCGGGTAGACGAATTGTTTACGGAGATTGGCGAAACCGGGCTAGACCGAATGAAGAAGAATTTTGAACGGATCAAGCAGCCACCCTTATCCGCCCGTTATGCCTCAAGAAAGACCGGCTCCCGAAAGCTGCTGCACCGGGAAGACGAGCTGCGCGACTCCCTGATTTATGACATTGTACCGAAGGGAAGGTAATCATGCGGAATTTCAGATTTGCTGGTACGCTTCGAAAATATGCTGAATCATACAAGTTAATTCGGGAAGCTGGAGGAACGCGTGACGATGCGGGAGATTGGATAGCTCAAGAACCAGAAACTATTTTGCTTAGGGGTAGCGTTCAGCCCATCAATACCCGGTTGTTGGCTGTGGAGGGTGGAAACTACACTGAATCTGACCGCAGGTTGTTTACAGTTTATAAGCACAAAAGTGACGAACTGATTCTGCATGCAGGTATTAAATACCGGGTTGTAGAACTGACGGAGCGGAATTATAGCGATGTCAATCAATATGTATTAAGGCGGGTGGTTGCTCATGCTGCCGGTTAGAAAAATCCGTGTGACAATCAAACAAGGGATAGAAGACGCCTTGTCCATTCCTGTCATTCCAATGAATAGCGGGGGAGACATTCCAGATGGGGATTTTATCACATATCATCTTGTTGGCGGATTTAAGCCTGTCGGTGGACAACCAGTAATAACCCAGCAATCCGAACAGAAGTACAGGCGGGAGACGGTGACTTTTACCGTCTCTTTCAATGTTTATGCCGATACAGAAGATGATTGTTTAGTTAACGCCATGAGGGTGAGAGATTGGTTTAAGTCAGACGGACATGAGCTGTTAAAGGACACACTTGACGTGATCGTGATTGAGATTGGAGAGATCCAGAACCGGGACATCAACATTGGTGAAGAGTGGGAAAGGCGTCAGGGCTTTGATGTTGAGTTTCGGGCCACGGATGTTGTGATAACGGATATGTCAGGCTGGATTGAGACAGCACCAACAACAAAGGAGTGAGTATTTTGAGTATTAGTGATGTTACGGTAACCATTGCCGTACAGCAGCCTACGCCGATCTTGGGCGGATTCGGGAAGCCCTTAATCTTGGGTAGCAGTACGGGAGGCAAGAATTTTAAAAACTACGCAGATATCAACGCGGTAAAGGCGGATTATCCGGCTTCGACGGAGGAATATAAGGCTGCATTTGCTCTGTTTGCCCAAAAAAATCCACCAGCAGAGATTGCAATTGTGTCTCGTAAGACGGGGGCGCCTACGGTAACACTAGAAGATTTGCTACCGTCCCTGTTCCTCAAGGATTGGCACTTCCTGATTACGACATCAACTGTAGTAGCAGACATTATTGCAATAGCTGACGCCGTGGAGGCAGATAAGTCTAGGCAATTTGTAGCCCGGACCAGTAACAAAGAGGATTTAGCCACCATCAAGGCTAAGGGGTATAAGAGGACGTTTGGAACGTATCACAAAACCATTGAAAACTATCCAGATGCAGCTTGGGTCGGGGCTGTGGGAAGTCTTCCCGTGGGCAGTGTGACTTGGAAGGGCTGGACGTTGGTTGGCATTGAACCTATGGACATTGACGCCACTGAACTTAATGCAATTCACGCACTGGGTGCTAATACCTATTTGACTAGAGCGGGAACCAACGTCACTAGTGAGGGGAAGTCGTTCAGCGGTGATTACATTGATTTTATTCACTGCCAGGATTACATCGTGTTTTCCATTCAGTATGCAGTGCAAGACTTATTTAACCAGGCGCAAGCTGCGCTTACGAAGATTCCATATGATAACCGCGGAATCGCTCAAATTGAGAGTGCAGTACGCACTGTTCTTCAGCGGTCTTTTCTTCAAGGAATGATCGCTGCTGATGATGATGGTGTACCACTGTATAACACTACGTTTCCACCACGTAGCCAAGTGGACCCGGCGAATATCGAGGCGCGTACTTACCCTGATGGTAAGTTTGAGTTTGTGATTGCTGGAGCAATTCATAAAGCTGCCATTAGCGGTACTATCAAATTTGCGTAATTTAAGGAGGGATTTAAGTGTCAGAAGCAAAAACATATGACCCTATGGACGTCACCGCAATTGTGGGTGGCGTTTTTTTAACGGGATTCGCAGAAGACTTAGTCACCGTGGCTAAGGATGAGGAAAATTTCAGTACAAAGGTAGGAGCGCAAGGTGATGTGGTCCGAACAAAGGTAAACAATCCACTCGGTACGATTACAATCACCCTTCAATGTACCAGCCCGCAAGTGCCTTATTTAGATGGACTTGGCAACAGCGGAAAACTGGTTCCGGTGTCCGTTGTTTATTCGGGGACACCCAAAGAAACAAACACCGCAACGCAGGCCTATCTTAAAAAACCATCAGACCGAGAGTATGGCGCGGAAGCTGGAGATCGTTCGTATGAATTTCAATGTCTTGACTTAAGCATGAACTAAAATCCAAAACTTGAGAGGAGCCAATATCCATGGCTAATACAAATTTTAAACAAAAAGAGATTACTACAAAAGCAGGTAAGACTTATACGCTTCAACATCCAGGTGTGCGCAATGTTACCCGAATTAATGACCGGGTAAAAAATAAGCATGGTGTGAATTCCGAAGAAAAGATTTGCGATGAAATGTTCAAACATGTTGTCGTACAACCCAAGGTAACTATTGACGATTTTGAGGACTACGGAGAAATGGTTGAGGTCGCCAACAAAGCCTTTTACTTTGTTACTGGCACTCCTGATCCAGACGAAGTAGACCCGGAAGAAGACAATGACGATAAGTAAAGAAGAAGCAAAGCGGCGGGCTAAAGAGAATTGGTCTTTGTGGCGGCTTTTACTGTCGGATATGGGCATTACCTATAATGACCTGGACAATATGGATCAGGATGACGTCGCCGAAGCCAACGCTGCCTTAGATATTCATATTGAACAACAGAATAAGCAAAGTAAGAAATAACAGGCGTCCTCCGGGGCGCCTATTTCTATTGCTAGAAAGGAGGGCATATGGCAGGTGGAATAATTGGATCATTAATGTACTCCGTGGGGTTCAAGTTTAACAGCAAGGGCTTGAATGATGCAGATAAGAAGGTTGGAAAGCTCACAAAAACGGTTGTTGGTCTTGGAGCTGCGGCTGGCGTTGCAATGGTCGGTATTGCGGCAGCTGGTATAAAAGCAGCCTCTAACTTTGAAACAGCAATGAAGCAAGTCGAAGGAGCTACCGGGGCAACGGCGGAACAGATGGAAGCTACTCGGGGGATTGCTAAGGATCTTTATTCCAACAACTTCGGTGAGGACTGGAACGATTTAGGGGCTGCCATTGCTAATGTACAGCAAGTTACCGGGCAGACTGGGGTTGAGTTGGAAAATACTACACGAAACGCCATTCTGATGCGGGATCAATTCGGGTTTGAAATACCGGAATCCATCAAATCTGTAGATACCATGATGAAACAGTTTGGTATAACCTCTGAGGAATCTTATAACCTGCTTGCTCAAGGTGCGCAGCGGGGGCTTGATAAATCAGGTGAGCTGGTGGATTCAGCGAATGAGTATGCCAACCAATTTAAATCGTTAGGCTTTACCGCTGACGAAATGTTTGATGTCTTCGCCGCTGGATCTGCGGAAGGTGTTTTTCAAGTTGATAAGGTGGGGGATGCGGTCAAAGAGTTTAACATCCGTTCCAAGGATGGCAGTAAAACATCTTCTGATGCATTTACAGCTTTGGGACTTAATGCAGAAGCCATGATGCAAGTCTTTGCTAAGGGTGGTCCAGACTCGAAGCAGGCATTCAGTGATATCGTATCCATGATATCGGATATTGAGGACCCCGTAGCTAGGAATAATATAGGCGTTGCGCTCATGGGTTCACAGTTTGAAGACCTTGAGGTTAATGTCATATCGGCAATGGGCGCTGCAACGCGGTCGTTTGATAAGACGAAAAAGACCATGGATGATTTGAACCGAATCAAGTTTGAAAAGCCTGGAGAAGCGATGAAAATGTTTGGTCGTCAGATCGAGGTCGGCATACTGATTCCTGTTGGACAAAAGTTGTTACCGTATTTAAACCGATTCGGTCAATGGCTATCTGACCATAAGCCGCAGATCGAGGCGGTGGGCAATGCAATTGGTGACGGTCTTGGGGCAGCAATCAATATGGTAAGCGGCTGGATTCAGGCGGCAATGCCTTATCTACAACAATTTGGAACACAAGCATTGCAAGTGTTTGGGTACCTGATTGATAAGGGGAAAGAATTGTGGACCTCTATCCAGCCGGTGGCCGTGATGATTGGGGAGACCTTGTTAAATGCCGCAATTCAATTATGGCCACATATCCAGCAAATCGGTTCATCAATTGCTGATGCAGCTAAAGCATTCTACGATTGGGAAGGATTTGCACCGGTGGTGAGCGGAATTGTCGCGGCACTGGTCACATATAAAACAGTCGTAGGCACGATAACAGTCGCAACCAAGATTGCGGCAGCAGCGACCAAAGCATGGACTGCAATTCAGAAGGCTTTTAGTATAGTCATGGCTGCCAACCCTATTGGCATAATTATCGCCGCCCTAGTGGGTTTAGGCGTGGCGCTGGTAGTCGCTTATAAAAAATCAGATAAGTTCCGGGCGTTTATTGACGGGATGTGGTCTGGAATCAAGACGGCTACCATGGCGGTACTGAATTTTTTCAAAATTACGGTTCCCCAGACCTTCATGACGGCCTTTAACGCAGTGACTGGATTTTTGAAGACTTGGGGAGTAACGATCCTGGTTGTGATTGGAGGCCCCATTGCATGGATCGTTGCCTTGGTCGTTAAATACTGGGACGAAATTAAGGCAGTGACATTTGCAGTGTTCAGCGCAATTGGTAGCTGGTTATCATCCATATGGAGCAGTATTAGTAATACTGTTTCTGGAGCTGCAAACGCCGTTTGGAATGCGATCACCGGCGCTTGGAATAGTGTTCTATCTACTACGTCAAACCTGATGACACAGGTATGGAATAAGATAACAAGCATTTGGGATTCAATCGTAAATGGAATTAAGACAGCTGGGACAAATGTTTGGAATGCCGTGACCACGATGTGGGGGAAGGTAACTGGTTTTTTTGATGGAATTAACCTTATGGACACAGGCAAAAAAATTATTCAAGGTCTGATCGATGGAATTAGTAATATGGCGGACACTCTTATGACTAAGGTCAAGGGGATTGCAGACAACATCAAAGGATTTTTTGGGTTTAAAACATCTGCGAGTGTGTCCGTTTCCACCGAAACTACAGGTTCCGCGGCGGTTGATGGTAGTCACGCGAACGGACTAGCAAATGTACCGTTTGACGGATATATTGGCGAACTGCACAAGGGCGAACGCGTTCTAACCGCCGAGGAAAACAAAGACTACAACAGAGTATACACGCCGGATTCGGCTCCTGCCCGGACAAGCAATAATCAAAAGATGAGCATCCCAGCACCAATAATCAACATTACGGTGCAAGGCAATGCGGATACAAATACGGTTCAGGAGATCGGAAGCGTTGTAGATCAAAAACTACAAGACTTTTTAGAAGCAGCAGCCCGGATCATGGGGGTGGAGATCGTTGGCGCTAATTGATGGTAAGTATATCACTGTAGAGTCTGAATCTCCGTCCTTTCCAGTGACTGTTACAGAGCAGCCAGTGGAAAAGGGGATTACCCTTATCGACCATGTGCAGCCCCAGGCTCGGATGTTGTCTTTATCTGGTGTGATCGTCGGACCCGAAGCAGCGAAGATCCGAGCCTATGTCATTGGGGCTAAGGATAAGGGTCAGATTATCAACTATATTGGCCGTAACCAATTCAAGGGCTTAATCACTGATTTTTCTACCGGGCATGAATATACCATTGCGGATGGCTTCACATTTTCCATGGAGCTGCGAGAGATAAGAATTGCAATGTCTTCGTATGTGGACACTCTTCCAGCACCTATAAAGACACAAGCTGCCAAAATCGTCAATTCTGGAACGAAACAGACCAAGGAGAAGTCTAGTAGTAAAAATAAGAAAACAACAACTACAAAGACTAAAACTAAAACAACCACCACTAAGAAAAAAGAAAAAGAGAAAGAAAAGGTCCAAAAGGTTAAGTTTAAGGAAGGTAGTAAGTGGAGGGAATAATATGAAGATTATCGAGATCGAGAAGGAAAACATTCCATATCGGTTTGATATATCCATCGCTGATGAAATCTTTACTTTCGAAGTTCATTATAATTCGGATTATGATTTCTTCACTGTGGATCTTGAAGGTGGTGGCGAGCAACTAGTATTTGGCGAAAAGCTTATCTATGGATTACCACTTTTTTATGACGTTCAGGATAACCGATTTCCCAAGTTGCTTATCGTACCCTGGGATGAATCGGGAAATAGCACAGCAGTATCTTGGGAGACGCTTGAGACAAGCGTCTTTTTGTATGTTATGGATGAGGATGAGGATAATGGCGAGTAGAAATTTCGGGCGGGTTGCGGAGATTATGACTGCCAATATGAAAATCATGCTTGATAAATACACGATGGAAGGATCTGTGCCTTTTGACAATGACGCGCTACCGAACGAGTCGGAGTTGCGGTTGTGGAATCTGGCACAGACCACCATTAATAACATCAAGCGTAACGCTGTAATCATGGTTAATGCAGGCTACCGTGGAGATATTGGACTTATCCTACATGGTCGTATTTCATCGGTCAGAACCAAGTGGGAGGGCGTGGACAAGATCACTACCATTAATGTCCTGGATAGTGAGGACTTGAGCAAACGCGAGGTTACAGAGATTGCCTTTGCTAAAGGCACCCTTGCCAGTGCGATCATTAAGCAAATGGCAGGATACATTGGCTTGCCGGTGGCACAAATGACACTTAATCAAGATTACAGATATCAAGATGGGTATACGGCAAAAGGAAAGGTAACGGATATCATTACAGAGGTTTGTAAAGATTGCGGAACTTCATGTTTTATTAATCAGAGTAAGTTATATGTTCGAAATCTCCGCAGCGGTGCTGACGGAGTCTTTGCCTTGTCACCAGATACTGGTTTGATCGGCAGCCCGGAGTATTTTGAAGACAACGGCATCCAGGGCTTTAAGATACAGGCTCAACTACAGCGCCGTTTAACCACAGCATCGGTCATTAACTTAACCTGTCGTGAGTGGTCAGGCAAGTTACATGTCCGCAGCGGTAGTCATAGGTTTTCGAATACCGGCGACTTTATCACAGAAGTGGAGGCGATTATGTGAATAAGACAGACCCAGCTGGAGCGCTGGCCCGTATGCTGGGCGGGCATGGAGCAAAGCAAGCTGACAATATCAACGTGGCTTTGCCGTGCAAGGTAATAACCTTTGACCCTGTGACGCTTACAGCCTCCGTGCAGCCTTTGCTCAAACTGTCCGCCGCTGCTCCTGCTCAAATCATGTCCGTACCCGTTAGCGGGCAGAAATTTAAATTTGAATTGGATATCGGTAACGGTCTCCGGGAGTTTGAAACGATCATGCGCCCAGCACTGGAACCGGGAGACACTGTCTTTGTCGTTTGCGCAGATGCTGAGATTAGAAAAACACTAACTGGTCGCGTGGCTGCGCCAGACTCTGTCAGGCGGCATAGTCGTATGGATGCCGTAATTGTGGGGGTGATGCCGTGTTCACTTTAAAAATTGACGATACCGGTGATATTGAGCTGAAATCTGGACAACTACAAATGGTTTCGGGTCAGGATGAAATCGCTCAATCCTGCCGGATTATCCTGGGCATAAACAAGGGCGAATGGTTTCTTAACCCAGAACTAGGCATTGATCATTCTAAATTTCTAGGCAAAGGTGTATCTGAGGATGAAATGCGAGATGAAATCATGTCAGGGCTTCTGCAAGAACCTCGGGTGCAAACAGTGGAATCCATAGATATAGAGATCGACCGTGCCAATCGGAGACTTATGATTGCATTTGTAGCGACTTCGAAAGAGGGTCAAGTCATAACGGCTGAGGGGGTAGAGATCGGTGGATGAACAAGGATTTAAGCGTCTCCGCTTTGTAGACTTTTTGGACGAAATGACTGATAAAGCAAAATCAGCGTTTGGCGACGAGGTGGACACCTCAGAAAATTCACCACTTGGAATGATCCTGCGCTTGTTCGCTTGGCATCTAGGCAAGGAAGATGAAAGATTAGAGGATGTCTACAACTCAGCCTCTCTCAACGCCTCCACGGGGGCAAACCTTTATAAACTTGGGGGTAATGATGGGTTGTCTATTTATAGTGAAGAATTTGCAAGTGGACAGTTAACGGTAATGGGTACACCGGGTTATGTGTTGCAGGCTGGATTTTTGGGCGCTACAGATTCCGGGGTGAGTTTTGAGACCATGGAGGATCTCACGCTCTCTGCAACTGGAAACGGGATAGTTGAAATTATGGCGATGGAAATGGGGGCGGCAGGTAATGTAGAAGCTCACAAAATAACTGTTATTATCAACCCTAATCCAGATGTGTTCAGCATTACCAATGTCACACCTACCAAGGATGGGCGTGACCGCGAGACTGATTTAGCTTTTCGGGAACGCATTTTGCAACGGAAGCAAAATCCTGGTACGAGTGGCAATAAAGCGGACTATCTTCGCTGGAGCCGGGAAGTTCCAGGTGTGGGGGCGGCAAGAGTGTTTCCGCTGTGGGCAGGTCCTAAAACAGTAAAGGTTGTCATCGCAGATACTGAAAAATTGCCCGCCTCTGCTAACTTGGTTGCCGAGGTTCAGGCATATATTGACCCGGATCCTGGGCTAGGAGAGGGGCAAGCACCTATTGGTGCTGTGGTAACAGTTTCCGCCGCCGTTGCTAAAACGATTAACATTGCTGCTAAGGTTGCTCTAGTTTCCGGTTATGCACTACAGGATGTCATTGAAGCGTTTCGCCTTAAGGTTGAGGACTGGCGAAAGAAAGCTGCGTTTGAAGTTTCCTATATCAGTCAGGCAGTGCTTGGTGCGCTGCTACTTGGAACGGATGGGGTGCTTGATTATTCATCTCTGACTTTGAACGGCAGCGGAGCAAATATTGCACTGACTGATGAAGAAGTGCCACTTCTTGGTACTGTAAATCTGGGGGTGTGATATGTCCTATCCAAACGACATTGATGTTTTTAACGAGAAGCTGAATAAGAATCAAACCGGGAAGAGTTACGTGATCGAGGAACGTCTGTCGATTGTAGGCGGTGTCTACGATGGTCCACTACGGCACGATAATATCAATAACCAAACGATCCGGGTGTTTGCCGGTTCCCGGTTTACAGGAGAAGAAATAAAAAACTATAGTATATCATTCCCTGATGCTACGCCATGGCGCCGGTTAATCAAGATTTTCACCTCTTTGTCTGAAGTTTACGTAACTTACGAAACACCAGGTGACACGGTAGAGGCTGATGATATTAATGCGCTACAAAGTGCAGTAACAGCCACACAAACAGAGGTAGAGCGGTATAAATCGAGTGGACTTATAGACGGCGGTTCATTTACGAGAGGGGTATAAGATGGCACAGACGATACAAATAAAACGTGGTACCAAAGCTCAACTTAGCACTTATGGGGCTTTGCTTACTGGTGAAATGGGTTTTTGTACAGATACGAAGGAAATATATATCGGAGATGGCACAACAAACTCAATGGTTGGGCGAGCTTTATCCGGTGCAGAGGCTTCGCGTCCGGTGGCCGCATCAGTCGGACGTCTGTTTTATGTCACGAGCGGTGCCAATAGCGGATATCTTTATTTTGATGATGGAACCACTTGGAGGCGAGTGAATGCTCAAGCACTCAGTGATTTAACGGGGTCGCTTGATAATATAGCGGATGGTGCTACTTATGCAAAGGTATTAAAGGCTGATGTCAGTGCGGGTCATATCAATAAGGTATCAGATGGCACGAATACTAAAACTGCTGCTGAAATCAAAAATCATATTGATGATGCAATTAAACACCGAGTCATTAATGATAGTGGGATTGCTATTACGGACTTATGGTCTGCTCAAAAAATCAAGAATGAGATTGAGTTAGCCAAGCATAACATCGAGCCGCAGGCGTCAGTTAAAGATCAGCATTTGTCCGCCCCGCCGGCAAGTCCCGTAGAAGCTGACCGTTATATTATTCCAGCATCAGCGACAGGGGCATGGGCAGGTAAGACAAACCAGATAGCAGAGTATCAGTCTGGAGCCTGGGCTTACTATATGCCTGCTGTCGGTTGGACTGCTTACGTTGACGATGAACAAAAAATCTATAGTTGGAACGGTACGGCTTGGGTTCGGACAGGTGGCGCCTTACAGACAATTACAGCGGGTAACGGTCTAACCGGTGGCGGACAGTCTGACAGTGTTACATTGACGGTTGGAGCCGGGAACGGGGTTGTTGTGGATTCTACAACCGTTGCAGCCAAGGCAGGCAAAGGCATTGTTGTTAACGTGACCGGGATCGAGGCTAATATTGATAGTTCCAGCATCGTCTACGATACAGCTAATGGCAATAAACTTACGGTGGCTACGATTGATGGCGGTACGTTCTAGGAGGTGAGGCAATGGCTAGAAAAGTAATGATTCAGATCCGACGAGGTCTAGAAAGTGCTATCGGCACACTAGCTGTCGGCGAGCTTGGCTATTGTACTGATACAAGCAAGTTATATATTGGTGGGACTACCGGTAATGTCTTACTGGTGGCTGCTCAAAGCTCAGGGGATATGCTTAAAAGTATCTATGATACAAACAATGACGGTAAAGTGGACTATGCTGCCAATGCTGATGCTGTTCCGTGGTCTGGCGTTTCAGGCAAGCCGGCAACATATCCACCATCATCCCATACGCACTCTGAATATATGGTTAAGGGTCCGGTAACGTGGAACCAGATTAAGGGGGTATAGTGTATGGCCTATGGAGAATCTCAATATGGCACATTACTATTTTCTGAACAGTCGGAAGATTCAGATCCTTCGATCGTTCCGATTCCTGATATAAGTAAATCCTTACCTGATATTTATCATAAATCTCAGAACGGAAATCTCAAAAAGCTACTGGATATCCTTGCAGAACAAATTGCAATTCTCAATAATCGAACGGAGGACATAAGGGCGCAAAACATTGTGGATATGTCCACATGGAGCCTGAGCCGTTGGGAGCAAGAGCTAGGTTTATCCGTTGACACCTCTAAATCATTTGATACCAGAAGGGAAATGATTAAGGCAAAGTTGCGAGGAATAGGGACAACCACTCCCCAAATGATTCAACGGACAGCCTCTGCATTTTCTGGCGGTGATGTATCAGTAGAAGAGGTTTCAAATGAGTATAAATTTATCGTTCGCTTTATCGGTGTTTTGGGCATACCGCCTAACATGACTGGTCTGATTCAGATTCTTGAAGAGATCAAACCTGCTCATTTGGCTTATGAATTTGCCTACACCTATACGTTTTGGGAGTCGGTAAAATCTCTGCTATGGTCCTCAGCTGCAAACAAAACATGGAATGAATTAAGAACCTTCGGATAGGAGAGAGGAAATGAAAAATACAGGAAATTTAGGTCTGAAAAAGCCAGAAGGCACAGATTTGGTTGATATTGACGATCTTAACTATAATGCTGACATAATAGATACTGCTATTAATAACAAGGTTGATAAAGTCACAGGCAAACAGTTATCGACCAATGATTACACAACAGCCGAGAAAACAAAGCTGACGGGTATCGCAACAGGAGCAAATAACTACGCACATCCTAATCATACGGGGGATGTAACCAGTAACGGAGATGGAGTAACAGCTATTGCTCCAGGCGTGATTGTGGATACTGATGTAAGTGCCTCCGCTGCCATTGCGTGGAACAAACTCAATAAAACAGGTGCATCCCTTGCGGATCTGCCCACACGTTCAGCCGCAGACCTTAACAGCGGCACACTCCCAGCAGCAAGACTCCCGGCGATTTCAGGTGATATTACAATGGCGGCTGGTACGAGTTCAGCGGCAATAACAGCTGGAGTAATTGTGAATGCAGACGTAAACGCCAATGCTGCAATTGCTTTTAGTAAGATAAATTCCGCGGATTCAATCATGGACAGTGATATCTCTTCCGAAGCATATATTGACATGAAGAAAATCGGCACCGGTCAGGTAGACAATACGAAGCTTGGTTATCTATCAACTGTAACTTCCAACATTCAAACGCAATTAAATAACAAAGCTTCTTTAGTTACCACACCGCAACAAACAACAGCAGATATTACCTACTATGTCCGTACAGATGGTAATGACGGGAATACGGGGCTGGCGAATACGGCTGGCGGGGCATTTAAGACAATCGGCAAGGCAGTCAGTATGATTCCGAAAATTGTTAATCATGCGGTGGTTATAAATGTTGGCGTGGGCACCTATCCAGAGCAAGTAATAATTGCGGGATTCAGCGGCTCTGGCTATATTACTGTTTCCGGGGATGCCGCAGCCAGTACAAGCCGTAGCGTTAATATCTTCACGGTGTACAGAAACCCAATACAGATAACTGTCAAGGGATTCAACATTACAAGCACAACAACCACAGCGCTCTACGTGGAGGGGTGCGCAAATGTGATTTTGCAGTATCTGAATATAGTAGGTGCAGCAACTGGTCAGCTAGGAATTCAAGTGCATTCATCAAAAGTCTTCATTAATGCAAGTGTTATCTCTAATAGAACCGCAGCCATGCAGGCTGTAATCAATGGAGAAATCATTTCAGATTCCAACTCGGGAACAGGCAACTACGATGCAGCTAATGCCGGATCTGGCGGAAAAGTGACGCTTACCGGAAGTAAACCGGCGGGAATTAATGAGACATCGGCGGGGGGAACGATATTTGTCGGTGGTGGTGTTATTAACCCATGGGGAGATAATACAATGAACAGCAGGAGTACAGTGGGCGCGTTTCAAACAACGGGCCAACTACAATCACTTAGTGCTGGTGTAACGACAAAAGTATTATTTCCAGGTCTAAACTATGACCATCTTGGTGAGTTTGTATCAAGTAGATTTACTGCGAAAAAATTAGGAATATACCTTATTACCACTACAATTGCATTTCCCAATCCAGCCATAAACAATCCGGTAAATGTATCCGTTTATCTTAATAATGTGGATACCGGACAACTGTACAATGGAACACAACTAACGGGCGCTACCGGAGTTGTGAACGGTGCTATTCAGTTGAAACTAGCCGCTGGTGATTATGTTGAAATATTTGCAATATCAACTCAAGCCGCTACATTAGGCGCATCAAGTTTATTCGCAATCACACAAATTGCATAAAGGGAGGCAATCCGATGAATATACCAACAGCAATTATGTACCTGTATTCTAACGCTGACCCAATGCGGGATTTTGTCGTGCAGGACAACGGACCAGAGCCAGTGTTGCGCCCGGGAGCCGAAGACAAAGGCCGTGTCCGGTATGAGATTAAGCAGCCGGACGAGGGCGAGGAACCCATTGAGGGTATACATTACCGTTACGGCATCGACTACAACTTACTCACTGAAGGCGAGGATTACGACCTTGTAGAGCGTGGGCAATTTATCGCGGTGTGGAATCTGAATGATCCGCAACCCACAGAGGCAGAGCTGCAAGCAGCTTGGACAGCCTACCAGGAAGCCGAAGCTAATAAGCCGCCAGAGCTGACGGAAACCGAGCAACTACGCGCTGATAACGCAGCTTTATTACTAGAGCTAGTTCAAACGCAGGCTAGGCAAGATCAAGCTGAACAAGATCAGGCTGCCTTACTGCTGAGCCTCGTGGAAGGAGGTGTGCTATAAATGAACTGGTACGCACTGGTTAAGCGATACTTTGACGCAGGGTTGTATACGGGGGAGCAGTTACAGGTATTTGTTACCGCCAAAAAGATAACAGCTAAACAAGCAGAAGAGATTACAGCCAACGCCGAATAGTAGGCGTTTTTATTTTGCCCTCGGATCTCCGGGGGCTTTCATTTTGGGGAGATAGATGGGGGGAGGGGCAATCGTGACAGAAATGGATGTACTTAAATATTTTTTAACGCAAGGTCCATTCGCGGTGTTATTCGTTTGGCTGCTGATCTACGTAATGCGCGCGAATAAAGAGAGGGAAGGACGATTGCAGGATCTACTAGGTAAGTTTTCTGAAAAATACGATGTAATCATCGTGGAGCTGCGTGAAATGAAAGAGCGTTTTCCACACAGAAATTAATAATATTGAGAGGATGAATTGATATGGAATGGAATGTAGTTGCGAATTTTATTAAACCGGAATTATTACTTATTGTTGCTGTATGTTGGGTGATTGGCTTTTGCTTAAAACAAACTCCGAGAGTACCAGATTGGACAATCATTTATCTGGTCACATTGGCCGCGATCATCATTGTATGTCTTACTCTTGGCTTTAATGTAGATAGTTTTGTACAAGGCATCTTGTGCGGAGCTGTGGCTGTATATGGTAATCAGTTGCTTAAGCAGGCAAAAAAGGGGGTTGATGAGTAATGCAAATCTTTCAGAAGGGAAATAAGCACACAAATTGTAGCGGTCGAGGTGGTCATATACCGATTGCTATTGTAAATCATATAAGTGGCGGTACGATGAGTTCTATGGATAGTTGGTTTCAATCTTCTGGTAATTTAGTTAGTAGCGCTCATTTTGGCGTTTCTAAATTGGGGGAGATCCACCAATACGTTGATATAACAAAAATGGCTTGGTGTAACGGAATCACAGTCGATTCAATTCCCAAAGCCAAGGCGGCAATCGTCAAGGAACAAGCACCAACAAATCCTAATAAGTACACTATCAGTATCGAGCATGAGGGTATGGATGGTAGTTTGACAGAGGCGCAGTTTGCTGCCTCCGTATGGCTACATAAATTTATTAGTGACGAAGTAAAAAGGCTCTACGGTAAAGCTATTATTCTGGATGAGAAACATGTGATAGGTCATTTTCAAATTGATCCGGTGCGAAAGCCTTATTGTCCCGGTGCGAAATTTCCATGGAGTCGGTTGTATACTGCTCTAAAAACTAAGGAGGTGGAAGATGTGAGGGTGGATAAGGCTAGCACTGTAGTAAATGGGGAAAAACTGAATGAAGGTAGTTTTCTGATCGAGGGGCGTACTTACGTACCATTGGCAGCCATCGGCAAAGCGTTGGGTGCAGTAGTATCTTTTGATAATGAAACTAAAACGGCTACTATCACTACCAAAAAGTAAATATCTAACTATTAGAGATACGAAAAAGCCTCACTAACCTATATAAGGTCAGTGGGGCTTTTTTTATTATAAGGATTAACGGCGTCCACTGGCTTTAATTAGTGCTGCAATCGAGAGGACCAATGCAGCAACAATTACTATCCAGGTAATCACGTTCAACATAATTTATTCCTCCTTTAGAGGGGCCGCAGCCCCCCGTTACTTAAAGAAAATCTTCGAAACTGACGGTGACTGTTCAAGATCAAAAAGCTCATCTTCAGTCACCCAAATTTCATTTGATCCCCCAAAACTCCAGAGAATTATAGCTAATCTCGCCATTTCCGTATTTCCTCCTGTGTATGCCCGCCGGCTAATTGTATCGTTCAAACCGTTTATGTTATGATTGGGTGGAGAGCAAGGGGTGCAACCCTTACTCTCCGGGAACCTATTTACGTTTGCGTGGTCCGCGGCGTTTTTTGGTTCCTTTCTTTTTGTCCTTTAGCAGCAGCGTTGCGGTAATGAGTTGAATGATTGCTGTAAGGAGCGTAACCCAATCTTTCATGTGCCTTGTTCACCTCCTTTCTATCTTTATTATACAACGAAATTCGTTGAATGTCAACGAATAACGTTGAACTATTTATTGTAATAGTGTATATTCTAGTTGAGGTGAAAAGGATGCTTAGGTTAAAAATTAAACAACTAAGAGAATTAGAAGATCTGAGTGTACGTCAATTAAGCGAAGCAACTGGTATACGTTGGAACACCCTAAGCGATATGGAGAAGAACACTGCTAAACATTGGCCGCATGAACACTTAGAAACGCTCATGAAATACTTCAAGTTAAAACACATCGATCAATTGATTGAATACGTGGAGGAACCCGGAGAATAACCGTGGCTCCTTTTTTTTACATTGATTTAAGAACGTACGTTTGGTTATAATACAAACAAATGTTCTTGTTTTGGAGGGGAAACAATGCTCAGTGACACAGCACGGAAACTGCTCATGATCATGACTCACTCAGCGAATCATCATGCTCATATGCCGAGTCTGCCTGAACTGGAACGTCTAAGTGGACGTATGCCAGTACCAATTAAAGCGGCTTTACTTGAATTGATACAAGAAAACTATATCGAGTGGAATCCAAACACACCGCCTGAGACAGCAATCATAATTGAGGGCTGGGAACGCCCAGATTCTCGTTTTAAAAGGCTTGGGACAGTGACCAATGAGATACAGTGGGGCATGGATGGCGGAAACATCGAATATTGGACTAAGTACTAGGAGGATTTGGGATGGCTGGAAAATTAGAAGCTAATGGACTATGGGAGGGAAGTCGAATGATTATGCCTGAGCACAAGCAGCGTATTCTTTCTGATTCGCGGCAAGAAGAGGTTCGTAGCAAGCCTGAGCTAGATCCTCAAGCGATAGAAGAGATCCAACAAATAATAACTCAATCAATGGAGGATCATAGCCCAATCACACTAGCGTTGTTTGATCCGATTGAGGATAAATCAATTCATGGCATAGTTATGAGGGTTGACCGTCAGCTGGGTCAGATAAAGATTCGTCGTGATGATGATTGGGATTGGATTAAAATAGAGGATGTTGTAGGTGCGAATACATAGTAAATTCCCAAGCGCTTACGAATTTAAAAACCCCGCCATTCAAAAGGCGGGGTTTAGCTATGTTCTATGTAAAGATGATAAGAATCACAATCAATACGGCAAAGGCAATACCTATAAACTTAAATATAGTAAGATTCTTTTTTCGATTTTCAATTTGTTTTGGTGTCATTTCATCCACATTTAGTGTCGGGGTACTACGACTAGAATGTGAAGATTTCCCTCCACCAATTTTTTTAGAGTATGAAAGCCCAGTTCCAGGAAGGGATACCGTAGCCCTTTTCCCACTAGGACCAGCACTAACTCGCGCACCTTTTACACCGGCGCTAATTCCAACGCCTTTTTTACCTACATTCAACTTCACTCCGCCACCAAGATTTATAGACTTTCTAAATCTGAACGATCCCATATTAATCACTCCAACAAGGAAATTTATTCCTAGTGTATAATATATTATTGAATGATGATATATAAGTTATCATTTATTAGTGGTTTGTATAAAAATAAAGGGGACAAGTCTATTTATGCAGACTTCCATAACTAATAAAAATCCCATCGACCATTTTTAATCGACGGGATAATATTTGTTTTCATAAAAAAAGTAACGTAAAAAATAACGGAATCGGAAAAGGATAGAAAAGATAATAAAAGGAATAATTCTCAGATGTCATTATATATACCGATGTTAAAGGCGAAAAAAAGTTCACGTAAGTCTTGAAAGGGGTAGGAAGTAATTCCTCCGATTTTTTAAAAATATACTACAACACTTTCTGGTATATCGGCAATGGTTAATGCTGCTATTTCTGACAACACTGTTTAAGTTTCTTTCAGAACAGCTACGCTTATGATATATTTTTAATATCTAATTACAATATTACATTAGGGAGCGATATAGAATGATCAAACATATTGTGTTTTTCAAATTAAAAGATCGGTCCGAAGAAAGCGTAGCGGCAACGGTAGCGGTATTGCGTAATATGGAAGGCAAGATTCCGCAGCTTCTCTCCATCGAGGTGGGTACTGACATCATTCATTCCGATCGTTCCTTTGATATTGCTCTAGTCACAGAAGTAGCTTCTCTAGAGGATTTACAGGCGTATCAGGTTCATCCGGCTCATAAAGAAGTTATTGCTCATATTAATGAAGTCAAAGAGCTCTCAATTGCTGTAGATTACGAAATTTAAGCTGCTGCTTGAATATAGTATCATCATTTTATACCGGAAGCGGTGACAGGAATGCGTGAGCTTGAGTATCCAATGGAAGCGTTAACTTATTTAGTCGTTTTTCTCGGAGCATGTTTCGTAATGTTCTTCTGGCTGAAACGCCGTGGCAAACGCGGTAAGTAGAGATTAGGACGATTCTCTAACTATTATCGATATGGGGGTATTGCTGTGTATTATGTCAACCGCAATCAAATCGAAACCATTCTAGCTCAAATCCCTGATATTACCGCTGGTCTTCGGACTGTAGCAGCTTCCTGGGATGGTACAACACTAACCGGACTAATACAGGAACGCAGCCTCCATCTGGCAATAGAGGTTGTAACAGACGTTGGTAGCTGTCTCATTGACGGGTTTATTATGCGTGATGCTGGAAGTTATGAGGATATAATTTCTATTATTCATGAAGAGAAAGTGCTAGGTCAAAGTGAGATTTATGAGAGATTGATAGAATTAGTTTCTCTGCGTAAGCCACTCGTTCAGGATTATTATGCCTGGGAGAGAGGTGATCTGCATCCACTTACCCCCATTCTTTCGGAAGTGCTTGAGCAGTTTGCCGTTGAGGTACGGAAATATTTGGACCAGGAGCTTGGAGCCAGTGTACCGCTATAATAGCATAGGATAGAATCACATAGAATAGGCGATAGCCGTGAAAGAGAGGGGTTCCTTTATGATGAAGATGGGGCAGGAAAGCGGATCGACAAGACAAATGATTATGACGCTCCTGAAGACGAAAGGAACACTGACCATCGGCGCGCTGGCAGAAGAATTGGGAATTACAGAGATGGGTGTCCGTCGTCATGTGCTTCAGCTGGAGCAAGAAGGGCTTGCAAAGACAAAAGTGGTCCGGCAAGCGATGGGGCGGCCTTTACATATGTACTCATTAACGGAGAGAGCCGAAGAATATTTTCCAAAAAGTTATCACAACTTGGCTTTGGAGCTTCTGCGTGAATTGGATTACGGCAGTGGACTGGATGCTGTTAATACATTATTTGAAGGCCGCCGCCGCCGGATGCTCGCTC
Source organism: Paenibacillus sp. FSL L8-0333 (assembly GCF_037965665.1). Lineage (NCBI taxonomy): Bacteria > Bacillati > Bacillota > Bacilli > Caryophanales > Paenibacillaceae > Paenibacillus > Paenibacillus sp. FSL L8-0333. Next base: position 2,333,582 of record NZ_CP150186.1, read on the forward strand.
AGTATGCTCCGATGATGGAACGGCGCAATTTGGAAGAACGCGTCGCCGAATTATCTTCTATCCAAAATGCCGGTGGATATATGGCAGAATGGAACCGTGAAGAGGATGGCTCATATGTCATAAGGGAGTACAATTGCCCGATTCGCCAAGTGGCTACCCAGTATCGTAAGGCTTGCCAATGTGAGCATAGTCTTTTCGAAGAACTGCTGGATGCTAAGGTAACACGTAATGAATGTATGGCAGAGGGCGGCCATTGCTGCCGCTACGCTATCGTACCCAAAAATGTTACAGACAAAACTTCTGAAAAGTTATAATAATTAGTCACAAGACAATCCCCTGCTGCTTATGATATAGCAGATATAGGCATTAGCCCGGTAGAGCGGGGAGCAATGAATTTAAAGGAGAGATGAAACGATGAAAAAGGACACCAAAGGTTTATTATGGGGCGCTTTAGTCGGCAGTGTGGTTGGATCGGTGACAGCATTGCTGTTCGCGCCTAAACCAGGTAAAGAGCTGCGCAAGGATATTGCAGAAGGAACTACCGCTGGTATTGAAAAGGTTCAAGAACTTGCCGTTCAAGCGGGAGATAAGAGCATTGAGATTTATGACAAGGCAAAAGATTCGATTGGGCATGTAGTGCATGAAGTTCGGGAATGGAGCAAATCATGTGCGAATGCTGTTGATGAAGAAGAAAAAATTACAGTAACTGTCAGCGGCATCGCTACAGAAGAAGCTGTAGAAGCAGTTGACGCTGTAGAAGCTGTTGAAGAGGCTGCTGCCACTTTGGAAGTGGAAACTGAGTTGGTTGAGGCCACTATAAGTGAAGATGTAAGTGAAGAATCCAGCTTTGAAGAAGTCGTTCAAGATGACAAGGTTAATAAAGAAATTCTATAATGGAACCGTGGTTTAAATCCTCTGTTTCAGTGGTAAAAGAGTACTCATTCTCTTATAATAGAGCCGCTTTTTCGCATTGGGCGGAGGGTGGCTTTTTTAATTAGTTTGCACCCGCTTGTTAAATGATGGAAGAAGACTAGTCTTGAACTCAGAGGGCAAAAGGAGTAATATCTGCAATTGGGGCTGAAAGCCAGGTACATTTTGTTTTCACCTTACATAAGCTACACAAAACAAGTAGAAGGAAGCGGTGTGTTCGTGCAGCAAGCTATAGCAATATTAGACTCAGGTGTGGGAGGGTTAACAGTTGTCAAAGAAGTGATGAGGCAACTCCCGCGGGAGAAGATCATTTATTTCGGAGATACTGCCCGAGCTCCGTACGGACCCCGTTCGACCGAGGAAGTACAACTGTTTACTGAACAAATTGTAGATTATTTGATCCAGTTTAATCCTAAAATGATCGTTATCGCTTGTAATACCGCAACAGCTGCGGCACTCGATTATATCTCAGCTAAGGTCTCCATCCCTGTAATTGGGGTGATTCATCCCGGAGCCCGCGCAGCAATTAGCGCAACCAAAAGCGGACATGTCGGCGTGATCGGTACGGTAGGAACCATCAACAGCGGTGCTTATACTAACGCATTAAAGCAGTTGTCCCCTTTTGTTGAGGTTGTAAGTCAAGCCTGTCCAGCGCTTGTCCCACTCGTCGAGCAAGGCAAGTTCCGCTCAGAGAAAAGTTACGATATCGTAGAAGAGGCACTAGAAGGCATTAAAGACACTAACATCGATACTTTAATTTTAGGATGCACTCATTATCCATTTCTTGTAGAACCCATTGGTGAGACTATGGGATCGGGAGTCAAGCTGATCAGTTCTGCAGATGAGACCGCTCGTGAGATCAGCACAATTTTATATGATAAAGGCAAGCTGTCCATCGGGGATGAAAGTCCAATTCACCAGTTTTTCTGCAGCGGTGATGCTGAGATGTTTCAAAGCATCGCGCGAGACTGGCTTGGAGAACAAATTAGACGCACCCCAGTAGTGTGGCAAGTATCCACGTTATAAGCAGGAGCAATGTTGAATTGAATAGGGACAAACTCCATGGGAGTGTAAAAGAAAAACAGACTGGGAAAGCACATTTCCCAGTCTGTTTTTTTGAAATATAAGCACTTATATGCTGCGGAACTGTAATATCCTTATTTTTCATGAGAAACGGTTGCCATCTATAAAGGGCGATGACGTTGTTTTTTCTTGTGATTCATTTCTCCTTCATGCCGGGTAGTGGCGCTTGCATACAATAGAGTTAAGTGCTGTATGCCGCTGTTTTTGTATTGCTGTATCAGCAATTTAAGGCCGAGAGGATGAGACCTAATGCGACAATATATTGCAAACAGGGGAGATACCGTAAGCCGAATTGCCGCTCTACATGGATTAACTCCTGAGCATGTTATTCAAGGTAATCCATGGGTTGGGAGACAATCTTATTTATACCCAGGTCAGGTTTTATTTCTGCCATCTTCGCCGCGTAAAAGGTATGCTGTGCAGGAAGGGGACACTCCAGAACGGATAACCTCATTATTTAAGGTGAATTTAGAGGATTTGGAGAAGCTTAATCCTGGTGTGACCTCAGGGCGCTGCTGTACACCTGGAAAAATACTTGTCATTCCACCCCCAATTCCAGACCGCGTGGTGTTTCTGCGCGGGGAGTACGGTCCGGCTGAGGTTGAGAGCGACATTGACAGCTTGCTTGTCCAATACCCGTTTATACAAGCAGCCACAATAGGCACGAGCGTGCTCGGCAAGCCGCTCCATGTACTCAAGATCGGGAACGGCACTCGTCATCTGCATGTTAACGCCGCTTTGCATGCCAATGAATGGCTGACTTCGCCATGCTTGATGTCCTTCATAGAGGAGTATGCAGCAGCTTATGCTGAAGGCTTGGAATGGAATGGACACAATCCTGAGGTTTGGTTCCAAAACTGGACATTATGGGTCGTGCCTATGGCTAATCCAGATGGCGTGGAGCTGGTTCAGGAAGGGGTTTTGCCAGACCATCCGTTTTATGATGACCTCATGAAATGGAATGGTGGACGAAGCAGCTTCCGGCATTGGAAAGCTAACATCCGCGGTGTGGATCTTGGGGATCAATTTCCCGCTCATTGGGAAGAGGAGCGGGAACGTCGGGGAGTAAGGCAGCCCTCACCGCGGGATTACAGCGGCCCTGAGCCGCTGAGTGAGCCAGAAGCAGCCGCTCTGGCTGCCCTGGCTGAGGCAGCGCCTGGCGAAGCTGCAGTGTCTCTGCATAGCCAAGGAGGAGAGATTTATTGGAACTACCGGGGGTATGAACCTCCCGAGAGCCGTGAATTAGCCGCGCAGCTGGCAGTTGCGAGCAGTTACCGGGCAGTGGAGCTGACTGGAAGTGATGCCGGATATAAGGATTGGTTTATTCAGACCTTCCGCAAACCTGGATTTACGGTGGAGCTGGGGATCGGCAAAAATCCGCTGCCACTAGCAGATTTTGAAGATATGGCCTTGGAAACAGGACTTATATTGGCAACGCTCCTTTCTAATGTGAAATAATTATGAAACATTTGCAGTAAACTTGCGTAAAATAAAACATGGGGTATGGCCGCTGTCGTCACTACACGTTATCCGCGGCTGTATCCTTTTTACTTGGGAGGAGGGTCACCATGAAACTGAAAAAAATACTGTCACTAAAACAATGGTCCCATATCTTCAGTAGCTCCTGGCAATACATCCGCTCCCCTAAAGTAGCAATGGGGGACAAGCTGTTATTTACAATTCCAGTACTGCTCTATTGGGTCTTGCCGGACTTCATGCCATTTATTCCGATCGATGATATTGGAGTGACCATGCTGCTAATGGGCTGGTTCGTGTCACGAATGGGGCGGAAATATCCTACACTTCAGCAGGGTGAATAGGATCGCACCACACATTTTCGACAAGAACTTCAGAGCTAATTAGCTAATATAGTTGCTTTTAGATGTCATTTACCTTTAAAATAAGTAATTGAGTATTTAATTTTCGGACTAGGAGATGGAATATAGATGAAGGTCAAAATTACCCGCAATGCGGCTAAAGTGATAAAGAAACAAATGGAGCTTGAAGGAAACAGCGAGTTGAAGCTGCGCGTAGCAATTACACATGCACACGGTGATCATGCTCACTACGGACTGGACTTGGACACGCCTAAAGAGAACGATGTTGTAGTGTCGACAGATAAGGAAATCGATGTTATTCTTGATCCGAGCCAACCACTCCTTGATGGTGTGGTCGTTGATTATTTGTATCTTCCACAAGAAGGTTTTGTCATTACGAATCCCTCTAAAGGTAATCACGGCGATCACTAGACACTCGCCTGTAAATTTCGAACACAAAGAAGGGTTGCTCCATGGCTAACGAAATACAAGTGTGCGATGAATGTAATTTCATGAAGTTGAAAAGTATTATCCCTAAGCTGCAAAAAATGGCACCTGATGCCGAGATCAAGGTCGGCTGCAAGTCGTACTGCGGTCCATGTGGCAAACGGGCTTTTGTTTATGTGAATGGTCGTTATGTGAGTGCTCCAACGGAGGATGAAGTGTTGAAGAAAGCAGAAGCTTTTATCAAACAGCCCTCCGTTCAGAAATAATACTGAGTTCTTATCAACTAAGATAATAGGGTCGATCCCTCTTCATTCTCAGAATAAGTAAAAGTAAACAGAGCAGCGATTCTCCTGTTATTTGGAGGATCGCTGCTCTGTGTTTTCAGGTCATTGGTGGCTTACTTCAATCGTGTCCATCATCCCATCATCTCACCATCTCACCATCTCATCGACCCACCATCATCTCCTCATCCCATCATCCTATCATTCCACCATCCTATCATTCCACCATCCCACCATCTCCTCATCCTACAGGGGTTACGGACTGGATGACGTTATTTGCGTGTTTTTAGCTGTTAATGCAAGATTTCGGACCCCAGGGACGCTATTCCTCAGAAAAGAGGCTCATATCGGCGTTTTTCAGGCTAATAGCTGCTCTGGAGTCCGTTAGCATTCCAAATCTCGGATATTGCTGGGTTTAAGGTCAGCTGTGTCCGTTAGTGAGATACTTCGCGTATCTAAGTCGGAAAACCCAACGTGCTTCCAACAACGATCAAGGAGTAAATGTCCAAAATACAAAGGATGTCGCAGCAGCCTTTTTCGATAGTTTTGTGGACAGTCTCTTCATTTAACGGGATATAATCTTAAGGTGCAGATTGTGTATTCTTAAGCTTTTTGATTCCATCATATTTCATGATATCGTCGGAGATCTGTAGGCGGAGCTTGCTGGTCTCATACCCGATGCTGCACTCCCCTACGTCCACGGCTTCGCGGCTTTCGAGACTATAACAGGTTCCGCTGGCAAATTGCCCATTCTCGCTGGGGAGATAAGACAGCTTTGCATCGGCATAGGCGCCGGATCGCAGCGTTACAAGACGCTCATGCCCGCTAAACAGATTATTGCCCATGAGATAATAAGGATCACGTGAGATCCCCAGCAAATGGAGCAAGGAAGGTGTAAGATCCAACTGACCAGCTGGAGCTGAATCTAGGACAGAGGCGTTAGAGCCTGGCAGATGAATGAGCAAGGGAACCTGATGCATTATTTGCTGCATATCGAGTGCGCTAAGGCTTTTGCCGAGAAATTGTTCGTAATAAGCGATCTCCTGGATCGAATTATCATGATCTCCATAGAAAGCAACAATGGTATTATCCCACAGCCCACGCTGCTTCATCTCTTTGACCATTTCCCCTAAAGCTTCATCCGTATAGTGAACAGCCTGCAAATAATCTCCGAAGATCGTGCCCTTGAACTCTCCAGTATCAAGCCCTTGTTTATCTGCAGGGAGAGAATAAGGATGATGGCTGGATAGTGTAGTCAAAAATGAATAAAAAGGCTGCTGTATCGTTTCTGAAGTGTTCATAATATCGAGGGATTGCCGTAAAAAGGATTTGTCACCCAGAGACCAGCCTAGAGGTTCGTCTATTGTATAGTCTTTTTTGTTATAAAAATGGTCATAACCCATCGCGTTATACATAATCTGCCGATTCCAGAAGCTGCCTTCGTACGCATGAAAAGCATTGGTACTGTAGCCCTTTGATTTCAAAATAGCAGGCAGCGTGTCAAACTGATGATCCGGGTAACGGACAAATACCGAGCCGGAGACCAGCGGGTACAGGGAAGCGTTGGACGTGAAATCCGCATCGGAAGTTCGGCCTTGTGAGGTCTGATGGTAGTAATTGCTGAAATAGGTGTTTTCTTTGATTAGAGCGTTCAGATTAGGCGTGATCTCCTGGCCGGATATTGAGCGTCCAACTACAAAGTTCATAAAAGCTTCAGCTTGAATAACAACAATGTTGCTTCCGCTGTATTTTCCAAAGCTGTCATTATTGGCACTTTGCTCAGTGTTTTGTTCATTGAACCAGAGCTGCATCGAGGTGGCTTCTTCTTGTGAAAGCTCGGGCTGCGGACCTAGATGATCTTTAGCATATAAGTAAATATCATAACCGTGAAAACCGATTAGTCCGGTTACGTTATACATGGCGAGACTCCACCAGTTGCCAGTGAATAGATCTTTAGCCCAGGTAGTAGCGTAGGTGTGGATAGGTCCAAAGGTCAGCACGCAACCTAGCACCAGAGCAACGATCCCATTCACGCTTCTTTTTAGCGTCCTGCTTAGGCGTGAAGAGCGGCGGGAATAACCGGTTTGAGAATAAGAGTGAGATTGCCCATAACGGCGAGGGACGGCATTAGACAAGTATGTATGGGATTTGCGGCGGTATAATCCTACGCCGATTCCGTATGCAATAAGAAATAGCCAGTCAGCGAACAAATAAAGATCGGAAGGACGCAGTAGGGCGAAGATACTTCCACCAAGCGCATCCATCTGTCCAGCCTGAAACAATACGGGTACCGTGATAAAATCCTTAAAATAACGATAGTAGACGATATCCGAATAAATAAGCAGCGTCAGAAGCAAGTTTATACTTAACAACGTTATCGTCTGTCCCCGGCGGGGAAGCCACAGGGTCCAAAAAGACAATAACATGACTGAACCTACAGCAATCCATTTGTCCTGCCGGTTCATATCTATATTGGGAGCATGCAGCCCACTATGCAGAAATAATAACTTGGCCAGCATGATGCCAAGAAAAAGGAGATAACCGATATATCGGGAGCGAATCACAGCAGCTATTGTACTTGTTACGGTTGTGCTGCTCCGACTTGATGGAAAAACTGACATTTTGAAGCCTCCTAGCACAGAAAATAAATAAAACGAGAAGAAACAACGTTGTTGTCTTTTTTAGATGACAAACGTTTCTCTTAGAAATATAAGAGCGTAAAGGATGGGTGTTAAACCAAAACTGTCTTATACTCGGAGAAAAACGGACACCCTCCTCATACGATACGAGGTAGATGTCCGTTCTGCATTCAAACCAATGGTGATCCTAATTATTTCGGATTTCTAGGTGGAAGTGGACCCAAGTATTGATAATATTGACACTCGATACGTCCGTTATACAGTTTGCGGCGTTTGTCTGCCTTACGACCGTAAAATTGTTCGAATTCCTTGTAAGGGCTAATCGCAAAAAATGACCATGTTGGCAGATATATCATCATTTCACCAAACTGGCGGGTCAGCTTCTCCACTTCTTTGTCATTACTGATCCGTTCACCATATGGAGGGTTGGTGATGATACAACCATATTCTCCTTCAGGTCTTGCTTTGGCGGCAGCCATCACTTTGAAGGTGATTTCTCCGGACAGTCCAGCACTCTTGGCGGCGGCTTCAGCAATTTCAATTGCTTCTGGATCGATGTCCGTACCCGTTAATTGCAAAGGATAATCGTCGCGCACAGCATCGAAAGCTTCTTCGCGAGCCTCTTCCCAAAGATGTTTCGGAATGACTGGCCAATTTTCAGATGGAAATGAGCGGCGTAGTCCTGGAGCAATATTCCAAGCGATCATGGCGGCTTCAATTAACAGTGTTCCCGAACCACAACATGGGTCGAACAGCGGCCGATGGCCATTCCAGCGGCTAAGCTGGATTAGTGCAGCAGCCATTGTTTCCTTCAGTGGAGCCTCTGTTGCATGTCTGCGGTAACCACGTTTGTGAAGCGCGGGTCCTGTGGTATCTAATGTGATCAAAGCGATGTCATTTAATAAAATCACTTCGATCACATATCGAGGACCGTTCTCCGGGAACCAGTCTGTATGATACGAAAGCTTCAGCTTCTCGACGATTGCTTTTTTGACAATCCCTTGGCAAGCGGGTACACTCGTTAGTTGTGATTTATGGGACCGTCCTTCAACCGGGAATTCTCCATTCTCTGGAATCCAGTCTTCCCAAGGCAAAGCTTTAACCCCTTCGAATAACTCGTCAAAGGTTTTAGCAGGGAATTGGCCCATTTTAACCAATACGCGGTCAGATGTACGCAGCCACAAGTTACAGCGACAGATATCGATGTAATCACCGCTGAATAATACTCGTCCGTTCTCGACCTTGGTCTCATAACCCAGTTCGTTTAATTCGCGCGCTACCACAGCTTCTAAACCCATAGGGGCAGTAGCGATTAATTGTAATTTGCTCAAATACTCTCAACTCCGTTTAACTTGTAGATAAATACAAAAAGCCAGTACAATAAGAAGAGACGACATTGTCGTCCTTTAAAGCATCCATACAAGTATAGGGGAATGTGGGACACTTCACAATGCCCGGCATTCCATAAATCATAAAATGTTCCCCGTCATCCCTTACTATGAGCAAACGGGGGATCCTCAAAGGAGAATCTTTATGCTTACGCAAGAAGAATACAGTGAACAACTTTATACAGAGGACGAAATTCTGCTTCAAGTAAAAGAAGCAATCGTCCAAGCAGGCATGCCGCCGGTGTCTGTCGAGCCGGGGTACGGAAGACTGCTCACCATGCTTGTTAGACTGTCTCGCTCTAAGCGTATTTTGGAAATTGGCGCACTTGGCGGTTACAGCGGAATTTGCTTGTCCCGCGGTTTCTCTGAAGGCGGCACACTGACTTCGCTAGAGCTGAGAGCCGACTATGCCGAGCTTGCCCGCCGTAATTTAGAGCTGGCAGGCTTCGGGGATACTACGGAGTATAGAATAGGACCCGCAATGGACAGCCTGAAGGCACTGGAAGCAGAGGGCGCTAGGTTCGATTTCTTTTTCATTGACGCAGATAAGTTGAACTACACTAACTACTTGGAATATGCCATCAAGCTGGCCAATCCAGGAGCGATCATTGCGGGTGATAATATTTTTCTCCGTGGACGGACCTTAAATACAGATAGAAATGGTCCTGCCATCCTGGCTGTGCGCCACTTCAATGAGATGATCGCCACGGATGAACGTCTTATCAGTACATGTCTGCCTGCCTATGATGGATTGGCGCTAGCGATGGTGAAATAGCTGATTAGCGAAATAACCGCGGTGTTGTTACTTTGTACAGCTTCAATCGAACCCAAATCGTATTAACCAGCAGCAAGCAGCCGGATATAATGAAAAGCCCCTCAATTCCGATGTAACCTGATAGAAAGCCGCCCAAGATAGCTCCCAGCATATTGCCTAGCGCCAATGTACTGCTGTTGAAGCCGAATGCGCGGCTTTCTTTTCCGTCAGGGGTATAGGAGCGGATAAGCGCATTAACGCTGGGCAACAGTCCACCCATGAAGACTCCCATTAGGAAACGGACTATAATCAGCTGCCAGACACTAGTTACGAATGCCTGCGGAATTAGGAATAGTGAAGCGCCAATTAACGCATAGGTCAGAATACGATGTGCGCCGACTTTGTCACTTAGCTTACCAAGCAAGGGAGAAGCCAGCATATTGGAGATCCCTGTAACGGCACTGACCATTCCGGCCAAGAAGGCTATATTCTCGGCGGGTCCATTTAATTTTTCTACATAAAGTGGCAACAAGGCCATAGGACTAATCATTGCAAATTGCAGCAGAAAGGTTACACCGAATAGAGCTGGCAGCTGAGGGATTTTGATTAATTCCTTCAAACCTGCGAGTACAGAAACCTGCGGCTCCTGTGCAGCTTCGGCGCGGTCGAATTTTTCCTTAACAAGAAATAATGCCAGGAGAGAGGCGATAAAGAGCAAGGCCCCAACGACATAAAAAATCGGCCGAAATCCGATTAAATCGGCAAGTAAGCCACCAATCAGTGGCCCTAGAATTGTTCCTGCTACAGATCCTGATTGCATTAATCCCATGGAGAAGCCCATACGTTCTTTGGGGGTAGTACCTGACACCAGTGCGATGGAGGCGGGATTGAAGCCAGAGATTGTACCGTTTAAGAGACGGAGCAGGAGCAGCTGTAAAGGGGATTGTGCGAAGCCCATTAATACCATGACAATAGCCATCCCAAAGCTGGAACGCAGCAACATGATCTTACGGCCATACTTGTCTGCAAGCTTGCCCCATAATGGCTGGAATATGAAAGAGGTTAAGAAGTTTGCGGCAAAAATAAGTCCCGCCCAGATTCCAATTTCATGTTCACCCTGGACACCAAGATCCTTCGCAAGGTACAAGGTCAGGAAGGGTGTAATCATTGTCATTCCAGCATTCACCAAAAATTGCCCGAACCAAAGCACTAAGAGGTTGACCTTCCAGGTCTCCCATTTCTTCATAGTGCTTTCACATCCTTTCAAAGAATTTCAGAGAATATATGATTCACGGAAAAAATGCCATTTTATCAGTATATCATTTTTTGCAGCTTAATGTGTGCAACACATGTCATAGTAATGTCATAGGATTGTCATTCCAAACTCTTCGTATTAGTTGTTACAAGCTTTTAAAAAGGGCATAATAGTAGATATGCCGATTAAAAAAATCTAATAAAATATAATGGAGATCTTATCATGACCTACAATGACACTTTTATCCGCGCCTGTAGAAAGCAGGACACGGAGCACGTTCCCGTATGGTACATGCGGCAGGCCGGCCGTTATGATCCCGAGTACCGTAAAATCAAGGAAAAGTATTCGTTGCTTGAAATCTGCAAGCAGCCTGAGCTGGCGGCAGAAGTAACCATGATGCCCGTTCGCAAGCTGGGTGTGGATGCGGCCATTTTGTATTCCGACATTATGAATCCAGTTGCTTCAATCGGAGTGAAATTCGATATCGTTAAGGAGATCGGTCCAGTGATTGAGAATCCGATCCGTAGTGCAGCTGATGTGGAGAGACTAAAACCCATTGATGTGGAGGGTGATCTGAGCCACATTTTGGAAACGATTGCTATTCTCGATAAGGAACTGGACGTTCCTTTGATCACTTTTGCAGGCGCGCCGTTTACAATTGCCAGCTATTTGATCGAAGGTAGACCTTCCAAAGGATATATCCGTACGAAAGAGCTAATGTACAGTGAACCCCGTGTCTGGGAAATGCTGATGGACAAGCTGGGCGATATGATTATCACGTACCTCCGAAGTCATGTGCGGAGTGGAGGAAAGGCCTTCCAATTGTTCGACAGTTGGGTTGGTGCGCTTGCTCCACGCGATTTTGAAACGTATGTGCTGCCGACGGTTTCTCGTATTTTTTCCGAATTATCTGATCTTGATGTACCGAAAATATACTTTCCTGGTGTGAGCTCTGGAGAATTGCTGCCAAGTCTTACGAAGCTTCAAGCAGACGTAATCGGGCTGGATTGGCGTGTTAGCTTGACTGAAGGCCGACGCAGAACAGGCAATAAATTTGCGATTCAAGGAAATCTTGATCCATATTTGCTTACAGCTCCGATGGACCTTTTGAAGGAACGCGCGAAAGCACTGATCGATGAAGGTGTGCTTGAGCCAGGTTATATCTTCAATCTGGGCCATGGATTATTCCCGGAGGCTTCATTAGATAAACTTAGAGAATTGACGGAGTATATTCACACTTATTCTCAGGAAGTATTACAAAAAACGGCTAAGCAACGTTCGTAAAAAATATAAGAATTTATATGTTCCACGCTATTAAATTGTAAAGGGGACGGAATCCGTGACAGTAAAAATAGGTGTTCTCGTCATGTCGTATGGCACTCCTAAGAGCCTAGAAGATGTTAAAGCTTATTACACGCATATTAGACGGGGGAATCCGCCAACAGCGGAGCAGCTTAAAGAGTTAACCGACCGTTATGAAGCAATCGTCGGGGGGGTATTCCCACTGCGGGAGAATACAGACCGGCAAGTAGAAGCTTTACAAGCAGCATTAAATGCGGATAAAGCGGGAGCAGATGTTGAATTTGTCTGCTATCAAGGCTTGAAGCATGCCAGTCCCTTTATTGAGGACGGCGTGGAGGCTATGGCGAAGGATGGCATTACTCAAGCAGTGGGTATTGTTTTGGCGCCACACTATTCCAGTATGAGTGTGGGGAGCTACATCAAGCGTGCACAGGAAAAGGCTGATGCATGCAAGATTGACATGGGTTTTGTAGAGAGTTACCATATGCATCCTGAATTGATCGATGTGTTAAGCCAAAGAGTGTCGGCGAAGCTGGATCAATATATTGAAGCAGGCGCGACCCGTGATGAGATTCGCGTATTATTCAGCGCTCATAGTCTTCCAGAACGTATTCTGGCTATGGGTGATCCATATCGGGATCAACTGCTGGAAACTTCGCAAGCAATTGCAGCTCAGGCAGGCGTAACCAACTGGCAGTTTACTTGGCAAAGTGCTGGTCGCACAGCTGAACCGTGGCTCGGTCCGGATATTCTGGACACGCTGCAACAGCTTAGTAAAGAACAGGTGGAATACGTATTGGTGGCCCCTATCGGATTCGTATCCGATCATTTAGAGGTACTGTACGATCTTGATATTGAGGCAACAGCCGTAGCTTCGGAGCTTGATATGCGTCTTATGCGGATTGACTCACTGAATAGTGATCCCGCATATATGTCTGTATTGAGCGATGTAATTCGTAAACGACTGGAGCAGATGAAGGCCGCTCAATCATGATTGGCCCCACAAGAAAAATTGTTATCATAGGCGGAGGGCTGAGCGGACTCAGCGCCGCCTTTTATATTCGTAAATTTTATAAAGAAGCGGGTATTAAGCCTGATATAGTCTTGCTTGAGAAAGAGAAAAACCTCGGTGGAAAGATTGAAACCTTACATCGCGATGGTTTTGTGATTGAAAAGGGCCCAGATTCATTTCTAGCGGAAAGGGCGGAGATGTGCGAGCTGGCTAAGGAATTGGAATTGGATCACGAGCTGGTATCCTCCAACCCTCTTGCTAAGAAGCGATATATCTTGCAGCGGGACAAGCTTAATCCTCTGCCAACCGGTCTTGTACTCGGTATCCCTACCGAACTGAAACCTTTTTTATCAAGTGGGTTAGTTTCGTTTGGGGGCAAAATACGTGCGATGATGGATTTTATTCTTCCTCCGCGGCGTAATGATGAGGACGAATCGCTTGGTGAGCTTATTGCGCGACGTCTAGGATCTGAAGTGCTGGAGAATTTAACTGAGCCGCTCCTTTCTGGCATGTACGGCGGAGATATACAAAAGATTAGCCTGCAAGCTACATTTCCGCAATTTGGAGAATTAGAGCAGCAGTATGGGAGCCTTATTCGTGGAATGCGCACAGGGCGAAAGAATAAAAAGGCACAGGAAGGTACTACACAGAGTACCTTCCTCACGTTCCGCAAAGGGCTGCAAAGTCTCGTGCATAGTCTGATTTATGAGCTGCATGATGTAGAACAACGGACGGAGTCTAACGTAGTTTCTATTCAGGCTGCTGGGAGTCCTTCTATCTATGAGGTAGAGCTGGAGAATGGCGAACGGTTGCTTGCGGATGATGTATATATCACTGCGCCTAATTTTTCGGCTGCTGACTTACTTCGTCCCTATATGGATGTTACAGCGCTGGAAGCGGTGGATTATGTTTCAGTAGCGAATCTAGTCATGGCTTTTAACAAAAAGGATATTGTTAACGAATATGATGGATCGGGTTTTTTTGTGCCTCGTAAAGAAGGGCGAAATATTACTGCCTGCACATGGACATCTACGAAATGGCCGCATACGGCTCCTGATGATAAGGTGCTTTTACGCTGTTATGTGGGTCGTTCTGATGATGAACAGAATGTTCAGCTGCCTGGTGAGGCTTTGACGGAGCTTGTACTTAAAGATTTGCGAGAGATCATGGGCATTACTGCGAATCCAATATTTACGGAAATCACCCGCTTAGAGCATTCCATGCCGCAGTATCCTATAGGACATCTTGATAATATTACCGAATTCCGCAAAGAATTAGCAGCTTCGCTTCCTGGTGTGTATGTCATTGGCGCCGGATTTAATGGCATAGCAATGCCGGATTGCATCAAGCAGTCCAAGCTTATTGCGGAAAGCGTTGCTAAACAGCTAATGAATGAAATGTGAGTACGATGACTAAATAAAACAGTGAAGCGAAGCATGAGGCGCTTCACTGTTTTTCTTTAGTTAGTAAAATTTTCTATTTCTATCGACTCTCTTATTTGTAGGGTGCTGTGATAGATATGCTATAATAAAAACAATTTGAGAGTAGAGGAGATCACAGAAACCATGTATCCGCCGCGATCGCGTTCTAGACAAAAGAACAAACATAAGAGCAAACGCAAGCGCAGAACGGCCTGGGCTTGGATCAATGCAGGTCTTCTTCTGATGATTACCGTGTTATTGACTTATAGCTTTACGAATGACCCTGACAAGAAAAGCGCCTCACCGCCTCCGGTTGCAGAAGCGACAGCTACGCCTATACCGGAGAGTAGTGATCAGCCTCAGACAGCACCTCCGGTGGTTGCAGTTGCAACGCCTGAAGCTACAGAGACGCCAAGCCCTTCTCCTACGGCAACTCCAGAGCCAACGCCTACACCGCAGGAGGAGCCCGAAGAGATCATTGAAACACAAGCTCCTGAAGCGACAGCGACCCCTGCGAAGGATGAGGACAGCTCGGAAGCGGCAAATAATGATCCTGTGTCTGGTCTGCCGTCAGATGATGACGCGTCTGGTAAGACGGTGACTTTGAATTTTGGTGGAGATGTTATATTTTCCGGGAAAGCTGGAGAACTGCTGGAGAAGAAAGGTTATGATTATTCGTATGCCGCATTGGAGGGTCTGTTCAAGAAAGATGATCTTACGATCTTGAATCTGGAAACTCCAGTGACCACAGGTGGCGTAAGTGCCACTAATAAGCAATTTGTATTCAAAGGATCACCACTCGCTCTGGATGCGCTTAAGTCAGCTGGTGTGGACGCAGTAAATATGGCGAATAATCACACGCTTGATCAAGGAGAGCAAGGCTTGCGGGATACCCTTAACCACCTTGCTGAAAGAGGAATTCCTTATGTGGGTGCGGGGCTTAACAGTAAAGAAGCATATTCGGCGCAATATTTTGAACGTAAGGGCATTAAGATCGCTTTGCTGGGATTCACCCGGGTGATTCCTGCGTCGGATTGGATGGCAGGAAAAAATAAGCCGGGACTTGCCTCCGTATACGATAGTGCAGAAGGACTGAAGGCTATTGCTGCAGCCAAAAAGAAAGCCGATTTGGTGGTCGTAGTTGTCCATTGGGGTAAAGAACGGGTAGAACAATATGATAAAACGCAACAGTCGCTGGGCCATAGCTTTATCGATGCAGGAGCCGATCTTGTCATTGGCGGCCATCCACACGTGCTACAAGGCGTGGAGCCATATAAGGGCAAATGGATTGCCTACAGCACCGGGAATTTTATTTTTACGAGATCTACAGTGCCTGCCACTTGGGAAACTGCGGTTTTTCAGGCGGAATGTAGTGTAAAAGGTCAATGTTCCCTAAAGCTGAAGCCTATGAAAGCCGAGCTAGCACAGCCTGTGCCGATGAACGCAGTGGATGGACAACTTTTGTTAAAAAGAGTAGAAGCTCTATCCGCAGGACGGGTAAAGATCGGCAGCGACGGTAAAGTCACTCAAGTTACCAAATAGGGTTCCTGGGAGGTCCTTATGATGAACAATTTGTGTGTAGCCCATCGAGGGTTTTCCGGTAAAGCTCCAGAGAATACATTGGCAGCCATTCGGATGGCGATTGCCATGCCCTATGTCCACTGGATGGAAATTGATGTCCAGCTCTCCAAAGACGGCGTTCCTGTTGTCATTCATGATTATACGTTGGACCGGACGACCAATGGTCATGGCAAGGTGAAGAACATGGACTGGGAATATATCCGGCGTCTGGATGCGGGGAGCTGGAAAGGGCGTTCTTTTCAGGGCGAGCGGGTGCCTTCTTTGGAAGAGGTGCTGTCACTAGCCTCCGGAAGATTGCGTCTGAATATTGAACTGAAAACAGTGGGAGATATGTATCCTGGCATTGAGAAGACGGTGACGGATCTTATTTCTGCAAAAGGTATGCGGGACGACGTAATCTTGACCTCTTTTGATACTGGAGCATTAAAAAAAGTCAAGGAAATTGATTCCCGTTTTCGCACCGGATTGATCTTTGATTCCAGATTTGGCAATCCCGCACGCAGGCTGCATGAACTGGATTGCTCTTTACTTTCGATTAGCTTCTCGCGTCTGAATCCTAGACTGGCTAAGCTTTTGTCCGAGCGAGGGGTGGAAATTATGGCTTGGACTGTGAACAAAGCGAAAGAGATGCGTCGCTTAGCCGACATGCATTCTGATATAATGATCTGTACAAACCGCCCGGATATATGGGGCGACACCTTTCTGAAGGTATAAATAATCCAAATCGATGGGAAAGAGAGCTGACTGTTTATGTGCGCTGCTGTTAATAATCTTTATTGTGTTGGACGCAACTACAAGCTACACGCGGAGGAATTGGGTAACAATGTGCCAGTGGAGCCGCTCATTTTCATGAAGCCCTCACATGCGGCTGTTTCCCTCGATAAAGCAGTAATTAAGCTGCCAAAGGATGCGGGTCAGATTCATTATGAAGGTGAACTTGTACTGCGTATTGCACGTGATTATACACCAGGCATGAGCGTGGAGGATCTGGTAGATGTAATGGCACTGGGACTGGATTTCACGCTGCGTGATGTGCATAATGATCTGCAGAAGAAAGGTTTGCCATGGACGCCAGCTAAAGGCTTTAAAAATGCCGCACCACTCACCCCTTACATAGCGTTTCCAGATAAGGAAGAGCTGGAGGGAACTGATTTTACAGTGGTGAAAAACGGGGTGGAAGTACAACGCGGCAATGTTAAAAACATGATTTTTTCACTTCAAAAAATTGTTGATTTTATCGCCGAGCGCTACGGGTTAGGGAAAGACGATGTGATATTTACAGGTACTCCGGCAGGCGTGGGTCCTACTGTAGCTGGCGACGCTTTCGAGCTGTACTGGGGCGACAAGCTGATGGGGACTTGCCTGATCGGTTAATAGATCTGTTGGAGATGAATCTATGCAGTGGGTTATTGGCGCTTTAGGCGCTTTGATTGTTGCGGGAGCGGCATATTGGAAGCAGTCTTTAAGTCTCTCTGGCATGATTGCCGCGGTAGTGATGGGCACTATTTATTTTGGTGCCGGAAATGCTTTTTGGTTTGGGATATTGCTGATCTTCTTCATCACTTCAAGCCTGCTGTCCAAACTTCATCATGATAATAAAGCAGAATTAGAGCTGACGTATGCTAAGACGGGCCGCCGCGATGCCGGGCAGGTCTTTGCTAACGGTGGACTTGGCATGGTTCTGGTTCTCCTGAATGCGATCTTCCCGCATGAGCTGTGGGGGTTCCTATTTATTGGTGTAATGGCTACAGTAACCTCGGATACATGGGCTACGGAGATCGGAACACTGAGCAAGAAACCGCCTCGTTCTGTCCTTACGGGTAAAGTTCTTGCTGCCGGAGCTTCGGGAGGTGTATCCAGCTTGGGTACGCTGGCGGCAGCAGCAGGAGGCGCACTCATCGGTGCGTCAGCTTGGCTGCTGCGAATGATATCCGGCATGCCGGATCACTCTTTCGTGCTGCTTACCCTAGCAGGACTTGCCGGAGGACTAGTCGGCGCCTTTGCCGACTCTATCCTTGGTGCAACCGTGCAGCAGATGAACCGCTGTACCGTATGCGGCCGCGAAGTGGAAGGCTCACAGCATTGTGGGGCTCCAGCTGTACACGCAAGAGGCTGGAAGTGGATGAGCAATGATGCAGTCAATGTCATCAGCTCTATCCTCGGCGGTGCAGCTGCCTTACTGCTGAGCATGATCATTTAGCATTTGAATTTAAGCTTTGAACGGCACAGTTTAGGGAGGGACCGATGAGTAGCGCATCCAATCAAAAACATACTGCTATTCTGGATGCCGCATACGAGCTCTTCGGTTCAGGTGGATTTTACGAAACGAAGATGTCGGAAGTGGCGGAGCAAGCCGGGATAGCAAAGGGCACCGTTTATTTATACTTCAAGAGCAAGGAAGAATTATTCATGGCAGTGACGCGCCGCGATTGTGAGGGATTTCTCCTGCAATTACAGGAAAGGCTGAAGGCTAGTGATACTTTGGCCGGTAAACTGTCGATCATTGCTAAACATCACCTGAATTATTATTATGAACGCAAGCGGCATACGAAGCTCTTTTTCCGTGCCCCTAACAATAATCCTGAATTAGTGGCGTATATGACACAATTTATGGAGCAATACATGCAAGATGTGGTCAAGGTATTATTAGAAGGTGGAGCATCCGAGCCTGAGCTTATGGCACAGTCCTACATAGGGATGTTGGATCGTTTGAAGATGGATATCTTATTTGATCCGTCTTTTACGGAGGAGGACGCGTATAAACGCGCTGATTTCGCTGCTGGTCTTTTTATTAGAGGGGCCATGATCACCTGAATTTTGGATAGGATGATAGACCGGATAAATAGCATTGGTTAGATGCGGCCGGTTTTATGAAAATATAAGGCAAGCGAGGAAATAGCATGAATATTATGACCGTGGAACATCTTTCCAAGAGTTATGGCGAGAAAGTACTCTTTAGCGAAGCTTCATTTGGTATGGACGATCGGGATAAAATTGGCTTGATCGGTGTGAATGGAACGGGTAAATCAACCTTTTTACGGATTATTGCCGGTCTGGATACTCCGGATGGTGGGCAAATTGCCATCGGGAATAATGTAAGAGTACAATATTTGGCGCAGAATCCTCCTTATGATCCTATGAATACAGTTTTGCAGCAAGTGTTCGCCGGGGATGATCCAGACCTTGCTACCATGCGTGAGTATATGGAGACTATGTCTCTACTTGAACAGCAGCCTGGTAATGCTGAACTGGAAGGAAAACTAGTAAAGATTGGGCAGGCGATCGACGCTGCGGGAACATGGCATTTGGAGAGTGAAGCCAAAAGTGTGCTTACCAAGCTAGGCATCTTAAAGTTTGATGCGCTAATGGACACACTTTCTGGTGGACAACGTAAACGTGTAGCTCTGGCAGCTGCACTGATTACCCCCTCTGAACTGCTGATTCTTGATGAGCCTACCAACCATATTGATACGGATTCCGTGGCTTGGCTGGAGCAATATTTGCAGAAACGGCGCGGCGCTCTTTTGATGGTGACGCATGATCGTTACTTCCTGGAGCGTGTGGCTAGTGTCATGCTAGAGCTAGATGGTGGCCAGCTTTATCGTTATGAAGCTAACTATTCACGGTTTCTAGAGCTTAAAGCCGATCGCGAAGAACGAGAAGCCTCTGCCGAACAGAAGCGTAAGAACCTGCTGCGTACAGAGCTGGCTTGGATTCGTCGCGGTGCCAAAGCCCGTTCAACAAAACAGAAGGCAAGAATCGACCGCTTCGAAAAGCTGAAAGAGAGTACAGGAAGCAGCTCGAACGGTTCATTGGATATTTCTGTGGCTTCTACACGTTTAGGTCGCAAGATCATTGAAATTAATGACCTGTCGAAAGCGTTGGATGGTCGACAGCTAATCAAAGATCTCAGCTATATCGCTGTACCCCAGGATAGAGTGGGCATCGTCGGCCCGAACGGCAGCGGCAAATCAACACTCTTAAATATGATTGCAGGTCAGCTGCAACCCGATAAAGGTGAAGTTCAGCTTGGCGCTACGGTTAAGCTTGGTTACTTTACACAAGAGCATCAGGATATGGATGACAGTATGCGTGCCATTGAATACGTGAAGGAAGAAGCAGAAGTGATACGGACAGCAGACGGCAGTGTGATTACGGCGGGTCAAATGCTGGAACGCTTCTTGTTCCCTCCTGCGATGCAATGGACACCGATCTCGAAGCTGTCCGGGGGCGAAAAAAGACGCTTGTATCTGCTTCGTGTATTGATGGGAGCACCTAACGTATTGCTTTTGGATGAACCTACGAACGATTTGGATATCGGCACATTGGCTGTATTGGAAGATTATCTGGATGAATTTCCGGGTGTCGTCTTTACCGTATCCCATGACCGTTATTTCTTGGACCGTACGATAGATAAGCTGATTGCTTTTGAAAATGGCGATATCCGGATTCACGTTGGCGATTATACGGAATATGAAGAATGGCTGGCCAAAAATGTACCGTCACGCATTGGAGAATCGAACAAAGAAGATGGAAGCTCAAAGCGAAAAGAGGCCGCGGACACTGGCAGCAACCCTGCATCTTCAACGGCTCCCAAAACAAAACTCAAATTCAGCTTCAAGGAACAGCGTGAATATGAGGGCATTGATGAGCAAATTGAGCTTGCAGAGCAACGTTTGACGGATATTAGTGTACAGATGGAGGCGGCTTTTGCTGACTCTGGAAGGCTGCAGGAGCTAGTAGAGGAGCAACGCCTAGCCGAAGCAGAGCTGGAGCGTCTTATGGAACGCTGGACCTATCTGAACGAGCTTGCGGAGAAAATCGCTGGTAAGGCTTAAACCAGTTGGATGGCTTTTAATGAAAATAGGGGAGGGCTCTGTGTGGAAGATAAACTTAAAGCTGCCGTAGCCCTACGCAACGCTGGTAAAGCGGAAGAAGCCAAAATGATGTTGTTTGAGCTATATGAGCAGAATGCTGGGGACGCTGAACTTCTATATCAATTGGCCTGGACGCATGATGTGCTGGGTTTGGAGCGGGCGGCAGTACCCTTTTATGAGAAAAGCTTGGCGTTAGGATTACCCTCTGAGCAGAGAGTTGGCGCTCTATTGGGACTGGGCAGCACCTACCGGACACTCGGAGAATACGAGAAGTCAAAAGGTCTTCTGATGCAGGCTGTTCAGGAGTACCCGGAGAATAAGGAATTTCCGGCGTTCCTAGCCATGACCTTGCACAATCTTGGAGAGCATAGTCAAGCGATGGAGCTGCTGCTTAAGCTGTTGGCAGAAACCTCTGCGGATGAAGGGATAAGAAGTTACAGTAAGGCCATTTCTTATTATTCAGATAAGCTGGAGCAAGTCTGGGATTGATGCTAGCTTTTAGATTGCATTAATACTTACGAAGTACTATCCGGACACCACTGACCTTAAACGCAGCATTATTGCACATTTGGAATTTTAACGGACACCACAGTCGTTATTGACACTAAAAGCACCCAATACGTTCCTTTTTAGCGTGAATAACGTCGCTTGGGTCCGAAACAATGCTCCAAAGGCTAATAATTTGCGAATAACGTCATCTGGGTCCATAAGCACCCACCGAAGGAGTTTGACCCCCGAAAATTCCGGCAGTGTCTGTTGAAGAACAAGCGAACCACCAATAAACAAAAAAAAGAGTAGGGTCCTCCATTAATTGGAGAATTCTACTCTTTTATTTTTCTACTCTTTTATTTCGTTCCGTCCACAGCAATCATTTGCACTACAGACCGAGAATCGCCGGGTACAATGATTTCCTTCGCATTCATCTGGGAAGAGCCATCTCCGTCCAAGAAGATACCCTCCAGACCCTTGGCAGGAACTGTCTGGAGGATCGCTGAGCGGAAATCTGCCGCTGTTGAGAGCGTTGGGGTAACAATCAGCCAGAGCTTTCCTGTGTTGTCATACACCATGCCTGAACGCAGGCGTTTCTCATCAGCGTAAGGAAGATGCTCTTCAGCTACTGCCGCTTCCCATAAGTCTTCGTGTCCCAGATTCATACTAATGCCACCTTGCGCAAAATAATGCTGGCGATCAGTAATCTTCAATTCTTCTCCAGAAGAGACAACCTGTACGGAGAAGTTGCGGGTGGCACCATCCCAGACAAGAGTTCCACGTGCGTATTTAGCATTGAACCAGCCAGACCCATAACCCTTCTGGGCCCCGTTGACTGGAGTATCATTCATGATAGCCATGGATAAAAGCGCATCTTGATAGAAAAAACCACCGTTAATCCCATATGCATTAACTTGCCGTAAAGGGACACCCGCGGCCCTGAGCTTAATATCTTCAGGTGAAAGTGACATCATATAGAGCTGCACATTATCTGCACTCACTGTTTCCAAAAAGCTATAGGCGTGAGGAAGACCTTTAAAGGGATCTTCCTTGTGATTTCTAAATACCAGAAACAACGATAGCGCTAACCCCGCTATCAATAACACCAGGAGTGAGACGATAAGTCTCTGTCTGTGCCTCCAGAGCTGTTTTAGCTTGCCAGAGCTAGCCTCAGTTTGTACCCACATAAGCAGCGAGAAGCTTAGCAGTGTTCACTACAGCTTGCTTATGCGTACGTTCCATGGAGTGGGAGGCATGTACACCTGGGCCAATCAATGCTGCGCGGATATTGTTTCCGCCTCTGAGCGCTGCGGAAGCATCGGAGCCGTACATAGGATAAATATCAACTGCATAAGGAATCGCGAGTGCCTCTGCCAGTTCAATCAAACGGCCTGTCATAACATAATCGTAAGGGCCGGAAGAGTCTTTTGCACAGATGGATACATCGGTTTCTTTACAGCTGAGATCATCACCCATGGCGCCCATATCGACGGCAATCATTTCATTGATTTCACCAGGAATCCAAGCTGTACCATGTCCCACTTCCTCGTAGTTAGAGATGAGGAAAGAAAGGTTGTGGAGAGGTTTCCAGCCTTCACGTTTAATACTTTCCAGTAATCCAAGAAGGGCAGCCACGCTTGCCTTGTCGTCTAAATGACGGGATTTAATGTAGCCGCTAGGCGTAATCACTGCACGTGCATCGAAAGAAATGAAATCTCCGACGGAAATGCCAAGCTTGAGTACGTCTTCTTTAGAAGATACCAGCTCATCAATACGTACTTCCATGTTCTCCTCTGATCGTTTGAAGTCACGAGCGTCTGGATATACGTGAACAGATGGATGGCTGGTTAAGATGGTTCCTGTATAAGTTTTGCCGCTGCGGGTATGGATCGTGCAATATTCATTCTCAATGCTGTGCATGGCGAAGCCGCCTACTGAGGTCAGACGCAGTGTACCATTAGCTTTAATCGAGCGGACCATGGCACCAAGTGTATCCACGTGAGCGCTGATGCCAATAGTACGAGAGGGATCTAGGCCCGGGACGTTAAGAATTACGCCGCCTTTTTCATTCCAGCTTAAAGGTATGTTCAGCGCAGCTGCTTCTTCAGCAACTAGTGTCATTACCTGTGCGGTGAAACCGCTTGGGCTGGGGGTATCGAGTAATTTTTTTAGGATGGAAAGTATGTAGTCTTCATTAGGTTGAATGGTAATCATTAGTTAAGCCCTCCTGTTAAGCCATCATTGTCTGTGTTAAAAGAATCCAGTGAAGTGTCGGCATCACGAAGCTTGGTAAGCTCAGCAGTTAAGCTTTTAATTTGCTTTTGTAGTTTGTATTGACGAAAAATGCCGTAAGAGCCCACGATGATTCCGCCAATTAACGCGCAGCCAAGAATAACGAGTATAAGTGGTATATTAACCACATCAAAACCGAAATTGACTTGAACGGGATCAACGTTGATGACTGCGAATATGGCGGTTAGCAGCGCGAAGATTAGACCCGCAATTAGTGACCATTGAATTCTCATTGAATTCTTCCTCCTCAGGGGGATATAACAATATAAAATCCCCTGCCCAGATAGGGCAAGGGATTAATGTAATACTAAGCTCTCTGCCTTATTTGGTCAACTGTTCCATTTGCGCGATAACACTTTCGAACACACTCATCGCTTCGCGAATCGGCTCAGGAGACGACATGTCAACGCCTGCTTTTGACAAAATATTGATGGAGTAATCACTGCCACCGCTCTTCAGGAAGCCGAGGTAACGATCTACCGCCGGTTTACCTTCTTCAAGGATTTGTTTGGCAAAGCTAGTCGCTGCCGAGAAGCCTGTTGCATATTTGTAAACATAGAAGCTGTTATAGAAATGCGGAATTCGTGCCCATTCCATCTCGATATCCTGATCTACAACCATTTCTTTGCCGTAGTATTTGACATTCAGGTCGTAGTAGATACTCGAAAGATCTTGTGGGGTAAGCGAATCGCCCTCTTCAACACGCTGATGAATGATCTTTTCGAATTCTGCGAACATCGTTTGCCGGAAAATCGTTGTCCGGAATTGATCGGCATAGTAAGTGAGCAGATACATTTTTTCCTTAGGATCTGTAGACTTTTTGAGTAGATAATCCATAAGCAAAGCTTCATTGGTAGTCGAGGCAACCTCTGCAAGGAAAATGGTATACTGTGCATCCCGATAGTTCAGAGCGTTGTCTGAAAAATAAGAGTGTAGAGCATGACCCATCTCATGTGCCAGAGTAAACATACTGTTCAGATTATCGTTATGGTTCAGCAGGACGTATGGGTGTGTGCCATAAGGGCCCCAGCTGTAAGCTCCAGAGCGTTTATTCTCGTTCTCATAGACATCAATCCAGCCATTGTCGTAGCCTTTTTGCAGCACATTCAGATAATCTTCACCCAGCGGTTTGAGGCCTTCTTTGGTAATTTTCTTCGCTTCTTCGTACGTGATATCCAGCTTATATTCATCTACTAGTGGTGCAAATAGGTCATACATATGTAACTCATCCACACCAAGCAGCTTTTGACGCAACTTCATGTAACGGTGCATTAAAGGAAGACTCTCATGAATCGTATCAATCAGGTTGGTGTATACCTCTTTTGGAATGTTATCACCGTAAAGAGACATTTCCATTACAGATGGATACTTGCGGACGTGTGAGAAAAAGACGTTTTTGTTCACATTGGCGCTAAGCGTTGCTGCGATGGTGTTTTTTTGCTTACGATAGGTGTCATAGACTGCTTTAAAAGCATTTCGGCGAACCTCGCGATCGGAGCTTTCCAAGAACTTGATATAGTTGCCGTGAGTCAGCTCGACCTCTTTGCCATCTTCATCTTTAATCTTAGGGAATTTCAGATCTGCGTTGTTCAGCATACTAAAAATGTTCTGAGGCGCTTGTGCTAGGTTTCCAACTTGGGCAAGCAGAGCTTCCTCAGCCTTGGACAATACATGCGCTTTCTCACGTTTCATCTCTTTTAAAGTGAAGGTGTAAGCGGACAGTTCAGGATCAGCAATAAATTGATCCAGCTTCTCAATAGGCAGTGCCAAGATTTCTGGGGTTACAAAAGAAAAGGCTTCGCCTGCTTCGATCCCAAGCTTCTTCGCTTTGGAGGACAAAGCTTGATATTCAGGATTAGCAGTGTCTTCATCCTGACGCATATGAGCATAGACAAAAAGTCGCTCAGTGGAGACTGACAGCTTGTCATCCAGCTCAAAACATTGTTTCACAGCTTCTGCGGAATCAAGTTTACCTTGGAAATCAGCAGCTTTTTTGATCAGTGATTTAGCTTCAGCATATTCTGCATCCCAATCCTTCTGAGAGGCAAATATATCTTCAAGCTTCCAACGATTCTCAGCAGGTACTTCACTTCTCTTCAATAATTGTTCCATAGAAACCCTCCTAGAATGATGAGATGTAGTAGGCATAATCTCCCTCGGCAATACTGTGGATGATATTTCACCCGGTAGCAAGCTGAGCACAAGTAGAAGAGGGATGGACTTGAGTGTAATAGGCATGACGTCCTCCTCTTTGAAAAGTAGAGTCAGCTTATTATGTCCTGCTAAGTCCTGATTATTAATATTTAGTCTTCTTTATATGGTAGTTATGCCAACAAGCTATAAATAACAAAGATGAAAGCAAACAGAATCATTACGACCGCTGCCATGGCCATGCCCCGCTTTAATTTCGGCGGGACACGATCCTTGGTCATAATTAATACTGCGCCTAGACAGAGGACTAGGACAACATAAATCGTGAGATTTTCGTTATTCATTTCCTGTTATACCTGTTTGAAAGCTGCAATGATGTTTTTGTACTCTTCTTCATTGTCTTTATAAGATTCTTTGTTGAAGCGGTTATTCACCCATTGCATCATCGCTGGACGACTCAGGAAGGTATGTGTTTCTTCTCCCCATTGATCGGAAATTTCGCGGAGTACAATGTAGCGGCCTTGAACTTCTACCGTCATCATATTCCATTTGTCTGTTTTGTATATTTCATGTTTTTTGATCATTATCATTACCACCCTGGCGATTTTTGGCTTTTGGCTCAATGATAACGCACTGGAGAAGGGAAAAGCAAATTAAATCATATATTAAGGGTTGGGTTTGATTGATTTGAACAGAAGATTGCAGTATACTATAGTTATACGCCATATATGGCGGTTATTTTTAGGAGGTTGTTCAATTGAAAGGTACAGTAAAATGGTTTAACGCAGAAAAAGGTTATGGTTTTCTTCAAGTAGAAGGCGGCGAAGATGTATTCGTACACTTCTCAGCAATTCAAGGTGAAGGATTCAAGACTTTGGACGAAGGTCAAGAAGTAGAATTCGACATCACTGATGGTAGTCGTGGACCGCAAGCTGAAAACGTAGTAAAATTATAAGAAACAGCAGGACAGTTAAGCTGTCTGCTACAAATATATAATTTACTTGGCAAGCCCTTGCAAGAGTGGTTACCAACTTACAGAACACAGTTCTTTCGGGAACTGTGTTTTTTTACGCCCACTATAGAAGTTATCCAAAATGAAAAAAGTCGTTACACTCCAGTGAAGGGGAGTGCAACGACCTTTTTGTATTATGAAATAATACCAACCCTAATTATAGGGAGGCTTTTTTGTTCTTTTTTCTGAAATAATTGATCGGATCCAGGTTGGATTTCAATAAATGCTGTCCCAGAAACCCTGCAAAAGCGAGTAAGCTGAAACCCGTAGCCACTATATAAAAAATATAACGCCCCGCCTCTTGATAAATAATGCCGCCAAAGGTACCGCTAAGCAGCCCAGACGCACTTGACCAAACGACGGTGAAAATGGCAAGACCTGTTGCCCGAAGGCGATCCGGAATAATCCGGGTGATATAACGGACAGATGTTACATAAAAAACACCAAATGATATACTGTGCATGGCTTGAATGGCAATCATTGAGCCTGGATGATCCGCTAGGGACATCAAAAGAAAACGCAGAGCATACATCAGACTCCCCAAGGCCAGCAAGGGCAATTCTTTGAATTTGTCGCCGTATCTGCTGAGGATAAATAATACAGGGATCTCACTAAGAGCTGACGCGAGCAGTGCCCAGCCAATGATTTCCTCACCAGCGCCTAGTTGTTTTAGACTGATCGTCAGAAAGGCTTCGTTCATTCTATGGCCTAACGCGAGTACAAACACACACCCGAAGAACCACAGCACCTCTTTTTGCAACAATATATCTTTAAGTCCATTTTTGCTATTATCAGCTTCAGCTGTGTCCTTATCTTGATTCGTTGTTTCTATAACAGCAGGTCTCTTAACATCCTTAAGTCCTAGGGTAATTAAAAGTGCAGCAATAATGATGATGATACATAGGGTCAAGCTCCAAGTAGAGCCCAATGCTCTTAATGCATAGCCAACGGTTAGAGCAAAGAAAGAATAGCCTAAGGAGCCAAAAACGCGAATGGTAATGAAGTTCCGTCCGTGTCTTTCGGCAACTTTGATAGCCATTGTATCGGCAAGCGGAAAAACTGGGTAATAGAAGAAGTAGAAGAAGGACAAAATAAGCATGACAGATGAAAATTCGGTCGCTCTGGCTAATAGAAGACCAGTTACTAATTGACCCGCAAGTAGTATGAACATGATCTTTCGAACGGTGCCTAACTTATCGCTTATCATACTCCAGAATAGATTGGATAGGATGGAGATAAGGGGGCCGAGAGAATACAAGTAGCCTATCTGAGAACTGCTAAACCCTAAATGTGTGTAGAATAAAGGAAAGTATGATACTACAAGGACGCTGGTACCATATATGGTAAAGAGAAAGGAACGCAGCCAGTTTTGATCGCTGTAAAGGCTGCCGGTCCGTTTTGAAAACATGGATTGCACTCCTCCGAAATTGAAATATGCCTAGTATAGCATAAAGCAATGAGGAGATGTTTTTAAAAACTGCTGTATTTCTGAATCTTTCATGATTTTACGAAAGTGATTTTGTTGTTTGTACAAATACGCCTGATCATATTATAATAAGTGGTGATTTGGATAAGGAGACAACAATGTGGAGGCACTGTCATTGAGTGAATTAGAGCAAGGCCGTTACCTTAGCCCGCGTGGTCCACTGGGACTTATGAACAGGGTCTATAAGTACGTGCTGCCGGAAGTGAGAGAATGTCTCCATTTCTGGCGCCAAGATGCGAACGGGATTCCCGATCCCGAGCTCCGGAAGCAAGCACTTGCCAGCATTGAAACTAAAGAGTTTCATTGCATAGGCGGTGGTATTTATGCCGCCGGCAATTTATCGATGAAACATATACTGATTCCGCTAATTGTTGCTTATCAAACTATCAGTGATTATCTGGACAACTTATGTGATCGCAGTACTTCGCTTGATCCTGCAGATTTCAGGCTGCTGCATCAATCTATGCTGGATGCTATTGATCCAAATGCTGAGCCAGGTAATTATTATGCGCTTCGAAGTGAACAGAATGACGGCGGATATTTGTACAGGCTGGTTCGCAAATGCCAAGAGATGATTTCTTTGTTGCCAGGTTATTCCGCTGCTGCAGCGGAGATTCGAGAACTGGCTGTGCTCTATACAGATTTACAAGTGTATAAGCACATCCGCCCGGAACTCAGGGAAACAGCCCTGAAGGAGTGGTGGGAGGAACAGGGCAGTCGAGCACCACATCTGCAATGGAATGAATTTTCGGCTGCAACGGGATCAACGCTAGGTGTATTTATGTTATTTCTATCCGCATGTGATCCGAAGCTGAACCAAGCTTCTGCGGCTTCGATTCGAGCCGCGTATTTTCCGCATGTATGTGGTCTGCACATTATGCTGGATTATCTGATTGATCAGGAAGAGGACCGAGCAGGCGGTGATCTTAATTTCTGCAATTATTATGATGACACGGATACCATGCTGAGTCGGATCGCTGCAATGGTTGAGTGGGCCCGTAAGGATGTTCGTAATCTTCCAGAGTCTTCGATGCATCGTATGGTGATTGAGGGATTGCTGGCACTTTATTTATCTGATCCGAAAGTTAGCGAACAGCGGGAAGTTCGCTCTGTATCTAAAAGCCTGATGAAAGGCAGTCCGCTTACAAGACTGTTCTTCTTCGCTAACAGCCGTTGGATACGCAAACGCTTTTTGTAACCATGTCGCGAAGTTATTTTTATAAGAAGTATCAGGCTTCGCACAATTTTAAGGAGGAACAACAGAATGTCTAAAATTCAAAAAATCGCAGTATTGACTAGTGGTGGAGATTCACAGGGAATGAACGCCGCTGTTCGTGCGGTTGTAAGAAGCGCACTTTATTTCGGTATTGAGGTATTTGGGGTGCAACGTGGTTATCAAGGTCTGCTGAATCGCGATATCTTCCCAATGGATCTTCGCAGTGTAGGAGATATTATTCAACGTGGCGGTACTGTTCTGCAGTCTGCAAGATGTCTGGAGTTCACGAAACCGGAAGGACAGCAAAAAGGCGCGGATATCCTTAATGAACTGGGTATCGATGGTCTAGTAGTTATCGGTGGAGATGGTTCCTATAAAGGAGCTAACAAATTAAGTAAACTCGGTATCAAGACTATGGCTTTGCCAGGTACGATTGATAACGATATCTCCTTCACAGACTACACTATCGGGTTTGATACAGCGGTTGGCGTTGTTGTAGACGCTATTAACAAGTTGCGTGACACTATGTCCTCCCATGAACGTTCTTCGATTGTAGAGGTTATGGGACGCCACTGTGGCGATATCGCGCTGCATGCTGGACTGGCTTCCGGAGCAGAAACAATTCTTGTGCCGGAAATGCCGTATGATTTGAATGAAGTTGCTGACCGGATGCGCGATAATTTTATCAGAGGTAAACGTCACAGTATCGTAATTGTTGCCGAAGGCGTTGGCAAAGGTGAAGATGTGGCTCAAGCTCTGAAAGACCGTCATGCTTCTCTGGATGCACGTGTTACTGTACTCGGACATATCCAACGTGGTGGAACACCAACTCCTGGAGACCGGAATTTGGCTAGCCGTCTTGGCGATTTTGCCGTACGTAAGCTAATCGAAGGTGAATCCGACAAGGCTTGTGGTATCATCAAAGGTGAATTAACCCTTACGGATATTGATCTCGTTGTAAATACGAAAAAGGGCTTTGACCTGGAGCTGTATGAGCTGGCTTCCCGTCTTTCCCAATAATTAGCGACCCTATATATAAAAAGGAACAGCTGCGAGATTCGCACTGTTCCTTTTTTGTGTAATATGGATCGTTAACTCTGTGGTTGTTCCTGTGTGTATTGTGCGGCATAACGCCGTTGAACTTTGATAAGCCGAGACAATAGCAGGGTCGCACCGATGGCAAGACCGGTGATAAGACCAATCCAGTAGCCGAATGCTCCTAGATCTGTGTAAGTTGCAAGTACATAACCTGTAGGTAAACCAATTACCCAATAGGCAATAAAACAAATGATAAAGGCTGGGTTAACATCCTTATATCCGCGAAGCGCACCTTGAGTAGGTGTAGCAATCGCATCTGAGATTTGAAAAAAGATTGCATAGATCAGGAAATGCTGAATTAACGAGATGACATCGGGTTCATCTGAATATAGACCAGCTACATGATTTCCGGCAAACAAGAGTAATAAAGCTGTGGCCAGCGAAAGGATTGCCGCCAGTCCGATACCCATTATGGCATATTGGCGTGCATCTTTTTGTCTGCCAGACCCCGTCTCGAAGCCGACGAGGATGGTAAGGCTGATGCAAATACTGAGCGGAATCATATAAAGTGTTGTTGCAAAATTGATTGCTGCCTGATGCGCGGCAATTGTTACGGTATCAAATCGGCTCATTAACAAGGTTACAGCGGAAAAGACAGCTGTTTCGAAAAAAATTGAGAAACCGATGGGTACTCCGATTTTGAGCAAATCTTTAATGCTGTTTAACGATATAAAATAGAACTTACGGAATAATCTGAGATTTACAAAGGCCTGAGAACGATATATGAACAGTAGAGCAACGGCAAATATAACCCAATAGGTAATAGCTGAAGCGACCCCAGCACCAACGCCCCCGAGACGAGGGAATCCGAAGTTCCCGAAGATGAGCAAATAGTTCAAACCTACATTTACAGGCAAAGCTATTAGTGTAATACACATGGATACGCGTGTTTGCCCTAAAGCGTCTATACAGCTACGAAGTACCGTATATCCAAACAGGGGGATAATTCCGAACGAAATAGCACTGAGAAAGCGGAAAGCAACATCTCTTACACCAGACTCCAAGTTCATAAAATTAAGAATAGGTGACAAGGCAAAGCTGCCAATTAGCAAGACGATGATCGAAACAATCAGTGACAGCCAAATACCTTGTGTGACTTGAAAGGCAACATCCTTATCCTTTTTGCTCCCGATGAGCTGTGAAACAATAGGTGTGATCCCCATAAGAATACCGCTGAGACCGGTTTGGATTGGAATCCAAAGACTAGTTCCTATCGCAACTCCTGCCAGATCGACGGTTCCGAATTTACCGGACATATTAGTATCAAAGAAGGTGATCGCGGATAAAGCAATTTGTGTAACAAGGATTGGGAATAAAATATGAAAAAATTGTCCTGCCTTTTGTTTTAAAGAGGTGGTCTGTATCATAATTCTGTGCCTCATTCTTTATGATTTTTCAAGGAATAGGTTAAATAGTTCAATAAGTTTCCGTTAAAAGACCCGGCAGACGCCGGGTCTTTAGCATACATATATCAGATCAGCTATAAATAATAAGGGCTGTATTCATTGTTTTTCGTAATCAACATCGGCAGTATAGCGATTGTTGGCGTTCCAGAGAAGGAACTCATCCACGTTCTCATCTTTTAAAGCGCGGATTTGATCTTCCACCTGTTTTTTACCATATTTTACATAATGACCACTTCCGAGCCAGCTTGCTGTAAAGTCTTGAATCCAAGGCCGAATAACGGGTTTGTAGCTGCCCAGTGGATCAAGCTTCTTATGTGTGTCAACCATGGAACCTTTAATTGTAGCGTAAGGATCTAAGTCGGGCTCTTTCACGCCAAACCAGCCGGTTGAATAGTGACTTGGATAAACCATTGGACTGATAACATCCACATTCTTGGATATTTTAACAAAGTCTTGGCCAATACCCTCAGCAGGGGCAGATGCGGCATATCCAAAAATATCTACGGATACACGGACACCAAGTGGAGCTAGCTCTGCTTTGGCATATTTAACAAAATTAGATACGATTTCTACGCGTGAGTCAGTGGTTTTAGTGTATTTAAGGGTATCAGCACGTTTTTCGAATCCTTCCGGAAAGCGAACATAGTCAAACTGAATCTCTTTGAAGCCGAGCTTAACAGCTTCCTTGGCGATATCCACATTGTATTTCCACACATCTTCATTATAAGGATTAACAAAGCTGTCGCCGCCTTTATTCTTCCATACAGTGCCATCAGTATTAACAAAAGACATCTGCGGGTTCTTTTTGGCAAGAATGGAGTCTTTAAAAACAACAATCCGGGCGATAGGATAGACATCATGTTTCTTCAAACGTTCCATTAACTTATTGATATCTCCAATAAAAGGCTGAGGGTTACCGAGCTTCTGGAGGTCGGTATTATCGGTCTTATACGTGATATAACCCGCATCGTCCTTAATGTCTATTACCATTGAGTTAAGTTCGGTTTGGTCAAGTAATGTAAGCAGCTTTTCCATTCGTTCCCCACCAGCACTGTAGGCGGTAACATAAATGCCTTTTACTTTGGGTGCGTCTGGTTGTGGATCGGTGTGTAACATACTTTCTGAGTTTGTTGCTTCAGGTGAAGCGCTTGGAGCTGGAGTTGCTACATTCGAATTGTTGTTTTGTTGTGCAATGATGGGGGGATTCATGGCGGACTTCAAAGCGATCGCCACTTCAGCGTCATGTTGGTTCTGTTGTACGCCTACGCTTCCCAAGGCCATCATCAGTAGAGCCCAGGTGATGTTCATTCGTTTTTCTCTCCCTTTATGTACTTTCCCCTAAATTATATAGGAACGGTTGCTCCCAAAAAGAACAGTGTTGTAACAATATTAGCTCAGATTGGGAATAAAAAACCGCCTTTGTTGTTTATAAACGAGATGTATGGATTCGAAACGGTATGAAAAAAGTAAATGCCGCCTTAAATCGGCAACAGGGCCGAACCCAAGGCGGCAACTATCAAGACTTCTCTTGCGGCTTGCTCATTGAAGATACGCAGAATTCTGATGTTCACAGATGCTGTAATGGATAATATCCATGGCATCTGCAGGTTCCAGAATACTTAGCCCGTCTCGCAGAACGATTACTGAATTTAATTCGTCCTGTTTGAGAAACGGCATCATATCAGGATACCACCTCATGACGATTGCTGACAGTTTTACCGTTTCCATTTCCACAAAAATCACCCTTTCCTTTTTCGATAGTTCTGAATAGATTCAGTGTTCATCGGAAAACGAAGTGCTTTGGAAAAAAGAGGGGTAAATCTCAATCTTTATGAAATTGTTAGGGTTCTGCGTGTGTATAATATATCATAATTCTGAGGTTGGTGCATTTTCCAATACTAGGAATTTTTATTTCCTCATTTTGTCTTTCCGGAAGGAA
This sequence comes from Paenibacillus sp. FSL L8-0333, assembly GCF_037965665.1. Taxonomy (NCBI): domain Bacteria; kingdom Bacillati; phylum Bacillota; class Bacilli; order Caryophanales; family Paenibacillaceae; genus Paenibacillus; species Paenibacillus sp. FSL L8-0333. Next base: position 2,367,458 of record NZ_CP150186.1, read on the forward strand.
CCCATAACACCAACTGTTTCAACAATATTTACAAAAGCTTGAGGATCTGTCGTGCGGATGATACGTTGCAGCTCTGCAAGTTCGTAGCGGGTTGTTACCGTCATTAGCATGTCCTTTTCAACGTGAGAATAAGCACCTTCTGTTTTAATCTTTGTGACACCTCGTTGAAGGCCTATTAGATGTTGTAGTAATTCATCTGTACGGTTTGTTACAATATATACGGTTACCTTTAAGTGGCTGATATGAATCATATCCAACACTTTACCTGTTACATATATAGATACCATTGATGAAAGTGCTAAATTCCAGTTCTGGTCAAGATAAGCGGCCGCCAGGATAACAAGTCCATTTAAACTTACTACTACATTGCCGACCGGGAAATCTCGGTATTTAGTGATAATTGAACCCAAGATGTCAAAACCTCCGGAAGAACCTCCTGCACGGAAGGAGATACCACAGCCAATCCCAACGAGAACTCCGCCAAACACAGAGGACAGCAGCATATCTGTAGCCACCAGATGCTCGGGAATCACTGTTAAGAACCAGGTTGTAAACACAACGGACAACATGCTCATAATAATAAATCTCCGGCCTAACTGGAACCAGCCTGCAGCCAGCAGAGGAATATTAAAGAGCAAGTATAGGAGGCTTATGTTTAATGGAGTGAAATAACCCACTAACATGGAAAGCCCAGATACACCACCACTTAGTAAACGGTGTGGAATTAAAAATAGATTAAATCCACTGGCGATCAGTGCTGCCCCTAAAAAAACAACCAAACAATTCAAAATCTGTCTTAACAAGTAAATCCACCCTTATATATATATTTAAAAAAATAAAACATGAAAGCAATGAAAAGAAAGGAACCCACTGGTATTCTCACATGTGTTTGTGATATAATGTATAGGATATTCTTGAGTAGAACGTTACAATGGTATTTTTGCATTGCATCGGATGTAAAGCTACAGTTGCTCAGGTACAACAAGGTACCTGATGATTAGGGAGGCTTTTCGTCCCAAAAGCGCTATATCATGCAGAAAATAGAGCATGATTGGACAGCCTATAAATGTGTTTACCGCTACTTAAGAATACAGACAAGCATGTGGAATGTCCACTGTATAGAAGGAGCATGAATAATTTGAAAACATTCGCAGAATTTGGCTTGGAGCCAAAAGTGCTACAAGCAATCACAGAGTTAGGATTTGAGGAGGCAACACCGATACAGGAACAGTCGATCCCATTAGCATTGACTGGGTCGGATCTGATCGGTCAAGCTCAGACTGGTACAGGTAAGACTGCTGCTTTTGGTATCCCCCTCATTTCGAAGATTAACCGTGAAGACGAAAAAATCTTGGCCCTTATTATGGCACCAACACGTGAGTTGGCCATCCAAGTGTCAGAAGAAATTGGCAAACTAAGCCGTTTCAAAGGTCTTCGCTCGTTGGCGATTTATGGCGGACAGGATATTGGACGTCAAATCCGTGGATTGAAAAAGAAACCACAAATCATTATTGGTACACCTGGTCGTTTGCTCGATCACATCAACCGTAAAACGATCCGTTTGGATGATGTTCAAACCGTTGTATTGGATGAAGCAGATGAAATGCTGGATATGGGCTTTATGGAAGATATTCAGACTATCCTGAAGCTCGTTCCTGTAGAACGTCAAACCATGTTGTTCTCTGCTACAATGCCACCAAACATTCAACGCCTAGCTCAACAATTTCTTAACAACCCGCAACATGTCTCCGTTATTCCGAAACAAATCAGTGCCCCACTGATTGATCAAGCTTATGTGGAAGTGCCTGAGCGTCAAAAGTTTGAAGCTCTTAGTCGTTTGATTGATATGGAATCACCTGAATTAGCTATCGTATTCGGACGTACTAAGCGCCGGGTTGATGAGCTTGCTGAAGCTTTGCAAAAACGCGGATATTCTGCTGATGGATTGCATGGTGACTTGTCACAGAACCAACGTGATGCTGTAATGCGTAAATTCCGTGATGGCAGCATTGACGTGCTGGTAGCTACTGACGTAGCGGCACGTGGTCTGGACGTATCCGGCGTAACTCACGTAATTAACTTTGACTTGCCACAAGATCCTGAAAGCTATGTACACCGTATTGGTCGTACAGGACGCGCAGGTAAAGAAGGTACGGCTTGGTCATTCGTTACTCCACGCGAAATTGATCACCTGCATTTGATCGAACGTGTTACTCGTCACCGGATTACTCGTAAACCTTTGCCAACAATGGCTGAAGCTATTGAAGGTAAACAACGCGTTACTGCTGAGCGTTTGCTTGAAGTGGTAGAAAGTGGAGAGTTGAACGAGTACAAAGGAATTTCTATTCAATTGCTTGAGCAATATGATTCCGTACAATTGTTGTCCGCAGCTATGAAGCTTCTCACTGGCGACAAGAAGGATTCCGCAATTGAATTGACTCCTGAAGATCCAATTCGTGCTAAACGTCGTGGTGGCAAAAACGATATCCGCAGTGGCCGTAAACCTAATGGTGGTTATGGCGGAAACCGTGGTACTTCCGGTGGCAGCGGTAGCGGTGGCGGATACCGTGGTAACCGTGATAATAACGGTGGCGGTAGTCGTGGTGGCTATAGCAGCGGTGGCAGCAACTACGGTAGCGGCAGTGGCGGCTATGGCGGTGGCTATAAAGGCAACCGTGATGGCGCACCAGCTCGTGACGGTGGTGCAAACCGCAGCGCAGAGCGTAAACCATACACTCGTCCAAGCAGCACGAGCACTCGTCCTGCAAAACGTGAAGATTTCGATAATTAATACTTCGTCAAGATACCAAAGAAGACGAGATGCCGCATTGCGGTTCTCGTCTTCTTTTTGCTGAAATATAAGGATGTTTGGTGAATTGTTATGTCCTTAGTAGGGCGCGAATTTGTTTTGTGTGATATTAGTATCCGAATGTACGAGTGATGATAACGAGCAAGATAAACAATACGAGGATCGTGCCTGTAGAAGTCCAACCGCCGAAGCCAACAGGTGTAGACATGAGATAACCTCCTTTAGAATGTGGGGATTTTGGTATTTCTTATGGTTACAATCCTAATATATGGACTATAAAGGCTTTACGTATAGACGATAGTCTATAATTCAGAAAGTTGGGCTATGGAAATGAGGAGGTCAAATGAGGTATAGTTAAGATATGTAGTATGTAAGAGACAGAGGAGGAAGGGAATTGGAGTTTAAAGGAGCAATGGGCGGCTTATACCGCGTGACAGAATGGATTTCACGTATCGCAGGCAGTAATATCTTATGGGCACTATGTTCCGCCCCGTTTTTGTTTTTTGGTGTTTTAAAGATGATTATGTTAGGGACAGGCGCAGGTGGAGCGAACGAGCAAATTACATTGAACTGGGCAATGGGGATTTTAGCGCCCTTTACGGTGTTTCCAGCTTCAGCCGCTTTATTTACCGTAGTGCGTAAATGGGTAATGGGGAATACGGATGTAGGAACTTTTCGTACATTTTTTCAGGGGTATAAAGAGAACTATGTAAAAAGTATGCTCGGAGGAGTTATCTATACATTGATGTTCGTTGTTATGTACGTTGATGTAACAGTTTACATGACACAAATGCCTAACTTCAGAATTGTTGGTATTTTGATGTTGGTGCTGATGATACTTTTGTCGGTATCCATGTTTAACTTCTTTTCCATTGTGGTTCATTACCAAATGGGCTTCAAGCAAGTGATGACCAATTCTATATTGCTGACTATAGCACGCCCAATTCGTGTGTTCTCTACATTGATTGCAGCCGCAGTTCTTGTTTATATCGGTCTTAGATATCCGGCTCTTTATTTCATTTGTATTCCAACGTTGATTGCAATGGCGGCCTTCTTTAACTTCTACGCTACTTATAATAAGCTACAGCTGCAAGTAGAAAAGAAGAAGCTGAAAGAGCAGGAAGAAGCAGAAGCAGCAGCATTGAACAATCGGAATGAATATGACGACGATGACGACGATGATGATGACTACGAGGATGAAATTGATGAAAAGGACACCAAACGCATTTAACAAAAAACTGGATTAGCGTTGGATATTTCCAGGTAATTAATTCCTGTGTAAAAATAAAGCGCATACAGGTTTACTTTTTCGTTAAAACGCAATATAATAATAACAAATCCTGCGATGTACGTTACGGTTACTCGTTGTTTTGAACCAATGATAATGTCTTGGGAGATCTACACGAAGCGCAGCTGAACCGCCCTGTCTATATGACTTGGGGAATTCAAAAACGTTTTCTGCGATCACCCACCTGCTCTAGCAGGTTCAGAAGACACTGTAGCCGGACGGCATAAGCGGGTTTTCTCTTGTTTAAGCCAAGGCGCCCTGTTTCCCGTGAATAATGGGAGCGGGCGCTTTTTTGTATGTCTGGAATAAAGGGAAAGTGAGTTATACCCTTTTGTTCCTGAGACAAGAGTGTTACACTTAGAATAATGAACTTGGGATTTGTAGAGGGGGAAGAATTTTGTCGTTAAAAAGAACCTTGGTTGGCTTATTCCGCAGTCATGATGGAACAAGCGACCGCGCCAAAGATCCGACATTAAAAACGCGTTATTACAATCTAACTAAAGACAAAGCATGGGAAGAAGTTTCATCGACTTTAAAGAAAGTTCCTGGATTTAAGGTGCTTCACGAAGTGGAGTCTGTAGGTGAGATTACTCTTGAGAAGAGAACGGCATTTGGCCGTACGCTGGACATTACGGTATCGGTGCTTAATACGACGCCTGTTCGTTGTGGTGTAGATATGTATTCTGCATCTAGAGGTTCACTTGGTGATCTCGGGGCGAATTACCGTGTGATTCAACGCTTGTATGCATCTTTGGACAAAAAATTAGGAAAATACAAAGCAGACTGATTTTTAGAGGCCCGTCAAACCCTTCTTGCTTAGGGATAGTATGAATGCGTTTACGTAAACGGTGAGCTGCTCAGTGTGTTATCGATAAATCTTTCTATTACAAAAAAAGCGGGAGAAGGATGGACCTTCTGCCGCTTTTTTAACAGAGATTATTAAGTATTGTTGTAATAACCGCTACTGATTGGAGAATTAGAGCAGCTTCTTCACAGCAGCAATAGCATCTTCATAGTTAGGGTGCTCGGTCATTTCACTCAAATATTCAACATATACGATCTTGTCGTTCTTATCCAGAACAAAAATGGAGCGCATATCTAAGCGGAATTCTTTAATCAGCACACCATAGGCTTGTCCGAATGAGGTTGCTTTGTGATCGGATAGAGTAATAACTCGATCGATGCCGGCAGCACCGCACCAGCGAGCTTGGGCAAACGGCAGGTCCGTGCTTACAGTGAGAATTACCACATCGTCACCAAGCTCTGCGGCTTCACTGTTGAACCGGCGGGTCTGTGCGTCACATACCCCGGTATCAAGAGAAGGGACAACACTGATCAGCTTGATTTTACCGGCATAATCACTTAGAGACACGTCTTCCAGGAGATTTTTGCTCAGAACAAAATCGGGTGCAGGATCACCAGTTGTTAGCTTAGGTCCTACGAGAGTGATGGGGTTGCCTTTAAAAGTAGCTACGCCTGTTTTTTCTTGCGTCATATCCTTGTTTTCCTCCTCGAATTATAATATTGGATTCTTACTGCCACAATAAATTATAATCTTAATAGCAGGAAGATGTCCAACCGGACAAGATATATATGTAAAGGGATGGGTGTTATGATATTTATTCGGTACGAAAATTGGAAAAGTTATGTCCGGTATTATCCGGTAACCTGTCTGCTCATATTGGCCAATGTGATCATGTTTATCCTGATGGCAGTTAACGGAGGATCAACAAATATTCAAACGCTTGTTGATTTTGGTGCTATAGTTGATGTGAGTCCGTACAAAGAGGAACTGTGGCGCTATCTGGCCGCTATTTTTTTACATAATGGGTTTTCCCATCTGTTCTTTAATTGCTTCGCTCTCCTGGTGTTTGCACCGCCTCTGGAGCGATTGCTGGGCTGGTGGCGTTATGCGCTGCTCTATCTGGTGGGCGGATTTCTGGCAAATGTGCTTACAATTGCGATTAGTGCTCGCTCAGTAGTAGAGTTTGGTACGGTCTCGGTTGGTGCTTCTGGAGCAATCTACGCCATTTATGGTGCATTTTTATACATTGCAGTTATTCAACGGGCCATGATGGATGAGGGCTCGCGTAAAACTTTATATGGATTGTTAATAATCGGGATCATTATGTCGTTTGCTACACCGAATGTGAATTGGGTTGCGCATCTCGGAGGTTTGGTTTCTGGCTTTTTCGTATATGGGCTAATTATTCGTATATTCAAAAAAAGCCTAAGACAGGGGCGATGATGGAGTGGAGCTAAGACAGCTGCAATATTTTTTAAAGGTAGCTCAAAAAGAACACGTAACAAGAGCGGCAGAAGAGCTTCATGTAGCGCAGTCTGCGGTAAGCCGTCAGATTCATCAGCTGGAGCAAGAGCTTGGGGTTGATCTATTCATGCAAAAAGGGCGCAATCTGCAGCTTACGCCTGTTGGACAGCTCTTTTGCAAGAAGGTTGAGAGTATCCTTAAAGAGTTGGAGCATTCGGTAAATGAGGTGCATGAATTTCTGGATCCTGAGCGTGGAGAGATTCGGATCGGATTCCCGCATAGTCTTGGCACACATCTCATCCCGACTATCGTTGCAGATTTTCGTAAATATTATCCTCATGTCAAATTTCGTTTTAAACAAGGATCTTACCCTTCTTTGATAAAAGACGTATTGTCTGGAGAAGTGGATTTAACTTTCATTTCGCCTTTTCCGGAGAATGATGAGCATGTCTCGGGGGATATTGTAATGACTGAAGAGTTGTTTGCGATTCTTCCGCAGAATCACAGGTTGGCAGGAGAGTCTGAGATCCGGTTGGAACAGCTGCAAAAAGAGAAGTTTGTTCTATTCAGCCAAGGCTATTCGTTAAGACCTATCGTTTGGCAAGCTTGCTTGCAGGCGGGATTTCAACCGCAGATTGCATTTGAAGGCGGAGAGACCGATACCATTCGTGGTTTGGTGGCCGCAGGGATGGGTGTAAGCCTGCTTCCGGAGATGGCGTTCTATCAGACGAATCCTCTTCAACCAGCTCAGGTGAGGGTTGTGGAGCCTGCGGTGACGAGAACGGTTGGCTTGATCTACCGTACAGATAGTAAATTGCCGCTGGTGGCACGTTCCTTTCGGACTTTTTTAATCTCCTACTTTAAAGCTAGACAAAATAATACCCCGGTCGGCTCTTAGCCTTCCGGGGTTTTTGTTGTTTAGAGGTATGCGATATTAGTCGCGGTTGCCTAAAAAGACGGTGATTAAGCGAAGCAGTTCAAGCAAGGATACTAGAGCAGCGGCAACATAAGTTAATGCAGCGGCGTTGAGAACCTTTGCTACTCCGCGTTCTTCTTCGTTACGGATGAAACCTTGTTCTACCATGACCTGACGAGCCCGGTTACTGGCGTTGAATTCTACAGGCAGGGTTACGAGCTGGAATGCAACAGCAGCTGAGAAGAAAATGATACCCAAGCCTATAAGATTAAAGTAACCGAAGATGAAACCTGCCATCAGCATGAAAGGCGCGACACCTGATGCGAAATTAACTACCGGGAACATCCGGTGACGAAGTGTCAACATAGGGTAACTTACTTTATGCTGAATCGCGTGGCCTACTTCGTGACAAGCGACAGAGATTGCAGAGATGGAGCTTTCATAATACACAGGCTCTGATAAGCGTACAACCCTGTGGATGGGGTCATAATGGTCTGAAAGTGTGCCTCTTACAGGTTCAATCGGAACATCGTGTAAGCCATTGGCGTCGAGCATACGTCTAGCTGCTTCATATCCAGTCAGGCCGTTCGAATTAGCTACCTTCGACCATTTGCTGAAGGTTCCTTTAACTCTAAACTGTGCCCACAATGAGAAAAGAAAGGCAATAATTACTAACAGGTACATAAACATAGGTGCATTCCTCCACTGTATTGTAAATATGGTATTTACATTGGCGGTCCTTGCGTAAGCAATAGCCGGATCGCTTCCATGCAGGCTAATCCCTGAGGGAGCAGATTTGAAAGTACGCGACTGGCCTGTCCTGGCTTCAAACCACTTATAAGAGGTTCAAGGGCTTTTACTTCCCGTTCTAGCCGCTGCATTTGCTGCTCTAACTCGACTAATTTATCAGAGACGTCGGTTTCTGGTGTTGCCTCATTCCATTTGCCTAGCATAGATTTGATTTCTTCCAATGAATACTTGTCATGCTTTAATTGAGTAATACGTTCTAAAGCAGCCAAGGTTTCATGGCTGTATAGCCGATAATTTTTGGTGCTTCTAGATTCCGGGGAGATTAATCCCAGTTTCGTGTAATAATCAATAGTTCGTTCACTAATGTGAGCAGCCTTAGCTAATTCTCCAATTCGATACAAAATCATATCCCCATTTAATCTCGCCTCACTAATTGAATACGACTGCCGATAAGTGGCGGTCATCTTCTAAATTGATGGTTTCTTATGCTATCTGTAATGATAACAAACTGGAAACCATACAGTCAAACGTCATACTTTCATAAAGTATATGCAGCAAAGAAGGGTTAATTCATGAACGGTGATCTGTAGTTTCTATACAATACACTCAAACTCAAAGGGATATCAAATTTGAAGAATGATTGGGGATGAAAACTATAAGTTACCCCAATACATAACATTAAATGTTATGTATTTTGTGATTTTGGTAAAAGATGCGTTCAATAATTAGGTAATATATAGGTAATATAAATGAGATTGTACACGTAGTTATTTTAATGAAAATGCAGCTAGAATCAGGCCTTTAGGACCTCTAGTCCATTAGTACTGTGAAAATTTCGTGTGCTCAAATAAAATAAAATAAAAACATTCCCAAAATAGTCTTGTCAATTTACCTGACTTCTGATTATAATGACATTAAGAGTTTCACGCTTTGTTAGAAAATATAACATTGGGGAGTGGGGTAAAAATGAAAAAGAAATGGTTGATGATGTTACTGGCCATGATTACACTGATGATTTATCCGGTAAGTGCTTTTGCAGCGGACGGTCCGACGAACGTTGACTTACAAGTCGGATTGGACACAGCGTTTACCTTCCTGGCATTCATTTTAGTATTCTTTATGCAAGCAGGGTTTGCAATGCTCGAAGCGGGTTCGGTTCGGATGAAGAATGCAGGGCACGTAGCAGGTAAGACAGTACTCACCCTGGCTATCGCAAGTCTTTGCTTCTGGGCTATCGGCTTTGGACTTGGTTTCGGTAACGGCAATGGCTTCTTCGGTACTACAGGCTTCTTGTACGGAGGAGATTCAACCGCAGCTTCTTTTGAATCACTTGCATTTTCTGATGTTACTTTAAATGTTAAATTCTTATTCCAAATGGCCTTTGCAGCAGTTTCCTTGGCTATCGTATCTGGTGGTATGGCAGAACGTGCGAAGCTAAGTGTGTATATCATTTTCGGAATTTTGTTCTCCGTCGTAATTTATCCAGTTGTAGCTCACTGGGTATGGGGCGGTGGCTGGTTGGCTGAGCTGGGAATGCAAGATTATGCAGGTTCCACAGTTGTCCATCTTACAGGTGCAACGGCAGCAGTGGTAGCAACCATATTGCTTAAGCCTCGGCTTGGTAAGTTTAATAAAGAAGGAAAACCAGTGATTATTCCAGGTCATAACCAAGTATTTACTGTACTCGGTGTTATTATCCTCTGGTTTGGTTGGTTCGGATTCAATCCAGGTAGTGCTTTGTCCCCAATGGGCGGTTTCTTCGGTCACGTAGCCCTAACAACGAACATCGCAGCAGCAGCAGGTGGTTTGGCGGCATTGATTGCTTCTTGGTTGTACTTTGGTAAGTCTGATATTCCAGCAATGCTGAATGGTGTTCTGGCTGCATTGGTTGCAATCACAGGAGCGTGTGCTTTCGTTGATCCATGGGCAGCAATCATTATTGGTTTTGTAGCCGGTGCTTTTACATTCATGACTTCCCAATGGCTGGAACGTGCAGGGCTTGATGATCCAATCTATGCTTTCTCGGTGCATGGTATTGCGGGGATGTGGGGTGCAGTTTCAACGGGTCTGTTCGCTGTACCTGAGCTTATTACTAAAGGCGGCTTGGTAGGTGAAGCTGGGTTGTTCTACGGTGGCGGTTTCCATCAACTAGGGGTTCAAGTGCTGGGTGTGGTTGGAACATTTGTTTTCGTAGCCGTTCTTTCTTTCATCATCTTATATGTAATGAAGGTAACTATCGGACTTCGTGTTACAGAAGAAGAAGAATTGATGGGTCTGGATATCAGTGAGCATGGTACTTACGGATACCCTGAACAAATGAAATTGATCGCAGATTCGGAATCCAAAACCCTTAAACAATAATATTTCACCTCGGACAGGGAGGCGGACCGTGTGGCATCGATGGAGTTAACAGATGAGTATAATGAAGAAAGCTTTAGGACCATCGTATTGGCCGGTTCGTCAGAGGAGCTTAGGGAGAGGCGTGTTGCCTGTCAAAAAGTACTTCTCGAACAGTTGAATGTTATTCCTATAGAGGAATGGATGTTCCGTGTGAATACTATGCATGATCTTATTGCCCAAACCGCAGTACTCATATGTGAGGCGCAGTTGAAAGAGGCGGGCTATGGCCCGCCTCCCTGTGCCTATTCCTTTATTGTGTTTGGCAGCAGTGGGAGGCAGGAGGCAACGCTTTGGAGCGATCAGGATAATGGCCTGATAGTCGAAGGAGAGCCTGATGGGGAAAAAAATCGCTATTTCGAATTTTTCGGAACTTTGTTATCCGATATGCTTGAAGAAGTAGGGTATGAGAAATGTGCGGGGAAGGTGATGTGCTCCCAAGTTATGTGGCGTAAGACATTATCTGAATGGATAGAGCAGCTTGATAGCTGGAGAAATCAGTTGGAATGGGAGCCGATCCGGTATCTTATTATCTCTTCTGATATGCGTCATGTGGCAGGAAGCGTGGAGTTATCAGCGAAGTGGCAAGAAGCTTTCTATGAAGGCTTTCCGGACAATGAGCAGCTGTCTAATGCTGTTCTTCGCAATACAGTACGCCATAAAGCGACTTTGAATTTACTGGGACAGGTGTTAACAGAGCGGTTTGGTGATTATGCAGGCGGATTTGATGTTAAGTATGGGGTCTATATTCCGTTAGTGAACATTGTTAGACGGTTGTCCTTACTACATGGCATTAGAGCTGGCTCGACATTAGAGCGGATTGAAGCGCTTGATAGGCTTGGGAAATATCAACATTTAGAGGATATTCGCAGAGCTTTCTTATTAGCAATGCGGTTGCGAGTGAACACGCCATATAGTGTTCAGGATGGATTGTTAATCAGCAGTGATTATGTAGCTGAGAGTGAATTGAAGAATAAGCAGCTGCTGTCTGAGCTGCGTGAAAGCCTGCTGCTTGTCAGACGCCTTCACCGGGCGCTGCAGCGTCAGCTCCGCTCAGCGGAAAGGTGGCGGTCATGAGGGAGCCGAACAAAAGCGGAGGATTCTGGAGTAATCTAAGACAAGGTGGAATGCCCTCGGCTATCGCTTCGATGAGAGGTGGGGAAACTGCGCAACAGACTGCGCAGCAAATGGCCTTTATTCGATCTTTGATGCGAGAGAAGCGGCGTCCTGAGGTCCTGCATACCCCATTGTCTGAACTAGAGACAGTGATCTTTGATTTAGAGACGACAGGCTTTTCCCATCAGCATGGGGATGAGATTATGTCTTTTGGAGCCGTCAAGGTTGTTGGAGAGCAGATTAAAGAAGAAGAATGCTTTTATACACTGGTGAACTGTCAGACGGCTATTCCGGAGGATATTACAAGGCTGACTGGGATTACGGAAGAAATGACACAATCCGCTCCCTCCTTAATGGATGGTCTTCATAATTTTATGTCCTTTGTAGGTCAGAATGTGCTGGTGGCACATGCAAGCTCACATGATAAGGCTTTTCTTAATGCTGCTTTATGGAAAACCTCTAAAGTTCAGCTTACACACCGTGTGCTGGACACGATGATGTTAGCGCGTTGGCTTGAGCCACAACGAAGTAATTATTCGCTGGATGAGCTGCTATATGTGCACGAAATTCCGATTCATAGCCGTCATCATGCCTTGGAAGACGCAAAGATGACAGCGCAGCTGTGGGTGATCTACCTTCGGGAAATTTCGGAGCGCGGCCAAGTGGATACCTTGGGAGATCTCTATGCTTATTTAAGTAGAACGTGAAGCGGGGCTTGGGATAAACCGCGGGACAAATTACCGTGGTCATCAGGCAAACGCTCAATATAAAATCCGTTCAGAATTGGATTGCCGCTGTCTTTGGTGTTGGGAGAACCTATAAGATAGAGGGCAAACTCAGGTCCTAGTGCTGTTAATCCTTTATAATCGGCAACTGAAGGGATAGGTGCTGAATGTGGGTGGGAATGAAATAGACCGATGATTGTCGGTTCGTTGTAAAGAACATTAATCCACTCTTCGGGGTGGGGAGTGAAGGTGTGCAGCGGGTCTGGCGCTACGTTGCGCAAGGGTACGTAAGTATCAATGAGCATGCCACCCGCTGCGGCAGCACCCAGCAGGACTCCGCATGCTTCATGCGGATAACAGGACAGCAGGTGCTTCCCCAGTGCTTGCTGTACGGAATATTTCAGTCTTATTGGCTGGACATTTCCCTGGAATGCTGCCATTTGTTCACCCCTCTCTCTTCTTTAGGGTTTCGTCGCAGACGAAACCCTCTTTTTTATTATAAAAGTATATATTATTGTGTAAAATATGAATGGTTTGAAATTTAACCTAATGAGGGTACAATAGTAGAAAACTATTCCAATTGTAAAGGAACAGATGACTATGAAAGCAAGTAACAAATTAAATATAACAGTGTTGCTCATAGTTGTATGTGTTGCTGTGTTTGCGGTGTGGCATAATCGTGAGCCAAAAGCAGAAGCTGTGCTTGCGCAGCAAAATGAGCTGCCGATGAAGAGTGGACCTAAGGCTGGACTGCGTGCACCTTCGTTTTCACTTCAGGGAACAGATGGGACTACCTATGTTGTTGATGGCCCCAGAGATAAAGCGGTAATCCTTAATTTCTGGGCTTCATGGTGTGATCCCTGCCAGCAGGAAGCTCCTGAACTTAATACCATGGCCACTAAGTATAAGGATGTTCTAGATATTTACGGTATTAATGTGAGCAGTCAGGATTATAAACCCAATGCTGAACGTTTTATCAAGAAATACGGTCTTGTGTTTCCGGTTATGTTTGATGTAAAAGATGAGGTGTACAGCAAATATAATGGAGCTGTTTTTCCCACCAATGTGCTCATTGATAAGAATGGAGTGATCTCCGAGATTATTTTAGGTATTCTTAGCCCTGAAGAGTTGGAAAAGAAAATAATCAAGCTTACCGAATCATGAAGCGGGCTGTCCATATAAGAGACAGATCTGCTTTTTTCTCCAAACAGCAAAAGTCTAAAGATCAGCGATTCTTCTTATTGGAGGATCGCTGATCTGCGTTTTTGGTCATACGCGATTTGCTTTAGTGGACCACAAGCATTAATTTCACTATACCGTGGAGCAGAAATGGCTGGAACCCCGAAGGAAGCCGCGTTAGAACAATTAGGGAATTTCTCCCCATAAATTTGAGATCTCGGGTCATTCAACGAATAATTAGGGAAAATATCCCTTTAATTTAGCTGTTTTGGTAAAAAATAATGAAATCACCCTAATTTTTAGGGAGGAATTCCCTATTTCTGTTCATTTATAGCGAATATCGGCTACTTTCAGGGAGTTTTTCCCTAATTACTCTACCGCACCCGCACTCCGCGCACCCCGCGCATCCGTACATCCCGCGCCGCCCACTGCCCACTACCCATAGTTTATGGGCTAAAGTAATAGTCCGTTATATAGCCTATTTAATAAAAAAGAAGCTGCCCTATAAGTAGAATTCTACTTTTGGGAAGCTTCTTTTTTTGTCTTACAAAAGTCTATAAGTGATCAATTAATGATTGACCAGGCCTCTAGGTTCATTGCTGGTTGTCTTCTCATTCTCCAAAGAGAGCTCATTGAGAAGCGCGTAGCGCATACTGTCAACAAGTGCCTCCCAGCTGGCTTCAATTACGTTACTGGAGACACCAACCGTACTCCAGGTGTCTGTGAAGTTCTTGGATTCAATCAATACCCTTACCTTCGCTGCAGTCTGATCCTGTTCATCTATTACACGGACTTTATAGTCGGATAGATGCATTTCCTTTAATTGTGGGAAATAGGTCTGTAATGCTTTACGAAGCGCGTTATCGAGTGCGTTGACTGGACCGTTACCTTCAGCAGCAGTATAAAGATTCTCACTGCCAACTTTCAGTTTAACGAACGCTTCAGATACTACTGGATGTTCTGCGGTTTTCTCAACTAACATCTTAAAGGATTCAAAGGTAAAGGTTTCATTCATCTCGCCGGTAGCTTCCCGAAGGAGTAGCTCCAGTGAGGCATCGGCACCTTCAAATTGATAACCTTGATGTTCCATCGTTTTAATCTTCTCGATCACCCGGCGAGCCTGCTCGCTGCTTGGATCCAGATTTAAACCCATATCCTGCGCTTTGGAGAGTACATTGCTCTGTCCAGCCAGTTCGGAGACCAGCACACGCTGCTTGTTCCCGACAAGCTCAGGAGCGATATGCTCATAGGTCCGTGAATCACGCATGATGGCGGAGACATGGATTCCACCTTTGTGGGCGAAAGCTGCATTTCCGACATAAGGCTGATTTACCGGCAGATTAACATTGGCCACTTCACTAATATAGCGGGCAGTGTTGGTAAGCTGTGATAATGAATCGCCTGGAATACAGTGATAACCCATTTTGATCTGTAGTGTAGGAATAATAGAACATAGGTTGGCGTTGCCACACCGTTCACCGTAACCATTAATGGTACCTTGTACTTGCCGTGCTCCAGCTCCGATGGCGCTAAGTGCATTGGCAACCGCCAGCTCACAGTCATTATGAGTGTGAATTCCGAGATTGGCTCCGGGTAATTGTTGATTTAGAGCGGTAACAATCTCATGAATTTCATAAGGTAAGGTTCCACCGTTGGTATCGCACATTACAAGCCAATCTGCTCCGGCTTCCCGGGCTTTGGACAGAACAGCTGCTGCATATTCAGGATTATTCTTGTATCCGTCGAAGAAATGCTCGGCATCAAAAATCACTTCAAGGCCTTGGCGTTTCAAGTAGGATATGGAGTCGCCGATCATGGCGAGGTTCTCCTCAAGCGTAGTCTGTAATGCAGTGTGTACATGGAAATCCCAAGATTTTCCGACGAGTGTAGCAGCAGGAACCCCTGCGTCAATCATACGTTTTAAATTGTCATCGTTTTCGGCCAAGGAATTCTTACGCCGAGTGCTGCCGAACGCTGTAATTTTGGCGTTCAGATGAAGCTCCTTGACTCTTTTGAAAAATTCAATGTCTTTATTGTTGCTTCCCGGGATGCCACCTTCAATATAGTGCGCACCCAGATCATCGAGTTTCTTGGCAATCTTCAGTTTGTCGTCAGCCGACAGACTGATGCCTTCACCTTGGGTGCCGTCGCGTAATGTAGTATCGAAGATGGAGATGGACTTAGACATGAGAGTCCTCCTTATAGGGAAATGAATTTATATATTATAGCATTTTTACGCGGGAATGTAACAAAGAACTTTACAGCCTCTTAAGTTGACCTAACCGCAGCGGAGAGTTATTCTAAATTGGACAATAGAAAACCTGAGGATAAGAAGGTAGATATTGTGCAGAATGTTGATCAGTATTATCCAACGAGCGGCAGGGTTATCCTGCATGTCGATATGAATGCTTTTTACTGCTCTGTGCATGAGGCAGAGGACCCTGACCAATATAGAGGCAAAGCTACTGCGGTTGCGGGTAGTGTTGAATTGCGGAAAGGGATCATAGTGACTTGTTCCTACGTCGCCCGCAGAATGGGGATTTCGACGGGAATGCAAGTTCAGAAGGCGCTTCGTATTTGTCCATCGCTTATCGTTATTAAACCGGACTTCCATTTATACCGCAAATATTCTAATGCTTTTATGCAGATTGCATATAGCTATACTCCGTTACTGGAAGCAGTGTCCATCGATGAATGTTACCTTGATATAACTGGCTCCAGACAATTCGGTACACCCATGGAAATAGCGGAGACGATTCAGCGCCGTATAATGGAAGAATTGGGCTTGCCATGCTCAGTGGGGATCGCTCCCAATAAGCTGCTTGCGAAGATGGCTTCCGATTTAAAAAAGCCAAACGGCATTTCGGTGCTGCGGCTGCGGGATGTGCCTAAGATTTTATGGGACAAGCCCTGTAATGAAATGTTCGGCATTGGTGGAAAAACAGCAGAAAAGCTCCGCAAACTGGGCATTTACAGTATTGGTCAATTAGCAGCGGCTGATGAAAATATGCTGGTTGAGAATTTCGGAGTTATGGGCTCATGGCTAAAGCGTGCCGGCAACGGTATTGATCATGGGATCGTTAACCCTGAGCGGGAGCAGAGTAAGTCGATTGGGCACACCACAACATTGCCGCGGGATGTCGTAGGTCTTGCTGAGGTACGACCGATTTTGCTGAATTTAAGTGATCAGGTAGCTCGGCGATTGCGTAAGCAAGGTCTTGTTGCCTCAGGGGTACAGCTGACCATTCGGACGCCCGATATGAAGACTATAACCCGCTCGCGTCAGCTAGAGGCTCCTTCGGAGAGTGGGGAGGATATCTACAAGTCCGTCTGCGATCTATATGTTCGTCATTGGAATGGGGAGAAGCCTGTGCGGTTGCTGGGTGTGACCCTGCAGGGCTTGATTGCTAAAGAGGATTCCGCCATTCAGCTTGATTTGTTCGATTACGAACGTCAGCCTAAGAAAGAGTCTCTTAACAAGACTATGGATATGCTGCGTAATAAATTCGGTGAAAATGCAGTGTTAACTGCCGGGATGTTAAGCGATTCTCACTCTGCAAGGCTCCGCAATCATAAAGAACGGGGCACTTCACTGCAAAAGGATAATCTTCTATCTGTCGAGTCTGATAAAGAGTGACAAGAACATTCTATGACATGTCAAAATAGGTGTCGTAGAATGCGTCAGAAATGCAAACGTATTGAAAATCGATTGAAATTGTATTCTTTTTATATTAATATGAGAAAAATAAGACGCTGGTACAACAGCGCTGTATTGCTCAACGGGAGGCAGAGATAAAATGGCTAAGTACACTTGGGTCGAAAAAGACACTTGTATCGCTTGCGGTGCATGTGGCGCAACGGCTCCTGATATTTTTGATTACGATGATGAAGGTTTGGCAGAAGTTATTTATGAAAATGACGGAAACCACGGCATCACAGCGATTCCGGATGATTTGTTTGATGATCTCCAGGATTCTTGTGATGGATGCCCAACCGATTCTATTAAAATTGCGGATGAGCCTTTTAACAAAGAGGGCTAATTAACCGGGGTTTTGTAACTTCCAGCACAACATAAAGACATCTCCTGCGAACTTTTGTTCAGCTAGGGATGTCTTTTTTGCGATGTCTGACCGATATTAATGTAGGAAGGAATTATAAAATTTCGGAGGTTCCGATGAAAAATTCTCAGCACCTCAAAGCATATGTACAGATGCATCCAGACAATAAGATGGCATGGTACTTGCTGGGTAAGGAATACTATAAGAACGGTCAACAGGGGAAAGCTAACTATTGCTTCAATCAGGCTGGAGAAGTATATGAAGCTTTCGAGCATAGTAAGGTGCCTGCGGAAACGCTGCGGGAATATGAGGAAGGGCTGCTTCAGGCAAGCCGCCAGCGGGACCGAAGGCAGCAAAGATTCCGCTACATTATGCTTGGGCTGATGCTTCTATTACTGGTTATGGTGCCATCGGCTGTAGCTCCGGGTCTAGATATTGCGGGAGATCAGGATACGGTCCAAGACACGGTTACTTCTGAAGTTAAAGATCCGCTTGATCAAAAAGATATTGAGAAGGAACCCGTTCTAGAGGCACGAAAAATGATGTATACAGCGCAAGAGAGTGGAGCTTCGGCTTCGTCAGGGAAGCTGATGGCAACTATGCTAATGCGCGAGGAACCGTTTCAAGCTGCTATTTTGGGCATGGAGCGGGAAGGGAAGTGGCTGCTGTGGAAAGAGAAGCTTCCGCTTAATTCCACACTGCAGAAGAATGGGAATGGACGGTTGGTATACCAATCCTATGATTCAGCGGCATGTGCATGCGAACCGCCAGAGCAAGGGGAAGTTGCGGAGGATGCAGCTGAGTGGCAGGGTGATCAAGAGGAGCTAGCTACATTATGGAGTGCAATGAGGGCTTATCAGAATCATAAAGGCAAGCTTCCGGTTTCCTTGGCGGAATTGACTAGACCTTTTCCGGAGAATTGGATTGGCGGGACGACACCAGTCATGAAGCGTGATTTCAATTCTCTAAAGGAAGTAGCGACTGCTAAGGCACTTGGGATACCAGAAGTTGCGGAGGAGCCTCCAAGCTCAATTGTTGAGGCGGGAATGGGCATACCGACGGCGTTAAGCGAGAGTGGAAGTAATGGAAAGGGTGTTCCCTTTTTTGACCAGCCGCTTAGAGTGATTGTGGATAAACAAAAACACCGCTTGGCAGTAGTCAGCGGCTCTGTTATTCTGCGGAATTATGAGGTAGGTCTTGGGGGAGACAAGACTCCAGAAGGCAACTTCATCATTACAGATAAAGTGGTCAATCCAAACGGTCATGATAATGGGGAGTTCGGAAGCCGCGGACTACAACTTTCAGATAGTAATTACGCTATTCATGGCACCAATGAGCCAGAAAGTGTCGGCAAGGATGAATCCCTTGGCTGTATTCGGATGAGTCGAGAAGATGTGGAAGAACTATTCGCTATGATTCCAAAAGGAACAAAAGTGGTGATCAGTAAAGGGGTTCTGCCTGAAAAGCAGCTGCTGCCGGCGAAACGCTTCAACCCTGCTGCTCCGTATGATCAGACCAACCCCCACAAAGTATATCACTGGCTGAATTAGTTCCCGGCAACTATAAACAGAACGATGATGAGAAGAATTAGTAAAGTTAAACTTACGCCGATCCACATTAGCGCTTTACGATTAACTTCTTCTTTCTTTTGCTGCAAAGTTGGTGGTTTACGTTTAGTTGACATCCAGCATACCTTCTTTCTCTCTTAATCGCTGATTACCCCTATATTGTAATGCGTTTACAAGAAAATTACTATACTTTGGGTTAAGCTCTCTGCACACTTACAGGGTAAAATGCTTTTCTTTTGTTCAAGAAAAGGCTAAAATTAAGAAGAAACCTACAGAATCGGGTAGACACGTGGATTAGTGAAGTACCCCTTAAGGAGCGAGAACGGTGTTGTATCGTAATTTTGGTAAACCAATTTTCTTTAAGCTGGACCCTGAGAAGGCTCACCATCTCGTCATAGGTGGATTGGACAAATCATCGTCAGTTCCAGGGGGAAGCGCGGCATTGCGTTTAATGTATGGCGTTCCTGAAACGGCAGATTTAGCAGTTGATCTGTTTGGCATACATTTTCCGACTCCAGTTGGACTGGCAGCAGGCTTGGATAAGAATGCTGAGGCTGTTTCTGGATTCTCTTCGATCGGATTCGGATTTATGGAAGTGGGGACGGTTACCCCTAAGGGTCAACCGGGAAATGATAGCCCGCGTTTGTTCCGTCTTCCCTCTGATGAAGCTCTGATCAATCGTATGGGCTTCAATAACGAAGGGGCTGACGCTATGGCAGAGCGTCTAAAAAAATTAAAAAATCGCAGAGTTCCAATAGCAGTAAATATTGGACGGAATAAAATAACTAGTAATGAAGCGGCTCATGAAGATTATCGTCAGTGTATCCGTACGCTTTATCCGTACGGTGATTTTTTTGTGGTCAATATCAGCTCACCAAATACGCCGGGGCTGCGCAGTCTCCAGCATGGCAGCGAATTAGCGTTCCTGCTAGCACAAGTAAAGGAAGAAATGGAGATTCAGCGTAAAGCCACAGGCATGAATAAGAGCTTGTTGGTTAAGATTGCTCCAGATGTCAGTGATTCTGAATTGGAGTATATGGTTCAATCACTGACAGAAGCTGGTATGGATGGTATTATTGCTACGAATACTACATTGAACCGGGATGGACTTAGTCATGAAAAGGCTAATGAGACAGGTGGATTAAGCGGTAAGCCGCTTCGTGACCGGTCAACGGAAATCATCCGTAGGATTTATCGCCAGACTGAAGGGAAGATGCCGATCATAGGTTCAGGGGGCATATTCACCAGTCAGGATGCGTATGACAAGATAAGAGCAGGCGCAAGTCTGGTCGAAATTTATACAGCACTTATCTACGAAGGACCGGAGGTTAACCGCAGGCTGCATGCCGGATTACGGCAGCTCTTACGGCGGGACGGATTCAGTCATATCTCTGAAGCAGTGGGTGCTGATCATCACTGATTGAAGGAGTCGAAAGGACAGGAGGACGAAGGCGATGGACGGCAGGGACTGGGGAACTTTTTTGCTTCCATATGAACAGACTGTGGAAGAATTGAAAGTTAAATTCAAAACAATGCGTTCGGAGTTGAAGAAAAGAGAGGAATACACGCCGATTGAATTCGTAACTGGTCGTGTAAAGCGGCTGTCAAGCATTTTGGAGAAGGCTAAGCGCCTGAATGTGAAGATGGAAGATCTGGAGACGGGCATTGAAGATATAGCCGGGATCCGGATTATGTGCCAGTTCGTGGAGGATATCCGCAGAGTGGCTGAATATATCCGGGCTCGTAAGGATCTTGAAGTCCTGTATGAGAAGGATTACATCACCAATTATAAAGAGAGCGGCTATCGCAGCTTTCATATGATTATTAAATATCCTGTGCAGACAGCTCTGGGACAAAAAATAGTGCTCGCAGAGATCCAGATTCGTACACTAGCTATGAATTTCTGGGCAACCATAGAGCACTCTCTGAATTATAAATATCGGGAAAGCTTGCCGGATGAAATGCGAGTGCGCTTGAAAACTGCAGCTGAAGCAGCCTCCATCTTGGACAGCGAAATGTCCAGTATTCGTGATGAAATCCTGGAAGCACAAAAGACCTTCGAGGAAAACTCGAATATGACGACTCAAATTCTCAAATCTATTCATCAATTGTATTTCTATCATTTGGTGAATGAGGCTATAGATACTCAGGCTCGATTTAACGAAATATGGCAGGCTCAGGACATGGAAGCGATGAAGGAGCTTCTGAATCATGTACGGGGACTTCTCTCCGCAGCTAAAAAGGATAGTTTGCCGGATGGCTTATGATCCGTTGTACTTGGCTTATCTAGTGTACTTTAATCGTGACCGGGATTATTTCGAATGTCACGAGGTGCTCGAAGAGCTATGGCTTGCCAAGCAACGCGACCCATTGTACAAAGCACTTCTCCAAGTAGCTGTTGGGTTGTACCATTGCCGCAATAATAATATGCGTGGTGCAACGATTATGCTAAGTGGGGCTGCTGCCAAGCTGGAAGAATATTCAGCAGTGACACTTGGCATTAATTTGGCTAAGCTAGTGGTGGAAGTGAAGGATTATGTTCGCCGCTTGGAGTCGTGTGAGCAGCAGCCATTTTCTTATTATGATCTGACTATAGAAATCATTGATCAAGGTCTGGCGGACGAAGTGAACTCTGCGGCTATGGCGATCACACCGAATAATCCTCAACGACGAGGTCCTCAAAGACCGACCTCTTCTCATCGTAAATAATGAACCTCTATAAATGAGTATTGCCAAAGGGACACCCGTAAGGGTGTTCCTTGAATCTTTAAACACCTAAATTTTAGCAGTACTATCAGGAGGACGGCATCATGGCGGCACAACTGCCCAGTTCTTTCAGCGAGCGTATGATGGACTTGCTGGGAACGGATTATAATCAATTTGCGGATTCGTACAAGGAGACCCCTAACGGAGGCGTTCGTGTTAATACATTGAAAATTTCAGTGGAGAAATTGAAAGCTCTTTCCACTTTAGAGCTGGAACCCATTCCGTGGTGTCCAACCGGATTCTATACAGAGGATGGGGCCAGACCAGGTAAACATCCACATTATCACGCAGGATTGTATTACATTCAAGAGCCAAGCGCTATGGCACCTGTGGAACTGCTTGATGTACAGCCAGGAGATCGTGTCCTTGATTTATGCGCTGCACCTGGGGGCAAATCCACACAGATTTCTGCCAAGCTCTCAGGAGAAGGCTTGTTGGTTACCAATGATCTTCATCCAGAACGCACGAAAGCCTTAGCCAAAAATCTAGAGCTGTATGGGGTGCGCAACGGTATCGTATTAAACGAAAGTCCAGATCATATTGCAGCGGCATTCCCGCTTTATTTTGACAAAATCTTGATTGATGCTCCATGCTCAGGTGAAGGGATGTTCCGTAAAGACGAAGACATGGTGAAGCAGTGGGATTCAGGTACACCTGCCAAATATGCTGCCATGCAGCGGGATATTTTACGTTCTGCTGCAACAGCGTTGGCACCGGGAGGTACACTTGTCTATTCCACCTGTACATTTGCTACAGAAGAAAATGAGGAAATTATAGCGGAGTTTATTTCTGAACATCCACAGTTTTCGGTGATTACAGTTGGAGGCACTGGCTCGTTTGCTCCAGGTTTTGGAGAATTATCAGGGACGGCAAGACTATGGCCGCATAAAGTAAAAGGTGAAGGACATTTCATGGCTGTGCTGCAGCATGTAGGGCCAAAGGTATCTGCGGAGGAACGTGATCAAGCCGAAGTTAAGTTGAGCGCAGTTACACGGAATACGAATAAAAAAGGCACTGCTCATGTTAAATCCTCAAACAAACCAGAAGCCAGACGAGGGAAAGAAGGTAAGTTCTCTAATAAATCTGCTGCTGGCGCTGAACGTGGCCGTCAAGGTTCAGGAGAAGAGCAAGCATTGGCTGCATATGGAGATTTTATAAAAGATCAGCTTGGCTGGGAGCCAAAAGGGTATCCGATTTTCTTCGGTGATCATCTGTACATCTCCCCACTACCTAAGGAAAGATTAAATGGATTAAAGGCGATTCGTCCAGGATGGTATGTAGGACATGTCCGTAACGGCAGATTTATCCCAGGACATCCAATGGCTACCGCGTTACACCCTGAAGAGAGCTGCCGAAGTGTCTCACTTTCCAGTACGAGTAATGAAGCTATTTCCTATCTTAAAGGAGAGACATTGTTGATTAGTCAAGAACGTCTCTCTATTAAAATAGGAACTACCCAAAAAGGATACGTACTGGTCTGCATAGATGGTTATAGTGCAGGCTGGGGGAAGTGGCAGGACGGTGTGCTCAAGAATGAATATCCCGCAGGCTGGAGGTGGATGTAAGAATGAGCCTATCAGGGAAAACTGCAAAAAAGCAGCGTTTAGATAAAGTATTGTCCCATATGGGGGTAGGATCACGCAGCGATATTCGTAAACAAGCCAAGCAAGGTTTAATTACCGTGAATGGTGCAGTCGTCAAGGATAGTGGATTTCATGTAGACCCTTATCACGATGAAATTGTGGTTGGCGGCGAGCTTGTTACCTATCGTGAATTTATTTATCTTATGATGAATAAGCCACCGGGAGTTCTGTCGGCAACAGAGGACAAGCGGGATCGGACTGTTCTGGATCTTTTAAAGCAGGAATATGTACAGTTTGAACCTTTTCCTGTAGGAAGGTTAGATAAGGACACAGTAGGGCTGCTTCTGCTCACCAATGATGGACAGCTTGCCCACGAACTACTATCGCCACGCAAGCATGTCCCTAAGACTTATGAAGCTACAGTTGAGGGAGACGTAGATGCAGACGATGTAGCGGCTTTTGCGGCAGGTGTCGAGCTGGAAGATGGATATGTTACTTTACCTGCACAGCTAACTATATTGGGAAGAGAACGTGGCAGTAAAGTAATCTCACATATTTCGCTGATCATCACAGAAGGAAAGTTTCACCAGGTGAAGCGAATGTTCCAAGCTGTCGGCAAAAAAGTCACTTTTCTGAAACGAGTATCTATGGGAGAATTGAGGCTGGACGAAAGTCTGCCACTGGGAGCTAGCCGGGAACTTACGCTAGAGGAACTGGCACTCTTAAGTACAGAAGCACCAGAACAATAATATATAGAAAAAATGGTATATAAATTGAATTTGGAAACTTGGGATAAGGGAATGGAGTGACGGAGGGGAAATTTGGAACTGTAAGAGCGATAGCGACCGCCTTTGTTTCCGGATTTCAACCACTATTAAACGGTATAAATCAAGAAATCTGGAAACAACAGCGGCTGGAAGCCCAAATATTCACCGCAGTTGCGACTGAAACTTAACTCAAATAGCCAGGTTCAATATATATAGAAAAAGAAAGACAAGGATGGTGGGAGTATGAGATACAAACTGATTGCACTAGATGTGGATGGTACACTGTTGAATGATGATCACCACTTGAGCACTGAGAATAAAGAAGCCATTGCTGAGGTTACGCGTCTTGGCGGGCAAATCGTGTTATGTACCGGCCGCAGTCCGCAGAACTCGATTCCTTTTATGGAGGAAATGGGGTTGTCTGGTTATGTGCTGGGTCATAACGGAGCTGCAACGGTTCGTGTGAAAGATCGGGAAGTGCTGCATCAATACGGTATGGATGCTCGTGGTCTTGACCCTTATATTGATTATTGTAGAAAGCATGATATTCATTATGATGTGAATACGGCTTTTGATATGTATGTAGATAATGTAGAAAACCTGACCAAAGAAGCCAATTATATGTATGAACACTTCCGTATCGTGCCGGCTACACTGCCAGCATGGGAAGATTTCCGTGAACCGGTTGTTAAGTTTACTGTATTTACACAACCAGAAATCCTTGACGAAGCTGAACGTGAATGGCGTACTTGGACCCATGAGTACAATATTTTGCGCAGTGGTGAATTTTTCGTTGATTTGATGCATCCGGAAGCCTCCAAGGGCAACGCCTTAAAGAATCTGGCTGTGAAGCTGGGAATTCCGCAAGAGGAAGTTCTTTCGATCGGTAATTATTTTAATGATATTTCTATGCTTACATACGCGGGTATGGGCGTTGCGATGGATAATTCTCCGGTTGAGGTCAAAGCGGCAGCGAATGCTGTAACGGGGTCTAACAACGAGCATGGTGTGCGAGATGCGCTGGTTAAATATTGTTTATCTTAAGTTTTTAGGATTTGTAAAATAAATGTAAAAGGAAAGCATAAAGCGGACTTGAATCCGTTTTATGCTTTTTTTACGTAATATACTTTAACTCAGGCTTTTTTGGCGATAATTTTTTTTAACTTTATTTCGGACTTCTTCCCGGTTGAAGGTCCAACTTGTTTGATGAAGAAGGAAAGTAGTAAACCAAGGATGCCAATTCCTACAATAACGAGGTAGGCATCATTGATGCCCTGGATGGTAGCTTCCATCATCATGTGATCCTGTGTTGCACTCTTTGCGACATTTGTCGCCATCAGCTTCTGCATATGAGTCGCGGTACGGCTCATCATGATAGTTACAAGCAAAGAAGTACCTATAGCGCCGGCGACTTGTTTTACGGTATTGGAAATGGCGGTTCCGTGTGCATTAAGCTTAGCCGGCAATTGATTTAATCCTGCAGTTTGTATAGGCATAAGGAACATTGCCATTCCGATCTGCCGGCCTGTTGACATGAAAACCAGATAGATGTAGCTAGTTGAGTCCGTTAAGTTAATAAAGCTTAGAGTCGTGGAGATTGTTATTAGCAGACCGATGATGGCAAGCCATTTTGCCCCGAACCGGTCGAACAGCTTTCCGGTGACTGGCATGAGTAGTCCCATCACAAGCGAGCCGGGAAGCAGAAGCAAGCCCGACTCCATAGCCGAATAGCCGCGGGCACTCTGAAGGTACAGAGGAAGCAAAATCATATCTGCATACATCACGATTGTAACTGCGATGCTTATAACGGTGGTTAAGGAGAACATATTGTATTTGAAGGCCCGGAGATCAAGAAGCGGGTTGTGAGAAGCCAGCTGCCGCCAAATAAATAAACCAAGGGATAGGGTGCCCGCACCAAGAGCCAAGAGCACCTCCGCACTCGTCCACCCCGCGCTGCCAGCCCGGCTGAACCCATAAAGCAAAGATCCAAATCCGATAGTGGATAGGGCGACACTAATCATATCAAGCTTGGGATAGGAGCGTTTCGATACATTTTTCAAATATATAAATCCGCAGACAATAACAACGACAGTGGGTGGAATTATTCCATAGAACATGGTTTCCCAACTGTAATGTTCCAAAACATATCCGGCCAGAGTAGGTCCGATCGCAGGGGCAAAAATGATGGCCAATCCGACCGTGCCCATGGCAGCACCTCTTTTTTCAGGAGGGAATAGCGTTAAAATGACATTGATGAGCAGTGGCATGATAATCCCTGCGCCGGTTGCCTGAATCAAACGTCCTGTCAACAGAACCGGGAAGCTTGCCGCGATGGCCGCAACGATCGTTCCAGTCAGGAAAATGAACATGGAAGTCTGGAAAAGCTGGCGGGTAGTGAAACGCTGCATTAAAAAAGCTGTAATCGGGATCAACACACCGTTCACCAGCATGTAACCAGTTGTTAGCCACTGAGCGGTTGCAGCAGAAATATTGAAATCATTCATTAATTCTGGCATGGCAACACCCATTACCGTCTGATTCAACGTCGCAAGAAAGGCGCCGAAAATCATTACGAACAAAATGGGTCCTTTTCTTAAGGTACTGATGTTTACTTCTCTCTCTCTACTCACTCCACTACATCCTTTCAAATCTTTATTTACAATCAGTTGCTGGTCCTCTTATAGGCATAACGCCACCAATTCTGTGTCGCAACTTCTCAAGCAACATCCTCAGTGTGTACTTAAAATGTTGCTGAGTTGTTAGGCACTTGTTAATGAGATATTAATTCTAATAACCACGACTTGTTTAACATTTATTTAACATCTGTACAAGATAATAGAGCAGCATCAGATAAACAGACTACAGCACAGAATGCTTGGAGGAATGTTAATGAATGATAGTTTTTTGAAGGCCTACGCAGCAAAAGTCAACAAAATTATTGCAAGTATTTTATGGTTTGCTTTGATCGGATTTTGTTTTTTTCTTGGTGGCGATCAGGTAAGAGTGGAGGTGGTTTTCTCACTTTTGCTGGAACTGCTGTTTGTCACATTTTTTATTTTCAAAAAGAAATATCAGCTTCAGACTACAGTCATTTTAGTAGTTGCCATTTTGACATGTACCATTCCATATATAGAATCGCCCGGTGCGGGAATGTTGATCGTGGTTGTACTCTGCGTGGTTTCCTTGTATTTAAACAAAGCTTTGCTTTATGGTTTTGGCGGGATGTATAATCTTTCGTATTTCGTAATCTATTATTCAGAACATCATCAATTCGATACAACCTTCTTTATGACCATAGGTTTTATTGAACTGACTATTGTGGCTTTATACTTTGTTTGTAAACGAAGTTCCGATTTGATCCAGTTATCTCTTCGCAAAGAGGCCGAAGCCCAAGAGCTTTTGGCGGCGATGGATAAAATGGTCAGTGTTATTCATGAAAACACATCCGGGTTAAATGTCGATATCGCGCATTGCAATAACGATATCGGATTTTTAAAGGATATCAGCGATACGATAACTGCGAATATCCAGGAAGTAGCGGAAGGAATTATAGACCAGTCGGAAAGCATCACTCATATCAGCGGAATGATGCATGAGGCAGATAGGAAGATGTCCGAAATCAACCAGTTGTCCCAAAGTCTGGCCGGCACCTCGGAAGCTACTGGTCAAGTAGTCCGCCAAAGCTCAGACAGGATTCATCAAATGGGCGAACAAATGAACATTATCAACACAGCGGTAACGGACTCATTGACCACAGTCGAGGAATTAAACCAAAGCATGGATGATGTAAATACTTTCCTGGGTGCGATCAACCAGATTTCTGATCAAACTAATCTGCTAGCTTTAAACGCTAATATTGAAGCCGCAAGGGCTGGAGATGCCGGTGCGGGGTTTGCTGTCGTAGCCAAAGAAATCCAAAAACTAGCTCAGCAATGCTTAAATACAGTTAAGCAAATCGACGGAATTATTAACAATATCAAAAGTAAGACGCAGCTTGTAGTTGAGAAGGCGAATAATGGTATTATCGCTGTTAAAGAAGGAGAGACGATCAGCGGGCAAGTACTCGAAAGCTTCGACAGCATTAAGACTGCATTTGAGCGTATTGATCGATTCATAGCAAACGAACTGGATATGACCGATCATGTGAGTGTAATCTTTTCACAAGTGAGCGTACAAGTTGAGAATATCTCTGATATCTCCCAAAAGCATGCTGCGGCAACGGAAGAGATGCTGGCAACGACTCAGGAACAGGAGAAAAATATCGATATCATTTACGAATTTATCGGCAGTATCAACAGCTCAAGTATTCGGTTGCAGCAACTGATTGAGAATAGGTCGAAGTAGAACTATTTAAGGTAGCTATAAACTGTGGCCGTTTCTCGGTATTTTACCAAGGAACGGTTTTTTCTCGATTTCCCAGCAGAAATTGCAGGCCTCCTCACTTAGTGAAGGCTTCCGTTTCACTGTAAACAAATAAACAACTCATTAATAAACGAGTTGTTTTTCTTACACAGATATTAATTATTAGCAATCACAAAGGTTGCAAACACTAGGCATGATTAAAGTACTCTCTGAGGATGAGATAGCCAACAAACAGGACAATAAACTCTCTAACCATTCCTTATTCACTCCTCATGTGAGGCTCAGTCTCACTAATCATTGTCTCACTGATCATTTTTGGGGTTTCAATTTCACGTTACTTCACTTTGTTGTACACCCTCTGGAAGTGGAATCTTTTTCTTTTTTAGCAGCATGTAAATCCCTAGAAGAAAAAATAAAACACTGCATCCCATCCCGAACAATGCGCTGGAGCTGATTGCATTAGCGGATTTTTCCATCAAAAGCAGAGTGTATTGAGTCACCACAATGGAAACCATTGCATCTATAAAGCTAATTATTTTCAGCGTAGAGACAATAGGACCTTTCAGATGCCGGTTAGCCATAGTTCCGTAAATGGCAAACCCAAGCTTGGAGAAAGCAATAGTTGCTACCAGATAAACAATGTAACCTCTGAATATTATCACATCACCGACAAAGTACATCCTCATACAGACTAACAGATAAGTGATTCCTAGAAGACAAAGGAAAGCACCACTTCGCTGATAGACATGAAATTCTATATTATATCTTTGTTCGGGGTCCTCGGTATTCTTGGCCACTGTATATTTATACAGTGCCTGACCTCTTGCGGCACAAAGGATTAAGTAATACAACGCGTTTATGATGAACCATCCGGAAAGGAGATAGAGACCGAGGATCAACTTGCCGATGCCCATCAAAGCATTAATAATAAGTGAAGCAACGTTTGTTACGGCAGCTCGGTCTTGATAATCTAACAGGTTGCGGTCAAGTAAATCCTTAATATTTATCTCCTCCCTTCATGTTGTAATGGGTCTTCAGAATCTCGTATCAGTGTCTTACTTTCCTAGTAGAGCATTAGCTTTTTCACACACCTCGTAAATCTTGTCAAACTTCTGATCGATCAGAGGCGCTACCTTGTTCGTTTTTTTCTTGCTGATACTGCTGAAGAGAAAATATGGGATGATCCAGCCTACGAAACCGGGGACTGCTAGAATTATAGAAAGCGGCAGCATGTCAGCTTGATTAGCAAATACAGAACCAGCCATAAACGATGTTCCAATAACACCAATAACATAGGCAACCACAGAAGCACCGATGACTTTGGAACTCTCCAGTGTCTCAATTTCGGCAACAGCGGCGTCAAACTGGCGTTGCAGGCGGGTCAGTTCAACTTTATTACGGATCTTGCGGTCCCGCTTGAACTTTATGGTTACGGAACCAACATTCTGAACTGAGGTTGAAGTACCTTCCAGCGTCCAGCCAAAATTGTTATATCCGTTTGTATATACCGACTCCATTTTGCGTTTTACTGTAATATCTTTGTACTCATAGCCGATAAAATTAGATTCATTTCTTGTGATCTCACTCATGATAATTTCTCCTTTATTTTAAAAAGTTAATTTGTCGAACAATTGCTGCCTCACCTGATGTGATCATTTTACCGTCGATATATTTATGAATTGCTTGCAAATTGTTTATAAAATATTAATTGAAGAATCGTAATGAACTGGAATTGAGGTGTATTTCTGTTTAATGAAAAAAACAGTCTGAATTCGTTTTGCGAATTCAGACTGCTTTTTTTGATCTTATCAAGATAATGAATTATGGTTTAAGGGAATTACTTATTTCTCAGCTTTTAATTGGACTGTGAATGTCGTGCCCTTGCGTAGCTCACTCTTAACAGATATGGTTCCACCGACTAGTTCAATAACACGCAGTGAAAGAGCAAGACCAAGGCCGTTACCCTCCCCGGAGTGAGAAGTATCGCCTTGATAGAATTTATCGAAAATATGTTTCATCGTCTCCTCGTCCATTCCGCAGCCAGTATCTGATACCATAACCGTAATTGTATCTTCATCTGAAGTCTGCGATAAGGTGATGCTACCGCCAGGGGGTGTGAATTTCAAAGCATTGGAGAGGAGATTAAGCCATACGATCTCTAGCATGCTTTCGTCGGCATGAATGATAGCACGGTCCTCTATATCCGCCACAAATTCGATGTTCTTTTCTTCCCAATAATTTTCAAAAGTAAGGGCGCAGTCGCATAGCTGCCTGCACAGATCATAGGGCTCTGCAACGTGATTAATCTCCTGATTGTCCAATTTGTTTAGCTTCAGAATATTGATCACCAGTGTCGTTAATTTTTGGGAGGCCGAAATGATAGTTTCAGTATATTCCGTTCGAAGTTTTGGCGACAAATCAACAGTTTGCAATGCCATTGCGTAACTATGAATGACGGATAATGGTGTTTTAATCTCATGGGATACATTCGATATAAAATCATTTTTGAGGGTTTCAATACTGCCCAGTTCTTCAACCATCTTATTAAAATCCTCGAACATCACGTCTACATAATCCTTTTTATCCGCTCTGTGAAGCGGCTCAAGATAGACTGAAAAATCTCCCTCTGCTACCTGGTTTGCCGCCTCGCTGAGTTTACGCATGGGTTTATCAAAGGCGATGTACTTTTGCCGTGCGGTGACAAGGCAAAAAATGAAGGCAACAATGATCCAATATCCAGTGATTCCAAAGATGTATTGAGTTGGAACGCGTTCTACTGAAATGTAGGCGTCGTATATAAGTGCTTGACCTGCTGTTAGCGTGGACAGCACAATAAAGGTCCACAAAAACTCTTTCCATGAAAAACGCTTGGACTTGAACCGGGCATGCTGCTCCTGCCTCTTACTCATTGCAGCACTGCCTTGTAGCCAAGCCCATGCACTGTCATGATCTTG
Organism: Paenibacillus sp. FSL L8-0333; assembly: GCF_037965665.1. Lineage (NCBI taxonomy): Bacteria > Bacillati > Bacillota > Bacilli > Caryophanales > Paenibacillaceae > Paenibacillus > Paenibacillus sp. FSL L8-0333. The sequence goes on from NZ_CP150186.1 coordinate 2,398,965, forward strand.
AAGTCCACACAACAAGAGAACTTGTCGCGAAGTTTGACGATGTATACATCTACGGCACGCAGGCTGGTTTCGCTGCCAATGCCCCAGAACTCGTCCATTAGCTGGGCACGGGAAAAGGTATGTTTGGGGTAGGAAAGCATTTTGTAGAGTATGTTGAATTCCCGTACCGTCACAGGGATTTCCTCATCGTTTACCGTTGCTGTCATATCATCCGCGTCCATCATAAGACTTCCTACCCTCAGTTTTTTTTCGTGGGCAATATTTGCACGTCGAAGTAAAGCGCCCACACGCATTACCAGTTCGTCCATATTGACCGGTTTGACCATGTAATCATCAATTCCAGCGCGAAACCCTTTTTGTTTTGAGGAAATATCATCACGAGCGGTAACAAAAAGAAGGGGGATCGTTTTGTTAATAGCCCTAACCGTTTCCGCAAATTCAAAGCCGTCAATCTCTGGCATCATAACGTCTGAGATGATAAGGTCATACAGGCTGTTATACATCAAATCATATGCTTCTCGTGGGTTTAAACACCCTTTAGCGTCGTATCCATTATTGCAAAGATAGGTGCAGATAATTTGATTAAGCTTTATATCATCCTCGACAACAAGGATATTAACCATGAAAATCATCCTTTCTAAGAAAACTAAAATAATTATAAGAGTTATATGTTAAGAAAATGTTTGGATGGATAGAGAAACTAAAAAACATACTTATCATAGCATAGTGATATACCGAAACGGATTGATAGTATAACTCAGCTGAACCTCAGATATCTGGAAAACTTGGACGAATTGGAAAAATGCAAAACTTTAGTATTTCTTCTGAGTATCATAGCGAATTCGAATGGAAGATAAGTCGTTTACAGGTAATTATAACCATGATAAAATTAGCGGTGGGACATGCGTCCCTAATCTATTAAAACTAATTGAATGTCCGCGTTAAAGGTAAAATCATCGAAAGATGATGACACAAAGCCATGGGTCTAAAGCCTTTCGACAGAAGGAAATGATCGCCAGGCCGCCATAGGGATGTCTTATGAAGCATAAAGGATAGCTCTAAGAATATGTAGTCTATTTTGAGCTCTTTTATTATTTCGACCTATACGGCGTTACATTATCGCAAGGGGCCGAAAGGGGAAGTACATGAACAGTTTTTTCAAAACAATAGGTACTAGTTTGGCAGTAGGTGCTTTATTGCTGTCCGGAACGATCGGATGGATGTCTAATCCAGGAGTAGTGTCTGCAGCTACCTCAACAGTAGTAACCGCGGATCAGATGATCAGCAAAGTAACGGCAGCCTCCAAAGCAATAAAGAATTTCCATCTGGATGTGACCAAAAAACAGGATATTCAAAGCGGCGGGGTGCGTATCAGCAACACCAACACTCTGAAGCTGGATATCAACCGTCTGCCGAATTTTGCCGCAGCAGGCACTGTCGCTAGTAGTCTTTTAGAAACATCGTACAGTCTATATGCCAATGACAAGGAGTTTTACTATCTTGTAGACGGAAGTGAACTGATCGATGAATCTGAAGATGAAGGTTACGACGATGACGGGGAGCCGATCGATCCTGATGCACAGTATTGGCTTGGACTGGAGAAAACGGAATGGGATGCCTTTTACTCTAAAGGCCAATACGATCCTGTTTCCATGCTTGATTCGGTCAAAAGTTATAAAAAATCCATGAAAGTCAGCACGGCTGGCGCACAAACGGTCTTACAATTCACGGTAACCGATCCGACAGCAGCTAAGGGGATAATCAAACTCTATGACCAGGAGAACCTCTGGGATGGTGAGACAGTTCAACCCAAAAGCGTAACGTGGAAATTATTCGTCAATACTAAGACCTGGCAAACGGAAAAGCTGACAGTCGATCTGAGTTATGTGCTGGTAAGTGATGGAGCAAAAGATACATACACCACGAAAATTGAAGCTAAATACTCCAAGAATAATAAAGGTACAGCCATTGTAAAACCGGCCGAACTAGAATAATAAGGACGATTCATATCGAGCAAAAAGCGCTGTTCCGCTGAACAGTGCTTTTTGCTGTATTCAACAGTAGTTGTTTATTAGTTGACAAGAATAAATCATTGCTGTAATTTATATGTATGCGCATGTATATAATATTTTGTTTAAATATAATTTAATGAAAGTTGGGAAAAAGATGATAGCACTAGACACAACATTAACTTTTCGCAGAGGACTGACATTAAAAAACCGAGTGGTTATGGCTCCAATGACCACGCGAATGAGCTTTTATGACGGTGTAGTAACACAAGATGAATTGAAATACTATTCACTAAGAACGGGCGAAGTAGGTGCGGTCATCACTGCGGCAGCAAATGTACAAGAGGGTGGAAAAGGATGGGAAGGTGAACTTAGTGTTTCCTCCGATCAATTTATTCCTAGCCTTAGCCGATTAGCATCTACTATTAAACGAAATGGAACAAAAGCTATTTTACAACTATTCCATGCAGGAAGAATGACAGATTCAAAAATACTACGTGGCGTACAACCAGTTTCCTCCAGCGCCATTGCTGCCGAACGTCCGAATGCAGAAATTCCAAGAGCATTAACAGAAGATGAAATTTTCGGTGTAATTGAGGATTTTAAAAAAGCGACTCAACGTGCTATTCAAGCTGGATTTGACGGGGTAGAAATTCATGGAGCAAACACATATTTAGTCCAACAGTTCTTCTCTCCACACTCCAACCGTCGTGATGATCAATGGGGCGGAAGCTTAGAGAAAAGATTTAATTTCATTAACCAATTAGTGGATGCAGTTATTGCTGTCGTTGACAATTCAAAGGTTAAGGATTTTATTGTCGGCTATCGTTTTTCTCCAGAAGAATATGAAGAGCCTGGAATTAAAATCACCGATACCTTTTATCTTATTGATAAATTAGCTGATAAAAAGCTAGATTATCTGCATATTTCATTAGGGGATTTTAAGAAAGTATCTGCATCAGAAGATTTTAAAGAAAAATCAATCCTGCAATATGTACATGAGAAAATCAATGGCCGTGTACCTTTAATTGGGGTCGGAGATATCCGTACCAAACAGGACGCAGAGGACACGTTGACAAATGCTGAATTAGTAGCAGTAGGACGTTCTCTTATCATTGATCCTCATTGGACAAGTAAAGTGCTGGAGGGTAAAGAAGATATCATCAGAAGAGTACTTGCTGATCAAGATAGAGAAGAACTCGTAGTAGAGAATGGTATTCTAGAATTCCTTAAATTAATGATGCCTGATCGTTTACGCTAAACCCAAACACAGTTTTGAGCGCTATATCTATAACGTTCCGCGGTAATTCCGCGGAACGTTATTTTTCTGTAACGACTCTATTCCCTCTTTAAGATTGTTGTCGTATGTTTCAACATTCGATTCATGAGATTTCGCCGTTCTGTTTTTATGTCGGTGTCGCTTCTCTTTAATGCGTCGCGGATGGGGATGATCTCTGTAATTTTCCTGCCGCTTTTTATTCTTCGATCTACACAAGTCGGAATGTAACCTACGTTAGTTATACTCGTGTGTCCTTTTTCATCCTTCTTTATTTTAAGCGTAAGAATGATACCGCTTTGTGTATAAGGAATATTCATTAGTTTAGTCGAAACAAAATTCCCCAATGAGTAAATAACGAATTGTTTTTTTCCACGAAGCGCTAACGGTTGTAGAACATGTGGGTGAGACCCCAGTATGATGTCGGCGCCATTTTTAAAGAAGAGATTGACCAGCTCTTTTTGCCTCTTGTTTGGAGTGTAACGGTATTCGCTTCCGAAATGCAGATAAAGCAAGACTAGATCGACTTTCTTTTTTAAATCTCGAATCTCCCGAATGATTTTGGGCGTAGATATCCGGTTAACCAGCCATGGCTTACTCACTGGTACAGGAATTCGGTTGGTTCCTGCTGTGTAGGAGAGGATGCCGATCGTAATTCCTTTGACGTTTTTAATAAGAGTTCTCTTGGATTCTTCTAATGATTTAGCTGTTCCCGTGTGGTCGATTCCATTACGGTCTAGAACTCGTAACGTCCGAACCAGACCCGGGGCACCATAATCCATGCAATGATTGTTGGCCGTTACTAATACGTCGAATCCGGCTTGCTTAAGTGCAGGGGCCAGTTCGTCTGGACATTTGAATATCGGACCGCCTGAACGTGGGCTTTTCCGGCATTCGGGGCCACTTCCAGCAAAGGTGGTTTCGAGATTGCCAATTGTCAAATCAGCCTGTTTTAGATAAGGAGCTACTTTTGCAAACAGGGGGCTGAACGAATAGGTTCCGTCAGGCTGTTTAGCATCCGAAATAATATAACGTTTGACCATTAGATCTCCCACAGCAGCTATTTGTATTTCAGTCATGGATATCCACCTTTTTATTATTTTCATTAGGATATGGCATAAAGTTGTTATGGGTTATTCTTTCTTTAAGGCGAAGTGCAAACATTTGTGTGGCTTTTTATTTAAAATGTGACCCAACGCATAATCACTTTATTTAGATCGTCTAAATTTAAGGTATTCATTTTTTTTCAAACTTTTATAATTTGATTCAAATCCTCTTTTTTGTTTGGCAACCATAATAAAATAAGGTTGTTGATAAACATTATCAATCAAACATTGGAGGTTAAAGAAATGAGTACACAATTCAAAAAAATCGCCGAGGATACTTACTGGATAGGCAAAATCGATAACCGCCAGGTTCCGTTTCACCGCCTGATTCTGGCAAAAGGAACTACCTATAATTCTTATTTATTAAAAACAGGTAAGCCAACTGTCATTGATACCGTAGATATGGAATTCGGACGTGAATATGCCGAGTGCCTGGGTGAAATGATTGATCTTCTAGATATTCATTACATTGTAATTAATCATACAGAGCCTGATCACTCTGGTGGACTGGCAGCTCTCGCTGCCAAGGCTGCAAATGCCACGATCGTATGCACCGAGATTGCTGTTCCAGAATTGCAGGAAATGTACAAGCTTCATAGCCGGAACTTCCTGGTGGTTAAAGACGGAGACAAGCTGGATATTGGCGGGAAAACGCTGCTGTTTAAAGAAACACCGTATCTCCATACCGCCGAAACGATGATAACCTATTGTATCGAAGATCAAATCTTATTTCCTTGTGATATTTTCAGCACGCATGTTGCGGTGGAGAATCTATTCAGCGATGAAGCCGGGTTTGATATTACGGAAGATTTCCAGGGCTATTACGCAGCTATTATACATCCTCATAGAAGATATGTAAGAACACTGTTAGAGGCTGTTAAGGATCTTGAGATCCGGATGATCGCTCCTTCCCATGGGTTTGTGATCCGGGAGGACATACGTAAATATATCGGGATGTACGCCACATTGAGCCGCGAAACGACGCAAGGAAAAAAGGCAACCATCGTTTATACCACCATCAAAAACAGTACCAAGAAGATGGCCAAAATTATACAGGATTGCTTGCAGGAAAATAATATTGAGACAGAGGTCTGGGATGCAGATAAAAGCAGTGCCACCGATATTCTGAACAGCATAACGTCAGCTGACGCGGTCTTTATTGGCAGCTCCACTAAATACGCGGACATGATTGGGAATCTGGAGAACATTCTGAAAGAATTGCACAATATGAATCTGGAAGGCAAACTTGCTGCAGCCTTTGGCTCCTACGGTTGGAGTGGTGAAGCCATTGAAGTCATTCAGGATTATCTGAATGGAACAAACATGACGGTGCAAAGCACATCTGAGGTTATTAAATCCACGGGGATGACACATGTAGAGTTCCCTGTACGAATCAGGTTTTCCCCGAAAGAGCCTGAGAAAGTTCAAAAAATTAAAAATGCGGCTGAATTTGTATCGGATTTGCTGCTGAGTTCATTTTAGGGAGGGGAGCATAGGATGACAAAACATTACGTTATTGTTGGCGGCGGAGTAGCCGCCGTCCATGCCGCCAAAGCCATCCGTGATCAAGACGCAGATTCGGAAATTTCGATCCTCGGGGAGGAAAGCCAACTGCCCTATAACCGGATTAAGCTGACTAAAGGGCTGTTTACCGACCTGCACAGTGAGAAGGTGCTGATTAAAAAGGAAAAGTGGTACCGCGATAACCGTATATCCGTAAAAACCTCGACCCGAATCCGTTCTGTCCACCCGGACCGGCAAATTGTTGTGACAGAAGATGGGCAGAGTGTTTCTTATCATAAGCTTTTACTGTGTATGGGAGCGAAGAATCGTGAACTTTCCCTTGAGGGCTCCGGCCTGAACAATGTCCATACCCTCCGGGACATGAACGACGCGGACAGATTGAAAGAAAACCTGCAGGATGGCAGCCATGTAGCCGTAATCGGTGGTGGAGTGCAGGGAATCGAAACCGCTTGGGCGCTGCATGTAGCTGGATATCAGGTAACGGTGATCGAAGCTTTTCACCGGTTGATGGGCAGACAGCTTGATGAGAAATCCTCACAGCTACTTAAGGAGAACCTTGAACAAGCAGGTGTGAAGGTTATTCTTCAAGCAGATGTGGCGTCTATTACAGGAACAGAGTTTGTTACCGGAATTACGCTGGACGACCAATCTCATTTTTCCTGTGACCATGTGGTCTACTCCATTGGTATTGTACCGAATACGGAACTGGTAAGTGGCTCGAGTATTCAAGTCCGGCAGGGCATTATCGTAAATGAACAAATGCAAACAAATGATCCACATGTGTACGCAGCCGGAGATGTGGCTGAAGTTAACGGGCATGTGGAAGGACTGTGGGGCGGAGCGATTGAGCAGGGCCGGATTGCCGGCAGTAATATGGTTGCCAATCTGACTGCGTATCGTAGAGCTGTTCCGGTTACCTTATTTAACGCCTTTGGCATCTCTTTATTTTCGATAGGCAACGTGGATGAACGGTATTGCGATACGGTGGTAAGCGGAGAAGAAAATGGGGCGTATACGCGAATCTATGTGAAAGATAACACAATGATTGGTGCGATATCCTGGCAAGGAGCAGCTGCTTCACTGGGGTATAAAACCGCTGTAGAGCAAGGCATCCCCCTTGAGGGGATCGTTGTTAACGGGAGCAGCATCGAGGAGATTATGGCTGAAGTACAAACCAGGTTGAACTAAACTATTAACTTTTTAGGAGATGATAAAGATGAAAAAATACATTTGTCTACCCTGTGGTTATATCTATGATCCGGCATTAGGCGATCCCGATGAGGATGTTGTTGCAGGCACCGCATTTGAAGACTTGCCTGAAGATTGGGTCTGTCCGGTATGCGGTGAAGATACCAGTCATTTTGCAGCGGTTGAAGACAAAAAAACTTTTGTATCCTAAAGGAAAGTAAAAGTTGTACAAAAAAAATGAACAACAGGGGGGACAGTTATGAAGGAGTATTCTTGCCGATACGCTGCTGAACCTTGTACCCGCAAGGTGCCTATTTTTGCTGCGTTAAGCGATGACGATCTCTCCCGGATCAGCGCTATGATCAAGCATCGTAAGTTTACTAAAGGTCAACCTTTAATTCTGGAAGGGGCGCCGTCAGATACGCTGTACATTATTCAGCGAGGGCATGTTAAATTATCTAAAACAACTCCTGAGGGCAAGGAACAAATTTTGCACATCTTGACGAATGGAGACTTTTTCGGGGAACTGAGCATTTTTAACAGCGATGAGCTGAGTAACTTCAGTGCTTATGCTCTGAAAGACACTAACATTTGCATGCTGACCCGAACGGATATGGAGCAGCTGATGAGGGATAATCTGGATATTTCGCTCAGGCTACTGAAGAGTGTGACCAAAAGACTAGCCCATACGGAAAATCTGGCGCAAAGCCTGGCGACCAAAGATCCCGAAATACGAATTGCTTATATGATCATGGAACTCAGCGACAAATATGGTAAGCAGCGTGGCGCTCATATTCATATTGACCTTCCGTTGTCTCGTGAAGAGCTGGCCAGTTATGTTGGGGTCACCCGCGAAACTATTAGCAGAAAATTCTCAAGGTTCGAAGATTCAGGTCTTATTGAGCTAATCGGAAACAAGCAAATGATCATTATAGATCCAGCCGGTTTGGAGAGTTATATGGGGTATTAAGAGGATTACGGTGTATTGACTGTCCTGTATGACACCGTTGGTGCAGAACATACGCTATATGGGGCCAGACTCCGAATACTTGTCGTTCCCAAAGGATTTCAGTATGATGAATACTATATAAACTTGTCCCTATGGGCTCGATTAATCGGAAGATGGCGAGGAAACCCAATGCAGAAAAGGAATAGCAGAAAATTTTTCAGGATTAGGCTAGAGGAAATGATTCAAACCTTGCGACATGAAATTCGTTCGGGAAGTATAGCGATCGGCAGTTATCTTCCTTCAGAAAGCGACTTAGAGGTGCGTTTCGGACTTAGTAACGCTTCTGTGCGCAACGGGCTCAAGGTGCTGGTGGATGAAGGCTTAATTGAGAAAATTCCGCGTGTTGGCAATCGGGTCATCCCTCCGGTAGAGGAAGGCAGAACGACGATCAAGTTCGGATATGTGAACACCATCCCCAAGCTTGTAGAGATGCAAGAGTTACTGAATGAGTTCGGCAAACGCTATCCGCATATCGACGTTCAGCCGCTCGAGTTGTCTTCAGGAAACTACTCAACATCTTTGAAAGAATATTTGCAATCGGAAATCATGGATGTCGTACTGATGAATAATAACAATTACCAGGATTTTTTGGAGCAAGGCTGTACAGAGCTGCTGGAGCCGATGGAGGAACAGCCGGACACGTATCGTTTTCTTTCCGACCCGTTCCGGTACGGTGACCGTAATCGCGTTCGCCCCTTCATTTATTCTCCAGTTGTGCTTTGTTATAATAAACAGCACTTTAAGGAAGCCGGCGTATCACCACCCGACAGTAGCTGGACCTGGGACGATTTGTTCGCTAATGGTCGAAAGGTAGCAGAAGGTCATGACTGGTACGGTTTTTATTTTTATTTGCCTTCTCGTAACCGGTGGCCGTTGTTCCTGCTTCAAAGCGGCACAACGTTTGCGGCAGAACAGGATGACGAAGGCAAATACCGGTTCAGTGGCTCAAAGCTACTCGACAGTTTAGGAACCATCCGAAAGCTGATAGGCATGAAGGATGTATTTCCAGCCGTATTGTCCGAGAGCGATGCGGATGCGGAAGCCTTGTTCTTGCAAGGCAAAGTGTCCATGATAATGACGACCTATTATTTCTTGAATCAATTGCGTCAATCCGATTTGGCATTCGATATTGCTCCATTGCCTCGGCTGCAAAATGCTGATACGCTGCTGATTATAAATGGACTGGCGGTTAACAGCAAATCACAGAACAAGGATGCATCCATGCTACTCGTTGATTTTCTCACCTCACACGAGGCGCAACTGATCATTAGGCGCAAGACACTGAATATTGCAGCCAACCGTTTGGTGATGGATTGGGAAGGCGAGGAAGTGGGGTATCGTCCGGCCCGGTTTCAGCTTTACCGTGAGATCTTCCCTACCTATCGTCTGGTCACGGAGCTGGGTTTAAGCAACCGCCAGTTGAAAGAGATCCAACGCGATATCATGATGTTTGTATCAGGCCTACTGGACAACGACGAGTTATGCCGCAGGCTTGAGGAGATATTGAATACGGTAAATCAGGAGACTCAGCACTCTTGAGGGCTGAAAGTTTTTTTGAAAATTCCGGCACAGGTTCAATTCTGAACCTGTGCTTTTTGTTATGTTAAAGTATTTGTTTGTCGCACAATAATTGACTCATATATGACTCATAAAAACATGTTGACTATACTTTTATTATTATTATATGATGCAATAGAAGTCAGATATGAGTTAACACGAACTCATTATTATTAAGGTGGTGTAGCTGCAAAGATGGAAAAGGAAGGCGTTTATTTTCACAATGTTTCGGAGCTGGTTCATAAACCCTATCAATCTGGATTGCATCTCCAGCGTTTTCCACAGCATGTGCGCAATGGCTTGTCAGAGAAAGGAAGAACCAAAGCTATACAATCGAACGGCTGCGAATTGCGGTTTGTCACCGAATCCAAGCATGTTAGGGTCACTGTCGGATCGAATGATAGTAACGGCCGAGTTGTGGTATGCAGAGGGGATTTTTTTCATTCTCAGCATTTTTTGCAGGCGGGTACGGTAACCACTCTGCACTTGGAGGAGCCGGAACGTTTTACAGAGGTATCAAGTAAGCGGCTGAATCAGTCTGGATTTTCCTCTAACGTATGGCGTTTGCATTTTGATCGTTTCGGAGCTGTTTTCTACGATGTGGATGCTTTTGGTTGTGAAGTACGTGCGCCTAGACTGGATGAGGTACCGAAGCTTACGATGCTCGCCTATGGATCTTCCATCAGCCAGAGCGCGGGATCCACGCATCATTTCAATGGTTACTTACAGCAGACAGCGCGCAGACTTGGTGTGGATGTGCTAAATCTTGCGCTTAGCGGATCTTGTTATTGCGAGGACGTAGTTGCCGATCATCTGGCTGAACGTGAGGATTGGGATTTTCTGTTTCTGGAACTTGGTGTCAATATGCGTGCTGTAGTGTCTCCCGAGGAATTCAAGCGTAGAGTGTCTTACATGCTGGACCGGGTTATCGAAAATCATCCTGACAAACCTGTGTTTGTTACTACGATTTATCCGAATCGTGCAACGTATTTTCTTGATGCAGGCCATCTTCTTCATGTCCAAGAGGGGATTTTTAACGAAGTGCTGCTTCGTTACTGTGAGAGCAATAAACATCCACAACTACATCTGCTGGATGGCGCATCAGTCATGCGCGATCTTACCTCGCTGACCTCCGATCTGATTCATCCTTCCGATTATGGACACACGCTAATGAGCGAGCATTTAGCAAAACTGTTGCGGCCCATGATCGAGCCCCTCCGAACTTCTAGTCATTCTAGTGCCGTGTCCCAAATTTTGTAATAGGGAGTTGATGGAAATGAAGCGTTGGATGCTTACCATGGTGGGAGTTTCATTATTAGCCGCCTCTATGAATGGATGTTCCTCTTCTAATAAGGGGGGAGAAGAGCAAGCGGGGGAGAGTCCAGAAAAAACCACTGCTATCTCCATATCGTTCCGGAGCGGAAACATTTCGTATGCAGACAATCATCCGAATATCAATGATGACAAATGGGTCAAAAAGCTGGAGGAACTTACAAATACAGATCTTAACATCCGTTTGATGCAGCAGAAAAATTTTGATTCCCAAATGATCCAAATGTTCGCGATCAACGACATTCCGGATGTCGTGCAAGCAAGCTCTGGGCTGACGAACCCTCAGTTGGCAGGTTCCGTGGAGGCTGGAGTATTCATGCCACTTAATGAATTGCTTGAGCAGTATGGGCAAGATCTTCTCAAGAAAGTTCCGAAGGAGGCATGGGACAAGGAGACCGATGCGAAAGGTAATATCTACGCGATTCCGGAATGGCTGTCCAATCCGTCACGCCGGGCAACTTGGATTCGTGCGGATCTTTTGGAACAAACAGGGCTGCCAGAGCCTAAAACAGTCGATGACTTCCTGAATGTCATGCGTGCTTTTAAGAAGATGGGTGTGGAGAATCCTTATATGGGCCGGGAGGACTTTGTATATTCGGATATGTTCTTCGGATCTTACGATACCTTTGCCAATTTCTTTATGAAACAAGGGGATCAAATTGTCCCGAAATTTATGAATATCGAAAATATGCAAAAGACGATCCAAACGTACAAGACAATGTTCGACGAAGGACTGATAAACAAAGAGTTCGTCACAATTAATCCCACGAAATTCAAGAACGATATTCTTGCAGGCAAGGCGGGTATCTGGAACATGAATGCCAACCTGTTGATCCAATGGGATCAGCAGCTAAGAGAACAGGTGCCTACTGGTAAAATGAAGCTGATCGCCTCGCCCACAGGACCTGACGGTAAGGGGGGACTTCGTCTTGTCGGTACGGTGCCGCGAGCGTATTTAATTAACAAGGATGCGAAAGATCCTGCCGGGATCATCAAGTTTTTCAACTGGATGGTTAGTGACGAAGCGGAAAAGTTTTTTACCTTCGGAATTGAAGGGGAAAACTACACTGTAGAGAACGGAAATATTAACTATAACAGACCGAAAACAGCCGATGAAGCTGATGAGGAAACGTTCCGTCAAATCCTGCTGTGGTTCGTACAGGATACTACCTACAATAAAGGCGCGCTTAGTCTCACACCCGAAGGAAAAGATTTGATGAAGCTCTACGACACAGTACTTGCGAATGAGGGACGCGACGGGATTCAATTTGAACCGCAAGTAAAAGGCTATCAGAAAAACCCGGACATCACTCCAGGTGGAGATAAATTGCCGCCTGTTATATTGACGCATGTGATCAATATGGTATACGGCAAAAAGCCGATCTCAGACTATCCGAAGGTGGTGGAGGAATGGCTGCAGAAAGGGGGAAGTGACGTCGTCAAGGAAGCAACAGAACGTTATAACAATAACGACGGTGTAATTTTGTCCCGACATTAATAAGCTGCATCTCAAAAGAGGTTTGAACTCCATAATGCTTGTGATTACCTATACCATGTCAGGGAGGAATTCATTTGAGAAACGGACTATATAGGAAAGCTTTTCGAGTGGGCATTAGAGTACTGTTGGCGTTGGCTTTGTTATATTCGCCTTTGGAAATGCAAGCGCTTACCAAAGTTTATGCAGACGGAATAAACGATGACTATGTTACGCTCTACGAGGAAAACTTCGATGACCCTGACAATTTTGGATCGACCGGTGGCGTTACCATTCCGGGGCCTTGGCTGCAGGAAGGTGAAGGAAACAGCATGGCGAAAACTTCGGTTTCGTCCACGGCCCCGTCCGTACCGAATCTGGTGAAAATCGATGGCAAGGATGCATTGGCGCTGCCAGTGAATTCGACGGGGTACCGCAATCTTCAATTGAGTTATTATACACGGGCATCCTCCTACATCGGAGGAAGCGTCATCGTAGAATGGTCAGGTGACGGAGGGATAAATTGGACAACGTTGGAGGAATTTAAGCTGCTCCCAGGGACGCTGGAACAAAAGAACAGTGAGCCGAACCAACTCAAAGTCCAAAACATGGGCAGCGGAGCTGACAACAACCCGAACGTCAAGATCCGGGTCCGTGTGGGGGAATTGATGAGCGCGAATATGTACATCGATAGTGTGGCCCTCAAAGCTCAAGCGATTCCTGGAATACCGCCCGCAGAGACACCGGTGCCAATCCCTACACCGGTTGAAACTAAGCCGTTTGTGGTTCCTGAAGGCGTTAAGCTGTCTGAAGATGTGCTGATTGGGAACGCTGGAACGCGGCCGATTTATACTTCGATTGCCGTACCTAAGATCCCGCCTCATGCACCGATGCCAGTGATGGTATACATTCATGGCGGAGGTTGGAACCATGGGGAGCGGAAGCAAGCCCTTGCCAGTATCTGCAACTATGTAACCAAGCGAGGATATATCGGAGTATCGCTGGATTACCGCCTAACCCCGGAAGCGCCATTCCCGGCGCAAATTCAGGATGTGAAGCTTGCTATCCGTTACTTGCGCGCGCATTCGGCAGAATACCATTTGGACCCGAGTCGGATCGGTGTATGGGGTTCGTCGTCAGGGGGGCATCTGGCCTCACTGCTCGGTACCACTGGGGACATCAAGTCAGGCGAGACAATCACATTGGATACTGGACATACCGTAAACGTTCCGGATTTGGAGGGGAATGGCGGTTGGCAGCAATATTCTGATCAAGTGCAAGCCGTTGTCGATCTGTACGGTCCAGCGGATTTTACAACAAATTTCGCTAATAGCTATAAATCCGTGAAAGCGCTTTTAGGCGGGAACGACGCGTTCTCTGTGCCAGACCAGGCAAGGTTGGCCATGCCTGGCACTTACGCATCACCGGACGATCCGCCTTTTTTCATCCGCCATGGGGATGTGGATGCAACGATCCCATACACGGACAGTATTACGTTCTCCAATCAATTGAAGGATGCAGGCGTGGAAGTGGTCGATGTCAAAATTGTACCTAAACAAGGTCACGGTTTTATAGGCGAAGCGGCTGAGCAAGCAAGCGCCGAGGCTTGGGCTTTTATGGATCAATATGTAAAGAATCGAACGGCAACAACATCTGATGATGAGGTTGTATACCGCGATCTAGCCAGTCTGACACCGAGCGACGATGCAGTCATCGACAGTAGCAAGCCCACTGTAAACTTCAATAGCGCGACGGGCAGCAGCAATGGATTGTTCAGTATTTCGTCTGGCGCCGAGAACAAGAAATATGTGTATTTTAAATTTGATGTCTCTTCATATAGCAATCCTGCAAACAGGTATATTTTTAATGTTGCTGCCAAAAAGGGTTCATCCAATGCGGACCTCGAACTTTCGTTATTCGGCCTAAAGGATACAAATTGGACTGAATCGGAGCTGACTTGGAGCAATGCGCCTGTCACGGATCTGACCATTGCTTCGTTAAGTGGGAAATTTACCGTAACGGCAGACAAATCAGGAGCTCCACAGGTTTACAGCATCGATGTGTCCGAGTTTGTCAGAGACAGATTGTCCGCATCGGGCGGTAATATCGCTTTTCTGCTTGGTGATACGGCAAGCACTGGAATTTCCCTCAATGTCTATTCGAAAGAAGCTAATGGCAACAGCAACCCCCGTCCACAGCTTGTTGTTCAAGAAGCGGTTGAACCTTCAAGTGACCTTGAGAAACCTTCCTGGCCGGATGGAAGTTCTCTGAAGGCTGTCAATATAGGTACAGAGTTCATTCAACTTTCATGGCCGGCCGCCAGCGATAATCAAGGTATCGCCTCCTATCGCGTATACCGGGATAACACCCTGTTATCCAATGTTAACGATGCAACGTATACAGTCGTTGGGCTTAGCCCTAGCACGGCGTACAGCTTTAAGGTTGAAGCGGTGGATCAGTCGGGCAATACATCCGTACCGCTTGCTTTTACCCGGTCAACGCTTACAGAACCCATCATTCCTTATGCGATTGCAAACGTGACAGCCAGCGACAGCGATGGCAATATCGCAACGAATACCATCGATAATAACTTGTTCACCCGTTGGTCCGCTGCAGGTAACAGCCCGTGGATCCAATACGATTTAGGCGAAGAGAAGCAGATCAGTTATTTAGGTATTGCCGTTTATAAAGGTGATACGCGCACGGCTCAATTGAGTATCGAAACTTCAAATGACGGTTTGGCTTGGACTACGATATGGACTGGTGCAAGTATGTTCAGGACGATAGAGATGCAACCTTTCGATCTTCCTGACACAGAAGCAAGATATGTGCGCATCGTAGGTCTTGGGAATTCTGATGGCAGCGCGTTTACAAGTTTATCGGAGGTAAACATCTATGCGCCGTTCGCAAATGGAGATACACCTGTAGCCAGCATTCCGAATTACACGCCTAATCCACCCCGGGAACCGATCCCATTCACAGCTCCCGGATTAACTGAACCTGATGGTACGGTGCATCCGGTTCATTCCTCACCTACTACCACTGGGCGCCTCTTGAACGTGCTGGACTATAATGCTGATCTCGCCGATAACGACACAGATGACGGTATTGCTATTCAAGCTGCCATAAACAGTGCTGAGCCCGGCGATGAGGTCTATTTGCCGTCTGGGGTTTATAATTTGAACTCAACATTGGATACCCTTGTCAATTTGAAGCTCAAGTCAGGTGTAAACCTTCGCGGTGAGGATCAATCAACAACCATCCTCAAGACATCTCTCAATAAGGTGAAAAACAGCACCTTGATGAAAGTATCCGGACAGCATGATCTGTCCATATCCAACCTCACATTGACTTCTACCTGGAACGGTGTCTACACGACGGATCATAAAGTGAACAACCCGGACGCAGGTGGTCCCGACAGCATGATTACCATCGCAAATTTTGGTGAGGTTCCGTCATACAACATCACGGTTGATGGGGTTACTGTAGAGAAGTATTCACGTATGGGTGTGCGTATCGACAACAGCCGTGATATTGTCGTACGCCGCAGCACGTTCCGAAATGCGACAGATGTAGGGCCGGGCGGTGCTGGCTATGGTGTGTCGATTCAGGGCATGGCCAAACAGGACCGCAACGGGTATGAGAACGACACGGTTTGGAATGTTGTGGAGGACTCCCATTTCGAAGGCCCTTATTTGCGGCATGGGGCGCTGATCCAATTTGTTGCCCATAACAATGTCCTGCGAAACAATCAGTTTATGAATACAAAGCTGGATGCCATCGATCTGCATGGAGAACTCGAATATTTGAACGAGATATACGGCAATTTGATTAGTGACATTCCCTACGGCGCGGCGATCGGGCTGGGAAACACCGGGGGTACAGCACCCAGCAATCACAGTAAGTCAGGACCGCGCAACTATATCCATGACAATACGATTCGTAATACAAGAGAAGGAATCAATGTAACTATGGGCACTCCGGATACAGTCATCGAGCGAAATGTGATTGAAAATACAACTCATATAGAGGACGCCAAAGGCATTCAGATTTTGAACGGGCCAGGTACAATCATTAAGGAGAATATCATTCGCAACAATACTGCGTCGAATTATTGGGCTGTATCCCTTGAGCATGATCCCGGCGACAGCAAAGCAAATGATATCGGAGCGGGCGACCCGCAGGACGTTCAATTGATCGGAAATTCGCTGATTGGTAATACGAACGGCATTCGACTTCTTGCTGGAAAAGGGATCATCCTGCAGGGGAATCTTATTGACAGTATAAGTCGCAATTATTTCAAAAATGATCATGTGGTAGTAGAGGGTTGGCCGTTACCGAATATACCCTAAAGAAAACACAAGCTCACTCATAGAAACTCCATATTGCAAGCGCTTTATTGTAGGTAGAATGAGGTTAGATTCATTCACTATTCAAGGAAATGGAGGAAGGCCGATGCCACATATTGAGATTAGGATGTACGAAGGCCGAACGAGTGAGCAAAAGGAGGAGATAGTCACCGTATTCACGCGGGAGTTATCCCGAATTATTGAACGGGATGAACGATTTATTACCGTCGAATTTCAAGAAATTCCCCTGGATGAGAATGCTCCGGCGAACCTGCTGAAAACAGGATCTATAGGAAACGGTTATGAAAGCTAAGTTAACTGGGGTTGACCTTATTAACTACAAAGCCGACACGAAAAGATCCTTGCTTTTAAACATGTGGAAATTCAGAGCACTCTATGTGATTGCGATTCCCGGGATCTTGTATTTCATCATTTTCAAGTACTTGCCGTTGGCTGGTTCAGTTATTGCATTTCAAAACTACAACATTTTTAAAGGCTTTACAGGCAGTGAATGGGTGGGACTTGAGCACTTTAGGACGATGTTTCAATACCAGGATTTCGGAAGAATCTTGAGCAATACAATTCTTCTAGGCTTGTATGATCTTATATTCGCCTTTCCGGCTCCAATATTGCTTGCGCTTCTGCTGAATGAAATTCGGCTTGTGTTTTACAAACGGTTTTTGCAAACGGTGGTTTATATGCCCCACTTCCTGTCTTGGGTAATTGTCAGCGGTATCGCCTTGGGTATCCTCTCCCCAGGAACAGGGATTGTGAATCAGGTTTTACAAGCCTTCGGCTTTGAACCAATTTATTTTCTTGGTGAAAATTCATACATTCGCACGATTTTGATCAGTTCCGGTATCTGGAGGGATTCCGGGTACGGTACGATCATTTATCTGGCCGCGTTGGCAGGAATAAACCCAGATCTTTATGAGGCTGCTGAAGTAGACGGAGCCGGGCGCTGGAAACAAACCTTAGCCATTACACTGCCGTCTCTGATACCGACGATTATGATTTTGTTCCTTCTCCATATCGGGAGATTTCTTGATCTTGGCTTCGAGCGGGTATGGGTATTCCTGAACGCGCTTAATACCGGGAACGGGGAGATTCTGGACACTTATATCTATAAGGCGGGGCTGCTGTCTCAGCAATACAGCTATACAACAGCAGTGGGGCTATTCAAGTCGGTAGTTGGACTCATTCTGGTGCTCATCGGCAACATTTTGAGCAAAAAAACAACCGGTGAATCGCTGTATTAATCGCTCTTTATGGAGGTAGGGATGATGAGAGTACGCTATACTCGCGGCCAGAATCTATTTAATGTGTTCAATCTTTTGTTTCTGACCGCTCTCGCTTTGGCTATGTTTCTGCCGTTTCTGAATGTGATTGCCCAGTCCTTTAGCAGCTCTGAAGCAATTATTAATGGCAGGGTAGGTTTGCTGCCAAAGGAATTTACCGCGATCAATTATCAGTACGTTTTCAGCGATCATTCCATTTGGCGGGCGTTCGGTGTCTCCGTCTATATTACGGTACTGGGCACCGCAATTAATCTGATTGCGACAGCGTCTCTCGCTTATCCGGTGTCGCGGCCGGAATTCCTAGGACGTAAATACATCGTCATGATGGTATTGTTCACTATGGTATTCAGCGCCCCTCTTATTCCAAATTTTATCCTGATAAAAAATTTGGGGCTTATGAACTCCTTATGGGCACTTATGATTCCGGGCGCCATCAGCGCTTTTAACTTTTTCGTGATGAGAAGCTTCTTCATGCAGCTGCCTCAGGAGCTGATAGATTCCTCTAGAATCGATGGGTGTGGCGAGCTGCGGATCATTGTCAACATGGTACTGCCGTTGTCCAAACCGGTAATGGCCTCATTGGGGATTTTCTACGCCGTCGGGCACTGGAATACGTACATGAGCGCTCTGTATTATATCAACAAGCCGTCTTTATGGCCTCTGCAGGTGATGTTGAAGAAGCTCTTCGAGACGGACGATATCAGCATTGATCCGGCTTCCTCAGTGTATAGCTCTTTGGCCCACACCTCACCTGAGGGCATTAAAATGGCTGTTATCATTGTCGCTACTATTCCGATTATCATGATTTACCCGTTTCTTCAACGCCATTTCGTTAAAGGAATGATGGTCGGATCCGTCAAATCCTGATCTATCATAGTGTGGTAGAATAGGAACGCGTTAAGCGAGACGAATCGGAAGGTGGTATCCATGGATGAGATGTGTATTAATCGTAGACGACGAGCCCATGATTCGAAAGGGACTTTCTATCATGATCCAGCAATGCGGCGAGCATCCGTATAACATTAAGCTGGCCCAGAATGGCGAAGAGGCCATCCAGCTCATTATGGAGGAGCAGCCGGATTTTCTTTTTACAGATATCCGTATGCCCAAGGTAGACGGACTGGAGCTGTGCCGGCGGCTGTCGGAGATGGAGACGGATATTCAGACTGTTGTCATCTCGGGTTATGGGGATTTTGAATACGCCCGCCAATGCGTGTCCTATGGAGTGAAAGAATATCTCCTGAAACCCGTGAGCAAAGGGAACCTTCAAAATGTGATCGCCAAACTGGAAGCGCATAGAGAGAAGTTAGAGAGTTTTGTCTCTGTCGCTAAGCTCGATGAATGGGTCGTGCGTATGGATGATGCCATCTGGACCTTGGATAAAGAAAGGCTGTACCTTGTACTGAAGGAATGGGAAACTGACTTCCTCCAGCGTAAGATGAGCCGAAGTCAGCAAAAAGAGCTTCTGGGAGAGGGCTACGCTTTGCTCGTGAAGAAGCTGCTTGTCAATTCAGTTACACCCGGTAAAAGCGTGTTAGACTTGTCCGCAGCAGCTGGACCTGAGCAGTTATTCCGCTGTTTCGCAGAAGCGTCAGCAGCAATATTGGAAGAGCTTCGTAGAAAGCGCAAGGGTAAAGCGAAGGATCCGATAGAGGAAGCTAAAGCATTTATAGAAAAGCATCTCGCTCAGGAAGTATCGCTGGAAGAAGTGGCGGAAGTGCTTGGACTAAATGCCTCTTATTTCAGCCAGATGTTTAAGCACTCAACGGGAGAGACCTTTGTACATTACCGCATAAAACGCAGGATGGAGAAGGCCAAAAGATTGCTTGCCGATGCAAGCTATCGGATCACCGATATTTCCTATGAGGTCGGGTATGCAGACCATCCTCATTTTACGAAAACGTTCAAAAAGTTCACCGGGCTGGCTCCTTCCGAGTATCGCAACCAGCTGGGGATCGATTGATGAGAAAGAGTCTGTCGAACAAGCTGTTCGCCTCCTTTCTCACCGTCATTCTTCTATCCTTGTCCATGGTTGGATTTATCTCCTATTTTCAGGCTTCGGCTGAGCTGGATAAGTCTTCAGAGAAGTCCATTGCCCAAGTTATCAGAAGTGCGTCTTATCAAACGGATCTGTATTTGCAAAATTATGAAAAGGCTAGCGATTCCATCCTGTCCTACAATCAAGTCAAGGAGTTCCTGGATATGGACCCGGAGGATAGCTTCTCCTACTATCAATATACGAATGACATTCAGAAGTATTTGTTTCGTTCTTTGTTTATTCTGTATCCTCAGATTAATCTGATGTACATCATCGGTGAACACGGCAAGGCCATTAGCGATGATAACTCCTATCAGGCGCATAGCCTGCAGTTTCATCCTCAGGAACGCTACCGTTTCTTAAGCGAACATACGCCGGAGAGCGGCCGCATCACCATTCTCAACACGAATGTGATGAATGAAGGGGATAAGAACATTATTACGATGGTCCGACGAATCAGAGGGGTCTCTTCCTATCGTCCTAAAGGTATAGTGGCCATTGAATTTAAGGCAGAGGATCTGGCCCGCATATGGGAACCTCTTGATCTGGGACAGGGCGGGTCCTACTTTATCATGGACGAATTCGGCAAACTCCTCTATCGGGCGGAAGGGAATAATAACCACCCTGGGTTATCTGCTGAGCACATTCAGAACGTATTTCAACACCCAAATGACTCTGTGGTGGAAAAAGTAGACGGGAAAGAGTATTTGTTCGTGTCGAGAAAATCCGAATATTCCAAATGGCAGCTTGTAGTATCCATACCCGTTGGTGAGCTGCGCAAGCCTATTTCTACCATTCGTACGACCACGCTGGTGGTGGGAGTTCTCACGCTTGTAGGCACACTGCTCCTTGCAACCTGGTTCGGACGATCCATCACGAAGCCCATCCTGATTCTTAAGGAGGGCATGAGGGAAACGGAAAAAGGCAAGTGGCGCAGGCTTGAGATGAACGGCCGTCAGGATGAGCTGGGGGGATTGATGCGCAGCTACAACCTCATGGTGACCCGGCTGTCCGAAATGATTGAGCGGGTATACGAAGCGGAGCTTACCACCCAGAAGGAGGCTCTGGAGCGTCATCAAGCTGAATTCCAGGCACTCCAGCTGCAGATTAATCCTCACTATCTATATAACACATTAGAGACTATCAAATGTTACGCGGTCGTTCAGGATTCGGACGAAATCACAGAAATAGTGGAGGCCATGGCCTTCATGCTTCGCTACTCCATCCAAACTAATCTGGAGGAGATTACGATTGCCAATGAGCTTAATCATGTACTGAGCTACATGACGATTCTCAAGCACAGGATCGGCAGGGAGTTCGAAATTGACGTAGTAATTCCGCCGACGCTGCTACTGGCTAAGATGGTCAGGCTTACACTTCAGCCCTTGATCGAAAATATTTTTCAGCATGCATTTCCCGAGGGAATTGAAGACAAGCACTATATTAGAATCGACGCCAGAATAGAGGGAGACCGTTTTCTAGTTCTTGTAGAGGATAACGGCGCAGGGATGTCCCGCGAACGGCTTGATAAGCTTCGTGAGAAGCTGAATCTGAATCAGCTGGCGGATACGGAAGGAGATTCCCTCTATCATAGAGGTGGAATCGGGCTCATGAACGTGCACCGGAGAATTCAAATGGTGTTCGATGAACAATACGGGTTAAGTGTCGAAAGCGTGGAGAATGAGGGAACCCGGCTGATCTTATCTATGCCTGCGGAGTGAGAAGATAGATGTTTTCAGAAAAAACTACTACTAGGAGGAAATATGCAATGAAAATTGATTTGACTGGTAAAATTGCGCTTGTTACAGGGTCCAATGCAGGGATAGGCCGACAAATCTTGGAGACTTTGGCTGCTTCCGGCGCCAAAGTGGCGGTAAACTATTTGTTTGGTTCTGCGGAGGAGACGGTTGACGCGATCCGTCAGGCCGGAGGAGAAGCTTATGCTTTTCAGGCAGACGCAACAAGTCCTGCCCAATTGGACAATATGGTAAAGGGAATAGAGGAGCATTTCGGCGGAACCATCGATATTCTCGTCAACAATGCAGGCGGTATGATCAATAGGGTTCCAAATACTGAAATGAACGAAGAGCATTACAACAAGGTGATGGACGTAAATTTTAAATCATGCGTGTTTGCCTGCAAAGCCGTAGCAGCAGGAATGATTGCCAAGAAAAGCGGTAAAATCATCAATGTATCTTCCCTTGCGGCCCATGACGGCGGCGGACCGGGGGCTTCCATTTATGCAGCGGGCAAAGCTGCGGTATGGTCTTATACCAAGGGACTTGCCAAAGAGCTGAGTCCTCATGGAATTAATGTAAACGCTATCTCTCCCGGATTTATCGGTCAGACCGCTTTCCATGCTACCTTTACTGCGGATGCGGCAAGACAGGCAACGATTGCAAAGATTCCGCTGGGCCGGGAAGGTGCTCCACAGGATGTGAGCAATGTGGCACTCTTCCTCGCTTCAGAGCTGTCGGATTATCTGACAGGCGAAATTATTGAAATTAACGGAGGCTTGTTCATGCGATGATGAACCTTAAGGAGAAAGCAGATACTTTTTCCTGGGTTGGTCTTGAGGTGGATAAATTGAAAATGGAGCTGGATCCCTTCCGGAGAGA
The DNA here is from genome assembly GCF_037965665.1 of Paenibacillus sp. FSL L8-0333. NCBI lineage: Bacteria > Bacillati > Bacillota > Bacilli > Caryophanales > Paenibacillaceae > Paenibacillus > Paenibacillus sp. FSL L8-0333. Next base: position 2,421,743 of record NZ_CP150186.1, read on the forward strand.
AGAGATTCTGCTCCCGTCAGAGCCTGGTGGCTGGTGGCACCAATATGTATGTCCCCAGCATCATACTGAGCTAATCTTCGATGTTATGGAGCAAGATGCGTTTGTTTTTTCTTGCCCGAAGGGCTGCAAGCTGGAAGGTGAACCCTACCGGGGAGCATGGCTGGTATACCGGCATCAGGCGATGGCGCGATACGCCCTGCAAGCTGCCGCGGTATTCGCCGCAGACGGAGAAGAATTCTATAGCAGCTTAGCCCGGAAGATTCTTGTCGGTTATGCAGAGCAGTTCCCCTTGTATCCGGTTCATCCCGATGCCCAACCCTGGATGCTTAGTGGCCGTGCCTTTCATCAGGCGCTGACAGAGGCTATCTGGTCCACCACGCTTATTCGGGCCTATCTGCTTCTTGTGGACTATGGAGTAACGTTCACTGAGGAAGAAGAGTTGAGGCTTCAAACATTCTTCACGATGCTGGAGGAGAGCATGGAGCAATACCGCCACATCCTCATTTACGAGAAGAAGAATGCAGAGAACAATTATACCGCATGGCTGAACGCTAGCCTGGCTTGTGTATATGCCGCCAAAGGCACCAGAGAAAAGCTTGCTTCTTTGCTGGAGGGAGAAGGCGGATTCTATCATCATCTGTCCATTGGCGTGAAGCCAGATGGCTTTGAATTTGAAGGCAGCACGTACTACCACATTTTTGTATTGCGGGCTTATCTCATAGCAGCCGAGATGTCCGGGCGCTTTGGGGTTGACCTCTATGCTGCCAAAGGAGATCAGGGACAATCCATCCGTGGCATGTTTCAGTTGCTGGTAGAGCTTAGCGGCGATAACGGGGAGCTTCCAGCCGTGCATGATGGTCCTTATGCGCGCGTTCCTTTCGCCCGAGAAATTGCTGAAGTATTTGAAATAGGTATTGCGGTTTACAAAGACCCGAGTCTCCAGCCAATACTGGCGAATGCTTATAGGTATCTATATGGACAGGAATTAAGGACTGGTCTGGAGGCAGTGCTGTATGGAGCAGGTGAGAGTAAGGAACTTCAGACCAGTTACAGGGTGAGAGACTCTGTTCTACTGCCGGATTCCGGATTCGCCGTGCTCCGCCACCCGGGCAATCCGTTGTCCGTTCTGGCGGATTTCGGAGAGCATGGCGGATCACATGGGCATTTTGATAAGCTTCATATCACGATTATGCACCGATGGGGGGAGGTTGCTCCCGAGCTGGGCATGGTTCCTTATGGATCTGTTTTGCGGAAGGAATGGTATTCCGAAACCGCGAGCCATAACACGGTTACCATCGGAGGGCGCTCCCAAGCTCCACATACCGGAAGGTGCTGTCAATTCCGTCAGGAAGGCATTGCTACGTACTTATGGATTCGCTCAGACGGCGCCTATGAAGGAGTTGTTCTAGACCGGCATCTTGTATTGGCCGGCGGTTGGCTGCTGGATTGGTTTCATGTTGAGCAGGTGACGGAGCGGGATCAGGAAGTGGACTTATGGTTTCATCCGACGGGACATTTGCTGTTACCGTTCGACCTTCACCGTGTCCAGACGGACTCTCCGGCAGTCCTTGGTCTGGAAGCAGGTTATGGCTCAGTAGAAGTACTGTCCGCAATGAAAAATGAGACGGATTGTCCGTTAAATACGGAGTGGAATATCCGTTATGATGGAGTGAGCACCGGCCGGGAGTATGAAGTATCCACGAGTACTCTACTGGCGCCCGGCTCCACTATGTATGAAATCCGCACACCGGGTAATGCCGAAGACCCGAGTAGATTGCTACGAGGTATTATGCTTCGGCACAAAGGACCGTCGGTTAATTTTATTACGGTTTATCGGGACGGTCACGAACCTGCTGTACTGAAGCTAGTGAGTCAGGTGGGCGAACCGCCCCGAATCCAAATAGCAACAACTGGGCAAGTAGTGGTCTATTGCCTTGACCCTAAAGCGGGACTGATTCAGGAAAAGTCCCGGAATACGGAGGAGTAGAGATGTTAGAACCTTTATTTCAACCTACCAGCGGCGTACTCGACCTGTCATATGGGCCAGATGAACATACAGATGTTGGAGAGAATCCTCCGCGGTTTACTTGGATGCCTGCATGTCTAGAAGAGAGTATGTACGAGCTGCAGATCTCCTCAAACACTGGATTTGAGCCGGAAGGTACGTTGACCTACAGCAGAATTCCCTATAATTTGTTTACCCCGGATAAGCCGTTGGCGCCCGGCCCGTATTATTGGCGATACAGTCTTATCGGGGAGAATGATATCCGTTCCGAGTGGAGTAAAGTAAGAGCTTTTGTGGTGGAGGATGAATTGCCGCTAACGCCACTGCCTTCCCGTACAGAACGATATTCAACTGCTTCCGCCCACCATCCGCGGCTATGGCTTCAAGCGGAGCAACTTCCGTCTTACCGGGAAGTTGTCCGCCAAGACCCCATTTCCACTGGCTGGGATGACTTCCTGAAGCATTCCGTTTTACCCTGGACAAAGCGCGAGCTTATTCCCGAGCCTGCACCGTATTCAGATAATAAGCGTGTCGCCACACTATGGCGGCAGATGTATATGGACTGCCAGGAAGTTTTCTATGCTGTCCGGCATCTTGCTATAGCTGGAGTTGTGTTGGAGGACGAGGCGCTTATCGCCAAAGCTAAAGAGTGGCTGCTTCATGCGGCAAGCTGGAACACGGATGGTACCACCAGCCGGGATTACAATGATGAATGCTCCTTTCGCATAGCCGGAGCGTTGGCATGGGGCTATGATTGGCTTCACGGCTCTCTGGCGGAAGAAGAACGCCTTAAGGTAAGGCAGGCGCTACTGCGAAGAACCGGGCAGATCGCATTCCATGTCATCGAACGTTCCCGCATCCATCAAGTTCCTTATGACAGCCATGCGATCCGCTCTTTATCCTCTGTACTCGTACCGTGTTGTATTTCCATGTTGGGTGAGGAGGAGAAGGCGCAGGAATGGCTTGATTATACGCTGGAGTACTTCTCCGCCATGTATACTCCATGGGGTGGCAAAGATGGCGGGTGGGCCGAAGGTCCGATGTATTGGACCACTCAGATGGCATTCGTTACGGAGGCGCTCAATCTAATTCGCAAATACATGGCAATCAATTTCTATGACCGTCCTTTCTTTCGCAAAACCGGTGACTTTCCGCTCTATTGCTTCAGTCCGGATACCGTGAGGGCCAGCTTCGGCGATCAATCGTCACTGGGAGATCCGGTCAATCTCAAGACGGGCTTCAATATCCGCCAATTCGCCGGTTTAACCGGGAATGGCCAGTACCAATGGTATTTTGAGCAAACTAAGGAACTGAACCCTGACACCCAGATGATCTTCTATAACTACGGCTGGTGGGATTTCCGGTTCGATGAGATGGTTTATCGCACGGATTATCCGCAGATTTCTTCAGAGCCACCGGTGGCTGCAGAACCTCTGAAGTGGTTTCAGGATGTGGGATGGGTCGCCATGCATCATCGGATGGAGGATCCGCAGGAACATATCATGCTGTTGACCAAGAGCAGCCGTTACGGCTCTGTGAGCCATAGCCATGGGGATCAAAACGCCTTCCTGCTGCATGCCTTCGGCGAGCCTTTGGCTATTGAAAGCGGCTATTACGTTGCATTCAACAGTACGATGCATATGCAGTGGCGCAGGCAGACCCGCTCCAAGAACGCAATTCTTATTGACGGCAAAGGCCAATATGCTGGCACGGACAAGTCGAAGAACATGGCAGCCTACGGCAAGGTGTTGAAGGCGTATAGTACGCCCGGAATCAACTACACGCAAATGGATGCCACCGAAGCCTACCGCGAGAATGTACCCTATATCAAGCGGTATGTGCGGGAAATATTTTTCTTTGATAGCGCTTACTTTGTTATTGCAGACAGTGTCGAGCTGGAACGTCCGGGAAAATTGGATTGGCTGTTTCATACACTGTATCCCATGAAGTTGAAGGAACAATCTTTTAAAGTAAATGGTAAAAAAGCTCAGATGGAGGGCAGATTTGTCTATAGTTCCTCGGGAGAAATGACACTTAGCCAAAGCAATCAATTTACAGATGTAGATCCGAAAGAATGGGAAGGGCTGCCCGAGCATTGGCATTTGACTGCCTCTACCCAAGAGGCCGTAAGTCATCGGATCGTTACTCTTCTGATTCCCCAAAAATCAGGAAGCCGGGATTACGTATCGTACTTTATGGACGATCAGGACCATGGGGTTCATGTCTACTTTACGAATCAGGGAATTACCCACCGGGTTGAGATCCCAAAAGCTTATTAGCCTTAAAATATCTTCATTTACGTATACACCCCATTGTACAAGGAGAGGGTTATATTATGAAAAAATGGATTGGCATCTGTCTGGCTACCGTAATGGGTGCTACCGTTATTGCAGGTTGCTCGAACAAGGACAAAGAAGAGACTGCCGGAGGTTCGTCAAATACGCCGCAGAAAACTGAATTCTCGATCTCGATGCGGACGCTGGCTTTTAACTATGTTGAGAAATCACCCGACTTGAATAAGGACAAATGGGTGAAAAAGCTGGAGGAGATGACAAACACAGACTTGGATATAGTGTTGGTTCCTCATAAAGAGTTCGAGCAGAAAATGGTGCAGATGTTCGCCACTAATGATATTCCGGATGTCGTTCAAGGCTCGGGCGGCGTAAATGGCAAGGAAATGGCTGGTTCCGTTGAAGCTGGTGTGTTCATGCCCTTGGATGATCTGCTGCAGCAAAACGGCCAGAACCTTTTGAAAGTAATCCCGAAGGAAGCTTGGGAGAACGTCACCTATCAAGGGAAAATTTACGCAATACCGGAGTTTCTGTCCAATCCCTCCCGCCGGGCGACTTGGATTCGCAAGGACCTGCTGGATCAAACCGGCTTGCAGGTTCCAAAAACGGTCGATGAGTACTTGACTGTGTTGCGTGCCTTCAAAAAGCTGGGGATAGAGAACCCGTACATGGGCCGTCAAGACTTCAAATATGCGGATGCTTTCTTTGGCGCTTATGATGTTTTTCCGTATCTGACTATGTTCGAGGAAGTAAACGGCCAGGTTCAGCCGAAGTTTATGGATAGCGAAAATATGATGAAGGCGTTACAGACCTACAACACCATGTATACAGAGGGTTTGATCAACAAGGAATTTGCCACCATTAACCCGACCAACTACAAAAATGCGATTCTCTCAGGAAAAGCGGGCATGTGGACGATGAATGCCAACGAGCTTCTGCAGTGGGAGCAACAATTGAAGGCTACGACGCCATCCGCCAAGCTGGAGATTATTCCTTCGCCAGTGGGAACTGATGGAAAAGGAGGCTCCTACTTGTACGGCTCCGCTACGCGCACCTACTTTATCAAGGAAGGTACGAAAAATGCTGCGGATATCGTGAAATTTTTTGACTGGATGTTGAGCGAAGAGGCTGAGACCTTCTTTACCTTTGGGATCAAGGACGAAACCTATAAGGAAGAGAACGGCAAAATCGTATACACTTCTCCTGCGGATTCCGCTGCTATAGATGAGGAGCGCTACCGCCAGTCTTTCCTCTGGATGGTGCAGGATACTACTTATAATAAGGGTGTCCTTAACATGACAGAAGAAGGCAGAAGCTTGATCAATGTATATGATACTATTCTGGCTAATGAAGGCCGTGACGGAATTCAGTTCGACCCGCGGCTAGATGCCTTGGTGAAGAATCCAGACATTGCACCTAACTCGGACACGGCTCCTCCGGTACTGCTGACGCACATGGTAAAGATGGTATATGGCAAGGAACCTATCAGCGACTGGCCGAAGGTTGTGGAAGAGTGGCTTTCCAAGGGCGGCAACGATGTTATCAAGGAAGCTACGGAAAAATATAATAACAAAGTTGGCGTCACCATGCCTCGCAGATAAACTTACCCTCCAGAGGAGCTGGAATTCAATTAAAGTTGTAGAGAATTCACTATCTTTTCAGCATAAAAAGCAAAGGATTTATTAAGGGCTGCCGAGAGGTAGCCTTTTTAGTTAGGACCAGTTTACTTTAATGCAATATCCAAAGTATGGATTATATGGTAAGTTAAATAGAGACATTCTAATGAACTATCTAAAAAGAAACGGAGTGATTTCATGAAGATGCGGAATTCAAAATTTTTATATTATCTTGTCTGGATCATAGTGGGGGCGCTCTTATTACATTATGGCAACTCGCTAATTAGTCATTACACTGAAGAGGCACAAAAGAACTATCAATTAGAAAATACTGTGTGGATCACGGCTATTGTCCCGTTTGTCTATGGGATCTATCTGGCGTTGTTAGAAGGATTACCTAAAGCTTTTATTGTTAATTTGCCGCTGTTGTTTATTGTGTTTCTTCCAAGTTTTCTTCTGCTTATGTATCCGATTTTAGTAATGTATTTTAACATTTCGAACATAGAGATTTACAAATTTGCAAGCATACATGATGGGGTAGTATTTGGTCTGGTTAGTGGAATGGCACTAGTTAAATCTCTAACGACAAACCGTTAACGAGATTACAGCATTGCTGTTACAGAATTATTGGAGCAGTATAAAATAGTTATATGCAAAATCACCCTTTCAATTATTTGGGTTTTATTGCAAGATATTTATGCATCATGTATTTTATTGAATAATAAGGGGGAGTGCGAATAATGTTATCATCCACAGAGCTTAGCAAGCTGAACGAAGTGAATTACAGGGAGGACCGATTAGAGGCACTTAATCATTTTTATGAGGATCTCTGTAATAAGAAAGTAGCCGATGGCTATATTTATTCTCTTAGTCGTTATGGAAAAATATTTGCCAATGGAGCGGGGGGACGCTTCAGTTACGAAGAAGATAGCGACCAAGAATTGAAAACGGATACAATTTTTCGAATCGCTTCTATTACCAAGCTGTTTACGGCAACAGCGATCTGGCAGCTTGCAGATGATGGAAAAATTTTTATGGGACAACCAGTTAGTTCTATTCTTCCAGAGTTTGATGCCGACCCTTTTAAGCCGATTACAATTGCTCATTTACTGACTCATACCTCCGGCATCGCACCTGATCATGGAACTATAAGTGATACTTACTATAAAAGTGCATGGTGGTATATTTATGAATCAGAGCTTGGAAAAGAAAACTGGATTAAAGCTGGACTTTCCTATGGCATTCGTTTTCCGGTAGGGACTCAATGGATGTATTCCTCGTTTGGATACGTGGTTCTTGGTGCAATTATTGAGAAAATAACAGGTGTTTTTGCAGAAGATTACATAATGGACCACATTGTAAAACCGTTAGGCATGACAGATACTTTCTTTGATATACCGCCTGAGAAAGCTGGTAGGATCGCTATTCGTTCGGAAGAAGCCAAGGAATATCTTCAGAAGCTGCAAAACGGGGAAATTACGGATGAAGAACAAAGGTCTGAGGAAGAAATCAAGACTCCCGGAACTGGTGGGGGACTGTATTCAACCGTTAATGATCTACAAAAGTTCGGAATCATGCTGCTTAACCATGGGGAATACGAAGGGGGTCATGTCTTAAGTCGGATGGCTGTTCAGAGAATGACCAAGCGGTTCAATTCTGAAAAAATTCCAAACTACGCATGGGGAGATGGAGGAGCGGATAGACCATACGGTCTTGGGCCAGACCTTCGATATAATGAAAGTACATCTTATTCTGAAGGCACTTTTTTTCACGAAGGATGGGGGTCTTGTTCTTTGGTCGTTGATCCGGTAGAAAAGCTGATTGCCGTTTGGTATATCCCTTTTCATAAAAATATATGGGACGGTAGAGGGATTTTCGGTACAAACAATGTGATCTGGTCCGGACTCGAATAAGAAAAAGACTTTTTTATGTGATATCTATAGATAGGCAGGATGTGACTTATGTTTGAGATGATAAAGCACCGCTTTCGCATTATGAGGGCGGTTGCTTTTGTTACTTATAAGGAATGGAGTGCGTACAGGACGCATTCGATGGTTTCTATTTTTGTAGGCCCAGTGTACTTTTTAGTGCAGTATTATATATGGAGCGCTGTTTATAGCGGGGAATCTTACATCAACGGGATGTCACTCTCCCAAATGCTTTCCTATTTTTGTGCTACGATGTTGATCAACTATCTGACTATGGATTTTGCCGATTGGAATTTACAAATGCTTATTCGTACCGGGAAATTCATTACGTTTTCGTTAAGACCGCTAAATCATATGTTCTTTGCTTTATCTCAGAAGGCAGGGCATAGGGTACTTGGGCTTTTGTTTGAATTTTTACCCTGCTTTATGATCTTTTTCTTTATTTTTCATATTGATGTCTTACCCGCAAATTTACTCTACGCGATTCTTTCAATAGCTATGGCGTTTATGATGAATTTTTTCATTCATTATAGTATTGGAATGGTCGCCTTTTGGATGGTGCAATCCTCTAGTATTCGTAATTTTTTTAATCTCTGCGAAGGGATATTTTCAGGATCGCTGATTCCATTAGTATTTTTCCCAAAATCCTTACAAATGGCGTCCTTTTTCTTACCGTTTCAATATACGGCCTTTCTTCCAGCAATGGTCTATACAGGTAGCTATACTTTAGCTGATATAAGCTTACCTATTCCTCAAGTGTTATTGCTGCAGCTCATAGCCGTAATTATTGCCGGAGTTGTCTGCCGGGTGCTGTATGCGGTGTCGCTTAAGCATTTTACGGGGGTGGGCGCATGAAACGTATGTATCAAATATATAAAACCTGCATGAAGGCGAATATTGCTTCTGCTATCACTTATCGTGTTAACTTTATTCTTAATAGTCTTATCATGCTCATAGGGAATGTGTTGTTTCCTCTAGTAACGGTATTTATTTATAATTCGAATGCTTCATTTGCAGGATGGACCTTTAAAGAGGCGCTGTTAATTCAATCCGTTTTTATTCTGTCTACGGCTTGTGCCGGGATTTTTTTTAACGGAATTATGTGGAATACGATGTCTCATGTTGTAGAAGGGACTTTGGAAGTGGTATTAATTAAACCGACCTCGAGCCTTTTTCTGCTGTTGGCCAGATCTTTTGAGTTCGAAAGTATCGGGCTTTTAGGTGGAGGAGTAATCATGTTCGTATACGCACTTAGCGGAATCGATGGGATGACCATAGGCTCTTGGTTATTGTTCCTGTTGTTGTTTGGTGCAGGGCTGCTTGTTATGTTCGGTGTGGCGCTTATTGTGGCAGCGATTTCCTTCAAATGGGTGGCGAATTCCCGCTTGCCGGAGATGTTTGAGAGCATTAAGTCTTTTGGACGTTATCCAGGGACGATTTTTCCTAAGGCAGTCGTAGCTGTGAGTTCTTTTCTGTTTCCGGTCTCCATGATTGCCTACTTTCCAGCATCTACACTGATTGGCCGATGGGAACCCTATTTTTTTATAGCGATTATTCCTTGTGTATTATTTGCTGCCTTCGGAATTTGGCTCTATACATATATGCTTCGCAGTTACAAAAGCGCCGGAGGATAAAAGATTAGTTAAGATCTAAGAAGGAGAATTTCACTTGGACATTATTACCGTCAAGAACTTAACCAAGCAATATGAAACCTATCACCGTGGACAAGATGCAAAAAGTGTATTTAAAAGTCTGTTTCACCGTGAAAAATCGATAATTACCTCTGTAGAAGATCTTTCGTTTAGTGTTGGAAAAGGAGAAATCATTGGCATTCTGGGTCCAAACGGTGCAGGGAAATCTACGACTATTAAAATGCTGACAGGCGTTCTCTATCCTACCTCGGGCGAAATAAATGTTCTAGGGTACAACCCTCATAAGCAGAAAAATCAATATGTAAAACAAATCGGGGTATTGTTCGGACAGAAATCGCAGTTAATATGGGACATTCCCCCTTTGGATAGCTTTTATATGAACAAGGAAATCTATGATATTCCTACGAACGACTTTCGTACAAGACTAGACCAATTTGTAAACATGTTTGAGATTGGCGATATTATTACTAAGCCCACGCGCACCCTTTCCCTGGGAGAACGAATGAAATGCGAGTTTATTATGGCGATGCTTCATTCACCACCTGTGGTTTTTTTAGATGAGCCAACGATCGGGCTGGATGTAATAGCTAAACAAAGAATCAGAGAATTCATTAAGCAAATGAATCAGGAAGGCACCACATTTATTCTGACAACACATGACTTGGAAGATGTAGAGCGTTTGGTTCAAAGAGTACTTATAATTCATCAAGGGAAAAAAGTATATGACGACAAGTTCTCTGAACTTCGACTGCATCTGGGTGCCCAAAAAGTAGTTAGGCTTTCAGCCGCCACAACTATTGGAAATATTGATCTGCCTGGCACTCAGATATCGGAAAGAATATCGGATTACGAAGTGGAGCTGCTGATCGATACCGAGCAATGTAAAATGGGCGAGTTTCTGCATATTCTTAGCGAAAAGGTAGAGATCCTTGATATATCCATTAAGGAGATTCCCATTGAAAAAATTATCAGCTCCATTTATGAGATGGATATGGGAGAACATATTCAAGCTTGAGAACGGATCATCTGCAGATTTAGATCGAGCATGGACCATAACTTTTCAGTGATCTCTTTTGCAGAGCAAGGATTACTATGGGTAAACCACCATTCAATCACTCCGACAGTCGCCGAACTTAAAAATTGCACAGATATATCTTTACTCAGCTCATCGAGATTAAAATTGTTTTCTAAAAATTGTACCTTAATCTGCTCATTTATCATTTCTTGTAATTGGTTTCTAAAGGAGAGCAGAGCTTTGTTTCTTAATAAAGTCTTATAAAAAAGAGCATTCTCCTCCAATTGTTCCAGCGTGCGGAGCAATGACGCCTTCGAGGGATTGGGTTCGGTTTCATCCTCCACTGCGGAGCAGCTTTCGATTAGTTGCTGGAGCTGAGCCTCCAGGCATTTATCCATCAGATCGTATTTGTCCGCATAATGGGAATAAATCGTTCCGCGGTTTACATCAGCACGCTCTGCGATTTCGTTGATCGTTATTTTTTCAAAATCTTTTTCAGCCATCAGTTGAATTAATGCATTCATGATGGCTGTTTGGTTTTTTTTAATTCTTCTATCCATGATAAGACTCCCTTTTTATTAAACAATGTATTGTATTTTGTTGAAAAATCAACAAAACCGGTCAAACTAACGATTGAACCCTACCGGAGATGTGATAATCTGATTTTATCGAACAGTTGATCAAAATTCAACAAATGTCTAAAAAGGGATAGAGGAGCTAAATATGAGAGTTTTAGTTTTTGGAGCGGGAGTATTAGGCAGCTATCTTGCGCATGTTCTAGTGCGTGGGGGAAATGATGTCACCATGCTTGCCAGAGGGAAGCGAGCAGAGCAATTGACGAAAGACGGGCTTGTGCTTCGCCATTATTTTCAAATTAAAAACACTGTGGATACAGTAAAGGTCATCTCTACGCTTCGATCCGATGATCTCTATGATCTTATTTTTGTTGTTATGAAATATAATGATTTTCCATCTGTGTTACCTATTCTAGCTGAGAATCAGAGTCTGAATATAATTCTTGTGGGGAACAATGGCGATGCTCTTGGCATGCAAAAGGATCTCCAGGAAATGAGCAATGTGAGGAAAAATATACTCTTCGGATTTCAACTTAGTGCAGGAATTCGGGAAACGAGCGGTCGTGTTATTAAAATACACGCAGGAGGGCAAATGGTACTTGGCAGTTTAGACGGTGAGATTCCAATAAAACACTTACTGGAAAAAGCGTTTGAGAACGCTAAGTATAAGCTAACTTATCATGAGGATATGGATGCTTGGCTCAAAAGTCATATCGTGCCAATAGTGGCTTTGAACTCCCTTAGTTATCTGCATGACGGGGATTTGAAAAAGGTATCTAAAGATAAGAAGCTATTAAAACAAGCCATTTTAGTAATGGACGAGGGGTTTCAAATCATGGAGCAATTAAGCTATACTGTTACTCCAGCAGGTCAAGTTAACTTTGTTCGAAAGCACAAGCAGGCTGTATATTATGGTCTGACAATAATTCATAAATTACCGTTTATGAAATTAGTGGACGGTTCTTTCAGCGAAATAGCGGCTTTGTTTAATTCATTTGATATTTTGAAGCAACAAGCAAACATTGCAACGCCCAATTGGGATCAACTTAAAAAACAAGCGTTTTCGAAGTTTAATGCAAATGTATAACAATCTTGTTCAGGAGGTATACAATCGATGGCTATATATTTTATAAGGCATGGAATAGATGATGAAGGCTTTCGTGGGGGTTGGAGTCAACGTGGACTTGTAGTAGAGGGATATAGACAAGCCGAACGTCTTGGATATTATCTTAAGGAAAATCAATCTAGCTTTAACATAACCCGTATTCTTTGTAGTGATTTGCAACGTGCGTTAGATACAGCAAATGAGATCGCCAGAGAGCTTGATTTGCCTGTTGAAAGCAGCCAGTATTGGAGAGAAACGAACAATGGTGTAATCGCTGGAATGCCCCATGAAATCGTAAATGAACGATACCCGGGTCTTTATTTCTCGGCTTTAAGAATGGATGAGAGATTTCCAGGAGGAGAAAGTCCTCAGGAATTTTTTACGCGAATAAGTTCAAGTTTCTCAAAACTATGTAATGAACTGGAGAGTACTGATCCAAATGAAAATGTAATTGTGGTCACTCATGGTGGCGTAATTAATGTTATATACCATATTTTAAAAGGGCTAACGTGGACGAATAAGAATGCTCATTTCCCGACTTCATATACTAGTATTCATAAAATAGAGTATCAAGTAGATAAGTGGGCAGTTACAGCAGAAAATCTTACGGAACATATATCAAGTGATCAGGCTGCTGGTATGGCCAATTGATTGGGAGGTACAAATATGGGTTTATTGAATGCGCTGATTGAGCAAGCCAAGAATCCTAGAGGGTTCGTAGGAAATATCATGATCAAAATCATGAATCAGGCACATACCAGCATCACAACATGGGGACTTAGAAAAATAGAAATTAAGAGCGGCGATCCTATCCTGGACATAGGCTGTGGTGGCGGTCAAACTATACATACGTTAGCAAAACAAAATAGACAACATGAAATTTACGGCATAGATTACTCACAACAAGCTGTAGAGACATCTATTCAAAAAAACAATAAGGCTGTAATCGCTGGTAAGGTGAAAATTAGTCAGGGAGATGTGTCAGCGTTACCGTTCAACGATAGATTTTTTGGGACGATCACAGCGATTCAGACACATTATTTCTGGCCGGACCTCGAACACGATATAAGTGAAGCATTTAGGGTGCTGATGGCAGGCGGTACATTTGTTATTATTTCTGAGATCTATAAAATCAATTATCATATGAAGCAATTCACTAAGAACGAAGAGATGGAGCAGTTATTTCGGAAATCGGGCTTTCAGACGGTAAATATTCACGAGAATAACAAATGGAGATGTTATGTTGGAAAGAAATAAAGCGGCCGCACCGCCCCAAAAAGGACGACACAGCCGCTTCGTTTCACCAGCTATTTAAGCCGGGAAGGTATTAAACAAACAACGAACGGGAAATGATGACCAGCAAGATGAAAAGTACCAAAATCGCTCCGGTCGAAGTGAAGGCTCCTCCATGAAATTCACCCATGATTTATTCCTCCTCAACTTATGTCTTCTTCTCAATTGCTGTGACTGATGTCGCAGCTTTCTGAGATAATGACATCATATGCCGAAGAGGGCCTGTTGTACTGGTCTATGGCCTATTGCTCGTCAATATGGGCTTTTAGGATACGTAATCCTTTAGGCAGATGATTTTTAAGCTGCCCTAAACTCGCTTTGCCCCAACTAATCGGCAAACCATCTAAAGTTACAAGTGTCCATCCATGTAATTCGCTGGGGACAGGCAGGCTTTCACCACGTAGCCAAGCATGTATTTCCGGGCCATCACTGCTGAGATCAAAGCTTCGTGAAGCTTGTATGGGCTGTAGTGCCATAGCTAATGCATGAGCAGGTTCAATCCGATTTTTCTTCAAATGGGCGATATGTAGTCCAGCTCGTGGAATACGCAGTCCGTCCAGCAGCCCGGTATGGAGACTGCCATTAAAGGATTCTGGCAGCAAATAAAGGGATTCGCCGAAGAGCAGTGGCACACCTTGGCATGAAAGACCAGGCAGCTCTACCGCAGCCCAGTCTTGAAAAAACTGGTAGGCATCGCGTACAGAAGAATTAGTTTTTGGGTTGTTTTTACTTCGGCGTTTTTTGGCGTTGCGGTTGGCATCATCATTCACGGATGCAGTGTCAATTTGCTTACGCAGGAGTGCTACAAAGTGACCTTCGCCCTTTTCTAAATGCGGCCAAAGGCGTTTGCAGGTGAGTAGTTCCATATCGGGGTAACTAGCCGTCAATCGAGTAATGGTTTCTTCATTCTCTTGACGGTTAAAGGTGCAGGTAGAGTAGGCTAAAATACCCCCTGGTTTAAGCATAATGTAGGCGTCTTGCAGGATATCCCATTGTCTCGCTGCGCACATAACTACATGAGCAGGAGACCACTCTTGAATGGCTTTTGGATCTTTTCGGAACATGCCTTCTCCAGAACAAGGAGCATCCAGCATAATTCGGTCAAAAGCTTGCGGGAAACGCGCAGATAGCTGTTCTGGTGTTGCACAGGTTACGAGGATATTTTTAATGCCCAGGCGTTCAACGTTCTCTGCTAGAATTTTTGCGCGTTCCGGATGAATTTCATTAGAGATTAAGAGGCCTTGTCCCTGCATTAAACCAGCGATATGCGTAGTTTTACCTCCAGGGGCTGCTGCAAGATCGAGGACGGTTTCACCGGGTTCAGGTGTCAGCAGTTCAGCTGCGGACATTGCGGAAGGCTCCTGAATATAATATAGTCCAGCGGCATGGTAAGGATGCCTGCCTGGTCGAGCGGGCTCATCATAATAAAACCCGCCCTGGCACCATGGGATAGGTTTCAAATTAAATTGTGACACTGTACGGTCCACCGCAACTTGGCCTATGGCTGAGGTGCTTTTTAGCGGATTAAAGCGCAGTCCTTGAGTTCGTGGTGCTGAATAACTTTCTAGAAAAGCATCTGCCTCTTGCCCCAGCATTTCTTTAATAGATGCGGTGTAAGAGGCAGGCAGCTGTTCTTCCTTCATAGCTCATTCTCCTTTTTCTTAGTTGCTGTTTCATGTTTATACCGATAAAATCAAGGTATGGGGAACGTAATCGTACCTGAAATTCTACATATATTCAACTATATCATAATTGCCAAGTCTTACAGTACACAGGGCAATTGTAAAGGGGATGTACCATATGAATTTGCTGCAAGCGCTCTTCTTCCCGCCGGAGCAACCCGGTGGTGTATCATCTATGATCCCTTATCTTCAGGAAAGATTCCGTTCAAGCCGTTGGGAGATGGATTTGTTTTGGCTGCCTAAGCGGATTCGCAATAAGGGGCATGAGGAAGTAATATTCGAGACGTTTGATTGGACGCAGTATGGAGAAAGTCCGATCGTTCAGAAATATATTCAGACCTATCGTGATTATTTATGGTGGACTAAACTGCGGATGAGTAAGCCCTATGATCTTATTCATTCTCATCATCCGATTGCGGGCTTAGCAATGAAAAAAGTGTTCCCTGATACTCCGTTAATTCATACCCTGCATTCCAGTTACGAGCGGGAATTGATTCTAAATGGAGCGATTTCCGAGGATGGCTTGGAGCATCGTTTTCTAGTCTCACTTTATCGTGAGCTTGAGCATGTTAGTGATCGATTAATGACGGTGTCGCGATCTTTTGCAGATTATGTGGCCCCTTATATTATTGATCCTTCTAATATAGGTGTTATTCCGAATGGTTTTGATGAAAAAAGATTTAAGCCTGTTCCGCATGATAATGCTATTCCGCAGCTAGTGACCGTGACACGTCTGGTTCCGGCTAAAGGAATAGATATATTACTCAAGGCTTGCGCGGAGCTTAAAAATCGCGGCCATGAGTATGTACTGCATATTATTGGCGATGGTCCTTCACGTGCGGATCTGGAAAAGATGGCCCAACATTTAGGGATCTATAATGAAACGATTTTTTACGGATATACGCTGCACCCTGAAGAATTCATGCCATTCTTTGATATTTTCGTATTGCCCTCTCGGGCGGAGGCGTTCGGTTCAGTGTTTGCGGAAGCGGCACTTAGCTGCCTGGCTTTAGTGGGGACAAATGTGGGCGGAATACCGGAGCAGATTGAAGATGGTGTGAATGGTTTATTGGTCAGTCCTGATGATGAGATTGCTCTTGCTGACGCATTAGAGAAGGTGATATCTGATCCGGCTTATCGTTATGAGCTTTCACGTTCCGCTTGGGATAAAGCCAAAAGCCTATATTCGTTGACACGAGTTGCTAATGAACTTAAAAAAACCTATTTACAGTATCCCTCAGGAACGAAAGGGTGAGCAGCTATGATTCCATTTCGCTTTCTGCATACTGCTGATTTACATCTGGATAGCCGTTTTGCCGGGCTGGCGCATATTTCGCCAGCCATTCGTGCTTATTTACGTGAGTCTACCTTTGCCGCCCTCGGGCGGCTTGTCCGCGTTGCGATCCAAGAGAATGTTGATTTTATTGTCATTAGTGGAGATGTGTACGATGTTTCAGATGCTTCATTACAGGGACAGCTGCGATTTCAGGAAGCGCTCAAAGAACTCGGTGAGCACGGGATTAACGTGTTCCTGATTCATGGCAACCACGATCCGCTTGACGGACTGCGTCTGACAACGGAAATGCCAAAGCATGTTACCGTATTTGGCGGAGAGAAGCCAGAACACGCTACAGCTTACCGCCGTATAGATGGCCAAGAAGTTGCCATCGTTAGTGGAATCTCTTATCCAACGGCGAAAGTGACGAACAACACAGCTGTAACCTTTTCTCGTAAACCTGGCAGCCGCCTGTTTCATATTGCGATGCTGCATGGCAATGTAGACGGTGATTTGCTGCATGAGACCTATTCTCCTTGCAGTCGCAGGGACCTTATCGAACGGGGTTTTGATTATTGGGCGCTTGGACATATTCATAAACGGAGTGTACTGCATGAGAAGCCTGTGATTGTGTATCCAGGCAATATACAAGGGCGCAGCATTAAGGAAACCGGTGCTAAAGGCTGTTATATTGTGGATGTAGATGAGGCTGGAAGATCCGCTCTGCAATTTCATGAACTGGATTTCGTTCGCTGGCAGGTTAGAGACCTATCTATAGAAGGATTAAGCAATGAAGCAGAATGGATACAGAAAGTGGAGCAGGTTATTGAAGACATCCGCGCGGAGTTCCCGGAGCTCATGTCGGTGGTCAGATTTCGTCTATTTGGACGAGGGGACGTACATAAAGTATTGGCTGAAAAAGGGGCGGCAGAGGATCTGTTGTCAGAACTCCAGCGCCGTGAGGCGATTAGGGCTGAGCGTAAAGATTACAAAGGGCTTGTCTGGACCGAAGGGTTCGCCATCGAGTCCGGCTTAGCTATTGATCGCCAACGCTTATTGGAAGAAGATAGTTTTCTTGGAGAAATGCTGCGCATTGCAGAGCATACGGAACATTCTCCGGAAGCGCTCGAAGAACTATTAAATAGTGCGCTTAAACCGCTATTGGAGAATCAGGAGCTGCGTAAGCTGTTGTCTATGACTAGTCAAGAAGAGAAGTTGAGCTGGCTACGTGGTGCAGCAGAGCAGGGAATCACGATGCTTGGTGGGATGGATGATACTGTTGAAGCGGCGGAAAGTCTTTCGTATCAACAAGCCGGAGGGCAAAACGATGAAAATTGAACATTTGCATATCAATGGCTTCGGGCTTCTTCACAATCGAGAGATTCATTTAACGCAGGGAGTGACCGTACTTTATGGGCGTAATGAAGCAGGAAAAAGTACGACACTGCAATTCATACGCTCTATGCTGTTTGGAATTCCAAGCCGTGGAAATCCCTTGGAAAGGTATGAACCTATGCAAGGTGGATTGCATGGGGGGACCCTGAAGATACGTGACTGTGATGATGGTTTGTGGACCATTCGCCGTTTTGCTTCAGGTGCTGAGGGATCAGGAAGAAATGAAAAGCTGAACATTACAGTAAATCATCCAAATGAAACGACTCAAGAGCTAGGACAAGCTGAAATGGAAAGACATTTACTTGGGGGGATCTCTAGGAGTATGTTCCAGCAATTGTTCGCAGTTTCACTGGACGAGCTGCAGGAGCTTGCTGCCCTTCAATCTGAGGAGATGAGCAGCTTTCTTTTTCATGCAGGTATGGGCGGTGGAGGTGCAATCATGCGTGCGGAACGCCGTTTGGTGCAGGAAGCTGAGAAGCTGTACAAACCTCGTGGCAAGCTGCAAGAAGCAGCAAAAGTTGTGCAAGCCATTGAAAAGCTTGAGCGCCAAATGGTTGAGAGCCGTTCTTATCTCCCGCGATATAACGATAATATAGTGGCATTGAGGGCAACGGAGTCGGAGCTAGATGAATTGGAGCAACAGCGTAAGCTCACTGGAGAGCAGCTAGTGATGTTTCGAAAAGCACAGGAAGTCCGTGAGCTGTGGTTAAAGTGGAGCGAGGCTCAGCTAGAGCTGCAAGGATTGCCATTGATTTTAGCCTTTCCTGAAGAAGGGGCAACTCGCTTTCAGGCATTTGAAGGAGAAATTCGTAATGCACAGGGATCAGTAGTACGTTATGAACGTCTTCTAAGCGAGCTTACTATTGAACTGGCAAAGAACCCTCCAGATGAAGTATTAGCAGCGCAGGGGCCTGCTTTGGAGCGGCTGGACCGGCATCGGAGCAGCTACGAGAACCGTAGAACGGAAAGACAGCGGCTTGAGGGAGAATTAACAGCGCTGAATGAGCATTTGCGGCGAATTCTGCGCGGCATTGATGTGAGCTGGGGCTCTGCAGAGCTGACTTCATTCTCCGGTACAGCAGCGGATCGTGAAGCTGCACGGAAGTTTGCGGCGGCGTTCGCTAGTTATGACCGCCGCATGGAGGCGGAGGGTGCAACGCGGCAGTCGTTGCGATCCCGTTTGACCGCTGCTTCAGCGTCACTCCAAGCGGCAGAACGGGCGCTGGCGCGTGAGCACGCTACCGGCGCGGAATCTTTTGCGCAGCTGGCTCCGCGCAGCGCCCGTGAAGTGCTGCAGCTGTGGGACGAGCTGCAGCAGGCGGCCGAACGCTGGCGCGAAGCGCAGCTCAGCGAAGGGCCAGCGCGCGGCGCCGGAAGTGACGGCCTTGGCGCGAAGCGCATGGCCGCGCTCTACCGGCGCCTGCTGTGGGCTGGGGCAGCACTAACCGTGCTGCTGCCCGCAGCGCTGTGGCTGACCGGTGCTCCGCCGGCCAGCGCCGTGCTTGCGATCGGCCTGCTGGGCGCGGCCGATCTGGCCCTTTGGGCCGGCTTGCGCGGAGCGCGCCGGCAGGAATCGTCCCCGCCAGAGCATGGCGGGGACGTCAGCGCAGCCGCAGCCGAGATGCTGCGGCTGCGGGGCAGCTGCTCTCCGGGGCGGAGCCGGAGAGCGTTGTGCCGGGGCGGCGGACGGCCGCCCCGGGGTCCAGCCCTGACGCAGGCGGGCTGGAGGCCTCCATGAGGGAGCTTCGCAGGCTCATGGAGGCTTGGTCAGCTTGGCGGCAGCGCATCGAACGCTATGCCGCCGAGCGTGATGCCTGCCGCACGGAGCTGGAGACACTGGCAGGCCAAGAGAAGCTGCTCGCTGAAGAAATGCACCGGGCGGAGGCGGCATTTACGGAAACTGCTGAGCAATATGAAGAATGGCTTCGCCAACGCAGGCTGCCTGAAGGGTTATCCCCTGAAGGGCTGCCGGATATTTTTGCTATGGTTGAACAAGGGAATGAGCTGCTGCGCCAAGAGAATAAACTCTCCTTACGATTGAAGGAGCTGGAAGCAGAATGTAACATGTTTGAGGAGGAGCTGCTCACACTTATCTATGAGTCGGGTGCTGATCTTGGCGACGAGTCTGGTGTAGCGGCAGCTGGCTTTGAAATAGATCCGCAAGAGGGGAAACGAATATCTGCGTTATCCTTACTAAGCTGGCTGGAACTGCGAAAAAGAGCGTGGGATGATCTGAAAAAGGACTTGATTCGCCGGGAAACTATGCAGTCAAGATTGCAAGATGTGGATGAAGAACTCAAGGAGAGCCACAGGATATTAGGTGAGCTGAGAGAACAGCGTGAGCTTCTGATACAAGAAGGCGGGGCGACTGGTGGAGAAGACTTCTTACGCAGGTCAGCAGCTGTGCAGCGGCGCAGTGATCTGAATAAATCGATTCGCCAGTGGGAGCTTGTTATGTTCGGTGGTTGGGAGGAGGAGCGGGTTACTGCTCTGCTGGAATTATTAAATCATCATGATGCGGAAGCATTGCAGCTGAAGCGGTCATTGGCTGAAGAGTTGATGGAACGGCAGGAAGAGGGTTGGAACACCCTGCTGGAGCAGCGAGGCAAGCTGCTTCAGGAAAGGGAGTATCTGAAGGAGCGCTGCGTGGAGGATTCCGTTATTCAGCAACTGGAAGAGCAGAGAGCAGCCTTGCGGATCGTGGCTGATAAATATGCAGTGGCAGCGATAACTGCCGAACTAATCGGGCGAACTCGTCGTGTGTATGAGCAGGAGAAGCAGCCACAGGTATTACTGCTTGCCTCAATTTATTTCTCCAAGCTGACGGAAGGGGAATATAAAAGGGTTGTTATGACACTAGGGCACAAAGAGCTGAAAGCTGAACATAAGAATGGGGGATTACTAGACAGCGGACTGCTCAGCCGAGGGACGGCAGAACAGCTGTATCTTGCCATCCGGCTGGCATTGGCAGAGACCATGTCACGGCAAGTATCGCTGCCGCTGTTATTCGATGATCTCTTCGTTAACTTTGATGAGTCTCGTCTTCATGCTGCGCTTGGACTTCTTGGAGAACTGTCGATCTCCCGCCAGATTGTGATGATGACCTGTCACAAGCATGTGGCGGAAGCGGCAGCACGTATGATTCCTACAGCAGCGGTTATTTCCGTGTAGTTCGGGTGATTGGTTTTACGGATACGAGACTGTTCCCCTTCTCCTTTGAGTTCGATGAAGTATTACTACCTGGTGGAGAGGACCATGGCGTGCGCAGCAGCTTGACAGCCCAGACCAATGATAAACCTCCGAAGATTGGGTAGAACACGGAGAGCAGTGAACTAAAGCCAAACTGGCTCAGTAAATAGCAGACCAACATCAGAAGTGGTGTGATTAGTGCAGTTGATAGGGGAAGCCGTTGCTTAAGCTGTACAGCTACTCCATAAATATCGGCGACAAAAGTGCTGAAGATCTCCAAAAAGATCAGCAGGAGATATATAGTTTGCACTACAGTACCCAATCGGACGGCGATGCTGCCCATCGGAATTTCAAATTTGAGAATCCCTGGCATCTGTGAGCTCATTGCGAAATGTGCGGCGATCAACATAAAACCAATCCCGGTACCCCCAATAATACCGCCCCATACAAGGGATTTTTCTTCCTCTGTGTGACGAGCCATAGGGACTAAAACAGCTTGTGCCATCCCTAAATTAAAGGCGGTGTAGAGCAGCGGTGACATCCATGCTCCAAAGAGAGAGCGATCGTTATCAAGGAACAGGAACCGTCCAGCTCCCGGAATTTGAAAAGTATTAAAAATAATGATAAGTGACAGAGTAAGCATTAAAGGTACAACAATACTGTTCATTTGCAGAATACCGGAAATTCCTCGTTTTAGCAGAAAGTATGAACCAAGCAACGTGATAATTAGTCCAGTCTGATAATGAAGTCCGAGATGCTCCTGAAAAATAGCGCCGGCCCCTGCAAGCATAATACTGTTTACTCCGATCAGGACGACCATCGTGAACAAACTGATGGTGCTTCCGACCTGTTCCCCGAAGAGGTGGCGGTTAAAGTCTTCATAGGATTCCGCTTCTATTCGCCGAGCAATGACCATCATTTTTGTACCCAGCCATATGAACAATATAGTTGAGAGCAGGATGGTCAGGACTGCCCAGTGCCCGTAACGTGTGAAAAATTTTAATATTTCCTGTCCGGTGGCGAATCCGGCTCCTACAATGGTGCCAATATAAGTGAAAGCGATCTGTAATGTTCGGACATGTGATTTCATGGCTCCCCTCCTAATAGTTTTACGAAGCTAAAGAAAAATCATAACGAGTGCTATGCAGGATAACCTTGTGTACTCTGTATAGTACAGGTTATGATGAGGATCAGTAGGACATGACTTCCGTCGTAATTGCTTTATGATCAGTGATTAATTTGTACGGAATGTCAGCGATTATAAAGGGTATTGGAGGTTCAAAGTCATGGAAGTGTTGAAACAGCGGATTTTGGAAGAAGGTGTCGTCGTTTCGGATGAAGTGCTGAAGCTGGATGCACTGCTAAATCATCAGGTTGATCCACAGCTTACGATGGAAATGGGACGGGAGTTTGCCGGGAGGTTTGCGGACTCAGGAATTACACGTATTGTGACCGTTGAATCCTCGGGCATTGCCGTGGCATTTGCCACCGCGTATGAATTAAAGGTGCCGCTAGTTTTTGCACGCCGCAAAAAAACTCTGTTAGCTGATCCAGATGCGCTTTGCGAAAGAGTTCCGTCTTTTACAAAAGGTATCGTTACTGATATTATGTTGTCTCGCCAATTTATCTCTCCAGAGGATAAAATCCTCTTTATCGATGATATTATTGCCAATGGTGATGCAGCGCGTGGGTTGATTAAGATCATTCAACGTTCTGGCGCTGAGCTAGTTGGTCTTGGTGTTGTAGTTGAAAAAAGCTTTCAGGCAGGGGCTCGGACGATCAGAGAGCAAGGCATTCGTCTGGAGTCACTCGTAAGAATTACCTCTCTAAATGGAGGCACCATCGAATTTGGGGAATAACCTAATTGGCAATAAGAACAGGCCTATTTTTTAAACAACTGCTTTTCACCCTATGGATTTTCCTTTATAATAAAAATTAGACATAGGGAGGAGGCGTCACAATGGGGAAAGAACCGGTGACTGAACAATTTTTTATTGATAAATTAACCGAGGCCAAGGATCATTTCGAGCGTGCGCTGGACTGCAAACACACGGAATTCGACGATCTGTATCCCTATATGATTGAACATCCTCAGTTTTTTTGGTACAAACGCTATGTAGCCTGGTCAGAGCTTCTGACAATCAAAGGTTTGTGTGAAGAGTTATCCTTTCCTTGGAGGGAAAAATTCACTACTAACCAAGTGGAGTATCTGGAGCAACGTGTGATGTCCGCTAAAGTTCTTGACTTCTGGTTTGAGAAGAATGAAGCGCTGATATAAGAATGCTTTAGTAGACATGCAAGTCGTTAATTGCCTACATGAGACCCAGATGATTTATCATTTGGGTCTTTTTTCTGAGACTAAATAGGACAAGCTATGACAGGAGGGATTAATGATGATTAGCGATGAGCAATTGGATGCTTACCGGATTTCCGGTGAGAAAATTCGTGTAGTGCGCGATGGCTTGGAAAGTAACGACGTAAAAGGGATAGTTCTTGCATGGGATGATTCTCAGGTGATGATACGTCGTCAGAATAGACGAGTAGTGAAGCTGGATCGCAATTATTTATTCCAGCCATTTAGTGAACCAAGACAAGATCCGGATAATATATAATTTTTACAGTAATAATATCCGCAGTAATAATCTTCATAATACAAAACAGCTCCTCGCCCTACTGGGCGGGAGCTATTTCTGTAATGTCATTTGGGACTATATAGTTAGAGCAAGTTCAGACGCATTCTCTTCTCTGGAGAGTATGGAGAGTTCTGTTGACAGTCCAAGATACGCGCGCATGCGCAGCATCATTTCTCTACGGAAGCCTGGCCATAATATATTCATCTCTCCTTGAAATCCTCTGCAGGAATATAATGCCTCGACTCCTCGCTGATCTTGGCGAACGGTAGTAATCTTCAAATCATGGGAGCTCAGCTCGCGCGTAACCTCTTGAAGCATTAGTGACGTCTTCTTAGTGGCACCAGATACGAGCTCCATATATAGCTGAGGGGTCTTAAACAGGCCGCTTCTACTGATTACACGGCAGTCGCGTTCGAAAACTTTATGAATAAACGTTAGCAGCAAATAGCTTCTGACCAGGGACAGTTCTTCTTTAGTTACTTCTTCATCAATAATGGATGTGTTTAGCTTCGTAGTCGCCATTATAAATCACCTCATTTATATTATGCGAACTTTTGTTCTCATTATACCTTATATTCGGCAACAAAAGCAATAATTATCCATAAATTAATGAATGATAAGAAAATGACGGAAATATATTGACGTTGGATTCTCAGCGTGGTATGATCTATCTTGTGACCGCAATAAGCGAGTCATTATAA
This sequence comes from Paenibacillus sp. FSL L8-0333, assembly GCF_037965665.1. NCBI lineage: Bacteria > Bacillati > Bacillota > Bacilli > Caryophanales > Paenibacillaceae > Paenibacillus > Paenibacillus sp. FSL L8-0333. The sequence goes on from NZ_CP150186.1 coordinate 2,446,099, forward strand.
TACGCGGTCATGGCGGAATTGGCAGACGCGCTGGCTTCAGGTGCCAGTGGTAGCAATATCGTGGAGGTTCGAGTCCTCTTGACCGCATAGCTAAAAGGATTATAGAACTGCTCCAGTAGCAGTTTTATAATCCTTTTTTTTGTGTTTTTCAGCAGACGGTAGTGCTTAAGCGAAAGAAATTTTTAAGAAACATCTCCTGAGGCTTACGGACCCAGATGAAGCTATTTGCTCATTTATCGCTTTTTGAGCATAGTATCGGGCCCCAGTGCAGCTATCGCATAGGAAAAGGATCGAACTTGGCGTTTTTTATACCAATAGCGACTGTGGGGTCCGATAGGAATCTAAATGTGCTCTAAAGCTGCGAATAAGGTCAGCTGAGTCCGATAGCATCTTCGTACGCGCAGATTGGAGAAATACTAATTTGTGTTTTACTTCTAAGCTACTCACCCCGCGGAATCATCATCACCTAAGGCTTACGGACCCAGCTGACGTTATTTGCTCATTTATCACCTTTTGAGCAAAGTATCGGACCCCAGTGCAGCTATTGCATGGAATAAGGATCGAATTTGGCATTTTTTATGCCAATAGCGACTGTGGGGTCCGATAGGAATCCAAATGTGCTCTAAAGCTGCGAATAAGGTCAGCGGGGTCCGATAGCACTTTCGTACGCGCAGATTGGGAAATACTAATCTGTGTTTTGGTCCTTCGCTATCTGCAATAGAGGCACTACGTTCTACTTTAAGCTACTCGCCCCGCTGAGTCCGATAGCGCCTTCGTACGCGCAGATTGGCGAAATACTAATCTGTGTTTTGGTCCTTCGCTATCTGCAATAGTGACACTGAATTTTGCTTCTACGCTACTTAACCCGCTGAGTCCCATAGCAACTTCGCGCGCGCAACTATGCTTGAATCCAATGAAGTTTGTTGTCTAGATCAAAGTCTAAGACCCGAAATAAAACAGGTGCACCCAGCAACCATTGCATTGCAATTGGGACACACCTGTTTTTTTATAGGATAATGAATTACACGGTTGCTCTACGCAGCATCAAAAACGATAAAAGAGCGTACACGACTGTCAGAGGCATGGACCACAAGGCAAGTTCAAATGCGGTATATCCAGCAAACCAGTTAAAGAGGTCTACCCACCACTGATTATAGGTCATTAACAATACGCCGAGACTGCACAGGATAAACGTAACCCCTGAGAAAATGAACAAACCGCTTCGGCCAAATCTCCGGAAGATGCTGGATATCATTAGCCCCAGAAAAAACATATGCAGAAAGAGCGCAAAATACATCCATAGCTGTTCGAGGGCATTACCATCATTTAAATAGGGCAAATGAAAATAATGTAGTCCCAAACCCCAGCCACCTGTCAGTTTGCTTTCAATGATGGAGAGCAGGTAGAGGAGAATTGAGTAGACGGCGCTAGTTATAATAGCCATTAAGGAAGTGCCTATGAAATAATCCGTTCTTCGTTGGCTTAAGCCCAGAGCAAAAGGGAAGGTCTGCACCAAAATGAGTATACCGGTGATTAACATATAAATGAAGATAGAAACCAGACCGCCGGTATAAATCGGTTCTTGGATGAAAGAAGCGACGATGACATTTACCAAGAAGCTGGATAACAAGATTACCCAAGGCGTATACAACCATAACCACTTATCTCTGAAATGCATTTTTAACATACCTGCCGTAGGATTCATTACACGGTCACTTCCTTTCCTAGAGATTTTTTATTTGTGAGATGAACAATTAATTGCTGTAAAGATACAGGTGAGATTTCTAAGCCTAACTTTTCAGCATGTGCTTGATCCTTCACGTTGAAGCCGATAATGGTGGCTGTAAGCAATCCGCCAAAAGACTCGCGGGAAATGACTTGTTTGCCAGCGATAAAATCTTCGATCTTTGCTGTCGCGCCGATTACCGTAACAGCTTGCCCGCGAAGGGCTTCAGCATCTTCGTTAATAATTAGCTTGCCGTTGTCGATGACGATAACATGCTCTAAAAGCTGACTTACTTCATCGATCAAATGGGTGGACAAAACAACCGTACGTGGATTTTCAGCATAATCTTCAATTAGGCGATCGTAAAATAGGCTTCTAGCTACTGCATCAAGACCTAAATAGGGTTCGTCAAAAATGGTAAGTGGAGCACGGCTGGCTAGACCTACTACAATTCCTACAGCCGAGAGCATACCTCGGGACAACTTTTTTATTCTTCTTTTTAATGGCAGATTGAAATCCTTGATTAAAGAGTGAGCATATTCCCGATCAAAGTTTGGGAAAAAAAATTCGGATACCTCCAGTACATCGATGATTCGGTACGTGTCCGGATACCTTTGGCTTTCCTTAATGAAGCAAATCTGCCTGAGAACCCGGTTATTCTCGTACGGATGTTCACCAAATACGTTCAGGACACCACTTGTAGGGAAAAGCTGAGCTGTGATCATATGCATTATTGTGGTTTTTCCTGCACCGTTTCTGCCGAGTAGCCCGTATATCTTATTTTTCTCCAAAGAAAAACTGAGTTCATGGATGGCAGTGACATTTCCGTATGACTTAGTCAATCCTTTGATTTCAACGACTTCATTCATGACTTGTTGTCTCCCCTCTGAATCATAATTGTTAATTGATCCAACGTAATTCCTAATTTTTCAGCTTCACGGATCATGGTTACTACATACTGTTCATAAAATTGTTCTTTTCTCTTCTCCATCAATACTGCACGCGCTCCAGAAGCTGCAAACATACCGATTCCTCGTTTTTTGTACAATATCCCTTGATCCACAAGCAAATTCACACCTTTCGCAGCCGTAGCCGGATTGATCTGGTAGAAAACAGCAAACTGATTTGTCGAAGGAACTTGTGACTCCTCCAGCAGTGTTTCTTCGATGATGTCATTTTCTATTCGTTCGGCGATCTGCATAAATATCGGTCGTGTATCATCCATTAAGTTTCCCATGTATTCACCGCCAACTTCATTGGTTAGTTAGTTATGTAATTAACCATATATGCAACGAAGTTAATTGTCAATATTTTTTAATTATTTTGGGCTGTAGCCACATAAATAAAGGCTGCCCAGAATGCTCTGGATAGCCTTTTATTTGCATTACATAAATGCTATGATTTTGTCCTTGGTAAAAAAGAAGGGGGAGTTCAGCTATGAATGATTATGGTCCGGATCTGTTCAAAGATACTGCAAGCTATTACACCAGATATCGCCCGCTATATCCGTCCTCACTGATTCGATATCTAGTGAACAAATTCTCACTTAACGGAGAGGGCCGGTTGCTAGATTTAGGTTGTGGTACTGGGCAGTTAGCGCAAAGGTTTACGGATTGGTTCGAAAAAATTGTTGGCGTAGATACTGAACTAGAGATGCTAGAAGAAGCAAAGCTGTTATCAAAGTACAACAGGGTTGAGAATGTTAGCTGGCAACAGGGGAGAGCGGAAGAACTATCCAATGACTGGGGTTCCTTTCGTCTCATCATGATGGCTAAGGCGTTTCACTGGATGGACCGAGAATCCATTCTTGAAATTCTCTATCACAGTTTAGATGATAACGGCGGTATTGCTGTAATTGATACTTTTAATGAACAACAAGAACCGTTACCTTGGCAACAAAAGGTAGATGAAGTAGTGAAACGCTGGTTGGGTGACGAAAGAATAGCCGGGAACAGTACATATAGACATCCACAAGAAAGACATGAGGATGTTGTAAAGCGATCCAGTTTTACAGATGTTGAAAGACAGGTGTTATCGAGTTATTCCATCACTTGGACTGTTGATTCTATTCTAGGAAATTTGTATTCTACGTCTTATGCCTCTAAGCGATTATTTAGAGATAACTTAGAACGTTTTGAAGATGATATGAAATCAGCTTTATTAGAAATAGAGCCTACAGGTATATTTACAGAGGAATTGTCGGTTTCAATCATTACTGCCTTTAAAAAAGAAGCGGATTTACGATAAGAATCGCGCATTGATCTCACCGCATCCTGCTGTGTTAGGACTTAGTTTAAGGCGAAATGTGTTCTTTTTTAGTATGGATTTTACTTGCTTAGGCGTAAGAGAAGGGTTCCTCTGGAGTAGTTGCGCGATCACACCCGAGATGATAGGTGTTGAGACACTGGTACCGGACAGCACAAAGTAATCTTTAGCTATCCGCAAATAAGGAAGCTCGCGATCCAGCTTGGATCGTGGGGCACGAAGGGAGATGATCGTTTCGCCTGGAGCAACGAGATCCGGTTTCTTCCTTCCTCCCGGTGCGGGTCCACGACTGGAGAACCAAGTGATTCGGTCGTCCGCTTGCGTGAGCGTGCGACGGTCATCCACTGCACCGACAGTAATTGCTGAAGGACTAATCCCTGGAGATTCGATCGTACTGCGTCCCGGTCCGCTGTTTCCAGCTGCTATTACAACGTTCAGTCCGGCTTTAATTGCTTTTTCTACAGCTTGGCAGAGTGGATCATCTGAACAAGGAAGATTCACCTTACCCCCGAATGACATCGAAAGAATACGAAGATTAAGTCTTCTCCGATTCGCAATACACCATTCAATTCCTTTAATGATTGTGGAATCATATCCATCGCCATTTTTATCGAGTACTTTGACACCTACTATCCCTGCCTCTGGAGCAGGGCTTTTGTATTTTCCTTTACTCATCCAACCGTTGCCTGCTGCATCCCCTGCGATATGAGTTCCATGGCCGTTATCGTCATAGGGCTGTTTTCTATGATTGATAAAATCTTTAAAAGCAACTATGCGGTTAACAGGGCGAAACAGGTCAGGGTGCCGATACACCCCTGTATCAAGAATAGCAATATTAATCCCTTTTCCGGTAAGCCGCTTTTTCTTTTGGGCAGCTGTGGAACCAATGGATGGTGTCGCTATATTAAGGGATGTTTTTTTGACTTGATCCAAATAAATTTTTTCGATACCATCCCAGCGGCACATCCGGTTCAGGCAGTTCTTTGAAACTTTGGATGATATCGAATTGAGCAGGTGAAGATGATGTCTGATCGGAAGGTCGTGGGATTTTAAATGGTTTTGTAAAGACTGTAGCTGGGCTGTAGTTATTTTTTGTTTGAATTTAATGATAACTGGAATGGAATTTGCTTTATGTGCTGGAAGATAGGAACGTTGAACTCTTTTTCTCAAAGAATGGTGCATTTTCGAATGATATTGCTCTAGCCATTTTTGACCGTTCATTAGTAATGAATCACCTCTTGAAGGTATTATATGCACTGCAGAGCTAGTGGACACGAAACTATGAAACTAGGATTTAACACATTTTCAGATTTGTAGGTGAAAGAGAGGTCAAACATTACGATTCTTGCATTTACTAACGTATCCTAAAAAGAAAGTGGTGAAGTAAATGGCAATTATTAAAAAACCAGTTAACAAGAAAGCAGTTATGGCTAGCAAAGTTCTCGCGGCTAAAAAAGCGAAAGCAGCTCCTACGAGAAAGAAACGTAGAATTAGACAGACTCTGGATAGATTTATTGTTGTTGCTATTGGTACAAATGCAACGGGTACACCTAAAGATACTACGGGGTGGTCAGCTTCATTGAGAGCTGGAACTACAACGGTAACTGCTGATTTTGACGAATTTGGTGTAGTTAGATTCCCAACAATTAGTACCTTAACATCAGTACCTTATCTTCTCACTTTAAGAGATGAGAGTGGAGCTACTATAAGAAGTTTTAACGTTCCCGCAGACCGCGAATTTTTTGTGGCTAGATTCTAGTTTGGACAAGCCAGGTCAAGTAAACAGCATGTGTCGATTTTATATCGATGCGTGCTGTTTTTTATGTATTTTTCTAACTTTGATTCAAGTGAGTGATTTGTTACAGACAAACAGAATGGGGGGATGCCATACTTTCAGCATCATAATTTTGGGAATATAGTACAAAAATGGACATAAGGCGGGTGAGAGGTTTCGTGAAAGAAAAAGGGAATATATCAGGTATTCAATATTTTTTATTAGGACTGCTTGTATTTTTAATGTTAGGAATGGATATGTTCATCATGGGATTAGATCAATGGTTATGGGGGGATTTGTTTAATATAGACGACTTTTTTGTCAGCCCTTGGTACGTACTAGTTGTTCATTGGAGCATAGTCACCATATTGTGGACAGTTGGAGCTATGATATTTCTACTTTGGTTCAGGAAGAGGAAGTTGATTGAAAAGGTTATATCTTTGCGTTGGAGCTCTAAGGTCATTCCTTTATTAATTGTAGCTTTTATATCAAGCTTTTTGTTCGCTGTGTTGGAATTTTGGATTAATGGGGAGAGCATTCCACAGATTTATAGAGAATATGAAAACTTCAAGTTAGAACATGGTTTTATGGGCATATGGGTTGCCTTGGTTCAAAACATATATTACATTGTGGAAGCTGTACTAGTTGTACTATTGGTTGCGCTAATGCAGTCTGCAGGAGAAGTATGGTTTAAGAAACCTTCTCTTCCTTATGGCGGAATAGGTTTAATGCTGACTTGGGGATTAGGTCATTTGACACATGGTCTGCAAAGCGGCTTGTATATTACTGCTTTTTCTTTGGTGTTTGGCTGGCTGTTTGTGAAAGCGGGTAAGCAGTGGTGGCCAAGTTTTCTGTTCATCTGGCTTGTATTTGTTTTATAATATTTAGTTTAACGGGGGGATACCATTGTACAATCCAGAGAAGAGAACAATTACTACTGAAAGATTGATTTTAAGACCTTTTGCATTGTCTGATGCACAGCGTGTCAGTGAGCTCTGCAATAATTATAATGTTTACAAAAGTACATTAACTCTACCTTATCCATACCCCATTGAATGTGCGTTATCATGGATTGAAACACATGAAGATGAGTTCAATAATGATAATTCATATGAATTCGCTATTACTGATAAAAATACAAACGAGCTGTATGGTGCTATAGGACTGAGAAATAACCGGACACACAGAAACGGCGAGCTTGGATATTGGATAGGTGAGGATCACTGGGGTAATGGATATGCTACAGAAGCAACAAAAGCGGTCATTAATTTTGCTTTTACAGAAAAACATTATCACAAAGTGTATGCCAGATTCTTTGCTACAAATCCTGGTTCGGGACGGGTTATGCAAAAATCTGGCATGCTGAAAGAAGGCGTTTTGTTACAGCATATTTATAAAGAAAATGAGTTTGTAGACCTTATTCATTATGGGATTTTAAATGCGAGAGCTACTGACTAACGCTTGGATTTCATACACCACTATTTGAAGTCACGCCCAATGGGCGTGGCTTTTTTTATTAGAAATGCTAGTCCGCTTCAACGGACAATAATGAAATTCCTTCTTATTTAAAATTAAAATAAAATTCTTGACACTTCTCATTGATAACGATTATCATAGGAAGCGATTAGTGAAAATGAAAATCATTATCACTACATGAAACGTATAAATATACATATTCGGAGGGATAGATTTTGAAAAAAATATTAGTACTCCTGGTTGTTGCAGCGCTTACTGCAATGACTGCTTGTTCGTCTACTAATACAACGGACAATCGAAAAAATGAAGCAGTAACGAATACAACTGCTAATGAATCGAAAGAAGCGAATGCAGCAAATACAACAGAAGTAGCGAATACAGCGGAAGCTGCCGGCAAGGTGTACAGTCTGGAGAATGATGGTGTGGATGAAACATTGTTCAACGAAGCCTTAAGCCAATTCCCTTCTACAGTACCGGAGCGTATTGTAACAACTTCTGTACCGTTAACAGAAATGCTTTATTTGCTCGGCATAACTCCGGTAGGTGTGCCTACTTCAACGAATCCAATCCCTGCTGATTTCGAAACAATTGATCGTATTGGATCTCCTATGGCACCGGATCTGGAAGTAGTGACAAAACTTGAACCAGACTTGCTGCTGGGAGCGGAATCACTTCGCAGCACATTAGACAAATCGCTAGAAGGAATCGACCTACAAAAAGCATATTTGAGAACAGAATCATTCGAGGATTTAAAGCTTAGCCTCAAAGTTTTAGGCACTTATTTTAATAAAAAAGATGAAATGAATGCTGCTTTAACTAAGATTTTGGACAAAGAAAATGAGCTGAGTCAATTAGCCGAAGGCAAAGAGCTGCCAAGCGTGCTGCTCGTAATCGGAACCGCGGATTCTTTTATGGTCATGAGTGAGAAATCTTATTTAGGTAGCTTGGTGAAAAAGCTTGGTGCTGATAACATCGCAACTTCTGTATTGAAAGTTACTGACACTTATTCACCTATTAATATGGAGAACATTGTAGCCGCTGATCCAGACATCATTCTCGTACTCGCTTCAGGCGACCACGGAGCGACAGAGGATAAGTTCAAAAAAGAAATAGAGAAAAATGAAACTTGGACAAAGCTCTCAGCTTATGCAAATAACAAAATCAACATTCTAGATTACAGCGTATTCGGTGTTACTTCGATCCTTAACGCCGAGACAGCCTTAACCGAAATTGCAAAATACTTCTATGAATAATTAAAGGAGACAGCAAGTGATAAATACATCTCGTAGCAGAATTATTGTTATTGTAACGTTAGCACTTGCGCTCGTTGCCGCCATAATTGCGATTGGACTAGGCTCAGTATACATCCCCATACCAGACATCCTAAGCACAATCTTTGGGTCAGCGGCAAAAGCGGTGAATGCCACCATCATATGGGATATTCGTCTGCCGCGTGTATTACTGGCGATGATCATTGGGGCAAATATCGCGGTTTCAGGCGCTCTGCTGCAAGCTGTGATGGGCAACCCACTTGCTGATCCAGGATTGACCGGTGTAACGAGTGGGGCGGCTGCATGTGTGCTTGTCATTATGCTTGCAGCACCACAATATACGGAGTTTATTCCAATTGCGGCTTTTGTTGGTGGACTAATCGCTGCAGGGATTGTATATGCATTAGCGTGGAGAAGAACCGGCATTTCGCCGATCACTATTATTTTATCAGGAGTTGCTGTGAATGCTCTTTGCGGGGGATTAATAGGACTCCTGACCATCATGTACAGCGACAGACTTCCGGCAGCAGTCCAATGGTTGAACGGCAGTTTGGCTGCAAAAGGGAACAATGCCTTGATGATGGTTTTCCCGTATGCCATTGCAGGCTGGATCTTATCCTTTTTCGCGATCCGCAAGGCGAATATTATACGTTTAGGCGATCAGGTGGCTTCGAATTTAGGTGAAAATGTGGATCGAATTCGTATTCTACTTTCCTTGCTGGCAGTATTTCTAGCGGCTATCTCTGTAGCGGCTATAGGGATGATTGGCTTTGTTGGACTTGTTGTGCCACATATGGCTCGATTGTTGGTGGGTTCAGACTATAAATTTCTTTTGCCGATGAGTATGGGACTTGGAGCATTGGTATTGTTGATAGCAGATACAGGTGGACGTACCTTATTTGCACCTTTAGATATTCCTGCGGGTATCCTTATGGCGGTGATCGGTGGACCATATTTTCTATACCTGATGAGAAAGAAGGCGTTCTAACATGTTTACTGTCGACTCTATTTCGATTCGGTATGAGCAGAAAAACATTATTAACAACTTCTCTTTTTCCGTAAAAAAGGGTGAAATCGTCTCGATTATAGGACCAAACGGTTCAGGTAAATCTACATTACTTAAGGCGGTATCACGACTAATTCCATATCATACGGGTGCGGTCACACTCGATGGTACGGATCTAAAGTCCATGACCGCCAAACAAGTGGCTCGAAAAATGTGCATGCTGAGCCAGAAGAACCAAGCGCCTAATGATATGACCGTGATCGATCTCGTCTCCTATGGAAGGTATCCTCATAAAAAATGGTTCGAAAAATTAAATCATGAGGATATGGAGATTGTCCACTGGGCACTGGAAAAGACACATTTAAAGGATTATAAGGATCGAGCAGTTTCCTCGTTATCCGGTGGTGAATCACAGCGTGCTTGGATTGCTATGGCCTTGGCGCAGCGCCCTTTGGTTATGTTGCTTGACGAACCGACCACTTACTTGGATATTTCTCATCAGCATGAAGTTCTTGAGCTAGTACGTGAGCTAAATCAAGACATGGGGATGACCGTCGTGATGGTGTTGCATGACCTCAATCAAGCCTCTACCTATAGTGACAGTATTGTTGTGGTGCAGGCGGGTGAAAAAGCGATGTATGGGGCACCAAATGAAGTTATGACAACCGATATGATCCGGAATATATACCGAATGGATGCCGAAGTTCAATATGTTCCTGCAGAGACGAAACCTCGTATTCATTTGTTAAGTACCGTTCGCTAGATTCGTGGCTAGATTACATAACCTATTAATGGAGGGATTTTATAATGAAGAAGCCTGTAGATGTAAAGAAAAATAAAGAAAACTATTTGCAATTTATTGCGAATCGTAAAAATCTGATTTTGAGCTTAATAGATGACGAAGGAAAACCTTTTATCAGCTATGCTCCTTTTGTTAAGCATGAAGGCAAACTTTATATTTACATTAGTAAGATCGCCGAACATTACAGATATATGGAAAATAACGAGTTTGTAGATGCGCTTCTAATTGCAGATGAGGCTGCGACGAATAATAAATTTGCAACGGAACGTGTGCGATGGAATTGCACAGCAAGCAATATCGGGAATGACGGGCATGAGGAGATCTTTGAATTGTTTAATGCTGATCATGGGGCGGCAATGGTGAATTTGCTGCGTGGATTGGATTTTTCACTGTTTGAATTGACACCTGTCCAAGGGCGTTATGTTGTTGGTTTTGGCTTGGCCTTTGACATCGACGTAGATGCGAACCTGTTCAATCATGTGGTGATCGACAAGAAAAAAGACGAAGAAGCCACTGTACAAGGGAGCAAATAATCTATGACTTTCACTTTAGTGTTGCCAATCTGGCAAGCGGTACAAACGCGATTTCATAAAATGGTGAAGGCATTGCCGGAAGAGGATCTTAACCTTAAGCTAGGGAACTCTATGATTGGGGGATTAATTCAGCATAATGCGGAAGTTGAGTTTATGTTCGCAGAGTGGTTTTTTGCAAGACCTAATCCTCTAGGCGACAAGGCAGCATATTCTACATTGAATGAACTCGTTGATCTGCTGACTGTTTCCAATGAGAATCTAACTGCTGCGATGCAGGAATTTCCGGAAGAAGCGTGGCATGTGAGTGTGGATTCGGCTTTTGGCACATCTACACCGCTTGAAGCGATAGGCAGGCTTATGTATCATACAGGCATTCATGCCGGACAGATTTCGCTTATACAGAAAAATGCAGTCCGAAGTGAAGTGAGTAAATTGGGAAATGATTGATGAGAAAACGGCAGAAATGTCGTTTTTTTCGTGCGTAAATAAGGAGTTTTTAAAAGGGAGCTTGGTTACTTGTTGACGTTCTTTTGATGTCCCTTGATGGCCTTTTGATGTCCTCTGCTGCCTCTGAATTTGGTATAATGTAGGGGATTATAAGGGGGCGCTGATTATGACAGAATACTTGCGAGGCCAAATTGCTAAAATGGCGAATGTGAATATGGAGACGTTAAGGTATTATGAAGAGCTCGGATTAATTAGCACTCCCTTACGTTCAGAAGCTGGTTATCGTCTTTATTCGGATGAGGTGCTTAGCCGACTTGTTTTTATACATAATGCTAAACTGTGTGGTTTCACTTTAAAGGAAATCAAGAAGGCGCTCACTAAATCTGAAAGCAGCGGCATTAGCATAGATGATTTTGTAACTGTTGTGGATAAGAAAATGGATCGAGTTCGTGGCGAAATTGCAAAACAGGAAATAAAACTAACAGCCCTCGCAGATTTGAGAAAAAATTTGTTAGCCACAGATAAACATCCAGGCGTACAGTCCACGCTCGAAATCCTAAAAATGGATTCTTAACTTGACCTTGTAGTCTCCTACAGACTTTACAATCTGAGTTGAAAAGAATTGTAGGAGGGATTAACGATATGGAAAAGTCAAGTACAGAGCAGCTTGCAGCGATCAAAGATTATTTGCGACAAAGCAACCGATTGGATAGCAAGTCTATCGGGCAAATACGGCAGGAGATGGCCGCGACGGCTGCGAACATGCCCATTCCTACGGATGTTATCGTCGAGCGGGTCATGATTGGACCCTTAAGTGGAGAGTGGATTATTCCTGTGAAATCTGCTCCACCCGCTGATGAAGTGATCCTTTATTTCCACGGTGGGGGTTTTATTTCTGGGACTTGTGAATTTTATCGAGATTTGGTTACACGAATTGCAAAAGCTAGTGGTAAGAAAATCCTAATCATTGAGTATCGCTTGGCACCAGAATTTACTTATCCGGCTGCTAACGAAGATTGTATAGACGCTTATCTGTGGCTGCTCGCGAATGGATATTCTGCCGGGAATGTCTTGCTTGGAGGGGATTCTGTTGGAGCCAGCCTTGCGCTGATGACGTTGATTACTTTACGGGATGCGGGTGTGGAACTGCCGGCGGGTGCTTTTTTAATCTCGCCGCATACAGATCTCGTCCATTTGGATGGTGAATCGTATCTGAGTCGGGCGGAGTTTGATCCAACAGGCAGCATAGACGGAAATAAACGAATAATTGATGTTTATTTAGGTGCTCGGACAGAACTAGCTCCTATATTATCTCCTTTAAGGTTGGATTTGCAGGGATTACCTGATTTACTTGTTCAAGTAGGCGACCACGAGGTATTGTTAAGCGATACAACGAGGTTGTCTGAACGAGCACAAGCCGCGGATGTTCATGTAGAACTGGAAATATGGGAGAACATGTGGAGCGTCTTTCACTTTTTAGCTTATATGCTGCCAGAGGCGCAGGAAGCGATCGCGAATATCGGTAAGTTTGTTAGAACGAGGCTAGATCGAATTGAGGAAAAAAGCAGCTGATATTACCCGCCTTCTTGAGAGATCAAGGAGGTTTTTTGGCGAAATCGTTAGGTTCGCAGAAGGTGGATTGCTAGATGCTGGGCTTCTTCATCGTAACGGACCGTATTGCAGCTACTTGCTCAATTTAGCGTGTTTGGCTAACTTTTCGGACTGCATAGCTCTTATTGGCACATAAGAACGCCGAAAAGGTGGGGATTTGGGTGGATAGCTGCATTTGAGTCCGATAGCATGGTGAATTACGGTGATTTTCGGAAATAAGGGCTCCTCAGTCCGAATTCATGTAGTATGGGGCTACGGAGAATAAAATACTAAACTGGGACCTTAGTTTAATAATTGGGTACGAGTATATACTGATAATGATTTAACGAATGACAAAGTGGTAATATTGTCAGTTCGTTTTTGGACATGATATGCTATGATAATTACCACCAGAGATAGAGCGAGGGGAATACATATGTCGAATGATCTTCCATTATCAAAAGAAAACATTTTGGACGCGGCTGAACAAGTGCTCCGGCGTTTTGGCCCGGACAAGACTTCTGTTGTTGATGTAGCGAAGGTGCTTAAAGTAAGTCATGGTACGTTGTATAGACATTTTTCCAGTAAATCTGCTTTGCGAGAAGCAGTAACCGAAAGATGGTTGCAGTATAATATTTCAGAGCCTTTAAAGAATATTTCAGAGCATTTTGATGGGAATGCCAAAGAGCAGCTCCGATTATGGATGGACACGCTGATTCGTAGTAAACGCACCTATGCTGTGGATGATGCCGAAATGTTTGCTATGTACGCAGCTGTAACTTTAGAAGCGGTGGATATGATTACCCTACACGTAGATCAATTAATTGGGCAAATTGCAGGCATTATTGAAAAAGGCATACAATCCAAAGAGTATAGAGTGGTGGAACCAGTGGTAACGGCTAGAGCAATTTTTAATGCTACTTCGCGGTACCATCATCCAGCACATGCTATAGAGTGGCAGTCGGCTACGATTGATCAGGATTTCGCCTCTGTTTGGGATCTGCTCCTTTCCGGGATTTCTTTGTAGCATCTAATTAAAACCTTCTGATGTTCAGGAGGTTTTTTTGTGTCTTATAGGGGTATAAATCCCGTAGATTAGTCTGAATCGAGCGACTTGCAGCGAATGAACGGTATAAATCCCCTAGATTAGTCTGAATCGAGCGACTAGCAGCAGATGAACGGTATAAATCCCGTAGATTAGGCTGAATCGAGCGACTAACAGCAGATGAACGGTATAAATCCCGTAGATTAGGCTGAATCGAGCGACTAGCAGCAGATGAACGGTATAAATCCCGTAGATTAGGCTGAATTGAGCGACTAGCAGCAGATGAACGGTATAAATCCCGTAGATTAGTCTGAATCGAGCGACTTGCAGCGAATGAGCGGTATAAATCCCGTAGATTAGTCTGAATCGAGCGACTGTTGCAAAATATGTGAAAAGCGAATTAGAATGACAAATATTAAAAAATGTCACTTGTAATTTGTAATCGATCGATTTATAATCAGACCAACAAGAAGGACAAAGTAATAGGAGGAATAAATATGAACCACAATTTAGCTGGAAAAGTAGCATTAGTAACAGGTGCATCGAGAGGCATGGGCCGGGAGATTGCGGAGAACTTGGCACAACAAGGTGTGAAGGTGGTCGTTAACTATTCGAGTAACCCCGGCAAAGCCGAGGAAGTCGTAACCGGTATTAAGCAAAAGGGTGGAGAGGCCGTCGCTATTCGGGCAGACATCAGCCAGGTGGCAGAACTTGAACAGTTATTCCAAACCACACTAGAAGCCTATGGACAACTCGACATTCTCGTCAATAACGCTGGTATTATGATCACGAAGCCGATTCTAAATATGACAGAAGAGGATTTCGACAAGCAGTTTGCGATTAATGTGAAAGGCACCTTTTTTGCTTGCCAGCAAGCAGCTAAATATATGAATGATAACGGACGGATTATCAATTTTTCAACTTCCGTTACGGGTCAAATGTTCCCGACCTACAGCGTCTATGCAGGAACTAAGGGAGCAGTGGAACAAATCACTCGTCAGCTGGCCAAAGAATTTGGACGAAAAGGAATCACTATCAATGCTGTTTCACCGGGACCTGTGAATACGGAGTTATTTACCGTAGGGAAATCAGCGGAAGAGATTGCAACCGTGGGAAATATGAATTCCTTTGGACGTTTAGGCGAGCCTGAGGATATCTCAAACATTGTGTTGTTCTTAGCCAGCAAGGAATCACAGTGGGTTACAGGGCAAACGATCCGTGTGAATGGTGGATTTATTTAAGCTGGTGGCTAAAGGGATCTTTTTAATAGCTGAATGTGGTCAATCCTTCTAATATGAATGTAAATAAAAGGAGGAGTGAACCATGACGCAGATCATCTGCTCACCAACTAAATATATACAAGGACATGGTGAAATTCGTAAGTTGGGAGATTATTGTTCGCAGCTTGGAGCGACAAGAGCTTATGCCATTATTGATCCTTATATTTTCTCTGTGTACAAAAAAGAGATCACATACAGTTTTGAAATGAACGAAATGCCACTAGTGATGACTGAATTCAAGGGCGAGTGCAGCAGTAATCAGGTTAATGAGATAGTTGCAGCACTTGGCTTGAAGGATGCGGAAGTCATTATAGGGATTGGTGGCGGCAAGACCCTGGATACGGCAAAAGCAGTAAGCCACATGAGTAACCTCCCGGTAGTTATTGTACCCACAGTGGCTTCAACGGATGCACCTTGCAGCGCTTTATCAGTGTTGTATACGGATGAAGGAGACTTTGACTGTTATCTTCCATTAAAAAGAAATCCCGATCTGGTTATCGTAGACGTCGATATCATTGCCAAAGCTCCTGCAAGATTGCTTGTTGCTGGAATGGGTGACGCGTTGTCTACTTTTTATGAAGCAAGAGCTTGCCGAGAATCTGGGGCTATTACCCATGCAGGTGGGACTAGCACAATTGCAGCCCTTTCATTAGCTCGTGCCTGTCTGGATACCCTTCTAGCAGAGGGTGAAACGGCATTAAAAGATGTTAAGCAAGGCATTACCTCTCCTGCGGTGGAACACATTATTGAAGCCAATATTTACTTAAGTGGCATTGGGTTTGAAAGCGGCGGACTTGCTGCGGCGCATGCGATTCATAATGGATTGACGCTGCATGAGGAATGCAGGAATACTCTTCATGGTGAAAAGGTTGCTTTTGCTACGATCGTTCAGCTTGTACTGGAGAAAGCACCATATGAAGAGATTGATCAGGTGATTGATTTCTGCAAAAAAATCGGCCTTCCCGTTACTCTCAAAGATCTTGGGATTACCAATAAGGATATCGATCAGTTGATGACTGTAGCTGAAGCTAGCTGTTCTAAGGATAGCCCCATCTGGAATATGCCAATTGAAATTCAAGCACTGGATGTGCTGGAAGCTATTCTTGCCGCAGACGCACGGGGACAATAGAAAAAACTCGACTGTAAATTATTGCGAACCTTCCTCGTACATATTTAACCTTCGTGAACCAAACAATGAGAACAATTGTTTAAGACGAAGGAGGCGTTCCTCTTGATGAAGGACAGTCGAAGTTTCAAACGTTATTTACTGATTTGGATTGCTGTTGCTGCTCTAATGGTTACTTTAATCGGTTCCGTGGTACCGTCTGTTTCAGCTGCCGAGTCCAGAGACAACCCTACAAACACACCAAGTGAAGAGAAGGCATCTCGACGTAATAAGGTCGTAATTATTATTGACGATTTCGGCAATGACATGAAGGGGACGGATGAAATGTTTTCACTGCCGATTAAGCTTACGGTGGCGGTCATGCCCTTTTTGCCTACATCTGTGAAGGATGCCACACGCGCGCATGAACGCGGAGATGATGTTCTTCTCCACTTACCGATGGAGCCGCGCCAAGGTAATCCTAAATGGCTTGGACCAGGAGCTGTACTGGCCAAGATGTCTGATGAGGAAGTCCGTCAAAAAGTAGAGGCAGCACTCGATAATGTGCCTTATGCTATCGGCATAAACAACCACATGGGCTCTAAGATTACCGGGGACGAACGGATTATGGGTGTGATCTTATCCGTGTGCAAAGAGCGGGGATTGTTTTTTGTGGACAGTAAAACCAACTACCGTTCTGTTGCTGGCAATATGGCTTATCGAATGGGGCTGCCGCGTGTAGAGAATCATATCTTTTTGGATGATACACACACAGCCAATCATGTCCTGAAACAAATGGGCCTCGTAAATAACCTGGCGAAGGATCAACGATTCTGCGTAACCATTGGTCATGTTGGTGTATATGGAAAAGAAACCGCCGCAGGCATCCGCAGCGGTGTTGAGCAAATAAAAGATGATGTTGAATTTATAGGCATTTCTGATCTAGTCAAAAACGAAATGAACTGGAACTCGAATCCTACACTTCCATAAGATAAGCTACTATGCCGCCAGCAATCGCTTCTGCAATTTCTTGTTGCCCTTTAGGGGTGCATAGCTTTTCGCGATCTGTCGGACTGCTTACAAAACCCGCCTCAACAATTACAGTTGTGGCGGTTATTTTGTTGAGTAAATAAAAGGGCTTACCCGGTCTTGTCTCAGCACGGATATTATAGAGACTGTTTAATTGTTGCTGAATGGTCTGGGCAAGGATAAAGCTGCGGCCTTCTTGGCGATATAATACAAGCGGACCATGTTTGGAAGGAGAAGGTGCCCAGTTAACATGGATGCTGACCACTACGGTAGCTGGTAATGTCTCAGCCAGTTCTTTACGCTGGGCAAGATCGCGCAGATGTCGGGATTTACTGCGCAGCCAGCGGTTCTCATCACTTGGGGCATAATCTCCATTACGATTTAAGGCAACATCAAATCCATCACTGCGCAGCAGCAGAAATAATCGGCGTGAGATATCTAATGTAATATCCTTCTCAAGAATGTTGCCGTAGGAAGTACCTCCGTCGATCCCCCCATGTCCTGCATCAATTAAGATCATACGGTGGCCGTGGCTTAAGAGATGCTGACGTTCATCATTCACTACGGGTTTGGATGGAGTTGCAGAAGCATATGCACTCCCCACAAACAGCATTAGAAGTCCAACTGTAGTTAAAGTAATACGTAAGCCGCATATTGCAGCTGCTGTCTTGGAATAAGCTTTATTTCTCCCATTGTTCAAATGAACTCCTCCTTGCATGTGAATAACCTCGTGCCCTAGATTCTTTGTTAGATTGTGCTTTAATAGGTAAACCTATTCGAACAATCCGGGACAAGAGTTTAGATATATGCTCGCTGGTGCACACTAAGAGCATGGAACGACGCTGGTTATCTTAATTCACTTATAATGTAGGAGGTGTTACAAATGGCTTCCGGCGGCGATGAGCTTGTAAAGTATATCACTGAGAAGGTAGTTGTTTATATCGAGGATCCGCGTGCCATTCATGCTCGAAGAGCGGCTACTAAGCAGCCGTGGTCACAGAAATGGTTCGGTATGCTTCCGCTTGGTTGGTCGATCTGGCGAAGCAAATGGAGCCACAGTGATAAGGATTGAATATCACAAATAACAAATAACAAATAACCTTCCAGTGCCTAATCGAGGGTGGCAGCAGAAGGTTATTTATTATGTTTATTTATAGATATTTTTGTCGGGCAGCTTGTGCAGTGTTCCGATAGCCTGCAAGGCAGTGAGTGGCAAATACCGTCTTCCTTCTAGCCCTGATGCTGCGTAAACGGTAGGCATGTTGTTTATTGCTTGTGTTTTATTCGAAGCAGGCAACCAGTTTTGATAACCTGTAATCATAAAAGGGGCCCCTACGATATCATTTCGGCCAGCGGCTTGATAAGCGATACTTTCCTTGGGACGAATCAGTGCGGCGATATTGTCACCGCCTACAGCAAGCAGTTTTGGGGAGGTCAACCACATGATATCTTTATAAGGATCATCTGTTCCCCCGCTTTGATAGGCAGAAAGCGGCGACAGGTCAGTAGTTAAGTTAGTGATTACATCCGTTTCTGTCTGCTGCCCTTTAAGCACTTCTTCCGCTTTACTGAGCGTCCATGGTAAAACTTGGGGTACGGAAGCATTGATAAAAATCGTCTTATCGTCAATGGAGATTTTCCATACGGGTAGAAGTGGTGCATATAAGGCTGTAAGTTTTATTTTGCCTGTAAAAGATGAAGGTATAAGTCCTTCCTGCACCAAAAATTGGCGCAGTTCTAATAAACTATAGGGGAGACCGTAAGTGCCAGCTCCATATTCGCTAAGCATATAACCACCTTGATCCGTAGCGGAAATGATCATGTAACCGATCCGCTGTTCACCTTTCATAACGTTGACAAGCCAGCTATGAGTACCTGGACCCAGAGGATAATATTCTATTCCTGCGTCCTTCCAGGCTGTAAATGGAGCTTCTGCTGCGAGCTTGTTCAGTGTACTCTTGGCGAATTCTTGGACCGTACCGGGTGAAGGTAAGATATCCATCTGCAGTACAGGTATCAAATCCTGTGAGACTGAATCAACTACACTTACTCTGGAAGCGGCAAGCGCAGAAGAGGAACCGGAGCTCGTTGTGATGAGTCCGATGCATAGAAGCAGGAGGAAGCAGCTTTGACCTGCAAGAAGCAGCCTCCGCCGTACACTTATTTTCATGGCGTCGTTCACCTTTCTTTGTTATGAAATATCAGAAAGTATAAGCTTCCTTTTTATTGTAGAGGACAAGCTATAAAAAGGCTGTTGCTTGCTGTCGCGCCGGAAGGCGGAAGTTCTCTTGTTTTTTTGCCTGCTTTTAGCGAGTAGGGTCGCATTCTATAGGCTCCGCAGATGAAACAGTCCATAGGTTACCGCAGAAACTGCGATTTGCGGCTCATATTGCCAAATGGTCTCTTGGCGACGACGGTTATACTGTTCTTGTGTCGCTAGGCGTTTTTCTTCATCAGGCTCCTTCAACAGCTCTCCATAATAGACATCAATGATGTCCAGCTCAACCCTTAGCCGCTCACGCGCCTGTTCTGCCCAAGTATAGTCCAGTTCGGCTAGCTGAGCGGTTAGATGAGTTTCCAATAGTTCGGTAGCGGCTGCTACTGTCATTTCATAAGGCTGGATATGCACATTTTCCGGCAAGCGTGGCATCATCTCTTTTGTGGAAACTTTTGCATTAAAGTCATCAATGATGGTTCCCTTTGTTAGGGAGATGCCAAGATAATGGAGTTCTTCACGTTTCAAATCGCAGCTCATCTCCACTTTATAGCAGACACTAAGCCATGGTTCGTAAGCGGCAGAGAACAGCGTATTTCGCTGCCTGCTGCCCGGGTCCTCAAATAAATAAAGGCATTTCCCTTCGTCCCTAGCGGCGTTCCAAATTTGTTGCAATCGCTTGCTTCCGTAAATAATATCCTCTCTTCGGATCATCCCGGGTCCAATTCGTGGGAGTGCCGGCACAATGCCGAAGTAGCGGGCTAGGATACTTTCCTCCGGGTCAGTAGATGGAGCATTCACTGCTTCTGAGCCCGGGGAGGCGGATTCGAGTAAGTCAGCGCTGGCCTCTGCATCGTTTGTTACACCTGTAGTTAGGCTTCCGGTGACAACTTGATTCAAAATGCCAGCACTACGATTTGCAATGGGGGGAACCTCTACAGCAGCTTGACTGTCGTATTTTTCCGGATCAAAAACAAAGGTGAAAGAAAGGGTCTCAGGATCTACACCTGTGCGCTCCACGAATCCCCAATAATACGGCCGGTCGGTGAGCATTTTGTCAGCTCTAGGTGATAATTTCACAGTTACGTGAAGGGGCGAAGCCTCAATGATGGAGCATTCAGTGGCTTCAAGATAGTCCATCACATGCTTGCGTACTTCCTGTGCGGTGAGGGTCATGTCGCAGTCCCACTTTCTTTTTTAATACCCTGTGTCAATTCACTGAGGGATTCACCAATATGGTCCAGCTCATGCCGCAATTCTTCGTCGGAGCGGGATTCGAGCATGATTTTGTATAAACTCTTCTCCAGCGATTCCTTCTTTTCAAAACGTTCCAGGATTACATCCAGCCCGCCAATCACCATTTCAAACATATTGATTTTCTCATGCAGCAGATGCAGGATATGTTCTTCAATCGTGCCTTGAGTAGACAAGTTGTAGATCACTACGTCATTTTCTTGCCCTAACCGGTGGACACGGCCGATACGCTGCTCCACGCGCATGGGATTCCAGGGCAGGTCAAAGTTGATCATATGGTGGCAAAATTGCAGGTTTATCCCTTCTCCGCCGGCTTCCGTAGCAATCATAACTTGAGCCCGGCCGCGGAAAAGATCCATCATCCAATCTTTTTTGCCACGGTTCATTCCGCCGGAATAAGAGACACACATCAGCCCATGTTCACGGAAATACTGCAGTAAATATTCTTGAGTTGCGCGATATTCCGTGAAGACGATGACCTTTTCATTCATTTCTTGAATGAGTGCTAAGGTTGTTTCAGCTTTAGTGTTTGTTTTAACAGTACGGAGGGTTTGTAGTAGCTCCATCATCCGGTCTCTTTTTGGTGAATCCGTAGGCAGCTTTTTGATCAAATTAACTAAAGTGATAAAAACGGCATCCCGGCTGCTGCACACCTCACGTTGAAGGGTTACCAGAGAAAGCATGCTGCTAAGATTGCCGCCGGATTCCTGATACTGGTCTTTGACAAAGGAAGTAACACTGTTATACAAATCTTTCTCTTCTTGGGAGAGAACTAAGGGAATATTACGGACTTTTCGTTTCGTGAAATTAACTGGACCTTCACCACGGCGATTGCGGATCATGACCTTCGAAAGCTCGTCCCGCAGTTGACCTTCATTCTTGGGCTGGCGTTTATCAACCACGAAATTCGAGGAAAAATCGCCCTGATTTCCAAGTTGCCCCGGCTTCAGTATAGTGATCAGATTAAAGAGTTCGCCCAGATCATTCTGAACGGGAGTCGCGGTGAGCAGCAGGCAATATTTTTTGCGTAATTGCTGTACAAATAGATAATTGGTCGATTTTTTATTCTTCAGCTTGTGAGCTTCATCAATGATCAACATATCGTATTCATTTTCCAGCAGGATTTCCTTATGCGGATCGCGTTTTGCGGTATCCATCGATGCGACGACTATGGCGTTACCCCAGGAATAGGCTTTTTTCTGAGCGACAGCAGTGATGCCGAATTTCGCATTCAGCTCACGAACCCATTGCAATACTAGAGAAGCAGGTACGAGAATAAGCACTTTGGAGACAAGACCGCGTACGAGATATTCTTTGAGCACCAGTCCTGCTTCAATGGTCTTGCCCAGTCCAACCTCATCTGCAAGAATTGCGCGGCCTGACATTTCGAACAGAACCTTATGCGCTGTATCCAGCTGATGGGGAAGAGGGGACAAGCCGGATAAATGCTTCATACATTGCAGCTCATCGAAGCTCGTTACTAGACCTGTTTCTTCTCCTTGTACGGCAAGCTTGGACAAACGGTAGTCTCCCCAAGGGCCGCCCTTTTCCAATTTGAGCTCCAGATCTTGCAACCAATTCCGGTCAAAAGAAAGAGGAACAGGCAGTATCGGCGCGGGTGTTCCCCCTTGCTGGGGTAGAGAATTACGGAATAATTGCGTCATAATGCAGCCTCCTCAAGCTCGGATTTATATCACCATTCGTAAGAGTAGTATGCTCGTAAACGAGAGAATTCATAACCTCCTATTTTTCACGATAGCCTTTAAAAAAGAGAGCAAGAGCGAGAAAAAGCAGCAACGTTAGCGATAATTCGGCAACTTGACTCTATTTTCGAATAAGACCTTCGATACAATATGTGGTATAGTTTAAAAGCTGACGCACACAATATATTGTGACAAAAGCTTGAATATGTATTTTTTATAGAGTGCTTAGCTGGTATTTGTTATTGACAAGATGAGCTTCCTACATACACCTGTTAAGCAGCGGAGGATGGTAAGGGAGTTTTTGTTGTGGGCCCATACCTTGGACCGGAAACTGATATCTACTACACATGCGGGAGGTTTTTTTATTGAGTAAAGTGGAACGTAAGCAACGCCTTGAAGGGCTAAGTGAAAAAATATTTTTGGATCGTTATGCTTGGAAGGATGCAGACAGCAACAATGCTAAAGTAGGCGACGTTGTATTGGTGCTGACCAAAGATGATCCGAAGTTTCCAACTAAGGAAGTCGGAGAAATTGTGGAGCGCAGTGGTCGAATTGTAACTGTAAAGACACGCAGTGGCGAGCTTGTGAAATCGGATGTTG
Organism: Paenibacillus sp. FSL L8-0333; assembly: GCF_037965665.1. NCBI lineage: Bacteria > Bacillati > Bacillota > Bacilli > Caryophanales > Paenibacillaceae > Paenibacillus > Paenibacillus sp. FSL L8-0333. The sequence continues at coordinate 2,469,220 of NZ_CP150186.1, forward strand.
AAAAGTTGACCCTTAATATAGAAAAAACTCCTGAGGAAATGTGGGACCGTCTATCCACAGCGATGGCTTCTGTAGAGAAGACACCTGAGCTTCAAGCAGAATGGGCAGGCAAATTCCGTTCAATCCTGGATGATTGGAAGCTTGTACCGGGTGGACGTATTGCGGCTGGTGCAGGTGCTAGTGAAGAATTAACATTGTTCAACTGTTATGTGATTCCCTCTCCAAAAGACAGCCGTGGCGGCATCATGCAGACATTGTCTGAAATGACGGAGATTATGGCCCGTGGTGGCGGGGTGGGCATTAACCTGTCTTCATTGCGTCCTCGTCGTGCGATTGTTAGAGGGGTTAATGGTTCATCCAGTGGTTCCGTATCTTGGGGCGGTTTGTTTAGTTATACTACGGGGCTTATTGAGCAAGGCGGCAGCCGTCGTGGTGCGCTCATGCTAATGATTAATGACTGGCATCCCGATGTTGAGGACTTCATTACCGTGAAGCAAACGATGGGCCAAGTCACTAATGCTAACCTTTCGGTATGTGTGAGCAATGGTTTTATGAAGGCTGTAAAAGAAGATCTGGACTGGGATCTCGTATTCCCGGATACAACCGATCCTGAATATAACGAAATGTGGGATGGCGATCTCGACAAGTGGAAAGCTGCCGGCAAAAACGTTATCCATTATCGCACCGTAAAAGCGCGTGACGTGTGGCGTACGATCATTGAATCGGCATGGAAATCCGCTGAGCCGGGCGTCGTATTCATGGAATACTATAACCAGATGTCTAATAGCTGGTATTTCAACCCGATTATTTGTACGAATCCGTGTGGAGAGCAAGGACTGCCAGGCTGGGGAGTCTGCAATCTGTCTGCGGTGAACCTGTCCAAGTTCTACGATGAGAAAAATCATGATGTAGATTGGGAAGATCTTGCGACTACAACCCGTTATTCGGTCCGTTTTCTGGACAATGTAATTGATAAAACACCTTATCATTTCCCGGAAAATGAAGCGAATCAGAAAAAGGAACGCCGCGTGGGTCTCGGAACCATGGGATTGGCGGAGCTGATGATTAAATTGAACATCCGTTACGGCAGCCCGGAATCGTTGGAGTTTCTGGACAAGCTATACGGCTTTATGGCTCGTGAAGCCTACCTTGCTTCGGCAGAAATTGCTGGAGAGAAGGGTTCCTTCCTAGCTTTTGATACTGAGAAATATCTAATGAGCGGCTTTATGAAAAATATAGTCGAAGCGTATCCAGAGGTTGGCGAAGCGATTCGTGAACATGGTATGCGTAACGTTACAGTGATTACACAAGCACCTACAGGTAGTACAGGTACAATGGTAGGTACTTCTACGGGAATTGAGCCTTATTTTGCCTTTAAATATTTCCGTCAAAGTCGTCTTGGCTATGATGAACAGTTTGTTCCAATCGCTCAAGAGTGGCTGGAAGCTCATCCGGGTGAAGAGCTACCGGACTACTTTGTAACTTCGATGGATCTGTCAGCTAAAGATCATATCCGTGCGCAAGCAGCGATCCAACGCTGGGTAGATAGCTCTATTTCCAAAACAGCGAACTGCCCGTCTGACTTTACGGTTGAGGAGACGGCAGAGCTATATGAAATGGCCTTTGATCTAGGTTGTAAGGGTGTTACGATCTACCGCGATGGAAGCCGTGACGTTCAAGTCCTGGAAACCACGAAGAAGGAAGACAAAAAAGAAGCCGCTCCGGTTGCGGCAGAAGAAGCTACAACTACTGTAGAAGCGAGTACAAGTGTTGTAGCAGCAAGTCCAGCGCCTCAAGTGACTACAAAAGAGGCGGATAAACAATACAAAAAACGTCCGCAGGTTCTGCGCGGCGCTACCTATAAAATCAACACACCATTTGGGATGGCATATATTACGATCAATGACCTTGATGGAATACCGGCTGAAATCTTCCTGAATGTAGGTAAAGCGGGTTCTGACGTCTTTGCTATGGCTGAAGCATTAGGCCGTGTCTGCTCCTTGTTCCTCCGTTACGGAGATCATGGTGAGAAAGTGGAGCTGTTGATTAAACATCTGAAAGGCATTGGCGGATCAGGTGCTATCGGCTTCGGCGCGAACCGGGTTGAATCCATTGCTGACGCTGTAGCTAAGGCACTGGAATCACATGTGCTGAACAATGCTCATGATGATCATGTACCTGCTCCGATTGCGGCAACTTTGGAGCTGGAGGATTTCAATGAAGCATTAAATGCGGAGTTGAAATCGAGCGTTCCGTCAGCTACGGAAGATGGACATGGTGGTCATCATGGACATAACCATGCTACGGCTTCCCGTGACCTTTGCCCATCCTGCGGCAGCGCCTCGCTGATTAATATTGAGGGCTGTAAGACTTGTGGCAATTGCGGGTATAGTCGTTGTGGGTAAACGTTAGAGCCAATAAGTGTTTTATGGGAAATGTGATTTTTCATTTTAAATGAGATAATGAGAAACATACATCAAACTGCATATTAACTCATTGGAGGGGATGACATGTTTGTTATCAACCTCCTTTGTTTTAAATAAGCGAATAAAGCTCTATTGGGAAGCGGGGTGTCGTAAGTTAAGGTTACTCATTCGACCGAAGCCATTTTTAGACGAGAGTTTATCTGGGTACATTACTTGATTATTTGAAAGGAAAATTATGAATCGATGATTATCTTTTTTTAAAAAAGCTTCTTTGTATGGTAAAAGTTTAATGTATTCACCGTATAAGCTTGATGTGAAGCAATTAGAAAATTTAGCTGAACTTACGAATGTTGATGTCCAAATATTTTTAATTGTATATCCCCAATCTTTGATACAACTGTTTAAAGAAGATCCCTCCAATACAGGTACGCAATCCACACAACAAAAATAAAAATATGTCTGAAGTGCTTGAACGAAAACGGATATCATAAAAAAATATGGAATCTATCTCTTGTAACTACTTGTCCATTTTATGATTGTTTGCTGGTTGATATTTGTCCGAATTGCAACCAATTCTTAAGGATATATGGTGATAAGCTAAATGGTTTTACTTGGGGCGAACCGTTACATGTATAGGGTGCTGAAAACCGAATGTAACAAACTAACGAAAAATCATAAAGGTATTAGAAGAACTAATCAAGTTCTGTTTATCCGCATTTACCTAGCTCCCCCCATTTGAATGTTTCATATTATAATGCATTCGAGTTGTAGGAGGATCTAATGAAAAGAAAAATTGCAAAACGCAAAATATCCAGAAGGCTAAGTAAGCCGTTAGTTCATCCAAGAGTTGCTCCTAAAAGAGTATTTCGTCAAGCATTTGATCGTGAGAATATATTAGGACTTTTAGAGCTCTGCAAAACTAATTGGCTGGGATTTACAGAGGCTAGTAATAATAATATATATTTCATTAAAGTTGATCAGGTAACGAGTACCTCCATTATTGGGTTAAGAGTATGGGAAGAACCTGGATGGAGGAAAGGTCGCAAAGAATATGTTACAGTCCCATTCACAGAAATCGGAGGACTCGTTGGATGCAGAGACGGTACCTTGCCCTATCCAGGGGGGGTGGTTATAGTTTGTATTAGTGGTCGTGGAGGGGGTGTTACTGGTCCTAACGGTATGACGAAACTACGAGATACTTTGCGTTCTAAACTTACATCAACTCATAAAGGTATAAACCCAAATAACATTTTTCATATTAGTTGGAATAAAAATAATGATTCCAATCCTTTAGGCACACCTCTTATTAGTGATATATTAAAAGCTATCAAATTAAGAACTAGAAATATCACACCAAGCTATCTTGCTATTATTGGCCACTCTTATGGAGGGTGGGCAGCTTCTATGTTATCAAGAGTTACTTCGCCTCCAAATTTTGTGGCACTTATTGATCCAGTGTATGGTTCAACCAATACAATGACATCAAGTGATACACCAAGAGGAAAAATAATTAAAAATTGGTACCAAAAATTTGGTATTACTGCTGGTGAACCTTGTACTGGTATTGGAAGAATTAAATGTTCTCCTGCTAGAGATGGAGTAGCATGTGGGTATCAGAATGTTCCAGGAGCACAGAACATCAACGAGGTATTCCTAAAGACTTGGAATGGGACAGTAAGGACTGTCCCCTGTTTAGGAAAGAACCCTGTTTCCTTGCATGCTTCACACATAGATATTGATGATGATGAATGGATACACCGTCAAATATTTGATCAAATCAATAAAGATCTATCTAAACAGATTGAAATGTCAAAAAAGAAAGCCCGAAGAAAATAAACTCTTCTGGTAATATCCCTTCAAGTAGACACTCAAAAACCTCAATATTATTATTGGGGTTCAGTATACCTCAATTAGGTTATTCTGTTTCGAGTACGTAAGTTTTAATAAATCTATTCCCTAAAAATAAAAAAGTTTTTTGAAAATAATCAATTCTTGAGACATTCTTAATCTCCCCATACCGTTTGCTTATTAGAGTAGGAAGAGAAGGTACTCTTATTTATTCGGATGGTAGCTTATTACTGGATCCAAAATCAATTAATGACAATGAATTTATGGGACGAAGATTGAGATGAGACTGCTGAAAAAACTGAATATTTTCACCAAAATTAATTGGAAGATTAACAACTATGCACCATATTGTCATTTTAAATGCATACTACAATAAAACCCAAACTTGAAGGTTTGGGTTTATTGCAATGCTGCTTAACAATTCTCAATTACTTGTAAAATAAGCACCTTATATACAGAACGTTAGTTCTTGTTTTGCGTAAGTAGTGATATACTAAAATTAAATAATTAGTTAGAAATTTTTAGAGTTTGATTTGTTTCAATGTATTGTTTGTTTGGGACATTAGTCTATGACAACAAAAAAAAGACAACAATCGGCATGTATCATCTGGTATTATTGGACTATATTACCATGCATGGAGGCGTTGTTATGAATGGAATTATTGAACCTAAAAAATTTTATCAGATTAACCTAAACGATCCTTTCTTTGAAACGCTAAAGGAGGATTATCCTGAATTTGAACAATGGTTTAAGAAAAAGGGGGATGAAATAGCCCAAGTATTTTATAATGAATCAGATACGCTGGAAGCCTTCCTATATATGAAGACTGAAATAGGTCCAATTAATGATGTTCAGCCCATACTCGATGGCGGACTCTGGTTAAAGGTCGGAACTATGAAAGTTAATCCTCATGGCACAAGACTCGGAGAGCGGTTTATAAAAAAAATTCTCGATTATGCCATTGTTAAGGACATCTTAAATATTTATGTTACTGTTTTTGAAAAGCATCAAAAATTAGTAGAAACTTTTAAAAAATATGGATTTAAAGTGAGTGGGAAAAAAATATCTTCTGCAGGTGAAGAATTAGTATTAACAAAAAATTTGAAAAACACAGTTAATAATACCCTACAAGATTATCCACTGGTCATATCAAGAAATAAAGCTAAACATTTGTTGGCGATAAAACCGAAATATCATACTAAGTTGTTTCCGGATTCTATTTTGAAAAATGAGAGCTTTGATATCATATCGGACGTTTCCCATACAAATAGCATACATAAAGTGTATCTCTCCTCGATGCCTGGATTAGCTTCTGTTAAAAAGGGGGATTTGTTGGTAATTTACAGAACCAAAACAGAAAATACATCTGCTTGGTATACATCTGTTGCAACTTCTATTTGCGTAATTGAAGAAGTTAGAAGCCCTCGTGAGTTTTCAAGTCTAGAATTGTATATGAAATATTGTAAAAGTTACTCCGTATTTAATGATTCTGAATTGTTAGAATACTGGTATAAAAAAGGGCGCGTCTACATAATCAAAATGACATATAATATTGCCTTTAGAAAAAGGTTAACTAGAAAAAAATTGGTTGAAGAAGTTGGGTTAAATGAGAAAGATTATTGGGGTTGTATATCTCTTTCGGATCAGGAATTTGAAAAAATACTAACATTAGGTGATGTTTATGAAAGTCTTGTTATCGATTAAACCTGAATATGTAGAAAAAATATTTAGTGGAGAAAAAAAATACGAATATCGCAAAGTCATTTTTAAAAAGAATGTTGATACCATTGTCGTATATTCAACAATGCCTGAGGGGCGAATAGTAGGAGAGTTTAAAATTGATACGATCCTATTTGATAGTCCTGAGATAATTTGGAGTAAAACAAAAGAGTATGGCGGCGTCAGTGATTTATTCTTTAAAGAATACTTTGCAAATAGACAAGAAGGATATGCAATAAAAATAACTGAGCCAGTAAGATATGAAAAGTCAATAGACCCTAAGCTTGAGTTTAAATCTTTCCATGCCCCTCAGTCATTCTGTTATATATCTTAGTATTTATAGTTTTTTAGTAAGGGTGGATCAATGAATATTTTTACAGAATCTAGAATTATTTGAGGCGAATTCGCCCAAGCTACATAAACCCAACGACAACTAACGAATCTGTCCAGTGGAATTTATTCTACCCTGCAAGAACAGTAACGAATATAGAGATCGATAATAGTGGTAAAGGTTGGAATTGCGATTTGGTAAGTAACAACGTATTTACGCGGTGTGTCTGGTCTGTGAACTCGTGTCTAGCTAAGCTTTTTAACACAAAAAACACGCGTACTTGTCTAACAAAGGTACGCGTGTTTTTGTTATTCCACTACGAGAGGAATTATTTTTACATATCTAAATTTTTGAATGCGTAAGGCAATAAATCCCTTAAACTCAGCTCTAAGATTTCTTTTTTCTCATTGGTTAAATAGACAGGCATGTCGGGCAAACAGAATTCCGATAATACTTGTCTGCAGATACTGCATGGCGGCAGAAAATCCATTGTGTCACCTGCTACAGCTATAGCCTGAAAATCACCTTTAGTATAGCCTTTTGTAATAGCTGTGAAGATTGCTGTTCTCTCTGCACAATTAGTAGCACCAAAAGATACATTTTCTACGTTTACTCCATTAATAACATTTCCATCTTTAAGCAATAAGGCTGCTCCAACTGGAAATTTAGAATAAGGGGCATAAGCAGCTTTCTTTGTGTTACGTGCGCTTTCCATTAATTCTTCTTTATTCATAATACTCACCCTTTTTAAATAAGAATGAACCTTTCGGTCCCCTTATCGCCAACTTTAAGGTTGGCAGGACTTCTAATATTATAGTCACATCAAATGGTTGTCAACATGTACTACTCGATAAGTATCATTAGGGAATCATAGCTTTAAAATATAACTAGATATAGTAAATAGAAGTTACACATATTAAGCCTGCCATGGTAACCTTATCTTAAAAGCGACGAGTAGAGGGGTTTTATAATTTGGGAGCGGCAGAGAATACATTTAAACAAAAAATATTGAGCAAAAAACCGGGTATTATAACATATGGGATGACACCACCGAAGGCAAGCCACGCCCCAGAAAAGGTCTTGGAAATCGCTCAGAAACAGGTTGAAAGACTTAAAAACCTTGATTTAGATGCGTTAATTCTGTACGACGTTCAGGAAGAAGTAGACAGAGTGGATCATGAAAGACCTTATCCCTATTTACCAACGATTGATCCGGCTGTCTATGGTGATAAATATCTAAGACAGGTGGAGGTCCCAAAGATAATTTACCGGTGCGTCGGTAATGATACAAGAGCCCAGTTCGAGGATTGGGTTAAAACTGACGACAATGAAGATAGATTTTCAGTGTATGTGGGCGCTTCGTCAAGTAAACAAGAGGTGAAATTGAATTTACCAGATGCTTATGAGCTAAGTAAACAGTTAAATAGTAATTTAACTTTTGGTGGGGTTGTCATTCCGGAAAGACATATAAAAAAGAATGATGAGCATATACGGGTTGTCGAAAAGACCAACAATGGGTGCAACTTTTTTATCACTCAGGCAACTTATAATGTAGAGGCATCTAAGAATTTATTGTCTGATTTATATTATTACTATACAAATAACGGTTTTGAGATGGTTCCTATTTTATTTAATCTTGCACCATGCGGCACAGCGAAAACATTACAATTTATGAAGTGGTTAGGGATCAGTATCCCGGGATGGTTAGAAAACGAGTTAAAATACTCGAATGATATTTTGGATAAATCAATCCAGCTATCGCAAAAAATCTTTGAAGAATTACTAGATTTCGGGCTGGAGAAGGGGATTCCAATTGGTTGCAGTATTGAAAGTGTTTCAACAAGTAAATTGGAGATTGAAGCGTCCGTACAGCTTGTTAAAGATGTAAAGGCCATTCTAGATAAAAAGCTGCCTACTAAATAGAAAAAGATTCCTCAAATTATTGAGAAACCCAGGTCATTTAAAGACCATGGGTTTCTTTTTAGGTTATATGCCACTAGGGTCAACTCATTAAGCATTATAGCCGAAGCCAAGTATAGTAAAAGACTTGTACTGATCTTCCGGCACCATTCTGATTTCTACCTGATGCTCCCCGCTAACCTCATTTTGATAAAGAATTACCGGATTGCAATGTGTCCAGTTGTTCTCATGTGGATCAGCGGTGACTACAAGACAACCATCGACGTAAATGTTCGCCTTGCCGAATTCGCTGCTGCCAGAATCCTTGTATACGAGGATGAGATTTTTGCTTGTTATCGTCAGCTTGAAGCTGTGTTCCCCAGAAGACGCTGAATGCATCCAATTATGAGGGAATTCCGGAGTTCCGAAAGGATCGGCATCCATTTCTACCCGCTGCAAATCGGTATCGATCCCCGAAAATCCGCCCACCTCGATCCTGCCTGCGTCAATATGGCTTTTGCGGTCCAGCAGGAGGGTTCCCACAAAATCATTCCCGATGACCGGATGCTGATCCAATAGGAGATCATCTTCGTCCATTAGCGTTTTGTGGGTTTCGGAGAATAAATAAGCCAGACAATCAGCCATCACCCGGTGACCCTCATTAGTAGGATGATAGATATCATAGAAAAATTGCCGTTTCGAGAGGATGTTCCCCTCATTTTTGCTTAGGCGGAACTGCCCGGATACCGCATCCTTTACACTAACCATAGGAAGATTATAAGCCCGGCCAATGGGGGAGAGCCGTTCCTGCAGGTTCCAGTCATTCATAAACACGCTGAACAGGAGAACTACTGCCGGTCTATTATCGGCGGAAAGTATTTTTAGGCATAAGCTTTCAAAACAGTTGCCTTTCGTTTCATCCCCTTCGTCGTTTACCGCAAATTCTACCACCACGATATCAGGTGTTACAGAACCTTCCCGGAGAATATCCCTTTCATAACGGATGACCCCAAGCTCGGATGGTGTTCCACCTACCCCAGCCTTCACAAAATGGATGTTCTCGCCACCATTCGTACCGAATAATTCCTTAAATCTCAGATACGATTGGTAGGCATAACATTCTGTATGGATCGGTTTAGCGCCTGCTCCCTGAGTAATGGAACCCCCAATATAAGCAATCGTGACATCCTCACCTTTTATAGCCTTATGGATGGCAGTTTTTAATCTTTTATTATTGCCCGGATGAAGCAAGGATTGGGTAATGATCTCCCGGTATTCGTTAGAATCAAACGCTACGGGCGGTTCAATGACTAGCTCTGGTACAGAATAACCGTCATGCAAATAAAAAATTATACTCGCAATGGCCAGTTCCCCTTCATGTTTAAATTCAAAGGCGAATTTGCCAAGCATCGCATCCTCTTCAGACCATTCCAAATCCTCTAACTTCAAGAGAATCTCAGAACCGTCGGGGGGACAGGGCACACGTATGCTGCTGCCTGTTTCGTATTTGCTGGTTTTGCCCCAGTTCTGCAATAGAAAAGAGATGGGCTCGTTCTGCTCAGGATCCCTTCTCACAGACACTCCAATACTATGAACCAATTTGCGAAATCCAACGCAGTTTCCTAGCAGCTCCAGTATTGTCTCATCAGTGACGCCGCCAATATATCTGGCCTTGTCAATTAGATAGTTACCTTCCAGATAAACTTCCTGTGAAGGTGGACCTTCGGCCCGGGCTGTCGCCTCAATCGCGGTTTCGTAGAGCACAAAAAAACCGTTCCTGCGTTCAGCCGGATCCTTGGGCGCCTTTGAACCTTCAATCTTGCCTACTGTAATGATCCCGTTATTGTTTTTCATATTGATCATCCTCGCTTTTTGTATAAGCTTTTCTTGTTATGGATGCGCTTGCGAAAAACATACTTCTGTTAGATAGAATACCTGTTAACACTAACACCAAATATCCTGATTGTTCAACCGATAAACAAAGTTTCATTTAATAATTACAAAAAGTTGCTAGTTTACACATGGATGTTGAAATCGCTTACTTATATAATGTGCCTAGTCATACGAAAATAGGATGCTTAAGGGGAGAATTATCATGCCTACGAAGGAATTGCACCTTGTGAAGCAGGGCAGTGCTGCCAAGATTTACGTAGACCCCAAGGGGAAAGATTATGAGGGATTACGCCGGGTGGCACAGTCTTTTACAGCAGATGTTAAACGGGTAACAGAGGTAGAGCCTGAGATATATACACAATTGAACGAATTGGATGGAACAGTCATAATCGCTGGATCGATAGGCAGCAATGATTTTATCGATGGTCTAATCGCGGAGGGAACCGTTGATGTATCGGCCATCCAAGGTAAAAGAGAATGTTATAAAATTCAGGTGGTTGAACAACCCACAGCGGGAGTGGATAAGGCGCTCGTCATTGTAGGAAGTGATAAACGGGGGACGATTTACGGGTTGTATTCGATCTCCGAAAAGATTGGAGTTAGTCCTTGGGTGTACTGGGCGGATATTGTGCCGGAGAAGAAGCCGGCATTGTCCATTCCTGATAACCAGCTTCATGTGATCTCCAAGGAGCCTTCGGTTAAATATAGAGGTATTTTTTTGAATGACGACTGGCCGTCTTTAGGTTCTTGGGTAACTCAAAGCTTTGGTGATTTTAATGAAGATTTCTATGACAAGGTATTTGAACTCATTCTTCGCTTGAAGGGGAATTATTTATGGCCGGCGATGTGGAGCGCCGAATTCAGCCTGAATGGTAAAAGCAGCCCGATTGCCAACGCCAAGCATGCACAAGAATACGGAATTATTATGGGGACCTCCCATCATGAACCCTTATTCCGGGCAGGCAGTGAATGGCAGAAGGTATACAGTCAATACGGGACAAGTAACCTATGGGATTTCGCCCGTAATAAACAGGCGATTACAGATTTCTGGGAAGACGGAATCAAGCGCAATCAGGACTTTGATAACTTGATTACTCTAGGTATGCGGGGGGAAAGTGACTCTGCGCTGGAGGGCTCCGACCAGGAGAATATTGATCTGCTGAAGGACATTATACTTACGCAAAAAGAACTATTGAAGAAATACAATCTTGAACATGCGCCGCAAATTTTGGCTGTTTATAAGGAAGTTGAGAAGTACTGGTATGGCACTGCCGGGGTGGAAGGGTTGAAGGACTGGGATGTTCTGAATGACGTTACGATCCTGCTTGCTGACGATAACTTTGGCAATCTCCGCAAAATCCCGACGAAAAACGAACGTAACCGCAGCGCAGGATGGGGGATGTATTATCATTTTGACTATCATGGTGGTCCGCATTCCTATGAATGGTTAAATACGACCCCGCTTGAAAAAGTCTGGGAGCAAATGTGTATGGCATTCGACTATGGCATCCGTGATGTATGGATTGTGAACGTCGGGGATTTGAAGCCTATGGAATTGCCTATTTCCTACTTTCTGGATTTGGCCTACGATTTTGAGGTATGGGGGACAGGTGCAATCAATCGGACTGTGGAATACACCAACCGTTGGGTAGAGCAGCAATTCGGATATGCGCTGGAACAAGAGACATGTCTGGGAATCGCACAATTGTTAGGGGATTATACCCGGATGAACGGTCGGCGCAAGCCTGAAATTATTTATCCGTCCACCTTCAGTCCTATCCATTACAATGAGGCGCACAGAGTTCTGGAGCAAGCGGTGATGATCGAGAAGGCTGCCGGCAAATACGATGAGCTAATCCCGGAACAACTAAAGGATGCTTACTTCCAGCTCGTATATTTCCCTGCTGTTGCCTCGGCCAATGTGGTCAAAATGCAAATTTATGCTGGACTGAACCATCTATACGCTAAACGAAATAGTATGTTGACAAATACTTACGCTGCTCTGACCCGCGAAACCATCGAACGGGATAAGTATCTGGAGTTGGTTTATAATAGCGGGATTTCGGATGGAAAATGGCAGGGAATGATGAGTTCCCCTCATGTTGGGTATATACATTGGAATGCAGAAGGGTGGAACTATCCGGATGTAAACACCCAAACTCCCGCCAAAGGTTCTTTAATGATTGTCGATGTGGAAGGAACGGAACAAGCGTATGTTTCCGGCACAGTTGAACTTCCGGTAATTACAAATCTTCAAAAAGAAAATTATCGCATAACAATCAGTAACGGTGGAGAAGCGGGTTTTGAATATCAGGTGCGGAGCAGCGTGGATTGGATCAAGCTTGAGAAAATACGCGGCTGGATTGAGGCAGGGGAGACGCTTCAGGTTTCCGTAGATTGGGAGAAGGTCAAAGAAGCGTCGACGGGCGAAATTACGATCTCCGGTGCCGGGAATATAGTTAAGGTGAAGGCAGCCGTGGATTGGATAGACATTCCGGATGTGCCACCGATGACTTTCATCGAGACCCATAATATTGTGTCCATTGAAGCGGAGCATACCATAACTCGTGTTTCGAAATCAGGGGTGGTATGGAAGACCATTGACAGCTATGGACGTTCTTTATCCTCGGTTAAAATGTATCCGGATGCTGTATCTTTTGAACAACCGGAGGATGCACCTTATCTGGAATATCGGATTATAGTGCAGCAGGACACTGATTATAGCTTAACCGCGTATATTGCGCCGACAAACAATCTGTCACAAACTAGTGGGTTGAAATATGCGATAGGTTTCGATGATCAGGCACCCGTGATTAAGGATGCTTTACCAACGAACTTTGAAGGCGGTAATCATGATAATGAACCGTGGTGCCGCGCGGTTATGGACAATATTCATGCTGTGACCACCAGCCATGCTTTAACAAAGGGTCTTCATACCCTCAGCTTTTACGGATTGGATGCGGGTCTGGTTCTGCAAAAGCTTGTATTGTCCGCTGCCCAGCTTCCTTATTCCTATTTAGGGCCGGAGGAGAGCTTTTATACTAGCGGGACGGCGTCCATTCTTAGTTAGGTTGAATTAAAAGGGCGAACAACTGGGTTGTTGCTTCGAATCCTCCGTTATTTCAGGGCAGATGACGGAGGATAACCCTTTATATTTTTGAAAACGTTGCTGAAGTAGGCGACATCTTGATAACCACAGTGCGCTGCCACTTCGGACACATTAAAACCACCTGCCGATAGAATCATCTCAGCATTGTTCACCCGCACCTTGTTTATAAATTCTTTATAGGTGGAGCCAGTGTTCTGCTTAAATAGCTTACCAAGATATACGGGATTTAGGGCAACCAAATCTGCCAGCTCCTTGATCGTAACTTCCTCCGAATAATGATCCATAATATAGGTCATCACTTTTTGGATTCTTAGATCTATCAGAGGTGTTTCTTGATGGTGGGCGATACTTAATAAGCGGTACACTATCAGTTGAAAGATGGCCCGGGCCTTCATTTTGTAGAAAGGTTGTTTGCCCATCCAGACATGTGAGAATTCTTTAATATCCTCTAGAATCTCTTTAGTTCTCCAATTCCTAGTTACAGTCTCAAAAGGGAGCTGCACATGATTGTCCTCCCCCTCCCAGAAGAAATTAAACGCAAAAGAACGCATGGGTGCCTCCTTAAAGGTCTGAGCTTCCCGAATGCTGCCAGAAGGGGCATAGAGCATATCTCCGGCTTCAACCGTGAATTTCTCTCCATTAATAAAATAGTCAGACTTCCCTTCTACGATGAAGGTAAGATCATGGAAATCGATTTTACTCCTCGTAATCTCCCAATCCGGGAAGGATCGGCGATCAACAAACAAAAAAACACGGGGAACAAGATTTTCATATTTGGTAATGTCCATTTCTACCACCCCTCCTTCCTAATAAATAGAGCCGCGCTAATGCCGATTGGTATATTATACAAAAATGAAACCGATTAAGAAATGGGATTGTAAATTGACTTTGCGCAATCAGAAGAATAAAATAGTTTTATGACTATCGAACAATATTCCTTAAAAGATGATGAAAAGCGAGTGAAGATTTTTAAAGCATTAGCAGAAGTGAAACGAATTGAAATGATTCGTTATCTTCATCTCCATAAGGAGAACAATACATGTGGGTCCATTGGTGAATCTATGGGAATGGACAAATCTAATGTGTCGTACCATCTGAAGATTTTGTATGAAGCTGATTTAGTAAGTGTCACACGTATGGGGCAGAATAAGATTAGCCAGCTTCGAGAGGATACGTTTAGCGAATTATTACCGGGTTTCTTGGACAGTTTATAATATGTCCGGAAACCTATAATTTTTTCTTGATAGTTTGATAGTTTTATAACTATTTGATAATCATGTACAGGGTTTGGTTAATAGTTATAGGTAGCAGCAAAAATAAATATTAATGGAGTAGTGATCTATGAATCAGTTGAAAAATAAACAGGTCCTGTTAATTTCACGTCCTGTAGGCATGCCAACCCAGCAAAATTTCGAGTTCAAAGATATTCCTGTAGTTGAAGCAAAAGAAGGACAAGTTGTTGTACGTACGTTGTATTTGTCAGTGGATCCTTATATGCGCGGAAGAATGAATGATGCTAAATCGTATGTTCCTCCGTATCAGCTTAATGAAGTCATCGCTGGAGGACTTGTGGGAGAGATCGTAGACTCCAAATCGGAGCTATTCAAAGCTGGAGATAAAGTCATCGGTATGCTGGGCTGGCAGTTATATAATACTGTAGATGCTAAAGCAGTAACCAAAATCGATGATTCGATTGCACCTGTATCGGCTTACTTAAGTGTTCTTGGTTTGACAGGGCTCACTGCATATTTCGGTTTACTTGATATCGGTCAGCCGAAAGAAGGAGAGACTGTCGTAGTGTCTGGGGCAGCGGGTTCAGTGGGGATGTTTGTTGGACAGATTGCCAAAATCAAAGGCGCTCGTGTCGTTGGGATCGCAGGTAGCGATGACAAATGCGACTTTTTAAAAAAAGAACTTGGCTTTGATGCAACCATTAATTATAAAACAACGGAAAATTTAGGCCAGGCTTTGGAAGAAGCATGTCCAAATGGTGTTGATGTTTATTTTGACAACGTGGGTGGAGCGATTTCAGATGCTGTGATGAGCTTGCTTAATGATTATGCACGTATTCCACTATGTGGCGCTATTTCTTCCTATAATAGTACAGACGGAGATATGGGTCCACGTATTCAGAGCAGATTGATCAAAACCCGCTCCCTTATCAAAGGATTTGTTCTTAGTGATTACGCAGCCCGCCAGTCAGAAGGCCTTCAAGAGCTTGGAAAATGGCTAACAGAAGGTAAATTAAAATATGAAGAAACAGTTGTTGAAGGATTCGACAATGTGGTGGAAGCATTCCTGCAATTGTTCCAAGGTGCGAACCTAGGGAAGATGCTTGTTAAGGTGAGCGACTCCGAATTCTAAAACAACACAAACAGCCCTGGTAGAGACTTCTATATATCAGGGTTGTTTGTATTATCACCAATCTAATTTGTTCAGACCATACCCTGTTTGGACTTCATGCATTTAAGATTGTATGTGCGGCCATAGGCTTTCGCATATTTGACGATTCGCTCAATCATGCTGGTGTCATTCAGTTTGGTAAACGGGCACGGATCGGGGGCCGTATTTACTTCCAAGATCCATGGTTTAAGGCGTCGATCCAAGGCAATATCCACACCGATTTCCTGCAGGTCGGGATAGGCTGTGCTTAGCTGTCTGGCGGAGTTCACTCCAATTTGTTTCATGGACCGGATCAACGTGCTACTATTCTCTACGTTTGTGTAGAATTCTAATAATGCCTCTACCGGATAAATCGTTCCCCCTTGGCTCCCATTCGTAACCACTTTGCGAGGATGAGCAACGCGACCCGCAATGCCTGTAGCTTCCCACCCACCCTTAAGATTTCTTTGCACCATTACCCGGATATCAAATGGCCTTCCTTCATAAACCAAAAGCCAAATCCCCTTTTGCACCAAATAGGATTTTCCTTGGGTCTCGCTAAAGATTGCCCGATAAGCCATCTCGTAATCAGAAAATGTATGTTTATGCGTACCGGATTGATAGCTGTAGGCTGGTCGTTTTTTGGCGGAATGATCTTGTGATCTTTCAATCCGGATTACACCCTGTCCCAAAGATCCACAGCAGGGCTTAATGTACACCATTCTATGTTTTTGCAACATCTCATAGAGTACGTTTTTATTCATTTTTTTCGTTACCGGGATATACTTCCTTAGCTCTTGTTTTCTAAGCAGTACCCTTGTTTTCGTCAGCTTATTGGATATCCGCCGTATTGGCTCCTTCATTTTGTTCCTCCGTTCTATATATCTATAGGCTATATTACGGGAATACGCAGTTTTTGCTTGGGCAACCACAGAATAATAGAACACATGCAAAGAATTCTACATATGAATATTGGAGGCATTTATTAAACTTGGGCTGCAGCATGCGGTCAACGGGAGGCGGCTATGATGCTGCTCGGGAAATTGCAGAATAAGGTGCAAGAAGTAATGGACGAATACCCTTGGTACAAGGGGCTGATCGATGGGGAGAAAACGAATTATAACCTGCAGAACTTACCTCTTATGTCTTCGAAAACACTTGAAACCTTCTATTATAACCAACCCATCGATCCTTCTTGGACTGTTTATAGGACGTCTGGTACAAGCTCAGGCCGTAGAAAAGCAATCCTCTACTCTGAGGAAGATGACAAACACTATGTGGATATTAAAACGAAGCTATTCGGCGAGCTTATTGCGGGAAGCGGATGTAACAGAGCGTTGGCGGATATGGGCACTGGACATGCAGCAAATACTGCGCTGACCATTTTTGAAAGGTTAGGATTGGAAAAAAGTTCAATACCCTTTGAACTGCCAATCGAACAGCATATTGAACAGCTTAAAGCTTTTAAACCTGACTTGCTCTATACGATGCCGTCCATCCTTGACCATATCGTATATGCTGCCGGAAACCCGCGTGAATTCGGAATTCGCAAAATTATTTTGGTAGGGGAAATTGCTCCGCCTGAGTGGCAGCGGAACATGGCTGGCATGTTCGGTATTGAGCCTAGAGACATCATCGATACTTACGGCTCCATTGAAATCGGTACGATCGCTTATTACTCCCATGATCATGGCAGGTACATTTTTGCCGACGGAATTTTTGCGGAAGGAATCGGGGTTCAGGAGTTAGACGAAGAAGTAAGGCCACTTCGGAACAATGAAAGTATTCTGGTGCTTACCTCAACTGTCCGCAAGATGCTGCCAGCTCTTCGTTTTGTTACTTATGACGTTGTAAGGGATTTTAGGCCTGTGATGATAGACGGGGTTGAACAACAAAGCTTTGAGTCTATTGTAAAAAGAGTGGGTCAAGAACTGAAGCACGGTGAGAAGATCAGCCTGTACGATATCGAGCAGGTCGTATACCGTCATATTGAAGATGCGATCATTCGGGTCAAGGTAAAAAACAATGCGCTCTCTATTTATATCAAGAGTAAATCTGTGAAGCCCTCTATTATTCCGGTAATCAAAGAGGAAATCAGGGAGTGTATTCCGGAAATCGGGATGATGATTCGCAACCATCTGCTTGATGATATTGAGATCATTATAGTAGCTAAAGGGGATTCGCTGGCCAGCGGGCAGGTCAAGAACAAGAAGTTATATTATCAGAAGGACAAAGCTAAGGTGGACATAAATATCCAAGGCGGTATCTTGTCGACTATCGGAAAAACACCATTAATCAAGCTGGATAATCTGTTCCAGAACAGTGAGTTCGAAGTCTACGCAAAAATGGAACTGCTAAATCCGGGAGGAAGTGCGAAAGACCGTCCAGCTCTGCGGATGATCCATGAGGCATGGAAGGAAGGGAAAATCGGGCCGGGAACTACTATTATTGAGTCGAGTTCGGGAAATATGGCGATTAGCTTGGCGATGATTTGCCAATATTTAGGGCTGCGGTTTATTAGTGTGGTTGATCCAAGAACTACCACAACAAATCTGCAGATTCTGAAAGCATTAACTGCAAAAATTGACTTTGTTAGCGAACCCGATCCCGAGACCGGTGAATATCTGCCTGCTAGACTGAATCAAGTGCAGCGACTCTTGGAGGAAATACCGGGCAGCTACTGGCCGAATCAATATGCAAACGCAAATAACTATTTGTCCCACTACCATACGACCATGAAAGAAATCGTGACTGAGCTTGGCGAAGTGGATTATTTGTTTTGCAGCGTAAGTACATGCGGCACGATTCGTGGCCTCGCGGAATATGTAAGGGATCAGGGTCTGAAGACTAAGATTGTTGCCGTCGATGCGGAGGGAAGTAGTATTTTTGGTGGCAAGAAAGAGAAACGGCGGTTCCCGGGACTGGGTGCTGGCATCGTACCCCCTTTCTGCAGAACGGATTTAATCGACCGTATTGTGCATGTCTCAGACTTGGATATCGTAAAAGGATGCCGAGCACTCGCCCAGAATGAATCGATTCTGGCCGGTGCATCCTCGGGGGCTAACCTTGCCGCTGTTAGGCGTATGGAGCAAGAAATGGCTCCAGGATCTGTCTGTGCGGTGATTCTGCATGACAAAGGGGAGCGTTACCTCGATACAGTATACTCTGACCCATGGATTCAGAATGAATTTGGGCAGGAATTCTCGCCTGACGGTGGAGATGTTCTTGCTTAACGAACGGCAAAAGGAGGTTGTGGAATGCTGTATTTAAACGATCGGGACATCCGGGAGGTGGGGCTTGATTGGCCTTCTCTCGTGGAATCGATAGAAACTACGGTGCGCATACTTGATTCTGGAGATTACGCGCAGCCCGTAAAACCTTACCTAAGGTATAAAAATCCTCAAAATCGTATTATTGCAATGCCCGCATACGTAGGGGGGAACGTGAACGCAGCAGGGATCAAATGGATTTCCAGCTTCCCGGATAATATCCAGGTTGGTCTTCCCCGCGCGCATAGCATCATTGTCTTGAATGATCCCATTACGGGCGAGCCTATATCCGTCCTAAGCTCTCCGCTCCCCAGCATCGTAAGGACAGCTTCCATCAGTGGACTGATGATTGGTCACTTTTTGCAGGCTCGTTCACTTGAACGGATTCATCTTGGCATTATCGGCTGGGGACCAATCGGGCGATATCATTTTCAAATGGTTATGGCATTGTACGGAGATCGAGTTGAACGTATCCGCATCTTTGATATAAGGGAAGTAGATTTGTCAGACATCTCATCTATATATAAGGATAGGATAGAAGTGGAGGAGACGTGGGCGGGCGTTTATCGAAAGTCCAATATCTTTATCACCTGTACCGTATCCAATCATAGATATATCGATATGCTTCCGGCGGAAGGTAGTCTTCTACTGAATATTTCACTGCGTGATTATAAGCCTGAGGCATTAGCTTCGGTGAAGGCCATAATCGTCGACGACTGGGATGAGGTGTGCCGCGAGAATACTGACATACAGCAGCTCCATCTGAAACATGGGTTAACTCGTGCCGATACCCGAATGATTACCGATGTTGTCTCGCGCCATTGCCTGAATGAACTCAGAGCAGATGAGCCGATTTTCTTTTGTCCGATGGGGATGGCGGTTTTTGATATCGCAACAGCGGTATACTTCGTGAAAAAGGCGAGAGAAAAAGGGATCGGGACTGAGCTACAGTAAGGTGGTAGGCATACGTTCGCTATGGGATTTTTTATAGGTTTTTGTGATGTAACTAGACTATGATCCGTCACTTTTAAGGGTGGATTGCTGTCTAGTTTTTTTATTGTCTTGTTAACGTTCCATTCATAATACTCTGATAATCTCTATAAGTGTTAGGCGGATGATCATCCACCCCAATAAATGATGACTCGGAGGATAATAATGTTAACACCTATGAAAAAAAGGCTGATCGCTGGTCTGACTCTATTGGCTATAATTAGTGCCGGCTTAGGCGCAAGCTTGGTATTTCCCGGGAAACAGGCCTCGGCTGAGACCAAAATGGGTCAAACCACGCTACCGGCAGCTCAAATTGAAGCATCTGCCAAGCTCGATGATACCGCAGGACTGACTAGCTTCGTTGATGGAATTATGGAAAAAGATATGAACCGGCTGCAAATTCCGGGAGCGGTTATCTCCATTGTAAAAGACGGCAAGATTATTTTAGCCAAAGGTTATGGCAGTTCCAATCTGGAAGAAGCGGCACCGGTTGATCCGACAACCAGCATGTCTCGAATCGCTTCAACAACAAAGCTGTTCACCTGGACAGCGGTGATGCAACTGGTCGAACAAGGCAAGATAGATCTGGACACTGATATTAACACCTACCTGAAATCAGTGAAGATCCCTGCTACTTATCCTGAGCCGATCACGATGCGCCATTTGATGACACATACAGCGGGGTTTGAAGAGGGTGGAGTGGGTTATCAAATCACTACCGACCCTGCCAAATTGCCGGGATCAATCTCGGAAACACTCAATGAACATATGCTGGCACGGGTAAGACCTCCCGGAGAGATGAGTTCTTATTCGAACTTCGGGGCTACACTCGCGGGTCTGATAGTGGAGGAAGTCAGCGGTGTTCCTTACAATGACTATATACAAAAGTATATTTTCGATCCGCTCGACATGAAATATTCGACTGTGGTAGAGCCTTTGCCGGAGTCATTCATACCCAATCAAGTTGTAGGGTACACGAGTGAGAACGGCAGCTTTATTCCTGGCACACCTACCTTCGAGGGCGGCTTTCGTCCTGCCGGCTCGGGTACAGTATCAGCAGTAGATATGGCGCACTTTATGATTGCCCATCTGCAGAACGGGAAATATGGTGACCAGCAGATTCTTAGAACGGAGACCGCAGAACTAATGCATTCAACGGCGTACCAATTCGATAAACGTCTGCCGGGAGTAGATCTGGGGTTCTCTGAGAAACGCATCAATGGTCTTAGACTAATTACTCATGGTGGTTCCGACCCCATGTTTAATACCGAGTTTTATCTTGTGCCTGCCAAGCATATAGGTATCTTTGTTTCCTATAACGGCGGTCAGGGCGGTGATTCCGCGGCAGGCCTAGTCCATGCCTTTTTTGAGCGCTATTATCCCGATCCTGAAGCGAAGCAGCCTGAATTCTCCACTTCTGTGGAATCTGTTCAGAAATATGCGGGAACCTATCAATTCACACGCCGTAACCACAGTGATATTGATAAATTTTTCAATTTTTTTGCCCAGCTAAATGTTAAGGTAGAGGAGAATAAGCTATCTTTGGGAAGTGGTAGTGAACAACAGCTGTACAGAGAAATCGGTCCTAATCTGTTCCAGCTCGAGGGAGGTACCGAACAAATCGGCTTCCGCACAGATGAGTCCGGTAAGGTTACACATATGCTCTTAGGTATGGCGCCGGAAATGCCGCTGGAGCGTACGCCACTCTTGAATCAGAATAAGTTTTGGCTTATTTTACTTGGCGGCTCGGGGTTGATTTTCATCACTGCATTGCTTGGACTAATCTTCTCCAGACGCAAGATCAAGGCGATGACGCCTCCGGAAAAGTGGGCCATCCGCTTATCTGCGGGAACTGCCGGGTGGGCGCTGCTATCTTTCGTCACGATATTTATGGTGGTTATGTCCATGGACACGATGCAGAAGTTCAGTGGTATCAGTCTTTCGCTTTCTCTCAGTTTAGTTATGCCAATCCTTTTGGTTGGTCTGACTTTAGCTTTGCTAATCTCGGCTATACTGGTTTGGAAGAATAAATACTGGACAGTTTTCAAGCGTGTGCATTATACACTAGTGGCACTTTCGGCTGTAGCAATAACTCTGTTTTTCTACTATTGGAACCTGTTGGGTTGGCAGTTCGGATAACTTCGTTTCTTGTCAAGAATTTATCATATATAATGTAAGCTTATGAGAGGAGGACAATCGTGGCTACTATACTTATTGCTGATGATGATGATAACATCCGAAAGCTAATGTCTTTGTTTTTGCGAAAAGAAGGTTTTGACCTCAAAGAAGCCAGGGATGGCACCAAAGCGCTGTCCATTATAGAGAACTCGCGAGTCGATCTCGTCATCCTAGATATTATGATGCCAGGATTGGATGGTTGGGATCTGTGCAGAGAAATCAGGCGCTCTGATGCCAACATTCCCCTCCTCATGGTGACGGCTAAAGGAGAATCTGCACATAAAGTGAAAGGTTTTCAACTCGGCACGGATGACTATCTGACCAAACCGTTTGATCCGCTTGAACTGGTGATGCGAGTAAAGGCTTTGCTTAAACGCTCGCTGGTCGTTTCTTCCCAGTCTGTGCAGTTGGGCAATGTGGTGCTTAACCGCCGCACTTTCCAGGTTACGCGTGATGAAGAACCGGTAACGATTCCTTTGAAGGAATTTGAGCTACTGTTTCTGCTGGCTAGTCACCCTAGGCAAATCTTCACAAGAGAACAGTTGATTTCTCAAATCTGGGGATTGAACTATGAAGGAGACGGCCGGACTGTAGATGTGCATATAAGCCGGTTGAGGGAGAAATTCTGCGGTAACGACGAGCAATTTCAAATCGAAACGGCCCGCGGCCTAGGATACCGGCTGATCCCTGCGCTATGATCAAGACATTGTATGTACGCGTCGTTCTCACGTTTCTAGGCATCATTATCTTTAGTCTGATCTGTTCCTTTTTCATTGGTTTGTATGTCTTTCAGAAACAAATAAGTTACGAGGGACAGAATGAAATGATCACAGTGGGGAAGGAGATCATTCACCGTTATGATGACGCCAAGCCTGAGGATACAGACGAGTTCTTGAATAGTATGGTTAAGGTATCTGCATACCCTATCCACCTGTATAATCATTCCGGGGAATATACCTTCTATGGGCTTAAGGATAGTCCGGCCGTCACTATCACCCCCGATGCTGTGAAACAAGTGCTGCAAGGAAAACTCTATCGTTCCTCTGCGAAAGATAAGGATACCTTTATCGGGATGCCCTTTATGTTTAACGGGGAGTGGCAAGCAATGTTCTTGCAGTATTCTGCCGAGAACGAAAATATCGTCAATCGGATGCTGCTCTTTGTGCTTTTACTCGTGCTTTTACTGGGTAGTCTATGCATTCTTATTGCCGCCAGATATTTGGTGGAGCCGATCAAAGCTTTGACGAATGCGACAAGAAGGCTAGCCAAGGGTGATTTCGAGGTAGCGCTTAAAGTAAACCGAGTAGACGAAATAGGGGAACTGACACAAAGCTATGTGGAGATGGCCGGGGAGTTGAAGCAGTTAGAACAGATGAGGCAGGATTTCGTATCCAACGTGTCTCATGAAATTCAGACACCGCTTACGTCTATTTCCGGCTTTGCTAAGGCATTGCAGAACAATGATCTAATCATGGAAGAGGAACGTTCTGAATATCTTGATATCATCATTGCTGAGAGTGAGCGTCTGTCGAGGTTAAGTGATAATTTGCTGAAGCTCGCTTCCCTGGATTCTGAACATCATCCCTTTAATGCAGGTTCCTTCAATCTTGACGAGCAGATTAGAACCATCGTTGTGACCTGTGAGCCACAATGGTCAGCCAAAGGCATCGTTATCGATCTTGAGCTGCCGGAAGCTGTCAAAATTAAGGGTGATGAAGATCAGCTGAAGCAAGTATGGATGAATTTGCTTAGCAACAGCATCAAGTTCACACCGGAAGGCGGGAACATCCGCATCAGTATAGATGACAGTGCAGCAGATGTATCGGTCACCGTCAGTGATAACGGGATCGGGATTTCCCCGGAAGAGTTCAACACCGTATTCCAAAGATTTTATAAAATAGACAAGTCACGGAATGGAAACAACAATGGCAATGGCTTGGGACTTGCAATCGTTAAAAAAATTGTCTCCCTGCATCAGGGAAACATAGAAGTGGACGGTGCGGTTGGAGCGGGAACGACGATTATCGTCAGTTTGCCCCATAAGTGAAATTAAGGGTTTGTCTCATTCTTGGATTGCCGTACGCCAAACATAATGAAATCCTTGAATTGCCGGTCCATAACCCGATCTTCCTCCGTAACCACACCCCCCCGCTGATGAGTAATAATGACGGCTTTTTGTAAATACATGAAATACAGGTGGGTGGACTTGTGCAGAATGTCCAGCCACTTATTTTTTTCCTCCGGAGCGACTGAAATTGTCTCAAGGAGAATTAACCGTGAATACCAGCCTTCCATAGCCTGCTTAAAGTCAGGAAGTTCCGCGGGATTTTTGGAAAGCGTGCTGTAGTAAACTCCAAAAATGGCATCATAGTAGATCAGGGCTTCCTGATGATCTCTTAACGCCAGATATTTATCGAGAATGTTCTCCAATGACTGTACAGGGTGTTCAAAATCAAAATCAAACAGCAGCTGTCCAAACATCCGCTCCAGATTAAGGGCATAGATTTGAGCGGCTAACTCTTCCTTGTCCTTATAATGATGATACAAAGTACGCCGGGAGATGCCGGCTTGTTCCGCAATCTGTGCCATATCCGTGCGCTCAATACCTTGGGCACAGAATAAGCTAAGCGCTGTATCCTTAATGATCTCCCTTGTCATTTGCATTTGCTTTTCCCGCAAATTCATTGATTTTCTCTCCTGTCTTGTTGCAACTCTTCCGCTGCTTCTAGCACTATTTCTGAGCTGGCTTCGAATTCATGAGGAATTTGCTGCCCACTGAATAGGGGTTCTGCCGGTTGATCGCATCACCTAACCAATTCAGAAGCTTCACACCATCCTGTTCAGCCTGAAAGAAGGTCTCTCTGGTGGCAAAAGTGTGCGGAGTTGTACCCGTCTTTGCGTTCAGTCCATAGTCGGTGAGATAGTAATAATAATTAGGTAAAGTGGCTGCCAAAGAAGAAACAGATTGCCGCATTTCCTGTGACCACTCATTAATGATGCTTTGATCTCTTGGCCCCTTGTAATCGTTGATGTTGTTCTGAAAGTGGATCAGAATCTCGTCAAATACCGAGTAGGATTGCAATATTATCGCATTCGCAGGAAGTAGATGGCCGTTCGCTTTAAAAGCTGCCCCGATGATATCCGCTTCAGGGGCATATCCGAAGTTCTTCACGAAGTCTGCCTGCCATTCCTGCTTCACAACATTTGGCCACTTGTCTGATTTCAAGAAGGAACTGTCCGAATATTGGAAGATCTCGGAGTCCTTGTAGTGAGAGGCGATCTCGGGAGCCCAAAAAGCGGACCCAAAGCCACCAGCACTTTCGCCAGCAATCAGTAGTTTGCCGGGTTTATCCACGTTGGCATATATCCAATCGAGGCTGCTTCGCACATTATTGCTGCCGTTATAACGCATAGTAAAGGGGCTGCCGTCATCTTTTTTATATTCAACTGTGCGGTTGCCGATATGGAAGTCACCGGTCGAATAGGGAAGGTAGACCACATTCCAGCCATGAAATGGATTGGCAGGGTTATCCGTATCCATCATGCCTCTCAGCAATGTAAGCATATAGAAGGGGATGTTGGGGAA
This sequence comes from Paenibacillus sp. FSL L8-0333, assembly GCF_037965665.1. Taxonomy (NCBI): domain Bacteria; kingdom Bacillati; phylum Bacillota; class Bacilli; order Caryophanales; family Paenibacillaceae; genus Paenibacillus; species Paenibacillus sp. FSL L8-0333. Next base: position 2,494,851 of record NZ_CP150186.1, read on the forward strand.
ATAGTTGCCTGTATCTCCACCTTTAATAAAGTTCATAAGCTTTATGGGGTGTGCGGCACTTTGGGCATCCCAGCTGGCCCCGCCCCCGGAAAAGAAGATGATCCAGTTATTATTTTCACCCTTTTTATTCCACAAAAAATACTCTGATCCATCACTTGATATGACATTTCCGTCTAGCGTGACTTTATTCCACTTGTAAGGCTTCACTTCCGCGATTACGGGGGTGGTAGTCGCCGGTCTTTTGATTACAAAAGCGCTGATTACAAACATGGCAATCAAAACAAGGCTGAATAACCCAATACCTGTGAATATTGTGATTTTCCTCATTTTTCTCATATCCATCTCTCCCTTACTCGGAGTATACGTCAAGATTACTCATTGCACAAGGTGTATACTTAAAAGCATAAGAAACAATCGTGAGAAAATATATAAAGAGGTGTCCTACGTAACCTTTGATCTATGGCTACAGGGACACCCCGATTTTTGTACGTTACTTTATTAGTTTTGCTGCTTCGATTTCAAATGTTTTTAGTTCGTAAGGTTCAAGTATAAAAGTAATGACAGGTTCAGTGAGGACTTCCCCTTCAGGACGCTCCATTAGATTACACTCTTGCCACGAAATAATATTCAAGTCGCTAGTCATATCAATTTGCTGGCGGCTTCCAGAATAGTCGTGCACACGTACGATTAATTTTTGACCATCCTCAGACTTCTTGATCGCAGAAACCATAACCGTTTGATTAGAAAGGCGAATAAGCGACTTGGTTGCTACTTCTGCTTGACCCATGGTGCTCCGTAGAGGGTTGTTGACGGACCAAGCTTGACGGACGGTGCCACCCTGTAGCCAATCCCCAGTATGAGGCAGGATAGAGTAGGTGAAAGTATGTTCGCCTTGATCCGCTTCAGGGTCAGGGTGCGTTGCCGATTTGATTAAGGATAGACGCATCACATTATCCTTGATGTCATAACCGTATTTGCAGTCGTTCAGCAAGCTAACGCCATAACCACGATCTGATAAATCCGCCCACTGATGCCCCACAGTCTCGAATCTAGCGTAATCCCAGCTAGTGTTCCAATGTGTTGGACGCGTAACATTACCGAACTGGATATCATAAGTGGCTTCGGTAGCTCGTATCGCAACAGGGAAAGCTACTTTCATTAGCTGTTGTCGCTCATGCCAGTCTACCTTCGTCACGAAATCGATACGACGATGGTGTGCATGTAAGATCATTTGCTGCTTAATCGTGGAATCCATATAACTCCATGTGAATTGTACAACACATCGCAGTGAACCCTTTTCTATGACTTCAATACTACGGCAGTCGATTACTTCGCGCATTTTTTGTTGATAGTAGATGTCAATGTCCCACGCTTCATGGGCCAGAGGTTTATCTTCAAACACTTGGAACACGTTACCGTGACTTCCGTTTGCTAATACTTGTCTTTGTTCATTTATATCATAGATGGATACTAATTGCCCTTGTTCGTTCCATTCAATTTCGAAGTGAGGCGTTGAAACTCCTGATTCATTTAGCTTGAATGGAGCGCTTAGAGACTCAGAATTTACATCTTCTACGAAGGAAATGGTTGTGTATCCGAGAGAAGGAATGTTAGATACTTCAACGATCCAGCGGTCACCTTCACGTTGAGCTTGTAGTTGTTTTCCTTCTGAGCTTATCCAATGTCCTGTTTCCATCCCGGCTTCAACAGTAATTTCTACGAGTTCTGTCAGCTCCCAAGCAGCATTGTTCCAGATCGTATATTTACCGGCTTCATTTCCGCTCACAAGTGCCTTACTGGATTGCTCCCAGACAGACTGACCTATTGCTTCTGCTTGTGCATATTCAATCGTACTGTCTTCATATACTTCACGAATCGAAGAGCCCGGAATAATATCATGGAATTGGTTGCGCAAAATAATTCTCCAGCCCTCGTCTAAATCGGTCTGACGATAGTTCGACCAGTCACCTGTCATCACACTTTGCAGTGTATTTAGCCATTCCGCCTCACGGTATAGCAGTTCAAGCTTACGGTTCATCCGCTTATTGTAGGCTTGGCTTGTGTAGGTGCCGCGGTGATATTCTAAGTAAAGCTCGCCATCCCATACATGGACATAACGATCCGTATTTGCAACAGTTTCTTGCAAGTTACGGAAGTAGTCTCCCGCTGTTCCTGTTTCAATCTTCGGCAGACCGGGAAGATCGTTTAGCCGACGGCGCATCTCTAGCATTTCACGGTTCACACCCCCGCCACCATCGCCATATCCGTAAGAAAGTAACAGATTGCGATTCACTTCTTTATCCCGGTAGGTATCCCAAATTCCTTTTACAGTCTTAGGAATAATCCGGCCATTATAAGTGTAGAACCAAGAATCTTCTTCGGACCAAGGCTCTGGCGTTGTAATAAAATGTGTTAACACCTCTGTGCCATCAATCCCACGCCATTGAAAGGTATCATGTGGCATCCGGTTATATTGATTCCAGCTAATTTTTGTGGTCATGAAGGTATTAATTCCTGATTTTTTTAGAATTTGTGGCAAGGACCAGCTGTAGCCAAATACGTCCGGCAGCCATAAATAGTCACATTCAACCCCAAATTCATTACGTAAGAAGCGAGTTCCATACAGTAATTGACGGACTAGAGACTCTCCTGAGGTCAAGTTGCAATCTGCTTCAAGCCACATGCCGCCGCCAGCTTCCCAGCGTCCTTCAGCCACACGTTCACGAATATTTTCGTAGATTTCTGGATAGTCATTTTTGATATATTCATAGAGTTGCGGCTGAGTCTGTAAAAAGGTATAGTCCGGGAACATTTCCATCAGACGCAGTACGGTTGAGAAGGAACGCGCACATTTCTCACGGGTGTGTTTCAATTGCCACAACCAAGCCACATCAATATGGGTATGGCCAATACAGGTAACTGTGACTGGTGAGGATTTTTCCATTTTGTTAATTTCATCACGCAAATAATTGCGGGCTTCCCCGATCGAAGCGTAGAAGTTGTCTGAACCTGGACGAGACCAGTCGATCAGAAGAAAGGAGCGGTCTACTGTACTCATAAGTTGTGTATATTCTGGAGTTTTGGCATCGAGTACGTTCAGCGTCTCGACTACAGCAAGCGCGGTAAAATAGAAATCATCCGTTGCTTCATCCAGCCAACAAATTTCAGCCATGCGAATGCCATGTGTCTGATCCTTTTTAGGGCCGCCACCTTCGAGTCCCGACCATAACCGGAAGGTCAGTGGAAGCTTAGTGCCTACCGTTTCATTTGGCAAGAACACTTCGGTATGATTGGAATCTACACCTTGATAGGGTTTGCCGTTGAAAAAGAATAAGGATTCAAATCCGGAGTTGTTTCCAGCACCCGTCTCGCCAAAATCAAATCGACCCAGTACTCTACGGCCTGCCCAAGTGGCGGGTACGTCTATATTTGTCGTTAGCCATAAATACAAATCGCGGCCTTTCCAGGTATCGCCAACTCGTAGCTCAGACCATTCTCCATCCACGGGCGGTTCGGCTGCAATTTCACCTTGTTCGTCAATCAATGAGTTGAAAAAAGGAATGTGTATACGATCCCGGTAACGATATTCGGAAATTTCGTTTAGTTGGGAGTTGAGTTTGCGTTTGGTTAGAAACATGAGTAATAGCCCCTCCAATATGTTGATGGGGGACGAGGAAATTAAGATCTATTTGGGTTATTATAGGTTTGTTTGGGGGGTAGAAATCAACTATAGACGATTTTTTGTGAGTTGTAAACTCTCGGTGGAGAGAAAAGTTGGAGCGCTAGAATTTATAAATAAAAAATGCATGCGCTTCCATTGCAGAAAAAGAAGTGTGATGTTAAGCTTCTAATCCTAAAGGTGATATTCAGAAAGAAGGTGGCTTTGTTGAATGTAAAGAAATTTTATCAAAACCATTTGCAGAAAAAACTGTTCAATAAAATATTAGCTATATACTCTTCAATCATCATAATTACGTTAATAGCCTCTTCCATTACCGTATATAAATACTATGAACAGACGATCACTCGCCAACATGTAGATGCCAATCGGGAGGTGCTGGATTATGTAAGTTTGTATATGAATCAGCAGTACGAAAGCATCCAAGTGGCTATCCAGCAAATATATAGCGATGCCTCTGTCAGTGAGGATTTGTCCTACTTTTTGCAAAATGATTATGGGGATTATCTTAAATACCGTTTAGATCAATATGCAGATATAGGGAGCTCCGTTCCTCATACGTTCGATACGTATTTCAAAACCTATTTGAATCAGAAAAATGGGATTTATGACGTTATTTTGTACAGCACAGAGAAAGAATTTTATTATTTATATAAAAATAATACCCGACAATTCTATTTGAGCGACATGGACGGTCCTAAGCAAAAATTATCCTTACCGAAGAATGGCTGGGTCTCGCATGAAACCAAATTAGTGCTTAAGGAAATAAGAGAAGACAATAACAATTTGTATACAATGACTAGGGAGATTAAAGATCCGATTACACTGAAAACGATCGGTATGCTCATAGTAGATTTTGACGCGGAACTTATTTCAAAATGGCTTGGCACAAAAGTTACAGAAAATAATGGTCAATTGTTGGTCTTAACCCCAAGCGGTGACGTTATATATGATTCATTGGGAAGGTATATGGGACAGCGATATCCACATATCGATGCGCTTCATACGGATGGCTGGATAACACTGGATGAGATCTCCAAGGTTAACTTAAATACAACGAACAGCTCAGGTCTTATTATGGCAGGAATCATTCAGAAGTCACAGGTCAACAACGAAATGAAAACGGTTCGAACTTGGATTATCGGAATTACCACAGCGCTTATTATTACTGCAATGTCTTTTACATACGGAATTATTTTACGTTTCTCTAAAAAAGTGAAGATCATTGTCAAATCTATGAAGCGCTTACAGGAAGGTGATTTGAGCACACGTATTCACCTTAATCGAGAAGATGAATTGCAGCTAATTGCCAACAATTTTAACTATATGTGTGAAAGACTAGAACTCTATATTAACAAAGTGTATATTTCGGAGCTTACCCAGAAAAATGCTGAGCTAGTTGCACTTCAATCACAGATTAATCCACATTTTTTATATAACACACTTGAGGCGATTAGGATGCGGGCAATTACGCAAGGAGCGAAGGATGTAGGTCAGATGATTTACATTTTATCGACATTATTTCGAACGATGATTAAGAAAAGCATGGTCGTTACAATATCTGATGAGATTGAATATTGTAATTTGTATCTGGAGTTGTTCCAGATTAGACATAAAGATAGGCTCCAAATCGAATCACAAATAAGTCCAGCTGCCATGAATTGTTCTATCGTTAAATTGCTTATTCAACCGGTTATTGAAAATTATATTGTTCACGGATTTAGACCTGACCGTTTTGGCAATCTCATCCGTATTGAAGTTACTGAATCTGGCGGGGAAATTCAAATTGCTATAAGTGATAACGGAAATGGAATTACTCCCAGCAAGCTAACAGAGCTACAGCAAATGCTTCAAGTCAGTATGAGAATGGATGAACCTCCTTCTTCGGTAGGCCTATGTAATGTGAATGAACGAATTAAACTTTATTATGGGACTGAATATGGATTGACGATCGCTAGTGAAGTAAATAAAGGAACAATAGTCATCATGAATATACCAGTAGTAAGGGAGAGTACTAATAATGCACAATATACTTATCGTGGATGATGAACCTCTTATTCTTGAAGGATTACGTTCAGTGATTGAATGGGAAAAATATGGATTGAGAATCGCGGGACAAGCGTCTAATGGGGAAGAAGCTTTAGAATTTCTGCGCAATCATAATGAAGGGATCGACATATTAATTACTGACATTACGATGCCAAAACTTACGGGACTTGAACTGATTCAACAAATAAAGGTTTTTGATTCAAAAATGAGATTTATTATCTTGAGCGGCTATGAGCAATTTGAGTATTTAAAAGCTGGAATGAGTCTAGGCATTGAAAATTATATTCTCAAACCCATTAATATAAATGAATTGGAATCAACCATTGAACAAATTGTTGAAGTGCTGAATCAAGAGGATGTTGAACAATTTCATGCTAAAGAGGATTGGCAAGTTCTGCGCAACAATATTCTAAACCGCTGGGTAACTGGCAATATAGGTAGGCAGGAGCTACAGCACCGTTCAAAAGTCTTAAATATCTCACTGGACTGTTCATTTTTTACGGTGGCTGCGATTCGGCTTATCACCGAACAGGATGACGATGAGGGGCAGGATAAACTCCACAGGAATCAGCTTATGGATGAATGTTATCGTATCGCTGTGAAGTCATTAGAGCAACTTGGAACCGTTATTGTATTTATAGATATGGAAGGTGATCTTGTTCTTATTATTGCTGAGCGGGCTGAAGCTGAGAACAAAGAAGAGCTTTATTGTGTACTGGAACGAGTACAATATGAGATTATGCATGAGTTGGAGAAGTCTGTCTGGATAACGATAGGAAGTAAGGAGCATGCTTTTCAGGAAGTCCCAAAAAGTTATAAAAAAGCGAAGAGTTTATATGTTGATCATCTAATGCTACCTGGCTACCCGATTATAGATGCGGAACAACTGTCAAAGATGGTTCTGCACGAGGAGAAGCTCGAAATTGATTATGAGGAATTCACCAAATTATTATTATCTGGAGACCGTGAAGCTACGAACCAGTTTATCGCAGAAACGTTCGAAAAGCTGTTTGGCTGTGGCATGATTACCCGTATTGATAATTACAACGTAGCGATTGAGTTAATGTTGATTGCCAAGAAAATGGAGAAAAACTCTAATTTTAGTGCCGTGTTTAATCCATTGCTGCGCATACATACTATTGAGCAATTGGTGCACCATGTGCAGGAAAGTGTGAAAGAAACACTGGACCAATTATCGTTAGTAAGTGATGAGCTCAGTCCGAATATGAGATATATGGTTGATCAAGTAAGCAAACACTATAGAGAAGAGCTATCCCTGAAAACGCTCAGTCAGCGTATGGAAATGCATCCTAATTACTTGGGACAGCTATTTCAGAAGGAAATGGGCCGTAGTTTCTCTGATTATGTTAATCAATTTCGAATTGAAAAGGCAAGACAATTGCTGCTACAAACTACGTTACTAACCAACGAAATTGCAGCTGAAGTAGGGTATCCGGATCCAGCATATTTCTATCGCCAGTTCAAAAAATCAGTAGGTGTATCGCCGACAGAGCTTCGGAATATGTACAAAAAAGCAAAATCCTAAAATAAAGGAAATGTTCCTGGCTATCCACGTTCAAGTACGGGTTTCATGGACGCTGATAACGAGAATGTTTCCTTTTTTTTGCTCAAATTTAAGGGGAAATAGACTTTTTAAATGTCCTTTCTGCTGTGGATCTTTAATTTTTACATCTGATTCTGGAGTTTTTCAACTTTATGAAACCGCTTTTATAGCGCAGAATTAAGGGTAGTTAAAGGGGCGAGGGAAAAAGATCGAAGGGATATATAGGGGTTGTTTGGGGATAGAGAGAAGGGGGATGTGGAATAATGCCTGCATTTTTCAAAAGTCTAATTAAGGATAAAGTACTCTGGTTTATGGTATTACCAGGGACATTATGGTTCCTGATCTTTTGCTACTTACCGATGTTTGGAACAGTAATTGCATTCAAGGATTTCAAGATTCATCGGGATGGATTCTTTGCAAGCGTTTTAAATAGTAAGTGGGTTGGCCTTGAAAATTTCAACTTTTTGTTCTCGACGGAGGACGCCTATATCATTACAAGAAATACGATTCTTTATAACTTGGCGTTGATCTCTCTCGGTTTAGTTCTTGCGGTGGGCATTGCGATCACCTTGAATGAACTTGTGAACAAACGGACGGCTAAAGTTTATCAAACGGCGATGTTTATGCCTTACTTCCTTTCTTGGGTCATTATTAGTTTCTTTACCTTCAGCTTTCTGAGTGTAGATAAAGGAATATTGAATCAAGTGGTTGTTTACTTCGGAGGCGATCCTATTTCCTGGTATGGGGATACTCGCTTTTGGCCATATATCCTAATTTTCATGGGGATTTGGAAATCAATTGGTTATTCAAGTGTTGTTTACTTAGCGGCTATAGCGGGTATCGACAAGTCCTACTATGAAGCGGCTATGATTGATGGGGCCAGCAAATGGCAGCAGATTAAGTTTATTACACTTCCTTTGCTTAAACCTTTAATGGTAACGCTAACGATTTTAGCGATTGGTGGTATTTTTAGATCAGACTTCGGTTTATTCTATCAAATCCCTCGGGATTCAGGTGTTCTATACTCCGTAACGAATGTTATCGATACTTATATTTATCGAAGCATGAGTACGACAGGTAATCTAGGAATGAGTACAGCGGCGGGTCTATATCAATCGATTGTTGGATTTATCATGGTGCTTGTAACGAATTCTATTGTGAAAAAGATCAGCAAAGAGAATGCGATATTCTAGAAAGGAGTTAGTGACGTTATGGCAGTATTCAAACGTAAGCCAAAAGAAATCGACAACAACGCCATTACTCCTTTATGGAATGTGGTACTCAATATTATAATTGGCATCTTCGCTTTTACTTGTGTGTTTCCGTTCTTGTTTGTCATAGCCATTTCTTTTACAGATGAGAAAGTACTTGCTCTAAATGGATTTAGCTTGTTACCCGAAAAATATAGTTTAGCAGCTTATCAGTTTGTTTTTAACACAGGTGATCAATTACTTCGTTCCTTTGGAGTTACTTTGATGGTTACTGTACTAGGTACGCTCATTAGTTTATTTCTAATAACAACTTATGCGTATGTTCTCTCTCGAAGATCATTTCGCTATCGTAATTATTTCAGCTTCTTCGCCTTCTTCACGATGTTATTCTCAGGCGGAATGGTTCCCAACTATATCGTGGCTACGCAGTTTTTACATTTGTACAACACGATATGGGCTTTGATATTGCCAATCGCGATGAATGCATTCTTTATTCTAGTAATGCGGACCTTCTTCCAGACTAGCGTACCTGATGCACTCATTGAGGCTGCCAAAATTGATGGGTCTGGTGAGTTTCGGACCTTCCTGCAAATTGTACTTCCAATCTCTTTACCGGGGATTGCAACGATTGGATTGTTCTGTACGCTGGGATATTGGAATGATTGGTTTAATGCCCTGCTGTATATAGATGATGCTAGTCTTGTTCCACTCCAAGCGATGCTGATGCGAATTCAGAATAATATGGAGTTTGTCATTCAGAACAGTATGCAGATGGGATCAAGCTTTGAGATTGCTGCAACCTTGCCAACAGAAACCGTTCGTATGGCGATGGTTGTACTGGCAACCTTGCCTATAGCACTAGCGTATCCGTTCTTCCAAAAGTATTTTGTACAAGGTTTAACCGTGGGCTCTTTAAAGGAGTAACACTACTAAGATGTATTTATTCGAATCGCTAGGATAGGAATCGATATAAATAAAGCGTTCATTAATCTAAAGGGGGAAAATAGAAATGAAAATGAAAAAAGGCTTAACACTCGCTCTTGCAGGGACAATGCTTTTTTCTGGCCTTCTAGCTGGATGTGGTTCGAATAATAATACAAATGCTGCTAAAGAAACAAACAATTCAGCGGCAGCAGGGAATTCAGCAGGGAACACATCAGAATTAAAGCCATATGAGCTGAAGATGTATTTAATTGGTGGACCTCAAAAGGATTTGGATCTTGTCTTAAAAGAAGTTAATAAATATACCCAAGAAAAAATTAACGCGACGTTGAACATTACGATGTTCGATTGGGGCGATTACGATAAGAAGATGCAAGTCATCACCGCTTCTGGTGAGCCTTATGATATTGCCTTTACCTCTTCTTGGACAAATGACTTCCGTCGTAACGCTGCTAATGGTACGTTCTTGGGTCTGAATGATCTGCTAGATAAGTATGGTAAGGAAACGAAAGAAGTTTTGGACCCTCGTTTCTTAGAAGGAACTAAGATTAAAGGTGAGATCTATGGTGTTCCCGTAAATAAGGAGCTTGGACAGCAATGGGTATGGCGCTTCAATAAGAAATATGTTGATAAATACAACATGGACATTTCCAATATCCGTACATTGGATGATCTAGAGCCACTTCTTAAAACGATTAAAGAGAACGAGCCGGGTGATATTACACCGCTAGCTGTTCCTAAAGGCTTTAAACCATTTATGCCATTTGACTATGTACTAGGTGATGAGTTACCTATCGGGGTCTATATGGATTCCACAGATGGCAAGGTTGTTAATATTCTGGAGACACCTGAACTTGCAACATCGTTAGATACGATGCGTAGACTTTACACAGCAGGTTACTTACGCCCAGACGTTGCGACACTTGAAGGTATTGATAACATTAAGACGGGTAAATGGTTTGCCGATCGCGAAATTACACAACCTTATGCAGAAAAAGGTTGGTCTCGTTCAGCAGGTTATGAAATTGTAACTTCGCCTATGCATGAGCCTTATGTATATACACAGTCCGCCGCAGGTTCGATGCACGCGATTTCCGTAACCTCAGGTGATCCTGAACGGGCTATGATGTTCTTGAATCTTTTGAATACAGATAAGTACTTACGCAATTTGCTCAACTATGGTATTGAAGGCACTCATTATAAGAAAATCTCCGACAATGTCATTGAAGATCTGCCAGCTATGCAAGATAGCTATGCAATGCCAGGCTTCACACTTGGAAACATGTTACTGACTTATCTGCATGCTGATGACCCTGCTGATAAATGGGATGCTTTTAAGAAGTTTAATGATTCTTCAAAAGAAGCCCCTACCTTCGGTTTTGCATTTGATCCTACACCTGTGAAAACAGAAGTAGCGGCTATCAACAACGTAACTAAAGAATTTATGCCAGCGCTATACACAGGTTCTGTTGATCCTAAAACATATCTGCCAAAAGCAGCGAAGAAATTTAAAGAAGCTGGACTTGATAAAGTCATTGCAGAAGTTCAAAAGCAACTTGATGAGTGGAACCAGACAAAGAAATAAGCTAATGAACGTAACACGCCTAAGATTAATCACTAAAGGTAACACAAATAGGATTAGTGGAGACGGGCAGCTATGCTGCCCGTCTCTCTATCTATCCCCATTTATTATGAAGGAGTGAGAATATGGAACAATTCCGACTTCCCACCATCTCTATGCCGAAGCTGACGCTTCCTCAAGCGGTTCAAGAAGTATTAAACGAAGCAGAGGAGAAGTTAGCTCATCGGCCGAAGCTATTGCAGCTCTTTAAGAATTGTTTCCCTAATACGCTTGAGACAACGACTAAGCTTATGGATGATGGAACAACGTTTGTGATTACAGGAGATATCCCGGCTTCTTGGTTGCGAGACTCTGTGGAGCAGGTTATGCACTACGTGCCCTTTGCTAAAAACGATCCCGATCTTCAGCGGATTATTGGCGGGTTAATTAAACGTCATATCGAGTATATTCATATCGATCCGTACGCCAATGCGTTTAATGAGACGGCGAATGATTGGCATTGGAGCACTAGCGATATTACGGAAATGTCCCCCTGGGTGTGGGAACGTAAATTCGAGATCGATTCTCTTTGTTTTTCCATGCGTCTGGCTTATGCCTATTGGAAAGAAACCGGAAAGGCTGATATATTCGACGCCGGATTTAAGGCAGCAATGGTCAAAATATTCAACCTGTTCAAAACTGAACAGCGCCATAGTGAGTTATCTCCATACCGCTTTACGCGTAACAATGGGATTCCTGAAGATACAATGCGTAATAACGGCCTGGGTATGCCTGTTAATTACACGGGCATGGTCTGGTCCGGGTTCCGCTCGAGCGATGATGCTTGCGACTTCCATTACAACATTCCGGGGAATATGTTCGCTGTTGTTGCATTACGTCATATGCAGGAATTCGCTGAATGGGTATTCCGTGATCTTGAATTTCTGGAACAGCTTAAAGCATTAGAAGCTGAGATTGATCACGGAATTCAATTGTATGGTATTTATCGTCATCCAAAATTCGGTCCAATCTACGCCTACGAGACCGATGGTTATGGCAACTACTGCTTGATGGATGATGCGGGAACACCAGGACTCATGTCGATTCCTTATCTCGGCTATGTTACCGCAGAGGATGAAATTTATCAGAATACGAGACGATTTGCTCTGAGCAAGGATAATCCTTTTTATTTTGAAGGAACCGCAGCGAAGGGAATCGGCAGTCCGCATACTCCCAAAGACTACATCTGGCATATGGCATTATCGATGCAAGGTTTGACGGCTTCCACTAAGGAGGAAAAGCTGGAGATGCTTGCGATGTTAGAAGCTACAGATGCGGATACTGGCTTTATGCATGAGGGATTCCATGTTGATGATCCGAATACGTTCACTAGAAAATGGTTCGCCTGGTCCAATAGCCTGTTCTCCCAACTTGTCTATAAAACGATGAAGGAAGGACTACTATGAGCAGCCCGAGCAGACCTGTAATCATATTTTATGATTCTGATTTTCCAATTTCCAGTCCCATTCCTAGCGATGCGATTACATCCATGAGTGAGTTCGGATCTATTGTAAATGAGAATCAGCTTGCAGAAACGCTTCGCGAAACGGAAGGCGGCTGTTTCATCAATCTGCATGCACCCTATTTCCCCAAAACGACCTGGATAGCCATTCTTGAATACCTGCAAAGAGGTGGCGGGCTGATTAGCATTGGAGGCGCACCCTTCAAACAACCTGTTCGTTGGGAAAATGGCCAATGGCATGTGGAAGCGGAGCAGACTTCCTATCATCAGGAGCTGTATATTCATGAGGCACTTCATGTTGAATGCTCACGCAACCATTCATTGCTTGCCTCGGATGTCATTCCTCTGCTTAAGGGTCAAGAATCTCTTTTTCTAACGAGTGCGAATACATGGAACCTCGTGCCACATACGACAAAGACGAGTGATTTACCACATCAAATGGGCTCTGCAGGTCCGATGAGCACACGGATTTACCCGCTATTAAAAGGAGTTACACTCGAGGGTCGGGAAATTTCTGCGCCAGTAGTTCTTTGGGAGAATACGAGCGGTTTATTTGCAGGCTCACGCTGGCTGTTCGTAAATACACCTGCAACAGCTTCTTTTTGGGAGCAAAAAGGTCCTTTCGCGATATCCAATTGGGCTCGTTTCTGCAGCAAGGGTGTAACGGAAATGTGGGTTAAGCCCAATTACGCGTCTTATGAATTAGGAGAACGTGCTTCCCTAACCCTTCAGATTCAGCAGCTTGAACGAGTGAGACCTTCTATGCGTAATGAAGATACATGGAATTTCACAATTCATGTAGAGCATGAATCAGATACCTCTTTGAAGTGGTCTCAGAGTTTGGAAATGAAGGCGAATGCTGAACTAAACATGGTGCGTCTGCCTATTCCTTTGGAGATAAGTAGGGGCCTCTACCAGATTGTCTGTGAAGCAGAAGCCAGTGATGGTGAGGTTCGCATTCTGCGCCAAGGGTTCTGGGGTCATGCTCCTGAGCTGCTGGCAGCAGGCAATCCGGTAACGAGCGGCAGAGATTATTTTATAAAAGATGGGCGTCCGCTACCAGTGGTCGGCATGACTTATATGGCGAGTGATGTGGCGCGGAAATTTCTATTTCTACCGAACGTGGGAGTTTGGGACCGTGATATGGGCCAGATGCGGAAGGCCGGGATTAACTGGATCCGTACAGGGATCTGGACAGCTTATCGCAATGTGATGCAAGACGATGGACATGTCTCGGAAGAAGTATTGCGGGCGATCGACGCCTTCATCATGACGGCAAAGAAGCATGATCTTCAAGTGACTTTCACGTTCTTCTCCTTCACACCGGAAACGTGGGGAGGGGTAAATCCTTATCTGGACCCACAAAGTGTGGAAGCTCAGAAGCGGTTCATTTGGTCTATTGTATCTCGTCATAAAGATTCTTCGAATGTAGATTGGGATCTTATTAATGAACCGTCGATGTTTGATCCGGCACGTATTTTTTCGGACGGCCCGAGTTCATGCCATGATCGTTTTGAGCGACAAGCCTTTATGGAATGGCTACAAGAAAGACATGGTGTAATCGACGTGCTGCAGGAACGCTGGAATATGACACCTGCACAGCTTCCGAACTTTGCATCTGCAGGGCTGCCAGAAGCAAAAGAGATTAACTTCGACGTACAAGACATGCACAGTGCTAAGAGGGGAACACGCTGGTTGGATTATTGTTTGTTCTCTATGGAGATGCATAACCGTTGGGTGAAACAATTATACGACGCCATTAAGGAGCAATGTCCAGCTCAGATGGTTACGGTTGGTCAGGATGAGGGACTAGGAGCGCAGCGACCTTCGCCGTTCTTCTACGAGGAGGCAGTGGATTACACCACTGTTCATTCCTGGTGGTTTAATGATTATCTGGTGTGGGATGGCATCTTTGCCAAGACGCCTAATAAGCCAAACCTAATTCAGGAGACTGGCGTCATGTATGTAGAAACTCCAGATGGCCGAGCCAAACGTTCAGAACAAGAGCTGCAGAATTTGCTGGAACGCAAGTATGCTTACGCTTTTGGAACGGCAGGTGCGGGGGCTGTTCACTGGATCTGGAATACGAATTTCTATATGGATAATGCGAATGAGTCCCATATCGGAGCACTGAGAGCAGATGGAACCGAGAAGCCTGAGGCAGGCGTATCTTATGATTTCGGGAAGTTTATAGAAGGTATCCGTGATATATTTGGTGATCGGAAATTGGAAGAGATTGCGGTGGTGTTCCCTTATTCGAATGATTTCTCTAATCGGAAGTTGGCTTTTGCTGCTACAACAGAGCTTACCCGCATTCTGTCTTATGAGCTCAAGATGTCTTTTCGGGGGGCTTCCGAATACCATCTAGATGATTTGGAGAAGAACCCTGCGAAACTGATTATACTGCCAAGCGCGCATAACTTCGCTGATGCAGCAATGGAACGGTTGTTACACATTGTTGAAGAGACAGGAGCGGTATTGCTTGCCACTGGACCGTTAGGCATTGATGCCTATTGGCGTTCTTCGGATCGGTTGAGTGATATCCTTGGCAAACGTGAATTGCGTAATGTGCGCCGCGAAGAAGTGCTTATGCTTCAAGGTCAAGTCCTGCCTGTCTCTTTCGGCCACCGCCGGATAGCTGAGGTGACAAAGGAAACGATCATTCAAGAAACTGGTGGAAGTTCAACTATAGAGACTGTCGTGAACCTTCCGCTTGGCAAGGGTCGACTCCTATGGAGCCCACTGCCAGTTGAATTGAGTGAGCGTAGGGATACTACGGCTGCACTTTACCGCTACGCGGTTAATGCTGCTTTTGTGGAATGTGATTTTGAATGGATTAGTGGTGGGGACTTAGCGGGTATCTACGGACGGAAATTGAGCTTTGCTACGGGTGCGCTTTTTACCTTCGTGTCGGAATATGCCCAAGATGCAAAGATCGAGGTGAAGGATTCAGCCACTGGCCGAACCTATTCGTTCGTGTTAGAACAGGAACGTTCTGTTCTCTTTGCTACGGATAGTAAAGGAGACTTGCTTGGTGTTTATCGCCCGCAGGAAGTCGAGATCCATGTAAATTAACCACATCTTCTACATTAAGCATCTTGGTAGAGAGAACGCATTGCATATAAGGAGGTCTTCACTTTGGAAAGTTCAAATCAATCTATTAAACCTCAGACTGCCCATATCATTTCCCATACACACTGGGATCGGGAATGGTATCTTCCCTATGAGAAACATCATGTACGCTTAGTAAAACTGGTTGATGAATTACTGAACCGGTTGGATGAGGATAACGAATTTAAGAGTTTCTATCTGGATGGACAGACGATTATTCTGGATGATTATCTTCAGGTACGTCCCGAAAATCAAGAGCGGCTACAGAAATATATTACGGAAGGTCGCCTTCTAATAGGACCTTGGTATATTTTGCAGGATGCGTTCCTTACTAGTGGGGAGGCCAATGTTCGTAATATGCAGATTGGCCATCAGGATTCGAAGCGTTACGGAGAACCCTCCAAAATCGGTTATTTTCCGGACACCTTTGGTCTAGTCGGCCAGACTCCACAATTAATGCGGCAATCCGGCATCAATAATGCCTTTTTTGGAAGAGGTGTGAAGCCCACTGGATTCAATAATACGGTGTCAGATGGAGGTTACGAATCCTCATTCTCGGAGCTGATTTGGGAAGGTCCTGATGGATCAAAAGTGCTCGGCATCTTATTTGCTAATTGGTATTCTAACGGAAACGAAGTGCCTGTAAATGAAGCAGAAGCCAAAGTGTTCTGGGAGAAAAAGCTGGCAGATGCGCGGAAGTTTGCCTCTACAGGTGAGCTGCTGTTCATGAATGGTTGCGATCATCAGCCGGCTCAACTGGATTTGCCAGAGGCTATCGAAACTGCGAAGCGGTTGTATCCAGATATGGAGTTCATTCATTCGAACTTTCCTGATTACCTTAAGGCCGTAGAGGGTGTAATGGATCGCAGCAGCTTGTCGACTGTAAAGGGAGAACTGCGGAGCCAGCATACCGATGGATGGGGTACGTTAGTGAATACCGCGTCTGCGCGTGTCTATTTGAAACAGATGAATCAGGAAGGGCAAATCTTGCTTGAAAAGGTGGCCGAGCCACTTGCTTCGTTCGCACATTTACTGGGCAAAGAGTACCCCCATCATCTGTTCACCTATGCATGGAAGACATTAATGCAGAATCATCCGCATGATAGTATTTGTGGATGCAGCGTGGATGAGGTACACCGTGAGATGGTCACCCGTTTTGACAAAAGCCGTCATATGGCAGAGACCATTGTTGAGGGTAGTAAACGAGAGATTGCAGAAGCTGTGGATACGACCGGGTTTACAGCATATGGTGAAGACGTGCTTCCACTAGTTGCGATGAATATGACGGGTTGGAGTCGCACGGGTACTGTGAGCGTAGAACTTGATGTGGCGCGTCTATATTTGCGAGAAGGGTTCTCTCTGGAAGAAACGGCTAGCCGTATGACCGGAATTGACTTGCACGGTCGTGTGTTAGTAGACGATCAAGGGAATGATATTGCCTGTCAGATGGAGGACTTAGGTCTTCAGTTTGGTTATGATTTGCCAGATGACAAGTTCCGTCAGCCGTATATGTGCCGCCGGGTAAGACTTACCTTTGAAGCCGTAGAAGTTCCTGCGCTAGGTCTTCGTTCATATGCTTGGGTTCGCCGAGCATATGCAAAACTGCCAATAGCCGCTGAATCTTTGCTACAAGGAGATCGGGTGCTGGAAAATGACGTTATCAAGGTAGTTATTAATGATGATGGTTCGTTTATGCTAAGTGACAAAACTAGTGGCGTGACCTATCAAGATCTTGGCGTATATGAAAACACCGGGGATATCGGCAATGAATATATGTACAAACAGCCAGAGGCCGAACAAGCTCTGACGACTAAAGGACTAAAGGCTAATATTTGTGTACTGGAAAATACATCGTTTCGCGCCACTATAGAAATTAAGCATGACTGGGAGATTCCAGCTTCGGCAGATGATAAACTGGATGAGGAGCAGCGTGCACTGGTTTACTATCCGGAGCGCAAAGCTCAGCGCAGTAGTGACACAGTCATTCTAAAACTTCGTACTGTAATCACCTTGGAGCGGGGCGGAAAGGGATTGCATATCGAAACGACAATAGATAACCAGGCCAAAGATCACCGGATTCGTATACTGTTTCCGACAGATCTGAATGCTGTCACGCATCGTGTAGATTCGATGTTCGAGGTTGCTGAGCGGAATATTGAACCAGCTACAGAATGGAAGAATCCGAGTAACACGCAACATCAGCAAGCCTTTGTTGATATTAGTGATGGGAAGGCGGGTCTAACCGTCGCTAATTTTGGATTAAATGAATATGAAGTGCTGCGAGATGGGCGTAACACTATTGCGATTACACTGCTACGTTCTGTTGGTGAACTTGGTGACTGGGGGCTATTCCCTACTCCAGAAGCGCAGTGTCTTGGAGAGCACATTGTTCGTATGGAGCTAATCCCACACACAGGTGAGGGTATAACTTCTGGTGCTTATGCTGAAGCTTACCAATTCCAGGTTCCGTGGATTGTATGTCAGACAGATGTACATGCAGGCGTGGTTGCGCCGGTGTATACTCCATTCGATTGGGAGAGTAAGGAACTTGCATTTTCTTCACTAAAAATGAACAAGCAGACTGGAGACTTGCTGCTGCGTTGGTATAACATGAGTCAGCAGAACACCAACCTGTCCTTCCGTTCAAGTATTCCACAGCAGTATTTCTATAAAACGACGATCCTAGAAGAGGCGAGCCACCCAGTCTCTAGTGATGAGAAAGAGAAAGGAAGCTTTGACTTACAGATCGGTCCATGCGAAATTGTAACGATTGGTATTAGAAAATAAATGAAAAAGGACGGTATCCAGAGAGTCGTATGACTTTTGGATATCGTCCTTTTTTGTATAAATACGTATCTTAGGAAGAAGATTTGCCGCGCGCAGTGGATCCAAGATGATCAATCTGCTCTTCTAGAACCGCACTTGCTTTGCCTAAAAACTGCGAAATAAGGGCGAGCTCTTCATCCGTATAAGAAGCTGCGAGCTTAACCATGGCGGTATGGAGCGGTTGGTACGTATTAATGACATCATCTTTATTCTCATATAATGGCACAATAATCACTTTACGGCGGTCATTCGGGTCATTTTGTCTGCGGACATAGCCATTTTTTTCGAGCCGGTCTATTAATGCTGTAACACTTCCGGTGGTCAGACCGGTTAATTTAGACAGTTCTCCGGCAGTGATCGGACCTTTCTCCCGTAGAATATCTATAGATAAGAAATCATTATTGTATAACCCAAGTGAGGCGGCTACATTTTGTTGGTACAATACCGTTCGGTTTCCCAAACTGCGCATAAGCAAGGTGAATTGTTCCTGCTCTGGTGTAGGTTGTTCGTGGCTTGACAAAAGATAACGCTCCTTTTAAAATAATTATATCTTGATAGTCAAGATATTAGATTATAAAGTTATTTGAAAATTTTGTGATTTATCAAATACATTCTATCGAAATTAGAAATGTTTTGCAAAATAATTGCAATACAACAACTTTGGGCAACCATATGGATAGAAGATATAACTACAAACCAGTGGGTTGAAATGAGAGGGGAATAGATGTGAAAGAGACTATTGTTATTAAAGGTGCAAGAGAGAATAATCTGAAAAATGTCTCGCTCACGATTCCTAAGTATAAGCTAGTTGTCCTGACAGGACCTTCGGGATCAGGCAAATCGACGCTAGCTATGGATACACTACAGCGGGAATGCCAAAGACAGTATTTGGATTCCATGGGCATGACGTCAGATACGATCAGTAAACCAAAGGTGGAGTCTATTATTGGACTGTCTCCGTCCATTAGTGTTGGACAACATGTCACCAATCGTAATCCCCGTTCGACAGTCGGGACTGTCACTGACATCTATACGTTTGTCCGGTTTATCTTTTCCAGATTAGGCGAGCAGGTTTGCCCTTCCTGTAGTGGCAGCATCCCACCTTCTTTTGAAGCGAGGGGATTGCTGATGGAGGAAGACGAGGAAATGGATGGTCAGACGATGGATTGTCCACATTGCGGAGCAGAGCTTGAGAAGCTGGGTATGTCCCACTTCTCTTTTAATAAACCGGAGGGAGCTTGTGAAGCCTGCGGTGGTGTTGGATCTGTGGCAACAATAAATGAAGCGGCGGTGTTTAATCCAGAGCTTAGTATGCGTGAGGGTGGGGTTGCCTCGCTGAATGGTGTTCATCGTGATATACAGATGCGTATATTATTGGCCGCTGGCAAGCATTTTGGCTTTGAGTTTGACCCGGATCAGCCCTTAAAAGATTACGGTGAAATTCAGCGCGACTTGTTGTATTACGGAGTGGAAAGTGAGGCGTTTAAGCGCCATTTTCCCAATGTTAAGCCGATTCAAGGCACCAAATTTGAAGGCGTCATTCCTGGTTTGTGGCGGCGTTACAAGGAGAAGGAAGGAGAAGCTGGTACACAGGAAAAAGACGGCCGATTTTTTCATGAGCAGCAATGCCCGGAATGTCTTGGCGCTCGTCTGAAAAAAGAAGTTCGTCTCGTACGGGTAGCTGGCGCATCGATTACGGAGGTATCGGATTGGTCATTAAGCGATGTTTACGAGTGGACGAAAGGCTTGGAGGCGGCTTTGCCCGCCGAGGGACTTCATCTGCTTGAGCCCATCCTTCACGATATGCCTACCCGACTAAAACGGATTATCGATGTTGGTCTAGGTTATCTTTCTATGAACCGTCAGACGGTCTCCCTATCTGGTGGAGAGGCACAGCGGCTGCGCCTTGCCTCATTGCTGGGGTCAGGTCTGACTGGAGTGTTATACATTCTAGATGAACCGACGACCGGGCTTCATCCGCGGGATACTGTTGGCCTCATTCGTGTGCTTCAGGAGTTACGCGATTTGGGGAATACGGTGCTCGTTATCGAGCATGATATTGAGATGATGCGCGCTGCCGATCATATTATTGATATGGGTCCGGGTGCTGGTCTGGACGGCGGGCAAGTTGTTGGCGAGGGCAGCATTGAGGACTTGATGGCAAGCGAGACTTCTGTTACGGGAGCCTATCTTAGAGAAGAGCGTCATAAGACTGCTGCATATGTTCGCCGGAAAGGTGACGGAAAACAGATCACCATCCGACAGGCTCAATACCGGAACATTGAGATCCCGGAGGTTACATTTCCTCTAGGTTGTCTAGTTTCTGTAACTGGGGTTTCGGGTTCAGGCAAGTCGACGCTAGTCTTTGATATTCTTGCGCAAGGTAGTGCGAAAGAACATGAGCAAACAGGCTGTGCGGAGATTGCAGGCTTAGATCAGGTTGGAAATATAGTGATTTTTGACCAATCGCCCATGGGGAGGATGTTGCGTTCTAATGTAGCGACATTTACAGATGTTTTCACACATCTGCGCCAGCTGTTTGCTGCATTGCCGGAGGCGAAAAAAAGAAAACTGACCTCCAAGCATTTTTCCTTTAACACACCGGGTGGACGCTGCGAAACCTGTCAGGGTCTTGGGGTGCTGACTGTAGACATGAATTTCTTACCCGATTTGGAGGTTAAATGCCACGTTTGCAAGGGGAGAAGATTTACGGATGAGGTTCTCCAGGTGAAATATGATGGATATTCCATCTCGGATATGCTGGACATGTCCGTGCAGGAAAGCTTACCAATTCTTAAGTCGGAAGCCAAAATGGCGGGGATAATCGAGACGTTGTGTGAGGTGGGTCTCGGTTACCTTAAATGGGGACAATCTGTCAAAACCTTATCTGGTGGTGAAGGGCAACGGATTAGACTGGCTAAAGAGTTGAGCAAACCTTCCAAAAACCATACGCTCTATCTGCTCGACGAACCAACAACAGGCCTTCATCCGTCAGACATCAGGCAGCTCCATACCTTATTGAGCAAATTGGTTGATACGGGAAATACGGTCGTGGTTGTGGAGCACAGCTTAGAGTTGATTCGGGAGTCCGACTGGGTGATTGACATTGGCCCTGAAGGTGGCGTTGTGGGCGGTAAGCTTGTAGCTGAAGGTACACCGGAGCAGGTTGCTGAAGTGCGGGAATCCTACACAGGGATGTTCCTGAAACGGATTCTGGCTGAGGGGATGTAATCAAAAAAAGGAGGTGTCCAAAAGCCATGAAAATGGCTAGGACACCTCCTTTTTTTGAACTTAAACCAACCACTGCTCTCAACTCTAAACTTCGTCTGAACGTTTGAACCGATCCCATTCACGCGTACTTAACACTTTCGGAATAACAGATGATCATGAGTCGATGGTGTTTGATCCGCAGATGATTAGGATACGGTAGCAACAGACAGCGAAAGACTATGCTTCGGCGGTATCGGACTCAGCGGACCTTAAATGCAGGAAAATCCGCCATTTGGAGTATTATCGGACCGCATAGCTCCTATTGGCGAAAAAAACGCCTTATAAGAGCCAGTTTCTAAGAAATAGCTGCACTGGAGTCCGATGGATTGCTGAAAAGGCGATAAATTAGTAAATAGCATCATTGGAGTCCGAAAGCCTCAGCAGGAGATCATGGTGTCAGCAGCAGTAGCAGTAGCAATAGCAATAGCAATAGCAGTTGACCCAGCGAATGACTATGCTTCGGCGGTATCGGACTCAGTAGACCTTAAATGCAGGAAAATCCGCCATTTGGAGTATTATCGGACCGCATAGCCCCTATTGGCGAAAAAAACGCCTTATAAGAGCCAGTTTCTAAGGAATAGCTGCGCTGGAGTCCGATGAGTTGCTGAAAAGGCGATAAATTAGTAAATAGCGTCATTGGGGTCCGAAAGCCTCAGCAGGAGATCATGGTATCAGTAGCAGTAGCAGTAGCAGTAGCAGTAGCAGTAGCAGTAGCAGTAGCAGTAGCAGTAGCAGTAGCAGTAGCAGTAGCAATAGCAATAGCAATAGCAATAGCAATAGCAATAGCAGTTGACCCAGCAAATGATCATACTTCGGCGGTATCGGACTCAGGAGTCCAGCAAATGACCATGCTTCGGCGGTATCGGACTCAGCAGACCAGTGAATGACCATGCTTCGGCGGTGTCGGACTCAGGAGTCCAGCAAATGATCATTCTTCGGCGTATCGGACTCAGCGGACCTTAAATGCAGGAAAATCCGTCATTTGGAGTATTATCGGACCGCATAGCCCCTATTGGCGAAAAAAAACGCCTTATAAGAGCCTGTTTCTAAGGAATAGCTGCGCTGGAGTCCGATGGATTGCTGAAGAGGCGATAAATTAGTAAATAGCGTCATTGGAGTCCGAAAGCCTCAGCAGGAGATCATGCATCTAGCGCAGCTTAATAATCTAGCAGACGTCCATTATCATGCCATTGCCCGTACATTTTATTTTCTTTAGTGTTTGTTATGAATTTGTCTAATTTACTCTTAAATAAATCTGGCTGATGTTTATTGCTTTGGATCGTGTCGATCCGAACTCTTTTATAAAGGGGGGGAAAGGCCCGGAAATTCTCATATACTTGCCTGTCCTCTTTTAGCCTTTGCTCTATAATCTTATCTACTATAAAAGAATCAGGGTTCATATCAGGAAGTATCCGTTTTCCTTCAGCACTCATTAACCCCAGCTTTTCGAGGCGGCGGACCCGTTCTTTGTTCAATTCAGTCCAAGAGCTTTTTTTACTTCGGGGAGAGAGTCTTTGCGCCAGCTCTGTTTCCGAAATTTTCTTTTTCACTCCATCGATCCATCCAAAACACAAACATTCCTCGACCACGTCCAAATATAGCAACGTTTCTGGGTTTGGCTTCATACTAACGAGTACCCAACAAGATTTTTCAGTCTTACAATTCTCCTGCAGCCAAACTCTTAAATCTTCCCTCGATTTTACTGTAATTAGATTTTCAATCTCCATAATTAAAATACAATTTCCTTTCTAGGTATGGAGTGGAGTACATTGCCCATTAGTGTTTAAATAGCTTCCGCTGTTACCTGATACCAAAAAAGAGAATAGTCATTCATGGTGGAAACGTGGCCTAACTGCCGTAACATAGTAGATATATTACCTCTATGATAAGTCCCGTGATTGACGACTTGCAACACAATTTCTGATAGGCGTGTTTGGCGGATTCCGGCGAATGGATTGTCAAGCAGAATGGTTTGCTCCAAATCGGATTGGTTGTGTAACCATTCTTTGTATTGTTCTGATAGCTGGGCAAAGATATTTACGTATTCATCCACAGAATCTAGAATGCTCAAATTTAGCGGGATACTTTGTTGAAAAGCCTCAGGCATGGCAGTGCCCGTTAAAACAAGATACCAGATCGTATCAACCGCATAGATATGGCTAAGGGCATGAGCGATGGTGGGAAATGAGCTGTTCACTTCTTGACTTAGCACAGAAGCCGGGAGTTCCTTGATTCTCCCCAGGATAGTTTGGTTTGCCCATGTGTGGTATTTAAACATTTCTACTGGATAATTTGTCATTCGTATGGTCTCCTTTTGAATTGTCATGGATTTGTTTTTGTTACTGTTGTTAATATAAAAGAAGAAGTATGACATCAGACTGTCATACTTCTTCATAAAGTTTGAGTGTGTTTTGAAGCTGCTCTTTTAAAATACCTCGCAATGCAGGGGGTTCGAGGACTTCGGCCCCGCTGCCGAAACTCAGCAGAATGGACCAAAGCCAACGAGCTTCCAATGGCTTATACACAGGAATTCGCATCGTCATGCTTTTATCGGAATGAAATTCCTTGTCGACTTGATGAAACTGATCCAAAGCTTCTGCCAAAGCCTCAGGGTCCACCCGGATTACTATTTCCTCCACCTGATCTACCCTGTTTGAACAGCCAGCCTCTTTGGGTACTTCATGTTGTGATTGAAAGGTATCCTGCGTCAGGAACAAATTCAGCATCCGGGAAAGACGAAACTCCCGATAGTCCTGCCGTGCCCGGCAATAACCATAGATGTACCAGTTACTATATTTAAAATGAAGCTTTACTGGTTCCATTTCACGGGTTGTACGTTCATTTTTTACACTGATGTAATCAAAACGGACAACATTTCGTTCCGCTATAGCCGCACGTAAAAGAGGAAGTGCGTCAGGATCCGTACGCCGGGTTTCAAGATCCACCGCGAGACTAGAAGTCTGTGGCTCCGTTCCTATCGTTTGCAGCCGTTCAATGGTTCCTTGCGTATGCTCATCTTCAAACACGGAAGAGAGACTGTTAAGTACAGTAATCAGAGAAGTGACATCATACGAACGGAGCAGGCTTTTATCCATTTTATATCCGTCCATAATGCCATATCCACCTTTAGTACCCTGATACGATACGACCGGGATACCAGCGGCACAAATCACATCGATATCCCTATAGATTGTTCGCTGGGAAACCTGAAACTCTTCAGCCAGCTTGGAGGCAGATAAAACTTCGTGGTTCAATAGCTTGTAGATCATAGAAATCAATCGTTCCAATTTCATGTGTGCATTCCCACCCATTAGTCCATTTCGTGTTACAGCGTGATTATATCATAGATTTTTTCGGGCTAATTTTGGGAGGGAGGAGTTTTGTTGTTGGTGATGAAGAAATATCCTATGACAGAGTCTGACAGAGCCGATTAATTTATTTACAGATTAAATCCGCAGGCTCTGATAAATCATTAACAGAAATAATAGCATCGTTTTTTTTCACAGGTGGGGTCCAATATTGCTCATTCCCAGGCAGGTCATCGAACCATTCGGCGTCCTTTGGACAATCTAGAATCATGAATTTTCCGTATTCCTGATCTCTGGATTGATGGTATTTGAGATAGGCTTTCCCGTTATCAATGGCGAGAATTTCTATTTTTCCTGAGGTGTGGCTCATGGATAAGCGTACTCTTTTGCCAAGTCCTGAGGTTCTAGCTTTGGCTTCTTCTACAATTTGATAGACTTGCTCGAGCGGTAATACGAAATCCCGGTTTCCGGCAACGGGCCGGTTCACAAAGAAGTAGTAGGGTGTAACGCCAGCCCATGAAAGTCGGTCCAGTAGTTCCCCTAAAATAATGGGATCATCGTTGATGCCTTTGAGGATGGGAGTCTGATTTACGACAATTGCCCCTGCGTTGTGGAGAGCTTTAAATGCTTTTTTGGCTTCAGGTGTGATTTCACGAGGATGATTGATGTGCGCCATAACATAGATTCGTTTGTCTTCGGTAGAGTAAGTACGAATCAGCTCCAGCAGCTCTTCGTCTTCAGAGATCCGCATCGGATTAAATACGGGAATTTTGGAACCTAGTCTAATGATCTTAACATGCTCAATGCTTCTTAGATTTTCAATAATGGATCTTAGCTTCGGTGTGGAGAGAATTAAACTATCCCCACCCGTAAGAAGTACGTTGTTAATCTCCGGATTCTTTGCGATATACTCCAAGCCCGGAGAGACATCAGCCATCGCCTCTTTCACGTCATTTCGGAACAGACGCTTACGAAAACAGTAGCGGCAATAAGCCCCGCAGACCTCGGATACAATCAGTAGTGCAGTGGTTCTATACTTGTGCTGACAACCAGGTACCACATAATTCGTGTCCTCATCGGAGGCGTCCCAGCGCCCATACTCCAGCAGTTCACCTTCGTTAGGAATAACCAGCTTACGGATGGGATCATCTGGATCATCCCAGTTAATCAAAGACAGATAGTAGTCATTTACACGAAAAACAAATTTGTCTGTAATTTCTTTCAGATTCTCTTTTTCCAGCTCAGACAACATAGCTATTTTGTTAATATCCGTGAAGTACTTTACCTTTTGCACGTACATCTCTCCTTTGTCTCGTAGTGTGAGAAATGAGGGAGCCTTAGTGTCAAAGGCCAATCTACTGCCAGCAGGGTCCAAAAAAAGCACAAAAAGAGACCCTTAGCAAGGGTCTCTGGTTATGTAAATAACATGAAAAGCAGACCCATCCACTGCTGACGAGGTTAGCTGACGGACTCGGGTAAGATGGTACCCTACATTCTAATACTCAATGATTCGCCCCAATTAACTGGTTCCCCCGCTTTTCAACTGTAAAAGTTGGAAATTAAGCGTAGATAAAGTATACCCTATGAAGTTTTGAAAAGTCAAAAGAGAATCCTAGATTCACCTTCAATTGCTAGCGCTACTTCCGCCGAGTAGTTTAGGCAGCAGCGTTAGTAGCTTCTCCCGGGTTAACGCATCACTGGAGTTCCATTTGCTTCCATCGAGCAGATAAACATGTCCCTGGCGTACTGCCGGGAGACTGTTCCAAAGTGAACTGTCTAGTAATCGTTCCATCGCAGCTCGCGAGTCTTTGCGTTCCGGAATGAACATGAAGATATGATCTCCGGCGTAGGCAGGCAGTCGTGTTGGATCAACTTCGGCGAACCCTAACTCTTCGTCCAATATGGCTTGGATCTCTTCGGTCGGTTGTAAACCACATGGGGCATAAAGCGCAGTGGAGAATCCGGACATTCCCATAGCATATAGATGATCTCCATGATCATAGACCAAAGCAGAGGCGGTTTCTCCAACTTGGAGAGTTGTCGAGTAAAGCTGCTGCCACATGGCAGCGTTTTTGATTGTGAATGACTCCAGCCATGCTTCGGCTTCGCGCTGTTTACCTAGCCAACTGCCTAATGTCCGCATTCGGTTGTCGAGAGGCGCAAATGAATCAAAGGTGAGTGTCGGAGCGATACCAGAAACTGCTCTGTAGGCTCTTTCATCACTATTTGCCAAAATGATCAAATCTGGGTTTAGGGAAGCGGTCAACTGCGGGTCCAGTGGAAACCCGACGTTGGCGAGCTTCTTAAGCCGATGTTTATAGACGCTGTTCCGGGCGAATGCTTCATCTCCACCGATAGGCTTTACAGCTAACGCGAGAAGGTCGCCAAGTGTCTCGCCATGATAGACAATACGTTTCGCTCGTTCAGGAATTTCCACCTCATGACCCGTCCAATCCTTGACGGTAAGCTTACGACCTTGCTGATGTGCATATTGTCCGGGTGTAACTCCGGTTTTTTGCCGAAAGCGGCGGCTGAAATAGTATTCATCCGAGAAGCCGACCAGTCTGGCGATTTCCCGCAGTGGTTCAGTCGATTCCTGCAGGAATCGTTTGGAATGATTAATACGCAGATCCGTCAGGTATTCAAGCGGCTTTTTACCCGTAAGCTGCTGAAAGATCGGTGTATATTGCCAGATTGATATTCCCGCCAGTTCAGCTAACTGCTTCACGGTGATACTCTCTGTATAATGCTCCTGAATGAATGTTATGGTCTTTTCTACGGATTCCGTAGGACTTGGCAGGTGTTTGGAAGGGTAATTATGCTCAAAAAGTAACAGCAGCAATTCTTGGAATTTTAATTGTCGCTTGAATTGTTGTACATCATCGGTGTTATTCCTGTTCATGAGCAGGTCTTCGACTAGTCGGATTACCTTGGTGAACGGGTGCACAATTAACTCCCGCCTGCCGGAAAGCAGCTCTCCAGAATATCGTTTAGGAAGCTTGGTTGTATAAATTGCTGTAAAGGTGATGAGGTAATAATACAACGTCAGCTCCTGGTTGTTCGTACTATAGGAGATTCCAGGAGATAGTAGATAACATTTATCCGTACTTAGTATCACGCTTTGATCATCGAGGTTCAATTGTCCGTTCCCTCCAGTAAATATGAGAAGGGTATAGTCCCGGGTTGTACGCGTTATAGAGCTTGAATCGGCAGCTTGAATCATCAGTTCGGCCTCGTTTAGCTGAAATAGCAGAGAGTGGAGTGGGGGGCAGGACGATGATGTATGCAGCATGGGTTCAGCCTCCGTTCATTTGGTGAGAATGATTATCAATGAATTCATTGTATATAAAAAAAAGAAGCATATCAACAGCTGTTGACATGCTTCTTGCAGTTTTTTATCAGCCTTGTGTTAAACACTTCATCTCGGAAGGTTATTTCATATTCAATAGCTGTGGAATTTCGCCAAGCAGCCATTCTCTTGTTGTCGCATCACTTGAAGTCTTCATGATGTCTTGTGTATAGACATATCCGTTCTTGACGGCAGGAAGGCTCTTCCAGATAGGGCTCTTTAATAGATTCTCTGTGGATTGTTTTGCTTCTTCTGCCACTGGAGTCAAGATGAATATCCGGTCTCCGGCATATTCTTTCAGGACTTCCATGGAAACTTCCTGGAACCCTTTACCTTCATCAAGTATCTTCTGAATAGCTGGAGTTGCCTTGAAGCCATTCTCCCCATAGAGTACCTGTGAAAGTCCGGTTGCTGCCATTATAAATAGTCTGTCTCCTGGATAATAAGTGAAGACCGCAGCCGTTTCGCCCTCTTTCATGCCTGCGGATTTCAATTGCTTCCACATGTTCTCTTCAGCGGTTTTATACTGGGCAAGCCATGCTTCTGCTTCAGTCGTTTTACCAACAATTCCACCAATGTCCAGCATACGTTCCTGGAGTGGGGCAAAGGTATTAAATATTATCGTTGGTGCAATTTTGGAGAGCTGCTCGAAATCAGCTTCATCTGTGCCCGCATAGATGATCAAGTCAGGCTGAAGCTCCAATGTTTTTTCCAGATTGATAGGGAAGCCTACATCCTCCACACCTTGCAATTGATCTTCAAAAATCTGGCCTTCCCCCATAGAAAGAGGATAACCTACCGCCTGCACACCAAGTGCGAGCAAATCGCCATAAGTTTCTCCAGAATAGATAATTCGCTGCGGATTCACTGGAATCTCTACAGTATGTCCTATGTAATCTGTATAGGAGCGGGTAGTCGCTGCAGCTTCATCTGTACTGCTATCTGAGGGTTCTGCTGAAGGTGCCGCGGTTGCAGCGGAAGAGTTCCCGGTTGCGTTTGCCGTACTATTGGCAGAGGATTGTTCCTTTGAGTTTCCGCACGCCAGTAGCAATGTACTCAGCAAAAATAGTACACATACCACAGCGAAGAACTGTCTTACCTTGTTCATATCTTATTGCCTCCCTATTATATGTAACGACCACCAATAATGATAATCATTCTCGATTAAAAACTATCATAAATTAAAGCCTCTTTTTACTCAATGGACAAAAAATAACCCCGTAATTTGTTTTGTACAATCAAGTAAAAAGGATGTGGTTGAAATTATTTTAAATTATTTTTAGCTGCTTGGAAAAATACTCTAAATAACAGCAATGGAGAGAAAGAGAGGGAGCTTGCCTTCATAACAAACTTGGCAGAAGGAATCCCTTGAAGCACATAGGATTGTGGTGTTTTTTTGAATCTGATTATTGTTATGTATTAAGATGTTCAGGTGATGCAAAAATTCAGGGTTGTCCGCATTGATTGTAATCGTTATCATTACGTGGCATGTTATCTACCGTGCTTGACGTCAGTAGAAGGGCTTTGTTATGGTTTTTATAGTCAAACGCAAGCCGAAATAGCTTTTTGTAGAATATGCAGAAGGTTTTGCGTAAGATATTCTAACCAAACATAATACGAGGGAGATGGTTGATTGTGATCAAAGGAATTATTTTTGATTTTGACGGAACGATTATCGACACGGAGACTGCTTGGTACACCGCATTTAACGAGGCTTATGCAGAATATGGAGTGGACCTGACGCTTGAACAATATTCCACCTGCATCGGCACGAGCTTGAACAGTTTTAATCCTTATGAATATTTGATGACTGATCTTAAGCTCGCAATTGACAAAGAAGAGTTCAGCAAGGCTGTTAAACAGAGACACAGCAAACTTATGGAGCTTGAAACAATAAGACCAGGTATTCAGCATTATCTTGATTCTGCCAAGGCAGCTGGACTGCGCATAGGGCTGGCCTCAAGTTCTTCCCTGGAATGGGTGGAAAAATATCTGAATCAATTGGGTATTCGCGAGTATTTCGAATGTGTTCGGACTGCCGACCATGTGGCAAAAGTGAAACCAGATCCGGAGCTATATAACCAAACGTTAGCTTGTCTTGGAATCACAGCTGATGAGGCGGTTGCTATCGAGGATTCACCGAATGGATCTAAGGCAGCGGCAGCAGCTGGCATCCGTTGCATTGTGACGCCTAACGAAATTACTAATTTTCTTGAATTCGATAAGCAGCACCATAAAATTGATAATCTAAGTCTTCTTGAATTTGATCATGTAGTTACTCAACGTTGCTTCGTATAGAGAAACCGAGAAACTAAGTTCAAATTAAAGGGGGATACCAAATTGAGAGCCGTACAT
This sequence comes from Paenibacillus sp. FSL L8-0333, assembly GCF_037965665.1. Taxonomy (NCBI): domain Bacteria; kingdom Bacillati; phylum Bacillota; class Bacilli; order Caryophanales; family Paenibacillaceae; genus Paenibacillus; species Paenibacillus sp. FSL L8-0333. Next base: position 2,525,598 of record NZ_CP150186.1, read on the forward strand.
TTTGGAGCGGGCAATATTGGCAGAGGTTTTATTGGGCCTATGTTGTCGGACTCCGGTTACAATGTTTGTTTCGTCGGAAGAAATAAGAGTAAAATTGCCCAATTGCAAAAACGTGGGCAATATCCTGTCACCCTAGCTAACAAGAACCGGGACAGCTTTATCGTTGATAATGTTACTGCGATCAATCTGAATGATACTGAGGACGTTACTAGAGCTATAGCAGAAGCTGAAATTGTGACAACTGCAGTCGGAATATCCGCTTTACAAGATATTGCTGAGACCATTGCGCAGGGCATCGAACGAAGGCTTGAAAACAACAGAAATCTCACCCCTCTTCATATCATCGCCTGTGAGAATGGGATTGGAAGCAGTCAGAAGTTGAAAAAATCTGTTTATCGATATATGAAGCAATCCTTCAAGGAGCTTGCTGACCGCAATGTCGCTTTTCCCAATGCGATGGTGGACCGGATTGTACCTATGCAGAAAAATACAGATTCACTTGAAATCCTCGTTGAACCCTTCAGTGAGTGGGTTATTCCCCGCAGTGGAATGATTGGTAACTACAATGAAATTAAAGGCGTCCATTATGTAGATTCGCTGGCGCCATACCTCGAACGGAAGCTATATACTGTGAATACAGGTCATTGCAGTGCAGCCTATTTTGGATACCTGGAAGGTTATACTAGCATTCAAGAAGCGATGTCTGATCCCGAAATCAGAGCTCGTGTTCACGGGGTGCTTAAGGAAACAGGGACCTTATTGGTGCATTTATATGGCTTCAAGCCCATAGAACATGACCGGTATATAGAAAAGATGATGGAACGATTCACTAACCCCAACTTTAACGATAAAATTACACGTGTCGCCCGCTCCCCGCTTCGCAAGCTTTCACCTAATGATCGACTCGTAAAACCGGCAATGCTTGCTCATGAACTTGGTTTTGAGACCTCACATTTAGTCTCAGCTATTGTTTCTGCACTTTATTTTGATTATGAAAAAGATCCAGAAGCCTTACAGCTTCAAGCGGACATCCGAAACCACGGGCTAAGTGAAGTCATTGCTACACAACTAAAAATCCCTACGGAGCATCCGCTTCATGGTCGCATTATTTTGGAGTCCAACAAATTACGCGCGAGATATCCTCATAGGACTAGAATGAAGACAGTAAACGTCAGGGTACCCTACTTTTAATATAAATTGATGGTTATAAAACTATAAAAGAGTGTTCTCTGCTGGATGGGCAAGAACACTCTTTTTATAGGTTATGAAGTTCTGTAAGTGTCCCTAATCCAATTCAATCCGCAGAACAACCGGAGTCTCACTGCGAACCGAGGTTGTTTTTATAATCAGGGCTTCATCGGTTCTTTCCCATGCAGGTTGTTCCTCAAAACCTAAGATTTTGATCTGTTTAATCATCCCATGGAAGTGAGCAGAGTTTTCTTTAAGGGATTTGATTTGCACTATACCGTTGTTTGGATAGACAAGAACAGTAGCGTAAAGATAACTGCCTTTTACCGTAAAGCGGATATCTTCATTAGTGAAAATTTTCGTGATCCCATCTGTAAACTGACCTTCAACGATCTCTGTAGGGCCTTCCCCGAAGGTGCGCCAGTAGGTCGTATCATAGATTGCTTCACCATTCACCTTTAGCCATTCTCCGATGCCAAGCAGAATCTCCTGATCCTGAGCTGGAATGCTGCCGTCCGCTTTAGGGCCTATATTCAGCAGCAAGTTGCCGTTTTTGCTTACGATATCTACTAAATCTTTGATAATTTCTACGGCAGATTTATAATCATTTTCCGGTGTAAAACACCATGAATTTTTAGCTACTGCTGTATCCGTTTGCCAGAAATAAGGTTTAAGCCCGGAGAAATGACCTCTCTCAATATCTGGGATCGCTGAGCCAAACATGAAGGCATCATGCTTATAATTGATTGCAACCGGAGTTCCCCATTCCTCTCCCTTGTTGTAATAGTAAGCAGCGAACTTTTTGAGATAGGGTTTGAAGGCGGCTGTGTGAATCCACCAGTCAAAGTAAAAGATTTTCGGCTGATAATTGTCTACCAGCTCGCAGCAGCGAATCAACCAATCCTCCAGAAATTCTTGATTGGGTGGGGAGCCGAATAAATCCTGATGATCGGGTTCGGGCATGGATGGCCAATAGAGATCTCCACATACAAGCGGTTCATGGATATCGGAATCAAATTCCTTGCCATGAGACAGGAAGAACCAGTGCTCAGCTCTATGGGAAGATACACAAAACTCTAATCCCTGCTGCTCAAAAGCGTCTTTCATTTCCCCGACTAAATCCCGCTTGGGACCCATCTCATATGTGTTATAGTAGGAGTAAGCGCTCTTATACATTTGAAAGCCGTCGTGGTGCTCTGCAACAGGCATCACGTATTTGGCTCCAGATAATTTAAAGAGATTGGCCCATTCCTCAGCATTGAAATGCTCAGTCTTGAACAAGGGGATGAAATCCTTATAGCCAAAGGTTTTATGCTCGCCATAAGTAGCAAGATGATGTTCATATTCCCGTGAACCCTGGATATACATATTTCGGGGATACCACTCATTGGCGAAAGCCGGAATAGAATAAAGACCCCAATGAATGAAAATACCAAACTTAGCGTTCTCATACCACGTGGGCACTTGAAATTGACTTAGTGAATCCCAATCGGCTTTGAATCTTCCAGTTGCAATCGTATCTTCGATTACTTTTAAATATTCGCTTTTATCCACCATTTTGCAATCATCCTTTCAAACGTTTATTTCTTCTTCATTGTAGTGAATGGATGTGGGAATCAAAATGTAGGACATTAACTTTTAGATGTACAAAACTAACCTGATAAGGCGGAGTAAGGGATGGATAACCATGTTTTGCTTACTAATTATTTATCCAATTTAAAGGTTGATTTATTTATGGCTGATTACAATCTTTGTGGCCGTGACTGGAGAGATCTCGACTATACACCTGACTATAGCAAGTTTTATTTTATTTGCGATGGGGAGGGTTGGTTAAAGATCGGGGATCGAGAATATTATCCGAAGCCTGGTCAGCTTTTTTTGATGCCTGAGGGAGTTAAGCAATCTTATTCTTGCATAAGTGATCAACCCTTTGAGAAGTATTGGTGCCATTTCAGCGCAAAAGTCGGAGACATTAATCTATTCAAAATGTTAGAGTTAAGTCATGTATGCAGAGAAGTAGATCCTCATGTAATCCAAGAGATTTTCAGCAGCCTAACGAGTCATATGAAATCTGATGCGGTGTATGCTCATTTATTAGCCAAAAGTAAGTTAATGGAGTTATTTTCTTATTTTATTATGAACATAGATGTAGACGAAACCACTTTTAAGAATCTAAGCTCGATCGAAAAATTAACGAAAATATTAACGTACATAGACGCCCATATCGAGCGTAATATCACCATACAGGAGCTTGCCGAGATTGCGTACATGCATCCCAACTATTTTATCCGGCTATTTAAACAGCAAATCGGAGTTCCACCCATTCAGTATATCACCAGAAAAAAGATAACTAAGGCCAAGGAGCTATTGAGGGGGACGCAAAGTTCTGTCGGTGAGATTGCCCATGATCTTGGTTTTAGCGATCTCTATTATTTCTCCAAACAGTTCAAAAAAAATGTGGGTTTAAGCCCTTCGGAATTCAGACAAGGAACAGTAGCAGTGAAATAAATAAAAGAAGACCGTCCTGTGTGGTAGAAACCAACCAGAGACGGCCTTTTTTATAAGTGGAAGAGATTAGAGCAGTGAGACAGTGAAACGGAAGATGTACGGGCGATTAGCCGGCAGAGTGAACTCTTCGTGGGTTGGTGCGCCCCAGCTGTCGTCCCCGCCAACACCCATTTGCTTGTAGTTAACTCTTAGTACGCTTTTGTTCGAGACTGGCAATTTATAGACGTGGTCATGGGCTTCCAGTTCCTCAGGCTTCCAAGGCAGGGCATTAATTTCGATAGGCGTTGCACTTTCAAAATAGAACCCTGATCCATCGTTGCTCTCTGTAATAGAAGCGAATCTGACATCAGTCTTGTTGCCGCACTCTTGAGGTTTGAGATAAGGTGTGAATTGATCACTGACCTTACCAGTGTAACGTCCAAGTGGGGCTCCGGTTTGTCGATCCCAATAATTCTCATGAGGTCCGCGGCCGTACCATGATAGGGTATCAAGACTTCCATCTAGAACGAACATCATTCCGAACTCAGGGATTTCTGGCAGAACGCTGCTGCCCGGACTCAGTTCTTGCGTGATCTCTAAAGTCCCGTCAGCGCGAATCACATACTGAACCCGAAGCGTGGAGTCCGGACTTGTAGCCAGAAGGTAGCTGGCAGAGACGAGACAGAGAGATCCTTCGGTTCTAAATGTAAAGCTGATTAAGTGTTGTTTATGCGATGCCTGCTTCCATACTGCACACCGCTGTGGCAATTTATTACCGCAATCATTATCTGTGACTGCTCTCCAGAAGTTAGGTCTTACAGGCTCAAGCAGACGTTCTTTGCCTGAGGAACGATAAGAGTTCAGAGCACCCGTAGTGGTACTAAAGCTCAGTTCGAAATTATCACCTTGTACGTTCAAAACATTCTCAAGCTCGCTGACACGCAGTGTTTCTGTGGTTCTCTTTGAGGTATTGGTTACGAAACGAGGTGACAGAATGAACTGTTCCCAAGCGATTTCGTGATTGGCTTCTGCCCATATAGTTGCTGAAGGCTGAATAAAGGAAAGATTCAGAACTGCCTCATGATTGCCACGCAGTGAATCCAGCTCGTAAGGAACTTTGCATGAAGTGCTCTCACCTGGTGCACATGAGATCTTCAGTAAGCCTTCTTGCGCAGTTACTCCGTCTAAACGAACTTCCCATTTGAGATCGTATTCCTTTAAGTTGGTAAATAAGAAGGAATTGCGAATCTGGAAGAGTCCTTCTAGGATATTTTCAGTCGTTACTTTAATATTCTGATAACATTTTTTGACCTCAAAGAGCTTAGGAGTAACCGTACGATCAGCAAAAAGCAATCCGTTGCCACTAAAATTGCCGTCATGAGGCGATTCACCAAAGTCCCCGCCATAAGCGAGATATTCAATTCCCTCGGAGGTGTGGGTCCGAATGGCTTGATCTACCCAATCCCAAATGAATGCACCTTGAACAATGTCATATTTGTCGAACAAGTCACAGTATAAGTGCAGCCCACCGCATGAATTGCCCATGGCATGACTGTATTCGCAGAGGATATAAGGCTTCTTCGGATTATTAAGCGCATATTTTTCAACATCCTGCGGTTTAATGTACATAGTAGATTCTATGTCACTTGCTGCTTCCGATTCTCTACAGTGAAAGATTCCCTCATAATGAACCGGCCGCGAAGGATCGGTTTCTCTCAGGTAGTCGTGCATAGCGATAAAATTGTCGCCTCCGAAAGATTCATTGCCGAGAGACCATATGATGACTGAAGGGTGGTTTTTGTCCCTTTGCATCATGGAGTTGCAGCGGTCAATGACATTGGCCCGCCATTCCGGTTTGCTTCCAGGAACATTCCCGTCATTCAATCCTTCTTGGCTGTATGCCCAAGTGCCGTGCGTTTCCAGATTGGTTTCGTCAATTACATATAATCCGTATTCATCACATAACTCGTACCAGACAGACTGATTCGGGTAATGGGAGGTTCGAACGGCATTAATATTATGTGTTTTCATTAATTGGATGTCGCGCAGCATATCTTCTTTGGCTAAAGCACGACCTGTGTCACAAGAGAACTCGTGGCGATTGACGCCCTTAAGCACGATTCTTTTGCCGTTGATCTTCATAAGTCCGTCTCTAATCTCAAACTTGCGGAATCCAACCTTACAGCTGACCGTTTCTTGTGTATGCCCGTTGTCGTCATTTATAGACAGGACTAAGGTATAAAGATAAGGGGTTTCAGCACTCCATTTAAATGGCTGCTCAACCGGGGCAGAAAGCTTGAGTTGCTGGACGCCTTCTTGCTCAAAGGAACCAGTAGTGGAGATAGGAGTCTCCCAAACAGGCTGGTCCTCTTTATTGTAAAGCTGCATTTGCAGTGTATATGGGCTTTGCTCATTAAAGTAATTTTCCACCTGGATATCTACATTTAAATCCGCATGTACGAAGTTTTCATCCAGGTCGGTGTGGACGAAGTAATCAGCAATATGAACGGAAGGCGCCGAATAAAGATAGACTTCCCGAAAAATACCGCTAAGGCGCCAGAAATCCTGATCCTCTAGCCAGCTGGCATCACACCAACGATAAACCTCGACAGCTAGTTTGTTGTCCCCTGCAACTAAATATGGGGTGATATCGAACTCTGATGGAGTAAATGTATCTTCACAGTACCCGACAAGTTCACCGTTTACCCAGACGTAGAAAGCGGATTCAACACCCTGAAAGCTTAGGTACACCGGTTGACCATTCCAAGACTCAGGTACAGTAAAGGTTCGAAGATAAGAGCCTACTGGATTATATTTTGTTGGGGCAAAGGGGGCTTTAAGCTCTGGCTCGGATTCCGCCCAAGGATACCGGAGATTTGTATATTGTGGATAGTCGTAACCTTGGAACTGCCAGTGGGACGGTACAGGAATTGTATCCCAATTACTGCAATCGAAATCGGCTTTATAGAAATCCACAATTCGTTGATCCGGTGTTTCGGAAAAAGCGAATTTCCAAAGCCCATTGAGGGTTTGGTAGAAAGGTGAGGTTTCTTTATCGTTAGTTAGCGCTTGGGATAAACTACGGTAAGGGATCATGGAGGCATGTGCATCCAATCGATTTAATTCAAAAGTCTCTGGGTTGTTATTCCATTCCGGATAACCGTTAGCAGGTGGCTGGTAGACAAACTTTGCTCGCATGAGTTGATCTCCTTTATAATCATTGTAATGTTATTATATTCATATTATAAGTTGAAGTAATGTTAGGATAAATAAAAGAATTTTAGTCCCGGATAACAAAATATGAAACGAGGACTTTTTTATGGAGAGCAAAATTATTTTTTGCCAAACAGAAGATGTAAGCATGCTGCCGCTTTATGCTACAACCCTTGGATTTTGGGAGCACCAGCCAGAAACTATACGTCCTGCAGGCTTTCCAGACTATCAAATACATCAGATTCACGAAGGTAAGGGTGAGCTTATCATTCATGAGAGCCGATATCTCGTGGGTCCAGGGGATGTGTTCTTTTTGTTCCCGGATATTCCTCATTCGTATGCCCCTATCAGTGGGAAGGAGTGGAAGGTATCATGGGTCTCGTTCAATGGCAGAGAGGTTGGTCAAATGCTGCTCTATGCGGGCATCCGCGAGTCTGGTCCTGCTAGATTAAAAGAAGATCAATGGCTCAATCCTCTAAAGCAAATCCTTATGCTGCCAGATAGCAATGAGCTGGAAACCAATTTAGCACGATCAAAACATCTTTACGCATTGCTTCTGGATTTAAAAAGAAAGCTAGTATCGCCTCTGAATGAGGCACATGAATTGGAGCGAATCAAACCGGTGCTGCGTTATATAGAGAGCAATCTGCATAGGACGCTTCCTTTAAAGGAGCTGGCGGAGATTATTTCTGTATCGCCACAGTATTTATGCAGGCTTTTTCAAAAAACAATTCATGATCGACCTGTAACCTATATCAATAAGCAACGTATCAATTTGAGTAAACAGCTTATGTTTAATGGACGCGATAAAAAAATGTATGAAATTGCCCAGCTAGTGGGCTTTGATAATGCTAGTTACTTTTGTTTGGTGTTTAAAAGATTGACAGGGATGAGTCCTGAGCAATTTAAGCAGCTGCATGGTTTGGATTAGATAAACGCTTACTTGTTACCGTCTAGCACAACATGATATAGTTTACTTGAGTTCCTGCGATGTTTTTTTTACTGCTTAGCCCATACTTTTACTGCCACAAGAATTCAATACATAGAACCAAATTAACGATCTGAAATGACGAAAAGCATCAGGAAGGAGACATCATTTTGAATGAGAAGCTAAAGCAAGCCTATGAGCGTTTGAACTTGCCTGAAGACGTTACCCGGGAGGAATTGAACAAAAGGTTAGATATTCATTTGAAACGCCGTCGATCGAATTCGACTGAAGATGAGGTCGCAGCTTATGAAGAGGAATTCCGCGCTTACAAAACCATCCTAGATGGCTTGGATCAGAAGGAGATTCAGGAAGCGGAGGACAAGCGCCTGGAGAAGTGGGGAGCCATGTCCGGAGTAGCACGTAAATCGGAGAATTTCTTTCGGCTCTACAAAACGCACACTATTATTTCTATTATCGTGCTGCTGGTGGTTATCTTTGGGGGGAAAGCGCTCTATGATCAGTGGCAGGAAAGAAAATATGAAGCTACGCTCCCACCGGTAGATGTTCGAATCATGTTCCTAGGCAACTATGAATCTCAGGACTCGTCAGGTAAGAATGAAGAGCTAAAACAAGAGATTATCAAACGTTACCCGACCTGGAAGAGAGTGGAGGCAGAAATCGTTTATCTACCCTCAACAGGTGGGACGGACGGTGGAGTCTTGGATATGAGCTATATGCAGCGGGCTATGGCGATGCTGGCAGCCGACCATCCGGATATCCTGATTATGGATGATGCTACTTTTGAATGGATTGGCCAGCAGTCGGGACTGCAAAATCTGGAGTCGTTTATTAAATCCGCAGGACTTCCTCTGGACGATAACCGTTTGAAACGTATGACTAACCCGGAGAGTGGTCAAGAGCTGATTACTGGCATAGATATCACAGATACGGATTTTGCTACAGAACTCCCTATCCATTCTAACCAGATGATCATCGGAACGTTAGGGCAAGATGACAGTAAGACTAAATCAACTGATTTTGTTGAGTTTTTACTTAAACAGATCACTAATCAATAAATTAATAGGGCCGATGTTGTATGGATGTTCATACGACATCGGCTTTTTTATGATCTGTAGAGCTTGCGGTACGCGATGGGTGTCTGGCCGACTATTTTTTTGAATACAGCGTTAAAGGAGTCGATGTCACGGTAACCAACTAACTCGGCAATCGTATTAATTTTATGTCCAGAAGTACGCAGCAATTCACAGCTTTTATGCATTCGCAGATTCTTCAAGTAGGTCCCAAAGGACTGGCCAGTATGCTTGTGGAACATACGCTGAAGATGCCTGCTGCTCCACTGTGTAATACGGGCTAATTCGGCAAGTGTAATCTTCTCCGACAGATTATGCTCTAGGTATTGAATTACTTGCGTGAAGTCAGCCATATCCATCGTAGATTTGTCATCTTCTCCGTATTTTTGCCTGTACACTGCTATGATTAATTGACTCAGCAGGGTGTAAAGCATTGTTTTGGAGCCCATACCGGATACCGACATTTCATGATATAAATTCAGCATTAAGCGCTCAATAGAGCCATCACGATCTGAGACGGAAAAGTAAGATGAGCTGCTACTCCCAAGAGTGGCTAGGTGCTCCCGGATAGATGGCTCTTGAAGGACGATATTTAATTGCTCCACCATTTGCATATCAAAAAGGCAATTATAGACGATCAGGCGATTCCCTAAAGTATCAGAAGTTGCTGGACGGAACACATGGGGAGCACCTACAGGAATCACGAACAGCATTCCTTTTCTAACGGGAAAGATCTCATTTTCAAGGTGATGAAAACCTCTTCCTTCAGCTACATAGCAATACTCAATAAATTCATGTGCATGAAAAGGGGCATGGAAGTTCTCAGAATAGCGGTTAACCAGCAGATGCAGATCGTTTTGAAAAAAGACTTCACTTTTGAACAACTCGGTGGTTCGTTGCATGTATAATTTCCCTTCCAAATTTATGGCATGATTGCAGGGGTATGATGTCCTTTTTACCGGGTGATGAAAGCGGTAACGCAGCTATAATTATAGGGCAAAGACTAATTTGTAGCTATAGAGGGAGGTTTTTATCTATATGTTCGCAATCACTAAGCTTCGTTGTGAGTACAAAGAAAATCCGCTAGGAATTGATGTGATCAGACCTAGAATCAGTTGGCAGTTAGTTTCAGATGACAGGGACTGCATGCAGTCTGCTTATCAAATTCAAGTGGCTGAGAATATGCTTTTTCAAGGCAAGCTATGGGATACAGAGGAAGTAAAGTCTTCTCAATCGATCCATGTTGAGCTTGAAGGTCTGCTGCTGGAAGCTCGCACGCGTTATTATTATCGGGTTCGGGCATGGAATCAGAATGCAACAGACTCGGGTTGGTCTGAGGTTGCATTTTTTGAAACCGGACTATTAGATGCAGGGAATTGGCAGGCGGAGTGGATCAGCGCTCCTACAGCCTCTTTTTCACAAGATTCTGAGATTTGCCCACAGCTTCGTACATTCGTGGATGTAAAAGGTCCAGTGGAAAGTGCAAGGATTTATGTTACTGCTTTGGGCTTGTATGAACTGCAGCTGAACGGAAGTCGGGTGGGAGATCATTATTTTACTCCAGGCTGGACCAGTTACAGTAAACGGCTGCAATATCAAACTTATGATGTCACAAAGCTTCTGCATGAAGGTGCGAATGCGTTAGGCGCACTGTTAGGCAATGGCTGGTACAGAGGGTATTTGGGCTGGGATAATCAAAAGGAGATTTATGGATCAAAGACTTCACTTCTGCTGGAGCTTCATATCCGGTACGCAGACGGTTCAAATGAGCTTATTAGCTCAGATCAGAATTGGCAGGCTGCAAAAAGCGCAATTATGATGTCTGAAATTTATAATGGTGAAACCTATGATGCTCGGCTGGAGCTGGATATCACCGATCCTTCATCAGAAGGTTGGCATCCAGTGGAGATTATTAACTATTCCAAAGCGATTATCGTTGCCCAGGAAAATGTGCCAGTGACACAAGTTGAAACCTTGAAGCCGATTGCACTGCTGACTACCCCGCAGGGAGATAGAGTGCTGGACATGGGCCAGAACATGGTAGGGTGGTTAAAATTTAATGTGAAAGGTCAATCTGGTCAGGCGGTAGAACTTCAGCATGCTGAAATATTAGACCGGGACGGAAATTTCTACACGGAGAATATGCGTAAAGCGAAACAGTGCATCCGCTATACTCTGAAAGGTGGAGAGCAAGAGACGTATGAACCACACTTCACTTTCCAAGGTTTTCGGTATGTGAAGCTTAGTGGGTTCTCAGCAGATCTTCAACTAGAGGATTTCACAGGAATTGTGATGCACTCCAATATGGAACGTACGGGTGATTTTCAGTGCTCAGATCCACTTGTGAATCAACTGCATCACAATATCCTGTGGGGGCAAAAAGGGAATTTCCTCGATGTGCCCACTGATTGTCCACAGCGTGATGAGCGGCTCGGCTGGACGGGGGATGCTCAGATGTTTGTCCGCACAGCCTCTTATTTGATGAATACGGCACCATTCTTTACGAAATGGCTGCGGGATTTGAAGGCAGACCAAACCCCTGAGGGCGGCATTCCGTTTTTTATTCCAGAGCTGAGAGCAGCTCCTCCTGGCGACGGAGATACTAACCATTCTTCTGCGGCCTGGGGAGATGCAGCTACGATCTGTCCATGGACAATCTATGAAATGTATGGCGACAAAAGGCTGCTTGCAGAGCAATACGAGAGCATGAAGCATTGGATTTCTTATATTTATGCACAGGGAAGCAATCCCTATCTATGGAATACTGGGTTTCATTTCGGCGATTGGTTGGCGCTTGATTCCAAGCCAGACAGCTATGTAGGGGCTACAGATCGGGATTATGTCGCCACCGCTTTTTATGCCTATTCTGTTTCTCTGACTTTGAAAGCGGCAATAGCCTTAGAAAAATCGGAGGACGTGGACTATTATAGTGAGCTGCACGCCAAAATTATAAAAGCATTCAGTGATGAGTTCATAACACCTGCGGGAAGGTTATCCGTCTCTACACAGACTGCACAGATATTAGCCTTACGTTTCGATCTTGTAGAAGGGGTCGCCAAAGAACGTGCAATTCAGAAGCTCACTGAGCTGCTTGCTGAAGCTAAGGATCATCTGACTACTGGATTCGTGGGCACACCTTATCTGAATCCTGTGCTCAGCGAGATTGGAAATAACGAACTCGCGTATAAGCTTCTTTTTCAAAAGGATTATCCATCCTGGCTGTATCAGGTGACGAAAGGTGCGACGACGATTTGGGAGCATTGGGATGGGATCAAGGAGGACGGCAGCTTCTGGAGTGCAGATATGAATTCTTTCAATCATTACGCCTATGGCGCAATAGGTGAATGGTTGTATCGTTACGTTGCAGGAATTGGAACAGATGAGTTGGAGCCTGGCTTCAAAATCGTTCATATCAAGCCACAGCCAGGCCCCGGTCTGGATTATGCAGAAGCTAGTCTTGAAACCATGTACGGAAAAGTGGAGTCAGCGTGGCGGCGATCAGAGGATAATGGAATGGTGATCCACGTTACGATTCCTGCCAATACCAACGGTATTGTCGTTCTGCCTGGAGCCAATCAACTAGGGTTATTAGAAAATGGAGTTCCTGTAGAGCAGTCCAGAGGCGTGCACAGCATCAGCTTGGTCGATAACGGAGTGAGACTCGAAATAGGTTCGGGCAGCTATCAATTTACGTATTCTTTATAACCTATACTAGGGGGCTTCTTAGTGTGAACTGACATCGAGGGGTATTCGGTGTCAGTTTTTCGTTTTCGAATTGACGAATGTAGAGAGGAGTTATTATAATGATTTATATTGATATGAACTAAGTAATATAAATATAAATCAAATTGGAATTCACAAGGAGGAAGACAAAAGAATGAAGACAGAAGGAAAATTGACGATACATACGCAGCAGCGGGGGGCGGAGTTAGGCGATCTATTCGGTATTTTCTTCGAGGATTTGAATCATGCGGCCGATGGTGGGCTTTACGCTGAGCTAGTTCAGAACCGATCTTTTGAATTCGACCCGATTGACCGGGCAGATTATCATGCGCTGATGGCTTGGGAGCCTGTAGAACGTGGAGATGGAAAGGTGAATATCTCTGTAGAAGACAGCAAGCCCTTAAATGATCGTAACCAACATTATGTTGCCATCGATATTGTGGCTGAAGGTGACGGCGTTGGCCTGATGAATCTAGGCTTTAACAGTGGTATTCCGGTAAAAGAAGGCGAGAATTATAACTTCTCGGTGTATGCCCGTCGGGAGACAAGCTTTGATGTGCCGCTTACCGTAAACATCGAAAGCACAGACGGCACCATTCTTGGTGAAGTGGAAATAGCCGTTAGCAGCTCGGAATGGAACCGATATGAAGCCGTTATCACAGCTAATAGCACTGACACAAGCAGTCGTCTTGTAATCGTTACCAAAGGTAGCGGGAAGGTATATCTGGATATGGTTTCTCTGTTTCCTGAGAAGACCTTTAAGAATAGACCCGGAGGCATGCGTGAAGATATTTCGCTGCTGCTCGCTGATTTAAAACCTAAATTTATGCGGTTCCCAGGAGGATGTCTGGTGCATGACGGTTCCTTGGATCCAGATGACAGAGACTCCATGTACAGATGGAAGAATACGATTGGGGATGTTGCACAAAGACCGGCAAGACGCAATAACTGGTCATATAATCAGACGCTTGGGTTAGGTTATTATGAATATTTTCAGTTCTGTGAGGATATTGGAGCTAAGCCGATCCCCGTTCTTCCGGGCGGCTATGACCCGCATCATAAACGGATGGTCCCGCTGGATGAATTAACGCCTTGGATTGAGGATGCTTTGGATTTAATTGAATTCGCCAAGGGGGATTCTTCCACGAAGTGGGGAGGCATTCGTGCAGAACTGGGTCACCCCGAGCCTTTTGGGCTGGAGTATGTCGGCATTGGGAACGAAGAGGTAGGTGCACCCTTTTTCGAGAGATATCCTTACTTTCATCAAGCCATCAAAGCAAAATATCCGGAAATCAAGGTCATTAATTCTAGTGGCCCGTTCTCTGCCGGTCAGGAATATGAACGGGGCTGGACGTCGGCAAAAGAGAATAAGTCTGACCTCGTAGACGAGCATTATTACTGTACACCTGAATGGTTCCTGGCTAATCATCATCGTTATGATGACTTCAATGCGGATGAGCCAAAGGTATTCCTCGGTGAATATGCTTCATGGGGCAATACCTATTACAATGCATTAGTAGAAGCAGCATTTATGACAGGTCTGCAAAATAATGCTCATGCCGTTGGCTTAGCTTGTTATGCTCCAATGCTCTGTAATGTGGATTATATCAACTGGAAGCCGGACCTGATCTGGTTCAATAATCATGAAGTGTACGGAACGGCAAACTATTATGTGCAAAAGCTATTCATGAACCATCAGGGAGATCATTTGCTGAAGATGGAAGCAGATGGCTTCACGGCAACGAAGGAAAGCAGAAAGGAAGCGATCACTGGAGCCATCAGTTTCGGTGTGGATGCCTCTGCTGCTCGTTTCTCCGAGATCACATTAGTCAACAATCTTACGGGAGAAGTGAAGACGTATTCTGACTTATCAGAGGAGGTTTCAAATCTGCCTGACCCTGCTCAGAACAGAACGGCTAAACGGACACTAGAGCTTGGTGAGACAGAGTGGGAAAACTATACTTTGCATTTTAAGGCTACACGAACCGCAGGGAATAAAGGGTTTATCTTCTATTTTGGTAAAGCGGATGATCAGAATCATTTGTACTGGGAGCTTGGTGGCTGGCAGAATCAGGATTCGATTGTGGCCTCAATTATCAACGGAAGAAATTCTGTTCTGACGCATGCTATGTTTACTGTTGAAACAGACGTAGAATACGATCTTAAGCTAGAAGTAGTGGGCAGACATATCCGTACTTTTATTAACGGAGAACTGGTGAATGAGACAGAAGATAAACTTCCGGTCATTGAACCGCTGTATTACACGGCAAGTGTGGAAGATTTAACGGGGGATATTATCCTCAAGACAGTAAATGTACAAGAGAACAGTGTTTCTGCAGAGGTTGTACTGGAATCTTTGGTAAAAGAAGCACTGACCATCGAAGTCTATGAAATGTTGGGATACCAGCTTGAGGACGAAAATAACTTTGAGAATAAGCAGCGGGTCTCTCCGAAACAAACCAGCTTTAAGACAGAAGGAAGCAGCTTTACTTATGAATTTCCGAAGCAATCCGTGACAATTTTCAGAATAAAATAACGAAGACGCCCCCATGAATCTATGGCTTATTAAAGATTCATGGGGGCGTTTCTATGACTATTACAAGTTAACTTAGCCGTTCACACGCAGTCGAATCACATTCCAGGAAGCTTTTGCGAGAAGGGCTTTTACATGTCCACCCTCAACAACGGCTTTGCCTTGGCTAGGCATCACATTATGTGGATTGGATTTGGTATTTACAGCTTTAATATCTTCATGTTCCAGTACAATATGCTCAATAATGTTTACGGAACTGAAGCTGCGCAGATCCACGTCGAGCTCTAGTCCTTCGGATAAATGGCGGTTTACAGCGAAGACGGTTACTTCATTCAGCTCCTCGTTGTATACACTAATGGCTTCCAAATAAGGCACATCAGTGAAATCTTTGGAATCGTATTTAGGGCTGGAAATCAGCGGGTGAAGTACGGTTCCACGACCATAAAGGGAAGCATGCAGGTACGGATAATAAGTAGTCTGCAGCCAAAGCGGTCCGCCATTTTCAGTCATAATTGGGGCGATAACATTGATCAGCTGCGCTAAGCAGGCCATTTTCACACGATCAGCATGCTTCAATAATGAAATAAGACAGCAGCCCACAACAAGTGCATCTTCAAGTGTGTACACATCTTCGAATTCTGGCGGTGCGATCTGCCAGTGTTGTTCGGCACGGCTGCTGCCTTGTGATTTCCATACATTCCATTCATCGAGCGACAGATTTATTTTCTTTTTGCTCTTTTTCTTCGCTTGAACATAATCACAGGTGGCAGCCACACTGCTGATGAAATGATCCAAATCCATGGAGCGGGCTAGGAAGTTAGGCGTGTCGTCATTGTTGTTATTGTAGTACGTATGCAGTGATAAATAATCCACATTATCATAAGAAAGATCAAGCACGGTAGCTTCCCACTCGGCAAAAGTGTCCATGCCGCTGCCGGAGCTGCCACAAGCCACAAGCTCAAGCGTTGGATCGACCCAGCGCATAGCTTTTGCAGTTTCGTTCGCTAACCGGCCATATTCGACCGCGGTTTTAGCTCCAATCTGCCACGGACCATCCATTTCATTTCCGAGGCACCAGGTCTTAAAAGCGTGGGGCTCTTTATACCCATGAGAGATCCGCAGGTCACTGTAGTAGGAACCGGAAGGATGATTGCAGTACTCTACTAGATTTCTAGCTGCATCGATGCCGCGTGTTCCAAGGTTAACTGCCATCATGACTTCGCTGCCTACGAGCTTAGCCCAATCTGCAAATTCGTTGGTACCCACTTGATTGGTTTCTGTGGTCCACCAAGCTAATTCAAGAGATTGCTTGCGTTCATGCTTGGGTCCAACCCCATCTTCCCAATTGTAACCGGATACAAAGTTTCCTCCAGGATAACGGATGATAGGAACGTTTAGGGCACGAATAGCTTCGATGGCATCGTTCCGAAAACCATTCTGATCCGCAGTAGGGTGACCCGGGTCATAAATCCCACCGTAAACTGCTCTTCCTAAATGTTCGATAAATGAGCCGTAGATCCGCGGGTCTACTTCAGCTAGTCTGAAATCTTTGTCAATAATCATTGTCGATTTAATCGGCATGAGTGTACAGCTCCCTCTAGTTGAATTAATGATTTCACTAATTAAGTAATTGTTTTATGATTATATGATACTGATTTTAGCTTATAATAAGCAATGAATTAATTTAGGATTCGTTAAAATACTAATTCAATAAGCATAGGAGACGTTGAAATGTACTTAACCACAGATTCTGAATCTTTGCAGGTGTATGAAGCACTGGCAAGTGAAGTTAGGCTGCGAATTATTGAACTTCTGGACCGCAGAGAGATGCACATCAAAGAGCTGGCAGCGGAGCTCTATCTTAGTAGTGCAATTGTTAGTACTCATGTAGCAAAGCTGCAAAAAGCAGGCCTGATCAGTTCTAAAATGAGACGAGTAAATGGAGGGACCTATAAATATTGTTCTTTGTCTGCGAATTACCTGCAGATTAAATTATCGGGCTCCCGTGGAGTTGCCAGAAAGGTGGTTGAGGTGTCTATCCCTGTAGGGCAATATACCGATATTCAGGCTTCACCTACCTGCGGGATTGCTACTACTGAGAAACTGATCGGCTATTATGATGATCCACGTTATTTTCTGGACCCGGAACGGGTGAATGCCGGCATTGTATGGTTTGCGAAAGGTTCTATCGAGTACAAGATTCCAAATTATCTATTTCAAGATCAAGTGGTGCAAGAGATTGAGATTTCACTGGAAATAGGTTCCGAAGCTCCACATGTAAATGAGAAGTGGCCGTCGGATATCGGCTTTATGATGAATGGACAGGATTTAGGGAAATGGACTAGTCCGGGCGACTTTGGCCTCACTAGAGGACGATTAAATCCCATTTGGTGGCGTTCGGATGTTAACCAATATGGTTTGCTTAAGGTTCTGCGGATTAATGCAGGTGGAACCTTTGTGGATGGGCAGCAAATCTCAGATATTACCTTGGAGGATGTACGAGTAGAGCAGGATCAGTGGACCTTTCGTTTAACGGCAGAGAATAGCGGACGGAGAAGAGGCGGACTAACCATATATGGCCGTGGATTTGGGAACTACGAGCAAGACATTATGTTTAGAGTGTATTACGAATGATTTCGAGTTTACAGGTAAAGTGTTTATAAGATTCTGTAGAAAATTTAAGCTTGTGTACCAATTATTACCTCTGATAAAATAAAAATAAAAAATATATTGTAATGAAAACGTTTTTATGTTAATTTAAATCTATAAAAACGTTTTTATTCGTAAAGGAAGATTGAATCATTATGGAAAAGGTAACGATCAAAGATGTTGCCAGAGAGGCTGGAGTCTCCATTTCTACGGTTTCCAACGCGTTAAATGACGTAGATGTATTGAACCCGGAGACGAAATCACATGTTCTTAAGGTTGCGAAGCGATTAAACTATGTTCCTAACCTGAACGGTAAGCTCCTTAGGAACGGGAAAACCAAAATGCTGGGTTTTTTCACAACAAGTGTGTCGGGTCCATACTTCTATAAGCTGGTTGAGTCCATGTCGCGTGAATGTGATCGGCTAGGTTACGGGCTGAATGTATTTGTTACCAAGGATAAACAAGTGATTATGAGCAATATTCTAGGCCGGCGAGTGGATGGTGTCATTATCTACGAGGAGCTGAGAATAGACGAAGAAGAAATTGCTGCAATGGTGAAAGACAAGATCAAGGCTGTATTTTTGGATCGACCGCTTAAGAACGACACGATGGGAAGCGTGATTTTTGATTCCTTTGAAGCGGGGTTTGAAGCGACCAAATATTTAATCAGTCTAGGGCATAAAAAGATTGCTTACATATCTGGTGTGGATGAGATGTACGACAGTGTTCAGCGGAGAGAAGGATACTTAGCTGCTTTGCGTCAGTATCAGCTACCCACGCATGAAGAGTATATTATACAAGGGTATTTTGAAGAAGAAAGCACTTACAACGCTATAAAATCTTTTCTTCATTATAGTCCTGATAAAATACCTGATGCCTTCTTGGCAGGGAACGACTTGAGTGCGATTGGATGTATTCAAGCTTTGAAATCGCATGGATACGAAGTTCCGCTAGATGTTAGCGTTATGGGGTTTGATGATATTGATATTGCGCAGTATTTCTCACCACCTTTAACTACGGTAAGAAATCAAATTGCTAGACAAGGTATTTTGGCTATTAATCACCTAGTTCGCATGATCCAGAAGAAGGAACAGGGCGAGATGATGAAATTGGCGGGTGAATTAGTCGTAAGAGGTTCTAGTCAAGTAAAGATTGGTCGGTAAGAACACATATATGTAATGGGTTCAAGATTTTACCCGATCATTTTTTATAATTTTGTTGTTTTGGGAGGGTTTTTTTTTCAAAAAAATAAAAACGTTTTTATTGTGTGGGGATCATGATTTGGAGGGGAGAAGAAAAAGTGGATAAATTAGCCGTAGTGCCAGCAAACGGAAAGAATCCAATGAGCGGGAAAAAGCCTATGGGGCAGAGGGTCAAAGAATTTGTAATTGATTACAAGAGACAATGGGAAATTCAATCCATGGTCATCCCGGGAATTATTTTTATGATTATCTTTTGTTTTATTCCGATTTACGGATTGACGATTGCTTTTAAAAGCTACACCGTAATTGATACGCTCGATTCTGCACCTTGGGTAGGGCTCGATAATTTCAGAATTATTTTATCTGATAAATATTTTTGGGACGCTGTAGTCAATACATTAGGGATCAGCTTTCTGAAATTAGCCATAGGGTTTGTTATTCCTATTATTTTATCCGTTATGATTTACGAATTAAGTGGCGGACGCTTTAAAAAGATAGTGCAAACCATCTCTTATTTACCACACTTTTTGTCCTGGATCGTTCTCGGCGGGATGCTGATTGCCTGGTTTTCCTCATCCGGTATGTTTAATGAGATTATGCTCAGTTTGGGACTGATTTCGAAACCGGTAAATATTTTGCTTGATGCGAATAAATACTGGTGGATTGCAACGTTATCCGATATTTGGAAAGAGGCTGGTTGGGGAACGATTCTCTACTTAGCCATTATGTCGAAAATAGATCCTACTTATTATGAGGCTGCCAAAATAGATGGCGCAAGTCGTATGAGACAAATTTGGAATATTACGCTTCCTAATATGAAGCCGATTATCAGTTTAAATCTGATTCTCACTGTAAGCGGTTTATTAGGATCAAATCTGGATCAAACCCTGGTATTGATGAATTCTCAGAACCGCGTTAAGGCGGAGGTCATTAATTCTTATGTGTATCGTATGGGTATGACGCAAGGTGACTTCTCTTATGCTACTGCTGTTGGTTTAGGTGTCTCCATCGTTTCAGTCATCCTACTGATTAGCGCCAACAAAGTATCCAGTAAATTAAATGATAATCAATCAGTTCTGTAGAAGGAGGCATTTCTGTGAATCGTACGGTGGCTAAAGAAGATCTCGATAGTCGAATCTTTAATACCTTAAATATTATCCTGCTCTGTATTTGTACAATCATTATTGTCGTTCCTTTATGGAATGTAGTCATATCCTCTTTAAGCTCGGGCAAGGCGCTTGCGGAAGGCGGATTCATATTTTGGTCTCCAGAGTTCTCCTTGGAAAATTATCGTGCTGTATTTCAAGATGAGACCATTGGTTTAGCGTTCGTAGTATCGCTTGCCAAAACATTTATTGGTGTCATTACCCACGTATTCTTTTGTGCCATGATCGGTTATGGCTTGAGTAAGAAATACATACGTGGACGTAAGTTGTATGTTGCCATGGGTGTAATCACCATGTTTTTCTCAGGTGGAATGATCCCTACGTATTTATTGATTAAATCATTAGGCCTCTTAAACAGCTTCTGGGTTTATATTATCCCGGCCTTGTTCAGTTATTATGATGTAGTTATTCTAATGAACTTCTTCAGAAATGTACCGGATTCACTTGAAGAGTCAGCCAAAATTGATGGTGCAGGTGACTGGCGCATTTTCCTAAAAATCTTTATCCCTCTTTCCATGCCGGCTATGGCCACCATTGCGTTATTTAACGGGGTTGGGCAGTGGAACGACTTTATGACCACCAAGTTATATATTACCGATCAATCGCTCTACCCGCTGCAGATGAAGCTCTATGAAATCATTGTTCAGTCGCAAACACAATCCATGCAAAATGTGGGTGGATCTGCGATTATCGAAACTACGACTAAAGGGGTTCAACTAGCAACAATTGTCATTACAACTTTGCCGATTGTTGTGATGTATCCAATATTACAGAGGTACTTTATCTCAGGCATGATGATGGGGGCGGTGAAGGAATAGTAAGTAAATCTCCAAGTAGTGAATGCTTACAAAACTTTTTAGGGGGAAACAAAAGATGAACAAAGCATTTGGGAAAAAAGGACTCAAACTTTGTACGGCACTTATGGCTGTTGTATTAGTATTTACAGGTTGCGGATCGAAAGGTAATTCTGACAGCTCCAGTAAAGAGTTAAGCTCCATTGAAGGCCGTTATACTATAGATCCGGAAACACCGGCATGGAAGCTGGATACAAAAAAAGAGACAACAGATCTGACTTGGTACGTGAATGCAGACTGGTGGAATACTGATTTCGGAAAAGACCTTGTCACTAAGAAAATTAAAGAGGATTTAAACATCAACATTAAATTCATTACAGGCGATGACACTAAGCTAAATACGATTTTTGCCGGCGGTGAAATGCCAGACTTGTTGACTATTTTTGATTCCAACTCTCCAGTCGTACAAAAAGCTGCTACATGGGCATTGCCTTTGAATGATCTGGCAGATAAATATGATCCTTATTTCAATAAAGTTGCAGAAAAAGATACGATGAACTGGTTCCAGTTAGCTGATGGCAAGACCTATGGATACCCTAACTATTCCAATACGCAAAACGATTATGATAGCGGTAACATCCCTGCTAAAACAGCCTTTGTCATCCGCAAGGATGTTTACGAAGCCATTGGAAAACCAAGCTTTGGAACTCCTGAAGAATTTAAGAGTGTAATGCAACAAATCAAAAAGCAATTCCCGGATATGATTCCTTTTGGTTTTAACTCCATTGGTTCAGGTACTGGTTCTTTGGGTGATGCACTGCAGGACTTTATCGGTGTGCCGATGGAAACTGAAAATGGTGATTTCTACAACCGGAATCTGGATGAGGATTACCTGACTTGGTTGAAGACATTAAATGAAGTCTACAGAAATGGTGACATCAGTGATGACAGCTTTGCTGATGACGGTACTGCCTTTGAAGAAAAAGTGAAATCCGGTAAATATGCAACAATACTTTTGGATGGAACACCGCAACAAAGTGGTAACCTGCAAATCTTCATGACAGAAAATCCAGGCAAGGAATATATCGCTATTGATGGCCCACAAAGTACTGTTGGACATGAACCAACGTTGAATCAATCCGGAATTACAGGTTGGATGATTAGCTATGTTACTAAAAAGGCTAAGGATCCTGCAAAAGCGATTCAAATTTACACTTATTTGCTCAGCGACGAAGGACAAAAGCTCATGAACTACGGTATTGAAGGAGAAACCTATAAAGTTAACGACAGCGGTAAAATTGAATTCTTGCCTGAAATCAAAGACCTGCAATTAAATAATGCCGATAAATTCAAAAAAGATTACCGGATGGGCGAATTTATGTTCTTTGGACATGACCGTGATAAAGCGCTGAGTAATGACGCATTCGCAGATTCCATTAAACAAATGCAAGAGTGGGGCAAAGGAAAGCTAAAACCACACTTTATTCTTGAAAACATTAACCCGGCTCAAGGAACGCCTGAAGCTCGCAGTCTTACTGCAATTGATACTACTTGGAACACTACGCTTGTAAGTATGATCCGCGCTAAAGACGATGCTACATTCGACAGCACCTTAGCTGCTTACAAAACATTTTTAAATGATAACAACTGGGATAAGATTGTAGAAGTTCGTTCTGAAAAAATGAAAAACAACAAAGAAAAATTAGGCCTTAAATAAGTTAGAAAATAGAATGTGGCCCCTTCACTGGGGCCTCTTCATAGAAAGATGGAGGGAAACAACATGCCAGAGCTTAAAATTTATCAATCCACCGGGGAGAATACATTGTTTGTAGAGCAAAGTCTGCAACAATTAACTCCAATTGCTGACGCAGAGGCGACCACTACTGTAACTATTGACGAGAATCAAACCTTTCAGGAAATGGATGGCTTTGGAGCATCTTTTACGGATTCATCCGCTTATTTGATTAATCAAGTCCTGGACAACGAACAGAAAAAGGAAGTCATGAGCAAGCTTTTTGACGCACAAGATGGAATTGGTTTGTCCGTATTAAGAAATCCAATGGGGGCATCGGATTATGCTAGAGATATTTATAGCTATGATGATAGACCTGCACAGGAAACGGATACGGAATTAACCCACTTCTCTATCGCACATGATGAAGCAGACATTATCCCTTTGTTGCAACAAGCTCTGGAAATTAACCCTGAGATCAAACTGATGGCTTCTCCATGGAGTGCACCAGGTTGGATGAAGACTAGCGGATCGATGATTGCTGGAGAACTTAAACAAGAATATTATCAGGCTTATGCCGATTATTTTGTTCGATATATTCAAGCTTTTGAAGGGCACGGATTGCCAACTTATGCTGTAACACCACAGAACGAGCCTTTATTTGAACCAAAACACTACCCTAGTATGTTAATGTTGCCTGAGGCGCAAAAAGATTTCATTAAAAACTACTTGAAGCCTAGCTTTGTTAAGCACAACATCGCTACAAAAATTCTCTGCTACGACCACAACTGGGATCGTCCAGATTATCCGTTAACCGTGCTCGATTATGCAAAAGATGAAGTAGATGGTGTAGCTTGGCACTGGTATGGTGGCAATGTATCAGCGCAATCAGAGGTTCTGAAAGCTTTTGCTGATAAAGAAGTGCATTTTACAGAAGGTTCTGGTGGAGAATGGATTCCTCCGTTTGAACAAGCCTTCTCCAATGTAATGAGAACAGGGATTGATATTCTTAGAAATCATAGTAAATCCTTTGTGTTATGGAATATGGCCTTAGATGAAAAGAACGGCCCAACCGTACCGGGTTTTGGCAAAAGTACTTGTCGTGGTGTTGTGACAGTCAACCAAGAGACCAAGGAGCTTACGTATACGCTCGACTATTATGCGCTGGCCCATTTCAGTAAATTTATTCGTCCGAAGGCTGTGCGCATTGACGCCTCCACCAATCAAGAAGTGATTCGTTCCGTAGCTTTTAAGAATACAGATAACTCTATTGCAGTTGTTCTGTTCAACGATAGTGAAAAGGCTGAGAATGTGGCTTTGAACTTGCCGGGAGCGGATGAATTATCTTTCCGTTTGGCGTCAAAAAGTGCTTTATCCATTTTGATAAAATAATTAGAGGACGTAGCTCAGAAGCACTCGAATCTTGATTCGGGTGCTTTTTTCATGAAAATAATCGTATAAAAAATCTATGTTCGGTAAGCATAGTTTTGAATTTACGGATTTTCAATAATAGTAAATAAAAATGGCAGTCCAGAGCTGATGTTCAGCGTCTGGACTGCCATTTATTTTTCTGTGTAATTGGATTGCGAGTTCTAACGTTCTAAACGGTAACCACCGTGAAATACAGGACCCACATATTCATTAAACGCAAATCCATTACGAATGGCTGCGGAGACAAAATCTTTAGCCTTTGCAACAGCTTCATGAACCGTTAAGCCATTAGCTAGACCGCCTGTAATTGCTGCGGCAAAAGTACATCCAGCTCCATGATTGTGAGCGGGTTCGATTTTGGCTGTTTGGAATACAGTGTACTCAGAACCGTCGAAGAAGATATCAATCGCTTGATCGCCGCCGAGTGCTTTGCCGCCTTTAACCACGACATTACGTGCACCGAGCTTATGAATCAGACGGGCAGCTTCTTTCATTTCCTCAAGGGTAGTAAGTTTGCCAAGACCTGAAAGAACACCTGCTTCAAACAAGTTTGGGGTGACCACAGTTGCTAGTGGTAGCAATAAGTCACGAATAGCCTCAGCGCTGTCAGGGTTCAAGACTTCATCTTCACCCTTGCACACCATAACTGGATCAATAACTACATTAGTCTGAAGATTTTCTTTGATCGCTTGCTCAGCAACGCGCACAATTTCAACACTTCCAAGCATACCTGTCTTCATGGCATTAACCGGGCCACCAGCGAAAATAGTTTTTAACTGCTCAGCAACAATGGAGGCATCAATTGGATAAACATTATGGTGCCATCCGTTGTCCGGGTCCATAGTAACGATAGTGGTCAAGGCACTAAAGCCGTAGGTACCATACTCTTCAAATGTTTTTAGATCCGCTTGGATGCCTGCGCCACCACTGGAGTCGCTGCCTGCAATAGTTAGAGTTTTAATAATTTGAGTCATGGTTACGTCCCCTTTATATATGTCTGAATTCATAAACAACGCATTGCATTGATTATAACAAAAAATAGCACCTACGTCTTTCTAAAAGCAAGAGCAAGGTTGAAAATACCTTCCTCTAAAAATTCCCACCCTTAGTCCAGCTTCTCTGCGTTTGGGTCAGCAATGAAGAGCGGTCCATGATTATCTGTAAAGAACTTCATGAGGGTCTCCACTACTTCCTGCTGTGGGGATGTTTGAGCTTGATGTATTCCGATACTGCGGAATAAATAACCCCATTCTCCCTTATCGTAATAGGCAGCACCCTCATTCTGATAGCCATTCGCGTCTGCTTGAAGCGTATATCTGACCGTTCTTGCTTCAGCTCCTGCAGTACCTAAAATATGCTGTTCGCTAAACTTAAGTGGATTATTAATCGTAAATCCCAGCGCGTCAGCCCATTCGGCTTTCTCCGGGAAATAGGCTCCGATTGCAGTGATGGCACAGCCTGTGCAAGTCCAAGCCGTATCTGAATAGTTCATGTTTTGTTCCGGATGGTTCGGATCCTGAAAGGTAACTCCATAAGAACCGTTAGCGCCGACAACCGCCGTAGCCTGCCATCCGGCAGGAGCAAGTAGAAGATAACCTCCACCGATATCAGGGCGGTAGACCAGCGTTGCTTCTACTTGGTTTTTCATGTCTTGAGATAAAGCAAAGGTCATTTCAGGTATGGGGGGGATTTCTGTGTTTACATATTCGCTGCCACTATCAATATTTAGCTGCGCGAGCGTGGTATGCAGTGGAATGATGACCTGCCCATTATCGGGATCACTGCTAGGAAATTCGAGCATTTTTTGAGTGGAGCTGGGTTCGTTATCTGCTTCCTTATTAGTTTGTGCGTTGGTGGACGGGGGTGGAGTGGTGGGCGTTCCCCAGTCAAGCCCTTTATATCCAATCAGCAGTACTAGTACAATTACGACGCACGATATTGAAGTTAAGATCCAGCCATTTCTAACGCTTTTTCGTTTGGATTTCATATATGCTGTACCTCCTTTGATCTTACTTATATAGACCTAAGAATGGAGTGGAAAGTTTCTTACATAATCTTTATATTTCTGAAGTTCTTCATGATATGGCGGGATAGAGCGGGAGTCCGTTTCTTAAACCCTGCATATCAATATAGAAAGAATTTCAAACAAAGCGTGTAGGAGGGCGAGTATGGTTACGATTAGTTTATGTATGATAGTACGAAATGAAGAAAAAAGCTTGCACCGATGTTTATCTACCATTGCAAGTCTCGTAGATGAAATTGTTATCGTGGATACAGGCTCGACGGATAAAACGAAAGAGATTGCGTTGTCCTTCGGAGCTGTAATTTATGATTTCGAATGGATTGATAATTTTAGTGCCGCACGTAATTTTGCCTTTAGCAAAGCTACTCAGGAGTACATTTTGTGGCTGGATGCGGATGATTATATAAAGGAAGAGGATCAGATTCTTTTTAAAAAACTAAAAGAAATCCTGCCGGGACATATTCACAGTGTGAACATGCAATATAATCTGGCTTTTGACGAAGCGGGAAATGTCACAGCTAGTTTACGCCGCAACAGGTTGGTTCGGCGCAGCTGCAACTTTCAGTGGATCGGGCCTGTTCATGAGTATTTAGAGGTAAGTGGTCCTTCTTTTAGTAGTGATGTCTGCATCACACATGAGAAGGATAAGGAATACACAGATCGTAATTTGCGGATTTATCAAAAACGTGTTGCACAGGGTGAAGTATTTTCGCCGAGAGACCAGTATTATTATGCGAATGAATTAAGAGATCATGCTATTAATGAAGAGGCTTGCAAATACTATGAGATTTTCTTAGCGGGTAGGCAGGGCTGGATTGAAGATAATTTCCAGGCTTGCCTAAAGCTTGCCGAATGCCGGGAACGGCTGGGGGATAAAGAAGGTGCTTTTGAAGCGTTATGTAAAACCTTGCAGTATGATAAACCACGTTCAGAGTTTTGTTGCCGACTGGGGGCACTTCTGCTGGAAAAAGGCCAGTTGCAACCAGCCGCATACTGGTATGAGCTAGCGATTCAACTACCGCGGGATTACGATTCGATGGGGATGAAGAATGGGATCTTTTATACCTGGCTGCCGCATCTTCAATTGGCACTCTGTTATGATCGTCTCGGCCAACACGAGAAGGCGAATCATCACAATGAAACGGCGTTGAGTTTTTATCCATCCCATCCTAGTATGTTATACAATCGCACCTATTTCAAAAATCTGCTTGGTGATAAATATGTAGCGCTTCAGGCTTAATTTAGTAAAAGAGATGCCCCGGCCGTTCTGATTATGACTGCTGGAGTATTTATGTGTTTTTTGGAGCTTGCAAGATTACTGGCGGTGGGGAAGCTTCCCGTGATCCCCGGCAAGCTTCGCTGATTGGCTACAGATTTCCGCGTACGAAGTAGCTATCGGACCCAGCTGACCTTAAACGCTGCTATATGGCACATTTGGAATTCTAACGGACCGCATAGTCGCTATTGACCAGAAACACACTCGATTTGGAGCAATATCTCAGGAATAGCTGCACTGGAGTCCGAATCTGTGCTCAAAAGGCGATAAATGAGCAAATAGCGTCATCTGGGTCCGGAAGCAGGGAGCATCGCGGATGATTGCTGGGTGTAAGAGTAAAGTCAGGGGTGTAGGATTCCCGGCAGCGTAGGAGTATAGGAGTGGCGGATGATTACTGGGCGCAAGAGTAAGCTCGTAGGTGGATCATTATCAGCAGCGTAGGAGTAAAGGTAGGCAGTAATTAATATGCAGAAGATATCCCAAAGAGGGTAACCCAGCATCCATGAACTAGATACTGGGTTACCCTCTTTTAGTAAGCTGGATTGTATTGTTGTTCCTTTTTATAATCGTTTGGAGGGAGACCTACCTCTTGTTTGAAAAGCTTGGAGAAATAGGAGTAGTTGCTATAGCCAACTTTGTTCGCGACGGTATATACAGACATATTTGTGGTTTCCAATAAATGTTTCGCAGCCGCGATTCGGACGTGGATGACATAACTGCCTAATGAAACCCCAGTTTCTCGTTTGAATATCCTTGCCAGGTAATCAGGATTGAGATAGACAATTTCAGCCAAATCATTTCGGGTCAGGTCATCGCCGTAATGTGAATGAATGTATTGTTTGATTTCTTCTGCGACGGACTTAGGCTGGGCAGCAAAGTCACGATATTTCATGGCTGTAGTGACAAGGTATTTAAGATATTCTTCCATATCCTCGATTGAATCCAAAGAGTGCATAGATAATTTATCATTAGTTTTGCCAGAGTATAATTTGTGTGATCTTATCCCTTTCAGGTTGAGAAATGAATAGACTAGCTGTACTACATCTAAACGGAACAAGCTAAGGACAGAGGTCTCAAGTGTTCTATTGTTAAGCATGACCTTTAAATATTGTGTAACTTCTTCAAGAAAAGCAGTGAATTTATTCTGATTCAGCAGTTCTTCCAAATAGGCAAGATCCGGTGGTGTATAGCCCGGTTTATTTTGATGCAGATAAGCCTCCACCAAAAAGGTCTGATTTCTGCATCTCGTAATTTCTTCATCCATAGTCAGGGATTGTTTTAGAACATTCCCTACATTACTCAGTTTATCGTTTAAACCAATATTGCAGCAGACATCACATTTTAAATAAGGATTCGCCTTTTGAATAAAAGAAGCACATAATGCTTCAAGCAGTTGCGTATCTGGAGCCTGGTTCCATTTTAATATGGCGATCCAGTTATAATCTTTGTATTCCAGAATGCTTTCGATGGTAAAACAAGGGTGCTGAAACAATTCGTACAATACATTTAGCAGGGCAAAATCAAACAGATCCTTTTCTTCTTTTCCCATACTGCCATTGTAAGGGAATAAGTTAAATATCAAAGGCTGTAGGGTATCACTCATTTGATAGGAGAGGTTTTGTTCTTCAATGGCATGTGTGATGTCTGACAATTTAATCGGAAATGATGTACTGCCACTAACTAGCTTCCGCCAAAAATGCTCAAGAATCTTCGCCTGATTTTTTTGCCAAAAGTAACCGCCCTGAATGGCTTTTTCGTTTTTCTGCTGCTCTTTTGCTTGGGTAACCGCCTTATGGATGATCAACATCAGCTTGTCAAATTCAATGGGCTTAAGGAAATATTCAAAGCTCTGCAATTCGATTGCTTTCTGCGCATAGTTAAAATCTGCATAATTGGTAAGAAGAATAGTCTGAATACTATAATTTCCCTCGCGAATCCATGCTAGTAATTCCAGTCCGCTGCCCTGCGGCATTTCAATATCTGAAATCAGAATTTGAACAGAATGCTTTTCTATTATTTCACGTGCTTGAGCGACATTATTAGCCGTATAAACAGTATCAATGTGTAGTGATTCCCAATCAATTTTCTTTTGCAATGCGGCAATAACATAAAAGTCATCATCAACAAGCAGTACATTCATAGTTTGCTCTCCATTCATTTAGATTTATTAGGAAGCTTCGGAAGATATAAGATTACACTAGCGCCGCCGCCCTCCAAATTGGAGAAGGTAACGGTTGCTCTTTTTAAATATAGGTACTCTAGTCTTTTAAGCGTATTCATAATGCCGATTTGTGTACCTTTACTTTGATCCAAAGGCTCTCCAAGATTAAGTTTCTCTAACACCTGAGATGGAAAACCGGGACCGGTGTCGGTGAGCTGGATAACGAGCATTTCTTCTTCCTGATCCATCTGTAATCGTTGTACTGTAAGTCTGATCTCGGCTTCATGTTCGCGTGAAATCGCATATTTAATTGAATTTTCGATAAAGGTTTGCAGCACTAACGGTGGAATTTCCACACTGCCTGCCTGATCCTCTTGTTCGATGTAATAAATAAATGCGTCCTGATAACGTTGCTTTTGAATCTCCAAGTAGGTTCGGACATGCTCGATTTCATCCTCCAGCCGGACAAAATTCTCGCCATTCTGAAAAATGTAACGGAAATACTTAGAGGTAGACAACGTCATATTTTCAATTTCTTTATACATATGAATTTGCGCCATGCTATAGATGCTAGTCAGACAGTTTAAGAAAAAGTGTGGTTTAATCTGTAGCTTCATATAGTCCAGCTGTATTCTTTGTTTCTCCAGTTCCTGTTCGTACATAGCGATTTTAAAGGTTTTGATTTGTTCAACCAAGCCTTTAAACTGAGTGTTAGCCTGTTCCAGCTCTATAATCTCACTGCTTTTGAAATCTGCGGGTTGCCCAGACTCATTAATGAAAGCAAGGTTATCGGAGAAGCTTTGAATCGGACCTAACACTCTTTTTTTGAAAAAGAGCAGAACAATGCATAACGTGGAGGTCACAATGAAGAACAATAACATAATAAGCAGCTGGGCAATCATGATTTTTTCGAATATGCCATATTTAATGACCATTTTGGTGCTGAAGGTGGTGTCTGAGAATGCACTGTTGATTGTTGTACGCGATTGCAAAAGATTAGAGAATCCCCCATTTTCCGTTATTAGCTTTCCGCTATTGGAGATCGGACTAGTTAAAGGCTGTTCATTCTCATCTACTAGAGAAACATAACCATTGGCGCCAAGATTAATTTGGCGTAGCGGCCGGATCAGATTATCTGCGGAGATCAGTCCAATTAAATAGCGATTGTAATAGGGCACGATATTAATCACATAATAATGGTTGTTTACTAGAATAGGCGTCCATTTGGAATAAAACTTCTCGTACATCTCCTTATCATCAATATAAGAAATAATCTTTTTTTTCAGCTCCCTGTAATCCGTATAGGTTACGCTGATCGGTGCGCAATTCAAAAAATAGGTCTCATTTTTCAAATAGTAGAAGAAGTTATACTCATGCCCGTAGTTTTTTTGCAGCTCGGTAAAGCGTTTGAACAGATTATCATTTGCCTTTAAGAACTCGATACTGTTGACCCCGTAAGTATTCATCGTTAGTAAGCTCTCATCGTTCCCAAGCGTCCAGCCCATATAGTGATTAATGTAGGCAAAATCATGATTAATACGATTGATGTAAAGCGCCGCAGTATCCTGCAAATTTCGAGTGGACTGCTGCTTAACGATGGAAATGGAAGCGATGCTGATTCCTAAATCCAGAATAAGGACTGTGAATGAAACCAACATCATGACTTTTATATAATGGCGAATGGGGTAGGTTTTGTGTTTCGCTGTTTTTTTGATCATAAAATCATTATAAAACCTCTGCGTGAAAAAAACATAAGAACTCGCTAGCGATTTCCCTCAAAGTCCGGATAGCACATACAGAAGTCGGGATACTGTTATTAAATCTCCCCAAGTAGAGCATTTAGCTTTTGCATTTTTTGTAAGCGGATTCAAAGGTCTGGATAACCGTCTTAATGTGTCCGGAATACGAAAAAATAAGAAGTTATTATAAAGCTATTCAGATGCATTTTGATAAATTGAAATGGGGGATTAAGAGATGAGTCAACACAGTAAGAAAAAAACTGCAAAGAAATGGACTGTGGGTCTGCTGGCGGCTGCGATGGTATTTGGAATTGCTGGCTGCGGCGGTAACAACGGGAATAATGCAGCGACAAATGAAACGAGCAGCTATAACAAAGAAGGTCTGCCGATTGTGAATGAGCCTGTAACACTTAAAGTGCTGACTGTCCGTTGGGGGAGTATGGGGGACACCTTTACGCAAAACCAATGGCTGAAGGATCTGGAGAAAAATACGAATGTCAAAATCGATTGGCAAGTGATGTCCTCCAATGATTGGGGTGAGCAGAAGTCGATTATGCTGGCGAGTGGCACGCTTCCGGATATCGTCTTGGGAAATCAAACCTTTGGGGATGCCGATATCGTAAATAATCTAAGCTTTTTCCGGCCGCTTGATGATTATATTGAGCAAAATATGCCTAATCTCAAAGCAGCTATGGAAGAAACCCCAGAAATGAAAAAAATCAGCACATTTCCTGACGGGAAAATCTACTCCCTGCCAACAAGACTTCCTGCACGTCCAAAAAGCTCACGTCAGCCTGTGATTAACAAGACCTGGCTGGACAAATTGGGCTTGAAGGTGCCTGAAACGATTGATGAGCTTTATAACGTGCTCAAAGCTTTTAAAGAACAAGATCCGAATGGTAATGGAAAACAAGATGAGATTCCTTTTATTGAAATTGGTAATGACTTGATCAGTCCTTTCGGAATTGCCGATTTGAATAACAATAATATGATCATCAAGGACGGAAAAGCGATATATTTCCCTGTTTCAGAGGAGTTCAAAGAAGGTCTCAAATGGGAAAATAAATTGTATGCGGAAGGCTTGCTAGATAAAGAGGTATTCACTCAGGACGATACGATGAGATCGGCTAAGTTCCAGAATCCGGATGCTCCAATTGTAGGCTTTACGTACCAGTGGACTCCAGACGCCGTGTTTGGAAAATGGAGCGATCAATATGTGACGATTCCACCGATTGCCGGACCAGATGGTAAACGTTATACGATCGGAAATCCGATTGGGATGAATCTTAACCGTAATGAGCTGCTGATTACCACATCTTGCAAATATCCTGAGGTTGCTGCACGTTGGGCAGATCAGTTCTACACTGACGAAGCGAGCATTCAGAATTTCTGGGGTGCGATTGGAACGGTTATTAAGAAAAACGATGATAGCACTTATACATTGATGGATCCACCAGCTGGAACCAGCGCAGATGCTTGGTATTGGGATCAATCTCTACGTGATTTTGGACCGAAATATGTGAGCCCATCCTTTGAATCGAAAATCGTCCTGAACCCTGAAAGTGGAGATGGACTGAAGCTGCAACTGGATAAGCTGGGCAGTGAATATGTAACAACACCTTTCCCTAACGTAATGTACACTTCTGAGGAGTTCGAGGAGCTGCCAACCTTGACTACGGATATCGACAGCTATGTGAATACTATGCGGGCGCAATTTATTAGCAAAGGCGGAATTGACGAGGGCTGGGATGCTTATGTGAGCAAGCTTAATAAAATGGGACTTGAAAAGTTAGTTAAGATTCGCACGGATGCTTACACCCGTTATATGAACGTGAAATAACCTATTCGTCTTTCGAAAAAGGTGCTGCCCTACAGGATAGCTGTGGGGTAGCATTCTCTATTTTAAATAAGGAGGGGATGTCATGAAATCTGGTCCACTTCATTTCGGGCGGAAATTCGGACAAATCAAACAAAATTGGGGTCTCTATCTATTGCTTTTTCCTGCTGTAGTTCTGACGTTATTATTCGCGTACAAGCCAATGTACGGGGTGCTGATTGCCTTCAAGGATTATAGCCCTGCGTTGGGAATAGGGGGCAGCCCATGGGCTGGATTCAAATACTTCGAGAAATTCTTTCATTCCTATCAATTTTCATCAACGATTAAAAACACATTGATCATCAGTGTGTACAGTCTGATTACCTTTCCGATTCCAATTATACTGGCGTTGATGGTTAACCAGATGAGACCTAACCGGTTTAGACGTTTTTTCCAGACGGTGTCCTATATGCCGCACTTTATCTCCACGGTAGTAATGGTGGGTTTAATGATGATTTTGTTCTCACCTAGCACCGGACTGCTGGGCAATATATATAGTCTTTTTGGAAAAGAGGCTCCTGATCTGATTGGCTCCGCTGGATTATTCAGCAGTGTATATGTTTGGTCGGATGTGTGGCAGCATGTCGGCTGGGACAGCATTATCTTTATCGCTGCGCTCTCCGCAGTTGATCCTAGCTTGTACGAGGCGGCAACCGTAGACGGAGCAAGCCGGATGCACAAAATTCGTTATATCGATATTCCGATGCTGATGCCAACCGCGATAACCTTGCTTATTTTGCGGGTCGGTGGATTGCTTGGGGTTGGTTTTGAAAAAGTGTACCTAATGCAAAATGACTTGAACATCACTTCAAGTGAAATTCTTTCTACTTATGTCTACA
Source organism: Paenibacillus sp. FSL L8-0333 (assembly GCF_037965665.1). NCBI lineage: Bacteria > Bacillati > Bacillota > Bacilli > Caryophanales > Paenibacillaceae > Paenibacillus > Paenibacillus sp. FSL L8-0333. The sequence continues at coordinate 2,559,649 of NZ_CP150186.1, forward strand.
AAATTGGCTTGCTCAGCAGTCAATACAGCTTTTCCTCGGCGATCAACCTATTCAACACCGTTATTAATTTTATTTTATTGATCATGGTCAATCAGATATCTAAAAAACTAAGCGAAAATAGCTTGTGGTAGAAGGGAGGAGAATTGAAATGGGAGGTTTAGAGACAGTTACTAAAGGGAATGTGGGGAAAATAAAGAAGAATCGTTCTTCGGATACTATAATGGAAATAGTGATGTATGTTATATCAGCACTTTTTCTAATTATCCTGATCTATCCGCTGTATTTTATCGTCATTGCTTCGTTCAGTGATCCTTCCGCGGTGGCGGGGGGGCAGGTTTGGTTATTTCCTAAAGGGTTCACCTTCGATGGTTACAAAGAGCTGCTGCGTCATGAAAATATTTGGATCGGTTACTGGAATACCATCATGTATACGGTGGTAGGGACGGCAATCGGTTTAATTGTAAATATTTCTGCGGCCTATGCGTTGTCCAGAAAGGATCTTGTGGGACGAAAATATCTTTCCCTGTTTTTCATCTTTACGATGTTTTTTAATGGGGGGTTAATTCCGACTTTTCTAACGATCCGTGATTTCCATCTGTACGATACATTTCTGGTGATGGTACTGCCTTTCTCCGTTGGTGTGTTTAACATAATCGTTGCCCGCACCTTTTTTCAGTCGAGTATTCCGGGAGATTTATGGGAAGCTGCACAGATCGATGGTTGTGGAAATCTTCGTTATTTTCTACAGATCGTTTTACCACTGTCGAAGGCGATTATTGCCGTGCTGGGTCTATGGATCGCCGTTGGTTACTGGAATTCATATTTTAATGCCTTGATCTATCTGAAAAATCCTAATATGTATCCTTTGCAGCTGATCCTGCGAAATATTTTGATTACCAATCAGATGCAGTCGGGGATGGGAACCGGGGAAGCTGCGCAAATCGCACTACGACTCGCCAATATGATGCGGTATTCTGTTATTATCGTGGCAACGGTTCCGATCATGTGCGTGTACCCTTTTGTACAAAAATACTTTAACCAAGGGGTAATGATCGGCGCAGTGAAGGAATAGTACATTCAGCTATTCTACTAACATTCGTAAGGGAGCAAGAACGTTATGAAAAAGCAACAAAAAAACAGGATATATAGAACAATCACCGTCATTCTTTTAGTGACAACGTTGCTTGCTAGCCTTACAGCTTGTAAAGGGAACAGTGGGATTAATTCTGTTGAAACTGAACCGGGTGAATTTAACAAAGAAGGATTGCCGATAGTGGATAAGCCGGTGACGTTGAAAGTACTCACTGTCCGGTGGGTCAGCATGGGAGATTCTTTTACCGAGAATCAATGGCTCAAGGATTTGGAGAAGAACACGAATGTCAAAATTGAGTGGCAGGTGATGTCCTCCAATGATTGGAGTGAACGGAAGTCTATTATGCTGGCCAGCGGCACACTTCCAGATATCATTTTAGGGAGTCAGACCTTCGGAGATGCGGATATCGTCAATAATTTAAGCTTATTTCGGCCGTTAGATGACTATATTGAGCACAACATGCCTAATCTCAAAGCAGCTATGGAAGAAACACCGGAAATGAAAAAAATCAGCACCTTTCCTGACGGGAAAATCTACTCGCTGCCTGCAAGATTACCCTCACGTCCTAAAAGCTCACGTCAGCCTGTGATTAACAAAACCTGGCTGGACAAATTGGGTTTGAAGGTACCGGATACGATAGACGATCTTTATAACGTGCTAAAAGCATTCAAAGAACAAGATCCGAATGGAAACGGAAAACAGGATGAGATTCCTTTTATCGAATTAAGTAATGATCTAATCAGTCCCTTCGGAATCGCAGATTTGAATAATAACTTCATGGTGGTCAAGGACGGAAATGCGGTTTATTACCCGATTTCAGAAGAGTACAAAGAAGGGCTCAAATGGGAGAGCAAATTATTTAAAGACGGATTACTTGATAAAGAAGTATTCACTCAAGACGAAACGATGAGATCGGCAAAGTTTCTAAATCCGGATGCCCCAATCGTAGGCTTCTCTTATCAGTGGACGCCAGACGCTATGTTTGGCAAATGGAGTGATCAATATGTGACCATTCCGCCAATTGCTGGACCAGACGGGAAGCGCTACACCGTTGGGAACCCGTATGGGATGAATCTGGAACGCAACGAGCTGTTGATCACCATATCCTGCAAGTATCCAGAAATTGCAGCACGCTGGGCGGATCAGTTCTATACCAATGAAGCCAGCATTCAGAATTTCTGGGGTGCCATTGGAACGGTGATTAAGAAAAATGACAACGGTACGTATACATTGATGGACCCTCCAACCGGCACCAGTGCAGATGCTTGGTATTGGGAACAGTCACTCCGGGATTTCGGGCCGAAATATGTGAGCCCAGCTTTTGAAAAGACCATCTTTCTAAATCCCAAAACCGGAGATGGGCTGAAGCTACAACTCGATAAGCTGGGAAGTGACTACACAACACCACCTTTCCCTAACGTAATGTACACTGCAGAAGAGTTTCAGGAGCTGCCGACCTTGACCACCGATATTGATAGTTACGTCAATACAATGCGTGCTCAATTTATAATCTCAGGTGATATTGACGAGCAGTGGGATGACTATGTGAAGCAGCTGCGGGGGATGGGCCTCGAAAAGATGGTGAAAATTCGGACAGATGCTTTCAGCCGTTATATCGGCGTTGAATAACAAGAAATGGGGTTTTTACTTGATGGGAAATACGATGAAAGAGCCAACCCCTTTGGCGACCCAATTAAAGCTGCGTTCTGAACCAGGCAGTAATGCTGACGCGATTATTCAGGGGGAGTGCTATCGGTTCACTGTCTTAACTCCGGAGCTTATCCGGATGGAATATAGTGAGGAAGGATATTTCGAAGATCGGGCGTCACAGACCGTTGTGAATCGCAATTTTCCGGTTCCAGAGTTCCGCGTAATGGATCTGGGGAATAAACTTGAGTTGATTACGGAGCGCCTGCATTTAACTTATGACAAGCAGCCTTTCTCCCGGCATGGTCTCAATGTTCGGGTGAGAAACGAAGCGGGTCACCTAATGAGTGTCTGGAATTATGGAGATACAGTCCAAGATTTGGGAGGGACAGCACGTACACTGGATAATGCAGATGGCGCCATTCCGCTGGAGCACGGACTGCTTTCACGTGCGGGGTATACGTTAGTTGATGATAGCACCTCCCTAGTACTGGAAGAGGATGGACGGGTAGAGCTACGGGCAATGGCTGGCCTCGATGTTTATTTTTTTGGATACGGTCATGATTATTTGCACTGCTTGAAGGATTTCTATCACCTTTGCGGTCGTACGCCCCTATTGCCACGTTATGCCCTTGGCAACTGGTGGAGCCGTTATTACCGATATTCAGAAGAAGAATACAAAGCGCTAATGGAGCGGTTTGAGCTCGAGCGAATTCCGTTTTCCGTCGCTGTTATAGATATGGATTGGCATCTCGTCGATATTGATCCGCAGTACGGCAGTGGTTGGACGGGTTATACCTGGAACCGGGAACTGTTTCCGGAGCCTCAAAGATTTTTGGCATGGCTGCATGAAAAAGGACTTCGAGTAACGCTCAACGTACATCCAGCAGACGGTGTACGAGCGTTTGAAGATCCTTATCTAGCCATTGCTGCGGAGATGGGTATGGACCCGGAAAAGGGTGATGCTGTAGAATTTGATATTACGGATCCGAATTTTTTGCGAGCATACTTTAAGTTTCTGCATCATCCGCTAGAGAATGAAGGTGTGGACTTCTGGTGGATTGATTGGCAGCAGGGTGGAGTGACTAAAGTACCGGGACTAGATCCGCTTTGGATGCTGAACCATTATCACTATCTGGATAGCGGCCGGCGAGGCAACCGGCAGATTACTTTTTCCCGTTATGCAGGTCTTGGCAGCCATCGTTATCCTGTGGGCTTCTCTGGAGATACCATTGTCACTTGGGAGTCGCTGGATTTCCAGCCTTACTTCACAGCCAACGCCGCTAACGTGGGATATGGTTGGTGGAGCCATGATATCGGGGGCCATATGAATGGTTATTTAGATGATGAGTTAGCAATGCGCTGGGTGCAATTCGGTGTGTTTTCGCCTATTCTGCGGTTACATAGTTCTGCTAGTGCCTTTAACAGCAAGGAGCCATGGCGATTCAATAAGATTGCGGAAGATGTGATGAAGGATTGCCTGCGTTTGCGGCATAGTTTACTTCCCTATCTGTACACGATGAATCGCTATGCCAGCCGCGATAGTCTTCCGCTAATCCGACCGATGTATTATCATCATGCGTTGTCGAATGAAGCCTATGAAGTGCCCAATGAATATTATTTCGGAACGGAACTTATTGCCTGTCCGATTACACAGCCGGTCAACCCAAAGGTAGGCGTTGCCGAATTTAAGGCTTGGTTACCTGAAGGGATTTGGATAGATTTTTTTAACGGAAGAGTGTACGACGGTGGCAGAAAGCTTTCTCTTTATCGCAATCTTGAGAATATCCCTGTATTAGCTAAAGCGGGTGCTATCGTGCCTATGGCAGATCTGACGCAATATACCTCTTCAGTGGATAATCCGGGGCATATGGAGGTCCGTGTATTTGCGGGAGGAAGGGGTCATTTTCATCTCTGGGAGGATGAGGGCGATACTGCGGAGGATCAGGATGATCAATGGTGTGATACAGAAATGATCCTGGAAATGGGGGATAGAGCCAGCTTCAAGATTCTCTCTGCTAAGGGAAATACAAAGGTTGTGCCTGAGCGGAGATCGTGGAAGCTGTCCTTTGTCGGTTTTGCTGATACGAAGGTACAGGTATTCGCTGGTGGCACAGAAATCGAAGCAAACATGGACTATGATGAGGCTACACATACGCTTACGATCATGATTTCGGATCAAGCGGTAGAGCATTCATTGGAAGTAACGTTCACAAATGCCCGGATTGCGGTGAATTCGGTAGATGATGAGGTGTTCAGCCTTCTGAACCGTGCGCAAATTCTTTTCCAATTGAAAGAGCAAATTTACCATGTAGTCAAAGCAGCAGTAACGCCGATGGCGGCCCTGGCTTCTCTTGCCTCGTTGGATCTTGAACATACACTGTATGGAGCGTTATGTGAAATACTGTCGGCAAGACTTTAAGCACTATTTCATTTAATTTAATAAAAAAGGAGGTTCTCTCTGTGCGCTGGCATAAAGAGAACCTCTTTTTTATTAGGAATGAACCGCTTCTACTTAATTAGCAGCGTTTGAATGGCATGAGCCGGAATCATGTTCTCAGCCAGTTCGTCATGGAAGCGCAGGGTGAATGGAAGCTCTTGCTCTGTGCGGTTCATAACGATAACAGCAATAGTGCTATCAGGGTTGCGGAAAGCTGTTGTTTCAAGCTTATCTGTATATTTGGAGAAACCAATGCGTTTAGCACCCGGACGAATATATTTACTGAAGTGCCCGATGTAATAGAATGAGCTCTCAAAAGTAATTTCATCGTTTTTGGTATCTCCGATAATTGGAGCGTCGCAGTAATTTCCTACATGATTAGGTCCACCTTGCTCATCCAAGACAATGTTCCAGTCTGTCCAGCTCGACATCCAGTTGTTCAGATTGCCGATGATATCATGTCCGTAACGTTCACCGGTGTTCCATGAGCCGAGATGAACGCCACCTTCTTGGCAGCCTTCGCTGAAGAACAGCTTTTTATCAGGGAAACGATCATGTACAGCAGAGAGGGCTTCGAAGTGATCACCGGAATACCAGTGAAAGCAGATTCCCCATATGTATTTGGACGCTGCTTGATCTTCAAAAGCAACCTTAGCACGGTCATACACCCGTTCTTTATTATGATCCCAGATCATAACCTTTACATGGCCCAAGCCCGCTTGTTCCAGAGCAGGTCCCAAGTAGTCACGCACAAAATCCTTTTCTTCTTCGGCGGTATACAGGCAGGAATCCCATCTTTGTACAGCTTTGGCTTCATTCTGAACACTGACAGCCCAGATATCAATCCCTTCTGCAGTGTACGCCTCAATATATTTAACGAACATGTTAGCCCAAGCCTTACGATATTCAGGCTTAAGAGCTCCGCCTCCGTTCATTTGCCCGTTAGTCTTCATGAACGCTGGAGGACTCCATGGGGAAGAGAACAGACGGAAATCTTCACCTACTGCTGCGGCAGCATTTTTTATGAGGGGGATAACCGACTCGTGATCTCTGGAAATATCGAACGAACGTAGCTCCGCATCGCCTTCCTCTACATAAGCATAGTTGCCCAGTGAGAAGTCGCAGCTTTGGATATGTGAGCGGCAAAGGGTATATCCAATGCCGTGCTCAGGATGAAAATAAGCGTCGATGATTTCTTTTTGTTTAGCTGCACTAAGCTTAGCGATAGTAACGGCAGAGGACTCCGTAAGAGCTCCACCAAAGCCTTCAATTTCTTGATACTCCAGATCATCATAGATATTGATTAGCTCTGATTCGACTCCTGACGTATCGGGAAGGAAAATCAGAGGGTCCTTTTCTGTTAAACGATCCGTGGTTTCTTTAGCGGTTTGAATGACGCGAATAGTTTTACTCATAATGCTTGATAACCTCCTACATATGAATTCTGTCTTTATTATAGAAGGAGATTCACTGCACTTTGAAGAAACTATATGGCTAAGAACCTCAACAATCTGGTCATCGACTATTATAGAATGAGGAGCATATGCGATGGGAACAAACAGCGTTCAAATTAGTCTGTGTGGATTTATCCGCCATACTCAGCCTTTTCGGCAACTATATCGCAGTGGGTTGGATACCTATATCATCAGGCTGCAAGCAGAAGGGGAATGTGAAGTCCTCATCGATGGAGAAATGACTGCCGTAGTGCCGGGGGATCTATTGTTATTTAAGCCCTACGATATATATGATCTGAGAATCGGTGAAAAGAAAAGTCCTTTGGGACATAGTGTGGACTATTTTGTAATGTGTACAGGGGAATGGGTGGACCACTGGTGGAACCTGCGTGAGCGACCCAAAAAGGTTAGAATTGCGGATGATGGTAAGCTGCAAAGTATATGGCAACAGCTTGATCTGGAGAATAGAAGACTAGACGGGGGTAGCCCTGAAATACTTGAAGCACTATTTAAAGCTTTATGTTTGTTGTTAGATCGGGCTATGGAAGAGGCACCTGCATCATCTTCGGCTTCGCTTCTACACGGACTTAAAATGAAGAGTTATGTGGAGGAGCATGCTACTTCAGAGATCAGACTAAAGGACGTAGCTGCTCATGCTGGAATTAGTGTGACAAGGGCTGTACATTTATTCAAGATCCAATTCGGTTATTCTATTATGCAATATGCGGGGCAAATCCGGCTTGCGATGGCACTGAGATTAATGGACAATACCAATTACACCTTAGAGCGTATAGCAGAGGAGACGGGGTTTGGAAGTTACACCTATTTTCACAGGGTGTTTCGGGAGCGTTATGGTGTCTCGCCAGGTATCTATCGAAAGAGAGAGTAGAAGGTTTATCAGTAAAAAGAAGCTGCCCCATAAATCACAGAGTAGGACTTCGGGGCAACTCTCGATTAGACGTTAATTATAGTAAGGCCAGCCAGCAGAATCCCATTCGAGATCACTGATTAACAATTTGGGTGCGCCATTCTCAGCGACACTGTAAGCATGGCGGACGATAACGTTGGTTCCGTATATATCCTGTCCACCAGGACCCGCCCAAAAACTGTTGCCGCTATCGATGACCGTAGCCCCGCCATTTTTCATATCGGTACCGTCCTTCGCATAGAAAGGCCCCAGTACGCTGGTTGAGCGTCCCACTGCAATTTTATAGGTGCTGTTTACGCCTGAGCAGCATTGGCCAATGGATACGAATAGATAATAATATCCGGTGTTTGGATTGTAAACCATGCTGGAGCCTTCAATCCCCCCGGATTTAGTCGCAATGCGATACGAGTTGCCCGTTGGCTTCATGGTTGTTTTGTTGATGGAGGTAATGTAAATCCCGTTGCTCCAGGAACCGAAGGTCATCCATAGGTTTCCGTTAGCATCTGCCGTAATGTTAGGATCAATGGCGTTATAATTGGAGGCGTCATTAGACGAGATAACGACACCTTGGTCCGTCCATTTTCCCCCGGAGATCGATTTAGTAGTTACTAAACCAATAGCAGACACTCTTGAGCCGAATGTGGAGATAGAATAATAGAGGTAATAGGTACCGTTATAGTAGAAAATTTCTGGGGCCCATACATCTAGCCCTTCTTGATTGGGAACGTAAGAGCTCCACCAGGAGGGTTTCGAGGTATAAATCGGGAGGGAGCGAATATAGTTAGTTCCATCGTTTGAAAACATCACTTGGAGACCTGATCCCGTGCTGAATACCCAATGTGTGTTCCCCTCTTTGATATATGAAGGGTCGTGTACGTTGGTATCTCCAGTCAGATTCCAGGTTGCTGCATAAGCTTGCGATCCTCCTGAGAAAACAGTTGTAAAAAGCATTAAAAAAGACAACAATAACAACCGATAACCTTGCCTACCTTTTTTCGCCATATTCCTTCTCCTTTTAGTTTAGATTTCCCTAAAGTGTTTCATTGTTTTGCGATTGATAACGCTTACATAATATCTTGTATTATTTCTCTAGTCAATGATTCTTTTGGATCAATAAAAAAGCAAATCTCAGCCATTGGAGACTTGCTTTTTTATATTTTTATAATAAATCTGTGATCGCTTGTTCAAATAATCTGACACTATTTTCCCAAGTCCATTTGCGCGAATATCTTTCCCCCTGCTCCGCTAATTTAGTTCTTAAGTTGGGATCACGTATTAAGCGGATGACATCTTCACCGAGCCGGTTCTCATATCGATAAGAGAGCAAACAGTTTTTCTTGTGATGGGCGTATTCCATATTCCCACCCGAATATACACAGACTAACGCTGCTCCACAACGCATGGCCTCAAGTCCCGGTAAAGAACCTGTATCAAAAATACTTGAGCTAACAAAAATATCCGCACCGTTATAGTGATAGCAGAGCTCCTCATCATTTGCTGGCGTAAAGAACCGATATTTGCCAGTAGCTTTCATTCTTTGGAGAATTTCTGAGGTGTTGAACTCGTCAGGCGGACTGATGAAGTTAATATTTACATCGGGATATTGGCTTTTTACGTAATCCAGCTGTTCTATAAGGTAATCTTGCTCGCGGTGCCAGGAGAAACCGCGTTCTGTTTTTCTTAATATAGCTGTTATGTTTAAAGGCTCTTGAAGACTGTGACGGATATTCATATTTTTAAAAGAGGAGCTAATGCCAATGGGCACGATACTGCCGGTGATGCCATGATTTAAAAAGATCAGCTCCTGCTGCCAACGTGATAAAACGATTAGATGCTCAGTGATGTGATAGGAGGGGAAGGAGCGTCCGTTATCCGGTAAAAAAGGAGGCTCATAACATAAAGATAAACGTACATGAACCCCTTTTCCTTGTTTGCTTGCTGCTTGGGCGATGGGGACAGTTGTATAATAATTAGAAACAATGACGTCTCCGGGAGGAAAGTCATGCTCGTGAATATTCATATGTGAGGAGCGGATTACGTTTGCGCGCACATCATAAGAAATAGCGCCATCCACAGGCAAGAGGAGGTTGACCTGATGGCCCAAATCTGTCAGCCCATTGGTGAGCTCTACCAGCATACGTTGTGCTCCGCCATGAGATAAGGTCAGAATAGGGAATGTGAATCTCATTGATAATCCCGTCCCTTCCAAGTTAGAGCTGTAATAGTGAAACAATATGATTCAATCGTTATGTTTCTTATTTTATTCAGCTCCTATAGAAAAGTACCATTTAACAAGTTTACAAACAAAAGTAGAAGGAAGAGGGATTAGTATGAGTGAAATCATTATCGAATGTATGAGAAGGCTCGATCAATCCTTGGGGTATGTGGAGCAAGCTGTAAATAAGCTATCGACCGAAGAGATATGGTTTCGTCCAAAGTCAAAAATGAATGCCATTGGTAACCTATGCCTGCATATTGCGGGCAGCGAATATCAGCATCTGGTCAGCGGAATCGGCAATAAGCCAATAGAAAGAGATAGACCTAATGAATTTTTGACCAGAGGCGGTTATTCATCACAGGAATTATTGCAGTATATGCTGAAGGTCAGGGAAGAAAGCCGTGCGGTGGTGGGCAATTTGACGAAGGCTGATCTAGAACGGGAGGTCACCATTAGTTTCCCTGAGGGGGCTGGAATGGAGAATTATACTTGGAGTATTCAAAAGATTATGATCGGAGCGGTAGAACATTATTCCTATCATACAGGTCAAATCGTATATGCCTCCAAATTGCTGCAGGCAGAGGATGATCATCTGCTCAATAACTGGAAACACTATTTTTGAGCATAGATAAAGCTGGGATAGATGCGCAGCTGCTGCTAACACCTATCCTCAGAAGTGGGTTTTTATTGTGTTATAGGAGCAAGCTTCTTCAGTAAAGCAACTGTATCATTAACCTCCAGATCCTTGATATCTTCTAATGACACATCGATCATTGGCTTATATTCTTGGAGTTTGCGCAGGAAAGCTTCGGTATGGAATAATCCGCTGCCTGCTTTTCCGTGGTATGCTTTTTCACCATCTTGATAGATATCTTTTAAATGCGCCAGAATGATACGGTCGCCGAATAATCTGAAGGAATCATCGACAATTTGATCCTGCAAATGCGCAGCCGTGCCAATAAAATTACAAGGGTCCAATACAACACCTATACAGCTTGATGGGACTTCATCTAAGATGCGGCGCATCTTGTCTGGTGTAGAAAGTGTATGTGTGCAGACCCCTTCTAGTCCTAGAAAAACGCCCCATTTTTCAGCTTCCTCTGCAAGTTCTTCTATAGTTGCCCTTAACGTATCCCAGCCGATAGCTTCGTAATGGACCGGATCTTGTGCTTGAAAAGTAGTCAGCGCACCGGTCTCTGTTGCCACCATAGGTGCGCCGAATTGGCGGGCATAACGAAGATGCTCTTTAAAACGATTGATCTCAGCTCTCCGGATGACAGGATCCGGATGAACAGGGTTGATGTAACAGCCCAAAACACCGATACGTATTCCTGCTTTATCAAATTGTTCGCCAATATAGCTGGCAAGACCTGGACTTAGTTTACCGGTAGAAGTGTCGATGTCCTGAATGGCTTTGGATAATGCAAGCTGAACAAAATCGATATCATAATTCTGAAGGGTTGCAGTTAACGACTTGAGCGGCAGGCAGCCAAATGTGTGGGCTAGAGTTCCGTATCTGATGGGTAACCTCTCCTTTAATAGAGTAAGTATGAGTAATAACCTTCATAATAGTAACGCTTTCATAAGGATGCAAGTGATTTATCATTATCGCCGGTCAGGAAATTGATGATTTCAGTGTTGACTCTATCCGGTTGCTCATGATTAATGCCGTGTCCCGCACGGGGGATGACTTGGTAATGAAACTTTCCGTCCTCTAAAATATCTATGAAATCCTTTGATTGTTTTAATGCGTGTTCTCCTACTAAAAAATAGAGCTTATCTCTGACGGCAACTGCGGCGTTTCTATCGTATTTTTGAAGCTTATGAACAAACATAGCTTGTTGATTATGAGTGCGCATTAAAAGGATTAGATGAGCAGCTACTTCTGGGTGATTGTCAAATAAAGGGGAGTCAGGCGCACTTAACTTCTTCAGCACTTTGAGTAAATTGCGATCCGTGGGAATCAGAATCTCTGGGAACATCATCATTAGCGTTTGCAGCATGGCTTTGATTGGTGTGGTGACCATTCCGCCTTCCAAACAAATCACACGGTTCACTTTGTCCGGTTGCTTGGTCGCATAATTAAAAGCAATATAGGCGCCATTTGACACCCCTGCAATATTAAAGACGTCTATGCTCAGATGTTTGGCTATTTCATTAATCCATTCCACCTGCTCAAACTTTTGTTTATTAAAGTACGCATTAGGAATGCTTTTTCCGGGTCCGCCCAGAGTATCAATAGCGATGCAGTAAAAATGCCGCGATAATTCCTCGATGTTAAGGAGCCACATGACCGCCGAGTTATCACCAACGCCATGAAATAGAAATAAGGGGGGATTACTCTTTTGCCCGGTAAGGATACAATGCGTCAGCCCATATGTGGTTGGGAGATCGAGTTCTTCAAGAGGAACAGGCCACTGATCAACTAGCTGTTGGTAGGACTGCCACACTTGTTCTTGCGCCTTGGCATTCTTAAAGCTATTCACCATCACAAACCTCCTTAGTGAAAAATACAACATCTGTATCTTATTCCAATAAGTATACTACGAGAGTGCGGAAGGAGGGGCGAGAAATAGAAACATTCCTGTGAAAAGTGGGGGAGCAGAAGGTGATTAGAGGGTGAGTAGATGGTGATTAGATTAGATAGATTAGATAGATTAGATAGATTAGATTAGATAGATTAGTTTAGATACCTGTTGCTTGATCACCTAGTAGTCACAAGGAGCCAGATAAGTGTATTTCATACAACTAAATTGCTACTTTACTCTCACTTCGGTGATATAGATGTACTTTGTACAACTATATCTCTCGTAATTAGCTGATTTAGCTAAATTGGGCGAATTTAATTGCACAAAGTACACTTAATACATTAGGCGTGAGCATTGAAGTACATTTTAGTTGTAGATTGTGCAATTAAATAATGCATGCCGGTCTTTTTTGCGGTAAATTTTTGATAGGGAAGTTATTAATAACGTTCTAGGGGGGATTATTATGCTTGTTGAGCTAAAGGAAGCTAGCATTTCAGATGGACGCGATATTTTTGAGATGATTGTGGAGATAGGTCCGGGGGAAAATGGATTCGTCAACAATGGATTTAATCTGGCTTTCAGTCAATTTCCTGATTTCATCCGGGAGAGGATAGCACTTTCACAAGGTGATAATCTTCCACCACAGTATGTAGCACAGACCAACTACTGGCTACTGATTGACTCCTATCCCGTTGGTGTCGGAAAATTAAGACATTCCTTAAATGATCAATTGAGGAAGTCAGGTGGACACATTGGCTATAGTATCAGACCCAGTGAGAGAGGAAGAGGTTATGGTACGATTTTTTTGGCAGAGCTGTTAAAAAAAGCTGCGGACATGGGGATTGATAAGGTCATGCTGACTTGTGAGCCGGACAATATATCTTCGAGAAAGGTTATTGAAGCGAACAAAGGAAAACTACATGGCATTAAGGATGAAAAATGTAACTACTGGATCACCCTTTAAGCTGGTTTGAAAAATAGTGGAGGAGTTGCCAAGAGGCAGCTCTTTTTTGTTATTCACGAGGTTATTGTAGTTCATCCAATGTAGATTCGTCTAAAATGTGAAAATAATTTAAAATTTTGTTGAAAGCGCTCTATTCAAACACAAACAAATAGTTTAAAATCAAAACAAACAAAAATAAACAAAAAAACAAACATTCAAAAACGGAGGTATTCACAAATGGTACAAAACTTATGGGATTCATCTCGGGAAAAGAAATTAAACGGGGGATTGGATGCATTAGTGTTCCGCTCTAATCTGCTGGGCGAAGATCGCAGAGTCTGTAACTTTGGCGGAGGGAATACCTCCAGCAAAACGATAGAATTGGATTTTCGCGGGCGCGAGGTAGAAGTAATGTGGGTGAAGGGCAGCGGCTCTGACCTCGCTACGATGAAAGCAGGCAATTTTACCGGACTAAGGCTTCAGGATATTGCCCCGTTATTTGAACGTGATGAAATGCCAGATGAAGAGATGGTAGCTTATCTCGCAAATTGTATGATTGACCCTAAACATCCGCGTGCTTCCATCGAGACGTTGCTGCATGCGTTTTTACCTTTCAAACATGTGGATCATACGCATCCAGATGCCATTATCAGCTTATGCTGTGCGCATAACGGTAAGGAAATTGCCCGTGAGATTTATGGGGATCGTTTCGTATGGGTGCCTTACATCCGTCCAGGCTTCACTTTATCCAAAATGATTGCCGAAGGTGTGCTCGCAAACCCGAAAGCTGAATTAGTGCTGATGGAGAAACACGGTCTCGTGACTTGGGGGGATACACCTGAATCTTGTTATGACAAAACAATCTCCATAATTAACGAAGCGGAAAGTTATATTGAAGAAAGAATTGAAGATCAGAACCTATTTGGCGGCCGCAAATCAGAAGCACTTCCAGAAGCAGAGCGACGGGCTGTAGCGGCCGCAGTGATGCCACTGATCAGAGGCGCAGTTAGCGATGAGCGTAAAATGATTTTGACCTTCGATGATGCGGAGGATGTGCTGCGTTTCGTAGGAGGGGCTGACTCGGAGAAGTTATCTGATGTAGGCGCAGCTTGTCCGGATCATTTGGTACATACCAAAATGAAGCCGCTTTTTGTTGCGTGGGAGCCAAACACCAATGATATCGATGGCTTGAAGGCGAAGCTGAGCGAAGCGATTAGCGCTTATAAGGAGCAGTACAAAGCATACTTCGACCGTAATAAACATGAGGGCGATGTAATGTTCGAGGCTGCGCCACGTGTGATCCTGATTCCTGGCGTGGGCATGATCAACACAGGTAAAAGCTGGAGCAATTCTAAGATCAGCGGAGCCTTGTATCACCGGGCGATTGCTGTTATGCGCGGAGCTACTGCACTGGGAGATTTCGTCTCTCTTAGTGAGAATGAATCGTACAATGTGGAATATTGGCCCTTGGAATTATATAAATTATCACTGGCTCCGGCAGAAGCGGAGTTCTCCCGTCAAGTTGCCTTTATTACAGGTGGTGCCGGGGGAATTGGGAGTGAGACGGCTCGTCGTTTAGTATCAGAAGGAGCGCATGTTGTATTGGCAGACCTCAATCTGGAGGGTGCACAAAAAGTAGCGGAAGAGATTAACGCTAAGTATGGTGAAAATCGTGCATTCGCCGTTAAAATGGACGTAACTCAGGAAGAGCAGGTAACCGCAGCATATGCGGAGACAGCACTTTTTTATGGCGGGGTCGACATTATCGTTAATAATGCTGGGCTTGCAACCTCCAGTCCGTTTGATGAGACTTCATTAAAAGAGTGGAACTTGAATATTTCTGTACTGGGCACAGGATATTTCCTCGTTGCACGCGAAGCTTTTAAAGTGATGAAGGAGCAAAAAATCGGTGGCAGCATGGTGTTCATCGGCTCCAAAAATTCTATTTTTGCAGGAAAAAGCGTTTCGGCTTACAGTTCTGCCAAGGCGCTCGAAGCCCATCTGGCCCGCTGTATAGCAGCTGAAGGCGGAGAGTTTGGCATCCGTGCCAATACGATTCTGCCCGATGCAATTTTACAGGGATCAGCCATCTGGAATTCGAACTGGCGTAATGAACGGGCGGCTGCTTACGGGATTGAGCCGGATCAATTAGAGGAGCATTACCGTAAACGCACGACGCTGCTAGTTAATATTTATCCGCGTGATATTGCCGAAGGCGTTGCTTTTTTTGCTTCTTCCAAGTCAGAGAAAACTACGGGTTGTATGCTGACAATCGACGGTGGAGTGCCAGCAGCTTTTACTAGATAAGAGGTAGCTTGAATATAGATAGGGATAACGGAGGGAAATCATGCTGATTGCAGACAGATATGAACGAATCGTAGAACTAGTGAATGAACGCGGCAGTATCCGTGTCTCAGAATTGAGTACATTATGCCAAGTGACGGAAGAAACCATTCGCCGCGATCTGGATCGATTGGAAAAAGCGGGGCGGTTGCTGCGTTCGCATGGCGGAGCAGTTAGCCTGCGTGACCGGCAACCGGAGACCCCTTATGCCGAACGAGAAATCATGAATGCAGCGGAGAAACAGCGGATTGCCCGCGAGGCGGTAATGATGATTAAGCCGGGCGATCGAATTCTGCTGGATGCCAGTACAACGGCTTGGTATATGGCTTCGCATTTGCCGGATATGCCGCTTACTGTGTTGACCAATTCTACTAGAGTGGCAGCAGAGTTAAGCGGGAAGGAGCGGATCGAGGTCTTTTCTACAGGCGGACAGCTGAGCCGCAGATCAATGTCCTATGTTGGTCATTTAGCAGAACGTTCGCTTGAATTGTATCACGTGGATAAGATGTTTTTTTCCTGCAAAGGATTTCATCTCGAACGTGGCGCTAGTGAATCAAATGAGCTGCAAGCTATGGTGAAACGAAAGATGATTTCTATAGCGGAGCAAGTGATCTTATTATGTGATTCCAGTAAATTTGGAATACAAGCGTTCACACATTTTGCGGCTCCTAGTGATGTGGATGTCCTAATAACGGATTACAACCCTGTTGGAGAACAAATGAAGCAGTTGCAGAAGCTGAACATCGCAATAACGACGGTGTAGTAAATAGTTGTGCAGGAGGTGAAGGCATGAAGGTATCGATGTTTATAACTTGCGTCAGCGATGCCGTGTTCCCGAAGGTCGGGGAAGCCATGGCTCGTCTGCTAGCCAGGTATGGCGTACAGCTGGAGTTCCCGGAGGTGCAGACTTGCTGCGGACAGCCTGCGTACAACAGTGGATATTGGAATGAAGCGCGGCAAGCTGCACTTACGATTCTACAGGCTTTTGATGACAGTGATTTTGTCATTGCACCTTCCGGATCCTGTACGGGGATGCTTCATCATTACCCTAAGCTGTTTCAGGATGATCCGGTTAATCTGGTCAAGGCGCAGAATTTGCAACGCAAATCCTATGAATTTAGCCAGTTTATGGTGCAGGTACTTGGCGTAACTGATCTAGGAGCAGTCTTTCCGCATAAGGTTACCTATCATCCTTCCTGTCATGGCACAAGGATTCTAGGGATTCGCGACGAACCTATGCAGCTTATGCAAAATGTGAAGGCGATGGAGCTGGTGCCACTGCCTTTTGCTGAGGACTGCTGTGGGTTTGGTGGAACCTTTGCCGTGAAAATGTCTGATATCTCCGGGGCAATGGTCACTGAGAAATCAGATCATGTGCTGGAGACGGAAGCAGAAATCCTAACGGGTCTGGATATGGGTTGTCTGATGAATATTGCCGGGAATCTGCGTTACCGCCGCGAACCCGTTCGAGTTATGCATTTAGCAGAACTGCTGTATGAGGGGGTGACTGATAAATGAGCCAAGCTACCACCAATCCCAAGGCGGGTTCAGAGAATAGAAAGCCAGCTACAGTAAAAGAACGTGCAGACTTGGCGCTGAATAATGACTTTTTACGCAAGGCTGTTCGTTTTACCACGGAGAGACTGCGTGATGGAAAACAAAAAGCGGCTAACGATCATGGCCACTGGGAAGAGTGGCGTGAACGTGGGCGGCAAATCCGTCTACACACGATCGCCCATCTTGATTACTATCTGAACCTTTTTGCAGACAAGGCAAGAGTAAACGGCACACATATTCATTTTGCAGCAACGGGTGAAGAGGCTGTGAAGATTGCCCTTGAAATCGCGCAGCGAAAACAGGCAGCTTCTGTGGTCAAATCCAAATCAATGGTTACAGAGGAGCTGCATTTAAATAAGGCGCTGGAATCCATTGGTGTGGAGACCATAGAGACGGATCTGGGGGAGTATATTATCCAGCTTGCCGGGGAAACCCCGTCACATATCATTATTCCGGCGATTCATAAGAACCGCTACCAGATTGCCGAGCTGTTGTCCAAAGAGGCAGGAGAGGAGCTTTTGCCCGAAACTACTATCCTTGCTGGATTTGTAAGGCGTAAGCTGAGAGAGAAGTTCCTTGATGCGGATATCGGAATGACTGGCTGTAACTTTGCTATTGCAGAGACGGGTTCGATGGTGCTGTTCGAGAATGAAGGTAACGCTCGTATGGTCACCACTTTACCGAAAACGCAAATTACCCTGATGGGGATGGAGCGGATTATTCCTTCGTGGAGTGATCTTGAAGTGATGGCTACATTATTGCCTCGTTCGGCAACAGGGCAGAAGTTAACGGTATATATGTCGGGTATTTCTGGTCCCCGCAGGGATAATGACGGTGATGGGCCGGAAGAGCAACATATTATTATTCTTGATAATGGTCGATCTGAGCAGCTAGGCGATCCTGAGTTTCAGGAGCTGCTGAACTGCATCCGCTGTGGAGCTTGTCTGAATGCTTGTCCTGTCTACCGTCATATTGGCGGTCATGCATATGGAGGAACGTATAGCGGACCTATAGGAGCGGTGTTGACTCCGGCGTTGAATAAAAATGTAGATCAATGGGATGACATCGCCTCAGCCTCTAGCCTGTGCGGAGCATGTTATGAAGCCTGTCCGGTCAAAATCCCTCTGCATGATATGCTCATCTATTTACGGCGGCGTAAGGTAGAACGTGGTTATGGGGATAAGGCAGAAGGTCTCGGCATGAAGGGTTTTGGGGCGATCATGGCGAAGTCACAGCGATTTAGTAATGTGATGAAGGTAGGTAGAATCGGGCAAAAGCTGCTCGTACGAGACGGAGGAATTCCGTCGAAACTGGGCCCGCTGAAAGGTTGGAACAATTATCGGATCGCCCCGAAGCTGGCAGATCAATCCTTCCGTGAGAGCTGGAAGGGGCTGCAACAGGAGCTAGATAAGAACAGTCGCGAAATGGACCCTGTGATACAGAAGCGAATGGAAGATTTACTAGCGAAGCGGAAGCGGGAAGAGCTGGAAGGAGGGGCCGGGCATGACTGAAGAGACGCACAGTAACTGGTTGGAACGTATGGAGCAGGATTCACGTGAACAGCAGCAGGCATTCATGAATGATATCGCTCGCCGCCTGAAGCGGCCGAGAATTACTGAAGCTCCTGCACATCCTTTTCGCGGCGCACCGCAGTACTGGCAGCAATTCCAGTGGAGTCCGGAGGAAAGGATTGAACAATTTACGGCGAATTTTCAAAGCGCAGGTGGTCATGTATTTCGTATGAAGGATATGGATGAAGCCAAGGCTTTCATCGTCAGCAAAGTCAATGAGATGCTCGCACGGTATATTCTCCGGCAAAATGTCACCGAGCTAGCAGTACTTCGACTAGAGGAGGAACTCACAGATACACGGGTCTCTGTCTGGAATACAGATGATCAGGAGACATGGAAAGCTAGGGCGGCAGAGGCTGATATTGGAATTGTGATTGCGGATTATGCAGTTGCTTATACAGGCTCCATTTCTGTGCTGTCCTCTGAGAATAAAGGCCGTTCAGTCAGCTTATTGCCTACCGCATTAATTGCCATCGTTCCATTGGAGCGGCTGAAGACTCGTCTCGGTGAGGTGCTTATTGATTTTGATGAAGCTGGGCCATCGGGGCTGCCGGCGGGCATTCATTTTATCTCCGGACCTAGCCGTTCAGCGGATATTGAGAATGATCTGACGATAGGCGTGCATGGTCCAGGAATCGTATTCGCTTTGCTAGTAGGCTGATAGGAGATAAGGAGTGTTGTATAGGGATGAATACACAAGCTCATAATCAAATTCAGAATCATATTGCTGTTGATATCGGAGCCTCTAGTGGGAGAGTGGTCTGTGGAACCTTGCAGCAGCCGGGAGGAACCCTGTCTATAGAAGAAATTCATCGCTTCAGTAATGGATTCGCTGAACAAAATGGTAATCTATATTGGAATATAGATTATTTAGTTGCTGAAATCGTCAAGGGCTTACAGCAGGCCAAGGCTAGAGGGATCGAGCGCTGCACCGTGGGCATCGATACTTGGGGTGTCGATTATGTACTTCTCGATCAGGAGGGAGCGCGGATCCATGAGGTTTTTTCTTATCGTGACTCCCGAACGGATGGAGCGATAGAGAGGCTGCATCGCAATATCTCAACTGAAAGCGTTTACGAAAAAGTGGGGATACAATATCTCCCGATTAATACGTTGTATCAGCTGTTTGTGCATGATCAGGCGGAGCTGGAAGCAGCACATTCCATCCTGCTGGTCCCTGATTATCTTTATTATCGGCTTACGGGTCGCAAGATTAGTGAAGTGACGATAGGTTCCACCTCTGGGATGCTGAATCTTCACACTCGTGATTACGATGAGGATCTTCTGTCGGTGCTTGGTCTTTCAAAAGAGCAATTCCCTCCCTTAACAGAACCTGGGGAACCCGTTGGGAGGTTGACGGAGGACTTGGCGGCTCGCTGTGATCTTCCAGATTGCGAGTTCATAGCAGTAGCCTCTCATGATACAGCATCAGCTGTATTAGGGGTTCCGGCAAACAGCGAGAACTGGGGATTTCTCAGTAGTGGTACTTGGTCACTCATCGGGGTGGAACGGGGTTCAGCCATCACAAGTCCAGAGGCAATGTTACGCAACTATACGAATGAATGGGGAGCCTACGGCTCATTCCGGTTTCTTAAGAATATTATGGGCATGTGGTTGATTCAAAAGGTTCGTGAGGAGTACGGCGGACAATACAGCTTCGGCGAGCTGGTAGAGCTGGCAGCACAAGAAATCCCTTTTAGATCAATCATTTATTGCAATGATGAACGATTCATGAATCCACAGAGCATGATTGACGAGATCCGCAGCTATTGTGTGGAAGCAGGACAGTTGGTTCCTCAAACGCCTGGGGAAATGGCTCGATGTGTATTTGATAGTCTTGCTTTATCTTATTATTTCTACATTCAGGATCTCCAGCAATTGACGGGTGACAACTTAGAGAGGCTGCATATCGTTGGCGGAGGTGCGAATAACGGTCTGTTGTGCCAGATTACGGCAGATCTGCTGGAGATGGAAATTCACGCCGGACCAACGGAATCTACGGCTTTAGGCAATCTAGTGGTGCAGATGATCAGCACGGGTGCTGTAAATGATCTTCAAGAGGCGAGAGAAATTATAAGTCGTTCATTCCAAGTTACATCTTATATACCGAAGGGGATGGACCCCACGACCAAAAAGGCGGCTTTGGCACAGTTCGCCCGGCTGCAGGCCGTTAATTAGTAGCTAAGTTAAGAGGCACGCGAGCCAAAGAGAGGCAAAAGTGCCTCACCTAAAACACACTAAGCTAAAAATCAGGAGGCTCAATCATGGAGCAGAGTAAAGAGAGCTTACAGAGCATTCAGAACAGCTACAATGAAGCGAAAAAGCTTTACGCACAGCATGGGATCGACGTAGATAAGGTGTTGCAGCAGCTAGCGGAAATTAAGATTTCTTTGCATTGTTGGCAAGGTGATGATGTGAAGGGATTTTTGAATAAGGAAAAAGAACTGAGCGGCGGGATCGCAGTCACTGGAAGTTACCCGGGGAGGGCCGGGAATCCGGAGGAGCTGCGCCGTGATTTGGAACAGGCCCTTGCACTCATCCCAGGCCAACATAAAATAAATTTACATGCTATTTATGCGGATACAGAAGAGACTGTAGATCTCGATGCTTTAGAGCCTAAGCATTTTGAGCGATGGGTGAGCTGGGCCAAAGAGCGGGGACTCGGATTGGATTTCAATCCTACCTGTTTTTCTCATGAAAAAGCAAACGATGGCTTCACACTGAGCCACCCAGATCCTGAAATCCGCAACTTCTGGATCGCTCATTGCAAGGCCTCACGTCGAATCGCCGAGTCCTTTGGCCAGGCATTAGGTCAGCCTTGTGTGACTAATTTTTGGGTTCCAGATGGTTATAAAGATACGCCGATCGACCGTTTGTCACCAAGGGTACGGCTTCAGCAGTCACTCGATGAAATCTTCAGCGAGGAAATCGATCAGCAATATAACATTGATGCTGTAGAAAGTAAGCTGTTTGGTATTGGTTCGGAAAGTTACGTGGTTGGCTCACATGAATTCTATATGGGTTATGCGCTAAGCCGGGGCAAGGCGGTGTGCTTCGATGCTGGGCATTTCCATCCAACTGAGACGATTTCGAATAAGCTGTCTTCCTGGCTGCTGTTTGGGGATCAATTGCTGCTGCATGTTAGCCGTCCAGTACGCTGGGATAGTGATCATGTGGTAACTATGGACGATGAGCTGCTCGAGATTGCCCGTGAACTGGTTCGTGGCCAGTTTCTGGACAGAACGCATATTGGATTAGATTTTTTTGACGGAAGCATCAATCATGTTGCTGCTTGGGTGATCGGAACACGAAATACATTAAAAGCTTTGCTTCGTGCCATGCTGGAGCCAATCGAGCAATTGAA
The DNA here is from genome assembly GCF_037965665.1 of Paenibacillus sp. FSL L8-0333. Classification (NCBI taxonomy): domain Bacteria; kingdom Bacillati; phylum Bacillota; class Bacilli; order Caryophanales; family Paenibacillaceae; genus Paenibacillus; species Paenibacillus sp. FSL L8-0333. The sequence goes on from NZ_CP150186.1 coordinate 2,581,735, forward strand.
GCAAATTGAGCTGGATGGAGATTACACTTCAAGACTTGCCTTGGTCGAGGAATTTAAATCGTATCCGTTTGGAGCCATTTGGGATTATTATTGTGCGAAGAATGGCGTACCGGTCCGGGAAAGCTGGCTAAATGAAGTAAAACAGTATGAGGCAGAGGTTTTATCGAAAAGATAGAGGTAGAAGTAGAAGCAGAACGAGCTTTGACAATATAAGTAGATAATAGATAGGCGGTTACCAGCAGGTGGCCGCTTTTTTTGTTTATAAATCGTACATTATTTGAATTCAGCTCTGATCTCTGCTATGTTTTATCCAAAAGAGAGCGAGGCGTAAACTATGAAACAATATGGACCGAACCCGAATACGCTCTATCCCAATGATCAAATTAAAAGTATCTGCTATATAAAAAATGCGATTACAAGAGACAATATCATTGTTGGCGATTATACCTATTATGATGATATAAACGGTGCAGAGAAGTTTGAGGAACGTGTGACTCATCATTATGATTTTATTGGCGACAAGCTTATTATTGGAAAATTCTGCGCGATTGCCAAAGGCATTGAATTTGTCATGAATGGTGCCAACCACCGGATGAATTCGGTTTCGACCTATCCGTTTAATATCATGGCACATGGCTGGGAACAGGCGGTCCCGGATTTAAAAGATCTGCCGCTAAAAGGTGATACAGTCATCGGAAACGATGTTTGGATTGGACAAAATGTTACGATTATGCCAGGTGTGCATATTGGAAACGGAGCAGTTATCGCAGCCAATTCTACAGTTGTAAAGGATATCCCGGCGTATAGTGTAGCTGGAGGAAATCCCTGCAAAGTGATTAGACAACGTTTTGATGATGAAATGATCGAATATCTTGAAGCGCTGAAGTGGTGGGATTGGGATGCAGAGCGAATCTTTAATAATCTTGAAGTGTTATGCAGCAGCGATTTAACGAAAATCAAAGCGATCGATTAATCGTAAGTAGGTTCAGGATACGGACTTTAGTTTATCTTAAAGATATAAACCTCAATTGAGGGAATACTTTAGGTATGTACGTCATATGAACCTTTCGGAGGGAACCGGCAATGAAGAAAGATAAGGTCAAGAATAGCATGGAGCTCACTGCAGAGGAATTTCCATATAGCAAAGAAAATGAGGAAATGGTAACGCAAAATTTTTGGACGAAAACTAAAAAGTTTGCAGGCAAAATTCCATTTACTAAAGATGCTATCGCGATGTATTATTGTGCCGTCGACGCTAAGACACCTTTATGGGCGAAAGGAATTGCTTTCGGTGCATTGGCTTATTTTATTTCTCCTATAGATGCTATACCCGATGCGATTCTAGGCCTTGGATTTACAGATGATGCAGCGATTATCGCAGCAGGCATTAAAGCGATATCCGGTCAGGTAACCAACGAACATAAGGAAAAGGCGGAAGCGTTTTTTAATGGGGAAAAATAAAAGGTGCAGCATTAAGCTACACCGTTATATCTGTACTTTCAGGACAGCTTTCTGCGGAAAGCTGTTTTGTTTTGTACACCTCGCCCCAATCTTTCATGAGTTTAATAATAGGAATCAGTGTCTTGCCGAATTCAGTTAAAGAGTATTCGACTTTTGGGGGAACCTGATGGTAGACCTCACGGTGTACAACCCCATCCTCTTCCAACTCTCTTAGTTGCAGGGTCAGCATACGTTGGGTAATTCCCGGGCAGATCCGGCGGAATTCGTTAAAACGTTTCGTGCCATCAATCAAGTGATAGATGAGAATTCCTTTCCATTTGCCTCCTATAACGTCCAGTGTGAATTCTACAGGGCAAGCTTCTTTATTGCTTTCCGGGAAATTTCCGAAGCCACCTTTTCGGTCACGCATAGCTGTTCAACTCCCATGGTATCATTTTGTATACTACATAACATTATTGTGCGTACTTTTAAAGAAGTGATATATACACTAATATTAAGCATGTGATCGGCAAACAGTCAAATGCCCGTCGATTCTAATCAAGTAAAGGGAGTGTTACTCATGGATACTTTATCGTTAAACAAGAATGAAATCCTGTCTGCATATCAGTTCAGACATGCAACTAAAGAATTCGATAGCCATAAAAAAATTAGTGAATCGGACTTTCAATTTATATTGGAAACTGGACGATTGTCACCAAGTTCATTTGGATTCGAGCCTTGGCGTTTTGTGGTAGTGCAAAGTCCGGAAGTACGTGAGAAATTACGTCCTAATGCCTGGGGAGCACAAAAGCAATTGGCAACCGCAAGCCATTTTGTGCTTATTCTCTCACGTCTTCCTAAAGATATGGCTGCTGACTCCGATTATATTAAAGGGATCATGGAGAATGTGCAGGAGTTGCCTCCGCAAGTAATGGAAGGAAAACGTAAAGTTTTTGATAAGTTCTTGAAGGTTGATTTCGGACTGATGGCGAATGAGCGGGCGATGTTCGAATGGAGCTGCCGGCAGACTTATCTGGCACTTGGGAATATGCTGACATCAGCTGCGTTAATTGGGATCGACTCCTGCCCAATAGAAGGTTTCGATAAAGTAAAGGTTGAGCAGATATTGGCAGAAGAAGGTATTATGGACGCTGAGCATTTTGGAATCTCTTGTATGGCAGCTTTCGGATATCGCCTGAATGAACCACGTGGTAAGACGCGTCAAGGTGCAGAGCAAGTAATTCAGTGGGTTTAACGAAATTGAATCTTAATCTTTGAGCCTGTAAAGTCTCTGTATTCTGGGGATTTTGCAGGTTTTTTTGCGATATTTCTTATAAGATTCAAAAAGTAATTGAAAGTTTCATGAAAACTCTGATACCCTTATGAAGGTGACTCAATATTAGCGCTATCGCTTTAACTTAATAATGAAGGGATCCTGCATCATGAAAATCATTCGCATTATTATCCAAGTGTTCCTGCTATATTTGTTCTACTTGGCTGGGGACTATCTGCAAAAGCAACTGCATCTCCCCGTGTCCGGGAGTATCGTAGGATTACTGTTACTTTTTGTTCTATTGCTATTCAGGGTCGTGCCTGTGAAGTGGATTGAAGAGGGTGCAACAACGATATTAGCTTATCTTCCGTTATTTTTTATTCCAGCGACAGCTGGGATCGTGAATCATATGGATATCTTTAGTGGTAGAGGTTTACTATTAATCCTAATCCTTATCGTTAGCAGTGTTCTCACGATTGCCGCAGCTGCACATTCTAGCCAATGGCTTACTAGTGTAAACAACAAGCTGAAAGCGGGTTGGAGCGGCAAGAGACTAAGCGAAAAGGGGAAGGAAATATAATGTTTTTTATCGCAACAGGTATTGTACTGCTTAACGTAGCTATTTATTTGATGATGTCAGTAGTATATAGACGATTTCGTATTCCTGTACTTATTCCCGCGCTTACAGCAACAGTGATTGTTGTAACTTTACTGCTATATTTTCATATTCCGTATGATACATATATGATAGGCGGCCAATGGATTAATCAGCTGCTCGGTCCTGCTGTAGTCTCGTTAGCCTACCCATTATATAAACAACGTAATGTGTTGATTGAGAATCTCCCGGCGATTCTGGGCGGAGCGATTGTGGGACTGCTTATAGGGATGTTTAGTGGACTGCTTTTGGCGGCAGGTCTAGGATTCTCTAAATTATATGTTTTATCTTTATTACCTAAATCGATCACTACACCTGTAGCGATACAGATCTCGAACAGCTTAGGTGGGGACTCTTCTTTAACTTCCGTATTTGTTATGATTGCTGGATTTACTGGTGCGATTGGCGGACCTTTTATCATCAAGCTGTTTAGAATTCGTAGTGAGGTTGGAATCGGAATTGGTCTCGGAACTGCTTCTCATGCTCTAGGAACAGCAAAGGCCTTGGAATATGGTGAACAATCCGTTTCGATGAGCTCGGTTGCGATGACTGTATGCGCGATAGTTGGTTCTTGTATCGGCCCACTTGTAGCGTGGATGATGTACCCTTAAATTATTCTTTTAATTGGACTATGTTTGCAAAACACTCCATCGGGTAACTATAACTAAGGAACAAAAAAAGCAAAGCACCTGAGGAGGATTTCACATGTCCGATCACACACAAGATGAAGCGGAAATCCGCAACAAGGAAAATAAAGAAGGCGATTCATTAGCTGAAATTAAGAAGATGGAGAACGGTGTAGACATCGAGCCAGAGGCAGATGAGTGGGTAGCCAAACCTGCTGAATCCTCACACCCAGATCCGCTTCCCGATAATTTGGAGTAAATGATTCGGAAGACAGGCTGTCCTTTAGGGGACAGTCTGTTTTTGTTGATGATTGTAGTAAGTATTGTATAATAAATAAAAGTACAACCTCATCAGAGTGTTTTCTCCAAGTTCGTCTTAGCTTTTCGCAAATTTCACAGATCTTTGCCAATGGGGAGGAAATGGAATGCGTAGTCGAAATGAGAACAGCCGTTACCGGCAAAAACGTGGTGAGGCTCTCGCAGGAAACTTTGAGAAAAAGTACGGTTCAAACTTTGGCGTACGCAGTGAGCTTAAGATGGATGCACTGAAGAAACAAAACGACGATCAGTTGCTGACGACACCTCATGAAGAAGAGCATAAATAATTAGAAAGTAACGAGTGGGAGACTTTTACTCCTGGAATTCTGGAATGAAGGCATAACCTTTTGGGTTATGTCTTTTTTGTGCGTATATTTCCTGAACGATCAAGACATAATAGGGCCGGATGGGCAACTAAGAAAATAATAACAACGAGAGGCGGGATTAGGTCATGATTATTCCTATATTTTCGTTAAGTGGAGATATAGCAGTTACTGTGGTGGGCCAATACTTTTTTTATTTTATGGTCTATTCCTTTTTAGGCTGGGTATTGGAAGGGACCTATAATCTATACAGTAATGGGAGCTTTCGCAAAGAAGGATTTCTAAAAGGTCCATTTAAGCCGATGTATGGCTTTGCTCCACTATTGCTATTGATTGCTAGAGATTTGACGCTGCCACTTCCGCTTTTCCTATTTCTTGCGCTAATCATTCCTTCTGCTGTTGAATTTATAAGCGGTTGGCTGTTAAAAACGGTATTCCATAAGCAATGGTGGGATTACTCAGGAATGTCTTATCAACTGCAAGGGCATATTTGCCTGCGTTTTTCTCTATATTGGTGGGGGCTTTCAGTAGCTAGTGTGTATGTAATTCAGCCGCTTATGGAGCTTTTATATTCGGGTGTTCAGCCTATTTGGAAATTCGTGCTTCCGATCGTGGGGTTCTACTTTATGGCGGATTTATTATGGACCTGCTGGAGCCGATATCGGATGGAGAAAACCCCTCAATATCAGAAATAATGGTTTCCTATATGTATACAATGAGTCTTCTTTTGTGTATCAAGCACAAACATTTCGTGAACAGGCATTTCGATATTGCATATCCGTTTCTAGTCATAAATAATATAGCAATATATTAAATACTAGACGGACTGGTGGCGATAACGATGACAGGGAAGATTCTAGTGAGCGCATGTCTGTTAGGGCATAAAGTACGTTATGATAATGGCGATGTTCCGTGTCTCGATGCCCGATTCCTAAAGTGGTATGAGGAAGGGCGTTTTGTCCATATTTGTCCAGAGGTAGTGGGCGGTTTGCCAACCCCTCGTCCTGACGCACAGCGGCAAGGAGATCGGGTAGTGACGGGGGCGGGCACGGATGTTACCGAGCCATTTATGAAGGGGGCTCAAGCCACACTAAAGCTGGCTAGGGAGCATCAGGTTGCATTAGCTATTTTAAAACAAGACAGTCCTTCATGCGGAAGCCTGTATATTTATGATGGAACCTTTAAAGATACGAAAGCACCGGGAGAGGGCACCACTACGGAGCTGTTGAGGAAAAATGGGTTTAAAGTATTTGGCGAAGATCAGCTGGATGAAGTCGAGCAGGAACTCGCACGTATGGACGGGCAGGTTATTCTTTAAGTAATAAATAGGTTGCAGGATACATAGTGTGTATAAGGGGAACGAAGCAGTGTCCTTGGGAGAGGAAATGCCGTCCGATGAGCCATCCTTCATTTGGGATAGGAGGCGGACGCAGATGAGTATTGATCAGCTCATTGCTTTGCTCGTTCTTGTCATTATGATCGTACAGCTTGCTGGCACAAAAGGTAAACACTAAGTCTCACCTCATTGTAACTGCTTCCGGAGCTCAGGATTTTTTGAGTTCGGAAGCTTTTTTTGTCCCTGGCTATGCATATTGTGAAATCTAAAGGATTACTTCATAGTGATGTCTAATATACATATAGTGGGTTTTTGGGAAGTCCAAGGAAAAAAATTAGGGGGAACTATGAAATTTAGAACATGGATAATCATTGTTCAGTTGTTTATGATTGCTGTGCTTGTAGGCGTTTTGGCGGCCGATCTAGGTAAGCCAGGCTCAGATGAGTCTAAACATGATGATATTTTAATACATTTTGATCAAAAAGATTTAAACAGGATAAAAGAAACGGTTCAAAGGTTTAGTGAAGGTAAAGGGGATAACCTGATGTTGATTGAGCCAACCACGGATAGTGGACGGTTAATTCATGATTTCTATTCTAATGGTAAAGAGCTTCATTGGGTAAAGGATGATACAAGAGATGCATGGAGTAATAGTCCTGGGAAGATCGAATATGTATGCAAGGCGATTGAACTAATAGAGACAGGTGAGCGGTTTAATGTCGAGTTATCCCAATGTAATGTTCAGCCAGACGGTGAGAAAATAAATGTGATCAGCTTTTTAAAAGAAAGATTATAAACCCATTTACGGAGAGGATGGATGAACAATATGCCGATGTCTGAGTACTATCAAGGAATTCGTGGGAAAGTGGGCTCAGAATTATTAATGATGCCTTCCGTAGCTGCAGTAATAAGAAATAAAGAGGATGAGATTCTGTTCATCCGCAAGCCAGGAGAATCTTTGTGGGGATTGCCTGCGGGAGCGATTGAGCCAGGGGAGCGTCCTGGAAGAACCTTACGCAGAGAGGTATATGAAGAGACAGGGTTGATGGTTCATCCTATGTCTATTTTAGGTGTTTTTGGTGGAGCGAAATATAGATACGAATATAGTAATGGCGATCAGGTAGAATATACGGTTATTGTATTTGAGTGCTCTATCATCAGAGGAACGCTTAGAGCTATAGATGGGGAGATCGAAGAATTTAAATTTTTCAAAGAGAACGAGCTGCCAGAGATTGCAATTCTATATCCTAGAGAGATTTTTATAAAAGACCGAGAGAAGACTGCAACGATATTTGAGTGACTGAGAGGAGTGCCTCATGAAGACCTACATTTATATGGTTAGACATGCAGTGTCACCTTTTGTATTAGGGAATGAGCGGGAACGGGGATTATCCGAAAAAGGGCACGCAGACGCTTATAGAATCAAAGAGCTTTTGGCGGAGGAGAAAATTACACATTTTGTCTCCAGTCCATATAGACGAGCCGTAGAGACGATCAAGTATTTGGCAGAAGCTTCGAACCAAGAGATTGAACTGTATGAAGAACTCAGAGAACGAGCAATCGGAAGTGTCGAGATTGAAATTAGTGAAGATGACTTTCTGCAGGGCATTCGGACATCATTTAGCGACAAGCATTATAAAATGCCGGATGGAGAGAGTACTCAGGAAGCACAAGAGCGTGCAATTCCTGTTATCAAGCAATTAATTAAACAGCATAAAGGCGGCAAAATCGCTTTAGGTACGCACGGGAATATCATGACCATTATCCTGAATTACTTCGATAAGAAGTATGGATATGAGTTCTTTGAACAGACGTCCAAGCCGGATATTTATAAGCTGGAATTTGAAGAATTGGAGCTTACCCATGTGGAGCGGCTGTGGGACTCCGAAGTGCTGAACAGATGAAATATTTTATAAAGCTGAATGCACTAAGCGTACTTTATGCCTTTATGTTATTTGTTGTAATAGAGCTGCCATTGAATATTTATCGAATCAGCAGAATTTCAGGCTTGTTGGTACCCAATCACAGAACCTGCAGATAAACCTGCACCGGTAACAGGACTGATCATAATAGGAGCCATGATTATTTATCCGTTTTATATCGCAATGATTAGTATTATCGCAAGCATCACTTTTAAGTCAGACGCTGGATAGAGGTTGGAAATGAGGATCAATGATTTGAAAGAAAGACTTTTTTATACTTGTATCTGCCTCGTTGTTATTGTATTGGGGTTAAGCTCTAGAGTATTCACGAATCAGCTGCCTTTGTTTGTATCTAGACATTTCGGAGATGCGCTTTGGGGCAGTATGGTTTATTTTATGTTTCGGGTCCTACTGGTAAATCAAAAGCTAAGGCTCGCCTTTGTATGGAGTTTGGTGTTTAGCTTCGGCATAGAATTTAGCCAGCTGTATCAAGCGGAGTGGATCAACAGCATCCGATCTACAGTATTGGGTGGTCTAATTCTCGGAAAAGGATTCCTATGGATCGACCTCGTTAGATATTTGGTTGGCATTACCCTTTGTTATGGATTGGATCAATACTTTCACCAAAAGGTGCACCGAAATGATAAATAGTGTTTATTGGAGAGGAACCTTTAAATGGTAAATAGTTTGATTGTGGTATGCTTGCTTACGATGATTATTCACACGGCAGAAACCTTATCGTATTCGGTACGATATGCCGGAGTGAAGCTGAACAAGATAGCCATTGCTTTATCTCTCACAGGCATTATTGTTCTCGTCTCAAGAACTGCAAATATGATCCAAGCTCCACTGACGGCTAAATTCGTAGATTATGCCAAAATACATTCTGATTTTCCGCTTCTAAATTACTTGAGAATTATATTATTGGCTTCTTCCTTAGGAACATTAATTGCCATTGCTGTTTTTCCTACCTTTGTCGGCTTGTTTGGGAGAATCATCTCTAAGCTTGAAATTGAGGGTTCTATCCCAAAACTGCTTACCAGTGTAACGATCGGGCAACTAAAGAACACAAGAAAATACATAAGAAAACCAAAAGTGAATCTATATAACTTCAGATACCTGGGGATTCCTAAACGATTTATTGTGATGAATGTTTTTGTTACAGCCTTTTACACCGTAGGTGTCATATCATCATTGTATGCTGCTCATCTAATGCCTCAATATAGCACGACTGCTTCTCAAGCTTCCGGACTGATTAACGGTATGGCGACTATTCTGCTGACCATATTTATCGACCCACAGCTTGGTCTAATTACCCATAAGGCTACTGAAAATGTAGAATACCGTGATCAGCTAGGAAAAATATATGTGGTATTGATGGGTTCTCGATTTGTAGGCACTATATTTGCTCAGCTCCTGATTGTGCCCGCAGCCCAGCTAATTAGTATGTTAGTGAAGCTGATTTGAGCCAGTGGGGCTAATCATTAGCGAAGTTTAGATTCTGCTGCTCTTAGAGCTAGCGAGATCTTCTGCTCCCAGCTGTAAATATTCTGCTGCATGGAATGAATTCGTTTCATTTGCTCATAGGATGATTTCAATTCTGTAGCGGCTCTAACTGCATCACCTTGCTTAACAGCTGCTTTATATTGTTTGTCAGCATCCGCGCGTACTTTCTGCGTGACAGTGAGATTCTTACTTTCGGCAGTTATTTGTTTCTTTAAAGCAGTGATGGGTGCTAACGCATCTTTGACGGGTTTAAGCTTAGCAGCGGTTTGCTTGCGAGCGGCTGCCAAAGCGGTTGTCTTTGTCTTAATTTCGGCTCGGGCCAGGGTTACAGCAGCCTTTAGTTTATTACGCTTCAGTTCCAGCAATGTGACTTTTTTCAAGTCTTTAGCTTTCTTGGCTGCGGTAAACTGTTTACCGAGTGTGCTGTATTGTTCCAGAAGGGGAGCGTGTTTCTTCTGAACTGAGGTTGCTTCTGAAGATAAGCGGCTTAACAGTGCTTGATCTGTTGACTGTATGACGGAACGAATAGATTTCAGAGTGTCATTATTCTGCTTGCGTAACTTCTGAATTTCTGAGTTATCTGTCTTGAGGGTGGCTTGAAGCGCGGTATAATTACCATGAAGACTGTTAATGTCATCCAGCGCGGCATCCCAGCCAGTAGCAGCAGACACAAGTGTAAGGTTACAGGTTAGGAAAGCTGCTACCAGCACTAATTGAGCCACCCATTTTAAATCCCTAATTCTGAAAATGTTCTTTCTACATCTGGCGGTACCTTTTGGTTTAAACATTCATCTCAGCTCCTTAATGAATTAGTTAATATACGCAAAAAAGCACCTCCAAGATAGGCATTGACGCCTGTCTTGCGAGGTGCTTCTCCCGCACAGAAATATAAAAGATGCTCTTACTATAACTTGAAATTAATGGATAGTCAATGGGCAATAGAACGTTTGTTTGCTTGTTTTTATAATTGTGAAATACAAAGGGGAGTAAATATGAGTTCACATCTAGAGTATGGGCACGATCGAGTGGCCCTGATTACCGGAACCTCCAGTGGATTTGGATTGCTGACAGCGCTCAATTTGGCTGGACAGGGGTTTAAGGTGATAGCAACCATGCGTGATTTAAACCGTAAAGCCGAGCTGGTGCAGCAGGCAGAGCAGGCAGGAATTTTAAAGCAGCTTCATTTAATGACCATGGATGTCACCGACAGCGATTCTATAGAGATAGCAATATCTTCAGTACACGAAACATTTGGAAGAATTGATGTTCTAGTCAATAATGCAGGTTTTGCCATTGGCGGTTTCATAGAAGAAATATCTATGGAGGAATGGCGGCGGCAAATGGAGACGAACTTTTTTGGATTAGTGGCTGTGACAACAGCTGTGCTGCCCATTATGCGAGAACAGCAGAGCGGCACGATTATTAATGTGGGAAGTGTAAGCGGATTATCCGGATTTCCAGGTTATGCGCCTTATGCAGCTTCTAAATTTGCTGTTGAAGGTTTCAGCGAAAGCCTGCGTCATGAAATGTCCCCTTATGGAATACGGGTGGTATTAATTGAACCGGGCTCCTTCCGTACACCGATATGGGGAAAAGGCATGGAGCAAATTCGACGTAAGGAGGATTCTCCGTATAAAGAACGTCTTGACGCTGTGCTACGATATTCCAAACATACTGCTGAGACAGCGCCTGACCCTAGTCAAGTGGCTAATCTTATCGGTCGTATTACCGAAATGAAAGCACCACGGCTACGTTATCCTATCGGCAAAGGCACGCGAATCTTAATCTTAGGCAAAACGCTGCTTCCATGGAAATGGCTGGAGAGAATTATTGCGAAAGAATTGAGGGGATAGGATGGAGTCATCCATAAATTTAACAATCATTAAACTAATAGGTTATATGTCCAGTTTGATGACCGTTTTTTTATGGCTAATTTTTATATTCATCAATCCTTATGCTGAGATTACGAATCGCTCCACTCTTGTAATTAGTATAATTATGTTGTTATTACCGGCGGGGTTATTAGCAATAGGTGTCTTTTTAAACAGAAGTCGGCTAATGCTGCTTGCATTTATCTGGAGTTTTCCCTACAGTTTATATATGTTATTAACGCCCGGAATCTTTAGGTTGTTCGGGATTACGAGCCTAATGTATTTACTTTGTTTTGTGTTATTTAGAATGAACAAGATTAGATATTGAACAAGGATAGAGGTGTGCCGATGCTAGAATCGTCCGGAATCCATATCTGCTTCAACGCAGATGGCCGTGAAATAGAAATCCTCGATGTTACTCCATTTGGCAAAGATAAATTTCGAATTGAAGAGACACCGATTTTTAATCCGGCTGTTACAATGGGAGATATTATACAGGTGAAGGAAGAAAATGGAGTCTATTATTACCAAGAGACCGTCCAGAAATCTCCTTTCAAAAGATACGCTTGGCTGCTTAGTAAAGAGGCTGTTGATTCAACGGCCATTGCAGATTTTAAACATAGAATTATAGAGAATGAAGGCAAATGTGAGTTGATCTTTGGCGGTTTGTTCGTCATTCATATTCCTAAGAATACTTCGATTGATGTTGATGGGGAAATGAATCGAATTATTGAGCGGTTCGAGATTTGAATACTAAGAAAAATGCTGCGTCATGAAATGCAAGGAAACTTGCACACGATGACTGCAGCATGGAGAATAGAAGAAACGCTTTTTATTTTATTTCTTCCATAAATGTCTTGAAATTTTCAGTGATTTCTTTTGATTTGGTATGGTGCAGATAATGTCCTGCATCAAGTTTTACCAATTTTCCTTGTTTAGAATTTTTGACTTGCTCTTCATGCAATGATATCCAATCTTTTAAGAGAGTATCATCCCCTTGTACAAAGAGCAAAAGGGGATGATCCTTTGGAAAAGTTGAATTTAGAGCCCCTTTATAATTAGAAGACATATGTTCCACTTCATTTAAGTGAGTGTAATTATAAGTGTTTCTAAGTGTAAATAATCTCAATTGTTCTTTAGTTTCATCATCAAACGGCAATCCAACATAGGGGTTTCCACTTGTTTTAAATAACAATCTGCCCAAGCCTGATTTTCTAAGTAGTTTTAATTTTCCTGTTGGTATATTAACATTTGTTCTGTCTTCTGTTGCAATACTGTTATCAATCCCGACAAATGCACTCACTTCGTTTGGATATTTGTTCACATAATTCAAACTGTACATACCGGAAATAGAGTGTGCCATTAGAATATAACGGTCAATATTAAGCTGCTTTACAGCTTCATGAATTTCACTTACAATATTTTCCGTGGTTCGTTCTTTTTCAGTTCTATCACTTAATCCATAACCGAAAGGCTCAATCGCGACAACTTTGTAAAATGGAGATAGTTCATCTATCAGCAGTTTAAAATCAAGTCCCGGTGCCACCGTTCCATAACCAGGTAAGAGTACGACCGTCTCTTCGCCATTTCCTTGAATCAAAACATTCATATTTTTACCGTCGACGCTTACAGACTGACCATAGGGTTTTATTTTAGCTTGGTCCGATTTATTAAGGAAAATATTAGCGACAAAAACAGTCACTAGAAAAAGTACTATTGCAGTAGCTAAAGCCCCTAAGGAAATAAGTATAATTTTCAGCGGTTTATTCATCCTTTTTTTTATAACCTCTTCTTCTGGTTTCACTCGCATCTTCTCCTGTTCTAATCGCTTTATTCTAGCTACCTTAACGAGTCGCTAAAGGAAGCTTACCCGATGAAGATGAACTATACATGACGACAATATGAACTGAATATGAACCAGCTGAAAAAGTTTGACTCATTAAAATGAATGCGAGGTGAGCAATAATGTTGAAATTTATGAAGCAATGGTTGCCGAGTATTATGATCGCAGTGGTTATTTCTTTGTTTGTTAGAACCTATGTTGCTGAAGCCATGCGAGTTCCAACGGGCTCTATGATCCCAACGATTCAAATCAATGATCGCTTAATTGTTGAGAAAATGTTATGGATGACCACACTGGAGCATGGAGATATTGTTGTATTTACGCCACCTGTAGCTGGTGATGAGAATAAAAGATATGTAAAAAGGCTAATGGGGCTGCCTGGAGATACCTTGGAAATTAAAGATGGCGAACTTTACCGAAACGGAGCGATGGTTAACGAACCTTACCTCAATGAACAGATGGATTACACTTTTGGACCGGTTACGGTACCCGCCGATCATTATTTTTTTCTTGGAGATAACCGGAATATAAGCTATGATGCTCATCTGTGGGATACTCCATTTGTGTCGAAGGATAAGCTGATTGGGAAAGTGATCGCTGAATTTAGCAATCCCTTTTAGGTAGTGTGTAAGACGGATAAATGTAAGGCTTAATCTCTAAAAATAGATTTAGGGGTGCTGAAGTCGCGGGGGTCTTTTGAACTAACCGAGTGGTTTAATGAGACTTTAACCATATTGTTACTTTGGAAGAATTTAGCTATCCTTAAGGTAAAATATACCTACATATAGTAAGGGGTGCTGAATTTTGAAAGCTCATGTCACAGATCTCAAACATGGCGATTGTCTAATAGCAGATACATTCAATAGTGTTGGCCTACACGTGCTTCCGAAGGGGACAGTGGTCTACGGAGAAGAAATCACCATCCTGATGAGGCATCAGATTGATTATGTCGATATTGAACCACGCATGATGGCGCTGGATAATGAAGAAATGAATGTGGCACAAGGGATAGATGGTAATTTTGATCAAGCCATCCAAAACTATGAATCTATATTTCTGGAAGCACTCAGCAAGGGTAGCTTTACGCAGTCGGATGTTGATAATACGCTGCAGCCATTGCTGGAGAAATTGGATGAACAAAAGGATGTCGTTTCTTTATTATTGCTGCTTGAACGTGATGATATCAGTACATACAATCATTCATTGCAGGTCGGACTGTTATCCTTTTACATAGCGACTTGGTTAGGTCATACAAAAGCCGAAAGATTTGAGATTAGTAGAGCCGGTTATTTGCACGATATCGGAAAAAGCCAGATTGCTCCACATATCTTAAATAAGACGGATAACTTAACTCCTGAAGAATCAGAAGAACTAAAACGTCATACTACGTATGGATACGACATTATCCTTAAATCGATGAATGACGAAAAGACCGCACTAGTGGCGCTTCAGCATCATGAATTCGAGGATGGTACAGGTTATCCTAACAATCTCCGTAAACAGGACTTGCACCCGTATACGCAGATTGTTGCTGTCGCAAATACTTATGTAGGCATGACCTTAGGAAGAGCGAATCAACCGAAACAAGGCCTGATTAACGTTCTTCGCAAGGTACATGAACTTGGATTTGGCAAGCTGAATGGAAATGCGGTACAAGCTCTGATCGGACATTTATTGCCGAATTTTGTGGGTAAGAGCGTTCAGCTTAGCAATGGTGAGCAAGGTACGATTATTATGAATAATCCGTTGGATATTTTCAAACCTCTGGTAAAAATAAATGAGACTACGTTCAGAGACTTATCTAAAGAGCGTAATTTGACTGTTGAAGAAGTATTTATTTAACGAATATTTTTGTGGCGAAAAATAGTAAGGCTATCTCCTTGATCCGTAAAATCAGGGGATAGCTTTTTTGTGTTATAATCGGAATTGGGTTAAAAACCCTTCAATATGGAATAGGAGAGTGCTTATCGTGATTATCAAATTCATTCGTTTACGTTAATTTGAGGTGCAATTCAATGATGACATCATCCATTTTTTTGAAAATGTATTGAGTCTTATTTAACTGTGCATTCATTGATAAAATTCGAATGAAATGAGGAATGAACAATGAGCGAAAAAATAGTAAAAGTAAACGGAATTGATATATGCTCGGAAAGTTTTGGAGATCCTAGCAATCCTGCGATATTGCTGATTATGGGTGCCACATGTTCTATGGTTTATTGGGATGAAGAGTTCTGTCAGCGATTAGCAGATACCGGACGTTACGTTATTCGTTATGATAACCGGGATGTCGGACGTTCCGTTGTTTATGAGTCTGGGAGTTCCAATTATACCGTGATAGATATGGCTAATGATGCCGCTGGGTTACTAGACGCCTATAATATTGAACAGGCAAATATCGTTGGGATGTCCTTAGGCGGAATGATTGCACAAGTCCTTGCTACACGTCATCCGCAAAAAGTTCTAACCTTAACCTTGATCGCATCAAGTTTTTTCGAATCTGATGATAATGATCGGAACTTGCCTCCTATGGATGAGCGGATCCTCGCATTCCATGCAGATGGAGCAACACTGGATTGGTCTAATGAGGAAGCGGTAGCCCATTATTTGGTTTCAGGTTCCAGCATACTCTGTGGTTCAAAACATAAATTCGATGAGAAAAGAGCGTATAAACAAGTAAGGATGGAAATAAAACGTGCCAACAACTTGCTTAGCATGTTTAATCATTCTCTCCTTACAGGGGATGACGACTACGAGGGCAAGGCAAAAAATATCATGGTTCCTACTTTGGTTATCCACGGCACAGAAGACACGGTGCTTCCTATAGAGCATGGCTTGGCACTTGCTGCGGAAATTCCTAATGCGTCGCTTCTAACCCTGGAAGGAACGGGCCACGAAGTCCATCCGGATGATTGGGAAACCATAATCAAAGCAATTTCGAATCATACATTAGGCGGTAAAGCTTAACAGGGCTTAAAGAGTAAATTAATGAAGGGCTACAATTCGGTTGTGCCGATTGTAGTCCTATTTTTTTCAGGATTACTTCGTCCCTAGGAATTAAACCGCTTCACTAATTTGTCTTTATGTGCAGTAAAAGCCTCTTCTAAAGTGATGCCATATAAGTCGGCTAACAATGCGATATTTCCGAGAACATCCCCGATTTCCTCAATCAAGTCGGTTTTCAGTTGCTCTGGAGTACGAGTCGATTCATCCGGTCGATCTCTGCCGATTTCATAGGAGCGTACAGCTCGTGCTACTTCACCTGTCTCTTCCATTAAGAATCCCACTCTTATAAAAGGACCATAAGTAGTCCAGCCTCGTTCTCCATAAAAATGATTAATCCATTTCTGCACATCATTAATTTCCATATTATGTAGCACTCCTTAATCTTTCACATGATTTATACTCCAACATATAGTATATTAGATAGCGGACATTATCAATATATAGTTTGGAGATGGGATTTTGAAATCAATATGTGTTTTCGCAGGATCGAATTTAGGGGGACATGAGGATTATAAAGCTAAAGCTGTTGAACTTGGTAACTACATGGCTATGAATAATTATCGTTTAATTTACGGTGGCTCAAAAATCGGATTAATGGGTGAAGTCGCTAATGCTGTTTTGAATGGTGGAGGCGAGGTAATCGGAGTAATGCCTAGAGGATTATTTAATGGGGAAATGGTACATAGAGAATTAACGGAGTTGATAGAAGTAGAAGATATGCATGGCCGTAAAGCAAAAATGGGAGAATTGGCAGATGGCTTCATTGCTTTACCTGGAGGGTTTGGAACGTATGAGGAGCTTTTTGAGGTTTTGTGCTGGTCACAAATTGGCATACACAAGAAGCCGGTAGGGGTTCTAAATATCAGGAATTATTTTGATCCTCTGCTGAATCTGATTCATAACAGTATCCAAGAAGGCTTCTCTAATTCTTCGCATCTCAGTCTGCTAAACGTATCCAACGAGCCGTTGGAACTCTTAACTCTATTGAAGGAGTATGTTCCGCAAACGCTAGAGCAAAAGTGGAAACAGCTCAACTAGAAAAAGGAGAACTTACATGAATTCAGAATTTGGATTTACTGATTTCCCTGTGTTACAAACTGAACGATGTACACTACGTAAAGCAACAGAAAATGATCGCTATGATATATTTGAACTTTATTCCCAAGAAGCCGTTGTGAAATATATGCCATTTACACCCTTCATTTCGGTCGAGGATGCGATAGATGAAATGAAATGGTATGACAAAATTTTTAAGGAACAATCCGGTTTACGGTGGATGATTGAAGATCGTGAGACTCAAAAAGTGATTGGAACCTGCGGATTTCTGAATTATGAGCAAGATCATCATCGTGTGGAAATTGGGTATGACTTAATGCCTGCTTTTTGGGGAAAGGGGATTATGACAGAGGTAGTGAACCGTGTTATGCAGTTTGGCTTTTTGAACATGAAACTAAATAAAATTGAAGCGAGAGTGGAACCGAAAAATGAGGCGTCACTTATATTGATGAATAAGCTCGGCTTCTACAAAGAAGGGGTCTTAAGGCAACATGAGTTCGAAAAAGGTCGGTATGTGGATCTTGCTGTCTTCTCTAAATTGAAAAGTGAATACCGCTGAATTTGAATTTCACTAGTGGATTGGCTATGATAAATATAGAGAAACGCTACAAGAGGAGAAATGAGATAATGACCCCCGAGAATCAAATTGAACAATTTAAGAAGCTTAAGCACGATATCACTCGTTTCATGTTGATTTATAAATTTGCATTGGATGAGATGGAAACAAAGATTGAGATCCTAAAACAGGAGTTTCAGTCTCTGCATGATTACAGCCCAATTGAACATACCAAATCGCGTATTAAGTCACCAGAGAGTATCATGAACAAAATGCTGCGCAAAAATGGTGAATTATCGCTGAATTCAGTGAAAAATTGTATTAAAGACATCGCTGGTCTGCGGATCACCTGTTCTTTTATCTCTGATATCTATCATGTTAGTGAGATGCTTCAGAAGCAGGATGATCTAACGGTTCTTGAGGTAAAGGATTATATTAAGAATCCTAAACCTAACGGATATCAGAGTCTTCATTTGCTGATTCAAGTCCCTGTTTTTATGTCCGATCGCCAGGAGCTTGTCTGTGTAGAAGTTCAAATTCGTACCATTGCTATGGATTTCTGGGCAAGCCTCGAACATAAAATCTTTTATAAATATAATAAATCAGTACCTGAGAGCATGACTCGTGAGCTGAAAAATGCGGCGGATGCCGCCCATGCTCTTGATCTGCAAATGGAGCGTCTGCACCGAGATATAAAAGAAATTAAAGACGATGATGAAGATGATCTTAGCTCTTTCGAGGAGGAGCTTCGCCGTATAGTGGTTCATAATAAGCAGTTCACACTTCCAGCTAACTTTATTAAACTGCTTGACGATAAATAAGCTGTTTTGTCCGCCTAGAGTTATCCGTTTCGTTTCGGGTGACTCTAGGTTTTTTCTTGTATACATCATTGCCATAGATAACTAGAATAGAGTATTCTCAACTAGAAGAGAAAGGTTACTTCAGCTTCATCATTTTTACATAAAAGGAGAATGAAGATGAGCGAGCGTACACTTCGCGCCATTACTGTGAATCAAATCGGATATCCGCTGGATGGAGAAAAAATCGCAGTATTTACAGGTGCTGAGCATGATTTTCAGGTAGTTGATGTTGATAGCGGGACTATTGTGTTCAAAGGTAGTTCAGATGCTGGAAGATTTGATAAAGCCAGTGGAGTAACTTTGCACACAGGTGATTTCTCGGAGGTCAAGGCTGAGGGAAGATATCGGATTGAGCAGGGCGAGGGTGTAGCTTCGGCATCCTTTACAATCTCAGATCAGCCTTATCATGAGCTTCAACAGGGCTTGCTGAAAGCTTTCTATTATTATCGCTGTGGCGTTGGATTGACTGAAGAATATGCTGAAGATTGGAAGCACAAGGCGTGTCATACCGCAAAAGGGATTGTATATGGGCAACCGGATCTTCAACTAGACTGTTCGGGTGGCTGGCATGATGCAGGTGATTATGGAAAATATAGCGGTCCCGGAGCGAAAGCTATCGCGGATATGCTGCTTGCATATGAATTATATCCCTCGGCTTTTGTAAGCGCTATCCCATTGCCTGAAAGTGATGGATCTACGCCAGATGTGCTGCTGGAATGCAAGGTGGAGCTCGATTGGTTGTTTAAAATGCAAGACTCCGCAACAGGTGGTGTATACCATAAACTGACTACGCTAAGCTTTCCTGGACTGGATGTTATGCCTGAGGACGATACAGCGGATCTGTACTTCTCACCAATATCTGCTACTGCTACTGGAGATTTTGCTGGGGTTATGGCTATGGCTGCAAGAGTGTACGAGTCTTTTGATGCTGCTTATGCGCGGAAATGTCTGGATGCTGCAGGGGCAGCATGGGAATGGCTTGTTCAGCATCCAGATGTACCCGGTTTTACGAATCCGCCTGAGATTAGCACTGGAGAATACGGGGATGGAGTCGATAAGGACGAGCGGTATTGGGCAGCGGCGGAGCTGTATCGTACGACAGGGAAAGAGGAGTATCATCAAGCTGTTCTCCAGCTAGTGCAGCTGGCTTTTCCAAAATACAGTTTAGGCTGGGGTGATATGGGGGGCTATGGCACTATTGCTTATCTGTTAAATGGTGAGGAGCAAGCAGAACGTGCTTTATATGTCTCGTTAAAAGAAGGGCTTGTTGCTGAGGCGCAACGATTAGTGGAACAGAGTCGTGAGGAGGGCTATAGGATCTCTTTAAAAGAGGAGGACTATATCTGGGGCAGCAATATGCTTGTAATGAACAATGCAATGCTGCTGCTGGCGGCTGAATATTTTAGTGGAGACTCCGGTTTTGCGGACTGTGCCTTAGATCATCTACATTATCTGATGGGGCGTAACGTATTGGATATCAGCTATGTTACCGGATTTGGGGATCATGCCGTGATGAATCCGCATCATCGCCCTTCTGTAGGTGACCAAGTGGCTGATCCGGTGCCAGGATTGGTGTCAGGGGGGCCAGATCGTGGGCTGCATGATGAATATGTAGTTGAGCATTTACAGGGAAAACCAGCTGCGCAGTGCTTTGTCGATCATGAGCTTAGCTATTCTACGAATGAAGTGACGATCTATTGGAATTCACCTGCGGTGTTTGTTGTGGCCCGGTTTAATCAATAAAAAGCAATAGTTCGAATAGGGAAAGGCGTCCTGGATCTGGATGTCTTTCTCTTTTTTATAGTTGAAATGCGATATTCACGCGGGATCTAAGGCTCAAGCAAATGATTGAGCAAGGTTAAGCCTATTTCTCACAAGCGATTCCGTCTTTGTCACGGTCGCTTTTTTTATTGGCATTATAGAGTTCTTTCGATACATAGGGTTTATTTTTCGTTTTGCCGCCTTTGTTCTTGGTTGAGCTGGAAATAGCAACTCCACCTTTGTAATCTTTGTTTAGCTCCGAGCAGTTTTTGTAGGTTTTGACCTTGGATTCTGCGCTTGCTGTATTTAAGGTACCGACGGATAGAGTGAGTAGCAGGCCTGATGCTAGACAAATGTTTAAGATTTTTTTCATGAGAACATCTCCTATAAAAATCTAATGGAATTGATGATTGCGTAGTATCGTATGTATTTTATATTACCAGTTTAATTCATTGAGGTATACATTATTGGTGGATTTGGAAACAGTGTACATATTTATGAGTGAAGTGGGGGAATAATTAGATTCAATTCACATGTAGTGAACAGGCTACGAATGAGGTGATTCTAATTAGCAAAAAGAAAATGGCGACTGCTCTAATTGCAGGGTTGTTGCTTCTGCCGGGAATGGCCTTGGGTGCATCAGCCCCCGTTACTATGACTCGCGTTAATGGAGAACTGCTATCGGCTATGCCCAAGCCAGCTCCGGAGTCCAAGCGCATTATATTACCTTCTGCAATTCAAGCATCAGAGCTATACGGGTTCGGATTACAGCATCGGAATGCCTCGATTCAATATTCGATCTTCTCTAAAGAATTCAAAAAGATTATGTATCCGCGGTTTGTTGAACTAAACTGGGTGACGGGTGTCTCCAGCCCCTGGATCACGAACTACGAGGTCACTAAAGAAACGATAATTAACAAGAACTCAGAGGTCATAGAAATGCGTTTGGATACTGCGACTTCAAGTGGACCAGCACCTTCTATATTTTTGACAATCTCACTTGTGCAAGAGAAGAATAGCTGGGTGATTACCGGAGTGACATCGGACCCTGAGCTGCCGCGTGGCGGATTGCCTAGGAAGTAGGTATGTTATGGATAAAAAGAGCAAGCGTATTAGGGGATTCCCATACGCTTGCTCTTTTTTTTGATTCGAAAGCACAATCGTTCAGTCCACGCGGTCTGTTTCTCCACAAATCATCAGTGACAATGTTCAGCCCAGAGTGGCAATGCCAGCTCGAGTCACAAATCATCAGCCTACGTTGGTGATTAATTAAGAGACCTCGCGTCAGACATCGTTACGGACCGTATTGCAGCTATTTTGGCATTATGATCGTTCTGGCGAGAGTTTCGGACTGTATGGCTCTTATTCCCCTGAAATCACGCATTATAGGAGTACTTTTGGGTGAATAGCTGCATCTGAGTCCGATAGCATGGCTAATTCGCCGAAATTATGAAAATAAGGGCTCCTCGGTCCGATCCCCGCTAAGCTCTAGTGTATTTAGAGTCGCAATGTTCAGCCCAGAGTGACAATACCTGCTCAGCGTCACAAATCATCAGCCTACGTTGGTGATTAATTAAGAGACCTCGCTTCACACATCGATACGGACCGTATTGCAGCTATTTTGGCATTATGATCGTTCTGGCGAGAGTTTCGGACTGTATGGCTCTTATTCCCCTGAAATCACGCATTATAGGAGTACTTTTGGGTGAATAGCTGCATCTGAGTCCGATAGCATGGCTAATTCGCCGAAATTGTGAAAATAAGAGCTCCTCGGTCCGATCCCCGCCAAGCTCTAGTGGATTTGGAGTCGCAATGTTCAGCTCAGAGTGGAAGGCCAACTCAGCATCACAAAGCCCAGCTTGCATTATAGAGTATAGCATACGTCACCAGCCCAGCTCATATCATACAGCGCAACTGACGTCGCATAGCCCAGCTCGCATTACACAGCGCAACTCACATCGCATAGCTCAGCTCACATCACAAAGCGTAGCTCGAGCCACCAGCCCAGCTCACGTCACCAGCCCAGCTCGCGAACCCCAGCTCAAGCCACAACAGCTACTAGACTATCCAGCTGTTAGGCGACTAATCTCTTCCCGCCTTCACCATCAATTCCGCCAGCATTTTGGGTTCGGTTCGAACGGTAGTCATGTGATCTCCTTTGCCCTCGATGAAGCGGAAAACGCCTAAATGACTGGATTGTGTAGGATGGAATCCGTACGGACCTTGCGGTATCGCGGTGTCCTCCGTTAGATAAAGATAACTTTTGGGAATCTGGAGACTGTAAAATTTCTTGAGATCAAGCTTTTCGAAAAGTGGACTTGCTGGCTCAGGAGGAGCTTGTTTATAAAAAGCTTGCGCTTCCGCAAGACTGGCGGTGTTGACGAATGTATCCCGGAAAAGAGGGAAAGGGAGCGTTATGGTATTATTGCCGGAATTATCTCTCAGCTGTTCAAAGTACTTCAGCGAATCAGCTGGAAATTGGTCCGCCAGACTTTGCCCATCCAGCGGTACGAAGGCATCGAAGAATACCAGACGTTTGATCCGATCCGGTACTTGCTGAGAGACGGTTTGGATCACCGATCCACCAAAGCTATGTCCGAGCAGAATGATATCCTTTAAGTCTTTTTGCTTGATAAAGTCGACAACAGATTGTGTAATTTGCGCATGCGTTACATTATTGTTTTTGTCCCCGCCATGACCGGCATATTCCGGAGTATAGACGGTGTGTCCTAAGCTGCGAAGTGCGGCGGCCGTTTGATCCCAAAAACCAGCAGTAGCCCAAGACCCATGAACTAGAACAAATGTAAGAGGCGCCTGTTTCGATGATGTTTTGTTATTGGCGGCCTCAACCGTGGAGCTGAGATTCATAGGCTGGAAACCCATAATTGTAAAGAGAGTGATACATAACGCTAACACTATTTTTGTGTGAATGGATTTCATACTATGCCTCCTATGTGGGGTGAGAGTGTAATACTTAGAGGATGCCCCGTTTAGAAAAGAAAGATGAATTTTTATCAGGAGTAGTGAATCTCCGCACCTAGGCATAGGCAAACGCATATCTTGTGTTTAGGGAAAGCAAAAATTTATAGCAACAGAAAGGCAGGAAAAAAAGTGACTTCATACATGGACTATACGTCCCCCAATACAGAGTTTACTTTTGATGTGAACACCAATACACTTTTTAAAAAAGATGCCAACAACTTCATTAACTTGCTGTCGATTAAACAATTGAACACGCTTGAGAACATATCGCTGCTGGATATTTTTCTTAGCAAATCAAATGTTGTGGAACCTCATTATCATCAAAATGCTGCAGAGCTTGTGTATTGTATCTGCGGTTCAGCGGTAGTGTCTTTAATCAATCCGTTCACAAATGAACTTCTGCATTTTCCGATTTGTCCGGGTCAAGTGGCAAACGTGCCGCAAGGCTGGTGGCATTATGAGGTAGCTACTGTGGATAATACACATCTGCTCGCGATTTTTGACGCACCTATTCCTGAGGTCATTTTAGGTTCGGATATTCTTAGCAAAACCCCAGCAAATGTATTAGCCCATACTTACTGCTTAAATGAAGCTAAGGTAAAAGAAGCTCTTGCTCCAATCAAGCCGGGAACCTTCATCGGCCCTCCTGCTGACTGCTGCGAAGAAGATAAAGTAATGGGCAGCAGCAATATGGCTCCTAATATGGCCCCTAACATGGCCCCTAACATGGCCCCAAATATGCAAGCCAATGTTAAACCAAATATGCATCCTAATATGCATCCTAATATGCATCCTAATATGCAGCCAAATATGAATCCATACGCTCATATGCAGGCACAACCCATCCCGATATCTTCACAAATGCCTCCAGCTACACAAGCCTTTAATTATCAGCCTTACCCGATGCAAGGGTACTATACGCAGGGTTATGATCAGCATTATCGCCAACAACCCTATGTACAGCAGCAGCCGCATTACCAGTATCCAAATAACCAAGAGTAAACTAAAAAAACCTCCCGGAACTCTAGATTCCGGGAGGTTTCGTTGTTAAACCTAGGATAAACGGACAAGTACTCTTCCTCTAAGGTTTCCTTGTAGAATATCTTCCAATGCTTGCGGTAGCTCGTTTAACGTGACTTCACGATCCACGAGGTTCTCCAGCTGACTTGGCTTCAGATCGCTCGCCATCCGTTTCCAAGCCTTCTGGCGAAGGTCTGCAGGACATTCAACGGAATCTATGCCGAGAAGGTTAACACCCCGAAGAATAAACGGAAGTACTGTAGTTGGAACTGAAGTGCCTCCGGTTAAGCCACTTGCAGCTACAGAACCTCTGTAGGTGATTTTACTCAAAACTGCGGCAAGGGTGTCACCACCCACCGAATCTACTGCGCCTTGCCATAATTGTTTGTCCAAGGGTTTGCTGGCGCCGCCAATGACCTCTTCACGTGAGATCACGTCTTCGGCTCCTATACCTCTAAGGTAATCGGTAGCTTTGGCGTTACCTGTGCTTGCCACTACGCTATACCCTTTTGCGCCAAGCATGGCAATAGCAGATCCACCTACACCGCCGGTAGCGCCTGTTACAAGTACTTTGCCTTTGTCCGGGGAAACGTCATGATCTTCCAGGGCTAGTATGGACAAGGCAGCTGTCAGTCCTGCAGTACCGTAGATCATAGCTTCTTTAAGCGTCAGGCCTTCGGGAAGGGGAGTGATCCAACCTGCTGGAATCCGAGCGTATTTGCTAAAGCCGCCAAAGTGTGATACGCCAACACCATATCCTGTCGCAATGACTTGCTGCCCTTTATGAAACCGCTCATCTGTGGAAGATACCACAACACCGGATAAATCTATCCCTGGAATAAAGGGATATGTTCTTAGAATTTTACCGTTTGGAATACTGGCTAAACCGTCTTTATAGTTTACACTGGAGTAAGCAACCTTAATTACAACCTCTCCAGCTGGCAGATCCTCTAGGGTAACCGGTTTAACAGCTACGGAGAAGGAAGATTCTGTTTTGTCGACAACTAACGCTTGAAATGATTCTGTCATAAGTGTGAGCTCCTTCAACTACGTTATAGGTAAGACATGTATATAATATTTATTCTGCCCGGTCAACTTGTGATTGTCTATGATATAGCGCAATTGTTTATTAAGGTTCCGTTAAATCTTGTGATAGAGGGTGAAGCTTATGAAATGGAAAAATTTAATGGGTACAGTCTTAGCGGGTATCACATTAGTCTCACTTGGCTTTAATGGATATTCTTTTTATAACAAGCCACCAAAAGAGACTAACCAAACTACCAAGGAGCTTGTTCAAACTATAGGCGAGATTTCAATCCAATCTAACTCTGAGAGTGGAGTGCAGGGTGAAAGCGTGGAGGAACTGAAAAAAATTATTTATAACTTACCTCAAGTGGAGAAAAAATTAGCTTTTATAAAGGGAGTAATCACAGAAGGGAACTCGGTTTATCTGGATCTGGATGAGGTGGAATGGTTCGGTGGAGAGGCGGCAGAAATTGCGGCTAAAGAAGATGGTATACAAGAACCCGAATCATTGCCTAATGGATTCTATATCCGAAATGCAAGCGATGAAATCGAACGACTTAAGCTTGAGACTGATGTAACTATAGTTGAACTAAATGGGGCGAGACCTCAGCAAGTTGACTATACGAATTTTATTAGCGAAGAGCTTGTGGACAGATTATTCCATCTGACATTTGTAGAAGGTAAGGCTGTTTTGCTAGAAGAGCAGTACAGACCTTAGTGAGGGAGAGCAACTGAAAGTGCCAGCGGAGAAAAGAATCGGCGGGATGCTCTACAGCATGCAGAGAAGGTAATGAAGAGTAGAAGAGCTTACTGTTTGTTTATGCTTACATACACTTAAGATTATGATGAAATTTATTTTCACGGGAAAAATGGCTCTGTGTCCGTAGCTGCCATACCTGATGTATTTGGACCGGGTGCGGATGGGAATACTGTATGAAGAAAAATTTTTCGTTGATCTAGTTAATAGGCGGAAGATATGTTTAAATGGGAAAGTATAGTATTTTTTAAATAATAGGATTGAAGAAAGAGAGGCTAATTCATGTCGATTGCGACTACAATGATTATCAGGCTCGAAATTCGGAAATCGGTTGCATCTTTTGGCGATGTTGCTTCAGGAATTGCCGCAGCTGGCGGAGATATTGTTGCTATTGACGTGATACGTGCAGGGAAGGATGTCACTACCCGAGATATAACAGTGAATGTGCAAGACGCAGCTAATGGAGAAATTATCTCAATATTATCGAAGATGCCGGGAATTAAAATAATCAACGTGTCGGATCGGACGTTTCTGGCTCATCTTGGCGGAAAAATCGAAATCACACCTAAAATGCCGATTAAAAATCGGGAGGATTTATCCTTAGTGTATACGCCGGGGGTAGCCCGAGTGTGTACGGCGATTGCCGAAGATCCCAGAAAAGCTTATTCTCTGACGATGAAAAGAAATACAGTTGCAGTCGTTTCGGACGGCACTGCTGTACTTGGACTAGGGGATATCGGTCCGGAAGCAGCGATGCCTGTCATGGAAGGTAAGGCGATGCTGTTTAAGCAATTGGCGAACATTGATGCTTTTCCGCTGTGCTTAAATACCAAAGATCCGGATGAAATTATCAATATCGTAAAAGCAGTTTCTCCTGGCTTTGGAGGGATAAACTTAGAGGATATAAGTTCACCACGCTGCTTTGAAATCGAACGCCGGCTTGCGGAAGAGCTGGACATTCCGGTATTTCATGATGATCAGCATGGAACATCCGTGGTGGCTTTTGCAGGACTTTTGAATGCGCTTAAAGTTGTTAATAAATCTATTGAAAATGCGCGGATTGTTGTTGTGGGTATAGGGGCGGCTGGGGTGTCCATATGTAATCTGCTGCTGGCAGCGGGCGCGCGTTATATTTATGCGGTTGATCGTGAAGGCGTTCTCAGAAAAGATCTCCAGTATGATAATCCGGAATGGCAGAAGCTTGCTGCCGCAACCAATCCTGAGGGAATTGAGGGTGGAATAACGGAGGTTATACAAGGGGCAGATGTCTTTATTGGGGTGTCCCGTGGGGGGATTCTGACCGTGGAGCATCTTAAAAGCATGGCCAGTGATAACATCGTTTTTGCGATGGCTAATCCTACACCGGAGATTGAACCGGATTTGGCAGAACCTTTTGTTCGCGTTCTAGCGACAGGCAGAAGTGATTATCCGAACCAGATCAACAATGTGTTATGTTTTCCGGGTATTTTCCGTGGCGCACTTGATTGCCGGGCTAGAACTGTGAATCTGGAAATGAAGCTGGCTGCGGCAAAAGCCATTGCATCGGTCGTTCATCCGGATGAACTCAATGAGCAATATATCATCCCAAGTATTTTTAACGAAAAAGTAGTTGAACAGGTCCGCCTGGCAGTAATCCAAGCGGCTATATCCACGGATGCAGCACGCCGGATTCCTAAAGACGTAGCAGCTATAACGGAATAAGAGCTATATGATAAATGGACTGCTTTGCTTCATTAGAGAGCAGTCTATTTGTTTTTATATTTGGAGGGAAATTGCCCGAATTGCAACTTTAAATCCACTTAAAGGTGAGGGAATGTATGAGAAAAATTCATATTATGGGAGCCTCAGGCGTAGGAACGAGTACATTAGGTTACGAATTAGCTAAAGTGTTGCCACATGTCCAGTTAGACAGTGACGACTATTTTTGGGAGCATAAATTCACTAAGCAACGTGAGGTCAATGAGCGATTAGCAAGACTTACAAGAGATTTGACTCATAAGGAACCTTGGATTCTGAGCGGTGCGGTATGTGGCTGGGGAGACGGCCTTCGACCATTATTCGATTTGGTTATTTTTCTAGGACTTCCACCGGAAATTCGTTTAGATAGATTAAGAGCCAGAGAGTACGAGAGATATGGTGATCATATTTTGCCTGGAGGAAGTAAATATGAAGCGTATCAGACCTTTATGGAGTGGGCGGCATTATATGATGTTGCTGGAGTTGAAGTCAGGAGCAAAGTGCTGCATGAGGAATGGATGTCCGCACTGGAATGTCCTATTTTACGAATAGAGGAAGATTTATCGGTTGGAGAGCGTGTTGAGATCGTGCTCAGATATTTACAAATGGCATAGGAGGAACTTTTGGTCGGCGGAATATATTCAACAGGCTACAGAAGAATTCAGCAATAATGTTGAGGGAGTCAACGGCGAGTTAAAGTCCGTACATTCTGGGATTGGTGCGTAGAGTGGGATGGACAGATGGATGAATTCGAGTTGATAGTTCGTAAATAATGGGGCTATGAAGAAGATTAAGCTGCATCCATTTTATGTGGCTAGTGCTGGGGCGGATGGCTTGGTATTATGGGCATTCTTCTTTTATGAAGATGTTGGCACAGCAGTTGGTCCAAAGAGGTTATAATGGAAAGCGTATATCTCATCCACGGAATGGTGGACTGTATGTGTATGAGCAGGGCTGTTAATTTAAAAGAAAGCAGGATGAACAATCATGGTTGATATTAAAGAAATAGAAATGGAATCTCTTCCTGAACTGGGGAATTTATATCAAGAGCTGATGAATAAACCGTCTGACCTTAATAAGCTTGAAGAAGTGTTTAAAGTGGTTAAGGCGGATAACCGGTACATTCTATTGGGTGCTTTTGTAGAGGGGGAGTTACTAGGGTCTTTGATGGGCATCGTGTGTCAGGACTTAGTGGGGGACTGCAAACCGTTTATGGTGATTGAGAATGTGGTCGTTTCAGCGCGGGCACGCCGTCAAGGCGTCGGCAAAAAACTTATGAACGCCATTGAACAAGCGGCCCGGGAAAGAGACTGCTATTATATTATTTTAGTCTCCGGTGAGCAGCGGAAGGAAGCGCATGTGTTCTATGAATCGTTAGGTTATAGAGATGAAAAGGTAGAAGGATACCGAAAACATTTAAGTTCCCATTAAAAAGTACAACAACTTTCTAGGAGGTTTTTATTTGCAGACATTTTTTCAATATAACTGGATGGTCCGCGAACAATGGTATGAGTGGTGTGCAAATATTTCTGAGGAGGAGCTGCTTGCAATACGTATAGGTGGTGTAGGCAGTATACTCAAGACGCTTTTTCACATTGTGGATGTGGAGTGGAGCTGGATTCAAGTATTGCAAGGAAAACCGGATTTCCAAGAGGATTTTGAGCAGTACAAGACTTTGCAGCAAGTACGAGAATTGGATGCAAAATTCCACACAGAGGTGGAACCCTTTGTAACGGCTTGGCATGAGGGGCTGGAGCAGAGGATTTTTGAGGATCACCTTCCGGATGGCAGGATCGTGACCGATGCCTGGGGTGAGGTAATGCGCCATGTGATTGCTCATGAGATTCATCATGTCGGGCAATTATCGGTCTGGGCCAGAGAGATCGGAAAACCGCCGGTTTCAGCTAATCTGATTGGCAAAGGGCTGATAAACAGCCTGCCTGGCAAAGCTTAGACAAGCTATTCAGCGTATATTCAGATTCATATTTTACAATCTCCTTGAACTGCGAAAACATAAATCTGTACTTCAAGGAGGATTACACATGGTGAAGAAGAAAAATTTGCTGAGAAAGTTCATGGCAGTTACACTAAGTCTTGCTATCGTCTCAACGGCGTTTGGAGTTGCTGGAAACACGCCCGTAGTTAGTGCGGCGGATGCAGGTGTAACGAAAGCGTATGAATCCCTGTTCGCGGGTGACAGAATCATTGATGTTAAAGTAACGATTGATGATGCGGATTGGAAAAGTATATTAGCAAGTCCCCTCGAAAAAGAATACAAAAAAGTTAAGGTTGAAGTTGACGGGAATGTTGTTGAAAATGTTGGGTTTTCTACTAAAGGGAATCTGACGTTAAAATCGGTAGCCAGTATGACAGACTCGGACAGATACAGCTTCCGGCTGAAATTTGATAAATATGATAAGAAGCAAACGTTACTTGGTCTTGATAAAATGGTACTGAACAACAATTTTTCGGACCCTTCGTATATTCGTGAATATTTACATTACGAAGCGCTCCGTTCTGTTGGTGTGGATGCACCTTTGACTGTGTTCACCAATCTGTATATCAACGGAGAATTATATGGTTTTTATGTAGGTGTGGAAGCGATAGATGACAGCTACCTGGAACGTACCTATGGAGAAACTTATGACGAAGGTGTTCTGTATGATACAGAAGAAAAAAGTTATCTGCAGTACAAAGAAGACAGTGACTACGAAACGATAACTTATGATACAGGTAAAGAAGATGATAAAGCTTCGTTAAAGAACTTCATCAAGGTACTGAATGAGATGCCTGCCGGTGTGAAGGGTTCTATTGAAAGTGTGCTAGATGTGGATTCGGCCCTGAAGTATATCGCCGCTAATGCTGTATTGGGTAACTATGACAGCTATAACGGGGATAAAGGTCATAATTATATGTTGTACGGGGATGCATCCGGTAAATTTAGTGTACTTCCATGGGACATGAACATGTCCTTTAACGGGTATTCTGGTGGCGGAGGCGGCAGAGCAGGTACAACAGCTGCTGCGGGCACAACTTCTACATCGGCAACAACCATCGCAGCCAATACCAACGCAGTAACTGCATCGATTGATAATCCTACACTTGGGATAAGTTTAGATCAGGTCCCAATGATTGCTAATCTGTTGGAAGTGCCTGAATATAAGACTAAATACCTGAAATATGTATCTGAGCTGGTTGATTATTTGGAAGGAATTCAGAGCAGAATTACTGAATTGGCTACCTTAATTAAACCTTACGTTCAAGCAGATCCAACCAAATTTTATACCATGGAACAATTTGAAAGTAATGTTACTTATTCAGCAACAGGTGAGATGGGTGGTAGTGGAGGAATGACACCACCAGCTGGGATGGAAGGCATGACACCTCCTGAAGGGATGGAGGGCATGACACCTCCGGATGGAACGACACCGCCAGCACGTCCTGATAATACAGGGACTGCGACTGATGGTAATCCTACACCTCCAACAGGTAACGCTGGAGGCGGGGGACAAGGTATGGGCACAATGGCTGCAGGTTCGATTATGACCTTTGCGCTGAACAGACTTGCTAATCTGCAAGGCCAGCTAGGACTTAACGTCACACCTCTACCCTCTGTAACTACAACACCATCAACAACTAATCCGAACACGACGGGCACTAACGGAATATCCGTACTTTTAAACGGAACAGCGGTCAGCTTTGCAGATCAGCTTCCTGTGAATAAGGATGGCCGGGTGCTTGTGCCAGTGAATGCAATCTTTAATGCTCTGGGTGCTACAGTAACCATGGATCAAACGACTAAGAAAATCACTGCAGTAAAAGACAATACAACGATCGTAATGGCCATTGGCAGCAAGACTGCTTACATCAATGGAAAAGCGCTCACACTCGACGTTCCTCCGCAAATTATCGGAAATCGGACATTAGTTCAGGTTAGATTTATTTCCGAGGGATTGAATATGGATGTGAAGTGGGATGCGGGGACTTCTACAGTTACAGCTACGACTAAAACAGCAGCTTAATAATTAGCTTTATCGCGTATGCGGAAATCCGGGGCAAGCTCTGGATTTCCGCATTTTTTAATTCAAGCAGATCAACTCGTGCTGCTGCTAGAGAGCAGCGGCGGAAACCAGACATGACGAAGATCAACCCAACCCTGGCTATTGAAGCTAACCCCGCGGACAGAGGGGAGATAAGCTGTCTGAGTGGGCTTTTCATACAAAATATGTAGGTGGTGCTCTTTAATCAGACGGTTCTCGATGATACTGAAACTTTCCGCTCGGGCCACCGGATTAGGTTCGCGCGCGATGGTATACAGCCAGCCTTCTATATCCGCCCGGGTATACGGTTCAATATGCTGGGAGAGCGTAAGGTATAGATCAAATAAACGAAGTTGTTCATCCTCGTCACGGAATAATGAGAAAACAATCAGGTCAGATTCCAGCCGAATCGGACCTTTAAATTCCTCTGGAGACACGGAAATGACATTGCATTTATAACCTTGTTGCTCTAGTCTAGTGGCAATAAAATCAGCATCGCCAGCATATTGTGGAATCGTAGAGATTTGCAACGTGATTTCTTGATCTTTTATCGCTTCTTGCTCGATGGACGCTGAATCGTCTTTTAAACAGGAGACTATTTTTGCCCGAAGCAGGGGATCGCTTAGCGGTCCCTTTTTTTGCGTATTGCAGGTGACGAATTTCCGAATGGAAGACTCCGAATGAATTCGGCTCCAGGTCGAAGAACTGGCGGATGAGGGATTTTGAATCACGTGAAAAGCAGAACCCGTATCAGAGGATGACGTTTCAGTATCCCACGGGACATAAAGGATTTCAACCCGATCTAAATGAGCCCGTCCTTGAAAATAATAAGGAAAAACCTCCAGCACACAAGTGTCCTCGGTCATATCCACAACCTTAAAGGGGCCAGTCCCCACGGGTCTACGGCCAAAGCTCTGCTCATCTATTCCTTCTAAATCACGCGGTACAATTGCAGCTCTGCTCGTGCACAAAAATGGCAGAAATAGTTCATTAGGCTGCTTAAGCGTAATTTGAACGGTGGATGGATTTAATGCGGTGACCCGCTGGATTTCTTTGAAAATATAGCTATAGAGTGTCCGTTTAGAGGTTCGCATCAACCGTCCCAGGGAATAGACTACATCCTTGGCTGTCAGCACTTTTCCATGATGGAATAACACCTCTTTACGTAGAAAAAAAGTCCAGAGCGTCCGGCTCTCATCGACTTCCCAGGCGTGAGCCAGACAGGGAACAATTTTGTCACGTTCACCGCTTCGTTTCACTAACCCGTCGAAAACATGGCTGGAAACAAATGACTCTGCCAGCAGATTCATATATAACGGATCGAAGGTATGTAGCTGCTGGGTAATAGGCAGCCGGAGAGTATCAATTTGTTTGTCACTACGAATTTCAGAATGATGCCCAAAATAGGTCAGCAGCCAACCCTGCAGTGTATCCTGCAGTGAGGTGGAGCTGGCATGGGTTTTGATGCCTTCTATAGCGTTGTGGACATCTTTGCGGCTAATCGCCTGCATCATGGATTGAAGGGCTATTTCTTCGGAGGGAATAAGAAATTGCAGCAAAGAGCGGCTTCCCCGCCCACGCTTAGGCGTCCATTTGATCCATTCCTGCAACATCATTTTATTCACAATATGCATGGCATTGCGGTGTGTACAGCCGAAAATCAATGCCAACTCATCCATCGTCACTGAGATTTCTGTGGCTCCCCCAAAATGAGATTGCAGCTTTAAAAATTGGCTATGCAGCTTCATTGTTTTGGTTCCTTTCGGAAAATAGGAAATTATAAATAAATTCTTTCTCTTTTTTTTCTTATTTTATCACGTAAAATAAGGATGAGAAAGTAAGAAAATGGGGGTAATTACCATGACCGAGGAAATGGAAACGGGAACGGGACTTAGGCTTAATCGATCGCTTGCTGCTTTGCTTGCTGCGTTCTTACTGGCAATAGTTCATCAGTATTTATTTTATGGAAAGCTGGCGGGCCTATCGTATCCAATCTTTGTGTGTCTGTTCTATGCGTTCATGCTTTATTATGCCAAGGCTAAAATCCGCAAGCTCAACAAATTCTGTTACTTCTGGTTTGGAGCGATTTTTCTACTTTCATTAACCTATTTATTCTTTCATAATTTTTTCTTCTTTGGGCTGAACCTGCTGGTGATCCCGGTGTTGATTTTATTACATATGACTTATTTGCTTAGTGATAAACGGCCGGCTTGGAGCCGGCTTGGATTAGTGGGGAACACGCTGGAGCATGTGCTTCCACAGAATTTCCGCCATTGGAGCACTGTGTTTACGATCATTAAAAGGACTGGCGGCAGTAAAATGAAGGACGAGCGTAAGCAGGTCATGGGGAAAGTGCTGATAGGACTTGCGATCTCTTTTCCAATATTGCTGGTTGTGGTTACTTTGCTGTCCTCAGCGGACGGAGTGTTTCATCATGTACTGCTGGAGCTGCCGAATGTGCTGGATCGGATTTCATTTGGGGAAGGTTTTGTGCGGGTGCTGTGGATTATCCTGCTGGGCATGGGCTTT
This sequence comes from Paenibacillus sp. FSL L8-0333, assembly GCF_037965665.1. Taxonomy (NCBI): domain Bacteria; kingdom Bacillati; phylum Bacillota; class Bacilli; order Caryophanales; family Paenibacillaceae; genus Paenibacillus; species Paenibacillus sp. FSL L8-0333. Next base: position 2,616,178 of record NZ_CP150186.1, read on the forward strand.
TTCGGCTTAGTGTGGGGGTATGTGGATTCGAAAATCTATGACTGGAATATGCAGCCTAAGGAATATGGTCCAGTACTGGCGCCTGTAAGCTTTAAAATGGATCCGATAATTATGACGACGATTCTTATAGTCATTAACACGGTATATGTATTGTTTGTTTTCGTACAGTTTTCTTACTTGTTTGGAGCATGGGAAGGGATTTTACCAGAGGGCAGCTCATATGCTGATTACGCACGTAGTGGATTTTTTGAGCTGATTATGGTGGCTGCGATTAATTTCGCGATTTTGCTGCTGGCTTTGGTATCGGAAGGAAAAAGAAGTGGAGGGCTGCAAAAATTTATTAATGTCCTGCTCTACATTCTGGTTGGTTGCTCGACAGTGATGCTATATTCCGCCTATACCCGTCTGACTCTATATGAAGAGGTGTACGGCTATACCACGACTCGGTTTTTAGTGCATGCATTTATGATATTTATGGGCTTATTGTTGGTGGTTGCAGCCTTACGGATAGCTGTTCAGCGTGTGCCATTGGCGAAATGTTATATTGTGCTGGGCTTGATCTCCTACGTCGTCATGAACTATATCGGGATGGATGTTATTATCGCTAATAAAAATATGGATCGTTATGCGGCAAGTGGTAAATTGGACGCCAATTATTTGGTCCGTTTATCTCCGGAGGTCATCCCTTCTCTGATAAGGTTTAGTGAACAGGAAGATGGGATGCTGGATGATTTTTTAAAGAATGAATGGAGAGAACTCAATAAGCGTGAGCGGGCCTGGCAGTCGTTCAATTTCCCGCAATATCTGGCGCAGCGTGAGCTGGCTGAATATTTTGCACAGTAAAGGTAAGAAGAAGGTGTGAGGTCAGTGAGGAAGAAGCCATTTAAAAGAGGCTGGTCATTTATCATCATTTTTATTACGGTAGGTTTAAGTTACGGGATCTATCATATCTATTTATACAATGCGCCCAAACAAAATCATTACTCGCGTGTTTCCAGCACCAATCTTGAACAGGAAAGTCTGGGCGGCATTCAGCTGCTTCAAAGCCTTGATTCAATTGCTAGGGAACCTAAGCCAAATAATGATATAGAGCGGTATCAGTATTATGATCTGGGCCACGAGACAACAATAGCCACAGCACGTGGTGATGATAAAATTATTTTAATCAGCGTCTATTCCGATCATACGATGAGTACGGCAAGAGATATTCATGTTGGAGCTTCAGCGGACGAAGTGATCAAGGCTTATGGCACTTCTTATTATAAAAGAGGGGAGCAAGGGGCTGAGATTATCGGATACGTGGATAAAATCAACCATCGGAGTATTGAATTTTGGCTGCAGGATCAGAAGGTAGATATGATTCGTTATTGTGTGGATTCTGTTGTAATGTAAAGTGTCATAGGAAAACCTCATTAAAAAGGACATATGTCCTTTTTTTGTGGGGTATTCTAAATTACACTGGAGCAAACAATAGAGGGGGCACTACATGCAGACGATAAATGACCGTGAGGCTGTCCGTGCCTTGGCAGTGAAGAACGGTCTGGACGGAATATTTAGCCCGCTGGTAACGCATAAAATGGAGTTGAGACGTTACGCGGATGAAGAAAAGCTGTGTTTGGTTGGCGATCAATTGGATGGAATGTTCATATTGGTTGAGGGCAAGCTCAAAATTCAGACCTTGCTGCCAAATGGCAAATCTATGCTGGTGCGGTTTACAAATCCGATATCTGTGATTGGGGATGTAGAGCTGCTTCACCGGTTCCCTGTTAAGAATCAAGTGGAGTCTGTGGGTGAGAGCTTGATTCTTTTTGCAGGGAGAAGACTACTCCTGAGAGAGCTTGAGGAAAATACAGCGTTGTTACGTTTTCTCGTCGGAGAACTTAGTCACAAATTGCATACGCTCGGTCAAGCCTCCGCACTTAACCTGTTGTATCCTGTGGAGAATCGATTTGCCAGTTATTTAATGTCTTTGTTCGCAGATAAAAACGGTGACCGGCGAGTGGAGGAGATTCGGACCTCAAGTCTTATTGAAACAGCAGAATTGCTTGGCACAAGCTATCGGCATCTTAATCGAATCGTACGTCGTTTTATTGATGAAGGAATCATTACACGAAATCGTGGACGCTTAAGTGTACTGGATGAATCGAAGCTGGCAGAGCTGGCTAACGGAAATTTATACGAATAAAAAGATCTCAAAAGACCATTAGTTCCTGCCCTCGGCCGGAAATAGGGGTCTTTTTGTTTTTTTAAGCAAACATTCAGTTCAAATTCAGAGAGGCTTAAGGGAGAGCTAGTAGGATAAAAGTACCAAATAGACCTACATACATATAGAGATGAGGAAAAACGATGGTGAAAAGTATCCGTGGGAAAATAGTCTTAGGATTTACTGCTGTGATTATAGTCTTTCTAGTGGCGATAGCCGGAAACACATTGTTTCAGGGGAAGGTTACCCAATTGACAGATCAGGTTAATCGTAACTGGGACAAGCTGTCACTTGTTCAAGGCTTAACGGATAAGATTCGTACCGCAGATGAGCTGGGTGCTCGTTATGTGATGAGCAACACAGATGATGAGCGGAATTCCTATCTGGCGCAGTATGAAGAAATGCTCCCATTGATTGAAAATGCTATTACAGAGCTGGAGAGTGCCCGATTAAGTGAAGCTGAGTTAAAGGGTGTAACTGAGCTGAAGAGCAAATGGAATGATTATTTGATCGTTCTGAAGGAAGCTTTTGCTTTAGCTAAGGAAGGCAACTTCCCGGAAGCGCAAAAGAAATTCACGGACCTATCATTAGACGCTATGATAGAATCTCAGATTGTGTTTCAGAACATGCTCATGGAGGAAATAGAGAATGGACAAAGCCTGGCAAATTCGCATCGTAATAACGCTTTGATTACTAGCTTTGGTGTGACCGGATTGTCGGTAGTGCTCGCGGTGATCCTTGCGCTGCTAATTTCTGGACGAATTATTAAACCGCTTCGTGATGTGAACACGCAGTTGAAGGAAATTGCAGATGGGGATGCCGATCTTACGCGCAAGTTAAGTGTTCGTTCTAAAGATGAGATTGGTGAACTGGCGTTTAACTTTAATAAAATGACAGATAATCTGGGCACGATGATTGAACAGGTGAAGTTATCGGCAAATAGTCTCGCGAATTCCTCTACAAAGCTTAGGTCAGATAGTGGAGTGACGGCAGGCGCCACAGAACGAATATCGGATTTTATGGGTGAAATCGCTACCGGAACAGCCAAACAGATGAATGATTTGCAGACCAATACGATTACAATCTCAGAAATATCACTAGGAATCGGCCAAATTGCTGCCAGTGTCCAGGACATCTCGGAAGCCTCCCATCGCTCTGCGGCATTTGCCATTACAGGAGATGAATCCCTTCAGGCCGCTGGGCAGCAAATGGAATCGATTAATCACTCCATACAATCTTTATCACAGCAAGTCCAAGGTTTTGTGAATCGATCTCAGGAGATTGGCAGTATTGTAGGAGTCATAAAAGGAATCGCTTCGCAGACGAATATGCTGGCCCTAAATGCGACGATTGAGGCAGCTCGTGCTGGTGAGCAAGGTAGAGGTTTCGCTGTGGTTGCCGATCAGGTCCGCAAGCTGGCAGAGCAGTCCGCGGAATCCGCCAATCAAATTGCAGAAATGGCGACTGGGATCCAAAGTGAAGCAGATGACGCGATGAAGGTGATGATGAGCAGCATGCGTGAAGTAAAGGGAGGTACGGAGATTATTGAGGAAGCGGGACGATCCTTCGGTGAGATTCGATTATCTATAGATTCACTCGCCGAACAGGTTCAGGAAGTATCTGGAGCCGTGGAGGAGATTACGGCGGCTGCGGATGAGATTGTAGAGTCAATTCGTAACGTTACGCAAATCTCGGAAACAACCGCTGCGAGTACTCAGCATGTGTCAGCAGCCTCACAAGAGCAAATGGCTTCGGTTGAACAAATTGCATCCTCTGCAAGTGAATTAAGTACAATGGCGCATGGACTGCAAGGGTTGGTAGCTAGATTTAATGTATAACACGAAGCTTCGGAGAGTTAAGGGGCAATATAGTCCCCTTGTCCTCTCTGGGGCTTTTTTGTTGAACGTAATATCCCACATACAAAGCATAGAAATTGCCATCGACGGCCATCTACCTATAACTTATATTATTAGCGTTATTAGTTAGCTTGTATCCGTAATCCATCATTTCAAATGTAGGAGGCGAATATCTATAAAACTACTGTTTTGAAAGCGCATCCTTTCTGCTGTATAGCTCCACAAAATTTTGGAAGGTGGTTATTCAATGATAGCAGCTTCTAAAAGATTTACCGGGAAGACGGCAGTACTTTATTGTTTGATTGTTATATTATTTGTAGGTCAGTTAGGATTATATCCCTCGGTGAGTTTAGCTGCGGGGAATTTAGCCCAAGGGAAGACTATTACTTCAAGCTCGTTCGGTGATGTATACGTAGCAGCCAATGCTAATGACGGCAGCCAAGGAACGTATTGGGAGAGCGCAAGCGGTGTTTTTCCGCAATGGATTAAAGTGGATTTAGGGGCAGCAAGCAGCGTGAATCAGGTTGTGTTAAAGCTGCCTACGAATTGGGAAACAAGAACTCAAACGTTAGCGGTGCAAGGGAGTACAGATGATGCAGCTTACAATAACTTAGTAGATTCCGCCAATTATACATTTAATCCAACGAGTGATTCCAATACAGTGACCATCAGCTTTACAGCTGCGAATGTCAGATATGTTAAACTGAATTTCACATCCAATACGGTCTGGCCAGCAGCACAGTTAGCGGAATTTGAGGTTCATGGTAATACAACTACAACTCCATCCTCAGGATATGAAGCGGAGAATGCCGCATTATCCGGTGGTGCCAAGGTTAACACGGATCATACAGGTTATACAGGTACAGGATTTGTTGATGGTTACCTAAATCAAGGTGCTGCAACTGCATTTAGCGTTAATATGGCTTCTGCTGGTAACTATGATGCTACATTAAGATTTTCAAATGCATCAGGCAGTACAAAAACCATTAGTGTTTATGTGAATGGAACTAAAATTAAGCAAACCTCACTTGCGAATCTGGCCAATTGGAATACGTGGTCAACAAAGATTGAGACGCTGGCTCTGAATGCTGGCGCTAACACGATTACTTATAAGTACGATACAGGAGACACTGGAAATGTGAATCTAGATAATTTGAACGTCACTCCAGCTTCTGCGACAACACCAACGCCGACGGCAACTCCAACACCAACGGCAACACCTACCTCAACTCCAACGGTAACACCAACACCGACACCGACGGTAACTCCTACGCCAACACCGACAGTAACACCTACACCAACTCCAACGGTAACACCGACCCCGACACCAACAGTTACACCAACGCCTGGGGCGGGTTCCAATCTGGCTTTGAACAAAAGCATCAACGCTTCCTCTTCCGTCTTTACCTTTGTTCATGCAAATGCGAATGACGGTGATGTAACTACTTACTGGGAAGGAGCAGGAGGAAGTTATCCCAATACATTATCTGTAAACCTGGGTAGTAATGCCGATATTACATCCATTGTCCTCAAACTGAATCCATCATCGGCCTGGTCCACACGTACTCAGACTATTCAAGTGCTTGGGCATAATCAGAATACAACAGCCTTTACTAGTCTTGTGCCAGCAACCGTGTATACTTTTAATCCGGCAGCCGGCAATACGGTCACTATTCCGGTAACGGCCACGGCTAGTGAAGTACAGTTGAAGATTACCACCAATACTGGTTCAACCGCTGGACAAATCGCTGAATTCCAAGTGATGGGTGCACCAGCTGCTAATCCGGATTTGGCGATAACCGGTCTTACATGGTCACCTTCAGCTCCAGTAGAGACCAATGCCATTACTTTAAATGCAACGGTAAAAAATATTGGAACATTAGCTTCCACAGCGACTAATGTAAATTTCTACTTGGGCAGCACACTTGTAGGTACTAGCCCAGTGGGGGCATTAGCGGCTGGCGCATCTACGAACGTCACTTTAAATATGGGCGTAAAGGATGCAGCTACCTATACTTTAACTGCAAAGGTTGACGAGAATAATACGGTTATTGAATTGAACGAAGGCAATAACAGCTTCACTAGTCCAAATTCTCTTATTATTGCTCCCGTATCCAGTTCTGATCTAGTAGCTTCCCCAGTTAGCTGGACACCAAGCAATCCAGCAGGCGGCAATGTGGTCAGCTTCTCGGTGGCAATCAAGAATCAAGGGACGGCAGCATCCGCAGGGGGTGCTCATAACATAACCTTGAAGGTTCTGGATGCTACTACGAATGCTGTACTCCAAACCTTAACTGGAACCTATAACGGCGTGATTGGCAGTGGAGTAACAGCGCCTCCTGTTAGCCTTGGCACTTGGACAGCAGCTAATGGCAAATATACTGTGAAGACCGAAATTGCCGTAGACACTAATGAGCTGCCAGTTAAACAAGCCAACAATATTCAAACACAGTCTCTTTTTGTAGGTCGTGGAGCCAATATGCCTTACGACATGTATGAGGCTGAGGAGGGTGTGATTGGTGGCGGGGCTGTGAAGCTTACTGCTAATCGGACCATTGGAGATCTTGCGGGTGAGGCTTCAGGCAGAAGAGCAGTTACACTGAATACTACAGGCAGTTATGTAGAATTCACTACTAAGGCTGACACTAATACACTGGTCACCCGCTTCTCCATTCCAGATTCGGCGAGTGGAGACGGTACGAATGCTACACTGAACATCTATGTGAACGGAGTTTATACCAAGGCGATTAATCTGACCTCTAAATATGCATGGCTGTACGGTTCAGAGATAAGTCCCGGCAATTCACCAAGCGCGGGTTCTCCGCGGCATATTTATGATGAAGCCAACATTATGTTCGACAGCACGATTCCGAAAGGTAGTACGATTCGACTGCAAAAGGATGTGGCAAATACCTCGCAGTATGCCATTGATTTCATCAGTCTGGAGCAGGTTTCACCGATTGCTAATCCAGATCCGGCCAAATATACGGTCCCAGCCGGCTTTACACATCAGGATGTGCAAAATGCGCTAGATAAAGTACGCATGGATACGACCGGAAATCTCGTAGGTGTGTATTTGCCAGCAGGTAACTATCAGACCTCCAGTAAATTTCAAGTCTATGGAAAAGCAGTGAAGATCATTGGTGCAGGCCCATGGTATACGAGATTCTACGCTCCAACGAATCAGGAGAATACGGATATCGGTTTCCGGGCAAGCGATACCGCTAATGGCTCTACTTTTGCGAATTTTGCTTACTTTGGGAACTACACATCACGTATTGATGGTCCGGGTAAAGTATTTGATTTCTCCAATGTGGCAAATATTACGATCGATAACATTTGGACCGAACATCAGGTGTGTATGTACTGGGGAGCTAATACGGATTATATGGTGATCAAAAACTCCCGTATCCGCAACACCTTCGCTGACGGCATCAATATGACGAATGGCAGCACGAATAATCTCGTATCCAATATTGAGGCACGGGCAACAGGGGATGATAGCTTTGCATTGTTTTCGGCTATTGATTCCGGTGGTGCAGATATGAAGGATAATATTTATGAGAATCTCACTTCAATCTTAACCTGGCGGGCAGCAGGTGTAGCCGTCTATGGCGGATATGCCAATACCTTCCGCAACATTTATATTGCCGACACGCTTTGCTATTCTGGAATTACGATCAGCTCACTTGACTTCGGGTATCCAATGAACGGCTTTGGCGCTTCACCGACAACGAATTTTGAGAATATTTCCATTGTTCGTGCAGGTGGACATTTCTGGGGGGCACAGACCTTCCCGGCAATCTGGGTATTCTCAGCCTCTAAGGTATTCCAAGGCATTCGTGTCAGTGATGTGGATATCATTGATCCAACCTATCATGGTATCATGTTCCAAACCAACTATGTCGGCTCCGCGCCGCAGTTCCCAGTGACAGATACCATCTTCACGAATGTCACAATTTCCGGTGCGCAAAAGAGTGGAGATGCTTTTGACAGCAAATCCGGAGTGGGCATCTGGGTAAATGAAGCGGCTGAGGCTGGGCAAGGTCCTGCCAGAGGGTCAGCCACCTTTAACAATCTGAAGATTACCAACACGGTAACGAATATTAAAAACAATACGTCTACTTTTACGATTAACGTTAATCCTTAAAAATAAATGCTGCCAGTACTGAACAGCCGTCTCCCGCTTTCGTAGGGGGCGGTTGTTTTCAGGTTGCAGAAACCAAGGGTTCTGAATCGACAGGAGGTGCTGCTCACGTTACAATAATGGAAGGTACAGAAATGAAGGAGGCTCTAAAATGACATCCTTAGTGGTTAACAATATAACAGAGCTGATTGGGAATACACCGGTTGTAAGATTAAATCGGCTGACTAGCCCCCAAGATGCAGAACTATATGTGAAGCTGGAGCTTTTTAATCCAAGTGGCAGTGTAAAAGACCGGGCAGCTTATAATCTAATCCTGCAAGCCGAGCTAGCAGGTTTGTTGAAGCCGGGGGGGACGATCATTGAGCCGACTAGTGGAAATACAGGGATAGGATTAGCGATGAATGCCGCGGCAAAAGGGTATAAAGCGATTCTTGTCATGCCTGATAATATGACCAAGGAACGAATCAATATTCTAAAAGCTTATGGTGCGGATGTTGTGCTGACGCCGGCAGCAGAACGGATGCCGGGAGCTATAGCAAAAGCGATTGAGCTGGGAAAAGAAGTGGAGAACAGTTTTATTCCACAGCAATTCGAGAACAAAGCCAACCCTGATATTCACCGGACAACAACCGCTCTGGAAATCCTGGAGCAAATGGAAGGTAAGCTGGATGTGTTTGTTGCTTCATCAGGAACTGGGGGCACGATAACTGGAACCGGTGAGGTTTTGCGTGAGCATCTACCTGATATCCGGGTTCTTGTGGTTGAGCCGCAAGGCTCGCCCGTATTATCTGGAGGAAAGCCAGGACCACATAAGCTGGTAGGAACGAGTCCGGGCTTTGTGCCCGCAATTTTGAATACACAGGTCTACGATGACATCGTTCAGGTCGCGGATGAAGCTGCCTTGGAGACGGTAAGAAGGCTGGCTGCAAAAGAAGGAATTCTGCTGGGTCCATCCGGTGGTGCCACTGTATGGGCGGCGTTGCAGGAAGCGCGTCGTCTTGGGGCTGGCAAACGCGTGCTTTGCATTGCACCTGACACAGGGGAACGGTATCTTAGTATGGGAATATTTTAGTTTCGTCTGGAGGAATGGGAATGAATAAGCTCAGTGTGAGTTTCCTTATTGTTCTACTGCTGGCGGGCTGCTCAGGCTCTAACAAGCCAACCCCTTCTCCAAGTGCAGAGCCAACACCAACGGCAAGCATGCAGCAGCCAGCAGCTTATCTGGAAGCTGGAAAGCTGAAGGCGAATTTTGGTTTTGCAGATGAGTCTGGCAAGAGCATCTTAGTCACCGGGCAGGAAAAAGGGCTGGATGCGCAAATGCAACAATTGAATGAGGCGATCGGCGATCATGGGCAAGTGCTAAAAGTGAAATTGAATAAATGGCAGGAGGGTACGGAGAACAGTAATGGCCGGGAGATGGCTCACAATTTTGTGAATCTGCCAGGGTATCTTTATACGGTTGAAGAGGGGAATGCGACTCCTGATGAGACCTATTACCTGACGGATCAGGCAGAGTTTAATACGAATGCGCTAATCTCTGTTAAGCCTACGGAGGTTAAGCAAGCCTCGCTAAATGTTGCAGAAAATGTGCGGCAGAATATTGTTTCTGCAAAAAATCGTGAAGTAGAGCATATTTGGAAACTTGCTGACCTGTCTGGTGAACGGCAGCTGTATCTCGTTCAATTCATTAGGCAGGATCAGGATATGTTATTCAGTCTCGTGCTGGAAGACAAGGTCGGGCTTACCTTTATGGATTATCCGGCTGTCATTCAAGGCGATGAATTTTCCGTCTGGAGAGTGGATGATGGTGGGGAAGTCATACCAGAGATGTTCTCTATTCTTTTTGCGGCGGAAACCGCTGAAGGTCCATTACTCGGTATGGAGTGGTGGGGAGCGGAAGGCGTAAATACATTTTTCCTGAAAAAAGAGGGAGATGTTTTTAAAGAAATGGACATTCAATACGGACGCTACACATCACCACTATAACTGGGATGCAGATACATCGAAGGATGTATCTTTTTTTTGCTACAATATAAGAAAGTATAAATTTTCACTATATATTGCTTATAATATTATGAAGGATAGCATTAATTTTTTAAAATACTTAAATTTGTAACAATAAGAACTTTAAATAGCCCGATCGAGTCATGTAGCAGAATTGTGACGGTGATATTGTTAATCATAAGATGTACGGGAGGGGACAGCAACGTATAACCGAATCAAGTACATGATCCTGTTACTGCCAACGCTAATGGTAGGGATCTGGGAGGTCGTGCGCCATCAGTTTCTAATGCCTTATATTTCGATGGATCTGGGGAATTATTTGACACCTGTTCTCGTATTTTTGTTCACTCTTGTATTGCTCGTCCCTATGTTTTCGCTTATGGAGCGGAATCAGCGGGAGCTGGAGCAGGAACGTGCGCTCAAAGAGGCAATGAAAGCCCGGGAAGGGCTAGCTAAGGAACTGCATGATGGGATGGCGCAATCTTTATTTCTTTTATCTGTCAAAATAGATCGTTTGGAAGCAAGCCGCAGGAATGGGGAAGTCAGCGAAGAAAATGTGGATCAGATCAAAAAGACCGTCCACGAGGTGAACCGTTATGTTCGGCAGGCGATCGCTAATCTGAAGGTACCAGTGTCTGAGCAGCACTCTTTTTCATTGGAACAGTCGGTTAAAGATCAGCTTGCTCAAATGGCTAACGAGATTATGATTGAAGTTTCCTTGGATTGGAGTCTACAGGATGAAGCCCTCTCTCCTTCGGAAAAAGCAGAGCTGCTATCTTGTATCCGAGAGGCTATTATTAATGTGCGTAAGCATACAAGAGCGGCGAAGGTTTCTATCACGGGTGCAGGCACTGAGAAAAACTGGAGCGTGGCGATTGTCGACAATGGCGAAGGATTTCAGCATGACCCTTTTGAGGTAAACGGAAGTTACGGCCTTCAGATCATGAAGGAACGTGTCGAAGGAATGGGTTGGAAGCTTCAGGTGAGCTCCGGCAATACGGGGACAAATGTGGAAATTACGAAAGGAGGGGGAAGTTTATGAGCCGGTACCGGGTTTTGGTTGTGGATGATCATGCGCATGCGCGTGAGGCGATGTGTGAGATTTTGTCCATGGATGATAGTTTTGAGGTCATTGGTGTAGTGGAGAGTGGTCCTGAGGCGATCGCGTTCACGGCCCAGTGGATGCCTGATCTCATTCTTATCGACATTCAGATGCCGGAGATGGACGGGCTGGAGACTACTCGCCGGATCAAGCAGGAATATCCCTATGTCAAAATCGTTATCGTTACGGTATCGGACGAAATTTCCCACCTCCTCGAAGCGCTGAAGCAAGGCGCACAAGGGTACTTATTGAAGAATCTGGCACCTTCCACCTGGATTGAATATTTGCAAGCCATTGTGAATGAAGAAGCACCGCTAAGCCGGGAGCTGGCTTTTCAAATCCTGAAAGAATTTACCGTTCCTTCAGTAACGGACGAAGGAGAGTCATTGACGGCAAGGGAGAAGGAGATTTTAAGCTGTGTGTCATCCGGATCGACGAATAAAGAGATTGCCATAAGCCTGTCGATTTCGGAGCATACCGTAAAAAACCATCTGAAAAACATCCTTCAAAAGCTTCAACTCCAAAATCGTACGCAGCTGACGCGTTATGCTCTGGAGCAGGGGCTTGCTTCACGTAAACGTGATTTTCCGCGGTAATTATGAGGATAGAGATGAAAGTGAAAAATGATAAAATTACTTAAGGAAAGAGGCACTCTAACTATGAACAGATTATCTCGCAAAATAATGACACTATTCGCACCAGCCGCTGCAACACTTCTGTTGTTCGCAGCCGTGGCAAGCGCACACGTAACCGTGGCACCAGCACAATCCAGTACCGGAGCATGGGAGACTTACACACTTAAAGTCCCTTCAGAAAAAGATGTAGCGACTGTACAAGTTGATCTACGTATCCCGGCAGGTGCCGAGTTCAAGCAATATGAGGCTACACCGGGCTGGGATGTTACCATTGAGGGGAACAAAGTTAGCTGGATAGCTAATGGAGAAGGAATTAAAGCAGGACAATTCCAACGTTTCTATTTCACAGCGAAGAACCCTGATACTGCAGGTGACATTGCTTGGGATGCTTATCAGCATTATGCCGATGGCAGCTTGGTGCAGTGGTCTGGTGAGGCAGGAACAGAAAGTCCGCATTCTATTACTTCGATTGTGCAAGCCTCCGGTGGGAATGAACATTCTCACGGTTCCAGTGACAATGGCATGAGTATGGAAGAACATAATGCCATCATGGAAAGCGAGAACAACTCCAACAGTGTCAACCCAATGGTTTACATCGCATTAGGGATCTCTTTACTAGCCTTTTTAATAGCAACCATAAGTATATTGCGCGGGCGGAAAGAGTAAGCGGGAACTAGTTGTGATACAAGAATATAGTGTTCATGCAAGAAGCCTCCGTCAATAAACGACGGAGGCTTCTTGCATAAATTATTTGTTGATGAGGATACTTTTTACTGCTCTACAGCCGTTTGCGTTTGTAGTAGGTTACGAAAGCAGCGGTTAGTATTAGGAGAAGGATGGCGACGCCAGTGGTGATGGCTTCACTCGTGCTGCCTTTTTGCTGCATAGTACCAGCACCACCAAAGTCGCCACCGCCCATACCACCAGGCATACCGCCACCAAAGCCACCGCCGCCCATGCCGCCACCACCAGGACCATTTCCGCCGCCTTCAGGGAAAGCGGGTCCGCCCATAGCTCCAGGCTCACCACCCGCGCCGCCGTCAAATCCACCTTGAGCAGCTTGGCCGTTAGTGTTGTTTTGTCCACCTTGAGCAGCTTGGCCGTTAGTGTTGATCTGTCCGTCTTGAGCAGTTTGCCCTGTTTGTGTAGTCTGCCCACCCGCAGCTGCTTGTGAGTTACTGCCAGGACCATCGCCGGCATTAGGGATAGCCGGTCCGCCCATGGCACCAGGCTCACCACCTGCACCACCCTGAGCAGTCTGTCCATCCGTAGCCGCTTGCCCTCCGGTATTTGGTGCAGCTGCGTTTGCGCCAGTATTACCAGTAGCGCCATCCGCACCTGTGGCCTGCCCAGCACCCGCAGCGCCTTGAGCTGCACCATTTTTAGCGCCGCCACCAAAGCCACCGCCGCCCATGCCACCACCCATGCCGCCACCACTTCCTGATCCGTCACCGGATGAAGGAATGGTGCCGTCGAGCTGCTGCTGGATACTTGTGGCCATGTTCGACATGAAGGTCTCAACAGCCTTTATCCCATTTTCATACTGTTCGAAAGTGTAGAAGGCGGATGGATCCGCTTTGACATAGCTGGAAATCATCGTGTTCAGCTCATCAATCCGAGCCTGGAACGTATCGTCCGCTAGATAGCCAGTAATCATCTCACTAACAATTTCGTGATATTTCGTTTTGTATTCCTCATTAGCGAGCAGTTTCGCAATCAGCGGGCGTTCTGCCAACGCACCTTGGGTAGGCTCGTCAATTAACACATCTGCGCTTCCCATGCCGCCAAAAGCCATATTATAATCCCACGGCAGAATCGAGAAGACTCCATCGTCTTCATATAAGTAATAATTCTGCTTATTCCCACCTAAATAACTGTCCATATTACCCGTGACCGCATTTAGAGCGATATACTTCAGCGATTCCTCTACGTCGATGTATTTTTCATAATCGGTGCCGTTATTTAGCTCATTCAGCATGTCGACAAGAATATCATCGTTGGACTTATCGGATTTCATTTCTAGTCCAGTATAGAGGGCTGGATCATCGCCCAGCCAAGTCAAATCACTGCCCTGACCGGTCATTACACCTTTATAAAGTGCACCATAAGCGTTGCCGAAATTGCGTTCCAGATAAGCATCACCGATCTGTTCTACTGCAAGATAGAAACCCTTCAGTTCATCGTTTACATACACATTGACGAAGGAATATTTCGGCGTCGGGAGACCGACACTTTCAGCGAGCTCATAGGTCAGAAATTCACGCATATAAGAAGCATCGCTGTAATTATTATTAAGATTGATTTTAGTAATGCCGAATAAATTCTGGTTAACATACTCATCAAAAGAAATTTTGAAGCTGTAGCGGTCAGAGTCTGTCATCTGTACTACGCTTCTGAGACTGAGATTTCCTTTGGTCCGTACAGCTACATTATCGTATTTCATACCGTTGTACTCTACGGAAGCCATTTTATATTCTTCAGCACTGGCATTATCCAGCATATCCTGAAAATCGTCCGGGTCCAAAGTGATTTTGACATCCACGACCTTATCTTTTGGAAAGACCTGCTCGTCTAGCTTTTTCTCATCGCTCGAAATGACCTTGTCTTGAGCATCAGACGTTGGATTATTTGTTGCAGACGGACTTGCGTTCTGACACCCGGCTACGGCGATGACCAGCAGCAGGCAGCAAAAACTCAGCAGGATTGACTTACCTCTGGTTTTCATCTGGGGCACCGCCTTTCATCTCGTTGTAATTAAGATACATAGTCACCGCTATAGCTGATCAAGAGTGCATTTTTGACACCTTTTAGGTCAGAGACTGTGTTGACAAAGCCGCCTACTTTATCATCCAGACGAAGCTCCAGCGTCAATTCAATATTGTTTGCGGAGACTGTTTTTTGCTTCACATTGTAACGTTTTACGGATTTGGTGATATGGCTGTGTACTTCACGTTCACTTTCATCACTGTCGCAGTTAATGACCAGTAAATATGGCGTTTCGATAGAAGAGTGTTTGATGAACAGGAACAAAATGAGGCCGATAATGATCGAACCGATAATAGCCAAGGTGAAAAATCCTGCGCCTGTTACAATCCCTGCTACAGCTGCCCAGAACAAGAAGATCAGATCAGTTGGATCTTTGATTGGTGTTCTGAAACGAACGATGGACAATGCGCCGACCATACCGAGGGACAGCACAAGGTTAGAGTTAATCGCAATAATGACAGTAGCTGTAATCATGGTCATGCCCATAAGTGAGACGTTAAAGCTTTTGGAATATAAAACACCGCTAAAGACACGTTTGTAGAGCAGGTAAATGAAGTATCCGATCAGAAAAGCTACGCCCAAGGTAATCAGCATCTTGGAGATACTAATATCAGATACAAAATTGTCGATCACCGAGTTTTTAATAATGTCCGAAAAATTATTTGTAGTATCTGTAGTCGTTGTTGTAGCTGCTAGCGGTGCTAGTGATGCATTCATAATCAATAATCCTCCCAAGTGTTAGTTTTTAAGAATTTGCGGCAGATCACGTATTTCGAAGCGGACTGCCTATTCAGTCCCTCCAGCTGCAATGCGATTTTAATGTACTCCGGAATATACTCATCAAATTTCACTTCAAAAATTATGAAGTTCTCATCAATCGCCCGAATCGGATGCAAATCCTTATCGAAAATATCCGTAGAATGCAGGCCCGTACGTAATTCTTTATCGAACGTAATTCGCACATTGCCGTTGTGGCAAACATAAGGCTCGCGAACATAATCCACGATGACCTTGGGTCGCAGCAGGTTATGGCGCATCTGATCGTATAACTCCATGAACAGCGGACTGTCCGGGACGTTCAGCACTTCGTAGTTGCCCGCCATAATCTCGTCGTACATTTGCCGTGTTAGCGGTTCTTTGATTTTGGCGATATAATCGTCCATTTTAATTTTTTTCTCAAAGTGAATGATGTTGTCTTGGATGTTGTAAATGCGAATCCGGTATTTGGCCCGCTCTCTGAGACCGCCGAGCTTGTCTGCAAGTGCCGTGTTGTTGATATCGTCAAAATACAAACTCCGAATGTGGTATTCTCCACTCTCATTAGCGTGTTGATCTTTATCAATCAAGCTTTGCAATCGCTGGCGTAATATAAGGTATTGATGATAGTTAATGAAAAATTTAAGTTCATGCCGGAATTGAAGCTTCTTATTCATTTTCACACCTCGTTTCTCTCTCTATCTCTGGCTAACCTTCCTGCTTGACTAATTCTAGGAGACAGACCTTATGCTTAACTTAAAATAGACTGAATGTTTGCTGAATGTTTTACACTGCGTTAACAAAAGTCTGTATAAAGAATCGTGTGCAGATTTGACTTCTGACTTTGTAGGGGGCTATCTTATTTAGAAGGCTAGAGAGAAATTTTCATAAGGAGGTACCGTGATGAGAGACTATAAATTTGCCATAATCCTAGGAGTGCTTGTGATTGTGGTTATTTTAGTGGCTTATGGGTTGGAACGATCGAAAAGCGGAAGTGATGCTACTTCACCAGCACCGTATGATCTCGTGACTACCTTTAAGGGAGCCGCGAGCACAAGCCGCGCGTTTACTTGGTATACAAGTGACTCTAGTGCAGCAGGCATTCTGGAGATTGTAAAGGGACAGGTGTCCTCTTTTGCAAATACGGATGTACAAAGGGTAGAAGCGAAAAGTAGTTCCATCAAAACAGACAATGGCACCAAAGGTGTTCATAAAGTGGAAGCTACGGGTCTTGAACCCGGGACGTTATATACTTATAGAGTGGGTAGTGGCGTTGAAGGGGAATGGAGTCCGGCAGCGGAATTTACAACGGAAGAAGATGGACTGGACAGTGTGTCTTTTATCAACGTAACGGATTCTCAAGGGGAAACGGCAGAGGATTTTAAGCTGTGGGGGAATACACTGAACAAGGCTTTTCAGACATTTCCTGAAGCCGAATTTATTGTGCATAACGGCGATTTGACGGAGGATCCGGAGGATTCGGCAGGCTGGGATGATTTTTTTGGCAATGTGCAGGGCTGGATTTCAGGGATTCCGTTAATGCCGGTAACAGGCAATCATGATGAGGTGGATGAGGATGCAACGTATTATACTTCACACTTCAACCTGCCGGATAATGGGGCAAAAGGTTCAATTGCAGGTACCTCGTATTCCTTCGATTATGGACCTGTGCATGTAACGGTACTGAATACAGAGAGCAATCTAAAAAAGCAAACGGAATGGCTGAAGGAAGATCTGAAGAACACAGACAAGAAATGGAAAATCGTTGCGATGCACCGTCCGGCTTACGGGGGGAACTCCTATAAGAAAGTTGAAGATTGGACGGATATTTTTGATACGTATCAGGTTGACTTAGTGCTGCAGGGTCATAATCATGAATATTCCAGATCCTACCCGTTACGTGGCGGAAAAATAGTTCCAGAAGGTGAGATTTCCAAAGGTGCTAAACGAGGGACAGTCTATGTTGTGACTAACGCTTCTGGAGGGAAATTTAACGAGAAAAAAGAAGATCAGTTCTATCATGCGGTGCATTTTCAGAACAATAAGCAAATGTTTGCCGGCATTAACGTTACCGGGGATACATTAACCTATCAGGCTTATGATGTGGATGGAAAGCTGCTGGATGAGTTTGTGCTGACACATTGAGCTAAGGGAATTGGTAATATTACTAAAATACCTTCTCTGCTGTAAAGGCGGGGGAGGTATTTTTTTGATTTGCATCAAACCACCAAACCCGGCGCAACTGTACACCTTAAGACGCTTTTTCACATGTCTACCTTTTCCGTCATATAAGCTGTTAGCTTTATAATGATAAAATAGATTTAGTTATATTTGGATTTCATTTGAAGTGAAGGGGAAGTAATATGTTTATCAGAAAAGCGGTTTTTATCGGTATCATTTGTATGTTAGGTTTGACAGGTTGTGCAACGAACACTAAATCGGGTGCTGAAGGAGGGGGAGATAAGCGTGCAGAGGAGCTGCTCAGCATGTCTCGGAGTGAACTGGCTAAGCAGGAGAGCTACACTATAGAAATGGAGAAACAAGAAGAAACATCAAGCAAATCGGAAAAAAGTGAAGATAAACATTGGTCGAGCGCTGTCTCATTTCATGTCGACTATGTTAGAAATCCTTATACCGTATATCTAAAATCGGAGACTGCGGAAGGGAAGGAACGAGAAGAGTACATATCAGATACTGAATATCATACAAAGGTAATGGATGATTTATTTATCAAGCAAGACGATTATATTCCAGTGAAAGAAAAACAAATGGTACAAAGATTTATTGATCCGTACGATTATATAGACACGTACCAGATAGATTCTCAGGAGATCGTTGTTACTGAAGAGGAACAAGAATACATACTTTCGATGGAGATATCGTCTAATGATGCGAGTAAGGAAACACTCAAATTGATGAAACAGAATTTAACAGACAAAATTAAACTAAGATATACGCTGGATAAAACTACACATTTGCCGCAAAAAGTGGAAGCGGAAATATTCACTTCATTAAAATCAGAAAACTTAGATTCAGAATCAGTGCTCACTTTGCAAACAAATATCAGCCATTTTAATGGTATAAAAGAGATTGTTATGCCTGCAGATACTAGTGAAGAATAGTTATATTAGAAAGCCTCTGGGATTTATTCCGGAGGTTTTCTTTATCAACAGAATTATTTTTGATCAAAATTTAGTGAAATTGTATCCTGAAGTGTGAAAATGGTACGATTTTTAGAGACAATCTTCTGCAAAATATAACCATTTTCTCTCGATAATGAAAAACCTTACCATTATAATGAAAGCGTTATCAGAAAATGGATTCTAAGTTCTAAAGGTATGGATTAAGGGGGAGGGAGGAGCAGGGATATAGAGTAAGAAGAAGGCATAAACAAACCAATTATATCGTAGGAGGCGTAAAACGTGATTCGTAACCGTATCCGGAAAACAGGACTTTTGGTCCTGCTTGGCGCGATGGTAGGCTCTTTATTCTCTGCATTCCCAGCTACTACCCATGCAGCCTCAAGTGAACCTTACACCTGGAAAAGCGTTGTAACGGGAGCTGGCGGGGGCTTTGTACCCGGAATTATTTTTAATCAAACTGAACCGAATCTGATTTATGCCAGAACAGATATTGGCGGTGCCTATCGCTGGAATCAAGCTACATCCAGTTGGGTCTCAATTAGTGACTCGGTAGGCTGGGTAGATTGGAACAAGAATGGCGTAGATGCTCTGGCTACAGACCCAATTGATCCTAATAAAGTCTACATGGCAACGGGTACGTATACTAATCATTGGGATAATAATGGCCAGATTATGCGCTCTAATGACCGGGGGAACACCTGGCAAACTACTCCACTGCCTTTTAAAGTAGGTGGCAATATGCCGGGCCGTTCCGCTGGTGAACGCCTAGTCATCGACCCCAATAAGAACAACATTCTCTACTTTGGAGCTAGAAGTGGTAACGGTCTCTGGAAGAGTATTGACTCTGGTGTAACTTGGTCAAAGGTAACCTCTTTTCCAAATGTAGGCACGTATATTCAGAATCCGACACTTGATTATGGGAATGATCTCGTCGGATTGTCTTGGATCACTTTCGATAAGAGTACAGGTACACTTGGCAACGCTACTCAAACGATCTATGTCGGTGTAGCCGACACGGCTAGCAGCGTATATCGGAGTACAGATGGTGGAGTAACCTGGACAGCTCTGGCTGGACAACCTACGGGTTTCTTGCCACATCACGGCGAGCTGTCATCCACAGGCGACCTCTATATTACTTATAGTAATGGTGTAGGACCGTATGATGGTAGTAAGGGTGAAGTATGGAAATACAACAAAACTAGTGGAGCTTGGACCAATATCAGTCCTACGACTGGTACAGATAATTGGTACGGCTTTGGTGGATTGGCACTGGATGCTCAGCACCCTAATACATTGATGGTATCCAGCTTAAACGCTTGGTGGCCTGATGAAGTCATTTTCCGCAGTACCAACGGTGGCGCTACTTGGAGTCGCATTTGGGATTGGGGCAATTATCCAGAACGGACTTATAAGTTCAGCATGGATATCACCGCCGCTCCATGGCTCGATCATGGAACCACTTCAACATCCCTGGATCCTTCACCCAAGCTAGGCTGGATGATGGGTGATTTGGAAATTGATCCATTTAACTCGAATCGAATGATGTACGGCACTGGAGCAACAATTTATGGCTCGAACAATTTGACCTCATGGGATACCGGTGGCAAGGTAAATATCTCTGTCATGGCAAAAGGTGTGGAGGAAACTGCAGTGCTGGGGCTAATTAGCCCGCCAACTGGAACTTCCCATTTGATCACTGCACTTGGTGACGTTTCCGGTTTCCGTCATGAGGATTTGTCGGTAGCACCAACCAAATTCCAGACCAGTCCTTCATGGGCAACAACGATGAGTATTGACTACGCTGAATTGAGTCCGTCCTATATGGTGCGGGTAGGCAGTGCAGATAAAGAAAAAACGCCAAGCATGAAGTCTATTGGTATCTCTAACGATGGTGGAGTGAACTGGTATATGCCAAACTCCGAGCCTTCAAATGGAACCAAAACAACGGTGGGCCATGGACAAGTGGCAGTCTCTGCAAGTGGTAATTCCATTCTGTGGAGCACTTCAGATATTGGGGTCTATTACTCCAAAACCTCAGGCAATTCTTGGACAGCAAGTGCAGGATTACCGGCAGGGGCGAAGATAGCGTCTGATCGCGTGAATCCTAACAAATATTATGGATTCTATGCAGGAACTTTCTATGTAAGTGTGGATGGTGGAGCTACATTTACTGCCAACGGAGCTTCGGGCTTCCCGACCAATAATGTGGCTGGATTACAGCCGAATGAAGCCCAAATCAGTATGAAGGCAGTTCCAGGTATTGAAGGCGACATTTGGTTCGCCGGAGGGAATACGGTTGAGAATAAATATGGTCTATGGCACTCCACTAATTCAGGTGCGAGCTTCACGAAGTTAACGAATGTAGAAGAAGCTGATCTTATTGGTTATGGTAAGGCTGCTCCGGGCCAAACTTATATGGCATTGTACACCGTAGCGAAGATTGATGGTGTAAGGGGCGTTTTCCGTTCCGATGATGTTGGCGCAACTTGGGTACGTATTAATGACGATGCTCACCAATACGCTAAGATCAATATGGCGATTACTGGGGATCCAAGAATCTATGGACGTGTATATCTCGGTACGAATGGCCGAGGCACCTTGTATGCTGATCCTGTAAATCCACCAGCTACAGGCTCGACCATAACGCCAATAACTGCAAGCTTTGATAAGAAAACAGCGAATCAGGCAGACGTCGCAGTAACTATGACGTTGAACGGAAATACACTGAGCACGATCAAGAACGGAACGGCAACCCTCGTGGCCGGAACGGATTATACGGTAAGTGGATCAACAGTGACGATTAAAAAAGCGTATTTAGCGACGCAAGCGGTAGGAACGACTACGCTGACGTTTAGCTTTAGCGCTGGAGCTACACAATCTTTGGCGGTAGCGGTAACGGATACTACAACACCAGTATCTAACTCGACCATCACCCCAAGCAGCGCAGGTTTTGATAAGAAAACAGCAAATCAAGCAGACGTTGCAGTAACTATGACGTTGAACGGAAATACACTGAGCACGATCAAGAACGGAACGGCAACCCTTGTAGCCGGAACGGATTATACGGTAAGTGGATCAACAGTGACGATTAAAAAAGCGTATTTAGCGACACAAGCGGTAGGAACGACTACGCTGACGTTTAGCTTTAGCGCTGGAGCTACACAATCTTTGGCGGTAGCGGTAACGGATACTACAACACCAGTATCCAACTCGACCATCACCCCAAGCAGCGCAGGTTTTGATAAGAAAACAGCAAATCAAGCAGACGTTGCAGTAACTATGACGTTGAACGGAAATACACTGAGCACGATCAAGAACGGAACGGCAACCCTCGTAGCCGGAACGGATTATACGGTAAGTGGATCAACAGTCACTCTCAAGAAGGAGTATCTGGCAACTCAAGGCGTAGGAACGACAACGCTGACCTTTGAGTTTAGTGCAGGAGCCGCACAATCCTTGGTTGTCACCATCTCAGATACGTCAGTAGCTCCTACAGTAGCACTGAAAGTGCAGATGTATAACGGTACAGTGTCTGCTTCCGGAAATACACTAAATCCAAAGTTTAAGCTGGTGAATACAAGCACAAGTGCTGTTGCACTTTCTGATGTGAAATTAAGATATTATTACACAATTGACGGTGAGCAGGCACAAAGCTTCTTCTGCGATTGGTCACAGGCTGGAAGTGCGAATGTAACGGGCACGTTTGTGAAGCTGCCAACGGCTAAAGCAGATGCGGATTATTATCTGGAGCTTGGATTCTCGAGTGCAGCAGGTTCACTTGCTGCGGGTGCGAGCATCGATATCCAAGTGCGAGTGGCTAAAGAGGATTGGTCAAATTACACTCAAACCGGAGATTACTCCTTTAATGCGGTTGATACCAATTTTGTAGATTGGACAAAAGCGCCAGCCTACATCTCGGGTAATCTGATCTGGGGTAGTGAACCTAACTAAGAATCTCCATTAATAGTTATGCTGAAAAGGCTGTCCTAAAAGTAGAAAATTCTACTTTTGGGGCAGCTTCTTACTTTAACCCACAGGCTATAGGAGGTATGTTATATGTGCTATACGCTATGTGCTATGTACTACGTTCTATGAGGCATGTGGTATATGCTATGTGCTACGTTCTATGAGTCATGCGATATGTGATATATCGGATGGCTTCGTTCTATGAATC
Source organism: Paenibacillus sp. FSL L8-0333 (assembly GCF_037965665.1). NCBI lineage: Bacteria > Bacillati > Bacillota > Bacilli > Caryophanales > Paenibacillaceae > Paenibacillus > Paenibacillus sp. FSL L8-0333. Next base: position 2,638,964 of record NZ_CP150186.1, read on the forward strand.
ATGTGGTATGTGGTACGTGCTATGAGGAGGTGTGTGGTATACGTTATGTGGTATGTCGGATGCATTTATGGTTCCTACAGTGTTGGCTATATAGTATTTAGGGAAAACCTCCCTGAAAATAGCCGATATTTGCTTTAAATGAACGAAATCAGGGAATACCTCCCTAAAAATCAGGCGAATTCGTTATTTGCCAGTAAATTAGCTAATAATTAGGGAGGTTTTCCCTAATTATTGGTTGGATGGCCAGAAAACTCAGAATTTTAGGGAGAAATTCCCCAATTATTCTATTAACGCTTCACTTCCTCCTGTACGGTACGTAAGAACCAGCTAATGATACTTAAAAGTAGTTCTGACATACCATTAGCTGTTTTGACTGTTACAATGTTTGTCCGCTATCTATGGTAATGATCTGTCCAGTCATTGCTTCCTGTTCTAGCGCAGCGCAGACAAACTGGGCGATATCTTCGGCGGTTGAAATATGCTGAAGCAGCAGATTAGGGGCTAGTTTATACATCTGTTCTTCTCGTCCAGCCCACCATCTAGTAGCAACGGCGCCCGGTGCTACACAGTTAACTCTAATATTTGGAGCCAGCGCGTGTGCCAGCGATTTCGTAAGACCGTGGACAGCCGCTTTGGAGACGGCATAAGGAAGGGAGGAGCCTAAGCCTGTCTGTCCAGCGATGCTGCCGAGATTGATGATGGCTCCTGAATTTTTATGATTCATATATGGTGCAACCGCTCTGGCGCAGAAAAACATTCCTTTCACATTTACATCATATAGCTCATCCCATACTTCCTCGGTTGCCTTTTCCAGATCTCCGAGAGCAATATGTTTAGTTATACTGGCATTATTCACTAGCAGATCTATTGTCCCGAAATGCTGAATAATCGAATCCACCATACTCTGCACTTCTTGATCTTTAGAAACGTTGGCTTGTATTGCTATAGCCTGCCCCCCTTGATTCAGAATTGTCTTTACGGTTTCAATGGCTTCATCCTCAGATCTAGAATAGTTCACTACGACGTGAGCCCCGCGTTTGGATAGTTCCAAGCTTACAGCTTTGCCAATTCCAGTCCCTCCACCAGTTACTAATGCGACTTTATCGTTGAGATCCATCCTCATGCACTCCTTAAGTTGGCGTATGTTGTTGATATAAAGTATTCTATAGAGAAAAGTGGATTTCGTATAATTGAATATAATGAAGGTTTGGTTCAATTTATTTGAATTGAACACTGGAGGACACTAAGATGGATCTAAAAACAATAAAAACCTTTCAAACGATCGTAACTTCCGGAAGCTTTAATCGTGCCGCAGAAGAATTGAACTATGCCCAATCTACAGTTACTATGCAGATGCAAAGGCTTGAATCCGATCTGGGATGTCAATTGCTTGAGCGGGGTAAGCAGATTAGCTTAACAGAAGCAGGCAGATTGTTTTATGAAGAGAGCTTACATATCGTTAAAGATATGGAACGACTAGAGAGCCGTTTGGCTGATTTAAAAATAGGAGAAGCTGGCAACGTGCGATTAGGAGTAACGGACCCGACGGCGAGCTATCGTTTGCCGCAGCTTTTAAGTAGGTTTATGGTGCAATTTCCTAAAGTGAAGGTCTCCGTGGATATTGCGGGAACCGCCGCACTTAGTGAACTACTCCTGAGTGGTGAAATTGATTTGGCAGTGTGTTCGGCACCAGAGCTCGGTAAGGAGCTTTATTTTGAACCGTTATTTGCGGAGGAATTCTTGTTACTTTTGCCAGAAGAGCATCCGCTAGCATCCAAGGAACATATCACCCCAGAGGATCTACAGAGTCATCGCTTACTGATTACGGCAGCGAATTGTCCTTATCGCAAAAAATTAGAAAGTGTGCTGCAGGAATCAGGCGGGCCGCCACTAGATACAATGGAGATTGGGAGTATGACAGCGCTGAAATATTTTGTGGGAAGTGGTTTAGGCGTGGCACTTGTTCCTGAGATTGTGCTGAATCCAGCCCCAGCAGGAACTATAGTACGGAAGCTGGAGGGAAAGGTTATTGATATGACCTGTGGGATCCTATGTAAACTTTCAGATTATCCGCTCAAGCTAGCGAGCTCCAGATTGTATCATTTTTTAAAACAGGAACTAACCGTGACAAGGATATTTTGAATTTTAAACGAATTGTTAAGAAATAGAAAAAATAGAAAGGGCGGTGTTTGATGTTTTTTAGGAGGAAATTCAGTTTCTGGCTTTCGATTATAAGTATCATCATCTGTCTGAGTGACTATCTGGGAGTGGGGATCTCAAATATTATTCTTGTACGATTGAACCCTATTATAGATACACTGATCTTTACAGAACCTTTTGAAAGCTTCATGGTTGATGTAAATAATCCGAGATGGGGAACCAATAGTGCGTTAATCAGCGTCAGATTCCCAACTTATATTATTCATTTTGGAACGTTTTTGATTTTGGGGATTCTAATTGATTACCTTATTCGTATATTAAAACAGAAGTAGAAGTGTAAATGAGCCTAGAAGAGGAAAGGTGAGCTGAGATGAGCGGAGCAAAGGGAAAGCTTGATTTGGAGAGAATTGTTTTTATTGGCAGGACCTATGAGGAATATTTACGTATGTTTGATCTGCTGGAATCAGATCTCATCGGCCAGAGAATTCTGGATTGTCCTGCGGGTGCTTGTTCTTTTACAGCAATAGCGAATCAGTTGGGTGGTGCTGTAACGGCTGCCGATATTGCTTACTATTACTCTGAAGATGAGCTGGCAGACAAAGGGGTTCAAGATATTGCGCATGCGATGTCCGGAATGGAAAAAGTACAGGATAACTTCGTTTGGAACTACTTTAAATCAATCGAGGGCCTGACCGAAGCTAGGAACGCAGCTTTAACCGCCAGCACTAAAGATCGAAGACAAACCCCGGAGCGTTATGTTCCTGTGGTACTTCCGGATCTGCCATTTGCGGATGAAGCATTTGATCTGACATTATCTGCTCACTTTCTATTTATGTACAGCGATCGGCTGGACTATGGATTTCATCTAAAGACTATTAAGAAACTAATGCGGGTGACGAGAGGCGAGCTTCGAATCTTTCCACTAGTCGACCTTTCTTGTAAAAGGTATGAGCATTTAGACCGCCTTATTGATGATTTGGTGAGGCAAGGATTTACTGCAGAGGAACTAGAGGTTCCTTATGAATTTCAAAAAGGTGCAAAGCAGATGTTGAAGATTAGAAGAGCAGAATTGTTCCTCTGAAATATAAAACGAGGGTGCCTCAAGCCATGATGACTTTGGGAGCGCCCTCGTTTTTTGTATAAATATCTATAAAGCTTACGCTACAGTTTCTTTCCGTTCTGCTACAAAACAAGCTATGCCTAATACCAGACCAAGACCCACTAGAACCGCACCGACCCAAGGAAGCGAAGTGATCGCTAAATGAGAAATGACCCAACCGCCAATAAAGGCACCCGTTGCGTTACCGAGATTCCCGGCGGAGTGGCTGGTCGTTGAGGCAAGTGCAGGGGCTGCCTGAGCCAGACTCATAATCCGTATTTGCAGACCCGGCATGACCGCAAAGGACACCATACCCCAGAAAAATATTGTGATTACCGCAGCTATTGGGCTATGCATCGTGAAGGAAAAGATCGTTAGAATCATACTGACTGCAAAATAAAGTCCCACGATAGAAGGCATCAGCTTCCAATCCGCAAGCTTTCCGCCAACGATGTTCCCGATGGTCACCCCACAGCCGAATAAGACTAGAATCCAAGTCACACTATGTTCAGCAAAACCAGTCACTTCTTCAAGCAGTGGAGTAATATATGTGAACACGGTGAACAAGCTGGCGTTCCCTAACGCCCCGATCAATAAGAATAGTAGCAGCTTTGGATTAGCCAGCGCAGCAATCTGCTGGATAACACTCGCTGGTTTCTCTTGTTTAAGCTTTGGAATAAAAATGAGAATACCGATCAGCGCGGCGACTCCCATGACAGCAATCGCTGCAAATGAGGCCCGCCAGCCCATACTTTGTCCAATAAATGTCCCTAGAGGAACTCCGACAATATTGGCTATCGTTAAACCTGCCATCATAATAGATACGGCTCCGGCCCGCTTATTGGGTTGTACAAGATTGGATGCGATGACTGCGCCAACCCCAAAAAAAGTACCATGAGTTAAAGCTGTAATTATACGAGCTACCATGAGAACGGTATAGTTGGGTGCAAACACAGAGATTCCGTTGCCCAGTATAAAAAGAATCATGAGAAGACATAACAGTTTCTTTTGTGGAATGCGTTGCGTGAGAATGGTCAGGATGGGTGCGCCAACGGCCACTCCAAGTGCGTACATTGTAATGAGTTGGCCAGCAGTCGAAATACTAACCTGTAAATCGTTGGCGACATTTGGTAAAATACCCATAATAACAAACTCAGTCATACCAATCGCAAAAGCGCCTACCGTAAGAGAAAGTATAGAGATGGGAAAGGGCTCTTTCCCTGCTCGTTCTTTGCGTGTTTGTGCCTTGTTGAGGTTTGGAATTGCATTCATGATGCCGATGTTCAACCTTTCTTCTGCCTGTAATGAAGCTCCACCTTGGTTAAGATGATAGATCCGACATGTAAGTATTGCCTTTCTATTATTTAGTTTTCTGAAAATATTTTCAAGATAAATATTTTTTCAGATAGTTTTCATTTTTATAGATCATTGAAGGGATGGTTATTTATGAATGTTGAAGGCCAAGTCCAAGTGCTTGAATTGCCGGAAATGAAGCAAGAATTTAATAACAGTTTGCAGAGTAATGATCTTGGATTGGATATAGAAATCTATCAAATTGCGAACCCTTCCTGGCCCGATGAGGCTGAAGTGTTCCTTCCTTTGCGATGAGAAAAAATTATAAGCAGGCAGCTTTAATAGCGCTTCAGAACTTTGACCTGGATTGGACGCAGATTCGTTTTAACCAGCTATCGGATAACTGTACCTTTGTAATCGAAACTAATAAAGAGGGAACTTTTTTACTGCGCCTTCATTCGGGGAGATCTAAAGAGGAAATTAACTCCGAAATCGCGTGGCTGGAGCTTTTAAGGAGCAAAATTGATGTCTCCCTGCCAAAAGGTGTTCATGATCGCACGGGTGCTGTAACGTTCAAAGTGGAACAGGGAAATGGAGAAGGCGTGTATGCCTCTTTAATGCGTTGGGTTGAAGGGGAACATGCGAATGAAAATCTTACCGAAGAACAAATTTACAAAGAAGGCGTTCTATTAGCCAAGCTACATAAGGCGGCACAGGAGCTGGAGTTACCCCCTGGCTTTAATCGTCCTGTTTGGGATGAACATAGCTTTCGAAAAGCAATGCTTCGTTTAAAGCTGCATTATCATTGTTTTCTTACGGATGATGAGTTTGTGCTGTATCAGTCGGCAGCTGAAAAATTATACAACTGGTTAAGCAAGCAGCATAAAAATAAGAACAGAAGGTCTTATGGCGTTATCCATGGAGATTTACATCAAGGCAACATCATATTTAAAGAGGGCGAACCTCGGCCGATTGATTTTGGAAGATGTGGTTGGGGTTATTATCTTTATGACGTGGCACATACCCTTCTTGGACTGTATCCATTGCAAAGAGAAGGGGTCATTAAGGGGTACGAAAGTATCGCCAAGCTCGATGGGGAGTGGGTTCAGACTTTAGAGAATTTTACGGTCATGGTTATGATCGAAAATTATTGCCATCACGTATCCGATCCTAGGGAAACTGAGGGTCTAAAAGCAGAACAGCCCTATGCGCTAGCGATCCTGAAAAATTATCTTAAGGGAGAACCCTTTCTTTTTGACAGGATTGAGATTTAACGTATAAAAATAGGGTCTCTTTGGGGAATTTATATAAAGTTCCCTAAGGAGGCTATTGTGATGAAAAAAAGCTGGATTACTCCCCTTCTTGTCGCAGTGATGCTTGTTCTGACGCCACAACCTTGCTCCGCTAATAGGTTAATTCAACCTCAATCTATAACGCCCTCCAGGTCTGATTCGGGACTTCAACTGCCAGATCAAGATTCTCGCGAACTTAAGTTTCAAGACATTCTGATGTTATTTCTTTTACCCCATATTGAGAAAAAAATTGCAGATATTTATTCACCGCTTCTGCGAGAATCGCCAATGGTTTATCCTTACTTTGTGGATGTGACTGAGGTGAAGCGGCTCAATGGTTTCCGTGGGTTTGATTTCTTGATTACACTTAACGTATATCCTACAGTAGGTCCACATATTTCAGTTGGAGAAGATACCATGACTTTTAGGATCTCTCCTGGTCCTAAGGTGAAGCTTGAATCGTTCAAGCATCTAAAAGACCCCAAAAAGTCAGACTTCCCACCAAATTATCAGAACATCCTGAGATAGTGTAGTTTCGGTAAGGCAGGCGGAAGAGTAGATGTTAATATGTGCCGCGTGTTGAGTTATGAGGCGAGCTATTTTTACATGAGTAGGGAGTTCTGCGGCAAAGGTGATGGGTTGAGTAGGGAAGGGAGTCTTAGGAGATGGTGAGTGAGAGGGGAGGAAGGTTGGGCTAGTGGCGTGATGAGGGTGAGTGGAGGGGAGGAAGGTTGGGCTAGTGGCATGATGAGGGTGAGTGAGAGGGGAGGAAGATTGGGTTAGTGGCATGATGAGGGTGTGCGTGAGGGGATAGAAGTTGGGTTAGTGGCGTGATGAGGGTGTGTGAGAGGGAATGAAGGTTGGGCTAGTGGCGTGATGAGGGTGAGTGCGTGTGTCCGGGAGCGGGCAAACGGGATAGTTGCAGTTTATACACTTATTTGCAGGAGATAAGAAGCTTAGTCACTTTTAGTTGCATTTGGTGCAGTTAAAAGAAGTCTTTTCACACTAATTTGTTAATATCGTTGAATTTAGTTGCAGAGAATACACTTATTTCGCTCGGGCAGCACTATGTATTGTTTATAGTTGTATAAAGTGCAATTAACTCATACATTCACAAAAAAATTTAAGCAAAATAAAAAATCCATGGGTTAACGTTGCAATACCCAACTCATACCCAACTCATACCCAACGCATACCAAACTCATGCCCAGCCCACCACACACACTCCGATCTTTGGGGTGTTTTTTTGTGGTTAGAATTGTGGTGGATTAATGGCGATTATGGTATTATGAAATTAGTGGATATATTGATTTAAGTTACTAAATTCAAATATGGAGGTGTGAGGGATTGGGTGATCATAAATTCGAAGGCGAACACAAGGGGAGCAGTATTAGCGAAATTAAAGATAAAGTCACTAGCGATAGCGCAAGTAACAACGAGGATAAAGTCAAAGTAGGTGTAGCTACTAAAGATGGGCAGTTGGGGTTTCTTTTTACAAGGGGAGGTCTTCGGGAGGGTGCGGGTAGAAAAAGCACTGGTGTAACTAAAAAGGTATCTTTGACGTTATCTGAGGACGTTTGGCAGGAGATAGAGCAGGCTTGTGCGGATCAGAACGCATCTCGCTCTCAAGTATTTCGGAACATTATTGAGGCGCATTTTGTAAAGGAATCTAAGGAGAGTTAGGTGAAGTCTTTGCTAATCCATGTATTAAAAGATTCTCTGAGTACCGCTTTACAGGCAGCATTAAAAGCCATATCCGCGAATAGTTCCTCACGTGTTCTATCTGGAATACTTATTCAAGCGCAAACTCAGGGTCTGATATTAACAGCCAGCAATATAAGAATGACCATTGAATATAAGCTCCCTGTAAAAATGGATTCGGTGGTTGTGCACAACACAGGTGAGATCGTAGTTCCCGCACGTTATTTTTATGAGATCATTCGTAAGCTTGATCCTGGACTAATTAGGCTGGAAATCGTAGAGTCATTGATATTAAATATTCAATCAGGGAACACTCAATTTCGTTTATGTGGAATGGATGCAGCAGAGTTTCCGAGAATCCAATACATAGATCATCCAAATATTCAAAGGATAAGCATGAAGAACATTCTCTTGAAGCAAATATTTAAAAGAGTGGTTTTTGCGGTCTCTTCATCGGAAACCAGACCTGTGCTCACAGGAGTTTTGCTTCAAATAGATAAGCGAAATATTCGTGTAGTCGCCACTGATGGCATCCGCTTCGCCCAGCATATTGTTGAAAGCATAGAAGATTACGGTGCAATTCCTTTAGATGTTGTAATCCCGGGCAGTAGCCTGGAGGATCTTTTAAAAATATTAAGCGATGATGCAGACAGCAGCACCGATTTAGAAATAGGCCCCAAGCAGATCAGATTTATTTCTAATGGATTGAGGGTTCAGTCTGCCCTTTTAGAAGGAACTTATCCCTCTGTCAATAATTTAATCCCAAAAGCGTATCTCTCCGAAGTGATTGTTAAGACAGACCGTTTGTTACATGTGGTTGAACGTATTTCTATATTGGCTGGTGAGAGTGTTATGCTCAGCGTACTTCCTTCTAACACGCTAAGTTTAGTGTCCAAGACTGCAGAAATTGGGGATGTAAAAGAAGAGATTCCTTTGGATCATCTAGAGGGTGATCATTTTCGAGTAGCCTTTAACGGAAAATATTTCAGGGACATCCTTCGGGCGATTGATAGTGAGACGCTTAGAATCAGGTTCGCGGGAAAAGAAAGACCGCTGGTGATCCTGCCTGTAGACGCATCTTCGTCCACACTTTTTTTAATTACTCCTGTGAGGACGCATGATTGAGGATATGTTAATTGCAGTATTTGAGTACATTTGAGCGAATAGCTGCAACTGAGTCCGATAGTGTGGCAAAACGAGCGAAATTATAGAAATAAGAGCAACTGAGTCCGAAATAGCCCAAACCCACTTCAGCATCACAGCTTTCCCAGACGGGAATGAGGTATATTTGATCTGGGAGGGGATGGAATGCATAATGCAAAGACGGCCATATTTTATTTCTCAGGTACTGGCAATACGGAGATTATTGCTAAGCAATTTGCTGAAAGGCTAAGAAGTAAAGGGCAAGACGTAGATTTGTTTAGAGTGGAAGATATTATTAAAGGCACTCGTTCTGTAGAATATGAAGCCTATGATCTTATAGGTATTGGTCATCCGGTTCTAGGCTTTGGCGCTTCCGGTTTTGTTGAACATTTTGCAGATCAGCTGCCTGAATGTAATGGAACCCCGGCATTTGTATTCAAAACGGCATCCTCTCCACACTATATCAATAACGGTGCTTCGAATACGGTTCTTCGTTCTTTGCGTGGGAAGGGATATATCCCTTTTCACAATTCCATTTTGGCGATGCCATGTAATTTTTATATCAAATATGATGACAGGTTGAATAAGCAGTTGTACCAAGCCGCACAGCGTAAGGTGGAATTGTTTGCAGAGGAAATCGTAAACCGAACACCACGAAATCTGCCGATTCACCCTGTGTTGGAGCGGGTTCTGAGAACAGTATATTATTGTGAGGAACACCAAGGGGGAAAATACTTCGCAAAAGGATTGCGTACAACGGACGCTTGCACACTATGTTTAAAATGTGTCAGCAACTGTCCAACATCCAATATTAGTAGCGGCGTAGAAGGAATTGTTTTCAGTCAAAATTGTTTATTATGTATGCGTTGTGTTTATTCTTGTCCTCAGAAGGCAATCCAAGCGACAAGACTGAAGGCTAGCGTAGTAGATCCCTATACTGGAGGTCCGAATCTTCATAAACTAATGAAGGATTCTGCGAATGATGGACGGTTTGTTACTCCCAAATCCAAGGGCTACTATAAGCATTTTATTAAGTATTTGGAGGAATGACATATGAATCTGTTTCGGATGGGATCTAAGCCACTGGGGATTGAGCGGATCAGCACATTTTTGGAGGATAATTATGTGAGTATCGGCTACCCCGGAATAGGGGATCTGGAGAATCTAAGCATAGAGGAACTTCGTGATCGATTAATCGGTACTTACCAATATAGTGAGCCGGAGCTTATGCAACATCTGCAAGCCCTTCAGCTATTTGTACATACGATGCAAGATGGAGATTATGTGCTGGTGGCCGATGGAGATTGGGTACATCTCGGAGACCTCGGAGATTATTTTTACAACGAGTTAAATGATAATGTTGACGAGGGTACATGCCATCGGCGTGGTGTAACGTGGTTGAAAAGTCTGCCGATTTCTGAACTAAACGCAGGCGTGCGGGAGTTATTTAACCAAAGTGCACCGGTTGTACAATTTAAGGGTCCAAAACCAAGTGCTCGCTTGGATCTGTGGATTACAGGTGTTTCTGCTAATGAACAAGAAGTGAATAGTCCGCTGGAATTGGATGAGGAGACGCTCTCTAAGGCGCTTAATATTTTGAAAGAAGCTTTGATTTGTGATGACTCCGAACGACGGGAACGAGCAGCGATTGCGATTTTACAATATGCGAAGTAGAGCACCTCTTCTATATCGGGCACACGGTTCATTATCTTCATGATGAGTTCCAATTAAAAAAACGTTCCACCCGTTACTTGCCTCGGATGGAACGTTTTGCTGTATCTATAATCAGATGAACTCAACGAATTCGTTGACTGGCTTACGGTAGCCGCGGGGTCTGATTTTATGTTTTTTGTCTTTGCCGATCGTGATCAGCATAACAGGTACCATATGATCCGGCAGATTCAAGGTGGATTGGATAACATCAGCATCGAAGCCGATCATCGGGCAGGTATCCCAGCCTTTATCTTTGGCGATCAGCATAAAGTGCATGGCCGAGAGAGAGGCATTACGTATTGCTTCATCTCTTTGAAAAGCATCCTTATCAATGTAAGCATTGTTAATCATCTCTATTTGCTCATCATATTCCTCTTGTGACATCGCTCCTAAAGCTTTAAGCCCGCCATAGATTTCTGGAGCCTGCTGATAAGCATGCTTATCTCCTAGCACTACAATAACTGCTGAAGCAGTATGGATTTTATATTGGCCGTAAGCCGCTTCGCGAATTTCTTCTTTTAAGCTCTCGTTAGATATCACTTTGTAATTTGTATGCTGTAGATTATAGGCCGATGGTGCCAATCTGGCGTAAGAGAACATTTCCTCTAATTCATTCTGAGGGATGGTGACCCCTTCCACAAAATTCATAGCGGATCTGCGGGACTGAATCAAGTCTGTAAAAGCGCTCATAAGTATTCCTCCGTTGTGTATGTATTCGGTTGTAAAATATAAACACCTGATATTTGTAAATGTACTAACTAAATGTTACTAACTCAAAATAACACAGCCTATAAAATTCGTCAATGATAAAATTTATTGAAGTTAATCTTGAATACCCTGTTGTCAAAAAATAGGACATAAATTAGGATATTGGGATATGTAAAAACACGGTGAATGAAAGGGTGGATAAATTGATTAATAGTAGAGAACGATTGATGATAGATTTACAAAGAATCGAAGAGAATGACTACGAGCTTAGAAGTGGACAGGACATAAAGGATTATGTGAAGTTGATGCTTGAGCATTTAGGAGATCCCGAGCCTGTGCTGCGTGATGAATTGATTTATTACACATTCTACAAATGGATTAATGAGAAACATTGGTTTAATGATGCGGAGCTTCGTGAACTGTTGTGGATACTCCTTGACGAGCAGCATCTGTTTTATCACATTGGGAACAAAGAAGATCAGACGGTGTATACAAGAACATTTTCTGTATTGGTTGTTGCTCTTATTCTCCAGCGGCATAGGGAAAAGGCTATATTGGATAGCTCTGAATTTACAAAGGTGAAGCAGGGTTTAATTCGTTATTATAAGGAAGAACGGGATTTAAGAGGTTATATGGAAAAAGAAGGCTGGGCACACGCAGCAGCCCATGGCGCAGACGCCTTGGATGAGCTGGTTTTATGCTCGGAGAGTGATGCCGAGGTGCGGGAAGAGGTTCTGACAGTTGTTCAAAAGATGCTTTATAACGATCAATACATATTCAGGGAGGAAGAAGATGAACGGATTGCTACTATTATAGTTACAATCATCGATCATCAATTACTTCCACAGCAGTCTATAACCGATTGGATTCTCAACTTGGCGCAATGTGGCAGTTGGCCTAGAAGCCACAGCCAGTACGTTACTCGAATAAATACAAAGAACTTCCTGCGTTCTCTTTATTTCAGGTTACTTCTAACAGAGAAGAATATGGACATTGTGGATGTTTTGTTGAAAACTGAGAAGAATTTGAATGAATTTGTACATTAATTCACTCAAACGGTTTTAATTAACACTGGTAATTTAAATAATTTATTATAATGTAATAAAAATCACAAAATTTTATGGAAATTCAAAAACTTTGTGACATTTATAACTTGATAAGTGCTATAATAGAAATATGGCGTTAAAAGTTCTTATGTTTTTCATTACTATTAAGCAGCAAAGCTTATTGCAGAGGAGATTTGGATATGTCAGAATCAATCACTCAAACACAACCTGAACAAGAATCACCAAAAGTAGCTGTTAGCAAGGAACAAATGGATGTTCTAGAGCAGCTCTTGAAACCAGAAGTTCAGGAATCATTAACAGTCTTGGTGGAACAGCTGCCAAAATTAACTGAGCTTGTTGGCGTGCTTACAAAGTCCTATGACTTTGTGCAAACTGTCGCAGCGGATGATGTCTTGAAAAGTGATACGGTAAGTGCAATTAAAGAACTTGCTGAACCTGTAGTGCATTCCGCGAAGAATATGGCAGCTACAGTGATCGAAGCAAAAGATCGTGCGAATGAAAGTAACGAAGTTATTGGTCTTTTTGGTCTTATGAAGTTGTTGAAAGATCCACAAGCACAAAAGCTTTTCCGTTTCGTAAATGCATACCTTCAAGTTGCTGGAGAACGCAGTAAGCAGAAATAATCATTTTCATATCTTATTCGTAAGGGACGGAGGAAACATCATGTCTAAACATATTGTCATTCTAGGAGCAGGTTATGGTGGTCTACTAAGCGCCTTAACCGTACGCAAGTATCTCAAAAAAGATGAAGCTAAAATTACTGTAGTTAATCAGTATCCTACCCACCAAATCATCACAGAATTGCATCGTCTTGCAGCAGGTAGTGTTGCAGAGGGTGCTGTTGCTATGCCTCTAACTAAGCTTTTCGCAGGTAAAGATATTGACCTGAAAATCGCGAAGGTTAATTCATTTTCTGTGGAGAACAAACAAATTGTTCTTTCTGATGGTGTGACACTTACTTATGATGCGCTTGTTGTAGGTCTTGGCAGCACTACAGCTTATTTTGGCATTCCAGGGCTTGAACAATACAGTATGGTATTGAAATCAGCTGCAGATGCTAACAAAATTCATCAACATATTGAGGATCGTATTCGTGAATATGCGAAATCGAAAAATGAAGCAGATGCAAACATCCTGATCGGTGGCGGCGGCTTAACAGGCGTTGAGCTTGTTGGTGAAATCGCGGATGTATTGCCTACACTTACTAAAAAATATGGCGTTGATCCTAAAGAAATTAAGCTTATGCTCGTTGAAGCAGGTCCTAAAATCCTTCCAGTATTGCCAGATGCATTGATCGAACGTGCTGTAGCAAGCTTGGAAAAACGTGGTGTTCAATTCTTGACAGGTCTTCCTGTTACGAATGTAGAAGGCAATGCGATTGACTTGAAAGACGGTCAAAAAATTATTGCTAACACGTTTGTATGGACTGGTGGCGTACAAGGAAATCCACTCATCGGCGAATCCGGTCTTGAAGTTAACCGCGGTCGTGCAACGGTGAATGAGTTCTTGCAATCCACTTCTCACAAAGATGTATTCGTTGCTGGTGACAGCGCGGTGGTCTTTGCAGAAGATGGACGTCCATACCCTCCAACTGCTCAAATCGCTTGGCAAATGGGTGAATTGATCGGATACAATCTGTATGCCTTCTTAAAAAATAAATCGTTTGAAAGCTTTAGCCCAATCAACTCTGGTACGCTTGCTAGCTTAGGCCGTAAAGACGGTGTAGCCATCGTTGGTGCAAGTTCTACTCCGTTAAAAGGCTTGCCTGCAACTCTGATGAAGGAAGCAAGTAATATTCGTTACTTGTCCCACATTAAAGGATTGTTCAGCCTAGCTTACTAATATAGTTTAACCCTAAACCCTGCTCGAATCTGAGCGGGGTTTTTGTTATTGTTTTTTTAGTGAAATGTTTGCATTATTGATGTTTCGTAGTAGGCTGTATTCATTGTATTTGATATAATAGATTGGGTTATATTAACAGAGGTAGTTAGAGGAGGATTTCATTTATGATATTCCAACAAAACGATGTCATTCTGTTTCAAGGTGACAGCATAACAGACTGGGGACGTAATCATGAAGACGCTTCATCGCTTGGAGTGGGTTATGCAATGATGGTCGCCGCTCGTCTGGGGTATTTATATCCAGAGAAGAATCTTACTTTTATTAACCGTGGCATTGGTGGCAACCGTATTGTTGATTTACAGGGGCGTTGGGATAAGGATTGCCTGGATTTGAAGCCGACTTGGGTGTCCATTTATATTGGAATTAACGACACTTGGCGCCGTTTTGATTCTGGTGAAGAAACCACTCCCAAGCAGTTTGAAGCTTCATATCGGGACCTGATTAAACGCACTCAGAAATCTTTGGATGCTAAATTAGTGCTTATAGAGCCTTTTGTTTTGCCTGTACCGGAAGATCGTAGAACTTGGCGTCAGGATCTTGATCCTAAAATTCATATTGTCCGCGAGCTGGCACGTGAATATGGGGCGCCGCTGGTTCCGCTAGATGGACTTTTTGCAGCGGCCTCCGTAAAAGCAGAACCGGCTTACTGGGCATATGATGGAGTACATCCTACTCCTGCAGGTCATGCACTTATTGCGGATGCTTGGCTCAAAACGATGGGAGCAATCTAATCAATTGTCATTTTAAGACTAGAACCACGCTTTAATAAGCAGGTTGTAGTCTTTTTTTAATCGCGTGTTAGTAAAGTCGTTTTTATATATTTATAGACACTGTTATAATTGGAATATGCTTATGTATTGGAGGCGATTCGCATTAGGCGGTTAATATGGATAGCACCTTTGTTATTGGTCGTAGTGTTAAGCGGATGTAAAAGTGATTTGGGCTTCATCAATGCCAGATGGATCGAAGGCGTGTCGTTGACACCCGTGGCAACTAGTGATCAGAAACAAGCGGATCGTCCTTTGCACTCAGAGAGCTTAACGCTAAAGGATTCTGTTTTGATCAAGACGCTTGCGGAGGCTATGAACAAGAGTAAAAAATTTTCTGATGATCTGGATTGGGGTCCGGAATTTGAAATGAAGCTTGTTTATGGGGACGGCTATTCGGAAGACTATTACATAGCGCTTGGAGATCAACTTGGACATGAAGGGATGTTTACTACAGCGGAGAACAGCAGTCAGGGCTACACGATTCCTGTAAAAAACTCTGACCAGTTAAGAAAGCTCATTTATGGAACAATCGATACGGAGAACATTGAACAGGCAGACCCTGTGGAGACTTCTGTCGAGGTAACAGGTCCAGTAACCCTATCACATAATGAACTGTCTCCGGTCACAGGCAGAGCGGGATTTTTAAATCTGCAACTGCTAGAGGGGACATATAGCGAAGATTGGACTACACCCAGTCCGTTAACGGGAAGAAACTGGAGTGGCCGATTTAGGCTAGTAGTGACTGATGAGCGTGGAAAAACGCTGAGTAGCTATCCGTTAAATGATCAATTTGCCCAGACCTTTAATGATTTTTTCCAGCTTCAGTTTGAGGATTATAATGGAGATGGTGATCCCGATTTTACGATCGGACAATATGGAACGAGTAACGGTTATTTCTATAAGCTTTTTACACTCAGAAGAAATAACGTGATAGAAGAACTGCCTATTAAACCTGAAAATCAGTTGTTTATCAGCAGTCCTGAGCGGTATTCCATAAAGCTGGATAAAGTTGATGAGCATAGCTTCAAGAGAAGTTACTACGATAACGCAGCAGGCAAACAAGTGGAAGATACTTTTCAGTGGGTAGGGAGTGCATTTCAGAGGCTGGATAATTGATTAATTCATGAAGTGAGAGGAATGTGTGTTGGATGACAAGTGATACGGTACAAGATTTAGAAGGGTTAAAAGCTATTGGAAAAGTGGTGGGCCACACCATCGCCGAGATGAAAAAGAAAGTAACCCCTGGGATGACGACTGCGGAGTTGGATCTTATTGGAGCTGAGATTCTGGAAAGCTTCGGAGCATCCTCAGCCCCGAAGATAACTTATAATTTCCCGGGCAGCACCTGCATCAGTGTGAACGAAGAGGTTGCTCATGGTATTCCGGGTCCGAGAGTGATTAATGCTGGCGATTTGATCAACATTGATGTCTCTGCTGAGCTGAATGGGTATTATGGGGATGCTGGCGTTTCTTTTCAACTGCCGCCCTATAACGATGATATTCTGCGTTTATGCACGAGTACTGAGGAAACCATGATGAGTGTGATCAATCATCTGCGGGCAGGGATGAAGGTTAACGAGATCGGCAGAATGATGGAACTTGAAGCTCGCAAACGCGGTTATAGAGTGGTGCGTAATCTGTGCAGCCATGGAATTGGCAAATCACTGCATGAGAAGCCTTTTGAAATTCTACCCTTCTATAATCCAAGAGTGACCACAGTACTGAAGGAAGGACAAGTAATTACAGTAGAGCCTTTCCTCTCGACTGGAGCGGACTATGTGGAGCAGCAATCGGATGGCTGGACGCTAAGTGTTGTAGATAACGGTCGGGTAGCGCAGTTTGAACATACGATTATCGTGACTAAAGGTGAGCCTATTATTCTGACTAGTGTGTAAGCCCGAATAGCGACTTAAAGGGGTGGAGGATGGAGGGGGATATGAGCAAAAGCCCTTACCCGGACCCTCCGTTCCTTCCATGTCGTTAGCGAAGATGTTATTAGCCGTGATAAGTGGCAATGCGGTAAATGCTTTAAAGAGACCTGTCTATTTGACAAGTCTCTTTTTTTCTAGGATGAGGCGTTACGCTTATATCCTATATTTGGCATAAATTATCGATGTTTTTTTCAATGGAATGATAAAACAGGTCTTCCGCATGAAGGACATAGGCCATGTATTCTTCCATCTGGTCAGTAAGTGTAAATTCATTCATGATATACTGCCTGGTCATAACATTCCTTAAAAGTTCCCATTGTTCGATGCTTTGCCGAGCACAATGAATGACATCGCTGAGAGCATTAGGATTTGCTAAGGAATTCAGCAGCAACAGCAATACTTTTTTCCTATCTGAATGACGGGTGAGCGTCGTCCGGGTTAAAGAGTAAAGGTCATGGGGGCGGTTTGAAATCTTTGTATTGAGGATGAAACGTCCACTTGCAAACAGATTGTTCAGTTCCTGGATGGCTGATCGTCCGATATATTCCAGGCGTCCTTCGGTACAAGAGGGCGGCTTATAATAATTCGATAGTGCGGTTCTTAAAATGAGCGAGGCTCGGGCTGGCAATTCAGCAAGCTCATCTTGATTAGGATGCACTGTGAAACAGGAAAACTGACGATTGTAGGCATCCATAAACGAAGTTTTGGCATCTTGACCGATATTTTTGTTATGCGGATAAGGCTTGAAATACTCTTTGTTGTAATTTATATAATTGTCCAAGAAATAAAAATCAGTTGCCGTCTGCCCTAGGATCAAAAATATATGCCCATCCACAATATGATCTGTTTCCAGAGCCGGGTTTAATTCAAATGTTCTATAAAAGGGGACTCGTTTCATTAACGTATTGACAAATACGACTTCGTTATTTGCTAACAGTGTCTCTATCGTCTGGATGGCTGCCTCTGCATTGTTGCTAAAAGTATGTTTATTAGCGACTGTTATATAATCCTCGGGATCTTTGATCTCGTTCAAGCTTAATTCAAACTGGTCACTGTCAGTATGGGTAACTAATTTCAGATTAAAATCATCTAAAAACATCTTGTACAATACGCTAGAGTCATTGACATACCTCTTTAGCATGAAAAAAATATTACGGGTATAGCAGTTTCCCAGTGACTGTACCTCTGCAATAGGCTCCCCTGCAGAATTATAGTAATATTCCATTTCTAACGTCTGCAACGTCTGCATAATTGTCCCTCCAACTGCTGCTAATTCTCCAATTCATCCCTTGGAGCCGAGCGCGCTTATTATTTCGCCCAATAATTTGGTTTCGTCTGTTTGTATGGTCAACAGAGAATGTTTGAGTGCGTCTAGCACCTTGGGGTCCATGGACAGATTATACCGAAGCACCATATTTCTGTTCAGAAGAGAGCGTTCTTCAAGCTCAGTACAACGCTCAATCCATCGGTCGCTTTGCAGCAGGAGTTTTATTTGTTGGAGATATTTAAGTCTTAAAACCATAAGCTTCTTATGCTCCCACAGCAAATGATAGGCTCTAATGTCAAGCTCAGGGTCATCTTCTTTAGGATGCTCCATTTGATAAATGAGGTGTTGGTACACACTTTGTCCATAGATGCTGGTAGTGGTATGGTTAATAAAATCGAATGAGCGCTTGGAGGATAGATATCGCTGCAAGCTGTCGACAATCTGTTCGACGTTTAAGTCAAATTCTGCATCGATTTTGCTAAGCAAAGTTACACGCGTAATAAAATTTTCTTCCCCGGACAGATAGTCAAAGGCGGATTCCAGTTCGGAAAAGGTGCATTGAGCGGTCATGAATTTACCGCCCGTAATATTGTCCCGAATGCAGACTGTTTGGCGATCAAGATCGTAGCCGTAAATTAATGTCTCGTGAAAACGGTGCTCTTGGCCGAACTCCTGAAATGCAGATATAAAGTACCGGTCGAGATGGCACCATACATAGCAATCGCCGTTGATAGAGTCTACTACAAAATCCGTAAAGGAAGACCACTTGGAAATGATGGTTCTAGGCAATATGAACTTATTGAGAAATGGGCAATAATCAACAAGAAGCTCATGATTGTCAAAAAAGTAAGTTTCCCAATCCGTTACATATCTCAGCTGAATGAAGTTGGAATAAACCCAGGGCCATATGCGGTTATCCGAAGAAATAATAGAAAACAAAGTCCCATAGGCGTTGGAAGTATTTATTAGTGGATCGGAAACGGGTAAAGTAATTTTACTCAATTTACACCTCCATATTCCCCTTATATGTAAATGAAAATGAAATAAATGACATTATTATACTATAATAATTGTTCATTCCAATTATGTGATGATAATCATATTATGATAATAAAGGGAAATGGTAATCTGGCGAAGAATAGTACTTTTGGAAACATTTTGACATACGTTTCTCTGATAAAAAAGCAGCAGAATGTGATGGGAGGAGCGATATATTGCGAATAGTGGTTTGTTTAAAGTTTATTGCACACGTGAACAAAGGCGATGTGCGTGGCATTGCTGATGGCCGTAAGATCTCGGCCTCACCGCCACCGAAGGCAACCTTTGAGCTAAACTATCCGGACCGGCAAGCCATCCATGTGGCATTGGAGCTGAAGAATAGCTGTAATGCTAATGTAACTCTTATTTCCATGGCCCCTCCCGGTTGTAAAACGGCTCTGCAGGAGTTTATGGGTTATGGAATCGATGAGGCAGTCCTGCTCAGCGACGCTTCTTTTGCCGGTTCGGATACATTGGCGACATCGCTGGTACTGGCTCGTGCTGTTGAGAAGCTTGGTGGATGTGATCTGGTTCTGACCGGCAGCCATTCAACCGACAGTGATACCGGTCAGGTAGGTCCGGGAATCGGCGAGTATCTAGATATCCCCCACGCGATAAATGTAACACAGTTTGAGGATATTTCGACCGATGAGGTATTGTTCCACCGCCAGCATGACGAAGGGGTAACAACCAGACAGTCTTGCCGGCTTCCGGCAGTATTGAGTATTGGTGGAATGACAGCCGTCTCTGAGTTGAAACCGCTAACAATTGCTGCCAAATTGCATGCCAGAACCAAGGATATTCTGGTATGGTCCTGTCATGACCTTGGCCTTGACCCACAGACGGTTGGTTTGGCAGGCTCGGCTACTGAAGTAGTTTCAGTGTACGAACAGCACTCCGAAAGAAAGGGGATTTTGCTGGAAAGCGATGAATATCTACGGGTATTGGAGCCGATAATCAGCAAAATCAGCGAGGTTAGAAATGGATGATTAGGATTGATCAGGAACAATGCACATATTGCCTCCTGTGTTTAAAACGCTGTCCCGCCGCTGCAATCAAGGATGAGGATGAGGGCTTGCGTATCGACGTTGCGGCATGTACTTATTGCTCAGTCTGCACGTCTTGCTGTCCTAACCAAGCCATTATAATGAAAGACAGGGCACAGGAGACCAAACAACCGTACCCTGAGCATGAGGGTATTTGCCTTGTTGTGGAACATGCTGAGGGCGCTCTCTCTTCATATTTTCCGGAACTGGTTACCGCAGCAAAACAGCTGCAGGCTATGAGAGCCCAGCGCATTTACGCTTTGGTGGTCGGAGAGCGTATAGAAGACCTAGCCCAGCATCTGCTTCAGTGGGGAGTAGATGAGGTGTGGATGGTGAACAAACCGGGAATACAGCGTTACGCCGAAGATATTCATTATAATTTGATTTCTGCGGTGCTCCGGGATCAAAGACCGTCTGTCGTACTAGGTATGGCTACCGCATGGGGGAGGTCTATTTTCCCCAGAGTCGCAGTTCGCCTGCGGACGGGGCTATGCGCCGATTGCATCGATTTGAAGATGGGACCGGATCACGGGGATTTTATTATTACCAGACCGACGCAAATGGGCGAGCAATTCGCTGAGATAAAAATACCGGCAAGACGGCCGCAAATGGCAACTGTAAAAACCAATTTTTATTCCGCTGCTGAGACCGCACACGTCGCGCAGGGCAAGATTGTTGATTTAAGCTCCCTGTATTCTTGCTCTTCCTCAGTCCTGCAGTTTATGGGAGTAATTGAAGAAGCCGCGGGCAAGGAGAACATCGAGACTACAGAAATTATTGTTGCTGCCGGGAGAGGCATTCAAAACGCAGACAATCTTCGTTTAATCTATGCGCTCGCCGATGCGCTTGGGGGGAAAGTAGCGGTTACCAGACCGCTTGTAGAATGTGGATGGATGGATAGTATGCATCAAGTCGGACTGACAGGTAAAATGGTCAAGCCCAAACTGTACATCGCCTGCGGAGTGTCTGGGGCAGTGCAGCATAAGGTTGGGATGCATCATTCGGAGACGATAATTGCAATAAATACGGATCGCAATGCACCTATCTTTGATTACTCCACATATGGGATCGTAGGCGATCTTTTTACAGTCATACCTGAAATATTGTCGGCATTGAACACAGTACAGGAGGTTGGGCGATGATTGAGAAGGAGCTATTAAGACAACAAACGCTGCATACGATTGGCGTCATGCTCGATGAGCACTTGCTTCAGAAGGAGGATATGTTCAGGTTTCAAAGCGATGTCCACGACACACATTCTCCGGAATACATCCGGAGCGAGATGGAGAATTGGTACAGAACATTAGGAATCGAATATATCATCCAGCGAAAATTTTCACTTCGGATGCCGCAGTTTACTAGAGAAGAATTAGAAGAAGCGGACCGAAGAAACGAGATCATTTTATGTGTTCCCCAAGGCGTCAGTCGCAAGCAATTAGGCTGCTTGTTTAATATCCGCAATTGGGCGCTGGAGAGTGAACTGGTCGCAGCAACTCCGGAAATTGAGGATTTCTGGTTCACCGTTCCGCGGACAACCGAACCGGATATGCTGGATCGGACGGCTGTGGAAATACAGCGTACATACAAGAAAACCGGAAAATTGGGAATGAGTCTGGAGCGGTATCTGGTATTTGTCGCCCGCATGAGGCATCTGACAGGACAAACACCGGATATAAGGACAAAGATGTGGATTACCAACGGCAAATATGAAGGAAAGGCGATGCTTGTGGTTGGTTTCGACTCGGCTGGCGAGTTTACAGCACATGGCTGGATGCCGAATTTCCACTCGCCTATGGTGGGCGGACGTTATACCTGGATACCTGACCATATATAAACAGTAAGGAGACGGTTATTTCGGCTATGTACAATAAGTTCACTGAATCGGGGCCTCAGCCTAGTGTACACTTCACCGCTGCTCGCAAGGCGGAACCGGGTCCTAATGAATTGTTCATTACCAACCGTTTTACTTTAACGGGAACGGTAAAGGACCCATCCTGCTTGCAGCTTTTTCATGGGGCATGCCATTTACCAGGGCATTATCCTTACTCCAGTGTCGGAGTAGTGACTAAGGCGGGGCTTGGAGCAGAGCATCGCGTAGGCCAAGCTCTTGTGTTTTCTCCTCATTATACAAAGGATGTATGTGTCCCTCTGCACAGTGGGGTGGATGGTCAGATCTTTATTTCCAACGACTTAGACCCTGTGACAGCTGCGTTTGTTCCTATGTTTTGTGTGGCACTAAATGTGTGTGAAGAGCTGGCAGATGAAGGCATTAAAACGGTGGAACTGTGGGGAATGGGACTGCTAGGAAAGCTTTTATTAAGGTTGCTTGAGCAGGATGAAGATTTGAGCTTCAGTGTTGAAAAGAAGGAGGCCAAGGATGAGATTTGGGCCGGGTTAAACAGCGGTGTGTGGGACTGCGAGGAGAGAGCCATTGTTGCACTTGATTCGGACCTGCTCTCGCAGGTTCAACGGCATTCGGCTTTAAAAAACGATCCACCAGACCAGCACATACAATTTATTGATCTGACAAGACCTGGAATACTTAAGGAATCCATAACGCATGACCGTATTCAGGAAATCTCTCGCAGAATTGGGAAGCAAGAGCTTGAAGTAACCAGCCTAATTGCCCAACATATTCATGCGGAACATATGGAGCAATTTATCAGGCAAGCGGCGGAAGGCTTTTTTGAAGGGAAAACTGTAGTCTATGACTGGTAGAGGAGGTTCGTCATGCAGTTGACACAAGGTGTTATGGATGTACCCGCACTCGATATTGCATTTTCTGAGCAGGAGCGGCGTATCATTATGGAGCGAATTGATGATTGTCTGTCGAGAGGAGCGTTGAGTCAGGGTAGGTATGTACAGGAGCTGGAGGAACGTTTTGCCCGGTATGTAGGAGTTACTCATGCCATTGCGGTTAATTCGGGTACAAGTGCGATTGAAGCGGTAATGAGAGTGCTCGAAGTAAAGGGGCAGGAAGTGCTGGTTCCGGCAAATACGTTTATTGCCACGGCTTCCAGTGTCCTGTTTGCCGGAGGGCATGTTCGCCTTGTTGATATTGATCCCCGTACATTTTCGGTGTCACTGGCTGAAATAAAGAAGCAGGCCACGAGTCGTACCCGAGGGGTTATTATCGTACATATTGGCGGAATTGTTACACCGGAGATTGAAGAAATCAAGCAATGGTGCGATGAGCAGGGGCTCTGGTTATTTGAAGATGCCGCTCATGCACATGGCAGCAGGATGGCCGGAAAAGGTGCGGGAGCTTTCGGAATTGCCGGAAGTTATTCCTTTTTTGCCACGAAAATCATTACCTCGGGGGAAGGAGGGATCATTGTCACAAACGATCATTCAATGGCTGAGAAGCTAAGAATGTTCCGCAATCATGGCAAGCCCCAGCCTTGGGAGACTTACCACACCTCGCTTGGCAACAATTATCGAATGAGTGATATCACAGCAACGATAGCGCTTACCCAGTTTGAGCGGCTCGACGCGATCATTGAACAACGGGAAGCGATCGCCAACCGTTATACTTCCTTCTTTACGAAAAATCTTCCTGATTTCGAGATTGTGATGCCGCAGGACAGATGCAGTTGGTATAAGTACATTGTTATAGTGCCTTTAGACGTTGACAGTTCCGATTTGAAGGACAGACTCAAGGAGAAAGGCGTTTCGCTCCAAGGGGAGGTATATGCAACGCCGCTTCATAGGCAGCCGATCGCTGCTTCCCTACAGTTCAGTGGGGAATATCCGCTAGCGGATGATTATTGTCGGCGTCATATCTGCTTGCCGATTTATCCCAATTTGACTGATCAGCAGATCGATTATGTTTTGGCTGTATTCTTAAGTGTGGTCGCAGAGTTAAGGGGGCAGCAATGAACGAGGGCATTATTATTGATAATCTGAGAAAGGTCTATCGCGTCCCTGTAAGAGAACATGGGTTAAAGCATGCGTTCAAAAGTCTGATCAAAATGGAATACAACGAAGTTGAGGCGGTAAAAGGTATCGACCTCAGGGTTGAGCCGGGAGAAATTGTCGGGTTCATCGGACCTAACGGCGCGGGAAAGACAACCACGCTGAAGATGCTCTCCGGTATCCTGTATCCGACATCAGGCAACATTTCCGTCTATGGCTTCAAACCGTGGGAACGCCAACATAAGTTTCTGCGCAACATCAGTATGGTAATGGGGAACAAATCGACGTTAACCTGGGATATTACGGTCGAGGACTCTTTCTTTGTGATGAAGGAAATATACGGAGTCTCTGATGCTGATTTTAAACAAAGACTCAACGAGCTAAAAGAACTACTGGATATAGGGCATCTGCTTAAGAATCAGGCACGGAATCTCTCTTTGGGAGAACGCTCCAAGTGTGAATTAACAGCAGCGTTGTTACATCAGCCACGTGTATTGTTTTTGGATGAGCCTACTTTGGGGCTGGATGTTAGCATGCAGCTGCGGCTTCGCAGTTTTATCAAGGAGTATAACCAAAAACATGAGACAACCATCCTGCTTACCAGTCACTATATGGAGGATATTTCTTCCCTTTGTAAACGGGTTGTGCTGATCAATCAAGGCAAGCTGTTATACGACGGATCTCTGGAGCAGCTGAGCGGTAAAATAGCTCCCTACCGCATTCTCAAAGTCAGTTTTATGGATGAAGACGTAACGGGCACAATTGAAGAGCTAAAGGAGAAGTTTACTGACAGCTTGCAGGTCATGGAGCTTGCGGAAAGCTACGTATTGTTTAAGATTCAGAAGGAAGCTGTACCTGAGATTGTTTCAGAAATCTTTAATAGCTATTGCATTGGAAATGTAACAATCAATGATGCTCCAATCGATTCGGTAATTGATGAAGTGTATCGAGAGGGGAGGCTCCTTTGAATTTTCGCGGAGGCTTTGCGCTGATACGTAGGACTATGTTCGGGTTTATGGCTGAGAAAGGTTTCTTCTGGACATTGACGCTTGGTTGGATGATGGGACCTATCATCTATATGTTTGTTTGGACCGTTGCTGCGGGAGATGGAAGCATAACCGGGTTCACTCAGCAGGATTTTGTGAGGTATTATATTCTGTTAATTCTTGTGAACCAGCTGACCTACCCTACATCACACTGGACGGTCGGCGATCAAATCTATGGCGGCAAGATGTCGATTGTATTATTGAGGCCGATATCGCCTTTTTACGATGTGGTTGCATCAGATTTGGCTGTCAAAATCGTCTGTATGCCTTTTGTTATATTTGTTGCCGGTGTGGCTGCCATTTTTTTGAACTTCAGACTGGCTATATCCGGTCTGGACTTGCTGGTGGCCGTTTATCTTCTTCTCATGGCTCAAATAATCAGATTTATGCTGGCCTATACACTTTCCCTGTTTGCATTTTTCACCAATAAAATCAAGTCCTTGCTTTCTATTAATGACACCCTGGTATTTTTGCTGGCCGGACAGGTAGCGCCTTCGTCGTTGCTTCCGGGATTTATGCAGGATATCTCGGATTATTTGCCTTTTCAATATATGATCAGCTTTCCGATAGAGTTTTCCCTTGGAAAGTTGGATCATTCACAGCTTGTTTTTGGCATAATTGTTCAATTCGTTTGGGCGGTCGTTATCATATTATGTAACCGTTTAGTGTGGAAAAAAGGGATTCGTGCATACATGGCCGTGGGAGGGTAGGGAACATGCTGAGATATATGCGTTTGCTGAGATTGTTTTTCTCTACAGCGCTTCTAAAGGAAGCGTCATTCCGCGGTGACTTTCTAATCAAAATTTTGTATACCGCAATTAATTTAACCGGGACGATTGGCGGGATCGCGATCCTCTTTTCCAACACAAATTCGCTTAACAGTTGGACTTTTGCGGATACGCTGGCATTATCGGGCGTGTACTATTTTATTTTGGCAATGAAAAATCTATTTGTTGGTCCAAGCCTTGGCTCATTAGCCGGGATGGAAGGGGAGCTATGGACTGGAGGATTTGATTTAACGCTGCTCAAACCGATTGAGACCCAGTTTTATGTGAGCACGAGATACTGGTCTCCGCTTAATCTGTTTGATGTTATGGTGGGAGTAGCGGTGATGGTGCTGGGCGTTTCTCAAATGCAAGAAGCGATAGGAATATCCACTTGTCTGATGTTTGTATGGGCCATTTGCAATGCTTTACTGCTGTTGTACTCAATACTGCTGTTATTAAGCTCTTTGGCGTTTTGGTATGCCGGAAGTCCGATGTTGAGTATATTCGACAGTATCATGCAGATGGGTAGATTTCCGGTCAATGTATATCAGAAACCAATCCAATTGGCGCTTACCTGGATCGTTCCTGTCGCCTTTATCGTTTCCATTCCTGCAGAAGCATTAGTGGGCAGGGTAAGCCTGTCCTATTTATTCGGAGGCAGCTTGCTAGCTGCGGTTTTGCTAATGTTAGCCAGTGCGTTTTTTAAACGAGCAGTGAAAAAATATGCAAGTGCTTCTAGCTGAGGAGGATTCTAAGTGAACACTTCTTCCATATTGGATTTGATTTATTTCAATTGCTCGAATAATCCAGGGCTTACGGCCATTGATTATGAAGGATCAACGATCACTTATGAAGAGCTACGGCAGGAACTGGAGCACAGTAGTGAGAAGCTGGATCTCGCGGGG
The DNA here is from genome assembly GCF_037965665.1 of Paenibacillus sp. FSL L8-0333. Lineage (NCBI taxonomy): Bacteria > Bacillati > Bacillota > Bacilli > Caryophanales > Paenibacillaceae > Paenibacillus > Paenibacillus sp. FSL L8-0333. The sequence goes on from NZ_CP150186.1 coordinate 2,665,727, forward strand.
ATCCGGCCCGGGCACAGAGTTGCCTTAGCCGTTGCAGACAAATCTGCTTTTATCATGCTGTGGCTTGCATGCTGGCATACGGGAGCCGTTCCGATCCCATTTGAACCTGTGAAGAACTTACCGGAACTGGAGAGAATGCACTCGTCAAGCCATTGTCAGTATTTAATTTGCGATCCAATTGATTCGGAGGGCAGCAGTCAGCTTGAGCTCGTACTCAGAGTACCGATGTTTATTTTTAGGACTGCAACGCTTTTTTTACAGGCAGATAAGCAGTCTGATGAAGATATTGCTTTGAATTTTTATACCTCAGGAACGACTGGACCGCCTAAATGCGTACAGTTTAGCGATCGGGCCATCTACAATAATGTAATGGCCATCTGTAGAGGGCTTGAAATTACTGCAAACGACAAGCTGTTCACACCGATTTCGCCGTGGCTGCCCGCGACGCTAACCACTGTAGTCCTACCGGCCCTCTGTGCCGGTGCTACATTAATCATGTCGAAGGGAACAATGCCTGCTAGAATTTGCGAGCAGATCAATCGCAAAGAGGTAACGATTCTTTTTGCGGTTCCCTATATGTATGCCTTGCTTAATGAGTCAGTCGTGTCATCGTCAAGTGTAGCTTGGGATAAAGTGAGACTGTGCATCAGCTGCTCTGCTCATCTGGACGCAGCGACTTTTAAGGACTTTTATAAGCTGTCGGGCAAGTCTATCCGTTCATTGTTCTGTTCATCCGAAGGTGGGGCAATTGCCTATAATCCTTCAAATGAGCAAGAACTGATCAGAGATTCGGTGGGACAGCCACATCTGGGAGTTTCTATTCGGCTGCTTGACCCGGAGGGGCACGAGGTTGCTCATGGAGAGGAAGGAGAGATATGGGTCAGCGGCGCTCATATATCGTGCGGGTATTACGGGCAACCCGAGTTGCAGGCAGAGGTCTTTCAACAGGGTTGCGTACGTACGGGTGATCTGGGAAGGTTGGATGAGGCTGGGTATCTGTATTTGTCGGGGCGGCTTTCTGATAACATCAATGTCGGCGGACATTTGGTAAATCCGGCAGAGATTGAACAAGTCCTGCTGCTCCATAACGGCATTAAAGAAGCACTTGTATATGGTGTTTCCGATAAATACTATGGCAGCAAGCTGATTGCGGAGATCGTGCCGCTGGATGCCCAGGTATCAGCCGATGATATTATCAGATTCTGTTCAGCGAGACTTGCGGCATATAAGGTGCCGAGAGTAATCAAGTGGACGGATAACATTCCCAAGGGTCGCTATGGGAAGAAGCTGAGAAATCAGAATCAAGCAGCCAGTCACATCCTGACGCCATGAGGTTTCTTGTGACAGGTTGCAGCGGTTTTATCGGGAGCAGGTTAACAAGCAGTTTACTGGAACAGGGACATGCTGTCAGAGGGCTTGTATTGCCGAAGGAAAAAGGCGTTGGCGAAACACTTGCAGAATTGGGTATGGAACTGTGGGTAGGCGACGTTCTGAACCCTGAAACGATGGATGGCATAGGGGAGGATATTGATGTCGTCTATCATCTTGCCGGCAAACATTCTGGTTCTGTGTCCCGGATGAGGCAGCTGTATGTAGAGGGGACGCGGAATCTGCTGGACCAACTTTTGCGCAGCGGAACGTATGGCAAGTTCATTGTGGCAAGCAATGGGGCTGTATATGGAAGCGACAACGTTTGTGTGGCCGATGAATCTGCACTGTGCCATCCCGTTCATCCATTTGGAAGAATTACACTCGAAATGGAGCGGCTGGTCCAGCAATACTGCACCCATGCGAAATTTTCTTATATCATTCTCAGGATCGCTGAAGTGTACGGCCCGCTTGAGCATAATTATATCCGGCAATTAATGCGCTGCACTCAGATGCTGGGGAACGGGCGCAGTTATTCATCTAAAGTGCATATTGATGATGTTATTTCAATGATGCAGTTGGCCTGGAGTAATCTTGCTGTTCAAGAGATTTATAACGTGAGTGATGATCTTCCTCTAACACAGGAGGAATTGATAAAAGAGGTTCGGAAATATGCTCAACTGTCTGAAATACAATGGATTTCTCCTGAGGCTGTCACTGATCGTATCAGACTAAGTATACATGGTTTACGCGCCCTTTCCGTACGTATGGGAAACGAAAAGATAAAAAAGAATGCCGATGTACGGCTGGCATACCCTACTTACGCCCATGCGATTCCTTATTTAATCGAAGAAATGTCCAATAGAAGCGAGGTGAATAGTTTGTGAGTCCGCCAAGAATTATGCTTCTTCCAAGCCCCCCTAGCTCCGGTTCTGTAGGATCAGTGAGCAAAACGCTGGGCATTGCCAAGGTTCTGCAAAGCCAAGGTTGCACGGTCAGCTTTGTGATTGGCGGCAAGCTTGCTGACTTTGTCCGAGCCAACGGCTTTCAGGTTTATGACTATCCGATTCCGCTTCCTTCAGGGAATTCCGGAGATGTTCGCAGTGCTGCCGATTATGTAGAGTGGACAGGGATGGCAGAATCGGGCTTTATTCGTCAAGCGGTTGAGGCTGAACTGAAGGCGATACAGGCTTTTAAACCCAACGCCATATTTGCCGAGTCTCGTCCGAGTGCTTCCATTTCAGCTGCCGTGGCCCAGATTCCCGCTTTGATGATTGCGAGCTGGCCAAGCCATCCAGCCTTCCCGGCCAACCTACAGTATCCGGGATCTGCCAAAGCTATCGCCGCTTTTAATGAGGTGTTGGCGGATTATTCACTGGATTCTGTTTCCAATCTGGCTGAATTATTATTTTCAAGAGCAACGATTAAAATGGCACCGACACTACCGGAACTGGAGCCGGAGCTGGCTGCGTTGAAGGAGTGCGATTTCGCCGGTTACATTCTGGATTTGGAGGCAAGACAATCTTCAAATCTGCAGTGGCATCCGGACTGGCAGGGCAAGCCGCTAATTTTTATTTATTTAAGCGTTAGTGCCATTCCCCCTTTAATTTATATTGAGCTTGTCAAAGAGATCTTTGACAAGCAACCCTACCGTGTTGCCTGTTTATGCGGATTTCATTATGAACTTAAGGTGCTTCCTGACCATACCGACAATATTCAATTCCATTGGTTTATCCCGGCTGCTGAAATTATGCCGGAAGCAGCTCTGGTAATCTTTCATGGCGGACAAGATACTATGCTTACGACAATGTTGCATGGACTTCCGAGCATAACCGTTCCCGGTCAACATTTTGAACGGGACTATAATTGTACGCAGCTCCAAAATCTTGGTCTCACTTATAAGCTACCCGTTCAAGCATTCAGACCAAGCCGTATCCGTAAGATTGTTGAGACAGCGTTGAACGATAATTTGGCTGAGCTTCGCGGGCATTATAAGTCCAAGCTGAGGACTTTAAGCGGAACTGAGAATTGCTGTGCTGCATTGATCGCACTGGCACAAAAAAATAGCTGGCAGGTGTAATTTATGAAGATATCTGTTCCATATAACGGCGATATCCAGCTTATTGACGAGCTGGGCGGATACGAATATATCAGCTGCTTCTTCGGTGGTTCTTCTCAGGAGGGCTGTGGAAGCGGAAGATCGGCTGCGGCAATGCCGATAAGTACGCGGAGCGATATTGAACAAGCGGTTAAGCGGGCCCATATGTACAACAAAGAGTTTAACTATTTGATGAACAGTTCCTGTCTCGGCAACAGGGAATATGAGGATGAAGGCTACCGACAAATTGTAGATCAAATGGATTGGGCCGCTGAAATAGGTGTGGACTGGATCACCTTAGCCAATCAGCTGCTTGTGGACATTTGCAGGAGAAGACATCCTGAGATCAAAGTGAGCTTGTCCTCCTTTGCGGTGGTCGAAAGTGTGGAACGGGCAAGATACTTTGATTCAATGGGCGTCAAAGAGATCACAGTAAGAGAAAACATAGCCAGAGATTTCAGGCTGCTTGAACGTATACAGAACAGCGTTGAATGTGAAATCCAGGTCATTGTCAATCAGACCTGTCTCTATGAATGTCCAATGCAGGTCTATCATGACAATGTAATGAGCCATGGCTCATCCAACCGTGGAACGGATAACCAAAGCTTTATGGATTATTGCTCCGTCAAATGCACTTACGAGAAATTTAATGATCCAGGGAATATCATGAAGGCGCGCTGGATCAGGCCGGAGGATTTGGCGGAATATGAGAAGATAGGCATACACCGTTTTAAGCTGACGGACCGGTCAAAATCTACTGTCTGGCTGTTGCAGGCGGCAAAAGCCTATCATGATAGGCAGTATCCGGGGAACTTGGCTGATATTTTGAACATCGTTCACACCAACCATCGCAGAACGGCCGGTGCGGTTACACGAGAAAAGGCGGTTTTTTCCCGGCAAACGCAGCAGAGCCGCCAGAGCATCCGTGCCCTGACCTTATTGGATGTTTATATTGACAATTCTAAGCTGCAAGGTTTTATTGATTTTTTCAAAGAAGTCGATTGCCGGTCACTGGATTGTGCGGTATGCGGGTATTGTGATCAATTTGCCGTTGAAGCCCTTTCGTTTCCTGATCCTTCCGCCCGGACCAAGAGCTTAAACATGCTGCAGCAGCTGGTACAAGATACGGCAGAGCGGCAACCAAAGGTTTTCTGAGAGGAGATATAAGCATGCAGAACAAGGAGATTCTGGGTAAGCTGGCCGCTATTTTTTCAGAGGTCTTGAGCAAGGAGGTTACAATGGAGGAACTGGATGCGCAAGCGGATTTACTTGAAGCGTTCCATATGGATTCACTGATTGCTTTGCAGATTATCGTTAAGATTGAACAACAGCTTGGAATCGTCATTGAAGATGATGACCTGGCACTGGAACTATTAAATGATACCGGAAAATTGACGGCATATATTGAGGGACAGTCGGAAAGGGTGAGCAGCTGACGATGAATCTTTTGTTTCTTTCTGAAGGTGCTTATTTTGCCTATTATCAAGGGGCCGTCAAGGCTAACCGTGCAGTATTCGAGTCCCTGGCTGCCAGGGGACATCAATGTAGAGTAGTCCATCTGGTAGACCAGGAAGATTCTCTGTTACAGGTGGAGGAACAGCTGCAGGAGCATGGGGTAAACAATATTATTCGTTCCGCGCATAGTCTTCAGGGGACAGTAAATGGTGTAGAATGCCATTTCACCACGAGTGTTATGCTGTTATACAGAACAGCAGGGGATTTGATGAAAAAAGGCAATCCGGACGTGGTTCTTGTGAATATGGCTTACCACACCATGGTTGCTGCGGGAATAAAGCTCGTGGCTGGAAGCGCAACAAAATTGGTTGTGATTTGTCATGATGTGATCACTCTCCCTTTTGGGCCGCATAGCTGGATCGAAAATCCGCTGCTCCGACAGGAACTTGCCCAGGTCTCCGGCTTTATTGGTGACAGTGATTTCGTAGCTCATAATATCACCGAATGGGGTGGTTATACCAATGCTGTTTCGCTACGTTTCCCAATTTATGGGGATGGTATTTTTCCAACCTTTCATAATTTCAACAGAGGATACATCGCGATATGCAACCCTACAGAGATAAAGGGTTTATCCATTTTTCTGAAGCTGGCTCAAGCTTTTCCGGACTATCCTTTTGCTGCGGTAATTACATGGGGCGATTTGAAGCAGGAGGAACAATCCGCTTTACGTGCTCTGCCTAATGTGACACTGCTTGAACCGGAGCGCGAGATGAATTTGATTTTTGAACAGGTACGAGTGTGGCTTCATCCTTCCATCTGCGCTGAAGCTTTTGGGCAGACAGTAATTGAAGCGATGCTAAGAGGTATTCCTGTTATTGCAAGCGACCAAGGCGGCCTCATGCAATCGAAATGCAAGGTTGACTATAATCTTCCGGTGACGCCGATTACGGAAACTTACAAGGATGAAGCAACAGGACATACAATGCCGGTTATTCCCGAACAGGATACTGCCATATGGGTGGAGACTTTGCAACGGCTGCTGACGGACAGGACACTCTACGAATCCATTTCTGCAGCCTCTAAAGCTGCCGCGCAGGAATTTATAACGGAGGCCCAGCCTGAAAAATTCGAACTGTATCTGGAGAATATGCTGCAATCCGAAATGTCAGCAAGGTGAGGTGAAGAGTGTGGAAAAGACATTGGATACATCCGCCATTTCCGTTACATTGCTCGACTGTCTTCATCGTGCTTTAACAACAGGAGATATTGAACTTTGGCTGGAGACCCAGTATTTCGAAGATGAAATGGAAGCTGAATCACAGCGGGCATGGTTCCATGGGTATTTACAAAAAACAGTTCCGACTTGCATAGAATTTAACGTACGAAATGTCAGAATAAGTCTTGCTGAAATTGTTGCTGCTTGTACTTTGACCTTTACTTATGAACAGTTTGACCAGCTAAAGGATGAGCATATTTATACTATGCGCTATGTTGAAGACAAAAAAGAATGGAAGGTTGTAACGATCGAGAAAAGCTGGCTACCGTTTGGTTCGGCCGAAGCCGATCTAATTCATTACGATACTTATTCCATGACTGATCTCTTCTGGTGGACCAATGAAGCGGAATTGGAGATTGTTAGAAACAGCAACGATCCTCTGTCGGCGAATTTATACGCTCGGGCAATTCCACGAAATATACGTTCCCGGGAAGTGCACTCTGAATTGGAATGTGCGGCCATTCTATCCAATATGCTGTCTTTGCGCGTAGCTGATCTGGCAGCATTGCTGTTTCAGCCAACCGCTCTAGGGACGCTGGAGTCCTTATATCATTTTGCAAGTGAAAATATCAATTTCCAGATTGAGCGGCCTGATCGTAACAGCAGCTGGTCAAGCAAATTTACTGCTCCAACGTTTAGTTATGATGAACTGTTGACCTTGGCTGAAGATCACTTTCCATTAACCGCTAATTGTACGCCGCTTATGTCATTTTATTTTGCGGTGCTCCGATTATGCGGCTTGGCGGCTTCGGATATCGTCCAGCTCCGTTTAGTTAATTACGATTGTTTGCTCGTCTCCATCACTGGAGAGGCATACCTGTTTTTCACAGACCGGATTGTTAAATTAAATGCAGGTACTTACTATTATCAGACCGAAATCAGCAAGCTGTTCAATGAGAGGGAGTATTGGTCTGCTGCCGGAAGTTCGAATTTATCAGGCCGGACGGTGGAGCGATTAAATATCTGGTTCAAGGATGGCATTGTGTTTAAATTCTCACGTCCGCTAACAACGGGAATTAGCTATATGGATGAATGCCCAATGCCCAGTTTAAAAGAATGCGCTGACCCGCTGCAACTTCATCGGTTGCTGCGTCAAACGATGCTGAGATACAGCTGCAATCTGCCGGATTCTGTATATACGTACGCCAAATATGCTTATCAGACACTATTAGTAACAAAACCGCAGGCTTATGTTCTGGCATCTATGAATAGTCCGCTTATTCGTCAGTTTCTGAGCGATTATAATACGAAACAGCATTTTTTTGAGTATGTGGATTTATTGAAGAAGAAATCCATATTTCGGGAACACGACCGACTGATGACTGCAGACCAAGTAATACGTCACGGTACCGCCGATCCGGCTTCCCTTACAGTGTTGGTGTATGTCTGGTTAAATCAAAGCCACCAGTCTCAAGGCGGGGTTTGTATAACTGATGAAGATAGCTATTGTTTTTTTGAAGGAGAAATATGGAGCGGCAAAAAACGAAAACCAGCATCAAAGATGCAAGGAAATCTGTTAGTAGCTTTTAACCATGAATCATGCTTCAGTGAGCTGATGAACATTTCTGAAGCGAAGACCGAATGGATAACATTCATACGGCAGCATATGACGATGTCTCATGAAGGAGCCGATCACATTGAATGACTGGATTAAAATTCAAGGTGCGAGAGAAAACAATCTGAAAAATATATCTCTGTCTATCCCCCGAAACAAACTAGTGGTGTTAACTGGATTGTCTGGTTCCGGCAAATCAACACTTGCCATGAATACCTTGCAGCAGGAATGTCAGAGGCAATACATGGATTCGCTCGGTATGATAAGTGATTTTATCCACAAACCTAAGGTTGATTCTATTGAAGGGTTGTCGCCTTCCATCTGTATTGACCAGCGTCACACTAACCGAAATCCCCGGTCAACCGTTGGAACTACAACGGATTTGTACACCTTGCTTCGTATATTGTTTACCAAAAGCGGAGAAAGAGCTTGTCCTAATTGCGGAAGCCAAGTCAAGGGTTCAAGTAGTGCTGACATCTGGCAGGAAAACTATGAGTCGATTGAAACAGAGATTCAAGATCTTCCTATGTCCTATTCCGATGAGGGCAAAGCCGTGTGCCCAGAGTGCAGCCATGAGCTTAGAGCATTGACCATGTCCCATTTCTCTTTCAATAAACCTGAAGGCGCATGTCCGGTTTGTATGGGCTTGGGGGTTGAACGAAAACCGAATTTACAAGAAATTTTCGATGACAGCCTCAGCTTGAAGCAGTGTGCACTTAAGGGGAGCAATCCTCATGGAGCACAGTTAATGGCCGATAATTTGGTTGCAGCCGGTAACTATTACGGATTTGTGTTTGATCCTGATAAACCCTTGAGAGATTTGGGCACGGTCGAACGGGATCTGCTGTATTTCGGTGTATACAGCCAGCGATTTATCAGGCATTTTCCTGGGAAGACCCCTCCAACTTATGCTGCAGAGGGAAGATTCGAGGGGATTCTGACCAACCTGGAACGCAGATACAAGGAACGTGGACACGAATCGGACTATCGAGAGAAGATTGAAAAATTCTTTCATCTGCAAGAGTGTTCGGATTGTCACGGTACGAAGCTGAACGCAGACAGTCGAGCGGTTACGCTAGCCGGGAAAAGTATCACCGAAGCATCTGCAATGCCGCTCTTCCATTTGCTTGGCTGGTTGCGTAAAGTGTCCGCTCAACAGCTAGGGGGAAGTCAGGATCCGCTTATGAACATCGTTTCCGAAATGGAAAAAAAGCTGGCTCGCTTGATTGAAGTGGGTGTCGGCTACTTAAGCTTGGACCGCTCCACCGTTTCTTTATCTCTGGGAGAAATGCAGAGGCTTAAGCTCGTCTCATTAATCGGAGCTAGCTTAACAGGAGTTTTGTATATTCTCGATGAACCGACAATTGGCCTTCACCCGATAGATACCGAAGGTCTGCTCCGGGTGCTCCGGCAGTTGCGTGATCTTGGAAATACGGTTCTAGTTATCGAGCATGACCCGGATGTTATGCGGGCGGCCGATTACCTTATTGATATCGGACCGGGTGCGGGCAAGCAAGGGGGAGAAGTGGTTGCGGCTGGCTCCGTGCAGCAGCTGATTCAGTGCAGCAGATCATGGACCGGGCAGTATTTCGCTGGTAAAGATACGGTGGTTCTTCCTGAACAGCGCCGCAGAGGGAACGGGAAATGCATTGAGATTACAAATGCGAATCGCCATAACCTTAAGGATGTAAGTGTGAATATCCCGTTGGGCAAGCTCGTTGTGCTGACCGGGGTATCAGGGTCGGGGAAATCGACTCTTATGTTCGACGTCCTGGCTCGATCCGCACAGCTTCATTTTACCCAAAGCACCGAGACTGATGCCTATGCAGATGTTAAGGGCTGGGAGAATGTGCATAAGGTCATTAGCTTCGATCAATCCCCTATCGGTCAGACTGCAAGATCAAACGCGGCAACTTACACAGATGTGTACACGGCGATAAGGAATATTTTTGCTGCGCTGCCTGAAGCGAAAATGCGTAATCTCCAGGCCAAACACTTTTCTTGCAACGTCCCTGGCGGCCGATGCGAACGCTGTCAGGGAGCAGGGCTTGTGCAAGTGAATTTGCAATTCCTACCGTCGGTTGAGACCCCATGTCCTGTATGCCGGACCAAACGATTTAAGCCGGAGATTCTGGATGTAAAGTATAAAAACCATAGCATTTCAGATGTATTGGCTTGCTCTGTAAAAGAAGGGATGGAACTGTTCGCGGATGAACCATCCGTATATAACAAGCTGGATGTGATGTGCCGTATTGGACTGGATTATTTAATTCTGGGCCAGCCGGCAACCACTTTGTCCGGCGGGGAGGCACAACGGGTAAAGTTGGCCAGAGAGCTCTCCAAAAGCAGTAGACACCACACCTTGTACTTGCTTGATGAACCAACAACAGGCCTGCATCCGCATGATGTGATTAAGCTGATTGATATGCTTGGGCAGTTGGTCGACTCGGGTAATTCTGTCGTTGTGATAGAACATAATACCGATGTCTTAGTCATGGCGGACTGGATTATTGACATGGGGCCGGAGGGAGGCCTGGAGGGGGGACAAGTCTTGGGTGAAAGCACACCAGAGAACATCGCGGAAATCAAGAATTCCAAAACAGGTCGAATTGTAAATCAGCTTCTCAATCAATATCAACAAAACTTAGAGGGGGAGTATACGTGTTAATTCTTGGTTTAAGCGGTGGGCTAGGACATGATTCAGCGGCATGTTTGGTTCATGATGGCGTTTTGGTGGCCTATGCTGAGGAGGAGCGTTTTTGCCGAAAAAAACATGCTTACGGAGAGCCCCCGGTTTTGTCGCTCCTCAATTGTCTGTCACAAGCGGGCGTTGCTTTTGAAGATATCGATCTGATTGCTTTATCATGGGACCCGCAAAAAGCGGAAGAATTGGGGATATTGGAGAAATTCAAGAAGCACCCGGTATTATCAGGCAAAAAAATGCCCACTATCATTTCGGTCAGCCACCATTTATGCCATGCGGCAAGTGCCTACTATTTATCCGGGTTCGATGATGCGGTGATTTTGGTCATGGACGGACAAGGTGACGATATTTCAACCACAGTAGCCTATGGGAAGAATGAGCATATTGAGGTTAAGCAAGAATACGGGATTTCACAATCGCTTGGATTTTTTTATTCCATCGTCAGTGATTATTTACAGCTTGGAGCATCGGGAGAAGGAAAGCTGATGGGATTAGCCTCTTATGGAGAGTCAGTCTATGACTTTTCTGTACGGTTGACGGAAGACGGGTACGAGATTCCAATCGGAGAACCTGATAGTTCGCTTGGTTTGGAGGATAAGTATAACAAGCTGACCCGAATATGGATGAAGGAAATGTACCGTAAATTCGGTGATCCTCCAAAGCGTATCTATAGCAATAATACACTGTATGGCGGGCTCAATTATACGGTCGAATACAGCAAGAAGCACAAAGATATTGCCGCATCGGCGCAGCAGGCGCTGGAAGACACTATTGTGCATCTTTGCCAGCAGACCATCCGGCAAGGCAACAGTAAAAATTTGGTGATAGGCGGAGGTGTTGCTCTCAATTGTACGACGAATGGAAGGTTGGAACGCCTCGGAATTTTCGATGAAATCTTCGTATTACCGGCAACCAATGATGCTGGGGGCTGTATCGGAGCTGCCATGATTGCCTCTAAAGAACGTTCCGTTCTCCCTGTAAAGGGCAGACTGAAGACTCCTTACTGGGGAATTTCCTATGATGACAACCATATATCGGAGGTATTAAACAAGCTTGGTTTGAAGTATAACTATTCATCCGATATTTGCCGGCAGACGGCAGAACTGATTGATAGAGGTAAAGTCATTGGCTGGTTCCAAGGCGCAGCCGAGATGGGGCCAAGGGCATTGGGCAATCGTTCCATAACAGCCAGTCCTGCAAGTTATGATTCATATGTAAAAGTCAATCAAAAAATCAAATTCAGAGAATCCTGGAGACCGCTGGCGCCAAGTATTATGGATGAACATGCGGATTGGTTGGTGGAGGAGGCGCAGTATTCGCCGTATATGCTGAAAGCCTACACAGTCAAAGAAGAGAGAAGGCAGGCTGTTCCTGCCATCGTGCATGTAGATGGATCTACCAGACCGCAAACGGTCCGAAGCGAGGTGAATCCGGTCTGGCATCAGCTTATTGCCGAGCATTATAAGTTGTCTGGAATTCCGCTGATAATGAACACATCGCTTAACACACGAGGAGAACCGGTGTGTGAGACTCCATACGACGCCATCAAAACCTTCTATACCTCCGCTATGGATGCGCTGGCGGTCGGCAATTTCTTAATCGAAAAATAATACGGGAAACGAGGGGATTTGACCGTTATGAACAGAGATGAGGAATATATCCAAGCGACAGTGATGGAACTAATCCGCAAAAATGGAGCCTTACCCTCAGTAGAGCAGAAAGAGACGCTGCAGGCTGCTGATTTGAACAGAACTTTAACCGAATGGGGAGTTAATTCGTTCCGGGCTTTATATCTTCTGTACGATTTGGAGGAGGTCTTCCGGGTTCAGATTCCAGACAACTGTCTCACTCCAGAGACCTTTGAGTCTCCCTTGACGATTATTAACTGTCTTAAAGTGTTGCTCAATGATAAGGCAATTTCCTGATGCATGATTTTTAATTCCAAGAATCGGGAGGATGAAGTATGACTCGAGGTTTATCAAATTGGGAAGCGCTGCTGCAGGCCGAGCGAATGCATAGAAGTCTCCCTCCTATCCGTGCTGATTCCGATTTAACCGATATTCCGCTGAGCGGCGCTCAGCGCAGATTATGGTTTTTGCATCAATTGAACCCTGCCAGCTCCGCTTACAATATGACGATACAATACCGCTTGAAGGGTTGTCTGAATTATAAACACTTGACTGAATGTCTGGGTATATTGAAGGAAAGGCATCGAATTTTAGACACTGTATTTTACGAAAAAGACGGGGAGCCTTACCAAAAGACGGTTCCACAGCCCGCAGCGGTCAGGATTGAGCGGTTGGATTGTCTTGAGTCAGAGATGGAGAAACAGGCGTTGGATTGGTTGGCAATGGAGATTAATAAACCGTTCGAATTAAATGGAGGCTCTTTATTTGAGACGGTACTGGTGCAGATGAGCCCAACCGAGCATTTACTGATATTTCGTTTCCATCACAGCATTTCAGATGCGTTGTCTCTGGATATTTTTACAAATGAATTCAGGGAGATCTACAACGCTTTGGAAGAAGGCAGGGTGGCACGCTTGCCTGAATTGCCGGTACAGTATTCTGCTTATGCGGTCTGGGAACAAAAATATATTGCAAATGCCGGCAATCCAACACTAATGGATTATTGGAGCAACAAGTTAGCTTCGGCAGATACACGGCTTGATTTAAACCTTGCGGCAATGCCTGAAGCTGCTGGGCCAACCGATTCGGAGTGCAATTATGGGGGAGAGTTGCCGCAGGATGCCTATAATGAAATGCTGGATTTTATAAAACGTCACCCCGAATTCACGGTCTATAACGTTATGCTCGCAGCCTACCGGGTCCTGATGTTTAGATATACCGGCCAGTCTAACCTGATTATCGGCTCAACCATGGCTAACCGTAACCGCATTGAAGTAAGGAATCTTATCGGTTTTTTTGCCAATACTTTGCCACTCACCACCAATGTGCAGACTGAAGACAGCTTCTTTGAAGTATTGAATAAAGAGAAAGAAACAATTAATGAGGGCATTGCCTATCAACAAGTCTCTTTCGACAAGCTGGTCAGTATTATGCATCCAGATCGCAGGCCAGGGGAAAATCCGCTGTTTCAAACGATGTTTACTTATGTGCAGAGCGGCAAAACGGATTTGGAGTTATCCAACCTAACTGTTGAAGCGTTAAAGGCAGATAAAAGCTCTTCGGCCTTTGACCTGACGATTGGGCTTAATGATACCGGAAGCGGAGTGCAATTATTTTACGAATACAACAATGATAAATGGTACGCGGCCTCATTGAGGCAATTCCATTACCACTACATTAACATTCTCCAGCAGCTGCTGCAGCGACCGGAGGCTACGGTTAGCAGCCACATGTTTTTGACCGCGGAAGAAATCAATAAAGTGATCTACGAATGGAATGATACTTGTACGGATTTCGGCTGTCTGGACAGCCGAAGGTTCATAAGCCAGATCAAAAAACAAGCTGCGAAGCATAGTCATCTGCGGGCTGTATTTTTGAGCGAAGAAGACAACATGAGTTATGAGGAGCTTGATCTGGCCTCAGATATGCTTGCTTCGAGGCTGATACAATTGGGGATCGGGCGTGGCAGCCTTGTTGGGTTGGGCTTGGAGAGATCTGTTGAGCTAGTCACCTCAATTCTGGCGGTAATTAAATGCGGCGGGGCATTTATGCCGCTTGATCCACAGCTACCCTCCAAACGTCTGGCCCATATGATTTGTGAGTCGTCGTGTGCACTGATCATCACCCAGGAACAATCTGCGGCTCTGTTTAAACCGATGCATAAGGTGGTCCTCGTCGGGATTAGCTCTTATTCAGCTGACTTAAGGTGTGAAATTGTGCACAATGAGCCGGTCGAACCCAGCGATTTAGCCTATGTTATCTATACTTCCGGTTCAACCGGAACCCCGAAGGGCGCGATGAACAGCTATGAGGGATTATACAACCGGCTTCTTTGGATGCAGCAGCAGTTTGGTTTGGATGAGACCGATAAAGTGCTGCAGAAGACACCGCTCACTTTTGATGTGGCAGTATGGGAGCTGCTGTGGCCATTACTGCATGGAGCGGAATTGGTATTAGCCCGACCGGATAAACCGCATGATCCTGAATATATTGGGAATGTGATTGTCGAGAGGCATATTACGACGATTCATTTTGTTCCGGCGTTACTGCAGCAGTTTATGGACTCCTTTCCAATAGAAAGCTGCATTTCACTTAAAAATGTCATTTGCAGTGGAGAAGAGCTGAGTACCACATTACGTGATTCTTTTTTCTCAAAATCCGCTGCGCATTTGTTCAACTTGTACGGGCCCGCTGAGGCGGCCATTGATGTAACCTGCTGGGACTGTGCGGAGAGCCGAGGCCATTCAAGTGTTCCGATCGGCAAACCGATTTCCAATCTCCGAATTTACATTCTGGATAAATATCTTCTGCCGGTTCCCGTTGGGGTTTACGGAGAAATATGCATTGGTGGAATAGGAGTGGGCCTAGGATACATCGGAAATGAAGAGCTGACCAACCGCAGTTTTGTACCCAATCCTTACTCCAGACATCCTGCTGCTGAACGTCTGTACCGCACAGGAGACATGGGCAAATTCCTCGAAGACGGCACGATTATTTATGGGGGAAGAACAGATCAACAAATCAAGCTCAACGGTGCGCGGATAGAGCTGGGTGAAATCGAGGCCGTATTTCGCCGTTACAACCGGATCAAAGAGACTCTTGTCCATCCGCTCAAGCAGAATAACGGGGGGCAGCTTATGATTGCCTATTATGTGAGCGATGAAGAGATTGCCGCTGCGGAGCTGCGAAACTATGCGAGAGCTTATTTGCCGGCCTATATGATTCCTGGCATCTTTATGAGACTTGAGAGATTTCCGTTAAATCGAAATGGTAAGGTTGATCGCCAGGCGCTTCCGCTGCCTGATGTTAGATTTAAAGAAGCGAGCAGCGCTCTACTTCCTAAAAATGAGTTTCAGGCAGAGATAGAATCTATCTGGCAAGAGTTGTTGAGTTTGGAGGGTCGTGCGATCGGCATTGCCGAGAATTTTTTTGATCTGGGCGGCCATTCGTTATTAGCTCTAAAGCTAGTTAGTATTGTCAACAAAAGATTCAATACAAACATAACTATTATGGAGTTGTACCTAGGCGAATTTACGATTGCAAGAATGGCGGACATGCTTGCTGAACCGTCCTCTGCTGCAGCCCAGGGACAGCTGACGAAATCAGTGTTATCTCAATTAGGAATGTCATTGGAAGAAATTTTGCAAGTAGGCGAAGGAACATTAGGCCAGAGATAAATGATGGACAGGGAGGATATGATGGACCAAATACAACAGCGGGTGGAGGTATTGCTGCGCCTATTTGTAAAGTGTGATATTTCCTTGGAGCCCGAAAGTGTGTTCACAGATCTGGAAATGGATTCGCTTACTTACATCAAATTTATTGTTGAAGTTGAGCGGGCGTTGCAATTGGACTTTGATCCTTACCTTTTGGTAGCAGGACATTTTCCTACGGTTGGAGATTTAACGGCATATCTCTGGAGTAAAAATGGTGAAGGATGTGCCACAGATGCCTAACCTGCCGATCAAGTACCCTATGGTGAACAGCAGCATGAACAGCTCTCATCTGCTCAGTGTAGTGGAAGTCTGCTCTAGAAAGATGGATTGGCTGCATAACCATTATATTCATTTATATCTTGGAGCGAATATGGATGTGATGGATCTTGAATTTCTGTCACCCGAGCAATCTTTGGGGCATTTCCCCTATCTGAATTTGAAAGAGATCAGGCTTGGTCCTGAACGTGTTGCTGTAAAACAGATCTTGGATTGTCTGGCTGAGAAGGAGTATGTCGAAGTAAGCTTGGATGAATTTTATATAGAAGGTAAGCACTATTTTAATAAGGTTCATTTCGAAAGGAATTTTATGATTTACGGCTATGATGATCTTAGTCATACATTTAGTATTGCTGGCTCGGATTACGATAAAATCTTCGAGTTTCATGAGCTTCCCGCCGATCAGATCATATCATCGCTGCGCGCTCATGCATTCGAACGGCGTTCGATTCGCTCTGTCCGGCTAAATGAAGCTGATAAGATTCATTTTGAGCCAACTACACTGATCGCAAGCCTAGCGGATTATTACTATTCACGCCAGCCAGAAACCATGGTAACCTGCCCGGGAACAGATGGAGGTTCGTGTTGGGGAATGAAGGTGTATGGAGCGCTGCTAGACTATTTAGATAGGTTGGCGCGTAACGAAATTTTCTATTGTGTTCGTCCGTTTCATTTACTCTGGGAGCACAAAAAATGCATGGTTAACAGGCTTGGATATTTATCTCAATGTGGATATAACCTTTCTGATTTCATTATGAAAGGCTATGAGGATATATACGAAACCACTCTTATTCTCAGAAACATTTTGGTGAAATATCATCTTGAGCCTGACCTTAACCTGTTGCGGATCGCTGCACGCACAGTGGAGAGTATCGATGTGCAAGAGCGCGCGCTTCTGTCAGCGCTTTTGAAAGAGTTTAGTACTGTAACCAGCAAAATAGAAGAAAAGGAGAATTCTCGGTGATACCCGATAAATGTGAAGTTGTTATTATTGGATCTGGGGCAGTCGGGGCGTGTACAGCCTACTATTTAGCCAAAAAAGGAATAACTGATGTGGTAGTGCTTGAGAAAAGCGAAAGTTTAGGCGGAGCAACCACATCTATCTGCGCAGGCGGGATGCGAAGTCAGTTTACAACGGAGATAAATATTGAATTGTCCAAGTTAAGTTTTCGATTGCTGGAGCAGCTTGATTCGTATAACCTTGTTCAGGATGAAATGGACCAGTGCGGATATATGTTTATTTTCACGGCACAAGATAATCTTTCTGAGTTTTATGATGCGATGCTTTTGCAGCAAAGGTTGGGTGTGCAAACGGAATGGATGGAGCCTAAGCAGATTCAAAAGAAGCTGCCGATGCTGGTTCTAGAGGATGTAACCGGTGCAACTTACAATAAGCAGGATGGATTGATCGACCCCAATAAGATTACAAGCACGTATATTCGGCTCTCCAGAGATCTGGGTGTCAAATATTATCCTGGAGTCGCTGTAACGGACTTTATTACTGACGGTTCCGCGATACAGCAAGTGGTAACGTCAGAAGGAGCGATAACTTCGCGAGTTGTTGTAAATGCTACGGGCCCCTGGTCCAAATTTGTGGCTGCTAAAGCCGGAATTGAGTTGCCGGTAATCCCCTGCCATCAGCAGTTGTTGGTTACAGATGTGCTCCCATGGCTGCCCGCCGATTTTCCCGTTATTGTGTTCCCCGGGGAAGGGCTGGGCTTACATAAGGAGACAGGCGGTCTGTTAACGGGCTTAAATAAGCCCTTTGTTGCAGGGGGATGCGAAGATCCGGATTATAGCTACTCAGACCCGGAATGGGAATATAAACATCTGGAAGCTGCTCTTCGTCGGCTGCCTCGTCTCCAGGAAGCAACCATCAAATCCTGCTGGGGAGGGTATTATGATGACACGCCGGACTCCCATCCGGTGCTGGGCGCTGATAACAAAATCCAAGGGTTTTACCATGCGTCAGGATTCAGCGGACATGGTTTTATGCACAGCCCGGCCGCCGGACTCCTAATCAGTGAAGAAATAGCCGGGAATTCGGCACAAACATTAGACATATCATCATTGCGGTCCAATCGCTGGCTAACTGCAGCAGGCAGAAAAATTAATGAATACTACAAGATTTAGAAGTATAGGAGGTTTATTGAAATGGAGAACTCTAAGAACCAAATGTTAAAGCTTATAGATAATATGCTAAACGCAAATGTGCTTCAGCGGACGGATCTCAAACGGTTTACCGCAAACCTTGAGCATTCACCGGATGATCCCGAAATGCTGCGTCTGGAGCTTGAATCCTGGTATCGTGGGATGGGGGTAGATCAGATCATTGGCAGAAAATTCGAACTATCGCCTTGTCCTTTTACAAGCGAAGAGATTCGTTCATCGAGAGAAAATGGAGAAATTATTTTGTGCTTTCCCAAGGGAATTACACGGGAACAGATTGGTGAGCTTACAAGAATTTCAAGCTGGGCCTTAAAAGATCCACTTGTGACAGCCGCAACGGAGCAGGAAGATTGCTGGATTCGAACAGCGGCTGCGCTGTCGCCTTCATTAATGAAACACACAGGGCTAGAGGTTGCACACTTAGTGGAAGACAGCGGGGATCTTAACTTTAGTTTGGAAAGGTATCTTCTTTTCGTGGCTAGAGTGAGATTCTTGACAGGTAATACCCCGGATTCGGAATACTGGATTTGGCTTCCAAGAGGGAGATACGACCGTTCGGGAATGTTAATTGCCGGTTTTGACCGAAATGGCTGCTTTAATGTGCATGGCTGGATGCCCCAATTCTCTGCCAGTTTTTTGGGTGCCAGATTTGGAACACTTCCCGGTTCCGCTGCCAAAGTCGGTTCTTCCATCGTCTCAGATTCAGACCTCAGTTTCACTAAAATTTAACAATGGAGGCCGAAATCAATGGCAGATCGTCAGAGTAAAAGAGTAGCCTGTGTTATTCCCCCGTTTTACCGGCTTATTGAGTCGAAAAACAATAGGATCAGTCCTGCTATGCATTACATAGCGGAGATATTGCATCGTAGGGGTCATGCAGTCACGTTAATTAATGGCGATAATGCTCCAGATGATCATGATTATACAGAGCGGTACAGTATGACTATGAACAGCTGGCTTATGCAGGAACGTTGTACTCGGGGGCATGAAAGCTTTGATATGGTCATAAATGAGCTAGAGCGCTTTCAGCCTGATTATGTGTTTATTGGTGTTGGCGATGTTCTGATGCCTACTGTCGAACTTGGAAGTACTCAGTCCTGTGCATACCTTGCAAAAGAGATAAAGAAGAGATGGGGAGATAAGGTTACCTGTATTGGTTATGGACATTTGCTTAAACATGCCAAGCTGAAGGACACGGCTGATTTGGATACGATCATTGTTGGAGAAGGCGAGGATCTTGCGGTTTCTGTAGTAGAGGGGAATGCAAGGGGAATGCTGCCTGTTAAATGGGCCCAGCAATTAAACGATCTTCCGATACTGACAGATTCATATTTAGCGCAGAAAAATAAGCCGGAAGACTGGGACTACATTATGTCTATGCGCGGGTGCCCCAAACGCTGTACATTCTGTTATCAGCCCTCGCTGCGCGGCTGCAATGTCTCCTTTATGTCTCCCGAACGTTTTGTTAGCGAAATCCGCTACCGCATTGAACGTATGCATGTATTTGGATTTTATTTCTCAGATATGATCTTTCTGCCGGGCTTAGGCAAACGCACTTCAGAAATGCTTAGATTGCTGATTGAACTAAAAGAGGAGTACCCTGAGTTTCACTGGTGGGCAGAGGCGCGCGTGGACATTTGTGTGAGACAGAATATCCTTGATAAGATGAAGCAGTCGGGGTGCGTGCATTTGAAATTTGGTGTGGAAATGGCCAACCAAAGGATGCTGCAAGTGGTGAATAAAGGAATTAGATTGACGGAAGTCGAGGAAGCTTTCCGCATGGCAGCGGAGGCGGGAATCAAACGGACAGCCTATATTTTGCTGGGATGCCCTGGATTCAATGACCAAGATTATATAGAGATGTTACCTTTTTTTAAAGCCTTAAAGGCTGATAATTATGTGATAAATATCAATGTTCCTTATGTTGGCACACAGCTATATGAACAGGTGAAGGAACAGCTTTTTGATTTTGGAATTTATAAAGATGGTGAAGAAAGCTACATGCATACTTCCTTGGTGATGCAAAAATTCTGGGGAATTTCTGATGAAACACGGGATAGTTTTTTTGCACTTCAAGGAGAGAAAGATGATGCAAAAGTAAGGAATTATAAGCGGAAAATTGTAGAGAAAGCTGCTTTTATAGAGAATGACGTGTTGTCCTTTCATGAATAGGATTCGCAAGTACTTATGAGCTGAAGGAGTAGCGATGAGCGATGGAGATCTTCGGGGTGAAGGTGGCTGAGCTAATATCTGAACCTGCGTTAGAAACATTAATGTGGCGCATCCCCCAACAAAAGAGAGAGCGGCTTAAACGCTTTAAAAGAGTGGAAGCGTTGCAGCATTCTCTTATTGCTGAATTGCTGGTTCGTGTAAGCTTAAATAAACGGTTAAAAGTGAACAACCGCGATATCGAGTTTGTTACAAATGTCTACGGAAAACCCTCCCTAAAAAAAAGGGGGGGGACTGTAGAGTTTAACATTTCGCATTCAGGAGAATGGGTGGTTTGCGCATTGGATGAATTGCCGATCGGTATTGACATTGAGCAGATTCAGCAAGCCGATCTTAATATTGCTAAGCGTTTTTTTTCGCAAGATGAATATGTCCAATTGACGGAATGTGAAGAGATGGGCCGGATGAGTCTGTTCTTTGACCTTTGGACACTTAAAGAAAGCTATATCAAAGCGATAGGGAAGGGATTATCTCTTCCATTGAACTCGTTTTCGTTTCGTTTAAACAACGGAATTCAATTGGAGAACCATGACGCAATCGGATTGTATCACTTTAAGCAGTATCATATTGATGAGAAATATAAATTAGCCGTATGTGCGCAAAACCCCTTATTTCCCGGGGAGGTTTCAGTGGTAAACCAATGCCAATTTCACCAGGATTGCATGCAACTATTGGATGCTTTTTAACGATCTAAGCCTAGGTGATATTGAACTTGTTACAGAGAAGCGGCTTATCTACAGATAAGTTGCTTTTTGTCTTGCACGTTTTCGCTTTATCTAGATTTGAAGTTTTCTGCCATGGTGTTAATATTCCCTCATCGGTTATATGCATAAGCCATTGATGTGATGTAAAATGTCCATGAGTGATTAATGCTGGAGATTTGATCAAATATTGATGGAACAGGAAACTCGCATACGCGATGCAAGGAATCGTTCGAATCTGAAGATAACTATCGGAGGGACCAGAGATGGCTGAGCAAAAGATGATTGAAGTGCCGTTTCAGCAATGGGTAAACGATAAGGAGCTGTGGGTACAGCTTAATGATTTGATGATGCAGGAGAGTAAACTCCCAGGACCACGAGTGAATTTGGAGCTCTCAGACCATTTCGCCAAACAATTCGCGCATCCTAATCTAACAGATACAGGCTGGGAGCTGCTCGTCTCTTGGACTAATATTACTGAAGCTGAAGCTGGGGTGAATGATCCCCGTGAGTTTCTGCCGTTTTGTGCGATTAGGGCGTTCGGTGCTTATTACAGTTACGGTGGAGAAGAGCAGCAAGTAGTGATTCAAAACAGCATTAAGACAGCTATGAATGACTCGCGATGGAGGGTGCGTGAAGCGTCTGCTATGGCGCTGCAAAGTATAGGGGAGGATGATTTCACCCTGCTCAGGCAGCTGATTGACATGTGGGAGAAAGGTGCGAACAGGCTTGAACAACGGGCTTTTGTAGCGGCATTAGCGCATCCTCCTCTTTTAAAAAAGAAAGAAAATACGCTATATTGTCTTCAGTTGGCTGCCCGAATCATGGAGAGTATAGATGGTAGGGGAGTGCAACATGAGGATACTGAGCATTTTCGTGTATTATCTAAGGGACTTGAATACAGCTTGAGTGTATTTGTGGCGAATGAGCCTGAAGAAGGCTTTGTTATGCTGGAGAGATTTGCAAAGAGCCGAGATGCCCGAATCATTAAGATTGTGAAGAGTAATCTTGGCAAATCGCGTCTGAGTAAAAAATATGCTGCCCAGGTGGCTGAGATTCTAAAGGAATTCGATAACATAGGAAAAGATACTTAGGATACGAGTGCCATTTGGCAGTTGTATTTAATCATTTTTTTGTTTTTACTTATATTAGAATTAACAATTAAAGAAACAAAGAGAATTAATATAATCAAAGAAAACCATTCTATGGATTGTTCGAATATTAAACTGTAAGTTATATTAATAAATTCAAAGACAACTGTTATTATTAAAAATATTGCCCAGCGATCTTTTTTCATGAAAATATACCATCCTAATCTATATGGAGAATATTGATAGATTTTAAGTTGTTCATATCCTCAAAAGTTTGACAAATGCATGGAATGTAACTATTATAGTTGCATCTGAATGATGTTTTGTAGCAAGGCAGAAGGAGAGATTTCTATGAATATTAGCACCCGATTTGCGGTAGCCATTCATATATTAACGTTGATTGACAGCAATAAAGAAGGCAAAAGCACGTCGGAGTGGATAGCTGGTAGCGTAAACACAAACCCTGTAGTTATCCGTCGGCTTACGAGTATGCTGCAAAAAGCAGGATTAGTAAATGCCCGCCCCGGAGTCGCAGGTGCTTCGCTTACACGTAGCGCATCCGAGATTACGCTGCTGCAGATTTATAAAGCAGTTAATGCGGTGGAAGAGGACTCGTTGTTTTCTGTCCATGAGCATCCTAATCCCGATTGTCCTGTTGGCAAGAATATAGCCAGTGCAATTGTACCTGTGTTCTCACTCGCCCAAAAAGCAATGGAGAATGTTCTCCAGGAGGTTACATTGGAACAGATTGTGAATGAAATGCCAGAACTATAATTCCTCCATATCATAGCTTAGAAGAAAGGCCAAAACATGTGAAAACGTGATTCTGGTCTTTTTTTGCTTAATTAGGTTTATGGTCAAAGAAGGGAAGTAAGAGGGAATATAGAATCTGTATTTAGAAGCCGGATTAAAGATAATATACATACATACATTGAGGGAGAGCTAAAGAATGTTAAAGAAATTACTGCCTATACTACTAATTATAGTAATGATTACCGGATGTAATGAATCAAGGGATACCACTAAATACGAGGATGCGAATTTTGGAATCACCTTTAACTATCCGGATCATTGGGTTGTAACTGAGAAGTATGGAGCGCCATTATGGTTGATAGTCTCTACGACTGATTATAAACCTGCTGAGGGACTTAAAGGTCCAGGAGTAATGCTCTTTGGATTTAAGCCTAAGGATATGGAGCTTGTCAACAAATGGCTCGGGGATGCCCAAACGAATTACAACAACGGGGCGGAGCTGACAAAAAGTAAAGCTAGTTTAGGCGGGTTAGAGTCCATAAAGTATGAAACTGAAGTATTCGAAGAGGAAGGGAGTAAAGGGAAAGCTATCTATTACGTTATTGAGGAACCGGAAATGTCATTTATGGTGCAGTTCCCTTACAGTGTGGATGAAGTACATAAAGAAGACATGAAGAGGATAGAGGATATTTTACAATCCATAAAGTTTACAAAAGATTAAGTGGGACTAGAACAAGATAGCTGGAATGGTGGAATGTACGATATAAATGCCTTTGTAATGGGCTGAAGTGGCTGAAATGGTGAAATGTACGGTATAAATGCCGTTGAAATGAGCTGAAGTGGCTGGAATGTTGGAATGTACGGTATAAATGCCGTAGAAATGGGCTGAAGTAACTGGAATGGTGAAATGTACGGTATAAATGCCTTTGAAATGGGCTGAAGTAGCTGGAATGATGAAATGTACGGTATAAATGCCGTTGAATGGGCTGAAGTGGATGAAATGGTGAAATGTACGGTATAAATGCCGTTGAAATGGGCTGAAGTGGCTGGAATGGTGAAATGTACGGTATAAATGCCGTTGAAATGTGCGGAAGTGGCTGGAATGGTGGAATGTACGGTATAAATGCCTTAGAAATGGGCTGAAGTAGCTGAAATGGTGAAATGTACGGTATAAATGCCTCAGATTTGGCTGAAATCATCCAAAGTAGCAAAATGAGAAGCAAAAAAGCCCTATAAATGAGCCACAGTCGCTGATGCAGTACAATTAGAATTAGGATAAGTAACTTTTTTAAAGATCAATATATACGGAGGTTCTACAGTGGAGCAAATTGCAATAATCTCAGACATTCATGGAAATATACCGGCCCTTACGGCCGTTTTAGATGACATCCAGCAGCGGGGAATCAGCAGAGTCTTTTGTTTAGGCGATATTGTTGGAAAAGGACCGAACTCAGATCTAGCCGTTGATATCATAAAAAAGAATTGTGAAATCAGTGTTATGGGGAACTGGGATGATTTAATGAATCAGGATGTTGATTTTGAGATGGCTCGGTGGTGCCGCGGGTTATTAGGTCAAGAACGTCTTGATTATTTAAGCACGTTGCCGTTTTCGGTTGAGTTTATGATAAGTGGTAAATTTGTGCGATTATTTCATGCTTCGCCACGAAGCCTGTATGAACGTGTTCAACCATGGGATGATTATGAAAAGCGATTATCTTTGTTTGATTATTCTGATCTCTGCCAGGAGAAACGACAAGCGGATATCGTAGGTTACGGGGATATTCATAATGCTTTTATTCAACATTTAGAAGGCAAGACTTTATTTAATGTAGGCAGTGTGGGGAATCCGCTTGATTTAACCCAGGCATCTTATGTGATTATGGAGGGAGAATACATGGGAGGGTCAGCAGCTCCTTTAAATCTGCAATTTGTAAGAGTGCCTTATGACATCGAGTTAGCCGTTCAACAGGCCGTTGAGGCAGATATGCCAGCTGCTGAGCCTTATATTCGTGAGCTTAGAACCGCGCAGTACAGGGGAAGTGTCCGGGGATAATAAAGGAAAGGATAATAAAGGAAACAAAAAATCAAACTGCAACCTTAATCCAAGCCATCAAAAAGTAATGGAGGGAACAAATTGAAGCTTAGTCACGTATTTGAGCAATTCCCTACTTTGGAATCCGAGCAATTATTACTGAAAAAGATTGAAGTCAGCAACCTTAATGAGGTATTTGGGATATATAGCAATGATCAAGTGTTTGAGTACTGTGGGATTATTCCGAAACATAATAAAGATACAGTCAAAAATATGATTGGTCATTTCGAACGTGATTTTACCAAAGGGGTAAGAGTGAAATGGGGGATTTTCCTCAAAAATAACCCTTACATACTGCTAGGTATCATCGAAGTTATGGATTTTAATCAAAAGGTGGATATGGTGACGATCGGTTACTTTTTGGCGGAACCTTATTGGGGCAAAGGGATTGCAGCTCAGGCCATTCAGTTAGTGGTGAAATATTTATTTGAGACTGCAGAAGTCAATCGAATTCAAGCTGAGGTTATGCCCTTTAATGAACGATCGAAGCGGGTGCTTTTGAAAAATGGCTTTACGAAAGAAGGCACGTTAAGGCAGGCGCATGTATGGTCAGGTAAAGGGCTGGTGGATCTGGAGATTTACAGCATTTTGGCAGAGGAATATTTTGCAAGCATCGGTAAGCCAAGAGTAAGCAATAGGATGTAATCCTAGTGAAAGAAGGGGAAAACATGGGCACTATCGTAGTTATTGGCGGGGGAGAGTTAATCGAGCTTGAAACGTTGGAAATTGATCGTGAAGTTGTGCAGCTAACTCAAAAGGCTAAGCCGAAGGCGTTATTTATTCCAACAGCCAGTAGTGATGCGCCGGGGTATTGTGATACTTTTAGCAAAGTATATGGCGATATTCTCGGATGTGAAACAAGTCACTTATTGCTTGTGAGCCAAACCTACACTCAGGATGAGATTACAGATTTAATTACAGCTGCTGATTTGATTTATGTTGGTGGAGGCAATACCCGAAAGATGCTGGAGATTTGGAAAAATACAGGGGTAGATACGCTTTTGAAAGAAGCTTATTCCTCTGGAACCGTATTGGCCGGGCTTAGCGCAGGTTCCATCTGTTGGTTTGAATATGGGCATAGTGACTCTGAAGCGTTCGACGACCAGGGGGAATGGCAGTATATCAAGCTTGCAGCCATGGGGATTCTGCCGGGCATTCATTGTCCACATTATAATGAGGATATTCGGGTTGAAGATTTTACACGCATGGTTAAAGGTGGAGGTCTGCCGGGAATCGCGGTGGATAACAATTGTGCAATCATCTATAAAGATAAGGAATATAAAGTGATGTCGACCAGAGAAGTAGCTAAAGCCTACCGTGTGATTGACTCCGAGCAAGGTGTTGTCGTAACGGAAATAGAAGAACATCCAAGCTACAGACCTCTTTATGAACTGTATGGCGCGTTATGATTATTTTTGAAAAGCAAGAGATCAGACTGAGAACACTTGAGTTAAACGATGCCGCATTACTTGTAAAATGGCTCTCAGATCCCGTTGTACTGGAGTTCTATGAAGGCCGTGATCGCCCGCATGATTTGGAGCTGGTGAGGGAGCATTTTTACGACGAGCAAGCAGAAGTCACGCGGTGTATAGTGCAATACAAGGAGCGGGATATAGGTTATCTTCAGTTCTATCTTATAGATGATGAAGAATTAGAGGTGTACGGCTACGTGGGATTCGAAGGTCAAATCTTTGGGATGGACCAGTTCATTGGCGAGCCTGATTTATGGAATCAAGGAATTGGTTCGCGACTCATTAAAGAAACAGTCAATTATCTAGTCGAAGCAAAACAGGCGGATAAAATTGTCATGGACCCGCAAACCTGGAATGAAAGAGCCCTTAGAGTATACGAGAAGATTGGCTTTGTGAAGAAGAAATACCTTGAACAGCACGAACAACATGAAGGAGAACTAAGAGATTGTTGGTTGATTGAATACACGAAGCAGGCGAGATAATAAATATCTTTTTAACAATCGGATAAGGAAGGTGCACTTATTAAACTACTGTTTGTCTGCAGCCAGAATCGCTGGCGGAGTCTAACTGCGGAGAAGATTTTTCAAGGAATTGATGGCCATGAAGTGAGATCTGCAGGGACTGAAGACCATGCCAGAATTAAAATTTCTGAAGGGCATTTGGGTTGGGCGGATGTGATTTTTGTGATGGAGAAGAAACATGTTCGAAGAATTCAAGATAAATTTAGAGGTTGTGTAATTGGCAAAAAAATAATTTGCCTGAACATAGCTGATGACTATAAGTATATGGATGAAGATTTGATCGGCCTTCTGGAATCCAGTGTATCCGAATATTTTCTGGAATGGAGCAACAAAAATGAGAATTAGAACAGAAACTGTGGCAGACTATAATGGAGTATTTCAAGTGAATGTTAAGGCTTTTGGTGATCGGGAAGATGAAGCGCGGTTGGTCGAAAACATTAGAAATTCGCAGGGGTTTATCCCGGAGCTCTCGATTGTAGCGGAAAAGGATAATGAGATTGTAGGACATCTACTGTTAAGTAAGGCTGTAGTTCAAGATGGGGAGAAGTTATCTGATGTGATTGCGTTAGCCCCATTAGCTGTTCTGCCGAACGTTCAGAAGCAAGGAATCGGCAAGGCGCTGATCCAAGAAGGGTTAGAAAGATGTAGAACGCTTGGATATGAGCTTGTCTTTTTGATCGGGCATCCCGAATATTACCCAAGATTCGGATTTCAACCCGCAGGGCCACATGGGCTCGAGTTGAAGCAGTTGAGGTACCGGAGAGAGTCTTTATGGTCTGTGAGCTGAAGGAAGGCGTATTGCAGAGGATTAAGGGAGAGTTGAAATACCCGGAAACCTTTTTTTGAATTACTTATAATATTATTTTGTGAATCATGTTTGGCTGTGAACCAGTCGACATGATTTTTTTATAGGTAATTGACAAACATATAGAAGGTAACTATACTAAAGATAGTTAATTTGTAACTGAAATAGTTACAGCATGATTAGGAGGAATTTATAATGACGACTAAAACAATACTTCAACCAGACACTCAGATCGGTCTGGTGCAGATTAGAGTAAGCAATTTGGAGCGTTCGCTCACCTTTTATCAGAATGTTGTGGGATTAAGCGTTTTACGGCAGACTGGCCGCGAAGTTGAAATGACCGCTGACGGTCAGAATGTGTTATTGATTTTGCGGGAGATTGAAAATGCGCGGGTGATCCGTCCTCATTCTGTGGCTGGGTTGTATCATTTTGCTATCCTTGTTCCAGATCGTCCCAGCCTTGGATTGGTTGTGCGTAATTTGATCTCTTCGGGGATTGAGGTGGGGCAGGGCGATCATCTGGTCAGTGAAGCACTGTATATTCAGGATCCAGATAATAATGGGATTGAAATTTATCGAGATCGACCTAAGAGTGAATGGAAATATGATGCGGAAGGGCATGTAATGATGTCCACTGATCCAGTGGATGTAGATGGACTACTGGCAGCTTCTGAAGGTTTATCATGGAACGGGCTGCCAGCAGGAACAGTGATTGGGCATGTACACTTTCATGTGGGGAATTTAAATAAGGCGAAAGCCTTCTACGTCGATTTGCTTGGTTTTGAACTAACAGCCAATTATGGAAGTGCTGCTATGTTTATCTCTGCTGGTGGTTATCATCACCATATCGGGCTGAATGTTTGGGCCGGACAGGGTGCACCTGCGGCTCCAGCTGATACTGTAGGGATTGATTATTTCACATTAATTCTTGCGAATGAAGAGGAACGTAACGCTGTGGTGGAGCGAGTTCGGCAGGCTGGTTACGCAGTTACAGAAGAGAATGGAAATCCTACATTCCAAGATCCTTGGAACATTGGAATCAGACTTGTTTTAGAAAGATAAATCTATATCCATTTTCGTCCATTTATTTTATAATATTGGAAATAGGTGGGCGGAAGGGTGAAGTTTGTTGGAAGCATTCAAAATGGCGTATATAATTCTCTGTCATAAAAATCCGGAGCAGATCAATATGCTAATCGATAGTTTAACTAACGAGTCCGTAGAGTTTTTCCTGCATGTCGATCAGAAAAGTAATATTGAGGCTGATATTATTCATCGTAACGATATTCATTTTGTGGAAAAGCCTATTGATGTACAGTGGGGGCATTACAGTCAAATTGAATGTATTTTGAAGTGCTTTTCGCTGATCAAAGAACATGGGGATTTCAATTATATTCACATCTTAAGCGGTCAGGATCTGCCTCTAGCTTCAAATGAAGTGATTCTAGATTTCTTTAAGATGAATGAGGGTAAGGAATTTGTGAAGTATTTGCAGCTGCCTAATGCAGCGGAAACTTGGGGATGTTACGAGCGGGTCTCAGTTTATTATCCTAGGTTCCTCATCTCAAGGACCCGGCGTATGACAGCGATCAGAATGAGGTACATTAAACTAATTATGAGCGTTCCGTTTCTGCAAAGAAAATTAGGTGCTTTGCCGAAAGGTTTATATAAAGGCTCGAACTGGATGTCAATTACAGGTGAATGTATGGAATACATCTTGGATTTTACAAAAAGCTCTCCGGAATACGTCAGATTTTTTAGGAACACTTTATGTGGAGATGAAATCTTTTTCCATACGATAATTTTGAATAGCGTTTATAAGATGCATGTACTGAATGAAATTAAGCGGTATACAGATTGGGAAACAGGACCGGATTATCCTAGAACACTAACGATAGAAGACTATGATCGGATCACTCAACGGGGCACGGAATGCTTTTGGGGGAGAAAATTTGATCTCGATATCGATAGAACCATCGTTCAGGAGCTTCTTGATATAAATACTAAAGCGAAAACATCGTAAACTCAGGAGGACAATCATATGAAAATCGCAGTTGTTGGAGCAAGTGGAAAAGCTGGAAGTCGAATTACGCAGGAAGCGTTGGATAGAGGTCATGAAGTTACAGCGATTGTACGGGATGCATCTAAAGTAACAAATAGGAAAGCGAATGTCATCGAAAAGGATGTATTTGCGCTTACCACTGAAGATTTGCAGGGGTTCGACGTGGTTGTGAATGCTTTTGGTGCGCCGTTTGGACAAGAACATCTGCATGTGGATGCCGGGAATGTGCTTATTGAAGCTTTGAAGGCTTCGCCCGATACAAGATTGATTGTAGTTGGCGGTGCAGGAAGTCTATATGTAGATGAAGCCAAAACGCTTAAAGTAGCGGATACGAATGACTTTCCTGACTTCATTAAGCCAACAGCGACGAATCAAGCTAAGAATTTGGAGATACTACAAGGAACAGATTCACTCTCTTGGACCTTTGTTAGTCCATCTGCTAATTTTGCCATTGGCACAAGAACGGGCTCTTATGTAAAAGGTAAGGATAATCTTCTGGTGAACTCCAAAGGCGAGAGTTATGTCAGCTACGAAGACTATGCCGTTGCTATTGTTGATGAAATCGAACAGCCGCAGCATATTCGTGAACGGTTTACGGTAGGTTCAGAGTCTTAAGTGATAATTAAGAATAGCGATCATATATGAAAAAAGAAGACAGAGCCGGATTTCAGGCTCTGTCTTCTTTTGTACAATTACAGCTTTCCTTTTCCTTCTGCTAGTTCAGCAATACGTCTGTTTGCATCTCCGCGGTAGCGTCCGCCGTGATAACAAATGACCGTATCGATCTCATACTCAGAGAACTTGGTCAGAGAGGACAAAGCCAGCTCCATGTCAGGTGTGGCGGAAGGAGTGGGACCCTGTAGCTCGCCATTCTGAACGGTCAAGGCATCGGCAGCAATAAGTGTACGGCTATTATGATGGTAAAGACTGAGATGCCCTGGGCTATGGCCTGGGGTATGGATCACCGTAATTCCACCGGCAAAAGGTAACTTTTCTCCATCCACAAGTGTTTGATCCACTTTTCCTTTAGGAGGATGGGCTAATACAGAGAGGAAGGCACGCCGCCACTCCTCAGGTACATGAGCTGGGATCATAGCCGCTGCCACCGCTAATGCTTCGGGAGTGTGCTTAAGGAGCATTCGCTCTCCTTGAATATAGGGCTGCTCAATTTCATGAGCCAGAACAGTAAGCTCTAGATCTTCTTCAGCCAATAGGGCAGGGAGGCAACCAATATGGTCTAAATCCTGATGCGTGATAATAAGGGTGCGGAGCTTCTGCCAAGGCACATCCGCTTCTTTTAGAGCCTCTTTGAAATTAGAGAGTAGACCCGGGAATCCGGTATCGACGAGTACGGCGGCATGTCCATCCCAGAGTAGCGTGGGGTAAATCGTGTCTTTTCCACCCATAACCTGCGCTGTAATCTCGAGCATTTCTATTCCTTGAGCAATGTACATAATATCCCTCCGTGATTGATAATAAGAGCGACGCCGTGAGGCTAATGCATATATTACTCAAAACTAGAAACGAACACAATAGGTAAATATTTTATTATAACACAAATAAATATTTATGTCAATATATATCTGATGGAATTTTTGTGGAATTTGTAGGGGGTTTTATTATTGAGAATCTTTTGCTAGATTTTGCCCTTGCCTAAAGCTTTGCGATATAATAATCAAATAAAAAAAAGGGAGTTGATGTGGTTTGGAGACATTTCTAGTTGTACTCGTCCTACTTGGGCTTATCGCAATATCCAACATCATAAACCGATTCATTCCCTTCGTGCCGATACCCTTAATACAAATTGGCTTGGGTGTAGTGGTCGTACTATTGCCTTTGGGAATACATATGTCACTGGAGCCAGAGTTGTTTTTCGTGTTATTTATTGCGCCGCTTTTGTTCAATGACGGAAAGCGAACACCAAGAAATGAGTTATGGAACCTGCGTGCTCCAATCTTAATGCTGGCACTAGGCTTGGTATTTGCTACAGTGCTTATCGCTGGATATTCCATTAACTGGATGATCCCCACCATTCCACTCGCAGCTGCTTTTGCGCTGGCAGCGATCTTATCGCCGACAGATGCTGTGGCGGTAAGCGCAATCGCTGGGAGAGTACATCTTCCCAAGAGTATTCATCGTATTCTAGAGGGTGAATCATTGATGAATGATGCCTCTGGTCTTGTTGCGTTTAACTTCGCTATTGCAGCAGCTGTTACAGGCATATTTTCTTTGCCGAAAGCCTCTATTAGCTTTGTGATTATTGCTCTAGGTGGACTAATTGTCGGAGCAATACTCGCGTTCCTCCTGATTCGGTTCAGCGTATTTATTCGCAGACTGGGGATGGAGGACATCACAGTGCATGTGCTGCTGCAAATCCTGACTCCTTTCATTGTGTATCTGATTAGTGAAGAAATAGGGGTATCCGGTATTTTAGCTGTGGTTGCAGCAGGCATAATTCATGCTGTCGAGAAGGACCGTGCAGTTTCGCCAC
This sequence comes from Paenibacillus sp. FSL L8-0333, assembly GCF_037965665.1. NCBI lineage: Bacteria > Bacillati > Bacillota > Bacilli > Caryophanales > Paenibacillaceae > Paenibacillus > Paenibacillus sp. FSL L8-0333. Next base: position 2,698,189 of record NZ_CP150186.1, read on the forward strand.
AGTATAAGCTACAGCTGGTGTCCGCCAGCACATGGTCTGTGCTGCTCTACATCTTGAATGGCTTGGTCTTCCTTATTCTCGGGTTGTCGATTCCAGATGTTATTGAAGTGATCTACCGGGATACAGCTGTGGACAATCTTATGGTGATTGGTTATGTATTAGCGATAACGTTGCTGCTTTTTGTGCTGCGTTTTATATGGGTGTATGTGTTCTCCCTGGCTGGCGCCGGCCTGCAAAAAATGGAAAAGTCGTCTATTAAGTCTATGCTAATCCTGACAATTTCAGGAGTGCGAGGCGCGGTTACTTTAGCCGGTGCCTTCTCGATTCCTTTTGTGTTAGGGGATGGCTCACCTTTTCCTGAACGTGATCTAATTATCTTTATCGCTGCGGGTGTGATTCTGATGTCACTGCTGATCGCTAGTATCTTTTTACCAATTCTCGCAGGTAAAGAAGAGCCGGTTGCTGAACCGGGTGATACTGAGGTTGAGCAGGCGGCCAAATCTAAGGTTGTTGCCGCCGGGATAACCTTGCTTCAAAGTATGATGACAGAAGAGAGCAAGGAATCTGCATTGCCAGCTTTGAGTGAGTTTAAAGAAAAAGTTTATAGTCTTAACCGCGAAGATCAGGCGAATGACCCCGCATTGGAGAACTTCCGCCGACTTGGGGTTGAAGCAAGGATTGTGGGTCTGCATGCCGAACGCAAAGAGCTGAGCCAATTGCTGGCCAACAATGAGATTCCTGCCTCAGTGGCGCTGAAGATGGAAGAATTCTTGGATCATAGTGAAGTCTTTCTAGCCAGAAGTCTAAACTCTCAGATCAGAATCTCCATTACGGAGATTAGACGGCTGTTTGCGGGGATGTTCTCTGGCCAGAATGAAGGGGAAGCTAGTCAACTGATGCTGCAACAGGCTGAGTGTGCCAGAAAAGCTAAGATCTCTATGTCTCATGCAGCGATTGCTGCTATTAATGCAAGTAAGAATGAGAACAACCGTAAAGCAGCTGAGAAGGTCGCAGACAGTTACGAAAAGCTGATCTCACGCCTCCAGCAGGGACAAGGCTGGACTAAAGATGGTCTTGTTGATGATCAAAAGCTGGAATTGAAACTGAAAGCTATTCAGGAGCAACGGGATAAGGTCCAGCAAATGTACCAGGATGGAACCATTAACCGCAAGCTAGCCGGTAAATTACGCAAGTTCGTCGATCATTTGGAAACATCCATTTGGGAGGATTAGCTGTGTTGAACAAAGTAATGGGAGAAAGTTTGTTATTCACTGAAATTCGCGAAGAGTATCTGTCGGATGTACTCGATATTTATAACTATTACGTGCTGAACACTACGGTTTCTTTTCATACCGAGCCTTTAAGTTTGGACGAAATGCGGCAATCAGTGATGAATGATGATCCGCGGTTTAAATCATACGTTATATTATCCTGGGACAATGTTATTCAGGGCTATGTTCTGATTGCTAGACATAAGAGTAAGCCGGCTTATGATAGCTCTGGGGAGATCAGTGTGTATTTGAAACCGGCTTGTGTGGGTAAAAGAATAGGACAGCATGCCTTACGCTTTATTGAAGAGAGAGCTGCCGAACTGGATTTCCATGTGTTAGTAGCTACCGTTTGCGCAGAGAATGAACGCAGTCGCCAGCTTTTCTCAAAGAATGGAAAAGAATGGATATGAACAATGCGCCTACTTCAAGGAGATTGGCTGTAAATTTGGTCGAAGACTGGATATCGCCAGCTATCAGAAAATCTTAGGGGGAACTCAAATATGAAACTTGCGGAAGCATTAGTGAACCGAAGTGATCTTACTCGTAAAATCGCGCAGCTAAAGCAGCGGCTCGATCGGGTCGTTAAGGTGCAGGAAGGGGAAGAACCGGCAGAACAGCCGGAGGCTCTTTTGCGTGAGCTGGAAATAGCTGTTAACGAGCAGACGATTTTGATTCGAGCAATTAATCGAACGAATTCATCTGTGGCCTTCAATGAGAAGTGGAGTATTGCTGATGCCCTAGCCGAACGGGATAAAATGCTTCAGCTGCGGAAGCTTTTTAGCGATTTGCTTGAGCAAGCATCGATCACTCAGGATCGGTACAGCCGCTCTGAGGTTCGTTTCCAGAGAACGGTGGATGTCGCCCAGATTCAGAAGCAGATTGATGAGCTGTCTAAGTCTTATCGGGAGTTGGATTTTAAAATTCAGGAGAAAAACTGGACGGTAGACTTACTTACACCGTAATAAGCTAAGCTTTATCACAGCAGAAGGTAACTGATCTTCATAAAGGCGAGCGCAACCCGCCAACAGGGAAAGTTGGACAAATTGACAGATGCCGGGCCAAATCTGACCAAATCATAACTTAGCCCCGTACTGTAACAACTGTAAAGAGTACCTATTAATGTAACTACCAAGCGCTGATTTATGCAAGAACGGTGAGGGCGGGGACGGGGATATTTTTGCTGTGGTTAGGCTTTTACATAACATGAAGTGGCTCTATTAGGATAGGTATATTCGTCATACATAATGTGAAATAATGTCGAATAAAGTTGAAAAAAGATGAATAAAATTTGCATTATCGTCCTGTTTTGCCTATCTTATCGCTCGTTATCTTGTATAATTTACGAATACGCACGAGGACTTCCTAAACCGCTGGTCTATTCGTATGTTGATTGTACAGGATGAGAGAGTGATTCATTGGCCGAGAAGGTTTAGTGGCCCTTGTCTCTTCAAACATTCTACTATTCCTTTCATGAAAGAGAGAAGTGACAAGTGACCATGAAATCAATTGCCTGGGTAACCGACAGTACATGTACAATCGATCCTGAGTTCGCCAAGAACAACCATGTGTATATTGTTCCTTTACGTCTGATTATTAACAACGAGTGTTATAAAGAAAATATAGATATTACGATCGATGAGTTCTATGAGAAAATGCGTCAGCATGATCAAGTAGGCAGCTCACAGCCGCCAATCGGTGAGTTTATCGAGTTATACGAACGGTTGAAGGAAGAATATGATGAGATTATTGCTGTGCATCTTTCGACAGGGCTTAGCGGAACATACAATGCTTCCATGCAAGGTGCTGAAATAGCGGAAGCTAATGTTATTGGAATTGATTCCAAGGTTGGCGCTTATCCGATTCGGGAAATGATCACGCGAGGTATTCATTGGCACAAGATGGGCTTTACTGCCCTAGAAATTAAAGAAAAGATAGAGAATATCATTCAAAATATGTCCTTCTACTTAATTCCTGCAAGCTTGTCCCAGCTTCACCGTAGTGGGCGTGTTTCTGGTACACAAGTAGTGCTTAGTCAATTATTGCGGATAAATTTGCTGCTGCGTTTTGACGAGGGTAAGGTCATTGTTGTGGAAAAAATCCGTACGATGAAGAAGACGAAGCAGGCGCTGTTAGATATCTTTAAACAGGATGCTGGACTTGTTAGCGATGTGTGCATCATGCATTCCAATAATTTAGAAATGGCGCTGAAGCTAGAAGAAGACATCAAAGAGATGGCACCTGATTTACGTACGGAGATTATGACTTACATTCCTGCCGTGGCTGTTCATGCGGGTGAGGGTACCGTAGGACTTTCTTGGATTAAAAATAACCGGATCAATAGTATTGATTCGGAGGTCGAACCTGTAGCAGTACTTGTGTAGATAGGACAGTAAACAAAGAAATCGCTTCTTGGAAGAGGGACGGATGATCCTCATTATACCAAGAGACGATTTCTTTTTTTTGAATCTATGAGATGACGTTGGTTGTATGAAGATTATGCTTTGCTTGCACGCCGGCGGAACATTTGTCCGATAACTTCACTCAGTACAAGTCCAGCTGCAATTGCGCCAGAGAGCATTAATGCCCGAACAGCGATTTCTACAGCCAGATTATAGTTTTCTTCCACAAATCTGCGCATAGCATCGTAAGCAAGGCCACCCGGAACAAGTGGGATAATGCCGCCTACACTAAAAATAATAACCGGCATTTTGAAGGATCGTGCAAACAACTGGCTGACGATGCCCACAACTACAGTAGCTGCAAACGTAGCAACAACAGGCCCACACTCTACATCAAGGATCACATACACCATCCAGCCTACCATTCCAGCAAAACCACACTGCAGTAGAGCGCGCTTAGGCGCATTAAATAAAATACAGAAGGTTGCCGCGGCGATAAAACTGGTTATAAGTTGCAAAATCATGAAGGGCTAACCTCTTTCACATGGAGAATTAAAATAGTGATAGTACAAGCCCAATGCCTGTACCGATCGCAAAAGCAGTTAGAAAGGCATCGGCTCCTTTGGATATGCCTGAGACCAGATGACCGGCCATCAGATCACGAACGGCATTTGTAATGAGTAGACCGGGTACTAGAGGCATAACGGAGCCGATGATGATTTTGTCCATTTCTTGACCTATACCCAGCTTTACAGAATAGAAGGCTAGAAGTCCGATCAGGAAGGAAGCAGAGAACTCTGCAAAAAATCTAGTCTGCACAAGACGATGCAGGTAGATAACCGCAGCATAACCTAACCCGGAAATCGGCAATGCGGGGAGAGCATCCCACAAGCTGCCTTTAAACATAACGGTGAAGCAAGCGCCGGTAAGTGCCGCAGCTATGATTTGCAGCCATACCGGATACGCATGTGCGGCATCATCGACCTCTCCTAATCGTGTCCGAGCTTCCTCGGCTGTAATCTGACGCTCGTTCAGACGCCGCGAGATATCATTAACCTCCGAGACTTTCTGCAGATCTGTGGTTCGCTCGGCAATCCGATATAACTTAACGGGTTCCGTTCTATTTGTGGTGAACATAATAACGGTTGGCGTCACATAACTGTGTGCCCCTGGAAAACCGAGAGAAGCAGCCATACGTGTCATTGTATCTTCTACTCTGTAGGTTTCTGCACCGTTTTGCAGCATGATCTTGCCAGCAAGAAGACAGAGATCAACGATTTCATAATAGGTAGTGTTAGTGTTGCTCGTGCTTTCCAACTTCTCCGGTCCTCCCCTGGAATGTTACATATCTATGTGTATATACTTATGATTGTCGCTTCATTGTGTGAAAATAACAACCTCAATATAGCATTATAAACGATATGGGATATATTTTAATATAGTTTAAGAAATAAAATGTATAAAGATGCACTGTTTATTTATAGTGCCCGCCAATTTTTCCGGATCTGTCCTTAAGTTGTCCGGCATCTGTGAACGATGCGGCGCGTCCAATGATCGATTCTCCGTATTTATTCTTCAGCGCATCAGTGGCCCGTTCGAGCTCGCGGTAGCGGGGGCGCGACTCAAATAAGGTTAGCTGATATTGGCTTTCGTCAGACAGATTGGACAGGCTTAGATGAATTCGGCGCACAGGCTGACCTTCCCAATGCTGTTTGAAAAGAGCGAGGGCGGCCTCGTATACCAGCTGGGTTGCATTCGTAGGATCGCTCATCGTAGTCTGTCTCGAGAAGCCGCTGGGGTCATCAAAGCTGGCGCCTTGGCAGCCAACAGACACGACTGCACCATGCACCTTCAGTTTGCGGCTGCGCCTGCACACCAGCTCTGAGAGCTCCAGAATGATGGTCTTGATCTCTTGCAGTGTATAGTAATCCCGTGGCAGTGTCATTTGGTGCCCGACGCTCTTGGGTGCTACTTCATAGGTAGCGGGACTTACAGGGCTATCGTCGATGCCATTGGCAATTCGCCAATACAGCTCGGCATCGATATCGCATTTTTTATGGAATTTCTCCCGCATGCGCCATTTCAGCTCGCTTAGCGGCATCTGTGCCAAATGGCCTATCGTTGTGAGGCCCATGCTTTGGAAGTGCGCAGACATGCGGCGGCCTACCATAAACAACTCACTAATGGGCAGCGGCCAAAGTACATCTGGAAGCTCTTCCTGAGTGAGGGTAAATAGACCCTCCGGGTTCTTCTTGGCCCACAGGTCGCAAGCCATTTTGGCGGTAACCTTGGAATAACCTATACCGATACGTGCGCGCACACCTGTATTTCTGCGGATCAGGTCCTGAATGGTCGTAGCGATCTGTCTTGGGCTGCCGAATAAGCCGAGGCTGCCGGTGATATCAATAAACTGCTCATCGATGGAATAAGGTTCTACGAGGTCACTGAATTTGCGTAGAATGTCCGTGATTTGGGAGGAAACATCGATATATTGCTGCATATGCGGTCTGACGACGATTACTTCGGGGCATTTCGCGAGTGCTTCCTTCAAGGTCTCGGCGGTAGTAATGCCAAAAGATTTGGCTAACGGACAAGCGGCAAGCACAATCCCGCTTCGTCTAGCTGGATCTCCGGCGACAATAAGCGGTTTGTTGCTGTATTGCGGATTAGAGGCCTTCTCCACGGAGGCGTAAAAGCTCTGACAATCGGATAACAAAATAACACGCTCTTTATTCATAGATTCACACTCTCCAGGTGAGGTAGAGATACGGTAGATGATTTTCTTATTATTATAATACGAACATATGATCGTGTATATTCATATTTTTTTCCATTTCTCTTCAGTCTCCAAGGTGCAGAGACCTGTGGCCACACCCCCAGCGATAATCGTGAGGATGGAGTGGAAGAAGGTTTCTTTGGAAATCAGGAGTCCCCCCGCGCCGATAATTATGAAATCTGTCAAAAAAATGATGAGTCCAAGATTAAGCGGGAGATACCTTTTGATATATTGAGCAAGCAGATCCGTTCCGCCTGTACTGGCTTTGAACCGCAGCATAAGCCCAAGACCCGTTCCCATTAAAAAACCGCCAATAATGGCGCTGGAAATGGAGCCGAACTCAAAATAATACAGAAAGTGGTACTGCAAAGGACCAAGAAGCTCAATGAGAAACGATGAGGTCAATAAGCCTAATATACTGTTGAAAAAGATATCGCGTTCCTTCAGCCAGGCTAACAGGAATATCGGAAAGCTGCAGAGAAGGACAGCTATACCGATTTTGGCATCGGATAAATAATTGATGATGAGGGCTATTCCTATTATTCCCCCATCTAGGATTTTATATGGGACTAGAAAAAAATTAGTTGCTGCTGCAATAAGCAAACTTCCGATCAGGATGATCGCGTATCTTAATAATGACTGCATATTTAACATCTCCACATTAAAGGCATGTCTTATAAATATGCTTGTCACTTCCAAAAAATTGCAGTGAAGCAAAAAAACTGATTTCGGGCCTAATCATGCGGACCCAGGAGACCCTATTAGGTAGATTCAAGGCATTTTTTCGAGCTAACGGACCCAGTTGCAGCTATTCCCTCAAATATGGTTCAATTGCGGGCAAATTATGGGCAATAAGAGTTATGCAGTCCGAAACTTCCGCATAATAGGTGGAAAATCACAAATAGGTGCAGTGTGGTCCGTTAAGCTCAACAGATTTAAGTAACTTCCACCCATACATCACGCTAGGCCTCACCTTAGATCTCACCCCAAAATAGCTGCAATCCGATCCGTTGCGCTCAACAGACGTTAAGTTACTCTCACCAATACATTATGCGAGATCCCACCCACAAATAGGTGCAATGCGGTCCGTTAGCTAAACAGACATTAGAGTAACTCACCGCCCAGCCTCCATGCGGACCCAGGAGCCTCTATTAGGCAGATATAAGGCATTTTTTCGAGCTAACGGACCCAGTTGCAGCTATTCCCTCAAATATGGTCCGATTGCGGGCAAATTATGGGCAATAAGAGCTATGCAGTCCGAAACTGCCGCAAAATGGGCCGAAAATCACAAATAGGTGCAATACGGTCCGATACGATCAAGATCGAGCAAAGGTAGCTGATTTCGAGACGTAGACAGCTAGGTTATGCAACAGGTAACAAATTCTGCGCACGGAGTAGCTAGGTTAAGCCATAGGTAACTAATTCCGCACGGAGTAGATAGGTTGAGTAACCGGTAGCTATTTCCGCACAGTGTAGATAGGTTAAGCCATAGGTAACTAATTCCGCACGGTGTAGATAGGTTGAGCCATAGGTAGCTAATTCCGCACGGAGTAGCTAGATTAAGCCATAGGTAGCTAATTCCGCACGGTGTAGATAGGTTGAGCCCTAGACAGCTAGTTTAAGCACTGGGCAGCACGTTTAGGAGCAAATTTGGCAGGCGGCGTTCTTTTCAGCAACTGTTCGGACTCAGTTGCTCTTATTTCCATGATTTCGCTCGTTTTGTCACACTATCGGACTCGGTTGCAGCTATTCGCTCAAATGCGCTCCTTTTCTGCGCAAATCAAGGGCAATAAGAACTATACAGTCCGAAACCTTCGCAAAATGAACCCATATGCTGAAATAGCTGCAATACGGTCCGATACGATCAAGATCGAGCAAAGGTAGCTGATTTCGAGACGTAGACAGCTAGGTTATGCAACAGGTAACAAATTCTGCGCACGGAGTAGCTAGGTTAAGCCATAGGTAGCTAATTCCGCACGGTGTAGATAGGTTGAGCTATAGGTAGCTAATTCCGCACAGTGTAGCTAGGTTGAGCCCTAGACAGCTAGTTTAAACAATGGGTAGCACGTCTAGGATCAAATTTGGCAGGCGGCGTTCTTTTCAGCAACTGTTCGGACTCAGTTGCCCTTATTTCCATGATTCCGCTCGTTTTGTCACACTAACGGACCCAGTTGCAGCTATTCCCACAAATGTAGTCCGATTCCGAGCAAATTATGAGCAATAAGAGCTATACAGTCCGAAACTGCTGCAAAATGGATCGGAAATCACAAATAGCTGCAATCCGGTCCGCAACGGGGAGTGCTATGAATGGATGATTAAGCAGACGCGTCTCCGGGGGATACAGAGAGTAGTGTGATGGCTATACGGTGAGTTACTTGCTGATAAGCTTTGGAGGGTCGAGCCGCATAATCAGCGTTGACCTATGGTAAGTATGAGTGCGCCACGCCTAGGAAGGTAAACTGGTAAAATTATTGCAAGAAGCAAGAAGCAAGAAGCAAGAAGCAAGAAGCAAGAAGCAAGAAGCAAGAAGCAAGAAGCAAGAAGCAAGAAGCAAGAAGCAAGAAGCAAGAAGTACGAAGTAAGAGCAGCAGAAGGATTTAGGACGGATCACGGGTACACAATAAATGTGCCAATCGGAGTACTGCTCCATCACAATAGTTACCTAAGTTTCTCCGAGCTAGAGGAGCATCTCGCGTCCAATTAATCCAAAGCTGATCACGTAAGCCAGCAGCACAGAAGAAAGCCAGCAGCACACAAGAGAGCTACAGCAGCGCATCGCATTAACAACGAAAACAGCACGCCTCCAATTATGAGACATGCTGTTTTTGCCGTTATCGGGAATACCGCTTGCGGAAGCGAAGCGGAGAGATTCCGATCTGCTGAGTAAAGCGACGCGAGAAGTAGGCGGTGCTCTCGAAACCGATACCTTCTGCGATCGCAGCTATAGGCATCTCTGTCTTAAGCAGAAGCAGCTTGGCCTGTTCCAAACGGTAATCCGTTAAATACTCCATCGGAGTCAGTCCATATACGCGTTTCATGCAGCGGGCAAGGTAGTTATAATGAAAATGCAGCGCATCCGCAAGAGAGGCATTGGAGAGAGGCTCCGCGTAATGATTGCGGATATAAGTCTCTGTCCTCTCGGCGATCTCTACCGCATGACTTTCTGAAGTATCATGCTGCGCTAGATCCATCATCCGCAGCATTTCTTCAAAAATCCTTTGCTGCTCCCAAACTGCACTGGAACGTCTTCCAGTGGACAGCTGTAAAAGCTTCTCAGCTTGTCCACTCCGTTTAAAGGGATCAGGAAGGGGACCAAACTGCGGGATGCGAATGGTATATGGATGAGTAAGAAACTGCCGGAAATGTGTCTCTCGGTTGATATACACGGGCTCGCCATCAGAACTTGACCAATCTGCGAGGGTATGAAAATGAATCCAAATAAACGAAGTCAGCTCCTCGCAAGACTTAACGGAATAATGATAGCGGTCAGGCAGCAGAAGCAGCGTATGCCCAGCCGCAACCTGCCATTGATTATGCTCTTCACCGATAAATAGGCAACCTTGCTCTACAATAATCAGATCAAATAAGCCGATATGGCTTCTATTTGGATGCTGCTCTCCGGGTTGATATACAGTGTGATTGCATTCCAGAAAATATGGAAAAGGCGGCGCTGCGAAATGTACATAGGAAGGACTCACGGTGTTCTACCTCTCTTTTTATCGTAGTGCGAGCTCAAATTGTCCTTGAAAATAGGAGTGTGAAATAGTACAAAAAAGGGGTTGCTTCTGATTATATTTTTTATCTATTGTACGCTCTATAATTGTAATTAGCGAGTATAAAATAAGGCTAAGGGGAAGATGATGATGAATAAAACGATCCAGGATCAGCAAGTTGTAAAAGATCAATCCGTTAGCATTAAAGATGATTTCTGGGGAAGTTATATAAAGCTGGTTCAGGATGTTGTAATCCCGTATCAATATGAGGCATTGCACGACAAAGCAGCGGGAGCTGAGCCCAGTCATGCCATTGCTAACTTTGAGATTGCTGCGGGCCGGAAAAGCGGCGAATTTTACGGCTGGGTTTTTCAAGACAGTGATGTAGCCAAGTGGCTGGAGGCCGTAGGTTATTCCTTAAGCATCAAACGTGATCCCGAGCTGGAGCGTCAAGCGGATGAAGTGATTGGCCTCGTTGGAGAAGCGCAGCAGGAAGACGGGTACTTAAATACTTATTTTACGATAAAAGAACCCGGCAAACGCTGGACCAATCTGAACGATTGCCACGAGCTGTACTGTGCTGGGCATTTCATTGAGGCAGCCGTTTCTTATTACGAGGCTACAGGCAAAAGAAAGCTGCTCGACATCATGTGCCGAATGGTTGATCATATCGATTCTGTGTTTGGTCCGGAAGAAGGAAAAATGCGGGGATATGATGGTCATCAGGAGATTGAGCTTGCGCTCGTTAAGCTGTATCGGCTCACAGGTGAGGAGCGGTATTTGAAGCTCAGCAGCTTTTTTATTAATGAGCGAGGTCAACAGCCGAATTTCTTAAAGCAACAATGGGATAATCTGGGGAGTATCAATTTTTTCACAGGTCAGAAGGAGAATTTAGATTTAAAATATTACCAAAGTCATCTTCCGGTAAGAGAACAGGAAGTGGCTGTAGGACACGCTGTACGTGCGGTCTATATGTATACTGCTATGGCTGATCTAGCCGCACTTACGGGAGATGATACCCTTCGCGAAGCATGCGAGAGACTGTGGAATAACATCACTACTAAGCAAATGTACATTACTGGCGGGATCGGATCTACGCATCGGGGTGAGGCTTTCACCTTCGATTATGATCTGCCTAACGATTCGGTGTACGCAGAGACTTGTGCATCTATTGGGTTGATCTTTTTTGCACAGCGGATGCTGAGAATATCGCCGGATGCACGTTATGCCGACGTCATGGAGCGGGCGCTTTATAACAATGTGTTGGGTTCAATGGCACAGGATGGTAAGCACTATTTTTATGTGAATCCACTGGAAGTATGGCCTAAGGCATGCAGCTGCAACCCAGATAAACATCATGTGAAGTCCGAGCGTCAAGGCTGGTTTGGCTGCGCTTGCTGTCCTCCGAATGTGGCGCGTCTGCTGACTTCGCTTAATCAATATATCTATACGACCCATGGTGATACGCTCTATACGAATTTGTATATTGGCAGTGAGCTGACAACAAAGCTGGGTGGAACAGATGTTGCGATTCAGCAAGAGAGTAACTATCCATGGGAAGGTACAGTCTCGTTGAAGATTAATCCTGCAGCGGAAGCCCAGTTTGGGATTGCCTTGCGGATTCCATCTTGGAGCCAAGGAATGGAGATCAGAGTCAACGGTGAAGTAATGAATACTGCTGAGAACATCGAGCAGGGATACCTCGTTATCCGGAGACTGTGGAGAGCAGGAGATGTAATCGAAGTGCATGACCCTATGGAGACACATCGTATCTACGCACATCCGAATTTGCGTGCAGATGCTCAAAAAGTAACGATTCAGCGTGGACCTCTTGTGTATTGCCTTGAAAGTATAGATAATGGTGAGCCTTTAAGCTCAATTTCTTTAAAAGAAGGCAGTGAACTTACTGCGGCTTTTGATGAGACATTGCTCGGCGGCGCTGTTGTTGTCGAGGCAGAGGGGCTGCGTGTAGATAAAGCGGGCTGGAGTGGTGGACTTTACAGTAGAGTAAAAGCACCAGTTCAAACCGTTCAGGTTAAGGCGATTCCATATTACTTATGGGGAAATCGCGGCAGTGGTGAAATGAAGGTATGGATTCCGGAAGCCAGCGTTTAAGTTATCGGTAGACATAGATCTCGGGAATGACTGTGTTTTATCAGTATTTTCCAAGGGGGACAGCTGTAATTTACAGCCTGTCCTTTTCTTTTTGCAAAAAGGAGAACACACGCGAAATGGCGAAATTAGAAGAAACATAGAAAATTCTTAAATCCTATAAAAGTGGAGGCGGGCTATATTTATAATCATGCTCCAGAGGGTTATACTTGTCCCTTTTGTTTGTTGGTTTCGGGCATTGAAAATGAACATGTGCGTTCTAAGCAAGCGGATATTATTTATAAAGATCATTACATAACGGCTTTTATTGCTTCTCATTGGTATCCGAATAATGAAGGGCATGTTCTAATCATCCCTAATCAGCATATCGAGAACATTTATACATTGGATGTTGAAATTTCAAACCGGATACATGAGCTGGAGATTGAAGTTGCTAGAGGACTTAAAGAAGTTTATAAATGTGATGGCGTTTCTTCTAGACAACATAATGAGCCGGATGGCAGCCAAGATGTATGGCATTATCATTTACATGTGTTTCCAAGATATCATGCGGATAATCTGTATGGCACTTATGGGAAGTTATCGGATGAGACAGCAAGAAAAAATTTCGCCCAATTATTAAGCGGATATTTGAGCAAAAATAAGAACATTGGGGCTTATTAAGTTGAGAGGGGGAGAAGTATGAAGCCAAACTTTTTCGAAAAAGTTATAGAGTCAGAAGAAGAGTTAAGGTCTTTATTTGGGTACCCAAGCGAATTAGTTAACAACAAAACCATAACTTTTATAGATCATCATTGCCGTGATTATATCTCAAAATCCCCGATGCTTTTTATGGCTACAAGCGGTTCGTCCGGTGCTTGTGATGTCTCTCCGCGCGGGGACGCAGAAGGTTTTGTTCACGTGTTGGATGATAAACATTTAGTGATCCCTGAACGCCCTGGGAACAGACGGTTTGATTCTTTGCGGAATATACTTGAGAACCCAAAAGTCGGTTTGATATTCATCATTCCCGGACTTGAAGAAACATTAAGAATAAATGGGCACGCGAGTATAGTTAAGGATGAAGAAATATTGAAACCTATGGAAGCGCATGGTAAAGTCCCGGTCATTGGAATAGGCGTGGAAGTTGAAGAATGTTATATGCATTGTGCAAAAGCCTTTAAGCGGTCACATTTGTGGGATGACGATTATTGGCTTGCGAAAGAAGTATTGCCTAATCCATCAAAAATACTGGCGCAACATGCCCGCAAACTTGGAGTTACTCCAGAGGATATCTCGAAATCACTAAAAGAAAGCTATGAAAAACGGCTATATTAACATTTTCGACTTAGAAATGGAATGGGATTTGCCCTTCATTGTATGCTATATTTGATCTGGATAAGGCAACTGATCATTTTACAGATAATATTGGAGGCATCACAATGAGTAAACGTTATCGAATGACAAGAGCAATGCAGAATGATGGAGATTCAGCACCAACCCTATCTTTAGAAGAGTGTAAGCAATATTTCGCATCCAAACCTGATTTCACCTATACATCAGTTTTTACAGTAACAGGTGCCACTACCATGTCGATTGAGGGAGATTTCTTTATGTGGAGCTATGGTGATACAACAATCCCATTTAGACATTATCAGGGCGATATTTATGTTTCTGGCGCCAATGAAGCCGTGATTCCTAGAATGCTTGAGGTTGCGAGTGATTTAAGAGCAGATATTGTGGAAGGGTAAAAAAAGATGCCCCCTGAATCCTTCAGGGGGCATCTACTGTTAATTTTAGATCCGCTCCGCTCAATCGTTCAAACGAACGGTTGAGCGGATTTTTTATATTAACCCAGTTCTACAACTACTTGGTGTACAGCACCGTCTCCAACAGGAGTGATGATGTTACCTTCTACAGCTGCGCCATCCAAGGTAAGACTAGCTACACCTTTGGATACATGGTTCGGGTTCTTGATTTGAATCACATAAGTATCTCCACGGAAGACACGGGTGATTTCAAAGCTGTCCCACTCTGTAGGAATACAAGGATCGATCTTCAGACCATTGAAGTCCGCTTGAATACCAAGGATAGATTGTGTAATCGCTACATAGTTCCAAGCAGCAGTACCAGTCAACCAGGAGTTTTTAGCTTCCCCGTGGCGAACGGCATCTTTACCTGCGATCATTTGCGAGTATACATAAGGTTCAGTACGGTGAATTTCGCTGATATCCTCCAAGTAAGCAGGAGCAATTTTAGCGTAAATTTCAAACGCTCTGTCGCCATGTCCAAGTACAGTTTCAGCGATCATGATCCAAGGGTTATTGTGGCAGAAAATACCAGCATTTTCTTTGTAGCCCGGAGGGTACGTAGAAATTTCACCCAGGTTCAGATAGTACTTGGAATATGGTGGCTGTTGCAATACGATACCGTATTTAGTATCCAAATGCTCTTGCACGGAAGTCAGAGCTTTTTCAGCTTGACCATCTTCCACACCGATACCGGCCATAACACAGATACCTTGTGGTTCGATGAAAATCTTACCTTCTTCGTTTTCTTTGGAACCGATCTTGTCGCCATAGTGGTCATAAGCGCGCAGGAACCAGTCACCATCGAAACCGTGAGTCAGTGTGATTTCACGCATGTTGTCAATCTTAGCTTCTGCATCCGTAGCTACATCATTAAGTCCGCGCATCCGGCAGATTTCTGCATAGTCCGGTCCAACGAAGACGAACAGACCCGCGATAAATACGGATTCCGCTACGCGACCTTCGATGTTGGCAGTAGTTTGGAAAGATTCGCCCGGCTCTGTAGAGAAGCAGTTCAGGTTCAAGCAGTCATTCCAGTCTGCACGACCGATCAGCGGCAAGCCGTGAGGTCCGAGATTGTTAGTTACATGCTCGAAGGAGCGTTTCAAGTGCTCAAACAGAGTAGCCGTGTTATCCGGATTGCTGTCAAAAGGAACCTGCTCATCGAGAATCGAAGTATCGCCAGTTTCTTTGATGTAAGCAGCTGTGCCAAGGATCAACCAAAGCGGGTCATCATTAAAGCCGGTACCGACTTCATTGTTACCTTTTTTAGTGAGTGGTTGGTATTGGTGATAGGCACTGCCGTCTTCAAATTGTGTAGCGGCAATATCGAGAATACGTTCTTTAGCACGTTCAGGGATTTGGTGCACAAATCCGAGCAAGTCTTGGTTAGAATCCCGGAAGCCCATACCACGGCCAATACCGGATTCAAAGTAAGAAGCGGAGCGGGACATGTTGAAGGTAACCATACATTGATATGGATTCCAGATGTTAACCATACGGTTCAACTTGTCGTCGCCACTTTGGATTTGATATTTGGACAACAGGTTATCCCAGTGTGCAGCCAGTGCAGCCAAAGCGGCGTCCACTTGAGCGTCTGTAGCAAATTGCTCGATCATAGCCTCTGCTGGTTTTTTGTTGATTACGTTCAGAGATTCCCATTTGTCTTCTTCTGGGTTTTCAATGTAACCAAGGACAAAGATGAAGCTTTGCTCTTCGCCTGGCTCCAGAGTAATGTTCAGGGCGTGCGATCCGATAGGGGACCAGCCGCTCGCTACGGAGTTAGTTGGTTCACCTGCAGCAACAGCTTGCGGGCTTTCCAGACCATTGTACATCCCTACGAAAGCTTCGCGGTCAGTATCAAAGCCGGCGATTTCTTTGTTAACAGAGTAGAAAGCGTAGTGGTTTCTGCGCTCACGGTATTCTGTTTTGTGATAGATAACAGAACCCTTCACTTCAACCTCACCAGTGCTGAGATTGCGTTGGAAGTTAGTCATATCATCTTGTGCATTCCAAAGACAGAATTCTGCAAAAGAGAAT
Organism: Paenibacillus sp. FSL L8-0333; assembly: GCF_037965665.1. Taxonomy (NCBI): domain Bacteria; kingdom Bacillati; phylum Bacillota; class Bacilli; order Caryophanales; family Paenibacillaceae; genus Paenibacillus; species Paenibacillus sp. FSL L8-0333. The sequence goes on from NZ_CP150186.1 coordinate 2,714,287, forward strand.
AGCTTAACGGATTTCTTCGCGGAACCCGTGTTTTTCACTACAAGACGATGTACCTCAGCATTATGACCCATAGGTACAAAAGCAAGCTGGTTTACAGAGATGCCGTTGCGTTCACCAGTAATGGAAGTGTAGCCAAGACCGTGACGGCATTCGTAGAAGTCCAGATCACGTTTTACTGGCATCCAGCCTGGAGTCCAGAAATCACCATCATCATAAAGATAGTAGTAACGGCCGCCAGCATCCATTGGGATATTGTTGTAACGGTAACGGGTCAATCTTCTGAGACGAGCGTCTCTATAGAAGGTATAGCCACCAGCAGTATTAGAAATAAGTCCGAAAAATTGTTCATTACCAAGGTAGTTAATCCAAGGGTAAGGTGTTTTTGGTGTGTTAATTACATACTCTTTACGAGTGTCGTCAAAGGTACCGAATTTCATGTGAGAAAGTCTCCTTTCGATTGTGAACGCGCGTTTATAAGTTTCAGGAAAAATTCCCTCGAGGGAAGGGATTCTTTCCGTTGTTTCTAAAAGATAGTATTAGGCAGTGATTTCGAGAACCAATGATAGCAGCTTCACAGAAAAATATGTATTCTTCAGTGAATGATGAATCTGTGCTACTTCTTCGGCGGTTGACAGGAATCTCTCTCCACTAAACGAGCTGGAAAGCTGATCGTGCTGAAAGTCGGCTGCTGCGAATCACACAGCTCGATTACTTTTTCCACTGCAGCCTTGGACATTTCATAAATCGGCAAGCGTACAGAGGTCAGCTTAGGCTGAATACGGGATGCCAGCTGAATGTCATCAAAACCAGCAATGGAGATATCCTCAGGGACAATGATTCCGTGTTCGGAGAACGCTTCCATCGCTGAAATAGCCATGTCATCGTTGGAAGAGAAGAAGGCAGTCGGCAAAGGTTCATCAGAAGCAAGCAGCTTCTTGACCTCTTCATAAGCCGTCTCTTTCAGAAAATCACCCTTTAGGATAAACTTCTCATTCATAGGCAGACCATGTTTTTTTAGCGTATCCTCATAGGCCGTGTAGCGTTCTCGACCAGAGTACGTATTCATTTGCCCGCAGATGATGCCGATCTCTTGATGGCCTAGGGAGATTAAATGTTCAATCACTTCTGTGGTGCCCTCGTAATCTTTGGAGTTCACAATGGCCAAATGATTGCGGTCAAGATGCTCCGACATAATCTCTGAGATATCATAATCAATCAGTACTAGCGGAGAATCGAGTCCCACCATTTCGCGGACGATATTAATATCCTTCTGAGTGCCGACAATTATACCACCGTCAATCCGTTTTTGCAGAAAAGCTTGTTTTACCTTCAGAAAATCGTCCGGAGAGTATACCGTATGAATCAGAACGTAACATCCGCGGGCATTCGACGTGTCGACTACGGCATCGACGAATGGTGCAAAGTAATTGTTCTGATAAATTCGGGTAGTGTTCTCTTTCTCGTTCATACTGATGGCGAACAATCCGATGGTATCGGTTTTCTTACCGGCCAGAGCCCGTGCAAAGCTGTTCGGTTCGTACTGATGTTGCTCAATCACCCGCAGCACTTTAGCCCGGGTTTCTTCAGGAACATTGGAATAGTTGTTGATCACGCGGGATACCGTACTTCGGGAAACCCCGGCCAACTTAGCAATATCTTCGCTGCGCATGTTTCCCCTCTTTTCATAAACGCGCGTTTATGAGTTTATTGTAAGCGAAAGCATCGTATAAATCAATCGTAAAAAAAGAAATTTTGCGATCAAGTTAATAAAGGGTGACCTATTTTAAATAGAAGAAGAATCCTACCAAATAATGATAGAGCAGAATAACTAGAAATAGTTTGTATAAGTTTTTTGCGGAGAAAGTGCATTGAAAGCTATGAAAGTCATGCTACTATTGTGATAAAGGTTATTGAGAATGATAATCAATGACAATAAAGCATAGGAGTGAAGGGATCAATGGCAAGATGGGGTCAGAAGTTTTTGTGGGCAGCGGTACTTATAATGGCAATCACCGCGCTGGCAGCATGCGGAACGAATAACAATACTGCGAAAGAAAACGTTGCTAAGACAGAGAATGCAGAGGAATCTACCTCAGCGAGCACTAGCGCACCAACTGAAGGAAGTGGAAATGCCGCAGAAGAGGGTGCAACCCGGACGATTGCCGGGGAATTCGGGGATGTTGAAATTCCAGTTAAACCGCAACGGGTAGCCGGGATCTATGTAGAAGATTATTTGAAGGCATTGGGCATTACCCCGGTGGTTCAGTGGTATCATCCAAGCTGGGGAAAACAGGATTATTTAAATCTGGATGTGCCAGAATTCGATATCACGGGTAGCGTGGAGGCATTATTGGAAAAAGACCCCGATTTGATTATTGTGGACGGAGGCGCTGATGCGGCGAGGTATGAACTATATTCCAAGATAGCACCAACTTATCGTCTACCTGAGTCGGTGTTGCAAGACTCAAGACAAATGCTTACAGCTATTGCAGATGCCCTTGGTATTCCGGAGAAGGCGGAATCCGTCCTTGCAGCGTATGATCAGAAGGTGGCAGAGGGGAAAGCTAAGCTGCAACAGGCCCTGGGTCAGGAAAAAGTAGCGGTGATCCGGCTTAACGTAGCGGATAAAACCTTTGCTCTATTCGGTGTTAAAAACCGCTATACCGGTGTGATTTATGATCAATTTGGGCTGACACCCGTGCCTATGGCGGCAGAAATGACCGAATATCAATCTGTTATTTCTGAAGAGCTTATTCCTCAGCTCGACGCGGATCATATTATTGTGTTCCCTGATAATGGGGGCTGGGATACTGAAGGGAATCAGGAAGCGATTCAAATACTTGAGGGTCCATTGTGGAAGAGTCTGCCTGCGGTGAAGAACGGGAATGTCTATAGAATGGAACGTTCCCACTGGCAGTCCGGTGCCATCACAGCCAATTCGATGAAGCTTGATGACTTGCTGAAAGCTATGGTGAAATAAAACGGTAGCCGTCGTAAGGAATAGCATAAAGAAGGTCTATCAGCATAGTTGATAGACCTTCTTTTTTATTCTAAACTATAGTAAAGTGAATGAAAATGGTTCTCAATTGGAGGGCGCTAGAATGGCAGAAGATTTACAAGACAGCAATAAAAAGAGGCTATTCTATAGCTTGATTAACATAGAAGCCCAATCCTTATCGGTGAACGGACAGACCTTAGTGTTTCAAGATCATACCCTGATCATTGTATCGGAAGGACAGGGATGGTTAGAAGCCGAGGAGAAGCGTTTTCCCCTGGAAAAAGGTGTTGGGTTCTTGTTCGAACCGGGGCTTATAAGCAGAATCAATGCCGAGGAGCGAGGACTTAGCTTTTATAGGCTTACTTTTGAAGTAATCGAAACCGGGGGAAGTAAGCAGAGTGGAATGGAAAAGGGGACTAGAGAAGGAATTCTCCGGTCTGGTCCGCTAAGCTGCAGACCTTTTTCACAATGTGCACTACTGCTTGAGGCTATCTATCATAGTCGCAGAAGTACGGAAGAGATTGAATGGTTCGCAGGCCATACCCGCTTTCAAGAGTTACTGCTGCTGATCATGCGGGCAAATTCCTCTGTCATCCAGATGAAAGGAGCCCATGAGGCGGTGCAGCGTTCCATCCGCTATATGCAGGAACATTATAATCACGCCATAACCGTCGATCAATTGGCTGAAGTGGCAGGCGTTACACGTACACGCTACACACAGATTTTTAAAGAAGTGACAGGGCGGATTCCCTTAGAGCATTTGAACGGACTTCGTATTGAAAGGGCCCAGCAGCAGTTGCTGCTTACGAATGACCGTATGCATGATATCGCGTTATCCGTAGGATATAGCAATGAGTATTATTTTAACCGGCGTTTCAAAAGATCGGTGGGCGTTACGCCCGGCCAATACAGAAGCTTCCATCAGGAAGGGCTGCGGGTGTTCGCTCCTTTTCTGGAAGACTATCTGCTGGCTCTGGATATTACACCGGTGGCGCAATATTCTCATGCTCAGTGGGGGAAGCAGGAGTATCTGTCCCTCAACGATGTGCCTGCGGTTGATATTTCAACTGGCGATTGGCAGGAGCTCTCCCAGTACATGCCCGAACTGATCCTGCTGGATGATGGCTTTCAGCGTTGGCACCTGGATGAGTGCAGCCAAATTGCTCCGTTGTTCAAGCTGCCTTTTCATCAGGAGGATTGGCGTGCCACGTTATTTTCTGCAGCAGCCGTCTTTGGCAGAACGGACCGTGTCCAGGAAGTGATCGGCAATTATGAGCATCGGGCGCAGCAAGCTAAACGAGTGCTAAACCGTTCTGTCCAAGGGCAGACTGTAGCATGCTTAAGAATATCTTCCTACGGAATCAATCTCTATGGATGCGGGCAATTGGGTTATACAGGTAGCGTACTCCATCATGATTTAGGTTTGCAGCCCCATGAATTGGTTCCGAAGTTGACCCGTGGACAGAAGCGGGTGAGCCTAACAAGAGAAGAGCTTGCGAGCCTGACTGCAGATCATTTGTTCATTACCTTTGATCGACAGGAAGGAGAAGGACGGGAACTGCTGGATACACCGCTTTGGCGCAGTCTGCCCGCTGTGCGTAGTCGCTGTGTATATGAGGTGGATTTTATGGCCTGGATGAATTACGGGGTATTGTCGCATCAGCGCAAGATTGAAGATGTGCTAAGAGCGTTAGGGTAAGTCAGAAACTAGTCCAGATAAAAACGAGGATAATAAGTGCCACTATACTGCTGAGGCGAGTCATTAATAAATAGGCATCACTGGGCTCTACATCGCCTTTCATCATCCAGCCATAGCGCATGTACCATCCCAAATGAGGAAAGAAGATATTAAGCAATGCTAACAGTACAAAGAGGAATATAAAAATGCCCATGATTTATCACTCCTTTATCTAATGTATACGCCATACTATACGGAGCGTTCCCCAATTTATAAGTGAGTTTCCATATATTATTTAAGCATACGCACGCGGTACGAGTCAGTGCAAGGCAGGTCAGAGGAGATTTAAGCCTGAGAAATATTGTAAGGGATACCCTAGCCACCTTGACAGGTGGTTGGGGTATTTTTGTGGCACTATTCAAGGCTGTGTTATCGAAGGCGAATGTTTAGAGGCGTGCTTGTTGTGTTTACATAACAAAGAGTTCGGAAAATATAAAAATGTATTTCTAAAAATAAAGGAGGAATTGATCGATGTCTAACCAATATACGATGCAAGATCCTACCACTCAGTACACTAAGGCTGGACCGGAATTTCAGCAGCAACAAGCGGAGCCGGGTCTGCAGAAGAAAATGAATCCAGTACCTGATACAGGAGAAGATACCTATAAAGGAACCGGGCGTCTGACCGGACGTAAAGCGTTAGTTACGGGAGCGGACAGTGGTATAGGTCGTGCTGTTGCTATTGCTTTTGCTCGCGAGGGGGCAGATGTTGTTCTATCTTATATGCCTGAGGAAGAGGAAGATGCAAAGCAGGTGCTCAAGCTAGTGCAGGAAGCGGGTCGTACTGCAATCGCCATTCCAGGTGATCTGAAGGATGAAGCATACTGTGAACAACTCGTCGATACTACGGTTAAGGAGCTAGGTGGAATTGATATTTTAGCCAATATCGCGGGCAAACAGCAATTCGTCCCAGACATCGCTGATCTCACTACGAAGCATTTTGACGATACATTTAAGACGAACGTGTATGCCATGTTCTGGCTGTGCAAAGCTGCAGTGAAGCATATGCAACCGGGCAGCACCATTATTAACACTTCTTCTATTCAAGCTTATAATCCCTCGCCGATCCTTTTGGACTACGCGACTACCAAGGCGGCTATTAATACATTCAGTAAGTCTCTCGCTCAGCAAGTAGCTGATAAGGGAATTCGCGTCAATGTAGTGGCGCCAGGTCCTGTATGGACACCTCTTCAAGTTGTGGGTGGGCAACCGGAGGAAGTGCTGAAGGAGTTCGGGTCGAGCACACCACTAGGTCGTCCGGGACAGCCTGCGGAGATGGCTCCGGCATATGTATTCCTGGCTAGCCAGGAATCTAGCTATATCAGTGGCGAAACACTGAATGCGAACGGCGGAACACCAACTCCATAAACCGCTCAGCGGAATGTTGATATTGTAAATACGGCGAAGTATCCAAAAGTACCCTGCTAATTTTAGCTTTGGGTGCTTTTGTTTTTATATATAGAAAGGAGTATTATAGAATTCGAGACTTTTTCTCCCATTATTTTCATAGAATATGATCTATACTGATCAAGATTGTCGAATACATAGGTTTCCTGCGATTACCCAAGAAATAATTTGAACGGCTCTAAGTTTTAGGGGAGACCACAGAAAGAATTAGGAGATGTATGATGCGAAAAAAGAAACTAGCAATCCTCACCATTTGCTGTGTCTTATTCATGGCGTGTTTTCAATCGGGATCTGTCCTTGCGGATAAAGGAAACGGAACAGTAGTAGATAGTGGAACCAAGGAAAGGCTGATGGAGAAGTATGATCTTGTAGAGCCTGAACCCGCAAATCCAGCAGCGCATGGGAGTCAATACGATTTTGGAATTAGTAACCCTATTTCTTTATTGGTCAGCATCAGTAGGCTGTATTTGTATCCATATGTTTTTGCAGCACAGGAAATAATTAATCATTTGATCGATCAAAGCGAAATTAGTTATTAGTTACTTGTATGTCCTTCAAAATATAATCCCAGCTATCATAATCGTTCATATCCTCAGGAACTTCTAACACACAAATATTATTAATATTCCAACTTAATTCTTGTACCGAGGTTGCTTCACGAACGGGATTAAGAATAAGAATAATAAATTCGTTCGGTTTTAATAAACCAGATAAAATCGATTGTAGCTCTACAGCCTGTTCATATGAGGCGGACCATCTAATGAATAAAGTTTTTTTACTGGTGATTAACTTGTCCCAAAATCTATTAATTCGTAATTCCAGCTTCGCTTTATACGAAGGATAGGTTGTAGACCAGTGTTTACCTTGGTGGATTGGAAAATCATGAACGGAGATAATGTTATATAAAGTATCCTGAATAAAATAGGATTTCACTAATGCATTTTTGTTCCAATTAGGATAGACTGGTATTCCATCCTCCAGAAAAAAATGTGTTTCATCAAGGATTTGCAGATTTATTAATTCCATGAAATTTTGAAATCTATTCTTATACAGTCTATTTACATCAGCCAATGAATAAGAAACCATCCAGTCGAGTGGCATGGAGAATTTCCTCAAGCTATTTCTTTGCAGATTTATAGCAGGAGCACAAGACATCCCTAAGCTTACTATTAAATCATAGCTTTTTTTCACAGCTTGTAATTTCATGGACGCACCCATTTTCAATCAGATTCAATTCCTAATAAATTATATACACCATTTTCTAGGAATGATTGGACTTTAAGTGTAATGAGATACACAGAAAAAAGAGAGCAGCAATTTCACTGCCCCCTAAACCTATTAGTTACGTTGTAACAAAATATATCCGCTAATGTTTGAAGTCTTTTTACGAAAGACTACTTTAAAACCTACATCGTTGTCTAATAAGCAAGCCAAAGCGGTGTTAAGCAATCCATTGGGTCTCAAGCTAGGTCTGCAAGGCACGGCATTTCCAATAACACGGGCGGCAATAATCCTACGTGCTGATCCAGCAACCAAAGGATTTCTGCTCCAACTGATCAATACTAAATCAGGCTGACGAGTAGCCATGGAATATCTACCCCTTTCTATTAAGTTTCTTTATATAAAATGCACCATAGATTTTAATGTGCTAAACCATAGCGGAGTAAGGAATACATAGGATCGAGTAGGGAGAGGGGCGAATAATATGGACAAGGTGTTACATAAGATAGCTAATTTGATTAGCGGTGAGGCTAATAGAATCATCATTGGGATTTCGGGTCATGGTGCATCTGGAAAAACAACATTTGCTCATAATCTTTTAAAGCTTTTGCAGCAGGATGATGTGAATTATATTAATACAGACCCCTATATTGTTGAATCTAGTCTTAGAAAATACACTTCTATCGACTATGAATATAAGAATGAACATTACCACGATAAAGTGACAGCTTGTCATCCTGCTGCTCATTATATATCTGCTTTAGAGAGAGATATTCATATGTTGAGGGATGGGTTGGATTTTTACACCATTGGCACGGACTATACAAAAAGTATGTTCATATCTTCACAAAACAAGATAAATATTGTAGAAGGCATGAGCGTTGCTTTTACTGACCCAAATTTGTATGATCTGAAAATCTACTTATATACGGATGGAGAAACCGAGTTGGTGAGAAGGAGTATACGTGATGTTTCTGAAAGAGGAACGGATATAAATTATTTAAGAAAATCCCATGAACAGCGTAGGATGCAATATGAGTTGTTTATGCATTCTTATCATCATAAATTTGATATCGTTTTAAAAAACTCCAATGAAGAGTATGTTCTTGAAAAGGGAAAGTTGTAAAGTCAACTTCATTCTCGTGGAGTAAAAACAGTGAACAGCGAATCAGGCAATATATTGTGTTGGTCCAGTCGGATATCAATAAAAACACGGAAGCCGCTTTACTGGCTTCCGTGTTTTTGGAACTGTGTAGATGAACAGACGCTATTTATTTACCGCTGAGTCACCTATTGGAGTGAATGTATTCTCCACAGTAATGTTAGAGAACTTAGCATAGTTCAGTTGCTCAATCTTATTGGCAACATCATTACTGTCAACGGCAAATCCGACATATACCGAACCATCCATAGCAATAGTTCGCTCGCCAATTAACTTCCAGTCTTTTCCGTCCGTTGATCCGTAAGCATAAAAAACATCTCCCTTACGGCCAAGTTTGAGCCAATACCCTTGCTCCACACCATTTATTTTGAACGGAATATCTGGAACAAGTTGAATGCCAGCTTTTTCAGCAGCTGATACGCTGTCTAAAGTTTCAGTTAATTCATCAAATCCTCCGCCCTTAATGTTTCTGCCCGTCAGATAAGATGACCAGCTGGTTTCTTTGGACAACTTCACATAGGAGATACCAAGGGCCGCCGCGGCACTGTCTTTATTCAAGTCATCGCGGATCATTAGCCCGGTGAAGGCATGGTTGTCAACGGCCCCGATTTCTTCGAGCTTCGCGGTAAATTCCATATCTCCGTTCATTTCTTTATACACGAAGTGGAAGTCATCTTTGGTTGCATTGTTCGCTTCAGAACGTTCTGTGCCACCTTCACTTTTTCCAAGCTTTCCGTTGCCTTTAACGGTAAGCACATCATTTGTCATACTTCCGGAACCCTTAATGTACGGATCACCGATATCTGCTGTAGTCCAACTCTTTCCAGCCAGGGAAGAGGTAGCGGTATTGACATGAATGTTAGCAGCTGTGGTCTGCGTCTCATTTCCTTGGGTATCGGTCACTCTTGCAGAGATATAGTATGAAGCATCCGTTAAATTCTTGAGGGTATACGTATATGTGTTGCCTTTTTTGACTGCTTCCCCAAGATATTTAGAGCCATTATATACAGCAACTTTTTTTATTTTGTTTCCGGATTTAGGGGAAGCGTTAATTTTAACTTCGACCTCTTTCCCGGTAACAAATTGTGCATTGTTTTCTGGCGCCAAAAGCTTAGCAGCGGGGTTGTCGGCGACGTGTTTCATATCAACTAGACCGTTAATATAAAGCTCAAGCCAGGTGTAATCATTTTTAGTAACCGTTTTGTATGCATCCTTGATGCCCCAGATTTTATTTTTCTTTTCCCACTTGTCGTCTATTCCGTTTTGATTAGTGTCAAATTGCTTATCATATTGTGCCTCGATGAAGCCAAAGTCTGAAATGTAACCCCCGACTTCATGTTCAGTGTTGATATATCTTCCCGAGTTCTGCTCGACTTCTGCCACAATTCTTGCATCGATCGCATCGCGACGTGGATAGGTAGCTCCGGCTTGTTGCAGAATGCTTTTTAATAGTGATTCATTTGCTTGCTTTACGCCGGTCTTAACATAATTATCAAATGCTTTATTGGTAATACCATGGTTAACTCCAGTACTGTCCGCGGAAAGATATGGTGTGGCTGCAAGGGTCGTCTTTTGTTCACCACTCTGTACACCGGAAAATTTCACATAATCTGAAGAATCATTCAGTAAGCCTGTGAGCTTGCCGTTAATTCTGTTTCCAGCGATGTAGAAACCGCCCAGCTTGGTAGCTTCACCGGCATCAATGACTCTGTTAGTTACATTATCTCTTGTACCTGGACCGGCAATTTCGATATTGTTCATAAAGTTAGTAAAAGTAAAACCTCCGCCATAAGTGCCGTTAAAGCCCCAATTGTAAATTACATTGTTCGAGAACTGAACAACCGCCACATGATCAGCATCTGCAGCACCTGCGTAACCGCCGCCTAGTCTTGGGTTTCGCGAGGTATGGTTCGCATACAGATTGTGATGGAATGTTGTTTTGTCTCCGCCTGAAATACCACCGTAGCCATGTCTTCCTTTGGAATGCCCGGATAGAGTCAGACTTTCGGAAATAATGGACCACTGGATCGTGCCATTTTCGCCTCTATATAAAGATAGAGTTTCATCTGTGTTCCAACTGAAGGAACAATGGTCAATGAGGAAGTAGTTGTTGTCTCTCCCCCAAAGCGCATCCATTGAATCGCTGCCATTATACACATTAGTGGCACCCGGACGGAAAGAGGTGTAGCGTATGATGATATTCTCTGAATTGCTGATATTGGTATCCCAACCTGCAATGGTAATTCCGTTGCCTGGAGCGGTTTGCCCAGCGATGGTCAGGTTTTTAATATTATTGAGACTTAACGTGCTCTTCAGTTCAATCGTTCCGGAAACATGAAAAACAATTGTACGACCCTCTTTAGGAGTAGATAAAATCCCATAGCGAAGGGAGCCTGCAATCGGTTTGTCTTTTACAGCGTAATCTTCAAGGGTAGTTACGATGTATACATCGCCTCCTCGACCACCGCTCGTATAGGCGCCGCCACCTTCCGCGCCAGGAAAAGCAAGAATAGAGGCACCCGCAAAACTTTTGTCTCCGTCTGTCTGCCCTGAAGTTGCAAGTGTGTGACCTCCTAAAAATGAAAACGCTACCGAAAAACTCAATAAGACACCCATAACCTTACCTGATTTTTTACTCTTCCATTTCATCTTTTTGACGTATAACATGGATACAGTCTTATCGCTGAATGCTGTTCCTGTTATACTTCCTCCTCTCAGTGAAATGTTACTGGTCTGCGACAAGCAGCTTACTGGTAATACTTTAAAACTTTTAGGGCGTATTTACCTGCCAAAAAAATCTTTTTTTGTGCCAACTATTGCTCTTTGGTTCTTGCGCAAACGAACAAATTCATATTATGTTCTTAGTATTACAGCAGCTATAGTGCTTGGCATTCCATGACGATAGGGAGAAAAACATGAATATTAAATATCAGCATCGTGACCAGGCGTTTCACTCCTTTATTTCTACCAATAACACTTATCCTCTTCATCTACACAAAAATGTAGAGATAACAATGGTTTTGTCCGGCAAAATCAATATCAACATCAATGGAAAAGAGTATGATTTGTCTGAAGGAGACATAGCGATTATTTTTTCCAATCAACCTCACAGCTACAAAACCATAGAGAAAAGCCAGATCCTGCTGTTCTTTTTTGACGCCACGTTTCCGGGGGATTTTGCGGGGGATTTGCTTAATCGTGTTCCGGATAACCCTATAGTTTCGAAACAAAAGGTGCTTCAAGATCTGCTGGCAACCTTGTATAAACTATATAAAGAACAATGTGATGTTCGTCTGCTCAAGGCTTATACCTCTGTAGTATTAGGGCACGCTCTGCCGTTACTGCTAATGAAAAAAGTAGACTACAAAAAAGAAATGGATCTCGTCCCCAAAATCCTTGCTTACATCGACATGCATTTTTTAGATCACATAAATCTGGATACGCTTTCAAGAGAGCTTGGCATTAGTAAATTTATCATTTCCCGAATCTTTTCTGAGCAGTTTCATATTTCATTTCGTGATTACATCAATGGCCAACGGGTAGCCTTTGCTCATATGCTGCTGTTATCCACTACCCATCCGGTCACGGATATTGCGTTTGATTCCGGATTCAACAGTTTGCGCTCTTTCTATCGTGTTTTTAAAAATGAATACGGGATAACCCCCAATGAATTTCGCCGAAAAGTATCGAAGGAGTGTGTAGAATGAAAATGCTGAAGATGGCTTATATTCTATTTGACGGGATGACTACGTTAGATTTTGTTGGTTTTTACGATGCGGTTACCCGGATGGGAGTTCTAAAGGCGATAGAAAATGTATCGTGGGATTTTTGTTCCAACAAGGAAGAAGTCACGGATGATCGAGGATTGACGTTGAAAATAAACCAGGTTTCCCCTGATCTGTCAGCCTATGATTTGATATTTATCCCTGGAGGGTTATCCACTCGACAACTTAGATTCGATACTGATTTTATAACATGGATTCAGACTGCTCGAGAGGTTGATTACAAGGTGTCAGTGTGTACAGGGGCTTTGATTTTGGGAGCTGCCGGTTTCTTAAATCAGAAGAAGGCGACTACCAACCCTTCTGCATATGAACTATTAGCACCTTATTGTTCCGAAGTAGTTAAGGAACGGTTCGTAAGGGATGGAAATGTTTTTACTGGGGGAGGAGTAGCAGCTTCAATTGATCTGGGTTTATATTTCATAGAATCGCTTACTAATGAAAATGTAGTTCGAGAAATTCAAGAGAAGATGGATTACCCATATTACAAGACAATTAACCCTTCCAAAGGGAGACCATACCTATAAAAGATGGGAATTAATGATATAATATCCAAAGTGAAATAATTAAGGTGATGAATAGAGGCGTAAGTATGTTGGACACAAACTGCCAGTTTTTCCTTTTCTATTTATTTCGATAAAAAGTCAAAAGGAAAAGTATAAACTTGAAGTACTAGATGATAGTGTAGTAATCGGTGAAACAAATATTATGTGTGATTCCTTGAAAAAAATTGTGATTCATAATCCTATTTCAATATTTTTTTCATATGATTCCGGCTCAAAAAAAGAAAAAAATAATTACGATACAGGTAAATAAGGATGAAGCAAAAGATCGAAAAACAATATTAGAAGAGCCACTTAGTCCCAGAAGAGATGTTGAAGATATGAGGTGTCACGATGAAGATAGGGAAACCGATTAGAAAGAAGGTATACGGATTTATTTTGCAAGACAATGAAGTTGGAGAAAAGACCTTATTAGTCTATCTTAATGAACCAGAAGTACCCTTTAGATTAGTAGGTGGAAATATCGATGCCGGGGAAACAGAAGAAGAAGCGTTATTCAGGGAAATTCAAGAAGAAAGTGGACTTAAACAATTTAAATTAGTAAAGAAAATAGGCACACAATATTATTATAAGGATTTTATAGATGCGAATGTCGAAAGACATGACTACCTTCTAATTCCAGAAACGAGATTACCTGAAAAGTGGAGCTTCACTGGAGAAGGAGAAGGTGAAGACTGTGGGACTATTTTTAACTACCAATGGATAAATCAAGATGAAATATACTTATTAGACAAAGAGTTTAGAGAATACATGACGGAAGATTACATGCAAGAATTATTCAGCAAGGTAAAAAGGTAATCCATCTAAACCAAGTGCGAAATGATAATTTTAAAAAATCGGCTGTAAGTATAAAAAGCATAAAGATGGTGGGATTGTTTTGCGTGCAGTTAAGCCTATAATGTTATGGTTTATTTCGACGATTTTATTCACCCTGGCAGCCTTTGGATTGGAGCTTTGGGAAGGAAATAAAATAAGTACAACAGAATATTTCGGTTTTCAAAACATTGGGTTTGCTTTTATTTTTCTGATGTTCCTTTTTTCAGTTCTTCTTTACCCGGTTATACTGCTTCCTTTATCATGGGTTATTCGAAAGATAGTTAATCCTTTAATAAGCCGCATAATGATATTCTTATTGAGTGGTATTGCGGGATATGGTTTCTTTTACGAGGTGTACGATGAACGCTTTATACGGGAATACCATTTGAATAGTAGTACAGCTATTGTTTTTTTCGGAATTGCTGGTTTCATTTATGTTCTGGTGGATTACTATTTTGAGTCGCAAGCCATTAAAGCCGAACAAAATCCCTGCTAACCGTGGCGGCCGGCAGGGATTTTATTTTTAATCTAAGAATTGGGTAATTTGTCAACCTCATCAGTAAAAGCTTCCAAGTACTGGGTGAATATTCCTGTATCTATTTTGGTGTTTGCATCATTTGCAATAGGAGGCGTATCTTGGATTTGTTTGTACATACGATCCATCTCACCCGTGAGCTTAGCCCAGATGCTTTTAATTGAATCATATTTTGCATCAAGGTTGTTGATATAATTATCGTACTCCATTTTTTGGTTCATCGCTTTTGCTAATTGCTCGATTGTAAAATCTATATCTATTGTTTGACCCGTAGAGCCAGTTCCTGAACCTGCATACCAGCTGATATCAACAAATCCATCATTCCAAATATCTGAAACGACAAAATTACTGATTTCTTTAAGCGTCGCTTCAGGAGACTGTTCAGTTGTACCTGCATTACCTGAATCTGAAGTATTAATTACAGGTTCCTTAAAGAGTTTCCTCACTTCGTTAAATGCATCCTTGTCCTTGTCATTAGACGAATATCCCCAACCAACTTTATCATCCTTAATAAAAATGATAAGTTCGCTATTGGAGGAAGACTTCTCACCTTGGATAAGCACGAGTTTATCTTTTCCGCCATCTTTGTCAGTATAATCAGCTGTTTCAATTACTGTAGGATTCTTAAGTTTATTATTCTCGGGTGTCTCAGTAGATTCAGCCATTTGGAAAATGGGTTGTACATCTGGAAGTATATTTTCGGATACGAATTTCTTTTTCGCTTCGATATCTGAACCATTGAGGAAAATCTCCACATAGTTGAGAGCCAGTTTCTCGGAAGCTGTAAGTTTCTTTTTTGGCTCAGGAGTGGGCTCTGAAGGGCTGGCTGTTGCTTCGGACGGTGTAACTCCTGTAGACGTTGTATTTTTTTTCTCTGAATTTGTTGTGGAACTACCACATCCTGAAAGGATTACAATAGTTGCCACGATGCATAAAAAAGCTTTTTTGTTCAATCTTATATCCCCCTAAATCTGCTAATAATTGCTAGTTGATTCTACCAGATATAGGAATAGTAATCTATGAATTTTAATTTATGACGGAACCAATATATTAGATTAGCGTGTTTTATTTTTCGGAGGTGAACATTTTGCTGAAAGTACTAAGGGTGTGCGGTATTTTATTCAGTGCAGCAACAATCATTCTGGGAATCACATTTTTCCGCGGTCAGGATCAAGTGATAATCTCTTGGACTATGCTGGGGATGTGCGGAGCTTTAATATTTAATGGAGCGGCATTGTATTTGAAAACTAAAGATAAAATGGCTGTGCTATCCTCGATTGTTGGGATTGTACTGTTAATAGTCTCGCTTACTCAGTTTCCTTTTTGAAAATTAAAAACAACCTCGTCAACCTTAATGGGTCGGTGGGGCTTTTTTACGTTATTTTCCTTTATATTTATTTCTTTTTCTTCTTTGTGGGTCCGATCTGGCGTCTTACCTTATCGTTCTCATCTACCTCAATAATATAAATCTCCTTCACTGTACCGGAGAGAGTAAACCATTCACGCATAGCTTCAACCTCAGTCATCGGTCCTAATATTCGTTTCCCCCTATAACATATAAAAAACACTCATACTCCTTAGTTTGTTTGCGGAAATGCAATAAATGCTTATAAAACAAATTATAAACCTGAGCGATGACTTTGTATGTAATAATTCATGCCTGGCGGGATATTTTTACATTGATTAACGAACGTACGTTTGGTTATAATACAAACAAATGTTCTTATCCTTGGAAGGTGAGTAATTATGCAAATAAGAATCGGTCAAACCATTGAAATAGTGTACCAAGATAAATCAGGTAAGATATCTCAACGTAAAATTGAAGTGAAAGGGATTCGTGGAGAATATATTCGCGCAACTTGCTTATCAACCGGAGCTCCGCGCGTATTTCTGGAGGCTAATATTCTTGCTTGGCAGCCTGTGCAAATGAAGCGACATGCTTAGTGACACCGCCCGAAAGCTACTAATGATCATGCGCCACTCTGCCGTGCATCATGCTCATATGCCAACTTTACAGGAGTTAGAAATCAAGAGTGGACGGACACCAAGTAAGATCATTAGTGGGCTTAGGGAATTAGTTAACGAAAAATATATAGAATGGACCCCGCACACTCCACCAGAGAGCGCCCGAATTATTGAAGGCTGGGAAAGGATTGACCCTAGGTTTAAAAAGAAAAAGTCAGAGCCACAAGAGCTCCAGTGGGGGATAGATGGTAGCAAAACGAATTACTGGACGGATTATTAGGAGGGCAACTTCATGATGAAAAAATTAGAGAACGTATGGGAGTGTAGCAGAATGATATTGCCCGAACATAAAAACCGGATTATAGATGACAATAATGAGCAGGAACGTCGTGAAAAACCCACTCTAGATCTACAGGAGATAGAGCGCTTCGAAAAATTGTTATATCGTTCTATGGAAGAGCACAGCCCGATTACACTCACTCTGTTTGATCCCATGGAGAATATATTAAAACGAGGTATCGTGATGAAACTGGATAAACAACAGGGAATTAAACTCCGCTGGTCGGAGGATGAGTGGGATTGGTTCAAGATGGAGGATGTTATTGCAATAACTACATAATTCACTTAATAAAAAACAGGTTAGGAGCAATCTCCTAACCCGCGCTGTACTTCTGATATTAATGTTCTGCTCCGTGGAATAAGACCACTGGTGAGGTACTTGGCAGTGCTGGCGCAATGCTGACGATAGTGAGGACCAACAATAAAGAGACGGCAAATTTTTTCACAGAGACTCAACCCTTTCTTTGAAATTTATTATTTTCTC
Source organism: Paenibacillus sp. FSL L8-0333 (assembly GCF_037965665.1). Taxonomy (NCBI): domain Bacteria; kingdom Bacillati; phylum Bacillota; class Bacilli; order Caryophanales; family Paenibacillaceae; genus Paenibacillus; species Paenibacillus sp. FSL L8-0333. Next base: position 2,731,297 of record NZ_CP150186.1, read on the forward strand.
TTCAAAATCTTTAATCTGAGTAGCATCAGCACATGAACGTAATGATTCGAAGTATACTACTGCTTGTTTAAAGATTTTATCAGAGTTTGTGACCTCTGCAGAATCTAATAATTTCATGCTATATTTGATAGCTGTATTATAATCTTGAATTTTTGTTTTATATCTGATCATATTAATAAAAAAAGTTTCTTGGTAGGAATTTATTATAATTTCATCAGCAGCGGTATCCTCAAATTTTGAAATTCTATTAGAGAAAAGAGCTAAGTGAGATTCAATGTTTAAATCAAAATTAGTAGCTGCCTTTAACAAAGTTATTAGTCCTGGTAGAACTTCTTTAGAGTTGGATAAAAGGAACGAAACATAGCGATCTATGAATTGAATATTTCCAGAAAGCACTTCTACTTCTAAAAGATTTGGTTCTGATATGTACTTATAATAGGCTACCTCATTTAATCCTTCAGCATCTAATCCCTTGAACCAACTCAAATCGCTATAAGCTTTAATGTAAGTTCGAGCTTTATCATAATTTTCAATTTCTTTGTGGGCTAGTCCCAACATAAGCAAGCTGTATCCATAATAATAAATTAAAGGTCGTTGGTGTTTTAGTTCCAGTTCATTATTGTGTGTGTAATTATTATAAATTTGAGTTATTCGGTTGAAAAAGGTATCTGCTAGTTTTAGAAGATTGGGCCAGCTTTCAAAAGAATATATCATTTTAAGAACTTTTACGGCTGGATCAAGATCTAGAAGATTTATATCTAAATCTAAATCGATATTTCCATCCAACAGCCTCACCTGCCTTTATTTTACATAATATACCTGTATTATACAATGTAATCAATAGATGGTCAATTAAGTGCTCCATATAAAAAATAGATGATTAATAGAGACCAATAAAGTAAATCTATCCATTGTTGCGCCATGATGTGTGCCTGGGTAAGCTTTGGCCCGATGGCACTGACACGTACTGCGTATGGCCAAAGTTTATTAAAAGAAAGTGAGGCGATCGGTGGAAATCAACTGTCTAGCGAACATATCGTCAGTTTAGGAGAGCCCGCGACCCATGCGGTCGCGCTCCCGTATTTCCGAGTTATTTTCGTCGAGGTATTGAAGTAACGGAAACGGAACGCTGGGCTGGTGAGGTATGGTAGTAGTAGAATTACCGCTCTAGATGACCACATAAAAAGTCATATAGATTATGTAATGCTTCATGAATAGCAGCAGCTACGACATAAACTAAAAGGTTGCTATTGATTAAATCATTTACCGTATTATGTTTTGTGAGTACAAACTGGAAGAATGTGTACATCGCAATTGTTGCATATGCCGCAACCTTGGAAATATTAAATAACTTATCAAAGATCATTAACAGTGCGTCCACCTCCTTAAGGAATAAATATTATCAATAAATACCTAATTTGAATATCTGTAAACAGAAGCCCAGAGCTGCTGGCAGAAGGCGGTTAAGCTCGATCCGGAATCGGCTGTGTCGAGATTTTATCTGGCTATCTTTTCGGTAAAGAGGTGTTAATTTACTGGTTTCAAAAAAAAAGGGCTAGGAGAGTCTGTTTGGAAGATGTGACAACAGTTGCTCTACTTAATACACAGTACGCATTTAGTTGAGCAACGTGAAGTAAATAAAAAGCCTACACCATAAAAATGTAGGCCCACTCATTAAAAGTTACTCTGTTACTAATTTTGAGAAAATGCTTAAATCAATAAACTTTCCTTTGGACATTTCGCACTTTCTCATTGTTCCTTCGAATGTATAGTTTAACTTTTGCAAAACTCTTATGGAATTATTGTTTTCGGGTTCGACTTTTGCTTCTATCCTGTTGAAATTTAAAGTGTTGAACGCATAATCCATCAGAGATTGAATGGCCTCAGGAGCATATCCCTCGCCCCAATAATCTTTACTAATATCGTATCCAATCTCTGCTTTAGCGTTTGAAGAATCTATAGAATTATAACCGCAGGAACCAATTATGCGATTTGATTCTAACTCGATTATGGAATAACGAATAGCTTTGCTTTCCAAAGACAGGTTATTAAGAATTTTAATCATTTCTACTGCTTGGCTTTCCTCAGTGAAACTATTGATATTCATAAACTTTGTAACCTCAGGATCAGACCAAATGTTAAACAAACTAGCAGAGTCAGATAATTTCATTTTTCTTAATTTTAGTCTTTTGGTTTGTATTTCTGTAATCAATATATTACCTCCATTATCTATTTGTTTTGGGGTTAAGATATCGATATCTGCGCATAGTTCAGTCCCTTCAATATTTAATTCAACACTATTATAACGTAAGAGTTTTTTTATGTCACAGTACGAAGATACAAATCATTAAAGGAGTAGGAGTATCCCTCCAAAGGTTATGAAGAAGTAGCAGCCTATTGCGCATCAGGGAAGAGAAGGTCGTCGTTTTGATAACGAAATGATGTTTTTATCCTTATCATCACCATGGTCCGCATTTTCTTCTATCTCTTTTTTCTCATCGTGAAACTCAACAGGAGATTGGGCCGTGATGTAGTCAAATGGAGTGTAATTATTATTTGGTAATTTTCTTGTAAGGATTACCTTTACAATGATGATTCCTAATGAGAGATAGAAAATCGCGCCTACTCCAGCCAACATGAATAGTACTAATCTCATTGTTAACACCGCCTTTGTTTGATTTTATAATCAAATGTTAATATTTACAAGAATCAGGCTGCTGAGTACTATTCATTCGACTGAGATTTGATGCACAGTAGGAAATGCTTGGGCCACTAGATTTTACAAATGGTGGAACCTTCGAACATACGGATGAAGTGTAGCACAATAGTCATACCTACAATAAATATTAATTACTTTAAAGCATCACAGAAAGGTTGTTTTACAGACACCATACTCATATGGATATCCGATCTCATCTTTAAATGTAACCTCTGCACCATATCGACAGATACTGCTCTTAGAGACAGAACCTTTAATGTTGTATATTTCATCTACTGTGCTTCTTGGTAATAAGATAGGTTTTTAGATATATCAGTTTCTAACGGTAAGACCAATTTTTATGTAGTTACTACATTGAATAATAATGGAAAGTTAAGTTTCAAACGAAGCATCAGCTACCCCTCAGAAGGCAGATCAACCTGAACCAGAACCATCTGATGTTCGCGCAATACTCACAATTACATTAATAACTGGTCTTGAAAAAGTCAGTGTGGCGGCGGTGCCCCGACTGCTGTATTTCTGTAACGTTTCCGCTTAATTGGCTTTGTCAGAAGCTTCATAGATTAGGCAACGAAGGGTCTGACCGGGATAGCGGAACTCCGCGATATAGCTACTTCCATCTTCCAACAACAGTTTAACATCCACCATTCCGCGTTTGTTGTTAAACTCGGTGTCGGTTAGATAAGCTTTGACAATGGTTCTTGTTTCTCCCTGTTTGTCCGTGATGACCTGCACGGCTTTATTAATCCAACTGGCATCCTTCTGGATGGTGCCGGCTGCGTCGTCGTCGATGGGAGTTCTCTTCAGTGCCAAATTAATGGCTGTCGTATCCTCTACGGCACCGGTTGTTGCATTAATCAACACATCATATTCCCAGAATACCTCGCCTGATCCGAGCAGGGTAAGATTCTTGTAAGGAGCAAAATGAACTGTCCAGGTTGGACGTTTGTTTAGTCCCAGCTCAATCAGCATTCCCGATGTTTTTAGCTTGGACACGTCGGCATCGAACAGCTTGCGCACACTGTCAGAGGCCAGTGCCTCAGCTTCAACCTGGCTGATTTTCTGAGGCTGAAGCTGAGGCACAGTCGGATTTCGTTTGGACACGAAGTAATTCACCCGGTAGTACCAGTCAATCAGCTGTAACAGTTCCTCATCAGTCATACTCCTCTCCGGGTAGGTGTACGTATTGGTTTCTAAATCTAGATACATATCTGCTTGTCCAGCCTTTAACGGCAGCTGCTGCTTGGGGCGGAGGCCGTCATACACATACTTATCGTCCAACACTTGTCTGCGGTTGATTTCGGATTCGGTTTGTTCCCGACCTGAAATATGGGGATCTTCTGCCTTGTCTATAAAGTCATAGATTTGCTGGATTTGCGCCGCTGTCATCTGTTGATACAGGTCTTGTTGTATGGTGGACACCGGCGCCGGCGCCTCTACCTTTAGCACGGGTATCGTGCTTTCGCTCAAAGCCAGCCGGTTACTGCCCTGAATTGACGAACTGTTCTTGGCGAAAACTACGGAATTCATCAGGCTAGGGACGATCAGAGCACTGGCTGCAAGCACACCAGCTGAAAACAGGATAACAACTAATGTAGCGAACCGCTTTTTCTTGTTCAATCGGATTACCTCCATTGGGATCTAAGATGATGAATCTTTATACATCTTAACACCAAGTTATTATAGAATTAGGAGGATAGTTGTTATGGAGTTGTAAAAAGATCGGATAATTCCCCTTCACCAAGGACAGTCAGGAGTTAATCTCAATTTTGTCCACGTTCTTCTTCAAGAGCCACAGCTACAATGCAAGAAGTGTCTTTACAATAAAAATGTGCCAGAAGCGGGAAGTGTTTACTTAGTGTCGTATTTACATCGATGTGATTAGTCATAACTTTTCACCTAATTATAAGTATGATTCGTGGGATAATTACATGAACAACAATAAAGTTATTAAGAAGGACTTTAAAGCAGAAAAACGATTGGTTGCGAAGAAATAGATAGTTCGGAGAACAAGGAGTTTTTGTACTGATGAACAATAAAGATTTTCAATACAGAGAGACATACTTTATTGTGGGGAATCCAGCAACTCTATGGATACTCATACTTGGATTGGTTTCGTTTGGAACCAGATCCAATAGGTCATCTTATGGATTATGGTGGGATTGTAGAGGGGGATACACCGGATCTATTAAACTAGCTGGATCTCATTTTGTTTGGGAGTGATTTGAATTTAGAGCATGCATTAAATAACCTACGATATCACACTTCTTTAATCCGTTTGATCGCCCAAGAAGGAAAAGAAAATAAACCACTCTTAGTTCTTATTGTGAAGTAACCTGAAGAGTCGCTCTCCTGACAAAAACCAACATATGTCTCTCCACTGACTAAATGTATTTGTAGTTGTAATTCTGTTTCAATTGCGTGAAAAATCAGTGTGAGATTCATATTAAAGCCCCCTTGCATAAGATGATTATATTCATAAAATACCCACTTCATTGTTAATGAACGCAAAATAGTTGACAATTGACAATGTTGTAATATTTTAAGCGTGATTTTGGCATAAGCATGTCTACAACAAATACCCCCTCAATCACTTAAGATTGATGGGGTATTTGTTATATTGATGAAAACTAACGATCCTTACCAGTGTTATAGAGCAGCATATATACTTCCCAATGAATTATATTAAGTTTATACAGTAAACTTTAATTCCTTTAGAATGATATTCAGGTGATTCCTAACGGATTTGTTTAATGGTTGTAAAGGCAAGGGAAGACTAGGACTTTTAATTAAGCCAATTATTTCAGCAGCTGCTGAAATCACTCGAAGGCTACCGTAGCTATTGAATAACTTCCAGATCGGTTCTAGTAATTTTGTAAGGTGTTGTGCTTCTTCTAAATGGCCACTTTGAGTCATTCTTGTGATATCTAGACATAACCTCGGAAATAAACCACCTAGCACTGAGTACCATAAGTCACAACCTGCACTCAAGCTTAGATATGCAGATGGATTCCCGCTTATTCCAAACGTAACATGGAGTGGAATAACAGCTCTGAGTTTTTCTACACTTAACTTGGCTTTATCAGATTCTGACGGTATGCCGGGAATCTTAATGGAACAAACATTAGGTGACCTAGCAATTCTGCTGGGCAGCTCATCACTGAAATGGAAATGTGAAGTGCCGGGATTATCATAAACACAAAGTGGAATGGAGAGTGAACTTGTCACCTGTTCGTATACAAAAAACACTTCTTCATCTGTTAGCGCCTGATAGGAGATAGGAGCCAAGAGTACTGCACTTGCCCCAGCTTGTTGTGCATCTTCCGCTAATCGAAGTACTTCTGAAGTTCGAATCGCACTTATGCTTGTCATCACGGGAATCCCTTCAGCAGAACTAACAGCAAGCTCAAGGACACGCAAACGCTCCCCTCTACTAAGATGCGCATAGTTTCCAGTTGATCCCAGTACACCAATTGAGTCTACTCCTGCCTTTACCAATTCTTTAATAAAAAAAGGGACCAATTTTAGAGGCTAGGTGTTGTTAGAAATTATGAGTTGCCACGTTTGTCCCGTAGCGATTTAGATTCTGAACAAACATAAAATAACCTGTCAAGCTTATGCCTGAAGGGTCTATTAGTGCTTATACGATAAACTCTGTAAATACTGGGCTTCGAAGTATGCCAGATTTGGTCCAGTTCCTCATTCTTACCTTTGCTTGTAGCCGGGACTCCAGATGTACAAACTTCGTATCCTTACCTTTGTATATCAAGATATCAAAGATGGCGTAATACGCTGGGAGTGTCCCAGTGAGTTGAGTTATTTTATCAGTTCGTCTCGCTTGAAATCGGCTCATAACAGATTCAAAATCGGATACTCACAGTACGAAGATACATGGACAGAGAGGGTTAATAGCCCTCCTCTCACAAAGGTTATGACGTAGTAGATACATATTGCGACATGAAAAAAGATAAAAATGCTTATGCATCCTTATCTTTTTCAAGTAATTCTATTATTCTGTCTAATTTTTTCTCTATGCTACTAGTTTTATCTGAAACCTTGTTTTTGGTTCCATAATCACCTTTTAACAGTAAAACCAAGGGAATTGCCAAAACAAATGCCAACGGTATTAAAAAAAAATATTGCAAGATAACACCTCATTAAAAGTTTTTATTTAAGTATAACAAATTTCAAAAAAAAGACTCTCTCCCACAAGGAGGATATAAGAGATAGTTTGGCTGTACTGAACTTATAAAGGGGATGGATAATCTTCATTTCTTACCCATTAAAGATATACCATAGTAATCCATAAGCTATTCCGAAGTAAGCAATCACACCCAGTAAAGAGATGGATAAAAGAATAGTGATAACTTTCTTACCGTTCATAAAATTCACCTCTTATTTAATATATCACGGAATGAGGGAGGAACTGACGTCAACGTGGATTGAAATTATTTTTGCTTTTATCGCTATCCTATCTTTTATTTCAGCAGCTGACAAAGAATCTATTCTTTACAAGCAACGTGGCATGCACATGGCAGCAATATGTGTTGCTTCAATTATTGCACTAGCTGCAGACGTTATTTTTTCATAAAACCCAAATTTGAGAGGAGTAATTATAAATGAAAGTTCAGATAGCAGCACATTTCAATAAGCAAACGAAGGATTCCAAAAAGGAACTTGTATAGTTCCACGTAAAGGGTGATAAATCCTCTGAAAACTCTTATGTATTCTACCGGAAGGCTGGATCTGATGTAGTCTTGGAAATCGCTGAATCTCAAATGAGCATCGAGGAGTTCCGTGGTGATGACGAAGAAGAGGATCATGAAGAGTCAAGAGAAGGCGTACGAGGAAAGGTTAATCCAGACGGTACGATTGAATTGGAAGACAAGGATCAACTCACTCTGGAGGAGGTAGCTGCTGCAGGAGATAAGAATGGTCCGGTAATCCCTGAAAATGATGATAATCTGCCGTTTTAAGATGGTACACGCTCCGGCTTCGGTCGGGGGATTCTTTTACAGTGAGGTGATAGCAGGTGCAACAAAGCTTCCTGCCAGAGATAGATAGAGAACGGACGCAAGCTGCGGTTGAAGCGGCTTTTGATAAGTATCGAGAGAATAAATTCCTAACTTTTGAGGAACGCGAAGCAGCCACGACAGCAGCATGGTCAACTACTCCGAGAAGCGACACGGGAACAACTTCGGACCAAACCGCGAATATTGCCATACACAATGTTGATAGTTTAGCAGCACGTAAGGAGTACTGTGAGAGAATTGAAAGGATTGTAAATAGGCTTCCACGAATGGAATCATTTTTGATTAAAGAAAGATATATAATAACCGAATATGATTACATCACGGATCAGAAGATATAGGCAAAGCTTCCCGATGACACTCCGCCCAAAGCATGTAAAGGAAATAATGAAATTGAGTCAAGCTAAGTTATATGAGTTTTTAGGGGACGCACATTTCATGTTGCAAAAGCAGGAAGGGAATTATATATCAGTAAAGCGGTATTTAGGAATTGGCTAGAGGGTAGAAGTGATGATATTTTCCCGGAAGACCTAACGAACTGATATGAAAAGCAAATAACGATTCGTATCAAATTCGTATCACGAAGGGATTTCAATAGAATGATAAGTGAATAGAAAACAAAAAAAGCCTTGAAATTCAAGGCTTTCACGTATAGGACGGATGGGGTTCGAACCCATGACCCCTACCCTGTCAAGATAGTGCTCTCCCGCTGAGCTACCGTCCTGCGACGAAATTTATAATACCATACGATAGAGTAGGATGGCAATTCTTTTTTATAATCAATATAGATGTAGAGTGGTGTTTTCTCTTATCTCCTCCGACTAAGTAGTTAATAGCTAGAAAGGGGATGACCCATCATCCCCCTGCACCGAGTCAGATAAAAAACGGGAGTAGAAATAGACTGCTTATTCCGAAAAAAGGGATACGGCGTGGATAGAAGCGGCGTCTTGGGTAAAAACCGGGCTGGAACCCGAATTGTCTATAGTTCGATTGCTCAGCAGCCATTCCGTTCATACGATCGACCATTTCGTTGCTGGGAACCGCAAGGGTGATATAGTTCTGGTCCACGTGAGCGATGAAGCCGTCAAAGGATTGACCATCAGTCGTTACTATACCTACATATTTATTCATGCAATTCCAAGCGACCTGTTGATGAAAATTTGTATTTGATTCCATGGATATCCTCCTCGAATGTTTCAATCCTGATAACAGTCTATGGTCCTTAGCCTACAACGTTCACGGCGTTTGCCTATATGTAGGAAGGTTAATTTTCAGGGATAATCACTGAGGAGGATTCGATTAGTTCTTTAATCAATACACATGCTTGTACTGTACTTTCTAATCAGTATTATTCTTGTAGTTATTGGAATGAGCTTCAATGGAGTAGATAACTTCTTTTTTGCCAGTAAGAGGGGAATCATTTATAAAATACAGTTTGTCACCGCTCCGCTTTATGAATTTCAAAGTATCTCCTTTAAAAGGAACATCGTTATTTTCCGCGTATTCCTGATCCTTTGCTGTGAGTAGCTCCTTATACAAAAGGGTTCGCTCGCCTGTTTGGCGGTCGATTAAGGTAAGCAATCCATTCTGATTTCCACGAAGCAGTATGATTTCTTTATCAATGCCTTCTACATAGTAAGCATCTTCCTCGCCACCCAGCTTTACAAGATCAAGAGTATCTATTACATTGCCCGTGTCGTCTTGGATGAAACGTAAGGTATTACCATCATGCAAGATTAGGTTGCCATCATAAGGTTTGAAATCCGCATCTCCTCTGAACTGGTAGGCGAATGTGGCCTTGCGTAGTAATGCACCATTTTTGAATATGAGTGTGATTTCGCGTGTATTAATATGAGGCTCTCCATAGGAATCAATAATCTTAATGACTAGCAGCCCCCCCGCCGTTTTCTCGATCTTCATTCCTGCCCAGTCAAAGTTTGTTTGGAGTGAAGTGAGTTTTATCACCGTATCCTTGCCTTGTGAGACATATAAATCACCATTAGCTTTGACCAACGTATAGGTGCGCCCTCCAGAGGATTCTGTGAAAACATTGAAGGTTTTCAGATCATCTGCTAAAAGTGTGTTCGTTGTGGAGTCCAGACGGAGATGGCTGCCTTCGAAAGCCTTAACGATAAAACGCGCCGGCACATATATCCCATCTTCTTTGGATTTAAAAGGTATTCCTCCTAGATCTACCGCTTTCCCGTCAAGGACTCCAGTTTGACTCCCGATTCGAACAGCAAAACTTTTAGTCCAGCCTTTGAACAGAGCACGTTTGCCGGATTTATCCCATTCCATTTTTAAGCCAGCTTGCTCAGCGATCCCCCGAGCATCTACGTAGATTACACCATTTTTGAGCAGCGCAGGTCCGCCTGTGTTTCCACCAGGAATGCCAAATTGGTAGTATACTTGCGAAGCATTAGCAGAGGAAGCTTGGGCGAGCGCAGAGGACTCCGATACAGTTAATGAAGAGCTTGCTGACATGGTGGCAGGGAGTAAAAGTGTTGAGAGCATTAAGACGGATAACCAAGCTTTGGAGTGAAAAGAGAGCATGTGAACCAACCCTTTCTTTATCTGGCAGTAAAATTTATCCAAGATAGTTGGTTTGACGCTGAAACGTTTCTAAAAGTTGCGTCGTATACTTTCCGAAGGGCTCACTGTAGAAATATCCTTAATGCTTCTATGATAAGATAGATGGAACTGTACAGTAGTTTTTTAAAATTGAAAGATAAAGGAGCTTGTGATCTTGCCGCAAATGCAAAATGAGCAGAAAAAGAATACTTCTACTCCGCTGAAATGGTTGGGGGGCGGAGCCGCTATGCTCCTGTTAAAAGGAAAGGCGATTTTGTCTCTGCTGAAAATAGGTAAAATTGCCGGGCCGTTAATTTCCATGATGGTTTCGATAGGGGCATATGCTTTAATTTATCCGTGGGGGTTTGCCATAGGTATCGTCCTGCTTTTGCTTGTTCATGAATTGGGACATGTTATAGCCGCTAAGCGCATCGGGCTACCCGTCAGCGCTCCGCTATTTATTCCTTTTTTAGGCGCGTTAATTACTATGAAAAAACATCCGCTGGATGCGAAGACAGAAGCGTATGTAGCTTTTGGCGGACCGATTCTGGGTACTATTGGGTCTACTGCTGTTTTTGGAGCGGCATATTATATGGATAGTCCGCTTCTTTATTCCCTGGCTTATATAGGCTTTTTGCTTAATTTGATTAACCTGCTGCCAATCCATCCGCTAGACGGTGGACGTATCGCTACCGCGGTTACGCGCTGGCTGTGGCTTGTGGGTCTGGTCGGTGGCTTAGCTATAATCGTTTACTTGCGTTCGATTTTGTTCTTTATCATCTGGGCAATGTTTGCTTACGATCTGTATAACAAATTTGTGAAAAAACGTAACAACAACCGGCCGCAGTCTGTGACTAAGGGTTTCTTAATTCCAGTGGAGCCCTTGAGAGAGGCGGGTTACATGATTCCAGGAGCTGAGCATCGCCGGGATTTACCTTTTACCACCTACAGTGATCTAGAGAGACAGCAGTATGTTGTGGTGAGATGGGATCAGCTGAATTATTATGGCAAAGCTACACTGCCACAGCAATGTATTATTGAAAAGGTAAGAATTTCGCAGCTGGAGCAAGTAACGTTAGAGAATGGTCTTCATTTAAAAATGCATTGTGACATCAGCTATACAGTCCATGATAATGATAAGTATTACGATGTACCAGCCAGTACACGTTGGAAATATGGGACAGCTTATTTTGTTTTAGCAGGCTTTCTGGTTGGGATGATGTATTTAGTCCATTTGGTTGGAAACGTCAATCTCTAAGAGGGCAACTGGAATGAATAGCTCCTATTGTTTATAAAGCTCCTGAATCGTCAAAGCTGTAGTGAGTATAACTGCAGCTGCGGTGAAAGGAGCTTTTTTAATGTCTAAAATTGTGAAATGGGAAGTCGGCGTTTGCCTAGTGTTACTACTGGGTGTAGTGGGTTGTTCTACGGCGAAACCCACAAAAGTTATGGAAATCAATGAGATGACCAATCTGGATGGCAAATCTAAAAGTCAGTATCCTCCGTTATCACCTGTGATGAAAGACGTATATAACCGTTCGATCCCTGAAGAAGTATATTCTGTGGATTAGTCTACTGAGAGGTTACGGATTCCATATGTAGGCTTTTCTTTCTAGTCATTATTTTATATAATAGACAACTATCGTTGGCTACATAGAGAGAGGAGTTTGCAACTAACATGGCGGCAGAAATCTTACGGGTAACTACAGAGGAACAGCTTCAGATGGGGCTGGATATCCGCACTAAAGTATTTGTTGAGGAACAAAAGGTACCGGCCGAGGAAGAAATTGACGAATACGATTCCATCAGTCCGAATGCGCACCATATTCTGATTATAGATGAAGGGGTACCTGTAGCAACGGGGAGATTGATCTATTACAAAGCAGGTACTGCTAAAATGCAGCGCATCGCCGTATTGAAAGACTATCGGGTCAAAGGATACGGACGTGTCTTGTTGCTGGCTATGGAAGAGCTTGCTCGGGAGCTTGGACTGGAAGCTTCAATTTTAGATGCTCAGTGTCAGGCAGAGAATTTCTATAAGAAACTCGGCTATGAAGTTATTTCTACGGAGCCATTCTATGATGCAGGTATATTACATGTACGGATGCAAAAAATGCTTTAAAGATTGGCGCACATAATTATTGGACTCTTTACGCAAGCTAGGATGTGCCGAATGATGGCAAATCCAAGTGCAAGGGGCGAGCTAAAGTGCCAAATAACGAACGAGAATCTTTCGTAGCTGTTCAAAAAAATGGGGATGGCGATTTGACAAGCTTCCAGACCTCTACAGGACGTGTGCTGGCGTATGACCAAGCCCTGCAAGAAGTACAGGCCGGAAATATTGCCGGAGTGAACGCTTTTAAAGGTAAGGATGGAGAAACTTATATCCGCGGAGATGCGGATGGAGATCCAACTAACAATCTGGATAATTTGCCGACATTTTCATAGTTCAACACGAAAAGCCGTACATACGTCAACAGACGTTTATGTACGGCTTTTTTTATATGCAAAGATCAGAACTTATAATTCACATGCTGCTCTAAAAATTCCATCTCCCCTGTAAGTCCGACGAAATCTGGTTGTTCATCGCTATAATGCATGAGCTTGATCCGTTCGCGAACAGCTTTAGGCAGAGACATCAGCTCTTCCAGCGTAGTGTGAACAACGCCTGTTCCGCCTAATTGGCAGTCATGCAGGATGATCCGGATCCCGCGCTCCCGCACAAGGCTAATCAGTAGATCCGGCTGAAAGGTCATGTCCGCACTATAAAAAATCTCGTTATTTATTAGAAGGGAATAACTGTTTTTGCCGGGAATATGCGGTGTTTGTACGATCTCTAATGAAAGAGTAGGAGAGAGGTTGTAGGTAATTTCAGGCTGCAAGGGCTTAACTTCGAAGATATCAGATAAGGAAGATACAGCATCTTCTTGGTACAAGCCTCCCTTTAATGTATTGTTCCACAAGGGCTCTATAAGTGTCTCAGGAAGCAGCAAGGTCATTTTTTTACCGTGCACATGCTTTAAGGTTAGCGCAAGCTCTTCCAGCCCTCCAACGTGATCCGCATGAATATGTGTAATGAGCGTAGCATTTACGTCATTGAAGGATTTTCCAAGTCTATGCATGGCAAGCGGGGCTGTTATCCCGCAATCAATCAGCAGGGTGTAATTTTCATCTAGCAGCAAGCCATTGTTGTTAAAATATTTTTTCGCAAAAGCATTGCCTGTTCCTAGCATTTGTAGGCTTAGACTCATAAGAAAGAACCCTCCTGAAATCGGTTATAGCTAATGTTTCTGCTTCGAATAAGACCATAATATCATTTTTCGCAAGATCAATGAAATATTTACCTAAAATTAGCGCAACTTGCTGAAACAAAGTAAGTATATATTAACAGCATGAATTATCTGGAGGGTCTCAAATGAATAGATGGAAAAAAATCACTTTGTGCGTGTTTGCTTTTTCCTTAATGGGTGGCTCATTATTATTCGCCGATTCCGTTAATCAGAAAATTAGAGTATGGAGCAACGGAAAAGAAATTGTAGACGGCGGTTATCTAATTGATGGAAAAACGTACATTCCTGCTAGAGAAACAGGCGGGGTTGTTACTTGGGACGGTTCTGGGAAAGTTACGATTCTTAAACCTAATGTCCATATTGTACTTTTTAAAGGGGATACGGTTTTTGGCAATGTCAACGTAGGCAAGCTGAAAATTAAGATATTAACACAGGTAGATAGCCTGACTGAAGAGATTTCAGCTGTGAAAGTAGCCATGACAGATCCGTCTGGTAACGTTAAGGATATTCAGTCGCAGGTGCTTGAAGGCTCACAGAAGGATAATTTCTGGTTTCCAACCTCTGAGTTTACTTATGACTTTAAAGAAGCGGGCAAATATCGGGTAGGCTTCTATATTAAGCCATCCAAAAATGCAGATTACGTACTTGTGTCGGAGAAGGTAATTACAGCGTTAAATTAGGTGTTCTAAATTGACCTGAACTAATCTAACGTGGTACGATACCAGATGTAGGATAATACAATTCAAAGTGAGGTATTACAATGAGCGATCACAAACATGAGCATGGTGAAGCATGCGGTTGCGGGCATGATCACGACCATGAGCACGAGGAGTTTGTGCTGACCTTGACGAACGAGCAGGGCGAAGATGTGGAAATGGTGCTTGTAGAAACGTTCGACATAGGCGAGAAATTATATGCTCTGTTGTTAGAGCGCGAGAATCCAGAAGCAGACGGCATTATTCTGCGTATGGAAGAAGAAGACGAAGAAATGGTATTGTATAATATCGAAGATGAAGAAGAATGGAAAGCTGTTGAAGAAGCTTACAACAATCTGCTTGCTCAGCAAGAATAGATTCTAGCGACTAAACTTAAGCTGTTCTATGTGAATGGGACAGTTGATGCTTATATACAGAAACCCGATACTCATTATGGTATCGGGTTTTTGTATAAATGATTGAAGTTTTTTTAGGAAAAGATGGATCTTAGGATATAGGATCGGCTTCAACAATCACCTTAACATTAGTGATGCTGCGGTCCTCAGGACCTTTAACCGGCAGACCGATTTCGACGTGGTCGATAATGTAGTCGATATTATCCTGAGTAATGACTTCGCCAGGGAGGAGAATCGGTATCCCCGGTGGATATACATAGATAAACTCTGCAATGATGTACCCGGCAGATTCGCGGAACGGAACTAACTGAGTGTCAGCATAAAAAGCATCTCTTGGAATCAAAGCAAGCTGCGGGATTTCTGGAACCTGAACCTTCAGTTCATAGATTTCACCCTTGCTATAATGGATGGCGGACAACACCCGCAAAGCAGCTAATAATTTATCTACTGATTCTTGAGTATCACCTGGGGTAATAAGGCAAAGAATATTATACATGTCACTCAGTTCAACTTCGATGTTGTATTTCTCACGCAGCCAGTTTTCGGTTTCGTAACCTGTGATCCCTAAATGGCGAACATGAATGTTAAGTTTGGTTGGATCTAGATCGAAAGTTGCTTCAGTTCCAAGTATTTCTTTACCAAAACTGTACAAGCCTTCGATAGTGTTAATGGTCTCGCGTGCGTAGTTGGACAATTGGATCGTTCTTTCCGCCATTTCATGTCCGTTCAGCGCGAGATTACGTCTAGATGTATCGAGAGACGCCAATAAAATATATGAGGTTGATGTTGTTGTCAGCATGCTCATAATGGTCTGCACCCGTTGTGGGTTAATCAGCCCAGTCTTCGCATTTAGATTCAGTACCGAGCTTTGCGTCATGGAACCACCAAGCTTATGCACACTAGTGGCAGCTATGTCCGCACCGGCCTGCATGGCCGATACCGGCAGATCCTCATGAAAATGAATCAGTACTCCATGTGCCTCGTCCACCAGTACGGGTACCCCGTAACGGTGAGCCAGGTCGACAATCGAACGCAGGTCGGCACATACGCCGAAGTACGTTGGATTGATAACTAGAACTCCTTTAGCGTCTGGATGACGCTTTAACGCTCGTTCCAGCGCACTGGTGGTTATGCCGTGATCTATCCCGAGATTCTCATCCTGTACAGGCGAGACGAACACAGGCTTGGCTCCGGAGAAGATAATGGCCGACATTACGGATTTATGAATGTTACGCGGCACAATTATTTTTTCACCCGGTGAGCAGACAGAGAGGATCATCGTCATGATGGCATTGCTCGTGCCCTGTACGCTAAAATACGTATAGTCGGCGCCGAAAGCCTTCGCAGCCAGCTTTTGAGCCTCCTGGATTACGCCAGTTGGCTGATGTAGATCATCAAGCGGTGCGATGTTGATTAGATCTATGGATAGAGCGTTATCGCCGATAAACTCACGGAATTCGGCATCGGTTCCTAGCCCCTTCTTATGCCCGGGAATATGAAATTGAACTGGATTGCCGGCGGCATGCTTTTTTAGAGCTGTGAAGAGGGGAGTACGGTGTTGATTCATTTAATGCTGTCACAACCTTTCGCGAATAGTTAATTTTTAAGGCAAGCATCAGTATAACAAAACAATCTTCAGAATACTAGGATTTGGATGTGATAGAATGTCCACGAAAGCTGAACAACGGATGAATATTAGTTTAGCATCACCATTTATTGTGGAGATGTGGGTAATTATTTTTTTAGTTGAATTTGTTAAAGGTTCGCTGCTTGTTGCCTTGTTGCCGGTGTATATGGAGAATATACTGGGCCTGTCGGTGACAGTAGTGGGATTCGCTTTTGCCCTACAGTATTTGGGGGACAACGTCTTCCGCAGCCCTTCAGGCTGGGTTATGGAGCGCATAGGGTTCCGCTGGACGATGACAGGTGCATTGTTGCTGATTCTAGTAGCCATTGGCTTGATAATCTATGCCAAAACGGCCGTTGCGTTATCCATCGCCTGTCTCATTCTTGGGATCGGGACATCTCCGCTTTGGCCATGTGTGATGACCGGAATTACCGAACTCGCCGGATCAACCAAAAGCGGCAGCAGTGGTGCGGCCATGGGCGCTGTTGAGATGGCCTCTCTCGCAGGAACAGGAATCGGTCCAATTGTTGTGAATTTTTTAATGGATCAGGGTGGACAGAGTTATCATGTGGCTTTTCTGGTCTTGTTAGGTTGTGCTGCCGCTGTAGTTGTAGTAGCCCTTTTCTTACCTAAACGAATCTCTTCCAGCGGGTCTCATGCTGTCGTGAGGGACATGCATGGACTTGGCGGAGCAATGGATCGTAAAAAGCTTAGTCCGATAGAAAGTATAAAAAGAACGCTGCATCAGGTGAGAACTACCCTGAAAGTCAGCAGATGGCTGTACCCAGCCTTGTTCCTACAAGCCTTCGCCATTGGCTTGATGACGCCTGTAGTTACCTTGTTTGCACGTACAGAGCTGCATGTTAGTCCCAATCAATTCAGTTTGCTCCTCATTGCAGGGGGAGGGATTACAGTTCTTGCACTTATTCCCGCAGGCAAGCTGGTGGACCGCATAGGGACAACGGTGTTTCTGAATATAGGTTTTTTGTTAGCTGCCTTTTCACTGGCCTTTTTCTCTCAGGTTCGCTGGCTGCCACTTGCCTTTATCGCGGTGGCACTGGTCGGTATAAGCTACGCGTTTATCCTCCCGGCATGGAATGCCTTTCTGGCTAAGCAAGTACCTAAAGGAGAACGAGGGACGGTCTGGGGGTTGTTCCTGACACTCCAAGGATCAGGAATGGTAGCGGGGCCAGTTTTGTCAGGAAGATTATGGGATCATGTAGGACATGGTGTCCCATTCCTGGCAAGTGCCATTGTAATGCTGCTGCTCTTCGGGCTGCATCTGCTTATTGTGCATAGAACGAAACAGAAATTTAAGACTAGCTGAGGAAAATAAAAAGCCGCTGATAACCGAAGAATGATCCGGTATATCAGCGGTTTTTTTAGAAAATTAGAAGGACATAAGATATAACGGAAGTAAGTTTCGAAGGTCTTCTGTATGACACTGTGAAGCTGAAGGACTAGAACGTCTATGCTCCAAAAGGACTAAAAGGCATTAAAATTCTCGCTCAGCGTTTGGAGAAAGGCTGTTGCGGGTAAAAATAGTCAATAAACCAAGTTACCGCTACATAAACTGAAGTATAAAATAAGATTAAGACGAACGCAAAAAGGAAGTTAACTCAAGAAGAGGTCCGGCAGCCATGATTACTCTGGAATTGAACTAATGAAGGCTGGCTTTACAGATGTGAAGCTGTTAGGGGGGAGTGCCGTGAACAAAAACGACGAGGTGGAATATTGTAACCTGGAACTGCGGTTCGACAGACAGCATATCCAGGACCTGATCAAGGATTTGATTCAAGAAGGTTATTCCCTATATTGGAGCGAGAATGAACAGGTCTTTGTGATTTCGGTCCGTACGGGTCGTAAGTTAGTGAAATTGCGGTTTCAAAGGATTAAGGACGGCTATAAGCTTGTGGGCGATTATATGATCCGTGATGCTCGCTTGTCAGAGTGGATGGAGAAATTAATTGGGGATATGCGCGGGCATGCTATCGTTAAGCGTTTCCGGGATCGGCAGATTATTATTGAAAATATTCTGTTTGGCGAAGTGATTCGCCTGGTTGAAATTTCTGGTTATCAGCAGCGTGTGTTATATCAGAAGGGACCTATGCTCACAGATGAGGAGCTGACAAGACTCTTTTATTCTATTGAAGGGGAAGAACGGGTTCGCCAGCGGAGAATTGAAGTTGATGAACAGTTGGATCGGTTAAATGATGCATTAAAGGCTGGAGATACGGTTCGCGCGGACAAATGTCGAGCTGAGCTTGCCTTTTTGACCAAGGAATTGTTTATGTTAGAATGGTAAGCAAGTGCCGGGCAAATGTTCTTTCAAGGCACCCTGTTCATCGGGGTGTCTTATATTTGTATTGGAACTTGCAGACAGGGGTTCACTTCTGACGTTAAAAACGTTAAAATAGTCATTGTGATCATTTCTTGGTCTGAATTTGTCAATGAAATTGATCTCTATTCGCAGGGCAGGCTTTGCTGTCTCTGATAAAGGGTGGTATTCTTATACTGCGAGAAATGGATTTCACAAAAATATAGGGTGCAAAGGGTGGAGGACCAGATGGCAAAACAACAAATCGGCGTTATTGGCTTGGCGGTAATGGGCAAGAATTTGGCTCTAAATATCGAAAGCAAAGGTTTTTCCGTATCCGTATTCAACCGCTCCCCGGAGAAGACACATGATCTTCTTGCTGAAGCGGAAGGTAAAAACCTCGTAGGCACATTTTCTGTTGAGGAATTTGTAGCTTCGCTGGAAACACCGCGCAAAATTCTGATCATGGTTCAAGCTGGTAAAGCTACTGATGCTACCATCGAGCAACTGCTGCCGCATCTTGATCAAGGCGACATCATTATCGACGGAGGGAATGCTTACTTCCCTGATACAGTTCGTCGCAGTAAAGAGCTGGAAGAAAAAGGTTTCCGCTTTATCGGTACTGGAGTTTCTGGTGGTGAAGAAGGTGCTCTTAAAGGTCCTTCGATTATGCCAGGTGGTCAAGAAAGTGCGTATAAACTTGTAGAGCCTATCCTAACGGCAATCTCAGCCAAAGTGGACGGAGAGCCTTGCTGTACATATATCGGACCTGACGGTGCAGGACACTATGTTAAAATGGTGCACAATGGTATCGAATATGGTGATATGCAATTGATCTGTGAAGCTTACCAGTTGTTGAAAGATGTTCTAGGTCTGGATGCAAAAGAACTTCACAATATTTTCAAAGAGTGGAACAGCGGCGAGCTCGACAGCTACCTGATCGAGATCACTACTGATATCTTTGCTCAATATGACGAAGAAACCGGCAAACCTATGGTTGACGTAATCCTTGATTCCGCTGGCCAAAAGGGTACTGGTAAATGGACAAGCCAAAGCTCACTAGATCTTGGTGTACCTCTGTCCATGATTACCGAATCTGTATTCTCCCGCTTCCTGTCTGCTATGAAGGATGAGCGCGTAGAAGCAAGCAAAGTGCTTAACGGACCAGAAGCAACAACATTTGAAGGCGACAAAGCCGAATTCATCGAGAACGTGCGTAAAGCATTGTTCGCGAGCAAAATCGTATCCTACGCGCAAGGTTTCGCTCAACTTCGCGTAGCTTCCGACGAATATGGTTGGGATCTGAAATATGGCGAGCTGGCTAAAATCTGGCGCGGCGGCTGCATTATCCGTTCCCGTTTCCTACAAAACATCACAGATGCTTATGAGAACAATGCAGAGCTTAAGAATCTGCTTCTTGATCCTTTCTTCAAGAATGTTATGGACAATTACCAATCTGCATGGCGTAAAGTCATTGCTTCTGCGGTAACTTTGGGTGTTCCAGTCCCTGGATTCTCCAGCGCATTGGCTTACTATGACAGCTACCGTACAGAACGTTTGCCTGCTAACTTGCTTCAGGCTCAACGTGATTACTTTGGCGCTCACACCTTCAAACGCGTGGACAAAGAAGGCGTCTTCCACCACAACTGGATGGCAGCAGAATAATCTAATTGACTGAATGACAAGCGGCCCGGACGGCTTCACCAGAAATGGGGAGCCTTTCGGGTCTTTTTTTACTGGAAGAAGCGGATTGTCTAATGTTTTGACCCTGTGTTATGATATGACAAATATCGCGGTTGGAGGATAGTCATGGCTGGGGATACAGAAGAACTAAAAACGATGAGTCAGGAAGATAAGAACAAAAACATTATTTTAGTAGGGATGATGGCGACTGGTAAGTCAACTGTTGGTGCTATTTTGGCTGAGGAGCTGGGCTATGAGCTGGTTGATTTGGATCATGTCATTATTGAGACTGAAGGCAGAAGCATTGCAGAAATCTTCGCAGAAGATGGTGAGGAATACTTTCGAAGCGTAGAAACTGCGGTTCTAAAGCAAATGCTAGAGTCTGAGAATAAATTAATATCCACTGGTGGTGGCGCGGTATTGGCGCCGGGGAATACAGCCTTAATGCTGAGTAAAGGGCATGTGGTTGCGCTAACGGCAACTGAGGAAGAGATTATTGCACGTGTTAGCGGGGATGAGAATCGTCCGCTGCTCGCCGGCAATGCAGAAGAACGGGTCAGACGAATCATGGAAGATCGCCAGGATGCATACCTATTCGCGCATTACACGGTCGATACAACGGGACTGACTGCGGTAGAAGTGTCGCAACATATTTTAATGCATTACCGCGGTTGAGCTTTTAAGAGAGTGTCTCATTCCATTCAATCATACCGCCGCTAAGGTTCGCAGCGTTATAACCAAACTGCTGTAGATATTCGCAGACACGTTGGCTGCGGGCACCGGAACGGCAAATGAAGATCACTTTGGCGTCGCTTGGAATATCCTCAGTACGGTGTGGAATTTCTCCCATAGGGATATGTTGTGCACCTGGAATCATCCCAGAGGCCACCTCTTCGTCTTCGCGAACATCGATGAGTACAAGGTCTTCACCTGTCTCTATACACTGCCGTAATTCTTGCGGTGTGATTTGTGGTACATTATGCATGGGTTTGACCTCTTTTCATCAGAAGAATGGTTTAATGATAACACAAGAACAGAATACCCTGTCAAACGAGCATTACATACCCACTACATCTACTAAGGAGAGTTTATATTATGGACGTTATTGTTAGGCCAACGCCATCTCTACAAGGAGAATTTGGAGCCCTCTCTTCCAAAAACTATACGACACGTTATCTGCTGGTTGCGGCATTGTCTGAAGGAGTAAGTACGATTTATCATCCTGCACATAGTGAGGATAGCGACGCGATCCGTCGCTGCATAGCAGATTTGGGTGCTGTGCTTACAGAGGATGAGGAAAAGATTGTGATTCAAGGCTTCGGACGTCATCCAAAAGACGTTAAAGAACTTAATGTAGGAAATGCCGGAGCGGTGCTGCGTTTTCTTATGGCTGTGGCCGCGTTAAGTCCTGAGGTTACTTTTGTAAATACGTATCCAGACTCATTGGGCAAACGTCCGCATGACGACTTGATTGTGGCGCTGGAACAGCTAGGTGTTCAGGTGGAGCATAATGAAGGGAAATTGCCAATCACGATCCGTGGGGGTAAACCGGTTGGAGGCAGAATTACTGTCTCTGGTGCAGTAAGCTCCCAGTTCTTAAGTGCTCTATTATTCCTGACACCATTGCTTGAAGAAGATAGTGAAATTATTGTCCTCGATGATTTGAAATCGAAGGTTGTCGTGGGCCAGACCTTGGAAGTGTTGGAGCAGGCAGGTATTGTGGTGCACGCTGCGGATGATTACATGTCCTTTAAAGTTCCAGGTCGTCAAGCTTATGCAGCTAAGTCATATACTGTTCAAGGTGACTACCCAGGCTCTGCGGCAATCCTTGCGGCGGCTGCCGTTACAAAGTCGGATGTGAAAATCCACCGTCTTGCAGAACAAAGTAAACAAGGTGAAAGAGCCATTGTTGATGTGCTGCGGATGATGGAAGTTCCTCTTACTCATGAAGAGGGCACAGTACATGTCCAAGGGAACGGTATCCTAAAAGCTGTTGAATTTGATGGAGATGCTGCAACCGATGCGGTATTGGCCATGGTGGCTGCCGCAGTATTTGCAGAAGGCACCTCCCGATTCTACAATGTTGAGAATTTGCGTTATAAGGAATGCGATCGCATTACCGATTACTTAGCAGAATTAACCCGTGCCGGAGCTAAGGTAGAAGAACGCCGCGATGAGATTATTGTTCACGGCATGCCTGAAGGTGTCGAAGGCGGAGTCACCATTAATGCGCATTATGATCACCGCGTAATTATGGCACTATCCGTAGTGGGCTTGCGTGCGCGTAAACCTCTTTTGATTAAGGATGCACATCATGTGGCAAAATCTTATCCGCAATATTTTGATCACTTGCGTGCGCTTGGTGCGAATGTGGAGTGGGTACAATAGGAATAAGGGAGCTAGCGTATCTAGCTTCAGTTAAACAAGGATCAGTAAGTGTAACTATGGAAAGGGGCACTACTTATGAGCTTTGAGAATCCAAGTCGGGAGCAGATCGGAGATATCCTTGCTTCCGCAGGTAACATTGCTGTTGTCGGCTTGTCAGACAAAACAGACCGTACCTCTTATATGGTCGCGGGCGCCATGCAAAGCCGGGGATATCGGATCATTCCCGTTAACCCAACGGTGGATGGTGAGATCCTGGGAGAAAAGTGTTATCACACTTTAGCAGAAATTCCGGAGCCAGTGGACATCGTCAATGTATTCCGTCGAAGCGAACACTGCGCAAAGGTCGCGCAGGAGGCTGCTGACATTGGCGCACGTGTGCTGTGGCTCCAGCAGGGTATAGTTAGCGCAGAAGCCGCTGAAATCGCCGCTGAGCACGGTATGATCGCCATTATGGACCGCTGCATCAAGGTCGAAGAAGCGATCACAATGCATGGGCGTAGCCGGCAGTAGGGTTGGTCATATACTGTTGAACTGAACACTGAGTTAAGTGTGTGGTGATTACAGTTATCGTTGACCAACGGACGTAACAAGGAACTGACGAATAACGAACTAGCTGGTGAAGAATGAACTAGCTGATGAAGAACGAGCTAGCTGGCGAAGAACGGACTAACTGGTGAAGAACGAACTAACTGGTGAAGAACGGACTAACTGGTGAAGAACGAGCTAATTGGCGAAGAACGAACTAGCTGTTATGAATGAGCAAAAGTGCAATAAACTAACTAGGTTTAAATTTATGACGCTGAGGTTATAGCAAACTTAGATGATGGAGATCAGCCAAAGTAAGAGGTATTGTGTAACACAAGGTGCGATTTTTAATGTAACTCGCCTGTTGAGCTAGTTATAATGAGATTAGACGAAGAACGTCCTTTAACCGCTTTTTGCGGTGAAGGGCGTTTTTTTATTTTGTAGGGGAGGCTAGGTTATGGAGTTTGAAGAAGCGCACGGTTTGTTTATCGACCAACATATGAAATCAAGAACAGGTGAAAAAAGAGGGAGGCTGGTTAGAGGCAATAATTTTGCGGAAAAGCTATTTTTGCAGAATGTATGGTGGCCTATGTTTGAGTCCCTAGACGATTTGCATCCAGAATACGAAGTATATGACTGGAATCGCAAATCACAATTTTTGGACTTTGCTTTTCTTCCGCAGACGGGCAGCAGCTTTGGGATCGAGTGTGATGGATATCAAAGCCATGTGAAGGATATGGACCGCGAAAAATTCAACTATTCAGTAAATAGGGACACTTTTTTGACTGGGATGGGCTGGAGGATGATTCATTTTTCTTTTGATGATATCCAGCAACGTCCCGAGGTCTGCCGCATGCTGTTGCAACTGGTGCTGGCGCCTTACTTGGCTCGTAATTTTGCTAGCGTAGCTATTTTGTCTGAGGAAAAAGAGGTTCTGCGTTTCGCTTGGCGTCTCGGTAGACCGGTTCGTCCAAAGGATGTGGCCACGCATTTCTGCATTAATTTCCGTACGGCGCGTCGATTGCTGCAATCATTAAGTGAGAAGGGGTTGCTGAAGCCGGTTAATCAGGGAGAAAGAATTCGGTATTATGAGGTGAAGGCTCTCAGACCAGATCAAATGTGGTAAGAGGATCTTTAGAGTCTGCGCAAGGGAATAATTGCACTTTGTACAACTAAATCGCCGGAATAGTTATCTAAATGCGAAATAGTTGTACTTTGTACACTTAGAACGCATCAAAGATTAGGTTAAGTGGGAAATCACTAAAAATAGTTGTATGAAGTGCAGTTAAAAAGGTGCTTAGAGTAACGTCGATATGAATAGTTGCACAAAGTACACTTAAACTCAGGTGGAATTCCAAACTGTGAGTTTAGGGTATTGGAGCTAATGGGGGGAGAAAAGTTCGATGTTATGAAGCGAGGGCTCTGAGATCAGACCAGACCAGACTAGACCAGACCAGACCAGACCAGACCAGACCAGATCAAATCAAATCAAATCCAATCCAATCAGGTATGCTAGGGACATCTATAGGACAGCTGCGCAAGGGAATAATTGCACTTTATACAACTAAAACGCTAAAATAGCTATCTAAATGCGAAATAGTTGCACTTTGTACACTTAGAACGCATCAAAGATTAGATGAAGTGGAAAATCACTAAAAATAGTTGTATAAAGTGCAGTTAAAAAGGTGCTCAGAGTAACGTCGATAGGAATAGTTGCACAAAGTACACTTAAACCCGATTCTGACTCTGTAGTATTAATAGCCCCACGTAAATACCAGCCGTTCTATGAATTCTAATGAATAAATGTTTAGTGGAAAGTGAGAATATTTGTTTTAAAAATGTAACGTGAAGATCTCATGAGTTTCTTTTGACAAAAATCCCCGCAGCGCTTACCATTCAATATAGAAAGAAAGGAGAGGGTAGCCTTGAATTGGCTCGGATCATTGCAGCAATTGGGCAGAGCCATAATGCTTCCTACCATGGTACTGCCGGCGGCAGCCATTTTGCTGAGTTTGGGCAGCTTACCTTGGTCTGCATGGGGACTTTCTTCGGTGTCTGAAGTGGCTACTTACGCGGGGCAGGCAATATTTTATTATATGCCTTATTTGTTCGCTGTAGGTGTAGCATGGGGTTTATCCAATCAAGCCGGAACGGCGGGGCTTGCAGCGCTGGCTGGGATGTTCACTTACGACCGAATTGTCACCCAAATGGGAGACGGGCTTGTACAACCTGCAACACTAATCGGAATTTTGCTGGGGATCGTTGCCGGTGTCGCGCAAAACCGGTTTAAAAATATTAAGCTTCCAGAGGCGATCCAGTTTTTTGGAGGGTCGCGTTTTGTTTTGCTGTTCATGGGCTTATTTTCTGCCGGGTTCGCGTGGGTAATGTTAGGAATATCTCCGCTGCTGCAGATTGGGCTGGATAATCTTTTTCAGGGAATATTGCAGACGGGCGGGTTTGGTGTTTTTATCTATGGGGTCCTATATAGGGTTCTGACCGCTTTTGGACTACATCATATTCTTAATAATGTGTTTTGGTTTCAATTTGGGAATTTTACGACTCCTGATGGCAGTGCTGTGGTTCAGGGGGATTTGCCGCGTTTTTTTGCAGGCGATCCTACGGCGGGGATTTTTATGGCGGGGTTGTTTCCGATTATGATGTTTGCGCTGCCTGCCATTGCTTTTGCAATTATTCAGGAAGCGCGCGAGGATTTGAAGCCCAAGATTAAAAAGACTTTTGTACGGGCGGCGTTGGTTTGTTTTCTGACCGGGGTTTCGGAGCAGATCGAATTTGCATTTTTATTTGCTTCTCCGTATTTGTTCGCGGTACATACTGTAATGTCCGGTCTCGCAATGGTACTGACCTACATGCTGGGAATCCATCACGGGTTCTCCTATTCGGCTGGAGCCATCGATTTCTTCTTGAACATGCATTTATCACAGAGGGCTTGGCTGCTGATTCCGATTGGTATCGGCTATGGGATTGTATACTATAATTTATTTCGCTGGGCGATTCGCCGTTTTCAGATCCCGACACCGGGGCGTGAAGAAGGTTCAGAGCTTGGGGATTGGGCCGGCAATATCCCTTATCAGGCACCGCTAATCTTAGAGGCGCTTGGGGGCAAGGAGAATATTGTACAAGTGCAGTCCTGTATCACCCGTCTGCGGCTTACGGTTCATAATGACCGATATATAGATACTGGAGCGCTTAAAGGTTTGGGTTCCGCAGGGATTATCAAGCTGGGCGGCGGAAATGTCCAGGTAGTATTTGGCACGTATTCTGAACTGATCCGCGAGGAGATTAACAAGCTTATGCTTCGTGATTTGCCGCAGGTGCTGTTCAGTTCGCCAATGCAGGGCAGAATGATGCCTATCGAGGAAGTGCCTGATCACATTTTTGCAGCTAAGCTAGTGGGCGATGGGGTTGCATTTTTGCCGGAAAAAGGGGAACTTACTTCACCCGTATTCGGGAAAGTTATGCACGTCTATCCTACAATGCATGCCGTGGGTATTTCGACGCCGGAAGGGCTGGAAGTACTCATGCATATAGGGATCGACACTTCACAGCTCAAGGGACCCTTTGAGGCGGTTGTAAAAGAAGGCGACAGCGTGGAGCCAGGTCAATTGCTTGTTAAATTCGACCTCGCTTATTTGCGTGAACATGCGGCCTCATTGGCTACACCGATGGTGATCACGAATCCTGATCGGGTCAAATCATGGAGCTATGCTCCATTTAAAAATGTTAAAAAGGGGCAATCATCAGTAATGTCCGTAGTCTTACACGAAAGTAACGTTGGAGGGATTGAAGGATGATACAAGGCATAGGCGCAGCAGCAGGTGTAGCTATCGGGAAGGCCTTTGTCTTGCCGAACTGGGAATGGAGCTTACCGGATACACAAGTGAACCCAGTGGATCTAGCTAAGGAGTTTGAGCGTTTATACGAAGGTATCCGTACCTCTAAGGACGAGATTGAATTCATCAAAAAAGAGTTCAGAGAAGTGGTAGGTCCGGAGGAATCGAGTATTTTTGATGCTCATCTGGCGATCTTAGATGATCCTGTGTTCATGAGTGAAATCCGCGGGATCATTGAACGCCAGTACAAAGCGGCAGAAGTAGCTGTGAAAGAAGCGATTGATCATTTTGTAGCGATGTTTGATCTGCTAGACGATGAGTACATGAAGGAGCGGGCGGTTGATATCAAGGATGTCGGAAACCGTCTTTTAAAACATCTTTTAGGCGCTCCAGAGGTTACGTTACCATCGGATACACAGCCATATATTCTTGTTGCGAAGGAGTTGTCTCCTTCCCAGCTAGCTCACTTGAATCCAACTTATGTTCTAGGTATTGTCACCATGATGGGCGGTAAAACCTCACATTCCTCCATTATGGCTCGTGCGCTAGGCATTCCGCTTGTAGCGGGCTTGGAGAATAATCTGTCTAATCCTATTCAGACCGGGGACATGCTTGTGATCGACGGCGATACCGGATCTGTACAAATCCACCCAGATGAACTTACGATAAATGAATATGTAGCGATTCGGGATAAACAGCATAAAAAGAAAGAGCAGCTGGAACTGCTCGCCACCGTGGAGGCTGTCACCAAGGATGGTGTGAACCTGCGACTTGCCGGCAATATCAGTTCAGTTAAAGAACTCAACATAGCACTTAAGTATGGTGCTGAAGGTGTAGGCCTGTTCCGTACCGAGTTTCTTTATATGGACCGCAGATCTTTCCCAACTGAGGATGAACAATTTGAAGTGTATAAACAGGTTGTCGAGAAGGTGGGCAACAACACTGTAGTGATTCGTACGCTGGATATTGGCGGGGACAAGCAGTTGGATTATATCCAGCTGCCTGAAGAACAGAATCCTTTCCTTGGTTATCGGGCGATTCGCATCAGCTTGGATCGATTGGATATGTTCAAAACCCAGCTAAGTGCCATTTTGCGGGCAAGTGCATACGGGAATGTAAAGTTAATGTTTCCGATGATTTCTTCCGTAGAGGAAGTGCAGGCGGCAAAAGCTGTTTTAGAAGAAGTGAAAGCTGAGCTGGAGCAACGAGATATCCCTTTTAACCGGAATCTTCCTGTGGGTATTATGATTGAAGTTCCGGCGGCGGTTATGATTGCGGATTTATTGGCTGAGGAAGTTGACTTTTTCAGTATCGGCACTAATGATTTGGTTCAATATGTGTTAGCGGTAGACCGTATGAATGAACAAATTGCTCATATGTATCATCCGTACCATCCAGCGGTTCTGCGAATGATCCGTATGACGGTAGAAGCGGCACGTAATGCCAAGATTGATATCAGTGTATGTGGTGAAATGGCGGCGGATGAGCGTTCTTTGCCTCTTTGGCTGGAGCTGGGAATTAGAGATCTCAGCATGTCGCCGCAGGCGCTGCTGAAGGTTAAACACCGCACACTGAACACATTGGCCAAGGATGCCAAAAGAATTGCCAAAGCGTGTTTCCATCATCGTACAAGCTCAGAGACGGAAGAAATGTTAACTGCGTTTGCGCAAAAAAGTGGCCTTACGCTTGGATCAAGCGGAGAACTACAGGAGAAAGCCTCATCCTAAAGTTACTGTAACTTTTATTCAATTCATATCAAGGTTCGGCATTCTTGCCGAGCCTTTTTCTATATTTATGACATACTTTTAAAAAAACAAAACCGTTTACCCTGCAGCGCAGTCAATACATAGAGAGAGTTACACAGAACCGATTTAGGAATAAAGGCAAGGGGGGAGGCAGGCCGAAAATGGATCACATTATAAATGATGAAATGGAAATGGCCGCTACGGACGAAGAGCTGTTTTATGAGCAAGTGGCTGGACAGAAAAGAAAACTTTATAGCATTGCCTACAGCTATTTGCGAAATGAAGCGGATTCGCTGGAGGTTTTGCAGGAGGCAACCTGCCGCGCATGGATTAAACGAAAGAGCTTAAAAGACGCGGAGCGGTTCGCTCCTTGGTTAACACGTATTTTGATTAATTGCTGTAATGATGAGCTGAAGCGCCGAAAGAGGAACACAGTCGCAGAAGCTGCTCGAAGTGATGAGGGAATCATGGAGATGAAAAGTGACCGCAGACTGGACATGGAACAAGCGCTGGATGGAGTGAAACCCAAATATCGCCAAGTGCTGGTGCTCAAATATTACAAGGATATGACCCTTGCCGAAATTGCAGAGGTGCTGGATAAACCAGAGGGCACAGTGAAGACATGGCTGAATAAAGGATTAAAACAATTGCGTGACAAAATGAAGCGGAAGGGGGAGCTATTTTATGGCTGAGTCTGAAGAAAAGCTGCTTAAGGATTATTTTCAGAAAATCGATGCGGAGGCAGAAGAAATTTTGGATGTAAAACTGGACACTGCGATCCGCAGGGGGATGCAGCAAGGGAACCGTACACGTTTGTCTTTTAGTAAAAGGTACGCTGTTGTTGTATTGGTGGTCTTGGCATTCGCCTTACTTATAATTGTGCCTTGGGCAAATCAGATGATAAATCCCGTACGTGCACAATTACCTCCAAAAAGCTGGGGCCAGCTTGAATTGTTTAGACCCGTTATTGCTAATAATCTGACGATTAAATCAGCACTTGATGCAGGGATGATGAAGGAGGTAAGTATCTCTTCTTCTGAGGTGGATGGGATAACATGGACTGTTAACGGAATCATTGCAGATCGAAGAGGCATTGCAGTGCTTTATACAATCCAGAATAATACGGATCAGAAGATGCGTCTTTTTGGCTTGTCTTTGAAAAAGACTCCAGAGGATAAATACCACCTTAGTGGATACAGCGGGTTTAGCACTTCTAATGCACAAGAGGTTGGGTCCCCTGGGACGACTCGTATGTATGAGCAAATCGTCTGGGATAAATATCAGGATGAGATACCAGAGGAGTTGAATATCACATTATCGCTTTTTCCAGATGCTCTTAGTCAAGTTTTTAATAACAAGGATATAAAAGAAATGGGTGTCAAAATTCCACTGGAAGCCGATAACAATTATTTTCAAGGAGAACTTGTTGATTTGAAGGATAGTCTGTCTATCGGTGGACAGAAAATTATAATGGACCAGGTTTATATTGGACCTACGGGTATTTATATGCGGGAAACCTTTGGCAGAGAGAATACAATGAGGATTTTTAGTTTGCTTTCACCTAAGCTTGTCCTCGGAAAAGGGGGTCATCAAGAGGAACTAATGCGGGCAAGTGGATCGAATATTTACCACAATGACAATATGAGACCTAATGATCCAATCAAACTTGAAGTTGAAGGAATCTCTGCTCTAGATCAATCAGAGGTCGAGCTTGTGATTAACACGGAAACGCAGCAGATTTTAAAGGCACCGGATAACTCTCTCTCGATTTCCAAACGGACCGCGGACGAAGAGCAGGGGATTATAGTATTGGATTTATTGATTCCCAAAAAAGTTGAGGAGTTGCATGAAGCAACCGGTTTTGGGATAGACGATAATTTTGTGGATAGCGCTGGAAGCGGACATTGGCTTGTACATGATAATTACTCCGGATATAG
Organism: Paenibacillus sp. FSL L8-0333; assembly: GCF_037965665.1. Taxonomy (NCBI): domain Bacteria; kingdom Bacillati; phylum Bacillota; class Bacilli; order Caryophanales; family Paenibacillaceae; genus Paenibacillus; species Paenibacillus sp. FSL L8-0333. Next base: position 2,762,091 of record NZ_CP150186.1, read on the forward strand.
AGAGTATAGAGAGGATGCTAAAGGAACTACAATAACTTATTTTCTTAACGTGGGTAAAGAAAAGCTGCCTCAACCTTTGACCTTTAGGTTTACAAATTATCCAAATATGATCATGGAGACGGATTCTATGCGGATCAGGTAATAATTTGGAATTTTAAACGCCTCAAATCAAAAGCCCTGCTCCTCAAATTGTGAGAAACAGGGCTTGTTTGATTTTAAACTATATACCTATTGTTTATTCCCCAGCAAGTGCATCGCAAAAGGCTTTGCCGTATGGCGGAAGATCTGGCGGGCGGCGAGCGGAAATGATATGTCCATCCGTAACTACAGCCTCATCCTTCCAGATGGCTCCGGCATTCTCCATGTCATCACGGATGCCCGGCGTGGAGGTGACGGTTACACCTTCCAGAATTTTAGCAGAAATTAATACCCAGCCTGCATGGCAGATCTGCCCAATTGGTTTTTTAGCCGCATTAAAATCCTGTACTAGCTTTAGAACGGCACTGTATCTACGGATTTTATCAGGAGCCCAGCCGCCTGGAACCAAAATCCCATCATAATCTGCGGCATTAAGCTCGTCCCAGGAGTATTCTGCTTTAGCAGGTACGCCATATTTACCGACGTACGTCTTATTTTTTTCCAGACCTGCCAAGTGAACCTCGGCACCTTCTTCTCTCACCCGATACACGGGATACCAGAGCTCCAAATCTTCAAATTCATCGTCTACGAGTGCTATCACCTTTTTACCGGCTAGTCTCATTTAGTTAAGCTCCTTTCGATTCCCATGATTCTTTCATTATTCTATCAAATTTAAAATATGAAGTCATCTTTAGGGATGTAAATTATAGACAAATTGCCAATTTAATCATTATATGCAATAAAGGAGGGTTTTAATCGAGTGGAGTCGAATATAGAAGTTGAAAAAGTCAAACTTTGTGCTTTATTAATTTTGTGCAAGAGGTGTAGAAGATGTATAAAGATAATTTGATGGAGAAGTTGTGCAGTTGTGGTGGCCTCATGAACTTACATATGCATTCTTTGATTTTTAATACGAAGATGAAGATTACGCATGTTCCTGTCTATACCTGCCCAGAATGCGCTAGTTATGAACCTTTGCAGTTTATTAAAGCAGATCTAGGCAAATTAGTAAAAGAACTCAGTGGAGATGATCCGGGAAAAGATTTTTTGTTTACGGAGAGAAATGAATTGGCCAGTGTATTAAAAGAATCCTTGTCAGAAACTATAATAGGGGGAATATTAGAACTAGAGGCGATAATCCGAGAGAGGATTCAGACCCGAGTCGATATGCTTCTCGATATCTATCGTTTAGCTGAGAAGCTGTCAGACCAACACTGGATGGAAGAAACTAGTCGAAGATTGTCTCAATTAACCTTCCAAATGACTGAAAATGAAGATTATAAAAAAATTGTGTGAAAATAATGAAAATTTTTCACGGAATGTTGGATTTTTCACTCACTTTTTGTTACGATAGATAGAAGTTACATTATTGATGCTCTTGGACAGGTTAACCAGCACTGGTCACAATTTTAATCCAGGGTGACGTTTTCAGCCTTGAAAGAAATTTTGGAAGGAAAATGAAGCGTTATCATTGCACAAATGTACAAAGTGTCGTATCATATTTTTAATTAGTCGAACGATAAAATTTATCGCAATGGAGAGAGTAATTTGACGGTAACCATTTACGATGTAGCTCGAGAAGCAGGCGTATCTATGGCTACGGTATCACGGGTTGTGAATAATAACCCTAACGTGAAACCGCAGACCCGGAAGAAAGTTTTTGAAGCGATTGAACGTTTGGGATATCGTCCCAATGCCGTGGCAAGAGGTCTTGCCAGTAAGAAAACGACAACCGTTGGGGTTGTCATCCCTGATATTTCAAACTCGATTTTTGCAGAAATTGCACGCGGGATTGAAGATATCGCGAACATGTATCATTACAATATCATATTGTGTAACGCGGATAAGCGTAAAGAGAAAGAAATTCGTGTCATTAATACCCTTTTGGAGAAACAGGTCGATGGTCTGCTCTTCATGGGGGGTACAGTAACTGACGAACATATTCAAGCTTTCCAGACTTCTGCAGTTCCGATTGTTCTATGTGCTACACGGGATGAGAAGGGAACTTATCCTTCCGTTGACATCGATCATGAAACCGCTGCTTTTGATGCTGTGAACACATTGATTCGTCACGGTCATCGTGAGATTGCTATGATCAGTGGCACACTGCAGGATCCTGCAAATGGATATGCACGTTTCCATGGTTACAAGAAAGCACTGGAACAGGCAGGAATCGAGTACCAAGAGGATTTGGTACGCATCGGTAACTACCGCTATGAATCTGGTGTAGAAGCAATGAAGTATTTCCTTGGACTCAAGAAGAAACCAACCGCTATTTTTGCGGCAACGGATGAAATGGCTATTGGCGCCATTCACAGTATTCAAGATGAAGGTCTGAAGGTACCGGATGATTTCTCCATTATTAGTGTGGATAACATTCGTATGGCTTCGATGGTTCGTCCTTTGCTGACAACCGTAGCTCAGCCTATGTACGATTTGGGCGCGGTTGCGATGAGACTTTTGACCAAGCTTATGAAGAAAGAAACCGTTGAGAATCCGCGGGTTATCCTGCCTCATGAAACGATTCTCCGCTTGTCGGTTAATCATCTGAATAAGTAATTTAAGAACTGAACAGTTATTCCGTAAAAAGCTCCTTATGGAGCTTTTTATGTTTTTATTTATTAAACAAATCATCAAAGGAGGCATTTGCTGTGAGTGAAATCATCGGATTAATCGGAGCGATGGATGAAGAAATTAAGCTGCTTCTAGAAGGCATGGAGGACAAGCGGACAAAAGTTAAAGCAGGTATACAATATTACATAGGAAATATATTAGGCAAATCCGTAGTGCTCTGTAAATCTGGGGTGGGTAAAGTAAATGCAGCAGTTACGACTCAGCTTCTAATTGATAATTTTGGCGTATCCCGTGTGCTGTTTACGGGGGTTGCTGGTGCTGTACATCCTGAATTGAATATTGGAGATATTGTTATATCGTCTACATGTGTACAACATGACATGGATGCTACGGGGCTTGGATTCGCAAGAGGCGAAATTCCTTATCAGGAGACTTCCGTCTTCCAGGCAGACCCTGCGTTAGTACAGCTTGCTGAGAAGGCATGCAATGAGTTAGGTCAAAAGTACTTGATAGGCAAAGTGTTATCTGGTGATCAATTCATTTCTAATGCGGAGATGGTAGCTGAATTAAGAGAGCAAATGGATGGAGCTTGTGTGGAAATGGAAGGGGCGGCGGTTGCCCAAGTCTGTCATATGAACGCCACGCCCTTTGTCATCATTCGCTCGATGTCAGATAAGTCTGATGGATCAGCTGAGGTGAATTTCAGAGAATTTACAGTACAATCTTCACAACGCTCGCATTCCATATTAGAATTTATGCTGCAGCATATTTAATGCTCAATACATGAAACGTTGTCTAAAACGTACTCTGTCAAAGGTCTCCTGAGAGGACATGGGCACCTCTTGTCCAATGCGAACCATTAGGCAGTTAGCGGGATGTGAGCAGATTTCCGGATCATCCGTAGCATACCAAACCATATTAACGGTCTTCATCAGGCGTTCCATCATTTGGCGATAGGCCCACACGTTCAGCCCACTGCCTTTTAAATCCCAGTGCCAATAATACTCTGTTGTAAAAACAATACAATTCTCTAATTGCTCCCGTTCAAAAGCAGTAGAAATCAGCAGCCGGCCTAGTCCGGCCCCTCTATAATCATTACTCACCTCTATTGCTCCAAGCTCAATAAGATCCTCCATCCCACCCTGTGACCATAACTCCATTTCATCTGGATAATGGAAGGTCACATAGCCCACTATGACATCATTCTCTACCGCAGTAATCACACGGCCTTCTGGCAAGCTGGCGATCTCTACGAGCGCCTCTTGCTGCTCTAATGGCCTGCGAAAAGCATCTAGATCCTGATGCATATGCAGGGCTTCAAGGTCCTCAGGAGATCGGGGTCCGCTCACAGTTATCGTTCTACCCATATAGGAGAGAGTATGGGAAATAGGGATTTTGCGATGCTCCATGACAGTGCTCCTTTCAGATCAAAAAAATGGTATGTAAACGCTTGCTATGGTATACTAATTCAGACATAAAAAATTCACATTCACTGCATTGACATCATTATTTAAAACATGAGTCTTACCCTTAAAGCTTAAATCAAACGAGTGAGGGAGGCAAGAGTGATGGGTCAAGTCCATAGCGAAATTTTGCCGGGTCGTGTGCAGAGCTCCAATATGTCTGATTATGCGGAGGCAGTAGCCAATTTTGAGTGGGAGGATGTTGAACGTAATTTCTCATGGTATGAAACCGGCAAGGTTAATATGGCCTATGAAGCCGTTGATCGCCATGTTGATGAAGGGCGGGGAGCGGCAACGGCCCTACTCTACAGTGACACTGTACGGGAAGAATCCTATACATTTACCGATCTGCAGGAACGGTCGAATCGGTTCGGAAATGTATTGCGTAAATATGGCATCGGTAAAGGAGATAGGGTATTTATTTTTATGCCTCGCCAACCGGAACTGTATTTCAGTCTGCTAGGTATTCTCAAAATCGGAGCCATAGCAGGACCCTTGTTCGAAGCCTTCATGGAAACAGCAGTTAAGGATCGTTTGGAGGATAGTGGAGCCGTTGCGCTGGTAACTACGCCTGAATTGCTGCATCGGGTCAAGCGAGAAGAGCTTCCGGAGCTTCGTCATATTTTTCTAGTAGGTGGAGCAACAGATATTGAGCAAGGAAACTTAGGGTTCGCAGAAGAGATGGCTAACGTTTCTGCTGATCTTAATTTAGAATGGCTTGATTTGGATGACGGCCTTATTATGCATTATACATCTGGTTCTACAGGAAAGCCCAAAGGCGTTTATCATGTGCATAGAGCAATGATTCAACATTATTATACAGGCAGAGTAGTGCTAGATCTACGTCAAGACGATATATACTGGTGTACGGCAGATCCTGGCTGGGTGACCGGAACTTCATACGGCATATTTGCCCCTTGGTTAAACGGGGTGACCAATGTAGTTAGAGGCGGCCGCTTTAGTCCTCAGGATTGGTATAAGACAATCGAACGGAATAAGGTATCTGTATGGTACAGCGCACCTACAGCTTTTCGTATGTTGATGGGTGCAGGGGAGCACTCCTTACAGGGGATTGATTTAAGCAGCTTGCGCCATGTTCTATCGGTTGGTGAACCGTTAAATCCGGAAGTGGTGCGGTGGGGAGATAAATTTTACAATCAGCGTATACATGATACTTGGTGGATGACTGAAACAGGGGCACAATTGATTTGTAATTATCCGGCAATGGATATCAAACCAGGCTCAATGGGCCGTCCGTTACCGGGGATTGAAGCAGCGATTCTGGATGATCGGGGAAATGTTCTTCCACCGTTCTCTATGGGGAATCTTGCGATAAAAACTCCGTGGCCGTCCATGATGAAAACGATCTGGAACAATCAGACGAAGTATGAGGAATATTTCCGGATTCCTGGCTGGTACATTTCTGGCGATTCCGCTTATATGGATGACGAAGGATATTTCTGGTTTCAGGGACGAATTGATGATGTTATCAACTCTTCTGGTGAGCGTATTGGGCCATTTGAAGTGGAGAGCAAATTAGTGGAACATCCGGCAGTGGCAGAAGCGGGTGTAATCGGCAAACCGGATCTTGTGCGGGGTGAGATTATTAAGGCTTTTATCTCGCTTAGAGAAGGTTATACTCCAACTGCTGCTCTGAAAGAGGAGATCGCCGCTTTTGTCAAAGCGGGCCTGTCTGCACATGCTGCGCCGCGAGAAATCGAGTTTAAGGATAAACTACCGAAGACACGATCAGGTAAAATCATGCGGCGTGTACTGAAGGCATGGGAGCTGCATCTTCCGACAGGAGATCTATCCACGATTGAGGATTAGAATGAATTGTAAAAAAACACCGTCCCCGGATGAATCCATGGGAACGGTGTTTTGCTGTGTAAAGTTATTTATTAATCTTTGGGCTAACGTGTCCCTGCATTATTACCTGCTGTGGGATTATTACTGCCCCCAGTACTGTTACCTCCACCGGCTGGTGTTTCCGTCGGTAGCGGGAGAATGTTACCTGGATCCTCAATAATGTCTCCTGGTGTCGTCTCAGGCTCTGTAGGCGGCTCTGTGCCAGGTTGTTGATCAGGTGTAGGAGTTGCTTCTGGTGTTGGTGTAATCCCTCCAGCAACGCTGCCAGAAGCCGTCTCATTACCTGCAACATCCACGGCGGTTACATAGAAGGTTGCATTAGCACTTGCCGGTGTACCCGGCGTGAATACCTTGTTCTCATCTGCCATGAGTATAGATTGCTTTTGGAAAGAACCTCCATTTAATGAACGATATAAGCGGTATCCCACAACATCTGCCGAGCTGCTAGCGGAGAAGCTGATGACCGCTTTACCAGTGCTATAAGAGACGTTAACATTTCCAGGAGCAGCAGGGGAAGCCCCGTCGTCCACTCGTGGATCAACTTCTGTTGGGAAATCCGTCTTGGCATCGGCTGGCATATAATACTCCAGTGATTTATGATCCTTCATCTTAGGGAAGGCAGCCAGGAGTTCTTTGACGAGTTCCTGTATCGGCTTCTCACGTTTAACGACAATTTTTTCCTTTAGGAACTCCTCTGGAGTACCTTCCAACGGGATATAATTGACGCCTTTGTAAGTAATATACTTGGCTTTGGAAATCCCGTCGTCGCTCTCTTTTGGCACATATTTTGTATTAAATATATCCGTTGTGAATTTATCAGTCAGAGATGTTGGCAGTTTGCCGCTATATGCTGAAACTGTCTTTTTGATAATTCCTTCAGGCTGTGCAAATTTGTCTGTGACGAATAGTTCCGGCTGCTTATCAATGACAGCATTCAATACTTTTGCCCATAATGTTTGGGCTTGACGTTTTTGTGTATCTCCCGTAAGGGTGTTGATTTGCTCTTTGTAACCGACCCACATTCCCAATGTGACATCAGGAGTGTAGCCCATAAACCATACGTCCCCATAATTCTGGGTAGATCCAGTCTTACCGACAATCGGAATTTCTTTAGAGTGTTTGTATGCTCTTTTTACGGTGCTGGCTGTACCCTCTGTAATTACAGTTCGCAGCATATCTGTCATTAGGTAAGCTGTTTGCTTAGAGAATACTTGCTCAGGATTAACCTTGTGCTGATAGATAATTTTGCCCTCTGAATTGACGATTTTCTCAATCATGTAGGCATCATTAAAGGCTCCCTGGTTGCCGATAGCGGAATAGGCATTGGTTAACTCTTCTACGGATACACCGTATTTGAGACCGCCTATAACCCCAGTCTGCGCGCTGTAATCATCATCTGTGAGGGTGGTGATCCCCAGCTTTTTAGTAAAGGCCCAAGATTTCTCTATTCCGACCTTTTCATTAAACAGCTTAAGCGCAGGCAAGTTGAGCGATTTATTAAGTGCGTAACGGGCAGTGACCAGACCTTGATAGCGGTTATTGGCATTCTTGGGAATATGGAATCCTTTTCCGCCGTCTTTTAGAATAATTGGCGCGTCATCCACAATCCCGGCAGGCTGAATCAGCCCTGCATCTAAGGCTGGTAAATAAGCTGAAATTGGCTTCATAGTCGATCCGGGCTGACGGATCATTTGGGTAGCATAATTCATCTGCTCAATATTGAAGTCGCGGCCCTCAATCATGCCGAGAATGGCTCCCGTTTTGTTATCAATTAACATGCCAGCCGTCTGTTCCATACCTTTGGTTTTGCTGTCTTTAGTAAAATTATTGCTGTCTTCTGAGACACTATGCATTGCATTGTAAACTTTTTTATCAATAGTTGTGTAGACTCGATAACCGCCGGTCATGAGCTGCTGTCTTGCTTCTTCAAGTAACACGGCATTGTCAGTAGTGCTATTGGCATCCGTTGTGCCATTTTTCTCTTCATTCAATGATAGAAGGATCTCGGATGCTTTACGCTCAGTCTCCATCATCAGGTATGGATATGTAGCATAGGCTTTTTTGGTATGTGGCGCCAGAGAACTCTTGATATCAAATTTAAGGGCTTCATCATATTGAGAGGTAGTGATCTTATTCTCCTCAAGCATACGACGAAGTACAAGATGTTGGCGGTCCATAGCTCTGTTGAAAGCTTTTTCGTTGAATTCACCTATGCCATTAAATGCAGAATAAGCAGAAGGGAGCTGCGGAAGACCAGCCAAATACGCTGCTTGAGCGACATTCAATTTGTCCAGATCGTCTAGACCGAATATCCCCTTGGCTGCTGCTTTAATCCCGAAAACATTGTAGCCATTCGAACCATTGCCGAAAGGAACCTTATTTAGATAAGCCGTTAATATTTCTTGCTTGGTCAAGAAGCGTTCCAATCTAAGAGAAAGTAGAATTTCTTTTACTTTACGATCTTCTGTCCGATCCAGATTCAGGAATACACGTCTTGCGAGCTGCTGGGTGAGTGTACTGCCTCCGGTCTGAACGGATTCGTTGAGAAGCTTTTGTTTGACGGCACGCAAGGTGCCTTTGAAATCCACGCCATTATGCTCATTAAAATTATTGTCCTCTATTGCGAGAACTGCATCGATAATAAGCTGGGGGATATCGTTGAATTCAATGAGCCTTCGGTCTTCTTCTGTCCGAAGCTGGCCGATCGGTGCGCCGTCTCGGAAATAAGCGAATCCGGTGATCGCATTTTGACTGACCTGCTGCTGAATCATTTCTTCGGAGCGAACAGGTTCATCCTTCACAATGGAAGCGACATAGCCTGCTACAGCACCACCGGCAAATAGAACGCCTATTATTCCAAGAATAAACATCCACTTAACTACAGAACCGAACCTGCTTAGGGCGGATCTGCGGGGTGAAGGCTTCTTAGCGTTTTTTTTCTTGTTCTCTTGAGCCATCGACGATAATTCCTCCTTTTAACGGAATTATTATAGCATAAATTGGCGTTTTTGAATGCGCTTCTACCTGATTCTCATGGTCTTAAGATTCGACTTTTGTGCAAAAATTATAAATAAAGTAATTTAGGGTATGATTTGCGAAAGCGTAATAGGCAACAAACGGCTTGGAATTTAGAATATAGACATAACAAAAAGCCCCCGGATTAATCCGGAGGCTTCGGTCATACCCGCTAAAAGCGAGATATTAACGGTTGTAGAACTCGACGATTTGTTTCTCATCGATATCCTGGGAAAGCTCGGAACGTTCTGGCAAACGGATATATTTACCTTCGAAAGATCCTTCAGCATATTCCAGGTAAGCTGGAAGGTGGTTACGGTTAGCAAGAGCTTCTTTGATGGAAGCCATGCCTTGGCTCTTCTCGCGAAGACCGATAACGTCGCCCAAGCTTACACGGTAAGAAGCGATGTCGACTTTTTTGCCGTTTACAGTTACGTGTCCGTGGGAGACCAACTGACGTGCTCCAGCACGGGAGTTAGCAAATCCAAGACGGTAAACTAGGTTGTCCAAGCGGCTTTCAAGCAAGAACATGAAGTTTTCGCCCGCAAGACCTGGAAGTTTTTGTGCTTTAGCGAAGAGAGTACGGAATTGTTTCTCTCCTAAGCCGTACATGTGACGCAGTTTTTGTTTTTCCAAAAGCTGCATTCCGTAGTTACTTACTTTTCTGCGTTGGTTAGCGCCGTGTTGTCCTGGTGGGAAAGGGCGTTTCAGGTCTTTGCCTGTACCGCTAAGGGAAATGCCCAGACGGCGGCTGAGTTTGAATTTAGGTCCGGTGTAACGTGCCATGTTATAGTAGACTCCTTTATATTTGAAATTTCAGGTTAGGGCTCTATTTGCGCCGCATTTCGTATCCGTGATTAGCATTATTGGCTTCCACACTACCAGGGAAGTTCAGCCGCTGCCCTGGCAGTAACGAAATGCGTGAGGGTGACACAACGTTACGCCCAAGTAAGACTTGTTACAGTCTTGTTCAACAATAAATATTATATGAAAGTAGTATATAAAGTCAAGCGCATATTAAAAGAGTTTTTGTCATTCTTTGTCGTTAGTTCTTTGGTCCTAAAAAAAATCCCGGAAATAAGGAAAATATAATGCAATACACAAAGAAAGGGAGTAAAATATAGTTAATTAGATGTTAATTGGGAAGGTTTTTTTTCTTAATTGAGAAGCAAAGGGGATCTTCGTTATGTCAGAACAGAAAGCATACGCTTATAAAGACAGTCGTATGCTGATACAGGACAAATTGCACGCTAGTAGAGATTCCGAAGATCCCACCGCCTGGCTTAGGGAAACGGAAATAGTGTCCCATGACTTCCCATATTTGGCCAATCTGATTGCAGACAGCTTCGAGGAATGGATCGATGGGCTAGAGGCTCTACCGTTCGCTAAATCATGGGATTGGTGTGTACTGAATTTTGAAGGCAGATATTTTGCTAATATTGCCGATCAGCAAGAACGATGGAGGCACCAATGGGAGCAGGCGGCGGCAGCTAGTTTACTTTCCGGCACAACCTCATCTGTTCAACTGACGGTGCAAGGTCAGGATATGAGCTTTTTTACTATACCGCTCATCACTCGCGTTGACAAAGAAATTTTTGCTTTCCTGGGCTGTGCTATGCCGACACAACAATATTTAATGGGTGGACGAGATACTGCTGAGGCTATATCGTTGCAGTACCGGACCATTTTCTATCATAAGTTTGAACATATTTTTGTAACTGATCTTGCGAGTGTTCATCTACATGCTGAACGTGAGAGCAATCGCCGCTCCTTGTTATTTCAGATCGTTCAGCGGATGCATGACAATATTGATGTGAACGCCGTGCTTACGGAGGTTATAGATAGCATTTCTGCAATGTACCCTGGTGCCAGGCTTGAGCTGTTTATGTCGCAAGATCACCGCAGCACTCATCCGCAGGTCAAACCTTTACCGTTTCAGATGTCCAGTGATGATGTCTGCGCTAGAGCATTTAAAGACGGCCGTGTTGCTCTGAACACCAATACTGAAGATCAACACATTGTAGAAATTGGTCTTCCGCTAGGCGGGAAGCAAGGGGTTTATGGCGTATTCCACATGGTGATGGATAACTCGATCTTTATGGATGTAGATTTACGTTTTCTCTCGATGGTGGCGGATACCGCAGGTACTGCTTTTGAGAATGCCAAGCTGTATGAACGGTCCAATCAGCTCATTCGTGAGCTGCGTATGAGTAATGAACTTACACAACGGCTGAATCAGAGCTTGCGTTTAGGGGATATTTTTCAATTTGCGTTTGAAGAGCTGTTAGAGATGTTTGGCGCAGACTACTGCTGTATTTTACATATGAACGAAGAAAAGGGCGGGCTAGAGGTTATTGCTTGCAATCATTCCTCCTTGCAAAATGAAATTTTAGAAGTAGGACAAGGTTTAGGCGGGAAGGTCTATACTACTGGGGAATCATTAATCATGTCTAACTACATAGATAATCCTAACACTACTTCTCGTTTAATGAATGCTACCGGGTCGCAGTCGCTGATTGCCACACCTTTAAGTGTAGGTGGTGAAGTGCGTGGTGCCATCATGTTGGCGCATCGCGATGCCCATTATTTCTCTTATGACAATTACAGATTGCTTCAGGCGATGGCGGGGCATATTGGACTTGCTGTAGGGAACGCAAGGCTGCATGCCGAAGTTAGACGTCTAGCGAACAGAGATAGCCTAACTGGACTTTATGCTCGTCATTATCTGGACGAAGAAATAAAGGAACGGCAGTCTACAGATTTTTGCGGTTGCTTAATCGTTGTGGATATCGATCAGTTCAAGATGGTGAATGATACCTATGGTCATCAAAAGGGTGACAAGATTTTAAAAGAGGTCAGTGAAATTGTGAAGTCCTCCATCCGACAAGGTGATATTGCTGCGAGGTGGGGCGGAGAAGAACTGTCGGTCTATTTACCATTAATGGGAGTAGAACAGGCAGTAAATGTGGCTGAGCGTATTCGCAAGCGGGTGATGAACGAAACCGAACCTAATGTAACAGTGTCCTGCGGTATAGCAGAATGGAGCTGGATGGACGAACGTGTAAGCGTGGAATCCCTGTTCTATCGAGCGGATATGGCACTGTATAAAGCTAAGAACAATGGGCGTAACCAGGTGATCGTTGACACTAAAGAGAATGGCAGTGGTGTGAAGGGATTGCCTCATAAGTAAAAAAAGATAGCAGAGCAGCGGTTCTCCCCTTATTGGAGAGTCGCTGCTTTTTGTTTTGGCAGATGGCTGGCTGCTTCGACTGTGTATCTATCATCCTGCTGCGATGCATCGGACTCAGATGACGTTATTTGCGTGATTTTAGCCATTGAAGCATGTTTTCGGACTCCGGAGACGCTATTGTTTGGAAAAGGACTCATATTGTGCGTTTTTGAGGTCAATAGCTGCGCTGGAGTCCGTTGGTATGGGAAATATCGGGAAATGCTGCGTTAAGGGTCAGTTGTGTCCGTTAGGGAGTTACTGTGCATATCTTTAGTTAGCCAGGACTGTGGCGCTGTAAGTCTCGCATTAACTATCGACACCACGCGGATTCATTAGCGAATATGTATGGACACATTGAATAGTTCTGAAAAAGGAAGGTGAGAGTGAAGTAGGTTCCTATGCACCACCGCATTACATTTGATAATGGCTCCATGCTTACGGTGACTTTGTATGCGCACAAGATTGCGACTACCTAATTGAGTCTATATCTTAAATGTACGCACATTTAAGATAGGTCGACGCTAATAAATCAGTATCTGACTCCCACATGAGCAGCGGTTCTCCGATATTGGAGAAATGCTGCTCTTTGTGTTGCACGTTAGCTTCGCGTTTCATCTGCGTCCACAGCATCCAACGTGCATCGGACTCAGATGACGTTATTTGCGTGATTTTAGCTTTTTAAGCATGTTTTCGGACTCCGGAGACGCTATTCCTTAATAAGAGGGGCATATCGGACGCATTTCGGATCAATAGCTGCAATGGAGTCCGTTGGCATACGAAATATCGCAAAATACTGTAATTAAGGTCAGCTGTGTCCGAAAGCGACAACGGTGCGGCGACTGGCAGCGGTAACTTCGTGAGTCTGAAGGTGGTATGTACTGACATTCGAAAGCAAGCGACGAACGCGCATAAGTTAGAGCAATGTATGGAAAACGATAGCAGCAACGTATTTGCATCTGTATAAGGCGCGCAGGAAGGGAGAACCCTATAGTGGGCTGTAAAGTAAAATACTCCAAGAAAGGCCTGATGACCGTGAGAAAGTCATTGTTACTAAAGGGGTTAGTTCTTATGATTTTTACCTTGTCCTGCGTGTTCAACAGCGGTTGCAGCGTTATTAGAGACAAACCAGCCAAGAAAGATCTAAGTTTGGTGTTAGCGGGTATAACGGGCAGCGATGGGGTTACTTTTAAAGGGTCAACCATGCTTACAAAAGGTGGAAAGACCGTTCCGGAATCCATGATATTTTACGAAGGCACAGTACAGGACCATAAGAAGGTCAATCTGTATACACTGCTTCCTGATAAATCCTCATCCACAAAAAAAGCAGCTAATAGCGCTAAAGATTTAAAAAGCGGCATCACTTCTATGAAAGCTTTCCATAGTCAGCTAGAGAAAAAAGAGGGGGAATGGGTAGCGTTGACCACTGAAGGTTCATCTGAGGACGGAAATCCGCTTGCTTTGCTTAATCCGTTAAAACAGCTGGAGGAGCTGCAATCCATGGAGGCTAATGTGACTGAAGATGCGGGTGCAGGCAGAGGGACAAATGTGCTGCGGATCGAGCTGACGCCTGCTGAGGCCAGAAAGCAGCTGACTGCTGAATTAGAAAAAGAGATGCAAGACCTTCGACCTGAAACACCTGATTCGGCTGGAAAAATAACAAAGAACGATCAGGCGGTTACGCAAGCTTTAGTGGAGCTGTGGGAGAAGAAAAATAATGAATTACAGCAAAAGCTGAAACAAGCTAATGTTGAGACAGTCTACCATTTAACGGTTGATACAAAACATAATCTGCCGAGAAAGCTCACCTTAAATCGTAAGGTTACCTACTTGGAAGCGGGGAATAAATCTGATAATGAAACTTATGTATCACAGGTAAATTTTTCAGGCTTTCGTTGATTTTCACATTATGCTACAGGTCTTGCGCTCCATACAGGGCGTGCTACAATAGAAAAGCTTGCTTATTTTTTAGACAGAGGAAGGAAGAATACACAATGAAAGATCCCAGAATTCAAAAGCTGGCGGCTAACCTAGTCGGTTATTCCGTAAATGTCCAGCCAGGCGAGAACGTGCTCGTCGAAATGATTGGCAATGAAAGAGATTTAATTAAAGCAGTTGTAGAGGAAATCGGCAAAGCCGGCGGTCATGCTTTTGTACAATTAACAGATCGTACAGTCCTGCGCAGCATGCTTAAATACGCAACTCGTGAGAGTCTTCAGACATGGGCTGAAATTGACTTGAACCGGATGAAGCAAATGGATTGTTATATCGGGATTCGTGCAGGTGAGAATGTGAATGACCTGTCTGATGTTCCTGAAGAAAATATGAAATTGTATAACTCGTTGTACTCCCATCCAGTGCACAGTGAACAACGTGTGAAGCACACGAAGTGGGTAGTGCTGCGTTATCCGAATGCGAGCATGGCTCAGCTTGCGAATATTAGCACTGAAGCGTTTGAAGACTTTTATTTCGAAGTGTGTAATTTGGATTACGCCAAGATGGACAAGGCTCAGGATGCTTTAGCTGATCTCATGCGCAGAACGGATAAGGTACATATTTTGAGTGCTGGAACAGATCTTAAGTTCTCGATTAAAGGAATCGGTGCAGAGAAATGCTCCGGGCAAAAAAATATTCCGGATGGCGAGGTTTACAGCGCCCCAGTTCGCAATTCTGTAAATGGAACGATCAGCTATAATGCACCGTCAGTATATAATGGAGTGACCTTTGAAAATATCAAATTCAAATTCGAGAACGGAAAAATTGTTGAAGCCACCAGCAATGACTCCGCCCGTTTGAACGAGATTTTGAATTCAGATGACGGCGCACGTCATATTGGCGAATTCGCTATCGGGTTTAACCCTTACATTCTTCACCCGATGAATGATATTCTTTTTGACGAAAAAATCGCAGGCAGCCTGCACTTTACGCCAGGACAAGCATATGATGTTACAGATAACGGTAACCGCTCCTCCATTCACTGGGATCTTGTGTTGATCCAACGTCCAGATTATGGCGGCGGAGAAATTTATTTTGACGATGTATTGATCCGTAAGGATGGAATTTTTGTGTTGCCGGAACTCGAAGGTCTGAATCCTGAAAACTTGAAATAAAATGTAATAACAAGAAAACTCCTTGCACAAGTAAGCGGATTCAATGTATCATAAGAAATGATAACAAAAGACTAAAGTTTTATAATCAAGTTGCGGAGGGATTTCTATGTCCAGTAACAATGCGGCAATTGTCGATATTGCCCAAACGGCAGGCCAGTTCAACTCTTCAATCGTTCTTCAAGCGGACAACAAGTACATTGATGTTAAAAGTATCCTTGGTTTGTTCACTACTTTGGTATCCAGCCAGAGCTATGAGCTTCATGTTCATGGGGCAGATGCTGAAGAAGCTAAGAAGGCAATGACTGAAGTGTTTGCAAAACACGGTTTGAAATTCACAGTTGTTGCTGAGTAATAGTCGTGCTAAAAACGTCCTACCGGTTTTCGGTGGGGCGTTTTTTCTAGAAGTAGATATGAAACTTGATAGGATAACGCAGCAGGTTCTTTTAAATATATGGTTAGTATAAACTGAATTGTTGTATTGATACCGGATTTCGTCTAATATTAAGTAAAATAGTAAAAGCAGCTTAACTTTTGGACATGGGGGGGATAGAGGCATGACTTCATCGGAATTACAGGAACAGTATAATCTTAAAGCAATCAATCTTCTACAAGAAGATGCCGATAAAATTCAGCAACTTATAGAAGTGCAGATGGAGAATCTGGCAACACGCTACTGCCCTCTCTATGAGGAAGTGCTGGATACCCAGATGTACGGTTTCTCCAGAGAAGTGGATTTTGCGGTTAGAGCAGGTTTGGTCCCAGAAATTACTGGTAAAATGGTACTAAGTAAGCTGGAGCGTAACTTAGCAGTACTCTACGAGGCTTTGAACAACAAAGCGAAAGAAGAATAAATATCGGTTTCTTAAGTATTTATAGAAGCGCACATGAGGACGAATCGCTCATGTGCGCTTTTTGTTGTGTACAATGGTTAATAATAATTATACGAGATAGAAGGAGACTCCTAAAATCAGGTAAACAGTTAATAACAAAAGGCCCTCATACCAGTTAGTCGAGCCGTCCTGGGTAATTGATTTGGCAATAAAGACGGCTACACCGATGGCGACAATCTCAATGGTCGTAAAAACAATGTCCATTGTATCACCCATGAAATAACTGGCGAAGATTAGGACAGGTGCTACGAACAGGGCGATTTGGAGACTGCTTCCAACTGCAATTTCTACGGCTGCACCGATTTTGTTCTTCATGGCCAGCATAATGGCTGCACTATGCTCTGCGGCATTACCGATGATGGCTACGAGGAACGCACCTACAAACAGCTCGCTGAATCCGAAACGTTCTGTTAAAGTCTCTAACGTCCCTACCAGCCACTCACTCACGAAGGCTACCATTACGGTGGCAAGCACTAGATAAAGGATGGATTTGTTTCTGGACCATGCAGGGGCATGCTCATGGGCTAACTCTTCTTTACCCTCTTCTGTAACGTCCTCTAGATGTTTCTTATGCGTGATCATGGAGAAGATTAGCCAAGCAATGTACGAAGCGATGAGCAGCCCGGCAACGATTAAACTGAGCACATCTGTATCCTTCTCCGTAATAGAGTGGGTGGTAAAGAACATAGCGGGAACAAATAAGGCAATGACGGCAACGATCATCAAGGAGCCATTCATTCCGGCAAGGGTTACGTTAAAGTTCTGAACTTTGAACTTCATCCCGCCGGCGAAAATACTCAATCCTAGAACAAGCAACAGGTTGCCGATAATAGAACCGGTAAGACTGGCTTTGACCATGTCGAACAATCCTTCCTTGACCAGGAAGAAGGCAATGATTAGCTCAGCAGCATTGCCGAAGGTGGCGTTAAGGAAGCCGCCCAGTCGCTGTCCGGCATAATGAGCTACACTTTCAGTAGCCCGGCCGAGAAATCCAGCCACAAACACCACAGCGATTGCTGAGAGAATGAACTGCAGGGTATGATCCCAATCGGCATAATGGCCGATTGCACTAAGGATAAAGGTGATACCCATCAGTGATGGTGAAATCCATTTTTTCAATGTAAAGGACACTCCTATCTATGTATTTAGATTGAATTCATAATCAATATACCCAAATTGTTCCTAGGTGTAAACGAGAAAGCGATAAAGTGATTTGCTTTTTAGCCTGTTTTGGAATTACAATAATTGATAATGAGTGTAGGGGGGATATGGCATGGCAGAACAACTTCAACTGGAAATGGGAAATATACGAATTTCAAATGACGTCGTCTCAAAAATTGCCGGTTTGGCTGCCTTGGAGACTCCGGGAATTGCAGCCATGTCTGGTGGCCTGTCAGAAGGCTGGGCGAAACGTCTAAGCGGTAAGAACGTTCAGAAGGGCGTTACCGTTGAAGTAGGACAGCTGGAAGCAGCAGTAGATCTACGAATTATCGTTCTCTATGAAACACCGATCCACGAAGTGTGCCGGATGCTTCAGCAGAACGTACGTGAAGCTGTGGAGAGCATGACTGGACTTCATATTGTTGAGGTAAATGTCAAAGTTGAAGGCGTAGCTTTCAAGAATGATGAAATCTCTTAAAAAACTTGTACACAAAAAAGCAGTCCAAGGTTAATTCCCTGGGCTGCTTTTTTATGTGTATATCCCCTAACCTCCGGCTTTATAAAGCTTACCGGGAACGAACCTGTCTAACCGTTGTTACAGATTTCGTTACTTCCTCTTTGGCAGGAAGGTTGGTTTCTCTTGAGATGCTTAGCATAATTCCCATGCACAGCATGCTGACAAGGAGTGAAGAGCCCCCGTAGCTGATAAACGGCAAGGTAACGCCGGTAAGAGGGATTGTATTGGTTACACCACCGATATTGACAAAGGCCTGAATGGCTATGAGGCCCATAATCCCAATTCCGACGAGCGTACCAAAGGGATCCTTACACCTTAAAGCGATTAGAATACCCCGCCAGATAAAATACAGATATAACATCAAAAATATGGAGGTCCCTAGAAAGCCGAACTCTTCACCAATTACGGGGAAGATAAAGTCCGTATAAGGGTATTTTAGATAGTCCAGCTTTTGAATGCTTTTGCCGAAGCCGGAACCACTTACTCCACCTTGGCCAAGAGCGGTTAAGGATTGAATAATGTTATAACCATCACCCTCAGCAACCTGATAAGGATCTAAAAAGGCAACGATACGACCTTTTCTATAATCCTGAGTGTCAGTGGCTTTATCGGATGGAGATAAGGAATCAATCGCTGCTTTGGCGCCTATAACTAGTCCTACACCCAGCACTAGCAGTGCTATAGAGCCCAGAATATGCTTCATGCTGGCACCACCGGCATAAATAACAAGTCCGCTGGTAGCTACGAGAATGAGGCAAGAACCTAAATCCGGCTGCATCATTATAAGTCCGGCAACAATACCCACGATAACCATTACAGGGATATATCCTGTACGGAAATCTCTAAACCGTTCACCTTTTTTGGTGATGAGTGCTGAGATATACAGGATAATCGATATTTTGGCTAATTCGGTGGGTTGAATTCCAAGTTTCCCGATACTAAGCCAGCTCTTGGCACCATTAATTTTTTCAGAGAAGGCTACCACGAGCAGAAGAATAACGGTGATGATAAAAATAGGTAC
This sequence comes from Paenibacillus sp. FSL L8-0333, assembly GCF_037965665.1. NCBI lineage: Bacteria > Bacillati > Bacillota > Bacilli > Caryophanales > Paenibacillaceae > Paenibacillus > Paenibacillus sp. FSL L8-0333. The sequence goes on from NZ_CP150186.1 coordinate 2,781,075, forward strand.
ATACCACTTCTTAAACTTACTGTAGTGAATGTTCATAGCTATAAACATAACAACGGTTCCGAGTACGATCCAGATCACTTGGCGTTTAATGAAATATAGAGGGTCATTACCGAACTTCGAGCTTGCTAATGTTAAGCTTGAGCTAGCACTGAAGACCATGACTAGACCGAAACCCACAAGTAGTAGTGTTAAGATAAGTAGTTGGAAATCGGGTGTTCCTCTTTTGGGCAGGCTGACATTTTGTTTCGTCGTTCCCTTTCTGTTACTCAAGCCTCTAACAGCTGCTTTAATTCAAGAATCCGCTTAGCAGCAGTGTCCAATACTGGTTTTGGCACCGGAGATTCATATTCCAGGCCATGAGGGAAGGTTGCTTTTCCTAAGTATACGGCTTCAATTGCAAGTACGGCATCAGACTTCTCTAGCTTTCCCTCGACAGCGCGAGTGTTAATGCGTAGGAAGTATTCGCCACCATCCTGTGGGTCTTCAATTTTGCAGTCGTAAGTGGCACGATAGTATTCCCATTGCCAGCGGATGAAGCCAGCTTTTGTGGCACTCTCGTCCAGATAGAGAAGATCACTCTTCAATCCTACGAGGCCCGTGTTCTCAAAAATCATAGCACGCATATCCCCCTTATGAAGTATAATGATGAATTTCTGATCCGATTGCTGATGTTCTACCTCATGATAGTATGTTTCTAAAGGTTGTGCAAGAGTAGGCAGTGCCTAACAATACCCAGTTTTTTGCGTTTCTGCTACAATAAAAGAATTATAGTCGTTCGCGGCTGGAACAAAGTGAACAGGACTGCTATCGCTTGCTATGGATGCGGGTTTATCGAGAAGGGGATGGAGAACTTATGAAGAGCTTAGCGGTTGATTCGCTCATGCCGGAGATCGTGGAATGGAGACGCCATTTGCATCGTCATCCGGAGTTGTCTTTTCATGAAAAGGAAACGTCAGCATTTATAGCAGATAAGTTAGCCAAATTCGGAATTGAAGTCAGAAAAAGCGGGACAGGGTATGGTGTGCTTGGCATATTACGGGGGAAGCGGCCGGGGAAAACCGTTGTTCTTCGCGCGGATATGGACGCCCTACCTATTAAAGAGGAGAACAAGAAGGATTACGTTTCGCAAAATGAAGGGGTAATGCATGCCTGTGGACATGATGGCCACACTTCCATACTGCTCGGTGTAGCCTCTTACTACAGCAGTCGGCTTGAGGAGCTGGAAGGGGAGCTGCGTTTTCTTTTTCAGCCCGCAGAGGAAGTATGCCCAGGAGGGGCGCAGGGGATGATCGCCGAAGGCATGTTAGAAGGAGCGGATGCGGTGTATGGTCTGCATCTGTGGACTCCATTGCCTATGGGAACTGTAGGGAGTGCTCCGGGACCGTTGATGGCGTCTGCGGACGAGTTTTTTATAGATATCATTGGCAAAGGCGGACACGGCGGCATGCCGAACCGTACCATTGATAGCATCGTGGCGGGAGCGGCGCTGGTGACCCAGCTCCAGAGCATTGTAAGCCGCTCTGTGAACCCGCTGGAGCCTGCTGTACTCAGTGTAGGAACCATTCAAGGGGGATTCGCCCAGAATGTCATTGCCGAGCAATGCCGGATCACAGGGACAGTGCGGGCATTCGACGAGGAGACACAGCATTTGATACGCCAGCGAATCGAAGAAATGACCGTTTCTATTGCCAGCGCTTACGGGGCAGAAGCTAAGATAGATTACGTAATGGGATATCCTCCCCTCGTAAATCACGATGGTGAAGTTCAGCGGTTTTTCGAGGTGGCCCCAGCGGCTTTAGGAGAATCTGTTGAGGTGATTCGGATGGAAAAGCTGATGCCAGCTGAGGATTTTGCCTATTATGTTAAGGAGATTCCGGGCTGCTTTATGTTTGTAGGTGCAGGAAATCCGGATAAAGAGGCTGACTATCCACATCATCATAGCAAATTTGATTTTGACGAAGATGCCATGCTGCACGGAATGAAGCTGCTCATTGCTATGGCGAATTCCTGTATGCGTGAGAACACAATCGTATAATTTCGTTTCATAGAGGAGAACCTATTCCCATAACATGGAGATCATGATTAGGAGGGTTCATTCTTGAAGACAGTGAAAGAGGTTATGACGAAGGAGCCTGCAACGGTTACGCTGCAAGATAATGTGTATGAAGTTGCCGTGAAAATGCGAGATTATGACACTGGATTTATACCTGTTGTTGATAATGAAGAACATAAGACACTGATCGGCGTAATTACTGACCGCGATCTCGTGATTAGAGGTTATGCGGCTAAACATCCTGGTTCAACCTCAGTGGAAACTGTAATGAGTAAAGAGATTCAGACCGTCTCGGAGAATACTTCAGTAGATGAGGCTGCAGAGTTAATGGCTGGCTGGCAAATCCGCAGGCTGGCGGTGACACGTGACCAGAAGCTGGTGGGCGTAGTGTCGATTGGAGATCTGGCTGTGCGCGACATTTTTGCGGATGAAGCTGGTGAAGCACTCCATGATATTTCGCAGCAGCATTTACATTAAATAGTCAGATAGGGAAGCTCATGACCGTTATGCGGGGATGGGCTTTTTCCTGTTATATGAAAATAAACAAAATTACATAGCGCAAGCTTAAATTACATGAACACTAGGGAGGAAAAACTATGAATGGATCAGGAGCTTGCATCGTGCGCAGGGACCGGACAATTTTACTGGAATGTGCTCATCCGGATTTTGAGGTGGCAAGGAAAAAGCTAGGGACCTTCGCGGAGCTGATAAAAAGTCCTCCTGCTTACCATACCTACCGAATTACCCCGTTATCTCTTTGGAATGCGGCTGCGCTTAATTATACTGCTGAGGAGATTATCACTAACCTGCATCACCTTGCACGCTGGGGTGTTCCCACAGGACTGGAGGAGGAAATCGAAACTCTTTTGTCCAGATATGGAAAGCTGACTCTTCATGGCCAAGAGACTCGGAATGAGGTCGTTATGTTAAGAGCGGATGCTCCTGAGCTTTTGGATGAATTGAGTGATGAACAAGGTCTAAAAGCGTTGGGTCTACTGAGAATAAATCCTCTGGAATGCTCGTGTCCTGCGGAGAATAGAGGGCTTTTGAAACAAGAGCTGATGAGATTGGGTTATCCAGTTCTCGACTACGCCGGATATCATGAAGGACAAGCGCTTAGCTTGACCTGGAAGGAGAATCTCGATGCCTGCAAGGCTGATACGGCAAACGATTCATTTGGCTTACGTGAATACCAGCAGGAGGCCGTTCAGCTGTTTCAAGGGACAGAAGGACAAGGGGGAAGCGGTGTGGTGGTGCTGCCTTGTGGCGCAGGAAAGACAATTGTAGGAGTAGCAGTACTTGAAAGTCTCCAATGTGAAACCTTAATTTTAACTTCAAATACAACATCCGTAAGGCAATGGATGGATGAACTGCTGGAGCGAACAGATTTGGCCGGGGAGGCAGTGGGAGAATATTCCGGTGAAAAAAGAGAAGTGCGGCCAGTTACCATTGCCACCTATCAAATATTAACCCATCGTTCGTCCAAAGACGGTCCGTTTCTCCATATGAAGCTGTTTAACGAACGCAATTGGGGCTTGATTATATATGATGAGGTTCACCTGCTTCCAGCGCCTGTATTTCGGGCTACAGCAGACATTCAGGCTACACGTCGACTGGGGCTTACAGCCACTTTGGTTAGAGAAGACGGGAAGGAAGGGGATGTGTTCTCTTTAATCGGACCGAAACGCTACGATCTGCCTTGGAAGGAGCTGGAGCAGCAGGGCTGGATCGCTGAAGTGGAATGTGTAGAGATCATTGTGCCCATGAATCCGGAGCTTAAACAAGAATATATGTACGCGGCGGCAAAAGAAAAATTTCGTATGGCTTCATGCAATCCTGCCAAAGCTGAGATTGTAGCCAAGCTTCTAAAGGTCCATGCAGGCTCTTCGGTACTGGTTATTGGACAATATCTCGACCAGTTAAGTGAACTGGCTGACAGGATCGGGGCACCTTTAATTACCGGCAAAACGAAGCAGCGTGAAAGAGACGAGCTATATGCGGCTTTTAACGAGGGAGATATACAGGTACTGGTGGTGTCAAAAGTAGCGAATTTCGCGGTGAATTTACCTGACGCGTCGATTGCTATTGAAGTCTCGGGAGCTTATGGATCCCGGCAGGAGGAAGCTCAGCGACTAGGTCGAATCCTCCGTCCAAAAGCGGGGGAGAATAAAGCCTATTTTTATACACTGGTATCTGAAGATAGCCGGGAACAGGATTTCGCTTTGCGCCGCCGGATGTTTTTGACTGAGCAGGGTTATGAATATGTCGTTAAAAAGATGCCGAGTGGAGAGGAGCGAACCATTCATTGAACCAGCTATCAACAGAAGCATTAGAGGTCTTAAAGCGGTTATGTGCAGCTTATGCTGCCCAGCCGTTTGAAGAAGGGAAAGAAGAACGATTGCGCCCTGTGGCGCTTTGTCGTGCTGAGCAAAAGCTTGCAATGAACGAATTGCGCCGCGAGGGGCTGTTAACTGCAAGGCATAAAATTTTGGGCGAAAAGCTGTATCAGATTCCGGTTGATCAACTACCGGCAATTGAACAAGAATTTTTCCCGTATCAGCCGCAATTCATTGCCGGGCATTTAGTGAGTCTTACCATGGAGGCGGGGGCCGGACTGGCGATAGATCTGTTTCGGGCTTTGCTGTTCACCGCTTGGGAAGGACTGCCGCTGACAGCCAAGGGGATTATTCATAAAAAGCACCTAAACCGCTTAGCGGCGCAGCTCTCTTTTGGCGAGGAGCATTTGCAATGGCTCTCCGTGGGTTCTCTTTTAGAGGAACAGAAAACTCTTTCTGTCATTGCGACGGTGGATATCCTGCTGTTTCTTGGACTTATTCGCAGGCAGAGCGCCGGGTACACGCTTGATATGGAGCTATTGGATCGTTGGCTGCAGCTTCCTGAAGCGACGATGAGTGACATTCTCTATGGAATTGTAATTAATCGCTGCGGATGCGTGGGACCTGCCGATCAACATTTTCGTTATATAATCTCAAATGCAGATTTTATCCCCGGGAAATGGATAATGCTGCCCGCGCTATTAGACTGGATGATGGATGCTAATCTCACAGGTACCGTTGCCCGTAATGAGCTTGAACAATCAAGCTTGAACTGGTTACGTTGTTTAACAGGCTTTGGCTGGTGCGAGCTGGGAGAAACCGCTGAGGGTATGTTGTGTTTTTGCTGGACCGCTGCTAAGCCAATGTTATCTGCTGAGAGGGGATCATTCGCTGCTGTTGGGTCTGGAGATACACAGGAACAGTTTATTGTGCAGCCGGATTTCGAGGTGCTGGTTCCACCAGAGGTCCCCTATTCTGTACGATGGACACTGGCTGGCTGCGCTGAGCTCCAGCAAAGTGATACGATATGGAGCTTCCGGCTGACGAAAGAGAGGTTGGAACTTGCAGCTGAGCGTGGAATGTCACCGAATGACATCATCTCATGGATAAGTGAGCATGCACTAGGCGGGCTTCCTTTGGTGGTTCAAATGTCTCTTGAGCAATGGGCAAAAAGCATTGGCCGTACCTCACTCACCCAAGTAATTATTTTGACCTGTCAGACGGAAGCAGATGGAGCTGCTATCGCAGCTCACCCGCGTTTACAGGAGAACCTTGAACGTATCGGTCCTTTACATTTCATAGTGGACCCGCAATGTATGGAACAGATACGAAAAGAGCTGTACTCCGCGGGGTTAGCGCCTTCCAGAATCATTGGAGGACAGGTAGAGGAAACAAACCTAGGGTGGTGTTTGTTTCCTCATGAAACAGGAAACCCCGAAGCAATGTATGTTCTTCCAGAGCTGAATGTAGAACTAGGATTGCTGTCCAAAGGGAATCCTTTTCTTAACCTGCCGGTTATTGCTCCTGAACAGGAGGAAGAGATTCTCTTCGGTGGAGAAAATGTACCGCAGATCTGGAGCAAAGAATGGCGGCATTATCATAGCTCGACTGCACAAAAGGTGATGGAGCAAGGGTTAAGATGGGGAGTCAAGGTGCGTTTTGCACTAAAGGATCAGATGTTAGATTTTATCCCTTCACGCATAAGTGGGAATCCATGGAGAGTTTCCGGACAACTGCTCTTTCATGATGGTGAAACGGTTGAAGATATAGAGCTCACTCCGGAAGACTGGAAGGAAATGAAGTTAGTTATTCCCAAAGGACGAAGAAATTCCTCTTCTGCTCAAGCGAGTGATTATGGTATGATAGAAAAGTCTACTGAATCGGTAGATCATTAACGAAGAAAAGAGCTGAGTTCATGAGCGTAGCTGAAATAAATACGGTCGATATGGCTGAAGTACTGACATACGCCTATGAATTAGGCGATATGATTAATCAATCCGCCGAGGTGTCGGATTACTTATACTGGAAAGGGCGGGTTGATACGAACCCCGAAATTCAGGCCATGGTCAAACGACTTCAGACTAAGAAGGAGCTGTTTGAAGAAACACAGCGTTTCGGACATTTCCACCCGAATTATCATTCAGCAAAGGATGAGGTTTCGGCAGTAGAAGCGGAACTGGAGCAGTTCGAAGAAGTTGTTCGTTTCAAGCTGGCAGAGAAGACCCTTGACGACATTCTGCATTCCATGTCGGAAGCGATTGCTTTTTCAGTATCAGATAGCATTAAAGTACCAAGTAATGATCCTTCCCCTAAAGGTGGATGCGGCAGCGGGGGAAAATGCTCCTGCGGATAAGCTTCCCTTAGGATTTAGAGAGAGAAAGGCGGTTTAGCTTATGTTTGCGGAACGGACAGGATACATCATTTGGGTAAGTGACGTTAAAGCGGCACGTAACCTTGAGAAATACGGAACATTACATTATGTTTCTCGGAAAATGCATTATGCAGTTATGTATGTAAATGCAGAACGGGCCGAGGAAGTTATGAAGAATGTCCGCAGACTCTCCTATGTACGAAAGATTGAAAGATCTTATCGTAACGAAATTAAGACAGAGTATACTAGTAATGGACCGGACAAGTCCCGTAATTACAGTATGTGATTCCAGGAGATAAACAGGCGCTTAAACAGCGCCTGTTTTTTTTATGCTTATTTACAAAAAAAGCCATTACTCTCAAGGGGAGAAACTTGTACAACTTTCGGCAATGAGGTAAGATGACAACATTAAGTGCATACTAAGACCCTTATGGTGGAGTGTGATGATGATGCGCAACAAGGGGATGGATTGGCCCAGCACTTATGAGCCCTTCCACATCATGCTGAACGATTACAGGGTCGCCGACATCGTTATAACAAATCATGCGAAGAGCCGTTATATGGACCGCATCAGCAATGGTGCAAGCAATGCCGAAGAGGTCGCTGCATGGATGTGGCAGTGCCTAATGCAGAATCGGATCAAGCCCTTTTCAAGCAGTGATTATAACGCATATTTAATTGACGATGACTCTGTAGTAATCGCTGAGTTTACGGAATTGACAGGTGAGAGAGATCTCTCAGGCCAGCCATTATATTCTATGATCATCGTTTCGTTTCTTGGTAGAATCTCGGTGATGCCACAGCTGAGAGATTTAAAGACCTATTTTTCACTGCTGCGTAATTCTCACCGTACAAAGCTGTCGAAGAAGAAGCGAAGACGCAAATAGTCTATAAAGAAACGGGCAAGAGGCATGCGGCGAGTCTGCATGTCCTTTTTGAAAATATAAGAATTTATATACTGCACAATTATAATATTCTTAGATTTCTACGGGAAACGATTGTCGTCTTTAAAGGACGGCAACGACGTTTCTTCTTGTAATATAAGGAGTTGCGAAGCATGAACTTTCACCAGCTGCATATTTTTTATACGGTCTCCGAGCGGGGAAGCTTCTCGGCGGCGGCGCAGACTTTACATATGACTCAACCAGCTGTGACCATGCAGGTACAGGCGCTGGAGGATTATTTTGGCACCAAATTGTTTAATCGTTCCACCAAAAAAATCGTACTCTCTGAGGCAGGGCACACTCTAATGCCATACGCGCTACGCAGTATTCTGCTGATGCGAGAGACGGATCAAGCCATGTCAGCATTCACACATATGCTGGAAGGGAGATTGCAGCTTGGGGCGAGTCTTACGATAGGAGAATACGTGCTGCCACGGCTGTTAGGCCCTTTCGGAAAGCAATATCCTAACATTTCAATTATGATGAAAGTGATGAACACCTCGCAAATTATGGAGGAAATCCTCAAGCATCAACTGAATTTTGGTTTAATTGAAGCCCCGGTCACACATCCGGACATGGAGATCGAGCCCGTGATGGGGGATGAGCTGAAGTTGATCGTGCCATATGATCATCCACTTGCGGAGCAGCAAGAGGTTACCTTGGAGCAAGTGCTTCAGCATCCTTTTGTATTGCGTGAGCAGGGCTCAGGAACACGGCGTGTGATGGAAGAGCAGCTGTTCTCCAAGGGACTTGATCCGGGAACAATGAAGATCGTGATGGAGCTTGGAAGTACGGGAGCTGTGAAATCAGCGGTGGAAGCAGGTCTTGGCATAACGATCATATCGACCTCTTCGGTTAAGCATGAAGTTGCGCTTGGACTGTTGAAAATTGTGAATATCTCCGATGCCTCTTTTAAAAGACAATTCTACGCCATTCATTTAAAATCAACATTGCTGCCAATTTCTGCAGTAACCTTCCTGACTTATTTGCGTGAGCATTCGAATGAAATCTGATAGTTAAAGCGGGGGATATCACAATGTCAATTGTTCTACGTGGAGAAAAGCTAGTATTGCGCGATATTACAGAGGCTGATTTTCAGAAGCTTTATTATCACTATCATGAAGCTGAAGACCGTGAACACTTGAAATGGGATGGTCCTTATAAATCTTTGGCACATCAAAGATTCGAAAAGTTTACCGAGGACTACATAGGTCATTTGGCGTTAGTTGAGACGGAAACCCCGCGTAACCTGTTGATCATAGAAATAGACGGCAAGGTAAAGGGGAAAGTAGGACGCTACTGGATATCGCAAGAAACCAACTGGATGGAGATTGGCATAGTAATCTTTGATTCTAGTTATTGGTCAGGTGGTTACGGTACGGAAGCGTTTAAGATGTGGATAGATTATTTATTTAATTCTCTTGATACAGTCCGTCTTGGAATAGGCACCTGGTCAGGGAATAAAAGAATGATCGGGTTGGCAGCGAAATGTGGCATGGTGGAGGAAGCTCGCGTCCGTAAAGCACGAATCGTGCGAGGAGAATACTACGATGCCATAAAAATGGGGATTCTGCGGGAAGAGTGGGAGAATGCAGGCAACCTACCTGCGAAGGATGTATGCGACCTCCATACCCATACTCAAGCATCTGACGGCATGCAGCCGCCAGCGGAGAATGTACGGCTTGCTAAGGAGAAGGGGCTAAGCGCTGTTGCCATTACGGATCATGATACAGTGGCTGGCGTGAAGGAAGCCTGTGAAGCAGGGGATAAGTACGGAATAACCGTTGTGCCTGGTGTAGAGATCAGTACGCGTGCTGGTGGCAAAGACATTCATGTGCTGGGCTATTATGTTGATCCTGAGAATGAACAATTTCTCTCACGTTTGGAAGGGCTAAGAGATACCCGGGCACTTAGAAATGAAGCGATAATTACCAAGCTGCAAGACCTTGGTATTGCGATTACCTTGGAACAGGTTATAGCGGGGATCGGGCGGGAATTGAAGCCTGATGAAAGCATCGGCCGCCCACATATTGCCGACGAGCTGGTTCGGCTTGGGGCAGCTACCGATATGAGAGATGCCTTCAACAAGTATTTGGCCGAGGGTGCAGCGGCCTATGTGTCACCTCCTAGAATCACACCGGAGGAAGCTTGCGAGTGGATCATTGAGGCAGGAGGGTCTCCAGTATTAGCCCATCCGGGTTTGTACGGGGATGACCTTCTGGTGCGAGATATTCTGGAGCAAGGCGCTTTTAAAGGGATTGAGGTCTATCACTCTGATCATGGACCTGCGGAAGAAGAACGTTACCAAGTTATGGCTGAGGATTATAATCTGTTAATAACCGGAGGTTCTGACTTTCATGGTGCCCGTCAAGGCGTGATTTTTCACGGGGATATCGGCAGTGTTACGGTTTCTACAGAAGTACTGAAGTTTTTAAACAAAAAGGCATGAAATTAGTGCGGAGCGAATTATAAAAAACCTCCAGCTTTAGATGTTCAACATCTGCAGCTGGAGGTTTCTTTATATCTAGTATTTAGCTTCTCAAAGTATTTGGAAGACTCTTAATTCTTTCCTCATTGGGTGTGACGAACAGTGTCTTTTGATGATCATAGATTACAAATCCCGGCTTGGAACCGCTTGGTTTACGTACATAGCGGATCAATGTACAGTCCACAGGCACACTGCTGGACTGTTTGGCTTGGCTGAAATAAGCGGCAAGCTGAGCGGCTTCTTCCAGCGTTGCATCTCCAAATTGCTCACTTCGGATGACCACGTGTGATCCGGGGATGTCCTTGGTATGCAGCCAAGTATCATTCGGAGAAGCCAGTCGATTGGTGACGTATTCGTTCTGCAAATTATTTTTGCCGACATAAATATCGATTCCTTCTGAAGAGGTGAAGACCTGTAATGTGGGTCTGGTGGCCTTTTTCTTCTTTTTGCCCTTTTTGCTCCGGTCTCGCAGATAACCTTGGCTTACAAGCTCGTCGCGGATCTCCTCAATATCGTTGAGGGAAGCGTGGGCAAGTTGCTGCAGCAGACTCTCCATATACAGAATTTCCTCATGCGTCTTCAAAAGCTGTTCATTAATGACAAGCAGGCTGTTTTTATATTTGTTGTATTTTTTGAAATAACGTTGTGCATTGTCCGAAGGATTTAATAACGGATCGAGCGGAACCACCATTTCCGCCTGATTTTCATCATAATAATTGACCAAGGAGGTTTCTTTATCCCCTTTGGATACCGCGTGTAATGAAGCGAAAAGCAACTCACCCCAAATGCGGTAACGATCAGCATCCTGAGCTTCGTCGAGATCCTTCTGCAAATTAGCGAGTTTCTTAACGTTTTTGCTCCGTTCATTGCTGAGGAAGCGGATCAAATCACTCACCCGTTGCTTTACAGTATCGCGCTCGGCTTTATCCCCGTAATAATCCTCCATACATTCACTGATGGAGTTGTAATGTTTCGCACTCTCACCCAGAAGTGTTAAGGGGATCGCAGAAAAAATCATCTTACCTTTTGCGTTTGCACCTGCAACAGGAGAAAATTCGTTATCGCGTACGGATCCCATTACGGAATGGAAGGCAACCCATAATTGTGTCGGAAATGCTGCTTCGGATTCTGTAACGCCTTTATCCAGGGTGTTTCTCAGACGAAGAGCAATTTCACCAGCAATCAGTGGGCTCATTCCGCTGAAAGCATGTACCATCCAGCCCACGGGGTCAGCTGAGGGAGAAGGACCGCCAGAGCCGTCAGGTTTTTGCTCTACTGCTTCTTTTGTGATCAGATTAGCAAGCTCACCCTCAATGATTTCTTCTGGCTCAGCCTCCTCATCATCCTCTATCAGTGCAGCTTCTTCAGCAGCCGAGATTAAATTGAGAAATTGCTCCTGGCCAATCTCCAAAGGGTTCAGCTTATGTTGCTGTGGCGGCTCTGTGTATGCGATGCCGGGCATCACAATCCGATAGCTGCTGATCGATGGAGTTACATGATGAATGCCGTCTATGATCGTTCCAGAGCTGAGATCAGTAAGAATGATGTTACTGTGTCGACCCATGAGTTCTATGATGATCTTTTTGGCAAAGACGTCACCAAGCTCATCTCTAGTCTTGACGTTTATGTGAATAATTCGTTCCATACCTACCTGCGTAATACTTTCAATGGTCCCTCCCTCACAATGCTTCCGCATAAGCATGCAGAACATGGGTGCTTCCGAAGGATTAATGCTGTTTCTTTCGGTAAAATGCACCCGAGGATACGTTGGATTAGCAGAGAGCAGCAGCTTGCCGCCGCCACCTGCGCCGCGCAGGTTAAAAATTAAATCGTGATTGTTCGGTTGATATATTTTTCCTATACGTGCACCTATGAATGATTGCAATTCGTGCACGATAGCTCGGGTAACAATGCCGTCTAATGCCATGATAAAGCTCTCCTGTCGCCGTGAAATGAATTTCTTAAATATAAGAAAGTAAAAGTTTCATACAATACTTATATCTTATATTTCTCGCTCAAACGCTTACCTGTCCTTATAAGGACACCGAAGACGTCTATGCTCACCTCTCTATGATGCCATACTTTAGGACATTCGCGCAAAAGGGGAATTGGATAGGGGTGATATTATTGGACGACCTTGAATACATTTGTCATGAACAGGTGGAAAAGCTGTGCGCCGCCGGAAGTAAAGAAACGACCGGGAGGGAAAGAAAAGTCATGGAACAAAACAGTTGGCACCGTCTCGGTGCAGAAGAGCTGCAGAAAATGTTCAATGTCCAGCCAAGGACGGGCCTCAGTGATGAGGAAGCCGCGGAGAGACGAAAGGAGAACGGGTACAACGAGCTGTCGGAAGGAAAGACAGTATCTCCGTTTACCCTGCTGTTGAACCAGTTCAAGGATTTCATGGTGCTTGTGCTCATGGGTGCAACGCTTGTATCCGGGTTGCTAGGCGAATACTTGGATGCCATCACGATCATCGCGATTATCCTACTGAATGGAGCGCTTGGATTTGTTCAGGAGTTTCGCGCCGAACGTTCGCTAAGAGCTTTAAAGCAACTCTCCGCACCTTCTGCCAAAGTGCTACGTGGAGGGAATAGCGAGATTATCCCAGCCAAGATGTTGGTGCCAGGTGATATTGTCTTGCTGGAGAGTGGAGATCGGATTCCTGCCGATGTACGTTGGTTGGAATGCAGTGCTCTATATGTGGAAGAATCCGCACTTACTGGGGAATCATTGCCTGTCTCGAAGCATTCGGAAGCGATCCGTGCAGAAGAGATTCCGCTTGGTGATCAGAAGAATTTAGGCTTCATGGGCACTATGGTGACCAGAGGAACAGGGCGAGCTGTTGTAATCCGTACCGGTATGAACACGGAAATGGGTAAGATAGCGGATCTAATCCAAAATACGGATTCTCAGGAAACACCTTTACAGCATCGGCTTGAGCAGCTAGGAAAGATTCTGATCTACGTATCTCTGGGATTGACAATTGTAGTTGTGGTAGCAGGTATTCTGCATGGACAGCCTGCCACCTCCATGTTCTTAGCTGGTGTGAGCTTGGCAGTTGCCGCGATTCCGGAAGGTCTCCCCGCTATTGTAACTATTGCGCTTGCGCTAGGCGTGCAGCGGATGATCAAACGCAAGGCTATCGTTCGTAAATTGCCGTCAGTGGAAACGTTGGGCTGTGCCTCGGTAATCTGTTCAGACAAGACAGGAACATTAACGCAAAATAAAATGACGGTGACCCGATTATGGACGGGTGGACGTGGTCTTGAGGTAACAGGTGAAGGGTATGCTCCAAATGGACAGGTTCTGGAGAAAGGCAAAGCAGTGGATCTAAAACATGATCAAAGCTTACGGCGGATGTTGCAGGTTGGCGCATTATGCAGCAACGCGGAAATTATTGAGACCTTCCAGTCTGAAGTGCGAGGCAAACGAAAAGGGAAGGATAAGGATGCTGTTCTTGAAAAGTCTGCAGACAACACTTCCGTTTGGGAACTGAAGGGCGACCCGACAGAAGGAGCGCTCGTGGCACTGTCAGGAAAGATGGGACTGACCGCTCAGACGCTTGCCGTAACCTACACTCGTGAACAGGAATTTCCGTTTGATTCTGAGCGGAAGCTGATGTCTGTGATCGTAGGCCATCCGGGAGGACGGATGGTATGTACCAAAGGTGCGCCCGATGTATTGCTGAATCGCTGCGCATATATGCTTTGGGAGGGCGGTGTTGTGCCTTGTACGCCAACTTTGCGGCAGAAGGTGCTTGATGCCAATGAGCAAATGGCTTCAGGAGCCCTTCGTGTGCTAGGTATGGCTTACCGGGATATGCGTCCAAATGAACATGTGAATAGTGAAAAGGATGCGGAGAATCAATTAGTCTTTATTGGCTTGGCAGGAATGATCGATCCGCCACGTCGTGAAGTCCGCGATGCCATCAGTGTCACACGCCGGGCAGGGATTAAGACGGTTATGATTACTGGTGATCATGGAACAACTGCCGAGGCAATTGCTCACCAGCTGGGAATTCTGCAGCGTGGTGGAACGGTGCTGACAGGCGCTCAGTTAACCCGGATGGATGATGATGAGCTGGATAAGATATCGGACAATGTGTTTGTATTCGCCCGCGTATCTCCAGAGCATAAGCTTCGGATCGTTAAATCTCTACAACGTCACGGTCACGTAGTGGCTATGACCGGAGATGGAGTGAACGACGCTCCAGCCATTAAGGCTGCAGATATCGGGATATCCATGGGGATCACAGGTACAGATGTGACCAAGGAAGCATCGTCACTTGTTCTCGGGGATGATAACTTCTCAACGATTGTTGCTGCCATCGAAGAAGGCAGAAATATCTATGAGAATATTCGTAAATTCATTCGTTATCTGTTGGCATCCAATGTGGGAGAGATTCTGACTATGTTTTTTGCCATGATGCTGGGTCTGCCTTTACCACTCGTTCCGATCCAAATTCTTTGGGTCAATCTAGTGACAGACGGACTGCCAGCGATGGCACTTGGAGTGGATCAGCCCGAGAAGGATTTGATGGAGCATAAACCTCGTGGTGCGAAAGAAAATATTTTTGCCCGCCGCTTAGGCTGGAAAATTATAAGCCGTGGATTCTTGATTGGTTTATGTACGCTAGGAGCATTTTGGCTAACTTTACGTATAGCACCAGAGAATCCTGCACAATTGATTCGGGCACAGTCCGTTGCTTTTGCAACACTAGTTATGGCACAGTTGATCCATGTGTTCGATTGCCGCAGTTCGCGTTCAGTGTTCCACCGCAATCCGTTCCAGAATAAGTATCTAGTGCTTGCCGTGTTGTCATCAGTCTTACTGATGCTGGCCGTAATGTACGTGCCTGTGCTCCAGCCTGTCTTCAAAACAGTGCCGCTCAATTTCCGCGAATGGTGTCTGGTGTTTGTAACAGCGGGGATCCCGACCTTCTTGATGGGTGCCGGCAGTGTTTGGGGCGGCAAACGTAATCGTGGACGCAGCGGCAGTAATCCGATGATAAAAAGTACAAAAATTTCAGCATAAAGTCAATACTAATGCTCCATTCCTAAAGGTATACTTGTTGCAGTTAACCGCTCATATGCTTGCGAAATGCTCAATTACACAGAACTTTAAGCTTAAGCGAATGCTAACATAACATAACCTTTAGGAGTGGACTTTTAATGGAATTCACAAAAATGCACGGCCTCGGTAATGACTTCATCGTTGTTTTCGGCGAGCAAGAGCTGCCAAGTAATGCAGCGGAGCTTGCTGTAACCCTATGCAACCGGTTCTTTGGAATCGGTGCTGACGGACTGGTATATATCCTGCCTTCTGAGCGTGGCGATTTCAAGATGCGTATTATGAATTCTGATGGTTCGGAGGCGGAGCAGTGCGGAAATGCCATTCGCTGTGTCTCTAAATATGTATATGACCACGGACTGGTAAGCTCAGAGCAGATTGTAATAGAAACGATTGGTGCCGGAGAACAAAAGGTTACTTTAAACGTGAAAGACGGTGTTGTGGAGACTGTAACCGTAGATATGGGCGAACCTGTATTGTCCGGTCTGCAAATTCCAGTATCTATTGATGCAGAGCCAGTGCTCGCTCAGCCGATTGAAGCGGACGGAACCGAATTTAAGTTCACAGCGGTATCCATGGGAAATCCTCATTGCGTGATTTACGTAGAAGATGCAGTGAATTTTGATCTTGCCACATGGGGACCTAAGCTTGAGGTACATCCTTTATTCCCGAGAAAAGTAAACGTTGAATTCGCAACGGTACTGGATCGGGGCAGAGTGGATATGCGTGTCTGGGAACGTGGGGCAGGACCTACGCTTGCCTGTGGCACTGGAGCCTGCGCAACCCTTGTCTCCTCTGTGCTGAATGATCTTACAGACCGGGCAGCTTGGATTAGTCTAAAGGGCGGCGATCTCTATATTGAATGGAATGAAGAGGATAATCATGTGTATATGACTGGACCTGCTGAGGTCGTATTCACGGGCAGTGTAGCAATATAGAAAAATAATAAAAAGGCAGTCCAAGAGCGCATTCTTGGACTGCCTTTTTTGTGTTTCTAACCTGAGGTGACTTTAAGCAGCCGAATAATGGAAGGAGTAACCGAGAATAATACTACAATGTTTATGAAAAAAAGGAGGGGAGCTTGTTGAACATCAACGGGTTAACTAAAAAAAATAAATCCGGTAAGGGACAGCAAGCTGACCCGGCAGGTCCAGGTTCTGGAGTGAGATTAACCATTTATCTGGAGCAGACGCTAAACAATATCATAACCGAGCTGGGAGATAGTCCGGATCTTAGAATCCGCCAGGTAAAGCTTGGTGAGGAATCCGTTGTTGAGGCTGCTGCGGTACATCTTAATGGTCTAGCTAAGACAGAAACCGTTAATCAATTTGTAATGGGTTCATTGCTCTCCATTACGGATGAGATGCTCAAGGAAAGCAATACTGCAGCAAATAATCTGAATGACCTCATCTTAAACCGTGCCCTGGAAATAGGTGAAGCGCAGCTGCAGGAGGATTGGAACGAGGTGCTGCTCGGAATTCTTTCTGGGAAGACACTGATTCTCATTGAAGGTTATGACAGTGGCATCATGTGTGAGACTGAAGGAGGGGAAGCACGTTCTGTCACTGAACCCTCCACTCAGCTAGTTGTGCGTGGTCCAAAGGATAGCTTTGTTGAATCTTTGGCTACGAATGTCTCATTAATACGCAGAAGAATAAGATCACCCAAACTAAGACTCGAGCATGTGAAGATCGGGTCGGTAACTCAGACCGATGTGGCTTTAATGTACATCAAGGATACTGCGGACGAGAAGCTGGTTGAAGAAGTTAGAAAACGGCTGCAGCAGATTAATGTAGATGCCATCATGGAATCCGGTTATATCGAAGAGCTGATTCAGGATAAGACCTTTACCCCTTTTCCAACCATCAATAACAGCGAGCGGCCAGACGTTGCTGCAACGAATCTGTTAGAAGGGAGGGTAGTGATTGTCGTAGATGGCACCCCCTTTGTATTGATTTTGCCTGCGGTTTTCACTCTTTTTTTTCAGTCAGCTTCGGATTATGCGCAAAGGTTCGATATTGCTATTCTGATGCGAATTATTCGGTATATCAGTTTTATCGTGCTTATTCTAGGGCCTTCCGTGTATATAGCTTTGACGACGTTTCATTATGAGATGATCCCTACGACTTTGCTGATCAACCTTTTATCGCAACGGGAAAATGTGCCTTTCCCCGCTTTTGTCGAAGCTATTCTAATGGAAGGTGCGTTTGAGATCATCCGGGAAGCGGGAGTAAGAATGCCGCGTGCAGTTGGGCAGACCGTATCTGTAGTAGGTGCTCTGATTCTTGGTCAGGCCGTGGTAGAGGCTGGAATTATTACGCCCGTTATGGTGATTGTGGTCGCGTTGACCGGGATTGCGAGCTTTGCCATTCCAGCGTATAACATGGCGATTGCGGGCAGAATTATCCGTTTTGGTTTTTTGATATTGGCCGGTATGTTTGGTTTTTACGGGATTACTTTAGGTTTAATCGTACTGGTTGCACATATGAACAGTCTGCGTTCTTTTGGCGTTCCTTATTTGTCTCCAATAGTGCCTTTGTCATCCAGAGGTCAGAAGGATGCCGTCTTAAGGCTGCCTTTGTGGGCGCTTGGCACAGCAGAACCAGCTCCTGCTACTGCGCAGCAAGGGAACATTTCAGAAGGGAAGGAGATCACAACCGGACATGAACAGAACCTATCTCCAAAAATTCTTGATAAGACTAAAGGGACACAGCCGCATAAGAAAGGAAAGCAAGATTCTGAGTAAATGCAATTTTTTCTTAGCAGGACTTTTACCTTGCGTATTGATCTGTCTTAGTCTCACAGGCTGCTGGGATAGTGTGGAATTAAACAGAAGAGCCATCGTTTCCGGTGTGTCCATAGATAGAGGACCTACAGAAGAAGAGAAATATGTATTATCCTTTCAGGTTATCGTTGCTGACGAAATCTCTGGGAAGAACGCTAGAGGAACTTCACCTGTTTCGGTTTATAAAGGTAGCGGCCGCACTATGTTTGAAGCATTAGCTAATGCCTCGCGTCAGACTGCACGTTTTTTGTCTTTAGGACATATTAGGGTGGTCATCATTTCCGAGAAGTTCGCTCAAGAAGGCATCAAGGATATCATGGATGTGCTGGAAAGGGAAAGCGAAACCCGGCTGACAAGCCTGATTTTTATTTCCAAGGGACAGCCTGCAAGTGAATGTATGACGACTATGACCGTGTTCGGAAGGATTCCAGCCAATGATTTGGTGGAGAAGCTGCAGACAACCTCTAAACAATTCGGATATAACTATCGGATGGAAGTGGATGATATTATCCGGGGGATTCAGGTTCCGGGTGGGGGGCCTGTGATCAATGGCGTGCTAGTGACTGGAGATTTGGACCAGAGGGAGAGCAACGATAATTTAAAGAACGTAAGTCCGAAGACCATAATAAAGGTTACCGGTCTTGCAGCTTTTAAAGAAGACAAGCTTAAAGGATGGCTGCTCGGCGAAGAGGCGATCGGTACCGTTCTACTTAAGAATAAAATATCTCAGATGCCGGTATTGGTCTCGATAGGGGAGAAGGACTATATATCGTTTAATGTGTATTTATCACAGGTACATATCCACGCGGATGCGAAAGATATAGAGCATCCTATCTTCACGGTTAATGTCACTCAGCAGGCTGGATTAAAGGAATCGCCCAATGGCTTGGATCTAACAGATCCAACAGTGTTAAACGATCTTTCGAAGCTTTTGGAAAAGAATATTCAAGAACAGATCCGCGCTGCCATAGCAACTGCCCGTTCATTAAAAAGTGATTATCTAGGTTTCGGTGAAGCAGTAGAAAGAGCTAATCCACGTGGCTGGAAACAAGTAAAAGATCATTGGGAGAGTATATTTGAAACCTGCCAGATTAATATCGAGGCTGATGCTGTGATCAGGCATACGGATATGCGAAGTGATTCCTTTCAATCCAAGAATAAGTAATGACAATAAAGGAGGGACAGCTATGGGAAAGATAAAAATAGGACTACTCCAATTTTTCACGTTGACTTTGTTGTTTGAGCTGGGAACAGCGCTGGTAGTGAATCTTGGGATGGAGTCTGGTAAAGATGCGTGGATTTCCATACTCCTCGGAAATTTGATCGGTTTGATTGTATTTTCGGGGTACACTTATTTGTACAGAAAGTTTCCGGATCTCCCCTTAACGGCTTATACCCGCAAGCTATTGGGAAAATCCTTAGGTACGGTGATTTCCGTTCTCTACATTACCCTATTCCTCAATTTAGCGGGTCGTGATTTACGGGATGGCAGTTCCATGCTGGTTATGGCTACTATGCACCGCACACCTTTGTTTATTATTTCAACGTTGATGATCTTATCTTCTGCGTATGTTTTGCATAAAGGAGTAGAGGTATTATCCCGAACTTCATTGGTATTCGCAACTCTTGTAATGCTGATAGGAATATTTTGCTCGATCATGCTGATGTTATCGGGCTCAATTAATTTGAATCGATTACTTCCTATTTTTGAGAATGGGTTCCAGCCTGTGATTGATTCTGTTATTCGCCAGAACTATATGTTCCCTTTTGGTGAAATGATTTGTTTTACCATGCTGATGCCCTATCTGAACAATGTTAAAAAAGGTCCTTGGGTCATCGCCGCGGGGATATTTGTTTCAGGTTTGCTCTTAAGTCTGACTATGATGCTGAATATTTCCGTGCTTGGCACAGATATAGTGAAACGGTCACCCCTCCCTCTGATGCCCACGATTAGCAAGATTTCAATCTCCGATTTTATTCAACGTGTGGATATTCTAATTGTTATGGTGCTGATTATCGGCGTTTTTTTCAAAATGTCTGTGTTTTTTGCGGCCGCACTTATAGGAATTTCGGAATTGTTCAAGATTCCTTACCGGAGAATGGTCTATCCCTGTGCTCTGATCATTCTGTTCAGCTCGATGTTGAATGCGCGGAGCTTTACTGAACATATTAATGAGGGGGGGAGATTGTTATATACGATTTTTCCCTTCTTTATGGTGTTGATCCCTGTAATTCTTATCATCGTTGCGGCGATAAGAAGTCATCTTTCCCCGCCACGTTCTGGTTGATGTCCTGTTTTCCAGTAATAGATATCGGGGATGAACAAGCAGAGCAGCAAAATACAAGCAGTAGCTTTCTCAGAGGCGGTATAGAATAGATAGTTAAGGATATACCCGACGTTACCCAGCCCATAGCCATACAGCCAATCTAGCAAATAAATATACAGCAAGCAGAGAGTGGCTAGCAGTAAAGTTACAGCGTATTTTCGGATCAGAAACTTTCTTGTTTTTTTCTTCAAAGTATTCTCTCCTTTATGGAAATAACGGCATTAACGTTAGTATGAAGCTTTTTACATATGAACATGCATGGTGATATTTTGGTCTAAATGCTTTTCTTTTGTAAAGCTTATCATCCATACCGATTTATGTTACATTAGTATGAAACTAAAGTTAGAAACTAATGTGGCAGGGGAGGATCTTGTTGTGAAGCCGGATTTACGTTCCGCATGGGGAAATAAAGTATTAGTCGGAGACGGAGCGATGGGGACCTACTTATATCAGAAGGGTTTCCCGGTCGGCATTTCCTATGAAGAATTAAATTTGACCTCTCCGGGGGTAATCGAAGATGTTCATCGCAGCTATATTGAGGCAGGGGCAGTGCTGCTGGAAAGCAACACCTTCTCGGCGAACTATGACAGGCTGTCCAAATATGGTCTAGAATCCAAGGTTGAGGAAATAAATCGAGCCGGGGTTAGAATCGCTCGCCAGGCTGCTGGAGATCATGGGTATGTATTAGGAGCTGTAGGATCTATTCGTGCGGGCAAACGTGCGAATCTCTCTTCCACAGAGCTGAAAAAATATTTTACACAGCAGATTGCTGCATTGCTAAAAGAGGACGTAGATGGCATTATGCTGGAAACCTTTTACGATGTTGAGGAACTGCATTTAGCTCTAAGAACGCTCCGCAAGATCAGCTCGCTTCCTGTAGTTTGCCAATTAGCTGTCGATGAAACGGCACGCACATTAGATGGATTAACTTTGCCAGAAGCCTTTCGTATTCTGGAAGGCGATGGCGCTGATGTTATCGGATTTAACTGTAACACAGGCCCGAACGGAATGATGCGAGCGCTCAAAGCTGTACAAGGGAATCTGGTTCTGCCAGCCTCTGTGTATCCAAATGCGGGTGTGGCGGATTATGTAGACGGAGAATACCGGTACGGGGCTTCACCAGAATATTTTGGCCAAATGGCACAGACTTTCGCGGAGATGGGCTGCCGGATAATCGGTGGTTGCTGTGGTACAACTCCGCAGCATATCGCAGAAATCTCCTCTGCACTGAAGAATTATGTACCGCAACCGCTTCCTAAACCGTTGCCACCTGCAGTGGAGCGTGTATCGCTGCAAGAGAATTTTGGCGATGAGGATAGAGATGGTAAAGAGCCGAACCTGGTTGATCTGGTAAAGGAACGACATACGGTTATTGTCGAGCTTGATCCACCTCGTGAATTGGATATTGCAAAGTTTATGCAGGGCGCAGAAGTTTTGAGAAGAGCAGGCGCGGATGCGCTGACACTCGCCGACAACTCCCTGGCTGTCACACGGATGAGCAACATGGCTTTGGGACATTTGGTGCACGCTAAAACTGGACTTCGTCCGCTAGTGCATATTGCTTGCCGGGATCGTAATTTGATTGGTACTCAATCCCATTTGATGGGTTTTGATGCGCTTGGAATTGATCATGTGCTGGCTGTAACAGGTGATCCTGCGAAATTTGGAGATCTTCCCGGCTCAAGCTCGGTTTATGATTTAACCTCTTTTGAGATTATTAGAATGATCAAGCAGCTGAATGACGGGATTTCCTTCTCAGGTAAACCTTTGAAACAGAAAGCGAATTTTGTAATCGGAGCTGCATTTAACCCGAATGTTAAACATTTGGATAAGGCAGTGCAACGTCTGGAGAAGAAAATTGCCTCTGGTGCCGACTATATTATGACCCAGCCTGTCTATGATCAGGAACTTATCGTGAAGATAGCTGAGGCAACAGCACATCTGGAAATCCCCGTATTCATTGGTGTTATGCCACTGGCAAGCGGACGTAATGCAGAGTTTCTACATAATGAGGTTCCGGGTATTCAGCTTACGGACGATGTCCGCAACCGCATGAAGGGACTTGAAGGGGAAGCTGGAAGAGCAGAAGGTGTCGCTATCGCTAAGGAACTGTTAGATGTTGCTACTGCCCATTTTAATGGAATCTATCTGATGACTCCGTTCATGTTCTATGATATGAGCGCACAGCTAATGGAGTATGTGTGGGAGAAATCAGGACGCAAATTGTCCCCCTTGTTTCGCTAGTAATAATCAATTACAATAGTGTAATGGATGTGATTCCGTTGTCATTTAGCATGACCGGATACGGTCAATCGTCCCTGCAATTCGGCGGCTACAAGATTATGTTCGAAGTGAAATCGGTGAATCACCGGTACTGCGAAGTTGTACTGCGGATGCCCCGGGATTGGACGGGTTATGAGGATGTGTTGAGAAGAAAGGTTCAACAGCACATCAAACGGGGAAGAATAGATGTTACCATCAATAGAGAGCACGATGAGTCGACAGTTAGACCGGTTCTGAATCACTCTGCTGTAATGACCTATCTAAAGGCAGCAGAGCAGCTTAAGAACGAATATGGTTTGACTGGTGAGTTGACTTTACGTGATATACTTTCTATACCCGGTATTATGGACAGCAAAGACGAGGCTGCGGGTGCCGTGTCTGCGACATTAGAAGACTACTCCGAAGTATTGGAGGCGGGACTTGAGCAGTGTTTGCAGTCTCTGCTGGAGATGCGCGCCCGTGAAGGCAGTTATCTAGCCGCAGATATTGAACAGCGCCTGAACCATCTTGAGAACATGCATGCTGAAATGGTTGAACTTGCACCTGTCGTAATCATTGAATATCGTGAGAAACTTCGACATCGATTGAATGAACTAAATGATGGGACGTTCGCTTTTGATGAGCATAAATTCGGGATGGAGATCGCTATTTTTGCAGATCGCTGTAATATTGATGAAGAGTTGACCCGGTTGTATAGTCATTTCGAGCAATGCAGAGCCCTCCTGAAGGGGAAAGGACCGGTAGGACGCAAACTGGATTTTCTCATTCAGGAGATGAACCGTGAGACGAATACAATCGGATCGAAATGCAATCATCTAACTCTCGTGGGTCTTGTGCTAGATATGAAAGCAGAACTGGAGAAGATTCGAGAACAAGCTGCGAACATAGAGTAATCGGGAATAGGTAATAGCATAGAACTTTATGGGGGGAACTACCGGAACATGGCAATCAAACTTATTAACATTGGCTTTGGAAATATTGTGTCTGCCAACCGCATTATTTCTATCGTCAGTCCGGAATCTGCACCAATCAAACGTATTATCCAGGAGGCACGTGATCGGCATATGTTGATCGACGCCACCTATGGCCGACGGACTCGTGCCGTAATCATTACAGATAGTGATCATGTCATCCTATCGGCTGTACAGCCGGAGACTGTGGCGCATCGCTTATCCAGTAAAGATGACGACAACGACGAATAACAACTAAATGGAGTGTATTATGTCAAAAGGATTGCTCATCATATTATCCGGACCTTCCGGCGTGGGTAAAGGTACTGTTTGTACTGCACTACGTCCGAAGATGCCCGAACTTGTCTACTCAGTTTCTGCTACTACTCGCAGTCCGCGTGCGGGTGAGGAAGATGGCGTCAACTATTTTTTCAAAAGCAAAGAGGAATTTATGACAATGATCGAAGCCGATCAATTGCTTGAATACGCGGAGTACGTAGGTAATTATTACGGTACTCCCCGTGATTTTGTAGAGAGAACTCTCAATAGCGGCAAAGACATTATTCTCGAAATTGAGGTTCAAGGAGCTCTCAAAGTCAAAGAGAAATTTCCTGAAGGGATTTTTGTGTTCCTTCTTCCTCCATCCATGGACGAGTTGAAGGACCGCATTCGCGGACGGGGTACTGAGCATCCAGATGTGATCGATCACCGCATGACTGTAGCGGAAGATGAGATCAACTTAATGCAGCATTATGATTATGCTGTAGTGAATGATGAGATTGATCTGGCTTGTAAGAGAATAGAAAGCATTATTATCGCCGAACATTGTAAAGTCAGATAATTTATGCTGAAGGTCAAATGGTATTAACAGTAAACTATGAAGAGGTGTCCCAGTGCTATATCCATCCATTGATGAAATGATGACCAAGGTTGACAGTAAGTATTCGCTCGTTGTCGCTGCTGCACGTCGTGCTAGACAATTGCGTGAGGGTGGCAAGACAGATGTGAAGAATCCTAGATCGCATAAATTTGTTGGTGTTGCTCTTGAGGAAATTTACGAAGATCGCATTACTCTAACCCGCGGTGAAGAGTAGTCTCAAGTATAAGTAATAATGACCTATTGTAGAAACGGATGCCGCCTATTTGTTTTGAGGCGCTGCCGTTTCTTCTTGGGTTATGGAGCAATTACGGGTCTTAAATTTATGATGAAAGCCCAGAACCGGGCTCTTTATGACAACCGGAAGGTTGTTATTTTTTTCTCGTCGTAAAGATAGCCATTCGTTGTAAGAGTAGGGAACAGGGGGGAGATCATGTTGAAGAGCTTGAAGGGGAAGACTATTTTACTTGGGATCACAGGAGGCATTGCTGCTTATAAAGCGGCGTCCTTGACCAGTAAGCTTGTCCAAAAAGGAGCCGAGGTTCATGTCATTATGACAGCTTCGGCGAAGCAGTTCATTACAGAATTAACTCTACAGTCACTATCGAAGCAACGAGTATATAGCGATACATTCCAGGAGAGAGATCCATCCTCCATTTCACATATTGATCTGGCAGATGCTGCGGATCTTGTGCTGGTAGCACCCGCAACCGCAAATATAATTGCCAAAATGGCACACGGGATCGCCGATGATATGTTATCTACTACACTGCTTGCTACTACGGCTCCTATTATGGTTGCACCAGCTATGAATGTTCATATGTATCAGCATCCAGCTGTACTTAATAATTTGAATATTCTCGCTAGCCGGGGCATTCAGTTTATTGAGCCTGGTGAAGGACTGCTGGCATGTGGATACGTTGGCAAAGGTCGGCTAGAAGAGCCAGAGGCTATTGTGAGTGTGGTTGAGAATTTTTTTGCACACCAAGCAAGCGTCGCATCCAAACCTCTTGCGGGTAAAAAAATCGTCATCACAGCGGGTGGAACGGTAGAACGGATTGATCCAGTGCGTTATATCTCCAATGATTCATCCGGTAAAATGGGCTTCGCGCTAGCACGTGCTGCACGTGCAATGGGTGCTGAGGTAACGTTGATTGCTGCGCGTACAGATGAGGCTCCTCCACTGGAACCAGAGATTTCAGTTATTCGTGTTCAATCTGCACAGGAAATGTATGAAGCAGTTACCGCACTGTGGGACAGCTGCGACATTATGATCAAGGCGGCTGCTGTATCGGATTACCGTCCGAAGCATAGTGAGCCTTCCAAGATTAAAAAAAGCGGAGAGACGATGACGCTTGAGCTTGTGAAGACAACGGATATTCTGGAAACACTCGGTAAGACCAAAAACAAGCAGTTTTTGGTCGGCTTTGCTGCGGAAACGGGCAATACGGAATTTTATGCTAAGGACAAGCTGGTCCGCAAAAACTGCGATCTCATCGTTGCTAACAATGTAGCGGCTGCAGGAGCCGGATTTGGAGCGGATACGAATATCGTTTCGATATATGATGTGAATGGATTGGTGCTTGAATTGCCACAATTGTCGAAGGATGAGGTTGCTCGTCGTTTGTTGACGCTCGTGGCAGAGCGGATTACTGGAGCTTCATTATAATGGATATCGCCAAGGTCATTGTGGATGTGCCTGTACGCAGCACTGACCGGCCATTTGATTATAGTATTCCAGAATCCCTGAAGTTATGGATTGAAGTGGGCAGTCGGGTAGCCGTTCCGTTTGGGCACCGGACAGTCCAAGGTTTTGTAGTATCTTTAGAATCAGGCGAGACCCTAGTGAGTCCTAGCCTGAAGCCTATTCAAGAAGTGTTGGATTTGCTTCCGCCTTTATCTCCTGAATTAGTTGAGCTTGCGGACTGGATGAGTAAAAGATATGCATGTAGACGAATTTCAGCACTGCAGGCGATGTTGCCCACCGCTCTAAAAGGGAAGGCAGAACGGCTGATTTCACTTGGAGATGTGCAGGAAGAGACAGCATTTCCAGAGGATGAATTGTTCCCAATGTTTGCCGACACAGGGGATGAGGAACGACTAATCACAGAATTTATTGGACGTAGTGGCGAAGTTTCCATGAAGCAGCTTACTCGTGCATTTCCTGAGGCTGCTGAGACGGTGAAGTTCATGCTGCGGCGTGGAGTACTTATAGAGAGTCAATCCATTAAGGATAAAATGGGCAAGAAAAAGCTCAAGGCAGTCGATCTGGCGATAGGTGTCACTGCTGCCCGTGAGGCTTTGAACAAATTCCCAAAAAAATCCGCACGCCAGAAGGAAGTTCTGAGCTTTTTAGTTGATATGGAAGCTACACTCCCTATGGCCCTTAAAGAAGTTTTGTCTGCACTCCAAGTAACGGCAAGTACTGTAAAGGCCTTGGAGGAAAAAGGTTTTATCGAGATCAGTGAAATTGAAGTCTATCGCGATCCTTATCAAGGACGAGATTTTAAACCTACCACACCTCTGCCGCTTACAGCGGAACAAGAGGTCGTATATACAAGAATTTCTCGAACCTTAGAGGAGCAGCTTCACGAAGTATTTCTGCTTCATGGAGTTACGGGTAGTGGTAAGACAGAGATCTATTTGCAATGTATTAAACGCTGTTTAGATCAGGGCAGACAGGCTGTTGTTCTTGTGCCAGAGATTGCTTTAACACCACAAATGGTGGAGCGGTTTAAGGGGCGGTTCGGCAGCGGTGTCGCGGTTATGCATAGCCGGCTGTCTGTTGGTGAGCGATACGATGAGTGGCGTAAAATCCGTGAAGGAAAGGCCACAGTCGCTGTAGGCGCAAGATCGGCCGTGTTTGCTCCTTTCTCCAACCTAGGGTTGATTATTATGGATGAAGAACATGAAACCTCTTATAAACAGGAGGAGAATCCGAAATATCATGCCCGTGATGCTGCTATTCGTAGAGCGGAACAGTGTGGCGCAGCTGTGATTCTAGGTTCTGCTACGCCTTCGCTGGAAAGCTATCATGCTGCAAGATCGCAGAGTGATATTCACTTTTCACCGGTACTGCTAGAGATGCCTACCCGTGCGCTTGGAAATGAACTTCCAAAGGTGAACGTAGTAGACATGCGGGAAGAGCTTAAAGAAGGCAACCGTTCGATGTTCAGCCGAAAGCTTCATTCAGCACTGGAAGAGAGGCTGGAACGCGGAGAACAGACGGTGCTGCTGCTTAACCGTAGAGGTTTCTCAACCTTTGTCATGTGTCGTAGCTGTGGTTACGTAGCCGGTTGTCCAGAATGTGATATCTCACTAACGTATCATAGCCGTAGTGACAATTTGCGTTGTCATTATTGCGGACATGCTGAACCAGCACCTAAGCTTTGTCCGGAGTGTGGTAGTGAGCATATCCGGTTTTTCGGAACGGGTACACAGCGGGTGGAGGAAGAGCTTGGTAAGCTATTCCCAGGCATACGAGTGATTCGTATGGATGTGGACACAACAACAGAAAAGGGCTCGCATGAGAAGCTGCTGAACCAATTTAGAGACAAAAAAGCGGATGTTCTCCTGGGCACTCAGATGGTAGCAAAGGGACTGGATTTTCCAGATGTCACTCTTGTTGGTGTAATCACAGCAGATTCAGCTTTGAACCTGCCCGATTTTCGCGCAGCAGAGAAGACATTCCAATTGCTTACACAAGTTGCAGGCAGAGCAGGCCGGCACCAGCTTCCAGGCGAAGTGGTCGTTCAGTCCTATACGCCAGAGCATTATTCTATTATTCATGCCAGCGGACATGACTATCTCTCTTTTGTACGTGAAGAGCTGAAGCATCGCAGAGGCCTCCATTATCCGCCATATTGCAGACTCATCCTGGTCACATTGTCTCATGAACAGCTGCCGCTTCTACTGCGGATGGCAGAGAATTATGCTCTGAATCTTCAGGGAAAGGCCAGACAGCTAAGGTGGTATGGAAGTCTCGATAAGCTAACCAGCGATGTGTTAGATCTGTTGGGTCCTGTGGCATCACCTATCCCTCGATTAAAGGGTAGATATAGATTCCAGTGTATGATAAAATGGCGCGGCGCCATCGATGTGATTGGACTTGTCCGCCAAGTGGCTGAAGAGTTAGAGGATTCTGTGCGGGATACCGGTCTTCAGATCAGCATTGATGTGGATCCGCAGATGTTGATGTAAATCCGTATCATGTTACAATGTAAAAAAAGAGCTTTATCAATTGACTTTAAATATAGAAATGTTCAGAACGGGAAGGTGTTTTGTAATGGCTATACGTTTGATCGTTAAAGAACCGGATGAAGTATTGCACAAAAAAGCTAAAGAAGTAGCTGTAGTTACTCCTAATGTTAAAAAATTGCTGGATGATATGGCACATACGATGTATGACGCTGAAGGAGTAGGGCTGGCGGCACCCCAAGTCGGAATTTTGAAACGTTTAATTGTGGTGGATGCGGATGAAGAGCATGGATTGATCAAAATGATTAACCCTGAAATCATCAGCATGGAAGGTGAACAGCTAGGACCAGAAGGATGCCTTAGTATTCCTGGCTTGAATGGTGATGTACGCCGTGCGGAGACTGTAACTGTTCGTGGCCTTAACCGTGAGGGAAAAGAGATTACGATAACCGGCAGTGGTTTACTTGCCCGGGCTTTTCAGCATGAGATTGACCATTTGAATGGAGTTCTATTTACAGATATCGCTGAAAAAGTATACGAGATGACTGCTAACGAGACTGAGGAGTGAGGAATATGAAGATTGTATTCATGGGAACTCCAGCTTTTGCGGTGCCAAGCTTGCAAATGCTGGTAGATGAAGGCTATGAAGTTGTAGCTGTCATCACCCAACCAGATCGTCCGCAGGGGAGAAAAAAGATCTTGGCTCCTTCACCAGTTAAGGAAGCCGCATTAGCTCTCGGATTACCTGTGCTTCAGCCAGAACGCATGCGTCGTCCTGAGGCAGTCGCCGAGCTGGCAGCTTATGAGCCGGATTTGATCGTCACGGCTGCTTATGGTCAAATTTTGCCTAAAGCTGTGTTGGACTTACCGCGGAATGGTTGTGTGAATGTACACGGTTCGTTGCTTCCTAAATATCGGGGAGGTGCTCCGATTCAGCGCAGTATCATCAATGGTGAGAAAGTGACCGGCGTTACTTTGATGTATATGGCTGAGGGGCTGGATACCGGTGACATGATCTCTCGTGTCGAAGTGGCTATTGAGGATGAGGATACCTCTGGAACTCTTTTTGAGAAGCTGAGCCTGGCTGGACGAGATCTGTTAAAGTCTGAAATGCCACGTTTAGTAAGCGGAAAAGTTCAAGCTGTTCAGCAAGACGATAGTGAGGCAACTTATGCCCCTAACCTTAATCGCGAGGATGAACGCTTGGATTGGAACGCTAGCTCACGTGACAACTATAATCGAATTCGTGGATTAGTTCCTTTTTCCGGCGCATTTACGCTCTGGAATAGTGAGACCTTTAAAGCTTGGGCTTCTAAGCTGCCTGAAGCGCAGAAAGCAAGCGATAGTGCTCCAGGAACGGTGCTTTCTGTAACTGAACGAGGTGTCGAAGTGAAAACAGGTGACGGAAGTCTGCTGCTGACAACGGTTCAACCTGCTGGCAAAAAAGCAATGAGTGCGGCCGATTTTAGCCGTGGTGCTGTTATGAAGCCAGGGACGGTGTTAGGTTGAGCGGCGGTGGAAATGGTGTTGGCCGATCAGCAGTAAATCCTAGCGCTGGTAAGAGACAGGGGAATAACTCTAAAGCAGTTGGCAACAACGGCAGAGCTGGCAACAAGGGTAAGGTTACCCCTGCTTCTGCCCGGGAAATCGCGCTTGATATAATGGTTAAAGTTGAGCAGCAAGGTGCTTATAGCAATTTGCTGCTCAACAGCAGTCTACAGAAGGCAACGCTTAGCAGAGAAGATGCCGGACTGGTCACAGAACTTGTCTATGGCTCTATTTCGCGGATGAACACCCTGGATTATGTGCTTGAAGGATTTGTTAGTAAAGGGATAGCCAAACTACAGCCATGGGTCCGTAATTTACTGCGGTTTAGTTTATATCAAATTATGTATCTCGATCGTATACCGTCCCATGCAGCTGTAAATGAGGCTGTTAATATAGCGAAGAAAAAAGGCCACCAGGGAATCTCAGGGATGGTTAACGGCGTGCTGCGCAGTGTATTGCGTGCTGGTGATCTGCCAGTTCTGCCTGAGGGGCTAAGTCAAGCGCAGCGGATATCGATATTATATTCACATCCGTTGTGGTTAGTGGAACGTTGGATTACCGAGTACGGTGTCGACACGGCGGAAGCTATTTGTGCATCAAACAATGAGCCGCCTGCGGTCAGTGTACGCGTGAATACAACGATGATCAGTCGTGAAGCTCTGCTGAACCAGATGATTGAACAAGGTCTGCAAGCTTCAGCATCTGATGTTAGTCCCTATGGCATTGTTGTGAAAGGCGGCGGAAACCTGGCACTCACCTCCTGGTATCGTGATGGATATATCTCCGTTCAGGATGAGAGTTCTATGCTAGTAGCTGAAGCGGTAGCTCCGGAGCCTGGCATGAGGGTGCTTGACTGCTGCGCTGCTCCTGGGGGCAAAACAGCACATATGGGCGAGCTCATGAAAGATGAAGGATCGATTTACGCTAATGATCTGCATTTGCATAAAGCGAAATTGATCTCAGATCAAGCAGAACGTTTAGGTCTTGATTGCGTATCTACAGGCAGTGCAGATGCGCTGGAGCTGGAGCACACTTTAGAGCATCAATCCTTTGATAGAATTCTTCTCGACGCACCTTGCTCTGGACTCGGCGTAATTCGCCGTAAGCCAGACCTCAAATGGCGTAAGCAGCCGGAAGATGTGGCTAGCGTAGCGTCATTGCAACGGGAATTGCTGCAGTCGGTCTCTAAACTGTTGAAACCGGGTGGCATTCTGGTATATAGTACCTGTACGACTGAACAAGCAGAAAATAGTGAAGTAGTAGCTGAATTTTTGAAGCAGAATCCTGACTTCACTGCTGTAACTTTTGCCTCCCCATTATGGGACAGGCTGGAGGGTACTGCGCTGGCTGAGGGTGAAGGAATTCAGCTGCTGCCTCATCATTATGGGAGCGACGGGTTCTATATTTCCAAGCTTCAGAGAGTCTTGTAATATAGCAAATTTTCTGACAATTGTAGTATCCTCCGCCCGCCGGGCTACCGTACGGCGGGCGTTTTCTTTTACCGTCTCTGAAATTTGTGTTAAAATAGGAAGAATGAGAAATAATACGCATATCCTTATGAAAGAACAGGTGTAGATAATAATGAAACCTTTAATATATGATTTTTCTTTAGAAGAGTTACAACAGTGGGCGAAAGACAATGGTGAGCCTGCTTTTCGTGGTGGACAAATTTTTGATTGGCTGTATGTAAAACGTGTAAATGACTTTGAAGCAATGAGCAATTTGTCCAAAGGGCTTCGCCAGAAGCTGAATGAACAATTCTCTATTGCAGCGCTAACTGAAATTACTAAAATGGAATCTAAAGATGGAACTGTAAAATTCCTGTTTGGATTGCATGACGATCATGCTATCGAAACAGTTATCATGAAACATAATTATGGCAATAGCGTTTGTGTAACAACCCAAGTAGGGTGCCGAATCGGCTGTACTTTCTGCGCTTCCACACTAGGTGGATTAAAACGGGATTTGACAGCGGGAGAAATTGTAGCTCAGGTAGTTCGTTCCCAACAAATCCTGGATGCGCGCGGCGAACGTGTCAGCAGCATTGTTATCATGGGTACTGGTGAGCCGTTTGAGAACTATGATGCAACAATGAGATTCCTGCGTCTAATGATTCATGAGAAGGGCCTAAATATCGGACAACGGCATATTACTGTTTCCACCAGCGGTATTGTACCGAGCATTTATAAATTTGCAGAAGAAGATACCCAGATTAATTTGGCGATTTCAATTCATGCACCTAACGACGCCTTGCGTTCAAAGCTAATGCCTGTTAACCGCCGTTTTCCGTTTGATGATGTAATTGAATCCTTGCGTTATTATCAAGCTAAGACGGGACGACGTGTCAGCTTTGAATATGCCTTGATCGGCGGGGTAAATGACCAACCGGAGCATGCTGAGGAATTGGCTGGGGTGCTTAAGAGCATGCTGTGCCACGTCAATTTGATTCCGGTAAACCATGTGCCTGAGCGAAAATATGTACGTACTTCACGCAATGATATCTTTGAGTTTCAACGTATTTTGGCTGATAACGGGGTGAATGTTACTATTCGCCGTGAGCAAGGCCATGATATCGCGGCCGCATGCGGACAGCTGCGTGCCAAACATATGGAGTTGGGGTGAGGATATTTGATCAGAACAGTTCATGCCAGCGATATTGGCCGAGTGCGCTCTGTCAATGAGGATTCGGTCTGGATCGGCGCGACGCGCCACGGTTATACACTCGGTATTATTGCCGATGGGATGGGTGGACATCAGGCTGGTGAAACCGCAAGCAGGCTCGCTTTGGAGACAATGAGGAATAACCTAGACGGGTTAGAGTCTGGACTTCAAGACGAAGCTCTGCGTGATGCGTTGTCAGCTGCTATTTTGGAAGCTAACAGCACTGTGTTCAGGGAGGCTTCCGGTGACGATAAGTATCATAATATGGGTACTACTGTCGTTGCTGTTCTTTTGAATGGATCAAACGGATATATTGGCCATATCGGAGACAGCAGAGCCTATTTAATAAAAGACAGTGCGGCAGTTCAACTAACCGAGGATCATACGCTAGTCAATGAGCTGTTCAAGAACGGTCAGATCAGTGTGGAGGAATTGGATAATCATCCGCGTCGTAATGTGCTGACGAGGGCACTTGGAACAGATGCTGAGGTTGAAGTTGATATGGCGCCTATAGCTCTGCTACCTGGGGAAATTTTGCTTCTATGCAGCGATGGTTTAAGCAACTTTGTCACAAATGAGCATTTAGGCAAAGTAGCAGGTATACATGAGATATCGTTAGAGGAAAGAGCGGACCGTTTACTTCAGCTGGCACTGCTCGCCGGCGGTGGCGATAATATTAGCGTCGCTTTGTTAGAACATCATGGAGAGGCCGCTGTGCCCGAAACAAAGGAGTGGGATTGATGATCGGTCACGAATTGGGCGGCCGTTACCAAGTCATCGAACGGATCGGCGGAGGTGGAATGGCGCTCGTCTATAGAGCACATGACATTCTTTTAAACCGAAATGTCGCCATCAAAGTATTGCGCAATCAGTTTGTGCATGACGAGGAATTTATTCGCCGTTTTAGGCGTGAGGCGCAATCTGCCGCATCTTTGTCTCATCCGAATGTCGTCAGCATATACGATGTAGGACAAGAAGACGAAATTCATTACATTGTCATGGAGTATATTGAGGGTCAGAATCTTAATGAAATTATAAAAGAACGAGCGCCATTACAGGTTGATGAATCCGTACGGATCGCTTCACAAATCTGTGATGCCCTAGATCATGCGCATCAGAATCAAATTATTCATCGTGATATAAAACCACATAATATCCTGATCGGACGCAACGGCCGGGTGAAAGTAACCGACTTTGGGATTGCCCGCGCAGTTACGTCAACAACCATTACACAGACCGGTTCTGTGGTTGGTTCAGTACATTATTTCTCGCCAGAGCATGCCAAAGGTGTCTCTACAGGAGAAAAGTCTGACTTGTATTCATTAGGTATTGTACTTTATCAAATGCTTACCGGAAGCCTGCCCTTCTTGGGAGAGAGTCCGATTAGTGTAGCTTTAAAACATCTGCAAGAAGAGTTTGAAGAACCAAAACTTCTGAATCCACTCATTCCGCAAAGCGTTGAGAATGTAATTCTGAGATCAATGCGTAAAAATCCGGAGGAGCGGTACGACTCTGCCAAAGAAATGTTGCAGGATTTGGAAACAT
The DNA here is from genome assembly GCF_037965665.1 of Paenibacillus sp. FSL L8-0333. Taxonomy (NCBI): domain Bacteria; kingdom Bacillati; phylum Bacillota; class Bacilli; order Caryophanales; family Paenibacillaceae; genus Paenibacillus; species Paenibacillus sp. FSL L8-0333. The sequence goes on from NZ_CP150186.1 coordinate 2,815,513, forward strand.
GCTTATTGCCGGAGCGCCGCAGTGAGGCGAAGATTCTGTTCAACGATGAAGAAGATGAGGATCGTACGCGGGTTATCCCGGCGATAAAACCGATTCAAAGAAGCAATGGTAATCGTAATCATCGTGAGGAACGGATGGTTCGTGATGAAGATGATGAACCGGTGCCTTCAAGCAAAGGTAAAAAACAATGGGCAAAACCCACATTATGGATTGGGCTTACCTTGCTGTTGCTGTTGGCTATGGCCAGTCTCGTATGGTACGTTAAATCACAGCTAGTTGTTCCTGAGGTTTCCGTTCCTTATGTAGTAGGTAAACAGATAGAACAAGCACAAACTGAGCTTGAGGATTTGGGGCTTGAGGTTGCTGATCCTATTCTGTATGACTACAGTCCGAATTTTGAAGAGAATGTGGTCATTAAGCAAAGTAGGGAAAAGGATGCCAAAGTGAAAAAAGGAGCGTCCCTAATACTCACTGTGAATACGGCTAAGCCACTACCCAAGATGCCAGATGTAGTTAACAAGAGCTTTGATGATGCGGTTAAAGCATTGATGGCGCTGGGTGTAGCCCAGGACCGGATTGATAATAAACCTCTCTATGACGAAAATACAGATGAAGGTCTCATTGTAAAATCTGACCCTGCATTAAATACAGAATTCGATCCTGAGACGGTTCAAATCACCCTTTACGTTAGTAAAGGAGAAGAAAGTGTACTGTTGCCAGATCTCATCGGTAAGACGGAGAGTGAGGCAAAGGCGCTGCTGGAAGGTGCCAAGCTTGTTCTTGGAGAAGTTAAACAAGAATCCAGCTTCAGCATTGAAGAAGGTAAAGTAACAAAGACTTGGGCATTTGATAAGGGGACAGGTACTTCTGTTCCACCTGGAACAGCGATTACGATTTACTTAAGTACAGGTTATCCACCTGAAGCCCTGAATTATACCTTTAATGTGCCAGTCGCTCCTGCTCAGGATGGGAAAAAGAGCAAGATTCGTATCGAATTCGTGGATGCGCGCAATAATGGAGAGAAGCAGGATTGGGGAACACGTACCATTGGAAAGAGCCAAGTGTTATCTGTGAATCTAGTATTGGCTCCTAATAAAGATGGTTCAGTTATTGTTACCCGTGACGGTGTGCTTTTGGATACTTATGTCATTCCTTATATCGATGCTAAGAACGGAACCGTTCAGGAGCCTGAACCACCAGTTATAGCAACACCACAGCCAACTCCAACACCTTCTGCTGAACCTACGCCTACAATTGAACCTACGATTGAACCGGAGATCTTGCCAGGTTCAGGTTCAGAGAATGACGGAGGGAATAACGGGGCGGTGAATCAGACAGGGTTCGTAAACAATAGTTCTATAAATAGTGAATCGACTAATAATGGCAATAATAAGCACAACAATAAAGGCAAGGATAAATCTAAAGATAAAAACAACAACTAAACAGGGTTTAACCTGAACGGTTGGCGTAGCGAAATGACCCGGGGATATCAGACTTGGGTCATTTTCGCAAAATCAGGAGAGGAAGGCTCACTATGTATGCCTGAAGGTATAATTGTTAAGGCGTTAAGCGGTTATTATTATGTGAAACCGCTCCGCGAAGGATTAATTGCGACTGAAGAGCATTCTGTTCAATGCAGAGGCCGAGGAATTCTCAAGAAAAAAGGGATCGCTCCGCTAGTTGGAGATCGGGTTATTTATATACTTACTGAGCATGGAGAAGGAATGGTGGATGAACTTCTACCTAGAGAATCTGAACTGATTCGTCCACCTGTAGCGAATGTTAAGCTCGCAGTCCTTTTATTCTCCGTTCGAGAGCCCGATATGAACCTGAATCTGTTGGACAAGTTTCTAGTTCATATTGAGCATTCGGGTCTGGAACCCCTAATTGTTCTGACTAAACAGGATTTGGCGGATGATGATGGTGAAGCTACTCGTTATGTTAAAGAACTTTATGAGGATATCGGATATGAAGTGATGGTCACAAGTTCACTTACTGGTGCCGGAAGCGATGAGCTAAGACAACGGCTTACTGGTGGTATTAGCGTATTTGCGGGTCAATCGGGGGTTGGTAAGTCCACCTTATTGAATCGTATTGTTCCAGGGCTTAAACTGGAGACTGGAGAGATCAGTTTACGATTGGGACGTGGTCGCCATACGACCCGTCATGTGGAGCTGATGGATATTGGTGGTGGAGGTTTTGTTGCAGATACCCCAGGTTTTAGTCAGCTTGATTTCTTAGAGCTTGGTGTAGAAGAGCTGTCCACTTGTTTTCGTGAATTTGCTCAATATGCATCCGATTGTAAGTTCCGGGGCTGCAGTCATCAGCATGAACCAGGCTGCCGTGTAATAGAGGCTTGGAAAGCAGGGAAAATTGCGGATAGTCGCTATGATCATTACAAACTGTTTTTTAATGAAATGAAAGATAAAAAGCGGAGGTACTAACATCATGATACGAATAGCACCATCTTTATTGTCGGCGGATTTCGCGCGTTTAGGTCCAGAAGTAGCAGAGGCGGAAGCCAGTGGTGGAGATTGGATACATGTGGATGTAATGGACGGTCATTTTGTGCCGAATATCACATTGGGTCCACCTATTGTAAAAGCTGTATCGTTACATACCAAGCTGCCACTTGATGTTCACTTGATGATTGAGTCACCAGAACGTTATATCCCTGATTTTGCTGCAGCAGGTGCAAGTGTGATCACCGTTCACGCTGAGGCATGCGTTCATTTGCATCGTGTGGTTCATCAGATCAAGGAGCTGGGGCTGAAGGCAAGTGTAGCAATTAATCCGGGTACTCCGGCTTCAGCGGTGCGTGAGGTGCTGGAGGATGTGGATATGATTCTGGTGATGACCGTTAATCCAGGCTTTGGTGGTCAAGCATTCATTCCTAACACTTTGCGCAAAATCATTCAAATTCGAGAATGGGCGAATGAAGTGAATCCAGATTTATTGATCGAAGTAGATGGTGGAGTCTCGGAAGAGACAGCACCCTTAGTTGTGGCAGCTGGAGCCGATGTTTTGGTAGCGGGGAATGCAGTTTTTGGCCGGAGTGATCGTGCTGCGGCGATCCGCGGAATTCGAGAAGCAGCCGAATCTGCACTGCGTTAAAAAAATAGGCTATTGAGACTAGAGGTATAGGCCAAGTCCTCGGTGCATAAATATGGTTACATGAGCAGAAATCTCATGTAGCCTTTTTTGTTTTGGCAGGGAGGACTGCAGTTCGTTTCCGTTATTGACAAGAGGAAAGTCTCCTGCGTACGGCATGAATTGATGGGAGGGTAAATCATGAAATTTTACACGTTTAAGCTGCCAAGGTTTTTGGGAGGTTTTGTTAAAGCAATATTGAACACATTTCAGAAGAGTTAAGCCGCTAACAGAAAAGAAAACATGAAAAAAAGCACCTTACAAATGTAAAGGGTGCTTTTTGCTTCATATAAGTTATCGTTCGGTCTTAAAATTGCTAAAGACTAAACGCGTTCAACTTTACCGGCTTTCAAAGCACGGGTGCTGACGTACACGCGTTTTGGTTTACCGTTCACGAGGATACGGACCTTCTGAACGTTAACTCCCCAAGAACGACGGTTGCGGTTATTAGCGTGAGACACGTGGTTGCCGCTGCTCGGTTTCTTGCCTGTTACTGCACATTTGCGGGACATAGATTACACCTCCTTATTCCTAACACCTGCATAAACAATACTTATCTATAATATCACAGCAAATTTTGCTACGTCAACCGATTCAAAAACATTTATTTCTTTTAATACTTATAGTACAATGTAAATTAGTGCATTATGTCCTGTTAATCATAGAATGATTAGGCATGAAGTTAGGAAGGGGAATTCTCAATTGAGTAAGCGTTCTATAAACGGAACAGATTTTACCGCTATGGTATTGGCTGGAGCGGATAAGCTGCAACAGCATGCAGAACACGTCAATTCCCTAAATGTTTTTCCGGTCCCAGATGGAGATACCGGCACAAACATGAATTTGACGATGACCGCAGGTGCGAATGAATTAAAGAAAAATAACACCACTTCTGTGGGCCAATGTGCAGGTGTACTCTCCAAGGGCTTATTAATGGGAGCTCGTGGGAATTCCGGCGTTATTTTGTCCCAGTTATTCAGAGGGTTTAGCAGGTATGCGGCTCAACATGATGAGCTTAATACACAGCAGTTCGCTGCTGCGCTGCAAACCGGAGTGGACGCTGCGTATAAAGCAGTTGTAAAGCCCGTAGAGGGAACTATTCTTACTGTAGCTAAAGAGGCTGCAAGACATGCTGTTTATTATGCCCGCCGTACTACTGACGTTGTGGAGCTGATGACAGAGGTATTAGCCAAAGCAAAAGAAGCCTTAGCTTATACGCCTGAGCAATTGCCTGTATTGAAGCAAGTCGGTGTTGTAGATTCTGGCGGCCAAGGTTTGGTCTACATTTATGAAGGGTTTCACCAGCATCTGACGAATGGAAGTACTACCGGTCTGTCTGAATCTGTGCAAGGACAAACCCACACACCAGTTGCACCAGCGCCTAAACCCGTATTAACGAAACCTGAAAGTGAACTGTTTTCTGTACAGTCTTCTGCGCAGTCACAGCTATCTACTGAAGATATAGAATTTCTATATGATATGGAGTTTTTCATTAATCGCCAGTTAGGCGTTAACGTGAGAACCAATTTTGATGAGGAAGCTTTTAGGAAAGCGTTGTCAGTTAATGGCGACTCCATTATTGTTATTTCGGATGATGAGACGATTAAAGTGCATGTGCACTCTAAGGCTCCAGGTGAAGTGATGAACTTGGCTCTTCTTTATGGGGAGATCACGCAGATTCACATTCTTAATATGCGAGAGCAGCATCGTGACCTGCTGACTGCGGGCATGGATATTGCACCAATGCCTGATGTATTCGCTGATATGCCGAATGAGAAGAGCGCAGTGCAAATGTCTCCTGCTGAACCACCGGCCGATGATTTGGCGCCTTACGGCTTCATCGCGGTATCATCTGGCGCAGGTATTGCTGACATTTTCAAAAGCCTTGGAGTGGACGTAGTCCTAGCTGGCGGTCAGACAATGAATCCTAGCACTGAGGATTTCGTGAACGCGATTTCTTCCATATCTGCGAAGCATGTTTATATTTTGCCAAATAACTCGAACATTGTTCTTGCCGCTCAACAAGCTAAAGATCTTCTAGAGGGCGAACGTGAGATTACGGTGATTCCAAGTAAAAGTATTCCGCAGGGAATAGCAGCAGCTTTTGCATTCCAAGAGGAAGATGCAGTGGAGACTAATTCTGAGAATATGCTGGAAGCAATCTCTCATGTGAAGTCCGGACAAGTAACGAACGCTGTGCGTGATACAAGCTTTGATGAGCTGGAGATTAAATCGGGCCAATTTATTGGGATTTCTAATTCCAAAATTGTTGCTGCTGCAGATGATCTTTTGGCTGCAAGTCAGGCGCTGTTATCCAATATGCTGGAGAATGGCGACGAAATCGTTACGATCCTTATTGGTGCAGAAACAGAATCCGAGGCTACTGATTCTTTGAGTGAGTGGCTGGAAGAGACTTATCCGAATGTGGAAGTTGAGATTCATGAGGGTGGCCAACCCCTGTATTATTATCTGTTCTCTGTAGAGCCATAGGTAGGAATTAATGGTTCTTTAACAATGGAGTAGAAATTTGTTATTGCGTAGTTGGCAAAATTATAGCTTGGGGGAGAAAATCCATGAATCGTACCATTATCGTCACCGACAGCACTTCAGATATCCCGCCAGCAATGGCGGAAACGTACGGAATTGAGGTAGTACCGTTGACCTTAATGTTCGGCGAAGAGGCTTTTAGGGACAATCTGGATATGACTCCGGAGCAGTTCTATGAGCGTCTTCCCCGTACCTCACAGCTGCCGACTACTTCTCAACCCTCACCGGTTGAATATATGAATGTGTACCGCAGTATTCTGGAGCGTAACCCGGGCTGTTCTATCCTTTCCTTTCATATTTCTTCTGGACTGAGCGGGACTTATCAATCTGCATTGCTGGCTAAATCGATGCTGGAGGAAGAGGGAGAAGGGATCACTGTTGTGGATTCTCTCTCCGCTTCTTATGGTTTTGGATTTATGGTAGTGGAAGCTGCCAGAATGTCTGCTGAAGGCAAAGGACCTGAAGAGATACTTGAGGCTGTAGAAAGCCTACGTCAATCGCGTAAGCTTTACTTCTTAGTAGATACACTTGAATATTTACAAAAAGGCGGGAGAATTGGAAAAGCCTCCGCTATTCTGGGGACACTTCTGAATATTAAGCCGATATTGTCCATTGATGCAGAAGGTATTATTTATGCGGTGGAGAAAGTTAGAGGCCGTAAGAAGGCTGTCGCCCGTATGATTGAACTGTTCAAGCGGGATCTGCAGGGTGTAAACAAAATCAATGTGGCCGTAGGTCATACGGCTGAACCGGCTTCCGGCGAGGAGTTCCTGAATGAGCTTGCAGGACACTTCACCTTGGAAGAAAAAGTGCTGACGAACGTCGGCCCTGTCGTGGGCAGCCATGTCGGTAACGGTACATTAGCTGTGTTCATTTGGCCTGCAAAATGAGGGATAAATATGACACTGGCATTAAATCAAATTGAAGTAAAAAACATAACTGGCGTGAGTGCTCAAAAGCAAAGCGAGCTTCACGCCTTTGGCGTCTTTACAGTAAAGGATTTATTAGAGTATTATCCGTTCCGCTACGAGGATTATCGGCCCCGCTCGCTGAGTGAGACTAAACACGGGGATAAAGTGACCGTTGAGGCAAAAGTAATCGGTATCCCTGTACTGCAGCGTTTTGGCGGCAAGTCACGTCTTAGCTGTAAGATGGTTGCAGAGCCATGGATGTTCACAGCAACCTGGTTTAACCGCCATTACGTAAGAGAGCAACTCACTGTGGGACGGGAAATTGTGCTGACCGGAAAATGGGATCAGAAGCGCAATCAGATTACAGTGACTGATTATGAATTTCCGGATCGTGGTGAAGGGAAGACGGGAACACTGCAGCCAGTCTATTCGGTAGGTGGTAAGATCACTCAGTCCTGGATCAGGAAGGTTATTAATCAGGGACTTCAGCAGTATGGGGATCTGATTCCAGAGATTTTACCGCATTCTATTATGAGGGAATATGACTTCATGCCGCGTAAACGGGCCATTGCCACTATCCATAGGCCTGAGGACACTCGTGAGGGGCAGCAGGGGCGCCGTAGGATGGTATATGAGGAACTATTCCTGTTCCAGTTGAAGATGCAAGCGTTCAGGGTTCTGAACCGCGGGCGGATGGATGGGGTAGTCCACACAGTGGATAACGCGACGGTACGCCAGTTCGTGCGCAGTCTGCCCTTTGAGCTTACAGATGCACAGAAACGTGTAGAGCTGGAGATTTTACATGATCTGCGTTCACCATATTGCATGAATCGTCTGCTGCAAGGAGATGTTGGCTCGGGTAAAACAGTGCTTGCGGCTGTGGCGCTTTTTGCTACGGTAAGATCTGGTTTTCAGGGCGCACTAATGGTGCCCACAGAGATTTTAGCAGAACAGCATATGCGTTCACTTACCAGGATGTTTGAGCCGTTTGGGATTACTGTAGGACTCCTGACGGGCAGTGTGACTGGCCGAAAACGTAAAGAGTTATTGGCCTCGTTGCAAATGGGGATGCTTGATATCGTGGTAGGAACACATGCTTTGATTCAGGAGGATGTATTTTTCCGTGATCTGGGTCTTGTGGTAACTGATGAGCAGCATCGTTTTGGTGTGAATCAGCGTGGTGTATTGCGGCGAAAAGGATATAATCCGGATGTACTGACGATGACTGCGACGCCTATTCCACGTACACTTGCGATCTCTGTTTTTGGCGATATGGATGTATCCACTTTATCTGAAAGGCCGAAAGGCCGAGTTCCTATAACTAGTTATTGGGTAAAACATGATCTCATGGATCGTGTGCTGAATCTGATTAAGCGTGAAATTGATCTGGGTCGTCAGGCTTATTTGATCTGTCCGCTCATTGAAGAGTCAGAGAAGCTGGATGTGCAGAATGCTATTGATTTGCATATTCAGATGAGCCAAGCTTTCCCTAGCTATAAAGTTGGGCTTTTGCATGGGAAAATGACTCCCGCTGAAAAAGATGAAGTGATGCGGGCGTTTTATAACAATGAGCTGCAGCTGCTTGTGTCCACTACGGTGGTAGAGGTTGGTGTAGACGTTCCTAATGCTACATTGATGATCATTATGGATGCGGATCGTTTTGGCCTGTCACAGCTGCATCAGCTGCGTGGACGGGTAGGAAGAGGGCAGCATGCCTCTTTTTGTGTGTTGGTAGCTGATCCAAAATCTGAAATCGGACGTGAGCGAATGACTGCCATGACCGATACGGATGACGGATTTGAGATTTCCCGAAGGGATTTGGAGCTGCGTGGACCGGGGGATTTTTTTGGGACAAAGCAGAGTGGATTACCGGAGTTTCGGCTGGCAGATATGACGGCTGACTTTGAAATTCTGGAGCAGGCGCGTGATGATGTCGCAGAGCTGCTTAAGGATGAAGCCTTTTGGACATCACCTGAATATGCATCTCTTCGGCATTATTTACAGAGTGAACAGATCTTCCAAGGAGAATTAATTGACTAACTAGGCACATGTAGCACCGAAGGCTCATATACTGTGAAAGATTGGATATGACGGGAGGTGCTACACTTGGGTTATCAACAATTCGGAATTAGCCCTCAGTTGGTGGATCGCATCAAGCTGAAGATGAAAAACTCGACTGTGAAGGATCGTATCAAAAGTATGATTGAGGGCATCTCGAAACAGGAGCTGCAGGATCCTGCGGTTGTTCGCAGATTGGTACGGAAAGCGTCAGGTGTATTGAACGAGAAACTGACCTCGACACAGGAAGAACAAATTGTAAAGTTTATCATCGCGCAGAAAATCGATCCGAACAACACCTTTCATTTAATCCGCTTGTGGGGAATGTTCCGTTAAGTAGCGGATTAAATGAAAAGTAGGGGTTGTCCATGGGTGTTTTTTTCATCGTATGAGACAGTCTGCAAGCAGCGATCCTCCTATTACTGGAGGATCGCTGCTTTGCGTTTTTGGCCGTAGTTACGGCATGCTGCAATATGTCTCTAATCCGGATAAACCGATGCCACCGAACATAGTCATTCGTCGTCCGGTAACGCCTAATCATAGTCAACCGCCGTCTGATGTCACTGAATCATAGCTCCGCTTATCCGATACCGCTGAATCACATTCAACCATCTTCGGACGCTACCGAATCATGGTCATCTGTCGTCCGATCCCGGCGAATCACATCCATCCATCGTCGATGCCCCCGAATTACATCGCTCCATCGTCCGATACCACGGAATCATGTTCATCCACTGTCCGATACCGCCGAATCACATTTACCCATCGTCCGATCCCACCGAATCATGTACATCCGCTGAAGCTTTCGGACTCCAATGACGTTATTCGCAAATATATCGCCTTTGGAGCAAGGTTTCGGACCCCAGTGCAGCTATTCATAAGAAATAGGCTCGTAGTTGGCGTTTTTTGTGCCAATAGGGGCTATGCGGTCCGAATGCATTCAGAATTCCGGGAAATTCTGCATATAAGGTCCGCTGTGTCCGATACCACCGAATCATAGTCAACCGCCGTCTGATGCCACCGAATCATAGCTCTCCGCTTATTCGATACCGCTGAATCACTTTCATCCATCGTCCGATACCACCGAATCATATTCATCCATCGTCCGATCCCACCGAATCATGTACATCCGCTGAAGCTTTCGGACTCCAATGACGTTATTCGCAAATATATCGCCTTTGGAGCAAGGTTTCGGACCCCAGTGCAGCTATTCATAAGAAATAGGCTCGTAGTTGGCGTTTTTTGTGCCAATAGGGGCTATGCGGTCCGAATGCATTCAGAATTCCGGGAAATTCTGCATATAAGGTCCGCTGTGTCCGATAGCTGCCTCATGCGCGTAAACGTCTTCGAATAATGCGAAATTTGAGTTCTCGCAAGAAGTTTGGGGTCTCGAACAAGAAGTTTGAGGCCTCGCTCAGAAAAATTGGTTGCGATCAAAGGCTAAATTCAAAAAGAAGGGAGCGCTCCAGCCATTTTCATGGCTTAAGGGCGCTCCCTTTTTTTATTCGTGTAAGCGTGTTTGTCTATGATCTTTAGTGGCTGATCTGAACACGATTTGGCTCTCTGAATCACACTGTAGAACGATTGCCCGAAGATGATCTTCTTCCATTCTGTTTGTCAGACAAAACAACGTGCTAACCTCTCCATCTTGCCCTGAACCTTCGGCAATCGCAGCTTCTCGGTTTAGAGAGGTTGCGATTGCTTGCTGAATGTCCAAACATCGGCTGCTGGTAATCCAAGCAGTGCGGGAGTGGGATAATCCCCGTAGTGAGATACGAACACCTTCGAAAGCCAGCAGGTAGGCAATAATAGAATACATCGCTTGCTCCCAACCGAACAATGTACCTGCAAAAAGCAGAATTGCACAGTTCAGGATCATAATCACAACTTCCGTTGATTTTGGAGGTCCGCCGCTCAGCAGAGAATACCCCTGGTCACTGGCTTGTTTATTTACACCGCCGAATCTCACAGATATTCCAATACCTACTCCAAGACAGATGCCTCCTGCCATTGCGGCAGGTAAAGGATCGCTAATCACAGCAGGAAAACGATGCAGCGCAAGAGACGCGATGGTTAGGCAGGTTAATCCCAGAACAGTGTAAAGAGCAAAGCGGAGATTTACTTGTTTTCGCGACATAAATATAAAGGGCAGATTGAATAGAAATAGAAACAATCCAAGCTGCATTTCAGTAGTATGAGCGAATAATGCGGATAAGCCTGTAATCCCGCCGACAACAAGGCCATGTGGCATTAAAAATAATTCCAATCCTACAGCAGCAAGCAATGCGCCGGCAATGACGGTAAGAACTCGGAAGGTAGAGCTTCTTTGTAGCTGTTGACGTTGATTTATTTTGTTCTGCATAGTTTTTCCTCCTTCAACAGGGGAAACGACCTTACTCATTTTCAGTGGCTATGGCAGATTTTTTGGATATTCGTGCATCATGTCGTTTCTCAAAGTTGAATACTTTATCCATTATTTATAAATCTATTTAGATTCCTTCGTCAGACAATGTCCAAGGAGAACAAGGATCAGCACGTAAATGGCTGCAAATATCTGCAAATGTCTGCGAAAGGCTGCGAAAGGCTGAAAATGGCTGCAAATAGCTGCAAAGGGCCGCAAATGGTTGCAAATGACGGAGAATGTTGCAAAGGCTCCAAGTGGCTGCGAATGGCTACAAATAGTGAAGAATAGCCAGCACTCCGCAATGCTTTACCCAAATTGGCCATAATTATTGAAAATTCATCCCGCGCGACTATGGGCATCGAATGTTGGATGATGAAGCATGAAGGCTGTGACCAACGCTACGTCCGGCCAGCAAGCCTGCAATAAAGTTGCCATTTAGCGTAACGATAACTGCTGCAAGGGAGTACCAGAGCGCCTCACTGCCTAAGGTGAGTGGATCTATGTCAGTCCGAAGCTGAAGCAGAAGATGACACTGAAGAAATCACGAAACAGGATCACCAGATTTATCAATCCGTTTCACATGTTCGGTTTCAGCGAGGACAAGTCCACTAGTAGTGCGCCAATAACTTCTGTCTGCTAGATGAATGGTCTCGGAGAATCCAGCAATCAGGAATAGTGCTGCGAATATTACTAATGCAAAAAGCTCACCGGAAGAGATATTCAGGACACGTTTCAGCCAAAATACTTGCTTTCTTCCGGTGGAGGATGAGCAATGCGAGCATGTATACCAACCGGTAAATCCGCTTCTCTATATTCATGAATCATAAGATTATTTATCAATCGAAGTTCTAAAATCCCTTCAGCAGACATTCAATTAGGGCAGAGGTGAACTTCGCTAGGGGAGTGATATTAGAAAATGAGAAGTGAATTTTAACAGGTACAGCCGAAGTCGAAGCAGGAATTTATAAATCACTGGACGGAACAGTAAAGAAAGTACAGGGAGTATTGCAGCTACCGCAATAGACTTCGTTCCCCACTGTTCAGCTATTTTGATGGCTCCTACCTGAGGGGTTATTTGAGGTGCAATCCTTACGGGAGGTGTGAACTTTCGCTCGTAGCGTTCATTTTCGGATGTCGTTGATTCTTGCTCCGTAGTGAATGATCCTCCAGACCAGGCAGGTGGAAAAGAAAATATCATCCCCAGGATTAGGACTATACGAAGAAACCAAAGTAATGACAAACGCGCTATATATTGCACCGAAATAACACCTCCCAACTGCATGTAGTATAAAAAGCATACCATACCTTTTCCATTGAATCCAAATTGTTTTGTGAAAAAAATTCATATATAGATGATGAAAACATGAAACCGAACGGGAAAAATGACGTATTTCGCAGCATAGATAACTTTTATTATCTTGTTTCAGTCAGGAGGGATAAATTTGAGCGAATGGCAGGATTTTAACGGTTTTGATGAGCGCAGCTTTTTCGGAAGTTTCATTCATGAGATGCCACTGTTTTTTAAATTATTTGCTTTGCTTTTTCTTGGCCTTTTTGTTTTTATAATTGTTAAATCAGTGAGAATCTGGATATCCAATAACGCAAGTCCTTTGATAAAAGCAAACTGCACAGCGGTCACCAAACGAACCGAGGTATGGGGGGGATCCGGTGAATCGAGAGCAAATACTAGCTATTTTGTTACGTTTGAGTTTGCCGATGGCTCTCGATTGGAGTTGCAGGTAAGAGATCAGGATTTTGGTCTGATTGTGGAAGGGGATCGAGGCGAACTCCTGTATCAAGGGACCAGGTTTAAAAGCTTCAATCGCGATTTGAAGAAAGAACATCTAAATTTCTAAAAAAGTACATACCATTCAAGAATCACCATGCCTATTTTGGGTAAAACTCATATGAGAGGTTTTACCAGATCTCAATTCTGGAAGGAGGCTATGGTTTGAATTCAAATAATCCACAATCGCAAGGGCTGGTACCCTTCCATACACTGAGCGAGGAAGAAGTGCTGAATAGGCTGGAAACTCGGAAAGAGGGTTTATCTTCCGATGAAGCGTCCAAACTTGTGGAGCGATATGGGAAGAACGTACTTCAAGAAGCGAAGACCAAATCGCTATTAGGAAAGTTTATCGAACAATTTAAAAATGTAATGATCTTTATTTTGCTAGTAGCAGCTGTATTGTCAGGAGTCTTGGGGGAATGGACGGATACGATCATTATTTTGCTTGTAGTCATTTTGAACGCGGTGCTTGGAGTTATTCAGGAAAATAAGGCTGAGCAAGCACTCGATGCGCTAAAAAGTATGTCCTCTCCACACGCCAGAGTAAGACGTTCCGGCCAGGTTACTGAGATAAAAAGTGAAGACCTTGTGCCCGGGGATATCGTATTGCTGGAAGCTGGAAATGTAGTTCCGGCGGATATAAGACTTTTGGAAGCCGCTTCGTTGAAGACGGAGGAAGCCGCGCTTACCGGAGAATCATTGCCCTCTGAAAAGCGGGCCGGTGTGCTTGAGGGTAGCGACATTGTAATCGGCGACCGCACCAATATGGCTTATATGAGCAGCAGTGTAACTTATGGCCGAGCAATTGGTGTAGTTACAGCTACAGGAATGCAGACGGAGGTCGGTAGAATTGCCGGTTATATCTCGGAAGAAGATACAGATGTAACACCGCTGCAAAAAAAGCTGGATGAGCTAGGTAAATATTTTACCTTTATTATTCTTGGCGTCTGCGTGATTATCTTTGCCGTTGGGATCTTCGAAGGAAGAGAGCTGCTGGATATGCTACTTACCTCGATCTCACTCGCGGTAGCGGCTATCCCGGAAGGGCTGCCAGCAATTGTTACGATCATTCTCGCGCTTGGTGTGCAGCGAATGGCGGGACGAAAAGCGATTATTCGCAAGCTTCCCGCCGTGGAGACACTTGGAAGTACAGAGATTATATGCTCCGATAAGACAGGTACTTTAACATTAAATAAAATGACTGTCGAAAAAGTGCATGTCAACGGAAAGACCACTGATTCCAGTGCAGGGCTTGAAGGGATTCCTGGTGGCGAGTTATTGCTTCAAGCTATGACGCTTTGTAATGACTCCAGTATTGACGAAGGAAAGACTCCTAGTGAACCTGAAGCAAAAGCTGGAGCTAAGGACCCACAAACCAAGAGCGGAAAAGCAATCATCGGCGATCCGACGGAGACTGCGTTAGTCGATTATGCGCTTAGTATAGGCACTGACAAAAGGGAGCTGGAAAAGAAATACCCACGTAAAAATGAGCTGCCTTTTGACTCCGATCGCAAGCTGATGACAACGGTTCATGAGGTCGAAGCTGGACGTTATCGTGTGCTGACAAAGGGTGCACCAGATGTACTTTTGTCCAAATGCAGCCATATCTATGTGGATGGAGAAATTGTAACTCTACAAGACGAACATAAGCGGAATATCATGGAAAGTAATAAATTACTTGCGAATGATGCACTTCGAGTCTTGGCATTTGCTTTCCGAGATGAGGAGCAGCTGCCGACCGATCTCTCACCAGATACCACGGAGAAAGAGTTAATATTTATTGGTTTGGTCGGTATGATTGACCCGCCGCGTGAGGAAGTACGGGATGCGGTAGCTATCTGCCGTAAAGCGGGAATTAGACCTGTAATGATTACAGGCGATCATCGTGATACAGCAGCGGCTATTGCAAAAAGATTAGGGATTATTGAAGATGAATCAGGTGTATTAACGGGTAGTGAGCTGGATAAATTCAGCGAAGAGGAATTTGCGGAGAAGGTTACCGATTATTCGGTTTATGCACGCGTCTCTCCTGAACACAAGGTTCGTATCGTTAAGGCTTGGCGACAAAAAGGAAAAATTGTGGCGATGACCGGAGATGGTGTAAATGATGCTCCTGCACTTAAATCATCCGATATCGGCGTGGGCATGGGAATAACCGGAACGGATGTTGCCAAGGGTGTATCAGATATGGTGCTTGCCGACGATAACTTTACGACTATAGTTGTTGCCGTAGAAGAAGGACGGAAGGTTTACAGCAATATCCGCAAGGCTATCCAGTTCCTTCTCTCCGCTAATCTTGGGGAAGTGCTGACATTATTTATTGCCACTATGATTGGCTGGCGTATTCTAGAGCCGATCCATATTCTGTGGATTAATCTCGTTACGGATACCTTACCTGCACTTGCCCTCGGACTT
Organism: Paenibacillus sp. FSL L8-0333; assembly: GCF_037965665.1. NCBI lineage: Bacteria > Bacillati > Bacillota > Bacilli > Caryophanales > Paenibacillaceae > Paenibacillus > Paenibacillus sp. FSL L8-0333. The sequence goes on from NZ_CP150186.1 coordinate 2,830,787, forward strand.
GAGAAAGCCGGCGAGGATGTAATGGCGAAGAAGCCGCGTAAAGCAAGCAGTAGCATCTTTGCGGGCGGCGTGGGGATCGGGATTATATATCAAGGGATTATAGAAGCGGCGCTTACGTTGATCGTGTATCAATGGGCGCATACGCATTACAATGAAGGTATTGCGGTTACAATGGCCTTTGGTACATTAGGATTACTGCAAATCGCTCATGCTTTTAACGTCAGATCCAATAAAAAATCGCTATTCCAGATCGGTTGGTTCAGCAATCGCTATATGTTATGGGCTTCGCTGATCTCTATACTAATGCTTGTGCTTGTGATCATCATCCCGGGCTTAAACGACTGGTTTGGTGTTTCACATTTAAGTGGATTACAGTGGGGAATAGTATGTGCAGCGGCCGTAGCGATTATTGTTATAGTTGAACTTGTAAAGCTGTTTGTCCGGATGAGCGGAAGGGGCAAGAGCTGGGATTAAGAAACTGGATAAAAGTTATAGTCAAAAAGCCTGAACCCCATCAATAGGGATTCAGGCTTTTTGAATGATTTCTTTTAAAGTATGGGAAGCTTATAAAACACGTTGCATATGGAGGATTACATTACTCCAATAACCTGAGTCGAGGTCACTGATCTGAACTCCGGGTTCACCCCAGGTGTGGATAAACTTTCCGTCTCCAATGTAAATACCGACATGACCAGGTATAGCATCACTTTCAAATCGACCGGGAACGGTAAAGAAGATAAGATCTCCTACATCCAGTTCGCTTCGACTTACACGGGTACCTAAATTGTCCTGATCTTTAGCTAAACGAGGTAAGCTGACTCCGAATTTTTTGAATACATGCCTTGTAAAAGAAGAGCAATCAAATTTTTTGGTTTCTTCATAAGATCCAGCGCCAAAGTCGTAGGGAACACCCAAGAAATTTTTGGCAAAAGAGATTAACTCCTGTTTATCCGCTTCAGAAATACTTTGAATGCGTAAAGATTTAGATTCACTCGTGGATTCGACCGTCGATAATTTTTCGATAGTCTTACGTTCGGACGGTGTAGCAATGTTTATCTCACCCGACTGGGGATTCCAGCCTACTTCTGTTTGCAAAAATTTGGACAAGGCTAAAGGGGTGATATAGATTTGCCCTTCTTGCCGTCTAGGGGCTTGTGGCAGTGTGATTTTTTCCCCAAGTGAGAATACCTGTGGAGAGCCAGGGCGCAGCATATACATAACATCGCTATAACCGATTTTAGTGTATCCATCACTAGAACCATCATCCTTCATCCGATATCCGAGCGAAGTAACCGCAGGCTTGAGTGGAATCCAGTACTTTCCCTGAGCGTCAGTAATTGCAGATTGTTCATAATAACTGGAGGCATTTTTACCATCAGGAGTTAGCGCGTTAACCTTAGGTTTTTGCGATTGAGAAGAATAACCGCAGGATGAACTCGTTAAAGCGACAGCAAGCAATACAGTAGCGGTGGTTAGTAGTCTTTTGTGATTATTAGCCATTTAACACGCTCCATCTTCAAACTGTAAATTAAGTTTGTGCAGGGCGATTTTTTTTATGTAAAAGAAACGAAGGCAATCGCTGTAAGAGACAACCAAGCATTACCTCTTTTGATGTCATATATTCTTCAGAATTTGAAATCTATGGAAATATGATAAGTGATTGACGGATAAACAACCTCCATATAATATAGGTTTAATAGATTTCTATCATTAATGTGAGGTACGTGTAAGCTTATGCTTTAATGCTTTTATCGATAAAAGTGATAATGCTGAGTCGCTCACCTTGATGTATGCGTTAATAAACTAATGAAATGGGGTACTTTGATGAAAAAGAGAAACATTTTGGCGGGATTAAGCTTATGCTTCATGCTCGTAGCAGCTGGTTGTGGCAACAATAACACCGCTGAAAACTCAGGAAATGCAGTGAATTCCGGTAATTCCCCTACGAATGCAGGAGCAGCAGATTCAAAAACGTACAAAATTGCGATCTCACAATATGTGGAACACCCCTCACTTGATGCTACACGCGAAGGAATTCTCGCTGCTTTGAAGGATGCAGGAATCGTTGAAGGCGAGAACCTGAAGGTTGACCTTGAGAATGCTCAGGCTGACCAAGCGAATAACTTGTCCATTGCTCAAAAAATTGCCGCTGACTCAAATGATTTGGTATTGGCAATTGCAACGCCTTCCGCTCAATCAATTGTTCAAGCACTCAGCAAAGCAAGTAAGGATACACCGATTTTGTTCGCAGCAGTAACTGACCCACTCGACGCGAAGATTGTCACGGATCTGGAGCATCCAGGTGGAAATGTATCAGGTGTATCGGACACCAATCCCGAAGCGATTAACAGATTAATGCAATTTATAGCTACCCAATTTCCTAACGTGAAAAAGCTGGGCATCGTTATTAATGAAGGTGAACCCAATGCAGTAATTATGGCTGAGATTGCTAAAAAAGAATTGGATAAGCATGGAATTGAGCTAGTGAAGGCTGCCATCACGAATACCTCTGAAGTCAAACAAGCTGCGGAATCACTTGTGGGTCGTGTAGATGCATTCTACATTACTTTGGATAACACAGTCGTAAGTGCAGTGGATACCATTATTCAAACGGCTAATGACAAGAAAATCCCGTTCTTCTCCAGTGACCGTGATACGGTTGAAAAGGGCGCTTTTGCCACCGTTGGTTTTAAATATTTCGATCATGGTTATCAAGTGGGTCAAATGGCCGTGGATATCTTGAAAAATGGTAAAAAGCCAGCTGATATGAAAGTAACCATGCAAGAAAAACTTGATCTCATTCTTAACCTGAAATCTGCAGCAGCACAAGGCATAGAAGTGACTGATGCAATGAAGGCAGAAGTTGCCGATCAAGCTAACAATATTATTCAATAAGCCATTATATAGGGGCGATTTCGTGAGAACGCCCCTTTCCGCTCGAAGGAGGAAGTCATCTATGTTAAATTCGATGCTCGGGGCCGTTGAAATGGGTTTGCTTTACGCATTTATGGCTTTAGGTGTATACATTACCTTTCGTATTCTTGATTTCCCTGATTTGACTGTAGATGGGAGCTTTACCACTGGTGGCGCCATTGCCGCTGTTATGATTACTAACGGTTATGCACCATGGCTTGCTACCTTGGCCGCTATTGCTGGTGGAATGCTGGCAGGAATGTGCACGGGCCTATTACATACGAAAGGCAAGATTAATGGACTGTTATCCGGTATTTTGATGATGATTGCACTTTATTCCATTAATCTGCGGATATTTGGTGGCAAACCCAACTGGTCTTTAATGGGCGTCACTACCTTGTTCACTTCCATTGATCCTCTGCTCGTACTGCCGTTTGTAGTTATTTTTGTGAAAATAGTAATGGATTTATTCCTGCGTACGGATCTTGGACTTGCGCTGCGGGCTACCGGAGATAATGCAAGAATGATCCGTAGTCTGGGTGTAAACACGGATAATACCACTATTCTTGGTGTCAGTTTATCCAATGGAATGGTGGCGCTCTCGGGAGCGTTAATTACTCAGTATTCTACTTTTGCGGATTCCTCCATGGGTATTGGGATGATTGTAATCGGGTTAGCTTCGGTGATCATCGGTGAAGCCATATTTGGTGCCAAAAATGTATTTCGGGCCACACTGGCTGTTGTGCTCGGATCCATAGTTTACCGGATCGTAGTTGCACTTGCCTTGCGGGTACCGTGGCTGAAAGCTTCGGATCTTAAGCTGATCACAGCAATTATCGTTATTTTCGCTCTTGTATTCCCGTCGATTCAGCGTTTCCTGAAGCAGAAGAATATGGCGCGGAGGCGTTCCGTTGAATTAGCTGAGCAAGCGCTAAGCAGCAAGAGAGGAGGCACCATCGATGCTTAAACTGGAGAACGTATCTAAGCTGTTCAATCCCGGAACACCAGATGAGAAAATAGCGCTGCTCGGCATTGACTTGGAGCTTCTTCCCGGTGATTTTGTCACCATCATTGGAAGTAATGGAGCTGGTAAATCTACGTTGATGAACATTATTTCCGGTGTCATGAAGCCGGATCTGGGTACAGCCAGCATTGAAGGAAATTCAATCAGCCATTTGGCGGAATTTCAACGGAGTCGCTGGATCGGCCGGGTCTTTCAGGACCCAATGGCGGGTACGGCTCCACATATGACGATTGAAGAAAATTTAGCTATGGCTTATAAAAGAGGCAAAAGCAGAGGGTTAACCTTTGGAGTAAATAAAGCAAAAAGAGCTTTATTTCGCGACGAGCTAAGCCGTCTGGGGATTGGGCTGGAGGATCGCCTGCGGGCAAAAGTAGGGTTGTTGTCAGGTGGAGAGAGACAAGCGCTAAGTCTGCTAATGGCGACCTTTACTCAACCGCAAATTTTACTTTTAGATGAACATACAGCAGCCCTTGACCCTTCTCGTGCGGAGCTGATTACTAAACTGACAGAGTCCATTGTCCGTGAGATGAAGTTAACCACCCTAATGGTTACCCATAACATGGAGCAGGCCATTCGTCTTGGCAATCGTCTGATCATGATGGATAAGGGGCGTATTATTTTGGATATCGACGAGGTTCGTAAAAAAGATCTTACCGTAGAACGGCTGCTCGGAGAATTCGAGACAATCAGCGGACATAAATTGGCAGATGACCGAATGATGCTTGGTTAGTCTGTTGTAGGTGTGAAGGTAGCTCAATATAAGGGCTTGAAGTGAACTCTGATTCTGGATTTCATTTCGAGCCCTTTTTTACATAGGATTTTTTTCGCCGAGCCATTATACTATCCTTATCTTTCAGTTCACGTAAATTTACCCAAATGGAACATTATGGTTTATAATGGAATTATAGTGATAATAAATGAAAATTATCATATTTAGGGAGCGGAGAAAACAGATGATTTGGAAAAATGTTAGCGCTTACAGAAGTTCGGGCATTTTCAACAAAATGATACTGATTATTTCCTTTTTGCTTCTACTTTCCTTTTTATTCTCGTTGACCGTTTTGCAATATGTGTATCGTATCTATGACAAGCAAATTTATGAAAAGGCCTCTGAGGTATTGGGGATGTCCTCCATTAGCATCGAGAATGCCCTAAGAGAATTGGATCAGCTTTCTTTTACAGTGGTGTCTGATGAGCAAATCCAAGAATGCCTGCGCCAATTGCAGAATGATCCACAGCCTTATGAAAGACAAGTTCTACATAACAAGATCATAAACAGGCTGGTTGCTTTTGCAGGGGCAGAGAAATACGTTTATTCCATGATGCTAATGGATACGAGTGGCGGAGTAATGACTGCGGGCAATCGTGAAGGGGTATCACAGGATCTGCAGGATCAGTTAAAGCCGTTAGCTGCGGAAGCTAGCGGGAGTATAGTGTGGTATCCGCAAGGAAACAGAAATTCACTTTTGGCGGTTCGGCAGATTAAATCTTATACAGGGTCAACGTTTACGCTGGATGATCTGGGAACACTCGTGATCCGTATTCGGATCGATCTAATCATTGCGGATAGTACGAGCGATACCGACCAATTAATAGCTGTTGATGCCACGACGGGACAGGCGATCTATCCTGAAGCACCGATTCTTTTGCCAGAAGAGCTTAAAGAAGAGACAGAACGTCCGGAGCTATATCGCACGGCCAAATATCAAGAAGGTACTTATTTTATAACCAAGACGAAATCATCTTATATAGATTGGATCTACATCAATGCAACTCCATTTAATGAGATGTTCAAACATATTACTTTTGTCAAAAAACTGGTTGTCATCATATTCGCACTAATCTTATTAATTGGTCTCCTTTTAGGCTACAGGCTTGCTCGTAGTATTGTACGTCCGATCTCTAAGCTGACCAAAAAAATGAAGCAAATCGAGAAGGGCGATCTGGACAATCTGGAGGAACAGTCATTAGGTGTGGTTTCACAGACTGCGCAGGACGAGGTTAGTCAGCTAAACCGGACTTTTAAAATGATGATCCGCAGGATCAGAGAGCTTATTGATGAGAACTATGCGAAGCAGCTGATTATTAGAGAGACCGAGCTGAAAGCATTACAGGCACAGATTAATCCGCATTTTTTGTACAATACACTGGAATCGATCAATTGGTTAGCCAAAATGAACAAACAAGCCAAAATCTCAGAAATGGTAGAAGCGCTCGGTTACTTGTTCCGCAGCTCTATTGGTCTCAAGGATCCGCTAATTACACTTGAAAAAGAGATCACTATCGTGCGAAATTATGTCATTATCCAGAAAACACGGTTTGATGAGAGGCTTGATTTCCGGATGGATGTACCTGAAAATCTGCATGATGCATTAATTCCGAAGCTGACCTTGCAGCCTTTAATCGAAAATGCTATTCGCTATGCGCTAGAGCCTAATATTGAGCCGTGCACCATTTCTATAACAGTTAGTGAAGAAGATCAGGGCCTCGATATCAAAGTCAGTGATAATGGACCGGGGATGAGCGCTGAATTTATCAAAGATTTACAGATGGGGAGAGTTAAGACACGTGGAGAAGGCATCGGCTTAGCTAACATCGCGGAGCGTATTCAAATCGTCTTCGGCCCTGAATGGGGCACAGTCATAGAAAGTGAGCCGGGTCAAGGAACAACTATACATGTGCGTATACCTTACTTAAAAGGAGTGCTAGAGAATGTATAAACTGCTGCTGGTGGATGATGAACGCTTGATTCTGGAAGGGATATCGCAGGTTGTGGACTGGGGAAGAGCGGGAACAGAGCTTGTAGGCACGGCGCGGAACGGGATTGAAGCTTTGGTGAAAATTGAGGAGCTTAACCCTGAAATTGTGATCACGGATATTTCTATGCCTGGTCTAGATGGCCTGGGACTGGTGCAAAAATGCAGTGAACGATTTCCAGAAGTGAAATTCGTTATGCTGACTGGTTATAAGGATTTTGATTATGCTTGTATTGCTATGCAGAACGGGGTCAAACATTATCTTTTAAAGCCGTGCAATGAGAATCAGATCCATGAAGCACTGATTGAGCTGGTAGCGGAACTCGATGAGCAAAAGAGCAGAGGCGAATTCGTAAATCGTATGAAACAACGTCTTCAGAAGGTATTGCCCCATGTGAAAGAACAATTTTTGAAGGAATGGATCTCTAATAAAACTTATGGAAGTCAGGATCTAGAGTATTATCAGGAACTATTCGGCATTGAACTTAATGACAAAACGGTGCGCTTGCTCCTGTTCCGACTAGAAGGTTCTTACGAATATGAGCAACTGTTCGCTCTGCAAAATATTGCCCAGGACGTACTTCAGGAAACACTCCTGAGTGCGACGATAGGCGGTCATTTATTAATTTTACTAGAAGACGAAGGAAATACGGTGCAGAATAGCCCCCTGCTTAAACGTATCGCTGAAGTAAGAGAGGTATTCTGCAAGTTTTATAAAATGGATGTGACAATCGCGATTAGTGATGCTGACCTTATGATTCATTCCCGGAGATTGTATCGTCAGACCTTGCAGTGCCTGAACCATCGTTTTTATTTGGAGGCGGGCGGTTTGATTACCGGGAGTGATATCCCAAGTGATGAGCTAAGTGGAAGAAATGATATCGAGCTAGATGAAGAGCATATTTGTCTACTTATAAAAGCAGGCGATCAAAATACGGTTGAGCTGGAATTGGAACGATTATTCAACTTGCTCGCAGATGAGCGGTTAGATATTAACGTGACGCGTTCTTATGTTTTACAGTTATATTCCGCTATGATTCGTTTAGCAGTCCCTGATGAAAGAAATAGCTTCACATCGGGCTTGGCGGAGCTTGCCGAAATTAGAACCTTGGGAGGTTTAAAAGCATACGTCAAAGAGGCAGCGGTTCGCTTAACAGCGATGTATGACCGACATTTTAGTTCCCGGCAATCACTTATTGTAGACAAAATGTTCAAAATTATCGCAGAGGATTACAAGAATGCAGAGCTGTCGCTTAGCTCGGTCGCTGCTGAAATGTTATATATGAATCCCGACTATCTCGGCAAAATATTCAAAAAAATTACCGGGGAGAAATTCTCGAATTATGTAACCAATTACCGGATTGCTAAAGCATCGGAGCATATTTTGAGAAGTGGGGATGTGAGAGTATTTGAGCTGGCTGAAATGTTCGGCTTCGGTGGAAATGCACAATATTTCAGTCAGGTTTTTAAAAAAGTAACCGGCCAGACCCCTACAGATTTCATGAAACCCCCTCAAGCGAACTGATTATTGAACAAACAAGACGGTTTTTTGTATTCAATAATCACGGAATATTTGAGAAAATTTAACCAATGAAAGCGCTACCTAAAGGGATCAGAGCCTTTACACTATCATAGGAAAAGGGGACATGAAATTGAAAAAGAGATTCGCTTTACTAGCCGTACCATTATTGCTGTCGTCGATGTTAGCTGGTTGCGGTGGAGGTAACAACAATAACAATGCTGCCGCTACGGATTCCGCTACAAATACTCCTTCGGAAACGAAACCTGCGGCTACGACCTCAGCAGAACCAGTAACCTTGCGAATCGCATGGTGGGGTGGAGATACAAGACATTCTTATACACAACAAGTTATCGATATGTATGAAGCCAAATACCCGAATGTAACCATTGAGCCTGAATATGCATCCTTTGATGATTACTGGAAAAAGCTTGCTCCGCAAGCCGCTGCAAATAGGCTTCCTGATATCGTTCAAATGGATATTTCTTATATCAATCAATATGGATCTAACGGACAGCTCGAAGACTTGAAACCTTATTTGAACTCTCAGATTCAAGTCGGCGATGTGAATGAGAACGTGCTGAGTACTGGAGTGATCGGTGAGAAGCAATACGGAATTCCGTTAGGGGTTAACGTACTTGGTTTTCAATATGATCCAGAATTGCTGAAAAAGGCAGGTGTTGATTCTATCCCAGAGAATTGGACTTGGGATCAATACAAGGAAATCGCCGCAAAAGCTAAGTCGGCTGGACTGTATATGGACGGTTCCATGGCAGCAGACGTGTTCTTCAACTATTATCTGCGTACAAAAGGGCTGGCACTCTATAACAATGATGGTTCCGCACTTGGCTATGAGGACGATGCGTTGTTCACTGACTTTTTCGGAATGTTGTCTGGTTTGATTAAAGATGGAGCGGTCCCATCACAAGACAAACTGAGCCAAAATAAAGGGGTTATTGAAGAGTCGGATATTGTTAAAGGGACAGGTATCGGTGTATGGCAATGGTCGAACCAATACGTTGCTTTGCAAATCGCTGTAAATCGTCCTATGGAGCTGGCACAAATGCCTGGTCCAGATATGGATAAAGGGCTTTACATGCAGCCAAGTATGTACTGGTCAATTACTTCTAACTCTAAAGTGAAGGAAGAAGCAGCGAAGTTCGTTGATTTCTGGATTAATGATGTGGAAGCTAACAACCTGATCAAAGGCGAACGCGGAGTACCGATTTCAAGCAAAATCAAAGAATCTGTAGCTACACAATTAACTGATTCCGGTAAGCAAGTATTTAAGTTTGTTGCTGACATGGAGCCTACTACTTCACCTATGAGTCCACCGGTAGGATCACCAGAGGTTGTAGCCCTGCTTACAGACCTTGCTGAACAAATGAACTTCGGAAAAATCGATCCAGCAGCAGCAGCAGCACAGTTCCGAAAAGAAGCGAACTCTATTCTCTCCAGCCGTTAATCGTAGGGTAACAGATAACTATACTGCGTCTCACATGGGAAACGGCGTGCCATTTCGCTAGGCGGCATCCCGTTTCCCATATTATTCACATAAAAAGGAGTTGGAGACCCTTGGCATTAACGAATCCCCTACCTTCGAATCCATTGGCTGTTAAGAAAAAGAACCTCACCGGCCGGCGGTTACGAAGCAACCTTACAGGATATGCCTTCATCAGTCCGTTCGTCATTGGCTTCCTTTGCTTCACACTGATCCCGATGATCATTTCGCTGTATCTTTCTTTTACCAAATACAATTTATTCGCTCCACCTAAGTGGATTGGATTTGATAATTACATCAAAATGTTCTCAAATGACCCGAAATATTTGCATTCACTAAAGGTTACGCTGCTTTACGTATTTATCGGTGTGCCTTTACGTCTAACCTTCGCATTATTTGTGGCCATGATTCTAAATACGAAATCACGTATGGTAGGAGCCTATCGGACAACTTATTATTTACCTTCTATTATAGGGGGTAGTGTGGCGGTCTCCATCATGTGGCGTAATATTTTTAGTGATACTGGAATTATTAACGGCATGCTTGGCTTTTTCGGAATTGGACCGGTAAGTTGGTTTGGCAATCCGAACGCTGCGCTTATCATGTTGATAACTCTATCTGTGTGGCAGTTTGGCTCATCCATGTTGATCTTTCTGGCAGGTCTCAAAAATATTCCTGGTGAAATGTATGAGGCAGCTAGTGTGGATGGAGCCGGATTCTTCAGAAAGTTCTTCAAGATTACTATGCCACTCTTAAGTTCAGTGATTCTGTTTAATCTAGTTATGCAGACGATCAGCGCATTTATGACCTTTGTTCCAGCTTATATTATCTCTAAAGGTGAAGGCGGACCTATGGACGGCACTATGTTGTATTCTCTCTATTTATTCCGTCAGGCTTTTATGTTTAATAATATGGGTTATGCTTCGGCTATGGCTTGGGTGATGTTGTTGCTTGTCGGCATCATGACCGGAATCTTGTTCAAGACATCCAAATCGTGGGTCTTCTACGAGTCGGAAGGAGGAAAATAATCCATGGCGAAAATTAAACTGAAATGGCCGCTTTATCACATCCTTATAGGTGGCCTCGCTATCGTTATGCTGTATCCGATTCTGTGGATGATCATGAGTTCTTTTAAAGAGAGCCGGCTTGTGTTTGTTACAGCGCAGCACCTTATACCTGATCCATGGGAATGGGGGAACTATGCTAAAGGCTGGGAAGGTATTGCAGGTTACTCCTTTGGTGTCTTCATCAAGAACTCTTTCGTAATTGTCATTGTCGCAACACTGGGCGCAGTCATTTCATCTTCACTGGTTGCCTTTGGTTTTGCCCGCAATAAATTTGTAGGCCATGGCTTATGGTTCGGAATCATGATGATGACCCTGATGCTTCCTTCCGATGTGGTGCTCGTCCCTCAATACATTATCTATGCCAAATTGGAATGGCTCGACAGTATCAAACCGATCGTTGTTCCACAGTTCTTCGGTGTCCCGTTTTTCATTTTCCTAATGCTGCAGTTTATTCGGACCATTCCTGTTGAACTTGATGAAGCGGCTACCATCGATGGTTGTGGGAAATTTGGACTTTATTTCAGAATTATACTTCCGCTTATCCGTCCTTCTATGGCTACTGCGGCAATCTTTTCCTTCTATTGGCGTTGGGAAGACTTGCTTGGACCGGTATTGTACTTGAACTCACCTTCTAAATATACAGTTTCGATGGGGCTGAAAATGTTCCTGGACAGTGAGTCCGTATCCAACTGGGGTCCAATGTTCGCCATGTCTGTTCTAAGTTTGGCACCAGTCATGATTATCTTCTTTATCTTCCAAAAGCAGATTGTAGAAGGAATCAGCACCAGTGGTTTGAAAGGTTGATTTCAGCAAATGAATATAAATGTTTTGAATCTCTAATTAAGAAAGGTGCGGCTGAATTTGGATAGCTATCGTTTTGATTTTGGGATTAAGGAAGCTGAGCCTGGCTACACCAAAATTCGGCCGGACACATCTTATTCTAAGGAAATAGGGTATGGTTTCACTTCTGATTCCACCGTCTTTGGTCGTTTCAGAGGGGGAACAGATATACTGCGAAGTGATTGCTGCATCCCACAGAAAGCAGTTTTTCTTCTGGATCTCCCGAATGGGATCTACCGTGTTACGCTGCTGTTGGGTGATGCTCTGGCAGAGACCAGCACATTTATCAAAGCTGGAGAAGGCAAGTTCGTATTGGACACTCTAAATGTGCCTGCGGGCCAATATTTACGCGAATCCTTTGCAATTAGAATTAAGGATGGGCAGCTAAAGCTATCGTTCTCGGGTGCGGCACCGCGTATTAACGCCTTGGACATTCAGATGGACAATGAAGCGCTAGTCTTGTTTCTGGCGGGAGATTCCACGGTGACCGATCAAGGGGAAGAAGGTTATCCCTATGCGGGGTGGGGTCAACTGCTGCCACGCTGCTTCAAAGCGGGAATAGTTGTTGATAACCGAGCACTTTCTGGACGCAGTTCCAAGAGTTTTATTGAGGAAGGGCATTTGGAGGGCATTGCCGCAGATATCAGACCCAGAGATTATCTGTTCATCCAGTTTGGACATAATGATTCCAAAACTGATGATTTAAGACATACCGAGCCCTTTACTACATATAAGGAACATTTGCTCCGGTTGATTACAGTCGCCCGAGAAGCGGGGGCCTATCCGGTTCTTGTGAGCTCTGTACATCGGCGAAGATTTGATAGTGAAGAAGCAATTGTAGACACGCATGGAGATTATTTAATCGCCATACGGGAACTCGCAGATACCGAGCAGGTTTCACTGATTGATTTAGCCGAGAAGAGCCGCAAGCTCTTTGAAGCTTATGGCTCAGAGGGCTCAAAAGATTTATTCATGTGGAGCTATCCAGGAGAATTTATTGCGCATCCAGGTGGCGTGCAGGATAATACACATTTTCAGATTTTAGGGGCTCGTCTTCTAGCTGAACTTATAGTGGAAGGGATCCGGGAAGCCGGATTAAACGATCTCATCATTCATCTTCGTCAGGGAGAATAATAATCCTAAAGGAAAAGTAAATATCTGTCGGTTCAACTTCTGTATGCAAGGTTAAGGTTAAGGAAAGAACTTAACTGGAAGACTTGCATGATAAGAAGGAGGATATCACGATATGGCAGATAAAAAGCTTGTAGGTAAGGTTGCAGTTGTAACCGGAGGCGGCTCAGGAATTGGCCGGGCAACCGTGCTTGAGTTCGCACGTAACGGAGCCAAAGTTGTATTATTGGACAGAACTGTGGAGAACGCTGAAAAGGTTAGACAGCAAGTGGAGAAAGAGGGCGGAGAAGCCCTAGTTATCGAATGTGATGTTGCTGAACCACCACAAGTGGAAGCGGCGATAAACAAGGCGGCCGCGAAATGGGGTCGTCTTGATGTTGTTTTTGCCAACGCAGGGATTAATGGGGCGATGACGCCTATTGAAACGATGGATATTGAATCTTGGGATCAGACCATTCATATTAACCTGCGTGGAACCTTCGCGACTGTAAAATATGCGATACCGCATCTAAAAGAAAGCGGAGGCAGCATCCTGATCAACAGCTCCATTAACGGAAATCGTGTGTTTTCCAATGTTGGTTTTTCTGCTTACAGCACGACTAAGGCAGGACAGGTTGCTTTTATGAAAATGGCGGCACTGGAACTGGCTCAATTTCAAATCCGCGTAAATGCGATCTGTCCTGGGGCTATAAAGACCAATATAGATGACAACACTTTTCCATCAGAGGATCTGAAAGAAGTGAAAATCCCAGTAGAATTTCCTGAGGGAGATCAACCGCTGGAAGAAGGTCCGGGGCGACCTGATCAAGTAGCGAAGCTGGCTCTGTTTCTGGCGTCGGAAGATTCAGATCATATTACGGGGACGGAAATTTATTGTGACGGTGCAGAGTCGCTTCTGCATGGTTAATTTTCCAACATAATCTTGACCTCTCATAACGGATTCCATCCTCGTCGCTATGCCGGACCACACGGGTCGAAAGAGCATAAGCGCTGAGGATGGTTATACCGTTTTTTGTTGTAAAATAAAGCTAATCATTATCTCCAATTTCCGTTATAATGGAGTATCTCTGGAGAAAGGAGATTGCGATATGGATTTTCAATTGGAATCATTAATGAAGTTACTAGTGGCCATGCTGTTCGGGCTGTTCATCGGGATTGACCGACAGATCAAGCAGAAACCGCTGGGGATACGGACCAGTATGGTCATAAGCATTGCGAGCTGTCTTGTCACAGTGGTGTCTATCCATGCCTTTGATAAGTTCGCAGGGCCAGAGCATCCAAACATGGACCCAATGCGGCTTGCGGCTCAGATTGTCAGCGGGATTGGTTTTTTGGGTGCGGGTGTTATTCTGCGTAGAGGCGGAGATGCCATTTCGGGCCTTACTTCGGCAGCACTCATCTGGACAGCTTCTGGAATTGGTATAGCTGTGGGTGCGGGATTCTATATTGAAGCAGCATATGCGGTTATTCTGCTGATGTTTGCTGTGAATTTAGTTCCTCATTTAATCCGCTCGCTAGGACCAGAAGTACTGAATAAACATGAAGTTTCAGTGAGGATCATTATGGAAGCTAATTTCGTGCTTACAGAAGTGATCCAAAAAATCGAGCGGCCTCAGGTCAGCTCGCAGCGTAGTACTAGAGGTCCATCCCGAGCGATTCGAAGAATGAAAATTAAAGATTTGGAAGATGGCAGACAAATGATCGATATGGTGATCTCAGCCCCGGATCGAGATTACGCAACAGAAATTTATTACGATGTGAAGAAAATTGAACATGTAATGAGCGTAGAAGTGGAGCAATTGTAAAAAGAGCATGTCACCTCATGACTAGATGTGGTAATCTATCAAGTGGAGACAATTATCAGACACTGGAAGGGAGAACAATATATTATGTCAATCACAGCGTATGAAGGACAATATGAAGGAGAAGCAGCTATCTGGTTGAAAGCCGGTCGTTATGAGGCAGCTATTCTGCCAGGCATTGGCGGCAACCTGATCTGTTTCCGTGATACCGAAAACGGATATCGCTTCCTGCATGAGCCTGGAGCTGAAGAAATGGAAGCCTTCAAGGCAAGTCCGGGGATTCACGGAATTCCTGTATTATTTCCTCCAAATCGTTATGAGGATGGTAAATTTCCATGGAATGGTCAAACTTATCAATTCCCCGTAAATGAAGTTGCAACGGGCAACCATTTACACGGATTTTTACATACTGCAGCTTGGGAAGTCGAAGAATTTGGCAGCGGTAAGACTGAAAGCTTCGTAACCGTATTCATCAAGGTGGATGAGAATCATCCTTCTTATCAATATTTTCCACATAAGTATACGATCAAATTGCGTTACACCCTCGGCGAAGGAGGATTATCTCAACAGGTGCTGGTACACAATGATGGAGATGACGTGATGCCTTGCTTGCTGGCATTCCACACTGCCATTAACGCACCATTCGCACCAGGAAGCTCGGCACAAGATTACCGCGTAAAAGCTACTATTGGTGAGCGCTGGGAGCTTAACGACCGCATGCTGCCAACAGGCAAATTCCAGGCGTTGGAGCCAGGAGAAGTTCAGCTTCGTGAAGAAGGTGTGAATCCATATTTTGCATCGATGGACAATCACTACACGGCTGTACCTCAGAACGGACGCAACCGGATGGAGCTTACCGATAGCAAAGCTGGAGTAACCTTGGTGTACGATGTAGGGACTTCGTACAAACAATGGATGATCTGGAATAACGGTGCTACAGAACAGTTCTTCTGCCCTGAGCCACAAATTAACTTGGTGAATGCGCCAATGGTAGACCTTCCTGCTGATGATATCGGCTTGTTCAGCCTGAAACCAGGCGAATATTGGGAAGAAAGCAGCCGCCTGTACGTAAAATAGAGTTCATGTGAATATGAATAGGTTATAAAGAAGGGGCTGTCTCAAACGTAGTTTTTCTACGATTAGACAGCCCCTTAAATTTATCTCTTACTAATAATCTCTTCATTAATCTGTTTAATGATGTCTTGGATACTCTTCGAACCAAGATCACCTTCACCACGTTTTCTTACAGAGACAGTGTCGGAATTTTTTTCGTTCTCCCCCAGTACGAGCATGTAAGGTGCTTTTTCAAGCTGAGCTTCACGAATTTTGTAGCCTAACTTCTCATTTCGAATATCTACTTCGACACGAATGCCAGCCTTCTCCATTTGATGCTTCACTTGCAGTGCATAGTCAACATAGTTCTCAGAGACTGGCAATAACTTCGCATGAACAGGTGCGAGCCACAGTGGGAAAGCTCCAGCGAAATGCTCAGTAATAATCCCCATAAAACGATCGATCGATCCATACACAGCGCGATGGATTACGACCGGGCGATGTTTAAGATTATCTTCCCCGATGTAAGTAAGATCGAATTTCTCTGGCATTTGCCAATCTAGTTGGATTGTTCCACATTGCCAGCTTCGTTTTAGCGCATCTAAGATATGGAAATCAATCTTAGGTCCATAGAACGCGCCATCCCCTTCATTCACTCGATATTCGATCCCGAGATTGTCTAATACATTTTGTAAAGATTGTTCAGCCTGATCCCATAATTCTTCAGATCCCATATAATCTGCCGGCCGAGTAGATAATTCAATCTTATACTCAAAGCCGAACACTTGATAAATATGGTCAATCAGTGAGATTACCCGTCTTATTTCATCCTCGATTTGCTCTGGCAAAACGAAGAGGTGAGCATCATCCTGGCAGAAAGTGCGGACTCTCATCATCCCGTTAAGTGCTCCAGAATATTCATGGCGATGCACTTGACCGAATTCCGAGATACGGATAGGCAGTTCCCGGTAGGAATGCAGATTGTTTTTGAAAATTAGCATATGCCCAGGGCAGTTCATCGGCTTAAGGGCAAATTTTGTTTCATCTACATTTGTGAAATACATATTGTCCTTGTAGTGATCCCAGTGCCCCGACTGCTCCCAAAGCCGATTGTTCATCATCAGCGGTGTACGAACTTCATCGTAATCTCTCTGTCTTTGTAATTCCCGGGCAAAGTTCTCAAGCTCTGTACGGATTGTCATTCCCTTGGGAAGATAGAAGGGCATGCCTGGCGCTTCTTCAGAGAACATGAACAACTCAAGTTCTTTGCCGAGCTTACGGTGGTCACGTTTTTTAGCTTCTTCAAGAAACAGTAAATGTTCCTCTAACTGCGCTTTTTTAGGAAAGGCAGTTCCATAAATACGTTGCAGCATTTTGTTATTGGAATCTCCACGCCAGTAGGCACCCGCTACATTCAACAGCTTAAAGGCTTTGACCAAGCCAGTTGAGGGAAGATGTGGCCCACGGCAAAGATCGGAGAATTCACCTTGATCATAAATAGTTAATACTGTGTCTGCCGGCAGATCATGAATAAGCTCCAGCTTTAAAGGCTCATTCAACTCTTCAAAAAGTTTAATGGCCTCTGCGCGGCTCACCACACGGCGGACAATCTGGTGATTCTCTTGGATGATTTTCGCCATTTCTTGTTCGATTGCAGCAAGATCATCAGTGGATAGAGGTTTCTCAATATCAATGTCATAATAGAAGCCGTCTTCGATAACAGGACCTATGCCTAGCTGGACAGCTTTATCTCCATATATACGTTTTATGGCCTGCGCCATGATATGTGCAGTACTGTGTCTATAAACCTCAAGACCGTCTTTGCTATCCAACGTAACAATATCGAGCCGGCAATCATGTTCGATCGCTTGGTTTAGATCAACAGATTTTCCATCAATTTTTCCAGCTACAGCATTTTTTTTCAGACTGGTACTTATGGCACCTGCTGCTTCTTTAATCGTTGTTCCTTGCAGTACCTCTCTAAATGTTCCATCTTGCAGTGTTACCTTGATCTTCATGATTTTAGCCTCCGTTTCTCAAATATTGTTAGTTGTGAACGCAAAAAAACGCATCTCTCCCAGAAAGGGACGAGTGCGTTCAGCTCGTGGTTCCACCCTAATTCGACCTGTCACATGGACAGGACCTCATTGGTATCCGATATCGGGGATAAATCGGTGCCGCATACTACCGAAAAACAAAGTTCTACGGATTCAGCGTCACGGCTACAAAGGGGTAACTTCACAACCGGTAACTGGAGAAGCTTGCAGCCTGGACTTCTCTCTCTGGACAGTTCGTGTAGGAAATCATGTCTTTGATCATTGCCATATTCTGTTGCTAGTTAATATTACTCAATAGTATTCGATAAAGTCAAGGGGGGAGGTGCACAGAAAGCGGATGATCGTTTCTCCGCGTTCTTCATTTGCTTATTGGTAAAGGAAATGAGGAAGGGCTTGGCGAATTTATATTTCAACATGCTTAAGGAGGATTGTAATGCAGATTATTGCCATGCTGACGATGCTAATCGACCATATTGGCTATATCTTTTTCCCGGAGAATCTTGCTTGGAGATATGTAGGGAGAATAGCTTTTCCGATTTATTGTTATGGGCTTGTGCAGGGACATATTCATACTTCATCCAGACCTAAATATTTATTACGGTTGCTCTTGATAGCGATTATTGCTCAGATTCCCTATAATTTAGCGCTAAATTCTGGTGGCTGGAACGTGGTGTTTACGTTATTGCTGTCGGCAATCGTACTGGTTATTTTGGACAAACTGCCTTCACTATGGCTAGGTATACCTGTGGTAATTGCTGCTATAGTGTTAATGGATTATTACCCTATAGATTATAACGCGTACGGTTTGCTCTTAGTATTGATTTTTCGTTATACGAAATCGTACTGGCTTGTTGGAGCCCATTTGGCACTGAATCTATTCTATATGTTTTATAATTATTGGGTTGTACAGATGCTAAGTATTTTACCTACCTTGCTGATTGCTTTTACGCCTTTGATTTGGAATCGCTTGGAGCGGCATCGGGTTCCGCGCTGGGTGTGGTGGTCATTTTATCCTGCACATTTACTGATGTTGGCAATAGTTAAGGCTGTAATTTACAAGGAATGGGCTCAGATCGAATGGCGAAGTTTGTTGAATATTTAAACATTTTACAATAAAAGGAACTTTGATTTACAAAACTTACCTTAGCTGAGATAATGGATTGATTTCACAAAATAAGATGAAGGAGACATGCTATGAGTAGAGTTAAAGCAAAAATGAAGTGGTTTTTGCCTTTTGTCGCACTGATGCTAGTTCTTGCCGGCTGTCAGTCGGTAGGGGGGTTCGATGTTAATAAGGCGTTGATTGGGGATGTTGATGTTAAATCATCAGAATCCAGTATGACTTTTTCCATGAATGCTGAGCCCATAGAGGGAATTAGCACGGAAGATAAGGAAATGGTTGATCTTATTAATTCTTTTTCCTTGAATATTAGTAAAGCTAAGTTACAAGATAATGGGAGTTTATCGGCCCAAGGAACTGTTGGTTATAAACAATTGGATATTCCATTCACCTTGTTTATGGACAAACAAACACTTGCTTTTACAGTTGAAGGAGCAAAACAACCGTTCTACTTCCCTGTACAAGGATACGATGAAATCTTAGGTGAAGTAGGCTTGGATACGGCAAAAGCTGAAGATGTCAGTAAGCTGTTGACGAAATTCGTTGTTAAGAATCTTCCTAATCCTGGCGTAATCAACATTACACCGGTTAGTGATGCTGTGTATGGCGAGCAGTTGAACATGACGAAGCTGCATGCAGAAGTGACGGGTGATGAGCTTCCTGCACTGTTAAAAGGCTTCCTGAAGTCTGTCTCCAAAGACACAGAAGGTTTTACTGAATTGGTAGGTGGTCTTTACGACTATCTGTACCCTGTGATCAAAGCTATGGATGAAGACGGTTCTGGCGATATTTTCAATCTTGGATTCGGAGATATTCCACTGGATGATAAAGAAGCTGTCGTAACTGTATTGCATGATGCTGCCAAATTGGCTGTTGATGCATTGCTGCTAGTATATGACAATCAAGTGGACAGTCTTTACAAATCAACTCCTGAGATTAAGACTGTGTTGAGTAAGGATACGAAGTTATCTGTTGATATTTTCGTTGATAGTGCTCTGCATGTGCGTAAACAGAATGTTGATCTGAAAGTGGCGCTTCCGGGTACCGAGGATTTCCCACTGAAGAGTCTCTCGCTTAAAGCTTCCAGTCAGGTTTGGAACATTGGCGGTGCTGTAACTGCTGATCCAATCAGCACTGAAGGTGCACTTGATATTTCTTCCGGGCTTACACCTGGAGAGACTTTGAGAAACTTTGCCCCAGATTCTGATGTATATCGTATATTGAAGGATGATCTGGGCATTACGAAGAGAACCATTGTTATCGAACCTGATGACGAATATTATTACCCGATTGTAGACAAGAACACTACTTATATCCCACTGCGTTATTTGGCAGAAGATTTAGATGGTACTGTAGAATGGGATACTGTCAATCGTGCAATTAACGTTACTGATGGTGTGTACGGAGATAAACTGGTGTTCAAAATCGGTTCTTCCGAAGCCTTGATTAACGGCACGGCTGTAAAGCTTGCCCAACCTGTATTTGTTGACGAGTATGGCGATGCATATGTATCCTTGCGTCTGCTTGCTGAAGCGCTTCATGCTACTGTGTCGGTAGATGAAGATGGTTGGATTACTATTGTACGGAACTAGTTGCATCTTAACGATTAATTAACACAATAAACCCAGCTTCCATCTGACGCATAAATGCGAGTGGAGGCTGGGTTTTTTATATGAAATACATAAACCAGTTATTGCTTCGTTAATACCACCTCTAAAGCTATATTACTAAGCTCTTTATCCTCTGTCATACTTAGGATGTATCCACCTAAGAAACCTTCTTGTAGGCCTTCCCAAAGCTTGTAACCTGGCATCGCTTTAATATCTTCTGAGGAGCTGCCGGCTGTCCCCGCGAAGTATCTTACATTTAGCTTGGCCATTACCTCTGCCATCGATGCCTTTTCAGACTGCGTAAAGGAACTCTCCTTTAGACCATCCATAGCTTTGTTATAAGAGTTTGTAGCAAAAATATCCTCAGCATAGGTCTTAAAGTTTAAAAGATTCTGATCTGTAATGCCATTAGCTTTAGCCCATCCTTCTACATTTAAGGGCATTGCTTCATAATTGACGGTTCTGCTCAGAGGATCGAAGGTCATCGCTCCATATTGATGTGGATAAACAGCCATTGCACTTGTTGCGATATCATAAATTGGCATTACTTCCGAAGAAGTTGCCGGGTCTACCTGGATGTCCTGCATATGGATATGGCCTGACAAGACTAAATTAAGTTCATTTTCACGAAGTAACTTTATTGTTTCCTGACTGTTGTTAAGTTTAAAGCCTGAAACAGACATAGAGGTGTGGCTTAGTAGGTTGTGGTGCATAACCGTGAGGACAGAAGCATGCTCCTTAGCAGCTAGTTTAACAGAATTATCTATCCATGATAGGGTAGAGGCGGTCAGGCGTCCGTCCGTTTGGGGGAAACCGTATTTCTGATTGTTATGATATTGGCTGCTGTCAATCATAAGGAGCCATAAATTTGGAGCTGCTTTAACGATGTAACTTAGCGATTCTTTATCACGTGATACAGCCTCTTTGTAGCCGAAATTCTCATACATCTTGGTAAAGTCTTTGTCTGTAATAGAATCCGTAACGAGCTGCTTATCCCCGCTGAAGGATCTGGCCCAAGGATTAAATAGATCATGGTTGCCTGGAATGACATAAACAGAGGTTCCCTGCGCTTCAATTCGCTTTAGTTTTTGGGTTAGCTCCTGATGGCTGCTGCGTTCTCCGTTATTTGTTAAATCTCCACTGAGGATGAGAAAATCAGGCTTCTGCTGCTCAGTATCATAAACCAGGGTTTCAAGGATTTCATCACTGTAAGGCAGCATTTTCCCATCACCGCCAGTTACATATTTCTGAAAAGCTGTACCGCCATCCTGAAGCTTCTTATCTAAGAAGTGAGTATCCGTTGCCACCCAGAAAGTGAGGGGGTGAAGATCAGTCGGATCTAGTTCTGTAAAGGTCAAATTAGACGAATTTGTGTCTTTACAGCTAGTTAGAGCCAAGCTCAGGAAAAGGAGCAGCAACAAAGAGGTAAAGACTGATTTTTTATGTCGAACAAGGGCTTTCTTGCTCAGAAAATTCATGATTATAACCTTCCTTCTATACATTTGCTGCACTATTGTAGCGCATTTTAGCTCGTAGTGTATATCGGAAAAGGAAGAGGGCAGTTTCTAGCCCGCATGAATTGATTAATGATTAATAGATCAGGTGCATAATTAAGCCCATAAATGCGACAATAAGAGTTGGCAACGAATATATCCGACAAAATAAGTTGTGAATAACTGTTGTGTTTTCAGAAAAAAGGTGCTAAGATATACAAAAGTAAGTTACTAAAATTAATGGAGGTAGTTATTTTATGTCTAACAATTTCTTTGAAGCAGTAAAAGGAAGACGTTCCATATATGCCATCAGTAAAGAAACTACGATTTCGGATGCACAAATTGTAGAAATCGTTGAACAAGCGGTGCTACATAGCCCAACTTCATTCAACTCTCAAAGCTCAAGAGCCGTTGTTCTTCTTGGTGAACAACATGATAAGCTATGGGATATCACTACAGAAACATTGCGTAAAATCGTTCCTGCCGAACAATTTGAAGGAACAGCGCAAAAATTAGCGTCTTTCAAAGCAGGTTACGGTTCCGTACTATTCTTCGAAGATCAAACGGTAGTGAAGAGCCTGCAAGAGAACTTCGCTCTATATGCTGAGAACTTCCCAATTTGGGCTAACCAATCCTCTGGTATTCTGCAATTTGTAGTATGGACAGCACTTTCTGAAGCAGGTGTAGGTGCATCCTTGCAGCATTATAATCCACTGATTGATGATGAAGTAAAAGAAGCATGGGGGATCCCGCAAGAATGGAAATTGATTGCTCAATTGCCATTTGGTAAAACCGTTACTCCTGCTGGTGAGAAACAATTCCAACCGGTTGAAGATCGTGTTAAAGTCTTTAAATAAGTGAGATAAGCGTTTGAAACCTCCTTAACCAGGCTAAGTATGTATATAGACTGGTTAAGGAGGTTTTTTGTATGCCATGGAACAAAGAGGATTATCCAGAATCATTAAAGAACTTCACAGCACCTGTTCGCAATAAGGCAATCGATATTGCGAATGCGCTCCTCGAAGATGGTTATGAGGAGGGGCGGGCGATTTCAATTGCCACAGCGCAGGCGAAAGAGTGGGGGGAGAACCACGATAAACAAATCCGTAAAAAAGGCCATTAAGGCTTAATCAAAGGCCTGAGCATAGAAATAAAAAAAGCAGGACAGCGTTTATTAACGCTTGTCCTGCTTTTTGACGGGCACAATTATTTAGTAGATTCATTTCCTGCTGCTGCGCTTGCAGTTGGCTCAGCTGTTGCAGCTGCATCTTCTTTAGCGTCAGTAAGTGTGTTCGTAATTTTTGCTTTTTCAGTTGTTTCTGACAACCAAGTGGAGGACAGAGTGGAAACCTTTTGCGAAACTAGAGTTTTACGAATTTCATCTTTCTTTTCTTCCAGTGTATAGTCTTTAGCATCTTTATGGTCGGTTACTTTAATGATGTGATAACCATAATCGGATTTCACAGCATCACTGGTTTCACCAACTTTTAGCTTAAAGGCTACATCAGAGAATTCAGCTACCATATCGCCACGTTTGAAGAAGTCTAGATCTCCGCCATTATCCTTGGAACCCGTATCAGAGGATTTTTCCTTGGCAAGAGTAGCGAAATCTGCGCCTTCTTTCAATTGTTTCAGAATTGCATCTGCTTCTTCTTTAGTCTCAACGAGAATGTGGGAAGCGCGAACTTGTTCTTCTTCACTGAAAGTAGCTTTATTTGTGTCATAGTATTCTTTGATTTCATCATCCGTTACAGTGACTTGTGGCTCAAGGATTTTACGCAGCTTTACTTGCAGCGGCATTTGCTTTTTCAAGTCGTCTACAGTCATTGAGCTTTGGGACAAAGCAGCATTAAAGGCAGCCTCTCCGCCGAATTGTGCTTTAAGATCTTCAAGTTCAGTGTTGATGTCTTCATCTGTAACAGTTACGTTGGCTTTTTTAGCCTCTTGATCAACAAGCTCAGTAGTAATCATAGATTGCAGCGTGCTTTCTCCGCCTGCTTCGATCAATTTATCATAAAGTTGTTCTTTTGTGATTTTTGTTCCGTTTACTGTTGCAACAGCTTTTTTGCTGTCGTCTTTTTGGACGACCAGAACAATGATTAGTGCTGCAGCTAATACGATAGAGGCAATCATCCAAGCTTTATTGCTTCTAGGAGCAGTCGGAGGTGTAGGTGGCGTAGCGTTGTTCGCACCGACTTTGTTCATTACTGGAATACTGTCTGCTTTTGTTGTATTCACAGGTTCCTCAGCAGCTGCTTGCGCTACTTCAACCTCTTCATTGATAATCTCGGAAGTGTTCAAATCTTCTTCCGTGGTTCCGTTGTTTTCTAAGTTCTCATTTCCATTCAGATCTTTTTTGTCCATTATTAGTAATGACTCCCTTCAATATAGGTGTTGCTTGTCTATTTACAACTTTAACAGAAATCCTAATCCTAAACCTTAAGAAAGTATAAAAAAAGGCAGGATCTTTTTAAGTTTCTATTAATAAAAAGCAAAAAGCCGGAAATGGCATCAGTAACATGCCCTTCCGGCTAATGGGAATAAGATGTCTACTTCAGTCCTTTCAGAAGATGACGAATGCTTTCTTGTTTTCGTCTTGGGACACGTACGTTTTTAGCATACAGGCCCATTTCACCGAAATAAATGCAGTCATCTGCGATAGAGCTGATCTTGTTCAGGTTGACATAACAGCCACCGTACACATGATAATAACTTGAATTGGACAACAATCGATTTAATTGCTCGGCAGTCATTCTCTTTTTTATGTTATAGTTTCTGCCGTGAAAAATGACCAAATCATGGTCCCCGACCTTAAAGAACAGAATGTCTGTCTCCACCTCGAAGTCCTCGTACACATTTCTGGCTTCCAGCAGGATGCTACTCATTCATGTTCCCCCTTTATACGGAATAAAAGACTAATGTTAGCGCTTTCATTATATCACAACAGTTAATCGTTGGAAAGACCCATTTTTGAATTGTTTCGTACATTTCTAACTTTATCGTTTGTAATTAACGTTTAAAAATTGTAGATTATATAGATGATCACATCTAATGAGTGTGAAGTAGCAATACTTTGAGGAGGAATATAGAGATGAATGAGCAGAATAAGTTATTGCTGTTTACAGGTTCTTATGCAAGTGCCGCAGAAAGCGGAGTGCAGGTGTTTGAATTCGATGGAGCTGCAGGTGGTACGCTAAAGCTGCTGGATTCGGTGCAGGGCTTAACTAATCCTACCTTTGTTAATGTAGATGCCGCAGAGAAACGTCTATACGCTATAGGAGAAAAACCGAATGGTGAGGGTGGAAAAGAAGGCGAGGTTATTTCCTTTGCTATTGATCTAAAGGATGGGAAATTGAGTGAACTGAAACGCATTCCCTCCATGCCTGCCTCTGGCAATCGTCAAACAACCACCTGCCATATCAATAGAGATTTGAATGATGAATACGTGGTTGTATGTAGTTATCATGGTGGAAGTGTTGGCTTGATCAAATTAAATGAAGATAAAGCTGCAGATCAATTAGTTGATGTGGCCGTACATTCAGGTCATGGCCAACATCCTGAACGGCAGGACCGCCCTCATCCCCATTCCGCTATTTTCAGTCCGGACGGGCAGTATGTGTTTGTATCTGATCTTGGGCTTGATTTAATTCGGGCCTATAGAATCAATAGAGAAACCAACAAACTAGAGGTACATGGTGATACGGCGTTGCATCCAGGAGCGGGACCACGCCACTTCACTTTCCATCCAGACGGAAAGTCTGCTTATGTAATTAACGAGGTGGATTCCACCATTACATCGTTTACATATGACAGTGCCGCAGGCACTCTGCACACTGTAGATACAGTGCCGACACTGCCTGATGATTTTGACGAAGAAAATACATGCGCTGAAATCGCTATTTCCAAGGATGGGAAATATCTGTACGCTTCAAACCGTGGGGCTGATAATATTGCCGTGTATGCGGTGGATAATGCTTCTGCTAAGCTTACACATCTTGAATATGTATCTACTCGTGGAGGACATCCACGTCACTTCGCATTGACACCAGATGGAGCTTATCTTATAGTAGCGAATCGTGATGCGAATAACCTGGTTGTATTTTCAATAGAAGCGGCTAGTGGCCGACTCGAATTTACTGGAAATACAGCTGAAGTATCCAAACCGGTATGTGTGAAGCCCGTAATTGTTCCTGCATAAAGTTACTCCGCTTGAAGAGTGAATAAGTGATCTTGGGAAATGCTAAAGGGAACACCGGATATAAAGTCCGGTGTTCCCTTTTTTTTGAAAATAAAAGCCTGTGATTATCTGGTTGATGAGGTGAATGAGGGAGAAGACTATTTGAGCGAAACGGGCTTAAGAGGTACAATAGTGGATACTGCAGATTTGAATAGCACATTTTGCCTGCCATCACCTTGACCTTGTAAAGTGATTGTGAAAGCATCGTACGAGGTTACGAGCCCTTGCATTTTCACACCATTCGTCGTAAAAATCGTCACAGGCACCTTTGTGGAAATGAACTGGTTCAACAATCGTTCTTGCAATTTTAAACTCTCCACTTTGGCAGCACTCCATCTTCTGTGAATTTTTTTCTCTCAATAATTATAACATGGGTTAGTCCCTCACTGGAAATGAGATCAACAGTCACCAGAATAGACATGGAGGTATTTATGCTTTATTATCAGAACTGGTCTAGAGCTTTTCGCTTTTTTTTAGGTTTTGCTGCGTGTTTCGCCGTTATAGCTGTCCTTGTAAGTATGAATAAGGTATCAACCTTTGATAACTATATTATTGATTGGGTACAATCAGCGGAATCACCGGGGTTGACCTCATTCGCCAAAGGTTTATCTCTAATTGGTTCCTCTAAGATCGCTATTGGCATATCTATCGTTACCATGGCACTGCTCTATTTTTTGCTGAAACACCGGTTTGAATTAATCTTGTTCCTATGGGTTGGATTAGGCTCGCAGCTCTTGAATACAATAATGAAGTTATGTTTTCACAGAGAACGTCCGAATTTACATCGTATTGTCGAAGAGATTGGTTATAGTTTTCCGAGCGGGCACTCAATGGCAGCCTTCTCTTTGTACGGCGTTATTGCCTTTATACTGTGGCGTCATCTGCGGCGGAGGCATGAACGGGTCTTATTAATAATGTTCGCTGTATTCATGACCGTGGGGATTGGCTGGAGTCGTATCTATTTGGGTGTTCATTATCCGAGTGACGTTATTGGGGGATATATGGCTAGTGGCGCTTGGCTGATGTTGTCCATTTGTTTATTTCAAATCTACAAGAGCTCGCGTACGAATTAGGATAGATACAAAAACGGATATCTTTCATAGCGCATGAAGATATCCGTCTTTATGTGGAAGAAGATTGGTTAAGGGGTCGTCACATGTTGTTCAGATGTTTTGCGATCCTGGAATTGTCCCATTTTGCTTATTTTTTGCTTCAGCATCGCAGGAAGTCCTGCTTTAAGCTTTTGGGCTTCGTCTTTTGTCAGACGTCCTTCGGTGATGGCTTGATCCAGCCGTTGGTTTGCCGATTCGCAGAGCTTCTGAATATATTGATCTTCCGTCCAGCCTTTTTTCTCAAGAGCAAGCTGCGGGAGCGTTTTGCCTGCTTTCAGGCTATTGATTAGCTCTGTACGATCCATTTCCAGCAGTTTAGCCGTTTCAAAAATAATGAAATGTCCACCAGCCCTAACCTTTCCGTCTTTTCCTGGATGGTGACCGTGACCTTTCTCTGAAGGGTGGGCACCAGGTGCGGTGGCTGTGGGGGTTACTTTCTCAGCAGAAGCACTTCCAATTGGCGCAAGAGCTGGAGACAGGCTGAGAAAAATAACGGTTGTGAAAGTCATTAATCTTTTGATATGGTTATTCATTCACTCACCTCGTATGTTATGTGATAGGCACTACTCGGATTAGTATTCCCTGAAAGCTGAAAGAAACATGAGTGAGAGCTTAAATGTTCTTAAAATTCATCAACTCCAGGCTGGGGTAATTAGAAGTACGAGGGTTCGCTGATGTTCATATTGTAGCGTGGGCTAATTTTTAGGAGGGATAGGTTTGGCTTTAGGAGCTCGCATATTTAAAACAGGTTTGGCCGTTACGCTAGCCCTGTATTTAGCTGTAATGCTTCAATTTCCTTCTGCCGTGGGTGCAGGGATTGCGGCGATTTTCGCTATGCAGCCCTCTATTTATCGCTCTTGGCGTTATTTTCTTGACCAGCTCACGACTAGTACAATGGGGGCCGTTCTGGCTTTACTCGGAGGGATGCTGTTATCCAATAGCCCAATAGCAGTCGGTTTGGTCTGTATTCTAGTCATTATGATCAGTATGAAAATCAACCGGGCGGATACGATAAGTCTTACGTTAGTTACTGTAATAACAGTGATGGAGGCTTCGGGTGAATGGCAATTCGCACTTAATCGCTTTTTATTAACTTTGACAGGTATTGTTTCTGCATTTCTAATCAATATTATTGTCGTTCCTCCAAAACCTCGTAAGCAATACATTAAGCAAATTGAGAATGTTTTTTCAAGCCTCTCTTTATTGCTGAGAACAGCGGTTTCTCATGAGATGAAGGAAAGTGTATTTCGTGATGAAAAAAATGCCTTACATTCATCCATAAAATCGTTGGCGGATAAGTATGCATTGTTTGAGGAGGAGCAGAAGCAGTTAAAACGGGCCAAGTATAGCCAGACTAGACAAATGGTTGTGTATAAGAACCTGTTAGCTTCTTTGCAAAAAGGTTACGATGTTCTCGAGGCTGTAGATCGGCATTATTTCCAGGCGGATCGGACCGAACATACAGATGCTCTATTTGATAATCATTTGGAACATTTAATCAAATATCATCAGCACATCTTACTTAAGTTTGAAGACAAATTAAAGCCCAATGCCAATGATTCCGAACCCTTGGGAGAAGACAATGATGATTTTCTGAATACCGCGATTTTGGGGTATAATGCAGAGAAAATAGGTCAGCTGCGTTTATATGTTGTGGCAGCGGCGATTTATGATTACGGATATCAATTGGAGCGCTTAGATAAAGTGGCCGATCAGATGAATCGTATAGCAGAGGAGAAAGAATCTGTGCACGAAGCCTAAACATAACCTTGTGAAGAGCAACATATAAGCTTTGTAACAGTAAAAAAATCCGGTTCCTTAGGGACCGGATCATCTATTTAAGAGAATACTTGAAATCTCAACTTGTAATTGCTAAAATGAAAAGATATCGAATAAACATGCATTTAAAAACATAAATATGCAAATTTATCATATCACGATTCAAATGGAATGTCAACCTTCCAAAAGGGGATGAAATGTAGTGGATAACAATGAAAGTCAGTGGAAAGAGGAACAGCAACGGGTTGACGGAGTAACCAAACTTCTGTCAGCCCATATTCGCCATTTATCAGAGGAGCTTGGACTTCATCGCAGTGATGTAGTGGATATGCGGAAAGACTTCTGGGAAGAGGTAACCGTAAACTTCAGTAGCCCGGATGATTTGGGAGAAACCTCAACAAGTCTTCGCCAACAGTCCCAAATCCTAAATGAACGGGAACGTCATCATTTGCAATCAAGCAAAGCGCTGAAAAAATATAAAAAGCTGGTTGTCTCTCCTTACTTTGGCCGAATTGATTTCACCGAGGAACCAACTGGCGGGCTGGAAAAGATTTATCTAGGAATTGGATCATTGATGGAGGATGATGGTACCTTTTTGATTTATGACTGGCGCGCGCCTATTTCCAGTCTGTATTATGACGGAGCCCCTGGTCCCGCTGCTTATGAAACACCTGGAGGATTAGTCTCCGGAACAATGAACCTTAAACGCCAGTTTGTTATTGCTGACGGTGTAATTGAAGTTATGTTTGACACTGGGGTTACGATCGGGGATGAGCTGCTGCAGCAGGTGCTAAGTCATAGCGCTGACGATCGGATGAAAAGTATTGTTGCTACAATTCAGAAAGAGCAAAATGCGATAATCCGCAACGACAAAAGCAGGATGCTAGTTGTGCAAGGAGCAGCGGGAAGCGGGAAAACGTCTGCTGCATTGCAGCGGGTAGCTTATCTTCTATATAAATACCGTGAAGTATTATCAGCAGATCAAATGCTGCTGTTCTCACCGAATCCGCTGTTTAACAGCTATGTATCTACAGTGCTCCCGGAGCTAGGCGAAGAAAATATGCAGCAAACAACGTTTCAAATGTATTTGGAACATCGTCTTGGCCATGAATTCCAGCTCGAAGATGTCTTTTGTCAGACCGAAAGTCTACTAAATGCTCCTGATGGTCCTGAGGTGGCTATACGCAGAGAAGGCATTGCCTATAAATCGTCTGTACCTTTCCTAGATGTGATTCGGCGATATGCTACGTTGCTGGAACAGGAGGGCATGCTTTTTAAACCTTTAATGTTTCAAGGGAAAGCAGTGGTCAGTAAAGAAGAAATGGAACGCCAATTCTACGCGTACGATCCTGCCATAAAGCTTGCGAATCGTGTGGATTTGATGATCCGCTGGCTGCTTAAGAAGATCGCAGATTTTACCCATGAGGAAAGAAATGCACAGTGGGTTGAAGATCAGATCGAGCTGCTGGATTCCAGCGATTATCACCGTGCGTATCAGATGTTGCGCCGGAAGAAGAAAGCTTCGCAGGATAGCTTTGACGATTTTGATACCGAAAAAGAAGTGTTATCTCGTTATGTAGTCAGCCAGCGGCTCAAACCACTGCGTGGTTGGACTAAACGGGGTCGATTTGTGGACGTTAAGGGCTTGTACAGCACGTTATTTACAGATCGCGAACTTATGGAGCGCCTCAATGGTGATTATCCTTTACCAGAGGTGTGGGATGATATCTGTGAGCAGACATTGGAATCTATTGGAGTGAACGAGCTTGCTTATGAAGACGCTACGCCATTCCTTTATCTGAAGGAGTTAAGCCAAGGCTTCCGGACCAACACACTGATCCGCCATGTGATTGTAGATGAAGTACAAGACTACTCTCCATTCCAATTAGAGTTCATGCGCCGTTTATTTCCAAGAGCAAAAATGACCGTATTAGGCGACCTGAACCAGGCCATTTATGCACAAGGTGAGGTACTGGGGGATTTGTCTAGTCTCGTAAGTATATATGGTGAAGAAAACACAGAAGTGATCTCGTTAACCCAAAGCTACCGTTCAACTTATGAGATCGTGGAGTTTACGCGGTCAATGATCCCTGGAGGAGAACGAATCGTACCGTTTAATCGGCGGGGAGAAGAACCCCAGCTAAGTGTGGTATCCAGCGAGAAGGAGCTTCTGAATGCTGTAGAACAGGATATCCGGAAGCTGCATTCTGAGGGATATCATTATGTAGCTGTCATCTGCAAAACAGCGGAGGAAAGCGCAAGGGTTCATGCTGAACTGAATCGTAGCCTGCCGGTAAGACTTGTTACAAAGGAAACGCCGAATTTTCAGAAGGGGACACTGGTTCTGCCTGCTTATTTAGCAAAAGGTGTGGAGTTTGATGCGGTCGTCATCTTTGATGGCTCGGCTGAACAATATGGCAGAGAAAGTGAACGCAAATTGTTTTATACGGCTTGCACTCGGGCTATGCACTTACTGCATATTTTTAGCCTGGGTGAACCTAGTCATTTTATTCCGTCCGCTAATGTGGCATCTTTAAGCGCCGGATCGCTGTAACCATAGATCTCTTCATTTTAAGATCGTCCTTTTCGCAGCAGCGGAGGGACGGTTTTTTTGTTTTCATGAATAAAGAAGGGCGAACAAACCACAATAAAGAATGTTGTACACAATGACAAAGGTGGTCAGTTCATGAAGGAAAGAAAATGGGATCTGCTTGCCTTAGCATCAATCCCACTAATAATGACCCTCGGTAACTCCATGCTGCTGCCTATTCTGCCGCAGATCTCCAAAGAACTAGGCATTAGTGCTTTTCAAGTCAGTATGCTGATTACCGTGTATGGATTGATGGCAATTGTAATGATCCCTATTGCAGGTTATCTGTCAGACCGTTTTGGGCGAAAGAAGGTTATTCTTCCTAGTTTAATCATTGCCGCAATTGGTGGTGCCGTCTGCGTGGTAGCTGCTTGGTTTATGAAGGGGGTTAGCGCTTATTGGGTGATCTTAGCGGGGCGTCTGTTGCAAGGAATTGGTGCAGCGGGTGCTTTTCCAATTGTAATACCCTTTGTAGGCGATTTGTTCAAGGAAGAAGAGGATGTGAGCAAAAGTCTGGGAATCATTGAGACCTCCAATACGTTTGGTAAAGTACTCAGTCCAATTCTTGGTGCCTATCTTGGGATATGGCTCTGGTTTGCTCCTTTTATTGCGATTCCCATTCTATGTCTAATTTCATTTTTGTTAGTTTTATTTCTCGTCCGAAAGCCCGAAGCGAAGGATGAACCTGAGAAACAGGAAATCCGAGCGTTTTTAGCTGGAATTGTGAGTGTTTTACGTAAAAAAGGGCGTTGGCTGTATGCTATTTTTGCCATAGGCGGCATTTGTATGTTTGTGACCTTTGGTGTCCAATTCTATTTATCAGAAATGCTGGAAACTAAATATAAAATGCACGGGGCGACGAAGGGGTTTGTGCTGGCGATACCGCTTGCCCTCTTATGTCTGTCCTCCTACGGCACAGGAAAGATCATTGGTCAGAATAAAACGCTAATGAAATGGCTGGGCTTTGGAGGAATGGTGTTACTGACTGCGGCCATGATTTGTGCGGGATTCAACAAAGGCATTTATTTTTTAGTAGGATTTATGGGTTTAGGCTGTGTTGGAATCGGGATTGTACTTCCTTGTATGGACGCTTTAATCACGGAGGGGATTGAGAAGGAGAACAGCGGCACGATAACCGCTCTTTATAGTAGTATGAGGTTTATAGGGGTAGCGTTGGGACCGCCGGTGGTATCGCTGCTGTTAAGCAGTGGGCATTGGGTATTGTTCGCGTTGATGGCTACAGTAGGGGCAATTGGTGGATTGCTGACCTTATTTGCGGTAACTCCGAGTAAGGGGGAAAAGGGAGAACCAGGCGTTAAAGATACAGAGAAGATAATTCCTCCGATCTGGCCGAAACGTGTTCGCCAAACCTCTGCAATGTCTCTGGATGGAAAAAAGGGCTATCCCTAAGCTGCGTTGCCGCAGCTTGTGGGATAGCCCTCTTGATAAAAGAATAAAAGATATTCTTATGCTTGTGGAACGGATTCCCAATCCTTCAAGAAACGTTCAATACCGTTATCTGTCAGCGGGTGCTTCCAGAGGGTTGGCAGAAGTGAGCCTGGGATTGTAGCGATGTGAGCACCAGCAATAGCTGCTTGCTCAACATGTGCAATGTTGCGGATACTTGCTGCAATGATCTCGGATTTCAAGTTGTAGTTAGTCAGGATAGTCTTCAGATCCTTGATCAGCTTCATTCCATCAACACCGATATCATCCAGACGACCTACGAAAGGAGAGATATAAGTTGCGCCTGCTTTAGCAGCCATCAACCCTTGAGCCGCGGAGAATACTAGTGTAACGTTAGTTTTGATGCCTTTTTTAGTAAGCTCATAACAAGCTTCCAAGCCATCTTCAGTCATAGGGAGTTTAATTACAACGTTTGGAGCCCATTCAGCAATTTCGTATGCTTCTTTAAGCATTTCTTCTGCTGTAAGTCCGATTACTTCTGCGCTTACAGGTCCTGGAACGATTGCAACGATTTCTTTGATAACATCCTTGAACAATCTTCCTTCTTTAGCGATCAGCGAAGGGTTAGTCGTTACGCCATCCACTAGTCCCAGGCGAGTAATACGTTTGATTTCTTCAATGTTTCCGGTATCCAAGAAAAACTTCATTTTAAATTTCCTCCCTTGATTTCCATATGGATTGACAAGCAACATTCATATTTACATTATGAGACATGCAAATCAAAGTTTCAACTGTTATTTTGAATATTTCAAAATAACTTTATAGAACCAGTATTACCTGTATGCGCTGAATTTCAGATAATATAAGATTGGCTTAGGCCTCCCTCCATGATAATATATAACCGGAATTGTTATTTTGGAGTGGGGGGTGGGGATGGGATGATGTATGCGATATTGCTTATTTTACTTGTGCTTGTGCTGGCAGCAGCGGGATTCCTTGCCTACCAGAACAGCAAGTTGGTGTCTAATCAGAAGAAACTCGGTACTGCATCAAGTGATCCTTCCCTTATGTATTCTATCTTTGACCAATCTAGTGCAGCTGGTGTTGAAGAACCTGAGGCCATTCCGTTATTTCAATACACTGTATTTGCGCGGTCGAATGGAGCGGTTGTTGGGAACAAGCCTGTAGCTATGATTATTCTGTGCAGAGTTGCTGCGGGTAAAGGTGATTACTTACTGGCCGATGTTGAGCGTAATATGCTTGACAAGATTAGTAGGCCAATGCCTTTGAATGCGTATTCTGAGCATAAAGCCTACTTACACAGGACGGCTAATCACACAGAAAAAGAGATGGTTCTCAATCTAGAGGATGCAGTGAATTTACAATATACATAGAGTAGGTTGAAAGATATTGATTTTTTGCTCTGCGCAAAGCATAATACAAATTTGGATATAAAAAAGAATCAAACAGCCGGAAGCAATCGCGTTTTATGTTAAACACAGCTACCGCGGCACATTGATTGGTAAAATAATGGATGCCAGTCAGCACTTAGGCATGATATCTCCCTACGGGTGCATTAAGCACCCATTCCAGCATCATGATCATATCTTCTACTCTAGTGAGCTGAGTTTGTAGGTTATCTTGCTGTGGACTGTCTTCTGTTAATGAAGCTAATCTTGATTCCAGAGATCTGCGCTGCAGTGTCAATTCGTTGATTTTAGATTGAATTTGGTTTTCGGTTCTCATCCGGAATCCTCCTGAACAATAGGTGATTTCAACATCATCATAGATCATTATAACGGATAACATGGGGGTAATAAAATGAGTATCAATGTTAAACAATTAGCCGCGGAAAAAGCAGTGGAATTTGTAAAAGATGGCATGAAGATCGGCCTTGGCACTGGATCTACTGCCTATTGGGCGATCAACAAGCTTGGTGAGCGCGTCAGTGAAGGTCTAAAGATTACCGCTGTAGCAACCTCCCGTGCTTCCGAAGAA
The DNA here is from genome assembly GCF_037965665.1 of Paenibacillus sp. FSL L8-0333. NCBI lineage: Bacteria > Bacillati > Bacillota > Bacilli > Caryophanales > Paenibacillaceae > Paenibacillus > Paenibacillus sp. FSL L8-0333. Next base: position 2,865,796 of record NZ_CP150186.1, read on the forward strand.
CAGGCGCGTGAACTTGGGATTCCAATCGTAGCTTTTGGAGATATTGATAGTCTGGACCTGACCATTGACGGAGCGGACGAGCTGGATAGTAGTCTACAGCTTATTAAAGGCGGCGGCGGCGCGCTGCTTCGGGAGAAGATTGTTGCGAGTAACAGTACTCGTATGATCGTTATCGCCGATGAGAGTAAAGTGGTAAATACACTCGGCAAATTCCCGCTGCCTGTAGAAATTGTTCCTTTTGCATGGGAATGGACTGTGGCTGAACTTGCCAAGCTGGGTTGCAATCCTGAATTGCGTCGTAGTGGAGAAGAGCTGTACAAGACAGATAACGGCAATTACATCGCAGACTGCCGGTTCGAAGCGATTGAGTCCGCACCGAAGCTGGCACTGGCCATCCAAAGTATTCCGGGAGTTGTAGAACACGGCCTATTTATCGAAATTGCAGCTATGGCTATTGTGGGTAAAAAAGATGGAAGCATTGAAATTATAGAAGTTAAACCGGGCAATTGATCGTTCGTAGATCTAGAGAATCTAGCAGTTTACGGAAGCTGAGAGCATTGACACGGATAGGGCTGACTCTGTATAGTGCTACTGTTATCTATTGGATGTTCATCGGTTTTGGGCGTGAGATTCATACAGGTGGCCCGCTTCAGTACAATTTGATCCCATTACGTACGGTGTCACTTTATTTCGACATGAATAACGGGTTATCGCTGATCAGCCGGTTTGTGAATCTGCTTGGAAATGTTGTTGTGTTTATTCCATTTGGTATACTAATTCCACTTGCAAAGACACGGCCAATTTCTTGGATAAGAATCTCTTTATATGCTGTTCCTTGCATCCTGCTTTTGGAGTCTCTGCAAATGCTGCTGCATGTGGGAAGCTTTGATATTGATGATTTATTGTTAAACATGTTAGGGATATGGACAGGTTACGGTATGTTTCGAATCGGGTACAGAAGCAACAGAGAAGGAGGAATGTGAACAATGTTGGTAGATCTTAAATCCCTTATTGGTTCGCCTGAGGTGAACGAGCTGTTGACGTATGCGGTCATTGATGACCCCAACGCTTTGGAGCAGACTTCGTCTGAGTACAACGAACAAGCCGGGCTGAAGTTATATGGCTGGGAAGAAGAAGAACTCCTGCTTGGTCTTGTAGGCTTCGAAGAAACCGAAGACGGTTCTTTGGACATTCGGCATATTGCCGTCTTGCCAGAGAATAGAGGGAAAGGTTATGCACGGGGGATGATTCTGGAGCTGCTCGCTACTCGTCAGCCGCGTTATCTGGTAGCTGAGACTGAGGATGAAATCGCCGCAGATTTTTATCGCAGTCTAGGGTTCATGGTGTACAGCTTAGGAGAGAATGAAGCCGGAATTGAAATGTTAAGATGTGTATACGAAGTTGAAGAGACCGAGGATGAGGACTAAAAAGTCTTTGGAGGTCATAAAATGGCAGGTCGAGAGAAATCTCGGCCTGTTTTTTTGTGCATTTCGCCTTTAAATGCCCGAAAAAAAGCCAATTGACTTTTATAAAAGCAGGTATTATAGTTTGACAATGAAACTGTTCGACAGTTGAACTATATTTTGGAGGTAGGAAGCTTTGGATAACGAAGTGCAACATTGGATCAATCGCTACATGGATGCTTATTTGATTGTGACCAGACAAGTAGCAGCAAGAATTAAAGATAGTATTGCTGCGGAGACAACGAATGATCAGTATCAAATTCTTCGGTTGATTAATGCTCAGGAACAATGTACGTCTACATATCTTGCTGAATCTTTTTGCGTGGGTAAAAGCTCCATTACTGCAATCATTAACAGATTGGTGCAAGCGGGTATAATCGAGCGAACTCGTGACGAGAATGATCGCCGCCAGGTGTATTTGTCGATGTCTGAGCATGGAAAAAAAGTTTTTGAAGCAGCGGAGACGCAGGTACATGAAGTGATTTCCCCGTATTTGTTTCATTTTGAAGAGAAGGATATTGAAATGTTCGTCATGATGTTCGAGAAGCTGGCGAATTTAATTCAGAATGATGATGGAGGGAAGAATCCATGAAGACGATTCTAAAAGCAAGATGGGCGGTTATCGCAATCTGGCTCGCTGTGGCCGTAGTTTTGGTCATGACGGCCCCTTCGTTCTCTGATCTTGTACGTGAGAAGGGGCAGGTTACTGTACCTGATGGCTATTCCTCATCTAGAGCGGCAGAGATCTTAAAGGAAGCGGCGAATGACAAGGGCGGAGAGACACTGCATCAGGTAGCTCTTGTATTCAATAATCCAGAGGGAATCGGAGCCGATGAAACAGCTAGTATCCAGCAGGGCGTTGAGAAGTTGGCTGCGAATAAGGAGACGCTGCGGATCGATTCCATCACCGATCCTTTTTCACAAAGTGAACTTAAGGATACGTTGATTGCCAAGGATGGCAAGACGATAATGGTGGCGTTGTCTATAAAGGGCGGAGGAGAGTCTGTCACCGCACTTCCTGATAAAGTGGATGAATTACTCTCAGATGTTAAGGCGGATCATTATTTAACCAGTGAGGGTCTGATTACTGAGGATATGATTGCTAGCTCGGAAGCCGGGCTTAAGAAATCGGAATATATTACGGTAGTATTTATTTTACTTATCCTGTTCGTGGTGTTCCGTTCGTTCGTGGCACCGTTTGTTCCGCTACTGACCGTAGGACTCAGCTATATTGTTTCTCAGTCTGTTGTGGCTTTTTTAGTAGACCGTTATGATTTTCCATTATCTACGTTTACTCAAATCTTTATGGTTGCGGTCATGTTCGGGATTGGTACGGATTATTGTATCCTGTTGATCAGTCGTTTTAAAGAAGAAATGATGACAGCAGAAGATACCAAAAGTGCTATTATTGCAACCTATCGTAAGGCTGGTGGGACGGTGTTCTATTCCGGACTTGCGGTATTCGTAGGTTTTGTAGCGATTGGATTATCCAAATTCATTCTGTATCGCTCGGCGGTAGCCGTTGCCGTGGGGATTGCGGTTATGCTGCTGGCGCTTGTAACCATTGTTCCATTCTTTATGGCGGTACTTGGCAAAAAGCTCTTCTGGCCTTCACGCGGCAAGCTGGAGCACAGTGAGAGCCGTATTTGGGGAGCAGCAGGTTCTTTTTCCTTAAAAAGACCATGGGCCGCGCTGCTAATTGTTGCAGTAATCGTAGCTCCGTTCCTTGTTACCTATAGCGGAAAGCTGTCCTTCAACAGCTTGGAGGAAATTGGCTCAGAATATGCCTCGGTAAAAGGATTTAACATCATTTCGGATAGTTTCGGGCCGGGTGAATCCATGCCTGGCAAGATCGTAATCAAAAATGATGACCGGATGGATACTTCAGAATATCTTGGACTTGCAGAAAAAATCAGCCGCGAGCTGGAAAAAGTGGACAGCGTAAAATCGGTGCGCAGCATGTCTCGTCCAACGGGAGAGCTGATCAGTGATTTTTTAATCCCGAATCAGGTGGGGACTTTATCTGACGGTCTGGATCAGACCAGTGAGGGACTGACCAAGATTCAAACGGGATTGTCTGAAGCAAGTAAACAGCTGAGTGAAAATGCACCTAAGCTTACAGAGGCTGCTCAAGGCAGCGCTAAGCTGACGGAAGGCACAGCAGAGCTGAAAGATGGTATCGTCGCGTTAGGTGATGGGCTGGCACGTATTGAGAACGGAATAAAAACCGGCTCAGCAGGTGCAGGAGAGATCAAAGCAGGACTTCAACAGGCAGCTGCTAGTGCTAAGCAGCTTGCGGATGCCAATACGAAGCTGCTGGAGGGCTATAAAAAAATCGGCAGCGGTTTAACTGCGTTGGATCAAGGGCTTGGGCAGCTTCCGCAGCAGCTGCAAGGTGTGGCAGAAGCATTGAAGGGACTGGATGGTTCTTTTACGGGTCTTGAGAGCAGTTATCCGGAAATTCTGCAGGATGTTAATTACCTGACGATTAAAGGCACCGTAACGCAGAGTGGTACTGGGGCAGCGCAGCTGGCGGCGGGTCTCGGGCAGATCTCAGAGCAGCTTAAAGGAGCAGCAGCAGGCTTAAACGAGGCGAATGCTGGTTATGCCAAAGCTTCGGCAGGGCAAAGCGCACTCGCACAAGGTTTAGCTAAGCTCGTTGCGGGCATCGGTCAGCTGCAATCTGGGCTGGAGCAGGCCGCAACAGGCCAAGGACAGATTGTAGATAAAATTCCATCCATTACTAGTGGCCTAGATCAATTGCAAGGTGGACAGCAGCAGCTTGCGGATGGTTTTGGTCAATTAACAGGGCAGATAGGAGCCTTAACTACTGGATTAAGCGACAGTGCAAACGGCTTGAAACAAATTACCAGTGGGCTGGTTTCCGCACAAGATTATTTGAATCAGATTCAAGCGGCTAAGGATGATGAGCTGAGTGGATTCTTTGTACCGGCTGAGGCTCTTGAAGCTGAAGGTATAGAGCAGGTATTCGATACCTACTTGTCTGATGACCGTAAGGTGATGACGCTGGATGTGGTATTCACTGAGAATCCATATAGTTCAGAAGCTATCGACAGTGTTGATGATATTCAAGCAGCAGTAGATCGTGCAGTGAAAGGAACGAAGCTGGAAAATGCGGAGTCTGCAATCAGCGGGGTTACAAGCAGTCAGAACGATTTGCGTAATATTTCCAACGAAGACTACACACGTACAGTAATCTTAATGCTGGGTGGGATCTTCATCATCTTGGTGTTGCTGCTTCGTTCAATCGTAATGCCGATTTACCTTATTATTTCTCTTTTGATTACTTATTTTTCGGCATTGGGTGTTACAGAGGCTATATTCGTTCACCTTCTGCACTTTGAAGGGATTACCTGGACAACGCCATTCTTCAGCTTTGTTATGCTGATTGCGCTTGGTGTAGATTATAGTATTTTCTTAATGGCCCGCTTTAACGAATATAAAACATGGGATGTTCGAGAAGCGATCCTGCATGCCATGCGCAATATGGGAACAGTCATTCTTTCAGCGGTAGTTATTTTGGGCGGCACCTTCGCATCGATGTATCCTTCAGGCGTATTGTCGATGATGCAGATTGCAACAGTGGTGCTCGTAGGGTTGGCCTTGTATGCGCTAATCTTCTTGCCATTTTTTGTCCCTGTTATGGTACGGATCTTCGGCCGTGGGAACTGGTGGCCATTTGCGGTCAAACAAAGTGAAGAACCCACTAAACAAGATGTAAACATGTAATCACTCTACACAGCAAAAAACCTCTAGTGTTCGCCTAAATAAATAGGCGGCTAGAGGTTTTTTGGTTGAAATATAAGTGCAAAGGTTATTTCATCTTGGCAAAAAAGCTACGTAACGCCCAGCCGCGTTCTTGCCGTTTTTTATATTTGGGTAGCGAACGGTAGATGGCGGTGGATTCGTCGAAAGCACGTTTAGCATCCTCGGTTCTGCCCAATGCTTTGTACATGGAGCCGGCTAAATAATAGGCTTCACTAGAGGAAGACTGAATCTCTTGAAATTGAGTAACGTAATGCAACGCTTTATCGTGATCTGTATGGCGAAAGGTTTCCGCTAACCGAAGATATGGCTGACCATATTGGGCCTTTCGGTTGATTTCTAGACCACGAAGCATCTGATCTTCGCCTTCTTCAAAAGCGCCCAGCTTAAGATTCACATGACCCAGCTCTACCCAATATTCGGCAGACTGTTCGTAACGGTCTTCGATCTGTAGCAGAATATCTTTGGCTTCCTTATACTTTTTACGTTCTGACAGATTCCGGGCTAAATCAAATTTAGCAGAAACATCATTTGGATTCAAAGATACCGTTGTGCGCAGCTTGGAGATTTGCCGCACTCGTTTGAAGGGCTTTGTAATACTAGGGAAGATCCCCACGTATCGCCGATCTAAGAAATACAAGATAACAAGCAGGATGAATAAAGCCAGAAAAGGGTTGCCCACTAATCTGAAAAGCATCATAATACCTATAAATTTAAGCATGATTTCCCTCCATGATCATTTGGTTCCGGTATTGCGGTTGAATAAGAGCAGATCTAAGGCAGCGTAATTATATCATAATTCAAACCAATCTGAATCCCGGGATTTAAGATAAAGTACAACTTTTGTCAGCTTTATAGCGTCTTAGTGTAATAGAAATAATAATTACAATAATATCATAAGAAGGGAAAATCAAGATGCACTTATTTGCAAGGAAGCTAAGGCTGCTTAGTTTGTTGGTTTGTTCAACTCTGGTGACTGCATTGTCTGTCCCTCAAGTTATAAGTGCAGCTCCATCACCTGCGAAGTTGAGTGGGATTAAGGAGATTGTTGCTTCGCCAGGTTTCTGGGGTGGAAGCTCCTTCGCAGTGAGAACTGATGGAACTGTTTGGTCATGGGGGAGTAATGTTTTTGGTCAATTTGCTAATGGTGCCGCCGGGCCTGAGGGTTGGACGATTACTCCCCATAAAATAGCTGGGCTTGAACATACGAAACAGCTGGCGATCGGCGAAGCGTACTATGTAGCGCTGAACGAAGACGGCACGGTTAAGGCTTGGGGAGATTATCGGGATAAGAGTGTTGCAGAAGCTGGCAATGGGGCAAGTGCTAAACAACACAAGGTTCTGCTTCCTCAAGGGATCTCTGGAATGACAGATGTGGTTAGTATAACGTCAGGATTGCATAGTGCATTAGCTTTGAGAAACGATGGAAGCCTTCTCCAGTGGAATCCTCCAGAAGCTTCAGATGTGGGCTATACAGAGCTGCCTGCTGCCACTAAGGTACAGGGTTTAAGCGAAGTGAAGTGGATCGGAAGCAGTATTTATCATGCCGCCATTCGAACTAACGGTACCCTGTGGATTTGGAGTGCTATCCCGCAAACAGAGAACACGAACGTGATGAAGAAACCGACCCCAGTTAAGGATTTATACCATGTGAAGTCTGTTTCCATGAGCGATCGCAGTATACTGGCTTTAACCGAGAGCGGGAGCATCTGGGGAACAATTGACAGCAATAATTATAACGAAGTCACGATGAGCAAGATGCCAGGTCTTACGGATATTGTATCTGTCCAGACGAAAAACGGGTTCAACCTTGTTGCCAATAAAAAAGGAGAATACTGGGTATGGAAAGCTGGTACCTCACTACAAGGTCTGCAAAAGATTACAGCCGTAAAATCGATCTCGAAACTTACGCTGGATTTAGGCAACTTTGTAGCTGTTAAAAAAGATGGCACCGTGTGGACTTGGAGTACCCAACCTACAACCGACAACCGTTTGGTTTTTACGCAGCCTAAGTTAATAAAAGGACTAAGTGATCCTGTTTCTTTTGCCAAGGGTGAGAATAGTAAGTATGCAGTCCTGAAGGATGGTACAGCTGTGGCTTGGGGAACGAATATGTTTGGTCAACTCGGAATTAGTGCTGTTGATTCACGTCCTTTTGCTATATCTCCTATTTTAAAGCCTGTTACTGTAATTGTAGATGGTCAAAAAATTGACTCCGTACAGTCCGCTATTTTTAAGGATGGTAGTGTAAAAGTACCGATTAGGGATGTAACAGAAAGTCTGGGATTTACCCTCTCTTTGGAGGGGGAACTGACGTTGACGAAAGCTGGAAAGAAAATTTCATTACCGTCAGCAGAATCCATTAAAGTAAGCTATACTTCGCTAGTTCCAGCAGCAGCTTTGGCTAAAGCTCTAGGTCTTTCTGCGGATTGGAATAGTACGCTGTACCAATTAACATTACAGACAAAAAGATGATTTTCATTTAACACTTATATTAATATTCTGAGGTACAATAAGTGAATTAATCTCAATTGCACCATAATAACCAGTCTGGAGTGATAGGAATGGCTTTTACAATATGTGTGTTTGCCGGATCGAATCCAGGTCTTAACTCTGAATATACGGAAATGGCTAGGGAATTAGGTTATCATATAGCGGCACAAGGCTGTAGGTTGGTCTATGGAGGTTCGCGGAATGGCCTTATGGGACAGGTTGCGGACGGGGTACTTGCGAATGGCGGCGAAGCTGTAGGAATTATGCCAGTGGATCTTTTTCAAGATGAAATCAGACACTCCGGATTGACGAATTTGATTGAGGTCTCCAGTATGCATGAACGTAAGGCGGTAATGAGCGGTATGGCGGATGCTTTTATTGCTTTGCCGGGAGGTCTTGGAACCTTTGATGAGCTGTTTGAAATTCTGTGCTGGATGCAGATTGGTATTCATCAGAAGCCTATAGGGCTGCTGAATGTTCGAGGTTATTTTAATCCACTGCAAGCCTTGATTTCACATAGTGTGGCTGAAGGTTTTGCACCAAAAACTGCACTCCAAATGCTGCATACGAACTCAGATCCCGAATATTTGCTTGAACTGATGCGCGGTCGGATTGATCATAGTAATGAAACGAATGGGAAAGCAAGGTTCCCGTCACAACGCTAAAACAATAAGGAATATGAACAACCTCCAGCTGTTTTATATGGCTTGGAGGTTTTTTTTGACATTAGGGGGAGATAAAACTGTTTAAATTTTGGCGAAGCTGGGTAAATAAGCCGTAAGTAATTAAGCAGAAATGCAAAATTCAGGAACATCACGGAAGGAGGTTGAAATCCAATGAATGTGATCGTACATAATCTTATGGCTTACAATCATCAGTTTTTTAGACCTCAACCCGTGGTCAATCCCAAGCAAGGGAAAGCAGACAAGAAGAGAATGAGTTTCCAGGAAGTTCTGAATGAGAAAATGAAAGTGTACAGCACCTACAACAAAAATTAAGTATGAAAGCTATAACCTATGTTTGTTAAAGAAAGCCGGAACGCGATGATCTTAGAGATCATTGCATTCCGGCTTTCTTTAGGGTCTGACCTCAAAAAATTCGCAGCTCTTGCGAGAGTAGTAAGTCAGATCACTAACTCTAGATTGAATAACAACATCAAAATCAGTGAAGCGGACAACGGTAGCTCCTGAATTTACTAAATGATCGTCCTGAAATACACGAACAGGTAATTTGCGGTCAACGGCTTCTTGGAAATCGCTGTCGGTTAGCAGCGGGCGATTAATTGGCATGGGGAATAACTCCTTTGATCATGTAATGAAGTAAGAAATAAAAATAGTATACCTGCGGAAGCACAAGAAATCCAATTTAAGATGAAGTACATGTATCCTGTGAGGAACATAATTGGACAAAATTCTATACTCCCTCCTTAGCAGGTATAGGCCTGTACGAAATATTTGTTTGAGCTTTTCCGCGTTTCGTAATTATTTCCACCATAAATCGGAAGTTTACCTCCTCAAAAAAAGAATTTAAACCCTGTACACTAATTCTTGTAAGAGAAACCTTTGAAAGGGGTACAGGGGAATGAATAAAGTAAAACACTTGGCGCTATCGTTAGTCGCTATCATGCTCGTAGGTTCACTGGCAGCATGCGGAGGCAACAACGCCGAGAACAACAACACATCGAACAAAAATACAGGTAACAACGCAGCAAGCACTAGTGAACCTACTAAAGATGAGGGAACAGAACCGGCTGAGAAAATCGAACTTTCTTTCTGGACGCTGGGCAACGTGAACTACGAGGATTTAGCGAAGGAGTACACTAAGGAACATCCAAACATTACGATCAAAGTGCAAAATACCGGTGACCAAACCGCTCACCATAATAATTTGACCACTGCTTTGTCGGCAGGATCGGGTGCACCTGATATTTTCCAACTTGAAATCGGTTTCATGGAACGTTTCATCAACGCTCAGGACAAGTTCTATAACCTGAATGATCTGGGTGCCAAAGATATTCAAGCCAACTATCTGGATTGGAAATGGAAACAAGCATCTTCCGTAGATGGCAGCTTCCAGCTGGGTCTTCCAACAGATATCGGCCCAACGGTCGTATATTACCGCACAGATTTGGCTGAAGAAGCTGGGCTGCCAAGTGATTCCGAAGGATTCGGCGCTGCTATTGATACTTGGGATAAGTTCGCAGCTGTTGCCAAAGCTTTCAAAGAAAAAACAGGCAAACCATTTGTAGACCTTACGGATCTTACCTTTAATGCTTTGCGTGACCAATCTGCTGATGAAATCTATTTCAGCAAAGCTGATGGCAGCTTTATTGGAGATACCAATCCGCAAGTCAAAAAAGCTTATGATTTCACGGTTAAAGGTATTCAAGAAGGCTGGATCAGCAATGTTATGCTCTGGTCTCCTGAATGGGGTCAAGGCATGAACGACGGTTCATTTGCAGTAGTTATGGGACCAGCTTGGATGGCAGGAAATGTTAAGAGTAATGCTCCAGACTCCTCTGGGAAATGGAAAATTGCTCAGCTCCCTGAAGGTGCTGGTAACTGGGGTGGTTCGTTCCTGACGCTGCCAAAAGAAGGCAAACACTCGAAAGAAGCTTATGACTTTATCGCATGGATGGATAACAAGGAAAACCAACTGGAATCTTTCAAAACCAAAGGACTTATGCCTTCTATTCCTGCACTGTATGAAGATCCTGCATTCGTAGATTTCAAAGATGATTTCTTCGGTGGACAACAAACCGCTGTAGAATTCGGTAAAGCAGCAAACCGGGTAAAACCTGTATACTACGGTCCGCTTCATGACCAAACCGATACTTTCTTCAAAAACGCCTTGAAAAATGTGTTGGAGAAAAAAGCAGATCCGACCAAAGAATGGAACGAAGCAGTAAAACAAGCGAAAACATTGGCTGAACGCAGCTAAGATTTCAAGCTTATGAAATTTAATTTCTAGAAGGTCCGGATTCATAGAGTGAAACATTCTCTGTGAATTCGGATTTACACGTTAGATTACCTGGAGGTGTGACATGGCACAACCTGTTATTTCAAGTCCGCATGCCGAGAGCAAGCGCCGCTTTTTAACTGAACAAAGAAGGAGCCGCATCACTGCGTACACATTTATTTCGCCCTTTTTTATTCTGTTCTCGATATTTGGACTATATCCGATCTTTTTCACGATCTATCTCTCGTTCTTTAAATGGGATGCCCTGAATCCTATGAAATTTGTAGGGTGGAAAAACTATGATCTGGTCACAAGTGATCCGACTTTCTGGATTTCTTTTAGCAACACTTTAATTATGGGGCTTATGGGTACTGTTCCACAGATATTACTAGCTCTATTGATTGCTGTTTTGCTGAATTCAGCGATGACTCGCTTTAAGAAGACGTTCCGGGTTTTATTTTTTATGCCTAATATTACGTCTATCGTTGCGGTTACGCTCGTGTTCAGTACACTGTTTGGCAACAACGGAATGATCAACTGGATTCTAAACGGCTTGGGATTAGATAGTATGGCCTTCAACTCTGGTTGGTGGGGCGTTAAAATCGCGATTTCTACGATGGTAATGTGGCGCTGGACGGGGTATAATGCCATTATTTTTCTATCAGGATTGCAAAGCATCCCTACGGATCTATATGAAGCGGCTCGTATTGATGGTGCGAACAGAAGACAACAGCTAACCTTTATAACGTTACCGCTATTGAAGCCATTCATTGTATTTGTTACCTTGCTTTCTACTATAGGTGCCTTGCAGCTGTTCACTGAGCCTTATGTATTTTTGGGCCAAGCGGGAACTGGATCTACACGTCAGGAAGGAATCACTATGGTTACTTATTTGTATAGCGAAGCATTCCGTAACGGATTTTTTGGTACGGCAGCAGCTACGGCAGTCTTGCTGTTCCTGGTCACGATTATTTTCTCTGTCCTCAATATGCTGGTCTCAAATCGCATGGGTGGAGATACGGGAGGGGGTAAAGCGTGAGTACGCTGCGTGTATTTAAAAAAGATCCGGATGATCTAGGGATCATCGGCAAGTTAGGATTTTATCTATTGCTGATTGTTGGTGCGCTCGTGTCCATCTTTCCTTTTTACTGGATGTTTGTAGTTGGCACTAATGACAGAGGCGCAGTATTCCATGTGCCACCTTTACTTACGGTTGGAGACCAGTTTTTTGAGAATTTCCAGCGGGTACTGGACAAAACAGACTTCTTTCAAGCCTTGGGCAACTCTTTATTTGTCTCATCTATGGTTACAATATCGGTCGTGTTTTTCTGTACACTGGCAGGTTATGCCTTTGCCAAATATGAATTTCCGTTTAAAAATTTTCTGTTCTACTTTGTAATTGCTACATTATTTGTGCCTCAGCAGCTTGGTGTATTACCTACTTACGTAATTATGGCCAAGCTCCACTGGATTGACTCTTTCAAGGCACTTATTGTCCCAGCGATGGTTAATGCCTTCGGGATCTTCTGGATGCGGCAGTATATCACTACAGCTGTACATACGGAATTGATTGAAGCAGGTCGGATCGATGGCGGCGGACATTTCCGGATCTTCTGGAACATCGCTATCCCGGTCATTACTCCAGCTATGGCAACACTAGGTATACTGAATTTTATGACCGTTTGGAATGACTTCTTCTGGCCTTTAGTGGTACTGAAGAATCAAGAGCATTTCACAATTCAAATTGCGCTCCAGCAGCTGTTCTCCAATCGCGATGGTCTAGACTACGGAATGATCATGTCAGCAACATTTACGGCAACCTTGCCACTGCTGATTGTATTCCTGTTATTTAGCCGCTGGGTGATTGCTGGACTTACTTCTGGAGCTATTAAGAGCTGATCTTACTTTTTGATCTTTACAGGGAATAGGCGGTTTTGTGAAGAATACTAGAGGACAGAGACAGCAGGGGGAAGGGGAATATCATGAAACTCCGCCGTAAAATCTTGTTCGCTATTATTCTTCTCGTCTTTATTCCGGTTATTCTGATGGGGATCGTCACTTACGTTAATTTTTCTAATGCAATGGAGAAAAAATCAAGCAACTTCTACTGGATTTCACTGCTTGAAACGGATCGAAAGCTTAAATTCGCGCTTAGTGAAATCACCTCGATCACGAATTCAAAAATTACGCAGCCGGTTGTTCAGCAATCACTGAAGCAGAAGAACTTTGTAATCACTTATGATCGAAAGCAGGAGCTTAGCAGTTATCTTATTGATCATCCGATGATTACTTCATTTAGTTTTTATAGTAAAGATCGTTTAATTTATCAATACAATGCATCGATGTCCTTTGAGGACTTGAAAAGACAAAGCTGGTTTGACGCGATGGAAGGCGCCGAAGGGCGGCCCGTGTGGTCAGGACCGGGAGAAAATGGCTCGGAGATCTCCGGCAATCCGGTACTTGTACAAGCAAGAGTAATCAAAGATTCATATTCTCTCGAAGATATCGGATATCTGGTTGTTAATGTAAAACCTGATTTATTGGATCAGATTTTCTGGGAAGCAGCAACCCTCAAGAAGGGGGATATTTTGCTGGTCAACAAGCTAGGGAATATTGTTTTTAATAAATCCGGTGAACATATTGGACAACGCACAGATTTCCCCTTTTTACAAAATGATTATGCTAAAGAACATGACTATTACATCGACAACTATCAGGGGGAAAAATCACTTATAACCTTCCTACCTTCTCATAATGCAGCCTGGTATTTAGTAGCCATTACACCTATGAATCTAATCTCGTCAGAATCTGTATCCATCCGAAATATTGCGATTATTTTAAGTACTGTTTCGCTGTTGTCCGCCATTTTGTTCGACCGCTATTTCGTACGGAGGCTCGTTCATAGTATTAATAGTGCGGTTAACGGGATGAAGCGGGTGAAGCAGGGGATATTTACACCGATCACTACACCCTATCGTGCTGATGATGAAAGTGATTTGCTGATTGATGGCTTTAATCGGATGAGCACGCAGATCAATGAGCTGCTTGTGCAGGTGGAGACTGAGCAGGGACGTAAGAAGGAAGCAGAAATGCAAGCGCTAATGGCGCAGATTAACCCTCATTTTATTTATAATTCACTTGAATCGATTAATTCGATGGCAGTGTTGCAAGGCAATAAAGATATTAGCAAAATGGTCATCTCACTCGGCAAGCTGCTGCGAATCAGCATCAGTCAGAATCAGGAGCTGATTCCGCTGCATATGGAGTTCGAGCATGTCCGTCATTATTTGGATATCCAGAAGTTTCGTTTTGAAGATAAATTCTCGTATATCATAGATCTTTCGGATGGTCTTAAGACGTTCATGACACAAAAGCTGATCGTTCAGCCGATTGTAGAGAATGCGCTGTATCATGCGATTGAGCAGATGGAGGACCCAGGGATCATTGAGATTACGGCCTATGAAATGGGCACGGATATGATCATTATCGTAAAAGATAACGGCCCCGGCTTTGACCTTGCCAAGATGATGAGTCTTTGGGATAACGAGGGAAGTGCTCAGAAGAAGTACAGTGATAGCGGCGTGGGGCTTAAAAATGTGCATGAACGCTTGAATATTCGATTCGGCAGTCCATACGGCATACTAGTGTGTTCTTCCCCCGGCTTTGGTTCAACCATCCGAATCCGAATACCAAAAATACTGCCGTAATCGACCGTGCGGAAAGAAGGGGGAGATTGTTATCAAAAAATGGTTATTGAAATGGGGCTGGATGTGGTTATATCTAGTGCTGATTTCGGGTGCGGTTTTATTTATAACTTTAGGAAAGCAAGAACCCATTGAAGATGATTCACCAGAGAAAATCACATTAACTTTCCGTCATTTCTGGATTAAAGAGCATGATCGGCCACTGTTGACTATTTATGAAGATATCGTGGGCAAATACCAGTTAGAGCATCCAAATGTGAAAGTTAACTTTGAAGGTTTAGACCAGACGTTGCACCGTGATCAAAAGCTGAAGAACGAGATGGTTACTGGCACCCCGCCAGATATGTTTGTTTTGTTCGGTGGAGCGGAGATTGAGCCCTATGTACGCTCTAAGCGTCTGATTGATCTGACGGATTTCGTCCGGGAGAATGCGCTAACCAATCAATTCAAGGATCTGGATCTCTGGACCTTTGACAACCATATTTATGGCTTGCCTATTGAAGGGAATGCCGAACCTTTATATTTTAATAAAACCATATTCGAAAAGCTGGGTTTGAAGCCGCCAGAAACGCTGCAAGAGCTTGATGCTGCCATACTAAAGCTGAAGTCGGCAGGATATATTCCATTTGCACTTGGCAACGAGGATCGTTGGCCCGCAGGGATTTTTGCACATTATTTAATGGATCGTTATGCCGGCGCCGACTTAATCGAGAAGCTAATTACGGGTGAAGATCAAGCCAGCTTTCAGAATGAGGTCTATTTAAAGGCTTTTCAGCACTTGGAGCAATGGATCAAAGAAGGTGCCTTCAGCACGAAATCGAATGCGTTATCCACAGAAAATGCGGTGGGACTATTTACGAGCGGCAAGGCTGCGATGTATCTAAACGGAAACTGGGATATCAATTTATTTGCAGGAACAGCAGCTCCTTCGGATTTTCAAAATGAGGTAGGTGTTATTCCGTTTCCCACATTGAAGAAGGGGGAACAACCTTCGATAGCCGGCGGTTATACATTTGGCATCGGCCTTTCCTCCGAACTAAGCGGAGCGAAGCGGGAGGCTGCACTCGATCTCATGAAAGCTTTTTACACCCAGGAGGTTCAGACACGGATTGTATATGAAGGGTTGAGAATTCCGTCCATGCGCATCGCCTTTGATCCTGAGAAGACAGGACCCGTATTCGCGCAAGTCATGAATATGATGGAAGTTAACCGCAAGAGCTTTGTCCCTTATGATAATGTATTGTCACCAGAAGTGAAAAAAACGTTCCTGAGTGTTATAGAACAGATGATTAACGGAGAAATGTCTGCTGAGCAAGCGTTAAAGCAAGTGCAGGCATCCTCCATTCAATATTGGAATTTGATCCAAAGCTCAAGTGTACAATGATCCTGGAGGTGCAGGGAATGGATGAGTTACAAGAGAAATATAAAGTAATAATCGTGGATGATGAGCCGATTATTCTTCGTAGCTTAAAAGCAGCCATTCCATGGAATGATCTTCAGATGGAGATTGTGGGAGAGGCACGAAATGGAGAATTAGCTCTTCGCTTAATAGAAGACACTTCACCACATATCGTGATTAGTGATATTCGCATGCCCGTAATTGACGGGATTACGTTGATGAAGGAAGTATTGTCTAAAAATCCGAAGCTGGTGTTTATTTTTATAAGCGGGTACGGAGAGTTCGAATATGCAAGAGAAGCATTACGTCAAGGCGCTTTTGATTATTTATTGAAGCCGATCGATCATGATGAACTGGTTGAAATGTTAAACCGCGCGAGAACCAAGCTGGATGAACAGAAGCAAAATGATCAGCTGATTCATTCTGTGCAGATGCTGTCACTGCTTGCACGTGAACGTCTGTTTGCAGAAATCACTTTGGGAAATGCAAGGCCGCTTGAGCATCTGAAATGGCTGGAGAACAGTGAACTGGAGAGCGGATATTTCATGGCTGTTGTCCAGTTAGATGATTACTCCACACTGAGCAATCAATGGAGTGTAGAAGAAAAACGGCTATGGCTGTTTGCAATCCGCAATATTGTGGAAGAATGGTCACTGGAACATGGAGTGCTGACGGTTTTCCCGTTTCATAATGGAGAGTGGATACTACTGTTCCCTGGATCTTTAAGCGCCAGCAGGAGAGAACTTGGTGAACATTTGATAGCGGGGATCAAGAGATACTCCAAGCAGTCTTGTTCCGTAGGCATCAGCCGCACCACACAAGGCATTGATCAATTAAGTACGGTTTACCCTCTGGCTGCGAAGGCCTTATATCAACGGTTCTATTCGGGTCTTGCCGGGGTCTTTATTGATGAAGAGATATCGTTCCCTAGCAGTAAAGAGGTGAAATACCCCAAAGAGCTGGAAACCGCGCTGATTGAAAGTATACGTACCTTAAATAGAGACCGGATGTGGTCTTTATTTGATGAGCTTGCTTTATTTATTGAGTCACAAGCTGTTCCTAAGGATATGGCTGAACGTCTTCTTGTTGAAATGATCGTTGTGTTGTATAGAAATTATGAGTATTTGAATATAAATTCAGATTGGTCTTTACATGGATTGCTTAGCAAGATGCACAATCTTGGCACTTTAAATGAAGTGATCTCTGCTCTGAAAGAAGAGTTTGGTGTGCGATTGGAGCAAGGGAACAAGCCTGTGAATCGCGAGGATACGCGTAGCGCCATCGAGAAAGCGAAACGTTATATTGAGAGTAATTACCATAAAGATTTGAGTATTGAGGAAGTAGCGGAGCTGGCTGATCTCAGTATCAGTCATTTCTGTACTTTATATAAACAAATAACGGGCTATACCTTTTTGGAGTATGTTACACACTGCCGGATGGAGAGGGCGAAGTATATTTTGCAGAGCAGCAACGTAAAAGTGTATCAGATAGCTCCTCTCGTCGGTTATCAGGACCCGCGTTATTTTACACAGGTTTTTAAAAAGGCTAGTGGTCAAACACCAACAGAATACCGAGAAGAGCATACTAAGCAGATCCATTAACAAGGAGGTAAGGGATGGAATTTCATTTGGAGATGATTGTTAAGTGTTTAACGAACCACAAGCTGCAGAAATATTGGAAAGGATTCGAGGCTGTTTCTTTTGCATTTTATAATAAGGATAACGTGTATCTGTACAATCATCCCAAATTTAAAACGGTAGGATATCATCCACATTTGCTTCCTTGGAGTAATGAATTCTCAGGAGATACAATCATTTTATATGAGGATCACCCTACAGCCATCGTTAATCTGGAATTACATGAAGAATTCGAAGACTTGTACGCAATTTGTGTACACGAATTGTTTCACGGTTATCAATTCCTGATGGGAGATGAACGTTATGCAGATGAATTATTGATGATTACCTACCCTTTATCCCTCGAAAATATGGAATTGCGGATTCAAGAAAGACATCATTTATATCTTAGTGTAATGGCAGCTACTATTGAAGAGCGTAATCAAGCAATGTACAGATTTATTGCCTTACGTCAACAAAGAGAACAGCTGCTCGGGGAGTACGTGCTAAATGAATATCTTATTGAAACGCTGGAAGGACCCGCTTGGTATGTTGAATTAAATGCCTATGCCGAGAAATCCACACTTCCTAATGAGGAGGTATTGCAGAAGTTCAGTTCGTATTTAATAGATGAACTTGAATCATCGGCAAATATTAGAAGAAGCTGCTATGGTTCTGGACTGTTTATATGTTTGCTGCTGGATGAGCTTCGCACCGATTGGAAAGAAGAGTTTATGAAGTCGGAGTTAAGTTTATATGCGTTTTTTAAGCAATTTGTGGATCAAGTCATCATTCCCTTCGAGGAGATATCCATCAGCAAAGAAACGGAAGATATTATGCAATCGGTCAAAACAATCAGGGAGAAGGAATTCATTGATTTTATCAGCCTTGAAGGGTACCACCTGTATATTGAAGGAGATATAAAATCTACGGGTTTTAATCCTATGGGTATTATTGGTGGAGATGAGAAATGTATTCATAAGAATAATTTACGAATCCAAATCAATGATGCGGAGTATTTTCTGGAAAAGCCAGTGATTAGCTACTATAAAGCTGACCTTCGAAATATTAATAAACTGCACTTAGTATTAGATGAACCTCCAACTTTTAATAAAGATTCGTTAATCCTTAATGGAATTGGTGAGATCAAAGGTCAATATGAAGTGAAGGAAGATGGATGTTGGCTGCAATGCTGACGGAAATTGATTAGAATGAGAGTATGACATTTGTCATACTCTCTACTTGATGTTTATGACTTATAGGATGATACTTCATCGCCTATACTTAGAGTAGATGAAAAGATCCTTAGCCGGACACATCAAGGAGGAAACGATATAGATGACTACAAAACAGACATCACAGCTCTCCAGCCTTAAAAAGAGTGTAGCCCCTTACGAGAAAAATGACCGCAACGCAAGTATAAGACAGCTCATCAATACTTTAGGACCACTTGTGCTGTTATGGGGCGGAGCTTATTTCTCTTTATCCGTTTCCTATTGGCTCACCCTTCTGTTAGCTATTCCTGCAGCAGGATTTGTAATTCGAACTTTTATTATTTTTCATGATTGCACACATGGATCGTTTTTTAAGAATCGTAAAGCGAATGATATTATCGGAACGATCACAGGTGTACTGACACTGGTTCCTTATCGGCAGTGGAAACATAGTCATTCCATTCACCACGCCAGCTCCAGTAATCTCGATAAAAGAGGGATCGGCGATATTTGGATTATGACGGTCGATGAATACGCAGCAGCTTCCTTCTGGAAACGTCTATATTACCGGATTTACCGCAATCCCATCGTGATGTTTGGTCTTGGACCGATTGCTGTTTTTATGATTCAGTATCGTTTTAATGTTAAAGGTGCTAGACGCAAAGAGCGGATGAATACCTATTTGACGAATATTTCAATCGCAGCCCTTTATGGCTTGCTGATATGGGCTATTGGCTGGCAGGCATTTCTTATGGTGCAGCTGCCTGTAGCATTTGTATCAGGGTTTCTCGGCATATGGTTGTTCTACGTCCAACATCAGTTTGAAGACTCTTATTTCGAGAATGAATCCGAATGGAGTTATGTGATGGCCGCGGTTGAAGGCAGCTCATATTATAAGCTGCCGAAGGTGCTGCAATGGATTACGGGCAACATCGGCTTCCACCATGTGCATCATTTAAGTCCAAAGGTGCCAAACTATAATTTGGAAAAAGCGCATAACGCGACTCCACCGCTACAAAAAGCAACAACGATTACGATTGGTACCAGCTTGAAGGCTCTTCACTTCCGTCTTTGGGATGAGGAAAATAAACGTTTCATCAGTTTCAAAGAGATGAAGTCCATATTAAATAAACCTAAAACAGCAGGCGAGGTCCTGCAAGTTCATAAGCCCAGACTCCAGGGAGAATAATGGTCCACATTGTAATCAAATAGCAGCAAATGGAAGGTTAGAGCCGGAGAACTCATTCGCGCTCTAATCTTTTTTCTCTTTATCGTTGTGGTTCACCGGATTTTACCGGATTTATGCTAGAATAGGGTGAGTGGCATATGGCAAAAAGGAGAGCGAACATGCAGAAGTGGCATCATATTTTTCATAAAAGTACAGGTCTTAGCCCTTATGTATGGGTCGTATTTTATATTCTACCGTTTTATTTCATCTTTCGGTCCTCCTCTCCCTACCAGGTAGTTTCGGGAATCTTGATGATCGCTGTGTTTTTTGTTTGTTATGTGCTTTCTTTTGTCTCCAAGGGTTGGTTAGTTTATTTTTGGACGAGCGTGCAGATACTTGTCTCTATAACGATGACGTTGTTGTTTGGATATATGTATTTTGCGCTTTTTTTAGCCTTTTTTATTGGGAATATCCAGAATCGAGTAGGGTTTTTCACCCTATACTCCATTCATTTGCTGACTACGATTATTACGATCAATTATGAGCTGCTGTCGCGTAATCCCGTATTTATCAGCCAGCTTCCGTTTGTGCTTGTCAGTATGATTGCAGTGATCCTGCTGCCAATCAGTACCTATAACCGCAATAATCAAGGGAAACTGCAAGACCAATTGGAGGATGCTAATAAGCGAATCTCTGAATTGGTTAAGCTCGAGGAACGCCAGCGGATTTCACGTGATCTACACGATACATTAGGTCAGAAGCTTTCGTTAATTGGTCTGAAAAGTGATTTGGCAGGAAAGCTTATCGACAGTAATCCGACGCAAGCAAAAGCCGAGATCAATGATGTACGTCAGACGGCAAGAAGTGCACTGAAAGAGGTCCGGGAGATGATTACGCGAATGCGCGGCATTCGGCTTGAGGACGAACTCGTTCATATACAGCAGTTTCTTGCGGCTGCGGAGATCGACTATGTTTTACAAGGCAATCCTAAACTGTCTAACACTTCATTGATTACGGAGAATGTGCTCAGCATGTGTATTAAGGAAGCTGTCACAAATGTTGTGAAGCATAGTAATGCACAATCTTGCTCAATTATCATTGAACCCACACGCACAGATCTCATCATTAAAGTGAAAGATGATGGAACCGGCATCCCGGGCAATGATCTTTATTTTAAAGGACATGGGCTGCAAGGTATGCGGGAACGTCTTGAATTTGTAAATGGCTGTATGGATATCGTGCAAGATGGGGGAACTACGATCGTGATTAAGGTCCCTAATGCATTTAAGCATCCGGAACAGGAGGTAACCTTATAATGATTAAGATTGTAATCGCTGAGGATCAGCGGATGCTCCTTGGAGCGCTGGCATCTTTGTTGGATTTAGAAGAGGATATGAAGGTAGTGGGCCGGGCAAGCAACGGGGAAGAAGCTGTAGCGATGGTTCAGCAGCATAAGCCGGATATCTGTATTATGGATATTGAAATGCCAGCGATGAGTGGTCTCGACGCTGCGGAAGCACTGAAGAATAGCGGCTGCAAAACGATGATATTAACCACCTTTGCCCGTGCGGGATATTTCGAACGTGCGCTCAAGGCGGGAGTTCACGCTTATTTGCTGAAAGACAGTCCAAGTGAAGAACTGGCACTTTCGATACGTAATGTGATGGCAGGCAGACGCATGTATGCACCGGAGCTAATGGATGAAGCCTACAGCGGTGAAGTTAATCCTCTGACTCAGCGCGAGAAGGAAGTGCTTGGACTCATTGCCGACGGCAAAAATACAAAAGAGATCGCCAGCCAATTGTACATTACCACGGGAACAGTCCGGAATTACATCTCTGTTATACTAGATAAGCTGGATGTAGGTAACCGCATCGAGGCAATCACTCGATTTAAGGAAAAAGGTTGGTTTAAATGAGCGTGGGTAAGAAACGATTAGTTGGCAGAAGCAGCTTGTAAACGTGAATCGCTAATCGCTGATCGCTGTTTATACTCACCAATCGCAAATAGATGTATTTCCTACAACTATATGCTATAAAATGCTCTGCAGATGCGATTTAGTTGCATTTCTTACATCTAAAAGTTCGCTTAGAGGGCATTTCCATTATTTTTCGGGGAAATAGTTGTAGAGAATGCAGTTAAAGAGTTGTCTAAGCAGAAAATATACTTATAATTGTACTGAGTGCAGCTATTTCTTTTATTCGCATTAATGAAATTCAATATAATCTGCTAAAAATAAAATTTTTAATGTTATTTTGATGTTAACACTCGCCAAATGTTCCCGCGCCGTATATCATTAATTATCGGCCTATTATTCACAATAGGACAGTTAATCAAAAGGAAGTGTATTTTCTGATGTCAAGAAAGCTAAGAGCCGGCATAGTTGGCGGCACAGGTATGGTAGGACAACGTTTTATTGCCCTTCTAGAGAATCATCCTTGGTTTGAAGTAACTGCGATTGCTGCCAGTGCTAGATCTGCTGGAAAAACGTATGAAGAATCGGCCAAGGGCAGATGGAAGTTATCTACTCCAATGCCTGAGAACGTAAAGAATATTATGGTCCAAGACGCTTCTAAGGTAGAGGAAGTAGCTGCGGATGTAGATTTGATCTTTTGTGCTGTTGACATGAAAAAAGATGAGATTAAAGCGCTCGAAGAGGCTTATGCTCGCACCGGAACGCCAGTAATCTCCAATAACTCAGCGCATCGCTGGACGCCTGACGTGCCTATGGTCATTCCTGAGATTAATCCGGAGCATCTTGAGGTTATTGCACAGCAAAGAAAACGTCTGGGAACAGAGACAGGGTTCATTGCAGTTAAACCTAACTGCTCCATTCAAAGTTATGTGCCTGCACTTCATGCGCTCAAAGACTTCAATCCATCTAAAGTGGTGGTCACTACCTACCAAGCTATTTCTGGTGCAGGAAAGACTTTTGCGGACTGGCCAGAAATGCTGGACAACGTGATTCCTTACATCGGTGGCGAAGAAGAGAAGAGTGAGCAAGAGCCTTTGCGGATCTGGGGAAGCGTTGAAGAAGAGGGTATCGTAAAGAGTGAAGCGCCAACGATTACTTCGCAGTGTATCCGTGTGCCTGTAGCGGATGGACATATGGCTGCTGTATTTGTTTCTTTTGAGAAAAAACCGTCCAAAGAAGAGATTCTGAATCTCTGGAAGAGCTTTAAAGGACGTCCTCAGGAGCTTGAACTGCCTAGCGCACCTAAACAGTTCATTACCTATTTTGAAGAGGACAATCGTCCACAGACCAAGCTGGATCGTGATATTGAGAACGGAATGGGCGTATCGACGGGCAGACTTCGCGAAGATGCCCTCTATGATTACAAATTTGTAGGTCTATCTCATAACACCCTGCGCGGAGCGGCTGGCGGTGCTGTGTTGATCGCTGAGCTTCTGAAAGCAGAAGGTTATATTCAACCGAAATAAGTCCATACATGAGCTGCAAAGCTGATGTGAATAGACACCTCATCAAAGCTTAGTCTTTGGTGGGGTGTTTTTATTTTAATTTTACATTTGGTAAAATAAGTTATGGAAGGAGAGGATACCTTTGAATAAATATTTATTAGCTTTTATTTGGTTACCATTAATCCTGTTTACAAGCGGTTGTACATCGTCAGCTCAAGAGGAACAAGAGTATGGAGTGTCATCTATAAATGCTGAAATTCCAATTCCGAAGAATGCCAAAGAAATCGAAGTGATAACAAATTCAAATAACCCTAATATAAAAATTGGAGCAAAGTACGAGTTGGATAATATAGGGGGAGAACAAGGTCTTTATCGGCCTGACAGCTATTTTAATAAATTAAGCGATGATGGATGGATAGAGCTGGAGGACAAGCGGTTAGGGCATGTGCAATTTTTTGAAAAAAAGGACACCGTCATCGCCATCGAAATACATGAGGATAGCTTTGATATTCATGAAATGAATAAAGATGCTAAATTCTAAACAGTGGCTAGTTAGATGAAGCATTTGTTATTACTTAAACAGAAAGGTTGAGAGTGTGGTAAGATAGGTAAAGTGTATAAACTATACGAATTCTGAATGACTGACGGAGTGATATAATGGGTGCAAAAAGTAAAGGTGGCGGAACAGGCAGAGGTACGGGGAGTAAAGGCTGGACACGCTGGAACAAAACAGCAAAACCAGTTAAACCTGCTAAAGGTGACCCAACGACGGGTCCAGGTGCTAAAGGTGCAAGTGGAAGCAAGGGCAGTAACGTGAAAAAAAGCGGAAGCACCAAATAGCTCCAATAAACTGGGTTATTCCTGAAGGTTAACATCTGATTTTGATCGTTAAAATCAGGTGTTTTTTTATGACCAGATGTAAGTATATAGAGAGAAAGTAGGATCAGCAGTGAGAATCGATAAATATATAAGCGAAACAGGCTTTTGTTCCAGAAGGGAAACCAAACGATTAATTGCTGCAGGTCGAATCGCTGTGAATGGTATCGTCTGTGATGCGAACATTCTTATAGAGCCAGAGGATATCGTATGGATCGATGGGGAGCCGATAACAAGCAGTAAAGGGGAGCCAGTGTATCTCGCTTTGAATAAGCCGATAGGCATTACCTGTACAGCAGCCCCACATGTAGCTGGGAACATTATTGATTTTGTAGGGTATCCTTCACGGATCTTTGCGATCGGCAGATTAGATAAAAACTCGGAAGGCCTCATTTTGTTAACCAACGATGGAGAGATCGTAAATAAAATGATGCGTTCCGAGAATGGGCATGAAAAAGAATATGTAGTTAATGTAGACAAACCGGTTACGTCAGAATTCTTACAAGCGATGTCTAGCGGCGTGAACATTCTTGGAATCACAACGAAACCTTGTGAGGTCTATCGGATCACAGAATGTCAGTTTAGAATTATCCTAACTCAAGGTCTTAATCTGCAAATACGCAGAATGAGCAAGGAGTTAGGATATAGAGTACTAAAGCTGGAGCGCATAAGAATTATGAATATTACATTAGACGGCTTGGAGCTGGGACAATGGCGGCATTTAAGCAGTGAAGAGCTGAATGAGCTTATGTCCCGCTTAAACTAACTTTGTCAACAAAGCCTCTGGCAGTTGGGGTAATGTCTACAGCTCCGGCAATCGCTGAGATAACAGAGATCCCATCCGCACCGGCTGCTAATACAGGTGCAACATTTTGCAGCGTGATTCCCCCAATGCCAACCAAAGGGATGGTAATGCCTTTATTTCTTAGTTCTTCAATAATCGCAGTGCCTTGAACAGCTTTGGCATCCTCCTTGGATGACGTAGGATAAATGGGACCCACGCCCAGATAGTCGGCTCCATCGGCAATCGCCTGCTGAGCTTCAGCGAAAGAGTGAGCGGATACACCAATGATTTTATTCTCTCCTAGTAGCTGACGGATTGCCAATGCAGGTGTATCCTCCTGTCCTACATGAATTCCGTCCGCATCAAGCGCGATCGCTAAATCAATGTCGTCATTCACGATAAAGGGCACGCCATTGGCATGACAAATCTTTTGAAGTCGTCTCCCAAGATTAAGTCGAGCCTTATCGCTTAAGGAACCGGTACCCTTTTCACGGAATTGAAACATGGTTATGCCCCCAGCAACCGCTTCCTGCAGCACCTTAACTGGAGCTTTACGGCAATTTACACTGCCCATAATGAAATAGACTTTTAATAGATCTCGCAGATGTTCACTGTTCATTCGTTGCACTGTTAATCCCTCGCAGTCTGTTTTGATAAGCAAAATGATTGGTTGGTCCATGTCCAGCCCCTATGCCCAGCTCGTCTTCAATCGCCGCTTGTATAAACGCTTTGGCAGTTTGAATGGCCTCAGCTACGGATTTGCCTTTGGCTAGCTCGGCGGTGACTGCTGCTGAATAGGTGCAGCCTGTACCATGCGTATGTCTGGTCTGAATCCGGTTACTCTCCAATAAGGTATATTCGTCACCATCATATAGAAGATCGGTTACGGCTGTGGTCGAGGTATCATGTCCCCCTTTTAGCACTACATATTTGGAGCCCATGCCATGAATGATTTTGGCTGCTTTTTTGCGTTCTTCGATGGTGGTGATCGTCATCTTTGAGATTATTTCGGCTTCGGGAATATTGGGTGTCGTCACCAATGCTAAGGGCAGCAGATGGCTGACTAAGGATTGAACTGCCTCCTGCAGCAGCAGTGTGGACCCTCCTTTAGCGACCATCACAGGATCAATTACAAGATTAGACCAGCCGTAATGCTTAATTTTATCTGCCACAATGCGGATGATGTCACTGTTAAATAACATCCCGGTCTTTACGGCATCTGGTTGCAGGTCAAGTCCTATAGAATCAAGCTGCTGAATTATGGCGTCCAGAGTCACTGGATAAACCCCTTGGACACCCAGCGTATTCTGCGCTGTCACAGCTGTGAGGACGGACATGCCATAGACAGAAAGCTCCTGAAAGGTTTTTAGATCGGCCTGAATGCCAGCACCACCGCCGCTATCGGAGCCGGCAATGGTTAGAGCTTTGGATATAATCATCGAATTCACTCCTTCGAGGGTCATTAACTGAGCTGTTTGATGCTGGATCTTTCTAGGAAGACTTCTGGCGTGACCCATGTCAGTTGATTTAGAAACTCAACCTGAAAACTTCCCGGCCCTTGACCAGTCGTTAGTTCAGCGGCGATTTCAGCTGCTACTCCATAGAAGGAGAGGGCTTCCACTGCGGCCTCCAACGAGGCACCTCCACTTACCGCGAGAAATGCACCCACAACAGCGCTGAGTAAACAGCCAGTTCCTGTAATCTTCGTGAGAATAGGGTGACCATTGCTGGCAATAAAAGTGTTTTTTCCATTCGTGATCACATCGTCTTTTCCAGTTATGATGACCACACAGCTTAACTTCCTCGCAGCAGCTTCAGCCAAAAGGACTACATCGCCTTCACCTTCGCCAGCATCCACCCCTTTAATGGACCAACTCTCCCCAATGACATTAGCGACTTCAGCCACATTCCCCCGCAGTGCGGTGATTTGCATCTCATTCACTAGCTTTTGAGTGACAGCGGTCCGATAAGAAGTTGCGCCTGCACCTACCGGGTCAAGCACTAGGGGAACCCTGTGTTTATTAGCGGATTTACCAGCGAGCAACATAGATTGAATGGCGTAATCATTGAGTGTGCCGATATTTAGAACTACAGCAGACGACATAGCGGCGATATCGATCACTTCTTCGTGGGCATCCGCCATAAAGGGAGAGGCGCCAAGCGCCAACAGACCGTTGGCTGAGAAATTGGCTACCACAATATTAGTGATGTTGTGGATCAACGGGTTGGATTCCCGTACTTTGGCTAAATAACTCATTATAATTCCTCCTCAAGCTTGTATGAACAACTAACTAAACATTACAGATTGATAAAAGCTTCCTGTGCTTTAATATCCTCTGGTAGAAGATCGTTGGTGGATAACCACTGCTGAACCTTTTCCCAAGATGTCGGGTCTTGATATCCAAAAGATTGATCGCCAGCATTCATCAGCGGCAGCAGAATCTCAAGACTTTTTTTCTCAATCTCCTTGTCGAGCGGTGAAGTTGCATCTTCATGTGCAACCAGTAAATCCAGGGCTTGTTCAGGATTCTGCTCCACAAATTCCTGTCCTTTTGTAATGGCATTTAGAAATTTTTTAAAGTAGGCTTCAGAATTTTGCAATCCTTGTTCGCTGGCCACCAGCACAAGCTCATAATAGTCAGGCACTCCGTAATCCGTTGGATTAAGCGAAGTGACCGGATGTCCCTCTTTTTCAAGGATTAGTTGTTCATGGTTGATGAACCCGCCCATTATTGCGTCTACTTGTCCAGTAGAGATCGCAGGGATGAGGTCAAAACCTACGTCAATCAGCTTGGCGGATGAAGGATCGTCTCCATCACTCTGGATCATTGTCCGAATCATCGCTTCATAGAGCGGAATGGAGGAATAGCCGATTTGTTTTCCCGCGAGCTCTTTTGGACTATGAATACTGCCAGCCTGAGGAACCATCAGATGATTCAGTGGATGCCGCACGATTGCTGCAATCGAACGTACAGGGATTTTCTCGCCGCGTGCCATAAGTACCTGAGGCTGATAACTGAGCGCTAGATCAATTTGATTCGCTGCAACAAGCTTTAGGGAATCATTGCTGTCCGCAGGCATTTTGATCTCGACATCCAAACCTTCCTCTTGGAAAAAACCTTGCTGTTGCGCAGCGTATAGAAAGGAATGAACGGCATTGGGATACCAATCAAGCATAATCGTCAGCTTGTGTGACTGCTTATTTTCGGTATTGGAGGGATCGGTTTGGGAGTTGTTATTTATCTTGTCTGCCTTCCCGCAGCTGCTTAAGAGCAAAAGTGTGCATACTAGAAATACAGAAATAAGTCCTCGTTGTGGGGATTTTAAATGATTCATTGGTTTGATCCTCTTTTCTTTAAAAATAATTGTTCGAGTAAAGCTATCGCCAGAAAAAGCACCACACCAAGCGCGGACAGCAGAAATACAGCCGCGAACATTTCATCGCTCTGCATATTTCCGGCCATTCTGCGGCTGAAGTAACCGAGTCCTTTACTGCCGCCGAGCCATTCCCCGATAGTAGCTCCGATGACGCAGTATACAATGGACAGCTTTAAGCCAGAGAAAAAAGCAGGCAACGCCAGTGGAATTTGGGTTTTGACAAGCAGCTGCCAGCGGTTTGCACCAAATGTTAATAATAAGTCCTTGTAAGTCTGGCCACTTGTACGAAGTCCATCATATGTACTCACTACGACTGGAAAAAAAGCCGTCAAAAACACCACAGCCACTTTGCTCCACAGCGAATATCCGAACCACATAATAAAAATGGGGGATAGCGCAATTAATGGGATCGTCTGGCTAATGATAAGAAAGGGATAGATGGCCTTTTCTATGGGGCGATACAGGAACATTCCAGTGCCCAGCAATACACCACAAATAACAGAAAGGACAAAACCCACCAGTATCTCCTGTAACGTCGCCAATAAATGCTGTCCAAATAATAATTGCCTGTGCTCGATCAATGCGATTCCAATAGAGGAAGGTGCAGGGAGAATAAAGGCTGGAATCATGTGAAGGCGAACAGCTGCCTCCCAGATTACAAGAATGAGCAGTACCAGAAGAAGGAAGGGACCATAGTTGTCTAGATGTTTTTTAAAAGGTATAGGTTGCATGCAATCTTCGCTCCAACTCTTCCCGTAGTGCTATAAACCGGGGTTCATAGTTCATCTTATAATGTCTTGGCCTTGGTAGATCCACAACGATCTCCTGTAATTCGCTGTGCGCACCGCCAGATAATAAATAAATCCGGTCACTGAGCAATAGTGCTTCTTCCAGATCATGAGTGATGAGCATAATCGTCTGATTCAATTCACCCCATAACTCCAACAGCCAACGGTGTATCTCGCGTTTGGTCATGGCATCGAGAGCGCCAAAGGGCTCATCCAGCAGCATCAGACCAGTTCCGCCTCCAGCCACTAAGGTGCGCAGAAATGCGACTCGCTGTTTCATTCCACCCGAAAGTTCATGGGGATAAGCCTTCTCTACATCTGCTAAGCCGAAGCGGGTCAACATTTCCCGAATCTGAGTGATCGTTTCTTGTTTATTGAATCTGGGCTTGATCTCCCAAGGCAAAAGGCAGTTGTCGAGCACTGTCCTCCAAGGCAGCAATAAATCCTGCTGAGGCATATAAGCGATCTGACCTAAACGACTAGCGGTTGACGGGTGCGTAGAGAGTTTTATTTTTCCGTGAGTAGGTTCGAGTAAACCGGCAATCGTTTTGAAAAATGTACTTTTCCCGCATCCGCTAGCACCTACTACGGAGACGAATTCCCCTTGCCTGATATCCATAGATAGATCTGCGAATACAGGGGGGTGCTCAGATTCCGGAAAAGAGTAGGTTAGGCCTTGAATAGATAAAATGGTCGTGATGATCTAACCTCCTAAAATTTTTGTGGAGCGCCTAAACAAATAAAGACCCATTCATTTCCAGAGGAAATGAATGGGTCAAAAAGTTCATTCTGCATAATAACACTTAACATGCTTGATGAAAATTCTGCTCCACTTCCCTCCGCTGGTATGATCCAGATCAGGTTCCAAGGGTCCGGAGCTTGAAGCTCCGTCTCAGTCGGCCGACTCCCCTAGTGAAATAACAGGTCCATATTAATTTGTTAATAAATATACCATATCTTTCTGAGAAGTAAAGAGAGAAAGAAGTGAAGGATTAATCCAAGATTGGGTAAGATATAAGTAGAAATCTAGTTAATATTACAATTCCGATGTATATAATCGGAAAAAAGTATTGACGATCATGTGATGGCAGTGTACTATTCAATTTACCGGAAAAAAACCGGATAGAGAGAGGGGATTTAAGAATGAAAAAATGGAGTTTAACTATTATATTGGCGTTAACCGTGGTCCTTGTAGCGGCTTGCGGCAATAATTCGAATACCAATACGGCTGCTGAACCAACAGCTGGAACGAATGGTGGAACAGCATCTTCAGCGCAAAACAGTTTGGAGGCTGTGAAGGCCAGCGGCAAATTGCGGATAGGTACAGAAGGGACTTATGCACCTTTTACTTATCATGACACTGCGGGGAAATTGACTGGTTTTGACGTGGAAATTGCTGAAGAAGTAGCCAAACGTTTAGGTGTTGAAGCTGAATTTTTTGAAACTCAGTGGGATGGTATTTTTGCTGGGATGGATGCGAAACGGTTTGATGTCATTTTCAATGAAGTTTCCATTAACGAAGATCGCAAAGTGAAATATGATTTCTCTGAACCCTATATCGTATCCAAAGCAGTATTGATCGTGAGCGAAGACAATGAGGATATTAAGACCTTTGCCGATCTTAAAGGTAAAAAAGCCGGACAATCCCTGACAAGTAATTTATCCGATATCGCTCGTGAGAACGGTGCTGAAATCGTAGCTACAGATGGTTTCAATCAAGCGATGGACCTGCTGACTTCGGGACGTATTGATGCAACTGTGAATGATGGCTTGTCTTATCTGGATCTGAAAAAACAAAAACCAGATGCAAAAATTAAAGTGGTTGATGAGATTCCTGAAGGATCACAAAGTGCCGCAGTATTCCTGAAAGGCAATGATGAGCTGGTGAAAGCGGTCAGTGATGCGATTACAGAGATGAAGAGTGATGGAACGTACTTGAAAATTTCCGAGAAATACTTTGGAGCTGACGTTTCAAAATAATACAAGGCTAGCAAGGCTAATTAAGCCTGGAAGCTAAAAAGGATGTCTGAATAATGGATGACCGCAAAATACAAATTTTCTTAGACACACTGCTACCCCTGCTAAAAGCCGGGGTGGCTTTTACCATTCCGTTGGCGCTACTTTCCTTTGTGCTTGGATTGATTTTGGCGATCCTAACCGCGCTGGCACGTCTTTCACCGTGGGTAATTCCGAAGCTAATCGCCCGTTTTTATGTGTGGGTTATTCGAGGAACCCCGTTGTTAGTGCAGCTATTTATTATATTTTTTGGTTTGCCGGCTGTTGGTATTGTACTCGACCCCTTCATTGCCGCCACCATTGGATTTACCCTTAGCGTAGGGGCTTATTCATCGGAAATCGTACGCGCTGCTATCCTGTCGATACATAAAGGCCAATGGGAAGCTGCCTTCTCAGTCGGGATGACTCGTGGGCAGGCTCTGCGCCGCGTAATTCTGCCACAAGCTGCGCGCGTTTCTGTACCGCCGTTATCCAATTCCTTTATTAGCTTGGTTAAAGATACTTCGCTTGCAGCGATCATCACCTATACGGAGATGTTTAGAACCGCACAGCAGGTAGCCTCTACCACTTATGAGCCTCTGCTGGTATACTCCGAAGCAGGATTGTTTTATTTAGTGTTCTGTTCTGTGCTGTCGGCGCTGCAAAATTACTTGGAGAAACGACTCGATCGTTACTCTGCGACCTAAAGGAGAGATACTTGTGATTGAAATCATTAATTTGCATAAATCCTTCGGCGCACTCCAAGTGTTAAAGGGTATTGATCTGAAAATGGAGCATGGAAAGGTACTTGTCATTATTGGGCCATCTGGCTCCGGGAAGACTACACTGCTGCGCTGTTTTAATCTGTTGGAAATCCCGGATCAAGGCAGCCTGTCGCTCAGTGATATCACCATCAATTTTACAGATCATAAGAAAATTCCTCAGAATTCCGTATTGGCCCTTCGTCAGAAAACAGGGATGGTCTTTCAATCGTATAATTTATTTCCGCATATGACTGCGCTTGGCAATGTGATGGAGGGACAGGTAACTGTCCTGAAACGATCCAAGGAAGAAGCGCGCAAGCGGGGGCTTCAGCTGCTGGCTAAGGTGGGTTTGGCAGATAAAGCTGATAACTATCCACATCAGCTGTCAGGTGGACAGCAGCAGAGAGTGGCCATCGCCCGGGCTATGGCAGTAGATCCAGAAGTGTTATTGTTTGATGAGCCCACTTCGGCGCTCGATCCTGAGCTGGTAGGGGAAGTGCTTAAGGTTATCAAACAATTAGCGGCAGAAGGTATGACTATGGTGATTGTGACCCACGAGATGAAATTTGCCGCCGATGTAGCGGACCGGATCATTTTGATGGATGGTGGTCATATCTTAGAGCAAGGGACTCCGCAAGAAGTGCTGGAGCATCCGAAGAATCCCCGGGCTCTGCAATTTCTGAACAGACTGAATGGTGAAGAAGAGTAGAAAGACAATATACACGAAAAAGCGGCTCGGGAATCATCCGGAGCTGCTTTTTCATGTGTAGATTATTCAAATGAGAAGAGTATCTGAAATTTGGCTTATACTCCAGTTTTCAGAAATTCCAAAGCGTTGTAGAGCATAATCGCTGCTTCGGCGCGGGTGAGTTCGCTTTTTGGATTAAACTTTCCGTTAGCATCCAGGCTATTGATCTTGTATTTCAGGGAGCGCTGAATACTGCCTTGATACGCAGGAGTCAGAGAAGCTTCATCAGCGATATCTACTGGAACGATATTGATCATCGGCAGATTGCCAACGCCTTCGATCGCTTGCACTAGATAGTTAGTGAATTGCTCTTTGGTCATAATGAGGTTAGGATCAATGTCTTTAGGAAGCTTAACTTCATTGTAATAAGCATTGATAAAGGCTTCAGCGTACCAGGCTTTGTCTTTTACTTTTGTGAACAAGCCGCTGGCAACAGGAGCTTTGTTAAAATCAATGGCCGCGAGGCTAAGCTGGAGACCGCCGGAGATAAACTGAATCCCTTGGGCTGTAGTTACCTTAGAGCCAGGGAGAAATTGAGATTCGCTGACACCTTTAATTAACCCTTGATTTTTTAAAGAAATGATTTTTTCTTTGCCGTTTATGTTATCAATATCCTTAAAGGTGTTCCCAGCTGCAAACATCTGACCACCCAAAGAAAAGGAGAAAATGGCTACGGTTGTGATCGCTGCTAGTGTGCTTTTTTTCATGTTCATGTCTTTTCACCTCGTTGTATGGATAGGCTCCTTAGCCTTTGTCACTCCTTTAACGTTGTAAATTATGGAAAGGTTGCGGTCTAATCTGTATTATTTCACGAAAAGGTAGATTTTAATAGAAATATGGGCCAGATTGGGGTGTAGTACTTTGGATAAGTGGCATGAAATGATATAATGATGTCAGGCTCTTTTCATTCGTGGTTAATTTTGTTATGATTATATCGTAACGATTACTATTTATGGTTTGTCCAAACTGCATAAATAGGAGCGTCTCAGAGGGTACGGATGTTAAATCGTTCCGGGAAGGTAGGAGACCAAATGGATCAAATATCAAATATCAGTCAATTGTTTGCGGCGCAAAAATATAAATTAACGCCTCAGCGTGAAGCTATAGTGAACGTTCTGCTCGACAATGAGAAGGATCATCTAAGCGTAGAAGAAGTATATATGCTTGTTAAGAACAGCTATCCACATCTGGGCCTGGCAACGGTATACCGTACACTTGAGCTTTTATGTGAGCTACACATTGTAGAGAAGATGAACTTCGGAGACGGAGTTGCCCGTTACGATTTGCGCGGGAACGATCATTCGCATATGCATCATCATTTGATATGCAGCGTATGCGGTCGGTTGGAGGAAATTAAGGATGACTGGCTTGTGGAGCTGGAGAGAAGAGTGGAACGTGAATATGGCTTTAACGTCACGGATCACCGCCTTGATTTCAAGGGTACTTATGGAACATGTAAACGTACAGGCTGCAAAAAAGCAAAAGCAGAAGCAGATAAAGCAGTCTCGTAAGATCGCTTTCTAACCTAAAGACACAGGCTCCAAGCCTGTGTCTTTTTTGATTACTGCGTTTTAGGAAGTCTAGCTTCGAGTAGGTACAAAGGATTTGATCCACGTTCCGAAGCTGCCAGGGTTACGGCTCTGAACGAGAATTACACCTTCTCCACGAAAGCGGCACACAAGTGCTTCACCACTGGTTATGCTGTTTAGCCAGCCAGAGGCTGCCTTTTCTACCTTATAGTCCATATAATCTGGCCATGCTACGAGGTGTCCGTTATCGATAATCATTTCTTCACCAGGTCCTAAATTAATCGCATGGATAGCACCGAAGGAAGACAGGAACACCGTTCCTCTGCCACTGATTTCTACAATGAAGAAGCCTTCACCGGAGAAGAGCCCTCTGGTTAAATTCTGCATTTTGGTATTTACTTGAATGCCTTCAGTTCCGGCGAGAAATCCGTCTTTTTGAACTAACAGTTTATACGATCCGTCTAATTCTATCGCCTGAATATCGCCGAGTGAGCCAGGTGACAGCAATACCTCACTTTGACCACGGGTCGCTCTAAGTTCTTGAAAGAAGAATTTCTCACCGCTCAGCATTCTCCCGAGACCGCGCATTAAACCACCATCCACGGTTCCTTTTAATTCTACGTTAGGTGACATCGCGACCATTGCGCCCATTTCAGCCTTTACGCTTTCACCGGGATTTAGTTGGACCTTTAACATAGCAAAAGCACCTTCATACAAAACCTGGTAATTCATCCTTTAAACCTCCGCATCTATTTAGATAAGATAGAATACTAGCTTTGCTCTAAGTGTAACGGAATTCTTGCTTCGCTCATAGTCTGGAATATGTTAAAATGAAGTTGTCTTATAGATGTAAGATCAATAATCATTCACCCATGAATAGGAGAGTGGTGTCACATGGCACGAACCAAGACACAAAAAGCCTTGCGTAAGGCAGAGCGCTCCGGAGCCTGGTGCGCAGCACAAAGTCGTAGATCGAATAGTGATTATGGAGCCATTTCACAGCATGTACGGTTAACACCAAGCAAGCAGGAACAATTGAATAAGAATAGATATAAGGGGCAGATCTTCCAAGATGATGCTCCTTTTTTATTGGCTATTTGATAAGAGAACGTCGCTCAGCGTATAGTAATTGAAGAAATAATATATAGGAGATGTATCCCAGATGAAACAAAATAAATATGACGATTCGAATTTCTTCTCAGCTTACCAACAAATGCCTCGATCTATCGGAGGGCTTGCAGCAGCAGGAGAATGGCATGTATTAAAGGCGCTTCTTCCAGACTTACATAATAAAAGTGTGCTTGATCTAGGCTGCGGCTTCGGCTGGCATTGCCTATATGCCCGTGAGCAGCAGGCGAGTTCAGTTATAGGTGTGGATATCTCTGAAAAAATGCTGCAACAGGCGCGTGAAAAAACGAACGATCCTGCTATAACTTATATCCAGCTGCCGATTGAGGACATTGATTTTACGAGCGAGCAATTTGATGTGGTCCTCAGTTCATTGGCTTTCCACTATATTGAATCTTTTACAGCCATCTGCCGCAAAGTCCATGCGTTTCTTAAGCCTGGTGGGAGTTTTATTTTTTCAGTGGAGCATCCTATCTTTACTTCACGGGAAGAGCAAGACTGGTATACCGATGAACAAGGTAACCGCCTGCATTGGCCCGTAGATCATTATCAATCAGAAGGACTTCGTGAAACTAAATTCTTAACAGAAAATGTGATTAAATACCATCGCACGATTTCCACCTACTTTAATGACCTGATTGAAGCTGGCTTTACTATTAAAGCGGTTAAAGAACCAAAGCCTTCAGAAGAAATGAGTAATGATCCATGGATGAAGGATGAGGAGCGTAGACCGATGTTCCTGATCATTTCGGCTGTAAAAGAATAATTTTTCATTCTCATGTTTCTTCATTTACACCTGTTCTCTGCTGTGCACACGATATTCTCTTGGTGACATACCAAAACGGCTTCGGAAGACGCGGTGAAAATAGGTATAGTTCGCAAAACCACAAGTTTCTGCTACTTGCTCCAGCGGCATGGGACTGAAGGTTATCCGTTCTCTGGCCATTTCCAGTCGGACATCGTTTACATATTTAATAATACTGGTCCCAAAGGCTTCTTTAAATAAATGAACGGCTCGCGAGACGGATATACCCACAAAACCTGCTACATCCTCCAATAGAAAGGGTACGGTTGCGTGCTCCTCAACATATTGCTTCATTCGGTATGCCAAATAACCTTTTGGAGTAATTGCTGGCTGGTCTGTAATTAGCCGGTCGATTTCCATACATAGAATTTGCAGATAGCAGGCAGATATTTCTGGAGAGAAGTCGGAAAGTCGACGGTGCTCCAGAATTAACTGGCGAAACAAGCCAAGAAAATTCTCACTAAGCGGCACACTTAGGCGAGTGGGTCTTTGTGAACGTTGCCACCATTCATCAATCCATGTTCCCCCGCAAAAAATATGATAATCTCCGCTTTCAATTCGTGGCTTGCCTACAGGGTACTCTTCTTTATCTATGATCAAATAGTAAGGATCATTTGGAGCGAATAACATAATATCCCCGCTTTCCACAGGTGACATCACACCATCGATCAATGCACGGCTTCTTCCTTCCGTTTGCAGACGTATAAGAAAGTTCTGGTTCCCTTGACTTTGAGACATATGAAAAGGCTTGCGATGAAAAGAAAATCCGGCTGATAATACGTGACAGGTAGCAGAATGAGTCATAGGTCCTCCTAGGTGTATTGAAATGATAAGCAGATTGTTCATGTTTTAATCATATTCTTCATTTTAATATATACGCTTTCATATTACTATGTAGCTAAGCAATAAAGAAAGAAATCGACCATCAACGCTAGAAACAGTCGGTATTAGCTGTGCTTACAAGAATGACAGTTTAAGGAAACTGATGAGAATCAGATTAGTCAATTCTGTTACAGCATTATTGTTCAAGTGATTATCACTACAGAAAGCTAACTTTAAATCCAATTGGAGTGATTCGAAAATGCTGAAGATAGGCCTGCAATTGTATACGCTCAGAGAAGAACTGGAACAGGATTTTGAAGGGACACTGCGTAAAGTGGCAGCCCTTGGTTATAAAGGCGTGGAGTTTTTCCATTACTTCGGCCGTAGCGCAGCAGAAGTCAAACAACTGCTTGATGAACTAGGATTAGTTGCGCTGGGCGCACACCGTCCCTATGACGCGTTGTTAAATGATACAGAGGCAGAGATTGCGTACAACCTAGAGATTGGAAATCATAATCTGATTGTGCCGTATCTGTCAGAAGAACAACGTAACTATGAAGAAGTTGCTGCGAATCTGAAGATCATTGGAGAAAAGTGCAAGGCGCGTGGAGCGGTTCTTTTGTACCATAATCATGACTTTGAGCTAACTGATCGATATGGTGACCGTACAGCGTTTGACGGTTTGTTTGAAGAAGTGCCAGCTGATTTGCTGCAAGTTGAAATGGATACATGCTGGGTACATCACGCAGGTTATGATGCCGTAGAATATATCAACAAATACGCTGGCCGGTTGCCGATCATCCATCTGAAAGATTTGAAGAAACATGAGGATGGTTCACCAGAAACGGTTGTTCTAGGCGAAGGAGAAGTAAACCTTACAGCAATTCTTGATGCGGCTGTACAGGCAAAGGTAGAGTGGGCGGTAGTGGAGCAGGATTATTGCAGCCGTTCACCATTAGAAAGTGTAGAAGATAGTTTGAAATGGGTAAAAGCATACGCTAATCAAGGGGGAAATGTTCATGTCTAAAAAGTTGAGAATTGCTATTGTCGGTTGCGGTGGAATTGCTAATGGAAAACATATGCCAAGTTTGTCACGTCAAGCAGATGCTGAAATGGTAGCCTTCTGTGATATCGTCGAAGAACGTGCACAGGAAGCAGCAAAAACCTATGGTGCTGAAGGCGCGGCTGTATATACAGATTATCAAGAGCTTTTGAAAGCCGGAGGATTCGATATCGTGCATGTATGTACACCGAATGACAGTCACTCCGTGATCACAATCGCAGCATTGGAAGCTGGCAATCATGTAATGTGTGAGAAGCCTATGGCGAAGACTACAGCTCAAGCACAGGAAATGTTAGAGGCTGCTAAACGTACAGGCATGAAATTGTCTGTAGCTTATCAAAACCGTTATCGTGCGGATAGTGAATACCTTAAAGACGTTTGCGAAAACGGTGAGCTTGGTGAAATCTATTATGCAAAAGCGATCGCAGTACGTCGTCGTGCGGTTCCTACATGGGGCGTATTCCTGGATGAAGAAAAGCAAGGTGGGGGTCCACTGATCGATATCGGTACGCATGCGCTTGATCTAACATTATGGATGATGGACAATTATAAACCGCGTAGTGTTATGGGCTCGACTTTTCATAAGCTAGGTAACCGTAAAAACGGCGGAAATGCCTTTGGTCCATGGGACCCTGAACAATTTAAAGTAGAAGATTCAGCATTTGGATTTATTACCATGGAAAATGGTGCTACAATTGTACTGGAATCAAGCTGGGCTCTTAATGTATCGGAATTTGGAGAAGCGAAGACGATCCTCGCAGGTACAGAGGGTGGCGCAGATATGAAGGACGGGTTACGCTTAAATGGTGACCGTGGTGGCCGTCTATACGAGACTAAAATTGACTTGTCCGCAGGGGGAGTAGCTTTCTTTAACGGAGGACAAGAGAGTGAATCCGATCGTGAAGCTCGCTTGTGGCTTGAGGCAGTTAGGGAAGATAAAGAACCAGTAGTTAAACCTGAACAAGCCCTTGTCGTTACCCAAATTTTGGAGGCTATTTACGAATCTTCCCGTACAGGTCGTGCTGTGTATTTTGACGGAACATCAGATAACTAAACGAGAAGCAGGTGTGAAGTTCATGAGTTCAAACAGACATTCTGTAGTCATTGTTGGTTTTGGAGGAATGGGAAGTTATCACGCAGGATTGATAAAAGAGACCTCTACCTTAATCGTAGTTGGAACGTACGATGTGCTTGAAGCACGTCGTACCAATTCCAACGACGCTGGCTACAAGGCGTACCAAAGTTATGAAGAAGTATTGGCAGATTCTTCGGTCGAAATTATTCTAATTGCCACACCGAACGATGTGCACAAAGAAATTGCGATTCGTGCATTACAAGCTGGCAAACATGTCATTTGTGAGAAGCCAGTTACTCTATCGAAGGTTGAATTTCAAGAAATACTGGCAGCCGCTGATGAAGCTGGACGTGTGTTTATGGTGCATCAGAACAGACGTTGGGATGAAGATTTTTTAACCATCAAAAAAATGTACGATGAGGAGACGATTGGATCCCTATTCCAGATCGAATCCCGCGTGCATGGAGCGAACGGAATTCCTGGAGACTGGCGTCATGTTAAGGCACAAGGCGGAGGGATGCTGCTGGATTGGGGCGTTCACTTATTGGACCAGCTATTATTCATGATTGATAGCAAAATCACCAGTGTGAGCAGTAGTCTAAGCTTTATTTTAGGAAACGATGTCGATGACGGCTTTGAAGCTATTCTGCAATTTGAGAATGGAATTAAAGCGATCGTAGAGGTTGGGACGACTAACTTTATTACATTGCCAAGATGGTATGTGAAGGGTATCGAAGGCACTGGAATTATTGAAGACTGGTCATTAACCGGAAGATTGGTGACAAGAAATAACGCAGGTGAAAAAATCGAACCGAAGCCGATTCGTGCAGGTGTAGGACTAACTAAAACTATGGCACCTCCATCGGAGGGGGCAACGATCACTGAGGAATTACCTCAGCCGTCGGAGTTAAGCTCTAGCTTTTATGATAATTTCGCTGCTGTCATTGAGGGTACTGCAGAACCTATCGTTAAGAACGCTGAGGTTATGCGGGTACAGAATTTGATTGAAGTTATTTTTGAAGCTGCTGAGAGTAATCAAGTGGTGAAGAATTTTGATATCTACGGTAAATAATAAGTAAACTATTTCCAAGAGGAGGTGGCCTACAATGAAACTTGGAGTATTTATGGTCTTGTTTGGAGGTCGTAAGCTGGAGGATGCTCTTGATTATGTAGTATCCAAAGGGCTAAAGGCGGTAGAAATCGGTACGGGAGGCAATCCTGGCAACAGCCACTGCGACCCTAAAATGCTGCTGGAGAATGAAACAGCCTTACAAGAATTCAAACATGCTGTGGAATCTCGCGGACTTACAATCAGTGCTTTGAGCTGCCACGGTAACCCATTGCACCCGCAAAAAGAACTTGCTCAAAAGGATCATGAGGATTTCGTAAACTCGGTCAAATTGGCGCAGAAGCTAGGGGTTCCGGTTGTGAATACCTTCTCTGGATGTCCTGGAGATCATGAGGGTGCTAAATATCCGAACTGGCCTGTAGCTCCATGGCCAAATGATTATCAAGAAATTCTGGACTGGCAATGGGAGAACAAGGTTATTCCTTATTGGA
Organism: Paenibacillus sp. FSL L8-0333; assembly: GCF_037965665.1. Lineage (NCBI taxonomy): Bacteria > Bacillati > Bacillota > Bacilli > Caryophanales > Paenibacillaceae > Paenibacillus > Paenibacillus sp. FSL L8-0333. The sequence continues at coordinate 2,906,332 of NZ_CP150186.1, forward strand.
AAGAATGGGGTGCCTTTGCCGCTCAGCATGATGTAAAGGTAGGTCTTGAGCTGCATGGCGGATTCTCTGTTCACACACCAGGTACTCTGCTACGGCTGAGAGAAGCAGCAGGTGAAGTGATCGGTGCGAACCTTGATCCGAGTCACATGTGGTGGCAAGGAATTGATCCTGTGCAAGCGATTCATATTTTGGGACGCCAAGGTGCAATCCATCACTTCCATGCGAAGGATACCGTTATCGATCCTGTGAATGTCAATATGCACGGATTAACTGATATGCAGTCGTATACCAAGATGCTTGACCGTGCTTGGCAGTTCCGTTCTGTCGGCTTTGGACATGATCTTAAGACTTGGGCTGACATTATTAGTGCACTTCGTTTGGTTGGGTATGACTATGTGGTTAGTATCGAGCATGAAGACGGGCTGATGTCTGTTGAAGAGGGTTTCTCCAAAGCTGTAAGTAATCTTCAACAAGTATTGATTGAGGAGCCACTGACAGAAATGTGGTGGGTTTAAACGAAATGGAGAGCTTCACGAAAGTTAAATTAAATGATGAACAGCTGGATATTTTGGTGAAAGCGGTTTTCGGTTCAGAAACTGTGATTAACCTAAGTTCAGAGCTTACGGGAGGCTTTTTTAATACAGCCTATGATTTGGAACTCAGCACTGGGAAATCTGTCATTCTAAAGGTTGCCCCTGCTGTAGAGACAGATACGTTAAGTTACGAGAAGAACATTATGCGAACTGAAGTGGAAGCTCTCCGAATGGTTGCAGATAAGGGTGTCGTGCCCGTACCTGCCGTCTACCATTATGATGAAAGTCTGCTGCTCATTCCTATTCCGTATTTCTTTATGGAGAAGGTGGAGGGCCAGCCCTACAGTGACGTGAAGGAGAGTCTTTCACTTCCGGAGAGAGACGCTATCGAAACTGAGCTGGGGCGTTACAATCGCATAATCAATGAGCTACGCGGAGAACGTTTTGGCATTTTTGGAACGGATTCAGAGGAGCCAAGAGCCTCGTGGAGAGAGACCTTTTCATGCCTGATGGAAAGTGTACTTGCTGATGCCAAGAGGCTGAATGCACAGCTCCCTGCGTCCAGTGAAGAGATTATGCAGGAGGTTTCCAAGTATCTCCCTGCATTAGATGCTGTAACCGAGCCACGACTGGTGCATTGGGATTTATGGAATGGGAATGTATTTGTGAAGGATGGAGTCATCGTATCGCTGATTGACTGGGAGAGAGCCCTATGGGGTGATGTGCTGATGGAGTATTATTTTAGGCATTTTGAGAATTCTTCCAGTTTCTATAAGGGGTACGGAACAACCTACGACAGTCCGAACGAGATTCAGCGGAAGAAGCTGTATGATCTTTATCTTGATCTTATTCTTGCTATCGAATGTTATTCACGCAAATATGCAGACGAAGGTTATGTCCGTTGGACGCATGATAACTTGACTGAGGGTTGGAACCGTTTTAAAAGCAGCAGTGAATGAAGGTTATAGGTGTAAAAAATGACGTGCGAAAGCACGTCATTTTCCTATATCTAATTAGATTGGAGGATTACTATGCAGCCGTTAAAAATACCGAGAGAACATAAGCTTCAGATTACAGCTAGTATTCAAGAATATTTTGATACAGAGCTGTCCAGTGAAATTGGGCAATTAGCCAGCGAGAACCTTCTCGATTTTATGCTTAAAGAACTTTCACCTTATATTTACAATCAAGCGTTGGCAGATGCACGTAAAATGATTGAGCAAAAGATGATTTCTCTGGAAGAGGAAATGTATGCTCTCGAACAACCCTTATCCTCAGGCAGAAGATAATCTAAAAACACGATAATTTTTAGCGCAGATTTATAACAGTTACATCTGGATCAGTGTCAGCTTCGTAATCTACACCTTCTGTCTCGAATCCAAATAGCTGGAAGAATTCCTGTTTATAGCTATGCAGATCCGTTAGGGCGTAGATATTGTCTGAAGTGAGCTGGTCCCAGATTTCGATAACTTCTTGCTGGACTGCCGGAGACAATTCCCAATCATCTATACGGATACGACCTTCTTCATCCACAGGAGTTCCTTTCGCTGCATAGAGATGTTCAGCAAACAACCGATAGGTCTGCTCAATACAACCTTCATGAAGACTGTGCTCTTTCATGACTTTGTAAAGGGCGGAAATATAGAGGGGCACTACAGGAATCGCCGAGCTGGACTGTGTGACAAGACCTTTTGTGACCGCTACATAAGCTCTACCGTGAGTAACAGATAACGCTTCGTTAAGTGTTCTCGCCGTAGCTTCAAGATGGTCTTTAGCAAGTCCAATGGTTCCCTGGCGATATACCGCTTGAGTAAGCTCTGATCCGATATACGAATAAGCAATAGTGGTTGCGTGATCTGCTAATACTCCGGCTTGCTGGAGTGCTTCTATCCATAGCTGCCAATCATCACCGCCCATCACCCGTACGGTATCATGAACTTCCTTATCGGTCGCGGGTTCAATGGAGATTTGACTTACCTCACCGGTGTGAAAATTTACAGTTTTGTTGGTAAAGGTGTCGCCAATAGGTTTGAGAACAGAGTTATATACTTCACCTGTCTCCGGATCTGTACGGCGCCCAGAAGCAACACTGTAGATGACCAAATCGACTTGTCCTAATTCGCTGCGGATCAGCTGAATCGTTTTTTCTTTGGTCTCTTTGGAGTATGCATCTCCGGTAACGCTGTAGGATTGCAGGCCTGCAGACTCCGCAAGTTGTTCGAAGGCTGCAGAATTGTACCACCCAGCAGAGGCTGTACGGGTTCCATTGCTGCTGCTCGGCCGATATACGCCTACTGTGCTGGCTCCAGCCCCAAAGGCGGCTGTAATCCGTGAGGCGAGGCCGTAGCCTGTGGATGCGCCAATGACTAGCACCTTCTGTGGTCCTTTGATCTCGGGTTGTGCCTTAATATACTCAATTTGCCGCTCGACTTGACGAGCGCAGCCTTGCGGATGTGCGGTTGTACATATAAAGCCACGTGTTCTAGGTTTTATGATCATAATAATAGTTTCCTCTCTTTCATGAAAAGCAGCTAATGATACGTGTTATTTCTAATTTTAACAATTTTCATTCCAATGGAGAAGGATTGTTTATCTTTCTTGTATCAAATACAATAAATCCTGGGCTTTTAAAAGGTTGGATTTTTGCATTTTTACTTAACTCTGTATGGTGGTGAAGTCTTGGAAAGTCAGACTAAAACAAAATTGACGGTTGAGCAGCAGGACATCCTGGTGGGTGCTGCTTTTGGAAGCCATGTGAAAATCATTCAAAGTACGGAATTGACGGGAGGTTATTTCAACGCAGCTTATGACCTTCTATTGTCAGATGGCAGGGCTACGATTCTTAAGATATCGCCATCTGATGAGACAGACACGCTAAGTTACGAGCACGATATCATGGCTACAGAGGTTGCGGCAATGCAGCTAATGAAGTCTAAAGGAACGGTACCTGTGCCTGAGGTATACGCTTATGATAACAGCAGAAATTTAATATCGAGTGACTTTTTTTTCATGGAGAAAATAATCGGCCAGCCCTATAATGAAATTAAGGAAGAGCTTAGTCCGCAGCAAAGAAGTTGTATTGAGGAAGAATTAGGTCGTTATAGCCGGATTATTAATGAAATTCAAGGGGATCATTTCGGATTATTTAATGTATCCTCGAAGATAAAGGGGACTTCTTGGCGGGAAACCTTTCAAAATTTAATTGGCAACCTCCTTGATGATGCTCGGCGATTAGATGCAAAGATGCCCATTCCTTTAGAAACGATTGAGGCGGAGATCAACAGCCGTATACATGTGATGGATGTGGTGACTGAGCCACGTTTAGTTCACTGGGATCTATGGGATGGGAATGTGTTTGTACGAGAGGGAAGCATTGTTGCTTTAATCGATTGGGAACGGGCGTTATGGGGCGATCACCTTATGGAATATTATTTTCGCTATATTGAGAATTCTGAGTATTTCTGTAGAGGTTATGGGGACAGCTTTGATAGCCCTAATGAATGTGCACGCAAAAAGCTCTACGACTTATATATCGATTTAATTTATTTCATTGAGTGTTATTCGCGTAAATACGATAGCCAAGGCCATTTCCAGTGGGCACATGATAATCTGCTGGAAGGTTGGGACCGTTTCATGGGTTAGGACATTTTCAGCAAGATCACAACATGAGAAGGTAAGGAGGCTGAGTAGGAGAAGGGAGAGGATTCACATGTTTGAGTGGCTAAGTGTACATATAGATATCGTAAGTTTGCTGTGGCTGTTGCCGATCCTATTTATGTTTCATGATTTTGAAGAAATATTAACGATTGAAGCATGGGGTGCAAAGTATAGAACCAAGTTAGAGGCTGCAATTCCTTCGTTTATGCGCAAGACATATCATTCGATGTTACAAATGACTACACGTAATTTTGCAATGGACGTATTATTCGTGTATATTTTGATAGTGACGGTAACTTGTATTGCAGTTTTCTTTTCTAATTATTTATTGTACCTGGCAGTGCTTGCGGTATTTTTCTTACATGTATTTACTCATCTAGGACAGACGATATATTTAAAGGTATATGCACCAGGGGTAGTTACAGCAGTACTAGTAGTTCTTCCCTATTCTCTTTATGCGTATTATCGACTATTGAATGACAACTTGGTATCCCTTGGAGATATCGGATGGTCTCTACTGTTAGTTCTTTTGCTGCTTCCGCCAATATTGTGGTTGTTAGTGAAGAATAGAGCTCGCATTAAACAGAACTAGTACATAAGGCTGCTGCTGGCCATATCTTTTTCAGAAAAATCTTGACTAGAACCCTTAGAACTAGATAAAATAATACTTATTGCTTACAACTTGGTGAGAATCATTATCATAATTGACGAGGAAATGAGAGGGTGACAAGATGGAGCGCCTTTTAGAGGTAAAAGATCTAGCGATATCATTCAAAACACACGGTGGAGAAGTACAAGCGATCCGTGGTGTTAGCTTCCATGTAGATAAAGGTGAAACTCTAGCGATTGTTGGGGAATCCGGTTCCGGTAAAAGTGTAACTTCACAAGCGGTAATGAAGCTAGTTCCAACGCCGCCAGGAGAATATAAACGTGGACAAATTTTATTTGATGGACAAGATTTGATCGGTAAGACTGAAAAGCAAATGCAGAAGATTCGTGGTAAAGAGATCGGTATGATTTTTCAGGATCCGATGACTTCCTTGAACCCGATGATGAAGGTCGGCAGACAAATAACTGAAGTACTGCACAAACATGAGAAAATCTCCAAAGAAGCTGCAAATAAACGTGGGATTGAGCTGCTTACGCTAGTAGGTATTCCTTCACCAGAGCGCCGCTTCAATCAATATCCACATGAGTTCAGTGGCGGTATGCGTCAACGTGTCGTTATCGCAATGGCACTTGCAGCAAACCCAAAGCTTCTGATTGCGGATGAGCCAACTACAGCGCTCGACGTAACCATTCAGGCACAGATTCTTGACCTGATGAAGGAATTACAGAAGAAGATTGATACGGCGATTATTTTTATCACCCATGATCTTGGTGTTGTAGCAAGAATGGCGGATCGTGTAGCGGTAATGTATGCCGGACAAATTGTTGAAATGGGAACTGCAGAAGAGATCTTCTACGATCCAAGACATCCTTACACTTGGGGATTACTTGCATCCATGCCAAGTCTTGAGAGCAAAGGTTCTTTGCTTACCGCGATTCCTGGTACACCTCCAGATTTGATCAAACCGCCTAAGGGTGATGCCTTCGCACTTCGCAGCACCTATGCTATGCAAATAGATATGGAGAAAGAGCCTCCAATGTATAAGGTTTCGGATACCCATATGGTGAAATCTTGGCTAATGCATCCGATGGCTCCTAAGGTGGAACCACCAACAGTTGTTAAGAATAGACAACGTGTGCTTAAGAACGCTTATCCAGAGCCTGTTTTAGTGCAAGAAGGCGCTAAGTAAGCAACTTGTTTTAACTAAATAATAAGAGGAAACGTTAGGCCATTTAGTTGGCTTAGCGTTTTTTTTATTTTCTAAAATGTTCACTATTATTTAAATAAGTATGAATTAATACGAACTTAATTAAATAAAAGGGTTGACTATTTATCGTTTTCATCTCAAAATGAAAAGGCATACATAGGGGGTATAACGATGAAGAAGATAATTATTACTACTTTACTTAGTATTTCATTATTAGCTGTAACCGCATGCAACAACGACACGGCTAACTCTGGCAACACAAACAGCGGACCTGAGCCTGTTCAGCCTGTCTTTAAAAATGTTTCTGTACATGATCCATCCATTATTTTGGCTGATAATAAGTACTATGTGTTTGGCTCTCATTTGGCTTCTGCTAAATCCGACGACCTGATGTCCTGGACTCAATTGTCCTCTGGAGTTGTTGATGGAAACGTACTCATCCCGAATGTCAAAGAGGAATTAAAAGAGGCCTTAACCTGGGGAAAGACGGACACCTTATGGGCTCCGGATGTCATTCAATTGGCGGATGGCAAATATTATATGTATTACAACGCTTGTAAAGGCGATTCCCCATTATCAGCACTCGGTATAGCCGTGTCAGACCATATTGAAGGACCTTATAAGAACAAAGGGATCTTTCTGAAGTCCGGTATGGTGGGCGCAGGGGATGACGGAGAAACTTATGATGCCACACAAAAGCCGAATGTTGTAGATCCGGATGTGTTCTTTGATAAAGAAGGCAGATTGTGGATGGTGTATGGTTCTTATTCTGGTGGTATTTTTATTATGGAACTGGATACAAGCACAGGATTCCCACTGCCAGACCAAGGTTATGGCAAAAAGCTTCTAGGCGCAAATCATGCGCGGATAGAAGCTCCCTATATGCTGTACAGTCCTGAGACGGATTACTACTATCTGTTCTTATCCTACGGAGGTCTGGCTGCAGATGGCGGATATAACATCCGTGTAGCTCGCTCGAAGACACCTGATGGACCTTTTGAAGATTCTGAGGGCCAGGATATGATCCATTCACAGGGCACAGCTGGCGTATTGTTTGATGATCCTGCTTATGCTCCTTACGGAGTTAAACTCATGGGGAATTTCGAATTCCTGAATAATGACGATGAGCTCCCAGTAAGTGGGGAAGGATATGTATCACCAGGACATAACTCCGCATTTTACGATGAAGAGACTGGCAAGTATTATTTGATCTTCCATACACGGTTCCCGAATCGTGGTGAAAAGCATGAGGTTAGAGTACATCAAATGTTCATGAACGCTGATGGCTGGCCGGTGGTCGCACCACACCGTTATGGCGGCGAGACCATTGATAAATATACGAAAGAGCAAATCGCAGGCGAATACAAATATGTAAATCATAATAAAGAGATTACGGCTGATATCGTGCAATCAGAGCTAATTCAATTGACGAAGAGTGGTAAAATCAAAGGCGCGGTTAAGGGCAAGTGGAAGCTTATCGACGATCATACTGCGGAGTTAACAATAGGTGGTTCTACTTATAAGGGTGTGTTCCTGAAAGAGTGGAATGAAGCTACAGCCAGTAATGTTATGACGTTTACTGCGGTTTCTAATGAAGGAATCTCTATCTGGGGAAGTCATGTATCACCTTCGGAATAAGCTTTTGTAAAGGATTAACAGCAGAAGGGGTTTCAACTAGTCGTGTTAAATGGCTAAGTTGAAACCCCTGTTATAATGTAAGATCAGTCTTCAAACTTACGGATTACAATAACAGCATTATGGCCACCGAAACCAAATGAATTGGAGATGCCTATTTCGAGATTAGCTTTTCGTGCAATGTTAGGTACGTAATCCAAATCACAGATGGAATCAGGCGTGTCCTGATTGATGGTAGGAGGAATGATCCCTTCTTGGATACTCTTAACTAACGCAATGGCTTCTAAGCCGCCAGCGGCCCCCAAAGCATGTCCAGTCATGGACTTATTAGCGGTTACGGGGATGTGGTACGCATGCTCGCCAAATAATTTTTTAATCGCTAGTGTTTCAGAGTGGTCTCCTACTACTGTACTTGTCGCGTGTGCGCTGATTACATCTACATTGTGAGGCTGGAGATTAGCTTCATTTAGCGCTAACTTCATAGCTTGATAGGCACCAATTCCCTCTGGATGAGTGGCAACCATATGATAAGCATCAGAGCTAGCACCATACCCGATCACTTCGCCGTGAATCTTGGCGTTTCTACGCTGAGCATGGGAGAGTGACTCTAGAATGACTATGCCGCCGCCTTCACCGATTACAAAGCCATCCCGTTCTCCATCGAAAGGACGACTCGCTTTCGTAGGCTCCTCATTTCGTGTAGATAAAGAGGTGGCATTCCCAAAGCTGGCCAGCGAGATGCCAGTAATAGCAGCTTCAGAACCCCCGGCTATAACGATATCCGCACCGCCATAACGAATTAAACGGAAAGCCTCGCCAATCGCAGTATTGCCAATAGAACAAGCTGTTACTGGAGACATGGTCGGGCCGAGAGCTCCAAATTTAATGCTGATCATTGCCGCAGCCATATTGGAGATCATCATGGGAATTAAGGTAGGGCTAACTCGATCAGGACCACGATCCTTCAGGACCGTACCTTGATCCATCAAGGTCTGAATTCCTCCAACGCCAGATCCTACATAAACGCCAAGTCTCTCCTTGTCAATCTTATCAAGCTGGAGATCAGAATGTTTCCAAGCCTCTTCAGTAGCTGCGAGGGCAAACTGACTGAATCTGTCCATTCGGCGTGCCTCTTTACGGCCAAATCTGCCCTCTGCATCGAAATCACGTACTTCGCCAGCAATCCTCGTCTTAAAACCTGTTGTATCAAATGAAGTAATCGGGGATATACCCGACTCACCAGAAATTAGCCGATCCCAAAATTGCCCGATTGTATTCCCAAGTGGTGAGATTAAGCCCATGCCTGTAATCACTACGCGTTCCATAATGAACCTCCTCAGCTAGTGTATACTAGTATTTTTTCATTTTATTTATCCTATTACAAGTTATCGTTTATCCTAGTATAATTTGTACTATACTAAAGGAACAGGAATCCCAAAGTGGAGGTAGCTTATGGCTAATCAAACAAGATTACAAGCATTATCCGATTTTTTGAAAGCACGTCGTGCGGCCATTTCACCAAGCTCTGTAGGCTTGCCGGAAGGCGCACGCAGAAGAACGCCAGGACTCCGCAGGGAAGAGGTTGCACAGCTTGCAGGGGTAAGCAGCACCTGGTATACGTGGCTTGAACAAGGCAGAGATATAAAAGTCTCGTCATCTGTTTTGGACTGTATTGCCACTGCACTTAGGCTGACTAAAGATGAGCGGAAGTATCTTTTTGCACTGGCTTTAGAAACTGGAACTGGAACCACACCCTACCCGCAAGATGAATCTTCTGTAATTAGTCCTTCGCTGCAGAAAATTTTACAGGAACTCAAATATTGTCCTACGATAATTTCTGATAGACGTTGCGGGATCGTCGGTTGGAATGATGCTGCCGCGCATGTTTTTCTTGATTTCTCAAAGCTGCCCATCGAAGAGCGGAATATGATCCGATTGTTATTTGTTCGTAAGGAGTTCAGACGCTTAGCGGTGAATTGGGAACAGTTCGTCAGCGGTTATCTTTCTATCTTCAGAGCGTATTACGGACAGTATGTAGAGGATTATTGGTATGATGAATTTATAGAGGAATTGAAAGAATTGCATCCGGCTTTTAATGAGATGTGGGAGCAAAGTCGGGTTAGTTCGGCCCCGGATGTGTTACTAGAATTCAGACATGCCAAGGCGGGGAAAATGTTATTTCATCTTACCTCTTTGCAGGTTCATGGCAGTGCCGATTTACGATGCAGCATCTATACTCCTGCGGGAGATTCGAATACTGAAACCAAGCTAAAGCAGCTTATGGAGCAGCATACAATAGAAGGATTAAGCTAGATTCACATAGAGAAGCATCCCTAGCTGAACTTTCAGCTAGAGATGCTTAATACTACACTATTAGAAATCTGATGTTGAAATTTCAATAGTTCCGAATGTGGTGCCAGCAGGAGTGCTTAAGAGTGCAGCTACCAAAAGGGCATGAACTGCAAGCGTAAGGCTATTGAACGCTGGAATCGTGTATGTGATAACTGGAGCATTCACACGAGTGATTACTAAATCTACTGGGAAGTTGGAGTTATTGTTCACAGTAACAGCAGCGTTAATACCACCTGCAAGGTTTTCATAATAAGATTTACCAATGACAGGGGCTAAATTGAAATATTGAATCGGTAATACGATGGCCATAGTAACGACCTCCTTTTCGTTTGATAGGATATTCTATGTTGAAAATCTATTAATGCTAGAGCGAATGCCATGGTGAATTAGCACTTTTTGATAGAAAAAACCGGGGATGTCCTATAGCCATTTAGAAAGTGGCTGGGACAACCCCGGTTTATTTTGGTACACTTAATTCGTTTTTTTTCGATAAAACAGATACAGTATCAATCCGAACAGCATGCCGACAAACGACATCGCGGAGATCGTTAAGTAAAGAGCTTTACCCCCAAAGGCATCATATAATGCCCCGCCAGCATAAGAAGCCAGGATACCTGATACACCGAAGAACAACAGTGCAAGTACGGTCTGGCCTGTAGCACGCCATTCCTCGGGTACAATACTGTACAGGTATTGAATAGCAGCCGAGTAGAACACAGGGAAGGTAAGAATTTGTAGAATCTGCAAATAGGCTAATAAGTGTGGATCAGTGATCCAAGCTGAAATAAAGAAACGAAGGAAATAGAAGCCTCCGGAAATCGATATGATGATCAGTTCTTTTCCTTTACGCAACCACCAGAAGCTTAATGCAAAGACAATGATTTCACTTATTGCCGCGAGGAAAAACGATTGGCCTACCAATTGAGGACTGCCACCAAGCTCACGAATATAAACTCCAATAAATGTATCGTTCATTCGTGCGGGTACAGAGCTAATAAATATGAGCACCAGAAACATCAATGTCTTTTTGTTGCCAAAAAAGTGCTTGAGGCTATCCAGCGTGACCGGCTTACCTGTGACGGGGGCATCTGGCATGTTCCAGCTTACTATAAAGCTTATAAGGCAAATGGCAACAAACAGAAGAGCAATTCCATGAGAGCCGAAAAAACCAAGCACATAGCCAGTAATCAAAGCCATTACACCATAACCTAGCGCACCATATGTACGGATAGAACCATAGCTAATTCCAGCCGCCTCAGAGACTCGGAAATTCAAGCTTTCTGTCAGCGGATCAATGGGCATCAAGAAGAAATACAGCAGCATAGCAAAAAGAATGAGAACAGCATAACTGCTGGAATCGAACAAAAAGTATCCGGTCACCGCTGAGCATAACAGCAGAGCTAACAGCACTTTGCGGATGGTTTTTGTTTTATCACTAATCATCCCCCATAAAGGTTGAGCAATGATGGTAACAAAACCACCAGTTCCAATAATGAAGCCGATTTGTGATGGGCTTAGACCTTGTTCACTTAGATAGACTGGCAGAAAGGGAATAAACATGGCCAGCAGAGCAAAATACAAAAAGTTAAACCCTCGTAAAAGATTTGGTGCATTCATAAGTTTTTTTACCTCACGTGTTAGAAAATTTGTATAGAGTCAATTTTGCTATTGTATCATGGATAGTAAATGATTAGGATATAAATCTATTCGCGGAATTGCTCAAGATGACCCTAATCCTCTATAAATTTCTGGTCATTATATGATAAACTGGTTACTATCAAAGCAAAATGCAAGGAGAAACGTTAATGATAAAGTTGGTATCATGGAATGTGAATGGCCTTCGGGCCTGTGTGAAAAAAGGGTTTGATGAATATTTTAAGGAAGTAGAAGCAGATATTTTCTGTGTTCAGGAGACAAAGCTGCAAGAAGGGCAGATTGTTCTGGAACAGGGTGAAGAATACAATCAATATTGGAATTATGCAGTGAAAAAAGGGTATTCAGGCACAGCTATATTCACCAAAATCAAGCCGATCTCTGCGAGATACGGAATGGAAGAGGATGAAGAAGCGGAAGGCCGGATTATTACGCTGGAGTTCGAACATTTTTATCTAGTGAATGTGTATACACCAAATGCCAAACGAGATCTGGCTAGATTGGATTACAGAATGGAATGGGAGGACCGCTTCCGCAATTACCTTCTGGAACTGGACAAGCTAAAACCAGTCGTTGTATGCGGCGATATGAACGTAGCCCATCAGGATATTGATATCAAAAATGCTAAAGCTAACCGCGGAAACTCTGGCTTTACCGATGAAGAAAGAGGAAAAATGAGTACGCTGCTGGAGTCCGGCTTCATAGATACCTTTAGATATTTTCATCCAGAGCTTGAAGGCGTTTATTCATGGTGGTCTTATATGCCGAAGGTGAGAGAACGGAATGTAGGCTGGCGGATTGATTATTTCCTAGCTTCTTCTAGACTTGCACCTAATCTGCTGGATGCCCAAATTGATTGCCACATTTTGGGGAGCGATCATTGCCCGGTCATCCTCAAGCTTGCTGATTTCACTGACTAGGATCGAATATTTAAAAGGCCGCTAAGTCTCTTTAAAGGACGAAGCGGCCTTTTTTATTCATTAAGAATTATAGTCTGCCAATGATCTCAGGGAATTCAGTCGGTCCCATATTCACATTAAACTTTTGTTTAAGAATTAGCTGCTTCTCTAGTAAGATTATTTCAAGAGTTATGCAAAAAGGCATTTCAATAAACAATAAAGTGAGCTGCAGCTGATCATCAGTAACCCAAGTAAAGCTGGACATGATTCGGTTTAAGGAAGCATCAATGACCTGTGCGAAGCTTTCGAGCCATTCCCCTCGACCAAGACGGATCACAGACTCCTCTCCAATCTTGGATTGGAAAGTAACTGCAGCTTCGTTGTTATTGAAAAAGATAGAGAAGGTGTCCAAGGCAAATTGGTTGTCATCGAGCTTATAGGTTAAGCCGTTTATTCTTTCTTCTTGTGATGAAGAGGGCTGCAGTTGTGGCGGTTGGATAGATAGATTCTTTAATTGTTCAACCAAGTGGGCAGAAGCAGCAGGTTCTAATGGCAAGGGAGCTGGCTTCATCGCGGGAAGCAGATGTTCCCACACAGCATTCAACATTCCTTGTATACTGTCTGATGCAGCAGTAGTAATAATTACGGCATCTTGCTCCGGAAGCACGACACAGAGTTGACCGAAGGCGCCATCTGCCCGGTAGGCACCGTGCTGGCATTGCCAGAACTGATACCCATATCCCATTGCCCAGTCATGATCACCATCGCCATTGGAAATATGTTTTGAAGTAGCCTCATTAATCCATTTTTCAGGCAGTACCCGTTGATTATTCCAGATTCCTTTTTGTAAGTATAGCTGGCCGAATTTAGCGATATCCTCGGTTGTAATGTTTAAGCCAAATCCCCCTGTGTTAATTCCGCGTGGACAAGACTCCCACGTTGCACCGTGAATGCCCAGAGGAACGAAGAGGCGTGGTTCTAAATATTCTAGCAGTGTTTGGCCAGTAACCCGTTGTAGGATTGCGGCCAGCATGTAAGTAGCACCGGTATTATATAGGAAATGTGTACCTGGTTGTTTCTCGACTGGGACGGAGAAGAAAGCTTTCACCCAATTCCCGTCGGCACTTTTGCGAAGTGTGTCCATAGTATCCACGACATGCCCGGTACCCATCATCAATAGATGTCTGATTGTCATATTAGACAGGTTCTCCGTGATAGTCGAAGGAGCCTCTTCAGGGAAAAAGGAGAGGACAGAATCATCGAGTGTAATAAGTTTCTCAGTAACAGCAAACCCGATTGCGGTTGAGGTGAAACTTTTGCTAAGGGAAAATAACATATGCGGAAGAACGGACCTGTAAGGAGCCCACCAGCCTTCAGAGACTACATAACCATGTCGTAGTAGCATAAAGCTGTGCAGGCCTAAATTTTGTTCCTCTACTGCATTAATAAAGCTGGATATTGCAGTTGATGAAATCCCCTGTTCTTCTGGAAGACTTCTAGATAACTGCAAACTGCTTGTAGTTTCCATACGCTCATCTCCTAAATTTTGAGAATGCTCACCTCCTAATTCTATAATAATTTCCAATGTAAAAATACCATTTATATAATAACTTGTTTAGCTTTCTACAGGGCTGTTGCTGGATACATCAGATTGGAGCCGTTTCTCTGGCCAAGAAATAACATGAGAAGTTCGACTTAGTTTCTCATATATTAGTTGAGTTTCTTTTTTGAATATACTAATGACTAAATGAATAAAGAAAGCCAAGTCTATCAATAGAACAAACAGATGAATAAGCATATTCCATACGGAGGAAAGATGCCCTAGAAGGGCGGAATCAAGCAAAAGAGCGTGAATCCCAAGCAGCACCCAATATAGCAGGCCATATCTGATCATCAGAGCCCAGAAAAAAGCATGATTCCCGCTGCTCTTCACCCGAATCCGCACCATCCATTTCCCTATGGTCCGTCCGCCCGTGAGAGCTGGAACAAGCATGAAGTAAATACCAGTTATAATCCAGAAGGCAGCTTTTATATCGAATCCGAAGAGTATCCCAAACCCGATGCTCCACACCATACTATCGATTAGAAAAGCTATTCCTCTGCGGGTATAGGAGACTCTTTTGGCTGAGCGGTCAATGTTTGTATCCAGTTGTTCTATACGTGGCAATAGCCCGGAGATCCAAATGGAAATTCGAAATCCAAAAATCCCTCCGATTGTGTTGGTAATGAGATCATCGACATCAAAAAGACGGTAAGGATGATCGAAGAAACCATAAATTCCTGTAATCTGCGTGATCTCAAAGGACAAAGAAAAGGCAAAGGATAGTAGAATGCACACGACCCAGCGGGTACGAAAATAATAGCCCAGAAACATTCCAAACGGTACGGTTAATGCAACGTTAAAAATGACCTGTAAAAATGCAGGCTCACGCAGTAATGACCAGTAGGTCGAGATTTGATCAGGGATGATCGACGATCCATCCACAATATCCTGAATAAACTGGAGGGGAATGAATTGGACGATACTCCCAGAAGGTGCAGCATTGTGCCGGGAGGATGGAAAAGGAAGCAAGACAAGAAAATAAGCGTTCATCAGATAGAGCAGCAGCAGATATAGGATTAAAGCTCTAAGCTTATGTATATAGCCATGTCTGCGGTATTGTACGATAAGAAAAGGTAGTGTGAAGAACAGCGCTGCTATTGGAAACATCATGAACGCATACGAAATTGGAAAAAAGTACGAATGAAACATAAGTCACCTGCCGTGGAATTGTTTTTATAAGAAATTTGACTCTACTTGGAAATTAGCTATCCCCGGCTCATTATAAGTTTTTATGATAGGGAACTCAACTAATTTATCGAACGTTTCCGGCATACATATGTCTATGAAGGAGCGTGAAGTGGATGGAGAAAAAGGTTCAGCAGTATTATCGGCTCAAGCAAAAGCAAAAAGATATTGAAAAAGAATTGGCCGAGCTTCGTCAGGATATTTTAAATTATTGTAGTGAGCAGGAAACCACCGAGACTGAAATTGGCAGCTATAAAGTGAAGCTGGTCGTGCAAAACCGCAAAGAATATGATGATGCAAAGTTATATGAGACCTTATCGGACCCTGAAGTGTGGCGTTTGCTCTCCAAATCAGATCCGGCAAAGGTGGCAAGCTTGATCAAGTTGAATGTAATTTCAGAGGATAAAATCATGCATACTTATGCTTTGAAGACAGTGACACTGTTACAGGTGGATAAAAAATAGGGGTTGAAGTGAGCGGTTCCTCGCGGGAGCCGCTTTATTTGCCTGATAACTGTCCAGATTAAGGGAATATGTTACAGTATTAGGGTAGAAGGGAGGTTGAATAGTGAAAAAAATAATCATCGGAGGCGTCATGGGCTTAACGATTTTACTTTTTTTCTTCTTTATTTTGCAGCATAATAATCAATCACTTGAGGTGAAACCGGAAGTTCTGTTCCCAACAGCGGAATACAGGGTGACTGATAGTAGTGCTCCAGGATTACCTATGCTTATAACTGCTGAAGGGGCGAATGTTATTAAGATACAGGCTACGTCCGGCAATTTATTGTTATGGAACCCCCCTGACTACAAGGTGCATAACAAAGGTCTTGAGCTGAAAATCAAATCTGGAGATCAAATTTATTGGAGTCCAATGGATGGAAAGAATAAACAAATAGATGAGCCTCAGGATACCAAGATCATAGTGATTGCTTACCATAATGATAAGCAGATCGGAACGTCCATTGTAGAGATTCATAAGAATGATCTAGGTGTCTATACAGGGGAAATACCTGAAGTGAAGTAACTGAGAATCTAAATCGAATCGCAACTATCCTCGTTTTGCGTTAAAATAAGAAGTGAAGCTGACCGAGTGCTTATAGCAACCCTAGAGATGGAGGAAGAGAATTCATGAAAGATTTTGAAGTAATGCTGGAGAAATACGCGAACCTAGTTGTAAAAGTAGGAGTAAATGTACAGCCTGGACAAGTCCTTATGGTACATGCACCGATAGAAACCGCAGAACTTACTCGCTTGATTGTAGCGAAAGCCTATGAAGCGGGAGCTAAATATGTAATTGTTGACTGGGACGATGAAGCAACCACACGGATCCGTTATGAAAAAGCCCCAGAGGATTCTTTCGATTACTATCCACAGTGGCAGGCTGAGATGATGGAGAAATTCGCGGAAGAAAATGGTGCCATCTTACATATTAAAGTACCTGATCCGGAACTGTTTAATGGCATTGATTCTTCTAAGGTATCTAGAGCAGTCAAAGCAGCAGCTATTGCTCGCAAGAACTACTCCAAATATACTCGGAACAGCAAAATCAGCTGGTCTCTGGTCAAAGCGCCAACACGTGCTTGGGCGAACAAGGTTTTTGCCGATCTTCCTGAAGAAGAGCGGGTAGAGGCGATGTGGGAAGCTGTATTCCAGATGAATCGTGTGGGCAGCGATGATCCGGTAGCTGCTTGGAGAGAGCATATTGGTCAGTTGAAAGAAAGTCAGGATAGAATGAACGCTAAACGTTATAAAAGCCTGCATTACCGTGCTCCGGGAACGGATCTGCATGTAGAGCTTCCGGAAGGCCATTTATGGCGCGGGGGTGGCGGTGAGAATGATAAAGGTGTTTATTTTGTTGCTAATATGCCAACGGAAGAAATTTATTCCATGCCCCATCGTACTGGAGTGAATGGCACAGTTAGAAGCACGCTCCCTCTTAATTTGAATGGACGTTTAGTTGAAGGACTTTCATTCACTTTTGAAAAGGGGAAAGTCGTAGCTTATGAAGCTGAATCCGGACGCGAGCATTTAACCTCACTGCTGGCAACGGATGAAGGTGCATCTTATCTAGGAGAAGTAGCCTTAGTGCAGCATGATTCTCCAATCTCTCGCTTGAACCGCATTTTTTACAATACAGGGATTGATGAGAATGCCTCCTGCCATTTCGCGCTAGGAAGTGCTTATCCTGTAAATATTGAAGGCGGCACAAAGCTTACGAACGAAGAGCTTGTGGCTAGAGGAGCTAATGTCAGCTTAACTCATGTCGATTTTATGATCGGTTCAGCAGAGCTGGATATTGACGGAGAGCTGGCGGACGGCACGATTGAACCCGTATTCCGTAAGGGAAATTGGGTGTTGTAAGGAGAAGAAAAAAGCCGGATCTCTTCCAATGAGCTTCCGGCTTTTTTGAGTACCTATAAATATCATTTTTAGATTGAAAAATAGTTAAGACTCATAGCCTCACGTACTTCGGCCATTGTTTCCTGAGCAATGCTGCGGGCATGCTGTGTTCCAGAGATTAAGATTTCCTGCACAAGCTTGGGCTTAGTAGCATAATAGGAACGCCGCTCTCGCATCGGTTCTATAAGCTGATCTAGAGCTGTCGAAATCAACTGTTTGCAAGCAGAACAACCCATGGTACCCCGCTCACAGCCTTCACGAATTTCGGTTACCCCCGCTGAGCGAAAAGAACCATGATAAGCAAAAATAGGACAGATATCTGGATGTCCAGGATCATTTTTATGCACACGCGCAGGATCGGTTGTGGCTTTTCTTATCTTGAAGGTGATTTCTTCCTTAGTGGAGTCCAGCTCGATGGCATTGCCAAGGCTTTTACTCATTTTAGCGTTGCCATCCGTACCCACAAGTCTCGGCGTCTCACTGATCAGCGCTTTGGGTTCCACCAGTATCGGGCTGTACAGCTCGTTGAATCTGCGGACGATTTTGCGGGTTAATTCCAGATGGGGGAGCTGGTCTTCTCCTACAGGAATGATCGTTGCTTTACAAAAAGTTATGTCAGCAGTCTGACTAACTGGATAACCTAGAAAACCGTAATACAATTCATCTAAGCTGGAATTTTTTGATTCGGCTTTAATCGTGGGATTATGCCGTAAAGAATTCACAGTAACAAACATAGAGAACAAGATGGTCAGCTCTGCGATTTCAGGGATCATCGATTGAATAAATATAGTTGTTTTTTCCGGATTTATACCTGCAGATAAATAGTCCAGTGTGATCTCATGCAGATGTTGACCCAGCAGCTGCGGACGATCAAAATGGGTCGTTAGGGCTTGAATATCCGCTAAAAACACAAAAGTTTCATATTGCTCCTGAAGGGCTACTCGGGTCTGCAAGCTGCCGGCGTAATGGCCAAGGTGAAGCTTTCCAGTCACTCGATCTCCAGTTAAGACACGTTCGTTCATCATATAAAAATTCCTCCTGTTATTTAGCATTTGGTTACACTCGAGTCGCCACCACCAGCCATCATCCATGGCCATCACCTCCTTTAAATGACAAAAAAACCTCATCCAATAAGGACGAAGTTGTCGTGGTACCACCTTAAATGATCGTGTCACCTTACGATTCTTGGCTTTCGATCTTCTCTTACCTGTACGGAGAGGTTGAATTAATTCTCGATACAGGTCCCTTGATAACGGCGGGAACCCCGGTTTTCCCTACTGCATCCATTAAGATAGTTCGGAAAAACAACTATAAAGGCCATTCGAGCATACGCTGGTCACCGGTTCGCACCTACCACCGGCTCTCTGAAGACCATGTTCGTCTGTCTACTTACCCTTTGTCATCGTTGTTCATGATATGTGAATTATTGTAATTCTGAACAGGGGTGTTGTCAATGAGTGGAAATCGTATGGTGATTGACAAGGTAACTAGGTTTATATGATCTAGCAAAGTATACCTTAAATGTATATAATCATCAGGAATTTAGTCCAATCTATCATTGCGGATTCACAATATACTACTCTATAACCTTGAAATGGAGTGATGATAAATGGCGACAATAATAAGTTATGGGTCACAGGCAAAAATCCCGTTAGATCCGTTTACTACAGCTATAACGGTTGCAGGGATTCCTGGAGCTGGAGCGGGTTTAGCCACAGCGCAAGTAAATATTAGTCCGGCTAATCCGGCTTCTTTCTCCAGTAGAGTCGAGTTAAATGGTAGTTTTAGTCTTACTGCACTTGCTAATAGCCAATTTCTTGTTATCATCCGACGAGCTGGAGTCGATATTTATAGATCTTTTTATCGTTTTACTACAATTACTGATATTCAATTAAGTGCTCAGTGGGTTGATGGTGCTTATATTGGAGTCCACAACTATGAATTGGTAATTCAGAATGATAGCAACTTGCCTATAAATCTATTTGGACCCATATCATTCACAGCAACTGCAATTGGAGGAGAGGGCGTAATTTAAGTTATGTTCCTGTGCGCCATTCAAGGGACGGGTGAATCAAAGCTTTGGACAGTTGAATCGATTTGATTCAGCTGTCCTTTTTTCATGAACGTATAATTGAAGTACAACTCTCGCAGCATAAATATCCAACCATACCCTTGATAGAGCGGTTTATTTATTTAAAATGTTATCCTCTAAAACAGCGTATTTATCGCCGAATTGCTTAATGATATGTTGTTCTCCCCAATTACATAATGCAGTCAAAATATCGCTTAAACTATCACCATATTCACTAAGCTCGTATTCTACTTTTGGTGGAACCTGATTATAAACAATTCGGTTGATGATTCCATCTGCCTCAAGCTCGCGTAGCTGCTGGGTTAACATTTTTTGAGTAATGCCGGGCATCAACTGTTTTAACTCGGAGGTGCGTTTTTTGCCATGAGTTAAATGACATAGAATTACGCATTTCCATTTCCCTCCGATGACCTCTAGTGTGGCTTCAACAGAAATATTGTATTTTTTCTTGACAGTTGTTGTTGGTGTTGTTGTCATGATAACCTCCATGGTATGGGTACTTTTTAGTACCTATGGCACTTTTAAGTGCGTACTATTGATTATGTCCAATTTAACCTATCATAACATTTTTCGTTCAATTTTTATAGAATGCTATAATTTAGAGAGCTTTGGGCAAAAAAGTTAAACGAAACAAAAACCGTTTCTATACCTCCCCCGTCTTAATCTATGAAAGGTTGAAGAGGGGAGGCTAAGGAAGGACATGACGATGACTAATGCAGAAATGAAAAAAGTAACGATTCTTGATACTCGGAGCGAGACGGATTTTTACGATTCGATATTGGTACATAGAGAACAACTGTACAGTATTGCTTATAGTTACTTGCGGAACCGAAACGATGCGCTGGAAGCGATGCAGGAAATGACTTGCCGGGCCTGGATTAAAAGAAAAACATTAAAGGACCCCAAAGCATTCAAATCATGGATTATTCGAATTCTAATTTATGTCTGTATAGATGAACAAAGACGAAGAAAACGTTCCATGCCGCTGGTAGATGAAAGAATAGGAGAACAGGTCACACATATTGGCCATCATCGGATGGAAATGTTGTGGGCACTTGAGCAGGTTAAGCCCAAGTATCGCCATGTGCTGCTGCTAAAATACTACAACGATATGACCTTGACTGAGATCGCTAACATTATGAATAAACCCGAGGGAACGGTTAAGACTTGGCAACATAAAGGGCTCAAGCAGTTGCGAACCATCATAAAGAATCGGGGTGAATGGAACAATGAGTAGTCAAGAGGAGCTTGCCATGTTAAGCGATGCCGAACGTATCCCACAAGAACAAAAAATAGAGAATGCAGCCGCTCAAATCTATGCGATCCAAGCAGGCTTGGAATTAGGCAAGAAACGTGGCAGAAGGTTAATGTTCACAAAAAGCGCGATGTCTGTGCTGGCGGCTGCAGTGATGATAGCGGGCCTGCTGTTCTTCAATCCAACCCAGCTGATGCCACAGCAAGGGACTTCGAGTGCTGAAACATTCGATCGGGGCGTGTTGGAGCCTTTTAAAACATTGGCTGCAGCTGATATTGATGCTCTTACTTTAGAGTCTGCAATCCGGAATGATTATGTACAAATCGTTAATAAGAGTGCTGAATCAAATGGATATAAAATTACTCTGAATGCTGTGCTTGCTGATGAAAACAAAATCATGCTGCTGTATACAGGAACAACAAGTGATGGTCAGGAAGTGTACAGTGTAAATAGTGTGAAGCTGACAGATGCTGAAACTGGACGAGATGTAATGGAGGAGAATGGGAATAGAGGCGGAATGGGAGCACACGCAGAGGGAACCCTATATACTTGGCTCGGCAAAACTGTATTTTCACTGGACCGAAATAAACCAAGGCCAACAGACGTAGTGGCGGATTTTCAGATTGCCTCTGTAGATCCGGGAATGTTAAGTAAACCGAAAACAGGAACGGTTTTATCCGACATGCGGTATTCTGATCGTTTAAAAGTGAACTTCTCTATTGATCCTAAGTTTTGGGAGCTGAAGACGGAGACATTAGTTGTTGACCACCCTTTCATAATTGACGGACAGGAAGTAAAACTAGCCGAAGTCGAGCTTTCTCCGTTAAGCATAGCGCTCAAATTTACGATAAATGAGGAATTGAAAACGGATTGGATCGTCCGAAATGAACTGTTTCAAAAGCTCCCCTATGAATTAACTGCGCAGGTTGGGAAGCACGACATTAAAATTAATCCGAATTCTGGTAGTGGAGCTGATGATGGATTTATAAGTTACTTCAGCAGTAATGTGTTGGATCACCCGAAGTCACTGCGTTTGAAGCTTAGTGCGGGGGCAGATCGAGAGAAAGAAGAGTATATTGATATTCTGAAAAAATGAGCGGTAAGCGATATTAGTGAATATGCGTTGGAAGTCGTAATATAGAAAAAGGCCGCTGGTTGCGGCCTTTTTGTTATTGTTGGGACATTATACTAACTTTGTGAGTTACCATTAACACCAAACGCATCACTTGTTAATGAGAACAAACTCCTAATGCTCCTATTTGGACTGTATGTGCATAATGCTCCTCACGGGCTACAGGCTCTTAATGTTCCTCAGGCTTCTCACGTTTCACAGGCTCCACATGTTTCACAGGCTCTTCATGTTCACAGGCTCCACATGTTTCACAGGCTCTTCATGTTTCACAGGCTCCTCACGTTTCACAGGCTCCTCATGTTTCACAGGCTCCTCACGTTTCTCAGGTTTCTCATGTTCCTCATGTTTCTCACGCGCGTAACACTCCTAACGGACTGTATTGCAACTATTTTGGCTTTTTTGACCATTTTGCTGAGTTTTCGGACTGCATAGCTCTTATTGGTCTAAATCCACACCAAAATTAAGCATATTGGGTTGAATAGCTGCATCTGAGTCCGATAGCACTGCGAAATGCCCGGATTCTTCGAAATAAGGGCTCCTGAGTCCGAACCGTCTGACCTCGTAAATACTGCACAGTAAACAGTAAATCACCGTCTGAGCGTCTTAGCTATTTCGGCAGAACAAAAGTGGCGTTAGTGCGGCGTTAGTGCGGTACAAAAGTTTGCTAATCTGGCGCTAATATGGCGCTAATATGGTGCAAAGGTGGCGCTAATGTGGCAACTAAGTTAGTAACTTTTCTCGTTGTAGTTATGGGAGTATGTGTTCAGTGATTAGTTAGTCGCATTAGTCGAATTAGTTACTGTAACTTGTTTTCAACCATTCCTCGTTTGACCAGGACAATTTGCCAGCCCCTGAACCGTCAACAGCGGTAAGTCTAGATTTTAGACTAACTGGGTCATCTGAAGTGTAGCTATAAGGTAGTGTTGTGAATCCGTTCCATGCAAATGCTTTAACGGCAGCGGGTGCAGGGGAGAGAGGGCTGTTCTTAGATGTACTGTCTCCTCTGAATGTTGCTCCATCTAGTGAATAGATCGTATCTAAAGCTGCGATTGCACCCGTATATTTGCTATTACTCGCATCCGCTTGATTGTTGCGAAGTGGATTCACTACATCAATGATTACAGAACTTTCAAGTAATACAGCTCCTCCTTCTGTCGAGATTGCTCCGTTACTTGTAACCCCGAAATGATACCCCTTGCTTGAGATCGCTTTTTCCATAGCGGAGGTTAGACGTTTTTTAGCCAATCTGGTATCTTCGTTGTCCATTACAATGTTATAGGCATGCGCATTACCACTACGAAGGCGGGGCATGCGGTCTTGTATATCTTTATAGTAGTTGTGATGGAGCGTCACAGAAAGAAGCGCATTATCAGCTGCAAATTCTGTTGCGCCTATTAAATGGCCCTTTTTTTGACTAGCGGCAATCGCAATGATGTCGTCTTTACTTAGGCCAACTGAGCTGCTTCTTAAATAAGCGTACATGGGATAAGCAGCCTTGTTGGCTTCCATAGCATTAATTTGCTGAGTAACCCAGCTGTTTGCGTTTCTATCATCCCCTAAGAAGGAAGACCATGAAATGGTGACGCCGTTGCTGCCTTTTTTAACATCGACAACTCCGTCATAAGATTTATTGAAGGTGCAGTGGTCGATCCATACGTTGTTGCTATTCTCAATGGTGATGTAGTCCCAGTCGTTTTTATCGTAATTTCCTTTGGTTGCTTCATCCCATTCCCACAGCTCATCAAATTCAAGGTTGCGGATGATGACGTTAGAGCTTCTTTTAAAAGTAAAAGCGGCATGTTTAATGGTTGCACCCTTAGCAGAGAAAATGGTCAAACCGTCGAAGTTGTCTATAGACACTTTGCTGACACCAGTCTCTATTAATACGGGATGTGTTAAAGCACTGTTATGAGCGCTTATTCACTAACCTGTACCGGTGTAGGCGTTGGTGAAACAGTTGGTATCGGCGTAGCAGTAGGTGTTGGTGTGACAGTCGGAGTCGGTATTGCAGTCGGTATCGGTGCAGCAGTAGGTGTTGGTGTAGCAGTAGGTGTCGGTGAAGCAGTTGGTGTCTGTGAAGCAGTCGGAGTCGGTATTGTAGTTGGTGTTGGTATAGCAGTCGGAGTCGGTATAGCAGTTGGTGACGGCGTGACAGTCGGTGTCGGTGTAGTGCCATTGGTGTCAGAAACGGTCACGTTGTCGAACATCGTAATTGTCTTAAAGGTAACGAGCCCTGCTGTACCTTTTTTTAATTTGGAATCGGAAGCTGAGAGCTCCAGCGTATCATTTACATACATGTTGATGGTATTTCCGCTCATTTCAAGTTTTACATTATACCAAACTCCTGTTTGCAGAGTGTAGGGTTTGCTGGTCAAAGTTGTAGTAGATCCAGAAACCTTTTTTCTGATTTCCAGCATGCCATCATTATTATTATACAAAGAAGCTGCATAAAAATTATTTCCATCTATGTATCTGCCTGCAACATAAGTTCTGTTTGAGCCATTAAAATCAACTACTTTTACATCCGCTTCCACAGTGTAATCGCTCCAGGCTGAATCACCTGCAGAAGTACGTCCTTCTTTTGTGACAGACTGGTAATATACGCTGTTGCCTTCGTCCTCAACAATAGTCCAATTCCCACTAGTGGATGTCCATAGATTACCGCCCTCTTCAAAGCGGTCTTGGAAGAAGGTAGAAGCACTTGCCGGATACACAATAAAAAGAGAAAAGAGCAGGGTTATGCACATAGTAACACTCACATTTTTCTTGATTGATTTTAGCAAACTCATTGTAATCCTCCTTATGTATTTATAAATTTATATTAATATAAATACATATATCGGAAATAAATATAAGTAATAATATGATTATAAAGTCCTTTTTTTAATTAGTGCTATAATAGCTTTTTGGGTATTCAACGATGAATTCTGATCTATACGAACTAGGAGTGATAGACTTGAGCGTAATCCGAATGGAGAACGTAACTAAGAAATATGAGAATACATTAATCTTTCGAGATATTTATTTTCGTGTGAGCAAGGGTGAACGTATTGGCTTAATCGGACGAAATGGAGCAGGTAAATCTACTGTTTTTAAGCTAATAATGGGAAAAGAGGAGCCAACGGCAGGAAAAGTAGAATTAGATCCCAATGTGAAGATCAGCTACTTCTCTCAATTCTCGGAGCTTTCCGGGTCTTTGTCTGTACAACAAGAGTTAGAACTTTGCTTCGAAGAGGTAGCACGCATTGAACAGGAGCTTAACCAAATAGGAGAACAGCTAGGGCAGGTGTCGGATGATGTCCAGATGAATGTACTTTTAGAGCGCCAAGCTGAGCTTTTTGGACAAATGGAGCATTTGGATGGCTGGAATGTATCTGTGGAAATCAATACGGTGCTGACTAAATTAGGATTCGATGAGAGATCGCGGCATCAACCTGTAGAGGAGTTATCCGGAGGCTGGAGGAACCGCGCGGCACTGGCTAAAGTCTTAATTGAAGGACCTGATGTTGTATTGCTCGATGAGCCTACTAACTTTTTGGATATGGAAGGGATCGTATGGTTGGAGCAGTGGCTGCACCGTTTCAATGGGGCGATGCTTCTGGTCTCTCATGATCGGCAATTTATTGACAGAGTGGTCACGCGGACGATAGAAATCGAGAACTATCATTTCCAGGAATATGAAGGGAATTATACCGATTACGTTCGTAAAAAGAAGATGCGCAAAAAAGTGCTCGATCGGCAATTTGAGTGGGAAGAAGAACTTCTCCTTATGGAGTCTGAGGCCATTGAAAACCGTGGTAGTAAGAAGTCCTCTAAGGACCGTCTTTCGCGTAAGCTAACGGATATGAAAAAACGAGTGGAACCTCATCCAGTTAACGTATTAATCACTGATATTTATAGTAATTTACGTTTTCCTGACAAGCTGGGGGAAGTGAAGCGGATTGGACAAAGTTATGATGGCCGCTCCATCTTCCAGAACATTAGCTTCGATATTCAAAAGGAAGACCGGATAGCAATCGTGGGTCCGAACGGCAGCGGAAAGTCGACACTCATCAAAGTACTGACTGGACAAGAAGCACCGGAATCGGGGGAAGTGACTTGGGAACGCGGGGTCAGCTATGCGTACTTTAATCAGATGTGGGATGAGCTGGATCATAAAGATACTGTCAGCCATGCCGTAAATGTTTATGGACTGGGACTGGACGCACCGCGGAAAAAGGTGAATAAATTTCTATCGATGCTGCAATTCTCGGAAATGGATCTGAGTAAAACGATTGGCAGCCTTTCAGGTGGACAGCAGGCCAGAGTGGCTTTAGCGAAATGCCTTCTCTCCGGAGCTGCTGTCATTATTTTAGATGAGCCCACTAACCATTTGGATTTAACTAGTATTCAGGTGATGGAGCAGGCGTTGATTCATTTTCCTGGCGCTGTAGTAACAGTTAGTCATGATCGGTTTTTTATTGATAAAATAGCGACGAAAATGCTCACCTTTGATCCTGAATTAGGCATTACTGAGCAAAATGTCTAGGATTACGCGGGAAGACGGATGATCACTGTCGTTCCTTCACCTACGTGACTGGAAATTTCAATTCCATATTTTTCGCCAAAATGAAATTGAATACGATCATGAACATTTTTAATGCCAATATGTTCCTCATCTAAGGTATCTGAGGGTTGAGAGAGACGGAAACGAAGCTGTTTAAGTTTCTCTTCCTCGATGCCAATGCCGTTATCTTTAACGATAATCAGCATATCATCCCCCGATATCACCGAGGATACCTCAAGCAGACCTGGTTCACTGCGACTTTCTAGGCCGTGTACGATAGCATTCTCTACGATGGGCTGCAAGGAGAAGTGCATGACCTTAACGATCTCGCATTGCGGATCTAGCTGTTCCATATACTGTAATTTATCCCCAAAACGTAACTGCTGAATTTTCACATATAGCCGGACATGCTCAAGTTCCTCGCGCAGGGTAACGGTGATTTTCCCCGTCTGAACATGAATCCGAAACAATCTGCCCACGATTCCCACCATCTCGCCAATCTCTCTTTGCCCATTGATGATGGCTTTCATTTGAATTGATTCAAGGACATTTGCCAGAAAATGAGGATTGATTTGGCTTTTGAGCGCACCATACTGGGCTACCTTTTGTTGAGCCTTGGCCATCGATGATCGCTCAATATAGTTTTGCAAATCTTTTACCATTTTACGAATTCCATTATATAGAACCCCAAATTCATCTTGGCGGTTACTGTACAAATCCACATCGAAATTACCCATCCCCACCAGCTTCACCTTCCGGCTTAACAGAATAATAGGTTTGGTTACGCGTTCCGAAAGGATATACATAAATAAGAGTGCAGTGACAAGCGATAAGAGCGCTAAGGTTAAAATGATTTTGCCAAGAAAAGAAGCCTGCTTAGTCATCTCTTTTTCATCAATATATTGAATGACCTTCCAGTTGGAGTAAGGAGAAGTAACAAAATTAATATACGAATCCTTGTCATCAAAAGTACCATATAAGCTTCCGGCGTCGTTTTTCATAAAAGTATTAAGCGCCTGTTTGTCGATGGGGATAGGCTCTAAAGGACTCGTCTCCAATGAATCTGAGCTATAAACGTTGCCTCCTTTATCGTCTAAAATAATGAATTTCCGCTTGCTATTCTCGGACAGCTTTAAGATTTCACGTAATGAATCCAGCCGGATATCAATTAACATGACACCTAAGGGCTGCTTGCTTCCTTTTTTATTAATGACTCTGGCGATGGAGATGACGGATTGTTTAGAATTGGTGCGATAGAATGGGAGATGACTTCCAAATAGGATTACACCACCCTTTTTTTGTTGCGTCTGTAAATACCAATCCTCTTGGGTGTAGTCCTTCACATCATAATCCGCACGATTGAAATTGGCGGAGTAGAATACACGTGACCCCGCGAAAATCTGCACACTGTCGACATTTTTAATCGTCATTTCAATCCCGCTGATGAACTGTTCAATCGTGTTTCCATACTGAATACTTAGATCATTCCCGATATTATCTTTGTTGATAGTCCAATGCTCGAGGGCGGTTTGTAATTGACTATCTACTTGGGCATTAAGGGTCCCTTTTTCAATGCTTTGCAGATACTGGTCGATGTTGAAAGAAAGATTATTAAGGATGAGATTAGAGCTGCTTTGATATTCATTTTTGACGGCTTGATTTGAAAAAATATAGATAATCGCGGATATAATCAGCAAAGGAATGGTAATGGTCAGGATCATCAGCACAAAAATCTGCCGATTGACATGCCGCATCCGATAACGTTTTTTTGGCTGGTTAATTTGCATCATTTTGCTTACCACCCCGATTGTTTTCTATAGTCTGATGGGGTCATGTTGGTAAAAATCCGGAACGTTTTAACGAAATGCTTATAGCTTTTGTAACCACACATTGTGCAGACATCGGTCACCAGAATCTCCGGTTTTTTTAAGCATTCCTGCGCGTATTCCATACGGATTTCGGTTACAAATCGCATATAGTTCTTATCGAGTTTTCTTTTGAACAGACGACTTAAATAAGAAGGGTTATAGAAGAATCGATCCGCTACCATTTGTAGAGTAATATCTTGATCAATATTAGCTCTAATGAAGGATTTAATATGTTCAAAGATAATCACATCCTGCTGATGGTTATCCGTCAGACCTTCGGTATAAATGTTTCCCAAATGAACCATCCAATTCCCCAGCCACTCGAACATGACCTCAAGGGAGTGGAAATCCTCTACAAAAGTGAGGTTTAAGAGTTTATCGCTGTACACACCATCCATATGAATCTGATTTTTATTAGCGAAGCGGATAATGACACTTATAATTTCTTGTAAATACGCAAGCCATAGATCAGTAGAAGAGCCATCTGTTTTATGCAAAATATCTTGTGCCAATCGTTGCGTTAATTGCAATATCTCTTGTTTATTGGCGTTTTCGATGCAGGAGATTATTCGTTTCTTATCGTTGTCATCTAGTTGAATAAGTGTTGGTTTAGTAGCTGTGGCGCCAGCCTTTATGGATGAGATATGGAATATATTGCGCTCTTTCTGATAGAAGCGCTGATATAACAGCTTTTCAGACTCGTGAAGTAATGAAGTGATTTGAGATAGTTCGTTCGTTACTGTGCCTATAGCAAGATAAAGGGCAAAATGATGTTCTAGTGTAAGCTTGTTCAAATGCTGATCGAGTTCAGTAAGTACTTGTGTCTCAAAAGGGATAGTGCTCGTTGCAGTCTGTGATCCCATGACTATTAGCCCGTATAGTTTGGATTTAGCGGAATATGTAAAAATAGATCTTGGCAGATCTGCCGGGAGATAGGCCTCCGTAGCAAGATGTATAAACTTAGTAGCCTGTTCTCTCATCCACAAGGTGGATTGTGAAGGAGTTTCTCTGATAAGGAAACCTGCCAAAACAAAAGGGAGATACAAATAATGTTTACTTTTGAAACTACATAATTCAGCGATTAAATTAGTGTCCATTGCAGGTTGTTCTTCTTCCAGTAGTAGCTTTATAAGTTGTGAGCCTTCCAGAGTAGAACGTTTTCTTTGTTCTTGTTGTTTAAGTTGCAGCTTGTTCATGCATTCTTGAATCACGGTTAGACTTTCTTCATATTCCAAAGGTTTGAGCAAAAAAGCATGTACACTCCCAAGTTTGATGGCTCGTTGAGCGTATTCGAAATCATTAAATCCCGTCAAAATGATAAACAAAGTATCAGGAAGGAATTGGCGAAGCTCTTCGATCATCTGAAGACCATCCATTTCGGGCATGCGAATATCAGTGATCACTAAATCTGGCTGCTCACGCAGTGCGGTAACGAAGCCTTCTTTTCCATTCTCCGCTTCAACAATACTCTGAACACCAAGCTCCTGCCACGAAAAGTAATGTTTTAATCCCGTCCGTATTAACGGTTCATCCTCTACAATCATAAGCTTGTACATGAAATCCCTCCGGAAGACTAGATTTATAGTGGATTATTCAACATCGATACCATCAAATGTAAGTTATAAGCTAAAAATTAAAATAATTATAGGTGAAATATGTAATGTATTATAACATTGAAGAGGGACTGAAAGAAGGTATAGGTCAGAATACGACCCTAAATGTAAAAGGAGTGGGATTCTCCTAAATTTATAATTGATTTATGATTAGCGCAAGGAATGATAAAGCATTTTATTCCACAAAAATAATAGGGGGTAGCACATGAGAGCAATGAAAAAAGGGCTAATGAGCATTGTTGGTGTCGCACTTTTAGGTACACAGTTAGTTGCATGCGGAAATACGAATACAGCGAATTCCGCCAATGAACCAAGTAAAAATACTGATAAGAGTGAGCCCGCGGCCACTGAGACTGCTGCTAAACCAGTAGAAATAACATGGTGGAATTTTCCGAGCTTTCAAGCTTTAGATGGTGAAGTTGGCAAATATGAGAAGGAAATCATTGCAGCTTTTAATGAGAAGAATCCGGAAATTAAAGTCAACCTTGAGATGATCACCTTTGAAGGCGGCCCTGAAAAACTGAATGTGGCGATTGCTTCGAATACCGCACCTGATGTAATTTATGATGCTCCTGGACGGATTATTGACTGGGGTAAAAAGGACTTATTAGCACCTCTTAATGATATGGTGACCGATGAAGTGAAAAATGATATTTCGGAAGCCTTTTGGAAGCAGTCTAGTGTTGGCGATGAGATCTTTATGTACCCGATCAATACAGCTCCTTTTATGATGGCGGTAAACAAGACCGTTTTTGAGAAGATTGGCGCGTTAGATTTGCTTCCTCTGGATAAGGAAGATCGAACTTGGACGTTTGAAGAATATAAGAAAGCGCTGGAAGCTGTTAAAGAAAAAGCACCTGATGTTATCCCTACCGGATTCTTCGCGAAGAGCCAAGCTGGAGATCAAGGAACTCGCGCATATCTTGCTAACTTAGGTGTATCCAGATTTCTAAATGAAGATAATTCCGCAGTCGCGATCAATACTGATAATGCTGCGAAAGCGTTGGATTGGATCGTTCAAGCTACAAAAGATAAACTTAGCGTTTCTGGTGCGGCTTCCCTTGCGGCTGCTGACGTGAATGACTTATTTTTGCAAGGAAAATTAGCCTTTACACTTAACTATTCTGCAGTACTTAAAGCTCAGAACGTATCTAAAAAAATGGTTGAATTCGAAGATGTTCTGCTTCCTTTCCCTACTTTAGATGGATCGGAACCTAAGCTTGAACCTTACCTCGGCGGTATGGCTGTATTCAATAATGGTGATGATGCCAAGATTGCAGCTTCTAAGAAGCTGATTGATTTTATCGCTAATGACCCTGTATGGGGTAAGAAAAACTTGATTCAAACAGGTGGTCTGTCTGTTCGTAATTCGATTACAGGCCTCTATGATGATGCAGAGTACAAATACGCTGAGTATGCTCGTAAATTCACAACAGATGCACCTACCATTGCCGATGGATATGCTGATATTCGTACTTTCTGGTTCCCTGAATTACAACGTGCTTTAACTGGAGGCGCAACCGGTAAAGAAGCTTTGGACAGCTTTGCTGCAAAAGCAAACGAAGCGATTACAAAAGCAAAGGCTGCAATGAAATAAAAAAAGTGAATGGTGTCCAAAAGAATAGAGTGCGGGAAGCACTCTTTTCTTTTTAAATCATCGAAGAAATGGGGAAGGACTGTGGGGACAACGGTTCGCAAAATAAAAGGTTATGTGATTCGCGACTGGATGATGAGTTATCTCTTTTTAGTGCCGGCATTTGGGTTTTTCCTGCTTTTTGTAGCTTATCCGATGGTGAAAGGGGTCTATATTAGTTTCTTCGATTATTCGTTGAGAGATTTCAGCTTTATTGGCCTCGATAATTATATCTCCTTAATAAAAGATGATAATTTCAGGAAGTCGATGGGAAATACATTATTGCTTGTACTCATAACCGTACCTATCGTTATTATTTTCTCGTTATTTATCTCTATGAATATTTATAAGAAAAAAGAGTTTGCCAGATCGTTTTTCCGCGGAGTGTTCTATTTGCCGGCTGTATCCTCGGTCGTAAGTATCACAGTCGTTTGGGGCTGGATCTATCATCCGAACTATGGGATTCTAAATTATTTAACCAGCTTTTTGGGAATGGAGCCTATATCCTGGTTAGGAGATACGAGGACTGCACTGCTTGCAATTATCGTGGTTCTGATAACGACCTCTGTAGGGCAGCCGATCATTTTATATGTGGCATCTATTGGGAACATTCCTACTTCTTACATAGAAGCAGCTGAGATTGATCGAGCGACGCCTTGGCAGATTTTCCGAAAAATATTATGGCCAATGCTAATGCCAACGAACTTATATATTATCGTGATTACCACGATCAACACCTTTCAATGTTTTGCGCTAATTCAGCTGCTCACCTCGGGTGGACCTGTGTATAGCACATCGACTGTAATGTATGGCGTTTACGAACAAGCCTTTATGCTCGGTCATTTTGGATATGCCTCGGCGATGGGTGTCATCCTTGCGATTGTGATCGGGATCATTTCTATCATTCAATTCAAATACTTTGGCAGTGATGTTGAGTATTAAGGAGGGGACATCATGAATTCTACGAATCCGTTAGAACTGAGAGCACCTATTGGCCAATCTAAGAAAGTAAGCAGATGGAAAAAAGAATTGACGATTCCAAAAATATTAGCCACTATCCTGTTGATTCTGGCAACGTTGTTTTTTATCTTCCCTTTTTATTGGGTGGTTTCAGGGGCATTTAAGCTTCAGACTGTAGCAACAACGATCCCCCCGGAATGGTTTCCGGCTAAGCCGACTCTGCAAAACTGGACCGAGTTATTTAAGAATCCCGTTGAGCGCTGGATGTTTAATAGTTTCATCATTGCTTTTTGTGAAATGGCAGCGATTTGTATCGTTTCTTCCTGTGCTGGATATGTGCTTGCCAAAAAGTCTTTTCCTGGCCGAGGGATTATTTTTACGATGTTTGTTGCCGCAATGGCATTGCCTAAGCAAGTTATTCTTGTCCCGCTGTTTACGATGCTTGCAGATTTTGGTTGGGTCAATACGTATAAAGGGCTTATTTTACCGGCGATTGGCTGGCCATTTGGAGTCTTCCTAATGAAGCAGTTCGCGCAGACCATTCCAGGAGAATTGATTGAAGCAGCCAAAATAGATGGCAGCTCTGAGATTCGTTTGTTCGGAACCATCATTTTACCTTTGTTAAAACCTGCAATAGGGGCACTGGCCATCTTTACCTTCATCACTTCTTGGAATGATTATTTCAGTCAGCTGATCATGACCAGATCGACTTCAATGATGACATTGCCACTTGGGGTAGCGACTCTTCGGGGTGAATTCACAACAAACTATGGACTGCTTATGGCAGGTGCTGCGTTAGCCTCTATTCCTATGATTGCAATTTTTCTAATGTTCCAAAAAGCCTTTACCCAAGGGATTACTATGGGGGCTGTAAAAGGCTAATTATTCTTATAACAACGAAAATTAATAGCAATGAATTAAACGACGGAGGCTATAATTTATGAAATCATATGATCTTCAATCCTTTAAAGGCATTATTATTGCTATGTACTCCAGTTATGATGCTGAGGGGGAAATCGATAAAGAAGCAGCCCGGAAATTAGCTCGTCATTATGCTTCTACAGGAGTTAAAGGTCTTTATGTTGGCGGAAGCTCTGGCGAAGGTATGCTGCAATCTGTAGAAGAACGCAAACAAATGCTCGAGGCAGTTATAGCAGAGGTTGGAAAAGAGCTTACAATCATTGCTCACGTGGGTGCTCCATCTACAAGAGACAGTGTTGAACTAGCTATCCATGCTGAGAAAGTTGGCGCACATGCCGTATCGGCTGTTCCTGCGATTTATTATCGTCTGTCTCCGGACAGTGTTGAAAGTCATTGGCAGGCGATTATTGATAGTACGGCGCTTCCATTTATTATCTATCACATCCCGCAAACTACAGGCTTTCAATTATCGAAAAGCTTGCTGATTAAGATGGCAGCTCAGGATAAAGTAATCGGGGTGAAAATTTCGGCGGAGAGCACGTTTGAGCTTCAGCAATTTAAAGCCGTAGGCGGGAAGGATTTTCTAGTCTTAAATGGACCTGATGAGCAGTATTTGGCGGGCCGCAGTATTGGGGCAGATGGCGGGATTGGTGGAACTTATGGGGTGATGCCCGAGTTATTCCTAAAAGTGGAACAATGTTATGTGCAAGGAGAGATGGCTGAGGCGCAGAAATGGCAGTTCATCATCAATGAGCTCATTGTTGAATTGCTATCCTTTCCTTCATTATATGGTGCGTGTAAAGCGATCCTTAGTGTGCGCGGATTTGAAACAGGTCAGCCAAGAATGCCACTTTTACCGATTAAGGATTCCGATCAGGAGCGGGTGGAAGCTCTGAACAATAGAATATTAGACTATATTCTTGAAGCGAAGGGATAGGGTTAATAATGACTCGAATAAGTGATATCTTTCCGGTGAAAGGTCTGATTGTTTCCTGTCAGGCACTTGAGCATGAGCCGCTTCATGGTGGGGATACAATGGCTAAAATGGCAAGAGCAGCGGTTCAATCAGGAGCTATAGGAATCCGGACAAATGGTGTTCCAGATATTGTAGCTATCAAAAAAGAAGTAAATGTACCGGTCATTGGACTTATTAAACGGGAGATTCCCGGATCAGCCATATTTATAACACCAACCTTAGATGAAGTGAAGGCGATTGTTTCTGCAAAAGCAGAGATTATTGCGCTTGATGTAACGAATCGGGAAGAACGCTTAGAGTCAGTAAAGCCATTAATAGAATATGCACATCTGAGAGGTGTGCTTGTTATGGCGGATATTTCTACATTTGAGGAAGGGCTTGCCGCTGAGAAATTAGGTGTGGATTTTATCGGTACCACGCTTTCAGGCTACACCCCATACAGTACACAGCAGGAAGGACCGGACCTTGTCTTAATTCAACAATTAAGCGGATCTGTGAACATTCCTGTTGTTGCGGAAGGACGTATATGGACACCGGAAGACGCAGCAAAAGCTAAGAATGCAGGGGCATCATATGTTGTTGTAGGAAGTGCAATTACTAGGCCACAATTAATCACTTCGAGATATGTTAAGGCCGTGAGCAATGTCGATGACTGACGGAGGTGAGTCCGCGGTGGAAGGATATGATCCTCATATAGAATATGCGATCGGAGTAGATATTGGCGGCACGAAAATTAATGCCGGACTCGTCTCTTCACAAGGGGGCGTTTTACATACTGTAAGCCTAAGCACATTGGCTGGACAGACGAAAACAATGGATCGCATTATACTAGCAATTCAGACATTAATGGATGAAATAACAGCACAACAAGCGGGAATTCAGCTCCAAGGAATTGGCGTAGGATCAGCAGGGCAAATGGATTGGGAGGCGGGGCGTGTCCGCTCCGCTTCGGAGCTTATCCCTGGCTATGCTGGCACAGCTTTGAAGGATTTGCTTCAGACACAGTTTCAACTTCCAGTAATCGTTGATAATGACGTGAATGTATTAGCATTAACAGAGAAATATTTAGGCTCAGGCAAAGAGGTAAAAGACTTTATCTGTCTTGCCCTTGGTACGGGCGTGGGTGGAGCGATAGTCGTAGACGGCCATCTTGTTCATGGTTCTTGGGGTGGGGCTGGAGAGTTAGGCCATATGTCCGTAGATTTCAAAGGTCCTGCATGCGTTTGTGGTGGAAAAGGCTGCTTGGAGCAGTATGCTTCAGGCACAAGTATCGCACGTCGCATGCGCGACAAGCTTTTATTACATAACCAGTCCCCAGAGAACGTAGACTCACGGGAAGTGTTAGCGAGATGGAGGGCGGGTGACTCTCTGGCTACAGAGTTAATGGTAGACACGATTGCTGCGCTCGGATCCGCGATCGCTTCATTAATCCATATTTTTAACCCTAAAGTCATCGTCATTGGCGGTGGAGTGGCTGAAGCAGGCGAACTTTTATTTGAAGGCATTAGAAGAGAAGTAAAGAGCAGAGTAATGCCATCGATGCTGGAAAATGTTCGTATTGAAGCGGCCTATCATGGTAATTTATGTGGAATGATCGGAGCGGGGCTGCAGGTGTGGGAGTATAGCCCCAATAAAGTAAAGAGAGCAGAGCTATAAGGATCTATGCACAATCTATCTGTATAGAAAGTCACCGGGAGCAATACGTAGAAGCATTTAATTGTAATTCGTACAACTATATTTCTCGAATCCCTCAAGCCGATGGGCATAAGTGTATTTTGTACAGCTATTTTCTTGATTTACAGCCTTAGTGGTGGCTTCTCGTGTTTTTAGTTGTATAAAATGCAACTAAAGTCAAAATGATTGCATTTGCCTACGAAATAACTGTATAGAATACATTTATTCCATTCCTCAGATTCCCCTGAGATCCGGTGTAATTGAGCCATTGAAGATTGATTAGTGTTTTGGGATTGATTAATTTTTTAAATAATTAAGTTAGAACCACATGTGAATAATACTCCATGTGGTTTCTTTTATTAGTTATAGCCCACCCCAGTACCCAATGCCGAATGAACCCTTCGTTCAACCATCAACACAACTAACCTATGTTATAGAGAGCAGTTTTTCGCTTTTTACGTTGAATTTATGATGGTGATTCATTAATGTGAGTATATCACACGATATCGCTACGACGAATTCAATGTGTCCAAAGACTCGGGGAAATTCGACCTTAACTGGTCCGGCTCGGATAAACTTGTTTGACCAAACCAGCCTAGCTAAGATTTTAATTAGGCTTAAGAAAT
Organism: Paenibacillus sp. FSL L8-0333; assembly: GCF_037965665.1. Lineage (NCBI taxonomy): Bacteria > Bacillati > Bacillota > Bacilli > Caryophanales > Paenibacillaceae > Paenibacillus > Paenibacillus sp. FSL L8-0333. Next base: position 2,943,364 of record NZ_CP150186.1, read on the forward strand.
ACAAGATATCCAATTTGTATCCCTTAACTTATATAACAAAGGATGGGCAAACTATGGTCGATTATAATAACAACGAAGGAATAGGCGGTTTTCAACAAGGTAGCTATCGTCCATTAGCCATTCATCCCATTGATGCGAATTGGACCAGACAATCCCGATTCAGAGCTCCAACATCGCTTTCAGTTTTGAAGCGAGTTGTTGACTCGGGGCGGCCGGATTTTTCATATGGATTAAGCCCGTTTACAGTGGATGAACAAGGGAGAGCCATTTTAGCTGTGGGGCAGGGTGATTTCGAGCTTAATCATCAATACGGCAAACCATATTTACCTGTGTACATATGAAGATGAGTCACAAATTATTGGGAGACTCTATGCTTTTGACGCGGATGGAACCATAAGATGGGTTTACAAGTGCTCGTCCATATTTTGGTGCGATCCGGTTATTTCCCGTGAAGGAATCATATATGTTGGTCAAAATGTGAATTCCAAACTTTATGCTTTTAGTCCTGATGGAGAGTTGTTGTGGGAGAAACGGATGGGTCAAGGAGAAGGGCACCGTCCCCCTGTCATAGATCAGGATGGGGTTATGTATTGGTGTCTTTCTAGCCAGTTATATGCCATTGCTCCGGATGGCGAAGTGAAATGGATATACCAACCGGAGGAAAGTTACGTTGACACCAGCCCTTCCCTGGGCGCAGACGGTAATTTATACGTAAATTTGACCGGCGGGGAATTCATTTGTTAGGTGGTTGAATAATGGGAACTTCATTTGCTAATCTCCACGTGTTTACAAACGATAAGGAAGCCGTGCTGAAGAGCTTGAAACGGCTAAGACCTAAAGGAAGCTACTACATCGGGCAGTCCCAAGGCTGGACAACAGTACTGGGGGAGAAGTTCAACTGGGAAACGATTGGTGAAAGCGCCAGATCTTTGTCTAACTTGATCTCTTCCCTTGTACTTGCTATAGGATACTTTGATGATGGAATGTTGGACAGATATGCTGGAGGTGATGTTCTAGAAGAATATGAAATGGAGCCGGAGACTTTTGACTACGCTGCAGTCGTCGAACGTTTGGGGTTGACCGTTTCGCCCGATTCTTTGGGTGTCATGTTCCAGAATGATGATGTCCGGGAGATTGTAGAGCAACTGGAGACTGTTGTGCCTGCTCCGCTTATTCTGAAATATGACTGGATAGAGGACGATGAGTCGCTTTGTCGGGAATTTGTTCACGTCCGCAGAGACCTTCAAACTAGCAAATCCCAAGGGGATTTGCTCCGGCACAATGAATTATATAGTCCTAATTAGAAAAGTATTTTTTTTATAAAATGCTATAGATATGATAGGGAAAGCTAAATGAAAGGGAATTTTTCTTTTATAGTTCATGATGAAAATATAGATTTTGAGGAAATAAGTAAAAGGTTAGATCTATCACCAACTTCAATTATTAAAAAGGGGCAATACATTAGAGATGGTGGGAGAACAAAAGCGCTGTAGCTCAAATCATAATTCAATTTTGATGGAAGGAGCATTAATATTAAGAAAACCACCATGTTATCCATAATTCTTGCTGTAGTAATGTGTGCTGTAACAGCTTGTACTAACAAGGAGCCGACACTTGAAAACCACATAAACGAAACTAAGCTAATCGAAAATCAACACAGCATTTCTTATGAATTATCTCCGGAGTTATATACTTACAATGAACAAATTAATATTAACTATCCGCAAATATCTATTTTTGGAAAACCGAATGAACAAGAGAAGTTAAATGAAATGATCAAGGAACGTGCTTATAGTTATTTGGATAATTACTCTCCGGAGGAAAAAGAGACCTTTAGTTTAGATATGGATTATTCTGTATCTTTAGAAAATGAGGGCTTACTAAGTATTCAGTTTTCAGGATACAGTTATGTTGAAGGTGCTGCTCATCCTGTAGATATTTTTGATACTATAAATATTGATATGAAGAAATTTGAACCCCTACAATTAACTGATATCGTGACCATCGATGCGGAATTTTTGAAGGAGCTGAAGGAAAGTGAACTTCAATCCGATATTATTGAGCAAAAGAATATTCTTACTGAAAGATCAGATGAGGAATGGCTGACTTCACTTCAGCACGCAGATACTAGTGGAGCGGATATAAGATGGTACTTGACGGAGAATACGCTGGGGATAAGTGTGCAGATTTCTCATGCTATCGGAGATCATGCTGAGTTTGAAATCAAGTATGACAAACTGAAGCCTAAGCTGAATACTTTTTTCTTCCAGAAATAATAGAGCCTATTAAATTCCCTTGATTTAATAGAATAATTTACCGATAATGTTAATGGGGAACCCAGAATCAAATCCGTCATGAAGCAGGAGGCACTATCGGACAATGATGACTTTAATGAACATGGTGCGGGGAACGGAGAACGATCTTCCTGCTAAAGAAATGATTAAGTATTGGAATCATGAGCCTGGAACTTTAAAGATGGTAAGGGCCAGTAGCAATTTTATTTATACCTTTCAGTGGAATGGTAAACGCTTTTATTTAAGGTTTACTCATGAAGAGGATAATTCTGCAGACAATATCCAGGCAGAGCTGGATTTTATGATGTATTTATTAGAGCAAGGTTATGAGACCGTCGCTCCTGTGCGTTCTAAGTCTGGCAATTGGATTGAAACGTTGTTAACGAATCACGGGCGATACCACGGGGTAGTTTTTGAACAGGCCCAGGGTGAATATGTTTCACTTGATGAGATGAAGGAACCTCATTTTTATCAATGGGGCCAATCGCTTGCACGTCTGCATAATTTTTCGGAAACCTATGCACCGAGCACGCCTTATCGCAAAAGCTGGGTCGATTCATTGAATTTTATTTATTCCGTATTGAGCAGGCATCCTGAGGAGCATAAGGCGCTTAAGGAATATGAGCGGATTGAAGCTTGGTTATCAGAGCTCCCTTTTGGAGTGGGGCATACTGGGCTCGTACATTATGATTTTGAGATAGATAATATCTTTTATATGCAAGAAGAATCCCGCTACAGTGCCATCGATTTTGATGACTCTATGTATCACTGGTTTGCGATGGATATTACATCGGCGTTAAGAGACCTGACGGAATCGGATGATGATGAAAGTAGAAGAAACATTGATGTTTTTATTAGTGGATATAGATCGGTTAAGCAGCTAGATGATGAGTATATTAAGATGATACCTGAATTTCAAAGATTTGCAGACTTATACAGTTTTGCTAGATTACTTCGGTGTATGGAGAATTCGGATGATTCTATTTTCCCGGATTGGGCGCAACAGCTTAAACTGAAATTAGAAAGAATTTGTGACCGATTTCGAACCGGCTTTCAAGCACATATAGTGCTGAAGGATATCACGGAAAAAAACTGGTACGCTTGTACTCAATTAGAAGTATCGGATGCGCAAAAGTCTATTTTCCCCGTACCGGTGGTCTATTGGTTAGCAGAAGCAGCTTATTGTGGTATGACCCCGCTCGCTTTATATGCAGATGAGGAATTGGTAGGTTTCTCTGTGTATAGCGTAGATCCTGAGGATGGAAGTTATTGGATTATGGCTTTTATGATTGACCAGAAGTACCAAAACAGAGGTTTAGGCAGAACGGGTATGGATACCTTAATTCGTTATATTAAAGCAGAACATCATTGCGACAAAATCGTTATTGGCCATCGGATCGAGAACGAACGTGCTTCGAATTTATATACATCACTTGGGTTCGTTGAAGTCAGTAGAGACGAGGTTGAAGTTATACGAGGGTTGGTAGTGTAGAAAGGGAGAAGCCGCCAAAGGTTTGGCGGCTCTTTTTTTATATAAGGAAATAAAATTAATCTACAGAGCCGGTAGTCAGCAGCTGATCAAAAGAGACAGGGAATAGTGGCTCAATCAGCGATAAAATTGCTTTTGCATACTCCTGAATTTCTTTCTGAGCGTCATGCTCCAGTCTTTGATTTAAAAAATGAGCTACAGATTGAACTGAAGCTGTCCAGTACCAACGAACGAATAATCCATAAGCAGGTAGAAACAGTCTTGCTTGTTCAGCACATATGCCATCTGCTAAAGCTGCTTCATACTTAGATAATCCTAACTCGGTGTATTCTTGAAGCTCGCGGGTGAATTTTTCACCAAGCTCCCATGCAATGATGTCGCCACTGCCTTGTTTGGAATTCTCTGGTTTGGATCTCCATTCTCCCGCAGCAGGTTGATAAAAAGCGGGTTCTTCTGTAATGTATCTTCTGCTGGATTCGTTCCAGGCTTCCAAGCTATCCCCAGTACCTTCGTAATGAGCAGAACCGACTACGTATTTCCACCACTGTCTCGCAACCATTAATGGGGCATAAACCTCAAATTGAGTGATGGCATGGCGGAAAGGAGAGGTATGTCCTTCACGGGCAAGGAATTTTATTAGTTTAATATCCCGATCACTAAGCTCAAAAGATTGTTTAGCATAAGATACACGCGCAGCGTTAGCAACCGTTAAATCTGAGCCCATATGATCTACTAATCTTACATAACCTTCATTTAAAACTTTGATTGTTGTCAATTTAATGTAGCCTCCTTTTCCAAAGCAGAGTAAATGAACTCGTCACACCATTGTTGATTGCAAAATCTAGTCTCTCTGAGGATTCCATCTCTAATCATTCCTGCTCTAATCATAACTTTTTCAGATTGAAGATTCTCTGCATTGGCATATGCAACGACTCTATGGGCATTAAGAGAGCTAAAGGCGTAACCTATCAGTGTTTTGACGGCTTCAGTCGCATAGCCCATTTTCCAGTATTCCGGCAGTAGGACCCAGCCAATCTCCCATTCTCTGATCTCTTCCCAATTTAACTTTATACTTACGTTACCTATGGGTGTCCTATTTTGCTTAGTACATACTGCTAAATCATAATGCTCACGCGGATCGCTGGTAGTCTGAGTCAGAATCGACAGGTAGTTCTCTTTAATTTGTTTGGCATCTGGTGCGGAGTTTTCATATTTGTGAGACAACGGATTAAGTTCCAGTTCTTCATAAAAAGAAAAATCATCGCTTGTATAATCTCTTAATATCAATCTGTCGGCTATTATCTCCACTGGCTAACACCTCCTAATCCATGATTATAATGGAAGACTCTGTAATTATCACGGAGTAAATTCACTAGAAATACAAAAAAATATTTCTGTAAATTTTTCTCTAGTAAAATTGTGGAATTGTGATACAGTAATTAAGGTTTATATATTTAGAGGGGGATGTAAGGAAAATGAAAGCTATTAAATGGAGCATCACTGCAGCGTTAGCAGTATCTATGTTGGGTCCAATACATACAGTGAAGGCGGCAGATACGCGTAACGTCGATTACGATCAAGGTAGTATTTTACGGAGTGCCAGTTCAGTTTCGTCATCATACAATGAAGGCAATCGGCAGGTTGAAGATTTGATATTTCAGATGGATGCTACGGAAATCACTGTTGGGGATAATGTTCCGGTACAAATCTATGCTAAAGATGCCGATGGCATATCCGAACGCGTCCCGTTAGCTCAAGCAAATGTCGTAATTGAAAAGCCTTATTTGCTGCAAAAGCAAGCCGATGGCACAATGAAAGCCTTAGCGGTAGGAGAAACGAACGTAACGGTCATTTCAGGATCAGATACCAAAACAATAAAAGTTTCGATCAGTGCGGACCATGATATTGATCAAGGTGCATTTGTTAATGGAACAATGTATTTGCCGGTTCAATCGGTTTTTCAAACGTTGGGAGCAACAGTCCAAGTTAATACAGCAACTAAAACCTTTAGCATTCGTCTAGGTGATTTGCCAATACAGCTTCAACTCGGAAGCGATATTGCAATGGTGAATGGTGCGAAGGTCAAAATGAGTGGTAAAGTGCAAAAGATCGACGGATCTACAGTTTTTCCTGCCACGCTTTTAAAGACTGCACTGTCAGCAGAGTTAATTTGGGATGGAAATTATCAGACGATGGAGATCTACTTCGGCAAAGCAGAGTTGTTCGCCTATACGAAACAAACCGCGCAGATTTTTAAGAAGGAAGAACAAGGAAACCTCGTTAAGTTCATTGGAAAAACATATTGGCTCAATCAATTCGACTCCGATTATAAGTTCCAAAAAGTCACTATTGTAGATATTCTACCTGATTATGAAGGTGAATTCGCCATTTCATTTAAGATTTTATCGACGGGGCAAATTCTTAACTCTTATAAAATGTCGGGAGATGAGTTGATCCGTACATTAGGAAATAAAGAATATTTCTTAACAACGGATCCATTTAAGACCTATAAGTGGTCGGATGCGATTTGGACTAAGATTAAAAAGAGCATAGTTGCTACTGGGATGACCAAGCAGCAAGTGGAGTTTAGTTGGGGTAAGCCAATAAGTAAATCTACACTATCAGGTAGTGGCATTCAAGTGGAGACCTGGCAGTATGGTAATTATAACTATGTTACCTTTACGAACGGTGTTGTCTCCATGATCTATACGAATTAATTCTTCCTTATTTCTGCGTTACTTTAGTCATAGAGCCTGTCTTTGCGACATATCATTTTGGAGAAGCACTTTCAGAATTAAAGTGTTGACTATTGTTGTTCGAAATGAGGGGTTTATTCATGGCAAAGTCAAAACGTGGACATGCACTTTGGAATTTACCATCAAGGGGCAGAGGGACTTGTCCAATCTGTCAGAACACCCGTATTAAGCTGCTTTATCCCAAGAAAAAAACGGATGGAGCAGTCGTTAAGGTCTGTAAACGCTGTGACAAGGCTCCGCAGACAAAAGTAGATGCCGTGTTGATTTAAAAAGAGTACACAAAAAAGAGGCTGTCTCAAAAGTGGATTTTTCTACGTATGAGGCAGCCCTTCTCATGAATAAAACAAAGAAGCGCTTCTCTAATAAGAGAGGCGCTTCTTTTAAATTCTACAGAGATTTAGTACGTATATGATTATTTCGTTATCCGATTAATGACCTGTTCGCGTCTAGGACCCACGGAAATCGTAGTAATACGCGTGCCAATAGAGGTTTCAATAAAATCAATGTAAAGCTTAGCTTGTTCTGGCAGATCTTCGAAGTCGGTGATCTGAGAGATATCGCTGTTCCAGCCAGATAAATGCGTGAATATCGGTTTTGCAGAGTTCAGTTTATGGGTAGCCGGGAACTTGTCGGTAATCTCTCCATTTTCAAGCTCATAAGCCACACAAACCGGAATCTCATCCAAATAACCAAGCACGTCAAGATTAGTCAACACGACTTCAGTGGCACCCTGCATTTGGCAACCATAACGAGTAGCTACAGCATCAAACCAGCCCATACGTCTAGGACGGCCAGTCGTAGCCCCGAATTCCCCGGCATCGCCACCTCTTGTACGAAGTTCATCCGCTACGGGTTCTTCTAATTCCGTAACAAAAGGTCCAGCGCCGACACAACTGGAATAGGCCTTGGTTACAGCGATGACATTCGTGATAGCTGCTGCAGGAAGACCAGCACCGACAGGTGCAAACCCGGCAAGTGTTGAAGAGGAGGTGGAGTAAGGATAAATACCGTGATCAGGATCACGCAGAGCCCCAAGCTGACCTTCAAGTAAAATAGTCTCTCCCTTGGCATAAGCCTCTTGCAGTAAGTCTGTTGTATTGGCTACATAAGGCGCTAGCTGTGCAGCTTCTTCTTGCAGCTGAACCATTAATTCCGAGATTTGGATAGGCGTTTTCTTATATAAATGCTCAAGTAATATATTTTTGGAAGCGAGTAATTGTTCAAGACGTTTCTCAAGTCGAGCAGGATCAAATAAATCCGCTACCTGTATGCCTAGCTTTGCATATTTATCTGCGTAAAATGGTGCGATTCCTCGTTTTGTTGAACCGAATCCTTGAGATCCCAGACGTTCCTCTTCTAGTTCATCAAACAAACGATGGATTGGAAGCACGATTTGCGCCCGTTCGGATACGAATAACCTAGGTTTTGGCACGCCTCTATCCGTTAAAGCTTTCAGTTCTCTTATTAATACTTCTGTATCAAGTGCTGTTCCTGGTCCAATAATGTTTGTAACGGAAGGATAAAATACCCCAGATGGCAGCATATGCAATGAAAATTTTCCATATTGGTTTATGATGGTATGCCCAGCATTACTACCACCTTGAAAACGAACGACAAAGGAAGATTGTGCAGCTAGCACATCCGTCATTTTTCCTTTTCCTTCGTCGCCCCAGTTTGCTCCTACAATTGCAATTACGGTCACGCGTTTTCGCCTCCCAAGCTTGTTTTTGGCTACAGGACTAAGTATAATGCTAGTTAAATCATTAGAAAAATTGATATAAGTTATATCTATTATAAGGTGGAGTAATGACGTGGGGATGGACATTAATTTGGAGTGGTATCGCTCTTTTTATTGGGTAGCAAATACAGGGAGCTTAACTGCTGCGGCAGAACGACTCAATATTACACAACCGGCAGTAAGTCACACGATTAAACAATTAGAAGAGAAAATGGGCGGCCCGTTATTTTTTCGCACTTCTCGCGGGGTCGATCTAACAACAGAAGGAAAAGTACTGCTTAGCTTTATTGAGCAAGCCTTTCATCATGTAGACATGGGCGAAAGAGCGATCGCAGATATGAACAATCTGAACAGCGGCGAGATTCATATCGGAGCAAGTGACACCTTATGCAAATATTATCTGTTGCCTTTTTTGGAGCAATTTCACGAACAATTTCCCAATATCCGCATTCATATTACGAATCGTACGACACCAGAAACACTTACGCTTTTAAAAGAAGGGAAAATTGATTTTGGTATCGTCAGCTTGCCGACATCTGATAAACAGATTGATTTTCGCAAAAGTACTCAGCTTCAAGATTGCCTTGTAGGAGGCAAAGGTTTTCGTCATTTGGCGGACAAGACCATGCCGCTTGCAGACATTCAGCAGTATCCGTTGTTATGCTTAGAAGCGGGTGGGAGCACCAGAAAGTATATGGATCAGTTTTTAGCTTCTAATCATCTGACGATTACACCTGAATTTGAACTGGGAAGTGTGGATTTGCTTGTTCAGTTTGCGAAACGTGGTTTTGGCCTTGCTTTTGTTATTCGTGATTACGTAACCGAAGAATTGAAGAAAGGTGAGCTTGTCGAGATTCCTCTGGACCCACCTTTGCCAGAACGTAACATAGGAATTGCTACCCTGCGTGGAGTTCCTCTTACAGCTGCTTCAAAGTCTTTTCTAACATTATTAGAGTAGAATCAGGATAAAGAGCAATTTGAGCATACCTAGTGAAGAGGAGGAAAGGTAATGAATTCTTTACTGGCTCGGCTGCGCAAGGGATACGGGAAAAAGCTTCGGGCGCTTCATACCTGGAATGGCTGGCTGGTTGTGTTGCTCACGCTCACAGGACTTGTACTTGTAGGTGGCTTCTGGCGTGGCTTCTTAGGGGAAGGCAGAGTATGGATCAAAGGGCTTCATATCGTGGTCGGTGTTGTTTCGATTATTCCGGTTATTTATTATTTGCTGCTGGCAGGGAAACATTGGAAACAATTGAAGGAGCGGCCTTGGCAACGTTTTAATGTAATCGTTGTACTTTCATTGCTGCTAGGCTGGTTCGTTTCAGGAGTGCTACTTTGGCAATTCCGCGTGGTGGGTCCACATGTATCGAACGTTGCTCTGGTCGTCCATGACTTATTGACCTGGATAGGCCTTCCTTATATTATTTATCATTCTTTGACTCGGGTAAAATGGCTTAAAGAACCGAGCCGCCGGGTAGTGAAAAGCGGCATTGAGACAGGTAGCCCTTCGAATCATCGGGAAACCCCGCAGCCGGTTTATACACGTAGAGCTTTCATACGCGGATCGATTGGTGTTGGGCTTGCGGTAACTATAGGCCCATCGTTTATAAAATGGCTCGGCAGTTCAATTGGAAATATCGGGGGCAGCGAAACGATTGAAAAGCTGATCGAAAGTGATCGCAATCAGTTGTTGCCTGCACCCCAGCCACTGGCAGCATCCTCACCCCCTCTCGGAGGAGAGGCGCAAGGACAATTCCGTGTTTACACAGTCACTCCGATTCCGGAGTTTACGAACAACAATTGGTCTTTTACGATAGATGGGCTTGTGGAGCAGAATTTCAAGTGGAACTGGGAACAGTTCGTAAAGCTGAAGCGGACCGTTCAGGTGAGTGATTTTCACTGTGTGACAGGCTGGTCAGTCTATAAGAATACCTGGGAAGGCATCAAGCTAAAAGATCTTTTGAGTCAGGCCGGTGTGAAGCCCACAGCTAAGACTGTGAAATTCTATTCGGGTGATGGTGTATACACGGATACGCTCACATTGGAACAAGCCGACATGGATGATGTGCTGGTCGCGGTAATGCATGATGGAAGGCCGATTCCTAGCGATCTCGGCGGTCCTGTACGGTTAATCGTTCCGAAGATGTTCGCGTACAAGTCTGTGAAGTGGCTGAACCGGATTGAGCTGATCGAAGGCGATCATACGGGATATTGGGAGCAACGCGGGTATTCAAATGATGCGTGGGTATAAAATAGTGATCGTTAACCTTAATGGGCTTATTGCCTGTTAAGGTTTTTTTGTTGATTAATTCCTTATTTTTTTAACATATAGCAAAGGAAGAGACGTAATAACAGAAATTGCTCCATACAATAGAAGTGACTGGATGCAGGAGGTGGTTGTGATGAACGGGGTTAGAGCCATAAAGCTGTTGGGACTTATTCTCGGTGTGGTACTACTGAACATTATCGTGTTGTCACCAGGTTTATTAGGGGTGGAAATCGGAGGAACCAGTGTATTTGAAACCGCTTTGGGTGTGACATTGTTGTTTGTTAGTCTACTTGTTGTTCTTTATGGAAGTTATATTTTATTGTTTAAACCTTCATCTATCCCTGCTGTGAAAACACTGAAATCTTATGAGGATTATATAGCCGCGCTTACTCAATACAAAAATGTCAAAGTACTGAAAAAAGACATTGCGCTTGCTCTAGATCAGATATCCCGGATGGAAAAGAAGAGAAGTACCTTGTTAGATGTTTTAGGTCAGAGATTCGAATCCACTGAACTTAGCTTTAAAAAATTTAATGCAGTCAGTTATGAAGTAGCGAAGCTTTTTTACCTGAACATTCGAGGGATTCTGAATAAACTCAGTGTATTTGATGCCTCAGAGTTCACCCTTTTCTCCAGCCGGCATAGACCCTCGCAGTTCTCAGAAAAATTGGTGCAGAAAAAGACAGCTTTGTACAATGAATATTTGGCCTACGTAACAGGGTATCTTGGGGCAAATGAAGAGATTCTGCTGAAGCTGGATAAGCTGCTGCTGGAAATATCGCTACTCGACAGTACAGATTATACAGATGTTGAAGAGATGCCTTGTATGAAGGAAATCGATGAGTTGATCAAGCAGACGAAATTTTATAAGCAATGAAGGGGAGATGTGTATGGCTAATAAAGGAAAAACAGTAGCAGTTTTAGGGACCATTACGGTGGTAGTTTTTGCTCTCGTGTATTTTGGAATCACCTTAACCTCTAATATAGGAAAAACCGAAACCCAGATTTCTTCCGAAGATGCGGGGAAGCAGCTAGAGAAGCTATACAAGAACATAAACGTGACAACTGCTGAGCAAATCAAAGGCCAGATTGACCTGGATCCTGTTGCGATTGGGGATTCATTACCAGATATCTCAAAGTTTCCTGTATCCGTAGACAATACAACAGATAGCTTTGTAGAGATATTCTCTTCTACTGAAAAATCAGGAACAGGTAATGACGGGTGGCTGAATGAAGTTGCTACAGATTTTAACAACTCTAATATTAAGGTGAACGGGAGTCACGTTTCTGTGAAAATCCGTAATATTGCTTCAGGTACAGCGACAGATTACATAAGATCTGGGAAGTATGTGCCAGATGCCTTTACCCCTTCAAATGAGTTGTGGGGCGAAATGGTAAAAGCAAACGGGATGAACACTCAGCTAATCACTAAACGCCTTGTAGGAAATGTAGCTGGTATTGTTACCAGTAAGGCGAAATATGATGAACTAATAGAGAAATACGGTTCTTTAAACGTTAAGACGGTTACAGACGCCATAGCAAATAATGAATTATCAATGGGTTATACCGATCCTTTTGCCAGTTCTACGGGTTTAAACTTTCTGGTAACAGCGCTTGGGACGTTTGGCGGTGCAGATTTACTTGGAGAGCAAGCGGTGCAGGGCTTTGAGAAATTCCAAGCAAATGTACCCTTTATCGCCTCAACCACTTTACAGATGCGAGAGGCTGCAAAAACCGGTAAGCTTGATGCTTTTGTCTTAGAATACCAGATCTTTGTGAATGCAACAGATTTGAAGGGGGGGTATGTATTCACTCCTTTTGGTGTAAGACATGACAGCCCGCTTTATGCTTTGGGTGATCTTCCTCAGGAAAAACTCGATATTATTAAGAAGTTTGCTGAGTTTGTTGAACTGGATAAATACCAGGAGCTGGGTGAGAAAAAAGGCTTCAATGGTCTTAATGATTACCAATCAGAGCTTAGTACAGTGGATGGCAGTCTCATATCCTCAGCTCAGAAGCTGTGGAAAGAGAAGAAAAATGGCAATAAACCTATCGCCGCAGTATTTGTAGCAGATGTCTCAGGAAGTATGAACGGGGAACCCTTGAACCGTTTAAAGCAATCTTTATTAACAGGCCAGAAGTACTTGGGCAAGGATAACAGCATTGGTTTTGTCTCTTACTCTGATAACGTTACAATCAATCTTCCGATTGGAAAATATGACACGAACCAGCAGTCCATGTTTGTTGGTGCGATTGACAGCCTCCAAGCAAATGGGGGGACGGCTACTTTTGACGGAATCGCGGTAGCCATTCATATGCTTCAAACAGAATTACAGTTAAATCCGGATCTGAAGCCGTTGATCTTTGTATTAAGTGATGGGGAGACCAATGCAGGGCATTCCTTGAATGATATCAGAGGTCTGATTGAAACCTACAAAATCCCGATTTACACGATTGGATACAATGCGAATATCAAGGCGCTTGAGAGTATTTCGAGTATAAATGAAGCGGCCAACATCAATGCAGATACAGAGGATGTAGTCTATAAAATCGGCAACCTGCTCAATGTTCAAATGTAAGCTATATTTTATAGGAGGGGTTCTATGTCGTTTACTATGGAAGTCGTAAGTCAGGAAAAGCTGAAATCAGTAATTGAGGAGCAGGTCAAACCTGAGCCCGAGGAAGTATCACAACTCAAAGCACTGGCAGTAAACAATGTCTCCGCCATTCTGGATCTGAATTTAGAGTCACTGGATAAGCGAAAAGGGGTGCTGCAATCCATTGATAGCTTCGGTATGGAAACGATGAGATCCTCTTCGGACAAAAACTCCCTGTTGCAGATTTCTGTGGGGAATTTATCAAAAACAGGAGATGAAGGCGGCCAAGTAGCAAAAGGTTTGACGGAGCTTAATCTCCAGCTGAAGGATTTGGATCCCAGTGCAGTAGATTTTGCCAAGACGGGTTTTCTAGGTAAGTTCTTTAATCCATTACGTAGTTATTTTGCTAAATATCAAAAGGCGGATGCTGTGATTTCAGATATTATAATTTCTTTAGATAAGGGTAAGACCGTTTTGAAGAACGACAATACTACGCTGGAATTCGAGCAACAGGCCCTTCGGGAACTCACAAAAAAGCTACAAAAAGAGATTCAGCTCGGCATGTTGATGGATCAGGAGATAGAGACGCAACTGGAAGCGGCTAAGCTGCGTGATGAGGATGAGGAGAAAGTTCGGTTCATTACAGAAGAAGTGCTGTTTCCGTTGAGGCAGCGTGTTATGGATTTGCAACAGATGCTTGTAGTGAATCAACAAGGAATTATGGCCATAGAAGTAGTTATTCGAAATAATAAAGAGCTGATCAGAGGGGTGGACAGAGCTAGAAATGTTACCGTGTCTGCCTTGAAAATATCGGTTACGGTAGCTAGTGCGCTGTATAATCAAAGAATTGTTTTGAAAAAGATCGAACTTCTAAATCAAACCACCGATAGCCTGATCAGCGGTACCTCAAAAATGTTGAAAAACCAAGGGGCGGAAATCCATAAACAGTCGTTAGAATCAAGTATTTCAGTGGATACATTAAAGCAAGCTTTTACAGATGTGCTATCCGCTCTCGATTCCATCAGTACTTATAAGCAGGAAGCTCTCCCCAAAATGCGTGAAACTATTAATCAGTTCAGAGAGCTGGCGGATAATGGCGAACAGCAGATTGTACGGCTGGAAAAGGGAAATAACTTGGGATTGTAGCCTAGCAAAATCATAAAACCGATCAATTATGCGCCTTGAAGGAATAAATCCTAGCCTTTAGTCTGGTATGACTCCAGCCCCAAGACTGTTTTGAGCCTTCTCTTTCCCACGTATAATGAGATTAATTGAAAAACGTGAGAGGAAGGACAATAGAAATGAATGATAAGTTATACTCTATGCCGATGGGAGCTCTTGATTCCATGCATATTCCAGCAGAATCCCAACCCCAATCTAAAACGCGCAAACGTGGAGCAAGTCCAAAGACATATCGGAGTATTTTATACTTCTTAATCTCTTTGCCGCTTACGATTGTATATTTCGTGTTTATGGTGACAGGGCTGACGTTATCCATTGCGTTAACCCCAATATTCATCGGAATTCCTTTGTTTTTTGCAGTAGCTAAGGGATTGGATTACATCGTACAATTTGAGCAAGAGCTGGTCAGATCATTGTTAGATATTCCTAGACCTAGTGAAGAGGCCAGATCGGAAATGCAGCTGGAGGGAGCGGGCTTCCTGCAACGAATGAAGTTAGGTTTTCATGGAGCGAAGTTTGCCCGTAACGTTATGCTGATTATGGGTCGATTCGTATCCAGCATTATATTCTTTTCAATAACAGTAACTGTAGTAGCGGCTGCATTGGGCCTGATTACACTACCTGTGCTGCACCAGATTTTCTTGCAAACCATGGATTTGAACATTTTAGAGAATAGTGTGTTTGCTTTGTTCCAGATCGACTGGACATTATCCCAACAATATATCTCCTATGTAGTAGCTGGATTTGTTGTTGCCTTGTTAGCAAGTTGGGTGATTCGTATGCTTATGGATGTGCAACGTAGAATGCTGTTCGTATCCTACGAGGAAAGACAACAGTACTAATTGGAAAGAAGAGTTTGTCTCAAAACAACAACCCTTTCTGAATCTGAATAAAACACCAGACAGTGATCCTTCAGTTCGTGGAGAATCACTGTCTGGTGTTTTTGGTCTGCGGGGAGGTTTGCTTTTGCAAATGATGAGCTAGTGGAAGCTGACTGATTGCTTCTTTGATTTTTTTGGTGTCGGATGTTAATGTGGGATGTTGAAGGAATCTGCGAAATAGCTGTACTTTGTGCAGTTATTTCGAGTGCCAAAAGAATAATCCTGACTTTAACTGCACTTTATACAACTAAAAACTAGAGAATCCACTTATAAGGGAGTAATTTCAGAAAATAACTGCACGAAATACACTTATATCCAGTGATCGAGCGTTCTATTGGATTATAGTTGTATGAAATACAATTAAACTTGAGCGCTTTATAACGCTCCCCCAACTTGTGAAAAAATGTTCATAATCCCATATAAATCCTGTATAATAAGAGTTGTGAAAACGTTTGAACAAAAATCAGGAGGGGTTCTATGCATTCAAATGGATTATTTAGATGGAGGTTTTGGGGATTTGCAGTATTAGTTTTGTTAGCGCTTTCGGGATGTTCCAGTAACGGAAATGTAAATGAAAAAGTTGCTACATCACCAACCCCCAATCCAACGATAAGCAATACTTCTAATGCATCGGAGAACCCAACCAATGTGGGGGCGGCAAAAGGTACTGTGCACATAGAGAATCTAGGTGAGCGGAGAATATTTGTTTATTTACCTGCAGGGTATGAAGCTGACAGTGAGCGTTATCCTGTTGTGTATATGCACGATGGGCAGAATATTTTTAACACAAATACCAGCTCTTTAGGCAAAGAATGGAGAGTTGAGGAGATCATTGATCAGCTTGTTGCTGATGGAACCATGGAGAAGGTTATCGTGATAGGAGTCGCTTCAAGTGATGGATCAGAACGGGGAATGGAGTATGTTCCATTTCCGGATCAGTCTATTCCTTCGGATGGAGCGAGTGCAGCCGAATTTACCCAATATTTTATCAATACAGTTATTCCCTATGTGGATGGCGCTTACCGGACCATTCCCGATCGGGATCACCGGATGATCATGGGATCGTCATTCGGTGCTGTTCAGGCATTATGGATGGGGTATCAGCACCCGGAGACCTTCTCAGCGATAGGGGCTTTATCCCCTGCCACTTGGGTAAGCAATGGGCGTATATTGGATGAGTTGGCGAAAGAGTCCGGGAAGCCTGCATTGAAGATTTGGCTCGACATGGGTGTAACCGAAGGAATGCCAATTGATCCGCTTGTGACGGTACTAAAGTCGAAGGGATTTGTATTAGGGAAGGACCTATTCTTTCAGATGGACCCTTTGGGTACACATGAAGAGAAGTCATGGAATAGACGTGTACATAGTCCATTGATTATGTTCGCCGGGAAAGAGGCTGGACAAACGATCAAGCATGAAGTTAGCGACTATCTGACATTAATCGGACCAGAAGCTATCGATGTGCGTCTTAATTTACTAGTTACTATGGATAATGGGATGGATTTTACAATCCTTGACGGAGTTGAATATCAAGTGTTGAATCCTGAAGTAGGGCAGTTAGACAAGGCAGGTAAGGTGAGCTTCCTGAAGCCGGAATCCTTGAAAGTAAATGTTTCATTTCAAGGTGTTACTGAAGAACATTTAGTTAACTATGAGCATTATGTAAAGGTATTTAAAGTTTATGTGAAATCTCTTGATGTTGACGAGCATGGGGAGGAGTTCTCCATTAATCTGAAGCCCTCTGCTCGGAAATTAAATTCAACTCCTGAGTATATCTCAGCGCTAGTGAGCGCTGCTGAAAAAATCGGTATATATACAATTAAGGAGATTCAGGAGGATTCCATAAGTATAACCTTTAATACGAAGTAGTCATTGGAGTTCATAATCAAATGAGGTTATGCTCCTTATTTGAATTTACTATGATCTTAACTAAGGGAAACGGATCCCCTGGCTGATAATCAAGGAATTCTTCCCTAATTCTTTAAACTAAAAGAAGCTGACTCAATAAGTAGAAATTCTTACTTATTGAGTCAGCTGTTTTTTATCGCAAAATATATCCCCCATCCGGAAATAAAGTACTTCCTGTTGTATAGCCATTGGTCATCAAATAAATCGTTGTATGTGCTGCTTCGTCGGCATGGCCAACCCTGCCAAGGAGATTGATATTCGTATATTCGTCGTAAGCCTTGTCTCTAGTTTCCTGTTCTGCGCCTTCCCAATTAAAGTTGGTATGGATGGTTCCAGGGGAAATAACATTTACCCGAATCGGAGCCAATTCTACTGCTAATGCTTTTCCCAGACTTTCAATTGCGCCGTTACAAGCTGCATAGGAGGCACCGTCTGCAAGTGGACGTTGGCTGAATGCGCCGGACATAAGAACAATGGAGCCTGTAGGGTTGATAAAAGGGATAGCATGCTTTACAGCATTATATTGCGGCCAGAACTTTGCATTAAAGCAATTGTGAGCAACCTCTAAGCTCGAAGTTATCGGTCCTCTAACATAGGAGGCTCCCGGAGTGAACAAATGGTCAAATGCGCCGATTTTTTCAAAGAAAGCTTTCAAGTCCTGTTCATTTTGATTATCTAGTGAATATATTTCAACAGAATCGAAATCTAAAAACTGTTGAGCTTTCTCTAATTTATCTTGTGAACGCCCAGCGATTATGACAGCTGCGCCTTGTTCAACCGCTTGTTTGGCAGTCGCAAGCCCTATTCCGGAGCTTCCTCCGATAATGACGATACGCTGGTTTTTTAATGAAATAGTGGACATATTTATCTTCTCCGTTCATAGTTAATTGGACTTATTAAGTTCTGTTTTTTATTATTGGCTATAAAATATAACCTGCACAGTACGCACTTTTTTCGTACTAGGTACGATTTTTCGTACTAGCTGGTTCGAACATATAGTTATATAACTATCGAAAGAGGGGATCACATGGATTTGCTGGAGCCGAGATTGACTGGGGTTCTTACAACACTTGAAAAGATCGGTGGAAAGTGGAAGCCGCTCATTTTATTTATTTTATTGATAGATGGCACAAAAAGATTTGGGGAACTTAGACGGATCATCCCAGATGTTTCCCAAGGTACGTTAGCTAAACAATTACGTGAGCTTGAAGAGGATCAGCTTATCGACCGGGTGAGTTATCATGAGCTTCCTTTGAGGGTAGAATATAGTATTTCAGAACATGGAAAATCGCTAATTACAGTGTTGGATAGCATGTGTGGCTGGGGTAGGATGCATAAAGAATATTTGAATAATACAAATAAGTAGAGGGGGGACATTATTATTCATACTATTTTGCAGGAACCAACGGGTCAGACCTACAAGACGCTGGTACAGGTAGCTATGGAAGTATGTGATGAATTTATTCTAGTAAAACGTGATCAGATGGAGTTGGAGCCAGAAGGAGTTGAACTGCTTGAACAGCTGCAACCTTTTCTCAAAAAGGTCATAAAAGATGACTATTGGCCGGGGACTCGGCTTATGGGGCATTATGCAGATGTTTATTTTTTTCATTGTTCACCTGAAGCGGTCGATATTCTTTTATCCTATTCCACCAGCTTGTACTCGTGGGTACAGACCAGGCTGCCTGATGATCTTTGTTTTCTAAAACAAGGACAACCGTGGCTAATCAATACAGCCCATGAGAGAGAAAGCAATTTGATCACTGATGTGAATGAGGAACTTAATAGACTAGAGGAGTGCGGATTGTTGTTCCGTGACTTATCTGAGTTTTATAACGTTGATTAAAAATTTAACTCATATTTAGTGCAGAAGAACCCGCATTTGGTGCGGGTTCTTCTGCATGCTCATTAATATTTCTACGCATCTGTTAAACTACAAGATTTCATATATTCAAAGAAAAGTATTGATAATTATTCTCATATGATTTAATATGATAACGATTCTCATTATCATCACTTTGGTTTGAAGAATGATAAATAAAATATAGATGAGGAGATTGAATATGAATCAGAAAAAATATTTATTAGCTGGGGTATCAGCAGTTTTAGCTTTGAGTTTGGCAGCTTGCGGTAACAATGAGAAGGATAAGACAGCTTCAGAAAAAAGCACAAATAATGCTGCAGTAGCAGCAGAAGGAACAGCAAATAACAAAGGAAATGCGGCTCAGGAGGCAGTTGCCACTGAACAAACCGTTACATATTTGGGCAAGGATTATGTCGTGCCTGCAGAGATTAATAATATTGTAGCAGCAAGTCTCGAATCTATGGAAGATGCTGCCATACTGGGAGTGAAACCTGTAGGTGTACTTGCGATAGCTGATGCTATTCCAGGTTATCTGTCAACAGAGCTAGCGGGTGCATCCTTAGTGGGGGATAAATTTGCTCCAAGTAATGAAGCGATCCTGCAGCTGGATCCAGATGTTATCTTAGGGTCTTCCAAGTTTGGAGAAGATGTGGCCGGCGCACTTAATAAAATTCAAACGATGATTCCTTATTCACATATTTCAACGAACTGGAAAGATAACTTGCTCTTATTAGGTCAATTATCCGGTAAGACGGCAGATGCGGAAAAGATTATTAGCGATTATGAATCTAAAGCCGCTGATGCTAAGGCTGAAATCGGAGAAAAGCTGAAAGATCAATCCATTCTAGTCATTCGTATTCGTCAAGGCAGTATGTGTGTATATCCTGCTGGCGTTTATTTGAATCCGGTTATTTATGAAGATCTGGGCGCTGCCATTCCTGAGGTGATCTCCTCTACAGAGGCACAAGCAGAGCTTTCATTAGAAGCTTTGGCGGATATTAATCCGGACTATATTTTCTTGCAGTTTGAGACTAGTGAGAATACTGATAATGCAACAGCACTTGATGATTTGCTCAAGAATCCGATCTTCAAAAGCGTTACTGCTGTCAAAAATAATCATGTGTTTGTAAATGCAATTGATCCGTTGGCACAAGGTGGAACGGCTTGGTCTAAAGTAAGATTCCTGGATGCAGCAATTGAAAACCTGTTGAAGTAAAACCAAAGGTGCGATGAATAAAATGAATACAAAAAATTGGAAAGTTATATTGATCCTATCAACTTCTCCATTATTCATCGTATTAGCAATTGTTGTATCCGTCTTATATGGTGTTAAAGATATTGGAATATTGACAATATGGCAGGCGATTACACACTTCGATGCTAATAATGTGGACCACAACATTATTATGACATCTAGATTTCCGCGTGTAATCGCCGCTTTATTAGTTGGAGCGGCTCTGGCTGTTTCAGGGGCGTTAATGCAGGGGGTTACACGTAACTATCTTGCATCACCATCGATTATGGGAGTAAATGACGGATCGGCATTTGTTATTACGTTGGCTATGGTGTTTTATCCGGGATTATCGAATGTTCAGATGATTATTTTATCCATGGTGGGTTCAGCCATCGGAGCGGGTTTGGTTTTCGGATTTGGTTCCTTGGTCAAAAACGGTTTATCACCAGTCAGGTTAGCTATTATTGGGACTGTAATTGGTACTTTTTTAAGTAGTATCGCCTCAGCAGTAGCGATGTTTTTTCAAGTCTCACAAAATGTTAGCGTTTGGTATAGCTCGAAAATACATACCGTTAATCCAGATATGCTAATATTATCGATTCCTTTTATAATCGTTGGACTGCTCTTGGCGGTTAGTATTTCTAAATCAGTAATGGTTGCTTCCCTGGGGGATGAAACGGCGATTAGCTTGGGTCAACGAACAAAATGGGTGAAAATTGTCAGTATTATATCTGTTATATGTCTGACCGGGACAGCAGTAGCTTTAGTTGGCAAGATAGCCTTTGTGGGCCTAATCATTCCTCATATTACACGTTTTATCGTAGGTATAGACTATCGCTTTATCATTCCTTGCTCAGCGGTGATTGGAGCTGTTTTTTTAGCGTTATGCGATGTCTTAAGCCGTTATATTAACTTTCCGTTTGAGACGCCAATCGGTGTTGTAACAGCCTTTATTGGAATCCCGTTCTTCCTTTATTTAATTCGGGTTAAAGGGGGAGAGCAGCGTGGATAGAAGTAAAATACAGTTTAGCCGCTATATGCTGACACTATTAGTTTTTATCCTGTTAACCCTTGTGGCGGGGTATTTTCATCTTACGAATGGCGTGTTTGATATGTCTGTAATGGATGTGATAAAAACGCTGCTGCGAATAGATCCTAACCCTAAATTTGACCTGGTTATTTTTCAGTTTCGGTTACCACGGATCATTATTGCCTCATTAGTAGGAATAGGTCTGGGGATGGCGGGAACTGTCATTCAAGGAATTACCCGTAACGGGCTGGCTGATCCAGGGATCCTTGGGATTAATGCAGGCGCTGGAGCTGCCATTGTCGCGTTTATGTTTTTCTTTCAGATGTCGGGAGTTACTTTTTTCAAAGAAAGCTGGTTCTCGATACTAGCCATGCCGCTGTTTGGTTTTGTAGGTGGGCTTGCCGCAGTTGTGATTATCTTTATTTTCTCTTGGCGGAATGGTGCACTCGATATGCAACGCTTGATTTTGACAGGGATCGCGATTAGTAGTGGTTTTGGTGCGTTGTCGTTGTATATTTCTCTGAAAATGAATGCAAGTGATTATGAAATGGCCGCGGTTTGGAGTGTCGGAAGTATTTATAGCGCGAACTGGACTTATATCATTATGATCGCACCTTGGGTGCTTATTTTAGGATTTGTAATGTATCGAAAAAGCTATTTACTCAATTATTTTCAATTGGAGGATTCCAGTACAAAAAGCTTGGGGATCTCGGTAGAAAAAGAAAAGCTGATCTTTCTGTTATGCAGTGTGGGGATTGTAAGTGTTTGTGTATCTGTATCCGGTTCTATAAGTTTTATAGGCTTGATGGCTCCTCATATCGCCAGACGATTAGTAGGAATTAATCACCGCTATATTATGTTATCCAGTGCAGTGGTTGGGATGTTTTTGCTGGTGATCTCAGATTATTTTGCCAAAACAATATTTCAGCCGGCAGAGTTACCCGTGGGTATAGTCGTTTCGATTATTGGTATTCCATATTTCTTATATTTATTAGCCAAGTCAAGAGTGTAGGGGAGAGAGTACAGAAAAAATGACAACACAAGTAGAGCTCGAACACACAGAATCATGGAAACTTGAATCTCAGTATATGGGTTACACGTACGATATAAAGGTTTCTCTTCCCAGAGAAGCAGCACCAGAAAAGGGCTTTCCAGTATATTACATGCTCGATGGTAATTCATATTTTCAATTAGGTCGGGATGTCGTAAAACTGCAGTCAAGAAATGCCCCAAAAACTTTTATTGCACCAGCAATTGTGATTGGAATTGGACATTATGGTACAGATGAAGAGGTCTCTAAAAGAAGATTTTATGATTTCACACCTCCTGCGAGGCAGTATGTATATCCGGATCGATTGAAAAATGCTGACATAGGACCACATGGTGGGGCTGAGAAGTTTTTAGCTTTTTTAGAATTAGAGTTAATGCCAGCAATCAACAAGAAATATAATGTGGATCAGCATAAACAAGCCTTGTTTGGTCACTCTCTCAGCGGTTTATTTGTCCTCTGGACGTTATTCACTCGTGCGAAGCTATTCCAGTATTATTTGGCCTCTAGTCCATCCATTTGGTGGAATGATCATGAAATCCTGACGTATGCGGAGCGGTTTAATAACAATGGTCAAGTGAAGATGACCGATAAACAAAAGTTATTGATTACCGTAGGGAGTGAAGAGTCGTTTATGGTCGATGACGCAGCATTATTATTTTCAAAAATGAATGAATATGCTCTGCCTAATTTAGAGGTTGAGCACTATGTCGCACCCAATGAAAATCACGCTTCTGTAGTGCCAACGATTATGAGTAGAGCGTTTCGAGTGCTGAACTGTTAAGGAGTGGGGATATGACGCAAATTAGGGCAGGCGAGCTTGTGCTTTTTGAACATATAGATCGTCAGATTACCGTGTATTTACCGAAAGAATATCATCTATTTCCGGAGCGGATATTTCCAGCGGTTTTCTTACAGGATGGAGATTTTTTGTTCAAAGAGGCGATTATAGCTATAGAGAAAGATGTGGAAGAGGGAGTAACAGAGCCGGTTATTTTTATCGGGATTGATTCTCAACTGCGGAATGATGAATATACACCTTGGGAAATGCCTGCTCTTTTTAAGGATTGGTCCTTTGGGGGCAAGGGCGATGATTATTTGAATTACGTCTATCAGGATCTTGTACCCTATATCAAAAGCTCCTATCGCATCTCTAACGAGCCGAAGAAATTGGCTTTGGGTGGTGTTTCACTAGGTGGATTAATAAGTCTGTACGCAATGTACAAGACTGAAGCTATTTTTGGAAATTTTATATTCATATCTGCGTCTGTATGGTTTAAAGATTTCATTCATTACATGGAAGCTTCAAGACTAGATAGGGAATGCAGAATTTATATGTATGTTGGTGAACAGGAAGGTATCCACAAGACAAATGTCCAGAAGGACATGGTGCCTAACAGCAAACGTGCTTATGATATTTTAAAAGAGAAGATTGATGAAGCTGATCAGCGTGTGAAGTTTGAGACGGATCCGCTGGGCACGCATAATGACATGTTTTTCCTGCAATATTTTCCGAATAGTATCAGGTTCTTATTTCCTGCAAAATAAACATAATAGGACGAGCGGGAGAGAGTAGCCTTGCTTCGTCCTATTTATCGATGAAAAGGGTCATGGCTAGCACATAGCTGCTCTAGTTATTCTTCTGTAAATTCTCGAGATGGGCATCCAAATTGTCGAAGGTTTGGGAAATCCCCTCTAACATCCCCATATCAATAACTTGTTGCAAGGCTTCCGGAGAAGAGTATTTACCGGTATTCACCAGCTTCGTTTGACCATCCAGGACGATAAAATCTAGTTGGACAAGCGTCTCAGGCAAATCTTTTGAAATATTACCCTCTGCATCTGAGAACCCATCTGTATAAATGACTTGTTCTGGGACTGTAATTTCCTTATACAATGCCTTGCCCCAAGACTCCATACCGTAGAAATCACCTTGATTCTTATCCTCGCACTTCATGCAATAATGCCAAGTACCCCCTGGACGGAAATCGACATTACATACGGGAAGCGTCCAACCTTTTGGACCCCACCAGTGCTTCAAATGCTCAGCCTCAGAAAAAGCTTTGAATACAAGTTCACGTGGAGCTTGGAATACGCGCTCTAATACTAACGTGTTGCCATCAACAATTTTGGATACCACTTGGTTGGACGGGTTAGAATTTGTCATGGGATAGATCCTCCTCAAATTTGTTTGCTTCCTGCCAATTTCAGCCTGAGACTATGATTTTTTATTGTTTTCATTGCTCTGTAGCTTTTGCAAATAATCATCCAGTCGATCATATCGTTCTTCCCATATATGGCGGTAGGAGTCTAACCAATCGTCTATTTCCTTAAATGGATCAGGACGGAGCTTGCAAATGCGCTTGTTAGCAACAGCTTGAACTTCAATTAAGCCTGCTTCACTAAGGACACGCAAATGCTTGGACGCTTGAGGCTGCCGTAGCTGAAGACTTTCTGCAATCTCCCCAACGGTTAAGGGATTAACCCGTAATAGTTCAACGATCTGCATGCGGTGTGGCTCAGCTAAGGCACTCATAACGTTAGTATTCATAAACGAGGATCACTTCGATTCATTAAATTCATTCGCTCTATTAATGACGCACCATGGTTAAACGGCTCTATAGCGCCTCCTTTTTGTTATTTCCTGTTTGTAATATTAATTTTAATATACCATGACAGGAATATTCCTGTAAAGGAATGTATAAAATGCATTGAATGACACCTGCAAAAGAAGGGCATGATACAAGCATTAAAAAGAAATATGTTCCATGATAACCATCAAACTTTACAAAAAACATAGGAATAGATATAATTAAGTATAACTTATCGGGTTTTAGAAATACGCAAGGGGCCTAACGCCAGTGGGCTCCTTTTGTATTTCTTGGCCATGTTACAGGAGGGTGAAGGTCATACACAATGAAAAGATTATGGTTTGTGTTCATTATGGTCCGCATGGGGAGCGTTTAATCCGGCGTGGTGTCCAACTATCTGAAATTATAGGGGCGCCATTGTTTGTATTAAATGTCGATAGTTCGGATATTGATGAATATAATCAGAGCAAAGAAATGTATATGACGGTCTGGAAACGTCTTGCCGATGAAGCTGGCGCAGAGTTTATCATTCGGAAACGTGAAGGCCGAAAAACAACAGATATTATTGTAGAAGTTGCTGAAGAGAATGAGGTTACACAGATCGTCATTGGACAATCTGCTCAAACTCGGTGGCAGGAGCTTACCAAACGTAATTTCATCAATGAACTCATTGGTAAAATGAAAATGATGGATCTGCATGTCGTGGCTGTGCAGCGGATGCGCGCCGGGTTGGAAGAAACCCATGAGGAAGGCGTTATCGCCTACCTGGTCAAAAACGGGGCTGAATATCAGCTCAGTGATGAACCTCAGGGAGAGTATTCGCTTAAGGGAAAGTTCTTTCACGAACTACACACAGAATTTGAGAACGGTTTATTCAGAATTGAGCAGGAAGATGGAAAGGCTAGATATCTGCATATTTGTGATGGCACATTGACCGATTCTTTATAATCGGGCTTGCCCTTATCAACATTGGGGCCTTGTATATAAGGCCCTACCAATCATATGATCTTTGGCTTTTGGTGAAAAAGTAAGTACTAAAGTTCACAACTTGATAAGCTCAAGTGGAAAAGGAGGACTGCCTTTGCTGCATGTAATCATACTTGTTCCGTTTCTAATGGCCTTAGTAATCGCACTTTTGTCCAAGAGAGCACCCAACCTTCATAGAGGATGGCTTGTTTTCCCTGGTTCACTCGTTTTGTTTGTTTATTTCTTAACCCGGATTCCCGTTATTAAGGGTGGGGATTTGGGATATGAAACCATTTCATGGATTCCTTCACTAGGAATTGATTTAGTTTTCCATCTGGATGGATTAAGTTTGTTGTTTGCTTTGCTAATCACTGGGATGGGTAGTCTTGTAATTATCTATTCAATTTATTATCTTGACCGGCGAAAAGAAGCGTTAACCCCTTTTTATATTTATCTAATGTTGTTTATGGGGGCGATGCTTGGCGTTGTGCTCTCGGATAACTTGATGGTGTTATACGGCTTTTGGGAATTAACAAGTGTTTCGTCATTTCTGTTAATTGCCTTTTGGCATCGGCGGCAAAAATCGCGGTATGGTGCTCTCAAATCTATGTTGATTACCGTATTTGGTGGTTTAGCGATGTTTGCCGGCTTTTTAATGCTTTATGTAATGACAGGCACCTTTAGTATCCGGGAAATTTGGAGTGAGGTTGGCGATATTAGCGGGCATGCTTTATTTATTCCGGCGATGCTACTAATTCTTTTAGGCGCCTTCACCAAATCAGCGCAGTTCCCGTTTCATATCTGGCTGCCAGATGCCATGGAGGCACCTACACCCGTTAGCGCCTATCTTCACTCGGCAACGATGGTTAAAGCTGGATTGTATCTTGTCGCCCGTTTCAGCCCTGTTTTTGCGGGGCAATATGAGTGGTTCTGGGTTGTGTCAGGCGTCGGTTTGATCACCTTGATTTATGGCTCTATCCAGGCGATGAAGCAGACGGACCTGAAGGCTCTATTAGCCTATTCAACGATTAGTCAACTTGGACTGATTATGGGATTGCTGGGAATGGGATCGGCAGCGGCATTTTATGTAGGGGGAGATTCAGTCTTTTACACTGCTGCAACAACAGCGGCTATCTTTCACCTTATTAACCATGCCATCTTTAAAGGCTCTTTGTTTATGATGGTCGGTATAGTTGACCATGAGACGGGTACCCGCGACCTGCGGAAGTTGGGCGGACTGATTTCCATTATGCCGGTTACCTTTACGGTAGCGATGATCGGCAGTTTCTCGATGGCTGGTTTGCCGCCATTTTCCGGGTTTTTAAGTAAAGAAATGTTTTTTACAGCTGTTCTGAATATCCGAAACCTGGATATATTGTCTGTTCCCTCGTTGTTTACGCTCTTCCCGGTTTTGGCCTGGATTGCCAGCGTGTTTACTTTTGCATACAGTATGATTTTGGTTTTTCACACCTTTTTCGGAAAATATCAGCCTGAGAAGCTGGACAAAAAACCGCATGAAGCCCCATTTGGACTTCTGCTTGCCCCGTGCCTGCTAGCAGTGCTGTCTATATTTATCGGTTTTTTCCCGAATATATTATCCAATACACTTATTATCCCTGCAATGAATGCTATTCACCCAATCTTGCAGACCGGAGAACCCTTTGTTGTGAATATTCATTTCTGGCACGGCTTTACACCAGAAATATGGATGACACTTGGTGTTGTGATTCTTGGTATTATTGTATACCGAATCTATGGCCGCTGGAGTCTGGTCGATAAAGAATGGGGCAGTGGCTACACTTTAAATCAAGTCTATGACGGAGTAATCCGGCTGGTCGAGAAATCGTCTAGGGCGTTGACTGGCACCTATATGACAGGTTCCATGCGCCATTACTTGATGTATATCTTCGCTTTCCTGATCGTAGCCATTGGTGGAGCCGTGTGGTATACCGATGGAATTACGCTTGGGACAACTGAATATGCTCCGTTTTCGTTGTTTGAAGTTATTGTTGTTATGGTTATGCTTGTGGGCGCTTTGGCTATCCCATTTGTACGTTCCAGAATCACAGCCATTTTGTTAACAGGAATGGTTGGTTATATGGTTACTTTACTCTTTGTTCTGTTCCGGGCACCTGATCTGGCGCTTACGCAGATGATTGTCGAAGTAGTATCCGTTACATTGTTCCTGCTATGTTTTCGGCATTTGCCTAAGCTGGAGAAAGAACCGTTCAAACTTCGGTCCCGCTTGCCTAAGCTAATTATTTCCATCGGGATGGGAATAACCATGACATTGGTTGCACTTGCTGCTTTAGGCAGTAGTCCGTTCGAATCCATCTCGAAATATTATGTGGAGAATAGCTATACCTTGGGTGGCGGTAAAAATATTGTTAATGTTCTGCTCGTTGATTTCCGCGGCTTTGATACCATGTTTGAAATTACAGTGCTTGGCCTTGCCTCACTTGCTATTTATTCCATGATCAAACTGCAGTTGGATACGGATGGAACTATTGCCCCACTGAAGCGGGCTGTGAAGGATAATAAACCACGTTCTTCTGTAAGTGATGATGTGTTACTACAAGCGGTAGCTAAAGTAGCCTTCGTTATGATACTAATATTTTCGCTTTATCTGTTTTTCGCCGGACATAATAATCCGGGAGGCGGATTTATTGGGGCTTTGATGGCATCAGCCGCATTGGTACTGCTCGCCATTACTTTTGGGATTGATATGGTTGAGAAGGTATTGCCTATCGACTATCGTAAGTTAATCGCGATAGGGGTATCTGTAGCTTTTCTTACAGGAATAGGTTCGTTTTTATTCGATGTACCTTTTCTGAGCCAAGCGTTTGGCTATTTCCAACTGCCACTTATGGGCAAAACAGAACTGACCACAGCAATGTTCTTTGATCTCGGTGTTTTCTTAGCTGTTATTGGTGTCACTATGAATATCATATTTACGATCGGGAGGGATAGCTAATGGAGCTTATTATTGCCCTGGCGATCGGTGTACTGTTTTCCGTAGGTGTTTATCTAGTTCTTTCCAAAAGCTTGCTGCGTATCCTTCTGGGAACCACTTTAATAACGCACGGCGTTCATTTGTTGTTACTGACAATGTCTGGCCTCAAGACAGGTGCTGCACCATTGCTGGGTGAGGAAGCGGAAGCTTATGTCGATCCTTTGCCGCAGGCGCTCATTTTGACCTCTATTGTAATTAGCTTTGGAGTAACAGCATTTTTTATTGTTTTGGCATACCGGACTTACCGCTCGACGGGTACCGATGATGTGGAAGGAACCAAGGAGGAGAGACGATGAACAACTTGTTAGTGCTGCCTCTGCTGATTCCGGCCATTACGGCAGTTATACTCATTTTTCTGAAAGAACGAGTACGTCTGCAACGAATCATAAGTGCCGTCAGTGTGTTTTTAAATATCTTTGTTGCAGGATTCATTGTGTATCAGGTAAATACAAACGGTATCCAGACCTTATATATGGGGGGATGGCGTCCACCTTATGGCATTGTGTTTGTTGCCGATATGTTTTCGGCATTGCTCGTGTTGACAGCGGCCATTGTTGGTGCGGCTTGTCTGTTTTTTTCCTTCGCTAGCATTGGGGAAGACAGAGAACGGTTTTATTACTACCCGTTTTTCCATTTTTTATTAACCGGGGTTTTTGGCTCTTTCCTCACCGGGGACCTGTTTAACTTGTTTGTCTGCTTTGAGGTGCTGTTAGTTGCTTCTTACGCTTTGATCGTACTTGGTGGGTCCAAGGGTCAACTTCGAGAGACATTAAAGTATGTATTAATTAATGTGATTTCCTCTTCCTTGTTTGTGGCGACGATTGCTTATTTATATGCTGCGACAGGCACACTGAATATGGCGCATTTATCTATGCGTGTAGCAGAGGCGGGACAAGGCGGTGTAATGAACGTCATTGCGGTCCTGCTGCTAATTGTATTTTCGATTAAGGCAGGTTTGCTGCTCTTTTTCTGGCTTCCCGATTCCTATAGTGCACCGCCATTGGCTGTTAGAGCCCTGTTTGGGGCTTTGTTAACCAAGGTAGGATTGTATGCAATTACACGTACCTTTACTTTGATTTTTATTCAAGAACCGGGACTCACCCATAC
The DNA here is from genome assembly GCF_037965665.1 of Paenibacillus sp. FSL L8-0333. NCBI lineage: Bacteria > Bacillati > Bacillota > Bacilli > Caryophanales > Paenibacillaceae > Paenibacillus > Paenibacillus sp. FSL L8-0333. The sequence goes on from NZ_CP150186.1 coordinate 2,973,331, forward strand.
ATTGATTGCCTGGATGGCGGGGGCGACAATGATACTTGGGGCAATCGGGGCATTGGCTTACAACGATCTGGGCCGAATATTTAATTATAATATCATCATCAGTGTAGGATTTATTGCTTTTGGGATCTCTGTCGCAACTCAGGATTCGTTAAATGGTGTAGTGTTTTATTTAATGCATGACATGGTTGCCAAAGCATTATTATTTTTCCTGGGTGGGATGATTATCTCAGCTTCGGGCACCGACCGATTAAAAGAAATGGGTGGTTTGATCCGACGTTATCCGTGGACCGGCTGGATGTTTTTTGTACTGACTTTGGCATTGGTTGGTGTTCCACCCCTTAGTGGTTTCGCTGGAAAAGTGATGATGGTGCGTAGTGGATTTGGAGAGAATCACGTGGCTCTGGCGCTGATTGCACTTGCATCCAGCTTTGTAGTGTTATATTCCTTGATCAAGGTATTCCAGCAAGTATTCTGGGGTGGCGAGAAAAGGGAAGAACAAGTCAAACCGCTTCATTATAAAGCCATGATGGCACCGGCGGCTGTTCTGTTCGTGATTGTAATACTGATGGGTGTAGGTGCGGAGACGGTAAACGGTTTTGTGAGTCAAGCCGGAGCCGTACTGGCTGATCCAGCACTATACATTAACGCTGTCATGAAGGAGTGATACTATGGCTTTTCAACTATTATTGAATTTCATGATAGCATTCCTGTGGATGTTCCTGCACAATGACTGGACTGGGCCACGTTTCGTCATTGGTTTCTTGATCGGTATCCTCATTCTGCTCGGAATGCGACGTTTTTGGCCCAGATTATATCTAGGAAAAGTGTGGGCAATTATTAAGCTAATCCTTTTGCTGCTGCGGGAACTGGTCGTTTCAAGTTATGTAGTGGTAAAAGCCGTTCTGAGACCGGAGCTTAATATACGTCCAGCAATCTTGAAATATACTACAGAGCTGAAATCGGATTGGGAAGTGGCTACTTTGATCACATTGCTCTGCCTTACTCCCGGATCTGTGGTACTTGAAGTATCGGATGATAACCGGACTTTGTATATTCATGCCATGGATGTTGATGATCCCGCACAGTTCAGAGCGAATATCCGTGACACCTTTGAGCGTGCGATATTGGAGGTGACCCGTTTATGATCCATTTTATTCTTATGCTCTCGCTTACGATTATGGCGCTGGCGATTGGTGTATGCGCCTGGCGTTTGTTGAAGGGACCTTCTTTGCCTGACCGGGTAGCAGCACTGGATACGATTGGAATTAATCTGTTAGCCATGGTAGCCGTTCTTTCTGTTTTACTCCGAACGCAGGCTTTTATCGAAATTATTTTGTTAATAGGCATTCTTTCCTTTATCGGCACGACGGCATTTGCCAGATACATCGAAAGGGGAGTGGTGCTAGAACATGGAAACGATCAAGACAGTCGGTGAATTGCTGTTTGCTTTGTTAATTCTGATGGGGGCATTGCTTAGTGCTGTAAGTGCTTATGGACTGATTCGGCTGCCTGATGTTTATCTGAGATCGCATGCCGCTGCTAAAAGTGCAACCCTTGGTGTTTTATGTGTTCTGAGCGGGGCCTTTCTATATTTTGCATTTTTTCTAGATCATATAAGTGCTAAGCTGCTACTGGGGATTGTCTTTGTATTTATGACCTCACCTTTATCTGCGCATTTGACAGGTAGAGCTGCTTATCGCTCAGGGGTTCCCTTATGGAATCGCAGAATTCAGGATGATTTAAGAGAGGTACTGGAGAAAGAAAAAGCTGTAGCAGCATCCCCTGAACGGGATGTGCCTCAAGAATAAAATTCAGGAAATGTTAGTCTGTAATTTCGGATTACAACAATAAGTTTGGATCGCAATAGCTAAAAAGCAACAACCCTGCATGAAAACGCGGGGTTGTTGCTTTTTTAGTTTAAAACTACTCTTTTTTTGTTATCTTAACGAACTAATATTTTGCCTTCTCCAGCAAGTATGCGAAGTACCCTTGGGAGTCGTTCACCGTCATTCTCAGGGATGTCCAACTGAATGCCGTAGTGGAAACTGCCTTGTTGTTCTTTGTTCCATTTCAATATTCCTTCTATGTACATAGATTCATCCGTAAGATTCATTTCCATGCCAATGCGTACTAGGTTATTTTCTGGGTTGATATTGAGGGGTAACGATAAGTGGCAACCCGATCGACTGATGTCGAACAATACAGCCCTTACAGGCTTGGAAGGAACCTGGATGCCGTTAATAGTAAGAATATGAAGATCAAATGTTACAGGTTCTTTAAGGGTATATCGAAAAGGTTCGGTTCTGCGATTAGTGTTCATATGCTCCTCCATACTTTTCCATGTATTATAAATTATCGACATAAAAGTAGGATTAGTGAAGAGCTGATTCTATTTTTGATTTATTTCACTACTTGAGCAGTCTCGTAGGTAAGGCAGCGCAGACTTTGATCAGGATAACGCATTTCTGCCGTGTAGCTGCTGCCATCTTCCAGCATCATCTGAACAGCGACCATGCCGCGTTTATCATTGGTTTCAGTGTTGATTAGTGTTGCTGTAACAATTTTTCGGCTTTCTTTTTGTTTATCTGTAAGGATAGTAATGGCCGTATTGATCCAACTAGCATCTTTATAGATGGCGCTGGCAGCAGAAGGGCTAATTGGTGTTCTTTTCAGAGAATTATTAATCGCGGTCGTATTCACTACCATACCGTTTATGGGATCAATTAGTACATCGTATTCCCAGAATTCCTTACCTTGCCCTTCTAGGGTCTTGGCGTTATATGGACTGAAATGTACAGCCCATGTCCACGGCAGCGAGGTTCGGGTATCACTCAGAATAACCCGCATCTGCAGCTTTCCCATGTCCACTTCGAATAATTTGCGAACGCTTGAAGCAGCGAGAGCAACGGTATCGCTTTGACTCAAATGCCCTACAGCAGGCGGTGTAACAGTGTTCCGTTTGGATACAGAAGTCTCATTACCAGCCATGTCTATGAAATTGTTAATTTGTTGTATTTCTTTAGGGCTCGTCTGCGGTTGTAGATCGTCATTCTCTGTGGACACCCGCGTGGGTGCTTCCAACTTCACCCCTGGGGTTTTGATGTTGGTTAAAGCTAAATGGGTGGTGTTTTGAATGACTGCACTGACGATTAGCAGACTCCCCGAGAACAGGAGTACAGCTAAAGCAGTGGGGAATTTTTTGTTATTCACTTGAATAACCTCCATTTGCTTCGGATGATGCTGAATCTTCCTAACCTTAAACTATAGATGTTATAGAGTAGGTGAACAGATGTTATGGAGTTGTAAAAAGATGCGGATACTTGTTCCTTGACCTAAAGTAGAATTCAGTGAAATTCTGGCTTGATGTGCATCTGCGATTTGCTTGCATAAAGATAAACCAAGACCCGCACCCCCGTATTCGCGTGTGCGCGATTTTTCACCTCGATAAAAGGGTTCAAAAACACGCGCGCTCTGTTCCGGGGTCATCCCAAATCCCGAATCACATACTTCCAATATGGCTTCATTTTGCAATGCATAGGCAAGCAAGCGGATGGTGCTCCCTTGCGGAGATGCATGAATGGAATTTTCGACAAGGTTAACCAAGAAGGAAGCTAGCAGATCATGATCACCCCAAACCGCAGGGATCGAATAATCCATTTCTAGTTTGATGCCTGCTTCGTCCAATTTAAGCTGCACAATCTGTTTAACCGATTTGAACAAATCTGATATGTCTACTTGTTTCAGAGTCAGAGGATGATGCCGTAGGACGGACAAATCCAGCAGTTTGAAGGCTAAATTCTTCAGGCGTAAGGTTTCACTAAGGATATATTGACCTGCCATCTGCTGTTCTTCCTGGCCTATATTTGCGGAAGTCAGAAATTCAGCAAATCCCTGCATACTGGTTAAAGGTGTGCGCAGTTCGTGGGCGAGGTTATCGACCATTCTCTGCTTTTCATCGGCCATATTAGACAGTTCGATCACGTGCTGTTCCACTGCGTTTGCCATTCGGTTAAAGTTCAGGGCTAACTCACCAAATTCATCTTTACTGCGCAACTGCACACGCTCAGTATATTTGCCTTCAGCGATCGTTTTTGTAGTCTTTGAAAGCTGTTTAAGTGGTTTGGTCAACTGCCGGATCAGCAAGTAGAGTAATAGGAGCAGAATTGGACCGATAATCCAGTTAATCATTACAAAAAAACGGTTCAGCTCATGCTGCTTAGCATACAGGTCACTGATATCACGTTGATAAACGATCGTCAAAGCTTGATAGGGAGCAGGGAGCTCAGTAGAGAGTTGAATAGAATGTGATTCCGGCGTTGAGACGGATGGGACTCCGGCATTCGGATAAACCAGCTGGTCATTCTCCCAGAGCTGTAGTCCGATTCCCTGCTTATGATAAAATTCACCATAGGATTGAGCCACGCTGGAGATTAAAGTAGAGGTAAGTGTGGCCCCACGGGTCTGAATCGATTCAAGATTTTCATAAATGTTGTTTGCAATTAATAGCTGTTCGCTTGAAGCACGCTGCATTTCGCTGTCCATGTTCAGCTGCCAGCTTTTTTTCATAATCATTATTACACTCACATCTAGGGCGACGATGAAGAAGGCGAGGACTGACAGCAGAATTTTATGCCAGAATCTCATACTAGACCTGAACTTCCAAGCGGTAACCAAGCTTAAATACGGTTTTAATTCGTTCTTCCCAGCCTAGTTTTTTGCGCAGCTGCCTGATGTGGACATCTACGGTACGGGTATCTCCTTCAAAATCATAGCCCCAGGCTAATTCCAGCAACTTTTCCCTTGATAAAGCAATGTTTCTGTTGCGGATAAGGACTTCAAGAAGCTCAAATTCCCTAGCGGTTAAATCTACGGGTAGTTGATCCACCATGACAAGCCTCTCAAGATAACGTACCTCAACGTTTTCACAAAGAAAATTGGAAGTGCCTTTTTCGCTCCTGCGTAACACCACATTGATTCTTGCCAACAATTCAAGGATTTCAAAAGGTTTAATGATATAATCATCGGCGCCCAGCTCAAAGCCCTTGATGCGATCAGCCAGTGAATCTTTAGCGGTGATTAGAATCACCGGAATTTGTAAGTGAGCAATCCGCTGCATGATCTCAAAACCATCCAGTTCGGGCAGCATTATATCGAGCAGAATTAAATCGGCCTTTTCACGTTCCAGCAGTTCAATAACCTCCAGCCCGCGATAAGCCTTGCTATAGGTATGTCCGACTAATTTTAGATTCATAGTAATTAAGTCACTGATTGCACGTTCATCTTCTACGACTATGATATGGCCCATAGTTCATTGTTCCCTCCTAAGCTAGCAAATCACTTCCTAATGCTAATAAACTATAAACAACTTATTACAGAATTGTCCAGTGAAGGTATGAAAAAGCATCTAGTTCTTCATAATTTTGATTGTGAATAGAGCTCAAAAAGGACTGAAAGAGAACGAAAGCAGTCTCTTAATCAATCCTAAAACACATCATTATAAGCCTTTGCAACTCTTTACTAATTGGAAATTCCATCCGTTGTTGACTTAGGCAAGGGGGTATCGGGGGCAATAAAATCGTGAACGATTTGACGGAAATATTCGTGATTATCATAGCTGTTGTACATACGCCAGGCCACCGTTTGGGAGTTGCCGAAAAATAACCGCTCGAACTGGGTTTGACGACCTCCGAATGCACCCGCTCCTAGTTCCCACGCCAGCCGGAATAAGGCATTTCGATACCATGCATCCGAGACATTCCCCTTCAAATATTCATAAAGATAAGAACCAGCGCTTGATGTAAAGTCGGCTTCAGAGGGGATCATGATGAGACCGCTTGAACTGAGGTTTTGAACCATTTCAACCATTTCTGGATAAAACTCTGAAAAGTGAATGGTTGAAGCCAATAGTGGTCCCTTGTCTGGAACGAGATATCCAAATTTGTCGAGCGAAGCCCCTATTTCCGCTGCAAGTCTTAAGGCTTTGAAAGTTTCTAAATAGGTTAATATTCTGGAAATAGGCAAAATCGTGTAGGATTCAAGGACAGCGTTTTGTTCTTCAGCCAAAGACTCTAGCATACCAAGAAAAAACTCGGTTTTTGTAATATAGCGGGTGACAATTTGGTGGGCCATATGCGTATGAAAGTTACTCTCGCCGAATAATCGGGAACAGTACATTTCATCGCCATAATAAAATATACGATCATGAGGGATAAGTACACGGTCAAAGATAACAAGGGTATCCATTTCTTCATATCTTGAACTTAACGGATGGTCGTAAGTAGATGAGGCAGCGTAGCTTTCACGGCAAAAAAAAGTCATTCCAGGCAGATCATTAGGCACCGCAAAGGCAAACGCAAAGGGATTATCATCATCCACAAGTGAGGGTGAGGGAGTCGGGAATACAAGCATTTCATCGCAGGTAGCTCCCTGTGTTGCCATCATAAAAGCACCGGTAACAATCATCCCCTCATCATTGATTTCTACGACTTTAGCAGCGATAGAATCCTCTGTAGCATCAATCTGGCCGGATATTTTGCTGGCTTGAGGCTGGATGAAGGCATGGGATAAGGTAATGTCATAATCACGACAGTAGGCATAGTATTTTCTGAGGTTCTCAGCATATTTCGGATTAAGGTCCTCAAGGATATCAGCAGCTGTGAAGAGAGACATAATGGCTGTATTCATATAATCGGGGGAGCGTCCTAAAAATCCATGATGTCTATTGGACCAAAGTTCAATCATTTTTCTCCGGCGTTCTAAATCTTCAGCATTTTTGGGTGGAAGAAAAGATAAACCAACAGGATCTCCAGTATCAGGTGAAGGATAGGTCATATGCGCCAAATAACGTTCATCACACTGCATGTTATACATTTCAGCTTGTGTTTGTATGAGACCCTGAAAGGCAGGGTGTTTGGATAAAGGACCTTCAATACGTGTTCCTCTGTACCAGATATTGATCTTTTGCCGGTCGATTCGTTCGATGTATTGATTACCTGTTTTTATAGGCATAGGTTCCACCTCATTGAAGTCATCTTTGACTAATAAGCCGTATTATTGCTATTAATGTACGTGACCATGAATCTACGTGTACATTGTCCATATACCGTGTGTGAACAGGGAGTTTGGGGTTGACATAAACGAAGCTGACTTGTATATTTTGGATATTGGATTACAAATGTAGTCATGCCAGGAAAGAATGGTGGATAGTATTATGTCTAAGGAAACTCCAAGGATTTCGGATGCCGAGTGGGAAGTGATGAAGGTGCTGTGGGCAAGTGCCCCGCGCACTGCAGGTGAGATTGTTGAAGCACTAGAAGGCAGCAGGGACTGGAACCCAAAGACGGTACGGACGTTGATTAAGCGTCTGACAGAGAAGCGGGCTATTGGTTATAACCAGACAGGTAGGTTGTATTCATATTATCCGCTGGTGAGGGAAGAGGAATGTGTCCAATCGGAGACACGATCCTTTCTGAAGCGGATCTACGGTGGAACTCTACGCCCGATGTTGGTCAATTTTTTGCAGGATGAAAAGTTGTCCCGGGAAGATATTGAAGAATTGAAGAGAATTTTGGATGAACGAAAGGACTGAGCCGCTTGCTGGAAGCTGCATACAATCTGTTCGTCAAGGTATTGTCGCTGTCTGCCATGGCGAGCGTGCTGGCTCTGCTGATCTTATTGACCCGGTTCCTGTTCAAGGATCGTCTAAAACCTACCTGGACGTATCTTCTGTGGATACCACTGATCCTGAGGCTGGCAATACCTTGGGCACCAGAAAGCACATTTAGTATTTTTAATCTGTTGCCGCTGGAGAAAGAAGCGGCGCAGAGTACCATTTTTCCGTCAGTACAGTCGGAAGTCGGCTTTACTTATATGCCCGGGTTGACCGGAGAGGAAGAGGAAGCAGCGTCAGTTACTGGAATTGCAGAAACTGGACCTTTGCCGGGAGCATCGGCATCGGATGATGTGGCACAAGTCAATCCGCAAATAGACAGTTCTACCAGGGCGACCGATTCAGGGTGGGAGCCTCTACATTTACTGGTTTTGGCGTGGCTTGGCGGAGCCGCGGTGGTACTGGGCTTGTCGGTTCGAGCACAACTGCGATTTACCGCACGGGTTCGAAGGGAACCAGAGATTCATTCCTTAGAAATCCAACGGTTGTTCCGAACCTGTCAGCAGGAGATGCAGGTACGGCGCCCAGTCAAGCTGATCGAGACGAAGCAGATTGCCGTACCGACACTACTTGGCGTTATACGGCCCAAGTTGCTGGTGCCCACCTCTACTTTACACACTCTGGAGACGAACGGGCTCCGTCATATATTCCTTCATGAGCTGGCGCATGTGAAGCGCCGTGATATTTTGCTAAATCTGCTGACAGGTCTGCTGCTGGCCATGCATTGGTTTAATCCTCTGTTGTGGTATGCCGTACGCCAAATGAAAGAGGATCAAGAGGTTGCCTGTGATGCTCTGGCCTTGAAGCATCTTGAACCAGCGTGCCACAGAAGTTATGCCCTGACACTTCTCAAATTGTTAGAAACCTTACCCGACCCGATCCGGTTGGCAGGTACAGCTGGCATTTCGAGCAGTAAAAAGGAAATGGAAAGAAGGATTATCATGATTACCAGACACAAAAAATTTACGGCAAAAAACTCACTGCTGGGCCTAGCTGTAATTATGGTCTTAAGTGGCTGTACCCTGACAGGGGCAAAGCTGAATTCTGCATCAGCCCCGGCAAAGAGCGCTCCTGCTACTTTTCGGGCAGAAGCGCAGGATAAAGAGAGCACGGCTTCCAGCGTTAAAGGCACTCTATTGGCGGAAAAAAACGGAATCACGGTATCTGCTAATCCCACTGGGGAGAATGCACTTTTGCATAAAGTCACGGTAGATGTGCGTGGTGAAGTAAGCCGTACGTTCTTGTGGAATGCCGGGGAAGATGAAACTCGGCCTCCATTGATTGAAGAAGCAGATGTGAACGGGGATGGGACTAAAGAAATCTTCATACGCATTACGACCGGCACAGGTACCGGACTTTCTATGAGTGAGATTCATGTGCTCCAGCCTGTTACCTTGGAAGAGCTTGTGGTCGAAGATCCGATCGAAACGTTGAATCAGAGGCTGAAATCCTCCATTACACACCGAAATAACCATACCTATGTATCTGCTGAACTGGACGGAAAGCATTTGACCAAAGTATATGATTACACTGAGGGAGCTTGGGGAGAGAAGGTCGGATTTGGCTCAATAGTTTCATACGAGCTGATAGATGACCAAATTATAGCCCACTTGGCTGGTGCAGCCTCTATGTCTGAGTTTCCGCTCGAAGTTATTGCCGTTTACGGGAAGAATCTGACTATTGAGAGCGCACAGATGTACTATGGTTCGTTTATATCTCCACCGCTCAGTGAACAGGACATCAAGTCCATGATGGAAAAACAGCTTCCGGCAAGCGGTTGGACCTTTAGCAAAGACGGAGATCAATATAGGGTGGATATAGATCCACTGAATGGCGAAGGGGAAGGCAACAGCTACAAAATTAATCCGCTTACCGGAACGGTTCATGACGTAACTTCTGGCAGTCCACTGAGAAGTCTTGTAAACCGAGAAGCGATAGATCTGTGGGATATCTCTAACGGTACAGAATACCAGAAGGAACTGTATAAGTTACTCCAACCTATCTTTGATACAGAGGGTTTCAAGCCAACAGGTACGGACTGGATTTCAGGGTTTATCGGGGATGGTTATTTGTTCAGTGATGTTAGGCAAGGAAGCAGGGAATTCACGATTAAAGTAGATATCTTTACTGGTCAGTGGGAGGAAATTCCTGACCCGTATAAATAGTTAATTATCATAGGTCTGTACCGTACGATTGAAGAGACCATTACTAGCGAATTGAAACTAAAAGCAGCCAGTGCGCGCCGATGGATTATCGGCATGCACTGGCTGCTTAATTTTTCTAGAAGGGAGGATAGTCTCATGACTGCGTAACTTACGGATGACTAGAGGGCTATTCGACCTGGAACTGGTTTAATTCGTCCTGAAGCTTTTTGGACAACTGGTTGAGCTGCTGGGATAGCTCGGCAACCTGTTCAATGCTGTCCAATTGTTCCTGCGTGCTTGCGCTAACTTCTTCCGTCGAAGCGGAATTCTCTTCTGTAGTTGAAGAAATGATTTCGAGTGCCTGTAGGATCTCATCTTTGTGCTTATGGACTTTGGAGGTGTTGCTGCTGATTTGAATCATACGTAATCTCAAAGCCTCCAAATCGCTGTTGATGCTAAAGAATACCTGTTTCGTAGCCTCCACGGATTTTGCATTTTCTTCGGCAATTTCAAGTCCTTGGGCTGTGTATTCCACGGATGCTCTAGTTTTTTCCTCGATTTCATGAACCTTTCTGCCAATCTCTTGTGTGGCCTGTGCGGTCTGCTCCGCCAACTTGCGAACCTCTCCGGCAACAACGGCAAATCCGCGCCCCTGTTCTCCCGCACGTGCTGCTTCAATGGAAGCATTTAGCGCCAGCAGATTGGTTTGCGTAGCGATTTGATGTACCGTGTCCACGATACTTGAAATTTCATGACGGCTTTGATCAATATCATGAATGGCAGACGATATCGAATGAGTGGAGTTGTGATTTTCTTCTGCCCATTTCGATAACTGATTCAATACACCCAACCCCAGTTCGCTCTGGTCGGCAGAAGCCTGCACCATCGTCTCTATGGCTATAGCATCATTTGCGATTTCGTCAATTTGACCAGATAATGATCCGGTTTTTTGCAAAATCGTATCCGTTTCAATCGACTGGTAGTTGGTCGCATTCGCAATCTCATTAATGGCCGTTGCTGTATCGTTCATCGTTATAGCTGTACGGGAAGAAATGGATTGCAGATCTTTTGAGGACTGGTTTAATACCTGAGCGGAGGTACCCACTATTTGAAGCATCCCTTGAATTTTCTGGACCATGTTGAATATTCCGTTGGAGATTTGTCCAATTTCGTTGTTGGAATAGGCATCAAATTGAACAGTCAAATCCCCATTTTCCACCCGTTTGATTTTGGTGAGCAGCTTCGGTATGGATCTGAGCAGATAACGGAGTGTGATATACGAAAATAGAACGAGCAGAATCGCCGCTGCCACAAACCCGCCAATAGTAATCCAGGTGAACTTTTTTAATTCGGAGAGCACTTCACGCTCTGAAATAGTTAAACCTACGGACCAGCCGGTATCTTTACTTGTAGCATAGCCGATGTAACGGCGTTCTCCGTTGTCATTAATCAGATGTACGCCGGATTCACCAGCGATCATTTTCTTGCCGATCCCCCCAAGATCACCTGGCAGCTCATTAATCTTTTCCTTTGTGACCTTAGACTGGTCTGGGTGATACAGTATATCACCTGTTTTGGAGGCGAGAATGGAATAACCAGTGCTGCCTAGCTTATAGCTTTCCATTATCTCAGGGATATTTTTAGACGCTATATCAACCGCGACAAAACCGATTAATGTATTGTTGTCATTTTTTATCGGATAAAAAATACCCATCAGCATATCGCCTGTAGTGATGTCAATATAAGGATCGGAGTAGTATAGGCCGTCTGCTTCGATTGCTGGCTTATAATACGGCCGTTCTTTAATGTTAAAAGCAGCATCTGATGTCGTACCATTGTTGAGGATGTAAAAACCTTTGCCGGCAGTACTAGCAATCCATGCATCTGCAAAAGTGGGTTCCACCTTTACAATGGCAGCTAGTGTCTTTGCTACTTCAGCGGCATGCGGTGAAGTCTTGGCCATTTCTGGAGATTTGGTGGTTTCGATGTATTGTTTGAATAAGTTATTCGTTGACATTTGCTTGACCAGTGAACCCTTTTCCTTAAATAGTGCATCAAATTGACTGACAAGTGCCTGTGTTTTGGTCTGAAGCATAGATTCTTGTTGTTTCACAAGTATGCTGCGAGTGCTGGAAAACATAAAGGTTCCCAAGATTGAGAAGACGACAACAATAATAACTAAAAGTACAATGGACAAAGTATTTGCTATGCTTGATGAACCGAACCGCCTTTTTTTTAGTTGTTTTAACATGCTACCATCTCCCCCAAGTTGTCTCTGAGCAAATAGCTCATAAGAACATATCGGAAGATAGTGAGATTTTCGAAATAGTAATTTTGAGAATAAAAAAATTAAATTAAAATGGATAACGCACAGGATAAACCCTTGACTGGTGCGGGATTTCAAGATGGTGGGGGGCGAGGGAGATCTTAACAATTAGTCTGTTGACTTGGCACATTGAAGTTACCGATTAGAGGCGAATTGTTATTTTTTTAGATGATGTTTAACTGCTTTTTTCGGACTTCTTGTTTGTATATTGCTTCCAGCTCTTGCGGTTGATAATGATTATCAATTATACTTCCGATAGGAAGGAGGCGAGTAAAGATTTTAAATACTGATGATAATTTGATGCTCTGGGATTATGCACATATCCGGCTGGTTGATATTCGCCATATGTTGTTTAAGGCCGGCGACAAGCTGACCTCCTATAGGTTCCCGGCTGCAGGTTTTTTATATATGGTTCGCGGCAACGCAGGTTTTCGGCTCAATGGAAATAAACATGCTGCAGAACGTTTTCATATCCTACACAGCGGAAAGGGAGGGCAACTGGATATTGATTGGGTCAGGGAGGAAATGGAGTTTTATTTTATTTTCTATAAAGCTTCGCTTTCGCTAACGTCCGGATCAGGTGTACGTAGACTTTTTGAAAGAAACAGTCCTTTTCAAAAACAATATGAATTTGCTCCGGATGCTCCAGTGGTTTTACTTTCTCAAGTAAAGGAGATGCACCGAAAATGGCTGGACTCAAGTTCACTTGAACGGATTCAGATCAAAGCAATGCTTTATCAATTTGTCTACGAAGTTGAGCGGCAGAGACAGGCATATGGAGTCTATCCCGTCAAGCCGGATCTGGTGGAGCAAGCCGTTCGATACATACGGGAATATTACAGTCAGCCTATTACCTTATCCTCTATTGCAGAGCAGCTTAATTATAGTGTGACCTATGTGGCGAAGCAGTTCAAAAGCAAGACGGGTACCAGTCTGATTGATTTTCTTATTCGGACGCGAATAGATAAGGCGCAGGAACTGCTGCTAAATACCGATGCATCATTGCAGGAGGTTGCCGCCGGAGTGGGGTACACGGACCTGTCCTATTTCATCCGTATTTTCAAGAAAACAACCGGTGTGACTCCGGGTAATTTTAAGTCATTGACCCTAGGCTCTGCCAAAGGATCAGATCGTCCTAAAATCAGGCTAAGATTGTCTAATGCAGGATGGGCTGAGCCAAGTTATATTGTTAATGATCATGATAATCATTATCAATATAGAGGAAAAGGGGATTTACTGATGGTTAGAAATACAAAAATGTCAATGGGAGCAGCGATGCTGTTATGTCTTGTTTTAATGCTTAGTGCTTGCTCTTCAGGGAACAGTCCTGTTAATTCTGCGAATGCTGGCCCTAGTCCGCTATCCTCTGTGCAAACAGAGACAAGTCCACCGGACTCAGCCACCAATTCAAAATCTACAAGGGTATATAAAGACAGTCAGGGGCATGAGGTTGATATTCCAGAGCGTCCACAGCGGATTGTGCTGCAGGGTAATTCGATCGGAGACCTGCTGGCACTCGGGATTCAGCCGGTCGGTGTCGACCGCCGGTTTATTGAAGAATCAGTCTATTTGGACAAGGAGATAACCCCGGCACAGGATATCGGATTTCCTACAAATCTGGAACTTGTTTTGGATCTGGAACCGGATTTAACAATGCTAGGTTATGTGATGGACAAACAATATGAAGAAGTGTCCAAAATATCACCTACTGTTGTATTTGACCAGAGTAAACCCTTGTCTGAGCGTCTGCCTGTCATTGGTGAGATAGTGGGTAAAAAGGCTGAAGCAGAGCAACTGTTGTCCGAATATAATCGCAAGGCCGAGAATATGTGGAGCGGATTGCGTCAGGAAGGCAAACTTGCCGAAGGAGAAACAGCGGTAGTGCTGATTTATTATTGGAACAAGACAATGTATTTGATGAAAACTGGTGGCATTCCTGCACTGCTGTATCAGCCGCAGGGCTACAAAATGTCAGAAGCAGTGAAGGAAATTGAGCCGGCAGAAGGCGCGCCTTATATTGAGGTCTCCCCTGAGCTAATGCATAAGATGCTTATTGGTGACCATTTGTTTGTCATTTATCCGGCCAATGCTGATGCGGAAAATTCCTTTAATGAGTTAATGAAAACTGCGTTGTGGAGCTCGCTACCTGCTGTTAAGAGCGGAAAAGTTACTTTTGTGGAGACCAAATGGAATTATGACGATATGTTGACCAGCAGCATGCTGCTGGATGAGTTCCCTAAACTGCTGGCTAAATAAATGAGATCAGGTTAACCCTTGACGTGAAGTTTAATGACCGTTTTGATTGAGGAAATAAGGGGCAACAAAGAAGCAGAGGAGGAACTCGCTGCTTCTTTATTTTGTTTATAAAGTAAAGAGGGTTGAATATAGAATAGTAATCGGTCATTGTTTTTTGTTGATTAGCTAGACTCCACGAGTAGCATCGATTAATCTGAAGAAGTGGAATGCGGGTTATGATTGAATCGTCGACATAGATAAACGGAGGCTGACTATGACTTACTCACAGATCTGGAACAACTCAGGAAATGAAGCTGATATTCTCTATTTGGAACAGCAGATTGAAACCGTAAAAAAAGAAATAAAACGAGTAGAAGCTGCAGAGCTTCAGGAAATATTGGATCAAGCGAATCGTAAGCTGGCTGAACTGGAAGCGAAGCTGGACGAGCTGGAGGATTAGGGGCAAGACGTCCATCGTACCACCCATAGAGTGGCTTTTCTGCGCTAGTTTAGGAACAAAACAGCTTGGGGGCTGACTTGACTTAAGTATTTCCTTCTGACCCCTGGCTCGTGTGCTATGTAGAAGTTAAAATAAGCAGATTTGCACCGATGTCTTTATAGTTTTATAATTGTAGCTTACAGAATCGTATTACTGGGAGGAATGGGAAATGGATAAAAATAGAAAATACATGCTTGTCGGTGCGCTTCTGACAGGGGTAGGTGTCTCTTTGATGGCCTATACAGCAAGCCGCTATACTTCGTTTAAACGAATCGTAGCCAATACCATCCGATTGGAAGAAATCGCCTCTCTAGAAATCTCGCGATTGTCTTCAGTTCCCGGTGAAAAGAAAGACATCATTATTACTGATCCTGCTGTTATTGAGCGGATCTTTACTGATTTCTCTCATGTTCAATTAATGAAATCGGCCCGAAATGTCAGTTCTGACAAAAATTTCAGCTATTATATTACGATAGTTCAGGCTGATCGCAAGCAACGATTTGATATTATTTTAAAAAGCAGACAGCATATGATCATCTATGACAATGATTTAAGCAATCCTCACTTGAATGCATATAAGATTATCAGCCCTTATGATCCGCAAGCATTGGAACAGGTTTTTGACTGATTATATAGAAGTGCGCAATGAAGTAATATCATAGCCCATTTCCTGCATAGCATCCAATCCATTTATGATCTCTATTGTCCGGGTGCCGTCCCAGCCTTTAGCCGTTCCATATTCGATCCATTCGCGGATACGCTGTGGATGGTTTAGATTATAGACAACATCAAACCCTTTTTTATGGTTTTGCAGCAGATAGCCTGTATTCAGCGGACATCCGGCAATCGGATCATCCCATGTTAGGATTTGGATGCGTAGCGGGTGGAGCTTTACATTTTTATGATAAACCTTTAATTCAAGCAGACTCTGTTTGTCATGGATTCTCATGCCCAGTATGTAGCTGTATTCCAGTTCCCTGAGCGTGATAGAACGCAGCTTTTTTTTCATGAAAATCGCCTCTCATCCCAATAATTTTGTTATCATAGCAAGCATAGGGATATTTTTCAAGCAATCAACAGGGAGGATGTTCATATGAAGTATGAATTTGGGGTCATGGCATCCATTACAGAATTGGTGGAGTACCCGGATGAGCAGAATGATGCCTACATTGCGCACCCGAATTTTCAGATCATCATGGATCAATTGGGCATTACAGTACCCGTTGCGGAGATTTATGAACATTTTTTTGCCAACCCTGTTCACAACGGACATGTGCTTGTTTACAGTAATCCAGTGCAGCCAAACGCTTGTATTGTCCTCGACACTTACCGTGATCCGCTGGACCAGCTAGATATGATTTATTTCGGATGGCGCTGTTCGTCCGAGATAGACTTGATCCGCGAGCTGTCCCGGCGTTTTTATGATGAATGTGAATTTGCGGTCCGTTATGAAGAAGGTCAATCCGTACTTTACAAGTTGTTGAAGGAGGATGCCTATCCGCGAAAATTTTACTACAATACCGTGTTTGAGCAGCAGTTGAAGCGATACCCGGCAAAATAGGCGATAGAAATACATAACCGAATAACTTAGCAAAAAAGCGCGAGTTCAGGGCAGTGCTACCCGGGCTCGCGTTTTCTATATACTTGATTTTAAAATGTTCTGCTTCATTCAGGCAATTACTGCGCCGTCAGCAGCTGCTCCAGAATTTCGGAGGGAGCAGCGGATTTGGGCGAAATTTCATTTTTTTGTTGCGAACAGGCACTTAACACAGCAAACTGAGGCACAAGGCATAAACAGATTTAGCTTTCATCGTGAGTTCCTTTCAAGCGGTTATTTTGACTTCTAGACGGTAATATCGATGAATTATATTGATAATCATTCTTAACGTCAGCGGAAATAAAAACCTATCATAAGACATGATAGGCCTGCGCACAACTATTGTTTGCTGCTGCAAACGGCAATATAATTCAGATCTTTACCCGTCGTATTAAAAAAGGTATACATCTTTTTGAACTGTTCCCGGTTCTCTTTCTTGAGCCCGTTTTTCACAATACGCAGCGCCCCGATAACCCCTTCATCACGAATGAGTCCATTGATACTCATCAAGGACATGGGACCGGTAGCATTGTCTACTTGCTTAAAGCCTGCGGAGTGGAACAATCCCGCCCAATGCCCAACAGACAGTGGTTCGACATTGATGTGAATGGTGCGGCGCAGCTCGGCCAGACGTTCTTCCATATTTTCCTTGGCAAAGGTAATATCATGGGTAAGCAGAATGCCGCCAGGTTTCAGTACCCGATAGTATTCGGCGACTGCCTTTTCCTTCGTAGGCTGGTTAAGCATCGTGAGCATGGCTTCATTAATGACAACGTCAAAGCTCTCATTCTCAAAAGGTAGCTTCAGTGCATTTCCTTGCCGGACACGGATATAGTTTTCCAAGTTGGCATTTTTGATATTTCGGTGTGCTTTTTCCAGCGCCCGCGGGTCCATATCAATACCGGTAATTTGACAGTGATATTTACCGGCCAGTTGAATGGAGGTGGTGCACATATTGCAGGCTACCTCCAATACCTGGTTGTCCGTACTCAGATTGGCTTGCTGGATCAACCAGTTGGTTGCTGCAACGCCGCCGGGCCGCAAACGTTTTTTTCCCAGCCGCGCCAAAAAATTATGGCCTACTTCCTTTTTCATCGCATTCACCCCATTACTTATCCGGCTTGACTACAACCAGAAGCATCTGAAACGCCTCTGTTGCGTGTAGGGCATGCGGAATATTGGCCGGCATAACGAGGGTCTCCCCGGCATGAACAGTGTACTTGTCTTCTCCAATTGTAATTTCCGCTTGCCCGGACAAAATGTTGACCATGGCATCTCCCGGGGAAGAATGTCCCCCAATCGACGAGCCTTTGTCCAGCGAAAGAAGGGTCATTGCCAGATTTGGCCGCTGTACAAGGGTCAGACTGGAAACCTGCTGTTCCTCTATTGTGATGATGTCCTTCAAATCAATGACTGCGGATTGCGGCAGCTTTTTAATGAATAAACCTGTTTCCATTTTGAATACCTCCGTTTTATATACTGATTTGCAGAAATTTGCAGCTGCTGCGGGCGGAATAATCATGCCAAGTGCCCGCTGGGACGATAACGGATGCGCCGGCTGTCAATTGATAGGGCTCTTCCGCCACCAGCAGATGAAGCTCGCCTTCCAGCACATGGATGATTTTAGATTTGGGGGCGGTCTCCGAACTGATGGTCTCCTCCTGATCCATGGCATACAATACCCATTCCGGTTGTGCCGCTGTTTCGGCTGCAGATACGGGCAATGCCAGCACTCGGCTCGCAATACGGTGTGGCTTAACGCTGATCATATCTGTTAAAAAAAATACCTTGCCTGCTGTAATTCCACTCATACGATCCCCCCTGTTCAAAGTACAGCATTTTGTTTATTTCCAAATTGCTTGATTGAATGATTCCTGCAATTTGATATAATGAGAATGACCAATGAGAATTATTCTCATTTATTTTATTGTAGCAGAGTATTTATCATGACTCTGTTGCCATGGCAACAGGAGGCTGAGAAAATTGCAGAAATATCTGAGCAGGATACAGAGCACCATTTTGTTTAAGGGGTTCGCGGAGCGGGAGGTGCAGCAAGCGCTGAGCTGTTTGCAGGGCTCAATCAAGGATTTTGCGCGGAAGGAGGTTATTTTTAGAAAAGACGATATTCTGGATTCGGCGGGCATTATTATCCATGGCAATGTTCTGCTGTGCAAAGATAATATCTCAGGCATGAGATTTATTTTCTCGGAGCTCGGGGATGGGGAAATCTTTGGCGAAACGGCGCTTCGCCTTGTCCAAGAACACAGCGGCTATGAAGCGGTTGCGGGTTCGGAATGCCAGATTCTGTTTATCAAAATAAATAAAATTGTCCGGCCCGGCCAGGACACTTGCCATTTAAGGGGCCGGATCATTGAGAATATGCTGGCCCTGCTGCTTGAGAACAACCGGTCCATCTATCAAAAGCTGGATCTGGTCTCCCACAAATCGCTGCGGGACCGTATTCTGCATTATTTAGTCCTCCAGACCAAAAAAAAAAATTCCGCCTGTTTTGAAATTCCGTTTACCCGCAGCGACCTGGCTGATTATTTGACTGTTGACCGCAGCGCCTTGTCCAGAGAGCTGCAGCGGATGGCGCAGGACGGGCTGATCCGGTTTAATCGAAATCAATTTGAGCTGTTGGACGCGGAGAATCAGCTGCGGATCAGCGATTTTTAGAATAATTCCTCCCAACCTTGAAAAGGAGTACGCAGCTAGAAAATGCACTAGAAAAGTATTTGACCGATCTAAACAGCATAAAAGAGGTAGTTGAAGTTAGTTAACTGTTGACTTGAGTTTTGATTTGTTGATTTTAGCTATCTATCGGAGTTACTCATAAATACAAGAGCCCGCGTCGGACGCGGGCTTTTGTATTTTACTCTCCTCCAGTAGCCACCGGGTTCTCCTCATATGAAATCCAAGTACTCCGACTACCCGCATACAACTTTCTTTATAGTCTTCCAATTGCCACGATCAACGCCAGAACTACAAAAAAGATATTTACGCTGAGCTCCCGATACTCTTTTCGCCGAATATGAAACAGCGTCCCGAGCAGTGCAACCGCAGCCAAAGCGATCGCGGCGATCAGCGTTAGCAACGGAGCTATGTTCAGTGCCCACGGCAAAACAAGGCCCAGCGCTCCGAGTAGCTCCGCGATTCCGATCAGAACAACTAGTCTTTTCGGCACATCATTTACCCAGGCCCATGTCTTTTTTGACGACTCAATACGAACGGTTTTCATCCATCCCGAATATACGAAGCCTGCCGCCAATACGATATGTACGATGCTGTACGGTGAAGAAGACGAAGCAGAGGCAAACGTATCCGACCTTCGGAAAATCGATTTCTTGCCGTAAACGTTTCGGTATTAAACGCAAGCTAAAAAAGCCCGCAAAGATTGCGGGCTTTTCCTTTTCTTAAATATACAAATAAAAACGAACGCTTAACCCTCTCCCGTAGCCACCGGATTCTCCTCATATGAAATCCAATCACTCCAGCTTCCCGCATACAGCTTAACATTCTTGTACCCGGCTTTGCCTAGCGCGAGCACATTAGGGCAGGCACTTACACCTGAACCGCAGTACACAATGATCTCTTGCTCAGGATCAATTCCTTCATAATGCTCTTTCAGCACCTCAGTTGATTTCCAGCGCCCTTGCTCATCGAGAACATCCTTCCAGAACTTATTGATCGCACCAGGAATATGACCTGCCTTCGGATCAATCGGTTCTTCCAAACCTTCATAGCGACGGGACTCGCGGGAATCAATCAATAGTGCGCCACCGGCGTTAACTACATTTTGCACATCTTCCATGCTAGCAAGCATCTTCTTCTGAATATCTGCTTCATACTGGCTAGGAATCCGAACCGCTTGATGATCACTGACCGGGAAGGATGCTTTTTTCCAAGCAGAGTAGCCTTCATCCATTACAAACACACGTTCATGCCCCAAATATTTAAGCATCCACCACAGACGGGAAGCGTAGGCACCACCTTGATCATCATAAGAAACAACAATACTATCTCTGTTAATACCAACCTTACTAAGTGCGGCAGTTAGCTTTGAAATTTCTGGCAGTGGGTGGCGTCCCCCGTGTGAGCTTACAGGAGCGGAGAGTTGTTCTTCCAGATGTAGATAAACTGCGCCGGGAATATGCTCTTCTGTATAGGCTTTACGTCCAGCTTCCGGGTCAGTAAGTAAAAAACGGCAATCAACTATAACAAGTTCAGGCTCGTATAACCGAGCAAGCAGCCATCGAGTAGAAACGATCGGTTCCATAAAGTAGCCTTCTTTCCTGTTTAATATGTATGGAGTCATTATAGCGGAAAATAAAAGAGGGCGCACCTTAAGCTTATGGCTTAAACTGCGTCCTCTAAAAATTAGATCAAACGATATCCCGAAGGCAAGTTACCGCTGCTGCGGATATTACGGATTTGTTCGAGGGTTAAGCGTTGGTTAGTAGAAATAATGGACTCCACGTCATTACCTGAAATGAAATCATCCAGATCCCTAATGTTGTGGTTTCCGCGAAGTACACGGAAATTCCCTCTAAACCGTGTTCTAGTGAAAAGTACCAGTGTAGCATTGCTGCTAGTAGAGAAGAACCGAAGGCTCTCAATACCATCGAGGATGTTGTCCGTATTACGAATACCCAGGTTGCCAGTATATATTCTACGGCGTCCATTGAAGTTTTCTTCATCGTACACGGTCAAGCGAGGGTAAGTCTGCGATACATGAACTTCTTTTTTCATTTGTAATTCCTCCTTTGTTATCTAATCTATGTTCATATAAATTTTTTGCTTGGCTAATAGTCTAATAGAAAGCCCTTATTTGCATTAACTTATCATTTTGGGCTTTACTTCAATAACATATTAGTGTACTATTCAACTATAACACTGACACAATAAAACGAATGAACAATACATTAGTTGGCAGGGAGGATCCGCATGAAACAGGGGAGTGGTGTAGAGATGAAAGATTCAGTCGTTCTGCAAATGAATGAGGTAAGTAAGATTATTAAAGGAAGACCGATTGTGGATAAGCTGACATTTGATATCCGTAAGGGTGAAATTGTTGGGTTGTTAGGTCCAAACGGTGCAGGTAAGACCACAACGATTCGAATGATGACGGGTTTAATACGGATGAGTGAAGGCGATGTGATTATCCAAGGTCACAGTGTAAGGAATGATTTTAAGCAGGCGATTGGCCATATCGGTGCGATAATTGAGAATCCAGAGTTTTATCCGTATATGACTGGACTTGATAATCTGAAGCAGTACCAAAGAATGACAGATAATATTGAGGCTGGCAGAATAGATGAGGTTGTAGAACTGGTAGGACTTCAAGAAGCGATGAATAAAAAAGTAAAGGCTTATTCGCTGGGCATGCGCCAACGTCTAGGGATTGCTCAGGCGCTACTCAATCGGCCAAAGTTATTGATTTTAGATGAGCCTACGAACGGACTTGATCCGGCTGGAATACGGGAAATGCGTGATTATATGCGTACCATCGCCGAAGTGGAAGGCATCTCTATTCTAATTTCCAGCCACTTGCTCACTGAAATTGAACAAATATGCCATCGGGCTATCGTAATCCAGAATGGTAAGCTGGTAACCGTAACTGCGATTGGTGAAGAGCAGGAAGCAACCGCACAAGTAAAGCTAACCATCCGTGTAGGATCGGTTGAAGCGGCGATAAACCTCTTGGAGCGTTTAGATTATGCGGAATTGGCCTCCATGGACAGCGCTCGTTCTGAAGTGATAGTAAGTCTGCTTGATAGCAGAGTACCGGAGCTTGTATCTGCTTTTAGTGATGAAGGTGTGGGAATTTTCCGGATTACGGAGAATAAACAGAGTCTTGAGGAAGATTTCTTGAAATGGACAGGAGGAAACCGCATTGCGTAACTTCAATAATCTTATTGTTAATGAATGGCTCAAGATCTCAAAGAAACGCACATTTATTGTGCCATATGTGATATTAATTCTATTATCCCTGCTATTAGGTTATATTGTTCATTCTGTTTCACCTGACATGTTTGAATCAGCTTATGATTTTTCAGCAATGATGATGCTTTCCCAAGGGATTGGCCAAGTGATTACAATTCTTGCGATCATCGGAACAGCAGGTATTGTCTCAAAAGAGTATAGTCAAGGAACCATCAAGTTCTTGCTTATCCGCGCCAGAAGCCGTACAGCAATCCTCGCATCCAAATATGTGATTGTACTGTTGTATGCTTTGACTTTGACCGTCATCGGAGGTATAGCCGTTTTTGGAACAGGGGCTTTGTGGTTTGGACTAAGTGGTGGAGAAGCGGGTATGAGTGAGATGCTTACAAACCTATTGTATAATCTCGTTAGTACAGTTGTGTATGGAACACTTGCTTTTATGCTGGGGATATTGACCACTTCAACGGGAGTAACGATTGGGGCTACTATGTTTGCGTTAATGATAGACAAATTGATTATTTCCCGTGATTTTTACAAATATGTTCTGTTTCCTAACTTAAATTTATCTGCTTATGAAGGTGGAGGAGCACCTATGCCTGGAATGACACTGACCTTTTCCATCGTGATGCTTGTCTTATACACAGTTGTCTTTCTTCTCATAGGTTTCTCCGTCTTTAGACGAAGGGATGTTGCTTAATCATGACAATCGAATTCGATAACAACCTGCCGATTTATATACAGATCATGAATTACATCAAAGGTGAAATCGTCACAGGTAAGCTGAAACCAGGAGATAAAATCCTCTCGGTACGAGAACTTGCCAGTGAGCTGCAGATTAATCCGAATACGGTGCAAAGAACTTTTCAGGAACTGGAGCGTGAAGAAATCGTGGAAACCCGGCGTGGAATGGGAAGATACGTCACAAGTAATGAAGGTACTATCCTGACCATCAAAAAAGAAATGGCCAAAGATGTGCTGGATCGTTTCATTCGTGGTATGCAGGATCTTGGCTTTCAAGGCGAAGATATTTTAGCGGCGGTAGCGGAGAATATCCGTAACAAGGATAAAGAATAGGGGGATAAACAAGTTGGAAAATATAGTTGAGGTTCATGAAGTTACAAAAAAATATAGTTCCAAGCACGCCCTCCGCGAGGTATCTTTTAATCTGAGTGCGGGTAAGATCACGGGACTGCTAGGCAGTAACGGCAGCGGCAAAAGTACACTTATGAAAATCATCGCCGGGTTGTCACAGCCTACCTCTGGTCGTGTATCCGTCATTGGGGGTTCTGTAGGAACAGAAAGTAAAGCGGTGGTGTCGTTTATGCCTGATAAGCCGCTTACAGAATCCTGGATGAGTGTTTCTGATGCTCTAAAGTTCCAAACTGACTTCTATCCTGATTTTGATCTGACTAAAGCCTCGCGAATGCTGGAGTTTATGAAACTAAGAGCGCAAGATAAGGTAAAGGACCTGTCCAAAGGGATGAACGAACGTTTACAGCTTACACTTGCCCTATCACGCCGAGCTAGCCTTTATTTGCTGGATGAACCCATTGGTGGTGTAGATCCGGTAGCTAGAACAAAAATTCTTAACGCGTTAGTAGAGTTTTATGAAGAGGACAGTACCATTCTCTTATCAACCCATTTAGTATCGGATATTGAGCGGATCTTTGATGATGTGATTTTTATAAAAGAGGGAGAAATTGTGATGCATACGGCGGTAGAGGATATCCGGCTTCGCCAAGGCAAAAGCATAGATGAACTGTTCAGAGAGGTGTACGCAGAATGCTAAAGCTAGTGAAGTACGATTTTAGACGAGATAGGGATAAGTTCCTTGCTGTTTTTGTAATCATAATTCTGGCGCAGATCGGGTTGGGGTTCACCAAATTGCATGACTATGAAAGGTTTATTTTAAACGGATTAATTTATGTCATCGCGGGGCTGATCTTTCTCGTCATGGCAGCACGAACCTTTTTTAACAATGTAAATTCCTATAATCGTCGCCTAGTGCCCGTAAGAACCCTGAACACTGTCCTTTCTCCGTTAGTGCTCTATTTAGCTCTACTGCTGGGTATTATTTTAATAGCTTTGATCCATTTTGGCGTGTATCTTTCAATATATTCCTCATCATTTCTTCCGGAGAATTTCTGGAAAGTGGGATTATTAGTTCTCTTGCAGGCGTATTGGTTTGCCGGTTATATTATGCTTACCTTGATGGTCTCCATTACGGTTGCGCGAAGTATGAAATTTAAGGGGCGAGTATGGATTGGGCTGGCCACAGCGTATTTGTTACAGAATGGAATATTCTATTTGGAATATTTGATTTTCAAAAGTAACTTCACTGCTTGGGAAAGTGTATTCCAGTTCGAGGTCATAGCTGAGACGGATACCCGAAGTGGGATACAGCTTACACAGGGTCACTTGAATCTAGCTCCTCTTCTATTTGAAGCGGTGATAGCAGTTCTCCTTATAGCAGTCATCATCAAGCTCGTTAAAAAAAGAGTGGACGCCTAACCACATGGCGGAATAGTTTTTAGAACGGAGGCAGAGCGATTTAGCTTTGTCTTCGTTTTTGTGCAAAAAAAAGACGTCCTTCTAAGTGAAGGGCATCTGTTATGGTAAGTTCTACAGACCTTCAACCCGAAGGGTGGCGGTCCATGTCTCAAGCTCTCTTATTAGGCGGTCTTCCTCATTTTCGTCCAAGCGGAATTTAACTCCATATTGATATTGGCCAAGTCCAAACATCCAACCCCAACGGGCGCTGCATAAGAGCTGAAGCTTCTCTTCATTTAATCGAAGATGAATAATAAGCCTGGTATCTCTTGCCGTGAATCGAAGATTCAAAGGGGTGCGTACTTTACAACCCGAACGGCTAAGATCGAGTAATACAGCCTCTGTTAACTTTCCAGCACCTGGACCGGAATTGTTAAGCGGAACTTCAATCCAGCATTCAAGCGGATGGTTCATAACATAACGGAATGGTTCTTTCCTGCTGGACACATCCATAATTTACCTCCCCATTGTTTATTTGCTATTATATCGAAAGGGAATGTTGAGAACAATCTACTAAAGTGCTATTTTTAATTAAGAATTAATTTTTTTAATACTGATGAAGGTGATGAGACTTATATGTACCAATACCTTAATGAAACGTTCCGTAATCACAATTTTGACCAAGGAAGCTTGCAGGATGGTGAGTTAAATAACTGCACATTCGAGCAATGCTCCTTCAAAGGCACTTCTATGGAAGAGATGAACTCTATTGGCTGTCGATTTATTGATTGTGATTTTACAGGAGCCATGCTTAATGCGTCTCACCATAAAGGTTCAGCTTTTACCAATTGTAAATTTACGGGAGCGAACCTGTTTGTATCTAAATTTGAAGATTGCAAGATGGTAGGATCGGATTTCTCAAACGCTTATTTGGACGGAATCTCGCTGCTTGGAGGGGACTGGTCGTACACGAACCTTAGACATACCAATCTAAGCAGACAGGATCTGCGGGGGATTCGATTTACAGAAGCGGATTTAATGGGCTGTAATTTGCAAAAAAGTGACTTGCGTGGAGCGGATTTGAGCCGTGTACAATTGTCTCAATGCAAGCTTAAGGGAGCGGATATGCGGGAAGCGATTGTTGAAGGCATTGATTTAAAGAGTCTGGATCTACAGGGAGTGCGGATGGATATGGAACAGGCGGTACTCTTGGCACGTTCATTTGGGGCAAAAGTAGGGAATTAGTAAATAGGGGCATCAGTTGCTAGTACTTTAGCGATGGGTGCTCTTTTTAATTGAATTTGAAGGATTTCATCAGGAAAGATGCCTAAAGACCTCCGCTAGCAAACCAATGCTTAGAGCGGAGGTGGTGGCAAACGCAGATTATTATAATTAACTCACTGCTGAACCTATGTATTATTGCATATGAAATATTATGCGTTAACGTAACCGTTTTCTGGGTTTTGCCCACCATTTGATCCATAAGAATCCATCATCATCACGAAAAAACTTTATACCTACCCAGCGTAAGGGTGTCCATACTTCTTTAAAATAATATGAAGGCATAGTCTGTTAGACCCTCCTATATAGTAAATTATTACTATATATTACGCTAATTCTACGGGATTCACAAGCTAGATTTACTAATAATTACATATTGTCCGGGTAAAATGAGGTGATAATGCATTGTGCAGGACCTAAGGCACCGCTTGTGCTACCGAGAAGTGCACCCCTCCATTTCACATATACGCTCCAAGCTTCACCATTATCCAATAAGCTTTTGCAGGTATACAGCCCTTCCTCGATAGAGTTGACCTTTCCAGCTAGATGTAATCTTGCTGCACCGTTCAGTAGAGTTTGATTATAGAAAGCCATGTGACCGCCGCCCTGTAGAACTGCCTCAGCTGTCATTAGCTGTTGATGTGGTGTCCAATGGACTTCAGGAACAATTGTATCCAAACCAAATCCTTCCGGATCAATAATATCAAGAGCCGCCACACCGTTCTCGACAGTGTAAACGCGGGTAGGTCGGTCGATGAAAAGATCCTCGGAGCCTTCCACCCCTTGGACAATTAACGCCTTTTGATAACCAAGCTTTATGAGTAATCTAGATAATCGGTCAAAGACTGTATTATGGTATATCCCGAAGATAATAAAAGGAGAGCAGGCATAGTCAATCAGCTTCTCGGCGGTGTTGAATAAGGTTCTCATACCAATTTCCTCACGGATGCTGCGAAGGTCGCCTAGAGGAGGGCACCATTCTTCAGCATCGGCAAATAGTACATTACTCTTGTTAGCAGCTGAAATGGCTTTTGTACGTTCTAGCGCAGTTTTCTCAATCCCAGATTGATAGATGATATCTTGTAAAGTGATTCCCCATTTAGGAGGCAGAGAAGCAGTACCGTGTAGTGTGACTGGCAGTCCGGCCGCGGACAATAGAAATGCAGTGGGAAAAGTTGCGATGAATGAGGATTTTCTACCATCATAGGGTCCGGCGCAATCAAGACCTTTCGCAAAAAGGGGTTCGCGATGCGCATATTTACGTAAAACGTAGACGAAAGCTTCAAGTTCTTCTACGCTTTCTAGCTTAATCCGCTCAGCAGCCAGAAAGGCTCCAATCTGAGCAGGAGATGCTGTTCGTCCGAGTATAGATTCTGCGGCATATGTAGACTCTTCATAATTTAAATCTCGGGCGCCTCTTTTGCCTCGGGCGACTTCTTTTAAAATGTTGATCATAGGTATATTCCCCCCTTAGGTTTGATCTTGCAGTAATTGATAGACTCTAACGATTGAAGTAGCTACATCAACCATACGTTTACGTTCATTCATTGCTTGTTTACGGAGAAGATCATAAGCTTCAGATTCGGAAATATTCTTGACCTTGGACAGGATACCTTTAGCCATATCAATCCATTTCCGTTCTTCGATTCGAGCATGCAGCTGTTCTCGCTCTTTACGCCATTGTTGTCTTTCGAAACATTGCTTGGCACTGAAATGAAGGATCCAATGAATCTCCTGTGAGAGCATGGAAGGCGATAATACACCATCCACCATGATATTATCTTCACATGCAGCAAGTGAAAGTGTGGCTGTTTCGTCAGTACACCACCAAAGGATTGGTGCAATCTTATGACTCATAAGTAAAGTACCCCAGCTATTGATCTCTGTGATGGGTAAATGGAGTATGGAAGCATCAGCGTCTTTGATCCGTGCCACAGCTTCTTCTTGTGTAACGGCCACTGTGACAATATATCCGGAGGAACGGAGAATGGCATCCGTTTTACTATTTGAGCGCTCGGCTGTGTCCTTCTCTGTCGTGCTATTCTGAATAATCAACAGGGAATGCATAGTTCGACGCCCTTTCTTAATCGTTATGTTATTTTATATAACACAGAAACGATGGGTTGTCGACGAATTTAAGATTTTTAAATTTTATATGTCATAATTGTTGACGTTCTCTGATTCCTGTTGTATAGTCGGTTTAACAAATTAATCATTCACGAATACAACGGTGTATTCGACTGAAGCGGCAATGGTGCCTGCTTTCACTTATCGCAATGGAAATGTAAGTTTCCGTGTGGAGTGGAGCGGGCTTTTTGGGTTTTCCAAACGGAGAGGAGAGATATAGATGATAGCTGCGCGCAAGAAACTGGTGTTAGTCGGCAATGGAATGGCGGGGGTTCGTACGATTGAACATTTGCTCAAATTAAATCCTGAGGGGTATGAGATTACCATCTTTGGTTCGGAACCTTATCCTAACTATAACCGGATCATGTTATCTTCCGTTCTTGCTGGTGGAGCGAATATGAGTGAGATCATCATCAATGATCTGGAGTGGTATCACAGCCAAGGTATTAAGTTGTATATGGGACATACGGTGACTTCAATAGACAGTGAGAGTCGAAAGGTATATTCCGATAAGGGGATCACTGCCGAATACGATGAGTTAATCCTAGCTACAGGATCGAATCCCTTTATGTTGCCTATACCGGGTGCGGATAAAGAAGGGGTCATTGCTTTTCGTGATATTAAGGATTGCCAGATCATGCAGGAGACTGCAGGATCTTATAAAAAGGCGATTGTCATCGGTGCAGGCCTGCTAGGGCTGGAAGCGGCTAGAGGTCTGTTACATCTGGGAATGGAAGTCACTGTAGTGCATATCCACGATTATATTATGGAGCGCCAGCTGGACGAAGCTGCATCAGTAATGCTCAGAAGAGAGCTGGAAGCTCAAGGAATGAGATTTCTGCTCCATAAGCAGTCCGAGGCGATTTTAGGTAAGAAGAGAGTAAGAGGTTTACTATTCACAGATGGTAGCACAGCCGATGCGGATCTTATTGTCATGGCAGTTGGGATTAAACCAAATGTTGAATTGGCAAAGAAAAGTGGTGTGCAGATCAACCGCGGAATTATCGTAAATGATTATATGGAGACGAATATCCCCGGTATCTTTGCTCTGGGGGAATGTGCCGAGCACCGAGGAATCGCTTATGGTCTGGTAGCTCCTTTATATGAACAAGGTGCCGTATTAGCAAAAAGGCTGGCTGGAGTTAAGGTTGAAGGATACATGGGTTCTGTAACTTCTACCAAGCTGAAAGTATCTGGTGTTGATGTATTCTCAGCAGGACAATTCACCGAGCCGGACGGATCCAGGGCGCTGCGATATCAGGATGAAATAGAAGGAGTCTACAAAAAGCTAGTTATACAAGATGACATGTTAATCGGGGCAGTACTATTTGGTGATACCAGCGACGGTGCTCACTTGTTCTCGATAATTAAGAATAAAGAAAATATTAGTGGAAGAGAAAAGGAACTGTTATTAGGAATCTCAGCGGATGTGTTCTCATCGACGCAAGGGAATCGGTTGGAAGTTATGCCGGAAGATGAAATCATTTGTGGATGTAATGGTGTTTCGAAGGGGACTATTGCTGAAGTGATTGAGTCTGGAGGCTGTACCAGTGTAGGACAAATTAAGGCGTGCACCAAAGCATCCGCTTCCTGTGGGGGCTGTAAACCACTTGTAGAAGGGTTATTGCAACTCTATGCAGGTGATGCGGTCACCGTAGTTAAAGAAGGAATATGTGGCTGTACAACGCTGAACCGTGATGAAATTGTTTCTGAGATAAAAAGAATGAAGCTAATGACAGTTAAAGAAGTGATGAATGTTCTGGAGTGGAGTCAGGAGGAAGGTTGCGCGAAATGCCGCCCGTCGCTGAACTATTATCTGGGCATGTTGTGGCCTGAGGAATATATAGACGAGAAAGAGTCTCGTTATACAAACGAGCGATATCACGCCAACATTCAGAAGGACGGGACTTACTCTGTGGTTCCGCGAATCTATGGGGGGGTAACTTCACCTGCAGAATTGAAGAAGATTGCAGAGGTTGCCGAGAAATTTGCTGTTCCTATGGTGAAGTTTACTGGAGGACAAAGACTAGATTTGCTTGGCGTTAAGAAGGAAGACTTGCCTAAGATGTGGGAGGAGCTTGATATGCCTTCCGGGCATGCTTATGGCAAAACGTTACGTACAGTGAAGACCTGTGTGGGGTCTACCTTCTGCCGATTTGGCACTCAGGATGCGATCAGTATGGGGATTACACTGGAAAAACAATTCGAACGCCTGAATACGCCGGGTAAAGTGAAACTTGCGGTTTCCGGATGCCCTCGTAATTGTGCGGAAGCGACGATTAAAGATTTTGGTGTTGTGGCGATAGATGGTGGATGGGAACTGCATATTGGTGGGAATGGAGGGGTACATGTGCGGGCCACGGATCTTCTATGTGTGGTGAAGACTGAAGAAGAGGTAGTTGAATGGGCAAGTGCGTTCTTACAATATTACCGTGAGCAGGCCGGCTGGAATGAGAGAACTGCACACTGGGTCGAACGAGTAGGGGTAGACAATATAAAGAAAGCTCTTGAAAGTCAGGAGGAGCGCTTGGCGCTCAAAGAACGAATTGAGACAGTGCTGGGGCTCACTACTGATCCTTGGAAACAAATTGTGAATGAGCCAGAACTACGTAAGAATTTCGAAGCTATTGCACAAATAGAGAGTGTTTAAAGGGGGGCTAATGATGACTATAACCAAAATGCTCGTTGGTAAAGTAACTGATATTGATACAAGGGGTTCACGAACTTTTAGGGTCAATGACATGGAGATCGCGTTATTTCGACTTTCAGATGGTGAGGTTCTTGCGGTAGAGAATAAATGTCCTCATAAAGGTGGCGCATTATCCGAAGGGATGGTATGTGGTACGAAGGTTCACTGTCCTCTGCACGACTGGAAGATTGACCTGCATAGTGGAGTTGCTATGGAGCCGGATAAAGGCTGTGTTGTTACATTTGATGTAGAAATTGATCCTAATAGTGGTTCGATCTATGTAACCATTTAAAGAAAAGACCGTTGAAGGGGGATTAATCATGGATTATATCAAACCACGTGAAGTGCTGAACGCTATGATTGAAAGCGGCAAGAACAAAGCAGAGTTATCTATCCTGCAGTTATTGGTGAGAGGCAGTCTGGGTGGAGCGATTCTGGCTTGTGCTACTACACTTGCATTTACAGCTGCGGCGCAGACCGGGATTCCTATGGTAGGAGCTATTATTTTTCCGGTAGGGTTCGTAATGATTATTCTACTTGGTCTAGAGCTAGTGACAGGCAGTTTTGCGCTGATCCCTCTGGCGGTTCTGGAAAAGAAGACAACAACGAAGCGGATGTTGAACAACTATTTATGGGTTATATTCGGACATCTGCTCGGTTGTGCGGTATACGCTGTTCTTTATGGCCTTACGATTACAAAAATGGGCACAGATATGAGTCATCCAATGATTCAAACCCTCATTAATACAAGTGAGGCCAAGACCATTGCCTATAAAAATATGGGTGGAGACGGAATGCTGTTAGTTATTATTAAAGCCATGCTCTGTAACTGGATGGTTACCTTAGGGGCTGTTATGGCTATGACTTCGAGCTCTACCTCCGGTAAAATCATTGCCATGTGGCTGCCAATCCTAACTTTTTTTGGACAGGGGTTTGAGCACACCGTCGTAAATATGTTCGTGATCCCTGCAGGGATGATGCTGGGAGCGAGTGTTAGCTTTGGTGACTGGTGGTTATGGAACGGCATTCCTGTTCTCCTTGGAAATTTTATTGGAGGTGTTCTGTTTACTGGAATTCTATTCTATCTCTCTCAAAAAAATTTCAAGGGCAGTCGCTTAACTCCTGCGTCTGATGTATCGACGGGTCGCGGAGATTCTGTTGTGCTGGAACAGGTTGTGTTGGAGAAAACGATATGAAGCCGGGATGCGTAGCTATAGTTGGAGCGGGACCGGGAGATCCAGAACTTATAACGATAAAAGCGATGCGGCGAATCCAAGAAGCAGACGTTATTTTATATGATCGCTTGGTAAATGAAGAATTGCTTAACTATGCCAAAGCCGGAGTAGTAGTAATCTATTGTGGTAAATCTCCAGGCCAGCATTCAATGTCACAGGAGAAAATTAACGGGCTACTCATTCAATATGCTAGCGAAGGCCGTAGAGTCGTCCGACTCAAGGGTGGAGACCCCTTCGTATTCGGCAGAGGCGGGGAAGAAGCACTGGCTGTCGTGCAAGCTGGTATTCCTTATGAAGTCATTCCGGGTATAACTTCCGCAATCGGTGTAGCCGCTTCCGCTGGAATTCCCCTGACACATCGTGGTATTGCAGCGTCTTTTGCCGTCGTCACGGGTAGTCGCTGCCCTGAGCATGTTGCCCCTATACAATGGAACCGGTTAGCACATAGTGTAGATACTCTTGTTATTTATATGGGAGTTAGTCAATTAAGCCATATTCGTGAACAACTCTTAATACACGGAAAAGATGCCCAAACACCGATTGCGTTGATTGAGAATGGTACATTTGCTTGCCAACGAACAGTGACAGGCACGCTGGAGAATATCGATAAGCTGGCAGTGGCCACAAAGATTAAAAATCCTGCTCTTATTATAGTAGGGGAAGTTGTGAAGGTGAGAGAGCAGCTGATACATTTACAGGGATTAGTGAGATCGGAAATTAGCTAAACACGGGAAAAGTGCTTGATCACAGTGGATAGCAGATGTCGATGTCATGAAAAGATAAAGGAGCAGCGGTTCTCCAATAATAGGAGAACCGCTGCTCCTTTTTTGGAGCGTTGTTTGGCTGCTTTTACACCGCCG
Organism: Paenibacillus sp. FSL L8-0333; assembly: GCF_037965665.1. Classification (NCBI taxonomy): domain Bacteria; kingdom Bacillati; phylum Bacillota; class Bacilli; order Caryophanales; family Paenibacillaceae; genus Paenibacillus; species Paenibacillus sp. FSL L8-0333. Next base: position 3,006,426 of record NZ_CP150186.1, read on the forward strand.
AGTCATATTCAGTCTGCTTAAGCTTAAGGACCCGGATGACGTTATTAGCATGTATTTAACCATTTGAGCATGGTTTCGGACCCCAGTGACACTATTCCATATGAAGAGCATGATATTGAGTGATTTTGGTGCCAATTGCGGCTATGGAGTCCGTTAACATTCCAAATGTGAGCTAATGCTGCGTATAAGGTCAGCTGAGTCCTATAGCGGATACGAATCTAGTAAAAAAACAATGTTAGTAGGGGATAAGCACAGTCATTTTATGATGCCTCGCATTTAATAAATGGAGAGGATGTGATGAGATGACAGAAGGCGAGTTTATAGCGAAGATTGCAAATTTTGCTGTAAAGGACATGCAGCTCACTAAGGTTCCCGCTTCGTTAACCATTGCTCAAGCGGCTCTGGAGTCAGGCTGGGGCAGCAGTGGATTGACTGTGAAAGCGAATAATTTGTTTGGGATCAAAGGAAGTGGACCTGCTGGCAGCATTACTGTACAAACTACTGAATATATTAACGGTAAAGCTGTTAAAGTTAATGCCCCTTTTCGAGCCTACAACAACTGGGGAGAATCTATCGCGGATCACTCCGACTTGATTGTGAATGGAGTCTCATGGAATCGCAACCTTTACAGCAAGGTTCTCGGTGCGAGTGGCAAGGTGGCCGCACAAGAGATTGCCGCAGCTGGCTACGCTACTGATCCGAACTATGCAGCTAAGCTGATTCAAATTATGAATACCTATAATCTGTATAAATATGATGACAAATCCATGGGAGGAGATGATGAGATGTCCGCAGAGGATAAGCAAAAGCTTGTTAGTCTAGAATCGGAAGTAAAGGAACTGCGTGCCCTTATTGCAGTTCTTACAGCTAGCAGGGATACGTTGAAAACAGGTGTGCAAGAACAGGGGCAGTCGATCACTAAGCTTACAGATCGGGTGGCATTAAATGAAAATCGAGCAGTCATGAATGTCCCTGCATGGGCTGAGGCGGCTGTGAAAACAGCGACTGCGGCAGGACTTCTCGATACTCCATCGGGTGGCAGTTACGATTTCTATCGCATATTAACGGTGCTGAACCGTGCAGGTTTACTTGTAACAGAAAGTGAAAAATGAAATAAGGAGGATTAAAAAACATGTATAACGATGCTCTCAACAGTGTGCTTGCCTTTGCTTCAGTCCTAGCTGTTTTTGTAATGGCACTAGTACAACTTGTGAAGAATAGCATTGAACTTCCGCGGAACATTGTGCCAGTTGTGGGGTTGGCTATTGGCTTGCTGGTTGGAGCAGTTGCCTATCCGTTCACTGATATGAATCTGATTCTGCGACTCTGGGCGGGGGGGCTTGCGGGACTATCAGCGACCGGGTTGTTTGAACTGGCGTTTAATAAAAGGGATGGGACGAAAAAAGATGATAAATAGATTTTGCCTATGAGTTTTATAAAACAATCGTTTTACACTGGTAATGTGGCTATGCATTCTATCGAGAACACTAATATATTATGGTATGCCAATATATAAAGGGGGTGCAACGATGGGAACTTACCTTGATGCAAGAACATCTCAAAATGCCAGCCTCGCCAACTCTATATCTATTCCTATTACGGTACTTAACACGCCGCAGCTCTTTGGACAGATTGGGTTGTTAACGGCTGGAGTGACTACCAATCCACGCGTTCTTCTTAAAGGAACGATATCTGTAACGCTTCCGTTAGCTTTAGTAGGTATCACAATTACGATTGTAAGAGGAACTTTGGCTACTGATCCAAAAGTGTATTCTGCTACTTCTACTTTTTCTCTTAGTCTTCTGGCTCCGCAAGTAATAACCTTTTCAGCAGCGGATTTCTTACCAGCCATTACACCTCAGCTCACTTATACAGCATTTGTATCTTCTAATCTTCTCGGTACAGTACGTGTGGGTCCGGAAAGCTTTGATGGTATTTTAGTTTCTGATTAGATGTTGAGCTCATAACCTCGCTGGTAGCCCAGTGGAGGTCTTTTTTTTAACCGTACGCCCAATCTTCTAGGGGGATAAATACATATTATATATTGTATTCTAAATACGGAGGAGGTCTTCTCATGGGTGCTGAATATGGTCAGGTTGGTGGCGCTTTTACTTCTACAGGCGCAATCTTAGTATTGTTCATCTTATTAGTAATTATTACAAGTGCATGTATGTTCTAAATTTCTAAAATAGCAGGGCTCCATGTTGGCATTTTGCCGACTTGGGGCTTTTTTTGTAAATGTTGTGTCCATTAAAGCAATATAAATTAATAAATTAAAAGAATACTAATCACGTAGTGAATAACATGAGTTTACAATACTGTGATTTTGAATATTCAAATATACATGGTATCTTAGTCTGATAACATAGATTAATACTGTTAAATTTTATTTAGGAGAGAGCTAGTTTGAAGAAAAAAATGATGATCGGAATTTCTTCTGTTATTGTACTTTTAATCATTGTTGTGACTGTGGGAAGTTTTTATTTCTATCATGTTGCTATTGCACGTGCTTCAAAGGATTTCTTAAATGAAAGCCCTGACCTGCAGTCCAGTCCAGAGGTAGAACAATCTAAAGATACCTCGAAGGCAGACCAAGAGTGGTGGGATACCCAGAGCTTTGATAGATGGGAGATAGATTCTGATGACGGAATACAGCTTAAAGCGTACTATTTAGCTGCCCCTGAACATTCCGATAAGACAGTGATTGTTGCTCATGGGTATGCTGGAAATGCAACTCAAATGAGTGGATATGCCAGAATGTATTATGAGAGACTTGGATATAATATTTTGCTGCCGGATGCCAGAGGACATGGTGAAAGTGGCGGTGACTATATCGGATTTGGATGGCCTGAACGTAAGGATTACCTGAAGTGGATTCAGAGTGCCCTAAAAGCAAATGGTGAGGATACACAGATCATCCTGCACGGTGTTTCCATGGGGGGAGCTACCGTTATGATGACAAGCGGAGAGGATTTACCAGCTAATGTTAAAGCAATTGTGGAAGATTGCGGTTATACCTCAGTGAAGGACGAGCTTACCTTTCAATTAAAAAGAATGTACCATCTCCCCGCCTTTCCAATTGTAGATACGACCAGTATGCTAACAAAGATTCGGGCAGGTTATTCCTTTAGTGAAGCCTCGGCTTTAGAACAGGTGAAGAAATCTAAAACGCCAACCCTGTTTATTCATGGCGATAATGATACTTTTGTTCCTACGGAAATGGTTCATACCGTATATGAAAATAGTCCGGTCGAGAAGGAGCTTTACATCGTTCCTAATGCGGGCCACGGAGAAGCTTTCCGCATGGACCCGGTTAAGTATGAGAGCGTAGTTACTGAGTTTATCGGAAGATTTGTGAAATAGTTGCTGCTGAAAAGGCTGCCGAAAGGGTAGTCTTTTTGTGTTTATAAAACCGTTAAACATAAATTCGGGGCCCTATCTCTAGGGCCCCTTTCATGGGAGATGATAAGGAACCTGTTTTTACACATCCGTTATACTTAATAAATGCCCGTGTTAAAAGGGTTTTATAAAAATTTAGTTCATACAATATCACACTGTATCACACTATATAAAATCATTTGCCACCTTCTGTGCCACCCTGAGAGGCAGAAGAAGGCCTTTTTGCAAAGACATCATCGAACACCGCAGCTGCTGCCACATCAGCGGACTCTATAACATGTCCGTATACATCCATTGTGGTGCCTATCTTGGAGTGTCCTATTCGCTTAGATATAATCTTCGCATGAATCCCACGGTTAATCAGAATTGTAACTGAGGTATGCCGGATATCATGAAATCGGATATATCTTAAACCGTGCTTCGCAACAAAACTTCTCCACTTATCCGTGATTGTCTTAGGGTAATAAGGCATACCAGTCGGGTGGCAAAAGAGAAAACTATACTTTTCATTGACCCATTCCTCAGAATTCTCTTCACGCATCTTGTCCCATACTGCTTTATACTCCTGGAGCTCAATCATCAAAGACTCTGGGATATTGATCCTTCTGATCGAGCTTTCATTTTTAGGTCTTTTTATATTTGGTACGGAGTCCTTGAAATTAGGTATGGATTGTCTAATCTCTATCTGTCTTTTCTCAAACTTTATGTGCTTCCACTCCAGTCCCAACAACTCAGCTCTTCGCATCCCCATAGTAAAAGCAAGGCTAATTAATACGCCGAACTGAAAAGTTGAACCATTTTTAAACTGCATCGGACCAGATTCCAATGCTGAGAATACTAAGTTTGACTCTTCTTCGTCATAAACGTTAATGATCTTTCGAGGTGCCTCTTTCGGTTTTGGTACATCACTCATCGGGTCGGGCTTTAACCCATACCATTCAGTAGCCTTTACGAACATACTCTTCATGACTCTGTAGACATAAACCTTAGTAGGCGCACCAACACGTTTTTTCTTATCCTTCAACTCTTTAAGATCTTGGATAAATTCAATTATCTCAAAAGAAGTGATGTCATTTATATAGGCCTCTTTAAAGTAGGGAAGTATACGTTTTTCAGCATGATGTAAGTAACTCGTTTGCGTGGTATCTTCTAAATCCACGAGTACAAATTCTTGTTTCCAGCGTTCAATCAGTGTTTCCATCTTTACCTTATTGCTTCTACTTACAGCTTTAAGTCCCTGTTCAGTGTGTAGACCTAATTCAGCCATAAACTTTATTAACTCTTTCTCTGCAACCCGTTTTGACTTGGTGTGAACAACTTTAGTTTTTCGGACTCTCTTTTTCTTTCGTGTTCGATTGCCGTTTTCATCGAGCTTGAAATCTGTCGGTTCCAAGTCAACAACTAACCTATATGTGCCATTATCTCTTTCCTCAACCCATGGCATATAAACGCCTCCCTTATTATGTTAAATATTGTATGTAATTACCGCTGTCCAATGTGGGTAAATATGCCAAAATTCGACAACAAATGTTGTAAGAGTCTGCTATATTAGGTATGTGAAGTAATAATATACGTATGTATGTATTTAACAGTTACGATTTATCGGAACTTTACCGTAAGAGCAGCTACGCTACTCTGCTACCGCCAGCCCCACACAAACAGATCATCCACACTACATCGGAGGTGATGAGCTATTATTATAGCCCGCGTGATTGTAATGTTGTATTTCTGAAGATTAACAATTTCAGAAATACGCTGTTTACTTATACCGGTTACTTCAGCAAGCCATTGCTGATTTTTCCCTAGTCGGTGTAAGTGTTCGGGGATGCGGCAGCGTACGGGTATAGGCTCCATCGTACGTTACCCCTTATTTAATTATAGTTTATTTGAGATTTACGAACAAGCGTTCCTGTGTTACTATAATATTACAATCTTCTATGACTGGACGTGACACCTATGAATGACGAATTCATGGTTATATTTGGCGAATTTGAAGAGCTAGAAGATGAGCGCCCAGAAGATGTGTTCGCTTTTATAAAAGAGACTTACAAAAGACAACTTAATCTTCAGCAACAATCCTAATCATCTTTTCTAACATTTCTTTCTTATGGGGATCGGTTAAGTCGATTTTATACTTCTCAACTAGCTCCCTAATCACTCCTTCGGATACTGTCTTTGGTACTTCTGGAGTGACTCGTTTTTGAAGATCATTTTCTAGTTGTTCATATACCGACTCATCGGTGTAGCCATCGGCGTACATATCACTGGTTAAAGTTAAAATGCCTTCAGAATGTGGGCGCCCTAACAAGAAGTCCACAGTAACCCTGTGAAAGACAGCAAGCTTATCGAGCATTTCAATATCAGGATTTGATATGCTTTGTTCCCAAGCATTGTAACGAGCTCTTTTAACACCTAATGCTTCAGCCATTTGTTCTTGGGTAAGACCTTTTTTATTTCTTAATGCGGCGATCCTCTGGCCCAACTTCATAGTCTTAATCAAACCTTCCTTTTTAAATGGTAATTTTTTTATCAAAATGTATTGACGATAATATTATTATCAAATATAATCAATGTACGGCAAAGGAGGTGGTGAGTAATATGACCAAACGGCGACTGAAACTAATCGCTTGTCGTGAGAAAATCGGTGATCGAAAAAAAGTTGCCGCTGATTTAAACATCTCTGTTGTTTATCTTAGGATGCTTGAAACCGGAGCGTTAAAACCAGGTCGCGACTTGATGCTTAGGATATCCAATTATTTTGAAAAGCCTTTGGAATACCTGTTTCCCGATTTGTTTTCTCAAGACGGGTCTGTTTAGCTATGCCCTACATGATAATATTATTATCTTTCCTGATTATAGGCGATAAAAATATTATCGTCAATATGGTGACCTAAAATTTTCTTTTTTATTCCAATTGATAATATTTTTATCAATTTAGCGGCTAGGAGGAAAATTACGATGACCGCGAACGATTTAATTAGTGAGATTAAAGAGCGGCTTATTGCAGAGATAATGCCGGTTGCAAAAAAGAGCGCCGATATACAGTACGCTGACCGAATTAAAAAAGCTACATTATCTGCTGATGAAGCAGCTGAGTATATCGGCATCTCTAAAACTCTTCTTTACACAATGGCTAAGGAAAAAAGAATCCCGTGGTTCCCTGTAGGGGTTGCAGGGTCACAGAAACCCCAAATGCGATTTAGGCTATCGGCGCTGGACAGCTGGATGGATGACCAAGAAAAGATGAATTATCAGAACTCTTGAGGTGATTAAATTGCAAATTAACATTCAAGCCGAATTGGCTGCTGCTAAGCATCACCTAGATCGTGCTATCCAGGCAAGTGATACCCATCATCTTAGTAAGCTTGGTGCAGCACGATATGAAATCGTTGAAACAATGATTCGGATGCATAAGGAGGCTGAAATAAATGCCGCAACAAGCTGTGTCAGCTGACCAGATGTGGAGACGTATGGAGCTTCGCCGAAGACGGTGGCAAATCCAGAATGGACGTTTGCTAGTAGATGAGCCTGAGGCTGCGGTCTGGTGGCTGAATCGAGAGATCGCGGAATTGGAGGCGGGACAGTGAAGACTCTGCACTTTACTTATGATCCATTAGCTCTTATCAGAATCGTTCTACAACGATTTGTGGAAGAGACGATTCAAGGGAAGTTCTACAAAGCGAAGCAATTTGCCTGTTATGAATACCTGACAAAGCTATCCGATGAAGGTTTGGAGAATCTGCTTCATGAGTACACGAAGCGACATGAGCTTGAAGCCATCACCTTAGCAGATTGGCGGAAAGACGGGAAGCTGATCTTCGACATCATATTTGAACTTCCGGAATACCAACAGCTTGAGATCGACTTCAAGAAGCGTGGATATGGATCAACGGGTCTCGGAGTACTAGATGTGGGGAGAAACACCTTCTATGACTGCGCGTTCGTTCAGCACTGGCCGACAATTCAGCGCATCATTGAAACAGAATACCCCAGATATCATGAACCACTTCAGAAGATGTATATCTTCGAATCCCTGATGGAACATGACGGGGTAACTCGTGAAGAATTGGAAAACTTCATCACGAATAACTTTGAGCTGTTCGGTGGCACCAAGCCGCTACAGGAATACTTGTAAGTCCATGAGGGGGAGGTGAGACAGGAAAATGAGTAAAGTAACTGGTCCACTTGAAGTTGTTGATTATTGCGCTAACCCGAAATGTGAAGCCGAAATTCTACTAGGTCAAAGAGTTGTAAAGCACGGAAAGGATCTCTACTGCGGTAACAACTGTTTGTGTAGGGCCTTGGTGCTGTTGTGATCAAAGCAGACGATAACCTTGAAAGGGGTGATGCTTCAAGTGAACACGAAAATGACCCAACGGGGTAGGAGCCGTTAGGTCATCGATTCAAATATTACATTATGAAGCCAGTGTAACACTTAACGAATTATCTTTCAAGATGAAGGAAGGGATAAGAATGATCGGAATCCATCCTATTCATCGCCGCTTAGCTGCACTTACATTCAAGTCTGATATCCAACCGCTCTCTGAAGCAGAGCAAATCGAACTATTCCAATGTCTTAAAGTTAACGCACAGATTGTCTATCAACTTGATAAATACAAGTCTTTGTCCTTTTTGGCTCATGAGACTGGTGATTTTGATTGGGAAATGGATCTGTGTGCAAGGATCGAAGCTATTGAGAACCGCATGAAATAAAAATTAGGAGGACTCATACATGCCCGTACAAATAACGATTACTGGTGAAAACGCGAAGGAAGCCTTGCAGGAGATTGGTGGGCTGGCATTTGCTTTGGTTGGAGCTGCTGCACCGGAAACCAATAAGTCAGCTAAGACCCAGACACAGACCGCGCCGAAAACTACTGAAAAGAAAATAGAAGATCCTGTGAAAACTCAAGTCAGTTCTGAGCCGGAGACTCATCAAAAAGAGGTCACTGGTGACAAGGAGAACATTCCTACTATTGTGGAGCTCCGGGAAAAAGCTGCGGCAGTTGCTAAAGCGGATAAGGCAAACGGTCCAAAAATCAAGACTATGCTTTCTGAGTATGGGTATGACGCCGTGTCGAAAGTGGATGAAAAAGACCGCGCAGCTGTCATGAAAGCTTTGGAAGTTATATGAATGCCCCTGCTCACAGTGAGCGGGCTCATGCCCTATTAGGCGCTTCGAAAGCTAGTCAATGGCTCAACTGTCCACCTAGTGCCAAGCTGCAAGAGACCATCCCAGAGTCTGAAAGTGATTTTGCCAAAGAGGGCACTGTCGCTCATGAGTTGGCTGAGGTAAAACTGCAGTTGCTCCTTGTGCCGAATAACTCCAAACGGCGTAAGGAGCTAGAGAAGGTGCTCGCCAAGGTGAAAGAAAATCCATTCTACTGTTCAGAAATGGAGTCAGCTACTACCGATTACACCGATATCGTGGCTGAGCGCTTCATGACTGCGAAAGCTCGATCTGTGGACGCCGTGATCTTATTTGAAGAACGGCTGGACTTTAGTGAATGGGTGCCGGATGGTTTTGGCACTGGTGACGTTGTGATCATCAGCGATGGTGTCATGGAAGTTATTGACCTGAAATATGGAAAGGGTGTATCGGTGTCAGCTATCGGTAACTCACAAATGCGACTCTATGCTTTGGGCGCTTGGCAAGCTTATGACTTCCTCTATGGAGTTGAGGAGATCCACATGACTATTGTCCAGCCTCGCCTGGATTCAGTCAGTACCGACGAGATGGCAACACTTGCATTGTTGGAGTGGGCAGAGAATATTGTTCGTCCGGCTGCTGCACTGGCCGCGGTTGGAGAAGGCGAGTTTGCTCCCGGTGATCACTGCCGCTGGTGCAAGGTGAAAGCGAACTGCCGCGCTCGTGCTGATGCGAACATGGCTGCTCTGGCTTATGAGTTCAAAGACCCGGCGCTACTGACCTTGGAGGAGGTCGGCTCCATCCTATTCGTAGCAGAACAGCTTAAGACTTGGGCGAAGGACGTAGAGGACTATGCGTTTTCTCAGGCTAAGAATGGGCAGCAGATTCCACTTTGGAAGTTGGTAGAGGGGCGGAGTAATCGAGTCTTCTCAGATAAAGAGGCGGTCAAGACAAAGTTACTAGACGCTGGATTTGAGGCTGATAAGATCCTCAAGCCGCGAGAATTAGTGGCACTGGGAGAACTGGAGAAAACGATTGTTGGCAAAAAGCAGTTCAAAGAGCTGCTTTCAGATTTGGTCATTAAGCCATCTGGCAAACCAGTTCTTGCTCCAGAGAGTGATCCACGGGCAGAACTTAACAGTGTCGATAAGGACTTTGCGAACGAAGAGTTCTAAAACGTAAACACCTGAAAAATTCATAATAGAAACCCATAAAGGAGAATGTTCAAATGGCAGAGGTTAGCACAAAGATTATTACTGGTAAGGTTCGCCTGTCCTATGCAAATGTCTGGGAACCGACAGAAGATGACGGTGGTGTGCTCTGGTACAACACATCTATCCTTATTCCAAAGGATGACAAAGACACGCTTCGTAAGATTAAAACAGTTGTAGATCATCTCAAGGAACAAGCAAAGGCCAAATATAACGGCAAGCTTCCAACGAATTTCAAATCACCGTTGCGGGATGGTGACGATGAGAAACCAGACAATCCGGAATACGCCGGACAGTATTTCTTTAGTGCTAAGAGTAAGAACAAGCCTGGGATTGCGAAGCCTGTTGGGAAGAACGGAGACGGAACAACAAAGTTCCAAGAAATCAGTGATACTACAGAAGTTTATTCTGGTTGCTATGTCAGAGTCAGCATTAACTTTTACCTTTTTGACACTAAGGGTAACAAGGGTATTGCAGCCGGTCTAAATAATATTGTCAAGGTGCAAGACGGTGAGTTCTTGGGCGGACGCAGTAACCTGAATGATGATTTTGCAGGAGTGGAATTCGATGACGACATCGTAGATATCAGCGGTGATGAGGACTTTTTGAATTAATCAGTCTAGAAGGGGATGCCGCAAGGGTCCCCTTTTCTTAACCATAAATACCGGAGATGGAGGAAGGAATGTGACTGTTCTTCAAATAGATGTAGAAACATTCTCAAGCGTGGACTTAAAAAGCTGTGGTTTGCACAAGTATGTCGAATCCTCAGATTTTGAAATTTTACTATTTGCTTATGCCTATGATGATGAGCCTGTGACGGTTGTAGATCTTACCGACTTTCAAGAACTGCCAGACTTTATTCTTAATGATCTGATTGATCCAGCTATTACAAAGACCGCCTTCAATGCAGCATTTGAACGAGCATCTATTAAACGTCATTTCGGAGTCGAGTGTAATCCGTTTCAGTGGCGTTGTACAATGGTCCACTCGCTGACACTAGGGCTTCCAGGGTCGCTGGATCAATCGGCTAAGGTTCTGGGGCTTGATGCACAGAAGGACAGCAAGGGTAAGGCACTGATCAAGTACTTCAGCGTTCCCTGCAAGCCTACAAAAGCCAATGGTCAGCGAACACGGAATTATCCGCACCATGATCCTGAGAAGTGGGAGGATTACAAGAGTTATAACGGTCAGGACGTTGTTGTTGAACGCGAAGTACGGTGGAAACTGGAGCGTTTCCCTGTTCCAGAACGGGAGTGGCGATTGTGGGCACTAGATCAACGGATTAACGATTCGGGCGTCCGACTAGACCCGACACTGATCCATCATGCAATTGCTTGTGCGGAGCAGTACACCGCTCGATTGGTCGCTGAGGCTCGGGAGCTAACAGGACTGGATAATCCGAACAGCTTGTCTCAGGTGAAGGCCTGGTTAGCTGAACGCGGGCTGGAGACGCCTGACGGGATGGGTAAGGAGTTTATGCCTGTACTGTTGGACGCCGCACCTGACGAAGAGACACGGCGCATGTTAGAGCTTCGACAGGAAATGGGAAAGACCAGTAATTCAAAGTATGACGCCATGGCGCGGGCTCTTTGTTTGGATGACAGGGTGCGCGGGATCTTGCAGTTCGCAGGTGCCGGCCGCACTTGGCGATGGGCTGGACGAAATGTCCAGATGCATAACTTGCCTCAGAACCACATCGAAGATCTGCAGCTTGCGCGGGAAGTGCTCCGGTCTGGAGATTATGAACTCCTTGAGCTTTTATATGGCGCGTTACCGTTTGTACTTTCTCAACTGGTCCGAACAGCACTGATCCCTTCTGAAGGTAGCACTTTCAAGGTTGCAGACTTTGCAGCAATCGAGGCTCGTGTGATTGCTTGGCTGGCTGATGAACTGTGGGTACTGGATGTATTCCAAGGACACGGCAAGATATATGAGGCTACAGCTTCCCGTATGTTCGGTGTTCCTCTTGAAACCATCGTTAAGGGCCATGAGAACTACCGTTACCGTGCGCCGGGTAAAGTCGCCACGTTGGCTTGCGGCTTCGGGGGTGGGGCAGTGGCACTGGAGAAGATGGATAAGAACAAGGAAATTTCGCCAGATCAATATGATCGACTGGTTAGACAGTGGCGGGATGCCAACCCAAAGATTAAACAACTCTGGTATCGTGCAGAGGCTGCGGCAATGGAAGCTGTTCAGTGTAAATCGATAGTAGAACTGGCGCATGGAGTTCGTTATCGCTATGCAGGCGGAACATTGTTCGCAGACCTACCGAGTGGGCACAGCCTTTCGTACCCGCAGGCAGAAATTAAGTTTGATTCCAAGTTTCAAAAAGACGGTCTGTCCTTCTACGCACTGAATGACCGTAGTCAATGGGTTCAGCAACGCACCTGGGGTGGAACATTAGTAGAGAATTTAGTTCAAGCAATTGCTCGTGACTGTCTGGCTGAGAGTATGTTTCGCCTTGATGATGTTGGCTACACAATTCCACTACATGTTCATGATGAAATTGTAGCAGATTGTCCGAAGGGATTTGGATCGGTGGAGGAGATGACGGAGATAATGAGTCGGCCGATTGATTGGGCGCCAGGACTGCCCTTGAAGGCAGCCGGCTTTGAATGTGAGTTTTACCAGAAGGATTAAAAATAATCTCGAAATTTGTACTTTCAAGATGTAAAGTGCGAGGTTAGTACTATATTTAAAAATTTAATCACAGTGCATTTGAATTTTTAGTAGAATTCCCCAAACTTTTAACAAAAATATAGTTATCTTCTAGAGAATTGGAATCTACCTTTTTAATTAGATTTTTTTGCTCAGCTTTGGATATTACTGTATCTGCTATACTTTCAGCGATATCAGTGTCCATCTTAGGGAAGCGTAGTAGTCTAATTAAATTCGTTCTTCTTCTGCCTCTGCCTCTGTAAGAGTCCATTAAATAAATCATCAAATGTTCTTTAGTGAAGATTATCGGTACTGACTCTTCAGTATCATTTCTTACTTCATTAGCTATAAAACTTTTAAAAACTTTATTCTGATAGAATGCTGTATTCGTATTTCGCAGAAATCTTTCTTGCTTTTGTTCAAAACTGTATAAACCATACCATAAAATCACAGTTCCCATTAAAGCGTAAAACCAAATATAAGTAAACATTAAGCTTTCTACGTTAATTAACTGACCTAAAATAGGGTGATCTTTAACTTGATTGGGGAAAATCCACATTGCACTAAGTACCGCAGTTATAGTTGCAGTTGTGATTTTTGGTAATCTGAATTTTTTTCTAATAACTCCCATACTTCTATCCACTCTTTGAGCAAATATTAGGTCAGTGTCTCTACTACTTGTTGTCTGTGCTATTTGCTTAGTAAATGTTTCAATAAGTTCTTTTGCATCATTTACTGTTATTAAAGACGTACCAGATGCTGTTTGTTTATCAATAAATTCTATCGCACCATTGTACTTATAGTATTGTTCTTCGGTATCCGGATCAATAAATGCTCCGCCATTTTTATCAGGATGAATAGCCGCCATTTTTTTTACTAATTCAGTTCTTAATTCTAAGAGAGTGTATCCTTTTAATTCAAAATCTCTTTTGATTGACTCTATGTCCATGTATATTCCTAACACCTTTCTGTGCTGAATTGTTAACTAAGGGATAATATACCATAGAAAGATTGGAAGGTGAATATTGGAAGTGAGTGCTGTATTGAAATAACCAGAACAGTATTTATTTGAGTAGAAAACAGATTGAGGTGACACCATGCAAGAGCTAGATATCAGCTTTGGTAAGAGCCGAAGCGACACCAACTGGAAAACAGAATACTTGTCATGGGACGAATTTGTAGACCGGCTACGCAAAGTTCGCCGGACTGCCGAGACGACCGCCGAATATGATCGTTGGGATAATATCCGGCGCGGTAATGCCAAGGATGGACCTGCATTTGTTGGCGGACTGGTTCGAGGTGGTCGGCGCAAAAAAGAGAACATCGACAGTCGCTGGCTGATTACACTGGATGTGGATCACGGGGATGAAGATTTCTTCTCCATGGTAGATCTGATGATTGGTGGCACCGCCTACGCGATTTATACCACTCATAGCTACCGTCCCGATCGGCTTAAGTACAGGTTCATTCTTCCTGCAAGCCGGGCAATGACACCGGATGAATACGCAGCGGTCAGTCGGAAGATGGCAGAGATAATCGGTATGTCCTATTTTGACAAGACAACATTTGAGGTGCATCGACTGATGTTCCTCCCCTCTTGCTCTAAAGATGCTCAGCCGCCTGAGATGGTGGTTGCTGAGGGTGAACCTGTAGACGTTGACGCGTTTCTCGCAGAGTACACAGATTGCGCCGATGTGATGCAATGGCCGAGACATCCAGATGAGAAGTCAGGCCCACAACTTAACAGTAAGAAGGTGCAGGATCCCCGGGAGAAAACCGGAACGATCGGACTGTTCTGCCGGGCTTATGATATTGAGGAAGGCATAGCGGAGTTTCTTTCCGAGGAGTATAGTCCGGGTTCTATGCCTTACCGCTACACATACAACCGAGGCACCAGCGGGAACGGCTTGGAAGTCTTCCCAGATCAGGAGCTCGCTTATTCACATCAAGATAGTGACCCGGCAGCGGATGGTCGCAGTTACAATATATTTGACCTAGTTCGTATTCATAAGTTTGGTCATCTAGACGAACGAGTGAACGAGAAGACCAATATCTCCAAGTTACCAAGCGTTACGGCTATGGAGTCCTGGGCTATACAGCTACCAGAAGTTAAACGGGAGCGCATGGCGGAGATCCAGGAGTCTTTCGGTGAATTCAACGATGATCCGGAGGAAGACAGGGAAACTGAAGACGATTCTTGGAAGGATAAACTGGAGTTTCATAGTAAGACTGGTGATTTGCTTTCAACCGCAGGGAATGTGGAACTGGTGTTGTCGCACGAGGAGTGGCGTGGGGTGCTCGGATATGATGCTTTCGGTAATACGGAAGTGATCCGGCGCCCGTTGCCCTGGAGAGATCGAGAACGTGCTCACTCTGATTACGAACCTTGGCTTGGGGCAGATGACAAACGACTGCAACACTGGTTCGCCAAAGTACACAAGCTGCGCGGTGCTGCTACCATTCAAAACGCTTTTACTGAGGTCGCCCATACTAATAAGTTCCACCCCATAAAAGAATACATCGAAGAACAGACATGGGATGGAGTGTCCCGAGTAGATACGTTCTTTATTGACTATCTGGGCGCTGATGATGATCACTATGTCCGGCAGGTGACCCGAAAGTCGATTCTGGCAGCTGTTTCGCGGCTTTACCGACCTGGATGCAAGTTTGACGAAATGCTAGTACTAGTAGGTCCGCAGGGAGCCGGCAAGAGTAGTCTTTTGGCTAAGCTGGGCCGTAAATGGTTTAGTGACTCTCTGCGCACGTTCGAGAATAAGGAAGCCGGGGAGCATCTACAGTCTGGATGGATCTTTGAGATTGGAGAATTGTCAGCCATGAAGAAGTCTGAGGTGGATGAGGTTAAGGCGTTTCTATCGAAGACTGAGGACCGTTACCGGGTGGCCTATGACCGCCAGGTGTCGGAGTTTCCTCGCAAATGCGTTTTCTTTGGAACAACAAACACCCGTGATTTCTTGAGAGATACCACAGGGAACCGCCGCTTTTGGCCTGTAGAGGTGTTTCCTGATAGAGCAAAGTTTAGCCATTGGGAGCACTTAACAGATAACCTGGTAGGCCAGATATGGGCGGAGGCGCTACAGCTATTTAAGGCGGGGGAATCTTTGGCGCTGGATAAGCTTTCTAAAGATGAGGCGCTGCGGCTGCAAGCTGCACATATGGAAATTGATCCGCGCGAAGGTGTTATTCAGGAATGGCTGGACAGCCCTGTTGGTGATGAGTTCGGGGAGATCATGGGTGATCAGCGTAATCGGGTGTGTGCATCCCAAATATGGACAGAGTGCCTACACAATAGAACCGGGCAGTTGTCCAGGTGGGAGGCTCGTGAGATATGCGACATTATGCGCCGCATGCCAGGGTGGGTAGAACGCAAAGGTAAGGCCCGCATACCAGATTACGGGGTGCAGCTAGTTTTTGAGAGAGCTTCAGCATTGTATCCATATCTAGTGAAATGAAGCAACACTGTGGAAACATCGGCAACACCGTAAGTTGCTTCATGTTGCTGATAGTTGCCATGAGAATAGTAGCCTGTGGAAACACCACAAACCATTGATACATCAGAATTTATATTCATAGGTTGCTAATGTTGCTATATAAACTCTCTGTAACAATGAATATTAAATAGCATAGGAACAGGTAATATATGTAAATACGTATTCCTATGCTAACGTGAATAGCGCTCTATACGCGTGCACGTGAACCAACAGCAACGGAGGTTTTGATTATGCTGGAAAGAGAAATAGAATCTGCGCTTGGTAAGTCAGTCAAAGCTCTCGGAGGTCTTTACTGGAAATTCGTCTCCCCCGGGATGAACGGCGTACCGGATAGAATAATTGCTTTACCTGGCGGGCTGACCGTATACGTTGAGCTGAAGAAGCCTGGAGAACAACCCAGACCTTTGCAGCTGAAACGTCACCAAGAGCTTCGTGAACGTGGGCACCTGGTATACGTGATTGATACACTTGAAGGTGTACACGCCTTTATCCAAGAGGTGTGCATCCATGGAGTATAAGGCTCACACCTATCAGGATTACGCAACACTCCGGATCCTGGACACCAACTTTATCGCCTTGTTGCTTGAAATGGGTCTTGGGAAAACGGTAAGCACCTTAACAGCCATTGACCGATTACTATATGACCTTTTCGATGCGTCACGGGTACTAGTCATCGCACCACTTCGAGTAGCAGAAGACACTTGGGCACGGGAGACTGCCAAATGGGATCATCTGCAGCATTTGCGAATCTCAAAGGTACTGGGCAGCGCAGTCGCCCGCCGCAAAGCACTGAAAGCTGATGCGGACCTTTGGGTCATCAATCGCGAAAATGTGGAGTGGCTTGTCAGCGAGTATGGTAGTGAATGGCCGTTTGATACGGTTGTTATCGACGAATTGTCCAGTTTCAAGAATCCGAGTTCCAAAAGGTTTAAGGCACTGCGAAGAGTACGGCCCTTCATGAAGAGGGTCATCGGTTTGACGGGCACACCCGCACCAAACGGACTAATGGATCTTTGGGCACCCATGTATCTGCTGGATCAGGGAGAACGCCTTGGTAAGACGATCACCAGTTATCGGGATCGATATTTCAATGCTGGTAGTCGCGGTGGACATGTGGTCTACGAGTGGAAAGAGAAGGAAGAAGCTGAGGATCGGATATACGAAGCGATCGGTGATATCGCCGTCAGCATGAAGGCTGAGGATTGGCTAGAGCTTCCTGAGCGAATTGATCGCACAATTCCGATTCCGTTATCTCCAAAAGCCCGGGAGCAGTACAAGAAACTAGAACGCGAGCTGCTACTGCCGTTCATTGATTCCGATGTCGTGGCGAACACTGCCGCCGTACTGTCTGGGAAGCTGCTGCAAATGGCATCGGGAGCTGTGTACGACGAAGACAAAGGTGTTAAACATATCCATGATGCAAAACTAGATGCATTAGAAGACATTATCGAAGCAGCTAACGGTAAGCCTGTCATGGTGTTCTATAACTTTAAGCACAGTCTAAGTCGGATCCAAGTCCAGTTCCCACAGGCGCAGATCCTACGAAAAGGAGCAGCTGGTAATGAAGATATTAGGGCTTGGAACAATGACGAAATCCCGCTGCTGCTGCTTCATCCGAAGAGTGCAGGACATGGGCTTAACCTTCAAGATTCTAGTTGCCGGACTGTTGTATGGTTCGATCAGATTTGGAGCTTGGAGGAGGACCAGCAGGCTAATGCCCGTGTGCATCGGCAGGGAGTTAAACATAACATCGTCGTGGTCCGGCTGGTGGCCGAAGATACAATGGACGGAGAAGCAGTTGATGCACTGGAACGTAAAGCTGACGGTCAAGATTCTTTAATGGCAGCTGTCAAAGCACGAATTGATAAAATAGCAAAGGAGTGAGCTCCATGAGCAGTATAGAAGATAAAACGGTAGAGCAGCGAGTCATTGAGCAGCTTAAGGAGTACCCACAAAAACGAGCACGAATAATGGCTCTTTCAACGTACAGCATTGGTTCTGGTATTATCGTCAACCGGCTGGAGGAAGATGATCAGCTTCAAGAATTGCATCGGCGTTTACGGGATCTGCCGAGTTATCTATATCTCAACAAGAAAGAACAAAGGTTGGAAACTACCGCGCATGCTTATCTAACCCGATACCCAGCTGGTTTAAAAGCACAGTTGGAGGCGATCCCGACTATTGGTGCAGATGCCGAGGATGAAAAGCTGCTGCGGGAGCTTCGTCGGAAGGTCAAAAGGGTAATTGATGCCCGAGGTTGTAACTTGAACCAACTGGAAGAAGTACTGGAGCGCGTGGCAGAGCTTCAGGATCTTCGAACTGAGGTCGACTGGATTGACGGAGTGCTGGAATTGTTGGAGGAATATAAGCCAGGTTACCCAAGGATTATGCGTATGATATTTTTCGAGAATAAGACCAATCAGGAAATGATGGACGAACTGAAAATGTCAAAGTCAGCTTTTTACAAAATCAAGCGGAAAGCGATTAAAGAATATGTGTCTTTAGCAAGATAGAAGAGAACTGCACTTTTTGTGGACAATTTACGGACTAAATTAGGAACACAAGCCCTTTTTCCCGTGTTAAGATGATATTGTGAAATAGTTGTAAGAGAGGGCAAAACCCTCTCTTGATTGCACGGATGTGGAGAAGTTTGGCCGTTCTCGCCTGTCTTGGACACAGGAGCTCACAGGTTCAAATCCTGTCATTCGTATTGATTCATAACCTAGCTTCACACTAAGCCGCTACCGGATCTCGGAGCGGTATTTTTTATGACTAGAGAGGATGATTTGATTGGCTAAGTATCGCAAGAAGCCAGTCGTGATTGAAGCCATCAAGTTTGAAACAATTGGTGATGTGTATGACTTTACTGAAGGTAATATGACGCAGCCGTTAAACGGAAAAGTAGGGATAATTACGCTTGAAGGAACGATATGGGCATCACCTGGAGACTACATCATCAAAGGTGTAAACGGTGAGTTCTATCCTTGCAAACCTGACATCTTTGTAAAAACTTATGAGGAGGTAACCGAATGAATCCAGTAATCGAGAACAATTTCAGCTACCATGCCCCGAAACCTGAACAACCTGATATTTACGAACAGATCCGTGAGAAGGCGAAGGAACTGGCCTATTTGATCGAAGAAGTAACGCCGAAGAGCCGTGAGCAGTCCCTGGCAATGACAAACCTAGAACAATCCGTATTTTGGGCGAATGCGGCTGTAGCGAGGAACTAAAAAGAGCCCCTTAAAGGGGCATCGTTAAATTTAATACGGTGCGTTGATATGATGTTCTAAACTAGAATAAACATGGTTCAATGTACTTTTATATTCATCTAGTTGACTAACCATCTCTTTGTACTTTTGACGGGATTTGTCCTTAATTGAAATGGAATTAAATATAAGATTAATGTCATATAACAATGAGTCAATACTTGGTACAAGGTCATCATGGTTAGAAGCGAAACCATCGAGTACTACACGATCATCAATACCGAAATCAGGCACATCAGGATCTAAGTCGATGTATTCCATCGCATTGTTATAGTATTTTGAAATGTCATCGAAGCGTGTAAGTAAGATTTTAAAAGTATTATTGTTAACTTCAGGCATTAATGCACCAGCTTTCAATTTTTATTGGGATGCTGTTCTTGGAATTAAAGATACCCTAAGGTTAATTAAATTGTAAAGGAGCTGCTTGTGATGGCGGTAAGCAAATATCAATCTCATGTCGAACCCAAATTGCTACTCATCCAAGCATGGGCTCGTGATGGGTATACCGAAGAGCAGACTGCGCTGAAGCTTGGCGTGGCTTATTCGACGTTCAGGGTATACAAGGATAAGTACCCGGCACTTTCGGCAGCCTTAAAAAAAGGTCAAGAGGTAGCTGACGTTGAGGTAGAGAATGCCTTGTTCAAACGGGCAGTTGGATACCGATATGACGAAGTGATCAGGGAGCCTGGAACTGTTGTTGATGAAGAGACAGGAGAAGAAAAGCGCGTGATGGTCGAGACCAAGCGCGTGACCAAAGAGGTGCAGCCGGATGTTACTGCGCAGATCTTCTGGCTGAAGAACCGGAAACCCGAACAGTGGCGGGATAAGAAAGACATTGATGCTAATGTGGATGGCAGCCTAAACGTTGTTTTTGCGCCAGGAATGGAGGTATCTGAATGACACAGACTGTGGTTATTCCTTATAAGCCACAACCGCGTCAACAGGTGTATCATCAGACCAATGACATTGACGAGTTGCTGTACGGCGGCGCTGCTGGTGGCGGTAAATCAGAGGCAACGATATGGGATGCACTGAAGTATGCCATGCAGTATAAGGGCAGCCGACAAATTATCTTTCGGCGAACCTTTCCGGATCTCCAGCGTTCAATCATCGCCCGGACGATTGTGGTTTACCCTAAGGAGCTCGGAAAATATAATCAGTCAAAGCATGAGTGGGTGTTTGTTAATGGCTCTGTGATCGAGTTAGCCTACTTTGACAGTGACATGCATAAGGCCAATTATGCCGGCGCTGAGTACGATGTAATCCGCTGGGAAGAAGTTACACACTTCGAAGAAGGTTGGTACACTTTCATGTTATCACGGCTACGGGGATCTACTCCATATCCTAGATATATCAAGAGTACAACCAATCCAGGAAGTGTTGGCCATGCTTGGGTGAAGAAACGATTCATCGACATTGGAGAGTGGGAAAAAGTGCACCACATCCACGAGACGAATGACGAAGGAGAGTTACTGTACCACCCTGATACAGGTGAGCCAATCATATCTAGACGTATTTTTATTCCCGCTAAAGTACAGGATAACCCAGCATTGCTGGAGGCTGATCCCAATTATATCGTCCGGCTTATGCAGCTTCCTGAGCAGGAACGAAAGCAGCTGCTAGATGGGGATTGGGATACCTTTGCGGGTCAATATTTTAGTGAATTCAGCCGCTCTTTGCATATTGTGGAACCATTTGATATTCCAAAGACATGGAAACGATTTAGGGCACTGGATGAAGGTTATACAGACCCATTCATCTGCCTCTGGATTGCTTTGGCACCTGATGGTACAGCCTATCTCTATCGAGAGTTAGCCAAGACAAAGCTGCTAACGTCAGAGCAAGTAGGACTAGTGCGGCTTAACAGTCCCGTCACTGAGGAATATGAGTACAACGTGGCTGATACAAGTTTCTGGAACCGATCAAAAACGGAAAAGATTACGCCGGCAGAAATATTTGCTCAGAAAGGCGTAACACTCATCCAGGCAAAGAAGGAACGAGTTAATGGCTGGAAGCGTCTGAGAGAGTGGCTACATCCTTATGATGCCATTGATCATGTAACAGGAAATGTCTACAAGGCAACCAAGCTGAAGATATTCTCCACTTGCATTAAGGCGATCGAAGCTATACCATCCATGGTTCACGACGATAAGAAGGTCGAGGATGTGGCAGCTCATCCGCTGGATCACATACCCGATGCGCTTCGATACTGGTGCATGAGTCGCGCGACGGATACAAAGGCTACAGAAGCCTGGTCAGCAGATCCAGATCAGCTCAGTGATCGGCGCCGTGATTTTGAATCCGACGATGATGAGGACGAGCCTTTCAAGGTTCAGGGCTTTTGGTAATTCCATATACAGTGTTTATGCAAGACTACTGTACAAAAGACAGAGTTTGGTGAATATGTCCAGCACTGAAAACCCTTGATACATAAGGGTTTCATTCACGAAGTAGATAAACTCCATATGCATACGTTATACATTTACCCATAAACCCGCGCGGTTGTGGGGTTTTTGTTTTTCAGTATTAAAACGATTATACAAACTTTATGCAGAGGGAAGGCGATAAAAATGGTAATTGGACTGGTAGCGATGACCTTTGCGGCTATCGCTTTTTCTGCGTGGCGGCTGCAGGTACAGGATAGGATTATCGTCGATCTGCAGAATCGTCTGATGGCTCGCAACTACACTGAGTATGCGGCACACCTTCCACGGGTAGAGCGGCCGCCAGAGGAACAAGAATACAAGCCGAAGTCCTGGTATGACGATGGAGTAGGTGATAACGAATGACATTAATACAGAATGCTTATGATCGTCTCAAAGGGATATTCGATAACGAAGACACCAAGCAACGTACCGTGGATCCAAACACTCCCGAGCAGCAGGTGCTGTATGAGACGGTGATGTCCGACTTTAATGTGTTTAAAGCCGATCGGCAACCTGTGGAAGATTACTGGCGTGAAGAGCAGCGTTTCTATAAGGGGGATCACTGGTATGGACTTCGTTCAGATAGTACTTCCAGGCAGCGGCCCAACGCGGTCGAGAATATTGCCTGGTCACAGATCGAAGCTATTGTCGGTAAGCTTTGTGGATGGATGCCTTATCCGGACTTCGAGGGCGTAGAGCCAGGAGATGATTCTGCTGCTCGAAACCTAAATGATTACGTGCCTAAGGAGTTACGGCAGATTAAATTCAAGGCCAAACACATCCGCGCAGTACGGAGGATGGTCATTCATGGGCCGCTGATCTATAAGACAATCTTTGACCCTAGCATTGAAGGTGGCAGAGGAAAGAATCGATACCAAGGCCGCAACGATATCATTCCGGTGGATCTTGGCAGCTTCTACCCTGACCCACGTATTAGGGATTTTCTGTATCTACAGGATGGAGCAGCACACATCATTAAGGTTCCTCAACCGCTAGAGTATTTCCGCAAGCGTTGGCCTGAGCAAGGAGCCAAGGTGGAGCCTGACAACGGTGGCGGAGAGGATGTTTTCGAGGTAGACGGAATCAGTTCCGATGGTTTTAACCATGACGTTTCGCTAGGTTCTCCTAATAAAGCTGAGCGCCGGCAGACTGCAGGCCTCATTGAGTATTGGTACCGAGGCCTGCCAAAGATTGTGACACAGGAAGATAACGATCTGTTCACAGAGGCAGCTGCTGACAAACTAGCCCACGGTGTAGATCCTTCCGAGGATATCGCCAAAGCAGCAGGTAACATGGAAGGCATTCACTGTATTTACGTTTCAACTTCTGGGGTGTTCCTGGAGCATAAGGCGTATATGTATGACCATGGCCAGTATCCCTTCCAGGCACGTACTCTGTTTCCGGACGAGGCAAATCTATGGGGCAAGGGGTTCATGCGCGATATGATTAAGCCCCAGATCTTCAAGAACAAATATGCTGAGATCGCCATCGAAACCATGGCCAGACAGGGCAATGGAGCGATCATGTACGAGGATGGAGCTATCACGAAGCCACAGACCTGGCAGGAACGTCGTAGCCAGCCGGGTGCCATGCTCCCCGTAGCGCAGGGACGGCTGAATGACGTTAAGGAGATCCAAGGTACCAATATCCCAGGTAGTCTGTTTAACGCCCTGTCTTATTACGACGAGATGTTGCAGAAGGTCCCGGGGCAGTTCGATAGTTCCAACGGTGCTTCCAATGCTAGTGTAACCAGTGGAGAACAGGCTAAAGCTCTTATGTCAGCTGCCGGTACACGTCTTAATACTGCATCGGACACCATCCAGGAGACGCTGGAGGAAGTCTTTGGGCAGTACATTGAATTGATGGCACAGTTTTACACTGAGGAACGTATCGTGCGCGTCACTGGACGTCAGGTATCCATAAGCCGGGATTCCATTGTAGGATCCGTTCCTGCATCGTATGAGACAGGCAATGAGGTTCCCGATCCAGTGTCAGGTGAACCGATGCCAGAGGAATTATCCGTCAAAGAAGAGTATGTGCCTGAGTTTGATATCACGGTGCATATCGGGACGGAGAAGCCGCAGGATCGTGAATACTGGATGCAGCTCGCCTTTAATATGCTGCAGGTGGTTGACCCGATCACCAAGCTACCGATGATCGATGCAGAGGGCATCCGATACGTCATCCAGAACGGTCGTATGGAGCCAATGGACGTTATCAAGGAACGCATTGAGCAAGCATCTGGTCGCGAACAACAGATGCAGGAACAGCTTGCCCAAGCCCAACAAGCTGTGCAACAGAATCAGGCGCTTCAACAGCAAGTGGCTCAGCTTCAAGGTATGAGTCAGCAGCAGTATCAAGAAGAACAACAGTTTAGCCGCTCCATCCAGCAACAGAAAGTTGACCTAGAGGCCGCGAAGGTCGCTAGTGGATTGATGCAAAATATACAGCCTGGCCAAGGGTGAGAATCCTTTGGCCTATTTTACTGCCGCCAGCCATAGCGGATAAGGAGGATGTTTGTAATGGGAGACACAATCGACCCGAACGCCAGCCATAGCGAAGAGGTAGAAGATCAGTTAGACAATGAGGACGAGCAGTCAGTTAGGGATTATTACAAGGCTTTTGGCATTGATTATTCCGAGGATACTGACGAAGATCCTGACAATGACGACCTTGAAGAAACAGATGAGGAAGTAGATCCCGCCATAGATCAGCTGCCGGCATCTGGAGTTAAGGGAGTTACCGTCAAACATAACGGACAGGACGTAACAGTCGATGAAGAAAAGGTTCCAGAGTTCCTGCAGATGGGTCTCAATTATGACAAGATCAAAGGCCGTAATCAACAATACGAGAGCGCTTTGGATCGCCTTGCACACCAACAAGGATATAAGGATCATGCTGAGCTACTGGCTAACCTCGACAAGATCGAACAACAGCAAGTGCAGCGCCAGCAAGATCAATTTGATCAGCTGAAACAGCGATTGCGCCAAGAAGCTGAGGACGCCGCTATTGATCCGGATGCCTTAGAGCAGTATTTAGACAACCATCCCATATTGAAACAAGCTCGTCAGGTGATTGAGCGTGAACAGACAGCTCAGCAGACAAGGCAACTGGAGACTGTGCAGCAACAAGCCGTACAGGGCTGGGAGTCACTCTTTGCTAAATATCCTGACTTAGCAGATCAAGTCAATGCAGACGGTACGGGGGCAACCTGGTTGACTGCTGACATGCAGGCAAAGCTGCAGAGAGGCTATGACCCCATAGATGCTTATGAGCTAGTTCATCGTGATAGCTTGACGGCTGTAACCCGCAAGCAGGCCAAACAGGAGGTCATCAAGCAAACCCGACTGAATAAGCGTGGACAATCGCTTGGTGCCGCAGGAGCTCCACTGGAAGCTGAGGTTCCTCAAGAGTTGCAAGATGCTTTCAAAATGTTCGGACTAGATCCGAACGAGGCCGCAAAGTATTCCAAGAATTTTAAACGATAAGGAGGCGGTATGTTATGCCGCAAGGATTCAGATACGTATACAACGATTATGGTAAAGATCCGACTCGGATTACTGAGTTCCTCATGAAGGATGATGAAGCCGGTTCTGCAGGTGAGGCGATCAAATTAGTGTCTGGACGAGTAACAAAGGCGGCACCTACGGATCCCATCGCGGGTTTTTTGACTGCAAATGTAGTTGCAGGTACCGATAAAGAGACGGAATTCATCTTGGCTCGCGAAGGTGACTGGTATGACGCTCCTTATTCGGGTAGCCCAGCTGCTGGTTTTGTTCAGGGTGTGACCGGAGTGGTGCTGGCAGCAGATGGCTTGTCTGCGAATGCAGCTACTGTCACCGGCGGGGCATTGTCGGTGTTGTCGATTAACACAAATAAAAAGACTGCGCGGGTTAAAGTTAAGAACCGCCAGTTCTCTTAAGAGAGAAAGGGGACTAAATTATGCAAACTGCACTTCGATGGGATCCGAGAGTTCTGGAGCCTGTATTTAAAGGACTCTACAATCAAGCTATGAAGAATAAGAAAGACTATATTAAGCTGATGTACAATGTCACCAATTCCACGAAAGCTATGGAGTCTTATAACGGAATCGGTGGAGAGGGCCTGATGGAAGAGTGGAAACATTCTAACAACCAGGTTTTCTACGAGGACATCGACGAATTGTGGCAGAAGGTCATCAAAAACCGCAAGTTCTCCGATGGACGAATCATCGAGAAGGACTTCGTGGAAGACCTTCAGCTGACAGAGATCAAGCGCCGTATTGTGTCCCTCGCGGATGGGGTTTACAAGACACAGCAGTTACAGGGTGTGGAGTTCCTGAATAACGCTTTTGCTGCTACAGGCCCGAACTGGCGCGGACGTATTGACAGTTATCTCGGACCTGATGGAAAGCCTTTGGTGGCGACAGATCATCCGTATAGCCCAACCAATAGCACAGATACCCAATCAAACAAAAGTACGCAGCCTCTAACGGTCGATTCGTGGGACGAGACTGCGGTGGCAATGCAAGAATGGAAAGATGACAAGGGAAATCCAATGGCGGTTATTCCAGATACGTTGATTGTTGCTCCATATAACGCTCGTGCAGCTTTCAAGATCGCTGGTCTTCCAGATAAAGATCTGCCAGCCTACGAACCAGGAAGCAATCACTTCGACGCTAACATGTACCAAGGGCATATCAAGGTTATCGTCAATCCGTTCATTAATCCGTCCAAGCGTAAGAACTGGTTTGCGGTGGATTCGGCACGCCTTCAACAATTTAATATCTGGCAATGGCGCCGGAAGCCAGAAGACGGTAGTATTACAGACTTTGATACCGAGGTCACAAAGCATAAGGTTGTTGGTCGCTGGGCATATGGCTTTATCAACTATTCATTCATTTACGGCCATGAAGTTACAGAATAATCAACTGGCGGGGGCTTAGCGGCTCCCGCTTTATTGTTTGGAGGAATGAACATGCCATATCCTTTTCGAGATGAACTGGATGTATTGAACGCCATTTATGCCGAGCTTGTACAGGCCAAAGGACAAATCTCTCGAAAACCTTCCAGCGCATCGATCCGATACAGCCGACGAGTACGCTCACGTGCAATATCAGTAAAGACTACAGCCAAACCGAAAGGAAGTGTTAAGAATGTCACTACCAAAAAGTAGAATGCCAGACTTTTATGAAGTAATAGCCGCAGCTGATGCACCGGCGCTGCCTCACGGGAGGTATCCGAGTTACATTGTGTTCCTGGATGCCGAGGGCCAACCGATTGACCTTGGTGGATCTACTGTAGTCGCATGGTCTGCGATTACGGGAAAACCTACTGTTATTGCTGCCGGAGCCGATGCTGCAGCTGCACGTACAGCTATTGGAGCCGGTACACCCTATACACTACCGGCTGCTACGGCTTCAGTGTCCGGAGGAGTAAAACAGGCAGCCACACAAGCAAGCAGCACCGCTACAGACGTTGCGGGGTTAGTGGCTGACCTCAATGCGCTTCTTGCCAAACTAAAGTCTGCCGGAATCATGGCTTAAGGAGCGACGCCACATGAAGGTTAGTGATGTAGTAGAAGAGATTATTGAGAAGTCGCCGCACTTCCTATCTCCGCAGTCCATTCTGCGAAAGGTCACAGCAGTGCGTGATCGACTGTTGCGTCAGTCTACGGCAGCTCAGCGGCAATCCGGTACAATCTGTACGGCCATTGACTTGCATAAGGGACAGATTGAATATGTTCTCCCATGCTCACCAGATTCTGTGGTGGATGTGGATGTCCGAGTTTCTGCTTATCGAGGTGGAGACTGTAAAGACTATCGACGTATTTCGCTCCGGCAGTTCGATCAGAAGGCTAACAAGTCCTATTACTATTTCACGGCTGGAAAAATCGGAATCATGCCGGTACCAGAGTACGATACGGCATACGGAATTAAGATATTCCACCTTCCTGTTCTGAACCCGTTGACTTTCGAAGATATGGAAGGTGACACAGGATTTGATCCGGATTATGACATGCTCCTGGTGTATGGCGTTCTGAGGGAGATAACCAGTGGAAACGAAGCACAGGAGAATAACACAAAGTACCTGCAGCTTTTAGCTGATTACACAGCAGCAAATAGCGGGTATGAGACTCATGAAGTGAAAGAGAGGTGGTAGATATGAGCGACCGTTATCCATGGCGTGATACAAGTGAAGACATTAGCGCAGGGAAGCCACCTCAGTGGGAAACACCAGGAGGCGCTCAGGAGAAAGTAGATACTGGGATTGAGGACTTCGCCCAGCTTCCTGAGATTGGGGTGGTGGACAACTCTATTACAGCTCGCAAGATCCGTCCGTCCGCTGTAGTCACGGAAAAAATCGCCCCGAAAGCAATAACGCTGGATAAGATGGCTCCGGCTCCTCTGGATGCTGCAAATCATACCTATACAGGCGTAGTGGCCGCTGCTACAGTTAAAGAGGCCATAGATAAATCCAGTGACCGGGTGGAATACTTCATCGAGCATAGCGGGGACAGTGTTGTTGAACTTGTGGATGCACGCATTCCAGAGAACGGCGCACCCTATCCAAAATTAGGGGATCGGCTCAATGCCACTGATACGCAGTTGGCGGAAACTGTCGATATTATGCAAGGACGAAGTAACTATATAGGTGGTATGTTTACGATTGTTGATGATGATTCACCAAATACCTTTTTTACTCGCTGGAAGCCGATTCTTGATGCTACTGATATTAAAATAAGCCAGGCTGTGAACACGTCATTCGTCGGCACATCGGGGCATATGACATTAGCGCAGCTTAAACAGCTCAAGGCAGAGGGTCATGATATTCTGTCTCACGGTTATACGCATCCAGACTTGAATACGACCTCACTCGCAGATATTGAAACAGAGTGGCAATTAAGTAAGCAGTATCTTATTGATAACGATCTCGGAGACGGCCTGGGGCTTGTTTATCCTACAGGATTGTTTAGTATATCTGATCCTGCAAAGGCAATAGCCGTAAAGGCTTTGACTCGAAAATATTATCGATACGGAATCGATGCAGTCGCGGGCGCCACAGCAATTAATACTCTACCTGTGGATAGCTTTGAAGTGCTTCGGATGT
Source organism: Paenibacillus sp. FSL L8-0333 (assembly GCF_037965665.1). Lineage (NCBI taxonomy): Bacteria > Bacillati > Bacillota > Bacilli > Caryophanales > Paenibacillaceae > Paenibacillus > Paenibacillus sp. FSL L8-0333. Next base: position 3,035,135 of record NZ_CP150186.1, read on the forward strand.
TTGTCGATCCGGCAACCGTTACCTTAGCTTCAATAAAGACATATATCGATGACGCATTTGCTAACAATAAATGGTACATTTTACTTACCCATTGCGGGTTGAGCTGGAACGACACCACTAGTCCAACCAACCTGACGGCTATTATTAATTACGTCAAAGGACTTGGAATGCCGATTCTAAATTATAGAGAGGCAGAGGAGCTTGTCGGTAACTCCATCAGCCAAGGAGATACACGCACTAAGAATTTCAGCTTTGTGGGTAAGAACGGAGCAACTCGCAACTCGGTAATCGCAAATCGAACAGCTTTATCCAGAACGATGACGGTAAGCAGCATGGATGCACCGATCTCAGAATATGAACCGTACTCGCGAACTACCACTTCAATTACAAACTTGCAGGATACATTTTTAAGCGGCGGCGGTGTGATGGAAGTAACCCGAGGGAATGTCGCTTACTCTTTTGCACTCTTCTATCCGGCGCTGAACACCTCGGTGTATAGACGATATTGGCAAGACGGTAGCTCTACATGGTCAGCTTGGAAACAAGTCGGTGATATAACTCCAGCATACGCTATGAAAAGCGGTGGTATGAATGCCGCAATCTCCGAATATGAGACGCACAAGCTTTCTGCTGTACAAATACCTTCAGGAAGTGATTCTTTCCTTTCCACAGGCGGTGTGCTGTCTGTGTATCGTGGCGATACGGCCTACTCCTACGCAATTTACCATCCAGCGCTTAGCAATAAGATGTATAAGCGGTACTGGATTGATGGTAGCTCAACGTGGTCGGCTTGGACGGAGATCAGCGACACAGTGATACAGGCTACGAACATGGACGCAGCCATCACAACGTACACGGCTAAAAAGTGGACGGACGTACAGGTCGCCGCAGCTCAAGATACACTCTTATCTGCTGGTGGCTTAATGCGAATTTATCGGGGTGATGCGTTTTACTCTTTTGCACTGTTCTATCCTCTCAATTCGGATGCCGTGTATCGGCGTAGATGGACCGAGGGTTCGAGTTCTTGGACGACATGGGTTAAGATAAGCGTTGTATAAGATGTATTGCAGTAATTGCTAAATTAAACAACCTATTAGTAAAAGAGTGGTACACGCGCCGCCCAGGTAATATTGGCATGTTTGAATAAATGAGTTAAATATAATTGTTTTCCTTTCAATATTGGTATAGTATCCTAGTGGTATATATAAGGATATGGAGGATTAAAATTGAAAAAAATACTTATTTATTTCATTCTTTTGTTTCTTAGCAGCTCATTGTATCTAACCGATAAGTTCAACTCATTGGGAAGTGTAATGATATCTGCTATGGTTTTGTTGATAGTTCCTATTATTCTTTTGTCTGGAAAATCTAAATTTAAAGCGAACCCCACTAGTTTGTTTATCATGGGCTTGTATTTATTAGCCTGCGGATTTTCGGCAATTCACAATACAGACTTGAGCCTATTATTTAGTGCTGCTATGCTATTTATTTTATACATTGCAGCACTCGTAATTATCCCTGCCATGGGTGTGAATGTTAATAAACTTGTATTTCGTGCGCTCTTTATAAGCCATTTACCAATTATCGTAATACCTCTAGGTTTAAGTGGTTTAAACACTTCTCCTTACCGTGGTATATTTTACAATCCAAATTCTTTGGGGAGTGTGGCAGCAACATTATTTATTGCTTTTTTCGCATTATACACATACAAGCTAGAAGAATCTCTCGCTAATAAAGTAAAGTTTAGGCAAGGAGTCATCTATTTAATCGCTTTATTTTTATTGCTATTCTTAATCATTCTATCTGGTAGTCGGACTAGTCTTTTAGCAGTAATGATCACCGTTTTAATAGGGACATTTTTCTTATCTGTAAGGCTAATAAAGGTTCGGAGATTTTGGGCGACACTATTGAAAACTGCCGTTTTTACAATGATTGGAGGTGTGTTTTTATTTTTACTAATAAGACTAACACCTGTGTATACTTACTTTTATAATAACATTTTATATAAATTTGAACTTAAACTTGCTCGCGGTGATGTACTAGACCAACGCAGTTTATCATGGTCTCAAACTATACGTGAAGCTGGGTTATTCGGTCAAGGAAGTGATTATTTTAATACTCGCACCGTTGTGGCAGCACACAATACGTTCATAAATATCTTAGGTGAGACTGGATGGGTATCACTGATATTTTTCGGAATTTTCTTGGTTTATGTTTTTTTTGCGGCCTATCGATATGCTATAAGTGACATAAAAGACAAGTATAAATACCTTCCTTTACTGATGATTTTCGGTTTTACTTTAATGTCTATGGGGGAAGTAATGTCATTTAAGGTTAGTATGCTTGTAATGTTCTTCAGTCTTGCATCGACAGTAGATTATAAACTTAGATTGCCTGAGTTATCAGAGAATCAGAAATATGATCAAAAATTGATTAGGTTTCAGTAGGACCATACTGCGCAACAGTCTCTTCATTAAAAGAGGCTGTTTTTATTTTGAAAGAAGGTGATGTCTTGAACATCCAACAGATCATTACTGAGGCCGACATCCTGGTCCCGAATGATGTGCCTACTACCGATAAGGCAGTGGCATTGACGGGAATCAACCAGGATTTTTTTAATGTCGTGAAGATCCCGAAGATTGCTCGTTTCACATCAGTAGCAGCTCAGGGTGATTACACGCTGTCATCGGATGTGCGACAAAAGAATATAGACCTGTTGATGATCGGAATGTTCCGGTACATGAGCATGGATAGTGCAGCCATTACGCCGAGGCAGAACGCCTTCAGCTTTGATGATGCCTCTCATGTTCTCTCTGTATGGCCGGCTCCATACGGTACGCTAGAGGGTTTTCTACGCTACTACCGGATTGGGACAACCAACTTTTCAGCGGATAATCTTTCCGCAATTCCAGATGCGCCGGAGGAGTACCACTGGACTTATGTGTTAGCGCTGGCAGCTTACCTTGCAAATACACAGGATGACGTAGGCAAGGCAGCCAACTATGAGGATCAATATAAAGCAGCGTGGAACGTGGCGGCTCAGAACTATCAAGTGGGTGATTCCAAATGAAGCCGATCCAGTATGGCAAGACGCAGGCTCAAGAGCTCTCTGGCATCCATCAGCCTATTCCAATTCGGGAGTTTCACGGTGTCAGCACCTTTGATCCGTTGTCGCTATCTGACAGTTATTTCACAGACATGCGGAATATGACTTCTGATGACTTTCCGGCTCTTGTGACACGGCCGGGATACTCGGTACTTGGAGCAGCCGGTACAAAAGTTCTCGGAATGGGCGTCTGGAAGGACAAAGAGCTTCATGTTGTGTTTAATGACGGCACTTGGCAGCGCTGGAACGGATCCTCTTGGGCGACATTGGCCAGCGGACTGGACACCGCAGCGGACTGGAGCTTCACCAACTTTCAGGGTAACTTGGATGACGTGAATCTAATTGGTTGCAATGGTGTCAATGCCATGAAGCGCTATGATGGCGGTAGCGTGCAGGATTTATCCGGTGCCCCTGCAAACGGAAAATACATCACCACCTATCAGAACAGGTTATGGTGTGCTGTTGGCATTGAGCTATGGTCCTGCGCATTGGATAACCCGACATCATGGGATGACTTCGACGGTAACTTAAATGATAGCTACCGAAAGACGATGGAATCTAGCAAGGGCGAAGAGATCAACATGCTGACCGGTTCACTGTCCAAGTTGACTATCGGTATGCCGGGGAGCTTACATGAGCTATATGGCGGATTACCGCAAGATTTCAACACGAAGCAAATCACAGAAGATCTGGGACTGGCCAACAATAAGAGTGCCATCACACAGGAAGGCTTCCTGCGCTTCATGCATAAGACCGGCATTTACGAGTATGGTGGCGGCACACTACCCACCAAAGCATTTAGTGACCGAATTGGGAAGCTGCTCTCTGGCATTACAACGGAGAGCGTGGCCGGATCAGACGGAACGAAGCTGTACTTTAACCTTCCTCCTGATCGACTTATGGTCTATGACCCCCGTTCAGGTGTAGATGCATGGTCTATTTGGCGTGATATTTCAGCTACTCAGATTATTACTATGGGTAATCAACTATATATTGGTGACGCTCAGGGGCGCGTGCTTCGCCTGGAAGGCACGACAGATGGCGGGAATGGGGTTACATGGTCAGCAACAACGAAGCCGTTCAACAGTGGCAGCCTGGCTCAGCGTCAACGCTGGTATAAGCTTTGGATCATGCTCGAGCTGTCAGGTAGTCTGCAGGTGCATTTATCGCCATCTATCAGTGGAGAAGATTGGACACTGGTGCAGGATATTCCCGACAGCACACAACCTCTGATCAGGCGAGTCATTATTCCCGTATCCAGCTTCACGCGCGAAAATTGGATACGGGTTCGCTTCAGCGGCGTAGGCTGGGCACGGCTGCATGAATTTACTCGGCAGGGGCGTCAGCTGCCAATACGATAATAAGGAGAGTGAACAAAATGATTAAGGTAGGAACAACATTTTGCCCGTATTGCGAGACACAACGTTCTGATTCAAACATGGATGGTCGTTGCCGTTTCTGTAACACTGAATTGGTAAACAAAGAAGTGGAGCTGCCCGACCTAGACAGCTCCACGATTGAAAAAGCTAAGCAATGGAAAGAGGATCATAAGCCTGTATGCTGTCAAGGAAATGGATCTAGTGAGCGCTAAGCCATTTCCAGACTTCGGGGTCGACCTGCCCACCTGTTGGATCTTTTTCGATCGGTGTAACAACCAGACCATCGCCCAAGTCCATGACTCGAGTAAGTCTTGGTACAATTTGATCGGAGCGTAGAGTTGTCGCCACGAAATATACAGACTCCAACGGCTTTATGAACGGACCTAGGTTTTCTATTGCCTCCCATAAGGCTGCATAGTCTTTACCTGGGTCGTTCAAATCATAAGAAATTAAGTAGATGCTCATTTTATCCCTCCCTTCTGACCTATAGGATTCGACAGAATGGGGGTATTTTCCTACAAGGAGTCGATCAGATGTCCATATGGAGTGAAGCACCACGTATTCAGGCACCGCCAACAGATCCAGCCGCGTTACCAGCCTATGTGAAGGATCTGGCTAATACAACGGCGAAAATGGCGAAGGATCTTGAGTTTATCCTTAACGGTAATATCGCTTTTGATAATATCAGGGCCGAGAGCATCGAGACTCAGAACCTGAAGGCTGGAGCTGTGACAGCCGAGAAGATTACTGTGGCCGAATTGTCAGCGATCAGCGCAAATTTAGGACATATTACAGCTGGGCTTATAGAGTCGATTAAAATCTATGGTTCGTATATCGCTACACGAAAGACAGGATACCCGAAGGCAGAGCTCAATGATAACGGAGACCTTGTAGCTGTTTGGACTGATGCAGAAAACTATGTAACTATAGAACCGGGGGTATCAGGAGAACCTACCGTTACCTTTCGTAAAAATGGTTCTCCTTCATTAATTCTTGGTCCGGCATTTGGGTTTACTGCGCTTCTTGCTACTTTAGATTTGCTTGTAGGGTCGCAATCAGGAAGTTTAAGTCTCAGATGTGGATCAGGGCCATTGGATAGTGTAAGCGTTCCTTCCTGGTCGAAGACTAGAAGTGTTGAAGAAGGTCAGAGCTTAGCTGTAGCATTATCGAGTAAAGCCACTTCTGGTGCATCTACAGGATCTGGTGGCGGAGCGAATGCTGGGATCCCTATCGGAACGAAGTTAGCGATAGAAGGTGGTGGTTACGTAGTTTGGAATGGTGTGCCTTCTCATTCACACACTCAAAATTAAATGGTATACTTGTTCCAAAATATAACATTGAGGTGCGAATAATGAAGAAAATCATAGTTTCCTTTCTAGCAGGCGCGTTGATGATGGTATCTGTTCAAGCATTCGGTTCGTCAGTCTCTCAGATCGGTAAGAAGATCCAGACAGAATATACGGTTACTATAGATGGTAAAAAGTTGACAGTTCCAGCCATTGCAGTAGACGGTCAGAGTTTTGCGCCGGTTAGAGCGTTCGGGAATGAAGCTGGATATGAAGTATCAGTAAATGGTAAAGATATCTTTTTGAATAAGGGGGATGATTCAATAGTGGGATCACAAGAACAGATTGTCACTCCAAGTGCGGCTCCTGTGGCTACTCCCCAGCCTTCTCTGACGGGTAACCAGAATAAGCTTGCAACATTACATTCAAAAATCCTTTATATCGCCGGAGATATTGGAGTAACTGAAGCGCAGCTCAAGGACGACCCCAACAATACTGAACTAAAAACGAAGCTGGAGAAGCTTAAATCTGAATATGCCGAACTACTAGCGCAGAAGGCAGCGATCGAACAGGAAGAACTAAATAATTAATCCGCAATGATAAGGGCTCTCTATGAGGGCTCTTTTTTATGCACAGAAAGGAGCTGAGACCATGGCGACAACTAGCCCATATACAACGGGCATCCGGAGTGCTTTAAACAATAAAGGCGTCGATAACTCACGGGTCGGCTATAAAGATGGATTCGTTACTGTTGACGGTAAGAACTTTTTAAAAGCTGACTTGAATAATAAAGGAACCACATACACCTCACAGGCTAACTTCGATAAAGCCATTGGTGGACTAAACTTGGGGAATCAGCCAACAGCTTCTCCAGTCTCACCAGCTTCAGTAAGTCCTATGGCGCAGGCAGCTGCGAACGTCACAGGAAAACAGGCAGTGTATACGCCGCCATCCAATCAAGCTGTAAAGACACTCGGGAAGATCGGGACCGGCATTGATCAATCAGCAGGGTTCCAGTTCACGACTCCAGAGGCTTTCAGCTATAATGCGGAATCAGATCCGGCTTACCAGTCTCAACTAGCCCTAGCTAAGCAGAATGCAGCCGACCAGCAGATCGATACGAATGCTATGTTGCGGGCTTCTGGTCAAGGTAAATCCAGCTACAGTGAGACGGTTGCCAATCAGATAGGTAATAAGGCGATGTCCACGTTATCAGATACCATAATTCCGCAGTTAATGCAGCAAGCATATCAGCGTTATACAGATGATGCTAATCGGAATCTACAGACACAACAGCTCAACTATGGAGTGTCTCAGGATCAGCTCTCGAATCTTTCTAGCTTGTACGGATTGCAGAATCAGGAGTATTTCCAGAACCCGCTTATCGAATCAGAGACGACTGGCAACTATCTTCCGGAAGAGGCCAAAGCAGCGATCAGTAATCTCATGGGACTGAAAGGGCAAGCAGAAACTAAAGGGGTGACCGCAGCTGAACGTGCCGACTACAGTCAACAGGCAGACGCAATCCGGTCGTACCTAGATTCGATTGGCATTGATTCCACCAAATACGGAGCCAATATCAGCGCAGCTCAGGCTTCACAAGTTACGCCTGGTATTCGTACATTACAGGGTCAACAGCTTGACCAGCAAAACGAACAACAGCAATGGGAGAATCGTTTCAACTATGGTCAGGCGACTGGTCAGTTTAGTAACGGTCAGAAGACGCTTCAAGCACAGCAGATGGATACGGCGAATAGCCAGTACGCGGAGCAGTTCGCTTATCAGAAAGCGCGTGATGCCATTACGGATCAACGTTGGAAAACAGAGTTTGATGAGAACGTACGCCAGTATGGACTTGGTTATGGATTACAACAACTCTCGCAGTCTAGTGATGATGCATACCGTCAGGCCCAGTTGGCGCTCTCGCAAGACGATAATGCCCGGCAGTGGCTCACATACGGGGATAATCAAACAGGCACGACATCAACGAAGTATGACGGACTTACAGCTAGTCAGGCGATTAGCAGCCTGAGAGATGCATTCACCGTGGAAGATGATAAAACGGGTACAAAATCCATCCCAACTGATACAGCCACCAAGGAGAAAATATATCAACAGGCAATGTCACTCGGCCTACCTGACGGACAGGACTCACAGGTTATGATCTCCCTTGGCCTGACTTCACAAGATATTGCCGCTTATGACAAGAAATACGGAGTCTCGGGAAACTGAGTAGCCCCGGTAGCGCCGGGGCATATTCCAACTACTACAAAGCTGATAAGGATTCCAAAGCGAATCCGAAGAACTATTCTACAGCAGTTTCAGTGGTATCCAAAGCTATTCAGTCGGGCGGGTATTCCAGCGATTGGCTCAAGCCGGTGCTGGAACTGGTCGCCCGTGAATCCTCCTTTAACCCTAATGCGAAGAATCCTAAGTCTTCAGCGGCGGGGTTATTTCAGTTCCTTGATGGCACCAGAAAAGATTACGGTGGCAGCAGTGTAGACTGGAGCGATCCATATCAGCAAGCGATTGCCGGATTGAAATACATTAAGAGCCGTTACGGTGATCCGGTCAAGGCGCTGCAATTCTGGGATAAAAATCAGTGGTATTGAGGTGGTATTTATGGCAACGCGATATGAACAATTTGTAGCTGGTCAGCGTAAAAGAGCAGAAGATATCAGGCAGCAGGCGCTTGCTGGTACGTTAAAGCCTGCTGTGTCCAGTTCTCCCCAAAGCCGTTCGGATCGTTTTCGCCAACGGCAGGCTGAACTTGCAGCCGAAGGTGATCCATTAGCACCTGTACGCAAGGAATTATTGGATACAACGCTAAGCAGCGTAGGGATTGGACAACAACCTATAGTCGATATGTCCCCCAAACCCGTGTCAACGCCAGTAGGTATTCAGCCTAAAATGGTAGATTTTAAACAGGATCAAGCGAATCAAAGAGCTGCAGCAGCGCAAACTCCTTCACCATTTGAAGGTAAAACACTTGCTCCAGTTACCGGAAATCTAAACAGTAGCATTCAATCTACGTTACAAGGGAAGCTTCCAGCGGCTTCTCTCTTGCAACAAACTGGTGGCGGACCTGCTAATGCTTCACAGCTACCCGGAGCAACTGAATATGATATCCGTGACAAAAGGATAGATGATACTAACATTCCAGAGGTGTTGAAACTACCTTCTCGTGCACTGAACAAACTGGCATTCGATACGCCACTTGGGCTAGCGGTCTCCCGATCATTGGCTGGAAACTCTGGTGCGACTCAAAGAGACTCAACAGGAAACAAAGTCGTGGATAAAATAACAGATTTGGTTAATGACTTTGTAACTCCAATGTTGACGCCTACAGGTGCCCCAGTTGGTACAGGGCCGAATGTAGGTACGTATGAAGTCGCAGGTAAAGCACTGAGTAAAGGAACAGGTCAAGCTGCCGTAAATAAGATTGCTCAGGGCATCAGCAAAATTGCACCTAAGGTTAGTCCAGATACCGCTCAGACCATTGCCAGACAAGGATTGACGGAGACGATAGCAGGACCGCTCCAAGGTGTCGGAATTGGCTTGGCGAACCAGCAGGATAGTAATGAACAAATCAGGGACAACGCGCTATACGGAGCAGCAGGTGGTGCTCTGCTTGGTTTTGGCGGTGCTGCTGCTGGCGCGGGTTTACGTAACCTATTCCGGGCAAACGGCATTCCTGAAAGTGAGGTTGCAGAACTGCTCGCGCTTCCAGAAGGTCGCGGTACTATTCGACAGAAGGCAGCTACTGAAAGATCCACACTTGCCGCTGGAACAGATCCGGTAGTGAGTCCTTACGCTTACGAGTTACCAGAGGCTTCAGCCGGTACAAGAGCAGCCGCTGACAATGTTGCTAATGGTCGTAACGGACTCAGAGAGATTGATCAGTCCATTCATGAGCTGCAAACAAGCTATGAACAAGCCGTCATTGATGAATATAAGCTGCTGAAAGAACAACTGAATACTCGGGGAGGTGTGGAGCAGGGGAACATTTATCGTAGTGCAGATGGAGAAGTGATTGGTCGAACTGGCCGACAATCCAATAACCCACGGTGGTATCAGGAGTTTTACGCGGCAAACGGAAAACGTCCTTCTAATAAAGAGCTCTATGCTCTAGCTCGTGAGCGCGTTGATAACGGATTTGTCGATGATGCAGGTCAATTACCAAGCTGGAAGGAACAGAATGGTTATGATGAGAAACTGGCAGGACTTACCCAGGCACGCCAAACACTAGCGGGAAGCGTTAAGGAGCTGGATCCAGCGCTGCGGGTGACGGATTCTCCACTCGTAGCTAATGAGCTGAAGGACCTCCGGCAAACAGGATCAAATCAAGTTAAGAAGCCGATAGAGGAGTCGGTTTTGCCTGTTTCAGAGCCAGAAGTGCAGTTGACAGCACGAGAACAGGAGATTAATAGTAAGCCGCTTAGTGCTTTGACTCAGGAAGATATTGATTATCTATTAGAACGTTCCAAGGAACGAGAATTTACTACTCCATCAGTAGAAGAATCATCTCAATCCGCTCGACCGAATGGCGCCTGGCAGCGATTGCTACAGGAGACAACTGAACAAACGCCAATTTCAAAATCTGATCCACTACAAATTAGTGAGCCAATACTACGACCTAACCAGTTTGAAGATAACTCAGGATTAGGTATTGCTGCTGGACAGCGAGTAAATCCGTATGACTCACTCAAAACGGATACGCGCTCCCAGTTAGTCAGTCGGCAGAAAAAGGAAACACCATCTATTACCGGATTAAGAGATCGTGCCTACACAGCGCTGGTGGATGATCTGCACGGCTTGAATAAACAAGACAAACTACTGGAGGAGATTATGGGTGAGAAACTACCATCCAATCAGCGTATACATGATCTCGGTCTGGCTTCTCGCGGTGCTGATGTAGTCTCCAAGCGAATCATTACTGATGGTCTGGTGGATTCTCAAGGACAAGTGGTAGGAGAGTCTTTGAAGAGTATTCTTGCTCCTATGAAGTCTTTAATGAAGAAAAACAAGCATATCTATGTGGATTTCGAGGATTACCTTCTCAACAAACACGCTGTCACTCGTTTCGATCGTGGAGAAAAAGTTTTTCGTGATGATCTAGGCTGGACACCAGAGTTCGGCACTCAGAAGGCAGCAGAGTATGAGGAGATGTTCCCAGAGTTTAAGAAAATGGCTGACGACTTATACGCCTTCCAGAATCAGATGGTGCAGTCTTGGCTTGTGGATACCGGTATGATCTCTCAGGATGTGGCCAACACCTGGTTCGAGGCGAATCCTTATTACGTGCCAAACAAACGTTACTTTAGTGAGCTGGAGAAGACAGGTAAGAGTAAAGGTGGTAAGTCAAAGCAAGGGTACGGTAACCAATCTGTACCCGTCAAAGGTTATCAGACAGGTGGATCTCAGCGCCCAATTATCAGCCCGATTGAAGCCATGATCGAGAATGTAGATGGCTTTGTAAAGTCGGCTAAACGCAATCAAGTCATGCAGCAGTATGTCCACAATATCGAACGCGCACCAGAAGATTTTGCTGATTGGGCTGAGGTGGTTAAACAGCCAGAAAATCCGGAGGACATTGCTAAGATCGCCCTAGAGGATGGAGGGCTTGAGGAAGTCTTGTTCCGCTTCAGCGCTGATTTTGACAAAGCTATGCAGCGAACTCAACTGGATAAGGATAATGTGGTCCGTGCCTTAATTGATGGTGAGCCAGTGCATGTCAAGATCAAGGATAAGCAGCTGCTCAGTGCCTTAACAGCATTAGGACCCGAACAGTCAGGTGTGGTGTTGCGGTGGATAGGGAAACTGACCAATACAATGAAGCTGCTGACCACGGGGAACAACCCTGTATTTTCTTTAACGCGAAATCTCTTTCGAGATATTCCGCAGGCCTACATTGCTTCCACTACATCGGATAATCCGATTGCATTTGCTTCCGATTTGATCAGCTCGGCGATAGACATCGGCTTGAGACGTGGAGCATATAAGGACTTCCTGAATGCCGGAGGCGGTCATGCTTCAGCGATAGCTGCAGATCGAGATTTGCTCCGTCAGAGCAAAAACGCTGTACTGCCGCAATCTGGTTTTACTCGAGCTCATCGGACGTTGCGGGATGGATATGAGAACTTTTTAAATGCTGTGGAAATTGCTCCACGGCTATCAGAATTTAAACGGATCCAAGCGCAGGGAGGAGATCTGCACGCCGCGCTGATGGCAGCGCAGGATTTGACAGTCAACTTTAAGCGGCGCGGGGCATTGTCAGGGGAAGTGGATAAAATCTTTCCTTATTTCAATGCGGCCATGCAAGGCTTGGATAAAACTGTACGAACCTACAAGGATAATCCGACTAAAGCTATCATGAAGTCGGTACTGGCTGTTACGTTGCCAACCCTAGCTTTGTATGCTTTAAACTATGATGATCCGGAATACAAAAAACTAAGTAATCGTACAAAAGATGCCTTCCTTATGATTCCAAGAGGTGACGGTACATTCATCAAGATTGCCAAGCCGCAGGAGCAGGGATCTATATTTTCTGATATTCCAGAAAGGCTCATGCGCCTGTTTGCCGAAGAGGACCCAGCGGCATTTCGAGATTTTGCCGATCGGATACGGACAACGTTCATACCGCCAGGAGTTCAAGGTATGACAGGTAAACGAGGGGTTATTGGTGGTTTGCTTGGCGATACGATTCTTGGGCCAGGTGTTGACGTTGTAGCCAATGAATCTTGGTCTGGTGCTTCAGTGGTTCCAGCTTACCTTGATAATCTTTCTCCGGGGCTTCAAGCAGATGCGAAAACGACGAACATCGCCCGGAAGATTGGTGAGTTGACTTATGGAACGCCGATAGAGCAGTCTCCTAAGAAGTTGGACTACCTTGCCCGACAATACTCCGGTTGGCTTGGTCAATTCGGTCAGCCACTGCTCTCTTCTGGCGGCGATGCGGGATATGCCCTAGAACAGCAAATGGTCGCTGATCCTGTCTTCAGTAATGACTTATCTTCAGAATTCTACCATTACAAGGACAAGCTGGATCAAGCTAATAACGACAGAGACCTGAAGGATCTGCCAGACTGGTATAACGATGGGCTCCGCAAAAAGCTAGCCAAGATAAGTAAACAGATGTCAGCGATCCGGGCAGATATGCGAGATGTCCAGGGTGACAAATCTCTCAGCAACAAGGCTAAGCGCGACGAACTACGTAAGCTGCAGCAGTCTATCAATGATATGGCTGAGCGAGGTAACGATCTGGCCAGAGATACAGTTCCATACTAACTCAGGCACGTCCTTCGGGGCGTGTCTTTTATATACCAGTAGATGCAGAGAGGGGGAGTGACAATGCCAGGAGGAGGTGGAGTCGTGGGAACAGAGGATAAGTTGGTAGAGATTCAAATTCAACTTGCGAGAATCGAGAAGACTCTTGAAGCCGTACCGACATTGACCAATACAATAGAGGCTACAAGGGATTTGGCGCGGGAAGCAATACAGTCAGCCAAATCAGCACATCACCGTTTGGATCGAATCGAAGACGGGCAGCGTTGGCTATGGCGCACTGTTGGTGCATCAGCTATCACTTTGGTCATTGGGGCGATAATCGCCGCTATTAAATTTACAGGGGGTTAATACATGAATCGCAAAATATCGCAAGCTGGTGTCGATCTTATAAAGTCTTTCGAGGGTTGTCGGTTGACGGCTTATAAGCCTGTGCCTACTGAAGAGTATTACACGATCGGTTGGGGTCACTATGGTAAAGACATCACTAAGGGGATGACTATCACGCAGGCCAAGGCTGACAGTATGCTGGTCACCGATTTGGCGAAATACGAGGCTTATGTAAATGATCCGGCGTATGTGCCGGTGACAGCTCAACTCAATCAAAATCAATTTGATACACTGACAAGTTTTTGTTATAACTGCGGTCCTGGTAATTTACGAACTCTGTGTAAAGGTCGCACGATCGCTCAGATTGCACAAAACATCACCAAGTATGATAAATCTAGCGGTACGGTTCTGGCGGGACTGGTGCGCCGGCGCAAGGCTGAGTTGGATCTATTCAATAAGACTGATGAAGCCCAAGAGGCTCCCAAGGAGGATGACACTTTGGAACTGACCAAATATCAATGGACAACGCTAAGTACTCAAGTCAAGGCACTCCTGGATGCGGGTACGATTAATGACTCGACTTGGTTAGATAAGATTGATAGTAAGACGCTAACGACATCTGAGCTTGCGTGGCTGACGTTTATCGTTTCCAAAAAGTAAGAGGAGGAATAATCATGCAAAATGAAGTTTTGAACAACGTACTTACATTTGCTACTTTGATTTCTGTATTTGTATTGGCTCTGGTGCAGCTCGTGAAGACTGCTATAAATGTTCCCAAGAACCTACTACCCTTTATAGGTTTGGTGATTGGATTGGTGATTGGTACAGTTGCATACCCGTTTACTGACCTTAATTTAACTCTACGGCTTTGGGGTGGTGGATTGGCGGGTCTCTCTGCAACTGGTTTATTTGAGCTTGCGTTTAGTAATAGAACTGGAACAACTAAAGAATAGCATTTACAGATTGTCCCAATCGTGATAATCTTTCATTACACAGTCGGAAGCATCGGCGAGTGTTGTCCGAAAGAATCGGCGAAAAGCCTTGTTAGCTTCAGCTATCAGGGCTTTTTTTTTAATTGTACCAAAGGAGGACTATACTTGGTCGACAAAATTAAGAAGGTGAGTAATCCGCTCACTATTATCGCGATATTTGCTGGACTTGCAGAGATTGCTGCCACTGTGGCACTGGGATTAATCGATCCGGAAATCCAGAGAATATTTATTTGGTTTGTAATGCTATTTCCTGCTCTGTTAGTTATCTCTTTTTTTCTGGTTCTGTGGTTCAAGCCTGAACACCTATATGCTCCAAGCGACTATATTGATGAAAATAACTTCATGAAAAATGTTGCTAAATTTCAGGTTGTCAAATACGTAAATGCTGCGATGGATAAACTAAGTGATGCTTCAATTCAACCTGAAGTTAAAAATGAACTTCTTTCGGATTTAAATAATGCCAAAGAGGCTGTTGATAACATGGATAATAAAGTTAATAGATTTAGCCAAAAACAAGTTGTGGATTACGTTCTGAAACGCAAACCAGTTTTAAAAATACTTGAATTACTTTATATACGTTCTGAACTCTCAGTTAAAGAGATCGCAGGAACTCTAGGTATTAGTTCTGCTACAGCAACTGGTCACATTAGCAGAATGGAAGGTCTCATGTTAGTAGCAATAACAAGAGAAGAAAGTATACTCAATGTTACTATAACCTCACGGGGTAAATATATACTGGATTCTATATCAAATGTTGAAATAAATGATCTGACTTCATAATTAAAGTCTCTGCTAATACAGAGGCTTTTTTTTTCTTGTTGAATAAAGAACATTTGTTCGCATATAATAATCCAATGGAGGTGATCAGATGGAACGCAAGAAACTTGAAGGTAATGGTTTGTGGGAGAGTAGCCGTATGATGTTACCAGAACATAAAGTACGGATCAATCAGGATGACAGAGAGCAACAACGAAGAGTGAAACCGGAGATTGATCCCCAGGAGTGGGAATTGATTGATCTAGCTTTGTATCATTCAATGGCAGATCATGCACCAGTTACCCTGACCATATTTGACACATATGTGGACCGTCAGGCTAAGGGCATTGTTATGAAAGTGGATAGACAGCTCAAGCGAATCAAGCTACGGTGGTCAGAGGATGACTGGGATTGGATCGATATGTCGGAAATTATTGCTGCCTCCTATTAGATGAAAAAACAGTATGATACAAAATGCCACCTTATTACAGCGAAAAGAATGGTTTGCCACCCTAAATGCCACCATAGAGTATTTTAGAAGGTGGGTTTTCTTTGGATATTCAAATAATCCCTTGCTATACAAGGCTTTATAAACATAAATTCGGGGCTCTCTTTCGAGAGCCCCTTTCATGGGAGAGGAGAAACCGGACGAAGAGCTTATGGGGAAACGTAAGCCTGCTCCGCGGTTGTCTACGACATTTGTGGTGTCGATAATTACATGATGTCCCTGGAAGTCCAATCTTATACATTAAGATGACTTATTTCTCTGAATAAGCTGTTTCGCCTTCTTATTTCATATCTAGACAAATTTTTTATTTCATCGCGCAAATGTGTTACGATAGGCGTGGACTTATGCCCTTTTGGGCATAACAAACAGAGATATAGAGCGGGTGAATAACAGTGAGAGTGGTATCGGGAAGTGCAAAAGGAAGGCCGCTGAAGAGTGTTCCAGGAAGTGGGACAAGGCCTACGACCGATAAGGTGAAGGAAGCTGTATTTAGCATGGTAGGCCCATATTTTGAAGGTGGAGCGGTGCTGGATTTATTCGCCGGTACTGGCGGTTTGGGGATCGAAGCCTTAAGCAGAGGGATGGAAAGCGGCGTATTTGTTGATATGGATCCTAAAAGTATCGACACGATCCGCGCCAATCTGAAGGCTACCAAGCTGGAAGAACAAGCGCAGGTGTACCGTAATGAAGCTGGAAGGGCGCTAGGTGCGCTGGAGAAGCGGGGAAAAGTTTTTGATTTGGTCTTTTTGGACCCTCCCTATCGCTTGAAGCACGGGGATGAACTTATGCTTATGATGGTCGAAAAAGGAATGCTGCAAGAGGACGCGATTATTGTTCTGGAGCATGAATCAAGTTATGCCTATCCTGAAGATATTCCAGGATTTTATAGGCTGCGTCAGGCCGTATACGGAGAAACGACAATTTCTATTTACCAGTATGAAGCTAATCCTACAGAGGAAAGTGAAGCTGGTGAGGAGGTAGAGAATGAGTCAGCAAATTAGAAAAGAACGTGTTGCCATTTATCCAGGTACCTTTGATCCCGTGACTATGGGACATATGGATATTATTCGGCGCGCATCCAAGCAATTCGACCGTTTGATTGTAACGGTGCTTAATAATTTGAGTAAAAACCCGCTGTTTACTGTAGATGAACGGACAGAGCTATTAAGACAGGCGACCGCTGATATTCCCAATGTGGAAATTGACAGCTTCCGTGATCTGTTAGTGAATTATGTTCGTCAAAAAGATGCTCAGGTCATAGTTCGGGGTATCCGTACCGTTACTGACTTTGAATATGAGCTGCAAAACGCATCGATCAACCATAGCCTGGATCCCGATGCGGAAACGATTTTTATGATGACTAATCCGAAATATTCCTACTTAAGTTCCAGTGTTGTTAAAGAGATCGCCCATTTCGGCGGGAATGTGACTGATTTTGTGACGCCTGAGGTTGAACAAGCGATGAAGCGTAAATTTAACCGAGTCGATGGCGAATAGTACTTACCAGATAAGTTCCAGCAGATAATCCCAACAGTATGATGAGCAGAAGTGCTTGCAGACTTAGCAGCTGTGGAAAAGAGCTCCATATGTCCGTAACATTCATGGTGCCGGTTGGAGTCGGGCGTGAGTCTGCAAGTGCTGGTAAAGCAGCTTTACGGATAGCCAGCAATGGTTTCCAGAGCAATATAGTTAACAGAAAAGCATAAAGTCCATGCATCAGACGAACCGTAGCGTAGGGTAGAAATCTGACTCTGGCTTGTTTGAGCATGGTCAGCACCTGTAGTTGCGCACATAGTCCGCTCCAGCCCAGTGCAGCAGACAGCAAAGCTATCCCGAGCATACTAGAGGGACCTGTTCCAATGCTTTCCAGCCCTTTGCTGATTGAGTCGGCGCCTAAATGAATTTCCAGTAGGCTTGCTGGCAGAGCAGCTGGCAATGCGGGAAGTACAGTAGTGATGATATTGATGACTACAGCGAACATAATCATGTAACCGCCCACGACCATCAGACTTTGCACGGCATTAGCTACGGACTCACCGAGAAGCTTGCCGAAGCTGCGACCGTCTTTTGCTCTGGCATCTGTTGCTGCAAGCTGAACACGACTATATAAAGAAGGACGTTTGGTGTTCGCAGAAATCTTATCAACTGGTTTCGTGTTCGCTGACCGTCCCTTTAACAGAGCATCGGTATAGCTGGCTAGAAGTCCAGAGATCCAATGGATGGCCAGCAGGAAATAACCTGCTGAATTACTGTGTAGAAAAGCTATGCCAATTACTATAAGCATGGTTACTGGGCTGGCGAAGTGTGTAAGTGCTGCAAGTCGAGCGGCTTCCTTGTCAGAGATGCTGTTCTGCTTGTGTAGCTGGATGACCCCTCCAGCTCCACCGGGGAATCCGGCTGTGATTCCGAGTGCCAAGGTCCAGCCGCTGGCACCGGGCAGACGAAAGACCTTTTTCATCAATGGCTCCAGAAGCACTCCAAAACCATGCACGAAACCCGAAGCGGTAAGCATCTCTGACAACATCAGGAAGGGGAGCAGGGCAGGGAATACGAGTGTCCACCAAAGCTTCAATCCTTGGAGTGAAGCCTCAAAGGAGCTCTCTGGTGAGATAATAATTGCAATGGCTATCAGGATTGCCATAATCCCGGGTATAAATGGTGTGGAGCGTGTAGCTAGTCGGCGTATTTGAATATTTTTCATTTCTCAGATCACCTCTTCATAACTTAAGGCATGGACGATGTGTTATCAATTTATGCAGAGTAGACAACCATCATGCCAAACCACTAGTCGAAGCGGTAATGAAGTTCAATCATTCATATCCTAAATGTGCCGCGGGAAAGAAGGGAAGAGCAGTGAAGCAACTGAAGCATCGGCCGGGTTTCCGCGCCACAGCTTATCTGTTTACGTTTGTAGTTATCGTGTATGTATTTGTCTTTATGAACACCCCGTACATCGTATATCAGCCAGGCAGTGCATCTGAAGTTGCCCCTATGATTAAGGTGGAGAATGCCGATCCGGCTGAAGAAGGAACGTTTATGATGACTACGGTGTCTGCTAGTTATGCTAATGTGGCCTTATTGGTCGCCTCTGCTTTTAATTCCAATTCAGAGGTTGTGCGAAAAGAAACCCGGCTAGGGGATAAGTCAGAAGACGAATATGCTGCGGAGCAGGTTTTTTATATGAATAGCTCACAGTCTTATTCTGTTCAGGCTGCTTATCATGCGGCGGGAATTCCATATGAGGATGTAGTGGATTATCTCTACGTCTTTTCGGTTCCTGTAGAAAGTAATAAAGGACAATTTCTGCCGGGTGATAAAATCATTAGCGTAGAGGGACAAAAAGTGCCCGATCCTGAAGCACTGTCTAAACTGCTCTCCACTAAAAAAATCGGAGATCAAGTCGCTGTTGTTTTGCA
The DNA here is from genome assembly GCF_037965665.1 of Paenibacillus sp. FSL L8-0333. Taxonomy (NCBI): domain Bacteria; kingdom Bacillati; phylum Bacillota; class Bacilli; order Caryophanales; family Paenibacillaceae; genus Paenibacillus; species Paenibacillus sp. FSL L8-0333. Next base: position 3,054,192 of record NZ_CP150186.1, read on the forward strand.
AAGAAATGGCAAGGAAGTTAAAGAACGAGTGACGCTGGTTGAAATAAAGGATAAAGAGGGCGCGGCCGTTCGACCTGGTTTTGGAGTCACTATTGCCGCCGTTCAAAAAGTAAAACCAAAAGAAGCAGGGAAAGCTGTCAGTTTTGTAGATACAAATGTTGGCGGACCTTCGGCAGGGCTAATGTTCACTATGGAAATTTACAATCGCCTTACTTTTGGTGATTTAACTAAAGGCCATAGGGTTGCAGGGACGGGTACGATTAACGCTGAGGGTGTGGTAGGTGCTATCGGTGGAGTGAAACACAAGATCGTGGCTGCGGACCGAGAAGGGGCGGAGATTTTTTTCGTGCCTGTTAAGAATTATGACGAAGCCAAAGCAAAAGCTGATAAAATCGGCACATCTATGAAGCTGGTGCCTGTATCTACGCTGGATGAGGCGCTGAAGTATATGGAGGAACTGCCGGTCAAACCATGACCGGAGGTTCCAAATAATCGCGGTACATATCAATTCTGCGGGGTTCCTTAAAAGCTCCCGCGAAAGCGGAAGCGGCTTGAAGATCTCGCTCAAGTTGCGGATGGGAACAAAGGGACGGGCGCATGACGATGGGCAACGTAGCTTTTTGTTTCATCTCTTTAAGCAGTGCTCGTCCGCTTTCTCTAAAACCAAGAATGCGAATATATCCGGGCCCCTCTGCTAGTATGGAAGGGGTCATTTCTTTTTTAGAATGATTTAACAGAACATGTAGCAGCAGCCGTTGGAGCCGTGTATGCGTGTAGCGCTTGCTCTTAAGGGTGTGAAGCAGGCCTGAAAGTGAGAATTGCTCCAACTCAGGTAAAAGCCGCAGTATCCGGTTCTCCAAGCCTTCATTCATATCGTGGATTGCTTGTAACTCGGCAGCGGTATGGGTAGACAGCAGATGGCGGAGCGGGATATTGAAGCTCTCTAAGCTCAGAGGACCCCTTCCGGCTGCATGCTCTCTTTCCAAAATGGACACGCTATAATCCGGCATATAAGCAGCAGGAGAGCCACCTTCTTGCAGCAGCTTGCGGATGGCCGTCGCACTTGCGATAGAAGAGTCGGCTTGTAATGGATCATGGAAGCCTGCTGCCGTGCGCGGAACGGTTAGTGGCATTATCTTGCTGTGCAGCCGCTGCAAGGCGATAAGATAATGCAGGCCAAGGCTGTTATTCGGCTGGCGTAGCAGCTCGCCTGCATCTCCGGGACTCTCCGTTTCCGGGAGAGTCCCTTCAAAGGCCACCGCCGCCGCTGCGCTGTAGGCGGCGGGAAAGCTTGCTCCGAGCGCCATGCGGCGGCGGATCTCGCTCTGAAGCTCGCTACTTTCCTCAGCCAGATATCTGGCCAGCGGGAGCAGCGAGCCCAAAGTGCCGGCTTCGGAGCCGAAGCACAAGCTGTCCACGACCCCGGTCGCTTCCAGCAGTGCAACTGCTCCGAACGCGAACCACTCGGCTGGCTGGACGGCATAGGCCACCGGCAGCTCAATGACGAGGTCGGCGCCCATATGCAGCGCCATCTCTGTCCGGGCCTGCTTGCTAACCGCCGCCGGCTCGCCGCGCTGGGTAAAGGGACCACTCATGACGACGATGGTGCGCTCTGCGCCGGAGAGTCTTTTGGCTTCCGTGAAGTGATGCACGTGTCCGTTATGTAAGGGATTGTATTCTGCGATGATTCCAACCGTTGTCACTGTGGCTTCCCTCCGATAAGTAAGGTATATTTATTGAGTTTAGTAGGGTAGATTTCTAGAGATACTGTTAGCACAAGCTGATCTTTTGATTTACACTAATAGTTATATCATAATTCACCGCATTTTCTGAAACAATATAAAGGGAAAATGGTTGACAAAGGTATAGAATACTAGGTATAATAAATTTTGTTTGTTTGGGAGTGATAAGTATGCAGATTCACTTTCGCAAATTAGCGAATGCCGACGAACCGTTACATATTCACGATGTTGTGGATGTCAGCGAGGTAGTCAAAGGGCGCAAGGATATTCTAACTGTTGCTCCGCTCTCAGTAGACCTTAAAGCGCTGCCCGCGGGAACCGATTGTGTGAACGTGGTGGGGAAACTGAGTGGAGATGTGGACATGTTATGTTCACGTTGTCTCACGGAGGTCAAAAGTGATTTGAACATTCCTTTTGCTGAGACTTTCAAGTGGCTTAAGCAGCCAGTTCTTCCAGATGATGACGAAGATGAGGATCTCATTTACGTCAAGGATGAGGTTGTGGATCTTATCCCGTATGTGGAAGAAAATTTCGTACTGCACTTACCGGATTCGGTATTGTGCAAGGCAGACTGTCTTGGTCTTTGTCAGAAATGCGGACAGAACTTGAACGAAGGCACCTGCAGTTGCGACAACACAGTGATCGATCCTCGACTCGCTGGGTTGAAAGACTTTTTCAAATGAAACATTACAACAAAACACATCCTGCTCTGAGGAGCAGGCTGACAGAAATATCACGAGGAGGTGGAACACATGGCAGTACCACAACGTAGAACGTCTAAAACACGCCGTGACAAACGTCGCACCCACTTTAAGTTGGTTGTGCCGGGCATGGTGAAATGTGAACAATGCGGAGAGTTGAAACTAGCTCACCACGTATGCAAAGTTTGCGGAACTTACAAAGCAAGAGAAATCATCAAACAATAGTTTCAGAATAAGTAGTACTTCACTTCGGTGAGGTACTATTTTTTTGCCTAAATATAATAAAGATAGGGTTTGCACCTGTACTTTATGTTCCGCTCAGAAGTCAATGCTTTATTTTTGGTGCGGCATGCTTTATACTACATATTAGTACCTGGTTCTAAATAATATTTATGATTGTTTGACCTAATATAACAGCGGCCATTCAAGAGGCCGGATGCTTTCTTTAAAATATAAGGAAGTATAAGTTATGCACCTATACTTTATGTCTTATATTTCTCGCTTAAACGCTTACCGTCCTTATTAGGACGCCGAAGGCGTTTACGCTTGGCATGTGCCAGGAGGTGAGCCGCTATCGAGCGGATGTCCAAGAAAGAACGTCAGCAACAGCTGCTACATATAATTGCAGGCAATCCTTTTGTGACTGATCGGGAGTTGACTCGTCAGCTGAAGGTGAGCATTCAGACGATTCGGTTAGACCGGATGGAGCTGGGAATACCAGAACTGCGTGAAAGAATGAAACAAATGGCAGAGCATTCCTATGATCAGGTGCGCTCTTTGCCTGCGGATGAAGTGATCGGAGAAATTGTGGATTTACAGCTCGATAAGAGCGGGATTTCGATCTTTGAAATTCGTGAGGATCATGTCTTTTCCAGAAATGGGATCGCCCGTGGCCACTACGTGTTTGCTCAAGCCAACTCGCTTGCGGTTGCTGTGATTAACGATGAAATTGCCTTGACTGCTTCAGCCGACATACGCTTTGTTCGTATGGTTCTGCTTGGTGAGAAGTGCATTGCTAAAGCTCAAGTCCGGTCACTTGCAGGCAGAGGTGGCAAAGCAGAGGTGGACGTATTCACCTATGTCGGAGAAGAATTGGTATTTCAAGGCCACTTTATAGTGTATCGTTCCGCTAATGAAGAGTATAGTGAAGGGGGGAACCGTAGTGCTGATCGCCATTGATGCCATGGGCGGGGACAACGCTCCTGAATGTAATGTCGAGGGGGCGTTGTCCGCGGCCGCGGAATGGAAAGATACGCAGATTGTGCTCGTAGGTGACGAAGCCAGACTAGAGCCGCTGCTGAAGGACAAGCCGTCCAACCTGAGTGTGCGGCATGCAGGAGATGTTATTGGTTCTGATGAAGAGCCGGTTAAGGCGGTTCGCCGCAAAAAAGATTCATCCATGGTTGTAGCTGGACGTATGGTGCGTGAGGGCGAAGCAGATGCTATGATTTCGTCAGGTAACACAGGGGCGCTTATGACTACAGGGTTACTCGTAGTGGGCCGTATGCAGGGGATTGAACGTCCTGCGCTGGCACCTATGATTCCGACACTTGATGATGTTGGCGTGCTTGCGCTTGACCTTGGTGCTAACATGGATGCGAAACCTGAACATCTGGTGCAATATGCGCTGATGGGCAGCATTTATCGGAATAAAGTGCACGGTATTGCTAAGCCGCGGGTTGGACTTCTAAATGTAGGAACGGAGCCTGGGAAAGGCAACGAGCTGACCAAAGAAGCCTATCCACTGCTGGAGAACTTGCCAGGCATTCATTTTATCGGTAATGTTGAGGCACGCGACGTACTGACAGGAAACTGCGATGTGCTTGTCTGCGATGGATTTGCTGGTAATATCCTATTGAAGTCGCTTGAGGGTACAGCAGGTGCATTGTTCTCTTTGCTGAAGGAGCAATTCAGTCGTTCTCTGAAAACTAAGCTTGGAGCGGCTATGCTGATGCCGGAGCTTAGAGCCCTGAAGGGCAAGATGGATTACAAAGAGCATGGTGGTGCACCGCTGCTTGGTCTTAGCGGATTGGTAGTTAAGGGGCACGGATCTTCAGACGGAAATGCGGTTAAAAATGCGGTAAGACAAGCGCGGATTGCTCTGCAAGCCGATCTTGTGCCAAGTATATCCAAGGAAATTAGCGGGAAGTGAGTGACGAAATGAAACAGTTGCGGCCGGTTGGGATTATCGGTACGGGTAAATATGTACCTGAGAAAATTTTAACAAACAGTGATCTAGAAAAAATAGTGGAGACTAACGATGAATGGATCGTCAGTCGGACAGGGATCCGTGAAAGACATATCGCTGCACCACATGAGGCAACTTCTGATTTAGCCTATGAAGCTGCACTTAAAGCTTTGGATTCTGCAGGCATGAAAGCTGAAGATCTGGATCTTATTATTATTGCAACGGTAACCCCTGATAGCTCCTTTCCTTCCACAGCCTGCATTTTGCAGGATAAACTTGGAGCTAAAGGTGCTGCGGCATTTGACTTGTCAGCAGCCTGCTCTGGTTTTGTATACAGCCTAGCTACTGCGGTTGGCTTTATTCAGAACGGAATGTACAATAATGCACTCATAATTGGTGCGGACACTTTATCCCGCATCACTGATTATACGGATCGTAACACCTGTGTACTGTTTGGCGATGGTGCAGGAGCAGTAATCATCGGTGAGGTTCCAGAGGGACGCGGTTTCCAATCCTTCGATCTGGGTGCTGAAGGTTCTGGAGGAAACTTGCTTAAGCTGGAAGCTGGGGGCTCGCGCTTGCCTGCATCTCAGCAGACGGTTGAAGACAAGAAACATTTCATCTATATGAATGGCCGTGAAGTGTTTAAGTTTGCCGTTCGTGTTATGGGCTCAGCTACAGAACGTGTGCTTACCAAAGCAGGATTAGGTAAAGAAGATATTGATTTGTTCGTGCCGCATCAAGCGAATATTCGTATCATTCAATCCGCTATGCAGCGGCTTGACCTGCCACCGGAGAAATGTGTAATCAATGTTGATAAATATGCTAATACATCAGCAGCTTCTATTCCTCTAGCTCTAGTGGAAGCGGCGGAAGAAGGACGCATGAAGGAAGGCGACACGGTTCTGATGGTTGGATTCGGCGGTGGCTTGACTTGGGGCGCGTCCGTATTGATCTGGTAATAGAGGAAGGAGTTCTTACTTATGAGTAAAATCGCATTTGTCTTTCCCGGTCAGGGTGCACAGGCAGTTGGAATGGGTAGAGATGTATATGAAGCTCTTCCGCACAGCCGCGCGGTATTCGAAAAAGGTGATGAGGTGCTCGGATTTTCACTGAGCCAGCTGATTTTTGAAGGACCTGACAGTGATTTGAAACAGACCGTAAATACGCAACCAGCTCTGCTAACAGCAAGTGTAGCTTATCTGGAAGCATTACGTGATCAAGGGATGAAGCCGGATTATGTAGCTGGTCATAGCCTAGGAGAATACAGCGCACTGGTTGCGGCAGGCGTATTGTCCTATGAAGATGCTGTAAGACTTGTGCGTTTACGCGGTCGTTTTATGGAGGAAGCTGTTCCAGGTGGACAGGGAGCTATGGCTGCAGTGCTTGGTGCGGAGCGGGATGCTCTGGCAGAATTATGCCGGAGCGTATCCGAGGAGAGCGGCGTGGTAGAACTGGCGAATGTGAACTGCCCGGGACAGATTGTTGTTTCTGGTTCACAAGCCGGGGTTAACGGTGTTGTGCAGCGTGTTAAGGAAGCAGGCGGAAAGCGGGCTATTCCGCTGGAAGTAAGTGGACCTTTTCACTCTTCGATGATGAAGGCTGCGGCAGACCGCTTGGCAGACGAGCTGAAGAGTGTTACTTTTAATGCTCCGGCTGTACCTGTTATTGTCAATGTTACCGCAGCACCTGTAACGGATCCTGAAGAAATCCGTGAACTGCTTGTCCGCCAGGTGTACTCCCCTGTGCTCTGGCAAGACAGTATTGAATGGCTGATTGCTGATGGTGTGGATACTTTTGTGGAAATTGGTTCTGGCAGTGTTCTGGCAGGTCTGATCCGCAAAATAGACAAAACGGTCAAAGTAATCAACATTAACACGCTAGAAAGTGTGCAAGCTGTCTTGTAAGATACGTTCAAACATTGTTTATCAATAGCAATATGATCGAAGGGGGAATAAATGATGTTCTCAGCATTGCGGGGTCAAACGGCCCTTGTAACTGGTGGCTCTCGCGGCATCGGCCGCAGTATTGCACTTGCTCTCGCGGAACATGGCGTGAAGGTGGCCGTGAACTATGCGGGCAGTGAAGCAGCCGCACAAGAGACCGTAGCTCGGATTGTCGAGCTTGGCTCGGAGGGTATTGCCCTTCGTGGCGATGTCGGCAATAGTGAACAGGCCGAGAACCTTGTCAAAGAGGTTCTGAATACCTGGGGACGTATTGACATTGTTGTCAATAATGCCGGCATTACCAGAGACAACCTGATTATGCGCATGAAAGAAGAAGAGTTCGATCAAGTGATCGAAACGAACCTAAAAGGGGTGTTTAACTGCCTAAAGGCAGCTACACGCCCTATGATGAAGCAACGCTACGGGCGAATTATCAATATTTCTTCCGTAGTAGGTGTAACAGGAAATCCTGGACAAGCTAATTACTCCGCAGCTAAGGCAGGTGTCATCGGTTTAACGAAGGCATCGGCTCGTGAGCTTTCCTCACGGGGGATCACGGTGAACTGTATCGCTCCTGGCTTCATTGATACAGATATGACGCGTGAGCTCTCTGAGGAAGTGCGCAGTGAGCTTGAGAAGGGCATTCCACTTGCTCGTCTGGGGCGCCCTGAAGAGATTGCTATGGCTGTAGTCTTCCTGGCCTCTGAAGGCGCTGCGTATATGACCGGCCAGACACTACACGTGGATGGCGGGATGTATATGTAACTCTCCGTCAAGGAGAAATTACACTGTTTTAATGCTGAAATGTGAGGGATAAAGAAAGCGTTTTTGACGCTCTATGGTATTTTGAACTCATATCTCGTATAATACCAAAAGAGGAGGTGAACCGGATGTCCGATGTATTAGAGCGTGTAAAACGCATTGTCATCGACCGCTTAGGTGCCGATGAAGCTGAGGTAACATTAGAAGCGTCTTTCAAAGATGATTTAGGTGCTGATTCTCTTGATGTAGTAGAATTGGTTATGGAATTGGAAGATGAATTCGATATGGAAATCTCTGATGAAGATGCAGAGACGATTACGACCGTGGGTGAAGTTGTGAAGTACATACAATCTCATACCTAGAGTCATATGATTGAGAGTCCCGTTCCTGCTAGGGCGGGACTTCTCCTCATTTATAGAGCATTAAAGAGGAATCAAAGGTTGCCTTGAGCAACTATATAAGGGATATAACAGAACCGCAGGATGGTTATTGATGCGGTTATCGCTGTTCATATAGTAGCAACAGAAAGTATATAAGTTCTGAATATAATGTATACAACCTATAGATGGGGTGATTGTGTTTGAGTCATAGAGTGGTTGTTACCGGGATGGGCGTAGTTACATCATTGGGCAAAGATTTGGAGACGTTCTGGGATAATCTTATGAGCGGCAAATCCGGTGTATCACAGGTTGAGACCTTTGATGTCAGTGAGTATACTACGCAAATAGCATCCTCTGTTAAAGATTTTGATCCAGAGGCACTTTTTGGTCGTAAGGAAGCCCGCAAAATGGACCGTTTTGTACAATTTGCAGTGGCTGCCGGTGAGGACGCGTTGCGAGATAGCGGACTTAAGATCGGTGAAGATATTGATGCCGAAAGAATAGGTGTATCTGTAGGATCAGGTATTGGTGGTCTTGGAACTTGGGAAGACAATCATAACTTGTTGCTTGAAAAAGGACCGAAGCGGGTTAGTCCGTTCTTCATTCCGATGATGATCGCTAACATGGGTTCTGGACAGTTGTCCATTAACCTTGGTGCAAAGGGTCCTAATACGACGACAGTAACTGCTTGTGCTACAGGAAGTCACTCCATTGGGGAATCCTTCCGCTTGATTCAACGTGGAGACGCAGATGCAATGATCTGCGGTGGTTCCGAAGCGACCATTCGTCCAACAGGTATGGCTGGTTTTTGTGCAATGAGAGCAATGTCCACTCGCAATGATGAGCCTGAGAAGGCAAGTCGTCCGTTTGATGTGGATCGCGATGGTTTTGTTATGGGTGAAGGCGCCGGGATTCTTATTCTGGAATCACTCGAACATGCTGAGAAACGCGGAGCGAAGATCTATGCTGAGGTTATCGGTTATGGTCTAAGCGCAGATGCTCATCATATGACTGAGCCTGATCCAGATGGTGCAGCTCGCTGCATGAAGATGGCAATCCGGGATGCTGGTATCTCTCCTGAAGATATTGATTATATCAATGCTCATGGTACTTCAACGCCTGTAGGAGATAGATCAGAAACTGCTGCTGTTAAAAAAGCATTGGGTGATCATGCATATAAAGTGGCAATCAGTTCAACGAAATCCATGACAGGTCACCTTCTGGGTGCGGCTGGTGGAGTAGAAGCTATTATTTGTGGCCTTTCCTTGCAAAAAGGGATGATTGCGCCAACGATTAATTTGGACAACCAAGACCCGGAATGTGATCTGGATTATGTACCAAATGTGCCACGTAAAGCTGATCTTGATATTGTAATGTCGAATTCGTTCGGCTTCGGGGGACATAACGCAACAGTTATTCTAAAAAAATATAATTAGTAAGGGGACAGTGCGGTGAAAGGAGAACTGAAGCAGTTACAACAGCAACTTCAAATCCAATTTCACGATTCTGTGCTTCTGAAGCAGGCCTTTACCCATGCATCCTATGTGAATGAACACCGTTTCAATCAGCATCAGGACAATGAGCGTCTCGAATTTCTTGGGGATGCAGTTCTGGAGTTAACGGTTTCTGAATATTTGTACAATCTATTGCCAGACCGACCTGAGGGAGAGTTGACCAAGCTGCGGGCCGCTATTGTATGCGAGCCTTCACTGGTCAAATTTGCGGAGAGTTTAGGTTTTGGCCGTTATGTACTGTTGGGCAAAGGGGAAGAACTTACGGGCGGACGTACTCGCCCGGCCCTGCTGGCTGATGTATTCGAATCCTTCGTGGGAGCGCTTTATCTCGACCAAGGACTGGAAACGGTGCGAAGTTTTCTTGATAATCACGTATTTCCTCTGGTGGAGACGGATGGGAAATTGCAAATGCAGATGACCGATTATAAGACGGAACTGCAAGAGCTAATTCAGCAGCACAATATGGGTACATTGGAATATCGAATTATAGAAGAACGGGGACCCGCACATGAGCGTGAATTCGTCTCAGAGGTGTATATGGCTAACCGTTCACTTGGTAAAGGAAGCGGCCGGTCCAAGAAGGAAGCAGAGCAGCAGGCAGCGGCAGCTGCACTCTTGCATCTGAAAGAGGACGGTGCCTGAGTTTTGCATCAAGGGGACAAGCGGAGGAGAGCAGCAAAGGTCTGAATACCGGCGTTTAGGCGGAGCTCAGACCGTTGCTGCTCTTTTTCGACAATATAAGAACTTATATGTTCCACGTTATAAAGTAGCCTTCTATTTCTCGCTTAGACACTTGCTGTCCTTATAGGGAAGGTAAGCGGAAGGCGTTTATGCTTGAAGGATAGAATAAGCTGCATCTTAATGGTTTTTTAGGGTACAAACGCTATGGTATAATGGGTCAGAGGTGATTGGCAAGTATGTTTTTGAAACGGATAGAATTAGCTGGTTTTAAATCATTTGCCGACAAAACAGAAATGGAATTTGTGCGCGGTATAACGGCTGTAGTTGGCCCGAACGGAAGCGGCAAAAGCAATATTTCTGACGGCATACGCTGGGTACTCGGCGAACAGAGTGCTAAATCACTGCGTGGCGGCAAGATGGAGGATATCATTTTTGCTGGAAGTGATGCGCGTAAAGCCGTGAATTATGGCGAAGTATCACTTACGCTTGATAATGAAGATCACACACTTCCGCTGGATTTTAGCGAAGTTACAGTGACTCGGAGAGTTCATCGCAGTGGAGATAGTGAATATTTAATTAATAAGCAATCCTGCCGTTTGAAGGATATCACAGAGCTGTTTATGGATACCGGTATCGGACGTGAAGCCTATTCGATTATCGGGCAGGGTAGGATTGAAGAAATTCTAAGTACTCGTTCCGAAGATCGGCGAGGCATCTTTGAAGAAGCATCAGGTATTGTAAAATATAAATCGCGCAAGAAAGACGCAAGTCGAAAGCTGGATGATACAGAGCAGAACCTGCTTCGTATTCATGATTTGATCAGTGAGCTTGAGGATCAGATTGGGCCACTTAAGGATCAGTCCGAGAAAGCTATCCGCTTTAAGGAACTTCGCGAACAATTAAAACATCAGGAAATTTCAGTATACGTACACCAGATTGAAGGCATTCATACCGCTTGGCAGGAAGGTAACGCAAAGCTTGAAACGTTGAAGGACGAGCAGCTGGAGCTGTCTACCGTTGTTTCGGCGCATGATGCCAAGCTGGAGAGCGGACGCTCTGAACTGCGCACACTCGAAGCACAGATCGAGAAGCAGCAAGAGCAATTGCTGCGTTATAGCGAAGCATTTGAGAAGAGCGAAGGTTACGGTGAAGTGCTGAGGGAACGCAAGCGAAATCTGGAAAGCAATCGTGAGCAGTTAATGCTCACGTTAGGTTCGGTTGGCGAGCGTTCTGCAGATCGTCAGCGTGAAGTCGTGGATCTGGAGCTTAAGCTTGAACAATCGCGGCTTAAGCTTGTGGATCTTCGGAAACAGATCGAAGATGAAGAGACAAGGCTTGAAGGTGTGGCAGACGGGATTAGCCAGAGCCAGGAAGAAAAGCTCAAAAGTGCTCTTTTGGAGTTAATGAACCTTATGGCGAATGCACGTAACGAAATTCGTTACGCGGATCAACAGAAGGAGAATCTGGAACGTCGTATGAGCCGCAGTGAAGAAGAAAGCGGCAAATGGACAGCCCGGCATGAAGAGTTGTCTGCCAACCAGAAAGGGCTGAAGGACAAGATTGCCCAGCTAGGGAAGGAACTTAGCAATCTTCGCGGGGCTTACATCACTGAAAGTGAACAGCTCAGTAAACGTCAGAAGCTGATTGAAGAAACACAGTCCGGTCTTCGGAAGTGGGAACAGAAGCGGGAAGCGCAAGTCTCTCGTCATGAGACCATGAAAGAGATGCAGGATGATTTCGATGGCTTCATGCTTGGGGTTAAAGAAGTGCTCAAGGGCGCCCGCAAAGGACAGCTCAACGGAGTGCATGGTGCGGTTGCAGAGCTGATCTCCGTTCCGGAGAAGCTGGAAATGGCGATTGAGACTGCTCTAGGTGCATCACTTCAGCATGTGGTCATGGATAATGAGACTGTGTCCCGCCAAGCGATATCATTTCTAAAGCAGCGTCAGCTGGGACGAGCTACCTTTCTTCCGCTAGATGTTATCCGGCCGCGCCAGATTTCTGGCAGTGACCGTGGTATGGTGGGTGATGCTGACGGATTTGTTGGAATTGGTTCCGAACTCGTTGGTTACGATGATAAATATACTAGCATTATCGGCAGTTTGCTCGGCAATGTGGTTATTGCGGAGAGCTTGGAGCAAGCGAACCGCATTGCCGCTAGATGCCAATATCGTTATCGGGTAGTTACACTGGAAGGCGATGTAGTTAATGCCGGCGGTTCGATGACCGGGGGTAGCCAGCATAAGAAGAACAATAGCTTGCTTAGCCGCAAACGTCAGCTGGATCAATTAAGCAGTGAAATTGAAGAAAGCGAACGTCAAATAGTGAAGCTGAAGCAAGGCATTGCCAGACTTCGTGAGGAGCAGGAGAACGCTAGCGTGAAGCTGGAGGACCTGCGCCGTGATGGTGACGAGAAAAGACTGGAAGAGCAAAGAGTCTCCGGTGATTTGAAGCAGCTCGAGCATGAGCTTCGGCATGTGCAGGAGCAAGTGGAGAGCACAGGTGCGGAACGCAGCGGCTTTGAGAGTGAAGTACGTGCGCTTGAAGAGACGCGGAAACAAGCCACTGCTGAGCTTGAACGCCTTGAAAAGGAAGAAAAGGAAGCCCATGAGGGTATCCGTAACGCTGAATCTGCGCGTAAAGCGAATGAATCAGCTAAGGAAGAGCTGCAAGGCAAGTTGACCAGTATGAAAGTCTCGGAAGGCAAGCTTGATCAGGAGATATTCTCCTTGGAGGAGCAGTTACGTCGCCTTAGACAAGATGTGGGTTCACAGGACAAGGAGCTGCGCCAGAATCGAAATCTGTTACATACGATAGAACAAGATCTGGCTAACAATGCTTTGGAAGCTGTGAAGCAGAAGGAAGATTTGAACAGTTACCGGTTGAAGAAGGAAGAGACGACAGGAACTTTGGATTTTGCCCGGGCTGAGCGTACAGCGTTAACCCGTAAGCTGGAACTTGAGGAAGGCAAGACTAAAGACCAACGTCAGGCCCTTAAAGTAGTGGAGGACAAGCTGCGTGCCACTGAAGTTTCTGTTGGTCGACTCGATGTGGAGCTGGATAATATTCTCCGCAAGCTGAGTGATGACTACGAGCTAAGTTATGAATTAGCGAAACAGAGATATCCGGTGCCTGAAGATGTACCTGCCGCACAAGCCGATGTACAACGTTTGAAACGCAGTATTTCTGCGCTAGGTGAGGTTAACTTAGGGGCGATCGAAGAATATCAGCGGGTCCATGAACGGTATACGTTCCTCAGTGGACAAAAAGATGATCTAGTCGAAGCTAAGACTACTCTGTATCAGGTAATCCGTGAGATGGAAGATGAAATGTCCAAGCGTTTCAAACAGACCTTTGATGCGATCCGTAAACAGTTCGGGACCGTGTTCTCAAAGCTGTTCGGAGGCGGGCGAGCTGATCTTATGCTGCTGGATCCGGAACATATGCTGGAAACAGGTATAGATATCGTAGCCCAACCACCGGGTAAAAAATTGCAAAATCTGCAGCTCTTATCCGGCGGCGAACGCGCTCTAACTGCGATGGCGTTATTGTTTGCTATCCTGCAAGTGAAGCCAGTTCCGTTCTGCGTATTGGATGAGGTTGAGGCTGCACTCGACGAAGCAAACGTTGTTCGTTTTGCACAGTACTTACGCGAGTTCTCTGAACAAACTCAGTTCATCGTCGTTACCCACCGAAAAGGAACGATGGAGGAGGCGGACGTGTTATACGGAGTAACGATGGAAGAGGGCGGCGTCTCCAAGCTCGTCTCAGTACGTTTAGAGGATGAAGAAGCTGAGATTGCTTAAATTCATCAAAGAAGAGAAACTTTTAGGAGGAACCAAATGAGCTTTTTTAGAAAATTAAAAGAAAGCATTTCCGGCAAAACGGAAAGTGTAACGAAACAATTCCGCGACGGATTAGAGAAAACCCGTAAAGGTTTTGTAGAGAAGGTCTCCGACCTTATCATCCGCCGCAAAAAGATAGATGAAGAGTTCTACGAAGAGCTGGAAGAGATTTTAATTGGTGCAGACGTGGGTGTAAACACTGTTATGACCCTTGTCGAGGATTTGCGTGCCGAAGTGAAGCAAAATCGGATTGAAGATGCTGCCGAGCTGAAGCCGATTTTGTCCCGTAAGCTTATGGAGCTGCTGCGCGGAGATGATGATAACAGCCTGAAGGAAAATCCGAATGGAATTACAGTTATTTTGTTCGTTGGGGTTAATGGCGTGGGCAAGACGACTACCATCGGCAAGCTGGCTCATCGTTACAAACAAGAAGGTAAAAAAGTTCTTTTGGCTGCAGGGGATACGTTCCGTGCCGGAGCGATTGAGCAGCTTGAGGTTTGGGGCCAACGCGCAGGCGTAGATGTCATTAAACAACAAGCAGGCTCTGACCCGGCGGCTGTAATGTACGATGCGGTTCAAGCGGCTAAGCAGCGCAACGTGGATATCTTAATCTGCGATACTGCTGGCAGACTTCAGAATAAAAGCAATCTGATGGAAGAGCTCAACAAAATCTTCCGCGTCATTCAAAGAGAAATTCCAAGTGCTCCACATGAGGTACTGATGGTGTTAGATGCTACGACGGGTCAAAATGCACTTACACAAGCCAAGTTATTTGGTGAAAAGAGTGGCGTCACCGGCTTGGTTTTGACGAAGCTGGACGGTACGGCTAAAGGCGGAATCGTTGTAGCGATTCGTCAGGAAATGAATTTACCGGTGAAGTTTGTAGGTCTTGGAGAAAAAATGGAAGACTTGCAGCCATTTGATTCGCAGCAGTTCGTACATGCTCTTTTTGCCGGATTAATTGCCGAGGAAGAAGAGTCAGAAGAATCGGAAGAGCAAGTGTAATCAACGGCACAATATAATCATAAAGAAGTCATATTTACAAGGAATGTCCTCGAAGCTATATTTAGTTTAGGAGGGCATTCCTTTTCTTTTTTATAAAGGGTTTGTCCGTCATTTTGTAGCAACTGCTAAGCGACTCTTAGAAAGTATAAATGCATCGCGTAAGGGATCCCTTTAAATAACAGCTTTCCCTCACTAATTAGCCTCCAGAAGCGATATTCTATGAATGAGGTACTGAGATACAAATTCCATTGCCCTATAATTGTGCCTACAATCAGACCTGCATTTACGTAGCCTTCTCTTTCCTCACACTGTTGAAGTTGCAGAATTAAAGAAAGAATTTCTTCGTCATAGTAACTCTCGGGAACATTCATAAGCTGGCCATCAACCCAAACTCTAAGCATATCCTCGGTGTTGCTTATTTTTTGCCACTCTAGTTCATACTGTTTTCTTTGAGCGGAGGTAATAGGGGGTGTGTTTTCGGTAATTTTTATAATTTTTTGCACAGCTTCGTTTGGGAGCTGACTAAGTGCTCTGGGATATAAGCCGATTTCAAATGGAGCGGCAACCTCCCTATAAGCCTTGACGGGATCAATAACATGAATAGGTTGCGTCCTCTCATTAAGAATAGAAAGCGCAAATCGTAAACCTGTCTGATCATGGGAGTTGTCTCCGCACCAAATAGTGATTTTTTTGTCCTCGGGAATTTCTTTTAAGGTCTGTATCACGGCTTCCAGTTTGTGCTGGGGATTGAGATGATAACCATGATCCGGAAATCGTTCCTGAAACCATAACTCACGGGTATGATATCCTTCATTATTATGTAATTCACGCAACGGTCCAGCAGAGAATGTCTCATTAAATGAAAGTACTCGTATTAAATGGCGATAACCCAAATGACTAAGGGCTACCTTCATTGACCCCGCTTCCGATAGACCAAATAACAGATAAATGTGATTCCGCCTAAGCTCTTCCTGCTCAAATCACATAGTATATTTGTGCTCCATAGGTCACTCTCCCATCGCAACAAATTATACCATACTCAATGAATCCACATCCTCAGGCAACTATATAAAAAATACATTATATGAAAAATTCATAATAGTAATGCTTGTCACACTTCCTGCATACAATTCAATGATGAATGTACATTTCATCTCCGGCAACCTATATAAGAGAGAAAGGAAGCGATTCCAAAAAATACAAATACCTCTGGAATCACATTTCTCTGTTATATATGTTGACATGAACAAGTAGATTTACGTATTATGAGAATATAAACCAATATTTTCATGGATGTTTTCTGAAATGAAAGTATAAGTTGTTAACAAAGATTACATCTATCGAAAGGAGTCGGGCTCATGTCCAAATTAGATCCTCTGCCAGGTCTGTCTCCGTATCCATTACAGCATTTTTTCGATGAAATGTATGCTGATAAGAGGAATGTCCGGCCGCACTACAGACATGTGAACCGCATGTTTTCCGGAATGAGCTCCGAAGAGCTGCAAGGGAAGCAAAATTTAATGCAGCGTAGGATGATGGAAGAAGGAATTACCTTTACGCTTTACAATCCAGCTCAAGATCATCCTATGGAGCGAACGATCCCCTTCGATATGATTCCACGTATAATCCCTAAGAATGAGTGGGAGAGGCTAGAAGCTGGAATAATTCAGCGTATCACAGCTTTGAATTTGTTCATTCATGACATCTACCATGAGCAATACATTGTTAAAGATGGCATCGTCCCTAGGCGTATGATTATTTCCAACTGTTACTTCCGGCCAGAAATGTCAGGTCTGCGAGTGCCCGGTGGAGCTTACATCACCACCTCAGGAATCGATCTGATCCGCCATCACGATGGGCATTATTATGTACTTGAAGACAACCTGCGAACACCCTCCGGCTTTTCCTATCTTTTTAAAGGCAGAACACTTATGAATCAATTGTTTCCTGAATTGTCCTTTGCCAGCTCCATCCGAGATGTAGATCATAGCTTAAATCGCTTCTTATCCGTGCTTCGTAGTCTATCTCCATCAAGGAGGTCAGATCCGGTTATAGCACTCCTAACGCCTGGAGAATACAATTCTGCATATTATGAACATGCTTTTTTGGCACAGCAGATGGGTATACATTTGGTCGAAGGACGAGATTTGGTAACAAAGGATCACAAAATATATCTGAAAGAAATGAACGGACTACGTAGAGTGGATGTGCTGTATCGTCGGTTGGACGATGATTACATTGACCCGCTAGCCTTTCAACCTGATTCTTTACTGGGTGTAGCAGGACTTATGAATGCTTATAGGGCAGGCAACATAGCGATTGCTAATGCTCCGGGAACCGGTGTTGCAGATGATAAAGCGATGTATGTCTATGTACCGGATATGATTCGTTATTATCTGAATGAAGAGCCGATCCTTGGCAATGTGCCGACGTATTTGTTGTCCAGACCCGATGAACGCCTGTATGTTCTTGAGAACCTATCCGAAATGGTTGTTAAGGAAACCTCATTATCCGGAGGATATGGGATGTTGATCGGAAGCGAGGCAACCAAAGAAGAATTAGCCGAGTTCCGAATGAAAATTATTGCCGATCCGGACCGTTATGTGGCACAGCCAATTATGTCCTTGTCCAGAGCACCCGTATTGTCGGGAGGCACTATGGCACCCCGGCATATCGACCTTCGGGCTTTTGTATTAATGGGCGCAGACCGGAAGCCACATGTCATACCTGGCGGATTAACACGAGTGGCTATGAAAGAAGGTTCATTGGTTGTGAATTCCTCGCAAGGTGGTGGCGTAAAGGATACTTGGGTTATGGCGTGATCTATTATCTTGTAAGCCTTGATTGTGAATCAAAAATATGCAGCATCAATTTGGAGGATAAAGGAGTGGCTAAAGATGCTGAATCGAAATGCGGAGGCTTTATTCTGGATCGGCCGATATATTGAAAGGGCAGAGAATCATGCGCGGCTAATCAATGTACATTATCATATCCAGCAGGAAGAGGATTTTCAGGAAGAAGGACATAAATGGTCGAGGCTTATCGATGCATTAGGGGTTCGAAGTGAATATTTACAGCAGTTCGAAACCTTTTCTGAACAGGACGTGTTATCCTTTATTACACTTGATTTAGGCAATTCGAATTCATTATTCTCTTGCGTACATCATGCCAGAAATAATCTTCGCACACTGCGCCAGCATCTTCCAAGTGAGCTATGGGATGTCGTCAACAGCTTTAATCTATGGCTTGGTGAGCGGTCAGTTGCTGATATTATGAGTGGTCCACATCATTTCTACCAGCAGGTGAAGGAACGTGCAGCTATGTTTCTAGGAGCAGAACAATCCGTAATGCTTAGAGGGAATGAATGGCACTTTATAGAGAGCGGCCGTTTTTTGGAACGGGCCGAGAATACGACGCGTATTTTGCAGGCAGTTATAGCCTCTTGCCGTTTCAAAGAGCTTAATGCAATCTATATTCAGTTACAGGCTGTGCTGAAATCCGTAAGTGGGTATCAGGCGTTTCGCCGTTATTATGCAGATGCCATGTCACCGGAGAGCATTTTAGATTTTTTGATCGCGAATCCCAAATTCCCACGTTCGATCCGCTTTTCTTTTCACCAGCTGGAAGAACATTTAGCTAGGCTTGAACTGGATTCCTCAGAAAAAGGCTCAGGTCATGAGAAGGTCATCCGTCAAGCAGGAAAGCTGAAGGCAGAGCTGGATTATATGGAGAAAGAAGAAATGTCCGGTGAGCTGGTGGAAGATGTACTGCAATCACTCGTAATATCTTGCCAGAGACTGGGCAAAACGATGGAGGGCGCCTTTTTTCGGCGAGAAGGAGTATCTGTATGAAGATTCAAATCAATCACACCACCACATACAGTTATCCAGAGCCGGTTACGGACAGTGTCAATGAAATCAGACTCACCCCTCGCACCAACTATCGGCAATCCTGTTATCACCACGAGGTTGAAGTATATCCGGCAGCTAATCTATTAACGTATGAGGATTTCTTTGGTAATCGGGTGCATGCCTATTCAGTTAATAAGCCACATACGGAAATGGTAATCCATACGAAAGCTACTGTAGTAACACTGGATAAATCTCAAGGTACCGATCTTCCGCGAACCAGCCTTGAAGAGCAAGTTAAACTGCTAAATGATGAGAAGTTTCAGAACCGATACATTGAGTTTATTTTGCCGACCCGTTATACCGAGGTGACTCCTGAATTGGTAGAGTTCGCCTCATAGTACCCTTTTAGTGAAGCTGAAGATATGTATCAATGGATTCTGAGGTTATCTTCGACGATTTATGAACAGTTCACCTATGATCCTGAGGCAACAAGCGTAAATACAACGGTAAAAAAAGCCCTGAAGCTCAAGCGGGGTGTCTGTCAGGATTATGCTCATCTTATGATCGCTGTCTGCCGCAGTGTGGGTCTGCCTTCAAGATATGTTAGTGGATATCATTTTGTCGGTGATCTACAGAGCAGCAATGCCAATTTCGAGCAGGCTTCACATGCTTGGGTGGAGACCCATATTCCGGGTACGGGCTGGCTTGGTTTTGATCCGACGAATAATGTTGAAGTGAACTGGCGTTATATCAAGCTGGGTCATGGACGGGATTATAAAGATATAGTACCTGTAAAAGGGGTATATCGCGGCGGAGCAGGCACACTGACTGTAAAAGTGGACGTACGCAAGCTGGACAATTGAATTGAAATAATCGAAACATCGAACATCGAACATCGAATCAATCAAAAAAATCAAAATATTCGAAACAAACTCTCCGCTCATCTTATTGAATGGGGAGATTTTTTTGTGCGGCGTGCTTAAATTATGAAGATTTATGAACGAGATGATTCCATTACAGGTTTATTTGGGTAATCTTGATCCATAGTACTTATCTTACAGACATTAGAGGAGAGATTACATATGAGCCCAAACATATCTAAGAAACAAAGATTTATTGGAAAAACAGCGATTATAACCGGAGCGGGCTCGGGAATTGGCCGTGCTACCGCTATTAAGCTGGCGCGGGAAGGTGCAAATGTAGCATTGTTTGATTTAAATCTTGAAAGAACCTCTTCCTTGGCAGAAAAGCTTAATAAGCTTCGAAAAGATTGCGCGCTGGCCATAGAGGTAGATACTTCGGATGAGAAAAAGATGGAGGAAGCCGTACGTTGTACGGTGGAACAATTCGGAGGCGTGGATGTAGTATTCGCTAACGCGGGAATTAATGGCGCTGTGGGTCCGATAGAAGAACTAAGCTTGAGCGACTGGGAGCGTACGATGTCGGTGAACTTGACGGGGACTTTTTTGACTCTAAAATATACTATTCCTCATCTGAAAGATAAAGGGAAGGGCAGTATTATTATTACTAGTTCCATTAATGGGAACACTAGATTTGCCAGCTTTGGGTGGTCTACTTATAGCACTACCAAAGCTGGACAGGTGGCTTTTGCCAAAATGGCAGCTCTCGAGCTTGCTAAGTTTAAGATTCGTGTGAATGTGATCTGCCCTGGGGCTATTGCTACGAATATAGATGAAACCACTGAAATGAGCGAGGATGTTGAAGCAATCGTCATTCCGATTGAATTCCCTGATGGAGCGCAACCCTTGGCAGATGGACCGGGCAAGCCGGATAATGTCGCTGATCTCGTTGCTTTTCTGGCTTCGGATGAATCTATCCATATTACAGGTGCGCAAATCGTGATTGACGGCGCGGAGTCCTTGTTATCCTAATTTCGAGATCGCTTCCCGGTATTGCTCGTACCATTTATTCCATTCGTCTTTCCGTGACTCCAGCGTCGTGCCTTCCAAAAGATGCTGGATCACTTCTAGACAAACATGCCAGCCAGCGAGATCACGTGGTGTATGCGGGGTAAGCGTTTGTAGTGTTTCGTTCAAGATGAGTAAACAGCCTTCTGAATTAGGGTATAACTCAAAACGAACAAGATCCTCAGCCCATGTAAACTCAAAAATAGATTGATGCTGTAGCGCGGTAATTTCCATATCCAAAAACGTTCCGTTTTGCATATCAAACTTTATAAGTCCGCCTTCACGCAGGTCCTCGATTTTTAATTCAGAGAACCATAAGGCAAGCTTCTCATTTTCGGTCAAATAGGACCAAATCTCAGTTGCGGAATGCTTTAACTGGCGTTCGAAACGAGCGACATAATGTTGATCTTCTTTTTGGATGTTAGCTAACATTTATATTTCTCCTTTGGACTACTGCGGTAGTCCTTTTTTTATTGAGTTGAGGCTCATTAGAAAGAGTATAGCAATCGCCTGTGTTAATTGCACGATCCGGCTGAAGACTAACTTATAGGGTATCGAGGGCGATAGTATAGTGGAAGAAATACGGTCACGAAACTGATTTACGTACGGCGCGGAGCAAGTGTTGGCGGGGATAAGGGAGTGATGAGGGTGAAAAGTGAGTGAAGACTGGGGTAAGTGTGTGTTGAAGGGCGGAAGTAAACAGTAGCATTTTCGGTGGCGAGGATGCATCGGCGTTGCGGACCGTATTGCAGCTATTTGGTGTTTTTCGTGTGTTTATTAGCAGTATCGGACTGTATAGCTCTTATCGCCGCGACTTTGAACAAAAGTAGGGTGTGTTAGAGCGAATAGCTGCATCTGAGTCCGAAAGTAGAGCAAAAAGGCATGAATTTGCGAAATAAGGGCTACTGGGTCCGAACGCTGCGACGAGGATGTAACGAAGGCGTAAAGGATGTAGTATACGAGCAAGAGCTGCTGAGTCCGATCGATTTGTAGAGGAGAGTTTGCGCTGACGTTGCGGACTGTATTGCAGCTATTTGGTGTTTTTCGTGTGTTTATTAGCAGTATCGGACTGTATAGCTCTTATCGTCGCAACTTTGAACAAAAGTAAGGTGTGTTTGAGCGAATAGTTGCATCTGAGTCCGAAAGTAGAGCAAAAAGGCATGAATTTGCGAAATAAGGTCATCTGAGTCCGAACGTTTCACGGGGCGAGTGTGTGCAAATGAATGGGACTGTATTGCAGCTATTTGGTGTATTTCGTGTGTTTATTAGCAGTATCGGACTGCATAGCTCTTATCGTTGCGATTTTGAACAAAAGTAGGGTGTGTTAGAGCGAATAGCTGCATCTGAGTCCGAAAGTAGAGCAAAAAGGCATGAATTTGCGAAATAAGGGCTTCTGGGTCCGAACGATCAATGGAGACGAAGATGTAATGAATGTATAATAAAGGATGTAGTATACGAACAAGAGCTCCAGGGTCCGAACGTTTTACGGTGGCGAGTGTGCGCTAATGTATCGGACTGTATTGCAGCTATTTGGTGTATTTCGTGTGTTTATTAGCAGTATCGGACTGCATAGCTCTTATCGCTGTGATTTTGATTAAAAGTAGGGCACATATGAGCGAATAGCTGCAACTAGGTCCGATAGTACAGCGAAATGGACTGAATTTGTGAAATAAGGTCATCTGAGTCCGAACGTTTCCCTGAGGCGAGTGTGCTCTAACGTTACGGTTATGGACTTAGAATATACTTAGCATACGATAGTTACAGAGTCCGAGCTGCTCAACTGTGCGACGAGGGGCAAGGAGCATTTGAGTGAATAGCTCGCCACACCTATAGTTAACGTATAGGCAAAATCTGAGAAAGCATCCCGGTAGCTTGATGCAAATCCTAAGTCTTTTATGCTAAAATTAACGCAATTCCGTAAAATATACTTTTGATTAGGCAGGGTTGATAATAGTGTGGCATTGGTAAAGGAGGCTGCGTATATGGGGATGATGTCTTGGTTAGCTGAGCAGCGGATTCAGGAGTCTATGCGTAACGGGGAATTTCGAGATTTACCTGGGCATGGCAAGCCGCTGGAGCTTGAGGATTTATCAGGTGTGCCAGAAGAATTACGGATGTCTTATAAAATCATGAAGAACTCCGGACTTGTTCCTGAGGAAATCTCTCTGCGAGCTGAATGTGTTACGTTGGAAGGATTGCTAGCGGCGTGTCATAATAGCGGAGGTGCAGAAACCAGTGAGGGCAAGGCTCTGCGGTCAAAACTGTCTATGAAAAGACTGCGTCTACAGGAGCTATTACGTGAACGCGGCTTGGATAGTAACCCTGCTTTTATGCAATACAGTGCTCAAATACACGGACAGATGATAAAGGAAGAGGATTAATGCTGGTTAGGTTACTGCCTAAATACCTACGGTCATTTGGACATCAGAATAAATAGTGTAAAATAAAAGGCATCTCTTGGTCGTTTTAGACAGAAGAGCTGCCTTTTTGCTTGTTGTGTGTAACTAATCATGTATGCTCATCTAATTTGTTTGAAATAAACCCATTCCGGGTCGCCATCATCTAAATTCTCAATGACTCCGCTTTTAACAAACCCTTGAGAAAGACATAGTTGCTGCATGATCGTATTGGATTCATTGGTAGAGGTGAAAAGCTTGGGGGTTGGGCATTGTTCCTCGATGTAGCTAAGGAGTGTTTTGGCTATGCCTAGGCGTCTGAACTCAGGATCCACAATGACCAGCTGAATAAAACAACATTCGAAAAAGGTGGTATCGTAGCAAGCAAATCCTACAAGCGTTCCATTATGCGATGCTACGTAACACTGCTCATGATTGATATATTTTTCAATCTTCGATTTGCGGCTTTCATTGCCAATGATCTTGCTGTCTACTTTGGTTAGCATGGGTAGATCTGAAATTGTAGCTTTTGTTACGAATATCATAGTAAGTCTCCTTATTAATATTATAGAGGGTATGAATGGTAAGTCTTGATCTTTAAGGTTTTTTCACACATGATGAAGATGATCTAAGATAACTTCTAGGAAAATTATAACATATGATTATAGACGATGGAGAGATAGAATGAAACAGCTTCCGATTATACAGGTGCTTCCTGACCTGAAAAACATACTTAACACTGCGCAGGCAGCAGTACTTATCGCTGAACCGGGTGCAGGCAAAACAACTGGAACGCCTCCGGCGTTTTTGGACGAACCCTGGATGGCGGGTAAAAGCATTTTAATGTTAGAGCCTAGAAGGCTTGCTGCTAGATCTGCCGCCACTTACATGGCATCCTGCCTTGGAGAAAGTGTTGGACAGACGGTAGGTTATCGGATGCGGAATGACACTAAAGTAGGCAAAAATACGCGGATTGTTGTAGTCACTGAAGGAGTATTAACGAGAATGCTGCAAAGCGATCCTTCTTTGGGTGATGTGGGTTTAGTTATTTTTGATGAGTTCCATGAGCGCAGTCTTCATGCGGATTTGGGACTTGCCCTTGCACTGGAAGCACAGGCTGTGTTGCGGGAGGATCTAAGGATTCTTATCATGTCAGCTACCTTGGACAGTGAGCGGGTGTCTGCTTTACTAGGGGATGCGCCTGTAGTAAATTGTCCGGGCAGAACCTATCCTGTAGAAACAATCTATGTGCCAACTACTGGGAATCTTCCACTGGAAAAAACTGCTGCAGCTGCTGTGAGACATGCGCTTGCTGAACAACCCGGAGATATTCTCGTCTTTTTACCGGGGGAAAGAGAAATACGCAGAACTCAAAGTGAGTTGGAAAATGGGAGCTTGCCAGTTCCGGCAATTATTCGCCCTTTATATGGTCAGCTGCCACAAAATATCCAAGATGCAGCCGTGGCTGCATCTGTTCAAGGTGAACGAAAAGTAGTGCTTGCGACTTCTATAGCTGAGACAAGTCTAACGATTGAAGGCGTGCGAACGGTGATTGATACAGGGCAACGCCGTACACAGGTATTCTCACCACGCACAGGAATGCCGAGTCTTACGACGGTCCCGGTATCAAAAGCCTCCGCGGATCAACGGCGGGGACGTGCCGGACGGACAGCCCCAGGCGTGTGCTACAGGCTGTGGAGTCAGGAGGAGCATAATCGACTTCCGGATGACAATGTGCCGGAGATTATGCAGACGGACCTTGCGCAGCTTGCTTTGGAGCTGGCGCTGTGGGGCGTGCGCGATCCTGCCGCGCTATCTTGGCTTGACGCGCCGCCCGCTGCGCCTTATGCGCAGGGCACCGCGCTGCTGCGCCAGCTCGGCGCGCTGGACGCCGGCGGCGCCATTACGCCGCACGGCCACAGCATGGCCGCGCTTGGCGCGCACCCGCGAGCCGCGCATATGCTGCTGCGCGCGGCAGAGCTTGGCGCAGCACCGCTCGCCTGCCGGCTGGCGGCGCTGCTGCAAGAGCGGGACCTTTTCAAGGGTCCCGCGGCCCTAGATTGCGACCTCACGCTCCGCGTTGAGGCGCTGCTCCGGTTCGAGCGCTCCGCTGATAGCGGCGGAGCGGACCCGGCGGCTCTGCGCGCTGTGCAGCGCGAGAGCCGCCTTTTCCTGGCGCAGCTGCAAGCCGCGCCGGGCGAGAACGTGAACGACATCAGCCGCTGCGGGCTGCTTCTGTCGTTCGCCTATCCCGACCGGATCGGGCAGAAACGCGGCGATGGCGCGTTTCTGCTCTCCTCCGGTCGGGGGGCGGCCATGCGGGAAGGACAACCGCTGGCCCGGTCACCTTATATCGTAGCTGCTTCGATCGATGATCGCGCTACACAGGGCGCAATTATGCTGGCAGCTGAGATAGAAGAAAGACAACTGCTTACCTATCATGCAGACCGCATCACCGAGGAAGCGGATGTGTATTGGGATAAAGAAAGTGGGAGTGTGAAAAAACGTCGTCGCACAATGCTCGGCGCGTTGGTCTTAAAAGAAACTTCACATGAAAGACCCTCCGCGGAAGAAACAGCAAATGTACTGTTAAGTGTCATCGCTACTGATGGCATTGAAATACTACCGTGGGAGAAGGGAACCTTACAGCTTCGCGAACGTTTGATGTTTATGCATACCTTACGTTCAGATTGGCCGGATGTCTCAGATGTTGCTTTAATTGCTACTTTGGATGAATGGCTTTTGCCATATCTTCAGGGTATGAGGAACCTCCGCGACCTTCAGCGTGTACCGTTAGCGCGAGCGCTTGAGGGGATATTGGACTGGAATCAGAGGCAGATGCTGGAAAAGGAAGCACCTACACATATATCTGTTCCTAGTGGCTCGCGTGTGCCCGTAGATTATACTAATCCTGCTGCCCCGGTATTGGCAGTAAGATTGCAAGAGATGTTTGGACAGCTGGACACACCTCGAATTGGAGGGGGAAAGGTGCCGGTATTGCTTCATCTTTTGTCACCAGCTAGACGACCTGTGCAGGTAACCTCTGATCTAGCAAGTTTTTGGCGGGGGACCTATTTTGAGGTCAAAAAAGATCTGAAAGGACGGTACCCGAAGCACTATTGGCCAGATGACCCATTACAGGCTATTCCGACTAATCGTACACGTCCCGTAAAATAATTTATGGTACATATGCTCTTGAAATTTTTCCTTAGATGTTTGGTCTCCCGTTTAAAGGGTAATTACTAGCGAAGACAATTACTAAGGAGGGCTTCAAGTGACTAAAAAAATCGTAGGTATTTTCGACACAGAACAAGAAGCAACCAGAGCAATTGAAGGACTTCACAATCAAGGATTTAGTAATGATGAAATATCAGTAATCACACGTGATCGTGATGAGCTTAGAAACATCTCAGAGGATACAGGCACAAAAGCTCCAGAAGGAGTAGCAACAGGCGCTGCTACAGGTGGTGTAGTTGGCGGCGTTGCCGGACTATTAGCAGGGATCGGAGCATTGGCGATTCCGGGGATTGGACCGATCCTGGCGGCAGGGCCTATAGTTGCTACCCTTACAGGTGCAGCAGTTGGTGCAGGCGCAGGTGGATTAGTAGGTGGCTTGATCGGACTCGGTATTCCTGAGGATGAGGCTAAAGAGTACGAAGGGTATGTGGAAAGCGGCAAAATCCTTGTACTAGTCGATGATAATGGACGCGGCTATCAAGCGCATGATGTGTTCCGCGGCAACCGTTCGCTGAATACTCAGCGTTACGAAGGCGTCTATAACGAAGACACTAGATTAGGAAATTCGATGGCTAACAGAGCGGATCGGACGGCTGAAGTCTACAACCGCGATAAAATATAATCATTATAATAACCTGCTTTAAAAGCGGTAAAAGGTTACAAGGAGCGATTCTCCGATTAATGGAGAATCGCTCCTTTGCGTTTTTAGTCCATCGCGTCTCATGGAATCACCCATAACTCATCCACTTTTGAGGCATAGGGACCCAGAGGACGCTATTGGCTAATTTTTAGCCTTTGCAGCAGGATTTCGGACTCCATGGACGCTATTCTATAGAATGAGGCTCTTATTTGCTGTTTTTTTTGCCAATAGCTGCAATGGGGTCCGATAGGGCTCCAAATATTGAATAATATTGCGTTTAAGGTCCCCTGTGTCCTTTGCTAATACGTACCTGCATCGTTTCGGAGTGTCCCTATGCTGCTACGCCACGTGCTGTCTTTGTACTGCTACGTACACGCCCGATCACTGTGTCCTTTCCCACTACGTACCTGCATCGTTTCGGAGTGTCCTTATGCTGCTACGCACGTGCTGTCCTTGTATTGCTACGTAAGCGCACCCGGTCACGTGTCCTTATGCTACAGAGTATTCGCATCGGATTGCAACTCCGAACGTGCCCCATTTCGCAGTGTCCCTATACTGCTACGCACGTGCTGTCATTGTACTGCTATGTATGCGTACCCGATCACTGTGTCCTTATGCTGGAGGTGCATCGTTCCGCTGTGTCCTAATGCTGTTACGTACATGCAGGGTTCCCTAGAGTCCTTATGCTGCTACGCACGTGTTGTCTTTGTACTGCTATGTATGCGCACCCGATCACTGTGTCCTTTTGCTATACATACGTGCATCGTTCCACTGTGTCCTTATATTGCTACGTAAGCGCACCCGGACTCTGTGTCCTTATCCTACTGAGCATACGCCCCCGGTTTGCAGCTACGAAATCGCCCCGTTCCGCAGCGTCCTTATGGTTGCTAAGCATATGCCCCGTTCCGCAGTGTCCATATGTGCTGCTACGTGCACGATCTTAATCAAGGATACGAAGCATGCGGACGAAAGAATCAGCTGCTACGGATAACCTCATATCGCGATGGATTGCGAATCCTATATTCCGGGGTGGAGGCGGATCATCTAATTGCAGCTCGAAAAGTTCTCCTTTTTGAATCTCCTCAATTACAAAAGAACGGCTAATAAACGCTACCCCGTAACCAAGTCTTGCGAATTCAGAGAGTAAATCGATGCTGCCCAGCTCTATATCTGGTTTAACGGACAAACCCTTACCAGCAAACCAATAATCAACAAACAGTCTGGTACTGCTTTCTGGGGATAATAAAATAAAAGGTAACTCTGCAAGTTCTTTCGCCGTAAGCGAACGGTTTGCCAGTTGCTGAAAGGCTCGTCCCACTACAAAACAATCTTCAAGGGTGGCAAGCGTCTGAATATTTAATTGTGGATCGTCAATAGGCATATGGACGAGCGCACAGTCTATTTCGCCTTCTTTCAAACGTTTGGTGATCTCATGCGTTTTTCCGTGTGATAGCCGAATTCGTATACCGGGATATTGTTTGTGGAATGCGTTCAATTGTGGAAGCAATAGATTTTTAATAAGGGAATCACTCGCTCCAATCCGAACTTCTCCTTCGTTTAACTGCTTTAGATTGTGAAGATGCTTTTGTGCAGAATCCAGCATGACTAAAGAGGGCTCAACATATTCCAATAACGCCAGTCCTTCCTCAGTTAGCTCTACACCTTTAGATAAACGATGAAATAATTTGAGTCCTAAAGAATCCTCCATTTGTTTAATGGCATAACTTACGGATGGCTGTGTAATATGCAATTCATTTGCAGCCTTTGTTAGATTTTTGTAACGAGCCGTATATAAAAAAATGCGATACCATTCAAGATTAAAGAATTTGATATAGATCACCTCTATGACAGTCTATTGAAAATGTGATTTCATTAATTGCAACAATCTTATTATAATTTGGATAGATAAATAATAAAAGAGTCGGCAATGGAGGTTTGAATATTATGGCAGGTAACACATTTGGGGAAGTATTTAAGATTACTACCTTTGGAGAGTCACATGGTGCAGCGGTTGGGGTCATAGTGGATGGAGTTACACCTAATGTTGAAATTGATGAAGCATATATCCAGAAACAGATGGATAGAAGGAAACCAGGCCAGTCCTCAGTAACTTCACCGCGTAAGGAATATGATGTTGTGCAAATACAATCAGGAGTATTCGAAGGGAAAACAACCGGAACTCCACTCTTTGTGGTCCTGTACAACAAAGATATGAAACCGGAGGCCTATAACGATATTCAGCATTCATTTAGACCCGGCCATGCGGATTATACTTTTTTGCAGAAATACGGAATTCGCGATCATAGAGGCAGTGGGCGGGCATCAGGTAGGGAAACAGCGGCAAGAGTAGCTGGCGGAGCGATCGCTCGGAAACTGCTTGAAAGAAGAGGAGTTGAGGTACTGGCCTACACGCAAGAGGTCGGAGGGATTAAGTGCCAAACCTTTGATGAAGATGTCATTGAACAAAATGCAGTCCGCGCCTGTGATGCTAAGGCAGGAGCTGAAATGATTAAAAAAATTGAACACTTAGCTTCGATTGGAGACAGCTGTGGAGGTATTGTGGAGTGTCGGATTAGAGGGGTTATTCCGGGTCTTGGAGAACCCGTATTTGATAAATTGGATGCAGAGTTAGCTAAAGCGATGTTATCTATCGGTGCTGTAAAGGGAATAGAGTTTGGAGCTGGATTCGAAGCGGCCTCTATGCTTGGAAGTGAACATAATGACGCGATGAATAAGGATGGATTTCTTAGTAACCATTCCGGTGGGATTATAGGCGGAATTAGCACAGGAGAAGAAATTATTTTTCGAATAAGTGTAAAACCTACATCATCGATTTCTGTTACTCAACAGACCATAAACACGAATGGTGAAGAAGTAGAGATTAAAACGGAGGGCAGACATGATCCATGTATCTGTCCGAGAATCGTGCCGGTTGTTGAAGCAATGGCTTGCTTGGTATTGGAAGATCTTTATAAAAGACAAGCTGCTATTTTTGGATAAAAACACTTTATGATAATGATTCAACTCAAAGATTGCACCTCTTAGCATGCTGTGAGGTGCAGTCTTTTTTGCATATGTGGTATCATATGGATAATCATTCAAATTATGCTTTAACTCTAAATATGCCATAAGATACGGTACAGCAAAAAGGAGGGAATAGATGAAAATCTTTGTTGCAGGTGCTGCAGGTGTGATTGGACGGTTATTGCTTCCTAAGTTACTTCAAGCGGGGCATGAGGTTATCGGTCTGACCCATAAAGAAGAAAACAAAACAATCCTTGAGAGCATTGGGGCACAAGCGGTAATCGCGGATGTGTATGAGCGTGAGTCTATATTTGCGGCTATTCGCGCAGCTCAACCTGAAGTGGTGATTCATCAGCTGACTTCACTAAGTCAGCGGAATTTTGCAGATAATTCAAGGATAAGAATAGAAGGAACACGAAATATTGTCGATGCTTCATTGGCATCCGGGGTTGAACAGATCATTGCCCAAAGTATCTCTTGGGCATATGAAGCTGGTGAGGGACCTGCCACGGAGAATACTCCATTAGATACTAATGCTTCTGAATCACGGATGAGAACCATTGAGGGTATCCGCTCCCTTGAAAAAGCAGTCGCTGAGATTCCTAATCATGTGATTTTGCGGTACGGAATGTTGTACGGCCAAGGGACTTGGTATGATTCTGCAGGATTAATGACAGAAGAAATTCGGCATGGAAGACTGACAGCAACAGAAGCAGTTACGTCATTCCTTCATGTGGAGGATGCAGCTAACGCGGCGGCGCTTGCTCTGAACTGGCCTTCTGGTCCAGTCAATATTGTGGACAATGAACCTGCGCGAGGAATAGATTGGATGCTTGTTTTTTCAGAACTCTTGGGAGCTCCTGGACCTGCTTCGCAAATGGGCAGAGAAGGCTGGGAACGGGGGGCGTCCAATACAAAAGCTCGAATGGATTACGGATGGAGCCCATCTTACCCGTCATGGAGGTCAGGTTTTGCTCAGAGCTTGAAGGGTTAGAGAGATGAATCCTTACATGTAGAAGGAGAGATGACATGAGTAAATTAAAGAATTTTTCTTTAGTAGTCGTGAATTTAATTGCTGATCTATGGTTTGGAATTGTTCGAAAACCAGAGTTTTATGATAAGCACGCCGTTACTAGAACAAAGAAAGGGTATGTCCTGTTTGTAACTATGGCAGGCATTCTCGCAGTGGGTTCTGCTTTTTGGTTATGCTCGAGAATATATTAGAAAAAAGACTGCCAATTGGCGGTCTTTTTTTTAGATATTGGACGTCAGAAAGCTACAATGTTATGTTAGTATTTAATAGATGGTTAAAAATTGAATTTTTTAAAAACAGGAAGGTTCCAATGAATTCTCCTACACCGAACCAACGTGGGCTCACTTATTCTCAACAATCTATAATTGCCTCACGAGTCACCATTCCAAAGCAGGCTCCTTATTATGTTCAGCGCATAAGATTAATGTCCAAACTCATGGATGAAAACCGTGCTAAAGTAACGCTTATTGCCGCCTCAGCTGGATTTGGAAAAACGACACTTGCGGCTGAATGGGCTCGCACTCATTCCGATGAGGTTGCATGGTTGTCACTGGAACTTGCAGATAACCATCTTGTACGGTTCTGGTTAAGTTTGCATACCGCAATTGAGAGAATCTTTCAGCCCTATGCTAATCGTTGAGGTTAAAAACCGGGTACAAGCCGTTTCTAAAATAAAAGAAAAGCATTTGCTTTAAATCGGCAAAAGATTAATATAACAGTTTATTACCAAACATTTACTTTAAGAAGTGATACTATGGAATACAGAAGGTGATAGGACTAGCGAGGAGGAAATGTAAATGCAATTAATGGCATGGTCTGAATACGAGATTTCATATGACTTAAATAATGATTATTCTATTCGTATGGCAGACTCGGAAGAATGGGGACTGTACTGTTCCATTTATTATAATATGCAATATAATGGTTTTTTTAAAGAAGAAGGGTTCAATTCTGCCCAAAGAAACGCTTTTTGGATCTATAGAGGGGAGTCAAAAATAGGTGGAGTAAGGATGTCGCCTAATCGGATATATCATTTATTTGTTATTCCACCTTTTAACGATACATTTGTGGTGCTGAAGCTATTAAAAGAGCTTTTGATTTATTGGTCAGATAGCACAAAACCTATAAAAACCTTCGAGGTTCTGCCAGACCAGGTTCAATTATATGCGCGGGCAGGGTTTTGGCCTGATGAGTTCAGATGCCGTTGGATGCACCGTCCTACAGATCATTTTGAGGTCGAATGGAACGAAGAGTTAAGGATTGAAAGTCCTCAGATCGAAGATAATGGTATGGGCGCTAAACGATTTATTCTTGAAGAGCAGATCGCCGAATGTAACTATGCGAGCTTTGATGGAAGTCTTGAGGCAACAAGAAGAAAGAAATTCTCTTATGAAGATTTTATCCCAAGTGAAGAACCTAATTATACAAATGAAGTATTACTTACAGCGTCCACGCTTGTGTATGATAAGAAATCGGGACAGCTAATTGCGAATTGTCTCTTGGGTTTACAAGATGATTACGCAGCAGTTTACAGTATTGGTGTAATACCTGCTTACAGAGGAAAAGGGATTGCTACACGGATGTTGAAAAGAGGACTTAATCTCCTGAAAGATAAGTATCCGATCCTAAGGTTATATGTCATGGAAGGTAATGACGCGGAGTCTGTTTATTTAAATCTAGGATTTGTCCCTGGAGTACAAGAGATACAGAGTATGTATATTCCTATGCACGATTAAGAAAGGCTGCCATGTGGCAGCCTTTCTTTTCGTTAACTAGGCATGAGAGGTAATAGGAAACATGAAATGTTGAGGGAGTTCTTTTAATAGCGGACGTATAAATAAGGTATCTTCACTTTGGAAAATTAATTCTGCCTTAACTTGATCGATTGGATAATCTGGTGTGAAATAAAAATGTATAACCTCAGTTTCTGGAGAAATAATGCTTTTCAATACTGTGTTGATATCAAAACTTGTTGTACTGATAATATCAAAAATATGAAGCTGATGATCCTCATGTTTAAAGATCACAATAACGTCAGCCTCTACAATATAATAAAAGGAATCATGAAAAGGAAGAATAAAATAAAACAGCAGCTGATGTTCATTATTTATCACACTTAGCGCGGAGGATACCGGTGTTCTTTTGACTGCAAAATTTTTGATCATGCTAAAATCAACGGGGTTACCTATAGATAAAGGCCGCACAGAGTAGGTTGTAGTTGGCTGATTGCTAAGATGAGCAACGTTAAGTGAAAAGCTGCTTTCTTGCATGCGTTCAAACCCGAATTTAGGATAAAAATCCAAAGCGCGCTCATTAGCAAATAAGTAGAGGAAGTCGTATTCATGTTCGTACTTAGCGATAATGTGGTCTATTAATTTTCTGGATAAACCTTGCATACGATAATCAGGATGCGTCATCACCGTCCCAATTTGGATGGCGTTGTATTCTTTTTTGTTGATGAGAATAGTCATTTTATTAATAGATGCATTCGCAATGACGTGATCTTCATCGATAAAGGAATAACAAATATATTTGTCATTCCAGCCCCCTTGTTCATACCAAGGTTTAAAATCAATACCAAAGATTGATTGGGCTAAAGAATTGAAGCTAAGCTTATATTTATGGATGTGTTTATAATCGCTAATCAATTGATATTCATTCATAGTATATACCTCTATTTCAGATGATTTCGGGAATCGCATTTTATGAATATATAATACTATGCTTTTTAACCGTAAAGTTGATTTTAAAAATACTATACCAATATAATCCTGTAGATGTGTTATCATAATCTCTAAATTATTAAACTCGGAGGTACAAGATGAGAGAGGTAGATTACACTCATTATTTTTGGCAGGATGAGAAAATAAGACTAAGATCCGTTCAGGAAGAGGATTGGGAAGGTCATTACATCAATCGTTTCGATACCCCTGCGCGGCGACTTTTAGAGTGTACTGTTGAACTACCACCTACCATAGCTGAATCCCGAAAATTTGTAGATACATTTGCAGAATTCTCATCACAGAGGCTGATGTTTACGATCGAGAATCTAAATGGCGAA
The DNA here is from genome assembly GCF_037965665.1 of Paenibacillus sp. FSL L8-0333. Taxonomy (NCBI): domain Bacteria; kingdom Bacillati; phylum Bacillota; class Bacilli; order Caryophanales; family Paenibacillaceae; genus Paenibacillus; species Paenibacillus sp. FSL L8-0333. The sequence goes on from NZ_CP150186.1 coordinate 3,088,126, forward strand.
TATGTGGGTGGAGTAAATCTTAATAGCATAGACGAGAAAAATGGTACGTTCAGTATAGGCGTGCAAGTGGATAGAGATCATCGAGGTAAGGGGTATGGGACAAGAGCTATCAACATCCTGTTGAAGTATGCTTTTTTGGAGCTAAGACTCAACAAGTTTAACGAATGTGCGCTCGAAGGTAACGAACCCTCAGCAGCTATGCTCAGAAAAGTGGGCTGTGTCCAAGAAGGCGTGCGCCGGAAAGTAATTTATACAAATGGACAGTATTTAGACTTACTGTTGTTTGGATTGACGAAGGATGAATTTATGGAGAAAAACGCTATGAAATAGTGATTAGGAGAGGCTACTTGGAATGCGATTCTTCAATAACTGGAGGATCGCTTTTTTGCGTTTCGTTTTGTGGATCGATGTTCTATTGAAGCTTGCGGACTCAGAAGACGTTATTTGCAAATATTTAGCTATTTGAGAGTAGTATCGGACTCCAGTGCAGCTATTCCTCTAGTTTAGCTGTATATATGTTACTTTTTATGCCAATAGTGCCCATGGGGTCCGATAGGACAGCAAAAGTGGGTAAAAGTAGCAAATAGAGTCAATGGAGTCCGATAGTAGCTCGAACGAGCAAAACTGACCAAATCAAACATTAAATGGGAGGGGAGCGTGCTGAAGCATGTGGATTCAGATAGAGTTTGGTTCGCGGAGAAGCTTGCCGAACTAAATAGAGTTTGGTTCTCGCTGAAGCTTTCGGACCCAGAAGACGCTATTTGCAAATATTAAGCTTTTTCAGAGTAGTATCGGACACCAGTGCAGCTATTCCCCAAGAATAGCTGTATATATGTTACTTTTTATGCCAATAGCGTCCATGGGGTCCGATAGCACACCAAAAGTGGGGAAAAGCAGCAAATAGAGTCAATGGGGTCCGATAGTAGCTCGAACGAGCAACTGATCAAACCAAACGGATCAAACTAAACAAAGAATGGGAGGGGAGAGTGCAGAAGCATGTGGATTCAGATGGAGTTTGTTTCGTGCAGAAGTATGTGGGCTCAGATGGAGTTTATTTTGTGCTGAAGTTTGTGGTTCCAGATAGAGTTTGGTTTGCGCAGAAACATTCGGACTCAGAAGACGCTATTTGCAAATATTAAGCTTTTTCAGAGTAGTTTCGGACTCCAGTGCAGCTATTCCCCAAGAATAGCTGTATAAATGTTACTTTTTATGCCAATAGAGCCCATGGGGTCCGATAGCACACCAAAAGTGGGGAAAAGCGGCGAATAGAGTCAACTGGGTCCGATAGTGGCTCGAACGAGCAAACTTGAACAAACTAAACTGATCAAACCAAACAAAGAATGGGAGGGGGGGCGTGCTGAAGTATGCGGACCTACTTCTTCGAGGAATCATTCAACGCAATCAACGATGTACAGCCATTTATTCCGTACTTTCATCATATGAAAAATGCACAATAGAAGACCAGAAAAAACTACACTCTCCCTGCTCACATCCACATAAATCATTCTACATACCACCAAATCTCTATAAACAACGGAATAAGTGAACCCTCTATTAAATTTCAGGTTGTGAAAGTTGGAAAATAGTGCTTATACTAGAGTAATAGAAGGAAAGATTAGCCAACAACATTTACAACATGAGGAGGGTTTATATGGCGTTTATGATTGCTCAACGAGCGTTTATCAAGGTGTATCTTATAACAATGGTAGAACAACACCGCGGTTACGGATATCAAATGCTGGAGGATTTACGTCGGGATTTCAAAGCCCATGGTTATTCCCCTCCACAGAGTGAAATCTATCGCGCCCTGCATGAGCTGGTGCAGCAAGGGATTTTATATCGTACCAAGCAGCTGAAAGGCAATGACCCTAAAGTGGATTTTCAAGAAATCGTACTTTACCATTTCACTTCAGATGGAGAAGAGAAAGCAAAGTTATATAAAAAGCAGGTAAAGACAGATCTTGACCGCTGCTTAGGCATTTTGAATAAAGCTGTTGTGGACAACTATTAGAACTGCAACTATAGTAATATTTTCAGGATGCTCTCACCCTGTTATAATGGTTACTGCCGGATGATTGCAGTATATACTTGGAGGTAGCAAAAGATGGATGAACATATGAAACGTCGGTTAGACAAACAGCGGAAGCTGTTCAGTCAACTCGGCATCACATTAGACGCTCTAACCATACATGAAAAAGAATTCAGCATGAAGCTGCGTGGCTACGATGCGGAGGAAGTAGATACATTTCTGGACAGCGTAATCAAGGATTACGAACGTTTCTATGCGACGATCGCTGATCTGATGGATAAATGGCAAGAGCAGCAGCTGGAAATGCGGGAATTAAAGGCAGAAACCAAAACAGAGGTAATCCAGGTACCTGTTTCCCGAGGCATTGATCCAAAAGAATTGGAAGAGGTTATTCTGAGGCTTGAGACTAACGTCCGCCAGCTTAAAGATAAGCTTCCTCGCGTGGAAGAGTTTTTATAAGGAGTTGTTTGGTGTAAAGGGAGCTCCGCTTGACATTTCTAAATTTACCATTGACGAGTTAGCAGTTCATGAATTATGATATGTTCATAAATGATCATTTATATTTTAGTGGCGTGTTACCGTTAAGGGCATGAGCCAAGAATTGTCTTTATTTCCATTAGACAATTCTTGGCTTTTTTTGTTCCAATTTGACGATAATTAGGGAGAGGAGTGATGAGCTTGTCGCGAGAGATCGAGCAATTTCAAGTACAGCGTGTAATAGGGAATAACGTTGTAATGGTTCAGGGAAGCAAAAACGGGAAGGAATATGTCATCATTGGCAAAGGTATTGGATTTGCAGTGAAGGGTTCTGGTGTGATCGAAGGAAATGATGCTCGGATTGAGAAATTGTTTCGTCTAGAAGATCGCGAAGCCTGGAGCCAATATCAAGTTTTGCTGGAAGACATAGATCCCAAGGTTATGAAAATAACTGATGAGATAATTGCAGATATCCAAAGTCAATTTCCTGACAAGTTAAACGACAAGATTTATCTGGCACTCCCGAGCCACATACAGTTCACCATCTACCGTCTGCGCAACGGGATGGATATTATTAATCCGTTTTTGCAAGAAACCAAAATGTCATTTCCGAAGGAATTTGAGATCGCTTACAAGGCATCGGAGAAAATCAATGCTGAATTTCAAGTACAAATCCCCGAAGATGAGATTGGATTTCTTACTTATCATGTGTATTCGGCAGTTAATAATGTATCGGTTGGTCAGTTAGTCAAGGCCTCTAATATTGTCAATGAGCTTCTAGACATGATTCAGCAAGAACGAAAGATAACTTTTGAGCATGGCAGTATGAATCATATCCGATTAATGATCCACTTGCGTTTTTCGCTGGAACGTATTTTAAAAGGATCACTAATAGATAATCCCTTTGTGAAACATATTAAGAAAGAATACAAAGAGGAATACAAGCTGGCTCAAAAACTCGGTAAAGTAATGCAAAGGTCGCTTGAAGTCGAAATCCCGGAAGAAGAACTATGTTTTCTAGCCATGCATTTGCACCGGTTATTTCAGACCTTAGTGAAATCAAATTAACATCTTAAGAGGAGTGGAGCATATGTTTTCCAAATGGAAATCAAAAAAAGAAGAGAAACATACTGAACATACCATCGAAATCATGGCACCAATCAGCGGGGAGTCAGTTCCACTAGCACAGGTTCCGGATGAAACCTTTGCTGGCGGTCATATGGGTAACGGAATTGCAATAAAACCATCTGAGGGAATTTTGAAAGCGCCTTTTGACGGTAAGGTTGCTCATATCGTGAAATCGAGTCATGCAGTCATTCTGGAACATTCCTCCGGTATGCAATTGCTATTACATATCGGAATCGATACTGTCAGCCTCAAGGGCAACGGTTTTGTCAGTCATATAACCTCTGGAGATCAAGTAAAAGCAGGTCAAACCCTAATCGAATTTGATCTGGACGTAATTCGCGCGGCAGGTTGTGACACAATTTCGCCTGTAATCGTGACCAGTACAGAGGAGAATCCACCTCAAGTAAGCGGACATTATGGTCAGGTTACAGCAGGACAGGATCTGATTCTTACCGTGGCTTCAAAGTAATTGGTTTATAGAGCACTACTACTATTGAACCGAAAGGATGATTTTAAATGTTGGCTTTTCTACAAAAACTAGGTAAGTCGTTAATGCTTCCTGTTGCAACCATGCCGGCGGCAGCTATTCTTCAAGGGTTTGGTTTGCTTAACTACGAAAAAGATATTCCGCTAGGAGCGACCATTGGTGGATTCTTGAATCAATACTTTGCGCCATTTCTAAACGCCGGAGCGAATGCGATCTTCGGTAACCTTGCCTTAATCTTCGCGGTAGGGGTTGCCATTGGATTTGCCGGTGACGCCGTAGCAGCTTTGTCAGCAGTAATTTCTTACATGGTACTGACTAAGATTCTGCTTATCGTACCGCTTCAGTTCTCTTTCATCAATGATGATGTTGTATTGAACATGGGTGTGCTTGGTGGTATTTTTGCCGGTGCTTGGGCAGCATTCTTATACAAGAGATATCACAATATAAAAATGCCTGATTGGCTCGGATTTTTTGCAGGTAAACGTTTTGTCCCAATCATTACGGCAGCTTCTATGATGGTTCTTGCTGTATTTGTAGGTATGATCTGGAGTCCGATACAAGATGTTATTAGTGACTTCGGGAACTGGGTTGTGTCACTGGGGGCTGTTGGAGCATTCATCTTCGGTACAGCTAACCGCTTGCTGATTCCGTTCGGTCTTCACCACGTGCTTAATACGATTGCTTGGTTCCAAATTGGTGATTTTACGAATGCAGCTGGTGAACTGGTGCATGGTGACTTGTACCGCTTCTTCGCTGGAGATAAAACTGCTGGGATGTTTATGACTGGATTCTTCCCAATTATGATGTTTGCGCTTCCAGGGGCAGCACTTGCATTTATTCATACAGCTAAACCGGAAAAACGTAAAATGGTTGCTTCCATCTTCATCGGTTCTGCCATTGCTTCTTTCTTAACAGGGATCACTGAACCACTTGAGTTCTCCTTTATGTTCGTAGCACCACTCTTGTACGGAGTTCATGCTTTATTAACAGGATTCTCCATGGCCTTGATGTACATTTTAGATGTTAAGCTTGGTTTTGGTTTCTCTGCAGGTTTGATCGATTATCTTGTAAACCTGAAACTGTCCACTAATGCATGGATACTTATTCCTGTGGGTCTTGGATTCTTCGTCTTGTATTATGTACTATTCCGCTTTATTATCTCATTGTTCAAGCTAAAAACACCTGGACGTGAAGATGATGATGAAGAAAGTCTGTTAGCACCACCTGGAGGTAATGGAACGCCTTCATCGTCTTCTAAAGCTGCTCAAATTCTTGAGAACATCGGCGGTCCATCGAACATCCGCAATATCGATGCATGTATCACACGCCTTCGTCTGATTGTTAATGACGAAAAAGCCGTTAAAGATTCCGCATTGAAACAGCTCGGAGCTTCCGGTGTTATGAGACTGGGTCAAGGGGCTGTGCAGATCGTATTTGGTCCAAAATCAGAGCAAATTAAAGATGATATTCAAAAGCTGTTATAACTAAATTGATCATGTTAAATTCATTAAACAGGGCTGGTTCTTATACCAGTCCTGTTTTTTTGCTGTGTCCAGAGATAAAGGGTTGCTTTATAGATAATGCCTAGTATAATACTTGGTATAAGTAGGCAAAGGAGTCGGTACACATGTCAGTCGATGATTATTTGGATCTTTTAAATTACGCCAAGGCGATTAAAGATGGACAGTGGCAGGCTGACATCATTGAGCGCTTAAAGAATCTTAGTGCAGCAGCGGAAAGTCCTCAGATTCAAGAAGAAAGTGTAATAGAATTATGGTCAAGATTTGATGCCATTAACATAATGATCATGAAGCTGTTTGAGAAGCTACGTGAGAATGAACATTCAGAGCAACAGTTTCAGTGGAAAGAGCAGCTCTGGGAGCTTAGGCTGGAACGAAGTATTTTATCAAAAAAGATTCTTAATCGTTACATTCGAATTAGGTAAACACTAAAAGACAGTTTCCTTATTAATTTAGGGGCTGTCTTTTTTACGTAATCTTGATACAAAAAAGCATTGATAGTCGTCTTACTTATAGCTGCAGCTGATAAGGAGGATTTACAAGATGGAAATTCCGGAATCTGAAATTTTTAAAGCAATATTCTATGAACATTATCCTATTGTCAGACGTAAGCTGACCGCTTTGGTTCGTGATGAGTCGGCAGCAGATGATTTGGCACAAGAAGTTTTTCTGAGATTGTATCGTAACCCCCCAGATGATCCAGCAGCGCTGGGTGCCTGGCTTCATAGAGTCCTTACTCGTATTGGATATGATTATCTGGACAAAAAAGCAAGGGAACGGCGGCTGCAAAATAAACAAGAACAGTTATACGAAGTTGGGGAATCACCTCCTTCAGGAGAGGAAGTCTTAATCAGTAAGCTGGATCAGGAGGATGTTCATGAATGGTTGAACGAGCTGCCTGACAGGGATAGACAAGCGCTTCTGCTTAGATACTCTGGTTATAGTTATGCGGAAATAGCAGGCGAGCTTGGTCTAAGACCTCCCGTAGTAGGGACATTACTGCACCGTGCGACCCAGAGGTTAAGACAAAATGCAGCAAAATCACTATCTCAGTCAGATTAACAAACCGAGATAAACGAAGCTCCAAATTATTTAGGAGGGTTTACTAATGACTAAACAACCGCTAAATCAAGATCATAATAAGCAATATACAGATGAAGCCTGGGCCAAATTGCAAAACAAGTTAGCGTCTGAGCCTGCAAGTCCTAAATGGGCTGTGTGGAGTCAGCAGTTGGCAGTGGATGTTATGAAAGATGATGATATACCACACCCAGAAATGGGCCAGCCTCAATCTACAGATGACAATCCGATAACTAATCGCCGATCCAAGCGACCTCGCATGAATCGTCGGCGTAAGTGGGGAGTAGCAGTGGCAGGTGCCGCGATCGTTGCGGTTATACTTGGAACTCCAGTAGGAAATACGGCTATGGCATCGCTGCTGAATCAGTTTCGGATGGAAGAAGTTACAGTTGTGAATGAAAATGATATTCGGGATATTTTTTATCAGGTAAATGAAAGTCAATCCATGAATGAAGCTATGAACAAATTTGGTGTGTTTACAAGTACTTTTGGTTCAAATAAAGGGATTATTCCGCTAAATCAGGTGGAAGAGACTCTAGGTTTTACACTTCCAAGCGGAACTTTGCTCAAGAATGTGAAGAGCGCATATATAACCAATTCACAAGAAATAACCTTGAAGCTTAATATTGAAGCGGTTAATAAAGCAATGAAAAGATTGGGTGCAAAACAGCTTCTTCCAGAGGCCATAGATGGGAAAGAAATTAAATTAGATCTTTCGGAGATCGTGAATTATGATCTTTCGATGGATAATGATAAATGGGCTAATCTTACACAGACGAAGACTCCTTTAATTACTGTAGATCCAACTATAAAGGTTGATGAAGCTTTGGAAGCTATAATCGATTTTCCATTGCTGCCAGATTATCTGAAATCCAGCTTAAAGCAGAGCCGCATTTTATCAGGTGAAATTCCTCTGCCACTGGTAAAAGGCCTGAATACCGATCAAATAAAGATTAAAGATACTACGGTTCTACTGAATCAGAATGAATATAGTCAAGGGATTGTATACTCGGCCATTTGGGTACAGAACGGGCAATTGTTCGATTTCAACGGGGGAAGCGTGTATACAGATAAAGCTGTATTCTTAGAGAAGCTAGAGGAGTTGATTGAATAATGACGGTTGCTGCAATAGAAGCGAAGTCTTTGACCAAAGAATATGATAACGGACGTGGTTGCCGTGATGTAACGATTACTGTTGGGAAAGGGGAAGCCTTTGGCTTCCTCGGCCCTAATGGTGCGGGGAAAAGTACCTTTGTCAAAATGTTGGTAGGTCTCATTCGTCCATCGAGTGGTAGTGCTACTCTATTAGGCCATAAGATCGGTTCACTTGAAGCCAAGTCTCAAATCGGATATTTACCGGAATTATATCGCTATCAAGAATGGCTTACCGGGGAAGAAGTAGTAAGACTGCATGCCAAGCTGTGCCGTGTAGAGCGATCTGTAGCCGATAAAAGAGTTCCAGAGCTTCTAGCGGAAGTTGGAATTGGAAACCGTGGACGGGATCGTGTGAAACATTATTCCAAAGGGATGCAGCAGAGATTAGGGCTTGCTTGTGCTCTTGTAAACAATCCGGCCATCGTTTTTCTGGATGAGCCCTCATCGGCGCTAGACCCGATTGGACGTCAGGAAGTTCGGAATATTTTGCAGAGGCTAAAAGAGAAGGGAGTTACGATATTTCTTAACTCTCATCTACTGGAGGATGTTGAACTCATCTGCGACCGTATGGCACTGCTGAATAACGGAGTTATACTGCGGCATGGGAAAGTATCTGAGATCTTAAATAAGCGAACAAGCTGGCATTTTAAAGTGGGCGGTTTTACGCCTATTTTGTTGTCTTGGCTACAGGATAGTACTGATCTTAAGATCAAAGTTTCAGCGGATATTGGATCTCAATCTGAAAAAGGAGCTTCAATCCCAGCTACATTGGAAAGTAGCACAGTTTGGCTGGAAGCGGAACTGGAGAATGAGGAGCAAGTAGGCTGGCTGAACACGTTAATTATTGAACAAGGAATGACCTTATATGAAGTCTCACGAAAGCAAGAACGTCTGGAAGACTGGTTTATGAGTGCTGTATCCGGCCTAAGTCACAGAGGTGAACACGAATGAGAATAATCATGGGAATGACCTGGAAGGAATTGCTGCGAAAACGAGTGATGATATTAACACTGCTTATGACCATTGTCTTTCTTATAGGATTTTGGTTTGTGGCAAATACGATTGGACAAAGTGGAATACCGAATAGAACAGATATTAGCAGTGGCGAGCATCTCTTAGCTAATTTTACAAATGGTGCTTTTATATTATCACTTGGATTCTTTTTTGGCGCTTTTGTAATCGCCTTTTTGGCGATCTTCAGTTCCTTCTCAGCTATTGCAGGTGAAGCGGAACAAGGGGTTATGCAGGCTTTACTGCCAAGACCGCTGCCGCGGTGGAAATGGTACATAGGTCGCTGGCTTGGATATGTGACGCTTGGGATTGGTTATGCCCTGATTTTATTTATTTCTATTTTATGGATTACTGAGATCCATGCAACCGTTCCTAGAGATGCCGTAGTCCTATTGAAATCATTTTTGTTATTCTCCTCTATAGTGCCTTTGCTAATTACGATTTCTATGCTGGGTTCTGGATTCTTCTCAGCAGTGGGGAATGGCGTCTTTATGACAATGTTATATGGAGCGGGCTGGTTAGGTGGGATGATTGATAAGATCGGAGGATCGCTTAGATTAGAACCCGATGTTCTTGACACATTAAATAATCTGTCAGGAATGATGGCACTGCTTATGCCAGTGGATGGTTTACAGCGGAAAATGACCGCCGTCCTGTTCAGCGCTAATGAAATGAGTGGAATGATGGGATTGTTCGGCAGCATGAATGGATTGCTGGATTTTAATACGGTTCCGTCAAATATGTTTATTTTTTATGCGCTAGGATATACCCTGTTAGCTTTTGTTATAGGTCTCCTTCGCTTCGAGCGAAAAGACTTATAAAGGGGATGTTAATCCAAAAAGAGCCCTCTTGTCTTATGATCGGGACAATTAGGGCTCTTTGTGTTGTGTAGCGGGAATCATTTCTTAATACCAAGCTCAATCCATTCGGTAGACCAGTTTCCAATTTCACCAAGTATAGGAGCAAGCGCTGTGCCTTTTGGAGTCAGAGAGTACTCAATACGTACTGGCATTTCAGGATATACAGTTCGCTCTATAATGCCTTCGGTTTCCATTTCCTTCAATCGGTCAGATAACACCTTGCCACTGAGATTGGACAGACAGCTCTCAATTTCACCAAAACGGCGTGGCCCTGGCATAAGCACGAAAACGATCAGCGCGACCCAACGTTTACTTAGCAAGTCTACCGCTTTTTCAAAGCGAGGACACATGTTGAAATCATTCATAATATCACCTCGACATTCATTATATCATAAACTTACATAAAGTAATTATAAATATTTAAATATATATTATAACTTGACGAAGTTATATTACAATGATAAACTTACTTACAAATAGTTACTTATAATTTAACTAATATTTTATCCTTATGCTTAGCTCTATCTAAGCATTGATGAACAATGAGGAAGGTGTAATTATGATTAAACCAGAAATCACTTCTATTTTACAGAATAAAATCACGCGAATTCCTTTAGCAAATTCCACAAATATATTGGTTGGACCCATCACGTTACCCGTGAATTTAGACGGCGAGACCGTTGTTTTTAAATGGTACAACTGGCTGAATACAACTGATGCAGAGCTTCTTCAAGAGGATAGCAGTAAAGCAACGGCAGCTTTAATTTCACGTTTGCCATCCATGAACTTAGCAGAAGGACAACAATCCAGTGTGTTGGTATATGGCGATTTCGAAGGGTCTGAGGATGCATTGATCCGGATGCATAGCATCTGCCATACTGGCGATATTTTTGGCAGTAAACGTTGCGATTGCGGATTCCAGCTGCATCAATCCATGAAAATGATTGTTGAGCATGGCTCTGGGGCATTATTTTATCTCGCGAATCATGAAGGAAGAGGCATTGGCCTGTTCAGCAAATCTTTAGCGTATCTTTTACAGGAAGAAGGATACGATACAGTTGAGGCTAATTTAGAGTTGGGATTTGCTGATGATTCAAGAAACTACGAAGAAGCAATCAGTGTTCTGCAAACTTTACGTCACAAACCAGTGACGCTGATCACGAATAATCCGAAGAAATTGGATGCGCTCAAGGCTGCAGGGATGAATGCCGTGAAAAGAGTAGCGTTATGGGGAGATGTATCTTCTTTTAACGAGAAATATTTGCGGACTAAAGTCGCTCGCTCAGGGCATTTAGAAGCTGTGAAGGACACCCATTCGCTAAATGAAAGACTGGCTAAGTAAAGATTGAAGTAGTGCTTTTGCGCTTCTTCTATTATAATGGGGTACTGGGAACCAACTCTAAGCTTAGTGAGGTACAATATGACTGCTATTCAAGTACAAGACTTACGCAAAACATTTAAAGTACAAAAAAACCGCGAGGGTCTCAAAGGGGCCTTCGCTGATTTGTTTAAAAGGGAATATACGGAAGTGACTGCAGTGAAGGACATTTCCTTTTCCATTCCTGAAGGGGAGATCTGTGGTTATATCGGCGAGAACGGTGCTGGGAAATCGACCACGATCAAAATGCTCACAGGTATTCTCGTGCCGACTTCCGGAAATCTGACAGTAGGTGGTTATGTTCCGTATTTGGAGCGCGAGAAATTCGTGAAAAATATCGGCGTGGTATTCGGGCAACGCAGTCAGCTATGGTGGGACATTGGGGTGATTGAGTCGTTCCAGCTCCTGCGCAAGGTTTACCGGGTGTCTGAACAAGATTTCAAGAAACGGCTGGATGAATTGGTCGAACGGCTGCAGCTGCAAGAACTGCTGAATCGTCCGGTTCGTAAGCTTAGTCTAGGTCAGCGGATGCGTTGTGAATTAGTAGCAGCATTGCTTCATAATCCGTCGATTGTATTTCTGGATGAACCGACCATTGGCTTAGATATTGTGGTGAAGTCAGAGATCCGTGAATTCCTAAAAGATATGAACCGCGAGCATGGGACAACCATACTGCTGACTACACATGACCTGCAAGATATTGAGGCGCTTTGCTCCCGAGTGATAATGCTTGATGATGGCCGTATCATTTATGACGGAGGACTGGAAGACCTGAAGCAGCGTTGGGGAACCGGACGTGAGGTTCAATTTCAATTTGGAAATGCAACGAAACGTCAGCAACTTGAGTTATGGACTGAGGGGTTGCCTGTTACTTGGTCTGCGGAGAACGATCTAGGGGCATCTGTCTGGATACCGCTAGATATAAATGTATCGGATGTATTAAGCAGAGTAGTGGGAAAAGCAGACATTACTGATATCAAAATCATAGAGACCAATACGGACGATATTGTTCGCAGTATTTATCAATCCGGGTCTGCAGACAAGCCTGATGAAATGGCTGCCGCTCTGAAGGATGAAAGAGAGGCTTTACATGTCTGATAAGCTTAATCCTGCAACGGCTATGTCCTCCTCCTCAGGAGGCGCGTCTTCTGGTGGTCCTCAGGAGAATAGCCGTAAATTACTATTCGGGGCTTACTTAGATTTTATACGCATCCGTTTCCTTACCATGCTTGCTTATCGAATTAACTACTACTCAGGTATTCTTATCTATTCACTGAATATTGGGGTTAACTATTTCACTTGGATGGCCATCTATGGTAATGGGGATTCATTGGGTGGATTTACTGCAACGCAAATGACATCATATGTTGCTGTGTCGTGGATGGCTAGAGCCTTTTATTTTAATAACCTAGACCGCGAGATCTCTACGGATATCCGTGATGGAAGTATCGCTATCCAGTTTATAAGGCCCTATAACTATGTCTTAGTCAAAATGATGCAAGGTCTTGGAGAGGGAATGTTCCGCTTCCTCTTATTTATGATTCCCGGCATGGCCATAGCGATGCTGCTGTTCCCAGTACAATTGCCAACAGCGCCATCTGCTTGGGCGGGGTTCCTGGTGATGCTCTTTTTCAGCTTTTTAATTAATTCACAGATCAATATCATTACAGGGCTCTCGGCTTTTTTCGTGGAAAATAATGAAGGCATGATGCGAATGAAGCGGGTAATTGTAGACTTATTCTCCGGCTTAATCGTACCGATCAGTCTGTTTCCTAACTGGTTATCTTCCGTACTTGAGGTGCTGCCGTTTCAGGCGATTACCTACTTGCCAGGTTCAGTGTTTACGGGACGGGTGCAAGGGGTTGGAATATGGAATGTATTAGGGATACAAATTATTTGGTTCCTGGTATTGCTGATTCCAATTGTCTGGTTATATCATGCGGCGCGGCAGCGTCTCTTCGTGCAGGGAGGTTGAGGAAACATGTATTACCTGGGATTATTAATTGAATATATCAAAAACTATATGAAGAGCCGGCTCACCTATCGCGCTGACTTTTGGGTAGAGGTCATTTCAGACTTGCTTTTTCAAGCTACCAACTTTATCTTTATTCTCGTAATTTTTATGCATACAGATAGCCTGGGCGGTTGGAATCAGAATGAAGTAGTGTTCGTTTATGGATTCTTTATGGTGCCTTTTGGGGTGTTTAGTTGTTTTGTGAATCTATGGGGATTTAGTGAACGTTACATCGTTAAAGGTGAGATGGACCGTATTTTGACACGCCCAGCTCATAATTTGTTCCAGATCTTTTTGGAAAATGTTGATCCACCAGCACTTATGGGCTCATTCATAGGTATTATTATTATGGCCATCAGTGGCAGCAATCTGGGTCTTCCCTTTGAATGGTGGACGATACCGGCTCTGATCATTCTGACGTTAAGTGCGGTCGCCATCTATACGGGGATTTATACAACGTTGACTTCATTGTCTTTCTATTCGGATGCTCCTACTGGGATTCTTCCGTTAATGTACAACATTCAGACTTATGGCCGTTACCCGGTAACGATTTACAATCGTGCTATACAGGTATTGCTTACTTGGATCATTCCATTTGCATTCGTCGGAGTGTATCCAGCCGCGCTTTTTCTGCAGCGGGAGGAGATGACCAGCCTTGCTCTGATGACACCTGTAGTAGGCGCTATATTCCTGGGGATTGGTTTGTTAGCCTGGAGTTATGGCGTACGAAGATATAAGGGTGCGGGGTCTTAAGTTAGGCTAGTGTTTTGTTAAGTTGGAAAGGCTACCTTCGGGTAGTCTTTTTTTTACCCGGAATTCATGAATATGCTAAAATCATTAATATCTACATTGGGGAGGAATCATAGATGAATGTGTTAGATATTTTACCAGCACCCGAAAACTTAAAAAAACTTATGAAAATACTTGCTTCTCTAAATATTGTCTTATGTCCAGAGGACTGGCTTCGCTATCATAGTTTTGATTCTATATTTGATAAGAATGTTTCTCTAGCATCGATCGATAATGGCTCAGGTGATAATTTGTTTATTATTTTTACACCTCAAGGAACGATAATTAAAGGTTTTGATCATGAGTCCGAAGTAAGTCCATATGCGCGTGACGAACATGAAGTTTGGCCAGGAATCTATGAAGAGGTCCCAACCTCGCTATTGTCTTTACTGGAAGATGAGGCGATAGCTAAGGATGATGTTACTTTTTGTTTTTGGCGTGAAAATAACGACATGGCGTGGCAGAAGGGAGAGGTAGAGATTCCAGCGGGGGCAGAAGATGGTTCGGACTTTTTGCTAGGGACTATTTTCCGCACAGCTGAGGATTTTGTGGAATTTGCCGAAGGTTATTTTGAACTCACACTCCCTTTAGAGGTCGTTGCACAAGTTTATGAGGGTGCAGTCATTACCAAAGAGATGATCAAAGCGTTAAATCCTGATGGTGATGTAGAGACAATTCTTCAGGAGTTAGCAGAGCTAGACTCTTAGGGACTTATCGATTTTGAAAACAAAGGGGGATGCGAAATGGAACTTTACGTGGAAAAGCTGAATGCTGATGCTGCTAGGGATATTTTAAGCTGGCAATATGATCCACCCTATGATTTTTACAACAATGAAACAACTCCTGAAGCTATAAGTGAAATGCTAGAGGAAGCATTTTTTTCTGTACTTGATGCAAATAAACAATTGATCGGATTCTTCTGTGTAGGAAGTCCGGCACAGGTTCCAAATGATAAATATACATATTCTCAGGATTTTATAGATGTGGGTTTAGGAATGAAGCCAGAGTTAACCGGACAGGGGAATGGGACTCTATTTTTCACAACAGTCCTTAACTATATTAATGAGAGATTCGAGGAAAAACCAAAGCGGCTGACAGTGGCGAAGTTCAACGATAGAGCGATACGCTTGTATGAAAAACTAGGATTTAGCCGGGAAGCTGAAATCGTTAAAGGAACTACAGAATTTATTATTATGATTTGTAATGAAAATGATAATCTTACTCCCATGTATGAGCGGGCAAAACCCGGCGAAATAATTACTTTTGGCTCTTATCCGCAAATGGCGGACGGAGCAGAAAAAATGCCGATAAAGTGGCGGGTGCTGCAAAATTCAGGTAGAGAGCTGTTCATTTTAAGCGAGTACATTTTGGACTGCAGGCGGTATCACGGTGAATATGTTGATGTTACATGGCATGACTCCGATTTGCGAAAGTGGTTGAACGATGATTTTTATAATGCCGCTTTTAATGACTCCGAGCACAGGCTCATCAAGACTACACAATGCACAGATAACGGAGAGGGAAGTATAAACACGGAAGATAAGATTTTTCTGCTCAGTGTTTCGGAGGCGAATGAATTGACCTTTAAACTTGGTGAAGATACTTTACGTGCGAAGCGTAGGGCGATAGGAACGGGATTCTCCAAAGTGAAAAAGAACGATGGATGTAAATTGTATGTGTATGATAAAAAAGTCAAAGCTGATTATATCCTTGAGAAGGATGAAGAGTTTGGCTGCTCATGGTGGTGGCTGAGAACTCAACCTGTGATTTCTTCACGTGCGTATTTTGTAGGTACCCGTAGCAGTATTCGCAGTTACGGACATGTAAACTTAGCTTGTTACGGTGTGCGCCCCGCTATAATCCTTAATTATTAAGCTCTTTCTCCAACATCGTTTCATGGGAAGCGAATCTTACCACAGAAACAAAACAGCCTGAACCCCTAGGAATACAGGGCTCAGGCTGTTTATTATTGTTTCTATTTCATGGAATTAGATTTGTCTTTAGCATTGAGTGTAGCAATCAGTTTCTCGCCTTCGACATCCAGGTTTGGCAGAATACGGTCGAGCCAGTTTGGAAGTGCCCAAGCTTTGTTGCCGAAAATAGACATTACAGCAGGAACTAATCCCATTCGAATAATGAAAGCATCGATTAAGATCCCTACGGCCAGTGTAAAGCCGATTTGTTTAATCATGACATCATCCGTAAAAATAAACCCTGCAAAAACGGAGATCATAATTATAGCAGCGCCTACTACGACACGACTCACCTGGTTGTATCCATGAACAACGGACTCTGATCCCTCATGACCATGAACGTACGATTCACGCATGGAACTGACAAGGAAAACCTGATAGTCCATCGCGAGCCCATATAGGATACCCGTAACGATGATTGGCATAAAGCTTAGCAATGGGCCACCGGTGTCGAAACCGAAGAGAGTATGGAGCCAGCCCCATTGGAACACGGCTGTGGTGATCCCGAATGTAGCGAGAATGCTAAGCAGAAAACCGATCGTAGCTTTGATAGGAACGATAATCGAACGAAATACCAACAGAAGAATAATGAGCGATAGGAGAATGATGATTCCTACATAAATGGGAAATACATCTGCCAGCTTGGCCGACATATCGATGTTAACGGCGGTAAAGCCGGTAACCCCGAGTTTAACATCATTACTTTGAGCGATACTAGATTCCGTAGCCCGTAAATCATTCACCAGATTTTTGGTTGTTATATCGCTAGGACCCGTTTCTGGAATCAGACTGAAGATAGCTAAATCCTTAGTCATGCCCAGAGGAGTGACCTGCGCGACATTCTTTTGAGCTTGGAGCTCTTGCACAAGATTTCCTAGGAGCTCCGGAGTGACTGGAGTGGAAGAGTTCTTTGGTTCTGCAACCAGAATAAGCGGTCCGTTAAATCCCTCTCCAAAACCCTCGGATATAGCATCATAACTTTGTCTTGCTACCGTGTCCAAGTTCGCCGAGGCAGCTCCGGGAATGCCCATTTCCATTTTCGCTATAGGGGTTGCTGCTACGCCAAGTATCACGACGATGGCAACAATAGTGACCCAACGATACTTGATGACGAATTTAACCCATCTATCAGCTATACCGCGGTTACCCGTTTTATGATGATCCTTGTTTTTCTTGCGAGCTTTAGGCGAACAGATGCGTTCACCCACCAATCCGAGCAATGCCGGCAATAGGGTTAAGGCAACAAATACGTTGATGAGGACGGTAGCTGCTGCTACTAACGCCATCGTAGATAAGAAAGTAAGCCCGATTACAAGCATACCGCAGAGAGCGATAATAACCGTCAAACCGGCGAAAAATACGGCGCTGCCGGATGTGCCAATTGCTCTAGCCGCAGCTTCTTGTGCGCTTAATCCTTGATCAATAATCATTCGGCGTTGGCGATTTACAATGAAAAGAGCATAATCGATTCCGACGGCTAATCCAATCATAAGCGCCAAGACGGAAGTGACACTAGGCATTTCAATGAATTTGGAAATAGAAAATGCTCCACCCACACCGATGCCGACTCCAAGCAGTGCAGTTATAAGGGGCAGCCCTGCTGCAACGACAGAGCCAAGCGTCACCAGCAAAACAATTGCAGCAATGACAAGTCCGACAATCTCAGCTGATCCTACACCGATAGATACTGATTTGAGTGTCTCACCCGGCAGTACAGTAATGTTGGTATCTTTCTCGACATTCATGACGGTATCAATTACAGAATCAAAAATATCTTGAGAGATAGCTGATTGCTCAATGGTAAACTGGAATTGGAACAATGCAATTCTACCGTCTGCGGAAAGAATAACACCAGGCACCGGAACACCATCTGCCATCAGAGGACCATAGGAAGGGGGTGCTGTGGCTGTTGCAGACTGATCCATACTGGCAGCCTGAGTTGCTTCAGTAGTTGAACTACTTGCTTCCGCTGCATAATCCGCAGGATTAATCACTTCGTTTAAACCGTAAACCTCATTAATACCCTTAGTGATCGCTGCCAAACGTTCTGGCGTATCCAATCGCTCGCTTTGAGGTGCTTTGAACACGACACTTCCTTGTCCACCAGATGCAGCCGGAAGTTCTGTTGCTAATTGATCCAAAATCTTTTGCGATTCCGTGCCTTCAATCTTCATTTCCGAACTGATATGAACACCATTCATACTGATCATAGAGATGACAAATCCCAAAATTAAAATCCAACCTAAAATGAAGTACCCAGGTTTGCGATAAGCGGTTTTTCCCACTCTGTATAATAATGTTGACATGTATCTATTTTACACTCCCTCTATGATGAAAACTGATTATTAGCCTATTAGAATCCGTTGCGTAAATATCCGTAAATAGTTTCCAAAAATTGATCGAACGTAAGAGTTTCAGGACTTGGATCGTCGCTCGTCGTTTGTCCCGGAAGCAGCACATTAAGTTTTCCGTCAATTAAGGGAAGTACAGTTCCGTAAACCGAATTTATAAGCAGATAAGTATAGACCTCGTCATACTTACCATTTGACAAGTGCAACAATGTTTTTTGTGCTCCAGTTTGCGTAAGGTGTATTGCTCTTAGATAATGGGGCTCGAGCGCTGGGAATTTTCGGGAAAGTAATGAAAGCTCACGTAACCTCCCTATAAGCTCAGCTGTAAGTTGCATCTTTATTAGCTGATATAGGGTGTCAAGCAAGGAGGCATTTTCAGGGATTTTGGTGAGCAATTCCTCATACTCATTCGTGTTCCGTACGGTAACTGCTCCCATCGCAACTGCCTCTTCCTTGCATGTGAAATAGTTTGCGAAAGTTCTTCTGGAGTAGCCGGCTTTTTGCGCGATATCTTCAACAACAAAACCGTCCAACCCATGTTCAAGTGCAAGTTCGAATGCCGCTTCAGCTAGCGCTTTTTCAGTGGCTTCTTTTTTGAAATCTCTCAAAGTTTGTTTAATCATAACTTTATGTATACACCTCCCATATGGCTGTTATTGTGGTGAAGATTAGGATTAATGACTATATACTAATGTAAACTTGCCCAAAGTGCAAACTTTCTCATTGGGCAAGTTTATGTTTTGGGATCTGCTTATAGAAAACTCTTAGCTGTTACACAGCAGAAAACAGGAAATAAAAATAGAATAATTTCTCTTTATCAACAGATGAAAAGAGTACATAATTACAGACGACCTCATTAACTCTAGAAATATTTTGTGAGTATTATAAATGATCTTTTTCAAAGAGGGGGAGTTCGTTATATGTATGGAATTTTGGCTGTTTCCGGCCTGTCTTTTCTTCTGGTGGCGGTGTTTACGCCTCTATTAATCTGGACGCTGCATAGACTGAGGTTAACGCAGCCGATTCGTGCTGAGCTTCCAGCAGATCATCAGGCCAAACGGGGTACACCACTAATGGCAGGGTTGATCCTGCTTATCGGGATAGCGATTTCGCTGCAGTTTCAACCCGGGCCTCTAATGTTACTCTTATGCGTTACGTTTTTGTTGTTTAGTTCGGTCGGATTTCTGGATGATTTCAAAAAGGCTTTTTGGCAAAATCCATCCGGCATCAGCGGCCGCTCAAAACTAGTGCTTCAATTTCTTTTTACTGGAATTATATTATATGTGTTGTTCCATTCGTTCGGCCTGACGAGTGATATCGAGTTATTTAAAGGGCAAAATCTGCAGTTGCCTGTGTACCTTTATGTGGCCATCATTTTGCTGTTTGTGGTCGGCTCCGCGAATGCCATCAATTTTACAGATGGTCTCGATGGGCTACTGATCAATGTTGCCATACCGTCGTATTTTTTCTTTTTTATGATTTCGGACAAACCTGAAGTGCAGACATTTTCACTTGTTATGATCGGTTGTCTGCTAGGACTTTTTCTTTACAATATTTATCCAGCAAGAGCGTTTATGGGCGATACTGGATCACTGGCGATCGGGGGCTCCCTTTCCGTTCTGGCTGTCATTGAAAAGGTTGAGCTTTTGCTTCCAATTTTGTTTTTCGTTTATTTTGCGGAGCAGTTGTCGGTCATTTTACAAGTTTGGTACTACAAACGGACGAAGCTGCGGCTATTCCGGATGGCTCCGATCCATTACCATTTCAGCTTAAAATACGGATGGAGTGAGAACAAAATCGTGATGATTTTCGGTTTCATTTCGTGGGTATCCGTACTGCTATGCTGGTTGATTTGGAAATATTTAATTCATTAAACGAACAATTCGATACGAAACATGAATCTACATAATGTTATTGCAACAACGAGACATCGGCATCTTTTGTATTTACAAATCTATAAAAATAGATATAATGGAACACATGGAACCTTTAATGATATTCAAAGCGTTGTCTAACGAGACTCGTAGTCAAATTATGATGTGGCTAAAAACTCCCGAGGAATTTTTTGATGAAAAGCCTTATTTACAACAAGGCCTAAATTTTCAAATCGGGATTTGCGTGGGCGATATTCAAGCTAAAGCGGGGCTTGCACAGTCGGTTATTTCGAGTTATCTATTGACCATGCAAAAAGCTGGTTTGCTGGAATCTGAGCGAATTGGGAAGTGGACGTATTATCGTCGAAACGAAAAGATAATTCAAGAATTTTCCGATTATATTAAAGAGAAACTATAGGAGAGAGGAGGAAGGGCTTTTTTTTGATAATACATATCTACAAATCTATATATGTGAATATAAATGGAGGATTATTTTAAAATGAAAAAGGTTAACCCTTTACTTATTATTATTTTGGCTTTAGGCGTATTTGGCATTATTACAACGGAAATGGGGATTATAGGTGTTCTGCCACAGGTAACTCAAAAATTTAATATATCAACTTCTCAGTCTGGATGGCTTGTAAGTATATTTGCTTTAGTTGTTGCTATTTCAGGTCCATTTCTGACCTTATTGGCTTCTGGAATTAATCGTAAAGTAATTCTATTAACTGCCGTACTTATTTTTGCAATTTCAAATATTGTTTATGCGTATACGACCATGTTTGAAGTAATGCTGATTTTTCGTATTATCCCTGCTATTTTTCATCCCGTATTTTTTTCAGTTGCACTTGTTACCGCTGCCCAACTTGTCCCTCCGGAAAAGAGCACCAAAGCAGTTACAAAGGTTTTCGCCGGAATAACGGTCGGGTTTGCTTTTGGTGTGCCTTTGACTTCTTATCTCGCGGACAAAATTTCTTTAGAAGTCGCTTTTCTCTTTGGAGCTGTCGTAAGTATAATTGCCTTTTTAGGAATACTAGCTTGGCTTCCTTCCATGCCAGTTAAAGAAAAAATGTCTTATGGTAAACAACTTGGTATTTTACGCAAACCCCTATTGTGGTTAAATATTGTGGCAGTTATTTTTATCTTTGCAGCTATGTTTTCTGTGTACAGTTACTTTGCTGAATATCTTGGGCAGGTAACACATATGAACGGGTCATGGATTAGTATCATGTTGATGGCCTTTGGGATAATCATGATTTTTGGGAATTTTTTATTTGGAAGCCTTTTGCATAAAGGCATTACAAAGACCGTTATCATGTTTCCATTGTTATATGCGGTAACTTACTTATTCGTATATTATCTAGGTTCTTATTTCCTTCCGATGGTTGTTATCATAATCATTTGGGGGGCAGTGCATTCCGGCGGACTGATTGTCAGTCAAGTATGGTTAACGACCGAAGCGAAAGAAGCTCCCGAATTCGGTAACAGCTTGTTTATCTCATTTTCTAACCTTGGAATTACTATAGGGACTGCTATCGGTGGTTGGTTTATTTCTCATGCAGGAATACATCAACTCATCTGGATCGGAATTATGTTTTCCCTGCTTGCTTTCTTATCGATCATAATCAAAATAAAGATTTCCAAATTAAACGTGGTGGAAGTAGAGTAAAGGCGAAACAGCGATAACCAAGTATCTTTTTTCTGGTACATGGCTATCGCTGTTTTCTATGATTAGTATTACAGTCTTGTGTTTTTAAGTGTTTTAATTTATTTTTATTAGACCCCATGAAATTACATACGTGTATAAGAAAGAGGTTATCAATGAATAAGATTTATCTATTAAAAAGCTTTCTAGCTATCACACTCTTACTTGGAACAACAACTGCCTGCAACTTAGCCGAGCAGATTACTTTAGAACCAGTTCCAACGATTACGGCCGATTCCAGTTCTGGATTAGATTCTACGCCAGACAATACAACAGAGGACAACAAACGTTTAATAGATGCAAAGGTAACACGAGTAGTCGATGGTGACACCATGAAGCTGACTATAGGCGGCAAAAAGGAAACCATTCGTTTATTGCTGGTCGATACTCCAGAGTCAGTGAATCCGAATATCCCCGAACCACAGCCATTTTCGCTAGAAGCTTCTGATTTCGCCAAAAAGATGCTTACGGATAAAGATGTACAAATTGAACTAGATGTATCGGAGCGGGACAAATATGGCCGCCTACTTTGTTACCTCTATATAGATGGGAAAATGTTCAATGAGATTCTGCTAGAGCAGGGTTATGCACGTGTAGCCTATGTATTTGCACCTAACACAAAATATGTTGATCAATTTAGAGCGATTCAGGATAAGGCGCGAGAGCGGGGAATAGGTATTTGGAGCATTGAAAATTACGCGAAAGACAAAGGTTTTCATGTGCAGAAAAAGAAATGAACTTCTATTAACGTAGGGTATTTGAGCCTATTAGAAGACAGGGGATAGTTTATTGAGCGATTATATTATGGAGTTAAGAAAGCTGGTAGGTACCAGACCGCTTATAATGGCAGGAGCCTGTGTTTTATTGTGCAGCAATCATCAATTATTATTGCAACGTAGAACGGACAACGGGTGCTGGGGTTTGCCAGGTGGTTCAATGGAGCTTGGGGAGACTTTAGAAGAGGTCGCTAAGAGGGAGCTTTTTGAGGAAACAGGCTTAACAGCCAAAGTTCTTGATTTGTTCGACATGTTCTCTGGAAAAGATCTTTATTATAAATACCCGCACGGTGATGAAGTATATAATGTTGTGGCTGCGTATCTATGCACGGACTTTGATGGGGCGCTAAAAGTAGATGGAATTGAGGTGCAAGAATTGCGTTTTTTTAGTTATGAAGAATTGCCAAGCGAGCTGTCTCCTCCAGATGTTCCCGTCATTAAGAGGTTTATGGATCGTTTTGTTTGTAACTGAACCGGCTAACGAAACCACATCTCACTCAAAGCGTCACCTTTCCCTGGGTACATTAATAAGATGAACAATGAAACATGACATCAGCCCGGAAAGGTGTGCGATTATGGACGGAACAATCCTGAATTTCTTTGCTGGCGGCAACACAGCTCACGGCTTCTCTAACCTCTATGAGTCGTCATTGCAAGATTTAACGCGTTTGTTTGTTTTAAAAGGAGGCCCCGGTACGGGGAAAACTAGAATCATTCGAGAAATCGGAGATCTTCTGGCTCAACAAGGTTATGAGATCTGGTTAATTCACGCAGCGTCAGATAATGATTCACTCGACGGAGTGGTTATTCCTGAATTAAAAGTAGGAATTATAGATGGTACGGCTCCACGGGTCATTAAGCCAGAATTGCCTGAAGAGGCCATCGTACATGTGAATTTGGAGCAGGCCGTCGATACGCTCCAGTTAAGCCAGCGTTGTGTTGAGATCGACAGCTTAGTTGATCAGTACACGGAAGAGCATGAACTCGCTTATTCAGGCTTTGCTGAAGCACTCCGCATTCATGACGAGTGGGAAGCGATTTATATTGCGACAATGAATTTCCAAGCCGCTGATGAGCTGACTCAGGAGTATATTCAACTTCTGTATGGTGATCAGAACTTCGAAAAAGTAAGCCGGGTGGATCACCGTTTTTTAGGTGCAGCTACGCCTAAGGGTGCAGTGGATTTTGTACCTAATTTAACCGCAGGACTAAAAAGATATCTTGTAAAAGGTCGCGCGGGATCCGGTAAATCTACACTTTTAAAAAAATTGGCAGCTGAAGGAATAAAACGTGGTGTCAATGTTGAGATTTACCACTGTGGTTTCGATCCGAACAGTCTTGATATGATTATCGTACGCGAGCTTGGGTTTGCTATTTTTGACAGCACAGCTCCGCATGAGTATTTCCCTGACCGTGCCACCGACGAGATTGTTGATATGTATTCACGGTGCATACAGTCAGGTACGGATGAAACTTTTGCCGAAGCCATCGCAGGTATTAAAGAGCGATATTCCAGCACCATGAAACGATCCATTCAACATCTGACAGATGCCAAAGTATTTTTGGATGAGTTAAAGACAATCTATGCCGCCGCTACAGATTTTGACCATGTAGATCAGATTAAATCCCAAATTCAACAAGAAATCAGCGGGATTGTGGAAAGTCCTCAGGAGGTTTAACCTTCATTAAAGATCGCTCTCTTAGCGGGCGGTCTTTTTTCTATGTCAAGAAATTGGTATGGTACATACGCACCCATGCGGTTATTTCCACAAGAATTGTATCCAAGTATGCTCTCTCTAGGGACAACGATAAGGGACAACGATAAGGGAGAGAGAAACTTATGAGTGATCAGAAAGTGATGTTTAGAAAGGGTCTTAAGGATTCTGTAGCTATTGTTGCAGGATTTATTCCTGCTTGTTTTACGTTTGGATTGGTCGGTAAGGGATTAGGCCTAGGGAGTCTGGAAGTGTTCTTATTGTCAGCGCTCGTATTTGCGGGAGCCAGCCAATTTATTGGCGTGAAAATGCTTGCTGCTGGGGCCGCCGCTCCAATGATCCTGCTGCTTACGTTGATCATTAATTTAAGATATTTGTTTATCAGCCTATCTTTTGGGGGTCAGCTTGACCGTACAATCAATCCTCTGGCCAAAGTCTGGATTGGGTTTAGTTTAACAGAAGAAGTGTACGCTGTTAGTATGATCCCCCGCAATCATTCAAAAGAAAATATAACTCTTCCATATTTGCTGGGTCTACAAATTCCTCCGTATATAGCAAATTTACTGGCAACAGCTGCGGGAATATCGCTGGCATCCTACATTCCGGCTATATACTTACCTGCTTTGAACACCTCATTATATGCCTTACTGATAGCACTAATAGTGCCACAACTAAAGGGAAGCATTCGGAATTTGGCCATATGTTTAGCAGCGGCGGGTTCTTCATGGCTCCTACATCCCGTACTTGGAAACTCCTCGATACTTGCAGCTATGTTAATTGGTATGGCAGTAGGCTCCTTATTTCGAGAGCAAGCTGAAGTAGAAAAGGAGGTATCCGTATGACTATTCTGATCATTATCGGGATGGCAATCCTTACATTTTCATTTCGTTTTGTACCTTTGCTGCTGACAAAGCATACGAATGGCTCTTCCAAAGTCCAAGTTTTGTTGGAATATTTGCCTATCGCGGTTCTTAGTGCTTTAACGGTTCCTGGGATATTTCAGGTGGACGCAGATGACAATCTTGTAGGTATCGCTTCGGGTATAGTCGCTGTTATACTGGTATTAATTAGGAAAATCCCGCTGTTACTCGTGATCTTAGGTGCTGTTTCTGCAGCAATAATTGTAAAAATCCTTACTATGAACCATTAAGAAAACCCGGATTAGAAGGGTAGGAAATCTTATGAAGCATGAATTGCTGATTACTCTCGATAAACAAAGACCCATTCCATTAAGCCGTCAAATTTATGAGCAGGTTCGTAATGCTATCCATTCAGGAGCTTTAAGTGGGGGAGATTCGCTACCTCCATCAAGAACTTTGGCCAATCAACTGGAAGTATCCAGAAGTGTAATTCTTCAATCCTACGAGCTACTTCAAGCAGAGGGTTATCTGGAGATGAGAAAAGGGGCAGGTACCTATATAGCGGGGCTGCCGGTGGAGGAGAAAGACCCCCAGGATTCTGATAACCCTTACAATTTTATAACGAAGGGTCCTGATTTCCTTACACTCAATCCTTCTTCTATTATAGAAAACGACTTGAACACAGTATTATGTAATTTTCGGCACGGTGTACCTGCATGGGACGCTTTTCCAATGGATCAGTGGCAAAAAGCATTAATGAATGCCTGTCGTCGTGCATCTCCTGATACTTTGGGTTACGGCCCGGTCGAGGGCTCTTTGGGACTACGCCAAGAGATTGCACGTTTATTACGGTCCACACGTTCGATGCCCGTGGTTCCGGAGCAAATTGTGATTACATCCGGGGCAACGCAGGCATTGGATATATTATCGAGAATTTTTGTTTCAAAAGGTGATGATGTTATTGTTGAAGATCCATCACATAACGTTGTGCGGGAGATTTTTTCGTTCGCTGGAGCGGTGGTTACACCCATCAGGGTTGACCTAGAGGGAATCTGTGTAGATGAGCTCCAAGCAAGCTGTGATCACATCAAAGAAGGTCCTCATAAAAAACCAAAACTAGCTTATGTCACTCCTTCGCATCAGTTTCCTTTCGGGGTGACCCTGTCGATGAAACGAAGAGTGCAGTTACTGGAATGGGCCAAAGCCAATCAAGCTTTTATTATTGAAGATGATTATGACAGTGAATACAGGTACGAGGGTCCGAAGCTATCATCGCTTGCTGGACTAGATGTTGACGGTAGAGTAATTTATGTAGGCAGTTTTAGTAAAGTGTTATTTCCTTCTCTGCGCATAGGTTATGTTGTATTGCCTCCGACTTTGATTCAACCTTTTTTGGCGGTCAAATGGATAACAGATCGTATGTCTTCTGCTTTGGATCAGGAAGCGTTGGCGGAATTTATTCAGAATGGACATTATGCGAGGCATGTTACGCAGATGGGGAAACTTTATGCTGCCCGCAGGGCTTGTCTAGTAAAAAGTTTGGATGCTGAATTTGGCAGTCGTGTCCGCTATTATGGGGAAGAGGCGGGTCTTCATTTATTAATTGAGCTGGAATCTGGTGCCGAAGAGCATCGTATAGCTGAATTGGCGTTACGATATGGAGTTCGGGTCTATCCTGCGTCTTCTTATTTTGTGGGCAGTAAACCTCAAGGTCCTGTCTTTCTACTTGGTTATTCTAATCTCACCGAGAATCAGATTAAGATGGGTGTGAACCGCTTGATGTTAGCTGAAACGGAAGCGGCAGTTAGTACTAGAACTTAATCGAAAGCGATAGATTATCTAATTCTGGAGGTTTTTATGAAACGATATATGTTAGGCATTGATCTTGGCGGAACCAATATTAAAGCAGGGATTTACGATACTGATTTTATAGCTGTTAAAGAAAGATCTATACCAACAGAGGCTGCTAAGGGCCCAGCCCATGTGTTGGGACGGATTAGAGAAGCCGTACGTTTAATCACGGATGAAGCGAATATTCCATTAGATTTGGTAGAAGGAATGGGAATCGGAGTGCCAGGATTACTTGATCCGGTAGCGGGAATTTCTTTTTTTTCACCGAATTTTCCGGATTGGGAGCATGTACATGTTGTAGATGAGATGAAAAAATTCTATGACTTTCCTACTTTTATTGATAATGATGTTAGGGTTAATCTTTATGGTGAATGGCAACAAGGTGCAGGAAGAGGGTATAACAATCTGGTTCTGATTACATTGGGAACGGGATTAGGGTCAGGTATCGTGAATGACGGAAAAGTGATCTACGGTACGTCTTATAGCGCTGGTGAAATTGGGCATATGAATATGTACAGGAACGGACGTCCCTGCAAATGTGGAAGCTCCGGTTGTTTAGGGCGATATGTGTCCGCGATTGGCATGGTGAGTACTTTTAAAGAGAAGCTGAAAGAAGGACGAACAAGTATTATTCAGACTTGGACTAATGACCAAGAAGAGCAAATTACCGCGTTAATGATATCTGAAGCTTACGAACTTGGAGACGCTCTCTCTATGGAAGTAATGCAGGAGACTGGAGCTATACTTGGATTTGGATTAGCGAATGTTGTGAATATCCTCAACCCGGATCTTATTATTGTAGGTGGGGGAATGGCAGCTGCGGGAGATAAATTGCTCCAACCCGTAAGAGAGACTGTGCATCAGCATGCGTTGAAGCTATCAAGCAGTAAGTGTAAAATTGTTCAAGCAGAGCTTGGGAGTCGGGCAGGAACTATAGGTGCGGCCTCTTATGCGTATAGTAAGCTGCAAGATGCAGGGAAATTAAACTTTGCTTAGTGTTATTTGTTTTTTAACATGAAATGGAACCAGATTGAGCCGCCCGGAATACAACTGTATAAAATCCCTGGAGGTGCTCTTATGTTTGCAATCATGCAATTAATAGGTGGAGTGATTCTTTCTTTGGGATGGATCCCGCAGATTGTTCAAATCCTCAAATCAAAATCCGTAGCCGATTTAAATCTAAAATCGTATTTACTTATGCTGCTCGGGATTAGTCTAATGGAAGCTTATGCGATTAGTTTGGCGGTTACGGGGGTTGGATTAGCTTTTTTGATTACAAATACGATGTCTTTATGTGTTGTATTGCTGGTTATTATTCTAGTGATTAAATATCGAACAAGACAATGAATGAAGCTTATAAATTTAATCTAGATAGTGAATGCAGGAGGTTAATTTGCGCGAAAAAAATTATACATATGAAATCGATGCGGTAACTTTTCAATTGCAGGAAGCCTGTGATTTTGCTTGGTTAACTAAGCTGGGAAAAGTGTTTAAAGTGTTCGATCAGCAAGACTCCGGAAATCTTTCTTTTGGTGTGGAGCAGGATGGAAAGAAGTTTTTTGTGAAATTTGCTGGAGCGAGACCTTTGACTTATGCCGGCAATCCTCAGGATGCTGTTAACCGTTTAATTGAAGCTATTCCGTTATATAACGAACTTAGATCTGATGCACTGATCACGCTACTGACGCATTATGAGGTTGAGTCAGGGTATGTAGCAGTCTTTGATTGGTTTGCAGGTGAATGTTTACATTCGCATTGGCTATTTGCGGGAGAAGCGAAGCTGAGTCATCCGGAGTCGCCTTTTTTTCGTTATAAGCAATTATCCGTTGAAAAACGTCTGTCTTCATTAGATGTAATCTTTTTGTTTCATGAACATGTTGAGTATCGAGGGTATGTAGCTGTGGATTTTTATGACGGAAGTATTTTATATGATTTTGTAAACGATGGAACTAAAATTTGTGATATTGATTATTATAGACTAAAGCCTACTGTAAATGATCTGGGAGAGAACTTCTGGGGTTCATCCAGATTCAAGTCACCGGAAGAGTTTAGCTTGGATGCGCCGATTGATGAAGTTACGAATGTATTTAATATGGGCGCCACAGCATTTGTTTTATTAGGAGGAGCATCCGATCGATCGTTTGTAAAATGGGAAACCAGTCAAGCCCTCTACGAGGTAGCTTTACGGGCCGTCAGTGCGGTGAGGGAGCAGCGGTATCGGAATGTAGCAGAATTTAAATTGGCTTGGGATGAGGCAAGGACTGTTTGAGGCTGGTGGGAAGGCGAGGGATATAATTGCAGGTAAACTTTTTTGAGTTGGATAAGGAAAAAGAAGTTGAGCTGAAGTACGTTGTTATTATGGTTAAACATGGTGAAGAATGGATCTTAGCGAGACATCGGGACCGTTCGACGTGGGAGTTTGCCGGAGGGCATATAGAGGTTGGCGAAATCCCGGAGCAGGCTGCTGCCAGAGAATTATATGAAGAAACTGGAGCGGAACGATTTTCTATTTTTCCAATAGCTCTTTATAGGGTAACTAGTGTCGATGCTCCAGAAAACTATGGTAAGTTATATTTAGCAAATGTGGAACAGTTCGCTGAACTTCCTCCTTATGAGATGGCTGAGATCAGAGGATTTACTGAGATACCAAAAGAGCTGACGTATCCCTTGATTTACCCAGCTTTGATATCAAAAGTTCAGGATTTCATTAACCATTCATCTTCAGCTGAAAGATAAGAATGATAGCCCTGCTGTTGTCACATGATATGATTAATAAATAGAACAAGCAGGAGGGATTTCATTGAAAAGAGACATTCAGCATGTACCCTATAGCTATGAGCCACCAGTTGAGCAACGTAAAGGGACTTTAGTGTTTTACGATTCTTTTGAACATATAACAGATCAAGAGCTTGAAGTGGCGGCAAAAACTGCAGCAGACCGGCGTTTCACTAAACTGGTGTTATATCCACTTCATGAGGAAACAGTGCGACGGATGACCAAAGAGCCGGTGAGCGCTTATTATAAGCGAGAGGACCGGCTGCATGAATGGAAAAGAGAGCAAGGACGTAGCTTTATCACGGTAGAGAGTTTGGAAGGGAAGCGAAAAAAGTATACTCCGCTTGATTCTGCGCTGCGGCATCTTTTGGAGATCTATCCTTCGCCGATTTTTCTGTATTTAACGCCTGAGGTGGCGAATCAGTTTGCGTCTTATTCTTCTTTTGAAGAGTGGATTGTAAAGATTCGGTTATTGTTGCCAGCTGCACCTTCATCACTGCATCCACGGTTACTAAAATTTCGCCATCGCTGGGATGTTGTTGGAGAAGAGAAAGATTAAGAATTAACAAATTTAATTTGTGCTGCTTTGTTTACGTCTGTAATTGTACATTCTCCATTGATAATGGATAAAACATCCGATACAAAAACCTAGGATTGCCACAGTGGCGGCCACCGCAACGAGCGCTGTGAAAATGTAAGCTGCGATCGTCCAGCCAACGATGAAACTGATCAGACCCCCTGCGAGGCAGAAGACAGCTATGCTTTGATTAAACTGTTGTTGTGACCAGTCTTCGAGTACATAGTGGGAACGCTCTTTTGTCAGAAACCTGGCAGCCAGCTTAATGATGGGATTATAACCGAACAAAAGACCGAGCAATCCGGCAAACAAGGGCAGCGCTAGTATCCAGTGTTGTCCTGTTAGCCATGTTAATATTACAGAAATGACGATAAACGCCTGATTAGTTTTTACTAATGGTCGGGCGATTCCTTTGGGCACATTTTGCATTTTATTCTCACCTTTCTCATTGGAATAATTATAGTATACGCTGGGATTGGGGGAATGGGAAGTAGATAATTTCGTGCGAGAGTGGATTAGTGAGGGATGGAGAAGGTATGGAGATGGCTGGAAGCGGATGGGGAAGATGGGGCGGATGGAGGTGGGTGGAGCAGATGGAGCGAATGGGGGCAGATGGAGCAGATGGAGCAGATGGAGCAGATGGAGCAGATGGGCTGGATGGAGGCAGTTGGTAATTTATTGAGAAAATACAGATGGACATTAATAGCATCCCACCCACCTAGCATGTTACGTCCTCATCTCCTCTCGACAGCACATTGGGCCTTCTCTCCTTTACCGCATCTGGTTCACTCCATTTCCTTCAGTCCAACTGATCCACTCCATTTCCTTCAGTCCAACTGATCCACTCTATCACCTTCACTCCATCGGACTCCAGAGTCCTTATTTGCTCGAAAAGTAACCTTTTGAAAGATTAACGGACCCCAATGCAGCTATGAGCACAAAAAGGGAGGAAATCAGCTCCCTATGAGCGGAATAGCGTCGCTCAGGTCCGAAAATGTGTCCAAAAGCCTGATTTAGCGCAAATAGCTGCATCTGAGTCCGATAGAAATGTTAGCTTGAGAGCAAAGTGTAGTACATGGAAAACAAAAGTGTGGGAGTAAGTGCGAAGCAAGGGAGTACACGGACAAATGCATGCGCGGAAATAGTGTGGGACAAGTGTAAGAACTAACGAAGCTAATAGCTCGATGGGAAGTAAATGTGATGTAGAAGGATGCTCGAAGTTAGGAGCGATCGGACCCCAGAGTTCTTATTTGATCGAAAAGTAACCTTTTGAAAGATTAACGGACCCCAATGCAGCTATGAGCACAAAAAGGGAGGAAATCAGCTCCCTATGAGCGGAATAGCGTCGCTCAGGTCCGAAAATGTGTCCAAAAGCCCGTTTTAGCACAAATAGCTGCATCTGAGTCCGATAGGGAGGATGGAGCTAACCCAACCCAACCCAACCCAACCCAACCTCCACGATCTTCCACCAAAATTACTTTGAATTTAAGTAATTTATGTGTTGACATATCTCTTTAAAATATGGTTTTATTATGTAGACCAATTGTTATAATGCAAAGGAAGTGTCAGCTTGTCGAACAAGCCGAATACGCGTGAGGCGATTTTGGACACAGCTTCGAAATTGTTTTTTTCTCAGGGATATCATGCAACAGGACTGAATCAGATTATTAAAGACAGCGACTCGCCGAAGGGATCTCTTTATTACTACTTTCCCCACGGCAAAGAAGAACTGGCTTTAACATGTATTAACCGGACTAGTGAAGTTGTCGCTCAGAAGCTTAGACATCATATGGAGAACAGCAAGAGTGCGTCTGAGGCAATGGAGGATTTCATTCTAGGAATGGCTAAAGATGCAGTGGAGTCCTCATACGAGGGGATAGTTCCGTTTAGTTTTTGGTTAGCGGCGGAAACATCCTGTATTAGTGAAGAGCTGCGGACAGCATGTAAATCTGTGTTTATGGACTTGCAGGATGTGATCAAGAAACGTCTTTTGGATGAAGGCGTAGAGAACAAGCCCGCGGCCGATAAGGCTTCAGTGGTAATCTCTTTATTTGAAGGTGCGCTTCTCCAGACGCTGACTTTTCGGGATGAACAACCGCTTCTCGCGGCGGCAAAGATTATCCCAGCAATACTTGGTTAGATACAGACAAATAGACAAGATTATCAGGAGGATTAAGGGTGGAAGCAACTATGCAAGGGAATCAACAAAAAGAGGTCAAGAAGTTTAAGACTATTCCGATTCTTGTCTCTTTATTACTAGCAGGTTTTATCGGAATGTTCAGTGAAACGGCATTAAATGTTGCTTTAAGCGATCTAATGAATGTCTTACAAATTACCCCAGCAACAGCACAATGGTTGACAACAGCTTATCTGCTTACACTGGGTATATTAGTACCAATTTCGGGGATGCTGCTTCAATGGTTCTCGACGAGACAGCTGTTTATAGCGGCTTTATGTTTTTCAATTCTAGGAACATTCCTGGCAGCAGTCTCACCTAACTTTGAGTTCTTACTTACAGCAAGAGTGGTTCAAGCTATGGGAACAGCGCTTCTGTTGCCACTGATGTTTAATACAATCCTTATCATCATTGCTCCTGAAAAACGGGGGGCTGCAATGGGGATGATCGGACTGGTTATCATGGTTGCTCCGGCGATTGGACCTACCATTGCTGGACTTCTAATTGAAAGCCTCAGCTGGCACTGGATTTTCTGGTTGTCATTGCCATTCTTGGTGATTGCATTGATATTCGGGATTCTGTTCATGCAGAATGTAACAAAGGTGACGAAACCAAAAATTGATATCCTCTCCATTGTGTTATCTTCACTCGGGTTTGGCGGTATCGTGTTTGGTTTCAGCAGCGCGGGTGAAGAAGCGGGCTGGGGAAGTCCGAAAGTGATCATTGCGATCATCGTAGGTGTAGTAGCATTGTTATTGTTTGGACTTCGTCAAATGAAGATGAAGGAGCCAATGATTAATCTGCGTGCTTTTAAATATCCAATGTTCGCTATTGGTGTAGCTATGGTATTTATCTGTATGATGGTTATTCTGTCCTCCATGCTAATTCTTCCGATGTACCTTCAACAAGGACAAGGTTATACAGCTTTCAAAGCAGGTCTGTTGCTGCTTCCAGGCGGAATTATAAACGGATTGATGTCCCCAATTATGGGTCGTATGTTTGATAAATACGGTCCGAAATGGCTCGTTATTCCAGGTCTGATTATTGCAGCGGTAGCCTTGTGGTTCTTCTCCAGTATTAGTGTAGCTTCTACGGTTGTGTTCGTAATCGTACTTCACAGTACGCTTATGATTGGTATTTCGATGGTATTTATGCCGGCACAAACAAATGGTATTAACCAGTTACCACTAGAGCTATATCCAGATGGTACAGCTATCATGAATACACTGCAGCAGGTTGCTGGTGCAATTGGTACTGCATTAGCAGTCAGCATTATGTCCGCGGGTTCAAAAAGCTATATGAAAACTGTAGAGAACCCAGCAGATCCAGCTAATATGTTACCTGCGTTCACGAACGGTGTACAAAATGCTTTTATTTTCGGAATGAGTATGGCGATTGTAGGACTAATTCTTGCTTTCTTCATAAAAAGAGTAGTTGTTAATCATAAAATGAATACTCCAATGCATTAATAATTAGAGGAATTCGATTAAAAGGAGTGCTAACTGGCAACAGTTCTAGCACTCCTTTTTTGTCGTCAATCATTGTGTCCATTCCATCATATATACTCGTTTTAATTCCACGTTAAGGATCACGATACAGTAGCTATCATCATCTTTTTCTTATAGTAATATAATCCACTTTCTTCGAGTTCTATAAGGTTCGCCCAAAATAATTTTTCGTATTTGGCTTTTTCATTTGGATAAATGGCCATCACGGAATCTTTGAAGCTTGATATTCTCTCTTTTAAGGGGTCAATGGATTCAACATTGAGGGGATGCCAAAATGCTGCGTCTTTGATTTCTATGAATTGCTTTTCGTTGTAATTTAATACGTAATAGCTTTCGCCATCCCCATGGAAACTGGGTGGACTTTCAAATATCACTTTTGACTCTGTAGGTTTAGAGATCGCTATTCCCCAATTTATCTTCCACGCCTCATAATAGGTCAAAGAATTGTTATGGAGCATATATCCAACGAAAATAACTATGAAAAGAACGAAAAACTCCAGATGGCTATTGTTGTTTTTTGCATGGTAGATCTCCTCAAAATGTCGCTTGTATTACCATTATTATACATGGGAGAGTGGGGAATAGGGATGGAATAAGGGGGGGGAATAAGAGGAACTTTACATACATAGATTTACGATGTATAGTTGTCCTAGGTATAAAAGGATAAATAATATTCATGTATACAGATATTAGTCATTGGACGAAGAAGCAAATCAACGGTATAAATCCCGTAGAATGAGCCCACGCCGGCCCGGGGGTGCAAATCAACGGTATAAATCCCGTAGAATGAGCCGAATCCGGTCCAAGGATGCAGATCAACTGCTATGATGAGTGAAATTTGTTTAGTGGATCAGATACATCCACGCCAATTGTAAAGTTTAGAATTTAGGAGGTGTTAGCCGTTGAAAGTAAGTAAAGAGATGCTGAAGGGCAGTACGGGAACGTTGATTCTGACTCTTTTACTGGAGAAGCCATTATATGGTTATGAGTTGATCAAAGCGCTGGAGCTGAGATCTCAGGGTGTTTTTTCATTAAAAGAAGGAACCTTGTATCCGATTCTGCATGCGATGGAAAGTGAGCGCTGGGTAGAGGCTTACTGGATGGAGGTAGAAGGAAGGAAGCGTAAGTACTATAGAATCCTGGATGAAGGTAAAGAGAAACTCAAGGAGAAAAAAGCAGAATGGGTTATGTTTAAAGGTGCAGTTGACTCCGTTCTGGGAGAGGGTGGTGTATGATGAAAGAGAGGCAGCAGCAATTTTTGGATGTAGTGTGTGCAGAGATTAAAGCGAAAAAAACTCACCCAGAGATACGTCAAGAATTAGCTAGTCATCTAGAAGATTTAATTTGTGAAAAAGAAGCCGACGGTGTATCACGGGAAGAAGCCATAGCTTGGGCGATCGAACAAATGGGGAGCCCGCAAACGTTAGGGAAGGAACTTCATCTAATACATAAACCACATGTACCTTGGGGATTGTTTGGAGTTGTAGCTTTGTTATCCGCGATCAGTCTGATCGGAATGAGTTCTGTGGATGTAGGCTACAGTGATATCGTTAAGGGTTCTTTTTTGGATAATGCGTTTAGACGCCAAGCGATAAATATACTCATTGGAATTGTATTGATGTTTGGATTGTATTTTATCGATTTCAGAAAGCTGAAAAGTTTCTCGTGGGTATTATACGGAACATCAATAGCCGGAATTCTGTCGAGTATATTCTGGGGGATAACAATAAATGGAGTGAATTATGGTCCTAGGATTTTTTTGATCTTACCTGATATGACATCCTATCGTCCTTATGTTTTGATAGTCGCGTTAGCAGGGATTTTAGTGAATCGCAAGGAATCGGCTAAAAAGAAAACTTGGCGGAGTGGTTTGTTCAACATAAGCATTCTGTTAGCACCTGCCTTGCTTCTAATCTCTTTAAACTCTCTTCCAGAGCTTGTGGTGTATCTAATTTCTTCATTAGTATTATATGTATGGATTACTCGCGATTGGATAAAGAGTGTAGTATTATTAGGGTTCTTTGTAATAGTTGGACTAATGTTCATCTTCAATAGCGACTACCTGATGGTCAGAATCATTAGTGCTATAAATCCCTCTTTAGATCCAGACGGTTATGGCTATATATACCAAGTAATGCGTGAAGTTATTAGTTCAGCGGGTTGGTGGGGGCACGGATTCGGAGCAGTAGAACAAAAGCTGCCGTATGTCTACTCAGATATGTTGCCTGTCTATCTTATTCATTGTTTTGGTTGGGCGGGGGCACTGCTTTTGCTGGCAGTTATCTCCTGGTTCTTCATCAAGCTTCTATCTACGATACGAGCGATTCGTGAGCCCTATGGACAAGCTCTAGTGTTGGGTTTGGCATTTTTGCTAGCGATAAGACTAACCTATGGTCTTGCTATTTTGAGCGGTGGAATGATGCTGACTTCTATCCCGTTCCCTTTCCTGAGCTATGGGAGTCATGTGTGGTTTGAATATGCGGCTATTGGACTTCTGATGGGTATTTATCGTAGGAAGGACATTGGAGGCGTCCAGGATAATACTGTACTAAGTTAGATTCAGGATCCTCTCGTATGTCTAATTATTAAGTATGAATACTTAAGGGAGGTCTTTTAATGGGATGGAAAAAAACAGGCTTGTTAAGTGTTGCCTTTGCCCTAGGCTCTATGGGAGGGTTTGGGAGTATACATACAACAGATACTGTAGCTGCCGCAACTGTGAAAGAATCTGCAAAAGTCTATAATCAATTCCAGCAATATGTACAGAAGCCGGCATCTCTGGCTAACGCACGGAATTATTTGATTAACCATATCAAAGAAGTGGATACCTGGACAGCAACTCTAATGACACTCCAGCTCGAAAATGCACAGAAGGCATATTTACCTGTGTACTCTGAGAAGGTTTTTCCGGAGAATGTTCAGAAAGAGATAAATAATGCTTTTTCCAAAAGCAAAAATCTAACCTACAGCACACTCCTTAATTCGATCAAAGATGCCAATGTACGCAATATGTTAATTGAAGGACGGGATAAGGGATATAAGCTGGAGACTAGTGAGGGCATGTACTATCCAGTGATGCATTATGAGGGCTTCAAAAGCTTTAAGCCGTATGTCACGAAGGACATCGCAGCTTACATTGACATCATGGCCACTGAATCGAATCAACCAAGTGTATTTGATGCAGCTATTGTGATTAGTTGGACAGAGTTAACGAACAGGGCGCTAGCACTGGAGGATTTTGTGACGAAATATCCAGCTTCCAATCGGTCAACCGTTTTACAAAAAGAGCTGCTTAATGCAACTTCACGCTTATTATATGGGTCAAGCAACACACCAGCTTATGACTATGATGAGCAAATAATCAAACCTGAAGTGAAAAAGGCGTATGAGAATGCATTAAAAGGAAACAAAGGCGACACCAGAATCCTAATGATTTTAGAAAAACTACTACAGTTACTTGATTCCACGAATAATAAACTCACACCTGAAGTGGAAAAATTTCTGAATCAAACGGTTAATTCGAAATGAAGAGGCGGGATCCTTTGAGAACCGGATTTAGAGGAACAAAAATCATAGTTTTCGCATTTGTGCTGTTGTTATGGACAAACACTATTGTTATGGGCAGCGCAGATGCAGCTTACGTTGGCTCATCTACAGACAATGTACTGCAGCAAATGCAGCTGGAGAAGAAAAACAGCCTGCCGCAAGGATTTGTCTATTTGGATGAAGTAATTCCTACTGCTCAATTTGAGATTCGTTATTACGGAGACAATAATTTTGTAGGGAAGCGGATTGATGGATATAAAGCGCCTTTAGCGATCTTTTCAAGGACTGCGGCTACAGCCTTGAAGGCAGTAAGTGAGGATTTAGCCAAAAAAGGATATATCCTAAAAATCTATGATGCTTATCGTCCGCAGACCGCGGTGAATCATTTTGTAAGATGGTCACAGAATTCCGCGGATACTAAGATGAAGCAGCAATATTACCCGCTACTGGATAAACGTAATTTATTCAAACTCGGATTTATAGCGAAAAAATCAGGACATTCCCGTGGCAGTACCATCGATTTAACGATCGTCAATAAAGAGACCGGTGTAGATGTAGATATGGGCAGCCTGTTTGATTTTTTCGGAGATATCTCTTTTTATGATACATCGTTAATCACCAAGACTCAGAAAGCAAATCGCGCAATTCTCAAAGAGGTTATGGTGAAGCAAGGCTTTAAACCTTATAGTAAGGAATGGTGGCATTTTACGCTGATAAAAGAACCTTTTCCAAAGCAGTATTTTGACTTCAAAGTGGAATAGTTATTTATAAGAAGCGGCCCAACATAATGTTGAACGGCTTCTTTTTTTTTGCTTGTCTTGATTATCATTAGGATTAGCACATGCTGGAAACGCACATAATACTTGTAATAGATAAAAGGGAGGTTTCGAACGGATGATCAAAATGGCAGCGGTTGTTGTGTTAGGTGTTCTATTTTTAACTAATGGATTTGGTGGATTTGCCGCTCCAACAGTATGGGCAGACTCCGGCCAGGTTAGCGTAATTTTGAATGGTAAAGTACTGGATACTGATCCCCATTCAGCCTTCAACAAGGGTTCCACAGTCATGATTCCGCTCAGAGAGGCTTCTAATGCATTGAAATATAAAACAACATATCAAAAAAGTTCAGAAACTATAACACTAACAAGGATAAATGAAATAATTAAATGGAAGCTTAACGAACATTTGGTTAGCATCAATAATGCACAAGAGTTGTTTTTTAAAGATGATTTCGAATTCAGACAGGATCATATCTATGTTCCAATCTCCTTTTTTAAGACAATTGGTTTAGTAACCTCATATGATGGGGAGTCCAATCAAGTTGAAGTGTATACCCCTGAAGTGACAGCGAGTGTTATAGCGGGGTTACTGGTCGGCGGTAAATATAATGAATTATCGGAGCGATATCATTATGATGTGGTCGTAAATAAGCCAAGCTCCAATGGATTACTGGAAGACTGGAAGCAAATTACGGTAAAAGCCGGGAATTATCATGGGATTAAATCTACAAAAAGTAGCTATAACGAGGATAAATTTTCTATCCGCTGTGTATTGGATTTTGCAGAGATAGAGATTCCACTTGAAATTATATTGAACACATCGGGCAAAATTATAGAATTAAGAGAGACGCTCTAATCGGAAAATGATTCCATGATGACTATGCACATTTCCCAAGCAAGAAGATTTAAGGGGATCATGCATAGTCTTTTTGCTGTTCTAATATACATTTCAAGATAATTTCTGAAGGGTATCGTAAACTCGATGTGTTTTTAATGGAAAAAATGGTTTTATTTGTTGACTTCGAGATTCATCGAATGTAAATTAAAATTTGAAATAATCAATAAAGCATTTAATTAAATTAGAGAAATGAGTGGAGTACTGGATGACAAAAACTATGACTGGAATGAGTACTGCAGAAGATCAACCATTTTCGTTAAAAGCAATCATCCCCCCGCTTCTTGCTATTATTGTCGGTATGATTATGGTTATTCTGGATGGTACTGTTGTGAATGTGGCCGTTCCCAAGCTGGTTGATTATTTTGCTTCCGATCTCAAAACGATTCAGTGGGCGATTACGGGTTATACTTTAGCTTTAGCGGCTGTAATCCCACTCGCGGGCTGGATGACCGATCGTTTTGGATCGAAACAAGTTTTTCTGGCAACTCTTACGATGTTTATTCTTGGCTCTATGTTATGTTCGGTTGCACAAAGCTCATCTCAGCTCATTATTTTTCGAGTCATTCAAGGTCTTGGCGGGGGGATGGTTGCTCCCATTGGGATGGCGATGGTTTTTAAATTAGCTCCAGTAGAACGTCGAGGTTCTATTATGGGGATGCTTGGTATTCCAATGCTTTTAGCTCCGGCACTCGGTCCAGTCTTATCCGGTTGGCTGGTGGAGTACGTAAGCTGGCACTGGATCTTTCTGATTAATGTACCTATTGGAATCGTTGGCATTATTCTTGGTGTTAAATATTTGCCGAATTCTGAAAAAAAGAGCAAAGGCAAACTCGATATCCTAGGCATTATCCTTGCCCCAATTGCCTTCTCTATGTTGGCTTATGGGGTGAATGAAGGCGGTGGAACAAGCTGGTCGTCTACTCCCGCTATTGTTGGCTTATCTGTTGGAGGGGTTGCATTGATCCTTCTTGTCATTGTGGAGCTGCTTCACAAAAATCCGCTTTTACAACTGCGAGTTTTCCGTTCGTCGGATTTCACTCGGGGTATTATTTTAACTTGGGTTATGCAAGCCGCTTTGTTTGGGTCCATGTTATTTGTGCCCCTTTATCTGCAGCAGATTAGAAGCTATACCCCGCTGGAGACCGGCCTAATTCTACTTCCGCAGGCTTTAGCTTCAGCAATCGGAATGCCGATTGGCGGCAGGTTGTTTGATAAGATCGGGGCTCGTCCGCTGGCGTTTGTTGGACTTAGTATCATTACGGTCACCTTGTTCCTGTTATCCGGAATTAGTGTTTCAACAAATTTATCGTTAATTATGACATACCTGGGTTTCTTAGGTTTTGGTATGGGTCTAACGATGATGCCTTTGAATACTCATGTTTTGAATGCTGCTCCACGTGAATGGGTGGGAAGTGTAACTTCACTTACTGCTGCTGCTCAACAAGTCGTTGTTTCATTTGCTATAGCTGGAATGACAGGTTACCTGACTAGTCAGATCGCTGTTCATATGGGAGCACTGAAAGCGGGAAGTAATCCTTTGACAGCCGCAGTTAGTGGTTTTGATGATGTGTTCTTCCTGTCTGGCTGCATAGGTGTGGTAGGTGTATTAATGAGTATTATTTTGCGCAAGCCTAAGCTTTCCGCTGGCGATCCTTCCTCTGGAGAGGGACAGAAGGCAGATGCGGCGATGATGATGGGGCATTAATTGAACCAATAAACATAGAAAAGGCGTCGTTCAGCTTGTATAGTTGAACGACGCCTTTATTGTTATAAATGCTCTGGTTTCTTCTGAGCCCACGATGCGGGGAGTGTTGCTTTACCAAGCAATTCAGAAGCCACGATTCCGAGCAGAACAAGCGCTGCGCCAGCATAACCCTGCATCGATAACTTCTCAGCAGCGAACCAATAACCAAACATCGCAGCGAAGACCGGCTCAAGGGAGAAGATTAGTCCGGTGCGGGTCGGTGAAGTATATTTTTGAGCAATAGGTTGCAGGATGAAGCCACAGGCACTGCATAAGATACCAAGCGCAAGAATTGCAGTCCAACCTGGCAAAGTAGACGGTAGCGCAGGTGTCTCGAAGAGTGCGGACAACACTAAGGCCAACCCTCCGGCAAATCCTAACTGCAAGATTCCGATATTCAGGGAATCACATTCTTTTACCGCCTTGCCTGTAAATAAGATCTGTACCGCATAGAACACTGCCGAAAGGATACACAGGAAATCACCCGGCTGAATAGTTAAGGTTGCATTTAAGGTAAGGAGTCCAATCCCGGCTATGGCGAGGATGGAGCCGAACACTTGTGGAGGTGCAACTCTTTTTTTGAAAATAACTCGATCCAAGATCGGTACAAAAATAACCGTCAACGCAACTAGAAATCCTGCGTTTGAGGTGGTGGTTGTTTGAAGTCCGAAGGTTATACATGTGAATACGCCGAGCAGGAGGAATCCGAGTAGGGCGCCATATTTTAATGTTTTGATGTCTACTCGTCTTAATCGTTTGTGGAATATCATAACGGCTAATATAAAAGCAAGTCCGAAGCGCAGTGCAATCAGATTGAATTCGCCTAACGTACCTAACCCCATTTTCATAAATATGTAGGAGGAGCCCCAAAATAATGTTACAACTAACAGCAGCAGCTCAGCTTTGAGCGGTTTCATCTCTTCATCCATCCTTCTTCATTTTCAACTCAATATAGTATAATACGGCTCTATACATAAGGTAACTGAATGTTTATCATAGAATACATGAGTAAAACTTATGCAATTTATAAGGGTGGGAACAGAGGTTGAGCATTAATAAATATGAGATTTTTCTGAAAGTTGTGGAGCTAGGCAGCTTAACAAAAGCAGCAGATGTACTGGGTTTTACGCAATCCGGAATTAGTCACACCATTAGCAGCTTGGAGATGGAGTTTGGGTTCGCGTTATTAATTAGAAATAGATCCGGTGTGAAATTGACGGTAAACGGAGAACAAGTTCTGCAGCCTATCCGTGAAATCTTGAAGTGGAACGAGAAATTGAAGCAGGAGGTAGCGGACATCCACGGGCTAGAGATTGGCACGATTACCATCGGTACGTTCACCAGTGTGTCTGTGCATTGGCTGCCAGGGATGATTAAGCAATTTCGCAGTGAATACCCTTATATAGAAATCAAGCTGATGGAAGGCGGTTATTTGGAGGTTGAGCAATGGATAGAGGCTGGAGTGATCGACTGCGGTTTTATTTCACTGCCTACACGTGAGAAGTTTGATGTAATTCCTTTAAAAAAAGACCGGATGTTAGGGATTGTATCTAAAGAGAATCCGCTAAGCACGGAGCCCTTTCTTTCCTTATCGCAAATTGCTAAGGAGGATTTCATTATCCCGAAAGCAGGTTCGGATTATGATGTTAGACGTGTGCTGGATAAGGCGGGGATTAAACCAAATGTTAAATTCTCTGCGGGTGATGACTATGCCATTATGTCTATGGTGGAGAAGGGGCTTGGGATTAGTATTTTGCCAGAGCTTGTCTTAACCCGGCAAAATTATAATGTAGCCATGTTAGAATTAGAGGAACGAAGTTTCAGATCGTTAGGAATTGCTGTCCACTCTATGAAATACGCTTCTCCCGTCACCAAAAAATTTCTAAAGCATGTGCAAGTGTGGCTGAAAGATAACGCCTAAATAAATACGTCAAAAAATAAGAAACTGATACCTCTTCAACGTTAGGGGAATCAGTTTTTTTTAGATACTTAGTTGTTTTTTAGAAAAAGGGTAATACATACGGGCCTCTGTAATCGATTTTAAGGGGTTTTCGTTAATATATGTATATCTCCATTATTGTGTAGTTATAACGGCAATGTGATGGATTTTAGGGATGTTAAAATGCGCGTTTGTTCTCTATCGATATCTGTTTTTTAGCGAATGATATGTTATAATTAGAAGAGTGGGAAAAAGAAATGTATTCCAGATGATCTGTCTATGTGATGATTTTATACACAATTACGGATGGATGAGATTAGGAGGGGGATAAACGATTGTCCGTTACAATAATTACACTAGTCGTAGTAGCAGTATTTATAGGTGCCTTGATGAGAACCATGTTTGGTTTTGGTGAAGCGATTGTGAGCATGCCACTGCTTGCACTGCTCCCGATTCCTATACATACCTCAGTTTCTTTGATTGGATTGGCAGGCCTCACGGTTGCCTCACTTACAGTTGTGAGTGGGTGGCGGCATATAGAACGACCTATTCTGATTCGATTAGCACTCTCAACAGTGATAGGAATTCCTGTAGGACTAGTTATGCTTTATTTAGCACCTGCAAGTGTAATTATGACTGGACTTGGTATATTTTTGATTGTTTATGGAGTTTATTCAGTGATTAAGAAGAGAATAGTTAAGACGATCGATCATCCCTTGCTTAAGGCAAAAGGCTGGGTGTATCCCTTCGGATTCGCTTCGGGTGTACTTGGCGGTGCTTATAACTTTAATGGTGTCCCGGTCGTGATCTATGGTACTTTACGACAGTGGAATCCTGATCGCTTTCGGGGTACGTTGCAAGCTCATTTTCTTATTTCTGGTGTACTTGTTGTAACTGGTCATGCTATCGGGGGATTGTGGACTACGGATGCTCTTGTTCTTTATGGATATTCTATTCCAGCAATTATCTTAGCTACAGTGCTCGGTGTATATGTGAATAAACGTATTCCTGCTAAGAAATTTGAGAGTTACTTATTTCTGATTATCATTTTACTTGGTGTCCTATTGCTAGTACCTCGCGGATAGTTGAAAAGAAATAGAAAGACGTTCTTCTCCTTAGTGTATACGAACGTCTTTTAAATTTATCCAATCTTAGGGTTGACGAAGAGCCTTGTTCATGAGAAAATGTACGCGCGTACATTAAATGAATGCGTTTTCGAATAGTATATTGAACGAGGCTAAATGTCACTGTTCATAACCTATGAGAAGGAGGAATTTATATCGCCAGCCGTAAAGAGGTTGCCGAGCTTGCAGGTGTGTCAGAAGCCACAGTATCTCGCGTGTTAAATAACGTTGGCCCGATTAAGGAAGAAACGAAGGAACGTGTGTTGGCAGCTGCTCTGAAGCTAGGCTATACCCCTAGTTCACTCGCTCAGAGCTTTGCACGTAGACGGAGCGGGAACTTGGGTGTAGTGATGCCTTATTTGCCGAAAGCCCGCTTGTTCTCCACTTATTATTTTTCGGAAATATTAAGTGGAATAGGGAGCAAGGCGCGAGAAGAGGGTTATGATCTGTTAATGCTGTTTCGGAATGCCGAAGAGCCAATGGATTATAGCGGGTTGTTTAAGATGCGGAAGATCGATGCTTGCATTGTGCTTGGCGCTAAAGAAGAGCCAGGTGAGCTAGCCTCACTCCGCCGTTTGAAGGAAGAAAACCATCCTTTTTGTCTGATTAATCAGCATTTTGCAGGGGAAGCTTTTCACGAGGTGGATGCCGATCATGTCGAAGGAAGCTGGCAAGCGGCTAAACACTTACTGGAACAAGGTTTTACGAG
The DNA here is from genome assembly GCF_037965665.1 of Paenibacillus sp. FSL L8-0333. Taxonomy (NCBI): domain Bacteria; kingdom Bacillati; phylum Bacillota; class Bacilli; order Caryophanales; family Paenibacillaceae; genus Paenibacillus; species Paenibacillus sp. FSL L8-0333. The sequence goes on from NZ_CP150186.1 coordinate 3,132,934, forward strand.
GATTGCTTTTCTAAATGGGCCTGAATCTTATTCCAACAGCCGAGATCGTCTAACGGGGTATGCCCGCGCTTTGGCAGAGGTGAATCTTTCTGTAGATTCTTCACTTTTGTTCGAAGGTAACTTCAGCCGGAAAAGCGGGATTATAGCTGCCAAAGAAATGTTGCCTCTGCTGGATGAGATTGATGCGATTATGGTCGCCAATGATCGGATGGCCATTGGTTTGCAGCAAGGGCTGCAGGAGCTAGGAATACCAAGGGATCGCCTGCCAGCTATTGTGGGTTATGATGATTCGGAAGCTGCGGAGCTTACCACACCTGCATTAAGCAGTGTGCGGGTTCCCTTTTACGAACTAGGTGAACTTGCCGCAGCCCAAATCATTGAATTGCTGGGAAACAATCTGGCAGATATACCCGCACCAGCCGTACAGATCAAATTACCGACAGAACTAGTTATACGAGCTTCATCTAAATCTATCAACACTTAGGAGGAATAAGATGAAACAGCTTCGCATTGGAATGATCGGTTATAAATTTATGGGTAAAGCCCACAGTAATGCTTATCGCAGTTTGCCTATGTTTTTCCCGAAAGCGCTTAAACCGGAAATGTCTGTAATCTGTGGACGTAATAGTGAAGCGCTTGAAGAAGCTGCATCGCAGTTAGGCTGGGCGGATTGTGTTACGGATTGGAAGGATCTGATCGCTCGAGAGGATATTGATCTTATAGATATTAATGCTCCCAGCAACGCGCACAAGGAGATAGCTTTGGCAGCAGCCAAAGCAGGTAAACATATTTTTTGTGAAAAACCACTTGCGCTGACCTTGGCAGATTCCCGTGAAATGCTGCAAGCTGCTGAAGACGCGGGAGTTACACATATGGTTGGTTTTAATTATCGCTTTTCTCCGGCAGTTCGACTGGCTAAGAAGCTCATAGAGAGTGGGCGTCTGGGAAAGATTTATCATTTTCGGGCTTGGTTTCTACAAGATTGGATAATAGATCCGGATTTCCCTTTAGTATGGAGACTGCAGAAGGATATCGCCGGTTCAGGTTCGCATGGAGATTTGGGGGCGCATCTTATAGATTTGGCTCATTTCTTAGTAGGCGATATGAAGGAAGTAATCGGCATGAGCGAGACCTTCATAAAAGAGCGTCCGCTTGCCGCTGAAATGACTGGTTTAAGCGCTAAAGGAGATAAAGATGCACCCAAGGGTAAGGTTACCGTTGACGATGCCACCTTGTTTTTAGCCCGTTTTGATAATGGTGCTCTGGGCAGCTTTGAAGCTACAAGATTCGCAGCGGGTCATCGCTCTACCAATTCTTTTGAGATCAATGGGAGTCTTGGTAGTGTGAAATTCGACTTCGAACGTATGAATGAATTAGAAGTTTATTTGACCTCGGATGCCGAGGATGTACAAGGTTTTCGCCGTGTGCTGGCGACCGATCCTGCTCATGAGTATGCAGAGGCTTGGTGGCCGCCTGGTCATACGATTGGTTTTGAACATACGTTTATTCACGAAATGCTGGAGCTTTCTAACGCAATTGAAGAAGGTCGTCAGCCAGAACCAAATTTCAATGATGGAGTGAAATGCCAAGCGGTGTTAGAGGCTGTAGAACGTTCTATTGATGAACGCCGTTGGGTCGATTTATCCGAAATGTAATCTAACCTTAGAAGGAGTGCTGAAAATGAGAAAAGCATTGATTGTTTGGGGCGGTTGGGATGGTCATGAGCCTGAGCAGGTAGCTGATATAATCGCTAAAATGTTGCAAGAGGAACAGTTTGAAGTTGAAGTATCAAATACTCTGGAGGCTTTTGCTGATGCAGATAAGCTTCTTGGACTAGATTTGATCGTGCCGGTATGGACAATGGGCACAATCGAGCAGGAACTTGTGAATAATGTCTCAGCAGCTGTACAGCATGGAACAGGTCTTGCCGGTTGCCATGGCGGGATGTGTGATTCTTTTCGTAATAATGTAGATTGGCAGTTTATGACGGGTGGACAATGGGTAGCTCATCCTGGTAATGACGGCGTTAACTATACCGTAGAGATTTGTCAAAGCTCAAGTCCTCTGGTAGAAGGATTAGAAGATTTCAGCATTTGCTCAGAGCAATATTATCTTCATGTAGATCCAGCTGTTGAAGTTCTTGCTACGACTCGTTTTCCAGTAGTTGAAGGGCCTCATTCGTATAATAAGGCTGTTGATATGCCAGTAGCTTGGACAAAACGTTGGGGCTTGGGCAGAGTTTATTATAATTCACTCGGGCATCATGCGGACATTGTAGATCAGCCGCAAGTGCGTGAAATGATGCGCAGAGGATTAATATGGGCAGCTGAAGGTAAAGCGCAGGCATTGTCCAATGTTATGGAGGTTAGTAATAGCTATAGTGGAATGGCAGACAGTCAATAAATTCTGGGAGCGATCAGCGAATGGATAAAGTCAAAGTTGGTATTATTGGATGCGGTAAAATCAGTAGTATCTATATGGAGAACTGTCAAAAGTTTGAGATCCTTGATCTAGTTGCATGTGCGGATTTAGATTTGGTAAGAGCACAAGAACAAGCGGATAAATACAATATTCCAAACGTCTATACCACAGAACAATTACTGAATGATCCAGAGATAGAAATCGTAATCAACTTAACGATACCAGCTGTTCATGCGGAAGTATGCCTGAAAGCTATTGAAGCGGGTAAACATGTATACGTTGAGAAACCTCTAGCTGTGACGAGAGAAGAAGGACGCAAAGTTCTGACTGCGGCGCGGGAAAAGGGAGTACTTGTGGGCAGTGCACCGGAGACGTTCTTCGGAGCGGGAATTCAAACGGTTTTGAAGCTGATAGATGAAGGAGTAATTGGCGAACCTGTTGCAGCTACTTCGTTTATGCTGGGCCGTGGACATGAGCATTGGCATCCAGATCCGGAATTTTATTATGCCGCTGGTGGAGGTCCAATGTTCGATATGGGTCCTTACTATTTGACGGCTTTGGTGCAGCTGCTGGGTCCTATTCATACGGTTAGCGGAATGACTGGGAAAGCGCTGGAAGAACGTACGATTACAAGCGAGAAGAAATTTGGGAATAAAATTCCTGTTCAAATTCCAACTCACGTAGCCGGAACCTTGCGATTTGAAAATGGTGCCATTGCAACGTTGATTACAAGCTTTGATATCTTTGGCGGGAGCAACCTGCCGCATATAGAAATCTACGGAACGCTAGGAACGATTCAAGTTCCAGACCCGAATAACTTTGGGGGTCCCGTGAAACTCCGGCTTATGGGTGAGAATGAGTGGACGGAACAGCCGTTGTTGTCCGGGTATGATCAGAATACCCGCGGGATTGGACCAGCAGATATGGCTTACGCCATTCGAACGGGTAGAGGGCATCGTGCCAGTGGAGAACTGGCTTATCACGTATTAGAAGCAATGTGGGCTTTCCATGATTCTTCTGATGCTCATTCATTCTACGAAATGGAAAGCACCTGCACTCGTCCTGCGGCACTTCCAATCGGTCTTGCTCCTTACACTTTGGATTAGAGAATTCTTCCTGAATCTGCAACCTATCACTTCCGGTCTTCGTTTGAGAAGATGAAGAGTGGAGGTGTTAATAGGATGCGTAAGATAATTATTGGTTGGATATGGATTCCCGTTGTTATTTTGTTAATCAGTGGCTGTTCAGAGGCTCAACAAGCGAATAAGGAGCCGGTTCCTACTCCTGTAATTAGTTCAGAACCACAAATTCTAGCTTCTAAGAACCCTGCAATGGATGATCCAGGCGAGGTTAAGACTTTCTTATCTGCTCAGAAGATTCCTAACGGAGATATTTATCTGCAAGATAACAAGGTTCATATTAATATTGTAGGTTTGAACTCGGAGATTGAGCAGAGCTTTGCTCAGGCTTTCACTGCAGGTACTTATGAGCTTCATGATGTGAAATATACAATGCAAGAGTTATTAGCTGCTCAAGAATTGTTGCATGAACAAGAACTCTACCAGAAGCTGAATCTCTACGGCTCTGGTGTAGATACGATTGGCAATAAAGTAACTATTACCATTCCGTCTGATGATGCGGAAGCAGCCAAGCTTGAAATTGAAAAGTGGATCGATCCAGAGATGTTGACCTATGATATTTCAGAAATAGGTGATCCACATGTAGTGGGTACAATCGTTGAGATCGACACTAAACAGGCAAAGCGGATACTAATCCTTGAACCTGGAAACGAAGATCCATCTTACTGGTTCACAATCAATGCGAAATCTGAAATGTTTAATGAAGCTGGAGAGACCATCAGCTTTAAGGATTTGCAGGTTGGACAGCTGGTTAAGTTATGGAATACAGGGATGGTGCTGGAATCTTTTCCCGCGCTTGCGAGTGTGCGGAGAATGGAGCTAGCAGTTACTGAATAATCTAATAGACCCGTCAACAGGTAGCAAGTGCTCCACGCATTTGAACAGTAGATGGAAAGTGAGGGTGCTCTAACCCTCACTTTTTCTTAATTAGGAATAGTATACTTTTTCTACTTTGTATAATGTATGCTCGATTGTTGGACAGAGATTGGCATCTACTTTGTAATATTTAACTCGAAAATATAAACTTTTCAAAAAATTCTTTATATTATTTTTTTGTTTAAAGGCAGGAAGAAATTCTGGAGTTTTCTCCACATCACCAAAACTTCGAATCCATTGCTCTACATAAGTCTGACTAAGCATTTTTCTATCTAAAACACTCATTAAGGATCTTACCATTCGCTCATCTTCCCCATCGGAGTATATTCGATCTGTTATGGTCATCTTTTCGTAAACCAAATCGAGGATAGTTATAAGGTCATTTTTATCCAGTTCTGAACATTGAGCCAATTCATCTAAAGTATCTGCTGCATGGGCTATGGCATGAGCCCAGCCTTTTTCTTCGTCATACCCCCGGTAATCGCGCTCATTTTGCACACTGCAAAATACCTTCTCCTTTATCTGATGAATTTGCTCTCTTGAGAGAAATGGTGATTCTTTATGCCTCATGAAGAGGAGTGGGATGACTAGCATAGAGAAAGATCTGGTAAAGACAGAGTCTGCATTGGTTTCGCCAAGCTTAAAATGCAAATGGTTTTTATCCAAGATAACGGGTATAAGGTGCTCCAGTTCGTTTGTAGTTAGAGCATTACCTGGGATCCAATGTGATAAGGTTGTATAAATTAGCTCATCCCGTAGTTGGGCATCTAAAGAACCAATGTTATTTATCATTTCTTGTACCAACTGGATTGTATCGGGAGGTGCTTGGTAATCATTTTCTTTTATGCATATCAGCGTTTCTTTTAAATTCATTTTACATGCTCCTATTTTCCAGTGTGAATTATTTTCTAATACCGGATGGTGTAGTTCCTTTATATTGCTTAAACAGCTTGGTAAAATAATTAGGATTGTCGCAGCCCACTCGTCCAGCAATCTCCGTTACAGTAAAATCTGTCTCCAGCAGCAGTCGTTCTGCTTCATTTACGCGGCAAAGATTAACATAATCGATGAAGGTTCGGCCGGTGAGCTTCTTAAAAGTTTTGCAGAAATGGTATGGATTTAGATTAACGGATCTCGCGGCGCTTTCAATAGTCATTTTCTCATCAAAGTGGTTCTCCATATACTCCAGCAGTGGCTTAAAACGCTCACGATTGAAGGAATGACGTTCATTTGTTCTGCCAGAAACCCGCTCAGGCAAAAAGGTACGGGAGAGCAATACAAAAAGCAGATGAAGTTGATTTTTGATGATTAGCTGAAATGCAGGACCTTTCTGATGCACTTCATCCACGATAGTGTCTAGAAGAGAGTAATAAGTAGAACAGGTTGGAACAAGTGCTGCTGGTTTAACTGGTAGCTGATATCGATTTTCCAAATAGGGAGCTACGAACTGCTCATGTTGAGGATCTTGCTTCCAATCTTTAAATAAAGAACTATGAAATACGACGGATATAAATCGGACATGATCATCCCGCAGACTATATCCAACGTGCAAACCTCCAGAAGGAACAAACAAAACCTCTCCGGGATGCAGTTCGTAGGGCTTGCTGTCAATGTGGAAAATGGCGCTGCCTGCTTGCATGATAATGATTTCGAAATGCTCATGCCAGTGTAGAAAAAGGATGTTCTGGCCGATTTTCGCATGTCTGCATTCATTAAAAAACAATCGAAATGGATAGGTGCTTCCTTCTAATTGAGGGTATTCTTTAAGATCATCAGGATAGCTCAATATTTATTCAACTCCCACAATATACGACTATATAAACACAATATAATAAGAGTTTTAAGCTTAAATGCAGTATATACTCGGGTTATAGAACTTACTATAAACCAATATTGGAGTGGTACACAAGATGAAGGATACAATGCGTATAGGCACATTAGTTGGTGGCGGAGATGCTGTTAGAGTGATTCCGCAAATCGTAGGTCATGGCTTCGAATCTTTTAGCTTAACCTTCTGGCAGACTACAGGTGAAACAGATCTTGTGGAAACTGGTAAGCGTGTGCAAGAACTTGCGGCAAAACATGATTTTGTGATTTCATCGGTTGGCATCTTTGGCAATCCTTTGACGAATACTGGTGACAATTCCGATGCATTAGCGAGCTGGGAACGGCTTATTGATCATGCTCATGTATTTGGTACTGATATGGTATCAGGGTTCACGGGACGACTACCAGGAGTGTCCATTGATGAATCGATTCCGAAGTTTACCGAGGTATTTGGTGAGCTGACAAAAAGAGCAGCAGATCGCGGGGTACGAATTGCCTTCGAGAACTGTTCCATGGATGGCAATTGGACTTCAGGGGACTGGAATATCGCTCATCATCCAATAGCCTGGGAAAAGATGTTTAACGCTGTACCTGCTGACAATATGGGACTTGAATGGGAGCCCTGCCATCAGATGGTGCAGCTGATTGATCCGATTCCACAGCTGCGCAAATGGACAGATAAGATCTTCCATGTACACGGCAAGGATGCCACCATCGCTTGGGATATTGTAAAAGAATATGGAATCCACGGCCCAAAACCTTATGTATGGCACCGTACTCCGGGTTTTGGTGATACGAACTGGACGGATGTTATTTCCATTTTGCGTCAGGCTGGTTATAAAGGTACCATTGATATTGAAGGTTGGCATGATCCTGTCTATCGGGATGAGCTGGAAATGATGGGTCAAGTACATGCCTTGAATTATTTAAAACAATGCCGCGGGGGCAGCTTTGTGCCTAATCCGCTTTAATAAGTCAGGGGGAGAAATATGACAGCACAGTACCGTGTAGCGGTTGCAGGTTGCGGAGGAATGGCTAACGCATGGATTGAATACGCTTTATTGCGTCCAGATACTAAGATCGTTGCTCTAGTAGATATAAGGTTGGAGTCGGCTGAGGCGATGGCTGCGAAGCATGGGATTTCATGTCTGACGTTTACGGATATTAAGCAGGCAATTCAGGAGACCGCAGCAAATCTCGTCTTTGACGTTACCGTTCCCGGAAGTCATTTCAATATTTCTAGTACTGCATTGGAACTTGGGTGTAATGTGTTTAGTGAGAAACCGTTAGCTGAGACTATGGAGGAATGTAATAAGATTGTTGAGATCTCGGAACGGACTGGAAATGCTCATGCTGTGATGCAGAACCGCCGTTATGATCCTCGAATTCGTTCTTTAAGAAAAATCATAGAATCAGGAACCATAGGAAGAACAGGATTTATCGGTGCAAGCTTTTTCCTTGGGGCCCATTTCGGGGGATTCCGTGATGTTATGAAAAGTCCGCTGCTGTTGGATATGGCAATTCATACCTTCGACCAGGCCCGGTTTATTAATGGCGCGAACCCTGTGTCCGTATACTGTCAGGAGTTTAATCCTCCCGGTTCATGGTATGAGGGGAATGCGTCGGCAGTGTGCATTTTCGAGATGTCCGACGGTTCAATATTTACCTATCAGGGATCTTGGTGTGCAGAAGGTGCATCCACGTCATGGGAAGCTTCTTGGCGGGTTAACGGGGAGAAAGGAACAGCAATCTGGGATGGTCATGAGCTGCCATATGCTGAGGTAGTTACTGCAGGAGATCAGAGCGATAAGTTCATTCGTGACGTAAAGCGTATAAATGGAGATAATGTTGAGATGAATAAAACATTCCATCACGGGTGTTTGGATGAGATGTTCTTGTCATTGGCAGAGCAACGTCCTGCAGAGACGAATTGTAGAGATAATCGGTATAGTATGGCAATGGTGTTCGGAGCGCTGGAAAGTGCTGAATCTGGCCGGAAAATCGATCTAGTGGAGTTCTGAGATTGACTTCTGTTACTACAATCGCCAGCAAGGAGATTAAAATGGATATTAGAGCTTACCGAGAATCGGATCTTAGTCAAATTGTCTCATTGTTCTACGAAACAGTTCATTCCGTAAACAAACAAGACTATTCACAGGAACAGCTAGATGCTTGGGCACCTAAAGAGGAAGAGGTACTTAAGCATAATACTTGGAGAGCTTCTTTGCGTCAAAATATCACTTATGTAGCCGAAATTGATAATATTATTGTGGGCTTTTCTGATATGACAGCAGATGGACATTTGGATCGATTATATGTTCACAAAGATTACCAAGGATTAGGTATAGCCTCTGCATTGGTGAGTAAGCTTGAATTGAAAGCGAAAGAACTGGGTCTTTATGAAATGGATGCCGAAGCAAGCATCACTGCTAAACCTTTTTTTGAACGACGGGGATACCAGCTTATTGCGAAACAAAGTGTAGAACGAAAAGGTGTTCTGTTGGTCAATTATAGGATGAGTAAAAAAATAATGTAATTCAAAAAAGCAGGTTGCTCATTAGAGCAGTCTGCTTTTTGTGATAAGAAGGATATTCAAATTCACCCATCAATCAAGTTCATTAATGCTACAGTATCAAATCGATCCCCTTGCACTAACCATTTACCGTCCACATCAAAGAGAGTCAATATACCTTCCAAAGGCACACGTTTACTTTCTTTGTCATCCTTATCCAATAAGACAAGATCCACCGTATATTTTAACTCGATAATATCTTTTTTTTGTTCGGAAAGGTTAAATTTTAGGTTTTCCGGTTTTAAAGAAAGCTTTTGTTTATCAGCGATTTTAATTGGGATAGTTGTAATTCGGCTCGCTATAGCCTTTTCAGTAAAGTATTCTGTAAAATACGGTTTCATCTCTTCATTTCGCGCAAGAATGGATTCATCAGACATTAAATCCTCAGAAGCCTTGACGGTATATTCTACATTTTTATATTTCTCTGCGGCTTTAGTGGCATCATCTACCTCTGAACTACATCCGATAATTAACGCAAGAGATAATAATATCATACTCAATATCAACGGTGATTTACGCATTAGTACACCCCCAATGTATTTGATCTTGCATTATTATACTTATATTACCATGTTGTGGTTTCATAATTTCAAGAAGAAAATGATTCAACTCCCTAAATATGGTATGGTGTAAATATGATCGTAAATTTGCGGTGATTAAACTAAAAAGTAGAATCGAAAGGATTATTAAAATGAACACATCCTTAAAATTCACACACGGGAATAAAGTAGGACTGATTGCTTGTTCAGATGGTGTGAGAGTAGAGAACCTACCTAAAGTAGAGGAATTAAAAAAAGTTTTGCATTCATTTGGACTCCATGTAGTGGTGGCTAATACTTTGTTTAGAAAAGATGGTTATTTCAGTGGAAATCCAAAGGAAAGGGCAGCGGAGCTGAATCAACTATTTAAAAATACTGAAATTAGCGCGATATTCGATATTTCAGGTGGGGATTCTGCCAACCAAATCTTAGAGTACATAGACTACGAAAGTATCCGTATGAACCCCAAACCCTTTTTTGGAATGAGTGATTTGTCAGTTATTTTGAACGCTTTATTTACGCAAAATAATTCGAAATCCTATCATTATCAGTTGATGAATTTAGTGTCTTCTGATGGGGCAGAGCAGCAGAGGGCTTTTTATCGAACATTCTTCGAGGGGCAAAACGATCTTTACGATTTCCGGTATCATTGGGTCCGTGGTAACCAGATGAGCGGGATAGTAATCGGAGGGAATATTCGCTGCTTTTTGAAGCTGGCAGGGACAAGCTATTTTCCGGATCCTTCGGACAAAATATTATTGTTGGAGAGTTTAAGTGGCAGAGCTAACAAAATAGTCTCCTTTTTTGCTCAGCTCCAGCAATTGAAATATTTTGATGCTTGTGCTGGATTGATTCTAGGGTCATTTTCAGAACTAGAGAACTTTAATGAATTTCCGATAGTAGAAGCGTATGTGAAGGAAATTAGCCATTCCACCTCCATTCCTATCATAAAGACAGCTGAGATTGGGCATGGCAGTAACAGTAAGTGTATTGTTGTGGGCGATAAAATCACTTTGTAAAAAAGGTGGAGTGTGCGATGGGCAAAATTCTTTGCTTCATATCTGATGATTTTGCGGATTTTGAGATTACCTTGGCACTACATAAGATTAGAAATGTTGGAAAAAAAGAAGTGTTATCCGTAGGATACAGTTATGAATCTGTAGTTAGCGAATCTGGTCTGACTTATCAACCTGATTTGGTCCTCAAAGAAGCAGTTAAGCTTAATGATATTGAAGGGCTAATTATTCCCGGAGGTCCGATTGTAAATCAAAAACAGGATTTAACTGATCTGATAAACCATCTTGATCGAGAAGAGAAGATGCTGGCAGCCATATGTCATGGACCACAGTATTTAGGACGAGCGGGCATTTTAGACCATTGTAAATTCACTACTTCGTGTTCAGTGGAAAGAATCAGTAAACTTAATGTAGAGGATCCATTTCCAAGAGACAATTATGTTGATAAGAGAGTAGTTAGAGATGAACATATCATTACTGCTAAAGGCCGTGCATTTGTTGATTTTTCATTTGAAATCTTTGATTATTTAGGGATTTATCAGGATCTAGATGAAGAAAAAGAACAATTGTTTAGGGATATTATGGATAAATAGCAGTGATAGATGATAAACAGGGAGAGTTGACGTGGAAACTAATTTAAACGAAAAGAAAAATGATTATAAACCATTAGGGATATCAGGACTTGGGGGATGGTTGATTCTTGTACAAATCGGTCTTTATGGGACGATTATCATTCAGTTGATGCAGCTTTTTCAGGATTCTTTTACAGCATTTGATGCCGATATCTGGACTGCTTTTACTTCTAAAGGTTCGGATTTCTATCATCCCTTGTGGGGATTTATAATTGTTTTTGAAACCACTTTCAATATAGCTATATTAGCGTTTAGTGTATATATTCTAATTAATTTCTACAGAAAAAAAGCATTTTTACCACGGTTATTGATTATTTTCTATATTGCAATCCCTGTAGTAGGAATCATTGATGTTGTACTTCTTTATCAAATTCCTCTTGCCAGAGAACTTGGAAATGGAGATTCACTCAAAAGGATCATTAGGTCAGCGTTTACTTGTGCAATTTGGACTGCATATTTATTGAAATCAGAGCGAGTACATAATACATTTGTAAAGTAATTTAATAAAGTGATTTAAAGGAGGGGTATGATGTCAACCGATTATCTATCAAAAGAAGAATTGAAAGATGCGATTCATATTGCCTATCAGTCTCTTGATCAAGAATTTGACGGCATTGAGAACTCCCAAAGAGACAATCGTATGGAAGGGGTTGATCGAACCCCAGCAGAAATCATTGCTTATCAATTGGGCTGGTTGAATCTTGTTATGAAATGGGATAAGGATGAAAAAGCAGGGTTAACCGTTATTACACCTTCACCGGATTATAAATGGAATCAACTTGGCGGATTATATCAATCGTTTTATCATACATATGCTGCCTACTCATTAGACGAGTTAAGATCTTTATTTCAAGAGACAGAACATCAGTGGCAGAACTGGATTGATTCTTTAAGTGATGAAGAACTTTTTACGCAAGGCGTGCGGAAATGGACAGGAAACAATCCAAGATGGCCTATGGTCAAATGGATTCATATTAATTCAGTAGCACCGTTTAAGACTTTTCGTTCTAAGATTCGCAAATGGAAAAAACTTAATGTAACTAAGGAAGTATAAAAGGACGGATTATTTTTGAAGAAAATATCTATTATTGTAAGTACATTTATATTTTTGATTGCATTAAGCTCGATTATATTTGTCGTGGTAAACAACTCTGCAAAACCCATTAAAAGTCCTGAGAACATTGAACTAAAAGAGTTGGCGAATGGAAACAAAATACAAGTGGACTTCTCGAAGAAACCCACTGTATTCGTATTTTTCACCTCATGGTGTCCATATTGTAATGACGATGCTCCTAAGATTGTCTCATTGTATGAGAAATATAAAAATAGAGTGAACATATACGGAATCAATTTGCTTTATCAAGATGATCTTTCTGATGTAGAACAATACGTGGCGAATTACAACATTAAGTATCCCGTTCTCCTAGATGAAACAGGTGATCTCCATAAACAATTTGGTGAACAAGCTTTTCCTGCGTTGTTTTTTATAAACTCTGATGGCAAGGTTATGGATCAAATTATTGGCTCGACTGATTTTGACGCAATTGAGAGCTCGTTTAAGATTTTCATTAAAAACTATGATTAGTGTGAGATATATGAAATCAAAGAAACCCATAATCATCTTCGCATTTCTTTCATTTTTGCTTCTCACAACAACGATACTTTTGAACGATTTCGAACAATCGAGGGAGAGAGTTACTGAGTTCTTCGAAGATTTAAAAGACCAATCGAATCCAAGCTAGGAGGTTGAGATGAAGAAATTCATTATTGTAATTCTAGCTATAATTGCTTTATCGCCATTACATGCGGTCTCCGCGGATTGGGCCGGTTCGTTTGTTGTTTATTCAGGTGACATCTACGAAATATCAGATGATGAACTCATCCCCTCGGAAGAAATCGATAAGAAGATAGGGCATGTAACTAAATATTCCGATGAGGAAGGAACGTACAGGGGGAATTTCTCGAATATTTATCCTAAAGGTACGCCCTACTATTCAATTATCAATACCGATCCAAAAGATTTTATTGCTATTAAGACCCAAGAGGGTATCTTTGTAAAAGCTTATAATAAAGGCCATTATCCCAATGATGAATTGGTTGAAAAAACGATTTGGATGTATTTCTTATTGGGAACATCGGTTATTGTCTTATTAATTATTTGGATAATGAAGCGGAGGAAAGGATGATCTATGACAACTAATACATCACAAAAGATAGAACAAGCCTTCAAAAAAACGATAAGCTCACGTCACATTCACGAAGGCGTCCTATACATTGAGAATACAGATGGCGACTACTCCTATAATATTGGATATGGGGAGAAGAATATAGACTCACCTTTGCTAATGGCCAGCATCACCAAGCTGTTTACCACCACCTGTATTTTGGCCCTACAAGAGCGAGGTAAACTGTCGTTGGATGACAAGGTTACACAGTATTTTGATAACGCTGTGTTAAGTGGTCTTCATGTCTTTGGTGGTAATGATTATTCGTTTGACCTGACAATATCCGATTTATTGTTTCAGGTTAGTGGCTTGCCAGATGTATTTGAAGAAGGAAAAGAGAATGACAAGCGTCGTGCGATTAAGGAGGATTATTATATTACCTTCGAGGAACAGATTGCATTAATTAAAAAATTGAAGCCTCATTTTATGCCTCGTACCAAACGAAAAGCATATTATGCTGATATAAATTTTGATTTACTAGGTGAAATCATTGAGAAGGTAGAGCAGTCAACATTAGCAGAAGTCTATAAGCGGTTCATATTTGATCCCCTGTCACTCGTAAGTACATATCTCCCTGAAGGTGACAACGATTTTGTACCGAATATCTTTTATCAAAATAAATCAATTAACCGTTCCAAATTTATTAGGAGTTGTCGTGCGAGTGGAGGATGTATCACCACAGCTCGTGAATTAATGATATTTATCAAAGCTTTCTTTGGTGGGATGCTATTTAAAAATGAGTTGTTTAAGATGCTATCGGCTTCTAATAAACTTCAATTATCGATGGGACCTATTTACTATAGCAGCGGCTATATGAGAATTCCTTTGGATGGCTTGTCCACGCTTTACATGGGGAAAGGTGAGTTACTAGGGCACTCCGGTTCAACAGGTTCGTTTGCCTTTTTTTATCCTATTAAAAATTTATTCATTGTGGGGGATCTAAACCAGATGGGTAATCCTGCACTCCCCATTAGGCTATCAATGGAACTTGCTATGATGATGAAATAAAAAATAGTGAACGCCAAGAGTTAGGATATTCACTGCTGAATTATTATACTCAGTCATCCAACCTTCATAAATCTTTAATAAAGGAGACGTACCAGTGAACAACATCAAAGTGCTTCATTATGATGCGTTTTCTCCTTATCCGAACAAAGGAAATCCAGCTGGTGTAGTATTAGATGCGGCTCATTTGAGCGAAAGTGACATGCAATCGATAGCTCATAAGGTCGGTTTTAATGAAACAGTTTTTGTAGTCTCATTGGATGTAGCTGATTTAAGGCTTAAGTATTTTACGCCAGGCCATGAGATCAATCTTTGTGGGCATGCAACTATGGCTTCTTTATTTGCTTTAAAAACAAAGGGTATCCTTGGAGAGGCAAGCTCGGTAAAGATCGAAACAAACGTGGGTGTGCTCCCCATTCAATTCAGTATGGACAACAATAATCACTTACTAATAAAAATGAAGCAAGATCATCCCGAGTTTATTGAATTTGACGGTGATAGAGCTAAGCTTGCCCATGCTTTAGGCTTAACAGTTGACGAATTTGATGAGGATATGCCGATTGTTTATGGCTGTACTGGCGCATGGACTCTATTAGTTCCAATTAAGAGTATAGATAGCTTTAATAAAATGAAACCGATAAACGAGTTGTTTCCGGAGAATTTCTCATCGCCTTTTTCGGGAACCGTTGAAGATCCAGTAACAGGTACAGCATCGGGAGTTATGGGGGCTTATTATTTAAAATATATTAATCCGCACATGGACTCAATCCAATTTGATGTAGAACAAGGACAAGAAATCGGTAGAGATGGGAAAGTAAATGTAGAAGTGTACCGACTAGATTCTGATAGAATGGATGTGTTTATTTCTGGAACTGCGGTGTTTGTGGGGGAGGTAGATTTAGGGAAATGATAAAATATACTCACTTGGAGTGTACGGAGTCTTAGTGATACCCAGTTAGAAGAGTTACATCAACTCCTTTTGTGAAGAAAATAATGCTGGGTCATTATTAGAACTTTAATGATCTATGGAATGGAGGTAACCTCATGATTGAAATTGATTGTCTGGGAGAAATCTGCCCAGTACCAGTAATGATGTTAAAAAAACATCAAAAAGCCATTCAAAATGGCGAAAAGGTGATGCTGGTTACTGATCATAGCTGTGCAAAAGTTTCCATCACGGATTACTGTCGTGGTTCAAATTTGAAATGCTCCATTCAAGAAGTCATTAATGGGGTATGGGAGATTACGATTGAGCTATAAGTTCAACATAATGTATCAATCAATGTCTTTTCTATATAACGAATTAATTGTTTCGTATCATTGTCACAACGCTGATTGTGTTTTTTTACCATGTAGACATCGTTATTTACCTGGAACTGATCAATATGAATAATCTTGAGTTGTTTACTATACAACTCTTTTTTTATGGACATATAAGGCAGAAAGGCGACACCATGTCCTCTAATTGCTGCAAGCTTTACCGCCTCAAGGGAGTCCAAATTAAACAGTATATTTAGTTTAAGCTCCCCTGCAGATATGTTGTTCAAAGCCCTTTGCACACAATGAAGCTGTGAGGACCAGATTAACGGATATTTAGGGAGCTCATTCAGTGTGATTTTATCAGGACATACGGTCGTACTGCTTGCCACTAACATAACTTGATCAGAAAACACCATATTGGAGCATAATTCAGATTTCGGGGAAGGCCCGGAAATAAAGCCAACATCACCTTCTTCAAGAAGCAAACGTTCCTCTACTAGTGACGATGCCCCTTCGTTTAGAGTGATATGGCAATTGGGAAAATGTTTTTTTACCTCATATAAGGTACAGGGCAGGGCATAATTACAGACTTCTGGAATCGCATAAATAGACAGCTCATGTTGTGTTGGCTGTAAATGATTGATTTCTGTGACCATATCATCATATAATTTACAGATTTGCTCCGCATACTTCTCCGCTATAATCCCTGCTTCTGTAAGGCTGGCCCCTTTATTACTTCTCACAAAAAGCTCAGAACCCAGGGTATTCTCCCAGGATTTCAACTGCTGACTAAGTGCGGATTGGGTGATATGAGATTTCTGAGCGGCTTTAGATATACTTTTTAACGAAGCAATATCTAAAAATAATTTAAGCGTTTCCATATTCATACTTATTCCTCCTGTTGCCCGCTGTTAGTGCACACTATAGCATACTTGATTACGCTCCATCTGTGCCATTAGTAACACTTATACAGCATAAAGAAAGCAGATAACCACAGCTCAAATAAGTATGTTACTATTTTCACATAGTCAATTACATAAAACGATGGAGGTGTTAGACTATGGGGCAAACCGTAAGTCCCGAAACGAAATCAACCCGAACCAGAGCTCCTAGAAAACCTAAAAAGAGTCAGTTGCCCATCGCGTTGCTGGTTACAGTTCTCATTATTGGGTTTGGTTTTTTCCTAGACCATTCCCACGATAAAATGGTTGTCTACCTGCTTTTCGGTATTTCGTTTGGCGTTATTTTGCAAAGATCACGATTCTGCTTTACTGCATCACTTAGAGATCCATGTATTACAGGCAGCACATCGGTAACAAGAGCTGTACTGATAGCATTTTCTCTCGCTACGATCGGATTTACAGCCATTAAGTATCCAGCGTTCCTGGAAGGTAAACCGATTCCTGGGATGGACAATGTGGGTCAAATCAGTTTTGCTTTGATAATTGGCGCTGTATTATTTGGAATTGGCATGGTTATTGCAGGTGGTTGCGCTTCGGGTACATTGATGCGTGTAGGTGAAGGGTTCACAATGCAGATGCTGTCGCTTGTATTTTTTATCATTGGTTCACTTTGGGGATCACATGATATGGGTTGGTGGAGAGCTAACGTTATAAAGGATGCACCAACAGTATTTTTACCAGACGTCTTTGGTTGGCTTGGAGCACTAGTTGTTCAGTTCCTGATCATTCTTCTGTTGTACATCGCTGCAGTTAAATGGCAAGAGAAAAAGATGGGAAGCGCAGATTAGTATAAGTTATTACGTGAATATTTTCACTATTGGTATTTCAAAAAAATATAAAGGTGGTTTTTAAGATGGCTGAATTTACACTTGATTGCATGGGAGAAGCTTGTCCGGTACCGTTAATGAGAACAGAAAAGAAGATGACTGAACTAAATGTTGGAGACGTTTTAGTTGTTGCTATTGATCATAGTTGCGCAATGAAAAACGTACCAGAATGGGCGAGAAAACAGGGACATAATGTGGAAATCGAAGAGGTCGATGATGGCGAGTGGGAAGTTGTTATTGAGAAGGTAAAATAGGATCGCTGAGTAGGAAAGGACGGTGAATGAAACGGTGAACGAATTCTGGTTGAAGATATCGTCTAACCGCTTTTACAAGCAATTGCTCAAAGAACCGTTTACTTATGTAACTGGAGCTGTACTTCTGGCTGTGTTCGCTACAGCACATCTGGCTGTTTTCTCAAAAGGATGGGGAGTAACCAGCGCCTTCGCGGACTGGGGAGCTTGGGCGTATCGACTGGTAGGAGGAAATGTAGATAACTGGGCTTACTTTAGTACGGAGAAAGCTCAAAAAACATTATCTTCCGGATTTTTAAATGATGGTGGGTCCATTCGAAATGTAGGGATTATCTTAGGTGCATTAGCAGCGACATTGTTTGCTTCCGAGTTCAAGCTTAAGAAAATTAAGTCCAAAAAGCAGGTAGTGGCGGCTGTACTTGGTGGGTTGCTCATGGGGTACGGAGCTAGACTGGCTAATGGATGTAATATAGGTGCATTATTTACGGCTATAGCTTCTTTATCGCTTTCAGGCTGGATTTTTGGATTGTTCCTGCTGGTTGGTGCATTTATAGGCAGTAAATTATTAGCCAAATTCTTTATGTAAAAGTGAAATAGGCTGAGCTTATAGTGCTGACGAGAGTCAGCCTATTTTATTGAAATCAAAATCTACACAGGAGGGACAATTGAAATGGAAAAGAAGACAGAACAGTATGATGTCGTCATTATCGGTGGCGGGGCTGCTGGATTAACAGCAGGGATCTATTGTGGACGAGCAAAATTGAAGACACTCCTTTTGGAAAAATCGCTGGTAGGCGGTCTTGCGACTTATACTAATGAAATAGAAAATTATCCTGGTTTTCCTGAAGGAACGACCGGAACAGACCTTATGGGATTATTTCATAAACAAGCCAAAAAATTTGGTGTTGATTTCAAAATGACAGATGTCAAATCTGTCTCGGTAGTAGAAGACATTAAAGTAGTGGAGACCTTTCGGGTACGATATGAGTGTAAAGTCATTATCATAGCCAGTGGAGGAAAACCAAGAATTACAGGTGCAGCTAATGAAGATATGTTCTTATATGATAAAGGGATTTCCTTCTGTGCAACCTGTGACGCTGCGGCAAATACGGGGAAGACAGTTATGGTCGTTGGCAGTGGTGATGCAGCTATTGAGGAAGGGATGTTTCTAACTAAGTTTGCTGATAAAGTGATCGTATCTGTCATGCATGATCATGGGAAAATGGATTGTAATGAAATTGCCAAAACGCAGGCACTAGAAAACCCTAAAATGGAATTCATGTGGAATACGGTGGTAAGTTCTTTCGAAGGTGAGGAACGTTTGAATTCCGTCGTCCTGAAAAATTTAAAATCTAATGAACTGCAAAACGTAAAGGTCGATTCATGTTTCTTATTTATTGGATACACCCCGAACACAGAAATCTTATCAGGTGTAGTAGATTTGAATCGAAATGGTTATGTATTTATTAATGAGAAAATGGAAACGAATATCCCTGGTGTTTTTGCAGCGGGAGATGTGTGCGATAAGTTTCTTAAACAAGTTGCTACTGCTGTTGGCGATGGTGCCATTGCAGGGTACGGTGCAGAGAAGTATATATCTGAATGTGAGGTTTATGAGCATCAAATTCTAAATCAAGGTAAATCATCCGTTGTTTATTTATGGAATGCCACAGATCCTTCCTGTCGGGAGTTATTGCCTCTAATTGAAGGATTTGAGCAATCCCATTCGGATGTCAGGGTCACAAAGGTAGATGTATATAAGTCACCCGGACTTGCTGCCAAGCTAAGAATAGATTCAGTTCCTTCTATTGTTTATCTGGATAATGGGAAGGTCCAAAAAGTAATTACTGAAAAGATAAATGAAGAAATACTGAGTACTCTTGCTAATTAAGGAGAAAGTCAAAGACACATGCAGATGTTATCTCTGTATGTGTCTTTTTTTATTCAAGCTTAAGGAATATGAGACGAGCTAATGCAAGAGAGTGTCAAAGTATCAATAATAGTTGTTTTGTCATATATTTTTGAAAGCGCTTAAACCTTATGATTATTTTATAAATGTTGCAACTATAGCGGAGGGAGAAAGGACATTAATTATCTGTACATATCTTCAAAATCATCACAAGGAGGATTCACCTATGGCGAACGCAAGCGTCGCACCAGACAAGAGATCCGGACCGAATCTCAACAAGCAACGAACTAGCGGGATCAGACGCTTTTTTAAGCAAATAGATCTACAGCTTATGGTATTACCAGCACTTGTTCTAGTTTTTATTTTTGCCTATATCCCCATGTATGGGATTCTAATTGCATTCCAGGATTACAAGTTAGGGAATAGTTTTATTAGCAGTGACTGGGTTGGCTTTAAGCACTTTATTTACTTTTTTAATGCACCTGAATTTGAAGTGGTTATGAAAAATACAATCATCATCAGCTTACTGAAATTTTGTTTTGGATTTCCTGCACCGATTATTTTGGCGTTAATGCTGAACGAAGTTCGTAAGATGTTCTTTAAACGGGTTATTCAGACCGTTACATATTTGCCTCACTTCTTATCTTGGGTAGTTATCGGCTCAATGGTTACCTCGATGTTATCTGTAGATAACGGCAGTATAAATATGCTGCTTGAGAAATTGAAATTTATTGATGAACCGATCAACTTCCTTTCCATGACTGAATATTTCTGGGGCATTTTAGTTACAACCAATGTATGGAAAGAAATTGGATTTGCTTCAATCGTCTATTTAGCTGCCATTGCTGGTATTGACCCGCATTTATATGAAGCGGCTTCGATGGATGGTGCAAGTCGGTTTAAACAGATATATTTGATTACGTTGCCTTCAATTATGCCAGTTGTAATCATCTTTATGATTTTGGCAATCGGTAATCTGGTGAATGCAGGATTCGAAGATATTTTGATCCTAGCTTCTAATCCAGCACTACGAGAAGTGTCAGATTCAGTTGATGTATATGTTGTACGTGTCGGTATAGACAATTTCAGGTACTCCTATGCGACTGCTATCGGATTGTTCAAGGCCGTGATCAGCGTGACATTACTTACCTTTGCCAACTTCATTGCCAGAAGAGCAGGGAACAGCTTGTGGTAATGAATTACTCAATATAGGGGGACCAAACTATGAAACGTATTAATATAGGAGATCGAATATTTATAGGATTCATATATGTATTCTTGACTTTACTGGCATTTTCCGCCTTTTATCCATTTTGGAATTCACTTGTTATTTCCTTTAATGAGGGGATGGATACTTCGAAAGGCGGAGTTACTTTCTGGGTCCGTGAGTTCACGCTTGAGAATTATAAGATCGTTTTTGAAGATTCCCGTCTAATGGGTGGATTCGTCATTGCTACATTGCGGACGGTAATCGGTACAGTAACAGCGATACTGGCCACTTCGATATTCGCTTATGGAATGTCGAAGCGTGAACTGATGGGTCGCAAATACTACATGATTATGTGTATCATTACTATGTATTTCGGTGGGGGACTCATTCCGTCATACATGCTTATCAGAAGTTTAGGTCTCTTCAACTCATTTTGGGTGTTTATTATTCCTGCACTGGTCAGCGTATGGAATATGATCATATTCCGGACCTTCTTTCAAGGTCTTCCACAAGGTTTAGAGGAGTCAGCAAAGATTGACGGTTGCGGGTATTGGGGGACTTTTGTCCGCATCGTACTTCCTTTGTCGGGGCCAGTTATAGCAACATTATCTTTGTTCACAGCAGTAAATCACTGGAATGAGTGGTTCGTAGCGAGTATTTACATTACGAAAGAGGAGTTAATGCCGATTCAGACCATCTTAAGACAGATACTGTTCTCTAATATTGCTTCAGAACAGCTGTCTAATGTAGATGCAAGCTCCATTGCTCATATTAACTCGGCTAAGAAAATAACCTCGAAGTCATTAACGATGGCTACGATTATGGTTGCAACCATTCCGATTGTATGTGTGTATCCATTCCTACAAAGATTCTTCGTTAAAGGGGTCTTGGTCGGATCATTAAAAGAGTAGGATGATAGAATGAGATTGGGTTTAGAGCGTATTGCTTTGAACATAGATTACAAATTGAAAGGGGAAAATACATTGAAGACTAAGAGAAAGATGCTTCTCGGTATGATGTCTACCTTGCTATTAACGACTTTGGTGGCGGGTTGTAGTGGCAACAATTCAAGCGCTCCAGCGGCAACTGCTGAACCAGAGAAAGAAGGAGGAACAGCGGTCAACACAGCAACTGAAGCTCCCGCGGCTGATTTGTATGAATTAGGGAAAGAACCGCTTGAAGTCTCATTCTACGGAAATTACGGCTGGTATCAAATGCCGAAATGGGGCAAAGATGCTGCTTCTAAATGGATTTTAGATAATCTGAAGATTAATGTCACAGGAATTAGCTCTGGTGGTAATAACGCTCAAAAGCTGCAAACGATGATCGTTGGTAACGAGCTGCCGGATATTGTGTGGACCGAGAAAGGTGCTGACGTAGAACGTCTTCGCCAAGCGGATATGCTAGTTCCTTTAGATGAATATATTGATAAATATCCAAACTTTAAGAAATACCTAACATCTGGACATTTGGAATTACTTCGTTCCCCTGATGGGAAGATTTATCAGCTGCCGAATTATTATACAACTCAACCAAACGGAAATGCCGGTTATGCTATTAATAAGAAGATTTACAAAGAGCTTGGTTCTCCTAAGCTAGAAACGACAGATGATTTGTATGCATATTTAAATGCTGTTAAGGCGAAGTTCCCTGACGTTATTCCGTTCGAGACAGGCTTAGCGAGAGATGGTAACGGAATTGACCAGTTATTTTCCTCTTTTAAAGAGAATAATCTGTCGTATACTAGAATATACGCCGTACCTGATGGCGACAAAATGGGTTCGATATACAAGGATGAAGGATTCCGTGAGTCTGTTGTATTTGCTGCTAAATTAATGCGTGAGAAGCTAATGACGCAGGATGCGAATACACAAACAGAAGATCAAATTAGAGAGAAAGCGATGAATGGCAAGTTTGCTGTTATTGCGACTTTTGATCCAATGAAATTGCTCGCCACTGCTGATGAAGAGATGAAGAAGACGGATCCAGAAGCTGGTTATATGTTTATTAAACCGATTTACAAAGCTGGTTTGGATCAAAGTAAGATTACTCCAGGAACGTACAATCAGTTAGGTTGGAACGTTGCTACAATCACTAAAAACGCTAAAAATCCAGAGGCTGTATTCGCTATGCTTGACTGGATGACAGGACCAGAAGGTTCTATGGTTCTTAACTGGGGTCCTCCAGGACCAGATGGTTATTGGGATGGATTTGAAGCAGATGGACTTACTCCTAAATTTAATAAAGATAAGTATCTGAATGAGCCAGAAGCTCTGTCCGAAATTAGCGGAAAAGCCGGTGACTTGGTATGGGTAGGTAATACAGTTTTCTTGGATAATACAAAGAAAATGATGTTGCAAACCCTTCCAGCTGACAAGATTGACTTTAGTAACCGTTGGCAGATGGAAGTAACTTGGGCTTCACAAGGTGACTTTACGGAGTTCCTGAATTGGGATCCGGCTCCAGACAGTGAAGAAGGTATTATTAGACAAAGTGTCAGAGATATCTGGTTAACAGCAAGAGCAAAATCTATGTATGCGAAGACTGATGCAGAAGCATTAGCAATTCTTGATAAAGCACATGAAGATTCTATCAAGGTTGGCTATGAGAAATTCCTCGATTATGTAACAAAAGTATGGACAGAAAATAAGAAAGCTTTAGGTAAATAATAATTTGTAATACGAAGGTTTGCTATTTAGCGAGCCTTCGTTTTTACGTCCCATTTCTAGTGCTCATTGCTTTATAAGCTGTTAGGTAAGAGAATGAATGGTATACTGAAAAAGATTGGTTAGTAGAATTCAGCAGGTTGGTTTAAAAACATTTCAAAGGAGGATTGTGTTGATGTACAACGTATTATTAGTAGACGATGAGATGCTTGATCTTGAAGGCATGAGACAATTCATTCCTTGGAATGAACTGGGTATGCAGGTCGTGGAGGCAGCGAATAACGCGTTTACCGCATGCGATATTTTAGAACAGCATGTTATTGATATTATTGTTAGTGATGTGAATATGCCGAATATGTCGGGTCTAGAGCTGGCTCGGATTGCCATAGAGAAAAAAAACGATATACGTGTGATTTTTGTAAGCGGTTACCAGGATTTCAGTTATGTGAAACAGGCGCTTTCGCTAAAAGCGTATAGCTATGTCCTTAAACCAATGGATGACAAGGAACTTATTGCTGCACTTCAGAAAGTTAAGCAGGATTTAGATGATGAAAGTAAACGGCGTGACGTTGAAGAAGCTTATCAGCATATGATTCCTATGGCCAAAAATGATTTGTTGATCCGCTTGTTTGAAGGGGAATGGGAGGGGGATACTCAAGCTGGAATGTTGAAGCTTATGAAATCCTACGGTCTGGATAAGCTGGAATGGCCTATACGTGTGGCGGTCTTGGAGCTGGACTATTTCAACTGGTTTCAAGAACAGGATAATCTAACTAAACATCTAATGTCCAAGGACTTTCTATATGAAGTGAATACAATTGCTCAGAAGCACGGGATGCCTCATTGCTATAAGGTATCGTCTTATCGAATCGCGTTGTTGATTAACGAACAGGAGATGGAGAGGTTTATTGAAGAAATTTATGACTCGATTCGTACAAAATTTCCTGTCACTATGACCGTAGGTGTAGGGAAGCCTACATTTGCTATGGAACAGGTCCACACCTCCTATCGGCAAGCTATGGAAGCCGTTGACGGAAAGATGTTTCTTGGCAAAGGCAAACTTATTATGTATGAAACGGTTAGCAGCGAACCTGGAATGATTGATGCCCGTACGTTGGATACCCGTATGGATACGCTTTTTAAAGCGATGAAAGAATATGAGTTAGTCCTTATTTATGATGAGATCGATAAGCTGTTCAGATCCGTGAGTAGTCTAAGATCTAAATTTACGATTCATAATCTAGCCATGTATATTATATGGAAGCTGGATCAGCAGTTGAAGGAGGTTAGCGAGGATTTATTTGAAATCTTAGGTATGGAGTTACATAGTTTAGATATTTTGCTTCAATTCGATACGATCAGTGATATACGCTCTTGGCTTGTACTCAAAACGTTTGAAATATCCGAGTACCTACGAAGCAAAACAGAGTCAGTGAACAATAAACTGATTAGAGAAATTATGCAAATGATGAAGGATAAGATGAGCGAGAATTTTACGTTAAAGGATATTGCACAGCAGTTCTCTTTCTCACCCAACTATTTGGGATATCTATTTAAAGAGGAAACTGGGAAAACGTTCAGCGAAGTACTCATTCAGCTGCGAATGGAACAAGCAGGCAAGCTTTTGAAAGATCCGAAGTGTAAAATCTATGAAATCGCGAGCCAGGTAGGTTACCGTTATCTTCCTTACTTCAGCAGACAGTTCAAAGAAGCCTATGGTATGACACCTATGGAGTATCGTAAGCGGGAGAAGTGATGGGGGATGATGTTGCATGAAACAACCAAGAAGAAAACATAAGTATGTGCCGATAGGGTATAAATTAATGCTGACCTATATTTTTTTCATTATTATCCCTGTATCCGTGATCGGTTTTGTCTCTCACTCTATGTACAATGATTCATTACGCGAGCATACAAGTTCGAATATTAAAGGTACGTTGTTGCAGATTCGCGATAATATTGATTATAAAATGGGGGAAGTTATTCGGATATCAACGCAATTATATAGTGATTATGATTTCTATCGGAATTTGCGAAGTTATGAAGAAGGCTGGGAAAATTATGATAGGATGTCTATGAAGGTACTTCCAAAGCTGGACGTAGCTATTCAATCAACGGGTATGAGGATTGGGATGTCGCTATTTTTAAAGAATGAATCCATTCCTGAGATCTATTCGAATTCACTTGAGGGCTATCTGGATAATAGTAGCTTCTATCATCTTTACCATATGAAACGGATTGAAGGGAAATCCTGGTATTATGATTTTCCAACCGAGAAATACGCGGAGACTATGAAATGGTGGCAGATCGAGCGCGATGTAGAAAATAATCGGATCTCGTTGCTCCGTAGATTAATAGATACATACGACCCTCTCGTGCCTAAGGAGATTGGCTTCTTGCGGATTAATGTAGGCATTCCAGATCTGTTTAATAGTGTGAATTATACGAAGATAGGAAAAGGAAGTATTCTAATTTTAAAAAACGAGTTCGGAAGAACGATGTACCAATCGGGAGAACTACCAGAGCACTATACCAATGAAGCCGAACTTAATAAGGATTACCTGACGATTAGTGAAACAGTTACGGTTTCTAACCAAGCTTGGCAATTAAACGCGCTAGTTCCAATTACGATACTTGAACAGGATGCAGTGAAGGTACGACTGTTTATTATTTTAATGTGTCTCATCTGTTGTGTTGTCTTTAGTTTTGTCGGCATATTTATATCCCGATATTTTTCAATTCGGATTAATAAGTTCGTGTACGTGCTGAATGCCTATCGGGAAGGTGATCTTCACAAGCGTATTTCCTATCGAGGCAAGGATGAATTCTCTCAGATTGCAACCGCGTTAAATGATATGGGCGAGAATATCGATATGTTGATTAAAGAAGTATATTTGACGCAGCTCCAGAAGAAGGAAGCAGAGCTTGAAATTCTACAATCACAAATCAATCCTCATTTCCTATATAATACGTTGTCATCTATTATTCAATTAGCCAAGTTTGGTCAAAATGAAAAGCTGCAGCAGATGGTGCTGGAATTAGCGAAGTTTTATCGCCTGACGCTTAATGAAGGACGTACCATGATTCCGGTCCCCACTGAAATTGAACAAGCAAACGCTTATTTAGAAATTCAGAAAATTAAATACGGTGATCGTCTGGAAGTTATGTTTGATTTTGATACAGAAATCTGGCCTTATGAGACCATAAAACTGATTCTACAACCATTTATCGAGAACGTGCTGAAGCACGCCTGGTGTGGTGACCACATTCATTTACGCATTGTTGGGCGTAAAGAGGGCAATGATATTCTGTTCCGCATCATTGATGATGGAATCGGCATGAGACAGGAACGTATTGATCAAATTTTTGATCCAAAGGGCCATACGAATACAGGTTATGGGGTCCGTAATGTGGATCAGCGGATTAAACTGCAATATGGATCTGAGTATGGCGTAACCATTTTTAGTCGTGTCGGAATTGGCACTTCTGTTCAGATACTTATTCCGGCTAATAAGGGCATGCGTGGCATTCGTTCGAATATTGTACATGATGAAAAGGGGTCTTAAAGCTAGTTTTTCTAGCCTAAGACCCCTTTAGCTTTAATTAGAACCCTTTATATTGAGGCTCTTCGGACTCTAATTCGGTTACCCGGTTCTCTACTTGAGTTACGATTTGTTGTGTTTGCTCAGCTGCGTTTGTGAACAAGGTTTTTGCACTCTCGTTTTGTGTTTCTAGTGCAAATTGTTCAAGACTGGCTTGAGCACCTTTTAAAGAAGATAAACATGTTTTTACTTGTGAGGCTACTGTCATTGAGTTTCTCTCCTCTGTGTTGGATTATTAGCATGACGATTGCTATTGTCCTCAAATGCATCTATCGTTATGCAGGAAAAAAATTCATGTTTGTAGTAATAGAGGATTTTCCATAAATAAGTAGTGAAATTCCGGAGTGAATGCGGCTTTATTGACAAATAATGAGTGTTAGTAAACAAGCTTTGATTCAAAAAGGAGGGTATTTGTAA
Organism: Paenibacillus sp. FSL L8-0333; assembly: GCF_037965665.1. Classification (NCBI taxonomy): domain Bacteria; kingdom Bacillati; phylum Bacillota; class Bacilli; order Caryophanales; family Paenibacillaceae; genus Paenibacillus; species Paenibacillus sp. FSL L8-0333. Next base: position 3,160,290 of record NZ_CP150186.1, read on the forward strand.
TGCCGGAGTGGTTGGAGGTTATAGTTCGAACGCTCTTTGCTGTGGTTGTACTTTTCTTTTTAACAAAATTACTGGGAAAGAGACAAGTATCGCAGCTCTCGTTCTTCGAGTATATTACGGGGATAACCGTCGGCAGCTTAGCCGCTTACATTTCTTTGGATACGGATAAGTTATGGCATTTAGGGCTCATTGCACTAATTGTATGGGTAGCTTGTTCTTTAGGGATCGAATACCTTCAGATGAAGAGTAAAAAAGCAAGAGACTTTATTGATTTCAAGTCTACCGTACTAATTAAGGACGGGAAAATTCTCGAAGATCACATGAAAAAAGAACGTTTAACCACAGATGAACTGCTGGAGGAGTTACGCAAAAAAGACGTTTTCAATATATCGGAAGTGGAATTTGCGATTATGGAATCTGATGGAGCCATAAATGTTTTACTTAAGAGTGAAAATCAGCCGCTAACCCCTAAGCAATTGGGTATAAAGGTTGCTCCAGAGAAAGAGTCACAAGTTGTCATTATGGATGGTAAAGTGCTCGACAAACCATTAGATACTCTAAATCTAACGCGAAGCTGGCTTGATGGTGCCCTTGAAAAAATGGGTCTGACTGTTGAAAATGTGTTTCTTGGACAAGTTGATTCTTATGGTGAGCTGACAGTCGATTTGTATGCCGATAACTTTAAAGTCCCACAGCCGCAGGATAAGCCACAATTATATGCTTTGCTGAAAAAGTGTGAAGCTGATTTAGAGATGTTCAGTTTATCAACAGATAACGAAAAAGCTAAAAAAATGTATGAACAATGTTCGGAGCAATTGCAAGCTTCACTGAAGGTTTTGAAACCGTTAATTCAAAACTAAGGGTATAGATAAGGCACTCTCGAGTGAGATCGAGGGTGCTTTTTTTATATTAATTTAAATAAATGTAATAATATGGGCACAAAGTAGCTGTACAACTTCAAAATATTAATTATAGTTGAGATTAGGCTGGAGTTATAGATGACACAGGATTGGAGGAATGTCCTCGCTTTTTATTTAAATCACAAAAACAAGGAGGAAGATGTTCACGTGAAACTAAAAGGACAATTTTCATTCGGAATTATGGTTACGCTTACAACTTCGCTGGTTCTAGGTAATTTGGTATGGAGTAACCCTACCGCACAGGCAGCAAATATTTTTAGCAATGATTTTGAGAATGGAAATGCCGACAATTGGACGAGTACAACAGGAACTTGGTCTGTAGTTGAAGAGAGTGGCAATCATATGTATTATCAATCCAGTCAAAACGAAGGACGTTCGTTCTCCGGTAGCAACACGTGGACAGATTACAGTGTTCAAGCCGATGTGAAGATTGATAATTTCAATGGAACTAATCGAACTTATGTGTGCGGGCGCTATGTTGACGGAAATAACTATTATGCTGCATCTCTGTCTAACAGTAATGGTGGGACGCTTGAAATACGAAAAAAGGTGAATGGTTCAAGTTCAACACTGGCTAGTAAAACTGATTTTCCTATAACCACTGGAACTGCCTATACAGTTAGGCTGGAGCTTAGTGGAGATTCGCTTAAAATGTATGTAAATGATGTTTTGCAGTTAAATGCACACGATAACAATTTGACAGCAGGAGGTATTGGACTTGTAGCTTATAAGACAGCAGCGAAGTTCGACAATATCAATGTCTCCGATATCACAACGGGCACTCCGACATCTACGCCTACCGTAGCACCAACAATTGCACCAACGGTAGCTCCTACGGCTACTCCAACAGCAAGCGCAACCCCCACTGCGACAGTAGCTCCAACCGCCACTCCAACTGCAACACCAATTGCAGGCTCGATTTATGTAGCCCCTAATGGTCTGGACAGCAACGCAGGAACAATTGGTAGTCCAACCACACTGGCCTCAGCGATTACGAAGGTAGCCCCCGGGGAAACCATCTATATGCGTGGAGGGGTTTACACGTATTCTTCAACAATAATTGTTGGACAAGATAATAGCGGAAGCTCTAACTTACGAAAGAACATCGCTGCATATGGGACTGAGAAGCCTATACTGGATTTTTACGCCCAGCCATTTGACCCAGCTCAACGTGGTTTGCAGATATACGGTAACTACTGGAAGGTAAAAGGATTAGAGATAAGAGGCTCAGGAGACAATGGGCTCTTTATTGGCGGGAACTATAACATTATTGAGAATGTTGAAACCCATCATAACCGGGATTCGGGACTGCAAATCAGCCGTTATGCTTCATCTCTGACCAGCATGAGTCAATGGCCGAGCTATAATCAAATCATTGGAGTATACTCTCATGATAATTATGATCCAGATAATGGAGAAGACGCTGATGGTTTTGCTGCTAAGCTGACTATAGGTCCTGGTAACGTATTTGATAAATGTATAGCTGCATGGAATACAGATGACGGCTGGGATCTTTACAGTAAATCAGAAACAGGCCCCATCGGAGTGGTGACGATCAAGAATAGTATCTCCTATAAGAACGGACAGACCTCAGATGGAAATTCAACGGCAAACAGCGATGGGAATGGATTCAAACTAGGTGGTGAAAAGATTGCAGTAAACCACATTGTACTGAATAGCATCGCATTTCAAAATAAAAAACACGGATTCACTTACAACAGTAATCCAGGTTCCATCCAGTTAACAAATAATACTTCTTGGAGTAACGGACAGAGTAACTTTGCTTTTGATACCGGTACTCACCAATTTACGAACAACTTGTCTTTTGCAGGAGGATCGAGCGATAAAACAAGTGGCACCGATATTCTAAGTACTAATGTGTGGTGGAAGAGTAATGCAAGTACCAATGCCAAGGGTTTGGTAGCCAGTGCCGCTGATTTTGTAAGTCTTACGCCTTCAGTGGTGCGAAATGCTGATGGATCTTTTAGTCTGGGCAGTTTCCTCAAATTAACTGGGGGTAGCGACCTAATCGGATCTGGAACACCTAGCGGAACTAATATTGGTGCTACATTTCCTTGATTTGAAATCTAGGGGTTTGATGGGCATGAGTTCGGTACTATACCGGACTCATGCCTTTTTGCTCTGATATAAGAATAAACCTTCCATTTCATTGGCAAACTAAGCCAGATTAACAAGTCACAATCTTGGAGGTATGCTGCAGATGTCTGGAATTATTGAAACAATTAAAGAACAACTAGAGGGATCTAGTGATGCAGTTTTTCAATCCATTCGCCTTCACGGGCATTCCTGCCACTTGATCTATATCCCATTCATTGTGAATTCCCTGAGTCTTCATAAGGATATTGCATTGCCGCTAAGAAATGAAGCAAATTCAGAGCACAAATGGTCTGATTTTTTAGAACGACTGGATCGAGGAGCTGTTTTTCCAATCCCGTATCTTAAGGAGTTTGACGTAAACAAGGCTGTAGATCTGATCGTCGCTGGAAAAGTAGTGCTTTGTTTTGAGGAGCTTCCTTATGTTTATTATTTTGAGATCACGCAATATCAGAAAAGATCGGTCACGGAATCACAAAATGAACTTGTGGTGATTGGACCTCAAGAGGCATTTATTGAAGATATTGAAACGAATCTGTCCCTGCTCCGACACAAAATTAAACATCCGGATCTAAAGACTATTCATTATACGATTGGTAAATATACAAAAACCGATGTGTATGTTGTATACATTGAAGGTCTTTATAAAAAAGAAGTTCTTGCTGAAATTGAAAAGCAAATAAATGAAATAGAAATTGACGGAATATTGGGCATTAGTTATATATCGGAACAATTGCGGAAGGGGAACTTGACACCATTTCCGGTATTTCAATATACAGAACGCCCCGACTCGGTGGCAGCTTCTTTAATGGAAGGCCGGATTGGAATATTACAGGATGGCACACCCACTGCAATGATTGCACCTACATCTTTTTTTACAATGCTACAATCCTCTGAGGATTATTATCAAAGCTTCTATGCAGCAAGCTGGATTCGAATCGTTCGATTTGTGTTCTCCATCATATCCATGATTCTTCCATCGCTTTATGTTGCGATTACAACCTTTCATCCTCAGATCATTCCCTCAAACCTGTTAATTACGATAGCATCTGCCAGAGAGAATATTCCTTTCTCAGCCTTGACTGAGGCTTTAATCATGGAGCTTACCTTCGAGGCCCTTAGAGAAGCTGGAACCCGAATACCAAAGCCTGTGGGCCAGACCGTTTCTATTATTGGGGGTATAGTCATCGGTCAAGCTGCGGTACAAGCAGGAATTGTATCTGCTCCAATGGTCATTGTTGTTTCTATTACCGGAATTGCCACCTACATCATTCCCCATTATGAGCTGGGTTTGACTTTTCGTTTACTTCGTTTCCCTTTATTGATTATGGGGGGGACGATGGGATTACTCGGGGTATATATTACAGCCTTTTTGATTTACGGGCATCTGGCTAATCTTAGGCCGTTAGGTTCACCGTATTTACAACCCGTTGCTCCTTTGGTGTTACAAGACTGGAAGGACACATTATCTCGTTTTCCCTCTAACTATATGAAGAAACGAAGCAACATTTATAGCAACAGGAATCTAAGGAGACAGAAACAAAAATGAGAACTCTAAAAATTGGAGTTGTTATACTTCTACTCCTAAATGTAACAGGCTGCTGGTCGTCCAAGGTGGAACTGGACGAATTAACCTTTGTATACGGCTTGTTTATAGATGTAGGCAAAGAAGCAGGCACCGTTGAAATTACGATTAACTCTCCTTTGCCCAATCGTCTTAACTCATCAAGCCAACCCGCTAGTGGTGGCGGCGATGGAAATAGTTATTCTACAGTTTCCAAGACCGCAGATACGATAGCAGATGCCATGTTACTAGTCCAAAAAGACCTAACACGTCAGCTTAGTCTTTCCCAATTAAAAATAATCGTCTTAGGGAAAGCTTATGCAGAACAAGGAATCGGTGAACTTCTGTTATGGATTAGACGAGAGCCAGCCCTTCCCCTTGGAACCTATGTCATGGCGAGTCCCGGCAGTGCCAAAGAGATGAATACATTAACACCTATCTACGAACAATTGCCTTCTGATGTACTAATGAGCTTTGGAACAGAAAAATATATGTTTTCAACTACAATCAAGGACTGCTTGTTCGCCGAGGCATCTGGAGTTGGGTTTGCTATAAATAATCTTTCATTTGGTAAAAAAGAGGAAACTACAAAAGAAGGTAAACCACAATATTGGGCAGGCATTCAAGGGGCCATGTTGTTTCAGAATGAGAAAATGAAGGGAATACTAAAGCTTAAAGAAGGTAGGGCATTGGCATGGGCCGCAGGCAAGCTTAAGCTGTCGGTTTATTCTGTTACCTGGGATGGAGGAGAAAGTGCGGCAAGTGTTGTATTTGTTAGCACCAAAGCTTCAAAGAAAGTAAAACTAACGGATAAAGGCCCAGTGTTCACAGTGAAATTAAAAGGAAAAGCTAGTGTGATTTATTTAAGGGACCCTAAGAAAAGAAATCTAGAAGAGATCAGTAATATCATTACAGAGAAACTAAGCGATAAAATTACTGCTAATCTGACCGAAGCTATACGTTTATCCCAAGAAGCAGGTGCGGATGTTCTACAACTCGGCATGTTACTGGAATGGAATGATCCGAAACTTTGGAAGGAAGTAAGAGAACGTTGGGATAATTACTACACTCACGAGGCAGATATTAAGGTGGCAACGGACTTTCGCATTGTAGATTTTGGAACAGCAAAATAAAGAACTGAGGAAGGAAAAGTTATGCGTACAACAAAGTGGCAGCTGTTCCGGTTTATCACTATTTTTTTCAGCTCACAAACCACCATTTTTTTGATTCCAACTATTATTGCTAGTTCCTCCTATCAAGGCTGGATTGCATTAATAGTTGGCTCTTTATTAGGCTTGATTTTATTATGGTTTACAATCTATGTTGGTAAGCTGCGACCTAATCAAGCTTGGGTTCACTTTGGAAAAGAGATCATTGGCAAATGGCCACACAAATTTATGCTACTGGTCCTACTATGCTGGTGTGTTTATTATGTTTCTTACGATATAGAGAACTTTGTACTATTCTTTGGTTCAAATTATTTAAGAGGAACTCCGCCGCTGTTTATTCAGCTTGTAATTGGTTTGGTGATTATGTACACAGCAAGTCTAGGTTTTGTAACGATTACATATATGGCCGACGGATTATTTATTATTTTTCTAATAACCACGATCATTTTATTTAATTTGTTCCTTTCGAACGCGGATTTTAATATGTTACCAGCTTTTATTCATTATCATGATCCTGGAATCGCCATGAAAGACTCTATTGTGGTCATGTCATGGTTTGGAGAATGGATTGTTCTCTTGTTCGTTGCACCTGATTTAAAAATTGAAGCAAAGATGTTAAAAAGATTGGTATTTGCACAGCTCTATGTATCAATCACTGTCTTAATTGGATGGATATTGACGATGCTGAGTTTTGGTCCACATCTTGGTCAGCAGCTCCAATATCCTTTTCTTGAGATGGTGCGTAGTTCGAAAGAAGAGAATTTATTAGGGAATACTGACCCGCTTTTGATTGGAATATGGTCGTCATCTATGTTTATTCACAGCTCTTTCCTTATCTACATAGCTTCAAAATGTCTATCGAGTTTGTTCAATACTAATGGTAAAAAAATTTACGTTCCTCTTTTAACACTGGCTTCAGTGACAATAGCATACTTATATTCACGAAACGTCGGCAGATATTACGAACACTATAAAAGCTTTGCAATTGTGATCATTTGGCTAATCGTAGAAAGCATACCTATCTTTTATGGGATTGTAGCTTTCATTCGATATCGGCATAAGACTGTGAAATGAAAATCGAAAGGATGACGGGGGCTGTCTAATTATGGACAGTGCCTTTTTTGTGTGAATTATAAATTGGGTACGCTTTCTGTTATGATTAAAGCACTTATTACATAATTATCCTCAGATTGGATGGTGCATTCACATGAATCTTCAAGAAGTTACTGAACTTATCAAATCTATTAGGGCCAATCTTGCCAAAGTCATTGTAGGAAAAGAGGATGGAGTAGACCTGCTGCTGACCGCATTACTTGCGAATGGACATGTTCTGCTGGAAGATGTACCAGGAACGGGTAAAACCTTGCTCGCAAAGGTTCTTGCCAAATCATTAGATTGTTCATTTAAGCGCATTCAATTTACACCGGATTTATTGCCTTCTGATTTAAGCGGGATCAACTATTACAATCAGAAGACGGGAGAGTTTCAGTTCAGACCAGGTCCGGTATTTGCTAATATACTGCTGGCTGACGAAATTAATCGTGCAACACCTAGAACTCAATCCAGCCTATTAGAGTGTATGGAGGAACGGCAAATTACTATCGATGGCGTAACGCACAGATTAGAAGCACCATTTCTTGTCATTGCTACTCAGAATCCGATAGACAACCAAGGGACCTTCCCACTGCCTGAGGCTCAGTTAGATCGATTTTTGATGCGGATTACTACGGGTTATCCTACCTTCGATGAAGGGATACATATTTTACAGCGTTTTCGTGAGAATAATCCGCTCGAAGAGTCTTTTCCTGTAGCAACGGCACAAGATATTCAAGCCGCACAGCGTTTAGCCGCATCGGTAAGTATCAGTGATGATTTATTAGGTTATATCGTACGGATAACGGAAGCTACCCGTAATTCTACGGCAGTAAAACTGGGGGCGAGTCCACGTGCTAGTGGCGCGTTGCTTAGATCTGCTCAGGGATATGCACTTATTCAAGGCAGGTCCTATGTAACACCGGATGATATCAAAGCCGTGGCTGTTTCCGTGCTTGCACATCGTCTGCTGCTTCATCGGGGATTAGGCTCAAGAGAGGGACAAGCCGCGGATATTGTATTGCAAGTGCTTCGTGAAGTTGAGGTGCCTGCTGAACCCGTGACGTCCTTAAGAGGCGGAAAGGTGGAATGACCTATGGCTTTGCCTTGGTTCATTTTCATTACTGTGGCGTTGGTGTTACTTCTTGCTGACATTTATAAACGAAATGGCCTGAAAGCGCTTAGTTATTCTCGCTATTTTTCACGCAAGACTGCTTATGAAGGAGAACGTATTGAGATGATCGAGGAGATCGTTAATGCGAAACTTCTTCCTTTGCCGTGGCTCCGATTGGAGTCTAGTATTGCGAGAGGTCTGGAATTTGGGAGTCAGGATAATCTTGGGATTAGTACAGGAGAAATCTCTCAGAATCATATTAGTTTATTCTATTTAAAATCTTATCGTCATATTAAAAGACGGCATCAGGTGACATGTGAGCGTCGTGGTTTATATCGTTTGGAATCCGTGACTATGACAACGGGAGATCCATTTGGTTTGACTCGAAAAAACAAAACGTATCCACTCGAGTTAGAGTTATTGATCTATCCCGTTCTGCTGAATCTAGACGAGCTTCCATTGCCCATTCATAGCTGGCTGGGTGAGCTTCCTGTGAAAAGATGGATCGTTGAAGACCCTTTTCTGACTGCTGGCATTCGTGAGTATAGCTCAGGAGATTCTATGGGATTGGTAAACTGGAAGGCTACAGCACGTACTGGTGTTATGCAGGTTCATAAAAAAGATTATACTGCTGACTCCCGGCTCGTCATCTGTCTGAATATAGAGGACAGTGATTCCATGTGGAGAACGGTGACTGATGTGGAACGAATCGAGCAAGGAATAAGATATGCAGCGACTATAGCTGAATACGCAATGCAGCATGGAATTGAGACCGGATTAATCTGTAATGGCAGATTGGACGATGCTGGCGAAAGAGATCCAATTGAAGCAGAGCCGATGGCTCAGCTCGAAGATATGTTAGAGCTGCTGGCAAGGCTGAAGCTGGATAGAACACTTCCTATGAGTCGACTATTGGAATTGCAGGTTGAGAGTGGAATTAGTGACACAGACTTTCTAATCATAAGCTGCCATAGAGGAGCAGAAGTGCAAAAGGCGACGGATCTCCTAATGCAGCAAGGCAATGGTGTGGAATGGCTGGATATTCCGGAACAAGGGAGAGAGAGCGCATGAAGCTTACGTTGTCTGGCTATGTAAGGGAAACAGTCAAACTCTGGTTGTGGTCTGTTATTGAATTGTTGCTATTTCTACCGGTTTGGGTTCTATTTCAGATTTATTTGTTGCCCCAACAAGATGAACAAATATGGTTGATTGCGCTGCCTATACTAGCTTTAGCGGGCATTCTTTTGCGCAATTTTTGCAATGTAAGATGGAAGCAATTGCTTGCCGCCTTAATCCTCGGGGTATTATTAGGTGCGGTTTCAGGGAGTTTATCCATCGAAAGCCTTCCCTTAGGTGTGGCTGGATTTATATGTACATTTTTAGGGATGACGGTAGACTCTAGAAATAATAGATTCAGAATGTTTTGGATAGGTATAATAATCTATTTTGTAGCTACTATAGCGTTTCATAGAGTTCCTGAATTGGAGCCAAGTGTGCCGTTATTGACCTGGTGTGGCAGTCTGTATTTAATACTGACTTTACTTATTTCTAATAGCAGCTATATACGATACAGCGCACTTACTGAAGAGAATGAAACGCTGCCCAAAGGGATACAACGGAATAATCGTATATATGTCATTGTGATTGGAGTTATTGCAGCTGTACTAGCAGCAGGTGTCGGCAAAGCTATAGGAACACTGGTATGGAGACTCTTACGCTCATTTTTCAATTTTATTAATCAGTTATTTTCTGGCACAAAAGAACCAGAGCCTCCGCCAGCAGAATTGCCGCCAGCAACTCCGATGTTACCGCCTGTTGGCGAGCAAAAGCGGGGCTGGCTAGCTATTATACTAGAGTACGGATTCTATATTTTGGCAGCGGTATTATTGGGGTTTGTAGCCTATTATGCACTTCGCTGGTTGTACAGAAATGCTGGAGAAAAGTGGCGGAGAGCCATAGATGCATTGTTATCGATGTTACGTAGGGAACATGCCCCTAAGAATAATACAGCATATCTTGACGAAGAGAAAAGCGTCTTTACTTGGGAACAAACCGTTCGAGGGTTGAAGGATTTCTGGAGCTCACGTCTTCCTTCAAAACATCGAAAGGATCGCTGGGAACAGATGAATGGCGAGCAGGAACGTGTACGTTGGCTTTATCGGCGGTGGCTAAATATAAAGCGCGATAACGGTTATGAAATGAAAAGTTATCTTACGCCGCAGGAAACAAAAAGGGATGTTTTGCTATGGGGAGATCGTAACAAGCATAAACGTAAGGGAGATGAAGATTCTATAGCTGCGTCAGAACAATTGATTGAAATATATGAAAAAGTTAGATACGGAGAAGACCAGCCTGCGGCTTCTGATATTGCAGCCTTGAAAAATCAACTGAAATTATAGAATCGTTTTCAGAATATATGCAAATTGGAACAAATAGGTTACAAAAGGCCTGTAAGTGTTACAACATGGATACAATTGGATCTGCTCTAACCACTATAATAATTCTAGTAAAATACTCGTGGAGGGAAGTCAATGAGAAAGCATAGCAGTACATATGTTGTTTTACTCTTAAGCACCTTTGTCATAAGCCAGTTGACAGGGCATACCGCTTCGGCTGCATCAGTTAGTTCTGTTCAGCCAAAATCTGCGGTAGCTGCTGCAACTGTAGCAGCTCCTAGTAATCTGGGTTCCGTTTCTTTAGGAGCTAATATCAAAGCTACACTGGAAGATGTGAATATTTGGTCACAGCCTGGAGGCAATATTTTAACTTATACAATTAACTATTCGAATGGCAGCAACAAAAGTGCTAGCCTATTGTATTATTTTTCGAGAGTTATGACCTCTGGCGGCTCTGTCATTCCAGGGAATCCACTAAGTGCTGACTCTACTAAGAAAAAAGTGGGTTCTAATGAAAGCTTGCGCGTTACATATTATGTTAATGTCGGCCAGGTAAACTCGTTAAAAGGTATCAAGATTCCAATGTACGTTTGGGATTCCAAAACCAAGGGGTATCTCAAGCAAGTAGGAACTTTTAATATACCCGCCAACTATTCGCCAACCGCTGTAAACGGTAAAACTGTAAGCACTACAATGAATGACATTCCGGTTGTTGCTAAAAGTGAATCCTTGGAGCTCTACAAATACAGCGGAAAGGTTTATGCCAAGGTCGGCATAAGCTTGACCAATAAAGGCAGCAAAGTATTAAGTGATCCTGGTTACGCAGCATATTTGGTCTCGGCAGGGGGAAGCTCGTATGAATTAGCCCTTGACCGTTCTCAGCTTAGTTATAAAATTCAGCCACAAGAGAAAAAGACCATTTATTATCTTACAGAAATTCCTTCGTATATGAAGACGGATAATATGAAACTGCAATTCACCCAAAAGGATGAGGCGCTGAAGCTGGAGATTGCCAAATCTTCGTACAAGCTGCCTGCGGCTACAACACCAAATTTGGTAGTTGGCAAAGGTGTAATCAAGAAAATTACCATCAATAACAATACGATTGAAACACAATTAAATAACGCAACCGTATACGCAGAGAACAATAAGGGATTCTGGACTTTTCAGCTGCGAGTGAAGAATACAGGGAAGACAGCCGTTACGTTACCTTCTTATGAGCTTGCCGTCAAATCCTCAACTGGGACAACCTTTCCGATCAATTCTAAGGGCTTGAGCGGATTAACCATAAAACCTCTGGAGGAAAAAATCATCCCGCTTACCGCACAAGTCCCCCTTGAAGTAGAACAGAATTCACTGCAATTGCAGATGATTGAGGCTGTTTCTGCTCCAGATAATAGTGAGACGGGAACTACCGGAGACGGAGCAGGAACTGGAAGCACTGGTGGAACCAATGTCGTTACGGGCAACACAGCTAAACTAACTGTTCCGGTTGCTTACTTTACAATCTCCTATACCTTGCGTCCAGAGATACAGAAAGGGCTCGAATATAGAGCAACAAATGAATATGGGACGTTTACTTACAGTTTAGTTTCCTTACAGCGTTTTCCATGGAAAGACGACGATATCGTAGTTGCCAGATTAAATATTACGAATACCCAATCGGTTGCCTTGTCTCTGCCGGAATTAAAGGGAGCTGTTCAGGTAGACAATGAGGACATGTCATCTTCAACGGAACTGTTTATGGATAAGGAAACTTCAACGATTGGACCAGGTAAAAACGCTGAAATCTATGTGTTTGCCAAAATTCCTTATACACAAGAGTTCGATAAACTAAAATTAAATCTTTATTCTATGGTAAAAGAAGAGAAGAGCTCGTTCCTATCAGTTACTACTAACAGCATGATGAACGCTGTAGCTTCTATTGAAACTGGAGGAAGTTATGTTATCTCTGGTAAAGGTAAGAACGCTAAAGTGCAAGAGAACAAAACCATTATTTATGAAGGACTTAACTCCAATCTCGTATACACAGAGCTCCTTTTGAGCAGTGAAGAGAAAAGACAAAGCAAAATGGCTCGCCTCCAAGCTTATTACAAAACGGGAGACGGTCAGCTATTCGAAGCTACAGCCAATCAACCAGATACTTCTGCTACTCCGGGCGGTAAGCAATTAATCACCTTCTGGGCGAAGGTTCCGAAGGCCGTTAATACTTCTGATGTTAGCCTGTTCCTAGGGCCAGGGATTACTGGGAATAAGCTGACGGAACCGGGTCAGGAATCCACTGGATTTATTAATATGGCTTCACTGTCATTAAATCCGGTTACCACTCCACCAGAGAAAAACTTGACGAAGGTGGCAATTTATCCGTATACCATGTCCGTTCTAAGTTCAGAAGGGCGCTCATTACAAGGCAGTGACTCTATAAATATAGTTATGAATTACAATCTTCTTCGTGATAGCAGCTATGATATGGGTACCTTCACGCATAAACTGGTCCTGAAAATGACGGACCCATATGGTCTTTCTCAGGAACGAAGCTTGAACATCGGTACTGATATTCTTGAAGGGACCAACAACTCGTATACAGCAAGCTTTAGCAATAATATGTATAAGAATTTGTCAGGAGGTACCTACCGGATCACGCTGTACGATGAATTCCAAGGCGAACGGATCGAGCTGGCTAGTCAAGCTTATAACATCAAGATTGATAGAGCAGTTGTAACTGAGAAATAGCATTTCATATCTATTATTGTACGAAGAGGAGCAGCTCCAATGTTGCGAGTGGAAAATGTAACGCATTCTTATAAAAACGGTAATGAAACTACAGCAGTGCTTCATCAAATTGACTTTTCTGTGAAAGAGGGGGAGATGGTAGCACTGCTGGGGAGCTCGGGTTCCGGTAAGTCAACGATGCTGAATCTGATGGCAGGACTAATGAAGCCTACTGAAGGCCATATTTATATTGCCGATCAAGATATCGTGAAGATGAGTGAGAATAAGCTATCGGAATTTCGCAGAAAAAATATCGGGTTTATCTTTCAAGCGTATGAGCTGATTACTAGCATGACAGTCCGTGAAAATGTAGAGCTGCCGCTGGTTTTTCAATCCGTTGCACCCTCTATACGTAAACAAAAAGCTTTAGAATTGTTGGAAGGGGTCGGCATTCCTGATAAAGCCGACTTGTTCCCTTCCCAGTTGTCTGGCGGACAGCAGCAGCGTGTCAGTATTGCGCGCTCCTTAATTACGGAACCGTCTGTTATTTTTGCAGATGAACCAACCGGAAACCTAGATTCGAAGACAGAAGAAGAAATTATCAATATCCTGCTTAACCTGAACAAGAAGATGAAGACCACCTTCATAGTTGTAACTCACGAGCTAAAAGTCGCGGAGCAAATGCAGCGGATATTCACGCTTCGGGACGGATATATGATTACTGAAAACCAAACTTCTTCGGATACTGAACTCGAAGGGGGTATACTCATTGAGGATTAGTGATATTTCCCGCTTGGCTTGGGAACAGGTCAAACGGCGGAAAGTTGTCACAGGTCTTTGTATGGCTGGCATATCCATTGGATGTGCTGCAATCATAGTTGCATTAAGTATAGGAGACTCCGCACAGAGCTACACGGAGCGGGAAATCAACCGCAATTTCAAAATGGATGAAATTACGGTGTCGCCCAACGGAGGTATACCCTCCCAAGGAGGAGGCAGCGGTGGCAGCGGATCGTCTGCGGCCAATGAAAAGCTTGATCCCGGCAGGCTGACGGCGCAAAAGCTGGAGATTATTAAAGGCTTGCGGCATGTAACTGCAGCAGCTCCCTTTCAAGAGCTAGGGTACATACAGATGTTGACTATCGATAATAAAATAACAGATGTACAGCTTATTGGAACCGATCTACGCCTGTTAACGAAATATGATAAGAAATTCAAACAAGGCGGGGCTTCTGATTTAGTGGGAATGGCTGTACTGAACTATGGTGCAACCGTTGGACTGATTGATAACGAAACTCGGCAGCGGCTTTTTGAACAACTGAGTACAGATCCATATAACAATAAGTTGATGGAACAGTACAACAGCTTAAGTATGCTTCCAACAGATATGTACAAGCAACAGGTTCAATTACAATCTTTTGATCCCGCCTCTCAAACCGGAGGGATGTTAGTTAGCTCACCGATTCAAGTGGTGGGGATCCTCGACAACCCGAGTGGAACGAACGAGAATATGGCTATGTACGACAAGAAGATCTATGTGTCACTAGAGACTGGCGAGCGGCTTGTAGAACAAATGAAGCTATCGAGTGGAACCGCTGGGCAAAAGGGTGTCTATAACTCAGCGATTGTAAAGGTAGACAGCACTGAGAATATCGTGGAACTAGAGAAGCTTATTCAGAAACTTACACTAACGACAAGCACGAATTTGTATCAAAAAGAGGCACTCGCTGATACCTTCAGCATGGTCAAGAAAGCGGCTCTCGGTGTAGGTGTATTTATTCTAATTATTGCTTCGATCTCCATTATCGTTGCGATGACTATGTCCACTCATCAACGACGGCGGCAGATCGGTATCATGAAAGTGCTGGGCGCCAATATGGGCCAGATCCGCAATATGTTCATTACAGAAGCGGCATTGCTCGGGATGTTGGGCGGATTGCTTGGTATAGTCTTTTCATACTTGATTGTATTAGGAATTAATAAGCTCATCGGTACCTCTTCAGGAATGGGTGGAGGCGAGCCTTTGGTGATTTATATTCCTCTGATGACTCTCCCGGTAGGGATCGCATTTGCGGTAATGACAGGGGTATTATCAGGTATTTATCCGGCGATCAGTGCATCCAGAACGAATGCACTCACGGCGATTAAACGGGATTAGCTATTTTTAAGTTGAAAGGAAGCCAAAGTGATGAAGAGGAGAATCAAGTGGATAGTATTGGTACTGATTATAATTGCAGCAGGTTATTTTCTATACAATAAGATGTATAAGCCTGAAGCGCAGTTAGAGCCTGTTGAACCCCCACAAGCAATAACTTTTGAGGTCACACAGGAGACCATTACCAATTCCATACAGGTTAAAGGTAATTCTAATTATGAAAAAGAAACGCTTGTTTATGCTCCATATGCTTCAAAGGTGACAAAGTGGAAGGTTGAGAACGGTGGACAAGTCAAAAAAGGCGATTTACTGTTTACTCTCGATCAGGAAGCCTTAAAGAATGAGATTGCTACACAAGAGGCGACTATCCGAAAAGCAAAGCTGGAAGCAGAGCTGAATGAATTTGTGAGCCAGCAAGACGAGGAGAATGCAGCCCTTGGTGCGACTGAAGCAGAACGGATTAAAGCACTCACAGCCCAAGAAGCAACACGGCTAGGGGACGAGCTTAATCAGGTCAATGCCGAAATACAGGCACGCGAATTAACAGAGAAAAAAACCAAACTCAAAACAGCACTTTATTATGCTCCGGCATCCGGCATTTTCTTATTTGACAGTGCAAGCGAAATTCCGCAAACAGTGACAGATAATCAATATATCGGAAAAATAGTAGATATGAACAAGCTTGAATTCATTGCTCTTGTAGGTGAACAAGACGTCTTCCGTATAAAGACAGGCATGAAGGTCGACGTAAAAATGACAGCTATAAAAGATTTGAAGTTATCTGGAGAAGTTACGAAGGTAGCGAAATTTGCAAAGACTGCTTCAGGTCAGAATGCCACTACCAGTTCAGTTCCTCAATTCGAAGTGGTGATCACGCTGCAGCCTGACGAGCATTTGATCGGTGGCTTAAGCTTAAACGGAGAAATTGAAACAGTTCGCAAAGAAAATGCCACCGTTGTATCCAGCATAGCTGTAATGCATGAAGGAGACCTCTCCTACGTTATGCTGGATAAAGGGGACGGGCAATATGAACGAAAAGATATCGAAGTGGGTCTGGAAACAACGGACAAAACAGAGGTTCTCTCTGGGTTGAAGGTTGGAGATGTTGTTGTTCTTCAGTAAAAATGACTAACCCTTGGTTTTACTTCTCAATTGTTTGACGCCAAACGTTAATATCTTTATTAAGATCGGTAAGATCAGGAACCGGGATTTGCTCATCGGAAAGGTTATATTTGGCTTTTAAGGCTAAGATCCGATAGACGCTTTCATCAATCCGTGTTTCTTGAATCTTACCGTTTTTTACGTTTTGCAGGAGAGAGTCCATGACCCGTTTTTCATTATCATAGCCGTGAGCAACAAGGAGAATATCACTACCTGCATTCACAGTATCTACAGCTGCTGTGGCCAGATCGTAGTTCTTCATAATGGCTCCCATGGTTAGATCATCTGTAATTACGATTCCTTGGTAGCCCATTTCATCTCGAAGCTGTTCACCAATAATGGTACGCGATAAGGATGCGGGTTTGTCTGGATCTAATTTTGGAAACAAAATATGAGCGACCATTACGGCGTCCGTTCCCTCTTTAATGGCTCCTTGGAAGGGGAGCCATTCTAATTCGGCTAGCTGACCGGCTGTTTTGTTCACAATCGGCAGATCCAGATGGGAGTCGACGGAAGTATCTCCGTGTCCTGGGAAATGCTTGACAACAGGAATGACGCCTTCACTCTCAATTCCCTTCATTTCGGCAATCCCTAGTGCAATGACTTGGCCAGCAGCATTGCCGAACGACCGGTCTCCGATGACTGGATTGTCTGGATTGCTATTGATATCGAGAACGGGAGCAAAGTTCATATTAAATCCGGCTGAACGTACTTCTCTTGCGAGCAGCTTTCCCATTTTCTCGGCTGCAGCAGCGTCATTACTTGCACCCACTGTTCCGTTAGAAGGGAATGTAGCATATTCTTTAGGCATCCGGCTGACTTTTCCACCCTCCTGATCAACACTAATGAATAGTGGGGCAGGGTTGCCAGTGTTACTCTTTTTCATAGAATTGATAAGACTGATCATCCCTTTCAGGCTTTTAATATTGTCCTTATAGAGGATGATTCCACCGATTTTGTCCTCGGTAATCATCTTTTTAGCTTGCTCATCAAGGACAGTTCCATCAATTCCAACTAGGAGCATTTGTCCGATTTTTTCTTCCAAAGTCATCTCAGCAACCTGAAGAGCAATTGGATCGCTGACTGCTGAGGGGGTGGGACCCAAGCTGGTGGTTGGTGAAGGTGTGGATTGGGAGGTCGGTGTAGCGGTAGCTTCAGATTGTGAATTATTGCTGCTATTGGAACAGCCAGCTATGAGGAACAGTGACACCATAGCTGCAATAATGAAGAGTGTACCGGAAATCTTAGGCTTTAGGCTGTGACGGGTCAATCTAATCATCTGAATAGTCGTCCTTTCGTTAGCTAAATTAGATATTGGGAGAGGAATCCTTGCTGACTTAGAAGCACGGTGATAAGATAAACTTAAATATTTACATATTAAATTTGAATAATGAGGTGACGGTCCAATGAAAGATGGATTAGTACAAGCACTTAATGAACAGATGAATTTCGAGTTTTATTCCGCTCATGTTTATCTAGCGATGGCTGCTTATTGTTCCGGCGAAAGTCTGGATGGATTTGCAAACTTTTTTCTAATTCAAGCCGAAGAAGAACGGTTCCATGCCATGAAGATTTATAAGTTCCTTAACGATCGGGATAACCGTGCTACGCTAGAAGCACTACCAGAGCCGAAGAACGAATATAACTCGATGTTAGATGCTTTTGAACATGCCTTCGCGCATGAACAACAGAACACTAAACGGTTCTATCATTTGGCTGATCTTGCTCTGGATGAGCGTGAACATGCGACGATTTATTTCTTGAAATGGTTTATAGACGAGCAAGTAGAAGAAGAAGCACTCTTTAGCAACATCATCAGTAAACTGAAACGAATTGATAAAGATAGCAACGCCTTCTACATGCTGGATGCCGAGTTTGCTGCACGTACTTTTACAGCTCCGGCTGAATAAGTTATTGAAGCCCAAAAGCCTGAGAAATCAGGCTTTTTTATTTTATAGATGCAGGAAGTTTAATGGCGAGCAGCTTATTATCCGTTCGAATCATCAGCATCCCTCCAGTTTTAAGGGAAGGGGCAAAGTTACGAGAGCCTGTGTTCACAGTGAAAATAGGCTTCAGAGTTAACATGTCATAAGCGTGAAATAGGCCATCAGATTGTCCACTATAAACCACGTTTCCGAACAGATCCGTCTGTACCACTGGATTCTCTCCAATATTGAGGTCGACAAGCTGTCCAGTTCCTAGCTTAAGTGCGGATAAAGTACCTTTATCTTGATTTTGAAATAACATTCTTTGTTGATAAACTTGGTTCAGTGGAGAGTCTTTTTCTTTAACCATCGAGGTCCAGGTTTGCACCGGTTTACCCTCTGCAGAATAATTCCAGAAATCATATTTCACAAACTTACTACCCTGAAAGATATAAAAGTCTTTTCCATCCAAAAACGCGTTTCCATTCATCCCATTATAAGTGTACACACCATCCTTATTCTCGGTATCTGTCCATTTATATAAACGTTCTCCTTTTAATTCTCCCGTCTTTATGTTGAACACGGATACTTTGACTTTACGATTTACCGGGTCATCATCCATCATAAATGTATTCGTAATGGAGTAGAGAAGTCCATCCTTCACTGCTAACGGCATCCATTGCCGGGTCTGGTCCCATAGTTTTTTTCCTGTCAGACTGTCATAGGCGGCTAGTCCAGCAGTTGTTAAGGCCCCTTGAGACAGATAGCTGCGAATAACGACTCCATCTGTTTCCATGAGATCTGATAAGCCTGTAAAGTTATTACTTTTTTCTACAGCCTTCCATTTGATCTTTCCGGTTACGGCGTCAACTGCTGCTAATTGTTCCTCTTGTGTAACATAAATAGTAGATCCTAAACGCTGTATATTTGTAGCTTTGGGGAGTGTTATGGAAGCCGACCATGCTTTTTTACCTGCCTCACTAACGGCATATAGGGAGCCGCTTTGGGTCAGACCGTAGATAAATCCATTACTGTATGTGAATAGCGGCGCTAATCCACTTCCGAACTCCCATAATTTTTTGCCTGTTGCCGCATTCATTGCGGTTAATTTTTCATTGCGCTGCAACGCAAAGATCTTCCCGTTTTCCGCGAGTGCTGTAATGTCCTGTCCGGTGATTCTGTCTTTTTTTAAAATGGCGAGTTGTGCTGACCAAACAGGTTTTAGGATCGGGGCTGTGACTTCACTGTAATAAGTGTTACTTAGGCTTACAACTGCTTTTTCTGCGGAAATGACTGACGTTGATCCACTGTTTGTTATTGGAATTAAAATACTCCCTATAGCTAAACATGTAACAATTTTCTTCGGCAAAGACTGAATCATCACTCCACGCTCCTTTAAATTTGTCATTACTATAATTAGACAATAAAAATAGCAAAAAGTTACTATTCCAGAAGAATGGAAGCAAAGTTGAACGGGGGCAAACTATGTTACGTTCTGCAAAACAGTTACGACCTTGCAACTCTATTTGACAGAGGGAACTATTACGCCCCGTAGCAACACTGTTTCTCTAGACCCACCCGAATCTCAAAGTGTAGTATAGAACAATACTATTCTTTGGGGGTTCTTTTTTTTGGAAACTTATAACGACATTAAACAAGGCGAAAAAGGAGCTTGGCTAAGCATCGTTGCTTATATCTTTTTATCAGCTATCAAGCTGTTCATAGGTACAGTCTCAGGATCTCAAGCGTTGCTTGCTGATGGATTGAATAACAGTACCGATATTATTGCTTCTATCGCGGTACTAATTGGCCTGAAGATTTCCAGAAGACCGCCGGATTCGAACCACAGCTACGGGCATTTTAGAGCGGAGACCGTGGCTTCATTAATTGCTTCATTCATTATGATTGCGGTAGGGCTTCAAGTTTTGTATCAAGCTGTGAACAAGTTTATTCAACCAGCACTGGAAAGTCCTGATCTTATAGCGGCGTGGACGGCAGTGGGTTGTGCTGTAGTTATGATGGCTGTCTATATGTATAATATTAGGCTGGCCCGCGCCATTAACAGTAACGCAATGCGGGCAGTAGCACTGGATAATCGATCAGATGCTATAGTTAGCGTGGGCGCTTTTATCGGAATTGTGGCTTCCTCCTTAGGCGTTCCTTGGCTTGACCCGCTTACAGCTATCATTGTCGGACTAATCATCTGTAAGACGGCATGGGATATCTTTAGCAAGGCTACGCATGATCTAACGGACGGATTTGATGCGGAAGAGCTTGAACAGATGAAAGAAACTGTGGCAGAAATTGATGGCGTACAATCCATAAAAGATATCAAAGCCCGTATCCATGGGAATAACGTATTAGTAGACACAACTGTACTAGTGGATTCTCAGCTAAGTGTGGTGCAGAGCCATGATATTACGGAAGAAATTGAAGAACAGTTAAAAGACCGGCACCAAGTTTCCAATGTACTTGTACATATCGAACCCGTGATGAAGTAGAGATTATTAAATAGGTACCAAATCAGTAGGTGCTATATGTACAGCTAAAGGTTGAATATAGACGCCTGTGATGTTGTTAATAGTTCTTTTGTGGAGAAAGGTGGAAAATAAAATTGAAATGTAATTTTCAAGAAACGGAATGGTGATTTCATGATCGCTTGGAAAGATTCATATGATATCGGTGTAGAAAAAATTGACTGCCAGCACAGACAGTTGTTAGCGAAATTGAACGAGTTCTTTGAAGCATGCAGTAATCAGCAAGGAAAAGAAAAGATTGAGGAAACGCTGAAATTCTTGAAAGAATACACGATTGAACATTTCAGTAATGAAGAGCAGCTGATGGAGGAGATCAACTTCCCTGAACTAGCTGAACATCGTCAGACGCATGCTGATTTCGTGAAGGCAGTTCTCGAATTGGAAGAAACGGTCAAAACAAAGGGAGTGTCCGTACTCTCAACCATCAAGCTTAATCGAACGTTAACAGACTGGCTGATAAATCACATCAATAAATGCGATAAGCTGATTGGTCAATGTATGGCCACACGTGATAAAGCGATATAAGATAAACCTCCAAAGAAGATGCCGAAGGGCATTTTCTTTTTTTAGTTCCGATGTTTTCCGAACACCGCATTGCAGTTTATACTGGGTTAACGGTTTGTGTTATGATTTGAGATAAGAGGTAGAGAAGTAGTTAGGTAAAGGGGAGAGAAACGATGAAAACATTACGAATGTTAGCTTCAGGATTCGCTATGCTGCTCATTCTGGGTCTTGTTAATTTCTACATTGGCTATCACGGTTGGCTGCTTATTGATGAATGGTTTTCAGGTGTTTCGTCAGCAGTATTCTGGACATTATTTATACTCATCGCTTTTGCGTATGTCATTGGAATGATTCCATGGCCAAAATCGGTTAAACCGATCGCCAGATTCTTTAAAGTGATTGGATCGTATTATCTAGCCTGTATGGAATTTGCTATCATTACGTTACCTTTGGCAGACCTATTATACGTGATACTGGGATGGTCGGGAATCGATCGTACCTATTACATCGCAGAAGCGGGCGGGACAATTCTGATATTACTGGCAGTTTTTCTGGTCTGGGGTTCAATCAACGCCTGGAGTACCGTGATCCGCACACATTCCATTCCTATTGATAAATCTATTGGCACCAGCACGCCATTAACGATCGCGGTTGCTTCAGACCTGCACTTAGGGAATATCGTGGGCAATCGTCATCTCAAAAAAATGGTGTCACAAATGAACGCTATGCAACCCGATGTGATTTTGCTGGCTGGAGATGTCTTGGATGACAGCATTGAACCTTTTATCCGCAATAGTATGAGTGAACAGATTAAACAGTTAAAAGCTCGTTATGGTGTCTACGCAGTACTGGGCAATCACGAATATTATGGTGGATCAATTAAGGAATATACCGATTTGATGAGTAGTATTGGGATCAAGGTCCTGCAAGATGAGGTTGAAGAAGTCGCAGGAACCTATATTGTAGGCCGAAAAGATAAGACAGCCGAGGCGATGGAAGCCGGTGGCAGACAAAGTGTAAGCTCCTTGCTCGAAGGACTTGATCTTACACGTCCTGTGATTATGATGGATCATCAGCCTACAGGCTTCGACGTAGCCGCTCAAGCTGGGGTAGACGTTCTACTCTCTGGTCATACACACCGAGGACAGATTGCTCCAAATCACTGGATCACTAAACGTTTGTTCGAGCTGGACTGGGGATATCTTCGTAAGGACAATTTGCATGTAGTCGTGTCGTCAGGTTATGGAACATGGGGACCCCCAATTCGTTTAGCAAGCCGGTCGGAGATCATTAAGCTGGAGGTTATGCTGGAGGGTTCTAAAAAATACAGTGAAGAGCCTGTTTCCACAAAAACGGTGTTAATCTAAGGTGAGTTTATATTTAGAGGCTGTTTCATCAGCAGATTTATTCTGCTAGGTGAGGCAGCTTCTTTTTTTTGACAACGCATGGGGATTGTAGTATGTTTGAAAAAAGTTAAGGACTTAACTATATTGGAGCTGAATTATAGAATATGGATCATTTACAACAAGTTGTGCTGAATCAGCCATTGCATACCAAAGCATTTTTTACATTAGTTGAAGCTACTGCAAATTTGGTTTCTGTCTCTGAGAAATATTGGCAGTCGAAAGGATTGAACGGAGCAAGAATTCGTATCTTGGTGGAGATCTCTAAACAGGGAGGTGCGATTTTACCTTCTACATTGGCTCAAATTATTGGAGTTACCAAAGCTAATATAAGCATGCTGTTAATACCATTGGAACGAGATGGATTAATAACCCGTTCGAATGATACCAAGGATGGCAGAAAAAGCGTCATTTCGATTACAAGTGAAGGCAAGCAATTACTTTTAGAGCATCTTCCAGAGAATCGTCAGGCTGTTGCAGAGAGAATGCAGAATCTGAATGATCAGGAGCTGCACCAACTTATCTTTTTATTACAAAAACTGAGTACATTCGAATAACAGAAAGGGTGTTATGTATGTCGATTATGGTTACAGGAGCCACAGGCCAATTAGGCAGCTTAATTATGGAGAACCTTGAGAAGTATGTTCCGGCTAGTCAAGTTATTGCTTGTGTTCGTCAGCGAGAGAAAGCTGCTAATTATTTAGAAAAAGGGTTCGAAGTCCGTTTTGGCGATTATGACCAGTTAGATTCGCTGATTGAAGCTTTTACAGGGGTCACAACGTTACTTCTAATCTCCAGCTCTCATACCGATGATAAGATCAGATTAAATCAGCATGCTCAGGTCATTCATGCAGCAAAAAAAGCCGATGTGAAACATCTGCTTTATACTGGATTTGCATTTCCCCCCAAAGGTCCGATTCCTTCTTATCATGTTCATTTACTAACTGAGCAGATGATTCTTGAATCAGGGATAGATTATACGTTTCTGCGTAACGCTTTGTATATAGATTTTGTGGGTGTGCTTGGGTTGAAGGAAGCCATGGAAAGCGGCGAGTTAACCACTTATCCAGGGAACTGGCAGTTTAACTCAGTCACTCGTGAGGATCTCGCTTTAGCTACGGCAAAGGTTCTTACAACAAGTGGACATGAGAACCAAATCTACGAACTAGCCGCACCTAGCGTTTGGGACTTTAACGAATTAGTTGATGTATTATCAGAGTTATCAGGGAAAAGAATTACGTTTCGCGAGGATTCAAGCGTTCAACATTGGATATATTCGTTTCTTGCGAAGATAGACACTGCTTCTACATCAAAAGATCTGGAGAGACTGATGGAGCGGCCGGTTACCACACTTAGAGAGAGTATCAAGCCTTTTGTTTGATCTGACTTTAGTTGTTCTATCGTTATAAAGTTGTTACTATGAGTTCATCCATTATTCAGGGAGTGTAAATGATGAAGAAGATTTTAGTAGCAGATGACGATGTGAATATTCGAACATTATTAAAACATGTACTAACAAGGGAAGGATATCAGGTGATGGAGGCCAGTGATGGCCGAGATGCGATACATAAATTGCAGGACAGTATTGCGGATTTAGCGGTCGTAGATGTAATGATGCCACATGTAGATGGGTTAGAGCTATGTCAGCATATTAGAGAAACGTATGATATACCGATCATTTTATTGACAGCACGCCAGCAGCTGAGTGATAAAGAGCAAGGTTATTTGCGGGGGACGGATGATTATGTAACGAAGCCTTTTGAGCCTGAAGAGTTGCTATTTCGGATCAAAGCTTTATTCCGCCGCTATTCCATTGCTTCAGATGATCGGATTCGATTAAATTCTCTAGTTATTGATCGCAAAAATTATGAAATAACCGATGGTGATGAGGTTCTGCTGCTGCCGGTAAAAGAGTTTGAGCTTCTGGCTCAATTGGCACAATATCCAGGCAGGTTATATACACGTAGTGAGTTAATTGAACTGGTATGGGGCATGGATTATGAAGGTGATGAGCGAACAGTCGATGTACATATCAAACGTTTGCGTCAGCGCTTCGTAGATTATCAGGAAGATTTTGTGATCCGAACAGTTCGAGGTATTGGCTATAAATTGGAGATGGTTAACGTATGAGATCCTTGTATGTCCGGATGTGTATTGTCTTCTGTTCAGTAATTGTGGTGAGTAGCCTTCTTGGATTTTTGGTGTCTAATATTTACTATCAAGCCCAGATTAAATCTCAGAACGATGCCAAACTTACCGGAATGGCAATAGAAGTTCAACAATTCGCAGAATCACATCCGGAGACGATGGAGGATTATCTGCGGAGTATAGCCAAGCTGGGTTATAAAATCTATTTAACAGATGCTGAAGGGGAATCAAGATTCTACGGTAAGCCCTTTAGAAAAGAAGATTTGGATGAGCAGCAACTACAAAAGGTTCTGAATGGGCAAATTTATCATGGGGTTGCTGAGTTTCCGGACAGTGCATTTATTACCGGCTTTTTTGATAATCAACTGCGCAATTCAATTGGTGTTCCTGTAAAAGTAAACAATGAGACGTATGCTTTGTTTATGCGGCCGGATGCTGAAGTACAGTTCGGGGAGCTGCGCGTTTTTTTTGCTGTGATCATTGGGTTCACCGTGTTGTTTAGCTTAGGATTTGTAATGATTAGCGTACTGCATGTGGTCAGACCTATTACACGTTTGACGACGGCCACTAAACGGATCTCAAAAGGCAGATACGATATCAAATTGAATACGTGGCGGCGTGATGAGATTGGTCAGCTAGCTTCCCATTTTATGATTATGAGCCGGGAGCTGGAACGAACAAATCGGGCACGTCAGGAATTTGTCGCTAATGTATCGCATGAAATTGAGTCGCCATTAACATCTATTCAGGGATTTGCCCAAGCTTTAAAAGATTCTACCTTACCTGAGGATGAACGGTTACAGTATCTCAATATTATTGACCAAGAAAGCCATCGTCTTTCATTGCTTAGCAAACAGCTGCTTACCTTGTCTTCACTTGATTATGATCCTAATTCCATACAGAAAAAGTCGACAGACTTGCGTGCACAACTAAGACAGGTCGTACAAATCATGGAATGGAGATTAACGGAGAAACAACTGGCCGTGCGTTTGAATCTTGCTGACATCAGCGTTCTAGGTGATTCAAATCTATTGTTCCAGGTATGGATGAACCTGCTCTCCAACGCCATAAAATACACACCTGCTGAAGGTTCCATTATGATTTCCGCGAAGCTAGTGGAACAGAACTGTATTGTTTCTGTGTCGGATACTGGTGAAGGCATTTCAGCCGAGGAGTTACCGTTAATCTTTGATCGTTTCTATAAAGTAGATCGAGCACGAACGCATGAAACACATAGCAGCGGACTTGGACTTGCGATTTCTCAAAAAATCGTAGAAGCGCATAACGGAACCATTGAAGTAACCAGTACTTTGGGTGAAGGGACTACCTTTACAGTTACACTTCCGCTTTTGTAATTCATTATTCATACTCCGTTCATTTTCATCTTCTAAACTGTGACTATACAGATTAGAAGGAGTGGTAATATGTTTTTAGCCTTAAGGGAAATGCGACATTCTAAAGCCAGATACCTATTAATTATGGTTATCATGTTATTGGTTTCCTTTCTTGTACTTTTCGTCACGGGACTAGCCAGAGGATTAGCGTATGCAAATATCTCTGCAGTAGAGAACATGCCGGCGAATTATTTTGTAGTACAAGGTGATGCGGATCAGACCTTTAGACGTTCTCAGTTAACAGATACGGAGCTCCAGAATGTACGTTCAGTAGTTGGAGACAATAATGCGTCTTCACTTGCAATGCAGATGAGCACTGTCACTGCTAATGATGCAGACGTTAAAGCAGATATTACTTTTTTTGCAGTAGATATGAATGGGTTATTAGCCCCTAAAGTAGCTGAAGGTGACAAGATTACTAATGAGACAAACGGTAAAGTCCTTGTTGATCGTGACCTCGAACAGTCAGGAATCAAACTTGGCAGTATTATTCGTGATCAGGCAACCGGGATGGAATTTACTGTTGCAGGTTTTGTTGAGGATAGCTCATACAGCCATACCCCAGTAGTTATATCAACAATCAGGATTGGCAAGCTATGAAGCAGGGGGTTAACCAAGGAGAAGAAACCTCTTCGTCGGTACCGTTTAATGTGATTGCCCTGAATGCGAATGCTGATCAAGTAGATAAGATTTCAACGAATGTAAAAGATGTAGAGGTCATTACGCAAAAAGTAGCTATATCCAATATTCCGGGCTACTCGGCAGAGCAGGGTTCACTGCTAATGATGATTGTTTTCCTGTTTGTGATCGCAGCGTTTGTTCTGGCGGTATTCTTCTATGTCATTACGATTCAGAAAACAAGTCAGTTTGGTATTCTGAAGGCGATGGGTACTAAAATGTCTTACTTGGCTTGGAGCGTGGTAGGGCAGGTCATGATTTTAGCTATATCAAGTCTTTGCATTAGCTTACTGCTTACCTTTGGGATGAATAAGGTCCTGCCAGATTCGATGCCATTCCAACTAGAGCCTTCCACCATTCTTTTAACCAGCTGTTTATTCGTTGGGATGTCTCTTTTAGGATCACTAATTTCTGTCGCTAAAGTGGCAAAAGTAGATGCATTAGAAGCTATTGGGAGGGCTGGAGCATGAGTGCAAAACTAATTATGAAGCAAGTAACCAAAAACTACGGTGATGGCGACACAACGGTGTCTGTGCTGAACAATTTGAATCTGATCGTTAATGAAGGGGAATTCGTTGCTGTCCTTGGACCTTCGGGAACAGGGAAAAGTACATTCCTTTCAGCGGCTGGTGCGCTTCTAACACCTACTAGCGGTGAGATTTTTATAGATGGAGAATCACTTACAGATAAAAGTAAAAGTGAGCTGACAGAGCTCCGTTTAGAGAAGATAGGCTTTATGTTCCAAAGCGCTCAACTATTGCCTTATTTGAAGGTAGAGGAGCAACTCCTTTTTGTAGCTAAGCAGGGGAAAATGAGTGCTAAGGAAGCGAAGGAACGGGCTGCCGATTTGATGAAACGATTGGATATCTGGAAACGGCGTAATCACTATCCGGAGCAGCTATCCGGTGGGGAGAAGCAGCGTGTAGCTATCGCTAGAGCATGGATGAATAAACCAGCGATTCTCTTTGCAGATGAACCGACAGCCAGTCTGGACTTCAAACGCGGAAGAGAAGTTGTACGCATGATCGCTGATGAGGTGAAGAGTGAGGGGAAAGCAGCGGTAATGGTCACTCATGATGAACGGATGCTCGAATGGTGTGACCGCGTTCTGCATCTGGAAGACGGGCATTTGGTTGAACATCAAGTATAATTTCATAGTGTGGAAGAAAAAAAGCTACTTGTCTTTTCTAAAGACAAGTAGCTTTTTTATAAAGACATCGGTAGCTAAGGAAGAAGAACATTCTTGATGTCGGATGATCGAGAATTGCCTTTCCAGATGATGTTGCCTGATTGGCAGCTCCTTGATCTCACCACTTTCCAGTTCCTTCCGTACAATCCATCTGGAGAGCATGGCGATTCCGAGACCGGAGGCCACAGCTTCTTTAACACCTTGAGAGCTGTTGAAGACATAGGATCTTTTAACAGAAATATCTTCCTCCTGTAGGAAATGATCGCTGAAAGCTCGTGTGCCCGAGCCATGCTCGCGAAGCACCCAAACCTGATCCTGCAACATGCTCTGCTCCACAGAAATCGCTTTTGACAGAGGGTGGGTAGCAGGGGCGACCATAATCATCTCGTCTTTCATATAAGGAGTGACGTTGAGATCATTCTCATGGACCTCGCCTTCAATAAACCCTATGTCCAGTTCGTTGGATTTAACGCCTCCAATAATCTCCTCAGTATTGCCTATCGTCACTTGCAGCTTGACCTGCGGATATTGATTGGCAAAATCAGCAAGTCTTGCCGGCAAAATATATTCACCAATAGTAAAACTAGCGCCGATATGTATACTCCCAGTGACTTCGTCCTGAAGCATATGGATTTCCTGACTTGCTTCATCGAAATGAGCCAATATTTGTTTGGCGTGTTTATAAAGAATACTACCGGCTTCTGTTAATCTAACCTGTTTAGAAGAACGATGCAGGAGTTTAGCACCGAGCTCATTCTCAAGATTCCGGATATGCAGACTGACACCGGGTTGAGATAAATTCAGCGCTTCTCCTGCTTTGGAAAAATGACTCAGTTCAGCTACAGTAACGAATACGCGTAATGGATCTACAATCATTTTAATCCCTCATTAGATTAGTCTATACTCCCGAATAAGCCAAGAATCCACCGTCAACGGGGACGGTAACTCCGGTCACAAAGCTGGACATTGCTTCATCTGCTAACCAGAGTAGTGTGCCAAGCAGATCCTCCGGCTGTCCAAAGCGGCGCATTGGAGTATGAGAGATGATTTTTTGGGAACGGTCTGTAAGCTCGCCATCTTCACGAACCAACAGCTTCTCATTTTGTTTAGTAAGGAAAAAGCCAGGGGCAATGGCATTCACACGTATACCAGACTCAGCGAAATGAACGGAGAGCCACTGGGTGAGATTATTAATTCCTGCTTTGGCAGCGCTGTAGGCAGGTACTTTGGTCATTGGAGAAGGTGCGCTCATGGATGAAATATTAATAACAGATGTGCCCGTTCTGCCGAGCATCTGCTTGGCAAAAACTTGGGTTGGGATCAATGTTCCAATCAGATTAAGGTCCATCACGTTGCGAAATCCATCTACACTAAGGTCAAAAAAAGTGAATATGTCCGGGTTCTCCAGGTCATCATTTTTGAAAATCTCTTGGGTCGTATTTGCTGAGGAATCATTTCCGCCAGCACCGTTAATTAATAGATCGCAAGGACCCCAGTGATTCTTAACAGCTTCTGCGGCTTTCATAACACTCTGTTGATCTGTAACATCACAGGAGAGTGAAATTGCTTGACCGCCTGCGGCAGTAATTTCAGCGGCAACCAAATCTCCCTTAGCTGCGGTACGATTTAGAATCGCGACTTTAGCTCCTTGTCGACCTAACTCTAGCGCCATAACCCGGCATAATACACCGGCTCCTCCGGTAATCACAGCGATTTTTCCTTCTAATGTTGGATGCAAAGTTAATTCTAGCATAACCATTGAGCCTCCCTAAAAGTCCTGAGTGTGATTAAAGTTCCTTATCAAGTACGAACTAAACCCTGTTTGGATTGCCCATCGTTCACAGGTTTCTACAAGCTGTCTGCCAATTCCTTCTCCGCGGCAAGTCTGATCAACAACAAGACCTCCGATTTCAACAAATGAAGGAGATTCAAGCAAAATTCGAACGGTCGCATGTATCCATCCTACCAATCGGTGATCTGATTCAGCTACATATACAGCATGATCTCTATGGGTTCCGATTTCTTGTAGTCGTTCTCCTAATTGTTCCAACACATAGATCCGGACATTCCCTAATAAATTTACTTAGTGCTGTTACGATAGGCAGAAGGGGAGATTCCTATTGTCTTTTTGAAATATTTAGAGAAATGGGCTAATTCCATACTTACTTGCTCCGCGATATCTGAAATGCTGAAATTGCTATAAGAAAGCTGTCTTTTAGCATGCTCCATTCTTTTCAATTGTACATAATGCATGGGGGGAACCCCTATAAATTTCTTGAAGTAGGGGATGAAATAGTTCGGATGTAAGTGGACAATTTCTGCTAACTCTTCTATTTCTATGGGTTTATCCAGCCGCTCATCAATATATTGAAGAACATAGGCGAGCTTTCCTTGATCCCCCGTATGTATAAATTCTTGCATAAAGTCTGTTTTGATATTCTCGTTCGATTCAAGGCAAGTAGCAATTAGATTGAGGACGTTCGCCTGAGTACGCAGAATGGACAATACATCATCTTTTTGAAACTGTTCGATCATTTCTGTGAAAATAACCCGTACGGAATCTGGGTCGGGCGCATCACAGATAAACAGTTTGTTTGCCGAATGGAATAAGGGCCACTCCCCAATATCAGCATCAAAATGGCAGAAATAGCGTGTATAGGGATCATTCATTGACGTTTCTGTAGTTTGAGTGCTTCCTGCGGGCATGATCATTAGCTGACCTGCTCTCGGATAATAAGTAACACCGTTAATGATAACTTTTCCCTCACCGCGGTCAATAAAATACAGCCGATTAAATGTTGGGGTTTCCAGCGTACGATTCCACCCGCTATATCCGCTTCTAAGTTGGGCATGGGTCACTTTTACGGTAAGATTCTGGAGGAATCTGCCGGTAAGGTTACCTGGATTATTCATCATCTAGCTCCTCTATGACTTGATTATCCTTATTATAACGAATTTATTTAACTAAATCATCTTATTATTATGCAAATAATGCTTAGTTTCGATCATGTTCATGTCTATTAATTAAGTATATTCTCATAACATAACCTCAAATAGGGAAGTGATCTGATTGAATAAAGTACGGTATGGCATTATTGGAATTGGGAATATGGGGAGTGCACATGCACAAAGTCTGTTGAATCATATTAAAGATGCTGAGCTTGCAGCTGTATGTGATGTAAGGGAAGAACGTTTGAAATGGGCAGAAGAGCATTTACCGGAAAGTGTACAGAAATTTGCAACACCCCAAGAGTTATATGAGTCTCATCTCATAGATGCAGTATTAATCTGTACTCCACATTATGATCATCCAACTTTAGCTATCGAGGCTTTTCAATATGGTTATCATGTATTGGTAGAGAAACCGGCTGGGGTCTATACCAAAGCTGTTAAGCAGATGAACGAAGCTGCAGCAAAGTCTGATCGCAAATTCGGAATCATGTATAACCAGCGGACGAATCCTTTATATCAAAAGCTTAGGGATCTCATAAAGTCTGGTGAACTAGGCGAAATCCGCCGCACAAATTGGATCATCACCAACTGGTACAGATCACAAAGTTACTATAATTCCGGTGGTTGGCGGGCTACATGGGCAGGCGAAGGTGGTGGGGTGCTGCTGAATCAAGATCCTCATCAACTAGATTTATGGCAGTGGACGACAGGTATGATGCCTAAGCGGATCAGAGCATTTTGTCATTTTGGTAAATACCGCAATATTGAGGTTGAAGATGATGTAACCGCTTATGTGGAATATGAAAATGGTGCGACAGGGCTTTTTATCACCACAACAGGTGAAGCACCGGGAACTAACCGTTTCGAAATTACTGGTGATCATGGAAAAATCGTAGTGGAAGACGGGAAGCTAACCTTTTGGCGTCTACGCTCGCCGGAGCCGCAATTCAATGCAGAGTTTACGGGAGGATTCGGCAGCCCAGAGTGTTGGAAATGTGAGATTCCTGTAGAAGAAGGTGGCGGTGAACAGCATAAAGGAATTTTGCGGAACTTTACGAATGCCATTCTACACGATGAGAAATTGTTAGCTCCGGGTGAGGAAGGTATTCACGGTCTAACGTTATCTAATGGAATGTATTTATCGGCTTGGACCGACGATTGGGTGGAGTTACCGATTGATGAAGATTTATTTTATGAGAAGCTCATGGAAAAGGTAGAGAATTCTAACTTCAACAAAGAAACCACAGTCGCCCAAACCTTTGATGTTAAGGGAACTCATTAAATTCTAATCAGAGAGGAAAGATCCTATGAATCGTTCAACCATTGCTGCTCAAATGTACACATTACGTGATTTTACTAAAACTGCGGAGGATTTAAGATCCACTTTTCAAAAGGTCTCTGCTATGGGTTATGAAGCTATTCAGATTTCAGGCATCGGGCCAATCGATCCGAAACTCGTAAAAGAGTATGCGGATGAATCAGGTCTGGCAATATGTGCAACCCATGTGTCATGGGATCGCCTAACGAACGATTTGGATGCTTTAGCCGCTGAACATAAGCTGTGGAACTGCAAAAATATTGGACTAGGAAGTTTACCGGAAAAATTCCGTACGGGACAAGATGGTTACCGTGAATTCGCAAAGCTGATGTCGGACATTGCAGTTACTTTAAAAGATCAACATGATCTGCAATTTGTTTATCATAATCACGATTTTGAATTTGAACGCTTTGATGGAATGACTGGCATGGAAATTCTGCTCACCGAGTCTGATCCTGCCGTTGGTTTTGAGTTGGACTTATATTGGGTTCAAGCAGGCGGAGGGAGTCCGGCTGAATGGGTACGCAAAGTTGCAGGCAGAATGCAGGTAGTGCATTTAAAAGATATGGCGATTGTTAATAGAAAACAGATCTTTGCTGAAATCGGTGAAGGGAATATGAACTATAAAGAAATTATCAATGTTTGTCGCGAAACAGGTGTTGAATGGTTCGTAGTGGAGCAGGATGTTTGCCGTCGTGATCCTTTTGAAAGCTTGGAGATCAGTCTTCGTTATCTTCTTAATACGTTATAGAATGGAGTAATACTGATTAGGAGGGGTTTTATGAATCGGATAAATGGGATGACCTATGCACCAACATATGAATCCAAACCAGTAGTGAAGCCGGGTGAATTCATCATTGCCGCTATTGCCCTAGATCACGGTCATATTTACGGGATGTGTAACGGACTGGTTGAAGCAGGGGCAGAGCTGAAATGGGTATATGATCCGGATGAGGAAAAGGTCAGAAATTTTATTAGTAAATATCCCGGTGTCAAAGCTGCTGGATCTGTGGAAGAAGTTCTGGAAGATCCCGAAGTGCGATTAATAGCAGCGGCAGCAATTCCATCTGAACGCGGACCTTTAGGCAATCGAGTAATGGCTCACGGGAAGGACTATTTTACGGATAAAGCACCCTTTACAACCCTGGAACAGCTTGAATCCGCTAGAGCAGTGGCAGCAGCAACTAATAAGAAATATATGGTCTACTACAGTGAACGCCTTCACGTTGAAAGCGCTATCTATGCCGGGCGGCTGATTCAGCAAGGAGCTATCGGCCGTGTCCTGCAAGTCATTGGATTAGGGCCACATCGTCTAAATGCTCCTAACCGGCCGGAATGGTTTTTCCAAAGGGAGAAATATGGTGGGATTTTGTGTGACATAGGCAGTCATCAAATAGAACAATTTTTGTATTATGCAGATTGTCAGGATGCTTCGGTTATTCATAGTAAAGTGGCCAATTACAACCATCCGACTTATCCCGAATTAGAGGATTTTGGTGATGCTACTCTTGTAGGTGACAATGG
Source organism: Paenibacillus sp. FSL L8-0333 (assembly GCF_037965665.1). Taxonomy (NCBI): domain Bacteria; kingdom Bacillati; phylum Bacillota; class Bacilli; order Caryophanales; family Paenibacillaceae; genus Paenibacillus; species Paenibacillus sp. FSL L8-0333. The sequence goes on from NZ_CP150186.1 coordinate 3,194,260, forward strand.
GGCAACACAATATTTTCGCGTGGATTGGTTTACGCCTGATGGGCTGGGCACATGGGGAGACGGGCGCACGATGATTATGGGTACTGAAGGATATATTGAACTGCGTAAATATACTGATATGGGTCGTTCAAATACACCGGATCATGTGTACTGGGTCAATGGGGAAGGGGAACATTATGAGCATGTAGCTGGGAAGGTTGGTTTTCCTTTCTTTGGTGAGCTAATCCTTGACTGTCTGAATCGGACAGAGCTGGCGATGACACAGAGCCATGTGTTCAAAGCTGCCGAGCTATGTCTGAAGGCTCAAGAACAAGCGATCAATCTAACCCCGGCAATACTCAGATAACGATTGAATGATGAACGGAGGGTAATATAGATGAAAGAACTTGGAGCAGCCATTATTGGATGCGGAGCCATTTTCCCTCTACATGCAAAAACATTAACAGGCATCGATGGTGTGAGCCTACTTGCAGTTGCAGATATTGATGCTGACAAAGCATTACATGCGGCTAAAGAATATGACTGCCAAGCTACTAATGATTATAGAGAAATTTTAAAGGATGACCGTATTCATGTTGTACATCTCTGTACGCCTCATTATTTACATGCAGAAATGGCTACGGAGTTGTTACAAGCAGGAAAACATGTCCTTACCGAAAAGCCTATGGCGGCAGATCTTCCTTCAGCCAGACGAATACTTGAAGCCGCACAGCAAAGCACAGGTCAGCTTGGTGTGGTGTTTCAGAACCGTTATAATGATGCCTCCATATATATTAAGCAGGTCATTGATTCAGGAATATATGGGAAGCTGCTCTGCATGAAAGGAATCGTGACCTGGCACCGCAGCGAAAGTTATTATAGCGATAGTGACTGGAGAGGACGCTGGTCTACGGAAGGTGGAGGTCTGCTAATTAACCAAACCATTCATACACTGGATTTACTTCAGTGGTTTGGTGGAGAGGTGGCATCGGTGAAAGGCAGTATTACCACGGATGTGCTAAATGGGGTCATAGAGGTAGAAGATACCGCCCATGCCTGCATCGATTTCACTAGTAATGTCAGAGGGCTCTTTTATGGTACAAATACCTATCTGGAGAATTCTCCAGTGGAGCTGGAGCTAGTTTTTGAAGAAGGTACTATCAACCTCCGCAGAGATCATTTATATCTTTGGAAGGATGGAAAGGAAACCTTGCTGTGTGAGCCTAGATTTAGTGCTACGGAAGGTAAATCCTATTGGGGTACCGGGCATAAGAGACTGATTGAGGACTTCTATGAGCATGTCGCCAGGGGTCAAAAGTTTTGGTTGGATGGTGCTGAAGGGATAAAAGCGTTGGAGTTGGTGGCGGGGATTTATAGTTCATCGCAAAAGGCTGAATAAATAATAAATAAGCTGTATCAAAAGTAGATTACTCTACGAATGATACAGCTTATTGTATTTTTAATGTGAATCACTTATTCTCAATCCTCATAAATCAACGGAACTCTAAATATTCTATAACCTACCTTTTTAGCTTGTCCATGGGGTTGATTTATGTAATTATGTTCTTGGGTAAGTAATTCGTAGATTTACAATAAATATAAAATGATGATTAACGGCAGGTAGGAGGGGTTAGGAATGAGTGTTACATGGAAAAGAAGGATTCTGATCAATGATCCTATTTCACTAGATCCAGTTCAGATTCAGCAAGACTTGTACAGCGGCAACCAAGTGATTGTTCAGTTCTCTGATCCATCGACCTATGGCTCGATTCTGGATGAAGTAAATGAGCTTTGCGCGCGTTTTGATGAAAATTTTGGAGTGCGTTTTTATGGCCATTATTCTGTATCCTTTGATTGTGAGACACTCCTGCAGATTCCAAATGTTAAAATGCTGCTGCTGAATTGTCTTCGCCAGGCACATAACACGAACGTATTGGCTAAGCTGAATAACCTGTATAGTCTGAGCGTGGGTATTTATGAGCTTGAGAATTCGGAGATTCTGAGTATAGATACGTTGCGGTCTTTAAGCATTTTAAATATTAGTTCGGAGAAAAAGACGCTTAATCTGGAATACCTAAAAGAATTCTCTCGTCTAGAACAGTTGCATGTAATAGGAAAGGTTAAAAACCTTGATGCTATTGGAGATCTGGAGGATCTTACCTATCTCGCGCTGCACTCCATCAGCAACAAACCCTTACATTTTATTAATCGGCTAAAGAAATTGAAAGAACTTCGCATTTTACTTGGAGGCAGGGAACATATTCAGGACATCGAAGAGAATGAGATCGAGAGCCTGGAAATTTGTAGAGTCCGTGGCTTTCATGATCTGAGTAATATTTCGGTTTTTCGTGCGTTAAAAAAGCTTGTGATTGAAGATCAAATCCAGCTACGTGAGATTAACTTTGATCAGCAGATGAAGGCATTGGAAGAGCTAACGATTATGAATTGTAAAACATTGGCTCATTTGACGGGAATGGAGCAATTACCTTTTCTGCACAAGCTTCGTATTTTCAAAACGGCGATCGATTTTGATTCATTTATAGAACAAGAGCTTCCAATTGGCTTAACTACATTAGAGTTTGCAACTTTTAAAAGAAAAGTAGATCAGGAAATTCAAAAAACAATAGTAGGGTTGGGATATCAAAACGGAATTGTCTACAATGAGAACAGGGGATGATACAGCTTTTTTTATTCCATAAATCTTGAGGACTTATTTCTATCTTTTTTACAAGCTTTTAAATATTTTATTTTTTTCATATAATAGTAGATATTAAATTTATAAATAATTGTAATACACCATGATAAGGTTATAATTGATACAGAAAAGGTGTGACGCCTAAGAAGGAGCGCCCACATCCTTTCTGCAAAATTCAGGGGATAAGGATGGTAATAATGGGCAAAAGTGCAACTGATACAGACGTCATTTTAATTGGTGCCGGAATCATGAGTGCGACTTTAGGAACACTTTTGAAGGAATTAGTACCGGAATGGAAAATTAAAGTATTTGAAAAGCTTGAAAAAGCAGGGGAAGAAAGCTCTAATGAATGGAATAATGCAGGAACCGGGCATGCGGCGCTCTGTGAGCTTAATTATACTGTTGAAAAGCCAGACGGATCTATAGATATTAGCAAAGCTATTCAGATTAATGAACAGTTTCAGCTTTCGATGCAGTTTTGGTCTTATCTTGTAAATCGTAAGCTGATACATACTCCCCAGGACTTTATTATGCCGTTACCTCATATGAGTTTGGTGCAAGGGGAGAAGGATATAGCTTTTTTAAAGAAAAGATTTGAAGCGCTCTCAAAAAATCCTTTATTCCAAGGGATGGAATTTTCCGCTGACTCTAAAAAACTGATGGAATGGATTCCGCTTATTATACAAAATCGTCCAGCGAACGAATCCATTGCGGCTACAAAAATTGACTCTGGAACGGATGTTAACTTTGGTGCTTTAACGCGTATCTTATTTGAGCATTTAAAGAGTAAAAACGTCGATCTTCACTACAAACATAGTGTCAATAGTATGAAGCGCAATAGTGCTGGCTTATGGGATCTAAAAATCAGAAATGCCAGCGGTAACATTGAACAACATACAGCGAAATTTGTGTTTATTGGTGGCGGGGGAGGAAGCCTGCACTTACTGCAGAAATCCGGTATTCCTGAAGGGAAACATATTGGTGGATTCCCAGTAAGCGGTATTTTTATGGTGTGTAATAATCCGGAAGTTATTGCGCAGCATCATGCCAAAGTATACGGCAAAGCTAAAGTTGGAGCCCCTCCAATGTCCGTACCGCACTTAGACACAAGATTTATCGACAATAAAAAATCACTGTTATTTGGGCCATTTGCCGGCTTCTCACCTAAATTCTTAAAAACGGGCTCAATGTTTGATTTAATAACTTCTGTAAAACCGGATAACCTCATAACAATGCTGTCGGCAGGTGCTAAAAACATGTCATTAACAAAATACCTGATCGAACAAGTGCTGTTATCGAAAGAAAAACGTCTGGAAGAACTGAAAGAGTTTATCCCCAATGCCAAAATTGAAGATTGGGATCTTGTTGTAGCTGGTCAGCGTGTGCAAGTTATCAAAGATACAGAAGCTGGCAAAGGCACACTTCAATTTGGTACCGAGGTTATTAGTGCCGCTGATGGTTCGGTCGCAGCACTGTTAGGGGCTTCCCCTGGAGCTTCTACGGCTGTTCACGTGATGCTTGAAGTGCTTAACAAATGTTTCCCTCAATATATAAAAGAATGGGAACCCAAAATAAAAGAAATGATTCCTTCTTATGGCTTGTCACTTATGGATAATCCCGTGCTTCTGCAGAAAATTCACACTACAACAGCAGCTGCACTGGGTTTAGGTGGAAAAGAACATGTTTTTAATCAAAAGGTGTTTTAGTAATAAAAGGGCTGCCGAGAGGCAGCTTTTTTTTCTGCTCAAACCTGAACTATTGACACAAAAGTGTATTACACGTATAGTACATAAATAAGATGTATGAACCACTTAGTACACACACTTAGTATATGGAGTTGGTTGTATGACAGAAGAACAGAAATCAGGCGTCAGCTTTAATATTCGTGAGCCGGTATATATTCAAGTTGTGCGTCATTTCAAGGAACAGATCGCCACAGGGCAAATCGGAGCGGGAGACAAAATTCCTTCACGGCGTGAACTTGCATCAGTAATGAAGATTAATGCGAACACGGCGCAGAAGGCATATAAGGAAATGGAGGAACAGGGTTTGATCGTAACAGAAGGGAATTCCCCGAGCCGAATTACACAGGATCAGCAAATACTTAACTCGATTCGAGCTGAATTAATCGAAAGTGCAGTGGATATATTCATCAGCTCCATTCAGAATATTCAAATTCCAGTTGAAGAACTGGTAGAGATCATAAAGACAAAATATACATCCGAGCGAAAGTTATCTCCAGAGGATGGTGACACAAGATGATCCAAGTGAATCAGATGGTGAAGAATTATGGATTCAAGAAGGTACTTAATGGCGTTAGCTTCACTGCTGCCAAAGGAGAGATTACCTGCCTGATCGGAATCAATGGTGCCGGGAAGTCAACGGTGCTGAAGTCCATCATGGGACTGACACCATACAAAGGTGAAGTCTTAATCGATAATGTATCACTAACACCTGTGATGTATGAGAAAATCACTTTTATTCCAGATTCGTTAACGATGCCCTCCAATATGCGAATTGCTGATTGCTTGATCTTTATGGCTGACTTTTATCGGAATTGGAACGCTGAACGTGCAAAGGAATTGCTTAAGTTCTTCCAACTGAGCTCTTCGGATCGCGTATCCTCATTGTCGAAGGGGATGGCTGCGAAGGTAAATTTGTTGCTGGGACTAGCCTTGGATTGTGATTACATCCTAATGGACGAACCGTTCTCGGGGATTGATATGTTCAGCCGCGAGCAAATTACTGATGTGTTCACGAGTGAATTGATCGAGGACCGTGGTGTGATTATTACAACTCATGAAATTAACGATATTGAGCATTTAATTGATAAAGCGGTCTTGCTACAGCACGGGAAGGTAGAGCGTGAATTCTACTGTGAAGAAGTTCGCGAGCAGGAAGGTAAGTCCATTACGGACGTAATGAGAGAGGTGTACATGAAATGAGAGCTTTTGTGAAGCTATTGAATTTTGAAATGAACCGATTTGCCAAAATATATATTGGACTCATGGTGCTGACAGTTGCCTTGCAGCTTGCAGCAGTCACCATCGGTGCTAATCATTGGCTGGATTCTGCGAATGAGGCAATGAGAGTGAATCAATGGACGCTTGAGCAATATCACAATGTGACTGGATATATTCAGCTAAACAGTATGATGTATGCTCGCTATAATGGACTTCTATATTTCGGACCCATATTCTTGAGCATAACAGTGTTACTAATATATAGCTGCTTCATCTGGTACCGTGACTGGAGAGGTAAAAATACGATAGTATATCGCCTGCTCACCTTGCCATCCAATCGGGCGAATTTGTATTTTGCCAAGCTGGTTACGATCTTGCTATTCGCATTTGGACTTGTTGCCCTGCAAATTGTGCTTGTGCCACTGGAGCGTTTGATAGCACAGTCGATTCTTCCTGCTGAACTATATCGGAACATCTCGGTATTTGATTATTTGAAGTATCCTACTGTGCTTAGAGTACTGGTTCCGCCCTACTTTTCTGAGTTTGTTCTATATTATGGACTGGGCATTACGGGCTTGATCGTCTTGTTCACAGCGATTCTAATGGAGCGGAGCTACAGACTGAAAGGGATCGGCTTTATCGTATTATACTTAGCGGTTCTAGCTGGATTAGCCTCAATACCCTATCTTATGGGTTATAGCAGATACGATAGCTACTTCTATCCCGGAGAAATCTTAGGTGCTTGTCTCGGATTAATAGTGATTATTGCTGGAGGTTCGCTTTGGTACAGCTTGTATCTATTGCGTAAGAAAATATCGGTATAATTGAAGGGGAATGGAGGTTAAGGAATGAGAAAATATATGGTTACCGCCGTTCTTGTAGTGTTCGCGGTTGTTACAATCGGGACGTATTATGTACAGGCTTCACAAGAGACACCACCTAATTATAAGCTGACGATGGTTCAAGGGGATGCTTCTCTCGTTGAAGATATAGCTTTATACGGAAATTATCTGACTAAGGATAGTGTTTTTGGCATCAAACGAGCTAATATCACTACAAATGGTACAGATTATCCAGATGAAAAGTTAACGATCAGCCAAAGCTTAAACCGAAGACCAGTGAACACACAATTGGATAAATGGAGGGAACAGCATCGTCAGTTCATGCGTGGAAAGAAGAACTTAGCTGGGTTTTATGAAAATCAGGATATGCTTGCTTACGTGAATTGGACCGTAGATAAGCAGCAATCCAATGATCCTTCAGCAAAGAAAAATGCTAAGCTCAGTATTTCTGTGCTTAACAAGCAGAAGAACAATACGCTGGAAATCACATCCGATATCAATGTAGATCATGATGTTTCAGATATGTATGTACAAAATGTACAGCTTGTTGATCAAGAGCTTGTTGCAATGGTGTTTTTGAATCACAGCGCCAAAGGTTATGTATCTGAACCGCAGATTATCCGTGTTAATCTAACAACAAAGGAGATTACAAATGAGCCGCTCGTGTTACCAGGAGCTAAATCTGAAGCAGCAAATGGGGATAATCAATTCGTTAGGTTAGCCAATCAAAATCTGGATCACACGGATCAATGGATTTTAACGGTTAGTAAAGATAATCATAAAAAGGCATATCAAGTAGATGTTGCAACAGGACAAATCTCGCCGCTCGCGTTCCAAGGGCATGAAATGTTATTGAATAATATTATGAATGCGTATGGGCAGAAAATTTATTTCCTGCAAAAAGCTGTATCGGGTAAGGAGAATATAGGATTTACTGTTATTTCTTACGATCTCGTGAGTAAAGAATATGAGACTACTTTGAAGAATACAAATATAGATTTAAGTGAAAACATTACCTATGATTTTAAACAAAACTATCTCTATATTGTGGGTTATAAGAATTTCAAAGGTAATCGTCTATATGTATTCAATTTGACAAGCGGTAACCTTGAATACGAAGGAAAAGTAGTATCAACGGAGGCTGCAAATCAGGCTGAAGATGAAACTAACATGGATTTGAATTTTATCGATCTCGGTCAGTATTAGAATTACTTGTAGAATAGAAAAATAGAGATAAAGAGATATGAAAAGGTACCAAGGCCGAGCTAATGACTTCTAATAGTCAATTAGCTCGGCCTTTTAGTCGAAAATTATAAAACAGCCAATAATAACTGTATTTCGATTAAAATATATTGTAAAACGATAAATAATGTGATAAATTCAATTCACAATAAATCTGTGAGGTGTGTTTTTTATGGAAAGAGGATCAACACTTTTTTTAAGGGCAGCGGTTATTCTTATAGGTATCCCGGTGCTTGCTTTGTGCATATTTGTGGTGCCGGAGATAGCGAGTTTCGCAGCAGAACTGTATCCGGATTATAGTTTATTGAAATATCTCCTTGCCATTGATTTGTATGCCTCGGCGATACCTTTTTACTTTGCACTGTATCAAGCTTTTAAACTGTTAGGCTATATTGACAAGAACAATGCTTTCTCGGAAATGTCTGTACAGGTTTTAAAGAAAATAAAATATTGTGCAATCATCATCAGTTGCTTGTATGTAGTTGGTATGCCACTCTTTTACCTCATGGCGGAGAAAGATGATGCCCCCGGGATTATAGTCATCGGTTTGATTATCATTTTTGCCTCCATGGTGATTGCCGTTTTTGCTGCAGTTCTACAAAAGCTTTTAAAAGAAGCTATTGATATAAAATCAGAAAATGACTTAACTGTCTGAGGTGAAAACAATGGCGATTATAATTAATATCGATGTGATGCTGGCTAAAAGAAAAATGAGTGTTACTGAGCTTTCGGAGAGAGTTGGAATAACAATGGCTAACCTTTCTATATTGAAAAATGGAAAAGCAAAAGCGGTGCGATTATCAACGTTAGAGGCAATTTGTAAGGCTTTGGAATGTCAGCCTGGAGATTTATTAGAATACAAAAATGATGAGGAAACATAAGAATGAAGTCAATAACACAATTGCTGCATTTCGGATATCATCAGGCGATGAGTTGCATATTTCCTATTGCGATTTTTGGGACTTTAGCTCTTTCTAACATAATAGAAATGCCTTTTCTTTACCGTTATGATGCCATTCTTCTAATACTGCTTACAGTGCAGTACCTCATGTACCGTACTGGATTAGAAACACTGGATGAAATAAAAGTAATCTGTGTGTTCCACGTTATTGGTTTATTGCTGGAAATCTATAAGGTAAAGATGGGTTCATGGGCATACCCAGAGCCAGGGTTTACGAAGGTGTTTGGTGTACCCCTCTATAGTGGATTTATGTATGCAAGTGTCGCAAGCTTTATGTGCCAGATATGGCGAAGATTGAAAATGGATATGACCGGTTGGCCGGGGCTTGCTTCAGCGGGATTGTTGGGAGGAGCCATCTATTTAAATTTTTTCACACATCATTTCATTCCTGATTTTCGTTGGTGGCTGACAGCGCTTGTGGTTGTTGTCTTCTGGAAAACATGGATCATTTATAGGGTACGGACGGTTACCTATCGAATGCCCTTGACACTGGCCTTTTTTATTGTAGGATTTTTTATCTGGTTAGCTGAAAATATCGCTACATTTTTTAATGCATGGAAATATCCTGATCAATATCAAACGTGGCAACTGGTTAGTTTCAGTAAGATCAGTTCGTGGTTCCTTCTAGTGATCATTAGCGTCATTATAGTTGCCCAGCTTAAACATGTTAAGGCTAGCCGTAATCCGATAAATTCATAATTGAGCTGAGTTCGGACAATACGGTTGATTTGACGATCAAATCATTCGTTTGTTACAATGACGGCATCAATTAGGAAAAGGATGAGGACGATGGTTCGTCGTTTGAAAAGGTTTAAGAATGTCGCTACTGCATCAAGCTTCTAAGTATAAATGAATTACATTACTTAGAAGCGAGGGAAAGAAAATGAAACAACATCAGTTCAGCCACTGGTCTGAAATTAAGTATTTAAAGGATATTGTCACCAACCCAATGATTGAGGTAGGAGAGTACTCTTACTACTCTGGTTATTACGATAATCTTGATTTTGAAGATGGGTGTGTTAGATACCTTTGGGGTGATGAACAATCAAGAAAGTTGTTTAATCCCAGTGAAGATTATGGTTGGCATTTAGATAAATTGATTATAGGAAATTATGTTTGTATTGCTAGTGGTGTAATTATTCTCATGGGTGGGAATCACAATCATCATCCTGAATGGATCACCGTGTATCCTTTTGTAGATCAGATTGCAAACTCTTACGAATCCAAAGGGGATACAATCATTGCAAGTGATGCCTGGATTGGGATGAATGCAATGATTATGCCCGGTGTGAAAATAGGCGAAGGTGCTATTGTTGCGGCAGGATCAGTTGTTGTAAAGGATGTCCCACCGTATACGATAGTGGGCGGCAATCCTGCTAAAGTGATCAAGCAACGGTTTACAGATCAAGAAATCGAAAAGTTAAAGGAAATGTGCTGGTTCGATTGGAAACGCGAGAAAATTGAACAAGCCACGTCTATCTTTTCAAGCTCATCTATTGATCAATTATATGACTTTTACCTTAAAGAAATAAAAAAATAACAAAATCAGAACAGGCTGCCGGTATATTCTGCAGCCTGTTCTTTTATCTGACAGGGTAGTTTAACAATAATCGTTTTTTACCAGATTAATCCTAATTAGTATGTTAATATAGGAATGGACTCATTTAATAAGTTAGGAGGAAATTATATTATGGCCTTACCTTTACAAATCCGTCGAATGACACAAAACGATATTGCTATTATACATACGGGGTTATCTGAGCATGACGTAAGCCAACCTCTTGATTATGTCCAGCGTTGTTGGCAAGAAAATCAAAATGAAAAGCGAGTTACAATTTTAGCTTTTTGTGAAAATGAGTTTGTTGGATGGGGACATGTGGTATACAGGTCGGAATATCCTTATTTTGCAGAGAATAATATACCTGAAATTCAAAACTTTGACGTCATCCCGCCATTTAGGAAACGTGGGGTAGGAAGTGTATTAATTGAAGCTCTTGAAAAAGATGCTTTTACTATATCTAATACTATTGGTATTGGATTTGGATTATACGCTGACTATGGAACCGCACAACGGATGTATATAAAGCGTGGTTTTATCCCTGATGGGCGGGGAATCATGTACGATAATAAGCCTGTTGAGCCTGGGGCACATGTTTGTGTGGACGATGATCTCTGCCTTTATCTAATAAAAACTATTGAGCAATAAAAGCAGCTCTTGTACGGGGGAGATAGATTCTGAAGTATATCGAATTTGGTCTTGGCAATACATGGCTTATTAGAACTGAAACGGAGTTAGAGGATGGAACGGAATATGAAGAAAAAGGCATAGTGAAACCGGTAAAGTTCCGCTCGTTATATTTTAGAGTTTGGATTGGCAAAACCGTAATCATTCTAGACTTAAGACAAGGCTTGAAAATAAGTAAGAAGAGTCGTAAAACGTTGAAGATTATTTTTGGTATAACAAGTCTTTAGGTTAAGTATGACAAGGTTGCCGTCTAAATGAACAAATGGAGGAGCAAGATGAACTCATTTTTAATACAAAAATATAGTCCGCAAAGAGATAAGGCGCAAATTGAACATATGTTACTTCACAATAAGGATTTATTAAAGAGTTTTTATCAAAATGAAGAAAGCAACAGAGAGAACATTGTGGTTGCCATTATGAATGATACATCCATAGGCTTTCTTTCATTTAACGGGTTTGGAAGAAAACCACAAGCAATCCTGTTTGTTAATAATGAGTATGACACAATGGAAGTCGGCTCCAAGCTTATAGAAGAATATGAAAACATGCTTATACATAATGAAACAGTAGAGCATACAGTATTCAATGTTCTTTCTAGCAATGCTCAATTAATCAGCGTTTTGGAAAAAAATAATTATCGCGTATACTTTGCCATCTATAATATGGAACGAACAGGCGCTCCCTTTCCTTCAGAGAATATCCTGGTTAGAAATTATGAGGAAAAGGATTACTTTGAATGGGACAGAGTTTGCGAATTAGCTTTTTATCATATGCGTCAACGTGTAGGAATGTATCCCTCGTTTTTTTATAAACCTGTGGAATGGGAACGGGAACAGTATGCGGAGAATAAAGATAATATGTTTGTAATGATAGTTGATGAAACGATAGTAGCAGTAGGCAAGATAGCAGGAAATAAAATAAGTATGGTTGCTATTTCGATAGAACATCAATCACGAGGTTATGGAAGATCTTTTGTGAAATTTCTTATTAATGAAATCATTAGTAGAGGTGAAGATAAGGTCATACTTGAAGTAGTGAAGGGGAATTTTGCGAAAGCCTTATATGAGAGCCTTGGGTTTAAAGAAACGGAAATATACCACAACTATATCAAGTATTTTAGACCTGACACGAGACTTAGCGCTCCACCTGAGAATTATTAAAAAACTCAAAAATATAATGACAAGCGAGGTTTATATGGATCAGCCAGAGATTTTGACTCAAGCGCTGTCTAAGTTTTATGAAGAACTTGAACGATCTAATTTACCGGTTAATACTTTTATGCTATTGCGAAAGGGAGAAGTTATTACCGAGTTTTATCGTCAACCGTATCGCAAAAACGTTCCCCAAATTTTATTTTCTCTGAGTAAGAGCTTTACATCTATTGCAGCAGGCATAGCATGGGATAACGGTTATTTTGAATTAACGGATAAAGTGGTTTCTTTTTTCCCAGATCAGCTTCCTAGCTCAATTTCACCTAATTTAGATAAGATGACGATACATCATCTTCTTTCCATGAATACGGGGCATAACAATAATATATATGGTGCGATAGCCAAGCAAAATGATTGGGTTCGTGCCTTTTTAGCTTTGGACGTAGAAGATGAACCGGGAAGTTATTACAATTACAATACACACGCCACTTATATGGTTTCGGCTATTATCGAAAAGACGACTGGAGAAAATCTTGTTGATTTTCTAATGCCAAGATTATTTGCCCCATTGGACATAGAAAGACCGGAATGGGAGACTTGCCCGTTAGGAATTGTTGCTGGTGGAATGGGACTAAGCATACCAACAGATGGAATTGCGAAATTTGGCCAGATGCTCCTCAATCAAGGGGTTTACAATAGCCGTAGAATTGTTTCTGAAGATTATTTAAAGCTGGCGCTAAATGAACAAAGCGATAATCGTTGGGGACAAAATAAGGCTGACTGGTCAAACGGATATGGTTATCAGTTCTTTATGTGCAGGAATGGATGTAAGATGGGGAATGGAGCTTTTGGTCAATTGTGTTTCATTGATCCGAGTCAAGAGATTGTGATTGCTGCAACTTCAAGTTTTACCGAGATGAAGAAGTTACAGGATTTTTTAGATATCATATATGCAAATTTACTGAACCATGATTGGTCAACGGATGTTTCTAACATTATTAAATCTCCTACATTTATCTCCTTAGTAGACAGGATAGTTAGAGTAGATTATAGATCGTACAGTGGAATTTATATCTTTGAAGATAATAAGCATAAAATTAAAGAATTAATACTGAAGTTTGAAGAAGATCACCTTAGTTTTTCTTTACTTTACGACGATCATTTAGATGAATTTAACTTCAATTTTTTAAAGCCTGCCAATGCAAAATGTTTATTTATTAAAGACTTATCCCTTAGTGAGCAGGAAGTTTGTACATCTGCAAGCTGGCAATATGCTGATTCTAAATTAATCCTCACGGTATATTACATTGAAACCCCTTACGTAGTTGATTACACCTTGAGTTTTAGCGGTAAAAAAATTGAATTGCATATGCATAGGAATCTTTCCTTGGAGGATAGAGAAGACATAACTGTTATTGGTTGGGAGGGATGAAATGATCAAGGGTAAAGGATGGATGGCTGTTTTATTTTTGCTGTTTTCTTTAGTTTTTGTGGGAATCACACATCAGGGGACTATGTTTGGGGATTACCTCTTCAGAACCATTGGAATTCCGCCTTGGAGCGAGCCTGCGACAAACCATGGTTTACATTACTCAGCGATATTCGGGATCATTATGTTAATCGTCAGTGGGAGTTTAACTATAAAGCACTTTAGACAGCGTTATAAAAAATATGTAGGCAGAATAGTTTTGCTTGCTATCATCATTTTCATTACGTTATATCCATTTCTAACAGAACGATTGTATTATCTTGTGAATATGAACAATGAAGGAATTGAAGTTGTGGATTTTCTGGAAAAAGATTCGCACTGTATGTACGGTACTCAAGAGGATATAGTGAAGGTTCAATGTACAATCAGGCTAATCAACTATGGCGGGCAAAATGAAACCGTTATGATTCGTCCAATCTTTCGAGAGTATGGTAATTCTCAAGGGATTTGGTCATTCGCAGAGGTTCAGCCGCAAGAGATTACATTGTTACCAAGATCTAATATTAAACATAACATTCACTTTGAGAGTAAGCCTGATGCTCGGATCGCTGAATTCGGGGCGAACGGTAATACCGATTATTTTGGTGTGGAATTCGTCAAGGATGGACAGAAAAAGGTAGTCTTTAGGGACTGAATTGATAAAAAGATTTATGTCAGTTTTAGCTTTGGTATTATTACAGCTGAGCAGTAACGGAGGGGAAGGTTTGCAGTGACTGAACGACTGATAACAAAAGTAAACCAGCGCCTCGAAAGTGTGCGTGTGCTTGTTCAAGAAATGATCTTGTCTATAGGTAACGAACAACGGAAACAGGAAGCGTATGTTCACCTGTACGGAGTGTCTAGCTTCGCTTCATTGCTTGCCATGAAAAGAGAACAAAATCAGGAATTGGCAGCCATTATAGGACTGCTTCATAATTATTATTTCTTCAAAACCGGAGTCAAGGATTTTCCAGGTCCCAACAGTGCAGATACCGTAAGGCCTTTATTAAGAGACTTGAATATGTTCACCAATGAAGAGCTGACTCAAATTCTAAAGGCGATCTTCCATCAAGGGGATAGGAATAAAGTTAAGGGTCCCTATGAAGAGATTCTAAAGGATGCTCAAGTTCTACAATTACACTTGCAGAATAGGGACTGTAATGTAACACAACAGGACACGAATAGGCTTCGGAATGTACTTCGTGAAATGACGATTCTAGAGGATTTTTTGGAAGAGATAGATTACAGTAGCGGGGCTGAAGTTCATCAGCCTACGGATAAACGAGGCAAGTTGGCTAATATTGCTGAAGCATTTGGAAAAGAAAACATTGTTGGAATACCAGGAAACGAACGATATCGAGAAATCTGTAAATATTGGCCTGACCAAGGGATTTATAAAGTATTACAAAACAATTGGTGCGCAGCATTTGTATATTACTGCTGTATGCAAGCTGGCTTTCTGCTGCCGATTCGATATCCGAATGCTGATTTTCGATTAGCTGGCGTAGGGGCATGGTTAGAGTGGGCGCAACTACCTGAGACCGCATTTTTTTATTTTGACGGGCAAGAGGGGTTTACTCCTCAACGTGGTGATATTGTGATTTATGAAAAATTGCTAACTAATGACCCTCACGATCATACAGGTATTGTTTTAGCATGCGATGACAAAGAGATCTTAGTTGCTGAAGGAAATAGGGATAATCAGAATTATTCCAGTGTTTTCTACAGAGATCGCTGGCATTGCGTATATGGCTATATCCGTATCGCTAATGACTATGAATTTGAGTTTAATGGAGAGTATACTCCAATTAGTTGAGGATGAAGAAGATTGCTTAATGGGCGAGTGTAGGAATTATATACTTGCCTTTTAAAAATGTTAGAGTTATCATAGATTTCTAAAGTCGTTAATGGAGGTGCTGAATGAAATATTCCCAAGCGACAGATTATGCACTTCATGCAATGCTCTATATGGTGACGGTGGCGTCTGATAAGCCGGTGGGTGTTCAATTGCTTGCTGAGAAGCTGGGTGTTTCCCAAACCTATCTGTCCAAAATGATGACTAAGCTAGTGAAGGCTGGATTAATTCAATCTGCACCTGGCGCTAATGGTGGTTATCGTCTCAGACGCAAGTCGGAAGAAATCTCTTTTTTGGATATTATCCATGCAATCGAAGGAACGGCTTCCTTTTTTGAATGCAGTCTAGATCACGGAAGTGAATGTCTGATTCAACAGGTTGTGATTGACGCTGAGCGACAGATGGAGCGGTACTTAGAGAACACGAAAATTGCAGATTTGGCAAAAACGATGAAGACGGAGTAAAGATCCGTTCTTTTTTCGGGCTTATTAGGGATAATATAAATCCGTAATGACTTTAATGCGGGTTTTGATACTAAAATGTGAAGTTTAAAACAATGGAGGATGATTACAATGACTGATGAGCAAAAATTAAATGCCAAGAGGGCGACCTATGAAAAAACAACTCGTATTTCGATTCCCTCTTATGATTCATTATTTTCGATGATCCAATCTTATTTTCGCTTCGAATTAGGTGACATCCCTGTATCTTTGCTCGTGGTCGGTGCGGGGGGAGGAAATGAATTTTCGGCATGGGGTCCATCTAACCCAAACTGGACATTTACTGGAGTGGATCCTTCGGAAGATATGCTTAAGATCGCGAAGTTAAAGATAGATGAACTGGGCTTAGAGAGCCGTGTCAGTCTGATTCCTGGGACAATCGATGATCTTCCTCAGCAGGACTCAAAGTTCGATGTGGCAAGTTGTATTTTGGTCCTTCATTTCATTCATGATGTTCAAGAAAAATTGAAATTGCTTCGCTCCATAAAGGATAATCTGAAACCGGGTGCTCCATTTGTTCTCGTAAGTGCATATGGAGATTTGGATGATCCTGAACTCCACGACAGAATAAATGTATGGAAAAGCTTTTGGGTTGCAGGGTATGAATCTCCCGAAGCGTTTGATAATGTAAGTAGCAATATTACGAAAATTTCTTTTCTTCCTGAAAAACAAATTGAAGAGTTATTGAAAGAATCAGGCTTCACGAGAATCACTCGATTTTATTCTACTGGAATTATGGCAGGCTGGATGTGTCACGCGGAGTGACTTGAATACTTTCAGACTCAGATGACGTTATTTGCATATATTTAGCCTTTGGAGCATGATTTCGGACTCCAGTGCTGCTATTCCTTAAATAGAGGATGATATATGGTGATTATCAAGCTCATAGCGGCTATGGAGTCCGCGAGCACCCTTAATATAGTAAAAAGTAGCGCATAAGGTCAACTGTGTCCTATAGCGGCTTCGTTCGTGTGAATAATATCTAATCAAACCAAGTTTAAGGATTAGATCAGCGATCAGTTAGATTCAAAAAGTAAGGGTGCCCAACAGCCATTGTATGGCTATGGACACCCCATTGTTTTTAACGAAAGTGACTAATCTATACATGAAGCTTGTAACGATTTGCTTTGCTCATCTGCTGAATGTCTGCAAGTTCCTCCGAAGTGAGTGGAGCTACATCAGCAGCCATTACATTGCTTTTTAATTGCTCCAGACTGCTTGCCCCAGGAATAATAACGGCTACAGATGGATTAGCTAGTGGATAATGCAGCGCTGTTTGTGCAAGATTGCGAGAGTCACTAGTTTCCTGTGAAAGCCGATCATGCAAATTCAGAAGTTCCTCACTACTGTAATCTAAGTAATTCTTTTCCGCCTTGCTGCGACCACGCTCTGATAGAATGCCCCCTGCTAAAGGTCCGCGTGCGATCATGCTAATTCCATGCTTAGCTAGCAGAGGAAGGATTTCTTCCTCAGGACGTCGATCTAAAATGCTATATTGGCTCATAACACTTACAATATTTGATTTTTTCACATATTCTCTAATTACATTAGGACGAATAGAAGAGATCCCATAATAGCGGATAAGACCCTCTTGCTTAAGTTCTTCAAAAGCTTCAATCGTTTCGTCAATTGGATCTTCAATAGTGCCGCCATGCAGCTGGTATAGATCGATGTAATCCGTTTGCAGCCGTTTGAGACTATCTTTGACTGCATTTTTAATATAGGCTTTTGAAGGGTCCCAGCTCCAGCCTTCTTGACCGGGAATTCTGCGGTTGCCAACTTTTGTTGTTAGGATTACATCCTGACGACGTTGACGAATGGCTTTGCCAATAATCTCTTCATTACGGCCCTCATCATAAAGATCTGCTGTATCAACAAAATTGATTCCTTGATCGAGTGCTTCATGAACAATGGAAATGGCTTTCGCCTCATCCGTACCCAAAGACATACAGCCAAGTCCTATCTCACTTACATACAAATCGGATTGTCCTAAACGATTTTTTCTCATAGCGCATTCCTTTCTACTTCTGTTGTTGTTATATTATAACGTTTTGGAGATTTGAATTCTAATGGTGCTGCTGACTTCCATTGACTTTATGATCTTTTGGCTTTATCGTCATAGCATATATTATTTATTAGATGAAGATAGATAGGGAGAGATTTGATCATATGGAACAAGCGATGTTTGCAGGCGGATGTTTTTGGTGCATGGTGACACCGTTTGAGGAATTACCAGGCATTCATGGAATTGTATCGGGATATGCGGGAGGGTTAACTGAGAATCCAACCTACGAAGAAGTCAAAACCGGAACAACGGGGCATTACGAGGTTGTGCAGATTACGTTTGATCCAGCGCTTTTTTCATACGAGAAGCTGCTTGAATTATATTGGCCTCAGATTGACCCTACCGATGATGGTGGGCAATTCCAGGATCGAGGAACTCAGTACCGGACAGCGATCTTCTATTATAATGAAGAACAGCGGTTAGCGGCTCTTGCCTCGAAAGAACAGGTTGCGGGTAGCGGCAGATTCTCCGGTCCAGTCGTTACGGAAATTCTTCCGGCGCCAACTTTTTATCGTGCAGAAGAGTATCATCAGGATTATCATCATAAGAATCCTAAGCACTACAAAGAAGATCGGGAGCAATCCGGTCGGGATACTTTTATCGCTAAACACTGGTAAGTGTTGAAAAAAACTTTAAACCAAGAGCATCCTGAGTCATACATGGCTTACGGGATGCTCTTTTTGCATTATATACAAATTTTATTTATTTTAAATTCTACATACTTTCCACACATTTGTAGACTAAACTACTCTAAATCAAGCGAGAACATCACACAGGAGGGTTTAGGATGAAAAAAATCATACCATTTGTTGCCGTTAGTTTGCTTTTGAGTACAGTGATAACAAGCTGCCAATCAGGCAATAATGTTCCATCTAAGGTTAATTCGCATGCTAGTTCTGCAACGGTGGAGCCACCTTGGATAGCTACGAAGAATACTACTCGCATTAACACTTCAGATCCGATTCAAGCCGCAGTGTTAGTTTCTCAGACTTTATGGACTGCGCAAACAAAGAATAATAGACCCTCAAGTGTAGTTTTGACGGATGTGAGTAATTGGCAGATTGCCGCAGTTAGTGCAGATTTGATTCATCATCCCAGTAACGGCCCCGTCCTGTATACCACAAAAGATGGGGTTCCTGAGGTTACCCTCGCAGAACTTAAGCGACTGAATCCAATAGGTGCTGATGGCAATAATGGGGTTCAGGTAGTGCTTGTTGGGCCTATGGCATCTAATGTAGAACAACAATTAAAGGCCATTGATTTAAAAGTAGACCGGATAGAAGGGGATGAGCCAGCGGCTGTAGCTCAGGCTATAGATACTTATTACGCTAAAGCAGCCGGCGAACTTCCAAAGTCGGTCATAATTGGTTCTATGGATAGCCCTGAGTACACGCTGCCAGCAGTGAATTGGATCGCACATATGCCGGAACCTCTACTCTATGTAACCAAAGACGAAATTCCTAACTCAACGGTCGAGGCTTTAAAAGAACGTGGAGGTAGTGCAACTATTTATATCCTAGGACCAGAAGACATTGTCTCAGCAGATGTAGAAAAGCAATTAAAAGAATACGGAACAGTTACCCGTATAGCTGGACAAGATGTTTTTAAGAACGCTATAGCTTTTGCAAGTTTTAAGGATGCCAATAACGGATTCGGCTGGGGAATCACTACACCCGGTCATAACCTGTCTTTGTTAACCACGGATTCAACGATGCTCGCTATCGCCGCTGCGCCGTTTTCCCATTTGGGGAAACATGCGCCGCTTATTTTTACAGAAAAAGACGGGCTGCCAGATTCAGTAATGGAGTATATGATGGAGCTTCAACCTAAATTTCAAGATTCACCAGCGGAAGGTCCTTACAATCATGCTTGGATAACTGGAGATAACCTTGCAATAAATGAGCGAGCACAAAGTGAAATTGATGATATGCTAGAAATCTCACCTGCTGCAGGAGGCAATCCGCATTCCGGCCACTAACCATAATCACAGGCTGGCATCATTTAGGGATGATGTCGGCTTGTTCTGTATTTTTTTGTATAATGAGAAGAACTAGGTCATAAAGAGGGTGAACGGCTTGAATAAGCTACAGATACTGATCGTAGATGATGAATGGAACATGCGGAATTTATTGCGGATTTATTTAAGTAAAGAAGGGATGTCTACAAAAGAGGCGTCAACGGGTCATGAGGCACTCCAACTGTTGAAACAACACAGCTTTGACCTAATCTTGCTGGATGTGATGATGCCGGATATGGATGGCTGGCAGGTCTGCAAGCTGGTGAGGGAGACAAGCTCTATCCCAATTCTAATGCTAACCGCACGTTCTGAAACCAAGGATAAGGTACGTGGTCTCGGTATAGGAGCAGATGATTATCTTACTAAACCGTTTGAGCCGGAAGAATTAGTGGCTAGGATTTATTCTCTGCTGCGGCGTTCAACACTTACATTTGCCCACCAACCTCAGGATAAGGTGCTCACATACCCTGATTTTAAAATATACCCAGAAGCTAGGGAGGTACATATTCAGGATACATCCATTGAATTCACTCTCAAGGAGTTTGATTTACTGGCTACTTTGGCGCAAAACACTACCCGGGTTTTTACGAGAGAAGAACTGGTGGAACGATTATGGGGGAATAATTATGAGGGGGAGAATCGTGTTATCGACACCCATATTAAGAATATCCGTGAGAAATTGCATAAGGCAGGCCTCTCCTATAATCCGGTTCAAACAGTGTGGGGGTTAGGTTATAAATTTCACGCTCCAGGTAATCTGGTATGAAAAATAACATCATCGGACTTAAGCTTGGTTATATTATAATGTCTGTTTTTTTAGTAGTTTTGCTTGTTCTTGGAATTACTATAGACCGGATGTTTACAAGCTTCTATTACAACGAGATGCAAAAAGAGACGGAGGAACTCACCTCACATTTTATCGGAATGGCGGAATCGCAGGATAGTTCAAATGAGCAGATGATGAGTACCTTTGCAGAATTTTCGGATGTCAGTATCTTTAATATCTCGAAGGATGGCAATGTGATACTCCACTCGGGTGTACATGATCGTTCGGATCGTTCATTCATCCAAGCTTCGGATGTTAGCCGGATTTTCGCTGGGAAAAGTGTTGATTTTGAGTATAAAGATCCTGCTGGACATTCCTATTTTATCATTGGAAAACCAATAATGGAGGGGGATACAACTCAGTCTGCACTTTATGTAATGTCCTCTACAGAGAGTATGAAGCAATCTTTGGCTTCCATCCGGAACCTGCTGCTGATTGCAGGAATAGGGGCTTTTATATTGGCTATAGGGATCACTGGTGTGATCGCCATGATTTTGTCCAAACCTCTGATCAAGATGCAAAAGGCAACCCGGAAAATCGCGGCTGGCGAGCTGGAAACGAGACTTTCTATACGTAGCAACGATGAGATTGGTTTTTTGGCAGAGGCTATAAATGATCTGGCTGTCGATCTGCAACGATACAGGGATACACGTCAGGAATTTCTGGCAAATATCTCACATGAGCTGAGAACGCCCATTACATATTTGGAGGGGTATACCAAGGTAATAAAAGATGGACTTTACGAGACCGAAGGGGAAAGAGATCTATACTTGGATATCATTCATCAGGAAGCACATCGGCTCCAGCATCTTGTGGATGATTTATTTGAACTGGCAAAGATGGAGGAAGGAAAGGTTACTCTTACCCAAGAGTGGATCGATCTCAGTCAGCTAGCGGAACAAGCCGTGCGCAGAGTTGAACTGAAAGCAAAGGAGAAGGGGTTACTGCTGAAGCTTCAGCTTAGCGGAGATGCGTATATGATCCGTGGAGATCAAAAACGTATGGAACAGATTATTATGAACCTTCTGGAAAATGCAATTCGTTATACGGATGAAGGTGAGATTATTGTTCATATGGAATTTGCAGCGGATGCTGCAACTCTAATTGTTGAAGATACAGGAATAGGTATTCCTGAGGAAGAGCTTCCCTATATCTTCGAGCGTTTCTACCGGGTAGAGAAATCACGTTCAAGACAATACGGCGGTTCAGGTCTGGGACTTTCCATTGTTAAAAAGCTGGTGGAATTGCATGGAGGCAAGATTCGAATGATAAGTCAGCCTGGAGCGGGTACTCGTTGCGAGGTGCAACTATTGAATCTATCTAAATCCGAATAAATGTAAGTAAAAAGAGACTTCAGATACAAAATGAGGTCTCTTTTTTGCTTGTTTATAATGTTATTGATTCGACTCAAGCTCTTCAAGTGCCCATTCGCAAAATTGTATAGAGCTCTCCATATCAAGCACACGTTTGCGGATCAGTAAATAACGTCCAAAAGTTGTGGCTTTTAACTCACGAGTCTCACCGCGTTCATCACGCAAGACTTCGTTTGCTTTGAGCAAAACCTTGTATCGCTCCAACTCACTCTTACAAAACTCTGCACGTTTTAGTAATAGGTCCTTGGCTTCTGCCGGGTTGGATAGCCATAAGCTATACAGCTTAAAATGCAGTTCATCCCGCAGCACCGGAGGCTCAGCAGGAGTTTCCACCCATTGCCGCAATTGCTTCAGTCCTGCTTCCGTAATGGAGTATTCTTTTTTATCCGGTTTGTCGGTCTGTTCAATGAGCTTAAAGGTGATATAACCTTGTTGCTCCATGCTCATTAATAGAGGGTAGATTTGACTATGTCCAGCACGCCAGAGCGGCTTGATATTCTGAGTTAATTCATATCCAGACAATGAGTTAGCGCTAAGTAAAGCTAGAAGTCCATAAGACAGTGTATTCATTACTATAAAGCCCTCCAGTTATTATAAATCCGTTTTCATTGAATTTTTCGGGGATATGTCATCATTGACATATTGATCATACGATTATAACATTATTCAAGTCACCTTATATATGTAAAAGTAGACATATAAAAAATAATGAGGAGGGGAAGCATGGAAGAAAATCAAGCAAGCAAAATACATTTTTGGCCGATCATGATTGCCATATTCTTCGGAAATTTCGTCTCTGTCTTAAGTACAACGACGATCAACATTGCTGTTCCTCTTTTAATGGATCATTTCAATACGAGTCTGAACACCATGCAATGGATGGTCACCGGTTTTATGCTGGCGACAGGAGTAACCGCACCACTCGCCGGATATCTCGGAGGAAGATTCAGCTACAAAAGGCTTTATCTTTTCGCCTTGATGGGATTCACCATGTTCTCTTTGCTTTGTGCTTTGGCATGGGATCCAACATCATTAATTGTATTTCGGATGCTTCAGGGTTCGTGTAGCGGTCTCATTATGGCTTGTACGATGACCATCATATTTCAAGTAATACCGGGAGAACGCAGACCGTTTGCTGTAAGCCTCTGGTCGCTATCCGCGATGGTCGCGCCAGCCATAGGTCCGACGTTTAGCGGTTGGCTGCTCCAATATGCCAGCTGGCATTGGTTATTCTTAATTAACATTCCTATTGGAATTATAGCTGTTATTCTAACCCTAACGTTAATCCCATATTATCGAATGAATATTCCGAAGTCATTTGATATTCCTGGTTTCCTCACCGTTGTCCTCGGTAGTTTATCGTTATTAACCGCATTTAGCCAAGGCAACAGCTGGGGATGGACTTCATGGAAAACTTTATCGTTAATCCTTTTGGGGGTTGTGTTGTTAATTTTGTTTGTTTTGCGCGAGCTGAAGGCGGAGGTGCCTCTGCTGAATTTGCGTGTATTCCGTAATCGCCGTTTTACCGCCATGCTTAGTATCTATAGTTTGGTTACGATTGCGATGTATGCCGGAACCTATTTAACCCCTTTGTTCTTACAAACGGTAGAAGGGGCTACAACGCTTAAAACAGGGCTGATTTTATTGCCGTCCTCGATCCTCCTTGCCTTGCTGAGTCCAATCGTAGGTAAGCTGTATCCAAAGTTCGGACCTGTGAAGTTGATTTCTGCGGGTATTTTATTTATATTCATCGGTTTATTCATGCTTAGTCGGCTGCAAACGAACATATCTTATAGCTTTATTATGTGGGCGATGGTCGTTCGTAATCTCGGCATTGGACTAGCCAATGTTCCAAGCAGTACAGCCTCAATGGAGGAAATTCCCGTCGAATGGTCTGGGCATGCTACGTCGATCAACAACTGGGTCCGCAATGTGTTAAGCTCACTTGGGATTGCAGTATTCACTTCCCTGTTGTCGAGTAGATCTTTACTCCACTCTAAAGAGTTGATCAGCTCCGGTGCAAGTAATACAGATTCGATACGTTTACTATCGTTCACGATGGGTGTGAATGATGTTTTTGTGGTAGGTTCCATTATCGTGTTGTTTGGATTTCCGCTGATGTTTTTATTACGCAAGAAGCGTACTGTGGTAACTGTACAAAGCGCGGGATAACCGGTACGAGAAAAAAAGCAGATCAAGGTTTTATCCTTGATCTGCTTTTTGACTTAGATTACGTTATGTTAATAAACTTTAATGCATCATATCGCCCATTCCACCCATACTGCCCACAATTTCCGGATTAATCATCCCAAATATCATCGCTATATGCGCCACGACCAAGAAGCCACTAATTAGCAGAAAATGCAGCTTCATCTTGTGCTCTTCCGATCGTTTACGGGCAATCAGATCAAGATCTAACAAAGCCAGTGGCAATAAGAAGAGTACTCCGCTTAAATAGAAGCCCACGGCTACGATATCAACCCATGTGTGCCATTCCCCATTCACAGACAAAGGAATAAACGCAGTTGGGAACAAGTAAAGGAATACCCCTGTGAAATATAACCCTGCGAGTATGCTGCAGACTTTGTTGAAGGATCGTAGTGGGCCTTTTAGGTTCTTGGTGAATAAAATAATAAACTCTGTAATGGTAATCGTCTCAGCAAAAATCACGGGGATTGCCATGAATATAATCAAGTTCCAAGGCTGGTTGTCCGCTAGCAAAGACATGTAATGCGTCATGTTCATAAGATACTCCTCCGATAATATGTAATAGCTTCGGTTACTTATCGTATTCGAGAAGTATGTGGAAAGTATGTGGAAACGAAGGTATGATAAATATATGCAATAATAACAGTCGAGGGGAGCAAGACAACCGTGGGAAGAGGATTACAAAACATTTTATTTGATTTAGATGGTACTTTAACAGACCCCAAAGAAGGCATTACCAAAAGCGTAGAATACGCTTTGAACAAATTTGATATACAGATCGAACATTTGGATGAGCTTCTTCCTTACATAGGTCCTCCGTTATATGATTCATTTATCGAGCTGCACCATTTCACTGAGGAACAAGCGCTTCAAGCGGTTGCTTTTTACCGGGAGCGTTACAGTGCCACGGGATTATTTGAGAATATGGTGATTGAAGGTATACCCCAATTGCTGGAGGGACTTAAGACGAATGGATACTCATTGTATGTAGCAACCTCCAAACCGACTGTTTTTGCAGCACAGATTCTTGAGCATTATAAGCTCGATCATTATTTCAAACATATCGGAGGAAGTAATCTGGACGGTACCCGTTCTAAGAAGCAAGAGGTTATTCAGTACGTGCTTGATGAGAATGACATACATCCAGAGGAAGCGGTAATGATAGGAGATCGTAAGCATGATATGATCGGTGCTATTGGCTGTGGTGTCGAATCTATTGGAGTGACTTTTGGTTATGGTCCCAAGGAAGAGCTTGAACAAGCCGGAGCAGACCATATCGCCTTTCGTGTGGAAGAAATTGCAGATATCATTCAGCATATTTCATTGAGAGAACGGTGCACCAAATGAGTGTTATGAATACTGAAATACTTGACGGGAAATCGATTAAGCTGGTTCCAATAGATGAAAGTCATGCAGAAGGATTGGCGAGAGTGTTAAGAAATCCAGACATCTGGGAATTTACCTGGCGAAAAATAACGTCGGACGAGCAGGTGCAAGGATTAATCTCAACAGCTTTAGCGAATCAAAAGAACGGTTCACAAATTACCTTTACTATCATTGATAAAGCAACGGAGCGAATTATCGGAACCACAAGGATTATGCATCCGGATTTGGTTCATCGCAATGCGGAAATCGGATGTACCTGGATCTCGCCTGATTATTGGAGAACTAGTGTGAACACAGAGGGCAAGTCGCTGCTGCTACACTATTGTTTTGAAGAACTTAAGCTGATCCGTGTAGAATTTACAGTGGTCGCGAACAACTTGAGGTCACAAAGAGCAGTAGAACGAATTGGGGCGGTTAAAGAAGGAGTTCTGCGCAAGCATAGAATCAAGTCTGACGGATCGATTCATGATAATGTGGTCTTTAGCATATTGGATACCGAATGGCCTGCTGTAAAAGAAAATCTGCATTATTTGATAAATGATAAATACGCATAAGTATAGATAGTAGCAAACAAACGGGCTAGGGGCTGTTCCATAGGGTGCTACACTTCATCTAGAATAGATGAATCAGAGTGGCGATGGAAGCAATTAGTTGAAGCAGAGCGTTTAATTGTATTTTGTACAACTATAATTCCTTAATTGGTTGGGTCATAGATATAACTGTATTTAGTACATCTATTTTCCTCATTTACTTCCGTATAGGTAGATTTTTAGGTTTTTAATTGTACAGAATACAATTAAAACAAGTATAGTTGCTTTTTCATCCGGAATAAGTGCACAGAATGCAGTTATTTCACATTCACCCTATATCACTCCCCATTATCTCATTCAAATCCTTTAAATTAGGTGCTAGAAGTATACTAAGAGGGGATACCGGAAGCTACGGACGGTCCGAAAGGATCCCTCAAGAGCATCAGACTTGGCAGCTCCAGCATAGTGTGTGGACAATTATACTTTGGTGGATCAGCGGATGTTTAAGCGGGTTAAATCAGAGTATATAAGGATTTGCCCATAAATTTGCTTAAGCCCCGCCACAGATCAAAAACACCAGGCAGCGATACTCCATTTCCCGGAGTATCGCTGCCTGGTTGTTTTTTTAATAACAGAGACCGCTACAAATTCTAGAAAGAGCTGCTAGGGGCAGCGCCTTCTTTTATGATTCAGCCAATAGGCTGCTTATGGTTATTGTTTAGGACTTACAAGGATTTTTACTTGATTTTTTTCTTTCAAAAGTGCCTCAAACCCGTGATCAATCACTTCATTCAGTTTAATTCTCTTAGTAACAAGCTTCTCAGCAGGGAAGTACCCTTGTTCCATCAAGCTAATTACAGCTGGGAAAACATCACGGTATCCGATGATACCAGTTAAGTTGCGTTCTTTAAGTACGATATTGTTTGGAGTAATCGTAGCATCTTTTTCGAAAATACTAACGATCATGATTTGTCCACTCAATTTAGTGGAATTAATGGCTTGGGTTAGAACGGGAGGGACGCCAGTGACTTCAAAAGCAACATCTACGCCACCATCGGTACGTTTTTGAATTTCTTCGACCACATCATATTGTTTAGGATCGATTACAATACCACCGAGTTCTTCAGCTTTACTCTTACGTTCTTCAGAAAGTTCTACAACATAGATTTCCGCTGCACCGGATGCTTTCAAAGCTTCAATGACCAGCAAACCGATTGGGCCAGCACCGAATACTACAGCTTTATCTCCAACCTTTAGTTGACTGGAACGAACAGCGTGTAGAGCAACGGCAGAAGGTTCCACGAGAGCACCTTGTTCATAGGATAAGCTGTCTGGAATTTTGTGCACCATATGTTGGTCTGCTGCGACGTATTCTGAGAATCCACCGCCACCACCAGCCAAACCTAGGAAGCCCATTTTTTCACAAAGATTATATTTACCTTGTCGACAAGCCACACATTCACCACATGCAAAAACAGGTTCAACGACGACGCGATCACCAACATTAAACTTGCTAACGCCTTTACCTACTTCTACGATTTGTCCAGAAAATTCATGTCCCATTACGACTGGAGCTTTTTCACCAGTAAGGGGATGATCAGTACCTTGGGGGATGAAAATAGGGCCGGCTACATATTCATGAAGATCGCTGCCACAAATTCCGCACCATTCGATTTTGATTTTCACTTTTCCTTCAAGGGCTGCTGGTTCTTCAATCGTTTCTAACCGTAGATCTTTGACGTTATGCCATCTTAATGCTTGCATATCATTCATCTCCTAGATTAATAATTGATAATAAATAGTGTTTTATTTCTGAAAAAGAGGAAACGTTTCCGAGAACAAATATGTCACATAATTTTCATATTGTCAAATTTAAATAATGAAAATATTAATATCGAAAATTAGTGAAATATTTCACTAAAACGGAGCTATATCAAGCGTTAAGGCACATGACGGTAGCTGAGATATGTATTTTTCTATGCAGTATTATGTTATAATCTTTACATTGGAATTTTGATTTTAGATGAGCGGAATAGAGATAAATACGAAAACGATTCCGGAAATAAGGGGACTATCAGAGTGGCTAATAAAAACAAAGTAACCATAGAGGATGTAGCGAAACGGGCGGGGGTAGGTATTGCTACTGTCTCAAGAGCCATTAATAATTCAGAGGGAATTAGTTCCAAGACCAAGGCGCTGGTACTTCAAGTGATTGAGGAGATGGGTTTCACTCCGAACACCTCTGCGCAAAGCCTCAAAATCCGCCAAACGAAGCAAATTGCTCTGGCCGTTCCTGACATCCGCAACGCAATTATTCCGGATATCGCCTGGTCCGTAGAGCAAGCCGCTAAACAACATAGCTATCGGGTAATTCAAATTAATACTTCTGGCAACCCGCGCACTGAGCTCGAAACGATTCGTGAGGTCAAAAAATTACATGTAGATGGACTCATTATCATGCCTCTTGCTTATCCAAAGACCATGGTAGAGTTAATTAATAAATCGAGTGTTCCGGTCTCCATCATTAACTACGGGAAAAGAATCACAGAAAATGTGAAAGCAGACATCGTCAGCTTGTCACGTTTTGAAGGTCAATTAGTGATGGAGCATTTAATCAATATCGGTCGAACTAGAATTGCATATGCAGGAGCTCAAAAAGATCTTATTGAAGATCGTTATCTTGCCTATCAGCAAGCTTTAAAACAAGTGGATATTTCGCTTGTTTATTTTGGCGAAGACTTTTCCTTGCAAACGGGGTTACAAGCTGCTGATTATTTCTACAGCCTGACACATATGCCAGACGCTATTTATGCAGTGAATGACATGGTGGCGATAGGTATTGTAAATCGTTTTAAAGAATTAGGCGTTCGTGTTCCGGAAGATGTGGCGGTGGTTGGGGTGGATAATAACTCATGGACAACTATTACAACGCCTCAGATTAGTTCGGTTTCCATCATGGGGAATGAAGTGGCGCGTTTAGCCACACAGCTTCTTTTACAACGTATTCAGGATAATATTACCGGGGAGTATCAAAGGGTGCAGCTTGATCCACGATTAATCGTGCGAGAGTCGAGTGTTTCGGTTAGACGTAGTACGAATTAACGGCCTTAATTTGCGACTAATAAGAATCAATAGGTTGTAAATCCTTTAAATCCTGCTAGACTTAATACAGAGTAATTTGATTGGAAATTAAGAAATGAGGTGCGGATCATTATGGCTAATATTTACAAGAGCTTAACCGATCTGATCGGAAATACACCGTTATTAGAGATTTCAAAGTATAGTAAAACCCAAAACGTAGAAGCAAGGGTTCTTGCCAAGCTGGAATCTTTTAATCCTGCAGGTAGTGTTAAGGATCGTATTGGGTATGCATTGATCAAAGATGCGGAAGAGAGAGGTCTCATCAATAAAGATTCTGTCATTATTGAGCCTACCAGTGGAAACACTGGGATTGGACTTGCTTTTGCAGCTGCTAGCTTGGGGTATTCACTGATCATCGTCCTACCAGATACATTTAGTATTGAACGCCGTAAATTAATGCTGGCACTAGGTGCTGAGCTTGTGTTAACACCGGGAACTGAAGGGATGAGCGGAGCTGTAAGAAAGGCAGAACAATTAGCTGCGGAAATTCCAAATTCATTTATTCCCCAACAATTCAGCAATCCTGCGAACCCGGAAATACACAGAACGACTACAGCTGAGGAAATTTGGCGGGATACCGATGGAGATGTAGATATTTTTATAGCGGGTGTTGGTTCTGGAGGCACTATCTCGGGTGTTGGAAAAGCGTTGAAAGAAAAGAACCCCGCAGTCCAAATCGTTGCCATCGAGCCGTTTGACTCCCCTGTTTTATCAGGAGGCCGTCCTAAGGGACATGGGATTCAGGGCATTGGAGCTAACTTTATTCCGGAGAATTACGATAATGAGGTAGTGGATGAGATTTTTCAGGTGAGAAATGATGATGCCTATAGCGTATCACGTGCACTTGCGAGAACAGAGGGTTTGCTGGTGGGTATCTCCTCCGGAGCAGCTGTTTACGCAGCTACACAAATCGCTAAGCGTCCTGAGAATAAAGACAAGACCATCGTGGTAATTCTGCCGGATACCGGTGAGCGTTACTTAACAACTACTCTGTTTGATTTTTAACGGAACATGAGCTCGAGATCCAACTAATTGGCTTTAAAATCATGAGGCTCAGCAATATGCTGAGTCTTTTTGTTGTTGGAGTATTGGCTGGGTATCTCAAGATAACGGGTACTCAAGTAACTAAGAAGTTTAAGAGGAATCCAAAACTCCAATTTTGTATAGTAGCCAAGGAAGTTCAGTGTGTTACGGACCGTATTGCAGCTATTTCGCCTTTTAAGCTCATTTTGCTGCGTTATCGGACTGTATAGCACTTATTGGCCAACATTTATGGATAAGTGGTGTGGTTTTAAGTAAATAGCTGCAACTGAGTCCGATAGCCTGCCGCAAACCCGCAAATGAACAAAATAACGTCTCCTGAGTCCGATGCATCGGCGAAAAGTATGTTATCCAGTAGGAGGATTCCAAAACTCCAATGTTCTTGAGTTTGATCCCTCAACACAACACGATGATTGCCCCTAAAGCGACTCGCACGCCTTAAATCACCTGCCTCACAAATTCTAATCGTTTTTTCCTGTTGTGTAATTTCCAGTTTAGAATAAAATGGAACTATTCCGCTAACCGCGCGTAACCGATAAATAAGAGAGATAATGATAGATCAGGAGGTACATATGAACACGAGAACTCTAAAAATACTGCTACGTACCACACTTGCTGCCTTATTGTTAAGTGTATTGCTTTTGCCGGCTGTAAGTTTAGCCAAAACTGCTGTACCTAAGCATACGGGTTCATTTTATGTGAATGATTTTGCGAATGTGATTGACGAGAAAGCAGAGAATTACATGGTGAACTACGGTATTCGATTACATCAGGCTACTGGAGCTCAAGTTGTGCTTGTAACTGTCGACTCTACTGAAGGGGTTTCGATGGAAGAGTATGCAAAATCGCTTTTCAATAGCTGGGGTGTGGGGGCTGCGGATAAAAATAACGGTCTGCTGCTGCTCCTTTCTATAAAAGATGATGATTATTGGGCGGTACAAGGTAAAGGTATAGAGGAATCATTGCCTAACAGTAAGATTAAAGAGATTCTTTCACAATATCTTGAGCCGGATTTCGCAGCTAAAACATACAGTAATGGTGCTAGGAAGACGTATGGAGCTTTTATTCAAGCTATGGGCGGTACTTGGGCAGAAAATG
Organism: Paenibacillus sp. FSL L8-0333; assembly: GCF_037965665.1. Lineage (NCBI taxonomy): Bacteria > Bacillati > Bacillota > Bacilli > Caryophanales > Paenibacillaceae > Paenibacillus > Paenibacillus sp. FSL L8-0333. The sequence continues at coordinate 3,225,846 of NZ_CP150186.1, forward strand.
TTGGCACCAAAAATTACGTATCCGATAATGCGGGTGTGCTCAAAAAAGTAACTAAAGACTATCTGAACGATTCCAGCAACAGATATAAAACAACAACCGGAAGTGGAATTTATGTGGTTACCGTAAAAAATGCTGGAGATAAAACATTGCAGGACTATACCTATATGAAGTTTGCTTCGGTAGGTGCTGGTCCTAAGGATGTTATGCTTGTATTGGACATAGGCGGAGACAACTATCATGTTCTACAAGGCAAGGATATCGACAAGATTTTAACCAATGAGGCTATTAGTAATATTTTAAATACCGTGCTTGAACCCCAATTTGTGAAAAAAGATTACGGAACGGGAGCTACAACGACAGTTAATTCGTTCTACAGTTTCTTGTTAGCGAGAGCGGATCATCCGCAAGGAGTCACTGGAAACAACGGAAACAATGTTAATCCTGGAACTACAACGAACTCTGGTACTTCCTCTACTACTGCTATAACTGGAGGTGAGGCGGTTAGTAAAAGCAAGGCTTTTCTAATCTTCTCAGCAATTTTTGGTTCGCTCATCTTATTTGGATTTACTGCTTCACGACGCAATAGATATATAGAAATGTATGGTTTGCCATTTAATCCATATAGTCAAAGGAATATACGCCGTTATGGTCCTTGGCATGGTCAAGCGGATTACGGTTATGGCAGACGATGGCACAGACGTTATTATCATCACCATCATAATCATCATAGAAATACACCATCCAATAACTCACAGTCAAGCTTCTGGGGAAACAGTGGTGGCGGAGGCTCTACTAACGGTGGCGGTGCAGGAAGGTATTCCTCAAGCAACGAGAACCATGGTGGTGGAGGTTCCAGCAGTGGTGGCGGAGCAGGAAGACATTCTTCCAGCTCTTCAAGCAGCAGCAGATCTAACAATGATAGTGGCTCTTCCGGTGGAGGAGGTTATTCCGGCGGTGGTGGCTCATCAGGTGGCGGCGGTAGCGCTAGCGGCGGAGGTGGAGTAGGAAGACATTAGAATTTGATTAGCTATATGTGAGCAGGTAGCCAAAACTTTGGAAACCTGCTCTTTTTTGTTTTTGAAATGATGACTATTACTCAAATAGAAACTTTTAACGAAAATCATCGTCTATGATAAGGACGAGTTGTACATATTATCAAATTAGTAATATTTAGGGAGGAATACTTAGAAGTGAGCACTTCATCATTACCTCAACGTTCCAATGCACGCAATAAGAAACCTGTTAAGAAACCAATAAAAAAGCGTAAGAAACGGAGTTTTTTTCGCACCTTATCCAAAGTTTTTTTATTCTGCTTATTCTTAATGATCGCTGCTGGTGGATGGCTTTATTTTGCACCCTCGGCTCAGAACTTACGTTATACGATCGCAGATACGCTAATTACAACACAACATCGCTATATGGCTAAATATATTATAGGTGAAGATCAACTGAAGGACCGGGTAACCGAGTATACCGCCCGTTTTGAAGAGATGGGGGACGAAATAGATACACATACGATCGCTCCCGAACCTGAGGTGGTAGAGAAGCCACTTGTCGAGATTGAGAATGTCTCAGGCAGTGGTTATACCGGATATGTAATGATTGTTAATGATCCAACCAAAGTCCGGCTAGGAATACCTAATAAGATTGGTTCAGGTGAAAAAGTAACCAGTATGGTGAAGCGTACAGGCGCTGTCGCCGGAGTTAACGGTGGTGGGTTCGCTGATCCGAACTGGAAAGGTAACGGTTTTAAACCTATAGGAATTGTAGTCTCTCAAGGTAAATTATATTACAACGGTCTAGGCGGTAAAAAATCTACACAGATTGTTGGTCTTGATAAACAAGGAAAAATGGTTGCCGGGAATTATACACTAGATGAGATTAGTAAAATGGGGGTTCAGGAGGCAGTTACTTTTAGCCCGCGGCTAATCGTCAATGGCAAAGGATTGATTAAGAATGCAGCGGAAGGTTGGGGGATTGCACCTAGAACAGCAATGGGTCAGCGGGCAGATGGCGCTATTATTTTTGTGGTAATTGACGGTCGACAGCCTACTTATAGTATTGGAGCAAATCTCTATGATGTGCAGCAAATTTTGCTTAAGCATGGAGCCGTGATAGCGGCTAATCTGGATGGTGGATCTTCTACGGTACTTGTAAAAGACAATGAGATTATGAATAAACCTTCATCCCAATATGGTGAGCGGTATTTGCCTACAGCCTTTTTAGTTTTTGAGCATCCAGAACAGGTTGATATGCCAAATATTTGGAAAGGACTAGATCCTGCCAAGATTGATGCTGGGAAAAAGAGAACACAATAAGTACGCGTTATTGGGCACCTGAAAAGGATTATCTTGGAATGAGAGATGTATTTATGCTACGATATCAGCTAGTATGAAACAGAATGCAGTACGAATAGGTCTGGAACAGGGGGAATAGGAGTGACGTTGCAGCAGCTCCGCTACGCTATCGAAATTGCAAATAGTGGCTCCATGAATGAGGCGGCAAAGAAGCTCTTTGTTTCTCAACCGAGCCTGTCCAACGCTATTAAAGAGCTTGAAAATGAACTTGGGATTACCATCTTTGAACGGACGAACCGTGGAATAAGCATTTCTGTAGAAGGAATGGAATTTCTCGGATATGCCCGTCAAATCATTGAACAAACAGAGCTTATGGAGAATCGTTATACTGGGAAAAAGCGTAGCCCAATCTATTTTTCCATTTCGACTCAGCATTATGCTTTTGTGGTAGATGCTTTTGTGAGTCTCATGAAGCAAAGTGATGTCTCAGAGTACAACTTCAGCTTGAGAGAGACGCAAACCTACGACATCATCGAAGATGTGCGTACCCTCCGTAGCGATTTAGGGATTCTTTATATTAACGAGAGCAACTATAAGCATATGAATAAGCTGTTCAGTGATGGTAATCTGAAATTCACGCCACTCTTTAATACCGACCCACATCTTTATGTCAGAACTGGACATCCGCTTGCCCAGAAGGAAAGGATTTCGCAGGACGATATTTTACCTTTTCCGTATATTACTTTTGAACAAGGTGAGAACAATTCACTTCACTTCTCGGAGGAAATGTTAAGTTTTTCTCAGATTGAGAAGAATATTAAAGTGAATGACCGGGCAACCTTGACCAATTTATTAATGGGCACGGACGGTTATACGGTGGGTACAGGAATCATGGCATCCGATCTGAACGGTAATGGACTGAAGACGATTCCATTTGAGAGTAATGAAGTATTCACGGTTGGTTGGATTGCACATAAAGATCGCAGACCTAGTGTGATGGCATCCAAGTATATAGAAATCTTAAATGACTTGGTTTCCGGAAGTTATTTTGATCTAAATCATTTTTTACTATAGCTGTAGGAGGATCGGTATGATTAGACCCGTAACTGGCACCCAGAGAAATGCTCCACCCTTTCGCTATGATATCGTCGGCAGCTTCTTGCGTACGGAAGAAATTAAAGCAGCCCGCCTCCAATATGAGAATGGTGAAATCACAGGAAGTGAGCTTTATGAAATAGAGAATATTGAGATTGCTAAACTACTGGAACTAGAAAAGGAAGTAGGATTATTAGCAGTTACAGATGGTGAATTTCGCCGTTCCTGGTGGCATCTTGATTTCTTTGTTGGAATTAAAGGAACTGAAAAAATTAACTTAAACCAAGGGAGTGGAAGAGCGGAAACGGTTCAGCGCGCGGAATCATTCCGAATTGTTGACCGAATTTCCTTTGAAGATCATCCGATGCTCCAGCAATTTATCAAGCTCAAGCAAATGGCGGGAGACCGAATACCCAAAATGACGATTCCTTCACCTGCATTATTTCACTTTGTGGAGGAGTTTAATGGAAATGAAGTTTACCCTGATAAGGAAACTTTATTTCAAGATATCATAGCGGTTTACCAAACTGCGATTCAAGCATTTTACGATGCAGGCTGCCGTTACCTCCAGTTAGACGATACAACTTGGGGAACGCTGAGCAGTGGTAGACATCGCGCACATTTACGCAGTAGAGGTACAGATCCAGATCAGTTAGCAAAGGATTATGTTAGGCTGATTAATGAGAGTATTGCGAAGCGTCCGCATGATATGACCATCGCTCTGCACGTATGCCGAGGTAATTTTCGCTCCACTTGGTTCGCTGCTGGTGGTTATGAGCCTGTTGCCGAGGTGCTTTTTTCCAATACAAAAGTTGATGCCTTTTTCTTGGAATATGATAATGAACGAGCTGGTGATTTCGAGCCTTTACGATTTATTAAAGACCAATTTGTAGTGTTGGGATTAGTGACAACCAAACATGGGGGTCTGGAGAGTAAAGAGCAGCTTAAGGCAAGGATCGAAGAAGCCGCGCAATATGTAGATATTGAGAAGCTGTGCCTAAGTCCTCAGTGTGGATTTGCTTCTACGGAGGAAGGAAATATTCTAACCGAAGAAGAGCAGTGGGATAAAGTACGCCTTGTGATCGAAACCGCCCGAGAGGTCTGGTTATAATTAAATAAGCTAATTTGGTGGCCTGCTATAGCGTAAGCTTATGGTAGGCCATAGTTTTTAGGAGTTACCCTGTCCTGATTGTACAGTGCTATAGTGAATTCAACAGAAAAGCACAGACAATGAAGGAGGACGAACCCCTATGAGTACCATCCAAAAAGGAAATCAAAGAACTGAAGTGCCATTCAGAGTAGATATCGTGGGCAGCTTCTTACGTCCGGAAACGATTAAGAGAGCTCGTGTCCAATATCAAAATAATGAAATCTCCTCTGATGAATTGCGCAAGGTTGAAGATACAGAGATTACCAGAGTCGTGAAAAGACAAAAAGCGGTCGGATTAAAAGGTGTAACGGATGGAGAGTTCCGCCGCTCTTGGTGGCATTTAGATTTTATGTGGGGCCTTGAAGGGGTAACAAAGAAAGTCAGCCCAGTGGGCTACCTGTTTAATGGTGTAGAGACTAGAGCGGAAACTGCAGAATTATCCGGAAAAATCCGTGGGACTAACCATCCGATGATCGCTGACTACAGACAATTGGTTAGCATAGCGGGAAATGATGTAGTAGCTCGCCAAACGATTCCTTCGCCAGCGCAGTTCCTTGCTGAACTTCAGCGCAATCAAAAGACTACTGTAGCGGTTTACAACAACCAGGATGAACTAGTGGCTGATATTGCTGCAGCTTATCGTGAAGTTATTCGCGACTTCTATGAGGCAGGTTGCCGTAATCTGCAATTGGACGACTGCACATGGGGGATGCTCTGTGATAAAGGATATTGGGAAGCTCGTCAAAAAGAGGGTGTAGATGTTAACGAAATCGCTAAGCTATACGCATTTGTAAATAACGAAGCGATAAAAGATCATCCAGCAGATATGGTAATTACGATGCATGTATGCCGTGGGAACTATGCGTCCACTTGGGCAGCATCCGGCGGATACGAGCCTATCGCAGAAGTGTTATTCGGAACGGTGGATGTAGATGGTTTCTATCTGGAGTTCGATACGGATCGGGCCGGAGATTTTGCACCCCTTAGATTTATTAAAGATCAACAAGTGGTTTTAGGTTTGTTCAGTTCGAAGTCAGGTGAGCTTGAGAATAAAGAAGAAATCATAGGACGGATTAAAGAAGCTTCGCAATATGTGGATATCAATCAGTTGTGCCTGAGCCCACAATGTGGTTTTGCCTCTACGGAAGAAGGAAACCATCTGACAGATCAACAACAATGGGACAAACTGCAGTTTATTAAAGGGATTGCAGATGAAATATGGCAGTAATCTATAAAAAATTAGCAGGCTCCTGATTGAATCAGAAGCCTTTTTCTATGCGTATTGTGACAGCTTAGAGGATTAACCTACTACTGCACTTTACTAGAGCTATCGAAGAAGGGTATAATAAGTAACAATTGTTTTTAATTCATGTTGAAAGAGAGCGGGAACAATATGGGTCGTAAGTGGAATAATATTAAAGAAAAGAAAGCTTCCAAAGATGCAAACACAAGTCGTGTTTATGCAAAGTTTGGTGTTGAGATTTATGTAGCAGCAAAGAAGGGTGAACCCGATCCAGAAGCGAACCGGGCTCTGAAAGTTGTATTAGAACGTGCAAAAACTTACAATGTACCAAAAGCGATCATTGACCGTGCGCTTGATAAAGCTAAAGGCAGCGCTGAAGAAAATTATGAAGAGCTTCGTTATGAAGGATTTGGACCTAGCGGTTCAATGATCATCGTTGATGCGCTCACAAATAACGTTAATCGGACAGCTCCATTGATCCGTTCAACCTTCAGTAAGAATGGCGGAAATATGGGTGTCAGCGGATCAGTAGCTTACATGTTTGACTCTACGGCCGTTATAGGTGTGGAAGGTAAAACTGCTGATGAAGTAATTGAAATGATGTTTGATGCAGAACTTGATGTGCGCGATGTGCTGGAAGAGGATGATGCAGTTATTGTTTATGCAGAGCCTGATCAGTTCAATGCAGTGCAAGAAGTATTCAAAAATGCAGGCATCACTGAATTTACTGTTGCTGAGTTAAACATGCTTCCACAAAACTATGTGGCACTCCCAGAAGATGCTCAAGCTCAATTCGAGAAATTGATTGATGCTTTGGAAGACCTGGAAGATGTTCAACAAGTGTATCATAACGTAGATTCAGAAGAAGAATAATTTAAGTTTTATAAAGGGCGATGGAGTTCGCCATAACTGTCTCTCTGAGACTAATGACTCCTACCAGTGTGAGCTTCCCTGGTAGGGGTCTGTTTTATTGTTGAGACTAATTTATTTTGTCCTTAGGAGCTGTCGAGATGAATCCATGGTCTACCCGATGGTTTGAAATCACTAAGAAGCGAAGTTATTTTGCACTTTGGAGTACTTTTATCAAATGGATTGTGCTTGGTAGTGTGGTTGGCATTTTATCCGGCACCGCCTCTGCTTTTTTTCTGAAAAGCTTGGATTACGTTACAGATGTACGTTTAGAGCATCCGTGGCTACTTTATTTGTTGCCTCTTGGGGGAGTACTTGTTAGTTTCTTATATATGCGATATGGCAAGAACAGTTCTAAAGGCAATAACCTCATTCTAGAACAAATTCAGGACGGACAAGAAACCATACCTTTGCGAATGGCTCCATTGGTGTTGTTCGGAACATTAGTAACCCACTTATTCGGTGGATCCGCTGGGCGTGAAGGGACAGCTGTTCAAATGGGCGGAAGCCTTGCGGAATGGTTCGGAAAGCTGATTAAAATCAGTCCTATGGATCGCAAAATATTGTTAATGTGCGGAATTAGCGGTGGTTTTGGATCTATATTCGGCACTCCACTAGCAGGAACTTTGTTTGGTCTAGAGGTAGTAACCATTGGACTTATTAGTCAACAGGCATTACTTCCATGTTTTGTGGCTAGCTTTGTTGGTGATCTGGTCACCACTCGATTGTGGGGCGTTCATCATACACACTATGTAGTGAATGAATTTCCAGCCTTAAGTTTAATGATTATTCTAAAAGTGGTATTGGCCTCTGTAATTTTTGGTCTCGTGAGTATGCTTTTCAGTGAACTGACTCATTTTCTAAAAAGAATCTTCACCGCCATGATAAGCAATCCAATGATAAAAGGTGCAGTAGGTGGATTAATTATCATTGCCTTAGTATTCCTTGTAGGGTCTCGTGATTACTTAGGCCTCGGAATTCCATTAATCAAGGATTCTTTTGAGGGAGATATCTCACCGTTCGCTTTTTTATGGAAGCTGATCTTTACTGCCTTTACCTTAGGAACAGGATTTCAGGGTGGTGAGGTTACTCCGTTATTTGTGATTGGTGCCACACTAGGCAATGCTTTGGCTGAAATATTACATGTGTATGGACCCTTTTTAGCTGCCCTCGGTTTTATTGCTGTCTTCTGTGGAGCTACTAGCACGCCTATCGCTTGCTTTTTAATGGGGATCGAGCTGTTTGGTTCGGAAGGAGCCATATACATGTTTATCGCTTGTGTGGTGAGTTATTTATTCTCCGGACATAGTAGTATTTATACTTCACAGCTTATCGGTGTATCGAAGAGCCAGTTCATTACAATTCCTCAAGGAACTAGGATCGGTACGGTCAAACGCACCCGCAAAAAATAAGAGGACCTCTCGGATGATGGTTGACAAGTAACTGCATGCGTTTTAAACTGTTACCAAACGAAGGGATGGTTCAACATGATTCATGTGGAAACTGAAAAATTATATACCAGAAGCTGCTCCGAACAATCGGATACAAACGATGAAACGTTGTCCGGAGCTTAATCAAAAAGCGAATCGCTTTTTATATCATCGAAAGATAGCTAGGTCATTTTAGTGTGATTATTCATGCTTATTTGATTATGCCATCTTCCGATGTTTATGATTAAGAGGCTGTAGACAATTTTCGTCTACAGCCTTTTGTGTTTATAATGTTCAGTTTCCAAACTGACAATTATCTATTTGTGCCGTCTATTCGTGCACGGATAAGCAGAAGGCTTGCGCCCAAGGGCGCGGTGTCTTCTGCTTTTTTTGTGCTTAAAAACAATTATAGAAAAGAGGAAAGTAAATGAGTTTACTTGAGGTTTCTAATTTATCACATGCTTTTGGAGATAAAGTGCTGTATAAACAGGTTTCTTTGGAAGTCTACAAAGGGGAGCATGTAGGTGTGGTGGGTCAGAATGGAACAGGGAAAAGCACATTAATTGGTATTCTGACGGGCGAGGTGATTCCTGATGGTGGAACGATTAAATGGCAGCCCAATATCAAAATAGGCCATCTTGATCAATACGCGGTTATTGATGGGTCAAGTACAGTTCAAAGTTATTTAAGGCGAGCGTTCACTGAATTATACAAAATGGAAGAAAAGATGAATGCACTTTATGCGGAATGTGCAGTTACTGGCAATGAAGTGCTTTTGCAGAAGGCAGCAGACCTTCAGGAACGACTCGAGGCGCTCAACTATTATTCTATCGAGAGCAATATCAGTAAAGTGGTTACGGGGCTAGGATTAAACGCATTGGGGATGGACCGTCCTATTGATCAGCTTAGTGGGGGGCAGCGAACCAAAGTTATATTGGCAAAGCTGTTGCTTGAACAACCTGATGTGTTATTGCTCGACGAGCCCACCAATTATCTCGACACCACGCATATTAACTGGCTTGCTGAATATCTGATAGCGTTCGATCAAGCCTTCATTGTGGTCTCTCATAACTATGCTTTTCTCGATAAAATATCAACAAGCATTTGCGATATTGAAGGGGAAACGATTAAGAAATATCATGGCAAATATGCTGATTTTTTGAGACAGAAGGAGCATTTTCGCGAGAGCCATATCCGGCAGTACCATGCACAGCAGAAAAAAATTGAAGCCACTGAGCAATATATCCGGAAAAATGGTGCTGGTGTTAATTCTAGAATTGCCCGTGGCCGTCAGAAGCAGCTGGATCGTATGGAGAGAGTCGCTGCACCGACGTTTGTCACTAAAGCATCTATCCATTTTCAAGAGCTTCCTGTTAATGCACAAGTTGCGCTTAGAGTAGACCATCTGGTGGTTGGTTACGTCAAACCGCTGCTGCCCAAATTAACATTTTCGATTCGAGGAGGACAAAAGATAGTCATAACAGGCTTTAACGGCATCGGAAAATCAACATTGCTGAAAACATTAGTTGGTCAAATCCCCTGTGTTGCCGGGTCTTTCCGCTTTGCCGAACAAGTCTCTATTGGTTACTACGAGCAAGATTTAATTTGGGAAAACGATAACATGACACCTATTGAAATCGTCTCATCGTTTTATCCAAAATTGACTATTAAGGAAATACGTCGTCATCTAGCATTATGTGTTGTAAAAGATAGTCACGTTACACAGCCTATCCGTACACTCAGCGGTGGCGAACAATCTAAAGTTAAGCTGTGTCTTTTATTGCTTACAGCATGTAATTTCTTAATCTTAGATGAGCCCACCAATCACTTAGATGCCGAAACAAAAGATGCTTTACAGAAAGCTTTAATCCAATTTAAAGGTACAGTGATTCTGGTTTCTCATGAGGAGCAATTTTATCAAGGGTGGGTGGATCGTGTAATCAATATTGTGGATGAAAATAGAAATAGAGAACTAAAGTATAGCCATAGATAAGGTTAACTAGTAACATGAAGCTGTTCCAAATTAATACAATCGTCTTCAAATGGCTTCCTGGTTTAAGTGGTTTAAGTGAATATTAAGGAGGGTTCCAATCAGACATGTACATTAATAAATCTTCGTTAGCTCAGTTTGCTCAGGGCAATAAGATCTCAGATGTAACCATGGATAGATATCTTACACAATATTTAGATCTTTACGATAAGGTAGAACCACACGTGCGTGCTTTTGTGCCAGAGGAGAACCGAGCAGATAGAATAAAAAATGAAGTGGCTGGGGTAAGAGAGAAGTATTCAGAAATTCCTAAACCATCGCTATATGGAATACCTGCTGGAATCAAAGATTTAATTCACTTAGATGGGTTGCCTACCCGTGCAGGGTCGAACCTCCCCTCACAAGCTTTGACGAAGTCTGAAGGCAGTTTTATTCAAAAGCTTCGGCAAAAAGGGGTTTGGTTCACCGGCAAAACAGTGACGGAGGAATTTGCTTATGCCGGACCTATCACAACCCGCAATCCTCATCAGCTGGATCATACGCCTGGCGGTTCTAGTGCAGGCTCTGCTGCTGCGGTTGCCGCGGGCATCTGTCCATTTGCGATAGGTACACAAACTTTGCGTTCTGTTATGGCACCTGCTTCATTTTGCGGAGTGGTCGGCTTTAAACCTAGTTATGCGCGTATCCCTATAGATGGTGTCCAATTGATGTCGCCATCTTTTGATACGTTTGGATTTTTCACTCAGGATATGGAGGGTATGGACTTTCTCGCCGCTGAGCTTGTAACGGGATGGAGACCTTTTAAAGAAGCTCGTAAACCTGTACTGGGGATACCCGAAGGTGTGTACATGACATTATTGGAGGATGACACCAAGATAACCTTTCAGAAGCAGCTTAAGAAGCTTGAGGAAGCAGGGTTCAGCATAAAAACAGTTGCGATGCCGTGGGAAGATAGCTTTATCTACGGAGATGCCATGGTGAGGTTTGTACATGGAGAAATGGCGCAAGTCCATGATCCACTATTTGATGTTTATAAAGATCTTTATGATGATACCGTACGGCAGGCTATTTTATCTGGACGAACCATTACTGAGGAAGAACTGGAAGGATATCGTAGCGGACAACTCAAGCTCAGAAATGATCTATTAGATGTGCAGAATTCACAGGGGATTGATCTGTGGGTTTCGCCGGCTCAGGCAGGAACAGCTCCGCTGTGGGGAACACGAACCGGATGGACCGGAATGACGGCCATTTGGTCATATGCTGGAGCGCCTGCGGTGAGTATTCCAGCTGCCACTATAAATAACATGCCATTAGGGTTTCAATGTATCGGGGCATATGGTAGGGATGAAGAGTTAATTTATTGGAGTAAAGATGTTTCTTTAGCGCTTCAGTGATTTTATTGCTGTAGAAATGGAAGGTGTTAAGTTGAACAGTCAAAGTGTTGTGTTTCCTGCGTTGCATACAGAAAGAATTGAATTGCGGATTTTAAATCTAGAGGATGCAAATGTAGTCTTTAGACATTTTTCTGATGAAGAAGTAACTAGATATATGGACATTGAGCCCTGCAAAGATCTAAAAGAAGCTGAAGAGATCATTCAGTATCATTTGGACGATTTGGGTTGTAGATGGGGAATGTTCGAAAAAGCGAATAATGAGTTTATCGGCACCTGCGGATATCATTATTTAAGAAGAGTAGGCAATGAATTTACAGCAGAGGTAGGCTATGATTTATCCAGAGCGTTCTGGGGCAAAGGCTACATGTACGAAGTGATGAAAGAGATTATTGATTTGGGATTCTTGAAATTGGGGTTTACTAGTATTGACGCTACAGTTGAGCCAGAGAATGTTAGATCCTTAATGCTGCTAGAGCGATTAGGGTTTGAGCAGGACGCTGAACTTCGTGATCAATTGTTGTATTTTGTTCTAAAACGTAATCGGTAGATTACACAGTAGGTCTTCGTTTTATTTGAAGATCTACTTTTTTTTGTATAAAGTGAGAGTTTTTTAAATAGGGATCGTCTATAAAGTATCGTGCTTCAAGGAGGCTTCAGGGTGAAGGGACATGTATCGAAAGTTGAAAAAGAGGATGAGAGGCTATGGATCCAAAATATTCTCGATGGACATAAAGAAGACTATTCGTATCTTGTAAATCGATATAAGAATAAAATTTATGGGCTTATGCGAGGAATGGGAGCCAATCATCAAGATGCACAAGACATAACGCAGGAGACTTTTATTAAAGCTTACCGCAAGCTGGCCTCACATGATTTGGATAAGAATTTTGCGGCGTGGCTATATGCTATCGCGACTAATTTACTGAAGGATTTGTGGAAAAAAGACCGACCGACAGCGAGTTTGCCGGACAACAATGCCGAACATTCTCTTTCGGATAATCCAGAAGAAGAATTAATGCGATCGGAGCATCGCACAGAGCTGCTTCACCTGATGCAGAAGCTCCCGTCTAATTATCGTACGGCTTTACTGCTTCGTTATACCAATGATTTAAGCTATGAAGAAATGTGTATGGTTCTAAATGTTCCATTAAGCAAGATTCAAAATGATTTATACCGGGCTAAACAGCGTTTGAAGCAGCTAATTACACTCCAGGAGGTGAAGACCGATGAGGTGCTTAAATTCCTATGAGATCGAAGAATATATTTTAAGCAAATCTATCTTACGAGATCAAGCCGTAGCTGAACATATGGCAACTTGTACGCATTGTAATATGATCTACGAAGCAGAGCTTGAAGAACAAGCAGAATGGTCGCAGGCTATGTATGAAGAGCGCTTACCAGATTCATTTACTGCTCAAGTAATGGCTTCTTTGGAACAAGTAGAGCTAGAGGAATTTACTCCAACACAAAGGAATCGCAAGCATCCGAAGCGCAATAAGTTGCTGAGATTATTTATGGGCGCGGCGTTGTTACTGGTTGTACTAAGTGCCGTGATCTTATATTCCGTTCCTACACTGGCAGAGACTTTACGTTCTCTTTTTGTAAAAAACAACATGGACATTGGCCTTCTACGAGCACAAGAATTTGGGTTAGTAGAACATCCTAATATTAAGGTGAAGGATAAGGGCTACACTATCAAAATAGATGAAGCGGTGGCAGATCCTACACGGGTAATTGTTGCGTTACAGTTGTTTGGACCGGATGGAAAGCATGATAAAAAACGCTTGGCCCTTAATGATGGGAACAGTATTGCGATTAAGGATGATCAAGGGAAGGTTGTTGGGGAGTTATACGATATAGGATTTACCAGTGACTTTTACTATTTGATCGCTAATTTCACTGAACCTCTGCAAACTGATCGAATTACGGTCGAAGGTCATATTACTGAATTGGGAAGTGAACGCAAGAACATCCCTACTCTTAAAGGCGATTGGAATTTCAATTTTTCGATGGATATGACGGAAGCGAATAAACAAACGACCTCCATGCCACTAACGGGTAGCTACACCTCCCCGGACGGTTTAACTGTGACCTTGAAAAAATTAACTCATATGGTGCAAGGTGTTCGTTTTGAGTTCGATACTCAATTGAGTGAAGAGGCGTTGACCCGTTCTCCAGGCGAACTATGGAAGCAACAGGGCTTGAAATTCCATTTTGAGGATACAGCAGGAGAAGAGATTCACAGTGTTAATGCTAGAAAGTTTCCTAATAAGAATAGCGTGATGTCCTACTCTAACATTCCCGGGGCAACAAAGGGACTTATGCACTGGAGCTATACGTTTAAATATTTACCACAGGATACGCCTTATACTTTCGTATTGGATGGATATTTTATCCCAGAGAAGGATGGTTCTAGTGTGCAATTTGAGCCAGCCAAGTTGAAAGAACATCCGATTCCCTTTGCTTTTGACGGGGATGAGCTGATGTTAAATGATTTTATAGTGGAATCGTCTCCCGATAACAATGTATCAGCGAAGGAAGGTGTATTACATTTTAGCGGAAGATTGAAAAATGAATTTATGAATGATGAATGGATGTTCAAGACAATGGATGGCAAGGAATACAAACTCACTAAACAAGGAGCGCATTCTATCAAAGGGGAAGGATGGAAGGATGGTTATATTATAATTGTTCAATCTCAGTCAAATAATCAAAAGAAATATTTCCAATTTCGTGCCGAAGGCCTTACACAAATTCCCGAGCAGCTTCAATTAATACGCACGATAAACAATCGAATGTATACTAATGTAGACTGGTCCGTTCCTATCATGGAAGCTAGCAAAAAAGAGTAAATATAGTTATTTGGTTTCCGGATTGTACAAGCAAATAAGGGGGAATAAGCATCTCATATACTATCACAATCGAAAAGAGGTGGTAGTTTATGACTGCTGCAGAGAAGAGAAAAATTCAAAGAGCTTTGAACGCATTGCGTAAGCAAAGAGTGATTCTGAAAGAAAGTCTTAAAAGAATTGAAGCCATTCTTTGCAGGTTGCCTATTGGCAGTCGTGAAAGATTTGAATTGTTAGCAGTAAGAGACTCAATAGTAGAAGCGCTTCGACTAAATGCAATTGCCATTAGAAATTTAAAAGATGCTACTTGTTCTTGTTAATTACCCTAATACCAGTTCTACGCAGCTTTTGCGTGGAGCTGGTTTTTTTGAAATAATAAGATTCACACTATCCGTTATGATACTATAAACTTAATATGTCGATAACGTAAAAAGAGAGGAAACCATTTATGACCAACAAATTATACTACAATTCAACATACCTGACTGATTGGCAAACCCGTGTGACTGAAACCATAGAACGAGAAGATGGTCTTTATGTTCTTTTGGAGGAGACGGCTTTTTATCCGCATGGTGGTGGACAACCCTGTGATCTAGGATCTATTCAGGGAATTCCTGTGCTTGATGTAATCAGTGAGGAAGAGCTTGTACTACATAAGCTGGAACGTTTACCTAATGATGAATCGGTAGCTTGCCAGCTCGATTGGAATAGAAGATTTGACCATATGCAGCAGCATAGTGGGCAGCATTTGCTCTCAGCGGTTTGTCTAGAAAAACATAACTTTATGATCTTAAGCTTTCATTTAGGTGAGGATTATTGCACCATTGATATAGAAGTGCCAGAACTGAATGCTGGTCAACTGTCCTCGATAGAGAGAGAAGTTAATCGGCAGATTTACTTAAATCACAATATTCTCAGCTATTTCGTAACAGGGGAAGAGGCTTCACAGCTTAAATTGGTTAAACAGCCAAAAGTGACAGAGAACATCAGGATTGTTGAGATCAAAGATGTTGAATACAACGCTTGTGGGGGGACACATGTGTCCTCAACAGGTGAAATTGGAATGATTAAGCTTCTGAAAGCTGAAAAAATAAAAGGGAATACGCGGATTTATTTTAAATGTGGATACCGGGCTTTAGAGGAATTTAATACCAGTCAGCAAATCCTTGGTACACTATCTTCCAAATTCAATACAGGCAAAGATGAAATTATCGATCGAATTGAAAAATGGGAAAATGAACAAAAGCTTCTGCAAGCTGAAATTAACCTGCTTAAAGAAAAAAATGACGACTATGTCGTGCAAGAGCTTTTAAATGAGCAAGCGGGAAAGATAATCGCACAAGTATTTGAGGATAAATCGCTAAAAGATCTACAGAGCTTAGCTAATAAGTTGACTTCGAAATGTGATCTTCCTGTATTATTAGCTACTTCTGCGGAGAATAAGGTTGTGTTTGCGCAGAATGGGAGCCTGGAGATTTCCTGTGGAGCTTTTTTCAAAGCTCATCTAGGCAGCTACAACGGTAAAGGCGGGGGCAGCGATAAACTGGCGCAAGCAGGATTCCCAACTTGGGAGGATGCTTTGGCTTTTTATGAGTTTGCTAGAGAGTGAAATGAAACTTTTTCCATTATCTTCCGTCTAATTACATATGATTATAATGTCGAAGGAGACGGATAGAAATGAATAAATGGAAAGTAACGCTAGGGATCTTTGCTGTTTTGATTTTAAGTACTGGGTATGGATCGGCATCTGCGCAAGCAGACAAGCAAATTCAATTCAACTATAAAGAAATTGGAATCAGCAGTAAACAAGTCATCGCGGAGAATACAACTTTTGTACCTTTGAAATCACTTGCAGATGCTATGGGTTATACGTTATCGTGGGATCAAAAATTAAAAACGGCCAAGCTGGTACGTCCAGAGCGTGAAGTCATCTTCACTGCGGGTGCTGCAACGTCAAAAGTGAACGGGGGAGCGATGGGATTAACAAAATCTCCGCGTATCATAAAAGGTTCATTGTACGTGCCATTGGTCTCTGCGGTCAGTGTACTTGGGGGTAAAGCGGGGCTAAATAAAACGGATGGAATTATCCACATCGTAGATGAACCTAGATTTGTTGCCGCTTCTGTAGAAGGAAGATCCTATTGGATATCTCAAAAAAACGGTGATTTATATTACCGGGCTACAGCAGCTGGGAAACCAGTAATTATTGGCCAACTACCGCTCAAGGGATCCGCTTACAATCATGGATTTGAGATCAAGAAATTTGGAAATGGCAAGTACTTGCTCCAGTTAACAGACAATCACTATGCTATGTTTAATGATTTCAGCAACAGCTATCAGGTACTAGTTCAAGCAGGTACAATAATTCAGCAAATGGATTATCATTATATGATCTCTGCTTATCCTCATGCGCCTCAAGTGCCCTCCACTCAGGTGTATATGACCGATGGGAAGAACGTTCAGTATATTACTAACGATGGCGGTTTGGGCAAGTTGTTTGAGATGGAGAAATTAACCGGGGCAACCGGTGATTTCATAGTGGAGTACGCCGCGGAGGATGTGGCACTCGTTCGCTTATTAGATACAACACAATTATATATTGTCTACAGCAGTACAGGAGAAATCGTCAATCTCAGTGAACAACTGATTACTAGTGAGGATCGTAAAGAATGGGATAAAGTAAATGATGGCAGAGATCAATACATTCTGAGCAGAATGTTAGGGATGAAAAGCCGTAAGGGGAATGTACTGACCTTCACCTACACGCCAATCCTTGAGGAAAAAGCAAAAACAGTGACATATACACTTCAAGCGAAATAATTCGGAATCACATCAATATAATTAGTACAAAAAAAGAGCGATGTTGAACATCGCTCTTTTTTATGTATTTATGATTATTTCGTCGTCATCATACTTCCACCCTTAATCTGAACGGGTTGATCATTTATAGATACCCAAACATCTATGGCAGAATTGTTGCGGATAATCGTTTTGTCGGCACTTAATTTCAGTGAATACAGGGCAGTGACATAATCATAAATCTCAATATTAGTAGCGTACCAAATATCTGTATGTCCACCTGCTTGTTGGCAAAAGGTTTCGATTAGCTCCCAATTGTTCTGCTGTGCGAACTCATAGCTATGGCCCCAAACATAACAGAGTCTTAGTTTCTGGGAGGGTCCTTCCATTGTGAATCGCTCCCAAACCTGATGCAGATCTTCAATATGGTGGCAGGTTGGATGCCATTCCATGAAATTAAGAGGCATATCAAATTGTTTAGTAGAGTGAACAGTGCGGCTGTATTCAATTCCTACGGACTGAAGTGGTGCAATTATCTCCTGAGAGTATGTACCGTAGGGGTAGGACATGCCTCGCACTGGATAATCCACCAGCTTTTCCAATCGTTTACGGTCTTCGAACAGCTCTTCAATTACCATCGGTAAAGGAAGACGCTCTAGATGTGGGTGAGTAACGGAATGGGCGGACACTTCATGATTCCTGAGCGAATGCTTAACATCAGCGGGCGATAAGAACCCAGGTGCATTGATCATTGCACTATTTAAATGGAAGGTCCCTTTGATTCCATATTGATCAAAAATACCAGCCAAGCGGATATCGTGTTTCTGGCCGTCATCATAGCTCATAGTGAGCGCCTTAGATAATCCGCCTGGGAATAAGTTGAATTGAAGTTTCATGAATTCACACTCCTATAATTTGGTAATCTCGAAATTACTTCTTCCAATTATAAACAATTAACGTTATAATCAGATTCCACGTTTAAAAAGGAAAGAGTTTTCAGTGAGAAATATACACTTAAGGAGAGATGCTATCTGCCTGACTTTCTCTACGTTGTAAAACTGCTCTATGTAAAAGACAAAAGAAACTCACTTTTATATTTTATCACTAACCTGCTGAGCCCACCAATTCTATTTGCAGAGCTGTTCATAACGAAATATGTGGTTGACCTCATTCAGAACTTCACGACTAACGCCTACCTACATATCTTACTATTGGTAAGTTCACTGATGTTAATTTTATATCTGGCTGGCATCAATGGTTCTCTTCGAGCCATTTCTGTAACCAATTTAACGGCAACCAGTATTTATGAACTGGAACATAGTATTTTGGCTAAGACCTCTAAATTATCGACGGCTTTATTGGAAGACCCCGCAACAAAAACGATTAGAGAAAAAGCAAAACGGCTTTCCCTGATCGATTTATTAGATCAATGGACCGGAGTGACAATCCACTTTATAACATTAATCGCACTAATCGTAGTTCTATCCTGTTATGGCTTTTATATCCTGGCAGTGTTCATTTTAGTTGTACAAATTCTGCAGCTTTACCTCATGAGATGGATGTCTCGGAAAGTAGAGGCCATTTCAGCGAATCAAACCTCCTCTGTACGAATGATTAATTATATCGTTGATTTGCTGGTTAGTAGAAATACCCTCCCGGAAGTAAGAATGTACGGAATGTCCTCCTACTTGGTTACCACAATGAAAGAAATCTTCAATGGAAATTTCAAACAAATGCACCGAAAAGTTATTTTATCTGAGACCTTAAGCTTCTCCCAAAGTATAATAATGACTTTATTAAACGGGCTTACGATTGCTATTTTAGCAATTACGCTTGGAGGTAGCGGGCAGAGCGCCGGACTTTTCGTATTATTACTTCAGATATCTAGTCAAATATTTATTGTCATACCTGCACTAACAAGGATGTATTCTGATCTGACCAAAAGTCGTTTGCGCTTCAATGAGTATAGTGCGTATTTGGAACTTGAAGAGCAAGTTCAAAGAGATCCGGAAGATTCCATAAGGAATACCGATGCGATGCAGATCACAATTCAGCAGTTGAATTTTCGTTATGCAACCAATGCACAGGACACGCTTAATAGTATAAACATGACTCTCAATCCTGGTGAACGAGTTGCCTTTGTAGGTGAGAATGGTTCCGGAAAATCCACGCTCATCAAGCTGATAGCAGGGTTATATCATCCAACAGCGGGAAACATCCAGTGGTTTAATGGAGAGCAGGAAGTGCTGGCTCATAACGTCACAAAGGGTGTGAGAGTTGTTTTTCAGGATTTCACTAAATTACATAGACCAATTCGAGAAAACATAGCCATGGGGAATATTGCTGCCATGTATGACGATTCAAGATTATTAGCTGCGATGAGAAAAGTAGAAGCTGATTCCTATGGTGTTGCGTTGGACACTTTAGTAGGTCCACAGTTTGGGGGGATCGATCTGTCTGGTGGACAATGGCAAAGACTTGCGATCGCACGTGCTTATCTCAACAACGGCTCGCTTACGATTTTTGATGAACCTACTGCAGCCCTCGATCCTTACGCGGAACAGCAGGCGTTTGAAACCTTTATGAAATTAGGAGAGCAGCAGACCTCCATTATTGTGACACATCGGCTATATATGTCCAAATTCGTAGATAGAATTTTTCTGTTTGAGCATGGAGAAATCGTTGAAAGTGGAACACATGAAGAATTAATGAAGTTGGATGGTAAGTACAGGGGAATGTTTAACCGCCAGTCCTCTTTATATGGCTGAGAAAGGAGAGATTCTGCTGAGAAGAGACCTTAAGAATATTTTAACGATACTGGCACGGATGATTGGAAAAAGTCCAGTAATCTCAATAATAACGATCATAGTTCCTATAATCAGTGGATTATTAACTTTTTATTCGTATTCTGTTCAAGTTCATATCATTAATGCAGTAGCTGCTGGTGCGATAACCTTTATTCCGATTCTATGGTTTGTTTTAATTCATGGAGTACAAGCCTGTTCATTGAGTATAACCAACATAATGAAAAGTCGAATGAATGCGGAACTAACTCTCGCTTTCCAATCCGAGCTGATAGATATTGCAAACCAAGTTGACTTTGAGGATTTTGATGATGAAGAGTTTGGGAACAAGCTGCAAAGAGCTAAAACAATAGTTGGAGAAGATTTAGAGGGAATTACTGGTTTTTTGTTGTCCAGTGTAGGAAATATCTCAGGACTTATAAGTATCATCTGGTTATCGGCTACAAGTGGATATTTTTTAGTCACACTGGTGGTGGGTTTAATGATCGTATCTACTTTATCTTTTCGAATGTTTACAGAGATTAAAGTTAGAAGAACAGGGCGAGAGCTTACTTTTGACGGCAGAATGGGGGATTATCTAGCTGTAACTTTGGAAGATCCTAATGCGATTAGGGAAATGCGAATCTATAACTCTATCTTCTATTTTACGGATCTCTGGGCAAAGCTTATGAAGAAGCAGCATGATAAAAGGTATAGTGCGAGGAAATTCGAAATCAAAACAGGGATGATTGTGGCTATGGTTCAGACGAGTGCTATTTTTATCGTATTGGTCTATCTGTTAAGTAAAATGGGGGAGTCAAATACAGTTACTGTGGGGACAATCTCAGTATTATTTCTGGCTTTGTTAACTTGTGGTGGTAAAATCATGAGTTTGACCTGGCCGCTAAGCAAGCTTTACATCAGCAGCAGTAAATTATATGACTTAAATGAAGTGCTTACCTATAAAAATAGAGATTTCCGAAAAAATAATATCAATAATAGCTCTGAATCTATGCTTCCTATTACCGTTTCAAATGTTTATTTTAAATACGCCAAATCCAGTAAGTATGTTTTATCTAACATCAATATGGTCATAAAGCCCGGTGAGAAAATAGCCATCGTTGGAGAAAATGGAGCAGGAAAGTCTACCTTGATCAAATTGTTATTAGGGCAGTACACTGCTAGTTCTGGATCTATTTACTGGAAAGACAGTCCAGAACCTCAAGGTAAAGTATCCGTCGTGTACCAGCATTCTATTAAATTCGAAATGACACTAAGAGAAAACATCCTGTTGGGTGATGCCAAATCTTCGCCGGACGATGTGAAAATACTAAGTATTCTGGAAAAATGTGAGCTGATGGATTTGTTTTACGAATTAGGGGGACTAGATGTAAGGTTAGGTCAAATGCTTGAAGGAAGCAGGCAGCTATCAGGCGGACAGTGGCAAAAGCTGGCGATAGCGCGTGCGTTATATAATGATGCGGATCTTATAGTGTTTGACGAACCTACTTCTGCGATTGATCCGAATGCTGAGATGCAGATCTATACACAATTATTAGATATCTGCCAAGATAAAGCTGCGATCTTCATTTCACATAGACTGGGCTGGGCGAAAAATGTTGATACGATCTATGTTATTGATAATGGAAGTATAGCTGAAGTGGGGCAGCATCAAGACTTAATAAATAATAAAGGGATTTATGCAGATATGTACGCTTTACAATCATCTTGGTATAACTAAAAATGCTTAGCATTGTAGTTTTTACCTTAATTATATCCATGAGGTTTACTAAAAAAATCCACAGCAAATTTCCGGAAATGTATAGCTGCTTGCGATAAAAAGTGCTTTCTGCTCCATGCGATGCCAAAAGAGCGTTGACATAACGGATCTGTTATTTTTAATTGAACAATTTCGGTATTTTGACTTCTTCTGCCTAAGGAGAGAGGGAGGGTGAAGGTGATTCCTAGTCCCATTTCTACTAGGGTTTGAATGGCGCTTACTTCTTCAAGCTCGAACGTAATTTGAGGTTCAAATCCAGCTTGTCGGCAAAATTCATCTGAAATTTCACGGAAATTATATCTAGAAGATAAAGAAATGAAATTCTCACCTGCTGCTTCTATCAAAGAAATACTCTTTCGATCAGCAAAGCGATGATTCTTGGGCACAGTCAAACATAATTCTTCTTCTGCTAAGGTAAGCCACTCGATATCTGGTCCGGTAACAGGTGTAGATGATATGCAAAAATCAATCGCTGCACTCTCTAAATCATTTCTCATTTCTAACGCAGAGCCAAGCTGGCGTTGGATGATCCGTACATGCGGATGAAGGGTAAGAAATTCTTTTAGTAAAGTGGGCAATACATACGGGAGTGTGGCCGCAATGGAAATTACTCCATGTTCAAGTCCAGCCATATCTGTGAGCTCACGCTGTCCTTCTTCAAGTTCCATAAAAGCTTGCTCGACGCGTTGCAGATAGGTTTTGCCGAATTCGTTCAATTTTATATTTCTGCCTTGTCGCTCGAATAAGGGAACACCTAAGTTTTTCTCTAAACGCTGTATGGAATTACTAAGGGAGGGCTGAGATACATTTAATTCTTTTGCGGCCTTAGTCATGTGTTCATGGCGTGCAACTGCCTGAAAATATTGAAGCTGAAGGAATTCCATAACAAAAACCTCACTTTACTTATAACTCTAATGTGATCTATCGATCATATAATATGTATTTTACTTAATTAATTTTCAGTCCTATACTATTGTAACATATAAAAAGTTATAGGTAGGATGGAGAGAGTCTGTTGTGATTAGAGAGAAAATATGGACCCGGAATTTTATTGTTGTTTGCTTAAGTAGTTTTTTTATGTTCCTGACCTTTTACATTCTGGCAACTGCATTCCCGTTATACGTAAAGGAAAGTTTGCACGGGAATCAGCAGCAAATGGGGTTAGCGATTACTATCTATGTAATAGGGGGAGTATTGATCCGTCCTTTTTCGGGACAATGGGTCGATAAATTCGGTAAAAAGAAAATGGCGGTTATTGGCCTAACCATTTTTCTAATCGCCTGTATTGGTTACTTCGGATCTAATGGAATTGTATTATTCCTGGTGATTCGTTTCCTACACGGAATGAGTTATGCTGTTGCCTCTACAGCTACAAGTACAATAGCCTCGACGCTAATTCCTTATTCACGTCAAGGAGAAGGCATCGGTTATTTTAGCATGTTTATGAGCATTGCTATGGTCATTGGACCCGCATTGGGGCTTTTTCTCTGGAAAGATGAGAATATTAATGTATTACTGTTAGGTGTATGTGTGATTGCTGCTCTTTCGCTGTTATTCACGTTAGGTGTTCGGATGCCAAAAGAAGATAAGGCTAACGTTATTGAAGCTATTAAGGAACCTGCGAAGACGCGAAAAGGGCTCCGCTGGAGAGACGTAATCGAGCCAAAAGCCTTGCCGATTTCACTTGTCGGATTTACACTTGCTTTTTCCTATAGCTCATTGTCTGGATTTATAGCTTCTTTTACGAAAGAAATTCATCAATCACAGCTTACTGGTTATTTTTTTGTGGCTTTTGCAATTATGATTGTATTGTTTCGTCCGGTTATAGGTAAAGTATTCGATAAATATAATGAGCATATTCTCATCTATCCCGGAATTCTTATCTTCGCCGTTGGATTGCTTAGTTTAAGTCAAGCTCGGTCTGGTTTGATGTTAATGATGTCTGGTGTCATTATGGGAATTGGATATGGTGCACTTATGCCATGTTTCCAGACTCTTGCGCTTAAATTAGCGGCTAAAGATCGTAGAGGTAGTGCGAATGGGACCTTTTTCTTGTTATTTGATTTGGGTTATGGAGCGGGCTCCTATTTCATGGGTTTAATTGCTTCTTATACGGATTACCGAATGATGTATGAGGTTGCAGGGGGAGTAACACTTCTTTCTCTTGCTGCGTACTATTTGCTCCATCATGTACCTCAGGCCAAAGCTAAGCTGCACATACAAAAATCAAATATAGACGTTGTATAAATAGATGGTCTTGGCTGTATGATATAATTATCAGAAAAAATATGGGGAGAACTGTATGACTACTATCATTGATAAAATTGCATGGATTCATATTCAGAATGGACAAGTTTTGTGTGCGCGTTCCACAGGGAAAGATACCTATTATTTGCCTGGAGGAAAAAGAGAAGCTGGAGAAACAGACGAGGAGACGCTCGTGCGCGAAATCGAGGAAGAGATCTCTGTTCGTATTAAACCAGAAACCATCTCCTATTTTGGAACCTTTGAAGCGGAAGCTCACGGTAAAGAGGAAGGCGTCATAGTTAAAATGACATGTTATATCGCCGATTTTGAAGGTACACTTAGTCCTGCGTCGGAAATTGAAGAGTTATCCTGGTTATCTTATAAGGATCGAAATGGTGTTTCAGTCGTTACACAGATCATTTTTGATCAATTGCATGAGCATAAATTACTTTCCTAATCCACAATTTAAAGTTCTGAAAGCCCGTTTTAAGCCTAAGAGATGGCTTGAGGCGGTCTTTTTTTTGAAAATATATGAAAGGCTTATAGGGGCAACAACATCGTTTATTTTGGTTTAGGACAGATGTCCTTTTTTAAAGGCCTGAATTGCTTTTTAATATGTAAGAGATCGAAGTTGAGGAGAGAGAGAAATGAGAGGAATTATATTTGCGTTTTTAGCGGGGGCTTGTATCACTCTGCAAGGAGTATCTAATGCTCGAATTAGTCAAGATATTGGGACTTGGCAAGCTGCGACAATTACACAGCTAACTGGGTTTATAATGTCCTTATTAATCCTGCTATTCGTCCGAGATGGCAAATCACAGGGCTTTAAACAGGTAAAACCTTTATATTTGATTGGCGGCGCCTTTGCCGCAGTCATTATTTTCAGTGAGGTAACAGCTATTCAGCAGATTGGTGTAACGTTTACGATATCCACATTGCTGATTGCTCAGCTATGCTTGACCTTCATCATCGATATTAAAGGCTGGTTCGGGATGGAAAAACGAAAGATGAGACTGCCACAATTTATCGGTATCGCGTTAATGATTGCTGGCGTCGTGATCCTGAAATTCTAAATGATCCTGATGGACAATCGATAAATGGAGGAATGAAGTTATGATTATAGGTTTGATATTAGCGCTTATCGCGGGCTCACTAGTGAGCCTGCAAAATATATTTAATACGAAGGTTAATGAGAAGGTTGGATCTTGGGCTACAACGACATTAGTGTTAGGCATGGGATTTCTGGCTTCTTTTATCATGAGTCTTATCTTTGAAGGCAACCGTATATTTACTTTGCGAAACATGGAGCCCTGGTATTGGATCAGCGGATTGATCGGAGTGGGAGTTGTAATCTGTCTCGTGCAAGGGACCAAGCGGCTTGGACCAACCTATGCGATCTCTATCGTGTTAATCTCTCAGCTTGGATTCGCTTTATTGTGGGATTCCCTCGGCTGGTTAGGGCTTGAGAAGGTTCCTTTCACTTGGAAGCAGTTGGTCGGAGTACTTGTGATTGTTGGCGGTATTCTAGTGTTTAAGCTAGGCGGTGCCCGGGAGACTCAAAAGTCGGCTTAAATCAATCCTCTAAATAGAGCTAATAAATTTGTAAGCGTGAACCCATAGGGTTCATGCTTTTTTTTGTTATGGATAACCTATTCTCGGACGCATGACTGTCAAATTAGAAGTGATGGCAGTCACACGAGAGGAGAAGAAAATCGATTTATACTTTGCCAAAGCAGTAAATCTGGAGCATAGAAGGAAAGGAGAAATTATCTAATGTCGGGAGCGGAATTGTTAGTTGACTTGTTATTGAGGAAAGGTGTTTCAACGATTTTTGGTTACCCCGGTGGGGCCGTACTGCCTGTATATGATGCATTGTTCGATTGTGAAGGATTAGAGCATATTTTAGTACGGCATGAACAGGCTGCAGTACATGCCGCAGATGGTTACGCGAGAGCGACTGGAAGTGTAGGCGTTACACTCGTAACTAGTGGTCCTGGAGCCACCAATGCTATAACTGGGATAGCGACAGCTTTTATGGACTCCATTCCACTGATTGTACTAACTGGTCAGGTCCCCACGGATATGATTGGATTAGACAGCTTTCAGGAGGTTGATATTTATGGCATGACCATGTCCATCACGAAGCATAATTACATAGTAATGAATAAGAGTGATCTCCCACGCATCATTGATGAAGCTTTTTATTTGGCAACTACAGGACGTCCTGGCCCAGTTCTTATTGATCTGCCTAAAAATGTTATGATGGACACAACTCCAATAATATACGAAATTCCCGAACAACAATCATTTGTTTCTATTCGTGGATATTCAGTTGCTAATCAGTCTAATGGGAATGACTTGGATACGATGGCGGAGAAACTTCGGAATGCTGCCAGACCCTTACTATTGATCGGCGGGGGATGTGTAGCAGGTGAAACCCCTTCCTTATTGCTTAATTTGGCAGAACGCCTCGATCTTCCAGTTGCTTCTACTCTGATGGGTATAGGGGCGTTTCCATCTGATCATCCATTGCACTTAGGAATGGTAGGTATG
The DNA here is from genome assembly GCF_037965665.1 of Paenibacillus sp. FSL L8-0333. Taxonomy (NCBI): domain Bacteria; kingdom Bacillati; phylum Bacillota; class Bacilli; order Caryophanales; family Paenibacillaceae; genus Paenibacillus; species Paenibacillus sp. FSL L8-0333. Next base: position 3,252,368 of record NZ_CP150186.1, read on the forward strand.
CATGGAACGGTGGCCGCGAACCGCGCTATACAAGCAGCTGATGTTCTAGTTTGTCTCGGCGTCAGATTTAGTGATCGTGTAACAGGAAAACGCAGAGCGTTCTCTCCTCATTCGTATAAAATCCAAGTGGACATAGATGAAGCTGAATTTGATAAAAATATAGAGATGGATCTAGCTCTTTGTGATTCTATAACAAACGTATTACAGGAAATGCTTAATCGCTTATCAGATAGAAAGATTCCTGAATGGCATGACCAGATCAATAAATGGAGCAGATGTCCAATTCAACCATTTAGAGATCATCATGAATCGAGATTGACACCTCAAGACGTTATTCGGTACGTTGATCATGCAACTGTCTCCGATGCTATTATTTCCACGGATGTAGGACAACATCAAATCTGGACAGCACATCACTATAATTTTAAAAAGCCGCGTACCTTTCTAACCTCTGGAGGATTGGGTACTATGGGTTACGGGTTTCCTGCAGCTATTGGAGCAGCAGTTGCTTTTCCGGAACGGCAGGTTGTATGTATAAGTGGGGATGGAAGCTTTCAAATGAATATGCAGGAAATCATGACAGCTGTAGATTTGCAGCTCAATGTAAAAGTAGTTATTTTGAAAAATGGTTATTTAGGAATGGTGCGTCAGTGGCAGGAACTATTCTTGAACAAAAGATACTCAGCCGTACAGATTAGTTCACCTGACTTTGCCGCACTCGCTAAATCCTTTGGTGCACAAGGTTATCAAGCCAGCACTAAAGAAGAGGCTAAAGCCATAATCCAACATGCTATGAATACCGAAGGTCCTGCTATTATGGAATTTGATGTCATCGAAGAAACAAATGTCTATCCAATTGTCCCGCCTGGGGCAAGCAACGATGAATCGATTGAAGGGTAGTCTAAATTACAAAATAAGGAGTAGAGTATCTTATGCACATAGAACTAAACGCACTAACAGTAGATAAGTTAAAAGAGAACCTTGGGGAACGGCCAGGTGATTTTAAATTGTTCTTCGATACAGAGGGTTGTGGTTGTAATGGCGTGATCGTAATTCAGATCATTAGTGAACCCTATGCTACAGATATTGAAGTTCAGAAAGAGCCTTTTACATTTTTTGTTGATCGTCAACAGGAATCTTTATTTGATGAACAGATGCGACTTGAAGCAGATGCAAATTACCCTACATTTAAATTAAGTAGTGATGCCAGTCTGTTAGGAAATAATATTCGAGTAAAAGATATTCGCTGAGTAGAGCACTGCTACACTAAAAAACCAGAGCATTTGAGATCATCTCTCAATGCTCTGGTTTCTTGAATTTTTGTTTCCGTATTAGCTGCTTGCGTTTCGTTTCTTATCCATTTGATTTTTTCATAAACGCTATATGGTCTATTTTGCTGTTAACCAGTGTAATTAACTGTTCTGCCATATAGCTCGCCGAATATTTGAAATTGACTTCAGCCCAGTGCATAATGACACCTACTGTAGCAGACATTTGGTAACTCAACATAATTTCATAATCCACGGGAGCAGCATCAGCTTCTATCTCAATCCGCATATCCTCACGCATGGATTCCCGTAAACGGTCGAACAGTTCAACAGTCATTTTCCCACGTTCCACAGCGGATAAGGCCAAAAACTCAGCTTTATGCCCCTCAATATATTCGAACAATTGCAAAATGGAAGGGAAAACCTCTGTTGCCTCAATACGATCCAATCCCTCATAAGGGTCTATTAGCGCTTCACCTATGCCCTGTAGAAATTCATCATGTATTTCCTTAAGCAAAGCCTCTTTACTCTCAAAATGCTTATAAAAAGTCCCTCGATTGTAATCCGCTCGATTAGTCACGTCCAATATCGTAACTGAATCATAACTATTTTCCAATATTAGTTCAACGAATGCAGATTTCAGAGCTTGGCGTGTTCTTCTGGTTCTTCTGTCTTCATGCTCTTCCTGTATCAAAAAAAACTACCCCCAGCTATGATCTTTTTATCGTTCATTTATAATTCCTACTTTAAAAGTAACAAAAGATCAGCCAATGTTCAAGATTTAGACATAAGTAAACACAGAGATCAGTTCTGTTGGTTAGGCGACATTGATTAAAATTCTGATTATTGAACAGATTAACTAATGGGGTGTACTCTAGTAATAGAGATAGGTTATCCCATCTCCTAAGACTATAATATATAGCCAATTCATAACAAAGGATGCGAATATACAATGAGTGAATCATATGTAAAAACTGCTGTAATTACTGGAGCTGCAGGAGGAATCGGTAAGGAGCTTGCCCGTCGATTGTCTGATCGTAAACTGAATCTTGTACTTGTCGATCTGAATGAAGAAGCGATAAAAAATGTTATCCAAGATTTAGGCTTAAATGAATCTAACTCTTTAGCTGTAGCTGCGGATGTCTCTAATGAAGAAGACGTTCAGAATTATGTTAATAAAGCGGTAGAAAAATTTGGTGCCATTGATTATTTTGCAAACAATGCCGGAATTGAAGGTCCAGCAGGTCAAATCGAAGAGCTTAACGTCAAAGCACTTGATCTTGTATACAACGTCAATGTACGTGGTGTATTTCTTGGACTACACTATGTAATTCCTGTGATGAAAAAACAAAACTCAGGTGCTATTCTGAACACTTCTTCTCTGGCAGGACTCATGGGCGCACCAGGCATGGCCCCTTACATTATGTCTAAGCATGCTGTAATTGGTCTGACTCGCGTAGCTGCAAATGAGCTTGCACCACTTGGCATTCGTGTTAATGCGGTACTGCCAGGAACGATCAATACACAAATGATGCGTAAAATTGAGAATAATTTCGGAAGTGCAGAAGAATACAAGGCAGCTAACGAAGCTGCAACACCAATGGGTCGCTACGGTGAACCGCAAGAAGTTGCCGCTGTGATGAACTTCCTTCTGTCGGATGAGGCTTCATTCGTAACGGGTTCTCTATATACAGTCGACGGTGGTATGATAGGTCAATAATGCAAGCTGATTTCGGTCATCATGGATACTCCAAATAAAGGATTGGGCCTGTGCGTTAAGCATTGGGTTCAATTCTTTTTTATTTAGGATACCCGGATCGGATTTAATAATAAGCAATCTGTTGAATTATCTTATAGAATATACAAAGGGGAATTATTCTTTTAAGTATTGCTCAGTTATTTAGATAAATTGTTGGCGAGGAGTGTTCATATGCTTGAATTATCTCAACAGGATTTTATTGAAGTGAAACCGTTACTTACAGGTGCTCCTATTCATCCTGAAATTCTCTCCATCATCGAGGGAAATAATCCGGGCTGGATTTTTGTAGATCAACTTGTAACACCGAAAAGCGCGTTGGTATGGAGTAAGGGGATGCAAGGATTTTATATTATAGGCGATCACACCAATGAGATATTTATCAAAAGCTTAGATAGTTATGTATCCAGTCATATTGCACCGAGGATGAAAAAGCTTGGGCTGGAGTATTTTGAAGTCTCAGGTCAACACGATGAATGGAATCTGGCATTGATGTTTCCTTCTAGGAAGCTATATCCTTTTGAACAAATGGTGTTCAAGTTATTCCACAAGCCCGCTGAGTCCCTTAATAATGGGATTAGAACTATAAATCTTAAAATACAGGATTGGGAGAACTTAGATTTAAAGCACATGGAATTTGTACATGAGAATATTGATTTATTCTGGTCATCGAAAAAAGGCTTTAAGGCAACAGGCTATGGATATGCTGCTATTGAGGGAGCTGAGATCATTGGTGTATGTTATTCTAGTTTCGTTACTGTGGATACTCATGCTATCGGAATTGAAACCCTCTCCAAGTATCAGAATAGAGGAGTGGGGACCCATTTAGCGGCTTTAGTAGCGGGAGATATACTTGCAAATGGTTTTACACCTTATTGGGACTGTTCATTAGATAATGAAGCTTCCCAAAAGCTAGCTCTTCGTTTAGGATTTCAGCAAATTCATCAATATAAGTGTAGCGCTTTTTCAATATGACGGTTTCGCAAATTATTAGGTTAGGATGAACATATATGAAAATATTGCTCGTAGAGGACGATAGAACCATTGCGTCAGGACTTGAATATTCCTTGCAGCAGGATCATTTTGAAACTATTTTATGTTATGATGCAACCTCTGCTAGGAGGGTGTTGGCGGAGCAGATATCTGAAGTAACACTTTGCATTTTTGATCTCTCTCTACCGGATGGCAGCGGATATGATCTGTGTAAGATCGTGAAGGAGCGGAGCGATATTCCGGTCATCTTTTTAACTGCGATTGATGATGAGGTCAATGTAGTGATGGGACTTGATATGGGAGCAGACGATTACATAACTAAGCCATTTCGGATTCGTGAGCTGTTATCACGCATTAAATCGGTGTTAAGGAGATATAACAAGCAGGCTCAGACCCCGTCTAATTTTGAACTAGAGAATGTACGGATTAATACGCTAGAAGGAAAAGTGTATAAGAACGGCAATGAAGTTCTGCTAACAGCATTAGAATATCGTCTGCTTCTGATATTTGCTAATCATGTGGGACAAGTCCTTTCCAGAAATCAATTGTTAGAGCGGATTTGGGATGTCGCCGGAGAATTTGTAAATGATAATACATTGTCTGTGTATATTAAACGCTTACGGGAAAAGTTAGAGGATAACCCGCAAGAGCCCACCTTAATCAAAACAGTACGCGGTTTAGGGTATAAGGTTGGTGATTAGGATGTTACGTAACAAAGAATTTAGATGGTTATTACTAACGATGTCTACGATCAGCCTTCTGGCGATTATAGTAACGGCATTTATTTCATCAGGGGCGATGGGGATCACGGCGGTAACTTCAGTTCTGCTTATAGGTTGTTGTTTATTATTTACCCGCTGGAGATACCGCGAAATTGAGAAGCTTTCAGGGTATCTACGTCAAATTAGCAGCGGTAATTATTCGCTCGATGTTCGTGATAATCAGGAAGGCGAGCTTAGTATTCTGAAAAATGATATTTATAAGGTGACGTTGATGTTATCGGAGCAGCGTTTGCTGTTGCAAGAGGATAAAATAAAGCTTACCAATGCGATCTCCGACATCTCCCATCAGCTCAAAACACCACTTACCTCCATGACCGTGATGGCAGATTTATTAAGCGACCCTGAACTGAACGTTGAGAAAAGAATGGAATTTACGCGGAAAATCAGTCTTCAGCTCGATCGGATTGGCTGGCTGGTTTCTTCATTATTAAAGTTCTCAAAGATCGATGCCGGAACCATTCAATTTAAAAAAGATTCAATAAAAGTAAAGAGGCTTGTTCAGAAATCTATGGAGCCCATACTGATTCCAATGGATATTAAGGAGCAACGGATCCAAATCGAAGGAGAAGACGCTACCTCATTCATAGGCGATTACAATTGGACAACTGAGGCGATGATTAATATTCTGAAAAACTGTGTAGAGCATACACCTGCTGGGGGAGTGATCACGATTTCTTTTGCAGAAAACACGCTGTTCACGGAAATTGTCATTACTGATAATGGCAAAGGAATTCCTAAGGCAGAGATCCCCTATATTTTCAAACGATTCTACAAGGGGACAAATGCAAACGAAGACAGCATTGGAATTGGACTTGCCTTGGCGCAAAGTATTATCACTGAACAAAACGGAACGATTGATGTGATGAGTGAAGTAGGGAAGGGTACACAATTTCAGATCAAATTTTACAAGCAAGTGATTTAACACTTATAGCTTAGTGACTAGAATGTCACTTAAGAGTCACTGGAGAGTCATTGTAGACAGATATACTGATCTCATCAACAAATGGAGGTCTAACAATGGATATTTTAAAGATTGAACATCTGTCTAAAACATATGGTAAAGGCGAGACTGCAGTAAAGGCTCTGGATGACGTATCGTTTTCAATTAAAAAAGGTGAATTCGTAGCGATTATCGGACCATCCGGCTCAGGAAAATCAACCATTTTGCATTTATTAGGTGGAGTGGATAGACCGACAAGCGGCAAAGTATTTGTAGATAACACGGATATTTACGATTTGAATGAAACACAACTGGCGATCTTTAGACGCAGACAAATTGGTCTGATTTATCAGTTCTATAATCTCATACCGGTGTTGACGGTCGAAGAGAATATCACACTACCGTTACTGCTCGATCAGCATAAGGTGGATAAGAAACAGTTTGCGGATACCGTGAAGGCGTTGAATCTGGACAATCGTTTAAAACATCTGCCGAATCAGCTATCAGGCGGACAGCAGCAGCGGGTATCCATAGGCAGAGCGTTAATTAGTAATCCTGCAATTATGCTGGCAGATGAGCCAACTGGTAATCTAGATAGCAAGAATAGTAGTGAAATTATTGAATTATTAAAAATGTTTAATAAAACGTATAATCAAACACTTATTGTTATTACTCACGATGAACGTATTGCCTTGCAAGCAGATCGGGTCATTACTATTGAAGATGGAAGGATCGCTAAAGATGAGGTGATTCGTCCGTGAATATCGTAAACAAATTAACTATAAGACATTTGAAACAGAATAAGCGAAGAACATTGGTTACTATCATTGGAGTCATTATTTCTGTAGCTATGGTAACGGCTGTCGCGACCTTAGGTTTTTCTTTTATGGAATTAATGAAGAAGCAAAGTATCTCGACAAATGGAGAATGGCATGTCCAATATAGAAATGTTACTAAAGCTCAGCTCAAAGCGATAGAAACAGATGATGCGACAAAAGCACTAGTGATCTCCAACGATCGTGGTTACGCCCCTTTAGAGGGTGGGAAGAATGAGAATAAACCTTATTGGTATATCAAGGAATATAATGCAGCTGGTTTTAAACAATTTCCGATTGAACTGCTGGAAGGTAGACTCCCGAAGACAAACCACGAAGTAGTCATTTCTGAGGAGATTGCAAAGAATGCAAAAGTCACTTACAAGATGGGGGAAACTTTAACGCTTGATGTTGGTGAACGTGTCACTAGCGATGGTGAAAATAGTGGCCAACCCCTATCTCAGAATGAACGATTACGGACTGAAGAGGACACCCTGCTTGAAAAGATTATTCATAAAAAAACAATGAACTATACGATTGTGGGAGTGATAAAGCGTCCTACTTGGGAACCAACATGGTCTCCGGGCTATACTGCCTTAAGTTATGTGGATGAAAGCTTGATTGGAGCAGCCGAAAAAACCACAGCGACGGTAGTATTAAACAAGGTGGATAGCTCCATATACAAGCATGCAGAGGAATTGGCAAAAGAAAACAATATCGAGTCGATCTCTTATAATAATAGTCTGCTCCGCTACTATGGTGTGACGAATAACGATGGCTTACGTAACACACTTCTTTCATTGTCAGTGATCATTATGGTTGTGATTATCATTGGTTCCGTTTCATTAATCTATAATGCTTTTGCGATCTCTGTCTCGGAGCGTGCACGTCATTTAGGGATGCTCTCCAGCGTAGGGGCTACAAAGTGGCAGAAGCAGAATTCAGTGTTTTTTGAAGGAATGATTATCGGTTTAATTAGTATCCCCATTGGGATCATTTGCGGAATAGCAGGCATCGGGATCACTTTTATGTTTATCAATTCGATGATTCAAGATGTATTAGGCATAACAGAAAGATTAACGTTGGTTGTTACACCTCTGTCTCTACTAACCGCTTGTTTAGTTTCAATACTGACAATTTTTATATCCACCTATCTTCCAGCCAGAAAGGCTTCAAAGATCTCGGCTATTGATGCGATCAGACAAACAACCGATGTTAGGCTCTCTGGTAAAGCTGTGAAAACATCCAAGTTCGTGCGCAGATTGTTTGGTATTGAAGCAGAAATTGGTTTGAAGAATTTAAAGAGAAATAAACGCAGGTACCAAGCAACCGTGTTCTCACTTGTCATTAGTATCGTTTTGTTTTTATCTGTATCAGCGTTCACTTCTAATATGACAAGGTCGGTAGAACTCTCACAGGATGGGTTGAACTATGATATCCAAGTATTTATGGGGACTGAGGACGCTCAAAAAGTGGATCGGTTGACGAAATCGATATCCAAATTACCTAATATAACGGAATATAATGTGACTAGGGAACTTAGTGTGAGTTCATGGATTGATGAAAAAAATATGGCGAAAGAATTGCAAGAGATTGTGCAGGCGGATAAGAGTGTTCTAAAGAACGGGAAATATCCTTACTACATTCAGATTTATGCACTAAATGAACAGAGTTTGAAAACCTATGCAGAAACGGTCGGCACAAATTATGAACAACTAACGAAGCTTGATCAGATGACTGCTATTGTGAATGATACGGTTACTTTTGAGGATGAGAAAGCCAAAAAAATTGTCGAGACCAAAGCTTTTCACTCTGAAGTCGGCCAAAAGCTTGATCTTTTTTATACGGATTGGGATACAAAAAAAGAGACGGATTTATTACCCGTAAAAATTGCCGCTCTAACTGATAAACGTCCCATGGGTGTACATTCAGCAATGGTTGGTGGAATAAACATCATCGTCTCTGAACAAGTCTTCGATAAACTAACAAATGATACGATGAGTAAAGATATTCAAAGTCGGCTTAACTTGAACAGCACAGACCCATTAGCGACACAACAAGCCATAGAGGAAATGAAAGAGCGGAATATCTATGTTCAAAATGTGTATCAAAATAGACAAAATAGTGAGCAGATGATCATGTTAATGTCTATTTTCACCTATGGTTTTATTGCTTTGATTACTTTAATATCAATTGCGAATATTTTTAATACGATATCAACCAGCATATCCCTTCGTAAAAGAGAGTTCGCAATGCTGAAGTCTGTGGGGATGACACCAAATGGTTTTAATAAAATGATTAATTACGAAAGTGTTTTTTATGGAATAAAGTCACTACTATACGGGCTTCCGATTAGTATCGTTATTATGTACTTGATCTATAGATCAATGATGAGCAGCTTCTCTTATGGATTCACACTTCCGTGGATGAGTATCTTGTGTGTCATAGCGGCTGTATTTATCATCGTTAGCGCAGCCATGTTATATTCAAGCTCAAAAGTGAAAAAAGAGAATATTATTGATGCATTAAAACAGGAAAATATATAATTATTAGCCCATCATTGCCGCGTTTAACGCGGCTTTTTTGTGTCATATCTGACACGTGGGTATGTAAATTCTTATAAATTCCTATGATATAATGTACACAATTGAATTGATACAGATTATAACCACGAGGTAGGTGTCAACGAATTGAGAACAGTTGTCGTGATTGGCGGGGGAATTACTGGATTGTCTACCGCTTACTATTTACAGAAATCTATTGAGCATAACAAGCTAGATGTAAAAATTATTTTGGTTGAAGCCAGCGATAGACTGGGCGGCAAAATCAGAACACTAAAACAAGAAGACTTCATTATGGAGTCTGGGGCAGATTCTATTGTCACTCGCAAAACGAATGTTGCACCTCTGATTGAAGAATTGGGTATACAACATGAGGTCGTATATAACGCGACAGGAATATCCTTTATTTATACGGAAGGTAAGCTGAAGCAAATTCCTAAAGATGCAGTCTTTGGCATTCCACTCAGTATGGAGTCGCTTGCTACAACAGAACTGATCTCAGCTGAAGGAAAGGTTGAAGCACTCAAAGATTTCTACACACCCAATAATAAGTTTACGAAAAACGATTCCGTGGGTGATTTTCTAGAAGCTTTTTTAGGAAAGGAACTTGTCGAGAAGCAAATTTCACCTGTTCTTTCAGGTGTATATTCCGGGAAGTTGAGTGAACTTACAATTGCTTCGACACTGCCTTATTTGATTGATTATAAGAATGAATACGGCAGTATTATTCAGGGTTTATCCGCTAATAAAGCCAAATTTCAAGGAAATGGCGATAAGAAGTTCATGTCATTCAAGGGAGGTGTATCTGCCTTGATCGATTCTATGGAAGAACATCTTTCTAATTCGGAGATCATCAAAGGGATTCGTGCCGAGAGAATTGAGAAACGTGGAGAGCAGTACCGGGTAACTTTGGCAGATGGACGAATCATAGACTCCGATGTTGTCGTACTTGGAACGATGCATTCTACAGCACAAGCGCTACTTCAAGACGAAGAACTAAATGAAGATTTCAATCAGTTATATAATAGTTCAATGATTAGTGTATATTTAGGATTTAATATCCCTGATAGTCAGTTGCCTGCGAATGGCACAGGGTTCATCACTGCCAACAGCGATGATGTTCTATGTAATGCGTGTACGTGGACAAGTCGCAAGTGGGAGCATACGTCAGGACAACAGCGTCTGCTTGTCAGACTCTTTTATAAGAGCTCAAACCCTCATTATGATTCGTTGATCAAGCTATCTGAAGAGGAACTATTGAAGGTGGCTTTGAAAGATATACAGACCAGTCTCGGGATAACAGGACAGCCAGCTACCTATGATGTGACCAAATGGCATGATGTAATGCCAAATTACCATAAACTTCATCATCAAATTGTAGTATCCTTAGAGAAGAAGATGACAGATAGGTATCCTAATGTTATCCTTGCCGGATGCTCTTATTATGGAGTTGGTATTCCGGATTGTATTGCGAATGGAGAAAAGACAGCTGAGCGTATTTTGGAACAAGTAACTATACAATAAAAAGGAGGGTGTACAATCGTGAGAAGATTAGCGATCAGCTCTATGCAAAGTCTAGACTTATAAACAACGGCGGTTGTTTGTATAGAGCGAAAAATTGAGTTTACCGCTAGTGCAGTGTGCATGGGTTGTTTACAGAATAGACTTTGCTACCTTCAAACTCATTAAAAAGTTTAAGGAGCAGAGCGATTATGAAATATGTAAATGCAGATACGATTTTCCCAAAAGAATTATTAGAGGAAATTCAGAAATATATCAACGGTGGTATGGTTTATATCCCTAAGCCTGAAGAATCACATGTAAAATGGGGCGAAAAATCAGGGAGCAGAAAATACTTAAGATCTAGAAATATCGAAATCTGTCTAAGATTTGCTGTTGGTGCAACGGTTGACCAGCTTTCAGATGAATATTGCCTTTCTAGAGATAGTATCAAGAAAATTGTTTATTCAAAAAAATAGCTTATCATCCAAAAAAACCACGTTAGAGGAAACTCTGACGTGGTTTTTGGAATTTGATTATAATTTAATCTTAAATACCATATTTTTTCCGATATTTATTGATCCCATCTACAAACTGTCCTTCATACTTCACGCCTTCATCCATCTTTTTATTTGCGGCATTAATAGCTGTACTAGAAACCTTTGTTTTGTATAGTGCTTCTTTCATCATTGTCATTGCTTCTAATTGCAACTTAATCGCTTTTAAATAGATTTCATGTAACGCCTGCAATTCTGTATTGGGTGCTTTGATCTTTTTCGCCTCTATTACCAACTTAGTGTAATTGGGAATGATCACATTATTAAACGCTGTATAGCGTTGTTTTCTATTGTTACCTGTATCTATTCTGTTCTTTACATATGCCTCAGAGGCAATTTCGTCAAATTTAAAAATCGCTGCTATTTGATTAGAATAGGTTGTGAAATCTATTACTTCTTGTGGCGTTTTCATCTTTTCTTCATAATCTGCCTCAGATAGAACGGTAATAGGGAATCTTTCTTTAGACCAACCAGGAATGTTGAAGACTACTTCTGCAGAACCTTCTTGAACTCCTGTAATAATATAATCTGAGTAACCATCCAATTCAATGGTAAGTATAGATTCATCAGAAACTTCAGGTGTCAATTTTGCATATGTAAGACTGGTCATTTCGGCTAGTAAGCGAACTTTTATTTTTGTGGTTCCACCCACGGGAATAACATCACTAGACAAAGTAATACTCGCTTCGTTGAGCAATTTCTTATCAGCAGCAAACACAGTGGATGGCATTAATAGAGCAATAACCATAGTGCATAGTATCAAATATCGACCAAACCTTTTCATTTTCAATCATCCTTATCTATTGATTTTGTATTTACTGGTAGCAATCCCGCATTCCATAAACTTACTATTCCTCCCTGAGTTTTACTATAAAGTGTTTTTTCTCAAATACCAACTACTTTTTGTGCTTTAAATCTCTATACATCGATTGGGAATGGATTACTGAATTAAATGAAGTCAAATATAAAGATAGATAGGGCGACAACCTGTATTTTTTGATACAAGTTGCCGTCCTATCCATTAAATATGTAATGCTATACGATTTGTTTATTCATATTCAAAGAGGCTTCAAATGCATCAATTATATACAGGAATCGTTCTGCTTCTCGGAATACATGATCCGCAAGTAATGGATGGATGATGCTCTTTATTCGACATTCCTCAATAAGATCTCGTGCCGTTTTCTTAAAGTCACGGAGAGATTTAACTGAGACTTTATTCTCGTCAAGTTGCTGACTGAGCAGGGGTTTGGTTTGGGATTGAGGACGCATGGAGCTAAGATCAATAGCTTGATACAGCAAAACATCAAAGTCATGGCTGAAATTTCTTGCTTGTTCAACAAGTTGACGTTCAGAAGGGTCCAATAAATGACCAATGAATTTAGCATGGTCTGCCATTATACGTAGGAAGAATACATTTTCATTAATAATTGCGTCTGGTAAAGGATCTAACCTACCCTGATTCAGTTCTTCCAGTCGATTTCGAAAATAGTTGGCTTCCCTACTGACATGATCCACTAATAAGGGGAAGTTCGTTCCGCCTGGAAGCTTACATTGTAGAATTAGACCTAGTATTTTTCTTTTGAACGCCCAGATATGTGAAGCTGCACTATGAACTTCCTCATTAAACTTCCGTATTACTGCTGGATCAGAATCCACAGTAAATCCGAGTGATCTATTCTCTATGGCTTCGAATGTGGCATAGAAATGGTTTGCTTCATTAATTAGTTGCGTGTCTTCACAACGAAACCCTAATTTAAGAAAAAAAGAGTGTTCTTTCATGATTCGTGACCAGAATCGTATTTCATCTAGAGATCTCGAAACAAAAGGATCCGGCATATCTGAGCACACCTCCCATTTTTATACAATTATAATATGCTAGAGGTTTGTACTATATCCGCAAAAGTTAAGGCGAGTCGAGTATATAGAAGTACAGGTACGCTTAACTTAATTATCAAATATAAATGGTGACATTATATAAAAATTAATTCTAATCGAATATGGCATATAACTAGAGCGAGGTCGTAATTATACTGAGAAAAGAAGTAATTATTGAGAAGAAATTGTGGGGGATGATGGAGATTAAGTTTGTTCCTGAACCGTTGAAGATAAAAAGTTATTCTGCCATAATATTTTAACGGAAAGTACTTACAGAGTATACAAAAGATAATTATACAGAATGTTATTTGAGTGATCTCCATTAATATATTCAAAAATTCGATAGAAGGTAGGAAGGTAACGATATGAATATCACAATCACCTTAACTGATAGTGCCTCGAAGTTTATTATTAACAACCTCTACCCACTATACTTACACGATCTATCAGAAATATGGGGGACGATTCCTAATCGATACGGGGTATTCGAGGAGGACGAGACACAGACACTGAAGGAACAGAATAAAGTCTTCGACATTTGGTGGGAGAAAGCTGGCGTTTTGTATCCTTATTTAATAAAAGAAAATGATATTCCAGTAGGGTTTGCATTAGTTGCTACACCGCCTTACACACCGTCTGCTTGTGAATTCTATTTGAATGAATTTTTTATTCTACGGCCCTTCCGTGGTAAGGGAATTGCTGAATATGCAGCTAAGGAAGTCTTTAAGCTTCATTTGGGTAACTGGGAGTTGCAAACAAATCTCACGGGCACAAATAGGAGAGCACAGCATTTTTGGAGGAAAACTTTAAAAGAATACACTGGTGATAGTTATTTAGAGGAATGCGGGAAGTCATATGATGATGAATTAAAGATGATTTTTACATTTAGTAACCAATCAAAATTATCGAATCCATAAAAGGGGATTATTTCGAAGTTATGTTTAAGAATTCATTCCTAAAAGCGAAAGCTTATAAGTACAGTTCTTTGCAATATTTGGATGTTGAAGAGCTGGAACTACAGGCGCCTGAGGATATTCTTATTGATGAACCTGGTGTGTTTATATTATGTAAATCGGTTGATGAGGGTCATAATATTCATTGGGCTGCCGAGTCTACAGAATTATTTAGGACTGCACTAATAGATCTGACTAGTAAGTTTATTCAATTACCTGTGGGTGGAACTCATAGAATGTATATCGAATTTATACATCTAGATCTCATGCCAGTTATGGAGTCTTTGGGGTTCAAGGTAGTTAGTCAATTTATTGATTTCTGGAATGAGGATATCTCAAAGAAGATCACCGATCAAGCAGAATCACCATTCATAAGAAACATTGAGCCTAAAGACTATTTACAGGTTAGTATGATCACCAAAGCATGTATAAATCTTTCAAGAGGTTTCTATGGTGAAGAGTTGGATTTCATACAAACATGGAATGAATCGGATCATTCTTGTATTCTTGTAGCAGAATTGAATAAAAGCATTGTTGGAGTATGTTTATTGAACATCTACGGATTTGAAAATGAAATGGGACCTGTGTTATGGATTAGAGAATTAGCTGTAGATCCGAAATATCATAACCAAGGTATCGGACATAAGTTAGCTGTTGAAGGTATACGCTGGGGGAATAACAATGGTGCTAAGCGGAGTTTTCTAGCAGCAGATAAAGAAAATCGAAATGCGATCAGAATCTATAATAAATTGGGGTATAACCATAAGGACGAAGTAGGGCAGATTAATATGGCTTTAGTGCTTGGAATTGAAGAGCCGATCTAACTATCATAGTTAGATCGGCTTTTGTTGATCTTAGCTATTTGATGCGTTTAACTCGCAAATATATGCTTACCAATTTTTAAGTTTTGCGGACGTGACCAGATCCATGCACTTGTTGCTGTATCCGGATTGAAATAATAGATTGAATGGTTTGTGGGGTCCCAACCTCGAACAGCATCAAGAGCAGCTAAATAAGCTGTCTGATTTGGTGTAAGCCAATACTGGCCGTCAGATACGGCTGTGAAAGCTCCTTTTTGGAATACAACTTCTTTAATATTATTAGGAAATTGACTTGATTGTATACGATTCATGACTACTGCACCCACTGCAACTTGTCCTACATAAGGCTCACCGCGAGACTCACTGTAGATAACTTTAGCCAAAATATCCATTTCATTAATATTAAGCGTGTGTTTTTTTAAAATATTCCAAGTTTTTGTCCCCGAAATTCCATCAGCGCTTATTCCATAGGCCTTTTGAAAACTAGTAACCGCTGCTTTCGTTTGTGATCCGTATACCCCATCTAAGGGCTCAGTATAGAAATCAAGGGTTTTTAATCTATATTGTAGATCCCATACATCTCCTGAAGAACTTCCTATGGTTAATACCGGAGCTGCATTAGCAGAACCGATCATAGTAGCCATGCTCACCAGACCCCAAAGAAGCAACAAAGTGAATATTTTAGTCTTCATTATAGCAGCCTCCTTTCAGAAAACATTATAAATATAGTTTAATCATTGAGACAACACTCATTTAATGGAAAATAAATTACTGTTTTACAAACTGTGAATCCTTAGTTCAGTTTGTGATTTTCTGAAATGGGTAAAATAATACTTATAGGCAGATAAAATTTCGGAGGTCTTTTATATGAAAAAGCAATTATTTCTACTAGTCGTCGCAGCTGCTTTCAGCTTAAGTGCTTGTAGTAATGACAATAGCTATGGCAATCAAATGTCTTCTAACGATACACAAATGGAACATAACTCACATTCAAGTTCAGGTGAAGTTCCAAAAGATCTGCGGGTAGCGGAGAATCCTACTTACAAAGTAGGAAGTGAAGCTGTGATCCAAACAGACCATATGGAAGGGATGAAGGGAGCCATTGCGACAATTGTGGGAGCTTATGAGACGACAGCATATAATGTTTCCTATAGACCTACTACAGGAGGTCAGCCGGTCACAAATCATAAGTGGATTATTCATGAAGAAATAAAAGAAGCAGATGATATATCCTATCAACCAGGCTCAGAGGTTATTATGGAATCTGATCATATGAAGGATATGAAGGGTGCAACGGCTCAGATTAACTCCGCAGAAAAAACCACTGTCTATATGATTAATTACAAACCTACTACGGGTGGAGATGAAGTGAAAAATCATAAGTGGGTAACAGAAGATGAGCTTTCACCTGTAAAATAATAGATCAACACAAAAACTGCAACTTACTCAGTTACGCATGAGTACGTTGCAGTTTTTGTTGTTTTATAGTCAGCTTCAAAGTAATTTGCGGTTAGGCTTTATCCACTGCAAGTTTTGAAGATTTCATGTTTGACGGGTCCTGTTCAGCTTCTTCAGGAACTGGCATTTGGTTAGAAGTACGAAGTGGAAGCTCCTTCAGGAAGAAGACAAGCACGAAAGCTACAACAAGCACAATGGTCCCGGTTAAGAACACGGATGACAATGTCTGTCCTAAAGCGTCACGGATACCCTCAATCATTTGTAAGAAGATAGGCTGTACATCGGTTGGCAGACTAGCTTGAGTCTGTTCAAGCAATGGTTTGTTCATTAATGCCTGTGGATTAGCGAAGGAGAGCATTTGCTCAGCAAGTTTTGGATCTATCTGTGTGAAATCCGGTGCTGATGACGATTGCAGAGCTTCCTTCAAGTTTTTGGTAAGACTATTTGACATAACGGTACCCATGACTGCGATACCGATCGTACCGCCTAAATTACGGAATAATTGTGAGGAGGCCGTTACTACACCCAGTTCTGTGTGTGAAACCGCATTTTGAGTAGCTAGTGAGAATACTGGCATTCCCAATCCTAACCCAAGACCAAACACAATCATACTTAGGACAGCCATCGGTACATTATTCATAAATACCATTATTGTCATACCAGCAATCATAATGGGTATTCCAATTAATGCGTAACGTTTATACTTCCCTTTTTTCGCCATCTTTTGTCCGGTAAGGGCACTGGCTACAACCATAACGATCGACATTGGCATAGTAACATACCCTGCATATGTCGCGGAGATCCCCAGAACACCTTGTACGAAGAAGGAAAGATAGATCATAGCTCCCATCATACCGAAGTTCATAATAAAACCAATAATATTAGATATGGTAACTACGCTATTCTTAAATAGATGAAGCGGAAGAATTGGATTTTTAGCTTGAGATTCGACAAAAATAAAGAGAAGTGCCGAAACGACCGTTCCCGCCAACAGGCCGAGAATTTGCGAAGAACCCCAATCATATTCTGTACCTGCCCAGGTGAAGGCAAGCAGTAGAGGCACGATGGTAGTTGTCATTAGCAAGGAACCTAAATAGTCGATGCTTGTTGACTCCCCACGTTTGCCTTTAGGAAATAAGGTAAGAATCATCACGAAGGCTACTACACCAAGCGGTAGGAAGATCCAGAACAGCCAATGCCAATCCATATTGTCAATCAAAAAGCCACCAAGCGTTGGTCCAAGCACACTGGAGAAGCCGAATACTGCCATCATCAACCCCATCCATTTACCACGTTCACGCGGAGGGAATAAGTCACCTACGGCAGTAAATGCGGTGGATTGAATAATACCTGCACCTACCCCTTGAATCCCACGGTAAATGATAAATTGATAAACATCGGAAGATGTACCTGTCAGAAAAGCCCCAACCATAAATAAGAGAATACCTGCTAATAGAAAGGGTTTACGTCCGAACATATCAGATAACTTACCGACAAGAACGGTTGCTATTGTTGATGTTAATAAGTAAATGTTAATAGTCCAAGTATAGTAATCCATGCCATCAAGAATTGCGATTATACGCGGCATAGCAGTACTTGTAATTGTCTGATTAATCGCTGCGAACAGCATTGCAGCCATTATTGCTATCATAATACTAAGTTTTCGTTTGCTGGATAAATGTTCCATTTGATTGTTTCCCCGCCACTTTTTAAATTTTATCTCTTGTCTAAATCAGAAATTATTACTGCGAAAATTCTTCTTAAATGCTCAATATCTTCATCGGGCAGTATCTTAAAGTAAGATTCCATAAGTTCTTGATGGCGTTCCTGCACCTCTTTAATCGTTGCTTCTCCTTTCTGCGTAATGGTGATGTGTACAACCCTTCGATCATCTTTGGCGCGTTCCTTATTTACGTAATCTTCAGCGATTAATTGGTCTGTTACGCCTGTAATTGCTGCTGAGGTAATACCCAGAGCTGCAGCAATCTGTGATACGTTTTGTGGACCGTTCTTAGATAAAGTCCTGAGGGTTTTGAACTGTGTAATATTTAAGGGGTAGTCTTGTTTGTTCCAATCTTGGGAGATTCCTTTTAAAAAGGATTTGAACATAGTAGAAATCTGAAGAAAATCTTCATTATTAGCCAAATCACGCCTCCTAAAGTTATGAAATAGGGCGGAATAAGTAATTCCATTAAATTTTAGATAACAACTAAATGATTAACTACTTAATTATTAAAGCGTGAAACAATATATCATCCTTTTTTATATCTCGTCAAGAAAAGGTTTGTTTTTTTCGAATGAAATAGAGTGTTGTTGTTGAAGTTCGTTCCTGAGCTAATGAATTATTTGTTATACTGTGTATAGTTATCTTTATTATTATTTCATTAAAAAGGAGCATTTATTTGAATTTAGCAACTCCTGTAACACCTATTCAACTTATGCAAGTACTTCTAAACGTTTCTGTGATTCGCCCTGTTTTTATCTGGGGGGCGCCTGGTATTGGGAAATCTTCGCTAGTAGAAGCTTTTGCTGATCAGGTGGGTCTTCCTTGTGTGTCACTATTAGGTTCTCAATTAGCACCTGAAGACATCATTGGAGTCCCGCAAATCGTTAACGGTAAGAGCCAATTCTGTCCTCCAAAAATGATTGCTCGGGATGAACCATATTGTTTGTTCCTAGACGAGCTTAATGCCTGTTCTCAAGAGGTGCAAAAAGCTTTTTATAGTCTCATCCACGAACGCCGCATCGGCGATTATCACCTACCTGAGGGCTCTATAGTAATAGGAGCTGGTAACCGTGCACAAGATAGTGCAATTGTTAAACCTATGTCCTCCGCGCTTATCAATCGGATGTTCCATATACAGTTAAATGTATCGTTTCAGAATTGGATCTCTTGGGCATATGAGCATAGCATTCATCCTATGGTTATTGAATATCTGGAATTGCGTCCCGATCATTTGTGGAGTGCACCTCCAAAGACTGAAGAGCCTTTCTCCACGCCACGCTCTTGGCATATGCTTAGTGATGCACTACATGAGTTTGGCGATGATGTAAATGTGGATACCGTGGGGATTTTAGCGAATGGCTCACTGACACCTTCTCACGCCACACAATTCAGGGCTTTTTATAAAAATCTAACTGGAAAATATGAACTTAATCAAATTATAGATGGTAAATCCTCATTTCCAACGGCTCCAGAAGATCGGGATCTCCTGTATTTTCTGGCGCAATCCTTGCGTGCCCAGATTATCAAAGAACTCCCTCCGATTAAAGATAACGTACGAGATGGACATCGCCAATTTGCACATACGGTTAAAAAGCTGATTAAAGACTTGTCCGTCATTAGCTTCGAAATTGCACAGCTAGTAGTTGCTAAGCAGGAGCAAAGTGATAATATTCCAGATTGGTTAATGGTTGAAATTGTACGTGATTTACCACGTCTTGCAATAAAAGAGCGGGGGTAAATATGGCTAAAAAAACAACTCCAGATAATCCCGCTTTGAAAAATTTTAATGAAGCATGTTCGTTAATCGCGGATCATCCTATTTTTGCGCCGTTATCTGTTCGAGCTTCGATTATCCATAATGAAAATAGTCCCTATCCTGAAGACGGCTGGGCAATTGTCACTAATAACGGTTATATTTACACTCATCCTAAACGGCGTGGCGAGGTTGCTGAATGGATGTACGTTTTGGCACATTGTTTTCTTCATTTAGGTCTTGGACATTTAAAGATTAAAGAGAATCAAGTGGCGTGGAACGTTGCATGTGATGTGTACATAGCAAAGTTTTTAAATGACTTGAAGTTTGGGAAAGTACCCGCAGATATGGAGTCGCGAATTGATCTTACAATTAAAGATGAACAACAGCTTTACGAGCAATTTATGATAAAAGGAATTCCGGACAACTCCAGATATTTTGGGACTGCGGGTGTTTCAAAGCCGGACATGAATGTTCGAGAAACCACCAAAAGATACTGGGGAAAAGCGCCGGATTGGGAAGCCTATTTTGCTTATGGGTTATCTAATGCTGTGACGAATGCAGTAAGTGTTGCTGGAGGACATGCTAATACTATTAGTGACCCTGCACTTTCTTTAACAGCTCCACAACGGGCAAAACGATGGTTTATGGACAGATATCCTTTATTAGGAGCGCTTGCCGCCGGCTTTGAGATTATAGAAGATCCAGCGATATGTCGGCGATTAGATATTTCCATAGCTGCCATTGACGTTATTGATCGCAAAATATTCATGAACCCTGCAGCTGGACTAAACGATGAGGAGTGTATTTTCGTGATGGCGCATGAGCTTCTGCATGCAGGGCTTCAGCATCACGAGCGGTGTCTTGGCCGGGATCATTATCTTTGGAATGTGGCTTGTGACTACGTTATAAATTTATGGCTAGTGGAAATGAGTGTAGGGGAGTATCCGCGAATTGGACTCTTATCAGATCCTGAGCTTAAAGGTTTATCTGCTGAAACGATTTATGATCGTATGGTCGGAGATATCCGCACTTATAAGAAACTGGCAACCTTGAGAGGGAATGGACTCGGTGACATTTTAGATAACGGTTCATCAAGTTTTTGGGATGCGAGAGAAGGACAAACGTTAGATGATTTCTGTAAAAATGCTATGCAACAGGGACTTATGTATCATGAAGAGCAAAGTCGCGGTCTTTTGCCATCAGGCCTAGTTGAAGAGATTAGAGCGCTGGGCCAGCCACCTATTAAATGGGATGTAGAGCTTGCACGGTGGTTTGATCATTATTTTTCACCGCTTGAGAAGACCAGATCTTATTCACGAATTAGCAGACGTCAATCTTCTACGCCTGATATCCCTCGACCACAGTGGGTTCATAGCGGTGCTGCAGATGATGGCCGTACTTTTGGAGTTATTTTAGATACCTCAGGCTCAATGGATAAAAAACTTCTGGCCAAAGCATTAGGGGCTATTTCAAGTTATGCGCAGGCTCGTGATGTTACTTTTGCACGGATTATCTTTTGTGATGCTTGTCCTTATGATGCAGGTTACATGCCCCCCGAGGCTATCGCGGATCGGGTACAAGTGAAGGGAAGAGGGGGAACGATCTTACAACCAGCTATTGATTTGATTCAACAAGCTGAGGATTTCCCGAAAAAAGGACCGCTTCTAATTATTACAGATGGTTATTGTGACAAGCTGATCCTTAAAAGAGACCATGCTTATATTTTGCCCAAGGGTAATGACTTGCCTTTCTCACCCAAAGGACCTGTATTCAGAATTAATTAGGGCTTAGAATAAATTTAGAGCGAGGTAACAATGGATATGAATCCCCCCAAACATATTCTTTCAGCAGCTACAGTTGTATTCAATGATCAAGAAGAAATCTTATTAATAAAAGGTCCACGTAGAGGCTGGGAGATGCCAGGCGGACAGGTTGAAGAGGAGGAGTCCCTTATAGAAGCAGCAATCAGGGAAGCCAAAGAAGAATCGGGCATTGATATAGAGATTAATAAGTTCTGCGGAGTTTTTCAAAATGTTGATCGATCTATTTGTACTAACCTATTTCTAGGGAAAGCCATCGGCGGCGAACCTGCTACTAGTTCCGAGAGCTTAGAAGTTGGGTTTTTCTCGATAGAACAAGCATTAGAAATGGTCACATGGAAAAACCTCAGACTGCGGCTGGAGTATTGTCTAAATGATGAGGTACAGCCTTTTTACGTAGAGTTACGGGGTACAGAAGTTGAAGAAATTATATTTAATAAATTAGAAAACCAGCAAACTTTTTAGAGGTCCTCCTGCGTCCTAGCTAATGAGTGTCATCGGAAGGCACTTATAAATAGAGATGGAGGATGACGAGATATGAACAAAAGAACAAAAAATCTATTTAAAATGAGTGCAGTTGGATGTGTAGCCATTATGGGAGTGAGTGCAGCTTCTTTACCGGTTCATGCTATGGTTCCCACACAAGTAACAGCTAATGTTTCTGCGGCTTTACCGTCCAAGACACCAGCCCTTGCTGGCATTAAAGTACAAGAAAAAGTACTTAACACAACAAGTAAATACCTGATTGCAGATTTAAAAGTACCACAGCTAACAGGAATGCTGGATACTCATTATCAAGATGAACTGAACGATATTATCCTCTCTCATGCTGAAAAGGATCTGGCACAGTGGGAGAAAGACGCTGCAGAAATGGGCAAAAAAGCACAGGCTGATCAAATGGAATTTCATCCTTATACTCTTTACATTACTTATGATCTGAAATCAGATGGAACAGGTTCTCCAGCAGGCGTTATCTCCTTGACTGTTACTACTGAAGGCTCTGAAGGTGGAACAAGCATGCCGCGGATCGATACTTATAATGTGAAAAATATAGCTGAGGCAGAACCTGTTACACTAACGGATCTACTGGGAGCTAACTACAAAGAGAAGCTCGATGCAGACATTCTGGCAGAAATTAAAAAGGATTCAGATAAGTATTTCTTAGAAGAGTACACAGGAACTTCAACTGAGCAGTCGTTCTATATCGATAAAGGTAACTTAGTAATCGTATTCCCTAAATACAGCATTGCACCAGGTTATGTAGGTTCACCAGAGTTTCGGTTCAGCTTAAATCATAGTTCAACGGATACAACCAAGCTAGATTTGAAAAAAGTAGCTACTTTCACGAATAAGAAAGGCGTGCGCATGGTATCGCTTCGTGATGTGGCCAGTCAACTAAACTATGAATTGAAATGGAATCAGTCTACCAAAACCGCTGAATTGATGAAAGGTGCACAGTGGACAAGTGTTACGCTTAACAAAGATTCTTACTTCTTCGCAAAAACGACTCCTAAAGCTTTAGGTGCTGCCCCTGTTCTGCAAGATAACAAAACCTATGTACCTGTTCAATTCGTATCAGAAATTCTACAGGTTGAAGTTCAGAAATAACCTTTTAGAAGTTTGTGAAAGTAGTTAGATTTTTTAAAAACATCCCGCAGGGTAATTCTTGCGCGGGTGTTTTTTTACTTTTGATAACAGAATAACCAGTTAAAAGAACTTTTTGTGCTACTCCTGCGTCCTGCCTATGAACAACAAATTAAGGGTAAGGACTGAAACAGAATGAATGACAACAAGCGTTATATGCCTGGAATTGATGGACTAAGAGCTTTTTCTGTACTCGCTGTCATAGCCTATCATTTGAATTTGAAATGGGCTGGGGGTGGACTGCTGGGAGTGGGAATCTTTTTTGTGATCTCGGGTTATCTCATCACAGACCAAATCATTAACCAATGGGAGCGTCATCGAAGATTGGACCTTCTGGACTTTTGGATACGTAGAGCACGGAGGTTGCTGCCGGCGACGATAGTCATGCTGATCGTTGTCACCTTATGGCTCTTAATCATAGATCCCACGAGATTAAATGGGCTGACAGGAGATTTCATGTCATCACTATTTTACGTTAATAACTGGTGGTTAATATTTCATGATGTTTCGTACTTCGAAAGCTTTGGACCTCCTTCACCGATCGGACATTTATGGTCACTTTCTATTGAAGAACAGTTTTATATTCTATGGCCGCTGCTGCTCGTATTAGGACTAAAGATCATACCTCGTCGAGGTAAACTTATTGCCTGGATTCTGGCTTGTGCTGCTGTCTCAGCTTTAGCCATGGCTATGTTCTATGTACCGGGCACAGATCCAAGCAGGGTCTATTATGGAACAGATACTCGCATATTTGCACTTCTAGTTGGAGCGGCGCTTGCCGTTGCATGGCCTAGTCAGAAACTTAAAAATACAGTCACAGAAAGATCTCGTTATATGTTTGATATCATTGGTGCTCTGGGACTGCTGGTATTAATGGTGCTAGTTTACCGGATTAACGAATTTGATGAATCACTATATCGTGGTGGATTTTTGATCATCTCTATCATTACTGCAGTAGTGATTGCCGTGCTTGCTCATCCTGCCAGTTCTCTTGGCCGGAAAATAGGCTGCAAACCTTTGCGATGGATAGGTGTACGTTCATATAGCTTATACCTTTGGCATTATCCCGTAATTATTCTTACCAGCCCTAATGGGAATCCAGATGAGAGCGGCGTGCTTCGTATGATCCTTCAGTTAGCAGGAAGTTTTCTACTGGCAGCCTTATCATACAAATATGTGGAGGAGCCGCTCCGGCGGAAATCATTAAGAAACATTTGGAACCATTGGAGTGCGAAACAACGCCGCAGCTACCGCCCAGTCTTTCTTATGACCATGATCTTTTTGATTCTTATTCCGATTGCCTGCAATGGATATTTATCCAATGCTGAATCTGACACGCGTCCAATCGAAGTTGCAGATAAGGAGAATGTACAGCAAGAGGGAACAGTGCAAGATCCAATAGATCACAACTCATTGGCACCACCCGTAGAAAAAGATACGACGGATGTTGAGAAGCAAAAACCTGACACTGAAGAGAAACAAGCTGAACCAGAAAGAAACATAGCGGTAACCGAAAAAAATCAAACCGGAAAGAATATTACGGCCATTGGCGATTCTGTCATTTTGGATGCGGCACCATTTTTGGTAGAAAGTCTCCCTGGTATTGTTATCGATGGAAAGGTCGGCAGACAGATGATGCAGGCACAGGAGGTGGTTGATCAGCTTAGAGCACAAGGACGGTTAGGGAAGCGGATGATCATAGAGCTGGGGACGAATGGAGCTTTTAACTCCAAGCAATTACGTAAACTATTAAACTCGTTAAGCGATGCGGAGCAGATTATTTTGGTCAATACACGTGTGCCGAGAAAGTGGGAGCAGACTGTGAATTCCACCCTTTCAAAAGTTTCCAGTGAATTCAGGAATACGACCATAGTAGACTGGTACTCAGCTAGTGAAGGAAAAGACGACTACTTCTACAAAGATGGTGTTCATCTGAAACGTGAGGGTGCCAAGTATTATGCATCAATTCTAATTAAAGCTTTGGAAAAAGAAAATAAATAATTTATTTGGAATCTCCAAACTTTTTTATACTCACCAAACGTCTTACTCCTGTTACAACACCAGATCACAAACAGAGAAGGATAATCGACCATGTTGAATAGGAAAACCGAGAAAATATTGACGCGATGTATCAAAGAAAACAAAGAAAATGTATACCGGCTTGCTTACAGTTATGTGAAAAACAAAGAGGATGCCCTCGACATTGTGCAGGATTCTATTTATAAAGCGATGACACGAATGGATTTGCTAAAGGATCACGATGCCGTGAAAAGCTGGTTTTACAGGATTGTCGTGAATACCTCTTTAGACTTTTTGCGCAGAAACAAGAAGGTTCAGACGATGGAGCCAGAGATAATAGAAACCTATAGTCCGGCTGTTGAGGATAACTATACAGATATGGATTTGAAAAGAACACTGGAAGAGCTGCCGGCGAAATACCGAAGTGTGATCGTGCTTAGATATTTTGAGGATATGAAGATTAATGAAGTGGCTGAAGTTCTTAATGAGAACACCAATACAATAAAGACAAGGCTGTATCAGGCCCTTCAGTTATTGCGGGTGAAGCTGAATGATGAAGCCTTAAAGGAGATAAAGTAAGATGGACGAAAGAATACAAGAATTACATAAAGAGTATACCGATATTCCCATTCCGGATGAACTTGATTTGATTGTAAACCGCTCTATAAAGCAGTCACTTAAAGCCAATAGAAAAAAACACACGACAACTAAGTGGGTGGCTAGTGTTGGTGCGGCCGCAGTTATTTTTCTAGTAGCCATAAACACCAGTACAACCGTAGCTAGTGCATTATCTTCCATTCCAGGCGTTGATCGGATAATAAAAGTGCTGACTATTAAAGAATACGTTGTAGAAGAAGAGAACTACGATGCAAATATCAAGGTTCCAGCCGTTACGGATATGGAAAACAAAGAACTGGAGCTTGGATTGAACAGCAAATATTTAAGTGAGAATAAAGCACTATACGAAAAGTTCCAAGCGGAGATCGAAGCGTTGAAGGAACAAGGTGGGGGCCATTTGGGGCTGGATGTAGGTTATGAAGTGAAAACGGATAATGAGCGCATTTTCTCCATTGGCAGATATGTTGAGGAAACCGCTGGTTCATCTTCAATGGAAGTTACTTTTGATACGATAGACAAAGTGAACCAGATCCTTATTACATTGCCAATGCTATTTAAAGATGATCAATACATTGAACGCATTAGCGAAAATATTAAAGAACAGATGATTGCTCAAATGAAAGCAGACTCTGAGAAAGTTTACTGGATCCCTGAGTATGGCGATGATGTGCCAACGGATCAGTTTACCTCCATTACGAAGGATCAAAGCTTTTATATCAATACCGAAGGTAAGCTTGTGATTGTGTTTAATAAATACGATGTCGCACCGGGTTATATGGGCTCCGTTGAATTTGTGATACCCACCGCGGTGCTTGCTGATGATTTAGTCAGTCAGAAGTATATTCAATAAAAGAATTCTGGGAATAACGTCATCTGCGTTCCGAAACTCTGCGCAAAAGTTGATAAATGTGGAACTAGCGTCATCTGAGTCCAAAAGTTTAGCCAAAACTCTTTGTCAAAGCCTTAAACATCGTTTGATGTCAATATTTTACGGGGGACGCAGCAGCTATCGGACTCAGCTGACCCTAAACGCAGCATTATCGCACTTTTGCAATCCTAACGGACCGCATCGTCGCTATTGGCACGAAAAACACTCCCCAAGCACTCTTTTCTAACGAATAGCTGCACTGGGGTCCGAAACTCTGCGCAAAAGCTGATAAAAGCGGAAATAACGTCATCTGGGTCCGAAAGTTTAGACGTAAATAAATCGCTCTACTGCCGCAACGGTAGCATTAATATCCGGGTTAGAATTATCGATCAACGCAATATTTTCAGCCGGGAGCGGCCATGCTACCGTACGGTTGCCAAGAGAAGTGCGGAATTCATTCCAATGCTGGAACTTCCATTCATCTAGTGGTGATTGTCTGTCTTGAATTCGTTCCCGGTACAATTCCTCGTTGGCTAAACCTACCAAGACAACCTTGACTTCAACATCAAGGAGGGAACGTCCGATCCGAACTAACTCATTGCTGATCCAGTCAGGATTGGCCGCCTCTTTGGTGAAGGGACCAACCACAAAAGCATCGACGTACAAGCCTATATTATCCAGCGCAGCATCCATAGTGATTCGATAACCTAAATCGCGGCATAACCTTTTGTACTCTGCTGAGTCTCTATCTGCCGGATCCAGTCCGTGTAAAGTCATTATGGCGTCGGCAGCAGGCCGTAGCAGAATATCCATATCGAAAAATGGTATTTTGCGCCGCGAAGCAATCGCTTTAGCTAACGTTGTTTTGCCTGCTCCAGCTGGACCAAGAAAAAATACAAGTTTATTCATTTCTAATTCTCCTTAGTTCTCAAGTCAACTCCAAAGTGTATCTATGCATACTATCATATAAAAGATGACGAGCGATCGCCAGCGCAAACCTAATCTCGGCAAGTGACGGTCCACAAAAACTAAAATTGTTCGCAAATTAGCCTGAAAAATGATAATTTTTTGCTTCTCCATTGAGTTTTTAGTTAATCCTGCTTATAATATAGCGAGAAAAATAAGAAAAAGGTGTCCATAAATGAGCATATTAAATGTTGAAGGATTAAGTCATGGCTTTGGGGATCGTGCGATTTTTAAGGATGTTTCATTCCGTCTCCTAAAAGGCGAGCATATCGGATTATTCGGCGCTAACGGCGAAGGAAAATCCACTTTTATGAATATTGTTACAGGCAAACTGCAACCTGATGAGGGTAAAGTCGAATGGTCCAAGCGGGTGCGTGTTGGCTACCTCGATCAGCATGCTGTGTTAACCAAAGGAATGACGATTCAAGACGTACTCAGAAGTGCCTTTCAATACCTGTTTGATCTGGAGCAAGAGATGAATGATATGTACGGCAGAATGGGTGACGTTTCACCTGAAGAGCTGGAAAAGCTGCTTGAAGAAGTAGGTACCATCCAAGATACACTTACAAATCAAGATTTTTACATGATTGATGCGAAAGTACAAGAAACTGCGCGTGGACTAGGGATCACTGACATTGGATTGGATCGTGATGTAGCCGATCTTAGTGGTGGTCAACGTACCAAAATCTTGCTTGCGAAGCTATTGCTTGAAAAACCAGATATTTTGCTCCTCGATGAGCCTACCAACTATCTGGATGAGCAGCATATTGAGTGGCTGAGACGTTATCTTCAAGAGTATGATAATGCCTTTATTCTGATCTCTCACGATATGCCATTCTTGAACAGCGTTATTAACCTGATCTACCATATGGAAAATCAAAAGCTGACCCGCTATGTGGGTGATTATGAGCAATTCCAACAAGTCTACGAAATGAGAAAACAACAGCTTGAATCTGCTTATAATCGTCAAAAGCAAGAAATAGCAGAGCTGAAGGATTTCGTAGCTCGTAATAAAGCCAGCGTGGCAACCCGTAATATGGCAATGTCCAGACAGAAGAAGCTCGACAAGATGGAGATCATCGAGATTGCCAAGGAGAAACCGAAACCACAGTTTAACTTTAAAGAAGGTA
The DNA here is from genome assembly GCF_037965665.1 of Paenibacillus sp. FSL L8-0333. Classification (NCBI taxonomy): domain Bacteria; kingdom Bacillati; phylum Bacillota; class Bacilli; order Caryophanales; family Paenibacillaceae; genus Paenibacillus; species Paenibacillus sp. FSL L8-0333. Next base: position 3,281,197 of record NZ_CP150186.1, read on the forward strand.
AAACTGCGGGCAAGATGATTTTCGAAGCAAAAGAATTGGTTATCGGCTACGATTCTCCATTGTCCAGACCGCTTAATTTGCTGATGGAGCGTGGACAGAAGATCGCGTTGGTTGGGGCAAACGGAATTGGTAAAACAACTTTGCTGCGCAGCATTTTAGGTGAAATCTCTGCATTGTCCGGTTCGGTAGAACGTGGATACCATCAGGAGATTGGCTATTTTGAGCAAGAGATGAAGGAAGGCAATTACAAGACTTGTATTGAGGAAATCTGGGACACGTTCCCGTCTCTGTCACAATTCGAAGTACGTGCTGCCCTTGCTAAATGCGGATTAACTACGAAGCATATTGAGAGTAAGATTGCTGTTCTAAGTGGTGGGGAAAAAGCCAAAGTGCGTCTATGTAAGCTCATTAATAGCGAAACCAATATTCTCGTATTAGATGAGCCGACAAACCACTTGGATATCGATGCCAAAGATGAACTGAAACGCGCTCTAAAAGCATACAAAGGAAGCATTCTTATGATTTCTCACGAACCCGATTTTTATCAGGACATCGTAACAGATATCTGGAATTGCGAAGATTGGACGACGAAAGTATTCTAATTATACGAGTTCAATTAACGAATCTTAAATAGGATACCTTACTTCGATTCTCCGAAGGGTATCCTGTTTTTTTATCCCGAGGCACCATCTGCATTAACTGTGACGATTAAAATTGGCGTCTGAGGCAATGATTCCATCTCTCTGAGAAATCTTGAACAGTAACGCAAAAACACCACTGAGGATGGATAATGTAACTACACAAGGTTACTAGGATACCGATGATCCAGCCTGCAAGATGGGAGACACTTTCAATGCAGATGCCTTTTATAAAATCGACTGATTTATATTTCATCCGTACCTCAAGATAGGCGTAGATGATTACAAATAGCATAAATAGACCACACCAGAGGTAAAAGTATTTTGGCAGATTCCCAGATAACAAATCCGTCAAAAATTGAATGGCCGTCTTCATGATTTCCATAATTAACACAAACAATAGATCACTCCTCAAAACTTTCCGCCGGTAAGCAAACTTTAGGCTTCAAACTTCAGATTCTGCGGTTCCGTCGGAAATTCTTCTGTCCGTGCACGGGAATCAGTGACGGGAACGTCCAGGCCTACTTCTTCAAAGGTGCAGTCATCCAGCCAAATCTTTCCGGATCCGGATAGGAGAATACCTATGTTGATACAATCCGCCTCTGCCGGGATATCCAGCACACAAGCGTAAAAATTCCAGGAAGCAGTTCCTTTAATACTTCTGTACTGCATGTTGTCAAAACCCAGCATATTCTGGAGCTTGTCATCAATACGCATCCATAAGCCGCACCAGTCGCTTACTTCTTCGGTCCGGATAAAGCCGGCAAACCGCATCCGTTTCCCAAGATAATTTTTTGCGTCAAACTGCTGCATTAGAGTACCGAATTCGTTCCCTTCGAGTGGTTCAGTTTCTGCGCATTCCAGTGATACAGAGTTCCTTCCCTTATGGTAAATCTGCATATCTAATGATGCCTTATATTTGCTGGGAGATGTTCCGGTGATGAACCAACCTTTAATTTCGGACATGGTAAATTCCTCTCTTTCCTGAATCAATAGTTTTATCTGTGACCTGTATTGGGCTGGGGGGAGAACATAATGTCCTTTAAAAGCTCTTGTAAAAGCCTCTTGACTATCAAAACCATAAAGAAGTGCAATATCTAGAATGCGTTCTTCGGAATAGAGCAGCAGTTGGGCAGCAGAACTCAACCTACGGGAACGAATGTATTCAGCTACACTTTTGCCGACATATTTCTGAAAGAGCCGATGGAAATGATATTTGGAGAATCCAGCCTCTTTCGCAATTCTGTCCAGATTCAATTCTTCTTCTTCCAAATGGTTCTCAATAAATTCAATACTATTGTGAATCATCTTGTAATACAGCCTGATCACCTCCTTGTTCTGGTCTTAATATACCTCATCTATTTAAAGGGATTTTGATAATTCTTGCTTAGTTGTACTTCAGTATGTAGAAATTTGCACCTGAATCTAATACTATCAGCAGAATATATAAAAGAAGAGTATTAAAACTATAAAACACAAAAAGGCGAATTCTTACTCATAATGGAGTGAGAATCCGCCAATATCTATTTGGATGCATTCCTACATTAAACCTCAATGATGATTGGAAGGATCATTGGACGCCGTTTCGTTTTCTCGTATAGGAACTTACTTAATGATTCTTTGATGGTCTGCTTGATGATATTCCATTGGCCGAGATCAGTTTCGTTCATCTTTTTAAGGGTCGATGTTACATGCTGGTTGATCTCGTCCATTAAATTATCGGAGTTACGGACATAAACGAATCCCCTGGAAATGGTGTCCGGCTCATTTAATAGACGTCCATCGGTTTGGCTCAGTGTAATCACCGTAATCAGTATGCCGTCTGCTGACAGCTGGCGACGATCGCGAAGCACAACATTTCCAATATCACCGATCCCAAGGCCATCCACTAGAATTTGCCCAGCAGTCACTCGACCGGATTGGCGGACAACACCAGACGATGACTCGACGATGTCCCCATTTTTTAGAATAAAGATATTTTCTGGTTTGACGCCTACCGCCTCCGCTAACAAGCTGTGATGATGCAGCATGCGGTATTCACCATGGATCGGAATAAAGTATTCAGGTTTCATTAGAGTCAGCATTAGCTTAAGTTCCTCTTGGCTACCATGCCCTGAGACGTGAAGCTCACTGCGTGAACCATAGATGACTTTAGCACCCAGCATATATAAATTATCGACAATCCTTGAAACATTTCTTTCATTTCCTGGGATGGGATTGGCTGCGAGCAGAACCGTGTCCCCAGCCTGGATCTCCATCAATCGATGGCTTGAGTTCGCTAAGCGTGAGAGGGCGGCCATGGGCTCTCCTTGACTGCCTGTACATAAAACAGTTACCTGAGCCGGAGGAAGCTTAGCAGCTTCTGCAGGTTCGATCAGCATATTGTCCGGAATGTTTAAGTAACCGAGCTCTTGGGCTACTCCGACTACATTAACCATACTTCTGCCGAGTAAGGTCAATTTACGTTCAGTTAAATGAGAAGCATCAATGATCTGCTGTAGACGATGTACATTTGAGGCGAAGGTAGAAATAAAAATTCTACGTTCTGCTTTTAAAAAGGCTTCTTCTATGTGAGCGCCAACAAGCTTCTCAGAAGGGGTGAAGCCAGGGCGCTCAGCATTGGTGCTTTCTGAAAGCAGGATCTTTACACCCTTTTTACCGATATCGGCCATTTTATGTATATCTGGATACTGCTTGTTGACGGGCGTCATGTCAAATTTGAAGTCTCCCGTATGAACTACGGTACCTTCAGGTGTATCGAATACTACGCCAAGGCAATCTGGAATGCTATGATTTGTATTAAAAAATGTTGTAGTAATGGCACCCAGGGTTAAAGTAGATTCTGAATCAATACAATTGAGTTTCGTTTGTCGTAAAATCCCATGTTCCCTAAGTTTATTTTCGATTAATCCTAGGGTTAAACGGGAAGCATATATCGGGATATTCAACTGTTTAAGCAGGTAAGGAATCCCACCGATATGATCCTCATGTCCATGAGTAACCACCAATGCTTGTACCTTATCAATATTATTTAATAAATACGAAACATCAGGAATAATTAGGTCAATTCCTAAAAGACTTTCATCTGGAAATTTAGAGCCGCAATCAATAACGACAATGTCATCTGCGTATTGCAGGATATACATATTTTTACCGATTTCATGAACCCCGCCTAATGCTGCAATCGAGAGCTGCTTAGCTGCCATTTTCATTGAAGCCCCTCCTAAATAAATTTCTCTATATTATGTTTGATTCCCATTATAATTATCCATTCTGAAGGCTGATACAATATAATAACTGAAGAAAGCTAATCGAAAGATAGGAGAACGTTACTCATGAATATCCGACTATTACAAATGAAAGATAATAGCTCCATTGAAAAGGTCATCAGGGACTGCCTAATTGAGTTTGGCGGGAATCGCGCGGGTCTCGCCTGGGAGGATGACAGCCTGCATCATTTATCAGATTATTATAATCATAGTGAGAATCGGGCTTATTGGGTTGTTGAAGAGGGAGGGGAAGTATTGGGAGGTTGTGGAATTGCTCCTTTCGGGAATGATGACAAGATATGTGAGTTGCAAAAAATGTATTTATCTCAGTCGATTAGAGGTAACGGGATAGCCAACGAACTTTTAAATACAGCGCTGGACTTTGCCAAGCTTCATTACAACCAATGTTATTTGGAGACACTGCAAAACATGCACGCAGCCAACCGTTTCTACACAAAAAATGGATTTGAGCTTTTAGAAAAACCACTTGCTGGGTCGGAGCATTTTGCTTGTGATGCTTGGTATATTAAAAATTTAATGTAATTGATTTAAAAATGTTGGAGGCCTGGATTACCAGGCTTTTTTTGCTCTAAGATAATGATTTTTTATTTGACAATAAAACCGTCCAGACGGTATAGTAAATAACAGAGGTGATTATCGTGAACAGTAATTCAAAACGAAGTAGTATTTTATTAGCAGCTTCTATTGTTGTTAAAAATAATGGGGTGGAGAAGCTTACGCTTGAAGCTGTTGCCAAAGAAGCCGGGGTCAGTAAAGGTGGACTGCTGCACCATTTTCCGAATAAGGAAGCTTTAATAAAAAGTATGGTGGAAGAGTTAACAAGCGATTTTTTCAGTAATGTTCAAGAAAGAGTAGCGAATGCATCTAGAGAAACGGGGAAGTGGGGACGAGCGTTTGTTCAGGCGATTGACGACGATCTTAAGGAAGAGCAGGAGATTAGCACAGCGCTTTCGGCTGCTCTTTTTACGAATCCGGATATCCTTAAGAAATTTCAAGATCAATACTCAGTATGGCAAAACAATATAGAGAACGATGGAATAGATCCTGTACGTTCAACGATTGTCAGGCTGGCAGCGGACGGTTTATGGTATTCAGAAATGTTCGGATTAGGAGTTTTAGATAAGGAGTTACGCAGTAAAGTGATTCAAGAATTAATAAACATGACGGAGTAAGGAGGGGCTATTGTTGAATTCATATCTGTTACTGGCAACAGCGATTATCTGCGAGGTATTTGGTAGCTCCATGCTTAAGGTTTCTAACGGGTTTAAAAAGATTTTACCTTCAATAGGAGTCGTACTCGGCATGGGTTCAGCCTTTTATTGTCTTTCTTTAGCGCTTTCAACGATTCCTCTAGGGACGGCTTATGCTATTTGGTCGGGGGTAGGTACGGCTTTAACTGCGTTAATAGGAGTAATCATTTATAAAGAAAAATTCAATCTGAAGAAATTACTCGGTCTGATTCTTATCATTGGTGGAGTAGTCATTATGAAACTTTCTGGTGGATCTCATTAGAGCTTGGAGGAATTATTATGAACAAGAATAAGGGTTTTTTGGTACTAGGGGTAGCTATTATAAGCGAAGTAATAGGTACAACTATGCTGAAAATGTCAGAAGGGTTCACACAAATATTGCCTACTATAGGTGTTATTATTGGTTTTATAATCGCATTTTATAGTTTGTCTATAAGTCTCAGAGTTTTACCTTTAAGCTTAGCTTATGCGATTTGGGCAGGTGTAGGTACAGTTCTAACCGCTATCGTTGGCAAAGTAATATGGGGGGATCCATTTAGTGTGCTTACACTTGCAGGCATAGTATTAATAGTTGGAGGTGTAGTTTTATTAAACTCTCCAGATTCAGCTGATGAAAAAGAACTTAAAACCACAAGCTAATCTTTATAAAAAACAAGGGCCTGAGAAATCAGGCCTATATTTGATTGGCGTGATGTTGATAGATTCCATATTTAGGGTAGTTTGGCGATATTGGTATCACATATCTTTTCCGTAGAATTACATCTTATAGCTTGAACTGTTCTTTCTCTATAATGAAAGTGTCTCACATTGAAAGGAGGATCGGTTGTTATTTAATGTGCTCTGAGATGAATTTGAATGTAAACGCTATCATTTGAGCACTCAGATAGGGTGACACGTTAGTGATAATCTACATTAAGAGGAGGATTATAATGCGCAACAAGTATGTCGTATGGTCGCTTGTAGTAACCCTGTTGATTTCAAGTTTATACCTGGCAGCGGGTCCGTTCACATTTGTTAGTGCCTCTGGTGGCGCGAATTTGACGCTGGGCAAAACTGTAACGGCTAGCGGTCAATCACAAACGTACAGTCCAAACAATGTGAAAGACAGCAATCAAGAGACGTATTGGGAAAGCAGCAATAATGCATTTCCGCAATGGATCCAAGTTGATCTCGGTACAGAGACAAGTATTGACCAAATCGTATTGAAGCTGCCAACGGGCTGGGAGACGCGTACGCAAACACTCGCCGTTCAAGGCAGCACAAATGGATCTACATTCACTGACATTGTTGGTTCAGCTGATTATGTGTTCAATCCTTCAGCAGGAGGGAACACCGTTAAGATTGATTTTTCAGCAACCAGCACTCGTTATGTACGCCTGAATGTAACAGGCAATACGGGTTGGCCGGCAGCGCAAGTATCTGAATTCGAAATTTATGGAGCTAGCACACCAACACCGACGCCAACAGCCACACCGACAGCCACACCAAGTCCAACAGCCACACCAACGCCAACTGTCACACCAACGCCAACAGCCATACCGACAGCAACGCCAACGCCAACAGCCACACCGACAGCCATACCAACGCCAACAGCCACACCAACGCCAACTGTCACACCAACGCCAACAGCCATACCGACAGCAACGCCAACGGCTACGCCTGTTGCGGGCAGTAATATCGCGGTTGGCAAATCGATTACCGCATCCTCTAATACGCAATCATTTGTGGCAGCAAATGCTAATGACAACAACACCAACACATACTGGGAAGGTGGCAGTAATCCTAGTTCATTGATACTTGACCTGGGGTCAAACTACAATGTTTCCTCAATCGTTCTAAAGTTAAATCCAACCGCTGCATGGGGAGCACGTACCCAAACGATTCAAGTGCTCGGTCACAATCAAAACACAACGACATTTGGGAATCTGGTGTCAGCACAATCGTATTCGTTTAATCCAGCTTCAGGAAATACAGTAACCATTCCTGTTACCGCAACTGTCAAACGTCTACAGCTTAATATTACTGCCAACTCGGGTGCTCCAGCTGGACAGATCGCCGAATTTGAAGTGTACGGTACTCCAGCTCCGAATCCGGATTTGGTGATTGCTGGCATGTCCTGGTCACCAACGAATCCGGTTGAGTCTAATGCGATTACGCTGAATGCAATCGTAAAGAATATCGGCAATGCCAACTCATCAGCTACTACTGTTAATTTCTATTTGAATAATGAGCTTGTAGGCTCAGCTCCGGTAGGTGTACTAGCAACTGGAGCATCGACAACAGCATCGATGACACTTACCGCAGGAGTTAAGCCTGCCGCAACGTATTCAGTTAGTGCCAAAGTTGATGAAGACAACCTAGTTATCGAACAAAATGAAGCGAATAACAGCTACACGAACCCAGCCTCACTTATTATCGCTCCAGTGTCCAGCTCTGACTTAGTGGGAACTGTTACATGGACGCCAAGTAATCCTGTTGCTAATAACAATGTAACGTTCAATGTAAATCTTAAGAATCAAGGAACCATCACCACTGCAAGTGGTTCACATGGTCTAAGCGTTGTTCTTAAAAACTCTGCGGGTTCCACTATTCAAACCTTTAATGGATCTTATAACGGTGCCTTAGCAGCGGGGGCATCAGTTAATGTTGCGATTCCAGGGACTTGGACAGCGATTAATGGTAACTACACAGTCACCACTACTGTTGAAGTGGATGCTACTGAGATAGCTGCCAAGCAAGCGAATAATGTAAGTGTTTCTAATCTCGTTGTCTATGCTGCGCGTGGTGCAAGCATGCCGTATAGTCGATATGATACCGAGGATGCTACTCTCGGGGGTGGCGCGACATTGAAATCGGCGCCAACCTTTGATCAAGCATTAATCGCTTCTGAAGCTTCTGGCCAGCGTTATATAGCTCTTCCTTCGAATGGTTCGAACTTAGAGTGGACGGTCAGACAGGGTCAAGGCGGCGCAGGTGTAACGATGAGATTTACAATGCCTGACTCTGCAGATGGGATGGGATTGAATGGTTCACTGGATGTGTATGTGAATGGAGCGAAAGTAAAAACAGTTTCCTTAACCTCATACTACAGCTGGCAGTATTTCTCAGGTGATATGCCTGGCGATACACCTAGTGCAGGACGTCCACTATTCCGTTTTGATGAAGTTCACTGGAAGATGGATACACCCCTCCAACCTGGGGACAAGATTCGAATCCAGAAGAACAATGGAGATAGCTTGGAATATGGTGTGGATTTCATTGAAATTGAATCTGTTCCAACAGCAATTGCCCGCCCAGCTAACTCCGTATCTGTAACAGATTACGGTGCTGTGGCAAACGACGGACAAGATGATCTGGCAGCTTTTAAAGCTACTGTAAATGCAGCCGTGGCAAGCGGAAAGTCTATTTATATTCCAGCAGGAACCTTTAATCTTAGCAGTATGTGGGAGATTGGTTCTGCTAGTAATATGATCAATAACCTCACTATTACTGGTGCTGGTCTCTGGCACACCAATATTCAGTTCACCAATCCTAATGCTGCGGGCGGTGGTATTTCACTCCGTATTTCAGGTAGGCTAGATTTCAGTAATGTATATATGAATTCTAATTTGCGCTCACGTTATGGGCAAAATGCAATTTACAAAGGTTTTATGGATAACTTTGGAACCAACTCTATTATCCATGATGTCTGGGTAGAGCATTTTGAATGCGGAATGTGGGTAGGCGACTACGCTCATACACCTGCGATTTATGCTAACGGGCTGGTAGTTGAAAACAGTCGGATTCGGAACAATCTTGCAGACGGCATCAACTTCTCGCAAGGTACTAGCAATTCAATTGTACGCAATAGCAGTGTGCGAAATAATGGTGACGATGGTCTTGCAGTATGGACCAGTAACACAAATGGTGCACCTGCTGGTGTGAATAATACCTTCTCGTATAACACCATTGAGAATAACTGGCGTGCGGCAGCGATTGCTTTCTTTGGAGGAAGTGGTCATAAGGCTGATCATAACTATATCATTGATACAGTTGGTGGTTCCGGCATACGTATGAATACCGTTTTTCCAGGTTATCATTTCCAGAATAATACGGGTGTAGTTTTCTCAGATACAACCATTATTAACAGTGGCACGAGTAAAGATCTTTATGGGGGTGAACGTGGCGCAATTGATCTTGAAGCATCAAATGATGCTATCAAGAACGTTACATTTAACAACATAGACATCATTAATACCCAGCGTGATGCGATTCAATTTGGATATGGTGGTGGATTCGAGAACATCGTGTTCAACAACATCAATATTAACGGTACAGGACTTGATGGAATAACAACTTCACGGTTCTCAGGTCCACATAAAGGTGCAGCTATTTACACCTATACAGGCAATGGTGCGGCAACCTTTAATAACCTGACAACTTCCAACATTGCTTATCCGAATCTGAATTATATTCAGAGCGGTTTTAATCTAACGATTCATTAATTTTATGTACGAGGTTAAGGGAGAAGCTCTTAGGAGCTTTTCCCTTTTTAGCTTGTAACGAGCTGGATATCTCTAATTTGCCAGAAGGATAATGACTACATGAACAAGAAATTAATATATGGGGAATTTAAACTATTAAATTTTTGAAATTCTTTTGCAGATGTGTTGATTTCATCATCTTATGTTCGTCATAGCAGATGCGTCGGATCTCAAAGGACCTCCTGATTTTGTTAAACAACTTACTGCGCTTATTCAGGCAAACCATTTAATTACTTAAAGGGAGAGATGAAAAATGAATCAGGAAGTAATCGATTTTATTGAAGCGCTAAAAGAATCATGGCAGGTGGAGTTGTCCACCTCACTACGTGAGGTTGTTCATCAGGCTATACCGGATGTGCAGGAACGTATTCAGTATAAGAAACCTCATTTTTTGAAAAATGGAAAATACGCTGCGGCCATCTCGACATCAAAAGACGCAGTCAGCTTTGTAATCTTTAATACAACCGAGCTAACGCTTCCAGAGGGAGCATTTGAGGGACCACCTGAAAGGAAAACCTTAAAGCTTCGAAAAGGAGACACATTTGATTCTGCACAGTTGGTCTCTTTAGTTGCTCAAGCTTCAGCTTCTCTTTGATCCATACTTATATTAAAAGGACGATATCTCAAAGTCATTTGACTTCATGGGATATCGTCCTTTTTTGATGATTATACAGTTTTAGTTACTAGTTGTAGTGCTGAGATAATGAATCTGCTCTTCCAGGATGGTACTTGCTTTGCCTAAAAATGTTGTTATCAACTCAAGCTCCTGCTCAGTAAAGGAAGACGCCAGTTTAACCATCTTAGTGTGCAAAGGAAGGTAGGCATTTCCAACCTCGTTATTCTCATATAAAGGGACAATGATCACCTTACGACGGTCATTTGGGTCATGTTCTCTGCGAACAAAGCCGTTTTTTTCAAGTCGATCAACTAATGTGGTAATGCTGCCTGTAGTAAGTCCAGTTAATTTGGATAGCTCGCCGGCGGTGATAGGACCTTTTTCCTGAAGGATATCTATAGATAGAAAATCGTTATTGTATAACCCCAAAGAAGTTGCTACTTTTTGCTGATACAAAACCGTTCGGCTGCCTAGGCCCCGCATGCGTAAAGTTAAGTCTTCCTGCTGAATTGTAACTTGATTGTGTCGATCTCTTGACAAAAGAGGACCCTCCTTTTAAAATGTTTATATCTTGATAGTCAAGATAATTAATAAACAAGATGCTTGATGAACATCTAATTAATTGTCTTGATTTTATCGAATTATTCACTAATTTGCAAAGGATATAACATCACGTGGTTTGGAATGAAGCCTGTGCACAATCCTTTAACAATTAGAGTAGAACTAAACATTTGGGAAAAGTGGAGGAGAAAAAGGAGCATGGAAAAGAAAAATAAAGTTGGGGTTATTATAGTAGCTCTATTGTTGGCCACCCTTATGGCATCAATGGATAATACTATACTTGCAACCGCAATGGGAACCATTGTAGGTGACCTTGGCGGTTTTGACAAATTGATGTGGGTTACGTCCGCTTATATGATAGCTGAGATGGCGGGTATGCCGATTTTCGGTAAATTATCGGATATGTATGGACGTAAGCGATTTTTTATTTTCGGTATTATTGTCTTTATGATTGGTTCAGCTTTATGTGGTACGGCAAATTCTATTGTCCAGCTTAGTATTTATCGGGCAATTCAGGGTATTGGTGGAGGGGCACTCGTTCCTATTGCATTCACGATTATGTTCGATGTAGTGGCCCCAGAAAAACGGGGGAAAATCGGGGGGTTATTCGGTGCTGCCTATGGTATTTCCAGTATTTTTGGTCCTCTTATTGGCGCTTATATAGCGGATTATATTCATTGGTCTTGGGTCTTTTATATCAATTTACCCATTGGTGTTATTGCATTCTTTATGATCGCTTTCTTCTACAAAGAATCTGTTGAGCATTCCAAAGAGAAAATTGATTATCTTGGGGCTTTTACACTTGTAGCTTCAATCCTTTGTCTCATGTTTGCGATTGAGCTCGGGGGTAAGAAATATGCTTGGGACTCGACAATGATTCTGGGATTATTTATGGCTTTTGTTGTGTTTTTAATTGGTTTTATTTTTATTGAACGTCGTGCAGAAGAGCCAATCATTACCTTTGGCATGTTCAAGAATCGTCTCTATTCTACGAGTAATGTTATGGCGATATTTAGCGGAGCGGCATTTATTACAGCCTCGGTGTACATTCCAATTTATATTCAAGGGGTTCTTGGCGGGTCTGCCACAAATTCGGGGCTTGTTCTACTTCCGATGATGATTGGTTCTGTTATCACTGCTGCTGGCGGAGGATTCTTGCTCTCTAAATTTAATTATCGCACGATCATGATTTCTACGTTAGTACTCCTTGTTGCAGGTATTGCTCTGCTTACCACACTAACACCAGACTCCTCCCGGTTTATGGTCACTATTTTTATGTTTCTGGTGGGTCTTGGCATAGGTTCATCATTTTCTGTTCTAAGCAATGCAGCGATTCATGGATTTACAGCAAGACAACGGGGTTCTGCAAGTTCGACACTTAGCTTCACACGGGAGCTGGGAATGACACTTGGTATTACGGTATTTGGTATTATTCAAAGTCACATTTTTTCGAATAAATTAACTTCCATGTTCAGTAAAGGAGGCGCGGCACCAGAAGGTGTTAATCTAAGTGATCCAAGTACAATTTTGACTCCCGACACACGGGCCAAAATTCCCTCTGAGGTTCTTGATAAAATCACCGAAGGATTATCTTCTTCTCTTGTTCATACCTTTGCTTGGGCGATTATTCCATCAGTTATAGCTCTAATGGCAGCATTTGTGATGAGCAGGGAGAAGTTTGATCCTGCTTCTGAGCTGGAAGAATTTACGGCATCGCATTAAGGAAATAAAAGATAAAATAAAAGCCTAAGTCCTTTGTTAATAAAGGCTTGGGCTTTTTTGATAAGAAGCTCGGCGATCCTATTTCTCTGAAATGCTATATCGAGAATGTAAATGCCAGATAAGCTCTCTACGGCTGCTGACACCTGCTTTAGCGAAAATGGATTTTAAATGATCCTGAACCGTGTAAGCAGAAATATGTAACTCAGCAGCCAATTCTTTAGTAGATAATCCACGAATTACTCCTTCAAGTAAATGCTGTTCCCGTTTCGTCAGATCATACGCTTCTGCAATGATAGGAAGCATATCTGCTGGACGTGCAGGCTCGAATGAAATAGCGATTTGCGTCTGACCGTCGTATGCATGAAGCCGGCTAGCCCGGATCACTAGATAAGGTCCTTCTGACATCCGGATACAGGACTTAGCCATCCCCGAAGATTCAGAGGGACTATTGATTGCTTGTGTGCTCACCGCCCGAATTGGACGTGGCAGGATATGGTGATCAATTTTTTCTAATGAACGAAGTTTCTCTAACCAGCGGTCTGCTGTAGGATTGGAGGAGAGGAGCACTAGTTGATCAGAAAGGACAGCAATTCCGGAACCGTAATCTTCTTCCAGCCAAGTCTGATTTCTCTCAGGCAACTCAAGACTGAAAGCCCGCATTCTTGCGGCAATCTCAGGAAGCATTAAGGCTATCCACTCACAATCCTCCCGCGAAAATACAGGCTGACCCGACTTTCTGTAAAGTGTCAGATACCCCCAACACGCATCTCCATGAACAAGTACAGCGCGTAATTCATCCTCAAATCCTGCCGGAGACAGTACTTTTTGATAGCGGGCACTCAAATCTGGCTGCCCTTCGGTTGCTTCATATAAAGTAGCTACGTGCACTTTACTATGAACCATTTGCTCATAGGGATTAATATCGTCTTCACCGTATTCGATCTGGAACAAGTGATGGTGAATGGATTCCACGTTATCTTCTGTAACTGCACCTGTCGAGAGTAGTGTACGTGGATCAACATGGGTACAGCAGGCAGCATCAAAGGGTACAGCATCGCGTAAAATCGACAGTAATGAAGTACGGTAGCTATGTGAAGAATCAGAAACAGCACCGAACCTTATGATTTGTTGTTTAATATGATTAAGTTGTCTTATGGTTTTCATAGGTAAGCCCTCTAGTCATGGAGTATAAAAACAGGTATCCCACATTTATGGGATAGTGAATGTAAACCATATCCGTATAATTGAGAATGGTTCTTAATTATTTCTATTATATAGGATGCGGTGATAAAATGCAGAGAAAAGAAGATATTGTAGTCGTCGGTGGATATGGCCATGTAGGGCGTACCATTTGTGAAATCTTAGAGAAAAAATATCCTGGAAAGGTATATGCTGCAGGGCGAAGCCTTGTAAAAGCAAAGCAATTCAGTCAAGCAACTGATGGGAAAATTAAGCCGATGCAGGTGGATATTAATAAACCTTTACCTACTGATAAGTTAGAACGAGTTAAATTAATCATTATGTGCTTAGATCAAACGGATACAGATTTTGTAAGAGCTGTGTTTCGAAGCGGTATTCATTATGTGGATGTATCTGCGAACGGTTTGTTTTTGAATGAAATTGAGAAATACAAGAGAGAGGCTGAAGATAATGGGTCAAGTGCTGTCTTAAGTGTAGGACTTGCTCCCGGCATCACTAATCTCCTGGCCCTTGAAGCAGAGCGGCAGATGGATCAGATCGAGGAGATAGAAATTGCAATTATGCTCGGACTAGGTGATTCTCATGGCAAAGCGGCGCTAGAATGGACAGTCGACAGTTTAGCAGCTAAGTTCGAAGTGAAGCAGGGTAATCGCCAGGTTGAGGTGGAGAGCTTTACAGACAGAAGGTTATATCATTTTGGTGATAAGATGGGTAATCGATATGCTTACCGTTTTCCATTCTCAGATCAACAGACACTGAGCAGAACACTGAAAGCATCGTCTATCTCCACACGATTTTGTCTTGATTCAGCTATGGTTACTAAAATACTGGCAATAACGAAAAAAACAGGAGCCGTTCGCTTACTGCAAATAGGCTGGCTGAAGAATTTAATTGTTCGTGCTATGGGGCGGCTGCATTTGGGGGATGATGGGTTCGCTATTAAGGTTGAGGCAAGTGGAAGAAATTTAGAAGGTAAATTACTTCATGCGGATTTTTTATTACAAGGAAAGAATCAATCTATCATTACGGCAAAAGTAACAGCGGCAGTAGCAAAACATCTATATGATTCACCACCCCCAGGTGGAGTTTACCATATTGAGCAGCTGACTGATATAGCGTATATACAGAAGGAATTAGGATCAGCAATTTCTCTCAAGACTGCGGTAAACTAGTATAATATTAATCATATAGAAAGGGGCGTCATAGAATGAATAGAAAAGATTGGGAGCTGTTGAACGGTCATAAAGCGGGCGTGTTTTGGTTCACAGGATTATCAGGTTCAGGAAAAAGTACACTAGCACAACAAGCTGAAAAAGAATTGTTTAAGCAAGGCATAAGATGTGCTGTGATCGACGGCGACCAGCTAAGAAAAGGTTTAAATATCGATTTAGGTTTTTCAGAAGAGGATCGTAAAGAAAATATGCGGCGCGCGGCCGAAGTAGCGTCTATGTTTTTGGACCTTGGCTTTATAGTGCTTGTCCCGATGATTTCACCTTCTTCAGCTGCTAGAGAAGCGATTAGATATCGTTTTCAGTCTGGCGAGTTTGCAGAGATTTATGTGCAATGTTCATTAGAAACCTGCGAACAACGTGATCCTAAAGGGTTGTATAAGAAAGCTAGAAAAGGTGAAATTCGTGAGTTTACAGGTATTGATGCTATTTATGAACCCCCTAAACATGCCGAATTGACAGTTGACACAGAGATTTACAATATGGAGAGCAGTGTGAATCTGCTAGTTGATTTTGTTACACATAATTACGCTAAAAAGATATAGTGGGAAGTTAACAGAAGCCTAATTAAGTAGGGCTTCTTTTTTTGCATTCTCAAATGGAATTTTATCGCATAAAGGGAATCAAGGTGCTACAATATGAATGAACAAAAATAAATTCATTCATATTTATCGGGATTATTCAAAATATGCGATATATGGAGGACTCCAAATGAAAAAAGTTACTGCATTTATTGGGAATCAGCAAAAGCATGCGACCTTTGAAGCGGTTTGTGAATTTGGCAATAATTTAAAAGCATATGGTGATATTGAATTTGAGTATGTCTTTTTAAAAGATTATCGGCTTGAATATTGCCGGGGCTGTAAGATATGTTTCAATAAAGGTGAGGAGTATTGTCCACTAAAGGATGATCGTGATGTATTGATGGAGAAAATGATTCATTCTGACGGGGTTATTTTCGCTACCCCTAATTATGCATTTCATGTATCGGCACCGATGAAGAACCTCTTGGATCGGCTTGCCTTTGTATTTCATAGACCTCGTTTCTTCGGAAAAACCTTCACGGCTATTGTCAATCAGGGGATCTTTGGAGGCAACAAAATTGAAAAATATCTTAGTAATATGGGCGAGAATTTCGGATTTCAAGTCACAAAAGGCTGTGTCTTGACTACTTTGGAACCAAGAACAGAAGTTGCGCAGAAAAAAATGACGAGAGAAATTAAGAAAGCCTCCGAAAGATTCTATAAGGACCTCATGTCACCTAAGACTCCGGTTCCTTCATTTTTCAGGTTAATGCTGTTTCGAATGTCACGTACAAGTATAAAAACAATGCTTGATGATCATTCCAGGGATTACCGGTATTACAAAGAACAAGGCTGGTTTGAGTCTGGTTATTATTATCCTGTTTCATTGGGTCTTATAAAAAGGACAGCGGGTCTGATCTTTGACTTTATTGGGAAACGTATGGCGAAGAATTCGTAACCATAAAGACACTTCCCCGTATAAGATATGAACATGACCGACAATTAACCAAAAGAGAAGTTGAGGTAATCCACCTATGAATGTAAATTTAACCGATCATGCCGATTCAGCCTATTCGCTAGCCGAGCAGAGGGCGGCTCAGTATTTTGTTTCACTGCATATGCAGTTCAAAGAAAAAACGTATGTATCTACTCTGACTGAAGATATTCAATTATGGAAAAAACATCATATTCATCACCGCTCATGGTTGTCCTTTTTCTCTAGAGGGAAGAGGAAACCTGATTCTCAGGATTATCATAAGTATATAGGGTGGCTGAATCTTTCCGGTAAATTGGATGATTATTTAGATCGCAGCGTTTCCTATTTATATATGAGAGATCTGGGCAAAGCCTTGGATTCTCCTGACACACAAAACAGGATTAAGCGAATGGTTGCTGACATTAGATCTCAATTGATCCCAGACGGTTCAACAATGATAAGAGAACAATCAGAATTTATGAGCTTGGCAGGAGTATATCGCTGGGCGCAAAAAGAAGGCGTCGAGACCGCCACCATCTGGGTGATCGACAAGCTAAAGAACGTATCAACCCATATTCCGCAGGAAATGAATGCCGAACAAGCGCAGCGTAAGTTAATTAAGATCATTATCGGGGTCATTCTGCATGTAATGGAGGAAATGGGGGAGAGTACCCCACCTTTGGAACGTTCTAAGAAGCTTAGTGAAGCCATTAGACTTGGTTATTCTTATGGGCTGACTTACCCTTTTATTGATGATCTTCTCGATTCCAGTGTCTTAACGCTTCAAGAAAAAGAGCAATATTCCCTCATGATACGCGACGCTATCCTTACTAGATCTGTGCCTGAGCTTGGAGAATGGTCCGGAGAGAACATGGAATTCATTCGATACGTACATTCGGAGCTTAGTGAAGCTTTCCAATATATTAAAAGCTATCAACGTCCAGAAATGCAGAACATATTTTTCGAGCAATCCTTTGTGTTTTTTCAATCTCAGGAGCTGGACCGTGTTAAGGAACTCTCCAACGCTAAATACACCAATGAAGAGCTTTATATCCCCATTATCTTAAAATCCTCTTCTTCCCGTTTAATTGTCCGATCCGTTATTAGTGCTCCTACAGATGATGGATTTGATCAACGTACTTTTTATTATGGTCTTTACAATCAACTGGCTGATGATTTTGCGGATATGTTTGACGATATGAAAGAGGGAGCGGTAACGCCGTATACCTATTTTCTGAAATACCGTGATCAACGTTCAGAATTGATAAACCCTTTTGAATTATACTGGACCGTCATCTCTCATCTAATCCATTCCGTATATCACTCCGATGCCAAAACCCGTGAAGTGATTCTAGATCGAGCAATTAACGGTTTGAAGCGTTGTAAAGAACGTGTGGGTACTGAAAAGTATAAAGAGATTATGCAGATCTTTGCTTCGGGTCAACCCGAATTTAATCATCTCGTGCAGCAAATGGTGTTGAAAGCTGATGATGTGGATTTTTTTGACAAACTACTAAGAGATCAACTGCTTACGAATTTAAAAAACAACAAGCAGGAAAAGGTGGATTTTCACAATACGATTCAAAAGGTTCGTGGTGAAATCAACAATCAATTGCCGATTAATAAACCTGTTGGGACACCAGCTATGAAAGAAATGTTAATTGATGCAGCCAATTATAGTTTAGAGGGTGATGGCAAGCGAATACGACCTATCCTGACTTGGGTTATGGGTGTGAACGAATACGGATTAGACAGCGCAGCAATTGTGCCGCTTTTGAGGTCTTTGGAATATATGCATACTGCATCCTTAATTTTCGATGATCTGCCCTCTCAGGATAATGCCCCCACTCGAAGAGGCCGTTCAACTCTACATGAGGTGTATAATAGCGCTACGGCGGAATTGACAGGACTCTTTCTAATTCAGAAGTCGATTGAGGAACAGGCATCCCTTCATACATTCGATGCTAAATCCGTAATTGCTTTAATGCAATATTCAGCTCAAAAGGCGGAAGATACCTGCATGGGGCAAGCGATGGATTTGAATTCTAAAGGAAAAGCATTGACGCTAGAGCAATTAAATATGATTTGTTTCTATAAGACGGGCATTGCGTTCGAAGCTTCACTAGTTATGCCAGCGATTCTTGCACAGGTTAAGGAGACAGAAATAGAAGCTTTGAAGAAATTCGCTTATCATGCGGGGATTGCTTTTCAGATTAAAGATGATTTACTCGACTTGGAAGGGGATTTACAATTACTAGGTAAGCCGACAGGGCAGGATGTTGAGAATAACAATGCAACGTTTGTCTCCATTCTGGGTTCAGAAGGTGCTAGAAAAGAGATGTGGGAGCACTATTGTCTTGCCATGGAGGCGTTAAAAGAGATCCCCCGCAATATCAATTTTTTAAAACATCTATTGAATTATATGGTTAATCGTGATCGATAAATATGAAAATGGAGTGTTGGCATCTTTGCCAGCACTTTTTTATGAAAAAAATCAATCGTTTTTACGTTCAGCTCCGTCTTACTTATAAGAACATCAGAACGATGACTTTATCCTAATACCGACACTGACAAAAAAAGAGGGGGTGTAGTGAGTGGTGGATAGGACGATGGACGAGGTCAGAATGGTTGATTTTGCCCGTATGGATGAGGAAGTTTTCTTTAAACGCCTGTATGTGGAGCATCGGAAAATGTACACCGTCGCTTATAGTTATCTACGAACAGAAGCGGACGCGTTAGAAGTTGTACAAGAGGCTTCATGTCGGGCCTGGATGAAACGTAAGAAGCTTAAAGATGAACAGTCATTTACACCTTGGTTGATTCGAATTACGATCAATTGCTGTATGGATGAACTACGACGAAAAAAACGAGTGATTCCTACGGAGAAGCTGGCAGAGGTTGCAACTCAGGAAATGAAAAGCAACGACCGGATTGATCTGGAACGCGCTATGAACAGGTTAAAGCCCAAATATCGGCATGTGGTACTTCTTAAATATTACAATGACATGACTACAATCGAAATCGCAAAAGTGCTAAAAAAACCAGAAGGTACAATCAAAACCTGGTTACGTGAGGGACTTAAACAGCTTCGTAATGTGCTGAAGTGATATGGGAGGTGAACAGAGTGACAGATAAAGAAGATCGTATTTTGCAGAAAAATGTTGATGAAATGAATCAGAATACTGAAACTTTACAGGAAATGAAAATATATAACGCGATGCGAAAGGGAATTATGGAAGGAAAAAAACGTGAGAAACGCCGTGTTTATACCGCAGGTTTGGGAGTGATTGCAGCTGCAGCCGTAGCCCTATTATTTACATACTCTTCAATCGGATTACCGGCCAAGGAAGTGGCCCAACCTTCAGTTCAAACCGCCAGCCCTAAAAATACAGATGATTTTGCAGCTTATCGCTCATTTTCAAGGTTAGAACCAGCACTTGCAAGTGCTCTGGAACAGAATCTCGTGATGCCGGTGGGTCAGAGCGCGGAAAACAAGGGGTACCGAGTGGATGTAACTGGTGCAGTAACAGATGGAAGGAAGGTGTATATTCTATACAGTGTTCAGAACAATACAGACAAAGAAGTTATACATGCGGATTTTGCGCTTCAATATGAAGGCATACAGGAGTCGAATCTACATAAAGGTGCTGCACTAAGTATGCTTGCCAGCGATAACCGAATTCAACCAGGCCAGTCTAAGGATTTTATATACACCACTAGTCTTTCACCAACGATTAAATATCCAAAGGAAGTAAACTATAATGTCATTCTCACTGAAACTTCAGATAAGGCGCTACAATCCAGTAGTAATAAATACCGGACTAATCTGGATGTTGCTTTCGAACTTAATCCTGATATGCTCAAAGCACAGGAAAGAATTCTAAAAACGGATAAAACGCTGACAGTTGACGGGCAAAAGATTAAAGTGAATCTAGTGCAATATACACCGCTTAGTACCTATGCAGATTTGGAGTATGATCTGAACAATGATAAACAAATTTTCCAATTGATTAATCCAGTTCTGATTAGTACAAATGGGGGTGCTACCGAAAAATTATTTTACCCCGACATCGTCAACTCTGACAATTCTGAAGTCTATTCGGACAACACCAAGTTTACGCTGGTGTTCAGGAACAGCCAGAGCGGCCTAAAGCATCAGCCAGACACCGTTTCATTAAAAACCTTTGGTATCTCGGCAGTCGAAAAAAATAAAATGAAAATTGTTGTCGATCTCAATAGGCAGCAAATCATTGAAGCACCGGGAAGCGGCCTTGAGCTTGTTGCTCCAACGCAAGAGAATTATGCAGATGAAGGAGAGATCTTGTTGCGGCATACAATTACTGATGCCGAATATTTAAAATACTACACTAGACTTGCTGAGACTTTTACTGATGCGGAAGGAAATGTGCATAAAAGAGCAATCAAAACAACTTCGGCAGGAAACTTCGGTGGCTACATGACTTCAAAGGATGGTACAGCCGTGGATGAAATGCGTTATACTTTTGGAAAGGGAGCGAAAGATTATCCTCAACCACTAACGATTACGCTAGAGAAATATATCAATCCGATTATGGATACGCAAGCCGTAGAGTTATTTTCTAAGTAATAGATTAAGCTTAACGATTAATAATCTTGTATTTGTTGTAATCCTATAGGAGGTAGTTATGCGTAAATATAACACTGTAATCTTTGATGTGGATGGAACCTTAATTGATACAGAAATTGCTGTTTTGAGTTCTCTGCAAAAGATGTTAAAGGTGGATCACAACAAAGAGTATGAATTGTCAGAGCTTAATTTTGTGTTAGGTATTCCAGGTTCAGCTTCATTACCGCAACTTGGGATCGAAGATATTCATGAGGGCAATGAGAGATGGAATGTTTTCATGAAAGATTTCTATGATACTATTAACATCTTTGACGGAATTGTAGATGTAATGAGTTCATTACAGTCAAAAGAGATCGTTCAAGGAATTGTGACTTCCAAGACAAGAGATGAGCTAAATGACGATTTCGCTCCATTTGGCTTAACTAAATATTTATCATATACCGTTATCGCAGAAGATACAGCAAAGCATAAGCCACATCCAGACCCCTTGCTAGAATTTATTAGAGTATCAAAAGCAAACCCTGAATCATCTATTTACATAGGGGACACGATTTATGATTATGAATGTGCACGAGATGCTGGTGTCGATTTTGGATTAGCTTTATGGGGATGCAAGCAGCATGAGCATATTCCCGCGAAATATAAATTTGAAACTCCGCAGGATATTTTAAAGCTGCAATTGTAAAGTGAATAGGATGAATATAAAGCAGAGCGGCATTTTGCCCTCTGTTTTTTAATGGAAAAACCTTCATTGTATGTTCTTAACATTGACTCTTCTCTATCTTATCGTTAATATTACCTCTGTGCTTCATTGCCCAAAAGCCTAAAAGCTTAAAAGCTTAAAAGTAAGGAAGCGCCGCATTCTTCGGATTTTATCCCAATCACAATGTTAAGGAGCACTATCGTTATGGACCGTCAGCTTAGTTTTTCAAAAAGTATGATTATCATCGCCTTTATTCTTGCATTTCTTTTTGTATCTATTTTCCTATTAAAAGCAGAACCTCATATCCCGCTTCTCGCAACCACAGTTGGCACAGCAGTCTTATTGGGTTTATTTGGTGTGTCATGGAAAGATATTGAGGCAGCTATCATCAAAGGCATACAAACAGCTATAATGCCCATTCTTATTCTCATGCTAATCGGAATATTGATCGCTGTATGGATGATGAGTGGTACGGTGCCTACACTTTTATTTTATGGTATGGATTATATTAATCCGAACTACTTTGCAGTAAGCGCGTTATATGTCACAATTGTCGTCTCTATGTTTACTGGAAGCTCATTCACCACCGTTAGCACGATTGGTGTAGCTTTGATGGGTATTGCTTTGACGACAGGGATTTCTCCAACACTTGCTGCTGGAGCGATTATTTGTGGAGCTTGTTTTGGTGATAAAATGTCACCTTTATCTGATACTACAAATTTCGCACCTGCAGTGGTAGGTATATCCTTGTTCACACATATTCGTAATATGATGTACACAACGATTCCAGCGCTTATTATAACTACTGTCTTTTTCTTGTTCGCACCAAAAGCCGATGCGATTGATTTATCGTCGATTCAGGGGATTAAGTTTGCTCTACAGGATGGATTTAGTATTCACTGGTTAACGTTGATCTCACCACTTGCCGTTATTATTTGCTCAATCAAACGAATCCCAATCCTTCCTACACTGATGGTTGGCATTGTCACTGGTCTTCTGGTGACCGCTATTATTCAGCAGCAGACAGAAATCGGTGTCTGGTTCAGTGTGATGCAGAATGGATACGAAAGTACTATTGCCAATGAAACCGTTGCTTCTATCGTTAACCGAGGTGGAATGCAATCAATGATGAGCTCCGTTTCACTTATCTTGATTGCTTTATCATTAGGCGGGCTAATACAATATTGTGGTGTCATAGAGGCTTTTTTTCGCAAAATCATTCAACCTCTCAAACGTAAAAGCAGTATCGTGCTTATGAGCGGCGCATCATCCATTGCGGTTAATGGGATGACTGGTGAACAGTATCTTTCTATTTTGCTGCCCGGTCAAATGTTCAAAGATGAATATAATCGCCGAGGCATTCCAGCAAAGACACTATCCCGTACGTTAGAGGATTGTGGAACCCTTGTTAATCCTTTAATTCCTTGGGGAGTTAGCGGTGCTTTTTTCGCAGCTACACTAGGTGTACCGGTAATTGAATATATACCTTATGCCACCCTTCTGTGGTTAAGCCCATTCATCACGTTTGCGTATGCTTTGATCCCGAAGCTGCAAAAGAACTCGTTAGGCTAACCTTCTCTGAAAGAATGTATTTATTGAACGGATATAAAGAATAATAAGAGTGATTTCTGATTTATATCTGGGTAATTCAGCGGGGGTATTGATAGTGAGTCGCAATAAGTTGCAGGATAGAATCAGGTTAGCAAATGTCGAGACTAAACATGCAGAGCAATTTAATAATTTATTACGTTATGTATTTCAAGTGACGAATCGTGATTTACAAATCTTTGGTTGGGAAAATCGTGAAATCACCCAAGCGAAGCTGCCAGTTCTAAAGTATGCTGATGTAGTCGGTTGGTTTGATGGTGATAAATTGATTTCACAGTTAGCAGTATACCCATTTCAAGTAAATATTTTTGGGCGAATTTATGAGATGGGTGGCCTGACGGGTGTTGGAACCTATCCCGAATATGCTAATTTAGGTTTAATGAATAAGCTGATGCTGCATGCATTAACTAAAATGCGGGGCCGCAAGCAATCAATTTCTTATCTATTTCCGTATTCCATTCCATATTATAGGCGGAAAGGCTGGGAGATCATTACCGATAAAATCTCATTTGAAGTTCCGGATACTCAGCTGCCGAAAACTAAAAAAGTTCCTGGGAACGTGGAGCGGGTAACTATTGAACATCCGGATATCAAGGAGATATATGATCAGTTCTCCATGCAGCATCATGGAGCTATGCTTCGAAATAAGTTGGCTTGGGAAGAATATTTACGCTGGGATCTGGATGAAATGACGGTAGGCATCTATTATAACAATGATGATTTGCCCACGGGGTATTTGTTGTATTGGGTTGCTGAGGAGATCTTTTATATCAAAGAAATGGTATATATTAACGAAGAAGCTCGGGTGGGATTATGGAACTTTATAAGTGCACATTTTTCGATGATTACTCTTGTCAAAGGGGATATTTATAAAGGGGAGCCGCTTTCCTTCGTTTTAGATGATGGTGACATCAAGGAAACCATTGCTCCTTATTTTATGGCCCGGATAGTGGATGTACAATTATTTATCGAACAGTATCCGTTTAAAAAACAGGATAAAGAGGGTTGCCTTATCTTCACCTTGAGTGATCCGATGCTGGAATGGAACCGGGGTACATTTACGCTTAATGTGGATAAAGATGGAACAGGTGTTTTGCACGCAGGAGGGACTAACCCTTCCTTGTTGATTGACATTCCGACTTTAACCACGATGTTAATGGGCTATAAGCGACCTACCTATTTGGCTAGGATCGGTCGGATCCAGGCAGATGAAGCGACAGTTCAATTCCTGGAAGGGTTAATCAGGCCAGAACATCCTTATTTCTCTGATTATTTTTAAAAAGCATACTCTAATGAGTGTGCTTTTTTGTTCTTTTATAGTAGAATTGATTCTCGGCAACACTAAATGATATGGGGTGTAAGAATGGCGATTAATTTCACCAAACCAATGATCCAAAGGTTAGAACAAGAAATCATAGAGGTAGAGAGCAAGCTCAAAAACGTGAAGAACAAAAAGGAAAAATCCAAATTCAAAATTAATCAATTAGAACAGGATATGAAATTTAGCAAGTCTCACACAGATTTGAGCAGTAAAATGACGCGAATCAAAAAGCTTAACGATGAAATTAAAAACATGAATCGCCTGCAAGCTGATCTTTCCAAAGAATTAACAGCAAAGAAAAACTCGTTAAAAAAACTCCAGGTAAATGGAACCGCGCCTACTACAATTGATTCCACAAAAGGATAATCGATGATGGTTGCACAGATAAAAAACCGCGTAACTGGCGGTTTTTATTTTTTTACCAGCTCATCTGTATCTCCCCTTAACAAGGAAATCTCATGCTTATAGGGTGCGTTTACATATTTCTTTTCACCGATGGAGGGAGTCTCTAAGAGTTTGGGAATAGCTGGAAGTTATTCAAAAGAGACTCCACATTCACTACCTTTTCCAGCCATAGTTTCTAATGAAACCTGAACATTTCGTTTATCTGTTAGCACTTCGTTTAAGCCTTCCACGATCCGAGAGATGCCGGCTTGAGAGCCAGGATGTAGGACGATTTGGGTTGAACCCAAAGCTTCTGTTCTTATGATTTCTGATTGAAGAAACTCTATACTATGCTCAAAGACCTGTGCCGAAAGTGTATTTCCTAAGTTAACAATAAATGGAGCGTGTACAATAATATTAGAAATACCGTTATCTCTCATATGAGCATGTCCTGCTTCAATATTCAAAGCTTCAATGGGTTTGCGGCGTGTATTTTGTGGGGCTCCGGTATAAAAAAGGAAGGTGGTCGCTCCATAAGAAGCTGCCTCTTCACTAGCTCGAAGGAGCATTTTTGTTCCGGTCATAGACACATGAGAGCCTAGGAGTAAAGACATCGGGGTTGACACTTCCTTTCCTCAGAATACAGGAAGTTTTTTAGGGAAGATCAAGGTTGTCTTATCTGATCTATTATTTATGAGAGACAACCTTAGCGACCCGGAATTTAGCGCTAATTAGCGGCGAAAATAGTCTCGCCTTGAATTGGTTTTAAATCTTGCTCCCATTTAACTCTGATTGCCCGGGAAGTGAATAGATCAGCTCCATCTGAGATTTGGAAGTGTAGATGGGCCTCGCTCGTATTACCAGAATTACCTGTTAAGCCAATAACCTCCCCTTTTTCGACTTTATCCCCCGGTTTTACAGTAACTGACCCTTGTTTGAGATGCGCCAAATGACTATATTCCCCGCCATGATCAATGACAACGATATTTCCGGTAGCTTGATTCGGATTCATGACCCCAACTGGCTCATTGTCTTTAATGTCATTCACAACCGATACAACGGTGCCGTCCGCTGGAGCGAGAATGTTTTTGCCAAAGGCATAATAGCTTTCATTTCTTAGTGGGTCTCCTTTATAGGAATAGTTATCTTTGGTTTGGATAAAATCGTAAGCGTAACGCTGGATTTCTAACTCATAATGATAATTCACAAGCACATTCTCACCACCCCAAAACACATACCAATCTCCCTCAAACGGCAGCGCGTATTCATGTTTACTTAGTACATTGTCGGTTTCAGGAGAAGGGATAAGCTCTTGAACTTGAATTAATGTAATCATCCCATCCGGATCAAACATCCCGACGAGCCCCTTATTGCCAGCATCACTAACCCATGTGCGTCGATCAAATCCATTAAGCTGCATGGTCGATGCCTTTTCCAATGTATGGATACCCTTAGTGAATTCTTTTCCTGTCTCTGCTAATTCTGCTTCACTTATTTCATCTTTTAAAGGCTGGTTAAAGCGGGCATACAACTCCTTATACTTCCCGTCCAGTAGAATCTTTGATAGTTCATCTGGAGCAAATCCGCTCAGAATGGCAGCTGTGGCCGGGTTTGTTGTCTGCTCCGCCTTTTCAGTAGTCGGCACATCAGCATTCTCTCCTCCACAGGCAGCCATTAATAAAGACAATGACCCTACAGCCAAGACAGTTCTTGTATTCAAAATAACTTTATGAATGATTTTTTTAGGTTTTTTGTTCATATATATCGCCTCCCAGTATTACGATTGTAGCAGTCTATCCTTAGCTCTTCTGAAATTCTATATTAACACTTACATAATTTACTAGCTATTTAATGAATACGAATTAAGCTTCCGTTAAGATTAGTAAGATTGCTAGCCAAAAAAATCATGCTATGATGATAAAAACGTCTATTGTGAAAGGGAAAATTTATATGAATGAGGCTTCAATTTTATTGGTTGATGATGAGGTATCGCTTTTAGACATTATGGAGACAGTGCTGCGTAAGGAAGGCTACGTCAATATAGATACAGTGCAAACAGGTGAAGAAGCAGTAAGTGCCTGTGAATCCAAAAAATATGATTTAATTGTGCTGGATGTAATGCTGCCCGGACGAAGTGGCATCGAAATCTGCCCTTTTATCCGGCAGACGACGGATGCTCCTATTCTTTTTCTGACTGCTCGGACGTCTGATTTCGATAAATTAACGGGCTTTGCTATAGGTGGAGATGATTATATCACCAAGCCCTTTAACCCGCTTGAAGTGGTGGCTCGTATAAGAGCACAGCTGCGGAGATATTTTGCTTCTGCTAACCAACAGGCTACTGGCAAGAGTGTAGAAATAGTCCCCCATAAATCTGCAAATGTATATGATTACGGAAGGTTTAAGCTAGATGAGACAGCGGGAGAACTCCTGGTAGAGGGTCAGTCTGTTGCTTGTCCGGCACTTGTATTTCAACTGCTGGTCTTCCTATGCAAACATCCCAATCAGATTTTCAGCAAAAGTGAGTTATATGAGAAAGTATGGGGCGATGAAGCACTGAGTGATGATAATACGGTCATGGTTCATATTCATCGAATTAGAGAACGTATCGAAGCAGACCCGTCCGATCCAAAATTTATTGTTAACGTTAGGGGCCTTGGTTATAAGCTGGTGAAGGTAGACCGCCAGGAGTTGTCCATGCCATGAATATCAAACGCCGGTTAACGTTAAGGTTCGTTCTACAGCTAGCAATTACGGGAATGGTTGTTCTCGCTATTGCAGCAGTAACGTTTACTTGGATGCTGTTGCGTTTTCTCGATATCAGTATTACGCGTGATTTTGCTAATGTTGGCTTAGAGCAACTGGTTGAATCCTCCAAAATTGATGAGAAGGGCATTCAATTTTCCCCGAGCTTGCTGGAGCAAGTGAAGAAGAATAAGGGCTGGCTGCAAAACATCGATGAAAATGGAAAAGTTGAAAGTGCCTACAACACTCCAAAAGATGTCCCAATTCAATATGGACCGGGTGAAGTAGTTGCCTATTGGACAGGGACTCAGCCTTTTCCGTATACTCTGGCTGTATGGATTCAAGAGAAAAATGGGAGACAATTCACGCTTCTTTATGGCGCGCCAAATATACTAGATCCTCTGTTAAAAAAAATGAGCGAAGGTACATTTGATGCAGTAGATGGAGATCTGGTTCTGCCTGATTCGATTGAAAGAGAAATTAAATCATCACAGGCTTTTGTTCAACTCATTGATTCATCGGGTACGGAGCTGCTCTCCTATAATAGGCCAAAGATGATTCCCACCAAGTACTCAGTGCCAGAGCTAGCACTACGCACTCTCTACAGTGAACGTTACGGCTATCATGTCCGATCTTCTTTTGATAAACAAACCGGCCAAACATGGATCGTTGGACAACCAAACGTAAAGGGAGCAGATACAGGCCAAAAGGTATGGGTACCTGAAGAGGTTAAAATTGTCATTAAAGGCTCATTAGCAATGCTCGCGGCTTTATTGCTTGCATTTATATTGCTTTCTTTATGGCAAGCTCATAGGTTTGGAGCGCCAATGCTGCATATGCTTGTATGGCTCGATTCCATTGGAAATGCCATATATACAGAGCCTATGGACCGTAAAGGAAATCGTCGTAGTCGAACACACGTAGGTAAATGGAGACGGAGATACCGGGTTTTTTCTGATGTTATGGTATCCATAGAGAAATTATCTGCTAATTTGCAGAGAGATCAAGCGTTGCGGCAACAAACAGAGAATTTGAGGGAAGAATGGATCGCAGGTGTTACTCATGATTTAAAAACTCCTTTATCTTCTATAACTGGTTATGCCCATTTACTGGCGGAGCCTTCGTATGATTGGTCGAAAGAGGAAGTTCGCAAGTTTACAAGGACTATGCTGGATAAATCAGCCCATATGGACATGCTTATTAGTGATCTTGCCATGACCTATCGGCTAAAAACAGGGATCAAGCCACCAGAGCTGATGGAGGTGGAATTGAACACTTGGCTACATCAAGCCCTTGATCAAGCTGCTGCAAATCCCGAATACGGGAAGCAACGAATTATATTTGTGCCGGCACCAAACGAAGTGAGAGCTCGATTGTATACTCCATGGCTAGAGCGGGTGGTCAACAATTTGACTGCGAATGCTTTACTTCATAACCCCTCAGATACGATTTTAACGGTTTCGCTTACTATGAATGATGAGGACAGTGGATTTACTATTCAATTTTCCGATGATGGCGATGGAATGGATGAAGTCACACTTAACCGTCTATTTGAACGTTATTATCGAGGAACGGACACCGTATCTAGCTCCAACGGATCCGGCCTTGGCATGGCGATCTCCAAGGGATTAATCGAATGTATGGAGGGCAGGATTGCTGTTGAGAGTAGCCCTGGACAAGGGACCATTATTAAGTTGATATGGAGCTGATCATAGAACCAGCGTTTTTCCTAACGGAAATGACGGTGGTTTTTTTGTTGTGAATATAGTTTTTTAATTCTTCTGTGTATTATCCAGCCAGAGTTGGGATCATAAATAAGTTGACATCTAAACTGATTGTAACTAAAATAGTTACAGGTAGTGGTTAAAAATAAATTTATCATCCTAATTTGAGGAGGAAGTAAAAATGAAAATAGCAATAACAGGAGCAACAGGTCAATTCGGATCATTGGTGATAGAAGCTTTACTTAAAACTGTACCCGCAGGTGATCTTGTAGTTAGTGTGCGGAACCCAGAAAAAGCAAGTGATCTTCAGGCGCGTGGAGTGGAAGTCCGTCATGGTGATTTTGATCAACCTGAGACGCTGGAATCAGCATTTGCCGGTGTGGATCGACTATTAATTGTATCTGCAGATGGTGATAATGAAACCCGGATTCGTCAACATAAAGCAGCTGTTGCTGCTGCGGAAAAAGCAGGCGTTGGCTTCATTGCCTACACAAGTGTAGGACAAGCAGACAATAGTGAACTATTTCTTGCTGAAGTTCACCGCATCACCGAAGAAGCTATTCGCACAACAGGCATTCCTTACAGCTTCCTCCGTAATAACTGGTATTTGGAGAATGAGATCGGCTCCATTCAAGGCGCTCTAGCGGGTGCCCCATGGGTGACTTCAGCAGGGAATGGTAAAGTTGGCTGGGCTACACGCGGAGATTATGCAGAAGCTGCAGCAAATGTTCTGACAGGTGACGGACATGAGAACACAGTGTATGAATTGTCTGGCAACCCTTTAACACAAGAGGAATTGACTGAGATCATAGGCAGTGTAATCGGTAAAGAAATCAAAGTAATCCAGGTTGACGACGAGGCTTATGCCAAGACCATGTCGGAGGTGGGTGTCCCAGAAGCTGCGCTTCCAATAGTTGTAGCTATACAACGTGGGATTCGTGAAGGTTGGCTTAATATTGAAAGTAGCGATTTAGAGAAACTGCTGAAACGTTCAGCTACTCCTCTTGCGGATGTCATTCGTGTTATGGTCGGTAATTTACAAGCATAATAATATAAAAGATAAAAGGCTTCCTCGAGGTTGAAAAACCAGTGAGGAGGCCTTTTTTTTGTGTTGATAGAGGATGAATCAAATACATAACTTTTCACTATTTTGCCTTGTTCATAATTGTGTTAGTTTAGTTTAACTAGTTATACTAAAAGAAATGGAAGATACTTTGAGGGAGTACATAATCTGGCGAATAAGCGAAGGAGATGATTACAAATGAAAAGAAATATCTTGGTGGTATCGGGAGCGGCGGTTGTTGCATTAGGTGCGTATTTGTTATTGGGAGGTATCGATAAGGATACGCCTTCAGCACAAGATACAACCGACATTAAGCAATTAGTGCAAGAATATAGTTCAAGCAGTATGGAAAACCTGTCCGCTTCTATCACTTCTGAGCAACTTATTGTAACCGATAGTAACAATAAAGAGAAAACTTACGACTTGCCTAAAGATGAGTTTTTTGTTTCTATAGCTCCATATGTGGAGAATACGCATCCTTGCGCAACACATAGCTTGACTGGCTGCCAAGGGGAATTAACGGATGATGAGTTTAAAGTATATATCGAAGACAGCGAAGGCAATGTGATTGTGGATCAAGAAATGAAATCGCTATCTAACGGATTTATTGATCTTTGGTTACCCCGGGACAAACAATATAACGTAACCATTGAGCAGGATGGAAAAGCAGCAAAATCTGAGCTTTCCACTTTTAAGAGTGATAATACATGTGTTACCACTATGCAATTGGCAGAAAGTATCTAAAAAGTTGTAGAGAGAAGACTTGGAAAGCGAATGCTCAGGAGGATGTTTCTTAAGCGATGTCGAATTCGTTATTCATAATCCGATTTGATCTTCCTTCTGATGTATTCTGTGTCGGACTTTCGCCAAATGTCCATCGTATCGGACTCCATTGCAGCTATTTTAGATTTTCGCAGCATTTTTCAAGCTTATCGGACTGCATAGCTCTTATTGGGTTGTAATGGCACAGAATCGGAGTGTTTTTAGGGAAATAGCTGCATCTGGGTCCGATAACCTGGTGAAATGCCATAAATCTTCGAAATAAGAGCCCCACGGTCCGATCCAGCGGAGAGTTAGAAACTGTTTGGGAAAAGGAACAAAAGTATCACACGAATGATCAAAAGAAATTGCTTTACAGAAGAGAGGAGAGGGATGAATGGTTAAAGAGCTGATCATTGGGGATGTTTTGCAGGAGTTGGCTGGTACGCGTCGGATACTGGAGAAGCTGCCTCAGGAGCATATGACATGGAAACCACACTCTAAGTCAATGAGCCTGGGTGGGCTGGCCACACATCTTGTTACCCTTCTGAGCTGGCAATCCGCAATTCTTCTTTACTCGGAGTTTGATTTGGCATCCGTGGCATACCGACGAGAAGCACTGGAGAGTCCCGATGCGGTTCTACAAGAGTTCGACCTGAAAGCTCGTGAGATTGAGGAATTAATTACTGCAAGCAATGTGGAGATGCTCGGCGCCGAGTGGACCTTGCGGAACGGGGAGCAGATCATCCGTCGTCAGACCCGGGCTGCTGCGCTTCGTACCATCGGATTGAATCACATGGTTCACCACCGGGCACAGCTTGGAGTATATTTGCGGCTGCTTGACGTGCCGGTACCTGGTCTTTATGGACCCTCGGCTGATGAATTAGAATTAGCAAACGGGGAAGTTTGATTAGTGAGGAAGCCCTACACTGCCAAGTAAGTTCAAGATATAGCTCTTACCTTATATATTGGAGTATTAAGTTACTTCCAAACATACGGTAATGGGCTTATTTGCTTTTTTCTAGCACTACACTAAATAAAACTCATGGAGGATCGGGAGGTTTGGGTTGACACTTTAGTTAATTTGGAGATATTATAGATTCATTAAATCTATGATGTAACAGATATTTTTTTGATTTAATAATAGATAAAAAGAGTCTTTAATATCTGCATATAGGAGATGATTCATATGATTTACGATTGCATTATTGTTGGTGGTGGACCCGCAGGCTTGAACGCAGCCCTTGTTCTTGGTAGGGCAAGACGAAAAGTAGCTTTAATTGATAATAATCAGCCAAGAAATGCTGTTACCCATGCGTCACATGGTTTTATTACAAGAGACGGGGTTACACCAGCCGAGTTTCGTCGTATTGCGTATGAGGAGGTACTACGTTATCCGTCAGTTGAGCATATCCAGACTGAGATTATTTCGATTAACAAAAATGATTCTGGATTTGCAGTACTTGATTCGTTTGGTCGTCACATTGAAGCTCGCAGATTGATTTTGGCGACTGGGTTAAAGGAGGTCCTTCCTGAGATAGAGGGCCTACGTCCATTATACGGAAAAAGTCTGTTTAATTGCCCGTATTGTGACGGCTGGGAATTACGAGATCAACCCCTTGTCGTTGTTTGCGAAAATCCACATATTTTTCATATGGCAAAGATGCTGCTCAATTGGAGTAAAGATTTGGTTATCTGCACGAACGGCAAGACATTCCTTTCAGATGAACAGAAAAAAAGTCTTGAGGCCAAGGGGGTTGTAGTCAAAGAATCATTAGTTTCCTCTTTTATGGGTCATGACGGGCAACTTCAGGCGGTTCGTTTTGCGGATGGTACTGAGATCATAAGAACGGGAGGGTTTATTGCTCCGAATTTGATCCAAACGGCATCGATCGTAGATCATTTGGCTGTAGAGCGGAATGATTCTGGTGGGTTTAGCACAGATGGTGCGGGGAGAACCTCGATTCCAGGATTATATTCGGCTGGAGATGTTTCTTATTTTATGCCTTCTCAGTTAGTGTTTGCCGCGGCTGACGGGAGTCGGACAGCTATGAGTGTAAATATGGATCTTACAGAAGAAGAATTTGAACTTTTTTAACGAATTATGGGTAGGAAGTTGAAAATAATAAGTATGCATGATAACATAATTACAAATTAATGATCGGAGTTGAAAAGTATAGTGTAGTAATTATTCTTGCGTCCTATGATGAATAAAACAACAACAATGGTTTATTTCGTTTGTTTTATTCTTTGTATGCAAGAAAGTTACTACTTCTTTTCACTCGAAAATATATCCATATCTAACTCCATTTGGGGCTGGATTTGCTGTATTTATTTGAGTCACAAGAAAGTAACTTTCTTGTGGCTTTTATTTTTTAAAATACAGGAGGATTATTTTATGTCATTAATAAATGTCACAAATCTAACCTTTGCCTATGAAGGCAGCTACGATAACATATTTGAGAACGTAAACTTTCAAATCGATACCGATTGGAAATTAGGTTTCACAGGGAGAAATGGTCGAGGAAAGACTACATTTCTTAGCTTATTGCTTGGAAAGCATGAATACAGCGGTAATATTTCTGCTCATGTCAGCTTTGAATATTTCCCTTTTCAGGTGAATAACAAGGAGCTTAACACCATAGATGTGATCAGCGAGATTTTTCCGGATTATATTCATTGGAAGTTAATGCGTGAGCTTTCTTTGCTAAAGGTTTCTGAGGATGTGTTATATCGTCCCTTTGATTCATTGTCTAACGGAGAGCAGACGAAAGTGCTGTTAGCCACATTATTCATAAAGGAAAATAGCTTCCTGTTGATTGATGAACCTACAAATCATTTGGATATGACGGCAAGAAAGCTTGTCAGTGATTACCTCAATTCAAAAAGTGGATATATTCTGGTCTCTCACGACAGATCCTTTCTAGATAATTGTGTGGATCACATCTTATCGATTAATAAAACTAATATAGAGATTCAAAAGGGCAATTTTTCTAGCTGGTGGGAGAATAAAGTCAGACAAGATAACTTTGAGTTAGCAGAGGACGAAAAACTTAGAAGAGATATCAAACGCTTGTCAGCATCATCTAAACGGACAGGTAACTGGTCACATGAGGTGGAAAAAACTAAAAACGGAACTAGAAATTCTGGATCTAAGTTAGATAAAGGTTATGTTGGGCACAAGGCCGCTAAAATGATGAAACGCTCTAAAGCCATCGAGCAAAGACAGCAATCTGCCATCAACGAAAAGTCTAAGCTTCTTAAAAATATTGAAAATTCTGAGAACTTAGAGATTACGCAGCTTGCTTATCATAAACGTCATCTTGCGGAGCTGGACAATGTTTCGGTTTTTTACGGAGAGAAAAGGGTATGTTCAGAAGTAAGCTTTACCATTGAGCAGGGGGAGAGAATAGCACTCTCGGGTAAAAATGGTTCCGGGAAATCAAGTATCATCAAATTGATCTGCGGTGAGGAGATAGATTATACCGGCTCCTTCACTAAGGATAGCCAGCTTATCATTTCCTACGTATCACAAGACACTTCAGATCTACGGGGCGATTTAACAGATTATGCTAGAGAGAATGGGATAGATGAAAGTCTTTTTAAATCTATTCTGCGAAAGCTTGATTTCTCCAGAATTCAATTTGATAAGGATATTTCCACATACAGTGGCGGCCAAAAGAAAAAAGTCCTGATCGCCAAAAGTCTTAGTGAAAAAGCTCATTTGTATATTTGGGATGAACCGCTTAATTTTATTGATGTTATTTCACGTATGCAAATTGAAGAGCTATTGCTTGAATATACCCCAACACTCGTTTTTGTGGAGCATGATCGCGAATTTTGCCATAATGTTGCCACGAAGATCATTGAACTTAGCTGATATTTTTAACATCGATTGAAAATTTCCAACTCTAACAGACCAATATTATTATATTAATAAAGATAATTATTATATATATTACAGTTATCCAATGTACTATAATGGTATAGTTAAACTTTATGATATGTAATTGATGCCTAAAGAAACAACCTATAGAATTGAACAACAGGAGGAAACAAGTTGAGTACACAGAGTGTGGGAATTCCATTAGAAGGTT
This sequence comes from Paenibacillus sp. FSL L8-0333, assembly GCF_037965665.1. Lineage (NCBI taxonomy): Bacteria > Bacillati > Bacillota > Bacilli > Caryophanales > Paenibacillaceae > Paenibacillus > Paenibacillus sp. FSL L8-0333. The sequence continues at coordinate 3,316,736 of NZ_CP150186.1, forward strand.
TTGCAGAATTTAGCCGAACGGTAGCCGCTGAAGGTGCGGTACTGTTGAAGAATGATCATCAGGTGCTTCCGCTTGGTGAAAATGATAATGTTGCTGTATTTGGCAGAACTCAAGTGAATTATTATCGCAGTGGTACTGGTTCGGGCGGTAGTGTTCATGTTACTTATACGACCAACCTGCTAGGCGGTCTTCGCAGTAAAAAGAACCTTACGGTCAACGAAGATTTGGCAGCAGTATATGAGAAGTGGATTGCGCAAAATCCATTTGATAATGGTGGCGGCGTTTGGGCTGCAGAGCCATGGAACCAGAAGGAAATGCTTTTATCCGACGAATTGGTAGCAGAGGCTAGAAGAAAATCGAACAAAGCAATCATTGTAATCGGACGTACAGCAGGAGAAGATCAGGATAATGTCGATGGTTCAGGGAGCTACCAACTAACAGCTGATGAAAAGGCGATGCTGAAGCAGGTAACTACATATTTTGAGCAAACGATTGTTGTACTGAACGTCTCTAATATTATTGATATGAGCTGGCTGAACGATGAAAGTTATAAAAATCCGATTTCGTCTGTCATCTACTCTTGGCAGGGGGGAATGGAAGGTGGTAATGCAATTGCGGACGTGCTGGCCGGAGAAGTGACTCCAAGCGGTAAATTAACAGACACGATCGCATATTCCATCAACGATTACCCGTCAACACATAACTACGGCAATGAATTTACAAACCTTTATCAGGAAGATATCTATGTTGGTTATCGCTATTTCGAGACATTTTGCCCAGAAAAGGTTCAATATGAGTTTGGTTATGGAATATCGTATACCAAGTTTAAGCTCGAGCCAGAAGAAGCAAAACTTATTAACAAAGCTGGCGAACTAAATGTTGAAGTCGGCGTAACCGTAACCAATATAGGAACTACCTTTGCTGGAAAAGAGGTCGTTCAGGTCTATTATGAAGCTCCACAAGGAAAATTGGGACAGCCTGCTAAAGCTTTGGCAGCATTCGCAAAAACAAAAGTCCTTCAGCCAGGCGAAGCTCAACGTCTTACTGTGAGTTTTCCTGTTCATTCTATGGCTTCCTATGATGACGCTGGTGTGACAGGGCATGCTTCTGCTTATGTGCTAGAAGAAGGCACGTACCGCGTGTTTGCGGGAACGAGTGTTAAAAAAGTGGAGGAAGTCAAGGTTGAAGGGAATAGCGGCTATGTCGTGGAAACTCTTCAAGTTGTGGAACAGTTACAAGAAGCTCTTGCACCAACGCAAAGCTTTACAAGAATGCAACCTGGCGTTCAAAATGCAGACGGTTCGTATGAACTTCTGTATGTAGAGGTTCCAACACGCAAGATTTCGTTAGCAGAACGGATCGAGAGCAATCTACCAACAACGATCTCCCAGACAGGCAATCAAGGGCATAAATTAAGAGATGTATTTGAACAAAAAGTTAGTATGGAAGCTTTTATTGCCCAGCTTAGTGACGATGACTTGGCTGCCATTGTCCGGGGTGAAGGCATGAGCAGTCCTTTAGTTACACCGGGTACAGCTTCTGCATTTGGAGGAGTAAGTGATAGTCTATATAACTTAGGAATCCCTGTTGCATGTACGGCAGATGGTCCTTCAGGAATTCGTATGGATAGTGGAGCAAAAGCGACTCAGGTTGCGATCGGAACGCTTCTTGCAGCTACTTGGAATGCCGAATTAGTCGAAGAGCTGTATGTGTTAGAAGGACAAGAGTTGGTAAGAAACAACATAGACACCTTGCTTGGACCAGGTCTGAATATTCGTCGCAGCCCGCTTAATGGCCGCAACTTTGAATATTTTTCTGAAGATCCTTTGATCTCTGGGGTGTTTGCCGCTGCATGTACACGTGGGATTATGAAAGGTGGCTCTAATGCCACACTGAAGCATTTTGCCTGCAATAATCAGGAGAAACATCGCAGTAAGGTTGACGCTGTTGTGTCGGAACGTGCGCTTCGCGAGATTTATTTGAAAGGTTTCGAAATTGCTGTGAAGCAGGGTGGGGCAAATTCAATTATGACCTCTTATAACCCTGTTAATGGACATTGGGCCGCTTCAAATTACGATTTGAACACTACAATTCTCCGCGGAGAATGGGGCTTCAAAGGTATTGTCATGACAGACTGGTGGGCCATCATGAATGATGTCGTTAATGGTGGAGCTGCAGACCGGAAATTTACAAATTGGATGGTCCGTGCACAAAATGACCTGTACATGGTTGTAGCTAACTATGGCGCCGAAATTAATGGATGGAATGACAACACCATTGAATCCTTGGAAAATGGATCTTTGACTAGAGGAGAGCTGCAACGTTCTGCAATGAATATTTGTGAGTTCATCATATATGCTCCAGTATTCTCGAGAAAACAGCAAATTATTGAAACGGTTGAGTCCTTTAAGGCCAATCCTTCACTTACTGCAGAACAAGTACAATCTTTATCTCAAAATCCACAGGTTAAGCCAGCCGTTGAAGGATCGACTTTCTTTGAAGTTGGCCAAGCTGGTCAATATCGGATCCTCGTGCATATCATGTCAACAGAGCCTGAGCTGGCTCAAAGTGCATGCAATGTTAATTTGAATGATCAATTGATGACAACCATTCAAACCAACGGGACAGAAGGTCAATGGATTAGACAAAAGCTTGTGAAAGTAGAACTCGAAGCAGGTCTTTATGAAATGAAACTGGAATTCATTAAACCAGGTTTACAGATCGACTGGATCGAATTTAATAAAGTTGACTAAGTAGCTCTAAATATAAGTTAAAGGAAAAACCCTGTGCTAATGCGCAGGGTTTTCTTTTGGTAAGCGATTAGTTTAAAGTTGAAACTACCTTATTCTACTTGGAACTGGAACCACTTAAAGTCAAACTGGCTCCCCGGTAGAAATATAAAGGTGACGGTTTGTGGACCGGTTACGCGCTCCAACACAAATTCTCTTTCGCAATAATCACTTGACTGTGTAAACTCCACAAGCTGTCTCTTTTCACCCTCTGGTCCGCTAAATAGAATATGCAGAGTATTTTTATCGATAGGCGAATGCCCGCATAAGGTTAGTTTAGTGCTTCCAGTATCACCGAAGTCCATATCTTTAAAGATGAGAGAGACGTTGTTACCAATATTTTTGATTTGTCCATCTGCCAGTGTAAAGGAATCCCCATAAATCTGATTGTATTCCAGAACGTTAAGTTGTTCGTACGCTTTTAAAGGTTTGTTAAACTGAAAGCCCTTGAGATGAATCTTTTTATGAAGAACAAAACAAAGGGTGGTGACACCTTTTATTCGCTCAGGTAATGAGTAGGTTTCCTCTTGATATACATTCCATATAGAAGGTTTTTGATAGGTTACCTGTGTCAGCAGAGCTGCGTTTGGAGCATCCGGAGTACCTTTCCATATATCAATCGTATATTTATCGTTATCTAGCGCGAAGATAGGAAGGGTAAGTTCAGTAGCTCCATAATCACCGAAATCGATGTTGTCGAAACAGATCCAGCTTTCACCTTCTCTTGCAGTAGCCACTCCGCGTTCATTCCCATTTGTTAAGTTCCGGCTCGTATTGCTATGATAACCAGCGGAAACAAACTCATAAGGATTCAAAAAGGCCGCTCCCATATCTCGAATATGGAATTCCATAAGCGAGTACAGGCGCACTTGATCTGCACCGTTTTTCGTTGCACACCGTACATAGACGTCTCCGTCTCCCAAAGCCGATATTACTGCTTCATGCCCATTTGCCTCAAGAACGGCTATATTGGCGTCAATGCCGGCAGCATTCGTAACTCGCCATTCAATTTCCTGATAGGTTGCGTTCTCTGGATGAATTTGCACACGAACCGGAAGTGCTCGGGTGTCCTTCGTTAGTTGATTTCCTTGTGGGCATATGATTTCCAGCTTGCGAACGGGAATTTCATCTGATAAATAGTCTTGGGATAACTCGCTCACATCCGATAGTGATTGTGACGAATGCTGATAAAGTACAAGCTCTTCGTCCTTAGAATGATCTAGCTCTCGTGCTTCGGCAGTCAGTGTAAGCTCAGCGGACTGTAAGCCTTGGGAAGATGCACGTACAACGATTTTACCTGGCTCCAATGAAGAGGCAATGACTGCAAGCAATTTTCCACTGAACATCCGGCGACTTGTTCCTTTATATGAATCGTAGTCAGTGCTGTCACCATTATCCAAACCAACAAGACGCCCCGGTCCTTCTACAGAGATTTGGATACGATTATTGGCGTTCTCCACGGGACGTCCTTCTTGATCGAGGGTCGAGATCTCAACAAATACCAAGTCCGATCCGTCAGCAGTGATCTGAGTTTTATCAGGCTTCATGACCACAGTAGTTGAATCTCCGAAAGAAGTTACCGTATCTTCAGCGATCTGTACTCCGTGTTCATCATAAGCGACTGCTCGTAGAGTACCTTCGCTAAATGGGAGCTGCCATTCCCCAAGCAGCTTTTTACCATGTTTATGGTCAATGTTAAAAGTGCCCATGGATTGATCATTAAAGAACAATTCGATTTGTGGTGCGTTGGAGCATACTCGCACATCAATAAGCTGCCCTTCAGAGAAATCCCAGTATGGAAAAATATGAATCATCGGGGCGACCTTGTAATCCGTCCATTCTGCTTGATAAATATAATAGGAATCCTTTTTGAATCCCGCGGTATCCAGTTGACCGAAATACGAGTTTTTAGTGAAGTACGGGGTCGGCTCCCCGATATAGTCAAATCCAGTCCAAATAAATTGTCCCGGTGAGTAGGTCGCATCACGATCTGCAATGATGCAAGCTTCTGTGTTCTTGGCACCCCAGCTAGTGGAGCTATTTCCTAAAGCTGAGCATTGTTCATCATCGTCAGACAATACAGACTGAGCAAAAGGGAAGTGATAGATGCCTCTGCTCTGTACAGTAGACGATGTTTCACTGCCATAAATAATCCAGTCTGGATGTTCCTCATGATGCTGATCATAGTATTTTTCGGCATAGTTATACCCTGCGAACTTCACTAGATCTGCGCATTTCTGTGCATTCTCCCAAGGCATATAGTTGGAACCGATAGTAACCACTGCATTTCCTTTAGGGTCATGAACCTGCACCAGATCACGTAATTCTATGGTTAACTCTTGGCCGCGTTCATCGGCATGGGTGTCGTATATTTCATTTCCGATACTCCACATGAGCATGGAGGGGCGATTTCTATCCCGGCGTACCCAGCTGGCAATATCTTGTTTCCACCAATCCGGATAAAATCTGGCGTAGTCAAAAGGAGTTTTACTGCGTTCCCACATATCGAATGCTTCGGAAACTATGAGCACGCCCATCTCATCGGCTAGTTCCATCAATTCAACGGCTGGCATATTGTGGGCCGTACGAATAGCGTTTACGCCCATCTCCTGCAGGAGGATAATCTGTCTTTTTAGAGCTGTTTTATTCACCGCAGCCCCCAAACATCCCAAATCATGATGTTGGCATACGCCATGAATCTTCACCTTTCGGCCATTCAATAAGAAACCTTGTTGGCTGTCAAACTCCATCGTACGGAATCCGAAGGTTTGGACTTCTTCCTCGATCACTTGTTCGTTCTCTAACAGCTCCGTTTTTAGGTTATAACAGTAAGGCTGGTTAATATCCCAGAGCATTGGATTATTGATGGATAAGAGGGCAGAGCTGGGTACAGCAGACCCGACTTGTACTGGAATTTCATTTTCTACATGAGAGATACAAGTTCCTGAAGCATCTAGTATACTGTGACGAATTATGTAGTGCTTTGCGCTTTGCAATAGATCATTGCACAATACTTCGGTATCTACCTCAACATTCCAGGCATCCTCTTTTTTGCGAGTAGAGATATAAATACCATCAGGCACAATATGTGTCCCTGGATACGTCTTCAGCCATACACTCCGATAGATGCCCGCACCGGAATACCAGCGTGAGTTAGGAGACTCATGAACCACTTGAACATAGATTTCGTTGATACCTTCAATAATGTATGGCGTGATATCTAATTCAAAAGTGGAGTATCCATTTTTCCAGACGCCTGCGATATGGCCGTTCACATAGAGAGTGGAGTCCATGTATACGCCTTCAAAACGAAGCGACACACGGCTATTTGGCACGTGCTCATCTATAACTATGCTTTTACGGTACCAGCCTTCTCCGCTTTCATATAGATTATGTGTATCAAAAATTAGCCAGTCATGGGGTAAGGTTACGTCGATCCACTCCGAATCAGCTGCTATCACCGATTCTAAAGTAGACTTAAGCGGCTGTTTGCTGAATAACCAGTCATTATTTAATCTTGTTTTCTGACTCATGAATGAAGTTCTCCTTTATCTTTGAAAAATTTAGAAGTGGTTATTATCGATGTGAATGATTTCCGTAAAGCCTTTTCTATTCTTTTTTATCATATCAAAGATTTTGCAAAAAGACATTCACGAAGAAGAGTAAAAAAACCGTTATAACAAAGCTATTGAAATCGCATTCAAAATGATAACATGCCATTGGTAAATTATCTATTTATTTCTTAATATATCTTTTATTGCGGAGGATGAAATTTATACAAAAACAGTACTAATGAGCGATACAGAGGAGTATCTCTGGTCTATGAAAAATGTTTTTGCTACAGAAGATAATGAAAGTGAGGGAAATTGCCTGGTATACCAACTAAGATGTGGCGGCTTATTGCTGATTAAATACTTTACAAATACTTGTCTGCATGTACTTGTGTTTGTTCGAATAAGTTAGAAAGAAGGACAGGACAAACCATAGGTGGAGATGCGTATAAATGGGGATGCGTAAACAAAGTTTTATTCGTGGCACGTTCATATTAACCGTGTCGTCATTTTTCACAAAAGGGCTTGGTTTTTTGAACGGAGTCTTGCTGGCACGTTTTTTGGGAGCAGAGGGAGTAGGGCTGCTTATGATTGCTCATCCACTGCTTCCTTTATTTATTACGCTGACAGAGCTGGGGCTTCCTGTTGCGATTTCAAAGCTTGTATCGGAAGCTGAGGTTAAGCAGGATGAAGCGCGAGTAAAGCGTATTCTCACTGTATCCTTAAGCATTACGGGTACGTTGAGTATTATATTAACTTTAGTGGCTCTATTTGGCTCCAAATGGATCGCATCGATTTTTTTGGCCGATCAGCGGGCGTATTATGCTATGGTTGCTATTACGCCGATCATTCCAATTATTGCGATGTCTGCTGTACTGAAAGGTTATTTTCGTGGAAAACAGAACATGAACCCACTTGCCTTTTCCGATATTATTGAGAATCTGGCGCAAATCATTGTCATTATCGGTGTTGTCAACGTTTTGCTGCCCTACGGTATTGCCTATGCGGCTGCTGGCGCGATGGCTGCCTCCGTTGTTGGAGAAGGTTTTGGTTTGCTCTACTTGTTTGCAGTTTTCAAATGGGCTAATCGAGGTAAGATCAAAACCTCTCCACCACATACGTCAAGAATTTCACTTAAAGGAGACAGTACGTTAAGAGATTTGCTGCGCATCGGCTTACCGATGACAGGCAGCGGTTTTATTCATTCGCTCTATCATGCCTTTTTACCACTGCTGATTACGAAAAGTCTAGTACTGTTTGGTGTAGGTGTTGAGATGGCAACCAAGCAATTCGGACTTCTGGCGGGTTATGCTCTTCCCATGTTGTTTCTCCCCAGCTTCTTCACACAATCGTTGTCGACTGCATTAATTCCGGCGATCAGCGAAGCAAGTGTGAGCAACAATAGCAAGCTTATGCATAGTCGGATGGATATGGCTATGCGATCCGCGCTTATAGTAGGTTTTCCATGTACAATCATCCTGTACCTATGGGCTGTACCCTTAACGACTATGATCTACCATTCGCCAGAAGCGGGCGAGCTGCTAAGGTTAATTGCACCCTTATTTTTTCTTTATTATTTTGGAGCGCCACTGCAAGCAATTTTGCTTGGTTTGGGGAAAGCATCAACCGTTATGTGGAACCATATTCTTACGAATATTTTCGAAGTGATTGCGATCTTTGTTCTTGGTTCTAATATTGGAATCGAAGGGGTGGCCATGGGATTCGGACTGGGACTCTTGCTGCTGACACTGTTGAATTTTTTATCTGTGGCAGGAACGATCGGATTTTATTTTGACTTTCGTATTGTATTTAAGGTGGGAGCAGGAGGAATTGTCATGGCGCTTAGCGGGCTGGCGGCTCACGGAATTCTGGAACGATTGGACCTGGGGCAGATCATTGAACTGTTCGGAGCGTTGCTCGTTTCGTTAATCACCTATGCAGCAACATTGCAGGTAACCCGTGCTTGGGAAAGAGCACCGAAACCACCAACGATTACGCCTGTTTCTTGAATGGTGATCTTTCGGTACCGTGCTCCAAAAAGTAAATCGAGCAATGATGCAACCCTCTGTGTGCCAGTATGGAGGCGGATGAAGGAAATGGGAAGCAGCAATGTGTTTAACTGTATTTTGTACAGCTATAATCGTTCAAAGCAGTTGCGCATTGAAAATAGCTGTATTTCTTACATCTATTCACATGAGATTAAGGCTTCTAGGTGATTTCTCTTGATTTTAATTGTATAGAATGCAGTTAAAGTCGAAGTTATTCCCTAGCAATATGGATTAAGTGTATAAAATGCAGTTATTTCATTAAATTGCGTGAAAATCTTGCGCTACAAATATACGGAGTGGGGATATCAGACGTTACAGTCATAATTGCTCAGGCAAAACGCCAGTGACCCAAAATATCAGGCAGCGATCCTTGATTATCGGAGATCGCTGCCTGATTCTAATTAGCTTTATGCTAACTATGCTCGATTGACTCAAATGCAAAAATGGAGCTAGCTCATAAGTAATTTAAGTAATTTAAGTAATTTAAGTAATTTAAGTAATTCCTATAGGGCTGATCCAAATGGCAAGTTGGCTTGATAGGTAACATTTTGCGCACACGTATTTGCTATCGGACTCAGCTGACCTTAAGAGCAGATTTAGCTTACAATTGGAATTTTAACGGACACTATCGCAGTTATTACTATGAAAAACATCCGAAATGACTCTCTTTTTAAGGAATAGTTGCACTGGAGTCCTTAATCTAACTCAAAAGCCTACGCAAATAGCGTCTTCTGAGTCCGAAAAGCTCTATACTTGATCAAGACTGGGTGATTTAGGTAGGTGCAACGGACAAAAGCATTCAACTCTCGATTCATAACATCAGAGCAACGAGATTCTCCAGTAACGGACGATTGCTGCTCTGGCGATCCAAACTTTTTCGAGACAGTTAAGAAGTGGAGCAGGACAACGCAAGATATTACCGAGTATTATCCTTGACCGTATTTTTTTCTGTAATGACTCAATGTGAGTAGTGGCCAGATATAGCGGTAACTATGATAATTGGAATAGAAATTACCGGGGAGTCCACCGCCAGTTGGATAAGAAGTTTTCCAATCTTCTTCATGAATAGACGTGATTAGTCTTTGAATCCCTTTTTCCACCGCTGCTGTTGGCTCCGGCTGAACCGCGATGAGTGCATCAAGTGCCCAGGCGGTTTGAGAAGGTGTGCTTTCTCCTAAAGGAACATATTGTAGAAGCCGATCACTGTGACAAGACTCCCCCCAGCCGCCGTCCGAGTTCTGAATGCTTAGGAGCCACTTCACTCCTTTTTGCAACGTATCATGATTTATAGGGAGCCCAACAGCCTGCAGGCCTGTTAATGATGCCCAAGTGCCATAAATATAACAAACACCCCATCTTCCATACCACGAACCATCCTTCTCCTGATGTTGAATCAGCCATTTCGTACCCCGTTTAATGAACTCGTGTTGTGTATTTAAACCAGCGAAGTTTCCGAGAAACTCCAAAGTTCGTCCGGTAAGATCTGCTTCCGAAGGATCAATGGCTGCAGATTTAGCACCATCGATAGCGAGCCATGTGAGCATTTCTTTATTGGTGTTTTTTTCGAATGCCGGCCAGCCGCCGTCGTTATTTTGCATCGATAGGACCCAATTCAGACCGCGATTCCATGATTCCAGATATGAAGGGTGAATTGTTGATAAGCTTCGGATGGCTCGCAAGGCTGCCGTTGTATCATCTACGTCCGGATTGATTGTATTGGACTCAGAGAATCCCCACCCACCGGGAACTGTATCCGGATTATGGATGCTCCAATCAGCAGTTTGATGATGCTGTTTATCCAGAAGATAAGATGCAGCGTGTTTTATTCCTTTGTGATCAACCGGAATTTGAGCCTCTTGTAAAGCATAGGAGATTAACGCTGTATCCCATATTGTAGATGGAGAGTTTTGAATTGTAGTTTTATGATTTGATTGGCATTGCAGCGCGGTGAGACCTTGAATGGCCTGTGTAATTATTGGATGCTGCCGATCATAATCGAGAGCAAGCAGGGCAAAAACCATAAGAATTGTACTGCTGGCATAGCTGTAAAAGGTACCGTCGGATTCGATTCGCTGGAGCATATATTGCTCTGCTTTGTTTTTGGCAGCTTCATGTATGTAGTGTGGACTCCCGAGTAATCTGCTCAAACCCATTTGAATAACATCCTGCAGCTCCTGATATCCACGGGTAGGCGATTCATTTGCATCCAACCGTGTCTCCATAAGATCTGACAGATCAGGAGCATGGGCTGTAGTGATCGAAAATCGCCGATCGGCCATAATGAGCATAGGAGTGAGGTGTACCCTAGAGTAGCCAGAGAATTCGAAATAGTTAATAGGGAAGTAAGACGGAAACAAAAGCACCTCCAGTGGAATCGAAGAAATTGCTAAAGGCCACTTGCTTTGACCCGTTGCGGCGAGAATGACTCTAGTTAAGATACTTGTGACTTTGCCTAATCCACCTTTAGACAGTATATAACGCTTAGCACGCTGTATTGGCTCGTCTGTTATCTTACTGTACCCAGAGTAGAGCAGGGCATAATAAGCTTCGACCGATGTGGATAAGTTCCCAGCTTCTTCGTCCTTATATAACTGCCAGAAACCCTCTCGCTGTTGTGCGTCAAGAATGCGTTCATGTAGCTGCCGAATGAGGGTTTCATTCTGTCGGTTCAACACCCTAAAGAGAATGATCATATAAGCATCGATCACAATCCCGTTCTCAAAACAAAAATGCCATGAGCCGTCATCCTTCTGCTGTTGTTGCAAGAACGTTGTCAAACGTTCGATTTCTTTATCTACTTTTCTTAGTATATCCGTCATTTTTTGGGTTCCTCCGAAGGCATCATTTTTAACATTATATGAAGTCGGAGAACAGGTCATGAAAAAGAGCTGCTTAGTCGCTTTTACGCAACTTTGCAGCTCTCTCAGCATTATAAAACGGTTAATTTTCAATCACAATACGATGTAGCTTGAGATTAACCGGAGCAGCAATGGTGTCACCTACAGGGCATTTGCTCTCCAGAAATTGTACGAACTGTTCGACCTTCTCAGCAGGGGATGGAGTCTTTATGTAGAATGTATACCGAATATCGGAATAGCCAGGACGTACTTCAGAGCGGTTGAAGAATCCGTCGAGATCCAAGTCACCTTCCACATCTACTCTGAAATCTTCAAGCTCCACCTCAAATTTAGAGGCGTAGACCCGAGCTACAATGGATTGGCAGGCACCCAAAGAAGCGAGCAAAGCTTCAACAGGATTCATTCCTGTATCCGTACCCCCTAGACTTGTCGGTTCGTCGATGACCAGCTCGAATTGTCTTACATTAGTAACGACCCTAACGCCGTCTTGCAAATGAGCAGTTGCTTTGAAAGTTTGAACATTTGGCATGTGTTTACACTCCTTCTTGTGGACAAACTAAGGATGATTTAATGTTTCTTATTTTTTATAATTCATAGTATGTTTCTAGGAATTGTATAGATTATAGTTCTATTCTGTATACCCGTCAATACATGATTAAAATAATAGTTAGGAGGCAGCTAGAGTGTCGATCGAAATTGAGAGCTATTTGGACTATCCTATGGTTGCAATTCCAGGGGGAGAAATAGAATTAAGAGACGATCGGATAAAGCGTAGATGGAAAGCAGAAATCAAACCGTTTCTTCTTGCACCTTATCCTGTAACTGTGGATCTATACAATGCTATAATTAACAACTCATCTCACGGAGATCTAAAACCGGTTGTGAATATTTCATGGTTTGAAGCCATCTCTTTTTGCAATCTGCTTTCCCAGAAAGCTGGATTTATAGAAGCTTATACTATAGGTGAAGATGGTAAACTCATTACTTGGGATAAGGAATCAAACGGATATCGACTTTCAACAGAAGCAGAGTGGCAATATGCATGTAAAGCAGGAACTTCCGGTTATCAATATGGAGAACTGGATAAAATTGCTTGGTATAATGAAAATTCAGGTGGCGAACTCCACGAAATAGGACAAAAGGAACCCAATGCTTGGGGACTTTATGATATGTTAGGAAATGTATGGGAATGGTGCTGGGATTTATATGATGAACAAGTGTATGGCTCCTATCGAATTTTTCGGGGAGGCAGCTGGGCAGAAGAGGACAGAGGATGTGGAGCCACATGCCGCCGTCGTAGTCATCCAACATTTAGCGTAGATGATCTTGGCTTCCGTCTTGCCCGGTCTTATTAATGGGCCATACATTTGTAATCGGAGTTAGAGGAGGAAATAACATGCGCGAAGGACACATAGAAATGCACGGTTATAACGAGTATCGAGAACACGGAGAGCATGGAGAAATGAATATAAATGGAGTCAAGGAGGGTTCGGAGCATCCTCACAAAAGTGCTCAGACCTTTCGTCGAGCTAGGGCTATCGCATTTTTGGACAAGCTAATGATTAATCGTTCGGCGTTGCAGCAGCAGCTAAAAGAGTCAGAGTTTGAATCTGCAAAACAGCTCATTAGTGGTGAATTAAAAGCTACGGAAGCGATCATCGATGAGTTCATTCATATGTTTCAGATTCATGAGATAACTTCTGATAATAGAGAAGATAGAACCTAAGCCACTCAGCTATATAGAGGTGTTCATGCCCTAGGTTTTGATATGAATGAAAAAAGAAGACTTCTGAAGAAATCAGAGGTCTTCTTTATGTGTAGTTAATAAAGAAAAATGTCTAATGTAAAGAGAATACATCATAAAGTAAAACGCTTTCATGTTCACTTGATAAATTGATTTATATAATTAGTCCTGTAAGCAATATAAAAATGGGGGGCGAAAAAGAATGAAAAAAGTCAACAAAAAAAGGATGAACCTAACTCTAACAGTGTTGATGGCTATGTCCATGCTTATCACTGCTTGTGGTGGGAACAACGGGAATAACGTGAATTCCGAGGCTAATGCAAACGCAGGCAATACGGGAAAAACAACTGCGGCGGAAGAGAAGCTCAAGATTACCATGTGGTCTCAATTCGCGGATCCAAATTCTAAAGATGGTGGGTTTGTTGGTTTTTATAAAGCACTTGAGGCAACCAAGGCTAAATTCCCTAATGTAGAAATCGAGCATGTAGGTGTTGGGGGCGAATCTTATAAAACAAAAGTGAAAGCGGCTTCAGCAGCCAATGAACTGCCCGACATTTTTTACACCTGGGGTGGCGGATTCTCTGAGCCATTTATAGCGGGGAACCGGATTCTGTCCATTGATGATCTCGCAAAAGATGGAACGCTGGACCAAATCGTACCAGGTACGACAGACAATTTCGTCTTCGATAGCAAGCTTTACGGTCTGCCGATCAATATAGCTACTGCTCAAATGTACGTTAATAAAGAACTATTTGAGCAAGCAGGAGCAAAAATTCCGGAAACATGGGATGAGCTTGTTGCTGCGATTGAAGCACTAAAAGCAAAAGGTATTCAGCCGATTGCACTTGGGGCTAAAGACAGATGGCCAGCCATGCAATGGAACGCGATTCTAGCCATCCGGATGGCAGGCGTGGATGCTGTAAATGCCGCTTTAACGAAAACAGGATCATTCGACACACCTGAATTCACAGAAGCTGCCGCGAAATACAAACAATTGATTGATGCGGACTCCTTCGGCAAACATTTTGTTGGAACTTCTTATGATGACGCGACAAATATGTTCCTATCAGGCAAAGCAGCTATGATGTTCATGGGTGCTTGGGTCAACGGACAGATTGAAGATGATAACTCTCTGGTCAAAGGTAAAGTGGTACCGATTAAATTTCCAACCATTCCAGGGGGGAAAGGAAATGCTGACGAGTGGTTCGGAGGTTCGGGTGAAACATTCGTGCTCAATGCCGATCTGAAAAACAAGGAAAGAATATGGGAAGTATACAAGTTCTTTATTGAGACCATGTCTAAAGAAGTATTTCTGGCTGGTTCAGGCTCCTCAGCATGGAAAGTTGATGTAGGTGACACTTCTCAAATGAATCCACTGGCTCTGCAAATTGGTGAGTTGTCTTCTTCAGCAACAGGTTTCTCCTACTGGTGGGATCAAATGCTGAATGGTAATGACACTGAATCTATGTTCGGCTCGCTGATGAAATTCGTTGCCGGAAAAACAACACCTGAAGACTACACGAAAGAATTACAGAGCAAGGTCAATCAAGGACAATAATCTGCGTCAGGCGGCGAGAATTGTTCGCCGCCTGATCGATTTAAAGGTGGAGTGAAGCATGCATCAAGTATTCGGAAACAAAAAGGCTATCGCCGTATTTGTTGTTCCTGCTTTGATTTTATACATTCTTGTTGGTTTTTTCCCGATCCTTCAGTCCATGTATTACAGTCTGCTGGACTGGGATGGGATTCAACCGGCTAAATTTATCGGTTTAGCTTCTTATAAGGATTTATTTTTTACAGATACGTACGGCATGGATTTTAATCATTCGATACTTAATACATTGTATCTGGCAGTTCTTTCTGTTTTCATGCAACTTCCGATAGCTCTGGTGCTCGCTCTGGTTCTTGCCAGAGGGGTGTGGGGTGAAAAGCTGTATCGTACTTTGTATTTCATTCCAGTCTTGGTATCCTCCTCTGTCATCGGGGTTATGTTTCTGAAAATCTATCAGCCTGAATATGGCTTGCTGAATACGATACTCAATCAACTAGGCTTGTCCTCCTGGACACATGATTGGTTAACGGAAAGCGGAACAGCACTAATTAGTGTTATGATTCCAATCGTTTGGCAATATATCGGCTACCATATGCTTCTAATGTACGCTGCCATCAAAGGGATTCCTGAAGATTTGTACGAGGCTGCAAAAATTGACGGAGCATCAAGTATAAGAACCGCCTTCTCTATCACCATTCCACTTATTTCACCAATCCTGAAGGTATGCGTCATATTTGCTGTATTGGGATCATTGAAGTTTTTCGATTTAGTCTTCATTATGAGCAATGGCTACCCAACACCGGAAACTAATGTTCCAAGTACGTTGATGTATTCATCGATTTTTAATCGCAATATGTATGGGTACGGCAGTGCGATGGCCGTGTTTATGGTTGTGGAATGTCTCTTTTTCTACTTAGTTCTACAAAAACTGATCAGAACCTACGATGATAAGGAGGAGAGCTAATGACAACAACACATAACCGCCGCTGGCCAAAGGTTGTTTTGCAGCTTGCGTTTCTAATCTTCGCCGTTATTCAATTGTATCCGCTCGTGTGGCTTGTATTTTCATCCTTTAAAACAAACATAGAAATTACAGGCTCAAATGTGATGGGCTTGCCTAATGAGTGGCGGTGGGCGAATTACGACTACGCACTTTTTAAGGCGAATATCGCACGTAACTTTTTGAACAGCCTTATGTATACAACGGTAACTGTCATTATTTCTGCTCTGTTATCGGCAATGGTTTCTTTTGCTGTCGCAAGAATGAAGTGGAAGCTTAATAATGTGGTGCTTACTTTCTTTATGCTGGGATTGATGATCCCCGTACATGCTACGCTGCTACCTGTCTTTCAGATGTTAAAAATGACAAGTTTGCTGAATACACCGTGGGCTTTAATCATTCCTTATACCGTTAGTGCACTTCCTACTACAATCTTTATCATGATTGGTTTTTTTAGAGCGCTGCCAGGGGAGTTGGAAGAAGCCAGCGTTGTAGACGGCTGCAATATTTATCAGGTTTTTTTCCGTATTATGCTTCCGCTTGTAAAGCCGGCTATCGTAACCACTTCCATCTTTACTTTTTTATCCGCTTGGAACGAACTGATGTTTGCTAATACGTTCATTAATGATCCTGACTTAGCAACAATTACCGTCGCCATCAATTCGTTTAAAAGTGCCTATGCCACAGAATTCGGACCTATGTTCGCTGGAATGGTTGTGGCTACACTACCCATGATCATTATCTACTTGTTCCTAAGTAACCAAGTCCAAAAAAGCATTATTGCCGGGGCAGTTAAGGGCTAAAGCAATGGGATAGGAATCCTTCGAAAAATGCTATACTAGTATCGTATTGAAGTAGCTATAAATAAAGGTCCGTATTCGCTTAATTGTCGGCCAGGAGGTTACCGATGAGGTTTGCACGTATCCGATCACAAATCGTTTTTTACTACTTGGCCTTATTAGTGGTTTCCATGATTGCAAGCGGTATTATGTACCAACGAATCAATGAGAAATTCACCGAGGAAAAGGTAGGTGAGGTATCGCTTCAAACCTTAAACGCCATGAATTCCGGAATCGAATCACTTCTTGACAGCACGAATAATTATTCCAAGATGATCGTGTCGAACAATACAGTTCAGGAAGTTCTGGGCAGTGATCTGGCGGGTAACGACATCGGAATTTTAACTTACAAGCTAGAGGTGGCTCTGTCAGATTTTATGCTCGCAGAGCCCTCTATCTCTTCTGTCTATCTATTCGATAATGCAGGACGTAAGTTTGCGATTGATTTGCAGTCTGCAAAACCGATCAGAACGGATGGGATCGAGTCAGCGGAATGGTATTCCGAGGCGGTCGCCTTGGACGGAAAAGCAATTTGGAGGAAAAATGCCGGAGGTATCTTCAATTTTGAGACGAAGGAACCCCAGCAGGATCCACAATATATTTCTCTGATTCGTATCGTAAACGACATGAACACTTCCAAGAAAATAGGAGTATTAGTCGTGAACATTACGGTTCAGGAGCTGAAAAAAAGCTATGAACGTTCGATCAACGATAATAAACCTGATTTAATGATCGAAACTGGATATGAGACACTCCTTGATTTTACAAAACCTGAATTATCGACTTATACAAACTCTTCTATGCTTGATGTGCCGCTCGGCAGTAGCAAAATCGTAAAGATCAAAGATCATAATTATCTGATCTCTTCTCTGGTTTCAATGGATCGTGGTTGGAAGTTTACTAGCGCTCAGCCTCTGGGGGAATGGGAAAGCCCCTATCGTCAATTTAATCTAATGCTGTTAATGATTATGCTGTTTAATTTCATTTCTATATTTTTAGGTTCCGTCTGGATTTCTAGATTCATTACAACACCTATTTTACATATGCTGCGATCCATGAAAAAAGTGGAGATTGGAGAGTTTAGTTTGGTTCGGTACGAGGCGAGAACTGATGAGCTGAACCAGTTGAAAGATAGGTATAACAATATGATTGTGACCATTGAGCAAGCGCTGAAGCGGGAGAAAGAAGAACAGAAATTGATTCGGAAACTCGAATTGGATATTTTGCAGCAGCAAATTAAACCACATTTTTTATATAACACGTTAGAATCAGCTGGCTATTTAACTTTGTCAGGAAATAATAATGAGGCGTACCAGATTATTTCTGAGCTTGCAGCCTTCTATCGTCAGAGTCTTAGTAAGGGCAGTGATGTAGTAACGTTAAGAGAAGAAGTAGAGATCACTAAAAGTTATTTGAGTATACAAAATATTCGCTATCCAGAAATTTTCACCAGTGAAATTGAGGTGCCGGAAGAAGCTGAGTATGTTCGGATACCCAAATTGACGCTTCAGCCGCTTGTAGAAAATGCGCTTTATCATGGTATTCGCCCTTTAGGGGAGTGTGGTAAGATTCGCATCCTTGCCCGAATTCAGGGGAATCGACTGAAGTTAATCGTGGAAGACGATGGTGTGGGCATGAATGAAGACAAACGCCGGGAAATGCAAGCTGAGCCCTATGGGCAAAATGAGTCCAGTTTTGGGTTGCGCGGTACTTTGATGCGTCTGAAGCTGTACTATGGGGCGGATATGAATTGTAGTTTGGTCAGTGCACCGGGAGAAGGAACTCGGATTGAATTGGAACTACCGCTTGAGGAGGGGAATAGTCATGGAGCTTGAACTGCTCAGAGCCATTATTGTGGATGATGAAATTAATGCGAGAAAAATTGTTCCCATCATTATAGATTGGCAAGCGGTTGGTTACAGATTCGTAGGTGAGGCCTCGAATGGAAGCGAAGCGTTAGATCTGATCGAAACGATGAAACCGGATGTAGTATTTACAGATATCAGTATGCCTTTTATGGATGGACTGGAATTAAGCCGGTTGATAAAAGAAAGGTATCCGCTAGTCAAAATTGTGATCATCACTGCACATCCCGAATTCGAATATGCAAAGAGAAGCCTGGACATTGGAGTACAAAATTTTATCTTGAAGCCGCTTCAATCCGAGGAAGTACGAAGAGTTGCGGTAGATCTTCATGGGAAAATCCGGGAAGAGACAGAGCGGTGGAACGAATATCAGGAACTGAATCGACAGTTAAAAGAAAACGCCGTTCAACTAAAAGAAAAATTTCTAAATGATTTGCTATCAGGCCTCTGGGACCCCGATCAGCTGGACAGCCGGTTCCATTACTTTTTTCCTGACTCAGCGAACAGCCTGTTTTCAATCATGCTCATTGAACTTCAAATCTCCTTAGAAGAAGGGGAGGAACAACGAATCCTGCAGTCTTTGCGTTGTAAGAGGTTTATTGATTACGCGCTTGAAGAGTATGAGGGAATCGAAGTTTTTTTTGATAACAGTCAACGCATTGTCCTTCTTAATAGAAAAGATAATCAGAATCTTACGAAGATTGGAGAGTGGCTGGCCCAATCGCTCCATGAAAAGCTTGAATGCAAAGCTTGCATTGGCGTAGGTAGTACCTGTACGGATTTCAATAGGATCAAAGAATCCTATAAAGAGGCGCTGGAGGCAGTTAGATATGGTAAGTTAAAGGGCAGTAACGCCATCTATTTTTTTAATGATGAAATTCATTTCGGGGGCCGATCCTGGGAAGTTAAGACGAATGAAATTGAGGAAATTTTGTTTTTTGTAAAAGCTGGTGTCTTAGACAAGGCTATGCAATCCATCGAGAAAATGTTTCAGGATTTGGAGAAGTCCAAGGCTTTTTCTGTGGAACGAGCTAGGTTGGTTTCCGCCCAATTTGTCTCCACATTAATCAATTCACTCGCTGAAATGGGAGTTATAATAGATAATAATCTTTCTTTCGATATTTCGCCATATAAAAGGATTTTTGAGCTCGATAGCCTGCCAGACATGCAACAGACATTACTTGAACTCACAGAGAAGGTAACCTCTCAAGTAACCCGGGCACGTAGCAAAAAAACCAATAATATTATCCATGAAGTTAAAGAATTTATTCAACAGGAGATGCACATTCCGGAGATGTCTTTATCCTATGTATCGAATAAATTCCACATGAATTCCAGTTACTTTAGCCGGATCTTTAAGCAGGACATAGGGATTAGCTTTACGGATTATCTTCTCAAGTGCAGAATGGAAAAAGCGGTGAAGCTTCTGAATGAAACGGATTGGAAAGCTTATCAAATTGCTGAAAAGGTAGGCATTAAAGATCCATTTTACTTCAGTAACTGTTTTAAAAAAGTAATGGGAGTATCCGTTCAGGAGTATAAGAAAAATAGTTTTTCCCTATAAATCACTCCGTTGAATTTGATGATTTTTCTCTTTAAGCCCGCACTTTATGCGGGTTTTTATTGTTTTTTCAGATATAAAATGAGCAATTATGATGTTACAAAATGGAAAATGATCTTGACAGAAATGGATTCTATCGTATACATTTGTATACATGAAGAACGCGTATACAAATGTATACACTACTGCAAAAGGAGGAAATAAAATGCGTGAAGGACATATCGGCAAACGTGGCGGTCATAGGGAGCATGGAGAACACAGAGATCGAGGCTTTATGAAACATGGGATGACAGAACCGATGGATCAACATCCTAAAAGTGCTCAAACTTTTCGCCGTGGCAGAGCCATCGCTTTTTTAGATAAGCTTATGGTTAACCGGGCTACATTACAGCGGCAGTTAAATCAGCCTGAGCTTGAATCGATTAAACAAGTGGTTAGCGGTGAATTAAAAGCAACGGAAGCGATCATTGAAGAGTTTAAACAAATCTTTCAGATTCATGAGATCGCTCCAGAAGATACAACATCAAATGTTAAAAAAGAGGAGAGTAAAGAAAAAGATGAAAATAACTGAGCTCATTAAAACCCGTAGAAGTATAAAACAATTCAAACAGACTCCAATAGGTGAAGAGGAGTTACATTCATGGCTGGAGGCTGCAAGTTACGCTCCTAATCATCGTATGACCGAACCTTGGGAGCTTCTTTTCATCGGACCCAATACTAGAGCGAAATTAAAACATAAGACGGATTTTGGCAACGCACCTGTTGTTTTTGCAGTTCTGTCTAAGCCTGCCGCAACTGCGTTTGAACGCGATGAGAATGTTATGGCTGCTGCTTGTTTCGTACAAAATTTCCTATTAGCTGCACATGAAGCAGGTGTAGGTACGTATTGGGCTTCGCTGGGGGCTTTGCCTCATAATCGTGAGATTCTTAATGTTCAAGAAAATTACGATGTTATTGGGATATTTGGAATGGGTTATCCGGAGGAAATGCCGAATGCGAAACCCAGAACACCGATTAGTTCTAAAATCACGTATTTATCTTAAACAATTGAAGGTGGCGGAATGTGGAAGCTTAAGCATTATTTGAGGCCATATTGGGTGTGGTGTGTGTTGGCACCATTGCTGATGCTGGTCGAAGTGACTATGGATTTACTGCAGCCCACGCTCATGGCGAGCATTGTGGATAAGGGTGTTATGACAAAAGATTTGTCTCATATTTTCTCGACCGGACTGATTATGCTTGGTGTAGCGTTTATCGGTCTAATTGGTGGGGTGGGCTGCACTATTTTTTCGAGTATTGCTTCTCAAAACTTCGGTAATGATTTGCGGATTAGCTTGTTTGAACATATTCAGAAATTTTCTAACAAGAACCTGGATCAATTGAAGACGGGCTCACTGATTACGCGGTTAACAAATGATGTGGTGCAGCTGCAAACCTTTGTGCAAATGATTTTGCGGAGTATTCGATCTCCATTGCTATTAGTCGGAAGCTTGGTGATGGCCATCCGGATTAGTCCTATGCTGACCCTCATCCTAGCCGTTGCCGTGCCACTCTTGAGTTTAATATTGTATGGGTTAATCCGACTTTCTTTTCCTTTGTTTCAAAAAATGCAGGTCAAATTAGACGGTGTGAACACAGTGTTGCAGGAAAATTTATCCGGCATCCGTGTAGTCAAAGCATTCGTCCGCGCTAATCATGAACAGAAACGCTTTAATACAGCTAACAAGGATTATACAGAAATTGCGATAAAAGCGGTACGGTTAATGTCATTAAATATGCCGCTAATGATGCTTGTACTAAATGCCAGTATTGTTGCTGTACTATGGTTTGGGGGAGTGCAAAGCTGGAACGGTGGGCTGCCAGTTGGTCAGCTGATCGCTTTTATTAACTATATAACCCAATTGTTGATGTCAATGCTGATGTTAAGCAATATGTTGACCTTCTTCTCACGAGCCAAGGTTTCTGCCGATCGGGAGAATGAAGTATTTTCCACCATTAGTGAGATTACAGAAGTTGCCAACGCTAAAAAAGATGCCATACACAACGGTCGGATCGTATTTGACAATGTATCTTTTGCTTATGATCCTACGGATGAAAATCTAGTGTTAGACGGTATTAATTTCACTGCGGAGCCAGGAGAAACAGTCGCCATTCTTGGTGCCACCGGTACTGGTAAATCATCATTGGTCAGCCTCATTCCCCGGTTTTACGAAGTGTCCTCTGGATCCATCTCAATTGATGGCTCCGACACTCGTATGATTGCTCTGGAAGATTTGCGCAGCAGAATCGGATATGTTATGCAGCAGGCTATTCTGTTCAGCGGTACTATCCGCGATAATATCCGATATGGCAGACCGGATGCCACAGATGAGGAAGTGGAAGAAGCAGCAATCGCCGCTGAAGCTCACAATTTCATTTTAGAACTTCCACAGGGTTACGATACAGAGCTCGGCCAGCGTGGCATTAACCTGTCCGGTGGGCAAAAGCAGCGGCTTTCGATTGCACGGGCACTTTTAATTCAGCCAACAATCCTCATTATGGATGACAGCACTAGTGCGCTCGATGCAGCGACAGAGTCACGAATCCGGCAGATGTTAAAAACACGGCTGCGCAGCAGCACGAATATTTTGATAGCTCAGCGTGTCACCTCTGTAATTGACGCTGATCGCATTCTGGTATTAGAAAACGGCCGAATTGCTGTACAAGGTACACATGAGGGGCTGATGAACAGCAGTGAAATATACAGAGATATTTGGAGATCACAGATGAAGGGAGAGGAGGTGCCTTATGTCAAAGCTTAATAACGGCATGAACACCACTCCTTTTAATCGATCAGGCGGATTCGGACCGGGACCTGGATCTGGACCGGGATCTGGTCCCGGACGCGGCGGAGCTGTGCCGATCGTACGTGCTAAGAATCAAGCGGGCACACTCAAACGCATTTGGACGTATTTGAACCGCCAGCGGTTCGGGTTAATCATTGTATATGTATTTACAGTGTTGAATGCAATCCTTTCGTTGATTGGGCCTTATCTAATCGGTAAAGCGATTGATACTGCCGTAATTCCCCACGATTATCAGGGTCTAATTCGCTTTTGTCTACTCCTAATTGGTATTTATGGGCTAAGCAGTGTGGTTGCTTGGGTGCAAGCCTATGTTATGACCTCCGTTTCACAAAATACCGTATTCGAGCTGCGTCGTGATTTGTTCAGCAAATATCAACAGCTACCGATTAAGTTTTTTGACACGCAAGCTAACGGAGAACTAATGAGCCGGGCAACCAACGACATAGAGAGCGTATCCAGTACACTTAATCAGAGTGTGACCCAGTTATTAAACAGTTTGATCACACTAAGCGGTTCACTAGTGATCATGTTAATGATGAACGTTCCGTTGACCGTAGTTTCACTGATAACGATCCCTCTTGTGTTATTGTCCAGCCGTAAAATCATAGGTTTAAGTCGAACTTATTTTAAAAATCAGCAACGCCATTTAGGTGAGTTGGGTGGATTTATCGAAGAAACCATCAGCGGACAAAAAGTGGTCAAACAATACAGCAGGGAAGAGACAGAAGTGAAACGGTTCCGCAAAATCAGCGGAGAGCTGAATAAAGTCGGCGTTAAGGCACAAATTGTTTCCGGATTAGTGGGACCGGTTATGAACATGATTAATAACCTTGGATTTGCAATCATTGCCGGGGTGGGTGGCTGGATGGCTTTTCATAACATGGCTACGGTTGGTGTAATCGTTAGCTTCCTTACGTATTCCAAACAGTTCGGACGACCGATCTCCGATCTTGCTAACCAGTACAATCTAATTCAGTCGGCAATTGCTGGTGCGGAGCGAGTGTTTGAAGTCATGGATATGCCATCCGAATACGGTGACGGTGATGAACAAAGTGACGATCTGCCGAGGTTAAAAGGGAATGTTGTTTTCAAAGACGTTTCATTTGCTTACAAGCCGGATTCACCAATTCTGAGTGAGGTTACGTTTGAAGCAAAACCCGGAGAGAAAATTGCGCTTGTTGGCCCAACGGGTGCTGGGAAAACGACCATTGTGAACTTGCTGATCAGATTCTACGATTTGAGCGGCGGCTCCATATTCATTGATGGACGCGAGATTGGAGAGCTGGATAAAAACGCACTTCGTAGTCAATTGGGAATGGTATTGCAAGACGCGCATGTATTCTCGGGTACGATTCGGGAAAATATTCGTTTTGGCCGTCTTGATGCGACAGACCAAGAGGTAGAGGAAGCGGCAAGATTGGCCAATGCAGATGCCTTTATCAATAGACTGCCGCATGGATATGAGACTATTCTCCATGCGGAAGGCAGTAATTTGAGCCACGGCCAGCGCCAGCTTTTAACGATTGCCCGCGCCATTCTAGCTGATCCAGCTATTTTGATCCTAGATGAGGCAACCAGCAGTGTGGATACGCGTACGGAAATGCATATTCAACAGGCGATGGAAAAGCTAATGAAGGGACGAACAAGCTTTGTGATCGCCCATAGGCTTAGTACCATCCAGGATGCTGATCGTATACTCGTTATTCAGGGTGGCGGAATTGCTGAGCAAGGCAGTCATAAAGAGCTTCTTGCGCTGCAAGGTGTTTATTACGAGCTGTACAATACCCAGTTCAAACGAGCGATTTAAAAGAATCTTTACTTGAACCGATAACATTTGTAAGTAGATGCTTTTATCGGACTCATCTGACCTTAAAGGCGAGATTTTCTGATTTTCAGAATGTTAAAGGACCCCACTGCAGCTATTGGGGTGAAGGAATAGCATCCCAGGGTCCGAAGTCCTTAAAAAGATGTGTAATCTATTGCGTAATTAATGCCCGATAAAAAAGAGCGACGATTCACCTATTATAGGAGAATCGCCGCTCTTTTTATAAATTCCTCTCTAATAACGTTCCGAGTTGTTCAGCCAAGACTTGATGTGCTACAGGTCTTTCATTCTTGAACCACCATTCCACTACCCCTGCATAAGCCGATGCAACAAAACTAATAATAACCTCTTCATTTAACCCTTGGTTTATTCCTGCGGTGACATTTACTTCATGCCGAAACTCATCGAGAAGAAAGCTTAAGAAACGATTTCGAAAATAAGGAGCACCTTTACTCGCTAACATCATAGAGAAGAAAGAATAATTTTTATCGAAGTATTCCGTCCAGATCAACGTTGCCTCGATAAAATCCAATTCAGACGCCGATTCACAAAGTGCTCTTAGGACCTCTATATGTTCTTCGATAAGTTTATCTAACAAATCATATTTATCCAGATAATGAAGGTAGATCGTTCCCCGGCTTACATTTGCTGTGTCGGAGAGATCCTGTATGGTAATGTCGTCAAAATTTTTCTTAGTCATCAGTTCAATGACGGCCTTTTTAAGCGCATCTTGAGATTTGAGTATTCTTCTATCCACTTTAGACATTCGGGGCTCACCTTACTTTCTAAAAATAATAAACACATTTATAGGATCTGTTTAGTATTGAACAAAACAGACTCATCGTACAATTGAATGTATTCTGTAACTGTTTATAATAATAGATTATAGTCTATTAATAAATCAATATACAATATCGAAAGGGTGTTTTTTCACATGCCAAATATCAAAGATAAAGTCGTAATTATTACAGGTGCTTCTAGTGGGATTGGGGAAGCCGCCGCGAAAGAACTAGCCTCTAAAGGTGCTAAGCTTGTCCTAGCCGCTCGTCGTGAGGAACGTCTTCAAAAGCTTCAAGGAGAAATTGAACAAAGTGGTGGAACAGCCATCTACAAAGTGACAGATGTGACTTCCCAAGCACAAATGGAAGAACTGGCTGCTTGTGCACTTAAAGAGTTTGGCAAAATTGATGTATTAGTTAATAATGCGGGAATCATGCCACAAGCTTTTCTTTTTAAGAAAAAGGTGGATGAATGGGATCAAATGATTGACGTAAATATCAAAGGGGTTTTATATGCGATTGCAGCTGTTCTCCCATCAATGAGAGAGCAAAAATCTGGTCATATTATTAACTTATCATCGGTTGCTGGCCATAACATTTACCCAGGGGGTACAGTATATTGTGGCACCAAGCATGCGGTTAGAGCAATTTCTGAAGGGCTTCGTCAAGAAGAAGCGATGAGTGGAACCAATATTCGTGTTACCAATGTTTCTCCAGGAGCCGTCAGCAGCGAATTGTTAGATACTACCTCAGATGCAGAGTCAAAAGCTGGCTTGAATGAATTTTACAAAATAGCCATTGATGCAGACAGCATCGCTCGTGCCATCACATTTGCCATTGAGCAACCTTCAGATGTGGCTATCAATGAAATGATTATTCGCCCAACAGTTCAAGTAGGTTAAAAGGGGGTCGTTATGGACAGGCCCTATATTATTTGCCATATGCTTATCTCATTGGATGGTAAAACCATCGGAGATTACTTGGATGAAGAACGGACTGCCTATTTTATTGATGAGTACGAAAACATTCATGATCGTTATGGATGTAAAGCTTGGATATGTGGCAGGATTACCATGGAGGAAAATTTTACGTTAGGCAATAAATTAGAATTAGAGCAGAGTAACACTTCAAGCATTCCTAGAACAGACTTTATCGCTCAAAATGATGCCTCAACATATGCAGTAGCTGTAGATCCCTCGGGAAAACTGGGCTGGACCAAAAACTACATTTCAGAAGGAAGTCACAATAGAACAGAGCATCATATCATTGAAGTGCTTACAGAACAGGTATCTGATGCTTATCTAGCTTATCTGAAAAATCTAGGAATCTCATATATATTCGGTGGAAAAGAACGATTGAATTTTTCTGTAGTCGTGAGAAAGCTGAAACAATTATTCTCAATCGATGAATTGATGCTGGAGGGTGGGGGCGTTTTAAACGGCTCTTTCCTGAACGAAAACTTAATTGATGAGTTAAGCTTGGTTATTGTTCCCATCGTAGATGGAGCCTCTAATTCTGTGACCTTATTTGAAATGGATTCATCTATGAAACAACAGCCCTCAGCAAATTTCAGCTTAAAAAGTGTAGAAAAACTTGCGGATGATGGGCTATGGTTGAAGTATGTAACACGGCGTGATTAAATCTATGTTTCTTAAAAAGCGCAAAGCAAAATATGCTTTGCGCTTTTTGAATTCGAGAAAGTAGTAAGCAAGCTTCTCATTCCAAGCCTGCCAGATGCATCGTTTGTTTCAGACGATCTACGTTCACATAGATGTCTTCCAGTCCTGGAAAACGAATCGCAGGATCTGCTACACCTTGCCCGTACACCATATAATATTCGAGATTATTATGGTTGCTGATCATCCAATAGGTTGGAACAACATGCTGGGCATGGAAAATTTCAATGACCAGTGTTCCAGGCTGGCAAAAAGCCAGATTAGCGAGTCCAGCACCATGCGGACCTACGATTACTTTCGCTGAGGCGAATAATTGGATTTGCTGGGCAACCGTCCAGTCTTCTAGACAAATCGGTACGATATTAAATTTCTCTAGGCAGCGGATGACATCATCTTCATTAACCAACCTTCTTGAGCTTGCTTTTTTTCGTGAGATATAAATTCGTTCTGGAGTGACTAGTGTTGTTTCTCTATGCGGTAACAAAAATCTCCGCAGTGTATCCGTGGTCCAAGGAGGATAATGTGAATTCATCATTAAGGAAGGGACAAGTAGCTGGTCAGCCTGAACATATGCTTCTGAATTCGTCCGGATCACCAATGACTCGGATATCCCAAGCATGGCCCACGTTTGTTCCACAAAGGGTCCATACGGATTTGGATTCATGATAATAGTGGAGTAAGTGATTCCGCTCGATTGAAGCATCGCTAATCTAGGAAGCACATCATACATCCAATGAAAATAGTTATGGGCTCCGCAAAATGTTAACACCGCCGCGGTCCCGGCAAAATGTTGAAGCTGAGGATCGTTCCACCGGTGAAACACTGGGTGCTCATCTGCTTCAAGCATCTTGTATTGTTCGGCATCATATTCTTGGGAAAGATCAAAGATCAATTTCCCTTCTGGTGTTAGAAGGGCACCAGATTCTCCCCATACCTTCCCTCTGGAAATGGTGGCTACGTATCCGCCAAATGGCTCTAAACAATAAGGTGTTAGTGCTGGAGCAATACTCGTTTCAATGCTTTTGGGCGCTCTGAACTCAGCCGCCCGTCCGAAGTCAAAAGGAACGACATTCCCAGCTTCCTTTGTACTGTTTTCGTTGTGGGAAGTAAAGTCCCAGATGCTTTGGTAATATCCTTGGGGTGGTACCCCTTGTGCAGAAAATAACATCATGTCACCTCATATTCCCAAGTAGAAGCGCAGAAACCTTATTAAGCTATTTTATGAAATGAAGATTCTTTGGACACAGGCTTACTCGGAAAGAGGCGGATGAACAAGAAGACTTACGTGAGACTGAGCAGAAACAACTCATCGCACAGAAACAGATCAGATCCAAAAATCTAAATATATGCGTTAACCTATGAAGAAATTGCGTTTCTGGAAAAGACATATGTTCCATTGTTGGTATGAATTAACTTATTAACTAATAAGCGACGAGCACGCTAACGCTGAATAGATAGCCGATGGATGCGATGTGTACCAACGTTTAACTGCATTTCGTACAACTATATTCCTTCAAATCACTCAGCTCGGGGATATAAGTGTACTTCGTACATCTATTTCCTTGATTTTCTACCCAATAGGTGGATTTGATCGTTTTTAGTTGTATAGAATGCAGTTAAAGTATGAAGGTTCCTTTTCCGTACGGAATAAGTGTATAGAATGCAGTTATCTCCCAGATTCGATTAAGACACAGAACTAAGAGAATACGGAGAGGGCATTCCGATCGGTTACATTCCAAGGTTTGCTATAAGCGATATGCGGACCATTAGTTTGTTTATATTCACTTGCCCATAATCTGATCAGGTAAGCTGGTTAATCCAAAAACACCAGACAGTAATTTTCCAACAATAGGAGAATCGCTGCCTGGTGTTCTTTTTTTACCCTCAAAGCTTGTTCCTATAGACCTTAGGTGACATCCCATAGATTTTGGTGAATTGGCGGGTAAAATAATTGCTATCACTAAACCCGCATTCATGTGAGATTTGGGTGATACTGAGGTTAGAATGCTTTAATAGTCCGCAAGCCCGTTCCAGACGTAAACGATGAAGATAAGCGATCGGGGTTGTCTGATAGTAGGAGCGAAAGATCCTGTTTAAGTGTCTGACTGAAATGTCCGAATGTTTGGCGATCTGATCCAGTGTTAAGGGCTCAAGATAACGATCTTCCATATATGAGAGTGCATTCGCCAAATGCATCAGATGGTTCCCTTGAATCCCTTTTTCCTGTTGGTCATAATGTCTGGACAAATAGACAACCAGTTCCATAAACTTGGAGC
Organism: Paenibacillus sp. FSL L8-0333; assembly: GCF_037965665.1. NCBI lineage: Bacteria > Bacillati > Bacillota > Bacilli > Caryophanales > Paenibacillaceae > Paenibacillus > Paenibacillus sp. FSL L8-0333. The sequence goes on from NZ_CP150186.1 coordinate 3,345,945, forward strand.
CCAGCATGGTCTGATAACCCTGTAGCTTGTTGTGATATTCTTCAATCATGCCCGCTATGAGAAAAGAGACATACTCCAGGTTAGGAATCGGCAAGCTGAGTTTGCTTGTGTAGGAATGTTTATGACGATACAGGGGTTCCAACACAAATAATGCTTGAAAGCCGTTGGATGTCCGCAAATCTGGCCCAGCTGTCGATAGCATTTCAGGCTGAAACATAATATTGCAGATCTTGAAATCCTGAGGATCTTTAAAAGCATGCGGGGTCGAACCATTAATTACAAACACATTTCCCTTTTTGATAAAAGACTCCTCAGTATTAACAATATGTGTAGCTGTGCCACTCAATACAATTACGAGCTCTGAAAAGTCCGCATGTCTATGTAAATCGGTGTCTTTGTCGTGATAGCCGTATTGAATAAAAAATGGAAATTGACGATCAGATGTAAACCATTTTAAATAAAATTCACTCAACTCGTTACCCTCCAAAAGCTTGTCTAGATGAATGTCTATATCATGCTATTTTAGGACCGAATAATCAAGGCTTTCTATCCAGCTGAAGCAGTATAATCCTTGACATAGGTTTCAGTGATTAAGATAGAGAAGGAGAATACTACATGAAATATAACAATCCGATTATCCCGGGGTTTTATCCAGATCCAAGCATTTGCAGAGTAGACGAGGATTATTATCTGGTAAACAGTTCATTTGCCTATTCTCCGGGAATACCTATTTGGCACAGCAAGGATTTGGTGCATTGGAAGCAGCTTGGGTATTGTTTGACTCGTGAGAATCAGCTTCAATTTGATGAATCAGTGGTTTCCGGAGGTGTGTGGGCGCCGACTCTTCGTTATTATAACGGTCGTTTTTATATGGTTACGACAAATCAGGATAGCGGAGGTCATTTCTACGTTTGGGCGGATGACCCGGCAGGTGAATGGTCGGATCCACTTTATGTGGAGCAGGAAGGTATTGATCCCTCCTTGTTTTTTGATGATGGAAAGGTTTATTTCACAAGCACAGGCTCCGAGCAAGGGATGGGGATCTACCAATGTGAGATTGATATTGAAACGGGCCATAAGCTTAGCGATACACGCTTGATCTGGACTGGCAGCGGAGGGAAATTCCCGGAGGGTCCACATCTTTACAAAATAAACGATTACTATTATTTGATGTGTGCAGAAGGTGGGACAGAATATGGACATATGGAGACTATTGCAAGAAGTAAATCGCCATATGGGCCTTATGAATCGTCTCCTCACAATCCGATTTTGACTCATCGAAGTTCAGATTACCCCATTCAAGCTACAGGACATGCCGATTTAGTTGAAGCACAGGATGGTAGCTGGTGGGCGGTATTTCTGGGGATTCGACCAGTAGGTTATCCTTACCGTCATCATCTTGGCAGAGAGACATATTTGGCTCCGGTTCAGTGGACGGAGGAGGGTTGGCCAATGATTGGGGATAACGGAGTGGTTGGATTAGAAATGGAAGCTGACCTGCCTTCACCAATGCCGTGGGAAGAAGAGCCTGAAACCGACGATTTTAATCAATCTGACCTAAGAATGAGCTGGAATTTCATTCGTAATGCTAATAAGGTGGATTGGTCATTGCAGGAACGGGGAGGGTGGCTAGCTTTACGTGGATCAGATGTGAGATTAAATGAGAAGGGAACGCCTGCTTTTATTGGCTGTAGACAGCGGCATTTGAATTGTGAAATTACCACCAAAATGGAATTTAGCCCTCTTGATGGTGACGAAGCTGGTCTTGTAGTTTTTATGGATCAGAAGTATCACTACGCAATTGGACTAACGCAAATGGAAGGTGAAAATGTTATTACACTACGCAGACAGGTAGGGAGCATAAGCGATGTGGCATACTCTTCGCCTTTCGAAGGCACGGCGGTAGAATTTAGAATCCAGGCATTACCTGAAAAATATATGTTTTACTATCGAGGTGTGGATCAAATATGGCATCTGCTTGGCGAAGCCGAGACACACTTGATATCTACTGAAGTCGCAGGCGGATTTACTGGAGTATTTTTCGGTATGTATAGCTACTCTCCTAATCAAACAACTGCTTATTATGATTGGTTTAGCTATCAAAAGAAATAAAAAGCGGTCGGCTATGTGTTCGTCAGAAAAAGCAGTGTTAGCTTGTGGAAAACACAAAGCAGCGATTCTCCAAGTATGGATGAATCGCTGCTTTGTGTTTTTTGGTTGTCGTTGTTTTTTTGTCGTCGTTGGTTGTTTGCCTCAGCTTGTATTTATAAACCTCTTGGGCTTAAGGACTCAGAGGACGTTATTTGCGTATTTATCCCTTTTTGAGCTTAGTTTCGGACCCCATTGCAGCTATTACTTCGAAAGCGATTCAGATTGAGCGTTTTTTGAGCCAATAGCAGCTATGCGGTCCTTTAGCATCCCAAATGTGAGATATTACTGCGTTTAAGGTCCTCTGGGTCCGATAGTAATAAGCTCATTAGCGATAAACCCGATAGAATCAGCGTGTGCGCAAAGGTTACCTATACATGTTGGTGTTTAGCGGATAGTTCCATATTGTGAATGAAGCACGCTTTTATCAAATGAGCATATCTTCCTTCAAACGCTTGATGTCTGCTCTAGGTGGTGAACCGAACATCCGTGAATATTCGCGGCTGAATTGTGATGCACTTTCATAGCCAACGCGAAACGCGACATCCGCTGCATCCGCTGATTCAGATAATAAAAGGTGGCGAGCTTCCTGTAAGCGCAGATGCTTTTGAAACTGTATAGGACTCATGGCAGTTACCTCTTTGAAGTGTCTATGGAACGAAGAAATGCTCATACTGGCTGTTTCAGCAAGCTCTTCAATGCGCAAAGGTTTATCACAGTTCTCGATAATCTGTTCGATGGCCTCCCGAATGCGGTAGGTGCTGCTTCCTTCCATCGCAATCTGTGCGAGTGTAACTCCATATGGTCCCTGCAGAAGCCGGTATAGAATTTCATCAGTATAAATCGGAGCCAAAAACGGAATGTCCTTGGCATCATCCAGCAAACGTACCAATCTCAGGATCGCATCCAATAGTGATAACTCTATCTGCCCGACATACATAGCTCGCTTAGCATTTTCTTTCGGAGCGAGTTTAAATTCGGAATCATTTAGTACCTTCAATATCTGACTCTGCGTAAATTCTAGCTTAAAGCTTAAATAGGGTGCATTGGGAGAAGCTTTTATAATCTGACCGATAACCGGTAAATTCATTGATGATATTAGATAATTTGCGGGACCATACTCAAAACGGTCCTTGGCCAGTATGATCTCCTTTGTTCCTTGCGCAATGAAACATAAAGAAGGTTTGTATACTCTGTATACTGGCTCGGTCACGTTGGAGTTACGAATCACAAACAATGAGGGGATAGCGGTCTCATATACTCCATCCTGGCACGAATGATGTTCAATCAATCTGGCGAGTTCTTCTTTCCGCTCTAGTAATTCTTCAGACATGTGCTCCTCCTAATGTTTTATTCTTACTCAATTATAAAGTAAAAGCATCTTTTGTGTTAGTGCTAGTGAGAGGAATAGGCAATCATTTAAGATAATTGAGATAACGGTGTCAACTTCATACATCGCATAATTAGAACTAAGAAAGGGGTTTTGAAATTGAGCAATGTTTTGATCTTAGGCGCTAACGGTGGAATTGCTCGTCATGCGATTGATTTATTCTTGAACGAAACCGATGCTCAGTTAACTCTATATCTTCGCAACTCGGACAGATTAAGCTATATAACATCCAGCCGTGCTCGAGTAGTTGAAGGGGACGTTATGGATAGTGATCAATTAAAAGAAACGATGATCGGGCATGATGTTGTTTATGCCATTCTGGCTGGTAATTTGGAAGGAATGTCTAGATCTATCGTAGAGGCAATGAATACAACTGGTCTTAAACGATTGATTTTTATAAGCTCAATGGGCATTTACGATGAAGTTCCCGGAGAGAAGTACAGCAGTATATTGGATCCATATCGAAAATCAGTAGAAATCATTTGACTACGAGACGACTCAGAAAGGTGAACCTTTTAAAGGGAGAGAAGTGTCGCGAAAAAGTGTGGCTGCATTAGTTGTTAAATTGGCCGAGTCACCAGATATGGAAATTCGCCGCAGTTTAGGAGTAAACAAACCCAAAATCTAAAGGAGGCACAAGCGAATGGAATATATAAAACTTGGACGTACTGGTTTGGACGTATCTAGAATTTGTCTTGGCTGTATGAGTTACGGAGTACCTGAACGTGGAATGGCTCTGTGGTCGCTGAATGAGGAGCAGTGCAGACCTTTTATTAAAAGAGCACTGGAGCTTGGGATCAACTTCTTTGATACGGCTAATGTATACTCTGACGGAACTAGCGAAGAAATTGTCGGACGTGCCTTAAAAGAATTCTCTCGCCGGGATGAGGTAGTCATTGCGACAAAGGTGTTTTTCCGGATGCATCAGGGACCAAATGGGGCAGGACTTTCACGCAAAGCGATTATGACCGAAATAGACAACAGTCTAAGACGGCTGGGCACGGATTATGTGGACCTATACCAGATTCATCGTTGGGATAATGACACTCCCATCGAAGAGACCATGGAGGCACTTCATGACGTAGTAAAGGCAGGGAAAGTTAGATATATAGGAGCGTCCTCTATGTATGCATGGCAGTTCTTGCAGGCGCAGCATGTTGCTGAGCGAAATGGTTGGACTAAATTTGTCTCTATGCAAAATTACTTAAATCTACTCTACAGGGAAGAAGAACGGGAAATGTTGCCTCTTTGCCGGGAAGAAGGAATCGGTGTGATCCCATGGAGTCCGCTTGCTAAAGGCCGACTAACCCGTGATTGGAATGAACAAACAGCTCGTTCAGAGATAGACGAAGTCGGAAAGGCATTTTATGCAAAAATGGCTGAAGCTGACCGCAAGGTTGTTGAGGTAGTTGCCGAAATTGCGGCTAAGCGGGGGATTCCAAGTGCATAAGTTGCGCTTGCTTGGGTTCTGCAAAAAAAGCCAGTAACATCGCCTATCATTGGTGCAACCAAACCTAATCATCTGGAGGACGCCGTTGCAGCGTTATTAGTGACGCTGGAGCCAAGTGATATAGCGAGACTAGAAGAGCCTTATGTGCCACACCCAGTTATAGGAAATCTAAGCTAGATAAAAAAGCGTGATGCCCTTTGGGATCGCGCCTTTTTTTATCTAAGTTAACTTTCATCTCTTATTTAGTGCCTTTAGAATCTTATCTTTAGTTTGGCTTAATCGTTGCTCAGCATCATGCGGGTGCAAGGGTTTGCTTAAATAGGTGAATAAGAAAACACATTCCAATCAATAAAAATGACATGTTAATTCTTCTTTAGCCAAGGTAATATGTATCCGACATGTGAGAGTGAATATAGAAAAGGAGGTGAACTCTTTATTATTAATTCCACGTTAAAGCATACGCACATGACTACTGAAATTGGTCAACCAGCTATCCTCAAGCCTAGGGAGGGTTATCCGACGGTTTCCTTCACATCGTGTGTTGACGGAAGGGTTGCCGGTGAATTGATTTTTGATAGAACGAAGCTGGTTGATAGTTTGCCTGAGACTCCTATGGTCAAAGACTCGTTAATGGAATGGACACCGTTAGGCACGGCAGAACAACTGGGTACTTATGAACTGCGAATGACCCTCAAGCAGGACGGAAAAGCTCCTCAGTATGACTCATATTATTTTACCGTGCTGGATCCAAAGAGCATCCCCGCGGGACAGAGCCCAATTGCTTTCCTTGGTAACGATGGAATGATGATGTATATCGGTGATTATCGAGGTAATCGGATCTTAGATTTTTCCAATGCGGGTTATAGGGGTGGCGGTGTTGAAATCCCGAATATCCCCGTTAAGTCGACCGTTCTACCCTTAGACGGAGACGCGACGGAACGTATTCAGGTTGCGATTGACCAGTTGGCCAAGCTCCCGCTCGATAAGAACGGATTCCGCGGAGCGATCCTGTTGAAAAAAGGCAGATATGAAATCGGAGGCACGTTATTCATTAAAGCAAGCGGGATCGTCCTTCGCGGCGAAGGTCAGGACAAAGAGGGCACAATTATCTATGGTACCGGAGCGAAACCACGAAATTTAATTGAAATTGGTGAAAATGCAGATCTTATGCTGGACAGCAACTCGAAACGGATGATTTCAGATTTGTATGTACCCTCAGGCTCGTGCACTTTCCATGTAGAAGACGGGAATGCTTATCGTGTAGGCGATCAGATCATAGTCCGCAGAATAGGTGATAAAAACTGGATTCACGAAATTGGCATGGATAACATATATAAGCGCCCGGGTGGAACCGTAACCCAATGGTCACCGTTCAATCTGGATTTTGACCGAGTCATCACTGCTATTGTAGGTAATGCGATTACGGTCGATGCCCCACTAGCGAATGCTATCGAACTTCAGTGGGGCGGCGGAGAGATCTATAAATATACAGACCATGCCCGCATTCAGCAGGTGGGGGTAGAGAATATGAGGGTAGAGTCCGATTTTGACCCGAGCATTATAGATATTAAGATGGATAACGATACAACGGATCCTTATTATGCGGACGAAAAGCATGCTGAGCGTTTTGTCGTATTCAACAGTGTGAAGAATGGCTGGGTTCGAGATGTGACGGGTTACCATCTGTCCTATTCTCTCGTTCAAATGAAGCGTTATTCCAAATGGATTACGGTTCAGGATTGTCAAATGTACGATATGATCAGTATGGTTACTGGGGGTCGCCGTTATGTCATACATCAGATGGGCCAGCTAAATCTCGCTCAACGTATTTATACAGAAACGGCGCGGCATGCTTTCACCGTCGATAGCTGGGTACCGGGGCCAAATGTATTTCTGGATGGGGAAGCTGTTAACAATTATAACACCAGTGAGCCTCATCATCGCTGGTCAGTCGGAGGCCTGTTCGATAATATCAAAGCTCCCATCTCTATTCGGGATAGGGCGTGGTTAGGCAGCGGACATGGCTGGGCAGGCGCGAATTATGTAACCTGGAATACGCAAGGAGAACTCACTTTACAGCGGCCACCAACCGCTCAAAACTACGCCATTGGCCATGTTGGTAGCAAGGTACCCGGACTGGTTCCTAACGATTATGATCCCCGGCCCCGTGAAGATGGATATTGGTGCAGTTGCGGTCAACATGTCGTCATTAATAGTCTCTACAAGCAGCAGCTGATGGAACGTTTAGGTCGAAATGCGCTCAGTAATATAAAAAAATAATTTACAGTAGGGTGCGGAATCTTCCGCATCCTTTTTAGTTTGGATCATAAAAAAACACAACCCCTAACAATCTATGCCATGGAGAGACATCAGAATCAAGAGTAGCATAAGAAGTGGAGTTACTGACGAATGATATGACCTGAAAATAGGAAAGGCCAGGTGAACAAGAGTTGAGTGAAAGAAGACGAGCGAAACAAGAGGTGGCATTACCGGCAACCATGCGGGAATCAGAACGTCTTCGATTATGGTATACAAGCCCGGCGTCAAATTGGAATGAGGCTCTTCCCATAGGAAACGGGCGCCTTGGGGCGATGGTGTCTGGTATGATCGGCCAAGATAAAATCCAGCTTAACGAAGATTCAATCTGGTACGGCGGCCCTGGACGCGCAGCTAATCCTGCAGCTCAGCCGTATTTGACGGAGATTCGGCAAATGCTGAAAGACGGCAGGCAGGCGGAGGCAGAACATTTGGCTCGAATGGCTATGACTGCTTCACCAAAATATGAACAGCCGTACCAGCCACTTGGCGATTTGATTTTGAAGTTTCTGGATTCCAGTGAGGTTATTGAAGAATACGAGCGGGAGCTCGATTTGGAGCAAGCGGTTGTTACGGTGTCGTACCGTTGTGGCGGGGTTCGCTATTACAGGCAATATTTTGTAAGTGAACCGGACGGTGTATTAGTAGTCCGATTGACAGCTGACAGACTTGGCAAGATCACGTTGGCTGCGAATCTTATGCGTCGTCCGTTCGATACCGGCTGTAGTACTGGTCCTGCAAACACAGTTCTAATGAATGGGGAATGCGGAGCGGATGGTGTTCGCTTTTGCACAGCACTAAGGGCAGTTCAACAAGGAGGCCGCCAGAGGCTCATAGGGGATTTCATCTCTATTGAGGGAGCAGACTCCGTCACCCTTATGCTGGCAGCGCAGAGTACCTTTCGTGTGGATCAACCTGAAAAAGCCTGTCTGGAGCAATTGGATCAAGCCACGGCTCAGTCTTTTGCAACTCTAATAAAGCGGCATAAGGAGGAATACAAGTCCCGGTTTGCTCGATTTTCAATCGATTTAACAAGGGATGGCGACCCGTACGCCGAGCTTCCTACCGATAAACGATTACTGCGGTTACAGCAAGCAAAAGATGAAAGAAGCAATTCCAATGAGTTTGGTGATCCAGGACTAGTTGCACTATATGTGCAGTATGGGCGCTACCTATTGCTTTCCAGTTCTCGACCAGGTACGTTGCCTGCTAATCTGCAAGGCATATGGAATGATAGCTTTACCCCGCCATGGGAATCAAAATATACAATTAATATTAACCTCCAGATGAATTACTGGCCTGCCGAAGTCCTAAATATGGCTGAATGCCATGAACCGCTGTTTGATCTGATCGAACGGATGCAGTTGAACGGTCAAGAAACGGCAAAAGAAATGTATGGCTGTCGCGGTTTTGTTGCTCATCATAACACTAACTTATGGGCGGAAACCCGACCTGAAGGCATCCTAATTACCTGTACGGTCTGGCCAATGGGTGCTGCTTGGTTATGCCTTCATTTGTGGGAACACTACCGGTTTGGACTGAACCTGTCTTTTCTCAAGGAAAGGGCCTATCCAGTGATGAAGGAAGCAGCGATTTTTCTGCTTGATTACATGGTAGAGGAGGGTGGTGTACGGATTACTGGGCCTTCGGTCTCCCCTGAAAACCGCTTCCTTCTTTCGGACGGAAGCAGCGGCAGCCTCTGTATGGGACCATCTATGGATTTGCAAATCGCATATGCAATGCTTTCCGCCTGTTCGGAAGCGGCATCAATAATTGGAGAAGCAGATACAATGTTTCTCTTTGAACTACATGAGACGCTTGAACACATTCCACAGCCGAGTGTGGGCAGTCATGGACAGATTAAGGAATGGCTGTTTGACTACGAAGAGCAAGACGCAGGTCACCGGCATATTTCTCAGTTGTTCGCATTACATCCGGGTGAACAGATTGACATGAGGCACACCCCTGAGCTTGCCGCAGCAGCCCGACGAACGCTTGAACGCCGTCTTGACGGAGGTGGAGGCCATACCGGCTGGAGCAGGGCATGGATCGTCAACTTTTATGCCCGTCTCGGTATGGGTGCGGAAGCCTACGAGCATTTACTTAATCTCTTAGCCTCCTCCACGTATTCGAATCTTTTAGACTGCCATCCACCCTTTCAAATAGACGGAAACTTTGGTGGAGCAGCAGGCGTAGCAGAAATGCTGCTGCAATCCCACCGAGGAGAACTTCGACTATTACCTGCCCTTCCTAAGGAGTGGGCTTCAGGCAGCATAAGGGGAATGAGAGCAAGAGGTGGTTTTACCGTTGATCTTTCTTGGAGCCAAGGAAAGCTTGATGAAGCGACGATTCACTCTACGTTAACCGCTGAATATCGAATTTGGTCTGCTGTTCCGCTTGATCTGCCAGAACAATCTCTTATTAGCGATGGTCAGGGATTTGAATATACTTTTTCTTCAGTTGCAGGGAAGTCCCGCAAGATTTGTGCACAATAGTCAATCGTAATAAAACACAGGCAAGCCGAAAAATCTCCATTTTGAAGACCTGGATATTGGATTAACATTAGCCATACAACAAAATCCAAACTGCAACCAAAGGAGCGATATTTATGCCACAACAAGTGCCAGCCGCATTGCCAGCGAGCAGGCCAGATCTTTCCCCATTCCAAAGAAGAATGACCAATTTGCGCAAATATAAGGCGCTATATCTCATTTCACTGCCGGGCATTATTTTTTTTATCGTATTTAAATACTTACCCTTGGCGGGTTCCATCATGGCCTTTCAAAACTACAACATATTCAAAGGTTTTACAGGCAGTCCTTGGGTTGGCCTTGATCAGTTCCGGCGGATGTTCACCTATCCAGAGTTTTTGAGAATTCTTGAAAATACTATCCTGATCGGCCTATATGATATGGTCTTTGCGTTTCCGGTTCCCATAATATTCGCCCTCCTTCTTAATGAAGTGAGAAAAGCTTTCTATAAACGGATTTTGCAGACCGTCGTTTATTTGCCCCATTTTCTCTCATGGGTCATTATTGGGGGGATTATGATCGGCATTTTGTCCCCAACGACAGGTATCGTGAACCAGATCTTAAATGCTTTTGGGCTCGACTCCGTTTATTTTCTGGGCGAGGACTCGTATATTCGTACCATCCTGGTTGGAACAGGCATATGGAAAGACAGTGGATGGGGAACTATTGTTTATTTAGCCGCACTCGCAGCTGTGAATCCCGAGCTGTATGAGGCGGCCCGGATTGACGGAGCAAATCGGTGGAAACAAACCTTATCCATTACGATCCCGACGATCTTGCCCACCATCATGATTATGTTCCTGCTTCATATCGGTAACTTCCTTGATTTTGGCTTCGAGCGAGTGTTTGTATTTATCAATTCGCTTAATGAGACCAATGGAGATATTCTCGATACGTATATATACCGAGTGGGTCTTATTGATCAGCAATACAGCTATACAACAGCTATAGGCCTCTTTAAATCGGTCGTCGGACTGTTGCTAGTCATGATCGGGAATACGCTTAGCAAAAAAGCATCAGGGGATGGACTTTACTAGAAAGGAGTCGAAGAGTAAATGAAAAATAAAGGTCGCCTGTTTGACGTTTTTAACTATATATTTCTGATGCTGGTCGGGTGCTTGATGATCTTCCCTCTGCTGCATGTGCTCGCCAAATCATTTAGCAGCACTCATGCCATTAATGCAGGCGAGGTTAAGCTATTCCCTGTAGATTGGACGCTTATGAATTATCAAGTTATTCTTGGGGATACCTCCATCTGGAGAGCTTTCATGGTAAGTATATTTATTACAGTTGTCGGAACAGTTATTAATCTGATTTTAACTGCATCACTGGCCTATCCTTTATCCAGATCCGAATATTCGATGCGCAAAGGAGTTCTGATTTTAATCCTAATTACGATGATATTTCACGCTCCGCTCATACCGAACTATATGGTCATCAAAAACTTGCACTTGATCGACTCTTTATGGGTATTAATCATCCCATCGGCCATCAGTGCATATAACCTGTTCATCATGCGTTCTTTTTTCTCAGCCCTGCCTACTGAACTGATAGACAGCGCGCGAATGGATGGAGCGGGAGAGCTGCGCACGATGTGGAGCGTCATCCTTCCTTTGTCCAAACCTGTTATGGCAACTATGGGCTTGTTCTACGCGGTATCCCATTGGAATTCTTATTCATCGGCGTTGTATTTTATCAATACACGAGCGCTTTATCCACTTCAGCTGCGGCTTCGGGAAATCGTACTGAGTAACGACCTTGGGCAAGCGGGCAGCTTATTAGAAAACGTAAATGAAGTATCTCCGGCAGGTGTGCAAATGGCAGTTATTGTCGTCTCCGTCATACCGATTATTATCGTGTATCCGTTTCTGCAAAAGTATTTTATCAAAGGGATGTTAATCGGATCTATTAAGTCTTAAATCAACCAGCTTGCATCATCCTTTAAAAGAAACAGCCATCTGCTTATCAAAATATGGTAAGATATAATCCAAACTCAAAAATGGAAGCGTTGCCAATGATCGCAACTTCAAATCAATTTCATACCACAAGACAACTGATTCTGATTCCATTCCGGAAGGGATTTGATACAAGTGCGAGTATTGATTGTAGAAGATGAGCCTGTCATTCAAAAAGGATTGGTGAAGATGGTCCAGCGTTATCCGGTCTCATTCACCGCGATTTATACAGCCGACGATGGCGAAGCAGCCTTAGAAACTATCCAAAAGCTAGAACCGCATTTAGTGCTGACAGATTTGCGCATGAAGCGGATGGATGGCCTTGATTTATGTGAACGAATTCACCGTGATTACAGTCATGTCCAGGTGGCAGTCATTTCCGGGTACAATGACTTTCAATATGCTCAACGAGCAATGGCATACGGCGTTAAGCGATATTTGTTAAAGCCGGTTCTCCAGCAGGATGTGCATGATATGCTGAGAGAACTTATATCCGGAATGACAGGCAACATTATTCCTGTTCATAAATACGTGGATTGGGCCGAACAGCTGGAACAACATATCTGGCTGCTGCAACGTGATGAGACAAACCGTCTGCTTGATGACAGAGAAACATCCGGTTTATTTGAAGGGTTGAACGTCTTTAGCATGGATGCAGTCCTGAATGATTGTCTACAAATGGTCGTAGATCGCTTGGAACGCCGAGGCTGGAAGCCTCAGTCCCGGTGCTGTGGAGATGTGAAAGCCGCCAATACGAAAAAAGAAACGATGTTAGCATTTGTCGCGATAATAAACGGTATACTTGCGGAGCTGCAACTTACTCGCAAAGGCAACTATAAGGACCCGGTTGAAGAAGCAAAAGCTTTCATTGATAAACATTTGGCTGAGGATGTGTCGTTAGAAGAAGTAGCCAAACGGGTGGGACTTGCCCGCACCTACTTCAGCGCATTATTCAAAAAAATGACGGGGGAAACCTTCGTACACTACCGGATCCGAAGAAGAATGGAGGAAGCGCGCAGACTTCTTGCCGTACCTACCATGACAATCAGTGATATCTCGATTCATGTAGGTTACGAGGATTATCCCCATTTTACGAAGACGTTTAAAAATCTCGTGGGTGTGTCACCTTCGGAATACCGTGCTTCGTTTGGCATTGAATAATGAGAGCAACCCTCAGCCGGAAGCTGCTATTTTATTTTACCATTGTCATCTTACTTTCCCTGTCAGCGCTGGGGATTTCCTTCTACAGCATTTCTGCCAAGCAATTGCAGGCAAGCACTGAAAACCAAATGATTCAGATCGTAAATAATGCAGTTCATCATACCAATCTCTATATTTCATCCTATCAACGGTCGACCGTGGCGCTACTAACGGATTTGAGAGTTAAAAGATATATTGACCTATCATCAGACCGTGAGGAATATGAAAATTACCGCTACACGACCGATATTCGCGATGCAATTGTCGAACCAGTATGGATTCGCAATCCCGAGATTGAAGCCTTATATATTATCGGGTATTCCGGAAATGCGCTTTATTATTATAATGGCGGTTCAGCGCCATCTTTTACACAGGAAGACACCGCTAGACAGATCAGGTATTTCAAAGAACATACAGATGTCAGTGGACAGTTGAATGTAATCAATTACAGTATCCGTGGGGATCAAACGCCGATGTTGACCTTAATCCGCAGCATTCGTGGCCTTCAGTCACCAGAGATGAAAGGATTTGTAGGCATCGAAGTCAAAGCGCAGGAGCTCTCCACGTTATGGAAAGGGATCGATCTTGGTCCCGAAAGCTATTTTTTTATTGTAGATGGCGAAGGCAGGATTCAATATCATAACGATCAAAACAAAGTAGGGACGTTGATTCCCGATAGTCTTGGCAAGCAAATTGAGTTAGCAGGAGATGCGATGTTCCGCAGCTCGGCAGAGGGAGTGGAAAAATCTTATATCAGCCGTAATGCGGAATATTCCGGTTGGCATCTGGTTGTATCCATTCCAGACACTCAGCTGCAAAAGCCGCTAATTACCATCAGGAATTATATTATTGCTGTCGCGATTTTGACATTTATGATAGCGCTGTTTCTGGCAAGCCGATTTGGTAAGTCTGTTACTACACCAATCCGTACACTGATGAAAGGAATGAGCCAGACCGAAAAAGGAAATTGGGAATTAATCTCCCTTCCGAAAAGCCAGGATGAGGTCACTGGGCTTATCGTTCGTTACAATCTGATGGTAACGCGCCTGTCAGAGCTTGTGGACACCGTGTATCAATCAGAACTGAAGAACAAGGAAGTGGAAGCCGAGCGGCAGAAGGCCGAATTCCAATCCTTACAGTTACAGATCAACCCCCATTTTTTATATAATACGCTCGAAACGGTGGTCTGCTATGCAGTAATTCAGGATTCAGATGAAATATCAGAAATTGTCGGAGCCCTGTCCTACATGCTGCATTATTCGGTGCGCACCAATCTTGAAGAGATAACCGTGGCCAATGAGCTGAAGCATGTCATCCATTATATGGTCATTATCAATCACCGGATCGGAAGGCCGTTTGATATCGATGTGCGGATAAAGCCTGAAATGCTTCTGCGCAAAATGGTCCGCCTGACCTTACAGCCACTTGTGGAAAATGTGTTCCAGCACGCTTTTCGTTATGGTGTTGAAGATCATCACACGATTACGATTGATGCTGGAGAGGATGGCGATATCTTCTGGGTCAGCATTACGGATAATGGCAGCGGGATGACCCCGGAGCGGCTTGAAGAACTTCGCCTCAAACTGAGCGAAAATCGACTCGCCGATGTGGAGGAAGGTAAAGGAAGCCCAGGCGGCATCGGTGTGCAAAATGTTCACCGCCGGATACAACTTGTCTTCGGGGAAGAATGCGGTGTTGACGTAGAGAGCAGTCCAGAATGGGGAACACGCATGATCATGAGAATGCCGATTTCCGGAAGGAAGGAACATCAAGTGCTTAACGCATAGGCGCTACTCGCCGAAGAGAACGAGGATCAAAAGGCTGTCCTGAGGTCCGAGCCGCGGACTTTTTGGGATGGCCTTTTTTTATAACGGCAACCGATCACAAAAAAACACATCCCATAATAATCCACCCCATGGGAGTGCTGATGATACAGCTTTATGATGGGTACAGGTAAACCAAATACCTTTTTATACTAATAAGGGGGATTATCCAGATGAAAAAATGGGTTAGTCTGATCCTATCCACGGCGCTTGTATCAAGTCTCGTCGCAGGATGCGGAGGCAATGAAACATCGGACGGTAACGCCGATGCAGCAGGCGAATCAAAACCGCTTAAATTTAGTATTTCGTTAAACACAAGCGGAAACGCTTACACGGAAAGTTCTAAAGACATTAACACCGATAAGTGGGTCAAGGAGTTGGAAAAACGGGCGAATGTCGATTTAGACATTAAGTTAATTCCTTTGAAGGACTTTGATTCCAAAATGGCTGTTATGTTCGCAGGCGGTGATATTCCGGATGTGGTTCAAAATGTCGGAGGGGCTACAGATAAATCGATGGCTGGATCGGTTCAGGCTGGTGTTTTTATGCCGCTAGATGATCTGCTGAAGGAGAATGCGCCTAACTTGATGAAGGTTGTCCCGCAGGAAGCATGGGATGAAGTCAGCTACGACGGAAAAATATATGGCATTCCGACTTGGCTCAGCAATCCGTCTCGACGTGCCACCTTTATCCGAACAGATTTATTGGAGAAAACCGGTCTCCCGGTACCTGTAACGATTGAAGATTTCTTGAATGTGCTACGCGCTTTTAAGAAACTCGGTGTGAGCGCGCCTTATCAGATGCGTGAGAACTTCAAATATGCAGATATCGCATTCGGTGCATATGACGCGCTTGGCTATCAGTTTACAGAGGATAATGGAGAGATCGTACCCAAATTTTATAATTCCGAGAATATGGAAAAAGCACTGAACGTATACAAAACGATGTATGACGAAGGCCTCATTCAGAAGGATTTTGCGACAATTCAGACGGCGCAGTATGGCGAAAATATTGCTGCAGGCAATGCAGGAATCTGGACAGCTAACGCGCAAAATCTACTGGATTTCCGGACCCAAATCGCCGCATCCAATCCGGAAGCGAAAGTGGATATTATCTCGTCGCCAACCGGTGACAATGGACAAAAAGGATATGGCTTGTATAGTTCGGTCAATACCTCACTGTATATCAACAATAAGGTCAGTAAAGAAAAGGCTGCCCGGATTATTCAAATGTTTGAATGGATGCAGACCCCGGAAGCAAGTAATTTCTATAGTTTTGGGATTGAAGGCGAGAATTACACGGTAAAAGACGGAAAAGTTGATTATAAGCTGCCAGAGAACAAGGCTGCCCAAGATGAAGAGAAATTCCGCACACAGCTGCGCTGGGTAGGGGACGGAACGATCAACCGCGAACGAACTGAGCTGCTTTCGGGTGGTAAAGATGTCTTGAAAGCATTGGATGAAACGCTGAGCAAAGAAGGCTTAGGGGGCATTGGATTTGTACCTGATCTGGAGTCTTTTAGCAAGTTCCCTGATCTTGCCTCCAAACGTCCCGATCAGGCACCAAAATTGATCATAGACCATATGGTCAAAATGATTTATGGCAAAGAACCGATTAGCGATTTCCCAAAAGTCATCGAGGAATATAAGCAAAAAGGCGGCGTAGAAATCTTAAAAGAAGCAACAGAACGCTACAAAAATAATGAGGGAATCCTTAATCAGCAAAGTCGTAAATAGATAGATTCTCAGGAAGCCTCTTCATTCGAAGGGCTTCCTGCCAGTTAGGAGGGAGAACGATGAGTCAAACTTCATTGTGTGATGAAATCATGCGTCTGCCTGTAATCGATACACATACCCATCTCGTCGGCGATAAGCTAAACGCGGCTGACTTCTGGGAAATAGCCGATTATTTCTGGTTGAACCAAGAGCTTCAGTCAGCAGGATATCCGGCGAATGCGGACCAACTTTCGAAAGGGAAACGGGCTGACTCTTTTGTTAGCGCCTACCACGCTTCCCGTAATACGATGATGAATCGTGCTTTTACAGCAATCATGAAAGATCTGTACGGTATCTCCATCACAGATTCAGAGTCGGTGTTCAAAGCGGATATAACGATTAAACAGCAAAGTCACGATCCCGGCTGGGCGCAGAACGTAGCTGACCGTCTGCATGTGCAGCGGTTTATTGTAAACCGTCCGGAACATGCCAACTTTGCACACATGAGGGAAAATGCTCTACTGATTCCTCGAATTGACTCTTGGCTGCCTGAGCTGGCAAAGAATATTGCAGATTCCTATGATCCCAGCCGGGAGGCTGCTTATGCTCAAGCGAAAAAATTTATTAGCGAGCAGCTGCAGTCTTATCAGACTATGGGCTGTCCAGGAATCATGACTACGTTGCCAGCTTTTGAAGCCAAAGCTCATGATGTTTACAATCTTAGCAACGTAACTGGACCGGATGAAATCATGATGCTGCTCTTTCATCATATTTGTTCGGAACTGCAAGCAAGAGGAATGTTCTTGCAGTTGTTTCTCGGCGTCGAACGCAGATGGTGTAATACATCAGCTGCGCCAGTTAACGATTCGCTACGGATTGTTAAACTGTACGGTTTATTCGAACGGTATTCCATTCCGTTTGAGCTGGTGGTGGCTTCGGAATTAAATAACCTGGATGTTGTGCAGGCTGCATGGAATTTCCCTAACGTTCATGTAGGCGGGATGTGGTGGTATAACTTCAGACCCAGTACCTATTTGCAGAGCATGCAGTATCGGTTAGAGGCACTCGCCCCGCTCAAGTGTTCGCTCATTGTCTCGGATGCGCGCTGTATCGAATGGACATATGGCAAGCTGCTGATCGTTAAAAAAATACTTGCGCGCTTTTTGGAAAGTCAAATAGCGGAAGGCTGGATCAGCCGGGATGAGGCGCTGGATATTGCTGCGGAATGGCTGCATGGCAGTGCTGCTAAACGTTATAGACTAATGGATGTTAAGCAATAAGCCATGGAGGGAGAAAATGACTTTTTCATTAATGGACCGAATGTTGCCTGCTCCTTTGAACGGAGGATTCCGTATGGAGAATTGGTGGGTGTGGTGCGGATCAGCTGTGCGTGGCGAGGATGGGCGTTTTCATTTATTCGCATCCCGTTGGCCGAAATGGCTGCCGATGCATCCGGGATGGTTACTTCGCTCAGAAATTGTCCGCGCATCTGCCGATAACGCGGAAGGACCCTATACGTACGAAGAAACCGTACTACCCGCAAGGGGAGCGGAATACTGGGACGGACGAAGCACCCATAATCCGCATATCCTTCGGTATGGCGATAAGTTTCTGTTGTATTATATGGGCTCAACTCATCCATTCGCTGAGCCGCAACCTAATGAAACAGTGGAACTTGACGACTATCGGGTGATTGCCGCTCGTGCCAACAAACGTGTTGGCCTAGCTGTAGCCGACAGTGTATTCGGACCATGGACAAGGATGGATGCACCTATTCTGCCTACACGTCCGGGCAGGTTCGACAGCTTCCTCACATCCAATCCGGCTCCTTGTATCCGCGAAGATGGCTCCTTGCTATTGGTATATAAAGCCCGCAAATACGAAGGCAATTCCTATGGACAGATGACGCTTGGCATTGCCGGTTCATCTAAGGACGAAGGGCCATATAGAGTAATTAACAACGCACCTCTGTTTCCACCAGAGCGGTCCCATATTGAAGATCCATTTATCTGGCGGTCCGCGGACGGGTACCAAATGATCGCCAAGGATATGGATGGCCGGATATGTGGAGAAAAGCACGGTGGGATATTTGCATCATCTACGGATGGAACCGACTGGCAGCTGGCTGATTCAACGCAATCGTATTCCCGGCGGGTTCTCTGGGAGGACGGCACTGTGCAGTGGATGGGCAGCTTTGAACGTCCGTTCCTATTATTTCAGGAAGGGGTTCCTACCCATTTATTCGCTGCAGTAGCAGATGGACCGGGAGGGTTCCGAAATGCGAAGCACACTTGGAATATGGTCATTCCACTACGGACAACGTTTTAAGAAATTGAATTTCATAAATATCATCAGTGTTAACAGGAGGAACTAGAATGGGAGAAGTACTACCAACTCAACAAACTCGCGAACTGCTGATTTCGGAGTCTACTCTGGAATGGGCGGATAGCGCATGGCAACAAATTGTAAATAAAGTGGAAAAGAATAGTAAGCGAATTGGTGTTAGTTTTCCGCATGCTTCCGTGAGCGGAGTATACGATAACATGCGTCCATCATGGTGGACAGCAGGGTTCTGGCCGGGTATTTTGTGGCAGATTGCCGCAGAAGGTAATCATCCGGCACTGCAAGAAATCGCCGAGCAAATTGAAGAGAAATTGGATGAACCTCTTTATGCCCTTACCGTACATCATGATGCTGGTTTTATATGGACACTCTCAGCTTTGGCCAATTACCGAGTGACTGGTAATGAACGCTCCAAGCAGCGCGGGTTGATGGCTGCCGCTCAACTGGCCAGCCGCTTTAACCTGAAAGGGTCATTTATCAGAGCCTGGCATGACACGGAGAAGATAAACCGGGCGGGATGGTCCATCATTGATACTGTAATGAATCTGCCCTTATTATACTGGGCATCGGAAGTTACAGAGGATCCGCGTTTCCGGCATATCGCCGCTGCGCATGCGGAAACGGTAGTGGAGCATTTTTTACGTCCAGATGGATCAAGTTATCATATTCTGCAGTTCAACCCGGAATCAGGAGAAAAAATCGGCGCTATGGCCGGCCAAGGTTATGCGGAAGAATCCGCTTGGGCACGGGGCAGCGCATGGATGATTTACGGTCTTACTTTGTCTTATCACTATACCGGAGAGAACAAGTTTCTATCGGGAGCTAAAAGAGCTGCGCACTTCTTCTTGGCTAATCTTCCGGAGGATCATGTACCTCACTGGGATTTCAGGGCACCTGATGCAGGCGAAAAGCCGCGTGATACCTCTGCTGGTGCATGTGCGGCATGTGGCTTGATCGAGCTGGCAAAGATCGTACCACAGGCAGAAGCCTCTTTTTACCTCCGAGCCGCAGAACAAATCGTTCGCTCACTTTATGAGAATTATGGGGCTTGGGACATTCCGGAAGAGGAGGGATTGATTCTTTCTGGAACATCCAATCTTCCAGGGGGTGTGCATATTGATACGCCACTGATCTATGGCGATTATTTCTTCGTCGAGGCTGTTTCTAAACTCCGCGGAGCCGTTCTTCAGTTATGGTAAGGAACGGAAAAACAACAGAAAACCTTCTCGATGATCCGTATAGTATACAGTCGGTCGACACTCCGATAGATAACGAGCAGGCTCGGCGTATGGAATGGTGGCAGGAAGCAAGGCTCGGCTTGTTTATTCACTGGGGACCTTATGCCCTGCCTGCGGGTGAATGGAAGGGAAAAGAAATACAAGCTTCTTACAGTGAGCATATTATGCTACGCGCGAAGATCCCAGTTGCTGAATATGAGGAAATGGCCGCGGCGTTCAATCCATCAGCTTTTGATGCAATGAAGTGGGTGCGGACTGCCAAGCGTGCTGGCCTAAAATATATCATCTTTACAGCTAAACATCACGACGGCTTCGCGATGTATGACTCGAGTGTATCCCAATATTCGATCAGTAAGCACACCTCATTGGGCCGTGACCCCCTTCGGGAACTAATGGAGGCATGTCGTGCGGAAGAAATGGTACTCGGAATTTACTACTCCCATGCGATGGATTGGCATGATCCAGACTCTCAAGGGAATACCTGGGATTATCCACTGAATATCGGCGCTTATGATGACGTTCAAACTTGGTTAAATGATACCGATAAACACACCCGCTTTGAACGATATTTGCACAGCAAATCAATCCCTCAAGTCCGTGAGCTGCTGACGGACTACGGAAAAGTTGGTTTAATGTGGTTTGATTGCGGGGGCAAACTGACCCGTGAGCAAGGAGAAGCGTTTTTGGCGGCGGTTCATGCAATTCAGCCAGATTGTTTGGTCAATAGCAGAGTATGGAAAGCACCACTTGGAGATTATTCAAATACATCTGATAATCAACTTACGACTCGTAACCTTGGTAAGTACTGGGAGAATATTATTACGTTAAATGACTCATGGGGGTATAAGAGATCCGATCACCATTGGAAATCCCCTGTAACTATCATCCGCCAGATCATCGATGTTGTAAGCAAAAATGGGAATCTGGTTATCAATATCGGCCCAACAGCGACAGGGGAATGGGATCCAGTATCCGAATCCATTTTGCTTGAAGTAGGAGATTGGTTAAATACCAATGGGGATAGCATTTACGGTGCTGGAGAATCGCCCACAGCCAAACCGTCTTGGGGTAGATGCACTTTGAAAGGAAACACATTATATCTGCATGTTTTCGATCTTAAGAAGAGAAATAAGCTAATCGTTCCCGGTCTGAAGACCGCTGTTCAAAAGGTATTTGCTTTAGATGGAGGGGAGGAGCTGTTTTTCACAAAGCTATCTGAGCAGGATCTGGAAGTCGAACTCCCCAGCTTACCGAACTTTGCCGAAAATTCTAACAACATGCCGCTGGTCATCGCAATTGTCTGTGCAGAACCTGTAGAAGGTAATTCAGTCAAATTATTGGACTTTGGAGAAGATACCTTACTAGAATTGGGGGTATTTGAAAGCGAGATCTTTGGTCCAACCCTCCGTTACGATACAGGAAAAAAAGACCATGATAATTTGTTGGACTGGAAGGATAGAGAGGATACCACAGTTTGGCATGTCCGGACATTAGGTCCGGTAAGATTTCAAGTTAGTATCGCATATCGCAGCGAAGAAGGAGAGAATGGGGGTGGCGGAGTCTACCTCATCAAGGCTGCGGATCAAATTTTGCAAGCTAAAGTTATTTCTACCGATGAGGTTAATAATTTTCAAAGCTTTCAAGTAGGTGAACTGTATCTCCCCACGGCAGGAGAATATACGATTCAATTGCAGGCAGAGCTTATTACAGGGGGTTATTTGATGCAGCCTAGATGTTTAAAACTACTGCAACTATGATATTTTTATATTGTAATAATGAAAAAGAACTCAAATCACTTGGGTTCTTTTTTTTGTTGATTTAAGGATTGTTGTTGACATATTGCCCTTGGGTAAATATATTGTATATAAGAATAAATGTTTACCGAGGGAAACAAATTGAACCAAAGGAATCATTGTTTCTATTAGGAAATAAATTAACCGGGTGAACAGAACAGTGCTACATATGAACTTAACAGAGATAAGGAGTTTTTTTTATGATTGAAATCAGAAACCTAAACGTAGATTATTTCGGTAATTCTGCACTAGAAAATGTAAATATTGATATTCCCTTTGGGTATGCAATCGGAATTATCGGACCAAATGGTGCCGGGAAATCTACATTTATCAAGTCTTTGTTAGAGGTGATAAAGAAGAGAACAGGATCAGTTATGGTGGAGGGAAAAGATATTTCTGAGTACAAACGGAAGATCGCATATGTGCCGCAAAAGAATGACATTGATCTTTCTTTTCCAATCACGGTAAGGGATACAGTGCTGACTGGAACTTACCCTAATTTGCGAATCTTCCAGCGTCCCGGAAAAACAGAGCGGCAAAGAGTCGAGGAATGTATGGCGATGGTGGATATAAGTGATCTTGCGAATAAACAAATCAGCAATCTGTCCGGAGGACAACTACAAAGAGTTTTTATCGCCAGGGCTCTTGCACAACAAGCAAATGTATTTTTTTTAGATGAACCTTTTGTTGGCATAGATCTAGTCAGTGAAAAAATCATTGTAAAGCTGCTTAAACAACTTCGCGAAGAAGGAAAAACCATACTCATCGTTCATCACGATTTGCATGAGGTCGAAGAATATTTTGACAAAGTCATCATTCTCAATAAGAAATTAATTGCTTTTGGTGACGTTAAAGACACCTTTACGCCAGAGAATATCCTCAGCGCCTATGGTGCGTCCTTAGGTAATCTGGTGATCAAAGGGATGGGGGCGACAGATCATGATTGATTATTTCTCAGGGGTATTAAACATTCCAATATATGCACTTAACGCGGGATTATCTGCTATCATTCTTGGAATTGTATCAGGGGTTTTAGGAAGCTTTATTGTGCTCAGAAAGATGTCATTAATGGGAGATGCGTTATCACATGCAGTGTTACCTGGGGTGGCGTTATCTTATATCTTAGGAATCAACATCCTTCTTGGAGCTTCACTGTTTGGACTATTAGCAGCAGTTCTCATTCAATTTATAACAAGTCGCAGCAATATTAAAAGTGACACTTCTATTGGCATTATTCTTAGCTCATTTTTTGCGCTAGGCATTGTCCTAATTACTTTCGCCAAAAGCGGGCTTGATCTAACTCACATTCTGTTTGGTAATATTCTGGCCGTCCCACAGTCGGAGTTAATGCAATCCTTTATTATTATGATTGTTGTTATTGCCATCATTTCATTGCTGTATAAAGAGCTTTTAATGAGTTCGTTTGATCCGGTTGTTTCCAAAGCCTATGGGTTAAAAACAGGGTTCTATCATTATTTATTGATGATGCTCCTATCTGTGGTTACCGTATCTTCGTTATCTCAAGTAGGAATTGTGCTTGTGATTGCAATGCTGGTTATTCCTGCTGCTACATCCTATCTCTGGACGAATAAGCTGTTCCACATGATTATCCTGGCTTCTACAATCGGCGCTGTATCCGGGATTATAGGTGTAATTGTAAGCTTTAAATTCAATTTACCTACAAGTGCCACGATTGTTCTGGTCGGCGTAAGCATGTTCGGAATTTCATTTATAATCTCACCCAAAAATAATTTTTTCAGGAAAGGGTTGAAACAAGGATGAAGACCATAAAAATACTCTCTTTGACAATGTTTATCGTACTTCTTACCGCATGCTCAAAGGTTAGTGAAGGAGAAGCAGACCATGATAAGCTGCAGATTGTTGCAACATACTCCATTATCGCTGATATGACCGAAAACATTGTAGGGGAGAAAGCTGAAGTTTACAGTATGGTACCCATCGGAACAGATCCGCATATGTACGATCCATTACCCAAGGATACAAGTAAGGTTTCTAGCGCAGATTTAGTGTTTTATAACGGTTTGAACCTAGAAACAGGTAAGGGGTGGTTTCAAGATCTTCTAGATGTGACTAATAAAAAGGATGTTGCTTTTGCAGTCTCAGATGAAGTATCTCCAATGTATCTAACAGAAAAAGGAAAAGAAACTCAGGTAGATCCTCATGCTTGGCTGGATATTCAGAATTCAATAAAATATGTAGATATCATCACAAAACGTGTAATCGAAAAAGATCCCGACAACAAAGAATTTTATCTTAATAATCAATCGGAATATGTTAAGAAACTGAATGAATTGGATCAATATGCAAAAGAAGCAGTCGAAAAAATTCCACAAGAGAAACGTATCCTTGTTACCAGCGAAGGAGCATTCAAATATTTTTCTAAAGCTTACGGATTTGAATCGGCTTTTATCTGGGAGATCAATACGGATAGTCAAGGAACGCCAGAGCAAATGAAAAATATAATTAAGATCATTGATGAAAATCAAGTGCCTGCATTATTTCTGGAAACTAGCGTAAATCCAAAAACAATGGAAACCATCGCAAATGAAACGGGAGTACCGATACACTCTAAGATTTTCACCGATTCTTTAGCTAAGAAAGGCGAAGAGGGCGACACATACATTAAGATGATCAAATGGAATATTGATAAAGTTATAGAAGGTTTATCTCAATCCTAAATGCCTGGCTCCAAGCTTATATCAACCGACAGAAGGTTCAGTTTACAGCTGATTCCTATGTCGGTTTTTTATTGAATAAAATCTACATTCGAGCCTCGAAATATTACGTTTATGCCTTGGGATAACCTGCTACAGGAAATATCTTCTTGTCTACTTTTCAAAAAAATCTTGGTAAGGTAGAGGCTAACACTTAATAAGAGGTGAAAAGTTGTCATGATTAAGAAACACTGTTTGTTCTGTGATGAGATTGTTTCCATTGAACCAGAAGGCGATAACGATAGATATATAGGCTGTTCTTGTTCACCAGGCGGGTTTTATAGTCTACGTAGAGACAGCTACGAACCCATTAATTCACTCCCGCATCAAAAGAAACGCGATATGCTGCATGTAGTATCGGCTTACATACGTGAGCTGACTGATTGTGATGAAAAGATCACTATATCTGCTGATGATTTAGAGTCCATTGTAAATTCACCCAAAATACCTGTGAGCATTGAAGATAAAGGAAACCGTCTACTGCAATATTTATATAGACATTCTGAAGGCCCGGGGGAAGCGGTTGTCATTCAACCCCTCTCTAGCAGCTATAACTTGACGTATTCTCCCAATCTGCAAGAGCTGGTATATATCATAGACAAGTTGATAAGTGATCAGCTTCTGATCAGGGAAGGCATGACCTTTAAGCTTACTGAAACCGGCTGGAATGAAGCTGCGGAAAGCGCTGGAGGTAAGAAACTAAAACCTTGCCTCGTGCTCGTGTCGGATGAAGAGAATTTGTCTACAACATGGCTGGAGAAGTTATTGCCCAAAATAGAGCAGTGTGGTTTTCTTCCGCGCTTATTAACACATACGAAAACTCAGAGTGGTGAAAAATACGAGTTGGAACAAATCGCAGATAGCAAACTGATTATCGCAGATTTAACGGGACAATCCCCAGAGGTGTATTTCTCAGCGGGATATGCACTTGGTTTAAACATACCCGTATTATGGACCGTAAACAGTATTGAGGCGGATAAACTTTTTGTACAGCTTAAGGATATTCGTCCTATTGTGTGGGATTCAGCAGAAGAACTAGCAATTATACTACAGCAGAAGTTGAGTTAACCCGCAAAATCATTGCCTATGACTCGATAAGCTGGCTGAAATTCAAACAGGTGTCTTCTTAAATGAGGACGCCTGTTTCGTTTGGTACTGTAAGAACACTATCAAATTTTCTTAGGAAGTGATATTGTAACCGATATAAAAAAATGAGCAAATGTATGTAAATGTATGCTTCAGTTAATATTAGCTCATATTCATACTCTGGATAAGAAAGAGGGATAGAATTGTTTTCAAAACGGCAAAAAGAAATACTTTTATATTTAATTAATTCTAATCAACCTGTCACAGCTGCATGGATTTCTAAAGAACTGAATGTTAGCGATCGAACGATCCGTAATGATTTAAAGGAACTACAAAATATATCTTCCGTATTAGGCCTGAAAATAGAATTGATTCGTGGGAAAGGCTTCGTTATAAGAATCATCGATAAAGATACATTCTCTCAAAAATTACATGAGTTAACTAATGATAAAATCAGTCATTCTACATTTGATTTTTCAGAACAAGATAATAGGGTTTTTTATTTGTTGAGCCGTTTTTTATTAGAAAATAACTATATCAAGTTGGTCACTATTGAAGATGAGATGTTTGTATCTAAATCAACAATCCAAAACGATCTAAAAGAAGTGCGTAAGATACTGGAAAAATACAACCTGAATTTAGTTAATCGGCCTCATTATGGCCTGTTTATAGAGGGCGATGAATTTAAGAAACGAATATGTTTGTCCAATTTTTTATACAAAAGAGAAGAAAACTCCGATCCGACCCTCGATAACTTTACTTTGTTTGACAAAGAGGTATACACGAAAATTAAAGAAATTATCATTGGCAAAGTAAATAAATACAAAATTGAGATTTCAGATATTTCCTTGGAAAACCTCGCTATTCACTTAATAATAGCTTGTAAACGTATCGAAGAGGGATTTTTAATCGAAGAACCGTCGGTAAATCTTATGGAAGAGTACCCGTTTGAAAAAATTGTTGCCCATGAAATTGTTAAAGACATAGAAGAGTTCACAGATTTGCTCTTTTCTGATTCAGAGATTAATTATATTATCATCCATTTAGTTGGAACAAAGTTGCTGCCGAAAGAAAATTTAACGGAATACAGTAAGTTCGATGAAGTGGACTCCATTGTCAGCTGTATTTTGAAAAGTTTACAAACTGAGTTGAATTGGGATTTTGGCCATGACCATGAATTTATTCAAGCCCTGACCCTTCACATTAGGCCTGCGATGAATAGGTTAAGATACAACATGAATTTTAGAAATCCTCTGTTGAATGATATTAAGACGAGTTTTCCAGCCGCATTCGAAGGAGCACTTATTGCGAGTAAATGTATTAACTACTATTTGGATTTAGAAGTTGGAGAACATGAAGTTGCTTACATTGCTTTGCACATTGGGGTTGCTTTAGAAAGAATGAAAAATAAAAACAAAAAAATAAAACGAGTTATTCTTGTATGTGCGTCCGGTGTTGGAAGTGCCAAATTACTTTATTACCGATTGATCAATTCATTTGAGAATCTATTGCAGATTGTAGACACAATTAGTTTTTACAAATTAGCAGAAACGGACCTATCCTCGATTGATTTTATTATCAGTACAGTTCCGATCAATGAAGATATATGTATTCCCGTCTATGTTGTAAATACCTTTTTAGAAGCTAAAGACCTCAAAAGAATCAAGGACGTCTTATTGTCTTCAGAACAGGTGGCAGAAACTCATTCTTACCTTGACGCATCTAGAGTATTCGTGAAAAAAGAATTTACCACAAAGGAAAGTGTGATTCATTTTTTAAGCAATGAGCTAACAAAACAAGGGCTTGTACCAGAGCATTATGAATCCTTAGTAGTTGAAAGGGAGTCCTATGCACCCACTAGTTTTGGAAATCTTGTCGCTGTTCCACATCCTTCACTTCCAGTTACCTCGGAAACCTTTTGGACAATCTGTACGTTAAAACGTCCTATTCGTTGGAATGATAAGCAAATGGTGCAATTAATTTGTTTATTAAACATTAAAGAAGGAAACAATGTCGACCTAGATAAAATGTATAAAAAGCTAGGATCATTGATAGAGGATAAAGAGATTGTTGTGCAGATCCTTGCCAAGGACTCTGTGGAAGAAATTATACAATTACTAAACTAGAGTGAGTGAGAAATTAGGTATGGCCTTACTGTTTGCAATGTAACCGTTTCCTGTTGATTTGGAAAAAGGTTAGCTTAAAAAGAAAGCGATTTAAGTTTACACTAAAGGTGTTCAATAAATGATAATTTTAGGGGGAAGTCAATATGAATACAATTATGTTGGTGTGTTCAGCAGGAATGAGTACAAGCCTTTTAGTAACAAAAATGCAGAAGGTTGTTGAAGAAAAAGGGTTGGATGTCGATGTTTTTGCTAAATCAGCATCTGAAATTGATATTACTTTGCAAGAGAAAAAGGTTGATGTCTTATTGTTAGGACCTCAGGTGAAATATATGAAAAAGCAATTAGAAACAAGATTAGCAGATAAAAACATTCCTATAGAAGCTATTGATATGTTGAATTACGGAATGATGAACGGTGAAAAAGTACTTGAACAAGCATTGCAATTAATTGAAAGTAAATAGAGATAAGAGAGGAGCAGAGAGTAATGGTAGATGAAGTGAAAGAGGAATACTATACTGTGGCTTTTAACATTATCAGTAATGTAGGCGCAGCTAAAAGCTTAGTAATGGAGGCGCTTTTCGCAGCCAAAGAGGGAGAATTTAAAGAGGCACAAGAAAAATTAGAAGAATCAAAGCAATTTTTTAGAGAAGGTCATAAAATGCATAAATCATTAATCAAAAGAGAAGCAAATGGCGAACAGCTTCAATTCTCACTGATCCTTATGCATGCTGAAGACCAACTAATGAGTGTTGAGACCATTTCTTTACTTGTTACGGAAATAATTGAACTTTATAAGCTTTCAAAATAGGATCAAAAAGAAGTGGCATCGCAATAAGAAAATACTTCTTCGGGAGCGTGCAAGAAACTATGGATAAAATAACGAAATTTTTAGAAGATAAGGTAATGCCAGTTGCAGGTAAAATCTCTGGTCAGCGGCATTTACAAGCGCTTCGCGATGCAATGGTTTTAACTATCCCGTTTATTATTATCGGTTCCATTTTTTTAATCTTAGCAAACCTGCCAATTCCAGCCTATTTAGATTTCTTGGTCGCCCATCCAAATATCAAAACAGCCTTACTATATCCGTACAATGGTACATTTAACCTTGTCGCATTAGTTGCAACATTTGCCGTTGGTTATAGACTAGCAGAGAGCTATAAAGTGGATCCGCTTTCCTCAGGGGCTGTGGCATTATGTTCATATTTTGTAGTCACTCCATCAACATCTTTCACAGTAGATGATGTTGTCACAAAAGCAATGAACGTGAACTATTTTTCGAGTCAAGGATTATTTGTAGGATTGTTAACCGCAATCTTCGCAACAGAAATATATCGCAGAATCGTACAAAAAAATATAGTTATTAAAATGCCGGATGGTGTGCCGCCAACAGTTGCTAAATCCTTTACAGCGATTATTCCTGGTTTCTTTGTTATCGTGAGTGTCTGGGGAGTTCGCCTACTCGTTGAGAACTTCACTGGTTTTGATAACGTGCATACCATTGTTGCCAAACTTCTTCAACAACCATTAACTACTGTTGGTACAAGCTTAGCGGGAACAATTGTTGTGTTTTTGTTAATCAACTTATTATGGGCAATAGGATTACATGGTTCCACCATTGTAGGTTCTGTCATGTTGCCTATCTGGTTGCAATTGACCTCAGAAAATGCTGCAGCTTACGCAGCGGGTTCACCCGTCCATAATATTGTTACAGCAGAATTCAGATATCTTATCTTTATCGGGGGTTCTGGTGCAACTCTAGGACTAACGATTGCAATGTTATTCTTTGCGAAGAGCAAACAGCTGAAACAAATGGGTCGACTGACGATTGGACCAGGACTATTTAATATCAATGAACCGTTAATTTTCGGGATGCCCATCGTATTAAACCCAATGATGTTAATCCCATTTCTTATAACACCGATTGTTACTGTTTTGATAACCTATCTCTCCATGGATTTTGGATTAGTAGCGTTGCCAATAGGTGTACTGCCTCCGGGAACAATGCCATTAATTATCGGCGGATATTTGATGACAGGTAGTATCTCGGGAATGATCTTACAAATTGTACTGTTTGCAGTAGCGTTTATTATTTACTATCCGTTCTTTAGAATAATGGATAATCAAAAATATAAAGAAGAACAAGATGCCCTTATCCAACAGGTTTAATCCGTAGTATATGTTTTATTTAACAACAAGGAGGGTTTACACATGTTTGAATTGAAAACGACATTTCCAGAAAACTTTTTATGGGGGGGAGCAGCAGCTGCTAATCAACTAGAAGGAGCAAGTGATGTTGGCGGTAAAGGGCTTTCTCTAGCAGATGTATATATTTTTGACGAAAACACCCCTAAAAAAAACTGGTCTGACCAGTGGCACCTCATGACTCATAAGCAAATAGAAGAAGCACAAGATCCCGCAAGTGAAAAGTATTATCCCAAAAGACATGGGGTGGATTTTTATCACCACTATAAAGAAGATATTGCTTTATTAGCCGAAATGGGTTTTAAAGCCTTCCGCATGTCCATTGCTTGGACTCGTATTTTTCCAAATGGGGATGAATTAATCCCTAATGAAGAAGGTCTTGCATTTTATGATCGTGTGTTTGATGAATTGAACAAATATGGAATTGAGCCTATTGTTACTTTATCCCATTATGAAATGCCACTTCATCTAACAACTAAGTATGGAGGTTGGGTGAACCGGAAAGTTATAGATTTTTTTGTTCGCTATGCAACCACTGTAGCTGAAAGATACAAACATAAAGTGAAATATTGGATGACTTTTAATGAAATTAACTGTGTAGTACACCACCAATATGTAAGTCTAGGAGTTATCGAAGAAAATCACCCGAATATTGAACAAGCAATGTTTCAAGGAGCACATCATCAATTTGTAGCAAGTGCACTTGCAACCAAAGCGTGTAAAGAAAGTAATCCTCAAGCAATGGTTGGATGTATGGTTAGTTATCAACTTCTTGTTCCTTATAGCTGCGATCCTGACGACGTTCAAGCCACAGTTGATAAACAACGTACCTCTTTATTCTTTACTGATGTACAAGCGAGAGGTTACTATCCGGCTTATACCGCTCGAATGTTTGCAGAAAAAAATATAGTTCTGAAAACAGAGCCTGAGGATGAACAAATCATGAAAGACTATCCAGTGGATTATGTATCCTTTAGCTACTATATGTCTGGTGCAGTCAGTGCACATCCAGAAAAGATAGAAGGCGCAGAAGGGAATTTGCTTACAGGCGGAGTGAAAAATCCTTATTTACCATCCAGTGATTGGGGTTGGCAGATTGATCCTAAGGGTTTACGAACTGCAATAAACCAATTGTATGACCTTTATCAAAAGCCGGTACTTGTTGCAGAGAATGGCCTAGGTGCTTTAGACGTATTACAAGAAGGCGATGTTATAGAGGATGATTATCGAATTGATTATTTAAAAGAACATATTAAGCAAATAAAAGAAGCCATTGCAGATGGTGTAGATGTAATGGGCTACACAAGCTGGGGTTGCATAGATATGGTGAGTGCAGGAACAAATCAAATGTCCAAGCGTTATGGCTACATTTATGTGGACCAAGATGATATGGGCAGAGGTACAAAACGTCGTATAAAGAAAAAATCATTTTATTGGTACAAAAATGTTATCGCTACTAATGGAGAACAATTAGATTGATTATTAAATCGTAAAACGAAATGATTCATCTGGAGGCATTATCAGGAGCAGTCCTAAGCGGGACTTGCTTTTGGTAATGCTTTTTTTCACTGGATTGTTGACATGTGACCATTTGGTGTCTTATAATCAATCAGACACCAAATGGTGTCCTATTAGGTAATATTGATGGATACTCGGTGACATTACAGGAAATATTACGGAAAAGGTGGGGGTGGTTGTGAGCGACAATAGTCAAGTGAGGGATGTTTATGACGCTGTTGCGGATCCAACAAGACGAAAACTTCTTCAAATTCTGGCTGATGTTGATGAATTACCTCTGTATGAGATAACGATTCATTTTGAAATGGGTCGTACAGCCGTTTCGAAGCATTTAAATATACTTAAAGATGCTGGTCTCGTAATTGTTCGAAAGGTTGGCAGAGAGACGAGGTATCGGTTGAATGCCAATCCTTTGAAAGAAATTCAAGATTGGGTATCTTTTTATGAAGGATTCTGGAAGCAAAGAATTGATAAATTAAAACTTATATTGGAGGAATAACTATGAAACCAGATGTATCATTAGATTTTCAATTTACAAGTTCGATCGAGAAGGTATGGAATGCTTTAACGGATTCGGATACGCTTGCGAAATGGATCTGGAGTAATGATTTTAAACCAGTCGTTGGTCATAAATTTCAATTCCGTGCTGAGCCAAATGAATGGTGGGATGGAATTGTAGATAGCGAAGTACTCGTCGTGGATGAGCCTCATACGTTATCTTATACTTGGAATAGTGCGGGAGAAAGTACTACTGTTACTTGGACTGTGAGTCAAGATTCAGAGGGGAAGGTTAATCTCCATCTAGATCAATCAGGATTTAGTGAAGAGACGAAAGCCCGCCAAGGAGCCATCGAAGGTGCTAAATATGCCTGGACAAATATGGGTGGTCAGCTCGAAAAGGTATTAGCAGAATTGTAATTCAAGAATAGGGCGCTTTTCTGGAACAGGGAAAGTGCCCTTTTTAATGGAATATATCATGGCAATACTAGATGAAGAGAATGGAGATGAGATGAGCTTACTATGAAAATAAATCATTTAATTGCGAACAATATTAACAGATTAGAAACGGTACTGCCAGTGGATGAGTCGTTAGGAATTGCTGGTTTGTCTGGATCTGGTAAAACAACTTTTTGTCAAACGATTGGGGAAGAATCAAAAAAACGTCTCGTTTCCTTATTGCCAAAAGCTGAATACCAGTATTTATTCCCCAATATTATGGAGACTAATTTCAGTGCGATCAAAATGGAAGCAATGCCCCTTGTTCTTTTTCTTGGTAGGTCATCCATATCTTCAAATCCTCGGTCAACCATTGGCACACATACAGGTGTGTTTACTGAAATCCGTGTCACTCTTGCTGAACAATATAATCTCTCTCCAGAGGTTTTTTCATTTAATAATGAATTAGGTTGGTGTCCTGATTGTAAGGGGCGTGGAACTACAAAAAATATCGAGTGTAAAAAGTGTCAAGGAAAACGCTACAATCAAGCAGCTGAACAATATAAAATTGAATTATCGGATCAAGCACAGAGTATTTCCGATCTAAACGACTTTAGCATCGAAACCATTTTTAAACTAGCAGAAAAGCTTAAGATAAGTGAGGGTAAACAACAAATCCTGAAAAATATAATCAATATGAATATTGGTTATTTAACATTAAATCGTATTATGGGTACATTGTCAGGCGGAGAATTAACACGACTTTACTTGGCAGAATTTATGGCAACAAGTGAAAATACCGTGATTATCATTGATGAAATCTCCGTGGGTCTCGATCACCAAACCCTATTGAAGATTTTAGCGGAGATTAAACAATTGGGATATAAAAATCAAATTTGGCTCATTGACCATTCTGACACGGTGCTGGACACAGCGGATAAACACTTGTTCTTTGGACCTGGCAGTGGCAAATATGGCGGGAAAATTGTTGAGGAATCACCACGTCCTGAGCCCATCAATAAAGAACTAAATCAGGCAGCACCTGCAGAATATTATCAATTTCATGATCTTTATTGTCGTAATATTCAAATGGCCGAGATTCAGATTCCCCAAAATAGGCTGGTAACTTTTACAGGTGAGTCCGGATGTGGTAAATCTACGCTGGTTAATGAATGTATGGTCAAAGATTTTCTAAAGCGTTATTCCAAAGATAAGCTGGTGATCGTAGGGCAAGATCGAAATCAGTCGATTACCAGTCGCTCGACCGTTGCCACTTTTCTTGATATTAAAAGGAAACTGACAAAATACAGTGAGGATATTGATGATATTTTTGAGCGCTCGATTGAAGATATTATTGTTGAACTGCCAAATGAGGACATTGCTCATAAAAGACTAAGCTTATTGATCAAGCTTGGACTTGGTTATTTGACGTTGGAGCGAAAAACACAGTCCTTATCCACGGGTGAATTTCAATGTGTCCATTTAGTTTCTGAGCTGTTTGCGGGCTCAAGAAATCCACATACACTTTTTATTTTTGACGAGCCTTCCAAAGGTTTATCACAAAATATTTTAAATCAATTCATTGACAGCATTAGGGACATTTTGCAGGATGAATCTGTCTCCATAATCATGATTGAACATAATTCTTATATGTTAGATAACTCTGATTTTATCGTTGATTTTGGCAAAAGACAGCTTGCACCTGTGGAGCATCTTGATGTTCTCAGTCATGATGATTATTATCGTCAACAAAACAGTGCAGATAGCGTGGCGCCTGCGCACATTTCTTCAACACTCCAGCAACAAAATGGAATTGCCTATTTAAAAGAAGATCAGATCGCCTATTTTAAAAATGCAGAGAACATCTATAAAGGTGGCATATTAAAAAGCTTATCCTCCATGGCCCGCCTGATTTATGGTGAATATGAATCGGATACGATTGCACCTGTCATCGCCATTGATCTGGAACGACACTTGTATAGTCAGTTTACTTTCCTTTATGAAATGGGTGGCTTGATCAACCATATTGTGGCAGCGCATCCCACTAATAAGGATACAAAAAGCTTTGATTTCTATCAATCAGACAATCATTGTCCAAGCTGTAAGGGCCGCCGTGTGATTGAAGAATTTGATTTTGATATTGTACTTCAGGACAAGAACGTCCCCTTTTGGGACGGCTCATTACATCCAGATGCGATGGAGATTCTGAAATTCTATCAATTACCAAAAATAAAATTCATCTTTGATGAGTTAAAGAATGAGCTCGGACAAGATATTAGCAAAAGTTATAATGAGATGACAGAAGCTGAAAAACACACCTTTTTATACGGGTATTGGGAAAAGTCCTTCTATGATAAAGCAGCTAAAGCCTCGAGAACTTGGGAAGGCTTTAATACCATTATCGGGAACTATATGGTCATTTCGAAATCAATTATTAAAGAGCATATTAAAGCGTCCAAAAAAATGATTACTTGTCCAATCTGTCAAGGAACGGTGTTAAATCATCATAAAAAGCTTAAATTCGGCGACACTGATATTCGCGAGCTTATTGGGATGCCCCTTGAACAAGTCATTAGCACCGTTGGTGAATTACAGGTACTAGAAAAAATGAAAGCCATCGTGGGCGGAGATATGGTTTTGACAGAAGAGGTCTCTCTATTACCCAGGGAATCACAAGTCGCTCTAAAAATGCTTGAACTAGAGTTAGGAAGTTTTGCGCAATATGAAATGGTGTTACAAAATGCCTTGCCATTCTGGGACAGCATTAGCAGCAGTATCGAATCCATCAGCAGGAAAAACCGGATTACGATCTGTGATTTTGCCAATATCCACGAAACAAGAGAAAATATCATAGATAAGTGTTTCACTAATGGAAAATATAAAAAGCTGACTTATGTCTATGAAGCGTTTGGTTACAAAAAAATCGTCACCTTAATTAATAAGATTAAAGCAAGCCATCCATGTCCATTCTGTAAAGGAAAAAAAGTTATTTCGGAAGATGGACTTCATGATGGCGTATATAAATTAACGATTCCTTGTGTTAGTTGTTATGCGAGTGGCATCAATGATGAAGGGCGTAAGGAAGTCGTTGAAGGTATAGATGTGCAAACTTGGCTAACGGGTAAAGTAAGTGACGTTGTTTCTAAAAGCTTAAACATTGAGGCTGTAGCTGATATTCCAATTTTCAATCGTATTCGTGAGTTGAATAAACAAGAGATGATGGCAGTTTACCAATTTCTTGAGCAATAGAGTTTAGTTTTCTCAAAAAGACGATATAGAAAAGTAACGCATCGAGTCCATAGACCCGATGCGTTTTTTTACAATTGATTATAAAGCTTACCATCAACAGGTTCTAACCATTCTGTTTCTCCGGGTGAAATGGCTAAGTGAACAAACTAGCTGTCTTTTGTAGCACCATGCCAATGTTTTACGTTCGCTGGAATATTCACAACATCCCCGGTTTGGAGGAATTGAGCTGGTTTGCCTTCTTCTTGATACCAACCCTCACCACCGGTAACTAATAATACTTGTCCGATTTTATGGGAGTGCCAGTTATTGCGAGCTCCCGGGGCAAAGGTTACGTTCCCAATAGGCGCATTCAAAGGTGTCGCGTCAGTATAAATCATCTGCAAGTATGCATCACCTATAAAATTAGCTTCAACCTTTTGTCCGAGTGGAAAGATAGTACTGTTGCTTAGTTGCTCATTAGCCATAATAAAAAACCTCTTTCGTTTAATTTTTATAAATTTCTTTGGCAATATTAAATGCCGACCAAGCTTTAGGCCACCCTACATAAAACGAAATTAACTGCTTCAAAATGAAGTATAGACCTTAAAGTACACTTTAAGGCAAGCCATAAAAATGGATTCATACTCCGACATTTGGTTTTTTATTAGTTTAAGTATATCCTTTGGATAGAAACAAAATTAGAAATGGAGGTGGGGATCATGCCTTATTCCATTGGAGAATTTGCAGAAATCGTCGGTGTTAACAAGAGCACGCTCAGATATTACGAAATGGAAGGATTACTTACTCCACATCGAAGTGACAATAATTTACGCGAATATACAGATCAGGATATAGGTTGGGTTCAATTTTTACTTCATTTAAAAGATTCAGGAATGACGATGGCAGAATTGAAGCAATATACCGAGTGGCGGGCTATGGGGGACGAGACAATTCCTGAACGGAAAAATTTACTTGAACAGCGTAAGCAACAAGTGGAACAAGAAATTAAGGCATTGCAACAAAACTTAGATATACTGAACCGTAAAATTGTATTTTATAATGATCAACTAACGGGGAATAAATACGAATTCGTCCTTTATCACAATGAAAAGATATCACATCAAGAAGAAAAAGTAGATTCCTAACAAGTTAAGAGGCAGATGAACAACCTTTGATAATCAAAAGTTGTTCATCTGCCTCTTGTTCATGATTTTGTCCATTTAGCTGGATTCGTGTCATCCGGAATTACCTGATTGATAATATCTAGATAATGATCAGCTTTCTCTTCCATATATTTGACTTTAAGTTTGGCCTCTTCCAACTGAGCTGCAGCAGCGGCTTTATACTCCATTATGATTTGATAACGATCGTGGATGGTAGAATCGCCTAGTAAACACAAGTCTACATAGCTTTTAATGTCTTCTACTGACATCCCACATTGTTTGAGATATTTTACACCTGTTAGCCAATTAATGGAGTCATCATCAAAAAGACGAATGTTATTTTTGTCCCGTTGTATCGTTGGAACTAAACCCTTATCCGTATAATAACGGATGGTATGTTCAGTCAAACCCAGTAGTTTGGCAACTTCCTTCACAGTATACATTGTAATTCCTCCTTGAAAATGGATGCGAAAAGAACTCAGCATCGCTTGACTTCGTGTTACTCGAACCTGTTAGGCTAATTATTGTAATCTTAATCACAGAACATGTAAATAGGAGGATTTCATATGCAAACAGTAACTCTGAACAATGGTGTAGTGATGCCTATCCTTGGTTTTGGTGTCTATCAAATGAATGATGCTAGCGAATGCGAGCAGAGCGTTTATGAAGCTATTATGGCAGGCTATCGCCTGATTGATACTGCAGCAGCTTACCAAAATGAAGAAGCCGTCGGTAGAGCCATCAAACGCAGTGGTGTACCAAGAGAAGAAATATTTATTACTACTAAACTTTGGATTCAGGATGCCGGTTATGAGCGTACTAAGAAAGCCTTTGCCAAATCGCTCGATCGATTACAAGTGGATTATTTAGATTTATATTTAATTCATCAGCCATTTGGTGATATATATGGTTCCTGGCGTGCTATGGAGGAATTGTACCGTGAGGGTAAGATCAAGGCGATTGGAGTCAGCAATTTTCAAATGGATCGTCTAATTGATTTGATTAGCCACAATGAAATTACACCTGCAATCAACCAGATTGAAACACATCCTTTTCAGCAGCAAATCGAAAGTGCGAATTATATGAAAGAGAAGAATGTGCAGATCGAGTCATGGGGACCTTTTGCGGAAGGACGAAACAACCTTTTCAATAATGAAGTATTAGTTTCTATCGCTGAAAAATATCAGAAATCCGTTGCTCAGGTAGTCTTACGTTGGTTAACCCAAAGAGGCGTGATTGCTATTCCAAAGTCTACGCATAAAGAACGGATCATCGAAAACTTTAATATTTTTGACTTCGAATTAAACCAAAAAGATTTAGAGACAATAGCTACGTTAGATACGAAACAGAGTGTTTTCTTCTCGCATAATGATCCCCAAATCGTAGAAGGACTCGCTAAACATAAATTTGATATTTAACATTTGTATTGCACATCCAAGGGGTGCCCTAAAAGCCATGAAAAGGCTAAGGGGCACCCTTATTATATAAACCAGATCTAACTCCAAAACTTTATTGAGGGGATGATAATTGAGTAATCATATTGCATGATCCGGTCGAGATATTACATTCTCATTTATCCGTTTATTAATTATATTGAAGCTGTATACGTTTAAAAAATCCCAGAGTAAAGGAGAAATTACTTTTGAGAAGAGAACTGAGAAAGGTTTTGACTTTTTTGTTGGTTTTAGTGACAGTGGTTGGCACAGGGATTAGCTTTGATGGTAATATTGTAAACGCTTTCGGACCTAACGTCTTATATGTACCACCAGCAGATTCACCATCCTATGGGGCTTTATCACCTAGGGCAATCCAGCTTAAATATAGTGGCATCAACAATAATAAAATGTATGCTACATTTGAACAAACCTCTAATACCACACCTGTTTTCCCTATTTATGAAAGCGTTGACAATGGTGTCACTTGGAATCAGGTTGGAGAAGTGGAGGATACTCAAAACGGTTGGGGAATGTTAAATTGCCCTGAATTGTTTGAACTCCCCCAATCTATAGGTAACATGCCTGCGGGTACTATGCTTCTTGCAGGAAATTCTGTGCCAAGCAACAAAGCAGCTACCAAGTTGGAATTATATAAAAGCAATGATTTAGGTAGAACATGGACATATGTAAGCACCATTGCTGAAGGTGGACGAAACGATATTGGTTACGATCCCATTTGGGAGCCTTTCTTTTTGGTTCACAACAACAAACTCATTGTTTATTATTCAGATGAACGTGATCCTGCTCATGCCCAGAAGTTAGTTCATCAGACTACGTTGGAGGGCACGAACTGGGGACCTGTGGTAGCTGATGTGGCATTTGCAGACAGTAAATTACGTCCAGGAATGCCTACAATCGCTAAGCTGGGCAATGGTAATTACGCAATGACCTATGAGATGGTCGGATACCCGGGCGTGCCCAATTATTTGAAAATTACAGCAGATCCTGAGAGCTGGAATCCAACTGAAGTAGGAACTCTTGTAGGGTACGGAGGAAGCCCCTATATTTCTGCTTTGGGAGATGGGAGACTCGTATTAAACGTTGCAGGAAAAAAAGAAGTGCTGATCAACTCTTCTAGAGTGGATGCATCCGGCAGCTGGGTTCCATATAATCCACCCGTAGACGCAGGGTATAACCGCCAACTACTGCCGCTTAGCAATGGCCGCTTATTTATCCCACAAGCCGGATTTTTTAGTGGGAAAAACACGGTGAAATACGGTGATATGTCCGTAGGTTACTACAAATTAATTAATGTGAAGAGTGGGAAGGCTTTAGGTGTATTGGAAGGCGGAACTGCGAATGGCAATCCGCTCGTGCAATGGAGCAGTGGGACTAATTCCTTGGATCAATATTGGCTCATTTCCACTGCGGAAAGTGGTTATGCTCCTAACGGTTACAAATCCATTGTGAATGCAAAGAGTGGTAAGGTCGCCGGAATATTAGAAGGATCAACAACTGATGGAGCTAAAGCCGTATTATGGACTGAAAACAATTCCAATGACCAGCAGTGGACTTTACAAGCCTCTGGTAACTACTACAAGATTGTTAATCGTAACAGTGGTCAGACGTTAGGTATAGCGCAGGGTTCTACTGAAGAGGGTGCCCAAGTTATGCAGCAGGCTGATGCAGGCAGCACTGATCAGCTGTGGGAGTTGGTTCCAGATGAAGGACATATTATGGTGGACAGTTATCGATTGGTTAATGAGAGCAGTGGTAAAGTGTTGGGAATCTATCAAGGTTCGATGGCAGATGGAGGGAAGGCGGTTCAGTGGACCAGCGGAATTTCATCATATGACCAAAATTGGTTTGTAGTCAGCACAGCTGATGGTTATACGAAACTGGTCAATACTAATAGTCGTAAAAACCTGGGCATTTTAGGAGGTTCATTAGCTAACGGTGCTCAAAGTGTTCAATGGAATGATAACGGATCGAATGACCAGCAGTGGACTTTGGAACCCTCAGGTGAGTTTTACAATATTATTAATCGTAACAGTGGAAAAGTTCTGGCAGTAGATCAGGGTTCAACGACAGAGGGTGCAAATATTATTCAAGCAAATAATACAGGTTCTGCTAGCCAGCACTGGAAACTAGTCACGAATAGATAAAATATCATGTATCAAAAAGTCATCGGCCTTAAACTAAGGGTGATGGCTTTTTTATCGAAATAAGCCTTGAATGACTAAATCGTCACCTTCAGTGTCACGGGAATGTCACCTTGGAGAGATATACTATTTCCATCGACATATGGAGGGAATTGTGAAGTTATTATGGGAGTGAAATTACGGAAGATCCTTATTATAGGAATTATTTTGTATACACTGTTGATCTTATATTTTTTGTTTTTTGCTTTCAATAGAGTAGAGCATGCATCAAGCCAGTATGAATACACGTTTATGTTGATTCCTGAAAGTGTTCCGCTTCTTTTTCCTGATCTCTTTGACCTATCCTTTTCTTGGGTTTATGACTTTGGGAACATCGCTGCTTTTATTCCTTTTGGCGTATTATTCCCTTTGCTGTATCGTACACATTTTAAGAAGTTTATTTGTTTGTTTATCTTAACAATTTTTGGGCTGGAAACTCTTCAAGCTTTAACTTTTTTAGGTTCCTTTGATGTAGCCGATGTCATCTCCAATACGTTAGGGGCAATGATCGGATTTTGTGCATATAAGATTGGATTTTCCCCGGAAATCACCAGGAGATCGTTTTTTACTTCGACATTATCTGTTGTTGTGCTATTGGTTGGAATCATGGGAATCTCTGAGATCATTGATTTAACTCTGAAGAAAAGTGAAAGACCTGTGCAGGGATTACAAACGTTGGAAAAGCTTACGGGAAGCATGCCTATCACGCATAATCTTCCCAGTTTCACTATCGCTGGTGAAAATATAATACCAAAAATGAATTTATACAGCAGTGAAGGTGAAGAAATTAAAAAATACACCTATACTTTGGGTGATAAAAAAGAGGTATCGTTATATTTCAGCTTTGGATTCCCGGAAAATGAAAATTCTAGCAGTGAACTAATGATTATAGCTGATGGCAACGTGATCCTTCAATCCAGTGAACAATATAGTTCCCAAGCTGAACTCAACAATACGGCATTAGTTACCGTAAAAGAAATAACCTTTATCCTTAAAGGGAATGTGAAGTTATGGGATGTAGGATTTAGTGAAATGAAGCATTGGTGGGAATGAGGAACTAACCCTTCGCTAATTTTATTAACGGAGGGTTTCTTTTGCTGATCGCCTCATATACATATTCCGATATACAGCCGGGGTGAGGTTCTCGTATTTTTTGAAGGTTTTAATGAAATAGCCCGTGTCGCAAAAGCCCAAATCATCACTGACTTGATTGATCGGAGAATCCGTGGATTCCAGCAGTTGCTTAGCCCATTCAATCTTGAGTCTGGCAATGAAGACGGAGAAATTCTCTCCAGTTTCTTTTGTGAAAATACGGCTGAAATAACTGGGGCTGATATGACAAAGCTTAGCCATTTCTTTGAGGCTGAAATTCTCATTTTTATGTGTATAAATGTAATTAAAAGCAGGCTGAAGCACAGAATTCGCTGAGACGAACTTTTGAACACCATTTTTTAATTTGGTCTCAATCAAAGCCTCGGATAACTCCTGTTGTATGGATTGGATTTTTCGGTACGTACGGTCTGATTCGTCCATAGCTTCGGCAGAAGCGGGTTCTTCTATATTGGTGGTCAGAACCTTTTTGTACAAATCCACGGTAGTATGCTTTTGAATGGCTTCCTCCACGATATAGGTACTTAACTGCAGCAGCAGCTCAACACACTTTGTTACTTCATCGTAGGATAAAACAGGCAGTGCCAGGTAATCCTCTTTGAGTGTTTGAAACTTCATGTTCGTCTCCACATTCGGTGGCCGAGAGACAATCTGCTCCAGTTGTGGCGCGTCAGGTTCACGAAGCTTGAGCTGTCCGGCCATAATTGCACCTAGGTATTGATTATCTATAATGATTGGAATCGCGATATCTATAATATTGAAATGACATAAATAAATA
Organism: Paenibacillus sp. FSL L8-0333; assembly: GCF_037965665.1. Lineage (NCBI taxonomy): Bacteria > Bacillati > Bacillota > Bacilli > Caryophanales > Paenibacillaceae > Paenibacillus > Paenibacillus sp. FSL L8-0333. The sequence goes on from NZ_CP150186.1 coordinate 3,388,366, forward strand.
AACGGTTTGTTCTGGCGAACCGCTTCAATTCCAGCGCGGGCATCACATTTTTGACAATATTGAGAGAGATGGGAGTCCTGGCGCACACCTTGACAGAAAGGCTGACAATAGCTGTGCTTGGTCACGGGAACACCCTTGTAATCAACAGTAAGAATAGCCATTTTGGTTACAAGAGATAAGGAATCCTGGAGCTTTTCCCATTTCTTCAAATCAATAATTTCTTCTAGATTGAACCGGGATTTTGACATCACAAAATTCTCCTATGTAAGTTATAGAATCTTAATGAACATTATACAGAATAATTCAACACAATGACATGAAAGTTCGATTTTTCACGATTATGACAAAAAAATACGATAAGAAAACGCTTTAATAAGCTTTTATTGTTTCATGTTTCTTAAATTAGAGCAATCTATAATGATAACTATAAACAACTGAGGAGGAACGAAAAATGAGAAGAGCATTTATCAGTCCGACGAAATATGTACAAGGTGAGAATGAATTATTGAACTTAGGTTACTTCGTAAAAACCTTTGGTGATTCTGCTTTGTTAATTGCCCATCCAGATGATGTAACACGTGTGAAAGACAAACTGGAGTCAACTAAACAGAAATTTAATATAACTCTTGTTGAAAGCGGCTTCCACGGGGAATGCTCAAGACAAGAAGTCGCCAGATTACAAGCGCTAGCCAAGGAGCATCAATGTGCATGTACGATTGGCTTGGGTGGAGGTAAGGCGATTGATACGGCAAAATGTGTAGCTGAAGGAGAAGCACTGATTATCGTTCCAACGATAGCAGCAACTGATGCTCCGACAAGCCACTCAGCGGTGCTCTATACTCCGGAAGGTGAATTTGATGATTATGCTTATTTCAAGCAAAGCCCGAGTGTAGTCATGATTGATACAACAGTTATTGCCAATGCACCTACAAGATTTCTTGTGGCAGGCATGGGAGATGCACTTTCAACCTATTTTGAAGCAAGAGCTACTGCAAATTCGTATTCCAATGTGAATGCAGGTTTACCTTGCGGAGTTCGTGAAGGGGTTTGCGGTGAAGCTAAAGGGACAGTAACAGCGCTGGGACTTGCAAAGCTCTGTTATGAGACATTGCTTGAGAATGGATTCAAGGCGAAGCAGGCTTGCGATCTGAATATCGTAACCCCAGCTTTGGAGAATATAATCGAGACGAATATTCTTTTATCGGGTCTTGGGTTTGAAAGCGGTGGTTTGGCAGCGATTCATGCGATTCATAATGGGTTAACTGCTTTGGAAGGAACTCATCATTATTATCATGGTGAAAAGGTAGCCTTCAGCACGATTGCTCAACTGGTTCTTGAAAACGCAGACCGGACTGAATTAAAAGAAGTGTTGGACTTCTGTCTTTCGATTGGTCTCCCAGTTTGCTTAGCGGATATTGGTGTTGAGCATGTAACCTATGAGGAACTGCTTGAGGTTGCTAAAAAAGCTTGCATTGCTGAGGAATCTATCCATTCGATGCCGTTCCCAATTACGGAGGATGCGGTTGCATCAGCAATTATGGCAGCCGATCAATTAGGCCGTCAATATAAATCAAGTAAGGAGCTTTAAGATGAAAAAAATCATAAACAAGCCGGAGACTCTGGTTAGGGAAATGTGTAACGGGCTTGTCTTGGCGCATCCCGAGCTGGATTTCGATCCTAAATTCAAAGTGATTTCTAAAAAAGAGATTAATCAAGATAAAGTTACCCTGATCAGTGGTGGCGGAAGCGGGCATGAGCCGGCTCATGCCGGGTTTGTAGGAACCGGGATGCTGGATGCAGCTGTATGCGGTGATGTGTTTGCTTCTCCATCCCAAATTCAGGTTTATCAAGCGATTCGCCGCACAGCCAGCACCAAAGGTTCGCTGCTTATTATCAAGAATTATAGCGGTGACATCATGAACTTTAAAAATGCGGCCCATCTAGCAACTGAAGACGGCATCGAAGTGGATTATGTCAAAGTAGACGACGACATTGCCGTTGAAGACAGCCTTTATACAGTAGGGAGAAGAGGCGTAGCCGGAACAGTGCTTGTTCATAAGGTAGCCGGAGCAGCAGCAGAAGCTGGATTGTCCTTAGCGGAAGTGAAAGAAGCGGCGCAACATACAATTGATCATGTGCGCAGCATAGGCTTCGCCTATACCTCTTGCACCGTGCCTGCCAAAGGTACTCCGACATTTCATATTGAAGAGAACGAGATGGAATACGGGGTTGGCATCCATGGAGAACCTGGAATACGCAGGGAGAAAATTGTACCCGCAGATGAATTAGCACAGCGAATGGTTACCTCTTTGCTAGACAACTTCCAAATGAATGATCAGAAGCAGGAGGAAGTAGCCGTATTAATTAATGGATTTGGCGGCACCCCGCTGCAAGAGTTATATTTGCTGAACAATTCTGTCATCCGCGAATTAACCGCTAAGAATAAACAAGTGTTTAAAGTGTTTGTTGGTAACTACATGACCAGCATTGACATGGCAGGTGCATCGGTGACGATAATGAAGCTGGATGAGACGCTAAAGAAATGGTTATCTGCGCCTTGTGATACACCAGCCTTGTCGATTAAAGGCCCTTTTGAGCCTGTGAACTATACTGAAGTAATCCAAGAAGAGAAAGCAGACAGCAATGTATCCTTTAAGAATAATACGGATGCTGCTGCAGCGGTGATTAAGAACAATCGGTTTACTTTGCAAAATATCGTCTATCTGCTCGATCAAATGAGCCAGGTCATTATTGAGAATGAAGTTCCGTTCTGTGAGCTTGACTCCCACGCTGGAGACGGTGATTTCGGGATGAGTGTAGCTAAGGGCTTTAAACAGCTGAAAGTCGAGTGGGAGGATATTTTAGCTCATCATCTCACTAATATCGGTGAGTTCCTTGACGCCTGTTCCATGGTCATTATGGAATATTGCGGTGGAGCATCCGGACCGATCTGGGGATCAGGCTTCCGCGCAGCGAGCAAAAATGTTCAGCAGAAGGAAGAGCTGACCATTCAGGAGTTTGCTGATATGATGCAAGCTGTTGTCAAAGGGATTCAAGATACGGGTGAAAGATCTTTTGGCAGAGGGGCTGTCGTCGGAGACAAGACATTGATTGATGCGCTTGTACCGTTTGCAGATGCCTGGACCCAAAGTGCAGAGCAAGGCGATGATATTAAAGTGGCGGCAAGTAAAGCAGCGGAAGCAGCTGTCCAAGGGTCAAAAAATACTATAGAAATCGTTGCCCGTATGGGAAGAGCCGGCACAGTAGGGGAACGCAGCATCGGTTATCCAGATGCGGGTGCTCATGCGCTTGGGGTTATTTTCACAGAGCTGGCAAAAGCAATGAAATAAGAACTACACATAAACCTGAATCCGAGGGATATCTACTCATGGGGTCTACTAATGAATTTTTCGGATTCAGGTTATTTTTTTTGCCCATTTTGTGTTACACATTTTGATTTGATACTTTTTTTGGGGGGAGACCAGATGAAAAAGTTTCTGTCTACGAGATTAGCATTGAAATTTTTATGTGTCGCTTTATCCATGGTTTTGATCAGCTGTGTGGGAGCTTCTTTCTTGCAAACAGATTTCGGCGAGGTCCAGATTAGTAAGTTTAAGATTCCGTCCGATAATGGTACTTGGATAGAGGGAAACCTGTTCAGGCCTGTCTCAGCAAATGCAGAGCATAAAGTTCCACTCGTCATTACTAGTCACGGTTTTTTAAATAATAAAGAGATGCAGGATAGTACCGCAATCGAACTTTCCCGTCGGGGAATTGCTGTGATTGCAATGGATTTCTTATGGCACGGAGGCTCGAGCTCTCCTGATATGCCATTTTTCCCAACGATAATGTCAGAGAATAATGGGATGATTCCTCTAGTGGAATATGCATCATCCAGTCTTGATTATGTAGACTCTACAAAAATTGGCATTAGTGGTCATTCTATGGGTGGAATGATTACCTGGAGTACACTCCAGTATTATGGCCAACTTTATTTGGCAGAGCTCGAAGCGGCGAAAGATCCCTCTTCAGAAGAAGGCGCAATTATTACGGTAAGTGAAGAAGCCAAGGCTGAAGCTTTGAATAAAGTTGCATCCGCTTTCATTGTTTCTCAGGTCGAACAGTCTACCGATGAGACTTTTCAAAACATCCATGCCAATGTAGGCATCAATGTAGGCAAATATGATGAAGGCGGATCCGGATTTGCGAGAGGGAATGCTGATCTTTCGGGCGATGCCCCAGAATCACTAGCTGCTATAAATTCAGTAATGCCGGAGAATCAAAAGATAAACGCTGTGGAAATCGGCAAATATTACGGTAATGCAGCTGATCAAACCTTGCGCGTCGTGTACAATCCAGCGGAGATCCACCCTTGGCAACACTTTTCGGTGGCGAGCACTGGTTATTTAGTTGACTTTTTTACGAAAGCGTTTCAAATCAATAATCCGTTATCTGCCGGCAACCAATTATGGTTATGGAAAGAGATCTTTAACTTTATCGGCTTGTTAGGATCCTTTTTATTTATTGTCCCCTTTGCGGTATTGCTCCTCAAGCTTCCTTGTTTCAATAGTCTAATTCAACCTACTCCTGCCAAGTTACCGGAGCCTAAGACCAGAAAAAGCAAGATTCTTTTTTGGGGCTCTTGGATAATGAGTTGGGTAATTTCCGCAATATCATACCTTCCGATCAGTCGCTGGTGTATTATAGCTGGACAGAATATCCTTCAGCCTCGTAGTTTATTTCCACAAACCGCCATGAACTTTATTTTAATCTGGGCGATCTTTAACGGCCTTGTGGGTCTATTGTTATTCTGGCTAACCACTCGTTTATCAGGAAAAAATTATAATGAGCACTCTGAAAGCTGGGGAATAAAAACAAATTTGAAAGAACTGCTGAAGACTTTTGCACTTGCGGTATGTATATTCACTGGATTCTATGCTTTGGTTGCATTTGCAGATTATTTCTTTCAGACAGACTTCCGCTTATGGGTACTGGCAATTAAAGTATTCACTCCGAATCAATTATTAATTGGCTTACGTTATATGCTTTTCTTCTTTATATTTTATGTTGCACAGTCAATTGCCGTGAACTCTACCACCCCAGTTGAAGGGCAGAAAGAATGGAGGGATCTGCTCATTAGCGGGACAGGCGGTGTGCTTGGAATTCTAGTGCTCATTGGGGTACAATACGGAACGTTATTTTCAACAGGCGTAACTTTTTGGCAAAATCAAGATTGGCTCAGAATACTAGTCCTTTTCCCTCTCGTTTTCCAGCTTTTTATTGCAGCTTATATTTCGCGTTACCTCTTTAAGTGCACAGGAAAAATATGGCTGGGAGCCATGGTGAATTGTATGATTATAGTGATGATGGGCGCAGCCAATACATTTACATTTTGAGAGATGCTATAATCTATTCTTCTACGAAGAATATGCCTACGGCGTAAGAGGTTTAGATAGAAAAAACGTACTGCAGCTAATGCAGTACGTTTTTAGATTAAATAATAAATTCAACGATGTATTGTTGGCAAATGAGTTCATATCCCAGCGATTGATATAGAGAAATGGCTCCTACATTCTCCTCAAAAACATTCAAATATACGTTAGCTGAAATGGCATGTCCTTGGCGTGTTAGCTCTGCACAGACTTTTTTTCCATATCCATTTCTTCTCCAGGCCACATCTGTTCCGATATTTCCTAGTTCAACGTAATCCTCACTATATATGTGGTATCCTCCTACAGCAATCAGCTCGTCTTGTGCCATCACACCATAGAACGGATTCTGTAATTCTTCTTTTGAAAAAGCCATGGTTTGCAGCTCGTTCATCTTTGCTTCAATTCGCTGGAAATGAGCAGGTCCTAAGTGCATAACATGCTTGTCCGCTGTTGGTAGAACATCTTCATGAATATGTTTCATTAGAAGCAATTTTTGGGGAGGGCTGTAGAACTCAAGCTGAGAAGCAAAGACCTGCAGCTCTTGTTCGTTAATAATAAAGCTACCCACCGCATGGTTATGTAGATGTAATTCATCTTTCATGAACGCCAACATTGAGCTGAGACAAAAGGACTGCTGAACTGGATATACAGAAAAAGCATTAAACGGAAGGCCACTTAAAAAGGCTAATACTCCAAGCAACTCGCCCTGGTCAGAATACTGACCGTAATGCACTGTGTTTTGTCTGCGAAAAGTAAGGTATGAATAATATAAAAAATGCTGTTCCTTATTAATCGAGCTTAAAATAACATCCAACTCTGCTGCTGTTAATTTTCTATACATATACGACCTGCCTCCATTAACAATTGCTGTTGCTATTTCCTCTTGCCGAATTAGCACAACCTTTTCTAATATATCATAAATCAGAACTTTAATTGCTTTATTGCTGGGTTGAGCCAAGTATGATACTATTGTCCCCTTAGAAACATAAAATGAGATATGAAGGTTTTCTTGAGAGGATGATATATATTAAGGCAATCTTAGTTCGGTACTTCGGAAATCCGCAAGATCGAACCGCCATGTTCAACGCCGCTTCCCTAGTCATCAATGCTTTTATTGGTATAGGCAAATTAATTCTTGGGTTATATCTATTGTCCGGATGGTTCATCACAAATGCACTTTATTATCTGATTCTTTGTATAGCCAAAGGACAGGTGCTTCATAAATATACATTAGCTAAAAAAGTCAGTTCACCACAGAAAAGGTATTCCATGGAGCTTTATGTTTATAAGCGTGGCGGTGTTTTTCTTTGTCTTCTAGGTGTTTCTTATCTGTTGGTCTGCCTGCGGATTTATCTAGTCGGGGACGCTTTGGTTTATGAAGGTTACATTGTATATCTGGTAGCACTGATCGCTTTTACAAAACTTGGTTTTGCCATTCATGGAAACATTGTTAACCGTCATCTCAACAATCCCATTATATCAACATTAAAAATGATTAGCTTTACTGATGCCGTAGTCTCCATTGTTGTCACTCAAATGGCTGTGCTTACGATGAAAGGCTCACCTCAGGCATTAAACGCCAGTGCGTTGTTTGGCATGGGGTGTAGTGTTTTATTTTGTCTGGGGGGGATCTGGATGATGCTCCGTAAGACAAAGGCTCCAATGAAGGAAGTAGAATTAATTAAAAATTAGATGATATTATAACTTCCCCTTATCCTTTAGGATGAGGGGATATTTGTATTTTTATGTCATATTATCAGCGTTGAATGCCGAAGCTTATAGAAAATTATATTTTTATGCAACCTAAACACTTCTTTTCCTACTTTATAAGTGAATGCTTAATCAAATCGAACGGAAGTGATGGAGTGGAAGATAGTGAAATCATACAATTGTATTTTGCACGTAATGAAAGGGCAGTAGAAGAAACATCGAAAAAATATAGAAATTATTGTACTCGGATCGCTCATAACATTTTGTCTAATGCTGAAGATTCGGAAGAATGTGTTAACGATACCTTTCTTGGTGCATGGGAAGCAATACCGCCGAAGTCTCCTGCAAAGCTGTCCTCTTTTCTGGGGAGAATCACACGAAATATTGCTTTGAACAAATATGATTATTACATGGCTAAAAAACGGAATAAAAAATTCGATACGATTCTTGATGAATTAAACGATTGTTTATCCTCTTCAGACAACGTTGAAACCCAATACGAGGAAGCACAAATAGCCGAATCTATAAGCAAATTTCTACACAACATTAAGGAAGATCAGCGGGATATTTTTTTGAGGCGTTACTGGTATTCTGATTCTTTGGCCGATATTGCCGCACGCTTCTCAATCAGTGAAAGCAAAACCAAATCAATTCTTTTCAGAACACGCAAAAAACTCCAAATATATCTTCAGAAAGAGGGTTATTTCCTTTGAATAATAAAGAGCTCTTCAAAACAATCGGTTACATAGACGAAAATTTGATAGAAAAAGCCAACTCCGCGAGACGCACTAATAAAAAAACTTATGTAAAGTGGGGCTCATTCGCAGCTTGTGCTGCATTGGTGTTAGGTGTGGCCGTTTATAAATTTCCACAGACGCCGTTGCCTAATTCACCACAAATATCGCAGCAGACAGCAGTCTCGTCTCCCACAGGGGTTCGCAAAATTCTGAATTACAATGGATACCGTTATGCATTCGTAGCAGATGGCGCTCAGTTTAAGTTCACAGGTATGGAGCCTGACAAATCGCTTGGTGCATTAGAGTTTGATCTCAACCAAGAGCCCGGAAAGAAAGACGGGGATAAGAATGCGGAAAAGGATTATGCCGCTACGTTCGCAATTGGTGGAAAGCTGTATGAAATCCCAACATACCCATCCCATTTTCGTATTGCAGTTAAGGATGAGCAATATTTTTATCTAGCTGAAATTGTGGCGAAGGTAGACGATTCTGCAATAAGCGCGAAGGAGTATTTAGATCTGGCTAATCTGAAGGAGCATGCAAAAGATATCAATATTCTGAATCATGTGGGGAATGACGTGCAAAAGACTATCACTGATCATCCTATTGTTGAGTCCATTATCGAAGGTTTGTACAGCGCAAAAAAAACAGAGCTAAGCATTAAGGAATATGAAGCTCTTGCAGCGGCGCAATCCCAAGGGAAATCATATCAATTACAGTTCAACCTAAAAGACGGGACTTATATCGCCATATATATCATTCCCGAATTAAAGGTGGTGTCTATGGGTGATGCTTATTATTATTTGCCTGATGCCTTTTTTGTTCAAACCAGCGACCTCTTTTCAGGGCTGACACAAGAGGTGCTACCGCTTTACTGAGGAGGCGGAGATAAGTGATCCTAACAAACTGTACATTGCAGGTTATCCAATATCTCGCATATAATGATCTAAATGATAATCGTTATCATTTAATAGAAGAGAAAAGGTGATCTGCTCATGATAAAACATAATATTGGGATTACGGAGTGCAGCTTACCTGCTGAGTGTATAACAGAATGACAAGTTCATCTATTCATAACATCTATAACGGGTATTTCGATGCTTTGTTTGAGGCTCCGTCTATGAGGGACACTACAGAGAGGAAACATTTTGCACAATCCAGTACCCAAGGATACGTCGATAGAGTGATCACACCCTCCGGGATCGAAATTGTTGATAGTGATTACCGTTTTGCTGATGATCGCCTAGTTCAGGTTCAATCCGAAGCAGCAATGATTGAGTTAAGCTTTTGTCTGCAGGGGAGCGGGGAAGTTCATGTTACAGATACTAGCCATGAGTTAATGCCCGATAGTTGTTCATTGCAGTTCATGCAGGATTTCCAGGCGGAATTTCACTATCGCAGTGCTGAACCTATCCGTTTATTGTCCATAGGTGTACCAGTTACACTATTTGATTCATGGATGGAGGATCAAGGCTCTTCACATGCTCGCAGCTTATCCGGACTGTTAGATTCACGTGCTTTTCGAATGTTCCGTATGCCTATTCTTCCAGAAACCACCCGATTATTGGTGCAATTGAGAGACTGTCCATATCATACCTCCATGCGCCGGTTGTACGTAGAGGGGAAGGCATTAGAACTCTTATCTGTATATTTTGACGTTTTTCTTTTTGAGCAAAAGCATATTAAACGCAGTTTGCATTTATCACGTAGTGACCGAGAAAACATTCGGAAAGCCAGGGATATCATCCTTGACCACATGGCAAACCCACCATCGCTAATCGAATTGTCCAAGCTGGCAGGCATTAACGAATACAAATTAAAAGTTGGATTTAAGGAAGAGTACGGAACAACTGTATTTGCATATTTACGGAACAAACGTTTAGAAAAAGCATGGGAAATCATAAGTACCGGGGATATTAGTGTCAGCCAAACAGCGACGATGGTAGGTTACAACAACTTTAGTCATTTTGCCGAAGCTTTTCGGAAGCAATATGGAATTAATCCTTCAGAAGTAATTAAAAAACGATAAAAATTAAATAAATATCCGCCAAACTGTTATTCAATCCCTCTGCCGGTAGTTCTGTCCTATCAGCAGAGTGTATGATCGGACTTGCTAGAAGTGAGAATGATTATCAATAGATTGGAGAGGGCTGGAAAAAATGTTCAGTTTAAAACGGATCTCTTTTGCCGGAATCGCCTTAATCATGATGGTGATGCTGTACGGGTGTGGGAATTCAGGTCAGGAGGCTAAAGGAGATGTTGAATTACCGGTGAATCCGGTTAGAATTGCCGATGTATCCGGCTCAACGGAAGAACTTCTGGTGCTTGGATATAAACCTGTTATTACTGGGAATACAGATATGGCTAATTCATTAGAAATCACTCCTATCCTCAAAAAAGAACTGCCTGATGTAACTCCCGCTGGATGGTTTCAGACGGAAGTCAACTTAGAAGCGATCATTGCAGCAAGCCCTGATTTGATACTGGCAGGACCTACCCAAGAAAAAATCTATGATCAACTAAATATGATTGCTCCAACAGTGAGGGTGCCTTATGGCTTTAACGCTTTTAGAGAGCGATTTGCATTTGTTGCGGAGGTGCTTGATAAGAAAGCGGAAATGGAAGCGTGGTTGAAGGTCTATGATCAACGTGCTCTACTACTACATGATCAAATCACTGAGATAACCAAGGAAGAGACGTTTGCGGTAATCGAAGCTACAGAGAAAGAAATACGCATCTATTCCCGCACAGGTATTGCGGATATGATTTTTAATGATCTAGGATTACCCATCGCGCCAGGTACACCGGAGCCAGATCCATGGGGAGGGAAAGTGACAAGTCTAGAAGCACTGTCCACCTTTAATCCAGACCATATCATTTTATTATCCGATAATGACCAGAATGTTCTTGACCAAAGCAAGGTCTGGAGCAATCTGAAAGCTGTAAAATCGAATAATATATATCGTATGACAAGCAGACAAAATTATAATGAGGCTTTCTTTGCTTTAGGAAAAGAAGCATTGTTGGAGCAAATAGCCGAACAAATCAAGGAACATATCAAACAGTAAAGGATAATTTAATCTTTTCTCGAATAATCTCTGAGTTGCAATGATTATTATTTGAAGGGATGATTAAATTGAAGCAAGGGATATTAGTTTTTCTAAATGGAACTTCAAGTTCCGGAAAGACCTCCATATCGACTGAACTGATAAAACAGAAAGAGATTCCTTTTTATCATTTATCAATTGATGATTTTTTTAATAATTACAATGATTTTATTAATAATAAATTTCCAGATGAACCTACAAGAGAAATAGATCATCAAGTCGTTTCCCAAATATTGGATGATTCCATATTCTCAGTGTACCATTCGACAATTAAATTGTTATCAGAATTTGGTTTTAATGTAATAGTAGATACCGTAATCGACAACGATAAGAGGTTTAATGTGTTTCTTGATCAATTTTTCGATCACCCTACGTTATTTATAGGTGTAATATGCTCGAAAGAAGAACTCATAAGAAGAGAGCAAACAAGAGGAGATAGAATGATTGGACTAGCAGCTTCACAGTTTAGCAAAGTATATTGCTTTGAAGAATATGACCTCGAAGTAAATACGGAAGAGATGAATTCATTAGAATGTGCTGAAAAGATATTAAGTTTTATTAAGTCCAATAAGGAATACTCGGTATTTAAGAAATTAAGTAAAAGAAATGTTAGTGTTTCCTAGATGGTGTATCCAGATAACACCATATTCAAGCCTTGGGGCTATCACCCCTCGGGCTGCCGAGGGATTTCGGGATAAATACGGGATAAATCCCGGCAAGCTTGTGAAACAGTTTGCTTCTTCTGTACTGTTGACTTCAAAACAAGAATCGAACCTTTAAAGAATACTAAGATAACAGTTGCAAATAACCCACCAGTCACAACTGGTGGGTTATTACATTTATATATGAAGATAAACACAAATCCCTCAGAATTTATTCTATCTCTCGACTACTGTTTCTCCTTCAATTAACACAGGTTGATAATAAGTATTGTTGGGAAGATCCTTTTTTCCTTGTAATTTTTTAATGACCCAATCCGCTGCATCACGGCCCATAGTTTCTTGGGGATGCGTTAAAGTGGTCAGTTTGATGTTCGCATTTTGGGCAATATAGGAGTTGTCCTGGCCAATAATTGATAATTCCTCTGGTATAGAAATGTTCAGCTGTCTGCAAGCATTGACCACTTCCAAACCAACCTCGTCGTTGTAGCAGACAATCGCAGAGAGGGTATCTCTATTTTTATTTAGGAAATCCTTCAAGTTCGTAGCTAAGGTTTGTTTGGTCTCGGTGTTGAACGAAAATATTTGCTCTGGATAAAACCGCAATTTAGCTTCTTCGAGGGCTTTGATATAACCCTTCATTCGATATTTGCCTTGTAAATCATCCATTTTTGCGATAAGTCCAATTTGAGAGTGGCCTTTGGAAATCAATTCTTTTGTTGCCAGATAACTGGACTGCACATCGTCAAGACAAAGGAAGGGGAGCTCTATTTCCTCATAAAAAGCATTAATCATAATGAGTGGAATATCTTGCTCCTTAAACGACAGATAATACGCAATATTGGGATTATACAGATTACTTTTCGTAGGTTCAATAATTAAACCATCTACGCCGTAGGACAACATCATTTCGAGAGCTTTTTTTTCTTGCGCAACATCGTTATTGGTACTAGCCAATAATAGAGAATAGTTATCCTCATTCATTCGGCTTTCAATCCCCCGGATAATAGAAGGGAAGATGTAGTCAGAGATATACGTCGTAATTACACCGATCGTCTTCTTATGTGAACTCCCGCCGGTCTTTGTGCGATATTGGTTGCTGACATACGTGCCAGAACCTTTTTCGCTGCGGAGGAATCCTTCGTTGGATAGCTCTAAAATGGCTTTTCTAACAGTCTGTCTGCTAACCTCGTACAAGGACTGCAAGGCAGACTCCGTAGGAATTTGTTCGCCTACATTGTAATCTCCTGAAAGGATCTTGCTTTTTATATCCTCTATAATCACTTGATACTTTGGTTTCATGTAATTCCTCTTTCCATACTTGTTCGCTTTTTGATTCGTTCATTTCGTTAAGTTGTATGTACAAATTATAGCATGACTACGAATTAAATATAAAGGGGCTCTTTTTTTATGAAAAAATGTAAATATTTCGTACCTTTAGATCATCATAAACAAACTAAGTACGGAGTTAAATTATTATCATCTCCATATTTGTATGTATATATAACTATTTTATTGACAAATGTACGTACAAAAATTTATACTAAAGCTGTTAATTAAGAAAGCGAATTCTTTTATATTAAAAAAGCGCTGTCAGAGAGGTGACTAACGTGATATCGAATCGATTAAGCATCGAAGAAGCAATCAATAAGGGAGAAACTTCGCTAGGGATTGAATTTGGATCCACGCGTATTAAAGCAGTACTTATTGATCATAGTTTTCAAACGATCGCTTCTGGAAGTTATGAATGGGAAAATCAATTGAAAGACGGCTTTTGGACGTACAGCCTAGAAGATATTATCAAAGGTCTACAAGATGCTTATCGTGAGATGAAGCAAGAAGTTCAACAAAATTACGGAATCACCCTCCAAACCGTTGGTTCAATCGGGTTTTCTGCAATGATGCATGGATATATGGCTTTTGACGAACAGGATCAATTGCTCGTTCCGTTCCGGACTTGGCGTAATGCAACAACTGGTAAGGCAGCCAAAGAATTGACGGATGTATTTAAATTCAATATCCCGGAACGTTGGAGTATTGCTCATCTTTATCAGGCGATCTTAAACAAAGAAGAACATGTGCCGGAGATTCGGTTTGTTACGACGTTGGCAGGATACATTCATTGGTTATTGACCGGCAACAAAGCACTTGGTGTTGGGGATGCTTCAGGTATGTTCCCGATTGATGAATCCATAGGGAATTATAATGAATCCATGATACAACAGTTTGATGAGCTTATTGCTGGCAAAGGTTATTCGCTGAAGACCAGCGATCTTCTTCCTAAGGTGTATGTTGCCGGTGAGCAAGCGGGTCTATTAACCGAAGCAGGAGCCAAAATTCTGGATCCATCATTGCAATTACAAGCTGGGATTCCGCTTAGCCCTCCAGAAGGGGATGCGGGAACCGGTATGGTTGCTACCAATAGTGTAAGAAAACGTACCGGGAATGTCTCCGTAGGAACCTCTGTTTTTGCCATGATCGTATTGGAACAAGAACTTTCTAAGGTTTATCCGGAAATTGATATGGTGACTACACCAGACGGAAGTCCGGTAGGTATGGTTCATGCTAATAACTGTTCAAGTGACCTTAACGCCTGGCTCGGATTATTCCGTGAGTTCTATGAAGCAATGGGGCAAAAGGTAGAAGCTGATAAATTGTACAGCGTATTGCTGAATAAGGCTTTGGAAGCAGACGCAGATGCGGGTGGATTGCTCAGTTACGGTTATTTCTCGGGTGAGAACATTACGGGGTTAGAAGAAGGCCGTCCGCTATTTGTACGTTCGCCTGAGAGCAAATTTAATCTGGCTAACTTTATGCGTGCACATTTGTTCAGCGCCTTTGGTGCTTTGAAAATTGGAATGGACATTTTGACGAAAGAAGAGAATGTAGCCATAGATAGTATTTTAGGACACGGCGGTATATTTAAGACTCCGGTTGTTGGCCAAAGAATGATGGCAGCTTCACTGAATGTTCCTGTTTCCGTAATGTCGACTGCTGGAGAAGGCGGCGCATGGGGAATGGCTATTCTTGCCTCATACATGATGAACAAAAATCAGGAAGAAAGCTTGGAAGACTTCCTCGATCAAAAAGTGTTCAAAGATGTAAAGGGAGAAGAAATTCATCCCGATGCAACCGACATTAAAGGGTTTGAAACCTTTATCGAACGTTATAAAAAAGGTCTGGCGATTGAGCAATCCGCTGTTGATAATTTAGTCTGAGAATGGAGGGACCAAGATGTTAGAACAACTTAAAGAAGAGGTTTTTCAAGCCAATCTGGAATTGCCGAAACATGGACTTATCAAGTATACATGGGGAAATGTGAGTGCAATTGATCGCGAAAGTGGATTATTCGTAATCAAACCTAGTGGTGTAGATTATGAAACAATGAAAGCCAGCGATATGGTAGTCGTTGATCTGGATGGCAATGTGGTTGAAGGGGAAATGAGACCTTCCTCCGATACACCTACTCACGCAGTACTTTATAAACATTACTCCGAAATTGGCGGAATCGTGCATACACATTCCACTTGGGCAACTATCTGGGCACAAGCAGGACTTGACGTTCCTGTAATGGGAACTACGCACGCTGATACATTCTATGGCTCCATTCCTTGTGCGCGTTTCTTGACGCAAGAGGAAATCGATCGGGGTTACGAAGCGGAAACAGGTAATGTAATCATCGAAACCTTTGAACAACGCGGGATAGATATTATGGCGGTTCCCGGTGTTTTGCTTAAAGGCCACGGACCCTTTACTTGGGGAAAAAATGCAAAATCCGCTGTAATGAACAGCGTAGTGTTGGATGAAGTATCAAAAATGAATTTATTTGCTAGAGAGTTGAACCATTTTGCGGAAGAATTGCCACAACGTATTCTAGATAAACATTACTTGCGCAAACATGGGAAAGACGCTTATTACGGTCAAAAATAATCAAACTACAAAATGATGAAAAGAGGATGAATATGTCAACAGCAGTAGCAAAAGAATTTTGGTTTGTCGTAGGTTCGCAACATCTTTATGGGGAAGAAGCATTGGCTGAAGTTAAAGCGCACGCACAAACGATGACAGATGCTTTGAATAAAAGCGGAGTTTTGCCTTACCCACTAGTATTGCAGGATTTAGCTGTCAGCGCAGATAAAATCACCAACATTATGAAAGAAGTTAACTATCGTGACGAAGTTGCCGGTGTCATCACTTGGATGCATACTTTCTCACCTGCAAAAATGTGGATCCGCGGAACAAAAATGCTGCAAAAACCTTTGCTTCATCTAGCTACGCAATATAATGAAAGTATTCCATGGGCAACAATTGATATGGACTTCATGAATCTAAACCAAGCAGCTCATGGTGACCGTGAATATGGTTTTATTAACGCCCGTTTGAACAAACAAAACAAAGTGGTTGTAGGCTATTGGGAACGCCCTGAAGTTCAAAAGCAAATTGCAGAATGGATGGACGTAGCCGTTGCTTATAACGAAAGCTTCAATATCAAAGTTGCTCGTTTTGGTGACAACATGCGTAACGTTGGTGTAACTGAAGGAGATAAAGTTGAAGCCCAAATTCAATTTGGCTGGACGGTTGACTACTTTGGTATTGGTGACCTGGTTCAAGTCATTAATGAAGTTAAAGAAGAAGAAATCGATGGTTTGTTTGCTGAATATGCAGAGCTGTATGAATTCGACTATGGCACTAACAGCAAAGAAGCATGGGAAGCTAGCGTAAGAGTTCAAGCAAGCTATGAAATTGCTATCAAACGTTTCCTTGATCAAGGTGGCTACAATGCCTTCACCTCAAACTTCGAAGATTTACATGGAATGAAACAACTTCCAGGACTTGCTGTTCAACGTTTGATGGCACAAGGATATGGTTTTGCTGGAGAGGGAGACTGGAAGACTGCAGCTCTCGACCGCTTGCTTAAAGTGATGAGCCATAACCAATCCACTGGCTTTATGGAAGATTACACTTATGAATTGACGGTTGGACAAGAATCTATTCTTCAATCCCATATGCTTGAAGTAGATCCTACTTTGGCAAGCAACAAACCAAAAATCATCGTGTCTCCACTAGGTATTGGTGGCAAAGACGATCCAGCCCGTTTAGTATTTGACGGTAAAGCAGGAGACGGTGTAGTGGTTTCCATGGCTGACTTCGGTACGCATTACAAACTTTTGATCAATGAAGTGACTGCTTTTGAACCAACTGTTCCAGCTCCAAACCTTCCAGTAGCTCGTGTGCTTTGGAATGTTAAACCAAACTTCCAAGACGGGGTAAAAGCTTGGATCGAAAATGGTGGCGGTCACCACACCGTTGTTTCTTTAACTCTTACAACAGACCAAATTATTGCTTACGCAAAACTTGTTAACTTGGAATATGTAGTAATTAAATAATAGCAAAGCTTTATTACGATTAATAGGACTCCATTCCTCGACCTTTTCGAGGAATGGAGTCCTATTGTTTTGTTCGATATACTTCAATAAATGCGATAGTTTCCACTTAGGGCCAATAAACTAAAGAAGTACAGACAGTTATCATAATAACGACTTTGTCCAGTTCGCAAAGGTGTATCCCAAAACAAACGGACAAAATGCTCTGCCTCCGGGCCATCCGAAGCAAGCGAAGCCATGGCGATGGTTGCCAAAAGGCCTACCGGATGCAGCGCCGGTTCGTCGAATGCCTGTCCCTCAATAGTATACCGCCGGTAATTGGAAACTTCGATATTCCTAAAAAAAGCTTGAATCCGGTTACATTGATCGACCTGCCAGCTGTCCTTTTGGAACCATGCCCAGTCCAGACCGATATTAGCCGCAACCCGGTAAGCATCACTGAAAAAATGGCTGAAATCACCATGAGGCTGGGGTTCTGCCGGAGTGCCGTTAAAATTGGCATATTCGGGAGCGAGACCAGTTACAGGATGGCATGTAGTGTGTAGATAAGTGCGGCTGGCTTCCGCCGCTTCTCGCCAAAACATGTGGTCACCTTCATCAGCCCACAAAGCGAACAAATCATAGAAATGGGGGAGATGGTAAGATGGATCACTGAAGGTGGATTCCGGTACGAATTTAATCAGTTTCGTTTCCGCGTCCCACATTGAGTCACCAGCACCTGTTTCAGTTTTATGTACACAAGCACGCAATATTGTTCGAGCCTGCTCAGAATAATTATAAGGTTCCGGACCGTTTCCCCAACGTTTCGAGGCAAAAAACAGGGCCATGGCGAAAAACTCTTCCCCGTCCGGTGCGGGTCCCTGAGAAATTCTTGTGCCGTCAGGCTTGCAGTGCCAAGCAAAGTAATCGGCATAACGGCCATCTTTGTGCTGCATAAACGTCTTGGAGAAATTCCATAAACGATCAAACTCATCTTTTTTATTCATTTGAACAGCCATCATCATCCCGTAGGACATTCCTTCAGACCTAACATCCAGATTACCTGTATCCAGAATATAGCTTTTTTCCTCGTCCAGCGGATAGTAGATTCGTACGTTCGGATCTCCGTAAAACAAATCACTCCAAGTTTCTTCGAGTTTAGCGTTGATTTGATCTTCAGAAAAGCCAAGCTCCTTAAATAAATTGCGATATTTCCCGGTATAAAAAGCACCTTGTTGTGTTATTGGCATGATATTTCCCCTCCTGGTGCACTACAGCATGCACTCCATTTCAATAAAAACTAAGGATGGATGGTTTGAATGGTGCCATCATCGTTGTATTTCAGCTCCGTATATTTTACAGATCGCTTGTTGTCAGCACCACCAGATAAAGAACTATCATGATAAAATAAATACCACTTCTCTTTAAACTGAACAATAGAATGGTGTGTTGTCCAGCCCAGGACGGGTGTAAGTATTTTTCCTTGATATACAAAAGGCCCAAGCGGATCTTTACTGATAGCGTATACAATATTATGGGTAGTTCCCGTGGAATAAGAAAGATAATAATAACCGTTATATTTATGAACCCATGGACCTTCAAAATATCTTCTTTCTTCATCTCCAGCAAGAATCGCATTTCCGTTCGTATCGATGATGGATATTTCTCTAGGCGCACCTTCAAAGCTCAGCATGTCCTCGCTCAGCTCCGCTACGATAGGTCCAAGAGCTGGTGCCGTTTCAGCCGGTCCCTCGGCATTCGCAACAAATGAGCCGGTTTGCCATTTTTCAAGTTGACCGCCCCAAAGACCCCCAAAGTATATATATGATTTGCCATCATTATCAACGAAAACAGCGGGATCAATGCTATAACTGCCAGGAATGTAGCTTGGTTCAGGTGTAAAGGGTCCGGAAGGTGAAGTTGAGGTGGCAACCCCGATTCGGAAAATATCGTCATGGTCTCGGGCTGGGAAAAACAAATAGTAGGTATTGTTTTTGTATGCTGCATCCGGAGCCCACATTTGCTGTTTAGCCCATGGAACATCCTTCACATGAAGTACTTCACCGTGGTCGATACAAGGGGAGCCATCTCCATCAATAGACAGAACATGGTAATCCTCCATATTATATTGGTCACCGTTGTCATTAGAGATCATATCGTGATCCAGGTCATGAGAGGGATAAATATAAATCTTGCCTTCAAATACATGAGCAGAAGGATCCGCAGTATAAATATGAGTTACGAGAGGTTCATTGGGTTGCACTGGCTTTGTCAAGTCATTTCCTCCTATAAAGTTAATCGCTTACAAAGTTAATGGTATAAGAACTTTAGGACTCTGTATATATAGCAACTATAGTTTATACCCCACAAAGTTTAGATGTTGCTTCTTGACCTTGCAGACCCTTTCTCATTTATGCTGCCTCGCAATATTTTCTCTAGATAATCTGGTACAATAGAAATCTCCAAACTTTGACCTTACAAATACATTGAGGTGGGATTAACATAAGGGAATATAAATCATAATTTTACACAAGAATGAATGTTAGAGCGAAAGTCACCAAGTATTCCACATTATATTTTTTAAAAGATGAGGTTAGCTTAATGCAAAAAATTCAAAATTCTAGAATCTACTTTATAGGTATACATGTGCTTTTGTTAATCTTATTGTTCACCTCTTTGTATGCTTATTCCCCCTGGATTCGCATTAAAGTAAAGGAAATTATCATGCCTGCGGATAAAGTATATACAATCGCTCACCGTGGTGCTTCAGGATATGCTCCTGAGAATACAATACCTGCATTCGAACTAGCTATTGATATGAAGACCGATTATATCGAGTTAGACATTCAGTTAACAAAAGATCATGTTCCTGTTGTTATTCATGATGGGACCGTAAATCGCACCACGAATGCTAAAGGGTATGTAAAGGATTTTACTTTAGAGCACATCTCAAAATTAGACGCGGGTTCATGGTTTAATGAACAATATCCCATGTTCGCTAGAGATAAATATGTAGATTTACGTATTCCGACACTAAAAGAGGTATTTGAAAGGTTCGGAAAAGAAGTGGACTATATGATTGAGATTAAAGATCCCACGTCGAATTCGAACATCGAGGCATTGTTAAATGAAGAAATCTTAAATTATGATCTGTCGGCTCATGTTGCTATACATTCATTTAGTGAAGCGAGTTTACGTAGATTCCATTCCATAAATCCAGCAGTCCCTCTTTATCAAATTGTATGGTATGATTTTCCTGTTTATAAAATATCAGAATCCTATGTGAATAGATTAAAAACTTATGCGGTAGGCATAAGTCCTAACTTTCAAAAAATAAATGCGGCATATGTCGCGCAGGCAAAAAATTCAGGGCTAAAGGTGTTTCCATATACTGTGAATTATCAAGTGAATATGGATAAAGCCGTAATTTGGGGTGTAGATGGTGTACATACAAATTTCCCTGACCGCTTTAGCGAAGTAATTAAGAATAATAAAAGGTAAAGGGATGTGAAATCACCCTTTTCTGGACATAAATAAAGCTGTCGAGACTTTCTCGACAGCCGAAGAACCTTTATCCGAAGGTTCTTTTTTTACGGAAAAATAAAATATTTTTGATTCTTCGTATTACTGAAGAAGTCTTTTCTCGTGAAATTGTAGATGAAGCTCCCGTACTTGTTCTGCAAGATCCGGTACAGGGCCATCTACGAACGCATCGTGAATAACCTCTTGAATCCTTAAATTACGGACGGGTGATGCTGCAATTCCCATATCATTTAACCACGCCGATAATTGCTTCGAGGAACTGGCATATACAATTCGTCCTAAACGAACCCAACCGTGTGCCGCTGCACACATAGGGCAATGTTCTCCGGAGGTATACACTGTTGCCTGCTTACGTTCTTCCAGTGTCATATTCTGAGCTGCCCAGAGGGCTAAAGCGAATTCGGGATGCTGAGTATGGTCACCGCTACCTACATGGTTGCGGTCTTCCGCCAGCACTTCTCCACTTGCTGATACAAGGACTGAACCAAAGGGTTCGTCCCCAGCTTCTAGTGCAATTCGGGCAAGTTCAATACAACGCTTGAGATGTTTTATATCCGTGTCGTTTATCATGATGGTAGAACCTCCTGGATTTTAATTTATAGATAAGTTTCATGAATAGTAGGCCTGAGCCTGTTTGTTCACCACATTCTTCTATGTTAGCATGTAAAGTATTCGATGAAAAATATATCATGCAATATCAAGCTAGAGAGGATATATAAAAATGAAGCACCCATTTATATTGAACGCCGTATGGAACGGTGGCCGTAACAGTGACGGAACTATTGAAGCTGGACAGCTTAAGACTCAAATTTCCATTCCGAAAGAAATGGGAGGACCCGGAGTAGGAACGAATCCGGATGAGATGCTTTTGGGAGCAGCAGCAACCTGTTATCTCATTACACTTGCAGCAATGCTGGAGCGGGCAGGGCTGACGACTTCAGAGCTGACGTTAACCTCAGAGGCGACGGTCGATGTAACGAATAACATTTTTACATATGAAGCCATCAAACATTCACCCCTAATCACCCTTACCAAAGATGCGTCACAGGACGATATTGATAAAACCATCCGTATTGCCCATAAAGCAGAAGGCTCCTGCATGATCTCCAGAGCTGTTGCAGGAAATGTAGAAATCACGACAGAGCCAACGGTGCTGACTGCAAGCCTATAAAATTGAGTTCTAGGTAATCAGAGAGGAGACGTTAACTTTGAATGTTGAGTTATATAAGGATTTGATCAAGGATGATCGCGGAAATTATTACGTAGCTGTACAAAAAGAGGGCAATGAGCTGACTTTGGTAAACGCAATGCTAGAGCGGTCTTACCAAGAGCTGTGGGAGTTTAATGAAGCTTTCAAAAAGAAGTACGCGGAATACGAGCATCAGTTCATCGGCAAAATGATTATGGATAAGCTGCGGCACGATGTTGTTTTTGCCTCCAAAGAAGACGGCCATGGCCAAATGTATGATCTGGCCGCGGTTGCAGTTGATTACAAGCTTATTTTTATCGATATGATCGAATTTTACCGAAACCCTCGAGTAGGACTTAATCATGACAAGAACATCCATTAAGCTTAGTGTATTAGATCTCGTACCTGTTTTTAATACGGTGGATGCTATTACCGCATTGGGACAAGCAGTGAAGCTGGCTCAGACAGCAGAAAGACTGGGATATTCTCGTTATTGGGTTGCTGAACATCATGATATGCCGGGATTAGCATGTACCTCTACGGAGGTGCTTTTATCGCATATTGGAGCGAAAACAGCACACATTCGCCTTGGCTCAGGCGCTTTATTGCTGCCACATTATAAGCCGCTAAAGGTGGTGGAAGCATTTCATTTGCTGGCCAGTTTGTACCCCGGACGCATCGACCTTGGATTAGGCAGAGCTCCCGGAGGTACTGCTGAAGTAAGTTTAGCACTGAGTGGCAATTTTCTCGAAAATGTTTGGAAAATGCCAGAACTACTTAAAGGAGTCACTGAATTATTACAGGGCAACTATTCCTATGAAGGACGTTCAATAACCGCCCGGCCGGTCCCACCCGTATCTCCAGAGCTATGGCTGCTGGGTACAAACAAGAAAAGCGCGGCATATGCTGCCGAGTTTGGAGCAGGTTATGTGTTCGGCCAGTTCATGAGCGATGTAGCAGGGGAGGAGGTTTTGCAAGCTTACCGTGAAACATTTACTCCTTCTTCACTTTCTCCTGAACCGCGGGCCATGGTTGCTGTTGGCGTCATTTGCGCCGAGACTGAGGAAGAGGCAGAGCGATTGGCCTCATCTGGTACGGCATTATTCCAACAAGAAGGTTCTGCCGAAGCGAAGTCTGAGCCCTTGGAACGCAAGCTGCTGGTAGGTACTCCGGAAAGTGTTAAAGGTAAGTTGGAACGGTTATCTCTTTTGTATGGAGTTAATGAATTCATTATCGTTACCATGATTCCAGATTATGAGAAACGATTGCATTCGTTCGAACTGCTTGCCCAAGCGTGCTGGAGTTCTTAATAAAGGAGGTCCATATGTATGAAGTCTCATACCTCTGATCAAATTAAAATCCCACCAGGATTTTGGGCTGGATTAAGTCAATTAGGGATAACTGCACAAGATGTAGCCAGCAAAGCAAATCTTCCACTTAGCCATCTCAGAGAGTCAGAAGTCACCACTGCTCAATATTTCGCAGTCTGGCAGGCATATAACGATCTCATTGGGGATACTGCCGAAGGAATCATTAAGCTTGCAACCGTCTTTGAAACCACACAATATCCGCCGACGGTTTTAGCAACATACCATGCTAAGGACTATCGCGATGCTCTTAACCGAATGGTACGATACAAACAAATGTGCCCTCCTGAAAGCTTGCGTATTACCGAGGAAGGCGAGCTATGTACAATCGAATTGGAATGGCAGCATCCCGGGCATTCTGGTCCACCGCTGCTGCTCGGCCTCACTTTGGCATTTCTTCTAGAACTCGGACGGCGAGGCACAGGTCTACCTTTGACAGCACAGCTTGTCGAGTTTTCACAGCCTATAGGAAATGTAAAGATTCTTGAAGCTTATTTCGGTTGCCGAATTCAGATAGATGCTCAATATAATCGTTTGACGTTGCGTCGAAATGATTTGAATCATCCTTTTATCTCGTACAACGAAGAGTTGCTGGAGATTCTGACTCCCGTTTTGGACCGGACGCTTGCTGAACAGAAGGGCACACGCTCTATAACCGAGAGGGTCAAATGGATCATGAAACGCAGCTTCAGCGGAGGACGCCCTGACATTCAAGCTGTTGCGAAGGTATTAAGTATGAGTGACCGTACCTTGCAACGCAGGCTTACTGAAGAAAACACAAGCTTCAAGCAATTGCTGACACAAGCTAGACATGAGCAAGCACGAGAGTATCTGGCAGATCCTTCGCTTGATATTAAAGAAGTGGCTTTCTTGATTGGATATGAAGACCAGAACTCGTTCTACCGTGCCTTTCGTCTTTGGGAAGGTGATACTCCTTCAAATTGGCGTAATGAACATTTAGGGTTAAACACGATACCCTCTTCATAAAGACAGTATTTTCAGAGTTTTATCATTGGCGTGTTAAACAAGAACTTTGGCGCAATCCGCTAGTTACTGAACAACCCCGGTACGATAATATAATCCTAGCCGGCACACAGGACTGTTCTTAAAATGACAACTACTCAGCACGCCGTGATAAAAGGAGAAATGTAATATGGATATGGGATTAAATAATAAAACAGCTTTAATTACAGGATCAACAAAAGGTATTGGTAAAGCAATCGCCATTGAACTCGCTAAAGAAGGAGTTAATGTACTAATTAATGGACGGAATTATGATCAGGTAGAACAGACTGTAAATGAAATAAAGTCGAATTTCCCGGCTACCTCTCCACAAAATGCTACAGCGGATATTGTGGATATTGCGCAAAGAGAAGCCTTATTCGAAAAATACCCTAATATAGATATTTTAGTTAATAATATGGGTATCTATGAAATTATGAAATATGAGGACGTTAACGACGAAATATTTGAAAAATACTTCCGCACTAATGTCCTTGCTGCGAATGGATTAACAAAATTCTATTTACCTAAAATGTTACAAAAAGATTATGGCCGCATTCTCTTTATTGCTAGTGAAGAAGCCATTATGCCTTCAGGCCAAATGCCTCAATATGCAATGACCAAATCAATGTTATTATCATTGTCAAAAAGCTTATCTAAGTTAACGATAGGAACTGAAGTTACAGTCAATACAATCATGCCAGGACCAACACTATCTGAAAATGTGCATCAAATTATTGATGGGATATACTCCAATGAGGATATGACTTTTTCAGAAAAAGAAAGAAAATTCTTGACTACAAATCTTCCTCAATCTGAAATACAACGATTTATTAAACCTTTTGAAATAGGCAGACTAGCAGCATTTGTATGCAGTCCTTATGCCTCTGCATTTAAAGGTTCTCCAATTCGCATGGATGGGGGAATGGTGCCGACTATTTTTTAAGCGTACTCTAAGAGGATATAGATAACGATACAAAAAAGCCACTCCTTATGGAGCGGCTTTTTTGCTTGAAAAGTTATCACTGTCCTCTGGTACAACAAAGGATACCAAGGTGCCTTCTCCAGGCTTACTCTGGATCGAGAGACCTTGACCATATAATTGACTTAACCTCCGATGGGTGTTGGCCAGCCCGATGCCACCTTTGCCTTCCATCAATGGCTTCAGCAGTAAAGAGAGTGTTCCGGAATCTATGCCTTGCCCATCATCCTCCACTTCAATCTTTACAGCCTTGTGCAGACGGATAATACGTATTTGAACAGTTCCACCCTGTTGGCGCTTAAGTATACCGTGCTTAACAGCATTTTCTACCAACGGTTGGATGGATAGAGGAGGGATTAGGATATCAATATTCGGATCTATCTTCCAGACAACAGATATCCTTTCTGCAAATCGAGTCTGTTCAATATACAGATAAGATTCTACCAATTCCAGTTCATGGGAGAGGTTCACGAGCTCTCCGACATTTAAAAAGTCAAAACTGATTCTTAAGAAAGAAGTAAACGCACCAATGAGCTCCTGCATTTTTTTAGTATCCAAATCACTGAGTGCGGCAATAGAGTTTAACGTATTGAATAAAAAATG
Organism: Paenibacillus sp. FSL L8-0333; assembly: GCF_037965665.1. Lineage (NCBI taxonomy): Bacteria > Bacillati > Bacillota > Bacilli > Caryophanales > Paenibacillaceae > Paenibacillus > Paenibacillus sp. FSL L8-0333. The sequence continues at coordinate 3,414,060 of NZ_CP150186.1, forward strand.
TGGTTGTATCTGTGCTTGTAGATATGCTGCTTCTATCCGCACCCGTTCATTGAAGGATAGCTTCATTGCAGTTAAAGCCCGAATACGATATTTAAGCTCCACTGCGTCCACAGGTTTTGTGACATAATCATTGGCACCGGACAAAAATCCAGTATAAATATCCTCAGGCTGACTACGGGCAGTAAGCAATAGAATTGGAAGCTCATATAAGGAGTAGCGAGTACGAACCTTCTGTGTTAATTCGTATCCCGACATCTGTGGCATCATAACATCGCCAATAAGTAAGTCCCAGTTCCTTTTATCCAACAATTCCAATGCTTCATGGGCTGAGTTCACGGTAGTTATGATATAAGGTTCGGTTTCAAGAATACCCTTTAGTACATTCAGATTGACAGGATCATCATCTACCACCAGAATATTTACCTTAATCTCTGTAAAAAGCGGTGGAATTTTTTCAGAGTGATTACTTGGCTGATGTTCGGAAATTCCCCACTCAGTCATCTGTCTATGAATCTCATCTGCCATATACGAAACTGTAGGTTCCGTCTGTCTTATTATCTGTTCGCTGTAAGAATCGGCAAGAGAGAGTGTGAAACTAAAAGTTGAACCTTTACCAAGCTCTGATTGAATGCGTAGGCTGCTTCCATGCAGTTCTACCAGCTGCCGGCATATGCTTAATCCCAGCCCAATTCCACGCCCGTCATTTATTCCGTGAGGGCCTTGCTCATAGGGTAGAAATATCCTTGCCATAGTCTCTTCAGTCATGCCCACTCCGGTATCTGTCACATAGATAAGAACCTGTCCGTCCTGTTCCTCAGCCTTAACAGCTACAAGTCCTGCTTCGGTGTATTTGAGCGCGTTGTGCACCAGATTTAATAAAACCTGCACCAGTCTTTTCTCGTCCGCAAGAACTGGCGGCATAGCTTCCGGGATATCCATAGATAGCTGTACTGGCTTACCTTCAATCATATATTGAAGCATACTAATCACACCGGGAACTACCGATTGAACCGAAATAGGTTCCTGTTGTAAAATAACACGATGCTCCTGAAGACGGACCACATCCAGTAGATCACCAAGCATATGAGACATACGGCGGCTGATTGTAATCAGCAGCTCCATATCTTGACGGCTACTTTCGTAAAGTCTGTCCTTTTCCTTTGTGACAATATTTTGTGCGATATTCATGATTCCGTGAAGCGGTGTGCGCAGCTCATGTGAGGTGTTAGCGAGAAACTGGTCCTTAAGTTTGTCTGCTTTTTTCAGCTGCTCATTCAGTTCCATGTTCTCTTTAGCATTTTGAAAATACTTTTTAAACCAATATGCTGAGAAGCCCACGATGGCTGCGATAATATCCAAAGGATAATAGACAATTGAATAGTGTCCGTTACTATCCCACAAATTCCATAACAAATTAGAAACGATCGCCGCACCTGATAACAGCAGAAAAACAACATCTTTATCATCTTGCTTTTTGAATAATAAGCGCCCTAAGCTATAGAGCAACCAAATGAAGGGAATATACTGGAACACTTGAATGATTCCCAAATGAATGGATGTGCTGACCCAATAAGCTGGGACGGTAAGTATAAAAACAGAATAAAGACCAAGACTCACTACGTATGCACGTAACCCCTTATTGATTTTGGCAACTGAGGTGAATTTTCTAAAAACAAGCAGAATAAAAAGATTTTGCCACAAAAAAGCAAGCAATCGGATCTTTAATGACCAGGTATAATTAATCGGCACTATTGCAAGAAGTAAGTTGTCATTACGGGCTAAAATGATAACAGCTACGGATAATGTCATTAACCCTACAAGAAACAAAGCACGTTCTTTAGGATTAAATAAATAAAGAATGCAGGCATAGAGCCCATGCAATAACAGGATAATTGCTGTTAACAATTGAAAACCTACGGTATAAAAGTATGTACGGTCAACTTTTTCCTGAGAACCAAAATAAACAGGCCCTGCAATCCCCCCCTTATAAGGTAGATCAAAGTTTGCTACACGAATAAGCACATCAATTACTGTTGTGTTTTTTGTGAAATAGGATACTTTATATGAGGTGGTTTTGGGCACATAAGTATCGGCATCAAGAGATATTGTCCCATTATTGAGCAATAGGCTACCGTTAATTTCTACGCTGGATGCAGTATAGATTTGTTTGATCCACAATGCTACAGGCTGCTGAAGGGGTTCTACCAAAATTCGCAGACGGTAAGTACCAAAACCGTACGAAGAAGGGTCATCCGTTCCTATCGCGCGGCTCCAGTCTCCGGGAACTTGAAGCGGGAGGGAAGGTTCTGGTAAAGTTGAAATATCCTTGGACGTTACGAATTGCGAAGGATAGAAGCTCCATTCACCATCCAGCCTGAATAAGTTAGACTGCTCCAGATCCTGGCCGCGTAAATCCAGTACACCATTGTTAATCACAGGTACAGGGTTGGAAACCTTAAATATACTCAACCAAATGCAGCGTAGGCCAAAGAGAATGCTTATAAAAAGTAGAATGATAGCTAATTTGTTTAGAATAGTTTTATTTTTCATGAGAACATTATAGCAAATAATTCTAATCTAGAATCTAAAATGAAGATTATTTACATAAGAAGGAGAAGTAATGAGCAATGGACACTGCGTGGGGTTAGGAGGAATGATCTCCCCATGGAAGAAGCATGATGTAACTCCTTGAACACTTGAGTACTCGAATTTGCTGTAGGGCGTTTGTATTACTTGATGTGCGACTATGCTGCTTGTTTGGCGTCTGTGATACCGAATGTGCTATTTTGCTGTTTGTTTGGCGTCTGTGATACCGGATGTGCGACTTTGTTGCTTGCTGCTTGTTGTAAGTTTTGCATTCCCACACTCTCTCTTCACGATGAGCGATCGGACTCAGTTGCAGCTATTTGGCTGAATTTTGTCTTTTAAGAAGTGTTTCGGACCCCAGAGGCGTTATTCGTTCCAAATATGCGCGATATGAGGGATTTTCGAGCCAATAGCGACTATAGAGTCCGATAGGTTCTCAAATGAGCCGAATTATGGCTAATAGCGACTCTGGAGTCCGATAGACTTCACTCATGCTTCTATTGTCATTTGTCTTAAGCTTGGCTTCTCGTTTATTGGTGAATATGATGTTGAATACCCCGTTGGCACTACCATTCGATGTAATGACTGGAGGTTAACGGTGGATTCTCCTTAATCCTAAAGGGTATATTATTAGATAATTTAATGCAGACAGGAGTGTAGATACGATGATTAAAGGTTTCGGAGGAATATTCTGGAGAACTAAAAATCTTGAAGCTACAAAAAAGTGGTACAGTGAGGTGTTGAAGCTTGACATAGAGAATTGGAATGGGACTGTGATAAAACCTCAAGTGGGAAATAAGACTATCTTTTCTTTCTTTACCGAGGATGATAGTTATTTTCCAACAGAACAACAAGTGATGTTAAATTTCCAAGTGCATGATCTAAACGAGACGATTAAGCATTTTGAACAGATTGGTGTACCTCTTGCAAAGAAAATAGAGATTAGTGAATTTGGAAAGTTTATTTGGATTGAAGACCCAGAAGGTCGACTGATCGAGCTTTGGGAGAAGTAAGGAGTTGCACATCTTTGCTATTGAGCTAACAGGTGCGTTAGTTTAATAAAAACTCAGTTCAACATCTAACTGTAAATGAATTAGGGATTAAAGTTGAATTAACTCCTTGGGTAATACTTCTTCAAAGCTTTCAGCTCCTTGGAAGAATTCATTAGCTTCTATCACCTGAGGTGCGGCGCTTGCGCTGCATCCACGGCTAACAGAATACTATAGGCAACCTAAATAGGGAGCATACCGTCGAGGTGTACTCCCTATTGCATTGAAGGAACTGGAAAATTAGTGCAACATTTCACCTATTAATAAAGTCAATAAAGATGTTATGAAATAAAATCATAAGAGCAGGTGGTAAATTGAATCTTCGTTTAATCACGTTAATATGTTTTTTCACATTCGCGTTCTTTATTGCAAATGGACAAGATGCTAAAGCTTTATCCTGTGTCGAGATAGGAAGTCCCCAAGAAGCCCTAGAGGTCTACGGTGGAGCTATTTATGGTGAAGTAAAACAAATAAAGGTTGATTTGAAACAAGAAGGATTTGCGGGGCCAAAAGAGAAAATCAGATATATATTAGTGGATGTTGAACGAAGTTGGAATACTGAAGTTGACTCTCAAATTATTGTGGGAACAGACTACACTTGGGGTTTTGATTTTAAGGAAGGTAATAAATACTTAATATACATTAGCGAAGTGGATGGCGTAACAAGCAGTAGTCCATGCAGTTCAACAATTGAAATGAATAACCTTAACCAAGCAACAGAACTATTCGGTGAAGGACTTCGACCCAAACAGCAAGTACACATAGAATACAAGATGGGGTTTATGTTTGAGCAGGATATTGATTTGTATGTCGTAATTGCAATAGGACTAGTAGTGATTTCATTCATTTACCTGAGAGCAAGAAAGAAAAAGAGCTAAGTGTAATCTTATTGCACTAACGGTTAGGATAGTTCAAATAAAATTAAGAAAAAGATAGCTGAACTAATTACTATTTCATTCATAACATGTGAGGTGCGAGTTGAACTTAGTAGAAACGATCATAAAAAGATTTAACCTTAATGTATTAAGTATAGATAATGTTCCTGAGTCCTTTAGTTCACAAGTATACAAGCTGAATCTTACTAATGGAGAAACGGTGTATGCGAAGATCCCTTATAACAGGGATAAGCTATATCGCGAATATTGTATGCTTGAAATGTTGAGAGAGGTATTACCGGTTCCAAAGGTGTTAGACTTCTGGAGTGGGGATGACTTAATCTCTGGTGCATTACTTTTATCTGAGATTAAAGGTATACCATGTACAGGTGCTATTGACGATGAATTAGCATTTCAAATTGGGTTACTTCACGCAAGGCTGCATGAAGTTAAAATGCCGGGATATGGTGTGGAAGGATTAGACGGTTTTCAATTTTTTAATCAGAACAATTGGAGACTTTATATAAGAAATAGCTTTGAAAAATTTATAGAACCTTGCAAGGAAGTCCTTGAGAGAGGACTTTTCGAAAAATGTATTAATCACTTTGAGAGTGTTTTTTCAGTTTTGCCTCCTCCTGATGACCCCTGTGTTGTTCATATGGACTTTCGACAAGGTAATATACTAACAAATAATAATGTGGTTGTTGGAATTATTGATTTTGAGAGTGCACGGGGTGGATCCTCGGAAATTGATTTCACAAAAATTAACCGATATGTTTGGGAAGTGAATCCTCAAAGTAGAATTTCGTATAAAGAGGGATATTCAACAATTCGTCCTCTAATGGATTTGGAAACAATACTACCCTTTTATGATTTTTACCATGCTTTTAGTGCTGTTGTCTGGTGTAAAAATAGAGGGATTGAAAAGAATAGGGCGTTCCTAAAGGAAAGTATTTCTGTATTGCAGAAATCCGTAGGTTGCTGAAATTACGGGACACGATATTTAAAGACATTTTAAGACGATGAGCTACCTGCATGATGAATAGCTTTATTACGTTAACGGACATTATGGTAAATAAAGGATATAATTATATAAAATGGTGAATATTAGATCGGCAGTATGCTGTAAAATTATAATGATGCAATCATGAATACAATAGCCTATCGTAATGTATGGATCAACAGACCTAATAATGAAAAAATCGAAACCCGAAAAACGCAATGGGGAGTGTGTTTATGGAAAGTATATATAACAAATTAAATACCGCTGAGATACTGAGCCGTATCGAGAATTTAAGTCCAAATTCTAAACCACAATGGGGAAAGATGAATGTTGCTCAAATGTTGGCTCACTGTTCAGCGTTTCAAGACATCGCAATCGGAAGTTCCTTTCCCCCAAGACATTGGCTAGGAATATTAATAGGAAGGTTTGTAAAATCTATTTTTTACAATGACAAACCGGTACCACACAATATGTCAACAATTCCGACCATACTTATTTTAGATGACAGAGATTTTGGAGAAGAAAAAGAAATACTGAAACAAAAGATTATGAATTTTCAAAGTAACGGTCCGGAGAAATGTTCATCCCATCCACATCCTTTTTTCGGGAAATTCACTCCAGAGCAATGGGGTAAAGGGATTTATAAACATCTAGACCATCATTTAAGACAATTTGGTGTTTAGTGTTTTTTCGCAATGAACAATAATATATTATTGACATAAAATCCCTATTACTTTATATTGTATCTAATTACATTGCAATCAAATGCGACGAAGAGGACAAGTAAATCCGGAAATGTCGATCAGAGAACTGCCGGTTGGTGCGAGGCAGTGGACACCCGAATCGAACAATCGCCTCAGAGCTGGCTCCCGAAATCATAGTAGGCGGGCCCGGGATTCTGCCGTTACAAAGAAGCATCGTTGTTGGACGATGGCAGAGAGGGTGTATTCACGAATACACTAATCAGGGTGGTAACGCGGAATCTACTCCGTCCCTAATGGGACGGAGTTTTTTGCGTTCATATAAATAAATAAGGAGGAGTAACGATGTTCCAAAAAATCAATGTTTCCGATCGCATACTAAGCCAGGATATGTTTATTGCTGATGAGGTTCAATACAACCTGATTCACCTTATTTGCGAGTCGAAGAGTTCTAGATGCTTAAAAGATTCTGGTGAAACAATGATCTATGCCCAGTCAACGGGACATAACGCATGGCTTTGGAGTTCTAAGGAGATTGCCGAGGATAAGAAGATCGTTCTCTACGAAGAACTTATAGAATTCCTTAAAGGGACAACATTATCGGGAGTATCTGGAGAACCAAAAACAACAGAACGTTTTGCGCAGCTGTATTCTCAGGCAAATAATCTTCAATATGAGTCCACGATGACTATAGAATCTTATTTCTGTACAGATCCAAAGAAACCTTTGAACGTAAAGGGAATAATGCAACAAGCAACGAGAAAAAATGTGGCCATTGTAGCAGAATTTTTGGCGGGTTTCTCAGAGGGAGCTTATGGGATTACGGTGAACCCAGAAACTAAAATTCTAGATGCCAAGAGGATGATTGAGACAGGTGACTTGTATTTATGGTTTGTAGACGATAAACCTGTATCGATGGCGTACATTGCACATCGGTCGGCAAGATATTCCAGATTAAATGCGGTATACACACCTCCGTCTTGCAGGAAAAAAGGTTATGCAAGTGCACTAGTAGCAGAGTTATGTTCTGTTCTTTTATCGGAGGATTTAGTGCCCATGCTTTATGCTGATTTAAAGAATCCTGACTCCAATAAGGTTTATCGAAATATTGGTTTTGTGGAAAGCGGAAAGATTGTTGACATCAAGTTCAAATAGGCACGAAAGGGCTACCGCAAGGTAGTCCTTTTTCTATGATCAATATGTTACTTGGCATTACTTTTATACAATTTAACATAGTTTGTAAGTTCAGCTATCGCGAAAAATTGCTTCGTTAATTGAGAATTCAATTTTTGTAAGGCAAGCTGAAAGGATACCTCCACTTTTTTGTAGTTATGTGTTTCTATTTCATTCAAAAGCTGTTTCATATTCTCGATATAATAAACGGTTTTCCTTAAACTGCTGATAAGAATAATTTTTCTTAATTCCGTTAAAGTGAAGACTCTGTAGCTATTATCTTTGTTCCTATTCGAAGAGATTAGCCCTTCTTGTTCCCAATGCCGAATAGCTGATGGATTAACTCCTGCCATTTGTGCAACTTCACCAATCGTCATTGAATCTGTTACAGTTAAATCTTTGTATTTTGATAAATCAACATCCCGAAACATGCGTAAAACTTCCTCTAACCTTTCTTTTTCCACTTGGGTCTTATGTTGCTCTTGATTGATTGCCCAAAGAGCAGACTCCATCTGCTGGCCTTTAATCTTCCTCATCACATCGTACACAACCGGAATTTCATATCCCTGCAATAATGCGCGAATGGTAATAAAAGCTTGTACATGGATGGAAGTGTAACATCTGCGGTTGCTGGCGGTCCTTGATACATCTGGAATTAAGTCTTGATCTTCGTATCTCCTTAAAGTAGTGGTACTCACATTTAATTGCTTAGCTATCAGTGTAGGTGTATATATCTCTTCCATAATCATCATCGCCCCGAAACATTAAAGTTGAACCTTCAAGTGCTACAACAATATTAAATCGAATTTAGGCAGATATATCAAGGGAGGTAAAGGGATAAACCGAAAGATTGCATGAATGTTATATGATACTTTTATAGAACACAAAGGAGTGAGTTCATTGAAAAAGATAATACAATTAGCAAACCAATCAGAAATAGAAGTAGGTATGGCAGGGCTTCCAGATCGTCCAACCATCATGTTACCCATCGCTAAAAAATCTGTGTACAATCAAGAAGCAGAAAACTTAAAGCTATGGGGAGTAGATCCCGAATTAGGTAAACATTTTGTTGAAGGATTAGCGGACACTTTTCAAGTGCTTTATTTCGATTATGAAGGTCATCTATTTCAACATCCAGTGGAAAATCTAACAGCAGATCATATTGTGAAGGATCTTCTCCACATTGCGGATGAAATGAATGTTACAAGCTTTAGTTACTACGGTTATTCCTGGCTTGCGTTGATTGGATTGCAAATGGCTATAAGAACAGATCGCTTGGAGAGTTTGGTAATGGGAGGTTTTCCACCCTATAATGGCCCCTATCAAGAAATGAGGGTTGTGACCCATAAAACACATACACAAGCTTTGAGTAACCAAAATGAATCTGTGGAAAGCCCTGCTGGACCGGATAATCCAAACGAAATGGATTGGGACAATATAAAGGTTACCATAGATACCCGTGTTACAGCACAATTTGTCTCCCTATACCAGAGCCTCACAGCCTTTGATGATCGCAGAATTCAACATTTGCCTAGTCTCCCTAAACTAGCTTTTGCAGGTGGAAATGATACGATCGTATACGGTGAAAATTTCGGGAGCGTTACCGTTGACATCGTCGGGTTGTTAAAAAAGAATAAGGAGCAGTTGGCGGATTTAGGCTGGGATGTTGAAATCCTTTCGGGAGCCCAGATGGACCATACAAAAGCTATGCAGCCAGCAGTAGTTGTACCACTGATTAAGCCATGGTATATGAACGTGTTACTAAAAAATACTGGATTGTAATTGTGGCAGATACAAAAATCCAGTGAATTAGGTATCCCAAAAGAACAATACTTTTTAGGGTAAAATCTTTAATTTGAAGAGATTAAATAGTAAACGATCTATGATAAGATTCCATATGTAATCGCTTACATTAATATATATGGAAGGAAGTGGTGTTGCGAATCTGCCCCAACAAGAAATTGCTCGACTACTAGAAATACAGACAAGCAGTATGTAGGTATGTAGTGACAAAAAAATTTCAGGAGGTAGATTATGTTTAAATTTAACAAGAAAATCGTGACTGTAATTATGGCCGCTTCAATGAGTTTCAGCTTGTTTGCAGCAACCTCAAGTGCAGCGACAGACTATTGGCAAAATTGGACCGATGGTGGCGGGACAGTAAATGCTACTAATGGATCTGGTGGGAATTACAGTGTTACATGGTCAAATACTGGTAACTTTGTTGTTGGTAAAGGTTGGAATACTGGATCCCCATCTAGAACAATAAACTACAATGCAGGCGTCTGGGCACCATCCGGCAATGGGTATTTAACTCTTTATGGGTGGACGAGAAACTCCCTCATAGAATATTACGTCGTTGATAGTTGGGGCACTTATAGACCTACTGGAACCTATAAAGGTACCGTGACTAGTGATGGAGGCACATATGATATATATACGACTACGAGAACGAACGCCCCTTCTATTGATGGTACGGCAACCTTCACACAGTTTTGGAGTGTAAGACAATCCAAGCGAGCAACGGGAAGCAATGTCGCGATCACTTTTGCCAACCACGTTAATGCTTGGAAAAGTTACGGAATGAATCTGGGCAGCAGTTGGTCTTACCAGGTATTAGCGACAGAAGGATATCAAAGTAGCGGAAGCTCAAACGTAACAGTGTGGTAATAACAGGTTATCTATAAGTAATCACTATCATTGCTAAGGTTGTCGGTCCACAACCGGCAGCCTTAGATCATTCTAGATCATTCAGCAAATGATACTTAACTACATACCAGTGGTTGGAAAGGAGATATATCCATGAGAAAACTATTAATTTCTCTTTTAATAGTTGTTGCTATCAGCGCTTGTTCGCAAGAAAAGCCTGAACAGAAGGATACTTATGTATTGGTCAAAGGTGGAAATTTCATTAACACAAATTCCAACTACAAAAGTACAACTATATCAAATTTCTATATCGGCCAATATGAAGTTACTCAGAAAGAGTGGGTTGAAATAATGGGAAGCAACCCTTCAGCATTCAAAGACGACAACTTGCCAGTAGAAATGGTTAACTGGTATGACGTAATAGATTACTGTAATAAAAGAAGTATAAAAGAGGGGCTCAAACCCTATTACAATATAGATAAAAATAAAAAAGATCCGAATAATAAAAGTGATAACGATACTTTAAAATGGACAGTAACACTCAATGCAGGAGCTAATGGTTACCGATTGCCTACAGAAGCAGAGTGGGAATATGCTGCGGGTGGAGGACAGTTGAGCAAAAGTTACACCTACAGTGGAAGCAATAAAGCAGATGAAGTAGCATGGTATTGGCAAAACGCTGGAGAGAAATTCTTATCAGGAGATTGGAACTGGCCGATCATAGAAAACAACCATAACAAAACAAAATCTATTGGTGGCAAAAAACCTAATGAGCTAGGTCTTTACGATATGTCAGGGAATGTTAGGGAATGGTGTTGGAACTGGTACGGAGATATAGATAGTAAGAGCGGTTCTTTCCGGGTTGTAAAGGGTGGCGGGTGGATCGGCGGCATTAACAACAACGAGATTTCATTTCGGGGAAAGTTCGAAGCGAATGGTATGGGTCCTGATCAAGGTTTTCGAGTGATTCGTGGTGAGTAGACGGGAACAAGACATACCAAGTATAATCGGAAAAAGCTGAAAAGGGTTTGATTAATATACAAGCTTTGCGCTCGAATATAATCAAACCCCAATATGTATGTTGCTATATTTCTTCGATCATTTGGATTAATTTTGACAACGCACTAGTAAAAACCGCGTTCCGGCGATACACAAACCATACCTGCAAATCTCGATATCCTTCAGGCAGACGGTGGGAAGTAATTACTCCCGCCTCTTCGGCCTTAGAGATCGAAGATTGGGGCAGCATAGACACGCCGAGTCCAGCGGAAACCCCACTTAGAATTACATCTAACGTTCCGTATTCCATAATCTTATAAGAGCTCATCCCGCTTTCATTTAGGAAACTCTCAGCTTTGGCACGATGTGTACATCCGACGTCGAAAAACAACATTGGCTTTGTAAGCAATTCGCGCATATCGCTCTTACCTGGTTGTGAGATAAGCACCAGCTCCTCTTCGAAAGCAACTACATGTTCTATATCAGGCTGGTCAATGGGTCCATAAACAAAGGCTCCATCTAGTTGGTAATCAAGCACTTTTTGTAAGAGTTTATGCGTTTCTCCCGTTATAAGCGATAGATTAACATCGGGATATCGTAAGTGATATTCGGTTAGCAGAGGCGTTAGATGAGTAGCCGCTGTTGTTTCGATGGAACCTAAACGGAGCGGACCAGTAGGGTGCTCAGAGTATTGTGTGGTTATTACAGCCTCGTCCATTAGTAATAATATTTTGTCTGTATATGCCAGTAAGTTCTCACCTGCCGGCGTTAACGTCATCCCTCGATTGGATCGGCGAAATAGGGGGATTTTCAGCTGAGCTTCTAGATACTGAATCCGGTTTGTCACATTTGACTGGACATAATTTAAGACTTGAGCAGCCTTCGTTATGCTACCCTCGCGAGCAACCGCTTGAAATATTCTCAAATCTCCACTTTCCATTTCCTTTGCACCTTCTTGGTATGATGATTTATGATAGTCACCTTCAGTTTTGATCATTTTACTGGATTACACCCACTATGTAAAATTTATTATAGATTCATTAATAACAACTTGAGGAAGGGGCTTGGATGATGAAAGCCATTGTACATGCTGGAGAAGGTGGCCTGAAGGGCTTGAACTATAAAGAGATTATGGATAAAAGACCGGGGATTGGAGAAGTGAAGGTTAGGTTAAAGGCTGCAGGGCTGAACCACAGGGACTTGTTTATCATGGATGACAGAACAAAACAGGATACTCCTTTGATTATCGGCTCTGATGGCGCGGGGAGAATTGAAGCAATAGGTGAAGGTGTACTTGATCATAATGTTGGTGAAGATGTCATCATTAATCCGTGCATCGGATGGGAATATGCCGACAATGTTCCTAACGTTCCAGCCATTATAGGGGGACCTTCAGAGGGTACATTCGCTGAGTCAATCATCATTCCAGCGCAAAATGCCGTCAGCAAGCCAGCTTACCTGTCATGGGAAGAAGCCGGCGTGCTGCCCTTATCAGCCTTAACAGCCTATCGGGCGCTGTTTACTAGAGGCTGCTTAAAGAAAGGTGAACGCGTTCTTATACCTGGCATTGGTGGTGGGGTTGCGACTTATGCCATGATGATGGCTTCAGCGGTGGGTGCACGTATCAGTGTCACTTCACGCAGTGAATCGAAAAGACTAGCTGCACTCGCTCATGGAGCTGACCATGCTTTTGACAGTCATAGCAATTGGAAGGAAAGCATGAATGGAGACACCGTTCATCTCATCCTCGACAGCATTGGGCCTGCGACGTTCCCGCATTACTTTGATATTATTAAACCCAATGGACGTATTGTCACGTTTGGTGCAAGCTCAGGAGATCGAATGGAAATCCCGACGCGAGCCATATTTTTCCCGCAAATTAGTATTATAGGTAGCTCAATGGGAAGTGGTGAAGAGTTTGCGGATATGCTTCAATTTATGGAACACCATTCGATTCGACCTATCATTGATCGAGTGTATCCTTTACAAGACACAGTTCAGGCATTTCACCGAATGCAGCAGGGAGAACAATTTGGTAATATCGCGATAAGAATAGAATGAGCTGAGTCCCTTATAACTGGAAGTCAAATGCCAAAAATATCGATTTCGGAGACAGGAAACCACTTTTTCGAAGCCACATCTTTAAAAAAAACTTGAATAGTGTAGGTGCCCTTTGTATTAAAGGAATATGTATACTCGTTGGTTTTGAACCAAAAGTTTTCTTCGCTGTTCTTAATTTGTTGAGCATCAATGGTTTCTGTTTTGTCCGCAGGATCGGTGATCACAACCTTAATATCTGAAATTTCTGTTTTTAAATGATCCACCTGTAATAGAGTAGAAAATGCAAAACGTGACGGGCTTTTTACTTTACCAAAAATCTCTCCGTTATTATCGAGCATAACCATGTTTATATTAGGCTTGTAGATTCGAACGGTTTTACCTGATTCATCCAAGTCGAATAGTGTAAATAAATCTTTAGACAACTGTTCAGTCGTCAAGGAAATCGAACCTTCGGACAATATTGCGGGCTGTTTTTGAAGCATATTATTCAAATATAATGATACTTCAGATGAGCCAGCTGCAGCATAAATCACGGTTCCCGGTAAAATCATGATGCAAAATCCTAAAAGAATCAGCTTCCTTATTTTTCTCAATGATTTTCCCTCCTATAGAGCTTTATGTTAATTATACCCATAAGATGGAAGATAGTTTCTTTTACACCATTAATAAAATATAAGAAGGTCAGTAGAGGGAAATACCCTTACCTGATCTTCTTGGTGTTAAATGAAAGAGTTATTTTTTCTCAGGAGCCAGGATAAGAATGTAACAAAACATTGTGGCATAAAAATAGCATTGGGACTAGATTTCATTTGACAGAGGAGATGTGTTTGGTAAAATTATACATAGGTTTTATTAATAGGAGGTTAGCAATGGATATCGCCATTGAGTTAATTGAAAGTATGTTGGTTAAATTTAGATCGGAAAAGAAATGGACGCTCCAAGCAATCGAGCAATGCACCCAAGAGGATATTACCTGGTCCCCAACCGTGGAAAGTAACAGTATTGCAAATTTGGTTGCTCATATTAGCGGGGCAGTACACTCACGAATTGAAACCATCCTTTTAGAAATTCCTGATACAAGAGATAGAGAGAGGGAGTTTGAAAGAGGTCTAGAAATGACAAAAGAACAAGCCATAACTATGACCAGGGATGCTTTTGATATTATTATCCAATATCTTGAACGGCTCCAATCTAACCCGGAGTTATTGATGTCACAACCCTTTCTTAATTTACCACCACTTACATATAGCCAAGTAAATAACGAGACTACTGCTCTTAATCTCATGATAGCGATGGTGAGAGAAGTCCATTATCATACAGGCCAAATCATCTATGCAGCAAAAATAAGAAAGGGTCAGCTTGTATGGCAATGACAGTTTAACTAGAGGATCGATACATACACTAACAAAGGACTGCCAAGAGGCAGTCCTTTGTTCACTCTAACTAGAATCCTCTCACACTGCTAGGGGTTACCTTTTTATGTTTTTTAAAGGTGCGGCTGAAGTAGTAGATATCGCTGAAGCCAGTAGTGGTAGCGATTTCAGAAATCGTTAGCTGGGTATGGCGGAGCAAATAATCTGCACGGTCTAAACGGACAGCATTTACATATTCCGATATCGTATGCCCAGTGAGTTCCTTAAAGAGACGGCTGAAATGGAAGCGACTTAACCCCGTTAGCGCCGCAAGTTCGTCAACTTGAATCGGCTCCTGGTAATGGGTATCGATATAACGCAAAACAGGTGCGAAGCGTTCAACGGTCTGAATACGTCTTTCTTGCTCCGCTTGTGAGAGTACGGTGACGATATGTCTGCGCAACAACAGTGTTAGCAGGCGGTACAGCTCGGATTTGACAGCCAGCTCGTAACCAAATTCGCGACGTTCCAGTTCCCGGATAATCGCCAACGCACAGTCTGTAATGTGCTGATCCCCTCGGATATGGTTACGTAACAGCAGCTGGTTCCGCTGAATCGGGGCGATGAACTTGGTTTCGGCAGCGTCGCTTACCGCACTATGCAGCAAGGAAGTATCTGCAATAATCGCATAATACAATAAATCAGAAGAAGCGCTTACCCCATAATGCAGCTCGTTGCTGTTCACAGCAACTAAATCGCCAGCCCGGACGTTAATTGGTGTTCGTCCGCACTCAAAAACAGCCTCACCACTTTCAATAAATATAAACTCAAGATGCTCATGCCAATGATGTGGGAACAACATAACTCCTTCTTGGTTGAAGCGCTGGGTATGTACTTTAATCGGGAACTCGGGATCCGGCATGTCCATGGGTTCCTGTAGATGTTTATCATAGTCCAACATTTATAGACTGCACCTCCTATAGCACAATTGTACAAATGAAACCGCAAGGCTCTGCATGGTATTTAGGGTTGAAATCATTATAATACGAATCATAACCTATGCAAAATAAAGGAGCGAGTGTTAATGGATAAGATCAAAATTGGCGTAATAGGTACGGGCTCTATCTCCGGCATGCACTTAAGTGCTTATCGGAATAATCCGCAGACAACCATATATGCGGTATGTGATCTGAATGAAGAACGTGCACGCGAAGTAGCTACAGAATATAACGTCGAGAAGGTATACACGGATTACCGTGAATTACTGGCCAATTCCGAAATAGATGCAGTCAGCATCTGCACATGGAACAACTCCCATGCCGAGATCAGCATCGCGGCGCTTGAGGCAGGCAAGCATGTGCTTGTGGAAAAGCCGCTTTGCCGTACGGTTGAAGAAGCGCTTCAGGTACAGCAAGCAGTGGAAAAGAGCGGCAAGATTTTGCAAGTAGGCTTTGTACGACGTTATGACTCCAATGCCCAGCTCCTTCAGACATTGGTGGAACAAGGAGAATTCGGCGAAATCTACTATGCAAAGGCAACGACGTTCCGTAGACTAGGCAATCCCGGCGGCTGGTTCAGTGATATTGAACGCTCCGGCGGCGGACCGCTGATCGATATTGGCGTCCATGTGATCGATCTTTGCTGGTATTTGATGGGCCGTCCGAATCCAGTATCGGTAAGTGCCAATACCTACCGGAAGCTCGGCAATCGTTCTAATATCAAGAATCTCTCTTTCTATAAAGCCGCGGATTACGACGCAGCGAACAATACGGTGGAAGATTTAGCGAATGCACTGATACGCTTTGAGAATGGAGCTTCACTGATGGTCGATGTCAGCTTTACACTGCATGCCAAAGAAGACGAGCGTTCGGTACGCCTGTACGGTGACAAGGGTGGTTTTGAAATTGATCCTGAGATAGTCATTGTTAAAGAACAGGCGGATACGATCGTCAATACCTATCCGCAGACCGATAATAAGGGGTTTGAGTTCAACAGTGCATTCCAGAATGAAATTAATCATTTTGCGAGCAACATCAGCACCGGCTCTACACCGATTAGTCCTGTGCAAGACGGCGTTACAATCATGAAGATACTCGGCGCGATCTATGAATCCGCAGCCAAAGGTGAAGAGGTGAAACTATGAAGTTAGGAATCAGCACATACAGTCTGCATTCAGCTTTTTCGACGGGTGAGCTCACGATTGAAGGTGTCATTGAGACGATCGCCGATCTGGGCGCAGAACATGCGGAGATTGTACCTTTGGGTATCAATTTGGTTGAAAATCCTGAGCTAATTGATCAGATTGTACGAACAGCAGCGGGTCGTGGACTAGAGTTATCCAATTATGCTATCGGGGCGAACTTTGCCGGGCTAGAGACAGCGGAAATGCAGCGGGAAGTCGAGCGGGTAAAGCGGGAAGTAGACGTGTGCGCGGCATTAGGCATTCAGCGGATGCGGCATGATGTAGCTTCCTCAAACGATCTATCCATCACGCATTTTTTGGAAGAGCTTCCACGTTTGGCTGAAGCCTGCCGAGAAATTGCCGATTATGCCGCAGTTTTAGGCATTACGACCAGTGTGGAGAATCATGGATACTTTATTCAGCACAGCGATCGTGTACAGGCGCTGATTCATGCGGTAGGAAGAGACAACTTCCGTACAACACTCGACATTGGGAATTTCCTGTGCGCAGATGAGAACCCGCTAATAGCTGTACCTAACAACATCAAGCTTGCTTCGATGGTGCATTTCAAAGATTTCTATATTCGTCCGCAAGACCGCCAGCCTAGCGAAGGTTGGTTCCAATCCTCCGGTGGAAACTGGTTGAGAGGTGCCATCGTTGGTCAAGGAGACATCGATATGCCGAGTGTAATTCGAATCGTTAAGGAAAGCGGTTACGATGGATATATCTCTGTAGAATTTGAGGGAATGGAAGAGTGCCGTAAGGGAACAAGACTGGGGCTGGAATATATCAAGCGGGTTTGGAACCAAATCTAATTCATTATACTGGAGGATTATGCCATGGTTAAACCAATTATTACTAATAAAATCGGTGTTATCGTAGACAGCTTTCAGGTTGGAGTGAAAGAGGGATTGCGCAAGGCAAAAGAAGCTGGGGCAGATGGAGTTCAGATTTATGCGGTACAAGGCGAATTTGATCCCGCTAATCTCTCACAGTCAGCACGCCGTGAATGGAAGGATTACATTGCTTCGCTGGGTTTAGAAATCTCTGCCCTCGTTGGAGATTTAGGTGGACATGGCTTTCAGGACCCTGCCCAGAACCGTGCCAAAATTGAAAAGTCCAAGCGCATTATGGAGCTGGCCAAAGAGCTAGGTACAGATATCGTAACTACACATATCGGAATTGTTCCCTCTAACCCTGCCAGTAAAATCTATGAAACCATGCACATTGCCTGTGAGGAACTTAGCAGATATGCACATGAGATGAATTCTTATTTTGCGATTGAGACTGGGCCAGAACCCGCTGCACGTCTGAAGACGTTCCTCGACGGTCTGGGTTCCAGAGGGGTTTCCGTTAATTTTGATCCGGCCAATATGGTCATGGTGACTGCTGATGATCCGGTGCAAGGTGTTCATACTCTAAAAGACTACATTGTACACACCCATGCTAAAGATGGTCTCAAGCTTGCCGATATCGATCCACGCGATGTTTACGGTCAATATGGTTATGAAGCACCAGCATTAGACCATGAGAAAATCGCTGAAATGGCCGAGACCGGCTCGGCGTTCCGTGAAGTTCCGCTCGGAGCGGGTTCTGTTGATTGGAACAACTATCTGCAAGCGCTGAACGACATCGGTTATACAGGATTTCTGACCATAGAACGGGAAGTTGGCACTAATCCGGAGGAAGATATCCGCCAGGCTGTGAATTTTTTAAAGGCTTTTCGGGTCTGAACACGGTAGTGGTAAAGAATAAATAGTTCATCCAAACAGTCCCTGTGAAAAAAGCTCCTACATCCATTGGGACTGTTTGTGTTATAGAGTGTGCGGGAAAGACCTAGGACGGTAATGTTCTGAATTTGGAAAGAAGGTGTGACGATGACAGCAGAACGTTTGCTCCTCCGCCGGGCGAAAGTCCTGAATGGAACGGAAATGGACATTGTCATAGCTGATGGCAACATAGTCCAGATAGTTCCCGGTGGCACCGCCGAAGAGCATGGCTTCAAGATCGTGGAAGCCAATGGGGCGTATGTTTCTAGCGGCTGGATCGACTTACATGTACATGCGTTTGCAGAACTGAATCCGTATGGTGACGAGATCGATGAGATTGGAATCAGATGCGGCGTGACTACGCTCGTGGACGCAGGTAGCTGCGGAGCGGAGCGGATGGGTGAGCTGGCGGAGGCGGGGAAAAAGTCAGCAACGCAACTGCTAGCTTTTCTTAACATTTCAAAGATTGGCCTAATGCGAATTGACGAGTTGTCCCAACTAGAGTGGATTGATCATGAAAAGGTGCTTCAGGCGGTAGTTGCTTATCCAGAATTTATCGTAGGCTTGAAGGCCAGAATCAGCAAAAGCGTAGTGGGTGACAATGGCATTCAACCCCTTCATCATGCGCTGGAGCTCTCGGAGAAGACCGGGCTGCCGCTGATGGTACATATTGGCTCCGCTCCGCCGGATATCCGTGAGGTTCTACCGCTACTTCAACGCAACGACGTGATAACCCATTATCTAAATGGTAAAAGCAACAATTTATTCGATAAGGAGAATCGTCCGCTCCAGGTATTGAGAGATGCTATTGAGCGAGGAGTTCACTTGGATGTGGGACACGGTACGGCTAGCTTCTCGTTCGCTGTGGCCGAGGCGGCCAAACAAAACGGTATTGATCCGGATACGATCAGCACGGACATATACAGAGGCAACCGTATGAATGGTCCCGTCTACTCCATGGCGAATCTGTTGAACAAGTTTCTCGCACTGGGATATTCCCTTGAAGAAACAATTGCGCGAGTGACGAGCAGAGCAGCCCAGTGGCTGGGACGCCCGGAACTTGGGGAGATTCGGATCAATAACAAGGCGAATCTGACCCTTTTTCGTGTGACGGATGAGAAGATTGAGCTGGTAGATTCTGAGGGGGAACGCCGGGTAGCGCAGCAAACCATTCAAGCAATAGGGGTGATCATAGGTGACAAATACATGGAATGCGAAATACGGCCTGAAAAGAGTTATTAATGCAAGCGGCCGGATGAGCATCCTCGGGGTATCGGCACCGACCGATACGGTGATGGAAGCTATGCGTCAAGGCGGACAGAGTTATGTGGAAATCGCCGATTTGGTGGATAAAGCGGGAGATTATGTTGCACGTCATACAGGTTCTGAAGCAGCGGTGATCGTGAACTCGGCTTCCAGTGGAATCGCTTTATCGGTGGCGGCGCTGGTAACCCGCGGTAATATTCGTACAAGTCTGCGGCTCCATCAGGATAGCATTTCTAGAAATGAAATTGTAATGCTAAAAGGTCATAACGTACAATACGGTGCACCAGTAGAAACCATGGTTTATCTCGGTGGCGGTAAGGTGGTGGAAGCAGGTTATGCCAATGAAGGACGGGCGGAGCATTTGGCCGCTGCGATCTCGGATCAGACTGCAGCTATTTTGTACGTCAAATCTCATCATGCCGTTCAGAAGAATATGATCTCTGTAGAGGAAGCTTGGGCTGTGGCCCAAACTCATAACGTACCGCTTATTGTAGATGCTGCAGCGGAAGAGGATCTGCAGAAATACGTGCAAATATCCGATCTGGTTATTTATAGTGGCTCCAAAGCTATAGAAGGTCCAACATCCGGACTTGTGGCGGGAAAACGTCTTTATATTGAATGGCTGAAAGTGCAGCTTCACGGCATTGGCCGCAGCATGAAGGTTGGTAAGGAAACATCCTTCGGCCTGATGCAGGCGTTGGATGAATATGCTCACAAGCAGGATACAAGCGAAAAGGAAAAAGCTACGCTCCAATTGCTGATGCCGCTCGACGGGCTTCCCGGAATTCGGGTAGCTATCGTGCAGGATGAAGCAGGCCGGGCAATTTATCGTGGACGCATCCATGTGGACCCGAATCAGTGCGGAATAACAGCACTTGAGCTATCCCAGCAGCTTCAACAAGGTGAAGTGGCTATATACACTAGAGACTATGGGGTAAGGCAAGGTTATTTTGATATTGATCCGCGTCCGCTAATGGGTGATGACATAGAAATGATTACTGCGAGGATAAGGGAATTGACAGGAGGGGCAAGCAATGTCTGAAATTAACAAGCGGTTCTATAAAGGTCGGGTGGCCTTAAACGTATTGGCTAAGGATATAGAAAATGCCAAAGAAGTGTTTACTGCCGCCGAAGGTTATGTACTGGTCGGTGTATTGTCCAAAGACTATGCAACGGTAGAGGAAGCCGTACAGGCGCTGGAGGCATATGGGCGGGAAATTGACGGTGCGGTATCGATAGGACTAGGTGCGGGTGATAATCGGCAAGCTGCTGTTGTTGCAGAGATTGTCAAATCCTATGCTGGCAGCCATATTAATCAGGTGTTCCCGGCAGTTGGGGCGACCCGTGCCAACCTTGGAGCGAAAGATAGTTGGATTAACAGCATGATCGCACCAACGGGACAACCTGGTTTTGTGAATATCTCCACCGGCCCGGCCAGTGCGGCACAATCTGTCCCGGCTGTAATTCCTGTGAATGCGGCCATTGCATTGGTCCGGGATATGGGCGGAAATGCTTTAAAGTATTTTCCGATGCAAGGGCTGAGCCGTAAAGCGGAGCTAATCGCTGTGGCCAAAGCCTGTGCGGAAGAGGGTTTTGCGCTGGAGCCGACCGGCGGTATCGATCTGGACAACTTTGAAGAGATCTTGTCCATTATATTGGAAGCAGGAGTGCCGCAGGTGATTCCCCATGTCTATACATCGATTATCGATCCGCAGAGCGGAGCAACGAGAGTGGCGGATATACAACAGCTCTATCGGACGATGAAAAAGCTGGCGGATCAATATGCCTAAACATATCGCCGCTTTTGGTGAAATAATGATGCGGCTACAGGTACCAGGCTTTGAACTTTTATCTCAGGGTAACCTGCTGAAGTATTCCTTTTCCGGCACCGGCGTCAATGTACTGTCTGCATTGTCCCGATACGGACATCAAGGAAGCTTGGTGTCGAGGCTGCCTGCGAATCCTATTGGTGACGCAGCAACAGCCTATCTTCGGCGACTGGGTATCCAGCCGGAGCATATCCAGCGCGGGGGCTCAAGTATAGGGATGTACTTTCTTGAAAACGGATTCGGGGCTCGCCCCTCCCGAGTGACTTATTCCGGTCGCCCGGAGAGCAGCTTCAATACTGCTCCTCCGGGCACTTATCCATTCGCAGAGCTGGCAGACCTCGCGGATGCTGTTCATTTCTGTGGGATAACGCTGGCAATGAACGACGGTGTGCGAAAAGCGATGAAAACTTATGCAGAAAC
Organism: Paenibacillus sp. FSL L8-0333; assembly: GCF_037965665.1. NCBI lineage: Bacteria > Bacillati > Bacillota > Bacilli > Caryophanales > Paenibacillaceae > Paenibacillus > Paenibacillus sp. FSL L8-0333. Next base: position 3,435,974 of record NZ_CP150186.1, read on the forward strand.
GGTTAAGCAGCGCGGTGGTCTAGTCGTTTTTGACTGCAATTACCGCCCATCGCTTTGGGGAGAGAGAGGCTATGAGCTGGCGCGTTTCCATTACGAAGACATGCTGCATTTGGCCGACATCGTGCTGATGAATGAAAAAGACGCAATGCTAATCCTTGGTATGAAGCCCGAGGGAACTTCAAGGGAAGAACAACTTCAGGAGCTAATTCCCGCAGTAGCTTCACGCTACAGTCTATGTACGATAGCAGGAACGCATCGGTCCATCCATGAAGATAACCGCCATTCGTTGCGCGGTTATATCTTCAAATCCGGTCGCTTCGCATATTCCGAGACCTTAAGCTTTCCGGTGCTTGATAGAGTCGGGGCTGGAGATGCATATGCCAGTGGTATAATTCACGGAGAGCTGGAAGGTTTTGATCCTCAGCATACTGTAGCCTTTGCGGCCACGGCCGGTATGCTAGCCCACACAGTAGAAGGAGATTCTCCGCTGGCCACCGAGCAAGAAGTTATTGGTGTGCTGACAGGTGCTGTAAGAGATATATTGAGATAAAGAAGAAGCTGCCTTACAGGAGAACAGGCCTGTGCGGTGGCTTTTTTTATCGCTACAGACACTGTAACTTTGCTCAGATCAAGAATCTGATCCAATGGCTACAGGCTAGATTTGGCTTATTTAGGTCTTTTTAAATAGGTGTAAAATCTCATTTTTTGCAACTTTATCCTCTAACCGGCGTCAAAGAAGAGAGAATAAGAAGGGGGAGGCTATATGAAAAAATTAAATCTACTAGCCCTTTTAGCAGTTATTTCAATAATCTTTGTTGGATGTGTCAATACAGGGGATAAAGATAAAGCGAATCAAACGCTAATCGATCTGAGTTCTGCGGACTCCATTACAATCCATGATGATAGCGGCGGATTAATAACCATAACGGACCAAAAGCTAATAGAACGTTTCAATAAAACTATACATACTGCTAAGTATGACAACGCGAAGCTTGATATTGCAGCACCTGAATATGAGGCTACTGTTGAATTGAAGAATAAAGAAAACGAAAAGTTCTCATTCTGGATTATGGGCATGAATAATGGTCTTTTCACCAAATCAGGACAAAATGGGCATTACAAGTTATCTGAAACGGATAAGGCTGCTTTGCTTAACTTATTTGAATCAAATGATCAGCATGTAGAATCCGATAATCTAAAGATCGATGAGACCATCAAGCGAATCACATTAGCAAACTCTCTAGCACATGGTTCAGTGAATGCTAACATAAAGGATGAATACACAGATCATGAAACCATAGATATTTTCGTCCGAGCCATCCGTACCGCTGTACAAATACCAGGGAATTTAAATACCGCAACGCCTAACTACGATATCGTTCTAATTTCTGATAATAATAAATATGCCTTTCATTTATGGATTACCGAGACAAGCGAGCAAGGCATGTTAATGAATGTGAACGAAACGGATACAGGCTACACAATTACTAAGGAATCAACTGCTGAGTTAAAAAAGATTCTGTTCTCGGAAGCAAAATTTAATGGTTTGGAGTTTAATACAGAACGGAACTCTATTGGAGATCTGGTGGCCAAACCGATGGGCCTATCCGAAAATAACTATCTATTAAATGGTGGAGCAGTAGTTGAACTGCAAGGGATCTCTTATCATACCATTCATCTTTTCTATGGCGACCACAATGCTGTCAACGCTTTGTTAGCCCATGATCCTGCTACGGATGAGGTGAAGGTGAAATGGAGCGACGAACTCAACGATTCCAATAATCGATGGAATAACGCTTTTATGAGCAACTATAATATGCTAATCCCGCTGGATGAGGATCATCTATTATTTCTGGAATCGGATGTGACGAAAAAAGCTGGGCAATATCATTTGTCCTCATATAATGTTCTTACAGGAAAGATTGAACGACTTCGGGAAAACTTCTGGCCGCTTTCTGATGATTATGATTACATTTATAAATTTCAATGGAAAGCTGATGAGCAAAAATTGTTTATGCAGAGTTATCTCGGCAATGTATGGATCTTTGATCTGAAAACAGGAAAGGACGATATCCATCTTCTGAAATATCGCGTAATCCCACATTCGACGACCGGGGCGCCATCCCTGTTCCTCTCACCAACTTTTAAGAGATTTGTACATGATGATGAGAGCGGCGAATTAACTTTTTACGATAATAAAGGAGTTTCGCTACGTACTGTACCGTTACCACAAGAGCAATATGTACCTTCTGAGAAAATAAAGTGGAATCCGGCGGGCACGATTGCCTGGATGGATACAGCAGAAATCAACGAAAACCGAATTCTTGACATCGATATCGATTATCTGAAAATAGCTGCACAAAAAATTAATTTTTATAATCAGGATGGTCTTTCCATCGGTTCCATTAAGACTGAAGGCAACCATGAAGATACGGCTATTGAAGTTGTGGGGTGGATGGATGCTAATGTAGCCGTGATAAAATCCTATACTGTAGAACTTATACACAAGGATAATGTAGGGCTTAATGTTAAGGATGTTTCTTATTATCTCTATGATGTAAAAAAGAAGCAGAAGGGGGCAAGCTTTTCGTCCATCCCTTCCAGTGCTACCGTTACTACAGATCTTCGAATGGGCGATGCTGATAATACGGGCGAAATCACTGTGAGTTTTAAAGAAATTACTTATAAAAAAGAAAAATAAATAAGCCTCGGGAGTTCACCGTAACGATCACACAAGATCATTGGGTAAGCTTTCCGAGGCTTCTTTTTATATTTAAAAGACAAATATTTAAGAATTCTCGAATTCTATATTTGTCCCGCTGTAGAACGGACGGAGGACAGCAGGTCTAGCCGGAAGCCTTGTACTAGAGTGTCACCGTTCATAAGATCGGTCTCATACGCACGATTAAAGCCTAAGCGCTGGTACAGTTTGATGGCTGAAGACATCATTTCCGAGGTGTGCAGGTTCAAGGTGGTGGCACCCAACTGTAGTGATCTCCGTGCAGCATCGCGAATCAGAAGGGTTGCAACGCCAAGACCACGAGCGGATGGAGATACGGCTAGCAGACGTAGGATAGGGGAGTGAATCCCGAGCTCCGGTTTCCCGTAAGCCGTTTCCGAGGAACTGAACAAGAGTGCGCTACCAACGATTTTCTTGTCGATTTCAGCGATGATCCGAACGAGCGGGGTATCACCATGAACGGAATCAAGAAGCGATTTCCGATACTCCAGCCACAACGGCTCAGGCATGATCTCCGAATATTGGTGGTATGCATCTAACAGCACATCAGCGATAGCATTTCGATCTTTATTCTCAGCTTCACGGATAATGATCTTTTGTGACATGTTTTCGCTATCCCCTTTCAGACAAATGTAATGTTCATTCGAATGAGATTATTATATATGATAATTCCCAGTGGAATAAGAGGGGTTTCATAATTCTGATATAGGAATAGAAAAGTTCTATACGAAATAAACATAACGTTTGATCCGAAATCCGATTGATTTACACGGAATTAATTGTTGACAAAAAATAGGGCGATGACTAAGATATAAACAAAATCTATAGGGAAGCATCGCTATAATTCATTGTTTTTACATCGGAATAGTTAATTTAATAAAAGCATAGGGGGATTAGGGATGAACATTGAAAATATTGAGGCTTTTGTCTACATCAACCATTATGGAAGCTTCAATAAAGCGGCCGAAGTTCTATATATCTCACAGCCGACAGTAACGGCCCGGATTCAATCGCTAGAGAGGGAACTGGATTGCAAAGTGTTTGATCGGTTGGGCAAGCAGATTAACCTAACGGATAAAGGTAAACAGTTTCTTCCCTATGCCCAGCAGATTCTCCAGATCTATCAGAACGGTAAATATCAGGTTCAGGCTAAGGGACACATTCCAAATGAACTGAGAATCGGCAGTACGGTCTCGGTTTCCAATTATTTAATGCCCCATCTGATGCTCCATTTAAAGCGCAGATATCCTCATATCACAATCAAGCTGATGACAGCTTCTACGGAAGTATTGACTGAAAAGTTGAAATCGAAGGAGCTTGATTTGGCTTTTATCCGTAAGATCGTAAATCCGGCAATTCAAACCTTTCCTTTCTGCGAGGACCCCATCTCACTGTATGTACATGAGGGACATCGCTTTGCTAGAGCACAGCGGGCTTCACTGGAGGATATCCGCCAGGAGACGTTGGTTTTTTTTGAATGTGGCTCTTTAGATTGGATGCGGCTGCATCGTGTATTTGAGAGCATGGAACAGCCGCCGAAGATTGAATATCAGGTAGATAACCTGGAGACAGCCAAAAAGCTGGTATTGAAAAAAGCAGGCATCTGTTTCCTTCCCGCCCTCAGTGTGCAAGAGGAAGTGGCGACGGGGTCGCTGATCCGGGTGGATATTGCGGAGACGGAAGGCATCTCCTTGCGAACCAGCCTGATTTCGCTAAATGGAGAGAACGCAGAATTCATCGAAACCCTGCTTGAACTGGGGATTGGTAAAGTCGGAGATCGACTAATTGTATAGATGTATTAAAAAACTCTATTAGCGCATGGACACATGCAGTGATAAAGTTAATTGCATATAATCACGACTAATTCGATAGGGATTATAAAATTAATTTTCGAAAGGCTGGAGGGCATGTGATGAGTGAGGTATACAGGCTGGCAGAACTGAAGGATGCGGAGCAATTGCTGGATGTTACATATCGTGCTTATCAGCTGATTCGTGAACTTGGGCTGCATTGGCCGGCGGCCACAGCCGACTTGGCGCTTATTGAAGACAATATAGCTACGAATGAGTGTTATGTGCTTGAAGTTGACGGAACGATAGTTGCGACCATAACCCTTTCAAAGGAAGAAGAGATTAAGAAGATTAGCCCACTGCCTTTTATTAAATGGTTTGCTGCTCATCCAGATTACAGTAACAGAGGTTATGGTGGAAAACTTTTGGATTGGGTGGAAGAGAACATTATTGCTGGACAGTTAGGTTCGGCTGCAGTCACGCTGGCAACGGCGAAGAAACATCCGTGGTTGGTTCAAATGTATGAACGCCGGGGGTACGAACGGTTTTTAGAACTGGATCAGCAGAACGGTGACGGCATTATGTATCTGCTGAAAAAAACACTTACAGACAAACCACAGTTCATTCAAAGGGGATAAAACAATGAAAAAGTCCATTTCACTAGTATTTGCATCGATATTGACACTGGCGATTGCCGGCTGCGGAAACAACAGTAACAGTGCTAGCAGCAATCAGAATGGAAATACAGCAGAAGCTGCGGCACCGGCAAAGGATTCGGCTAAGGTAACTAAGATCATTGTGGGCACGGGTACTGCTTTTCCGAAAGTCTGCTTCATAGATGAGAACGGCAAACTCACCGGATTTGATGTGGAGCTGCTCAAAGAAATCGATAAGCAGCTGCCAGAATATGAATTCGAATTTCAAACCATGGATTTCAGCAATCTGCTGCTGAGCCTGGAAACCAAAAAAATCGATTTGGTCGCCCATGTCATGGAGAAAAATCCGGAACGGGAGTTGAAGTACTCTTTTAACAAAGAAGCCTATGCCCACTGGAGAAACCGCATTGTAGTGGCAAAGGATAATAATTCAATCCAATCGCTTGATGATCTCAAAGGGAAAAAGGTGCTTGTAGGTGCAACGAGTGCACAAGCACAAATACTCGAGAACTACAATAAAGAGAATGACAATGCGATTGATATCGTGTATCAGAATGGTGCAGCGAATGATACCGTCGCACAGATTAGTACTGGGCGTGTGGACGCAACGCTGGCTGCAGATTTTGTCCTGCCGATCATTGATCCGCAGAATCAGCTAAAAGCAACGGGCGAAGAGCTGTCCTCCGCGGACATTCTCTATGTTTTCCGTAAGGATGATGCCGATTCGCAAAAGCTGTCAGATGCGATTGACAGTGCGATTAAAGAGCTGAAGACAGACGGCACACTAGGCAAGCTTAGTACGGAATGGTTGGGTGCGGATGTTACAGCGGATTCGGTGAAATGATTGAGCCGGTGAGCACGGGAAGGGAGGGAATATATGGGCGCACAGTTTGATATCAGCTTTGTATTTTCGTTTTTGCCTAAGTTACTAGAGACTTTAAGCACCACGCTTCTGATTGTCGCCTGTTCTCTACTGACAGGAATTCTTGTCGGCTTTCTCGTAGCTCTGCCAAGACTTTATAAAGTGCCTGTGTTAAAAACCATCTCCGAAATCTATATTTCTTTTTTTCGGGGAACTCCGATTCTTATCCAGCTCTTCTTGTTTTATTATGGTCTGCCCGAAATTATGAAGCTGGTTCATGTCGATATGACCCGGACTCCCGTGCTTGTTTTTGTGATACTTACTTACGGGCTGCATACGGGGGCATACATGTCCGAAATGATCCGGGCTTCTGTAATGGCGGTGGATAAGGGGCAGGTAGAGGCTGCTTATGCTACAGGAATGACGGGGGTTCAAGCCTTTACGCGAATCGTGCTGCCGCAGGCGCTCGGAATCGCAGTTCCGGTATTCTCCAATCTGGTGATTGCTCTACTGAAAGATACGTCATTGGCCTTTACTCTTGGGGTGATGGAAATGTCAGGTAAAGCACAGACGCTAGGCAGCTTAACTCAGCATTTTATTGAAACGTATATCGCGCTTGCGCTAATCTATCTGGTCATCAGCTTTACAATCGAGAAACTGCTGCTTATAGCAGAACGCCGGCTGCTGCGGCATGAGAAACGGAATACACCGGAGAAAAAATCGTTCAAAATCAACAAAAGCTGGTCCTACCGCCGCATCATTGCTGAACTTGGACCGGGTAAAGGAGGTAGCGGATTATGAAGCTGGACCCATCTTTTATCTGGACTGCTCTGGTGCAAATTTTAAGTGCAATTCCTGTGACCTTATCTATTACTGTTGTCTCAGTACTCATTGGATTTGTGATTGGTGTGGCTGTAGCGTTGATCCGGATATACAGAATTCCGCTGCTGTATCCGCTGGCTGTCGGTTATGTTACGTTCATCCGCGGGACACCGATGCTGACGCATCTTTTGCTCATCTATTTTGGGCTTCCCGTATTAATCGATGGTCTGGCGGTACAGTTCGGCTGGAGCTTCAGGTCAGTATCGATTCCGATGATCGGTTTTGCCTATATTTCGTTCTCGATTACAGCGGGAGCCTATATGTCCGAAGTCGTCCGTTCCGGTCTGCTTGCGGTGGATCGCGGTCAGTTGGAAGCGGCACATTCTATCGGCATGACCACGCCCCAGGCACTGCGGCGGATTGTTTTTCCTCAGGCGCTGGCGGCGAGTCTGCCCAATCTCTCAAATTCGGTAATTGGTATGCTGCATGGATCTACCCTTGCTTTTACCGTTTCGGTGGTGGATATCAATGCTAAGGCGCAAATTGTTGCTTCAACGAACTGGAAGTTTTTTGAGGCTTATCTGGCGGCAGCACTGATTTTCTGGGGACTTACGTTCCTGATCGAACGCGTGACGTCGCTGATTGAAAAAAGAATTAATCTGTACAATCGAGGTGGAGTAGCATGATCAAGCTTGCGCAAATTTCGAAGTCATTCGGTCGGAATCAGGTGCTCAACAATATAGATTTAACGGTGACGAAAGGTGAAGTTGTCGTCATTCTCGGTCCCAGCGGCTCAGGCAAAACGACACTTTTACGCTGTGTGAATTATCTGGAGAAGCCAAGCAGCGGAGAGATCGCCATCGGCGATTTCAAAGTGAACTGCAAGCACGCCCGTAAAAAGGAGATTCATCTGCTCCGGCAAAAAACGGCAATGGTGTTCCAGCAGTACAATTTATTCCGCCATAAAACCGCGCTGGAGAACGTGATGGAGGGACTGCTGATTGTCAAAAAGCTTCCGAAGGAAGAAGCGAAAAAGCGGAGTATTGCTCTACTTGAAAAGGTTGGTCTTGGCAGCAAGCTGGACGCCTATCCAAGTCAGCTGTCCGGAGGCCAGCAGCAGCGGGTTGGCATTGCCCGTGCCTTGGCACTCGAGCCGGAGGTTATATTGTTCGACGAACCCACATCGGCGTTGGACCCAGAGTTAGTGGGTGAGGTGCTGGCCGTCATCCGTAAAATTGCTAAGGAAGGCATCACAATGATTGTGGTGACTCATGAAATGGGCTTTGCTCGTGATGTGGCGAATCATGTGGTTTTTATGGACGGAGGCGTCATTGTTGAAGAAGGGACTCCGGCAGAGCTGTTTAACCATCCGCGCGAAGAAAGAACGAAGCAGTTCCTGAAGCGGATCACACCTGAATTTAACTATTCCATATAGGAGGAAAAACAATGGCTATTACAATCAGCGTACTTGATCAAAGTCCGATCTATCCGGGAGAAACGCCGGAGGAAGCATTCCAGCATACGATCAAGCTGGCACAATTGTCCGAAGAGCTTGGATTCCACCGGTTCTGGGTTTCAGAGCATCATGACTCCGAGCAGGTAGCCGGCTCTTCCCCGGAAGTACTTATCTCACATCTTCTGGCTAAAACAGAGCGAATCCGCATTGGCTCCGGTGGAATCATGCTCCAGCATTACAGCCCGTATAAGGTAGCGGAGAACTTCAATGTGCTGTCTACACTGGCTCCTGGACGAGTGGATCTCGGTGTGGGACGTGCTCCCGGTGGACTCCCGCGCAGCACACAGGCACTGCAGCAGGGAAAAGCTGAAACCCCAGACCTGACGGGCAAAATCATCGAGCTGGAAAAGTATGTACATAACCGCCTCGAAGAAAACCATCCGCTGGCAGGGTTGAAGGCAGGTCCCCTTCCTGGTATTCCTCCCGAGTTGTATGTCCTTGGTGCGAGTGTAAGTAGCGCGGAAATTGCCGCTGAACTGGGGTTACCGTACGTATTCTCCCTGTTTATTAACAGCGATAAGGCGGTAGCGCTGGATGCCATTCGTGCTTACCGCAGCGGTTTTGCTTCTTCACAGGGCAGACAACCGCAAGCGATTATCGCTTTATCGTTAGTGGTGGCTGAGACTGAGGAGGGAGCGAAAGAACTGGCAGGTGCGCATAAGCTGATCCGGATTCAACTGGCGAGCGGGAAGAAGCTGACAGTAGGGACCTTGGAACAGGCGGAAGAATTTGCCCGCCAGAGCAATGAAGCCTACACGATTGAAGAGCTGGAACCGGAGATTACCAAAGGAACTAAATCATCTGTCCGTGAACAGTTGTTGGAACTTTCAGAGGCATCCGGTGTCGAGGAGTTCATCATAACGACGAATGTACAGCCCTTTGACAAACGGCTCCGATCCTTTGAGCTATTGAGCGAAGCAATCGCTGAAGTGGCGGCAGAGGCATAAAGCGGGCGGGCTCGGTATCACACAGGAAATCGTGTAAAGGAGGGTGACTGTATATGACAAGTAAAGCTAAAGAGTTAAGTGCGGAAGCGCTTGAAGAAGAATTAATCGGGATACGCCGTCATCTGCACCGGCACCCGGAACTGTCCAATGAAGAATATGGCACAACAGAATATATTATTTCCCTGCTGGAGCGGGCAGGAGTCAGGATCGTAGAATACGGTCTGTCTACCGGCGTGATCGCAGAGATTGGCGGCAAAAAGCCTGGTTCGGTCATCGCACTGCGCGCAGATATTGATGCCTTGCCAATCCAGGAGGAAAGTGGAGTATCCTTTGTTTCATTATATCCCGGCAAAATGCATGCCTGCGGGCATGATTTCCATACGGCTGCCTTGATGGGTGCCGCCTATCAATTGAAACAGCGAGAGCAGCAATTACAGGGAACGGTGCGCCTGTTATTCCAACCAGCGGAGGAGAAGGCGCAGGGTGCACAGCGAATCATTGCTAGCGGGGCACTAGAAGACGTCCGGGCAGTGATCGGGCTGCATAACAAGCCAGACTTGCCAGTCGGAACCATCGGTATTAAGGGTGGTCCTTTAATGGCAGCAGCTGACGGGTTTGTGATTGAAGTGCAGGGTGGCAGTTCTCATGCTGCCGTTCCGGAAGCTGGCATAGACCCGATTGTAGCGGCTTCGCATATTGTGACGGCATTCCAGTCCATTGTAAGTCGCAATGTCAGCCCACTGCAGAGTGCGGTGGTCAGTGTGACGCAGATTCACAGCGGCAATTCATGGAACATTATCCCCGAAAAAGCCGTGCTTGAAGGGACGATCCGCACCTTTGATGAAACGGTGCGCAGCAAAGTGCTGAACCGGTTTCAGGAAGTGGCGGTCGGTGTAGCAGCGGCTCTTGGAGCAGAAGCTACCGTTCGCTGGATAGAAGGGCCACCTCCGGTTATCAACGACCCCTCCCTAGCAGCGCTTGGAGTTGAATCGGTCGAAGCTCTTGGTTACCGAGCGATTCAGCCAGAGCTTTCTCTGGCTGGAGAGGATTTCGCCTTCTATCAGCGCGTGATACCCGGACTGTTCGTTTTTGTTGGTACTGAAGGAAGCCAGGAATGGCATCATCCGGCCTTCAATCTGGATGAACGTGCACTCCCTGTGGCAGCACGTTTCCTTGCGGATGTAGCTGTTCGTTCCCTAGTGCAGTACAGTCCCGATGGAGGTGCAGAATTATAGCTGAATATAACAGTTACGATGTAATTATCGTCGGCGCAGGCTCGATGGGCATGAGCGCCGGTTACTATCTTGCGAGGCGCGGAGTGAAGACGCTGTTAATTGATGCCTTTGATCCTCCACATACACAGGGAAGCCATCACGGGGAAACCCGGCTGATCCGGCACGCTTACAGTGGTGATCCCGCTTACATTGATTTGGCTCTGCGGGCAGATCGTTTATGGAAAGAAGCCGAGCAGTTGAGTGGAATAGAACTGCTTGTCCGCTCGGGCGTATTGAATCTAGCAGATAGTGCAGTGTATTCCTTCAGCGGTCGTCTCGCGGAAGCGAAGAAACGGAAGGTGCAGGTTCAGCATCTGGATGCCGGAGAGATCCGGCGGCGCTGGCCGGGATTGAACATACCAGAAACATTCGCAGCAATGTATGAACCAGATGCCGGGTATTTGTACAGCGAGCGCTGTATCTCCGCCTACCGCCAGCTTGCCCTTGGACAGGGTGCGGAGCTGTTGACGAACACTTCGGTAGTAAACATCACCGCCCGCGAAGGCAGTGTGACAGTTCATACAACAAACGGCGATTATCACGGAGCGTCAGCTATCCTTAGTGCCGGAGCCTGGTTTGGAGCGTTAGCGCCTTTTGTGCATTTGCCAATCAAGGCGATCCGCAAAGTTGTGGGCTGGTTTGAGAGCTCACCTGCTTTTTCAGCCGGTAACTTCCCTGGCTTCACGCTAGGGGCTGAGGAAGGTGGCTATTATGGCTTTCCCAGCATTGATGGAACCGGTCTGAAGATCGGCCGGCACGATACGGGGCTGGAATGGAAACCAGGCACACTACTTGCTCCCTTTGGCAGTGAAGCCAGCGATGAGCAAGACCTTCGTAGAGTACTGGAGTCTTATATGCCGGGTGCAGCTGGCCGATTACTTAAAGGTTCTGTATGCAAATATGAGCATACGCCTGATGAAGATTTCATTATTGACCGCCATCCGCTCCACTCCAATGTGCTGGTAGCCGGAGGGTTCTCAGGGCATGGTTTTAAATTTTCTAGTGTTGTAGGTGAAATACTTGCTGATATGGCGACAAGTGGAGCTACCAACCACAACATCCAACCTTTTTCGTTATCACGTTTTGCACCTGATCATTCGCAAGCAGGCTTTATATTGGAGGGGATTTAATGAGCAAAGTTCAAATCAGTAATTTTTTAAGTACTTACAACCAGCTGGTGCATGCAACTGCAGGGTTAACAGAGGAACAGCTGAAATGGAAGGCGGAACCAACAAGTTGGAGTGTCACTGAGGTGCTGGCTCATCTAGCTGATCACAGCATTGTGGTTTCGTTCCGCATCCGTGATATTCTCGCTGCTACAACTGCGCAGCTGCCAGTCTTCAATCAGGACGCTTGGGTCAGCGGCCAGTACGCCAACAGTGGTTATGCTTCCGATAGCTTGGAGTTGTTCCGCAGCCTGCTTTATTATAACAGTCTATTGTTTGAACGGCTCAGCGCAGAGGATTGGGAGAAAAGCGGGATTAACTTCAAGGGGGAGATCGTGAAAATTTCCGATATCGTCCATAGCTTCACCGCACATGTGGAAAGGCATCTTGGCCAGATCGAGCGAATCAAGCAGGGCGCTGCCAATGCATCGTTCGTGCAATAAATGCTTATAAAGTGAGTTTTGCACAAAGTAAAACCTGGGAATCGTATGCTCACAAAACTTTTAGGAGGAATGAACATGACCAAACCAAAACAACTGAAGCTAGGCGCACTGCTGCATGGAGTAGGAGGCAGCACGTCGATGTGGCGCCATTCTGATGCTAAGCCGGATGCAAGTGTAAACTTTGAATTATACAAAGCGTGGGTACAGAAGGCAGAAGAAGGCAAGCTGGATCTGATCTTCATCGCAGACGGTTTGTACATTAATGAAAAGTCCATTCCGCATTTCCTTAACCGGTTTGAGCCGCTGACCATCCTTAGCGCACTCGCCGCCGTGAGCACCAACATTGGTCTGGTTGGTACCCTGTCCACCTCCTACAGTGAACCGTTTACTGTCGCGCGTCAATTCGGCTCACTGGATGTAATCAGCGGAGGCCGGGCCGGCTGGAATGTGGTGACTTCACCGCTGGAAGGCTCTGCCTCTAATTACAGCAAAACAGAGCATCCTGACCATGGCAAGCGCTACCGCATTGCTACCGAATATTTGCAGGTGACGCGCGGATTATGGGATTCCTGGGAAGATGATGCGTTTGTCCGAGACAAGGAATCAGGTGTATTCTTTGATCCGCAAAAAATGCATACCCTGGACCATCAAGGCGAGTTCTTCTCCGTGAAGGGACCGCTCAATATTGCTCGTTCGAAGCAGGGGCAGCCAGTCGTGTTTCAGGCAGGTTCCTCAGAAGTTGGTAAAAATTACGCCTCAAAGGAAGCGGATGCTATCTTCACTGGCCACGAAACGCTAGAAGATGCCCAGGCATTCTATAGCGATGTTAAGACACGGGTAGCTTCATTTGACCGGGATCCGAATGAGGTGCTGATCTTTCCTGGCATTGCACCAATCATTGGCGACACACCAGAGGAAGCAGAGCGCAAATATCAGGAGGTTGCTGGTCTCGTGACGATTGAGAATGCACTGAACTATTTGGGCAGATTCTTCGAACATCATGATTTCTCGCAATATCCGCTGGATGCACCGTTCCCTGAGCTTGGCGAGTTGGGGCGCAATAGTTTTCAGAGCGGCACGGATAAAATCAAAAAGGACGCGAAGGAGAGAGGCTTAACACTAAGACAGGTCGCCTTACAATCCGCTACCCCGCGCAGCAGCTTTATTGGCACACCTGAGCAAGTGGCGGATCAGATTCAAACCTGGTTTGAGGGTGGAGGAGCAGACGGATTTATGATCGCAGCTGCTGTTCCTAACGGACTGGAGGAATTCGTCGATCGGGTAGTGCCGATTCTGCAAGAGCGGGGTCTGTTCCGCACTGAATACGAAAGTAGCACCCTGCGTGGAAATCTCGGTATTCCATTGCCTGAGAACCGCTATTCCAAGGCATCTCAACCGGCAGGGCATAAAGCCATACATTAACAATAATATTAATTTGAATTTCAATATTTAGCTTTCGTCATAAAAAATGTAACGCAGCCGTTTAAGGCTGCGTTTATTTGCGTGCGCGCGGAGCTTGTCTATCAACGTAAGCGCTTTAAATATCCAATCAGAGCAATAGATAACCAATCACTGTTATATAGGCAGGGTTCCCGCTGCACCTTATGATAGAAATATCAAGGAGGGATGTAAATTGTACGCTAAGTTCTACAAGTACCGATGGCAATATTTAATGATTCTTCCGGGAGTTCTGTTGCTATTTCTGTTCAGCTATATTCCGATGGCAGGGATTCAGGTCGCCTTCCGCGACTTTCAGATTGGCACCTCGATCTGGAACAGCGCATGGGTGGGATTAGACAACTTTTCTTTCCTGCAAGATCCCCAGTTTTTAACTGTTGTCAAAAACACGTTATATATATCCGTGCTTAAGTTCATCTTCGGATTCCCGGCACCGATTCTGCTGGCGCTGGTGATTAACGAGGTAACCCGGCCTGTATTTAAACGATTCGTGCAATCGGTCAGCTATTTGCCACATTTTTTCTCATGGATTGTAGTCGCTTACATCCTGCAGTCTTTTCTGACTTTGGATGGTGGGCTGGTCAATCAGTTCATCGAGAAAGCAGGTGGTGATCCCGTATTTTTTCTAGGTTCCACGGAGTGGTTCCGGCCCATGGTTATATTAAGCGGCTTGTGGAAAGAGACCGGCTGGAACACGATTCTCTATTTGGCTGCGATCACAACGATTGATCCGCAATTGTATGAGTCCGCCAAGGTAGAGGGGGCAGGAAAGCTAGCCCAGATTCGGCATATCACCTTCCCGGGTATTCTACCGACGATATCGATTGTGCTAATTCTAAGTATCCCAAGCCTGATTACTGTAGGGATGGATCAGATTTATCCGCTGATGAATTCTGCTAATCAAGGGGTCGCGGATGTACTGGATACGTATATCATCCGCAACGGATTGCAGCAGGGATATTTTGGGATGGCGACCGCAGTAGGACTGTTATCCTCAGTGATCAGCTTGATATTGGTTGTTTCGACTAATCAGTTATCCAGAAAAATAAATGGTGAAGGATTATGGTGATGGCATATGAAGCTCAGCAGAGGTGAAAAAATAGCTCAATACGTCATCGTCATAGTACTGGCCGGTCTGTGCTTGTCTGTACTATATCCATTCCTGTACATGCTGGCAATCTCACTGAATGACGGTGCAAGTGCGGCCAAAGGTGGCGTGTATCTATGGCCCAAGAATTTCACATTAATTAATTATGAGATTGTATTAGGAAATGAGATTATCCGGCAGTCTTATCTAATTACAATCGCTAGGACAGTCATTGGCACATTCGCAGGACTTATCGTCACACTTCTGGTGGCATTTGGCTTGTCCTACCGCGGTCTTCCCTTAAGAAGCACGATACTAGGCTATATTCTTTTAACCATGTTATTCAGTGGAGGACTGGTTCCTTTCTATATTCAGCTTAATAATCTCGGGCTTATCAACACGTTCTGGGTGTATATTTTCCCCGGGCTGTTCTCGGTCTGGAACATGTTTGTCATGCTGAAGTTTATACAGGGAATCCCTGAAGCTCTGGTAGAATCCGCTGAACTAGATGGAGCCGGTCCTGTTCGTACTCTGATTCAGATTATTATTCCACTCTCTCAACCTATGCTTGCAGCGCTGGGACTGTTTACCGCAGTGGGACACTGGAATGATTGGTTCGCCGGTGCTTTCTTCGTCACGAAGCAGAATCTGATTCCGGTGCAGACCTTCCTGCAGCAATTGCTCGCTGCTCAGGATTTATCCGCTGTCCTTGGCTCGAATACCAACCAGGAAGCTTTGGCGAGGAGCTCACAAATGCAGAATATTACGCTGATGTCGATTAAGATGGCAGTCGTTATGGTGAGTGCAATCCCCATCCTGTGCGTGTATCCGTTCCTGCAGAAATATTTTGTGAAAGGAGTTCTTGTAGGGTCAGTAAAAGGTTGATCTACAATAATAGAACAGGGGGAATTAAACAATGATGATCAAAAAAACGGGTCTAGTCGCCTTGGCTGCAGCAACCTTACTGATGTCTATTGCCGGATGCTCCGGATCAGGTGGGAATACTGCGAACAAGCCTGGAAGTGACAATGAAACGTCAAATAACCAGCCCGCCAGTGGCTCGACTTCCTTTAATCTCTGGCTCGGATGGACGGCAACCATCAATAATGATAGTTTGGTCCAGAAATATTGGCGTGAACAGGAGCCTGGAGTAAATGTGAAGCTGGAAACCACTCAAGGCGACGCGATGACTGCACTTAATTTGAAGATAAACACTGGCGGCTTTGAGGATGCAGCTATCTTCAGCCGAAACGAAACGGTCAAAAGCGCGATGAACCGGTCGAAACAGCTTATGCCGCTAGAGCAGTATTTCGACATGCCTGACAAATATCCAGGACTTGCGTCTATTCCAAAGCAGTATCTGGAACTTATGAAGGATAATGAGGGCCATATCTGGTCCATACCTACCTGGTTTGACCAAAACCCGGAAGATCCGTGGCCAGGTTGGGCATCTCAAGCCTGGATTGTCAGAAGTGATGTGCTGGAGAAAACAGGTATGACCAAAGAGGACTTAGCAACGTTAGAAGGAGTTGAGACCTTCCTTCGGAAAGCTGCAGAAGAGAAGGATGCTTCCGGCAAATCGCTGATTCCTCTATCATTCCTGATGGACACTAGTGATAATCTGGGCTGGAGCGATGAAAACGCAATTTTGACAGCATTTGGGGTGACTACAGCAGGTAATGGCGTTGACAAACGCGGCGATGATTTTGTATTCGCTTACGACGATCCCAATTATAAAGCAGCTTATCAATGGATGAACAAGATGTACCAGGAGAAGTTGATCGATCCAGAGGTCGTTACCAGCAAAAAAGAACAGTATACAGAAAAGAACAAATCAGGTCGTATTGCCTTCAATGTCGGCAGCTTCTGGAACATTCCTGCCTCAGCCTGGGAGACATTGGACGGCCCAACAGAGCCAGGGTGGTTTTACGAAGCGATCCCTTTTCCTAAAGTGGATGGTGTAGAGAAAGTCGGAATTAATCAGGTTACCAATCCGAATCCAGGCTATGATGTCTATGTTAGTGAAAAAACTAAAAATCTGGAAGCTATTCTGAAATTCTTCGATTATACCTTGCAGCCGAAACCCGAACAGCAGCAGGTCATTAATGAAGGACCGGCGGGATTATACTGGGATTGGATTGATCAACCGTTGGGCAAATGGAAATTCACAGACGAAACCTACAAGACGAGCCGCAATTCCGGAGACACCGCACAAAAAGCTAAAGTCACCCCGGAGCTTTACATGACTGCCTCTTACAGCAATGAATGGTACCCATGGTGGAACACAGAGGATGCAGGAAAAGCCGGAGCTGCTAAGACAATTAAGTTCACAGAAGCTATCGGCAAAATGGGAACGATCCGCGTGGCAGAGCCTTATGATCTATTCCAGATGAAACAGGGCGGCGCATGGGAGAAATATTCACCGGAGATCGAAAATATCCGCAAGGAATATCGAGCCAAGCTTTTAATGGCCAAAGACGAGGGGCAATTCGAGAAGAATTGGAGCGATTTCCAAGCAGCACTAGAGAAGCGTGGGCACTGGAGTGAAGTCAAGCAGGAGTGGCTGGATACGTACAAGGAGGAAGTAACCGCCTTGCAATAGACAACCGTGATGCTCTTTCAGTCACGGATCTTAAACGATAAAAAAATTAATGGAGCACCTCTCACTTGGAGGGGGCTCCCTTTGCACTTCATGGGGGGAATCTATGATTAAACAACAAATAGAGAAATGGATCATCCGTATGACCCGTTCTATGAACCTGAGGAGTAAGATTGTATTATTCTACGGACTAATTGTATTTCTCCCCACCGTACTGCTGGCTGCAGGTGCAGGGTACATGATGCTACATACGGTGCGGGCCAATTATATGCTGACGATCAGGGAAGCCGTTCGGCAAAGTGCGCAGAGTATTGAATTCAGGAAGCAAAGCTATGATCTGCTGGCTACCCGGACGGCTACGGATGGTGAGCTGATCTCTAGATTAGCCAGGGACTATGCGGATATCGATGAACAATTGGGTACGGTCAATTATGTGGACCGTTCCTTCCTGCTCACCAGTAAATACTTGCCAGGTATTGAGAATTTCCGGATCTATCATACCAACGATACACTAGTGCAAGATGGAGGGCTTCTGTGGAAGCCGGAAAAACGGAGCCTTTCGGGAATTCGAGAGCGGGAATGGTATACGAAAATGCTTCGCACAACAGACAATCTGGTATGGACTAATGCAGCGGACGACAGGACTAAGCTAGTAGTATCCCATAAAATTCTGAACGCATATGGAGATGTTTACGGGATTGTGTACCTGTTACTGAACTATAACGGTGTCTTCATGGAATCGTTCGAGCATCCTTTTGAAGGGGCCGGAGAATTGTATATTGTTGACGACAACGAACGAATTATTGCATCCTCGGAGCCCTCTGAAATTGGCAGCCGGTTATCCTCATCCTCCTTAGGTCAGTACTGGAATAACTCGTTGGAAACATCGGCTACAAAAAGCGGGATGATGCTGATCACTCAGGAGATTAAGTCTGGCTGGACGGTTGCCGCGCTTGTGCATCTTGACAGACTGGAGGAGCAGTCTACGCGGATTATGTACTATATCGGAGCAGGTATTGCATTTTTCCTGCTGTTGTCCATCTTTCTAATCATGATTGTACTTAAAAATGTGATTTGGCGGATCCGCAAGCTGGGCACCCGAATGACAGATATCTCACAGGGCTATTTCGAAGTTACAGTGAGAAACCGTGACAACGATGAGCTGGGTGAGCTTGAGGTATTGTTCAATTCCATGTCTGGCCGTTTGAGAAAACTGGTCGAAGAACATACAGAGGCCATGCTCAAAGAGCGGGAGCAATCATTCAGGGCGTTGCAGGCACAGATTAACCCTCATTTCATTTATAATTCGCTAAGTCTGATCCGTTGGCGGGCATTAGATCAGCAGGACGAATTGCAAATCCGAACCATAGATGCGCTGACGACATTCTATCGGCTGGCACTCAATAACCGGGTTAATGTGACGCTGATCCGTGACGAAATTGAGCATCTTAAGGCGTATATCGAAATTCAGCAGCTGCGTTATCCCGGTCAGGTATCCGTAGAGTGGCTGGTAGAGCCTGACGTTCTTGACTTGTACAGCATTAAGCTGATCCTACAGCCTACGGTCGAGAACTGTTATCTGCACGGGGGCATCACAACTAGAACTCATGCTTTTATACAAATTACGATCAAACGAGTGGAGAATACGGTGCAGTTTCAGATTTTTGATAATGGAAAAGGGATTGGCAGTGAGAAGCTGGAACAGATCCGTACCGGCAGCTACACGGGTACGCAAAACGGATTCGGGATGAACAATATCCGTGAACGTCTTGCATTGTATTTTGGCACAGAGGGCGGCTTTGAGATTGACAGTGTAGAAGACGAATGGACTTGTGTAACCATTGATATCCCTGTTTGCAAGGAAAGTCCTGAGATAAAAAAGGGGGATGGAGCTTAATGCGGGCATTAATTGTCGACGACGAGCCTATGCAGATTCAAGGGCTTCTTCGTCATATTGGCTGGAAAGCTCTGGGGTATGAGGAACCGTTAACTGCATTATCTGGTGAAGAAGCACTAACAATCCTAGGAGAAACTCTTGTGGATGTGCTGATCGCTGACGTCTCGATGCCCGGTATGACAGGGATCGAACTGCTCGCAAGATGCAGAGCGGATTATCCGTTACTCCAGTCTTTACAGACTGTGATGATCAGTGGATATGACGAGTTTGAATTTGTGCAGGAGGCTATACATCTGGGAGCTAAAGCTTACGTTCTGAAGCCCATCAAGACGGAAGAACTCGAAATGAAACTGGCTGCGTTCAGAGAAGTAGTTGAGAAGAAAAAACAGATTGAACAGGAAACCACTGTACTTAGGGAGAAAGTAACAGAGAGCTATGAGGTGCTGCAGGAACGTTTCGTCAAAGATATGGTCGAAGGCTGGATCCACAGTGATGAGCTGCTCGAATCCTGGCGGCGTCTGCTGGATCTGCCTAATGGGGAATGGCAGGCAACATTATTCCTGTTCGGATATGACCGCAGGTTTCTAGATAATCCGCATGATGCCAAGGATCGGATCCTGCTTAGCGAAGGGTTATTGAACTGCGTTAAGACTGGTCTATCTGGCTTCACCGGTACCTATATAGGGAAGACAGGAGCGGATGAACTGGCCGTCATTGTGCTGAACGCAACGCCATTGGTGCGGGCAAGACTTGAGAAGCAGCTTGCGTTTATCCAAGATATCCTAAGAGAGCAGTATAAAGCTTCCGTCTCGGTCGGAATCAGCAGAGAGTGTTTGTTCTGGACGGAAATACCGTTGCTGTATAAGGAAGTAAGGCATATGATGACCGGTGCCAGGCTAGCCGGCTACGGACAAATCCTATATTTCGACCAGAACTTGATGAATGAATATCATGATTTCCGGTTGCGTGAAGAATACATTCCGGAAATCGTTAAGCTACTGGACAGAGGAGAGAGCGATAAAGCTTCCGCTTATTTCAATCATGCTTTCGAAGTGTTACTTGCGCGAGAGCCTGTATCCTTTTCCTATGTGCAGGCTTTCGGAATGGGTTTGCTTAGCGAACTAGCCAGAAAACTGAAGCGTATACATGAGAAGGATACAGAGTTGAACATCCTCATGTGGCAGCGGTTGATCGACTGTACAGGCGTAGATGAAGTCAGGAAGGTCGTACTGGAATATTTGGCGCAATATGCTAAGCTTAATCAAAGAGAGCAGGTCGCTCAGCAGCATAACCTTATCCAGCGGGTCGCCCGCCAATTGGAGGAGCATCTGCATGAGAACATGACTGTAAAGCAGCTTGCTGAGCAGTTTCACTTGAATCACAGCTATTTAAGTGTTCTCTTCAAGAAAGAAATGGGCCGGACGATTTCCGATTTCGTGCAGGAAGCGCGTATGAACAAAGCCAAGGAACTACTTCGTGACCCCAATATTAAGGTTTACGAGGTTGCCGAGCAGGTGGGCTTTCAAACCGCGGCTTATTTTGCCTTCCTTTTTAAGAAAACAACCGGCACTACACCTCAGGAGTTCAGAGATTATCATTATTAGGAGTGATATTTTGCAGACAAAGATCAGCCTGGAAGGCGAATGGAAGTTGCAATTGGGTGAGGGAAAACAAGGACTGGCATTGCCTTTTACAGATGTTATCACACTGCCGGGAACAACGTCCTACGCACGCAAAGGTCCGAAGAACGAGGATGTTTTAGTAAGCGCATTAACGGATGAGTATTTGTTTGAAGGACAAGTCTGGTATTCAAAAGAGGTCGTCATTCCGGAAGAACTAGCCGGCAAAGTCTGCATTCTATATTTGGAACGCACGAGGCTGACGACTCTATGGCTGGACAATCAGGAAATAGGCAGCCGTAACAGTCTGAACACCCCACATATATACGAGTTGCCGCAGCTTCAACCTGGGAATCATACGCTCACCATCCGTGTGGACAATACGGGTTACCCAACCAAAGGTGGACATTTAACGTCGCAGGATACCCAGACTAACTGGAATGGGATTACCGGACGTATGGAGCTTCAGTTCTACGGTGAGTCACGGCTCAGCGGCATCCGGCTCGATCCGGATCTCTCAGCCCGCTCAGTCCGAATCACGGCAACCTTGGACAGCAGGAACGAATCTATATTTACAGTGTCTGCGCAGAGCTTCAACAGCGACAATACACATGCTGTGGACGAGCGGGAGTACCCAGTCTCACCGGGTCGTTTTTCCGTCAACTATGAGCTTGGTCAAGACGCGCTGCTCTGGAGTGAAGGCGCTCCCAATCTTTATAACATAAACCTTGTTTTGAAAGACAGCGATGGATATATAATGGACCGACAGGAGCTCGTTTTTGGATTGAAGGAATTCCGGGCAGAGGGCGATAAGTTTACAATCAACGGAGAAAAAACCTTCCTCCGCGGCAAACATGACGGCCTGATCTTCCCGCTTACCGGTTATGCCCCGACTGACGTCGAGGAATGGGTAAGAATCCTTGGCATCTCCAAGTCTTACGGCATCAATCATTATCGCTTTCATACCTGCTGTCCGCCGGAAGCTGCTTTCACCGCAGCGGATATGCTCGGTATCTACATGCAACCAGAGCTTCCATTCTGGGGAACAATCACAGAAGAAACCGACGAGGGCCATAATCAGGCGGAGCAGGCCTATCTGATCAGCGAAGGCTATGCCATTCTTCAGGCTTTTGGCAATCACCCCTCCTTCGTGATGATGTCGCTTGGCAACGAGCTATGGGGCAGCAAAGCCAAGATTGATTCCTTCCTAAAGGACTATAAAGCATTTGATAACCGGATTCTCTATACACAGGGGTCCAATAACCACCAATGGGTGCCAGAAATTCTGGAACATGACGATTTCTTCAGCGGCGTGCGCTTCTCCAGAGATCGGCTGTTCAGAGGCTCCTATGCGATGTGTGATGCTCCATTAGGTCATGTCCAGATCGATCTGCCAGGCACGATGAAAGACTATGACGATCAGATCGTCCCTCAGGATTTCTTCAACGGAGAGGGGATGGAAGCTGCCGCTGGCGGCGAGATCCAGATCCAGTATGGTACGGAAGCCAAGACGGTGAAGGCTGGAGACGCTTCCGCAGAATGGATACCGCACATTCCGGTAATCTCGCATGAGATCGGACAGTATGCTACCTATCCTAATTATGAGGAAATCGATAAATACAACGGTCCGCTCAAAGCTGAGAATTTCAAAATTTTCCGTGAACGACTGGAAAGTAAAGGGCTGGGTCATTTGGCCGCCAAATATTTTGAATCCTCGGGGCAACTGGCAGTAGCTTGCTACAAAGAGGAACTTGAGGCGGCATTCCGCTCCCGGCGGCTTGCGGGCTTCCAACTGCTTGATTTGCAGGATTTCAGTGGCCAGGGAACGGCGCTGGTGGGTGTCCTCGACGCCTTTATGGATTCCAAAGGAATGATAAGTCCGGAGGACTGGCGAACTTTTTGTAATGATGCCGTTCTGTTGGCAAGATTCCCTAAGTATAACTATGTCTCTGGTGAATCGTTCGATGCCCATGTTGAACTGAGCTGTTTCCGCAGTGGTATGCCGAGTGCATTTGAACTGCATTGGGAGCTTACCGCGGATAATGGTATACTCGCCGCAGGTTCAACCGAGGTGGACGTACCTGCAGGAACGAATTATATCGATATCTGCGATCTGGCAATAAAACTACCTGAAGTTGACCGTATGAGTACTATCGTATTGTCCCTCTCCATACAGGGAACAGATATCCGTAAGAGTTACGACCTGTGGATTTATCCAGTGAAGAGTGGCAACATGCTGGAAGGTGTCCATGTCTTCGACAAGCTGTCTGATGATGCGCTTGCATTGCTGGAGCAAGGTGAGAATGTGCTGCTTATGCCGAAACCGGAATCTCTCCAAAATGCCGTTGAAGGTTATTACTGCACAGATTTCTGGTGTTATCCAATGTTCCGCTCGATCTCAGAGAGCATGAACCGGCCAGTACCCATTGGTACTATGGGGCTGTTGATTGATAACAAGCACCCGGTGCTTCGTGAGTTCCCGAGCGAGGAATATTCTACCTATCCCTGGTGGAGTATTGTTGAGAATTCGAAATCGCTCATCATGGATGCAGCTGACCGCGATTGGAATCCCGTTGTGCAGACTATCGATAATTTTGAACGCAATCATAAGCTGAGTTTCCTAGTGGAATGCAGTGTAGGAGCAGGCAACCTGCTGATATGCGCATTGGATGCTGATAAGGTTAGCGATACGCCGGAAGGCAGACAGTTCTTATTCAGTCTTGCGGGTTATATGAAATCAGATGATTTCAAGCCACAGTACAAGGCGAATGTTGCAGAACTTCTTGAGCTGATCCAATAGGCAGAGGCAGGCGATTGCTAAGGTTACCTGTCAAATTTCATATGGATGAATAGTCCAATGGGGCTACAGTGAAAACTACGTTCTCCACTTGAGTAAAACAGACTGTCGCATCGTAAAAAACTGAAGAGCAGCGATTCTCTTAATGAAGAGAGATTCGCTGCTCTTAGTTTTTTGCTGCTTTTAGTTTATTGGTAGCCGCCAGCTTCAACAGTGTCATCGTTATCTGAGCCTCTGAGGGTTTCGGACTCAGATGACACTATTTTCTGATTTTCAGCCTTGTGAACAACATTTCAGACTCCAGTGACGCTATTGCTTATAAAGAGGTTCATATGTGGTATATTTCATGCAAATAGTGGCTATGAAGACCGTTAGCCTACCAAAAGTGCAATAATACTGCATTTAGCGTCATCTATGTCCGATAGATGGTGCTAGTTTGAAAGATACAACAATGCGAAGAAGGTTTCAAATAGGCAGCATTTCGAAGTTGAAAAATTAAAAGATATTCCTTTAATTACTATACTTTTTCAAAGCTTCTGCCATATCCAATTTATATTGATCTACTTTTTTGAAATTATCGATAGTTGTTACAACCATTTGGAAAAGATACTCCGATGTTCCTCCTAATTTTAGATTGTTACGTATTAAATTCATTACAATGTCTAAAACGATTGATGACGGAATGAGGACATCTGTAAGTCTAAACGTATGAGATAAGGATTGTGACCCTAAAGGCCATGGTAAGTCAATCGAAAAAGAAACCGGCACTTTAATATCCAATTTGAAATTTTTCATATTTAAACCTTTTTCAAGTTGATTCTGGATCTCCCCAAAAATATAATCGTTAAAAATCTCAGAAAATTTAGTAAAAGTAAAGTTGGAAGCGTCACGGCAAAGATCCACGAGCTTACGAGGATTGAACTTGATTTCTTTCACTGTCATAACAACAGGAGGGATGATTGCTTCTTGAATTATAGCTTCGACTGCTCCTCTTAACCCTTTGAAAAATTCATCTTTTACTTTACCGGCACCGATTAGAGAAAAAATGTTAAACGTTAATACGTCAGCGGCTTTTTCAGCAATTTCCATTACCGGATCAATCAGTTCTTTCATTAGTTTTTCTTGCATCAGCTTAATTATGAAATCGGTAATAGTATTTAATATCTTGGCTATTTCATTTAGCCAGTGTTCGATTATGGCGAGTAGTTCATCGATCAAGGCTTGAAACAACGCTGGAATCAGTTTTAGAGCGAATTGAATCATATGATCAGTTAAATGATTTATCAAAATTTTGGCTATTGCTTCTATTTCAGCCATTTGAGGCATCCACATCGGATCGCTTTGCAAATGGTTGGCGAAGTCCACGGCGTTACCTTTTATTGGAGTAAATATGTTTAGAGCATTCTCAAAAAGTTGTTCTTGTGCTTCAGGTGTCAAAGGCGCTACCATTTCCGCAATAATTTTAACAGCTGCCTCCAACGGTTTCTTTAAAATATCTTGAGCTCCAAGTGGTCCAAGAACATTTGCAGCCTGACCAGCAGCTTCGCGAAGAAGACCCTCGATTTGTTTATTAACTGAAGTCTGAATTCCGTCCATGACATGAATAACGCTTCTTCCAAGCATTGTGAGTAATACGCTGGATAATGCTTCTTGCATAGTTTTTATGTCAAAATTTTGAAATCCATTAACGATCTCTGGAATTAGAACATCAGAAGTCAGTTGTATGCAGGGAATCAGGGCTTGCTCAAATAGAATCTTAATCTCTTCCTCGCCAGCCAAAGTGTTCGAGATTGCAGTTTTTCTGGCACTTATTTCCGTATCCACGTAATGATCGAAAGCTTGATTTATGGCTCCAAGTGTTGATCTAAAAGAGTTTTCCCCTGTAGTCGAAGGAAATGAGGGACTGAATAAGAACTTCATTGCATCTTGGGCAGTTCCTGAAACGGCAGGTTTGAGAATTGCTGCTATCTCCCGAACGCTATCTACATGTTGTATGGTAAGCGTCAAAGGTTTATCAAGTAGAAATGAAAGAAGATCCTCATGGTTCAAATTTGTGTCAGACGGATGGTTCAAATCTGTATTAATTGCACTTTTGACAGCGGGAGGAGGTTGGTAAGACAATTGTGCCGTAAAAGTAGGCATGGTTGCTTTATCTGCCGCTTGCACTGCAAAGGGGAGCAACAAAGCTGATACCCACAAAGCAGAAATACTTCGGTCAAACTCCTTCTTAAGCTGCTCGTTTTGAATTAATGCTGATAATGAGTCTAAACGAACAAAAATTGCATGGTTATCCGGTACTAACTGAAAAGAATTAAAGCCTTTCAGGGTTTGAATGACTTCTGTGGTTTGTTCAGCTGGTAAAGAAGCAAGGCCAATTAAACGAAGGATCTCTTCCTTAAAGAACACATTCATAGTCAAGAAGAACAACGATTGGAACTGTCCGCCAATAAATGTAAGAACGGTTTGCGCTAGTTTTTCGTTATTGCTCCCGGTACCTTCATTTAATTGTCTACTGACCTCATAGGCTGATTTCACTCCTATCCTTAGCATAGTACCGAGCATTAATGCTTGTTCCTGCTGTGTGTCAATAGCTTTATTAACAATGCCCTCAATTAAGCGGTCCCCATAACGATTGACCAGTTTTGCAGGATCGGGGAATTTAAAATTGATGCCACCTCTATAGCCACCCCCCGCAATAAATCCCATTCCCGCCTCATAGACAAATTGGAATCCAGATTCCCCTAGAGTAGCTGTCTTATGTAAATTACCAAGCATAACAAAATTGGCATACGCCATAAAACCAACCGCAAATTGGGCGTACAAATAACCTTCGAGCTCTGATTCTTCTAACAACAGCTCAATCAATTCACCGGATAAACCATTTCCTGACGGTTTATTCTTCAGGATTTTCAATAACTCTTTAACTGTCATATTCATGCTTAATCCAGCCGCTACCGCCGCTTTAAGAACGGCTTGAAGTCGACCAGCTAGCCCGGCTTCGTCGAATAGATCCAGGGGCGTTTGTATCTGTACTTGGAGAAGAAGCGAAACTTCGGCACTCCCCAATATTTTTAATTCAGCCCATTTATTTAATAAATTATTGATTTGTGCCATAGCCTGAGCGCCTAACTTATAGTTCATTCCTCTTCTCAAGCTACCCTGGCCTGCAACTAAGGTCTGTCCCTGGATATTTCCCCAGCTTTGAGTTGTTGTGCTTTGTTGAAAGATCTGCTGATCTTGATTCAGTGGCAATCTAACACCTCCATATTACATTGTTTTAGTATTAAGTAATATGGGGTGTGAACTCATTTGATAACTTTTATGGAAAAAATTTGCTTGGATCAAATCGAAAACTTCTCATGAAACATTTCATCCAATAATATTATTTCTGCTTTTCTGCTGACAGCTTGGTTTCCAAACTTAACATCAATGATAAACTCATCACTCAGCATCTGCCGATACCGGGATATAATCTCTTCTTCCATCAGTTCTCCCATTGACTTCGTTTCAGTCGGGATTACAGAGATTCCAGCTTGCTCTACCAAGTAAAGATTTTGTTTGATATCTGTAGCTACTTTGCTAAGAATGCTTTCGCTTATTGCTGTCTCAATATCTACCATTCCTTCACTCGTATAAAAATGCTTGTTGACTGCAGCGAGTGCAGCATGTGAAACATGAAATGCTTGAATATCTTTTTGTATTTCATACTGCATTTCAGCTGTTTCGAATATCAAAGCAAGCTGCTTAACTCTTTCGGTCGTTTGTCCATTTATTTCACCAAAATAAGTTTTGGAACCAAATTGAGCGTATAAAATATCCTCTTTAATGTCTCCACCTGCACCAGGGAATCCTGGAAGTAACCGATCACCCACGATTTCAAGCCAGGGATTATAACCAATAGTGTTGGTCAGTGTAATTATTGTTTTGCTCTGATTATTTTTGATCGCAGACAGGGCAGATTCTGCCTGATCATATCGTACAGGAACAAAGATAAAATCATAGATGTCATCATCTACAAGCTTTTCGACCGTCTTAATGGATAGTTGCTTTATCGTACCGTTGTCGTTGTATCTCAAACCCTTCCGCTTAAGTTCATCCAGCCTTTTTCCTCGAGCCAGTAAAGTGACGTCAAACCCCGATTGTGCAAATCTAAGAGCGTATAAACTGCCAATTACGCCAGCGCCAAATATTGGAAGTCTATTTTGTTTTATGTTCACTATTATCATTCCTTCCGAATAACTAGTCACTGATTGTTTAAGCAACATCTGTTTGATAAGATAATAGTATGACAAGATTATGCTTACAACCGTCATTGTAAGAAAAGAGTTGCATAGACAACACATTCCGATAATTGATGTTTTAGAAAGGGGAGACTCAGATGGTACATCAAGAAGATCCGAGAGTAATACGGACTCGCCTGTTAATAAGAGAAGCTTTCAGAAATCTTTTACAGACTAAAGGATTTGATTCAATGACAATAAAAGATATCTCACAGAAAGCTACGATAAACCGGGCTACTTTTTATGCCCATTATGAAGATAAATATGCTTTACTCGATGAATTTACAGAACATTCTTTTCATCAGATGATTCCTGAACAAGTAATGAATGCACGGGAGTTTTCAGATGAAATATGTAACCAGTTGATCTTGTTGACTCATCAGTACATCGTTGATTTTTATCAGAAATGCAGAATGGATTCCAAATCTATTGCTAAGCTGGTGGATGAGAAAGTAAAAAATATGCTGCAGCAAATCATTGAAAACATATTTTTGAAGGGGATTAATTATGATATCGCAGACCGCCAACATACAAAGATCATTTCAGCAATGACAGGTTCAGCGATCTATGGCGCTGCATTTACTTGGTTAATTGAGGGGGAGGCTGATCAGACCGATTTACTTGTGGACATTGTTCGTCCTTATGTAATGAGTGGCCTGGGACTCTTGATAAGATAGAATAGGAACGCTTACAAGCATAACACTCGGGACAAGTCCCACGAACAGGAAGGTTTAATCACTTCGCCAAGATTATCAGAAAGGTGGAACCTATGGTTGATTTTGACTGGTCATTTTGGGAGACGATATTACTTTATTTCATGCTCATTTTTTTCGAATCACCAGTAGGTATAATTATCGTAATTATTTTTGTTATTATTTTTATTATGTTTATAGTTGATAAACTAGTCATCAAATCCTAAATTGCAAATATCCACAAAAACTAACGCTTCGGACCATTCCGAAGCGTTAGTTTTTGTATGCACAAGTTATGTTTAGTCATCTAACGCATGCCTAAATCCAGAAAATAATAATTCTCAAATTAGCTATTTTAAATTTGATGAAAATGATATAAGATAATGTAACAAATGAAACGATACGTATCGTTCTATAATTACATACTTTTAATAAATAACATCTAGGAGGTGAAATGAAATTGAACGTGAAAAACAAAGAACCTCGAAGTAAAAAGGAGATTCTTACTGCAACTCTAGAAATGTTGGAATCTAACAGTTATTCATCATTAACGATTGAGGCTATTGCAGCACAAGCTAGAGTTGGCAAAACAACCATCTATAGATGGTGGGAAAATAAAGCACGGCTTGTATTGGACGCTTTTCTAATGACCGTAGAATCAGAGTTTGAATTTGATAGCAATAAATCCATTGAGGTTAACTTTAAACAACAGCTTGAAGCTTTAGCTCGTATCCTCAATAGCAAAATCGGGAAATCCACTTTAACTATAGTTACAGAGAGCGAAGAAATCGCGAAAGATTTTTACGTATTGTTTTTAATGACTAAAAGAAATGAAGCCAAACAATTACTCCAAGCAGCCATAGATAAGGGAGAATTGAAGTCAACAATTAACCTGGATATAACTTTAGATCTGCTTTATGGTCCCATTTACTTTCAAATTCTCATCTATAAAAAAATTCCGGATGCGGATTACATAAAGGATTTGTTGATCCATGTCTTGGAAGGCATCACTGTTGCAAATTAATAGTAAACCGGGGG
The DNA here is from genome assembly GCF_037965665.1 of Paenibacillus sp. FSL L8-0333. Taxonomy (NCBI): domain Bacteria; kingdom Bacillati; phylum Bacillota; class Bacilli; order Caryophanales; family Paenibacillaceae; genus Paenibacillus; species Paenibacillus sp. FSL L8-0333. The sequence goes on from NZ_CP150186.1 coordinate 3,465,657, forward strand.
ATATTCACTTTATGAATCAGACGATAGACGTTCAGAATTACAATAAGAACTATTCATTAATGACGATTATTTTATTTTGGTGTGGTTTAGTTATTCTAACTAGCATGTATATTACAATTCCATTATCCGAAGTGTTTTCGCATGCCTTCCAGATTAGCCCGAGTGAGGCGGCTTGGATTGGGAGTTCATTTTCTCTTTGTTATGCTCTGGGCTGTCTTTTGTATGGACCTTTCTCAGACAGGTATGGACGTAAAGTATTTTTAGTAGCTAGCATTATTGGGTTAACCGTAGTTACGCTTGCGCTAGGATTTGTGGATAGTTTTTACGGGCTTATTATGCTCAGAGGAGTGCAAGGCCTAGTGGCTGCTGCATTTGCACCTATTGCGCTAGTGTATGCAGGGGAAATGTTCCCGCCTCTTAAAAGATTAACAGCCGTTGGATTTATAAGCTCAGGACTGTTAATGGCAGGCATAGTAGGCCAGGTTTTTAGTGGGATTGTTAACGAAGCTCTTGGCTGGCGTGCTATTTTCTTTATTTTGGGGATTGTGTATGGTATTACTTCAGTGATTGTAATGAGGTTCCTTCCTAAAGATGAAATGCTAAGACCGAAAGAAAATGTTCTGCGGAAGTTTAAACAAATGACATTTCTGCTAAAACAATCACAATTGCTTTTGGCTTTTGCGATAACCTTTATGCTTCTATTAACTTTAGTTGGCATGTACACTGTTTTGGGAAGTTATTTAAGCTCAGCTAAGTTTGGACTTTCCTCACAGGATATCCTTTATATTCGTGCATTTGGAATCGCGGGGATGCTTTTATCACCCTTTTCCGGAAGAATTGCTCAAAAACTGGGAATGGCCGCTGTTCTAAGGGGAGGCTTAGCTTTAGCTGCAATTGGGTTGCTTGCTCTAGGTTTTAGCACGAACCTGCCATTTCTTGTCCTAATGAGCGTTGTATTTGTGGCTGGTATCGCGCTGGTAACTCCCGTTATCATCTCAATCGTCAGTCAATTAGGGGGAAATGCAAGAGGGTCTGCTATTTCATTCAATGCATTTATTCTATTCCTAGGTGCTAGCACAGGCCCGATATTAGCTTTGAAATTATTAAAAACAGAAAATTATTCGTTATCCTTTACTATATTAGGTTCTATTCTTTTATTAGGTTTTTTAATCTCTCTTTTTCTTAGATTATCGGCTAGGGTTCCAGTAGTGAAAAATGAACGGGCTGCTTCTTTACCCACAGAGTGATAGGAATGATTAAAGAAACGGAGATTTGCATTGTTGGTGGTGGACCTTCAGGTCTCTTTCTAGGGCTGCTGTTAGCCAAAAACGGAATTAGAGTTACTGTACTGGAAAGTCAAACAAGCTTTAATCGCAAGTTTAGAGGAGAAGTTCTCCAGCCTCGATTTGTAAGGCTCATGAAAGAGCTGAACCTGGAACAGCGTCTTGAAAAGTATGAGCATATAAAATTATTTAATGCCGAAATATGGAATAATAAAAAATATATCACTCAAATTGATTATAAAAAGGAAATGCCAGAGGGACCTTACGCAATTAAAATAAAACAATCCGTCCTGTTAACTTTTCTTTATGATCTAGCAAAGGATTATACTAATTTTGTGCTCGTTTTTAACGCTAAGGTCACTTCAACTATTAAAAGTGCAAATCGAACAGTCGGGGTAAACGCCTTAGTAGATGGACAAATAGTAACTTCATAGGACTTCCTTATTCCTCTGATTGTGTGCAAATAGGTTTTACAATGAAGAAAGACCAATGGAATACCATAAAAAGAAAAGGCATCGAACCATTAAAGCTTGAATTCATAAAGGCCTTTCCTGAGCTTGAAGAAGACATTGAAAAAATCAGTGATTTCAAATCGTTCGTTTCTATCCAATCAGAGACTTTTATGGTGGACAATTGGCATGATAAGGGTTGTATTCTAATCGGTGATGCTGCACATTGTTCTTCTCCACTCGGAGCTATCGGATTGTCCTTGGCTTTTGAAACAGCGCTGGTCACAGCTGAACTTATTGTTGCATCAAAATTAGAGCCAAATCATGAATACAAGCGTTTAGATCGTTTGCAGCCCATTCGTAATCGGGAAATTCGTTTTGTGCATTTTGCTCAACAGTTGATAATCAGCATGATCGTTAAATCCCCTAAAGGGATTAAAAACTTCTCGCTAGCGTGCATGAAACTGATGGGAAATAGCAGGATCGCTAGATATTTAATGCGGAGATTCTTTTTGGGGAGTCCTAAAATAACGATTGATAATGCCTTTAAATTTTAACGAAGCCTCATTCCTAAGTAGAGTTCATTGGGAATGAGGTTATTTTAATTTGTTGAAACGCAAAGAATTTGTATAGAAAACGCTTTCTATCCATTGTAAAATACAGGTTGAGGTGTAATTACAAAACAAGGATGGAAATCCCATGCGGATCAAATTTAATATTTTTCAGAAAATGTTAGTGTTATTGCTGATTCTGCTAACTCCGGTTGTAGCGCTGTACTATTATTCTACCTCTAAGAGCATCAACGTCATACAGGAGGAGCTTATCAAAGCCAGCCTGAACCGGATGGAGCTTTTCGTGGCACAACTGGATGCCAGCATTGAGAAGTTCGACTTAGTCTCCGCACCTATGCTCGTTGACACGAACGTGCTGGAGTACCTTTACAACCTCAACATGAGCGATTATTCCCTAATGAAAACAAGGCTGCTGATCCAAGAGAAGCTGTCGCTGGCCAGCGCATCGGGCAACTGGCGCAATGACGTAACCGTCTATTTCCCGCAACGAGACGATAGTATTTCTTCTTCCCCCTCCTATGAATATGACCTTAAAGAGTTTGAAAGCCGATTTTCGCTAGGGTGGAGCTACAGCGAAGATTTGGAGATTGGCTCCGGTTTTACTCGAACTTATGTCACTACGGGTTACAAACCAGCCCGTCCGGACGATCTGGATGTTGCCGTTCGCATTAACCTCTACAAGTGGAGCTTCGAAAATTTGCTTGATACCTACAAATCTGGTCACTCTGACAACCCGTTTTTTTACAAAGAAGGACATGCCATCATCGCCAGCCGGTCCGCAGATGGGCCCAAGATGGACCAAATTATCACGGAATTAGGCGACAGGATCAATAGCCGGGATTCAAGTTTTTTAATTCATTCCTTCGACGGCAGGCCTTATCTGATTACCTATTATTATTCCAATATTCTTGAGTGGCATCTCGTCGATTCTGTTCCACTTAACCAGATTATCGGACCTATCAAGCAACAGCGGTTATTGTTTGGAGCTTCTTCGATTATTTTGCTCCTATCCTGTATTACCGCCGCGTCTGCCTTGTACTGGAACGTACATCGGCCTATCTTTCAACTTGTGCGTGCGGTGCAGCGGATTAAGGAAGGCGATTACGCCTACCGCCTGCCGAAGAAATCAAACAATGAATTCACGTTCCTGATGCAGAACTTTAACGAGATGGCGACGCAGATCCAAGATCTCATCGAGAATGTCCTACAATCGCGTATCCTTGCGCGCGATGCTACGCTAAAACAGCTACAAGCACAGATCCATCCTCATTTTCTGTACAATTGTTTAGGTTTCATCATTAATATGACCAAGATGGGAAAGAATCGGGCTGTCATAGACATGGCGTATCATCTGGCCGACTATTACCGGTATACGACGCGAATGGATAATCAAGGAGTCAGCCTGGGGGAAGAACTGGCGTTCGTGCGCATTCACCTCGAGATTCTTCGGCTTCGCAATGAGACGCTGTCCTACAGCATCGAACTGCCTGAAGAGTTGGCGGAGCTGCGAATTCCCCGGCTTCTTATCCAACCGATCGTGGAGAATGCGATCGTGCATGGACTTGAGAACGTCGAATATCCAGGCCAGGTTGAAATTAGAGTTTACGTCAATGAAGACCAATTGCACTTGGAAGTGGAGGATAACGGAAAAGGATTAAATAAAGAACGGATGGACCAACTGCAAATGGAGCTTCATATTCCGGCCAGCGAATATGCAGGCTGCGGTCTTTGGAACGTATATCAAAGACTGCAAGGCAACTTCGGTTCAGACGCTCAAATTGAGTTTTGCCCGTCCAGACTGGGGGGGCTAAACGTGAGGCTGATTTGGAGACTTGGGATGAAAGATGAAACGAAGGAGGAAGAGCAATGAATAGCCTGCTTGTAGTTGATGACGAGAAACATTATGCGGACAGTCTGGCAGATACAATTCCATGGGCGACACTTGGTATCTCCCGCGTTTGGAAGGCTTACAGCGCGAGCGAGGCACTTGCTCTGATAGACACCTTCCCCATTGACATCCTTATGACGGATATCCGTATGCCCCGCATGAACGGCCTGGAACTGATCGAACAGGCCAGGCTTCGTATTCCAGGGCTGAAGTGCCTGCTGCTCACAGGTTATGCGGACTTCGATTACGCCCGAAAAGCGATTGAGCTGCAAGCGCTCGATTACCTGATGAAGCCCGCGAAGGACGAGCAGCTACTTAAGGCAATGGGCCGGATCATTAAGCAGCTTGAGCAGGAGCGATCAATCGAACAGGGCTTCCGTATCTACCGAGACAATAGTGCAGAACTGAAAGCAGGGTTGTTGCTCAAAGTGCTCAGCGGAAATCTGAATAGCAAGGCGCTTGCAGAGAAGTTAAAGCTGTTTGACCTCCCTCTTCCGATACCAGGTCATGTCTCGATGTGCCTGGTCCGATTGGGTTCCCCCTTCGATGGACAAGACCTCTATTCGCAGTCACTGATCCGGTTCGCGGTAACAAACATGCTGGAAGAATTGCTGATGGACCGCTATGACTGCTGGTCGGCGGCGGATGATGAAGGAAACCTGCTCGCTCTGGTATACGACCTATCAGGAGCACCACCCGATCCGGAATGGGTGCTTGAGCGGATAGAGCGATTAAAGCAAGAAGTACAGAGTTTGCTTAAAGGTAAAATTTCTGTAGGGGAAACCGACTGTCTATTCCCGGAAGGACTGCAAGCTAGTTATATGACAGCTAAATCGCGATTAGATAGTGACGGTTTTTCGGGTGGGCAGGTGCCCGAGCGGAATGAAGAGGAAGCGCGTCTTATGCGCAAGCTGTATGAAACGCCTCTGCTGACACATCTTTTGGAAACGGAGCAATGGGAAGCGGCGGAAGCTAAGATCCGAGCGTTCGTGTCACCGCTATTGCATACGGGTTCACCTAACCTCATGCGCGACGTCTTTTTCTTTCTCTCCAATGCCTTCCAGTATATCGCGAATCGCAGTGGCAGGACGCTGGCCCAAATGCTCACTCCTGAGCAATCGGCTTTCGTTAAAGGAAAAGCGATGCTGCACGCGTCGCAGCTGGAAAGCTGGGCGCTCGACTTACTACGCACACTTCGCGATAAGCTAGGGGAGGAGACCGAGGACCACAGCCAGGTGATCGTCCGGAAGACGCAACTCTACATCCAGAAAGAGCTGGACAAGGACTTGTCACTTACTTTGCTGGCCAAACGCGTCTTCGTACATCCTAACCATCTGTCAAAAATCTTTAAGCAGTGTACAGGCACTACCGTATCCCAATATATTTACGAGCAGCGTATGCTCAAAGCCTGCGAGGTGCTCAAGCATACAAATAATAAAATCTACCATATTGGTGAAAGTATTGGCTATCCCAATACCAACTGGTTTATTCGGAAATTCCGTGACTATTATCAGGTGACACCGCAGGAATTCAGGGATAGATACCGATCGGGAATGGAGTGATTGGGCCGGTGAAGAAGCAAAAAAGAAAGGCCAGATTTCTATGGGCAGTTCTGAGCGGAGTACTGCTAGTTTCCGGCTGTTTAAGTAACACAGGGAAAACGGCACAGAACAGTACATCCAATGGGGAAACGAAGCCGGTATGGGACTTTAAATACGATCCGCCTATAACCATCACAACAGGAATCGTGGACGAGAATCGGCCTAACGCATTCAAGCCAGATGAGAGCCTTACAGACAACGTGCACACCCGCTGGATGGAAGATAATCTGGGAATCGTCACGAAGTTTGATTGGATTGTCAGCAAGTTCGAGGATGCAGATACCAAAATTCGGCTGGCGCTGGCTGTGAATGGCAAGCTGCCGGACACCCTTAGCGCTGAAGGAGACATCCTGAAGTATCTGCTGAAAGCCGACAAGCTGCTTCCGCTGGATGATGCCATCGAGAAGTATGCGCATCCTAAGCTAAAAGAAGCGCTCGAGAAGTACGCTTATACTATGGCAGAAGTGACCAAAGACGGCAAGATATATGGACTTCCCCGTTTTAGTGCAGGAGATGAGGGAACGGTCATGTGGATCCGTAAGGATTGGCTTGAGAAACTGTCGCTGAACCCGCCTACGACGATAAGTGAGTTGGAGAACGTGCTGAAGGCATTTTCTGAACAAGATCCTAATGGGAATGGCGAAGATGACGAAGTTGGTCTGGCGGTTCCGCTAAAGGAAGGTCCCTGGAGCTGGATGGGGCAGACAGATGCGATCGCCGGAGCTTTTTCAAGGCAGATGATTAGCACGTCTGACATCAAACTGTTCTGGAATGAGGACGAGAAGGGCAGCTTGATGTTTGGCGCCGTACATCCGGATGCTAAGAAATACCTGGAAACGATGGCGTCCTGGATGGCGAAGGGCTACATGGACAGAGATGCAGGCATGCAGGACCCGAGCCAAGCGTCCGAACTGGCGGTTAACGGAATGGCTGGTGTCATGTTCGGCCCGTTTTGGATGGGAGCCTGGCCGCTCGGCGATACAGTGAAGGTCGACCCGGAAGCGGATTGGGAGGCTTATTCCCTTCCTGCCGGACCGGATGGGTTAAAGGGCAAGGCACAAAAGCCGTTGTACGGTATCTATACGGTGTTCAGCAAGGATTTCACGAATATGGAAGCCTGGTTCGCTTATTATAACAAGTTGCTTGCCAAAAATTTCGGACCGGATGATCCGTACTTCGATCCCCGATTCGCACAAGGGTTTCACGAAGGTTACGATTATGTGATCATGAACGACAAGGTCATTACTGTCAATTTTGCGACTGAAGGCGTGCCGAATGATAAGTGGCCGCTTGCGGACGGGTCTTCAATGGATATGCGCTGGATGCTCTATCCGCTGACAGGTGGCGCTCCAGCCTTGCCTTATATGAATGCGGATGCAATCAGAAAATTATCTGAAAATTCGGAAGCAATAGTGACGACGCCGATCGAACAAGCCATTAAAGGTTTGAATTCGGCTCAACTTACGGCGGCTGGGGTAGCGATTGCCGAGCAGGGACTCGAAATCCCGAACCGGTACCACGGACCTTTAACGGACGGGATGGAGAAACACGGAGTGTTCCTGCAGAAACTCGCAACGGAGAGTTATCTGAGCATCATTTATAGCGAGAAGCCGCTCTCCTACTTTGATGAGTTCGTAGCCCAATTTTACAAGAATGGCGGCGACGTAATCACGAGAGAAGTAAATAATTGGTACATGGAAAACAAGCCATAATATTGTGGCTTGTTTTCTTCTATGTTCCTTTATTTCTTCTATATAACAGGATTAACTTATTGAATTAAAATGATTTTATTAGAAAGCGTTTTCAATAAAAAGAGGTGATGGTATACGAAGCTAATCATAGAGTAACTCTCACAACTAAGTGTAAACTTTCGAACTGAGTTTTGTTTGAAGCGGAGCGAAGCAGTTTATGCTCACAAAACTTTTTAGGAGGAGAGGTAATGAGGAAAAAAGTAAGCGTGTTTCTGGCATTAACTATGTTTGTGACTATCTTTTTTTCAAATCCGATCAAGACTAATGCGGCAACCCCCGAAGCGCCTGCAGGATGGAGAGACTTACTAGATTACCAAATATTCAGTAATATATCCGATGGCTGGGCAGGAGATAGCGGGTTTGGATTGGAGACGGAGAACAGCAAGCTGCCCATAGATTCTACAGCAATGTACAATGGATTGCCTTCATTATTGTTGAATGCGAAGACGCCTACCAGTCCTTCCTGGTACAACGCTTTAATTACGGTTGCCGGCTGGAAAGCGTATGACTTTACCTCTTATCATCCAAATGGATTCCTTGAGTTTAATATCAAAGGAAATGCGGGTGGAGAGTCCTTTTTACTGGGCTTCAAAGACCGGGTATTCGAAAGAGCTGCCGGCAATGAAATTACCACTACAGTAAACATTAACAACTACGTCAGCATTACTACAAGTTGGACCCATGTGAAGATCCCGTTAAAGGATCTAATTCAGGTCTCCCAAGGAATTGATGTATCTTCCATAGATGCATTATCCATCAAGAATAATGGTTTTCAACCTTTAAAAGTCTGGCTTAATGACATTAGGGTTACGTCTCCCGATAAGGAAAAAGAGTACGCACCCATCAAGGTCAATCAATTAGGTTATCCCGTAGATGGAGTAAAGCAAGCGCTCGTAACCGGTTTTGAGGATGTGCTCACGGTCGATGCAGGTACTCCGTTTAACGTTATTAACGCCACAAATAATTCCACAGCTTACTCCGGAACGCTTGTACTCACCAAGAATTATGATGCTATTGACAGCGGGGAGCGTATTTTTACCGCCGATTTCACAAATTTAACGATTCCGGGAAAATATTATGTTTCAGTTCAGGGTCTTCAGAATTCGCCCAAGTTCACTATCAGCGAAGCTAACGAAATCTATGAACCCTTTTTAAATGACGTAACGAGATACTTCTATTACCAGAGAACCGGGATTAATATTACCAGCCCATACACTCAAAATTATCAAAGAACAGATTTTACTCCTGACACCGCAGTGCCTTTAATGTCCAATCCTTCCATCAAAAAAGATGTTTCCAAGGGATGGTACGATGCGGGCGATAAAGGCAAGTACGTTAACGCAGGAGCCAAAGCCTTGTCGGATCTCTTCTGGGCCTATGAAATGATGCCGGAGAAATTTACGGACAATCAATTTAATATTCCTGAGAGCGGAAACGGCATTCCCGACATCCTGGATGAGGCAAGGTGGGAACTGGAATGGATGCTCAAAATGCAGGATGCTGCAACTGGCGGTTTCTATGCGCGAGTGACCTTTCAGGATGACGACAATATGGTAGACAGAGAAATTATCGATAAGGATACGGTAAGCTCGCGGACTGATATCAAAACGACCGCCGATACAGCTACCGCAGCAGGTGTATTGGCACATGCCTACTTAATGTATCAGAATATTGATCCGGCTTTTGCCCAAAGTTGCTTGGATGCGGCAATAGACGCATGGGGGTACCTGGAAGCACATCCGGAAAATATTCGGACGCCTAACACGGGCAGATGGCCTTACGATGTGACGGATGACGCTTCGAATCGTCTGTGGGCTGCAGGCTCCCTGTACCGATCAACCGGCGATGCCGAATACAACGATTATTTCCTGGCGAATTACACTGATATGGGAATATTTTTTGAGGATACCCTTGATTTCGCCAGTGGTTGGGCAAACACCTGGAATACAGGCTTCTTCAGCTATCTGAAAGCCGCTAATCCGGACTCTGGAGTCTTAAGCTGGTATTCGGATAAATTCCAGCAATGGTTCAATGATAAAGTGAGCAGATACAACGACAGCCCTTGGAAAAGCATCATAAAAGATGGTAACTACTATTGGGGAATTACCATGCAGGTTGCGGACACACCGATGGAAATGATCATCGGTACGAAATTGCTGGGAACTTTTGAGAGCAACCGCGCTATCATTAATGAGATTAACAATAGCCAGTTAGACTGGATTCTGGGGCAGAACCCGGTAGGCGTATCTTTTGTATCAGGTTACGGCGATAACAGCGTGAAATATCCGTTCAGCATCATGTATAGAACGGATGGTTTACCTGGTGTACCTAAGGGATATCTGGTCGGAGGACCGAATAAATACTCCAATGACATAACTGTAGGAAACCAGATATCAAGATTTGCAGCCAAAAACTATACCGATAACTTCCAAGAATGGACTACAAATGAACATACCGTTTATTGGAATTCAGGGTTGGTATTCATTGCCGCATTCGCAACCGGAAATAGCACCAATTCGACCATTAATCCAACGACTGCTGCCTTTGATAAGAAAACCGCAAATCAAGCTGATATTCCGGTGACCCTAACGTTGAACGGCAACACGCTCACCGACATTAAGAACGGTACGACATCTCTGGTTGTGGACACGGACTATACCGTTTCGGGTAACACGGTCACTCTACACAAGAGCTATCTCGCGCAGCAGCCAATCGGCACGGTCAACCTCACTTTCCAGTTTAACGCCGGTTCATCTGCTACGCTATCCGTTGCTGTGAACGATTCGTCGGTTATTAACTCGACGATCAGTCCGACGACCGCTACCTTTGACAAGCAAACCGCGAATCAGACCGACATTCCGGTGACCTTGACGCTGAACGATAACACACTCATCGGCATTAATAATGGCACGACTGCCCTAGTTGCTGGTACGGACTACACCGTATCAGGCACGACAGTGACGATCCAGAAGGCTTATCTGGCTGCCCAACCGGTGGGAACAACGACACTGACTTTCAACTTTAGCACAGGAGCAAGTGCGAATCTTGCGGTCTCCGTGGTCGATACCTCCTCTACCGGAAGTGGTTCTATCACAGTGCAGCAGTACAATTCTCCTGTTACGGCAACGAGCAATTCGTTAAACCCACGGATAAAGCTGAAGAACACCGGTACCACTGCCATCAATCTGTCCGACGTGAAGCTTCATTATTATTACACGATCGATGGGGAGAAGGATCAGAATTTCTGGTGCGATTGGTCCACTGTCGGCAGTAGCAACGTAACTGGCGTCTTCGTCAAGTTGCCGGCTCCTTTGACAGGAGCTGATCATTATCTGGAAATCGGCTTTACGAGCGGAGCTGGAAGTTTGGCTGCTGGAGACAGCATTGAGCTTCAGATCCGCATGAACAAGACCGATTGGACGAACTACACGCAGACGGGCGATTACTCCTTCGATTCGACCGATTCGACTTACACCGATTGGAGTCATACAACTGGCTATGTCGCAGGCGCTCTTCAGTGGGGAACAGAACCTCAATAAGTAACGTCACAATTGCCATTACGGCTCAATAGCGAAAACCTGAACTCCCCATTACCGCCTAAACAACGGTGTGGGGAGTGTGTAAGACAGTGAAAGGAGTGCAACAACTCTATTGAAAGCTATGCCACTTCCTACAAATAGGAAACCGATACGTACTGTACGTAATTTTTCCATCGTGAAGAATCTTCGTACTTACTGGATGTTCTACGCAATGATGCTGCCGGGAATCGTTCTGCTTGTAATAAATAACTACATCCCTTTGTTCGGGATCGTTATTGCCTTTAAGACAATCAATTACCAGGACGGAATCCTGGGAAGCCCCTGGACAGGGATGAAAAATTTCGAATACCTGTTTGCCTCGAAGGATTCGTACATCATCATTCGCAACACATTACTTTATAATTCGCTGTTTATTGTATTGAACATGGCGCTTCCACTAGGGTTCGCCTTGATGCTTAACGAGATGAAGAACCGCTTCCTCTCGAAGCTACACCAAACGATCATGTTCCTGCCATACTTCCTGTCGATGATCGTCATCTCGTACTTGGTGTATGGGTTCATGAGCGACGAACGAGGATACTTCAACGGCACATTGCTGCCGGCGCTTGGTCTTGATTCCGTACGCTGGTACTTCACGAAAGAAGTGTGGCCGATCGTCTTGCCGATCATTAACACGTGGAAAAACATGGGGTACTACACGGTTGTGTACATGGCAGCAATCATTGGTATCGACGAGGAGTACTACGAAGCCGCGACGATAGACGGGGCGAACAAGTGGCAACAGATCAAGAAAATCACGATTCCCTTGATCATGCCTGTCCTCACGATTATGACTTTGCTGCAGGTTGGCCGGATCTTCAATGCTGACTTTGGCCTATTCTTCCAAGTGCCGCGTGAATCGGGGGCATTGTTCCCTGTGACAAACGTTATCGATACCTATGTCTACCGCACCTTCCTGACCGTTGGGGATATCGGACTTTCCTCAGCAGCAGGCCTGTTCCAATCAGTAGTTGGTTTCATCTTGGTTTTTGTATCTAATTGGGTCGTTCGCCGCTTTAATCGCGAGAACGCGCTGTTCTAAGAGAGGAGCCCTTATGACCAATACAAAGAGTAAATCCTTATCTGGGTCCAATCCAAAGAATCAGCTGTCGGGATGGGCGTCAACCCTCATCAACATCTTCTTCGTCATCTATTCGGCGCTCTGTATCCTACCGCTTTTGCTGATTCTTTCGGTATCGTTCTCCGATGAGCAGTCCGTTATGACACACGGATATCGATTTATGCCCGAAAATTTCAATCTGGCAGCCTATCGATTCCTAATGAAAGATATCAGTCAAATCGTTCATTCCTATGGAATCTCACTAACTGTCACGGTGATCGGCACGATACTAAGCGTCATCATAATAGCACTGTATGCGTACCCCATTTCCCGGAATAATTTTCCACAGGCTAAGTATTTTACATTTTTTGTTTTTCTAACGATGCTGATATCCGGCGGTTTAGTCCCTTGGTACTTGGTTTACGTACAGATGCTGGAATTAAAAGATACACTTTGGGCACTGATCATGCCGCTGATCATGTCCGCATTCTGGGTACTGATCATGCGCACTTTCTTTAAGGAGACCGTACCTGAAGCTGTGCTGGAGTCAGCCAAAATAGATGGGGCAGGGGAGCTACGGATATTTATCCGAATTGTATTGCCCTTATCTCTGCCGGTTCTGGCAACCGTAGCACTGTTCCAAACACTGACATACTGGAACGACTGGTTCCTAAGCTTAATGTTTATTACAGACAACCACAATATATCCGTGCAGTACTTTCTTTACAAGATGATGGTCAACATCCAGTACTTATCCAGTAACCCGAACGCGATGGCTGAAATTACCCGAGCTGGCGGAATGATTAACTTCCCAAGTGAAACCGTGCGTATGGCGATGGTGGTTGTAGGTGTTGGACCTATTGTATTTGCTTACCCGTTCTTCCAGAAATACTTTATTAGAGGACTGACAGTAGGCTCCGTTAAAGGCTAAGATTGCCGATCACTTACGTGGGCACGGAAACGGCTAAAACCAGTATATGGTTTAGCATATCATTCTATTTTACGGGGGGATTACTTGAAAATGAAGGATACGAAAAGCAAGGCTTCACTGCTTCTCACACTGATGCTTATCTCAGCAGTAGGCACTACGGCTTGCGGCAATTCAAACAACTCGAACAACGCTACACCGGATAATGCCGGAAAAGAAAGCGCCACACCGAGCTCATCAGCGAATTCAACCACCGATAACACATCCAATGAGCCCTCGAAGCTGGAACCCTACAAACTAAAGCTGGTCTACGAAGGAGCTCCACAGGCGGACGAGGCTATCGTCGAGGAAGCGCTGAACAAGATCTTGACCGAAAAAATCAACGCGACGGTAGATATCGCACCAATCGATTGGGGAGCATGGGATGATAAGACTAACCTCATCATCGCTTCTCGAGAGCCCGTAGACATTCTATTTACAGCCTCATGGAACGGGTATGCAAAGAACGTTGCCAAAGGTGCTTACTTAGATCTCGGTCCCTTGCTCGATCAGTATGGCCAGGGCATTAAGGATAGCTTGGATCCAGCTTTTCTCGATGGCTCCAAAATCGGCGGCAAAAATTATGCAGTTCCTACTAATAAAGAATTGGCATCGTCAGGGGGCATTGTGTACCGGAAGGACATTGCCGATGAACTCGGCATCGACATGAGTAAAGTGCAAAAAATCGAAGATTTAGATGCCGTTTATAAGATCGTTAAAGAGAAGAAGCCAACCATGTATCCGCTGTATACAACGGGTGGCACGTTCGCCTCTCACTCTTTTGTGGAATTGGATTTTTTAGGTGATACGACGATACCTGGCGCTATCGATAAGAATGGCACGGAGGCGACAGTCAAACCGGCCGAAGAGTATCCCCAATACTTAAATGCATTAAAAGTAACCCGTGATTTCTTCCAGAAGGGGTATCTAAACAAAGATGCGGCCACTTCCCAAACGTCATCCCTTGATGCTTATAAGACGGGCAACGTATTTTCCACTGTAGAGCCTCTCAAGCCAGGCAAAGCAGAGGAAATCGCATCCGCGACAGGACTTGATGGCAAGCTTTCACAAATTACTTTGACAGGTAAAACGGTCGCCACATCGGAGACTACCGGTGCCATGTTAGCCATCTCATCAACGTCCAAGAACCCGGAACGCGCCATGATGCTGATTAACCTGCTTCATACAGATCAAGAGATTATTAATCTGCTTAACTTCGGTATTGAAGGTACACATTTCACACTTAATGGTAATGTTATGACGCAGACGGAGAAGTCAGGACAGTACGCACCGGGCGTCGCTTGGGAGCTGGGAAATCAGTTCCTCAACTATGTCTGGAGCTCGGAAGCTCCGGACAAGTGGGAGCAGTTCAAAAAGTTCAACGAAGGGGCCAAATCGTCACCAGCGCTGGGCTTCACCTTTGACAGTGAGCCAGTCAAATCAGAAGTTGGAGCACTAGCAAACGTCCTAAGAGAATATCAGAAGATGCTTGAGACCGGCTCGGTTGATCTGGACAAAGAATTACCGAAATTTATCGCCGCCCAAAAATCGGCCGGCCTAGATAAAGTCATTGCTGAAAAGCAAAAACAGCTTGATGAATTCCTTGCCAGTAGGTAATATGCGTTCATAGCGAACAAAGGACCTGCTTATTGTTCTTATACTGAACAATAAGCAGGTCCTTTCGCTATATAATTCACAGTTCAACTAGGATTTAAGAGGCTTGATCAAATTGGCTATTATAAAGCTCCGCATAGAAACCATTTTTGGCAAGTAGTTCTTCGTGGCTGCCGCTTTCCAGAATATCGCCTTCCTTCAGAACCAGAATCACATCGGCGTTCTTAATGGTTGAGAGTCTATGCGCAATAACAAAGGAGGTTCTTCCTTCCATAAGCTTATCCATTGCCTGCTGAATCAAGAGCTCTGTTCTTGTATCGACTGAGCTTGTAGCTTCATCGAGGATGAGCATTGGAGCATTCTTGAGCATCGCGCGGGCGATGGTAAGCTGTTGCTTTTGGCCGGTGGATAAATTAACCTTGTCATTTAGTATGGTATTGTAACCGGCACTTAAGGTCTGAATGAAATGATGCAAGCCTACCGACTTACAAGCATCTTCAACTTCTTTATCGGTTACACCTGTTTTGTTGTACACCAGATTTTCCCTGATAGTGCCCTCAAAAAGCCAGGTGTCCTGCAAGACCATACAGAATAGATCATGGATGTTTTCTCTTGTTAAGCTGCTGATGGGGGTATCATCAATATAAATCTCTCCGCCCTTTAATTCATTAAACCGTATTAGAAGATTTATCAGTGTAGTTTTACCTGCGCCGGTAGGGCCGACTATAGCAATTTTTTGCCCAGGCTTAATCTCTGCAGAAAAATCTTTAATCACAAGTTTATCTGAATTTTCATAAGCAAATTGCACATGTTCAAAATCCACTTTGCCCGTTGCAGTTTTAAGATGTCTTTCTTTATGACTTTCATTGTCCATTTCATCAGCATCGAGGAACTCGAAGACACGTTTGCTTGCCGCAGAAGCCGATTGCAGACTTTGTGCGGCTTGAGCAATCTGAGAGAGCGGTTGTGTAAAGTAACGGACATACAGTATAAAGGCTACAATGACCCCAAAGGATATCGTTCCGTTCATAGCAAGTACAGCACCAACGACACAAACGGCCACAAAACCTAGATTGCCTATAAACATCATAATCGGCATCATAAGACCGGAGAGGAACTGCGCTTTAAATGCACTATCTTTAAGATTCATATTCAGGGATTCAAATGTATTGCGCATTTGTGATTCACCATTGTAAGCTTTCACTACAGTATGTCCTGTATATACTTCCTCCACATGACCATTGATTTTCCCTAAGTATTCTTGCTGACTTTGAAAATACTTTTGGGATTTTTTCATAATTGCCGCTATGAGGCCAAAGCCAATGATAGTTGCAACAACCGCCGTAATAGTCATGATCACATTTGTTTTGAACATCATGATGATGGATCCCGTAAAGAGGGCAAGGGCAGTTACCAGTGTACCGACGCTTTGGTTTAAAGCTTGCCCGATCGTATCCACATCGTTGGTAACCCGGGACAGAATGTCACCGGTTGTAGAATTATTATAATAAGAAATCGGAAGTTTGTTCATTTTGCGTGAGAGATCGGCTCTTAAGTTTTTGGAGACCTTTTGCGTAACTGCGGACATAATTAATCCTTGTACCAAAGATAACACAGCGCTAAGGATATAGATAAATACAAGGAAAAGGCCGATAGAAGTTACTGCTTCCATATCAATTCCGGTGACGAGGCCCGCCGTGATCAAGTCTGTCATCTCCGAAAGCTTATCCGGTCCAAGCAAAGTCAGAACCGTACCGATTGCTGCACTAATAATAGCTATAAGGACTACAGGGATATATTTTCTGCAATAGTGGAGAAGTTTGCTCCACGTGTTGAGTTGCTCTTTGCTTTTGTTCATTGAGCTAGCTCCTCCTTTGAAAGTTGTGAGTAAGCAATCTCTTGGTAGACATCACAGGTCTGCATCAATTCATCATGTGTTCCCATGCCTGCCATTCGTCCGGCTTCCAGTACAATGATTTTATCTGCGTCTTTGATTGTACCGATCCGCTGCGCAACGATTAGTATCGTCGTACCGCTAGATTTCTTCTTCAATTCACTACGCAATTTGCGATCCGTCTTATAATCAAGTGCTGAGAAGGAATCGTCGAAGATCAATATTTCAGGACGACGGGCAATGGCTCGGGCAATGGAAAGACGTTGCTTTTGACCGCCAGACAAGTTCGTACCGCCTTGAGAGACATGAGCCTCGTAGCTTCCTTCCATCTTTTCAACAAAATCTGAAGCTTGAGAGGTGTAAATGGCATCTACAACATCAGAGGACAGATCACTGCCATTGTCGCCAAAAGCAACATTAGAGCTCACCGTGCCGCCAAACAAAATCGCTTTCTGAGATACATATCCCATTTTATTGCGCAGTGCAGTTTGCTCATATTGGTTAACATTAATACCGTCCACCAACACTTCACCTGCTGTAGCATCATAAAAGCGAGGGATCAGGTTCACTACAGTGCTTTTTCCGCATCCGGTTGAACCGATGAAGGCCACAGTTTCTCCTTTTTTCACCGTAAAGCTGATATCCTCAATAACGTATTCTTCTGCATCCGGATATTTAAAGCTGACTTTTTTGAATTCGACTTCACCCAACCGATTTGTCTTGGAGGTAG
The DNA here is from genome assembly GCF_037965665.1 of Paenibacillus sp. FSL L8-0333. NCBI lineage: Bacteria > Bacillati > Bacillota > Bacilli > Caryophanales > Paenibacillaceae > Paenibacillus > Paenibacillus sp. FSL L8-0333. The sequence continues at coordinate 3,483,044 of NZ_CP150186.1, forward strand.
TAAGTGATCCGTTCTCTAAGCTTGGCTTAGTATCCAACACTTCATTGATTCTTTTAGCGGATACATGGGCACGAGGCATCAGGATAAAAATCATGATCAGCATCATGAATGCCATAACCACCTGCATCGCATAGGATGAGAAGACAATCATATCTGAAAATAAGCCCATCTTCGCCGTACCATTGGCATTTTGAATCAAAATAGCACCAATCCAATATATTGCGAGACTTAAACCGCTCATAATGAGAGAAATACTTGGCATCATCATGGACAGTACATTGTTGGCAAATAAATTCGTTCGGGTAAGCTCGCTGTTGGCTACGCTAAATTTATCTTCCTGGTAACTTTCCGCATTATAAGCACGAATGACACGAAGGCCTGTAAGATTCTCTCTTGCAACACGATTAAGATTATCAGTCAGTTGCTGCAATTTTTGGAATTTCGGAAGCACAAGCACGATCACTATGCCGACAATAAGAATCAATACCCCAATTGCGACACCGGTAGCAAGCGACCACTGCCAACTCTTGCCTGTAATTTTGAGCATTGCCCAAACGGCAAGGATGGGAGCCTTCACCAGCAGTTGCAGACCAATGACAATTAGCATTTGCACTTGTGTAATGTCATTCGTTGAACGGGTAATTAAACTAGCTGTAGAGAAGTTGTTGATTTCTTCCATAGAAAAAGACTGTACCTTATCAAACAATTTGGAGCGTAATCTTGAAGAGAAGTTAGCGGCAATTTTAGCGGCGATCCCTGCCACTATGATTGATGTAGCTAAGCTGCCGAGGGCACAGAGCAACATCCAGCCTCCGGCTGTAATGATTTCGCTCATTTCACTTCCTGGTATCTGTACAAGACGAGTAATCTCGCTCATATAACCGGGCAATTCCAGATCCAGCCATACCTGTGTGACAATGAACAGGATGCTGATACCGATTAGGGTCCATTCCTTCGGTTTTAAGTACTTAAGTATAGTTACCATACATCTGACTCCTTTATGTGGCGTTGCTTAAATGATAACGAAAGAAGATAAACTGAAAGTTAACTTTTCTGAAAAATGAAAAAACCCTGAAAGAACGATGAGGTTCTCCAGGGCTCGTACTATATTCCAATCGGAATCGTTACTGTAAATGTGGTTCCTTGTAATGGAATGCTTTCGCAAGAAATGGTTCCATTGTGTAGATGAATGATTTTTTTAACGATTGCTAATCCAAGTCCATTGCCTGCAGTCGAGTGGGAAGTATCCTGCTGATAAAATTTATCGAATATCTTGGGAAGAGCCTCCGGATGAATACCGCTTCCGCAGTCACGAACTAGAATCACCAGGTTATCTTCGTTTTTCTTCATGTTAACTTCAATTTCGCCATGTTCAGGAGTGAATTTAATCGCGTTATCTAATAAATTTAACCAAACCTGATTTAAAAGCTCTTTATTGCCGGAGAGTTCATGATCCTGAATATTAACGTTCAGCTTCAGGTGCTTCTTCTCAAATTTGGCAGCCAGCAAAAGCACAGATTGGCGAATTTGTTCCCCAACATTAAACCTCATTTTGTTTGTCAGAATCTTTTGCGTCTCAACCTGCGTCAGCTCCAGCACATTCGAGGCAAGGGAGGCAAGTCTGGTCGATTCCTCAATGACAATATCTAGATATTCATTCCGTTCTTCTTTGGTAAGATCATCGTTCTTTAAGACTTCGGCAAACCCTTTAATAGATACAATCGGTGTTTTGAATTCATGGGAAAAATTATTCACAAAATCGGTTCGCAGAATTTCAATACCCCCAAGCTCTTCAGCCATCCGGTTAAAGTTCTCTGATAGAATTTCAAACTCCGGCGGGCTTTTGAGCTGAAGCCGCATGGAGAAGTCACCGCTGGCAAGACGCTCTGTGGCCTCAATAAATAACCGGATGGATTTTACCATTTTCCGGCTTGTGATGGCTGATATCGTGGTACCGATAATTGTACAAGCGATTAATACCATTATGGGTAGTACGAATCCATCCTGGGCAAGCTCTTCGTTCAACAAACCAAAAACCTGTGCGAGAAAGAAGAGTAGTCCTGTAATCACAACGGTAATAAGAAAGATGAAAAATATGATAAGAGAAAAATAGATGGGAAGGCTGATTCTGTTGCTGAGCTTGTTACTTATTTTGCTCACTGGCTTCGCACCGCCTTGTATCCAAGACCTCTGACGGAAACCAGTTCAAACTCTGGATAAGCGTCAAACCGTTTCCGCAGGCGATTGATATGTACATTAACGGTTGTATCCGTACTTTCACTTTCCATGCCCCATATTTCGTCCATAAGCTGGATGCGCGTGAAAATCCGTTCAGGATAGGACAATAACTTATACAACAAATAGAATTCTTTTTGCGGAAGCGTTTGTTTCTCGTCCTCCCGGGTTACTGTCAATGCGTCATAATCAAGGATCACTTTACCCACTACTAATTTACGGGCACTTGCGATTTGCGAACGGCGAAGCAGCGCTTGGATTCTGAGCAGCATTTCTTCGGTATCAATGGGTTTGGTCATATAATCATCAGTTCCAATCCGGAACCCCTTTTTCTTATCTTCAGGCAGCTGTTTTGCTGTAGCCATAAGAATGGGGACCAAGCTATCGGCATCTCTTACTTCCTTGGCGAATTCATAACCATCCATATTAGGCATCATAATATCCAGAATGATCAGATCAATATGTTGTGAATCTAGGACCTCCAAAGCTTTAACTCCGTCTTCAGCAGTTACTACATCGTATCCTTCGCGTTTCAGAACAGCTTCAAGAAGTCTTCTTACATGCTTATCATCTTCAACAACGAGTATGTTAATCATTACTGTTCACTCCAATAGTAGGTTTGTATCCATTATTACCTGTGGGGATTTTGTTTTAAAGGGAGCAGAATCAATATTTATCTAATCTTAAGATTTGGTTTGAAATCCTTGTAGTCGCTATAAAGTGACTCATATATCTGTCTATTCGTTAAAATGAGAGGAATAGGCAATGATTTAATACTATTATGATATCTGTTTTGTGAAAAATTGTTGCATACTAAAATAGTACCCAAACTAATTTAGCTGGATTAACGTGCTGAAAATAATGCAGACTACGTCGAACGTTGAACTTTGACTGAACTTCATGCGAAAGGAAGATCACAGATGCAAATGCGTAAATTAGGAAATAGTGGCTTGGAAGTTTCGGCAATAGGGCTTGGCTGTATGGGAATGGATCATGCCTATGGAAAGCCAGCAGATCGTAATGAAATGGTTAAATTAATTCGCAGAGCAGTTGAACTAGGATGTAATTTCTTTGATACTGCTGCTTTTTATGGACAATCCAATGAGGAATTAGTAGGCGAAGCTCTTGCACCACAAAGAGATCAAGTTGTGATTGCAACTAAATTTGGAATTTTAGGACAAGAAGCTGTAGACGGTCAACCTCAACTTATTTTAAATAGCACACCAGATTCTATTCGTGAACAAATAGAAGATTCATTAAAAAGGTTGAAGGTTAATTGCATTGATTTATATTATCAGCACCGAGTGGATCCGAATGTCGAACCTGAAGCTGTCGCAGAAACAATGAAAGATTTAATAGCTGAAGGGAAGATTAAAACATGGGGAGTCTCAAATGCACCGATTGACTATATGAAACGAGCACATGCTGTATGTTCGATTACTGCAACCCAAAATCAGTACTCCATGATGTGGCGTGAACCAGAAAAAGAGTTGTTTGAACTATGTGAAGAGTTAGGAATTGCTTTTGTTGCTTACAGCCCATTAGGAAATGGTTTCTTAAGTGGTAAATATACTAAGGAAACCAAATATGATGAAGATGACTATCGAAGTTTCATGGGAAGATTCAAACCTGATGTGATTGATCATAACCAAGTGTTATTAGATTTAATTACTCAAGTTGCAAAAAGTAAAAATTCAACACCGGCTCAAGTCGTATTAGCGTGGGAATTAGCTCAAAAACCATATATCATTCCAATTCCAGGCACTACAAAATTAAACAGATTAGAAGAAAACCTATATGGAGCTGATCTGAAATTAACAAAGGAAGATGTAGATAGACTAAATGAAGCTTTGTCTAAAATGGAAATTGATAGTACACACTTCTAACTAGAGGTGTATCATCAACTAATAGGAGGATTTTTTATGCAAAAAGTTATTTTGAACAATGGTGTTGAAATGCCGATACTTGGTTTTGGAGTTTTTCAAATTCAAGATGAAGCTGAATGTGAACAAGCTGTTTACGATGCGATCATGTCAGGTTATCGACTGATAGATACCGCAGCCTCTTACCTAAACGAAGAAGCGGTGGGAAGAGCCATCAAACGGAGTGGAGTACCAAGAGAGGATCTATTTATTACTACGAAATTATGGGTTCAAGATACCGGATACGAACGTACAAAGGAAGCATTTGAAAAATCCCTTTCAAGATTGCAACTTGATTATTTGGATTTGTATTTAATTCATCAGCCCTTTGGCGACGTGCATGGTTCTTGGCGGGCGCTGGAGGAATTGTACCGTGAAGGAAAAATCAGAGCGATTGGCGTAAGTAACTTCCAGAACGATCGTCTGATTGATTTGATTATTCATAATGAAGTAACGCCTGCCGTTAATCAAGTTGAAACACATCCATTCTGCCAACAAATTGAAAGTGCTGCATTCATGAAAGAAAACAATGTTCAGATCGAATCATGGGGTCCATTTGCTGAAGGTAAAAACAACATGTTCCAGAACGAAGTTTTAGTATCAATAGCTCGAAAATATAATAAATCTGTTGCCCAAGTGGTTTTACGCTGGTTGACGCAAAGAGGAGTTGTTGTGATTCCAAAGTCTGTCCGGAAAGAAAGAATAATTGAAAACTTTAATATCTTTGATTTTGAATTAAATTCAGAGGATATAGAACAAATTGCGCTGTTAGACACAAAAGAGAGTTTGTTCTTTTCACATAGAGATCCTGTAATGGTAAAAGCGTTAAGTACTAGGAAGCTGGATATCTAATTTTTCTTAGGATCTTATTGGTTTTGATAAAAGAGGGGTTAACCATAATTAAGGGGTTAACCCCTCTTTTATTTATAAGAACACCCTTAGCCTTGAACAGTTCATTCTAATTTGGAGGTTTAAGAATAAAGGCAGCTAAAATTTGTGAATATCGCATTATAATCTTGATCTTCTCCAGTGGCGTACAAACCAATAAGCACACCTGTGAATCCTCCGGCTATTTCAGAGGATAGATATTTGGTATGCGCAGTTCCGAGTAAGATCTCAGTACCGTCTACCTGGATATAAAAGTGATAATGCGTTGGACTGCTTTTGATAATTAATGAAGCATGGTTGCATTGACCTATATTTTTTGTTTTTTCAATGGATTTGATATCTCCGATATTCAGCCGTTCGATAATCTCATAACCCTCTGGATGTTTACGCAAGGCCAAGTCATAATGGTGATTTTCGTCCATGTAAAGCGTAATTCCGGCTTCACCATTCGTAAGGCTGACTTCGCATGAAATAATCGCGTTAAAGTCTTTTTGACGAATACCAATAAATGTCGGGGTAGCCGGGATATCTAACGTTATTGGAGTTCCTTTAAGCTTTATTTTATCAGCTTCTAACCGATAATCTTCTGTAACCGGGTGACGCAGGTAACACCAGTCCAAATTCCAATCTGTGTTCTCGAACGTATAGACTTCTTTCTCCTGCTGAATAACTGTGTCCGCAATACGATCAGTCTCGAAACTTATAAGAGTGGTACCTTCATGGCCTGCTGTAAACCATCCATCCTCGCCAAAGGTAATCGGAGTTAGAAAAACCTCGCGCCCCAAATGGTGATAGGTAAGATACTGGCCAGTCTGCCGGAAACCAAGATGTAACAGCCACCAATCCCCCTCATGATCTTGTACCAAATCTCCGTGGCCAACACCCTGAAGCTCGTAACCGCCTAAATTTCGATTAGTCAATACGGGGTTATGCGGGTAGGCTTCGAATGGGCCAGCAGGAGAATTGCCCCTTGCATAAGTAACCATATGCCCATATTCGGTTCCACCCTCAGCTGCTAGCAGATAGTATTGTTCATTAATTTTGTATAAATGAGGACTCTCCAAATAACGCCCACCGGATCCTTGCCAGATTGAACGGCTTGGCGACAGCTTCTGCCCAGTTTCAATTTCAATTTCACATTGGACAATACCATTAACTCCGTAATCGTCTGTCCCATTACTCATGAAATACGTTTTGCCGTCTTCAAAATACAAGTCCGGATCAATACCGCCTTGATCTACATTAATCGGATCAGACCATTCGCCGTAAATATTGTCAGTCCAGACATAGAAGTTCTGGCGCAAAGTGTCATTAGTGGTCGTCATGTAGAATCGTCCATTATTGTACCGCAGGGTGGGGGCGAATACACCACCGGAACTGTCCACAGTATCCAGTTGAATCTGGTTTTTTCGGGTTAAGCAATGACCGATTTGGGTCCAATTAATTAAATCTTTGCTTTCAAAAATCGGAACACCGGGAAAATACTGAAAGGAACTGCAGACCAAATAATAAGTGTCTTCAACTTTACATGCGCTGGGATCAGGATAAAACCCTTTGATGACCGGATTATTGTATTTCATTTTTCCACCTCATTAATAAATTTATATAAATATGAATTCAATATATTTAACTACTAAGAAAATTAAACACTATTGCTTATAGGTTTTCAATGAATCGGGGTTGAAGATATACGTTATATTTATTAAATTAATATATATGTAATTTCAATAAGCACAGGTCAGGTGATTATGATGATGATCAAAGCAAACGGTGAAGCAAAATTCATGGCGTTGTATGAAGCGCTGGCAAGCGAAGTCAGATGGAGGATTATGAGCCTCATTGCAGATAATGAAATGAATGTGAAGGAGATCGCGGCTAAGTTAGAGCTTAGCCCTTCCATAGTTACTATGCATATCCGAAAGCTCGAACAAGCTGGACTTACAGGAAGCCACAGGGTACGCCTAAACGGAGGAACGCACAAAATGTGCTTCCTTAAACAAAAAAGAGTTGAGATCGAACTCCCCACTGCCACTCAAACCCCGAGGATCAGAGAGCAGACCATTTCAGTCGGTCATTATACTTCGTTTGATGTTCATCCTACATGTGGTCTTGGGACACAAGAGAAAGAAATTGGGGTTTGGGACGATCCCCGCTATTTTCTGGATCCCGAGCGGGTCAACGCCGGCATTTTGTGGTTTGGGAGAGGTTACGTAGAGTACAAAACGCCTAACTACTTACTTCCCGGTCAAATGCCCGACGCCATCGAGATTTCAATGGAAATTGCTTCTGAAGCCCCGGGCTTGAGAGATCATTGGCCTTCGGATATTGAGTTCTTTTTTAACGGTGTGAAGCTTGGAACCTGGACCAGTCCGGCAGACTTTGGAAGAGCGGCACGAGGCATATATACTCCGGATTGGTGGCATCGGAATGTAAATCAATACGGGTTATTGAAGACGATCCGCATTGATACTTCGGGCACATTTATTGATGAAGAAAGGATGTCGGACATTACTGTCGCAGATATTTTGCTACGGGAACAGTTCTGGACGCTTCGGTTCGCAGTTGACGAGAAGGCTGTTAATGTTGGTGGTTTGACACTTTATGGGGCTGGATTCGGTAACCATGACCAAGATATTTTAATTCGTGTGTACCTAGGAACGATGACCTAATGAAGCAGGATATTTCAGTTATAGTTGTTTTCTCCATCCAGTTTATCAGCTGGAACTGGTAAACTATCCATATATTGAAGAAGTGGAGAGGAGAGATATTCTGAATTATAACGAGGTTATTAAAATTGCTGATACACACATACTTCCATTAGTGATGGAATTGTACGGATTGGAAGGTTATGAAATCAGGCTTATCAATGCACATGAAGGAGGACGGAATGTTGCATATAACTGTGATAAAGCTGATTCTGAAGCAAAAATAATCAGAATTGCCTTCTTAAGTGACAGAAGCCGAGAAGATATTCTGGGTGAAGTGGAATATATCAGGTATTTGTACGAGCATGGCGGCAGTGTTTCGAATGTGGTCAACTCCCAGAAGGGGAATCTGCTGGAAACGATAACCCTTAATAATCATACCTTTTTTGTCTGCTTGTTTGAAAAGGCCAAGGGGGGTATGCTCGTGGAAAATAATTATCAGTATCGGGAAGGCGTTCCTATTACGGAATACTATTATAACTGTGGCAAAGTTCTTGGGAAAATGCATCAATTATCGAAGGGATATACGCCTGTCCATTCTCGGTATGATTTTTTTGATAAATACAATGCCGATTATATAGATAAGCTAATACCTGACTCGTTATCTCTGCTGAAGGAGAAGCTGGTAGATCTCCTTACAACGTTAGAAGGGATGGACAGGGATCACGAGTCTTTTGGGATGGTCCATTTTGATTACTGCGATGGGAATTATATGATCGATTTTAATACAGGGCAAATAACTGTGTTTGATTTCGATAACTCCTGCTTTTGTTGGTATATGTATGACCTGGCAAATCTCTGGACACTTGGAGTGGGCTGGATACAATTTGAACAAGATACTGATAAACGCAAAAAGTTTATGGATGATTATTTTAAAACAGTCCTTGATGGCTACAGATCCGAGACCAGGATCGAAGATTCGATGTTAGGTACATTGCCATTATTTATCCAAGTAACCCTCATGGAAAACATCGTTGATGCATTCGAGGTAATGCGGAACAATGGTGAAGAGCCGGAATGCGATGAAGAGCTGTCATATCGTATAAAATGTCTAGAAGACGATATCCCATATGTAGGATTTTTCCATGAAATTTACTCATGTGATGAACCCTTTGAGTATGAGGAACGAGATATTTAGGATAATGGTGTTTTTGATATGCTGCGGATAAATTCATAGTAGACTCAAATAAGCAGGAGTTGGAGTAAAAATGGCTTACGAAAAACCGGAATTGACCATGAGTGAAATTGAAAAAGTACTGTGGAATCATCTTGGACAGGGAGCGGCTGAGATTACACCGATGTCTGGCGGCAATATTAGCAACGTGTTTTCTTTTATTCTCGAAGGAAAAGACTATGTTGTGAAATTCAGCGATTTGGAACGAGCATATGAGACCGAACAATTTGTATCCAATTTGCTACTCGACCAAGGTATCCCTTTCCCGAAATGTTTGGGGTTAGGGAGGACTAATCAGTTAACCTATTTGATCATGGAGCGAATGGAAGGTCGCAATCTTTCCGATTGTACAGCAGAGGAACAAACCCGGCTGATGCCTGAAATTATCGGCATTTTAACAAGAATGGCCGAAACGGATATTGGGGGAACTAACGGGTATGGTTGGATCGGGCCTGAGGGCAATGGCTCCTATTCATCTTGGAAAGACTTCGTCATTGCCGTAAATGCGGAAGATCAGACGGGGACATTCTGGGAGAATTGGCATGAACTCTTCCGCACGTCTTGCTTGGAAAGAGACGTATACGAAGAAATCTATAGTCGTTTGATGACCTACGTACCCTATAATGAATCTAATAGAAGCTTTATACACGGAGATTTTCAACAGTGGAATATTTTGTCCAACGGAACAAGGATAACCAGCATTATTGATGGAAATTGCATGTATGGCGATTCTCTCATAGACCTTGCGATTCTCGACAAGCATATGCCTTGGTGTAATGTCATTAACGCGTATCAAAACTATCAAGAGAAAGCTAGAATAGTGACCCCGAATTTTGAGGAGCGGCTAATCGGTGCCTATTATTTTAAGGGACTCGATGGACTTCGATTCTATGCTAAGATGGGCTGGACAGATGCTTATCAGGACACACGGCATTTTCTTTTAAACCTAAAAGCGTAATAACTATACACTTTACCTTATCCTATACATTTACATTTACTAGCCGCATAATTGCGGCTTTTTGTATATAAATATCAAATTTATAGGAGCAAATTCCCCACTGAGATTATTGACCTTAGACTTACGACCTGTAATAATTGCACCTGAACTTGCCATTAATCCACTATCTATAGCTTTGTTCAACTTGATAAAATGTAAGCGCAATCATTTAATCTATCGATTGGAGGAGTATGGCATGAAAAAGATTGGGGCAGGTTTTATATTCTTACTTGTGATGTGCGCAGTCTTATCCACAACTGCGTTCGCGAAACAGCCTTATTCATCCTATTGGTTTCCGGAGCAATTGCTTCAGTGGAGTCCGGCATCCGACCCGGATGCGGCATTTAACCGGAGCACAGTCCCGCTGCAGGACCGTTTTGTAGCAGATGGAGTCAACGCTCATGCAACCAAAGCGCCAAAAGTCATGGCTTTATCAGCACTTAACCCGGGAACAAGCGGAGTTCCATCGCAGGGTTCAAGCAAATTCGAAGCTAACACATTTACCTATTGGCAATATGTTGACAAGCTGGTCTATTGGGGTGGTTCCGCGGGCGAAGGGATCATAGTACCTCCAAGCGCTGATACGATCGACGCGGCTCATAAAAATGGCGTGCCGATCATCGGAACGGTGTTCTTCCCACCAACCGTATATGGCGGGAAGTATGAATGGGTCAAGCAGATGCTTCAGCAGAATAGTGACGGCTCCTTTCCCGCTGCTGACAAGTTGATCCAGGTTGCGAGCCATTACGGATTTGACGGCTGGTTTATTAACCAGGAGACTGAGGGCGGAACACCGGCCGACGCACAGCAAATGAAAGCTTTCCTAAGTTATCTGGAATCACACAAGTCAAATTCTATGCACATCGTATGGTATGATTCCATGACCAATGAGGGCAGTATCAGTTGGCAAAATGCACTTAACGACAAGAATGCGATGTTCCTGCAAGACAATAAAAAGCAAATAACGGACAGTATGTTTCTGAACTTCTGGTGGAAGGATCTTAAAAGCTCGGCAGAGAAGGCTAGAAGCTTGGGCAGAAGTCCATATGACTTGTATGCAGGCATCGATGTCGAAGCCAAGGGTTACGATACAAAGGTGAACTGGAATCTGTTGTTTCCGGATAAAGATCCTGCCGTTACTTCCCTTGGTATTTACCGCCCGGATTGGGCTTTTAACAGCGCAGAGAGTATGGAAGATTTCTTTGTACGCGAGAACAAATTCTGGGTGGGTCCAAACGGGAATCCGAGTAACACCTCGAGCGATCAAGCCTGGAAAGGTATCGCAAACGATGTGATCGAATCATCATCAGTAAATGAGCTGCCTTTCACCACTAACTTCAACACGGGAAGCGGACAGAAATATTTTGTACGAGGGAAGCAGGTGCGGGATAAGGGCTGGAACAACCGGAGTCTGCAGGATATTCTTCCCTCCTGGCGCTGGATCGCAGACAGCAAAGGTACCCCACTTACACCAGTGCTCGATTGGTCCAATGCATATTACGGCGGCAGTTCGCTGAAGGTATCAGGCGTGCTGAACCCTAACAATGCGACACATCTGAAACTCTACAAGACCGACCTTAAGATCGAAGCAAGCACAAAGCTGTCTATTACGTACAAAACACAAAATAAGCCAAGCCTGAAGGTTGGTCTCGCTTTCGCAGACCATCCCAACCAATATGTCTTCCTTAACGTGAAGGATAAGACATCGCCAGACTGGACTACTGAAACATTGAATTTGACCCCATACAAAGGGAAACGGATCGTAGCGTTGTCACTGTATTTTGACTCTAAGGATGCGATTAATAATTACAACATTCAAATTGGCCAGCTCTCTATTCAAAATGCTAATGACTCGATCAAACCATTGCCCGCGGTTCGCGATCTTAAGGTCACTCAATCCGATTTCCGCAATGGTATTTATGGAGACGCCCGATTACAGTGGAAACAGCTTGACCAGCAGGTCAAACAATACGAAATCTATCGTGTACTGCCAGATGGTAGTGAAATGTTCATAGGTGCAACACCAAATCATGTGTTTTACGTTCCTGAGATACGAAGAATAGACAAAGAAACGGTCACAGTATTGAAGGTTGTTGCCATCAATGGAAGATACGAGCAAGGTCAACCCTCTAGCGTGAAGATCAGCTGGCCGGATTATCCAAAGCCGATTGCGGAGTTCAAGGCTGATCGAACCCTAGTGGCTCCAGGCGAGAGCGTAAACTTCACCGACCTGTCGACTGAAGTGACAGAAGGATGGTCATGGACCTTCGAAAGCGGAAGCCCGGCGGTCAGCACATCGAAGAACCCAGTTGTGACATTCGCTCAGGAGGGCGTTTATAGCGTGACGCTAACTGCAACCAACAGCTCGGGCCAAGACACAATTACGAAAAAAGGGCTCATCACAGTGAGCAAGGAAGCTGGCGCAGTGAAAAATCTGGCACTTGGTAAAACTGCAACAGCCGATCATGCCTGCGGGGAAAAGGAAGGGGCACCTAACGCCGTAGATGGTAAAGTGACGGATAACAGTAAATGGTGCGCAATTGGCAATCTGCCCCATTGGCTTCAGGTTGACCTCGGCGCCGAACATCAACTCAGCACTTTTGTCATCAAGCATGCTGAGAGCGGAGGAGAGTGGTCCGGTTTTAATACCAGTGATTATACGATTCAGGTCAGCAGCGACGGAACGAACTGGACGGATGTTGTCAACGTCCAAGGAAACTCGGCTGCCGAGTCGACTGATTCAATTGCGTTAGTAAAAGCCCGCTATGTAAAATTATTGATTCTCAAACCTACGCAGGGAGCCGATACAGCAGCGCGGATCTATGAGTTTGAAGTGAAGGGATTATAATATACCCTATTACGACATTCTAATATTAAAGCAAATAAATCGTAGGCCACTTGAGGGGCTGCGGTTTATTTGCTTTAACACTAATGATAGCTGAAATCAAAAAAAAGAACCTGATTTATCTCATCAGATTCTTATATATTGCATATGAAAAGACACGATGATATAATCAACTCACGACTGATATTCAAAGGTTAGGCATAATAATTGCATCTTATATATTTATATTATCATGCCGTTAAATTCTTGTCAATTTTTTTCTCAATTTAATAGTTAGGAGCGATAATAAATGCGTTCTTTAGTTCTCGGTTTTCAGGAAGTGGACAATACACAGCTTTTGCTCGTTGGCGGAAAAGGGTTAAATTTAGGGAGATTATCAAAAATAGAAGGAATACAAGTACCAGAAGGATTCTGTATTACAACAGTAGGATATCACCAAGCCCTCGAACAGAACCAAACGTATCATGCTTTGTTGGATCAACTAACTATGCTAAAAGTAGAAGATCGGGATCAAATCGGTGAAATCAGTAGGAAGATTCGGCAAATCATTATGGAAGCAGAAATTCCTTCCGATGTTGTGAAGGCAGTTTCTCACTATCTCACCCAGCTTGGTGATGAACATGCTTATGCAGTGCGTTCTAGTGCCACCGCTGAAGATTTACCACATGCCTCTTTTGCAGGTCAACAAGATACCTATTTAAATATCATCGGCATAGAAGCAATCCTTCAGCATATCAGCAAATGTTGGGCTTCTCTATTTACGGATCGTGCCGTAATCTACCGTATGCAAAATGGATTTGACCACAGTCAAGTTTATTTATCCGTTATCGTTCAAAGGATGGTTTTTCCACAGGCTTCAGGGATTTTATTTACCGCTGATCCGATTACTTCTAACCGGAAACTGCTATCCATCGATGCTAGTTTTGGACTTGGCGAAGCACTGGTCTCTGGCTTGGTATCTGCCGATTGTTATAAAGTACAGCAAGAGAAAATTGTCGATAAGAGAATAGCAACCAAAAAATTGGCTATCTACGGACTAAAAGAAGGCGGAACAGAGACCCGGCAGATCGACCTCGAACAGCAAAAGACTCAAACACTTACTGAACAACAAATTTTAAAAATAGCAAGGATAGGCAGACAGATTGAAGCCTATTTTGGTTGCCCACAAGATATCGAATGGTGTTTGGACGAGGATACATTTTATATCGTCCAGAGTCGGCCAATCACGACTTTATTCCCCATCCCTGAAGCGAATGATCAAGAAAACCACGTTTATGTATCTGTTGGTCATCAACAAATGATGACAGATCCCATGAAACCGCTGGGATTGGCTTTTTACCTGTTAACGACTCCTGCACCTATGCGTACAGCTGGCGGAAGATTGTTTGTTGATGTCACATCAAGTCTTGCTTCACCTGGCAGCAGAGAAATGATCATAGAAGCATTAGGTAAATCTGATCCCCTCATAAAAGACGCACTCATAACCCTCGTAGAGCGAGAAGATTTTATAAAATTTTCGGCAGATAATGAAAAAGCTTCTACTCCGAGTAAAAGCAATACAAGCCTGCCACCTAGTGATTCTCAAGTACAACTCGAAAATGATCCGACAATCGTTTCTGACCTCATTAAGAGCAACCAAGCATCGATAGAAGAGCTGCAACAAAACATTCAAACCAAATCAGGGGCGGAGTTGTTTGATTTTATTCTGGAAGATATGCAGCAATTAAAGAAGATTCTATTCAACCCACAAAGTATGTGTGTGATTATGGTGGCTATGGATGCTTCAGCATGGATTAATGAAAAAATAAATGAGTGGTTAGGTGAAAAAAACGTAGCAGATACGCTTTCTCAATCTGTACAGGGCAATATTACTTCGGAAATGGGTCTGGCGTTACTCAATCTCGCTGATGTGATTCGGCCTTATCCGGAAGTCATTGATTATTTACAGCAGGTTAAAGACGATAATTTCTTAGATGAACTGGTTAGTTTTGAGGGTGGGCAGGAAACCCAAGAGGCTTTCTATGACTATCTCAGCAAATACGGAATGCGATGTACCGGAGAAATCGATCTTACAAGAACTCGTTGGAGCGAAAAACCAACTACACTTGTCCCCATGATTCTTAGTAATATCAAAAACTTTGAACCTAATGCTGGCCATCGGAAATTTGAGCAAGGTCGACAGGAAGCTTTGAAAAAAGAACAAGAGCTATTAGATCGATTGAAGCAATTACCCGATGGTGAACAAAAAGCTAAAGAAACAAAACGAATGATTGATCTCATCCGGAATTTCAGCGGGTTTAGAGAATACCCCAAATACGGTATGGTTAATCGCTACTTCGTTTATAAGCAAGCTTTATTAAAAGAAGCCGAACAACTCGTACAAGCAGGAGTTATTCCTGAAAAAGAAGATATATACTATATAACGTTTGAAGAACTTCGCGAAGTCGTAAGTAGATGCAAACTGGATTACCAGATCATCAGCAAACGAAAAGAAGAGTACAAATTATATGAAAAACTAACTCCACCACGTGTTCTCACGTCTGATGGTGAAATTATTGCGGGTAAGTACAACCGAGAAAACCTCCCAACAGAAGCTATTGTAGGTCTAGCGGTTTCTTCTGGTGTTATAGAGGGACGAGCGCGTGTCATCTTAAACATGGAGGATGCTGATCTAGAAGATGGAGATATATTAGTTACCTTATTCACTGACCCTAGCTGGACTCCATTGTTTGTATCTGTAAAAGGCCTAGTTACTGAAGTTGGTGGACTAATGACCCATGGGGCAGTTATTGCGCGTGAATATGGCTTACCAGCAGTTGTCGGAGTGGAGAATGCTACCAAATTGATAAAAGATGGGCAACGAATTCGTGTGCATGGTACAGAAGGCTATATCGAAATATTGTAATGGTTGAATCACGAATGTAGTTTGACAAATCGAATCTTTTGAATTATTTTTAATAGTGAATCATTAATTCATTATTAAAGGTGAGGGGCAATATGCAGTCTAAAAAAGACGAAGTAAAACAGGAAATTGAATCCGCTGCTTTAAAGGTATTTTTCCGAAAAGGCTTCTCTGATGCCAAAATGAATGATATTGCCGATGAAATTCAAATTTCTGTTGGCAATATTTATACTTATTTTAAAAATAAAAAAGAGTTGTTCTATTCGGTTGTTCCCCCGTCTTTAGTGGACTATTTGAAGAATGTGCTAGTGGAAAATATTCGTATCGATAACCAGACTTTTTTTGATGATGTTAATAATGAGAAAAAATCAGCTATCGTTCAAGAGCAAATAAATATATTAACCCAGTACAGCAGGCAGATTGTCATTATTTTTGAAAAGAATAAAGGGACCGTATATAGCAATGCCAAAAACGAGCTGATCGATCTGATGATCGAAACTAAAAGACCCTATATAAAAGATCATTATAAAAGATACGAAATCGGAACCGAAGAAAATATGATTCTGCTGAAGATCATCGCGAACAATGTCATCAATATGATTCTGGATTTATTAAAGCACGAGATGAGCGCCGATAGCCGGAGAAGGATTTTTGAGGCATTAAGCTTATACTGGCTACATGGACTAAAAAGCTTAAACGAATAACATCAATGCACCGAATTTAGGTGTGGGGTAGAACTGGGGCGCAACGCAGCAATGAGGGACAACCAAGTGGATATGCACATTTAGCATCTACGAGGGTCCCTATTTTTTTAATCCAATAATGAATTATTTATTCATTATTGGGCGGTGTAATCAAGAAACGGGGGAAGTTACGATGAAGACAGGTTATGCGTTTATGGACTGTAATGTTATTTATGGAGATGCGAAAAAAGGGACTGATTCCCATATGACGATTTTGATTGATGAAAACGGCTTGATTCAGGAGATCGGGAAAGCAAGCGCTGTAACTGTCCCCACCCATTTCCAAACGATCGATTGTTCGGGGAAATATGTGATGCCCGGTCTCATCAACGCGCATGTCCATCTTTTTGCCGATGGTAAGCCGTTTACGCTGTCTGCCAGTGAAGGGCTGCTGAATTTTGCGTTTCATCATATTTTGGATACGAGACTGGGCAGAAACATGTTGAAGAGACGGATGAAAAAAAATGCCCTAACCGCACTGCATTCCGGAGTAACAACGATGCGTAGCGTAGGTGAATTTTTTTATACTGATGTTCAGTTGAGGGATGAGATTAAGGCAAATCAATCTATTGGACCTAATCTTTTGGTATCTGGGTATTTCCTGAGCGTAACGGATGGCCACGGTGCACCTTATTTGGCTTTGGTCGGTGATTCACCATGGGAAGGGAGAAGAAATGTAAGAATCAATGTAAAAAACGGAGTGGACCTAATCAAAATATGTGTAACTGGCGGGGTCACCGATGCCAAAAGGATCGGAGAAGCAGGCCGCTTGCAAATGACGGAAGAAGAGGTGGCTGCCATTTGCGAGGAAGCTCACAAAATTGGGATGCGTGTGGCGGCACATGCAGAAAGTACCGAAGGTGTAAGAGTTGCGTTAAAGGGTGGAGTGGATACTATTGAACACGGCGCGGAGATGGATGAGGATATGATCAGGCTGTACAAAAATAATCCCAGAGCCTTAAAGGGCTACACCGCTGTGATTCCTACTTTACAAGCAGCTTATCCCAGTGCGAAATTAGATCCGATCCTGACAAAGTTGAATACAACCATTAAGGAAAATGCCCGGCTTGTGTATGACTCTATGTTAACAGGGCTACAGCAGGCTATAGAACATGATATCAAAATCGGTGTGGGAACGGACGCTGCTATGTCCTATGTAACCCACTATGATCTTTGGCGTGAGCTTGATCATTTCATGCGACAAACAAAGCTGAACGCAAGTGAGGTTATTGAACTAGTAACCAAATCAAATGCAGATATTTTGGGAATCGATCACCTGACAGGTTCTATAGATGTGGGCAAATATGCGGATTTAATCATGATGGAGCAAAACCCATTGGAGAACATAAAAGCTTTGTCTGATGTAGCTATGGTTATGGTCAGAGGGAATTTAATACAAACACCATCTGTGACCAGAATTCAAGCAGTGGACGAGCTGCTGGATACGGTTTGGATTTAGGAGTTACTCAGCTATTCCAAAACAAAAGAAAAACCCCCTCTTTACTATGGAGTAACTCCATACCTTATGATACCCTTTGTCAGGACAGATGACCTATGTAAGCCTGCAAATCATCAATCACTCAAAGGAGACAAGGATATGGATCAACAATTGAAGCAAAAGAATCAGTTAAAACAAATTAGCGAGATAATAATGAATTGGGTCGAACGTGATGAGGAGAAGATTGTTCAGTTCTTCTCAAGTCTAGTTAAATATGAAACCCCTAGCCCTCCAGGTGATACGCGTGAGGCAATGGCGATGGTTCAGAGTTACCTCGACATCGAAGGACTTCCGTACAGGCAAGTCAACGCCAAAGATACCATGCCAAATATCATTTCTGTGGTGCAAATGCCAAGCGAGGGTAGGCATCTGATGTTCAACGGACATCTCGATGTACTGCCTGCTGGAGATGAACCCGGGTGGACTGACGATCCATGGAGCGGAAAGATTGTGAACGGTCGGGTATGGGGACGCGGGACGTCAGATATGAAGGCAGGCGTAACGGCGATGCTTTTCGCCTACACGTATCTATCACAATTACGCGATCAACTGAAGGGCAAACTATCGCTTACCATCGTCTCCGATGAAGAGACTGGATATGGACGGGGCACCGGCTTTATGTTCGAGCAGATCGAAAGCGAAATGGAAGCCGACTGCGTCCTCAGCGCCGAACCCTCTGGAACGGATGCGATTTCGTTCTCCTCGAAGGGTTACATGCAGTTTTCTGTACGAGTGGCGACACGGGGAGCTATATCCGGGTATCCTAACGAAAGCAAAAGCTCGATCCGTATCGCCACCGATATCATCCTCGACCTTGACGAGTTGGAAGGTATCGAGGTAGACGTTCCCTCCTCGATTACGGATATACTCTCTAATCCGCAGCGGCGTGAACAGTACAACGAGTCCAGAGGAGAAGGTGCGGCTGAGATTCTGCCATTAATCACGGTTAATGTTGGTACGATCGAGGGTGGCAATTCACCTAGTGTCATTTCACCTGATTGTATATTCTCGGTATCCGTTGTTCTTCCAGTCGGAGCTGATCCGTATACGATTTTCTCGAAAGCCAGAGATATTGTTGCTCGCTATCCCGAAGCAGAAATCAAATTGGAAGGCGTCGATTCGGCGGATGTATCGGATCCAGACAGTGAGATGGCTAGGATCTTGCAGGAGACGGTAGAAGATTTGGGGTGGAACAAACCGGTGCTGGTTCCTGATGTTGCAATTTCCGATTGTCGGTACTGGCGTTATCGTGGTACGCCTGCTTTCTGGTATGGTCCGGACGGAAGCAATTGCAGCGCGGCCAATGAGTCGGTATCGATCAAGGAATTGCTGCATCTGGTTCGCACCCATGCCTTAGCGGCAACGCAGTACCTCATGAATAATTATATAGAAGAAGACACAGAAGAAAAAAGTGTTGAAGGATCAGCAGTGTCTGAAGAAAAACCTAAGATCGCTGCACACAAACCAGAGATCAAATCGCTGCCGGCTCTGCGCGTCGCCCGCATCATGGCAAAAGCGAAGAGCTTTAATCACATCAACCCTATCATTGGTCCAATGTTTAATCAGCTCTACCTCAGCCTTACCCAGGCAGGTGTGATTGTTGGTGCGGTATCGCTAGCCACCTTTGAGGAAGCCGTGGACGGTAACGGGTTAATTGTGACTGCCGCATTCCCTGTCGGACCAGAGGTTGTCTCCAGAGACGGATTCGAGGTCGTAGTTCTCTCTGGTGTTGAAGCGGCTGTAACGACGGTGCACCGTGGCTCAGAAAGCACTGCTGCCACCTGGAATAATCTCCGACGTTGGATTAGTAGAGAGGGGTATCGGCCTCAGGAAGTATACCGCGAGTTCTACATCGTGGCTCAACCGAATCCGCAAGAGCTCTGGGCTACCGAGTTGCAGCAACTCGTCACACGACGCTAAGCTATAAATTAAATTTTCTACTTTATAGCAAGACTGATTTTCGTGACAAAGTCTTCTTCTCTATTGGTTGACAATGCATTGACCAAATATTCTTCATAAGCATTACCGGATACATGAAACCCTCTATCCCTAATTTCATTTAACAGGAACGGATAAACTTCCGTTATGCTCTCATAGCTGCCTTTATGATAAAGAATGGCATAAAGACCTGCGGATTTTAATTCGGCATTCGGAGTTTCAGTGTGAACAAACAAACGTTCAACTCGGTTAAACCGACCATGCAAGATATCCTCTTTGCTAGTCACAGAACCAATGAAAGCTGGACCTTTCATTCCTGTTTGCTCTAAAAAAACTTCATAATCGTAATTCCATTCTTCGTTAGAGGTATCACCGGTACGTGGATTCGGGGCACTATATATCACGTGTTCCTCCGGTAATTCAACGATTGTAACTTCACCTAGTGTGGTATTTATTAATTCTTCTGATATGGATGTCAACTTCGAAAGGAACCAATAAATTTCTTGTAGCTTTTTAATTTCTTCTTCCACCTTTATGAGTTGTTCTTCAGCAAGCTTGGTCAATTTCTCCGAGGAAGGTGAACTGAAATAGCTCTTCAGATCTTTAATAGGAAAGTTCAACGATCGGAGTGATTGTATAGCCCAAAAGGTATCGAGCTGCTGTATAGTGTAATATCGATATCCGTTATCGCTTATTCCTGCTGGTTGAAATAGCTTTATTTTGTCATAGTAGAACAATGTATCTTTTTTGATTCCGAATAGCTTAGCAAATTCACCAGTATAAAAATTCGTTAGATTTTTTCTAATCATGAGTAAATTATCCTTTACTATAGAGTAAGTCCATACCCAATAGTACCATTTGTACGGAAAGATATCATTTATACTGCGGTTTAGATGTAGTTACGATTGCCATTCCACAGATCACAGAACAAGAAACTTCCGTAAACATGCGAATCGATACAACGATTCCTACCACAAAAAAGCCATACTGATTAACCAGTCTTTTCTTCTTTATTGCATACTACCCGGTATGAATAACTATAAGCCTGTCAGCCTTTCTGGTCGGGAAGCTTATTTATTATGATTCCTGTAAATAACGGACCCGCCTGAAGGGAATTCTAGAGATGAGAGATATCTCAAATTCTAATCAGGATGAGGACGAAATTCATGAAGCAACCTTCCAGTAAAACTGAAGAAGACGATAAACTGAAATGGTGGCAACTAAGCTTGTTAGGCATAGCAGGCACTATAGGAACCGGGTACTTTCTTGGCTCAGGTCTAGCAATTTCTATGGGAGGGCCAGCAGTGCTGCTAGCCTACATTTTAGCTGCTATTGGAACATATGTCGTATTTGATGCACTGGCTCAGATGACAGCGGAAGATCCGGAGCAGGGTTCATTTCGATCCTATGCAAAAAAAGCATTTGGAAATTGGGCAGGGTTCGGGAGCGGCTGGGTATATTGGTTTTCGGAACTGTTGATTATGGGAAGTCAGCTCACAGCATTGTCCATATTCTCGCGTTTTTGGTTCCCGGCCGTACCGATGTGGGTATTTGCTGCCAGCTTTGCGGCCGTGAGCCTATTGATTGTGTTTTTTGGTAATAAGGGCTTTGACAGGGTTGAAAATATACTGGCCATCATTAAAGTGGCGGCTATACTAATGTTCCTTGTTATTGCTGCCGTACTTCTGACGGGTTGGATCGGCGGTTCTAAGTTCTCACCGAAAGTTCCACTTGGGTTTAAAGCGTTGTTTCCATCTGGAGGTATCGGGTTGTGGTCTGCCTTTATTTTTGCTTTTTATGCCTATGGTGGCATTGAGGTGCTGGGAATTATGTCCTACAGGCTAAAGAAACCTGAGGAAGCTCCAAAAGCAGGAAAGGTGATGTTGCTGGGACTGGCTACAGTATACGTTCTCTCAATCGGGCTTGCAGTAATCATGGTGCCGCTTAGTGCTTTTAATCCAAAAGAAAGTCCTTTTGTGCTCGCGCTCAGCAGCGACCATCTGACCTTTATACCGCATTTGTTTAACGGGGTGTTGATCATAGCTGGGTTCTCCACGATGACAGCTTCGCTTTATGCCATTACCTCGATGATGATCACTCTTTCACAGGAAGGGGATGCACCCAAGGTTTTTTCGAAGAAATGGAAGGATAAATATCCGTTTTTTGCCCTTTGTTTAATAGCTGGAGGTTTAGGGGGTGCCATTATGATGTCATTGTGGTTGCCAGGAAAAGTATACGAATACATTACAACAGCTGCCGGACTGATGATCCTCTATAACTGGTCCTTTATATTGCTCTCCTCCCGCAAGCTGCTTAAGCCCAGTCTTCTAAACGGGGTGAAACGCTGGCTAGGCTTAGTGCTGATCGCTACTGCTGTAGCAGGTACGCTATTTCATGCGCTCAGTCGTCCAGGCTTCTACATCAGCCTGCTAATTGTTTCGCTGATTGCCTTGAGTGATTGGATCGTTCAACACATCCGTAATAAGAAGGACAGTTATGTTATGGGGCATGGGGCGGACGAACAGACCCATGAATATCATTCTTTACCGGGCGGTCCTGAATTTCGGATTAAGGGCATCAGGATGCGAAAAAACAAGGTTTAATGAAAAAAGAGAAGTCGGGCAGCCTGTACACCAAAATAAAAACCAAATCCAATCAGCGACAGACCTGACAGAACGGAGATCGCCTTCAATACCCGAACGGTTAGAAATTTACGAAAGAGGCTGGAGGCGGCAGCCATGGTTACATCCCAGAAAAGAATCCCTAGTACGATTGCTCCGCTATAGATCAATAATTGCTGCATCGGATACTCGCTGACCGCCTTGGCTAATATTGAGCCGTAAATACCCAACCAAAAAAGGATCGAGAGGGGATTGAACAAGGACATGAGAAATCCCGACAGATAAGATTTGGATAGTGAGGTATCGTTGCCCCTCAGCCCGTCAGCTGAAATGTCACCTGTATTTTTAATGCTGTCTACACCTGAATAGACGAGGACAAAGAATCCGAACAACCATAAAAACACTTTAACAAACGGAGCATCCAGCAGATGAATGAGGCCAAAATAAACAAGCAGCATGTAGATGATATCGGCACTAACCGCCCCTAAACCGACTATCCAGGCAGGCATAAATCCTCCGCGGAGTCCCTTGTCCAGCTGTGCTGCATTAATGGGTCCGAGAGGTGCCGAGAGGGATAATCCTATAATCATATAACCTATAAATACGTTAATGTTGTCCTCCTCCTTTATATAGTTAGCTTATTCTGATAAAGGCAGTGGTAGGACAACCAAAAAAAGGCCTGCGGAAGATCGCGGGCCTTCTTTTATAAGAAACTAAAGAGTGAGTAGAATTACGCCTTCACGGATTCAGGTCTTTTAACAAGAAGAGGTGGAGGAATCAACCAGCCCTTTTTCTTAGTCAAATGTAGAATTTTAAGGCCGATGGCTGCTTTGGTAAGGTGATATTTAGCAAACAAAGCCCCTATATCTTCTCTGATCGATTGTCCCATTGCCTGACTACATGCCACAAGTCCAACAGCATTATCAGCTGCAAGTTTGGCTGCAATTTCAGGATCTGTGAAACGTGCCCCTACAGGAATATCTTCAAGTTTAGCATCGGGCCGATTTGGCATTACTGGTGCAGATGCAATACCTTGCTCTGAGAGCAGTGTATCACACTCACTGATTTCAAGCTCCGCTTGATCAATTAAAGCTCCTAATATTTTTTTCAGGTCATTGTCGCCCGCGTGGTACATATAAGCTCTGTAACAAGAGAGGGCTCCCTTTGCGACCATTGAGGCTTGCCAAACCGTAAAAATCTCTCCATAATGCATCGGTTCTTCTTTGGGGTTACCGCCTAGAATCCCTGTCATAAATAGTCTCCTTTATTGTTGGATTTGAACAAACATTAGCATGCCCACAACAACAAGAAAATTGCAGCTTTTCACATAAAATAGGTATGTCAATTTGAGGCTTCGACATCCGTGCAAGTTTAAGAATAAATAGCACTAATTTTCTCATAATAGGATAAATGTGAAAATAAGGAACGATAAAATTGAACACGAGTTGTGGAGGAATCAAATGTTTTTCATCGTGATGATTGGATAGATACTTCCATGGACGATGGCAGATACTATTTTAGAGAGGACTTATCAGTAATCGTTCTAACGGACCGCTTGCAAGTATAATTGCCTTTGCATTCAATGAAGTTGGTTATCACTGGAGAGAGTCGAGTGTATCTCCATCGAGGCAGGGATGGAATGGGAGTCATTGCTTCCAACACCTTTGGTAAAATGTTAAGCCCTGTCCTCGGCGCTTATTTAGGTACATTGTTATGGTTTGCACCCTTGAAGGAATTGAAAAAGAAATCGAGGCACGATCACTTCTTTATATAGCAGCCGTAGGGGCGGAACGTGACTGCTATCCTTATTCGCTGTTACTCCAAGCGAGGGAAAGACAGGAGGGAAGAACAATCAGAAGCAAAGCTATTCCTCAAAATTCTCGGATAGGAAGGATTAAATAGGGGAAAATAGCAATGGGTGCTGCCTGCCCAATATTGTTCTGGAGGGAAAAAAATGAAGAAGATTGCTACTTTTGCATCAGTTGCATGTCTTAGTTTACTTTTAAGTATTCCAGCATTTGCGAACCAAGATGAAGCAAACCTAGGGATACAAACACATTACTCGGCTAATCAAACAAATGATAACCTGAATGCAAGGAATGTTAATGCAACGGGTAATCATAATTCAACAGCGGTCGAGAATGGAAATTACCGAGCACAGGCAGTCGGGGATGAGAATCGAGGCACTAATTGGAGCTGGTTGGGTCTCTTAGGGTTGCTTGGACTTACAGGCTTGCGGAATAGAAGCCGAGAAAAAAGCTAAACTTTTTAGAGTTAAAGGGAACTATAGGGGCCATTTTTATGATTAGAACTTAGAACTGAGGACTGCATTAACAGACTCGGCAAAAAATTTATACCTTTAATTTGTTCTAAATAAAAAGCCGGTTTCAGGATGATCCTGAATAACCGGCTTTACATTTTTTTAGCAAACCATTTTTAGGAGAGATTTAAAGATAATCGCACTTGAATTTGCCATTCACCAGCCACAGGTTCCAGAAGTCGTCTGTAACCCGCACATATTGGCATGCTCAGTGAGGAATTCAGGAATTCCGCGTATTCCACCAAAACAGGACTTCGTAATGATAATTTTATTCCATGTTTTACGAAAATTGGGGAACCGGACAAAAGTGGGAGAGCAACGGCAGTACTTCAGAAGACAGAAGCTTCTGGACCATGTTTATGATTGAAGAATAATTTTTTTAAAAACTAGAGGATTTGAATTCATAGGCCCTGTTTGATTAAACTCCAGATGCGTTCAAACCTGTCTTGGTAGTCAGGTAAATTCCAGGATTCTTTGAAGGATGGGAGGCTAAATACTGCAAACGCAGAGAGAATCGCCTCAGCCCGTTCCAAGTGGGGATCGTGATAGTCCATGAAGCCGTCAATAATTTGGTAGGAATCCCAGAGAACATCGCGTAATACCAGTGGATTGCTATCCACGTATTGAGTATTCAAGGCAAACATCTTGGGATTCTCGTTATAAGCGCGTTTTTTTGCGTTAACAAATGCCCATAACCAATCGTGAAGCAATTCTTGCGGTTTAGTTAAACTAGTCATATCTAATTTAATTTGTTCTGAAATCATCCGGTTGAACCAGCTCTTAGATACGGCTGCCCAGAGCTCTTGCTTATTTTTAAAGTGCTTATAGAGCGCTGCATGGGTGATACTTAATTCATCCGCAATTTGTGAGAGTGTCACTTCGGATTTTTCCGTGCGTTTAATTAATGCCTCAGCTGTTTCAATAATGAGCTCTTGTGTGATTTTAGCCACAGTACTGCCAACCCTTCTTTCTTCAATAAATTCCTTTTTATCGTTAATACACTTGCGAATATTTTAACATATAAAATAATCAGTAACAATTGTTGATTTTTGTAACTTATTGCTTTATGCTTATTGTATAAGTTACAAAAATAAATAAATGTTACTTTTTTAACGCATAGGAGGTCATTAATTATGAAAGCAGCACAGATCACCAAATATTCAAAAAAGTTCATAGTAAAAGTGAACGATATTCCAATCCCAGAAATAAGTGATAACGAAGTCTTGGTCCAGGTGAAAGCAGCAGCAGTTAATCATTTGGAATTGCTCATTGGTACCGGAAGCGTAAAGCTGATTCAGGATTATGAATTCCCATTGGTACTTGGTAACGAGCTGACGGGTGTTATTGAAAAAGTGGGTAAGAAGGTGCAAGGCTTCAAAGTTGGCGATGCAATTTATTCACGTCTGCCACTACAAAAAATCGGTGCCTTTGCGGAATACGCGGCAATTAATGCAAATGCCATCGGGCACCTACCCGCTAATTTGAATTTTGTGACTGGTGCAGCTGCGCCATTAACAGGATTGACAGCCTATCAAGGATTAAATGAAGAATTAGATGCTAAAGCTGGCGAAATCGTGTTTATCCCTGGAGGTTCTGGTTCATTTGGCCAAATGGCCATTCCTATCGCCAAAAGCATGGGGCTCAAGGTCATCACCAGTGGAAATCCAGAAGCACGTGAACGGACAATGGCCGCTGGTGCAGACCAATATATTGATTATACGACTGAGAACTATTGGGAACAGCTTGGTGATGTAGATTATGTGATTGATACCTTGGGACCAAGCGAATTTGATCATGAGCTTTCAATTATTAAAGCAGGAGGCCGCCTTCTTTCTCTGCGGAACGGTCCTAACGAACGTTTTGCAGAAGATCTGGGCTTCTCTGGCTGGAAAAAAAAGCTCTTCACCATCGCCGGGGCTAGGTATGATCATAAAGCGAAGAAAAAGAAGATTCAATATCATTTCATTTTTGTTCGCAGTGATGGCGAACAATTAAAGAAAATCACGAAGATTATTGAAGATAATGGGATTGTACCAGCAGTGGACCCAACAGAATTCCACATAGAAGAGATTAACGAAGCACTGAATTTTGTTGCTGAAGGTCATCCTAAAGGGAAAGTTATTATCAGATTTTAAGGAGTATATCTCAATTGGTTGTCAAAAAATTCTTTACTGATCATTCTAGAATTGATATACTGATTTAAATTAGAGTTAATAGTGTAGTTTTTTTACCTTAACTAGAATGATCGTTCTTGAATATTTTGAAGAAATTTATTAAGGGAGGGATGAATGAGATACAAGTTTAATCGTGAACAAAACTCTATTGAAATGTTGTTAAATGATCAAAAAACTTAAAAGGGAGAGAATAATATGAAATATACAGTGATTACAGGAGCAAGCTCAGGAATTGGGTATGAAACAGCATTAGCGTTTGCTGCACGCGGTAAAAATTTAATTTTGGTAGCTAGAAGATTAGATAAATTAGAAGAACTTAAATCAACAATTCAGAATATTGATCCTAATGTAGATGTTATTGTTCGTTCAAGTGATCTGTCTGTTACAGAGCAGGCTTACACACTGTATAACACTTTGAAGGAATACCAAATAGAAACCTGGATTAATAATGCAGGACTTGGTGAAGCTTCTTTTGTGGTAGAACAGAATTTAGATAAAGTTGAAATTATGTTACGTGTTAACATCGAATCCTTGACGATCCTTTCTACACTATTTGTGCGAGATTATGCTGATGTAGAAGGAACTCAGTTAATTAACGTATCCTCCGCACTCGGATATACCATTGCTGTTGGGAGCGTTGCTTATTCTGCATCTAAATATTATGTTAGTGCCTTCACCGAAGGGCTTGCAAAGGAACTAGAGCTTAAAGGCGCGAAATTAAAAGCAAAGGTTTTAGCACCAGCAATAACTGAAACGGAATTTGTGAAGAAATCTATAGATGCTGAAGAATTTGATTACAAAGCAAACATGCCTAAATACCACACTGCCAAACAAATGGCGAGTTTCATGGTAGAGCTTTATGATAGCAATGATATGATAGGAATTGTTGACCAGAACTATGACTTCAATCTGAGAGATCAAATCTATCCAATTATATCTGAGTTTTAAATCGAATTAGATATTAGTCACTAAAACGATCGTTGAAGAAACTGGAGCAAAAAGAACTGGCTTCCATATTCTTAAACGTGGGGTACAACTTTTTTGCAAACGCTGGAAAAAGATTGGACTCTGGATTGTTTATAAGCAGACAAAGTAAGAATTCTTCGGTAAGCATCAGTTAAGTTATCATGTTATGAATAAAATCAAGCATCTTGCTTGATTTTATTTACGTTTTATATATTAGTTTGCGGATCGTTTACTTAAATGTATAATGATTGCTTGAGGTGATTACAATGGCAAGAAGCAAAGAATTTGAAATTAATGAAGTACTAGATAAAGCGATAAAACTATTTTGGATGCAAGGTTACGAGAAAACTTCAATGCAAGATTTGGTAGACTGTATGGGAATTCACAGAAGAAGTATCTATGATACATTTGGTGATAAGCACGCCTTATATTTGACGGCACTCCAACGGTACGAATCTACTCAAAACAAAAAAATGAGATTCTTGGTTGAGAAACAAGAACCCGTAAAGGAGATCATTCGACAATTTCTAGAATCTTCGATGAGGAGCGAAGGAGAACCTCAAGGATGTTTCATAGTTAATTCGGGTGTGGAGTTGGGAGTACTGGATCCGGAGGTTGCATCCTTTGTTGAGAATAGCTATTCAAAAACGGAGAAGTTGTTATATGACCTCGTTCAGACTGGCCAGCAAAGAGGTGAACTTAGAATTTCACTGGAGCCCGAGGCTATTTCCCATTATTTAATGAATGCCTGGTTAGGACTACGTACAATGGTAAAAACGGCAACGGACCATGGGAAATTAACAAGTATTATTCATACCATACTGATCACTCTAGATTAAAACTCCTTTATCTATCTGCAGTGTAAGAGGACAAGCACTTGTATCGAATGCCGAAAATAGACAATCAACTTACTGCTACCCGAGTACGCGAAGAATAGAACCGACTTAATACGCCCAGCTTAACTATATAAATATCGCGTCCGACACCAGCTGTAAGGAACTAAGAATGCAGACACTAAAAAAACCCATGTTGACGATGGGCTTCTTAGTCAATGTGGATATTAATCTGTCCAAGATTGATAGATACGGCGCACTTCACGGAAGGATTGTTTAGGTTTGCGGTATTCATTAACCAGACCCTTGTTGTTGAAGCCGCGGGCACGGTCGCGAAAGTTCTTGCTGCTGCTCTTCAGATCGCCGCGGATGTCTGCAAACTGCCAGATGTAAGTCCCGCCAATTTTCGAATCATTTTTGAAGATCGCCAGTGCTTCAGTTACAATATCTGCCTGATAATCCTCGCTGAACAATCTCTGCTCCCAGCCCACATCCCCAAATAGTCCAGCACCACCGAATTCGGTCATGAGCACTACCTTGTCACCGGCTCCCATCTGCTCCGCACGCACATGGAACTGTTCCAGCATGTCTTTAAAGCTGGCTGTATCGCCTTCGTACCAACCAAAATATTTATTAATACCGATAACATCGAATAAAGGAAGTAGAATATCTTCGAGTGGATGCATCGTAGCGTAGGTGACAAGCCTAGTACTGTCGAGTTTCTTCACCAATCCGACTAGAGCTTGTGTGAAAGCATATGCTTCTTGCGTCCGGGTATCAATCTCATTATGAACGGACCAAAAGATCACACTTGGGTGATGCATATGCAAGCTGATCATTTCTTCAATCATAGTCAGTGCACGCTCCTGGAAGAGCGGCTCACTTACTGTTTCGTTCGGCAGAAAGGCTCCCCATATCGGAATTTCGCTCCAGTATACAATCCCTTGCTCATCGAGTAGATCAAGCCAATATGGGCTTTGGGGATAATGAGAACCCCGGACGGAATTGCAACCTAACTCCAAAATGATACTGAGCTCCTTGTGCATCAGCTTCGGAGGGAAGGCGAAACCCCACTCAGGATGCTCTTCATGTCTATTCACACCCTTAAGATAAACGGGTGAACCGTTAATTAGAATCCGATGATCCTTTGTTTCAATATAGCGAAAACCGATCCGTTCAATCTTGTCGTCTTCCTCTGTCCGCAGTTGAAAGGTATACAGTTCTGGAAGACCTACGTTCCACAAACGTACTTCAGGCATAAGCAACTTGAACGTATGACTGAGGGTCTGGCCAGTTTCAATCTGTACTTCTTCCGAGTGCAATTCATGTCCGCTTTCGGAGAATGTGATCTTTGTAGTGTGCTGCTCCTTAAAGAAGGAATGGAGCCTCACCTGAACAGTGACATCGGCATCTGGTCCATGCAGTTCATAATCAATCTTCAGTTGTTCGATGTAAAGTTCAGGCAAATATTGCAGCTCCACCGACCGTATGATTCCCCCATAATGAAACCAATCCACCTGCTCCGTAGGAATCGTAAGTCGGTCCAAGGTGCTGTCCGTCCGGACGATAATCTCATGTTCTCCTGCCCCTAAGGAAGGAACAATAAATTCAAAAGGTGTAAATCCTCCATAGTGATACCCAAGGTGCTGCCCGTCCAAATAGATGTCGGCGTGGCCCAGCACGGCATGAAAGATGAGTCTGACATGCTGCGAATTCACAGTCTGTATTTTTTTACGATACCAACCGACACCTTCATAATCGTACATTCCCAGTTCATTATTCCAGCACGAGGGCACATAAAGAGACTGCCAAGAATGTGGAAATCGCTCAAACCATTTTTCTTGAACACCCGTATTTAACGGATCCTTCATGAAATCCCAAGGCCCATCCAACAGCGCAGTTCTCCGAATTTGATACTCGCTAAAAGTCCTTAACAAGTGTGTTCCTCCTTTATTTCCTGTAATGTATTGTGAATTTCAGACATCTTGATAATATGGATAGTAACATTTGGAGTTTAAGCATTGAATAGAAAAAAACGTTACCGTCTTGTTTAAATCGCTCTTTTAGCAGCAGGAGGGGATTATTAATTGGAAGAAAATGATTACAAGCTGAATGACCTCACAGTGCATATCCATTTTGTACTCGACAAAGCTACTTATCCCGGCTGGGAGGACATCCGTAACATGGTAAATGTGCACAGCTTGTACTGGATTCATGAAGGTAAAGGGGTTTTCCTGACCAATGTTGAGCACAAAGTAGAGGCTGGAATGCTAATCTATTTAAAACCAGGCCTTAAACTGTCCATGCGCTCGCAGATGGATGCTCCACTTCGCATAACGATGTTGCTCTTCGATTGTGCAGAGCTTGGTTATGATGCGGTATGGAAGGAAGTCAAGCCAATCGTAAAACTGAGACTTCCCTTCTTAAGCCAATATAACCAACAGCAAGCTGAGGAAATTAGCCAGCTGGTCTGGGGGATTCACCAGAACTGGCTGCCCGGACTAACCGATGGCATAGCTGTATCCCGGGCTAAAATGCAGATCCTACTGCATATGCTGCACCAGACCGTACAACCGGACTGGAATCTGATGGAGTCTGGAGCTTTCGCCGCCTTCGAACAGATCAAGAAAACTCTCGAGAACGACTATAAGGATCATCACCGGATTGAGAAATTGGCGGAGAAATACGGCATTTCGCCATCTTACTTGCGGAAGATGTTCCTGAAATTTACGGGGATGGGGCCAAAGGAATACCATATGCACTTACAGAACCAGCAAGCTTGTCGTTATCTGGTTTTTACCGATTATCCAGTTAAGGAAATCGCCAAATTATGCGGGTACTACGAAGAATATCATTTCAGTAAGATTTTTAAACAGCTTAACGGGATCCCTCCGACAGTATACCGAAACAAACAGAGAATCAAAGATTAATTGTCCGTAGAACCGCTGGCGAGAAAATCTTGCGTTTATGTTTTTTTACGGGAAGGACTTTACCATGATAATATTGAACTCATTGAAGCATGTTTAAGGAGGGAAAATTGGGCATGATTATATCACTCAAAAATGTATCATGGCAACGTGATACGACAATGATCTTACGCGATATGAATTGGGAAGTGAAGCAGGGACAACACTGGTGTATCGTCGGTCTGAATGGATCAGGAAAAACGACGATGCTAAACGTCGTGAACGGCTATATCTGGCCGACAACAGGACAAGTCGAAGTGCTGGACCATCGCTTTGGCGATGTGGATTTGAGAGAGCTACGCAAACGAATCGGTTGGGTAAGCACCTCCTTGCAGCAGAAGCTGTACGGCCATCAGACTGCCCTGAACATCGTCCTAAGCGGAATATTCGCGACGATTGGTCTGTATGATAAGACGAATGAAGAGGATCAAAAGCAAGCCGAGGAGTTAATGGAGTTTCTAGACTGCTCTTCTTTGGCTGGTCGTACATATGATACCTTGTCGCAAGGACAGCGTCAGAAAGTCCTCATTGCACGCGCACTAATGGCCAATCCAGATCTACTAATCCTTGATGAGCCGTGCACGGGACTAGATATTTTTGCACGTGAACAGCTGCTGCAGATGATCGAGAAGATAACAAAGCAACCCGGTGGACCAACCTTGCTGTATGTAACCCATCATATCGAAGAGATAACACCATGCTTTACGCACACGCTGCTGGTAAAGAGCGGCGAAATCTACAAAGGGGATGAGACAGTAAACTGCTTGCAGTCGGATGTCTTGAGCGATTTCTTCGATACCCCTGTTGAAGTACAGGAACATCATAACCGCAAGTGGCTTACACTTGCCGGTGATAAGTAGAATATCAAGGCACATCGAATAGGCGAGCAAACCGTTTTAAAGTGCTTTGAAGGATTGCTTGCAGATATATAAAATGAAAACTGATCACAATATAATTTTAAAATAACCCGCGCGGGGCGCGGGTTTTGTATTTGTTTGCAAGCTTATAAGCCACCTCCCAGAAACATCGTAACAACATACTAACGGTACCTGCAAAAAACATTTTGACATATCTAACAGGTACCGTTATAATACAAATCAACAGGTACCGTCACAAAGAGCAACAGGTACCGTAAAAATTCAACGGAGGATTCATTATGGACATGAATGATGAGTTATACGAAAAACTCGCGAAACTGCAATGGTTGTTGCAAAGGCAACACTTGAAAACTCACGCCGCGGTTGGTCCTATGGCCGACGCATCACGTGGGCAAGGCAGGATATTAGCATTTCTTCGGATGAAAGACGGTATCAGCACCAAAGACTTATCCTATATGCTGGACATCCGTGTATCATCCCTCAATGAATTGCTTGGTAAACTGGAGAAAGCAGAATACATCACCCGTAAGCCCTCAGAAACAGACAAACGTATCATGTTGATTTACCTAACGCAAAAAGGGCAAGAGGAAGAGAAACAAGAGATAGACAACGGCAACATATTTTCTCGCTTATCGCCAGAAGAGCAGATAGCTTTCGGGGATTACCTAACTCGCGTCATTACAGCTTTGGAGGAAGAACTTGGAACGGACGGAGAACGTGATGTGATGGCTATGTGGATGGAAGCCGCAAAGGAGCGTATGGGAACAGAGGAATTTGAAAAACTGATGGCTATGCGCGGACAAATGCACAAAATGTGGGGAAATTCTAGGGACGAACGCTTTAGCGGCAGATTCCCTGGGTTTGGCGGAGAAGGGCATGGTGACATGCGCGGATTCGGCTGGCCTTCCAGAGATGACAGTAATTCGTCACCTGACAAGTCACATGGCCCGGACGATAAGTAATTAGAGTCTTTTTGCAAACAGTAGCTGAGGCGCTGCCTTTCCACCAGAGAAAGATGAACGGCAAAGGCAGCGTAATGTGAAACTGAAGAATAATCAAATTTCGTATGCCAAATCTGAGAACTCGACGTTAGGGTACAGGTTTGCTTGTTGCTGCGTCACGGTTCATATTGGACCGATAGTTAGAATTCTAAGTAATTTCAAAAAACAAAATAAAGAAAGATAGTGGTGAACCCTATGGATGCAGAAAACCTCCATTACTTTGAAAAAGCACCTGTCGCAAAAGCCGTAGCTCACTTCGCAGTACCGATGATGCTAGGCATGTCGATGAGTGTCATATACTCCATTTTGAACGCCTATTTCCTTGGTACACTGGGCAATACTGCGATGTTAACCGCACTCGCACTAACTTTACCGTTATTTGCCGCCATAATGGCGCTTGGTAACTTGATTGGCATCGGTAGCAGTGCATTTATCTCCCGTTTGCTGGGAGAGAAAAAATATGATGATGTAAAGCATGTGTCTTCATTCGCCTTTTACAGCAGTTTAGTTCTCGGTCTTATTTTGATGGCTGCCGGCATCCCATTGATCGATTCAATCGTTCATGGCTTGGGAGCGACGCCTGACTCCTTCGGATTCACGAAGGACTATGTCACGATTATGCTTATTGGTTCACCTTTCGTCGTTCTATTCTTCACGCTGGAGAATATCGTGCGCTCGGAGGGGGCAGCAATCACTTCGATGATCGGTATGCTTCTCAGTGTTGTTGTGAATATTATTCTCGATGCGCTAGTCATTTTCGTCTTCCATTGGGACGTGATCGGGGTTGCATCTGCTACAGTCATTTCTAACTTGGTTGCTAGTGCATTCTATGCCTTCCACATGGGATATAAGAGCCAATTCTTAACCATCTCCGTAAAATGGTTCAAAGCTTCCAAAGACATTCTCAGCAATGTATTTAAAATTGGAGTTCCAGTCTTTGTTATGAGTCTCTTCATGGGTGCAATGTCACTCATCTTTAACCGTTTTCTGGTCGAATATGGGGAGCAGGCCATTGCGGCCTTCGGGATTTCATCACGTTTATTACAATTTCCAGAGGTTATCCTGATGGGCTTATGTGAGGGAGTCGTGCCGCTGATTGCCTTCTCTTTTACAGCTAACAAATTACGCATGAAGCACACCATTACTTTTACAATCAAAGTGACTGTGGCATTAGCAGCCGTGTTCGGCATTATTGTATATCTGATTTCAGACCACTTAATCGGTTTATTTACGAATGACCCTCAATTAATTGAACTGGGCAGCTACATTCTTCATGTAACGTTCTTATCCCTGTTCATTTCAGGAACGACTGCGTTGTTTACAGGGATATTCCAAGCGACAGCACAAGGAACCGCCGCCTTTATTATGTCAATTATTCAAGGTATTACTCTGATTCCAGTATTGTATATCGCTAATCGAATGAACGGTTTTCACGGAGTAGTCTGGTCGCTCGTCATTTCGGATGCTGTTGCGTTCCTTGTGGGTGCCATCATGCTGTATGTTCTGCGGAACAAATTGCAGCCTGATTTAGATACTTTAGTACAGTAGAATCCTAAGCTTTAAGTTGATATTTTAAGTTCATCTAAAAAAACCTTGGATCAGCAAGGTTTTTTTGGCTCGTATGATGACGCAGCCTGCCATGAGGCAGCACATAGCTGCTTTGGAGGCGAAGCTCCAGTTAAATTTTAATGCTGACTTCTCCACTTGAAAGATACTCCTCGTCACCATTCTCATATCTGACTTTCAGATGGCAATCGTCATCGATATCAATGGCTGTTGCTTTACGTTGTTCATTATCCTTTATCACGGTCACAGGTTCTCCAAGTGAAATTAACCTTTTTTTGTATTCGGAAAGAAACAATCTGTCCGTTAAATGCTCATAATATCTCATGAAATTGTTTAGTACTTCTGCAACGAGACGGTTGCGGAGATCACCATAAGGATTGTTTTCGGAAATTACAGTTGTTGCAATCTCGGTAAGATCAGTGGGAAAGCCTTCGGAAGGGAGGACTACATTGATACCGATGCCGAGAACAGCATAATCAAGCCAGCCGTTTTCCAGTGACACGGATGCTTCGGTAAGAATCCCGCACACTTTTTTCCCTTCCATGAAAACGTCATTTACCCATTTAATCTGCGTTTCTTTACTGGATACGCTCTCGATAGAAAGGGCTACAGCTACTGCGGCGCAAGTGGTCAATAAAGCTGAGTCTGTTGCGGACAGCTTGGGACGCAGCAGGATGCTCATATAGATACCCGTTCCAGGTGGAGAAAAGAACTTCCGGCCCATTCGCCCGCGACCAGCTGTTTGTTCTTCCGAAAGAATCACCTTACCTTCAGCTTCTCCATTTGAGGCAAGGTTTTTTACGGCTTCATTCGTGGAAGATATGGTCTTAAAGACTTCAACTCGTAACTTTTGCCCCCGAGTATCCAGGTACTTTGAAATTGCACTGGCTGATAAGATATCCGTTTGTGGTGACATGGAATATCCTTTATTGGTTACAGCTTGTATGGAATAACCGTCTGTCTGTAAAGATTTTATGGCTTTCCAGACCGCGCTGCGCGTCACGGATAACTGAACGGCTATTTCCTCGCCGGAAAAATATTCACCCTTATTACTGTCGAGTAAGGCAAGAATATGTTCTTTTACTGTCATGAACTTAAACCTCCAAAAGTATAACTCTCCGACCAAAACCCATTGAATAGATTAACATCCAACGATTGCGACTGAATACTCTAATTCTATATAACAATAGGAAAAACTCAAGCATGGTATTTTATTCTATTGTAAACCATATAATAATTTATGGTTTACAATAAAGAATATCTCCATTATAATTCAGCTTACTGGACGTATTTACTAACCAGAATACAATCATTGATATCCAATGGAGGTCATTTTTTTGAAGACAAAAGAACTTATTTATGCTGCATTATTCGCAGCACTTATCGCGGTGTTGGGGATGATACCGCCCATCCCACTAGGCTTCATCCCCGTTCCGATCACTGCCCAGACACTTGGCGTCATGTTGGCTGGATGTTTTCTGGGGAAACGGATGGGCGCTCTCAGTCTAATTATTTTCATCATACTAGTAGCCATTGGGCTGCCTGTACTGACCGGCGGTCGCGGCGGAATCTCGGTGCTAGTTGGACCTTCTGCAGGATACATATTTAGCTTTCCAATTGCGGCCGGCCTTATTGGCTGGTATTCCGAAAAAATCTGGCCGAAGGTTCGAACTTGGAAGCTGGTAGCTATCAACATAATCTTCGGTGTATTACTAGTGAGTCTGATTGGTGCCCCTGTCATGGCATTGATAACCAATACTTCGATCTGGGCTGGTCTTGTCGGAGCGTTGGCCTTTCTTCCGGGAGACATCATCAAAGCCGTTATTGCAGCCGTCATAACGATGCAGCTGAAAGCAATTAGCCCTATTGAAGAAAAAACACAAATATAATGTGATGTGAAACTCGGGTAAATAAAGCCCGGGTTTTTTTATTGAAAAATAATAGGGTTATGGTTGCGAATTTGTTTATACTATAAAAATTAAAACGAAATTAAGTGGGTGTAGAAAAATGGATAAGGGATTTAATTTAGCTAGTCAACTATTAACGCTGCTTGATACGGAACATAGATGGTTTACCTTAGCGGAAATTGAAAAAAGTTTAGGGATCTCTGATAAGACCATCCGGAAGATGGTGGAGGAAATCAGCAAGCAATTACCATCTACTGTAACCATTGAGGTTTCTAGAGGAAAGGGAATAGTTCTTCAACGTGATGGGCGAAGTACGATTAGTGAAGTGATTTCTTCTATGTTCAGACAAACCATCTTTTATCGGCTGATGGATTTTTTGTTTACGAATGTAGGGCGACTGTCTGTGGAGGAGCTCTCCGAAGCCATGTTTATGAGTACCTCGTCTTTGAAGAAATTGATTGTGCAATTAAATAATGATGATCTAAAAGCTTATAAGCTACGCATTAGTTTTTCTACCCCCATGATCAAAGGGAATGAAATGAATATTCGATATTTTTATTGGAAGTTATATTGTGATGCGTATGAGTTTACAGGCTGGCCCTTTGCGAATGTTGATTTTGCTTATATTAATCAGTTAATCACAAATATAGAAAATGAGAATAACATTGTATATTTTATCAATTCCAAAAGGAGATTATCGTTTTTGTTGGCCATTGTTATAGAAAGAGTGGCTAAAGGAAAATGTGTGAAAATCGACGAAAATGCTTACCCTTGGGAAAAGGGGATGTTTTATTTTCCAGTGAAAACTATTGCAAAACGTCTTGAGGACAAGCTGTCCCTTAAATTTCCAAACAGTGAAATATTCTTTATGCAATCCATGGTTAGTCTCAGCCAATATCATTATTATGAAGGGTCAGAGATCACTCCGATGAAAGAAGTAGAATTACATAAGGATAAAGAAGAATATCAAATGGGGAATCTGCTTCTAATGTTATTAGCAAAGGTATACCCGAACTTGCATATGCAAGAACGGTTTATTTTGGAGATTTACGGGTTCTTTGACAAGCTATTAATCGAAAATGCCATTCCTGAATGGATGATGATTTCAACAAGTCATTTAACAACATATGTTCAAAAGGAGTGCCAGCAGATTTATCAAGAATTGCAAACCTGTATGCAAACGTGGAATAAAACTTACCCTTCTGTTTTGTTTAATCACTTTCATTTAACAAAGCTAACCTTAATTGTCCGCTCGAGTTTACGTTACAAAAGTAAGAGGGCTTTTTTAGTGATCGGGGAAGAATTTTCAATTCGTCATTACATAGCAGATTTGATAAAAAAAGAAATTGGGGATCAGTTGATCCTTAATACTTCCATAATGAAAGGCCTGACCGACGAGATCATGCAGCAAAATAATATCGATCTTGTCATTAGTAATATCCCGGTTGCATTAAAGACAGTGCCTGTTGTTATTATTTCTACGATCCCCTCTAAAAGAGACTTAGACAACATTCGTAAAGAACTGCTTTTATAATTTGACCAATTATTTTCCGTAAGCTCCGTAAGTTTTTGGTCTAGTTTGTAATGTTAAAAAACCTTATGCTCAATCTAGTTTCGAAACTGATTTTACTTGAAGGCAAGTGGAAAGCGATTTCGGTAAACCTCAGTTTACTATTAAAAGTTGGAGGAAGAACTATGAGTAGGCATTTAGGTGCAAATAAGGGAGAAATAGCAGAGCTCGTTTTGCTCCCAGGAGATCCCTTGCGTGCAAAGTTTGTGGCAGAACACTTTTTAGAGGAGGCTTATTGTTATAACGAAGTAAGAGGGATGTATGGATACACTGGATTATACAAGGGTGTGCCTGTGTCGGTTCAGGGGACAGGGATGGGAAATCCATCGATGAGTATCTACGCGACAGAATTGATCGTCGATTATGAAGTTAAGAAATTGATTCGCATTGGTACATGTGGCGCGATGCAGGAAGAAATCAATATCCGCGATATTATATTAGCCCAAGCAGTATCTTCAGACAGTAATATGACGGAAAAGATCTTTCATGGCTGTAATTTTGCACCAACGGCAGATTTCTCATTGCTAATGAAAGCATATCAACAAGCACAAGCTAAAAATGCCAATGTGTTTGTTGGTAACATCTATAATTCTGATGAATTTTATCGTGAAAATTTAGATCGGCTTCACAAGTTTATGGATTTCGGTGTATTAGCTGTAGAAATGGAAAGTACCGCCCTATACACTTTAGCCGCTAAATATGGTGTAAAAGCTTTATCGATTTTGACCGTCGGCAGTCAATTGTTAAGACAGGAACACCTAACTCATAAAGAAAGTGAACAATCCTTTTATGAAATGGTCGAAGTAGCTCTTAACACAGTCATTGAAGGCTGATTTATTGATAAGAGTGTAGTGTTGTTAGAAAAGAGAGTGAGAAAGAAATGAAGGTAATACTGTCAGGATTGCAGTGGATGATTTTTATGATCGCTGGTGCAATTGCTGCACCCATTGCTATCGCAGATTTATATAACTTAACACCCATAGAGACTTCCGGACTCATTCAGAGCACCATGATTACTTTAGCAATAGCTGGATTTTTACAAGGCCTGATGGGTCATAAATTCCCTATTCATGAAGGTCCGGCAGGGTTATGGTGGAGCATTTTTACCATTTACGCGAGTTTAGTGGGGGGACTTTATTCCTCTAACAACGGCGCTTTACAGGCTTTAAGTGGAGCGATGATCATTAGCGGAGTGTTGTTTATCCTAATTTCAGCATTTAAGCTAATGGATAAAATCGCTCGTCTATTTACTCCAACCATCACCTTTATTTATTTACTTTTATTGATCTTTCAATTAAGCGGATCTTTTATGAAAGGGATGATGGGGATTACCATATCCCACACCATGTTAGATGTTAAAGTGTTCATCCTTAGTGTGATTGTGGTCTGCATTACCTTTTGGTTAGGCAACAGCCGCTTTGTATTACTCAGCCAGTTTTCAATAATTTTCAGTATAGTGATAGGCTGCCTATTATTTATAATCTGCGGTAGTATGCCGGCGGTTTCTCGTGCGGATACTCTATTTAAGCTGCCGGAAATATTCCCATTTGGAAAACCCCGATTCGATGCCGGGACAATTACTACTGCATTTTTACTAACCCTATTATTAATAACCAATGCAGTGGCATCCATCCGTTTGATGGAGACCGTTATGAAACCCAAGCAAGGGGATCATCGTCGTTATTTGCGCGCCGGGTTTACTTCTGGAATTACGCATCTTATTAGTGGTGGTTTAGGAGCGATCGGCTCAGTCCCTATTTCGGGAGCGGCGGGATATGTTGAGCAAACAGGGATGAGGGAGCGCAGATCATTTTTAATAGGCTGCAGCTTAGTGATCTCAATATCCTTGTTTCCGCCTATGATGAATTTCATATCTGCGATTCCAGCTCCCATAGGCTATTCTGTTACCTTCGTCATTTTTGTGAAGATGGTCGGACTAGCGCTAAAGGAATTGAAAAAGGTTATTCATGAAGAGCGAACATTTATTGTCAGTGGGCTTTCCCTTTTAGTGGGTGTAGGTTTAATGTTTATTCCTGCATCAGCTACGGCCCATTTATCTCCGATCGTGATAGCCATTTTAAATAATGGATTAATATGCGGAAGCCTGTTAGCGATTATTTTGGAACAAGGGTTAATGTGGAAAGATGCATTCCGATATGAGGATTCCAAGAAAATTAACCGATAATTTGGAGGGCTAAAAATGCATTATCTAATTTCTATTGCTGGTCTGGTTATTGTTCTATTACTGGCATGGCTAGGAAGTAACAATAAGAAAAAGATTAAATATCGTCCAATCATTGTAATGATTGCTATTCAGATAGGTTTGGGATTAATTATCCTAAAAACGAGCATTGGAGAATTTTTGATTAAAGGGTTTGCTGATAGTTTTGCAAAATTACTTGGATACGCCAATGAAGGTACTGACTTTGTGTTTGGCGGGATTGCAAATGAAGGGGCGCATACATTTTTCCTTTATGTTTTGATGCCCATTGTTTTTATGTCAGCATTGATAGGGATTTTGCAACATTACAAAATACTGCCATTCATTATAAAGTATATTGGACTGGTGCTGAGTAAAATAAATGGCATGGGTAAATTGGAATCTTATAATGCAGTTACAGCCGCAATTGTCGGACAAAATGAAGTGTTTATTTCGGTGAAAAACCAGCTTGGACTATTGCCGAAACATCGCTTGTATACATTATGTGCGTCTGCAATGTCTACGGTATCCATGTCAATCGTTGGTTCCTATATGACGATGCTAGAACCTCGGTATGTAGTAGCTGCATTGATATTAAACCTATTTGGCGGATTTATCATTTCATCCATCATTAATCCGTATGAAGTTACACCTGAAGAAGATATTGTTGAAGTTCAGGTAGAAGAAAAACAAACGTTTTTTGAAATGCTGGGCGAATATATTATGG
Source organism: Paenibacillus sp. FSL L8-0333 (assembly GCF_037965665.1). Taxonomy (NCBI): domain Bacteria; kingdom Bacillati; phylum Bacillota; class Bacilli; order Caryophanales; family Paenibacillaceae; genus Paenibacillus; species Paenibacillus sp. FSL L8-0333. The sequence goes on from NZ_CP150186.1 coordinate 3,524,620, forward strand.
ATGGCTTTAAAGTAGCCATAGTAGTTGGGGTAATGTTAGTTGGTTTTGTGGGAATCATTGCTTTGATTAACGGGGTCTTCAGTGGCATATTCGGAATCTCGTTCCAAGGAGTGTTAGGCTACGTCTTTGCACCCATCGCCTTTCTTATCGGTGTGCCATGGCATGAAGCTGTTGAGGCCGGTAGTATTATGGCGACAAAGCTTGTTGCGAATGAATTCGTTGCTATGCTTGACTTTGTTAAGATTCAAGAAGGTTTAAGTGGCCGTACTACAGCCATTGTCTCCGTTTTTCTAATCTCATTTGCTAACTTTGGGTCGATTGGTACCATTGTGGGTGCAGTGAAGGGATTGAATGAAAAGCAAGGGAATATCGTCGCACGATTTGGATTAAAGCTGTTATTTGGCGCCACACTTGTAAGCGTTTTATCATCTTTGATTATCGGTATCATATTCTAGTTGAAGCAAGGAGTATTAACATGAAACAAACACCCAGGTTTAAGCGGATTTTTGTCATCGTTATGGATTCTGTAGGCATTGGTGAAGCTCCAGATGCTGAAAAGTTTGGGGATGCAGGATCACATACATTACGGCATATTGCAGAAAAAATGAATGGGCTACATGTTCCTGCATTATCCAAGCTAGGGTTAAGTCATATTGACCCAATACCCGGAGTTCCCAAAGTAGAGCGCCCTTTAGCTTATTGGACCAAAATGCAGGAAGCTTCTAATGGAAAGGATACGATGACAGGTCACTGGGAAATCATGGGCCTACGAATTGATGTTCCTTTCAAAGTGTTTCCTGAAGGGTTCCCTTATGAATTAATTAATGAATTAGAAGAAATAACAGGACGAAAGGTGATTGGGAATAAACCCGCTAGTGGCACAGCTATTCTCGATGAGCTTGGACAAGAGCATATGAACACAGGTGCACTCATTGTCTATACTTCAGCAGATTCCGTGATTCAGATTGCGGCTCATGAAGAGGTTATTCCTTTGGAAGAACTGTATCAAATCTGCGAGATTGCCAGAGAGATTACTTTACGTGAGGAGTACATGCTAGGCAGAGTGATTGCTAGACCATTCCTCGGGAAGCCCGGAAATTTCAAAAGAACATCGAACCGTCATGATTATGCCTTGAAGCCTTATGGAAGAACCGTGATGAATGAGCTCAAGGATGCCGGGTTCGATGTACTAGCGATTGGCAAGATCTCAGATATATACGATGGGGAGGGTGTCACCAAGTCTTTGCGTACAGTGTCTAACATGGATGGCATGGATAAACTCATGGAGACCCTTCATACTGATTTTACAGGACTTAGTTTCTTGAATCTTGTTGATTTCGATGCACTTTATGGCCATCGTAGAGATCCGATCGGGTATGGGAAAGCGCTAGAAGAATTTGATGATCGATTACATGAAGTTCTAAAGGAGCTATGTGAAGACGATCTTCTAATAATTACGGCAGACCATGGGAATGATCCCATTCATGCGGGTACGGATCACACCCGTGAATATGTTCCTTTACTACTCTACAGTAAGAGTTTCAATCGACAAGGGGAGCTGCCTATATCGAAGACTTTTTCGGATATTGGAGCAACAGTTGCTGATAACTTTGTTGTGACCATGCCCCAATTTGGTCAGAGTCTCCTACAGGAGCTTAAATAAACTTAATTTGAATAGACACTTTGAAAAGAAACAGGGTACCTAACTTGTATTAGTAAAAGGTATCCTGTTTGTTTTTTATCTACATATCTTCGTATCTAAAAAGCTGCCGAGTAAGCGGCTTTTTTTGTTATTACGGATCAAATATTAGGGTAATAATCAATTATTAAAGGGGTTAATTTTATAGCCACCTGTCGTTAATCCTTTATTCGATGAATCGCATTCTAATACAACGTTATAAATAATCTAGTTTCTACTCATGCCACTCCTTCGATAGTAATAGTGTTGACAACCTGTATATACAGGTTTAAACTGTGTGAAGTGTTTGAACTTGTATATACAGGTTTAATGGTTGAAATAAAGAATTCTTTTTGGAGGTGTTCAACTTGAGTCAGTCCCAGTATTCGGAATGGTGGCGCCGCTCCACGGTGTATCAGGTGTACCCGAAGAGCTTTAAGGACACTACAGGCAACGGAACAGGAGATATTAAAGGACTTATTGAGAAATTAGATTATTTGCAGAAGCTTGGAATCGATATTGTCTGGTTACAGCCGGTTTATGTTTCGCCGCAACATGATAACGGTTACGATGTAGCAGATTATGAAAATATCAACCCGGATTTCGGTACGATGGAGGATTTTGACGAGCTAGTACAGGAATTGCATAGACGCGAAATGAAGCTAATGATCGATATCGTGGTTAACCATACTTCGACTGAACATGAGTGGTTCAAACAGTCCATTTCAAGCAGGAACAACCCTTACCGTGATTACTATATCTGGAAGGATCCGGCTCCGGACGGGGGCTTACCCAACAACTGGCAGTCGAAGTTCGGGGGTCCTGCCTGGCAGTTCGACGAAACTTCGGGACAATATTATCTTACTCTCTTCGATAAAACCCAGGCGGATCTGAATTGGGAGAATGAGAAGGTACGTAGAGCAGTGAATGATATGATGTTATTCTGGGCTAAAAAGGGTGTCGACGGCTTCCGCATGGATGTAATTAATTTAATCTCCAAAGATCAGCGCTTCCCTAACGATGACGGGAGTGTTCCACCGGGGGATGGACGTAAATTCTATACTGACGGTCCACAGGTCCATGAATACATCAAAGCAATGTATAAAGAGGTGTTTGGTCCGTTTGAGATGGTGACTGTAGGAGAGATGTCCTCAACTACACTGGAGCATTGTATCCGGTACTCAAGTCCCGAAGAGCGGGAATTTTCCATGACCTTCAATTTTCATCATTTAAAAGTCGACTATCCGAATGGACAGAAGTGGGAACTGATGCCTTATGATTTCGAGGCAATGAAACAGTTGTTCTCGCAGTGGCAGACTGGAATGCAGAAAGGCGGAGGCTGGAACGCACTATTTTTTAACAATCATGATCAACCACGTGCCCTTTCCAGATTCACTGATGATAGGGTTTACCGTGTGGAAAGCGCCAAGCTGCTCGCGACAACTCTGCATGGCCTTCAGGGAACACCTTATGTATATCAAGGGGAAGAAATCGGTATGCCGAATCCGGTATGGAAAAGCATCGATGAGTTCCGCGACATTGAGTCACTAAATATGTACCGCATTCTGTGTGAACAGGGGAAAAGCCCGGAGGTTGCTCTCAGCATTCTCCAAGAACGTTCGCGGGACAATTCACGTACGCCGATGCAGTGGGATGACAGCCGGAATGCCGGATTTACCACTGGTACTCCATGGTTGAAGGTAGACGAGCGGTATCCAAACATCAATGTGCAGAAGGAGCTGGAAAATCCTGGTTCCATCTTCCACCATTACCGTAAACTGATTGCACTACGCAAGGAATATGAAATATTTATAGAAGGTATTTTCAAGAGACTCGATGAAGGTCATCCGGAAGTATTCGCATACGCCAGAACAGGCGATGAAGAGACACTTGTTGTGGTCTCGAACTTCAGCAGTAAAAAGATCTCTTTCCGCTTTGAAGATAATCACTGGTCTGAATTGTCGCCAAGTGGTAAGGACGAGCTTCTGATTGGGAATACAGCAGATGCACCTAAATTAACACAAAAGCTTCAGCTTAGTCCTTATGCTTCCTACATGTGGTTAGTCCGCTAACGAGGTGTACTTAAGAAGGAGCACACATCAATTTTGTAAGGAGTGAAGATATGGCTATAGACCGCAAAAATGTTGAAGATATTGTACGGGCGGTTGGGGGCAAGGAGAATATTGAAGTTGCGACGCATTGTGTAACCCGGCTGAGATTCTCGCTGTATGACGAGAACAAGGTGGATTCGGAAGCCCTGGACCGTAACGAACTCGTAAAAGGACAATTCTCTACGCAGGGGCAGTTCCAGATCGTTATCGGACCAGGAACTGTAGATAAAGTATACGATGAAATGATTCAGATCACTGGTGGTGCCCGCTCTTCCAAGGATGACGTGAAATCAGCGGCAGCACGGAAACAGAATCCACTGCAGCGGGCGATCAAAACACTGGCTGATATTTTTATTCCGATTCTTCCGGCCATCGTAACCGCAGGTTTGCTGCTTGGGATTAATAATATTTTGACCGGACCTGGTATCTTTTTTGATAGTAAGTCATTGGTAGATGTCTATCCTGCATGGAAAGACATTGCTGCGATTATTAACACGATTGCCAGCACAGCCTTCACCTTTTTACCAGCACTTATCGGTTGGGCAGCTGTTACACGTTTCGGGGGCAGTCCTCTGCTCGGGATCGTGCTAGGTCTCATTCTCGTACACCCGGATCTATTAAGTGCCTACAGTTATGCAAGTGCTTCAACTGAGGGAACCGTTCCGACCTGGAATTTGTTCGGCTGGCATTTGGAGAAGATCGGTTATCAGGGGCAAGTATTGCCTGTACTGGTTTCGGCCTATATTCTGGCTAGACTGGAGAAGTTCCTCAACCGTCGGGTGCTTGATTCCATTAAACTACTGGTCGTTGCTCCAGTGACCCTGCTGGTTACAGGTTTTCTGGCCTTCACCATTATCGGACCGGTTACGTTCGCCATTGCCAATGCTATCACCTCGGGTTTGATCTATGTATTTGATCATTTTGCGCTCCTTGGTGGTTTGATCTATGGTGGATTCTATGCACTTCTGGTCATCACTGGGATGCATCATACTTTCCTGGCAGTCGATGTACAGCTCATCGGCAGTGAGGGGGGCACCTTCCTCTGGCCGATGCTGGCGCTCTCCAATATTGCACAAGGCGCTGCGGCACTGGCGATGATGTTCGTTGTTAGAGAACAAAAGGCAAAAGGTTTGGCGGCTACGTCTTCCGTCTCTGCATTCCTCGGCGTGACTGAACCGGCAATCTTTGGGGTGAATATCCGCTATCGCTACCCTTTCATCTTCGGGATGATCGGCTCAGCAATTGCCGGTATGCTCCTTACCGTTAACCAGGTTCGCGCTTCATCCATTGGCGTAGGGGGAATTCCCGGTTTCCTTTCGATTTTCCCGAACCAGTGGGGCGTATTCTTCATAGGTATGGTTATTGTTCTCGTTGTGCCATTTGCCGCCACAGTATTGTACGGACGTTCTGTAGTGGGTCGTTCCGAAAAGAACACAGCTACAGAGGCTTCTAGTACTACGAGCGAACCAGAGGAATTGAGCAGCCGTCATTCAGTTCAAGGGTCACAGGAATCAGTTAATATTCTGGAGCTTGTCTCCCCGCTTAGTGGAACTGCAGTATCGCTAGAACAGGTACCCGATCCTGCCTTTGCTGAAAAGCAAATGGGTGAGGGAATTGCAATCGAACCTTCTGAGGGGAAAGTATATGCTCCCTTTGATGCTACAGTAGCTCATGTGATTAAGAGCAAACATGCGCTTATACTGGAGCATGCCAGCGGTGTTCAGGTATTAATCCACGTTGGAATTAACACGGTGGCGCTTAAAGGTAGCGGTTTTACCAGCCTGAAGAATATTGGTGATAAGGTGCAGGCAGGCGAGCTTCTACTAGAATTTGATATGGAAGCTATCCGCGCAGCAGGTTACCCGGTGATTACTCCAATCATCATTCCTGCAGGTCAGGAGATGGTCGAGAAGATTGAAGAGAAGACCGGACCAGCTACGGCCAAACAAACAAGCATCTTGACTATTCATCTCAAGGGTTGATAAAGGCTATATTGGCAAAGACTTTATACTATAGAAAGACAGCCCCTTGGGGGCTGTTTTTCTATAAATATAAGAATTTATATGTTCAACGCTATGAATTCCCCTCCAATTGAATCGATGCTTCCAAAGGCATGACGTGATACAATAAAGGGCGGTGATCAAAATTGAGAGAAAATAAATATTTGCAAATTTATAATGAATACAGCAACCAAATCCATTCTGGACAACTGCTGCCGGGAACCAAGCTGCCTTCCGAAAGTGAACTCGCCGAAGCTTACGCCACTTCACGAGAGACCGTGCGCAAAGCGCTGAATCTACTTTTCCGAGAAGGATATATTCACAAAATTAAGGGAAGAGGCTCCTTTGTGCTTGACATGACCCGAATGGATTTCCCCGTTACCGGTTTGATTTCATTTAAAGAGATGGCCGATACACTGGGTACTGCCTCGCGGACACTGGTAGAGCGGACGATACAAGAGCCGGCAGGCTCCGCTCTCGCCAGACATCTGCAGATTCCACCTGAAACTCTGGTTTGGAAGGTTGTTCGTGCCAGAGAGATTGAAGGTGAACGGATCATTTTGGATAAGGATTATTTTCGTGCGGATATCGTTTCCTTCCTGAGTGCGGAAATCGCCGAGGGCTCAATCTATGAATATCTGGAGCTGGAATTGGGCCTTAAGATCAGTTATGCGAAGAAGCTGATATCTGTTGAACCTTCCACCGAGGAGGATCATAGACTGCTCGATTTGAAGAATTTTACGCATATTGTAGTAGTACGAAACTATGTTTATTTGGAGAACACGGTGCTTTACCAATATACCGAGTCTAGACACCGGCTGGATAAATTTCAGTTTGTGGATTTTGCTCGGAGGGTGAGACGATAAGCTAATCAGAGGGTGTCCCAGTTTGGGATACCCTTTTTTTTATGAGAGTTTCCTGAGAAAAAATACAATCTAATTGTGAAATCTCTATCCCTTTCAATCACTATCAGGTGTGTTGGAGTTATATAGCCAATACTGTGCAAATTTTCGATACAAGAGCGCTTTAAAGGTTCATTCGCTCCATTCGTAAAAACGATATATTAAGAAAAAAAGCTGCCCTCAGAGGCAGTTTTTTTATGTAAGACGATCGAATGTTGAATCTCAATAGGAACAGATAAATGATTAACGACCCTATCTTTTCATGTAAAACCCATTAAATACCATATTGTCATATGACAAAAGTGATGACAACCCACACTATTTAAATGTTCTTTATACATATATATTGTTGGAATATGGAAACAGCGATACCTTCGTTGCCAGTCGTAACAAATACGGTATACGTTGCATGCCAGAATTAGTAGGTGGAAATTTCCTGCATTCTGTAAAAATTATTTATTGCATTAATAGAGCAGAGTTGCATACCCGGCTGTCTTTTTAAGCTTATCATTATTTGTGAAACTGGCTAATAGCAACTTTGGTTGTCTTGAATGCAACGCTAATAGAATGGTAGATTTAGGGAAAATGTCGAATATAGGAGGAAAAGCGATTGAATATTAGCATTATATTGTTGGCTCAGCACTTTAACCTGACCGTACAATGTCTGGATCGGATTAAGAAATATACGTCTATGTCCTATGAGCTGATTGTCGTCTCGGATAACGAATCTGCCGAAGTGTCGAATTACCTTGCGTATGAATACGGCGTTCATGTCATTCATAGCCGGAGCAAAGGGGTTGCAGCAGCATTCAATCTGGGCGCGGTGTCATCTTCGGGAGATCATCTTGTATTCATCCGCGATCAGATTATGGTTAACGAGGGATGGTTAGAACAGTTGTCGGGCTGTCTGGACCATCATTCCAATGCTGCAATCGTGGGTCCGAGGATGAATGATGTTAGCGGCGCTCAACGGATTCCGATTGTATATCAGAACATGGAGCAACTCTATCAGTCGTCATCGATGCTTTCCATCGGGAAATCAATGTCTTGGACCCGGGTTCCTAGACTTGTCAGTTTACTAATGATGATACCCCGTCGCTACTTTGAGCAGATCGGGTCCTTTGATGAGCGATTTGAGGTCGAATCTTACGAGGATGACGATCTGTGTTATCGCACGTTATCTATGAACCTGGATATTTACATAGCCGAAGGATGCGTAGTCTTCCGGAATGAACCTCCTTCAGTAGATCCCAATGATCCTGATTGGTACAATAACCGATTAATCTTAAATCGTGCTATGGCCATAAGCAAGTGGGGATTCGATTTAACTTCTTCCTTGTATAGTGGCACAAGGAAAGTCACTGTCAGCCTATGCATGATCGTAAAAAACGAAGAGTACACCTTAGGGCGTTGTTTATCCAGCGTGAGGGAGCTTGTCGATGAGATCATTATTGTGGATACAGGTTCGAGTGATGGAACCAAAGAGCTCGCGGCATCTTATGGAGCACGGGTTTATGATTTCGAATGGGTGAACGATTTCTCCAAAGCAAGAAATTATGCCTTCAGTCTCGCTACTCAAGAGTACCTGATGTGGTTGGATGCGGACGATTATCTGCAGTTAGAGGATGCAAAGGCTCTCCAGTCCATCGTATCCGATCTACCATGGGATATCGATGCTGTATCGATGCATTATTATCTCGACCGTGACAAAGACGGAAGTGTAACTTCGAGCTTGAGACGTAATCGCCTTCTAAGACGAAATTGTGAATTCCGTTGGATTGGAGTCGTTCATGAGTACCTTGAGGTCGCAGGCAATGTGTTCTATGCCGAGTTAGGCATAACACATGATCGAAAGCATACGCAGTCCTCGCGTAATCTTCTCATCTATGAGGGGATGTTGAAAGCGCAAACGAGGTTCACTCCGCGGGATTTATTTTATTATGCCAACGAGCTATACGATCACGGCCAATGGCAGCGAGCGATAGAGCAATACGATGCCTTCATAGTCATGCCGAATGGCTGGTTGGAGGACAAGCTACTTGCGAGTCGGCGTGCCGGAGATGCATTGTCACAATTAGGTCTCTTTCAAGAAGCCAAGCTTAAAGTACTTCAAGCTTTTGCCTTGTCGCCTCCCCGAGCCGAAGCCTGTTGTCAATTAGGGTCTTATGAGCTAATCGAACAACGGTTCGAGAATGCTGCTTTTTGGTACAAGCTAGCCACGGAAGTACCAAAGCCGACTGAGCTTAACGCTAGAGTAGACCTTCCGGCATGGACGTGGCTGCCGCATTTGCAATTATGCGTCTGTTACGATCGCTTAGGACAATACGAACAAGCGCATTATCACAATGAGATAGCTGGGGGCTATGTACCGGATTATCCGAGCGTCATGGTTAATCGCGATTATTTGAAGCAATACATAACTTTATAAATTTGAGGGGGATTTAGTAATGGCAAGATTAAAGAGGACGAAGACAAGTGGCAAGAAAAGTGGCAAGCAGTTAGCTTACAAGAGCTCAATGGCATTTATTCTGATGAGTCAGTTGATTGCACCCTTGAGCCCTGCTTATAGCAGTATTCTACCCCGGGCAAGTGCAGCAGCTTACAGTGATGTCGATTCTACCTCATGGGCATATCAGTATATCACTAAAGCTTCCGCGCTTGGGGTAATCGAAGGAGACGGTTCCGGAAACTTTAGCCCTAACCGACCAGTCACGAATCAGGAAGCGGTTGTTATGGTACTCAGGTTCATGGGATATGAGCAACCTAAGGCTACTAGCGGCAGCTTGCCCTTCACCGTAGATTCTTGGGCTACTGTTTGGATTCAGCAAGCGATTGACATCGGCCTCGTGATTCCAAGCGAGGAAGCGAGACCCAACACCGTCATCTGGGGAAAAGAGCAAGCAAGTCGAGAGTGGATAACACGTCTAATTATTCGTGCCGCAGGCAAAGAATCCGAAGCTATCGAGTTTAGGGATAGCGACATAGGTTTCTCGGATGCATCAGACGCATCGGACTGGGCAGCAGGCTACATTAATGCCGCAGTTAACCGCAAGGTCATATCTGGCTTCCCTAATAATACTTTCAAGCCTAAGCAGACGGCTACTCGCGCCGAGTTTGCAGCTATCTTGTCTAAGACTGAAATATTTGCGAGCAAGGTATCCGATCGGATTATCCATGGCTCTGTCGTCTCGATGTCCAAAAATTCGATCGAACTCTTAAGCAGCAGCGGTCAGACAGAGAAGCTCGAAATCAATAGCAAATCTGTTCTGTTCGGGGACAATGGCAAGGGCGTGTTTCCTGCGGGGTCTTTGGTGACGCTTATTCATAATGGAGGAATGGCATCCTTCGTTGAAGTGTTGGGATTAGGGGCTGTAGGCCAGACTAGTTCGAAAGGGGAAAAAGGAGACACAGGTGCTACCGGTCCAGCGGGTCAAAATGGGGTATCTGGTTCAAGTGGACCGCAAGGTGTCACTGGTGCGACCGGAGCGACTGGTGCAACCGGAGCTGTCGGGGCAATTGGGGCTGTTGGAGCTACTGGCACAACCGGGGCGAATGGTGCTAATGGAGCGACTGGTGCTGTCGGGGCTACTGGTGCTGTCGGGGCTACTGGGGCTGTTGGAGCTACTGGCGCAACTGGAGCAACTGGTGCTGTCGGGGCTACTGGGGCTGTTGGAGCTACTGGCACAACCGGGGCTACTGGTGCTAATGGAGCGACTGGTGCTGTCGGAGCTACTGGGGCTGTTGGAGCTACTGGCGCAACTGGAGCAACTGGTGCTGTCGGGGCTACTGGAGCAGCCGGAGCAAATGGGGCAACAGGTGCCACGGGTGCTAACGGTGCAACTGGCGCTAATGGAGCGATGGGGTCAACTGGCGTAACGGGTGCACAGGGTATTCAAGGGATAACCGGTGCTCCCGGATCGACTGGCGCAACTGGCATTGGTCTTGATAGCATTGCTCCGTTCAATTCAGCGACTTCCTATCATGCAGGACAAGTCGTTACTTATTTAGGAAGTATCTACATCGTTACTATAAACAACCCATCTGGAGTACCTTCTGATATAAATAACGACTTTACCCTGCTTGTCTCTAAAGGTGAAACCGGAGCTACCGGGGCACAAGGAGTTCAGGGAATTCAAGGCGTAACTGGCGATACAGGCGCACAAGGAGTTCAAGGGGTGACTGGAACTACCGGAGCTACAGGTGCAATAGGAGTTCAAGGAGTAACTGGCGCAACCGGAGCTACGGGAGTACAAGGAATTCAAGGGGTAACCGGAGCTACCGGGGCATCTGGCGCATCAACTATAATTCCATTCTCTTCCGGATCACCAATTACTGTAACAACAATCGTCGGGGGATTAAAAGGTACAGTTGCGATGCTTGGATTTGGCAGTTCGTACTCAGGAGCTAGTATAGTAGGTGGAAAAATAGATTTAACCAGAAGTAATGGTTCTGATCCTACAAAAGATCCGTACAACCAAGCTTTTATCGTTCCACGTAATGGTACGATCACTTCAATATATGCTTTTTTCAGCCCAACTTTAGCGTTTTCTTTAATAGGCACGACCATAAACGTTCAAGCAGAAATATATAAAGCGGATAGTAATAGCAACAGTTTTACACCTATTATTGGTTCAGCAGTATCCTTGGCGCCTAGTTTGACAGGAATAATTTCTATTGGATCTACTAGTGACGGATCAGTCAAAGGCATAAATACGGCTGTTCAGGCTGGCGATCGCTTAATGTTAGTGTTCTCTTCGACGGCTTCCGGTCTAAGCTTGATAAATACTGTAACAGGTTATGCCAGCGCCGGAATTGAGATTAAGTAATTCAAGATTTGAGGTAGGAACCATCCATTTTATTTGATAGGAAGTGATTAAAAATGGCAAGGAAGCTATTTCCGATAAAAAAATTGAGCTTAATGTTGGTGTTAGTTCTTATATTTCCATCCGTCATTCAATTCCCGTCTGTAGGAGATGCAAAAGGACGCTCTTTTGAACAAGTAAAGCTATTGGCTGCACCAGCGAATCTGGCAGTCAGCGATTCAACCTCCACAAGCATTCGCCTTACCTGGGATGCCGTAGAGGGAACCTCTAACACGGATGTGAGTTATAAGGTAAATCTAATGGAGTCTACCAATCCTAGCGTAACCGATGTGGTCTATACCTTCGATTCAGGCGAATTAACGGAGTATACGGTGAAGGAATTGGTTTCCGACCGGAGCTATACATTTACGGTCCAAGCCGTAAACATATCCGGACCCGTGTCAAAAACAAGTCCACCTTTAACCGCAAGTACGCTTCCAGCGGAAGCGTACCCACCAACAACGAAGGAAGAGGAACTCCCTCTAGCCGATCAAGAATCACCGAGTACGCCCGAGCTAACTCTTTTCAGTCGCACATCAGATAGCATTAGCTTGGCATGGACTTCATCCGAGGATAATGTCGGAGTTGCGGAATATGTTCTATATAAGGACTCTGATCTGTTGGCAGAAGTAACAGTTAGCACAACGGTCTACACGGCCGTCGACTTGAAGGCTGGACAGGAGTATACCTTTGTAGTACAAGCTATAGACGAAGCAGGGAACAAATCAGCAATTAGTAACGAGTTGAAGGTTAGTACACTTGATGTTGTAAGTAATGTTGGTCCCATTATGAGCATGGGCAACGGGAATTCCTTTCATACATTGACTGTACAGCCGGATGGTACCGTATGGGCTTGGGGCAATAATAGGATGGGCCAGCTCGGTGATAGCACAACCATTGCTCGTAATAAGCCTGTGCGAATTGTTGGCTTGCCGGAGATAAGCGCCACATCCGTTGGACAAGACCATTCCATCGCGCTCGCGACGGACGGAACGATTTGGACATGGGGAAGCAATAGCGTGGGCCAGCTGGGTAATGGTACGTCGGCGCCCCAGCTTGTGCCGCAGCAAGTGACTGGATTAGTGAATGTCATAGCGGTTCAAGCAGGTGAGCAGCATTCGTTAGCGTTGTTGTCCGATGGAACGGTGTGGGCATGGGGACTTAACACATATGGTCAGCTTGGAGATGGAACCACCGAGGATAGTGCATTACCGGTGCAGGTTGCAGGTTTGGACTCAATCGCATCGATCTCAGCCGGAGCCTTTCATAATCTAGCGGTTAGCCACGATGGTCAGGTTTATGCATGGGGGTTCAATGCCTACGGTCAGCTCGGAGATAACACAAAAATCGACCACGTGACCCCAGTGCAGGTTGCTGAGTTAAGCAGCGTTACTTCCGTATCTGCCGGCTTCTATCACAGCATGGCAGTGAAAAAGGACGGAACCGTATGGAGCTGGGGAACGAACGTTAAGGGAATCTTGGGGGATGGGACAACCGAAGATCATTATACTCCCGTTCAAGCCTTGGATCTTGGTTCAGTTATCAGTGTATCCGCTGGCGCCTTGCATAGCATGGCTCTGAAAAGCGATGGAAACGTATGGTTATGGGGAGCGAACAATGAGGGCCAGCTCGGTGGTAGTGCTGAGTCGGAGCGTTCCCTCGCTTCTAAGCTCAACATTGGCAGTCGTATCGTCGCTATTAGTGCAGGTTATATGAGCGGCGGTGCGGTTAGTGAGGAGGGGACCTTGCTGACCTGGGGGTATAATGGGTTAGCTCAGCTTGGTGATGGCACTTATACTAATGTCATAGAACCTGTTGCAATTTCGCTTGTAGAAGAATCTTATTAGATTTGAAGAGTAGGGAATTTCATGCCTAAATGGCAATGAATTCCCTATTTTTATAGGTGAGTCAAAAAGAGAAAACTCTTTTCATATTCATACTTTATTATTACAGCTATCCGTCTAGACTGTTAAAATGATGGAAGTATGGTAGACAAAGGGGATAAGCAATGAATAACGGTTTTCAGATCAATACTGAGGAGAATCGACTCCGAACTCTGAGACAAGTAAAACAAGCGGCCTTTCATGCTTTGCAGGAATACGAAATAGACTGGAACTCCATTCACTTCATTCAAGTATCCGAACATGTCACCTTCCGCATTGTAAGCGAAGTGGGGGAACAGTTCTTGCTCCGTATTCACCCGAATAACAAACAACGCGAAGGAACCATTTCAGAAATAGAGTGGTTGTTCGCATTGAAGAGTAAGGGCCTCATCTTGCCCGAAGCTGTAATCAATCGTGAAGGGGCCTTTATTACGGAAACGTCGGTGTGTGACGGACAACGGTTTTATTCGAGCATAATGAGATGGGTCGAGGGAAAGCATGTAGACAAAAGCGAACTAACGGAGGAGGGCATCCGTAAAACAGGATCATTGATGGCAAAGCTTCATGAGGCCAGCTCTGATTTTAGTCCTTCCAGCGGCTTTACTCGTCCTTCTTGGTGTGCACTGAGCTTTAAACGGGACTGGGATCACCTAAGTCTACATCGCAAACATTTCATATCGGATGAGGGTTTTAAGTTGTATTCCGTAGCTGCCACTAAAGTGGCAACATGTCTCGAAACGTTCACAAGACATGAACAAAATTACGGGATGATCCACGCTGACTTACATAATGGAAATGTCATTTTTCAGGATAATGAACCGTACCCTATTGATTTTGGCAGGTGTGGCTTCGGCTACCATCTTTACGATATAGCTCAGGCTATTATGGGATTATACCCAACACAAAGAGCTTATTTCGTCGAAGGATATCAGAGAATCAGAAAGCTGGAAGATGAACATATAATGAAGCTAGAGTGCTTCTTAGTCATGGCAATAATCGAAGCCTATAGCTTTCATGCAGAGAATCCGCTAGAGACCGAGGGTTTGATCGAAGAGCAGCCATATGCTCAAGCGATTTTGAGAGCTTATGTGAACGGGACAACCTTTTTATTTAATTCTCTGGATACTTCAATATAAAAGATTAGAAAATGATGTGCGTTATATTCTTCAAATGGTATTATTAGGATGAACTGCTGAAAACTATTTAAATTGTATTTGGAATCTTAGCAATGAAAATGGTTGACAAAACTTTATAAAAAGTGAGGAGTAGAGCAATGAACTTTAATAAAGAACAGCTTTTTTGGATAAATCCAATCAATGATTATTCTATTACAGAAAACAGGATTGAATTTGTAACGATGCCGAATACAGATTTTTGGCAACGAACCTATTATGGTTTTAGAAATGATAATTCACCTGCACTGTTAATGAAAACTGCTGAGAAGTATTTTTCATTTATAGTAAGAACAGATTATGATAGTGCAAATAGATACGAGCAGTGTGGGATAGTCATCTATCAGAACAGTGACAATTGGTTCAAAGCATCGGTAGAATATGAAAATGAGGAATTCCAAAGACTTGGAAGTGTGGTTACAAATCACGGATATTCAGATTGGGCAACAACAGATATCGATGCAAATATTAAAACAATGTATTATAGACTAAGTCGACGTGAAAGTGATTTCTGTATTGAAAGCTCTTTGGATGGAACTACGTTTGAACAGATGCGTATTTTTCATTTGTTTGAAGGGAATGAGGAAATAAATTTTGGCTTATATGCTTGTAGCCCAGAGAATTCTTCATTTAAGGGCGTTTTCACGGAAATGGAAATTACTGAGTGTAAGTGGTTGGAGCATAAATAGTCGTTTACACAGCTGAAAGTGAATATTACTCAATAATGGCCTTCCTATAAAGGAAAGGTCTTTTTTAGTGGAGCGGTTATAAAGTTGTCATCAGTTTCCATTTTCTACAGTTATCCATGTGGTAAAATTAGGATAAGTGGATCTTGGGAGGAGAGGACATTGAGTCTTGTGATGATCATTTTGTTACTGTTCTTAAATATTCCAGTATATAGATTTTTGTTTCGTGTGTTCTTCGTGGATAATGATGATTATAACGAATCGATTAGGCATACTTTTACGCCTAACATCATTTCTTTATTCCGGGGAGAGTATTGGAAGGATAGAATGAATACGGCAAGACTTCAGTTTTTTATACTCATTTGCGGTGGGATTGTTGTTTTGGAATACCTTGTTTTGCATAAAATAATTGATATTTTTCGTTAAATAGAACTTCATTTAGAAACTTCTGCTTATGGTGAGCAGGAGTTTTTTTATCTTGCATAAGCACCGCTCTATTATGGAAAACTTATGTAGTGCGAATAAACAGCATGAATCCATTTTGCGAGGTGATAATGATGACAAATCAAGATCCGCAGGAGCTTCTTAAAAGTAAACATAAGCTAGATGAGCAGAAGAGGCAGTTCACAAATTTTGCCCGAAGTGCTTCCGGTCATGGTGAAGTAGAAGCAGGCCAGGAATTCAGTAATGACCGAGTGCCAGATGATCAAAACCGTATGAAATCTGTTGAGAACAGGCAAGATTGATCTTAACAAAGCTATCAAATAAGCCGATCCTTTTCTGGATCGGCTTAGAATAATAATTATTACGTTGTAAGGTTGTTCAATAGGTATCGGATGCTAGAGTTTTCTTGCTTTAATTACAAAAGTTACAGGAAGCATCTTTGCTTTTTTTGCAAAATCGCTTTTATCGTCCCGCGACTGCATAAGTTCATCATCAGATTGCTCAATCATTTGCTCAATAACAAATCCAGCTTTAGAGAGCGCATTCACATAGGTTGATAATTTACGATCCGATAAGGTTAGCGTACTTTCTTCAAGAGATACTGAATACCAAGATTCATCGAAATAACATTTTTTGAAAACAAGCATATCATTTTCTGCAACAACACATTTGTGTATAGGGTGAGACCAGCTGAAAATAAATGATCCATCTTTTTTAAGGTAAGAAGCAATCCGGCTAAAAGTACCCTCAAGGTCTGTTGTCCAGCCTATGGCATAAACCGAATAAACAAAGTCAAAATAATCCTCTGGCAGGCCACATTCTTCTTCCATGGGAGAACAGATCAAATTTGCTGAAAGTCCGTGCGCCGTCAAAAGTTGCCTAGTCTTTTCGATTTGATTCTCTGATATATCCGTACCCCATAGTTCAGATGCATTGCGTTCCCCCAAATATTGCAAAGATTGACCGCTTCCACAGCCTATCTCCAGCAACTTTTTCCCTGAGACATCACCAAAAAGTTGACATTGTTCTTCTGAGACAAATGCTCCATATAAAGGTAGTGCGGTAGCTCCTAAAACATCATTTCCTTTTGTATCCCAAAATAAGCTGTTTGTTTCATGAATAGCATTCGTATTCATATCGACCGAGATGGCGACGCCAACCTCACCCGCGCCTATAACGTTTGTTCTATAACCAGAATTTTTGTCCATGCAGACACCCGCCCCAAATATAGATTATATAAGCCTAAACATATCTCCCGACTTGCGCGTAATCCTAATAACATATATCGAACACGAACAAGCTGAGGTATCAACCATAGAATAATCTACCATTTTTCTATGAACATATCTACCCAAAATTTTCCATTAAAACTTCCATTTATAATAAAGCATGAATTTCTGTTTCACTCGCAGGGGGAGAAGAATACGTATGAATGGAACGATATATGAATTACGGTCAGGATCAATTTTTCTTGCTGCTCCATTCGCTAGAATGGCGATTCTATCATCAGGACTTATACGAGGTGATCTCAATAAATTATTTTGCCAATCTGGATGCCTATGGGTTTGTTCACTAAATAGCGCAAGTATCCTGGTTGTCCGTTTGGCTGCAGATCAAGCGACGTTAAAGTTATTGGATGTACGCCATATTGAAAACTATAACAAACTCCGAATAATAGGAACCTATTCAAGTTACTCCAATTGCATCGTTTATATCTGAATATGATTTTTCAGGAAAAACCATCGTACCTTTTATTACTCATGTGGATATGGACCTGGACAGAGCTTTGAAATGATCAGAGAGCTTGTCCCGGAGGCAAAACGTCTTATTGGCTTTGATATAGAGTGTAATGAAGTGACAACTGCACAAGAAGCTGTATCTGAATGGCTACGTGAAATTGGGATAATTCATCCTTGTTTAAGATACTGACTATACAATCCTCTCTATCAATATTCCCACTTGTTTGGCCATTTCACGAGGTGGATAAGGCATTTCATTCTTAAACCACCATTCCACTACCTCTACATAAGCCGCTGCAATAAATCGAAGAATTACCTCTTCATTGAACCCCTCATTTTTCCCTTCTTCTATAGTCACTTCATCCTTTAAACCTTCCATGACAAATTCAAGGAATCTATTACGAAAAGAGAGGGCGCCTTGACTGGCTAACATCGTCGAGAAGAATAAATAATTGCTTTCTAGGTATTCAAACCAAATCAAACCTCCATCTATAAAATCCATTTCAACTGATGCATTACGTAGTTCTTCTAGTTCATTAATATGTTCTTCAATAAGCTTATCCAGCAGATCAAATTTATCTAGATAATGAAGGTAAATCGTTCTACGACTTACGTTTGCTTTGTCGGAAATATCCTGTATCGTAATCTGATTAAAGTTTTTTTCGGAAATAAGTTCAATAACCGCTTGTTTTATCGCTTCTTTAGATTTAAGTATTCTTCTATCTACTTTAGGCATATGAGGATCACTGCTTTCTATAAATATTAGCTATTTTGAATCAATCTGTGAACTAATGCACAAATATCGGTCAATTAGTAATTGTAGACCTTTAATATCTATATATAATAATACACAGATGTAACCTAACAGAGCAACTTTCAAGTTAATTTATACGGTACATCTAAAAAATATAACGAAATGAAAGTGAGGAACTATAGAATGGAATATGTAAAACTTGGAAATACAGGTTTGGATGTATCACGAATTTGTCTTGGAGGGATGAGTTTTGGTATAGGAGAACGAGGCGATTTTCCGTGGGCACTTAATGAAGAACGCAGTCGTCCTATGATTAGAAAAGCACTTGATGTAGGAATCAATTTTTTTGATACTGCGAACGTCTACTCGGGCGGAACGAGTGAAGAAATCATTGGACGGCTCCTAAAGGAGTATGGCAACCGGGATGAAATCGTCCTAGCATCTAAAGTTTTTTACCCAACGAGTGAAGGTCCAAATGGTAGTGGGCTTTCCCGCAAAGCTATTATGAGTGAAATTGATAAAACACTTAAGCGTCTAGGAACCGATTATGTCGATCTCTATTATACCCACCGTTGGGATTACAATACGCCTATAGAAGAGACTATGGAAGCTTTGCATGATGTCGTGAAGGCAGGTAAGGCTAGATATATTGGCGCTTCCACGATGTATGCTTGGCAGTTCTTAAAAGCACAACATGCTGCTGACCGTAATGGTTGGACCAAGTTTGTAGCTATGCAGAATCATTACAATCTCTTATACCGAGAAGAGGAGAGAGAGATGATGCCACTATGTAAGGAAGATAAAATCGCAGTAATGCCTTGGAGTCCGCTGGCTGCTGGAAGATTGGCAAGACCTTGGGGGGAAACGGACGAGCGTGCCAAAGTTGATGCAATCGCAACAGCGATATATTCCTCAACAGCTGATTCAGATCGACTAGTCGTTGAACATGTAGCCGAAGTTGCTGCAACAAGGGGGGTACCGATGTCACAAATCGCACTTGCTTGGTTGCTTCACAAGGAGCCCGTTACATCTACAATTGTTGGAACAACTGAAATCTCTCATATTGAAGACGCAGTAGCTGCACTTTCGATTAAGTTGACACCTGAAGAAATGGACTTATTGGAAGAATCTTATGTGCCACATCCAGTTCTGGGTATGACGTTCTAATCTAAGTTCGGGTATAAACGAGTCCTCAAAAGTAATGTTCGATACAGATTTGTTATTAATATGTCGAAGCTTTAACTTTTAAAGATGAAAGGGAGTATTAATTATGACCAAAGTATTGATTCTTGGAGCAAACGGAGGAATTGCTGGTTATGCTATCGATTTATTCCTCAAAGAAACGGATGCTGAGTTAACGCTTTTCCTACGGAATGCTGGCAACCTAAGAAAACTTGATCCGTATCGCACTCGTGTCATTGAAGGCGATGTTATGGATATGGAAACATTAAAAAAAGCAATGGCAGGCCAAGACGTTGTCTATGCCAATCTAGCTGGCAACCTCGAAAAAATGGCTAAGAACATTGTAGAAGCTATGAATGCGAGCAGCGTAAAACGCCTAATTTTCATCAATTCTATGGGCATTTATGATGAAGTTCCAGGGGAGAAATATGGTAGCATTTTAAACCCATATCGAAAGTCAGCTCAAGTCATTGAGGCTTCAAATCTTGACTATACGATATTGCGACCCGCATGGTTTACCAATAAGAATGAAATCAACTATGAAACAACTCAGAAAGGCGAATTGTTTAAGGGGTCGGAAGTATCACGTAAGAGTGTTGCTGATTTAATTGTTAAATTAGCTGTAACGCCGGGATTGGAAGTCCGTAGTAGCTTGGGTGTGAATAAGCCTGAGTAAGTTTAGAATACGATGGGCTTCTGAATTCATCAGGAGAGTGGAGAGAGCAATGGGGAAGTCAATAAAATTAACTTTAGTTGGAAAAGAATATACAGCAACATTAAACAGTAACCGTACAGTAGAAGATATACTAAATATGTTACCAATGGAATTAACCCTAGAACGATATGCAGGTCACGAATACTACAGTTCACTTCCTAACAAGCCATCAATTCAGGGAGTTCCTATGACTTCAGATGCACATGCAGGTGGCATATACTACTATGATGGCTGGAGTGCTTTTACAGTGCTTTTTGATGACGCACATATTGCTCCTTATGAGGTCGTGCATATCGGAGATGTAAATGAGGATGTCATCCTACCGTTATCCGTAGCGGGTGCTACTGTAAAGGCTAAAGTTGAGATAAACTAGTGAAAAATAAAATATTAAATATACTGTACGAAATCCGCGCCCAGCGCGGATTTTCTGTTTTATGGGTACAATCTTTGATTAAGCCAAGAACTTGCACCTATTACTCACAAATTCTATCCAACAAGGCCCCTAACTGTTCTGCTAATACTTGATGAGTTACAGGCCTTTTGTTCGTAAACCACCATTCAACTACGCCCACATACGAGGAAGCCACAAATCGTACGACAAGATCTTTATTTAGCCCTTCGTTTTTCCCCTTTGTGTTATCTACTTCATCTTTGAACTCTTCAATCAAAAATTCAAGGAACCGGTTGCGAAAGAAAGGCGCTCCTTTACTCGCTAACATCATGGAGAAAAAATCGTAATTACTTTCGAAGTATTCCGTCCAAATCAGAGACCCAGTTACAAAATCCAAATCAGCTGCCGCTTCGCATCTCTCCTGAAGCTCATTAATATGGTTTTCAATAAGTTTATCCAACAAATCGTATTTATCCATGTAGTGGAGGTAAATCGTCCCACGACTGACATTTGCTTGATCCGAAAGATCTTGAATGGTTATATCATCAAAATTTTTCTCAGCCATTAGTTTAATTACTGCTGTTTTTAATGCTTCCTGGGTTTTAAGAATTCTTCTATCGACCTTAGTCATTTTGCCCACCGAACTTTCTTTATCATCATAAATATAGAGAAAATACATTTTTGTACTTGTTTTTAATTATTAACAAATGTTTATTATTTTTTCAATATAAATCAGTAAATAATAAACAAATTCAATCATTCTATTTATTAATGCACAAATCACTTGAAATTGACAATAGACCTCAAATACAAATCAATTATAATAATAGACATAAGTTCATTAAGATAATTATGAACATTAATTATGGAATTCATCTTTTTTTAGAAAGGATTGTTGTAGTATGTGTAACAATCATAACAACATTACTACTCGAGTACTATGTGTTCCAGCGGCAAAGACACCATTTGAACTAACAACCATAGAACGTAGAGATTTAAGGCCAGATGATGTTTTAATAGATATTAAATATTGTGGTATCTGCCATTCTGATATTCACAATGCTCATGATGATTTTGGCAGCGGAGTTTTCCCGCTGGTTCCGGGTCATGAGATTGCAGGTGTTGTTACTGCTGTAGGTAGTAGTGTGACAAAATTCACTGCTGGCGATCGTGTTGGCGTAGGCTGCTTTGTTGACTCGTGCGGGGAATGTGACTTCTGTCTCAGAGGAGAAGAGCAGTTTTGTAAGAAAGGTGTCGTCGTCGTATTTAATTCTATAGATTACGACGGAAATCTAACATATGGTGGATATAGTCAGAAAATCGTTGTGAAAGATAAGTTTGTTGTACGTATTCCGGATGCCTTAGAACTGGATGTGGCAAGCCCACTGTTGTGTGCAGGCATTACCACTTACTCGCCTCTTAGACATTGGAACGCTGGACCAGGTAAGAAGGTTGCGATTGTGGGAATGGGAGGACTTGGTCATCTGGCAGTTCAGTTTGCCCATATGATGGGCACTGAAGTAACTGTCCTAACTCATAGTTTGAACAAAAAAGAAGAAGCCTTTGCATTTGGTGCAAATCACTATTATCTAACGAATGATCCCGCTACATTTACTGAGTTGGCAGGTCAATTTGATCTAATTTTAAACACAGTTTCTGCGAATATAGATGTCGATGCCTTTCTATCCATACTTAATGTGGACGGAGCATTAGTTAATTTAGGTCTGCCAAACAAACCAGATCAATACAATGTTTTTTCCTTATTTGCTGGGCGTCGGAGCATTACTGCATCAAACGTTGGTGGTATCAAAGAAACTCAAGAGATGCTCGACTTTTCGGCTGAGCACGGAATCGCTCCAATGATCGAAGTCATTCGTGCGGACCAAGTTGACGAGGCATATGAACATGTCCTTCGTGGTGATGTTCGATATCGGTTTGTAATCGATATGTCTACATTGTAATTGTTTATTCTGATGAAGTATGGGTCAATCAAAGGATTGACTCATCTTTAGTTTATCTGTAACTTCCATACCGTTATTGGGGTAGATAAGTCGACTATGAAATAACCGAAAAGGATAAACTTTTAATAGGAATCGAGATCTCACGGAAAAGTATCTACAGAAAGCGATAAACCAGCTTTTATTAAATTAAGAGGAGGTTTGAATCATGAGAATAACGGAGGCAGCAAATAAGTACCATGAAAGAATGTTCCCAGGCTATGAATCTAAATTATTAACAACGGATCCAGATTTTATTGAACGGTTCGATAACTTTGCCTTTGATGAAGTGGTAAATCAGGACGATTTGGATGATCGTACTCGTATGATGGCCATTCTCTCTGTTTTAATTGGCTGTCAAGGGATTGACGAGTTTAAAGCCATGCTTCCAGCAGCACTAAACTTTGGTGTTACTCCTGTGGAAGCGAAGGAAATTGTCTATCAGTCAGTGCCTTACCTTGGCATTGGAAGGGTATTTCCCTTTCTGCATGCGGTAAATGATATTTTGACTGCCGGAGGTGTGGAACTACCTTTACCTAGTCAGGCAACTACAACCACAGAGAATCGTTTAGAAGCAGGAATTCAAGCACAAGTAGAAATTTTTGGAGAAAGCATGGAACAATTCTGGAAATCCGGTCCGGAAGAGAGTCGACACATTAATCATTGGCTTGCTGCTAACTGCTTTGGCGATTACTATACCCGAAAAGGACTCGACTACAAACAAAGAGAGATGATTACATTCTGCTTTCTCTTTGCCCAGGGTGGATGTGAACCTCAGTTAACCAGCCATGCGGCCGCCAATATCAGGCTTGGAAATGATAAGTCATTCCTGATCAAAATTATATCTCAATGCCTACCTTTCATAGGTTACCCGCGCAGTCTGAATGCTCTACGATGTGTGAATGAAGCAGCAGCGAAATCTAATTAAAAAAGAACGAAATAAAATTTTGGAGGAATTAATTATGAGTACATGGCTTATTACTGGTGTTAGTAGTGGCTTTGGTTATGAGATGACAAAACAGCTTCTTGAGAAGGGTGACAAGGTTATCGGAACTGCCCGTAACAAAAACAAGGTCGCCGAATTCATCGAGAATTATCCCGATACCTTCACTTGCGAGACACTGGATGTAACCGATGTTCCTGCTATTCATAAACTTGTTGACGGCTCTTTTGAGAAGTTTGGACATATCGACGTTATCCTAAGCAATGCAGGTTATGGCCTTTTCGGTGCAGCCGAGGAACTCTCAGACGCCGAGATTGATCATATCATCGCGACTAACCTAACTGGATCCATCCAGCTAATTCGGTCATCTCTGCCGCATCTGCGTGTTCAGGGTGGCGGGCGAATTATTCAGATCTCCTCCTATGGTGGGCAGGTTGCCTTTCCAGGTAATTCAATGTACCATGCCACCAAATTTGGTATAGAGGGATTTTGCGAATCGGTCGCTCAAGAGGTTGCACCGTTTAACATTGGTATTACATTGGTTGAGCCAGGAGGCGCCCGTACCGAGTTTCGATATGGCAGTGCACAGGTAGCGAACCTGATGCCAGAATACGATGAAAATCCGGCGCACAGCTTCTTGAATATGCTCGACCCTTCCAATGGACTAGCTCCCGGTGATCCAGTGCGTATGGTTTCCCGAATCATTGAGAGCGTTGATCAAGAACCTGCGCCAATGAGAATGGTACTCGGTTCTCAAGCACTGGCAAACACCGTTTCGACCTTGAAAGCCCGTATTGCTGACTACGAGACGCAGACTGAACTGGCCGCATCAACTGAGTTTCCTGCGGGAGAATAAGAGGATAACAGTACCATTTTTCCGTTAGGGGAAAAAGTTAAAGCAAACTTTACGGGTGATGCTTATTTGCAAATGGTGTTTACAGATCCTACTCCTCTTAATACTGCAATTGGAAATGTAACCTTTGCTCCAGGTGCTCGCAATAATTGGCACGCTCATCACGTTGGACAAGTTCTGTTAATTACTGGCGGCAACGGCTGGTATCAAGAAGAAGGAAAATCTGCCCAATTACTTAAAACAGGTGATGTGGTCAATATTCCACCTAACGTAAGACATTGGCATGGTGCGACAAAAGATAGCTGGTTCGTGCATCTGGCCATGACTCCAGGGGAAACAGAATGGTTTGAAGCTGTCGATGATGAATGGTTTGAACAACTGTAGAAATTAATCTATATAAATAGAAGGAGGTTTACATTGTGGAATATATTAAATTTGGAAATACAGGTATGGATGTCTCTCGGATTTGCCTAGGCTGTATGAGCTTTGGAGATGTGCAGCCAGAAGGGCATCAATGGGTGCTTAATGAGGAGAACAGCCGTCCTATTATAAAAAGAGCGCTGGACCTCGGCATCAACTTTTTTGATACAGCGAATATCTATGCAAGTGGAACCAGTGAAGAGATTATAGGACGAGCTCTAAATGATTATGCAAATCGGGATGAAATTGTCCTCGCAACAAAGGTTTGGGGGCGCATGCATCAAGGTCCAAACGGTGCTGGGCTTTCCCGAAAAGCTATAATGAGCGAGATAGATAAAAGTCTAAAGAGACTAGGGACCGATTATGTGGATCTCTATATCACCCATCGTTGGGATTACAACACGCCAATTGAAGAAACCATGGAAGCTATGCATGATGTGGTGAAGTCTGGAAAGGCCAGATATATCGGTGCTTCTGCTATGTATGCATGGCAATTTCAAAAAGCATTACATGTGGCGGAGAAAAATGGATGGACTCGTTTTGTATCCATGCAAAATCACCTGAATCTCATCTACCGCGAAGAGGAAAGGGAGATGATGCCACTTTGTAAGGACCAAAAAATTGCGGTGACTCCCTATAGTCCATTAGCATCTGGAAGACTGATTCGCGACTGGTCGGAAACCACGCAAAGATCCGAAACAGATCTAATTCAAAAAGCAAAATATGATTCTACTATTGATGCAGATCGATTGATCATTGAGCGAGTGGCGTCAATTGCAGAGAAGCGCGGTGTACCCCGTATTCATATTGCGCTTGCATGGCTGCTGCAAAAAGAATCTGTAGCTGCTCCTATTGTAGGTGCTACGAAAATTTCTCAACTCGAAGATTCAGTAGAAGCTCTATCTGTGAAATTAACCTCTGAAGAAATTTCATCACTAGAAGAACTATATGTTCCGCATTCTATAGTGGGAGCTCAGTGAACCCATTTTTTCTGAATAAGGGATATCGTAGTTAAATTGAGGAAGAAATGAAATGGAATATGTAACATTAAATAACGGGGTAAAGTTAAACTAAAACAACCCACAGCCAAGATCATTTTTATTATAAATCTTGGCTGTGGGTTGTTATCTATTTGTAATGAATATTATGATAATGGTTCATATCGCTAGTCATTGGATGCTCATGTGTGACATGGCAGGCGTTTGGAAAGTGCCACAGCAATTGTCAGATTCTAACCGTATATACACAGTTTCTTCCTCCCGCTAATATGTACTCCCCCCGTTCAATATGAACATTATTACCTAGAACAGTTTTAAATAGATGTAACTCATTTTTGCATAACCCGGTACATACAACAGCAGCTTCACAGATCGGGCAATGTTTCTCAATGAATAAAAGACTGCCATCATCCTGCTCCTTAACCTCGGCCATATAGCCTTCATTTGTTCGAATCTCGGCCAGTTTCTCCAGTTTCACTCTAACATCTGCTGTTTCACCAAGATACTGAAGATATTTTTCTTGCATATTTTTATTTCGAACAGCCAGCAGCTTGTCCAGCCCCTCGTTTCCGAAAGCTTCTTTCATGGAATGGATCAGACTGACGGATAAATCCGAATATCCGCTTGGAAAAAACCGATCGGCCGCGGGTGTTAAGATCCATAACTTGGTGGGTCGACCCATGGGACGGGACTCTTCTTCATTAGTAACCAGCCCTTCTTCTTTCAGCGCATTCAAATGTTGACGAATAGCCATTCCAGATAGCGAAAACTGCGAGGAGAGTGCCATAACATCCATTCCCCCTTGCTGCTTTAACAGATCAATGATCGCTCTTCGGGTCTTGGTTGAGACATCCTTTTTGGTTTGATTTCGGCTCAAGGTGCACCTCCTTTTGAAGCAACTAAATCTACATCACAGACTACATTTTAAACAAAAATGTTGACAAAGTCAAAGCTGAACTGTAGCTTAGACATTATAAACAAAAATGTTTACTAAGTGTCCGGATACGATGTATACATACCAATTTTCTTGGAGGTCACATTTCATGTCGTCTAATCATCAAAGTATTTTCAGCCCACGTTATTTTGCACTATCCATAGGTATTATTCTGTCAGTGATGGCCGTTGGATTCGAAGGTCTGTCCGTAACCACCATTGCCCCTTCGATTGCTGGAGATTTGAACGGCCTTAGCCTGTTTGGCTGGATATTCAGCACGTATCTGCTTACGCAGATTATCGGAACTCTGGTCGTCGGTCGAATCATAGATAGAAGAGGACCTGCAGTACCGTTCACTATCGCACTACTTTTGTTTATCGTTGGGTTGATCGCTGCCGCAACATCAGGCGATATGTATACCATGATAGGATCACGGGCCATGCAGGGTTTGGGTGCCGGAGCTATGATGACTTGTGTGTACACAGCAATATCCTTAAGTTACCCGGATGAATTACGCGCCAAAATACTAGGAGCGTTTGGTACGGCCTATGTTCTTCCGTCCATGCTCGGTCCATACGTTGCAGGTCTTATCGCAGATCAGTGGTCCTGGCGGTTTGTTTTCTGGGGAATATTACCGATCCTGATAATTTCAGCGCTGCTTAGTTTACCTGCGTTCACGAAATTAAAAACACCGAAGACACAAGGGGATATCGGAGCTTCATCGACTTGGATGGCTTTACTGTTAACGATGGGTACAGGGATTTTCTTGGTTGGTCTAAGCATGCTTCCGAGTATTATGGGATTTGTTTTAGTCCTTATCGGCTTAGTACTGATGATATTTCCGCTCCGCAAACTGCTGCCGAAGGGAACTCTTACGCTTCGAAGAGGCATGCCAGCTATTCTGGCAACACGTGGGCTGTTCTTCGCTGCCTATACCAGCACACAGAATTTCTTGGTATTGGCTCTAATCGATGTGAAGGGAATAACGCCTTCTCAGGCCGGATTGATTGTAGCGAGTGCTGCGTTGAGTTGGTGCGTCATAGCGTATCTGCAAGGACGGTGGGATTCGGCAGATCAGGGGCGTGGACGGCATACGCGAATTATTCTGGGTGTATTGCTGCTTGCCATAGGGATTACTATCGTATTTTGGATACCCGTGGTGACCGTTACCGTTGCAGTTTTTGGACAGATCATCGCTGGAATCGGCATTGGATTGGCGCATCCGATTAGCGGTGTTGTGGCGTTTTCTCAGACAAGAGAAGGAGGTGTCGGCAACACCTCGGCAAATCTGCAATTTGCGGATTCTTTTACACCCGGTGTAGTTATCGGGATCGGCGGTTCCATTCTTGTGGTTTGTCAGGCTGGCGGAATGTCACTCCAATCCGGATTAATTGTAGCAATGGGTTTCCATCTCTTGTTGATTGTAATGAGTTTATTTGCGAGCACTCGGATCTCACCAGTAGCTGAACAGATAGGAACGGGTATCCAATCTTTAGGTTTGAAAAACAAATAAACGAAGGAGGAGTTCACAATGATCATCGAGGTCAGTGATAAGGCATCAGAAAAAATCGCCGAAATCTTATTAAGTGCGAATATCCGAAATCCATTCCTTAGAGTGGGTGTTGATGAAGGGGGATGCAGTGGATTATCCTATACCCTAGTCGTAGATGAACAGCAGGCAGAAGAGGATATTGTATTAAATAAAAAGGATTTTAGTATATTGGTTCACCCGAATAGTATTCCTTATATTGACGGTCTTGAAATTGACTATGAAGAGAGTGGAATGGTAGGCGGATTCACTATGAATAACCCTAATGCAAAAGCTTCATGCGGATGCGGAGCCAGTTTCAGAATGGCCAATTATCGTGGCGAAATAAAAAAATGTGATTGAACAGCAGAAAGGAGAGAAGAGGAATGATATCATTTGCAGTATCCGAAAAAGCATTGGATTCATTTAAGAATGAATGGGGTTTGGAAGAGGGGCAATATGTAAGAATTTATGCAAAATATGCCGGTGGAGGCTCAGATGCCTTCACTGTTGGAATTAATGCAAGTGCTACACCGATCGATCCCGCATGGGTTCAATCCATTGGCGGATTTCATTTCTTTGTTGAAAAAACTGATGTTTGGATTTTACAGGATGAACTTCTTCAAATTGATTGTAATGAAAACGGCATATTTTCAACCAAAATCTCCTGAGCATCTTCTTGGGTACAATGTACATTAGAATATCTACTACACTTCTAGCAATTTCGCACACTATTGTCTATACTGTTTTAAATAAATATAAGAATTGGATCTGATTTTAAAAGAAGCATGGTGCTAGGAAGCAGGTGCAGAACATTGATAAATTTGGACAAATTAGCAAAGGCATTTACTAAAGGTGTCTATGAAATAGAAGATAGAAGCCGCTTAGTCATCCAGCCCAAAAGCTTATTAAGTGAATTCACCACCGTTAAGCATGGATTTTTATTTATCATTCGCGGGGGAGCCAGAATACGTGTGAACGGAACGGTATATGAATTACGGCCAGGATCAGTTTTTCATGCTGCTCCGGGCATGCAGATGGATTCGCAGGTTATAGGACAATCTGAGCTCGAGTATTACTCACTTTTTTATAAATTGGATATGCCGGAAGAAATGAATAGTACTCACGAATTTGACTCTCATTTCAAGCTGGAGCCGGGAGCGAATCTAAAGATTATTGAATTACTAATTATGCTCCATCAGAATGCCCATCCATCCGGAGAAATTGGGAAGCTGCGTATCAAGGAGTTGTTCTTAAGCCTGATGCATCAGGTTCTGATTGCGTGCAGTTACAGAGAGAACGATAGTTCTCCGAATCAAAGAATGGTAGACGAAGCTCTTGCGTATATTAAACTTCATTATATGAATTCACTTACACTCGGTGAGTTAGCGGAACAGCATGCAATGAGTGCCAACCGCTTCTCTTACCTCTTTCATAAATATACGGGACTACGACCAATCGACTATGTCGTTAATTATCGTTTGGAACGGGCCTGTGAATTACTCAAAGCAGGTAATTTTCCTATCCGCGAGATTGCTGACCGTGTTGGTTATGACAATCCACTATATTTCAGCCGATTATTCAAAAAGAAATTCGGTGTTTCTCCCTCTGCTTATAAATAATGTACATAATGAGCTTCTTTTACTTGAACTACGTCTGCAGCTACTGGTGATAAGCCAGAAGTGCAGACTTTTTTTATTTAGATTAAATAATGATGCATGCTGGATTTGAGATTTGTACATTTGAATTTATTTAAATTTTTGATAAACTCACCTTTGTAACTGAGAATCATTATCAGTAAATTGATTTATAAATGAAAGGCTGGTAGATATGACAGAAAAAAGACCAAGACAATTATGTATTGGCCTGTCCTTAAATGCAACCTGGATGAAAGGAGACGGCTGGCGACACCCGGATAGCGGAGTAGAGAAGATGGAGTCTATTGATTACTATATTAATTTGGCAAAAATGGCTGAGAATTCAAAGCTCGATTTTCTTTTCAGGGCTGATTATCTGTATGTTAGCCCGCAGATGTTAGGAGACTCCTCAAATTTCGGCAGCCCCGACCCTGCATTGTTTTTTGCAGCGATAGCTCGTGAAACCGAGCGGATCGGACTGGTAACGACGATTTCCACTACTTTTAATCCGCCGTATGTTGTTGCAAGGCAATTGCAGTCCTTACACTGGCTGAGCAATGGACGCGCCGGCTGGAATATTGTCACTTCGATTGAAGGTGCCGATAATTTCAGCGATTCACCTATGCCGTCACCGGAAGAAAGATATGCCAAGGCTATGGAATTCACGGATGTTGTACGCAAGCTTTGGGAGAGTTTTCCGAATGAAGCGATTGTTATCGACCGTCAGTCAGGTATGTTTTCGGATAAGGATAAAGTGACTGCCATTAATCATTCCGGGGAATTTTTCAGTGTAAAAGGGCCGCTTACTTTGCCTGCTCACAAATCAGGAACACCGCCGCTATTTCAAGCTGGTGCTTCAGACATTGGACGGAATTTCGCCTCATCTGTAGCTGATGCTATTTTTGCGGCAATGCCGGATAGCGAATCGGGAGTGGAACTAAGGAATGATCTGAGAAGAAGAGCGGTTGAGCAGGGCCGTGATCCGGATGCTATCAAAGTTTTGCCGGGCTTATATTTTTTCCTGGCCGATACGCGCGAAGAAGCACTTGAATTACATAAGGCTGCACATGCGAATTTAAGCCTTGAACGCAGACATGCTTCGCTCAAATCGGTGATGGGTCTTGATTTAAGCGGTTATCCCTTAGATAAGCGAGTAACTGACGATATATTACCCGATTCCAGTCAGGCCGTCCGCAGCCGGACTCATGCCGAATTGTTACGGCGGTATATTATCAAAAACCAGCCTACAGTGAAAGAAATCTTGGACAGGCCGGAGGTTGTCGGATCTGCACATTGGGTATCTGTCGGGACAGTAGAGGATGTGCTGAACGATATTATTGAACGGTTTGATGCGGAGGCTATGGATGGCTTCATCGCCTTGCCAGGCGGCTCGGAACAATCTATGGAGTTGTTTTTTGAGAAGTTGGTACCGGAGCTGGTTGAAAGAGGTTTATTCCGGAGTGAATATACTGGAAGCACTTTCCGTGAGCATTTAGGGATTTAAAAAAGAGAAATGAGGCGATTGAACGATGCATGAAGAGGAATTGTTTGATGTTACGATTATTGGCGGCGGTCCGGCTGGATTATTTGCTGCATTTTATAGCGGACTCCGTGAAATGAAAACCAAAATTATAGAATTCCAACCTGTGCTTGGCGGCAAGGTGCATGTCTATCCGGAAAAGATGATCTGGGACGTAGGAGGCTTACAGCCTATTCTTGGCTCACAACTTATTGAACAAATGGTTGCTCAAGGGATGACTTTCCAACCGGAGGTTGCCTTTAATGAAAAGGTCACATCCATCTCGCAAGATGAAGCAGGTTACTTTATTTTACACACCGCCGCAAACCGGAAGCATTTCACTAAAACTGTGATATTGGCCATTGGAGGAGGCATTCTGAAGCCGGTCAAGCTCGAAATCGAGGGTGCCGAAAGATTCGAAATCACAAATT
The DNA here is from genome assembly GCF_037965665.1 of Paenibacillus sp. FSL L8-0333. Lineage (NCBI taxonomy): Bacteria > Bacillati > Bacillota > Bacilli > Caryophanales > Paenibacillaceae > Paenibacillus > Paenibacillus sp. FSL L8-0333. Next base: position 3,556,399 of record NZ_CP150186.1, read on the forward strand.
TGCATTATACGGTGAAGTCACTTGCCCGATTTAAAGAGAAGACTATCCTAATATCGGGAGGCGGCCATTCTGCTGTTGACTGGGCGAATGAACTGGCTCCGATTGCCAAAAAGGTGTCTCTGACGTACCGGAAAGAGAACTTAAAGGGGCATGAAGCCGATATTTCACGCTTGGCAAACAATGGCGTAGAGTGCTTGTTAAATACTTCAATCGAAAAGTTGATTGCCACACCGGATCACGAAAGAATAGGGACTGTACTGCTGAAAAGTAATGACAACGGAGAGGCATTTGAGCTGTCTGTCGATGAGGTCATCATTAATCACGGTTATGAGCGCGACAAAGAACTGCTGGTGAACAGTGAAATTAAAATGGATCTGTGGGAACATCAGATTTCAGGATCAGTAACGAGCGGGACATCCGTGCCGGGTATTTATGCGGCAGGTGATGTTCTACATCATGATGGGAAACTGCACCTGATCGCGGGGGCATTCCAGGATGCTGCCAATGCGGTAAACCAAGCCAAACAATACATCACACCGGAGGCAAATTCGTCCGGGATGGTGTCTTCACATAATGACCTGTTCACGCAGAAAAACCGTGATTTAATGAAGCATTTATACAGACAGTAATGATAACAACTCAAGGGGGAGCCAAATGAAAAGACTATATGGATGGATTGCATCCTTAATTATACTTGCAGGATTACTGGCTGGATGTTCCGAAACTTCAGTCACGCCTACACCGGAAGCCGGCAAGATCGATGAAGCGGGATGGCCAAGAACAATTGCGGATGCCAGCGACAATGGAGTGGTGCTTAAGACACGTCCTGAGCGTATAGCGGTTCTGCATCCCTTGTATTTAGATTACTTTTTTGCTCTAGATACTCCTCCAATCGCATCAACCAATGCAGCGGAAGCGATGAAGGATTTTGCTACTTTACAGCCTTATGCTGGAACTGCTGAAATTATTGATTTGGGCAGCAGCAATGCGAATCTGGAAATGATCATGGATGCAAAGCCAGATGTGATTGTAACCTTCAAGGGTTCTGTTGATAGCAATTATGAAGAGTTGAATAAGATTGCACCAGTCATCTTAATTGACTACACCGATACCTGGGAAAAAACGGCGATGCTGTGTGCTCAGATTGTTGGTAAAGAGACATTAGCGGAACAAGCCATTAAGGAAACCCAAGAAATGATTGCAAAAACAAAAGAACAGTTAAGTAGTCTTGAGAATAAAACATTTGCTTTACTACGGGTCGACGGAAAAGCCAATTTTAATGCTCAAGGCTCTAAAAACACGATGTACTACAATCAAACTGTAGGCTTTGGGTTGTTGCCACCAAAGGGATATCCTGAAGAGGGAGGGTCACTTTCTCTGGAGGGAATATACAGCATGAATCCAGATTATATTATTATCCAGCATGATATGGATATCGCAAAGGCAGCCATCAAGGACAAGGAAACTTCGAACGTGTGGAACTCACTGGAAGCAGTGAAAAACAATCATGTACTTATCTTTGATAACTCACTCAATAGCGCAAGTATCCTGGCTGTCCGTTTGGCTGCAGATCATTTTCTGCAATTGGCGTCTGAACAATAAAATTATATTACAAAATCCGATTGCACCTTTTAGGGCAATCGGATTTTTGTTATTAAGTTAAATATCTTGACTGTTATTGATAATGGTTATCATTTATGATGAGTATTAGACAGATAACGGAGGGGTAGTCATTATGCACAAAAGCAATCAAATATTGCTTTGGGACCAAGCGACGGTCAAGTTATTGGATGTGCGCCGTATTGAAAGGGTTCGGGGCGAAATTCTTCATAAATATAAGATTCCTGCCAGTATATTTTTACTTTCGGTACAAGGGAGCGCTCAAGTTCAATTAGATCAGTCTGAATTTTCTTTTACAGGATTTCAAGTCCTGCATAGCGGGAAAGGAGCGACCCTTAATATTGTTCCGACAAGCAAGAATTTTGTTTACTATATCATTTATTACCGTGCATGGATGCAAGAGGAGGATCTGTTCCAAACACAATATTGTTTTTCCCCAGATGCACCCATTTTACTTTATAACAAAATGCAATTGATGTATCAAAAATGGAACGAGCAAGAAGAGAGACTCAATGTAAAATCACTTTTTTATCAATTCATTCATCAGGTTTTAAAAGAATTACATAGAAAAGAGACTGAAGTGAAACAAACAAGTGTTGCAGTCCAGGTAATCACCTATATCCAGGAGTACTATGCGGAGCCAATTACATTAGATTCGCTTGCGGAAGTATTTAATTTCAGTGCTTATCATTTGTCATCCTTGTTTAAAGAGCACACAGGTATGAGTCCGATTGATTACTTAATTCGGTTTAGGCTTGAACTTGCAACGGAGCTTTTAATGACAACAGATGCTTCGGTCGGGGAAATATCAGCAAGTGTTGGTTATAAAGACGTATATTATTTCAGCCGAATTTTCAAGAAAAGAAAAGGTGCATCCCCTGCACATTTTAGAACAAGAGAGTTTCAGCGGCCTAAAGTTGCTGAAAGTCCATTAAACTTCCCCACATCCTCTATTTTTGAACCCATCGTTCAACAGTATATTAATAATGATAATCATTATCATAATACGGAAAAAGGGGAATTACCTATGTTTAAAATGACAAAATCTCAGACGACGGCAGCTTTACTGCTTTGCAGTTCTCTATTATTAGGTGCTTGCTCAAGCGGGACGGGTACTGCTACGAAGGAACAAAGTAATGGGAATGGAACCGTAAATCAAGCAACATCAGAAGAAAGTACGAACACTCGAATAGTATCAACGCCTAAGGGAGATGTGGAAGTACCAGCAGAGCCGAAAAGAGTGGCGGCTGACCAATATATGGGGCATTTATTGAAATTAGGAATTATACCCATCGGAGCAAGAACGTTTATGCTGGATGAAGGCTGGATGGAAAAAGCGGACATACCCAAAGAAACGATCGAGAAAATTGAGGATTTAGGGGATTTTCCTTTAAATTTGGAAAAATTAACGATGCTAGATCCGGACTTAATTATCGGTTCGATCGATGAGAACATAGAACAATATGAGAAAATTGGGACCACTGTTTTTCTGCCTTATTGGGAGGGGTTAAAAACAGCAGGGCCGCTTGATAAATTTAGGAGTGTAAGCAAAATATTCGGAAAAGAAAAAGAAGCAGAAGAATGGATTACGGAATATGAACTGAAAGTAGCTGAAGCAAAGTCGAAACTTGCCGGGGTTATCAAGGAAGGGGAAACCGTTTCGATTGTTCAGTTTTCACAAAAGGCCGTGTACGTCTTAGCGGCAAAGGGAGGAAATTATGGTTCTTCCACTATATACAATATGCTGAAGCTACCTCCAACAGAAAGTGCCAAAAATATGGCGGAGGGGTTTGAATCCATTTCACTTGAAGTGCTTCCAGAATACTTAGGTGATTATGTTTTTGTATATAATGGCGATGCGGATGCAACCAATAAAGCAATGGAAAGTAACATATGGAAAGGCATCCCTGCAGTGAAAAATGGCAAAGTTTATTTGTATGGCGATAATTATCATGATGAATTCGTAATGGAGGACCCTTTTTCATTAGAGCTTCAGCTTGATACGATTGTGAATTTGTTACTTGGTTATCAGTAACTTAGGAGAGAGCGAAACGGAGCATTTATCCGTTTCGCTTTTTTTTGTACTAATATCCCGATAGCCCAATCCTTCATCATGAGCCTCAGCAACTGTGACTTTTTTCATAATACCCTTTCTATATTCGACCCGTTTCATAGGCCAAAAGTATAATTTTTACAGCAGTTTACATAAATCTATCTTTTTTTTAATTGTTTTGAGATAGGATAGTAGATGTCAAGCAGGTGGGTATTTATGGTAATTACTCACCGGACTATTTCTTGAGGAGGAAGGGTATGAAGGAGAAGAATTCAGTTTGGAAAAAGAGGCTGATGAACAGCACTCTAGCTGTGGCGGTGGCCGTACCACTTCAGCTGTTCACGTTCGGAGCCGGTTCGGCGGTATTCGCAGAAGGACCAAACGATCCTGCACCGTACATTGAGGCCAAAGTGGTCAATGAGCATGCAGGCCAGAAGATCCTGTTTGACAACACCCATGAGCAGACTGCGGGAGCAGCCGATTGGGTGATTGACGGCGCTTTTTCAGACTTTGGGAATGCCCTTGCCCAGGAAGGCTATTATGTCAAAGAACTCCGCAAGACGACTCCAATTACTTTGAGTGATCTTTCCGATTATGATGTCTACATCGTCGCCGAATCCAACGTGCCCTACAAAGCAAGCGAGCAGCTTGCGATGGCGGAATATGTGGAGGATGGCGGCAGTATTTTCTTCATCGGCGACCATTATAACGCCGACCGCAACAAAAACCGCTGGGATGGTTCTGAAGCTTTCAACGGCTACCGCCGTGGAGCGTGGGACAATCCAGCCAAAGGCATGAATGCCGATGAGGTCGCTTCTGCAGCCATGCAGGGTGTGGTTAGCTCTGACTGGCTGGCGGACGAGTTCGGTGTCCGTTTCCGCTACAATGCGCTTGGCGACATTAACGCAACCAACATCGTGGCTCCCGATCAAGCCTTCGGCATTACAACGGGCGTATCGGCGGTAGCTATGCATGCCGGTTCCACGCTGGCCATTCTAGACCCAGCCCGTGCGAAAGGTATCGTCTACCTGCCGCAAACCAATGCTGCCTGGGCCAATGCCGTAGACCAGGGGGTCTATAACGGCGGCGGTGTGGCAGAAGGTCCTTATGTGGCAGTTGCGAAAAAAGGCGCCGGCAAGGCAGCCTTCATCGGTGACTCATCTCCTGTAGAGGATGCAACACCGAAATACCTGCGCGAAGATACCGGCGCCAAGAAAACAACTTACGATGGCTTCAAGGAAGTGGACGATGCCACACTGCTGGTTAACACCGTCAACTGGCTCGCTGAGCAGGAGAGCTATACGGATTTCACCCAGGTGAATGGCCTGATGCTAGATCAGCCGACAGCACTGCTGCCATTCGAGGAGCCAGCGCTGTCCACTGAGCCGCAACCGGAGCCTTGGGCTCAACCAAATGCTGGCTACAAATGGTATGATCGCAGCACCTTCAAAGCAGGCTCCTACGGCGGACCAGCAGCCACTGCAAGTGCGGTTTATAACTTCACGCACCAGGCTGTGCTGCCAAATGCACAGAATTTTCAGATTCGGGTGAGTGCAGATAATCTTCCAGCAGGCACAAGCGTTTCCGGCTTCCAGGTAGGTGTCTACCAGGTAAGCAGCGGCGCCCAAATCGCCAAGATTCAGAACAGCGACGGCACCTGGCCAAGCAGCTACGGCTATAGCTCCTCATTCAATCTGACGACTGATCTGAACGGTCATGCCTACAAGGACCTGACGATCCAGATCAAGCCGGGCACCACAGCTGCATCCAATCTGCGCCTCCGTCAGAACAGTACAAACCTCAAGACTGAATCGGTGACGCTGGGCAATGTTCCTGCTGAACCGCTTCCGGCTGAGGAAGATCCCATACCGGCTACAATCTCTATCGGCGATTCCCGGGCTAAGGCAGCCGGATCACTGGTAACGGTGGAGGGGACCGTGACGACCGAGCCGGGTATCTTTGGCGGACAGTCCTTCTATCTCCAAGATGGAACCGGTGGGGTTTATGTCTTCCAGAGTCAGAGCGGCTTCCACGTGGGCGATAAGGTCAAGGTAACAGCGTCCACCGCACTGTACAACACAGAGCTGGAGCTGACCGAAGCAGTACAAATTGCAAAGACGGGCACGGCGGCACTGCCGCAGCCGATTACGGCGAACATGGTGAATGATGTCAACCAAGGCCAATTGGTTCAACTGAACGGTGTGACAGTGGCGAACATTATCAACGCTACGCCAAGCGGCTCCTTTGAATTCGACGCAGTTAACGCCGACGGGACAAGCAATCATGTGCGCGTGGATGCCCGGACAGGCATTACTAAGGATATCTTCCCTTATACTGAGGGACAAAAACTTAATATCACAGGTGTTGCCGCAATTTTTAAAGGCATCTACCAGCTCAAGCCGAGAAGCCTCGATGACTTCGCCGCAGCAGAAGAAGAGGGGGCTCCGGTGACAACGGCGACGCTGTCTGCCGAGCCTAATGCTTCCGGCTGGTTTAACCAGCCGGTCACCGTTACCCTGAAGGCGAATACAGATACAGCTAATGTTTATTACTCGCTTAACGGCAACAATGAAGCTGAGTACAGTACACCTGTGGACCTGAAGGAAGACGGGCGGCATACATTGACATACCATGCTGTGCCGGGAAAAGGCAAATCGGAAGATCCCAAGACGTTGAACCTCAATATTGATACGTCTCCACCGGTTGCCGAACTGAAGGAATCCGGCCATGAGGTGAGAGATGTAGAAGAAGGAGCGCAGCTTTACTTTGAATTGACTGCTGACGATATATTGTCAGGTGTCACCTCGAAACAGCTTCTATTAGATGGGAAAACGATTGCCGAGGGCCAGACCCTGAGCGCCGCCGATTTAGGCGCCGGCTCCCACACCGTGAAATACACCGTGCAGGATGCGGCCAGCAATACGACTGAAAAGAGCTATACTTTCCAGGTTATTGGCGGCCAGGTGATTGCGACTGGTAAGCCAGGACAGGCTGATCTTTCCTCCAACAGCAGCTATGCTAATGGACTTAGTGATGGTAACTATACGGTCACCATGAACCTATGGTGGGGTAATAACGGCACGAGCTACAAACTCTATGAGAACGGCACACTGATTGATTCTAAGACACTGAAGGATGTATCGCCGGCTGCCCAGACGGCAAGCACAGAGCTTCATGGCAAGGTGAACGGCACTTATGTATACACTGCGGAGTTAACCAACAAATATGGCACGACCAAGATCGATTCGCTTACGGTCACCATAAGTGACTCTGCGCCGGGCAAGCCGATTCTGTCCGAAGATAACTGGGACGGAGATGGCACCTATAAGGTGTCGATGAATCTTTGGTGGGGAACTAACGCTACAGAGTACCGACTGTATGAAAACGGGGAGCTCATCGACTCACAGCCGCTGAATGCCCATACACCTTCGGCGCAAAGTGCAGCAACCACCATCAGCGGACGCTCTGCCGGTGTGTACGAATATCGGGCGGAGCTGGTCAACGCGGCGGGAGTAACTGCCAGTGATACGATCAAGGTAACGGTCATCCGCTAAACTGAATGGCAGTAACAATAACAGTAAAAAACGAAGAGCGCCGGATTCCAGGCCGCTCTTCGTTTTTTACATTACCATTAGTTCATTGTGCCTCGCAAAAAGCTCTGGTTCGCACCAGGGCTGCAAATCATATGGATTATAGGCCGCTATCATCGGTAGTTTCGTAACCATAGTCGAAGGTCTCGATAGTACCATCATCATATTGAAGTGTGAGCTGGTCAATAATAATCGTATGTATTGTATTCTGATATGTAAAATCACTGAAAATAAATAAAGTATCATTGGGCTCAACCGGCCCCACATATTTAAGCGAAAAGCTGCTCTTGCCGTTCAGCTGATCATTGGAAGGATCGCCTACTGGATTAAACGTGCTGATGTGGGCTGTGTAATAATTGATCCTTTTACCGGTTAAGTTGTCAGCTTCCCAGGTCAGCTTAACAGCATCGGCAGAGTTCGTACTATACTTGAATTCTAATGGCGCACCAATCCCTTGCCCGGATGGGGTATCTGCTGCTGGCAGATCTTCAGCTTCATCACCGGCGGGTCCGGTATCATCGTCCGAAGGCATATCTTCCAAGACAACGGCTTCCGGGGAAAGTGAAGATTCAGTAGGATCTGATTCAGTAGGATCTGATTCAATAGAATTGGACCCAGTAGTGTTGGATTCAGCAGCAATAGCAGCTTTATCTGCGGTACTAGGTGGTATTTCTTCGATAACGGGATTACTTGCCACATTCTGCCCATTCAAGCGTGTTTCAACGCTAGGGGCCACGTAAATTCCTAAAAGAAAAGCTATCATGATGGATAAAACATAGATGAGGACTAAATTGAACCGATTCAAATACACACTTCCTTTATTGTTATTTTTAATATGAACCTACTTATAATGACATGATTATTAAGGATTTGACAATATTATTGCAAAAAAAAGTTGCGACTGTGCAGAGGCCAAATGTTTAAAGATCAACTCATTTAATATGGGTTGATTTTTTTATGTCCTACATGAAATAAATCAAATTAAGACTATTAATTTAAAAAGATTATGCTATAATCGTAATTATTACGATTAAGATCTTGGAGTTGAATGCCATCAATCGATACTTGTTGCAACGCTTATTGCAGCTCATCCCCGTGCTGCTCGGTATCTCTTGCATTACCTTTGCGCTGATGCACTTAACGCCAGGTGATCCAGCGGAGATCATGCTGCGTGCTGACGGCATTAAACCCACGCAGGAAGCTATTGAGGTGACCAGACATGCACTTGGTCTGGATGGTCCTGTACATAAGCAATATTTTCATTGGTTGAGCCGGGTGTCCCATCTCGATTTAGGCCTATCTTACAGCAGCGGTCGTCCAGTATTCACAGAGCTAATGAGTCGCTTTCCGGCAACTATACTGCTCAGTGCCTGTTCCGTATTGTCCGCTATTCTTATTGCCTTGCCTATAGGAGTGGGATCTGCACTATATCCGGGTAAATTGCTTGATCGACTGGGAAGAGTATGTGCACTGCTCAGTGTTTCAATGCCGGGATACTGGCTAAGTCTGCTCCTAATTTATTATGGTGCGGTGAAGTTTAAGCTATTTCCTGTGATGGGAATGGATGGGGTATCCAGTGTCATTCTACCTGCCCTCACACTAGGATTTGGAATGGCAGGAGTCTACATCCGCTTGATTCGTTCCAGTCTTCTAGACGTTTTGGGCAAGCGGTACATCACAGCAGCTAGAGCTAAGGGGCTGCAGGAATGGAGAATAATCATTTGGCATGCACTTCGTAATGCGCTTCTTCCGAGTCTTACCCTCCTTGGAGTTAACATAGCGGGGCTATTGGGCGGTTCCGTTATTGTTGAAACTATATTTTCTTGGCCGGGAATCGGTAAGTATGCCATTGAGGCGATTTTTGCGAAAGACTATATTGTCATTCAGGGTTACGTATTATGGATGGCTGTTGTCGTTGTCCTGATTAACTTGACAGTGGATTTATTACATCTGCTGCTGGATCCGCGAATCAAGCTGCGGTGACGATTTAGAAGGAGCGGATTGTCATATTTCGTATTAGCTTATTTAAGAATAAGGGATCAAGGTTAGGAGCGGGCATAGTACTTTTGTTCATATGCGTTGGACTCTTTGCCCCATGGCTTTCACCTTCCGATCCGCTGCAGATTCACATGGAACACAAACTGGCTATGCCTTCCTGGCAATACCCGCTTGGTACGGATCATCTGGGACGCTGTGTCTTATCCCGATTAATCTATGGGACCCGAACCACCCTGAATTATTCGTTTATGGTGTTGATCGTTGTTTTTGCGATTAGCATCCCTGTTGGTTTACTGGCTGGTTACGCTGGCGGCAAGATCGATCATTTGATTATGCGGATCATAGATATATTGCTAGCCTTTCCCAGCTTAATCCTATCCCTTGCGATTACAGCCATGCTAGGTCCCAGTATGAAGAATTTGCTAATCGCATTTGCTGCTGTCTGGTGGACGGGATATGCCAGAGTGATACGCAGCATGGTCCTTCAAATCAAGGAAAGTGAATATATTACAGCGGCCAAAGCGTCAGGCACTTCTCATTTACAAATTATTCCCAGGCATATTCTGCTGAACGCAGCCCGGCCTATTCTGGTTCTTGCATCTATGGAAGTGGGTACGATTATGCTCTCCATTGCGGGTTTGTCCTTTCTGGGTTTGGGAGCTCAGCCGCCTACACCGGAATGGGGAGTAATGCTGAACGACAGCCGTGCCTATATTCAAACGGAGCCACGGTTGATGCTATTTCCGGGAATGATGATCATGCTGGCGGTTCTGGGCTTTAATCTGTTGGGAGAAGGCTTGCGACAACCAGAGCGTGTTTTCGATTCTGTAGTAAAGTGGGGGGCCAGAACATGATGGTAGAGTCTCCACTGCTGAAGGTCAGTCATTTACGCACCTGCTTTCACACAGGCAGTTATAAAGTTACGGCAGTTGATGATGTCAGTATCGAGGTGAAATCCCGGCAGATTGTCGCACTTGTAGGCGAGAGCGGCAGCGGTAAAAGTGTTACGGCAATGTCCATATTAGGATTATTAGATTCTCCAGGTATAGTTGAAAGTGGAGAAATCTGGCTTAAGGGTAACAATCTACGTGAGTGCTCCAGCCGTCAGTTACAGAAGCTTCGGGGAACAGAAATGGCTGTTATCTTTCAAGATCCTATGAACGCGCTGAATCCGGTACTTACTATTGGCAGGCAGATCATGGAGATGATTAAACTGCACAAGCGTATATCGGGAAAAGAAGCAAAGCTGCTTGCCATGAGGCAGATGGAGCAAGCAGGGCTCAGCGATCCTGAATTGCTTTTCAATAAATATCCTTTTCAAATTAGCGGTGGTATGTGTCAAAGAGTAATGATCGCCATCGCACTGGTATCCGGTGCACAATTGCTAATTGCAGATGAGCCTACAACGGCATTGGATGTAACCATTCAAGCCCAGATTCTTAAAGAGCTAGACCGAATCAGATGGACGAACAATGTCGGCATCCTATTAATTACCCATGATCTTGGCGTTGTTGCGGAGCTTGCAGATTATGTATATGTGATGAAGTCCGGGAAGATTGTGGAATCAGGCAATGTGTTTGAACTCTTTTCTAATCCCATGCATTCCTATACTCAATACTTAATGGAGTGCAGATAACAACAGTAATATTACATTTTTCAGGGACGTGGTGATCTTGAAGTTATTGGAAGCGGTAAGCCTGAACAAGAAATATGGGATGGAAAGGGGGTGGTTCACACGTAATGCCAGAAGTGTTCATGCCGTCAACAACCTGTCTCTCAGTCTGGAGAGCGGCGAAACCCTTGGATTAGTGGGGGAAAGTGGCTGTGGTAAGAGCACTTTGGCCAGACTTCTTCTGGGACTGGAGAAACCATCCTCCGGAAGAGTTATGTACCGGAACGAGGATTATACGGACTGGAGCTTCAGCGAAATGCGCATGATCCGCAGGAAGATGCAGATGGTGTTTCAGAACAGTCTGGCTTCATTTAATCCGTTGTTTACGGTAGAGCAGATTATCGGGGAGCCTCTTCGAAACTATGGAGAGAGGAAGGCTGGAGCCCGCAGGGCCACGGTAGCAGACACACTTGAGCTTGTGGGACTTGAACGGCGGCATATTCACCGCTATCCGCATGAACTCAGCGGCGGACAGCAGCAAAGGGTCGGAATTGCACGAGCGATCTCCTTGCGGCCGGAGCTGATTATCTGTGATGAACCTTTCTCGAGTCTCGATGTCACCCTGCGAAAGCAAATGATGGATCTGCTGCAGGAGTTGAAGCATGAGCTGGGATTATCCTATGTATTCATTACACATGACTTGTCAGTTGTAAATCGTTTTTGCGACAGTGTGGCAGTAATGTGTCAAGGGGAAATAGTAGAGAAGCAATCAGGTGCAACTATGTTGCAGCAAGCAGACCACCCTTATACAAGAACATTACTCTCTTCGGTACCCGTGCAGGACCCCCGCTTAAGGAAGAAGAGACTGGGCACAGAGTGGCAACCCAGCCATTCCTATGATGTTAAGTAGAGAAAGGATGTACCAAGAATGAGAACGAACCTTAAGACAAAAAGCCTATTATCAAAATCGTTATTCTTTATGCTTCTTGTGGTAGTTATGGTGATATCAGGTTGCGGTAACAGTAATAACAGCAATTCTACGGCTAGAGCCAATAATACCGCCAATAATGAAGCTGCACAAGGATCTGAAGCTCAGGACAAGACAGTCACTGTTGCTATATCGTCCGATGCCGGTATAGACCGATTGGATGCCGGTGCCTATGATGGTTCGATGAATGTGCACGCGATGATATATGAGGGATTAGTGGAGTATAGTGAAAAAGGCGAAATACTGCCGTCGCTTGCGGAGTCTTGGGATATTTCAGAAGATGGGAAAGTATATACGTTCCATCTTCGCCATGACGTCAAATTCTCTGACGGTACGGAGTTTAATGCTGATGCGGTTAAATTCTCCTTCGAACGCTGGATTAAGGATCCAGCCAATTCGTTAAATGTGGCGACTGCGATGCAATCCCTTGTTGTTGTGGACGAACATACGATTACAATGACATTCAACAAAGCGTATTATCCCTTCTTAACCGAGTTATCCTTTGCAAGACCGGTCCGAATTATCAGCCCTTCCGCTGTGGAACCCGCAGGAGATATTACGGGTAAATTCATCAAAGCGATTGGAACTGGCGCATGGATGGCTGAGAGCTACAAAACAGATCAGGAAGCCGTACTCGTCAGAAATCCGAATTATTGGGGAGAAATGCCGAAGCTGTCGAAAATTATTTTAAAGGTAATCCCTGATCCACAGTCCAGAGTACTAGCGCTGCAAGCTGGAGATGTTGACATTGCCGGGGGACAAATGGGAAAGATTCCGGTCGAAAGCGTGCCAGTGATTGAAGCGGATTCTTCACTGACCTTGCAAAAAGCACAAGGAACAAACTCTCATTTTATGATCTTTAACTACAAAACGCCCGCACTTCAAGATCTGAATGTGCGCAAAGCTATCAATTTGGCAATTAATAAAAAAAGCATTGTCGATGATCTTATGGACGGTATCGGCAGTGAAGCCCAAGGTCTGTTCCCGTTGACGGTTCCTTATGTGACGGAGTCCAATAATACTTGGTACGGCTTCGATCCGCTGGAAGCGAAGCAGCTGCTAGCAACTGCCGGTTACACGGATTCGGACGGAGATGGAATGGTACAGAAGGACGGAGCGCAGCTTGAGCTTAATTTCGTGCTGCAGCAGGCTGAGTATCCCGAATGGAAGTCCATCAGTGAACTGGTTCAGTCTGAGTTAAAGGAGATTGGCATTAGAGTGAATCTTCAGGTTCTTGAGCCGAATGCCTATTACGATGCCTTATGGACAAGCAAAGCCTATGATCTAATTATGTACCGGACTTATGACGATGCCTATAATCCGCATGCATTCTTGCTCTCCTTATTTCATAAAACAGCTGATGCATCTGCTGTGGTATGGTCTGATCCTGCACTAGAATCTCAAATTGACACAGCAGTAGGAACAACCGATATTCAGGAACGTCAGACCGCATATGACTCCATTTTTTCCAAATTGTATCAGGAGGCTATGTTTGCAGCTATTTATTTCCCTGACGATATCTTGGCAGTAAATAATAGAGTGACTGGATTTAAACCGGGGTACTCCACCTTTATGCCGGTCTTCTGGAATCTACTCGACATAGGAGAAAAATGATGTTAAAAGAGATTTCGAAATACTGGACATCAAGCTCGGAGAGTTATGACAAAGTCATACAGACTCAATTCCGCAGTAAAAAAACTATAAACCTCTGGAAACAACTGCTTATTAAAGGGTTGGGAACAACTCCCCAGCAAAAGGTGATGGATGTGGGAACAGGACCTGGCTTTTTCTCCATACTCTTATCACAGATGGGTCATCTGCCTACAGCGGTGGATGCCTCTCAGGGAATGATAGATAGAGCTTCACGAAATTTTGAGAGTTATGGATACAAAGTTCCAGCTTATGTCGCTGATGCTGCCGACTTGCATATGGAGCTAGAGAATAGCTTTGATGCAGTGGTCTGCAGGGATGTAGTATGGACGCTTCCTGATCCACAGAGGGCTTATGCTGAATGGTACCGGATTCTAAAACCGGGCGGGACTCTGATTATTTTTGACGGCAACTATTTGTATAAAGAGAGCAAGACTGTATTCCGTAAACTTTGGTATGCTTTGTCCTGGACGCTGATTCTGCTCACAGAACAAAGAATCCGCCAGCGAAGCAGTCAAGATAAAAACCTGCTAAGCGAGTTGCCATTTGTTAATGTATTACGGCCTGAAGCTGACGAGACAGCGCTGAAACAGGCCGGGTTCCGAACCATAGATGTTCACCGAAACTTTATCCCTGCCCGTGCGATGCCGCTAGATTATTTGAAATACGGTTACCAGAATGTAAACCGGTTCATGATACTTGCCAAGAAGGAGTGAATGATAAATGGGTATACAACAAGAGGTGGAAATGTATTGGGAAGGCGAAGCTGAGCTGTACAGCGAAGGCATTCAGAAGGAACTGAACGGATTCCAGCGGGAGGCCTGGCTGAAGCTTATCCTCGCTAACGCACCACAGAAGGAAAGATTGCAGGTTCTAGATATTGGCTGCGGGCCTGGCTTCTTCTCTGTGATTCTCTCAAGTGCCGGGCATCTGGTTACTGCGATCGATTGTACCGACAATATGCTGGAAGAAGCACGTTCCCACTCCAGTCGGGAGGGTGTCACCGTTACCTTCCGCAAGATGGATTCGCACAAGCTTGACTTTGTTGCGGAGAGTTTCGATCTGATCGTGTGCCGCAATGTTACCTGGAGCCTTACCGATCCGCAGTCAGCTTACAAAGAGTGGAAAAGAGTACTTAAGCCTGGGGGACGGCTACTGGTTTTTGATGCCAACTGGAATCGCCATCTCTGGGACGAAGAGATGCAGCAAAAGCGAGTAGAGGATCAGAAAGTCTATGTAGATAAGGGCTTTGGTGAGCTCCCGCATCATAAGGACATAGAGGAGACAGACCGTCTGAGTCTTGTATTGCCACTGACCAGAGAGTGGCGTCCCGAATGGGATATACGGACTCTCAAGGAAGAAGGATTCACCACTATTTTTGCTGAAGAGAATTTGAACGCCAAAGTACTGGATGAGAAACAGCAAGTCTTAAACCGGTCAACACCGTTGTTCATGATTTGTGCTGAAAAATAATATAATAGTGAGAACCTACACATAATTAAATGAAGTAAACAATAAAAAGCAGCGATCCTCTAAATGAGAGGCGCTGCTTTTTGAGTAAAGGACAAGAACATTATTTCATTTCCGATTTGATGTTGATCTAAAACCTCTTATTTGGCTTGTTCATATTCCGTTCATATTGTCGTCACGAAGAGTACATCTTGATTGATTACACTTTGAATATGTCGTCAAGGCGGCACTTCAGATACAGGGACAAGGAAGGGAAGAGATGAACGTGGCAAATAAGGTGGAAATAAAAACAACTGGGACTAAGAGCCACAAGAAACGGAACCTATGGTTAAAAATAATCGGAGGTATTGTAGGGGCGCTCGTGTTGTTCATGGGCATCGTTTTTATCGTTGATGCAATCAGCGACGGGGTAGAGAAAAAGAAAATCGAATCGTATGGCCAGTATGTTAATGTGGATGGGAAAAAGATGAATGTGCTTATTCAAGGCAGCGGAGAACAAACCGTTGTACTCCTACCGGGACAAGGAACCCCTACGCCTGCTCTTGATTTCAAATTACTGATCGATGAAATTACCCCTAATTATAAAGTCGTAGTGGTCGAGCCTTTTGGTTATGGTTTGAGCGATGAAACCGAGAAGGAAAGAACTACGGAAAATATAGTAAGTGAGGTTCACGAAGCTTTGCAGCAGCTGGGTGTAGACCGTTACATTCTAATGGGACATTCCATCGCGGGACTTTACGGAGCGACCTATGTGAACACATATCCGGATGAAGTTCTTGCTTTTGTCGGCATCGATAGCAGCGTTCCCAATCAACCCGGAATGGATGTCAAATTACCTTTGAAAGCCATGCAATTTCTTCAAAAATCAGGTCTAATGAGATTGGTCCAAAAAGTGAGCGGAGATCCGTATGAATCGCTTGCATTCGATGAGCATACCAAAGAACAAATGCGTTTGATTTCGAATCAAGTCGCGACCAATCCAACGTTGATGAATGAACTGAGCCACCTCGGTTCCAATTTCAAAAATGGAGAAAAAATCACAATGCCAAATGACTTGCCGTTGCTTCTCTTCGTTCAATCGAATAACGAGCACAATAAACAGTGGATTCCGCTGCATGAGGAGCAAGTCAAACAATCCGCACAGGGCAAAATGATCCCAATGGAAGGTTCACATTATCTGCATCATACAAAATATAAAGAAATCGCTGAGGCATTCAAAGAGTACATGAAACAAATTCAAATTCAATAGTAGGGTTGATAATTAAACTGCGGAGCCGAACTTGGTTCCGTGGTTTCTTTGTTTTTTTATTTATAAACACGATTTTTAAACCTTATTCCTGGGACATTGGAGTATGGTATACCTCAAGACAAATTTTGGTCATTTCGTCAATGGATTTTGCAAAGTCTGATTGTATCCATTTAAGGAGAACATTATAGAGGGCCCCTGCTTTAAAGTATATTCGGTACACATTCTCGTCGCTTTTGTCATGAGCAGTAGAAAGCATCATTTCATTCAAGCAATCCAGAATTACATGATCAAATTTTGCACTTTGAAGTGCTTTGTAGATGTTCCGCTGCTGAAAAATTACTTCAAAAAGCACTTTGATAAATTTTTGAGGTTCTTTAGCTTTGCCTGTTAATTCATTGGTGTAAGGTAAGAGTTTTTGATTAATTTCGAAAATAAGCGAATCGACCAAATCCACCAGGATCTCTTGCTTGGAGGAATAGTTGTTGTAATAGGCCGTTCGAGAAACCCCTGCGCGTTTCACAATATCGGTGATGGTGATTTTACTAAAAGACTGTTCCTGGATCAAGAAGACTAATGCCGTGCAGATGGCTTCTCTTGTCAAACGGTTAGTTTCTTTATTGGAACGATGCTGAGAGGTATTTGGACTGTATAATTCATGATTTGAGATGACATTTTCCCTCCGTTTGTACATTCTGATGTTCGTTTCATTGTTTTTCATGAGTCTTTTCAATATGCTAAAACCATAAGGCATTACAAATGTAATGTCAAAATAATCGTTAGTTAAAATGGGAGGGCGTCATGTTAGAAATCTTATATAGACGATTGTCAGCGGTGCTGCTTTTGATCCTAGCACTCTGTGCTACGGTATTCATTGGCAAAGAAACGGTAATCTCGATCGTGACCATTATCTTTTTGTTAGCAGATTTAGGCATCTCTTTTTTACTCTTAAAGAAACGTGAGAAGGTACATGTGGTTTTTATTAGTGTGATGGTGGCAGAAGGGCTATTCTTACTAACAAGAGAATTTTGGCTGCTTGCGCTTTCTATCCTGCTGCTGATCGTAGCGGGCATATGTAGAGGACTCTTTGGGCAATCGGGGAGCAAAAGAGTCACTCCGTTTCTAGCCGTTCGTAAAGTGTTATTCAGCATTACTGCACTTATCGTTACTGCACTTTGGGGGATTGGAATCTATGCAAAACCTATTACAACACCTGTGGCATTATCAGCTGATGCGGCTATGACGATCGATGAACGTAAATTGGATTCTGCAGCAATGATGCTGAAAGATATTGAAGTAATGAATTCTTTTGGAAGCCGTACAACCGGCTCTGAGGGTCACAATCAGTTTATTGCTTGGCTGGAGCAGCAGGTAACGGATATGGGGCTGCAAGTATATCGTGATCGCTATACTTTTGACCGATGGGAAGAAAAGAACAGTGCTTTAATGATTGATCAGCAGGCAATTCATGTCTCTTCAGCTTTTCCCTATTCCGGGGAAACTGACGAAAAAGGTGTGACAGGGGAGCTGGTGTATACGAAGCGTGGTGAATATGGCCAGGCCAGTGGAAAAATTGCTGTCATTGAAATTGAGAATTTTAGAAATTTTCCAAGTGGGATCGTTATGAATATGCGGGCTTCATCTCCAATGGACAACCAAATTGCCCCAAATGAAGGCGATCTGGTCCTCACTACAGCTTTAAAAGAAGCTAAATTGGAGCAAGCGACGGAAATGGGCGTAAAAGCTGTTGTTTTAGTCTGGAAAGGGGTATCTGACGATAAGGTTGAAGAGCAATATGTGCCTTTTACCACCGATTATGCAGGAATCCCTGCAATCTGGGTTAATGAAACGGAAGGGAAAAAGGTGATCAGCGCAGCTCAAGAGCATAAAGAAGGTACGGTTATTTTAGAAGCGGAAATACAAAAAGATGCCCCAACAGAATCCTTTTATGTGAAGATTGACGGTAAGAATAAAGACGAAGCGATTATCGTAAATACCCATACGGATGGGATAAATGTAGTGGAGGAGAATGGCGCTGTGGGTATGCTGTCTATGATTCGTTACTTACAGCAGGAGCAGCCGGAACGTACGATGATTTTCGCTTTTGTGACAGGGCATTTTAGATTACCGGAGTTCAAAGGGTCCTCTCAGGCAACTTCCACCTGGATGGAGGGGCATCGAGAGCTCTGGGATGGCAAGAATGGCCATTTAAAAGCTGTAGCTGGAATTACGGTTGAGCATTTAGGCAGCATGGAGTGGAAGGACGATGATACGGGTCACTATGGTCCAACTGGACAAATAAGTACAGAATATACGTATGCAGGCAATGAAATGATGGCAGCCATTTGGCTGAAGGCTATTGAAAAGACAGATAGCACACGTACTGTATTATTGCGTGGACATAACAAGTTTGAGTTTGGAGAGAGTCAGCCCTTATTTGAAGCAGGGATACCGGTGATTGGATTCATTCCAATGCCCGACTATCTGCTCGTGGATAGTGACAACAGAGAGATGGACAAATTTGATGCAAAGCTAATGAATACGCAAATTGTATCGTTGCTGAAAGCGGTCAAGCTAGTGGACGGAACGGAGACGACTAAACTCGGGAAGTCAGATGGGTATTCTTTTTTCTACGGTCGTACTAAATGATGGTGGCAGTTCAAGATTTGTCATGACGAAGATGAAATTAGCTTGAATTCAAAAACACTGATGATTTAAGTCAGTGTTTTTTTGTTGCAAAAAGGGGGTATATTACGGCTTAAAATGAGAAAATTTCGTTTTTTTGTTAGCATCGAAGTAGGAGGAAACTTGTGACATCACATATACGCTAATCAATCAATAGCTCCTTCGGGTGCTTTTTGTGTTATTCACTGAGTTGTTAGAAAGATTTGTCCCTTTCTTGAACGTTTAGGGATTAAGAGATGTCGATGATTGAAATACTTAAAATTTAAGATAAGATAACTTTAATTATTAGGCCACGTTATTAATTTGACTGCTCAGTAACAGGTAAATCAGGTTCGCCAACTC
Organism: Paenibacillus sp. FSL L8-0333; assembly: GCF_037965665.1. Lineage (NCBI taxonomy): Bacteria > Bacillati > Bacillota > Bacilli > Caryophanales > Paenibacillaceae > Paenibacillus > Paenibacillus sp. FSL L8-0333. Next base: position 3,575,653 of record NZ_CP150186.1, read on the forward strand.
TTGCTTTGTGAAATATTTCTCTTTTTACATAGCAAAGAACGAGGAATGTCATACTAAAACGAACAGGAAACGATGTCGCTGAGCCTTGCTAAACCTGATATTGAATGCAGCCTACAGTTAGCGGGCCTAATCATAAGTATCAACTTAAGACGAAAAATGAACAGAGTTTTGAAGGGAGCAGTAAAGAATGGCAATTGATACGGTGCTATGGAGCAGGCTAGTGACAGGCTTGACTCTCGGGTTCCACGTTATTTTTGCGACGATTGGCGTCGGTATACCGCTAATGATCGCTATAGCAGAGTTCATCGGGATCCGGAAGAAAGACCCCCATTATACACTTATGGCAAAGAGGTGGTCTCGAGGATTTGTCATTTCTGTGGCGGTTGGTGTTGTGACCGGTACAGCGATTTCACTACAGCTGGCCCTGGTATGGCCGAATTTTATGAAACTGGCTGGGAATGTCATTGCACTTCCGTTATTCATGGAGGTGTTCGCGTTCTTTTTCGAGGCTATCTTCCTGGGCATTTATTTGTATACGTGGGATCGGTTCAAAAATCCATATACCCATTGGCTGCTGACGATACCGATTGTCGCCGGGGCAGGCATGTCTGCCGTTTTTATTACGACGGTGAACGGATTCATGAACCAGCCTGAAGGCTTTGTCATGGAAGCAGGCCAATTCACAGCGATTAACCCGGTGCAAGCGATGCTGAATACGGCGACGTTCTCCAAAGTGTTCCATGTATTAAGCTCGGCCTATTTAACAGGAGCTGCCTTGTTAGCCGGGATTGCAGCCTTCGCGATGCTGAGAAAAGGTGTGTCCGCATACCACAAAAAATCTTTAAATCTCATGATGGCGGTCGTTTTACTATTCGGTTTGCTGAACACGTTAGCCGGTGATGTGTCCGCCAAGTTTTTGGCCGAGCATCAACCAGAGAAGCTTGCAGCGGCAGAGTGGCATTTTGAGACGAGTAGCAGTGTGGATTTGGTTCTATTGGGATGGCTGAATGCAGAGCATGAAGTTCTAGGGGCTCTTCATCTTCCGAAGCTGCTCAGCTTCCTGGCCTTTGGAGACTTTAATGCAGAGGTGACGGGGCTCGAGGAATTCCCCAAGGAAGAATGGCCACCACTTCTCGTTCATTATCTGTTTGATTTAATGGTCGGAATCGGATTTACTCTGCTCGCGATTTCGTTCCTATATTTTCTGTTTGTGTTCTGGAAAAAGCGTAATGAGCTTAACAAGTGGATGCTTCGCATCATCGCACTGAGCGCCCCCCTCGCTTTTCTGGCTGTTGAGCTGGGCTGGTTTTATGCAGAGGTTGGCCGACAGCCGTGGATTATCCGTGGATATATGCGTGTTGAGGAGGCGGCCACGTCTTCACCGAATGTAAGAATTATATTCTTCGCCTTATTGCTCTTGTACATCGTTCTCGGCAGTATGTGTGTAATCGTGCTAAGACGCTTGTTCAACAATAATCCGGCAGAAGCTGAGATGGAGAAATGGATGAAGGATCATCCTAATCAATCTACGGAAAAGGGGGGCACTGAATGATGAGTTACGAATTGATTGGCATCTCGGTGCTCTGGCTGTTTTTGTACGGCTATTTAATTATAGCTTCCATTGATTTCGGAGCGGGCTTCTTCGCCTTTTATGCCCGTTTAACGAAGCAGGATCATCTCATTAATCGTCTGATTTCGCGTTATTTATCACCCGTTTGGGAAATTACAAATGTATTTTTTATCTTTTTCTACATTGGCATCGTCGGTTTTTTTCCGGACACAGCCTATTATTATGGCTCCGCGCTACTTGTTCCGGGAAGCATTGCATTGATTCTTCTTGCGATTCGCGGTTCATTCTATGCTTTTGAAAATTACGGTTCCAAGAAAAACATAGTATATCTTTTTTTGTACGGAGCTACAGGTTTGCTTATTCCAGCATCGTTGTCAGTGGCGCTAACTTTGTCTGAAGGCAGCTTTATCGTGAAGCAGGGGGAGACGGTTTCTCTGGATTACTGGGCGCTGTTCACCAATCCGTTATCGTGGAGTATCGTTGGACTGGCAATTGTGTCCGTTTTGTTCATTAGCGGCTCATTTCTGACATTTTACGCTTCTCGGGCAGAGGATCATTCCGCGTTGAAGCTGATGCGCAACTACGCCCTGTTTTGGAGCACACCGACGATAATCCTCGCACTTACAGCATTTATCTATTTGGGTCAACACAATGAGCGGCATTTTCAAAATATGATGGATTTATGGTGGTTGCTGGCACTTTCCGTTGCTTTCTTCATGATCGCGATGTGGCTATTATATAACGGACGCCGTTACGGATTAGCTTTTATATGCGTCATGTTGCAATTTTTCTGTGCCTTTTTCGCTTATGGAATTGGGCAATACCCTTATATTCTTGATCCGTATATCACGATTCAGAGCAGTGCAACTTCACCGGCAATGGGCTTAGCATTAGTTATTGTGTTTATCGGCGGTCTATGCCTGTTGATCCCATCCCTTATTCTGGTCTTCAGACTCTTCCTGTTTGATGCGGATTATGTAAAAGGGAAAAAATAAAGCTGATTAATCCATTACGGCATGTTTGAGGTTTCCCTACAAGCCTATATATAAAGGAGGTGTGATCTGTGAAGAGGAAATCCAGTTTGATTTCTCAACAAATGTCTTCACAAAGGAAAAACATGGCTCTCCTCGCAATCATTTCGCTCGGGCTTGGTATAGCTATTGTGAGTCAGGCTGGACTGCTTGCTGAAGCAGTCCAACGGATTTTTGTGGAGAGAGCTTCATTTTCATCGGTTATCCTGTTGCTCGGTATACTTCTGGCTATTATGGCTGTACGCACACTATTGTCTTATGGAAACGGTATTGTTGGCTTGCATATGGCAGCTGCTGCCAAGACAAATATGCGCGCAGCCGTGCTGCAAAACTTGACCCATGCTTCCATGCCTTCAACCCTTAGTGGACAGACGGGAGGGAAGGTCAGTATTGCTCTGGATGCTGTGGATGAGGCTGATAGTTATTTCAGTCAATACATGCCGCGTATGATGGAAGCTGCTATCATCCCGGTTCTGATTTTGGTCGTTACATTTATCCAACATGCCAACACGGGGTTCATTCTATTGTTTACTGCTCCGTTCATCCCGCTGTTCATGATTTTGGTAGGGCTGAAAACGAAGAACAAATCCGAAGAAAAATATGCGCAACTGGCTGAGTTTTCAGGGACGTTTCTGGACTCTCTTCAAGGACTGGTGACATTGAAAATATTTGGACGGGCTCACCGTCAGCAACAGGAGATTGAACGCAGTAGCTTGGGTTATCGTGATGCCACGATGGGTATTTTGAAGATTGCGTTTACGAATACATTCATGCTGGAATCAATCGTGATGCTAAGCATTGGTATTGTGGCTCTCGAACTGGCCATCCAGTTGCTTGTTTTCAAAGCTATGACGTTCCACACTGCCTTTTTCGTTTTGCTGCTCGTTCCCGAGTTTTACAACCTGTTAAAGAATACGGGAACAGCCTTTCACAGCGGCCGGACAAGTATGGGTGCGGTTCGTAAGGTGGAACAGATGCTTGAGGAAACGGCAGGGGAGAGCAGGGACGCTAATGGCATTGAAGGAGCATTAACAACCGATGGAATCGACGAGATCGACAGCATAGATAAGGTCGGGGATAGGACCGACAGAATAAGCAAACTGGAACTTGCCCATTCTGGAGACCTTTTAATACCACCGTCTATCGTAATTGACCAACTTCGGTTTCAGTATGCTCCAGATTCTTTCGAGCTTAAGACGGGGCGGATCCAGCTTAGTCCAGGAGAACACATTGCCATTGTTGGCAAAAGCGGTTCCGGCAAAACGACTTTGCTACATCTCATTGCCGGTCTGCTGAAACCAGAATCGGGTACGCTTCTGGTGAATGGAAGTCCACTCTCGCAATACGATGAAACCGAATGGTTCGAACATGTTAGCTACATTACACAGCATCCGTATATTTTTGCAGGCACATTTTCTGAAAATATTGCGATTGGTGCTGGTGGAAACATCTCCAGAGCTGAAATTGAGCGGGCGGGGGAGGAAGCCGGACTTGCTGCGCTTACAGCCCAATTAGAGCATGGATTTGATACCTTTGTTGGTGAAGGAGGCCGGGGACTGTCTGGTGGGGAAAAGCAGCGGCTTGCCTTAGCACGCGCTTTTTTGAAGCGTCCTGCTATCATTTTGTTTGATGAACCCACAGTTGGACTGGATTTGCACACCGAGCGGGTACTGCAACGCTCCATAGCCAAACTGGCAAAAACGGCTACGATGATTACGGTGGCTCACCGATTATATACGATTCAACAAGCCGACAAGATTTTGTTTATGGACAATGGAGTGTTGGTGGACTCGGGACGACATGACGAGCTTCTGGAGCGCCTGCCTCAGTATGCCGAGATGATTGATGTAGAGCGGAAAGGGGGGATATCCTCATGAATGAACTGGCTGTTCTGTCAAAGGCGATGATTCAGGAGCGCAAGGATATCATTCTTTCGATTTTGGGTGGATTTATTGCCGGCATAGCCGGTGTGGCACTCTTTTCTGCGAGCGGGTATCTGATTTCGCAAACGGTATTTGCGCCACCGCTTTATACTTTAATTGTACTCACCTCCATGGTCAAACTGCTGGGTCTGCTTCGGGCGGCGAGTCGTTATGGAGAACGCTTGTATTCTCACCGGGCGACTTTCTCCATGCTTAGCCGTTTACGTACATCCTTTTTCGCCAAGCTTATTCCTTTAACGCCTGGTATATTGAACAAAAATCGAAGCGGGGATCTGCTTGCGCGGATCGTTGGGGATGTGGAAAGTTTGCAAAATTATTTTTTGCGAGTCGCTTATCCTCCGATCATGGTCGTCATGGTATTTTTGGCTACGGTGCTGTTTACTTCTACCTTTTCGATCTGGATTGCCGTTTTGTTTGTAATAGGTATGCTGGTAACGGCATTCGTTGTACCGGGAATTGTGTTACTCGGGCAGCGGAGAACACATGGACGCGTTCGTGAGCAGAGGGCGCAGCTGTCCACGGAAGTTACCGAAGTGTTGTACGGTTTCCGGGATTTGAAAGTATATGGTCAATTGGCACAGCGGGAGGAGCAGCTTCAGCATGCTTCCGCTGTATTGGCAACTGAACAGCAACGAGCAGCCGGGCACTTGCTGCGCGGGCAATCGATGCACACTTTTGTTACATTTCTCGTTTCCTGGGGAGTGCTGACGCTCGGCGCCTATTTAATTATGGAAGGAGCGCTTGCAGGCGTATTTCTTGCCATGTTGGTTATGGCATCACAAACCGTATTTGAAGAAGCGGCGGCTATGGCCACATTACCCGCGTATAAAGAGGATAGCGAACACGCAGCCAAACGACTGACGGAAACAGTTCAGACTTTTGATGAGCAGTCTTCGCAACCAAGTGGCACATTGCCTGTTAATCATGCTGTTACGATGGAACTATCCAATGTTACATTTCAATATGAAGGGGAGTGGAGACCGGCACTCAGGGATATGTCCCTGCACATTTCACCTGGCTCCAAAACGGCAATAGTCGGGCCGAGTGGGTCAGGAAAATCAACAAATATCGAATTGCTGCTCAAACTGCGAACACCAACGGCTGGCGAGATACGATTAAACGGTATTTCGGTGAAGGAACTGGACGAGACGAGCATTTGGCAAACGGCTAATGTGGTATTTCAGCAAAGTCATTTCTTCCGGGGAACGATTCGGGACAACCTGCTGCTGAATGGAGAAGAACACGCTGACGAACAATTGTTGGATGTGCTAGCTAAAATGCAGCTGCCCGATACATCGTTGACCGATATGGTGTATGAAAAAGGGGAGAATCTGTCAGACGGCGAGAAGCAGAGGTTGGCTATGGCGCGAGCGATGCTCCGCAAAGGACGGGTATGGCTTCTGGACGAACCAACTTCATCGCTGGATTATGTGACAGAGCATCACGTATTGAAGCATCTCTACGCACAGGCGGCTAATGATACGCTTCTCCTGATTTGTCATCGGCTAACCGGATTAGAAGAGATGGACCAGATTGTGGTCATGGACCAAGGCAGGGTAGTCGAAACGGGGTCCTATTCGGAGTTGATGGGGCAAAAAGGCTATTTTTATGAGATGAAACAAATCGAACAGCAAATGATCGGAGAAGTTGAAGTGTAAATATAGACCAAACACATCAACTTGTTGCAAATGCCACTTCTCAGATTCCGATGGTTTATACACGATTGATTCAAAAAATGGTTAAGATAAAAACTAAAGGTTGATCTTGTTTGGTATTATCCCCTTCAAGTAGACACTCGAAAAAACCTGCATGTTATCATGGAGGTTCGAGTGACACTTGGAGGGGATATTTTTATGGCGAAAAAAGGACAAACATTCCAACGGAAAAGGGCCACACAAGCTCCTTGCGAAGCTCGATTTAGATTGTAATGATCTTTATTGCTGTCACATTTTGGGTCGAGCTCTTCGTTGTATAGAGTGAAAGGGGGGAGACAGCTTGAATGATACGGAGTTAAATCAGATCATTGCAGATGTGTTGGATGGGAACACAGAACAATTCGAGAAAATCATGGAGATTTATCAAAAACCGATTTTTCTCTACTGTTATCACATGCTGGGCAATTATGCCGAAGCCGAGGAGAACGCACAGGAGGTATTTTTGAAGACCTTCCGCACCTTGAAAAAATATACCCAATATCAGATCGATTTTGGCGCCTGGATATACAAGATTGCCTACCATCAATGTATAGACATCATCCGTAAGCGAAAGTTGGTTAAATATTTGCCTTTCTTTTACCAGGATGATAAAGAAAATAATGAAGTCGATTTGCATATTGAAGCCAACTATTTTGATGAATCCGTACATCAGGCCATGGCAAAATTATCGGCGGAAGAGCGTAATTTGTTAATCTTACGTTGTGTCGAGGATAAAAGCTATCAGGAGATCGGATTGATTCTCGGTAAAAACAGCGCCAGCCTTCGTAAAAGGTACGAACGTACATCTGCAAAATTTCGAAAGTATTATGCTCAAGTGAAGGGAGTGGGAGTGTATGAATATGGACAGGGATCGGGATTTGAAAAAACTGTTTGATGACGCGAGCATTCCTGACGCCGACTTGACAGGAAAAGTAATGAGAATAATACATGCTAAGCCAAAAGAAAAGGAGAGGTTTTTTATGAAATATAAAGTTGTTCTGACTGCGTGTGTAGGGATGATGTTAATGGCCTCCACGGGTTATGCGGCAGTTCAATATCATTCTTTGACCAATAAGGATGGCAAAGTCGTATATGAAACGAAATCTACGAAAGATTACGAAAAAACAGAATCGAAAGATGAGGCAGCGCGGTTCAAGGCATTTTTTGAACTGAAGGAAAAGGTGCTAAAGAACGGGGAAGCTGGGCTGTTCTATTTGGTTGCCAATAACCCGAATCATCAAACAGATCTTGGAACAAAGTTGACTATCTTCCACGATTCATCTCAATTGCGTGATAAGATTACGGATCAATCCATTAAGATCGCAGACAACATCAATGGAATTTATACATTCCAGAAGGCGGACGTAATCTTTAAAAATGCTCAGGAAGTGAATCCTCCTTCTTCGGAAGAAAAAAAGAAAATGGCAGAAAAACTGAGAAAGCAGGCGGAAGAATCCAATCAGGGATATGCCATGATGCCGGTTGAAATGACAGATCAGTTTTTCCTTCTCTTTGCTACGTATAAAAATGGCGAAGATGAAATCGGGGTTGATATCACTAATCTGAGTGGAAAGAGCGACCCTACAATGTATATTGACGAAAAGGTTGAATTTAAGCAGGAGAAGATTCAAGTGAAGGGAGTAGAAATGCTGCATACAGAATTTGCTCCTTCGCAGACGCACGAGCTGAAATGGGTATACGAGAGCCCAGACAAAAAGGTGAAATACGCCTATACTTTACGTGGTGACATAAATAAAGTAAGCAAAGAAACCCTAATGAAACTTGCCCAAGGCTATTTGGAATAATAAATACAACAACAACGGGAATCTCTCCAATCCAATTGGGGAGATTCTCCTCTAGTAAGTCATAGTCCTTCTCCATTTTTTATCATAATCGTTTCTAAGCACCGATTTTAATTCCTTGGAACAATGCAAAAGAACCGCCGCTGTTCGCATCATTAGCGACAGGGCCGTTCTTTTGTTTTCATAGGTTAGCTGTAAATTGCTATTCTTGCCAAACACTCATAGGGTCCCATGGCTTGATCTGATTGTCATATTTTCCAGCCAAGAAAGCTTTCATGTCTTCCAGCTTAGCAGGCACCTCGTTCCAAACTGGAAGGGGTGGCAACCCTCGTTTGCTTTTCAATAGGATATCCACTGTAACATACAAGCGTTCTGGCTGAATCCAATGAAGGAAGCGGGAAATATCCATTTGCTTGGTCAGGGACAAGGAATCGATTTCATCATTGTAATACTTGTTGAACTCGCTGATCAGGTTCAAGAGGTAGTCTCTCTGTTCCTTCACGAAATCCAAGCCGCAAATGGCGCCATGCCCTGGAACAACGATTTCGGGTTTAATTTCATCAATAATGCGATCAAGCACTTTAACCCAATTGAGGGTTCCCTCTTCGCTGTATGCCGTACAACCATTAAACACGACATCGCCAGCGAACAGCACTTTTTCTTTTGGCATCCACAACAGTAAGTCACTATCAGAGTGGGCTGGAGCTACGTTGTGAATCATAACTTCTGTATCGCCAAGACGGATGTTGATATCGTCCTTTATCTCAATACTCGGGAGCACCCATTCTACGCCTTCCAGGTCGAACCCTTCAAATTCCGCTGCAAAAAACCGCTCGCCCGGAGTCGATTCCGGAGAATTCTTTCCTCTTCTGATGACGCTGTCCATCCAGGCGATATTTTCGGTGAGACGCTCTCTGGAGGCTTCCTTGTGCATAATAATACAAGCATCTTCAAACACTTTGTTTCCCCAGGCGTGGTCGCTGTTATAGTGCGAGTTCACGACATATGCGGGAGAGCCGCCGTTGCTTACTTCCATAAAAACCTCCCGCATTTCCCGTGCATGGAACAAATCGAAGAACGTATCATACACCAACCCATCACCCTTGTTGATGAATCCGGCATTGGCCCAACTGATCCCACGATACGGCGAAATACCAGCAAAGACGCCATCTGCGACTTCAAAAAATTTAACGCGAGGTTTTTGGATAATACGTCCATACTTCATAAAAATTCTCCTTTACGTTTATGTTTTTAGGATAAGGCATACTGACTAAGTCATTATTATAGAGAATGCAAAGAATAAATACAAGCGAGTACTTGCTTGCATTTATTCTTTGCGATATGATAGTAAAAGGGCACGCTCACGCAATTGGTACCTGACTGCAGAACTTGTAGTAGAATAGGTTTAACATATGCAAAAGGAGAAATACAATGCAAACTTCAGACAGAATCATTGAAGCCGCGACACGGCTCATCAAAAAGAATGGCTATCGGGGAGTAAGCACCAAAGCCATTGCAACAGAAGCTAAAGTCAATGAATCTACGATTTTTCGGCAATTTGGAAGTAAGCAAGGGATATTGGAAGCCATCATTGAAAGACATTCGGATATTCCGCAATTTGAGAAGCTGTTAAAAGAGGAAGCGACCGATAATCCGGAAGTCGATCTGCTAAATGTAAGTCAGCAGTACCGTTTGTTTTTCCATAAAAATGCGGACATCATTTTGATTGGCATCCGCGACAAAGGAATGCTTCCCGAATTAGACAGAGTGCTCGCGGATCCGCCGGCGAAGCTTCACTCCTTGCTGGTTGAATATTTCGAACGCTTGCAGAAGAAAAAAGTTATCGCCAGACAGGATGAGCGTCTTGTCGCAATGTCTTTTCTCTCGATGTGTTACGGATTTCAGATGAGCGAGCTGATTCACCGGCAATATCAATCCCAATTTGTCACCGAGGAAGAGTTCTACAAGCATAGTGTCTCATTGTTTGTTAAAGGAATTTTGGCTCAGTCATAAACATTATTAATTTATATATTGAGAAGTCTAAACTTACGTGAACAGGGATGGAGGATGCCTTTTTTGCTCATGAATGTAGTTTTTAGTAATGGAAAATAAAATACGTGGATGCATTATATAAAAAAACATGACTCATTAAATTAAGCCCAATTTTTTCTAGGGCTTTTTTTGTTTGGGACCTCAGGATTGTATTTGGTCTATACTGAAACTTTCGAGCCAGAGTTATTGTACAGCTTTAAATCAAGACAATCATGCCTATTGCATTGGAATTATCCAGGGCTGTACTTACTTAATATCTTATAAGAAATTCTTGAAATTACAGAAATTTATCCAATAACGAGATGCTATTATACAAATACAAATAAAGACGAGGTGATGATATGCAAGCAAAATTGGCAGCGGACGCCATTCCCCTCCCCAAAAAGCGGAACTCATGGATAAGGACGATAAAAAAGTATAAAGTGATGTACGCTCTCTTGTTCCCGGCATTAGTTTACTTTGCCGTATTCAAATACATTCCTATGGCGGGAATCATTATTGCCTTTAAAAACTATAACCTAGCTTTGGGACTATGGGATAGCCCATGGGTGGGATTTAGAAATTTCACAGATTTTATGAACGGCGTTTATTTCTGGGACATCATGAGAAATACGATTATCATATCCCTGTATAAGCTGTTGTTTGGTTTCTCAGCTCCTATCATACTTGCTTTGCTGCTCAATGAAGTTTATACCCAATGGTTTAAGAAAATCGTACAAACGATCACTTATTTACCCCACTTTCTATCATGGGTCATTGTTTATGGAATGATGGTGGCATTACTAGCCCCAGGGGATGGTCTTTTTAACATGATTTTGAAGGAAACTGGAGTTGAACCCATCTCATTCCTAACGGAACCTGCCTGGGGCAGACTGCTGATCATCTTATCTGAAATATGGAAGGATATTGGATGGGGAGCGATATTGTACCTTGCAGCATTAGCAGGAATCGATCCAAGCTTATATGAAGCGGCTAAAATTGATGGCGCTTCCAAGTGGAGACAGCTATGGCATGTAACACTTCCCGGCATTCGAGGCGTTATGATTCTGATGCTGATCCTTAAATTAAGCCATATTCTGGATGCTGGTTTTGACCAAATATTCATGTTTGCCAACAGCTTTAATCAGGAGAAGATCGACATTATCGACACATGGGTATACCGTGAAGGGCTCGAGCGACTTAAGATTGGCTTGGCTACTGCTGTGGGATTATTTAAAGCGGTCATCGGATTTGTTTTAGTGTTGGCAGCGAATAAGCTCGCCAAAAAATTCGATGGGCAAATTTGGTGAGGTGGTTATCAAAATGATCAATTTGACAATCGGAGAAAAGGTCTGGCAAGCATTCGTTTATTTTATTCTTATTTTGCTAGCTCTACTTTGCTTACTACCCTTTCTATATGTGGTTGCTGTTTCAGTAACGCCAGAATCGGAAGTGCTAAGAAGAGGAATTGTTATTATACCAGAAACCTTTACCTTTCTAGCCTATAAAGAAGTATTTATTTCTCATGGTATTGGGCAGGCGTATAAAATTACATTGTTTCGAACGATTGTGGGCACTGCTCTCAATGTGTTCTTTACGGTAATCGCGGCATATCCGTTATCCAAAAAATATTTGCCGGGTCGCAGCCCATTTTTACTATTCATTGTCTTTACGATGATGTTTGGGGGAGGATTAATTCCGACTTATTTACTAGTCCGCTCTCTGGGATTGCTAAACAGCCCGTGGGTATTGATTATTCCAAATCTCATTAGTGCATTTAATCTGGTGATCATTAAAGGCTTTTTCGAGCAATTGCCTGCTGAAATCGAGGAATCAGCGAGGGTAGACGGTGCAAGTGAACTTCAGTCGCTATGGCGGATCATCTTACCTCTGTCCTTGCCCGTCCTATCCACAATTTCTTTATTTTACGCAGTCGGGCATTGGAACAGTTACTTCGATGCTATTGTTTATATCAATGATTCCAACTTAATGCCGCTTCAAGTGATCTTGCGCAACATCCTGCTTAACGTCGCAACACAAAGTGCTGATTCGCTTGCCAATACCGGAGCTGTTAGTACGTTCGCTATACAAATGGCAGCAGTTGTCGTGACTACAGTTCCGATTTTGATCGTTTACCCATTTATGCAAAAGCATTTTACCAAAGGTGTGCTCTTGGGATCGGTTAAAGGTTAAAAAGATATTCCAACCTGAGTTGTTACGGGGAAACCGTGATAATATAGAAGCAAAGGAGAGGTCATTATGCAACGTAAAGCGATTACATTTGCTATTCTGACAGCAATGGTCGGTGTGGGAACAGTATTGTCAGGCTGTGGGGAACAAAAAGAGGTTACATCGACAGCTTCGGGTAATTCACAAGGCCAGTCTAGTCCCTTTGAAACCAAATTGAAAATTTCGATGTTTAACCAAGGAACTTTCAATGCTGCTGCTCCGATTCCTCCCCGTGAAGAAGATATCCAACGCCAAATGTTGGAGAAAGCAGTAAATATCGACTTGGAAATGATGATTCCTCAATCAGGGCAAGCAACGACTAAATTAAATACGCTCATTGCTGGCGGAGATATTCCAGATTTGATCTTCTTAAAGAGCCGGGCTGATCTTGCACAATATTATGACCAGGGCGTTCTTGCGGATTTGACACCGTATCTGGATCAATTTCCTGAATTGCAGAAACGTTTTAGCAACGACTCCTGGGAGGCGATGTCCTATCAGGGAAAAACCATTGGGGTTCCAGGTTATGATAACGTAAACGGTATTAGTCGAAGCTTCTTTATCCGTAATGATTGGCTGAAAAAGCTGAATATGGAAGTGCCAACAACACCCGACGAGCTATTTGAAGTTATGAAAGCCTTTACAGAAAAAGACCCGGACGGCAATGGCAAAAATGATACGTACGGATTCATAGGCGGTATGAATAAAGAAGGTAATCTGCAAACCTACGGCTTCGATAGTTTGATGTGGATGTTTGGTGTCAATCCTCCCTCAGCCATTGATGTGAAAGACAATGAACCGGTGTTCCTGTTTACCGACCCAAAAATGAAAGAAGCACTCGCTTATATCAATAAAATGATGGAAGCTAAAGTTGTAGATCCAGACTGGGTGACGATGAATACTCCCGATTTATTGGACCAAAAGTTATTTAAGGGTAAAGTTGGCTTCATGATAAGAGATGCCCGCAGGTTGGAACCAGATTATCAGCAAAAAATGAAAGAAATCAGTGGAGAGGTGCCGGAATGGATCGTCATTCCTCCAATGACAGGTCCTTATGGTGATCAAATTGTAGAGAGAAAATCGTTCCAAGGCAATTCATGGGCCATATCCAAGAAAGCGGATAAGGACAAAATCATTCGGATCTTGTCCATGCTAAATTATCTCTTTACGGACAAAGAAGCATATCCGAATTTTGCATACGGAATTAAAGGGATTCATTGGGATTTGGTAGACGGCAAGATCAAAAATAAAACCTCCGAATTATCAAAGGAGATGAAAGAAAAGTACTTATGGGTCGATCATTATAGAATGCCGCGTCGTGGTGATGATGCTGAGTACTTCAGCTTCCAGAATCCTAAGACGGCAGAAGCTTTTGAGAACAACCAGAAATACGTGGCGGCTACGTTGCCCGGGAATTTATTGACTGAAGACCCGAACGATTCATTGGCAGCTGACCGCCAACGTTACATTAATGAAAGCTTGGTCAAATTTATGACTGGCAAAGAACCTCTTTCGAACTGGGACAATTTCCTCAATACATTGGAAACTAAGTTTGACATGCAGAAGTATAAAGACTCAGTAATCAAGCAATTTAAAGAAGCAGGCTTAATCAAGTAAATCAAGTAGAAACGGCGCCGTCCTTTTAAAGGACGGTACCGTTTCAGCGAGAAAGATAAGGAACATTTATGCGCGAAGCATATAAATGTTCCTTATCTTTTAAACGAAGAGAGCGGCCATAATTAGCCCCTCTCTTTATTGAAATATAAGAAGGTTAAGTTTTACTTTTTACTTTATACTTTATTTTTCTATTTTTCGAAGAAACGCTTATCGTCCTTAAAAAGGACGCCGAAGGCGTTTCTTCTTATCATATGCTATTATTTGTTTATTACAGATTTAAAAGGAAGATGATCGATGCGAAGAAGAATCAGCTTGCCTTTAAAACTATTTTTTATCGTGTTTGCATTTGTATTAAGCTGCATAATCTTGATAAGCCAATTGTCTTATCGCTATGTCCAAAAGGAAATAAGAACCTCTGACATTTATTACACCAACCAAATACTTGATAAGATTGATCAGTATTTCACAGTTAATTTTTCCTCCTTCCAGACGATGCTGTTCTCGGTCGAGTCATCGGTGAAAGCCAACATTGACAATCCGGACGTGATTAAAAAGCAATTAAGAGAGCTGTATGAACTCAACAGTAATTACGTCAGTAATATTTATTTGATCAAAAGCGATTTATCTATTCTAGGCGGAAGTACACCTACCCGAATATTTGATGAACCTTTAGCTGAAAGAGAACCATTGTTTGATGCAGCTGACAAGAATAGAAGGATTACATTTGTCAGTGATCCTTACAAATCTAAATATTCCGGCTGGACAGTTACGATGGTCCGATATCTGAACAGCGCTCCGTTTCCTATGGCCATTGCGGTAGATTTAGATCTAAATGCCATTGAAGAAACCTTGTTCAAGATTAATAAAAAAGAACAAATGAATTTGGCTCTAATCACCGCATCGGGAAAAATCATTGCCGGATTTTCGGAAAATAAAGGCCCCCTGAATGTTCAAGATCATACTTTTTCAATCGGTGAAACGTCAGCGGAACAAATTCTGGATACTACAGAAACAAACCTTCAACTGCACACTAAGGAGGGGATTCAGGTCTCCCTTCTGAAAAAACCGACTGAAAAATTCAACTGGACCATCATCTCAATCAACGATGAATCACGCCTAAAAGCTGCTTTATCCAGATTGGAAACCTATTATATCGAGCTTCTA
Organism: Paenibacillus sp. FSL L8-0333; assembly: GCF_037965665.1. Lineage (NCBI taxonomy): Bacteria > Bacillati > Bacillota > Bacilli > Caryophanales > Paenibacillaceae > Paenibacillus > Paenibacillus sp. FSL L8-0333. The sequence goes on from NZ_CP150186.1 coordinate 3,590,734, forward strand.
GCTGCAGGTTTTCTCTTAAGTCTGTTCGTTTCCTTCTTTATTGCCAAATATATTAGGAACCCGCTCTATGCACTCAAAACAAAAATGAAGCGGGTGGAGCAAGGCTCCCTCACAACTACAATATCGATTAACCGAAACGATGAGTTTGGAGATCTCTCCCGAGCATTCGATCGTATGCTGCAGCAAATTGTGGAACTGATTCGGGGAGCAGAGCTTCATAATGAACTTGAACGCAAGCTGGAAATTCAAGTACTGCAGTCTCAAATAAACCCTCATTTTCTGTATAACACGCTTGGTTCTATCAGCAATGTCATACGACTCGGACAAATAGAGAAAGTAGATGTGGTGATTGAGTCTCTTATTTCAATATTGGAATATGGGATAGCCGACGCTTCGGAGAAGGTATCACTGCGTCAGGAATTGCAAAATGTATCGGACTATATCGCGATCCAGAACATCCGCTATAACAGAAACTTCCACTTAATCGAAAATATCGAAGCAGGGCTAATAGATTTTCCGGTTTTTAGAATGCTGCTGCAGCCCCTTGTGGAGAATAGTATCTTCCATGGTTATAACGGTGGGGGGATCGAAGGCCCTATTACTATTCATGCGTACAGGGAGGGCGGCAATGTCATCATAGAAGTAGTTGATCAGGGCGAGGGAATTCCAACTGATAAAATAAAGCATATTTTAATTTCAGAACCGGGGGATGTGGAATTGAAAAGAAAAAGAATCGGGTTAAACAATATTCATGACCGAATCAGACTTCACTACGGAGAACAATTCGGGCTCCAAATCATAAGCATACCTAAGGAAATAACCCGGGTTCGCGCCTTATTCCCAGCAGGCTTGTTTAAAGGAGATGCATGATGATGAGAGACTACACCTGCTTCATTGTTGACGATGAAGATCTAATCATTCAGAGATTGGAATTGTTTTTTCACGAGCTCTCCCTTAGGGATAGGCGATTTCATTTAGTGGGAAAAGCGAATAATGGGCTGAAGGGGTTAGAGGAGATCGTAAAGCTTAAGCCGGATATCGTAATATCTGATATCGTCATGCCGCGAATGGATGGGATTTCCATGATTGAGCAGCTAAAGCCAAAGCTTCCCCATACCCAATTCATTCTTTTGACCGCTTATTCATCCTTTGAATACGCCCAGAGAGCTATTCAAGCCAACGTATTGGAGTACATTGTTAAGGTTCCGCTCAGGGACGCGGATTTGGATCGAGCTTTAGATAAGGCAGCCGGGATTTTAAATGAGGTAAAGAAAAAAGAAGCGGAATTTCAATCGTTAAACGTATCCGTGCTTGAAAATAAATATAGAGTCCGCAAGCAATTTTTTAACGAGCTTATCAGAGGCGAAATTCCTTCTCATCGGGCATCTGATTTTGCCAATCGCATGCAGTTCCATTTTTTTCAAGCCAACTATCGCTGCTTCATTGTCGAAATGAATATGTATGAAAGTTTCCGAAACGATTATTCAGCGTCTGATCAAAACATCTTGCGGTATGCGATTACAAATATAATCGAAGAAACGGTGATGAATGGCGGCAGTGGTGTAGCTGCGGATCTATCCGATAATCGTTTTATTGGCTTTCTTTCCTGGGAAAATAATCGTAGTGATCTGGAAACGGAATATGATTGCCAGACACTGGGGGGGCAGATCGTCTCCCATTTGCATCAATATTTGAATCAAAGGGTATCTGTCGCTTTTGGAGGTCAGCACCGAGGCTGGGAATCCATCAAACAAGCTTACACGGAAGCACAAAATGTGAGTGATGATTTCTATTATCATACAGAGAAAGTAGTAAAAACACCCATGCATCGGTTCCATTACCATAATGACAGAAAAGAAGAATTTCAGCAGAAACTGGCTGATTTTCTTGCTGGGGTGAAAAGAAAGGTTTCCAAGGAAGAGCTGGAGAAAGCATTTGCTGATCTGAACCAATTTGTTACGGACCATAAAATCCATAAGTCCATCATGGCGCCTATGCTACGAGACTTGTACAGAGACATTATTGTGAAGTTTAAATCGGGGAACAAGTTGGCCACGGAAGTAGCAGAGTTTCCCATAGAATTTTTAGCTTTTCGGGAGCAGCTTGCCTATATTGGCGACTTTACCTTCGAATATGTACACGCTGGCCAACTTTTACATCGTATAGAAATCATGAGTGCTATGCGGTTTATAGAGAAAAACCTGAAACAGCGATTAACGCTCGAGGCGATTGCCGAGGAAGTGAATTTAGCTCCATCGTATTTTAGCAGCTTATTCAAAAAAACAATGAACGAGGGCGTTATCAGCTACATCAATCGTAAAAAAATCCAATTAGCTCTCGAGCTGTTAAATGTTCAGGATTATTCTATATTGGAATTGTGCGAGGAAGTAGGAATTGTGAATGAAGGTTATTTTTGCAAATTATTTAAAGAATATACGGGTGATACTCCTAAGCAATATCGGATAAAAATGACACGGTATGAATCCAATTAAGGTTGCAAAAAATGTGTGATTTTTTCGCGAAATCATGTAAAAAAAAAGGGAGCAAAAGGATTACCATGATAGAAGGATCTAATCATGGAGGTTATCAAAATGGAGCTTATTAAAGCAGATGTAACCGTCGTCGGCGGAGGTATTGCTGGGATATGCGCTGCCATTGCTGCCGCACGCCAAGGGCTGCAAGTGTCACTTATTAATGATCGACCGGTTCTTGGGGGAAATGCGAGCAGCGAGGTCAGGGTTCATATCAACGGGTCGGCATATCTCGGAAACAGTCCATCCTATTATGCACGCGAAGGAGGGTTGGTGGAAGAACTCAAGTTGAAGATTTTCCACTATAATCCGTTATACAACAAGAAGCTGATGCTTTCGCTTTCGGATACGGTCTTGTTGGATATGGTCTATGCTGAGCCTAACATTTCTCTATTTCTGAATACATGCGTGCATGAAACGGGCATGGAGAACGGCAGAATTAAATGGGTGGAGGGCCTTCAATTGGCTTCCGAAAGGAAATTTCGTTTTGAAAGCCGAACCTATATCGATTGCTCCGGAGATGGAGTTGTCGGATATCAGGCAGGTGCTCTCTTCCGATGGGGGAGAGAAGCGAAACATGAATACAAGGAAGAATTGGCTCCTGAAGTGGCGGACCATTACACCATGGGCGATACGATCCTGTTTCAAGCCCGTGACGTAGGATATTCCGTTCCATACAAAAGACCTGGCTTTGCGTATGATATTACGAAATTGGCCTTTTTCGATAGTATCAGAAAAGGCTTGAACCATCGGGCTTTTCCAAGAAAAATCAACGGGCTTGGCGGATTGTGGTGGCTGGAATACGGCGGACATATGGATATTATCAAAAATAATGAAGACATCGCGTTGGAACTGCGGAAATTGGTGTACGGGATTTGGGATTATCTCAAAAATAGCGGTGAATTTGATGATGTAGACAATCTCATCTTGGATTATGTATGCCCGATCCCGGGAAAGCGGGAGTCGAGGAGGTTTATTGGGGATCACATGTTGTCTCAGAACGATCTCACAGCAAAGCCGCATTTCGAAGATGCTGTATCCGTCGGTGGATGGTATATGGATTTACATGCTAATAAGGGTATCTACGATGAGGGGCCGGCTACAGCTTGGAATTTCGTGCCCGGATTGTACAATATCCCTTTCCGCAGTTTATATTCACGAAATATTCCTAATCTCTTGTTCGCTGGTCGCAATATAAGTGCTACCCATGTGGCTTTCGGATCTACAAGGGTTATGGCAACCTGCGGTTGTATGGGGCAGGCGGTTGGAACAGCTGCTTCTTTGTGCTCGAAATATGAGGTAGACCCCGCGGCCATAGTCGAAGCTCATATGGGGGAGCTGCAGGCGCTACTGCTTCGAGACGGGCAAACCATTGTAGGCCTTCAAGAAGAATTGGATCCTTACTTCGCTGACGGATTAACTATTCGTGCCTCGTCTCAGCGCAGTTATGACAATCTTCATCCAACCGAAGAGATTTCCTTGGAGAAAGGGTTATGTTTGGTCTTGCCGATTCAGACATCCGTGGCTGAAAGCGTACGGATCAAAATTAAAAATAGGTCCAAGCATTCGGAAACTCTACATGTGAAGCTGTTTGGCGGGGAACGGAAGGAAAATTACATTCCAACCAGCGAGTTGAGAGACTACCACTTGGTTATTACAGCCGGTCATGACGACTGGATTACGCTAGACTTGGACTGCAAGAAACCGGCTGACGACAAAATCTACATCATATTGGAGGGCACGGCGAGCATTGCCATATACGGTAATGAAGAGAAATTGACAGGTGCGGTCAGCTTCCATTATAGGCCGGAAGAGCCGTCCAGGCTGAAGAAATTCAATAAGAGCATTTGCTTTAAGGACCTGATGCCAGCTCAGAATATGTATAGTCCTGAGAATGTTGTCAATGGCTACTCCAGACCTTATGGCCAACCGAACGGCTGGATTTCTGAACATTCGAAAGGACAGGAATGGTTGGAATTCTGTTTTACAAGCCCCAAAAATCTGGACGAAATCCATCTTGTTTTTAATTCGCAGCTGGATTTGGAGCATTTCAACGATCCGATCGAGTCCCTTATTCAAGATTATGATATGACCTTGACCTTAGAAGACGGAACCGATAGGACAATCATAACTCGTGGGAATTATCTCACCTTGAATAAACATAAGGTGGATGAGAAACGTGTATCCCGAATCCGGATTAATTTCTGCGCAACTTATGGTTCGCCTTATTTCGAAGTGTTTGCTGTAAAATTGTTTGCTCCTAAAATCGATAAATGAGGTCAGGTGAAGTCACGATGAAGGAATTATTCCCTCGTAAAGGGCTCCCCAATATAATTCAAAAATTGGAAAATGGGGATACCGTAACAATCGTCTATTTCGGCGGCAGTAATACACGTTCTGAAGGCTACAGGGTCATGACGGCGGATTGGCTTCGTAAGCAATATCCTAAGGCGGATATCCGCTCTGTGAATGCAGGCATTGATGGGACAGGATCGGATTTGGGCTGTGCCCGTTTGGAGACAGATGTACTGCGTCATCGGCCTGATCTAGTATTTGTTGAATTTGTCGGTAACGATGGCGGAGATCCCGAATCCAAGGCGCGTATCGAAGGGATTGTCCGTCAGATCCGCAAGCGGAACCGGTTTACCGATATCCTGTTCGTTTATACGCTGAAGGAGCGGGATGTGGCCTTATTTCAGTCTGGGGAATACCAGAAGGGGGCTATAATGCAAGAGGAAGTGGCCGACTATTACGGCATTCCTTCGATTCATCTAGGCGTAGAGGTCAGTCACTTGGTGTCGGAGGGAAAACTCGTTTTTACCTCAAGGGAAGACGTGTCCATTTCCGGAGCCGTTGTTTTTACGCATGATTCGATCCATCCGACTATTCCTGAAGGACACCAGATTTACACGGATACGATCACCCGGTCATTTGAGAAAATTAGAGAACTTCAAGATCATCCGGGAAGGTCAGTACATCACTTACCTCAGAATCCGTTGGTTCCGGCTAATCCTTGGGAGTATGCGACCATGCTGTCACTGGATAGTCTTACCGATTTTTCCGCAGGATGGTCTTACATGACTCCGGATGATTGTGCTTTAGTGCGCGAGTACAATTGGTTGTTCCCCGGCCTATGGCGAGCAGTCGATCCTGGAGAGGCTATCACGGTGCAGTTCGAGGGAACCCATATCGGATTATTCGATATCGGGGGGCCTGATTCTGGCAGATTGAAGGTGTCGGTGGATGGTGGAGAACCCTTTATTGTCGATCGATTCACACTACACAACGATCATAATCGTAATCAGTATGTATTCTTGCCAGAGCTCCCGAATGGGAAACATACAGTTCGCTTCGAAGTCGATACCGAAAAGACAGACAAAGCGGCTGTGTTTGAGGCATGCGGAAATGAACGAAGTATTGAGCATGTTCGGCAGCATCCAGATTGGTATGATCAAACGGTGATCCAGCTTGGGAAGTTGTTATTGGTGCAGCCGCCATTATAATTAATCTAAAGGTTTTATCCAATTGAAAGACCTATTTTATACTGACTGCAGTTGAGCGGCCAGTTATGATGTAGGTCTCTTTTTTAAAGGAAGACAAAGTCGTTTCTTCTTGCTTAAAATCTTATAAGAAATTCTTGAAATCAAAGAAATTTCACAGTTCTGTGACATGCTATGATAAAAACGACGGAGCGGGATTAGCCAGAAGGATACGGCTGATCGCTTCTTTATGATCTTCGAACAAAGGAGGGCTTTATTATTTTGAAAGCGTTATCAACTTAAGGGAGGCTGTGAGTTGTATGATAAAAAGGAAGCTGTTTTTCTTAATCGTTTTCATCGTGACGATATTAGTTCCTTTCAGCCTAGACGGAATAAGGACCGCTTATGCAGAGACCTTACCGTATAAGACGATTATCATCGATGACGGGAGCATCACGATCAATGATGTTGTGACACCTGATGTGGGTAACGAGAACAACGGATATTTGGCACCGAATTGGACCACAAGTACAGGGGTGAAGGGGTATGATAACTCCAGTTCCAAATATACGAGTACAGCAGGCAGAACGATATCATGGAATCCACGATTGGAAGCGGGAACGGCGAGAATTTCGTTATACAAGCTTAACTGGGAAGATAAAGCAGATAGCAATGTAAAAATTGAAATCGTCCACAATGGAACGACGGATGTTCTTTTTATGGATTTGAGACCTTCATTTGGCGCTTCTGTGGGATGGGTTGATTTGGGAGAGTACTATTTTTCCGGAGTGGGTAACGAATTCGTTAGATTAACTCGGTCTACCAGCACAACCAGCACGATACTTACTCGTGCAGATGCGGTCAAGTTCGAAGGTAATATTCAGCAAAAAGAACCTCATAAGACGATCATCATTGATGATGGAAGCATCACGATTGATGATGTCGTCACCACTGATGTAAATAACGCAAATAACGGATTCTCCGCTCCTGATTGGACTACAAGTACGGGAGTGAAGGGATATAATTATTCCAGTTCCAAATTTACCGATGCAGTAGGAAGAAGCATCACATGGAATCCGCGATTAGAAGCAGGGACGGCGAAAATTTCATTCAACAAGCTTGATTGGGCGGACAAAGCAGACAGTAATGTTAAAATCGAAATTGTTCACAATGGGATTACGGATGTCATGTTTATGGATCTGAGACCCTCGTCGGGACCATCGGCCGGATGGGTTGATTTGGGGTCATATTATTTCAGTGGTGATGATAGCGAATTTGTCAGACTGACTCGAACACAACCTACGACCGGAAAGATCATTACGCGAGCCGATGCGGTCAAATTTGAAGGGAATATCCGGCAGCAGGCTCCCCCGTTGCCTCCGCTGCGCAGCCGTACATTGGCGAATCTCAGTTACACGGAAAAAGGCAGCATCGAGAATGACGGCTATAAAGCAACCTTCTATGAAGCAGCTTGGGATGGTGGCAAATCCATCGTTCGTGATTTGTTCTACAAGGACGCGGATACGGAGAACTGGGTACCTGTCAATAATGTATCAGAAAGACTTGAAGAACAATGGGTCTTATTGGATGGGAATGCGGGGAGTCGTACCAATTACTACGATACGATGAACAAACACTGGATTACATTCGACGAGATCGACTTCCCCGACAGCCACACGGCGATATTAACCGATTCATCACATGAAAGCGATTACGATTTACAAGTGAACTGGTCTATGTCAGGGGACAAACCTGATGTTTCCTTCGCCTTTACACCTCGCAGGGATGGCAATTATGTAATCGGTTATCAGTCCTTCACAACAGAGCAAATCTCAGGTGTCAATGAAGTGTTAAATGGTTTCAGATCACACGCCAAAATGGTAGGTTCAGTGGAATCAACAAGCTTAAGGGAACTGAGCGCTCCGATGAGTCTGGTTGAGAAGAATGACGGTTCGGGGAATCCATTGACGTATGGGGTATTTGTACCGTCGGATGAGCTTCTGGTTGAATTTGAACCGACGGGAGGTGTTACGAAGCAAAGGCTCGGCATGAGCCTTGTCAACAACGAAGGCAGCATGCAGCCAATCTTGTATGCTCCTCAATTAGGGACCTATTCGCAAATGAACGCAGAAAGCACTTATCAATTTCATATGGGACTAATCGCTCAAAAAAGTAATTTGTATGAGTCCTACGCGGATATTCTTCGCAAAGAGTACGGTTATTCTGCATACCGTGAGAATGTATCAGATCAGTCGCTTACTGACGCGATGTTCAATATGATCGATTTACTTAAGATAGAGCCGCAAGGAGATGACTCTGTTGATTATGTCCCGTCACCCAGCGGGTGGTGGAGCCGTGCCAAGGGCTTCATTGACATCGAAAACGAGGATAGCGTTCGAACAAGCTCGAATGCGGTTCTTTTGGGGGCTTACTATTTGACTGGGGATGACCAGCTTTACGATACGAGAGCATTGCCGTCCGTCCAGTATGGCTTATCGCGAAATGGCATAGGTTGGTCGCCGACGCAGAAGCCAGTATACGGTGTGCCGTCATTATGGAAAATGGCAACCTTGCCGTTTGATTTTTCAAGCGTAGCCGCTGTCAATCAGATGATGGGTACTTCGGCAGGAATTGGGGCGCTAGCACAGGAAGAGTACCTCGTGCGTGATCCTGACCAGAAAGACCGCGGTCCTGTCATTCAGCCCCTGATGATGTATCGTATGACGGGAGATGCGCATTATTTACAGGCTGCCAAGGATGCAGCCGACAGCTATATCATGCAGCATATTGATACGCCTGCATCTGTTAATGTGAGTAAAAATGAGTTCATTTATTATTATAGCAAGCTGTGGATGGAGATCTTGGAGCTTTACGAGGAAACTCAGGATCCCAAATACTTGAATGCTGCTTATAAGGAAGCCAAACGGTATGCAACGATGTTCGTTGCTCGTCCGGTTCCTGAAGGTGCCGTTACGATTCCGCAGCCTGAGACGTATAATTACGCGGAGTCGTTCCATTGGCCGGAAAGTGGTAAATATCAATATCCTCGGATCAAGCTCCCAGAAGATGTAGCCGGAGGCGTACAAGCGGATAGTGAGCTTGTTTCTCCCAATGGATTGACGTTTGAAGCGGGAAGTACAACTGGCTATTATCGGATGAATGCTCAGGAAGCTCCATTCATGCTGAGATTGTCGCTCTATACAGGTGATAAACTGCTGCAGGATATTGCTCATAATGCGGTTATTGGTCGGTATTCCAGTTATCCAGGTTATTACTATAAGGGCTTCGCCGTTAGCCAACTTGAACCAGAGTTTCCTCTGGAAGGCCCAAGCGGGGCTACATCTATCTATTATCACCATATACCGGGACAACTCGGGCAAACTATGGATTATTTGATCAGCGAACAATCGTTGAAATCGAATGGTAGTATTACATTCCCTACTGTATTTGAAACTAATTTTTTATGGTTCAAATATCACCTCTATGGAAATAAACCAGGTCATTTTTACGGTAATTCCGACGTTTGGCTCTGGATGCCCAAGGGGATTATTAAGACCAACCATCCTCAATTGAACTGGATAACGGGAGAGAGCGGGAATAAATTCTACATCGGGTTAAGCAACGAATCGTCAGCTGAAGTCCAGACTCCTATCGAATTGAATGCGCAAATCATTGGGTTCAACCCGGCACAAGATTATACCGTAACCATCATCCGCGACAATGGCACACCAGAGCAAACGGTTATGAGTGGCGGAATCATTCAAGCCACGGTTTCAAGCAAGGGAATAACCGCTATCATTGTAGAAGGACTCAACATTGATGTGCCGCTGCACCAGGTCAGAACTGCTGATACATCGGAGGCAAGCTATTTCTTCGATATCCACAGCCCTATAGATGCGGTTAAAGGTATGCTGATCGTCAAGCCCGACGAAACGGCCTATGATGCTTATGTGCAGGCAAAAACGACAAAACCAGCGACGATCCATTATTCCTTGGATGGCGGGGCGACGTATACGACGATTCCAGATACGATTTATCCGATGGAATGGTCGATACGGGTAAACGATTTATCCCAAACCTTCACTTATTATGTGGAATCGGACGGGAAACAGACTCGCAAGCGGACACTCTATTTGCCTGATCAGGTACAAGAAACTCCGGTTCAACCGGATTGGCAGAAGGGTTCATCGATCATTGTGGATAATACGGAGGCGGAGACAGAAGGCGTCTGGATACGGGATACAACCGCTAACGACTATTACTATGATAACTATGTGTACGCCAAATCGGCTGCCGGCACAGCGACAAGCAGAATTAAATGGCAGCCTGAGCTGCCGGAAAGTGTTACTTACAGTGTGTATTACAAGCTTCCGCAAATAACCGCTACAAGTGAAAATTGGGCAACGAATGCCTCATTTACCGTTTATTATAGTGGAGGCTCCGAGACGGTTACCGTTGATGAGACAACGGCCAATGGGACTTGGGTGCACCTGGGAGATTATCCTTTTGCAGCAGGCTATAGCGGATATGTCGAGTTAACCAATAAGGCCAACAAGTCACGGGTAGTTGCCGATGCGATGATGTGGGTCGATCCAAAAAGTATGCCGCAATTGGAGTCTGTGGTGATCCTGTCGGATCGGAGTGAACTGCAAATGACTCAAACCGCACAACTAAGCGTGACCGGCTATTTGGATAACGGTCTGATTGGTGATCTATCACAGGCAAATGTGCAATATTTCGTTGATCGAACCGATCTGGCTGAAGTGGACAGTAGCGGTATGTTGACCCTTCTAAGTCTCGACGGAGAAACGGATCATATTGAGGTATGGGCCACTGTAACGATTGACGGGGTGACCTTAACAACGCCGTCTTTGACAATTGCGATCAGGGACTTAACGGTTATTGTCGACAGCACGAATACGACTGGGTTATACACGACAGAAGGATCTTGGAGCCAAAGCAATTTAGCCGGATACAAAATTGGGGTTAAGTCCCGTTACTCTACCGTGCAAGGATCATCAGCGACGTGGAAAGGCCAGTTCCCAGAGGGGAAATATACGGTCTCCATCTACAAGCTCGTCCATACGACGGCAAACGATAATTATGTCAAAGTAGAAGTGAAGCATCAGTCGGTTACCGAGGTCACGTATATTGATGCAACCGTCGGCTCCTCAGGTTGGGTTAATCTAGGAACGTTCGACTTTACTGGAGACGGCAGCGAGTATGTTCGTCTAACCAGGGTTACTCCGACAACGGTAGATCCGCCAACTCTACCTGCCGATATGATTTATACGAGGGCTGATGCAGTCAAGTTCGAACGGCATTCCGTTAGCCCGGAATTGCTTGCAAATGGGGTGCCAGGTAAACCGGCACTTTCGAATAATAGCGGTGTTGCCACAGGCATAAATGATGGCAATTACGAAGTTACGATGAATATGTGGTGGGGAAACAATGGCTCACTGTATAAGTTGTACGAGAATGGCCAATTGATCCAAACGAAGTCACTGGCCGATGTTTCGCCTGCTGCCCAGACTTCCATTATTCCTATTCAAGGAAAGCCGAATGGAACCTATGTGTATACATGTGAGTTATCGAATTTGTATGGAACGACTTCATGTGATCCACACACCGTCACCGTGACTGAGGCGAATCCCGGCAAACCTGTGTTGTCTAGTGACAACTGGGATCAAGATGGGGACTATAACATTACTGCTAATATGTGGTGGGGCACGAACGCAGCACAATATCGATTATATGAAAATGGCGAACTCATTGAAACGCAATCTTTATCTTCACAAACACCAAGTGCTCAATCGGCCATTACACAAATCTCAGGGAAAACTCCTGGCATTTATCAATATCACTGTGAGTTTATGAATGGAAGTGGAACTACGGAAAGTGATACTATACAGATTATTGTAAAATAAACCTATGAGCTGAGTGGATGAGAACGATCCATTCGGCTTTTTATTTCTAGGAATTTAGTATTGAATTATGCAAAACACTTGTAAAACGATGATGTAAGAAGACAGTACATTTTTGGAACATATGCCGGAGCATCCGATCGTATTTAATCTAATCTTTCAAAGCTCACAACTGGGTGATATTTACACGATACTGCTCATGCTAGATCAGCAGGGCGATATCAGCCAACCGTATTATTTTGAACGTGAGATGTGCCAGATTAAAAAATATAACTATGTGCATCCTTGAAAAATCAATTACGGCTTTGATCGGCCCCTCCGGTTGCTGGAAATCAACCTTGTTGCGAACGATAAATCGAATAAATGAACAAGATCAGGATATGAGAGTGGAGGGAGGCATCCAGATTTCGGGATATTTAATCTTTAATAAAGAGATACGAGCAAATGTCGCAATGGAAATGGTTCTTATTCTCCTATAATCGAAATGAAGTCCATATAGCTGCACATCCAGTGATAATACGGTTTATAGAACCGTCGCTGCCCTAAGCAAAAGTAACAAAGCCTGACGGATTCATATCCGCCAGGCTTTGTTCAATTAAGAGCCGTAAACCTCGAAATCGAATATTGAATATCCGTATACGGTCCCTCTAGCAGTACACAGCACTCTGACGTAACGTCCGCTATTTGCGGTAAATGTAATATCGTCAATAGAACCATTACCGGTCGTTGTTACGTAAGTATCCGTCCATGTTGTTGCGTCGTTAGACACCTGAACTTTGTAGCCTTTAGCGTAAGCATCTTCCCAATTCAACTTGACGCGGTTCACACTTTGGGTTGCACCCAGATCGACGTAAATCCATTCATTGTTGCTTCCTTCCATGCTCGCCCAACGGGTAGTGGAGTTGCCGTCTGTTGCCTTGGAAGCTTCAAATCCTGCACCTTCGATAGAGCTGGCTACCGCTGTCTTACCTAGCGCAAGGTTGGTGTTGTCAGGAGAAGTTGCACTTGTAGTTGCTGTTGCGGTATTGCTGTTAGCAGACAGGTTGCCTGCGGCATCGACAGCTTTCACCGTATAGCTGTAAGCTGTCGATGCGGTAAGTCCGGTATCGCTGAAGGATGTGTCTGTAGGTGCGCCTACTTCCACGCCGCCACGGAAAACCCGATAGCCTGTTACACCGACATTATCTGTGGAAGCAGTCCAACTCAGATTAATTTGGCTGCTTGAAGCTGCTGTTGCGGTCAGATTCGTTGGATCCGAGGGAGCTTGTGCATCCGCTGCACTGTAGGTAGGCTTCCACCAGTTCCCCGAGATGAACAGTAGGTTCAGCATGTTAAAGGAGTCGCTGAAGTAACTTTCCTTTTTGTTCTTCATCCAGTCCCAACCGGCATTGACCCAAGCTTGATGCGTGCTGGTAGTCGTCGCTGCGGAGATGAAAGGCGCTACGAATACCGCTGTTGCATAAGTACCGCGATTCGAACCGTTCAGTTGGTAACCGTCCTTCACATTGTTCGGATTGTTGCCTGTTTTTCCTTTGATCCATACCACCATTTTATTAGCGATATCCTTACCGCGGGTATCTCCGTACAAGGCGTAATCCATTACGATCCGAAGTGGTACACGGCTTGCATTGTAGTTGTATTCATTTGTTTCAGGGAACTCTTCCAAATAGTTTGGGGGAGCCGGCTTAGGCGGGTTGCCTACCACGAAGTCCGATATCAGACCTGTGCTAGACGAATAAGCTGCTGTAAATTGGCTGTATACGTTATACAGATTGTTGATGACACTTAGCCAAGTTGAATCTCCAGTTACTTCATTGAAAGCCCGTAGATGGCTGAGCATCCAGTCGGAGGGACGGGTATTCAAGGCGCTCTTCGTATCCCAGTCACCAAGGTTCAGCCTGTTGTTAGTTGTCACATTGCTAAGCTTAATAGCGCCAATCATCTTTTTGGCTTCAGCCAAATAATTGATCGTTCCGGTCGAGCCCCATTGGCGATCAGCTAGAATAAGGGAGTAAGCGATATCGAGGTCCCCGTCTGTTGCCGAACCGAAGTGCCCTTGAGCCCCAGTACTATCTGCTACTACCCATCCCATCAGGTTCGGGTTGTTAGAGCTCTTGAACGCTCTAGCCGTTTTGAACAAACCGTCATAGATTGTTCTGGAATTCGTATCGTAACCGGCCATAAGCACGGTAATGACCATACCGTATCCTTGGCCTTCCGATGTGCCTAGCGGATCGAAGCCGTCCGCTTCGCCAGTAATGTCACCTTTTACATAGTATCCTCCAGGCAGCGAGGACAGGTTGTTTTTAAGATAAGTAGCCTTCCAGTAGTCATAGTAGGAAGCTACAGAACTATTCAACGAGGATTGACTGACGTGGTTTGGTTTAATGATACCCGGATAGCTGACTTGTTGAGGAAACGGTTTCAATTCACCCGCTCCATGAGCTTTTGGTTGAAGCGGTGCAGGTGCGGCTAATGTCGATAGAAGCATAACCGCCGAAAGCATAACAAGTAACATCACTTTCATTGTGCCTGAGGTCGATTTCAATGAGTACATAAAAATTCCTCCTTAAGTGATGGTTAGTTTAATTAACGTCAATGAATTCTCCTTCCCTATAGAATGATCTCCAAAGTAAAACGCTTAACAATAAGTGCTACACACGCTTATAATGTTAAAGCGCTTTAACTTTAGGGCGGAAGTGACATTTACTTATATGCTGAAAAAGATTTGGAGATACGTGCTTCATTAGGGAATCATCGCATCCTCAACGTTACTATTAACACTTTCATTGTGCCCGAGGTCGATTTCAATGAGTGCACAAAAATTTCTCCTTAAGTGACGGTTTTTAATTAACGTCAATGAATCCTCCTTCCCTATAGTCTGATCTCCAAAGTAACACGCTTAACAATAGATGTTATTTAAGCCTATAAAGTTTAAGCGCTTTAACTTTAGGGCGAAAGTGACATTTGACTTATATGCTGAAGAGATTTGAAGATATGCGCTTCAATAGGAAATCATCGCATCCTCAACGTCACTTTTCACCTATAGGTAGAAATTGCTAACCCAGCAGCATTACTTATGCTCAAATGTATCACAACTATTTTCGCCGTGTCTAGGTGTTTGTGAATAAAATTTAAAAATTAATATCCATAAATAAAAGCGTTTACACCAAACGACAGTTCCTTTTTAAGATATTGATCCCCTAGTACACACAAAGTTGCGAACTAGGACTGTTTTTTTATAAGTCAAATTTGTTCTAATTCAGTCTAAATAAGCGCTTACATTAGGGGGTGGCTAAACTTACAATAATGTCTAACCATTTAAATTTGGGAACTTCTCCTGCAACGGGGAAGAATTTCACTGTCATGGCTTTCATGCAAAGCTAGGTTGAATATTGGAAAGGGGGCTGTCATGGGGATTACAAGACGAAAACCAACAGTGATTATCTTGTTTACCGCTCTGATTGTTCTTGCTTTACTCATGTTGGGCTTAACTAACAAAAAGGCGGAGCTGCCTGAAAACTGGATATTTACCGTAGATGGATATGCAGTAACAGAGGAAGAATTTCATTTCTATGTAACAGAGCAAAGAGCTGTAACAGCAGACTATTTCTTCAGAACTTATGGGGCTCAAGTAGATGAGGGCTTCTGGACACGTAAATACGGCAAAAATCATGAAACCCCCTCTGAATACGCCAAAAATTCTGCGATGACTGCATTGCTAAAAACCAAGCAGGAGCAGTTTATTGCAGATGAGCGGGGGATCGCCCCTTACAAAAGCTTTGATGAGCTAGAATCCGACATGGATGATGAAAATGTTAAGCGAGCTAAGATGGATGATTCAGGAGAGACATACTATGGGCTGCCTCAGTTTGATTTATATCAATACATGCAATATTTAAGTGGCGCCCGTTGGCCGGATTTGGTAGAAACCCAGGTTAAGAAAACGAAAATGAGCAACGCGGAGTTACAAGTTGAGTATGCATCAAAAAGTGCGGAATATACTCGTGTTGCTGATAAATTAACGGCTGCGTTAGCGACAACGGGGCAGGCCAAGAAAGAGAAAGTGCTAAATCGTTTGGATATATCCAAAGAAGATACCGAGTCTCTTAAGTTCTGGGAGTCATTAGCTGCTGCTTCTGTAGGTGAGACAGTAATCGGTAAATATATGGACGAGGATGTCATTGCCACATTAATCACAAAACCGGAAATCACCAAGCTTAAACTGGAAGAAGTGAAAGATTCCATTATATACGAATGGGCGGAATCTGACTTGCGAGCGTTAATAACAAATACGAATAAGTTGAAGATCGTGTATAACGGTAATCGATTCAGTGAATTAGTAGTGAACTAGAATAGTTAGTTTTTAAGTTTATAAAAATCTTTGTCTATTGAGATTTCCATAGATACAGATTTTTTTATAAAGTATAAATTTATTAATTTCAAAGGGAGGAAATTTTGGAATGATACGATCGAAATGGATGCAAAAAGCTTTGTCGATAGTTACGGCAACAACGTTGGCATTCCCTGGTCTGTTCGGCTTGGCGCCTTCATCTGAAGTATCAGCTGCGGGAGGGGGCGAATCTTTTGACTCCGTTGTACTAGAATTGACACAAGCCGCAGGTCAGGCAGGCAGGGTAAATCTTTCCTATAAAGGTTCGCCTTTAAGCAGTCTGGTTAAAGGACCGGTTATTGACGAGGTAAGTTATGATTCCAGCAATTCGCATCTTTTAACTGTTAATAATCAGGGTAACATTACTTTATCTAACGGTTATACATTTGCGTCGCCAGGTGCCCCGGGCGTCCCGGTGACAATCACGGCCACGGCAGGTTATTACCCTGACTCAGAAGTGTTATTCATGGAGGACTTCGAGAACAACAATGGTCCGATGACATCTATGAGCAAATTAGGCTCGTCCTTCACGCTGTCCGATGCACAGTCCCGCTCTGGATTGAAAGCGATTACACCATCGGATGATACGAATAATGAAAAGGTAGCCCAGGACGTGGCATTGCCGGCTGGCAGCAATTATAAGATGACGGCATGGTATTTTGACCCGTATCCTAATGAGGAGAAGACTGCGACGGATAGAACGCAATTTGCTATTGTAGATGGCAAAAATGCCACCTTTGCCGGGACATTCTATCAAAGTTCAGAGGCTGATGTTATTCATAACCCGACGAAATATACTTGGGCTTATGAACCATCATCAGCGGGTACAGCAGGCAACCGTTGGAAAGATAGCGGGGCTTTACGTTCCACAGGCTGGCATAAATTCGAGTGGCTTATTACACCGAATGGTGCGACGTTACAAATAGACGGAACATTAATATCCGATTCAGCGCAAAGTGATATTTACAAAGCTATGAAGAGCGGTACAACCATTCAGCCTAAAATAGCTGGAGGATGGAATAGCCAGTCAGGGAACAAAGCTTATATTAAAAATAAACATCTAATTGACGATTTTTATGTTGTAAAAGATGTGGCTACAACAACAGGTACCAGAACATTAACAGTGAATTTGGTACCTCCCGGCGGATTGCCAAATTTAGAAATAATCACTCAGCCAACAAGGGCAGAAGTGAAACAAAGTGAGACAGCAACATTTAGCATTACGGCATCAGCCGCTGCTACTGCTTATCAATGGTATGTATCTGATGACGAGACTGGCTTGAGCGGGACAAAAGTCAGCGGAGCTGATAAGGCAGTATTAACACTTTCCAATGTGGACGCAGCTTCACAACAAGGCAATTTTTATTATTGCGAAGTCTCCTCGGCAGAGGGAGTTGTGGTGAAATCCCATGCTGTACCGTTGTTGATAACCACCAATACGCAGGTGAATGCACCAATTAATCCAAGGCTTGACTCGGATACGGGTATTTATAATGGCGCTTCCAATTACGGCGATACCCTTGTAACACTGTTCAAAGACGGTGGACCTGTTGGTTATTATTTATCGAAAAATGGGGGTCCCGACCAGCCTAACAATCATGAAAGGCATCATGTTCTGCCCTATGCAAGGGCACTGGGAGTGGGCAACTACACTGTTACAGCTATTGTCATAAATAATGCGGGAGATATCAGTGAAGAAGTTGCAGCATCCGGAATATTGAAAATCGAGAAATTGCCTACACCGGCAAATGCCAGATGGAACGGCACATACGCTACATGGGATCGCGTCGCTAAAGCATCTGCCTATTCGGTTCAACTCTTCAGTAATGGAGTGGTTAATGGAAGCCCGATTGCAGCGACAAGCAATGATACGGCTTTGTCTCCGACTTTAAACGATACCTTTAAAGTAAAGGCAAACGGCAACGCAACGTCACGATTCTTGGACTCTGATGAATCAGGGGAGAGTGCACAATATTCAGCGAACATTGCGCTAATTCGCCAGAACGATACATTACGGGCAGGAGATAGAACGCGGTTAATGGTTGACACAGCTGATGTGTTCGTTGCTGATAACATCAGCTTCAGTCCGGCGGATCAAGACAAGAATAAGATTGAAGTTGATGATGCCGGATTCGTGACGGTTAAGAAAGGTTATATTCCGACAGGGAACGAAGAAGTTACTGTACATGTGAGCGTTGATTACTTCAATAAGGCTGACACTAAATTTTACGATGGATTTGAAGGGGAGAAGAAATTTTCAAATGGTGCGAACGGATATATTCACAGCGATGTGATGTCCCGTACCGGAGGAAAGGCCGCGACATCAAGCGGCGCCGGTCAGGTGGCGACTGTTCCAGGAACCTATAATTACGCCCCTGCAACCGGTAAGACAACAATCGTTACTGCTTGGTACTATGATGATGGCAGAGCGGCTTCCAATGACCACGCTGTCTTTGGCTTAACCCCATCGTCCAATGAACATATCGCAATAAATTATGGCAATGGAGATGGTGACTGGACGGCAAATCTGACCAATTACGCAGTCAGACCCGGTTCATCCGGGAGATTCTATCCTGTAGATGTCAAGCGAAGTGAAGGCTGGCATAAATTTCAATGGTTCGTTACATCAACAGGAACAACCTATAAAATTGACGGACAAGACATTCAAAGGCAATCAACAGATGGCGGAAATTTTGATACCCTAGTCAAGAACAATATTTCCAAGATCGATGCATTGCAGCTTGCTACGAACTGGGGCAACAAGGCTGGAACGGTTAAGGATATACAGAACAGGCACTTTATCGATGACGTATATGTTATCGATAGTGGAATAACAGCCCAAACCGGAACATCTTCTATTACGCTAAAGCTTTTGCCCAAAGAGTATAGCCACTTGGAAGACAGCACATATGTTATGGGTCTGGACGACTATAATATCACCGTAAATCCTGATTTAGCAGATCTAGCTGGAGTGGAGATCGGCGCTGTAACACTGCAGCGGGATGTGGATTATACGGTTAGCGGTAATGTATTGAAAATTAACAAAGAATCATTCGCAAGAAATAATATCGTGCCGGGGAAATATACCGTTAGACTTGATCTGTATCCTGCCGAAATCACATTCGAGTTGAACATTGTACCCCTTGAAGTCCGTGATTATTATTTCTCCAATAACGGTGACGATCATGCAGATGGACGCACACCGGCTACAGCATGGAAATCAATCTCCAAAATTAATGAATATGTATTTATGCCAGGTTCAACCATTTATCTGGATGCGAATAGCGTATGGAATGAACAAATCAGACTGCGTGGCAATGGTGAGGAAGGAAATCCGATTACGCTTACAAAATATAATACGACCGACCCTAATCAACGCCCGGTAATTAATGGTGGAGGAACAGCGTCGAGCCCATCTGGCATTTCCTTAAACGGTACCATTGAGTTATATGACGTTAACTATTGGATTGTCAGTGGAATTGAAGTAACGAACATCGGCAATGCGGCAGGTGACGGCCGTTCCGGTATCGCTGTAATGTCACGGATTTCCAAGCTGGGACAAGGACAGTTTAATATTCAAGATTATGCTGATGCTCGTATGCAAGGAATCGTCATTCGAGATAACTATGTTCATGATGTTAATGGGCTGCACCAAGCAAATGGAGCAAGTAAGGTATCCGGCGGCATCATTATTAATGGCTATGTAGATATATTGGTTGAAGGCAACAAAACCCTTCGTTGTGATAACGAAGGTATTCGCAATAATGCCTACGGGCCAAGCAATCCAGGGACTAATAACACAGGCATTACTTGGAGTAACTCAAGCTATCCTTGGGCATCCAACGCTGTGTTTAGAAACAACTGGGTTTCTAGTTCGGTTGGAGATGGCATTGTCATGTCCGGCGGGAACAACTCCCTTGTGGAACGAAATGTGGTCACAGACAATGGTTATAGCTATTTAAGCGATAAGAGCGGCAATCTGGTTACGAACTGGGGTCCAAATAATACAACACCAACATATCTAGGTTCGCAAAACTATGCAGCAGCGTGGATTATGGCAAGTAAAGGCACCATCTTCCGCTATAATGAAGCTGTGGATAACCCTTATCATGCAAGTAATGACGGTATGGCTTGGGACATTGACAACTATTGTCAGGACAATGTGTATGAATACAATTACAGCCGAAATAACTATGGTGGTTGGTACTTACAGATGAACGCTGCCAAGGGCAATATCGTTCGTTATAATATTAGCGTGAACGACGGCCGCAGCCCGGATTTTAACAAGAGTTTTAACAGTCTAATATTGCTTGCAGGAGGTTCTTCAACGAGCGAGGAATTAAGTGGCTTATACTATAACAATGTTATCGTCACACCATTGAAGAATAGCAGTTCGTTAGTATTTGACCCGACAGCCTCCAACTTGCACATTTATTTCCAAAATAATATATTTGCCTACACTGGGGCAAACAACCAGGTTGGTCTGAAAGGCGGGGGAACATCAGCTCCATTTGCAACCGGACGGTTTACAAACAACATTGTATATCCGGCTAATCTTTTTGGCAGTATGAACGCAGGTGGAGGCGGATATCTAGGTGCAGGCGTAACAGCAACAGACAACCGCTATGTAACGGAAGAGGAACTAAATTCTATATTAAATGATTATAAATCTGCGCCGGAACATTGGATTACCAACAGCGGAACAGTGGATGCCAAGCTTGATTACAGTGCGATGAACGGGTTCCGTCTTGCTGATGGTAATAACCTGGCCTATGGTGCAGGTGCCGAGATTGTAAGCCCATATGTGGATCGGGCGAACGCTCTGCCTCATATGACGAAGAGAACAGACTTCTTCGGCAATCCACTTAGCGGAAGAACGCCTTCCATCGGCGCGCACAACCCTTATGCGGTAACTTTTGATTCCAATGGTGGCAGCGAAGTTGCGATGAAGTTCGCTGATATGGGCGGGACAATTACCGAGCCAACAGCGCCAACAAAAGAAAAAACTGTTTTCGGCGGTTGGTATCAAGATACAGGATTAAACGATGCCTGGAATTTCGTTGCTGATCCTGTTACAAGGGATATTGGATTATATGCGAAATGGGTTGAAGACGCAGGTACGGCACCAACGATTACGACGAATTCGCTTGCGGATGGCAAGGTCGGACAACCTTATTCGGCAGTTCTTACGACTGAAGGCGATAAGCCTATCAAATGGGCCGTTGTAGAGGGACAATTACCATCAGGATTGAGCTTGGATGAAGATGCAGGTGTTATCTCTGGTACACCGGATCAGTGGGGTCAATTTACGTTCAAAGTTCAAGCAAATAATGACGCAGGCAGTGACACAAAACCTTTCAATATAGTGATCACTGAAGATGTCTCAGTTGACACAGCTCCGGGGATTATCACTAAGAATTTGCCAAGCGGAAAAGTTGGACAACCGTATACGGTAACACTAGCGGTATATGGCAGCGAACCGATTACTTGGAAGGTCCAGGAAGGAGATTTGCCAGTAGATTTGAACCTAGATGAAGCAACAGGCGTTATCTCGGGTACGCCTCAAGAGACAGGATATTACGAATTCACGGTTGCAGCAACGAATGACTTTGGTATAGATGAGCGAGTATTGAGCATCGAGATTAAAGAGGATAAGCCAGTTGTTACAGCTCCGGAGATTATCACTAAGAATTTGCCAAACGGCAAAGTTGGACAACCGTATACGGTAACATTAGCGGTTTACGGCGACAAACCGATTACCTGGACAGTGAGTGATAATTATTTACCTGCTGGGCTGAATCTAGAAGGAGCTACGGGTGTTATTTCAGGCGTGCCTACTGAAGCGGGAACTTACAAATTCAATATTACGGCTTCCAATTATGCAGCTATGGATACGATAGAGTTAACTATTGTAATTACTACAAATGACAGTGGTGGCAATAATGGCAATAACAATGGCGGCAATTCAAATGGCCACAGCAGTACGCCGACTCCTTCGCCAGAGTTATCAGTAGCGGAGCGTATTGATGCTACAATCAAAGAGAAGCTGAAGAAGGGCAATTCCATTGAATTGACGATGTCAGCCGGAAAAGATGAGCTTGAGATTCAAAGCGATACGATCGGTGCGATTATTAAAGCTGACAAACCGCTAATCGTTACGAATGACACCTTATCTGTTGAATTGTCCGCTGAATTGTTGAAGCAATTGAATACAGGAAAGCGGATGAAGGTTGTTATTAAACCTGTAGATGAAAGAGACGGAGCTATAGGGCGGGGATATGAATTGAAGATCTTCGCGGATGGCCGGGAAGTAACGGATTATACAGGGCTTATACCCGTAATCTTCGATCTGTCAAAAGAGAAGTTGTCGACAAACGATCTTAGCATGTTATGCGGTGTCATGCTTCGATTGAACGGTAATATGGAACGTTTAGGCGGCAACTATGACCATGAGACAGGTAAATTTACCTTCAAGGCAAAAGGACTAGGCTATATCTTCGTTACAACCAAGCCTGAACCTGTGAAATTGGAATTCACTTTAGGGAAGACAGGGTATAAATTAAACGGAATCGAAATGAGTATGGATGTTGCTTCGATGGTAGTTAAAGGCAGAACGTTAGTGCCACTGCGCTTCGTTGCTGAGAGCTTAGGAGCAAATGTAAGCTGGGATAACGTTATGAAAACCGTAATGATTACCTTGAAAGGTCAGACTTTGTCGATTAAGATCGGTGAACTTGCACCAGGAATGGATGTAGCAGCTGAACTTGTAAACGGTCGTACTATGCTCCCATTACGTTTCATTGCTGAGTATTTTGGTGCAAATATATTCTTCGATAATACTTCGAAATCTATTAGTATCATGAAGTAGTATTCCTAAAATTAGCAGCTACGCACGAAACCCTCTAACATGCACTGTATGTTAGAGGGTTTTCTAGTGTGCGCCAGGCATGGACGATAACTTGGCAGTGAAAGTCCGCACGAACTATATAATTGTCTTAACTGGAAACAATTCTTTAGATTGTGTTAATCTGTCTAATAGTGAACTCGATTTAGAGAGAGGGAAGTTACTTGAAAAGAAACGTGTTATATATTGAAGATAATGAGAAGATAGGCAGTTGGGTAAAGGAAGAATTGGAACAACGAGGATTTTCAGTACAATGGCTACTTTCTGGTGAAGGAGCTGAAAAAGAAGTGAATCAGCATGAAATCGTTATTTTGGATATCATGTTACCCGGTTTAGATGGATTTACTGTGGGAAAACGATTAAAAAAGGCAGCTCCTGTTGTTCCAATTTTGTTGTTAACTGCTCGAACATCGATAGATGATAAGGTAGAAGGGTTACAATTTGCTGATGACTATTTAACGAAACCATTCCATACGGATGAATTAGTTGCTAGATTAGAAGTATTAATCCGTCGAAAGGGCGGAACACATTCCGAACGTATTTCATTAGGGAAATATATTGAAGTAGATCCAGAAGTTCAAATGGTATTTGACAAACACACAGGAGAAGAAATTATATTGACAGGGAAACAACATCATATTTTGATGTACTTCTTACGCCATCCTAATCAAGTTTTACCAAAAGAACAAATCTATGAAGCCATCTGGGAAGAAGCTTATATAACAGGTGATAAAACATTAATGGTACATATCCATCGACTGCGCCAAAAGCTGGAACGTCATCCAGACTCCCCAGAGATTATTGAAACGTTGAAGGGAATAGGCTATCGGGTGAAACTATGAAACAGACTAAATCATTATTTCGTCGTTTTCTAAAAGGACATTTTCTATTTATCTTTTCACCTCCGATCGTACTTATTTTCTTATCTGCGTTCATTGAGTCTCCTATTAATGGTGAAGAACTGAATGCGTTAAATCTATTTTACGTTGTACTACTTTTGTTTGGTTTTATTATTGTCGCATTTGTGGTAATCTCTTGGATTTTCTTCTTGAGACTTCGTAAACGTCTCACCCACTTACAGGAAGTCATGTCATTTTCCGCTAATCATAACTCATTTCCTAAACCAATATCTGTTCAAAGTGATCGTATGGATGAAATAGACCAGTTAGGCAGTTCTTTTAATTGGATGATTCAACAGCTTGAAGACAGTCGCAAGCGAGAACATGAAGAGGAATTGTTACGACATCGACTCATCGCGAATTTATCTCACGACTTACGAACACCGCTTACCATTTTGAGAGGACATGTCACCCGATTAAATAAAGAATCAATGAGTCTAGAAGGACAAAACTCATTATCAGAGATGAACCATACGATTACTAGAGTCGGAGAACTAATGGATGATTTACTTTCCTATACATTGCTTACATCAGGAAAACATCCTTTTGAGCGCACTTCAACAGATATTGGACGTTTAGTAAGAGCATCTGTTGCTGCGTGGTATCCTGTATTTGAAGAAAAAGAAATCCAGATCGAGGTTGATTTACCGACAGAGGCGACTTTTTATTGGGAAGCAGATCCTAAATGGATGACACGGGTTCTTGATAATTTATTTCAGAATATTCTTCGACATGCAGCAGAGGGGAAATATGTAAGCATTGGGGTTGATGTAGAAAAAGAACAGATCATTGTTGCAGACAGAGGTCCAGGTATGGATAACTCTTCCTATGAGCGTGGGGCGGGGATTGGTTTATCGACTTCAAATTATATGTTAAAAAAAATGAAACTGAAAGCTGACTTTACATCAAATGAAAATGGCACAAGAGTAGCTATTGGTAGAGAGAGCTTAACCTAAAGTTAACCCAGAAGTAAATAGCAGGATAACCGAGATGTAACTTTGCTTCTTTATAATTAGAACCATAACAGAAGGGAAGTGTTATGGTTGCTTACAATTAATAACTTAGTCAAACATCGCGGAACTGGGGAAATCTTATCAGGTATCAGTTTTAAAGCTAGACCTGGTAGAGTAACTGGTTTTTTAGGTCCAAATGGGGCAGGTAAAAGCTCTACGCTTCGTATCCTGCTTGGGTTAGATCGTGCCACCTCAGGGAGTGCGCTAATCAATGGAAAGCCATTCGCAGAACTACATAATCCTCTAGCAACAGTAGGTGCCGCACTTGATGGATTTGGAGCTCATCGTATGCGAACAGGACGGGCACACTTGCGTTGGATTGCTCGTGCCGCAGGATTGTCTAACTCACGTGTCGAGGAAGTTTTGGAAATAGTAGGTCTTACTAATGCCGCTGGAAAAAGAGTTGGGAAGTATTCTCTTGGTATGGGGAGAAGACTTGGAATTGCAGCTGCGCTGCTTGGTGATCCAAAAATATTGATTTTAGATGAGCCCGTAAACGGGCTCGACCCAGAAGGAATTCGTTGGATTCGGACATTTTTACGTGAACGTGCTAAGTCTGGAAATACGGTGTTATTATCCAGTCATCTAATGGGAGAGCTTGCAGAGACGGTTGATGATGTGGTGATTATTAAGCATGGAACCATCGTTGCAGATGGAACTTTGGAAGAAGTAATAGGTAACTATTTCACGCTGGAGGAAGCCTTTTTTGCCCTGACATCTGAAAATGCAGGTGATGTTATATGAGGGCATTCAACGCGGAACTATCTAAATTGATCTCCCTGCCAGGCATTTGGCTAGCCTTACTTATTGGAGCATTTGCTCCAGCGGCCATTGCTGCTTTGGACAGCATAGCACAAAAAGAGGAGATTATAGCTGGAATTAGCACACGGCTATCGGAAGTTGGCTATATCGGGTTAGCTCTTGGTGTGCAAGGTGTTATTATTCTTGGTGTGCTTGCTGTCAGCAGTGAGTATTTGACAGAGAGCAGTGAATCAGGTGGAGGACAACAGATTACAACGAGTTTAACAGTTGTTTCATCCCGTCTTCATTTTTTGCTGGCAAAAGCAGGCGCTGTGACTGTGATCAGCATACTGCTTTGTATTGTTGCTATTATGACAACTGTGTCTGTAACGCATCTTATTCTTGGTGAATATGCCCCTGCATTTGAATGGTCCAGACTTATCGGTGCCATTTGTTACTGGACATTCACTGCTCTTTTAGCACTTGGAATTACTTTGCTAACTAAGAATGGCATCATCCCGCTTGCAGTGCTCATAATAAATTCATCCGTTGTATCATTTAGTGTCCTGTTATATAGGGTTACAAAGTTGGCGTTTTACTTACCAGATAGGGCTGGCGCTGAAATGTTTATGTTTACGGACAACACGTCAACAGGCAGTTTATTCGACAGGTTTCACACCCCCTTCACAGGCGGTTTAGTCATGTTTGCCTGGGTAGTCGTTGTTTTCATTGTTGCAGCTATTGTATTCCATAGGAGGGACGTTGCAGCATGAGTGTCTCATCTAGTAGAAAGATAACACAAATCCTTGGTGCTGAACTGGATAAATTAGTTACATTACCATTGATAGGGCTCACTCTTATGGTTACATTCATACTTAATTTAGGTTTAGCCGCAGCTTTTACTTCTGTTGATCTACAAGAGGCAGCAGGAACGCAAAATATACTGAATACAGGACTTTCTTCTATGGGATATCTTCAAGCAGGGTTTATTATTCTTGGTATATTAACTACTTGTTCGGAGTATACAGGGGGACAGATTCGAACTACTTTAACTACGATACCTTGGCGAGGGTTTCAATTATCCACGAAGTATTTGGCCTTGGCCATTATAACCATTCCTGCGGCGTCTATTACTACTGCATCAGGTGTGCTATATACCTTTATCATGATGAAAGACACAGCAGTAGTGATTGAAATAGACGAAATGATAAAATCATTAGCAGGTGCAACAGGCTATCTAACTTTAACCACACTTCTCAGTGCAGCTATAGGTGCTTTATTAAGACGAACTACTCCTGCTTTAGTGGTACTGCTTGGCTATTACTTCATTGTCAGTCCATTGTCGAAAGATTTTCTACACAATACTAAATATTTTTTTCCAGATACAGCAGGTTATTATATGTTTATGCCGCCTTCCTCCGATGAAATAAATGTCCTTACACCAATGGAAGGGACAGGTATTTCCATGTTATGGACACTGATCTTTATTACAGCAGCCATTGTACTTTACCGTAAACGAGATGCCTAACTCTGAACTAGCTGATATGATCATTTAACTAGATCAATATGCAACAAACATTAATGTTTGAATAAAAGATGTTTTTGAGCAATTCAATGAATAAGTATTTCATCTAAGAACGGACACCAATATGAGTGTCCGTTTATTTTATAAATCAAAAGAATAGTCTGGATTAATGACATAGTCTAGGATTTTAATAATAGAAAATAAATGTACAAATATCGCAAAGAATCATGAGCGAAAGTTCTGCTCACTTTTTTCTGGACTGATCAGTTCAGATATGTTATATTTCAATGACGGGAGGTGTTACTTATCGCTAGGACAAAAGAATTTAACAAAGATCAAGCGCTGCATCAAGCCATGCTATTGTTTTGGAAAAAAGGATACGAAGCGGCTAGCATACCAGATTTACTAGAAGTGATGGGCATTAGCAGATCCAGCCTTTACGATACATTTTCCGACAAGCAAACCTTGTATACAGATGCCCTTGAGCATTATAAAAAGGGGAATTTCAATAAGCAGGCTATTCTTGAACAGGCATCAAGCGTTAGAGATGGAATTCTTCAATTTTTTGAGTATCACATTGCTTCAGCATACGATACCAGCCTGCCGGGCGGATGTTTTGTTACGAATGTAGCTACAACATTGGAGTCGCCAGATGAAAAAATTAATGAGTTGATAAAGACTAGTTTTTTGGAATTAGAGCAAGCTTTTTGTGACCTTTTAGAAAAGGGCCAGCAACGGGGAGAAATTGATAAAACGACTGATATCAAAGTGTTATCTTATTTATTGCTGAATTTACATCAAAGCATAAATATTATGGCCAAAGCAGATCAGCACCCGGAACGTGCAAAAGAGATGATTAGCTTTGTAATTGCAGGAATCTAATTTTTTTTAATTATTTTGGAACGATCGTTCCGTTATCATGTTTCCCATATTATGAAGGTGATAATTGAAGAGTATATGTTAGACTATATTTTTTTTGATTATTTCGGAACGATCATTCCGTTATTGAGAAGTCCATCAAAATAAGGAGAGGTGTCTAATGAAAGTATCGTTTATTGGGCTTGGAAATATGGGACTACCAATGGCCCAAAATCTATTGAAAGCGGGTTATG
This sequence comes from Paenibacillus sp. FSL L8-0333, assembly GCF_037965665.1. Taxonomy (NCBI): domain Bacteria; kingdom Bacillati; phylum Bacillota; class Bacilli; order Caryophanales; family Paenibacillaceae; genus Paenibacillus; species Paenibacillus sp. FSL L8-0333. The sequence continues at coordinate 3,619,255 of NZ_CP150186.1, forward strand.
AATTAGTCATCTTTAATCGGACCCCTGAAAAAGTTGAACCCTTAATGAAACAGGGAGCACGATATGCCAAAACACCGCTAGAGGCAGTGAAAGAAGGCAATCTTGTAATTACCATGCTTTCTGATGATGCTGCTTTGAAGGAGGTCGTCGAGGGACCGAATGGTGTTCTGAATGGATTATCGGAAAATGGAATTCACATCTCTGCCAGTACAATCAGCGTAGATCTGGCTCGAAAATTATCCGTCTCGCATGCGGAGCGAAAGCAACACTTTGTGTCTGCCACGGTGATGGGGCGCCCAGATGCCGCTAAAGAAGCTAAATTGCGTATTATTTTAGCTGGTCCGGAACAAGCAAGACAACGGGTACTTCCCTTTTTAACAGCAATGAGTCAAGAGATAGTAGAGATTGGGGATCACGGCGAAGAAGGGAACGTTGTAAAAATTGGCGTTAACTTTCTAATTGCTTCAATGCTGGAAGCTTTGTCGGAAGTGCAGCTAATGGTAGAAAAGCACGGTATTGATTCGTCCCAATTTATGAATGTTGTAAATGCTCTTTTTCAGTCTCCAATATATCAGAACTATGGAGCGATCATGAGCGAACAGCGCTTTGAACCGGCCGGTTTTAAAATGAAGCTTGGGTTAAAAGATGTTGCATTGGCTATTGAGGCAGCGAAGTCCGTTCAAACTCCTCTACCTTTAGGTCAGCTTATCCACCATCACTTGTCTGAAGGAATTGCCAATGGTTATGGTGAGTTGGATTGGACGGCTTTAATCCGTTGTCTTGAGCATTCTTCTTAAGAAATTGGGTTGTCACCGATGATGTCGGACAAATTGCAAGAGAAAATATAAGGAGAGATTAACTATGGAAATAGGTGTTACTTCGTTCATAGAAACAAAGCCAGATACTGAGACCGGAGTTGTGATGAGTCACGCACAACGATTACGTGAAGTCGTCGAAGAAATCGTCCTTGCGGATCAGGTAGGACTAGATGTGTTTGGCATAGGTGAACATCATCGTGAAGATTATGCAGCTTCATCACCAGCAGTGGTGTTATCTGCTGCGGCCCCCCTAACAAAGCGGATTCGATTGACGAGTGCTGTGACGGTCCTTTCATCAGCTGATCCTGTCCGTGTGTTTCAGGATTTTGCCACGCTGGACGGCTTATCCAATGGACGTGCCGAGATTATAGCGGGCCGGGGTTCCTTTGTTGAATCTTTTCCGCTTTTTGGTTATGACCTGCATGACTATGAGGATTTATTTAATGAAAACATTGAGCTGCTTCTGAAAATACGGGAATCTGAGAAAGTAACATGGAGTGGAGGACATCGATCAGCGATAAATAATCTGGGTGTATACCCGCGCCCTGTTCAGCACTCTTTACCCGTATGGATTGGTAGCGGCGGTACTCAGGAGTCTGCCGTACGTGCAGGACTTCTGGGTCTGCCATTAGTCCTGGCGATTATCGGTGGAAACCCAACCAATTTTGCGCCGCTTGTACAACTGTATAAAAAGGCGGCAGCTCATGCCGGACATGATGTTTCGCAGCTTCAGGTAGGTTCACATTCCATTGGATTTGTTGCAGAAGATACGGAACAGGCGGCAGAACTCTTTTTTCCGTCTACCCAGTACGGTATGAATAAGCTCGGTAAAGAACGGGGGTGGGCGTACTATGATCGTTCCAGCTATGATGCTGCCCGACGCTTTGATGGTGCGCTGTATGTAGGGGATCCGGAAACAGTCGCCCAAAAAATTATCCATCTGCGTAAGCATGTAGGGATTACACGATTCATGATGTATGTTCCCTTAAGTACGATGCCGCATGAGTTGGTTATGCGGGCTATAGAACTGCTCGGTACAGAGGTTGCGCCGCGAGTACGAGAGGAAATTGCCAAGTGGGAAGCTCAAATGGGATAAGGATTATCTATGAATAAAACGTAAACGAACGAATTCATTATTTTATTTGGAGGGATTATCATGAGTAATGAAACACGTATACTACCAGAATTAAGAGAGGTTTATTCACAATTTCCTGGGTTTGAATTGGAGAAGAATTTAGAGTGGAGCAGGAGCTTAGTGTCAGCTGCATCCGTGAAAGGATCAGAGCATGTAAACACAACCAGTCGCAAAATCCCGAGGGATGGAGGCGAGATGCTGGTGAAAATTTATGAACCTGCCGGGCGAACGAATGACTTGTTACCTGCCATGCTATGGATTCACGGGGGCGGATACGTGTTAGGACATCCGGATATGGACGACGAATTATGCGAACGTTTTGTTCAGACAGCTGAATGTATTGTCGTATCGGTTGATTATAGGCTTGCTCCCGAGCATCCTTATCCGGCGGCGATCGAAGATTGTTATGCTGGATTGGTATGGATGACGGAGGAGGCAGCCTTGCTTGGCATTGATGTGAATCGGGTTGCAATTGCCGGTGCTAGCGGTGGTGGCGGACTGACAGCAGCACTCGCGCTGATGGCGCGTGATAAAGGAGGACCCTCTCTTATTTTCCAAATGCCATTATACCCGATGCTTGACAACCGTAACATCACACCGTCCAGTCATGAGATTACAGAAGCAGGCGCAATCTGGAACCGAACAGACAACATAGCAGCTTGGAACATGTACCTGGGCGAGGAGAGCGTTGGCAGAGGAGAATCTACTTATGCAGTACCCTCGAGAGCGGAGAACTTGGCAGGTTTGCCGCCAGCCTATACTTGTATAGGTCAGCTCGATCTATTCCGAGACGAGACAATGGAGTATGTGGCACGACTTGCACAAGCAGGTGTGGATGTCGAATTCCACCTGTATCCCGGTTGTTTTCACCTTTTCGAAATTTTCGCTCCAGAAACAGAAGTGAGTCAGCGCGCTGTTCAGGGCTATATGGATGCGATGGCCCGGGCACTTCACCCTAACTAATTACTGGGACTAAAGTAAATTGCGAATACGCAGAAAAACTTGATTGGTTATTTAAGTAGAGACACGTAATTATTCGGGAAAGATTCATAAAAAAGATGAGGTTGTTGATTTTTAAAAACAGCCTCATCTTTTGTTATATATTATTGATTTTAAAAAAGGCTTAGATTACTATCGTATTGTTCATTGGAAGCTTATTTTTTCAATTTTTATTTAGATGATGCAAAACAGTTTAAATATTGATAGGGTAGGCTTATATATTTGTAGGCTACTTGATCCAAATTATATCTAGTGATAAGGAGAATACAACATGTGGGATAAAATTAAGGGTGGGCTTTACGGCTTATTGATTGGAGATGCTCTTGGTGTCCCCTATGAATTCAGATCAGCGGAGCAGCTCCCACCTCTGAAGCATATTGAGTTTACTCCTCCTGTGGGCTTTCAGCCCACCTACCGAGATGTCCCTGCAGGCACCTGGTCGGATGATGGTGCGCAGGCACTATGTCTGCTGGAGAGTCTGATCGATAAAGGTACACTGGAGCTAACTGATTTTGCAGACAAATTGGTCGATTGGTATCACGAAGGTAGATGGGCAGTAGCCCAACAAGTTTTTGATATTGGGATACAAACCAGTCGTACGCTGACTACTTATTACCATGGAATGTCCCCTTACGAGAGTGGCAATACGGTTCCTGATGGGAAAGGGAATGGAGCGCTGATGCGCGTGCTACCACTTGCCTTGTGGCATAAAGGAACAGACGAGCAGCTCGTTCAAAACGCACATACTCAATGCCTTGTAACTCATGGACATATCTGTAATCAGGTATGTTGTGCCTTGTATGTGTTAATTGCACGTGAACTGTTGCAAAAGCAAGACTTCAATCTGTGCTACCGAACTGCTCTTAGCAAGCTTCGAAAGATCTACCAGCAGATGCCTGAGCATGAACGGGAGCTTGAAGAGAACATTCAGCCTGATAAAGTATTCTATGGCGAAGGATCTGGTTATGTCGTGGATTCCTTGTTCAGTGCATGTATGATCCTCCAAACCTGCACTTCCTACGAAAATGCCGTCAAACGAGCAGTTGCCTTAGGCAACGACACGGATACAACGGCCTGTATCACAGGCGGTCTTGCGGGAATCCAATATGGCTATGAGCATATCCCTCAGCGCTGGATCAACCAGCTGCGAGAGACAGATCTGGTTGATCAACTGCTGCTCCGTCTTCAATCTGCATGAGGAGTACTAAGTTCTATTAGCATTAACTATGAGGAGGAGTGGGAATGAACGCAGCAGTACAGAGGTTTTTAAACGATGTGTGGAGCGAGATGATGACCATATATAACAAAGAGACTATAAGAATAAATGAATTCATAGGCAATCGTCCGCTTCAGGCTGGGATAAAGGATTATCTCCAAGTAGCTTGGCGTGAAGGAAAAATACATATTGATGTTGAAGAACCGCTTGATTGGACGGACAGCTCTTATGAAATCGAAGCAGGTCCTTATATCGCCGAGCTCACGGATGAATTAATTAGATCTGAACTTTACCCGGCATTATGCAAGAGAGTGGAGGAGCTTTTTTTATCAGATAAACTAGGTCCTCGTTTTTTTGATTACCGATTCCAGATCGTACTTTCCTTTGAAATGGAGGACGAAGACTTAACGCTTTGCGTGCATCTGGTAAACGAAGAGAAGCTGAACGAACTCCGCCAATCATTACAGAAGTTTATAACATCCAAAATCATGTCTGATCTTCCGGTATTGCCGAGTGTTGATGACCAGTTTTTCTTTTCTCATCACTTGATGAATCCTAATCTTTTGAAGCAGGAAGAGAATGCGGTTGGCCCATTAATAGAGCGTTTGTCCGACAAGCTCAGAAGTAATAGGGGACGCTTAGACGAATGGACTGGCCAGTATACTTCGGCTATGGATGATTGGATTCAGAATGTTTTTCTTCCTCGCCATTTTGTGCGTACAGGCAGCTTTAGAATGGATTGGATACCTAAAGAGAATATGGCGCTTATGGATCCGAATGCAGATCAACTTTCCTTTTTTGTATATGCCGCTCTGCAAATTGGAAAAACGAAACCGGACATCCGGGAACAATATTTGAAACTTGCTGTCCAGCTTGGTTCAAAACGCGCAGCGGAGTATATTCAGGGGGGAAGCGGGAAATTCACTCCAGTATATAAAGGAACCCGTGTTGAAGTTGATAATAATGATGTAACCCAGAGCATTGAAATCCGGATTTTGACCGAGGAGGAAACAGCTTATGGAGAAGCATTAGATCACATTAACGAATTGCTCCAGCAAGGATTTCCGAAGGAATATTACCTGAAGCTTAAAAGCAAACAAAAGAACTATCTTCCTCTAAAAAAAATGGCTAAATCAGGTCTTCATCAGTTTTTTGCTGGTGCACTCGCATATCCGGCTCTATATCCTAAGCTAGCTACGTATGCGAATATCGCTATGGAGCCCTATGCGTGGTACAAGGACACAAATCCGGGTGAAAAGTCGGTCATGCCTGGTACCTATGCTGTACTCGGATTAGGATTGTATAGCAAGGAATATTTTTCACTCGTCTCTCGTTATATGGAGATGGTAGATACGGAGCACCAAATGATACAAGATGGTTATGCGGAGGCCTTTATTGATGCGCACGGTGTAGAGGCTGAGCTTATACCAGTCCTAGTAGACATTCTGCTAGCAGGAAATGAGGAAGCAAGATCTGTCAAAAACTTCGTGATCGATCGGGCCGAGCTAGCAGAAGTGCTGCTTCAAGAGGTGTCGCCTAAAGAAATATATGAACGGGAGCAGGTTCTATACCGGATATTCGGAAGTCGAGCAAAGCTGGAAAAAGCCGTGAAGTCAGAGCAGACGGAGCATGAGCTTAGAGTTATTCTATCAGAGCTGCTGACTCTTATAACTTGCTGATGCTATATAGAGATAAGTGAAGCTAGGATCTGAAATAGATCTTGGCTAAAGGAGGGACACAAAAGAGTAACCTAACCTCTCAAAATTGCAATCTAAATATATGGTATTACCTATCAGATGAAGTCTGGGATAAAGTAACTAATATATATGAGAGTATGCCAGGTTGGATAGGATATAAAAATGGAATTCCCTATTGGTTCGGGCAGGAAGATGATGATATTTTTATTGTGGCCTCAGTAGAGCCAAGTGGATTATCATTTTATGCACAGATGAGTAATGGTGACTGGAATTCTTGGATAGAGAGATTTAAATTGGAAGCGACAAAAGTATTAGGATTTGATGTTGGTGAACCCGAAGACGGGTTTATCTGATGTAGTGCACAATTTAATTGTGGAGATGATTTCGTGTTTCAATATAATGTGTGTTTTTTAAAGAGTGACGACCGTATCTTAATGTTGAATCGTGAAAAACCACCAATTATGGGCGTGTGGAACGGTGTTGGCGGTAAAAATGAAGTAGGCGAAAATGCTGATGATGGTGCAAAACGTGAATTATTAGAAGAAACGGGTATTAAAGTAAGCAAATACTATTCAAAAGGTATCATTACCTGGGATAAAAATGGCGAGGAAAAAGATGGATTGTATCTGTACTTATTCGAAGTAGATAAGAATTTAGGAAATCAGCCCATACAAATAACGAGAGAAGGTATTCTCGATTGGAAACAAATTGATTGGATATTGAACCCAAGTAATTTAGGAATTGCTGAAATGGTAGCTCAATATTTACCTGTTCTCTTAGAAAAAGAGGGTGATTATTTATTTAAGTATAAAGACGGAATAGTAAACCTTATAGAGTGAGAATTATAAAATACATACCTAAAAAAACAGTTCACCTATTGGTACGTTAGTTGAACAAGATTGGAGGAAACCCCTTTTTATTAGGGGTTTTCTTTTATTTTCACACAATTAAAGTTAGTTCTGTTGAGAAGCCTTCTGGACTTCCAAACGCATACCTTACTGGCGAGGAGTTCAATTATCCCTAGAGCAAAGGGCTTATGCTTGATCCTATAACGAACCATTACAAATGAATAAGTACCTGTCTGTAGAAATAGGAAGAATTTACTTGCCCTTCGCAGGATTTTCTGTTATTTTTGATAGTAACAATATGTTATTAACAAAATGATACTAAGTAAAACTTATGTTTTTCACTCTATGAATGAGTCGAAAAAGCGGAGGGATGCAAGATGAAAAAGGTGGCGGGTAGCTGGAATCTGTTCGAAATTACGTGGTTGGTACTGTTTACCTCAATCGCTGTCGGGTTTACGGTGATAACAAAGGACTCTTTATTCGGATTTACGGTTTTTATTACTGGGGTGTTATGCGTGGTGCTTGCGGCGAAGGGCAACCTGATGAGCTATGTTTTCGGCATGTACAATACAGTCGGTTACGCTTATTTGGCCTATATTAACGGTTTGTTTGGAGAGGTTATGCTCAATCTGCTATTCTTCGTTCCAATGAATGTCATTGGCTTCTACATGTGGAAAAGTAATCGGCAAGAAGACGGTAGGCTGACCATGAGGCAGATGGATCTTAGAAGACTGCTCCTCGTTGGGATGGTCTGTGTAATCGGCTGCTTGCTCCTCGGATTTGGTCTTTCGTTCATTCCGGGACAGAACTCGCCTAACATCGATGCTACTACGACGGTGCTGTCTGTTGGGGCGACCTTCTTAATGGTTAGAAGATTCAAGGAACAATGGCTGGTCTATATCGTGCTAAATCTCTTTACGGTGCTATTGTGGGTGATTCGTATGCTGGAGGGTAGCGGAGAAGGCCTGCTGATGATCGTGATGTGGAGCGCGTATCTGGTCAACGCAGTATACGGGTACTATATTTGGAATAAAGGGGCTAAGGAGGTGGCGGCATGAAAACGCTTGGACTAACACTGGGGAAGTTTGCCCCGCTGCATAAAGGCCATCAGTTCATGATCGAGACGGCACTACAAGAAGTCGATGAATTGATCTTGGTCATTTACGAAACGACGGTCACCCCGATCCCGCTTCATGTCCGGGCAAATTGGATTCGCAGGCTCTATCCGGAAGTCCGGGTAATCGAGGCTTGGGACGGTCCGGACGGGTATTCGGATGACAGGGAGCATGAGATTCGGGAAGAACAGTATATACTCGGTTTGCTGAACGGAGAGCAAGTAACGCATTTTTACTCGAGCGAGTTCTACGGCAAACATATGAGTCTCTCTTTGGGTGCAATAGACCGGCGGGTGGATGAAGCCCGAGAGCGGGTTCCGATCTCAGCGACGATGGTCCGTTCCAATCCATATAAGTACAGGGAGTTCGTAAGTGATATCGTGTACCGGGATTTGATCACGAAAGTGGTGTTCGTTGGAGCGATGTCGACGGGGAAGTCGACGATCACCGAAGCGCTGGCACGGCGATATTGCACGACGTTCGCGAACGAATACGGACGCGATTATTGGACCGAACATCAGGTGGACCGCCGAATCGGTTTGGAAGCGTTCGATGAAATCGCGGTGGGTCATATCGAGCGCGAAGAACAGGCAATACTTGAGGCGAACCGGGTTCTGTTCGTCGATACCAATGCGATCACGACGTATATGTTCGCCCTGGATTACCACGGCCGGGCCCCAGAGCTGTTAACCCGGATCGCTCTTGAGAACGCGCAACGTTATGATCTGTTCTTCCTATGCGCTGACGATATTCCTTACGACGATACTTGGGACCGCAGTGGGGATCAGAAGCGGCATGTGTTTCATAAACAGATTATCGCGGATTTGAAGGAGCGGCGGATCCCCTATATTACGCTGCGGGGGAGCCTGGAGGAACGTATTCGCAAGGTTGATGAAGTGTTGGCAAAGTTCGAGCCCTACGGAAACTATTTCGGAGAGCTGAACGGTTAAATCAAATATAAAGGAGGCGTACCCACTTGGATTTGTTGGATAAGGATGGTCTTATGGAACGCGAATTTTTGGAGCAATACAGAGCAGGGGATTACGAGCGGCCTTCAGTGACAACGGATATGGTTATTTTCACTGTGACGGAAGAGGATGCTGACAGTTATCGCAAACTGCCGGAAAAAGAGCTACGCGTCCTCCTTATTCGCCGGGGGGCTCACCCCTTCTTGGGCAAATGGGCTCTGCCTGGCGGTTTTGTCCGGCCGAATGAGACGACTGAGCAGGCAGCAGTAAGGGAACTATGCGAGGAAACCGGTGTGGAAGACATTTATCTGGAACAGCTGTATACGTTCAGTGATATCGGGCGCGACCCACGAACCTGGGTGATAAGCTGCAGCTATATGGCTCTGATCAACAGCGACAAGTTGGAGCTTAAGGCAGGAGATGATGCAGCAGACGCCGCCTGGTTCAAGGTATCCTATCGGCCGCTGCGGGAGCAAAAAGAGCTGATTGAGGACGGATACATCAAGACGCTGGAGTACGAACTCAAACTAAGCAGTGAAGAAGAAGAACTTTCGGCGGTCGTGGCAAGGACTATGACAGCGAAGACTACATCGACTGGCACGGATTATGAGATCGTATCGAATGACGGATTAGCCTTCGACCATGCGAAGATCATAGCATGCGCGATTGATCGGTTGCGGGGAAAAGTGAATTATACCGATATTGCACTGCACTTGATGCCGATGCTTTTTACCTTGACGGAACTGCAGCAGGTGTATGAGGTAATTATGGATAAAGAGCTGTTGAAGGCGGCCTTCCGGCGTAAAGTTGCAGATCTTGTAGTGGAGACCGATCATTATACCGAAAATGCGGGGCATAGGCCATCCCGCTTATATCGGAGAAATTTGGAGGGTTAACGATGATTTACAATATCGATGAGTTAAGAAAAGTATATAACGAAGGAAAAAAGTTCAAATTCGTATTTTTTTGGGGACATACACCGCCTAAGGACGGGAGCGTCGATAAAAGCTGCTTCAGCCAATGGTGGATGTGCCCGTTCACGGTAGAGGGAACGCAGTACTCCTGCGCCGAGCAGTTTATGATGGCCGAAAAGGCAAGGTTGTTCGGCGATGACGAAATGCTGGAGTCCATCCTTAAAGCTAAGCACCCAAAAGAGATGAAGGCTTTTGGACGTGCGGTCCAAAACTTTGACAAAGATATTTGGGATAAGGAATGTTACGGTATCGTCAAAAGAGCCAGCTTGGCCAAATTTTCGCAGAATCCGAAGCTTAACGATTATCTTAACTCGACGAAGAACCGCATCCTTGTGGAGGCTAGCCCGCGGGACCGTATTTGGGGGATCGGCATGGGCCAGTCCAATCCAGATGCGGAGAATCCCGTGAAATGGCGGGGTAGAAATCTGCTGGGGTTCGCACTGACGGAAGCGCGGGACGAGTTGCTGCGGAGTTAGATTTATACAAGATTAAGAAAATAGACATGATGAAATCAATGAAAGGATGAGGGAAGACCGTGAGATATACCGATTATATCCGCCTGAAAACAGGTAGATACCAATCTGTAGGAAAGTTTGGTGACAATATTTATGCATATGAGGTCCTAACGGGGGTAACCGACTCCCCGGAGTACCATCAAATATCAATGGCGGAATTCGATTCGTTTGAAACTTGGAGCCAAGAGTACATTTCCGATCTTAAAAAAATGTATGAAATCATTAACCGCCCCGTTATCTGCAGCGGCTACTTGGGGAGAGCGGAGCTTAATACTTCACTGCTTCGTGATATTTAGCTGTAAACTATATCTTCTGCTGAGATTGAGAAACGATTCTCCGATCAGAGGACAAGAACATAGTCTCACTGGAATCCGCGCTGGGCGCGGTTTTTTTATTGGAACAAGTTCTTGTCTTTTGTTCAGGGCAAGAACTTGTGATTGCCGATTCGATGTTCTTCTAAATTTCTCGAAGCGGAAGCCCGCTGAAACGTTCATTTTTACGATATCTGTGTTTAAAGGTGGGGTTGATGCAACGATGACCGTTCATGAAAGCATCCTAGATAAGGATTCTATACATTTATTCGGCCCCTGTCCCCAATGTCACTTAATGATGATATACTTACCTCATGAATTATGATATTGATAATCAATATCAATTAATAGGTGATATATAAAATGGAAAAAGTGAGATGAGGGAGCGCAGATAGATGCAAGACGAAGCAGCAGCAAGCCAGGTATTTACACCGGAGATGATCGATACGATGGCCCATATTTGGACACGTTCGATCATTACATTAATAGACGTGCGTTTTCAGAATGTAGCGTCCCAATACCCGTTGGAGCAGTATAAAATGCCTAGTAGCATGTTTATCTATGCATGTGGAGGAGAAGCACAAATTCAACTGAATGAAACCACATTTGGAATGGAACGCTTTGGTTTAGTTCACGGAGGGAAGGGGAGCCTGCTCAGTATTTCACCTATAGGGGAGAATGTGAAGACCTTTATGGTGTTTTATAAAGCAGAATTACCTCTTTTTTTCAAGAGGCACCTGCAGCAATTACTGGAGGAAGTGAACCCATTTGTTCAACAGTTTGGTTATACACCAAGTAATCCTATCTTGCTACTCGATTGGTTTCAACAGATGATGAATGGCTGGAACCGCGGCAAGGCGATGGATCAGCTGCAGGCCAAAAGTTTTCTATATCAATTGATTCATGGGGTCTACAGAGATTTTGAGAGTGGTGAGATTCGGTATCTCCAGCCAGATCCGGCTTGTTCTGCCAAGATATACCTCGATAAACATTACATGCAGCCGATTATGTTTCAAGAAATTGCCGATATGTTTGGGATCAGTGGCGGGCAATTGACGCGGCTGTTCAAAAAGAAGGAAGGCATGAGCTTACAGGAGTACCTCATTCAGAGAAGGGTTGAAGCTGCCTGCCATGACTTGAAGCATACAGAAGCAACCATTAAAGAGATCGCAACAGGATCTGGTTTTGCAGATGAGAAAAATCTGTTTCGGATGTTTAAGAAGTATTACAAGATGACACCAAGTGATTATCGGAAAATAAACGCACTATCCATGCAGGTTGATGGTATTGATAATGATTCTCATTTTCTTTACTATGAGAGGGAACTAGCAGGTCTAGTCCAGTCTTATAGAGAAGGGGAATCAATCATGTTTGGAAAAGTAAGAAGTAAAGAAATGATCTTGGCGGCGGCGATGAGCTTGATGCTGTTATTGTCGGCATGTGCGTCGGGAACGCCATCGAATAACGGGGGAACGGTAAATCCAAACCCTGCACAGACACAACAGACGACACAACCGGAAGTATCGGAGACGAAAGCTTCAGAAGCAGTCTCGCAGACGAGAACGATATCCACAGTAAAGGGTGACGTTAAGGTGCCTAACAACCCTCAGCGTGTTGTAGTCGATTACTTGGTTGGTGATGTGGTAGCCCTGGGTGTAACTCCTCTAGGTGTGGCGAGAGCAGCAAGGGACGGGAAAGAGGCTGTTTTTGCTAACCAGATTACAGACTCCATTAAAATAGCTATGGAGCCGGAAGATGTCATGACTCTTGAGCCTGATCTGATCATTTTAGCATGGGGTGATGAAAATTATGAAGATTTATCCAAAATTGCCCCAACAATTTATGTCCCTTATGGTGATATGACTACAGAAGAGCGTATACATTTTATTGGCGATGTTTTGAACAAGCAGGAAGAGGCTAAGGCTGTTTTGAGTGCTTATGCCGGAAAAATCGAAGAAGCGAAGTTAGCCCTTCAGAATGCAGGTCTTTCAGACGTGACGATTACTATGGGGGAATTCAGTGATAAAAGTAACTACATCGCTGGAGCCAAACATGCGGTTGGCGAGCTTGTTTATAATGAACTTAAAATGAAGGCACCATCAAAAGTTCAAACTGATATTATTGACGCAGATAAATATTGGGGAGATATCTCTATGGAGGTATTGGCTGCTTACATAGGGGATTATCTAATCGCTATAGGAGATACGGAAGTTCCAACTGATAATGCGGTCTGGAAATCACTACCTGCTGTGCAACATAACCGGATCATAACGGTGGGTACATCGCTATCTTGGTCCACGGATATAATGACTTCCAGTGCATTGATTGATCATATTATCAATCAATTGCTGGCAATGCCTCAATAAGGGTTTTGACAAGGTATTAAGAAGTACTCCAATTTACAAATATGACTGTCAGTAGGTAAGGAAAGGAAAACGTAATGAAAAACAAGCCTGAACAAAAACGCCGTGGGGCGGTGAACTTCACCATGTACATGGTGGTAGGGCTTGGATTAACGGTTCTCATGTCGGCGGCGTCGATTAGCTTCGGTGCCGCCGACATGAGGTTAGCGACTGCATGGGAGGCTATTTTCCGATTTGATCCAACGCTCACTGAGCATCAAATTATTCAAACCCTACGTCTTCCGCGTACCGTAGCCGATCTGATCGTCGGGTGCAGCCTTGCGGTATGTGGGGCTATTATGCAGGGAACGACGCGCAATCCGCTGGCCGACTCCGGGCTGATGGGGATCAGCTCTGGGGCAGCATTCGCGATTGCTCTTTGCCTGGCCTTTCTGCCGGGTTATTCGTATGGGCAGATGATGCTGTTTGCTTGTCTGGGAGCAGCGCTCGCGACCGGGATCACTTATTTCATCGCGTCACTGGGCAAGCGCGGGATGACGCCTCAGCGGCTGGTACTGGCAGGACTGTCCATCTCCATGCTATTTGGCGCTCTCAGTCAGTATTTAGCGATCAATTATAACCTGGGTCGAGCATTGGCATTTTGGACGGCAGGCAGTACAGCGGGGGTCAAGTGGGGGGAATTGCTGATTATCTCACCGCTATTTGTTGGTGGTGTGCTGCTGGCGCTGGCGCTATCTCCTTCTGTTACACTGCTCAGTTTGGGGGATGATGTGGCAAGTGGTCTCGGTATTCGTAGCGGACTGGTCAAGGGGTTATCGACGATTATCGTGCTCGTACTGACTGGATTGGCTGTTGTCTTAGTTGGCCCCATCGGTTTTGTTGGTCTGATTACCCCACATATTGTGCGATACATGGTCGGTGTCGACTATCGTTACATTATTCCGGCAGCTGCGCTATATGGTGCGTTGCTGACCGTGTCGGCCGATCTGGCTGGACGCTTGATCAATAAGCCGTTCGAAACACCGATTGGCATTATATTTTCTATCATTGGTGTGCCGTACTTTCTCTTCCTGGCTCGCAAGCAAAGGAGGGAATCTGAATGATCAAGCAGCGTTATACGGTGCAAAGGGGCATAATCGTCAATATAGTGCTTATGGTGCTCATCCTTATGTTTGCTGTCATTAGCATGAATTCTGGCAAAATGAATCTTTCACCGCTAGAAGTGCTGAATGTTCTCCTGGGAAACGGTACAGACAAGCAAAATCTGATCGTGTTCGATTTTCGCCTGCCACGAATCACACTGTCCATCTTGGTAGGCCTGGGAATGGGAGCGGCTGGGGTCGTGATGCAGAGTTTGCTGCGTAATGACATGGCTAGTCCGGGGACGCTGGGGATTAGTTCGGGATCGGGTTTGTTTGTCCTGTTCTTCGTCGTATTCATCGCATCGACAGGAAAGGGCTCCTTTATAGCCCTGCCACTACTGGCCTTTGTTGGCGGATTGTTGGCGGCGGGATTGATCTTCTTAATATCGTATCGCCGTGGGCGAGATATTTCGCCAATCGGTTTGATCTTAACCGGGGTCGCACTCGGAAGCGGGTATGAAGCGCTGACCACCTTCCTGACTCTCAAGCTGAATGATTCGCAGATGGATTTCATGCTGCACTGGCTGGCGGGAAGCTTGTGGGGCGCTGATTGGCGTTATATTTCCGTACTGGCGCCATGGGTATTGATTTTACTCGGCTATATTTTCTACAAGTCTCGCATACTCAACACCCTCCATCTGGGCAATCAGACGGCAGTAGGGCTGGGTCTTGCCGTGAAGCGGCAGTTTTTGGGGTTGTCGATCGCTGCGGTTGCTTTATCCTCTGGCAGTGTGGCCGTGGGTGGAAGCTTCTTTTTCGTTGGCTTGATCGCTCCGCATATGGCAAGAAAACTGGTCGGGCCCGATCACAAATTGCTCGTTCCCGCTGCCAGCCTGACCGGGGGATTAGTCGTGGTACTTGCTGACACGATTACGCGCACGGTTAGCCTGGGGGGAGATGTGCCGACGGGAATTGTCATTACGGTCATCAGTGTTCCGTACTTTCTTTATTTACTATCGAAGGCCAATTAGGAGGACGTCATGGAAAGTATTACAGCGCAACAAATCGATATTGCCTATAATGACACGCTTATCGTACAAGAACTGGACTTGCAGATTCCGCGTGGACAGATTACCTCGATTATTGGTCCCAATGGATGCGGCAAATCAACCGTACTAAAGGCAGTTGGTCGGCTGCTTAAGACGAATAATGGTACGGTTTATCTGAATGGTGCAGATATCCGCACGCTGTCCACCAAGGAAGTGGCCAAGCAGATGGCGATTCTGCCGCAGACGCCGACCGCACCAAGCGGTTTGACGGTCGGTCAATTAGTCGCCTATGGGCGTTTTCCACATCAACGGGGCTTCGGCAAGCTCTCCAAAGAGGATAAGCAAGTAGTAGCCTGGGCCCTATCGGTTACACAGCTTACAGCGTTTGAGCATCGTGAGGTCGATACGCTATCTGGCGGTCAGCGTCAGCGCGTATGGATTGCGATGGCTCTCGCCCAGCAAACCGATCTGATCCTGCTGGATGAACCCACCACCTATCTGGACCTGGCGCATCAGCTTGAAGTGCTGGAACTGCTCTATGAACTGAATCGCAGTCAACAGGTGACGATTGTGATGGTGCTGCATGACCTGAATCTGGCAGCACGCTTCTCCGACTATATGGTGGCGATTCGTGAGGGCCAGGTGGTGGAGCATGGTTCGCCAGAGCGTGTAATGACGGTACGAACGCTGCGTGAGGTGTTTGCTATTGATGCCGAGATTATGCTGGAACCACGAACAGGGCGACCGGTGTATGTGACGTACGAGCTCTTCCGTGATAGTCGTAGAGAACAAGGAGTAGATCAAGGATTCCCAAAAGCTAAGGAACAGAAAGAGGCGATTGCCACTTGAAAATCGCATAGCGTGTCCTCCTAGGAGCACGGAAATACTGGTGCAGTTAGGCATTGGATTTGCCGGGGTCGTGATAGCCACGATTCAACGCGTATAGCCTTTGCTGTAGCTTCCACAAGCAACTCCATAAAAGGGGGCTATGGCTTTGTTGGGGAGGGGAGAGATAATAATAAATTACAACATATCCTAAATAAAATTCAAAGCCGCAGGTACCTAGCTTGCGGGCTTTTTTTATTATTCGGAGCACTAGATTACGTGATTAATTTGAGAAAACCAGTATATATAACACTAAATGAAGCAAGGAGGACTATTGAAGGTATCAGAGGAATGCGCAACAAGCAGATTGCCCGGAAACTGCAGATGGGGACCGCAACACAGCAGTTGAGAAGATCAGCTGGTTCAGACTCAGGGCGCACAATCACAATAGAATCTAAACGTGGCTGAAAGCTTGGAACAGATGTATCCCGCGGTGAGGACAAATCGGGCTGAACCGTACCATAAATAGGGTAAAAAATTAGTTGTGAATGAAGTTTATATAGAGATAAAATTAACCCCTAAGATGACTCTTAGGTTTTTGTATATGACTTAATACAACAATATTTACAAATTCATGATACGATATTGCTAAATTGGGAAATAGATGCTCCATATGTAAGATAGAATTAATTATTGATAGAACTGTTGAAGATGAATCATAACAAAATGATTGATGATCAACCAAGGATGTTTACTGAAACTATTATGACTCTGTAGAATGGGGGCCACTATATGTCATTAGCTAATAAAAAAGAAGAGTGTTTAATTATTGAGACATTAAAATCGCATATACCAAATGTAGAGGAATTATTGAATCCAGCAGTTGAGGAATCAGAAATAGATCTTTTCGAGAGCATGATGAACTGCAAATTTCCAGAAGATTTCAGAAAGTTATACATGAATTCTAATGGAGAAGGAGAGCAGATTTTTGGTGTTATGGCTGGTCTTGGTTGGATGAACATTGAATCGATAGTAAGCAACTGGAAGTCCCTTTTGGAATCAGCATACGATATTATATCCAGCAAATCAGATGTAATAAAAGATGGGAACTACAGAGAAGGCTGGATTCCTTTTGCTGAAGATGGTGGTGGCTCATTTTTGGCAATAGATTTAGACCCCGGAAATAAAGGCGTTTATGGGCAAATTATTACGATTGATCATAATTCTAATTTTTCCTATGTTATTGCTGAAAGTTTGGGGCATTTCTTTGAATTTATTGATTCGAGCCTCAGAAATAATAGTATTGGTATTCGTGAAGAAGATGATGTAATCATATTATCTCGTGAAAATGGAAGTTTGTTAGATGATATTTTAGCTTTGACTAATTGGAATATCGAAGAGAACAGCCTTATCCCTGTAAGCGGATTTTGGGAAGAGTATTTTAAAGACGATGTTGATAGTGGTTTTGTATCTTCAAAAACATTGAAAAAAAAGAGAATGGTATTTATTAGAGCTGATCAAGCTCAAAAATACGGAGCAATATCTTTGGATATTTTAACCCATATGGTTAATCTTAAAGAACTTATTATACATGCGGATGAAATTACTAATTTTGATGTACTTCAACGGTTGACTTCTTTAGCAGAACTTGTGATAGGATCAGAAGCTTTTAAAGAGTCTGATTTGAAGTACTTGGTTTCTTTAGATGGGTTAAGGAAGCTAACATTAATAGGACTTCCATTAAAAGATATACATAAACTGAAAGATATAAAGAATTTAAAGAGTTTGAGATTATGTAGAATGAACTCAATTGAAATGGAATTAATAGGAACTATAAAAAATTTGAAGGAACTAAGTTTAGAAGAAATGGAGGTTGGCGACCTGCTTTATATTTCAAACCTTAGTAAGTTAATAAAACTAGAGCTCAAACAAGTGACAATACCACATTTATCATTCTTAAAAGCTTTAAAGAATCTTACGGTTTTTGAGACAGATAGCTGTGCAATAGATGAATCACATATAGAGGTTATAGGAGAATTGAAGAAATTAAAGCAGTTCACTTATCCGGTTGGAGATTTAACAATACTCAAAAATTGTATGAGTCTAAAGCAGATTGGAGTAGATGCATCAAGACTTAAAGGTTTGGAGGAAATTTCAGACTGTAATATAGTCGATATAACTATATTTCATGCAACATCGAAAGAGAATGCGAAGTCCGTAGTCGCGGAGTTTAGTAAATACTTTAAACTTCAGTCATATGGATGGCAGGTAACATGGAAAGATTAATGAAACTTGCCTACGCTGAGCTTTATCATAATAGGGTGGAATTTTTATAAAAGAAAGGAGACCTTTCCGGTAAGCAATCAGAGGGGTCTTTTTTGCGAAACAAGAAATAATATACATGGGTCTGTGAAGTTTACAATTGTAATCTAATTATTGAACGTCTAGCATTAAGTAAAATGGAACGATACATTAGGTGGATAAGGCGTACTACGGGTTGTTTATATTATCCTCGCATAATTTTTTCGATATGGAGAGTTTATGAAAAAGACTATTGTTTGTGTGATAACGATACTTATATTAATCTCAGGATTCGCAACACAAAGTTATGCGTCGTTGTCAGATACGCAATCTGCGGCAATACACGCGTTGCTGGATGATGCCCGTCGTATATCAGGTGTGCCGGGAATGTCAATCTCGATACTTGCTGCTGATGAAATGTTCTACTTTTCTTCCGGGTATGCAGACCGTGAAGGTGGATTGTCTGCAAGTGAAAATACACTATATGAGTTAGCCTCGGTCAGTAAAGCTTTTACCGGCATGGGCATTCTGCTGTTGGAGGAGCAAGGGCTGCTGTCAATGACTGACACTGTCCAAAAATATTTACCTTGGTTTACGTTAAAGTATCAAGGGAAACCTGTTGATATGACAAGCCTTACACTCAATAACTTTCTTCACCATACTAGCGGCCTAACAAATGGTAGGCATTCTCAAAATATTCCACAAGGCAATACACCAGATTTGTTGCAAAAGACTGTGGAAATGCTGGTAGATGCTGAGTTGGCGTTCCCTCCCGGTGAACAGTATAGCTATGGAACCGTTAATTATGACGTATTGGGTTTGGTTATTGAGATTGTGTCGGGACAAAGCTATGAAGACTTTATGAGGGAACAGGTATTTCAGCCGTTAGGTCTTCACCAGACGTATGTTTATAAAGAAGAGGCTCAAGCCACCGGACAGTTGGCACAGGGCTACCGTTCTTCCTTTTTTATGACAACTCCATATAACGCGCCGGATTATTCCGGGAATAAACCCGCAGGCTACATCATTTCTTGTACAAAAGATATGGCGCGTTGGATGGGCATACAGATGGGTATTGTGAAGGACATACCCGAAATATTCCATACGGTTATCGAAAAATCACATCAGGGGGATATGTCTGTTCCGGATGTCAACGAAATGTATTATGCGGCGGGCTGGACGGTAAACGCCAACCAAACGATTATAGAGCACCCCGGGGGAAATCCCAATTTTGGAACCGAAGTGATCATACTGCCAAATGAACGAACAGCCGTCTGCTTGCTGACCAACGGCGCCAATATCAACAGAAGCATGGTACTAAAAATCAAAGATATATTAGACGGCAATCTAACGCAGTCATATGAAATAAGCGGCACACAGCTTTTGGACATCATTTTATCGTCTACCACAATTATTTTTTGCCTATTGGCCGTTCTGTTCTTTCTCTTAGGATTACGCAGAAGAAAAATGAATGGGCGGCAGCCAATGACAAAAAAGCGAATAATCGTAACATCTATTTTGCTGATTGCTACGATTGCCCTGTGTATAATGTGCTGTGCATTAGATTGGTCAACGATACTTATTTGGCAAACATATAGTGTTCTTACAGCCTTGATTGCGTCAGCATTATTAACAGCAAGCATTACATGGTTTGTATACACTCACCGATATAATAGTCCCATAAGAGGCGGGGGTGAGCGCGGTTTTTTTTGATTTATGAATACATGTTCTTGTCGCGATCAAAGGACAAGAACATGTAACCATTGCCAAAAATGGACAAGAACATGTATCTATTTCCGCTAGAAGCAGAGGGGGGAAGGTACATAAAAGGATATTTTTGATTTTAGAAATTTATTTTACAACCCGATTGCACCTATTGAACTTCCATATCACTTAGTTAGTATATTTATCAACATTGTCTAATCCCCATCCTTAGCTGGCCCTCGCTCTGCGACCCTTCCTTACGACAAATCCTTTTTATACTGGATGGCCATGTAAATTCCACCAGCTAAAAATGCTAGCGCATATTTGAACAAGAAAAAGATGTTCCACATATACTCTTTAGGAAAAATCATGTCACATAGAATAATTGTCAACAGCATAAAGTAACTGCTTTTCAAAAAGATTTTATTTGTCCGTTCATCGTCTTGCCCAATCTTCTTATAAAATACATAGGTAAAAATCGCACTACCCATGAGCAGTAAAAAACCGACTCCAATGAGAATATTCCAATTTCCCGTAGATTGCTCAGCCCAGGACTTTAAAGGGTGAAAAATTGCGTTATGGATATCAGAAATAGACTTAATTTTCATTTTGATCATTTCCTTTCAAATAAGTAAAAACATCGTTTACATCAACATTAAAAAAATCAGCAATCCGAAAAGCCAATAGCAGAGTCGGAACATAATTCCCTTTTTCCATTACGAAAATGGTTTGTTTGGAAACCCCGACTTTCTCTGCTAATTCTTGCTGAGACATTCTGGCAAGTACACGATATTCATAAACCTTATTGGATATTGAATCACCAAAATCTTTCTTCATGACCATCACCTCTTGAAGCAAATTATAAACTTATTTTTAACAATAGTAAAGTATACTTTTACTAAGTAATATAAAACCTTTATATTTACTTAGATTGCTTTGATTTACAAGACTAGACTACAAAAAGAACCTGACGAAATTCATGATTCCGCCTGGTTCACATATCGATCTGATATAATTTATGGTTTTTGGTGGTGCATTTTATGATTTTCAGTGGCGCAAATCGATGAATGATTGCCACGATCGTGCAAGAACAATTCACAGTCAATAGCAGACGGATGGCAATCGGATTACTTAACGGATCTGGGATGGACGAAATCCATACCTTTTAGCACGCCAGGCAACAAACAGAGCAAGAAGCAAGAGAAGCAGGAGTGCCCAAGGAAAGGAGGTTGTACCCCATTGATTCAGAAGGACTCCTCCCAATATCCCACCGCCGGCGATAGCCAGATTCCAAACCGTTGTATTGATAGGCATCACGATATCCACACCTTGCTTCCCGGCAGCCTGGGCAAGTGCCGTCTGCAACAATGTTGCCGCACCACCGAATGTCAGCCCCCACAGCGCAACAGAAATGAAGATAATAGTACCATGCTCACTCCAAAGTCCTAGTACAAGAGATATCAGAGCAAATCCGGTAAGACTGATGAGAACCAACGGACGCAACCAACGATCAATGAAAATCCCAATCACCCAGATTCCCACCAGTGCCATAATCCCAAAAATAAGTAGAATCTGTCCGAGATAGGGTTCTAGCCCCATATCATCCAGGAAAGGAGAGATATAGGTGTACAAAATATTATGTGCCAGCATCCAGGTAAGAACCACAGCCAAGATAGGAATCACCCCAGGTGTGAGTAAAACTTTGAATACTGAAATGCGTTTATCAGCCGACTGTCCCGGATAATCGGGAACTTTCCAGAGCACCCAGAAAATTAGCAAGAACGCCAACAACGACATCAACCAGAACACCGAGCGCCAGCCCATTAAGGTTCCTATCAGCGTACCGGCAGGAACTCCAAGGGATAAAGCAATGGGTGTTCCAATCATGGCTACAGCCATGCCCCTTCCCTTTAGATGATCAGGCACCATACGTAGAGCATAACTGGCAATCAAACCCCATAAAACACCGGCAGCTACTCCGGCAAAGAAGCGAGCGACAAGTGTTAGTACATAGTTCAATGAGAGAGCTGTAATAGTGTTGAAAATAAGAAATCCGATAATCGATAGAAGCAAAAGCGGACGCCGCCGCCACCCCCCAGTCAGTACTGCCACGGGTATGGCGGCAACCATCGAACCAATGGCGTACAATGTGACAAGTTGTCCAGCCAATGCTTCCGACACCTGTAGCCCTTCTTTGATTTGCGGCAACAACCCCGCGGGAAGGGTTTCAGTCATAATTGCAATAAAACCAGCCACAGCTAAGGCTAACAACCCCAACCATGGGAAACGATTAGAAGATAAATCAGACATCTATGAGCCTCCTTTTAGGCAGATATGAAAAGTTAATCGACTTGTGGATCGATCATTCCTTATGTTATTCAACCTTTCACACCTTGTCAATAACTTTTGGATCGATTAGTATATAATTAAGAAAAACAAGGGGGGATCTCTTATGGCAAGAACTGGACGTCCACGCATTTTTGATCGGGATGAAGCGCTTTTAAAGGCGATGATGCTCTTTTGGGAACAAGGATACGAAGCAACCTCGTTGCTACAACTTCGAGCGGACATGGGGAATATTTCAGCAGCCAGTTTCTATGCGGCCTTTGAGTCAAAAGAAGCCCTGTTTAAAGAAGCTGTTGAACAATATATGGGGACTTTTGGACGAGTCACGGAAAGTCTTGCGGATCACACGCTTACTCCTCGGGAAGCAATTGAAACAACTTTAAGACGTACTGCAAAAATGCAAACGGATAGCGATCATCCGAATGGCTGTTTGATTGTGCTGTCAGCTAGCACATGCTCCTCCAAAAACAATCATATTCGTGAAATTGTTGCTGAAAAAAGAAAGCAGATTCGTAGCCACCTGCAAGATTGCATCCAGCGTGCCATAGATGTTGGTGAAATTCCTTCGTCCATAGATGTCTCGATGATGACTACCGTCTTTGATACCTTCATGCATGGCATATCTACACAAGCAAGGGACGGAGTCCCTTTTGCAACGATTGATCGCGCCATCACGGAGGTAATGGGCATCTGGGAGCTATTTAAACATTCAGCCTGACTTTAAAGCGATAGAAAAACCAAAATAGAGCACTCGGCCATAACGTGAGTCAAATCAAAACACCTTTAAGAAAGTTCTTCCCAGTCGTAAGATAGGGGGATCATTTGAGAGGTGTTTTTGTGTTGGTAACCAAAGTGGGCTACTCCGTAGAAGTGAAGATGAAAGGCACAGAAATGAGATTGGCGGGCGTTTCGGGGAGAGATTATCATGGGGCGTTTTGGACTTAATGGATTGCAAGTTAGGAAAAGTGGGAGGGGAACGTTTATGAGTTTTGATTATTTCTGGGGATTCTTTAGTGCGATATGTGGATATGTATGGTGTTCTGTGAAAAAAAGTCTTAGACTGGGTCCAGTAAATAAAGCAGCGACAGAAAAAGACTTGATAAATAAAGTCTTAGACTGCCGCTGTTGTTGTTCAATTATCGTTTCCCGTTAGTTTAGTCAAGGATGTTACGAAAAAACTATATATTTCGATTTTCATATTTAGATTAACCCCAATTGAAGGATTTAATGAAAATAAATTAAAAATCACCATACTATTTTAACAAAAAATTACTGAACATGTATTTCCGATTTGATATCATTTTGACTTAAAAATTTCATTAAATCATTACTCAACTGCACAATCTCATTGTTAGCATTATTCGCATAATCCGGCAACATCATATCCCTAACCATTTTAGTTCTTAGCCATGTCATAAAGAAAAGATCCAAAAATAAGTTTGGAAATTTCAGCACCATTTTAAGCATTGATGGATCAATTGAAACGCCAGCTTTTTGTATTGCCCTTAGATAGGTTTTTAAAGTGACTGTTATTTTGCGTGCCGTCTTTCTGGTTCTGGCTGTTTTTTTGTCAATTATCTTATTCTCAGAATGCAAAAAACTCAACATGGCAATATCTGATACGGAATGTGTGATTAAATACGCTTGCATATCCTTTTTAATAACGTAGGGAAGCTTTGCTGTCTTAAATAATTTTGCGAGGTTTTCTATGCGTTCTGTCACTACACTATTAATTTCTCCAAATGCAGTTGCCGCTATGAACTTTGGTAGAAATCGAGCATGCAATACTCCATCTTTAATCTGTCCGCCGAAGCCAGGAAAAGCTGGTAAAAGTCTATCTCCTATGATATCCAGCCACGAAGAAAATCCAATTGAATTACTAATCATCGTAACTATATTTTTGCTTTGATTATCTTTTAGCGCTAACAATGCTGATTCGGACCGATCATAACGAACGGTAACGAAAATAAAATCGTATACATCGTCATTTTCGAGCGTATCAATGACATTCACTTGTATCGATCTAATTGTACCTTTTTCTATATACTGCAGGCCATTTTCTCTTAATGATTTATATCTATTCGAATGTGCAAACAGGCTAACGTCAAACCCTGCTTCAAAAAGCTTAATTGCGTACATGCTCCCGATGACACCTGCACCAAAAATTAAAATTCTATCTTGTTTTGCTGACAATTAAACCACCCCTACTTATTAGCATTTTCTTTTAATTATCCGACAACATGTTGTATGATGTGATTATATATCTTCATTATTCCTTGATCAACCATCAGTTTTTTATGATTTGTCGGATGATATTCTTATTCACTAGCAGGAGGGTAACATGAAAAAGCAACCCCAAATAACGGAGAAAACAAGACAAAAGTTTGTAGAAGTTTTTTGTGAGTTATATAGCCAAAAGCCGATTGAAAAAATTTCGATTCAGGAAATTTCGAATAAGTCAGGATATAACCGCAGCACCTTTTATCAATACTTTACTGACATTTACGAATTGTTAGACTCTGTTGAAAATGACTTATTGAATGACATAAAAAAAGAATTGGCGAATAAAGAGCTATCGAAGGATACGGTTCAAGATACGCTCAATTGTCTGGATAAAAAAGAACATCTCCTGGTTCTTAATGCCCTTTTGGGTGATTATGGAAGTGCCCGTTTTTTAAAACGCTTAAAGAAAGAAATCACTTTGGATCAATTAGAATTAAACGTTCCGCAAAACCAATCCTTAACGCCATACTTCATTGAGTTTTACCTGACAACTGCTCTTTCTTTGTTTCGTCTTTGGCTCCAGCGTCAAAAGGATTTGTCGTCAGAAGAATTTTTCAAGTTAGTGGAGAACCTATATTCAAAAGGGATTACGCCCTATTTTAACGAATGAGTCTGTCATTCAAACCAAATCCATATGTTCTATAACAATAAATAAGCGCGCATAAGCTTGTTTACACAATATACTCCATAAAAACTGACCTAACTTACTCTTAAGGTGGACGATGTTATAGAGCACGAGATAGGGCGTTATTGCTTATATATTTACTGAGCGACGTTCCATACGATCAGTTTCTATTATATTGAAATATCAACGAAATTGTTTGTAACCTTTTGCAAAAAAATTCGTATCTAACAATTTATTCAACAGTGTAATCATAATTATTAAGGCAAAGGAGAACCATCTGGGAAGAAACTTATATAACTGGCGATAAAAATACCTAATTTTCAGTATTTGATCCAAATCCCTTGACTATGACGTTAGGTCATAGTGCATAATTCTCACTATAGACGACTAGGAGTGAGAGATATGAACATAAAAACATTGCGTTCAGACCACATTTATCAAAAAGTTGCCCAAGCTTCGCCCGAGGAAAAACTTGAATTATTCAGAAATGAAATGATGGCTCCCTTTATGAAACAATGGCAAATTCAACAGATCCCTTTTAGAGCTGAAGAGGGGAATGGTTTTGACGTTGTTACGTTTAATAGTATAATGCATCGATCCCCTGATCAGATTACCCAGCAGATTTCATCTGAGGTAGAGTTGATTTCATCAGATTCTTTTTGGTTAGAGTGTGAGCACGCGGTAAGGAAAAGCCTCCGTCTATTTATAGAGCATGAAATAAGTCTCCCCGTATCCGAATATTTGTTTACCATTCAACTAGGGAATCCTGAAAGCAGTGCCTTAACAATAAACGAAGGATATAGTGGCTTTGGGGGCATTCCCGGGTTTATCTGGGGTACACTCTTGCCAAATGAGTACACGATTTCTCGAATGAAGGCTGCGCTGGCGCACGAATGCAACCATAATGTGCGATATCAATTTATTCAGTGGGATCACACCGTTAATTTGGGCGAGCTCATTGTAAGTGAAGGATTAGCTGAAAACTATGCTATGTTCATGTTTGGCGAAGAATTGCTCGGCCCTTGGGTAACGAAAACAAACGCAGACACACTTAACAGGCGCATAAAGCCTGTCCTTAGAGAGCAATTGCAATTAACAGGGTTTGATAAATTTGCTCCGTATCTTTACGGTGACGAGATCGCCAAACTTCAAAACTTTGAACCGGTCAATATGCCTTATAGTGCTGGCTACGCTTGCGGATATTATTTAATCCAATATTATTTAAGAAAAACAGGAAGAACAATCTTTGAGGCCACAATAACACCTGCTGCTCAAATACTAGACGAAGTAAAAGGATTTTGGGATGAAGAAACCATTATTAGCTGTTAAAGATATTGTTCAGATTACAGGCATTACTAGCCGGACCTTGCATTATTACGATAGGATTGATTTATTTAAACCGACACATCTGACGGAAAAAGGGTATCGCTTATATGATCGAAGCAGTTTGGAAAAACTTCAAACTATTTTGTTCTTAAAGGAATTGGATTTTCCCTTGAAAGAAATTGCGGACATTTTAAAGCTGACCAGGCAAGAACAGAATCAAATATTAAAGAAGCAGAGACAAACCTTATTTTCGAGAAAACAAAGACTAGAAACCATCATGGTTGCTCTCGAAGAATACGTTTCGGGGAATGATATTAGTAATTTGCAAATTTTCAACAATTCTTCCGTTTTGCCATTAAAAGAACAATATGCAAATGAGGCGAGATTCATCTATGGTGAAACAGAAGCGTATAATGTGTTTAATGAAACGTTGGATAAACTATCACAAGATGAAAAAGATGAACGTTTTCAATCGATGGAGGAAGTATTCAAGCAAATTGCGTCTTGTGTCGATCAGCATCCTTCCTCCGATGAAGTTCAACGATTAATCGAGGAGTGGAAAAAAAATCTAATGCAATTCATGCCATGTGATAAAGAGCTACTGGCTTGCATTGCCGATACTTATAAATTCGATGTACGATTCAATAACTACTTTAATCAATATAGCAATGAGGATTTTGCAGATTTTCTACACAGTGCTATTATGCATCATATATCTCAATCGTGAACAGGAAAATTCGTTTGAAACTTCGGTTGATAAGCGGAGTGTGAAGATAGAAGAGAGGAACAATATAGAAAAGACAGCCAAGATAAATAATTTGAAAGCCACAGATAATGCAGTTTTTATAATAAAAAATGAGGAACAGATAGAGAACGCCATACCATATAAATCGAAAACATTTTGGTATGAGTCTTGGTTGAAGATAAAAGAGTTCTTCGGAGTCTAACACGGTTGAACTAACGGGAAACGAAGGCCCGCGATGGAACTCGCCCAACAATTGGGCAGACGCATGGGGAACTTCATCGTTATAGGACTCATTATGAAGTATATTCATGCTGGCAATGGACAACGCTTAAGGTTAAGTATTATCTTATACGGGAGGTCATCGCTTCTTGAAATTTGAACTAGGACGTTGCTTACTGAATGAACGATTGATGGAATCCGGAAAGTCAGCGGAATGGCTGGCAAAAGACTTGTTTTTTAAACCGGAACGAGTTTACGACTTTATTGAAAACAAAAGAGTGATGCCACTCAAAATTGCCATATCGATCGCCGATTCCATCGGTTGTGATGTTCGTGCCTTGTATGAATTAATTCCGAACGATAATGAAGTAAAGGGAGATTAAGGGAATAAGTGGTAGGTTGCATTAAAACTACAAATGTGATCCATTAAGCTAGTTAATGATAAACGATAGCTCAATCAAAATGAAAAGGCAGCCGGTCAAATGATCGGCTGCCTTTTCATTAGCTAATAAGCAGTTTACAGTAACGAAACTGATACATTTTGGATTGAGAAACCGTCTTTATACTGAAGCAGCAAAAGGAGGGGAGGTTAGGCTAGCTAGGCAGGAATGATTGGAACAAATGAAAATGAAATTTTTTTAAAGGAGACTTGAGATGAGATTGTTTGAATTATTGCTATATTTGTCAAACATCAGTTTGTTTGTATTAACAGTTGTATTAAAAAAAGGTCAGCGTATAATTCTAGTATTCGTTGCAAGCGGGATCGCCGCAGTTTTACTGGTCATTCATTGGACGGTGGAAGGATACCGAGTGCAGCTGTTTTTATCATATTGCATAACGGTCTTTTTTTTAGCCATTTCAAGTTATAGTTATTTAAAAAAAATCAGTTTCCAAAAAATCCCTCGATTCCTGTTGGGTTCAGCTTATACCGCTATAGCGATCATGCTGGTCGGAACAGCGGTCCTCATGTATGCTTTTCCTGTATTTAAACTCCCTGAACTGACAGGCAAATTTAAGGTAGGAACTCAAACGTTTCATTTTGTGGATACCAATAGGGAAGAGATTTTTGATAAAGCAAGAGAGGGTAAAAGAGAATTGATGGTTCAGGTATGGTATCCGACTCAAGCTGGTAGTGGCAAGCGAACTGCTTTTATTCCCGATACGCGGATTTTAAGTTATATGGCCGCGAACTATGGTCTTCCCGGGTTTACTTTTCAACACCTGAAGTACGTATCCAGTCATGCATATTCGGAGGCGGAAATCTCTACGGCACAGACTTCATACCCACTGATCCTTGGGAATCCCGGCAACGGCTCTTCTAGGTTCCTCCACACGTCGCAAGCCGAATATCTCGCGAGTCACGGATATATCGTGGCAATGATAGACCACACCTACAACACATCTGCAACCGAGTTTCCGGACGGTCGAATCACGACCAGCACAACCAACGACTTATTCTCGCCTGACCATGATTATCGGACGGAAAGCGGAAATCGCGACAAGTTAGGGAAAGTTTTAACCGACGATGTGGTGTTTGTGCTGGACCAATTCGAACTTATCCAATCGGGGCAGATTCCAAGTCATCTAAAAGGCTGGATTGATCTCGACCATGTCGGGGTGTTCGGTCATTCTATCGGTGGAGCAACGGCTTATGACGCTTCTTACGATCCGCGAATCGCGGTTGGCATAGACCTGGATGGAGGGCTTTATCGTCTGCGTGAAAGAGAGGGACTGCAAAAGCCGTTTTTATTCCTCAACTCGGAAAGCTATTTTGAAAAATTAAAAATGGTGATGGATAACCGGGTCTACACGGATGCAGAAATTAACCGTATGGGCTCAACCAGAGAGTGGGAGGATCAAGTAACGGAAGATAAAAAGTTAGAGCTAGAACGAATGCGCAAAGCGGTCGACGAAGGGGGACAAGTCCTCTATATCGAAAATACGGAGCATTTGAATTTTACCGACGTACAGTTCATTTCTCCGATTTTCAAAATGCTGGGCATTACAGGAAAGATTAAGCCCGATAGAGCGGACTCCGTTACCAATACCTATATGCTGAATTTCTTCGATATGTATCTGAAAAATCAAGACGGAATCTTAATGAAAGGACCGGATAGCCGTTTTCCGGAGGTGAAGTTCGTAACCTCGCTATAAATTACGGAGCAGGTTAATATGATTGCAGTTATTTTAGACTGAAGCAACATCATTACGCTTACGGGGAATGATCGATCAATCCATACACGATAGCAGCCGTCTAGATGATCGGCTGTCTTTTTATTAAGCTAACGGCCACCCGTTAACTTTACCCTTTTAAGTACCGTAGCCGAAGTAGAATATTGTTACGCCATCCCGATCATACGATCGAGGAAGAAAGTGCTCCAATTTCAGCCATTCTGAAAGAAACCAAAAGAATGAGCAACATGGTAGACGGCCTACTTCTTCTGGCAAGAGGCGATTCACATGAGGAAGTTATCTCATGCACACCTGTTCGTATTGACGGGATCATTAAAGAGATCGCCAAAAAAATGGAGCCAATAATGGATTACAGGCAGTTGCGGGTACAGCTTCATGTCGAAGGCTCGGAATTGCTCATGAATGGAGATGAGAATCGTCTCATACAGTTGTTCATGATTTTGTTGGACAATGCCATTAAATTTACGCAGGCGGATGGGCAAATCGATCTTGAGTGTCTTAGGCAGGGGAAATCAGTTCTTGTAACCGTCAAGGATAACGGAGTGGGTATTTCGGAACATGAATTACCACTCGTATTTAATCGCTTTTATAAGGGGAGATTCCTCTAGAAGTAGAGGGGATCATGGAGCAGGTCTAGGGCTATCGATCGCACGTTGGATCGTCGATCAACATCAAGGTACTGTCCACATTAGCAGCGGGGTAGGGTGTGGTACGACAGTTATGATTCGTTTTCCGGTGATTAGTTAAATAATAATAGTACTCTTCAAAAGAGACTTGCAATTGTTGTCGGGACTTTTGGGGATATCTATAGAACGCAGCAAAGTTCTTTATTATCTAATCTTTTCAAAAAAGAAGAAATTAGTACATACTGTGCAATAAGCGAAGAAGATTATATGGCTTCGCTACCGGTTATTAGCGCATATAAACAAAGGGTGATTATCGCTCAATGTTTAACTTGGATGTGATGCCTTGTAGGAATTTCAAAAAAACCGTTGAATCAGCTCAGCTCAACGGTTTTTTTGAATGCATTTGTGTGTCGTCCTATAAGTGGTTGATGAAACTCTGAGCAATTGATATGGCCAGTCGAAATCGCAAGGCTCTAATTAATGATGTGGTTATTGCTCGGAACTCGAAAGAGGAAGTGATAAATAGATCAAATAATATAAACCCCTAGATTGTGACACAATCCATATAGATCTATGTATAGTCTAAGTAGAATGCATCTTAGTGACATATGTACAAAATACGGGTTTTGTGAGGAAGTAGTATATAAATTAAAGGAACCAACCAATTTGATCCAAATTATTGTCAATTTACTGTCTATTAATGATTATCTAATCAATGTTCAAACCTGTTCAAAATAGCTGCCCTTTCATAAGCAATTGATTCTTATTTAGTAATCGCTTTATCTTAAACGAGTATTAAGCTTTAAAGCTCATCAGAGTGTCGCATAAAACTTTAAGTGCTGATAATGTTTTTATTGTTGCATTAGATTACATAACTCTCGATTATAAAAAGTTAATTATTACCAGTATTTAATTTTTTAGAATCATCCTCATACATGTTCATCTTTAAAGCTTTAATTTCAAAGCAACTCTTCAGCTATCCTTAATTGTCTTTCCCGTTCTTTAGTAGCTGCCTCTGCAACTGAAGAATGTTCTGATATGTAATTCACTAGTTTAACTGCATAGTCACTGCAAACCATAGCATGTCCTCTCATATGTCCAGTTGCAATGGCTTGTGCAAAAGAACGGGCAGCATACTTACTAACCTCGGTTGTGGACTCTTTGGCCAATTCATTGACTATGAATCCAACTTTTCTTAAATCAAAGGCTCTAATCTCACCAGTTATACGCTTTTCTAGCGTTTCTATACCTAAATCAATCCGCGGGTCATTTACAAGCTGCTGGTCCAGATGATCCAGGTGCTCAACTGCTACTTTCAAAGCCCATTTGGCCAGAAACTTCTGCGGCAGCTCTTCAAGCGTTTCTTCAAGCCAATTTCTTAATTCATGGTTATCTACAATCTTTATCTTTGGACTACTATAAGTAAACATGTTAGTTTCTCTTAATTGCTGTTCATGTTTATTCCATGCATATTCCTCAATATTCAACGAATCACTCCCCCATTACAAAACAGCACTATTTAATTGCTTCAGATCTTCTTTTATAAAAAGAGTGTACCATACTGAAAAAATGTAAATTAGCCATATTCTACGCGAATAGTCGCCTTTATTACTCCGATGCTGGGTAAACATCTCTTCGATGATATTCATATTGAATATTTCTTCAATGCCACTATATCGTATTTGTTCGAACATTATATCTGAAATTGGAGTTTTGAGCCAATCACGAATGGGTACGGGAAATCCTAGTTTCGGGCGATTCACAATAGCTTCCGGAACGATTCCTTCCATAGCTTTACGCAAAGCAAGTTTTGTTGTTTTTTGCCCAATCCGATTGGACACAGGTATTTTACTAGCCGTTTCGAAAACCTCTTTATCTAAAAATGGGACTCTTAATTCTAATGAATGAGCCATGGATAGCTTATCTGCTTTTGATAAAATATCTCCAGGTAACCAAAAATTCATATCAATAAACTGCATTCTTGTCGTAGGGTCTAGGTGAGCTGTCTTATCATAAAAAGGCTTAACGATATCCGCGGGATGTAAAAAGCTATGCTGAGCGTGTACCGATTCGTGGAGCAAATTCATCTTACCGGTTTTGTTGAAGATGTTCGCATTACCGAAAAAACGTTCTTCTAAAGGTGTCAGACCCCGAAGCAAATAATTTTTTCCATAAAAATGATAGGGATATACGGATAATGATTTTCGTAACGAATCCTTTATAAAGTTAGGCATCCAGGTTATCGGTCTTAAAGCATTTGGCTCTCTATAGATTCTGTATCCTCCGAATAATTCGTCAGCACCTTCCCCTGATAAGACAACCGTAACATGTTCTTTGGCAAGCTGGTTTAGATGATAGAGTGCAATGGCAGAAGGATCCGCTACAGGTTCATCTAGATGCCAGACCGTTTTCGGGATACTTTCAAAAAAGTCTTTTTGCGATAAGATGTGAAAATAATGATCTGTCCCCAGTTTGGCTGCTGTTTGATTTGCAATGATTGTTTCATTGTTCAACCCTTCAAATCCAATTGAAAAGGTTTTGGTGGATTCTTCTGTTCTCATCATTGCAGCTATAGCTGTAGAGTCAATTCCACTGGACAAAAAACATCCTCTATTCACATCACTTTGTAAATGAAGGTTTACAGACTCTTTCAATTTCCACTGAATTTCTTCTGCGTAGTCTGCTAAAGATCGTACTACCGGTTGAAAATGGGGTTCCCAATATTTCTCGATCTTCATTTCACCTTCCGAGTTAACAAATACTCGCTCTGCAGGTCCTAATTTATGAATGTGTTCAAACATCGTATCAGGATGCGGGACATACTGAAAAGTTAAGTAGCTGAATAAACTTTGATACTGAAGCTTTCTGGGTACCCCTTGCACTGCAAGTATGCTTTTAATTTCCGAAGCAAATAAAAGATTATTTTCGTCTTTGTAATAATAAAAAGGCTTGATCCCGAAATGATCTCTAGCAGCAAAAAGAGATTGTTCCTTAAGATCCCAAATCGCAAAACTAAACATTCCACGTAAATGATGGACACAGTCCTTGCCGTATTCCTCAAATAAATGCACAATGACCTCTGTATCTGATTGCGTCTGAAATTGATGTCCCTTTAGCTTAAGTTGATCTCGTAGTGTTTTATAATTATAGATTTCACCATTAAAAATAATCCAAAGAGTACGATCTTCATTCGTCATCGGTTGATTGCCATCACGTAAATCAATTACAGACAATCTGCGAAAACCAAGTCCAATGCGAGAATCGAGCCATACTCCCTCATGATTGGGACCTCGGTGATTCATAACCCCTGTCATTTGTTTTAAGGTTTCTTCATGTGGTGGCTGTCCATTATATTTTAATATTCCTGCTATTCCACACATACTCTGGCAGTCCTTCCTATTATAAAGATTAGGATATAGAGTGCCCATAATTGCTTTGATAAATTTATCATTTTTTTCTAAAGGATTCACTTATTTGAAAATATAAAAAAAGAAAAGCCTGTATTAGCAGGCTTTTCTCATTCATTTTTACTTTATCTCTCCCCGAAAGCTTCTAAAGTTCTCGACAATGTCTTTAGATCGGGTATGGTGCAAATAATGCTCCCCATCAAGCAACATCAATTTCCCGTGTAAGGAGTCTTTAATCTGTTCTTTATGCAGGGATTCCCAGCCTGGAACATCCGTATTGTCTTTCACTAAGAAGAAAATAACAGGAAGTTCTTTAGGGAAATTTAATGTTTCCGTGGCTTTGAAATTGCTTTTAAAATGCTCTGCTTCGCTGATGATATTAGGATTCATCATGTTTTTAAGTGAAATCATTCTATTTTGTTCTTTAGTTTCCTCATCATCACTTGGTGTAACGATTTGGGCCGGGTTGAGTTTTACCAGCAATCGCATAAATCCTGATTTTTTAAGCAGCTTATAGGTTCCTGATGGAAATTCTTCATCGTTACCCCCTTGTGTGGGTACGCTGCTGTCGATGCCTACGAATGCACTAACTTCGTTTTCGTATTTGTTCACATAGTCCAGTCCGTAAATTCCTGCTATAGAGTGTCCCATCAGAATATAACGATCTATCTTTAATTCTTGTAAAGCTTCATGAAGCTCACTCACTATATTGTCGACTGTTCGTTCTTTTGTGGTGACATCACTTAGTCCATAACCAAACGGCTCAACTACTACAACTTTATAGAAAGGAGTCAGTTCATCTACAAGTGGTTTGAAATCAATTACGGGTGATGCGGTTCCAAACCCTGGGAGTAACACGACCGTTTCCTTGCCTTGCCCTTGTATGGTTACATTCATCTTTTTCCCGTCGACAGGTACAAGCTGACCATAGGGTTCTATTTTTCCTTTCTCCACTTTATTGCTGATCACATTGACTGTAAAAACGATGACCAGAAAAAGTGCTATGAGTATGACTATAGCGACTATTACTTTAAGTAAAATTAATAATGTTTTCTTCATACTTTCATTTCCTTCCTTGATGTTTCTTTTAGTTTCTCCAACTTCTGCACCCCTTCTTGTTATCCCTTATCTGTTGTCTATTCCATTCTATCAATCCAGTCTTAGATCCTGTGTAACGCAAGTTTAATTGATTCTTAACTTTCAACAGCCCCTAATGATAACGATTTAAGCTTCTGTTAAGATTGGAATAACAAAAAAACACCTTTAGTTATCCGTCGATTAACCATAGGCCAATTCAACGTTTTCTAAAGGTGTAGTTTCCACTTATTAGTTCATTGATTATTTACGCGCTGCACGAAGCTTCTCAGGAGTTACATCATTTCCATCCGGATCTAAAATTGTCACTCCAGAAAGACTGTTACGAACTTGTCCACGAATTTCACGCAGGTAGTCTTCACGCAATGCGATCTGTTCAACCCATTCGCCTTGTGTCAGACCTACTTCACGTTCTTTCTTAGCTAATTCATTGATGCGAGTCAAACTTGTAATCATCTATATTCCTCTTTTCTTAGTTTTAATTAGCTTACTAACGGTTATGGCGATTAGTTCCAGATTCAAGCTAAATTATCAGCCATTTGTTTCATAAGTCTTCTTAATAATAAACGTTCTTCAGGTATAATTCCGGCTAGTAATTTATCCAGCTGTTTGTTCCAGATCTGTTCCACAGGTTCGCAGAGATTACGTCCGGCTGGGGTTAGATACACTCGGCTAACTCTGCCATCTTCAGGATCTCTTTTTCGAACAACAAACCCATGATTTTCAAGAGATTTCACCATATTTGTTATGGTTGGAGGCTCACAATTCAAGCGTTCACTTAGCTGTATCTGTGTCATTCCATCTGTTCTCCATAACCGGCATAATAACTGTTCTTGACCCACATGAAGATTTAGTTCTCTAAGCAGCTCTGCATAATCTCTACGCATTTCCGCTGATATTCTATCCAGTAGTTCCCTTATCTCATCTTCTATCACAGATATTTCCTCCGTACTGCCTTACAAATTACTTAGCAAGCTAATAATATCACGATTTATTAAAAATTTCAAATAAATGTCCGTAACGTTCATCCTGTTTGCTGACCAAACCATTAAAAAAGAAGTAAAACCACAAGATCACGTAGATCTTGTTTTTTTACTCCTGCCCAGTCAACACTTGACTTCGTTCTCAATTATTTTGTGGAAGCCGCACTTCAAACATCGTCCGCACTACACTGCTTTGTGCAGAAACTGTTCCAGCATGTTGTTCCACAATGTTTTTAGTGATAAATAAGCCCAGTCCCGTACTCCCTGTGGGATGCGTTCGCGCTCGATCCCCGGTGTAGAACATATCAAAAATACGCGGCAGCTCTTCTGGATCAATACAATCTCCATAGTTAATAATCTCAATAACGACTTCGTTTTCTTCTAAATACCCATGAATATCAATAAATTGACCGTCGCTTCCGTATCGCGCTGCGTTAGTGAGAAGATTCTCAAATACACGTGCCAGCAGCTCACCGTCACCCTCTATCTTCAGAGGTTGGGTTACATCCAAGCGGGAAGTAAGACCATTTTTCTCAAAAACGGGATATAACTCTTCATTTAACTGCAAAAGAAGCTCACTCAGGTCGATCGAGGTTTTCTCAAGCGTAAGCTTACCATAGTTCATTCTTGTGATTTCAAATAGCTCATCAATTAATTTTTCCAAACGTTGAGATTTAGTATAAGCAATCGTTGTGTAATGTCTGGTCTGTTCTGGCGTTAATTCATTGTCCTTAAGGATAAAATCCAAATAACCTATAACTGAGGTAAGTGGAGTACGCAGATCATGTGCCAGATTTAACACAAGTTGATCTTTACTGCTCTCCGCAAAGTCTCCCCGCTCAATAGCTTCCTGAAGATGATCAATAGCCAGATTGATATCATGGCCAATAAGGCCGAATTCATCTTTAGAAGGGATATCCACCCGCTCCGAGAAATCACCCGACGCCAGCTGATGGATCCCTTTCGAGATTTCCTTGAAATAATTTGCATATGGTTTAGTAAATATAAAAAAGAATAAGATGGCCAAAGGAATGAAGATAATCAAAAACGCATTAACATCACCGATATCCCGCATCAAGTAGCGAACTTTAGTCAATGGATTTTCTAATAAGACCTCTGATCGATAATATCTCTGCAGAATTTTATAGATTGAAAAGGTAATTCCACCGGATACAAGCATACTGGCCATCAGCAGCATAATCATTTTTGTACGAAAGCTATAAATCATTTTAGGCATTGGTTGTATACCCTTCCCCTACTATTTATCTTTGTAGTGACAATGGTATATGAATTCATTCAAAATCTCAAATCCTTCGAATCAAAGATCTTTCCGCACAAAAATCCGCAGAGAAATGATATATGAACAGCTAAGCAAGAATATATAAGCCAGCCCTAGGATTATAAAGGGAATGACCGTACCTTTCACTCCAAAACTTAGCCATCTGTTCACATCAGGTATCCACTGGATCAAAAAGCTAAACACGTTCGGGCCAAACATAACAATCATCATAAAAACAAGATTAACCACTTGTGCCCCCTTTGCCCCTAACCAGTAATGAATCGGTAAATAAAGCATCGCAAGGAGAGGGAAAATGGATATCGTAATACCAACCTCTTGCCAAAAATGAGGGGTTACGGCTTTACCTGTCACAACAATCAGGAGATAGGTAAAGGCCGTTGCTGCCAGCCCGACAAGAGCAAACGGAAGGATCGAAAAATATTTGGCACGGACAAGCTCTTGTCTCCGTACAGGGAGATTAACGAGAAACCGTTGCGTCATCTGCTGAGTATCCATTGAACAGGAGCTTATCAATAACAGCATAGGTGGCATTACCGTAAATAAACTGAAGCTATGATAGTTTGAGTATGCTATGAAAATAAAGAAAGGGATTAGCAGCATCAGAAATTTACGCAGAAGAATGAAGTCTTTTTGAATTAAAAAAAATGATTTATACACTTTACGTCCTCCTTAGCTTATAACTCTTCCTTACTAAACAATCGTAGTGAAATTCTATACGAGCAGTACAATATAGATAGATAAACAATCCCTGTCAAACCAACCGGCACCAGATGATCTTGCAGCTTTAAATGGGTAATCGTTAAGAAAAAGGATGAATTTGAGAGTGAAGATCCAGTGTTTAGGGTGGTAATCGTTATTACTACATTAAAAAGGATATTGAAGTAATAGTTTTTGGAACCAAGCCAATAATGAATCGGCAGATAAATAGACGCAGTCAAAGGAATCATCAGTAATGTTAAAGATACCCCTATCCAATAAAACGGGCTAATGGAATATCCAAATGAAAAGGAAATTAGTAACAAAGCTAAAGAGCAAACCAAACCGATGAAACAATAAGGAACAAGTGATAAGTATTTAGCCAAGATAATCTCTTGCCGTCTTACTGGCAACCCTATAACAAACTTTGTGTTGTTATTCTGTGCATCCATAGAACAGGAGTATACGAGCAACAGTAAAGATTGAAATGTAGCAAACATGCTGGAGTTATCCAGTTGAACATATGCGATAAACAAGATACTCAAGAGAAATATAGGGATAAAATTCCGCAGGAGAATAAAGTCTTTTCGAATCAGCAAAAAGAGATTAAACATACAAAGTGTTTCCCTTTACCGTAAAATACATGATTTCTTCCAGAGTAGGTGTTTCGCATATGGCATGACCTTTAAAGAAGTGTTCCCCCTCAGAGCGATTGTTCAGAAGACCCTCGAAACCAACTTCCGTCTCTCTAAGCCCGATGAACCATTTTCGTACATCCCGATCAAGCAACTCTTTTTTGCCTTTAACCAGCATATATTTGTTGGCTAGAGATTCTTTCATTTCATTAAATACTAGGCGCCCTTCATTCACAAAAACAATATAGTCTGCGATCCGGTCCAAATCAGTCGTATTATGCGTTGAAAAAAGAATAGACTTCTTCTCATCCTGGATATGCTCACTAAGCAAATCAAGCAACTCTCTTCGGAATATAGGATCAAGTCCTGCAGTAGGTTCATCCATAATGAGCAGATCTGCACCATGTGATAAGGCAATAGCGAGCGAATACTTCATTTTCATTCCTTTGGAGAGCTCCTTAATCTTTTTCCGCGGGGAAAGCTTGAACATCTCTATGTATTTCCTATACGTTTCTTGATCCCAACGACTATAAAAAGGAGCAATAATCTTACTCATCTGATCGATGGTTAATTGATCGTAAAAGTAATTTTCATCGGAGACATAGCCAATCCGATCCTTATTCTCTGCTTCATGAATAGACATCTCTTGGTCAAAAATCTTGACGCTGCCGCGATCAGGAAACACCATCCCCATCATCATTTTAATTATTGTTGTTTTCCCTGCCCCATTCGGCCCAATTAGCCCCGTGATATACCCTTCTTTGATACCGAACGTAAGTTCGCATAGGCTAAAATGGCCATATTTTTTAGAAATTTGGTCCAATTGAATGACTTCTTTCATTCTGTCTCCTCCTCATAAAGCAATTTCAACATCTCACTAAACTCAGCAAAATTAATCCCCAGCATTTTACTCTCGTCGATAATCTCCTTCATTTTTTGCTCCATAATCCGTAGCCGTTGTTCCCGAATAAACTCCTGATCTGCACCAGAAACAAAGGAACCTTTCCCCACAATTGAATTGATAAGCCCTTCTCTCTCCAGTTCTTCATAGGCTCGTTTCGTTGTAATTACGCTAATCTGCAGCTCTTTGGCTAATAGCCGGATAGAAGGTAATGGGGTACCAGACACTAATTCTCCTTGCAGAATCATCTGGCGGATCTGGCTGACAATCTGTGCATAGATGGGTTCACCGGAAGTGTTGGATATCAATATGTTCATGGAATCGTGCCCTCACTCCTAGTTTATGTGTTATCAATGTATATATGTAATATATACACTATACTCAATGTTGTCAATTACCTTTCTTGTATCGGCAAAAAAGCTGATTCCTAGGATCTAAGAACCAGCTTACACAGTTATCAGATATTTTCTCCATCACAATAATCCAGCACTTTTTAAAAAACGGCTAACAATATCTATCTGATAGCGAATCCGTAGCTCACGATCAAGGCTCCAGCAGGTTTCCACAGTAAATACTTTAGCCCCTAATATACGGGTAACGGCTGCCCTTGAGGAGCCGGGGCGCTCCCGTAAACGGATATTAAAATGATAAGCGGTTTTGGGAATCGTTCGATTAATGCCTTTGATGACACGTTTTGCTGTACCTATTCCTCGGCTTCCCGGAGTGACGATGATCGACTGGCCAAGTCGCTTCGGATTTTTTTGTGACAACCCATTTGCTTCAT
The DNA here is from genome assembly GCF_037965665.1 of Paenibacillus sp. FSL L8-0333. Lineage (NCBI taxonomy): Bacteria > Bacillati > Bacillota > Bacilli > Caryophanales > Paenibacillaceae > Paenibacillus > Paenibacillus sp. FSL L8-0333. Next base: position 3,659,339 of record NZ_CP150186.1, read on the forward strand.
GAAGATCCAGAAACCAGGTGGGACGATATCTTAGTACTAGCTGTAGCAAAGCTGAAGCTAATGGATGTTTTGCCACTACTTTGTTAGAACGTGGAAAGGTGCGATTTAAATCGGGTACACCTCTGATCCGTTTGCGGTAAGCTTTTTGATTCAATAGAGGAACTACAATGATCGTGCCCCGGTGTATATACAACCTTCTCTGGTTAAAACGTTCTACAATGATCTGTGCGGCACGAATACTTCCTGTCTCATTCCCATGTATCCCCGACACCACCATAAAGACAGGACCAGGAAGCTCACCTCTAATCACATAATAAGGGGTAGCAAAAGCTGTGGACGATGCTAAGGTATAGCTTTCAACGATCATAAAGGATCACCTCCACATTTAGATAATCCATATATGTGTATTCCGATATACCCCAGTTGTCCTAGACAGATAAGCAAGAAGAAACGACGTTGTCTTTTTTTAAAGATAACAATCGTTTCTCGTAGAAATATATTCAAAAAAAGCCTGATTTCTCAGGCTTCCTTAGTCCTAACTAGTTAATTTATTTATACGCCGGGAGCCAGTCTCCATGGGCTGTGATCAGCTCGTCGCACATATTTGTAATGTCATCCATCGACAATTCAGCTGCTGTATGTGGATCAAGCATTGCGGCGTGATAGATATGCTCTTTCTTATGGGTAATGGCCGCTTCGATCGTTAACAGCTGTGTATTGATGTTTGTACGATTTAGTGCGGCGCACTGCGGAGGCAGATCTCCCACGTAGGTCGGAGTTACTCCGCTTCTATCTACTAAACAAGGGACCTCTACACATGCTTCATTTGGCAAATTGGTGATAAGACCTGTGTTCATAACATTGCCACCTATTTTGAAAGGCACATTAGTTTCGATGGCTTCCATGATATAAGACGCATATTCATGCGAACGTTCATGTTTAAGTTCTTTGTTATTAACCAATTCTTCCCGCATTTGTTGCCAACGTTCAATTTGATCTACACAGCGGCGTGGATACTCGTCGAGTGGAATTTGAAACCGTTCGATAAGCTCAGGGTAATTACGTTTGATAAAATAAGGATGATACTCTGCGTTATGTTCCGAAGATTCCGTAATGTAGTAACCGAATTTAAGCATCATTTCATAACGGACCATGTCTCCGTGATGTTCTTTTTGCTTCTCAGCTGCACGGCGTTTAATTTCCGGATACAAATCCTCGCCGTCTTTAGTAACCTCCAATAACCAAGCCATATGGTTAATCCCAGCGATCTTAGCCTGAACACCTGTCTGATCCATACCCAGATGCTCGAACAAGCCCGGAATACAATGCTGCACACTATGACATAATCCCACCGTCTTTACACCGCCATAGGTATTCATCACATTGGTCAGAACTGCCATAGGATTCGTATAGTTCATAAAGAGTGCGTCCGGACAAACCTCCCGTACATCCGCAGCAAAGTCCAGCATCACTGGAATAGTACGCAGGTTACGGAATATCCCACCTATGCCAACTGTGTCCGCAATCGTTTGCCGCAAGCCATATTTCTTCGGAATTTCAAAATCTGTGATGGTGCAAGGATCGTAACCTCCCACTTGGATTGCATTAATGACATATTTAGCTCCACGCAAAGCTTCTTTACGATCCGTATAGGATTTCACAACACAAGTGCTGCCGCTGCTCTCTTTTATATTATTAAGCATATTCTCGGAATCTTTAAGGCGTTGCAGATCAATATCATACAGGGCAAGTTCAAACCCTTGCAGGGCTGGCGTTCTCATACAATCTCCCAACACGTTTTTGGCGAATACGGTGCTGCCCGCTCCGATAAATGTAATTTTAGACATATGAAATATTCCTCCTTATAGGTGAGGTGAACGGTGTTAACATCGCAGTTTTATGGAGTAGAGTAAACTATAATTCCCTTATAAACACTAGGATGTTAGATCATAACCGTCTGCTCTCTTCACTAATCACTATAAATGAGAGCGGTCCCAATGAGTATGGAGAAATACAAGAGAAATATGGACGTTTGTTGCATTTGTATATTCAATCCTATACTCTAAATGTATTATAAAAGCAATCTTGGGGAGGTCCTAAGTGAATGGCTTCAGAGCATTATCATTTTACAGCAGGGTTTAATCTGGCTCCCGATGATCATGACCTATCTGTATTATTCAGCGGAGAAGGCAAGCCTGTTCCTGGCCATAAAATGGGCCCCTCTGTTCATGATTACTATCTCATTCATACAGTAATTGATGGTAAAGGTGTTTTTCAAAGTGGCAGTAATTCACAGGGATGTAGTAAGGGGGATACCTTTGTAATTTTTCCGGGTGCGTTATTTAGCTATCAGGCAGACATGGATCGTCCGTGGACATATGTATGGGTGGCCTTACAAGGGGAAGCGGTTGAACAGCTACTACACGAAGTGGGAATTACAAGGGACAAGCCAATAATCCACTTAGATAACCTAATAGAGATACATAAAATATATGAACATATTCGTTTATCCTTTCAGCAATCTGCTTATCCTCGACTGGAGAGCTTAGAAGCTTCGGGTTGGCTGCGGCTGCTAGTGCACAAATTCGGTGTTGCGAACATAAGTTCGCTTTCCTCTCAATCGATAGAATTACCGGATGTTATCGACCGCCAGATCGATCAAGCGATCCGTTGGATTTCTCTGCAGTTTCATCAACAGATCAGTATCGACCATATGGCATCGTCTCTAGGCTATCATAGAGCGCATCTCTCTAAAGTCTTTAAACAAAAGATCGGCATGTCTCCCAAACAATATTTATTAAAGGTTCGTATGGATAACGCAAAAAAACTGCTAGGAGGAACGCTGACCATCGACCAGATCTCTTCCTCGGTCGGTTTCAATGACGCGTTATACTTCTCCAAGCAGTTTCGTAAGTGGAGCGGCATGTCTCCAAGTGAATTTCGAAATCATCTTCGAACGGGCAAATGATTGATCTTTCTTACGTTTCTTTCATGGCTTTAGATAAAATAGAGGTAACAAACGTTGTCTTTCCTTCACAATAAGCATCAATGTCATAACGATGTTGTTCTGCCAGGCGCTGTTTGACCTCTGCATACGCTTGACGCGCTGCTGTATTCGATCGCAGATAGTCTCTGAAAGCGATATGCTCCAAGTAGCCTTTTCCATCCTTAGGGCAAACATACAGATGATATTTCATAAACCCGTCATCCTGAAGTCTTTGAAAAGCTTCTCTGCCCTCTATTCCCAAGTTCCCTTGGTGTTCATAACCACGCTGTTGTAAACGTTCGATGATTTGTGGGAGTACATCGTAGCTTTCCATCACAAGATCTAGGTCGATGATAGGTTTAGCAGCCAGCCCTTCAATGGAAGTACTGCCCACATGCTCGATAGAAATAATAAGATCTCCGACATAAGATAAGAGCTGTTCTTTTAATCTATTGAATTCTGCCTTCCACTCTGGGTTATACGGGACAACCTCTATAACTTTCGTCTTCTCAGCGATGATCAAACACCTCCCGGGTATAATAAAAGGTAATATAATACGTTTCTAGCTAATCTCCGGTATATCCTCTTTCTCGATCACTCTATAGACTATCCATATACATAGAGCGGCTACAACAAGCGTTCCCCCCATTAAGCAGACGCCACTCCAGCCCCAATGCTGCCATGCAAAACTTCCCAGCGTGGATCCAATCGCTCCACCTGTAAAAGTGCTGACCATAAAAACAGTATTTATACGACTTCGAGCCGCTGGTTCAAGTGCATATATCCGTGTTTGGTTACTGACCTGTGATCCCTGTACCCCAAGATCCAGAATAATAACTCCTGCAATCAAACTCCAGATTGTAAATCCGGCTAAACCAAAAAATCCGTAAGCAATCAATGTAATTAACAGTAGGATTCCTACAATCTTTTTGGGAGCAATTCTGTCTGCTAACCTCCCGATAAATGGAGCACCAGCAGCACCTGCTACACCAATAAGACCAAACAATCCTGTGATTGAGCTACTGTAGTGATAAGGTTCTCCTTCCAGAAAGAAAGCTAGAGAAGTCCAGAACACACTGAAGCCGCCAAACATGCAAGCCCCAATTAAAGATGACTCACGAAGCGTCGAATATCTGAGAATCAGTTGCCCCATTGATTTCAGCAGATCGGAGTACGAAGAATTATTGTCTGGTTTCGTTGCCGGGATTAGCCGATAAAGAATAAGGGATAGCAATAACATGACTACTGCGGCAATCCAGTACATCGCCCTCCAGCCGAACATATCCCCTATAATTCCGGATATTGTTCTTGCTAGCAGAATACCAAAAAACAATCCACTCATTACTGTACCTATAACCTTCCCCCGTTCCTCCGGTAAAGCTAACTCAGCCGAGAGAGGAATGATGACCTGCGGCACCACCGTAGTTATGCCGATAGCAAAGCTCGCGATATACATCCAAGTGAGGTTTTGTGCGGTAGCGAAACCAATTAGGGACAGTGATACAGCAATAAGAAGTCCGGATATCAGTGTTCTGCGTTCACGAATGTCACCTAGTGGAACAAAAAATAACATTCCCAGCGCGTAGCCGATTTGAGTAAGCATCGATACATATCCCACTGAGTTAGAGGAAGCATTAAAGGTGCGTCCTATCTCAGCTAGGAGCGGCTGATTATAATACATATTTGCCACGCTTAGTCCTGATGCAATGGCTAGAATTAGGATGAATTGCTTAGATAGACCTTCTCCTACACGAACAGCAGCGCCTGTGATAGATTGTGTCATGAAATTATGTGCCTCCGTTCACGTATGCTGCTTCAAACAGCGAGCTTTATTTTCCCTAATATATTATATCAGTCACTGTCAACCTTCTTTTTTCAATAGATTAATGATTAGTAAAAGCAAAAATATAAATATCTGCATAAGTACAATTTATAGTAAAATATATAAATCTGAGCTAGGAGTGGATGGGTGTGCACCAGAACGAACAAATCATAAACAAACTACAAAAGAACCCCTTAAAGAATGTTAGCTTGTTAAAAATGTTAACCTCCTTCCACGAAGTCATGAAAACACATCTAGTAGAGCAAGGTGAGCAGTGGGGTGTTGTTTTACTTCTTCCAGCCACAGCATACGCATATGATCATAGGGTATATCCTCAAGCGGATTACATCGTATTTTTGGATTACAGCTGCCCCGATATATTTCCAGCATTACTAACGCTGCTCCCCACAGAGGCGAAGCTTGTTTTTAAACTGCAGGATGTGAAGTACCAAGAGGCACTGTCTGCGCATTTTTCTTTAGAAAAAGTTCGGGGGTTTTTCTCTTACAGCACAACTGAGGGGTTAAGGTATGTTAAGGACAAAGAGGTAACAATCAATCATTCATTTGACGACAGACTACTTCCACTTTGGGCTGCTAACCATTACAATAAGGAAGAAATTGAGGAATATTTCCAAAAAGGAGCGTTTTCCGTTTCAATCTTTCAGGGCGACAATCCGGTTAGTACCTGCCTAGCGTTCCGCAATGAAGAGCAGATTTGGGAAATCGGCGCTGTACATACTTTAGAAGCATTTCAAAGATACGGATACGCGAAAATGGTAGTTCGCACAGCCATACAAGAAACGTTAGAACGAGGCTTTATTCCACGCTATCACGTCCTTGAAAGAAATCAAGCGTCCATTCGTCTAGCTGAATCTATTGGACTTGTCCCTTGTGTGCAGCTAGAGCACTGGATTAACTACATTCAATAACAATTTCTATTGGAGGTGATTTTAATGAGCTATCCACCAAACGACAATTTGAACTATTATCAGCCTCCACCCCCTCCGGCACCAACGAATGGCAAATCAATCGCTGGTTTTGTCTTGGGAATCCTCTCCATTGTTGTGCCTTATATTGGTTTTCTGTTAGGAATTATTGCGATTATTCTATCCGCCTTATCGCTGAAGGAAATCCGTAATCGTTATGAACAAGGCAAAGGCTTAGCGATTGCAGGTCTGGTATGTGGAATTGTGGGCACGCTGATGTACGCAATTATTATATTATTCGTCGTTGTGTTTGTTTTTGCAGCTTCTACTTACTAACCACGAAAAGGATCTCAATAGCCATCATCGGCTGCTGAGATCCTTTTTGAGTTAACACGTTTATCAAGTGAACCCTTCATTCAGTCGTGGAACCAAAATCGGTGATTTTAAGCTTTACATCAAAGGTTAATGGCATCCGAATAAATTCCTCGTCCCAATGATCCTTGACCTTTTTCCAAACCTGCGGTTTTTCTATGCTGAACCAATTTCCGAACCCTGCCACATCTACTTTATAGGTGGAATGCATTTTGTGAATAAGAGCATTAATTTTTTCGGTCAATCTCTCCTCGAATATCTTCTCCAATTCTTTGAAATAGGCAACTTCCGCGGAATGCTCATTATCATCCCAATGCTCAATAAGACGTCCATCAGACTCAATCGCAACATGAAAGGAAAACTTCTCATCAGCAGTCTCCTTCAGTGTAATCTTGCTCTTGACTGATTTAATCTCATAAGTAATTGCTTCGTTTGACTGATCATATGTTTTGATGCTCCCGCCTTTAACATCGCCTTTGATCCAGGCAATACTCTCCACATCCTGTTGGTTCAGATTGCCGATCCAATATCCTGTGTCTCCCTTGATAATACCGGCACCGGAAAACTCCACCTCACCATTTGCCTCAATAACGTTCTGCAAAACAAAGCTTTGCTTCGAATACATCAATGCATCTAGATTCGACAATGTTATGCCCTTCATAACTTTACTAGTCCTGAAGTGGTTATGGACCATGTCCTCCAGACGAAAAGAAGGAACCTCCTCTGCTGTCGTGTTTAGCGTATCAGACGCACGTCCTTGGCTAAGAAAGATGAGGCAGCTAGGGCGAATATCGTTATCACGCAACAGAAAGTCCATTAGCCGTCGGATTTTCTCCTCTTGTATCAATTTCTCGGATATGACAACAACCTTGAGGTGATGGCCTATAATCGGACGGTTCTTGCGGATCGAAATCTGGCGGAATACTTCAAGCAGGGAATCTCCAGACTCTGAAATATTATGGAAATGAGTTTTGGGTGTTTCACCTTCTTTGCCGGAGTTTCCAATTACATTTTCAGGCACAATTTGTACCGTAGCCGTCAATTTATTATGCTTAAGGTAACTTCCTCCGAGTTCCTCAAATTTCTTTTCGACTGTTTGAGGTTCCCCCTTGTCAAGCGCCAATCCCGTATAAACACTCAAGTCTTCAATTTCCTTACTGCTCCAGCAGCCGGACTGCGTAAGCAGAATCATAAATACCAATAGTAAGCGAATAACCTGCTGTCTAAACATTCTGCTTGAGTCCTTTCTTCCTAATGATTAATACAATCGACAATAACAGTGGCAGCAATATAAAGATCAGCACACCCATATAGCCAATCGCATCACCAAGACTGAAGACATCATTGATGCGTTGAGGGATCATCGTGCAGATGAAGATGATGGGCATTAAAGCGAACATAACCGGATGGATCTTTAGGTGAAACACCTGGGAGATTCCGAGTGACGCATTAAAGAAAAAGCTGCAAAAATTGCAGAACATCTGCATCAGCCAGATAACCAGCAACGGAAATTCAAATCGTTCAAAAAAGAACCCTGAAATTTCAAAGCTCCGCACCAAATCTATCGTCGGCCAGGTGCTGGAGATTACAGAATTAATAGATAAGCCGCCGATAACCATTACAACAGTAACCAAATATAATACAAATGGTATGCTTAAACCAACCAACATTCCCTTGACTGCTTGCTGTGGATGCTCCATAAAGGCCGTCATTGTCATCACAACCTCACAACCGGTAAAGATCAGGATGCTCGACTTCATGCCTCGGATCACCGGGATCATACCTTCACTCAGAAAAGGACGCAAATGCTGGATATCAAATATTCTGGTACTTAAGATATAACAAATTATCAGGATAAAAATACTGATCGGAAATACAATCTGAAACACGCGGGCCATGGAATTAATCCCACCATACACCAAATAAGTGCCCACCCAGATGAACGGCATCACAATCGCCCAGATCGGTGTCCCTTCCAGAAGAAAAAACAATGTTACTTCCGCCAAAACGCGGATTTCGAAACCCGCTATCACAATAAAGTACAGAATCAATATTGTACTCATTACACTGCCTGGAATATTCCCAACAATTCTTTTAGAATACTGAAAGACAGTCTTCCCTGGAAATTGCTGGCTAAGCTTCACCATAACCAATATCACCAAAGATACGGTGATACCTCCCAGCACTACTGAAATCCAGGCATCGGGAGTCTGTACAGCCTTAACAACATTTCTGGGCAAAGTCAAAATTCCCGCACCTAGCATTGAATTGGTCAAGATTATGGAAGCCTGCGAGGTTGTGATCTTGTCATCAGTTCGTTTGAACACTGTGGTCTCCCCTCTGCTCCTGCTAAGAATACATTCTCTAGGACCTGCGCTTTTTCTTCTGGGTCTTCAGCATCTCCGGTCTTCGCTTCATGATTGATAACGGTGCACGGACGAACAAATCCTTCCAGTCACTTAACCGGAAAGGGGAAATAGGAGTGACGTAAGGAACTCCAAAGCTTGAAAGCCGAGTCAGATGACTGCAAATAAGCAGGAAGAAAAGGATGGTTCCGAACATGCCCAGGACCGCCGCAAATAACATGCCTGCGAATCGTAAGATCCGGAGAGTAATCCCCGCACTGTACATCGGTATGGAAAACGAAGAGATCGCTGTCACGGCTACAACAATTACCAGAAACGGACTCACAATACCAGCCTGTACCGCGGCATCTCCAATGATCAGACCTCCGACAATCCCCATTGCCGGACCTATGGGCTTCGGCAGCCGGATTCCAGCTTCACGCAAGATTTCAATGGAAATTTCCAGAATCAACACTTCAATTAATGCAGGAAAGGGTACACCTTGGCGTGTTTCGATAATGGAGATCGCCAGTTGTGTAGGAATCAGTCCCGGATGAAAGGAGATAAAGGAAATATACAGCGCCGGAGCCAACAGAGCCAGAAATGATGCGCAAAACCGGAGTATCCGCAAAAGTGTACCCGGAATCCAGCGCTCATAATAATCCTCAGGAGACTGCAAAAGCATACTGAACGTCACTGGAACAACGAGTGCAAACGGTGTGCCATCCAGCAAAATAGCGACTCTTCCCTCTAACAAGGAAGCAATTACCCGATCGGGTCTTTCCGTATTCTGTGTCTGCTGAAACGGGCTTAAATAATCATCCTCGATCAACTGTTCCACATAGCCGGATTCCAGAATAAAGTCCATATCAATTTTGGAGATACGTTCCTTCACTTCCTGGAGCAGATCAGGATTTACAATGTTTTTCATATAAGCGATAACCAGGTTCTTCTTGATTTCGCTGCCTACTTCAACCATTTTCATTTCCAGATTCTTATTAAGCCCTTGGCGCCGCAGCATAGAGGTATTCTCACTGAGCACCTCGGTAAAGCCAATCCGAGGCCCCCGCAGCAAAGCCTCTGAGGTCGGCTCAGTAATCGAGCGCACTGCTCCATGCGGAGAACCCACCAGCAACATCTCACACATGCCTTCGACAATCAGCGCAGTGTATCCGAATAGGACAAACTCCTGCAGCTGGTCTAAATCCTTGGCTTCACTGAGCTGAGCTAGCGGGAGCATATTCTGTTTCAAGTAGTTGTATATTCCTTCTGAAGCTTGCGTTTCGCCGGCAAACATCAAATTCTGCAGCACCTGCTGATTGATCAGTTCTTCGTGCTGCATCCCCTCTACATAGACTAATGCGGCACGTGCCTGAATACCTTTAACTGAGAATTCACGAAAATGTACATCACTGTTCTCCCCCAATGCCGTTTTTATCGCTGTCAGATCGGCATCATAGTCCTGAGTAAAAGCAGTAGACACAGGAGGCTGCGGATTTACTTCCCGATTGTCATTCTTCTTCAGTTCCGCATCCTGTGATTTGGCCTCTGTTTCCTTAGAGCGTCCGCTTCCAACATAAAAATACAAATGCCTGTAAAGATAAAAAATCCCTACGGGAAAGAGCAGCGTAATCGCCGCCTGCATAAAAATTGTCCAGTCCGGAATATAAGAGACTATTTTAGGCCACATCGCAATCATCCTCTATAGGAATCTGTTAGTACTATTCTCCTTCCACCCTATTCTTATGCAACATTTGAAACTTAAGGAAAGTTCATATATCACCATGGATCCGGACATAACAAAACGCCCGCTTATGCGGGCGTCTGCAATTTAGAGTATTTTCGGTGTTTACTGCTCAAGGTTAATTAGGTTGCTGCCACTGCTTTAAAACTTCAATCAGACCCGGGACATCTAATCCATCCAAGGAAAAAGCTTTGCGCAGCAGCTCATGCGGGATGAACTCATCGTATTTTCCGAGGTAGGGCGCTTCATCTGGTGATAACAATGATAATGGATCTGTGGCAGCCATACTTTCGGCAATGATCTCTGCTTCCAGCGTTTCTGCATCAGTTTTACCCGCAACAACCATATAATAAGGTTCCATCGGAACGATAGAACGCAGTCCCAGAGGGCTCTTCAGATTGTTCTTCAGAAGGCGCTCCAGCGTGCGGAATTGTCGACTGCCCGCCCAGGGCAGAATGAACATAGAATCTCCACCCGCCGGCATAACGGATCGCACAAGCATTCCGCTTTCCTTCGCTAAACGACGAGCTCGTTCGAGCCGCGCAGCCGCACTCGGAGCTAAATACGGATACAATGAAGTGGCTCCTAAGATTTCACGGATCTTGTTCATGATGCGTGTATGTACATCCCCACCCGCACCAAGCCACAACGTATCTACTTTGCCGCGTGAGGTTTTCACATAAACGGCTTTATGGCGATTATCCACCTCTTCTACCTTCCAAAGCTTACCTGCTAGAGTAAAACAGTAGCCTGGTGGTGGAACCGTTGTGATCGATCCGATTTCCTCAGTTCCGTTATAGACCACATGCTCTTCATCATCTTTGAAGACCGCGTAGAAGCGGAAGTTATTCACGATCTTCTCTCCCGCCATCCCGATGATCAAGCTGCCTTCGTCCATCTTCTCAATTTGTCCCATGCCTAACATATAGGTCATGAAAATATCATAATCAGTAGGATCTATGGTTTTAAACGAAGGCAAACTCAGAACCGCTTCTTTTAAATCATCCGGTTCGGCCTCACCCATACTTTTCAAAATGCTCATCGTCTGATGGTATAGCAGTCCAACTGGCAGCTGACGCACGACCAGGGGTTCAACCCATTTCTCGCGCACATATAGCTCAATAACCGCTATCGCTCGAAGCAGTGTCCACGGCATCCGCGCCGGAAGCTGAGCTTCCTCGTCCTCTTCCTCGGGCGTGACAAAGATCATCTCGGATGCAGCGTCTCCACGCCTGCCCGAGCGGCCTAACCGCTGCACAAAGCTAGCACAGCTATAGGGAGCGCCGACCTGTAGCACTCGCTCCAGCTCGCCCAGATCAATGCCCAGCTCCAGCGTCAACGTCGCTGCGGCAACAGCCGGTCCGGTGCCTTGCCGCAGCGCGGCTTCCGTCTCTTCACGCAGCATCGCGGAGATGCTGCCGTGGTGAACGTGAAACACATCCCGTTCACCACGCTTCGCGGCCGTTCTCCGCATCTCTAGGGTCGCCGTCTCCGCATCTGAGCGGCTGTTGGTGAAGATCAACGCCTTCTTCAGATGCGTATGATCATAAATAAAATCGTAATAAGACTGCTTCGCACGTTCTAAATGCTCCGCCTGCACCTCATCCCGTGCATCCGGGAAAGAGAAATGCTCCACACTTAACCTGAGCTTACGCCCGCCTTGTGGAGCGGACACTTCAACGCTCTCCCGTGTGCCTGCCGCTAGCCACTCCGTGACAGAAGCGTAGTCGCTCAGCGTAGCAGATAGACCGATTCTGCGAGGATGGCATCCCGCCATTCGTGAAATTCTCGCCAGCTGGCTTAACACCTGGATCCCCCGGTCAGCTCCCATAAAGGCATGCACCTCGTCAATGACAATAAAACGTAGATCATGGAACAACGCTGGAATAGCATTCGGGCGGTTCATCAACAATCCTTCAAGCGATTCAGGGGTGATTTGCAGCACGCCTGAAGGATTCTGCACCAGTTTTGTTTTATCAGCTTGTGGTACATCTCCATGCCAGTGCCACACCGGAATGTTGCCTTCGCGAAGCAAATCATTCAAACGTGTAAATTGATCGTTGATCAAAGCTTTCAAAGGGGCGATATACAAAATGCCAACCGAACCGGAAGGACGTTCATACAGCTCAGTAAGCGCAGGGAAAAAAGCTGCCTCTGTCTTACCTGAAGCGGTACCTGAGGCAATCAGCAGATGATGCGGGGTATCAAAAAGCACACGGCAGGCATCCACCTGTGCCTCACGCAAAGTCTCCCAGCGGTTCTTATAAATAAACTCTTTAATGAAGGGTGCCAGCCTATAGAACGGATTATCACTCATAATTCAAACTCCGCTAAGAACCCATCCAGTTCATTTTGCTCGGTCTCAGCTGGCTTAGCTGTTTTTTCGCCCACTAGCTGTTCAAAAGTAATCTCCGGATGCTGGTGGAGCGTATGCAGCAGATCCATGAAATCACGAACTACCTCCCGTGGAGTCAAGAGTTCCTCAGCCCCTAATCTTCCAACCGCTTCCTCCATAAAATGAACCAATTGTTCCTGTGATAAACGCGCTTCATAACCATAATGTAGGGCGTGAATCCCTTTAAGCTTTTGCAGCAGTACCAGAATTTCCTCGTGTGATAACATGTCCAGTGCAATGATAGGTCCAGTATAATTGTTCAGACCCGCCGCCCCGTACCGGCCTGCAACCAATCTCGATCGCAGTGCCTCATAACTAAATAATCCGCGCCGTCCATCTTCCACAAATTGCGGTGTTCCCCCTATAAAAATCCCAAGGTTCTCTGCCTTCCCCTGCATCGTATCATTGAACATGGTAAGCAGCTTTTCATAGTTGCTCTGGCGGGAAATACTGTTCGTAATTTTATAGAGATTGACACCTTCATCAATAAACAGCAGCAGACCTTTATAGCCAATAGCCGCGGTAAATTCCGCCCAAAGCTTCATATAGTCATACCAATTATCATCATCAATAATCACGCCAACTCCAAGCGCTTTGCGGGCTTCTGTCCGAGTTGCAAATTCTCCACGCAACCAGCGAAGCGAATCCTGTTTCTGGTCATCATCAGCCAGCTTGTGTGCATTCCAATAAGAGGCGAGTACTTTGGCAAAATCAAAACCATGCACCAAACCACGCATTTCAGAGGCTACAGCGTAAATTCGCTTCTCTACTTCTTCACCAAGCTGAGGGTGATCAGGTCCATATTCCTTCTCCTGCATCACGGACTGCTGTAGCGTAATAATCCATTTCTGCAGGATGATCTCCAACGCTCCACCATCTGGACGTGTGCGGGTCGATAAATGGCTCATTAACTCCCGGTAAGTCGCTAGGCCTTGTCCTTTGGTTCCCACTAATCTGCGCTCAGGGGAGAGGTCAGCATCTGCTACTACAAAATCACGATCCATCGCGTAATTACGGATCATCTGAAGCAGAAAGCTTTTGCCGCTGCCGAATTTGCCTGTAATCAGCTTAAAAGCTGCCCCACCCTCTGCAATGTTCTCCATATCTCTTAATATGGCTTCAATCTCCGGCCGGCGGCCAACGGCTATATGCTCTAGTCCGATACGCGGAACAACACCAGCCGTCAACGAATTGACTAGCGCAGTTGTCATTCGTTTAGGTATTTTTAATTCACTCATCCAAAGTTCACCTCATTAAATATTGCGCAGCATAGAGATATATTCCTCAACAATATCTTCACCCTCAATGATCAGATCACCGAGAATATCCATTGCGATTTCATTAATCTCATCAATTAAAAGCTCTGACATCGTGCCATTGGCAGCAGCCAGCTTCAGCATAGATTGACTTCCATCCTCATCCAAAAGAGCAAACAGTGCTTCCCGTTGTAGTGGACTTAAAGCATTGGCAAACTGTTCTGCCTCCGACCCTATGTTAACCACTTGAGCTTCTTCCATCACATCTACAGGCAACAATTCTTCCTTGCTGTCTTTTATTGGACCGATTTCATCGATAGTTACATCGATCTCGCTATCCTCGTAATCTTCCTGCTCGTCCATATTCTCAACCGTAAGCATCGTCCGTACAATTTCAGAATCACTTTGCAGGCGTTCTAGCTTCTCCGGATCTATGACGACTGCCGGCCCCTTGTCTTCCTGCGTCTCTTTAAGGTACTCACGCTTTAGAAAACGAGTGATCAAATCGTCCATATCGGCATCCACATTAACACCTTTAAGTCGTCCGCGGTAGCCCATCAGTTCCCGTAGTTTATTCTCAGTCAGACGAAATAGCCTGGTAATCAGACTGCGAAGTGGTGGAGATTTACTAATACGTACAACCGGTATAAGAACAGAATAGCCATATAATGAAATGTCATATACGGCACTTCGGAATAAATAACGCTCCCGCATCACCGCTGGTCCAGGTGGAAACATTTCAACTAGATTGGAGCCGTGTTTTCGGGTGACATAAGCATTGATTAACGCCACGACCTGCGGAATGTATTGTTCAAGAGCTTCTTTGCCTTCTCCGATGTAGAACTTGGATTTACTAATATCATAGTCCGACATTGCCGTTAATACTGCAAAGGTTAGTTGCTCAGGCGCTGCGGTCAAGCCTCTCATTAATTCAAGTTCCGCCAGATCTCCTGCAAGACCACGTGAACGAGCCACAATGATAGAAAGCGGGACATCCAAGTGATGTACAAAAGAGAAGTCCGCGATCCAGCCGCCAAGATATTGATCCAAGCGTTTATAACTTTCCCGGTAAGCTTCCCACATCTGATTTAGCTGCCTATAGCCATCATAAGGATCAGTCCACCCCACGCCATTAATAAGCTCATATACATGCAGAAAAATATAAGAAAGATCTGTTTTCAGATATCTGCCTTGTCTAACTTCATTCCGCCAATAAAAATACCATCTGCTTTGCGTGCCTGTCATATGGCCATATGTAGGCCAGTAACTCTTAAAAGGAACAAATAGCGCTGAATCCTCAGTTTTATCAACCAATTCCTTCGCTCTTGTTACGAACTGCCCTTCGGTGGTAGTCACAGGCTCCGGCGTTTCCATCTCTGTATCCCAAAGCTGCAGCTGTAATGAAGGTTCAGGGGTGGAATTTGTTTTGCCATTATTCTTAGAAGATGACTTAGGCAGCGCAGGTTCAGGGGAATTTCGCGGCGGAATCGGTACATTTTGTTCCGTACTTTCCCAGACTAATTCTGTGAAATGCGGCTGCTTCCTATCATTACTCATGTGCGATCGCTCCGTCCTTATAACTAAGGATTAATGTAAAAAAACGGTCCTGTTCACAACTGTGAAGGAACCGTTTTGTTCTTACGTAATAGTAGTGGTCGTCCATACAGGACGACAACATCGTTTCTTCTTGATATTTTAGCACTGTTGATAGATTAACATCAAGTATGTAATGCAGAATCACACTTTAGAGAAGCTCGGTACCCTTTGTTTCTTTGCCAAGGAACAATACCGCTAATGCACCGATAATAATTGTTACAAAAAATAACATAAAGATCGAGCCAATCGCCATAGATTTACCTACTAGAACCCCTACCAGCAAAGGTGCGATAATGCCCCCAATCCGGCCAAAGGACGTTGCTAAACCAGCACCTGTGGAACGAATAGCCGTTGGGTACAGCTCTGGCGTATAAGCGTACATGCCACCCCAAGCGCCAAGATTGAAGAAGGATAAACAAATTCCGGCAGCCATCAGCATACCTTCAGTAGTCGCATTTCCGAACCATGCAGCGCTAACCGCAGTGAACAGCATATAGATGACTAGGACAAATTTACGTCCGAACTTTTCAATAAAGTAAGCGGCAGTAAAATACCCAGGCAGCTGAGCGAGCGTCATAATAAGCACATACTCGAAGCTTTTGACCAAGCTGAAGCCTTTAAGTACCATAACTGTAGGCAGCCATAGAAACATGCCATAATACGAGAACACCACCGTAAACCATAAAATCCACAACATAATTGTAGAACGGCGATATTCTGGCGACCATACGGTAGCGATTCGTTTCTTTAAGGAAACGGGTGCCTTTTTAATCTCAGCAAATTTCGGTGAATCATCAATCGCCCGTCTTAGATATAAAGCGTAGAGTGCAGGTACAGCCCCAATTCCGAAAGCTATACGCCAGCCATAATCAGGGATAATGAAGAACGCGATTAATGCAGATGCAATCCAACCGACTGCCCAAAAGCTCTCCAAAAGCACAACCGCACGGCCTCTCTCCTGAGCAGGCATGCTCTCTGAGACCAAGGTAGAAGCGACAGGCAGCTCTCCGCCAAGGCCAAACCCAGCAATAAAACGAAGCACACAGAGGATCGCAAAGCCTGTTGCAAATGCAGATAATCCGCTTGCCGCCGAGAAAATAAGGAGTGTCCACAGCAATACCGGTTTACGACCAAAGCGGTCTGCTAATATTCCTGCCGCTGCAGCACCTACTGCCATACCGACGGAATTAATACTAGTCAATATACCGATCTGCTCCGGTCCCAGATTCCAATCCTTAGCTAAAGCTGCTACAACAAAAGAAATCATTCCGACGTCCATCGCATCGAACATCCAGCTCAAGCCAGCGCTGAAGAGTAATTTCCTTTGTTTCGGATTCCGCAGCAGTGTCATTTGATTCACTTCGAAGCCCCCTTATTTCAACCTGCTAACTAATAAAACTTACTTTTGATTGTTTCACTTATACATTTTAAAATTGAAGTGCTCAAAAATCAAGAAATAAAGCAGCATTAAAGTATTGCCTAGCCAGCGATTGAAAATAACAGGTCTGCACAGAAATTGTGGCGATAAGCAGCATATTACGAACGGATTCTCTCTGCGCTCTCGACAAATGTGTCAGCCGGTTAATTACACGATCTATAGAGCTTTTTAACGAGGTATCTTCTTTCCAAGAGAACTCCTTGTGCAACACTTGATCTACTTTACATTGCGTCTGAATCGATGGATTGCTTTTGATCTCCTCAAAAAGCCCTGCATATGCGTAATACAGCTTGGCCGGTTCAATTAGATCATCATCATCGCGATCCGGCTTTAGGAACATTAGCTGGAACAATTGGCGAATACTTTCAAAGTTAAGGGCTGATTTGAGATCATCAATAATAAACAAAAGCGCCGCCTGATTAACCGAATATTTCTTTCCTTCTTTAGGCGAACCGAGATATTCCTTGAAGTCGCGCTTGACCCAATTTTGCATAGCTGTGACGGTCAATGTGGAATACTCTATAAGATGGCCCAATGAAGCAATTTCACCAAGTGAAAAGCCTTTTACATGGCCGCCTTTAATGATCTTTTGTAATATGGGTGGAACATTGGTTGATAAAAAAGCGGGTAACGAAGTCCCCTTTTGTAATTCTTCACGGTGAAACTTTGCCCATGCCTCTTGGAGGATATTCAGCGGTTTCCGGTCTGACAATCCGGTCAATGAGAGCAGTAGACTGGACATCTCCACACGAGTCAATGCAAATGATTCCATATCTGTTTCCCTCCACCATTTGATATTTTACTGAAAAGTTCGTAGAATAGTTCATAAGAACTCATAATAATGAGTATAACCTATTTTAGGAACGAAAGGGATGGTAAAGATTATATGGGTATAGGACTTAGTTTGACGTTGGTGGTTATTTTGATTATTTTAACCGCTTTTTTTGTAGCAACAGAATTTGCATTGGTGAGACTTAGAGGTAGCCAGATCAGTCAAATGGTGCTTGACGGAAAGAAGAATGCCTTAGCAGTACAGAAGGTATCCGCTAATCTCGATGGCTATTTATCCGCTTGTCAGCTCGGGATTACAATCACTGCGCTGGGTATTGGTGCACTGGCAGAACCTGCATTCGAACAGTTATTGCTTCCGATTTTCGACTGGGCCAATATCAGTTCTAGTGTGAGTCACCCTCTTGCGTTTTTACTCGCATTCATCATTGCAACATTCTTACACGTTGTTGTCGGAGAACTTGCTCCGAAGACGGCAGCTATAAACATTCCGGAAAAAATCGGTCAAATTACTTCACCGCTGATTATTTGGTTCTACAGAATTTTGTACCCTCTCATTTGGTTCATGAACGGTTCCGCTAATATGCTTGTTCGTCTTTTCGGGATGAAACCAGCTAGTGAGCATGGAGACGCGCATAGTGAAGATGAGATTCGTTTGATCTTGTCCGAGAGTTACGAAAGCGGGAAAATCAATAAAGCCGAATATGGCTATGTTAACCGAATCTTTACTTTTGATGAGATGCTCGCCAAAGAAATCATGGTTCCGCGAACCGATATGGTATGTCTTTTTACCAATCATTCGTTGAAAGAAAATTTCGAAATTATCCGCAAGGAGCAATATACTCGTTTCCCTGTGGCACAAGGCAGCAAGGATAATATTATCGGGATGATCAATACAAAACAGCTCTATTTGCAGTATGATAACAATCCTGATTTTGATTTCCAAAGTTTGATTCAACCCGTCCTGACAGTATCTGAGGTTACACCAGTCAAGAATCTTCTAACTCGTATGCAGTTGGAACGTGTGCATATTGCCTTGCTGCTTGATGAATATGGTGGAACATCCGGTCTCATCACGATTGAAGATATTTTGGAAGAAATCGTTGGTGAAATCCGTGACGAGTTTGACGGTGATGAACGCAGAGAAGTCGAAAAAATAAGCGATACTAACTATCTGTTCGATGGTAAAGTATCTCTGTTAGAGGTCAAGGAACTTACAGGGCTTGATTTCGAAGATGAAGAAGTGACTACAGTTGGAGGTTGGGTATATAGTCATATTACAGATCCAGCCATTGGCAAAAGTATTGTTCGTGACCATGTAACATTGACCATCCGCGAGATGAACAGATACCGTGTCCGCAAGGTTGAAGTTGTTATCGAACAATCAAGCAACACTGAATCATCATAAATTACGAAATCATAACCTTTATTCATAAAAAAAAGGATAGAGTCATCAGATTAAATCTGATCCTCTATCCTTTTTTCTTTTGGGAGAATTTTGCTCATATAATATTCGTCCACCCACTCACCATCGATAATAAGAGATTTCCGCTTCGTCCCTTCGATTTCAAACCCGTTCTTGATATATAGCGCCAAAGCAGCTTGATTATGGGTCATGACGGATAACTCAAGACGAACAATCCCATTGTTCATAGCCCAGATGTCCATCTCACGGAACAGGCCAGCTCCAATCCCATTCCCCTGATATTGTTTCTGAATCCCAATCACTATGTACGCGCTATGTCTATTGCGTCTAACACTTCCACCTCTAACAGACAAGTAACCTGCCAAATGATTGTCAACCTCTGCCCCTATAAGAATTGAAGTTTTCCCTGCCAGAAAGCTTTCGAGCATTTCTTTGACCTGACAAAGACTAGCTTGTCTTTCATCCGGTTCCAATAACATAAATTTGGACTCCTGGTCTAACTGATGCTGAAGTCGAAGCAATTCACCTGCATCCTCCGGCACCAGCTCTCTAAGTGTGACCATCATATCATCACTTCCAATCGTAAATAACTATAAATACTTCTTGAACAACTTGCTGGAGCTGCCATCATAACCTAGATGCTCGTAAAAACGATGCGCTTCTTCTCTCTTTGCAGCACTTGATAACATAATCTTAAGGGCTCCCTTGAAGATTGCTACATTCTCGGCATGTCTCATTAGCATTGCGCCATACCCTTTTCCTCGTACTTTTTCAGCCACAATAACTCTTTCTATAACAGCAAAGGGCCTATCGTCACACAAAGCATCCATACAAAAATGAAGATGTAACGACCCGACAATTATTCCTTGTTCTTCGTACACATAAAGAAAACTATCCGGATGATCTGCTATCTGCTTCAGTCGCTCAGGGGATACATGAATAGCTGGATGCTCAGGTAGCAAAATCCGGTATAGTTCTTCAATATTGATAGCGTCTTTGGGCACAGCTTCTCTTATCATTCGTCTACTCCCTTCTATATAACGCTTAACAACGACAGACCATAATCACATTTCCATCGGGATCTTTAAAATTAAACCAATGATCATGTTCGATATCCGTCAGAATCTCTCCTCCGTTGGCCTTTACATAATCATAAGCAGCATCAATGTCCTCGGTGTTTAGATGAAACGAAGGGATGTTTAGAACAGATTCAGCGGTGTAAATCTTACTGTCCAAAACGATGCCCGGTCCCTGCATAGGGACTACATATAAATGGCCGAATAATACCTCTCCATCTAGTGGCAGTCCAAGCAATTGGCAATACCATTGTTTAGATTTCTCAATATCCTTTACCGGAATAAAAACAGCACCAATCTGATTCAGAATCGGACTTATCATCATTAAGAAAGCCTCCTCTTTAAAGTTGACGGATAGGGTGTTATTCTAGAATAATTCGATAAAATATGTCAATTACCTCCCTCCATTTAGGGAAGGGCTGGTAAGTTGTGTTATAATTCTGTGAGCATTACTCCAATATCACGTACGTCAGGAGAATTACATTGGCTAACCTGAACTTCGGTGGTTTTAAAATGACCCCGCCCAAAGTTTTATCACTAGGATTCTTAATCCTTATCACTGCCGGGACTTTTCTGCTTAGTCTCCCGGTCTCCTCAACATCCGGACAAATATCCTTTATCGATGCCTTGTTTATGGCGACTTCAGCCACATGTGTTACAGGTCTTGCAGTCATTGATACGGGAACTCAGCTAACTACCTTCGGACAAGTTGTTCTACTCATTTTATTTCAAATCGGAGGATTAGGCTTTGTAACGATGGCTACTTTGATTACCTTGGTCCTTAATAAACGGATATCCTTGAAAGAGCGAATCCTTTTGCAAGAATCTATGAACCAAAATTCGATGCAGGGAATTGTACTCTTAATCCGTAGAGTCCTGATCTATTCTCTTGTTATTCAGCTGTCGGGTGCCGTGTTGTTTGCTGGAAGGTTTATGATGGATATGCCCTTTGGGAAAGCAGCATATTATGGGATTTTTCATAGTATATCTATCTTTAATAATGCAGGCTTTGATCTCTTCGGTGATATTCATGGACCCTTTAGCGGACTTACTCGTTTTGTAAATGATCCCATTGTTAACTTCACCTCAATGAGCCTCATATTTCTTGGAGGGATTGGTTTTATCGTTCTGTCTGATCTTATGGACTTTCCTAAACGCAGAAGACTCACTCTTCATTCAAAGGTTGTTCTTTGGACTTCTCTTATATTGATTATTATTGGTGCGGGGCTGTTTTTCTTACTGGAGTATAATTCTACGCTGAAGCCCTTGAGTGCAAGCGGAAAGTTTTGGGCGACCTTTTTACAAGCGGTAACTCCGCGATCTGGTGGTGTCACCACCATTGAAGTTCCACTTTTACGGCAATCCACACAATTTCTGATGATTCTATTGATGTTTATCGGAGCTGCACCTGGGTCGACGGGTGGAGGAATTAAGATCACTACATTCGCCGTACTGGTTACTGCGGTAGCTGCACGATTACGGGGGAAAGAAGATATTGTAATGTTTCGCCACCGGATCGCTAAAGAAAATGTATATAGAGCCCTTACCATCACATTAATGTCTCTCATGCTGCTTGTCATCGCTACGATGTTATTATCCTTGACCGAGAGCGCTGAATTTCTAACTGTACTTTTTGAAGCTGTATCTGCTTTTGGAACCTCAGGCTTATCTATGGGCCTTACTCCGGAACTGACTACGGCAGGAAAGGTTCTAGTGATTATCCTGATGTTTATGGGCCGGACCGGACCACTTACACTTGCTTATGCTTTGAAACCAAAAGGTAGTAAAGAACTGTATCGTTACCCAGAAGGTAAGATAACGATTGGATAGTCATGATATGGCCAGCGGCTACCAGATAATGCCGCTGGCGTCATATCAATAATAGTATTATTCTTCCACGATTTCTTGTTGATCAAGTGCCGCATCCAGCAACTGATTGTACACATCATCGTCATTCTCCAGCAATGCATCCGTTTCTAAGAACTGTTCCTCGCTCCCAGGCTCACCCGCAAAGCTTAGACTGTAATCCCATTCCGTTCCTCTTGTACTGAAGAAAGTAATTTCATATGGAGCCTTATGATTTTCGAGAGTGAATACAGTCCTCCCTACATAACTTTTATCTTCTTTACGGCTCATTTCAGCACTTACGATCTCTAAATTCATCCACTTATCTTCCTTCCTATCATCAAATCAGCTACCCTTTCAGTATATCATTGAAATGATTGTAATTCCTTCTCTTTGCTCTGTAAATTCCACGTAATTGACTTTTTTCATCCGGCGGTTAATAATTTAGTACAATGCTTGTAAAGTACTAAACTATTAGTAAATGGAGGAAATTACAATGACTGATTTTCAGGCTAAGCTTAGTAAATATGCAGATTTAGCTGTACAAATAGGTGTTAATGTTCAACCCGGGCAAATTCTAGTGGTGAATGCACCGATTCTTGCCGCTGATTTCGTACGTCTAATTACCGCTAAGGCATATGCCATCGGAGCAAGTTTAGTTAAGGTGAACTGGAGTGATGCGAGCATTACACGCCAACAGTTTGAACACGCTGCGCCAGAGGTATTCACTCAGCCTCCTACTTGGTACGCAGGTGAAATGACTGAATTCGCCGAAAAAGGTGCGGCTATCCTTAACGTGATCGCTGAAGATCCTGATGCACTTAAAGGTATTGATCCAGTACGTATCTCCAATTTTCAAAAAGTACGTGGAGCTGCCCTCACCAAATATCGTGAAATGCAAATGTCCGACAAAGTTAGCTGGAGTATTGTAGCTGTTCCTTGTCAAGCTTGGGCGGATAAAGTGTTCCCTGAGGTTCCAGCCGAAGAACGTGTAGATAAACTCTGGGAAGCCATTTTCCACACCGTGCGTCTTGACCGTGAAGATCCAGTAGCTGCATGGCAGGAGCATCTCGACACCTTAGAACAAAAAGCAAATGTACTCAATGCAAAAAAATATAAAAAGCTGCATTACATAGCACCTGGCACTGACCTTAGCATCGAGCTTCCTGAAGGCCATATCTGGGCACAAGGAGACAGCATTAATGCAAAAGGTCATTCTTTTGTAGCCAATATGCCTACCGAAGAAGTCTTCACTGCACCACTAAAAACTGGTGTTAATGGCACTGTAAGAAGCACAAAGCCACTTAGTCATGGCGGCAACATCATCGATGGCTTCTCTATTAGCTTTGAGAACGGCCGTATTGTAAGTGTTACTGCTGAGCAAGGTCAAGAAGCGCTAGAGCACCTCATTAGTATGGATGAAGGAGCGAAATACTTAGGGGAAGTTGCCTTGGTTCCTCATAAATCCCCTATTTCTGAATCCAACATTCTTTATTACAACACATTGTTTGACGAAAATGCTTCTAATCACCTTGCTATAGGTATGGCTTATGCCTTCTGTTTAGAAGGCGGTAAAGACATGAATCCAGAGCAGTTAATTGAGCATGGCCTCAACAATAGTGTAACCCATGTGGATTTCATGATCGGGTCAGCTGAGATGAACATTTACGGGATAACTGCTGATGGAACTGAAGAACCTGTCTTCCTGAATGGAAACTGGGCGTTCTAATTTAAGCACACAAGAGATACAGGATATTGGGAGGAATAGAAACTATGTTGGATTTCAAGCAAAAGCTGGAGAATTACGCATTGCTGGCCGTGAAGATTGGCGTTAATATTCAACCGGGTCAGACACTCGTTGTGAATGCAGATATTGTATCCGCAGAGCTTGTGCGACTTGTGGTTCGTAAAGCCTATGAAGCCGGCGCGAGACTTGTAAAGGTGAATTATAGTGATGAAGTTGTATTACGTACACGATATGATCTTGCTCCATCCGATTCCTTCCTGGAGCCGCCGCAGTGGCAAGCCGATGAATTAGAGGATCTTGCTAAAAAGGGAGCGGCATTTCTAACCATTATCTCTGCTGACCCGGATCTTTTAAAAGGCGTTGAACCTGGAAGAATTGCCGATAATCAGCGTATCTCTGGGCAGACCCTAGCGCCATATCGTGAGTACTTAATGGGAAATCATGCGAGCTGGAGCGGTCTTGCCTTCCCATCAGCCTCTTGGGCTGCAAAAGTGTTCCCTGACGCTCCATCCGAGCAGCAGGTTGAACTGTTATGGGATGCCATCTTTAAAGCCACACGTGCGGATCAGGACGATCCTATTGAAGCATGGAGCCGCCATTTAGATGGACTCAAAACTCGTTGCGCTTCCTTGAATGAAAGTAAGTTTCGCAAGCTGCACTATACAGCACCTGGTACAGATTTAACTATTGAGTTGCCAGAAGGACACATCTGGTGTCAGGCAGGAGCTGTGAACGGTAAGGGCGTCCCTTTCTTAGCCAATATTCCTACGGAAGAAGTGTTTACTGCCCCTTTGAAGTCTGGTATTAATGGTAAAGTGAGCAGCACTAAGCCACTTAGCTACGGCGGCAATCTAATCAATAACTTCACGCTGACCTTTGAGAACGGTAAAGTGATTGATTTTACTGCTGAAGAAGGCGCTGAAACTTTGGCATCACTAATCGCGCTGGATGAAGGCTCTTCCTATCTTGGCGAAGTTGCTTTGGTACCTTTCCACTCTCCGATTTCTGAGAGCGGTATTCTTTATTACACTACGTTGTATGATGAGAATGCCTCCTGTCATTTGGCTTTAGGTGCAGCTTATGCCTTCACAATTCAAGAAGGAATTACGATGACTAAGGAACAGCTGTTGGAAAAAGGAATGAATCAAAGCCATACCCATGTTGACTTTATGATGGGCTCTCCTGAAATGAATATTGACGGAATTAACGATGATGGAACAACAGTACCTATCTTCCGTAATGGGGATTGGGCTTAAGGCTTAAACAACACCCGTTAGATCCTAGATAGAACCAACTTCAAACAACCCGCTTAGCTCTCTAATTAGAGAGTAAGCGGGTTGTTTTTGTTTTAACAATAACATTTCAGGTGGTGAAATGCCCAAATTTGAATAAATGTTCAATATTTGTTCACACTATTGTTGATTTCCGTTCACAAATATGTCACAATACAATTAAGGATTGAATTTCCAAGGAGGGGATTATCATGTTGAGAGACCCAGTATCCAAAGAAGTTGACAGCATCGAAGAAGAACAGCTAGAAATTCAACCACCGGTAGATTCAAGAATTGTTGCATCTAATGCTATTAAATACACTGCCTATGTTATGCTGCTTTTTGGATTCTTGTATTTCCTGATTGCTTACTTGGCGCCTATGTTGGAACCTTAATGTGATGGATATAACTTTATTGGAAAACGCTTACGGTTAATCACTCTCTATGGAGTAGTGATTAACCGTTTTTATTAATTCCATGAGAATGCTTTGTTTGTCCAAGCTATTGCTGTAGGCGACCATACCCCGTTCATCTTCGATTGTATCCAAGCTATGGCCTCTTCTCTATCCCCTTCAAAAGCGGATAAACCGTTATCTGACATCCAGTGACTGACCGTCTCGAACGAGGTACTACTCCAACCATTTACTTCACCTTCATCATTCAGGCGTTGCTTGATGCCTGAGATCACCATATCTAAAGATCCTTGCAGCTCAGTAACCGCGTTATCGAAGGCTGTTTTCTTTTCTTTTGCCTTCATATCAGCCTCTGCCCGAAGTTTACGTGTATCAATACCTTCATGTTCACGAACAATCTGCAGCAAGGTCACAGCTTCTTTACTAGCCAACCCATCCTTATACCGCTCTTCAATAGATTTGGTACTGCCTGCTGCTGCTACAAATGCCGGGAACCACTCCCTTGAGACCAAAATAGCCTTTTTCTTAATAAACTTTCCGTATCCTGCAAGGCCCTCACCTGGAAACTGCGCACGCCATGACCACGGATCTAAATCTGTTCCAGTATGCCAATTCTCGGGCTTAGTTAAGCCGTTTAAAGACGGGTGCCCGGGGATGAGCGCAGCAAGCGGTAAAATCCCCAATTTCGCAATAACCTCTGCTGTTTCACCATAAGTGGTGACACTACCTTGTTCATATTCCTGACCCATTTGTTCATCATCTCCTAGATCTAATTTAATCAGATTTCATATTTCCAATTCCGGTTATAAAAGTGCTAATCAAGCGGGTTAGACTCTCGTTAGTATCGAGCGCCATACCGAATCCACCCTTTTGCTCCAATGAGGCGAATCCATGCAGGATACTCCGTAATCCCCTTACGGCATGAAGTTCTCCTTCTTCGCCTAATTGATAACTCTTCATCACCTGAATTATAAACTGCAAAATATGCTCACCAGCCGCTTCAAGCTCCGTGTTCTCCTGCTCAGGCGCTCGTAGTGTAGTCTCATACAGACCTGGTCTACTCCTAGCAAAATCCACATATGCCCGGCCCATCGCGTGTACAGCAGCATCTCCATTTAATCCTTCAGCTGCGTTCGACATGCTTGTAAATAATAACTCTAATCCGTAAATGGCGAGCCCAGTCCGCAAATCCTGCAGTCCATTTATATGGTTGTATAATGACGGGGAACGAACACCTAGTTTACCTGCTAATGCAGCCAAGGTAACCGCCTCTATACCTTCATCATCGGCAATATCTGCTGCTCTAATCACTAGTGTGTGACGATCTAATCCTGCTCTAGGTGACATTTAATTACTCCTATCCTGAATCATTTGTGCCTTACGTATGGCTTTCTCCATCTCCTGCTTTGGCGCTTTCAGTAAGTTGCCGTGACCAACAGCAAGTAAAGCTGGAGATAACTCTAGAAGCTTAATCGCACTATTCAGAGCTTGAGCTTTATTCCATGTAGCCATTGCTGGAAAAGGAAACAGGGGGATGATGGTTCCAGCCACCGCAGTTCCCCGGAAGGTCTGAAGAGCATCCCCAACGATTACAGCACCGCTGCGTGAATCAAGGAAAGACATAGAGCCGGGGGTATGTCCTGGAGTGTGAATCGCTGTTAATGATCCAATGGTATCCCCTTCGTGGAGAAGGACATCTGGTTTTGTAGCTATCTTCTTCGGAACGCCTCCCTTAATAGGGGTCTGAGGTTCTCCTTCCCGAAGTGAACGATCTCCACGAAGTAATGCCGAATCTCGCTCAGAGATGTACACCTGAGCCTCTGGACGTTGCTTTTTTAGTCCATCCAGTGCCCCAATATGATCATCATGCGCATGCGTTAAGATTATACGTGTAAGCTTCTTATTTAGCTTCGCTTCAGTCTTCATAATTCCTTTTAGACTAAATGGCATAGCGGCATCTATTAAAGTTAATCCATCCTTTTCCTCAATAATGTAACAATTCACTGGAAAAAAATTTGGCATCCAAGTCAACTGCAATAAATGACCTTCACGTGTTACTCTCATCCTTACCCCTCCGATAAACTAATGATATTAGCTTAAATATAAACTAATGATATTAGTTTTGCAAGAGATTGTTATCTTTAATATTTAATATTTAATATTTAACTCTCAATGTTCTTGTCAGCATTTTTGTTGGATTTATTAATTATGTACCACATCGCCCAAGTGATCCCTATGAAAAAAACAACCGCCCCCACGAGAGTACTCGATATATTTTTTCTAATATCCACTTCTCCCGCTTCTCTAAAATCAAGCAAAAATGTTAGCGTGGCCCAAATAATCGTGCTGATAACACCCGATATTAAATGAATCTTCTTAAACCGTCTGAGTTCTCCTTCCTTACTCGGCAGCAGGTATATCCCATCTTTGACACAACGAACGGTAACATACAAGCAACCTAACAGCATAATCCCAAAAGTATCTACCCAATATTTGATGTCCCATTCCAGGATAAATACTTTTACCAAAAGGCTGATCATAAATCCCACTAACACAATCAATAATCCGTGCGTACTAAACTTCTGAATTTCTGTGATAATTCGTTCGTCTTTAATCTTTGGCCCTTTCACAACTAATCCTCCCAAAAAATATCGTTTAATGACGTATCTAACGCCTTGCAGATGGCTATGCACAGCTTAATCGTCGGGTTATAGTTACCAGCTTCAATCAGGCCGATCGTCTGCCGTGTAACCCCTACAACTTCCGCTAACTGTTCTTGGGAAAGATTCTTTTGGATCCTTGCCAGCTTTAACTTGATGTTTTTGTTCTCTCCCACTCCATAACCTCCCTTTAATGTTTGTGATGCATTCCATTTTCCACCATTGTAATCTATATCGGTCATTATGTACATTATATATTACATTTGTTTATTGGGATCAACATTTCACTTTAGGATCGACGTGTCATTTTAGGATCCAGACTTCATTTTCCATTCCCTCTCCGTCAGGAAATACTTTCTCCCCACCGTTGGATCAAATGGTGAAGAGTGATTGTAACTGAGTCCATAGCCAGTCAGCTGCGATGCCTAACTCGCCGCCTTTGCTAGTATGTAAGTACACTTTTGCCAATAGTTCGGACTCAGATGACCTTATTATGCAAATTCGAGTGTTTTCTGCGGGTTATCGGACTCAATTGCAGCTATTTACTCAAAACCACACCAATTCTGCGCCTTTACAAGGTAATAAGAGCTATGGGGTCCGATACTTCTACAAAATGACTCAAAAAGCTCAAATAGCTGCAATACAGTCCGCAACATGAGGTTCTTTAGTTAGTTTAGGTTAGTTTGGGGTTAGTTCGCTTATTCGCCGTTGCATCGGACTGAGGAGTCCTTATTTCGTATATTTGCAGCTAATTGACGTGCTATCGGACCCAGTTGCAGCTATTTACTCATAACCATACCAGTTCTGCACAGTTACATGGTTATAAGAGCTATGTGGTCCGATACTTTTGCAAAATGACTCCAAAAGCTCAAATAGTTGCAATACGGTCCGATGCGGAGGTCAGTAGGAAACCCGCAGGAGGTTAGTAGGAGGTCAGTAGGATATCACTAGGAGCCCGTAGGAGGTCTGTATGAAGCCCGCAGGAGGTCACTAGAAAGCCCGCAGGAGGTCACTAAGAAGTAAGTAGAAGGTTGAGCCACATCAGCAGAGGAACCGGCAGCGAAACGTGATCAGCACCTAGCACCCAGTAGCCCTCCCCTTACTATCGCTAGTCAAAGTAACAAAAAAAAGCATCCCTAAGGATACTTTTGATATTTCGATGCTTATAATCTTTCGATCTTTTTGATATTTCGACGCTTTTTCGATGTTTATGATCTTTCGCCGCTTTTAATATACGGATGCCTTCGACTTTCCTTATTCCACTACACCATTCTCTGGATAGAAGTCTACGATCTTCAGCAGCTCCGAAGCGTCTGTGCGTGGACGGCTGTCAGGTACAGTCTCCGGATATCCGGCATGGATCATGGCTACAATTTTTTCGCCGGGCTTCACACCAATTTTAGTGCGGAATTCAGGGTTGTTGATGTATGGATCAGTCTTCCAAATCGTTCCTACACCTTGTTCCCAAGCTGCGAGCTGGAAGTTCTGTACTAGTGCGGACGCTGCTGCAAAATCCTCGTCCCACTCTCTTTGCCGAGGATCTTCAGGCATCACTACGATTACTGTTAATGGAATATTCGAGATATATTCTTTACGTTTAGCAGCCACTTCTGGATCAGCTATAGCACGTTTTACAAAAGCAAATGCAGATTCAGCTAGGAATTTCGAACCTTCCCCTTGAAAAGCAATAAATCTCCACGGCTCACGCACACCATGATTCGGTGCCCATACCGCTACATTTAATAATTCCTCTAAAAGGCCTTGTGGAAGTGGATCTTTTTTAAAAAGCTTAATCGAGCGTCGTTCTTTTATAATTTCGGCCACACTATTCTGTTGAGTCTGTTGAGATTGCGTCATAAGATCCACTCCCTAATATAGTAATAATGATAATCATTATCACAAATGATACAGCATCTTTCTGCCTTTTGCAAATAATAGGCAACCATTCAAATCACAACTCTTGAATTCACAAAAAAACACCGTTCCCGAAAGAACGATGTTCACAGCTTCAGCCGAATCGGCCCATGATATATTCTTGCGTCATTTGATTCTCTGGATTGGTAAAGACTTTATCCGTCTTATCATATTCGACAAGGGAGCCTAGATAAAAGTATGCGGTATAATCAGAGATCCGAGCTGCCTGCTGCATATTATGTGTCACAATAACGATGCGAAGCTCTTCTTTCAACTCCTTGATTAGCTCCTCTACTTTACCTGTGGAGACCGGGTCTAGAGCTGATGCTGGTTCGTCCAAGAGCAGAATTTGCGGGTTAACCGACAACGCTCTAGCAATACAAAGGCGCTGCTGTTGTCCACCGGAAAGTGCAAGTGCTGAATCTTTTAAACGATCCTTTACCTCATCCCACAATGCTGCTTTGCGAAGACTGCTCTCAACAATCTCATCAAGAGCCTTTTTGCCTTTAATGCCGTGATACTTAGGTCCAAAAGCGATGTTATCGTAAATCGATTTATAGAACGGATTTGGCTTTTGCCATACCATCCCGATCTTCTGACGCAGCTTAATCACATCCGTACCCGGAGCATTAATATCCACTCCATCAATCCAGATGCTTCCTTTTGTTTTTGAGCCAGAAATTTCGTCATTCATCCGGTTCAAAGAACGAAGAAAGGTTGATTTACCGCAGCCGGATGGGCCGATCAGTGCAGTAACCGTATTTTCAGCAAATGGAAGGCTTATCCCCTTTACTGCCTCATATGTTCCGTAAAAAATACTCAGGTCTTCGGTTTGAAAAGATTCACGCACTGCTGTTGCCGACGTTCCCATCGATTACTCCTCCTACATCTCTACTTTAATTTGTATGATTAGTTCATTCTTTTTGAAGCTGTAAGCTTACGATAAATAAATCTTCCGAAATAACGTGCTGCCAGATTGAAGATTAACACCATAATTACAAGCACCGCCGAAGCTCCCGCAGCAA
The DNA here is from genome assembly GCF_037965665.1 of Paenibacillus sp. FSL L8-0333. NCBI lineage: Bacteria > Bacillati > Bacillota > Bacilli > Caryophanales > Paenibacillaceae > Paenibacillus > Paenibacillus sp. FSL L8-0333. Next base: position 3,690,385 of record NZ_CP150186.1, read on the forward strand.
TCTGTGCAGCATCTGGAGCTAGACCTTCACTGTTGACCTTCCAAATGTGGACAGCCAGCGTTTCCGCTGGACGGAAGGGATTCAGTGGCGAATTCGCACTAAGTGGATTCCAGTTGGTGAAATCCAATCTAGGGCTACTCATTCCTGCTGTGAACATCAACGCAGCTGCTTCCCCAAAGACACGGCCAGCGGACAAGATAGTACCTGTAATAATTGTAGGTAATGCTACCGGAAACAACACCGAGGTAACAATTTTCCACTTGGATAATCCTAGTGCAAAACCGGCCTCTTTTTGTTGTTTTGGAACACTACGAAAAGCTTGCTCCGTAATCCGCACCATCAGTGGTAGATTAAAGACCGTCAATGCCAATGCACCGGAGATTAAGGAGAAGCCTAGATTGAAATAGTTAACAATCAGCAATAGACCAAACAAGCCGACTACGATGGAAGGGAAAGATGACAATACTTCAACAATCAAGCGAATAAAGCCGGTAATCTTACCGGGACGAGCATATTCCGCCATATAAATACCGGCACCCAGTCCAAGCGGAACTGTAATAATAAGTGTCAGTACTAACAGGAATAAGGAGTTAAATAGCTGTGGTCCGATCCCTCCACCTGCACGAATCTTTTGCGGTGCGGAGAAAAGAAAATCCCAACTGATATGGCTTAAGCCTCTAAAGAGGATATATCCCAAAAGTCCAAGTAGAATGGCAACGATGAGCATCGCGAAAAATACAATAAGACTGGTGGCAATTTTATTTACGGTTCTCGGCTTCAAATTTTATTTCTCCTTTCAAGCATTCTCACAAAGAAGACAAATACGAAAGTCATCAGCATGAGAACCAGTGCCATACTCCACAGTGCATTATTGTGAGGTGAGCCCATGGTCGTGTTCCCCATACCGAGTGTGATCACACTGGTCAAGGTAGAAGCTGACTCAAAGAGTGATTTTGGTACGAATGGCGCGTTCCCGATAACCATTTGTACAGCGAGTGCTTCACCGAAAGCACGAGCCATTCCCAATACAATCCCTGTCATTATGGCAGGAAAGGTTGTTGGAATAATCACCCGCGAAATCGTCTGCCACCGGGTGGCACCAAGCGCATAGGAAGATTCTTTTAAGTTTTGCGGCAATGAAGCCAGCGCGTCTGCAGCCACGCTTGTAATCGTCGGAAGAATCATTACCGAGAGCACAAGCGCGCCTGCAGCTACCCCGATGCCTTGGCCCGGCAGGTTGTTGCGTAGAAACGGTACAATTACACTTAATCCGATGAAACCATATACTACCGAAGGAATCCCTGCCAAAAGCTCAATAACAGGTTGAAGTAATTTTTTGCCCCACCCTGGAACAATCTCAGTCATAAATAACGCAGCGCATAAGCTAAGTGGACTAGCAATCAATGCGGCAAGCAAAGTAACCAGAAAGGACCCCGAGATAAATGGAAAAGCTCCGAAGGAAGGCGTATCCGCTTCTGGCGACCACTTTGTACCGAATAGAAATTCAGAAACTGTAGCATTACCACTTGTGAAGGTTGAAATTCCTTTAGACGCTACAAAATATACCATCGATACAATGATTGTTATCAACAGTAATACACAGAAGGACATATAAGTACGTCCAACAAAATCTTCAATATGATGTTTTTCGAATCGTGAGTTCTTTAGTTTCACCCTCAATTGCTCCCTCTTTCTAAAGTGAAAAGAGAGGCAGATGTATCCGCCTCTAATCACTTGAGATTCTAATCAATAACATTGCCTAGAATTTAATTACTTAGCGGTAACAGTTCCTGCAACGTCGCGAACAACTTGCATTTTAACAGCTGGGATGTATCCAAGTTCAACAACTTCACCAGTTTGCACTTCGTCAGTTAAGAAAAAGTCGAGGAATGCTTTTACTGTCGCGTTAGGTTCACCATTTGTGTACATATGCTCGTAAGCCCACACTGGGTATTTACCAGAAACAACATTATCAACAGATGCTTCCACACCGTCAAGACTAAGTGTTTTAATGGAATCATCCAGGTAAGAAAGAGCAAGGTATCCGATTGCCCCTGGAGTTTCACCGATCATTTTCTTAACCGTACCGGAGGAATCTTCTTGAATCGAACCTGGGATATCTTCTGTTTTGGTTCCAAGTGCAAAGCTTTCAAAGGTTGCACGAGTACCGGAGCTGCCTGGACGGTTGATGATTTGGATTTTTTGATCCGCTCCGCCTACTTCAGACCAGTTAGTGATTTTACCAGTGAAAATGTCCACCAGTTGTTGTTTAGTTAAGCTATCCACACCAGCATCAGGATGAGCTACTGCTGCGATCGCTACTACTGCTACTTGATGATCTACGAGTGCTGCTGCTTTTTCTGCATCTGCATCTTTTAATTTTTCTTCTGCGAATACGTCAGAGTTTCCGATATCTACTTGTTTCTCAGCTACTTGAGTAAGACCAGTACCACTGCCACCGCCTTGAACTTGAATGTCCACGCCAGTGTTTTTATCCATGAAATTCTCTGCTACCAGCTCAACCAAGGGTTGTAATGCTGTTGAACCAGAAGCCAGAATCGAACCACTTATTTCAGCGCCGCCGCTTCCTTCGTTAGTTGCTGCAGCGTTTCCTCCTGTGTTGTTTGCCCCGCCGTTACCGCAAGCCGATAGTGCCAGTACGCTTGTTAAAGCCAAAGTCATGATCCATGATTTTTTGAATTGCATTGTTTTGTCTCCTCCTAAATGGTTTGTTAGCATGGCTCCCTGATCAGTTCATACCAAACTGGCTTCGAAAGCTTTAACATGGTGTTGTGGAGCTTGGCCCCCATATGCATGGTTACTGTAAAAGTTCATCAAACGCATATGTTATATGTTGTCCGGGACTTCTTGGCCCCTCTGACTCTTCTTATTCTAGAGCTCGTTCGTTAGAGAAACTTCTTATCTTTGTAAAGTGAACGAAAAAAATACCAATATAAAGTGTATATCTGTATAGATATAATCTATAATGGAGATATAATTTGTAATCCAACTTAGCATTATGTGGAGGAAAGTCATGAATATTATGAAATTGAACATCGTAGTTCTAATTGAAAAATATAAAAAGGTAACCGATGTAGCCGCAGAATTAGGCCTTAAACAGCCTACTGTTTCTTTTCATATGAAGAATCTGGAGGCTGAGCTCGGAACCCCTCTATTTCTTTACCGCAGCGGAAGAGTGCTGCTTACGGATGCTGGGCGAGCCCTTTATCAATACGCCCTCAAAATCGTTTCCCTCACAGCAGAAGCTGAGCGTACAGTCAAACAATTTTCTTCTCCCTCAAAAGGAACATTAGAGCTGGAAGCCAGTTTTATTCCTGCAACTTATATTTTACCTAATGTGTTAATCCAATTCATGAAACTCTATCCGGGGATTAACAACTCCTTGACTGTTCAAAGCGATGCTTTGTTACGTGAACGTCTCCGTAGTCGGGATATTCAGATGGCCATTTTACATACTTCGGATTGGCAGGACGAATCTTTTGATTTTCAGCTTATTGTCCGTGATGAACCTGTCCTAATTTTTGCACCTGGTCATCCATTTGAAGACCTAAAGAAATTAACACCTGAACTAATTGCCAATGAGCCGTGGATTCAGCATGAGCAAGGATCTTGTTTACGGGGGTATGCCGATCAATGGGCACAATTCAATCAAATCCGTTTATGGAACCGATCCGAGTTGAATTCTCCAGAAGTGATTAAGCAGCTAGTTAGCGGGAGTGACTGTGTTGGCATATGTTCTAAAGCGGCTGTTAAAGCTGAGATTGAGCTAGGCAAGCTTAGCTATGCCAACCTACCAGGGATTTTGCCTGAAAGCGGCGGGTTTGTGCTCGGCTGGCGTAAAGATCATATTTTAACACCGTTGCAGCAATCCTTTGTTGACCTTGTTGAGTCTCTTACCCCTTAAACAAAGGGTAGCTCCTAAATCCACGAATGGTTTAAGGAGCTACCCTTTGTTTATTCTATAAAAGGAAACATTAATTTCTCATTTTCACTTAAATACATATTCTCCTTCGTGATGACCACGGAGCCTGTGTCTATTATCTGTTCCACTTCCTCACCCTCAACAGCTTCAATCGCCGTCTTCACAGCTAAGTACCCCATATTAAAGGGCTTCTGCATGACCGTGCCAAGCAAAATCCCTTTTTCGAGGAGCTTCACCTCATTGCTAGAATTGTCGAACCCAAACAATTTCACTTTGTCCTGAAATCCCATATCCATAATCGCCTCCCCAGCACCTAGTGTAGAAGGTTCATTAAGACCGATTATTCCCTTTAAATTTGGCTCGTCCTTTAGCAAATCAATAGTTAACTGATACGCTTTTCGCACGGAACCATCACTGTATAATGTAGGCTGCACATCATGAACTCCATTTTCTAAAAGGGCGTCACGAGCTCCTCTTTCCCTCTCTATTGCTGTCGCAGAGCCTTGTACAAAGTTAACGATGGCGACTTTATCCTCTGGATCGATATATTTTCTTAACTCCTGCCCTGCCTTACGTCCTGCTTCATAATTATCCGTAGCAATAAAACTCTCTGATACACCACCGCTCAAGCCCGAATCTACAGTAATAAGCGTAATGCCAGCTGATTTGATCTTTTCCGCGATTGGAATGAGGCGATAATAATCCGTAGCAGATAAAATAATGGCGTCAGGCTTCTCCTTAATTGCTTGCTCCAGCAGTTCTATTTGTTGATCTACATCAAGCTCTGTATCCGTTCCAACCGTGCGAACCTCTGCACCGAACTCCTTAGCCGCTGTTGCCACACCTTGTTTCATCACTTCCCAGAATTCAATACTGCTGTCGATAGTCTTGGGCACATAAATAATGGTCCTAACCTTTGCGTCAAGCTCATTTGCAAACATACGATAGGCTAATGAACCCAAAGTAACAATGAAGAGCAGCAACAGAGTATACAGGCCAATTTTTGACCGTAATGCGCTCATTGACTCTCCTCCTCATAAATTACAGGTATTCGTAAAGTGGCCGTCGTTCCTTCCTCCATCTCGCTTGTAAAAGACAAACCGTATTTCACACCGAAATACAGCTGGACACGATGGTTCACATTTGCGACACCTACACCGCTGCCAGTCTTGAAATCTGATTTTTGCAGCAGTACCTTACCCATCTGCTCTTCATCCATCCCAATACCGTCATCAATGATCTGTACGATAATATCGTTCTGTTCTTGTCTTGCCCGGATCAGAATGTGCCCTTGCTCAGGATTATGTTTTATGCCGTGATAGATCGCATTTTCAACCAAAGGCTGAAGTACCATTTTTAAAATGCTGCAGGTTAGGATATCTTCTTGTACCTCTATGGAATAAGTGAATTTATTACGATAACGCATGTTCTGAATCGTTAAATAGTGCCGAATATGCTCTAATTCTTTGGCCAGCGGAATCAATTCCTCACCCTCACCAATTGTTGAACGGAGCAGCTTGGATAGAGATGAAGTCATCTCCACCACTTCCTCCATCTTTCCTGTCTCTGCCATCCAAATAATCGAATCAAGTGTATTGTACAAAAAGTGAGGTTTAATCTGCGCTTGCAGCGCCTTCAGTTCACTGACACGCTTCATCTCTTGCTCCAAGACGATCTGCCCCATTAACTCTTTAATCTTCATGATCATAAGATTAAACGTACGAGCAAGCTTGCCGATTTCATTCGTGCTCTCAATCTCTACGCGTATGTCGAACTCTCCACGTTCCGCTTTTTTCATATTCAGCTCCAAATTCTTCAGCGGTTTGGTCAGTGCGTACGAGAGAAATATCGATATAGCCATAGCAAAAATCAAACTAATTGCTCCCCATAAGGCGGCGGTTCCTTGCATACGTTGCTTGTTCGCGACCAAATCATCCGGATAAGTGACTCCAACTATTTTCCAGCCAAAGCTGGTAGTGTCCACAGTGTACAGTTTCTGGTCATTCCCCGTGTTAACCGTAACAGATCCATTTTTGATCCCAAGGACCGTCTCCAATTGTTCGAACTTGAGCTGGGAGTAGATCAACTGCTGTTGTGGATGATAGACAAGGCTACCTGCGGGATCGACGATAAAAACATAACCGCGTTTTCCCAGTTCGATTTGTTTACATAGATTATTAATTACACTGTAATTGAGATCTACGAGCAGTACACCTTGTTGATCCGCTTCCGTCACAGCATTCGCATTCGAGAGCTTTCGGCTTATCGACACTACCCACCGGTATTCATCTTGAAAGATGTGCTGCACATGAGAGGAAGAAACTGCAACGTCTAGTTGATTCATAGCTTTTTGATACCAATCTTGAGCTATTAGTTCAGGAAGCGGTTTCAAAACAGCATGCTGTCGATCCGAAACGGTCATGCCATCTGAGCCTGCATATAATATAGAGGAAATATCCGAGCGGGACTGAACGACTGACCGGAGATAATGACTGGCAAGCAGTTTATCCTTAAGCGCCTCTTCTTCATCTAATTTCGAGCCTTTTATATATTTCTCTAGATCACTGCTAGTTAACACCAGAGCAGCTATGCTCTCCATATTGCCAATGTAATTCTCGATATTCAGTTTTACTTGTTCTATTAATTGTGAAGTGTAGGCTACAGAATTGCCCTTGACTGCAGCTGAGGACAGGCGATAGGAAGTATAAGTCAGGACAATAGTTGTGCAGAGGATAAGAAGTGAAAAGGAGACAGCAATATTAGTATGAATACTTCGGCTGCGGAAAAAGCGCTGTGATCTCATAGAGAGAGATTCTCCTTCTGCCGGTGTCGATATTCCTTCGGTGTGCTTCCTACATTACGTTTGAAAATAACACTAAAATACTGTGGATCAGCATAACCAACTCTGGCAGCGATATCATATGTCTTCAACTGTGTGACCGTAAGGAGTTCTTTTGCTTTTTCCAAACGGAGTCGAGTCAGATATTCTATAAATGTTTCTCCAGTATGCTGTTTAAAAGTTGCACTGAAATAACTGATGCTCATAAAAATATGGCTACACAGCTCATTGAGTGAAAAGCTGTCATTACAATAATTCTCGCGAATATAAGCTTCTGCGGCTTGCATCTGAGAAGTCCGAACCGTTGTTCTCTGTGCCGATAGTTTAAGTATCAGCTCATGGCAAGTCCTCTCCAAATAATTTCTAGCTTCATCTAAAGTCTTAAGCGCAGCAACCTCTGCAAACATATTATGCGAAACAACTACTGTATTTGGGAAGCCGATGTCGACTACATAGTTCATCAAAGAAACCAGCAGCTGATAGATGCTGCTACGGCAACCTTCTATAGAGGAGGTATTACTTTTAAGCTCCTGAAACCACTTCAACAGAATTTCCGATACAGCTGAAGCTTTACCTGTCTTTAAAGCGGATATGAATTGCTTTTCCCATGAGGTGAAATGCGCCTGATCCAATCCCTTGCCAAACTCAAGATCCTGTATGGAGATAACTTTATTTATGCCTAAAAGGTAACGATATTCTATGGAGGAGACCGCTTCTTGGAAGGATAGTGGAATTTGTTGTACAGTATTATATTTTCTACCGATGCCTATGGTTGATGACAGCTTCAAATATTTATTTAAGCTACTCTGGACTTGCTCTGCGAGAAGCTGCGTTGCTACTTCTAACGCCTCTGAATTGCCGGATAATATCGCAGCGATTTTTCCATCTCTCGTCTGGAATACCACTCCGTCTTGCTCTTTCTCCAGCTGCTCTTGAACAATGTTAAAGGCGCCGAAACGCAGTAGCTCTGCATCGAAAGTTATGTTCTGGCTTCGTTTCTCCAGTTCTATATCTATAACGAGCGCAAGGTACACTTGACCCTGCAACTGAATATGAAAATAACTCAATTTATTCTCGATTTCTTCGCTTTTCATTCGAGTAGTTACCAGCTGCTCCAAGAATCGTTCCCGCAGCAATGGAAGACTCTGATTAAGTTGCATACGAAGCTTAACTAAATTCGCTTTTTGTAAATGCTCTTCATCTAAATCCTGCTTCATCTTACTTAGAAATTCAGCAAACTCACGTGCATTAATCGGTTTTAATAAGTACTCAGTCACCTTTAGCGTTATCGCCTGCTTCGCATATTCGAAGTCTTCATATCCAGTGACGATAATGACCTTCATATCCCGGTACCTATCCATCACAGCTCTGGCCAATCCCAGTCCATCCATAAAAGGCATACAAATATCAGTAATAATTACGTCAGGCCGATGCTGCTCGATCGCTTCCAGCGCATCTCGGCCATTATCGAAATCACCAACTAGCTCAAACCCATATTTACTCCATGTGATCTTCTGTTTGATCCCTTCGCGAACCTCATCTTCATCATCAACCAGAATTATCTTATACATCCAACACCTCCACAACTTTAAACTTATCAGCATAAGCATAATAGAGGCCGCCTGCGTGAGGCAACCTCTATTATTAAACTCTATTCGTATAGTAGAGGTTTGATCTCATCGGAATCCATATTGTTTTTATCATACCAGTGGAACCCCGTGTCGATGTTCTTTTCAACCGCTTCCCCTTTAATCGCTTGCACAGCTGCCTTCACAGCTTGATAGCCAATACCAATGGGGTCTTGTGTAACAGCGCCAGCCACAACACCACTGCGGATAGCATCCATCAACTGCTTGCCAGAGTCAAAGCCGACGACTACGATCTTACCATTCATTTGCAATTCATTTACTGCATTAGCCACACCTACAGCAGAACCTTCGTTAGAGCCATAGATTCCTTTCAGATCCGGATTTGCCTGCATCATCGCTTTCGCAAGGTCTGTGGACTTTAACTGATCTCCACCCCCATATTGCGGCTCTAACACTTGAATATCCGGATATTTTGCTTTCATTTGTTCCAAGAAGCCATCGCGACGCTGTTGCCCTGTGCTGCTCGTTTGGTCATGTATGACAAGGCCCACTTTACCTTTCTTGCCAATCAGTTCAGCCATTTTATCTGCGGCCAAAGCAGCTGCTGCTTTATTGTTAGTCGCTGCTGTTGCTACAGGGATATCACTGTCTACACCAGAGTCGAAGCCGATGACCGGAATCTTATTTTCCTTTGCCTTTTCTAGATAAGGAATCGCAGACTTGCTGTCTAGTGCGGCTAGCGCAATTGCTGCTGGCTTCTTGTCGAGAGCTGTTTGCAGCATCTCAATTTGTTTATCCACCTGACTCTCATTTTCTGGACCTTCGAAGGTAATCTCAACATCAAACTCCTTAGCAGCTTTCTCCGCTCCTTGCTTTACCGCTTGCCAGAATTGATGCTGGAACCCTTTTGATATGACTGGAATGTATGGTTTGTCTGAACCGGATGCACTCTTGTTACTATCATTGTTGTTACATGCACTCAGCAATGTAGTAACTAATAACAGACAGGCAAGCATGATAAACCCTCTACGACGCAGTTTCATTTGAATCTTCCCCCTCGTCATTTGCTTTGTATATCACTCCGGATGGAGATCATACCAAGTTCATTGCTTACGGCGGCGTAGAATATCAGCGTAAACCGCAATGATGATTACAACACCGACAATGACCGTCCGCCATTCCTGAGCAACAGACATAATCTGCAAGCCATTCGTCAACACACTCATAATCAGTGCGCCAATAATCGTGCCTAGAATAGAACCTACACCTCCACTTAAGGAAGTCCCGCCAATGACCACTGCCGCAATAGCCTCTAGTTCATAACCGGTGCCCAGTGATGGCTGTGCTGAATTCAAACGTGATGCCATCAGGATACCTGCGATTCCGCTAAAGATCCCTGTAATGGAATAGATAATAATCTTCCATTTGACTGTGTTCACACCTGATAAGCGAGTAGCTTCTTCATTACTGCCAAGTGCGAAGTTGTAACGCCCAATAATCGTCTTAGACAAGATTATGCTTGCGATCATACCGAGTAATAAGAAGATAACGATGGTGTTGGGTATACCGGGGATCATTTTACCCATGGCGATCTTGGCAAAGATCGGATCATCGTTGAAATAAATGGGTTTGGCTCCTGTGATGACAAGCGACAAGCCTTTGGTGACCATCATAATCGCCAGAGTGGCGATGAAGGGTGGGATGTTCATCTTCGCCACCATCAAACCGCTGATGAAGCCGCACAGTGCTCCAGCCAGAATCCCACCTACAATGCCTAACGGGACGGGCAGACCCCAGAAGGTAATAATGACTCCAACCATAACAGATGAGAATGTCATTACAGTACCCAGAGCGAGGTCGATGCCACCCGTTATAATAACAAAGGTAGCTCCAAGCGCTAATACTCCGATTACAGCTGTAGAAACTAGAATTCCGACAAGATTTGAGAATTGAAAAAAGTTACTGGAGGATAAAGAGAATACGATGACCAATATGATCAGACTTGCAAATGCCAATAATTTTTGTTTGAATCCGGATTGCCCTCCCGTTTGCTTCATACCCGCTGGCTGACTAATCTCTTTATCCGCGATCTTCATAGTCCTGACACCTCCGGTTAACTCTTGAACAGTTATGAACGTTTCGTCGCATATTTCATAATCGCCTCCTGCGATGCTTCTTCTGCGGGGAGTTCTCCTGTTATACGCCCTTCACACATAATGATAATCCGATGGCTCATTCTTAGAATCTCAGGAAGATCTGAAGAAATGATAATGATCGCCTTCCCTTGACTCGCAAGCTGATCCAGCAGCTTATAAATTTCACTTTTCGCGCCTACATCAATACCTCTTGTGGGCTCATCGAAGATGAGTACATCACAGTCTCTCGTCAACCACTTGCCGATGACCACTTTCTGCTGATTACCCCCGGACAGAAACTTAACCTTTTGACCTACACTTGGAGTTTTGGTGGCTAGCGCTTCAACATGCTGCTCCGCTGAGCTTCGCATCTCCCGCTCCTTCATCCAGCCAAATGAATTACGGAATTTATAAAAGGAGGCAATCGCATTATTCATGCTGATATCCATATCCACAAGCAGTCCGAAACGTTTACGGTCTTCGGACAAATACCCAATACCATGCTGTACCGCTTGATGTGGCTGACGTATACGAACCGATTTTCCATGGAGCATAATTTCACCCTCATCGATGGGATCGGCACCAAATACGGCACGAACAACCTCGGTACGTCCAGCTCCCATTAAACCAGCGAAGCCCAAAATCTCACCTTTATACAGATGAAAGCTAATATCCTTGAACGCATGCCCTCTAGAAAGATTCCGAACTTCTAAGACAACTTGCTGAGTCTGTTTCGCAATCGTTGGTTTCGACGTTTGATATAATTCACGTCCAACCATCATGCTGATGATCTGATCAATCGTTATTGAATCGGTACGAACGGTATCTACATAACAACCATCGCGCATAACTGTAATGCGGTCTGTAATTCGCTTCAATTCATCCATGCGGTGAGAGATATAAATAATTCCCACACCTTTATCTCGTAGCTGCTCAATCATTCGAAATAACTCGTTAATTTCTGTATCTGTTAACGCGGCGGTTGGTTCATCCATGATCAATACCTCGGCTTGGAAAGACAAGGCTTTAGCGATTTCAACCATTTGCTGATTAGCAACGGTCAGATCTGATACCAAAACTCTGGGATCCAGCTTCAGATTCATTTGATCAAACAAAACCTGAACTTTTCGGTTTATCTCTAAATCATCAACGAACCATTTCAGAGCTTTTCGCGGCTCTCGTCCAATGTAAATGTTCTGGGCGACCGTAAGATGAGGCATTAAATTCAATTCCTGATGGATGATACTAATTCCAAGCTCCTGTGCTTCACGGGTATTAACAATTTGCACTTCATTTCCCTTGTACCACATTTGACCAGCATCCTTGGAATAGACACCTGTCGCAATCTTCATAAGGGTAGACTTGCCAGCGCCATTTTCTCCTACTAACGCATGAACTTCTCCACGCTTCAGCTCAAATTGACATTCATTCAAAGCATGAACACCTGGGAAAAACTTGTTGATTCCCTCCATACGAAGCAACACTTCGTTCATTTTGATATCCACCTCAAATTCTTTGAGAATGCATTAACCCTTAAAGTAATCGCTTACAATCCGGAATGTAAAATCATTGTATTCCCTATAAGTTGCCATTGTAATGGAATAATCTCCGTAAAAAAGTTTAAAATTTTATGTTTTACACACAAAAAAACTGAACCGAGAGCACCTCAGTTCAGCACAAATGTTATATCCTAAAAAATCACATGTCAGCGATCCCTCTTACAGGCTTGCGCCATTTCCAGCCACCAATGTGAAGGTCTTAGGAATTCCCTTATCATACACGTCGGAAGATAGATTAGGTTCTTCTACTAATTGGCGGATCACTAGTCCGCTATTAGCTGCAGCGGTTACAATTTCTCCGAGTGTCCAGCGGCGCCAATACACAACACTATGCTCTTGTTCACCTGCTGGTGTACCTGTGGAAGGCAAATACTTGGAATAGGATACCTTCTTCTCTTCCAATGATGAGTCAAAATAATCTCCGTTTACTTTGTGTTTGCGTACCTTCGCAGTAGATCCCTTCGAGGAAATAAGCTTGGTCGTTACCGGATGAAAATCGCGGAGTACAAATACGCCTCCAGGAGAAAGCAATCGGCGAGCTGTTTCCATGAATAGTGTAAGGTTGGTAAAGTAATGAACAATTCCTAACTCCGCGAAGACGATGTCATATGAACCATCAAGGACGTCTTCTGGCAGCTTAAGAATATCTGAGACGATATAGGTTAGTGGTACCCCTGCTTCTTGGGCAAGATCAGCCGCATATCGCGCATTGGCTTCCGAGAAGTCAGCAACCGTTACTTCCGCACCTAGTAATGAGAGTGCCACGGCCTTCATTCCGTTTGAGCCCATTAAATTCATCATTTTCTTCCCCTTCACCTCTCCAAAAAAAGAAAGGAGCGGGTAAAGCTTTGCACTTGGTTCCTTTATTAATTTTGCAGCTGCTTCTGACGGTGTACCAAACCGAGTTACCCAAGCGGTATAAGTATCTTCGTTCCATAGTTCTTCGCTTGTTGGCACAGCGTTTTTTTCTGCCTGATTATTTGAATATTGATTCTGCTCTTCCATCCATTGCTACCCCTTTATGTGTAAAATATCTGTTATGAAGCATTCTGAATGGCATCAGCCATCCGGATAGTTTTCCTTCTTCCCGCGTACAAATATACTGCGAGTCCAATCATAACGAGCAGCCCACCTGCCCATTGTAAGGTTGTTAGCTGTTCACCCAAGAGTAAATACGCTAAGATACTGGCACCCACTGGTTCTCCTAAAATGTTCATTGAAACCGTAGTCGCAGATACATATTGTAGTAACCAATTAAACAAAATATGGCCAAACACCGTTGGCACCACTGCTAACAATACAAAGATTCCCCATTCCTTGGCCGGATAATTAAAAAAGGAAATCCCCATGAACAGATTGTATACGGCGAACACGCCAGCGGCTGACAAGAAGACAATCAAGCTATATAAATAAGAGGGCATGCGCACCACTAGCTTTTGACCGATCAGCATATGTACAGCTACCGCGACAGTGCCTCCGACCGATAATAGATCACCTTTAAGATTATCTGCAGAGATTCCAATATCACCCCAGCCGATAAACACGACACCGCCAATTGCAATGCCAAGCCCTAGAATAGCAGACAGAGCTGTCTTTTCCTTATACAAAAAATAAACACCCAGCATAATAAATACAGGCTCCAGCGCCATGATCATTGTTGAACTAGCTACCGAAGTATACTTTAATGATCCCATCCATAGCAAAAAATGCAGCGCAAGCATTGCGCCTGAAAGGATGAGCATTAGCCAGTCTTTTTTACTTAGAGCAAAAGCAGCTCCACTATAGGGTCTTGCAAAAGGCAGCATCAGCAGTGAGGTAAATAATAATCTGTACATGCCTTGTATAGATGCAGGTGCATCAGACCATTTAATAAAAATGGCGGAAAAAGAGATGGCCACAATCCCTATCAACATTAATAGTGGAATCGGAAGTGGCGGTTTTTTAAGTTTCACATGTTACGCGTCCTTTCAATATCTTAAGTCACTTATGTTAATTTAACGCAGACCGTGAAAAAATGCATCTTTTTTCATAAGATTTCACTAAAAAAAGCACAAGCAATGTCATTTCTGACGAAAGCTCATGCTTCTTAAAAGGCTAGGGCTTCAGAACAACCTTGATGCAATCTTCTTTTTTCTCACTAAAAACGTCATAGCCATGCTCCGCTTTACTAATTGGCAGGCGATGCGTAATGATATCTGTAGGATCAAATTTATTTTCTTTAATCATCTTATACAGCAACGGCATATAGTGAATCACCGGCGCTTGTCCCATCTTTAATGTGATGTTTCGTTCAAATAGCTGACCCAGCGGGAACATATTGTAATTAAGTCCATAGACCCCTACAAGCTGGATGGTTCCGAATTTACGTACGATATCCGCGGCCATTCTGAATGCACTGAGCGAGCCCCCTTGCAGCTTCAGAACCGTTTCCACTTTCTCCAAGGCAGATATTTTGGCATCTAGACCCACACAGTCAATAACCACATCTGCGCCCCCATGAGTGATCTCCTTCAAATGAGCCCCAATGTCCTTGATCTCTTCGAAGTTATAAACTTCAACATTATTGGTCAACTTCGCATGTTGCAATCGGTAGCCGATATGGTCAACAGCAATGACTCTAGAGGCTCCTTTGATCCAGGCAAACTTTTGAGTTAGCAGTCCCACGGGCCCGCAGCCGAGAACAATGACCGTATCTCCCGGCTTCACTCCCCCGCTTTCTACTCCCCACCAAGCAGTAGGCACAATATCAGATAAGAAAAGAATTTTCTCATCTTCCATTTCTGCATCCTCCGGAACTACAAAAGGCCCAAAATTACCATAAGGTACCCGCAGCAATTCAGCTTGTCCGCCAGCAAAACCGCCATAAGTATCGGAATAACCAAGATAACCGCCTGTGTCCTTGGCGTCATTAGCATTGTCGCATTGGCTCTCCATCTCATGCTGGCAGAAAAAACACTGCCCACAGGCGACATTAAAGGGGACGATGACTCGGTCACCTTTTTTGACTCTAGTTACGTCAGGTCCCACTTCCTCAACAATCCCCATCGGCTCATGACCAATAACATAATCATCATGCATACCTGGAATTTCTCCGTTATAAATGTGCAGATCCGAGCCACAAATCGCCGTAGTGGTAATCCGAACAAGAATGTCATCTTTTTTCTCAAGCTTCGGATCAGCTACTTCTTTAACTTCCACTTTTTTCTTCCCTTGGTAGGTTAGTGCTTTCATGCTGTTAATCCGCTCCTTTGGAGATGGTCTAGAGATATAACGATCATACCTTTCTATGTTATATCCCTAAGCCCTAACCTCTTATCCATGAAGAAGCGGAGAATACATCATCAGTGCGTAATTATCAGTTACAGCTTCATCTCCAATTAGATCTCCAGATCGGGTATATACTTTTCGACTGATCTTATTACTGCGTATATATCCGCCCCAAGGCTCTAGACTAATCCTATGATCACTTTCGTATACTTCATAATCATAAAGCGCCTGCTCATTGCATCTCCATTCCCCGTGTAAATGGCTATCGTCCAGCCAGAGCTTTAGTTGATACGTTTGAGCGGTGTTATTTTTCAATTGAAGATCCAAATAGTTATAAGAACAGGTCGCCCCGCTTCCAAAAGGTTGTGTACGTTGTTCATCTGGAAATACATCATAGCTGTGACGATGCCGTTCCATAACGGTAAGTGGTGTGTGCAGTGCCATCCAATAGATCAGATTAGACAACTGGCATAAGCCTCCTCCAACCCCGGAATGAAAACCACCATAATGCAGCACCATACCCTCCAGATACCCTTTTCGTTTAGTGGGCTTACCAATACTTCTCCAGTAGGAAAAAGTCTCCCCCGGCTGCACAACAAGTCCATCCAGCTTCGCAATTGCCAGCCGTAAGTTAGTAATTTTATTGTATTGAAGCAGCATATCTACATTCCGAAGACTTCTTAATAACGGGGTAGCATGAGTCATAGCTGCATAAGATAATGTTTCATCCGTACGCTGCTTCGCTATTTTGCTTCGTCCAGTGTACCATTTCAAATATCTTTTCCAAATAAAATATCGTTTGCCAGCAAACAATCTAAGGCGAGAACGCTGAATAGGCTTCATGGCAGCCTGGGGTGTATTCATCTAGAACTGAACCTCGCTTTCAGCTCGTAACTGGGCGAATCTACCTCCAATTATCGCATTATGATGCTTAACGATCTCCCTACTACTCAGAACCCCATTATCAAAGGTGCTATGAGCATCTGAAACCAGTACACTTTTATATCCCATGCTGTATGCGCGTCTTATTGTCGTATCCAGACAGAATTCACTTTGCATCCCACAGATCACCAGATTCGTGATCCCGAGCTTTTGGAGTTCATCTTGCAATTCCGTTCGGTGAAAAGCATCCCAAGTAGGCTTCTCAACGATAACTTCGCCTTCCTGCGGTGTGATGCGGTGACTGATCTGCCAAGTGGGTGTACCTTTTGTGTACTCCTCATCTTCGGTATGTTGAATATACACAATAGGAGTACCTGCTAATCGAGCTTTTTGCTGAAGGGAGACAATCCTGTCCATCACACCCTCTTCATCGTACAGCTTTAGTTCATAGGAGAACATGGCTTCTTGAACATCGATAATTAATAATGCTGTTGATTGTTCCAAATGAATAACCTCCAAGAGCTTTTTTCAAAATCATACCAGAAACTGGGACAGACTATCTACCTACTAGAAGTTACAAATGTTAAAAATAAAAACCGAGCATCTGTAAGCAGATACCCGGACGATTTCATCAATCTTTTATTTGCCACGCTTATTATGCCAGATCAATGCATGCAGCTGTGGAAGTACACGAACCTTGTTCATATCCGAATCCACGATTACTTTATTAAACAACCACTCCAGCCTTCCCAGAAGTCGAGCAGAAATGTTGCCCTCTTCCGTGACATCATCATTACCAGGCTGCAGAAAGAGCTGCACATTCGGATATCGCTGGTGAACGTTTTTCGCATAATCAAAATCCTTATCATCAAACACTACGACCTTCAAGCTATGCGTAGAACGACCCAGTTTCTCCATCTTACTCATGATGTTATCTAGCATTTCCCAATTCGTTGTCATTCCTGAGCTTGGAGGTTTAGGACTGATTGTCAGCACATCCACGTCATTGAACCAATCCTGCCATTTACTCCCCTGAGTTTCTATCGCTGCTTTTATTCCACGCTCATGAAGCAGGTTGATGAAGGTACCCATTCCTTCACCAATCAAGGCAGGATTACCGCCTGAAATCGTAACACAGTCGAAATTATCTCCAGCTAACGCCAATAATTCATTTATGATTTCTTCTGCTTCCATCATGCGAACCTTATTCTTAGCCGTACCATCCCAAGTAAAAGCGGAGTCACACCAGCCGCAGCGATAATCGCAGCCATAGGTGCGGACAAACATCGTCTTCACTCCAATTACCGCACCTTCGCCTTGAATAGTTGGACCGAACATTTCAGTTACAGGAATCTTACTCACAGTCACAGCCTCCATACAAACGGTAGGATGGCCCTTCATCCGGAACATCTTCAGCCAGCACCTCTGCCCAAGAGGTTGGAGTCTCCCATAGCTTTACCGAGTATAAAGGCAATCCTGCTTGCTTAAGCTTGTAGGCAATATATGAAGACATATTCTCCACTGTGGTGCGGAAAGACAATAAGGCTACTTTGGAGCCCGTATTCGTTAACGTCTCTAACACAGGTTCATTTCCCATAGCAAGAAAAGCGTGATCTAAACGATCTACAAGGCTTTGTTGTACTGTCATTTTGATATCGCTGAAATCAATGACGAAGCCTTCATCCGAGTGGCCTTCCGCGGCCATAGGTTTGCCCTTAAGCACTACTTCGAGCTTATAAGTATGTCCGTGCAGATTGCTGCATTTCCCTTTGTGTCCCACTAACTGGTGTGCCGCATCGAACGTAAATATTTTGCAGACTGAAACCTCGTTAAGCATTAAGAGCCGGCCTCCATTCTCTCCGCCTCATATTGCTCAAGACCACGCTGACGCAATAGACAGGCTGGACAAGTACCGCAGCCACTGCCAATAATACCGTTGTAACAGGTCAGTGTGTGTTCGCGAACATAATCAAAATACCCCAGTTGATCTGCCATTTTCCACGTTTCTTTTTTATCCAGCCACATTAGGGGAGTGTGGATCGCAAACTCATAGTCCATAGATAAGTTCAGCGTAACATTCAATGATTTCACAAAAACATCACGGCAGTCCGGGTAACCGCTAAAGTCCGTTTGGCAAACCCCAGTGACGATATGGGAGTACCCCAGTTGTTTAGCTAATATTGCGGCAAAAGATAAAAACAACAGATTTCGTCCATCGACGAAAGTACTTGGAAGCTCATCCCCTTCCCCAGCCACGATATCAATATCCTGACGGGTAAGAGCATTGGGTGCCAGCTGATTAAGCAGCCCCAGATCAAGAATATGCTGTTTTACATTAAACTTAGCTGCTATCTCTGTTGCAACTTCGATTTCAGCCGCATGACGTTGATTATAGTTGAAGGTAACTACCTGCACTTCCTCATACTGCTGCAATGCCCAAACCAGGCAAGTGGTGCTATCTTGTCCGCCGCTGAATACGACGAGTGCTTTTTTGTTCATATGAATCTCTCCTTATCACAAGTTGGAATTTAGCGGTTGTCCACTTTTTCTGGATAGAGGTCGTGATTGATTAAGCGGTGTTCCGCCATCGCCTCATACTTCGTACCCGGTCTTCCATAGTTGCAATAAGGATCAATTGAAATGCCTCCGCGCGGAGTGAACTTGCCCCATACCTCAATGTAACGCGGATCCATCAATGAGATCAGATCATTCATAATAATGTTGACACAGTCCTCATGAAAGTCACCATGGTTGCGGAAGCTAAACAGATACAGCTTTAATGATTTGGATTCCACCATTTTTTGTTCAGGAATATACGAAATATACAGCGTGGCAAAATCCGGCTGACCCGTTACAGGACACAAGCTAGTGAACTCAGGGCAGTTGAATTTAACAAAATAATCACGTCCGGGATGTTTGTTATCAAACACCTCCAGAATGTCTGGATCATAACCAAACTTGTACTGTGTTCCCTGATTACCAAGCAAAGTAACTTCTTGCATTTCCTCTTTCAATCTTCCTTCTGACACGACAAAAAACCCCTCTCTTTTCCTTCGGCCTTGGCCGGTAATGGAAAGAAGAACGAGATTTCGAAAACTTGGCTCCACTAAGAAGAAACGGAAGCAACGTCCGGATAAAGGACAGCAACCGCTTGTACTGTTTAATATATTCTTAGTTTTTTATAGAGGGAGTTCGCGAACCTCTCCTGCACAACTTTAGTGCAGACTTCTTCTTAAAGCATAAAGCATATTGCGTCTTGAACTATACCATGGGTAGCCCGCTCCTGACAAGTTCTACTCTTTACTGTTACCTTATACAGATCAGCAAATCACTCCAGATTAACGTGGATAGACCTGCGTATGTAGAGATTAGGAAGCTCAAAACCAATGCCAATTTGATTGTGGATTTCTTTTTAATGACATGAATTATTCATATGGTTAATTAAGATGCGGCAAAAAAAAGGATTCAAATCCTAAGAAAAGGGTAACTTATTCATAATAATCTTCGAGCTAAGGGTGGGAGCATTTTATGGAACAAAGTATACAGCAGCTTATGGATTGGCTTAACAATCATTTGAATGAAACAATCGCTATTGAAAAGAAAGAACTTCGTGATTTGGATAAAGTTCATTTCAATTTAGAGTCCGTAGATTTCCGGAGTGCAGACGATGTTATTGATGAATATCTTGGAAGTGCACTGATATTAAGAGGTTTCGGCAGCACACTTAACGCCGATGGTGAACTGGTATCCCTGCCACAATCCACTTATGATTTAGCTGTTGAAGGTCTTCAAATCGTAGACTTAGCCGACCGCAAGGCAGAAATAACTACGGACAGAGCTAATTACACCCTTTCAGTAGATTAAACGAACATGATTATGATAAGCAAAAAGAGCCCACAGCGATTGCGGGCTCTTTTTGCTTATCATTTATTCTTCTCCAATGATCTCCACTTCAGTTTCCAGCTCTACACCGAATTTATCCTTCACAGTCGCTCTTACATGGTGGATTAGCCCGATGTAATCACTGGCTGTTGCATTATCTGCATTCACAATAAATCCCGCATGCTTCTTGGATACCTCAGCACCGCCGATTCTTGTACCCTGTAAGCCGCTCTCTTGAATTAACTGACCTGCAAAACGGCCTGGAGGCCGCTTAAATACACTCCCACAGGATGGATACTCAAGCGGTTGCTTCGATTCACGTAAATAAGTTAGTTCATCCATTTTTGCCTTGATCGTTAAAACATCACCGGAAGTCATAGCAAATTTGGCCTCAAGTACAATGTACTCACCGCTTGCGAACACGCTTTTTCTGTAACCCCATTGCAGCTCATCACCTTGCAGAGTTACCAATTGCCCGTTCTTATTTATAGCTAGTGCACTATGCAGGACATCTTTGATCTCACCGCCATAAGCACCTGCGTTCATATAGAGCGCTCCACCAACTGTTCCTGGAATGCCACAGGCGAACTCAAGACCCGTAAGCTCCTTATCAAGTGCATATCTGGAAACATCAATTATTTTGGCACCACATTGCGCATATAAGAGATTGTCGCGAATCCCCATTTCGGTCAGTCCTGCCGTTTGCAGAACGATCCCACGTACACCTCCATCACGGATAATCACATTGGAGCCATTCCCAAGTACCGTAAGGGTTATCCCATTTTGTTCTGCATATGTAACGATCTTTTGAATTTCATCATAAGTAGCTGGTGCAGCCAAAATATCAGCTTTGCCGCCCATTTTAGTGTACACGTGATCTTTTAAATTCTCATGACTTTTCACTTTTCCTGCAGTCATTAGCTGCTCTAGGTCATCTTGAATTTTGTCAATATTCATGTTTTCATGCTCCTTTAACCATGTATAAATGATGGTCCTTGATCTATTTTAAAGAGTTATTATGAAATTGTAGGCAACCACAACTGTAACAACGAACAGGCTCCCTTGTCAATGACGGGAGCCTGTTCGTTGTATGATTTTAGATGATAATTACACAGCTTTATAGGCAGCAAGCTCGTAAGGAAGACACAGTGGCACACCCGTACGTGGATCCGGAACGATATCCGCTTCAATTCCAAACACTTCCCGCAATACATCTGGTGTCATAACCTCAGTAGGTGAGCCTTCGCTAACCACAGTACCGGACTTAATCGCTACCATATGCTGCGCATAACGAGTAGCATGATTCAAATCATGCACGACCATGATGATGGTACGACCTTCTTCCTCATTCAGCTTTTGCAATAGCTGAAGAACTTCGAGCTGATGCGCCATATCTAGGAAGGTTGTAGGCTCGTCAAGGAATAAAATATCTGTTTCTTGAGCTAACGCCATAGCGATCCATGCGCGTTGACGTTGTCCACCTGAGAGACGGTCAATAGGGCGATCATGAAAAGATTCCATGCCCGTAACAGAGATGGCGTTGGAGATGATGTTGCGATCCTCAGCGGTCATCGTGCCAAATCCCTTCTGATGAGGGAAACGACCGTAGCTGACCAGCTCAGATACCGTCAGACCGTCAGGAGCCGTTGGGTTCTGCGGTAGAATCGCTAGCTGCCTAGCAACCTCTTTAGTTGAAAAGTTATGGATCGATTTGCCGTCCAGCATTACGGTGCCACTCTTCGGCTTCATAATCCGGGCCATCGTTTTGAGGATTGTAGATTTACCGGAGCCGTTAGCACCTACTAGTGCAGTGATTTTTCCCGTAGGGATAGACAAGTTCAATCCTTTAACTATAGTAGCCTCTGCATACCCAATACTTAATTCTTCTGTATTCAAACGTTCTGACATGATCTACAACTCCCTTAAAAGTTTTATGGAGCTATGCTCCTAAGTATGAACTAATTTACGCTTTAGACTTGGCGAGTAAATATAAAAAGTAAGGTGCGCCAATAATCGCAACCACAATGCCAGTCGGAACTTCCGCAGGTTGCAACACCCATCTGCCGATGGTATCAGCGGTAATCATAAGAAGCGCCCCTGTCAAAGCACTAGCAGGTAATAACACCTGATGACGGGGTCCCACGAGCCTGCGAGCCAGGTGTGGTGCTATCAGGCCGACGAAGCCAATACCTCCGCTTACTGCGACGCAGGAGCCGGCAAGCGCTACGGCTGTTACCAGAAGGAGAATACGTTCCTTCTCCACACGCATTCCTAGACCTAATGAAGTATGGTCCCCTAGATTCAATACATTTAGAACCCGGGCTTTATAGAAGGCGAACGGTAACAGAATCACGATCCAAGGCAGCAAAGCAAGGACGAATCTCCAATCCCCACCCCATATTTTCCCGGCGATCCAAGTAGCTACAAATTGATAATTATTAGGATCAAGCCTAAGTGCCAATACAAGCTGGCAAGCATTGATTCCTGCAGCGACCGCAATCCCGATAAGGATCAGCCTTGTAGGAGACAGACCATCTGCCTTCCGGTAGGCAAGAATATAGATTAAAGCTGCGGTCAGGCCAGCCCCACCAAGCGCTAGGAGAGGCAAGACAAATACCGGAGCTGCGGTTGTAGCCGGAAAGAACGAGATGAAAATGATTACAGCAAAACCTGCACCAGCACTTATGCCCAGCGTAGCCGGTTCAGCGAGTGCATTACGTGCGAGACTTTGTAGAATACAGCCTGACACTGCAAAGCCCGCTCCAACTAACAATGAAATTACGATGCGGGGTAATCTGAAATCAAATAAAATAAGCTTTTGCTGATGTGTTCCATCACCCAGCAGTGTATGTAATACCTCCAGTGGGGATAGACGCATAAACCCTGTATTCATACTGACTATAAACACCACGACGATCAGTATAGCAAGGAGCGATAACACCGTTATGGTGCGTGTGCGGCGTTCTTTTTCATCTGGAGTAAGGGTTATTTTGGGCATTACAGCTCCCCCTTCCGCTTACTCGCTAAATAAATAAAGAAAGGTACGCCGATGATGGCAATTAAGGCTCCTAGCGGTGTCTCATACGGTGCATTTATCATTCTTGCGGCAATATCTGCAAAGATAATCAATAAGCTCCCCAGAACAGCCGAGCAAGGTATAATCCAGCGGTAGTCCACTCCAACGAAATAACGTGTAACATGTGGAATAATTAGTCCTATAAAAGCAATCGGGCCAACCGTTGAAACCGCACTTCCAGCTAAGATAACCACAACAATCATACATGCCAACTGAACTAACCTTGTCCGCTGCCCCAGACCAACCGCAACTTCTCTTCCTAAGCTGAGCAATGTAACGGATCGTGATAACATCATCGCTGCAATTAAGGCTACGGCCACCCAAGGGAATATAATCTTGATCTGAGTCCAGCTAGCTCCCCCCATCCCACCGGCTAACCAGAAGGCTATATCCTGAGATAAGTTGAAAAGAATAGCTACTCCCTGACTAATAGCAACCAATAAAGCACTAACTGCCGAACCTGCTAGTGTCAATCGCAAGGGGGTCAGGCCATTAAAAGAAAGCGAACCGATTCCGAATACGATAAAAGAGGCCACAGCGGCACCGATAAAGCAATACAACATTAGTGAAGTGAATGAGAGTGAGGGTGCAAAAGCAAATACTATTGCCAGCGCTACTCCTGCTCCTGCATTCAAGCCTAACAGCCCTGAATCCGCAAGCGGGTTTCTTGTCATCCCCTGCATGATAGCCCCTGCTACTGCGAAGCAAGCACCGACTAAGGCGCCAGCAATAGCACGTGGAAATCGCAGTTCTCTGATCACCTGATGTTTTTGTAAATCTGGATTGAAATGAAATATAGCTTCCCATACTGTAGCTAACTTGATATCTGCCGCACCCACTGAGACCGAAAGTGCCAATCCGAAGGCAATAGCAGCAAGTCCAAAAATAAGAATACCAATGGCAGCTGCCGGTCGGGTATGTAGAGCTTTTTTGGGTTCATTGTTAATACGATTTGCGAAATCTGAGGGTGAAACCATGGGTTGTCTCCTTATTCAATAGTTACAATGGTTTATATGATAACAACAATCATTCTCATTATCGCAAAAATATTTATGTTGTACAATTGCAGGAACGATTTTTCCGTACTATGGGATTGGTTTATAAAAAAATGGTGCAGATCTTTGTATCACGAGATACTTGATCTGCACGCCCTTCCCCACCGAAATGATCAGTCTCATTCATGGTGAATTACGACTTTTATTTCACAAGACTTTTTAGCACATCGTCAATGATTTTGCTGCCAGCGTTCGCACCACTGTAAAGCCAGCTGCTTGTTGAGCTCATTTCATGCACATTTCCAGCTTTTACAGCTGGGATGCCCTTCCAAATTGCACTATCTAAGATCTCCGAACCCTCAGTCTTATCACTATTTACAAGGAAAATATGATCTGCAGTCAGCTCAGAAAGCTTCTCTAGCGAGATCGGATTCCAAGTTGCTCTTGTTCCTACTGGGATCTCTGTTACTAAGTTAGGCAGCTTTACGCCAAGGTCTGTATATAATACAGCACCACTGCTGCGGGTTTCGTCTACAATATAGAAGTTTTTTTGCACCAACCATAGAATAGCCGCGGACTCTTGTCCAATAGCTCCTGCAAGCTGTTCTTTCGCAGCCGCTGCTTTAACATCATAATCTTTAATGGCTTTTTCTGCTTCAGGGGTTTTGTTCAAAATCTCACCAATCTTGAGCAAAGATTTGCGCCAATCTTGATTTAGTTCATCCCCAATTACATAAGTGGGTGCAATCTTATTCAACTGATCGTAAATCCCGTTCTGAACAGAAGACTCCGATGGGATGATAATAAGATCCGGAGCAAAGCTGGTTACAGCCTCTAACGGAAGATCGTAACTAATTGTAGGAACATCCTTCAATTCAGTGGCCAGATAATCCTGAACGCCATTTGTAACTGACCATTGAGCTACTGGAGTCACACCCAGAGTTACCAATGAGTCTTCCAAATATGAACCCAGGACGCGCTGTGGATTAGCCGGAATCGTTACTTCATGGCCCATTGCATCTGTTAATGTCTTAGGAGCAGCAGGTGCCTCTGTAGATTCTGCTGTAGGAGCTGTTGTAGGCGCTGTTCCTGCATTTGATGAACTTTCAGCATTATTATTACCACAAGCGGAAAGTAATAGCGTCATCACTATTAGTCCGCTCATTGTCACTTTCATGCTTCCTGATCTTTTTCTGTTAAGCCAAAACATTAAAAACCCTCCTATATGTAACTGCTTTGATATTCAAAGGTGACCTTTACCTCTGCTTCACTTTTAAATGATATTGATTCTCATTCTCTGTGTCAACATATAAATTTCAAATTCTGTGGATTTGCAACAATTTCCTTCATATAAAATACAAAAGAGGTTATATTCCGAACGTTCCGGATATAACCTCATCTTTAATCTTCTACTTATTTATTTAAATGATAAGGGACAGTCGCTACTACAACGTCCTTTTGATTCATTAGATACGAGCGGATTAAAAAGCTGGTCTGATTATGAAGCACGGCTTGCCACCAATGTTTGGTAATAAACTGTGGAATCAGAATCGTGATGTGATCCGTCGCAGCTGTCTTCCACTCAACCGTATCGATAAACTTCACTAACGGACGAATGATACTACGATATCTGGAGCGAAGTACAATCAGGCGTACGCCTGGATTCCATTCCTCCCACCGTTGCTCCATCTTATGAATGTCTTCTTCATCAAAGCCTACATACACAGCAACAACATTATCTGTTAGAGACTTCGCATAGCTGATGGAATGTAATACAGCACGTGTAACCCCTGCAACAGGAACAACTACAGTACTTCCTTTAATTATAGGTTTATCAGTAGCCGGACATATACGCAGTTGATCCGCAGTGTTCAAATAGTGCTTATGAATACGGTGGAACACGAACATTACAGCAGGTAAGAAAATGAATGCCATCCATACGCTTGAGAATTTAGTAATAATAAATATAAGCGTAATCGTCAATGTAGTCAGCATACCGATGGTATTTACAACAAATCTTTTCACCCATCCAGCAGGTCTTGTTTTGATCCAATGCACCATCATCCCCAGTTGGGATAAGGTAAAAGGAATGAACACGCCTACCGCATAAAGTGGAATCAAACCTTCCGTATTCCCATGGAATGCAGCCACAAGTATGATAGACATAACTCCTAGAAAAATAATGCCGTTTGAGAAGCCCAGGCGGTCACCACGGACCATAAATGCGTGTGGCAGATATTTATCTTTTGCAAACATAAAGGCAAGCAGCGGAAACGCTGAATATGCTGTATTAGCTGCCAAGAACAAAATCACTGCTGTAATCCCTTGAATGAAAAAGTACAATCCGCCACGGCCAAAGGTCGATTCAGCGATCTGAGAGACAACCGTAGCCTTTTCATCTGGCACAATACCATACCAATACGCCAGCACAGTGATTCCGGTAAACATAAAGCCAAGGATAAGTCCCATGATCATTAGCGTCTTGGCTGCATTCTTCTCAGCCGGTGCTTTAAAGTTTGGGATCGCATTAGATACGGCCTCAACCCCCGTTAGGGCTGAACAACCAGAGCTAAACGCTTTTAATAGTAGAAACAAACTTACATTAGATACGGCGCTGCCTATTTCAGGAACATTCGCATGCGCGCCACCCATTGCATATTTAACGATACCGGAGATAATCAGAACAACAATCGAAACCACAAACAAATACACTGGAATTGCGATGAACGAAGCCGATTCAGTCACTCCGCGAAGATTAATGATTGTTAATAGAACGATAACAGATACAGCGATGAGAACAGTATGATTATGAAGACTTGGAAAAGCCGATGTGATCGCATCCGTCCCTGCCGAGGCACTAACCGCTACGGTAAGAATGTAATCCACCAATAATGAACCCCCAGCGAGCAGCCCTGTCGGAATACCAAGATTGCTCTTGGCTACGATATAAGCTCCGCCTCCTTGCGGATAAGCAAAAATCGTCTGCCGATAGGATAAAATCAGGATGGCCAGCAGGCCCAATACGGCTAATGCAATTGGCAGGGAATACCAGATGGCAGTAAACCCGGCAGCCACCAGTACAATCAGTATTTGTTCCGTTCCGTAGGCTACAGACGAGAGCGCATCAGAAGACAGGACAGCCAGTGCTTTAACCTTGGATAACTTTTCATGATCGAGTTCATTCGACTTCATCGGACGTCCGATCAATAGTCGTTTTACCTTGCTTACCATGGTGGATACAGTTCCTTTCTTTGGGAGCTGAAACGGAATTTCCGTGCGCTGTTTTCATCGGTGGATTTCATAAATGCAGACACAAAAATAAGCATACGGAAATGATCCGCATGCTTATGCATGGTCATTTTCCCACCTTGCTTACGAGGTTAGCTGGCGGATTCGGGCTGTGGTTATAGCCCTACGGTACAGGTCTGTTCGACCCGGTTCCGATTCACCCCATTGGCATGAATGCCAAGTTTGGTTCCCCCGTTTTTCCTAAGAAAATTCAGCGCATATTCAACTTCTCACAAGGTCTAATATTAGTCTACAAAGTGCCTACAGTAAAGCGTTGAAAAAAATGAAAAAAGAATGAAAAAACATCCAATAAGCTCAAATATAGCGTCTTATTGGATGCTCTCTTTCATTATCTTCAATTATCCCTCTAGCCCGTGATTTTAATACCTTTTCAGCTTTTTTGTAACTTCCAAAGCGAAAACTAAAATCCTAAGCTCTCCTCTGCATCTACTTCAATCATTTCTTCTTCCTTACGTCCATACCAAAGAAGGAGACTAATTAGAGCAAAAGCGATTAAAGCTAACAAAGGAATCGTAATAAATCCGAAGTAGTTCAAGTAATCTTTATTACAAGGAACACCAATTGTACAAGGTAGAACTTTACTTAACGCTGGAATCTTCTGTTCCGCATAATGATAGATTGAGATACTGCCACCAATCAAACTTAATGGAAGCACATAAGGAATGATGCGCTTATCTCCACGGAAAGTGGCAATTCCCAACAAAAATAACTGCGGATACATAAAAATCCGCTGAAACCAGCAAAGCTTACAAGGTTCATATTTCAAGACTTCACTTAAATACAAGCTACCAGCTACAGCAACCAAAGAGACAAACCAGGCCAGATAGAGGCAGTTACGCTTGCAAAAAGATAGGAATTTTGTCACTTTGCCTCCACTGCTTTTGCGGCGGTGTTAATTTCAGATGTAATCGCTTCAATATCGAAAGGTTCAGCCGTTTTCACCCCATTAATGTAGAGCGAAGGCGTAGTTGTCACGCCTGCGTCAGTTGCCAACTGAATGTCTTTCTTCAGCTCATCTGCATAAGTTTTCTCTTGGATGTCTTTACGCAACAGATCGTAATCGATCGCTAATTTCTCTTTTTCAGCAAGGCTTATCAAGAAATCCTCAGTGGCCCATTCGTCGCTCTCATCCCCTTGCTGCGCATATACAGCATCATAGAACTTCCAGAATTCATCCTTATTCTGATGGTATACAGACAATGCAGCTAGTGAAGCTGTCTCAGAGTCAGGACCAACGAAAGCCATATTTACAAAGTAAAGAGCTGCTTTTCCCTCGTTGACAAAATCTTGAACAATTTTCGGTTTCATGGAGCCAGCAAACTGGGAACAAGCTGGACATTTGAAATCGCCAAATTCAACAAGCTTAACAGGTGCATCCTCATTACCAATCCTAGGTAGCTCACTGTAATTGAATTCTACCGGTTCTCCTGTAGAGACATTCTTTGCTGCATCTTTCGAAGCTAACATAAACAATCCAACAAAAATGATAACTACTACAGCTATTGAACTAATAACTAAAATTCTCGTTTTCTGCTTCTGTTGCTCCTGTTCTACCCGTCGTTTCTCTTGTTTGCTCAACTGGGGAACATTTGGACTTTTTTTAGGTTTACTCAAGGAGAATTCCTTTCTGTCCTCTAGGGACTAATGTAGTTTTTATCATATACATTTAAAATTATATAATTATTAATCTCTTTTTGGCAAACAGTATAGTCAAAAAAAACAGCGTGACTCCAAAAGGAGAAACGCTGCTCTTATTTTAAAAATATATAATTCCATCAAGCTCCAGCTTCTTCATTCAATAACTGTAACCGCAATAGCTTAATTCGAGAAATTCGCTTATTCTCAGTCTCTTCTACAATAAATAGATGATCATCAAATTCTACGGATTGCCCTTTTTGAGGTGGATTAACCTCCAATTTAGAATACAGCCAGCCGCCTATCGTATCGTAATCCTCAGTCTCCATATGAAGACCCAAAAGATCATTAATCTCTTCAATAAGCATCAAACCGTCAATGGAGTGTTCATCCTCGCCAAGCTTCTCAACACCGGGACGTTCCTCATCAAATTCATCCTGAATTTCTCCAACAATTTCCTCCATGATATCTTCCAATGTCACCATTCCTGAAGTTCCACCATATTCATCGATCAATATGGCGATTTGTGTCTTCGCACGCTGCATAACTTTCAGCAAAGCGCTAATCTGAATGGATTCCGGCACGGTTAATATTGGACGAATTAATTTCTGATAACTTTGCGGGCGATCCTTAATTAAGTCCTTTATATGGATGAAGCCTAAAATATGATCCTTATCACCATCACAGACGGGATAACGTGTCCTCATGCCATCATAGGCAATCTCAAGGTTCTCCTCAGCAGAAACATGATTATTCAGACAGATCATCTCTGTCCGCGGAATCATGATCTCCCGAGCCATGGTATCCACAAATTCAAAAATATTGTCAACCAAAGCCATTTCAGTATTATCGATAAAGCCGCTTTTGTTACTTTCCTGCATGATAATACGAATTTCTTCTTCCGTATGCGCCGTTCCCAGCTCTGAAGCCGGGGCTAATCGGAAAATTTGCAGTAAACCACGCGCCAGCCCATTAACGATCCATATCACTGGATACATGATTTTGTAAAATACATTCATCGGTCCTGCTGTTAGTAAAAGGACAGATTCAGCCTTGTTAACAGCAATGGTCTTAGGTGCAAGCTCACCTAATACGATATGCAAGATAGTAATGAACATAAGAGCAATAACCAAAGATACAACATTAACAGCAGTTTCTCCTAAACCTATGCTTCCTAATAAAGGCCCTATAAGATTAGCTATAGCTGGTTGACCCAGCCACCCTAATGCAAGTGAAGCCAATGTAATGCCGAGCTGACAGGCTGAGAGATAGCCATCCAGGTTGCTGACAATGCTTTTTGCATTAAAAGCTTTTTTACTACCTTCTTCAATCAGGGTATCAATTCTACCACTTCGCACTTTCACCATTGCATATTCGACTGAAACAAAAAATCCATTTAACAATACCAACAAAATAATAAGACCAACATGTAATATACCGGGTAAAGGGTCGCTCAATTTATACTCCTATCCACCATTTTCCGTACATGGATGGATAGGCCCACCTCCTTCGTTTTTTCAGAGTATTGGCAAAATGCTCGCCGTTTGTTCCTTTCAGTATCAATTTCCCAATGGTTTCATCTCCAGTCTAGAATCACGTTTTTGAATATATACTTTATTATATTAATATATTGGGGCAAACCGCAAGCATGCGTGTCCTTTCGAAAAAAAATGGGCAGTGATTATCAAGATTATTCCATAAATTAATCACAAATAAAAAGAACTCCTAACCGTTTGGCGTTGGAGTTCTTCTCATCGAAGATGGATTACATTTAGCGACAATTTCTCATCGTTGGAGGATTGCCAATTACACCTGGGTATTGATAAGTAAGGGGCTCATCGAAGGTAGCATAATCAAAATAAATCATAAGTAAGACGGTGCGTTGGCCAGTCGCAGGGTCACTGATAATAATGTGGTCACGGCCTGCCGCTTCCAGCACACCCTTGTAAACTTTGGCATTCCAGTCTTTGTTGTTCTCATAAGTAAAATAAAACGTACCTACTTTTCCTAAATTCAGGCGGAAAATATTTTCGATGTAGGATTGTTCGAACGTTTGTGGTGGATTCTGAACTACTACTCCCCCTGGCGTCATTGGACTGCCACTGCTTACTTGAGGTGGCATGCTGCCCATGCCTTGCATTCCTGATGACATCGGCATTCCGGAAGACATTGGCATACCTGAAGAAGAGACACTACCGATGGTATAAGTTACGGGGCGGTAAGGTTGAACGATCATTTAATGAAACCTCCTAAATGTTTATCGGAGCATAAACTCCTTTGGACACAATTGAAATCACTCTTACTTTCTGTGAGAATTACTCATTTTATTGAGTAATTCTCTTTGCACAGTTACCATTCTAATTGCCGATAAATACAGTCGGGCAATCTTCTCCGGTCGGAGTAAAGAAGCAATGGGCTTTGAAGCGGCCTGTGTTTTGTTGGTTATACCAGGTTGCAGGACAATCACCTGCGGGTCTGAAGAACCACAAAGCATTGGTAGCTGGCCAGGTTCTTTCACCTGCAATTACACGTTTGGCTAGACGGATATCTGCTTCTCTGGCTCGCTGATAGAAGTATCCCTTCTGCGGCGCTTCGAAACCTCCTGGACTTTGATAGACCATGTCATTCACATTCCGAATGTTATTAAAGTCCAAGCAATTGCCAAGAATCCGGTTGACGCCAACATTGCCGACCATGAGCATACCGAGTTCTCCATCTTCCTCAGCTTCCGCTCTCATCAACCGCGCCAGCACCTTCACATCTTCCGAGTTCGTTTTGATGACGGCCACGCTGTCTCCTCCTTGGGGTCACTTCTTGTAGCAACCTCGTTCTTAACTGCATGCTGTATAGTATGTGCATTCGCCTAAGAGGTGACAGTTCCCGCCTATTTTTTAGAGTAGGGATTTTTCCTTTTAACCACTCAGCAAATCCCCTTTATCTACACTCTAAGCTGCGTTTGCCCAATTACATTCGCGTTACAGCGTAAGAGTCGGGGGCAGCTGCGGTGTTAGCGACAATGTCAGCGTCAGCATCGATGTCCTCGTTAACGACAGCGTTAGCGTCTGAGTCGGGGGGCGGTGTCGGTGTTAGCGACAATGTCAGCAGCGTTAGCATCGATGTCCTCGTTAACGACAGCGTTAGCGTCTGAGTCGATGTTGGTGGCAGCATCAGGGTCGGCGTCGGTGTTAGCGCGTCAGTACAGCATCAGAGTCGGCGTCGGTTTTAGCGTCGAATCGGTGCTGGAATCGTTGTCGGTGTTAGCCACAATGTACACGTCAGCGTCGATGTCCTTGTTAGCAACAGCAATAGCTTCAACGTCAGCAACAGCATCCACGTCAACGTCCGCTCAGAAGGCGCTATCGGACACAGCTGACCTTATTCGCGATATTAATCCACTTTTGGGATTCTATCGGACCCCAAAGCCCCTATTGGCCCGCAAAGCACCGATTATAAGCATCTTTCTAATGAATAGCTGCATTGGAGTCCGAAACTAGGCTCAAAAGGCTGTGAAATTACAAATAACGTCATCTGGGTCCGTAAGGTAAGAGGGTAATGAATATCTGACACTTAATAGATGATCGCACCTACAGTGAGCTTTGAGAGCTATAGTATCAGTGAGCTTTGAGCGCTACGGGATCAGTGGGCTTTGAGAGCTACAGGATCAGTGGGCTTGAATGGTACATAACCAAAACGCAAAGCAGCGCTCCTCCATTAGCATGGGGATCGCTGCTTTGATTTTATATAACAAATGACTACTCCGCAGTTGAGTATTGTGGCTGTCGTTGGAATCCATGATATCTAGTTCCTTGATAAGTAAGCATTCCTCTATCGCCTTCTGCGCTCAAGCCATATTCATGGCCATCTACTTTAAATTCCATGCGACTGCCGCCTTCCAGCTCGTACGTTAAATAGTAAGTTGTACTCGTACGAGTTGAGCCATTCTCTTCCTGAAGCTGCTGCTGTCGTACTTCAGTCCGTTTGCTAACGATATGTGCAGGGATTGTTAGTATGGGGGAGCCATTGTTCCTGCCCCATTGAAGCAAGCCCCTGCCTGCTGATATAGCAAGAATACCAATCATAACAACGATAAAGATCGGCATCACCGTTCCGGCAAAATCAAACATCCATGAAAGATCCGGGCCCATTCCCATGACAGTTTCCCCCTTCTTCCTCTTGTAATTCAGCCTAATTGCTGCGTTCTGGGTACTTCTGTACATGTATATGCCTCATCTAGTCCAGAAAGCATTAAATAAGTGAGACTAGATGCAAAAAAGACCACTTCGTTTTCTTAGAAATCAAGAATTCGAGTGGTCTCTATACAGAGTTTTCAGTTATTAAATTAAGCATGAACTAGGTCTAGCAATTTCTTAGTTTCGTCTGTCTGATCATCTAACATTCCATTTTCAGCCCAGCAAGCTCTGCATTGTTCTTCAGTTTCACAAAGATGAGCGTCATCACAGTTGTAGCAAAGTTGCAAAAGGTTTCTTGTCATATAATCTGTTTCGAATGTTTTCATTGTAATCTCTCCTATTCGATGTCTGAGTTTGTGAAAATTTGAACTTGTTTTCTATGTGTTAAATATATCACAGGATTCTTTAAATGTCATGTGATTTTTTTCACATTTATAAAGAAAATTTTAAATAAGTTTTTTCCTTATATTCAATCATTCACAAACAACAATAAACCCCCACTCTGCTAATCGAGTAGGAGGGGGCGGCTAGCCCCCGACCTCTCACACCACCGTACGTACCGTTCGATATACGGCGGTTCATGAAATATTCCGTAAGGAGTTGTATCTGTCCAATACACTCTTTAATCCATTGGCTTCCCAATATTGGTTATTCAATGCATGTTGTAGAATTGGACTCCCTGCAATTCGCCAATACCCTTTTCGGGTATTTCCCCACTCATAGGCTTTATCCTTAGGTACCCCTAAGGATATAAGTCTTTTGACTTTGGTTCTAGGGGTCTTCCACTGCTTCCAGAGGCACATTCGTAGCCTTCTTCGTATCCATTTATCCATATCTCGAAAGGTACTTGGGGTATCCGCCAGCGAGAAATAACCGCACCATCCCATGAGGTAGTGGTTTAGTTCCTTGATTCGCTCTTCCATCTTCATCGATCTCTTTCGAGAGGATATCTCCTGTATTCGAACCTTGACTCTCTGTAAGGACTGCTTCGCAATTCTCACCTTTGGTTCTTTGTCCACACTAAAACTAAATCCTAGAAACTTTCGTTTCCAGGGACGGTCTACCGCGCTCTTTACTTGGTTCACCTTCAGCTTTAGCCTCGTCTCGATGAATCGGGTGACCGTTGTCTTGACTCTCTCTCCTGCTCTTAGCGTTTTCACGTAAATATTGCAATCATCCGCATAACGAACGAAGCGGTGCCCACGTTTCTCGAGTTCTTTGTCGAGCTCATCTAGGACAATGTTAGATAATAACGGACTCAGTGGACCGCCTTGCGGGGCACCTTCCGTTGTCGGGGTTACTAACCCGTTCTCCATCACACCTGACTGAAGATATTTGCGGATAAGCAGGAGAACTTTCTTGTCCTCCACTTTCTCCGAAATCTTCATCATCAGTCGGTCATGGTTGACGCGATCAAAGAATTTCTCCAAGTCTAGGTCGACTACGAATCGATATCCTTCTTTCATAAAGGTTCGAGCTTTCCTCACCGCATCATGCCCTCGTCTTTTCGGACGGAATCCATAGCTATGGTCGGAAAACTCTGGATCAAACAATGGAGTTAACACCTGCGCGATTGCTTGTTGAATCATTCGATCTGTCACGGTAGGTATTCCTAGTAACCTAACACCTCCGCCACCGGGTTTCGGGATTTCGACTCGGCGCACGGGGCTCGGTTCATAGGTTCCTTCTTCTATGGCATGCCGCAAGGTCTGCCAGTTTTGTACGATGTGTTCTCGTAAGGATTTTACGGACATCCCATCTACGCCATGACTTCCTTTATTCGCTTCAACACGCTTTAAGGCTTGCAGAAGATTTTCCCGTGATAGCAGTTGCTCCAACATTTTTTTTTTTAACCTCTCTTTACGTGATTTATACCTTCCATTTGTGCCAAAGATGAACTCCGCCCTGCTGAAGACCCCCACGGGATTCACCGTTTCCTTCTTCAGTCAGGTCCTTTCGGATTTTTTTTTTTTTCTGCATTCATCGCTCATCTTGAACGCCTGGATGTATAAATCCTATTCCATGTTCAGCCCTTCCGCAGCTGTTGCAACAGCTTGCGTACTATGGCGTCTGCTGACTTCTGTGCACTCAGCCTACTCTCACAAGTAGGGTTATCGCCTATCACACAGATCTCCCCAGGTAAGAACGCTATCTTCCTCTCCATCTATCTGCTTCATTTACTCTCGTACGCCTTTGGCAGTATGGACTTTGGTTTGTTGTGCAACCTCATCCAGCCTACGTTAGCCTTGTATGAAGTTCGTATTCCTCAGACCGGAGATTTGCCGCTGGCTTCCTTCAGATTCCACCTCGCGGTGGACACCCTTGCCTTAAGCTAATGGCTACTACTGCCTTCGCCATTCGGGACTTCAACCCTATAGATAGCGCCCATGCTGGGCGCACACAACAAAAGAACCTACCAACAGGCAGGTTCTTTTTCCTTATTACATTACGCGCCAGCTGATACCACCATTCGTAGTCTGTAACAGTATCGAGCGCTTGTCCTCTTTTTTCTCAATCAAAAGCCACCCCACCTCAGTGGAAAAAAACTGCAGCTTTACAATCTCCGGATATTCCAGAAGCTTAGATCGCAGTACACTGCTCTCTTTAAGAGGTAACCACGTAACTCCTTGATCCACCGTATGGTAAAGGGTGTCGCCAAGTATGGTCCAACCGATCTGTGAGTTCAAGAACGTCGGAGCAATTTGACGATTGACACCAGCTTGTGCGTTCAATCCAAAGGATGCAAATTTCCAGTTAGCTCCACCGTTAGCCGTAAAATATCCATGGTAGGCGATTGTTTTTTCTTTATCCTTTTGGCAGCCAACAGACATCCAACCAGTAGACTTACTGGCATCAAAGAACTCCGGTTTGCCCGTAATTACTCGGTCACAATCCTCTAAACGTTCGTTAACCAGAAAAGCTGGCCCGAGGGTCCAGCTCTTACCGCCATCTTTTGTCATAAAGATTTTGGGAAGAGCACCTGTCTGCATTGTCACAAATCCATGTGTACTATTGCGAAAAATCATTCCAGTGGTAACGCCGGCAAACGGTATCGAATCATTAGGGAAATTCGGATTGTATTGCTCATTCTGCATCACTTCTTCCCAAGTGGCCCCACCGTCTGTCGTTGAAAAAAGTGCCTTGTTCTCTTTATTGGAAGAAGCGTTCCATGAGGTCATCAGCCAACCCTTTCTGGGTGAGTTGAAATATACAGAGGATACTGTATTCACATCTCCTAAAGATGAGATTTTCCAGCTTTGGCCGCCATCTGTGGTTCGCAGCACAATCGTCTCTGTCGAGCCAAAAGCACTTCTTATAATCCAACCATGAGATGGATCCGTGAAGAAAATCCCCTTCCCATACACAGGATTGGAGAGGAACTGCACATTTGGTGCTGGTGAAATATTAGCCCAAGTTGCTCCGTTATCCCTGGTCAAGTACAACCGAAGTTCGTTTTTGGTAACCCCCCAGGCCAGACCCTCACTTTCACTAAGCAGCTGAAAATCTGTAAGACGAGTCTGAATTTGATATTTCGGAGCGCTATCATTATCAATATGATTGGCGTCTGGAGTAATCAGGGTTATCGTCTGTCCTTCTTCAGGTGCCTCTGTCGGCTGGGGCTGCTGAGTAGGTTCCGGGGGAGGAGATGAACAAGCCGTGACCACCCACGCTAACAAAATCAGCATCAATATTAATCTTATTCCCTTCAATCCAGCAATCTTAGATGCCAATAACCTCTCTCCTCTCGGATGGATTGAATCTTATTTATGATTCAAATTACTATTACGATAGCCGTATAGTGCATAGATTAGAAGTCCAACAACTGTCCAAATTAGAAAACCAATCCATGTCTCACTTCCTAGATTATACATCAAAATACCACAAGTTGCCGCACTTAACAGCGGAATGAAAGGTACCCAAGGAACTCTGAACCCTCTTTTTAAATCCGGATGAATATATCTAAGCGCGATTACCCCTAAAGACACTACAAAAAAGGCAAACAATGTTCCTATGCTTGTCAGATTTGCCAACCGATCCAGTGGGATGAAACCCGTTAACACGGCTATTAAGATGCCTACCATCCATGTGCTTCGTACGGGTACCTGTGTTTTAGCATTAATCTTAGATAAACTTATTGGCAGTAGGCCATCACGTGAGATGGCAAATAACAGCCGGGTTTGACCGAATAACATCACGAGGAGTACTGTAGTCATTCCCGCGATGGCTCCAACAGAGATCAGACCGGCAATCATATCCTGATTTACAAAGCGAAGCGCATATGATACAGGATCACTAACATTGAGATCAGTATATGGAACAATACCTGTTAATACGAGTGAGACAAGAACGTACAAGACAGTGCAGATAGCAAGGGATGAAATAATTCCAATCGGCAAATCGCGTTGGGGTCTTTTCACCTCTTCTGCAGCGGTTGCTAGCGCATCAAAACCTATGTAGGCAAAAAACACTGTGGCCGCGCCATTGATCACGCCATGGTATCCAAAGGGGAGAAATGGAGTCCAATTCTCTGGCTTCACATAGAAAAATCCAGTTACGATAAATAGAAGCACCACTGCTATTTTGATAAAGACCATGATGGCGTTAAAACGTGCCGTTTCTTTCGTTCCCCGAGTCAGTAAATAGGAAATTAACAAAATGATGATTACTGCAGGCAGATTTATTATTGTACCCGCTTCCGGATTATAAGCCCCCGATAGTGCAGTTGGGAGATGTATCCCAAAGCCCTCTAATAACCCCTGAAAATACCCTGACCAGCCACTGCTTACAGCCGCTGCGGCAACTCCGTATTCCAAGACGAGATCCCAGCCTAAGATCCAAGCTAATAGTTCTCCAAAGGCTACATAACTATAAGCATAAGCACTCCCGGAAACAGGAATGGTCGAAGCAAATTCCGAATAACATAATGCCGAGAGCACACAGGCAAACGCCGCCAGTAAAAAAGAAATTATAAGACCAGGACCTGCATGTTCTGCTGCGGCAACTCCTGTCATTACAAAAATACCTGTGCCGATAATGGCTCCTACCCCAAGCATTGTTAGATCCAGGGCACCCAACGTCTTGTTTAACTGCGTCCCCTCAGAACTTGTGGGTATGTTTAGAGCCTTTTTACGAAATAAATCCATCCTTACATTCTCTCCTGTCTAGTCTTGCTAAGATAATGAAATAAAAATCACATTTTAGTATGGCCTTAATTAGGGTAATGCATTAAATAAGATCAGCTTGAAAACACTACCGTTAACGATTATGATGGACAAGATTGAAACCAAAAATTTGAAATATTAAGGAGATGGAGACATGGCCCCCCCAAAACCCAATCGGGTCGTAGTTATCGGTACTGGAGCAGTTGGTACAACTACAGCCTATACTTTATTGTTACGTAGACGTATGCCCGAACTCGTACTTATTGACGTTAATCATCAGAAAGCACTTGGCGAAGCACTGGATATGAATCACGGCATGCCTTTTGTCGGTGGTGTGAAGTTATGGGCTGGTACTTATGAAGACTGCCGTGAAGCAGATATCAT
Organism: Paenibacillus sp. FSL L8-0333; assembly: GCF_037965665.1. Taxonomy (NCBI): domain Bacteria; kingdom Bacillati; phylum Bacillota; class Bacilli; order Caryophanales; family Paenibacillaceae; genus Paenibacillus; species Paenibacillus sp. FSL L8-0333. The sequence goes on from NZ_CP150186.1 coordinate 3,729,232, forward strand.
TATAGTAACTGCCGGTGCATCACAAAAACCGGGAGAAACCCGGATAGATCTGCTTCGTAAAAATATTTCAATTTTTAAAGATATCATTGAAAAAATTACAAAGTATAACCAACATGCCATTCTACTTATTGCGACTAACCCTGTAGATATTCTGTCTTACGCGACTTTGAAAATAAGCGGGTTTGACCGCAGACGTGTAATTGGTTCTGGTACGGTACTTGATAGTGCTCGTTTTCGCTATTTGATCGGTCTTCACAAAGAAATCGATCCTCGCAGTATTCACGGACAGATCATCGGTGAACATGGAGATTCAGAGCTTCCGGTTTGGAGTCTTGCGAATGTAGCTGGGATTGATCTTGGTTTTGACGAAGCAGAACGCGAAGAAATCTTCCAAGATACCAAGAATGCAGCCTATGAAATAATTGATGCCAAAGGCTCAACCTCTTATGCAATAGCGCTTGCACTGGACCGAATTGTAGTCTCCATTCTTCATAATGAAGGCGCCGTGTTGAATGTTTCTACTTTATTAAATAACTATAACGGGGTTTCGGATGTCTATCTCGGTGCACCTTGCGTAGTAGATCGCTCGGGTGTTCGACAGGTACTGGACCTCCCACTCAATGAAACCGAACAGGCTTTATTCCAGAAATCCGCTGAGAAGCTAAAAGCAGAAATAGCTAAGCTAGAATTGTAAGCGAATCTGGCTGGAAACAGCCCTTTTTGACTACAAAAGACACAAGAAACCGTCCTTTTTATATGTGGAGCGTTGCCTCCACTATGAAAAGGACGGTTTTTAATATAACACGAATTAACTTAGCCTGCCAATGACAAAAAGATCCTTTAGCAGGCCAGGCTCACCTGAAATTCCGGATCTTTTTTATCAATTTATTTAGTGATAGTTTGCTTATAGTATTCTTTGAGAACTTGTTCGGCTTTTTTGCCATAAATATCAAAACCACGGTCAATGGAAGCCTCTTCTAAGTCATACAATTTCGTGCTCCAATCCCACCAGAAGTAACCGGCAAACCAAGGTTCATTCCAGAATGCTTCCAGCGCTGAGCGATAGAAGTTGGCCTGTTCATCTTCTGAATATGGTAAGTCTGTGTATGTAAAGTCCCATGGCATGGTGGCACACCCATGAGCACTTCGGCAGCCAATCTCGATGAATACGAGAGGCTTGCCAAATCGCTCAGAGAGTGACTTAAGCCGCGGTTTCTGCCGCTCCCAACCAGCCAGCATATTCTCATAAGAATCTCCCGGCACTGAAGCTACCGGATAATAAGCGCTGGTTCCGATAAAATCCACCTCATCCAGCCACTCGATTCCTTCTTCTTTGCCATGATTGGCATTATAAATGATCGGCCCTGTATAAAGATTGGTGACCTCTTGAATCAATTGTCTCCATTCCGCAGTTCTAGACTCTGTGCCGACCATTTCGCAGCCGATACAGAACATCTCACATTCAAGTTCTTCCGCCAACTCTGCGTAGTGTTTAATGAAATTAGTATAAGAACGGAACCATGCTGCCCAATAAACATCTCCCTCTTCCGGAAATCCAATCCTAGCTCTCCAAATGCCATCCCTCGAATTCACTACAGGTTTAAGACAAACTTTAAGACCAAGCTGTTTTGCCAGTTGTACCGCATGTGTGAGATCACGATCAGTCACCGTGTAACCGTAATCATAATGAATTTCTGTTGAATGCACAGTGTCTTGCCATGTCCAAAAAGATAAGGCAATCCATTCACTACCTGTCTCTGCCAGCTTTCTCATCGAATCTTCTGCATATTCTGTACGGTATTCACCTCGTTTTGATCCCCAGCCATAAGTCATCCCTTTTAGAAAAACATTCTTCACGATTAGGACCTCCTATAAAACTCTTAATAACTGTTAGAATAAATCAATACCGTTATAATAACAAGTTATTTTTTGTTATCGATTTTCTAAGGAGGTTGCTTTCTTTTCAATCACAGCTGGATTTGTAATTTAGACATGGCCTCTTCCTTCTCACGACTCGTGATATGTGTGTATACGGTTGTAGTCTGGATCGAGGAGTGACCTAGCAGTTCCTGTACGGTACGCAGATCTGCCCCTTTTCTCAGCAGCATGGTTGCAAAAGAATGTCGGAGCTTATGGCTTGAATACGGGCGTCGCTGTGCTGCTGGCACATCCCTTTGGAAACGATCGAAGGTATCTGCTGCGATTTGCTGAATGCCTCGGATAGACAACCTGCGTCCTTTTTGTGAAATGAACATCGCTTCCTCTTTACTGCGCCAAGGGTCTAACCTTTCTGCTAACGCGGAGTCGAGAAAAGGCACTACATCCTCGGGAACCGGCACATTACGCCATTTACGCCCCTTCCCAAACACACGGAGGGAATGTCTTTCTACATTATAATCACTCAAATTCAGCGTGTGGACTTCCCCCACCCGAAGCCCCATATAGGACATCAACAAAAAAACTGCTAAATTACGCTTTTTGTATTTACCATCTATAGAAGATAAAAACCGCCCCAGATCACTTTCATCTAAGTAAACCGGCTCACGATTGATCTCAGTTTTGGATTTCTTAATTCCGGCTGCCGGGTTGTTCTGTAGTAGTTCCAGCTCGATCAATGACTTGAAAAAACAGTTAATCGCAGCATGCTTCCGGTTACGGGTGGCATCACTCACTCCACGTTCGCGGACAGAGGTCAAAAAGGAAATGACATGCAGCTTCTTCACTGTCTCAAGCTTTTTACCATTCAGACTGTCTAAAAACTGTTTCACATCTACTAAATAGGATTTTTGCGTATAGGGAGTGTACCCGGCATCCTTCATCCAGATGAGAAAGGCCTCCAGCCCTTCTTCGTAGTCTTCACACCACTCATTCATGCCTTAGAGCCTCCTTGTTAATGTTGATCTATATTAGACTTCTCCATTGCTCAGCATGTTTTTTTATTGCAAGTAAGAACTCCGTAAGCACGGGCGATTTCCATTTTTTATGATGATAGGCGATCTGCGTCGCCACACGCTGTGATTCATCATTCCAATTTAATCTGGCAAGTTTGCCTTCAGCCAGTTCATTTTTTACAGTAATTAATGGAAGAAAGGCAATGCCAAGATCAGCCATTACACATTGCTTTATCGCCTCGATACTCCAAAACTCTAACGTGGGGTCAGGAAATACACCGTAACTGTTCAAATGCCGTTCAAATAAAGTCCGGTAGGAACAGCCAGTTTCGGTATGAAGTATGGTCACTCCTTTTAAATGAAGGGGTTCTACCTCAGCAACGTTTAATAAGGGATGATCTGGCGCTGCGATCAGCGTCATCGGCTCATGTACTAATGTTTCTATATTTAAATCTTTATCTTCCGTCTCAGGTTGCAATAAGAACGCTAAATCCAGTTCACCCGAACGGACAAAATCTGATAGTTCCCAGCAAGCTCCAGGCTTCAGAATAATTTGCACCTGCGGATATTTAGCACGAAACTCCTTAATAATGCCTGGTAAGCGAAAAGCAGCCAGAGATTCAGGAGCCCCAATCCGCAAAGAACCCGTTAGTTCACTATCCGAGCGTAACGCGTCCTGTGCTAAATTGTGCATTCTGGATATTTCCTGTGCGAACGGAAGCAAACGACGGCCTGCGTCGGTTAGAATAATCTTTTTACTGATCCGATCAAATAATGGCTGGCCAATTTCAGACTCTAGTGCTTGGATTTGTGCAGTAATACTGGACTGTGCATAATCAAGCTTCTGTGCTGCTCTAGTAAAACTGCCCGTCTCCACTACCACTAAAAAGGTAAAAAGATGACGTGACTCCATGAATTTCCCCCTAAATGAAAATGAACCATCGGAATATCGAATGGATACTATTCAAAAATTCTGTTTTTCCAATGGATCTATTATCTGCTACTCTAGAACAAAAGACAAGGAAAGCAGGATAAAAAAACATGAAGGAATCCGCTTCAAACACTTTACAAAAAAACATTGGCATGCCTCAGGCTATTGCCCTTTACATCGGGGCTGTGTTGGGTTCTGGGGTCTTAATTGTTCCTGGTTTGGCTGCAGAAATGGCGGGTCCCGCTTCATTACTGGCGTGGGGATTTATGTCGTTGCTGATTTTGCCGATGGCCTTATCAATGGGTCTGCTCTCTGCTAAATTCCCTAACGCTGGAGGCGTGTCCCATTTTGTAACGCTTGCTTTTGGTCCAAAAGCTGGCTCACTGGTGGGATGGTTTTTTCTGATGTCCGTTCCGATAGGTGCACCTGTTGCTGCACTGACTGGAGCGGGTTATATGACAGCCGCTATGGGCTGGGACGAATCTGCGAGAATTACTATCGCCGCTATTATGCTGGTCATTGGTCTGATTACGAACTGGATTGGCATGCAGGTCGCTGGAAAGGTACAGATAGCGGTAGTAATAGCGATTGTTGCTGTGCTGGTCTTCTCCTTTGCTACTGCACTGCCCCGCATGGAAGTCGAACACTTCACTCCCTTTGTCCCACATGGATGGATGAGCATTGGCCAGGCTGCAGCAATCTTATTCTGGTGTTTTATTGGCTGGGAAGCTGTCTCACACCTATCTGAGGAGTTCAAGGACCCACAGCGTGCCGCCGTTAAAGGGGTCACCATCGCCGCTATTATAGTAGGGATTCTATATTTTCTCTCCGCACTAGCAACTGTTGGTACACAAAGCTACCTCAAAGGTGGAGCAAGCACATCACTCGTCTGGATTATTAGTCAGCCTCTTGGGCGCTGGGGAGGATTTATCGCCGGACTTACCGGTCTGTTCATCTGTACAGCCACAATTATTGCCTATGCAGGAGCTGCCTCACGTGTGGCTTATGCTTTATCGCGCCAAGGCTCCGCACCGAAATGGATGGGTAAAATATCCAAACTATACCATACCCCTATCGGTGGCATAGCTTTTCTTCTGCTCTGTTTTGTATCGGTGATGACACTGTATGGCAGCGGATCCATCTCCATCACCACTCTGATTCAGTTTCCGAATGCTACTTTTATCCTGACTTATATCGGAGGGTGTGCCGCAGGGATACGCCTGCTCAAAGGAAGTCGCTTAGGTGTGACGATAAGCTGGATTTCTTTTTTAGCAACAGCTGCTGTGTTTCCTTTTACGGGTTGGGCGATAGGCTATCCGCTGCTCATCACTTTGGTGTTCGTTTGGATTATCCGTAATAAAAGTAAACAGAGGATAAGTGTCACTGAGGAAATTAGTCGTGGAATGCATGAGAAACAACAAAAGGTGTTGTAAGGCTCTAACTGCGTTTGAACCTCTCCCAAAGGAATAGTTACACTGGTGTCCGAAACCGTGCTCAATAGGCGATAAATGTGCAAATAGTGTCAAATCTCTAACTAGTCGTAAACTGGCATTCGTTTCAGCAGCTGCTTAGATGGTTATGGAATGAAGAGGGTATACTAGACTATGACCAGTCAAAGGAGACGATAAATCATGCCAAACAAAACTAAGATCATTCTTGAGCCAGCAGCTCAAAAATTTGCCGATGATAATGCGAAACCTCCCTTTCTACCTGACCTTGGGCCAGAAAAAGGTCGTGAAACGGTAGATAGCGTACAATCCAGTGATATATATAAACCGGAAGTTGATATTGAAGATCTAATGGTGCCAGGTGGACCTAACGGTGATGTTTCCATACGAATCGTTCGCCCCCCTAGCTCCTCATCAGCATCGTTGCCTGTTATCCTGTACATTCATGGCGCAGGATGGGTGTTTGGGAATGCCCATACCCATGATCGCTTGATCCGTGAACTAGCTGTCGGAGCGGAGGCCGCTATTGTTTTCCCAAATTACAGCCTCTCCCCAGAAGCTAAATATCCTACAGCTATTGAAGAAATCTACGCAGTTCTCAAGTGGACAGCTGAAAAAGGAAGCGAGCACGGATTAGATACTAGCAAGCTTTCTATAGCCGGAGACAGCGTCGGTGGGAATATGGCAGCTGCTATTACTCTCATGGCGAAAGAACGGAGTGGACCGAAGATAGCGAAACAACTACTATTCTATCCGGTAACGGATGCCTCGTTTGATACTGAATCCTATCATGAGTTCGCCGAAGGTTATTTCTTGCAGCGGGACGGCATGAAATGGTTCTGGGATCAGTATACCACTGACCCTGAGGAACGAAATCAAATCACTGCCTCTCCTCTTCGGGCTAACCTAGAGCAGCTACGGGATTTACCAGATGCACTGGTTATTACTGGTGAAGCAGATGTGCTACGGGATGAAGGTGAAGCTTATGCCGCCAAATTGCGGGAAGCTGGCGTGAATGTTACGGCTGTCCGCTTCCAAGGCATCATTCATGATTTTGTCATGCTGAATCCTTTAGCCGAGACTCATGCTAAAAAAGGAGCTATCAAGTTAGCGACTACATGGCTTCGTGAAGGTTTCTAAACAAATCAACTGTTGACATATTCTTTTACTAGGCGAATTGGTTCTCACAAGAATTTTGTGCGAAACTGATTCGTCTTTTCTTGTTAACATATTATTTATTATGTTAACAAGTGTATTTTTACAATTGAGAAACAAATATCCATTCCCTGCGTCAATATATTATAAATGATCTATAAGGAGCTAAAATCGTGAAATATGTACCGTTTATCCTAAAGACCGTTATAGCATCCTCCTTGCTCGTATCTGGAGCTGGTGTATATTTGCCTGGTGCTCAAGCAGCAGTAACAACCCCTGCCTCCTCTTCAACAACCGTCGACTCTATCACCACAATTAAACCCTTATGGCACGACAAGGCAGATGGTCAAGGGATTTATAGCCAACAGGCCCCTACTGCAAATGGATTATTCTATTATTCATCAGGCGGGACACTAAAGGCCGCCGATCTCAGTACAGGCAAAGTTAAATGGTCCTACAAAAACGGAACAAATCCTGAGATTATAACGAATAACTCGATTTTCTTTATCACTTATGAGGGTTATCTTGTAAAAGTTAATGCCCAAACGGGGAAATTGCTTTGGAAGGTTAAGGCTGCCAAAGATCCGATTGAAATCGGTGCTTTCGCGGAGTTAGTTAACGGAGTGTTGTACTTCCGGAACGAGCATGGTGGAATTGCAGCTTATCACCCGGTTACTGGTAAAAAAATCTGGGAGAATAAAGACATCCCTATGTATGTAGGAAGTATCGACGGCCTATATAACGGGGTATTGGTAGTATCCAGTACTGTTGATAATAGGCGTACACAGTTTTTCGGGCTCGATCCGGCTACAGGCAAGAGGTTATGGAGAATTCAGGGATTTTATAGCTTTGTTGCTTACCGGGATGGTGAATTATTACTCCGCGAACAAGTAAATGCTGCAAATGATGCCTCTAACGAGCCTCTTAAAGGCTATCAGTTGACCTTGGTACATGTTGATGTTAAAACTGGAAAAGCGAAGACCAAAAAGAACTATAAACCGCTCGAAGATGTCAGTAGACTCGGTAATTATTTTACATCACTTCAAGGCTCGTATCTATATACAGTCGATGGAGGTTTAGACCAATGGGGGGGTCATCCACTATACCGCTTTACCTTAGGTCAAGAAACAGCGAGTGAACCCAAAAGTTATGAGGAGTACGGAAATTGGGTGGCTGGTCCAGTAAATAACATGGCTTTTTTCCAAAAGGATGCACAGATCACTGCCGTTCAAATGAACGATAATCGCATTATAAGCTTCAACGGGCCGGACAGTCCTGCGTTAAGCGTTCAATCTATGGGTAAGGGGCTATACGCCGGCTATGAGAACGGATATTTCTTTATCATAAATGCAGAAACAGGAAAAGCGCTTGGCAAAGTAAAAACTGGAGCACAACAATACGGCAAACTATTCAGTGCGAATGGTATTCTCTACATCCAGACGGAGCACAATATATTCGCAATTTCTCTGCCAAAAGAATTAAAATAGTTGTTGTTACTCCTTATCTTTTGCAGCCACTTCTCGTTTAAACTCAATGGTTCGACTCTCCAGATGAACTGACCCGCTGTTTCCAATCTGGAAGGTCGTGCCAGACCCAATCGACAGAATTTTGATATATTGTATATTAATTGTTGATTCCGCGGAATCCTTTAATATCACAAATTCATCCACTTCATTCCCTTGGTTTGTCCATACAGGGATAGGAATGTCTATGAGTGTAGTATCTTTCGTGCGATTATTAATCTCCTTTATGTTAAAAAGGTAATTCTCCTTGCTTCCCAGGAATTTAGATTGAACCCGGCCTACAGATCCACATATAAAAATAGAACTGTCAGACAGATTGTTGATATAGACATCTTGTATGCGTGAGGTGTGCATAGGTTAACTGCCTTTTTTGACTTGATCTGGAGCGCTCTGAGTATATTCTATTACGCTGTCAAACGCCGAGGAGCAATGAATGGATTGAGTATCCCCTACTAAAAATACTGATGAACCCGAGATCGAAACGACTTTCACTGCATTGACACTAATATCTCTATTGATCACCGTTATCTTCATTCGTCTCCCGCCTTCCGGTTATATTTATTTCCAAATGCCGCTCTACTGCCATAACGATATCTCGTTTGATTTGCTCTACAATAGAAGCGCATTCCTCATCAGTGTATCCACGCCCTTCTTCTGTGGCAGGGAGTTGGCTTACATACTCGTTAATCCGTCCATCCATCTGATTCAGCAGATCCTGAGTCACCATTTGGATATATTGCTCATCAATGCTTAAATTCTTCTCTTTTTCTAAACGTGAAAATTGCGAGGGAACCTCTTCTTGCACATACTTCAGAATCTGTGGGCGAATCTGATCCGATAAGGCAGTTGTACCTACCTCCTGCTCTCCAATAGGTTTACCGTTGATCATCGCTTCATCCAGATTGTTCCCCTCATTCGGTGTAATGCCTATATTTAAAGTGCCTTCCAGCTTTTCGATTTTTAATTGTTCAAAATGATAATTGATAGGTCCTATACTTGCAGATTTATTGTTCTTTATGCTGTCTACATCGCCTTGCAAATCTCGAAGCTGCTTCTCTAGCTGTTGAATCTTCTCCGCTTGCAATCTTAGTGTATTAAAAACCTGCTGAGCGTAATACGGATGCATACAACCCCCTCCTATGGTTTATTGTATGCGGGGACAAAGAGCCTAATTCAGATGTGCATATAGTTCCGCCGCTGGCGGTAAGGACACAAGGGGTGAATCCATTTTTTCCGCTGGAGGTGTTGGAGGCGATGATGGAGCTCCAGAGGTCTCATAATTATGAGACAAAGTATTGATTCGTCCCGATGTACCAATCTGAAGAACCGAGGAATTAGAGATAGTACCGATTTTTAGATTATAGATCGATATGCATTGATATACCGTAATGTTCATTTAAACCCCACCCTTAAGGAGGTGATACTTGATCCACCACATCTGAATCCATCGTATTTGTACTGCTGGCCGCATTATTCGTTATATTCGTACCTATGGAGTCACCTATGGAGAAGGAGTTGGCACCGGCATAAATTTTAGAGTTGCTGCTCAGGATAACGGATGCCGTATTTCCTACTAAGACTGTGGAGCTGGGGCCTACGCTATTGATTTTAATATTGCCGATGATTGAAACCACCAAACCACTCCTCCTTTCGGAATGATAAGCTATTCTATGTAGATATTCGCCCAGATGTCACTGAATAAGTCAAACGCCCATACAATGGATAAAAACCGTAGGAGGCGCAGAGCTATGAGTCCCAATAAGACGAACCCTTTAGATTGGATGAATGAAGATCCTTTTTTTAAGAAAAAGTTATCCTTGAAAGCTCTTGAAGAGCAGTGGAAGTTGGATCCTAACCAAATTGACGGGTATGTCGAAAAAGTCATCCGAGAAGCAACTGCAGCGACCTCCTCTTCATTTATGAACGAAACCTCAAGTTTAAGCTTTGAGCATATCGACACTCATAATCACCTGATTACCAAAATTCGTATTCCGAGCGGAATCCACCCCGAAAGTATATGGGCACAAATCAATCGCACACAAATTAAATTAACAGGTTTAGGAAAAGATCATAGCGAGATTATTCAGCTGCCAGTTCCCGTCATTCCAGATCAGAGCAGAGGCACTTATAAGCAAGGTTCCCTGCAATTCAGAATGGCTAAAATGTCAGCGGGAAGATTCAAAGATATCGACATCCGTTATTTATAAAATATCCCTTTAAAATCCACCTGTTTTACTCGTCCAAGTGCCCCATTCCCCCTAAAAAAACGCCTTAAAATCAAAACAGCGTATAATTTAAGTTATACGCTGTTTTTTGAGAGCGTTTTTCAGCCCTTTTTCTTCTGATTTTCTATTCTTTTCACTCTTCGAACTTTAAGTTCCTCTTGGTCATAAGATGGAGTATTAAGAGTAAAGGTGGGGTCAAATCATGTCAAAAAACAAACGCGGCAAAGCACTTTGGCGCATTCCCTCCCGTGCCAGAGGAACATGTCCGATCTGTGGCAGCACACGTATTAAGCTGTTGTACTTCGGGAAAGGCATTTCAGGTGAAAAGCTTAACGTATGTAAGAAATGTGATGGAAAGCAAAAGGCATGAAAGCATTTAGCAGATGATTCACAGAGCGGATTATCAAATAAAGTGCGACCTTAACTTCGAACCTAGGCTCGACAAAAAAGCTATCGCACTTTGCTTGGTAATCCTTCACTTTCAATAACTTTTATAGCTCAATCCGATATCGTCTTTCCTCATTTGTTAGAATAAATCCCACTGATTCATATAGCCGTAATGCTGAATCATTTTCCGTAAGCACCATCAGGCATGCCTCTTCCAGTCCGTGGGTTCTAAAATAGTTCAATGCTTGAAAAAGCATGTACTTAGCAATTCCGGATCTTCTCCATGGTTCAAGTACAAATACATTTTCGATATAGCCGCCCTTCTCTTCCTGCCAGACCATTAAGCTACCCGCAACCTTCTCCCCTTCTCGAACAACAAGTGATGTCCAGAGCGGATTTTGTTTGAATTCAGCTAACCGTTCTTTCCCTAGCGGAGTTTCCGGCCAAATCTCAGCTTCTAATTCCAAATAATGCTCGTCTTCTTCAGGCGTCTCCATATTCCAGGTTGCGAATTCAAGTTCCTTAGCCAGAGTGGGTTCGGACAAACCATCACTTAGATTGTGTTTCATCTTAAATAAGCTATTATAATGAGAGAAGCCCTTCACTTTTTCGAAAAATTGAGTATTCAAGACCTCTGCCGAATCGTTCCCTATACAAAGAGTGGTTTTGTAATCCTTTGATAAAGTTTCTTTTAATTCAAGGGCTCTTAATAAGAGTGACTGATACACTTTTTCTAATAAATCAAAATCACTTTCACGTTCTGGTATTGTTTTTAAGTTCAGGTAGATCGAATGTCTGCTATCCTTGGAACGGCCGGGCGGCACAATATTGATGATGCTCACTTGGCCTTTGGCCACCATTTTACCGTCCTCGAAAGCGCAATATACATTTTCCCAATTTTCCTCATTACCAACCCACCAAAAAACAACATTCCCCTTTGTAGATACCGAGTTATAAAGTTCCCCAAGTAATGGCATGTCACCTTGTTCAAAATGACGAATAGTAGTCAATGCAAAACCCCTTTTCAAATCATTAATATGGAATATATTTATAATAACATGCATGTCCACGCTACATTTGGTAATTAATTGTTATAAATAACTTCTCCTTGATGTAACATTTTTTAAGTAAACCCTGTCTTACTTATATAGGGGGACTAAAAGATGAGAAAACGATTTTTTATAGGGATTACGATATTTCTGATTGCTTGTGGAGTTGTTCTTGGCGTAGGGACGATATCAAATCTTCTGAGTCCGTTTAAAAGCTTCTCAGTCATCGTAGATAATCAATCTGATGTTGATATTAGCTCTATCGAAGTAGGATTAATTCGTGCGGATTCAAAGAAATTATATACAAGTCCAATAAAAGCAGGACAAAAGAAAAAATTCAAACCAAAATTGAGTCTAAATGGTGAAGGTGCTATATATCTTCGATACACCAACTCTAACGGACAGTCTAAAGAACAAACCGTGTGCGGTTATACCGAATATTTATCAGGTCATTCCAAAGTCACGATTACTAATGAACGCACTACCGTTGTTCAGCAATGTAATTAAATCCTTTCATCTGACCCTTCAATCCTGCTTCACTCTGATGAGAGATAAGTCTTCTAATAGATAAAAAGCCGCCATTAAGGCGACTTGCTTATCCAATAAGATTTAGTTTTTTAATTTGGAAAAAGGGTCGGGTCGAATCCTAGAGGGAATACTTCCTCAAAGTTATCTTGCTTTTCATATAAGCTATACCAAGTCTCTGCAATAACATCAGGATCACCAGCTGTTCCAGCTTGTATCATTGTCCCTATGGAAAGATGGCCGACAAATACTCCTTTATCTATTAACTGATTGTGTAAAGCAGTAGCATAATTTCGTATACCAGACATAACAATGCCGCCATTTCCTACAAAAGGCAACGGGAACATAGCAGAAATACCAGTGGTAAAAAGAATGGCTCCTGATCCTCTATGGATCATATCGGGTAATACTTCATTAACTGAAAGAACGGCGGGCAGCAAGTAACTGTTTATTTGTTCCAACACACTTTGAGGTGTAGTTTCCAGCACATGAGTGAATTTATCCCACCCTGCATACGGACTGAACTCTAGTACATCGATTGAACCAAACTCTTTTATTATCGCTTGAAAGACTTGTTTTAGCGCTGCTAAATCTGTCACATCCGCTACAAAAGATTGTGTTTCAATATTAAGTTTCTTAAGTTCACTTATAATCATTGATAATTTCTCGGGATTGCGTGAAATGACAGCCACCCTAAATCCATTAACTCCGAATTTTTTAGCTAGAGACAATCCTAACCCAGGCCCTGCACCAACGATAACAATATTTTTCATTTTTGATGAACTCCTTTTCTATGATATATTAAAGCAACAGCTGTTGCTTTAATTGCTAATATACAGCTACTAATTTAATGTATCAATCAACAATCAACCTGCAAATGTTGCTATAGCAACAAGATTGCTAAATTGTTGGGTAGGAGTGAAGTAATGGCTACTAAAGTAAACAATATTCGGCTGACACAGACTAAACAGTCTTTAATTGACTCCTTTTTAAGGTTAGTTTCCCTGAAGGATTTTGAGAAAATAACAATCGTCGATATAACAAAGGGAGCTAAAGTTAATCGAGCCACGTTTTATGCACACTTTAATGATAAATATGAATTATTGGATTATATTATGGGTGATTCGGCATCCGCGGCTATTGTAAAACATACTGAAGGAGAAATTAAATTCGATCAAGAAGGCATCATTCAACTCGTATTATCGGTATTCGATTTCTATCAGCAACCGAACATACAATGCCGCAGCAGTTATATAGGGATGGTTGTCCCTCAATTGAAAGAGAAGATTGTAAATGAGCTGAAGGTTCACTTATCTAACGCTTTAGGAGATAACATGAAAAGCTTTTATGTACCGATCATCGCACAAATGATCCATGAAGGTGTCTATCAATGGGTAACAGGAAATAATACTATAAATCAACAAGAAGTCGCCGAGAGAATTTCATCATTAGTCATAAGCGGGCTGCAATCGTGAGTTAAAATCAGAAGAGTCCTCAGACCTTTCCGCTGCCTGACACTAAGGGGCCGAGTTCGTCATTTATAGACGACCTCGGCCCCTTGTGATACAGCGTATTATCTGTCTGTGCAACACATCAATCGTTTACACATTCCCCAGAAGATTTAATTGCCAAGACACGCCAAATTGATCCGCCACCCAGCCAAATTTCGAACTGAATGGATATTCACCTAGTGGCATGAGCACCTGTCCACCCTGGGATAATGCTGCATAAACGCGGTCAATTTCAGCTTCACTTTCACAATTCACATATAAGGATACCGCTGGAGTAAAGGTGAATCCATGCTTCACATAGCTATCTATACACATAAAAACTTGTCCATGTAATGAAAAAGTAGCCTGCATGACACTCCCTTCAGGGCCTGCTTCATTTGCTCCATAACGCTTAATACTGATGATTTCGGAGTGATCAAATAAAGAAGTATAGAAATTCATAGCTTCTTCAGCCTTTCCTTCGAACATTAGAAAAGTCATTATCTTTTGATTCAGTTCCTTCATAATCGTCCAGCTCCTTACAGTCATTTTATACAGATCATCTCATATCATTAACGCTTTCGTAAACTTTCAAACGGGCATATGCGGTTTCGAGAATGGGATACATAACTTGACCAGGTACAGCCATCGCCATCGCCAAAAGTGCACCATGCAGATGCTCAGCTTCCACTGGCAGATGTTTTAGCATATCCCTATGCATAGAGGAGGTAAATTCGGGCAGGACCGAATCCATCTTTTGCATCGTGACCGACACCATATCTGGTCCAACAGGCATACCTGCACTTTGCGCTATGCTCACGATCTCATTCAGAAGCTGCTCATAAATAGCACGAGCTGTAGGTGAGGCTAAAATAGGTCCAACCGAGCTATCCATTAAAGTTGTAATCCCGCTTAAACTAGCTACGAATATATATTTCTGCCACACTTCGCGTTGAATATCAGAACTTAATATCACAGTGAATCCTGCTTTATCCAAATGGCTGAGAAGTATCTGCATCCGTTCTGACTCCCCACCCGCCCATTCACCAAACACAATACTATGGAAAGAACTACTTTGTATGATAGCTCCATTCGAATCTAACGTTGTTTCGATATAACAAAGACCACCCAATACCTTTTCTGCTCCAAAATGCTTGTGCATAATACCAAAATGATTATGACCATTGAGGAGCGGGAGAATCATTGTATGTTCACCGACGAAAGGGGTTAGATCCATCATCACCTGAGGCAAATGATAGGCCTTCACTGCAATAATAATACAGTCAAAAGGCTCTGCCTTCTCCCCGTATGTAATCGTCCGAACGGGAGTCTGAAAGTCACCATGCACACTTTTTATTGCCAGACCCTCATCTTCTAACTGCTTTTGTTTAGTAGAACGGACTAGAAAAGTTACATCTTCCCCTTTTTGAACTAGACGCCCTCCAAAATAACCACCAATAGCTCCTGCACCCACGAATAGAAAACGCATGTAAGTCTCCCCTTTTTTCACCTTATTTTAAACAAATAAAAAGACCGCTTAGCTTATCCGCTAAACAGGTCCGAATGGCAAAAAAAGAGTCAAGTATCGACCGTTCTTTTGTCTCGGTCCATACGGATCTGAGCAAAATCCAACGAGTTCACCTCCATGGCTACAATTCATAAATCTGATCCAACTAGAGCACCATTCGATTCTATCGATACAGCCTCCCTGGAAAGTATAACAAAAGAAAACCTTAAAGCCTAGTTTTAATCCATAACTTGGAGATGTCCAAAAACCCGAAGGAACCGGTGTGCAGACCAAACAGGCTTTGATTTAGCTGAGCTTTTTTATTCATATGACAGCCATGCAGCACCCAATAATTGTCTCGTAAAATCCCCTCCGCTTGATTCAGCAGCTTCACCCGTTCATCCTTTGGAGATTCTGTGAAAGGACCTAATACCTTCGAAAACAATGAAATCTGATCCTCTCTAAGCAAAGAAAATAAATAATTAGATTTATTATTAAAGTAGTTAATCATTCCCCATTGCCAATCATCTTCCAGCACCTCTTCAGCAAGTTGGATCTCGGCTGTTGTCTGTATATGATCTGCCTTAAATTCATTAAAAAAATATAACTCAATTTGCAAACCTACGGAGGCAGCGCGTGTTTTGAGCCATAACGCTTCTTCTCGTTCTTCTTTTTTATCCTTAGTTGCTAAAGTAATGACTTCTCCCTGATACCCATTTTCCACTAAAAGCGCTTGTGCATGTTCCAAAGTTGGATCTACAAGCTCTCTCTTACTGCTCTCCCATGGCAAAAAGCTATCTGCTGGAGTGATACGATTGCCACCCAACTCTTTTATTAAAGCCGTTCGACTGTAAAGGATACGGATCACTTGACGAAACCATAGCTGCTGATGAATTCCCTCTCTATGAAAATTAAACAGAATATATCTACAGCCTAAGGCCGGGTAATCTATACTGTGATTGCTGATGATATCAGGTAAAAGTTCTCCATGTTCAGGATCTGGCAGCTGGTATTGGCGTTCATTAGAAGCCTCTTTTGGCAAATACCAAATCTCAACACGATCCAGGAGCGGCCGAATTCCGAAATAAAAATCAAAAGCTGCGAGCACCAATACATCCTCATTCAGATCCATTAAACGGTAAGGACCTGTACCGATCACTTCACTAGTGATGTCTATATCGTATGGGAGTATGGACATGTGAATGCAACTAAACAGATGCAGAAAAAAGAGATTTGGACGAGACAGATCAAACCGGATTCGATGATCTCCTTCAACCTCTACTCGTTCGATATCCTTATAAAGGTTCACCGCAGGGCTATTCAAGTCAATAAGCCGTTGTAGCGTCTCTTTTACATCTCTCGAGGTCATAATTCTTCCGTGATGAAAGCGTACCCCCTTGCGGAGGTAAAAAATATAACTTGTATGCTCCTCATTAGCTTCCCACATATGGGCCAAACCAGGAAGAAAGGCATCGGTCGTTGCGTCATAAGTAACTAGTGTGCTATAGATCTGACCCAGCAAATAGGATTCAAAAGCGGTGTATACATAAGCAGGGTCCAGTACTTCCTTATGCCGGTTACGGGTAATCCGCAGGACGTCCAGCCCTGAGGTTGACTCTGCTTCACTACGAAAACCCATCTGTTTATTTAACATCGTTAACAATCGTTCCTTTAAGGGTCCGGTCACCTGATCGCTGCTCATCAATTCGATAGCTTCTTTTATCTTGCCTTTACTGACTAACTCCTGAAAGCTATCCTCGAACACCTCATCAATACTTTTTAAAAAAGTAAGTTGAGAGATATGCCCCCTGCCTCTCCCCGGCTGCCATAGAATATATTCCTGCTCTTCCAGTTTCCGCAGAACGAATTTAACATTGCGTGGAGTGCAAATTAGGATCGAAGCCAATAAATCTATCGTCACAGGAACAGGTTCATTCACTTTGAACGAACTAGTAACGCTTGCTGCTAAACATAAAAAATGATTACTTATCTGGTCCAAATGGTTCACTCCTTTAAAGGTGAAACGGTCAATGTATTTCTTACACTTTTCCTTCCCCCTTTTATCATTATAATTATACATAAATCAACAATGAATATGCAGCAACAATATTAGAGCAATAAGACTAGGAGATCGTAATCATTATGAAACAGCATCTAAGGCACATTCACCCTCTAGCCTGGACAATTATCATCGGCACTATGTTCGGACGTCTGGTGACCTCGATGAGCATCCCATTCTTATCCATTTATCTGACCCAAGTTCTCGGAGCTTCCCCGACACAAACAGGGATTACGGTCGCGGTTAGCTCGCTGGCAGGCGTATTGGCTAGTTTCTATGGCGGTTATATTTCTGATATTGTTGGCCGCAAAATCGTGATGTTAATCTCGGTATTTGGCTGGGCAGCCGTCTTCTTCGGTTTCTCAGTGGCTCAGCATCTATGGGTATTTTTCTTGGTAAACACCCTAAATGGCTTATGTCGATCAGTATTCGAGCCTACTTCACGGGCACTTTTGTCCGATATTACGCCACCCGAGAGCAAGCTGCTTGTCTTTAATCTTAGATATGCAGCAATTAATCTTGGTGTAGTATTTGGTCCGATCATTGGGCTACAGCTCGGCTCTGCGGAATCAACTTTTCCTTTTCTAATCGCCGGAATCGTATATGTTGCATACGGAATTGTATTATTCATGCAATTTAAGGCACATCGTTCAAGCATGCCCGCCCGTACACAAGCTCAAGCACCACGTTTACTCGAAGCTTTGACGATCACAGGAAAAGACCGTGTGTTCCTGCCAGTATTGCTGGGTACAATCTTTTGTGTGTTAGGATACGGTCACTTCGGCTCAACAATGGCTCAATATTTAGCGATGAACACGCATTTCACCAATGGGGGGCAATTGTTCTCCTATATGCTTTCACTGAATGCTATAACCGTGTTAGTAGTGCAGTATCCCATTGTACGTACGGCAAGTAAATTTCCACCGATTGTCCCTTTAATACTTGGGAATATCTGCGTTGCACTTAGTCTTCTCTTAGTGGGGCTTGCTGGTGGTGTGGCTCTACTAATGATCAGTGTAGTTCTGTTCACTATAGGGGAAGTCTTACTCTTTACGATGATGGATATGTTAATCGATCGGATTGCCAAACCTGAAATGAAAGGGACGTACTTTGGTACGATTGGCTTTAATAATTTAGGGAGTGTTATGGCACCTATCTTCGGTGGGGTGTTGTTAGACCATTATGGCGCTCAGAATGGCCTTGCGATCTTTGTGCCGTTGGCTTTAACAACAGCTTTTGGTCTTCCTTTTCTTCTCGTAGCGCACAAAAGACTTGTTGCCAGAGAGAAATTAACACTTGGTATTAAAAATAGAGCAATAAAAGGATGATTTTCCAATTCAATACGTTGTTTATTGGATCATCCTCATCTCGGTTAACATAATCATTATTATGTAAACCAATTATGTGAATTAATTCTTTTATCAGAAAAGAGGGACCGTATCTTTGCAGAATATGCAATAGCTACGGTCTCTTTTACATAGAAAAAACGGTTAATCATATATTCCCTGAAGAAAACTCAGCTGGCCTTTTACATATTGCCTTAGCTCTAAGGGCTCCATGATTTCGGAATGACCTATTATGCACCAGACATTAGCACATGCACTTTCATAACCAAACATATTCACCTTTAAAATGAATGCATCCCCTTCTTCTCTCATTTCCATGATCTCTAGCTGAGATAAAGAAGACATTGTTCTCTTATCAGCTCTGATCACAACAGGATAGACCTCTTCTTCTTTACACGCTTGCTTAAAAACCTGTCCCTGCTGCTTCCAGTGTTCTTCTAATGAAAAATCCATAGGTATAGAGTACTCTTCTTCCACAAGCTGCGTAGAGACAATTCGCTCACATTTAAACGTTCGGATTTGATTAGCTTCTTCACAGTAGGCTATAAGATACCATTCCTCTTTTTTCACCACAAGACCATAGGGCTGTAATTTCCTGCACGATACTTCTCCGTTAACCTTTTGGTACTTAACCTGTAGTTTCTGAGATCGCCAAACGGCTGTCCGGATAGATTCCAGACAGGGGATTTCTATTCGTTCTGTCCACCATGGTGTGTCATCGAAATAAAAGCGCTTTTGCGCTTTCTGAATGTCAGGTTGATAGGATGCGGGCAATGTTTTTTCTAATTTCAACAGCGTCGTCTTCAGCTTAAGACCAGATTCAGAATGTCCCCCAGAATAGATGCCCATACCTGTTAAATATAGATTGATTACATCTTCACCATGTAACTGCTTCAGGTTAACTGTATATCCCTCCATTAAAGAGATACCACCATTCGGCCCCGACATAGACAACAAAGGAATTCCAGCTTCAGCTAGTACATCAATATCTCTATAGATTGAACGTACAGAAGTCTCCAAGGCTTGAGCTAGTTCATTGGCCTTCATTTTCCCTCTCGACTCCACTAATAATAAAATAGCAATCAAACGATGCAAGCGCATGGGAACCTCCGAGCTTTTCTTTTTTATCAAGTATACTTCAAAATTCTTGCCATGATGTTGTCAACAATAAGAGGTTATGATTAGTTCATTACATAAAGGGAGCTGAAACATATGAAAATTGCCGTTTTAGGAACAGGGTTCGGAGCTTATCATGCAGAATTATTGACGAAAAATGAGCGTGTAGACAAAGTTATTGTTTATGGTAGAAATGAAGCTAAGCTGCAAAATTTAAAACAAGCGTTAGGCGTTGAGATTACCACAAATATAGAGGATATCATGCTTGATACCACAATTGATGTGATCGATATCTGTCTGCCCGTAACTTTACATAGACAGTTTGCCGTTGAGGCGCTTAAGCATGGAAAACATGTATTCTGTGAAACACCTGTATGCTTTAACAATGAAGATGCCCTTGCGATGAAGGAAGCAGAACAACAGTATGGCAGACGAATCCTCGTGAACCAATTTATTAAATTTGATCCTGCGTACAAATATTTATACGAAACCACTCATCAAGAGAAATATGGAAAGCTCTTAGCCTTCACCTTAAAAAGAGAAACGGCACCTCTGTGGGGTGATCTCGGACTTCATTCTATCTCCACAAATCTGATGATTCACGAACTTGATTTTGTTACCTGGCTGCTTGGATCTTTAGAAGAATACTCTGTGTGGGGAACCGATGGTGGACGAAATGAACAAGCGTTAGTACGTACCCATTTTCAGAAAACGAATGTCTCCGCAGAAATCGTTGTATCCTCACAAATGCCAGCTGGTTATCCTTTTTCCGTAGGGTATGAAGCTTATTTTGAACAAGGAAAGCTTGTCTATCAAGAAAGTGACGACATGAACGGAAAGGTTGAAGGATCATTAATTGAATATACCTCTGCAGGTAAACAGCAACTATTGATAGAACAAGCTAATCCTTTTGAAAAGAGTATTACGCATGCTCTCCAATGCTTAGAGGAGGGTACTTCATCCATAATCGAGTTAGACCATGCCCTACAAGCTATGGAACTAGCAATAAAAATAGAAAAAAAGCTTGTGTAAACATAGAGGTTGGTGTTGGGTATCCTTTTTCATGGGTTTTGTTTGTGGGGGCGTAGAACTTATTGAATTAGTGAATTGTAGCTAGGGAGAGGAATAGGTTTTGATTTTTCTATTGTGAATTTTTCATATGTTGAAATTATAGAACAAAGTAGTAATTTTAGTCCTTTTTGGTAAGGTAAGCTGTCCTTAGTTCTAGTTTATAAAATGCTGTTATTTCACAGCATTTTGCAGGGATTTCATCCTGGGATTAAGATAGTTCAATTAGAGGTTAAACTAGTCATACGATGGAAATTCTCAAAGATCGTGGTCCCTGCTGATATTGTGGAGGTAATGTCCGAGGAAAATAGGGTTTTTAGAATGGCGCCTTATAAAACCAGCGGTAGTCTTGGACTGGAAAATAAAGTCCTATCTTTAATCCACCTCTATTACTCTTCTCATTAAAATACACACCTACATCACGTTATTCTGCCCGTTAGCTGAACAGGCTGCCTATGATCTCGGCAGCCTGTTGTCATTGTGCTATCGTGCCCCATTAGCGTAAATAGCGAGATTTATTAAATCTAACGATTAGTTTCAGAAAACTGAATCGATTGGATTGTATCAGTTGATGGGTCAAATTGGATTGATACAAAAACCCCAAACTCGTTACCTGCTTTGCTTCTAATCCATAGTTTGAATTTCTCTTCAGACTTTTTAGGTGTTAGTTCAGTACGACCAATGTGCTTATAATCAATTATGACTGCATTGTATCGTTTTTGTGTTTCCTCTACTGCAATTTTGCCCCATTTTGCGTATTCAGGCGCAGCCACTACTGTAACAGTGGAAAAAATAAGTATCACCAAAAATGATATCAGTATTTTTTTCATAATAACCGCCCATCTGGAGAAGTTTTCAGTAATATCTCCCACTTTATCCAAATGTATTCTTAAACAACTTAATGCCAGCGTGCAGTCTACAACTTTATTTTTTCAATTAATCAAGATCTAGATTTAGGAAAGTCAGATATAATAAAGGGTTCTACATATTATACATGACTAATATGTGGAACCCTTTATGCTTAACTATCGTACTCCATTAGGATTCCTATGGAAGGAATATTTTAAGTCGCATTGTTACTCATGTGGCATCTTGTCCATATCCATATATACAACACACTTTCACTTTTCCTTAAATGCTGATACCTTCATTGTATTGAATTCATCAACTCATAGTAATATTTAGAATCATTAGTCTTATTAAGGCTATACCAGGCGTCTAATGTTTTTGGAGAAAACACATCCAAAGCTTTCAAGATGTGTGCAGAAAATTCCAATGGAGCTATTCCAGATGCTGTGATCAGTTTTCCATCCGTTACAGCAGACTCCATTTTGTAATACTTTTCTCCTGTATAAGTGGGACAGATCATTTTAAGGTATTCCAGATCATTGCTTGTATGCCCACGTGAATTCAGCAATCCTGTCTGGGCAAGTCCCATTGTAGCACCACAAATCGCTGCAACCCATATACCTTCCCTTAAACACCTTTCAGCGATTTTTAAGAGGGGGTGGTGAATGGTTTCTGTCCATGTATCTCCACCGGGTAAAATCAATAGATCTGATCTTTCAATGCTGCACTCATCCAATTTGATGTCAGGCAGTATTTTCAATCCGCCCATTGTAGTTACTGGAGTCTTATCAATTCCCACGGTAACTATTTTTGACGGGACCAGCCCCTTTTTATAATATCTTCCCGATTTCAGTTCGGCAGTTACGTAGCCTATTTCCCAGTCTGCCATTGTGTCAAACACATAAAGATATACCGTATTATTCATTTGCAAGTTCTCCTTATTTTACAATTCATCTAGTGATACCAACCATCGGTAATCAATGATTATCGTCATTATAAAATGACTTCACTGACATCCGCTGTCAGTGAAGTTATTAAAGTTGATAATATTCCAATAACTCCGACACCACACCAACAAGTTTTTCCTTCAAACTCTGTGGTTCGATTACTTGAATGGATTTCCCGTAGGATAAGAGAAAATTAGGAACATAGGTATGAATTGATTTTTCCTCAAGTAAAAAGATTGCTTGATTTGATGTACGCTCTTTCAGATGATGCCCCAAAAACCAATGCAGGCATAAGTCATCCAACGCCTCTGACCTACCTTCGATAACTAAAGCAATTAACCCGTCCTTGCCGACTAAATCAGGTAATAGATTTCGCAAAAAAAATTCTCGAGCCAAAAAAGCTTCGGAACGTTTAAATATGTTTTGAGTCCGCTTGATTTGTAAAATCCGTTCTACCCGAAAGCTGCGAATCTCATTTCTCAGGTGGCAAAATGCAACAATATACCATTTATTGTTCCAGTACACCATACCATAGGGATCTATCACCCTAGTCTTGGGTTGATCATCACGGCGTGTGTGATAATCAATTTCTACAGAGAACTCGTTTGCTACAGCTTGCTCCAATTCCGCTAATACTGGCTGAATAGAAGGATCTCCCCTACGGTTTATAACTTCAAATCCGGCTAAATGACGGCTGAGAACACTTTCCTGTTCCTCATTCGAATACATTTTCAATTTGGATGTCGCATTACCTAATGCCTCACTCAAAGGGTATCCGGCTTCTTTTGCAAAAACAGCAGCATGAAGAAGTGCTTTTTTTTCTTCAATATCAAATAGCAGTGGTGCTCTGATAAAATTATTCAGTAGGCTATACCCGCCATTATGACCAGTGTCGGATATTATAGGCACTCCACTGGCACTTAGCGCATCAATATACCGATAGACTGTCCTTATATTTATTTCTAACTTTTCGGATATTTGTTTTGCGGTCATTTTAACACCCGAATTCAGCATCCATAGGATTGCCAGCATATTATCGTTTTTTGGCATCACATATACCTCATCTTTTATTAGGATCGCTCAAAATTATTAGCTTTGCGAATCGCCTGCATCCCTTTATTCATCGATCTTCCAGCCTTTCAATCCTCACTTAGCAATCTATAAACAACAATCTGCAATTTTTAACATTGCTGCTCTTAGCTCAACCCAACAATCTACTTTACCACAACTTGTGATACAGTTCACCGCGCTGTTTTTAACGGTGAGTTTTTGGGTCATCCTTTGCAGGATGCTCTTTCTTTGATCCGCTAGGTTCCAATTGCCCTAACCGCCGTTCAGGGGACTAAAGAATATACTCAGCATATACATCACCTCGAAGAATGGATATTTCCAGTTCAATAAACTTGAGTGATGCGTATAGACTTTACCAAGTAGACAGTTAATAACGCCTTTACACAAAAACAAACTTACCATGCGTCTGCTCATGAGCAGTAACGCACGGTAAGTTCCATCAATAATAACTCTTTATTTGGTAATATGTTGTATTTTTACGAAAATATCTTCCTTCTTCATTTATTTATGCCGTCATCAGTATTTAAGCTCAATATTCTTCCACATGGTATTCCCATCCTTGTCGAAGCCTGTCATCTCGGTAGCGCTCATCAATTCGCCTGTTTTGACATCAAAGAAAGCGCTCATTCTCAAACTGTCATTCTCACGATTAGGAGAATTTGGCGAGATACCCATAACTCTTAGCAGCAGACGTGTTTTGGAGGAGTTAGGATCAGTATTATACCTGCTGATAGTAAAATGATACCCCTTGATCCAGTCATCTGCTATAGCAGGATTTCCTGGTTTCATCCCCAGTCTCTCAACAGCTTGTTTAACTGCATCGGAAGAATCGATTTGAATATCAGATATCGCATACTGTCCTTTTACAAGTAAATTCTTATCGTGCTTTTTCACATCAGTCTTAATGGCCATTCCATTATCGATCTTGATATAAATAAAAACATTCCCTTTCTTGCTGCCAAATTCGAGATTCCAAGCATCTCTTGTTCCATCCGAACCATCGGTTCGTTCCTGGGAAACAGAAGTGTCATCCGTGCTTGTTATGTTAATAAGTAATGGCTCTTCTTCCGTAAGCTTATTCGCCTCTGAGTACCCAAGGCGCAGTGCCTCCATCGCGGTTACGCTCTTCTTTTCATTGGTTCCCTTATTCGTTATTGTGGCAGCTGGTTTCTCTGTCTCGTTAATCATCTCACTGGTTGTTGTGACGGCCTGTTCCTCTGATTTGTTAGAAGAGCCGTCGAAAAGAACATTTTTCATACTGAAGAATAGAACGACCATAATCACAATCAATGTAATTGAGGCTATGCTAACATATTTCTTCTTACGCAAGGCTGCTTCTCCTTAGTTAATAAGTATAAGAAACTTTGGTTACGCCATAATTAACTGCTGAAGTAGTATCCGTACTGTCCACACAATGACGATTAAATTTTCCAATTTTTAACACAATAAAATCATACAATAATATTTCTTCAAATGCAATTTTTGTCGCATATTTAAAAATAATGGATATTATTCACATTAACTCGAAACGAAATTGATCCTAGCTCACTGGTTTCAAGGGTTAAACTTGCCCCTATTTATGATACAGTTCACCGAGTATGATCTTAAATTAAGCTGCCCGTAAGCTGGATAAGCTAACAGTCATTCCCTCAAATCCATTGATAGACCTCCGCATAGGAAAACTTAAGTTGTTCTCGCAACTTTTTATTTTCTTCTTCGAGCTTCTTCATCTTTCGTTTTAACGACGCAATGATGGCGTCCTTGTTGTTTTCATCCATCTCCCGCTTAATTTGTTTCGGTGTCGGCTCTTGAACTTGCTGCTGACGAAGCGATTCAATGCAAATTCGTATCTCAGGATTGTCTTACCCGGTAAGCACTTTATTATTCAGTCTAATACTTGTTTTCATCGAACGCCAACGGATAATTGCATTTCTCCGCCTCATGCGTTACACTCTTTATATTGACAAATTTGCAGGTCTATATAAAAAAAGGAGGTTAACGCGCCCATGTGCCCCCGTACCAAAGAACAAAATGAGCTCATACGTATGCAGCGCAGAGAACAGATCCTGGACTTCGCCGCGCATACCTACTTCCGTACGGGCGGAAGCTTTGATATTCGCGACGTCGCCCGCGAGGCTGGTCTCGGTTATGGCACGGTATACCATTATTACCCCAACCGGCATTTACTAATAGAAGATGTGCTGAGCAGCGGCTTCGAGCGATGTGAGCAAACCCTGACTCAATGGGCGAACATCAGCCGGGACAACCCTGACGACAGGCAGTTGTTAACGTATTGCAAGACGCTACTCCAGTTGTGGCAGTCAGATGCCCGCGCATATCTCGTCTACAAAATGGCAGCGGAACATTTTACAGGCTTGCCAGAGAAAGATCGGCACCCTGCCAAGAGACGATTCATGGAAAGGCTGTATGTTCCACTCCAATCGACTATGCAGCGTGAAGACGACAGCATCAACCTTATGCTTGCCGTGTTGGTCGGCTGCTGCGGGCTGCACTACTATGCGAGCAATTCCGAGCTGGACATCGATCGAATCGCCCAGCTCGCGATACAAGCCATTACAAAGGAGTCCTGAAACAAACATGGTCATCTTAAAAAGCAAGTATGAAATCGAAGCCATCCGCAAGGCATGCCAGGTTGTGGCCGAATGCCATCGCACAATTGCCCCGCTCATCAAACCGGGCATCACAACGAACGAGATTGAGCGCATATTCGAGGATATTATTTTGAAGCACGGCGCCAAACCATATACGAAGGGCTACAATGGTTATCAATATGCGACCTGTGCCTCCGTCAATGACGTAATTGCACATGGCTTCCCTACAAATAAGCCACTTGAGGAAGGCGATATCGTGACGATCGACACGGTAGCGGAGCTCGACGGCTGGCTCGGCGATTCAGCCTGGAGCTATGCGGTCGGGAAGATCTCACCGGCGGCTGAGAAGCTGATGCGCGTCACGAAGGAGTGCCTTGACCTCGGCATCGCGCAGGCACAGCCCGGCAATCGGCTCGGAGACGTGACGAGCGCAATCCAGCAGCATGCCGAATCGAACAACTTTGGCGTCGTGCGCGACCTTCTCGCTCATGGCATCGGTCGTGACCTGCATGAGGAGCCTACCTATATGCATGTCGGCAAGCCCGGCAAAGGCCCCCGCATCAAGGAAGGCATGGTATTCACGATCGAGCCCATGATCACTGAAGGCACCTACAACATGACAATTGATCAGGACGGCTGGACCGCCCGGACGCTGGACCGCAAACTCGCCGCCCAATACGAGCATACGATCGCCATCACCGCTGAAGGTCCACAAATCCTGACCGCGCAATAGAACAATTAGAAGCCGACCAACGAGAGGGTCGACTTCTTTTTTATTTATTGAGCAGAACTTCTTTCTTCATCCGATACATGTGTGATCTTCTCACATAGGTGGAGAAAACGAATGTCCCGCGGACCGATTGAATTCTTAATGCGAAAAGTATGCTAAACTTAGGAACAACAAAATCCCCCTCAATCTGAGGGGGAGTTCTATTGCAATGCATTACGTTTCTCCTAACATTTCCTACAAACGCTAATGATAGATGAAGATGACGGAGAAAACGGCGTTTTATTCCAGTCAGCATATAGATGTTCGACGCGAAAGCCGTGACGGGTTAATAAAGAATGCAGCGTATTCGGATCCGTGAACCGACAAGCAATCCGGGAAGTCGTTCGTTTATACCCCCAATCACGCATCGTGACCCAATGCATGATATGCTGGCCAGCATCGTAACATTGTGTGCCTGATACCTTGACGTTATTTCCATCCTTATCAATAAATGATCCCCATTCTGTCTCCTCTTGATCGGATAAATCCGTTCCCTCCGGATTACGGGTCTCAAATGCAAAGATTCCATGAGGTTGTAAATGTTTGTGAACGGTCGTGAGCAAATCGCTTTGATCTTGATCACTTAAAAATGCCTGAAATGCATTACCAGTCAAATAAATCATCGAAAATCGCTTGTCCGATTCGAAGGTACGGGCATCACCTTCCATAAAAGTAACAGTCAGCCCTTTCGCCTTCAACCGCGCATATGCAATCATTGCTGAAGAGATATCTACACCGGTCATTGTTATACCGGCTTTCGAGAGGGGGATCGTTGTTAAGCCTGTACCACAAGCAAGTTCTAACACTTCCCCAGGACTCGATCTAGCAAGCTCAAGATAGAACTGATATTTGTCCATTTCACCGTCAAATTCAAGATCGTAATTTACCGGATCTTGAAATTCTTCAAGATTGCTATGTTCAATCAACACCATTCCCCCTTTCATTCCTTGTTATAATATAATCGAAATAAATGCTCATCGACAGCCATCGCGCTTAACAGTATTATTTTACTATTTTTTTGATAACACGTTTGGTGATAAACGGATATAATCAATTTTTATCAAACCTACCACTCCTCGTTAGTTCAACCATGAACATTCCATTTCATATTTTATAAAATATACTTTCACCATTGAGGAAGGGGCGACAATACTCAGCGCATAATTTGGGCATTCTTTCACGCATCCAGGCATGAACATGTACATTCTCCATCTGGAAGACGTAATATCCAATAATAGCGACCAACATTAAACCTTCCAACTGAAGTAGATCATTCGCTGTATTTTCGTACTCTCTGTAGTAACCCTTTAGGAAAGTATCTCTTCGATCGGATGGCAGCATCATAGCTCCCATGGCTACATCAAGTAAGGCATAACCGTTACCGAAAAAGCCAAAATCGATGAAGCGCACCTCTCCTTCGGTTGTGATGATGATATTACCCATACACAAATCCCCATGAATAAGGTCAGGGCCAGCCTCCCCGCCACGGTCATCTAACCGGGAGTTGATCAATTGCAGCGTTTGTTCAATGACATTAGCATCAGAAGGCGTAAATAAATTCTTTTTCACACCCGAATGAATCACACGGATCATCCGTTCATTATAAGCTTTACCTTGACTCGGTCGAATCTCCATACCTGTATGTTCGTACTGCCGAAAAAAAGTATGCAGTTCTGCTATTTGCGATCCCAGTTCTTTTACCAGTTCAAGATTGTTAACATCATTCATATTCATGTCTCTTCCATCCAGCCAGGTGAGGACGGAGCAGTTTAGCAGTTCACCTTCGTATTCAATGATCGTAATAAGTTCACCCTCATTGTTTCTTACGGGAGTCTGTATTTCGTTGCTGCTCCAGCTTCCCAGCTTCTCAAGCATTTGCAATTCTCCAAGAATGCCGCCGTATGTATGTTGCAGACCTTTCATGTCATCTATAAAAGGGTCATGAATGCGGAGTAAATATGATTTTCCCGTTCTGTCATTAACACGATAGGTTCTGTTCTCGTTATGCCTTAAGAAAATAATCTCAGGCTGTTGGATATCGTAACTGCCTAGTAAGTCCAAAAGCTTCTCGTTCGTCATAAGGACTCCTTTAAAATAGAAGGATTCATTGATTCAATCTTCGTCTGAATCATAAAAATTGAAATCTACAACATTCCAAAAATCATTCGACTCACCAATTGTACTTCTACAACATTTTCGAAATATCCTGCCTATAGCTTGACGAAGCTGCCGGAATGTTTTTCGCGGCAGCTTCGTAGTGAAAGGATATTCAGCTCTCAGTCTCATTAATCCAACCAAACTCTTTTATTTCTTAGTGATAGGCACCCATATTTCGCTTTTAAAATTTGGCGATGTGATATCTTTGTGCTCATTCCAAAGAATTTCAGGCCCTTTAATTAGCTCATATCCCGATGACGGAGCCCATTCCGAATATATTCGCCCCCAGATCTCTTGTAGCGCACTCGGAAAAGAGCCGACGACTGTGAATACAGCCCACATGGAGGCCGCCACTTCCAGCTGATCCAAGCCATTCCATGCGTCTTTCGTAGTGGCAACGCCAATATAATGATCGAACTCTCCTTTTTCCTCCATACGCCCCTCAGAGAAATTTGTAGAGGCGCTTATAAACCCTGAGGGCTCAACATCGGAAAATCTCTTCATCTCATCAATCATTTCCGGCGTCAACCCTTCATACATCGACGCAATCTCCGGATTGACCCCTTGGAAAATGATTGGTACCCGTTTTTTTATGCCCACGATGTGAAAAGATTCTTTGATTTCAATACGGTAATTCATTTCATTTCCTCCTTTGATAGTCAGCTGAAACGACATCCGAGGGAACGCCTTAAGGGATTGTCCATGGACCCGAGCTTCCGAAGGATTTACCCCATGCATGCTATGGAAAGCCCTAGAAAAGGAATCAGGCGAATTATAACCATATTTCAGAGCGGTATCGATAATTTTGATATTACTTTGTGATAGCTCGAGTGCTGCCAAGGTTAGACGTCGACGCCGGATGTATTCCGACAGAGTAATGCCTGCTAGGAATGAGAACATGCGAGTAAAATGATATTCCGAACAGCAGGCTATTTTCACAACCTCCTGATAATCAATTTGATTTGTTAGGTTCTCCTCAATATAGTTTATTGCTTTGTTCAGTTGTATCAGCGTATCCATGACGTTGCCTCCCCTCGTTAATTATAGGTTATCAGAGAAGGTTTTTACCTTCCCGACTTTTTCTGCACGATTCTGTAGGGTTTTCATGTTTCGATGAACAGAGACTCGATATGAGGAAGTAAAATTCTTCTCACAAGAAGGACTACTTTTTTTGAATGTCAAGATCATAGTTAACATAATCATAATTATGTTAACTATGACCTGAAGTACGTTTAGCAGTTCGTTTGTCCACTCACTTTCACTGCCTTTTCATAGCAAGCGCAAAACGCTCTATCGTCTCTTTTGACAACCCATTTACGTTCTTATTTTTTCTTTTTACCATCCGCAATACAAACCGATCTAGCAAAGTTAGCTTCTCTTCATAGATCTCATCTCCAAAAACTTCTTTCGTCACAGATTGGTTATATAACACTTCTGGAAACGCAGATTTCAATTCTTGTGAGGCCTCCTCACCTTTTGCTCCTGCACAAATAAACAATCCTACTCGTTTTTTCCCTAGTTCATGTTGATATTTTGCTGTAAAATCAGTCATTTGTTTTTGGATTTTCCCATAATAAATAGATCCTCCCAAGATGACCGTATCATATCGTTCCAGTGTCGGCTCTTTAGCATGCATCAAATTAACTACTTCGGTTTCTTCGCCCAGTTGAGATTTTAATAAATAAGCCGCTTTCTCCGCACACCCATATTTCGAGGTAAACATAATTATTGTCTTCATTCTAATCGCTCCCTTCCGCTCGCTGGTCACTTATTATCTTAAGGGTTCACGTACATGCTTTAACAAAATAACCATACAAGCAGCAATAGCTAAAGCCATCGTCGGAAAAATTACACACTCGGCTATAGACACAGCCACACCGCTATAGATCATTGCCGCCAGCATTGCCGTAATTGCTAGCAGTAATGTAACTCCTTTGAAAACAACGACAGTTGCCAGTAGGTACCCAAAAGGTTGTCTACGAATGACCATAATCCCCGTAACAATTGCTAATGGGACCAAGATCGCAAGATCCAAAACTTGAATTACCAACGTACTATAGTGCTCTAGCCCTTGTGGCGGTATTCCCCCCAGTAGTGAATTCAGTATTTTCCCTAGCCAGAGAAATAAAATCATAAAAGCAATAACCATTAGTGAAAAGCCGATTCCTTTAGAAGGTAAACTGTTTTTAAAGTAAGTATGTATGGATTCTTTATCGAAGGAAAATAAAGCTAGGATGAATGCGAAAAAACTTAAAGAAAACAACAGCACATAAACTAAAAACAATGAATTGTACATCGTCAGAAAGCTGTAGGATGCGTAAGTATATAAAAAGTACCCCAGAGTGCCCGTAAGGAGCATCCTCCCCTTTATCGAGCCTTTAATTGTCGTGATGAGCGAACTGAGCAGTAAAGGTATGGCAAGAAATAATGTAACTCCATCCTGTGCTTTAGCTTGTGCCGCCGCAGAGACAGAATCATGGCTGTACACTCCTGACCCCTGAAGCTTTACATCCTCGCCCCATATTGACGTAAAAGTATATTTTGTTCCATCACTTATCCCATCTGAAAACAAACCAACCGCTGTTGCAAACACTGCAATAACCGAAATCAACACCGACAGCACTACGACTTTCCTTATATGTTTTATAACAACCTCCCCCTCCCTTCATGAAAATATTTAGATTTTACCTGGAGGCAATAGCAACCATTGAATCCAAATGACATGAAATCAGAGCTTCGACCTGATCATCAGGCAGATCCTTTTCGACAAGCAAACGCATAATTAAACCGAACGCTGCACTCCATATCACCTGAGCAGTGAGTTCTACGAAAGCTTCCTCACGGTTTTTCTGTGCTTCAAATCTGAACAGGCCCTGGCAGAGCATCCCAATCGCTTTACGCTCCTGGGCTGCTCCTCTAAATAGAACAGCTGTGTAACTAAGAACAGCCGGCGTATCGTTTAGCATGACATTCCGGTATTCTACACCCGTGGAAAGAGACATCCTGATGAACTTCTCCAATGATCGTTTTAAAAGTGTATCTGGAGGTAATTCCTGCTGTACCTCTTGTTGCACAGACTGAAGCTCAGTAAGCATATCCGTATATTTTTGTTGCAAATAGTTCTCGATAATCTCTTCTTTGCCTTTAAAATAATGATAAATAATTCCCGGTGAATATTCGATTTTCTCAGCGATTTTTCGGATAGAGAGCTTCTCTATTCCCTCTTCAGCAATCAATAAAGCTGCATTTTGCAGGATTAGATTCCTCATTTCTTCACGCTCACGTACTTTTCGTTGTTCTTTAGTCATAAATTTGTCTCCTCATGTGTTGAACACTGTTTAATCTTTGAACACTGTTTAATATATGTTTTGGATTAGTATTATGTCAATATCCTTAGTCACATGTATTCCCCTCCTCCAATCTACATATCTGGACATAAAAAATCCGCCAGTCATTTAGACTGACGGAACCTTTAATTTGTGAAGTTAAAGGATTACAGACAGAGGGTTTTAGTAATGATAACCAACAGGATAAACAGAACCAGAATAGCTCCTGTGGAAGTGAAACCACCGTATCCTCCTGCAAATTCGCCCATTGTTGACTCCTCCTTTGTAATTGAGTACATCATAAGATATGCAATATTGCCCTCACTGACTGGGTATTTTGAACACAAAAAATAAACCAACGACCCTTTTTATGGTGAATGGTTTAATTGGTTTACATAAATAATGTTATGTTAACTAAAGTAGAGAGCATTAGATGCTCATTACTTTACAATTCGTATATGTTCTTAATAGCTAGCCAGTTATATAAAAAAATACAGTTTCCTAGCCGTCCTTCTTGACGCTCTCTTGGTCATCCTCCACTGTCTAGCTCTCACTCGCTTAGCACCACTTTTCCATTCCATTTGCTGTTAATGGTAAACTCCTTCTTTAAGAAAAACCCGAAAACACACGGATTTTCATTTCTTAATTCGATTAATAGTTAATGTGTTGAAGTATTGGCTGGGATTGCCTTGTTGTGGATTAAAGCGCTCTTGAAACTCTCCATGGGTATAGTCCCCGATCACTTTATGCCAGAAATCACGAGCGGGCGTATTCGCACGGACTTGTGAAACCTTCCATTCACCAGGGTACATATCAAAAAGCTTATGCGCAGCCCATGTTCCTACACCACTTCGGCGGTATTTTTGCATCACAAAAAACTCAGTCATATAAAACTGGCCTTCAGGATTACGCAATAACCTGTCCACCAAAGCAAAACCAGCAATATGCCCGTCCACCTTAAACAAATACGCTGATTTATTATTTCCGCTACTCCAATAAGCTTCTAGACCCGGATAGGCTGGAAATACCCCGTCTTGATTGACATCAAATTCTAAATAACGGGTGAAATCATATAGGTAGAACTGCATTAATCTGCTTATAGTATGCTTACGTTCTTTGGGAACCAGCTCAATTTCAAGTTTCATTATGTGCACCTCTGACATTTATGTTTACTTCACATCATAAAGCTTAGCGGCATCAGGAGCAAGGCTCGGCCCTAGTTTTCCCTTCATTCGAAGTCCAATCTGGGACAAAACATGTTAAGATAGAAGGAAGAGATTTTATGCAATCTATGGAAAAAGGTGAATCACATGAGCGTTCAAAAGAACGATGACCGTAAAAAACTTGATCAAAAGCTCCCCCTCATGCCCTGGTTCGTTCAGCAGTTTATTGACTATAAACGACCTGATCTCTCCCCCTCCACACTGCTGGAGTATATCCGGGATTATGAATCTTTTTTCGGCTGGTTGCGGGCAGAGGGCTTATCCCAAGCCGGCTCAAATACCGAGATCACGCTTCTAGAATTGGAAACCCTACTTATGGACAGTATTGTCGGATATCGGTTGCATCTAACTACCCGAGCCGAAGGTACGAACACTCGTGTTACTGTATCCCGTAAACTATCTGCATTACGCTCCTTATTTCATTATTTAAGTCAAATCGCTGAGGACGAGAACTTTTATCCATTGCTTAAGCGAAACATTATGGCTAAGGTTGAGGTCAAACGAACACATAAGCCAAAAGACACTGCCGCTAAATTAAAGGGTAAGATTTTGGAAGATGAGGAATTACTGGAGTTTGTGGGGTACATTTATGAAGGGTATGGACGGGATGTGGAAGGCAACAAACAGGCTTATTATTCGTTTCAATTGAATCACGAGCGTGATGCCTGTATTGCCAGCTTGATTCTGAACTCTGGCCTGCGTGTATCTGAGGTAGTCAATCTAAACGTAGACGATTTGGATATTAACAACAAGCTGCTCTATGTCACCCGCAAAGGGAATAATGACGAAACGTTTAAGACACCCGTCTATTTTAGAGAGCAAGCTAAAGATGATCTAGCTCTTTATCTTAGTCTGCGCCAATCTCGCTACAAAACACCCAAGAGAGAAAAGGCCTTATTTATCTCTCTCCCTAACGGGCGTCAAGAAGGCAAACGTATGACCAAACGTGCGATTCAAGAAATGATTATTAAGTACGCTAAACGCTTTGGTAAACCGTATCTTACGGTTCATAAGCTGCGTCATTCTTTTGCAACAGATTATTATCTGCAAAATGATATTTATAAAACGAAGGAACAGCTCGGGCACGCATCCACCGAGACAACTGAGATCTACGCTCATCTAACGGATAAAACGATGTCTGAGGCGATCGAGCGGCGTGTCGATAATTAATCATCACAAAGGGAGCTCATACTTCGGATGAGTAGCCGCTCTTCGCTAGTGCAGAGTTGTTATCGGACTCAGCTGACCTTAAACGCAGGATTATCTCATATTTGGGTGGCTAACGGACCTCAAGGTCGCTATTGGCCTGAAATACGCAAATATGAGCTCCATGCTATGAAATAGCGACGCTGAGGTCCGAAACCCCGCTTAAAAGGTGATAAATATGCAAATAAGATCATCTGAGTCCTTAAGCATCTGTGGGTGATTAATCTCGGCACTGGCGCAGGCTAATAACTCCAACCAGCAGAGCAGCGACTCTTCCGAAAGGAGAATTGCTATGATTGTGTCGTCTACCCGGACATTTCATTCTCGCTTTTCTTCAAATTTGAATTACATTCGGCGGGCACCCCTAACCCGATTATTGTTGCACTAAAAACCCACTTACGGTACGTAAGTGGGTTTTCTTATTCTAATTTCTGGGGTAACCCTCCCTTTAAAACCGGTTGTTAGCGACTATTGGGTTAGCAGGAATGCTGTTTTTTGCTTATCTATTGTGAATTTTTCATATGTTGAAATGTTGGAAATAATACCGTTGACCTAGCAATTCTATGGCGATTTCTGTGCGTGCGTGGATATCAAATACCTTTAATTACTCCAATACCTGCGGTGAAATTTTGTTCATCATCGATGGGCAGAGTACCATCCACATCTAGCCCCGAATCTCTCCTGGCAGCTTGATCACCGTTACCTTATCTCCGGCAGATAGCCCCTTTTCTTCTGGGGGTACAACTATCAAACAGTCGCTATCCTTGATCGTGACCGTTACGGAAGATTCATCAATGAGTGCCGGATAAGCAAACAAGCTGCCGTCTTTTATTTCTAAGCGAGCTCGCACAAATCTAGTAAAATTATTCACTCTTTTATAATCTGTACCGAGTGTAACGTTCCATTCCGGTAAAAAAGGCTGAGAAGCACTTTGCATCAGTGAAATCACAGGCCGTGCAAACAGTTGAAACCCAACGAAACAAGCCCCCGGATTCCCGGATAAAGCTAACAGCAGCTTACCACCTCTAACCGCAGCAGTAGTTACGCTTCCTGGACGCATCGTCACTTTGTTGAACAACATATTACCACTTTGTTCACGAACCAAGTCGCCCATGATATCATAATCCCCCACAGAAACGCCACCCGTTGTGATCACAAAATCATAAGTTTCCAGCGCCATCTGTACTTTACTTCTAGCCAGCTCCAGATCATCCACAATAGCGCCTAACATTACTGGAACACCCCCTGTCTCTTTGACTAGAGCTTCGAGCATAGGGGAGTTACTATTGCGGATTTTGCCAGGCTCCAGCGGCTCATGCACTTCCAGCAGCTCTGTTCCTGTGGCAAAGATGGCTACCTTGGGACGACGATAGACTTTCACGGTATGTAATCCAAACGCTGCAAGAACAGCTATATCCCCCGCAGAGATTAACCTTCCTGTTGGCAATACAAGATCACCTTGGCTTAATTCGAAACCTTGAGGTGTGATATTGCTGTTTGCTTCTAGTTTTTTTCGAATTCCAACGTAAGTCTTTCCTTCCTCTTCACGTCTCTCCGTGACCTCCAGCATCACCACAGCATCAGCCCCAACCGGTACTTGTGCACCAGTCATAATTCTTGCGGCTGTTCCCGGAGTTATATCTACCGCAGGCACTGCGCCACACGGAATATTATCCACAATTTCTAACCATACAACTTGTCCATTAACACAGTTACGGGTATCCCCCGCGATAATCGCATATCCATCCATACTAGATCGATTAAACGCAGGAAATGGGTGTGGAGCAATCACTTTTTCAGCCAAATAACGTCCACAACACTCATCTAGCGATACGTCTTCTGATTCTAGCGGATTGGCATATTTGATTATTTTGGCCTGAGCTTCTTTGACTTGCAGCGCTTCCCGCTGAAATTTATTATCCTTCATAAAGACCTCCGCTCTGAAACGTCGATTTTTGCTGTAATAGGTATTATTTTAACATGAGACCTCTTGAAGTAAAATTATAAACACAAAAGGCCACCATCCATGTTTATGGGCAGCAGCCTTTTCTACAATATTTTTTCCGGTATAGTGATCTATTACTTCTCTACTAGGCTAGGATGCTCTAATTACCTTTACATCCCCAGGGATTATTTTCTCCCCTTCATAAAGCATAAACCGTCCATGTTGCCACTCTACACGCAGTAGACGTGAATCATCTGATTGATATTGCCACACATGCTGCTCTCCACCATTCATAAATGGCGTCTGACCTGCAACAGCGACAAAACCTTCATATTCTTCCTCCAGGAAAAATGTATAGCCATCGAGCTCAAGAGTTGCTGGAACCTCAGCAGGATTATCAAGCCGCCCATCGATAGGTCTGTACAATCCATATTGCAGCTGTTCCCGCTCTTCTATATGAAGATAAGCTATCTGGCTTCCATCTCTAAGGGTCAGAACTACAGCATTACGGCCCCGATTATGTGTCCGGCCAGTGACTTCATAGGTGACAAGCGATACTTCACAAATGTCTCCGGGAGACAAATTAAGCATACTTTTTTGAACTTCCTGAGGCGCTGGCTTAGAGAAAAGGTTACCTATACGTTTCCACATACTCAACTTGATCGTTCCTCCTACATAAAGGCAGTAATAATTAAAGCACCCGTAATTTGCAGTGAACCTGATAGCAGGCCATATCCGATTTTACCAAGCTGTGTACCATGATCCAGATCCAGCTTCCCCCAATTTGCTAGTAGAAGCCGAACCGTTCTTTCTAGAATTAACAAAAGTAAAAATGATACTAACGAAATCAGCAACGCATCTAGCAAACTATTGGAAGCCGCTATCGATGAAGATAAAATGAAGGCCTGAGCTAGAAGCTTCATTACAAACCGTGTAGTCACCGCCATATTTCCAGCCTTTAACTCTTCTATATCGTTATAACGAGTAAAAAGTGAATCTATATACATCAGTACAAACAGCAACACAGCGCCGCTCACCGTCCACACGACCATGGACACCAGAATATGGAGATCCATTCTATAGCCCCCGCTTAATCATTTTGCATGCCTTTCATAAGCATAGATAAAGCGAAGAAGAAACGAATTTCTGTCTCTCCTTCGCCTGTGAACACCAGCCGTGAACCGGCTAAAGATCAAATGTTATTGCTTCTCGTATTGTTTCATCAGAGCCGCCAGTTCATCTTCAACCGCTTGATCTTTGTTCAGCTTCTCGAATTCATCATCCAGAGATTTATTGCCTGAACTCATCTCATTGCTGGCTTCAGCCTGAGCTTCTGCTTGCAGCATTTTATCTTCCATACGTTTGAGACCTGCAGACGCTGAATCGGAGCTAAATCCGCTCATTGCTTTGTTGATCTCGGTTTGAGCTTTGGCAGCGTTATAACGTGCGACCAAAGTCTCACGTTTGTTCTTCATTTGGGTAAGCTGTTTGCGCATCTCTTCAAGCTTGCCACGAAGGTTATCCGCAGAAGCTTTGTTCTGATCAAAGCTTGCTTTGTATTCTACCAGTTTAGCTTCAGCAGCATTTTTCTCTTCCAGAGCACGGCGAGCAAGGTCAACATTACCCGCTTGAGCTGCTGCATGAGCCTGTTGGGTACGTTTGTTAACAAGCGCTTCTTGTTCTTCATACAGCTGTTTGAATTTCTTCTCAATGGCGATTTGCGCCGCTACAGCTTTTTCTGCATCTTCTAAATCTTCGGTCATATCACGAATGTATTGATCTGTCATTTTAATCGGGTCTTCTGCTTTGTCAATAATCGCGTTCACATTAGACATGGTTAAATCGCGCAATCTTTTAAATATAGACATGGTTTCATTCCTCCAAAAGATAATTTAATTCCTCACATGCTATCTTTTACGTAGAATTGTCACTACCGTTTCATATTTGTTGCGCTAAATATTGATTTACTTTTAAATTCACAATTTCCACGACTTCCATAATACCTTCTTTCGTGAGATTGTCATAATGAATCCCCATCACTACTGTGACCGTCTTGTTCAGCGCTTCAGCTACTCTGATCGCAATGGGCTCGCTTATCGTGTGCTCTTTATGATGAGGAACCGCTGAAGTCAGTACTTTAACCTGCTCCCCCTCCAGATAAGCAGTACTCGTAGCACCAATATGCCGAACACCTCCACTAATTAAGAGCAAGAGATCACGTCCGACAGTCGTCGCCTTCAGCTCAATATCCTCAGGATCAATCTGGTTAGTAGTCAATAGTATTCCCCTCACTACTTCACTTTATATAATGCCCCGTATTTCCTCTAGTGATTGAATATTTTCTTCAACCATAAATTGCTCAAGCTCTGCAACTAGCTGACTACCTGCACGCAAGTTCATGAAATTATAAGTTCCCACTTGGATAACTGCAGCACCTGCCATAATAAACTCGATGATATCCGTTGCTGAAGTGATGCCACCCATTCCGATCACGGGAATCGTTACGTTTTGTGCAACTTGATGCACCATACGAAGAGCGACAGGCTTAATCGCAGGTCCAGACAATCCAGCATATAAGTTATTGAATACACTGCTTCTGCGGCGGACATCAATCTTCATTCCTGAGATCGTGTTGATGAGTGAGACAGCGTCTGCTCCCTCCTCCTGACACATTTGTGCCATTTCAACGATATTTTCGGCTCCCGGCGACAGCTTTACAGCGAGGGGCAGTTTAGTTGCGCGTCTAACAGCCTGTACTACTTTTTGAGCTTCTGAAGTTTGGATCCCAAACGCAATGCCGCCCTCTTTAACATTTGGACAAGAAATATTCAATTCAATCATGTCCACTGCTGTCTTACCTGCACTCGCACGAGCATCTGCATCCCGCTGAATCATCTCAGCACCAAGAACATAATCTTCAAGTGTGCCTCCACCCAGGTTGACCAAACGAGCAGTATCGAGTGTTTCCCAATAAGGGCATTCTTTATCTATAAATGCAGCTACACCCGGATTCTCGAGTCCCACACTATTCAGCATACCAGAAGCTGTCTCATATACACGAGTGCCGGGATTCCCCGCTTTCGGATTGAGGGTTAACCCCTTGCCAGAGATTCCACCCAGCAGAGACACATCATACAGCTTGCCATATTCACGGCCAAAACCAAACGTTCCAGAGGCCATTATAATTGGATTTTTAAAATGAACGCCAGCAATTGTTGTGTTCAACTTAGTCATGGAAAATCACCTCCTCAGAAAGAAACACAGGTCCGTCTGCACAGGCCTTCTTTTGACCATCACGGCAGGATACACTGCAGACCAGACAGGCTCCAATCCCACAAGCCATTCGGTTCTCTAGAGAAAGGTATACTTTCGTTCTAATGCCTGCTTCTTCAGCAGCAATGCCTTTACGTTGAGCAGCTTTAAGCATAGGGTGTGGGCCGCAGACAAAGACATGATCATATTGGCTGAAATCCACACTATCCAAAATTAAACCGCCAACATCGACTACAAGCTCACTTGCAAGTGGGCGAAACGCTTCTGTCCGGTAAGCTTCACGGCTAAAGCCCAAAAAGATATCACTCCCCGGAAGCTGCTTCGCACAATAATAAAGCGGTGCAATTCCGATCCCACCGCCGATGAGCGCAACCTTCCCTTCGACCTGTGGAAATCCATTTCCAAAAGGGCCCTCAAGCTCTACCGAATCACCTGAACCCAGCCGTGAGAATATCTCCGTACCTTCCCCAACTACGTGATACAGAAATTCAACACTATCCTCGTGTACTTCATGTATACTTAAGGGTCTGGATAGGATGGGGTAAGCTCCCCATGCCCGTAACATGTAGAATTGACCCATTGCTCCGCCACTATTCGTCTCTACCTTAAGGTGATACACACCATCTGTCAGCCGTTCGTTACTTAGAACCGTCCCCACGTTATCAAGCTCCTTCAAATTTTATCTTTATTAAGATTGCCTTAGAAGGAGCATAAAATCTGTGACAAACTTCACATCGAAAACGGTCTAGCCTCTTTTCCAAATCCCACGTTCATAAGGTTTAGGTACATCATGTACGCCACCAAGCGCTTCTTCAGCATGTAAAGCCCAATAAGGATCACTTAACATCCCACGGCCAATAGCTACAAGCTCCGCCCTTTTTTCTGCAATGATGGACTGTGCCTCAGAATAGGCTTCAAGCCGTCCTACCGCAATTACTGGCACTTGTAATCCACTGCGAATATATTCTGCCAGATCTGCTTGGTAGGCTGGGCCCGCATTAGGTCCACCATTAGAGCCAATGGGCCCTTCACCACCTGAAGACACATGGAACATATCCACTCCAGCATCCTTATATCGGCGGCAAAACTCCAGGGCATAGGCAGCATCATATCCACCATCAACATATTCTTTCGCGGATACCCTCATGATCAAGGGCATATCTACTGGCACTACTTCTCGGATTGCTGCAACTACTTGTTCTCCAAAAAGTGCAGGATCTTGTCCATATTCATCCTCTCTGAGGTTGGACAGAGGTGAATGAAACTGGTGAATTAAGTAACCATGCGCACCATGAATCTCCACAGTATCAAATCCTGCCTCCACAGCTCTACGAGCGGCATCACGAAAGGCTTCTATCATCTCAAGGATGCCTTCCTTAGAAAGCACCTGTGGCTGCTTAGAACGAGCATCAAAAGGAATTGCAGAAGGTGCAACCGGCGGCTCAGCATCGACCGCTTTACGTCCGGCATGCCCTAGTTGAATGGCTATTTTTGCTCCATAGGCATGTACACTATCTGTGAGCTTACGATACGCCTCTATATGCGTATCACTCCAAATCCCTGTATCCCGGTTCGTTATTCTACCGTCCGGATGTACTCCAGTCATCTCGACAATGATTAGACCAGTACCTCCAATAGCACGGCTTACATAATGAACAAAATGCCAATCATTGGGGATGCCATCCTCTTTATCCACCGAATACTGGCACATAGGTGGCATAACAATACGATTTTTCAGCGTTAAACCCTTCAATTCATAAGGTGCAAACAATTCTGACATCCTTGTCCCCATCCTTCCACCTGTCTATAATTGGCCCGGGAATATCCCGTTCTATTTAGTATACACGCATTAGTGTGTGCAAGAAATCTTTACCAGAGACCTTGAAGAAACGGCATAAATTCATCCTTCAATGGAGATAACAATGAAGAATATGGTGATGATCAGGTAGTAAAGGAGGCATTTGGGGATGTATGATCAACGGAGAGTCCAGAAACTGCTGGTAGTATTAGGATCAATCATTGTCCTGCTATTTCCAACCTCTTCAGCAGAGGTTGCTTCAGCTCCAGCTCAGAATCAGAAGTCCTCACAGGATCAAATTAAAAGTACGCAGACCACTGACGAAGACAAGGCGATATCTGCGGGAACTTCTACTACAAATAATTCAACGAGCAGCAACAATAAGAACACTAAGGGCTTGTCTCTGAGTCAGCTATTACACAAATATCCCGAGACCTTTAAGACCAGCGGTCCTCGGAATAAAGTCATCGCCTTAACTTTTGACGATGTGCCTGACCCAAGGTTTACACCCCAATTGCTAGATGTTCTTAAAAAATATCATGTCAAAGCAACCTTCTTCGTGGTAGGAAGCCGAGCTGAGAAACATCCTGCTCTAGTGAAGCGGATGATTAGAGAAGGACATGCTATTGGAAATCACTCTTATGACCATCCTCAGTTTGTGAAGCTGAAGATGCATGATTTCAGATCACAGATCATTGAGACCGAGAACATTATTCAAACCTTAGCCGGATATAAACCACGCCTGATTCGTCCACCCTATGGAGATATCTCTGAGCAACAATTGAGATGGGCAAAAAATCATGGTTATAAGCTCGTAAATTGGAATGTGGATTCGTTGGACTGGAAGGGACTTTCCAAAACTCAAGTTAGAAATAACATCTTAGCTAATGCAGGAAAAGGAGCAATTATCCTTCAGCATGGTGGAGGTGGGCCGGGTAGTGATCTTAGTGGAACGATTCAGGCTTTACCTGAGGTAATCACGATTATGCGTAAACGCGGCTATTCTTTCGTTACCGTGCCTCAATTGCTGCAGGTCTCTAAAAATAAATAAATAAATAAGAAACGGAGGCAGCCGCTAAGG
The DNA here is from genome assembly GCF_037965665.1 of Paenibacillus sp. FSL L8-0333. Taxonomy (NCBI): domain Bacteria; kingdom Bacillati; phylum Bacillota; class Bacilli; order Caryophanales; family Paenibacillaceae; genus Paenibacillus; species Paenibacillus sp. FSL L8-0333. The sequence goes on from NZ_CP150186.1 coordinate 3,772,209, forward strand.
ACTCCCTCCGTTTCTTATTTAACCTATTTAAAACCATTCCATATCTCTGTATAAATCTCTATATTTTTAGCTAGCTATTTAACAATGTATAATTGTACATATTGATAACCAAAATCCGCTACAAAGCTTTGGCTGCCTGGAATAAAGATATCGATGCGGTTACCTTTAATGGCACTTCCCATATCGGTTGCAGTAGCCAGAAAAGCTTCTTTAGGCAATCCTGAGTGTGAATGGCCGGTAACCAACACTTTTGTTCCAAGAGGAATTACACTTGGATCAACCGCAATGGTTCCTAGCTTAAGTGGGTTTCCAAAATAATCAACCGCACCCCAGCCTCCATTCTCACTAGCCGCTGAGGAATAAGCAGAAGCCTTAACTTGTATCGTTTTCTCATAGTTAAATGACTTGCCCCATGCTTCAACTGTTTTTGATTCTGGAGTAACATTCAGGCTTGGGGTAAGCACTGGAGTTTCTGTCGTAGCTACAGCTTCTGCTTGCATTTTACTAGGGATCGTTATTTTAAGTCCATCGTAAATATTAAGAGCTGCAACGTTTGGATTAGCTTTCATTAGATCATTAACACCGACATTGTATTGTTGAGAAAGAGTATAGAAAGTATTGCCTTCCTTTGCAATATGAACGCTGTCTGCAAAAGCAGGAGCGGTGTGCAGCAATGCACTAATTCCCATAACTGCAGCAAGGGTTTTAATGGTTCTGAACTTGTTCTTCATAAATGCCTCCTCTTTAGATGGGCGTAAGCGGTATGACTTCCGTATACGCTCGTGTACATTTCCTGTACTTATGTACATCTTGTGTGATGTCCTGATGTATTGTTGTCTTTTGTAAAACTGACAGGACTTAATATATCACAATTTTGTAACCTATGCGTATGTAATTGTTACCATTCTGAAATAACATGTTTAATTATTGTCTTTGATTCATTAAGAAGTTAACATAATTTTTATTATGTTAACTAATTAGCGACAATCATATCCTATTATATAAGATAATTAAATAATATTCTTTGAGATTTTACATAGATTTAACATTTCGTGCCTCATCCAATAGTAAAATGATAGAATATGATAAATAGATTTGAGATACAGACATCGAAGCATATTTGGAGGTCCCATGAATACAGAAGAGATTAAAAACAACCAAAGCAGTCCAGCCACTGCTTACCTCAATAGGGATTTGAGCTGGATCGAATTTAACCGCCGTGTACTCAAGGAGGCGCAGGACCCTGATAACCCTTTAATGGAACGTGCCAGATTTCTGGCAATCGTCTCGAGCAATCTGGATGAATTCATAAGCGTTCGCGTAGCGGGAATTCAAGATCAGATCCGGGCGGGTTATACTAAAAAAGATTTCACAGGCTACACCCCTTCCGGGCTATATAAACGCCTCATCAAACGCGTAACCAAAATCATTGCCGATCAATACCGGACATTCCGTGATATTTCGCGGAGTTTGCATAAAGAAGGCATCGTATTTGTGGATTATAAGGATCTTACCCATGCCCAAGAGCAGTCCATAGAACAGTATTACCGGGATATCATCTATCCTGTACTTACGCCAATGGCTGTTGATCAGAGCCGGCCGTTTCCACTCGTGCACAGCCAGTTTATCTACCTAGCTGTTGTTCTTACTCGTAAGAATGGCCTTGAAGAGGAGCCTTATTTTGCTATCCTGCAAATTCCTTCGAATCTGCCAAGATGTATCCCTCTTCCACACCGCTCTAATAGTAAGAAAAGACAATTTGTATTTATTGAAGATGTGATCCGCCATCACATTCAAACCTTATTCAGCGGTTACGAACCTGTTGCGGTTAGTGAGTTTCGTTTGACTCGTAACTCAGATCTTACAATCGATGAGGAAGGTGCCGAGGATCTGCTGGAAGAGATCGAAAAAGAGCTGCGCAAGCGTCGTCGCGGGGTGCCTGCTCGTCTGGAGGTACAAAAAGGTATCCATCCCTATGCTCTTGAGCAGCTACAAGCTGAATTTGAGCTGGAGGACTTCGTATTTGAAATAGAAGGTCCGCTCGATCTGGGCTTTCTTCGTAATTTTGCCGGAAGCTTAAAAGGTTTTAGTTACTTGAACTATCCACCTATTGAGCCGGTCTACCCTGCTGAATTTCAAGAAAACGAGGATTTCTTCGAGGTGCTGCGTGAACGGGATGTATTAGTCTACCACCCTTACGAGTCTTTTGATGCGATGACAGACTTTATCATTCAAGCTTCAGAAGATGAGCAAGTGATGGCTATTAAAATGACCTTATACCGCGTCAGCGGAAATTCTCCACTTATCACTGCACTAGCCAATGCTGCGGAGTCTGGCAAGCAAGTTACAGTGGTTGTAGAGTTAAAAGCCCGATTTGATGAGGAACGGAACATCGCTTGGGCACGCCAGCTTGAAAAATCAGGCTGTCATGTCGTTTATGGTCTGATCGGACTCAAAACGCATGCCAAAGTGACCTTGATTGTCCGCCAGGAAGGCCCTGAACTGCGTCGTTACGTGCATGTAGGCACAGGAAACTATAATGACAGTACAGCCAAGGCTTACACGGATCTCAGTCTATTCACCGCCCAAAGCGATATCGGACTGGATGCTTCCGAGCTGTTTAATCAAATGACTGGATATTCGGCTAATTTTGACTGGCATTCCTTCATTGTAGCGCCAACGAATATGAGCTTATCCCTGCAAAAGCTAATGATGCGTGAAGCTGAACATGCGCGGGCAGGCAGACCCGCACGCATAATCGCCAAGATGAACTCACTCTCTAATCAGCAAGTGATCGACGATTTATATGGCGCAGCCCAAGCCGGTGTCTCCATTGACTTAATCGTGCGAGGGGTTTGCTGCCTACGTCCGGGAATAGAGGGCTTAAGTGAAAACATTACAGTACGCAGTATCGTAGACCGTTTTCTGGAGCACTCCCGGATCTATTATTTCGAAAATGGCGGCAAACCTGAGGTGTATTTATCCAGTGCCGACTGGATGACTAGAAACCTAACCCGCCGGATTGAGCTGATGTGTCCTGTCAGAGACAGCGGCATCCGTAAACAGATCGTCAAGATTCTAGAGTTGTCTCTACAAGATAATGTTAAAGCCAGCTTCTTGCAGGCTAATGGATATTACGAACAACCAGACGACAAAAAGGCCCCTTTCCGGAGCCAGTTTGCTGCAATGGATGTTACACGTTGGAAGGGAAGCCGAGTTTTACCTTCACCGCCCAAGCATTCTTAAATGCTTTTATCGCGTTCTCAATGTCCTCTAGGCCAATTAGCAGTGACGATGCGCCCTCTAAGTCCAGATGAAGCGTATTGCCGTGCAGATTGGCCTTCAGGCCGCTTACAATTCCAATCTCCGTGCTGTCCAGCGCAATGCTAAGCTGGACAAGCGATCCGAGCTTATGAATCCACTCTTCGTCGGATGGCAGCAAAATGTCCTTATGTTGTTGGGACAATTTCTGCTTCCGGCTTTTTGTGCTGTATGAGGCAATCATAGCGCAAAGAATAAGCTGACGGTGGGTAAGTCCACGAATCGGTGAATTCATCAACCAATACAAAGTATGTCGTTTGGATTGGTAATAGTTAATATTCGTTCCCGTACGATGCAGCATGATGGACACATAGATTAACATCTCGTGCTCTGCTCTATTCGATTCATCTTTAAATGCGTCAAACAGGCTGAGCGCTAGCTTGTTGATATGATCTAAATACCGTTTAGAGGTATGAATATCAAAGCGAATGATCGTGTTTAAGCTATATTCCAAAGCACTAGCACGCACTGGCTGCTCCGGCTCCAGCAGATCATGCAGCAAACCTTCTCTGAGTCCTTCCCCGCTGATCACCGCCTCACTCGCCCCAATATACTGATACACCGTATGGAAAATAATCAACCCGGATACAATGATATCCGCCCGACTCTTAGATAGTCCTTCTAAATCCTTACGTTTTTCGTAAGGCATTGAAGGTAGGGTGTTCATAAAGTGCTCGATCGTCTCACTGGTCATCGTATAGCCATGGGAGTTAGGCAATGAGTATGCTCGTGTCTTCTGATCCAGCTTCCCTAAAGAACGAACCGTCCCTCCTAAACCGAATAAAGGAAGACCAGCTTTGGCATTTAGCCAATCATGCTCAACCAGCCTGCCCAGAACAAAGGTCTGCAGCTTGTGAATCTGCTCATCGCTCCAATTCCCACCTTGGCCAAACATTAGGTTGGTATTTACTGCCCCAAACGGGAAAGAAATGCTGTGTTGATAACGCCGCTGACAAAAAAGAGTGATTTCAGTACTCCCGCCACCAATATCAATGACATAACCATCCTCTACATTAAAGGCATTAATAACACCCAAGAAGCCATAATATGCCTCCTGGTGGCCACTGATCACCTCAATCGGAATGGAAGAGGATTGTGACAAAAAGCTTATTATTTCGCTTGAGTTAGCTGCATTACGAATAGCTGCCGTTGCACCCGCCCGAATGGTTTCCACTGCAAAAGCATTGCAGATTTCCTTAAACTGCCGCAAGACCGGAACAATCGTTTCCATGTCCTTTTGTTCCAGTCTATTCTCCTTCGTAATCTTCTCACTAAGGCGAGCGGAGTACTTACACTCCTTGATGATCTTATAGCCTCCTTCGCGCGTTGTATCATAAATTACAAGACGAATGGAGTTCGAACCAATATCAATAATGCCTATCCGGCGTAGATCATCTCTCATTATGTATGTACTCCTTTTCCTGTTGATTGACTGACCATCTATTATACATGGTTTACATAAATAAATGAACTCAGTCCCAGCGATATATCCCCACATTACCCTCAGGACCCTATAACAAAACGGCCACCGGATACTTGTCCAGGGCCGTTTTGACGAATTCTTTATAATACTTTACTTAAAAAATCCTTAGTCCGAGCATGTGTAGGATTACCAAATACTTGTTCAGGAGTACCCTGTTCAACGATTACCCCGCCATCCATAAACAGAATGCGGTCACCCACTTCACGGGCAAAACCCATCTCATGTGTAACAATAACCATTGTCATTCCGTCTTCGGCAAGCTTTTTCATAACCTCAAGTACCTCTCCTACCATTTCCGGATCAAGCGCTGAGGTAGGCTCATCAAAAAGCATCACATGCGGCTGCATGGCTAATGCACGAGCAATCGCAATCCGCTGCTTTTGTCCACCGGACAATTGAGCTGGATAAACATCCTTTTTATCTTCAAGCCCTACAGTCTTGAGGAGCTCCATTGCGAATTTATCGGCCACAGCCTGTTGCTGTTTTCTTACTTTAATCGGTGCGAGTGTAATGTTTTGCAGAACAGTTTTGTGCGGAAAAAGGTTGAACTGTTGAAAAACCATCCCCATCTTCTCACGCGTTGCATTGATATCATGCTTCTTTGAGGTGATCGATTCCCCTTCAAAAGTGATCTCTCCACCTGTAGGCTGCTCCAATAGATTCAAGCAACGCAGAAAGGTACTTTTTCCCGAACCACTGGGCCCGATTACAACGACAACCTCACCCTTTTTAATCTCCAAATCGATTCCCTTGAGAATCTCCAGCTTTCCATAATGCTTCTGCAGGTTCTTAACGGCGATCATCGGTATTCAGCCTCCTTTCGAGTCTACCTAGGATCTTGGAAAGCGTAAATGTTAGAACAAAATACATAAAGGCAGCAATCACGAGTGGTGTCATACCATCATACGAAATCGTTGTAACCGTACGAGCTTGAAACATCAAATCCGTTACTCCGATAAATGAAATAATTGATGATTCCTTGATAATGGTAATGAATTCATTACCGATTGCCGGAAGTACACTTTTAAGTGCCTGAGGAAGTACAATATGACGCATTGTCATCCCTTGTTTCATTCCAAGTGAACGTGCGGCCTCCGTTTGTCCACGATCGACACCCTGAATTCCGGCGCGAAATATTTCTGCCAGATAAGCAGAACTGTTAATGGAGAGTGTAATCGCCCCGGACTGAATCGGAGTAAACTCAATCCCAAACGTCGCCAGCCCGTAATGGATGAGAAACAGTTGCACAAGCATTGGAGTGCCCCGCAAAAATTCAACCCAAGCAGTGGCTAAGAAACGTAACACTCTCCATTTTGACATCCGTAGTAGAGAGACGATAATCCCAAGAATGAAGCCAAAAAAGACACCAAGAACAGCAAGAAGCAAGGTATATTGTAATCCAGTCAAGAAAAGATCACGATAATCATAAGCCATTCTAAATAAAGTAATATCCAATATCTTATCCCCCTATCTCCAAAAAAATAGAAAATAGCAAAGTTCCGCTATTTTCTGTAATACACATACAATTTACTTCAGCAGACCTAAAACAATATCCATTCCTTACTTCGTGCTTTCAGCAAGCTCACTGGCTGCCGCTACATATTCATCAATCTTACCTTCTGATTCTAGACGTTTAAGTGTTGCATTTACTTTATCTAGAAGCTCTGTATTGCCTTTTTTAATACCAATTGCGTATCCATCATCTTCTACTTCAGGCTTAGCATCGGTAATTACAAGACCCGCTAAATTCTTAACAAAAGATTTGGCTACAGGTCCTTCAATAATTGCTGTATCGATACGGTTAGATTGCAATTGCAGAACGATCTCGGAGATTTTACCAAGAGAAGTGATCTTTGCGCCTTCAATCTCTTTGGCGATTTCTTCTTGAATAGAGCCTGTCTGTACACCAATTTTGGTGCCCTTCACCGCGTCCATAGTAGCGTATTTATCTTTATCTGCTTCGCGCACTACAATAGCTTGCTCTGCTTTGTAATAAATATCTGAGAGTTCAACCGCTTTTTTGCGTTCTTCAGTCGGGCTAAGACCGGAAATCACCATATCTACACGTCCACTGGACAATTCGTTAAGCAGTGAATCAAAAGGCAGATCCTTAACTTCAAGCTCAGCGCCCATGTCAGCAGCAATTTCCTTAGCGATGTCGATATCGAAACCTACGATAGTATCTTTTCCGTCCACTACTTTATGGAATTCGTACGGAGGAAAATCTGCACTTGTTCCCATAATCAGCTTTTTAGTAACTGCACCGGAATTTGCATTACCACTAGCAGCGGTATCATTATCATTTTTATTTTGACCGCAGCCTGAGAGCAGACCTACCGCTAATACCATTCCTAAACTAAGTTTACCCCATTTGTTCATTTCTATATCTCCCCTATTCATATGAAAAAATCTAAGTTGACCCAATGACTGACTTATTATAAATCAGAACGCATGAATATGCAAAGGCATAATTGTGACAATAACTTCCTTTTAATGGATTTCTATGAGGGGAATTCTATAATACGCAGCTAAAAAATCACTTTTATTCACGTTGAAGCTAAATTTATACATTTTTACTATCCCCTATACTGGCTAAATCATTCGACTGTTTATTCCTAATTTCATAAAAAAAGGACTGCTCCCAGAGTATTTACCATACTCCCGGGTGCAATCCCTTATTAACCCATTACAGAATTTGTTAAACTTTATCTGGTTATATCATCATAGATATCCATGTACTGCTGAGCGGATACATTCCAGCTATAATCTCCCGCGAATGCATTTTTTGTGATCTTTTTCCAATGTTCAGGCTGCTTGTAAAAAGAAAGCGCCCGGCGCAGCGTAAACATCATATCGTGTGCATTATAATTGCTGAACGTAAAGCCATTGCCTTCACCGGTTTCTTCATTATAAGCGTGCACAGTATCATTCAGGCCACCTGTCTCACGGACAACGGGTATGCTACCATACCGTAAAGCGAGCAGCTGACTGATGCCACAGGGCTCAAACTTAGACGGCATAAGGAAGATATCGCTGGCAGCATATATTTTTCGTGAGAGTGCATCATTAAATAAGATCTGTGAAGACAGCTTGGTCGGATACCGCCATGCCGCTTCCTTGAACCAACGCTCGTAGGATTCATCACCTGTTCCTAGAAGCACAAATTGAATATCATCGTGATATAGCAGCTCATCCAGCACTCGGGTAAGCAGATCTAAGCCTTTGGAGTCCACAAGACGCGTGACCATAGCTACCATTGGGATATTAGCATCTACGGGTAATCCCAGCTCTTCCTGCAAGGCTACTTTGTTTTCCGTCTTCTTGGTTAAATTGGAACGATAACGGGTGACAAGGCTGGAATCTGTCGCTGGATTATAACTTTTAGTATCAATGCCATTCACAATCCCACTTAAAACATCTGACCGTGCGTTCAACAAACCATCCAGGCCGTAACCATAATAAGGTGTGCGAATCTCTTCTGAATAGGTCGGACTAACGGTCGTGACCCGATCACTGAATACAATCCCGCCTTTTAAGAAATTCACATTACCATAGTACTCCACACTACCAAAATAACTGCTATCCAGACCTAACAGCTCTCCAAGTACCTCATAAGGAAACACTCCCTGATACAACAGGTTATGTATTGTAAATACACTCCGCATTTCACTGTAAAATGGATTGTGACGATAATGCCCCTGTAGGAGCATTGGAATTACGGCCGCGTGCCAATCATGGCAATGCAGAACATCAGGCTGGAAATCAATGGCCGGCAGACACTCCAGTACTGCACGATTATAGAACGCAAACCGTTCACCATCGTCCATATAACCATAAATTCCATCACGCCCAAAATAATACTCATTGTCGATAAAATAAACGGGGATACCCTCATAGATAATGCGTTCAATTCCACAGTATTGTTTTCGCCAGCCAATTGGGACATACACTTCCGTTAAATGCTCCATTTGAGCGGTGAACTTATCAGGAATCCCACGATATTTAGGCAAAATCACTCGTACATCTACCCCGGCAGCCTTCAGCGCTTTAGGTAGTGCTCCAATGACATCGGCCAAACCACCCGTTTTGACAAAAGGATGGGCTTCAGCTGCGGCAAATAAAACTTTCATGATTATTTCCCCCTTAAACTGTACGGATTCTCTATTCGTACTTAGATCTATAACTCTTTTGCCTCTTTATTCTTACCCATTCGTGACGTTTTTTTAAACACCAGGAAGCTAAGGGGCGGAAGAGTCAGCTCTATGCTGTTCACCTGATTGTGCCATTCCAGCTTAACGCTCTTTTGAGGGACATTGTGCAATCCGGAACCGCCGTACTCTACATTTTCGGAGCTAAAGAACTCTTCATATGTCCCAGCCCGTGGCACGCCTATACGATAATTGTGCCGTTCTACCGGTTGGAAATTGATGACAATAAGCAGCGTATCTCCTGGTTTCTTCCCTCGGCGTATATACGAAATCACACTTTGATCATTGTCATCTGCATCAATCCACTGATAACCTTCTTGAGCATGATCCAGCTCCCACAGCGCTTTTTCGGAGCGGTACAGTTTATTAAGTGCAGCCGTGTATGCAAGCATACGACGATGGCTCTCATAATCCAACAGCAGCCAGTCCAGCTGCTCCTGATCCTTCCATTCGATAAACTGACCGAACTCTCCACCCATAAACAGAAGCTTTTTACCGGGATGTGAGATCTGATATCCCAGCAGCTGTCTGAGCCCTGCAAACTTCTGTTCATAAGCACCTGGCATTTTGTCTAACAAAGACTTCTTGCCGTGGACAACCTCGTCATGCGATAGCGGCAATGCGTAATTTTCGGCATAAGCATAACATATTGGGAACGTAAGTAAATTATGATGATAAGGGCGCCCACCAAAATCATGTTCTATGTAGCCTAGCGTATCATTCATCCAACCCATATTCCATTTGTAATTGAAGCCAAGGCCTCCTTCATGCACTGGTGCAGTAACCCCCGGCCAAGCACTGGATTCCTCCGCCATCATCAATGCTTTTGGGAAATAATGAAAGATAGCCTTGTTCAGATTCTGGATAAATTTGATGGCTTCCAGATTCTCCAATCCACCGTTAACATTCCGCCGATATTGATGATCCCGCTTTTCGAAATCTAATCGAAGCATACTGGTAACCGCATCTACACGCATTCCGTCGATATGATAATACTCAAACCAAAAAAGCGCATTAGAAATAAGAAAAGAAGAAATCTCCGGCTTACTGAAATCAAACGAAAGTGTCCCCCAGCCTGGTTTTTCAGCTAACATTGGATCGGCATATTCATAAAGTGGCGCTCCATCAAACATACGTAATCCGTGTGCGTCTTTGGCAAAGTGAGCTGGAACCCAATCTAAAATCACACCGATACCTGCCTGATGCAGCTGATCGATCAAATACATCAACTCATGGGGTTCGCCATAACGGCTGGTTGCCGCAAAATACCCCGTCCCTTGATAACCCCAGGATAGATCGTATGGATGTTCTGCCAGCGGCATAAATTCCACGTGTGTATAGTTCATCTCCACCAAATAAGGAATTAAGAGCTCGCTCATTTCCCGATAGGTGTAGAACTCTCCATCTTCTTTTTGACGCCAGGTACCGAAGTGCATTTCATAAATGTTCATTGGTTGTTGATAAGGCGCTTTGCTTTTCCGACGCCATGCTGCATCTCCCCATCGGTAGCCATCCAGTTCTGCTACTACCGAAGCCGTTGCCGGTCGAACCTCGGCTTTGAAAGCAAAAGGATCCGCTTTTAGGAAACTTGATCCATCTGAGGCAAGAATCCTGTATTTGTAAAAAGTTCCCGGCTGTATTCCCGGAAAAAAACGACTCCAAAATCCTGAATCGGGTATCTTATATAACGAGTCCACGCCCTGTGTTCCGTCCCAATCATTATGATCACCAGCTAGTCCTACATATGTCGCATGAGGAGCCCACACGGTAAAGCGCACACCGGTAACGCCTTCTTCAGCGGCAGTGTGTGCACCCAGCAAAGAATAGCTGCGATAATTGGTGCCCTCATGGAACAGATAGATATCAGCAGCTGACGGAAGGGTCTCGATTTTTGCTTTTTCAGCCAATTCTACACCACCTTTTTCAATGTGCTTGTACCTATTACCTTACCCGAATATTACCATTTTGAAAATGTTTTGATGTTAAAAGAAAAGATTTTCTGATAAAGAAATATTAATTGTAATTTTTCTGTTTACAAAGCAATATATTTCACCTATGTCGTTTCAAGCGCTTGTCGTAAGTTTATATTACAAGCATTGACAAAATAATGGGAGGGATAACAAATGAACAACAAAAAAGATTGTATCGCCATGTTATTGGCAGGAGGGGAAGGCCGCAGATTGGCTCCCTTGACTTCCAGTATGGCTAAGCCTGCAGTCCCTTTCGGTGGACAGTATAAAATTATTGATTTCCCGCTAAGTAACTGTGTAAATTCGAACATTGATACAGTAGGTGTTCTGACACAATACGAAGCTGACTCTTTGCATAATCATATCGGTGAAGGCGAGCCTTGGGGCTTAGTTAGTCAAAAGGATAAAGGTGTCACATTGCTTCCTTCAGGTGTTGAAGGCAGAGACAGTTATACAGGAACTGCTGATGCGATTTATAAAAACATTGACTTTATTGATAGCCGCAACCCAGAACATGTGCTCATTCTATCCGGTGATCATATTTACCATATGAATTACCGTAAGATGCTGAATTATCATATTGAAAAAGGAGCAAAAGCAACTATCTCCGTAATGGAGGTTCCTTGGGATGAGGCTAGTCGTTTTGGAGTAATGAACGTAAACGATGATCTGAAAATTTCCGAATTTGCGGAAAAACCTAAAGTACCAAAAAGTAATCTTGCTTCAATGGGTATCTACCTGTTCGAGTGGGCTTATCTGAAGGAGCACTTGTTGCGGGATGCAGCTAATCCTAATTCCAGCCATGACTTTGGTAAAGACGTTATTCCTACCATGCTGGATCAGAATGATGATTTATTCGCTTACCGTTTCAAGGGTTACTGGAGAGATGTAGGTACAGTCGGCAGTCTCTGGGAAGCACATATGGACCTTCTGCAAAAAGACAATGGCATGAAGTTAGACAAGACTCATTGGCCTATGTATAGTCGGGTTCGCCGGAATAAGCTTGCAGTTCATAAACCACGTGTACAGATCCCGTCAACGGACTCTCTCGTGAATGAATCCTGCTCCCAAGAAGGTAGTCTACAACGTTCTGTAGTCTTTAATGGGGTAGAAATCGGTAAGATGAGCCAGATCAAACAAAGTGTTATTATGCCTGGAGCTCGCATTGGTCGTGGAGTATTGATTGAGAATGCCATTATTGGTGAAGGGGCAATCATTAAGGATGGCGCAGTCATCAAGGGAAGCATAAATAATATCGTTGTCGTTGGACCACATGAGACTGTGGCTGCCAAGCCGGCGGTCCGAAACCAACCTTCCCGTCTGTTTCAGGATGTGTATGAGAAGACAGGACGTTTGCGTGAAGTTCTTCCTTCATAACAACCATTATATAGAAAAATACTTTATATAAAAAGGGGCTGTTGTCCTGGTCGATCATGACCAGAGCAACAGCCCCTTCGGTTGTACAAAATTAATGATTTTATGAATTACGGCTAGCCGTCCATTCTCTGTCTAATATGCTCATTTCCACACAATCTACATATTGCTCACCGAATAAAGCGGACTCACGTTGAACACCCTCCCGCTTAAAGCCAACAGCTTCATAAGCTTTCAGGGCAGCTGTATTGAAATCGAAAGCGCCTAGAGACAGACGATGCAGGTCCAGACCTTCAAATCCAATTCGAAGCATTTCTTGTATCATCCGTTTACCAATGCCTCTACCTTGAAACTCAGGGTCCACTACTACCCTGCCGATACGTGCAGAACGATTAACCCGGTCAATGGCTGAAAAGCTAATATGGCCCACTACCTGCTGCGTAGCTTCCTGAATTGCACAGAAGATAAGGCGATCGGATAAGCCTGGATGATTAGCATCCGTTAAGTATTTAACAAGCTGCTCATCGTCTAAAGGATAAGTAAGCGAAGGTCCTGCCCACTGCTTCAGATACTCTGGAGAAACACTCCAGCGCTTTAAGTGTTCAAAATCAGATTCTGATATAAACCTGAGGATCAGACGGTCTGACTCAGCACTCTCCTCAAAATGTTCATATAAGTTCACTAAACGACCATTTCCCATATCGTTAGTGCCCATGTAGTGAAAACCCATGCTCTGATAATAACGATTGAGCTTAATGTTATGTGCCACAGTGTCAAACCTAAGACTCTTACAGCCTAGATCTTTGGCTAGAACTACTGCATATTTAAGCATTTGCTGTCCAAGTCCTCGGCCGCGGTGGGAGTCTTTCACAGCCAATCGGTGCAAATAAGCGTAGGACTTATCATTTTTACTGCCCCAGTACTGTGGATCACTGAATTGCAACGTGAACATGCCAACTACAGCCCCATCGTCAAGGGCTAAATAAACATGTCTGTCAGCGAAATATCCTGCAATATCGGTCTCATTAAATTGTCCGGGTGTCCATTGGTTAATCCCGTTACGCTCCATCCATTCTGCCGCTTCTTGCAACAGCCTCAAGATGTCGTTAACCCGATCAGGCTCTCCACGAACTATACGGATCGAATTCTTCGTTATCCCCATCTCAGGTCACGTCTCCCAATCATCTAATTCAGGAAAGGTAGCTGTAATTTGAGTTACCTCATCTGAGTTAACTTCCGGCTGTGGTTCAGTAAGAGGCAAGATGACGGTTACTTCCGTTCCCTTTCCAAGCTCACTTGCCATATCAAGTGTCCCATTATGAAGTTCTACAATCTGCTGTGAGATCGCTAACCCCAAGCCTGTTCCTCCATTAAGTGCATCCACTTGAAAGAAACGGTCCTTAACTCTGGAGATATGCGCTTCACTAATCCCTATCCCGCTGTCTCGTACCATAATCGCTGTTTCTGTAGCAGACAGCCTCTTTGCTGACAATTCAATACTGGAATCTTCATGTGAGAATTTCACTGCATTGTCTACCAAGTTCAAAAATACCTGTTTTAAGCGATTGGCATCCCCTTTAACAAAGATCGCGTCTTCACATTCCAGCAGCAGATGAATTCGTTTCTTTTCCGCTTTAGCCCAAACATTCAGTATCGTCTCTTGTAGCAGTACCTTTACATCTACAACCCCAATCGACAGCTTCATTTGGTTCTGCTGCAGCTTAGAAAAGTCGAGAATTTCCTCCACCAGCCCAATCAGGCGTTCACTTTCTTTGGAAATGATGCTGACTCCAAGTTTTGTCTCCTCCGGATCATACCCGCCGGAAACTAAAGTTTCACTCCAGCCCTTGATACTTGTAAGAGGTGTCCTCAGCTCGTGAGAAATGGACGAGATAAAATCATCCTTAATCTGATTGCTGCGCACAATTTCCTGAGCCATATAATTCAGCGTTGAAGCCAAATCACCAATCTCAAATTTATAGTCTCCCTTAATCCGTACGTTGAATCTCCCCTTGGCCATCTGGGCTGAAACTGCCGTAATATTATTCAGCGGCTTCACAATCGAATTGGCCAGTCCGAAGCTAAACCCAACAACTACAGCCATAACAGCTGCAGCAATAGCAGTAGACAATAAGGTAAGATTAAGCAAATCATTATTGATTTCTTCTAGTGAAGTAATATACCTTAGGACATACTTATCCTGTCCATGAATCTGCAGCATTTTGGAAACCGCCATTACGCTCTCATTCGTGCCTGCCTGACGCCCTACCCAGCGTCCAACGCTGCCGCCAACGGCTTCTGGTACATCACTGGTCGTAATGGTCCGATCCGGCTGAAAGCCAGTGGAACTAGTGATGATATCCCCATTTAGCGATAAGATTTCCAGCTCCGTCTTGCTCAATGAGAACCTCTCCAGTACTTCTTGTAGCAGATAGATGCTATTATCGCTTGGTATCATGTTCTTTTGAAAAAACGACTCTGAAACAGAAATGTGATTTTTAATCTTGCTGTATACACTGTCATAATAATATGTTCTGATGGCCAGCAGGAAGATAACTTCTACGAGGAGAAGCGCCAAAAAAACTACAAGAATGTAGTGCAGAACAATCTGTCTGCGCATCCCCTTCTTAATCATTGTCCTTGGCCTTTCCATCTATATCCGTGCCCCCATACAGTCTGCAAAAATTCCGGTTCCGAAGGATTGTTCTCAATCTTCTGGCGTAAGCGCCGGATATTTACATCTACAATTTTGGGATCACCCATATACTCCTTGCCCCACACATGATCCAACAGAAGATCGCGGCTAAGTGGAGTGTTTTCTTTTTCAAGAAAGAATTGAATCAGAGAGAACTCCGTAGGCGTCAGTTCAATGGCTACATTATCACGTTTGAATTGTTTAGTAATAAGATCCAAGCTGAAAGGCCCCGAATGAAAAGAAACCTTGGCCGACTGTTCACGATGCACATTTACTCGGCGCAGCAAAGATTGAATACGCGCAATTAGCTCCGTTGGGCTAAATGGCTTACTAACATGATCATCTGCACCTACGGACAAAGCGTAAACTTTATCCTGCTCCTGAACCTTGGCGGTAAGAAAAATAATTCCCAAGCGTTCATTAGTCTCCCTAATCCGTCTACAAACTTCAAATCCATCAATGCCGGGAACCATAACATCCAATAACGCAATATCAATATCAGGTATAGTGGTTAATTTATGCAATGCTTCATTTCCGTCAGCAGCCTCCAGCACTTCGAACCCATTACGCTTCAAATTAATGACTATGAAACTGCGAATGGACTCTTCATCTTCCAATATCAGAACTTTACTCATCTATTCCCTTCCTTTCAATAGGGGAGGCAATCTTATTGCTTCCTTCTTTTGTTGTACTTTGTTCTAGCTCACCACGGTAGCCGATGACTTTATCTGAATCCCGCCCAAGCAGCTCCCAGCCTTCATTCTTAGCCTTATCCCATTCCGAAGGAGAAAAGAAGGAAACCTCAGCAAACGTCTCTCCGGTGTCGGTCATGATGAACTTAAGGTTTTTATCCAGAACAGATTTCGTGTCAATACTTACCTTTCCATGCAGCTCTGGATCAAAATTAATAGTAAAGCGATCCGATGGATCACGATATAGCTGGACTGCAAAGGTTAGGCCATCTTTTCCATCCCATTTATAATAGGAGGTGAAATAAGGAATATCTGCGGGGTCGAAATACTCCCATCCTTTTGGCGCTTCAAGCAATCCAACTTCAATAATGCCATCATGATCAATATCTTCGCTTGCAATCAGACGATCTTTGTAAGTCCTCGTATCACCTGGCAAAACCACGCGCAGCTTGTTATGCTCCATAAGAACAATTAAACTGTAGGCGGATTGGAAATCCACCGAAGCGTCCAATACGATTCCTTCTTTATCTTTGGCAATCTTTCCTGCGACAATATTGTAATAATTAAAAAAATACGGATCGATATCCTCGATCTTATCGAGCACCTTAAAGCCATCATTGTACTGATAGATCGAAATGGTTGCAAATTCATTTCTTTTAAAATAAACAACGGTGATGTCTTCAATTCCATCCTTGTTAAGATCATCAATCATATATTTGGTGTAAGGAAGTGAAAGCACTTCTTCCAATGATCCGCTGGAATAGCTATACACGACGAGGCCTTTTTCTTCCCCACGTGAATAACCTGTAATGATATTCAGCTTCCCGTCACCTGTCATATCTTTCAGATCGACGGACTCCAGCATAGTTCCATCCCCATCAAAAACAAGCTTTTTGACCCAGGCATCTCCTTGCTTCTCTAAGATCATCCCGTGAATCTCTACAGCTTCGCTTGGCGTTCTATAGAACACCAACGACTCCATAATTCCATCGTTATTGAGATCCTCTGTGAAAATTGAGCTCTCATCATTAACCGGACGGATCAACTCCGTACCCGCTGGAATATGTGAATTAATAGCAGCCATAAGTGTTGCTTTGTCAGCAGACAGCTGCGGAGCTTTCATCTTCGAAACGGGATCACTGATGAAAGTACAACCCGAAAGTACGGATAACGACAGTGTTGCAGCTGCCAGGCACCTAAGACTTTTTATACTCAACCTCATCACTCTTTTCCTTATCCGTGTCCGAACTTTACAAATTCGCGCGTTCCTGAGACGTTAATCTACGTCCCTTTATATCATGCTTAATTCGTCCATCTTCTAGTACCCATATACGTGAAGCGAAACGTTCAGCCAGTTCAATAGGCAGCACCGTCACTACGGTAAGCCCCGTCTCTTTACATAGTCTGCGCAAAGTTTCCAATACACTCTCTGCCGATTTGGGATCAAGACCCGTAACCGGTTCATCCGCTAGAATTACTTTGGCACCATGAGTTAATGCTCTAGCAATCGCTACACGCTGACGTTCACCACCGCTTAGCTGGCTAGTCTTCATCTTCGCTTTATCTAGAAGTCCAAGGGCATCTAATTCATCCATCGCACCCATATAATCATCTGAACGAACCATCCCTGTAACCATACGCCACATTGGCGTCTGTGCGGACTGGCCGATCAGCACGTTTTTCAGCGCTGTTCGGTTAGGATTGAGCTCAGCATTCTGCTCCAGGTAAGCCCACTCCCGGCGAATTTTTCTTTTTCCGGAAAAGGCACTCGCCATAATATCCGTACCGTCCACTCTAAAATTCCCTCTGTCCCACTTCTCTCGCAGCGCTAAACAGCGTAATAAAGTGGTCTTACCGCTCCCACTCGCTCCAAGTATGGCTACGAGCTCACCCGGCTCTAATTGAAATCCTATATCCTGCAGGACCGGATTTTTATCTTCCCCAACTGCCTTGGCTAAGTGTTCAACTGTGATCATAGTTCAGCCTCTCCCTGTCTTCATCTATAATCTATAGTGTACTCTGAATGTGAGTTCAATTTCCATGCGAGCACTCGTTCTTATCTTACCTCAATTTCTAGGTTGTGGCGAGAATAATAACCCAAGCAAGCCGAACACGATATATAAACCACCCATCAGGGCAAAAATACCGCCGCTTAAGCCCACTTGCAGCAACAAACCACCAATGCCGGGCCCAATAATACTGCCAATACTAAAATGGAAAGAAGCAACCACATTGGCAGCAGGCAGTAGATGTCGTGGCAAAATATCCGCGGCCAGACTTAGCCCTAATGAGAAAAAGGAGCCCACTAGTCCTCCTGCGATCATCAGAAGCACCATTGTCAACGTAAAATGGTCACCTGCCAGCGGCAACATAGTGAAGGCGATCCCGCCTCCGATCCCGGCAATAATCAGTACCCGCTTGCGGCCAAACTGGTCGCTCCACAGACCTAATGGAAACTGCAGAAGCAGTCCTCCGACCCCCGCAAAAGGCAATAATGCTGCAATTTGATCTGTGCTGTAACCGATACGCAGACCATATACCGGAAAGCTGCTATTTAAGCTGGCTTCCATAAAGCCATATAAAAGGGCTGGAATTAAAGCGAACCAGGCTAAGCTGTAACAACGACCGAAACGGCGAACCTGACTTTCACCACTCTCCGCTTTATCTGGCCGGGAATCCGGCAGAATTGTAGTCACAAGAATTAAGACTAACAAAAATAGAAATGCGAGAACAATAAAAGGCACGGCCTGTCCATAACGCAGCAGACTTATCCCAAGTGGCCCTAAGCTAAAGCCCAGACCATAGGACATGCCATATAGTGAAAGATTACGTCCGCGATGCTCGGCAGGTGTCATGAGTAGAACCCAAAGCTGGGCCCCGTAATTAATCGCAGCATCGCCCACACCCACAAGCAGACGCAATACAAACCATACCTTGATCCCTGTAAAAAAGGGAAACATGAGCAAGCTTACTAAGACTAAACTAATCCCACCAGCTATCAATTTTTTAAATCCAACCGCTCCAAGAACACGTTCAGCAATCAAGGTCATCCCAAATGATCCTATGTATAGGGCAGCAGCATTCAGTCCGTTCAGTGACGAGGAGACTCCTTTTTGCTCCAAAAGAATGGATAGAATGGGCAGCAATAGCCCTTGGCTAAGCCCCGCGGCTATAGTAGCTGTAATAAGAATCATGAAAGTCATTTTGCTATTACTTCGTATAGATACTTTAAGCCGGTCTGACACGGATGATATCCCCCTATAATAAAAACAATGATGTAATGGCAAACACCGAACATTATAGTGGACAACCTTCTTCAAAACAAGAGATAATATGTAGAAGTTACGGATTTCTGGGGGTGCATGTTACATGGATTACGAATTAAAAATCGACGTATCGCCGGTTTATGAACTGCTGGACAGTTTTATGATATATGTAACCAGAAAATGGATCTCCAATTTGGACCTCGGTCCCCACTGGGTAAGTGATGTGGAAGATCGCATTACTCCTCATAAAGTAACAGCTCTCATGCAAGCTGCGGAGTGGCCATTTACGGATTATGATGTGTTATATGCTTGGGTTTACAGCCGAGGGCCCGCAACGTCAGTGCTGCATTTTCTGGATGATCTGGATTCAGCTTCTATAGAAGAGTGTTATCAGCAGATCGCACCGTTAATTCATGATTTCACCATAGATGAAGCTTCCCGGATCAAGAGCAGCTATAGTCCGCTTCTAAGACTCTGGTATGAGCAATATTTTCGTCATGTAGAACACAAGATTTTACCGTTATTAATTGAAGATGCCTCCGAGAAAAAAATGCTGGAAAGCAAAATGGACCCTATTTCTTTAATTGAATATGCATCTGGTGGTGTAGTTTTCGAGGATATACGGGATCTTAAGACTATAGTATTATTGCCTACCGTTCATAATCGACCAATTAACACCTACTGCTTCTACAAAACTATGGTGATTGTACAGTATCCTGTAGATGTGCCATTGGAAGATGAAAATGAGCCACCGATGGTGCTATTGCGCATGACCAAGGCGCTGTCGGATCCAACCAGACTCCGATTGCTTCGGTATGTCGCCCATGAACCCAAATCTTTATGGGAGATGCAGTCCGATTTAAATCAATCCAGAGAAATGCTTATGCATCACCTAATGATCCTACGCGTAGCTGGTTTACTCCGTATCCATCTTCGTGGGGAACAAGATGAGCGCTTCAGTATCCGTCCAGACGGCGCTTCTGAGCTTCAAATGTTCTTAGAATCTTATATTCACCTATAGAACACTATACAGATACAGATCCAAGGAGTGAGAGATATGAAATACATGACTCAACAAGTAATTTTCGATCTAGATGATACGCTGGTTCACTGCAACAAATATTTCGATCTAATTTTAGGGCAATATTTCGAGCTCATGACTGATTGGTTTAATGAATTTGGCCCAAGCACCAGTGAATTACGCAGCAAGCAAATAGAAATTGATGTTGATACCGTCAACACGAGTGGCCTGGCCAGCGACAACTTTCCCAAATCCTTAATCGCCACCTACCGTTATTTCTGCGCCAAATATAACCGTCCGACAGATCGCTTTCATGAGCAACAATTACACAAGCTCGGTCTAAGCGTCTATGACCAAGAAATTGAAGCTTACCCTGGCATGGTTGAAACACTCGATACGCTGAAGCAAGAGGGTCACCATTTATTCTTGTATACTGGCGGGGACGACACCATTCAGCAACGTAAAATTGAACAAATGAAGCTGGATGCTTATTTTGACGATCGTATCTATATTCGGAAGCATAAAAATGTTGAGGCACTTGAAAATATTTTGGCTACCCAAAGCTTTGACCGCAAACGTACCTGGATGATTGGCAACTCGTTACGTACAGATGTACTTCCCGCAGTTACCGCAGGCATTAACAGTATCTACCTGAAGCAACAAAATGAATGGAGCTATAACCTTATCGAGCTGGAGCAGGAGATGCAGCAAGCCGTGATGACTATTTCGTCCATCCACGAGGTGCCTCCTGTCATTCGCTCAGCCGCTAAATTCAAAAACTAATAATCTAGCTACAACGTTACGTAGCATTGTTACAAATGACATATCTACACTACCTACTGGATGATTATACTATTTTTATAGTATTCCTATATTGTCTAGGAGGTGAGATATGAATAAGAAAGTGTCAGCTAAACAATCTCAGACCAAAAGACCTTTGCTTCCCATGATATTAGGTGTCGTTGTTGTAATCCTTCTCGCTGTAATTGTTTTCATCTTAAGCAATAAGACTGATGATACAGCAGATCTACCCAACTACACCGACGTAAAGGGAAGCATTGTTGTTGATGGGCTGAAATATGAGAAGCAACCTCATCTTGGAAGTCCTGATGCCAAAGTTAAAGTTATCGAATTCGCAGATTTCAAATGTCCCGCCTGCAAAATGTGGACTGAAAAGTATCTGGATACTTTTATTAAAGACTACGTGGATACCGGAAAAGTGGAACTTTTTTTCATGAACTTTGCATTTTTGGACCGGGACTCTTATCTTGCTGCTAGCGCCGGCGAAGCCATCTACAAGCAAAGCAACGAGAAGTTCTGGGAATACCTTCATAAGCTGTACGCTAATCAAGGCGATGAGAGCGAAATTTGGGCCACTCAGAAATTCATTCTAAAATTCGTTAAGAATAACATCGAGGGCATTGATTACGCTCAATTTGAAACAGATCTCAAGAATCATACCTACATGTTCGATGTAAAAGAAGACTTTAAGATCGCTGGTTCCTACGGAGTGAACGGTACTCCTAAATTTATGGTGAACGGAGTACTGCTTCAGGATTCTTCCTATGAAGGGTTAGCAGCAGCGATTGATAAGCAGTAAGCAGATTTTAACTGCGCCCTATAAGCTGTTCACTTTGAAAAAAGCGACCTTCTTATAGGGCTTTTTTGTGTGTATGAATTAAAAAAGATGACTTCTGTGATATACAGAAGTCATCTGCTGATTACTTAATTAAGCCTCTGCTTATTCTACCAAATGACACACGGCACTATGGCCTTCTGACACGATTTTCCGTTCAGGCTTGACAGCCATACATACATCCGAGGCAAAAGAACACCGCGGATGAAAAGTGCAGCCTCTTGGTGGATTGAGCGGTGATGGCACCTCGCCTTGAATCGATACCATCTGCTGCTTCTGCTCCACACTATCCGGAATCTTCAAAATCGAATTTAGCAGGACCTGCGTGTAAGGATGCGTAGGTTTCTTGAACAATTCATCCGCCGGAGCTTGCTCAACCACCTCTCCTAAATAAAGAACCGCGATATCATCACTCAAATACTCCACTACTGCCAAATTATGCGAAATAAAGATATAAGTCAGGTTAAATTCCTTCTGCAAATCCTTTAGTAGTTGAATGACTTGAACCTGAATAGATACATCCAATGCGGACACCGGTTCATCACAAATAAGCAATTTAGGATTCAGTGACAACGCTCTGGCAATCCCAACCCGCTGCAATTGTCCACCTGACAGTTCATGCGGATAAGCGTATTGGACTTCAGAAGGCAAACCGACCCGCTCAAGAAGTTCGATCACACGCTCATGCCGGCTTACTTTAGTTCCGATTTTGTGGATAGCCATTGCATCTTCAATAGCGTCTCCTACCGTCATTCTCGGACTTAGGCTCGCCTTGGGATCCTGGAAAATAATTTGCATATCCCGGCGCATCGCCCGCAGCTTCTCTTTATTTGCCTTTGAGAGCTCCACGTCCTCAAAAAATATTTTTCCTTTGTCAGATTCGAGTAGACGCAGAACCATTCGCCCTAAGGTTGATTTTCCTGAGCCACTCTCCCCAACAAGCCCCAGTGTTTTCCCCGCTTCCAGGGTAAAAGAAACATTCTCGATGGCATGCAGCTTTTTTCCTTGTACCCGAAAAGTTTTTGAGACATTCTCTACGCGCAAGAGCGGATTATTGGGCATAGGAAGCGACCTCCTCAGCATGATGGCAGGCGATCTGATGATCGGTGCTAAAATCTCGAAGCTTGGGAACCTCATTCTGACACCGCTCAGTTGTATAGAAGCAACGATCGGCAAATGGGCAGCCGGTCAATGTCTGTGTAAGTGTCTTTGCCGTCTTTGGAATAGGCATTATTTCTTTTCCCTTGTGGCCCACTTCGATAATGGAGCGTTTCAATCCAAGTGAATAGGGATGCGCCGCCTCACTTATGAACTTGTCCGTAGTGGCTTTCTCCATGATTTGGCCCCCGTACATCACGATGATTTTGTCACAAAAGTTGGTCGCAAGGCCAAAATCATGCGTTACCATCACTACGCTCATCCCATGTTTTCTGCGCAATTCCTGCAATAGTGCAAGAATCTGCATCTGCACAGTGACATCAAGCGCGGTTGTTGGCTCATCGGCAATCAATAATTGCGGTTCACATGCCAAAGCAATAGCAATCATGATACGTTGGCGCATACCCCCGGAAAATTCGTGAGGATAACTTTTAAACCGTGATTTGGGATCCGGAATCCCCATTTCATGCAAGAGCTGAATGGTTCGGTCAAAAGCTTCCTTCCGGTTTGCATATTGATGCGTCAGCATGGCTTCCATTATTTGATCCCCGATACGCATGATCGGGTTCAAGCTGGTCATCGGATCTTGAAAAACAACGCCGATGTCACGTCCACGAATATCTTCTAATTGTTTGGGACGCATTTTAAGTAAGTCCTTACCATTAAACTGAGCTGTCCCCGATGTTATTTTTCCATTTTCGCGAATGAGCCCAATTGATGACATCAATGTAACGGACTTGCCGGAGCCACTTTCACCAACAATCCCCAAGGATTCATTTTCATTGATTGAAAAACTAACGCCGTTTACGGCATAAACTTCATCTTCACTGCGGGAGAACTTCACATGAAGGTCATCAATAGAAAGTAGCGGTTCACCCATATTAATTGCCTCCTTTCGGACTGAATGCTTCCTGGAGACCGTCTGCTACAAACAGAAACGAAAGCAAGGTTATTGCAAAGATACCTGCCGGAAAATACAGCAGCCACGGAAAGCCGAGAATATTCTCACTGGCTTGAGCAATCATACTCCCAAATGAAGGGATTGGCGGCCGAAGCCCCATGCCAAAAATACTTAAGCCTGCAATCTGGATGAGATCACCGGGAATCCCGAAGGCAAGAGAGACACCCATACTGCCGATAACATTCGGCAACATATACCTTCTAGCAATATGCGCCTGAGATGCGCCTAACGCTCTTGCCGCTTCCACCATCTCCCCGTCCCGCATACTCAGGACCAGACTTCGGATCAAGCGCGCATACCCCGCCCAGCCCGGAATTCCAATCGCTAGAATCAAAGATAAATACCCACGTCCCAGCATAATGACTAATATCAAGGCGAACAAAAATCCCGGCAAGGTCATCATGAAATCCACAGCACGCATAATAATCATATCGGCAATTCCGCCGCGCAATCCGGCCCATAAGCCCAATATGATCCCGATGATGAAGCTGACCAAAGTCGCGCCAAAGGCAATAATCAAAGCGCTTCGAACACTGAACAAGATCTGGCTGAACATGTCATGCCCCACATTATCCGTGCCAAAAATATGCTGCCATGTCGGCCCTTGATTGATGGCCAAAAAATCTCCCGTGCGATAATCATACGGAGCCACCCAAGGTCCGATAATCCCCGCGATCAAAAAAAGGACAACCCAGACCAAACCAATAACGGCAAGACGATGTCTTTTAAATCGCTTCCAACCTTGATAAAACTGGGATCTCTGAAGATTCTTTTTTCTCTTCAAAGCTACATCCGATTGAGTTGCTGCAACTGTGCCAGCCAATTGCTCCCCCTCCTAGGTTCGTATAGTCTGTGCCGCTTATAATCTGACACGCGGATCAATAAAGGCATAAATAATGTCAACAAGTAAATTCATAATCATAATCATGGATCCCAGCAGAAATACAGATGTGATGGCGAGCGGATAGTCGAAACTGGTAAATGCCGTCTGCATCACCTGACCAAGCGCTGGAATGGCGAAAATTTGCTCCACCCAGATCGTGCCCATCACTGTAAAAGCAAATTGAGGTCCGATGACGGTTATCATCGCTGTCAGCGAATTTTTGACACCATGCTTAAAAATCATCGGCCAATATTTGACGCCCTTAGCTTTTGCGGTCCGCATAAAATCCGACCTCATGGTTTCGATCAGACTGCCCCGCATATATCTGGCCACAACACCGACATTTGCCGCAGATAAACAAATAATCGGCAAAATTGCTTGCCTCCAGTGACCCCATCCCGTTACAGGCAGAATCCCTTGAAACACAACACCAAATAACAAAACCATAATCACCGCGAGAACAAATGCCGGAATGGCCTGACCCGTCAATGAGATGGTGCTTACAACATAATCGATCCAAGTGTTACGTTTGAGTGCTGCAATAATGCCAAGCGGAACCCCGATAATTACCGAAAGAACAACAGAACCAAATGCCAAAAGTGTACTGATCGGCAAAGCTTGCTTCAGTTGAGTCGCAATTTGCAAAGACGGATTCTGCATCGAATTACCGAAATCGAAGGTTAATTGATGCCATATATACTTCATGATTTGCTGCCACAGCGGTAAATTTAAACCATACCGGCTTTGAAATTGGTCCATGACTTGCTGATAGAGAACAGGGTTTTGCCCTTGCAGCGGAGCCAGTGCCGTAGCCATGGTATTCGTATTCATGAAACCGCCAGGTGAATAATACATCATGGTATAGCTGACTGAAATGACCAAAATTAAAGTGATAATGATTTGTAAAATGCGCTTTGAAATAAATTTCAATATGGTCAAATTCGACCCTCCTTTACCGATTCACGGGCACCATAATTGGCGCCCGCGATTGGTAATTATTCAACCCATTTAGGATTATTCTACAGATAAAAGATGCAGCCCATAGAAGTTGCCCCATGCCCAAGGATTTGATTGCACTCCTGTAATGCCGGGTTTTACCAAGAAGTATTGCTGTTGATAATACAACGGAATAGCATAAGCTTCTTCTAGCAGGTTATTAACTACCTTAGCCGCGATAGGAGCAGCGTCTTCGACGGTCAGCGCATTTACGAATTGCGCTTGCCACATTCTCAAATCTCTTAAGGTATCGGATTGATAACCGTTATAGTATACCTGTACATCAAGTGCATTTTGATTCAACTTGCCACCTGGCGCGTTTGGTGCTACGAAGGTCCAAGCGGTTACAAAGGCGGCATGTTTTTCATCGTTATTTTTAGCATTTTTCCAAAGATCTACAATCTGTTGCCATTGTTCGGCGGCCGTTGGAAGCCCCGGTTGTTTCAGATAAGGCTGCCAATCCGCAGGCTGCTCTGCTGTCCATTTATCCAAAAAGGCGATATCCTCTTTGGCAGCTTTTTCTAATGCTGCCCAGTCGCTCCATTCCACACCGGCGTTCTTATTGTCCGGATCTCCATATTTTTTAATGGCCGGTTTATAATAAGTTTCCTTGGTCCAATCCACGAATTGTTTCGTAGCTTCTAATGGAGCATCCAGCGTTCCTATGGAATATAGTTGCTGCGTTGCACCCATGTCCAAACTTCCTGGTTCACTCCAGTTTGTTGCGCCCGACGCCAGAATAAAGCCCGGTTTTGCGTCGCCCTGAGGACCGCTGTACTGATAAGCGTTAAACTGCGCCTCATTGAGCTGAACTAGCTCTGTTTTGATACCAAGATTTTGTTGCAGTAATTGACCTAACGCCAAAGCGATTTGCTCACCCTGAGCATCTACTTGCTTGACCCCAACATACAGCGATAAGGTTGGCAGACCTTTACCGCCTTCATAACCGGCATCCTTCAATAATTGTTTGGCTGCCTCGAGATCTTCCGGAAGTCCTTGCTCCAGTTTTTCCGTTGGCCAACCTGGTGAAGCAAAGATATTGGTCGCCCCGCCCATGCCGTTCAGCACCGATTCTACGATCGGTTTACGTTGGATCGCTTTGGCGATAGCCTGGCGCACCTCTTTTTTGTCATATGGAGATTCCGTTGTCGGGTTGCTCCAGAGCAAATATTTGATCGCATAAGTCGCTGCAGTATACAACTGGGACTTTAGCTCATCCGTTTTCTTCACGTATTGTAAATCAGACGCGCTTTGGATTAGAACAACATCCGCATGGCCGGACATATAATCCTCCACCGGCACGGTTGTTGCCGGAAGAACATGGATGGTCTCTACATTGCCGTGATTAAGCTGGCCAGCTGCACCTACATAATTCGGATTGCTCACCATGACGAGTTCACCGTTTGGTGTAAAAGATTTAACCATGTAAGGGCCATTGCTCACAAAATTCCCCGGTTCAAACCACTTACCAGGGTTCGCTTCGACCGCTTTAGGATTCATAGGCATCGACCCGGAAAGAACCATATCACCCAGAATCGCGTGAGGCAGCGTGGTCGTAATTTCCAGCGTGTAATCATCAACTACTTTTAGACCAACTTCTTCTTTACTTACAGATCCGGCATGGTATGCATATCCGTTCTTCACAAAATTAAGCACGCTTAGCCAAAGTTGTGCGGTTGTGTTAGCTGGATCCAATTGATACATATAAGAAAAATAAAAATCATGGGCGGTCACAGGATCGCCGTTAGACCATTTGGCATCTTTACGGAGGGTAAATGTCCAAGTTTTTTTGTCGTCGGAGACGGTATAACCTGTCGCAATTTTCGGAACGATTTCATTATCCTGATTGTAGCCATAAAGCCCTTCGAGCAAAGTTCCTTGCCCTACCAGAATTTGTCCTTGCCATTGTGTAGGATCAAGCGTCGGGATCTTTGGATTGAAAACGGTTACCGAACTTCCCGCCTTAATTTCAAGATCAGCAGCACCTTCATTCTTAACTGCCGTTTGACCCACATCACTGGTTGCTTTTACAGAAGTATTGCTATTGCCTGCAGCATTTTTACCGTTCTCATTGGCAGTATTAGAGGAATTACTGCAAGCAGTCACAGATAACAAAGAAAATGACAGAAGTAGAGCTAAGAACGCGTTCTTTTTTTTCATCCTCAAGTGAACCCCCTCGTACATAGTCATGAATCTAAAAAATAACATTTTATTTTTTTGTTATCTATGATGTTATCCTTCACCTTCTCATGTTTTGCCCCCCCTAAATTTAAACTCAGATGTTTGTTTGTGAACTTTCGAATGTCTTCTTTTGAATTTCACTTAGAAAACTAAGAGTAATCGCTTACATTCTAAAATTTTCCACAAAGATTGTCAAGAAAAAATGTTACGTTAGTTAGCATAACTCGTTATAATTAATATAACTTATTTGTTGAATATGAACTTTTCGTTAATATTTTATTAGCTTTTTTAGTGTTATTTCGTAAATAACACTAACTTATTGACGAATTTTAGCTTATTTCTTGTAATGCTGTTATAAACGCTATAGAAGAACAAGTTCTATGAGTTCCATAGAACATAATAAAAAGAGTGTATCCCAGCAGTCATTTTATGACCTTTGGGATACACTCTGAACCATTGAGATATGGGAATCGGAATAAAATACTGCTATCGATACAAATATCAGAATAGGTGGACTCCGCCTCTACCGGAAATTATCTATACACTCATGTAGAAAGGCGTCTAGTGTGCGTGGATCTCTGCCGAGCAAACGCTTCACAGTGTCATTTGGACTTTCTGGCACCATCCTAGACATGGTTTGAATTTCCACAACGTGGTTCGCGAGCCAAGGAGGCAGATTCCCATGCTCAATAAGATTACGGAGTAGTACTTGAGGTTCCATGTTGATGTAACTTATCGGCCGATTAAGCAGGGCAGATAGTCGACTCGCGATCTGGGGATAACTGAAAATCTCCGAACCAGTAAGCGTATATATATGGCCTGATACCTTGTGGTTGGTCAGAACTTCTGCGGCAACGTCTGCAATATCGCGACAGTCAATAAAGTTACACGGTGAAACGCCCATAGAGCCGAAGAAAACATTTTGGGTTGTGATCGTTGGTGCAAAGCGCATTAAATTTTGCATGAACGCATAAGGGCGCAATACGGTATGGGTGATACCCGATTCCCTCAACGTGTTCTCAATTTCTTGATGCCAGCCCGCCACTGCCACTGGAGAGCTCTGCTCAAAAGCTGGACTAGATATTTTTACGATGTGTTTGATTCCAGATTCGGTGGCAATCTGAATGATTGAGGTTTCCAATTCGATTTGTCTTGGACTGTTGGACATGGCAAGGAAGAGCTGGCTAGCACCTGTAAACACACGTCGCAGCGATTCAGGATCGGAAGCGTCTACCCTTGCGACCTCAGTAGTCGATCGGCCTTTCTCTCCGATTTGATCACGCAACTTCTCTGGCTCTCTGCTCAGCGCCCTGACAGGTACGCCAAGATCAACCAAACGTTCCAAAAGCGCACTTCCAATCGTACCTGTTGCTCCGATAATAACTATCATTTTTATCTTCTCCTTTTGGATGAAAAATTAGTTGTGAAGGCAAGTCGCCACCGCCATGTCACTATCGTGCTCGCTATGAATCCAGACAACGGGAAATCGATCCAGACACGATTTACCCAGGCCAAGTGATTACTCGGAATCATAATTTCTACTACAACAGATGTCACCCATGCAGCGTATAGCCCAAATGAGGACCCGGCCATTGCGAATACCCCTACCACAACCAAGTGAGGTGCACCGATGACCCATCGCAAACGGCCCACTCGGCTGTGCAACAAAAGTCCAATCATCAAGGCCATCAAGGCCGATGCACCGCCAATAGTAGTCAATGCCGCTATTTGAAGCCCCCTATCTACAGTAACCAATCCCCCGATACCTGCCATAATGGCAGGAGCAGCATAGGCCATTACAACTTCACGCCATAGTACAAAAGTCTTTTTCTTGGAACCAACAGCCTTGATGCTGTAAACATCTTCTGTCTGATTCGGGTATTTCATCTGGTTCATTTAGTTGCTCCCTTCTTCTTTGAAATAGTTCAACGATTGATTTCAGTAAATTATAATTAGGCACCTAACTATATAAGAGTAAAAAAAGGCTAGCTTCACTAGCCCAATTCTACTCATTACTGATGTTTCCCTTTGGTTTCGAGCCTAATTCGCCCGTAAGTGCTGAAATGCCCTGTGTAACTCGACCCAGCAAGTCGAGAAATACGCTGCGTTCTTCGATGTTGAGCAACCCCACCATCGCTTCCAGCCGAGCGAAATGCTCAGGAGCCATTTCACGGAGCTTCTTCGCTCCTTCTTCCGTTAAAACGACTGATTTCTGACGGCCATCGTCTGAGCTTAATCGCCGAGATACTAGCCCATCTCGTTCAAGAATATCGATAAGACCAGTCACTGTAGCACGTGTAACGCCTAGATGCTCCGCTAATTGCGAAGGCAACTCTTCTCCTTCGTTATCTTCAAGATCTGCCAATAAACGATAACGCCCTGTTGATAAACCGAATCTAGAGAAATGAATCTCAGAGGCGTGTCCAAGCATGGCTCCCGCTGCCATTAGCCTAGACGCGACGAGTATAGCCTGTGCGTCTATGTCTAGGTTATAACGATCAATCTGACGCTTGGATTGTACAAGCGAGGGAATAGCCTCAATGTCGTTTATTTTTTTATTATTGTTGTTCATATATGTAGTATGGTCCCTAACTACTTTTGTGTCAACTCATTTTTTTATAACTCGTCAACCCTGGAGTTATACAGTTGGATTTGGTTGTAACTCTATATTTCTCCCAAAGCTCGATCAATCGACCTTCAAGCTCTTCAATTCAAGAGGTCCTTTGCAACAAAATCTGTTGATGCTAGCTCATACCATGTGTGACGATAATTTTCCAGAGACTGCTTACTCCATCCTGTCTCTACGAGAATTCTTTTGGCACCTACAGCTGCAGCTGCAAGCATATCTGTTGAACCTACATCACCAAAACGCGCCGTCGTATAGTGAATATTGTGCTCTTATTTTCTAAAGTAGTAGAAGTTCTGTCCGCATCATTCTACTATTCAAATTTTAACTGAAGCGAATCACAAATTGGCATATAGCCTATCTTTTGATAGATGCTATTAGATGTGGGATTTGCTAAGTCCGTATATAAGACGCACTTAATAAACCCTTTATCCAATGCAAGTTGGCTTATTTGCGCCACAATTGAAGTAGCGTAACCCTTTCCGCGCTCATATGGAGGGGTATAAACAAATGCCACGCCAATTGCCGTCTGCATTTCCCTTGTATATCCTGCCATAGATACGGGTATCCCGTTGTCCTCTAAAATATAGAGTTTCTTCGATGCTATTCGGTAGAGGTAAGGGTCTGCATCTTGCGGGATGGACATTTCTGTTTTACCATAATTCCCCGCTGCATAAAATGCTTCAGCCCAGTATGGGAAAAAGTGAATATCCTTTTCATCTAGCAATCGAACGATACCAACCTTTTGAATGTCTGGATTTACTGCAGTAAGTTCATATATACGTTGGCTCATCATTGTTTTAAAGGATATTCCCTTGCGCAAGGTATATTCTTTGGCAAAATACTCTGCCAAGGTTTTTTCGGTCATCACACCTGGAATTTCACGGTCTTTCAGCCCATCTATCAGACAGTTTATAGCTTCTGGGTTTATTATGTTGTCTGTTGCATAAAGCGTAATATTGTGTGGCGGTGTCATTATGGCGGTAAGTTGTATGCCCCTAGAATCTGAAATAGTTACCATAAGCCAATTTACAGGGTCACGCCAGTCTGTTTTGTCTTTTCCTTCATGCCCAATTATGATATTGCCAAGAGGAATCAAATTTTGTGCTTCATGACGCATCAGCATACCATAGGTATCATTGTAAAACTCATGCACATCCGTATACAACTTGAATTGCATTGCAATATCACCCTTTCATCTGCTCAACGTTTTTCCAGATTTTTCGAACTAATCGTTCTTCTTACAGTTTGTTGATTTTTCGCCTGCCAATTTAATAATTAATTAATGAAGACGCAAAAAACCCCATCCCATTAGGGACGGAGTTGCTCCGCGTTACCACCCTGATTGACGTTTATAATAAACGCCCTCTTAGCCATCGTCCAACAACGATGCTTCTTTGTAACGGTAGAATCCCGGTCCCATCTACTATAATTCGGGGGACAGCTCTGAGGTGATTTTTTGATTCGGATATCCGCTGCCTCGCACCAACCGGCAGTTCTCTGAACGGCGTTTCCAGATCTAATTGTCCTCTTCATCGCATTTGGTAATTATTAATTAAGTTTAATATAAGATAATAGGAATATTCTGTCAATAACTCAAACAACAATAGGGATCTCTAAACTTATATTGCTTCTAAAGCAGATAATCCAACTAATCATGCGACTATATGATTGCGGAGACTACACTACAGTCTGCTTATTTTCTTCATCAACACATAGCACCTGCTTAATCTGTTTCGATTAGCTTGGAGGTCAACTTCACTACTGGCCTGATATACTTCAACAACCGCTCCGGATCGTGATAAACGTAATGGATTCTCCCAGGGGAAGTATCAAAGCAGTAACCAGTGTCTGCAAAATTAAAAGCTGCCATTGCCCTTTCCATCTTTTCCTCTACACTACGATTTTCCTGTTCATAATTGAATGGCCCATGTTCAAAAACAATATACTCGGCTTCGAGAACATCAATCATAAGCATTTGTGGAGGTACTTCACCTTTATAATCAAGAGGAAGACGTACACCAAAACACTCTGTACGTGGAATACCCCAATCGCAGAGTCTGCCATCCGGGTCATTAATGTAAGCCATAATCTGACCGCTGCCACCGTTAGATTCACTCCCACCATCGTCATCCAATTTGCCCTTGATACTATCGAGTAAGCCGCAAATAGTTTCGCAGTCCTGTCCTGTAATAAGGCTTTGCTTTTGCCAAAAATCCCAATACCCATTACTCTCATAGTTTTTAATGTGCAAAAATTTGTGAGTGGGAATGGTTACAAAATAAATGTCAAGATCATCTGTAGATTTCATCATACCAATCTCTCCAAATCCGAAAAAGTAGCGGTCGAAAGAGTTTATTTTTGTACGAAGGGCGACAGGCATAGGCCTTTTCCGGTATTCACTTGGAGTTACACCATATGTTCCCTTGAAAGCCCTGGTAAAAGCTTCATGTGATGAAAAACCATAATCAAAAGCAATATCCAAAATGCTCTTTTCACTATCCCGAACCTCTTTTAGTGCGAAGGCTAATTTTCTATGCCGTAGATAATCCCTAAATTGCATTCCCGATATTTCCTTAAATTTTCTCGTAGTATGAAATTCGGAATAACCTAACTTGTGAGAAAGAAATCGTAGCGTTATTGCTTCACTGTTACGATTCTTAATACACTCGTCAATTTCATTAACGATTATTTGGATTTGCTTGTGCCACTCGTACAATTGGTCTGTTCACCTCGTTTCAACCACTCTATAGTCATTGTAGAGTAATGGAATTTGCATTACTTGATTCTACTTGCGGAAAAGAGAGGAGAGGATATATTTGTACCTTAAATCGCCTTGGAAAATATCAACGTTATCATTCAATGACAAATCAAACGTTTTGGTCCTACTATTTCGGAATCTCATCAGATTTCCTCTTTGCACTTAGTGGTCGGTGTATAACCCTATCGTTCTGTCAAAGTATTTCCGCAAGCAGCTTAAGCGTGTCATGCATTCGCAGGATGGACAAGAAGCACGGAGTACCGGGAGGCATTAAATAAAAGGGCTCGGACCCGTTGAGACATGGGAGTGAAAATCACATGCCCTTACAGTTGTTCCAAGCCACCGCCTCCTCAATTTCCTTCTTATCTCACATTTAGCTAAAGGTAAAATCCTACGAATTCATGAGCCTGCGTGAGTAAACTAGATCATATCGGAGAAGTTCAATGCCCATCTCATTCCGGGTAATGGTGATGATTAGGCCCTGTTAGAGTCTCGCGAACGTGATGTAATCGACTTGGACAGGCTCTGCCAATTCGATCCGCAGTGCCCGGTTGATCTGTCCCCGGTGATATTGCCCATGTAAAATGACCTGCGACAGGATGTCACGGACGGACGTTCGGAACGGGACTCCGTTCTGGTTCGCGTAGTCGATCATCACGTCCAAATCAAATTCCTCCAGCCCTTCGATATACACACGATATTGCTCGGCGTTTTCTTCGAACATCGTTCGGATCGCCGTCAGGTCTTCCGCTTCCTCCCATAACGAATATTGCGCACTGCCCTTGCCCTGCAATCGGGACAGCCAGACTCGTTCCGCAACCGCGACATGCCGAACCAGCTTCAGAAGGTCATTGTTCTTCATCTCACTCTCCTCGAGCGCTTCCAAGATTCGTGCGTCCGCCCAGTACAGGTGGTCCATCATGCGCTTGATCGTCTTCATTTCCGTTTCCCCCTCTTCGTCTCATCGATTACTTGAACCTACTGTTTCCCGCATTGGTCATTTATTTCTCTAATCGTCATAATCTTCAGCAGTCCAAGGTTCTTTTTTTATCGCGCTCATTGGAATCAGGAGACGTGTATCGCCTTTTGGTTAGAATCAGAAAATATAAAAGATGAGACCTTTGCCCTCGGCTACAGTTTGGCTGTAGAAGCGCCGGATATCGTTAAAATGCTGTAGCAGGTAGGCAAAGAACGCATCCTTATCCTCGTCTGAAACAATATCAGGTTCAAGAGGATATACTTCTTCCTTGACCATGGCCGGGAAATCATACCGCAAGCGGAGCTGCGCTTCATCCAGCTCAGAAATAGCCTGAAGCGCTTCTGCAACTTGCTCAGCGCGTAAGGAAAACGCCCCGAATGAGCCAAAATCGATGCCTTTGTCTGACGTCAGCGGAACAACATAGCCAAGAGGGGCATCTCCATCGGAAATAGCTCCACAAAGCAAGTAGTGAATCGCCTCCCAGGATCTATCAATGTCCAGTCCGGGATAATCATCTATTTTCAAGCTCTTCAATGCAATGTCGCCTGCAATAATTTGCTGCACTAGGTTGTCATCCATTGCGAAGTAATATCCACGCATTCCCATGATGTCATCCTTCCTTCCATTCTAGTAGTGACTATACTGCCCTATCAAAATGTAACCTTTGAATTTATCCCGTAGGATAAAAAAAGAGTGAAGATCAGCCCCCTACGTAATCATAATATCTTGTGCGCACAAGTTACTACATCCCGTTTAAGATAGGTATGTCCTACACTCTTTACTAATGAATTTTATGTGTAAAAGATATGGTCACCCACAGCCGACACTGAAACCATATCCTCTATACGGCGAGTCCGACTAATAGTCATGACTACGGACCCAGCTGAAGCTATTGGCGAATTTATAGCCGTTGGGGCAAGTTTGCGGACTCCAGTGCTGCTATTCTCCCGCAAGCGGTGCATATATACCCCTTTTCATGCCAATAACGACTATGCGGTCCGATAGCAGTCCAAAAAGGACGTATTCCCGCGTTTAGGGTCATCTGTGTCCGATAGTGGCTTCGTACGTGCAAATTCGCTGTAATCATCCATGATCCATTCAAGCTTCCAGTTAAACTATGACTCCACTGTTAATTGACCCGTATCCATATTATTAAGCACAAGTTTCCCTTCCAGCGGGGTGCCGTCTTCGCTCGCAAGCTTCAGCTTACCCGTACGGCCCTTTTCAATCAATGCCTTTACTTGTGTATCTGTAAGGGTACGCCCGTGGTTCTCTTTCCAGATCACGAATTTGCAGCCTTCTTTGTAATGAGAGCAGCCGTAGCCTTTTTTACCCATAAAAATCATCCCGCCACAGCCAGGACGCGGGCAGTTTCCGATAATTTTCGGACCTGAATTTGCTGATTCCTCTTCGTTAGCTGGTTTACGTTTTCTTGGCGCGGCAGGTTTATCGCTAGTTTTACGAGATGTACCTCCACCACTCCGACCTTTAGCCCCTGTATTCACAGAAGGAGTTTCCCCTTCAAAAGAAGTTTTGGACGCCCGAGACTGCACACGAACCTTGTCCACGATCATACAGGCGAATCTTTTTACATTCTCCATAAATTGTCCGTCCGACGCCGTTCCTCTGGATATCTCGTTCAAGCGACGTTCCCACTGGCCGGTCATTTCAGGTGAAGTCAACAGCTCGATGCCCGCTCCACGTATCAGTTCAATAGCCGTTCGTCCTTTTTGCGTGATGGCGATTTTTTTACCTTGCATTTCAATGTATCCGACATTCTTAAGCCGTTCAATGGTTGCAGCACGTGTGGCTGGAGTGCCTAACCCTGAATCCTTCATAGCATCCCGAAGCTCTTCGTCCTCAATCTGTTTTCCGGCACTTTCCATCGCTCTAAGCAGCGTGCCTTCTGTATAGTGTTTTGGCGGCTGTGTATCCTTCTCTTTAACAATCGCATCACTACAGATCACTTCATCTGCCGGAGCAATTGCGAACGGTTCATTCACTTCAATCTCTTCGTCTTCCTCATCATCCTTGTTTTTTCCCTTGGACGACTTTGCTTTGTCTTTTTTCTGGTCCGCGTAAATGACCTTCCAGCCGAGACTTAATAATTCCTTAACAGTAGTTTTGAACTTTTCGTCCTCTACATCAGTCATAACCGTATGCACTTTATATTCCGCAGCCGGATAGAACTGTGACAAAAATCGCCGCACAATCAAATCATACAGCTTTCCCTCATCCGCACTAAGCCCTGTTGCTTTTCGATATGTAGGCAAGATCGCATGGTGATCCTCGACCTTCGAGGGATTGCAGATAAATTTATTTCCTTTATGAACGAGATTACGATTCGCGCCTTTCACCCATTCATCATAAGCCGTCCCTTGGAGCGCAGATAAAGTCTTATGCATCTCCGGAATATTCTGTTCTGTAACATAGTTAGAATTTGTCCGCGGATAGGATATCACCTTATGCTTTTCATATAACGCTTGTGCGATATCGAGTGTTTTTTTAGCGGAAAAAGCGTACTTCCCATTCGCCTCCCGCTGCAACAGCGTCAAATCATACAGTTTATTCGGATACTCTTTCGTTTCCTTAACCTCATAAGAGTCAATCCGTCCCGGTTTTCCTTTGACCTTGGCAGCCAGCGCCTCCGCCTTCTCACCATCAGTCAGCCGGTCACCCTGCCACATGCCTTTATAAGTCATTTCATTTTGTGTAAAATGGCCCTCTACCTCAAAAAACTTAAGGGATGAGAACGCCTCAATCGTCTTCTGGCGATCATAAATAAGTGCAAGTACTGGAGTTTGAACTCTCCCCACCGACAGCAGCACATTATGTTTCGTAGTAAATGCACGTGATCCGTTCATACCGATTAGCCAATCGGCTTCACTGCGCGCTTTTGCCGCTTTTGTTAGATTCTCGTACTCCGCCCCATCCTTTAGCTCTTGAAATCCTTTGCGGATTGTCTCTGGTGTCAAATCGGAAATCCACAGCCGTTTCACAGGATGTTCAAGCTTCAAATGCCGCTGAATGAGCGAAAATATATGCTGGCCTTCCCGCCCGGCGTCACAAGAATTTACTAGCAGATCGCTTCGTTTAGCCAGCTCTCCGATTACCTTCAGCTGATCAATGGTCCGCGCATTAGGAACCAGCTTGAATTGGTCCGGAATAATGGGAAGATCATTAATATTCCATTTTTTGTATTTTACATCATATGCATCCGGCTCAGCCAATCCTATTAGATGCCCTATTGCCCATGTAATAATGTACTGCTCCCCTTCAAGATAGGAACGGTAATTTTTAGCCTTTGGTTCTATTGCGGCGGCGATATTCCGCCCCATGTCCGGTTTCTCCGCAATAATAAGTGTCTTCAAAAACATTCGCTCCTTACCTTCTCGTTCTTAAGTCCAAAATAGGTCCAGTACTCTATTATAACATTAACCTCGGTTTTTTTTAATCGACCGGACTTTTCATAGTCTTTCGTTTGATTTAAAATAAGTTGGTATAAGCGTATTCATGTATCGGAGGGAAACAAACCTTGTATGAGAATCACAGATTTACAGAACCTTTTTCTGATCGAAGCCTCTCTGCCCTGAAGGCGGATTGTGAGCAGTGCTTCGGCTTATGTTGTGCCGCTTTACCTTTTGCTGCTTCCGTAGATTTCGCTAGAGACAAAGACGCTGGACAGCCGTGTCACAATCTACAGTCGGACTTTCGCTGTGGTGTACATACAGAGCTAAGAGTATTAGGCTACCGTGGTTGTACGGTCTATGACTGTTTTGGAGCTGGGCAAAAGATTTCTCAAGTCACTTATGCTGGAGAAGACTGGAGGAAAAAGCCGAAAACTGCGAAGCAGATGTTCGAGGTATTTCCGATTATGTGGCATTTGCACGAGCTGCTTTGGTATTTACATGAATCTTTGAACCTAGAAATAACCCGTACAATCCATACTGAGCTGCAAACAGCTCTCGATGAAACAGAACAGCTCACCTTGCTCAATCCTGAAGCTCTTATAAAGGTGGATGTTTCCGCTCATCGAGCAAAAATCAATATGTTACTGTTGCAGGTCAGTGAAATTGTAAGAACTGACGCTCGTCGTAAACTAAAAAAATCCACGAAGAATTTCAGTCGAGGTGCCGACCTTATGGGAGCAAAGCTCAAAGGAGCTGATCTTAGAGGTGCCAACTTGAGAGGAGCCTATTTAATAGCCGCAGACCTTAGGGATGCTGATCTCAGAGGTGCAGACCTTATTGGAGCAGACTTTCGCGATACTGACCTCAAAGGTGCTAATTTAGCAGAAGCTCTCTTTCTCACCCAGGCACAGATCAATGCGGCAAAAGGCAATACTCTCACGAAATTACCAGCAGCACTCTTGTGCCCTGATCATTGGCACTCTCATTAGATTAAAAAGATCATTTATATCAGCGGTGAATAGAATTTTTTGATCCGAGACACAGCTTCCATAATTTCTAAGACTTCTTTCTCCGCTGTGTTTCGTTCCAGATACTCTACTCTTCCCTGAGATGCTTCCTTGCCCACAACTATTGATAAAGGTATCCCGATCAAGCTTGAATCTTTAAATTTCACGCCAGCGCGTTCATCCCTATCATCGATCAGCGTCTCAATGCCAAGCTTGGTTAGTTGATCATAGAGACCTTCTGCAACCGTCCGCTGCTCACTATCCTTGACGGCCATTATCAAGATATGAACCTGATAAGGTGCCAATGCTGCTGGCCACATTAATCCATCCTCATCATGATGCTGTTCAGCAATAGCGGATAAAAGCCGTGAGATACCAATTCCGTAACAGCCCATAATCATAGGTTGACTTTTGCCTGAAGAATCTAAGTAAGAAGCGCCTAGCTTTTCACTGTATTTAGTACCTAATTTGAAAACATGACCCACTTCAATCCCTTGATGAAAATGCAAAACACCCTCCAAACAATGCGGACAAACTTCACCTTCTGCTACATTCCGTAGATCCCCCACATGCTCAAGCGCAAAATCTCTACCTGGAACTACGTTACGGAAGTGATAATCTTTTTCTCCCGCCCCTGTAATCCCTTGGGTCATATCTGCTACTGCTGCATCTACTAGGACAGTCAGCGTTAAACCCACAGGTCCTACAAATCCACTCTCTACACCGGCTAAGGATTTCACTGCCTCATAGTCAGCAAGCTTAATCTCATTCATTCCTAAATATTTACTTACCTTAATTTCATTGACTTCATGATCTCCCCGGACCAGAACAGAAAAAATCTGTCCGTCACCTTCATAGATTAATGTTTTAATAATCTGCTCTGGCCGGATATCTAGCTCCTGCTCTAGTTGCTCAATTGTGCGCAAATCAGGAGTGAGGAACTTCTCTATCTCCGGTACTTGCATGACAACTTCATTTTTTGCAGGCCGCACGGACTCTGCCTGTTCCAGATTGGCCGCATAATCACAAACGGAGCATGCAGCAATCGTATCCTCCCCAATCTCAGCCAGCGCCATAAATTCATGACTGCCGCCCTCGCCTCCAATCGCACCGGAATCCGCATGGACAGCACGGAATTTCAATCCACATCGCTCAAATATCCGGTGATAAGCCTCGAACATTTGGATATATGATTTATCGAGACCTTCCATGTTTGTATCAAAAGAGTAAGCATCCTTCATCAAAAACTCTCTGCCTCTCAGCAGTCCAAAACGTGGTCGGCGTTCATCACGAAACTTGGTCTGAATCTGATATACGGTAATAGGAAGCTTACGATAAGAGCTGATCTCATTCCGTACGAGCGTGGTTACTACTTCCTCATGTGTAGGACCTAGTATGAATTCCCGCTCATGACGATCCCGCAGCGTCATCAACTCCTTACCGTATACCTCATATCGGCCTGATTCTTTCCAGAGCTCCGCAGGCTGCATAGATGGCATCAATACCTCCTGAGCCCCAGAGAAATCCATCTCATTCCGCACAATCGCTTCTATTTTCCGTAAAATACGTCTTCCAAGCGGTAAATAAGTATACACACCCGCTGCTAATTGGCGAATATATCCCGCACGCAGCAGTAGCTGATGACTGCTTGTCTCCGCCTCTGAAGGTGCCTCACGCAGAGTTGTTAATAAAAGATTACTTTGACGCATATTTGTACCCTCCCTAAAAAATGAACGCTCTAAACGCAAAAAGACACATTCGTCAGGGACGAATGTGTCGTGATACCACCCTTATTTAACCGCCAACCCATACATAGTCTACATGGCGATCCTCGATCGAATAACGGCCGATTCCGGCAGCGGTTGTACGCTGCAGCTACCCAGGCAGGATACCATCCACACGTATTTGAGGAACCTTTCAGCCGGTGAGTTCCCTCTCTGTTCTAACGCTTCTAGGATCGTAAGTCCTTGGTCAATGCTTTTGTCATTTAAATATTGTATTAAATCTATATGAAAATAATATTTCCGTCAAGCGTCGGCTCCAAAAAAAAACCGCTTCTCCAGCAGGTAAACTGCTTTTGAAACGGCTTCTTAAATTAAAGCCTAGACAAGAACGCTTGAGCCCATCAGATATTTATCCACTTCACGTGCAGCTTCGCGACCTTCGTTGATGGCCCAGACCACCAAACTTTGACCACGACGCATATCGCCAGCAGCAAACACCTTATCCACGTTCGTGTTGAACTTGCCGTAACGTGCTTTCACATTGGTACGACGATCGGTCTCCAGTTTAAGCTCCTCAACAATATCTTGCTCTGGTCCATCGAAACCAATAGCGATAAGAGCGAGTTGAGCAGGATATACAGCTTCTGTTCCAGGAACGGGCTGATAGATTTTACGACCTGTCTCATCCACGATCCGGCGGATCTGCACGGTATGAAGCTCCTTCAAGTTCCCCTCTTCATCCCCAACAAATTTAGTGGTCATGATTGAGAATTCACGCGGATCATCACCAAAAATAGCTTTCGCCTCTTCTTGCGCATAATCCAAGCTGTACACATTCGGAAATTGCGGCCAAGGATTAGCAATCGGATCCCGTTGCAGAGGCGCTTTTTCATGTGTACCAAATTGAGTGATACTGCCGCAGCCATGACGAAGTGCTGTGGCAACACAGTCAGAACCTGTATCCCCTCCACCCAAGACGATTACATCTTTACCTTCAGCGGATACATAGTTACCATCCTCCAGATTCGAATTCAAGTAACTCTTGATCGTTCCATTTAAATAATCCATGGCATACATAACGCCCTTAAGCTCACTGCCTTCAATGTTGAAACGGCGTGCTTTAGTAGCTCCACCACACAGAACAACCGCATCATATTCATCAACAAGCTGCTGAGCCGGAATGTCTTTACCGATCTCAGTGTTCACCACGAAGTTAATTCCTTCAGCAGCCAGCAAATCTACACGACGTTGTACAACTTTTTTATCAAGCTTCATAGTAGGTATTCCATATGTCAGCAGTCCGCCAATGCGGTCACTGCGCTCAAATACAGTTACAGTGTGTCCAGCCTTGTTAAGCTGTGCTGCCGCGGCAAGTCCAGCAGGTCCAGAGCCTACAATTGCAATTTTTTTGCCAGTCCGTTTCTCAGGAGGATTAGGTACAACCCAGCCCTCTTCAAAACCCTTATCAACGATCGCAAGTTCAATTGTTTTGATGGTTACCGGCTGTCCGATCAGACCCACTGTGCAAGAGCCTTCACATGGGGCGGGACAAATACTGCCTGTGAATTCAGGAAAGTTGTTTGTCTTATGCAGACGTTCCAGTGCTTCTTTCCAGAGTCCACGATACACCAAGTTATTCCACTCCGGAATTAAATTGTGTACTGGACAACCTGAGGTCCCGCCAGCCATATCAATACCTGTATGGCAATAGGGGGTTCCGCAATCCATACAGCGTGCGCCCTGTGTCCGAAGCTCGTCCTCGGATAAATGATGGTGGAATTCTTCCCAGTCCTTTACCCGCTGCTCAGGATCCCGATCACCTGGGAGCTGCCGTTTATACTCCATAAAACCTGTAGGTGTAGACATGTTTACGTTTCCCCCATCCGTTCTCTTCGTGTTGAAGTATAGTACATTGTAGCATATTGCGGCTTCGTATGGTTGTCAGCAACGCAATGAAGTACCTGCACATTCTATTCTATACCTATACATAATCATTTCTAATTTTAATTATAGTAACATTCATCACTTTTGCACAGTAATGGATAAATCTACTGATTATTTGTACTATTTCACATGTTATGTCAGAGAAAACGTTTTATTGCTATTCCGTACGTTCATAAACAAGGAAACGGTAATCATACGGATTCTTCTCATCACGAATTCCCTTGATATTGGAGACCTCTTTCCACATCCTCCAGTCAATCTCAGGAAACCGGGTATCTCCTTCAAAATCCTGATCGATCTGCGTCAACATTAGCTTGTCAGCATACGGCAGCATCAAGCGATAAATTTCTGCACCACCGATCACCATCAGCTCATCTTCTTTTCTACCCTCGCTGAGAGCCTCTTCAAGCGTGTGTAGAACCACTGCACCTTCAGCTGAATAATCAGTATCCCTAGTTAGAATTAGGCTCGTTCTGCCCTTCAAGGGCTTGCCTCCGAGCGAATCCCATGTTT
The DNA here is from genome assembly GCF_037965665.1 of Paenibacillus sp. FSL L8-0333. Lineage (NCBI taxonomy): Bacteria > Bacillati > Bacillota > Bacilli > Caryophanales > Paenibacillaceae > Paenibacillus > Paenibacillus sp. FSL L8-0333. The sequence continues at coordinate 3,815,018 of NZ_CP150186.1, forward strand.
TGCGGCCCATTAGCATTCTTTTGCCCAATGTTTCTGCTTTGAAATAAGCAAAATCCAGCGGTAAATGCCAAGGCATATCGTTATCTTTTCCTATGACATGATTGGCACCCATTGCCCATATTAAGCTAATACTCATGAAGTTCCCTCCTTCCTTCATACTAAATTAAAAAACTACGCTGCCAGAAATTATATTTGCGAATCTTAATTTATAACAATTACGTTATACTGCGATCGGCGCTTTTATCGAAGGATGCGGATTGTACCCCTCAATGACCAGATCTTCCAGTTCAATATCAAAAATTGATTTCTTCTGTGAATTAATAACCAGGGTAGGCAATGCTCTTAATTCTCTTGATAATTGCTCTTTCACTTGCTCAACATGGTTTGAATAGATATGCGCATCACTAATGCTGTATACAAACTCACCTACTTCTAGACCACATTCATATGCAATTAAATGCGTAAGTAATGAGTAAGATGGAATATTGAAGTTTGCCCCGAGAAAGGAGTCAGCACTGCGTTGCAGCAAGTGGCAGCTTAGTTTACCATTTGCAACATAGAACTGGAACATAACGTGGCAGGGCGGTAACGCAGCTTTACTTCCTTTTGTTCCGGCATTTATAACATCTTCCGGGTTCCATGCGCTCACGATTAAACGCCGAGAATCAGGATTTGTTTTGATCTGATGAATAACGTCTTGTAATTGGTCAATTGATTCACCAGTAGAAGATGTCCAATTCCGCCATTGTTTACCGTAAACATTCCCTAGCTCACCATATTTCGCAGCAAACTCATCATCTTCTAAGACACGATCACAGAATGATTTCATCTCTGCTTGATACACTTGATTAAAATCTTCATCAACTAAACAACGATTCCCGAAGTCTGTCATATCTGGGCCAACATATTCGTCTGATTCAACCCATCTTTTAAAAGCCCATTCATCCCAAATATGATTATTATTTTTCAATAAATAACGAATGTTGGTATCGCCTTTAATAAACCACAATAACTCACTTGCAATTAAGCGAAACGGTGTACGTTTTGTTGTAAACAGCGGGAACCCTTTTGATAAATCAAATCGCATTTGATAACCAAAAACACTAATTGTACCAGTTCCTGTACGATCTTCTTTTTTTACACCATGATCTAAAATATATCGTAAAAAATTCAAATAGGTTTGTTCTAACTCATTCGTCAATGTACTGCACCTCCGTAATATTACACCTCATATATTATATCTGAAAAATCCGAATTTTGTAGAAGGTAAGATAATTTTTAAATATATTTAATAATCGGGTTACATATTCAATTATAAAGGATTGGTTCAGCAAGTGTATCTTTACTCCGCTATCCTAAGCTCCACTCTGGCCCCATAAGCACGAACGTTTGCTTGTCCACCCACAGGAAAGGTAATCATCGGCGATGTATGTCCAAAGTCCACGTCTGCGATCACAGGAATATCAGATAATTCTTCTTTTGAGCGGATAATTGTAGTTAGCAGCTTCTTTGACATACGCGATTCTTTTTGGAATCTGCCGATCACCAACCCTTTGACCCCTTCAAACTCAGGCTGATGAATTAGGGATTGCAGATCTCGATCAAAGGTTGCAGGTGCTGACTCATAATCATCCTCGATGAACAAAATAGAATTCTTTAAACTAGGCATATACTCTGTTCCCTGCAAAAGATTTAAAGTGCATAAATTGCCACCAATAATCGTTCCTTTCGCTTCCCCATCATTGATAATGAATGGACCTTCATTTTTAATAAATATCCGGTTTTCCTGATCCAGATACCACTCATCATCACTCCAATGCTTGGAAGGCTGCACGAGAATTTCTTTATTGTCCATCATCAGCCTGCGGAAATATTCGATGGTATATTCATTATCGTAGAGCATCGCAAATGTGGAAAAATGCGGCCCGGAGTATGTAACTAATCCTGTTTGAGCATAAATCGCATTACTTAGTGCAGTAATATCCGAATAACCACATAAACGCTTTGGATTCCCCGCAATGATTGAATAATCTATATAACGCAGCAGCTGGTTACTATTGAAGCCTCCAATGGTCGTTAATATTCCTTTCACTTTGGGGTCTAAAAAGGCTTCGTGCAAATCCTCAATTCTCGAATCAATAGAAGAGGAAACAAAATCATCCGTCTCAAAAGAATTTGTTGAAATGGATATCCGAAAACCTAACCGTTCAAGCTGCTCTTTGGCAATTTTTCTTTGCTGAGCATCGATTAATGACAAACTTCTGGAAGGAGAGATAATCCGCAGCTCATCTCCAGGCTTTAATTTATCAGCTCTCATCATTGAACCTCCCTATATTCATGAATTACAGATTAGGTAATTACTCTTCCTTCCAGTATATCTCTTTTCAAAAAAGTGGAAAACACAAAAAAAGGCGGAACGCATTTGCGTCCGCCTTTCTGTTGCCTGCTAGAGCAATTTTGGAGAAAAATTATTTCATTACATGAATTGGGTGACCTTCAACCAATTCAGCAGCTTCCATGACGATTTCGCCAAGGGTTGGATGCGCGTGAATAGTCAAGGCGATATCTTCAAGCGTTGCGCCCATTTCGATTGCCAAACCAAGTTCAGCGATCAAATTGGATGCTTCGATACCAACGATTTGAGCTCCCAGTACCAAATTGTTCTCGGAGTTAGCAACAATTTTGATGAAGCCCTCTGGGCTGTTCAAAGATACTGCGCGACCATTTCCTGCGAATGGGAATTTGCCGCTTTTCACTTTGTAGCCTTTGTCTTTTGCTTCTTTCTCAGTCAAACCAACGCTTGAGCACTCAGGATCTGTAAATACAACAGCTGGGATGACTTTGTAGTCAACAACAGATGTAAGTCCTGCGATTGCTTCTGCAGCGATTTTACCTTCGTAAGAAGCCTTGTGAGCCAAAGCAAGACCTGGAACAACGTCGCCGATAGCGAAGATGGTAGGAATGCTTGTGCGTCCTTGGTGATCAACTTTGATCAATCCGCGCTCGTCGAGCTCAAGACCGATCAGGTCCAGACCAAGTTCACCGTCAGTGTTAGGACGACGACCTACAGTAACAAGCAAGTAATCTGCTGTAACTTCTTTGGACTCGCCACCAACAGAGTATTTCACGGTTACTTCTTTGTCGTTCTGAACAGCACTTTCAGCTTTAGCGTTAGTTACGATTTCGATGCCAGTTTTAGCCATGTTTTTCGCAACAAGACGAGTCATATCTTTATCGAAGCCTGGAAGTACAGTATCCAAACCTTCGATGATTGTTACTTTAGTGCCAAATTTAGAGTACATTTGACCAAGCTCGGCACCGATGTATCCACCACCGATTACGATCATGCTCTTCGGAATTTCTGGAAGTTCCAGAGCTTCAGTCGAAGACAGAATACGTCCGCCGAATGGGAAAGGTTTAAGTTCAATTGGACGGGAACCTGTAGCAATGATGCAGTGTTTGAAGCGGTAACGTGGAGATTCATGATCATTGAACACACGTGCTTCTGTGTCGCTGATAAACATGCACTCGCCGTTAAATACTTCAATTTTGTTGCCCTTCATCAAGCTAGTCACACCGCTAGTCATTTTTTTAACTACGCTGTTCTTGAATTCTTGAGTTTTGGCAAAATCCACTTTAACATTCTCAGCTGTAACGCCGAAAACTTCACCATGCTGTGCAGATTCAAATTGATGTGCAGCAGCGATCAAGGCTTTAGAAGGAATACATCCACGGTTCAAACATACACCGCCGAGTTCCGATTTATCCACGATGAGGACTTTTTGGCCGAGCTGGGCGGCACGAATTGCCGCCACATACCCACCAGGACCTGCACCAATGACCAATGTATCAATATCTAGTGAAGCGTCTCCTACTACCATAATTATACCTCCATAACCAGCAGCTCAGGATTATTGAGCAGCGATTTAATGTAGTTCATAAAGTTTTGAGCAGTCGCACCATCGATAATACGGTGGTCAAAGCTGAGTGACAACGCCATTACTGGAGCAACTACGATTTCACCATTTTTCACAACTGCTTTTTCACTGATACGGCCAGTTCCGAGGATAGCCACTTCAGGGAAGTTGATGATTGGAGTAAAGAACATACCGCCAGCAGAACCGATGTTACTGATGGAGATCGTGCTGCCCTTCATTTCGTTAGCAGACAATTTACCGTCACGGCCACGAACAGCCAAGTCAGTGATGCTGCTAGCGATCATCCAAATGCTCTTACGGTCAGCGTCTTTGATCACTGGAACGATCAAACCGTTTGGTGTATCAGTAGCGATACCGATATTGTAGTATTTCTTGTAGACAATTTCGCCTGCTTCTTCATCAATCATAGCATTAAGTGCTGGGAATTGACGGGAAGCTGCAACAAGAGCCTTAACGATGAATGGAAGGTAAGTAACCTTAACGCCTTTTTTCTCAGCAATAGGTTTCATACGCGTACGGAATGCTACCAGTTCAGTAACATCTACTTCATCCATGATGGTTACGTGCGGAGCAGTGTAAGCCGATTTAACCATTGCGTTGGAGATCGCCTTACGAATACCCTTGAATGGTACACGTTCTTCTTCAAGACTAACGTTACCGCTAGCTGCTGCAGGTGCTGCTTTAGCTTCGGTCTTAGCAGCCTTAGGAGCTTCAGACGCCGCTGCTGCTGCAGGAGCCGCAGGTGTAGAACCACCTTTCAAGAAGGCTTCTACGTCTTCACGAGTGATTTTGCCACCTTTTCCAGTTCCGTTCACTTTGGAAATATCCACTTTTTGCTCACGAGCAAATTTGCGAACGCTTGGTGTAGCCAATACATCGCGGTCAGGAGCTGGTGTTACACTTGCAGATCCACCTTCTTTAGCATCAGCAGGGCTTGTTGCTGCAGGGGAAGAAGTAGTGTTTGCACTTCCTTTTGCTGCATCAGCTTCAGCAGATGCATGACCTTCTTGTTCAGGAACGTCGCCTTCAGCAGCGATAATAGCAACAACTTCGCCTACGCGGCAAACTTGGCCATCTTTAGTCAGAACTTCCAATACAGTACCATTCACTGGACATGGAACCTCAACTACCGCCTTGTCATTTTGAACTTCCATGATGATGTCATCATCCGTTACCTTGTCACCGGCTTTGATATGCATTTTGATGATTTCACCTTCATGCAGACCTTCACCCAGCTCAGGGAAGCGATATTCAAAATTCGATGCTTTGTTAGATGCTGGAGCAGCTGGTGCAGCTGGTGCTTCAGCAGCAGGAGCTTCAGTAGCAGCACCCTCTTGATCAGGCACGTCACCTTCTGCTTCGATAATAGCTACTACTTCACCAACACGGCATACTTGACCGTCTTTTGTCAGAACTTCCAATACAGTACCGTTTACTGGGCAAGGCACCTCAACTACCGCCTTGTCATTTTGAACTTCCATTACGATATCATCATCCGTTACCTTGTCACCGGCTTTGATATGCATTTTGATGATTTCACCTTCATGCAGACCTTCACCTAGTTCAGGAAATCGGTATTCAAACTTTGCCACTTTGAAAACCTCCTTGTGAAATTGGGACTAACCTTATGATTTAAACTTTATAAGATGAAACAACGTTGTCATCCATATGGATGACAACTGTTTCTCGTAAAAATATTTAGAATTCCAAAACTTTCTTCACGCCTGCAATAATACGCGCAGGGTTTGGAAGCCATGTATCTTCAATTTGTGCAAATGGATATACAGTGTCAGGACCTGCGATACGAAGCACAGGAGCTTCCAAGTGCAGTAGAGCTTTTTCATTGATCTGTGCGATAACTTCAGCAGCTACACCCGCACTCTTTTGTGCTTCTTGCACCACGATAGCACGGTTAGTCTTCTTCACAGACGCTACAATAGTGTCGATGTCGATCGGACTTACAGTACGAAGGTCGATAATTTCAACATTAACGCCTTCTTTTTCGAGTTGCTCGGCTGCTTTGGTAGCTGTATGTACCATCAGCCCGTAAGTAATGATCGAAACGTCAGAACCTTCACGTACTACGTTCGCTTTACCAAGTTCAACTGTATATTCACCTTCTGGCACTTCAGCACGGAATGCATGATAAAGGTTCAAGTGCTCCATGAAGAATACAGGGTCATTGTCGCGGATAGACGCGATTAAAAGTCCCTTAGCATCATATGGGTTTGAAGGAATTACAACTTTAATCCCTGGGCTTTGTGCAATCAAACCTTCGAGTGAGTCAGTATGAAGCTCAGCAGCCTTAACTCCGCCACCAAAAGGAGTACGGAATACTACTGGAGCATTATATTTACCGCCAGAACGCCAGCGCAGACGTGCCGCTTGAACAACGATCTGATCCAGAGCTTCAAAGATAAAACCTACGAATTGAATTTCTGCAATTGGGCGGAAGCCTTGTACACCAAGACCAAATGCCAGACCGCCGATAGCGGACTCAGCTAGTGGTGTATCAAAAATACGATCTTCGCCAAATTCCTTTTGCAGACCTTCTGTTACACGGAAAACGCCACCTACATTACCAACATCCTCTCCGAAGATAAGAACGTTAGGGTCACGATTCAGTTCAACGCGCATCGCGTCGCGGATCGCTTCTTTCATATTCATTTGTGCCATTGCCTGATATCCCCCTTATTCAAAATCGGCTTTTTGCTCTTCCAGATGTTTAGGTGTTACTTCGAACATGCTGTCGATCAAGCCAGGTATTGTCATTTTTTCGGTTTGTTCAGCTTTTTTGATCTGCTCGTTAACAGTAGCTTTCGCTTCATCTTTCACGCGCAGTGTATCTTCTTCAGTCCAAAGACCTTTCTTCTCCAAATACTTGGCAAGACGGGCGATTGGATCCTTTTCACTCCATTGTCCTTCTTCTTCTTTCGAACGATATTTACTTGCATCGTCAGAAAGGGAGTGTGGACGGAAACGGTAAGTTACAGCTTCGATCAATGTAGCACCTTCGCCGTTGCGTGCACGTTCAGCAGCATCGCGTACAGCACTGATTACTGCAAAGATGTCCATACCGTCAACCTTAATCCCTGGAATACCAGCTGCAACCGCTTTGTGAGCGATCGATTTGGAAGCCGTTTGTTTAGCGAACGGAGTCGTAATCGCGTAACCATTGTTTTGAACAAAGAAGATTACAGGCAGTTTAAAACGACCAGCAAAGTTCAAGCCTTCGTAGAAGTCACCTTCTGAAGAACCGCCATCACCAGTGTAAGTAATTGCAACACTCTTTTGTTTTTTCAATTTGAAGCCCATAGCAATACCAGTAGCGTGCAGGATTTGCGCACCAATGATAATTTGTGGCATCAATACATTAACACCATCAGGAATAGCTCCACCATGTTGGTGACCACGGGAATATAAGAAAGCTTGGTACAATGGAAGTCCGTGCCATACTAGCTGCGGAATATCACGGTAGCCTGGGCATAAGAAGTCTTCTTTCTCCAAAGCGAACTCACTACCAATCATGGTAGCTTCTTGACCGGATACCGGTGCGTAGAAACCAAGACGACCTTGACGGCCAAGGTTTACTGCACGATCATCCCAAGTACGGGTAAATACCATACGATACATAATTTCTTTCAGTTGATCGTCAGTTAAATCTGGCATCTTATCCTTATTGATAATTTCTCCATCCGGGGAAAGTACCGATAGAGCCTCGACGTCCTCTGTATACACTTCATAAGGAACTTTACTCATTATCTTCACCTCAATAAAAAAATTTGAATATCAGCTGCCTCTGTTATAATATTATTATACACCTGTTTAGTTACTTTCGTCAAAGAAATACTTATAAAATTTATATTTCTTTAAATTTTGTATGTATAACAGGTGAGATAATTTAATATAACAGTTTAACACTTTTCCAACAAGTAAATGATTAATAACACAGTTACACATTTAATAATTTTAGCGTAACCCTGTGTGTATTGCAAAATTCGACAAGAAAGGTGACGTGACAACGATGAGCGATTCTGTTTTTCTGAAACGCACAATTGTAAAAGAAACGCTTTGGAGTGAACATCTGCAGGAGGAACGTAAATTACGTATCTATCTGCCCCCAGGCTACAATGAAGTTCTCAGTTACCCCGTGGTGTACTGCCAAGACGGAGAAGAATTTTTCAACTTTGGACGCATTGCTACACTTGCTGGACAACTTATTATAGAAGAAGATGTCGAGCCCTTCATTATCGTCGGTGTAGAAGTTAACGTCGCTGTTCGGACTCAAGAATACGCTCCGTTCGGCAGCCGATTCAAGCAGTACCTATCTTGCTTTTCCGAAGAGATTATTCCCTTCATTGAAAAAAATTATCCCGTACGCCGTACACCCGAAGAACGAATCTTAGCCGGCGATTCCCTTGGAGGCAGCGTCTCCCTCCATCTCGCACTTGCTTATCCAGCTATCTTCACACGTATCATCAGCCTATCCGGTGCATTCTATCCCGAATCACAAGCCATGCTGGCAAAAGAAGAAGATCTCGCCTGGCTTAACATTAATATGGTCGTTGGACTGCAGGAAACAGATTACCAGACTGATACAGGGACCTATGATTTTGTTCAGATGAACAGAGAAACAAAAGCGTTGCTTGAAGCACGTGGAGCTACCGTATCCTACCGTGAGAAAGACGGTCGTCATCTCTGGGGCTTTTGGCAAAAGGAACTCCCTGAATCTCTACTCTATTTTTTAAACACATAATGCCTTATTGATAGAAGCAAAAAATGAACATCTAAAGAACGTATGTAGATTTCAGCCGTGTTTGCGCTTACAGTTTAATCCAGCGAATTTCCTTAATTTACTTTAATACTAATCAGAGAGGGCTGGAACCCAACCGGGTTACAGCTTTTCTCTTATCACCATTTCAAGCAAAACGTCACAGCCTGCATTGATTAAATCATATACCTGCTCAAAATCCCCTGTAAAATAAGGGTCTGGCACTTCTCTCAATTCTTCCTCAGGCAATAAATCCATGAAGAACAAAAGCTTAGCCTCTTCCCCACCAGGAACCTTTCGAACATTCTCTCCATTAGACTTGTCCATACAAACGATATAATCAAACTTCTGAAAATCCTCGCTACTGACCAAACGCGCTGCCATATTTGCATAACTAATCATGTTTTGATCAAGTATACGTCTAGTCCCTTCATGCGGTTCCTTACCAATATGCCAATCTCCAGTTCCCGCACTGTCAACCAGAATCTTATGTGAAAGCTCTTGTTCATCAATCTTATGGCGCAGAACTGCCTCCGCCATTGGTGAGCGACAAATATTACCCAGACATACAAATAGCACGTTTACGATTTCATTCACCTCCCAATTATTAAAACATAAGTAAATATGAATTTATGCACATAAAAAATCGCACACTATCATTTTAGCGTTGTCTTGGTCAATTGTGCAACTTTTCAATCTGCATTATACTGGGACAGGATAACCAACTAGAGTTTTAGAGGAGGAATGGATGTTATGCCATCCAAACGTGTCGTTATTTTTGCCGGTGGAGAACTATCTCCGGATTATTTCGCTCTATTAGATGAAGAAGATTTTATTATCGGTGCGGACCGGGGTGCATTATTCCTAATCTCACATGGATATATACCAGATATTGCAGTAGGTGATTTTGATTCTGTATCGCCTGAAGCTTTTCAGGATATTCAATCCAAAAGTAAAAAAACCATCACTTGTGATGCCGTAAACAAGGATTTAACCGACAGTGAGATGGCGCTCGATATTGCGATGAATCAGCAACCTGATTCTATTTTACTATTAGGAGTTACAGGCACTCGAATTGACCACTCCTTAGCCAGCATTCAAATGATGACAAGGGCTCTGCAACGTCAAATCAATTGCTACGTCATGGATTCTAATAACTATGTGACACTTACCGGATCCCAAACAGTCATTGAAGATTTGGGCTACACCTATGTATCTTTGCTTCCATTAACTCCTGAAGTAACAGGGATTACATTAGAAGGATTTCAATATCCTTTGAATGACGCCACTTTAAAGCTAGGCCAATCTCTAGGTGTAAGCAACAAACTGATTTCCTCCACTGGAACAGTTAGAATACGTAGTGGATTATTGCTGATTATCCAGAGCAAAGACTAAATACATAGTGATATAGAAACATCCTTGTAACTTTTGTTTTAAAATCAAAAAGCCGATAAATCCTTTATATATCAAGGGGTTTACGGCTTATTTTATTGTCCAAAATATCAAGTTATTAATTTTTTGTAACTTTTAATGAATTTTTAATAAAACGTTTACAACCTAGGCCCAGCCTCACTTTATTGCTGCTCTACCAAATTTTATGACATAGATAACCTGCTATACTACGAATCAGGCAAGCAAGACAAGACACAGCAAGACAGATTGATATACTAACTTTGGAGGTACTTACAACATGAATAAACAACAATGGATAAAAAAAGCGATTGTCATAGGAATGGTTACTACGATGGGCTTAGGAACAATGATGGCAACAGGCGTAGGCGCAACTAAAGTCGAAGCCGCTACGGTGTCCAAAGGACAAAGCGTTGTCAATTTTGGGAAAAACTATATGGGAACTCCATACAAATTCGGAGCATCTACTTCTACTACTAAGGTTTTTGATTGCTCTTCATTTATGAAACATATCTTTAAAAAGTATAATGTATCATTACCCCGTACAGCTGCAGCTCAATCAAAAGTAGGAACTTCTGTTTCCAAAGCAAACCTTCGTGTGGGCGATCTTGTATTCTTCTCTAGCGGCAGCAGAGCAACTGGTAAAAATGTAACTCACGTAGCTGTTTACGCCGGAAACGGTAAAATTCTGCACACTTACGGTAAACCAGGTGTTACGGTTTCTGATCTTAATTCTGGTACATGGAAAAAGACTTATCTAAAGGCTCGCCGCGTACTGTAAACAACAGCTCTATAGTAGAGTCTTTTCTATAAAAGAGAATAAGTCTCAGGATGTGGTGCTGCCTTCGGGCACCCTCATTACATATCCTGTTCCGCGAACAGTGTGAATTAACTTGTTCCGGTACCCTTTATCAATCTTTAAGCGGATATGCCTGATGTATACATCTACAACATTGGTATCTGCATGGAATTGATATCCCCATACTTGTTTGAGTATTTCCTCGCGGGAACATATAATCCCTCGATTCGCAGCGAGATAATATAAAAGATCGAATTCTTTATGCGTCATCTTAAGCTCGATCCCTTCACGGGTGACCAGCCTGCGGCTGGGATCGAGCATTAAACCATCCACCTTTAACAGATGTTTTAAATTTCGACGCCGACCCGTGAGGGTTAATAAATTTAGAATTCTACATTTGAATTCACCGGTATGTAGTGGTTTTGACATAAAATCATTCCCCCCGGCTAAAAAGGCCGCAACCGCTCCGTTACCCGATAGCTCTTCGGAAATCACCATGACCGGAAGAATCATTCCCTCATCTCTTACTGCGGAAATGATTTTCCATCCTTCCCATGTTCCCACCTCGCCTAAATCAGCAAGCAGCAATACCGGTTCTACTTCAGAAATGGATAAGCGAAGATCTTCGGGATCTTCGCTTTTTGTTATTTGCAGACCGATATCATTAAACACTTTTTCTATAGCGATTCGCTCTTCTACTCCTCTTTCGTTTCCCTCAGACATATACCATATCAGTTGCTCACTCACAAAGATCCCCCGTATCCATCAGACATGCATCAGCATCCCATTAATAGATATAGAATCCCCGGAAAGCAAAGAGACCATTCCTAGGAAATGGTCTGAAGATCAGTTTATCTTGCTTTTTAACCGAAATATCGATGATAAAAGCTACGGGCGGCGGCAATATCCTTCGTCCCATGAATCAATGCCCGGCCATCTGCGAAGATCACCATCCGGTAAGGACCTTCTTTAAAGGAAATTAGATAAGGATTGCTCTCTACCTCACCGTCTCCTAAACGAGACAAGCGGCTGGCTGTTTCCTGCAGGTTAAGGCTCTGCGGCCGGGCAGGGCGGATTTGTACGGTATCCCTACCACAAAGCACATCACTTCGTTCCGTATTCAAGGCTGTTAGATAAGGGTAGATCGGATGAGTCCCACAAGAAGGGCAATTCTCCTTTTTGGCACTTTTCACTCCAATTTCTTGATGTTCATTACGCCATACATCGAAAGTGAGCAGTTTATTTCTTAATTGGTCCTTACGGTTACCGAGAAGCTTTAACGCCTCAGCTGTAGCATTTGCAGTAACCAATTGCACGGCCTGTGGAAGAATACCCGCTGTATCACAGGTATCTCCCCCTAGTGGGACTGTACCTAAAAGACAATGAAGACATGGCGTTTCTCCAGGCAAAATCGTATATGTAATTCCATAGCTTCCTACACAAGCTCCATAAATCCAAGGGATATTATTCTTTTGGGCAATATCATTAATGATGAGACGTGTATCGAAATTATCGGTCCCATCCATAATCAGATCCACCCCTGAGATGAGTCCTTCCAGTTCTTCCTTCCGCACATCCATAACATGCGCTTCTATGACAACCTCAGAATTAATCTGCTGCAGTCTGTTCTGGGCTGCTATGGCTTTCGGAGCTCGCTCCTGTGCATCTATCTCGGTATACAGCTGTTGCCGCTGCAGGTTACTCCACTCTACATAATCGCGATCAACGATAAGGACATGCCCAACACCACAGCGGACCAATGTCTCTGCAATCCCTGTACCTAACGCACCCGCACCAACCACAAGCACTTTTGATTTTGCGAGCCCCTGCTGTCCTTCAGTACCAAATGGCGCGAAACGTATCTGTCGTGAGTATCGATCTTCTCGCCCGGCGTTATGAAACATACATTATCTCCTCCCCATATCCAAAAAGCGGAGAACAGCAGGATGTCTGCTATTCTCCGGATTTATGATTATTCTATACTTGTACAGCTGACCACTGCTCAACATCCCAAATTTTCGTAACCCAATCTTCATAGAAATCAGGTTCATGGGATACAAGCAGGACTGTGCCTTTATATTCTTGCAAAGCGCGCTTCAGCTCTGCTTTAGCAATAACGTCAAGGTGATTGGTAGGTTCATCGAACAGTACCCAGTTGCTTTCACGCATCAAAAGCTTACAAAGACGCACCTTCGCTTGCTCCCCACCGCTCAGCATACTAAGCGGACGTGTAATATGTTCATTTTTTAGACCACAGCGAGCCAGATGCCCACGAACTTCGTTCTGAGTTAAACTGGAGAATTCATTCCAGACATCCTCAATAGGCGTAAGACTAGCTGCTTTCACTTCTTGTTGGAAATATGCAGGGTTCAGATAATCCCCAAGATAGGTTTTGCCGCTGTATGTTGGGATCACTCCCAGAATAGTCTTCAGCAGTGTAGATTTACCTACACCATTGCAGCCAACAATAGCAATCTTCTCCCCACGTTCAATGACCATATTTAGCTGTGGCAGCAGCGGACGATCATAACCAATCTCGAAATCAATTCCTTCGAATACGGTTTTGCCGCTTGCCCGGCTCTCTTTAAACTTAAAGGTCGGCTTAGCAGCTTCTTCAGGACGATCAATTCGGTCCATACGATCAAGCTGCTTCTCACGGCTTTTTGCCCGGCCTGAGGTTGAAGCACGCGCTTTATTCCGTTGGATGAAGTCCTCTTGTTTTTTGATAAAATCTTGTTGTTTCTCATAGGCATCGATATGCTGGTTTTTGTTCATCTCCGCCATATCAAGGAATTTCTCATAGTTCGCCGTGTAACGGGTCAATTTACCAAACTCCAAGTGATAAACGACATTAACGACTTTATTCATGAACTCAGTGTCATGGGAAATCAATATAAATGCATATGGGTACTGTTTCAAATAGTTGGTCAGCCAATCGATATGCTCAACATCCAAATAGTTGGTAGGCTCATCAAGCAATAGTACATTGGGTTTCTCAAGCAAAAGCTTTGCCAGCAGTACTTTGGTTCTTTGACCACCGCTAAGAGAAGCTACATCACGATCAAGCCCAATCACGGACAGGCCTAAACCATTTGCCATTTCCTCCACTTTTACATCAATCAGATAGAAATCTCCGATGTCCAGTTGTTCCTGAATGTCCCCCATCTGCTCCAGTAGTACTTCTAGTTCCTCAGGCGAAGCATCACCCATCTGCTCTGTGATCTTCAGCATTTCCTGCTCTAACTCAAGCAGTGGCAGAAAAGCGTCCTTTAGAACATCGCGAATCGTTTTTCCTGGTGTAAGAATCGTATGTTGGTCCAAATAACCGTAACGCACCCGAGGGGTCCATTCTACTTTACCATTATCCTTCAAAAGCTTTCCTGTCAAAATATTCATTAGCGTCGATTTACCAACGCCATTTGCTCCAACAATTCCAACATGTTCTCCTGGTAACAACCGGAAAGACACGTTCTTGAACAACGTCCGATCCCCAAAATTGTGGGAAACGTCTTCTACAGTAAGTAAACTCATAAATTCTCCGCAAGCTCCTGTCTATACTTAAATAATGCGTAAATCAAATCACGTATAAATATATATTTTATCACACTTTAGCGGAACACTGAATTAAATGTTAGTCCCAATAGCCTATCTTAAGAAAAAACCACGGCGTTTTCCATCGTTTCGTTCGCCCTTAATGTCCCCTAATAGCTCAGCAATTACATCTGCCAACTTCCCTTTTTGTAAAAATGGATCTTGCTGACACGGTAAATTATAAACCCTATCTATACCTAAAGAATTTCGCAACAGTTCAACAGATTGCTGTTCAGCAAGTGGTAAACCCACTCTCCAATCCCGTTCAGGCTGCAGCCCCTTCCTCCTAATCCATAATAAAGTTTCCTCCAGTCGCCAATCTGCGCCAGAAGCAATTAGAATGGGAATATCGCTATGTTTGATTTCTTCCAGCGCTCCATCAAATCCACCCGTGCCCAGATCTAATACCACAAATTGATAAGCCCCTCTCATAAGCTCTGCTACATCCCCATGGTGAGGTCGCTTCCAGTAATGAACCTTCCTCCAGGAAAATACAGACTCAGAGCTCTCAGCAGGAACTGAAGCGCTCTGCACATCAAGCAAATTGTGCATGCGATCATAAACCGATGAATCCGGTGATAGATCAACCCAAGCTGTTGAACCAATCTGTGCCAGATAACTGCTAATCGCAAATGAAGTATGTGTTGTTCCAAGCCCCGGCCCTACTCCAAGTAAGGCAATCACTTTAGCTTTCCGTTTATCAACTGCTAGGGGTACAGACACTGCTGAATGATTACCTTCATCCATATCAGCCTCCACATGAACCAGTGCTTGAATAACAGCTGTTGCCTCCTGATATCTTTCCTCCGGATGTGGCCGTAATAAACGTCTAATTATCGGAATAAAAGCTGCGGGAACTTGGTCACGCAACTTATTTTCCATTCCTGACTCCCAGTGGCTGCATAATCCTCCGGTAGCCATATATAAAAGCAACGCACCAAGACCATATAAGTCAGAAACCGGTTGACTCTGCCCATTCCCATACTGCTCAGGAGCCGCGAATCCTACCGTACCAAGCTTCACCGTATCTTCAGCGATGCCTTTTCTAAAATTTCGAGCGATTCCGAAGTCGATTAACATTAATTCTTTTTGCTTAGTTAACATAAGATTGGAGGGCTTTAAATCACGATAAACAATGGGCGGATGATGACCATGCAAATATTGCAGGACTTCTAAAAGCTGTTTAGCAATTTGTAGGATGAATTCACAAGGCAAAGGTCCGGGATTATCCCTCATCAGCTGACTTAAAGTTATCCCTTCAATATAATCCATGACTAAATAAGAATACCCTTCTTTATCCGAAAGATAGTAATCAACAATACGTGGAAGCCGCGGGTGATCCAGCCCCATTAGCATCTCCGCTTCCGCTTCAATGTCCGAATGCAGCGTTGCTGAGCTAACACTTTCTTTTACAGCCCAACGTTTCCCCTTTAAACGCAGATCCTCCGCAAGATAAACAATACTCATTCCACCTGTTCCAATCTGGTCAATAATTCTGTATCTGGCGTCCATTATCTGCCCTACCCCAAGCTTCGATGCAAAATTCACTGAACTTCCCCCTTTTTCACATAAAAAAAAGAGAAAGCTTCCGCCATTAACGTTGTTACCGCAGATTACGATAACGTTAATAACGGGATGCTTTCCCTTAAGATTTTTAAATTAGGATCTTACCTAGTATTTAATCATATAAAGCGTGATCTCGTCACGATTATGAAACAGCTGCTTAGCCCGCTGAATCTGCATACGTTCGCCCTCAAACATTGCAATGATCTCTTTGATCATCGCTAGAGGTTTCTTATGCATCAGCTTTACGGTCACAATCGCTGTTCCGCCTGGTGACAGGCTGTGCAGCAGCCCGGTTACAAGCTTTGCCATCAGCTTAGGACTCCAGCTCATATCACATACAAGCAGATCAAATTCATTATCGCGGAATTTCACTTCTCCGGCATTTTTGCGCAGGATCTTCAGACCCGGGTAATTACGCAGCGATTCATGCATCAAAGCAGGGTCAACCGCTGTTACCTTCATTCCACGCTCCAGCAAGAAAGAAGTCCAGCCCCCTGGAGAGGCGCCAATATCAAGCGCATTACGGAAGCTGTAAAAAGGAATAGCGAACTCCTTCTCCGCTTCCATCAGCTTGAACTTAGCACGTGAGATTTGTCCGTCTTCTTTGCGGAAGCGGATTGCACCGCCATTCCAGCCGGATAGATTCTCTTCTGGTCTGGAAACTCCTGCATATAAGGCATTCCCGTCTGCGTAGACAGAAATGACCCATGCCGGATCTTGTACTGTAAATTCTGCACCCAAGCTTTGTAATTGCTCCTGCAGCCATTCACGAAGTTCGCCCGGACTTTCCTGCCAGAAGGAAGGATCCCCTTTACGAACATTTAGGGATACTTTCTCCCCCTCTAGCTCACTGCGGCGGCTTAAATACACAGCCAAACGCTGTAGTGCTTCCATGGTTCCTTCATCCTGAAACTGCACAGGCTGTATATGACGAAGGAAAATGGGCAGATTCTGTGTGAGCAATCGTGATACTTCCTCGGGTTCAGACTGCAAGGTGGCGAGAAAGATTTCTCCCGGCAACAGCAGCGTACTCTTCACTGCGCCGAACAAGCGCCGAAGCTCTTCCTGAGCATATGGCGCAAAGCCGTGATTAGCTGTACAAATATATCGGGAGTACACTATTTCTTCCGGAGCAGTGGTCTGCTCTTCGTTATCATGTCTTAATTCGTTCAAATCGTTTTGCCTCCAGGTCTAATTTTAATCCAGGGACGACCGCTATCCCATTCTACATCAACAGGAATATCATAGGTGGCCAAGATCATTTCTTTGGTTAATACTTCTTCTTTCGGTCCGGAACCAGCTAGCTTACCGTCGCGAATTAAAGCAACATGTGTAAAAAGCGGGACAATTTCTTCCACATGATGAGTTACATAAACAACGGAGACATTACGTTGTCTTAGCTTATCTACTTCAGCCAGCATTTTTTCTCTTTCGTACAGATCAAGACCTGCACAAGGCTCGTCCATAATCAGTAGTTTGGGGTCAGCCATAAGACATCTTGCCAGCATTGCTTTTTTTCGCTCTCCCTGTGACAAGGTTCCAAAAGGATGAAGTGCCATATTGCCCAGATTCATATCCTCTAGCAAGCGGATTGCCTTCTCCTTCACTTCGTGTGGAATGCTCTCGTAGAAACGCAAATAAGCGTAAGCTCCTGTAGCGACAACCTCCCACACCGGATCATTTAAAGACATCTTCTCCATTAAGGAAGGACCAATATAACCAATTTCTTTACGAACCTCGCGTAAATCACATTGACCATATTTATTCCCCAATACCTCAACAGTTCCTTTGCTAGGGAATAAATAACCTGTCATAATCTCCAAAATTGTTGTTTTGCCAGAACCATTCCGTCCCAAAATGACCCAGTTTTCGCCTTCCTTAACTTCTAAGGACACATCGTCCAAGATTAGGCTTTCTTCTCTGCGCAGAGATAAATGTTGTAATGAAATGATCATGATATAACACTCCTTATGTATTCCAGAATCCGCTCAACTGAAACCATTGAATAATAAATATGCGGATCCTCTATCCGGTCAGCAGAAGCCACTAGTAGAGCAGGAACACTGGTAATACGGTATTGTTGTACCAGATTAGGCAACATGTTCACATTTCCAGCAACCATTTGGAGTTCAGCAGGCAACAGATGTGCCGCCACTTCCAACATGCGTTCTGTTGCCTTACAGGTACCACACAGCGGAGTATGCAAAAACACTACCAGCGGTTCTCCCGGTCTCGTGAGTATCTCCAGTAAATCCGCTTCGTTCATTTCCTTCATTTTAGTCCCGTCTCCCCAGCGATATCATGAAGCTTATCAGAACTCAGGGGACCATTAAACAAGCGCATCC
The DNA here is from genome assembly GCF_037965665.1 of Paenibacillus sp. FSL L8-0333. Taxonomy (NCBI): domain Bacteria; kingdom Bacillati; phylum Bacillota; class Bacilli; order Caryophanales; family Paenibacillaceae; genus Paenibacillus; species Paenibacillus sp. FSL L8-0333. Next base: position 3,833,438 of record NZ_CP150186.1, read on the forward strand.
CCTCAGGTTTAGCCGCGTATAAGATTTCATACATTTCTTTTCTCCCTAAAACGCTGGAGGTGTGTAGATAGATTTCACAGGGGTACAGTCCTTCCAGAACAATCCGTCTAGCCACTTCCCCACCTGAATAATCATCCGGTCCCATATCATAATCTAACGATAAAATACCGACCTCACACTCACGCAGCATCAGAAGACATTCTTCTGTTGTCCGGGCTAAAGCAAATCCAAGCGGACCTTTACGGAGATCGTCCATATAGATATGAATCACTTTCTAGCCCCCCGCTTCAAACCAACTGCGAACAGTAGCTATTTCATTCCGATGACTGCCATCTGGACCCTTTTCAGTTTCCAAAACAACAGATGTTTTACGTAATGGATCAGAAGTTATTAAGCTTTCAAGACCCTTTTCGCCGATAAAACCTTTTCCTATTCCAGCATGCCGGTCCCGTCTTGAACCAAAGGGAAACATAGAATCATTAAGATGAACAGCTACAAGATGCGGCCAAAATCCAAGCTGGTTTCCTCGTTCAAGCAAGTCTTCCGTATGTTCAGGATTCCAAATTCCTGCTGCAAAAGCATGACAGGTATCCAGACAAAATCCAATCTTCTCGGGAAACTGGCTAAGCTCACGAACCTTCACCAATTCTTCAAGTGTAATCCCTTCGGTACCATGGTTGCCCGCTTGATTCTCAATTAGCAGCTTGGCGTTACCTTCCCAGGACTCCAGCGTCTCATTCATACATTGTATAATATTTTGATAGCCTTGTAACGGCTCCATTCCAGCAAAATGTCCAAAATGAACAACAATGCCTAAGGAACCACAGGCTTCAGCAATTTCCAGATCGTTAAGAAGGGAGTCTACATACACCTTTCGAGGGGTAGCGTCATCCCTATTCGCAGCCATATTGATTGCATAAGGGGTGTGGGCGATAGAGGTGATCCCTTTTTCTTGGCAAAAGAGTGCACAATCCCTTGTATCTCGAATATCAACCGTCTTTAACTTCAGACTGCGCGGATTTTTCGGAAAATATTGAAAACTTGTTGCACCGCTCTCCCAAGCAAATCGGGCAGCTCTCCCATATCCACCACGAATGCTGACATGAGCCCCTATTTTGGGTTTAGGCTTCATGCTGACAGTCTGGGCAATAAAATACTTTGCGTCCAGACAGCTCTGTTTTGATAATCGTTCCCCCATCGCGTAGGCAAGGCTCGCCCTCACGGTCATAGACTTTACATTGATCATTATAGGAACCCGTAACCGTGTCACCAGTCATAAACGGCATTTCCATGTATCCGCCGATCACTGTCGCATCAATTAATACTTTTTGAATGCTTTGATACAGACGGGAAATGGCTTCAGGTGATAAATTTTGTACTAAAACTGAAGGCAGAAGCCCAGCGTCAAAAGCAATCTCATCCGCATAACAATTTCCAATACCCGCCATTACATGCTGATTCACTAACAGACTTTTTAACGCACCACGCCGCCCTTTTAATATTCCTGCAAAACGTTCCGGCGTCATCCGTCGATCCAGCAGCTCAGGTCCAAGCTTACCCATCGTTGCTTCGCTTTCCTTCACGGATACTAAATGTAAGAACCCTAACCGCAGGCCCATAAAATAAAGGATCTGATCACCAAATGCGATTTCTACTTGCGTATTACGATCCGGCCGCTCTTCTTCTGAACCATAAAAAAGCAATCCACCCAGCATTAAATGCAATAGTAATCTTCGTCCATCATGGAGATGAAACAAAATGTACTTGGCGCGCCGCTCTACAAAAACAACACGCGCACCGATCAAGGCATCAATGAAAGCTTCTGTTTCCATGTTAATTGTTTTTTCTCTGTTCACAATTACATTAGTTATCGGAACATTTATAATACGCTGGCTAAGCAGCTGTCTATAATTCTCCATTTCCGGCAATTCTGGCATACTCATCGTCCCCTCTAAGTTGGTGAAGTAATAAGACCCTAGCTATTATACACCGAGAAACATTTTAAGTTCAGCTAAATCGGCACATATTTCATCGGGAGTGATCCCTGTGATACTTTTATAGTGCTCCAGATTCTCTGTAGTGGTTAAACCGGTAAGAACAAGGATTGTACGACAGCCCGCATTAACACCGGCAGCGATATCCGTACGCATATTATCCCCAACAACAGCAGCATGTTCAGGTTGAATTTTCAGAAGATCTGTCGCATATTTGATCAGATGCGATTCAGGCTTACCGATCACTACTGGCTTCACACCACTGGCAGCCTCAATTGCTGCACCGATCGTACCCGCACCCGGCATAACCCCATCATCTGATGGTAACATTAAATCTGGATTGGTGAGCACAAACTTTGCCCCGCTCAAAATCCAACGCGAAGCTTGAGCTAACGAAGCATAATTAAAAGAACGATCGATACCTTGCACCACATAATCAGGTGATTCTGTGACGATTTGGAGCCCTGCCTCAATGCAAGCCATACGCAGTCCCTCTTCTCCAAGTATCGCCACTGTAGCCCCAGGTGATTCCTCAGCTATGTAACGTGCGGCTGCCATAGAAGAGGTACATACCTCCTCAGCTTTCGCCTCAATTCCCATTCCACTTAAGTGGGCAGCAACGTTAGCTGCCGTGCGCGATGAGTTATTGGTAACAAATAAAAAAGGGATATCCGCTTCACGAAGAGCCTTTATCAGCAGATCAGCACCGGGAATCATTTTATGCCCATGGTACAATGTACCGTCTAGATCAATCAATAATCCTTCAATTTGTTCCATCACTAACCCCTCAGTTTCCATAATAAATTTAATTAATATAATAAATAAATAATAGTATTAACAAACTCGCAGCCTTTGCCCTGCTTGGATTTACAGGCATACTCAAGCCCTTTAGGTGGAAGATATCACCTACTGATTTTCGGCAATATGTCCAGCCATTCGTTCGTCTTTTACTCCGTGATTACTTTAAATCTAACACACTTCGTCGAATGAAATCGAACAAGCGTCCCATCCAGCATTTTTTAGCATAGCACTGTCATTTCCTGCGCTTTCCCGGAAAATAATCATTCCCCCTATTGCCCATTTAGTCTGCGAGGTACCGGATATGCATTAAATTCCTCAGCTAATAATGTCTCAGGGAATATGAGTTCAGCTTCCTCAAGCAAAGGAATTAACTCTTCATGCGAGCTGTAACGAGAACTGAAATGAGTCAGCAACAGCTGTCCTGCTTTGGCTTCTTTTGCTAACTCTGCAGCCTGACGCGCTGTACTGTGATGATATTGATACGCCATGTCAGCCAGATCATGGGCGAAGGTTGCTTCATGAACAACAAGGTCTGCATTAAGAGAGAGTTCTAAGGCTCCCGAACAAGGTCTTGTATCCCCAAGGATAGTAACAATACGTCCTCGTTTAGGTTCCCTGACAACATCAGCAGCACAGATTCGTACACCTTCATCCGTAACAACATCTTCACCTTTTTTTAATTTCCCATAAATCGGTCCCGGTTTTAAACCATAACTCTTAAGCAATTCCGTATTGAGGCTTCCGGGACTATCCTTTTCCGTTACCCGGTAGCCATAGCTGTCAATGCGATGCTCAAGTAATGCAGCTTCAACTTTAAAGCCATCATCCTCGAATATAGTTCCTCCTGTATGCTCCACAATCTCAATCTTATAAGGAATTCGGGATTGGCTCACAGCTAAGGAGATCTCTAGGTATGCTTTTAATCCAGGGGGGCCGTACACCGTTAACGGCGCTGTCCCTCCCTGATAACCACGACTTGATAATAGACCTGGAAGACCAAATAGGTGATCACCATGCAAGTGGGTAATGAATAGCTTTTCCAGCTTTCCTAGCCGAATCGGTGAACTAAGAACCTGATGTTGTGTACCTTCCCCACAATCGAACATCCAAATACTGCGACGTTCTTCCAGCAGTCTTAATGTAACGGACGTTACATTACGTTGTAGCGTTGGCACACCTGCATTAGTACCTAAAAAATATAAATCCATTCTTTTTCCTCCCTTCTACTTATTGGCTCAACCATCTCTTTTCAATTCTAAACGACCTTCTTCCAGCAAAAAACCCCCCAGTTACGGGAGGTTCCGCTGAAGGGGATACAATCCCCTACAGACCAGGTATATAAATGAAAGAATTACAGCTTCTCTACATTAAAATACTGCGCTTCTGGATGGGCAAATACCATAGCCGAAACGGAAGCTTCGGGCTCCATCATAAAGCCTTCTGTAAGGTGAACACCGATATCCTCCGGAGATAACAACTTAAACAGTGGACCTTGATCTTCTAAATCCGGGCATGCAGGATAACCAAATGAAACACGGATCCCTTGGTATCTTGCCCCATGTCTTTGCTTCATCGTCATATCCGCCGGATCTGAGAAACCCCAAGTATCGCGCATCATATGATGGACACGTTCTGCCAGTCCTTCTGCCACTTCAAGTGCAACCGACTGCAAGGCGTGTGAACGCAGATAATCTCCGCTTTCTTTCAGCTGAGTAGACAATTCACGTACACCGTGACCTGCTGTTACAACTAGGAATCCAACATAGTCCATAATACCACTGTCAACAGGTTTCAAGAAGTCCGCCAAGCACAGATGAGGCTCTACCCCTTGTCTTGGGAAAGTAAAGGTATGCAGGATCTCGGACGTATTCTGTGGATTATACACTATAATATCATTCCCTTGCGATTGTGCAGGGAAGAATTGATACATAGCATGTGGAGTAATGGTACCCTCTAGCATCGCTTGATGGAGAATATCGTCTACGGTACCCTTCAGTTCAACAGTCCGCTGATCTCCAGCAGCTAATTGGGCTTCTACAGAACCCCGTAACCCCAAATGATGACCCAGCAGCATTTGCATATTCACATAGGGGATAATATGCCCCAATGGATAGTTACGCAGTACGTGGCGTTCTAAATCCGGTGGAACAAAAACAGGTGCATCTGGAGATATTTTGGAACGCACTGCTCTGGTTAGTTTCGGCAGTTCTTGCTTAGGCGCAACCGCAACCGCTGCTTCTGCCTCCACACGAATTTCCTCGGCAATCTTCTCCCGTTCTTCAGGGTTCATAAGCCGATTGGCAATATCCAGCCCGTCCATAGCGTCCTTAGCATACAATACTAGGCCGTCATATTCTGGACGAATACGGGTCTTCGTAAATTTACGGGTCAAAGCTGCGCCGCCAACCATAATCGGAACATCGATCCCAGCTGTACGTAAATCCTGAGCGGTGAGCACCATCTGCTGAGCAGATTTTACAAGCAGCCCGGACAATCCTATCGCATCAGCTTTTTCTCGACGGAAGGCTTCGATAATGGTCTCTGGTGGTACTTTTATACCCAAATTAATGATCTGATAACCATTGTTGGAGAGGATGATCTCCACTAGATTCTTACCAATATCATGCACGTCCCCTTTTACGGTCGCCAGCATAATTTTTCCTTTAACCGCTGTCTCATCCTTCTGCATAAACTGCTCTAGGTGATTCACAGAAGCCTTCATCACTTCAGCGCTTTGCAGCACTTCAGCAACAATCAATTCATTATTATTAAATAACCGGCCGACTTCCGACATCCCTGCCATCAGCGGTCCATTGATGATCTCCAGCGGACCAGATTTAGTCAATGCTTCATTTAGATCAGGAATGAGTCCTTCCTTCGTACCTTCAACCACATAGGAGGCTAAACGTTCTTCAAGTGACAGGTTGGAAATCTTCTCTTTTTTCTCTACTTTTTTACCACGGAAAGCAGCTACAAAAGCAGAAAGCGTCTCATCATTCGTATTATAAATCAGTTCCTCAGCAAGATGACGTTCTTCGGCAGGAATGGAAGCATACCGCTCCACTTTCTCTGTATTTACGATCGCATAATCTAATCCAGCTTTTGTACATTCATAAAGGAATACTGAGTTCAACACTTCACGTCCCGCTTCTGGCAATCCAAAGGAGACATTGCTGATGCCCAAGATCGTATGAACACCTGGAAGTGCTTCCTTGATCAAACGAATGCCGTCAATCGTTTCTTTTGCTGAACCGATATATTGTTCATCTCCGGTTCCTACAGGGAACACCAGCGTGTCAAAAATAAGATCTTCTCCTGCTAAACCATACTTGTTCACTAGCAAGTCATAGGAGCGTTTAGCCACTTCCAGTTTATCTGTCGCCTTAATTGCTTGTCCCGTCTCATCGATGGTACCCACAACAATAGCTGCGCCATATTTATGAATGATCGGCGTCACCAGCTCGAATTTCTCTTCACCATCTTCAAGGTTAATAGAGTTAATTATCGCCTTACCTTGGCAGTACTGCAAAGCTAAATCAATAACCTTAGGATCGGTAGTATCGATCATCAGAGGTACTTTAACCTTTTTTACAACCAGTTCTAAGAAAAGCTTAATATCTTCAATCTCATCGCGGTCAGGGTCTTGTACACACACGTCAATAACCTGTGCCCCACTCTTTACCTGAGCTCGGGCAATTTCTGAGGCTTCCTCATATTTACCTTCGACGATAAGACGTTTGAATTTACGAGAGCCAAGTACATTCGTACGTTCACCAACCATGTAAGGACGGTTGTCGTTCTCAATATAGATAGGCTCAATACCTGAAAGTGCAGGTGGATGATTACCTGCCAGCGGGCGTGGAGGATATTCGAAAAGTGCTTCCTTCATCGCACGGATATGCTCTGGTGTCGTTCCACAGCAGCCCCCCGCAATATTCAGCCAGCCTTTTTCAGCAAAGGCTGCAATCTTGCGAGCTAAAGAATCTGGAGATTCATGATAATGTCCATTCTCATCCGGCAATCCTGCGTTTGGATAACAGCTCACGGCTGCCGAGGAGATCTCCGAAAGCGAACGAATATGATCCCGCATGAACTCTGGACCAGTCGCACAGTTGAGGCCCATAGAGATAGGCTTCAGATGTTCTAATGAGATATAAAATGCTTCAATATTCTGACCCGCCAGTGTAGTACCCATTGGTTCAATTGTTCCTGAAATCATAACCGGTAATGTGATGCCAGTCTTTTCAAAAGCATTACGAATACCAATACTTCCAGCTTTAACGTTAAGTGTATCTTGAGAGGTCTCCAGCAGCAAAACATCTACTTTACCGTCGATCAATGCCACTGCTTGTTCCTCATAGCTATCAACTAGCTCTTGGAAAGTAACGCCTCCAGTTACTGAGAGCGTTTTTGTTGTTGGACCCATAGCCCCCACGACGTATCGCGGACGGTCAGGTGTGTCATATTTGTCTACTGCTCTGCGGGCCAACTCTGCTGCCGCTAGATTGATCTCACGTGCGCGCTGAGGAATATCATATTCCGCCAGTACAACAGAGGTTGCACCAAATGTGTTAGTCTCAATGAGATCAGCCCCTGCTTCGAGATACTGCTCATGAATCGTCTGAATGACTTCTGGACGTGTTAATACCAGCATTTCATTACAGCCATCCAGCTCATCGCCACCAAAATCTTCTCCAGTAAGAGGCACCTGTTGGATCATTGTGCCCATTGCGCCATCAAGGATCAAAATCCTTTGTTGTAAGCTTTCCTCAAGTGTATATTTAGCCAACTAATAGTCCCCCCAGTAAAACATTAGAGTAAGTTTAGCAGAATAAAGGAATTTCGAAAAGCCTTCCTTTCCACTCTGCTTTATCTGTTATTGCTCAGCAACCGTTGTGAACCTTTGAATCATGGTTTCACAGACAGCTCTTTGCTAGGCATAGAGTGCTGTGTCCGGGCTGTCACATGTGAAGTGACATTATATTGTCCTTCCTTTTCAAGGGTCCCTTCTGCTTGATAGACTCCTTTACCTATTAGCTTTCCCTTAAGCTCTATTTTCTGTCCCTCATCATTTTTATTCACAATTTCGAACAGAACCTCTTTTGCATCATCTACTGCCTCGTTATCTTGGGTCACCACAGCTTCAAAGGTTACCTTTTGATTTACAACAACTTCTTCAGGACTCCATTGTAGTTCGACTTTGATAGGTTCCATAGACATGTTCATATTCATGTTATGTATTTCTGAATGCTTGGTTCCATTTGAAGAACATCCACCTAGTACTAGAAGTGTTGCACCTAATAATACAGCGACTAATTTCTTCGATCTCATCATTTGGAGCCCTCCCAATCATTATCGAATAATAAAAATCTACCAATTCATGTTATACATCTCCATCTATTATACACATTATTATTGGTTTTTCAGTATTTTGCATCAATTCCGCATTAGACTTGTGACTTAAATCATTTACTTAAAAATCTAATGAAATCCTTATGTTAGTATGTATGTACAGAAAAGCAGCGAGTTTCTTAGGATCTCAGAAACTCGCTGCTTTTATAAAGTCTTTATGTTGGAGCTAATAGCTCTGTATATCTTACAAGGATTGAACTAGTGGAAGAAGTTCCTCAAGGTGATTGATTTCATGATCCGGATGAATATCAAGACTAGGTGCTCTACCTTTTCTATTAATCCAGACCGTGGTCAACCCTGCTGCCAGCCCCCCACGGATATCCGTTGTAAGCTTATCGCCGACCATAACCGCTTGCTCAGGAGTTACATCAAGAAGCTCTAAAGCATGCAGGAAAATTTCCTTATCCGGTTTGCCTTTACCAAAGCTTCCGGAAATCACAATATGATCAAAGAAAGGAATTAACTCTGGCACACCATCTAGTTTTTCTTGTTGCAGTGCAGGACAGCCGTTCGTAAGTAGCAAAAGCTTCACTTGACCCCGTAACTGCTCCAGTACATGCATTGTTTCTTCATAGATGTATGGACGTTTTCTGCGCTCTGCTGCGAATTTAGTTGCCAAGGTCTCAGCTAGTGCTTCGTCTTCCACCCCTAAGGCTGCAAGTCCGCGACGCCAAGACTCTTTACGATATACCGGTGCAAGCTGCTCCAATTGACGGAATTCTGGTTGTTCACCTGCCGTAAAGTTAGCCCAGAGTGCTTCATATGGATTAATTCCGATCATCTTTGTAAATGGGAACGTCTCATAAGATTCATACAAGCTACTTGCTTCCTTACGAACTGCAACTTCTAGTTCTTGTGGATCAATCGTATCCCCGGCGGCTTCACAAGCAGAACGAAATGCTTCTTCGACGCTCCGATCATCCCACAGCAATGTATCATCAAGGTCAAATAGTACAGCAGAAATTGGCATTACAGGTCTCCCTCTCCCTTTAACTGGTCTAGTTCTATTCGTGAACTACTTCAATGTTGTGAGCTTTAGCAAATGCTTCTAATCGTGTACTCATCGCATTAGTATCATAGCGATTCATAAGTCTTGTGAAAATCCATTTCGTACGTTTCCCTTTGTGCTTAATGACTACAGCTCCACGCGAAAGGGTGATTTTCTCAATATCTGCAGCTGGAAGCCCGCGTTCGCGATTGAATTTAATAGTAGACAGTCTTGCTTTTTCCACCTTCAAGTACGGACGACGGAAGAACAATAGCGCTGCCAGCAAATAGTACAGTACTACTCCCAACCAATTAGCCAGCATGCCATTTCCTTTGGCCTGATCAATAGAACCAACTACCCAAAACATAGTGCCAAGTATCACTAACACTACCGGAAATGCAATGTTGCGACCTTTAAAGACTTCGGCATTCTGGGTAGGAGATTTAGAGGCATAAATCGTATCCTTGCCTTGTTTCTTTCTTTGCTTGTTGATTTGCTGTGTGTTGCGTTGAACCATTCTTTCCCAAGAACGGGCCATGTGCGTTCCCCCTAGTCATCCTGAAATATCTATGAAAAGGAACAGCGAGCTAATGTTTAAGCCCCTTGTTACCTTGTTCATGCTCATCGTTATCTACTACTTCAATAGTATTTAATTGTGCTCGGAAGTTATTGCGGATATTCCCCAGGTAAATTTCACGAAGCTTGGCGCGTTCCGCCACTTCCTCTTGATTAAGGCCTACGCTCTTCTGTTTGCGTGCCAATTCGTTAATTCGCGCGACCAACTCATCAATATTCAATACTTTCCCTCCCCCTATAAATTAATTCTAACTCTGCCATGAGAAAAAGAGCTTGTCAAGGTCTACTCCCTGCAAGCTCTAATGGTCATTCTATTATGTTCTCAGAAAATTAATAAATAGGTAAAGTAAGTATGTCTCCAGCGTTAATTTGACTACTCTTAATCCCACTTGAACGTTTAATTCCTTCTATATAAACAACTGTCTTCATATCAGCCGGTTTATTCTTAAGGGCAATACTCCATAGTGTATCTCCACGTTCAACCACAATCCGCTTCTCTTCCTTCATTATAGTCGTCGATCCTGCAAATACATTTCCCACTACTGTTAGGCCAGAAAATACTAGCACGATAATCAATATTAACTTAATAAAGAAGTCCTGACGGAACAACGAAATCATCCCTCCTAGCAAACGTTCCGTTATCTCTTTCACCTTAGCGGAATTACGGGCAACGTCATTATGTCCTAAAGATTCAACCACTGGGGCCTTATCGTAGATGCTGCGGTATGTACTGTATTTTAGCATAATTATCATCCTCCAAACACTTGTTCTTACTTTCGAATTCATAATAACACGAACATGTGTTTTGTTCAATACTATTTCAGAACAATTGTTCTCTTTTTTTTGAGAGACTCAAGTGGTACATTTTATTATCATTTGTCTACCATTTTTTAACTCTAGCAGATTAATATTTATAATAGTTAGAACTTATGTTTGTGCGAACGGTAGTTCTATGTTATAATTTTCCCAAACATTACTATATGGGGTTGATTCCAATGTCAAAGATTTCAAGTCGCCAGCTGGCGATCCTGGAATTTATACGAAGCGAAGTCCGCAGCAAGGGTTATCCACCTTCCGTCCGGGAAATTGGAGAAGCTGTTGGCCTTGCTTCCAGCTCCACAGTTCACGGTCATTTGGACCGGCTTGAGAAGAAGGGACTTATTCGTCGAGATCCAACGAAGCCACGTGCAATAGAATTACTAGGCCAAGAGGATTCAGAGAATGTTCACCAATTCGCCCAGACCATCTCACGGATTCCTGTCGTAGGTAAAGTTACCGCCGGGGTACCTATCACTGCTACAGAGAATATCGAGGACTACTTCCCACTTCCTACTCACTATGTAGGTGACAACAAAGTATTTATGCTGTCAGTTATGGGTGATAGTATGGTGGATGCTGGCATTATGAATGGTGATTATGTAATTGTTCGCCAACAACAAACAGCGGACAACGGAGATATCGTTGTAGCCATGACTGAAGAAGATGAAGCAACCGTTAAGACCTTTTACAAGGAACGTGATCATATACGGCTTCAGCCGGAGAATCCAGCTTATGAGCCTCTTCGCCTTAATCGCGTAACTATTCTCGGAAGAGTCATCGGATTGTTTCGAGATATCCACTAAGTATGCACTCCTACCATAAAAGGCTGTTCCGCAAATGCGGAACAGCCTTTTTTCTGTGTATTTTGCTTTCTCAACCACTAACGAACATTTGTTCTCGTTCGCTAAAATGGGCATTTTCTATGAATAACCGTTTAGGCGTTCTGCTCATATCCTAATTAGAAAGGAGTGTTGTGCATAATGCCAAATTACCGAATTATTGTAGATCTGACCCAACGAATGTTATATCTTCTGGACAATGATATTGTGATTAGAGGTTTCCCTGTCGGCATTGGTAAGATGTTAACCCAATCCCCAGTGGGAGAATTCACGATTATTAACAAACAACCCAATCCAGGCGGTCCCTTTGGTGCCTTTTGGATGGGACTGTCTAAACCACACTACGGGATTCATGGAACGAATGATCCTTCCTCCATTGGGAAAGAGGTATCCCACGGCTGTATCCGGATGTACAACGAGGATGTGTTAACACTCGCAGCTATCGTCCCTATAGGAACACGAGTAACGATAAGGAATTGAATTCGCTGAGGACGTCACAGCCCCCAAATCACCATATACAGAATGGGGGTCATTACATAAGTAAGTATTTTTTCATTAGCATACTAGGAGTTTGGTGATTATATGTCGAATATTGTTAACAGGATTGCAAATTGAAAAGGATGTGTTTAGTTTTGAATAACTCAAAAATTAGAACCCTCGTCGATTTTAAAGTCGATGCACTGGGTAAGCTGTCCGGTTTACTTTTAAATGATGAACAAGCTAGTGGAAAAAAAGTGAATTTGCTCACCTCTTTTGGCAGCATTCAGGGAATCGTCTCTCCAGCCGTCTCCAACAAAGAGGATGTATTTGATTTAAAATCTTTGATGGATGATGTAATAGTAGACGAATACATATCTTATTTGGGAGCAGAACACCCTGATAAAAATTTCAGCTATAACTTTGTTGTCCTCAATGACGTTACTGTAAGACCTTATGCTAGTTATGGGACTCCGATCGAATACAAACAGCTGATTGTTTATACCGATCATATCACTGCCTTCAATTTTCTATAGGTTACATACTTACCTTAAAAAGCACCCTTGCAGCAACCCCCAATTTTGCGCCATTTGCAGAATCGGCAGGTTTCTCCGGGTGCTTTTTTTGGGCTAATTCCGAAGCCGATCCTATAATTCCACGAATTTCCCTTTTAAAAGATACTAGTGGGGATCATTCAGGCATATCTTTCAATAAGCAACAATTTGAGTCTAATGAGATAACTGGGAGGTGATTATATGCTGATTATCTTAGTGTACTTATTTGCTATTTTAGGAGTTGTTTTAATTCTAAGTGCCGCCATTATAAAATTGAAAACGCTATCCACTTCATCTGATATTTCTATGCTAGTTAATGCGGCTGCATCCTTTAACATCATTTTCACCAAAACATTCATTCCCCCCAATCAATCTCACTTGATCGCACTTAACGAACCTAATAAAAAATTAGCAATAGGCACCAGAAATCCGAAGAACAACAAAAAAGCAGTAGCAAAGCTATACTCTTTCGATAATGTAATGGGATCCGAGATTGTGGTTAACGCACTTACCCTTTCAAAAGTCTCCAAAAGACAACAAAACAGCAAAACAACTGCAACTAGTGCAGATATTAACGTCCTTAAGGAAGCTGATGAAGAAGCTAATGTGATAGAAGAACTCACGCTTAAAATATATATGAACAGCAAAGAAACGCCTGTGTATTGTATTTCCTTCTTGCCGGGTTTATTGCCTATTCAACAATCCGACAACCAGTACAAGGAAGCTTACTCCCAAGTACAACAATTGCATGCACTCTTCAGGTCAATCGTATCTGAATAATTAAGTTGTTATCGCCATACCTCTCATTTGATTTCGAAATAGAAAGAACCTAAAATTGCACACTAAACCCATCAAACTGGTGAATACCCGTACCATGTGCCACTACTTTTTGCTCACGTAACTCACGAACTGCCTTTTTGACCTCTTGTAAAATAGATGGATCTAAACCCAGCGTATTATGAGAGCCATATACTTGGGTAACCCCTGGAATTTCTGTAATCTTCTCTAAGGATGCCACTAAATCAACCGGACTAGTCGAAGGGTAAAAAGCATAGATTGGAGTAACGTCATACAATAAATCACCTGTAAACAGATATCCGTTGGCATGATCAAATAGGCTGATATGACCTGGCGAATGACCTGGTGTGTGGTAAATTTCTATTTCGCGCCCACCTATGTCGAGCACATCCCCCTCTTGTAAAAGAGCCGTTGGTTTCCCTTGAAAAGGTATGTAGGTGTTAGGATCAAAGGTTTCAGGAACAGGAAGGGTGATGTCTCGACTCATATCCTTTCGAATCTGGGCAAGGGACAAGCCTTTTATTCCGTTAATCAGCCAATCCTCATCCTCTTTATGAACATAGATTGTCTCGAATTGTCCGTGACTGCCAATATGATCTGCATGCACATGTGTAGTTATGACAGCGATAGGTAAATCCGTTAACTGATCCGTTATTCTTTTTATATTATCAATACCTAATCCCGTATCAATTAACGCGGCTTGTTTTTGCCCCAAGAGTAAAAAAGAATGCACCTTTTCCCAATGTCCATATTCACTGATTGCATAGGTGGTCGGATCAATTTCCGTTACTGTAAACCAACGATCTTTAATCAATTACGCTCCCCCATTCCATTTTTCCCTTACATGCTCTTCACCCTTATAATAATCCGCCTGTTCATCCGCTTGATAGATTTCTTGATAAGGCAAAATGTTGATTTTTCCAGAGTCTGGATATTCGCAAACATCTATTCCCTGATTCGTTCGGAGATCCAGATACCTGCATGGTGCATCCGTATGATTATAAAGCTGGTGCGCCCCTTCCGGTCCCATTTCAAAAAATATTACATCCCCTTCCGTAACCTCCGTAAAACCCTCGGGTGTTCTTAACATCGCTTTTCCCGCTAAAATCACAAATATCTCTTCAGCATTTCTATGAAAATGATAAGGATAAGAATATTTATCAGGATCTAAAGATCTGATATCAAAAACTAAATGCTTGGAGCCCACCATTTCAGCTAATCTTTCACTCGTATGCCAAGCAAACTCTGGGATCGGGGACTGTTTTTGAGTAAATGAGACCGTATTTTCATTAAAAATCTTCACCATCTGCAACATTCCTCCTCCTTATATTTTGCGTTCAATTACAACAAATAAAGAATCCCAGCTATAGCTAATGAAATAAGACCACCTAAAGCAGACCCATTCGCTACTTTGTTTTTAGCTTTACGGTCTTGCTTAGATTCCGAATAAAAGTTACCTCTTTGTTGTGTACCTGTCGTGAAGGCTCCAACACATATACCTGAAATTATAAAAAAGCCCAAGCCTATGTAAATAAAAATTTGCATGAACTTACTCCTTTGCAGGTAAGAATTAGTTATCTATATATAAGATATTTTAACATTAAATCCCTTTACTACACGCCATGACTTTCGGACCCATATGACGCTATTTGCTTATTTTCAGGCTTTGGAGCATGGTTTCGGACTCCAGTGACGTTATTCCTAAGAATGAGGCTCATATTGAGTGTTTTTAATGCCAATAGCGACTATGGGGTCCTTTAGTATCCAAAATGTGGGATAAAGCTTCATATAAGGTCTGCTGGGTCCTATACCGGGCTCATACGCGAAATTTGCAACCTCAGCAAATGGAAATTGGCGTTCAAATGAAGTAAGGTACCAAAAAGAAGAAGAAGTGTGCCAACAACCATTTTTTGATTATGGTTATGGCACACTTCTTCTACTCCATACACCCCCTTCGGTTCTGTTTACACTTAATTCATTTCAAGTTCAAGTGTTGCCAGTGAAACCATCACCCAAGGTGCAAACTTATTCGACGAATCACCCTTAGGATTGTGTATCCGAAAAAGAAAAGCTTCCCCCGCCTGATTTTTCCAGACCATATAATCTTCTATCCCCTTATCACTGGTAGCCTGCAGATATAATTCTGCAAAACCTAGAGGATGTTCAATTAGTTCCCCGCTATGGTCGTTTGCTTTACCAATTGCAGAAAGCTCGGTTTGTCCCTGTTGCTTCAAAGCTGTGAGATCGTAACCGGCAGGCAAGTGTTCAATTTCGGCATAATAGGTTGGATCCTCAGTTAATGATAAACGACCAGACTGTGAGTCTAGTGTGAAACCCTGAAAAACATACAGGGAATATCCATCACCTTGCCCAAGTGTACCTTCTTGCCCTGAGACCCCTCCCTCCTGTTCACCAAATGCTTTGGTCTTTGGTCGATCGGATGCTAGAGGATCAGTGGCCTCCGGACTGGCGGACTCCTGCGCCTCCATAGAAGGAGTAGCAGAAGGTTCGGGAGTGGTTGTAGCTTCGACAACTGGCGTAGGCGCTGCACTTGACGCTGTAGGCTCTGCCTCGTTTGTTGTTTTATTGTTACTACATGCACCGAGAATTGAGGCAAACAGAAGAATACTAGTAGCTGTAGTTAATAATATTTTTTTCATTACGCACCTCCTTATTACTATAATAGTTATTACCCACATGACTAACGTATCCTCTTATTCTTCAAATCTTTTCTTCATTTTTATTGCTACGGATTGAAAAATTTCATTCAATCGACTCACTCTTATTGACAGCTATGGAGTTGTGCTCGAAATTCAAATTGTTCCCGGACGATTCGGGCACCTGCTATCTTAATAGGCAGACGACACATCAATTAAGTAAAAGACAAATTCCACGAAACACTTTACTTATAACATTTTCAGAAAAAAATAAAATAGCGACTCACAGCAAACGCGGGGTGGTTCTGTAAATCGCCATCCTTAATGATCTGTAACTCAGATTTGTGTCAACACTCTTTGATAAATCCTTTAAAAGTCAAAGCAATGCGAGAATATAAGCAATGTCTGTCATGACTATGTACACTCGTCTGAAGAGTTATTTTTTTGATTTATAACTTCTTACTAATAAACTTATACCTTTAAAAATCAAAACCACTAATATCCCGAAAATTATCAAAGTTAATATTAAGTTTGACCAAACTATATCCAAATTCACTCCTCCGTCTCTGCATTTAATTCTTCTATATCCCATGATATCCCATTATTTATGATAAATGAACAGCTTCTTACACGTTAAAATTGTTAATCAACAATATGCCAATTTTGATATTCACCTGTAAAACATCCTCGAATAACCTTAACCTCAGCTATTTGTGGGCATTTCGCGGGCATTTTTCGTAGACATATCATTGATGGTTACAAAACCACTATTTTGCCCAAACAAAAAAACCCTCAACACCAAAGGTGTCAAGGGTTTAAAGGTTCTAGTACAAAGTCATGTATTGGTTTCTTTCCCACTCGTGAACCTGAGTACGATAGATATCCCATTCGATTTCTTTCAGCTCGTAGAAGTGAGCCAGCGCATGTTCGCCGAGAGCTTCGGTAATTACATGGCTGCGGATCATTTCGCTTAGCGCTTCTTTCAAATCGGATGGCAAGCTCGGGATGCCTTCTTCAATACGCTCTTCCTCAGACATCACATAGATGTTACGGTCAATTGGGGCTGGAAGATCAAGCTTACGCTTAATTCCGTCTAGCCCTGCTTTCAACATAACAGCAAGTGCGAGGTATGGGTTAGCTGCCGGGTCCGGATTACGAACTTCAACACGTGTGCTAAGCCCTCTCGAAGCCGGGATACGAATCATCGGGCTACGGTTACTTGCAGACCAAGCTACGTAACAAGGTGCTTCATAACCAGGAACAAGACGTTTGTAAGAGTTCACTGTTGGGTTAGTAATCGCTGCAAAAGCACGAGCGTGCTTCAAAATACCAGCCATATAGTAACGTGCAGTTTTGCTCAGACCTAGCTTGTCACTTTCATCGTAGAACATGTTTTCTTTGCCATTAAACAAGGATTGGTGAGCGTGCATACCCGATCCGTTAATACCAAACAAAGGTTTAGGCATAAAAGTTGCATGCAAGCCGTGTTGACGGGCAACCGTCTTCACAACGAGCTTAAAGGTTTGAATTTGGTCAGCAGAAGTGATCGCGTCAGCATATTTGAAATCAATTTCATGCTGGCCGGAAGCCACTTCATGGTGGGATGCTTCGATTTCAAAGCCCATTTCTTCAAGGGTCAATACGATTTCACGACGGCAGTTTTCTCCTAAGTCCGTAGGAGCTAAGTCGAAATAACCACCTTGGTCGTTCAATTCTGTAGTTGGGTTACCTCTTTCGTCTGTTTTGAACAAGAAGAATTCAGGTTCAGGTCCAACATTCATCGCTGTAAAGCCCATTTCTTCGGCTTCCTTCAGACAACGCTTCAGGATACCACGTGGGTCTCCAGCAAATGGAGTACCATCAGGCATATACACGTCACAAATCAGACGTGCAACCCGGCTATCAGTCACCCAAGGGAAGATTACCCAAGTATCAAGGTCTGGGAAGAGATACATATCGGATTCTTCAATCCGTACATAACCTTCAATGGAGGAACCATCAAACATCATTTTGTTGTCGAGTGCTTTTTCCAATTGGCTAACCGGAATCTCTACATTCTTGATAGTACCTAACAGATCTGTAAATTGCAGACGAATGAAACGAACATTCTCTTCCTTGGCAATGCGTAAAATATCCTCTTTAGAAAAGCTCACGTGATCCTCTCCCTTTCAAAACTCTGTATATTATTATTTATTAAAAAACCGGGATAACTCACCTTGAATAAGCGATACCTGTCCCGGTCTTTTACCGGAAACTAGTTCTTGCTTCAGCAAACGGTGAAGCTGCGAATCTGATAGCTCTCTACGTCTAACCTCTGTGTCAGGGGTAATCACAGTAGCTTCTTCGGATTCCTTAGAGACTGGGTTCATTACTTGCTTGATGCCAGCAATGTTAACACCCTTTTCAATCAAGGCCTTAATTTCTAATAGGCGCTCAACATCATTAAAAGAGAACAAACGTTGATTCCCAGATGTACGTGCAGGTACGATTAGACTGTGCTGTTCATAATAACGAATTTGTCTTGCAGATAAATCAGTTAACTTCATTACAATTCCAATAGGAAATAATGCCATATTTCTGCGGATTTCATCACCCATGACTCATCCAACCTTCCAATGATCTTTTTCTGATCTCATTGTACATTTCCTAATACAGCGTGTCAATGGTGTGTAAGATTTTCTGACAGTAATTTTCGATCACGCATACTTTGGAGTGCCATCAAAACGCCATATTTGACATGGGAGTAGGTTAATCCCCCTTGCATATAGCCGATATAAGGCGCACGGATAGGCGCATCTGCCGATAACTCTAAGCTACCACCTTGTATAAACGTACCTGCCGCCATGATGACAGGATGTTCATATCCCGGCATATCCCATGGTTCTGGAACTACATGGCTGTCTACCGCCGCAGCACGTTGAATTCCCTGCACGAAGGCAATTAAGTGATCCGGTCCATCAAAGGAAACCGCCTGAATCAAATCTGTACGAGGTTCATTCCACGCTGGTTTCGTCTCAAACCCGCAGCGCTGAAATACAGCTGCCGCAAAAATACTGCCTTTAAGGGCTTGTCCAACTGTATGCGGAGCCATGAACAGTCCTTGGTATAACCCGCGGGTAGTTCCTAACATTGCACCTACTTCGCCGCCGATACCAGGAGCTGTAAGACGGTACGCTGTAAGCTCTACTAGATCTCTGCGCCCACAGATGTATCCACCCGTCTCAGCAATTCCACCACCAGGATTTTTAATTAATGAACCCGCTACTAGATCCACTCCAACCTGTGGAGGCTCAAGCTCTTCAGTAAACTCACCATAGCAATTATCAACGAACACAATAACATCCGGTTTCAATGACTTCACTCTCGCTGTCATGTCACCTATTTCGGCTACTGTGAAGGAAGCACGCCAATCATAACCACGCGATCTTTGAATTCCAATTACTTTAGTCTTCTCATTGATAGAGAGAGTTACCTCTTCCCAATCAATCTTACCCTCTGCGGTAAGGGCAACCTCCCGATATGTAATTCCGAAGTCTGCGAGTGAGCCTGTCCCATCTCCTGCTTGGCCAATCACCTTGTGTAAGGTATCGTACGGACGACCTGTGATGTATAAAAGCTCGTCTCCTGGTCGCAGCACACCAAAGAGGGCTGTTGAAATGGTATGTGTTCCTGAAGCAAAATGCGGACGCACCAAAGCTGATTCCGCACCAAAAACGTCAGCATAGACAAGATCCAGCACTTCGCGTCCACGGTCGTTGTAAGCATACCCCGTTGAACCCGCAAAATGATAATCACTGACCTGATGACGTTGAAACGCTTCTATAACCTTCCATTGATTCTTATCGACAATTCGATCAAGAGCTTTGACTGCACCTTCGATTTCAACTTCTGCGGACTCTGCCGCTCCTAAAATATCTTCTGCAAAAACTGCCATTAGTTCTTATTCGCTCCTTACATTTACTTGCCATCATAATGACAGAAAGCGACAGTTGCCTGACGCTTTTTGTCATTAGCTATTATTTTATACCTATACAACAAGCATTTCCACTTTAGGGGAACAGAGAAGATTACGGCTGGTCCACAAAATCAGCAAGCATGTAACCCCATTTATCATAATCCTCTTTATTAAGACGGACGTTATAGATAACATCGTTCTCATCATAGGTGGTTTCCAGCACCTCACCTACTCTGTAAAGCAAGGAAGAAATATCGCCTCGGTCTCCAGGAATGCGAAAGTTCAGCGTATCTCCGGCCAACTCATCAGAGATAATTTCAATAATCCGGGTTAAATCCTCAGGGTTAAACGCACTGATCTTCAAAAACCCTGTGCCTGTTGGCAGCATTTCCAGTTGCTCAGGCTCACATAGATCGATTTTATTAAAAAGCACTATTTGCGGTTTGCTGGCTGCCCCTAAGTCCTGCAAAATAGTTTGCACAATCTCCATCTGCTCCTCACGCATTGGAGATGAGGCATCCACTACATGCAACACCAGATTGGCCTCATTGACTTCCTCCAGCGTTGCGCGGAAAGATGCCACAAGATCATGCGGAAGATTCTGAATGAAGCCTACAGTATCCGTAAGCACTACCTCTTTGCCACCCGTTAGCTGAAGCACACGTGAAGTAGGGTCAAGCGTAGCAAACAATTGATTTTCAATATAAACATCCGCATCCGTAAGCTGCTTAAGCAGCGTCGATTTACCAGCATTTGTGTAGCCGACTAGAGCAACCTGCACTGCCCCTGCCTTACGACGGCGTTCACGGTGCAATTCACGGGTTTTAACTACCTCATCCAACTGGCGTTTCAACTCCGTAATCCGATTGCGAATATGCCGGCGATCGGTCTCAAGCTTACTTTCACCTGGACCTCTGGTTCCTATCCCCCCGCCTAATCTGGATAAGTTTTTGCCTTGACCGGATAACCGCGGCAAAAGATAGGACAGCTGTGCCAGCTCTACTTGAATAATACCCTCTCTCGTTTTGGCCCGCCCAGCAAAAATATCCAAAATGAGTTGCGTCCGATCAATAATCTTCAGATCCAAAGACTCTTCAAGGTTCCGTACCTGCGCTCCAGATAATTCCTGATCAAAAATAGCCGTATTAGCTCCAAGACCATCAGCGGCCATGCGGAGCTCTTCTACCTTACCTTTCCCGATAAACCATTTTGAATCCGGTGTTTCCTTATTCTGACGCAACACATCCAGGACTTCAACACCTGCTGTTTCTGCTAACTGTACTAATTCCTGCAGAGAAAGCTCTGGGTCAATACCGGTACGTTTAATTTTATCTGTGACGAGAGTGACCAATATCGCCCGATCTTGAATATCCGTTTCTGTATCATGCGTAGTTATTGCCATTTATTCATGCTCCTTATGACGGTAATAGAATCTTTGTGTACCATTTAATCAGTTTTTCACTTCTTGCTGATGTTATACAGATGAAACTGTTCATTCACAGCACTTCAAAACATTTTATCATAAGTTTCATTGGTAATATAGGCTGATAATGGAACGGCTCCCCATGCTGTCAGCATTTTCATTATGATAATCTTCAATCTTTTATAAAAGATAAACCGACTAAGCACGTATAAACTTAGCCGGTGTCAATTTATTTATGAGATTATACTCTCCCCTTTTGAATAATCATCGACCGGAAGAACAAGGTCTCTCGGTAAGATCTCCATCAAAGATTGCTTGGATATTTTGACATGTCTGCTTATTAATCTAACCGCTTGATGGCGAATTGCCTGCTCGAGGATATTGCGTACATACCGCGCATTACTAAAATTTTCTTCAATAATTTTCTCATTAAGGATTAACTCTTTTAGTTTCCCATTTGTTTCTGGAGTAATTATATAGTCTCTTTCAGCTGCCATTTTATGTGCAATCAATATCAGTTCATCTGTTGTGTAGTCCTGAAAATCAAGTTGAATTGGAAATCGTGAGGGAAGTCCGGTATTAGCCTCCATGAACATCTCCATTTCATTTGGATAACCCGCTAAGATAATGATGAGATCATCATTCCTGTCCTCCATAACCTTTACAAGACAGTCGATTGCCTCTTTCCCAAAATCTTTATCTCCGCCTCTAGCCAAGCTATAAGCCTCGTCAATGAATAATACGCCACCCATAGCCTTCTTAACAAGGTCTCTGGTCTTTTGAGCTGTATGCCCTATGTATTCCCCCACTAAATCCGCTCTCTCTACTTCGATTAATTGACCTTTACTTAATATGCCCATATTCTTTAACAGCTTGGCAACGATTCTTGCTACAGTTGTTTTTCCAGTCCCGGGGTTGCCTTTAAACAGCATATGATAAACCTGATTAACTACATTTAACCCCAGTTCTTGTCTCATTTTTTCCACTTGGATAAGCGCATGAATTTCATATATAAGATCCTTCACCTTTTCAAGACCGATAAGCTCATGAAGCTCTTGCAGGATTTCTTTTGTAGATTCTAAATGATTATTTTGAGCCAGCGCGCTCTCCAATGTTTCATTCGTAATATTTGTTGGGTCTTGATTTTTGAAAGTTATATTCATTCTGGAATCATTAATGGTTATCTTTCTTAAATTTTCTTCACCCATTGTAATCACCTCGTTAGAGCATTATATGCAATAACTGAATGACATCATGCACTTGTTTTAAAGAATGGGGTTTCGACATTGGATTCCCTGCTATCTCTCGCATCTTCTACGATGGTACACGAGGATAGAATGACCGAAATACATAAAAGCCATAAGCAAACGCTTATTTTTTTATCATTTTACACTCCCATTATTTTTGATATACAAATAACAAATAGCCCCCAGTTAGAGTTTAATCCATTTGGGGGCTGGCTTTTCTAATCAAGTCTCTTCCGGAATAGGAGGCGTTATTAGAAGATTCTGATATTCGGGAACAATTACAGGAACAACTGCTGGATTTTCCATTTCGTATAGGCTAGAATTTCACGCGACTTATGCCTTGTCATCGACAGAACAGTGGATTCTGTAAGTCCCAGTTCAGGATTCACATAACCGAGCTCGTCCGCGATTTCGTGTGAACGCCATCCATGATATGTATGCGTAATAATAATTGCTGAAGACAATCCCTCACTTGTCATAATGGCTTTGCTATACAGAAGATTCTCGTAAGTGCTGGTAGCTTTATTTTCAACAGAAATGGCGCTATCCGGAACTCCATGAGCTACTAAATAATTGCGCATGCCTTGACCTTCGGTATATTTAAGATCAGGTTTATCCAAACCTCCAGAAACTATGAAATGCGAGAACATCCCCTCTTGATAAAGCTTAAGCCCGTAATCCAATCGTTCCTTCAATCCCGGGCTAGGTTCATCTCCCCACATCGACATGCCAAGAATGATCCCTGTATCGGCTTTGAGCATAGGATCTGTCGTTGCGGCTTTATTGATATTCCTCAATGCGTACGCACACCACAACAATCCAACTACAACAATAAGCATTAAAGCAATAAGCAACGTTCGTTTAGACCAAATCCGGCGTTTTTTGGGAACAATCCGAATCGGGGAAGAGTCTCTTCCATAAACGTACCATTCCATCTTTATTTCCTCCTGAATTCTCCATGATGAAATAATTCGGCACGATGTTTCAAAGAGAGAGAGAAATAAGGGAAAGCATGAGCATCGATGCCACGTAAAATAGTATGGGCAGTCTCCCAGGCTAGCTTATAATCGCTTTCTGAGATATCTTGCCTCTCCAGTGCTTCCTCCAGTTCATCCTCATCGAGCAAAAACACCTCGCCGTTCCAAAGTACTACCACGTCCAGATACAAATCGTCAAACCAAGGCACACCTTGGTCAGTGACGCCTTGCACCTTACAGGTGTCTATGTACCATTGAACAATATTTTGTTTTTCGTCGAACATAGCCGTCACAATATAGTGACTGTCTTTCGGAAAATATTGCAGCCAGGAATAACCTTTATCTGCAATACGATATGTATGTCGTCCATAGCTCTTCCACAGTGGTTCTTTCAGCCCGTAGATGGTATAAAGCGTAATATATCCGCTGAATTCCCGGCTCTCCACATAGCGGCAGGCAAAATGGCGACGCGTAATCCGGCGCCAGTTGGCCCGGTCTCCGAATTTACGTTTCATAGAAATTACCCTCTCCAGTATGGTCTATTCAGCTTAACACATTTAGAGGATACACTCAAAACATCCCGCAAAATACAAGAAATTTTCTTCTAAACCTAACAAAAACGGCAGCCTAGCTTCGCTTTTTAAATAAAGCGAAGCTGGGCTGCCATGGATAAAGCTTATTATTTGAAATTCAAACTCGTTTATTGAGCGGAAGAATCTCCGTTCACAAACCCCGCCTCTGGATCAGGGTTTGTGGACACATTCCCGCTCTCATCGCCGGAACCTTCTCCACCGATAGTGGGTTCTGGAGTTGGAGTCGGCACTGGTGTTGGCGGTGGCGGGGTGATTTCAGGGATCGTCCCTGTACCTCCGTCATTTCCGCCACCCTCGTTGCCGCCTCCGTTATTGCCACCATTTCCATTCTCTCCGTTGTTGCCACCTTCCTCTGGGGTCGGGGTCGGAAGATTAGGATCTATGGTTGGTTCAGGGGTTGGCATTTCATCCTGCACGGATACACTAACCACATTGGATGGTTCGCTCTCCACTTTCAGCGCAGGGTCATAAGAAGTTACATAATACTCGTAAACCAAACCAGGCAGTGCACTAAAATCCCCTGCGCTGGTAGTCACTGTATTTAACAGTGAGCCAAACTCAGCTTCCGATGTCTCTCTACGATAAATACGATACTCAACTCCGGAAATAGGAACTGCCTCCCAATTGAGATTTACAGTCATCGTAGAAGGATCATATGCTGCTGATAGTCCAGTAACGGTCTGAGCTGTTTCTGGTGTTTCTGTAGGCTCAGGGGCAATCTCGTTATCGATCTGCGGGAAGGATTTCTTAGGAACATCCTTCAGCGCTTCCTCCATGACCTTACCCCAGAAAGCAGCGGCAAGCGGACTGCTGTTCTTAAGCAGATGCTTTTTACTTGGCTTGTCATAACCCATCCAGACTGCTGCTGTCCATTCCGGCGTGTAGCCTACAAACCACACATCACGGTTCGAGCTGATTCCAGAATATCCACTTTGCGTCGTACCGGTCTTACCCGCCACAGGACGGTCAATCCTAGCTTTTCTACCCGTACCGCTCTCCACGACCTTCTGCATCATCTCAGTCATTTGATAAGCCGTTTCCTTACTCATCACACGCTCAGGCGTTGTATTCGCTTTGTAGACCGTCTCACCACTGCTGTCAGAGATGGATTTAATGGAATAAGCCTCTCTTAGTTCGCCGCCATTTGCAAAAGCGCTGTAGGCTTGCGCCATTTCCAGCGTATTGGTTCCTTTGCTCATGCCTCCAAGAGCCAGCGAGAGGTTCTTATCCTCGTCTTCCAATCCAATGCCTAGTTTCTTGGCAAATTTAAATCCGGTATTCACACCAATTTCATTGAGCAGCCAAACAGCAGGAATATTCTCTGATTTCTGAATGGCATCACTCATGTTGATGCTCTTAGAATATCCGTGCAGGTTGGTTGGACAATAGTTCGCGAAACATTGCTTCTCATTGCTTAGCGTTGAATTCATGGTGAATTTCCCAGATTCCAGCGCTGGAGCATAAGAGACAATTGGTTTGAAAGCAGAACCTGGAGAACGACGGCTGCCAGTTACACGACTGTAGCCTTTTTTCTCATAATTCCGTCCGCCAAGGAGTGCGACAATGCTGCCATTCTCCTGATTCACAATCGTCATTGAGCCTTGTACCAGCTCTTCATCTACACTCTTTTCAAAATTATCACTATCTGCAAAAGCATCTTCAACCGTTTCTTGAGCATGCTTATCCATGGTAGTGTAAATTTTGTATCCGCCGATATTCAGATCATCTTCTGACAATCCAAATTTTTCTTCCGCCTCATCTACTGCAAAATCAATAAATGCTTGATAACGCTGTTTCTTTTCTGGCGGCTTATAGTTATAATCTACGGCTTTTGCTTCGTCTCTTTCCTGCTCCGTTATGTACCCTTGCTCATACATAAGCTGAAGCACTACTGCGCGCCGTTCCTTCGAAAGATCTGGGTTACGCAGCGGGTTGTAACGAGACGGGCCTTTTGGCATTGCCGCCAATGTCGCGATTTCCCAGACCTTAAGCTGACTCAAATCACTTTTACCAAAATATCTTACTGATGCTGCTTTAATTCCGTAAATTGTACCCCCGAAGTTAATCCGGTTCAGATACATCGTAATGATCTCTTCTTTAGATTTCTGATTCTCAAGGGCTACGGCAATAGACACTTCAGTTGCTTTACGGAAAAACGTCTTGTCCCGTGTCAGGAAGATGTTTTTGGCGAGCTGTTGAGTAATGGTACTACCGCCCTCTACCATACTTCGTGCGGCGATATCCTTTACTGCTGCCCGGCCAATCGACCATAAATCCACACCAGAATGTTCGAAGAAACGTTTATCCTCTGTGGCTACAAAAGCATTAACCAATAACGGTGGAATTTCTTCATACTCTACTGGATCACTTTTCTCCAGTGATAATTCGCCGATTAAATTAGCATTGCGGTCATATACCTTAGTAGTTTCATTCACTGTTAGCTTATCTTGGTTCTCAAGCAGAAGCTTTTGACCATTTAGCATAATGAACAGATATCCACCTAATGCACAAAAAATGGCTAATGCCGTAGCGAAGAACAAGCTCCACAGCACACGCTTCTTAGTCAAAAATTTCTTTTTCTTTTTTGGTTTTGATTTTGGTTTTGATTTGGAACTGGACGATCCTCTATCTCTATTGTGATTCGTCCTGGATGTATCGTCTCTAGACATAATGCCTCCTGACTCCCTTTCGGAAATAAACATAAATGGTCTGCCATGAATGAAAAGAACAACCTTCACAGGTTGCTCTCTCACACTCTATTCAAACGATTTATAAACAAGAAAGGTTTCAATTCATTTTTGATAAATATTATTCTTCACTACTGCTGTCTTGCATCAGTGATACACTACGCTGTGGTGTGAACGTGGAAATTGCGTGTTTATACACCATTTGCTGGCGTCCATCACTGTCAATGACGATTGTAAAATTGTCGAATGCTTTAATTATTCCCCGGATTTGAAAACCGTTGGTCAGATATACCGTAGCAGGGATATTTTCTTTGCGTAGTTGGTTCAAGAATGTATCTTGGATGTTAATGGACTTGTTCATATGACGTACCCCCAATGGTTCAATTAGATTGTTCAGAAGTATATTCAAGACCTGAGAGAAACTTTCCTGCTATTATACCACGTATTTTTGAGAAATTCTCAGAAAAGTTTTGTTCACCTTCGACATCGATCCACTCGATTTCCTTCATGTGGCGAAACCATGACAACTGTCTTTTGGCGAATCGGCGAGTATCGCGTTTAAGCAGTATCACAGCTTCTTCCAGCGTCAGTTCTCCCGCCAGGTAAGCGGCAATTTCCTTGTAACCCAATCCCTGCATGGACACAAGGCTTCTGCTGTAACCGTTATCCAGCAGTCCCTTCACCTCAGCAACGAGACCATCCGCCAGCATGCTATCAATTCGGTCCTCAATACGTTTATATAGTATTTTCCGGTCCATTGTCAAACCTATGAGACATAAGTCATAGGGTGATTCCTTCTTTTGAGCAGCATGAGAAGCGGAAAGTGTAGTGTTTGTCTGGTGTTGAATTTCCAGTGCACGGATAATTCTGCGACGGTCGTTAGGATGAAGTTTGGCTGCGCTGACTGGATCAACCGCCTCGAGTCTGGCATGCAGTGCAAGCGCTCCATATTCTTCCGCAAATTGATCCTGCTCTTTACGGAAGGCTTCATCAGCCACTGCTTCCGAGAACTGAAAGCCGTAACATAAAGACTCAATATACAGTCCAGTCCCCCCTACGATAAAGGGAAGCTTCCCTCTAGCGCTTATCTCCTCGATAAGTCTAGTGCCCTGCTCTTGAAATTCAGCGGCAGAATACGCATCCTGCGGATCATGAATATCGATCAGGTGATGGGGAATTCCCTTCATTTCAGCGGTTGTAATCTTAGCTGTACCAATATCCATACCACAATAAACCTGCATCGAATCGCCGGAAATAATCTCAGCGTTATAAGCTGCTGCCAGCTCCAGACTTAACCGGGTTTTGCCTACGGCAGTTGGTCCTAACAGCACTAGAACCTTATGCCTTTCTTTAGTTGTCAATGTGTATCACCCCGTACGATGTTTTGGAGTTGCTTCGGAGCAGCTCAGTAAACCCTAGGCGTTCAAATTCGCCACTCAAAGCCTTTTCTTTTAAAAGAACAGTCTTACGGGCGACCCTAACCGCCTCTGCTACACTCTCTGTCGATAAGGCTGCACGGTTAGCGAATTGCCGCAGCGGGGAAATCGAGGCAGAACCCGTCAGAGGCACGCGAAACATAGGATCGAAGTAGACAATATCCACACTTCGATCTGGTTGAGACCGTAAATAATCCAAATGTTCACTATGCACGACATTAACTCTGCGTAAAGCCTCATTGACCTTTACTTGCCCAGAGGTGTAATGAGACATCCCTTCACTGAGCAGTGCGTACAGCGGTAATGAGCTCTCCAAAGCGGTAACCTCCGAGGACTCACCACCATGCACAGCAAACAGTAAGGAGTCGGCTCCTAATCCGGCTGTACAATCCAATACGCTATCTCCGGGAAGCATTCGAGCAGCAACAAGCATCGGCTCGATCTCACCCTTTAGGATTCGTTTAGCGCGAACGAAGCCCATGCTTGGATGAAACTCCATAGGCTCCATTCCTAAGCGGTGTAGTCGAACAGCGTCCTGAGATAGAATCAGAATATCCTCATCTCCGTAATGTTCAACCATCCTTGTAATTGAGAGTTTCTCACGTGAAGCATAACTACAACCCGTTCTCTCCGCAAGGCTTTGCGCGCGTTCTACTATTTCCATTATCGGGCTATACCCCGTAGTTATAATCATGGTGCCTCCAGTCTTGCTCTCAACAAATTTCAAAAAATGTATAATTACATAACCCGCTTGAACAATTTCTCTAAATCATAGGATGAAAAAGAGATCACAATCGGCCGTCCATGTGGGCAAGTATACGGTTGCTTGCACTCTGCAAGTCGGGATAACAGAGCTTCCACTTCCTGTTCTGTTAGTTTATGGTTGGCCTTAATCGAGGCTTTACATGAACACAGAATCGATGACTTTTCTCTTAGCTTCGCAAGATCAATCATACGCTCACTTAAGACCCACTCCGCCATTTCTTCAACGACCGCCTTCTCATCCCCTTCAGGAAACCAATAGGGCAAGGAACGAACGAGAAAGGTTTGTCCGCCAAAGTGCTCAAGGTATACCCCGGCCTGCTGAAACCAATGTAGACGTTCACTAAGCTGGCGACTTTCAGAAGGCGTGAACTCCAGCGTAATCGGCAGTAGCAGCTCCTGTGAGGCATCCTCCGGCCGACCAAATTTCTCATAGAAGTATTCGTAATTAATTCGTTCATGTGCCGCATGCTGATCGATTAAATAAAGCCCTCCATCATTCTGAGCAATAATATACGTCCCATGATGCTGACCTATATAATTAAGCTCAGGAAAGGCCGGAAGTCCAGGCTCTTCTTGTTGTGGTGGAGCCCATAGCTTCTCAACCGAAAGGAGCTGCTTCTGCGACATTGAGGTTTCTTGCGGGCGATAGCTATTGGAATAACTAGTATTCGCACTAGTTTGGCGCCCCTGCGAAGATGAAGACGGATAGCCTGACCCGTAAGCTGGAGCCACCTCGCGAGCCACCTGATGATCCGCCTGACCTTCCTTGCTAAAATCACGGGTATTACGGTCAAGGCTCGATGACTGTAGTCCACTTAAGAAGTTGGCAGATCCCGTGGGAGCTGTATCCTTCACATCACCAGTCGAAGATGACGGTGGAACGGCCCCTTTGGAAAAAGCAAATTGCTCCTGAATAAAGGAGTTGCTGCCCTTGGGTCCGATTGTTTCCTTGCTTGGACGTGGAATCAGACTTTGCCCCAGCAGTATTTTGCGGATCTCCTGCTCAACAAAGGTGTAAAGCTCATTCTCTTTACTAAATCGAACCTCCAGTTTTGCTGGATGTACATTGACATCTACCAAAGAGGGGTGCATATCCAGTTCAAGAACTAATAGCGGATAACGGTTAATCGGAAGCAAGGTATGATAAGCGCGCATGATTGCTGCGTTCAGACCATTACTGCGAATATAACGTCCACCGACAATAGTAGTGATTGCATTTCGATTGGAACGAGTCCATTCTGGACGACTAATATATCCGGAAATCCGGTAATCCAAGTCTTCTGCCGTAATCGGCAGCATTGCTTTGGCGGCATTGGTTCCGTAAACAGCTGCGATGACCTGCAGCAGATCACCATTTCCGAGCGTATGCAGCAGCTGATTGCCATTATGATGCAAGGTAAAAGAGATCCCCGGATGAGCGAGCGCCATGCGGTACATGGCATCTGAGATATGGC
This sequence comes from Paenibacillus sp. FSL L8-0333, assembly GCF_037965665.1. Classification (NCBI taxonomy): domain Bacteria; kingdom Bacillati; phylum Bacillota; class Bacilli; order Caryophanales; family Paenibacillaceae; genus Paenibacillus; species Paenibacillus sp. FSL L8-0333. Next base: position 3,863,890 of record NZ_CP150186.1, read on the forward strand.
CCAGCTCCGTCTGAATACTCTTCATATATTTCAGCCTTGCCGGCGTATTAAAAAATAATTCACGAACGGCAAGATCACTTCCCCGGCCGGAAGGAGCGTCCTCATTTCGTATGAGATTGCCACCCTCAATGTCTACTAGGCGCCCTTTGCCGTCATCGGCAGTTGCAGTTAGAAGCGATACCTTGGATACCGCGGCAATACTGGGAAGTGCCTCTCCGCGGAAGCCTAAGCTTGTGATTTGAAATAGATCACGGCCATTCAGAATTTTACTTGTAGCATGCCGGTAAAAGGCGGTCTCACAATCTTCAGGATCAATCCCAGAGCCATTATCTTTAACGCGGATGCTCTGCAAGCCCCCCTCTTCTACCGATACCTCAATTCTTGTACTGCCAGCGTCAATCGCATTCTCGACAAGCTCCTTTACAACAGAAGCTGGCCGCTCTACTACTTCACCCGCAGCAATCTGGTTGGCAATATGCTCGTCCAATATATGAATTTTGGCCATTTCATTCACCTCTTATTTAGGCAATCAATTATTATAAAATCTTTATTGCAGATCCTTAACCTTCATCTTCAGCTCGTTCAACAGACTCATCGCCTGCAGCGGCGTCATATTCATAAGATCAGCGTCACGCACAGAAGAAATGAACTCTTTTAGCGCGGGATTCTCATGGATTTCAGTTACCGCTACTTGATGTGCACTACCTTTGCGGTTCTTGGGTGGTTCTTCCTCACCAAAGATAGACAACTGAACAACCTCATTTTCTACAGGTGCCTCAGTGATGACACTTACGGCTTGCGCCACGGAAGATGTGCTAGCAACTTCTCTTACAGCCGCCTGTCTTTCGAGGCTTCCCCCGTAATGAAGTTCAGTACCACCAGGATGGGCTGCCTGCTCAATGCTCTGTAAGAGACCATAAGCTCGGTCAATAATCCCTTCAGGAAGACCCGCAAGACGTGCACAATAGATCCCATAGCTGCTGTCAGCCGCTCCAGGAACTAGCTTGCGCAGGAAGTTTACTTTATCGCCGCTCTCTTGAACAGCCATAGAGTAATTCCGCAGTCCTTTAAGACTCCCTTCCAAATGAGCCAATTCATGAAAATGGGTCGAAACTAGAGCTTTGCAAGAAATAACATCATGTACATATTCAATAACCGCCTGAGCGATGGCCATACCTTCACTGGTCGAGGTACCTCTTCCCAGCTCATCAATAATAATCAAGCTGCGAGCTGTTGCTTTCTCTGTCATAACCTGGATGTCAGCCATTTCCACCATAAATGTACTTTGACCACCGATCAAATCATCAGCTGCTCCAATACGAGTAAAGATCCGGTCTATAAGCGGAACTTCAGCACTGTTTGCTGGAACAAAACATCCAATCTGAGCCATGATGCAGATCAGCGCCACCTGACGCATGTAGGTGCTTTTGCCCGCCATATTAGGACCTGTAATTAGAAGAATGTTACCTTCTTCCTTACTCAGCGTGCTTCCATTTGCAATAAACGCGGAATCTTTAAGCACCGCCTCCACAACAGGATGACGGCCCCCTTCAAGCCGAAGATCATAACCATCCGAAAGGACTGGCTTCACAAAACGATGTTCGGCACTAACTGCCGCCAAGCATTGATACACATCAATCTCGGCAACCTTTTCTGCAAGATTTTGCAGGCGGGGGATTTGCCCGCTGATGCGATTACGCAGCTCGGTAAAGAGGCTGTATTCCAAATCCGTCATTTTATCCTGAGCTTCAAGAATAAGTGCTTCCTTCTCTTTAAGCTCAGGTGTGACAAAACGCTCTGCGTTAGCAAGCGTCTGTTTGCGTTCATAACGTCCTTCCGGCAATGCAGCCAGATTGGATTTGGTGATCTCTATGAAATAACCGAAGATTTTGTTATAGCCGATCTTCAGTGACTTAATGCCAGTGGCCTGTCTTTCCTTAGCCTCCAGTTCAGCGATCCAACGTTTACCGTTACTGCTAGCTTCCCTAAGCTCGTCTAAACGTTCATGATAACCGGAACGGATAATTCCACCGTCGCGCACAGACACCGGGGCATCCTCGACGATTGCACGGTCAATGTCCTCTCGCAGCTCGGCGCATTCATCCATGCTTGCACCGATCTCTCGTAAAGTAGCTGAACCGGAGGTCATACATAATTCCTTCAATGCAGGAATTTGCGCCAGCGATAATTTCAGGGCATTCATATCACGGCCATTGGCGCTGCCAAAAGCAATACGACCCACCAACCGCTCCAAATCATAAATTTCTTTAAGCGCTAAACGCAGGTCCTCGCGAACGATAAACTGATTGTACAAATAATCGACAGCCTCTAGGCGCCGTTCGATCGGAGCTCGCTGCAATAGCGGCTTATCAATTCTACGGCGCAACAGACGGGCGCCCATCGACGTTTCCGTTCGATCCAGCAGCCAGAGCAAGGATCCTTTTTTGGAGCGTTCGCGAACCGTTTCGGTTAGTTCAAGGTTCCGGCGTGTAAATGGATCTAGAATCATATAATTGCCTGGTTCATAAGGAGAAATCTGACTAAGCTGCCCTAACGAACGCCGCTGGGTCTCATTCAGATAAGAGATCAGAAGCGCCAGACATTGTCCACGTTCCTTCTCTAGACGTACCCATGCCGCTTCACCGAACTGACGACGTGCCAGCTCCTCCTCGCGTTTCTCCCAAGGGGTGTAAACTACAGGTTTGGCTAACAGCGGCGTTTCGCTTCGCAGAATCTCCAACAGTGCAGCGTCTCCGATGATCTCAGCCGGTTCATAGATGCCAATCTCATCACGCAGCCATTCGGCTCCAGATAATACCGAAGTAACATATAGCTCACCAGTTGTTAAATCGCAGGCAGCTAATGCCATCATTCCGTCACTTTCGGTAACGCAAACGAGGTAGTTGTTGCTCTTGTCAGCAATGATTTTTCCATCCATCACGGTTCCTGGTGTCACGACGCGTACAATATCCCGCTTCACCATGCCTTTCGTGACTGAAGCATCCTCTAACTGCTCACAAATGGCGACTTTATATCCTTTTTCTATCAGGCGTTGAATATATCCCTCGGCGGCGTGGTAAGGCACTCCACACATAGGGATTTTCTCCTCGCCCCCGCCTTCGCGGCCTGTCAACGTAATCTCAAGCTCCTTGGAAGCCAAAATGGCATCTTCAAAGAACATTTCATAGAAATCGCCCAGTCTAAAAAATAGGAAGGCATCCTTAGCCCCTTCCTTTACCTTTAAATATTGCTCTATCATCGGCGTATATTGTGCCATGGTCAACCTCCATGCCTATTTAATGCTGTCCCCCATTATAACAGAAAATTGGTGGACAAAGTTACCCTGAAACCTCACATTAGTACAACGAAAGACTAGAATACTTATCAGACAAACACTTACAGGAGGTATATTCTTCTGCTTTTAAATATTGTAAAATATTAACACAGAGCATCAGCCCATATGAAAATCAAAGGAGAATACAATATGATACGAAAGCTAACGAAGGATGATCAAGAGCTGCTGATGGCATTGCTGCGGAAAGAGCCGGCGCTTAATTTATTTATCATTGGCGATGTGGAGAATTTTGGGTTTGAACAGGATTTCATGGATTTGTGGGGAGAGATTGATCCAGCTGACGGGCGGATAAAAGCCGTTCTGCTGCGCTTCTATAGAAGCTACCTTCCTTATGCAGATGGCCCTTTTGATGTCGAGGGGTTCGCTGAGATTATCCGAAAGGATAATGACATGCATATGATCTCCGGAGCCTCAGAGGTGGTGAAGGCTTTTGACGGGGAAATTAATTTCAAACAAGTAAAACAGCTGTATTTTGCTGAATTAAAAGATATGAACAATAAAATAAGTGAGTCCTTCTCTTCAGCTGAGCCTATCAAAAAAGCTACAGTTCAGGATGTAGAAGCGATTTGCGCACTCACCGATACCATTGAAGAATTTGAAAGCAGCCGGAATGGTTCAAGAACCAGCCTGCGTAAAACGCTGGAAAGCAACACCGGCCGCACGTATTATATGGAACGGGAAGATAAGGTCATTGTCACAGCTTCAACTTCAGCGGAAAATTCCATGTCAGCGATGATTGTCGGGGTTGCCACACATCAAGCATTCAGAGAGCAAGGCCTTGCTTCGCGCGTAATGGCACAGCTATGTGCAGACCTGCTTCATGAAGGAAAGTCATTATGCCTCTTTTATGACAACCCACATGCCGGAGTTATTTATAAACGACTTGGCTTTCAAGATATCGGTTCATGGACCATCGTTAACATGTAGACCAAATAGTAAAATATCACATTTTTACTTTGCTGCACCATAACTCACGTATATCACGCGACTCATCCCACGTCCGCTCAGCGGCAATATATTCGAATAAAGGCTCGATATAGGGGGCGGCAATCTCGTAGCCGCCTAGGGAACGCAGCTGCGCCAGCAATGGGGGGATTGCGGCGCGCAGCGGAGGTTTATCGCCGCTGTAGTAGGCGATATGCAGGTCTTCCCGGTCTAGCGGGCGTTGCGTCAGGTCCTCATAATGGCTCACGATCAGATGAGCCAGATAGACCGCGCCTTTAGCGATGACCGGGGATACCAGGAAGCTCGGCAAGGTCCGGTACTCGAAGCCGCCATGCGGCTGAGTCCGGAAATCGCCGAGCACGCCGTATCGGGGACGACGCGCCCCTGCGCGGACGTCTTCGAGTAGAAGCATGGGCAGCGCGAGATAGTTATCGAGCGCGCGCAGCAGCGGCGCCGTCAGCGTCACGCCGCTGAAGTGCAGATGGCCGCCGAGGGCCCAGCCCGTCAGCGGCATGCCTCCCGCCCGCCAGCGCAGCGAGCGGTCGGCGATGAGCCGGTCCGCCAGCGCCGCGGCGGACATCAGCTGCGCCAGCAGTGCGCGCGGTTCCCCGCGCGGCTGAGGGCGCAGCTCGGCGACCGGGAACGCGCCGCGCGTTCCCGGAGGTCCGGCGTCGCAGCCTGCGACGCCGTCCGTGGGCAGGTACCGCGACGCAGGCACGACGCGGCCGGTGGATTCCCGGAGGATGATGAACTCCGGGTCCATACCCATCAGCAAGCCGCTGCGGCCCGGCTGCTCCAGATCCAGCTTTCGTTCCAGCGCTAACGCTGCGGAACGATAAGGCTCGGGCAATCGTTGCCCGGAGGTCTTTACTAGTGGAGTGACTCCCTCCACCACATACCTCCGGTTCCCCATTGCCCTCAGCAGTACCTCACCGCTATCCAGCCCCAAGCTGTACAGCGTGCGGACAGCAATCCGCTGGAGCAATTTCATCACCCCGCGAAGCTCTCCCCGCACTCGGCCTCCCGTGGTATTGCTCTCGGCATTAGCAAAGCTCACAGCTTCGCTATAATTATCGGTGGCCGCACGCATTCCAAGACCCGCTCCAAGCAAAGAGATGTGGAGCACAGTCAAATGATAAACCAATATCTTATAACACTGCCTGTGCCCCTTCTCAGTAGCGTGTAAAGCATATGTATCGACAAAACGTTTTACAGATGGCGTCAGCGTTGCTTCAACTCCGCTTCTAAGCAATCTAGACTCTCTCTCTGCCACAGACAATTCTGAATACACCTTAAGACCTTCATTCATACTCTTTAGCGCCTCCATCCGAGCGTGAACCTTTTTTCATCCTAAAAATAAATAAAAAAAAGGAGGGCATTCGCCCTCTACGCCGCCGCACTCCCTACATATAATGGACCATAACCCATTGATACTCAGTTAACGGCGGCGTATCCTTCCTTACAGCTCATCATCCAGATTGTCAGGGTCCAGATCATCGTAATCGAAGCTATCACCTTCAAAATCATAATCCTTGTCTTCTGGATCATCACTTTGCTCAGTGACATACACACGGACTTTGGTCTCAGCCACCAACTCCACTTCGAATTCGCGCTCTACGCGAAGTGTCACACTGCCTCCGCCTGGCGATACGCCCGCTTCTACACAGTTGGGTTCCTGCGTTGCCTCCGCAGAGACCTCAACTGTTGAAGTGCGGTGTCTCGTGTCCAGGTAGGAAAGCGGGATGAGCTCCACATAAGAGACTGTTTCCTTTGCTACCTCGGTCTGCTTGTTCTTGTCGTACGAGTACCAGATGTTTACATCATAAGTACCAATTACTTCGATTCCGTTCCCGGCGGCAACCGCTTCGTATTGGTGGTTGATAATCCAAGCCCCCAAAATACTAGTCGGATGATGTGGCGGAGTCACGGTATGGGTTGCTGTAGAGAACTTACGACCTTTGCCGCAAATTGCCTTCGTAATGATCTCCCTTGTTTGACGTTTATGGCTTAATGACATCTTTGAACCTCCTCCATACAATCATTCACTATCAAGTGTATGCAGGTTCTAGGCATTTGTTGATTGTTAGACTATAAATAAATTTGAGTAAGCCCTCAAGAAGGCTTTTTCAGGAGACTCATAGTTCATTTTATTTCAAAATTTGTACATATATGAGTAGATTCCAAAAATGGTCCAACCTGTTCCAGAGCCATTCCTGACCCCTCAAAAAACCTTAAAACACCAGCTATTGCGGGATTACCCGCACAATTCCAAGCGATCTATGTTTGCTTAAGTCAATAAAATCCTCATCAATATTCACCAGTGGCCGCAAAGGGTCTGTAGCAAGAATCATAACAATTTTTCCTTTTCGCCCATCTGTCAATTCCACTTCGTTCCCTAGCATTGACTGCATTAACTTATTAATAAACACTCTGCAAATATAAGGGTCGAGCTTACCGAACACACTCTCCTCCATTTGCAGTAATACTTCGTATAAAGGAGCCGCTTTGCGATAAAAACGGTCGGAGGTCATCGCGTGAAACACATCAGCCACAGCAACGATTTTACTGAAATCAGTAATCCGGTTCCCAAGCACACCAAATGGATAACCACTGCCGTCCATTCTTTCATGATGCTGTAAGGCTACTAGCGCTTGGGTATGGTTTGTGCCTACCGTATCCCTGATCATCTCATACCCAAAGGTCGTATGCTTTTTCATCAGCTGAAACTCTTCGTCGGATAATGGACCGGGCTTGGTTAATATGTCATCCGGGATTCTCATTTTGCCGATATCATGAAGAGTCGCTGCAATGGTCAACATGCTCAAATCCTCAGACTTTAGCTTCAGCCATTTGCCTAGCAAGGTAGATATTATGCCCACGGCTACATTATGTCTGTATGTATAATCATCTTTGGTCTGCAAAGCAGCCAATACTCCGTAGAAGTCATTCTTTTCGCTTACCTGCTGGATAAACGGAATCACTTCATTTCTAACTTCCAGCATAGGAATTCTTTTATTTTTGTTATGACGAATCTGTTCAAAAATATTCTCAATCGCAGCTGTACAATCATCAATTGCAAGCTGGAAAAATTCCGCGCTATCCAGCTGGACGACGTCATGAGATTCCAGAGTGATCTTATGTTGTCGAATTAATCTAATATGTTCAGCACTCAATAAAGTCAATGCGGGTAAAACAAATACTCCTTTGTCATTAAAGAGGTTAGCTACAAGTTGTTTTCCGATAAATGATTCCATATCTTTGTCCATACGCCTCACCTGCCAATGCGGAAAATTCGTATAAGAATTTCCTGCTTGAATTTGAACTCACCCTATAATTGTTAATCCCTTTCGGAGATCAACTTTTAGTTCATACATATTTTATCGTGATTTCAGGGGCGAATGTTAATACTTCACTTTATTAAAGCCTAATTTTAAGCTTTTTTCCGGGTGAGCAAACGTTTCTCAGGCTTATAGCTGACCGGTATTTTATGGCGTTTCGCAATTTTCAAATAAAGTGCCAATTCTCTGCAAAGCTGCAGAATCGCTGATCGCACTTCGAATTCCTCACGTGTCTCCGGCAAATCCATGCTTTCAAATTCTTGTTCAAGCTCTTCCAGCAAATGTTCCGTGCGGCCTGTATATTCTTCAGCCAAAACATCTCCGCTAAGCTGGTCGAACAATTCAGCTACCATCTCTCCATGCGGTAAATGGCGATATACTTGAGAAATCAGCTGCATCATGCTTTGAATCGATTCCAGCTGCTCCTTACGCATATAGAAATAGACATTCCAAGCTTCATCAGGATGAATCACATGATTCTCCATCTCACGAGTAGCGGCAGTCAGTCCCCGCTGCACTGCATTATCCGCATCAATTAATTCTTTGCCATCCCACATATACGCAGGTTCACGCAAAGTACGGGCCATCTGAGTAAAAATAACTGAAAAGTATCGATCCACTTCCTTGCGGATTCCATAAATAACTCCCCCGGTCTGTGGCATGTAAATCAAGTTAACCACCCCCGCTGAACCGAGACCTATGGCCAGAAGCTCTACTTGCTGCAACAACACATGAAGCGATAACTCAGCTTGTCCAAAAACACGAAACACAATAACAGAGCTAGTGACAATCCCTTCCTTGTAGCCAGACTTCACAATCATCGGAAAGCCAACCAGAACGTATAGTCCAAGCACCCAGTAATGAAACCCTAATATCCAAAATAAAATACACCCAAAAAAGAGTCCCACGAGCGAGGCCAAAAAACGCGCCGTTATCGTCCGGAAACTCCTTTTCAAGGTAACCTCCACACCCAAAATGGCTAAAAGCCCTGCACTTTGTGCATTGGGTATGCCTACTGCAGACGCGAGAAGAACGGACATTAACGTCGCAGCAGCTGTTTTAATCACACGAAATCCCATAACCCTATCTCTCCTTAAAAGCACTAACCGTTAATAGGTAAAGATATAGACATGTTACAAGATTTTGTGTACGGACACAACGTTACATTAGACTTACCGCCGGTATAACAAGCGCTTCTCCAGATACACTACCAGTTGATACATTGCCGTTGCTACGGCTGCGATAATCAGCAGACTGGACATCACAAGCGTGAAATTAAACACCTGGAATCCATATATGATCAGGTACCCAAGACCGGATTTTGCTACTAGAAACTCTCCCACGATAACCCCGACCCATGACATACCCACATTCACCTTTAGGGTAGAGACAACCGTTGGAAAAGATGCCGGAAGAATCACTTTAAAAAACACCTGAACTTTAGAAGCTCCAAAAGAACGAACCACCTTCACAAGATTAGGATCCACACTACAAAAGCTATTGTAAACAACAAGTGTAGTAATGATCACCGTAATCGATAAGGTTGTTACAACGATAGCGGTGAAACCCGCCCCGAACATTACGATAAAAATCGGCCCCAAGGCCACCTTCGGCATACTGTTAAAGACAACCATAAACGGATCAAGCACCGCTGATAAAAACGGAGACCACCAAATAATCACTGCCAGCAGCGTTCCTAACAAGGTTCCCAGAACAAACCCTACCGCAGTCTCTCCTACCGTCATCCCCAAATGAGGCCACAAGCTTCCACTGATCATATCCTGCCAAATCTGCTTGAAGATTTTTGTCGGGTAGCTGAACAATAACTCATCAATCCAGCCCATTCTTGCTCCCGCTTCCCACAGCACAAAGAACAGCAGCAACAGACTGCTTCTTACAGCGATTACCTGATTACGCCGGCGCTGCTTTCTTTTTTTGAAATCCACATGCATTTGCTGCAGCCACAGTTCACGGGAAGCTAAAACTCCCGCTTGCTCTGTTCGTTTCATTAGCTTTCCCTCCCTGCGATCTCCATCTCTGTCCATACTTCATGAAAAAGCTCCGCAAACCCTGGCTGATCACGCGCATACAGCGGTGGGGCTGAGCGGATTAGCTCCGGAACAGGAAAAACTTTACGAATCTTCCCTGGATTTCGCTGCAATAAAATAACCCTACTGCTGACCGCAATCGCTTCTGACAGATCATGCGTGACCAAAATAGCCGTGGTTCCCCGGCTGCGTAAGGTCTCTGAGACTAAATCCTCCAGCTGAAGTTTGATCTGATAATCAAGTGCCGAGAACGGCTCGTCTAGCAGCAGCAGTCCTGGATTGGTAGCTAATGTTCGTACAAGAGCCACCCGTTGCCGCATCCCTCCGGATAGCTGAGAAGGATAGGCATGTTCTTTCCCTTCTAATCCCATCTCGCGAAGCAGCTCCAAAGTCCGTTTATGGCTCTCCTCGTTTAAGCTTCCGGTCAGCTCCAGTCCAAGCACAGCATTGTCAAGAATACTCCGCCAAGGAAAAAGATAATCCTGCTGCAGCATATATCCAACCTCAGGTGAAGGGCCTAGAATGGGTTGGCCATTTACGAATACTTCACCCTCAGAGGGCTGCAGCAGTCCGGCAATAATCGACAGGAGAGTCGTCTTGCCACAGCCACTTGGGCCTACTAAGCTGACGAACTCTCCTTGCTCGACATTAAGATTTAGATCCTCAACGGCCAGTGAAGCTTCCCGATCGCCGAGATAGGCATGCGTTACTCCCTTTAATTGCACTACTGGAAGCAAGGTCATCCCCTCCTTATAGTTAACAAAATCCTTTTAGGATCTTATCTCTCTTATTTAGAGCCACTGCTCTTTATGGTCTTTTCAGCTTTTTCAGCAAAAGTATTGTTCACGATTTTTTCTGCTGGAACACGTTCTTTAAGTTCACCTGCGTTATCCATAACATCTAGCAGATTATTCCATTCTTCATTATCAACAACCGGATTAATGGCGTAGGTGTCTTGCTCCTTGTAACGTTTTACAGCAGAAATCACAATGTCACGATCCGTTTTATCAAAATAAGTTATTATGGCATCCGTAATTTCTTCAGGACTATGTTCCTTCACCCAAAGCTGAGCACGCTGGATGGCATTAGTGAACTTTTGCACGGTGTCCCCATTTTTGCTTATATAGCTGTTCTTTGACATAAATACTGTGTAAGGTAAATAACCGCTCTCTACCCCAAACGATGCCACTACAGCTCCCCGGTCTTCTCGTTCGAAGATAGAGGCCTGCGGCTCAAACAGCTGCACATAATCACCAGTACCTGAAGCAAATGCACCGGCAATATTAGCAAAATCGATATTTTGGATCAAGGTAATATCCTTCGCAGGATCAATTCCTTTTTTAGATAAAGTAAACGCGCCTGCCATTTGTGGCATTCCGCCTTTTCTTTGACCAAGGAAGGTAGAGCCCTTCACTTTATCCCAATTAAAATCTCCATCAGCCTTCCGGGCGAACAGGAATGTTCCATCCCTTTGAGTCAGCTGTGCAAAATTAATGACCGGATCATCCGAGCCCTGCTGATACACGTAAATGGAGGTTTCTGAACCAACCAACGCCACATCAATAGCTCCTGAGAGCAATGCAGTCATCGTTTTATCGCCACCGGGAATCGTCTGCAGTTCTACATCCAGCCCTTCATCTTTGAAGAAACCTTGAGTCAAGGCAACATACTCGGGTGCATAAAAGACAGAGCGGGTAACCTCCCCAATCTTCACCTTTACCGTCTCTGACTTTCCGCCGCAACCGGCAAGTACTGAAAAGCATAAAGTAATGATCATGAGCGACAATGACAGCTTTTTCCGAATCTTCATTCTTCATTCTCCTTTCTTACCGGGTCCTTCGCCCTTGCTTAAAGCATATGCACATGCCTACTGAAAGGTTAAAATCCCGAATATCGTGGGGAATTAAAAGAATATCCATGATATCAGCAGTTTTTATTGAATTTATGGATAAATATCACTGGATTTGCTGTTTTTATATCTGTGCAAACGTTTTACCTGAGGATTTGATTACAGTACTATAAGAATTAAAGCGCTTACCATTTCCTTTATAGGAAAATTGCAGCAGAAGGGGTTATTTTATATGGATAAACGAGCAACACCTATCACCAAAAAACACACAATAAACGGACTTTTGAGTCTTAGCTTAACTGCCTTTCTGCTCTCCGGGTGTTCAGGAAATAATAACAATATCCCTTCCTCTGCCTCCCCTTTTCCATCGCCAAAAGCAAATACTGTTCAGGATACTACAACACCTCCCGCTGCAAAAACGATAACTACTGACGAACAACCCTCAACGGTTTATTATGAGATTTTTGTTCGTTCATTCTATGACTCTGACGGGGATGGCATCGGTGACCTCAAAGGGATTACCAAAAAATTAGATTACTTAAATGACGGAAATCCTGACACCACAGACGATCTGGGGATCGGTGGGATTTGGCTTATGCCTATCAACCCTTCACCAAGCTATCATGGTTACGATGTGACTGATTATCGTGCAATCAATCCAGATTATGGGACGATTGAGGATTTACAGGAGCTCGTTACGGAGGCGCATAAACGTGGGATTAAAGTAATTATGGATTTGGTCGTGAATCACACCTCCAAAGAACATCCTTGGTTCGTAGATTCCGCTAAAAATAAGGACAGCAAATATCGCGACTGGTACATATGGGCTGAAGATCAAGGACGTCCTGCGAATGGAGCCAGTGCCGCTGGTAGTGGAAATGCATGGCACTCTTTACTGGGTAGTCATTATCTAGGTGGCTTTTGGGAAGGCATGCCTGATCTAAATTTTGATCATACGGAAGTTCGTAATGAAATGAAGGATATCGGCAAGTTTTGGCTGGAACAAGGGGTTGATGGCTTCCGTTTAGACGCTGCTAAACATATTTACGAAGACCTTCTAACCGACAAAAGCCAAACCACAACCCATAAAAATGTATCTTGGTGGCAGGATTTCCGCAAAGCGATGAATGAAGTGAATCCTCAAGCTTATATTGTTGGTGAAGTATGGGAGAATTCTGCAGTCACCGTAGGGGCTTATTTGGATCAAGCCTTTGACTCCAGCTTTAACTTTGGTTTAGCGGAAACTCTTATTAATTCCGTGAAAACTGAAAAAGACAGCGGGACTGCCTTTACGCTGGAACGTACGTATAATCTGTACTCCAAAATATCTGAGAGCCATTTTACCGATGCGATTTTTTTGACAAATCATGATCAAAACAGAGTCATGAGTCAATTAGACGGCAATCTGGATCATGCAAAAATGGCAGCAGCCCTGCTGTTAACCTTGCCTGGAAATCCTTTTATTTATTATGGTGAAGAAATAGGAATGCTTGGTGTAAAACCAGATGAAGGAATTCGTGAGCCCATGAGATGGATGACAGCGGATCAGGGTGAGGGGCAGACTACTTGGGAGGTCGGCAGCAATAACGCTGATGATGTTAGCATTAATGTCGAAAGCCAGACTAACGACAGCAGCTCACTGCTTAAAAGATACCGCGAACTCATTGCGTTAAGAAACGAAGTCCCTGCGCTCCGTGATGGCGGAATTCGAGACTACACTTCTGGCAATATAGGGGTAATGGCCTACGAACGTATAACAACAAAGGATCAAGTCCTCGTTGTTCATAACCTAACTGGAGATGAACAAATCATTACGCTTCATCCAAATGTCGAAGGTATCTCTTACACCAAGATCCAAAAGACAACTGCTGACAAAGTGACCTTAAATTCAGATCAGCTTACTCTTCCTCCCTATTCAACGGTTATTGTGAAGTAGGAAAAGAGGAGGAATCTAATACCCACTCTGCCACTGAACTACATAATTGTGCTTTCGATATAGGAAGAGCTACAATCCAGTCTTGGGAAGGATCGCTGCTCATTCGCAGCAACCAGCCACTTGAATGATCACTTATAAAGCTAGCATACTGAAACTTCCAGCCATTATCACTAGAAATGCAAAGTCGTAATTCTCCCTCTGCGTCGAAGCATTTCATCACTCGTGCAAGATGGTTGGAATGGACATCATCCCCTGTCTCTGCAGCTAAACACTCTGAGAGTCTGTGAACCGTAGAGGAATCCGAGCCTTTTTTCAGCTCCTCAAACCTTTTTTTTGACATTAGCAACGCCGGAATCCCGTGAGCAAAGGGCTCCATCGCTCTCTCACATTCGAACAACTCGAGACAAAAGCTCTCTGTTTCATCTCTGCTCTTCAGCACACACGGAGTAGAGTCCGGTGTATTATTGCAGTAGGCTAGTATTTTATCCTTATGTATTTGCAAACACAGATCTTTAGTTTTCTCCTTCTCTCTATATTTGAATCTACCTATCCTTTCTGCTGTAGGCGCAGTATTTAACAATTCATTTAATACTACTTGGTCGGTTACCCGATCTGGAAATAAAAATTCCGTTAAATCCGTTAAATCCGTTCGTTCTTTCTCATTCACATTATTGTATCCTTCCTGTATTACATATAAATGTATATTAAACTAGCAATCTTTATGTTATCATAAGCTAATTTTAAGGTAAAATTAAGAAACAAGGGGTATGATCATTAACATGAAATACTTGTAGCGAGGTGATTTCAAAATGAGAATGCTCATCACATTTCAGAACAAACTTGTACCTGTGTATTTCACAACAGAAAATAAACAGCCCACTCAAAAAGTACTTAGATTACTTAACAGTACGCTGGAGCTCAAAATTCAAAAGGGCAAAAGTGCCCTCCAGAAATGCCTCAATTCTCTGATTAGTATCGAAATTAAAGGCTCTGAAGCTATATTGCACAGTTACAGTGAAAATGATTCATTGGCGCTATCCCTCTATTAATGGAGGGGTAGTTTTTTTGTCACAACATTGCAGTCCTACGCTTCTAATAAAGAGCGTCCTAAGCAACTAAGAATTGCTGCTTAGACTCGTTTTCTTTTTGAAGCTAAACTTGATCCAAAATGACACTCCGTTTGATTTAGATACCATTTGCGCATACATAGCTTCTACTATCAAAATCATCCTTGGTTCTGCTTGGTGCTATTTTGTACTGCTTTGTGCTATTTCATAGCACATTTTAGATTGCTGCTTGCCGGCCATCCCATAGCCGACTGCTATCGGACCCAGAAGACCTTAATCGCAGCTTTTTGACTCATTTGGAATCCTATTGGACCCCAGAGTCGCTATTGGTACGAAAACACTAATTATCGACCTCAAAAAGCTGAATAGCTGCGCTGGAGTCCGAAACTCTGCTCTAATGCCAGTAATTTCGCATATAACGTCATCTGAGTCCGTTGCCTGCGATGGATGTTTATTACTCGGTGGTGCAGATGTATGTATAGCGGGTTACATGACATTCCAGGGAGTTGTCACTTAACACTATAATAGCCGCTGGGACTCTTGACCATTTTGGAGCTCCCTCTAGCATCTTGATCTAAATCCGAGCCATCATTTGTATTAGATACCATTTACACATACATAGCTTCTACTATTAAAGTATGCGACCTTAGTTCTGTCTGGTTCTGCTTGAGTTCTGCATGGTTTGCTTTGGTTCGACTTGGGACTGCTATATAGCAAAATTGAATTGCTGTTTACTGACTAGTCACATAGCTGACTGCTATTGGACTCATTGTTGGATGCTTTCGGACTCAGTTGACCTTAATCGCAGCTTTTTGGCTCATTTGGAATCCTATCGGACCCCAGAGTCACTATTGGCACGAAAAACACTAATTAACGACCTCAAAAAGCTAAATAGCTGCGCTGGAGTCCGAAACTCTGCTCTAATGACTAAAAATTCGCATATAACGTCATCTGAGTCCGTTGGCCGCTGAGGATAACTTGGAAGGTCACTTAGTGTGTAACTCGACAAATGACTTTGCATTTGTCAGCAGATTAGAGGTAGCGGGTTACCTGACGCTACAATGTCACTTGCCAAAGTAACGTTTGTGGTCGGTCAGCTTCCTTTGCTGATTCTAAGCTGAAACAATCTGCCCAAGACTAAAAACGCAGAGCAGTGATCCCCCTTAACGGGAGGATCACTGCTCTGCTATATTTACGGACTTTTTTAACCCAAGGACTCTGTCTCATTCAGCGAAAAATCTACTATTAGGTAGAGCTAAGCAATTATCAGCTGATCTTGTAATTCTTCTGCTCTGCTTTTTCAGCTTTTTGGATTCGAAGTCTAAATAGCTTCACTAAATTCTGACGCGTATGCTCTTCGTGACAGCTGTCCAATTTTTTAATGATAAACCGATCGATGGACATGTCAATCGCTCCTTTTAGATCATTCTGGAACTTATAGAGACAGGAAATTATTTCCTGTTCTCTTGTATCTCCTATTAACCTTGTTTTCATTTTTTCAAACTCCTTGAGCGTAAACAAATTTCAATGACAAAAAAATAATTTACAAACAAAAGATTACATGCTATATTAAATATAGTTAATATTAAATACACACATGCAAGGGAGAAATCATAATGTCTAAAGTTCTATTTATTAAAGCAAACAACCGTCCAGCAGAACAATCCGTAAGTGTTAAGCTTTACAATGAATTCTTGGAGAGCTACAAACTCAACAACCCAGAAGATGAAATCACTGAGCTTGATCTGTTCGCAGAGCAACTTCCATACTACGACAATACCCTGATCACTGGTATGTATAAAGCCGCTCAAGGATACGAAGCAACACCTGAAGAAGCAGCTGGTGCCGCTATCGTTAATAAATATCTTAACCAGTTCATCGCTGCAGATAAGGTAGTATTCGGTTTCCCACTGTGGAATATGACTGTACCTGCTGTATTGCACACTTATGTAGATTACCTTTGCCAAGCTGGTAAAACATTCTCTTACACTGCTGAAGGTCCAGTTGGTCTTTTGACAGGTAAAAAAGCAATTGTTCTGAATGCAAGAGGCGGTATCTACTCTGAAGGTCCTGCAGCAAGTGCTGAAATGGCAGTAAACTTCATCGTTGGTAACCTTAACCTGTGGGGAATTAAAGATATTACACAAGTAATCATCGAAGGCCACAACCAACTTCCAGCACAATCTGCTGAAATCATTGAAAACGGATTGCAACTGGCTAAGGAAACTGCTGCATCCTTCTAAACCATAACCGTTTAGATGCAATTCAATAATTAAGGGCGCCCCTTAGCTGTCAAAAGCTAAGGGGCGCCCTTTTCCAATGTCTATGCCGTTATATCAATTCTTTTTAATATTCATCCAGCTCTTTACGCCATCCGTATCCTCTGGTTCTGGATGAACTCACTTTAGTGGAAGCTGCGCTTTTTCTCTTAAGCTTGGCTTCTTTATTATTTTGGTACAATACTTCTCGTTGTGTTTTTCGGTAGTTGAATAGTCTCTTCTCTTCCAGTTCACCTGTTTGGACTGCTTCAAGTACAGCACAGCCCTCTTCGCGTTCATGACTACAGTTACTAAACCGGCACTTAGTAGCTAGGCCGCTGATATCACTAAAGGCTAGATCAAGACCACCTTCATCTTCCCAGAGCTGCAGCTCCCGCATCCCCGGTGTATCTACGATAATCCCCCCATCCGGCAAAACAAACAGTTCACGGTGGGTAGTAGTATGACGTCCGCGGCTATCCCCTTCTCTAACATCCTGAGTAATCTGAAGGTTCTTCCCGCATAGCCAGTTGACCATTGTCGACTTCCCACAACCGGAGGAGCCCGTTAGAGCTACTGTTTGACCCTCACCAATGTAAGGCAGCAGCTTCTCGCGCCCTTCATCTTGTATTGCACTAACAGCATGTACTGATACTCCGGGAGCCGCGCTCTCCATTTCAGCGATTTTACTGTCTGCATCCGGACAAAGATCCGCTTTAGTGAGTAGAATAACTGGATTTGCCCCACTATTCCAAGCCATGATCAGATATCTCTCCATCCGGCGAACATTAAAGTCATCATTCAACGCGCTGACCAGAAATAACGTGTCTACATTGGAGGCAACAATTTGCTCATCTTGTGTATTTCCTGCGACCTTGCGTGAGATCACACTCTGCCGGGGCAATACGCCATGTATAATTCCATGCTCGCCGCCATCTTGCATTGCTAATGCTACCCAGTCTCCAATGGCAGGAAAATCACCCGAGGATACAAATGTGTGTCTCAGCTTCCCGGCAAGCTCTCCCCACGTCTCTCCTACATCAGTTAACACTTTGTACTTACTGCCGAAATCACCAACGATTCTCCCGGGTATAAATTGTTTATCCTCTGCATGACTCCACTTTTCATTCCATTTTGTACTCCAGTTTTCATTCCACCCATATTGCTTTATGCTATTCATTCATTTCCTCCTAAAAGATATGTTTATGTTTTTTCTTGCCCCTTGGCGTTTTCCGAGAACACAAAAAGCCGCCGGAAATAAAGACTCCGGCGGCGGTATATAGACATGTGGATTTATTACACCAAATCCAATCTTTCTACACACGCAAAAAAGCCACCGGACCCTATACGGTTCCCGGCGGCTCTAATAAGCGTAATTGAGCTTACCTGCTAAACTGCACGAATCAATTATTCGGCAGCAGCTGTTCCCGGAAGACACGTATCCACAACAGTTGAGTTCATTACATTTAAAACTGTCATAAAACATCGTCTCCTTCCGAAATTTAAGATGCTGTTATCATAATTGGTGCAGCAGTAAAATGTCAACCCCAAATTTTCCAGATTACAAAATAGCCTTTAATTGTTTCAGCTCACGGATCATTTTCCAAGGTTGGATGTCCAGCTGATCGTCCCAAGGATGTTTCCTTTGCAGCCAAATTCCTTCAAGGCCAGCCTTACCTGCACCCCAGATATCATTTACCGGATGATCCCCTATAAACAAGGTTTGATCCGCAGAGGCACCCAGCTTGTCTAGTGCCAATTGATAAATCGCAGGATCAGGCTTCGCAATGCCAACTTCTCCAGATATAACTATAGCCTTGAAGTACTCTCGCAGGCCGAGAATATCGATTTTGGTGTTCTGGATTTCTTTTTTACCGTTGGTGACCAGCCCCAAAGTATATCCACGCTCCACGCAATACTCCAGAACCTCCAAAGCATGCTCCATGACTGCGCCATGATTGATGTAGCTCGCATCATAATACGCCCGGATATGTTCAGCCGTCACAGGCTTTTCCCAAGGCAGGATCTCACTAAGTTCTAAGAAAAATCCGTCTTTATCACGATAGCCATCAGCGTCTCTGTGGATCATATCCTCAATCACGGCCTGCGCTTCCGCAGGTTTCAGATGCCCAAGAAAATCCTGCACGAACTGAGTGCTAAAGCTGCGAAATGTATAGTCGCGATCCATTAAAGTATTGTCCAGATCAAATAAAATAGCTTGTACTTCCTTCATCAAGCGATTCCCCTTACATGCTGTTAATTTTCAAACCTAACCTACAGAATGTAATTGTACTATGCCTTAAGAGACAAAGAAAAGACTATTCAACAAAAAGGATTTATGGCTTCCCTTTTACTGAACAGTCTTTATGAAGATTCGTATCTGCGTCATTCCTTTACTCGAAATGCTCTGCCCGATGGGTCAGCATCATTTCTTCATCCGTAATATACAGCGGAAAAGGAGGTGTTTCTTTTAGATAACTTTCTGTAGATAACAATCGATAATGAACCTCTGGCAACCAGGTGTCTTCAAGCAACGGTAGCTTGCCTGTATCACTAATATAACTGTCTACAGCAGCCTGAACTAAATCCAGATAATACGGCACTAACTTGTCTTCTTCCTCGAAAATTTCATAGGTCTCTCGTGACATATAGAAATTCCGTTCGGGTATTCCACCCAAATAACGTTTCAGGCGACTCATATCGATTCTTTTGTCCTCTAAGATTAATGCTGTTCTATTAATAGGTCCAGGCATATCTTCTTCGAACTTTCGAATCGCCTGTTTCACTTGGGGTAATGTGACGGTTACATGATCTGATTTGGGTTGCTTTTTTGTGCGTTTAAATAACATAACGAAAGTCTCCTTTCTAAATATGTCTCAGATAACGCTTACAATTCCATTTTATTCGAAATTCGAATAATTAATCAGTACATTTCAAATCGACACAGAATGTTAATATTTAAAAGATCATTATTTGACATATTCCCACCGAGTCCATACTTCTCGAGGATTTAGTTCATACTTGTCCTTCTCACGATACATAAACTGATGCATGATAAATTCACGACGAATAGTGGCGAAATCTTCATGAAACTGCTTAATAAACTCATTGATTTCCTTTTCCGTATAAACAACTCCTGGCTCCAGCTTCTCAACCATGTATTGAAGCGCTATCAATTTCTTCTTGTATTGTGCTGGAATTTGCCGCAGCCGGCCATCTTTAGAGAAAAAATTACGAATTACAGTATCCTGAAGACTATTCTCAGGCAATTGCTCTTCCATATTCTCAGCTCCTTTCGAAAAAATAAACTGCAGTGAAGCCTCAGCACCATTATTGATAAACTCCGGATTCAACTTAAAATAAACTGTATTTTTGTCGCGTCTTTCTTTTATTAGAGCCGCTTCACGTAATTTAGCCGCATGATGAGTGACTGTAGGCTGCGATAAATTCAACTTCTCAGCCAGCGCTTGCCCGTGCATTTCTCCTTGGGACAGAAGCAACAATAAGCGAAGACGCGTTGGATCAGCTAAAGCTTTATGATAACTCACGATTTTCTCCAACTGCACTGGGTTCACGCTCCTAGAATTTCACAATAAATTGAAACATTAGATATATATCTAATTATATAATAATCAACGTTATTCTTGCAATGGTTATTATACTCAATCTGCTCTTATGGAAAAATTCATGAATTTAGGGTAGGATTTAAAGAAAAGATAGTAACAATCAGGAGGTAACCCGCTTTATGAAAGATGTCATTATTATCGGTGCAGGTCCTTGCGGCCTCTCGGCAGCTATCGAATGCCAACGCCAAGGCCTGTCCAGCCTTATCATTGAAAAAAGCTTTATTGTACACTCCATTTATTTGTATCCAACAAATATGCAATTTTTCAGTACGGCTCAGTTATTAGAAATCGGGGATGTTCCGTTCACTTCGACCAACGACAAACCTTACCGTCACGAAGCGCTTGTCTATTATCGCCGAGCCGCTGAGCAATATGGTCTAGAGATCGCCGCTTATGAAGAAGCTTTATCCATTGAGCCGCTTGAAGATGGAACCTTTGCCGTACATACGTCAAATATGCGTGGTGAGCATCAGAAACGTATCACTGCTAATGTAGTTATAGCAACAGGTTATTTTGATCAGCCGAATATGATTGGCATTCCAGGTGAAGAACTACCTAAAGTTACTCATTATTTCGGTGAAGCTCATCCTTACACGGGAATGAAGGTAACTGTAATTGGCGGCAGTAATTCCGCAGTAGATGCAGCGCTGGAGCTTATGCGTGTAGGAGCTACGGTAGATATGGTATATCGTGGTGAAAGCATCTCAGAGAATATTAAACCTTGGGTTCGGCCAATCTTTGAAGGCATGGTGCAAAAAGGGAAAATCACTCTGCACTTAGGCTCGCGTGTCACTGAAATTACTGCAAGCTCAGTAATTGTTACGGATCATAAGGGGGACAAGAAAGCATTGGATAATGATTTCGTTCTTGCCTTGACTGGCTTCCGTCCTAGCCGTACCCTCCTCACTTCAGCGGGTGTGATCATGGATGACGACATGGATAAGCCTGCTTTTAACACCTCTACCATGGAAAGTAATGTTCCAGGGTTGTATGTTGCTGGAGTAATCGCCTCCGGCCGCAATGCTAACGAAGTGTTTATTGAGACCGGAAGAGGGCATGGTAAGCTTATCGCAGATCACATTGTGTCAAAAGAAAGTTCTAATCCTAAGGAGTTGAAACATTAAGATGGACATGACCTCTTTGCTTTTGCTTGGACTTGCAGCGCTTGGAATTATCAGCAGCAATTCCCCTGTAACAATAGCAATGGTCGTCCTATTACTGCTAAGAGTACTTGGCCTGCAGCAAACCTTTCCTTGGCTAGAAAAATACGGTTTAACCATCGGGATTATCATCCTGACCATCGGGGTCATGACCCCATTAGCCAGCGGCAAAATATCGTTGCAGACAGTCGGTCAATCCTTCTTGCACTGGAAGTCCTTGCTTGCTATCGCTATCGGCATTCTCGTCGCTTTTCTTGGAGGCCGCGGTGCTACGCTCATGACCAACCAACCCACAGTTGTTGCAGGTCTACTGATTGGCACGGTGATCGGGGTTGCGTTATTTAAAGGCGTTCCGGTCGGTCCGCTGATCGCAGCCGGCATTTTATCACTTATGATCGGCAAAATGTAATAGAACAGCACAAAAAAGACCGCTTTTGGCGGTCTTTTTTATTGTGCCTTTTATACAACCATCTTTCTCTCTATTCCTCCACCTGAGAAATGGACTGCGGAATTTGCTGTACTGCTCTTTTTTCAACGACTAATAAATCTTCAACGCCATACTCTGTCTTAATTTTCTGCAACTGCTTCAAAGCCTCTTCTTCTGTATTAAAATATCCTGCTTCCACGAGATATAAGCCTTTCTGATCCTTTAACATCCGCATATCCTCTAACCCATATAACATTTCTTCAGCCATACCCAGCGCCTCACCAGAAGGCTGTGAGACCGTTCTTAAGGAATATACAGAGCCCCCTTTTGCTTCGTCTCCTTTCTCTTTTAACGTAATCACTACCTGTGCTGGCTCTTTATATTCTTTCACCTCATAAGCAACCGAGTCCGTAAGTGTGACATTGAACCGAATGGCCGAATCATCTAGTGTAATTAGTGGATAAGCATCCTGAACATATCGGCTTTGTTTTAATGTCTCCAGATCTTTGACTGCTGAGAATTTTCTGGCCCCACTTACTGTAATCGTCATTGTTGCCGGATTTTCCGTAAACTTTACGTTATATGAGCTTGCCATCTGTTGAGTTTCATCCGGATTTGCAAAATTCAAAATCAATTGATCGCTATTCTTCAGTTGTTTGACCGAAATAAAATTCACATCTACTCCATCCTGAATGGTTCCCCCTCCTGCGCTTCCCTCCGTAAATTGCAGAACACTGACCAGCTTACCTAGAACCGGTATTTGATCCATACTACTCGCAAAAGCAGGAACCGTATTTACACCCACCGTAAAAGAAATCAATACAGCAGCAGCTACTGATCCTGTCCATTTCAAGGCACGTTTTGAAGAACTGTTTTTCTGTTTAAAGATTTTCCCTCTTTCAATTCCTTTACGAGAAGCGAATGATAGTTCTTTAGGAATTTCAATCTCATTATAGGCTTCCTGTAGACGTTCTAGTTGCTTATCCAAAGTACTCACTCTCCTCCATACTTATTTTTAATTTTTCCAAACCTCTATAAATAACGGTTTTGACGCTGCTCAGGGGCATATCGAGAACCTCTGCAATTTCCTTTATGGGCAAGTCCTCCAAATATCTCATCACAATCACCATTCTTGATTTTTCATCAAGACCGCTGAGCGCTTCATGCAAATCCATAACCTCTTCCCTAGATTTCGGAGCATAACTGCCTCCTAGCTCTTGATCTATATACACGATTTTTTTAGATTTACGGATAAAGTCCAGCGCACAGTTGACAGCGATCTTGGTGAGCCAAGTTTTAAAATATTGCGGTTGCTTCAATTTATGAATGGAGATATAGGCTTTGAAGACGGTCTCCTGCACAATCTCCAGCGCATCCTCTTGATTCCGCACATAGGAGTAGGCCATTCGGTATAAACGCTCCTGCATGCCGTCAATAAGAACAGTAAAGCTGTCTTCATCACCAGCTATCGCCTTTTCCTCAAGCGTGGTTTTATTCACGTTCCTCACTTCCTTTCATGATGTTTATAAGCTTTAGACGCACATGATCTCCGAAAAGACTCAATTCCCCTGTAGAATTTTTGCCATAGTATAAGTTACTGTGTGCCACA
Organism: Paenibacillus sp. FSL L8-0333; assembly: GCF_037965665.1. Taxonomy (NCBI): domain Bacteria; kingdom Bacillati; phylum Bacillota; class Bacilli; order Caryophanales; family Paenibacillaceae; genus Paenibacillus; species Paenibacillus sp. FSL L8-0333. The sequence goes on from NZ_CP150186.1 coordinate 3,887,508, forward strand.
AGCCTGATTGGAATTCAAAAAAAGTGGCCTTCTCTTTCGAGAGGACCACTAAGGTGTTTAATTATTTTCCAAAACATATTAAGCGTCTAAATGCTGTACGTTAAATAATCGCGCATAACTACCCTCTATCGACATCAGCTGTTCATGCGTACCCCGTTCAGTAATTTCACCATTCTCAAGTACGACAATCTGATCTGCATGAGTAATCGTTGACAGTCTATGCGCTACAATTAGTGTAGTACGTTCCGAAGAAAGGGACTGCAGCGCTTGTTGAATTAAATGCTCCGATTCCAGATCCAGCGCCGAAGTAGCTTCGTCTAATATAAGAACCTTCGGATCCTTGAGAAATACCCTTGCGATAGCAACCCGCTGCTTCTGTCCTCCGGATAGCTTAACACCACGTTCTCCCACTTCTGTCTCATAACCCAGTGGCAGCTGCTCAATAAAATCATGCGCATTGGCAGCTTTTGCTGCTGAAATGACCTCTTCTTCCGTGGCGTTAGGATTACCGAATAAAATATTCTCACGCACAGATCCGCTGAATAAGAAATTATCTTGTAAGACCATACCGACAGACCTGCGCAAGCTTTCCTGTGTTAATTCCTGTATATCATAACCATCCATTTGGAGGCTGCCTTTACTAATGTCATAGAATCTCGGGATCAAGCTTATAAGGGAGGACTTTCCTCCACCGCTCATTCCGACGAACGCAATGGTCTGTCCGGGCTGAATTCTCAAATTAATATCTTTTAAGACCCAATCATTCTCTTCGTTATATTTAAACCATACATTCTGAAAAGCAATCTCACCACGTGCATCCTTTAGCACTTTTGCTCCCGGCTTGTCTACAATATCGTAAGGCTCATTCAGCAGCTCAAGCACCCGTTCAAGAGAAGCAGAGGCTTGTGTAAGCACCGTCGAGGAATTAATCAATCTTCGCAGCGGAGAATACATCCGGTCCAGATAGCCAAAGAAAGCTACAAAGGTACCTACTGTCAAATTGCCATGAATGACCTGATAACCACCATATCCGATGACCAAAAGAGGTGCTATATCTGTTAATGTATTAATAATTGCGAAGGTCATAGCGTTCCAGCGGGTTTGCGCCATCGCTTTTTTTAGAAAGTTACCGTTGATGTCTTCAAACTGCTTCTGATCCACTTTTTCCATCGTAAAGCTGCGGATGATTGATATCCCTTGAATCCGTTCATGGAGATAACCTTGGATGCCAGCCAGAGCCTGGGAACGATCTTTCGTTAACAGCTTAAGCCGCTTATACAATTTGTTAACAGCAATTGCGTAAAAAGGCAATACCGAGATAGACACGAGCGCCAGCACCGGATTTAAATAAAACATAAATCCCAAAGCAAAAACTAGCGTAAACGTGTCGAGCCATACATTCATCATGCCGACTTCGACCAAATTTTTGGTCTGCTCAACATCGTTAATAAATCTGGAGATGGCTTCTCCCACCTTGGTATTCTGATAATACCGCAGTGACAGCCGCTGTAAATGACTGTAAAGCTTATTTCGCATATCGAACAACACTTTACTTGTGATAAGCTGAGCAAAGTATTGGCGATAATACTCCACGGGTCCTCTTACGATAACAAATAAAATTAAGGCACCACCCAGAATAAGCATCAAATGTGATACCCGTTCCTCAATCCCCATGCTCGGGTTCATTAGGAGGTCATCAACCACGTATTTCAGAATCATTGGCAGTGTTAGCGGAATACTGAATTTGATCATGCCGATAAACAGCGTAAACACAATCAATTTCATATAAGGTCGTACAAAAGTAAAATATGATTTCCATTGCTTCACAGGAATATTCTTTCCCTTCTCTTTAGTGAGTTGCTAAGTACAGTTGACTTTTGCTCTCTACAGTGTTTTTATAATTTTAGATCATAAGTACAATTGCAGTACCGAACTTCAGGAGGATAACGATGTCTAGACAATTTGTGACGGAAGCCGTCATGATGGCGATTTACGGCCAGCTTCTCGTATCGAGCAGCCCTGTAGAATATATAGTGCCTTATACTACTGTGATGGAACTATACGAACTGCGAGACAGCGATGATCCGTTGATGAACCGTCCGGACGACGACAAGCATGTTAAGTTGAAGATTAGTGAGCTCATTGCTTATTTTGAAGAACCGCTCAACGCGAAGAAGATCAACCGCTGTTTAGCAGTGCCATGGGCGAAAAGCTCAGGTATTCTCCTTGGCGGGCAATCCAAAATCACCATCATTAACAGTATGGATACCGCTGTCTACGGTGAGATGTTCGATCCCATCGAAACAGAGCTTCTGCTGTCCTCACAACGTGAGAAAGTACCTATCCTAACGGATCAATTTGAATTGATTCAACGGATCATCGAGGGTGGAGTTCCAGTTCAGGTGTACGATATTGACGACTTCGACTTCGCTCTGGAGGAAGAAACCTCTCGCAATTTGCACTGATAACACCTATGTATTTCCAACTGGAATACCCTCATTTTTAAAGACAGCATTTGAAAAGCCCCTGCCTTTTGGCAAGGGCTTTTCCTGATTAAAATAAACAATCATTAAGACAACGATACCTGCACTTCGCCGGATACCGGCTTTGGTTCGTACTTATATTCAATGTCATCCTCTGACTCAGAGTATACGATAGATAGGTCATAACCTTCCATATACCACAAGTCCTGCTCCTCCATGTAGAACACAATATCATCCTGTTTGACCTGAATAGCTGGACGCCCAGGCGCTTCTGTAGCAATGCCCAGCGAAAAACCGGGGTGAAGTCCACCGCCCGAGCTATAACGGGGAAATAAACGAATATAGTCTCCATTCTTAAGGTCCAATTCTCTCTTAAACCAAGCTGCCGCTGCTTGACTAATTTCCATGTTCATTTCTCTCAGCTCCTTTGTATATTCTAATCATAACGAAAATAAGTCGATATTCAAACAACTTTATGCAATTAATGATTTCCCAATCCATTTAAAATTAAATTTGACAAATTCGCGAACCGGATGATAAACTCTGAACATAACTAAACGTCTTCTAGTTATTACCAAATTAATGAAAGGGGTGAGCGCGGTGTTTACGAAGTTACAGCCATATTATTTTACTATTGTTGGAATTTTTACTCAACCGAATACCGAAGCAGCCCAAGTGATTAAGCCATCCTGAAGTTTTTGCAAGTCTTATGGACCGTATAACTTTAGTTCTTGAAGGTCTCTCACATGCTTGGTGCTGTAACGCACCGTGCGCATGATAGCTGTAAATTACAGGCATATCGTCCGTTTTCGGATGATATGCCTTTTTTGTTTGCTGAAGAGATAATCACTTGCGCTTTTATCAGCATCACAAGCAATCATTACAACCTGAAAGGAAGGGATTTACTTGTTCTCTGTTCTTCGCGATCTCGGCTGGTTTTTTCGCCGAGAAAAAAGGCGTTACCTGATTGGACTCATATTACTCATAGGTGTAGGCGTTCTTGAATTACTCCCTCCACGTCTGCTAGGCAATGCCATTGACGACATAGTACGCGGTTCGATTACTACAGCTTCGCTTGCCAAATATATCGGCATGATCTTTATTTTGCTGCTAGTTATTTATTGGATTACCTACATATGGATGCACAAACTTTTCGGAGGTTCCAACCTTGTTGAGCGCCTGCTGCGCTCCCGATTTATGAATCATCTTATGACTATGACACCCTCGTTCTTCGAAAAAAATAGAACTGGTGACCTCATGGCCCGGGCAACCAATGATATCAGAGCCGTCTCAGCTACCGTAGGATTCGGGATGCTTACACTGGTGGATTCTACAATCTACCTCACGGTTGTGCTGTTTGCGATGGGCTTTCTCGTGAGTTGGAAATTGACCCTTGCAGCAGTATTACCATTACCCCTAATTGCAATAGCTATGATTTTTTATGGTAAAGCTATTCATGATCGATACAGCTTAGCGCAGGATGCATTCGGAGATATGAATGACCAAGTACTCGAATCTGTCTCTGGTGTGCGCGTAATCCGTGCTTATGTCCAAGAGCGTCTTGATGAAAAACGTTTCTCGGATATTACTGAAGATGTTTACAACAAAAATATGGCCGTAGCTCGTGTCGATGCTTTCTTCGAACCAACTATCCGCTTCTGCGTTGGACTCAGCTACATTATTGGTCTTACTTATGGGATTTACCTTGTATTCCGCAATCAGATCACACTGGGTGATCTAGTCTCCTTTAATATGTACCTCGGTATGATTGTATGGCCGATGTTCGCTATTGGAGAATTGATCAACATTATGCAGCGTGGTGGAGCTTCCCTCGAACGTATCGACGAGACGTTAAACTCCAAACCCGATGTTCAAAATGCTGCCCATCCTGTTCAAGTTCCCCACCCTACTCGAATCGAGCTTAACGATGTGACTTTCCGTTATCCTTCTTCGACGATAGACAATCTAAGCCATGTCAACTTAACCCTGAATCAAGGGCAGACATTAGGTGTAGTCGGGCGTACAGGAAGCGGGAAATCTACACTGCTCAAACAATTGCTCCGCGAATATCCGACAGGTAATGGAGAGATCCTTATCTCTGGCGTGCCTATTCAACAGATTTCCCTGGATCAGCTGCATAGCTGGATGGGTTATGTTCCGCAAGAGCAAATTCTTTTCTCCAAATCCGTTCGGCAAAACATTCAGTTTGGTCTAGACAACGCCGATGACGATACGATTATGCAAGCCATTACAGCTGCCGCTTTCCAGAACGACCTGGGCACATTGTCCGATGGTCTGGATACTCTGGTGGGTGAACGTGGTGTATCTCTCTCCGGTGGACAAAAGCAACGTGTCTCTCTGTCCAGAGCTTTTATCGCTAATCCTGATATTCTTATTCTGGACGATGCCTTATCAGCCGTTGACGCTCGTACGGAAGCTCAGATTATCGACAATATCCGGAATGAACGTGCCGGAAAAACCACATTAATCTCTACTCACCGTCTCTCCGCCGTCCAACATGCCGATATGATTGTTGTACTGGATAACGGACAAATCGTTGAGCGAGGTACACATCAGGAGCTGTTGGATTTGAATGGCTGGTACCGTGAACAATATGATCGGCAGCAAGTCGAAAATAACTTATCAAATGATTAAACTACAACCATAAACAAACGAGCTACGACTAAGCAAAACATTTTAGGAGGTGTCACGGTTGACACAAAGTACAGGCAAACGCCTGCTGGAATATGCATTGACCGCAAAGAAAACCTTTATCGCAGCCCTTCTGCTGCTTTCAATTGGGGTAGCGGCAGAGCTGGCAGGTCCATTTATAGCCAAAAGCATGATCGACAATCACATGCTGGCCATCGAGAAGCCCTATTTCAGCACCACGTCTCCCGATAAGGCGGCTGAATATAACAATAGTTTATACAAACGCGGCGATCGCTTTGAGCCTGGTGAAACTAAAGGCCAAGAAATTCGTGTTCTTCAAGCAGGGAGAAGTTTTTATTTTATTAACGAAGCTGTAACACAGCCTGACGGTGAACGAAAGTTCATCGATGGAGAGATGCATATCACCCGTGGTGATAACGAAGTTATCTATCCGGCGGTTAAGCTATCGGCCGATGAGCTGTTCGCTTTTTACAAACCTGAGCTTCCTGGAATCTATCAGTTGGTCGGAATGTATGCTATTTTTCTTGTAATCTCCATCTTTGCTGAATTCGGAAAAACCTACTGGCTGCAATCTTCGGCGAATCAGGTAATCCGGAAGCTGCGGACAGATGTATACGCACATATCCAGCGACTACCCGTTCATTTTTTTGACAATTTGCCTGCTGGTAAGGTAGTGTCGCGGGTTACAAATGATACCGAGGCGATTAAGGATCTATTCATTGCCGTTCTTTCCAATTTCAGCACCGGTATTATCAATATAACTGGCGTATATATCGCTCTGTTCTTACTTGATGTCCGTCTGGGTCTGATCAGCTTGTTCATTGTACCTATTCTTGTGCTGTGGATCGTGCTCTATCGCAAAATTGCGACCAAATACAATACGATCATTCGCTCACGTCTAAGTGAAATTAACGCCATTATTAATGAATCGATTCAGGGGATGTCAATCGTCCGGATATTCCGCCGTCAGAAGCAGCTTAGTGCAGAATTTGAGAACCTGAACGATGATTACTTGAAATATCAGAATAAAATGTTAAATCTGAATGCTTTCACGTCCCACAATCTGGTGAACTCACTTCGTAGTCTCTCTTTTGTGATGGTGCTTTGGTATTTCGGACATGGCAGTATTACTGGTTCAACCTTTGTATCCTTAGGCGTTCTGTATGCCTTTGTCGATGTGCTCGGACGTTTGTTCCAACCTATCACAGGTATGGTGAACCAGTTGGCGAACCTGGATACTTCTATGGTATCTGCGGGACGTGTGTTTACGCTTATGGATGAACCTGGAGAGAATGTTACGGACGGCTCCATGCCACGCTACAAAGGAAAAGTGGAATTTAAGAATGTATCTTTTGCTTATAAAAAAGACTACGTCCTGCGCGATATCTCCTTTGAAGCACGCCCGGGTGAAACTGTCGCTCTTGTAGGTCATACGGGTTCCGGCAAAAGCTCAATCATCAATCTGCTGTTCCGGTTCTATGATCCACAAAAAGGCGATATTACGATTGACGGTCAAAAGGTTACGGATATTCCGAAGCAGTGGCTGCGGAATCACATGGGCATCGTGCTGCAGGATCCGTATCTCTTCACGGGCACCATTGCTTCGAACGTCAGCCTAGGGGATGAACGAATTTCACGTGAACGTGTAGAACGTGCATTGCGTGAGGTTGGTGCGGATAAGTTGCTCGCTCATCTTCCACAAGGATTTGATGAACCGGTAATTGAGAAAGGAAGTACTTTATCTGCGGGTCAGCGGCAATTGATTTCTTTTGCGAGAGCTCTCTCCTTTGACCCAGCTATTCTTATTCTAGATGAAGCTACCTCCAACATCGATACAGAAACGGAAAGCGTCATTCAGGATGCGCTGGAAGTTCTCAAAAAAGGACGTACCACTTTCATCATCGCTCACCGCTTATCCACGATTCGCAGTGCAGATCAGATTCTAGTCCTACATCACGGAGAGATCGTAGAACGCGGTAGCCACGATGAACTGATGGCGCTTGGCGGAAGATACTTCCGTATGTACCAGCTGCAAGTAGGTGCCGCTGCTAACAGCTCTGACGATAACGCTGGCGCAAGCAACCGTCCAGCACTCGGAAACTTGCAACCCTCTCTTGAGAAAATGTAATTTACAACCCTGAGTCACTTCATTGTGATTCAGGGTTTTTTCCTGCTTGATCTTAGAACAGATGTTCTGTATTATGGAAATTAATACATATCCTTGGAGGAGTAAACGATGCTTACTTATAATCTGACTAAGAAACAAGCCAGGCTTTTTCTGCTATCTCATCAAAAGTTAACTGCCGGAGCTATCCCTTCCGGAAAACTTAGTATTTATGACTATGTTCGTCACGTAGGCTGCATCCAATATGACCCCCTTAATATTGCCGGCCATAATCATGAGCTGGTCCTCCAGGCACGGATTCCGGGATTTACGCCAGAACTGGTCCAAGAGCTTCTGTATAAAGACAGGTTGCTCGTTGATGGCTGGGACAAGAACATGTCTATTTATTGTACAGAGGATTGGCCTTATTTTAAGCGGAGAAGAACAGCTGCTGCCTCCCACCATCAGGCTAATGAGCCTGTAATGGTCGCTGTAGCACAGGTTCGTGAAGAGCTTCAGAAGCGTGGTCCCCTCTCCTCTTTGGATTTAGACGGAAAGGAGAAAGTAGATTGGGCTTGGGCTCCGACAAGATTATCACGAGCTGCAATGGAAAGCATGTACTTTTGGGGAGAGATTGTTGTCCACCATCGTGTACATACTCGGCGATATTATGATTTCGTTGAACGTTTGTTACCCTCAGAGCTGCTGAGTTCAGCCGATCCAAATGTCACGGAAGAACAATTTCACGATTGGTATGTGTTACGTAGAATAGGAAGTATCGGCTTGTTATGGAATAAATCTGGAGACGGATGGCTGGGCATATCCGGACTGAAGAGCAAAGAGCGTGCGGCGGCGATTCAGAGATTGCTGGAGAAGGATAGTCTCAGAGAAGTTTGGGTCGAGGGGATTAAGGTTCCGCTTTATATCCGCAGTATAGATGCTCCAACCTTGGAGTCTGTGATGCTGCAAGAATCTGAAGAGATTGGGCTTCAACCACGTGATTCATTTGCGGCTGTTTTGGCTCCGCTGGATAATTTGTTGTGGGAACGCGAGCTGGTTCGGCAATTATTCGGATTTCATTACCGCTGGGAGGTCTATAAGCCGGCAATAGAACGAGAATATGGTTACTATGTACTGCCAATATTATATAATGATCGTTTTGTTGGCAGATTTGAACCGGTAATGGATAAGAAGAAGCAAACATTGAATATTAACAATTGGTGGTGGGAACCTGGAGAAAGCCTAACACCGGAGATGATTCCGGCATTAGGCGAAGCTTTAACTGCACTCTCTCGCTGTGTTAGAGCTTCTTCGGTTCATTTTAGACCAGAGGTTGTAACAGCTTGCGGCTTAGAAGGATTATTACAATAAGTTTTCCTCCTCTAATCCAAGCTTCGTGAACATTTCTGTGCAGTAGCCTTGCAGTTTAACTTCAAGTCTACTTGCTTTATTTTTAAAACGTTTCAGCTCCCGAATCATTTTAGCTCTTCCGGCAGGCGTAAAGGTTTCCTGTATACGCTCTTTAAAGTAATCATGAACGATGTAATTACGTTGTTTCCACACTTCCTCCAACTGAGCGGTTTCTTGCTCCGAGAAAGGAAAATGATGTTGGATTTCTTTGATGAGTTGGCCGAGTGAATTGCTGAGTTTTCGCTGATAAAGGTCTGTCAGATCTGCTTCTGTTGGCGTTTTTCCTTGTGATAGCTTAGTAAGCAATAGCAAGTTGGTAAGCTGCTGCTCGAGGGCCTGTCCATAATAAACTGCCAGTCCAAAATAGGCGAATAACTCTTTCGATTGTTCACTCTCAGGTACATATGTATCCTTCATCTTTTCCCCCACTTCTGTATCCTTGTTCCTTTTATCTATACAAGTTATGTTTTGTTGTAATCCCTCTGTCTTGATCTGTACAAATAAAAACCGATAAGCAGTGTTATATATACTAATGCTTGTGCAAAGGAACCTAACAACTCCGCTAATGACAATGTATCAGCTTTCATCATGGCCTCTATTACAGGAGTTACTGGCGGCAACAACCAGATCAAAAAATGAAATATACCAGGCAAACTTTCGCTGATTTGTGCTCCACCCAGTGATAATACAACGATAGCTAATAACATACCTGTTGCGTGACTGCCTTTTTGAATCCAAGAAGATTGAAAGAATAGGGCAATAGCCACACCAAGCATACCCAACAATCCATGTCCTATAAGCGCTAGAATTAACCGATATGCCCCAGGTGATTCTGCGAAATGACCTGTTACCCAAGGATAAAGGACAATCAATAGATCTATCAGCAACGTTAGAAATGCAAGCGTTAAGATACCACCTGCACTATGTTTTGCCGCACTTCGCATGTGAACAACTGCAATCTGCCGATGAACAGCGTGCTCATGATTCAAAAAACTAAGACTCATCCAAGCGCAGCTTATAAAGAGCATTACTGCTGTAGCGGCATAGCTATTCATAACTGGATTGGGCTTATAAGAATACAATATCAAGACTGCAATCACAATCCCTGCTAACGGGCCGAAATAACGCTGAGATCGAGTATAACTTCGCAGCATGTAAACGATAAACGGATACACGTAAGACCCCCTGTTCAACTTCTAGGATTCATCCATTTTTCTAAGTCATGCGATCCTCCGCGAGGTTCTACCGATTGTATTGAACCACCCGACTCCAAGATAACCCGCAAAAAAGTATCTGATTCTGAACTTGTTACTGTCAACGCTGTACGTGCTATGTTACAACTATCCTTAAACGTATTTATTGCAATGAAACCTGCCATTTCCTTCAATTGCTGCAATTTCTGAATCGACAGATTAGACAATAGTATGTATGTAGAGGGTTTAAAGTTCAGCTTCTCTGACCCCTGAATTGACTTTACAATTTTCCCTTCATGTATGACATGAACCTGATCCGCAAGCAATTCAATCCATTGGGGTTCATGTACAGAGAAGACTATAGCAGTACCCTTTTTTCTCAAACCGATGAGAAGCTCAGCTAACTTATTCATTGAGGGGAGATCAAGGCCCGACATAGGTTCATCAAGAAGCAGCAACGAGGGACTTCCCAGCAAGCTTTGAATCAAATTAATTTTTTGCAGCATTCCTTTGGAGAAATTTAGCATCGACTGCTTGCGAAAGTGCTCCAGCTTAAAAAGTTGAAATAACGTTGTTAGCTCCTGCTCGATCAGGACTGGCGCAAGGCCGCTAATCTGTCCCATACTTCGCAAGTACTGTTCTGGGGTCAGCTTCAACCCTGGAAACATCTCAGGTGCATAACCAATTCTCAGATTTGAATCCTTACAACTCAGCTTTCCAGAGGAAATATGGACCAGTCCAGCTAAGATTGACAACAGCGTACTTTTGCCGGATCCGTTCCGTCCGATCAGAGCAGTTGCAGTCCCCTTTTCAATAGTAAACGATACATCTTCCAATACGGGTCGGCGTCCATACTGTTTACTAATCTGTTCTAATTCTATCAGGGGAATAGCAACATCTATACTACCGCTGGCAAAGTTACGATCTACTAAGTTCGCCACTTAACATTCTCCCTTCATATCTACTGTTAATTCTCCGGTTCCCTACGAATTTCCTCTTCTAGGAATCAAAAAAATGAAAGAACTGCTATAGCAGCCCTTTCTAAAACTTCCTTTCTATCCAGTATTCCTCCCCTTTTTTTCTACCAGTAGCATTAATCAAACAGACCTGGATATAAAAAACCAGACTATTGCTATATTTCTACAGCAACAGTCTGGCTATTAGTTCATATATGAGAGTTAAGCTATACGATCTTACGCATATACCTCAACAGCATCGCTAATCAAACGGCATGCCTCTGCAGCTTTACGGCAGGCATTAATACATTCTTGGCAGTGATTATGTATATGCTTGCTGCTCTCATCTGCGCATGCTTCACAAATCTCCGCACATAGTTTTAGAATTCCAGATACAAACGGACTTTGACGAGTCATTGCTTGAATGGCATAAGAACAAATATCCGCACATTCACGATCGAGTCGCATGCTCTCACGAAGTGATGCAAGATCATATTCTTTTAGGCTTGAGACATAGCTGTAGTTACAGGCATTCATACTTTCGAGACAAGCGTCAATGCACTCCTGATATTGAATTCGGGTCATAGCCTTCAACCTCCTGCATTTTTAATGGGTATGCCTTACTATTAACCTACAAGATTAGGAATGAACCACAGCTTCTTCTGAAGCAGAACGGATTACAGGCTTCTTTTGATCGTGCCAGGCCGAACTAAAATACGTCCTTCCATCTCCAGCAGCTTCGTGCGTAACTCACTGGATGAGAAGTGTTCCCCGATAAATACAGCTACGTCTGGGACTTCGCCTTGAGGTGTGATTTTCATAAAATCAGCTTCACGGTAAGCATATTGAAAAAGAAAACGACTGGAGGTGTCATTAAAGGTCACAATGCCTTTAGCCCTATAAACATCACGCGGAAGCTCCTTGACGAACTGTTCAAAGGTCTCGCTGTTGACAGGTCGTTTGAAGTAATGTGTGTATGCCATCACGTGATCATGAGAAGCATGGGTGCCTCCTAAAGGCAGTTGAGCTTCCTCATGCACTTGGCTTTCGCTGTCGCTCTCTTCAAACTGTGTATCCGTAAGAACTCCACCTGCACTACGCAGGAGCTCCTCTGTGTCGATCTCACAACGCTCCGCTGGCATAATCGGTGCATAAGAATTCCATTTTCGCAGAACAGTTGTGATCTCTTCCGCTTCATCTGCTGAGACACGGTCAGTTTTATTCAGAATCAAAACAGATGCGCAGCGAATTTGCTCCTGCATCAGTCGATAGGTTGCCCCCTGCTGCGCACGGTACAATTCGAGCAGATGCGCGGCGTCAACGACAGTGATCAAGCTTTTTAGCTCGACTTTTTGATACAGTGAAGTTTCGGTTACACCATCTACAATTTCCAACGGGTTCGCCGCACCTGTGGCCTCAATAACAACCACATCAGGTGATTCCTTCTTGATAAGAGTAGTTAGCTCTGTGCTAAGATCCCCTCGGATAGAACAACAGATACAGCCGCCGAGCAGCTCTGCCATAGGAACGGTTTGCTCAACCAGCAGCCCATCCAGGTTCACTTCACCCAGCTCATTCATCACTACGGCCGGGCGCAAACCCTGATCTTTCCAATGTTCCAGCAGGCGCTGCAGCAGGGTAGTTTTGCCGCTTCCCAAAAAACCTGACAATATATACACAGGTACAACCTGTTCCATGATTCATCGCTCCTTGCAAATTACGGGTATGGTAGCGAGTTTACTACATGATGCCAAAGCACGCAAGCGGCACACCTATAACCTCAAAAGAATAGCGATTGATAACAAAACTTGTCTTTGCCTTCCCCATACCCTATCATGAGAACATCTCTAATTTAGGAGCTGATCTCATTGTCATCCGTTGAAGAACATCGGAAGGAAGCACCACAATCCGTTTCCTGCTACATCATTACCGTCTCAGACACCAGAACTACTGAAACAGATACCGGTGGAGCATTAATCAAATCCATGCTCGAGGCTGCCGGGTATGAAGTTATTGGTCATACCATTATCAAAGACAACTATCAGGACATTCGTGAACTACTCTATAAAAACGCTGATCACACTGAAGTTGAGGCCGTGTTGCTGACAGGTGGAACAGGAATCTCTCCCCGTGATACCACCTACGAAGCAGTTTCATCCTTGCTTGATAAAACGCTACCGGGCTTCGGTGAGATTTTTCGAATGTTAAGCTACACAGAGGACATTGGTTCGGCGGCAATCCTTAGCCGGGCAATTGCAGGTACGATTGGCAACACAGCTGTTTTTTCTATGCCCGGCTCCACTGGAGCCGTTAAATTGGCTATGGAACGACTCATTATCCCGGAGCTTCGTCATGTAATGCGAGAGATATACAAACAATAATCCCACCCATTTTTTTATAAACTAGACAAATAACCAAGCATGCCTTTGTTCTGTGCGTATAATACGGTAAGTTCACACACAAAGGAGCTGAAGGAAATGTCAGAAGGATGTCCAAAATGCCCGGCCCAAACTGTCACTGACCCACCTAAGGTGGTTTATCAAGATTACTACCACCCTCAAGTTGTGAATGTTATTCACCCGGTAGAAATCGTTAGACGCCATCACTGTGTCCCAGTTCCTCGTCATTGCTACACCTATTCTGTTAAAGATATCATGTGCGATAACTCCATGATGCCTAGAGGCAGAAGATAACTCTACTTCATAACTCTATCAAAAGAATCCTATAAGTGAGAGAAACATCCATGTCCATCGCATGGGGATGTGCTCTCGCTTTTTTCTGCATAAAAGATTTGACAATCCTGACCAATCCCCCTATAATTTTGAACACTTTACGCGAAAGTGGTTTTTGATTAACCAAACAGTTAATCGGAGAGGAAAGAGATGAGCTCACTCCAAACTTTAAATCGAAAGATCAAAACGGTCGTCAGTCCTTTTCATGAGTTATTATGCAGTCTGCATGTCTTCCATCAACCAGAACACCATCCAACAAGATTACAATGGGCTCTGGAGCTCAAGAAAAGGATGCCTCTTGCTCTACAGGAGAACATCCACACACTTGGGCAGTTGTCAGACCGTTGGATCGCTCTGCTAGATTTACCGGACCGTATGGGTGTCCCTATTTCTTGCAATCAAGGAATCACCCTACTCAAAAAACTTCCGGATGCAGAGCTAGTGTATCTATTTATGAATCAAGAAATTGCACTAAGTACCCTAGTCGAATGGCTGAATGAATCTGAAAGCAAGCGTTCGCTGATGAAGTTGAGTGGAAACGTGAAGTACCTGATAAACAATCTGGCTAGTGTTCGCAAGCTGTTAATCTCAACATTAATTACATACGAACATGATTATTTCGGGCAGGAATGGGACTATATTGAACCATTTATGAACATCTCAGCCGCTCAGTTTCAAGACTTAGCCAGTCGTTCCCCGGAAAAGGCACTAAATACGCTCCACCCACGCCTCCTCGCAGAGAACGGGACTCTAACAGTTCAAAAGGCAGTAACGTATTACTTTCCTTATGACCAGCTTGGACAAGTGTACGTTTTTCCTTCTACATTCATATTTCCGCATCTGCTTGTTGGCTGGTACGAAGATACTTTATTTTTACCACTCACGGTGGATGTTCCCGGTCTTGCCTTTAGTGAAGGACCGCCGAGTGACCTGTTGCGCCAACTCAAAGCTTTAAGTGATGATACGCGGATGCGAATTCTGAAACTACTGTGGAAAAGTCCACATTGTACCAAGCAGCTTGCGCCAATATTGGGTATTTCTGAAGCTGCGGTCTCTAAACAGCTAAAACAACTAAGTGAAGCAGGATTTACCCAATCACAGCGAAAAGGGAATTATTTATTTTATTCAGTGAACAAAGAAGTCTTTGATAATCTTCTCGTTCTGCAAAGGCAGTACCTTGAACAATGAGGTTAATGAAAGGTGTGAGTACAGTTGTGGCATATCGCTATCGCAACCCTAAAAAGAAACCAAAAATCTAATCTTAGAGCCTTTCCCTGGACCTTTACATTCGGGCACATTATTGATGGAGTTTATCTAGTCATCATCTCTTATTTTTCTTATGTGTATCTAATCAATGGGGATATAGATTCAAAATTCGCTATCTATAGTGGCAGTGATGACTATCTGACCTATGTAATTATTGGAGGTATGCTCAGTATATTTTCCGTCAGTATGATGATGAATGTATCCAGGGCACTTATTACCGAATGGAGAGAAGGTACACTTGAGGCACTGTTGCTCTCCCCTTCAAGCCGGAGCGGTTATTTTCTAGGAAACGCAGTCCAGCAGTTGTATCGAAGCGGGGCGGAATTGCTGGTGGTTCTCTTCTTTGGCCTTTTGGCAGGACTTCGACTCCCCTCTGTCGATTTCAAATCTGTCCTCGTGGGAATTTTGCTGTTTTTACTATCGTGTTATGCGATGGCGCTGGTGCTAGGAAGCATTATGCTTTATACAAGGGACACCTTCATTGTCCAAAATACTCTATTTACGATAACTGCTCTACTATGTGGATTTCAGTTTCCAAGGCAATACTTGCCTGACTACTTGCAGGCTATAGGTGAGATTTTCCCATTGACCTATGCACTACAACTGCTACGAGGCACGCTGCTAACTGGAGAATCAATAGAATTAATTGATGCATTGCCTATCATACTACTTAGTGTTGTATACATAACGGTTGGTCAATGGACAAATCGGCGCATAGAGCGCGGGTTGTTCGAACGTTTCTAAAACCTTGGAGGGTGAAAACCATTGATAAACATGCATGAAGTTACTAAAATTTACGAAAGCAAACATAGACTGGGCTGGTTCCGTTCGGAAAAAAGATCAGTGACTGCAGTGAAATCACTATCTTTAGATATCGCTGCGGGGGAAATCGTAGGTCTTCTCGGTCTAAATGGCGCTGGAAAAACCACTACAATCCGTATGCTCTCTACTCTCCTAGAGCCAACCTCAGGCAGTATTGAAGTCGATGGAATGTCACTGCACAAGAATCGACAGGCCATTCAGCAAAAAGTAAATATGATCGCCGGAGGAGAACGAATGTTGTACTGGCGACTCACTGGTAGAGAGAATCTTCAATACTTCGGTAAACTCTATGGAATGAACAGCCCTCAAATCGCTAGAGAAGCAGAACGTCTTCTGGAGGAAGTAGGTTTGACCCAAGCTGCTGACCAACCCGTTGAGCAATATTCTAAAGGGATGAAGCAACGACTGCAAATCGCCCGCGGACTTATCAACGATCCACAATACTTATTTCTAGATGAGCCCACACTTGGCCTTGATGCCCCCATTGCCAGGCAGCTTCGCGGTACGATAAGAAAGCTTGCACTGGACAGTGGAAAGGGTATCCTTCTGACCAGCCATTATTTGCAGGAGGTCGAAGAACTCTGTGACCGGGTTTATGTACTGAATCGAGGCGAGCTTCTGCTCTGTGACAAACCTGAGCGGATTGTCCATCAGGTTGCAGGCTCGCAAACTGCTCATTTAGAGGTTACAGGCTGGCATGAATCACTTCGTCCCAAGCTACTAGAGCATCTACGAACATATACTCAGCCTGCGGAATTAATGGGTGTCTGCGCAACAGAAAAACTTGAACTTCGAAATGATGGACTGCAGCGCATTTCTGTAAAGACACCTTCGGCTGATAGGATCATTACAGAGCTGCTGCCATGGACTACGGAGCATGGGCTTAGCATTAAAAGCTTCGCATCCGAAAAACCTAATTTGGAGGATGCGATTATCCTCCTTTCGGAAGGAAGGGTATCATGAACTTACATAGCTTATGGTTTACCCTTAGCGCGGAGATCACTAAGCAGCATCGAAATAGAGTTAAGGGACGCGCAGTGTTTTTTTCACTTCTACTCTGGCCGGCGCTCACCTTTTTAACCACCTACTTTACTATGCAGCCCTTTAGAACAGGAGCAGGATCAGCACTCTCAAAAGTTATACCAGATGGACGGATTCCCCTTTTTCTGCTGAGCGGATATCTCGTCTTTCAGTTATACTGGACGGTTGTGCAAGCCGCATGGTTATTCGAACAAGAACGCAAAGGGGGCACACTTGAGGTAGTGTTCCTAACCCCAGCGTCAAAAATGGCCTTCCTGTATGGACGTTCCATATATTCACTATTTCACGGAATATGGATGTTCGCTTGTTTCTCCATCCTGACTTTCATTTTTCTTGCGGATGCAACGACTGTTAACTGGGGCGCCTTATTGCCTGTATTAGTACTTATCATGATATCAGCGGTTATATGGGGAGCTTTGCTGTGTGCGATATCTCTATTCTCAAGGGATTCAGGGCTACTCTATTACATCTTTCAAGCACCAATGGAGCTGTTTGGTGGGGTTCGTATTCCACCAGCGGTATTCCCAGCATGGGCAACGGGCCTATCCCTTCTGTTTCCACTCACATATAGTCTGGTTCTCGTGCGCGGGGCGTTATACGATAATATCGGGATTAGCTGGTGGTGGGCTCTCGGCGCTTTAATCTTAGGCAGTGCTTTTCTTGTCATTTGTACCCGCTATCTTCTAGTTAGAGCAGAACAACATGCAAGAGTAAAAGGGAACTGGACTTTATTCTAACTGTAAATGACCAAGTCTTTAACACATAGGACCTAAATGACGTTATTTGCCGGTTCTTAGCTTTTTCAGAAGTTTCGCGGACTCCAGTGACACTATTCCTTCAAAAAGGGTTCATATTGGGAGTTTTTAGGGCCGATAACTGCTATGCAGTCCGTTAGAATTCCAAATGGGAAAGAAGACTGTGTTTAAGGTCAGTGGTGTCCGAAAACTGTTTCTTACGCGCAAATGCTCCCTAACCACAAAAAACCCGGCAGACAAATCTGCCGGGTTTTTTCATATTTTATATGCTGGAGATAAACACATCTTATAAGTCAGGATGTTCGTGTTTTGCCTTGAGACGATTCCAACGGCGCTCAACTTCTTCTTCGAAGCTGTGCAAAGCTGGCTCATTCTCAGGTTTCAACAAGTGACGAGTTTTACCCATTGTCTTCAGCCATGCTGAGAGCTCGACACGTTTGCCCTTGTCTTCGGGATTATATGTGATATTCGTAGAACCATGCTCTACTTCATATAACGGGAAGAAGCAAGACTCAACAGCTAATGAAACGATGTTAGTGCCTTCCTTATCATCAGACATCCAGTTTAGCGGACATGCGATCAGGATTTTACCATACACCAAACCTTCGTTTTGTGCGTACCACTGTGCTTTTGCCGCTTTTTTCACCAGATCCTGCGGATAAGCCTCCGAACCCGTGAAGACATAAGGAATGTTAGTAGCCGCCATAATTTGTGCTGTATCTTTATGCTGAGTCACTTTACCTTGCTGCTGCTTGCCGATACTGGAGGTTGAAGTACGGTGACCCAGTGGTGTCGAATAGGACTGCTGTGCTCCAGTATTCATGTAACCCTCGTTATCGTACTCTACAATAATCATTTTGTGACCACGCAGTGCAGCTCCAATTGCCGGTCCCATCCCGATGTCCATGCCGCCATCTCCGGTTACCATAACAAACGTAAAGTCCTCTTTAAGCCCTAGTCCATCCAGCTCACCGCGACGTTTGCGTTCCCAGAACATCTCTACGACACCGGACAAGGTAGCCGCTCCATTTTGGAAAAGATTATGGATAAACGTTGATTTATGGGAGGAATACGGGTACCCCGTAGTCGTTACCATGGCACAGCCTGTATGATAAAGTGCGACGATATCCCCTTCAATCCCTTTGAAGAAAGTCTCTAGTCCTGAGAAAATCCCACAACCCGGACACGCACCATGCCCTGGGGAGAGCCGTTTAGGTTTCTTCGTCAAGCTGCGCAGCGGCGGAATCCGTACGCTTAATTTGCCCGTTGCTTCATCCTGTTTCACAGTGATCAAGCCTGTCTTCAGTGAGTCAAAGTCCATTGGCTTCAGAAGACGTTGTGGAGCTTTTTCTGGTGTACCCGGATTGTGGCCGTAATAATCAAATGGTATGTCTACTCGATCTGCAGCAACAGCATCAATTGCTAATTGGAAAAATGCATGACCATCTTCTGCGTAGAAGTCCTTACCACCCAAACCGTAAATACGGCTTATTACTTTAGTCGTAGTGTTGCCATATGTGAACAGGGCTGCCTTAATTTCATTGACCATGTTACCACCGTGTCCGCCAACAGAATCTGCGCGGTCACCAACGGTGATTGCTTTAACGTTTTTCAGCGCTTCAGCAATTTGCTTCTGTGGGAAAGGACGGATCATATTCGGCGAGATTGCACCGGCTTTGATTCCTTGCAAACGAAGCTGATCTACAACATCCTTAATAATCTCAGAGGCAGAATTCATCAAGAATACGGCTACTTCAGCATCTTCCATCCGATATTCCTCGATCATTGGATAATAACGTCCGGTTAACTCAGCAAATTCCTTCGCGATTTCTTCAAAAACTTCACCCGCATTGTACATAGCTACGGACTGTTGATAACGGTTGTTAATATAGTCAGGTTCGTTCATATAAGGGCCAACGGTTACCGGATTATTGCGGTCTAAAGTATCGGTGAAACCTGTTGGAGGTTGTGCTCCAACAAATTTATGAACATCCTCCCGATGAGTAAAGGCCTGTACGCGGCGCTTCTGGTGGGAAGTGAAATATCCATCTGAGGCCACCATTACCGGAAGACGAACTTTAGCATGTTCAGCAAGCTTCAATGCCATTAGATTCATATCATAAACAGATTGTGGATCCCGGCACATTAAAATTGGCCAACCTGTATTCAGGGCAAAATACAAATCAGAATGATCCCCGTGAATATTCAGCGGTCCAGAGATCGAACGGCAGATTAGATTCATAACCATAGGCATACGCGTACCAGCTTGTACAGGCAATTGCTCAAGCATGAACATATAACCTTGGGCACTGGTAGCATTAAATACACGTCCGCCAGCCGTTGAAGCGCCATAACAGATTCCAGCAGAGCTATGCTCGCCATCTGACGGAATCAGCATAATATCATGCTGGCCGTTCGCTTTCATCGTATCAAGAAATTGCGCTACTTCTGTCGATGGAGAAATCGGAAAATACCCCATTACATGATAATTAATCTGATGAGCAGCATAAGCTGCCATTTCATTGCCGGATTCATATAGGAATTTCTGCTCTACTTTAGCAGAGCCTACTTCTTTTTCATAATCTATTGCCACGTGTATTCCACCTTTCCTCCGTTAATTAGGCCTCAGTAACGAGATCAAAAATATGCCGGACCGTATGACTCTCTGCGTAGCCTTCTTCCTCACGTTCGCCTGACAAGGCAGTTGTAGGACAAGCTTCTACACATTTTAAACAGCCTTTACAGTATTGGTAATCAATACCTTGCAGGAACATTTGTGGACCCCCCTTCTTATCAGGCTGCTCATCCCAAACAAAACACAGATCAGGACACACCGTATCGCACTGCGCACAATGAATACAATCCTCCTGCTTAAAATGAGGCAGCAAACCGGAGCGAGAAATGCTCAAGTTCTTTAAAAAGCTGCTCCCAGGATTCGTAATGGTACCGCCGATAGGCTGTGTTTCATAACCCAATGCGGAAATATCAGACCGCACGAATTCAGGCATTGTCACGCCCGCAGGCAGTGGAAAATGCATAAACTTAACTTCATTAAATCCACGGTCGAAAGTAGTCAGCGCTGACTGTACTGCCTGTGGATACTTTTTGCCTAGTGATTTCTCTATAACGCCTTTCATAATTTCAGGGTCCAAGAAATCACACATCCGGAACAACGCGCCCAGCATCGCCATATTAACGCGGTTTTTCTCATCTAAGGCGATAGTTGTAGCATCAACGACTGCAATAGTTCCTGCCATCATATTCAGGGAGGATTTCAATTCCTCCGGCGATTTTGCTGAGTTTACCAATACTGTGCTATGTTCATAAATTCCGCTAATTACGTTAACTGTCTTTGCTAGTGCTTCGTGAAATACCCCAACAACATGCGGGCGCTCAACCGGAGACGTGTCACGAATAGGTGTGTTCAAATCACAAAACCGGATATGCGCTTTTACCGCTGATCCCTTCTTCTCCGAACCATATGACGAAAAGCTGACCCCATTCATTCCAGCACCGACAACGCCTGCTTCCGCAAGCATTTTACCAGCCAGGTTCGCACCCAACCCTCCAATTGACTCCAGACGAATCTCAAAAAATCCGAGCTCGTTCACTTTTGGTAACTGTACCACCGACATAGCCCCTTTCAAAATGTCATCTAGTATAATATCCTTTTGACTTTTTCAACGATTGTAACTTGATTTCGCAAGACGCGAAGTGACAAATCTTGCATTTTCCAAGTGTTGCCTAAGCTTATTTATCTACTTTCATTTAGCAATAAAATTAAAAATTAAGATGTTAAATTCATCACATTGTTCATGATAAATATCACACACCGATGAAAAATCACCTCTATTTCTGCAAATGTGTATCATTTATACTTTTCAACTAGTCCATTTCAGGATAAACTGATTCTTGGTGTAATTTTTTGAACCTACTTAGGAGGCATTAAATGTGAAGTCAAACGAAGCATCATTACAGAAAAAATTGCTTCCACGGCATATCAGCTTTATGGCGATGGGCGGCGTAATCGGTACGGGGATTTTCAAAGGAAGCTCTGAGACGATAAGCATTGCTGGACCAGGGGTTGTTCTCTCCTATGTATTGGCAGGCTTGCTGCTACTAGTCGTTATGGGTGCAATTGCCGAAATGGCCACGGTATACCCGAACAAAAATATGAAGGAATTCATTCGCGAGGCTTTTGGAGAACGGCTTTCCTTTATCGTGGGTTGGCTCTATTGCTTCATGTGGTTGACTGTCTGCGTGATCGAAGTGCTGGCGGCAGGAAGCTTCTTGCAATACTGGTTACCGGATGTTCCGTTATGGCTACTGAGTCTAGCAAGTGGTGCTTTAATTATTGGCATCAATATGATGAGTGTAAGCGGTTATGGAGAGACGGAGTTTTGGTTAGCAGGAATCAAAATAGCTATGATTATCATCTTTATTATTCTGGGAGCTGCATTATTGTTTGGGCTATTGCCTATGTCTGAAGGGACACCCTATTTAAGTAATTTTACGGATTATGGCGGATTATTCCCACAAGGCTGGACACCTATCTTCTCTGCCCTTCTGGTCGTCATGTTCTCATATGGCGGATCTGAGCTGATTGGACTAACTTTAACAGAAACTCAAGATGCAGAAAAAGTGTTGCCTAGAGTTGTCAAAAGCTTCATTTTGCGCGTTATTCTGTTCTATACGATTCCAATTCTGATCATCTGTGGGTTAATTCCTTGGAATCAGCTTAACGAGCATACTAGCCCCTTTGTGCAGGTTTTAGCAGCTACAGGACTTAAGGGTGCTGACCATGTTATGAACTTCATACTGATTACAGCTGTGCTCTCTGCTGCTAACTCCGGTATCTATGGCGCCACACGGATGTTGCACTCTTTGGCTTCACAGGGTGAAGCTCCACGTAGCTTAGCAAAGACCTCAGCAAAAGGTGTGCCGATCAACAGTCTTAAACTTTGCGCTATAGTTCTTTTTGTTGGTTCTATGTTAGCGTACTTCGCACAGGATGGACTTTTCCGGCTGCTGATGGCTGTTCCCGGCTTCGTAGTAAGCTTGGTATGGATCAGCATCTGTCTATCACAGCTGAAGCTGCGGAAAACCTATCCTAAAGAGCCAAGCTTTAAAGTCTGGGGCTTTCCTTATATAACGATTTTGACACTTATCTGTTTGTCGGTTATTTCGATTTCCTTCCTTTTCGACACTCAGAACCGGATCAGCATAGGCACATGTCTGGGCTTCCTGCTGATGCTTACCATCTGGTCATTCGCGAAATTCCGGAAGAAGAACTAAACTAAATTGCTCGCATTGACATGTAAAAAGGTGTATCCATTGTTCTACGCGATCGCGTAGAATGGGGATACACCTTTTCTTATGGGAACGGTGATTCGCCTACTCGCACCGGATTCGTCCCGTTCTGCGGTATATATACCGTTGATATGCCCACTCACACCGGATTCGGCTCATTCTACGGGATTTATACCGTAGATTTGCCCACTCGCAACGGATTCGGCTCATTCTACGGGATTTATACCGTAGATTTGCCCACTCGTACCGGATTCGCCTCATTCTACGGGATTTATACCGTAGATTTGCCTAATCGCACCGGATGCGCTCCATTCTACGGGATTTATACCGTTGATATATCTACTCGCAACGGATTCACCACATTCTACGGGATTTAAACCGTAGATTTGCCTACTCGCAACGGATTCGCCACATTCTGCGGGAGATATACCGTTGATTCGCCTACTCGCAACGGATTCGTCCCGTTCTACGGTATATATACCGTTGATATGCCCACTCACACCGGATTCGGCTCATTCTACGGGATTTATACCGTAGATTTGCCTCCTCGCACCGGATTCGCCCCATTCTGCGGGATTTATACCGTTGATTTGCCCACTCACACCGGGTTCGGCTCATTGTACGGGATTTATACCGTTGATTTGCCCACTCACACCGGATTCGCCTCATTCTACGGGATTTATACCGTTGATTCGCCTACTCGCACCGGACGAGCCTCATTCTACGGGATTTATACCGTTGATTTGCCTACTCGCACCGGATTCGCCTCATAGTACGGGATTTATGAAGCTAGAATAAAAAGTGGACAGTAGTTAACAGACTGGCGATAATGAGTCCACGGAGGTGTGTTCACATGGGAGAACATCGACAACGGTATAACGAAGAATTTAAAAAACAGACAGTGCAGTTCATTCAAGAGCAAACAAAGACAGTGGGCGACTTGGCGGAAGAGCTCAACATCCCAAAAAGTACCCTGCATCAATGGATGAGCCAGTATCGAGAACTAAAGAATGAACCGGCAGCTAGCGTGGATCGAGTACGGGAACTCGAGGCACAGTTGAAAGAAATGAGCCGTCAACTTCAAGAAAAAGATAACAAGATTGCTGATGTGGAAGAGGAATTAGCGATCGTAAAAAAAGCAGTGCACATCTTCAGCAAACCAAGGAACTGAGATTCCAGTTTATTGAAAAACATCGCTCCGAGTTTCTCTTGGAGAAGATGTGCATGACCCTACATGTGTCACGGAGCGGGTACTACAAGTGGCGGACAGAAAAAAACAGTACGCATATGCTTCGTAAGGCTGCGATAATGAAGCGAATTCAGTATCATTTTGCAGACCATCAAAAGCGGTATGGGAGTCCGAAGATCACCCGCCTGTTGCATCAAGAAGGTTATACCGTTACCGAACGCACGGTGAGTGTGTACATGCGACATATGAAGCTTCGCTCCATTGTCTCCAAAACGTATCGCGTACAGACCACCGACTCCAATCATGACCATCCGATTGCCCCAAATACGCTGAACCAGCAATTTAAAATACTCAAACCCAATTCAGTATGGGTTACCGACATTACGTACATTCCTTGCCGGGGAGGGCGCTTGTACCTGGCTAGTGTGATGGACCTTTGCACGCGTGAAATCGTGGGGTGGCGCTTGGAGGACCATATGGAAACTAGCTTAATTTCGGGCGCCTTACAAGATGCTTACGAAGCTAAACAACCGGAAAAGGGTCTATTACATCACTCCGATAGAGGTTCTCAATATACTTCTCATGAATACACGAAGCAGTTGAAAGCGTATGGCATGGAGTCCAGCATGAGCCGCAGAGGTAACTGTTATGATAACGCCTGTATCGAGTCGTGGCACAGCATTTTGAAAAAGGAGCTCATTTATTGTAATCCACGATTCAAAACTAAGGAGCAAGCCTACCAGACACTTTTTCAATATATTGAGTTTTATTATAACCGCAAGCGAATGCATGGCGCGCTGGGGTATCTTTCTCCAGTTCGTTTTGCTGAGCAATTGACTAGAATGTCTGTTGCGTGACTGTCCACTTTCTTGACAGAGGTCCATTATACCGTTGATTTACCTACTCGCACCGGACGAGCGACATTCTACGGGATTTATACCGTAGATTTGCTCACTCGCACCGGGTTCGGCTCATTGTACGGGATTTATACCGTTGATTCGCCTACTCGCACCGGATGCGCCTCATTCTGCGGGATTTACTTATTCTTTTGGGTTTATGGTAATTTGTCGATATACTTTAACTAGTGTTCTGCTGCACAAAATGCAACGAAAGCCAAATCAGATATACGCAGACAAGCTGGCTTAATATACTTTCAGAAATAAACTCGCGGCGTTCGAAGTTAACAAACGCAAGCTTCACCCAAACGTCGGCTTCATCCAAACGCAAAAAAGCACGGGAATCTAATCCTCCCATGCTTCTTTCCATCGAAACTACAAAATCTACTCGATCTCCGGCTGAATATGCTCCGCGATCAATTGTTGCTTGTTGGTCCAGACCTTCTCACTCAGATTCACCCGGTACACCTCAGGATTGAGCTTACGCAGATATTCCGGCCAGAACAGATCCTTCTGCTCCCGATGGTAACGGCGAACTTCATTCAGATCCGGCAAAGTATAGACCTGGAAGCCGTTCACATAGATCGGCTCAAGCATAGGCAGCGCTTCATAGCGCTCCACATACTTGTGCATGTATGGATGCAGCGGATTAAACAGCTTCACCCGACCGCCGTTGCGCGGAGCTTCCTCTTCCGGGAAGCAGATATAATCTGCTAGCGCTTTGCCATTTTTCCCGATAATCCGGAATACGTCCTTGCTGCCTGGCGTGGATACTTTTTCAGGGTTAGAAGAAATCTTGATCGTCGGTACCATTTCTCCCGTTGCGGACTCAATTTCTACCAGCTTATAGACCCCACCCAAAGAGGGTTGATCCGAAGCCGTAATCAATTGGGTGCCTACGCCCCACGTGTCGATGGCTGCACCTTGCAGCTTCAGATCCATGATTGTATTCTCATCCAAATCATTGGATGCCACAATCTTCACATAATCGAGCCCAGCTTCATCCAGCATGTTCCGCGCCTGCCGGGATAGATAGGCTAAGTCACCGCTGTCTAAGCGGATACCGATCATCTTTTTACCTTGAGCTTCAAGCTTTTTGGCGGTTCTAATCGCATTCGGCACACCACTGCGCAACGTATCGAAGGTATCAACTAATAGTGTAACTTCATCAGGCATCACCTTGGCATAAGCATCAAAAGCTTCCTGCTCGCTGCTGAAGCTCTGAACCCAAGAATGCGCATGTGTACCTTTGGTAGGGATGCCAAACATTTTACCTGCCAGCATGTTAGAGGTTGCATCAAAGCCGCCGATATAAGCCGCTCTAGCGCCCCAGACCGCCGCATCCGCTTCTTGTGCTCGCCGGGTACCAAACTCCAGCAGAATATCATTCGGAGCCACCTGCTTAATTCGGGAAGCCTTCGTAGCGATCAGCGTCTGGTAGTTCATGAAGTTCAGAATGGCGGTCTCCACCAGCTGCGCTTCCATGATCGTCCCTTCCACACGGATTAGTGGCTCATCCGGAAAAATCAACGCCCCTTCTTTCATCGAATAAACATTGCCCTGAAAATGAAATTGCAGCAGTTCTTCCAAAAAAGCGGGAGCGTAATTTTCTTCTTGCTCCGACAAGTAACGGATATCATCTTCGGTGAAACGCAAACCGCCGATGTACCCAACGATACGCTCTAATCCTGCGAACACGGCATAGCCGTTTCCGAAAGGTAACTTGCGGAAATAAGCTTCAAATACAGCTTTTCGCTTATGGCTTCCATTCACCCAGTGAGCATACATCATATTGATCTGATATTTATCTGTATGTAGCGCAAGTTCTCTCTTCAAGTCCTCATCTCCTAATATCCACGTTGCTGTATGTGTATGTTTTTTATAGTATTATGCCTTAACAACGTCTGCTCCTAAACTTCCCCGGAAATGATTTAGTGCCCATTTATGTCCATCCGCGTTGAAGCTGGCGACCGCATCTTCGTGCACAGTAATAGTAAAACCTTTGTTATATGCATCCACCGCAGTGTGCAAAACACATATATCTGTACATACACCAATCAAATGAAGGTCAGTAATGCCACGTTCCCGCAGCTTGATCTCTAGATCGGTTCCACTAAAAGCGCTATATCGAGTTTTGTCCATCCAATAGATGGAATCCTGGTCAGCTTCATAAACAGTTTTCAGACTTCCATAAAGCTCCCGCCCCTCAGTCCCTCGTACATTGTGAGGTTGAAACAGTTTACTCTCAGGATGATAAGGATCATTGTCTTCATGTAAATCTACAGCCATTACAACATAATCGCCATTTTGGACAAACTCAGATGTTAATTGGCTGATTCTTGGCTCGATGTCGATTGCAGGCTGCCCAACCGGTAAATTCCCATTGACAAAATCATTGGTAAAGTCAATTACTATTAGTGCTCTCATGAGAATCGTCCCTCCCCTGATTTAAGACACTACGTATAAATGGACAACAATGGCTCGTGATCTGTAAACATATACAGCTGAGCCGGGCGTTGTGAGTATTGATTGGAGCTGAGTGCATTGCCCTCTTCATCTCTCACTTCTTTTAATATACCCTGACGGCTGCGTGTTGACGTGATTTTACGAATAAAATTTGGCTCTTTAAATTCCGGCACTACTGTCTGAATCACCTGATAAAGCTCACTTAGCGTAAAATGCCTAGGCAAAAACTGTCTTGCTATCGTTGTCTGCAGCATTTGCTGTTGGATACGTACGTATGCATCCTTGATGATTTCATGGTGGTCAAAAGCGAGCTCCAGTTCTTCTAACGCTTCCTGCAACGTAAATAAACCCACTTCACCCGCATCGTCGGAAGCTTGTCTTTGTTCCAGCATCCACTCTTCTACTAAGGCGAAAAAGGCATGGCTGATAATCCATCCCCGAGGGTCGCGGCCAGGTGTACTATAAACTCCAAGATATTCTAAGTGACCTCCATCGACACCGGTCTCTTCTTTCAGCTCACGAGTTGCAGCATCATAAATAGACTCATCTTCCTGACAGAATCCGCCTGGTAGAGCCCACATGCCTGCACATGGCCATTTTTTCCGTCTAATTAACATTACCTTCAATTCACGTAAAGGCAGCGTCTTAGTGACCGTCTTCCGTTCGCGTTTGGTCAGTGTAAACATTACAATGTCGGCCGGAACACCATCCGGTGTACGATATTTTTTGGCGTTATAGGTTATTTCCCCATTGTCGCTCATAATTGCCCCATCCTTTTCCGAAGCTGTAGTTTTACTTATTCGTATCTTTAAATGTACCAAACATGTTCTTCATAAATCAACAGCTAAATTCCATTATTTTACATTATCCTACAAAAAAGACTATATGAGAAATGACCTTGTCGTTGAATTATAAGGATTATGTATATTCTTGAATCTTACTTCTACCTCTTATATTGAAATAAAGGGACGGATCTGCATCCGCCCCCTGAACTGAGTGTGGGTTATCCGCATGTGGTCGGAGGCGCTTCGGTGCCGGCTTCCACATTTATTTTTTCCGAAACGGTATCTCTAATCACGGAAATTACTAGCTGGAGCAAATAATTAATATCGCTCTGGCTTTGCTGAAATTCATTGACGACAGGAATACCATCGATCTCATCTTGCAGCACTTCAATTTCACGTTCAATTTTGGCGACCATATCTTTATTATTGAAGCTTTCGAAGGCCACGATTTCTTTTTGTTTTTTCTTAATGGTTGCAATCAGTCCTTGCACACGCTCGTGATTAAGAATTTTTTGCTCCGCCTGCTGAAAATGGCGAACCTCTTCGCTGGTTGAGATTAATGATGCTAATTCTTTAGCTTTGCCCATAATATCCTCGCGAACGATCAGATCACGGGTATTATAAGTCTTCATTCCATATTTATTCATCCGTTGTTCTTCTGTACTCATTAGTCATCTCCCCATTCGTATGTGATTAATGAACAGCTGCGGCCTCAACCACAATATCCCCTTTAATGTACCATGTTTTGGTATCTGTAATTCTCACGTTTACAAATGTGCCGATAAGCTCCTTCGGACCTTCAAAATGGACCAGCTTGTTAGCGCGGGAACGGCCAGAAAGGACTTCGGAGTTATTCTTACTCTCCCCTTCTACCAGCACCTCTACAACTTCACCCAGCATCCGGTCATTAATGATCCGGCTGTTCTCCTTGATGAGATCATTTAATCTTTGCAGACGTTCACTCTTCACCGACATCGGTACATTATCTTCCATAGCGGCTGCTGGTGTACCCTCCCGCGGAGAATAAATGAACGTATATGCCATATCATACCCAACCTCACGCACAAGCGATAGGGTATCTTCAAATTGCTCATCAGTCTCCCCAGGGAAACCAACGATAATATCGGTACTTAATACAGCATTCGGCACACTTATCTTAATCTTACGCACTAATTCCAGGTAAGCTTCCCGGGTATATTTACGGCTCATTTTCTTAAGAACGGCAGTACTTCCCGATTGTACCGGCAGATGGATATGCTCCACCAAGTTGCCGCCTTTGCCTAGAACCTCAATCAATTTATCGTCAAAATCCCGCGGATGCGATGTCATGAAGCGAACGCGCGGAATATCAATCAGGCGCATATCATCCATCAGGTTACCGAAAGTGTAATCAATGTCTATAAAATCTTTACCGTAAGCATTTACGTTCTGCCCCAGCAACGTTACTTCCTTGAAGCCTTGGCGGGCAAGCTCTCTCACCTCAGCGATAACGTCCTCTGGACGACGACTGCGTTCTTTACCGCGTGTAAACGGTACGATGCAATACGTGCAGAACTTATCACAGCCATACATAATGTTCACCCAAGCGCGCATGCCTTCCCGCTTCTTCGGCAAGTTCTCAATAATGTCGCCTTCTTTAGACCATACCTCAACCACAAGCTCTTTACTAAATACCGCTTCTTTAATGAGGTGTGGCAATCTGTGAATATTATGCGTACCGAAGATCATATCCACGAAGCCATGCTTTGACATAATCCGGTTGACTACGCCTTCCTCTTGGGACATGCAACCGCATACCCCTAACAACAGACCCGGCTTCTCGATCTTCAGGTTCTTAAGATGTCCTAGCTCTCCAAATACCTTATCCTCGGCGTTCTCCCGAATCGCACAAGTATTCAGCAAAATGAGATCCGCGTCATTACGGTCAGCGACACTGCGGTAGCCCATCTGTTCCAATAGGCCCTTCATCGTTTCCGTGTCATGCTCATTCATTTGGCAGCCATAAGTCGTTATATGATAATATTTGCCCACTCCGAAATTCTGCATCTCTTCAGGAATCTCGAAATCATAATGCACTTCTATTTCTTCCTTGCCGCGCCGTTTTCCTTCTTTATAGTCAGGCTGGCTATTAATTTGCACATTTCTTCCTTTAATCCGGTAAGTAACCTTACCTTCTTCTTCACTAATTACCTTTGCATCACTAAAATCAAAATATTTCGAATAATCCTTAGAACCCTTGCCGGATTTTAAGTCCGGTGAGTTGTGGTTCCCCTTTGTCATGCTGTTTTCACGTCCTCTATTGTTCAACAATTATTTTTATACTTTGCTAATTTAAAATTATAACATAATGCTGGCCTAACATAGAAGTGCCCGATCTATTAATGATGTAAAGGAGCGTTGCATATCGACAAAAAAATACCCCGCCAACGTTTGGCAGGGTCAAGTTCTATCATATTAAGGGGGGTATGCTACTATTATAAGCAGATACACTACTCTTGAAACAGTTATACAACCTCTTACCTAAAAAAATAGTCATTGTATATTCTGCTAGTTTTAGTAAAGAGTATTCGTCGCTTCAGGAGTAAATGGGATGATTTCGTCTATCGCTCCGCTTTGTACTTTGGCAGGCCAAGCTGGATCGCTAATAAGCGCTCTGCCCACTGCTACCAAATCAAACTCCTCCCGAGCGAACCTTTCAGTTAACTCATCGATATTATCCGCAGGCTTCTGAGCTTTATCTTCTGCGAAGAAATCGCTTTGCAGCCCAATAGAGCCCACTGTAATACACGGCTTCCCGGTAAGCTTCTTAGTCCACCCAGCTAAATTAAGATCAGAACCAGCAAATTCAGGTTGACTGAAGCGTCGGGTCGAGCAATGAAAAATATCTACACCCGCTTCGCTAAGCGGTGCCAGGAAACTCGCAAGTTCTTCTGAAGTCTTCGCCAGCTTCTCATCATACGCCCCCAACTTCCACTGGGAAAAGCGCAGCACGATTGGGAAGTCTGGTCCAACCGCTTGACGGCATGCTTTAATGATCTCGACAGCGAATGTTGTTCTTCCTACCAAATCGCCACCGTAACGATCGGTACGTTTATTCGTTCTATCCCAGAAGAACTGGTCTATCAGATACCCATGAGCGCCATGCAGCTCGATGCCATCAAAGCCAACGCTTTTGGCATTTTCCGCCGCTTGAGCGAAGGCTGTTACTAAACTTTCAACCTCTTCTGTGGTCAGCGGCTCTGTCACCGGCTCACCTGCTAAATTCAGACCCGAAGGGCCTACAGGAAGGGCTTCAACGTTAGGATACTCGCCGATTGTACGCGCCATCCCCACATGCCAAAGCTGCGGGATGATCTTGCCCCCAGCTGCATGAACCTCTTCCACAACCTTCTTCCAGCCTTCTAAAGATGCTTCTTCATGTATATTAGGAATATCTTGGTGACTGACAGCCGCTGGATGATTTACCGCAGTACCCTCAGTAACAATTAATCCCACTCCACCCTCTGCACGTCTACGATAATAAGCGGCAACATTGCTTCCCGGCACACCATTCGGAGACTGCGCGCGTGTCATCGGCGCCATTACAAATCGGTTCGACAGCGAAAGATTCCCCACTTGAAAAGGTGAAAATAGTTGCTCTGTATTCATATGTTACCTCCAATTTATTAATTGATTACTTTAAGTAAGCTTATTATCTACCCAAAAGATGGGAAATGCAAATTTTAAGAAAAAGACAAAAAAAACCGGACCTCGCAGAATCTACGAATGCCCGGTTTTCACCAAATTATAATGACTCTCTAGACTTCAAGAATCCCCGCTTTAGGTGTAACTCCAAATGCTTTAGCTAAATCCCATAGCTGTTGGTCTGTGATCTTTTGTTTGATTTCTCTACCGCCAATCAAGTTGTAGATCGTTGCAGCCTTTTCAACCGTTTCTACTAGACCAAAGGTAGCATCCATGGTGGAGCCCGTGCCAAAAATCCCATGCTGCGGCCAGATGACTAAACGGTGATCCTTCATTTTTTTGGCAGTCTCACGGCCGATCTCACTGCTGCCCGGAACAATCCACGGAATAACGCTGACCCCATCAGGGAAAACAACAAGGCACTCTGTGCACATTTCCCATAGTGTTTTGGTAAACTTTAGTTCGTCCAGATCATGCGTGAAGGTCATCGCGATAACATTTGTAGCATGTGTATGCAGCACGATACGGTGTGTGGGATCTACTTTCAAGCGTTCAATATGACTCATAAAATGCGAAGCGAGCTCACTCGTAGGAACTGCCCCATTCCGCAATCCCCACAATACTTCCACACTTTCGCCATTGCCGCTAACCCTTAACACACCCAGATTCGCTTCAGGGTCTTTAATCACATTTCTGAAATATTTGCCCGAACCTGTTACGATAAAATACTTGCCTGCTAATTCTTTTACCGGAAAGGTGAGTTTGATCGTGCGCAACGGCTCCAGTACATTAATATACTTAGCCACCTCATTCTCATCCAGCAAATAGCTGACATTCCCACCATTCAGTTCATCCCAGCCAAGCTCCCACATATGACGGGTGATCTCTGACATTTCCTGAATAAATGGAGCTTCACTGCTGGCAATATAACCTTTTGACTCTAACAAGGATGTACTCATAGTCTATTCTCTCCTTTGTATTTGCTGCTCTCCGTATCCACTTTTATCTTAAAGACAAAACGTCCTGTTCATAATTTTTGACTTCAGTAAGCCATTGCTCACGCACCGGTGTACCTTGTGATGCACAGTAGTAATCCCAGACCGCTCCAAACGGATACGATTTGAACTCTTCTACCAGAGCAAGACGTGAAGTATAATCCCCGGACTGCTCGATTTGCTTAAGTTCTTCCACGGGTTCCAGCATCGCACGCAGCAACGCCTTAATAGTGTTGCGGGTGCCAATGACCCATGCCGCGAGATGATTGATACTGCCATCAAAGAAATCCAATCCAATATTTGTACGAGGAAGTAAGTCCCCACGAACTAATTCACGGGCGATTTCCAGCAGCTCATCATCCATCGTTACCACATGGTCACTGTCCCAGCGGACAGGTCTGCTAACATGCAGCAGCAGCTGCTCACTGAACATCAGAATCGAAGATAATTTATTCGAAATCACTTCTGTAGGATGAAAATGTCCCGCATCCAGACAGATTGCTTTTCCATTTGTTAAACCATAACCCATATAGAATTCATGAGAACCTACCACATAGCTTTCAGAGCCAATTCCAAACAGTTTACTTTCCAAGGCATCCATATTATAAAGCGGATCTATTTCCTGACTAAAAATCTCATCCAGCGACTCTTTTAAACGTACTCTTGGAGCTAGCCGATCTACTGGCGTATCTTTATAACCGTCTGGAATCCAAAAATTCGTCACACAAGGCTGACCCAGCTCCCGCCCAAAATGCTCAGCGATCGTACGTGAAGCTTTACAGTGTCTGATCCAGAAATCCCGAATCTCCGCGTCCGAATGACTGAGAGTGAATCCATCGGCTGCTTTCGGATGTGAGAAACAAGTAGGGTTAAAATCAAGCCCTAAGCCCTGCTCCTTCGCCCAATCCACCCAGGATTGAAAATGTCGTGGCTCTAGTTCATCCAAATCTACAGGTTCATCTGTATCTGCGTAAATAGCATGCAGGTTAACCTTATGTTTACCAGGAATAAGAGATAACGACTTTTCTAAATCTTGACGTAGTTCATCTGGTGTACCCGCCCGGCCCGGATAACTTCCCGTTACCGCAATGCCCCCGCTTAGTTCTTTTTCCTTAAAAAGAAAACCTTTTACATCATCACCCTGCCAGCAATGTATGGAAATTTTAATTTGCGCGAGTCGCTCCAGCACTTTATCCACATCAATACCGTGGGCGGCGTATAGTTTTTTGGCTTCGTTATAGCTAGTGATAATGCTCTGATCCATGCTGTTTATCCTCCTAAAATAGTGCAATGTCTGTTTCGCTTAGATAAGCTCATTCACTCTGGACAGATGAAGGCTTCTCCAGCGATTTAGAATGTTATCAAAATGCTTGATCGGCTGCGGAATGTATGATGTTATTTCAAAAGATTGTTCGATAATAGCTCTTGCCTCAGTTATGTCTGCAATGGAATCTGTGCTAATCATCTGCACTACTATATTTCCTAGAGCAGTCGCTTCCGTTGGTCCAGCCTTTACTTCCCTGCCGATAACATCAGCTGTTAGTTGGCATAAAAGCCGGTTGTTCGCCCCGCCGCCGACAATTTGCAATCCCTCGATCCGACCTTCTGTCAGCTCCTCCAACTCTTCCAAATAAGTTAGATAGGATAACGCCAAGCTGTCAAAAACACAACGTGCTAACTGTCCAGGTGTCTCCGGAATGGGCTGCCCACTCTCCATACAGGCACTGCGGATTTCTTCTATCATGTTGGATGGATTAAGAAACCTTGGTGCATTACAAGGGATCAGGCTGCGAAACCCTTCTTCTCCCTGTGCAAGCTCTGCAAGCTCCGTAAAACTATATCGATTGTTCAGTAATCTGCGAACCTCTTGAATAAGCCATAAGCCCATTACATTTTTGAGGAATCTATAAGTTCCGTAGGCTCCCCACTCATTGGTGTAGTTGGCCTGCATGGCTTGTAGAGAATTTAGAGGCTCCGTTCTTTCTACACCGAGTAAAGACCAAGTTCCACTGCTGATATAAGCTGAGCCTTCTTGAAGTGGAGCACCTAGCACTGCTGAGGCCGTATCATGGGAAGCCACACAGATCAGTTGGCATTCTGGCAGGTCATATTGTTGGATTAAAGCTTCGTCAAGAGGACCAACCACTACACCAGGCTCAGTTAATTTTGAAAATTGATCTTTCCTGATATTCAAGAATTCTAATAGGTCATCGTCAAAATCCCGGCTTTCCAGATTCAACAGCTGTGTTGTAGATGCAATAGTAACCTCATTGATCTTGCGGCCAGTCAGTCGGTAATATAGATAATCTGGTACAAGTAAAATTTGATCCGCTTGCGCTAACTCTTCTTCATTATGAACATATAACTGATTCAAGGTATTGATGGATAACTGCTGGATTCCTGTCTTTTCATAGACGGTTTGTGGTGAAAGCTGCTTTGCCACCAGATCCACAGCCAGATCCGTTCTGCGGTCCCGGTAGGCGTATACTTCCTGAACACGATTCCCGTCCGCATCTACCAGCACATAATCTACACCCCATGTATCAATACCGAGCGTACAGGTAGTAATTCCATCGGTTTTAGCCTTCTGAAGCCCGATCATAATCTGCTCTACTAAATAATCAATGTCCCAGAAACAGGAACCCTCTTGTTCCGTAAAGCTATTGCTAAAGCGATGAAGCTCTTCTAAGGAAAGAATACCTTCTTGCAATATTCCGCGCACCAATCGCCCACTTGAGGCACCGATGTCAACGGCGATGTGATTATTCATAAACAATCTCCTATGATAAGGGGTGATTTATAATATTTTTTTGAACAGTGTAATAACTTCTTCTTTAGTAGGAATAAAAGGGTTCCCTGGTGCACAAGCATCCTTCATCGAATTTTCAGCCAGAAGATCAAGATCTACTTCTTCTACACCAAGCTCGGATAATTTGGCTGGAATCCCTACTTCTTTAGACAACGCCTTGATCGACTCAATTACGAAATCCGCGCATTGTTTATCCGTTTGGTTCTCTACATTAAGTCCAATCGCTTTAGCAATGGATCTGAATTTCTCAGGCACATATTTGGCATTTTCTTCTTCCACAAAAGGCAGCAGCATCGCGTTACATACGCCGTGCGGCAGATCGTATACGCCGCCCAGCTGATGCGCCATCGCATGCACATAACCAAGCCCCGCATTATTGAAAGCCAATCCGCCAAGGAATATCGCGTATACCATCTGTTCACGCGCTTCGATATCATGGCCATTCTTCACAGTACGAGCCAGGTTAGCAAAAATTAGCTCCACTGCGGCTAGTGCCGTAGCATCAGTTACCGGATAAGCTCCTGGCGTCACCAACGCTTCAATCGCATGAGTCAGTGCATCCATACCCGTGGCCGCGGTAAGTGCAGCTGGTTTATCAACCATAAGCTCAGGATCGTTGACTGAAATCGTCGCAAGGCTGTTTTTATCTACCATAACCATCTTCACTTTGCGATCTTCGTCTGTGATTACATAGTTAATGGTCACTTCAGCCGAAGTACCAGCAGTGGTATTCACGGCGACAATCGGCAGTGATTTATGCTTAGACTTGTGTACACCTTCATATTCTTTGATATGACTGCCATTTGTGGCAATGATACCAATGGCTTTGGCAGTATCCTGTGGTGATCCACCGCCGATGGAAATCAGATAATCACAATTCTGCGACTTGAGATAATCAACGCCATCGTGGACATTTTTACAGGTCGGATTGGGTTTCACTTCATCATAGATGGCATATTCAATCCCCGCTTCGTCCAATACCGCCAGCAATTTACCAGCAATGCCACTTTTCATAAGGAATTTGTCCGTAACTACTAGCGCCTTTTTTAATTTAAGTTCTTGGATGTATGGACCAATCTCCTGCAAGCATCCCTTGCCCATAATATTGATCGATGGAACATAATACACATGCGTGCTCATTGCTTGACCAGCCTCCTAAAGTTAATTTATCAACACCAAAGTTTTACACACAACTCTGCAAGCTAGAGCGTAGTATTCCGGCTGCAGCGCCTCAGGCTGGCCTCTGAATCGCAACTGGGCCGGCTCTGGTATCTTTCAAATCTAATTACCACTACAGGACTTCTTTTCTCCTTCATCGTATGTCTGCAAATCTTTGTTGTCAACATTTTAAATATTATTTGTGTTGTTTTTATTTGTTTTATATCCGTTTTGTGAATATTATTGGAAAACAAACATGATTCTACGTTGATTTTATTGCAAAACACAGATATTTGGAGCTAAGATTAAGGAATATACAGATTTCGGAAAGGTGATCCCTATGCTTGCAGCTGAAAGACGCAAAAAAATAATAGATCTTGTTCATCAGGATAAACGAGTATTAGTCTCTGATCTAAGCCGGATGTTTGAAGTTACAGAAGAGACGATACGCAGAGATTTGGAGAAGCTGGAGAAGGATGGCATTCTGAGCCGAACCTATGGCGGGGCCATGCTGAATCGTCACACGAACGAGGATTTGCCTTTTGTTACACGCAATGCGCTGAATACAGATATCAAACGGGGAATCGCCCTCAAGGCGCTCGATTTAATCAATGATGGAGATACGTTAATGGTGGATCCTAGCTCCACAGCCTTTGAGTTTCTAAAACTGCTTGGCAATAAAAACAATCTGACCATTATCACGAACTCGATTAATATTTTGCATGAGTTCTCGAATTCAGGGATGGATATCATCTCTACCGGTGGTTCTTTACGTTACCGATCCATGTCACTCGTGGGTCCTGTAGCACATGACACCATTCAAAGATACAATGTGGACACTGCGGTTATCAGTTGTAAAGGAATTGATATGGAGCGGGGCATCACAGATTCTAATGAACCGGAGTGTGAGCTCAAGAAATATATGCTACGTCAAGCTAACAAGGTCATACTCCTGGCCGATCACACCAAATTCGATAAGACCGCCTTTACGAAGCTGATCGAGCTTGGCCAAATCGACTTTTTGATCACAGACCGCCAGCCTTCTGAGGTTTGGTTGAAACGCCTGAACGAAGAGAATATCGAGCTTCTCTATTAATCGGGCTCAAACGCCTTCGGCGCCCAATTAAAAATGCCGTTCCCCAATGAGTAATGGGTGACGGCATTTGTTGTATGGAGATGATTATCTTTCTGTATAAACCTGAGAGATTGGGACTACGTTGACTGTTGATTTGGGATTTTCGCGCTTCACTTGCGTTGTGGTTTTTTTCCTGCAAATATATACAAGCGCTGGCGGAAAATTCAGCAGCACCCACTTCGTGTGTAGGATCTCAAAATGCTGGCTCAACTCTGTTTTCATCCGCGGAAAATATTCATAGGTTATAAACCACCCTCCTTCTTTTAAAGAAGACGTGATCTGTTCCATAAACCTAGTGCGGTCTGGCTTCGAGAAATTCATCAAAGACAAACTACTCACGATACAATCCAGCTTCTCCAGACTGCTGTTATGAAGCGCAAGACGCAGCCGGAGACAATCGTTGTTGCAGAAACATCCGGGGAATTCCTCTCTTAATTGACTGCGAAAATCAGGATCTATTTCAAATAGAAGAACATTCATACCGGTCTTTTCTCCACGCGGAATAAACCTTGTGATTGCACCAGTCCCCGCACCCAACTCAGCCATAGAATGCACTTGGTTCCAAGGCACTGGATCAAGCAACGTCTGGGCCAGCCAATGTGAACTGGGAGTCACACTACCATATTGTCGGGGCGCATGCAGAAATTTATTTAGAAAATGAAGTCGCTCACGAATTCCACTTTGCATGAAATCTCCCCCTTGCTTCCTAACTTACCCTTCTACCCCTAAAATATGTAAACTGCATTAAATTCGTACTCCATCTATACTTCCCATTATCTATCCCCCTTAAAATAAAAAGCCCAAATTTCTCCGCAACATAAATTGCGGGAAATTCGAGCTTGTAAACACTCAATTCAGAGTCGGCCAATTTTATTTAGTTTCCACAGCATGTCCGCCGAACTCGTTCCGCAGTGCAGCAACTACTTTGCCAGTGAATGTGTCGGTCTCAAGGGAACGGTAACGCATCAATAACGCCATTGCGATAACCGGAGTCGCCGCTTGTAGATCAAAGGCGGTTTCAAGCGTCCATCTGCCTTCACCAGACGAATGCATAATGCCCTTGATCTCATCTAGTTTAGCGTCCTTCGAGAAGGCGCGTTCCACAAGTTCCATCAGCCATGAACGGATTACAGAGCCGTGATTCCACACCCGAGCTACTTCCTCAAAGTTGTAGTCAAATTCACTCTTTTCCAGAACCTCAAAACCTTCACCGATCGCAGCCATCATGCCGTATTCGATACCGTTATGCACCATTTTTAGAAAATGGCCGCTACCTGCTTTACCAGCATATAAAAAGCCGCTTTCTACAGCTGTATCACGGAAAATTGGCTCCACAACTTCCCAAGCTTCGGGATCTCCGCCAACCATGTAACAAGCGCCATTACGCGCCCCTTCCATACCACCAGAGGTGCCTGCATCCATAAAGTGAATTCCGTGCTCCTTCAATTCCTCATACCGGCGAATAGATTCCTTGTAGTGCGAGTTTCCTGCTTCAATAACGATATCACCTTTAGACAATTGTGGAGTGAGTTCAGCGATTACAGAATCAACGACCTGATGCGGAACCATGATCCAAATGATTCTTGGCGTTTCCAATTGCTGCACCAATTCAGGAAGCGTAACTGCTCCACTAGCGCCTTTAGCTTTCATTTCTTCTACAGCAGGTGCATTCAGATCAAAAGCAACAACCTCATGTCCATGATCCAGCAAATTTTGACCCAAATTAAAACCCATTTTTCCTAACCCAACTAATCCTACTTTCATGTAAATTCCCTCCGATTTATAGATTCTTATGATGTATTTTAGCTAAATTGGCAAAAAAAACAGGCAGGGGCTTAAGCCCCTGGCCGTATAGATTCCTGCGCTGCTGCAACTTCTGCTTGAGCGTCGAGAACATCTGACTCCTGATCTGCATCATCAAACCACCAGCGGTCTTCACCCAAAAGCTCCATAGCCGCATTTGGACCATAAGAACCTGAAGCATAGGTATGAAGTGGCATTAGCCCCTCCTCCATAGCTTCCTGGATTGGTGTAACCCATTGCCATGACAGCTCGACTTCTTTCCAGTGAGCGAAGAAAGTGGCGTCACCACGAAGCGCATCAAAGATCAGATTTTCGTAAGCTTCTGGTACGTCTGAAGTTCCGGCTTCATAAGTAGCGAGGACAGGTTCAAGTTTCCCTTTCTGCAACTGATCCTTCGTATTCAACTGAAGCGTAATGGCTTCATTTGGACCGATCTCGATGATGAGTAGATTTGGAACGTCATTCCCTTTATTTTTGTTATTGTTATCATTAAACGGTTCTTTAAATTCTATAACAATTCTTGTTGATTTCTCTTTCATTCTCTTGCCGGTACGGATATAGAACGGAACTTCATTCCACAATGGATCATCTATAAACAAACGCGCTGCAATAAACGTCTCATTTTGTGAGGATTGGCTAATTCCTGGTTCATCTAAGTATCCTGCAACAGATTTACCTTTAATTTCACCTTCAGCATATTGTCCGCGGACAACGTATTGATTAACCTCGTCTTTACTTAACGGAATGAGGCGCTCCATGACATATCTTTTCTTCCCGCGGATCTCTTCAGGTGTACTGCCTTTTGGAAGCTGCATCGCCATCATCATGAGCAATTGCAGCATATGGTTCTGGAACATATCACGAAGTGCCCCAGCTTTATCATAATAGCCTGCCCGTTCTTCAACGCCAACAATCTCACTCGCCGTAATTTGCACATTTGCGATATAACGATTTTTCCACAGTGCTCTAAGTACAGGATTTGAATATTTTAGAACTTCCAGATTCTGAACCATCGGTTTACCCAAGAAATGGTCAATTCGGAAAATCTCTTCTTCTGCAAATACGGCATTCAAGCTGTCATTTAACTCTCTTGCTGTTTGCAAGTCTGTACCAAAAGGCTTCTCAATAATCAGACGCTTCCAGCCCTTCGTCGATCCCAGACCACTGGAATGAATATTGGCGGCAATTTCCTTGAAAAACTCAGGACCCACCGATAAATAGAACATCCGATTCTCCGGAATGTTAAAAAATTGCTCACGACGTTTAACATGCTCCAGGAGCTTAAAATAATCTTCTGTATTACCTACATCTAGAACGCTATATTCAAAAGCTTCCAAGAAAACCTGCAACTGTGGAGATTCTACTGCCGGTTGTCTAGAAAATGTCTGCAAAGATTGCAGGACTTGCTTACGGAAAGCTTCGGTTGAAACTTCTCTTCTTCCTAATCCAATCACTGAGAGAGGACCTGAAATTTGACCATCTAAAAAGAGGTTATATAGTGCAGGATAGATTTTACGTTTTGCTAAATCTCCTGTAGCGCCAAAAAGCACAAATGTTGATGATTCCACTTTCATTCCTCCTGCTATTATATATTATTTATTAACTTACTTTTAATTACTAGCATACTCAGTAGAATCAATCATACGACTGATATTTTTATTCGTCAACCTCATTTCGACATTTACGAAAAGTTATTATTTTCACAAAGCTTCGAATTGGTAATTATGATTAATGTCACACCAATTATCTTATTGGATTATTCATATTAAATTACTAGGAAATAATCCGCGAGCAAGTTAACAACCCGCTCCCAGCATGGGTTTAGGTGCTCTAACTTTACACACTCTGATTTAAAATTCTTCATACAAAGCTGTTTATAACATGATCAAAATTCCCAGTCGCCTAAATGTGATCATCCTTCCATTGTGTTTCAAACTAACTTTAAGTAATTGACTGGATTGGTCTGTCGCGCCTCGAAGAAGACTATGCGATTTGATTCCAAGTTTGGGAATTAAGCATAAAAAGTGACTACTTCGAGGAATATTATCAGAGAATACTTCGAAGGAATTTTCACTCAGCATTTCGGAATGACTTGGAGTCTCCCAAGAGGACAATATGTTGTAAAGAGTACCTTTGGGAACGAGTTGAGGTTTGCTAGGTGAACCCTGTGAATGTCTTGAAGTTTGCTAGGTGTGCGCTTTGGGGGATCACTTTAAAGTTCGCATAGAGCGTCTTTAGTTTCTGCTTGGAGTAACATTTATGTTTACCCGCATCTCCGACTGCTGCGAGATCGGACCTAACAGACCTTATTCGTCGATTCTCACTCGTCTGCGTTGGCTGCATGTCCACACCATGGAGGGGACGGACTCAGGTGGCCTCAAACGTCGATTCGTTCTCATCAACCGAGGCTGTATGCCCACACTAACTATGGGTTCGGGCTCAGGGACATTATAAGTCGATGCTTACTCATCTGCCGAGGCTTTTTCTCCACACCATGTATGGTCCGGACTCAGGAGACGCTATTTCGCAGATTTTGATCATTTCGCCATGCTATCGGACTCAGATGCAGCTATTCGACCAAATGTACGCCTCTATGGTGCAAAAACTTGCCAATAAGAGCTATGCGGTCCGAAACTTATGAA
Source organism: Paenibacillus sp. FSL L8-0333 (assembly GCF_037965665.1). Classification (NCBI taxonomy): domain Bacteria; kingdom Bacillati; phylum Bacillota; class Bacilli; order Caryophanales; family Paenibacillaceae; genus Paenibacillus; species Paenibacillus sp. FSL L8-0333. The sequence goes on from NZ_CP150186.1 coordinate 3,929,815, forward strand.
AAATGCTCCAAAAACACTAAATAGCTGCAATACAGTCCGTTACGATGATGTAGTATCGTCAATAGTGGCTAGTCGGACTTAGTTGACCTCAAACGTCGATTCGCACGCGTCTGCCGAGGCTTTATCTCCACACCATGTATGGTCCGGACTCAGGAGACGCTATCTCGCAGATTTAGCCCATTTCGCCATGCTATCGGACTCAGATGCAGCTATCCGACCAAATGTACGCCTCTTTGGAGCAAGAACTTGCCAATAAGAGCTATGCGGTCCGAAACTTCTGAAAAATGTTCCAATAACACTAAATAGCTGCAATACAGTCCGTTACGGTGTGTATTATCGTCAATCTTGGCTAGTCCGGACTCAGGTGACCTCAGACGTCGATTCGTACTCGTCAGTTGAGGCTTTATGTCCACACTAACTATGGGTTCGGACTCAGATGACGCTATACGTCGATCTTAATCGTCTGCTGAGGCTACCGTCCTCGCCATCGAAAGTCCGGACTCAGGAGACGCTATTTCGCAGATTTAGCCCATTTCGCCATGCTATCGGACTCAGATGCAGCTATTCGACCAAATATACTCTTCTTTGGAGCAAAAACTTGGCAATAAGAGCTTTGCGGTCCGATACTCCTGAAAAATGCTCCAAAAACACCAAATAGCTGCAATACAGTCCGAACGATGATGTAGTATCGTCTATCTTGGCTAATCCGGACTCAGATGACGCTATATGTCGATTCTTAATCGTCTGCTGAGGCTACTCGTCCTCGCCATCGACGGTCCGGACTCAGGAGACGCTATTTCGCAGATTTAGGCCATGTTGCCCTGCTATCGGACTCGGATGCAGCTATTCGACCAAATCCACTCTTCTTTGGAGCAAAAACTTGGCAATAAGAGCTTTGCGGTCCGATACTTCTGAATAATGCTCCAAAAACACCAAATAGCTGCAATACAGTCCGAACGATGATGTAGTATCGTCTATCTTGGCTAATCCGGACTCAGAAGACCACACACGTCGATACCACGTCATCCTCATAGAACAACCGGACCCAGAAGTCCTTATATCGCAGATTCAAAACTACTCATGACGAACTAGTTACCAGCCGAGTTTACAATACCATTTGTTTAGAGCCGGTACATTAAGTGTTATAGTTAATGAACATAAGAATTTTCATTCAGTTCACGAAAGGAAGGAGAATTTTCATGAATATGGAGCAATGGGAACGAATTCGGACGGGACAGGGATTTATAGCTGCCTTGGATCAAAGTGGTGGCAGTACACCAAAAGCGCTGCTGCAATATGGTGTTGCAGAGGACAGTTACTCTAATGAAGATCAAATGTATGGGTTGGTTCACGAGATGAGAACGCGCATTATCAAGAGCCCTGCATTTGATTCTAAGCATATACTGGGTGCAATCTTATTTGAGAACACAATGGATCGTTCTATAGACGGTCAATATACTGCCGATTTTCTATGGGAGAAAAAAGGTATTGTGCCTTTCCTGAAAATCGATAAAGGGCTTGCCGACCCTGAGGACGGAGTACAACTAATGAAGCCTATTCCCGGCTTGAATGATCTTCTGAAGCGGGCCAACGAACGTAACATCTTCGGTACAAAAATGCGCTCGGTGATTAAAGAGGCTAACCCTGCCGGTATAAAAAAGGTGGTAGAACAGCAGTTTGAAATCGGCAAGCAGATTATAGCAGCGGGACTCGTTCCTATTATCGAACCGGAAGTTGATATCCACACTGCTGATAAAACAGCTTCAGAGAAGCTGCTAAAAGAAGAACTATCGGCCCAATTGTCTACGCTGGGCAAAGACGTGAAGGTCATGCTTAAGCTCTCCATTCCAACGGAGAATAATTTCTACCGCGAATTAATGGATGATCCTCACGTTTTGCGAATTGTCGCTTTATCAGGCGGTTACACACAAGCAGAAGCAAACGATAAGCTCGCCCATAATCAAGGGCTGATTGCCAGCTTCTCACGTGCGTTATCGCAGGGACTAAGCGCTGGACAATCAGAAGAAGAGTTTAACGCGCTCCTCTCCAAATCTGTAGAAGCGATTTATACAGCATCTATTAAATAAGATCCTCATTTAACCAGCACATAAAAAGAGCTGTTTCCCGACAGGTGATCCCTGCTGGGAAGCAGCTCTTTTTTATGATAAGGTTTTACTTTTAAAGTCTAGAACTTTCAGATTAAACGCCATTTCGTCTACTCTTTCAGCCCACACAAGCATGCAATAAGTTTGCTAAAGTCCCCCTTTCATCTTATCTAAAGGCCGCACCTTTACCTAAAACATATTAATCTACCACTTCTTTGCTGTTTCTTTAGTACACCTATTCATAATTTCTGCATTTAAACCAGCGCATATCCTTTCCCAATAATTTCTTGATCTTACGCAAAAAAGGGCTCCACCACGCATGTACGCGAGGTAGAAACCTAATCGATTACTTCTAAGTTATCTTAAATCGAAACCACGAGGATTAATGCAACTAAGGCTGGAAGACCTTGCATAAACAAAATAGACTTTTTCACCGTCAGTCCGCCATATAATGCCGCCACAATAACTGTTGCCAAGAAGAAGATTTCAATTTGATGGCCGAAATTTACATTCGGATGAACCAATCCCCAAATTAAACCTGCCGCCAAAAATCCATTGTATAACCCTTGATTCGCGGCCAGAGTTTTAGAAGCATCCGCAACTTCCTGTGTCATTCCAAAGACTCGAAGCCCTTTTGGCTTTGACCAAGCGAACATTTCTAAATAAACAATATAGATATGTATTAACGCAACAACACCGACCATAATATTAGCTACCCATACCATCAAAATAACCACCTTTATTTAATTTGTGTACAATTTAATTGTATCATACCAAAGTTAAAAAGTGTATACATCATCCCATAAACAATTCGAAACTAAAAAAGAATAGCCATAATCTTCAAAAAAAAGACTATCGCTATTCCATACGTAATGTTTATGAAATTCTAAAATATTTTTGCAGCAATATAAACGGTCACGCTATTGTAAAAACCATAATGAGAGCCATTGCTCCAGACGAAATTGCTAGGATCTGAAATTGCTGTGTTTTGAGAAGGTTGATGTCCATGTTTCTCTGACCATAAACCTGAGCTATTTTGAAGCATGAAGTGGTAATCAACGTTATCCTCAGGAATATCGACTTTACCATTCCCATTTGAGTCGATCCACCCCACTCTAAGTGCAATACGATGTTCATCGGAATTAATCGCTGCAGTTCGGCCCGGAAGTATCCGCCAACCTGGCTTAAAATATAAAGGATTCGTATTGCCATCTTGAACCACAAGACCAGCAGTATAATACACATTAGTAAAATAGGCAGGATCTCTGACATTTGAGACCCCGTCTCCATCACCAGGGTTGATTGCCCCTGGAAATCTTAAGGCATAACCATAACAGTTAATTCCATAGCTATTTTCGGCTGTATACGGCCATGCATGACCATAAGCGGAAGATAGGGTTGCTTGCGGAGAATCAGGTTCAAAAGTAGGTGTTATTAGCTCCGGTGCCAACAATTCATTATTTATAAGGTTGTCATCTGCTGGGGGCACAAAGCTTGAAGACTCTTTGAGTTCTCCAACAGTAGTAACATTTCCTTGTGTGTCCACAATAATCGTATCGTCGCCTTTCCATTCTCCAACCCAAGCCTTTTCCGGTCCAGAAGTTTGGACTTCTTTCAAATTACTCACGTCGACGTCGATGGGTGCGGCCATTGCAGCAGAGGACAGGGCCAGATTCAGCAAGAGTGTGCAGGTTAATACGACTTTATAAGTCTTTTTCAAAATCACAAACATCCCTTTCTATGTAAGATAAGTAAAAATTAACATTTTATCCTAAAATAGAATATGAAGAATGTTATGGTTTTTTTGAACACCTATAAAGCTTTATATTCAAAATAGTCAAAATAAGCCGGCTTCGCTTGCTGATCCAAATCCTGAGCACATACCCCGACATAGGAACCGGTAAAGCCGAGCTTACCGCCATATTCATCCGAAAGCGTGCCAAAATCTAAGGGAGTACAGACAGCTGTCCAATTCACCCCATCTGGAGAGGCATAAAACAACAGATCACGTCCATGAATTTCCGCCTTTAGATAATAACGATCCCAATTCTTCACAGATAGCTGCATAGAGGAAATCTCATCGTATTTGCCACCTCTACACAGCACAACGCCCAAACTAGTTCCACGGATCTCATCTGCGGTAACACGCAAATAATAGTAATCACTGTCATCATAATAGAGGACTAGTCCAGCCATTTGCAGGAAGCTATCCGGCTTGAATTCCAGACAGGTTGTAGCTGAGCATTCAAAATGTTGAATCGGCCGGGCAATTAAGCTCTGATCATGCAGTGAAGCTAACGACTCTCTACCGCGCAGACGAAGAAACCCTGGGCGTTCCTTCAAGCTAACCCAAGATTCATCAAAGGGCACACGCAAGCTTTGGTATGGAAATCCAAGAACCTCTCCATCAAAATCATCTCTGTTTGGCAGCTCCTCAAAAGTGAATACCGGCAGCTCAGGAGCCATTGTCTCCAATGCAGGCAGCTTCCCTCCGTGGGCCAATCGCAACCAGCCATCCTCTGTCCATTCACAGCGTTGAATAGCAGTTTCCCGGCCTAACGGATTCATCGTTGACGTTCCCGGAATCGGACGTGTGCATAAATGTGCCATGTACCAGTCCCCATTCTGAGTCTCTACGAGCGATCCATGACCTGCTTGCTGAAACGGGTAGGTCAGATCATGCGCCGTGGTCATAATCGGGAAATCCGGATCAGTCTCATAAGGACCTGTGAGGCTTCGGCTTCTAGCTAAGGTAACCATATGGTTGATGCCGGTGCCCCCTTCAGCTGTCAGTAAGTAATAGTACCCATCCTTCTGGTACAATTGCGGACCTTCGGTCACTCCGATAGGTGTCCCTTTATAAATTTCATGGATAGGTCCCGTTAATTTGCCAGTCTCCGGGTCATATTCCTGCATAATGATGCCAGAGAAGTTATTGTGATTTTTACGGAAATCCCAACGCATATTAAGCAGCCATTTGGTCCCGTCCAGATCATGGAACAAAAATGGATCAAACCCGCTCCCATTAAGTCTAACCGGCTCACTCCACGGACCCATGATATCAGTCGCTGTAATTAAATAGTTATGCAGATCTTTATATACACTTTTGCGAGATTTCACATCTGTAAATAGCAGATAGAACACGCCTTGATCATAAGAAAGCGCTGGTGCCCAAATGGAACCAGAACTTACGTTACCACGCAGATCTACTTGTGAGGCTTCTGTCAGAACACGTGAAATGGAATGCCAATGGACTAGATCCTTGGAATGATGGATTTCTACACCTGGAAACCATTCAAAAGTAGATGTTGCGATATAATAATCATCCCCTACTCTAATAAAAGACGGATCTGGATGAAAACCTGCCAACACCGGATTAACAATTTTTCGCGTCATAATGTTACCCTCCACTACCGGATTTTTCATAGTTTAACGTATTTATTGTATCGCTTTCATAATAATTAAAGTTATAATGGGATATAAGAAAATGTTTATATTTTGTCATCTTGGAGGGCCTATGAAGCAGCTGTTCGAACCTGTTGTTTTTGAAGAACATAAGACCTTGATTTGGGATTATAAAATATATACCGACGACTATTACAAAGGTTATTATCACTGGCATCAATGCTGCGAAGTCATGTTCGTGTATGGCGGACAGGGAAACGTTGTTGTGAATCAGCAGATGTACGATATTCGCAGGGGAATGTTATTCTTTTTCCAGCCCTATCAGCTGCACCGGATCTATTCTGAGGTTTCTCCCGAGTGTCCTTTTGAACGAACCATCTTCTACATTGATCCACATGTTGCTGAGCACCTGCTGGAGGGTTTTGCGAAAAGAAAGGCTTTATTCACAGCGCTTTGGCAAGGAAAAAATACACATTGTGCCTTTGATCTTAAGGACCACGTTGAGTCTGTGGAGTGGATTCTGGAGCATTATAATCACAATAAAAAAGTCAGTCTGACTGAGGATACCGAAGACATTTCACTGTTAATTCTTCAATTATTGAGCAGTATAGGAACTGAAGATCAGCATGTATTCCAATCAGGAGAACGGCGAACCTTGCGCTATTCTGAGAAAATCATGAGTTTTATCGAAGAGCATTATCATGAGGAGGTTAATCTGGATCAGTTGGCTGAGGAGATTCACTTGTCCAAATCCTATATCTCCAGAATCTTTCATCAGGAAACCGGAGGAAGGCTTGTTGATTATCTGACTGCCCGCCGGATCAAACAGGCCTGCCGCTTGTTAGGAACGACAGACCTGCCTGTGGAGCAAATCGGAATCACTGTTGGTTTTCCAAATGCCTCTTATTTCAATCAACTGTTCAAAAGAGTCCTAGGGACGACTCCATTAAAATATAGAAAAAGTAATTAGATCTAATCTACACAACCGTATTTTTTTCAGTAACGAAGAGTATATTTTTAGCAAAATGATTAATATCTATCAGCTCTGGGCGGGGGGCGTCCATCAGTTCACCATTGAACCTTAAATTGACAAAGGTCACATTTTCAACAGCTCTCTCTTCGTCATATCCATAAATTCGTGAAGGGTTGGCCGTCCCGCTATAGCTGATGTCTCGAAATGTAATGTCCCGGATGCTTGTCCCCGGCTCTGGATTGTAGTCCTTGTTATAGACCACTCGCACATCAATTAGCTGCCCCTGCTCAATACGTTCCACACGTATATTCTCATATAGAACATTACATACCTTATTTCGATCCCCGGCATTAATCGCCAGTGCCCCCCAATAATTCTCTTGCGGTTCGTGATGATTCAAGATATCAATATTCGCAAAAACAATAGACTCAATTACGTCACCATTCCGTTCATGGTCACCATGAGTGCCAATCATCAATGGATGAGCAACATCCGCCCACAGAATAGAATCACGAACGCTAATATTGCGGGTATCCCCATAAAAATCCCATCTTGAGCCATAGATAGCAATACAATCATCAGAATTACGCATAAAAACATCCCGGATTCTAATCTCAGAACTAGACATGATATCAATGCCATCAGACCAACCGCGAGTGCTAAACGATTTGAAATTATCAATCACAATCTGCTCAGACTGCCCGATGAAAATGCTATAATGTGGCGGATCAATCACGGTAATACCTTCCACATTTATAGATCGTGAAAAAACAATTCGTATCCCTCGAAAGGCCGAGAATCGATGAAAATCCGCAAGATAAATTATACCGCGACCACGAATGGATACATCATGAACTCCCTCGCATACCAAGGAACCTACAAGCACAGAACCTCCGGCAAGATACACCGTGGTTTCCGAAGGGACCGGCAATACTGTTTCTTCTATATAATGTGTGCCCGGGGCGAAATAAAGCACCTTCCTCTTTTCACGAGGATCAGCAGCGGCATTTTCCAGCAGACGTAAAAGATCAGGTTTCCGGTGTATACCCGGTTGGACTACTAGGACATTAGCATCCTCTGGTTGAGGGGCATCCTTCTCCTTAGGGTTAGCAAATAAATGCAGATTCCGAAAAATATCACCGTTGATCTCAATCGATAACTTTTGCGGACCCGTTAGCTTAAACAAAATAGTATTTCCATGATGTTCGTAAGTGACCTCTCGCGAAGCCGGAGCAATGTTCACACAATCAATCTCCGTATAAAGACAGGTGACTTCAACTTCTACTGTACCTTCCAGATCAAAATAAGCCATGGATGCAGGACGTACCTCATGCATATCTACCTTAACCTCGTAAATAAACAAGCTATGCCATTCTCCTTCAGGCTGCCGTACTCTGACCTTATAATCCTCACGTCCCGGGAAATCTTTAGGTGCTTTATATACTTGTAAATCATCCACTTTACCATCCTCCTGTTCATTTAGATTGTATCGCTTCTAACACCGATAAAGTTTTATTGTGTTATGCAGAAATGTTTGTATTTTGTCAGTTATAGATTAAAAGCCTGTTACAACATGACAATAATCAAACATTTCCTTATATCAAAACACAACTTTCCTGAACTTTAGAAAGCTATACTCATAACATCCTAAATACACTGGAGGCAGTAACAATGACAAACCCTTATTGGCAAGAGATCATGGGTAGACTCGATACAAAAGTAGAACGTATGATAGAGCAGATCGGTGATAAGTGCCCGCATTTCGCCGGAAAAGATGGCAAATTTGATGATATCGGTTCAGACTGGTGGACTACAGGGTTCTGGCCTGGACTCCTCTGGATCATGCATGATATGACCGGAAAAGACCTTTACAAGGAGGCCGCTTGGCATTGGGACGGTACCTTGGAGGAATGGTTTATTAAACCAACGGTTGAGATGCATCACGATGTGGGATTCCAATTCCTACCGACAGCTGTAATCAAACATACAATTACAGGTGACGAAGATGCCCTGCGCAGAGGAATTGAAGCGGCGAATTTCCTCGCTGCCCGCTATAATCCTGTAGGCAAATTCATCCGCGCATGGAATGAAGATAAATACGGCTGGGTAATTATCGACTGTATGTTAAATATCTCCCTGCTGTTCTGGGCCAGCAAAGTGACAGGTGATCCCCGCTATAAGCATATTGCAATTAACCACGCCGAGACGACGATGCAATATGGCATACGTGAGGATGGATCCACCAAACATATTATTTCTTTTGATGCAGAGACAGGTGCTTATATTGAGAATTTTGGCGGTCAAGGCTACTCGGCTGAATCCTCTTGGAGCCGTGGAACGGCTTGGGGACTGTACGGCTTCATCAATACTTATCGCCACACTGGAGATGAACGTTTCCTGAACACTGCTAAACGGATCGCACATTATTTCATCTCTGCTTTACCCGAGGATCAAGTCCCTTTTTGGGATTTCCGCCTAGAGGATGACACACGGATGTTCCGAGATAGCTCCGCAGCCTCTATAGCCGCTTCAGGATTATTAGAGCTTGCAGATATCGTACCATTAGGCGAAAAAAGTCTATATGCAAATGCAGCGGAGCGAATTCTGCGCTCACTGACTGAAAATTACGCAACCTGGGAGCAGCCGGAGCATGAAGCGATTTTATTGCACGGAACTGGCAGTGGCGATTCCTTCATTGATGTATCCCTGATCTATGGAGACTACTATTATATTGAGGCTATCGCTAAATTAAATGGCTGGAAGCATCGAATCTTCTAATTGTAGATAGTTATTCAAACAACAAAAAGACACCTCTCTTGAGGTGTCTTTATATTTTATATGCTACTCGTTCGCCAGTGCCGCCGCACCCTCCAGCAGCATCAAGCCGCTGAGTTGAATGCTCAGCTGAACCGGAAGCTCCGGTTTCACTTCCCACGATGAACTGCACAGACCCAGTTGTTTATCCAGACCTTTTTCCCATAACTGCATTGCATTGGCCAATACGACCTCGCGAATACGGATATTTTCAGGAGATTCTTTACAGAGCTGAACCAAATAACGAATCAGAATACCCTTGAACAAACCCGTATCATCAATGCCTTCATCAGGCAGTATCAGATTAACCGGATCACATAACCGATCAATACAAGTATTAGCCGTTCGATTCGCATCTTCTAAGTAATGAACATTACCCGTATTCTTGTAAAGCTCTAGGCCAGCGCCTAGAAACACTCCCTGACAGTACGTAAACTCCCAATCGTAATCGATCTGGCCATCCCCGCGTCTATTCATCCCATCCCACACAAAACCAGTCGCAGAATCCACTAAATATGTCTTGTTCCATTCATAGATACGGAGTGCCCACTCCAGATCCTCTTGCTTATGAAAAAGTTCATATAACCGGGCTGCAAGGATAACGGCAGGTGCATTGGCAGGAGTGTTTTTATAATCGAGCTGATCCTTCTTCCACGCCAGACCTCCACCCAACTGTTCATTCCAAGCCGTCTTAATATCCTCCCATAGATCAAGCACAGCACTTAAATAGGCTTCATGTCCTGTAACCCGATAAGCACGCAGCAACGCCAATGCTGTCCATTCCATATCATCATAGTAATTATGCCTGAAAGTCCCCCCGTTATAAGCTTGCAGACTTTGACTTAGCTCCTTAATTCTCAAGGAATACATAGGATCTCCACTACGCTCATAACCATCTACTAAAATATCAATGACATGAGCCTGCCACCAATAATAAAAGTTTTCCCCCGCAACGTTGTACTCTCTGGGATACCATTGGTTCATGATCCCAGTCTCAGCATTATAATAATTACGTAGTAGACATTGTTGGAACCACTCGGACTTTTCCTGCCAACTGACCGCTTCTATGGCTTCCTTTGCTTGTGTCATTAAGAACTCACCTCAAACCTGTTCCTTAGTTAATTCAGCCATCTTCTCCAGCAGCTTGATCGCACTAAGCTGGGAGCTGAGCTGAATTACAACAGCAGAGGACGAAGTCCAATCTGTGCCAAACAACACTGTGTCCTCTGACTTTCCTTGTTCCCAGAGACATTCTGCATTCGCACGCAGGAAATCAACAGCATCAACTGCTGCAGAATCAGCTTTAACCCATTCAGCTGTATAGCGAATCAGGATCCCTTTAAACAGTCCCGCATCACCATTCCCTTCATCTGGCAGCACACCTCCCTGAGAGTCAGCAAGTTCATGGGCTGCGGCGGCAAAGGTTAGGTGAGCATCCTCTAAATATTCTTGCTCTTTAGTAATACGGTACAGTTCAACTGCTGCGCCAATGAAGACGCCTTGATTGTAGGAGTATTTCCAATCCTTATCGATCTGGCCATTGCCAGTGCGATTCATGCCATCCCATACAAAACCCGTTGCCGGATCTACCAGATGCTCTTTTTGCCATCTGTATATTTTTAACGCCCATTCAAGATTGCTAGCTTCACCAAAAGCTTGATACAAGCGTGCCGCAAGTATAGCTGCCGGTGCGTTGGCTGGTGTATTTTTATAATCCAACTGTGACTTCTGCCAAGCAATCCCACCGCCCATATGCTCGTTCCAGCCTGTCTGAATGTCATTCCATAAAAGAAGGGCTGTATCTTTATAACCTTCCACTCCTGTTGCTTGATATGCACGAAGCCACGCGAGAGCCATCCATTCCATATCATCATACAACTCGTTTGGCCATACTCCACCATTTCGCTGAAGCAGACCTTCATGAAGTGCGGAAAGCCTTTCGGCATACCAGTTCTCTCTAGTCCGCTGTAGTCCATCTACCAATACATCCACAGCATGAGCCATCCACCAATAATGAAAAATCGTGTTGCATTCTCCATTTGGACAAGGTGTTTCTATATTGTACATTTTGATCGCTTCATTCCAGAAGAATGAATCCAGCGCAGCTTGTGCTTGATTCGCCCGTGCCTCCCAAATCCCTATCTCCAATTGGTTCATATAGACTCTCTCCCTGGTTCGATTTTTGTTGCATTAACCCTTAATACCACTAAAGGCTATTCCCTGTACAAAATAACGCTGAAGCGCTAAAAACAACACCAATATCGGCAAGATCGCTACTAGCGCACCAGCCATCATTGGACCGTAGTCTGTTTGAAAATTATAAGAAAAAGCTTGAAGTCCCATTTGAATCGTTGCTTTGTTGGGATCATTCAGCACAATCATTGGCCATAAGAAACTGTTCCAGCCCGCTTGGAAGGTAAAGATACTTAAAGTAGCCAACGCTGGTTTAGTCAACGGCAAATAAATCCGCCAAAATATTTTAAACTCTCCACAGCCTTCGATCCGGGCCATTTCCATCATGTCACTAGGCAAGGTGAGAAAGAATTGCCGCATAAAGAACACAGCAAAGGTTCCTGAAGCGCCCGGAAGAATAATCCCCCAGAATGAGTTCATCAGCCCGTTACCCCCGCTACCAAAAATATCATTGCCTCCAAAAAGAGGAATATGGCGCATAACATAAACCGTGGGGATCATCGTCACAATGCCTGGTATCATCATCGCCGCAAGCAGCACGCGGAATATTGGCTTATTGAGCTTAAAATTCAACTTTGCAAACGCGTATCCACTGATGGAACCAAAGAACAGATTCGCCAGTACACCCGCTACTGCAAGTACAAGCGAATTCCAGAAATAGAGCGCAAACGGAACCGTAGTAAATGCCTTACGATAGTGTTCTAAGGTCAAATGTGAAGGAAACCACCGGATGGGCATGGCGAATATCTCTTCGTCAGGCTTCAAGGATGTAAGAACACTCCAATAAAAAGGTAGAAACATTACGATGGCAATAACAATGCACACTATATAATAGATAGATTTACTTAAGCTTCTTTTTAATAACGAACTTCCGCTAGTATCCATACCTCTATCCCCCTTCTGCATGGCAAGCCCGGCTTATACAATGGACTCCTCCGCCTTTGTGATCCGCATGTTTATAAGTGAGAATATGAGAATCGCCACAGCAAGCACAAATGCTTGTGCAGACGCATACCCCATTTGCAATTGATTAAAGCCCTGCTGATAGATCAGATAAACCGGGGTCTTTGTCATATTCGCCGGACCACCCTGCGTCAGCACAAAAGCTTGGTCGAACAACTGCAACGCACCAATAATTGACATCGTACTGACAAGAAAGGTCGTTGGTCGCAGCTGCGGCCAAGTAATAAACCGGAAACAAGCCAGCTTATTAGCACCGTCCAGCCGTGCAGATTCGTACAAATAGTCAGGCACGCCTTGCAGACCTGCCAAGTAGATAATCATATTAGAACCTACCGACTGCCAGAGGGTAAGCATAATAATGGACAACATCGCCGTTCGTGTCTCGGATAACCAAGCCGGACCTGTAATCCCAACATAAGACAACAATCCGTTAACCAAACCAAATTCAGGATGCAAAAGCCAGATCCATACCGTAGCTGCAGCAACAGCGGATGTAAGGGTAGGCAGATAATTCAGTGTGCGGAACAACTTTACCCCACGCCAGGATCGACTAAGTAGAATCCCGAGGAGAAGCGAAATCAGAATATTAAACGGAACGAAAATGATGGAATACAGAAATACATTTCGGAATGTTTTCCATAACAAACTGTCCTCTATCAAACGGCGATAGTTATCAAAACCGATCCAATCGTTTCTACTAAGTACATCGTAGTTGGTAAAGCTTAAATATAGCGCCATTACCACGGGGATGACCGTGAAAACTGTAAACAGCAATACCGTGGGTGTAATAAACAGATAAGCCGTCCGCGCCTGATGTTTCTCTAGCTTTCTGATGGAAGCCATTTCAGCTACCCCCTCCTAAGCAAAAGGGAGGCGAAACCTCCCTTCACTTCAAATGTCTTACTTATTACTTCACTACTTCATTATCCTTCAGCATTTTGTCGCCCTCTTCTTGCGATTTCTTTAAGGTCTCATCAATGCTCATCTTGTTTTGCTGGTTAAGCTGCAAATTAGGGGCCAAAGCATCAGTCTCCATTACGGAATATCCAGGGTGGTTCGGACGAACCTTGGCGAACTCCAACGTTTCCAGAAACGGCTGCCACTTTGGATCATCCTTGAAAAATGGATCTTCCATCGATGGCTTATAACCCGGCAGGTTTAGACTCGTCTTTGCCCAGAGCAACGCGTTATCCTTGTTCGCTGTCCACCATTTGATGAACTCCCATGCCTCTTCTTTATGTTTGGAGCCTTCTGGAATCACTAGACCAAATCCCCCCATGACACTGCCTTTATCACCATTTGGTCCGGCCGGAGGAGGAACGATTCCATAATCCAGATCTTTACCATATTTGTTATAGGTGCTGAGCATCCATGGACCGGAATACAGCATAGCCACTTTACCTGTGACAAAAGCATCTTGCCCTTCACCAAGTCCAAGTTCGAAACCTACTTTATACACTTTGTCCTTATTCATTAGGCGATCCCAGAACTCAAGCACTTGCTTGCCCTGCTCATTATTAAAATTGGTCTTTCCATCCTCTGTAAGCATGGTGCCGCCAGCCTGTTGGAGATACATATTAAAAAGTCCCAAATCTCCCATGGAAAAACCTGCAGTCTCCAGTTTATTGCCATTCCATTTCGTTAGCTTCGTAGCCGCTGCCTCTAGCTCATCCCAAGTTGTTGGAGGCTGAAGTCCTGCCTCTGCGAGCAGCTTCTTATTATAGAAAAGAGCACGTGCATCTACTGTAAGCGGCAGCCCATATAATTTGTCATCGTATGAAAGCTCCCGTAGGGATTCACTGTAGAAATCATCTTCGGAAATGCCGTCACGCGTTAAGTATTCATCCACCGGATGTAGTACATTTTTCGGGGCATACAGCGAAGTTCTCCAACGGTCCCAAAACAGTACATCAGGAGTGCCGCCATTGGTCGCAGAAGTTAGGAATTTCGTAATCATATCCTGTTGCAGCACATATTTTACGTGAATTTTTTCCTGCGATTTATTAAAAGCATCCACCATGGTCTCGAATTGCTTCTGCCCCTCACCGCCCCAATCTCCCCAGAAGGTAAGCTCTGTCTTTTTCCCGGTACTGCTCCCAGCTTTGCTTGTGTTTCCGGTCTCTTTGTCCGCAGATCCGTTATTACCACCGCAGCCCGCAGCAAGAGCAGTAGTCATTACCAAAACAATTGAGGTAACCAGCCATTTTTTCATGTTCTCTATCCCCTTTAGAGTCGATTATAAAAACCTTGTTGGTCTCAACCGCGCTTAATTTGCCTACCACAGCGCATGAGTACAAGCTCACAGAACATCATGTTTGCCCAAGAGAACCATGGACGTGTAAATTCATCAGGATTATCCACATGAAACCCTTCATGCATAAATCCAGTTCCAGCATCCGTCTTCTCCAGCAGCTGAAGTAAGGCTTCCTGTTCCTCAAAGCGGGTAGATGTCATTCCCTGCATCGCTAAAGCTATGGGCCAGATGTACCGATTTGACGTATGCGGACTTCCAATGCCAGCAGCCGCTTTTCCAGCGAAAAAATAGGGATTAGTGCTACTTAAAATAAGTTCACGGGTATTCTTATAGATAGGATCATCAGCACTCACATAACCCAAATAGGGAATAGAGAGAAGACTCGGTACATTTGCATCATCCATAATATTCACCTGTCCCAGACCATCTACTTCATAGGCATAGACCGTTCCAAACTCTGGATGTTCTACAATTCCATACTCACTTATTCCCTTATTAAGCTGGTCAGATAGTTTCCTAGCTTTCTTTTCCAGCTCCTGATCACCTAAAATCTCACGGGCAATTTCACACACATATCGTAAAACAACCACAGCGAACATATTGGCTGGAACCAAATACCCATATTCACAGGCATCGTCACTAGGACGAAATCCAGACCAAGTCATTCCGGTATAAGCCGTCAACGTCCCTTTGCCTTCTCGAGCTAACGTATCCGTGGGCGGACAGTTCATCCGTTGAAAAAGATATTTTGAATCGCGCTCATGGTTCTGTTCGGTAGTCCATAATGTTATGATTCTTTCTATGCCCGTTACAAATGACTCATTAAACTGACTTGTGCGACCCGCATTCTTCCAGAGCAGATAACTCAGTTGGATTGGATAACATAACGAATCAATTTCATATTTTCTTTCCCAGACTCCCGGGCTCATCTCTGTCAGATCCTCTTGGTGACCATGCCCACTTTCTTCTTCATTGAATGCGTTAGCATAAGGATCAAGCTGGATGTAAGTAAATTGTCTACGTACAAGTCCCTCAATCATGTCTGCAATTTCTTCATCTTCGGAGGCAAGGATTAGGAAAGGTCTGACCTGTGCGGCGGAATCCCGTAGCCACATCGCTGGAATATCCCCGGTAATAACAAAAGTGCTTCCGTTTGGCATTCGTTTTAAGGTTGTGTTCCAGGTGTTAGCCATACATTTCTCGAACATGTCGGCTAATTTCGGACGATCACTCAGCTGTGCTTTTACGCTAGATGCCAGTTTTTGCATCGACTCGGGTATTTCTCTAGTTGCTTTCAGTTATAATACCCCCTTTTTCTTTTTGAGCTTTGAAGCGCTTTCATTGATTAGTATATTGTCATGTAATTGGTATGTCAATATGTTTATTTATTATAATAATATATCAATACATCTATAAAGATAAATATATTTCTAAAATAAATAAAAAAACCCATCCATAAAGATAGGTTTTCATAACAACTAATATATGTTTAATTTGGATAATAACCCAAATTTCTATTTAGAGATGGATTGTTTAGCAGAGCTTGTTGATTCACCAGAAATCAACTCAGCTTCCAGCATTATCTTATTGGACACACTTTGCCCGTTCATAATTCGCAATACATTTTCTACTGCGAGTCGCCCCATCTCTTCTTCATTTTGCCGTAAATGGGTAAATGCATAACCCGAACCGAGTGGAGTTGGCGGACTATCAAAGCAAATGATCGAAATATCTTCTGGAATCCGTAGCCCAAGTCGTTGGACCGCAGTTCTAGCCAGCAGCGCAATATTATATTCCACAGCAAAAAGCGCTGTTATTGTTGGATTCTTTTGCAAATGAGAAATAAGCCGTGAAATGTCATGTTCAATATTCTCATCGTTGAAGGAATCCGGTAGTGTTGAGGTCAAATCGCTGACCCACAATCCCTTGTCTACAGCTATCCCCCGCTCCGCATGCGCTTGAATAAATCCTTCTACCCGCTCTTCAAGAGCTGTGGTATCCGCTGGAGGTGGAGAGAGAAAGGAGATGTGAGTATGCCCGAGATCAAATAAATACTCCGTACCTTTGAGTGCAGCCTGCATATTATCAGTACTGATCGATGCTGCTGCCACTCCTTTTAAATGGCGATCTACCAGAACTAGCGGGAAGCGCCCTATCACCAATTTTAGAATCTCAGCATTAAAAAATTCGCCTTGAGCCGGAAAAATGATCAGACCATCTACACCTAAGCTGAGCAACTTCTGAATAGACTCCTCTTCGTTCTCCGGGACCCCAAAGGTTCTTCTTAAAACCAGAAAACAATCATTATCACGTGAAGCCTGCTCCATGCCATAAATCAAGCCTGTGCCATAGCTGTTGCCAAAGTCGGTAATAACCAGACCGATCGTCTTTTCCTCATGGTTAAAGGAATTGAAAACAGTTCCGTCGGAGACCGTCCCCGGAGATATCGCTGATTCCATGTAATCGACTGCTGGATCAGCCACAAATGAACCTCTTCCAGGTTTTCTCACAATTAATTGTTCCGCGGCGAGCATTTCCAGAGCTTTTTTACTCGTAATCCGACTAACATTATAGGCTTCAGCCAGTTCTTTCTCAGAGGGAACCCGTTCGCCTTGTCCATAAGATTTATTAAGGATAAGTTGCTTCACTTCATCAAATATTTTTTCATACATCGGTTTGGATGATGTTGTCTCACTCATGACTTTCGTTATCTCCTGACTCTAATTTTTTCATCTTATACATAATAATATATCATGATATATTAAGTTTGTCGACATTTGTGCTGGTGCTGTAAAAAAAGAGGGAGGAAGGATGTATGGTGTAAAGTGGAAAAATACAAATATTCATATATAAACAGAGATAACCCGTATTCAGCGAATGCGGGTTAAATAAAGGCTTAGTAATAGATAAGCTTCGGATAGACTCCTTTAATTCTCAAGCTCCCATTCCGGATTCCATGCAACTTCCCACAAATGCCCGTCGGGGTCCATAAAGTGACCGGAGTAACCTCCCCAATAGGTATCATGAGCTGGGTCTACAATCGTAGCACCAGCCTTTTGAGCTAGCGTCATAACCTGATCTGCTTCTTCTTTACTTCTTACATTGTGGCCAATCGTTAATTCTGTTGAACTGGCTTGGGATAATGGAACCTTTGCCTCATAGGCCAGATCTTTCCGATTCCAAAGCGCCAGCTTCAAGCCTGCCTGCAAATCAAAAAAGGCAACTGCTCCATGTTCAAATTCGTTCCCAATGATCCCTTTGGTCGGGAATCCTAATCCATCCCTGTAAAAAATCAAAGCCCTCTCCAGATCGTCCACACCTAGTGTTATTACTGTAATCCGGGGTTTCATCTATATCGAGCCTCCTATTTTCGCTTCATTACATTGTACGGATGCGCTCATAAATTGCATTTCTACTATATTCTTAGATAATATCAAACCGTATTTCATCTAACAAGTTTTTACACTTTTGTCCATTTGTTCTTTTTTTATTCAAAAACAGCTAACACAGGTCTATCGTAAATTGCTGTTCAGAATATATAATAGAGACTATCTGGTATAGAAAGGAAGTTGAATAGTTAATGAAATTTAATGATTATCGCTATGAGCGCCCGGATGTAGAGAAGTTCAAACAGGATTTTAACAACCTGCTTAAAGATCTCAATGACACCGAGCCATTAGAAGTGCAAAAGGCTTCCGTTACCGCTATTAACAAGCTTCGCAATGAGTTTGACACGCTGCAGACATTGGTTAGCGTTCGCCATTCGATCAATACAACAGATGAATTCTACAAGGCTGAACAGGAATTCATGGACGAAATTGGGCCTATCGTTCAAGAATACATAACGGACTATTACAAAGCACTCGTCAATTCCAAATACAGAGCCGAATTCGAACAAGAATGGGGCACACAGCTGCTTCAGCTTGCAGAAGTAGCTCTGCGTACTTTTAGTCCAGAAATCATCGAAGATTTACAATTGGAGAACAAACTCTCTACAGAATACGCTCAGCTTATCGCGTCCGCTAAGATTCCATTCGAAGGCGAAGAACGCACACTGACTCAGCTTACTCCTTTTGAATTGTCCACGGACCGTGATATGCGTAAACGTGCTTCACAAGCCAGATATGATTTTATGTCTGAACATGAAAGTGAATTTGATCGAATCTATGACGAGCTAGTTAAAGTCCGTGACCGCATTGCTAAAAAGCTTGGTTACAGCAACTTTGTGGAGCTAGGTTATGACCGGATGATGCGGACCGATTATAACGCCGACATGGTAGCCAACTTCCGCAAACAAGTTCTGGAGCATATCGTACCCGTCTCCCAACAGCTTAAGAAACGGCAGACTGAACGTCTAGGCCTGGATGCCTTGAAATTTTATGACGAGAACTTCAGCTTCAAGACTGGCAACGCCACTCCTAAAGGAGATCCTGACTGGATTGTAGCTAACGGATCAAAGATGTACAAAGAGCTCTCTCCGGAAACTGATGAATTCTTTACTTTTATGTTGGATAACAATCTAGTGGATTTAGTTAGTAAAAAAGGAAAGCAAGGCGGCGGCTATTGTACTTATTTCAGCCAATACCAGGCACCTTTTATTTTCTCGAATTTCAATGGAACCTCAGGGGATATTGATGTCTTGACCCATGAAGTGGGGCATGCCTTCCAGGTGTATGAAAGCCGAAATATTAATGTACCCGAATATGCTTTTCCTACTTATGAAGCCTGTGAGATCCATTCCATGAGCATGGAGTTTTTTGCTTGGCCATGGATGGAATTGTTCTTTGAAGAGGATGCAGACAAATACCGTTTCAATCATTTGGCAGATAGCCTTCAGTTTATTCCTTACGGAGTTACTGTAGATGAATTCCAGCATTTTGTTTACAGCAATCCTGAAGCAACACCTGCTGAACGTAAGCAAGCATGGCGAGAAATCGAGAAAAAATATTTGCCGCACCGCAATTATGAAGGTAATGCTTATCTGGAACAGGGTGGATTTTGGCATAAGCAAGGCCATATCTTCGCTTCCCCGTTCTATTACATTGACTATACACTAGCACAGCTATGTGCCTTCCAGTTCTGGAAACGCTCAAATGAAGATTTCAAATCCGCTTGGAGTGATTATTTGGAGTTATGTCAAGCCGGAGGAAGCAAATCCTTTATCAAGCTAGTTGAACTTGCGGGCCTGACTTCACCTTTTGAAGATGGCTGCATTAGCTCGGTCATTGGGGAGATTGAAAGCTGGTTAAACAGCATTAATGATAAAGAACTTTAATAATACCTTGCAGTACCGATAAAAAAGCAATCCCTGCTTCTTAGCTGGGATTGCTTTTTTTTTGCACATCGAGGTTATTTAGCGATAACGAATCAACAAGTCCAGTGGATAACGACCTGCATTACGGCCATGCAAAGCTAGCCCGCCGTCCTCTGCTTGCAACTCCAAACGAAAAACACGATTGCGATCCAGCTTCGCTGCTAACTGCCCCGGTACACTTGCCTTGCATAGGTAGCCGTAAGATCCAGCCTCATCCAGCTTATTCGCTATTGGCTGATAATGCCAAGACAAAATCCCTCTGCTATCAGCCGGATCATCCGGTAAATAGAAAGAACCAATCCGCTGCCCATCCACCAGAACGTTCACTCGGGAAGGATGACGCTCTTCATCCGTCATATAATACGTATTCGGATTATATTCCACCCTCGCATCTGCCCCATGCATAAGATCAAGGCCCATATCATTAAGCTTCGTACCTTCAACATGCCGCGCCAGCAATCGTTTAGCACTTGCTTCGAACATGATCTCAATCTCACCAATCATCGATTTATCTGCTGCATCTGGCAGTGTAACCTCATATACATAATGACCTTGCCCAGCACCATTAATCTTAGATCCTTGGATAGCATCCCATTGATGCTTAAAGTTATGTTCGGTATAAGCTCCCACTGGAATTTTTATAAATTCTCCTTCACCTTTAAACAATACAGTGTTATTACCGCCTCTTACATCGAAAGTAATGAAATTCCGCGTGATCACTTCACCCTTCTCATTAATCAGAGAAACAGCAAGTATTGCAGCCGCCTCCTGACCAGGCATTGTAATGTTCAAAGAAGGAAGTATAGTGTTTCCAAAGTTATCCCATTTCACAGACATATGTCCACTTTGCGCAGTGACCCGAGTCCCCAAATTGTCGTACCACAGTTCCCATTTCAGCTTCAAATTATGACCGTGATAGCTGTCCGCGAAGCTGGAACCTAGCAAAGGTACTTTAACACTCTGCCCTGCTTCTACTGTCTGGCATGGAGGAGCATCTATCACGATAAAATCTGGGGAATGCAGATCCGCAATCGTCATCCCGGGAACAAAATCCCCATATCCAAAATCCTTATCGCTCCCGTCTAGCCGGTAATAACCATTGAACTCATTCGTAACATCACGGAATTCTGTAAATACGAATCCACATAGCTTATCATGCCGCCGGAATTCATTCATCATATAGCGGTAATGCCATGCCAAATCACTGTCCCCTGCACCACCTTCGATCCCCCACACGTTGCCGCATTCGCTGTTCATTAGAGGTGCATCAGACTGTACGTTACCACCAATACAGTTAAACTCCGACCCTGGGAATGTTTTATCTACAACCTCATTCATGTGGGCTTGCAGCTGCTCGTAACCATTAATGTAAAAGTGCCATGTATTAATATCCGATTCCACATGATCATAATTACAAGGCGAGTTATCCTCAACAATTCTAGTCGGATCAAGCTGCTTCGCCCAGCGATATTTCTCCCGCACCCATTCCTGTGTCTCTTTAAGATAACTACTCTGCTGCTGTACATCACTTGTGAGGCCAGCCTCCTGAGCATCTGTCTTCAAACCCCAGGTCTCATTGAACATAACCCACGAAAAAATAGATGGATGATTATAATCTCGTTCAATCACCTCAAGGGCTTCACTCTCATAGGAGGCTCTGGCTTTGTCATCTGGATTACCCCAGAAACAAGGCATATCTTCCATAACAAGAATGCCAAGCTTATCCGCCCAATACAGCTTACGGGGTTCTTCGGGCTTGATATGAATTCGCACCATGTTTAGTCCCAAACGTTTCATTAGATAAATTTCATCCCGCATGTCTTCATCCGTTGGATAGGTGAAATAACCTGTCTTGTGATAGGACTGATCAAGAGTGCCGTTCAAATATATCGGCTTGCCATTTAAGGTGATCCACCGATAATCACGATCGTCAAAGCGGGCAGTCTGAATTTCGCGAATTCCAAAATAAGTGCTGACTGTATCTGTACCAAACGATCCACTAAGCTGCAGTTCACCTTCGTATAAATAAGGAGTTTCTGGACTCCACAAATGCGGATTGGGAATATCGATAGACAGCTTACATTCGTTCTCCCCTGCTATAAGCTGCAGCTTCTCTGTATGAACAACGGAATGATCAGCGAATTGCAGCGTAAAATCTGCCGAACCCGTTTTATGCGCAATTATTCTTGTAGTTACCTTCACCTGTCCATCTATACTGGTCACAAACTTTGCATCTTTCATATAAGTTTCGGGGCGTGCTTCAAGCCATACAGGCTGCCAAATTCCACGGATTTCTCCATATCCTTGTTTGCCCCGCGCTTGATAAGCATGATCGAAATCCTCAGCTCTTACGACAATATTATTCTCACTGTTAGCTGCCCAGTAAGGTGTAACATCAAATTCAAATGAACCATATCCACCTTGATGTGAACCTACATGTTCTCCATTTATCCACACATCACATGAATAATCTACTGCCCCAAAACGTAAAAACAATCGTGTTTGTTGGTCGATAGCCTGCCCATTCACGGTGCGTCGATACCAGCCGATTCCTTGTTGATCGCAGCCAATTCCGGATAAGGGACTTACCCAAGAAAAAGGTACAGTGATCATTGAATCGTAAGCGATTTCAGGATTGGAGTACCATAACGCCTTCATACCTTCGTTGTTCGGATCAAAGTTAAATGACCATTGCCCATTCAAATTCATCCATTCCTGACGTTGCCAATGTGGATGAGGGTGTTCAGATCGAGGAATCTCAAGTGTCTCAGAAGCTAATATAGAAGTTGTCATTTGGCGAGCACAGCCTTTCAAAATAAGAAGTTGAGCCCATTTTAGCACCAGTATATTATTTTCGCAATGTTTATTATGATTTTACAATATTCACTCTTCATTGTACAATAACCTCAACCCATCCTAAACGAAAAGGAACAAATATGATGAATGATATTTCACAAGAAACGATACGTTATCCCGCGTCACGCATTTTAGATGTAGCTAAAGCACTGTCTGGTGACGTCCGCGTCCGCATTCTTGAAGCCCTTGGCGAAAAGCCTATGAGTGTCAGTCAATTAGCTGAGACGTTAGGTGTAGCTCAGCCAACCATATCTATCAATGTGCAGACGTTAGAACAGGTTAATCTTATCTCGTCTACGCAAGGAGCAAATCGCGAAAAAATCTGTGCGGTTACCTGTCGCTCTATTCATCTCGATCTCCCTTCGAAACTAGGGGATGGCCTGCATCAAACCGAGGAAATACATATGCCCATCGGCATGTTCTCCCGCTGCTCCATACAACCGTCCTGTGGGATGGCCGGAAAAGATGGTGGCGTCATCGGCTCCCAGGATGATCCAAGAGCATTCTACATGCCTGAACGAGTCGATGCCTCACTCTTATGGTTCGCGGAAGCGGGTTATGTCGAATACTATTTTGCCAACCCCCTGCCTCCAGGCGTCGAGTTGGATGAAATCCGCATTTCGGCAGAAGTATGCTCAGAAGCCCCTTCGTTCCGAGAGGATTGGGCCAGTGATATCAGCTTATCCATCAATGACCAGTTAGTCGGGACTTGGACTTGCCCCTCCGATTTCGGTAACCGCAAAGGGAAGCTAACCCCTGAACGTTGGAGAAGTGGAACTGAATATGGAGCTCTTACTACATGGAGTGTCTCTAAATCGGGCAGCAGCTGTAATGGTTCTCTCTCATCTTCCACTACAATCAGCTCTTTAAAGCTGGCGTTTAATGAACCTATTCGTGTACGTTTTGAAATTCGGGAGGATGCACTCAATAAAAGAGGATTAAATCTGTTCGGAAGTGGGTTCGGGGACTATGCCCAGGATATTATACTGGCATTCGTACGACGTCCGCAATGAGGATAGAAAGGCAAGAAGTGCCTCGTAAGAGGATCCAAATGTTCACTAGCTTCAAGAAGAAGATCAACAATGGATACACACTTCCAGCCCTAGCCAGACGTACAACTCTATTTCATACCAGTAGACGCCTTATTTTGCTTCAACTTTTTTTAGATTCTCAGTGACCCTGAAGGTTACAATCTTGCTAATTAATTCATAAGGCATAGGCTTATCAATGGGAAATTGAACGGAACCTTTAGCACCTTTATAACCTGATAATTCATCTTTAAAAGCATTAATTCCACTTGGTGTGGGGTAGAATCCAATATGCTTGGGATAAGCAGCGAAATGCACCAAATTTCCGTGTAATGCAAAAGTAGGCATCTGATAGCTTATTTTTTCCTCTGCTTCCGGTGCCGCCTCTTTTATCACCTTTCTTAACGTATTAAGGATTTCCTGAACCTCAAGCGAAAACCCGGAAATATAGGCACCGATCGATTCATATATGATTTTACTTTCATCCATGATATAACTCCTCTCTGGATCATCTCCACGATTTGCATAAATGAAGGGCTGCTAAAGCCTCAGCTTCAGTACTTTTGAACAACATCTTATCGCCTTGATTGCATTCGTAAATAAAATCATTCAGACTTTTGCTGTTATAGCTTGTAAATTCTCCTACGATAGCAACTCTCATCTGATAGTTTGTATATTTTTGAGCAATCTCACCAGCAATTCCAGACTTTAGCTCGAAAAAATCATCCGTAATCTGTTCCTTCCTCAGAAGCATTTTATCGCATCCTTGGTATTTCACATTCATCATTAAGTCTAAGGCATCCCTTACATTATTGATAATGATCTCTTCTCCAGAGATTATAGCTACCGTTGAATCATTCTTATCATCCACTGTGATTTTCATTCAAGACTACTCCTTTTCCGCGGAGAAATTCTGCAACATTATGATTACTCTGCTTAATCGCAACCGACCATGCAGATTCACCACTTTTAATTTTAGCAGAAATGTCGGCGCCATGTTCGATTAACAACTCTATTAGTTCTACATTATCCGTATGAAAAGCAGCAGAATGTAGGGAAGTATATCCATCACTATCAAATATATTGGTCTTGGCCTGATGTTGCAAAAGAACCCGGATCACCTCCATATTTCGCTCACCAGCAATTGCCGCATGTAATGCTGTGTTGGATGGAATATAGCTGATTTGGGAATGTGACATTGCATCAATGTCAGCACCATAGTCTAACAAAACCTGAACAGCCTTCACTTTACCAAAATGCGCGGCATAACCAAGCGGTGTAAGACCTTCGTTATTCTCCATATTCGCAAGGTTCGAATGAGCTTCCAGGATTTCTTTCAGCCGTTCTACCTGGCCTGATTCTGCTGCCTGAAATACATCATTAATGATTGGATTTATTTCCATAGATTTCGCCTCTTTTCTAATTATCGTATAAACGATCTAAGTTATTTTTTCTGGATAACTATCCATTCTCCTGCTTGGCTAACCATAAAAAGAAAAGAGGACTCGTTCAATGTTCTTTGAACGAATCCTCTGTCTTCATCACAATTCTGGAGCTTAGTAGATTAAATTAAATCCGACTTTTCAAGTAGCCGCTTCACGATCTCTGCAACCTCAGCTCTTGTCATATCATCTTTTGGAGCAAGCCCTTTACTGCTTCTTCCCATGATAATACCTGCCTGCAAAGTGTCAGTAACTCCACTGATCGCCCAGTTAGAAACCTCACTACTATCTGTAAATGGAGCTAACAAAACGTCAGCCGATTGAACAGAAAGCTTAGTCTGTAGCGCTGTAATTTTCATCGCTTTGGCGATAATTAACATCGCTTGTTCGCGGGTAATATGTTCATCAGGGCGGAACATACCATCTTCAAAACCATTGATTAATTGATAAGCAAATGCTGTGTTGATCGCACTGTTATACCAATCCGTGGTCTTTACATCTGAGAATGGTGTTGCAGCTTGTTCCATCTCAAGTCCCAGACCGCGTACAACAATCGCCGCAAACTCTGCACGGGTAATGGCTTGATCCGGAGTAAATTGACCATTACCTGTTCCCTCAATGACTAATCGAGAGCCCATATCGTTCACTGCCTCTTTTGCCCAGTGATTAGCCACATCACTAAATTCAAGCGGATGCCAGATTACGGAGTAAGTACCTCCGCTTAAGCTGTTGATAGTAGCAAAATATTTGCCATCAATTACAACCACTTTAGTAGGTACATGGTGTACCGAACCTTCGGAATCAACATACACTCCAGTTGTAATCTTGTTCGGGTCCATCCCCTCAGGAATGGCTATGGTACGTTTAACATACGTATTGAATTGGGAAAGTTCAATACTCTTATCTCCGTAGATACCTCTGGCCGTAAAATTAACTGGCGCGGAAACTAATGAAAAGGATCCTTTTTGCGCAGCTGCTTCTAAAGCTTTAACTTTATCGGCTGTAGGGGCGCTAATTTCAATCTGTATCTTAATATCTTGCAAAGCTACCGACTTGCCGATTTGCTCGTTCAAAGCGTCAATATTAATTTGCTGAGCAGGCAGTGTAAATGTCGCATTTCCTGTTTTGATCTCAAGAATTGCCTGATTACCCTGCATATTTTTAACCATTTGTCCGTTTAGTTCGCCAACTATAACATCAGATTTACTATTTGCAGCGATAGAAACTACCGTACCTTTACCTTCAGTGGCGAGCTTGTCCTCTAGCTTCTTCTGATCTAACACAATCGTGGTTAACGTTTGCTCATTCCGTTTACCATTCGTTGCGGTTCCCACTGTTTCCGCTTTACCATTGATTAGGATGGAAGCATCATTTACCACAGGTGCCGGAGTTGCTGATGGGGTTGGTTGCCACGGAACAACATCACCACCAGATGAAGTGCTAGGAACAACTGCATTGGACTCAGCAGAGGATTC
The DNA here is from genome assembly GCF_037965665.1 of Paenibacillus sp. FSL L8-0333. Classification (NCBI taxonomy): domain Bacteria; kingdom Bacillati; phylum Bacillota; class Bacilli; order Caryophanales; family Paenibacillaceae; genus Paenibacillus; species Paenibacillus sp. FSL L8-0333. Next base: position 3,956,637 of record NZ_CP150186.1, read on the forward strand.
GCTGATGCCAGCTTTATTGATTGCCTGTATCGTGAAGGTATAGCTTGTTCCATTCGTCAAACCACTGATTGTCAGCGGACTTCCAGTTCCCGTAACCGTCAAACCTCCCGGATTAGCAGTTACAATATATCCTATGATTTCGCTGCCTCCATCGTTCACCGGCGGTATAAAGGTGATGATTGCTTGACCATTCTCTGCAGTTGCAGTTACAGATGTTGGAATTCCTGGTGCTGTAACTGGCTTAACAGGAGCCTTCACAGTGACGGTTGTAGAAGCCGTATAACTTCCATCTTTCGTCGTTACCGTAATGATGGCTGTTCCCTCACCAATCGGAGTTACTACTCCATAAACAACCTTAGCTACTGTCTCATCGCTGGAGCTCCAGATCACACCTTTATTTGTCGCATTAGCAGGTGCCACTGTAACTTGTAGATTACCGTCGCCTTCACCCACCGTTAAGTTAAGTTCTGTCTGGTCTAAAGTCACCCCAGTTACGATAACGCTAGGTGGCTTAGGAGCGGCTACATTAACTGTCGTTGAAGCCTTAAAACTTCCATCTTTCGTCGTTACCGTGATAACTGCTGTACCCTCTCCAACCGGAGTTACTACTCCGTTCACAACGGTCGCGACTGTCTCATCGCTGGAGCTCCAGATCACGTCTTTATCCGTTGCATTGGCAGGCTCTATTGTTGCTTTTAGGAGTCCATCAGCTTCTCCAGCTGTTAATTCCAGTGTCTCCTGATCTAGCTTCACTCCAGTTACGTCCACAACCGACGGGATTGGAGCACTTACACTAACTGTGGTTGAAGCCTTAAAACTTCCATCTTTGGTCGTTACCGTAATAACTGCGGTACCCTCACCAACCGGAGTTACCACTCCGTTTACAACGGTCGCAACTGTCTCATCGCTGGAGCTCCAGATCACGTCTTTATCCGTTGCATTGGCAGGTTCTATTGTTGCTTTTAGGAGTCCATCAGCTTCACCAGCTGTTAAATTCAGTGTTTCCTGATCTAGCTTCACACCAGTTACGTCCACAACCGGCGGGATTGGAGCACTTACATTTACTGTGGTTGAAGCCTTAAAACTTCCATCTTTCGTCGTTACCGTAATAACAGCTGTACCCTCACCAACCGGAGTTACCACTCCGTTTACAACGGTCGCAACTGTCTCATCGCTGGAGCTCCAGATCACGTCTTTATCCGTTGCATTGGCAGGTTCTATTGTTGCTTTTAGGAGTCCATCAGCTTCTCCAGCTGTTAATTCCAGTGTCTCCTGATCTAGCTTCACTCCAGTTACGTCCACAACGGGTGGGATTGGGGCACTCACATTTACTACAGACGAAGCAGTAAAACTTCCATCAGTAGTCGTTACCGTGATGATCGCTGTTCCAACGCCAACTGGAGTTACCACTCCGTTTACAACGGTTGCAACAGTTTCATCACTAGAGCTCCAATTTACTGTTTTGTTCGTGGCATCAGCAGGTGTTACTACGGCACTAAGTGTGTCCCCTGCTTCTCCTTGTGTTAAACTCAGTGATGGTTTATCCAAAGACACTCCGGTTACGATTACATCCCCCGTATTGTTTACCGTCACATTAAAAGTGTAGGTGTTGTTTAATGTTCCATCACTTACTTTGACTGAAATCACACTGGTGCCAAAAGCATTCGCTGCGGGTGTTATTTCTAAAGTTCGTTGCTCACCACTTCCACTTATTTTCAGTCCATTATTCGGAATTAAGAGCGTATTCGAGGAAGTAGCTGATACTTGTAGGTCATCTCCATCCACATCGAGGACCTTAAAGGATCGTGAGACCGACTTGTTTTTATCGGTTGTAGTATTCCCCATAAAACCTGTGTCCTGCTTCCAGGTTGCCCCAGTAATTGTACCGTTCTTAAGGGGAAGACCAGAAGTATTAATAGCGACATTCCCATCATTGCTATTCGCTAATTTATAGTTTAAAGCCAGATTAGGCTCCGAGCCTGTCAAGTCGACATTCATTTCTCGAACAATATCACTTTGGGTCTTGGCTTTACTCCAGAACCTCACGTCTCTCATTCCACCGTTATAATCTCCGTCCTGTCTCCACGTGCTTTTTCCAAGCCAGTTATTCGGACGTGCAACGTTGCCTACAGTACTTAAATCCATAGCCCCTTCTGCCTTAAGTACACCATCCCAATAAATCCGTCCCTTTTTCTGACTGTGATCATAAACAATCGCGACATGAACCCATTTAGAAATCGGGAAATCCTCAGTGACATTAATATCTCCCTTATTAGTGTAGGCAGTGAAATTCATCCGTTTGCCGTTAAAACCCACAAAAATATTGTGGTTCTGCTCTGCGATCGATGATTCAAAAAATCTCATCCAGGTCTGAAAAGCATCTACCTTCAAAAATCCTTCAACTGTAAAAGAATTCCCATAAATCCGTTGATCCGGGAAGGTCACATAATCCCCGTTACCGTCAAAACTAAGATAGTCCCCACCATTTAGTTCTGTCAGATAAGGTGCATCGTTCACTGGATTTACAGTAATTACGGCTATACCCGGATCTGAGCTGAACGCGGCAGATACTGTGGTATTCGCATTTTTTTGATAATTTTGATAACCTGATGCTGTCGTATCCCATAGCTTAAAGCTAATGGAAGCAGTTCCGTTCCAGTCTTTAGCCGGGACAAAACGGATTTTCTCCGATTTCAGCAGCAGAAAAGCATTACTGTTCGACACCGGCTCGATATTATACCAAATTCTTCCCACCGTGTTGTAATACTGCCAGGCCCCTTTGGTATTATCTAAAGCTACTACAGCAATCCCTGTTGACGCTGGATCCGATACTTTTCCTGTCAAAAAGCTGGCTACCTCAACCCCTGCGTTGGAATAGTCATCTTCATTGATGGACGTTATTATAGCTGGGCTATTCTCGATCCAACCTAAACTAGCTTTTGCACTTATGATTGGAGTTTGCATAGGACCCACCCCCTGCACCACAAGTCCAGTACATAACGAAATACTAATGCCTATTTTCATAAATGATGGCTTCAAACTCTATTTCCCCCTCTAGCATAAATCATGTCATTAATTCGACAATAATCGAGAGTATTATACAAAATTAAGATAAACAAAAAATAAACAAAATAAGAACCCTCGATAACCATCCATTCGAAGGTTCCTTCCATTACAATAACTTCTGTTTCATTAACGCTTTGAGTTTAGGATCGGGTGTTGTTCCGAGCTCTTGCTGCAACATCTCTTCCAATTGGCCAAATTTCCGCTGTGCTTCATTCATTCTCCCTAATTCAATTAATAAGTTGATGATTTCATGATAGATGTCCTCTCGCAAGGAATCTAATTTTAATATTTCTCCAAAATAATGCAGTGCTTGATGCTGCTGATTCTGCTCTAAATGAAATCTTGCAGCCAGCTCCAGCAATCCTATATATTCATGCTCGAGTCTCCGGGTCCTGCTACTAGCCCATTCATAAGCTTTTCCTTTGAGTAATGCTCCTGAGTATAAAACTTCTGCTTGAATCATCCATTCAACATGTCTTTCAGAGGTTTGCCTGATTTGCTTTAACAATCGCTCAAATTCATACAGATCACAATAAATGCTGCTCTCTACTACATGAATTTCGTTCCTGCTTGCTTTTATATAATTGGCGCCGATTGCTTTTCGAATATAATACAGCGTCGAGTTCAGATTCTTCCATGCTTTTTCAGGCTCCAATCCGCTCCACAACGTGTCGATAATTTCCTCCCGGCTAACCGTTCCTTTACTAACCAGAAAAGCAAATAATTCTTCTGTTTTTGGACTTCTCAGCTTGATTAGCTCTCTGTTCTGCGTTCTGCGGTACACTTTTAAACCATTTAACAAAAAAACTTCTAACGTAGGCTCAGCCGTTGTATTTCGATTCATTTTTTTGAGTTTCTCTAACGTCTTAGACAACCGCTCCGCAGTTACAGGCTTCAAAAGATAATCCACTGCACTTAGGTCAAAAGCCTGCAGCGCATACTCATCAAATCCGGTTACAAAAACCACATCTATCGATTCATCCAATTCATGCAAAAGGCTAGAAAGCTTCATCCCATTCGTCTCAGGCATAGAAATATCCAAAAAAGCTACATCTATCGGTTGGGCCTTCGCAAAAGCATAGGCTTCCGCTGGATCCAAAAACGTCTCATAGACTTCAATCTCTCCGCTCTGCGATAAGATCCGCTTCAGGCGTTTTACCGATAACTCCTCATCATCTACAATAATCGCTCGCAGCATGCCTTAACCTCCCATCCGTTTAAGCTGCTGTATTGGAATTTCAAAAGATACCGTTGTGCCTAATCCTTCAGCACTTTGAATATGAATATTTGTTCCATATAACAGCTTGATGCGCTGACTGATATTCCACAGCCCCACCCCTCTTTTATCTACATCTGACTTCATTACTTCTTTCAATTTATGCTCACTCATTCCAGATCCATTATCCTCCACAATAAAGCTAATCAGCGAATTCTCTAATTCCTTTACAGATATATTTACCGTGCCACCCCGCAAATTGGACATTAGGCCATGCCTTATTGCATTTTCGACCAAAGGCTGTAGAATCAGCGGAGGAATCCGGTAATCCGTATTTACTCTCACATCATATTCCACATTTAATCTGGCACCGAAGCGTGCTTTTTCAATATTGATATAAGCCTCTACCAGCTCAATCTCATTCTCCAGACTAGTTAGTGAATCCAGTTGTTTGAAATCAAAGCTGCTTCGCAAATACTGTGACAGCTGCAGTGTCAACTCTTCGGCCTTCTCAGGTTCTTCCACACATAGTTCAGCAATTGAATTCAGAGCATTGTATAAGAAATGAGGTTTGATCTGGGATCGTAAAAAAGCAATTTCAGCGTCTTTGGCAGTCTTCACGGAAGCTCTCAATCGGGTCAGACTTTTAACACGTGCCATTAGCTCTTCAGCTTCAAAAGGTTTTCCCACATAGTCATTTGCACCGTTATCCATGGACATCTTCATATCGCTCACCCTGTTCTTGGCCGTCAACATTAACACAGGCAATTCAAAAGGAGTAAATCTCTCTCTAATCTTTTGCAGAACCTCATAACCCGAAATGTCCGGCATGGTAATATCCAGTACCACCAGAAAAAAATCTGTATTTTTCGCTAGCTCCTCAAGTGCCATCTGCCCGCGATTGACGACCACAATAGAATATTTCTCCAGCTTAAACAGATTGATCATAGATTGCAGATTGGCAAAATCATCGTCCACTACTAAAATGGGCTCATCGATCTCGCCTTTGATATAAAGGGGATAACCACCATGGGAGAAACTTAATTCTTTATAAGAATGTGCCGCCTTAAGGGTTGGTCTCGTGATTGGCTTAACCGCTTTATCCCACCGTGGAAGTGTAAAAATAAACACCGAACCTTTTCCCACTGTAGATTCCACAGCTATGTTCCCGCCATGCAGTTCTACTAGCTTCTTAGTAATACTTAATCCGAGTCCTGTTCCACCATGACTATGAATCTCCGCCTCATCCACCTGCTCAAAAGCTTTGAAAATACGCTCCTGCATTTCCGGTGAGATTCCCAAACCTGTGTCTGCCACACGTACTTCCACCCACTCCTGAATAACTCTGGCACTAATCTCTATTTCACCCTGTTCCGTAAATTTAATCGCATTATCAACCAAGTTGTGGAAAATTTGAATCAGGCGATTGCCATCTGCATTCACCATAGGGAAATTCGAAGCGACTCTGTTAACGAGCAGGATCGACTTTTCTCCGAGCAGAAAAGAATGAATGCCAATGACGGAATCAACAACGGCTTTCAAATCCAGTTTGCTTTTGTATAATGTGATGTCTCCGTACTTCATTTTGGAATAATCGAGTAGTTCATTTACCATATGTGTTAATCTTCTGCCGCTCCCGATTACGATCGCTAGATTCTGCGCTTGTTTTTCATTAACTGGACCCTCAACCCCATCCAGCAGCGTAGCTGTAATGTTCACTATGGCATTCAGAGGTGTTTTTAGTTCATGTGAGGTGTTGGAAAGGAATTCATCTTTAATTTTATCCAGCCCGATCAACTGGTTTTTCATCTCGTCTATGGTATGGTAGGCTTCAAAAAAACGTAGAACAATCAGCACGATCATGATGATATTAAAAGCCACAATGTAAAACTGCCCGAGCCAAAGGTTCTCTTTTATAGAAAGAGCAAACAGAATAATATCTATGGAATATAGATTAATAGCTAGAATCGCCATAAACATCAGCAGCAATTTGATTCTATTTACTTCTGCGCTTCTGATATACAGGGTGGCCACTCTACATAACATCCAAATTAACATCAGCTCATATAAAATAATCACATACGGATAAATGACCGTGTAAGAACGAATCGGCAGGATGGCGACCAGAATTATAAAGCTGCCTAAAACAATCGTTATGGCTTGAGTGAATTTTAAAGATATTATGCTTTTGTGCATTTGGTAAAAAAATATTGCGAGCACAATAAAGCAGGAGATGGAGCTTATATCCTTTACTTTGTAGAGCATTATGAACGAAAGTTTAGGGAAAAAGAGTAAGAGTGAACGCTCACCGATCAACCCATGATATATCGCAAACAGCAAACAAATAGTCGCAAACACAAGTAAAGAGTAATCCTGCTTACGGTATAAGGACGCTGCCCCAAAGCAGATAAAAAAGATAAGGGCAAGTGTGCCTAAAATAGCAACGGTGCTAAATTCACGGGCCGTACTCTTCTGCTGAACCTCCATCATTGCTGCTTCCTCACCAAAGGATAAAGAAACCGGAATGCCCCCATTTACATAATCGAAGTTGGAGACTTGAATTATGATTTCTACATCTCCCTTATCAGACGAAAAAAGCCCAATCTGCGGGATATTCCCTGACCGATAATCAGCTTCATTAGCAGCAGGATTACCATCCTCAATAACTGACTGTCCATTAACAAAAATCCTGCTTGAAAAGCGGATATTTGTTTTTTTCAAGGCGAATACCCCACTTACGGGCAGGTTTTTTAGAACCATCCGATAGGTGGCGGAACCGAAGGCGGGTAAAGGGCTTCCATTAACGATGTTGCCGTTCCACCGGGAGGGCACCTCCATCCAAGCTGAAGAAGCAGGTATATCTGCGCTACCCGCCCTAAAATGCTCAGGAGTTAATAAGTGATTCCAATAAAACTCCCATTCACCGTCTAACTTGATAATCTTATCCTGTTCGTAATCCCAATTTGCGAGATCCATGACTCCATGCTGCACTTGCAGGTGACTCCCTTGTTTATCGTGACCCATAAGAATGGATAGAGGAATCGCAGATAATAAAATTAAACCAATCAGATAGATAAGTAATGTCCTTTTGAGCATCGTATCGGCCCCTTTTATGGAAGAGTAAAGCTGCAGCAATCACCAGGGCCATCCTGCAACACGTGTTGAAGAGTAAAAAGTTTAGATGAACATAGATAATTCTATAAAATTTTCTAATTTCCTTCACAATTCGACAAAGTAATGGGCCTTTATTAGGATTTTTTTCTGAAAAAGCGGGACTTGTATGAAAAGATGGTCTGATATGACCATGATGAGTAGGATGACGGTGTGAGCACGATGAGTAGGACGACGGTATGAGCATGATGAGTAGGACGACGGTATGAGCTTGATGAGTTTAATGACGAAATTAAAGGACCAGTTGGGCGACTTGTGCTACTTTGGCAACTCGAATGTATCTGCCGCGCGCATGCGGACTCAGGAGACCTTATTTGCTGAAAAATGAGGGTTTTGCCACGCTATCGGACTCAGTTGCAACAATTCGCTCATAACTACCCCATTTTGAGTCGATTTGCAGCTAATAAGAGCTTTGCAGTCCGTAACTTTTGGAATACGAGCGAAAATGTACGAATAGCTGCAATACGGTCCGTTCATGCTGGAGTTACACGACTTTGGGACATGGAAGACATGGACACAATGATAATCTGACGACTTGGACTAGATAGACAATTCTGACGTCGTTGGGAACTCTGAATACTTACACCGCGCGCATGCGGACTCAGGAGACCTTATTTGCTGAAAAATGAGGGTTTTGCCACGCTATCGGACTCAGTTGCAACAATTCGCTCATAACTACCCCATTTTGAGTCGATTTGCAGCTAATAAGAGCTTTGCAGTCCGTAACTTTTGGAATACGAGCGAAAATGTACGAATAGCTGCAATACGGTCCGCAACGTTCGAAAATGAATAATGATATTGCGCAGAGCACGTAATCCATTTTTGCGGATCAGTAACCACATGATGATCGTCCTAGAAAAGCCATGCGGCCGCGCGGGGGAAGAATCCGCTTTTAGAGTAACTAGTAACTTCAGCAAATTCAGCTCGTTCACCCTGCTAGCTTCCTTCAACTAAAACCTAATCGGATTCGTCATCCTTATACACAGTAACTCATTGAAGAAATCCTCAGCACTCGTTATAATAGCAACTATAGGTCGTGAAGAACACGCCGCTTTTATACAATCTCTATCCTGGGTAAGCTCAGGAGGAATTGTATGGGAGCGGCTTTTTCTTTTTTCAAAAAAAATTACTTAAGGAGGATACACAAAATGTTCAGATTCGAACAGCAACTAGAGGAATGGTTACAGATCAACTTGGATAAGGAGAACAATCCCCGCAGACAGGAGCTTCTTGCAAAAGGGTTGGGCTATGGAACAGTCGAATTTCTACGTGCGGTATGGTTTCCTGCTGTAGGAAACTTCAACTACTTGTTCCCGGAATGGGAAGTGCGCGATTTCAACAATGGTTATCGTTATCTTGATCTGGCCTATATGCCAGGTGGAGCAAAGGGCGGAATTGAGATTCAAGGCTACGGTCCGCATGCTAGAGATCTTGATGTACGACGATTCAAAGATTTATGTAGACGCCATTCCTTATTATCGCTAGACGGTTGGACCTTCCTATCCATCGCCTATCCCTCAATCACGGACGAGCCTCAGCTATGTCAACAACTAGTACTCGCATTCATCGGCAAATTCATGGCTTCAGACGTGCCCTCTTCATTAACATGGTTAGAAGCTGAAACACTTCGTTTCGCAAGACGTCTTCTGCGTCCTTTCACACCTGTTGAACTCACCCATCATCTTAGAGTCACTAATCGTCATGCCCGACGTGTTTTACATGAGTTAGTTGAACAGCAGCTACTAGAGATCGTTGGTGGAAAAGAACGCAATCGAACCTATCAGCTTAGAATGTGATGATTTGATTTGATTAGTTTGGTTTGATTAACAAAGTTACGTTCGGACCGTATAGCTCTTATTTCCCAATTATCTTCGTTTTCGCCACGCTATCGGACTCAGTTGCAACTATATGCTCATAACCACCCCATTTTGAGTCGATTTGCAGCTAATAAGAGCTATGCAGTCCCTAACTTTTGGAATACGAGCGGAAATGTACGAATAGCTGCATTACGGTCCGTAATGGCAACTCTAAGGTCATACCAGCAAGGCTCATACAAAAAAATGATCATGAATCTAATCCGTTGCACCCCCGCATTGTCCTTCCAAAATCTAAGTCTTTTTCAATACCACCCATTACTATTACTAATCATTATTTAGAAAAAAAGTGCTCTGCTTATCCCGTATTTTAATCGACGCTTGACCTTAGGTCTGACCTAAGGTTTATAGTTATTTTATCAAATAACTTACAGTTAGGAGCACCGCCCTTGAATCCGTACCTTACAATTGGAGAACTATCAAAACTTATGAATGTATCTATCCACCAGATTCGATATTTTGAAGAAAAAGAAATCCTGTTTCCATCCTATATAGACAATAATCAGTACCGGATGTACGGCATCGATGAGATCTATCAATTGGCACATATCCTGTTGCTCCGCAAATTAAACATCCCTGTCAGTACCATTAACCAAAGTATGAATAAATCCGCAACGAATGACTACCAACAGCTGTTAGAGAAATCGCTAAACAAAATCAACTCAGAAATAAACCAATTAATAATGCTGCAACAATTTATACAAAAGGTACTAAAAGAACATGCAGATTATGGCAACATGGAGGGGGATTATCAAATTAAACATGTGGACAATCGTTATCTGAAAAAGTGGTTGGTGCTAGAGGATAACGAAACACTAACTGCACGAAGTTTATATGAAAAAAGACCGCAGAACCATCATTTATTTGAAACAGATTTGCATTATGTATACGATTCTGAACAAGTAACCTTATGCTTTGAAACCATTGAAACCACTCCCGCCCCTGACATTTTTTTAGAAAAAGGGTGCTATCTCTATAAAGCATTTTTTGTAGCTGACGATCAGGATGTAGATCATGAAATTGCCAAGCTGGAACACTTTTTAAATGGGCATCACTACATGGTATTGGGACCAATCATCATTCTGGAGAAATCGTACCTATCCATGTTTAACAACGACAAGCTTCATTATGAGCTTCAAATTCAAATCGAGCATGCCTTAGATGATACCACTAAATGAGTACAAACGAGGTTATCATCGCCCATTACCAGGAACAAGATCGTGAGGCTGTAAGCAGGCTATTGGTAGATGCATTTCACGGGAAATTTCACTCTCTCCTCTCTCTCGAGGACAATGAAATTGCTGATCTACTTATAAGACTTTGGGAACAAGATTCTTCTTCCTTATCATCTAAACAAATAATCGCTTATGAAAACGGAGAAGTGGTTGGCACTATCTACTTAAAATGGCAGGATACGCTCTCCCTTAAAAAAGGATCAATTAAACCACTGAATCGGGCTCCCTTTTTGCAGCTATTCAAGAAATTTGGATACTTAAATGTTTGTAAGTTAATCCTTGGGTTATATTTTTTGGATTATCAACCTAGAGCAAAAGAGTGTTATGTGGCTCATTTGGCTGTTCGGTCCAGTCACCGTAATAAGGGAATTGGCAAAGAGTTGCTGGGTTGGGCGGCGGATTTTGTAAACAGTCATTCTGAGGTTGAAAAATTAACGCTACATGTTGCTAACAAGAATAAACGAGCCATTAATATGTACCAGCAGTTGAACTTTGAGATCCATAAATCTAACTATAGCGCGGTAAGACATTTACTTTTTAAAGAGCCTATTTGGCATTACATGACAAGAAAAACATCGCTACAATCTGGGGGATCAATGAATGAAAAAGAAAATTAAGCTAACTGTCTGGATGATTACCATTTCGTTGTTAATTGCAGCGGTCTTGTTCGTACTACAGCAACATTCTTTCTCAATGACTGAGCAAAAAATTGAAATTGATACGCCTCAAGGTCAACTAACAGGAACCTTAGTTCTGCCCGAAAGCTACTCTGGAACCGTCGGACTGGTAGTTTTTGTTCATGGGGATGGCCCAGTTAATGATACTTACGATGATGGATATAAACCTTTGTGGGAAAAGCTCGCCTCTGCCGGATATGCTTCCTTATCTCTTAACAAACCAGGTATTGGGGGTTCCTCAGGGAACTGGCTAGAGCAAAGCATGGAGGATAGAGCACAAGAAACTATATATGCTATTAACTGGGCTAAAGCCTTACCTATGATTGATGCTCAAGCTATTGGTTTGTGGGGAGCAAGTCAGGCGGGCTGGGTGATTCCCAAGATTGTTAAAAAAGTGCCTGATCTCGCCTTCAGTATTCTTGTATCCCCCGCCATTCAATGGATTTCTCAAGGACAATACAATACCAGACAAGAGATGATTTTAGAAGGTTTTTCGGAAAAGGAAATAAAAAAGAGAGAAGATTATAACGCGCAAATCCTACTGCTACTTAAGGAACAGGCGTCATATGAAAGTTACTTGCGAATTGCACAATCGGACGATTTAATTTCCAAAGAAAAATGGGGTTTTTTCTCTAAAAATTATCAGTCAGATGCGAGTGAGGATTTAAAAAACTTCACTACTCCTGTCCACTTAGTTCTTGGCGGGCAAGATATAAATGTAGATGTTGAGGAAACCGAACGTATTTACCGTGAAAAAATTCCTAAAAACCTACTCTCCGTCTTCTATCTTCCTGATGCTGATCACTCTATGCTCTCAAAAAAGAATGCCTCATCACCATTAAGAACATATTTGACCGCAGTCTTTTTCCCACGACATATTGTTGTTGAGCAATATTTAGATGATTTGGTTCACTTTGTAAGCCAGTTTTAATCTGTTTGCCATCCATTAATACACTCTCGCCAGTTGAACTCCCTACGTTCGGACCGTATAGCCCCTATTTGCCAATTATCTTCGATTTCACCACGCTATCGGACTCAGTTGCAGCTATTTACTCAAAAGCACCCCTCAGATACACTTTTTCAGCTCAATAAGAGCTATACAGTCCGAAACTCAGGGAAAATGAGCGAATTAGCTGAAATAGCTGCATTACGGTCCGTAACGGCAACCGCGGAAGGAATTACCCACAGCCAAGCCCGTATTTTGGCTTTGATTTCCCCAGAATCTACGTATCTTATAGAATACCTACGACTATCACCAATGCACTCCCTACGTTCGGACCGTATAGCCCTTATTTGCTGAATTTCCTCGTTTTCGCCACGCTATCGGACTCCGTTGCAGCTATTTACTCAAAAACACTGCTCTGATCCACTTTTTCAGCTCATTAAGAGCTATGCAGTCCGAAACTCAGGGAAAATGAGCGAATTAGCAGAAATAGCTGCATTAGGGTCCGTAACGACAACCGCGGAAGTAATTTGGGCTCAAAAGGTCACGGACTTCCACTGCGAACGTACTTATCGGCAGTTTCGGCGCCCGTAACCACCACGCCAGCGTGCTAACCACCAACACCAAGCTCCGAAAACTCCACATAAGTAGCAGAAGCAAAGGCATAAACCGGGTGTCATTAACTCAGATTCTCCCTCTCCTACTGCATAAACAGCGTTATATGGCGTATTGATTATAGCTGTACGCTTTAGTGATAACGTATAATTTCGGATGATCAAGCTTAGCTTTGGTCAAAATCGATCATATAAGGAGAGGTTTTAATCATTGAGAAAACAACAACGTTTGTTAGCCATGCTCGTAACCTTCCTGCTTTTGTGCTCCTCTTTTCCGTTATCGATGTTTGCAGAGGAAGCACCTGATCCTTATGAAGGAATGATTAACATTCAAAGTGAATGGCAAGGCAGCGTATTTGGTGATGTTGGGGGGCAAGACAAGATTACTGCAGCCAACTTTGGCATTACGGAGAACACGGATGGATCAGCTACACTGCGAAGCTCGAACGATAGAGGCAAAGTATCGGGCAGCACGGAAGGTATCGCTTATTACTTTAAAGAGGTTGATCCAAGTGTTAATTTTGAGTTGAAGGCAACGGCTCACGTGGATGCTTGGACAGCCAATAACCAAGTTTCCTTCGGAATAATGCTGCGCGGCAATGTGTGGGATAACCAATTCGGAGCCTACTCTGGAGATTACGTCGGCGTGGGTGCTTTGGATCAAGAAATGAAAGCGTTTCACAAATTGCAAAATACAAGCCTACAGAAACTTGGGTACGTGTTTGATAACGTTAATCGCCCTGCCCAAGGAGAGAATTACGAATTAAGCATCAAAAAGACCGGAAATCTGTATATTGTCCGCATCGGCAATGAAACCAAAACGATCGAAAGCTTTGACGGCTCCATTCAATATGCGGGCCTTTACACCGCTAGAAATACTACGGTTACGTTCCGTAATATTCAATTCAGTCAAGAAGGTCAAATCGAGCTAGGACCTTGGGGCTTCAGCGCCTTCGGAGGCAACACTAGTCCAACTAAGAACCCCGAACCTATAATTGAAAGTCCAACCTCTGTAACGATGACGACTTACGGCGGCAAAATCTCCAGCAGCGATGAGGGAATATCTTTTTATTCGAAAGAGATTCCTGTGGATGCGAACTTTGAACTGAAAGCGACCGCTTCAGTGATTGCTTTTAATAGCAATAGCACTGTCAGCACACCTAACCAGAAATCCTTCGGTCTTATGCTCCGCGACAGTATTGGGACGAACGGAGATACAAGCACAACCACTTCTAACTATGCGGCGGTGAGTGCTTTGGATCAGGTAATGAAAGGTTTTTATAAAAAAGACACCCAAGTGAAGTTAAATCCTTTTAGCGATATCCAGGCCCCGTCCGCAGGAGCTGTATATTCGCTAAGTATTAAAAAAACAGGAGATACTTATCGATTAAGTGTGGGTGATCAGACCGAAATCATAACTCTGGACGATACGTTCACAGATACTCTTTTTGCCGGAATCTATGTAGCTAGAGATGCAACTGTTACTTTCAGTGACATAGACATCCAGCTTGAATCCAAAATCGTAACCAGCTTAACCGCTGATACCAGCGCAATGACGAAAACCACTTATCTGGTTGGTGAATCCCTTGATTTGACTGGATTAGTCGTTAAGGCTATTTTTTCTGATGAGAGTGAGGCCGTTTTGTCTTCTACGGATTATATTGTTACAGGCTTTGATAGCAGCAAGGTTGGAGAAAATATCATAACCATTAACTGCAACGGTGCTTTCGTGAGCATTCCTTTGCAAATCGTTCCATTATCTATGACCTCATTATCAGTGAAGTATTATCCAGCTAAAACCGTTTATTATCCAGGGGATACGTTCGATCCAGAAGGTCTTGTTCTTGTTGCCAATTATAATGACGGCTTCTTGACCAAAGAACTGACCAGTGATCTTTATTCCCTCTCCATTAACGGACAACCGGTCAGCGATTTATTACCGTATCTATTTACGCAATCAGGCTCCACAGCGGTATCCGTTACTTCAACAGAGGCGCCGGCAATCACAACGACCTTTAATGTGGAAGTAAAAGCAGCGACGTTATCCGCTTTAGAAATTCGAAATGAACCTAAACAAACACTCTACTATATCGGTGACTCCCTCAAACTAGAAGGACTTGTGGTTTATGCTCATTACAGTGATGGTACACAGATTCGGCTGTTGAACAATGAATACAAAGTCTCTCCTCTCGACACCACGACATCTGGCGATAAAAAAATCACAATTACGCATAAAGGCTTAACAACCTCTTTTCAAGTTAAGGTCAACGTTAAAAAACTAGTAGGCATCGAAGTCACCAGCTATCCTAAAACTACCTTTTTTATTAACGACAACTTTGACAGCAAAAATCTGCTCGTATCCAAAGTGTATGATAATTCAGATAGAGAGAAGCTAAACAGCTATACGCTCGACACTTCCAAGTTCGACAATCAGGCAGCTGGATTGTATGAAATTGGTATACTCCCTACCGATTCTTCTATTAAGCCCATTACGTATTCCGTTACAGTAAAAGAAAAGATGGATCCCATTTGGAAAAGCATTCAATTCGGTCAGTCCACTTCAGCTGCTAACAATCAGACGATTGTCAACGAGGATGGATCCGCCCAGCTGATCGCTTTGGAAGGCGGCGGTAAAGTCACCGAAGATCATGACGGCATTACCTTCTATTACACCGAGCTAGATGCTTCGGAAGATAATTTCGTGCTGTCTGCGGATGTCCAAGTGTTGGCTTTTGCAAAAAATCCATATGACGGGCAAGAATCTTTTGGCATTATGGCACGTGACGTCATCGGCACACAAGGAAATTCTAGCGTCTTTGCATCCAATATAGCTGCCCTCGGTGGTTATAGCGGCGGGACGAAAAGCGATCTGGGCACACAGCTTTTTGTCCGCACTGGAGTTGAAAAAACGGATGGGACTGGCAGTAAAGGGATTCAAACCATCATGCTTCAAAAAGAACGTCCGGCACCTGCCAATACTGTTCCTGCAGCACCTTACCATTTAACGTTAGCAAAGACGAATAGTGGTTTTACAGGACAGCTCAATAATGGCCAGCAAGCTATTCATTTCACACCAGACATTCTTAGCGTACAGGATTCAAAAATGTACGTCGGATTCTATGCCGCTCGTTTAGCCACAATTAATGTAAGCAATATTCAATTAACAGTCACTTCAGCAGCTACAGATTCTCCTAAAATAGAACCACCTGCGATTCCCGTCACACCTATCTTAAATATTCTTTCACTAAGTAAAACTTCAGATCCAGCTTACCAAATGATTGTACGCTCTAATGTCAACGGAACGGTGACGTTGAAGCAAGGTTCTACGATCATCGCTCAGGATATCGAGGCAATAGCTGGTAAACGTCTTTCTATTCCCACGAGACTTCTTGATCAAGGAGATACGAACTTTAGTATTACTTTTTTACCAGATGATACTCAGTATTTGACCTCTTATGAGAAGATTATCAGCAACTTTACCGTCACCCTAAAAAGTTATAACGAAGATGATGAGATCTACGTATCGCCCACCGGATCAAGCTCCGGAGATGGAACGATCAATCTCCCACTTGATATCGATACTGCGATTGATTTCGTTAAGCCAGGTCAGCATATTATTGTGCTTGAGGGTCGTTATGTGCGGAAATCACCACTTGAGATTAAAAAGTACAATGATGGTAAAGCCTCCGCCAAAAAGTATATAGAAGCAGCACCAGGAGCAAGACCTATCTTTGATTTTGACAAAAAAACAGAAGGCGTTCTCTTGAGCGGAAACTATTGGCATGTGAAGGGACTTGATTTCACTCGCTCAGCTGGGAATACCAAGGGCTTTACAGTGGGAGGCAATTATAACATCGTTGAAAATAGCCGTTTCTATGCGAATGGTGACACTGGTCTACAAATCAGCCGAACAGATGGTACCGCGATAGAACTCAGTGAATGGCCTTCCTACAACTTAATTCTCAACAGTACCTCTTTCGACAACCGTGATCCATCCGACAATAATGCCGATGGCTTTGCGGCAAAATTGACTGCGGGTGTTGGTAATATTTTTAGAGGTTGTCTGGCGCATAACAATATCGACGATGGCTGGGACTTATATACGAAAGCAGGCTCAGGAGCGATAGGTTCAGTGCTGATTGAGCACAGCGCCGCCTTCAACAATGGGTTCTTAACAGACGGAACCGTAGGTGCCGGTGATAAAAATGGCTTCAAGCTTGGTGGCGAAGGCATTCATGTCACACATACCATTCGCGATTCAATCGCCTTTGGTAATGGCGCTTATGGTTTTACAAGCAATAGTAATCCAGGTGTGATCGCCATCAACAACATCGGATTTAACAATATGCGTGGTAATATAAGCTTCACCACTTATGATCACATTACTGCTGACTTTACGATTGACGGTTTCTTATCTTACCGAACTGCCAACATTGCAAAAGACCAATATCCAGCTTCTTTAGCTGCGGACAATAATTTCATGTTTGACGGTACGCGATCGGCGAATAAATCAGGTTTAGAACTGACCGATTCTAACTTTGTCAGCTTAAATCCTGTAGTCAATTACTCTCGGGATGCCGACGGGAATATAATCTGGGGCGATTTCTTGAAGTTCATTCCTTTTGATGGACCGGAACCAAGTCCGACGGCTTCTCCAAGTCCGACGGCTTCTCCGAGTCCGACCGCTTCTCCGAGCCCGACCGCTTCTCCGAGCCCGACGGCTTCTCCGAGTCCGACTGTTTCTCCGAGCCCGACGGCTTCTCCGAGTCCGACTGTTTCTCCGAGTCCGACGGCTTCTCCAAGCCCGACGGCTGCCCCGAGCTCAGGCAGTTCCGGATCATCGGTTGGAGATTCGGCCACTACTATACTCCATTTGGACGGTAGCGTAAGGATTGAGATACCTACTACTATGAATGGAGGAAAAACTAGTGCGATATTGACTGAATCTTCCTTACAAAAGATTATCGCTTTAGCCAAACCTAATTCTGCAGGCCATAAAATCCTAAGAATTCAGCTTGCAGAGGAACAATCGTCAGATGATAGCTCATTTGAAGTCACTCTCCCTGCCGCTGCATTTCTTGTTGGAACTTCCACATTGCAGTTTGAGATCAATACAACACTAGCTACCTTTGTACTTCCGGATAATCTATTCCCGGCGAAGACACTGGACAATGTGAAGACAGTTACTTTGCTCCTCAAATCTGTCGATACAACAGGAAGTTTAAAGAAGCGATTGGGTGAACGTTTGCTTATTGATTACGAGCTACTTTTGGATGGTACAACAGTTCAATTAGAGAGCTTAAATTCAGCCATACAAATTGGGCTTCCTTATCTAGAAGCTGTACCTCCATTGAACAACACCTTTATTGTAGTGTGGAACGTCAATGAGTACGGAGTCATCCAACCGGTATTAGGCGGGAATTATGATTCAGATAAGAAGCAAGCTATTTTCTCAACAACAAATTCATCTGGACAATACGCCGCCGTTTACAATCACAAAACGTTCAGGGATATAACAGATTCTCATTGGGCGAAGTTTATTGTAGAAGTACTAACATCAAAAGGTGTCATTAATGGTGTAACGGAAACAGAGTTTAGACCCGAACAGACTATTACACGCGCAGATTTTGCACTATTATTAGTTAGAGCTTTAGGTCTATCCGCAGCAGAAGGAAATAGCTTTGCTGATGTGTCACCTAACGATTATTTTTATGAGGGACTTATGACTGCTCAGAAATTAGGGGTCGTTACGGGCCAAACCGACGGTCTTTACCACCCTCATGATTCCATCTCCAGACAAGAGATGTTTGTTATGGCAGCTAGGGCATTGAAGGCTGCAGAGGTATGGAAATCGAATACGACCTCTTCCTCTGCATTAGACAGCTACACTGACCATAATCAAATTTCTAATTATGCGGCAAATGATATTGCGGCGCTGGTATCAACAGGTCTCATTAAAGGAGACTCTCAGCAGCAGCTTACACCAACTGCCCATTCCACACGTGCCGAAGCAGCCATGCTGATTTACAGAATTATGATGCAACAATAAAAAAAAGAAGAACTCCAAGACCACTATACTCGTGGTTTTGGAGTTCTTTTTATCCTCCTCCCTACCCTCTTAAAGTCTTCTAGTTCATTTTCTTATCAGGCGGATTGGAAACCCGATACCCTTTCGGCGATTGATGGGTGATTTTCTGAAAATTCCGATGAAATGACCGTAAGTTGCTATAGCCGCAAAGGTTGGCGACTTCACCAATAGTCACATTCGAGTTTTTTAATATATAACATGCGTGTGAGATCCGATAGTGATTCAAGTAATCTGTGAAGGGTATTTTCATCAGCTGGACAAATAGCTTTGATAAATACGGGTAATCATATTGCAGATGTTTTGCTACAGCTTTTAATGTGCAATCGGCAGAATAATTTTGTTCTACAAAAAGCAGGATTTTATAGAGCACCTTTGTTTGCGGGGACTGTTTGACCGGAGCAAATGATGTCTGACAGATCAACCCCGCGCATACACCATACAGGAAACTTTTCTGGCTATAAATCGAATCCAGCTTTGAACAATCAGGTTCATTCACAGCATGGAGGACATTGTCAGTTGGAATAAAGCTTTTATAATTCATGTGAAAATCACCTATCAATTCTGTGGAAAAAAGGATCACCATAATCTCCGAAAAATCAATCGTCTCAAATTCATGCATCTGATTAGGAAAAATAAAAACCAGATCATTTTTCTGCACCTGATAGCTTTTCCCATCAATGGTGATAGATAACTGCCCGTCGTTGACATAAATAATCTCAAATGCCCGATGAAAATGAAGTGGAAAATGATAGTTTTTCAAGGGAATGAGTTTAAAGTAATCTTTTTCGCCGACACCATGTTTTTCAAAAAAGGGCCACAAGTAGATTCTCCTTCACGAAAACACTAATTTTGTCTTAAAGTGTACTATATAAAGTATAGAACTAACAACGTTATTTCCTATAATATTGGATAAAGTCAACCAAGCGGAGGTTATAGGACAATGGAATATCACGTATCAAAAACTGGTTCAGATCAAGGTCAAGGTACTCAACATGATCCTTTTTTAACCATCAATAAAGCGGCTTCAGCAGCTGTGGCTGGGGACAAGATTATCGTTCATGAAGGGATATATCGCGAATGGGTAAAACCGAGATACAAAGGATTAAGCGAACAAAGAAGAATTATTTATCAAGCCGCTGAAGACGAGCAGGTTGTCATAAAAGGCTCTGAACATATACAAGATTGGCAGCAGGTTGAGAATCATATTTGGAAAGTGATCTTGCCGAACACGTTTTTTGGCAGCTTTAATCCGTATGTTGAGGAAGTGTCTGGCGATTGGCTCGTCACTATAGAGGAGACAAGACACTTAGGCGATGTATATCTAAATGGCATGTCTTTTTATGAGGTCAGTCAGTATGATCAACTGGCAGCTCCCGTCGAAAAGCTGGAGTTCAAGGATCTCTGGACACATGAGATGGTTCCGGTCCAAAATCCAAAACAGACGACCTATGTTTGGTTTGCCAAAGTAAGCCCTGACCACACCACGATTTACGCTAATTTCCAAGGTGCCAACCCGAACAAAGAACTGGTAGAAATCAATGTACGCAGATCTTGTTTCTACCCTGAAGAAACCGGGATTGATTATATTACTGTAAAAGGTTTTGAAATGGCGCATGCGGCAACACCTTGGGCACCTCCAACGGCAGACCAGCCCGGACTGCTGGGCACTAACTGGAGCAAAGGCTGGATTATTGAAAATAATATCATTCACGATGCCAAATGCAGCGCTATCAGTATCGGCAAAGAAGCTTCCACAGGCCATAATTACCGTACCATTCGAAAAGACAAACCCGGATATCAATATCAGCTTGAATCCGTCTTTACTGCTGAGCGTCAGGGCTGGAGCAAAGAATCGATCGGTTCACATCTTATCCGCCATAATACCATTTATGATTGCGGCCAAAATGCCATCGTCGGCCACTTAGGTTGTATTTTCAGCGAAATTCATCATAACCATATTTACAACATTGCGATAAAACGGGAATTCTGGGGCCACGAAATTGCCGGGATCAAGCTTCACGCACCGATCGATACTCACATCCACCATAACCGGATTCACGATTGTACTTTAGGTTTATGGCTGGATTGGCAGACCCAAGGGACAAGAATCAGTAAAAATCTGTTCTATCAAAATCACCGGGATTTGTTTATAGAAGTAAGCCATGGCCCCTACATTGTTGACCATAATATCTTGACAGCTAAACATGCTTTGGAGAATGTAGCCCAAGGTGGAGCCTATATCAACAATCTGATCGGCGGCAGGATGGTTCATCGTAAGGTACTAAACCGGTCCACGCAATATCATCTTCCGCATAGTACAAAAATTGCCGGTTTCTCACTTATTTATGGTGGGGACGATCGGTTCTACAACAATATCATTGTTGGAAAAGACGGATGGACAGGCGTGGGAACATCACATTTCAATAACTACACCACCTCTTTGGCGGAGTATATCGAGAATGTCCATAAGTTACACGGTGATCTTGAGGAGTTTGAACTCGTTGAACAGCCTATGTTCATTAATAACAACGCTTATTTAAACGGTGCTGAGCCTTTCGAAAGAGAGAATGTAAAGCTGGTTGAGGAAAGCTTTGGTCCAGACTTCTTTATTGTAGATCAAGGAGATGAAGGATTCCTTTCTATTGATCTGCCTGAAAGCTTCGTTAACTTCTTAGGTGAGGTACATTCAACTGAGACTTTGCCGCGGGTGCGCATCGTGGATGCCGAGTTTGAGAATCCGGATGGCAGCAATATAATTCTGGATACAGATTTTCTGGATAACAAGAAAGAGAATAAAAGCACTTTAGGACCTCTTACACTTTTGAATAAGGGCAAAAATTATATTAAAGTGTGGTGATCGGTAAAGCAGGTGGCTAGTCCACCTGCTTTTTCATTGCTATAATTGAGTCTGCTATTTAATATCCTTAATCTTTTGAATAGATACTTCGTTTTGTTCTATTAGGATCTGATATTCAACAATCTCTCCTGCTTTAAATTCTTCCTTAAATTCTTTACTGACCGAGTAATTATCTTTCGGATTGAGTGTAACCTTAAATAAATGCTTTCCATTATCTATGGGGAACTTTGCTACCCCACCATGCTTAATATTACTGTCGATCAAAGAGTTAATTTGAACGTCATTTCCTTCATCAACGGTAACAACTACACTTTTTAAAAATAACGGACTGTTATTCGTAATCAGCAAGTTATATTCTTGATCATCAGTTACATCTACATCTGTATTATTGGATATATCGGCATTGTTTTTTTCGCAACCCGATAACAGGACGATAAACAAAACGAATAAAGATACGTATTTTTTTCTAGACAAAATGTTCTCCTCTCCATTCCTATAATCTTTTCTTGTGAAAATCTTAACATGTTCTAGAAGTTTTATGGGAAATATTTGAAGGCTTTAGCTAAAATGATACACTCTAATAAATAAGGGTAGCCCCGTTGGCTACTCCTTTCTGAATGGCCATTTACCTATATATTGTCGTAACCTTGGAATCGGTTCACTATTTTGCTGTTGACTTTGACCTTAGGGTAAGGTGTTAAGTAGATCTAGAACCAAACATCGATGTTTTAGCTTGGAAGCTTAATTCAAACGAAAAAAGGAGATGACTTTTTGCTGTCGATTGGAGAATTCTCGAAGATATGCGAAGTTTCTACGAAGACGCTTCGATATTATGATGAGATCGGATTAATTCATCCCGATGAGATTAACCCTGAGAACGGTTATAGGTATTACTCCATCAAACAACTTAAAAAAATGCTTTTTATCAATCGTCTAAAAGCTTATTATTTCTCGCTGGAAGAAATCAGAGACATTTTGCAATGGGAACAGGATCATTCAGAAGAGAAGCTCTACTCAGCCCTTAATCTCAAGAAAAAAGAAATACAGGAGAAAATAAGTACTTATGAATACACCTTAAAACAAATCAATAGTGATGTATTAAATTTGGAGAAAGGTATCCCCATGATGTCCTACCTGAATGAGATAAAAGTAGAGCTTGTTGAAACTCAGCCTATGAATATTCTTTTTACGCGTCAGATGTTGAGCAGTGATGACTATGCGCTAGGTTATGGACATTATTTTAGCGGGCTATATGAAAAAATCGCCACTGAAAAACTCACTTTGCTCGGTACGCCAATAACAATTTATCACAGCCATGAATATAATCCAGCCGGAAATGATACAGAGTTTGCTCTCCCCATAAAAGAGGTTGTAAAAGGTACAAGAGATTTGCCTGATGCTCTTTGTGCGAGATCTGTTCTTAAAGGCGCCTATTCAGAATTGACCTCGGTCTATGCAAAGCTGAGAGAATGGATAGAAAATGAAGGTTATGAAATGGTGAATTCGCCCTATGAAATATATGTAACGGACCCGATACAAGCCGCTGTGCCTGAGGATCTGGTTACCGAGGTCTATTTTCCAGTAAAGAAAAAAAATTCATAAAGGAGTTACTTTCATGCTCAAAAACAATTATCCAACTTCAGATTGGCAAATCTCAGCCCCCGCAAACTTGGGAATGGATGCTGATTTGCTTTCAGAACTAGAATCAAGGATCAAATCCGAGTATAGCAATATCAACGGGATTGTTGTGATAAGAAGTGGAACTATCGCTTATGAAAAATATTATAATGGCGCTGGCCCGAATGACACACATCATGTGGCCTCTGTAACAAAAAGTATCATATCCGCGCTCATAGGCATTGCCATAGATGCTGGCTTTATTAACAATGCAGATCAAAAGGTACTGGAGTTTTTCCCGGACTATGTTCCAAACGCTGCTCAAGATCCGCAAAAACAAGAAATCACCTTGCACCATCTCCTTACGATGACCGCACCTTATGCTTTTGCAGATTGGCACGAACCGCTGGAGCAAATGTGTATGCAGCCTGACTGGGTAAAATATACGCTGGATATGCTAGGCCAACAAGGAACAATTGGGGATTTCAAATATTCTACCGCTGGAGCACATCTGCTTTCTGCCATCATCACGCGCAGCACTGGACAAAGTGCCCGTGAGTTCGCCAACGAACGTTTATTTAAACCTATCGGAATGAATGAAATCCCGGATTATGAGATGAGCTCATTTGGGTTCGATGATTTGTTTGGGGTAAATGTGAAGGGGTGGGTGGAAGACCCAAATCGTATCACCACAGGAGGATGGGGACTTACGTTGTCTCCACGCGATATGGCGCGTTTTGGTTTATTATATTTGAACCGTGGACAATGGGAGCAAAATCAGATCATTTCGGAGACATGGATTGAGGAATCAACAGCGATGAACCCTAATCATTACGGTTACTTGTGGTGGCTACGCGAAGAAGACGGGGTTTACACCTACTCAGCGTTAGGTGATGGTGGTAATGTCATTTGCTGCATTCCAGAAAAGGATCTTGTCGTAACCATCGCCTCAGAATTCACACTTCAGCCTCGTGACCGCTGGCCTCTGATTAAGGAGTGTATTATTCCGTCTGTAGTAGAGTAAAGAAGATAAAAAACATGCTGGTTGCCCCTTCATTCACAACTAGGAGAGCAACCAGCTGTCTACACTCTAAATCATATTGCTTCAAGGAAAAATAATATCACCTTCGTTGCTGCTTACATCAAAAAATCCAACTTTATGTTTTATAGCCAACTCCCGCATCGCCGTATAAGCTTCGTCAGCTACGGAATACGCAAAAGCCGCATAGATGACGGATGAGCCAAGCGAGTAGTCAGTTAACCGGTTATCCGTTCCGGCTTCCTCCATCGCCTCAAAAATCTCGTCCTCTACATTCATATTAGGAAATTGCTCAGACAACTCACTATAAAAGCGTTGCAGCGCCTCCGATAAAACCGATGGATCGTTATAGGCATGGTCTTCCGACCACTGCACTTGCTGCTCATACCACTCCATAAACGTTGCTCTCTCTTGCGGTGCTTTAGACGTCTCAAATGCCATCAAATCATAGCTCATTTAAAATCCTCCTCTAACCCACCCTAATCGTGCATTTTCAGTTCCTATAAATTGTTGGGCTGTTTTGATTATATATTAAAAATCATCAGACCCGTACTATAGAATCATGATACTTACTCAACCGTTAAATATCATGTGAGCTCCGGTGTATCTACAAAAGTAACCACTGGCTCCATTACGCCATGTAGTTCGAATAAGATAAGCTCGTTATCACCTTGACGCAGAAGCGGAGCTGGTAAGTATAGTGTTTTAGTTGGACCCTGCTCCCAGTAGCGCCCTAAATTAAAGCCGTTTATGAAAACCTGACCTTTACTCCATCCGTCCAGCCGCAAAAAAGTATCCTCAGACTTACTGACTTGAAAGCTCCCCCGGTAAAAAGTAGGCTGCTGACGTTGCTCGCAATCTATCGGTGTGAATGATAATCCCTTAAGATTGGTTAAAGGCAAAGAATGAATGGTCCAATCATGCAGGAATTGATAGCCGAGTCTAACGCCACAGGTTATGCCTTTTGGATCACAAAGCAGCGGGCCATAATTTACACGCCCCATATTCTCCACAAGGATGTCGATCTGCAGTCCCTCCGTTGGAACCTCTAATGGAATTCCTCGCGGATCCCAGCGTTCAACTGTACCGACAAAGGCCCCATTCGCGAATACAAGCGCACGATCACGTACTTCTTGAAGGACGAGCTCCATACTGCTGCGGGGTCCACTGATCCTCGTCGAATATAAGATGAACCCATGATTCTGACCCAGTTTCTCCATTGGCTCGGGACATGCTCTATGTTCTGGGGTAGACAAAACGTCTAACTGAGTGAACAGTGGTGCTGCTTCTGTCATCAACACTTTACCATAAGCTTGTGACTTTAATAACGGCGGTAATTCCAGTGGCGGTAACGTTACGTATTTCTCAATTATTTTTCGTGCTGCATAGAATTTTGCAGTTGGCTTACCGGATTCGTCCAGCAGCGTATCATAATCGTAGCTGGTTACGATGGGCTCATATTTGTCAAAAAGATTTGCCCCATTCATAAATCCAAAATTCGTCCCCCCATGGAACATATAGAAGTTAACAGAGGCTCCTAAAGCCAGCATTTCATCCAAAGTCTCCGCTACTTCAGATTCGGGGCGTGTATTATGCGGTTTCATCCAGTGGTCAAACCATCCATTCCAGAATTCCATACACATCAACGGTCCCGTAGGCTGATATTCACGTAGTTTAGCAAAGGCTTCCTTTGCCCGTGAACCAAAATTCACAGTGGCGAACACTCCGTCAATCATACCGCCTTGGAGCATATGATCTTCAGCTCCATCTGAAGTAAACAGCAGAACGTCCATGCCGCGGGCGATCATTCCTGCTTTTAGATCATTCAGGTAAGTCTTATCACTACCAAAGCTTCCATATTCGTTCTCTACTTGAAGGGCAAGCACAGGCCCACCGTTAGTGCTTAACAAGGGCCGCAGACGTGGAAGCAACTCATCGAAATAGGCATCCAACTTAGATAAATAGACGTTATCATTACAACGCAGTTGTGTGTTATTGTCCGCAAGTAACCAAGCTGGCAATCCACCGAATTCCCATTCCGCACAAATATAAGGACTTGGACGCAAAATCACGTGCAAACCAAGCTCTCCGGCAAGTCTAACGAAAGCCTCGATGTCAGCAAATCCAGCAAAATTGAAGTTCCCCTCCTCTGGTTCGTGTAAATTCCAAGGAATATAGGTTTCAACAGTATTCAATCCACAAGCCTTCAGCTTCAGCAAACGATCCTGCCAATATTCCGGAACGATCCGGAAATAATGAAGCGCACCAGAAAGCAATCGGATGGGTTGTTCGTCCAATATAAAATGATCCCCTGATATGGATAACTTCCGCATATAATTTCTCCTCCAACATTGAGATAGACTATTTAATTATAGGTAATAAAAATATCAACCCATATGGACGATTCTAATGAAATATATGGAGAATTCATTGGTTGCTAGGGGCTTTTGTGATGCTATACACTATATTCATAGGGGGTTATTACGGATGTCAAAAAGAACTCATATTTGGTTAATTACCACAGATCAAATGCGCGCGGACGCACTAGGTATCGAAAACGCTTCCGTACTGACACCTGAACTTGACCAGCTTGCTTCGGAAGGCACACTCTTCACTGGCGCTTACTGCGCTAGTCCCGTTTGCACGCCTTCACGTTCTTCCATTTTTACAGGCAGGTATCCGCATGTTCATGGTGCCTGGAACATCGGTACCACACTCAGAGAAGACGAACTTACCTTATGCGATCATTTAAAGAAAGCGGATTATAAAACCATCGGTATAGGAAAGATGCATTTCCGCCCTCAGATGAAGGGGAACTTTTCACAAGAATATGAAGAGCCTGCTTATCGTGACCGCGGAAGAGCTTCCGATGGAACGTACTACGGATTTGATGAACATCATATTACGGAAGACAATTGTATCGGGGAATATATGGAGTGGCTTAGACAGCGTAACCCTGAAGTGGCAGAGCGTTTCAGCAAGGACCATTACAGAGCTTCTAATGCTCAAAACGATGTGTGGGAGAGCGAACTCCCTCCGGAGCTGCATCAGACTTATTGGATTGCTGAACGGAGTATCGATGCTATCCTCGCCCACAAAACCGAGCAACCGCTATTTTTATGGACCAGTTTCGTCGATCCACATCACCCCTTTGACCCTCCAAAAGCTTACGCGGATATGTACGCTGACACTGACATTCCATCTCCAGCCAGAGAAGCAGATGACGTGCATCTTCGTCCTCCACATCTGCTGCGTCAGAGTCAGGGAGGATATTGGCCTGGTGGCGGTGAGGAGCATTCTCTTGATGAAGCGCATATGAAACGGCTCACCCGAAATTATTATGCGATGATTACCTTCATTGATGCGCAGATCGGACGTATTATAAAAGCTTGGCGTCAAAAAGAAATGTACGATGATGTAGTCATCCTCTTTACCAGCGATCATGGAGAACTGCTCGGTGACCATGGACTAATTTACAAGGGGCCGTGGTTTTATGAAGGGTTAACACGAATCCCGATGATCGTACGCGGTCCTGGGATTGCTTCCGGGCAACGGGTCCCTGCTTTGATGGAACATGTTGATATTGTCCCCACACTGCTTGCAGCCGCAGGTCTCAAAACTCCCTACGGAATTCAAGGTGTGTCACAGATGGAGGTGCTGGCTGGAAGAGAGTCCCATGTGCGCAATTCTGCCCTGACCGCTTATATTGCTCATGACCGCGGCATTAACGCTAAGTGTTTGCGTACAACACGTTATAAGCTGGTGATTTTCGCAGGTGAGACCTACGGCGAATTGTATGATTTGAAAGAGGATCCTCATGAAAACTCCAATCGTTTTGAAGATCCCGATTATAGTGATATTCGCCATTCGATGGTTGAATTGCTCGTCCATCGAATGATTCAAGATCAGGACCCTTTGCCTGAACGCCGGAGTAGCTGGTAAATTCACTAACCTTTCTTTATATCCGTAACAGACGTAGGGCAACCTGTGAGTTCTGGTTGCCCTATGTTATGATTATTTCCCCAATTGGGATGCCTTTAGAATATGAGATATTGGGCGTCCGGCAATCCATTCGCCGTTGTTTACAAACCCTTCCTCTCGTCCCTCCAGCTCGTGAATAAGACGCTCTCTCCACTCTTTTATACGCTCAAATTTATCAGTACAGCCTATCGCATTAATCTTCTCTGAGGGGTCTGCCGCTAGATCAAAATACTGCTCTTCCCCTGTCTGAGAATACCAAATAAATTTCTCTCTTCCATCCGTTAAGAAGTGGTGGGACTTTTCTCCATAGGCTTGTTCCCCATGAATATAAGATCGCCATAATGTCTGATCTCCCCTGCACAGCGGCAACACACTTTGCCCTTCTACTGGAACTGGTATTTGGACGCCAGCAGCTTCAAGAAATGTGGGCATAATATCGCGAAGCTCTACAATGGAATCAGGCCGGGAGCCTGCAAGAAGTCCAAGCGTTTCTCCCGGATCAAACACTATGAAAGGAATCTTAGCACTTCCTTCATAAGGAAGAGATTTGCGGAAGTAATGGTGATCCCCCATCATTTCACCATGATCAGAAGTAAATAGAATCAAAGTTTCATTTAAAACTCCATACTCCTGCAGCCCATTGATCAACCTCCCAATTTGGTCGTCAAGATGCGTAATTAGCGCGTAATACGCCGCACGGGCACGATCCAATCTGCGCTTTGGCAAATTAGTGAACGAAGAAGTTGGATCCTTAGCTCCGTTTAAGGCCGCACTCTCGTCCACCCAGTCTCCGATTGGAGGATCGGGAAATTCCAAGTCCTTGTACATATCTAGATAACATTGTGGCGGATCCAATGGGGAATGCGGGCGAACGAAGGAAGACCATAAGAAAAATGGTTTCCCAGGGTCCCTTCTTCGCAAAAAGTCTAGCGACTCGGTCACGCACCAATTCGTGGGATGCATCGCTTCCGGCAAGTGCCAGGGGCGGGCAACCGTTGAGGCGTTGCAATCAAGGCCTAAATCAGTGATATCCGAGTTAGCATTAGTTTGTCTTCGCAGCCACTGCAAATAATCATCCACTTGATCATAGTGTTCATCCTGTAACGTTTTGCTCTTATCCCGATTGTAGTGAAGATATCCATCATGAAGCACCACATTATGGAATCCACATAGATTACGTGCAGGATACACATGCATCTTGCCAACACACTGCGTATGATAACCAGCTTGAGCAAGCTCTCCGGCAATCGTATGGGCGTAATTCCATTCAACCTTATCCCGATAACCAACCCGCCCATGTGATCTTTGCCCCATTCCTGTCATGATAGCAGCCCTGGCGGGAATA
This sequence comes from Paenibacillus sp. FSL L8-0333, assembly GCF_037965665.1. Lineage (NCBI taxonomy): Bacteria > Bacillati > Bacillota > Bacilli > Caryophanales > Paenibacillaceae > Paenibacillus > Paenibacillus sp. FSL L8-0333. The sequence goes on from NZ_CP150186.1 coordinate 3,986,360, forward strand.
CAACTGGGGGTAGCCGAGTAAGCGTGCTCAAATAAGATCCCCCTTGATGCCAGAGCGTCCAGGTTGGGTGTCTCAACGACGGGATGTCCCATAATGCTCAGGCAATCAAAACGCATCTGATCTACGGTGATAAGCAAAAGGTTGGGCTGCTTTGTGCCCTTTTGATGGTCCAGATTAGTATCAATCATAACCTCACCCCCTCCTTAAACCCCAGCGATCACGGATGGTGTTGCAATCGTGTGCCATAAATTCGCACTTATCGTCCTGGGGTCGCCCTCGTCAACAAGACCGTCGAACGTCAGAAGCTCCTCTTCTAATTCAGCAATCTGCTCCACGTTCCCTTCGACATAACGATTGATTCGATGAATCGCCGTTCTGATTCTCTCAAGCATTCCTCCCATACGAAGATCAAAAACATCAAGACCAAATACCTTATTTTCCAGCTCCCATTGCACTCGATAGTCGTCCATGAATTGTCTGGCCAAATCAGATAATTGTGGCAAAGTCACCTTGGCAAAGTGAGCCAATTCCTCTAAATTCCCCCGATGATAAGCGTCGCGTATAGAAATCCCGATTTCGCTCTTTATTTCGAGCAAGCGACACAAGCTGGCTTGTACAGAGAATAAGGATTGCCAAGGCGAATTGCGAGTGATCGCCTGTTCGAGCTTTTCTGCACTTTGCTGATAATGCTTCGAATACGCGTTAGGAATAACATGTCGATCAAACAAACCACACAAAATATCTTGATAAAGCAAGTATTTAGCCGGATTGATAGAACATCCCCCCGGAGCCGAATTACCCGGAACCAGGTTGGCCGCATCAAGTGCCATAAAGTCATCATAATTGCCTTGCACACAGCTGCTGAATCTTTCTTTGACATGGTTCTCCACGAAACATCCCGTGTAGCTCAGCTCCGCCCAAAGTTGAAGGGTAGGAAGAACCGAGAAAACGGAAGCTTCAGCGCCATTATCTCCCCATGCGGTAATCAACACTTCTTGAATTCCATGCTTAACACAGCTATCATGAGCCAGCAGACTGACATGGCGACTGAATTCATTGTTTGGCGCGAAGCCCATCCATTTCCAAGCACCACCTGCAAATCCAATATGATCATTCAGCTGCTTATGTTTGCTTAACATCCCGTCGTATTTCTCCTGCGTTTCCGAATAATAATCCCAGTAGATCAAGGTAACATCTTCAGGAATCAGCTTTACAATATCAGGGCTAATTGGACTTTCAGCATCGTAATATTCTCCGGAACTGGCCAGACGGAAAAACATGTCGCTCCACATCATCGTCTGGAAAGCATATTTTCTGGCGATCTCCATAACAGTGCTAAAGTGTTTTAACATTAATGAAGATCGATCCTGATACCCATGCTTATCCAGGTATTTACCAAGTCCCATCATATGAGCTTCGTCCATCCCGATATTTATGCGGCGACTGCTTACATGAGCCGACATAAAAGCAAACATTCGATCAATTAACTCATAAGTTCTGGGATCATCAATAAGGAGAATATCCTGGAAATCCACAAGCGGTGCATGTGCCTGCCATTTCAATGCTTGGCCGAGATGGGCCAGGGTCTGAATACAAGGAACCAGTTCTATGCCAAATAACGCGGCATACTGATCCAGCTCCCGAATTTGATCTCCAGTATATCGGCCTCGCAAATAGCCGAAATAAGGGTATCCCTCCAGTTCGTAGGTGTCTTCCGAATACAACTGAACCGTTGAATATCCCATAAGCGCTAAACGCCGGATCAATTCCTTATATCCTTGATAGTTAAGAACCGCATTTCGCGAACAGTCTACCATGAAGCCTAACTGTTCATAAACCGGCCGTTCATTAATTTCAACTCGTTCTCCACGGCGTACGTTCTCAAGAAATCGGCTGAGTGCCCGGATCAACTGATGTTCCTGTCCATACGCAATGGTGACCTGAGCCTCATCGTAAGATATTCGAAAGCCCTTCCCTTGCTTAATACAATTCACTGGTATCCCTGAGCGTTCCATTCGTATACTCAATATTCCCGCTACTTCTGAAACTGCTGCTAACTGTTTCTCGGTTAACCCGGTCAAGTGAATGCTAAGTTTCATAAACTTTACCCTCCCAATCTTATAAGTATGCGGTCAGTAGCGCCGCACCGTCTAAGCCATACTTCAAATAATTAAACGGAAGATCCGGGCTACTTCCACCCGGATCTTCTCTATTTATCCATTATTCAATACCTTGTTCCTTGGCCTTCTCATTTACTTCCTCAATCATTTTATCAAGGCCTTTAGCCTTATAATCGTTCACAATGCTATTCCAGTAACTCTCAACAGGTTCTTTGGAAAGCATGATCTTAAGCAAATCATCATGGTCAAGCACAGTAAATTTATCCTTTGTTGGGGTGGACATATAAGTTAACCGAATATCATATTCTGGAACCTTCGTATTATTCTGAATCCAGTCGATGTAATCGACAGCTTCTTTGCGGATTCCTTCGTTAGCAATCGTCGGGTTATCCATGTTATAGCTATCTGAAGTTTCATATGCCACCAAATTCTTCAGAAATCTGCTAGCTGGATACTTCTCATTTAACGAACCCTTTTCAATGACAACCTTCTGCCCATTTTCGAGCTTGTAATCTACACCTTCGATGCCATAAGTCAACAGATCCTTGCCTTCAGGAGACAACACATAATCATAGAGTGCCATGATGCGATCCATCTTTTTATCGTCAATCTTATTGCTGAAATAGCTTTCTGACCAGTATGTTTTAAAGATAGCGTGTGAACGTTCACCATCAGGACCGATAAGCGGCTTGAGCGCCTTCACGCTCTCCGTCATATCCTTATCCGGATAAGCTGTTTTCCAGCGTTTTTCATACATATCGCTATTTAAATTTATGAAACCTCCACCGCTCAGGAGAGCAGCTGCTTTGCCTGCTACGAAATTGTCATAGGACTCTGCTGGTTTAACAAGCGCGATGTCTGGATCGATCAATCCTTTTTCGTACATATTCTTCATGTTTTGCAGCGCTGGCAGCGCATTTTTAGAGAATACAGCAGGGATAAACTTTCCATCCTCTTTGATCCATTTAAAATCACTGCCGCTTCCATCACTAGTAGCAACCGGGTTGCCATACAACCAGAAGAATCCGCCCAGCATCTTGGTAGTTGTCGTCGTAAGACCAGTAACATGCTTGCCTTCCGGATCCGACTTTACGATTGCATCAAGCATGGCTTCAAACTCTTGCCATGTCTCTGGTTCTTTGGTGATCCCAGCCTTTTGAGCAAGATCCCAACGATAGAAGACCATACGATCCAGTGCGCTCCAATCGACACTCGGGAACATCCGGCGAGGCACAGTATAATACTTTCCATCCACTCCTAATCCTTTAATATCTGGCGATTCGAAGTATTTTGCAAGATTTGGATACTTTGAAAGATCCGGGAGCGCTTTGACAACGCCTTGATTCACCCATTTGCGCTGATATTGTGTACCTACGGCGTCGATCGCGAAAATGTCTGGCAATTGGCCGGAAGCGGCCCACATTTGAATCTTCTGGGTATAGTCATCCCAAGACAAATTGACAGGTTTTAGTGTGATGTTGAATTTCTCCAACACTTGTTTAGCGATCGGGTCCTTTTCGAGGTTAGCAATCTCGGCATCCGCATCCCAAAACCCAAGAGAAATAGTCATTGGATCCTTGTAAGGATTATCAGTGGAGTTAGAAGAATTCGGAGATGTTTCACCGTTTGAACCAGCCTGCCCTTTGCCGTTATTGCCTCCACCGCAAGCCGTGAGTACTGAAGCCAACAAAGTTATACATAATGCCAATGTCATTATTTTCTTTCTATGCATGCTTGAAACCTCCCTTTATACTATTTTAGGATAGAATCAATCTATTTAAAATCTTTCTTATCCTTTTATTGAACCCACCATAATGCCTTTATTAAAATGCTTCTGCAGGAACGGATAAACAACAATAATCGGAATACTCGAAACTACAATCGCTGCCATTTGAAGTGCAGGTGTGTAGACCTTCCCCGTCTGCTCCTGCTCGGCCATCGTTTGTGCCATTTGGCTTAGCAAGGAATTCGAAGTAATAAGTGTCTCCCGTAGATAAATCTGAAGGGGTGCTTTTGCCGCGTCACTGATAAAAATTAATGCATACCACCATTCATTCCATCTTTCCACAGCATAGAACAAAGCAAAAGTCGCCATGAATGGAGCAGAAATTGGAATAATGATTTTGAAAAGAATGTACAGATCATTCGCCCCATCCAGCTTAGCCGATTCTTCCAAGCTTTCTGGAATGGTATTGAAATAGTTTTTCATAATGATTAGATAAAACGTATTGAGACCCGCAGGGATGATCATGACGAGTATATTGTTTACGAATCCTAGATCTTTAACGACTAAGTAAAAAGGAATTAAACCGCCATTGAAAAACATAGTGAACAAGATCAAGCTAAGCATTATGTTTCTGCCGGGCATACCCCGCTTGGATAATGCGTAAGCTCCCGCCACAGAGATTGTCATGCTGAACAACACGCCAACCACTGTTACGATGACAGAATTAAAGATGGAAGTCCAAAACTTCATATCCTGAAGCAAAAGCTTGTAAGCGGACAGGTCAAACGAAAGCGGAAAAATATAAAAGTCGCTTTTACTAATCGCTTCGAACTTTGCCACAGAGATAATAAGAACATTATAGAAGGGAAAAAATGTTACTATTGCTAGGAGCCCCAGCACCACGAATGCGACGATATCGAAAACACTCCACTTTTTTCTCTTTTTAACCGTTATGTCGGTCACTTGCTTCTCCCCTTTTCCTGCAGATTAATACAGTCCTTCCTCGCCCATCTTCTTAGCGAACGTATTGGCCGCCCATAAAAGGATTAGGCTGATAATGGACTTTACGACACCCACGGCGGTCATATATCCAAAGTCTCCTCCAATCGTGAATGAAGTCCGATAAATGTAAGTATCGATCGTGTCGGCAACCGAATATACCGGCGAACTATACAGGTTGAAAATTTGCTCGAAGCTCGAACCTTGGGTTAGTAGTTGTCCAACTTGAAGGATTAGCAGGACTGCGACTGTACTTTTCAAACCCGGCCATGCGATGTTTAGCAAACGGCGAAACCGGTTCGCTCCGTCTACTTCAGCCGCTTCAAACAGCTCAGGATTGATCCCTGCCAGAGCCGCCAGGTAAATGATTGAATCCCAACCGATCTCTCGCCACACATGCGTGATATACAGAACGGGTCTGAATGCACTTTCATCGACAAGAGGAGAATTCGGATCTCCACCAAACAGCATGATGATCTGGTTATAAATCCCGTCTTTGCTTAAAATATTGATAATAATCCCCGACAGTACAACCCACGATATAAAATGCGGGAACGTCAGGATCGTCTGAAAAAACCGCTTCATTTTTGTCCTGGAAAACTCATATAAAACAATCGCCAGGATAATGGGCATCGGGAAATGAGTGACCAGCTTCATCAAGCTGATAATGACCGTATTCCAAAACGCCTTGCGAAAATCGGGGTCGGTCAGCAGCGTTTGAAAATTCTCCAATCCAACCCAAGGACTGCCCAGAATCCCCTCACTGTAATTAAATGTTTTGAACGCTAGCGTTACACCGTACATGGGAGCATAGCTGAAGAGGGCGTACCAGATTAACACCGGTAGAACCATAAGGTAAAAATACTTGTACTGTAAAATCGTTTTCCCTAAACTTTGCTTTGGAGCAAGAGTTTTTAAGCTTCGCTTAGGCGTTCGAGCGGTTACAGAATCAGCCAATCTTCTCCCCACCTTTCTGTATGAGATTGTTATGCTTGTAAGCGATTTATATGGTAAATTATATCGGGAGTGTAAATTCTCTTGTATAGAGAATACAACTCCGGTCATGTGGATTTTTCACACCTTGGCGGGTGACCTTCCCGTGACTCGTAATATCGGACATAGTGAGCGTAAGATAGTCCATACCCCCCTTGGTCCACAATCGCTAGGATAAATCTAAGAGCTCTATAAAGAAAGGGGGATTCACTTATGCGTTCAGTGATTATTGCAGATGATGAGAAGTGGATTGTAGAAGGAATTAAAGCAGGAGTGAATTGGAAGAAATACGGCTTTGAAGTAATCGGCGATGCCGAAAACGGGCAAGAAGCCCTTCAATTAATTCAATCGCTTCGCCCCACCCTTGTTCTAACAGATATCAAGATGCCTGTTATGAATGGACTAGAGCTCATTCAACGTGGCAAGGCCATCGCACCTGATACGATCTTTATCGTACTCAGCGGACATGCCGAGTTCGCTTATGCACAAAAAGCGATGAATTATGGTACTTTCGGATATTGTCTCAAACCCTTTGAAATCGAAGAAATTGAAGGAATGCTCAACCGAATAGCCCAGCAACACGATTCCAAGACAGTTAAAGAACAACCTATCCACGACTTCGAACTTTATGAAGCGGTTTGTTCCGGAGATCTTGAACGAATTAACTTATGGTTGGATGAGAAGAAAATACCCTTGTCGAAAGATACCCCTCATATCCCCATTGTTATCCAAGGGTTAAGTTCACCTGTAGATGTCGGGCAGTTCTCTTCCCTGGTCTTCCCAATGAGCCGCCGTAGGTATGGATACTTATTAGAAGAGTGCCAATACGAAGTCTTCCTCCAGGGTCTTGAACAAACAGAAGTTGTACAAGAGTGCGGAGTCGGGATCGGTCCTTCTATTTCGGATATACAACAATTGGATGCATCTTTAGAGTCCGCCTCTCATGCTGCTTTCAGTATGTTCACAACGGGGATGCCCGGATGTTACCGGGTGAATCCACAGCAGGAAATACCGATCGACGAGAAACTCAAAGAGATTTCCCGGATTCTTCATAATAAAGACCGGCTCGGTTTCATAGCAGCCATGGAATCGATAAAGAAATTATTCAAAGAGGGAACGTTCACCATTAAAGAAGCCTATTTGCTCTATACATCGATCCTCTACTTATTTCCTCGGGAAGGGACTCGGGTTAGCGGCCGTTTTTTTGAAGGATATGAACAGCTCTATTATCGGTACGGCACGGCTGAAGCTATGATCGATGATCTGATTCTTATGACACTTGATATTTTTATGAACAGAAACGAATCTGATATTTCACGAATCTCAAACCACAAAGTCAAAGAAATCATGTTATACATCCGCAACCATTTCAATCAAGAAATTTCGATCCAGCATTTAGCCAATCAGTTTTTTTTAAGTCCAAATTATTTATGCCAATTATTCAAAAAAGAGGTCGGCGAGACCATCATCGAACATATCAGTCGTTTACGAATTGAATACGCTTGTAAAACGCTGATCGAAACCAACCTTTCCATTTACCAAATCGGTGAGAAATGCGGTTTTCAGGATTATTTCTATTTCACACGAATTTTTAAACGGCATCTCAAAATGACACCTACACAATATAGGGAACAAAACAATGAAGACATTTAAGAGACTATCCATCCGAACTCAGGTTTTGCTATTCGGGTTATTTATTGTTGCCATTATCCCAATCATCGTTTCACGAGTCTACCAACTATCAAGCGAAACTATCATTAATCAAAATACGCAATACAATACAGAGCTGGTCTCCCTCCTCAAGCAACGGATTTCTGACAACTATGCCAACGTTTCTTCCATGATGATGAATGTGGGTTACGATTCGACCGTCCAAAAGTTCCTAGTCGAGAATGATAAGCTTCGAGTCTACGATCTATCCCAAAAAGTTGAAGGATTGTTGAGCATCGCCCGAAATATGAACACGGATATCTTAGATATTATTGTTATCGGCAGCTCAAACACACGTATTTCCTTAGCAGGAAGAACAAAATATGCTATCGATCTTATGAAAACAGCTGAGGAGGATGGAATCGTTCATTATCGCGGATACAGTCCTCCAGACAAAGTCATCGACAAGAGAAAACTGCTTTTCGGGATGAACATCTTCGCTTCAGGTGACACGTCCCTATATGGTGAAAAAATTGGCTATCTCGCAGTTATTGTAGATATGAAGGCCATTCAAACTGAAATTTCTGAGTATCCCCGATTGGTCGGAACCAGCTTTTTTATGATGGATGATAAAGGCATGATCTACTCTAATAGCAATGAGCCGGAGGATATGCTCCAGCAGTTTCAAACTCGGGCAACTGGAAGGGATGGAGAGTCCATCGTCGAGACCGTTCATGGAAAGAAATATGCAATTCAGTCCTTTAGCTTACCGGAGATCTCTGGAAAAATCATAACCGCTGTTCCTGTCCATAATTTAATGAAAGAACTGGAGAAATTAAAGAAGGTCAGCTATGCTCTTCTAGCCTTAATCTTGCTGGTCGTCTCTATCCCCTATTCTGTGCTTATGATGAATCTCTTAAGACCGTTGTCTAGGCTTATGCGTTATATGAATCAATTAAAGGGCGGAAGTCTGGGGATATTGAACAACAAGGTCGATTTAAAGGGCTATGCTGAGATTGAAATCATCTCTCGACAGTTCAACGATATGACCACACGGATCCACGATTTGACGGACCAATTAATCGATGCTTCAACTCAACTTTATCTGACCGATCTGGAAAAGCAGCGGGCGGAATATTCGTATTTACAAAGTCAAATTAATCCGCATTTCTTAAGCAATACTTTAGATACAATCAAGGGAGTTGCGATCGTAAAAGGAAATCGGGATATCTTCGAGATGACTACCGCCTTAAGCACAATGCTCAAGTACAGCATCAAAGGCAAAGAGGAGGTAACTCTTGGGGAAGAGCTGAAAATCGCGGAATCTTGTGTGAGGATTTACCAAGGCCGTTTCCCGGACAAATTTACTTACAAGCTGTTGTGTCCCCAGGAATGGTTACACATTCCCGTGCCTAAAATGATCCTTCAACCTATTGTTGAAAATGCGCTTGGTCATGGGCTTGAGGCACAAGGACAAGGAATTTTGCTGATCTCCGTAGAGAAAAACGAAGCGGGGCTGCTTGAAATCGTGGTAGAAGATAATGGTGTAGGCATCGATACAACAAGACTGGAACAACTTACGGAGTTGCTGGCTGGTAAGAATATAGAATCAGGAGATCATATCGGTCTCCTAAATGTCAATAATCGTCTAAATCTTAAGTATGGCGATCCTTGCGGCGTTCTGCTGTATAGTAAGGAGGGTAGCGGGACGAAGACCGTTTTGAGGCTTCCCGGATCTTTAATAGATCCACAAAAAGCGAGAACATAAATAGGGAGGTTGCCCATTCAGGGCAACCTCCATTTCATATGTCTTTCATTCGCCGCATTTACTAGGATATTATTAAGCATCCTATAAGGATGAGCTCAGATACTCTTTGGCATGGTAGGGTCCACCTTCCATAAGTACTGTCCATAATGGATCGATATCACAATCCATGGAGCCCATCATATTATCATGCCATTCATTCAACAGATAGACAGCCTCCATACAAACGTCTTTACGCACTTCGGCAAGATTATGTTGTTCATAAGGATCATGCTTCAAATCAAACAGCATTTCTTGCGGGAATCCATGGTGTCCGTCATGATAGGTACGTATATATAACCAATCCGCAAACCGAACGCTGCGTTGACACACATGCACACATTGTGAGATTACGAGATACTCACGCCCTCCCAAATCCCCCTCCAGAATGGTACCTGCATAACTTTCACCATCCCAAGAAGCAGCCGCTTTCAAATTCAAAAGGCTTGCTAATGTAGGTCCTAGATCAAGGTGATAATGTAGCCCCTCCTCCACGATTCCCTTCTTGCCCCCTGGCCAGCGAACAATCATCGGAATACGGCAAGTCGCCTCGTCTGCTGTGCCATGTTCGGAGTAAATTCCTAGTTCACCCAGACTCTCTCCATGATCCGCAGAGATCAAGATAGCCGTATCTTCCATCACGCCAAGTTCTCTCAGCTTAGAAAAAACTTTTCCGAGATGCTCGTCCAGATACTTAACTCCAGCATCATAGTTGTCAAAGATAACACGCAGGTCATCACGGTTCTCTATCTCCTGCTGATGCCTGAAATGCTGCTGATAATGCGATTTCGCGAGCGCATTCATATCTTCAATACTATGCTGCCCCTTCTTATTTCGGTGAAGCTCAAACACGTCTTCCGTGATCCAATCGGGTAAAGGCTCCTTCTCGAACGGATTACCGTAGCTTTCAGGTGTACGATAAGGTGTATGCGGATCCCAGAAATTCAGGTGCAGAAACCAATTTTCGGACTCCCCATTATCCTCAAGCCATTTAAGTGCCACTGGAAGCACCTGCTCTGCCGTCTCATGCCCTCTGCCACCAACATTAAACACTTCTTGGAACCCGGCGTTAAAGGTCCAAGCCGAGTGTCGTTCGGAGAAGGTGCTGATCGATGCAGTTTTCATCGCCGCTTGCCTTAATATAGCCGGAAGGCTCTCCATCCCCAACCGGTCATTGAATTCACGTTTTGCTCCTTCTCTACGCATATCAGCAGCGGTTCCGCCATGCCCTACAATCCCATTATGAATGCCAAATCGCCCGGACATTAAAGCAGAACGAGACGGCAGGCAAGGAGCATCTGAACAATAGTAGTTGGTAAAGGTGACACCTTCTTTTGCGATTGAATCGATATTCGGGGAGGTATTCCGATGATAGCCATAACATCCCAGATGGTCCGGGCGAAGCGAATCCAAATCCAAATACAAGATTCTCATGAGTTATTCCCTGCCTTTCCTTTTCATCGAAATGGTTACGCTCGATTCGGGCAGCTTAGAATGATCTGCTCATGCTTATAAGAGTAAATGAATATGGAAAGCTCCGCTATGGAGTAGCGATGTTTGTTTTTGTAAATTCGATACTTTTCCGGTACTCTGCCGGCCCCTTACCGTATTCGCCACGAAATACCTTGCTGAAGTGTGAAGCATCATAATAACCACATCTCTGGGAGATATGCTCGATTGTATAATCCGTATATTCCAGCATTTGTTTAGCTTGCTGCAGCCGCAATTTTCGCAGCATTTGCATGGGTGTCAGTTTATATATTTTCTGAAATGCCCGGCTAAAATAAACAGGATTCATATGATAGAGCTTGGAAAGCTCCTCTCTACTAATCTCCTGATCAAGCCTCTCCTCCATATATTGCAACGCTTCATTAAAGCGGTCCGTGATAAAGGGATCTCGTGAAGAACGTCGCCCGCCAAGCTTGGTACTCTCCATAATTTCATAAAGAAGAAAAAATGCCAATGAACCAACCTGAACATTCCTGAAATCATCTTCCTCCTGCAACCACAGGCTCCGCAACTCGTCAAACCTTCGCTCATATTCGCTTCGATCCCGGACCCGAATCACCTTGCCTAAAGGGAATAACTTAAAGAAGTCATCTCCGTCTTTAACTTTAGCGTTAATATTAAACAGATAATGTACACCATCCGTTTTGGAGATCACATTAAAAGGCTCGTTAGGACGGTGGATCATCACATCTCCGGCAGAAGCAACATATTCTCCTTCGGAGGATGTCGTCAATACCTCACCTTTTTGGATATAAGAGACGGTATAACAAGACTGTACATAATCGAACAGGATCCGCTTCTGATATTGAATCTTTAGGACGTCCAGCACGTTGATGTCAAACTGACTATGGATGATAGAGGACAAGGAAGTTCCTCCTTCTTATGTAGTAGTCGTAAAAGTGCTTTAACTTGTATAATCAGCCGTACATCGAAAGCCAATATTTCCGGCAGAGCTGTCTGGAGTATTTTTGCTTCTAGCCGCCACCCGATAACGGTTGCAGTAAGATTTATGGCACAAATATGATCCTCCGCGCATCGATCTTGCGACACCACTTACTGGACCTTTCGGATTCACGGATTCGGAAGATAAATGATAGTCCTTAGTAAACCAATCCGCGCACCATTCCCACACGTTTCCTGACATATTATAAAGACCATAGCCGTTAGGCAGATAGGAACTTACAGGTGCGGTACCTGCAAAACCATCGCTGGCATGATTTTTATCGGGAAACTTTCCCTGCCATATATTACAGCGATGCTCTCCGCCTGGTTTTAATTCATCCCCCCAAGGATACCGTTTCTGAACCAGTCCTCCTCGTGCGGCATACTCCCACTCCGCTTCCGTAGGCAGACGTTTACCAGCCCAGCGACAATATGCATCCGCATCATGCCATGATAGGTGAATAGCCGGATGATCAAGTCGTTCATCTACATGGGAATCCGGACCTTCAGGATGACACCAATCCGCTCCCTCCACCACCCACCACCAGGGGGTTTGAGTGGCTACTTGGGTCACCTTTTTCCCAGTTTCCATGGATACAAAAGAATGAAACACGTAAGACCATCCAAAACGTTCCGCATCTGTAACATAGTTTGTTTCCTGGATAAAAGCAGCAAACTGCTTGTTCGTAACCGCCGTTGCATCCATCAAAAAGGAAGATAAGGTAACCTTCCTAGTCGGCCCTTCTCCATCTGCGGGGAACCCTTCCTTATCATCCGTCCCCATAAGAAAAGTGCCTCCAGGGATAAGGATCATGTCCGAGAAATCTTTTTCCCCTGTTACTCCTTGAACCGTTGTGTTCTCCTTACAAACATCAATAGATTCTTGTTTCGCGACTTGATTTCGACTAGCTGAACAACATGCCCTTATATTCTCTGACATGATTTACCTCCAATCTGGGATCGTCCCGGCTCTGTCTAAAAAAAAGCTACCCCAAGAATGCCAGAAGCAACGATAATGGTGAGCGGATGCAGCTTATATTTCATTAAACCATAAAGTGCAGCGAATACAATGATCAACATGCCAAGGGTCTGCCAAGTAATAAAAGCATGTTCCACGCTATTTAAGCCAAAACGAATCGCAGCATAGGCAATCAAGCCTGTAATCACTGGCCGCAAACCATAAAATAACGTTTTAATCCATTGACTATCCCTCACCCGATAAAAGAAGACAGAAATAACAATGATGATTAAAAATGAGGGCAGAACCATGCCTAATGTTGACACAATCGCTCCTTCCATTCCGGCTATACGATATCCGATTAAGGTTGCACTGTTCGTCGCAACAGGACCAGGTGACATCCCTGCGATGGAAACTACCTCTTGAAATTCCCCTTCGGATAACCAACCCCCAGCCATGGCTTCATGCTGAATCATCGGAATGATGGCGTACCCTCCTCCAAAAGACAGAAGACCTATTTTTATAAAAGTGAAAAATAAATTCCAAATCACATCGCTTCCCCCTAAATGTAATACTCCGGATAATTCGATTCTTCATCAGAAGCTTTCAAGGACTCCTTCTCCGTTCGAACTTGGAGCCCTAAGAGCTGTTTAATTTGCAGATATACAAACCCAATACATAAACCAACTGCAATCACGTAAATGGGATTAATTCCGAAAACCAGTAAAACAACCGGTATAACTAACGCCGTAACTGCGGTAGTCTTGTCAATTATAGCGTTCTTGGCCATTCGATATGCAGCTACTAGGATCAAAGCAATAACAGCACCATTAATCCCTTTCATAGCGGCAATGACTTTTGGTTGGTCGGCCAGTTGGGAGTACACGGCGCTAAGCAAACAAACAATGATAAAGGTCGGAATCGTTATCCCTGCGATTGCAGCAATCGCCCCCGTCACACCAGCAAGACGATAACCAATGAATGCCGCTGCATTTACACCTACACCCCCAGGTGCAGCACCAGCTAAAGATAGAATTTCATCCATCTCTTCTTCACCCAGCCATTTTCGTTTAGCGGAAATTTCCCGTTCGATCATAGGGATCATCGCATAACCTCCCCCGAAGGTTACTGGACCAATTCGAACAAATACCCAAAACAACTGAAACAGTAGACTTATCCTCAGGTCTGTATTCGGTATCATATTTGTTTTCATAGTTATTCTCATGGAATCCACCCTTTTATAATCTGTCGTAATTTCATTATATCACTTTTTCCCAAAATGGAATTAAGTTTTTTGAACGGTAAAATACAACCAAGGGTTTATGAGTTATACTATATTCATGTTAATAAATACAAACTATATAAAAAACGATCTTACAAGTTCATCCTATATATAGCTTGGAGGTATATCGTGGAAAAGCGCTCGACACAAATTCCATCACCAAAAAAACTCCTATACGACCGAATCGCCGAACAAGGCACTGTTTCCAAGTTAGATCTTCTACAGACATTTTCACTTACCAAAAGCACAATGACGCGGATATTGGATGAGATGACCGAAGAAAGCTTGCTGATAGAAAGCGGATTTGGAGAATCTAGCGGAGGCAGAAGACCTATTTTATACCAGATCAATCCTTTCTACGGTTATATAATCGGTTTAGAGATTTCCAGGGTGTATTCTTCTCTTGGTTTATTTGATATGCAAATGAACCCAAAATCAATTGTTCACTGGCGAATGGATCAGGCATTCACACCTGAAAGATTTATAGATCATATCAGTAATCAAATACGCGCTTTCCTTCGGGACCATCAGTTAGTGGACAGTCAAATCATCGGGATAGGAATAGGGGCTGTGGGGCCACTTGATCGGGAACATGGCTTGATCCTAAAGCCGCTGCACTTCCCTTCTTCGGGCTGGAACAATCTTCCGATTTGCAAATTGGTGGAGGAACGGACGGGGTTCAAAGCTTGGTTGGACAACGGTGCCAATTCCGCATTGCTTGGGGAACGATGGTCTATCCGTCACGCAAACATTCAGCATATGCTTTATGTACATGCCGGAGCAGGACTCCGCTATGCGATGATGTCGCATGGAATTATTGTTCATGGCACAATGGATATGGAAGATGCCATTGGTCAAATGATCATCCAGACAGATGGACCCCGATTAAATCATGACGGGAACTACGGGGCTCTGGAAGCATTTGTATCTGTGCAGGCCATAGAACAAAGTGCACGCTCGGAGGCGAAAATGGACAACGATCTGATCCTCCAAAGATATAAAGTGGCGCCTGAGAAGCTGACTTATGATGTATTGGTACAAGCCTTTAGAGACGGTAATCCACATGCGCGTGAATTATTTACCCAAGCTGCCAGCCATTTCGGGATCGGGCTCGCTAACGTTATCAACCTGTTTCATCCAGAGACCATCATTCTAGGCGGTGCGCTCATTCACTCTCACGAGTTGTTTTTCCAAGCAGCGGTGGAGGTGGCACAGAGAAACACTTACCGTTATCCTGAATACCAACCTCACTTCTCCCTAGGTATATTAAAAGAAGAAGCTGTGGTGACTGGTGCGGCAATAATGGCGAGAAATCATATGGTTCTATAGCATAACAAAAAGGTTGTTCCCAATCCTTTGCATGACTGTTGGGACAACCTTATCTAGTCAAAGCTATAATGCCTGACAGCAATTTTTGAATTTCTTCCCGCTTCCGCAGAGACATGGATCATTTCGACCTGGAAGTGGTTTTGCACTTTTCCTGTACTCCAGCATCCGCTCCGATCTAAGTCGGTTCGCCAGTAATAACATGCGTTCATAGGCGTGTGAGTAGAACATTTTGTAACTATGGCAGAAATAATCAACCTCAGTCCGATCATTAACATCAAGCCAATTCCGGTTGCGCGGACATCCCCCATTGCAAAAGCTAAGGTACTCACACTTATAGCATGATTCATTCATATTGGGCTTCATTAACAAAAAATCATCATATACTGGGCTGGTTAGCAGCGCTTTCAGGTCAGTTTGGCCGATATTTCCTAGCCTATGCTCTTCATCAATAAAGAAATCGCAAGGGTAGGCATCCCCGTTCGTTTCAAGCACCATCATCTTCGGGCAACATGAGTTGTGAACGCATAACTCTGCCTCACGATGCATGAATACAAGAAGCATATTCTCAAAAATACGAATAGGAAGCTCTGGATACCCACCGTTGTACCAAAGGTCAAATGTACGGCATAAAAAGACTCCGTATTGTTCAGGTGTAATTCGGAAACGTCCCGCTACATCACTTTTCTGAGAAACAAAATCCATGCAGGGGATAAACTGAATATTCGGAAAGGTATGTTCTAGATAAAATGCCATCAACTCCTCTGGTTTCGTCACGTTATCTTCATGAATCACCGTCAGAATACTATACTCCACACCCTCATTCTGTAAATGACGAATCCCACGCATAACTAGATTATAACTGCCTTTCCCCGAACCCGTTACACGATGAGCATCATGAATAGGCTCTGGGCCATCCAGACTAATCCCAACCAAAAAGTTATACCGTTTTAAAAATTTCGCCCATTTCTCATGGATAAGCGTTCCATTGGTCTGCAGTGCATTACTGATCATCGTATGAGGCGGAGCGTACTTAGCTTGAAATGAAATCACTTGTTCAAAATACGAAAGTCCGGCCAATAATGGCTCCCCACCCTGCCAAGAGAAAGTCGCTATCCCTGATGATCTTTTCATGTACTGAGCGATAAACCGCTCCAGAAGCTCCGTATCCATCACCCGGATCGGTTGCTGAGGATGTCCCCCGGCTGTACTGTAATAGCAATAATCACAGGCTAGATTACAATCCTCTGAGACGGTTTTCCACATGACATGAAGGGTCTCCTGCTTAGAGGTTTGTATACATGCAGTCATACGATTCTGCCCCTCCTATGTAATACTATCTTTGTAGAACCTA
The DNA here is from genome assembly GCF_037965665.1 of Paenibacillus sp. FSL L8-0333. NCBI lineage: Bacteria > Bacillati > Bacillota > Bacilli > Caryophanales > Paenibacillaceae > Paenibacillus > Paenibacillus sp. FSL L8-0333. The sequence goes on from NZ_CP150186.1 coordinate 4,003,023, forward strand.
ATTCCTATTTGTTCAATTAAATCATAGATCTGCAAGTCAACGATGAGTAAAACATCATAGCTGGTCGAATAACTGGGCATAAAAAAGCTGCACTCCCCATTGTCCGTTGGAACAAAGCAATAAGGGTGTGCAGTTTCTTTGTGGATGAGTCTAACTAACGGTAGTTAGAGACTAAGTCTTATTAATTACGGACGTATTCTCTATTTGCTGTTTCCAACATGGATTTCCAATCCGCAAACTTCGTCTCCCTAACAACATGACGATCAAAGAGTTCATCAGGTATGTCAGCAACATCTTCTTCTGTCTTTACTTGAAAGTTCCCTTTGGTTACAAACTCATCGAAACTTTTGTAATTGGAATACTTACTCATAAACGCTTCATTAAACAATTTCTCGAAAGAGATGTGATTGGGATCTTCTTGATACGTTTTCTGTCCTTGTAACTCATTCATCAATTCTTCCATGGTCATTGGTTTTTGTCTTCTCAAATTACCACTCCTAATTTTCTGTTATAGTTGTAGAATATCATGTTAATCCATAAATCACACGAATCCTAAGCTTACCATAATTTTGACGATTTCACCTTTCAAATTTCACTTAATATGCAAATAGTCGGCCTCTATACTTAAAATACAACAAAAAACCTTCCTTATTCATAAGGAAGGCTTCTTATTATTAGGACAATTTCACCAGGCTGTAGTTTTTCTTACCCTTACGGATAATGATAAAACGTCCGCCGATGGCTTCGCTGGCTGTAACTTCAAATGCTACATCGCTAACTTTTTCACCGTTCATGGAAATTGCGCCTTTGGTGATGTCTTCACGCGCTTGACGTTTGGATGGCTCAATTCCTAGATCTACCAGCCACTCCACGATATTTTTGGACTCCAATGTCGTTTCGTAGGTCGGCATTTCCTTGAAGCCTTGCTCGATCTCGTCAGCGGTCAGAGATTTAATATCTCCACTGAACAGAGCGGCAGTAATGCGTTTAGCCTGCTCCAGCAATTCCTCACCATGCACGAATCTGGTCATTTCTTCAGCCAGTGTTATTTGCGCTTCACGTTTATGCGGTTCGGTTTGCACCTTTTCTGCTAGTGCATCAATTTGCTCTTTAGAGAGGAATGTAAAGTACTTCAGGTATTTCACAACATCACGGTCATCTGTATTTGCCCAGAACTGGTAGAATTCAAAAGCTGTCGTTTTGTTCGGATCCAACCAAATGGCTCCACCAGCTGTTTTACCGAATTTTGTACCATCGGCTTTCAGCATAAGCGGGATGGTAAGTCCGAATGCCACCGCTTCAGAACCTTCTTTTTTACGAATCAGATCTAAGCCACTTGTGATGTTCCCCCATTGGTCAGAACCACCGATTTGCAGCTGCACATCTTCATGCTGGAACAGGTGCAGGTAGTCCAGGGATTGCAGGATTTGGTAGGAGAATTCCGTAAAGGAAATTCCGCTGTCCAATCTGCTCGCTACAACATCCTTGGCAAGCATCGAATTGATACTGAAGTTTTTACCATAGTCACGCAAAAATTCGATAACATTGATTTTATGCGTCCAATCGTAGTTGTTCACCATGCGGATTTGATTGTCGCCATCAGTCACGAACAATTTTTTCATTTGTGCTGTAAGTGCATCAACGTTGGCTTGGACTTGCTCCAGCGTTTGCAAAGAGCGCTCGGATTGACGTCCACTTGGATCACCGATCGTTCCCGTAGCCCCACCAATTAGAATAACCGGACGATGTCCTGCCAGCTGGAATCTTTTGAGCACCATGAACGGAATCAAGTGGCCAATATGCATACTGTCACCAGTTGGATCTACACCGCAGTACAGAGATACCGATTTTTGATTGGTCAGTTCTCTAAGCCCTTCGGCATCTGTTTGTTGATTGATGGCATCGCGCCATTCTAGTTCGTCGATAATATTCATTGCCTTACACCCCTCAAAATTAGTAGTTATCCTATAATGAAACATCAGTCCGCCAAGCGGAAACGGCTTTGCCCTCCTGATTAGGACGGTACCGTTTCAGCGAGAAATATAAGGATCATTGATGAAGTGAACCATATAAATCCTTATATTTAAAAACAAAAAAATCGTCCCCTTGTCTATTGTAGACATAGGGACGATTGAATAACCGTGTTACCACCCAGATTGCACCCATGAAACGCTTATGCTCAAGCATACCATTGATACCACTCTTGACGAGATATCGTTCGCCATTCCGCTCGGTGTTACCCGAGATACTCCAAAGTGTAATTCGCAAGCTTAGTGTGTACCGGGTTTCATCAACCCCCGGCTTTCTGGAACAGGGACTAAGTTACTACTGGGCTCCTTCAACGTATATCGTATATAAGATTACAGCCAGTATAGTGAAATAATTCTTTTATGTCAACTATCTTCAGCAGAGAATGCCGTCACACACTTCTACTGTAAAGCGCTACTAGGCATTTCCACTTTTTTTCTGATACAATTACGAAAAAAGAGGTGAACGAATCCGCATGCTAGATCCTATCGATAACCATATTTTGATGCGGCTGGCCCAAAACAGCAGAATTTCCTATACTGATCTAGCTAAAGAAGTCAGTTTATCAAGTGTCGCGGTGAAAGACCGTATTGATCGGCTAGTCAATCAAGGGATTATTGAACAGTTCTCGATTGTCATCAGTGCCGAAAAGTTAGGAAAGAAAATCTCCGCCTACCTGGAACTTGAAGTAGAACCTGCTCATTTGAATCATATCGTCGACGTATTAAAAGAAAACGAACGTGTAGCTGTATTATACGAAATGACAGGACCTTGTATTCTGCATATTCACATCTTAGTTGAGAATCTTGAAGAGATGGAACGGTTTATGCATGAATCAATCTATTGTCTGGATGGACTGGTACGTGTAGAAAACCAAATTTTATTGAAACGCCACAAAAATCAAGACGGCTTAAATATATAAGAAAAAGAACCGCCTATAAAGACGGTTCTTTTCTCATCTGGATTTTTATTAGAATTATCAAATAATTGCTATTTCGTCCTACTCTGTCTTAGCCAGCTTAGCTTTATAAAAGTTCACGAAATATTCGCTGACCACAACCTTCTCATTCACAACACTTAATGGGGCTACAAGCTTCACTGTCTCTCCGTTGTAAATTCCCGTTGTCGCTCCAACCTTCATCTCCAGTACATTGCCATTGTAGCTCAGCGTAACTGTCTTAGTGGCTGGCTGCCAGCCAACCTTTGCTCCAAAGTTCTCAAAGCTGCTCCGTAAAACCACGGGCTTGCGCTCGGAATCGCCGAATTGACCTTTATCAATTAAGGCGTGAACGCCCCAGTTTCCATCCACCACTTGTGTAATTCCAAAATCAGCTGACACCGACATCAGAGAGTACGCTTCATCTTCGCTCAATTCCATTCCAGCCATTAAAAAATCTTTTGTTTTATGAGCGGCATCCTTCATTGCTTTGTCGATGGACGAGTTGTTGAAGATATCCGTCTGAGCACTAGCCCCCAGCTCCTCCAAATAATTGGCGTAGCTGAATCCATGCACGACCCACTCGTTCTCATTTTCAAGTAATGGGAAGTTTAAACCTTTCAGCTTGTTGTTAAGCGATGTTTTTTTATGAAGAATAACTTGTATATCCCCAGTGACCGATGTCTCAATCGCAGTACCGTTAATCTCCGAATCGCCTTGACCGGCATGCGGGTCACCGATCGACAGTAGTGCACCAGCTACGGATACAGGATAATACATCGTTGCACCTTCGGTAATCCGCCAATCATCTACGTTACCGCCGTTGTAAGAAGGTGGAACGGAGTCAACAACATCCGCTTCTTTCGGCGCCACACCCATTGTACCAAAGTGGAGACGCACCGGAATTTTCACACCTTTTAGCACACCGAAATTCTTATCAATCGTTTTATGGTCAACGATAACACCCGGGTAGTCAATTGTCGGGTGCACTTGACCATCCGGATCGGTTTGCACAGACCATTTGTAGTTATATACAGCTGTTGCATAATCTGTTCCACCCTCCGTATCCATCTCATAGATGGTTACTACCTCACGCTTTTTCGGCTCCTCCACCATATCTCCGTATAGATAACCCCAGTTCGCCGCGGCATTCACGCCATATGTTTTTCCAGCGTATTGTTCATTTCCATTAGGTCTCAGCTTCATGTCCAGAATCTTCACTTCCAGCACATCCCCTGGTTCAGCACCTTCTACTGCGATGGGACCCGTCATAATATGTACGCCTGGCCCGCGGAGCGCTTCGTTCTTCTCCCCTTCAATCCAGTGGAAAATATCCTCCACTCCCGCATCTCCTTTAATCATCCGCTCGTAATCATCACCAGAGTGATGTGTAATAGCCTCAACCGTTACGATGTCTCCCGAATGTACAGTCAGAGCTGGATCTCCCTTACCAATATTCCCCCATCGAACAGTCTCCGAATTCGCCTTCAGAACATGGGTTTTTGGCTTATACGCATCATTCGATGTGTTAGCATACATGACACTGGATAACGAATTCACCACTAAAAACATGGATAACGTGACGCCTACATTACGAATTATTTGTTTTTTCATACGAAAATCCTCCATTCCTTTAATTAGTGTTAGTTTTTATAACATTCGGTGTTTCTGAGTATAACAGATGACCTGAGGATTAACAATATAAATATTTTCACGAAGTTTGGTTTAAATAATAAATAGGAAGTAGTCTTTCTCTTGAATTATCCAAGTTAACTCCATAATAAAAAACGCCAACACATATTAGTCCATAGTGTTTGGCGTTTGAATATCCACTCTAAAGTGATGCACTAATTTCATTTTTGATCAGTAATACTTCTTGTTGCCCGGGTTACAATCCGCTTTGTTTCCTTGGTACCCGATAGGTTCAACCAATCGTCACAAATTTGTTGTACCCATGCCGGATTGCTTTTGCTAGCATCATTTAACCAATTGCTTACAGATTCCTGAACGTATTTTGCCGGATCAGAGTTAAGCGGTTCTAATAGCGGAAGGGCAATCGCTGGATTTTCTTTGAGCGCTGTAATATGCTTTGCCCATACCCCATGTGGGCGCGTCAATTCGACCGCAAATCTCCTAATATTCGCGTCCTGGTCATGAACCCAAACCTTTAACAATTCAATGGACGCTTCCAGCTCGGCAATGACTGATTCCCTCAAAGCCATCCAAGAAATCTCACGCACCCCAAAATGACCATCCGCTGCAAAAGGACGGATTGCTGTTAGTTTTTGAACTAGACTCCATTGATGATTCTGGCCCACGATATAAGCAGCCCAGCAGCGAACACTATCGGAGTTATGATGAGCTAACACAGCAAATAGTCGGGAACGTTCCAGCTCTGATTTATAGTCAAATAGAAGCTGCCACTCACGTGAAATCACCGGGATGAGCTTCATGATTTTCTTTACCGATAACGCATTCAGCCTTTGTAAAATTGGTTTAGCTTCCTGTTCAAAACCTAGCTCATTCAGTACATTTTCCAACAATACAAGATGATCCACAGCAAGCCATTCCGTTAAATTCACGCTCTGTAAATATCCTTTATTCAGCAGTTCTACAATCTCAACGGGAATTTCAGTAACCTTCCGAGCGCCCTTCCTGTGTTCCATGGAAATCGTCCCTTCACTATGATTTGAAAGCTTAAATCACCTTCATGTCATAGCTAGGATACCGTTGTTTCTAAAAATGAAGCTGTAATCTCGTTTACAACTCGATAGCTATGTTATATTTCTTTCCAAAATCTTGTCTCGCTGAACATAGATAGTTCTGAACCCTGTCTGAATAACTTCCGCTTTCACCAATTCTTGTAATGCCACTGTTACAGCTTCTCTGCTGGCTCCAATTAAATTAGCGATTTCTTGATGCGATAGAGGAACATTAATTTTGTAACAATTATCCTTATGCTCAACCCCATGCTGATCCGCCAGCTTTAAAAGAACACACAATATTTTATCATGCAGATTTCCAATGGCTAGATTTTGAGTTAACTGACTCATACTTTTTATGCGGTCGCTCAATACTTGCAATAATGACATCATAAACCTAGGCCGGTGAGAGATGAATTCTTCAAACCTTCCAGGATCAATTGTGCAGATATGGCTTTCCTCAATCGTTTCAATATAATGTTCCTTCGTTCCAAAAGAAATCACACCCATTTCACCAAAAACATTGCCTTCATTAAGGATATCCGATGTAAATTGCTTACCGTTTGCATTTAATTGGTATAAACGAACCTTCCCTTTTTTCACAAAAAACAGTCCTTCAGAAAAGGTTGACGGTGTTTGGATATATGTATTTTTGGGGACTACTGTTATTCGCGTTAATTCTTCCATTTCAATTAGATCTTCCAGTCCTAACGATTGAAGCAAATTGAATTGAGATAAATAATGAATTTTATCCATTGCCCCTCCTGTATAAAACGTTATTCATTTCTTCAGTATACCTTACAAAAAAAGCCACGTCCTAAGGACGCAGCTTACTAAATTACCGATTACTTGCTTCCCAGCGCGCTACTTCTTCCCGAACACGTGGGGCCACTTCGGTGCCCAGCAGTCTAATCGCCTGCATAACATCCTCATGAGGCATCGTGCCGTGCGGCACATGTAAAAAGAATCGCGTAATTCCCACATGCTTGCGCAGATGAATGATTTTATTAGCAACAGTTTCTGGATCACCTACGTAAAGGGCGCCATCTAAGCTGCACGCTGCATCATAATCTGCACGATGGTACGGAGGTGTTCCTTTTTCCTTCGCCCGCACATTGGTCCGGGCATGCGTTGAAGGGAAAAATTTCTCCAGCGCTAACTGATTAGTCTCCGCTATGAACCCGTGTGAATGCGAAGCGATTGGATATTTTGAAATATCACGCCCGGCTTCAGCTGCTGCTTTTTTGTAAAGCTGCACATGTGACGCATAATCCAGCGGTAGAACATTCCCTATAATCGCTAAAACAAAAGGCAAACCTAGTGATCCTGTGCGGATCGCAGACTCTGGACTTCCTGCACTCCCGATCCAAATCGGTAAAGGATCTTGAACCGGACGCGGGTAAATCCCCAAATTTTCTATAGCTGCTCGGTGTTTGCCTTTCCAGGTCACTTTTTCTGACTTTTGGATGGCTAATAACAATTCCAGCTTCTCATTGAACAGTTCTTCATAATCCTTCAGATCATATCCGAATAGAGGAAAAGACTCTGTAAACGAACCCCGGCCGATCATAATCTCCGCACGTCCGTTCGAAATTCCATCCAGCGTTGCAAAGTCCTGAAACACACGCACCGGATCGGCTGAAGACAGGATCATTACAGCACTGCTCAACCGGATCTTAGTAGTCAACGAAGCAGCTGCAGCCAGTACAACCGCAGGTGAAGATGCCGCATAATCATGCCGATGATGCTCACCTACTCCGTATACATCTAATCCCACCTCTTCGGCAAGTACAATTTCCTCCACTACTTCACGTAGTCGTTCTGCATGACTTATTGTCTCACCCGTTTGGACATCAGGTGTGGTCTCGACAAATGTGCTTACTCCAAGTTCCACTATTCATTTCCTCCTAATATTCTGCACGATGCATTATTCTCTGGATGTAAAAAACCATAAAGGGACTACCTAATTATTCTAACTAATTTAGTTCCCTTCGACTATAATCGAAGTTCATCTAATTAGATCCCCCTCACTATAGATCGGACTGAGGCGCCGTTATTTTAATAATTTCATTCATTTTGCTAAATTATCGGACTTAGATGCAGCTATTCGTGTAAAGTAGCTTCCATAATGTGTGTTTTTATGGAAATAAGCGCAATACAGTCCGAAACTATCGTAAAATCAACTAAAAAGTGAAAATAGCTGCAATACGGTCCGAACAAACAAAACCTCGTGTGAACTGACTACAATACAACAATTATACTGGGACTTTGCCGCCAATGTGCCAGAGTGTAGCTAATGTTAGGTAACGACGAAGTTAGTTTAATTGCATCTACCGCAAACGCACAGTGTAGCTAATGCGAGGTTACGACGAAGTTTGTTTAATTGTATTTTGTGCAACTATATACGCTTTGAAGGTAGCCTTTGTGGATTTAGTTGCACTCTGTACACTTAAATACGAGCATTTGCCTCAATATGGCGGGATTCTAGAATAATAGTTGTAAAATATGCAATTAAACTGCCCCAAAGCTGCGAGCATAAGAGCTTAATTGTACTTTTTACAACTATTTTGCTTTTTTAATGAGAATTGAGAGGATGCTGCTAGTGCGATGTAATTAGCAATGTAATTAGCGAAGTAATCGCAATAAATGCAAAAACAAAAAAAGACCACTAATCACCTAAACACAGACGATTAGCGGCCGGTCAAGTTCAAGCTAGTTTGCATTCCCAATACTCGGAGTTATCGGCTTATCCAGCGATTTCGGTGGTTTGCTTGGGTTTATCCCTACACCGATCCGACCGAATACATACGCTCCGCCAGGAATTCGATTCGCTAAATTCATTATAAGTGCCGAGCCTACCACACAACCAACAAATTGCAGCAGAACACTGAATAGCCCAAGGTTTTGCAACCCGAATGAAACTGGAAGCTTGACGAATATAGCCAATAGCAAAGGATGAAGCAAGTATATGCCAAAAGAGTATCTGCTGCTCCATTCCAGTACACGTGGCACTTTCTTCATTTTCGATGCCACGGAGAAGAGCAGCAAAATCATGCTTAAGGCGAATAGAAGCATATCAATTCTTTTGGAGCTATGCGCCGTTATCCAGCCTTGACTATTCACGAACAGCACAAGCGCACCTGTCAGAACCGGGAGCGTGTATACCGCTATGCGGAACTTTTTTAATTTTTCCCGGAACCACAGCTCATTTCGTCCCAAGTAATAGGCTACTGTAAAGTAAAAAATCCAACCAGGTGCGAAAATCCAGTACATTTTATCCCAGAAATAATGGGCGGCAGCCGTATCTGCGGGCGTAGTAAAGTTGAAGAAACCCAAATAGATAACGTTAATAAGGAACGATACGATTAGAATAGTGCGGGGGTTAAGCCGCTTCGCATACGTCTGAAACCAGAGGAATAAAGCATAAAACTGAAAGATAATCAGTATAAAATAGCCATGGAAATCTCCAATCAGCAAATGACGCCAGAGGTAATACCAAAAAGCCTGCAGCAAAGGAATGCCGTCACTACCCGACATCTCCAATCCTTTTAGTCCTGCATACAAGGTCCCGAAAAAAAAGTAAGGCAATAAAATATACTTGATTCTTTTCTCCCAAAATCTCGCTGGAATTTCATTGGGATAGGCAAATGACAACACGAATTGGGAGATAAATACGAATACAGGTGTGCCAAACGTTAGCAGTAAACCCACCGATTCTACCCAAGGTGTATTTCCATCGTCATAAACCCGATAAAGAGCATGCAGCAGGGCTATACTTAAGCAGGCTACACTACGAAGAACGAACATTTCCGAGTTCATTTTGCGTTCCATGCGGAGTGCCCCTTTCAATGGGTGCTTTTAATGATCTACTGCGCTTCCTACACTTAAGCGGTCAGTTATTGTTTTTTCCAGCCCGGTATGAAAGGTATGGTTAGGGAACCAAGACAATAATTCCTGGGCTTTTTGATTGTTTAAATAGCTATGGAGAATATCCTCCGGACGAGGCTCCGCATAGGTTGTCAGGAAATCCCGACCCGTGATGTCCCCTAATATCCGAACCATCGTATTTATCGAGGTTGGTATTCCGCAGCTAATATTCATCGTCTCATTATTCACTCTGCCGTCGGTCTGAACCGCATCAACGAACGCTTGCGCCACATCCTCCACATAGACGAAATCTCTAGTCTGCTCACCGTCCCCATAGATAACGAGATCCTCCCCTTGCTTTATACGATCCAGAAAAACGGAAACAACGCCAGCTTCCCCATGTGAACTTTGCCTTGGCCCATATACATTAGCGAGACGCAGTATCGTATATTTCAGCCCATGTAAGCTGGCAAACATCCGAATATATGACTCTGGTACACTTTTGGATACACCATAGCAGGACTCGGGATTTAAGGGGTGCTGCTCATCAATGCTCAAATATTTCGGGTTCCCGTAAACCGCTGCCGATGAGGCATAAACTAGCTTTTGAACCTGATGGATCTCGCACATGCGCAGTACATTCAGCGTGCCAACAATATTCACATTCGCATCAAATAACGGGTTCCGCTGTGATTCTCTGACGTCGATCTGTGCAGCCAGATGAATGACTGCATTTGGTTTTTCAAGGTTAAACACTTCATGCAAAGTCTCATCCCGAATATCGTACTTATACAGAACCGCAGCAGGATTCATATAAGTCAGACCGGAGGCTCCGGATACATTATCTACAATCACAGTTTCTATGCCCTTTTTTATTAGCCGATCAACCACATGGGACCCAATAAAGCCTAACCCCCCAGTTACCAATACCTTCAAAATAAAAAACTCCTTTCGCCCGCTAAGAGTGATCTTTGTACCGTGCATTCCCCGAAAAATTCACATAAAATACAAAATCAAAGTATAAAGGAGTGAAGTATATGGCTACTGCCCCTATTCCAGACAGCTCGGTGACTACGTCCATCCTTTCTGATGGTGCGGTCACATCTATTAAATTAGACCCTGAGACTAACGGTTATGTGAACGTCCGATCGTACGGCGCTGTAGGAAACGGTATCAAGGACGATACAGTAGCGATTCAAAATGCTATCAATGCGGGAAACGCCAAAAACAAAGTAGTAATCTTTCCTCCTGGTGTATATAAGGTATCTTCGGGACGCATGCGTAACCCCTCCGTCCTCGACTGGTGGTGTCTTCGAATTCCGGCCAAAACGAATTTAAGCTTTGAAGCCGGCTCCAAACTTGTGCTTGCCCCGAATCCACCCTCAGACACTAGGGTTCTAGTCATCTTAAATGCCTCAAATATTACAATCGCGGGCACCCTTGAAATTGATGGAAGTGCATCGACTGTTAAAACAGCCGTCAACGATCAGCTTCACGGCTTGTTCATATCTTCTTCGCAAAATATAACGATAGAGTCAGTGTACTCTCACGATTGCTATGGAGATAATATCTTCATTGGGGGGACAGAAGAAATCCCCTCCGTTAATGTGCACATCGGATATGCACGCTGTGAGACTGCTGGACGAAAGAACTTTGTGGTCCATTTTGTAGACCAGCTTCATGTCAACAGAGCAGTCCTGAATAATAGCCGCGGTGGCGCACCGGGTTTTACTGGCGCTAACTCTCTCGATCTTGAACCCGACGTCTTTAAAGGAACGCGCAGCTTTTATCAGCGATTCGACTCCTTGACTACCATTGGTTTCGGTAACGATCTATCAGCAGGGCTTACAGATGCTATCGCTAGACTCTGGACACTCGACATCGGTTCACTAGATATGCGTGTAAGCGGATCGGTAAGTCCAGCCTTACTGTCCTATGGACTGACGCTGAAAATCAATCATTTGGCTATCCGCTCCACCGATCATAAAGCTAACTTCGGTCTACAGACGATCTATTCACAATTTATTGATATCGCTAGCGCCAAGTTCGATGGCATCGGAGGCCCTGCGATCTATGCAGCGTTTAATGCTGCCGGAGGTAAACCAAGGTTGCATATCGGTTCGTTAGGAATGTACGGCTCGGGTTCCACCTTAGCAAGTGGTGTCCGAATCGACGGGGGAGATCTTTATGTGGGGACGATGGATGCACAGGACTTAACGGGCAGTACTTTGCATTTATTCACAACGGAGTCTGACGTCATGGCTACTGTCGACAATATGATCGTCCGCAATAGCGGAACCAATCAGGTAGTGCTAGTCTCTTCTTACGGTGCAGCTAAACCGTCTCTGCGCCTCAATAATGTAGCTGTGTTCGATACACGGGCAGTGAAAGTAAAGCGAATTCTAGAATTCGAAACACTAATCGGTATGCAAGGCACATCACTAGGTACCTTGTATAATCCTTATTCGCTTCCTGAATGGTTCTCGACCTACGGTAACTTCAAACGGGCCATTCGCCTCACTGGCGGGGCAGTGTTGCCCGCGGTGTTCATAGTGGAGGGTTCGCCCGAGGGAGTCGTAACCGCCCCAGTTGGCAGTCTGGCCATGCGAACGGATGGCACGGCACAAGCCACTTTGTATGTGAAGGAAAGCGGATCAGCTGCCAGCGGATGGAAGGCTAAATAAGATGAATCAACGGTATTGGTTACATGTCTCTATCGCATAAATGACACGTTCCAAATCCTCATCCGATAAAGAGCTTCCAGAAGGCAGGCAGACACCTGTTGAAAATAAGTTATCTGATACACTGTATTCCTCACTGTAAGGATAGTAGTAATTGCTCTCGAACAAGGGTTGTAAATGCAGCGGTTTCCATACAGGCCTAGCTTCGATATTGTGCTGTTCCAGACATGACAGAAGTTGTCGTGAAGAGAACCCCGCCACTTCTTCATCGATGGTCAGCGCACTCAACCAGTGCGTGCTGCGACAATTGCGTGCTTCCGGCATAAAATGAAGACCCGGTATGGAACCTAAACGTTCCCTATATCGCCGGCCAATAGATCTGCGCCGTTCAACCCGCTCTTCAAGCAGTTCTAATTGACCGCGTCCTATAGCTGCCAACAGGTTGCTTAACCGATAGTTGTATCCCATTTCGGAATGTTGATAATGAGGGGCAGTGTCTCGGGCTTGCGTAGACCAGAAGCGCGCCTGTTTTAAGGCTTCGGTATCGTCGGATACGAGCATGCCCCCACCTGAGGTTGTAATAATCTTATTTCCGTTGAAAGAATAGATTCCGAATTGGCCCCAGGTTCCGCTGGCCTTGCCTTGATAGAAAGCACCTAATGATTCGGCAGCATCTTCAATCAAGGTAATTCCATATCGGTCAGCTATTTCTACAATGGGCTCCATATCTGCGCTTTGTCCGTATAAATTGACGACAACAGCCGCTTTTGGCAGCAGTCCTTTGTCATTCAAATCTTGGCAGGCCCGCTGAAAAGCCAGCGGACACATGTTCCAGGTCTCAGGCTCTGAATCGACAAATACGGGGGTGGCCCCCAAATATAAAATAGGATTGGCGCTAGCAACGAACGTGAGCGTTGAACAGATCACGTAATCTCCTTGTGTGACACCGGCTAGACGAAGTGCGAGATGAATCGCCGCCGTGCCAGAGCTTAACGCTAGTGCACCCTTTGATCCTGTGTAGGCGGCCATCTCCCGCTCGAACGCATCGACTTGCGGACCAATAGGAGCAATCCAACCAGAGTGTATCGCCTCCTCCATGTAGACCTGCTCACGTCCACTAATATGCGGCGGGGATAACAAGATTCGTGGCAGAATGCTCGTTTGACGAATGCTCATGCGAAGCTCCTTTCTCCATTTGGACCGATTTCTCCAGATGGAATACATATCATATCGAGATCTGGATGCCGATAGAGCGGAAAGTAACTTCCTGATACTCTAGTGTCACAAAAGGATATGATCCGCTCATACAACTCTGGAAAAAAAATTCGTTTACCTAAGTAATAGTCAAGGGGTTCCAGTTGTGTCGCGAATCTATGCTTGAATTGAAATAAGTCGTCATTCCCCTTATATCCCCCGCCAAGATGAAAACGTTCAAAGCCATTTTCCATCCCCCACTTGGCTGCTGCGTGAATTAGCAATTTGGTAGGTGACCACTGTAGATAGGCGCGATCCCAACCACATAGGTGATAATGCATCCACGGTCGTTCATGTAACACGATGCTGGTTGCCACCGTTTTCTCCCCAACCATAGCTTCGAATAGCTCTACTCTCCCTTCAAGTAGATAACTAGTATCTTCTATAAATTTTTTGGGGAAATAATAAAAAGAATCCGCCTGTAAATCATTTAGTGTTCCGTAATACAATTCACTGAAGGACTCAATACGATCTTTCAGATTGGAATTCCGAATTGTAAAGGGCGCAGACTTTATTTTGTGAATATTCCGTTTATGATTGCTGCCATAATGCCGGATAAGCTCTGCCTCCGAACCCACGTTCAAATCAATATAAATTGTATTTCTATTCCACTCGGTAGTAAGCCCGCTTTGATATTCCGTAGCGTTGCCTATTAAGGGATGAAATCTCACAAACTCAGTCATGATCTTTTTCTCTCTACAGTAATCCGTGAACGTTTCACTGAATTGCCGGTACAGCTCACTTCGTTCGGCTCCTGGAGGGAGATTCGATATCGGTCCCCCGTATCCATAAGGTGTACTAATATCGTACCAATCACCATCAAGCCCCAGTTGGATTACGGCAGGAAGATGGCTTATGGAGCGAAGCAAGTAAGGATACATTATGAGCTGGTCTCCCTGCTTGAATACAAACAGCTCTGCCTGCTGGTGCTCTCCGTCCTCAAACAGCCGAAAAAACGCTGAGGAGAAATAGATATCCTTCGTCTCTAACTGGTTCAAATAGGCATCCCATTCCTCTGAACTAGAGCTGCCTAGCACGATAAAGTTACTCATACAACACCTCTTGATTCTCCAATATTTTGATCATACGTATACTTTCAGTGCTTAAGATTAGCTCGGGGTCTCGCTCACGCAAATAAGCATCTGAAGAAAGCAACAGCAGCCTTTTCTCCCGGTCTAAATCCATTAATACGTCTGTCAAAAGATTGCAGCCACTCCACCCTCCACTTTGCAGCTGGATACGATAATACTGTTCACCTAACCGGCCCACTACTGAAGTCTCTTCCTTCGTTCTAATCTTAAGAGAAGAGAATCCATACTTTTGATGATGTGCTTCTGCCATCGGGTAATCATCTATGATGTACGCCAATGCTTCTCTATCCCTATCAATCGATGGAGCCAAATCTCTTACATACCAGTAAGTACGGCCTTCCTCTGCAAAACCAAGCCGCAAATACCAAGCATGAGCTTGCTCATTCCACGAAAATACATCAAGTGCCAGCTTCGAAATGCCATCCTTTTGGGCTAACGTCTCCCCGTAGGCCATAAGCTTGCCGCCGATGCCGTCTTTTCGATAAGCTGCGTCCACATTCAAGTTATTCAGAACCAGCATCTGCTCCATTCTTCTCCATTCAGCGAATCCAATAAGAAGATCTTCAGAATAGGCACCAATCAGCAGTGTTGCTGAATGGCTTCCGCATTTACATGCTGCTTTCAAATATTCGGGATAACCGCCACAGGCGAATATGGTTTGATTGTAGACCGACTCTGGCAAGTTGCTCTGTAAGAGCCGGCATGCAAGGTGAATATCATCTTCCTGAAGCGGACTAAACCGCAAATTCATGCCGACCCCTCCTTTTGGTTCATTCTGTACTCATCGAGTGGCAGACTATGCTCACCCGGATTGGCCACAACGTCAGCTTGGCGGATCACCTTCAGCACAGTTTTGCATAAGATCAACGCATCTAATCTAAAGCTCAGCTTCTCAACATAGGTAACGTCATAGGAAAGCCGCTGTTTCCATTCCGAAGTATTACGTCCAGATACCTGCGCCAATCCCGTGATTCCGGGTCTTACAGTGAATCGCAGCCGCTCCCGTTCAGAGTAATGCGGGCTATAACGGATGAGCAAAGGTCTTGGTCCGATCAGACTCATTTCTCCCTTCACAACATTCACTAATTGCGGCAGCTCATCCAGACTCAGCTTTCGAATCAATCCGCCGAATTTGATATAACGCCGAGCGTCCGATAACGGCTGGCCCTGCGCATCATACATTTCAGCCATGGTTCGAAACTTGTAGATGTAGAAGGGTCTTTCTCCCATTCCCGGCCGCTGCTGCTTGAACAAAATAGGACTTCCCAACTTTATCCGAATCAGCAACGCCACTACAGCCATGACCGGACTAAACACACCTAACATAAAGATCGCTCCCACCAAATCGAAGCCCCGCTTCATATGGCGATACATGGTAGTCATCCCCCCGCCTTTCTCTTATTCCGTAAAAAGACGTTCTGTGAGTGACTTTACCTCTTCCGAATTAGCACTCCAGTAATACACTTTAGTTCGGACGAGCGGATCTAGAGCAGAGCTGTTATGGCCAGGAATCTGTTCGTAAGCAAAATCCGCGGAATCCATTCCCTTGAATAGCCAAGCTAAGCTCATCAAATCACTGTCACTAAAACTCGTATCAATAATGTCTTTCTTTTCACGCAGTAGCAGTCCAGCTAGATCAGGAATATGCTCCGGACTTAATAGCTTTTTGGCTACAGCCCGAACGATATTGAATTGCTCCCGTTGGCGGCTAAAGTCACCCTCCGGAGTCGAGTAGCGCTCCCTTGCTAAATAAAGCGTGTGGGCACCATCCAGATGCTGCTCACCTTTCTTGATGGTGATCTCCGGAGTGATGGTCACATCCTGATCAATTAGCATATCGATCCCGCCAATCGAATCGATGAAATCACGAACACCGGAGAAGTTCGTCTTGATGTAGTAATGAATAGGAATATTCATAAAATCACTAACGGCTTGAATCAGTGTCAGCGTACCCTGCTGATTCCCACCCTTTGTCTCACCAACGATATGTGCATGATTGATCTTGGTATAACCGACATTCTGCACATAAACCCGCGTGTCCCGCGGCACAGATACGATATTCACCTTCCGTTGATCCGGCATCACATGGGCAACCATGATCGTATCTGCCCGCGAGCTTTCTCCGCCCCAAGTGTCTGTTCCAATTAGCACTACATTAAAGGATGAGCTTTTCTTGTCTGCTGGGGATATCGCCGCAGCTGGAGTTTGTGTAGGCGTTGTTAGGATAAGCTCATCCGTTTGCGCTTGTGGGGCTGGTGTGCTGAGCGACTGTACCATCTCTTCATTGTTCGTAACCACATTAGAGCTAGGGATCGTCAAGGGGTTAAGAATCGCCTTGTTAAAACGATGCTCTGGATTCAATATCCCTCCAATCCAGATCCCCCCAACTACAACCACAACAAGAATAACAATCAGGCTGTATCGTCCCACCCGCCGCATGCGTGAACGTTTACCTGTAATTGGCTTGTCGCGCTTGCCCCATAATCTTGTCCTCCATGAATGCTTAGTCGACTTCATAGGTCAGATTCCCGCATGAACTTCGGATTTAATGCGTTCAAGATCATGTGTGCCCACCTGCGTTTCTTCCTGAAAACCCGAATAGCTTGGAATTAGCTGCTTTAGCAGTTTTTTGATCTGATGACTGCTTGGCATCAGTTCATACCGTTTGCACAAGTTCTCCAGAACCCCCAACACCAAATTCAGTTCAGATCTGGAGACACTTTGCGGGCGGCTAATCATAATACGGTAGTTGTTAGTGACCAATAACCCTTCTTCTTCAGTCAAAAGCTCCTCAAACAATTTTTCTCCAGGACGAATGCCAGTGACCACAATGGGAATATCTTTGTCAGGCTCGAGACCCGACAAGCGGATTAAATCCCTCGCTAGATCGTATATACGAACTGGCTTACCCATATCCAGCACAAACACTTCTCCCCCTTGTGCCAGCACACTTGCTTGAATAACCAACTGTACC
The DNA here is from genome assembly GCF_037965665.1 of Paenibacillus sp. FSL L8-0333. Classification (NCBI taxonomy): domain Bacteria; kingdom Bacillati; phylum Bacillota; class Bacilli; order Caryophanales; family Paenibacillaceae; genus Paenibacillus; species Paenibacillus sp. FSL L8-0333. The sequence continues at coordinate 4,020,557 of NZ_CP150186.1, forward strand.
GCTTCGGGTATCGTCATGAAGTAACGCACCATATCCATATGTGTAACCGTCACCGGGCCGCCGTTTTCGATTTGTCTTTTGAATAACGGAATGACACTTCCCCTACTGCCCAGCACGTTACCAAAACGTACAGCAGCAAAAACCGTCTTGCTTAAGGAATTCTGATCATTAATGATCATTTCCGCGGCTCGTTTCGTGGCCCCCATAACACTGGTAGGATTAACCGCCTTATCCGATGAGATGAGGATGAACCGTTTAGCGCCATATTTAGCACTCGCTTCCGCTACATTCCTTGTGCCGATCACATTATTTTTAACTGCCTCTACTGGATTCATCTCCATAAGAGGAACATGCTTGTGAGCAGCGGCATGATACACAATGGAGGGGCGGAATTTTTGAAAAACGTTATCAATCCGCGATACATCCTGAATGTCCGCTATAATGGGATGAATGATCTGATCGGGATATAACTGCCGCAATTCTTGTTCAATAAGATAAATGCTATTTTCTCCATGCCCCAAAAGCAGCATTTCCTTCGGACGGTACGCAGCCAATTGCCGGCATAACTCCGAACCAATTGAACCGCCTGCACCGGTGATGAGAATACACTCGCTTCCCAAATTCTCACGAATCTCTTCCGTATTAATTTCTATTGGGCTTCTCCCCAGCAAATCATTTACGGATACTTCACGAATCATGTTAATGGCCATTTTCCCGTCCAAAATATCGGTCATACTGGGCATTAACTTGATCTGAGCTTTGGTAGATTTGCAGATTTCGATGATCTCCAGTAATTCCTTTTGTGGAGCCGTAGGCAAAGCGATGATAATGAACGAAATATCCAGCTGCTCGACTGCCTGGGGAATGAAGTTACGGTTACCGACAATCGGCAACCCCATAAGCTCCAGCTTGCGCTTTGAGATATCATCATCTATGAAGGCGACTGGGTTCATGAATTTAAATCTTGAATGCTTGATATCTTTGGTAACGAGGATGCCTGCTTTCCCTGCCCCTACGATTAGCAGATTGCCTTCGGATGAACCCTTTGCCCCCGCTGTTTCAAATCTATCGTTGATGAGACGGTTTACTAAACGTAAGCCGGCAATGCCGAGAAATACGTATCCCGCTGCAAAATAAATCGAAATCGGCAATCGATAAGAAGGGACGAATACATGCGTAGATACATTGACAGCGACCACTCCACAGAGTGTTAAAGCACTCACTTTTAGCAGCTGCAATAACTCACCTATACCGGTGTATCGCCAGATATTGTTATACACCTTGAATCCAAATGAGAACGCTGCGTACACCATAATATGAATGAGTATCGCCCACGGAAGCATCCACATGTACTGCTCAGGGATTTGAAAATCAAACCGAAGTAAAAACACAAGCCACACTGAAGCCGCTATAATTCCCGCATCCAACATGACTAAACGTACGATCCGCATTTTCATCACTTCTTTCTCCCTAATTAACTAATTATTCGTTTATTCGTATGTTGTCGTATATGCGAGAATGAATTATCTATCTGCTGTCAGACCCGGTTGTAATTCAGACTGAAATGGCTTTATCCCTGGTTCATTCAGCGCTTCTATATAAATCGAGTCCATTTCACAAAGCACCGCAGGCAATCCATAGCGAATAATCCTGTCCTTATTCGCTTTCCCCATTGCTGCGGTCAAAGCTGCGTCCGCTCGCAGTTGAACCAGTGCTTTTGCCGTAGCAGCAATATCATCTACTGGAACCAACATGCCCGTTGACTCATGCTCAATCAAATCGCGAATGCCCCGAATATGTGTGCCGATCACGGGTTTACCTGCTGCCATCGCCTCCATAATCGCCCGGGGTAACCCCTCGCGATAGGACACGAGTGCCGCAACATCACACGCTTGTAGCAAATCCGGTATATCTCTTCGAAACCCCAGAAAATGCACCTGATCCCTAACCCCTAACCGAGTAGCAAGTTCTATAAGAGTTTGCTCGAAAGGACCTGTACCTGCGAATGCTAGATGAATATCGCTTGCTTGATCACCCAAATGATGTAGTGCTTGGATCAACTGTTTTTGGTTCTTGTTAGCATTTAACTCAGCGACGCAGAGAACAACGAATGAAGGATTATCATTGTATCTCTTAGGTAAATCAAATAGCTGGCGACGACTTTCCCCCTTCATTTTTGCAACTTCATTATCCCTCTCACCGCTACCGTATACCTGAAGATCAAGCCCGACTCCACTCACATAAGTTACTTTTTTTCGCACAGGGAATTTTTGAGCGCGCTCATAATCTTCACTATTGATAGTGATCAGCACATCCGTCCAACGGGCCATCAAATACTCCAACGGATAATAAAGCATCCAGTTCAGAAGAGGAGCACCTTTAAAAAAATGAAAACCATGAGCTGTATACAATAGGCTGGGGACACCTGTTCTATGGGCTGCAATCCGTCCGAGAATCGAAGCCACTGGTGTATGTACATGGACGAACTGAAATTTTTCCGCTTGGAAGCTTTTAGTTAAGATCCGCAGAGCCGTCCAATTCTTCAACTGTAAAGGACTTCGTTGTATAGGTACGTCGTGACATACAATTCCCCGCTGTTCCATGCGCTGTCTGGCTTCGCCCGGCTGAGCGTAAGCATGGACTTCACACCCTTTTTGCTGCAATAACGCCATGTAAGGTAAATGAAAACTCTCGAAATGCCCATATATGGAGGCTACAAAAGCAACCTTTGCTTGTAAGCCGCCCTCAGCTGGGATACTCCCGATGTCCTTACTTGAGCTTTTATTGAGGTTGCTCTGCTCGTTGTCGAAGCTTGCGCCCAGCTGACCTTTCAACGTGTTGGGTTCGATAGGGCATCTCTCCTTTCAGGTTTTTGTCTGTTAACCGGATGCAAGCTCCGTTCATCGCCATCATGAACCACCAATACCGCTGGAATAACGCCTCAATGCCCATCGATAACCCAATCATCGCCGCATGGGACAGCAGCAATGCCATAATAATCGGTCTATGAATGGGATCTGCTGCACGATAAGAACGGATACCCACAATGAAGAACCAAATCATAAATCCGCCATATACAATCAAGCCCAATAAGCCGAATTCAGTCAAAAACCATATAGGGGTGTTGTGGATAATAATGCGCAGTTCGTAATTATAGGAACCAAGCCCAATGCCTAATAACGGACTTTGTGCGATCCAATCCACCGCTTTGTCAATGATGTCAAGACGCGACTGGATCTGGGAAGGTCTGCTGGACATAGACTCCAGCACATTTAGATAAGCGGTGCCTTTATACAGCAGCAGAGCTATAAAAGCCACCCCAAACCCCATACCGATCTTGATCAGTCTGGACGGTTTGGTAATCAGAAGTGTAAGTAATACTAGGAACAGACCAATCCAAGACGAGCGCGAGAAGGTCATTATAATGCCCCCGGCTAAGCTTATCGTCGCTAGTACGCTGACCCATCCCCGCAGCAGCTTTATCTTCTCCCCACTCGTCATGATATGAATGGCAAAAGCCGTCACCAGCAATCCCCCGTATGCATTGGGATCAATTAACATGCCGGACAACCGCCCGTCTTGCACCATGAACGGAACCTTTACTCCACTGAAAAAAGCGAATAGGGCAACACCATTTAAGAGCAGCACACTGATCAGGAAAAATCGGAGCATTTTATATAACCGTTCCCAGCTATCAGCTGCTTGCACAAGCATGATGTAGGTCAACAAAAGGAGAATAAATCCAATATCTTTTTGCAGCAGGGCGTATTGAGTAATGAAGCCGTTGCGCCAAATGGATACAAAGGAAGCTAAAACAAAAATGAACAGCATGCCCCAATGCCATGAACTGAATATCCTCCGGTCCAATTTGAGATGGAATCCAGCGGCAAATAAACCTAACATTAAGAAGAGATCCGACGGGGCGATACGGAAGGCTCCCCCAAAATCAATCTGCGCCGGAAGGCATATGATGTACCCCATGACCGCAAACAGAAATAAATTGTGCATGGTGTAGGGCTTCCCTACAACAGATACAGATGTCATACAAGTCCCTACTTTCCTACTTTCCTATAAAACAAGAACTTATGCTGCCGCTTCCGACTGTTCCCGATTTCTTGCCTTTCCGATGACACGATACAGCACAACTACACTGCCAATCATCTGTACAAATAACGACGAACTAGCTCCCATCGCAGCACCTACTACCCCGTAATGAGGTACGAAGATCAGACAACACAAGCCATTAGTGAATGCTGTGCACAAAAACAATGGAATCTGGGCTTTGTACCTTCCGGTAGCCGTTATGGCGTACCACAGGTAGGATGAAATAAATACCAGCATGGTGGACGCCAGCAGCCAATGAAACAACCCTAACTCTCCTGCCACGTCTGAACTGAATAATACGGTTAACAGCTTGTGGCCAAACAACCACCCTATCAAACAAGCGACCGCACTAAACCCCAAACCCATCGCTATCATTCGGCTGAGTAAAGTGACAAACTCCTTGTGTCTCCCGCCTGCGTGCCACCTGGCAAGACGTGGTGTTATGGCTTCACCAAGTGCGGTGACGACAACATTGCAGGCAACAATCATATATGAGAGTGAAGCATAAATACCTAAGTCATGCTCCCCTTTAAAATAGGAAATCGCATATAATGGGATATTCGTATTTAACGACATCAACGCCAATACCACGCCTAGCGGTGAACTGACGATCAGTAAACTCCATAGGCTTCTTTTGTTGAAGAGTGGCCTGAGAGAAGTGTATATTCTCGCTTTACGAGCATCATATCCAATCGTTATCGCTAACCATCCGATTATCATGACTAACAAGGCAAGAACAAGGCTCTGTGTAGGGATAAATACGAGGATGAAGATTAGAATGGAGAATAACCCTTTTGCCATTCTGGAGATTGAGATTTGATCTAATCTCTCCTCCTTTTGAACGATGCCTAATAAAATATCACTGATTGATTCAACGATTCTATACAGACCGATGAAGAAAATAACCAATACTGTATTCCAATCCAAACCACTTATTATGCAAAAACCTGCGGTAATCGTAAACGCAAGGGCAGTTGTTATCAGCCGTAAGCCCAGAAAGTCTCCAAAACTGTATTTCCCCGATGAATCAACGATTAATACGGAACGAAGATGTAGATGCGACAGCATAAAGATCGGAGCAGTAACTGCAAGCCCTAGCGAATATTGCCCCACGATTGCCGATGACCCGAATTTATTCAGCAGGATCACAATCACAAACTGAGCACCAGCGTAAGTGATATTCCCGAGCAAATAACGAAGAGAAGCAAATGACATAGACGTCAGACCATTCCTGAAGAAGAGGCCCACTCGGCAAAATCTTCACCACGAATCTTGGAACGCCTGCTCTTTTTCCGATAATTCAATACGGCTCCCAGCAAATGTGCTCCCTGCTGCTCTAGCAAGTGCTTGGCAGAACTCGTGTGCTTTAAGAGCACTTTTCCGGATTTCACAACTAGCAATACCCCCTCAGTCATCGTTGCCAAAATAAGGGCATCCGAAAATGGCATTAATACAGAGGATGAGTCGATGACAATCGTATCAAAACGCACGCTCAGCTCTGCAAACAATCGCTTCATTCCTTCAGAGCCTAGTAATTCAGCGGGATTTGGTGAAATCGGACCAGAGGTCAATACAGACAAACCTTCTGCTTCCTCAATAGAAATAATGCAATCCTCTAAGCGGGTATGATCCACTAAGATACTGCTAAGCCCGATCCAATTAGGCAGATCAAATGCCTTATGCACCGTTGGCGTACGTAGATCCCCATCAATGAGTAGAACTGTCTTACCAGCTTCCGCCATGGCAATCGCCAGGTTTATGGCTACCGTTGATTTTCCTTCATCCGGAAGCGAGCTTGTGACTAATAAAGAGCGGATCTCTCCACCAACGCGGGTATAACGAATATTGGAGCGTATGCTTCGGAATTGATCTCCGCTAGATGACTTCGGTTGTTCCAGGCAATATAATTTTGGCGTTTTCTTCTTCATAACTGATGGCTCCTTCTGCTGATTTGGTTTTCGCTTTATTCCGCCGTTTGCGTGGCTTTAATTTGCCCACGGTTCCCAGAAGCGGAAGCTGCAAATCAAGCTGAATATCTTTGGCACTTCTCACGGGTTTCTCCATCAATTCCCGGAGGATAGAGATTGCAATCCCGGTAATCAGCGCCAATCCGAAGGCAACAGCCATATTGAAGACGGGCTTAGGTGAGACAGGATCAGAAGGAACCTTGGCACGGTCGAGAAATACAACATTCTCCACTCCCATAATCGATTGAATATTCGCATTAAAGGCCTCTCCGAAGCCATTCGCGATATCTGTTGCCCGTTGAGCTTTTGAATCAGTCACAATTACCGTTGTTACGAGTGACTCGCTATTGGTTCTTGTCTTAACATTTTTGAGTAACTCTTCTGCTGTCATTTTTAGCTGCAGCTTTCTGACGACCTCTTCCGCTATCCTGCTGCTTCGAATGATCTCCCCGTAAGTAGTGACCAGCTTTTGTCCGGCCATAATGTCATTAATTGCTTTCTGCTGCCTGTCCCCTTGAATAAGTATAGAAGCTGTCGCTTCGTATTTCGGCTGTAAAACGTAATAGCTAACACTACCAGCGAGCCCGACTGCAGCGATACATAATACAATAATGAACAGCAGCCTACGTTTTACTAGTTTCAAAATGCTGCCCAGTTCGAATTCCATCGATCATTTCTCCTAACTAGTTAATGTATTGTCGCCTCTTTAACAAGATTATTGTTGTATATTCATATTCTCTTTCTCTCAACATATGTCCAAGTCCGTACTTAAAATTTAAATGTCAAAATATTAAAGAGCTCATTTAGCTCACCTGTTAAAATCCAACAAAAAAAGGTATTCTCCAGCCAAATCTACTGGTAGAATACCTTACATATAATCTATCTAGTTCAGGAATGTACAAGTGTAGTCAACACCATCAGGAGATATCTTTACGGTTCAGAACATGATTAACATTGCTTAACATGCCGGACAGGATACCCGCAATTGGGAATACTGCCCAATTGATGTCCCAGCGCCCATAGACAAAACCCGTGAACAGAAAAATCGCCGTCGCCAAAGGCCATAACACAGTCCCAACAACTCCAACAAATCGGTTCTCTTCCTGCTTCTCTGCAATGATATTCGGCTCCTCCAGCAACTTCGTATAAGTACCCTGGATATTCCCGTAATAGATGAACAGAAACACCGCTACAGCCGCAATAAACAGAAAAGCAGCGACTCCATAGGGAGCATAGTCATCGTTGACATAGCTAGTGGTGAAGATAAAAGCCGGCGACAGCACACACAGGCAGACTCCTGTAATCAGAGAAAGACGGTAAGTCGAAGCATAAAGACTTTGGCTCCGTTGAAGCGCCATCTTTAGAGCGTAAGGCAGCTGAAAACCTTGCTCCAGACTCTTAAAGCGATCAAGCTTCATTCCGCTGTGTATAAACATCCCGACCGCGATAGCGACCAGCACGAACATTCCGACCAGCCCCAGCATAGAACCTTTATCACTCATAACAGCCTTATTTTCAAATATTGTATCCAGGGTGATCAAAAACGCCACTCCGCATGCGCAGAGAAAAACGCCGATACCCGTCCATAATCCAGCGCTTCGTCTGGCCGCCGCATAAGCGTAAACCTCTTCTTCCGTCAGCACCGGAATAGCCTGTTCCGGCGCAACTGGATCGATGCCAAGCTCCGCTGTCAGCTCTTCAATATTGCCGAATTCCGATATGACGATACCAATCGCCTCATTCTCCGACTTGCCAGCAAGCTTCAGCTCTAGGTACTTCTCCTCCATCCCGGATAGCAGCTCTTGCTTCAGATGTTCCAGTTCCTGAGTCTTTGGCAGACCCGCAAACATATTATCCAGATATACTATGATCGTCTCCATGCTCTATCACCACTCCTTGATAAATTGGTTTACAACTTGCTGCGTAACCTTCCATTCCTCACATTTTTCTCGGTAATAGGCGAGACCCAACGAGGTAATCCGATAATACGTACGCCGCTTGCCAAGACTCTCATCCAGATAAAAGGATTCTATATACCCGTTTTTCTCCAGTCGGGTGAAGGCAGAATATAACGTTGTCTCCTTCATGACATATTTCTCCTGCGTTAACTGCCTGATATTTTTGGAAATCTCGTACCCGTAAGATTCCCCGTCCAGCAGCATGTAGAGGATCATCGTATCATTGTAGCCGCGTATAACATCACTGCTGATCAAGAATATCCCCCCATGATTACTTCATCTGTCGTAGTAGTTGCAGTATAACATAATTACTACGACAGATGAAGTAGTTAACGGAAAAATAGGCCAAAATAATTTGAGGACCGAACCTTCTTTGATTAAATCCAATTGCTTTCTGCGCATGACGTAGCTTCCAATACGGAGTTACGTGTACGAAGGTTCATGCCAGTAGTGTGTTTGCAACGTCGATGGTGTTTACTAGTAGGTTGTTTGCGAGGACGGGGGTGTTTACTAGTAGGCTATTTGCGTAGACTTAGATAATTACTAGTAGGCTATTTGCGAGGGCGAGGGTGTTTACCTCCCCTTACTTTGGCGGACGAGGTACTATCGGACTCAGTTGACCTTATTCGTAGAACTTCCCCACTTTGCTGATCCTATCGGACCCCAATGCACCTATTGGCGCACAAATCACCATATTTAGAACCCTTTCTAGGGAATAGCTGCACTGGAGTCCGAAACTGCGCTGGAACTGCGAAAAATATGCTAATAACGTCATTGGGGTCCGTTAGCCAGCCTTGCTTGCCCAAATTTTTGTTGAAGCAACCAACGCTGGTTTTTTGTCCTTTTTATTGAACCTTAATACAATAAGGTTGATTGCAAGAACATAGGTGTTTACCTCCCCTTACTTTGGCGAACGAGGTACAATCGGACTCAGTTGACCTTATTCGCAGAAATCCCCCACTTTTCTGATCCTATCGGACCTCAATGCACCTATTGGCGCACAAAACATCATATTTAGAACCCTTTCTAGGGAATAGCTGCACTGGAGTCCGAAACTACGCTGGAACTGCGAAAAACATACTAATAGCGTCATTGGGGTCCGTACCACAGTGGACGATTATGAGTCGGCGATGTGATTTAGATGTCGATTGGTAATTTTGTTGATGTTGTTGTTGTAGATGTTGATGATGTTGGTAATGTTGATGGTGATGGTGATGGTGACGTTGATGTTGACGTTGACGTTGATGGTGACGTTGATGTTGATGTTGACGTTGATGTTGATGTTGTTGTTGGTGTTGGTGATGTTGGTGATGTTAGTGATGTTGATGTAAATTCAAGCGAACGGAGTCAAAGTCAGCAAGTCAAAACACAAAACAGCGGTTCTCCCATATTGAGGAGAACCGCTGTTTTGTTGTTTTTTTATAATTAAAATAGTTAATCATTGCTAAGGAATACACCAGCTTGAATACGTTGATCTATTAATGTCGCGTACGGAGCATGCGTCCAACAAAATAAAGCATTTGTTTACGTGTGAAAAAACGTGACATTTGAGCTGAAATATAGTTTGTAAATCCTGGGACAGCAAACACTTTTTTAGCTTGAAGCGAACGAATAGCCACTTGAACCACATTTTCTGGAGTATCTCGTTTCCCGACCGAAGCTTCATCGGCTCCTACAACATTAAAAAATTCTGTTTCCGTAGACCCCGGACATAACGCAAGAAATTGTACGCCCCGTTTCCGATTTTCCTCCCATAGCGCTTGTGTAAATGATAATACAAAAGCTTTTGTCGCTCCATATACAGCCATATTAGGGAGAGGTTGAAATGCTGCTGTTGATGCAACGTTTATAATCACTCCGCTTTTTCTTTTTAACATCTCTGGCAAAAACAAATGGGTCAGATCTACAACCGCCAATACATTTAGCATCACTTCTTCATGTTGTCTCGAACCAGATAGTTGTTCAAAAAGCCCATGCGTAGCAAAACCTGCATTATTAATAAGAATATCAACGTTCAAGCCACGTTCTACACATTGTTGATAGAGCCTGTCAGGGGAACCTTCTTGAGATAAATCAGCAACTAGAACCTCCGCTTGAATTTGAAATTTTCGTTGTAATTTTTCCGCTAAAGCAATCAATTTATCTTCAGAACGGGCGACTAAAATTAAGTGACTTCCTTTGGCTGCAAGTTCTCGAGCAAACGCTTCACCTATACCCGAAGAAGCTCCGGTAATCAACGTCCATTTATTTTGAATTGTAATCATTGTTATCATCTCTCCCTTTAATGACTATTCAGAAACAGTGTTTCAATATGAATCATTGTATCCAAGTGAGGTTTCGTTGTCAAATAAAGTTCTACACATTTAATTATTGGCTATTTCTCTTCTACATCAGTAAAATAAGGTTTAGAAATAACGGCTATCTAAAAAGCTAAAGTAAAGTTCTAAGGAAGTGAAACTACATGCAAAAATCGTCCGAAATATCTTCTATAGATGCTCAATCTGTTACAACCTACCCAAAAGCAAAACAACAGCATGCGGAAACATTAAGACTGAACATTATCGAAGCCGCTGCGGCCATCATGCATGAATCCGGACCCGAAGGTGTAACTATTCGCAAGGTTGCTGAAAAAATGGAATGTCCCACAAAGATCATTTATAACTTGTTTGGAAACAAGGAAGGTTTAGCGAAGGAGCTTTTTTTGCAAGGGTGTAAATTATTAGCTGCTGCCTTTCAAGCGGTTCCAAAACAAGATAATCTAAATTTATATCTTCGCGGGCTTGGACAAGCTTATTGGGATTTCTCACGGAATCATACCAGCTATTATATGGTTATGTTCGGAGGGGCCTTTAGTGAATTCAAACCGGAGGAGGAAAGCTTACATGCTATCTTTACGGCACTACAACAAGTGATAGCCCTTATTACAGAAGCGATCGAACAAGGGTTTATTAATGAGAAAGACCCTCTCCTTGTTGTTAACCTGGTATGGGCGTCATTGCATGGCGTCATTCATCTGCATTTGGGTGGACATATTCAAAATGAGGAAACTGCTAAAATATTGTATGATAGATCGGTCTCCAATTTAATTCATACCTTCTTTAAAAAAGATAAGTAATTCTAAAAAGCCTCTTTGCAAGTCCCTCCTCAACAAATTTAAGCCGTAATCTTGGGATATCCTTTGATCACGGCTTTTTCAACATAATAAAAAACACAAAAAAAAACGGCATTTCTGCCGTTTCTTCATCTCTAATTATGTCCGGCGCATATATGCACGCACAGTAATAGGTGCAAAAATCGCAACAATCACAGCGGCTCCGATAAGTGAGATAGCGAAATCCCAGCCTACGGTTCCAGAGTTAGCAAGCTGACGGACAGCTGACACAAGATGCGAGATTGGATTTACTTTGACAAACCATTGCAGCCAGTTAGGCATCGTATCTACAGGCACGAAGGCGTTGGATAGAAAAGTGAGTGGGAACAGCACAATCATTGATATCCCTTGTACGCTGGAAGCGGTTCGGGCAATCACACCAAAGAAAGCGAAAATCCAGCTAATCGACCAGGAGCAGACGATAACCAAAAGCGCAGCAATTGCGACATGCTCCAGACCGCCATCAGGTCGGTAACCCATAATATAGCCCATGACAAAAGTAAGCACAGTTGCGATCGTATATCGAATTGTATCTGCCAACAAAGCTCCGGCTAATGGGGCTATTCGGGCAATCGGCAATGACTTAAAGCGGTCAAACACCCCTTTATCCATGTCTTCCCGCAGTTGGACACCAGTGACGATGGAGGTCGTGATTACAGTCTGCACTAGAATACCAGGAATAATAACGGGTAAATAGCTCACTACATCTCCTGATATGGCTCCACCAAAAATATAAGTAAACATTAGTGTGAAAATAATTGGCTGCAGCGTTACGTCGAACAATTGCTCAGGTGTGCGACGGATTTTCAATATCCCGCGATAAGCCATCGTTAACGAGTTACGAACAGATTGTTTGAAGCTCGTATGGTTTTTCAATTGTCGGGTCGCACCTGGACTAATAGTAGATGTTCTCATACTCATGCTCTTGCTGCCTCCTTATTAATTGATTCTTGTGACGCTTGGGACGCCTCATCCGTAACTCCATGGCCAGTGATCGTCAAAAACACTTCATCAAGCGTCGGTTTCTGCACACTCATCTCCGCAAGTGGAATCCCCGCTTCGCGGAGTGCAATAAGCAAATCAGTGACTAAATCAGCGTTCGCCATCGGTGCAGTAATTTTCCCAGCCTCATTCGGCACTATAGACTGGATATGCAGCACATGTTCCACAATCCGGCGCGCTTGAGCGATATCTTTAAGATTTTGGACTTTTAAGTGCAGCGAGGTGGTGCCCACTGAAGCTTTTAGCTCATCCACGGTGCCTTCTGCAACGACATGGCCATGATCAATAACTGCAATGCGATCTGCCAGCTGATCGGCTTCTTCAAGATACTGTGTAGTTAACAGCACTGTTGATCCTGTGTTCACCAACCGACGAATGGTATCCCACATTTGCGAACGTGTCCGTGGGTCCAGGCCTGTTGTTGGTTCATCCAAAAAGATAAGCGGAGGCTGGGCAATCAGACTCGCTGCAAGATCCAGACGTCGGCGCATACCGCCAGAGAAATTTCGAAGTGGCCGTTTCGCCGCCTCCGTCAGACCAAACTCTTCTAACAACTCCGCTGCCTTTTGCCGCGCCTCTACCCGCCCTAACCCTAAAAGACGTGAAAAGATAATCAGATTCTCTGTAGCACTAAGTGACTCATCCACAGAAGCATATTGTCCCGTAACCCCTATCAATTGCCGAACAATCTGCGACTCCTTTACCACATCATGCCCGAAGATTCGCGCCGACCCCGCATCCGGACGAAGTAACGTAGCCAGCATCCGAATTACCGTCGTCTTTCCAGCCCCATTGGGACCAAGAACACCGTAAATTTTGCCTGCCTTAACGTTTAGATTTACTTCATCAACTGCGCGATTGTCACCAAACGTTTTGACGAGCCCACGCGCTTCGACGGCCCAATCTCCAGGGTTGGGCTCAATTATTTTTTTGCGTTCATTTACCATTACAATTCCTCCAACGTTTTAGTTTGTATTGTGATGGTAACTCCCTTTTATAAACTGAATTTAAACAACACAAAAAACCGGGGAGCGCGATCTCACGCCTCCCGGTTTATTACTTCTCCTCTGAGTCAGCCTCAACATATTCTTTAAGCGCAAACAATTTATTAGCCCAATAACCTTCAAAAAAGGCAAGCCAATCTTGCAGCTCCAGCAAAGGTTCTGGCTGAAGCTTATACCGGGTCTCCCGTCCGACTTTCTGACTGCTAACAAGCTGCGCATCGGACAATACCTGTAAATGCTTATTAACAGCGGTTCGGCTGATCGGGTAGCAATCCGTAATAGATGCTATAGACATTTCCTTATTAGCGAGCAGCTTTAGCAGACTGCGGCGGGTAGGATCTGCTATCGCCTGAAATACATCATGTCCTGCTTCAGCAACCGGCATATTAAGCCTCGATATAAGCAGGAAGTTTTTCTTGGACGATTTTTTCCCAGCCGCTGTTCATAAAGCCGCGTACGATTGGATGTGGTTGTCCAAATTCAGTAACTTTTTCAGGGTCCCATCCAGAATGAATCAAGGTAAATTCAGTTTTCCCTTCGATTTCTTTCAGTTCAAAAGCAAGATGCCAATCCTTCCCCCAATTAAAACCAACACGATTCGGAGGATCAACTTCGGTTACTTTACAAGGAGAATCTCCGAATTGTCCAGCATGCAGGATGAATTCATGCCCAACAACAGGCTCGAATGTACTAGGCATCCACCAGGCTGCCATTCCTTCTGCCGTGGCAACAGCTTTCCAAACCTTTTCTATTGGCGCATCTAGTAAAATCGTTTGACGAATTTCTTGCAAGGGTTCTTGAGTTTGCATAATAAATAACCTCCAGCATTCAATTAATATAACACCTTTTGGGTTCACTTTTGATTATAACACCTATAGGTGTTATGTCAATTTACAGAATTCCCTAATTCTCCGTTCGTTATTCAACGTCTCAATCCCTCTAAAAAAGCCCCTCCCTCGGTCATCCCGAAGAAAGGGCCTTCCTATTTCATCAGCTCTATGATCAGTTTCTTGGCTTGACAGTTACTGTGATTTTCTCACTAGATGTCTCGCCTGATGCATTGACTAATACTGCGTAATATTCATATACACCTGGTGCTTTATCTTTAAGTTTCGTAACTGTCATCTGAGCCGCAGGGGTAGCCGTGTTTAGTGTCTGGGTGTCGATCACTTCTCCATTCTCATACAAACGGTACTCAGTACCATTGGTTCCCCACCACATATTCATCATAACGTCATAAGTTCCATCCCCGCTCCAGTTGTCGTGGGATACTATAGGCTTACCCGGTGTTGCATCGGTAACAGTAAGGATAAGCGGATCGCATATCGTCGAGCCGAAGCTGTTGACCAGCTCGCAAGTGTACGTGTAGGTTCCATTTGTTTTGCCCACAATATCCGTACTCAATGTCTGCGCATTCGGTGAGCTGTCTGTCAGCATCTGGGTACTGATCAGCACATCGTTTTCATAGAGCTTAAATTCGGTACCGTTGTTCCCCCACCAAAGATTCATCGTGACGGCATAGTTGCCATCTCGAAGCCCGGTGTCATACCCATTATTGTCAGACAACACTGGCTTTCCAGGGGCTCCACCAGCAAGCGGAGTTGTAATCTGGAGCCATTGTGACCAACGGACTAGAACCTCTGCCTGCTCAGAAGTGAACACCTGATTGCTCTGGAAGTTCACTTCACTATTAAAAGCTTCCAACAAGCTGTGAACTTCTGCGCCAGCATACTGCTCAGCTTTTTCTTTTGCGTTACCCAGCTGCTGCAAAAGTGAGTTGGTTACGTTTTCTAAATCTGGAGCACCCGTCTCAGCTGCAAAAGTTTCGGTTAATGCCGACAAGCTGTCAAATGTCGCATATACACTAAACGAATGCTCTGCCAACCCGACATTGCCCGCCGCATCCTCGGCTTTCGCAGTTACACTATGAGTTCCTGGTTCCAGCGTATACGCCTTTACATCTGCGAGCGTTGAATCACATGGCGAATAAGTGATGCCTGATACAGTATCAGCTGCACTACAGGTGATGTTTAATGTCTGCTCTATGGTATAGGAAATCTCTCCGTTAATTACCACCTGTGGTGCGGTCCGATCAATCTTCACCACAGCAGTCTTCTGCGGCTGTTCCACATTACCCTCTCTATCAACGCTCCAATAAACTAACTTATGTGTTCCTTCATTGGACAAAATAACTGAATTCCCGGTTTGCTGCTCGCCATCGTTTACTGTGAAATAGGTTACCGCAACACCAGAGCCCGCATCTGTAGCTGTGAAGGTTACCAACGTATCCTTGTTAGTCCAACCTTGTGGCGCATCATCCATTGTCACCGGAGCTGTATGATCTGCCCCTTTTACTACACCATAAAAGCGTAATTCTGCCATGTTTCCAAACCAATTACTACTATTATAGATCCGGATATAACGATAGGCTTCTGCATTACTAATACTTAAGGTCTGCCAATCCATCGTTTTTCCTGCAGGAGAGGAGATTGTCGTCCAGCTTGTATTATCATTCGAACCCTGAACCACAGTCCCATTGATTCGTGTAAAATAATTATCTTGCCTGGAAAGCACCTCTGCCTTGGACAGCTGAACCCTATTCCCTTCTTTAAAATCAAACGTTATAAATCCTCCATATCCACTGCCATTTACCCGAAAATCCGTAATTGAGCCTGCATTTCCATCGAATAATGATCCCGCAACATTCCTGAGATCAGTGGATGTTCTCCCACTGGAATCACTTAAATTAGTAATCGCAAGCACATTACTAATCAACTCGGTCTCATCGGGAATGTACAGAGATGAACCATCTGTAGTTGATGTTTTTTCCGGCCCCTCGATTCCCTCCTTTGTCTTGTATTTAATACTAAAGTTCACAGGTCCAGGTTGTACGTTATTGCCCATCACCGCTTCAGCCGTCCAATTGATCTTATCGACAGTAGCAATGGTTGCGACTTGACCCTGAATATTGACATTCACTTGGTTTATTGCATCGCTTGCTTTAAAAGACAATTTCACCGTGTTCCCAGACACAATTCGTTTCTGGATACTTTGGTCGGAGCTAATGGACACCGCATCAAGCTTTGAATTGATTTTAACATCACCATACAAACGTAGTTCAGCCATGTTTCCATACCAGTTGTTTCCATTGGTGATGCGAATATAACGATAGGGTTCTGTGCTGTTAATCGTCAACGTCTGCCATTCCGGCGTATTCCAGGCTGCATTAGAGATCGTAGTCCACGTCACATTGTCGTTGGAGCCTTGCACCACTGTTCCATTAATTCTGCCCGCATAATTATCTTGCCTTCCGATTACTTCTACCCTAGACAGCAATGCCTGGCCACCTTCTTTAAAGTCAAAGGTTAGATAGGCACCATAACCACTGCCATTTAAACGAAAATCCGTGATAGAACCTAAATTATTATCAAATAAAACTTTTGCTGTTGCCAAAAGATCAGCCGGATTCCTTCCACTGGAATCGATTAGATTTGCTATCTCAAGCACATTAGCGACAAGCCCTGTCTGATCTGCAATGAATAAAGTAGAACCATCTGTTGTAAAAATAGTCTCTACAGCATCCTCTCCAGCTGCCGTTTTATAATTGATCTTAAATTTCACAGTACCTGATGGAACATTTTCATTCACCACAAGCTTAGCTGTCCAGTTGATATTGTCCACAGAACTGACTGCAACAGGTTGACCCTGTATATTGGCCGTGACATTATGGATCATTTCTGTAGACTTAAAGGATAATTGAATCGTATCCCCTGGAATAATCCGATTTTTTAAGCTTTGATCTGAGTGAATGGACACGGACTCTAATTGATTTACTGTCTCATACCGCTGGCCAAAGATTCTAAATTCAGCAATTTCCAGCATAGTACTCGAAGGCTTTATCATTTCCATTTTCAAAAATCGGAATTTTTCATGCTCCAGGCCTGCTTGAACCTCTAGTCTCTGCATCTCTTCAGTAACTGTTGTCAAACCGGGAGTTAAGCGGGTCCAATTTTCTTTGTCATTCGATCCGAACATTGCAACGCCGCCAATTCTCTCCGGAAAACTAGCTCTTACCTGAAGCTCAAAGCTTTCTGCTGATATTTGAAAATCCGGTCCTAAATCCATGTAATGCGCCCGATCCTGCGCTGTATAATACCCCACAAAACTATCATTTGTGTTGTCCAGCAGGTTCGGGACTGCATTACCAAAGGTTGAGCTGACAAACATATTCGTAAAATTAACACTTCCATCTTTCATTAAAGGCGTCAATTCTTTAAGACTTTGCACTGCAAGATTCAGGTCAAATAACTTCTGATAGAAGACCTCGTCAGTGACATTAGTAATTACATCCATTACCTCAGCATGCACTTGCTTATAGTGAGCTAACGTTGCCGAAATGTAAGGCACATCAGCATGATAAGGAGAAATGACAGCGTTGACGGCAGAATGCCGATCATTCGCTACTACAACAGTAACATCCTTGGTTGTAACCGAAGTGCCGTCTGAGGCACTCACTACAAAGGAGTACGTTCCCGCATGTGCTCCAGACCAAGAGAAAACACCTGAAGTTTCATTAAACAGTGCGCCCTCAGGTAATTGATCCGCTTGATAGGCAACAACATCCGTTGCACCTGCGTCTGTCGCAGAGAAATCAAATTGAATTGCCGCTGTAGATCCCTCATAGGTAAATAAAGATACCGGTGCCTTCCCTGATGTAAATACTGGAGGGGTAAGCTGTGCCCCAGCTTTTAAATTAATATGGTCAATATCGACTGTTGTCCCATTTCCTTTCACATTAAAATAGACAAGATCGCTGAAGCCTTGGAACTCATTGAACGCATACTGAATATACCTCCATTGCCCCTTTGTATCAGGCAGCGTAACGGTATCGCCAAACACCTCCATGGTTGCTATGCCAGTAGTCCGAATCTTAAAAGCAATGGTTCGTTCGCCGCTGCTTGCACCCACATAAGCAATTTTACTGCCCTCATCTGTTGCGGTAATCTCAACGTAAGTAGTGTCTCCTTCTTGTTTTGTGGTGGAGTGACTATCAAGCTTCGTATACCGGTCTTCTAGTTCTCTCAAATCTGGATTCGTTATCCCCTTCGGCAGATTGAGCGTACCCTCGCCCTCTGCTTCTTTAGGGATGTACAGCCAATAATCCCCGCCTCCATCCGGAGACTCCCAATAGAAAGGCAATCGCTTAGTAAACATCTCGCTAAAGTAAGGAGCTTCAACCTCCATATTTATTCCAGCTGAATATTTATAATAATAATAAAGGTCATAGACATTACCGCCAATTCTCCCCCTGTAACCGCCAGCCAAGTGTTTATAGATAATCGTTGGATTTCCATTTACATCTGTATGTGCCGCCACTGGAATCCATGGTGTATCAT
Source organism: Paenibacillus sp. FSL L8-0333 (assembly GCF_037965665.1). NCBI lineage: Bacteria > Bacillati > Bacillota > Bacilli > Caryophanales > Paenibacillaceae > Paenibacillus > Paenibacillus sp. FSL L8-0333. The sequence goes on from NZ_CP150186.1 coordinate 4,039,139, forward strand.
AGCCAATCATATACTGCGCAAAATAGTCGGCAGCTTTTAAAATCCGTTGATCTAGAAACTCATACGGACCCACCGCATTTGGCGTATTAGAAACAGTCCCCTCTACCGGATCTACCTTTGTTTCCTGAGCCAATAATAAACGTGATAAAATCTCTACATTCGTTATATCCCCAGCGCCATGCGCCTGATCTCTGCCCATTTCAACATGCTGAACTACGGGAGGATTAACTTTTTCCCCTGTTACAATATTTGTATCAACCCATCTGAATAATGCTTTTATCGCGCCATTTTGCCCCTGATCGACAGCGGTTTTATTGACGGTAAACCATTCAACTCCCTCATTGTACCTATCTTTATTTCCTGTAAAAATATAACCTGACATAGCTCCAAGCAGCGGATAAAGATGCTGGTTCATAAAACGATCATTGGTGTGTTGGAATATTTCAATAACCGGATTAATAAGATTATTCGTAAAATCAGCGACATCTTGTTCCGTCCATTTCAGCTCTTCAGTTTGAGTACTTGTGTACCTTAAGATTTCCGCCGCAGTAACCATTCGATTAAGCGGAATTCCTGTATGAATATGTGCATCATTAAAATACACGTATTTCTCAGGGTCCATCTGTGACCAAATCCGGATAATATGCATGGCATTAGCTCTGTAAACCTCATCACCCGATATTACATACAATAGAGCTTGTGTATAAGCCTTCAACCCATCCGCTATAAATCTTGAATTAAAGCCTTGGCTATTAAAAGCATCGCTCGCTGGTTTCAACGGATTCGCACCACTCTGATTGTTGGAAGTGACCGTTCTTGAAGCTGCCGGAGAGAGAAGCATCTGATTATAATAAGTGATCCAGGGTTCTTTTTGCGCCCGTACCTGTGTCCTAATATTCTCAAGAATATCCTTGGTCAGGCCAACACCCGGATGTTTGAATCCGCTTTCATCTATAACCTCATTAATGGCAGGTTGGTAATCCGTAATTATCGACAGCTCTGTCGATTCTACTGTGGCTCCTTCTGCTGATAAAGGCACTAGCGTTACCAACAAACTTAAAGAAACTGTGATCCTAAAAATACGTTTAAGCGATTTTCCAAAGAGTAGCACTTTAAGTGAATTCATTGTTCTCCTCCATTCATTTACATCCTCTGATTTAATGCAAATAAATACCGCTGGCAAATTCATTCACTACAAAATGTTTGTTATTCAGGTCGACAATAACCTCTCCATTAATCTGGAGATTATAAAAATAAATGTCCTTCACACCTCTTTCCTCGTCATAGCCGAATATACGGGAAGGATGGGTATTCTTCCCATTGTAGTGGATATCGCTAAATTCAATATTTTCGATACAGCGTCCTGGCACCGGATTATAGGTTTTATTCCACACCACGCGGACATCAAACAGCTGACCTAGTTCGAAATCCTCCACCCGGATATTTTTGAAAGTAACCTTACGAATGGTATTGTTGTCCCCTGCACAAATTGCCATAACGCCCCAATAATTTTCCTGCGGCTCGTGATGTTCAAGCACATCGATATTTTCGAACCAAATATTTTCTATAAAATCGCCATTATGTTGGTGATCACCATGAATACCGACATGTATGGCATGAGCGACGTCCGCCCAGAGTATGGAATCTTTAACCGTGATATGGCGTGTGTCTCCATAATACTCTCCACGACTGCCGTAAATGGCAATGCAATCATCAGAAGTTCTCAAGAACACATCATTAATATCCACATTTGAGCTAGCCATCATATCAATTCCATCACACCAGCCGCGTGTACTGAAAGCTTTGAAGTTATGAATGCGAATATGCTTAGACGCTCCGATATATATACTGTAATGCGGAGGATCAAGCGTGATGATCCCTTCGATCTCAATCTGTTCAGAATGCTGGATTTGAACGCCTCTTAAATAAGTGGTTTTCTCCATATCCGCCAAATACAGAACACCTCTGCCACGAACAACAACATTCTCAGCATGGTCAATCATTATGGATCCACAAAGGATCGCGCCTCCGGCAATATAAACGGTGGTCCCAGAAGGGATATGCAGCATTGGATTCTCGAATTGATGAAGCCCGGGCATAAAATATATCGTCTGACGCTCCCCGTTAGCCCTTTCTGACAAATGCTGAACTTGTTCTGCGATAGCCGCAAATTGATGTATTCCTGGTTGGACAAGCACTACATTATCATCGTCATGTCTAGGAGGGGCTGTCTCCAAGGGGTTGGCAAAAAGATGCAAGTTACTAAAACGTTCTCCATTGATTTCAATGGAAAGCTTACACGGGTGCTCCAATGTGAACAAAAGGGTATTCTCTTCGATTTGAAAGGAGATTTGGGATGCCAAAGGGCGAATAACCGCTTGTTCAATCTGTTGTTTTTTACAATGAACAGAGACCTCCACCGTGCCATCCATATCAAAATAAACCATCGATGTCGACCGAACCTGATGCATATCCACCTTTGCTTCAAAAACAAACAGAGATTGCCATACCCCACCAGGCTCTCTTACGCTTACTGTAAAATCGTCTTTCCCCAGGGCTTCATTCGGCTGCTCATAAATAATTAATTCGCTCATTTCAACCTCCGTTATCTTAGAATCAACTCTCTTAAGGGTTTAATAAATAGGCTGGAGCAAGCTTTTGCTCCAGCCTATCATCCAGTACTAATCAGCGGGCAACCGCTCTATTTACGATCCGCCAACACTTTATTTACTTCATCCGTTACTTCCTGACCTCCGGCTTTTAGCCAGCTATCCTTGAAATTATCAAAATCTTTACCCGTGTTCGCTTCTCCTGTAATCGCCTTGATAACAAACGTATCTTGTAACGTCTTCAGATTGCCCCAATACTTGGGTTTGCTTGTCAATACCGCTGGGCCTAGTACATCAAGCAATGGTGTAACACCTGGAGTGATCTTGTCTCTCAAATCTAGCAATTCTTGTTTTACCGTATGTTTTTCCATTGAAGTGTCTGTGGAGCTAAGTGGATTATAGAAATTGCCCGCTCCCATCTTCGGAGCACTAACCTCTTCATCCGCTTTTGGAATGGCAAGGTCCCCTTCCATATCATAGCTCACCCCCAATTGACCGAAACCTGTCAGCAGAAAACCTTCGGAATCCGTAGACACATATTCAAGAATTTCCATAATTTTATGGCGTTTTTTCTCATCCTTTTCGAGTTGAACACCGAACAATACTGGCGCCTGTCTTGCACCATACGCGAATGAATAAGCAACGCCATCTGGAGCTGTAAACGGCTTGCCAGGCACGAATATTTGACCTTTCTCTAGACCAGGTTTTGCGACAAACCCAGATTCTTTATAAAAATTGCCCCACTTCCCGTTATCCACCATACCCACTTTTTGATCAGCAAATTTAATATTGATTTCGTTATTATCACTAGTTATGAATTCAGGATCAATCAGACCCGCTTTGTACCATTTGCTCAATAACGCCAATGCTGATCGTGTCTCTTCTGTAACGCCTCCATAAACTACGTTCCCGGAAGCATCCTTCTTGAATTGATAAGGGGAAACAGCATAGGCTGAGAACACACTTGTGAACAATTGTTCTGGAAGCTTGCCGCGGCCGATTAAGCCGTAAGTATCTTTCTTCCCATTTTTGTCCGGATCTTCATTAACAAATTTGGTGAGTACATCTTCAAGCTCTTCCAATGTCTTGGGTGGTTCTGAGTAGCCAATATTTTTCAGCCACGCTTCATTATAGCCCGGAATAAATCCATCAAGACCACCTGGCCAAATTTTCGGGATCCCCCAGTTTTTTTCGTTGTATAAGCCTACGCCCCATGCCCCGGAATCAACGGAATCCAATGCTGCTGCATATTTCGGCATCAGGGATTCAATTTCAGCCTTATCAATTGTCGCAATGATCCCTTGATCTGCCCATTGCACCATATCCGTTTCGTTTGCATCGACCGGGAAGATATCAGGAATATCTCCAGAAGCTAGAAGCACCGAAAATTGTTCTTTCCAAGTTCCACGTTCCAATTTAATATTTTTGATTTTTACATTAAATTTCTTCTCTAGCTCGGTTTGCACATAGTTACCGTCTTCTTCTGGCGTATTAAAGTTGTTCGCCCAAATAATTTCAATCGGAGCTTCAGCTGCTGATGTCCCCCCTTGACCTTGATTCGTCGGCTTAGCTTCGTTAGTGCTATTATTCGCCGCATTCCCGCCACAACCACTCATGACAAGTGAAGCCGATAGGGCTATCGCAGCAATTTCCAACCATTTCTTGGATGTATGCCTCATATTCTTTTATTTCCTCCCTTTTCTTGTTCATCTATATATTTAGACAGCTCGCGGATATAGCGGACTGTTTAAACCATTCTGAGTCTTCTAACCCTTAAGTGATCCAACCATAATTCCTTTGACGAAGAAACGTTGCAGGAATGGATAGATCATTAATATAGGCAGCGCTGTAAACATAATAATAGCTGCTTTGACCATTTCAGGAGCCTGCTCATTAGTAGGAAGTGGTAACATCGGATCTCCTTCGGCTGAAATAACAAGCCGTCTTAAGAAGAGCTGCAGTACAATCTTTGATTGATCCTGCATATATAACATTGCATCAAACCAAGCGTTCCAGTGCCCTACTGCAGTCCATAGGGCTAATGTTGCTAGAACAGGCTTCGACAGCGGAATAACAATCGTAAATAAGATCCGCATATCATTAGCCCCATCTATTTTAGCTGAATCCTCCAGTTCCTCCGGTATACCCATAAAGAAATTTCGCAGGAGCAGAAGATTAAACGTGCTGAGCAGGCCGGGGACAATATAAACCCATAACGAATTTATAAGTCCCAGACTTTTGATTAGCAGATAGGTAGGGATAAGCCCGCCGCCAAAAAACATCGTTACAACAATGAACATTGTATAAAATCCCCGGTGCGGCAAATATTTGCGAGACAGCGGATATGCTCCCAGTGACAGAAACACCAGTGTCAGAGCCGTTCCTACAACTGTGCGAAAAACCGTATTCCCCATCGTTTGCCAGACCGTATCAGTTGTCAGTACACGCTTCCAAGCAAAGAAGGAAACTTCTTTAGGATAGAAATGAATTCCCGGCCGAAGGGCTTCCGCAGGTGTGCTAAATGATATAGAGAGCACATGCAAGAAGGGATAAATCATCGTAATACAAAGAATGATTACAAATAGGATTAGAAAGACTTGGAATACTTTTTCACCAGTGGATAGCTTCAATTGTAGTTACTCCTTCCTTACATTCATTCATTAATAAAGACCTTCCTGACCCATTTTTTTCGTTATGAAGTTTGCAAATAACACCAGGATAAGACCCACCACATTTTTAAATAATCCAACAGCCGTCGTTAGACTGAACTGAAAGTTTTGCAGACCTATCCGGTACACATAAGTATCTAACGTATCCGCCACTCCATATACTGCTGGTGAATAAAGTGTTAAGACTTGATCGAAGCCAGCATCCAGCACACTCCCTACCCGAAGAATAAGCAGAATTGCAATCACCGGCAGGATCGAAGGAATGGTGATAAATAACGTTTGTTTCCAGCGATTGGCTCCGTCCAGAACTGCAGCTTCGTACATTTGGGAATCAATGCTTGCTAATGCAGCTAAGTATATAATCGTTCCCCAGCCGATTTCCTTCCATATTCCTGACATAACGAGCGTAAAGCGGAAATATTTCTCGCTGCCTAAAAAGTAAATGGGATCAAAGCCGAGCCACTGAATAATATAATTGACCACACCCGAATTCGGAGATAACAAAGTGATCAATATCCCTCCAATAACGATCCAGGATAAGAAATGGGGTAAATAGGATATCGTCTGTGCAACCTTCTTGAAGAAGGAAAACCTAAGTTCGTTAAATAACAGAGCCAATATAATCGGTGCAGGAAAACCAAAAATGATATGGTAAAAACTGATAATAAGCGTGTTCTTAATAATTTTCCAAAAGTCAGGTGAAGCTGTGAACAAATATTCGAAATGCTTAAAGCCGACCCAAGGACTTCCCCAAATTCCATCACGAATAAAATAATCTTTAAAAGCCAGTTGAATGCCATACATCGGGCCATAAGCAAATACGGTATACCAGATGATCACGGGAGCTAGTAATAAGAATAAATATTTGTTTTTTTTGTATTGGCGCCAAGTATGTGTCCACCTCGAGACTTTCGGCTTAAGATTCTCTCCCTGTTTTTGAATGCCAGCAGTGCTTGCCGGGTTCATAGTTGTTTTCTCCTTCCGAATACGATTTTGCGTTAAGACTGTGTCTGAACACCCCTTACGTTAGGGCATTGTAAGCGCTTTTTCTATTGTAAATTCATTAAAATCAGTAGATTATCTTCGTATTGGGGCTATAATTTTTCAAACAAAAGAAAAGACAATCGCGAGACGATTGCCTTTTCCACATGGATTGGAGAATTATGCACTTGAATGGCTCGAATGGTTTGCATTGCCTGCATTCCTATACTGGACCGGTGTAACTCCGTAACGTGTTTTGAATTTGTTGTGAAAATATTGCGGGTTACGATAACCCACCTGAGCAGAAATCTCAGCCACGGACAGCTGCTTTTTTTCTCTTAATAAATCAGCCGCCTTCTCCAACCGCACTCGGGTTACATATTCAGTGAATGATTCATTCATAACGGTTCCAAACAAGGTAGAAATATACGATGGCGCCAACGAAGCAACCTCAGATAATTTATTTAGCGATAAATCCTCTTGAATATTATCATCGATAAAGATTTTTAATTTATGAATGATCTCCGTATGTGCGTGATTACCTGACTCTTGAATATAAGCTGTAATTTGTGCTGATAAATCACGAATGGAATCAAGTGTTTCGGCCAACGTTTCCTTTTTGAACTCATCGAACAGACTGGAAGGCGAAACGATTTGTTGCAGATCAAGCTCAATAATGGTCTGATACAGAACCGTAACCAACTGAAGCAAGCCTAACTCAACCGTCTCCAATTGGACATCACCTTTCTCCAGGACCCTCTGGAAATCGCCCATAAACCTGTTCATCGTAACGTCATTGCCTGCCTTTAATGCATTTTTATAAAGATCAAAAGAGAATAAGTGTGGCGTAACATCGTTGAGCGGGATATGTGAATACCGCACAATAGCTTCCGAACCATAGATAAACCGATAACGATAGGCATGTAAGGCATTTTGATACGAAAAGGGGATTTCTTCAGGTGCCTGAACCTTCGATCCAAGCGCTGCTCCAAAGTGTAGTTGCTCGGGTAACCCATTTTTTATAAGCTCCAGCTCCTTCAATAATAAAAGCTCCAGCTCTTCGGGATCCTTGTTCAACTCACTGAAATAGATAATCGCCGCTTCCTGCGTATTCAAGCTGACGAATTTATAAAAGCTATAGGCAGCATGCTGTTCATAAAAAGCCCTGAATTCCTCGCAATCTCCCTTGGTTATACGAATATAGCTAGTCATGTAATAACATTGCAAAGGTAAATAATCGTAGTAATCCGAGCCAACACCTGCACCTAATACCAGATTTTTTAGTTCATTCACTTTAGCTTTAGATTCTAAGGTTTCGATTTTTTGACCTAGCTTTGAGATTGTACTACCAATAATAGCAAACTCATTTTGCGAATAGTTTACGGTGCCTGGATGATAAAAGCTGCGAACATTGTTTACAAGCTTCTTCATAGGAACATATACACGTTTGGAGATCAAATAAGCGAATAGAAGCCCAATTAACAATACCAGGATACAGCTGATAAATATTTGACTCTTCAGCTGCTTTGATGAGGATACAAATGAATTCATAGGCCGTATTAATACGTATTTCCATTGATTATTCGAGGTTTGGTCATTTTTAAAAGACAGCACATATTTGTCGCGTTTATTATAATGAATTTCCTTATTATTCCCCGCTGACTCCATCCATTGCTTAGCAGTCTTAAGCCCCTCTTCGACGTTCGAGCCCGTATGGATAATAGGGCTGCCCTTTTCATCAAAAGCATATAGCTTTTCCATCGGCGAGCTCATCGTGCTGGAGATCATTTTATTGATGTATTCTAAGCTAACGTCAATATACATGGTTCCGGTTGATGTTTTTGATAAAGCACCGTAGGGAAGGGCGATTGCGTAAGTCAACACCTCTTCTTCATCCGATAACGTTCTATAAGTCCAGCGGTTTAAGGCTGGTGTAACTGATGTTTTCAAGAAGGAAGCATCTGGAGAATTGTCCAGCTTCGAATAAAACTGGCTGTTATCGATGATATAATTACCTTTCTCGAAGTATGTGGATATTTTGTAAACGCCTTCATTAGTAAGCTTGAAAATTTCGAGATCCTTGCGAAAAGCTAATATTCTGCTCGTATTACCTTCCCATTCACTGTCCAGTAAATAATTCAGCATAGATTGATTCTCTAACGACAAGGTAGACACTGCTCGGTTGCGGATACTGTTTTCGTATTTTTGCAGCAGTGTATTTTCCACAAAATCACTTGAAGTCATCAGTCGTTGCTTGCTGTCTCTGGCAATCTCATCCACCATTAAGCGATTAGCCTGAACATACAGATAACTGCCCACAAGTCCGATTAAAACAACGGCTAATAATGTGAATGAAAAAATCAGATGGGTAAACAATGTGCCTCCATTTCTTAGTCTGCCGCCGATCTTCATCACAAGCCCCCCTTTAGTTCATAACCCTATCTCTGTAACTTTCTAAATTGAAAGCATTTATAATTAAAGATACTAAAATGCACCAACTTTAGCCATTATAAAATCTTCTGTTTAAAGATAACGCATCTTTATAAAACCGAAAAAAACAGGCTTCCCCGAAATTAATCGCTGGAAACCTGTTTATTGACATATACGAGATAAAAGTAACTTCAATGCCCCCGCTCCCTTTTTAAATATTCCTTCACCCATGTAATCCATTCTAACCTGTGTGTATACACAAGGATTACAAAGCTCCCAAGCCATACCCATAGGATAGGAGCAGACCACTTACTGATGCACAAATAGACAAAAAGGAGCAGCATTCCGCTAACCACTTGCACACCATCCGAGACAAGTGAATTTCCTCTGCTTTTGTACCCGCTGCCGAGCACTTTCAACACTGCAAGGATGACCGCTAACGCTAAAGAGGCTTTGAATCCTGTCAATGCACTCCATACCCCAAAGGTTACGGCAATCGCCTTCCCTCCTTTTCCTTTAAGAAATGGAGAGAAGGCATGACCCGCAACAGGAGCTAAGGCAAGCGGAATAATGAAATAACCCTGACTATAATGGCTTCCCATTACCCATAAAAGAGGCAGATATCCTTTTAAAAAATCCAACAACACCCCAAAAATTCCGAATTTATACCCAGATGACTTCCAGAGATTCAAAGCCCCCGGATTACCGTCGCCTATGACCTTTAAATTATTTTTACGCGCTAACCCAAGCCAATAGGAAAACATAAGAGATCCCGACAAAAATAAACCCGCGACCCACAATATGATCATTAGTCCCTATGTCCTCCCACCTGGATATGCCTTCCTTTCCAGCTTACATGCCTCAGAAAAACGACCTGATATATCGAATAAAGCATAATCAAGATAAAGAAAAGAGTAGCAACCACGTGAAATACTGGAATGACGATGCCAAAAACCCCTACATATTTAATAAAATAAAAGAGCTGGAACATATAAAGGAGATAACCAAAAAGTAACGGCAATCCCCAAGAAGTATTCGCAAAAATAAACACAGTTTCTGAGATGATGAGCCCGACCACCCAAAGTGCAATTGGAATAATCGTCCGCGGGCTTAACGTTGAGGTGCTTAAGACAGCCCCTTTACTGAAGCCTTCAATTTCACTTTTTATCCCCTTCGGATACATACGAAAAGATACTAAGCCATACCCGATAAAATTTCTAATGGGAACACTTGCCGCGATAAACTTCTCTCCTAAAGACAAATCATCCAGCACTTCAGATCTAATGCTTTGATGGCCATTAACCTTTTCATAATCCTGCCTTAAAGCTAGAATACACGAACCGTATAATCCTTTTTTGGCGTTATTCTTTTCAAAAACGGAGGTGAATGTGAAGATCCCCAGCATATTCATAATTAAGGCAAGTTTCTCAAACAGCTTTTCTGTATGATGAAAAGGAACTACCGAAATGACACCTTTCGATAGCTCCCTTGCTTTTAATAATGAGGCCAGAGCGTTAGGCTTTAACCGGATATCTGCATCCAGAAAAGCAAAAATATCGCCCGAGGCTTGCAAATATCCATTCCATACTGCCCAGCTCTTGCCCGTCCATCCCTCAGGGAGACTGCTATTTGCAATAACCTTAACTCCATAGCTTTCGGCAATTTCCTTGGTCCGATCCTCCGAGAAGTCATCCACAACAATAATTTCATAGGGGGTAATGGTTTGGAGCTGGAGTGAGTCGAGCAGAAAACGCAAATTATATTCTTCATTCCTTGCGGGGATGATGATGGACAATTTCTCCGGTCCTTGAAAATATTCTTGATCAGCGGCCAATATATTCTTTCTAAACAATATAAAACCGGAGAGACATCCAACACCTATAATAATTAACAACCACATGTACAGCTCCCCCCTCCTATAGCTATATATATGAAGGGTTAGTCCGTAATATATTCAATTCAAATTTAACCGACATTTACTTTTGCTGAGTAATGATTAAGCTTTTCTGTACACAAGAGCATAACGATGGCAAAAAAAACGATCATCGCAGGAAAAATACCCAGCGTGAATTTCGAAGCTAATAAGCCGATAAAAGGCGGCATCAGCGTGGTGCCGGTATAAGCTGTTGCCATCTGAAAGCCCATAATTGACTGAGCATGTCTCTTCCCGAATCGTACAGGGGTTTCATGTAGCATACACGGAAAAATGGGGGCTAACCCTAAACCTATAATCATAAATCCTACAAGTGAAACTATAGTTGGAAGCGGCAATACTAACAGCACCGTACCGATTAAAGCAATGAGTTGACCATATCGAATTAGCTGTTTATTACTCATTTTAAAAGTAATGAAACCCGTCACCATTCTACCAAAGGTAATCCCTAGATAAAAAAACGATACCCATGTCGCTGCAGTTGATGCAGGAATATCTTTAATGTTTACAAGAAAGCTGCTCCCCCATAACCCCATACTCGTTTCTATGGCAGAATAAAATAAAAAGGTTAACATCGCTAGCTTTACCCCTCTTAATTTCCAAGGTTTTGTGTTCTCTCCGGCATGCTCTAGCTCCGGATGATTGAACTCGGGATCACTTTCAGCATTCGGGTGGTTATTACTCCCAGCCACTCTATCCCATAAAGGCAGTGTAACGAATAGAATAATGACTAAGCTCAATTGTATGTAAGCAACCGTAAGATAACCTTGCCGCCATAGACCTTCACCAGAGATAAAAGAGCCCATAATAATAGGACCCAGCGTGGCGCCCACTCCCCAGAAACAATGTAACCAACTCATATGATGGGCTTTATAGTGCGTAGCAACATAACTATTTAATCCGGCATCTACAGATCCCGCACCTAAACCGAGTGGAATCGCAGCAACAATTAACCACACTAACGAAGGTGACCATGCAAAACCAAGCAACGCTACAGCAGTCATGATGCAGCTAACAAGAGTCACTTTCCCCGTACCAAAACGTTTAAGGATAATGCCACTCATCAAACTGGACACTATTGTGCCTACTGCAATGACCATCGAAAGAATTCCAGCCGTACCTAATGAAGCATTTAAGTCCATTCTCATCACTGGCCAAGCGGATCCAAGCAATGAATCTGGCAAGCCTAAACTAATAAAGGCTAAATAAATAATAATAAGAAAAAAAGTTGCCATAGTTATCTCCTTAATTGTTCTCATCTATTTGTTGTGAAACTAATAATCCTAATCCAAGACTTTGTAATCCATTCAGATAATCACGCTTCAAGTTACTCACCGCTAACGCTGGAAGATGCTCCTTCGGAACGTATGTGGCACTTCGCTCAGCGATTTGATTAAGCATAGCTGGAGCTAATTCATCCTCACAAAAAATAATATAATGCGGATTCAAAATAGAAGTCATAGTAGCCACTAATCGACTAATCGCATCCACGCTTTGATTCGATTGCATATTTGATCCACCAGGATCTCCAGTTAATGCCTCTATGAAATTTCTATTGTCATACTGGGGCAAGAATTGAACTTCCCCTGAAAAAAACGTCTTTCCTCGCACAATTTCACCATTGACCGCGATCCCAGCTCCCGGACCATTTTTCCCTAAATACAGATACATTAGAGAAGTATTCTCTTTCAAATTTCGTTGCGTCATATAGCCGATTACAGCCGCATTCATATCATTTTCCACGATTGTCGGAATGGATAGTTGATCTTCTATGTGTTTTCTCAAATCTAAATTCTGATATTTCTCATAACCCGGAATCAGAAAAATCTGCCCATGATTCACCGCACCTGGAACTCCAATAGCCACAGAATGGATTTTAGGATTGGCCTTTTTTTCATCTTCAATAAGCGTGACCAGTTTACTAACATCTTCCTCAAGAATACTGGGCAAACTCCCTTCTTTGATTACCTCACCAATGCAATTATAGATGGTATAATTCGTTTCATTTTTTTCCAAAAAAATAGCCATACCTAACCGATAATTCGGATTGTAGGCATATCTTATTGCCCTTCTTCCACCACTTGACTCATCCAGACCGCTGACCGTTATTTCCCCTGCCTCTTCCATCTGCATTAGAAATTTACTTATCGTCGGGAAACTATATTGTAATTTATGGCTTAACTCTGCCTTCGTTGCTCTTCCTAGTTCTAATAATGCTGTTCGAATATTTCGGATAATTTCAGATTTCATTTGCAGTGAAGGAAGTCGTTTCTCACTCGCCATGGCTCTCCCACCCTCCCACCTATAGTCATACTGACTTATTAAACGCGTTTAATAAGTCAGTATGACTATAGCAGCAATTAGATCTAACGACAAGTTAATTCTTGAATGAAGACCCTTCAGTAGGGGGTAGATTGAATCAAGGAGGGGGCGTCGACACAGTAAAAATACTAAGAGGGGTAGCCCCCTCTCAGTATTTTTGCATATCCCGTTTCTACTTATTGAAACTATCTACTCTTATTTCTCATCTAACCACAAAATCGCTGTAACGCCACGCGGATAATATTTACTGCCCGTGATCTCACCGGAAATAATCTGATCGCTCCAGCTCCAAATCGACAACTCCGGATGGGTAAGCCAAGCTACGTGAGCACGATCCGCTGCCGCTCCCCGTTCCTCCCATTCCAATCCCAGAATGCTGCGGGCGATGAACTGGGAGAGATAGATTTTGCTGAGCCAGCTATTGTTGCTAGTTGAGGAGATTTTCCAGCCTCCGTCTTCGAATAAGCATACTCCCGGCTGTAACACCGCATGCAGATGCTTGTCGAGTGCGCCAATATAGGCGGCGAACCGTCCATTACGATCAAGAGCTTCTTTGCAGCCTGTAAAGTAAGGGAACACAAGGCCTTCGATAGCCGGAATGATCTTAGAGTCATTGCCTTCTCCAATGACAGCCGGAATATACCCGTCTGCTGTAACACTTGCCACCATTGTTGCGGCGCATTTTTCAGCCTGATCACCTGCTGTTTTGGACTGTTCCGCACGCCCATGCTCTGCAAATATTTTCTCCATAGCCAAGTAAGCAGCCCAGCATTTTCCTGCCAGATAAATATTGTTACGAGCCTGACCTAAAGACACATCCAGACTGTCATACGTAGTAATTTCTGCTCCGCCCATCGTACGTGAGCTATCAAGCCCCATGACACCATTTCTTTGTTCAGGATCTGGATGATCGCGATTTACCATGCTATCCAGGCATTTCTCCATAATACTGAGATTACGTTCCATCCAGCTCCGGTCGCCTGTATGCTCTACATAAGTTGCTGCACTCAGCACCCAGTTAACCAATTGTTCATGTGTCATATGTGAGAAACAACCATCAATGCCATAGACCTCATAAGCAGAATATCCCGGACGTGAAACTACGTTGGCTACACCCATATCATGTGTGAAGCTAATTCCACCTGGATACTCTGTATCATCACCCGGGAAACGCACCGTATCTTCGTAGCTGAATCTTTCCACGAACATATCCAGTTCATTACGTACAGTCCAAGGATTCAAACGCAGCTCATAAAATAACTGATCGACGGTAAGATCGAAGGTATTCATCATCCGGTATTCGCCTTCGTTGACGATCCAAAATGGCTTATTCTTGTAGTCCAGCAATTGCGTGGAGCCATAATAACTACGAATCGCATGCGCTAACATAAAGGTTTGATCTGCGGATAGGTCATCATGAGTAAATCTATCGTTAGCTTGCTCCGCTTCTTGCTTAAGGATATCAAATCTAGCTAATGCATATGCAGCCACTGCCTCTATATTGTTGAAAAAATGATTATAATAATAGGAAGCATCAATTCCTGAGGTGACATAACCTGAACGGTGAAAACAGATAGCAAAGCGGTAAGTTTCTTTTACTCTGGCTGGAACATCCATGATCAAAGCACCGACTCGTCCCAGCCCAAAGGTCCAATTCTCCTGCAGCTCCTCCGTTAGAATATCCTCCATTGTGAAGTGCAGTGCGGACTTTGCAGTTCCTTTTTCCGCAGCAATTGCAATAAATCTTCCTTGGCCAACGCCAGTAATCTCCGATGATACATCATCCAGTCTTCTCATTCCGCTATACACATCTGTTCCCTGAAAACCAAAGAATGCACGGCGCGAGGTTGCGGATGAGGTGTTGTCCACTTCGAGTTCAACCAGCACTGCAGGCAGCAGTACATCCTTCATTTCTTCTATAGAGGCAGTTTCTGGATCGGGTACAGAACGAACGGGGGACAGAATCCGGAAGGTCAAATCACCCGCACTCCAGCTGTCTGTGGCTACATGAAAATCTCTGGAAATCTCACGCTCTTGAAAAGGGAACAGAATATTCTCCTTGTCAGGATTAGGATCCGGATTCTCGATATCATAGCGTTTGCTCTCGTCCTCTCCTCCGATCTCATGAAATGGCAGTGTGTCATATCCCTTCCCATCAGCACGTTCTAATCCTATGAATATATTTTGTCTAGGTGGTTTTCCAATCTCCAGATCGAAACCTCCACTAGCTCCTTTGAATCCTAAAGTGAAACTCGCAAATGCACCGATCGGTGAATGATGGGCATTAAAAAATTGATTATGCGACATTAATAATAACACTCCTTCCAGCATGGTCCCGGATACTACCGGGCTATATCTCCATGTTATCGATCTTTCCGGAAGTGCAACAGGGTTAAAGCCTTCTATTATTTGGGCAAATCAAACATCAACAAAAACCTATGTTATAATGAAGCCAAACTTTACAGTAAAAGAGGATTGAAATGATCTCGAATGATCCCGCTTTTCATAATTCTATTGATGGCCAGATGGCTCCAGACATTCAAGCGGCTTTCCATATCTTCGCCGCGCATTGGAGAAAAGTAAATCCGGATTGGCAATATCCCGTACACACTCATCCTATGTTTGAGATTAACGTTGTACTGCAGGGTGAGCAACATATGACGGTCGGCAATAAATCTTTTATCCAGCAAAGCGGTGATATTTTGTTCATTCGTCCTGGTGTAGAACATAGCAGCCTCGGTTCGAATGCTAGTCGTGACATGACTTATTACTGCCTGCATTTTGATATTGATGATCTGATTTTACGGCGAGCTTTACTAACAGCAGACGCTGTTAGTCTAAGTGGGAATACCCCGGAGCTGCGAGCCATTCGTTCCGCTCTAGATGTCATCATAAATTCTTCCATCCTGTCAGAGTCAAAGGACACACACAGAAATCGCCTGATTACATTGCATGCTTCGCTGCAACTTCTAACCGCGCTCAGCGGCTGGGTACTTTCGGAGATGCCCCTCCTGGCAGATACAGAAGCTACGGAAAATACCGTCGCCTTAGCTAACGCCATCGAAGGATTGCTGCAAGAATCTGTCTCCTCCGCTGCAAGCACAGGCGAAAGAGGTGGCGGTATTGAGCACATTGCGGCAAAGCTTGGATACAGTACAACTCACTGCAATCGTGTTTTCCACCAAATTTATGGCATGTCGCCAAGACAATATTTATCCCGCTTGATCATTCGTCACGCCAAACTGCTGCTAATGGATAATAGCCTATCTGTCGAATCGGTCGCCCACCGGCTGGGGTACCGGGATGTGTCCCATTTCAGCAAGCAATTCAAACGCTGGACAGGTCTCCCGCCAATGGGCTACCGCCGTTTAACCGCGAATCCAAATACGCTTTAGTGATTGTTTCGCTTACAAAAAAAGGGATGTACCCCGCAGCCCACTAAGTGGTTACAGGATATATCCCTTTTATGAATTAACCCTTCGTTGCACCAGACGCAATCCCCTTAACAAAATACTTCTGCAAGGCGATAAACACAATCAGCACAGGTACAACCGACATTGCTGTTCCTGCAAAAATCATATCCCAACGTGAGGAGAATTCTCCGATATAACGGTAAATTTCCACGACCATAGTTTTAGCCTGTCCTGAAGGCAATACCAGCATCGGCATCAGGAAATCATTCCAGATTCCAAGTCCGTTTAAGACCACCATACTGGCTGTGACGGGTCCTAGCAGCGGGAAAACAATTTTCCAGAATATCGCATAACGAGAACATCCGTCGATCTCCGCCGCTTCTTCAATTTCTCTAGGAATGCCTTTGACAAAGCTTGTATACAGCAGGCATCCAAAGCCCACCGCACCGGCTACATAAATTAGAATTGGACCGGCAAGGCTGCCGTATAACCCCAGCATTCTAAGCTCTTTAAACAGAGGAATCATATACGCCTGAAAAGGGATCATCATTCCTGCTAAAAAGTAAACGAACATGAACCGAGTCCATCTGGCATTTCTGCGTTCAATTGCGTAGCCGGCCATCGGAATAATCAAGACCTGTGCCGCAATAGAAACTGCTGTCAAAATCAGACTATTCAGAATAGCCCGTGGAAACTCTGTTTCGGTTAACAGATATTTAAAGCTGTCCAGATAAAGGGTTTTCGGAAAAGCGATTGCATCCTTCATAATCTCTGCATTACTCTTGAAGGCTGACATTAAATTAAAGAAAATAGGAAAGAAAAAGATAATAGCCACTAATAATGTAACAATGAAAAGTGCGATTTGCCCAACTCTTTTGCGTGTCTGCATCGTCATCTTAGAGCTGCACCTCCCGCTTCTGGAGAACCTTCACTTGGAAGACTGTAATGATGAGTATGATTAAGAACAAGACCATCGCCAGTGCAGTACCAAAACCTTGTCTTAATTCACCAAACCCGACTTTATAAATAATATAAGTTAATGTCTCCGTCTCAAAGCCCGGACCACCATCGGTCATGACGGCAATCTGATCAAAAATCTTCAAGGCGCTGATCATCGATAATACCATACATACAGTCATTGACCCCGCAAGCAGCGGAAAGGTAATATGCCGGAACTGTTGCCAGCCCCCTGCCCCATCAATACTGGCCGCCTCATTTAATTCCTGCGGAATGCCTTGCAATCCAGCGAGGTAAATGATCATATAATAACCCGCGCCTTTCCAAACGGTAGACAAAATAATCGACAGCATCGCATATTTAGGATTGCCCAACCAATCCACAATCCAGCTTCCGAGTCCAACAGACTCCAGGATCTGATTAAATACACCAAAGTTGTAATTCAGGATCATCGCCCAGACGAAACCCATTACGATCCCACTAAGCAACGTAGGGAAATAAAATACACTTCTGAATAAATTCCGGAACCAGCGTACCTTATCGACCATCATAGCCATTGCAATTGCTGCAATATTCTCTAGAACAACAAGTGAAATGGTCATGATCATCGTATTTTTCAGTGCGTTATGCACCCTTGGACTATTCCAAATTTCCACAAAGTTAGCGAAGCCGATATACCTTACGTTGTCGCTAATGCCATCCCATGAGGTGAAGCTTAAATAGACACTCCCTACCGTAGGGACGATAACGAACAAGGTGTACAAAATAAATGATGGCAATATGAACAGCAGAGCGTAGGACTGCCATTTTTTCTTTTTCTTTTTCTGCTGCTCAGTGCCTATCAATGACTTGTCAGCATTTACTGCGGATGTAGCCATGGCTACTCTCCCTCCCTTAAAGACCGCGCTTGTTAAAAAGAGAACCTCTGCAGCAGCAGAGGTTGCTCGATCAGGCGCTGCTCTTACATCTGATTAGCTTTCACTTGGTTGTCATACTCTGTATCCGCATCTTTCATGTACTTCGCTACATCTCCATCTTTTACCACGAGATCCTGCAACAGTTTGTAGTACCAGTTACGGAACTGTGGAGGGATTAGATTGTCTCCCCACCAGTTATTGATCGCCAAGGATTTCACTACATTCGGGTCAGCAATAAGATCCAAAGCCACTTGCATTTGTTCACTTGTGTCATAGGTTACTTTCTCTTTTGTTGAAGGAATCGCATTTATGGTTGCTAAATAGTTCGAATACTGTTCTGGGGCGAAGAAGAAACGGATAAAGTCTTTGATGGCTTCTGTTTTGTCTGCATCCTTAGCGGCTTCAGCCGATAAAGACCAGCCTGCAGGTGACGGAAGACCTATGACATTGATTTTCCCTTCACGGTCAGGAAGAGCATAGAAGCCAAATTCAAAGTTCGGGTCCGCTTCAGCGATTTGTGTAAACATCCACGTACCGGAGTACAATTGTGCTGCTTTGCCAGAAACAAGAATCGAAGCGGTCTGATTGTCGCCCGTGCTGAGCCAACCTTTATCTACATAATTCTTGAACAATTCTTTGAAGTCCGTTATGCCTTGAACTACATTAGCATCTGTGAAGCTGACCGTTTTAGCGGTACGTTTGGAATTCCAATCTGCATCTTTCGAGTAGACCTCATCAATCAGGAATTTGTTAACCCAGAAACCCATATGGAAAATATCTTTTCCACCTACTACAATCGGAGTAATGCCCGATGTTTTCAATTTTTCTTGGATGGCGATGAATTCGTCATAGGTTTTTGGAAGCTCGGTGATCCCTGCATCCGCATATGCTTTTTTGCTGTAGATAATCCCTTGGGGAGCGTTCACTTGCAGCGGTGCGTTCCACACCTTACCATCCACTTGTGGTGGGGCTTCGAACAAATCTAGCAGATCGGAAGGCAGCTCTACAATCTTACCCGCATCGGCAAAAACTTCTGTATCACGCATTTCCACCAGGTCCGGGAATTCACCCACAGCATCCTTTGTTTTAAGCCAATCAAGATAGGCAGCGGATGAAGTTTCGCTCAAATCTTTAATAGTGACATTCGGATTAGCTGTTGTAAACTTTTTGACCGTATCTGAGATAGCCTTTTTAGTGGCCGGATCTCCGGAGGCGTAACCTATCGTAAAGCTAACCTCTTTTTTGGTCTCTTGTGGTGTATTTGAAGGCGTTTCGGATGCTGGCGTATCGGTTGCCTTACTCCCTGCATTATTATTATTTCCACCGCAAGCAGTCAAAACTGTTGTAGTGGCGAGTAACAATACGGATAGTTTCATCATTGTTTTTTTGTACATATCATAATAGCCTCCCCTTTTAGTGAACCGTGGAAACTGAAGCAAGATGTGCGCATCATCTCTCGAAAGCGTTTCCGTTGCTAATAGAATAGCATTCCTTATAAATAGTTAGAATGAACTTTTTTAAGCGGGATATGCGGTGAATTTAAGAATAAGTAAAAAAAGAACGAAAGACCGCAGTCTTCCGTTCATCGTCCATCCTTTACGCATTCTCCGAATCTGAGATTTTATAAGGGTCCTCTACAATCGGAAGCAACAATAGAATCGATGTCCCAATATGCTCCCGGCTGCTGATGGATAATCCGTATTCTGCACCGTACACTGTACGAATTCGTTCATGTACATTTTTTAGTCCAACATTTTTGCTAGGCGAACTAGGCTCTTCCAAGGTTTCAGCCAACTGCTGTACCTTTTCCTTGCTCATACCGATTCCATCATCATAGATCGTAACCAACAACATTTCATCTTTCTTTTCGATCGTCAATCCAACTGTCCCTCTGCCTTGACTGCGCAAGCCATGCTGGATAGCATTTTCTACTATCGGCTGAAGTGACAATTTCAGAATGTACCAGTTCAGATCCACTTCGGGTGAGAGATCGACTACAAGCTCAAATTTATTCTCATACCGCACAGAGATAATATAGAAATAATCCCGTAGATGCTCCAGCTCCTGTCGTATGCTTACCCTATCCTCTCCATAGTCGATTACATATTTCAACTGGTTAGAGAGCGATAAAATCATATCTGCGACCTCATCATTATCTTTATCCACCGCATTCATTCGAATGACTTCCAGGGTGTTGTATAAATAATGCGGACGAATCTGGCTTTTCAGAGCATTTAACTCCGTTTGCTTCTGCTTGATCTGGGCAACGTAAGCTTCATCGATATAGGCTTGTAAACGCTCGACCATTCGGTTAAAACCATGGCTAAGTCTACCCATTTCATCATTGCTGTTCACGACCATCTGGGTATCCAAATTACCGGATTCTACGATAGCCATTTGCTTAATTAAGTTCCGAATCGGAGCAGCCAGCCGCCTTGAGAACCAGACGCCCATGATGATCATTGCAATCGCACAAATAAACATCGCTATAAACACCGTCGTACGGGCTGAAAAAAGCTGATCGAATAAATTCGCCCGATGAATTCTGGCAGTCACCGTGCCTTTAAGAAAAGGAATCTCTTCACTGAGAACGATCATCTCCTCGTCCTTTTTAGCCCGAAAAGCCTCTCCATTCGCTGACCTTGTCTCATTCGTGAAATATACATTTCCGTCGCCATCCAGCAGAAATAATTCATCCTGTCCCCCCAGATTTAATTCTCTGAAGAACTGATTAAATAACGAAACATCCACGTCCATAAATAAGGTCCCTACTATCTTGGGATCTTTGGTGACACGCCCAGAAATATCAATTAAAGTACGGCCGATAGTGAACACACTGCGCTTTGAACCTGTGTAATATTCTTCGGAATGGGTAGGGAAAATTGCCACTTGTGAAGGATTTGGAGCCATTTTAGTTAACCACTCTTGATAAGGCAGCAGATCAAAGTTGACCCCTCTGTTTTCTTTTTCCTGATAGTAGAGCTTATCGTCTGACTCCCTATGAAAATAAACACTGGTGATGTAGGAATCACTGTAGAGAACTGTTTTTAGAAAGGTTTCAATAGGAATCGTATTGATCTGCTCCAGCTCATTTACATTATAGGTTTGATTCTGTGAATAACTCTCGATAAAACCTTCATATCGTCCCGTATACATCAGCTTAGAGACCTCATTGTACTGATTGAAGGCAGAATTCAGATTATAGCTCATATATAGTACCATTTGCTGCAAATTACTTGTTGTGTAACGCTCGACATATCCGGAAAAAGTCTGCACAGAAATGTAGCTAAGTGCAAAAAGCGGAATTAGGCCGACTAATAAAAAGGAAGCGGAGAATTTAACAAATATACTTTTGGATCTTCGGCCCCAGATAAACATGAATGAAGGTATCCCCTTTGCTATCCATCTGACTATTGGCTTTTGAAGGATTGCTTATATTCTTGTGGCAGCTTGCCATATTTCTTCTTAAACATATCGCTAAAATGCCGGGCATTGTTGTAGCCTACACTATCGGCAATCTCATAAACCATCATATCGCTTTGCAGCAATAAACGAAGGGCATGATTCATCCTCACCTCAGTGACATAATTCTTAAAGTTCTGTCCGGTATGTTTTTTGAAAAAGCTGCTGAAATAATAGGAATTCATAAACATCATCCCTGCCATAGATTCCAGTGTAATATTTTCTGGATAATGCTCCTCAATATAAGCCTTCACCTGGGAAAGCTGCTTCAGTTCCTTATTGCCCATGCGACTGGCAATTTGCCCAGACATTTTGCTCAAAAGCACACGGAAATCTTCCTCCACCTCTTGAAAGGTAGAATAATTAGCCAATCGTTCAAGAATCGGATTTGTATCCTGAAGTGAGGGCCCTGCCTCCACACCAAATTGAATAAGCTCCTGTTCAAGCTGCAAAAATGTATTGTATACGGTAGAAACGGCTTGGTTTCTATTTCCGTCTGCCATCTGCCGGATCGTCTGAAATAATCGCAGGCACTCCTGCTCAATTTGTTCTTTATGTTGTGATTTCATGGCAATCCCAAGGGCGGACTGGATTTCATGCAGCGGAGTTTGAATCAATGATTCACTCTCATACCTGCTCTCTTTAACAGAAATCACACGATTAGGCCCTGTAAAATATTTATAATTTAGCGCTTTCAAAGCTTGACGATAAGATTCATCAGCATCATCCATACCGTCAACAGGATTGCCTACTCCAAGGGTCACCTTTAATTTCAGAAAACTTGTGATTTTGTCATGGAGATCTAAGGCAATTCCCGCTGGTTCCTCAGCATGCTCATGCTGGAGCAGGATACAAAAACGTTCCCCTTTACGGAACATATAACTATTATCGCTTTGCTCCACGGTTTCTTTAATAATGTTAGACAGTGCAAAATCAATCAGCTTACGTTCGCGTTCTTCCCATCTGGAAGGCTGCCCCGACGATTCGTCCGTCTCTACCAAACAAATACTGACGTAGCGACTTAGCGCAATAATCCCCATATCAAGCAAGGTGTCTGCTGTCCCCTTATTGCCGTCCGTCAGCTTGTCGAGCAATTCTTCGATCGTTAATCTGCGGTTTCTCTGTTCATAATGGTTTAGCTTCTCTTTGTTGCGCTCGCCTTCTGTTTCTTGACGAATAAGGGAAACGGCTTTGCTCACAACCTGTTCCAGCTGGTTTTTGTTCACGGGCTTCACCAAATAATCCAGCGCACCATATTGCAGTGCTTGACGGGCATACGTAAACTCTTGATAAGCGCTTATAAAAATAACCTTCACCGCTCTGCCAGCTTCATGAATCTCGCGGATGATATCAATCCCTGTATATCCTGGCATGCTTATATCACTAATAATCAGATCAGGATCACAATCCTCGATCTGTTGTTTCAGCTCTATTCCATCACTGGCCTCTCCAACAATGGTCAGTCCAAGCTTCTCCCATGAAATCAGTTTTTTTAGGCCTCGCAAAATCACCGGTTCATCATCTGCGAGCAGTACCCGGATACTCTTCATTATGCAGTCCTCCTACCTTCGAGAAATCATCCCACAGCTGTCCAATCATCTTAATCTTATGATAACAGACAAACAATCTTTGGTGCAGCTTCAAGCGGATGAACTTTCTTAAGAAGAAACCGCAGTTTCTTAAGATTAATTTATTTAAGCTTAAAAAGGTGGCGGGCGTAACTGCGGGGAATGTTTGGACTTCCGCCGTTACTGCTCACCTGTTATTTTTATCTAAAGTTCAATAAAACAAACTATCCTCTACTTTAATATTGTTGAAATAGAAACAAAAAATCAATATAATTTGTTAATGTAAGAGCGCTGGGAGGACAGGCCATGAACAAAGAAGATCAGGTCATGATGGGTTTCAGGGACGTATATAACAAGATGGTTTGGCTTAATAAGGATAAGATGGAAGACAGTCTTAAGGGTTATAAACCTTCTGAAGTACATTGCATCGAATACATTGAAAAAAATGCAGATTCCAACGTCACAAAACTTGCAGAGTCCTTTTATATGACTCGCGGTGCCATAAGTAAATTAACTAAGAAGCTCATCCAAAAGGGCCTCATCGAAAGCTACCAAAAATCGGATAACAAAAAAGAAATCTATTTTAGGCTTACTGAGCAAGGGAAAGTAATTTATAACGTCCATGAGGACCTGCACAAAGAGTTCCAAGAGCGGGATAAAGCCGTATTTGAGCAGGTAACTGAGGAGCAATTTGACAGTATGCTTAGCTTCGTAGAAAAGTATAGTAGACATTTGGATGCAGAAATAAAGAAACAGGGTATAGATTTTAATCCGAATAAATTCGAATAATGAAAATGAAACTCCATGCAGCCGGGCTCTTATGAGTAAGGCTGCATTTTTATGTTCAATATTTTGTTGACACGGAAACAAAGACGTGATAAAAATGGTGATGTACCAAATTTGTTTCCAAGGAATCAAAATACCAGCTTTGAGGAGAGAATTTAATGTTCAAATTCAGATCACATAATGAACAGAACACAGAACAAACCGTAGATAAACACGCTCTAATCTTCGGTTTGATCTCTGTGTTTCTGTGCGGAATAGGCTTCAGTATCATCATGCCCGTTGTCCCATTTTTAGTGCAGCCTTATATAAGCAATCCGGGAGAACAGGCTATAGTTGTCACGCTGCTAACCTCTGTTTATGCAGTCTGCGTATTTTTTGCAGCCCCTGCACTTGGAGCTTTGAGTGACAAATATGGGCGTCGTCCATTACTTTTGGTATGCCTTTTG
The DNA here is from genome assembly GCF_037965665.1 of Paenibacillus sp. FSL L8-0333. Classification (NCBI taxonomy): domain Bacteria; kingdom Bacillati; phylum Bacillota; class Bacilli; order Caryophanales; family Paenibacillaceae; genus Paenibacillus; species Paenibacillus sp. FSL L8-0333. The sequence goes on from NZ_CP150186.1 coordinate 4,063,632, forward strand.
GGTTCCGCAATTGGATACTTAGTTTTTGGGATAGGAGGAGCGTTATGGGTTCTCTTTGTTGGACGTTTAATAGAAGGTATAACTGGCGGAAGCATAGGTACTATCTTCGCTTATTTTGCTGACATCATTCCTCCAGAACAGAGAACCAAATACTTTGGCTGGGTGAGTGCGGTTGTAGGTGTAGGCACCGTCATTGGTCCAACGCTAGGCGGTTTACTTGCCAAGTTTGGTTATTCTGTACCTATGTATTTCGGAGCAATAATTACCTTATTAAATGTTGTTTACGGATTCTTTTTTATGCCTGAGAGCCTTGACAAGAATAATAGACTGAAAGAGATTACCTTGGTAAGACTGAATCCATTTACACAGCTTGCAAGCATATTGTCTATAAAAAACTTAAAAAGGCTACTGGTCTCAGCATTCTTACTCTGGATACCCAACGGATCTTTACAGGCTGTTTTTTCACAATTCACAATGGATACTTTCAGCTGGAAGCCTGCACTAATCGGACTGATGTTTTCAATTATGGGCTTCCAAGACATCCTTTCACAGGGTTTCATCATGCCTAAGCTTTTGCTGAAATTTAGGGATAAACAGATCGCAATTCTTGGAATGGTTTCGGAGATTATAGGCTACAGTCTTATTGCACTATCTGCTTTGTTCTCATACTATCCGCTTTTTATCGCTGGAATGTTTATATTTGGTTTTGGGGATTCGATCTTTGGGCCTTCATTCAATGGGATGCTTTCCAAAACTGTCGATTCTAGTGAACAAGGGAGGATTCAAGGAGGTAGCCAATCTATTCAGGCTTTAGCCAGAATGATTGGGCCTGTCATTGGCGGTCAAATATATGTATCACTTGGCCATGCTGCACCCGCTTTTATGGGGATGATCCTGATAGCTGCGGCAATATCCGTTTTGTATAAGGATACGCATGTAAATATGTAATCTTGCAATCTCATGTTACAATACAACCTGAACTTATATTTTCAGAAGGCGGTTGATACTGTTGATTTACATCATCAAATTTGTATACAGCTTTGTGCTTCCTCCCGGCCTGTTTATCGTGCTTTTGCTAGGTTTAGTCATTTGGTTATGGAAAAAAAACTGCCGTCCAGCACTAGTTCTACTCGGGGTTACACTATTAATGTATTTCTCCATGACACCCTTAGTCAGCGATGCGCTGATCGGCAGTCTAGAACGGAAATATCCGCAGCCGAATACTTTGCAAGGAGATGTCATCGTCGTACTCGGCGGGGGCGCCAGCTCTGGCACACCGGATATAGATGGCGAGGGCAATTTATACGGATCAGCAGCAAATCGCCTGCTTACTGCTGTTCGCCTCCATCGGCAGACAGGTCTGCCAATCTTATTTTCTGGCGGACAAGTATTCTCCGACAGTGGTAATGAAGCGGATATCGCGCAAAGACAACTACTGGGTCTCGGCATACCCGAAGAGGATATCCTGATCGAGAATCAATCCCTCAACACGGAGCAAAACGCTGTAAATACCGCAGCCATCCTGCAACAAACCGGACTTAAAAAACCTATACTAGTTACTTCAGGTTTTCATATGTCCCGTGCGATGTTGCACTTTAAGAATGCGGGGCTAACAGCGCAAGCCTATCCTACGGATTATATCGCCAGCGCTGATATTGCACTGCAGCCCGCCAAGTTCAGTCCCTCCCCAGGAGCGATCTCCACAACAGGGTTAGCATTGAAGGAATATTTAGGCCAGCTTGCTGCTCGGCTATTTGATTAGTTCTGTAAACTTCGCATGCACAACCTCAGCGAGTAACTGTGGGGCTACGTCCATTTGCTGGCCAATCTTCCCAGCGCTGACAGCCATCGTGTCCAGCCCTTCTGCACTGCTGTCAATGAACGTGGGGTACAGCTTTTTCATTCCAACAGGTGAACAACCACCGCGGATATAGCCTGTCCATTTCTGCAGATCCTTCACTGGCAGCATCTCAATTTTTTTCTCTCCGGCGGCTTTGGCCGCCTTTTTGAGATCCAGCTCTTCGGCAACCGGGATAACAAATACATAAAGATTCGCACCGCTATGAGCGACCAACGTTTTAAAAACCGTCTCTGCCGCCTTTCCAATCTTCTCAGCCACAGCCGTGCCATGGATGAGTCCATCTTCATTGTCATAAGCGAACACTTTATAGCCGATTTTTTTGGCATCCAGCATTCGCATTGCGTTGGTTTTGGTTACTTGCATTGTTGACCTACCTTTCAATATCCTCTATTCCTTAACTTTATGATCAAAGAGGCCCCAAAGCTAATATAGCTTTCAGGACCTCCTGTTGCTGCCGTGCCCATTAATCTCTGGGATAATTAACCTGCATGATATCCATAAAAGGAACTTTTATGATTTCTTCATGGTTACTGAGGTGTACTTTCCCGGTTCGCGAATCCATTTCCACGATCATGCCGCGTACCTCTTCTTCTTTTCCCCATACGGTCAATAAAATCTCAGAACCTTCTTGCTTAGCTTCAACTAACTGATTACCTAACTCCTCAAGCACAAATTCATCTCTTGTGGGCCGCTTGGCCACCTTTGCTTTTGCCACACTAATCCTCCAATAAGCTATTACGGATATTAAGTATATTAAATACTAAGTATGAATGCTCTCATTTATTATACCATGTTTCAGATTAAGGCTCGAACCCCTTCTGGCTCAAGAATAGCTCCTCTTCGGAAAAAACTTGCTGAAGTCCTTCATATACTCTGCGATATGCTGCAGGATCATACCAATCTTCCAGTTGCAGCTCTTCATATAGGGAATAAATCCCTAATCTCCGTGTGCGTTTGCCGCCGCTGCCGTCGCCCATAAAATAGTCATCCACACAGACTCTATCCACCAAAGCCCTTAAGGTCGCTGGAAAAGCTGGACTGCTTGGCAGTACTGGCGCTATAGTAGCTTGAACAGGGATGCCAGCTTCACGTAGAAGCTGTAACGTCTTCAGTCTTGCCGCAATAGGTGGAGCGCTTGGTGTGAATTTTTGCCGAATATCTTCACGGTCTGTTTCTATAGTTATACTTACTCGAACCTTATCCTCTAAACGTATTAATAAATCTATATCTCTGCGAACTAGCGGACTACGGGTCTGCACGAATAAAAAATCGGGTGGGTCTTGTACCATAACCTCCAGTAAAGATCTCGTCACCTGTTCCTTGTGCTCTACCGGTTGATAGGGATCTGTGCTTGACGACATAAAAATAGAGACGGGACCTTTCGCCTTCGCTTTGTGCAGTTCTTTTTGTAAAATCACAGCCGCTTCTTGTTTAACATCTACCCACGTCCCCCACTCCTCTTTGCGGAACAGCGAGACAGGCATCTGGCGCACATAACAATAGGAACAGCCGTAAGTGCAGCCCGTATATGGATTTAAGGAATGACTGTAGCCTGACAGATAACCTGTTCCTTTATTCAGCAAGGTTTTTGGGGAGGTGTAATTGGACTCTATTTTCATATATCTGCTGTATACTCTCCTCTCTCCAATTGAAGTAGCTTGGTCTTCATATCCAAACCACCCCGGTATCCTGTTAATGTCCCATTCTTACCAATAACCCGGTGGCAGGGCACCGTAATCAGAATCGGATTCGCACCAATGGCAGTCCCTACCGCGCGCACCGCAGCTGGTTTTTGAATATGTGTAGCAATATCCGAATAGGACCAGGTTTGCCCATATGGAATTTCACATAACGCCTTCCATACCGCAAGCTGAAAAGGAGTACCCTGATAATCAAAAGGAATGCCGAAGCTCTGCCGATTCCCTTGCAAATATTCGCTAAGCTCCTTCACATATGGCGCCATCTTCTCATCGTCCTGTACCAGTTCACTTCCCGGAAAACGACGTCTAACCCATTCACTTAATTCCTCAAAGGGTTGCTGCTGCGAACCCACATAACTTAACCCATTCTCTGTGGCTGCAATATAAAAACTCCAGTCCTTATCGGTTAATAATGTCCAGTATAGAATAGCATTTGTTTTATTCTCCATGATTCGGTCCCTCCAAAATAAAATCAGAAGCCAACGTTACTTTCTGTTTGTTAAGCTGACGAAACTGTGTGGGCGTATACCCCGTTTTTTTCTTATATAAAGTAATAAAATATGACGTATTGGGCAGACCCACGCGTAATGCAATCTCAGCAACTGCCTGCTCTGTAGTAAGCAAATAATCAGATGCCTTAGCGATTCTCTTTTGCTGTATATAATCCACGGGAGTGATTCCTGTTACTTTTTTAAAGGTTCGATGTAAATGATAAGGACTGCCATGACATACCTCAGCTAACGTTTCAAGGGTGAGGGGGGCCATATAATTATGATCAATGTATTCCGTCATCAAAGCTACCCATTCCTTATCAGGAAGACGCTCACCTGTCGGTTTACATCTTTTGCAAGGACGAAATCCGGCTGCCAGCGCTTGTTCAGCATTCTGAAAAATACACGCATTCTCCCGATTGGGTGCTTTGGATTTGCAGGAGGGTCGACAAAAAATCCCTGTAGTCTTCACCGCATAAAAAAATATGTCGTTATAAGCAACATCGTTTTGCAAAATAGCCTGCCATTGTTCCTCAGTCATTTGTTCCTCATCTTCAATCCTGTTCATCGCCTTCACCTCTAATGCAATTATACCCCTGAGCAGGCTCATCTGTACTCAATTTGGAATGGAAAAGCAAGATAGTGAAATTCAAAAGAGTGAGATTGCTCGTAATTACACTTTGTTTAGCGAATACGCACTACCTTTGTCAACCGTGCAGGGAGCCGCTGCTGGACAACGAATATTACTCATAACATGACTACGTGAACTGGAGGAATCGAAATGGATATTCTAAAAACAAAAGATGCCGCAGAGCTGATGTCAGTTAGTATAACAACAATTAAACGTTGGGCTGCCATGTTCCCTGATTTTTTTCCAAAAGACCGATTTGGCCATTATGTGTTCTCAGAGCAGCAAATCGGCCTGCTCAATCATATTAAAGACCGTATTAATCACGGAGAAGCCTTGGAATGTATACAACTCACACTCACGAATGAGCAGCAAATTGCCACATCACAACAGGAAAATCCACTACAGCACACAGATGCTGAGCCTATGAAGGATATCTTGTCTCGCATCAACAATGTTGAACGTGCACTCGATCAAAAAGCCGACGAAGTAGTATTGATACAACTGCTACAGCAGCGTGAGGAGCTTGAGGATCTACGAATAATGATCAAGCAAATAGCGGCATCCATAGAACCGTTGCAAGTGTCTAACGGCAAACCGCTCACCTCTTATGAAAATTCCCAGTCCACTGCCACTACCAGGCTAACGGCTCCGCCAAGAAAACGCGGTCTATTACGTTCTTTATTTTTCTTTTAAGCCTGAAATGTAAAAAAAAGAACCTACTTCAGACAATCGCGAAGTAGATTCATATAAGTATAAACATATTTAGGATCTCCCCCTGTCACCCTAAACGGTGGCGGGGGTTTGCTTTTTCCTAGCAAAAAGCTCGATCCTCCGGAACATTCTACTCTTTATGCAATAAAGCTGCTCCTGCAATTCCCGGATGTGTCATTTCGTAAGGGTCCAGAATCAGATTAAGCTCTTCTTCGGTTAGTACATTATATTTAATGCACAATTCCCGTACAGATTCCCCAGTCAAAATCGCCTCTCTAGCGATCCGCGATACCACTTCATACCCCAGATGCGGGTTCACAGCCGTAATGATTCCGACACTCCGCTCCACATCCCGCTCAAGCTTTTCCTTATTGGCTTCAATCCCAGCCAGACAGAAGTCTGTGAAGACTTGGAAGGAATTGTTCATGATGCTGATGGACTGAATGAGATTGAACACAAGCACAGGCTCCATAACATTCAGCTCCAGTTGACCCGCTTGGGAAGCCAGACAGATCGTATGATCGTTCCCTATGACTTGAAAAGCCACCTGATTGATGACCTCTGCCATAACCGGGTTAACTTTACCCGGCATAATTGAAGATCCAGGCTGGCGTGCAGGCAATGAAATCTCATTAAACCCAGTACGCGGACCGGAGGCCATCAACCGCAGATCATTAGCGATCTTGGACATGTTCATCATGCATACTTTTAGAGCAGCAGACACTTCTGTATATGCATCTGTATTTTGGGTCGCATCGACGAGATGATCTGCCGTTACGAGCGGCAATTCACTGATCTCAGCTAAGTGCTCTACAACCAATTCAATATAACGAGGATCAGCATTTAATCCTGTACCCACTGCTGTTGCCCCCATATTGACTTCATACAGATGATGGCGTGTATGTTCAATACGTTTGATATCTCTTTCCAGCACTCTGCGATAAGCCTCGAATTCTTGACCCAGACGAATCGGCACTGCATCTTGAAGATGTGTCCGGCCCATTTTTATCACAGGATCGAATTCATCCGCTTTTACCGCAAACACATCATGCATTCTGTGCATCGTTACAAGCAGCTGCTCCAGCAGTGAAAGTGTGGCAATATGAATTGCCGTCGGGAACGCATCATTTGTAGACTGCGCCATATTTACATGTGAATTGGGGCTTAAGTGAAGATAGTCTCCTTTTTCATGGCCAAGCAGTTCTAAAGCACGGTTAGCAATAACCTCATTCGCATTCATATTTAACGAGGTACCCGCACCACCCTGAATAGGATCTACAATAAATTGCTCATGCCATTGACCCTCGATGATTTCTTCTGCTGCTTTCACTACAACCTCTCCAAGCCCTCGATAGAGACGGCCAACTTCCATATTTGCAAGCGCAGCGGCTTTTTTTACAATCCCCATCGCTTTGATTAACTCTTTGTGAACCCGATAGCCCGTAATAGGAAAGTTCTCGACTGCGCGTAGTGTCTGAATCCCATAATAAGCGTTCTTATCTACCTGTTTACTGCCTAGAAAGTCATTTTCTACACGAAATTCAGTTTCAATCACTGTTATATCCCTCGCATTCATTATGATTAGGTTTATTAGAAAATAAGTAAGCGCAATCATTTCTATCTCACTTAGATATTAACCTTTATTGTGACAAATGTCTCTCAGAAAAATAGGGTTTAATGTAATTAATTACTATTTAGTAACCTAACACCGCTATTCTAAAGGGAAATGTGCTTAGGGAGGATTGAATTACCAAATCGTTAGGTCTAGTTTATCCAGATAAATTGTCGCTCACCCCAATTATAAGTATTTTGGACAAAATCACGTTTACGGATACTTAGGTATCTATTGCGGGCTGTGCAATGGGGCATCACATCCTTTCATGTACCTCCTTATTAAAGAAGCCGGCCAAAAAGGCCGACTTGGATTACTATTTATCACAGCAATTGTGTATTTTTTATACTGAATAATGATCTAATGAGATCTGGATTCCATTAAGCTGAGCTTGCGGTAACTCTGACTCCCTACTAATACTCAGAACTAAGCTTTCACCATCCATGTTGGTATAATTCGCTGCTAATACCTCTCCCACTTCGAAATTCCTTTCTTTATGAGCCATAGCTGCGGCAAAAGCCTCTAAACCAATAATACCACATTCAGCAGCTTTCATAATGCCGAATGCTTCAACGATCACACCACCCGGCATCCCTGCGACTGATACCTCTATGAATCTGGACCGTTCCTGCAGCTGATAAGAGTGAGATAAATAAATAACAACATACGTCTCACCAACCTGCCCGTACAATGTGTTAGGCTCTTGTTTCCATTCCCCTTGGGGAAGTACACCGATGATCGTATTCTTTTCACCCTGGGGGATTGGGAATAGAGAAATGATGACATTCTTGTGATAGAGAACCTCCATATAACGGCTTTGATGGCGGGGATCTCCCTCATTGTAGCCTTGTCCCGGGTGGAAGAAATACAGCTGATTTGCGCCTCCCTCTCCACTCACAGGTAACGAAAAAGCCCAGCGAAGCTGCTCATTATCGAATTCCTCAACCCGCTCCCACATCCCGCCTGCTGCAAACTCTTCTGTAATATAAGCATAGGAATGAAGCAAAGGCTGCGGCTGTGGATCCGTTGGGACAACCTTCTGAGTAATCTTCCTTACTTCCACTGGTGACTGGTGATTCATGGCTGCGGCTAATATTTCATCGGATGCTTGATAGAATAATAAACCGGCATACTCCGTGCGCTGCATCATCTCAGGCAGCTGGAAATCTCCAAACTGAACATAATCATGAAGCACATTAGCATCGCCGGGAACATCATGCGGCCAGTCTCTAGAATGCGCACCAACCCAAGCGCCACGCAGATAGAATTCAGCTCGTACATTCCATAAATGGTCAAGCATTTCTTTAAGGCTTGTAATAAGCTCCGTATCCTCAGGCGGGACAAGTTCCAACGCACAGGTGAATGCCTGCACCCAATGCCAAAACCACGGAAGACTGCCGTATTCCGGCATACCTTTAGTACGAATATAAGCCAGTGTATCCTTCAGACTCTGCCGGCCATCCTCAAGCAATATTTCATCCGCAAACATGGTGCCAAAAATCAGCTTAGCAGCTGTATATTTAGCTTCATGATGCCCAAAAGTAACCACCGGCTTACGGTAGAAATCACTGCGATAAATATGTCCAAACGCTGTATTCAGAACTATGCGAAGTTGAGCGTTTAATGCTCCTCCGTATCTTTTGCAAAAATACGCCAGCAGGTTGCCCATAAGCTCCACTGGTAACTCATGCGGTGACGCATCTCGCGGCACTGGATTTAATCCGAGTGGCCAATGGCCGTATAACTCCGTGCCAGGCTGCCGGTTCTGAAGCATTAAGATCTCCAGCAGCACATCCTGTGCTTTCTGTTTCGCTTGCTCACGATCAAAAGGCAGCTCAAAAGAATCATCAACAGCCGCTGCAAAAAGATACGAGGCATAATAAAAGTTATTTCGCACATCATCATGGAACCAGAGTCCACTTTCCAATAAAGAGCGTTGCTCCGCTTCCAGTGCTATATTAAAAATAATTTCTTGCTGACGTTCCTTATAAGTACTCTGGATATTTTTCAACCCCGGCATTACTTTTCAACCTCCATCATTTCAGTTTTATATCATCTTCCGGCATTCATGAAAATCGAGCATAATAGCTCTATTGTGCACACTTTCCGTTCATTTTGCAATTGGAAAAACCAATAAATAAACATAAATAAACGAAATAAAAAAGATTAGTACTTGTAAAATGAACATAAATGGACTAAAGTGTACCTATACGAACGATAATATGTACACAAAGGAGATTGAACATTCAATGGAAAGACGTTTCGCATCCCATCCTAATGAAGTAAAACAATTTGACACTGAGCGCCTCCGTAAGGAATTCCACATTCCCGTTATTTTTGCACCTGATGAGCTAAAGCTTGTCCTAACTCATGAAGATCGTATGATCGTTGGTGGAGCTAATCCTGTAAAAGAAGAGGTTGCGCTAACTACTGACCTTAAAGAACTTGGGGTTACTTATTTCTTGGAACGCCGTGAACTGGGCATCATCAATGTCGGTGGTAAAGGCTCCGTGGTTGTAGATGGCACAGAATATGAAGTAGATTTCAAAGAATGTCTTTATGTAGGTCAAGGCTCTAAAGATGTAGTCTTCAAAAGTGCAGACGCTTCCAAGCCTGCTAAATTCTATTTGAATTCTGCTCCAGCTCATCAGTCCTACCCTACTACCAAAACCACACTGGCCGATTCTGAATCCGGTGCGATGGGTGGTCTGGAGAACTCTAACGAGCGGACAATCCACCGCTTCATTCACACAAATGGTGTGCAAAGTGCCCAACTGGTTATGGGTATGACCCAACTGAAACCAGGCAGCATGTGGAACACAATGCCAGCACATACCCATCCACGCCGGATGGAAGCCTATTTCTATTTTGATCTTCCGGACGATTCCGTTGTATTCCACTTGATGGGAGAACCTGACGAAACCCGCCATATCGTAATGCATAACGAACAAGCGGTTATTTCTCCAAGCTGGTCCATCCACAGTGGTGTCGGCACTCATAACTATACTTTTATCTGGAGTATGGCTGGCGATAATAAAAGATATGATGATATGGACCCCGTATCCATGAAAGAATTACAATAGAGATAAATCAATTACGGAAAGATGAGGCAGGCGGATGAACCCGATACGACGACACGAGATGATTATGGAAGTTATGCTGAACCAAAAAGATGTAACGGTGAATGAACTGAGCGATAAGCTTCAGGTTACTGGAAAAACAATACGCGAGGATTTAAGTAGGCTGGAGGAACAAGGACTGATCGTACGTGTACATGGCGGAGCTGTGCTGGCACAAAGCGACCAGTTTGGTATTTTGCCCTCCAAGGACCCGCTGGATAAATACTCTGACGAGAAGACGGAGATTGCCTTGCGTGCGCTTGCTCATATTGAACCGGACGATATTATCGCTCTTGACGGTGGTAGCACCACGCTTGAAATTGCTCGGCGTCTGGACAATATGCCACTAACGGTAGTCACCAATGATGTATACATCATCAGCGAACTGGTTCCCAAAGATAACATCCGTCTGGTCGTTCCCGGTGGTTATCGTGTCCGTAATATGTTGGCTGGTCCTGAAGCCGTCTCCTATGTACAAAAGCTTAATATTCAAAAAGCATTCCTTTCTTCGACTGCTATTCATATAGAGCATGGACTCTCCATTTATACAGGAGATTTAATTGAGTTCAAGCAAGCCCTTGTATCTACAGCCCGTAAGGTATTCGCGGTTGTAGATCATCATAAATTCGGCCATACTGCACTGCGTACCTTCGCTTCCCTACAAGAAGTTGACGTGATCCTGACGGACAAAGGGCTCTCCCCCGAAACGGCAGAACAGTTCCGCAGTGCAGGCGTTACAATTGAATGCGGGTAAACCCGGAATAACAATCCATCTACAATAAAGGGGCGTAATTTATATGTCATCATTATTCAGCTTGGCAGGTAAAACAGCTATTGTAACAGGCGCAGCTCAAGGTCTTGGACAAGGAATCGCGCTTGCATTTGCAGAAGCCGGTGCAGATGTTGCATCAGTCTCCCTTAATTCGAGTGAAGAAACTGTAAATGCAGCAAAAGCTTTTGGAGTAAAAGCAGTTAGTATCGAATCTGACTTAAGTGATCACAGCAAGCTGCAAAGCACTTTTGACCAAGCGCTAGAGCTGACCGGACATGTTGACATTCTCGTAAACTGCGCCGGAATGATCCGCCGTGCACCGGCAAAAGATCATAGTGAAAAAGACTGGTTTGATGTAATCAATTTGAACCTGAACACAGTGTTCCTTCTGTCGCAAATTGCAGGCCGCCACTTCCTGGAAAGAGGATCCGGCAAAATCATTAACATCGCCTCCATGCTCTCCTATCAAGGCGGAATCAATGTCCCTGGTTACACTGCGAGTAAACACGGGGTTGCTGGTCTTACTAAAGCTTTTGCCAATGAATGGGCAGGCTCCGGTCTGAACATCAATGCAATTGCTCCAGGTTATATGGCTACTGAAAATACCGCTCCAATCCGTGCCGACCAAAGTCGTTCGGACTCTATCTTAGACCGTATCCCTGCAGCACGTTGGGGAACGCCTGATGATGTTAAAGGTCCTGCCGTATTCTTGGCTTCCGCAGCATCTGACTACCTGAACGGTCACGTTCTTAATGTGGATGGCGGATGGATGGCTAGATAATCCATACAAAAATGGGTGTCCCATAGGGGCACCCATTTTTTTGACTCAGCTGACCCATCTACATACGCAGTAGCTTAAAGGATTCAACTAACCGATCTGCACACGCAGAAGCTAAAGGACTCAGCTGACCGATCTGCACATGCAGCAGCTAGAGGACACAGTTGACCGATCTCCATACGCAGCAGCTTAAAGGACTCAGCAGACCTATCTCCATACGCAGCAGTTAAAAGACTCAACTGAACAATCTGCACACGCAGCAGCTAAAGGACTCAACTAACCGATCTGCATACGCAGCAGCTAAAGGACTCAGCTGACCTTATACACCGTTTTATCCGCTATTTGGATAGCTACCGGACCTCATAGCCGCTATTGGTGCAAAAAAAGCTAATTAGAAGCTCCTTCCTGAGCAATAGCGACGCTGGAGTCCGAAAACCTGCTTAATAGGCGTTAAATTCGCAAATAGGGGCATCTGGGGCCGAAAATCTCAGTACCAGTGGTGGTTGATCCTTCTGCGTCATTTAAATAAGCTTGCAATGGAATTCACATCAAAATCACTAGTCATTCTAAAGTTTCCCGAACTGTATTTGTCCTTCTTATCAAGATCCGTCACATACAGGAAGTTAGTATCCGTAAGATTCATGCCAAACCTCAAGCTGTTATTCACAATAATACTTATCCAGTAGGTCTCCGTAGATTTGTCCAAAGCACTACTTCTTCTCAATTTTACATCTGAAAAAGCATAAATGATCTTTTCAATTTCCTTCGGATCTTCAATCACTACCTTTTCATCCACTAAAGATTTCTCAATCTCGATAGAGGTGATTTCTGTTTCGTCGATTTGATCCAACACTAAATTCTCAAATGAATTATAACTATGGTAGAGATTAATGATTACTGGGATTTCGATCAATAAAAAAATAAGTACGAGAAATACATAACGTTTCTTCATATTCATAATTATGAACTCCCTAGTTCTACAAACTCCTCTGGATGAGTGCGAATATAATCGCCAATAATTCTATGCGTATTTGGTGTCAGGTTCTTATATCGTTCAAATAACCCACTAATAACTTCTAACAGCTCAGGGTCTCGATCCAGATCCGTGATGGCTGCATCCGCCCACTCTTTACCCAGTCGATGATTTCTTTCCTCGAGAAATGTCTTTGTTTCCTGAAGCAAAAGAATCATGGGTGAATCGTCAAAAAATCGTATGCCTCCTATCACCCCTGTCCAATACCCTGGCAGGTCTTGCATGTAGGAAATCCAAGCATAATATTCCCCATCAGAATTACAGCTGTGACCATATAGCACTCTGAACATACATAATGCTTGTTGTCCCTCTGTGAGCTTCGAGATCACATCTGATTTGGTCGATGGCGATTTTCCGCGAATCAGCTGAAAGGTAGGCTCCATACAGGCCCATCCTAACCTTTCATCACTTAAAGTGTCCAAGTCTTCCTGCTTCATGGCTACTAAATTCATTTAACTCCTCCTTTGATTAACATCCAAAAATATACATATCTTTCTTAACGATGTCAATAAAAATCACTTAGGCACATGAAGCAATTCGATCGTTTTTATGATAGGCTTTAGGTAGTAGATATTTTCACAAAGGAGCTTTTCTATGCATAATGAGATACTTACTATATTTGATGAAGGCGGTCACCGAATCGGTACAGCTCCACGGGAAGAAGTACACCGGTTAGGACATTGGCACGAGACCTTCCACTGCTGGTTTATAAACAAAACCCAAGAAATCCCCTATATTTATTTACAGCTTCGTAGTGAGCAGAAACAAGAATATGCAGGATTGCTGGACATCACGGCCGCTGGACATTTGCTGACACACGAAACGGTAGATGACGGGATTCGCGAAGTTCAAGAAGAACTCGGTTTGGAGCTAGCTTTTGATGAGCTGATTCCCTTAGGTACAATTCCTTACTGTATGATCAAAGAAAATCTAATCGATAAAGAACGAGCGCATGTTTTTGTTTATAACAATCCTTATCCACTGAACGATTTTAAGCTGCAAGAAGAAGAGGTCGCAGGAATTGTTATCACAAAGTTTGCGGACTTCCGAAGCTTTTGGCAGGGAGAAATACATAGTCTACAAATCAATGGTTTCAAAGTCGATTCAAACGGGCAGAAAATCAACATTCAACAGAGTGTGGATCGGACTCATTTTGTGCCTCATGAAGCAGCTTATTTCACTCGGATCATTGAGGGCATCGAAGCAATAATTCTAACATCAACCATCGTCACGGAGGACATATGATCATTAATCCTCAAACATCTACAGTGAATGGAATCCAATACAGCATTAGATCTGCTGCCTCAAAAGACGCTAAGGTGTTGTCTGAATTAAGAGTACGTATCGATGGAGAGACTGAGAATTTAGATCGGGAACCAGGCGAAGCCTTTATTGACGAAGAAGGATTTGAACAGCTTATTCAAGCCGATTCAGAGAAAAATAATAACCTCTTTCTAGTCGCAGTAGTGGATGATCAAATCGTTGCGTTCTCCAGATGCGAAGGTTATCCCTTAAAAAGATTCGCTCATAAAGTAGAATTCGGAGTATGTGTGCTGCAGGAGTATTGGGGATATGGTATTGGAAAAAATCTTCTTGGCGAATCGATTGCCTGGGCTGACACTAACGGTATTCAAAAGATCACCCTAAATGTGCTGGAAACGAACACCAATGCTATTAAGCTTTATCAAAAGCTTGGCTTTGAAATCGAAGGGATTTTAAAGAAAGATAAACTTCTATCGGACGGCAAATTGTATAACACCATTATGATGGGAAGAGTTAAGAACTGATTCTATTCAAAAAAAAGGCAGAACCTGAAACTCAGGTCCTGCCTCTTTATTATACTAATGCTTTACGCTTCAACATCGCAAGTCCATTCACCGCTAGATTCAATAGGGCCGGAGCTGAAAGACCTGTTTCCAAGTCTGTGTATTCCGCTCCATCCAGCTCTACCGTTTGCGGACTGCCGCTGAAATTTTGCACAAAAACATAATCACTTTCGCCATCTGTGCGAAGTTGTGCAGTCACACCTGCTGGAAGCTCACTATCCATCGCACGGGTAATTCCTGCCTTAGATGTGATCGCTGCGTATAGCTCAACATAGAATGAAGTCTCTTTCACCCGGGTAGCAAGATGGTACGCATTTCCTTCACCGAAACGATTGACTGTAAGCGCTGGACGGCCTGCGTAGAAATCGTTGCGATAATGCCCCAAAGCCTCTGCACCTTCCAAATGAATCAGCTCAGCAATCTCATGCGCATCGTAGTCACCGCTTAGCTTAAGTTTATTACCTGCCTCCATTACTATCCCGTTCAGATCACGGCTGTGCAGCCCTTCTGTCTCCTCTGCCCAAATCCCCAGTGTTCTGCGCAGTGGACCAGGGAATCCTCCCAGATGACATAAATCCGTTTCGTTAACTACTCCTGACCAATAGGTTGCGAGGAATGTGCCGCCTTGCTCCACATATTTCTCAATTCGCTTTCCATTCTCTTCACTAATCAGATATAACATAGGTGCAACAACCAGCTTGTAGGCAGACAAATCATCTCCAGAGCCTATAATATCAACTGGAATGCCCAGCTCCCAAAGTGCACGATAATGCTGCAGCACCGTCTCCTCATAACGTAATCCGGAATTACGGATGCCTTGAGCATCCTTTATCGCCCAGCGGTTGTCCCAATCGAAAATAATCGCCGTCTGCGCCGGAGTGGACGTACCCACTACTTCCGTCATTCCCGCAAGCGTCTTTCCTACTTCCGCTACATCTTGGAATACTCGAGTCTCGGAATGGCCACTGTGGTCTACAACTGCACCATGGAACTTCTCACTTGATCCGCGGCTTTTGCGCCATTGGAAATACTGCACAGAATCCGAACCATGCGCTACCGCTTGCAAGGAAGACAGCTTGTGCATTCCGGGACGTTTTAGCTTACTGACCGATTGCCAGTTCGTAAGGGATGGCGTGCTTTCCATCAGCAAGAACGGTTTCTTTTTAAAAGAGCGCATTAAGTCGTAGTGCATCGCCGCCCATGCTGCCAATCTAGTATCGTCACCGTCTTCGGTATAATGCCAGTCTGGATAAGCGTCCCATGAGACCACATCCAAGATTTTGGCCAGCTCGCGGTAATCAATACCATCGATCATATGCATATTCGTCGTAATAGGCAGCTCTAGATTGTACGGACGAACCGTATTGATCTCGTGCTGGCAGAAGTCAATCGTCCGTTCACTAACAAAACGCCGCCAGTCAAGATTCAAGCCGTGTACTTGTGTCTCACCATGTGGAGCTGGGGATTCAATCTGTGACCATGAAGTATAGGTATGGCTCCAAAAAGTAGCCCACCAAGCATGATTCACCTCATCCAAACTGTTATTATATTTCACCTTCAGCCATTCTCTAAAAGCATCCTGGCAGAGCTCACAGTGACACTCCCCACCGAACTCATTCGAAATATGCCACCCGATAATGGCTGGATGCTGGCTGTACCGTTCCGCTAGCTTTGCATTTAGAATTGCAGTTTTCTCACGGTACACTGGTGAGGTATAGCAATGGTTATGACGGAAGCCATGCAAATTGTGAACACGGTTACGCTCCACTCTTAAGACTTCTGGATATTTTTGCGACATCCATGCTGGGCGGGCACCACTTGGCGTTGCCAAGATAGCGTAAATCCCATTCTCTGCAAAAGAATCAAGTACACCATCCAACCATTCGAAAGTGAACACACCCTCTTCTGGTTCAAGAGATACCCACGAGAAAATGCCTACGGACATGACATTGCAGCCCGCCAGCTTCATTAATCGGATATCCTCACGCAATACTTCCGGATATTTAAGCCATTGTTCAGGATTATAATCAGCACCGTGCAGCATGACACCAGCTTTACTGCTTATCGGGGAATGTTTTTTATTCATTGTGTACGATCATCCTCTCAATTCTGCCCATTTATGGAATGGGACTATTCTCTGATGACAGGCTAGAAGCGTAAGCTATCTAATTCAGGAATCATCATTTATACTATTTATAATATAAGAAAAGTCATTTCAATCAGTAGGAATATAGTCTCGAAGTGATAGCACAAAATGAAGATGAGGTGATAAACCTGCTGCCTTTTTCTCTGATTGAATTACCACGCGACTCTGGAACGTTACCCCTATCCCCCTACTCTGTAGGTCGTCATATCCAATTCCATCATGTGCGCCCAGCAGGATTTCCTGTGTATCAAATCTTTTTGATCCGGACCGGAACCGGTTTATTTCGTGATCTGGAAAATGGCACAGAAATCATACTGGAACCGGGGATGGCTTTTGCCTTCCCACCAGATCGAGGTCATGAATATTATCCTACCTCTCATGAACCGTGGCATGTTGGCTTTATCGGTTTTCAAGGCAGTCAAGCTCAAGGATTGCTGGAAGCGCTTGAACTGCTCCCTTCTGCTCCTTATCGACCGGAGCGTTTTGAACAATGCTGGGAAGAAATCGGCCAAATTTGGCATACGGTGAATTCTCCTGCCTCCAATCGGCAAGACGAGATGTGGATGCAGGAGTTGTCTATCACGCTCTATAGACTGCTCTTAATGCTGCGCCCTGCCAAGAGTTCACAAAGCTCCGCTAATCGTCTAGCCTTCGAGTCTGTCCGAAATGAAGCCCTAACTACAGCCGTCGGGCTGATCAACGAGCATTACACAGAACCGCTTCTGATCTCCAATCTTGCAGCAGCAGTCGGCTACTCCGTGCAGCATTTCCAGCGTTTATTCGTGCAGGAATACGGGGTCACTCCGCATAAGTATTTGCAGAATCTGCGGCTGGAGCGGGCGCTGCAATTAATGACGGAGGATGTGGAGATCCCCGTTCAAGATATTGCGCTTCAGCTGGGCATGGAGACTAATTATTTTATACGTGTCTTCCGAAAAAACTACGGCTGTACACCAGGCGTAATGAAAATACGTTTGCTACAAGGCGAGCAAATGAAGTAACGCTTCCAAGCCTAATGAAGATATTGTAAAATTAAGCAGATGATAGCTTGTGAATTGGGGGCACCACAGATGGCCTAACAGCTTGGAGTGGCACACCTCACGGCTTCGATGTATATATCAGCTCAGATCTTCAGGAATGGTCCGAACCCATTGCTGCCTTTCGTCCAGATCCTAATTTTTGGGCTGATCATCATTTCTGGGCACCAGAGGTTCACCGCTACAACGGAAAATATTATATGTTCGCTTCTTTTAAAAGACATGGGGTTCCACGGGGGACACAAATATTAAGCGCGGAAACACCTGAGGGTCCTTATCTCCCTATCAGCAATCATCCGATTACCCCTGCTTCTTGGGAGTGCCTTGACGGAACGTTATATGTAGATAAAGAAGACAAACCTTGGATGATCTTTTGCCGTGAATGGATTGAAGTGACGGATGGAGAAATGTATGCCGTTCGGCTGAAGGAGGATTTAAGCGCTAGTATTGGTGAACCCGTGCTGCTTTTCCAGGCTTCACAAGCTCCTTGGACGGTAGGTGGCAAAGAAGGGCAGTACGTAACTGACGGTCCTTTTATGCATCAGACTAGCAGTGGTGAGCTGCTTATGTTGTGGTCTAGCAGTGGAGCCGGTGGTTATGCCATGGGTTTAGCCCGATCCATCAGCGGTGACATTAGTGGACCTTGGCAACATGATCCTGAGCCTCTTTATGCCAAAGATGGCGGACATGGGATGTTGTTTCGTGATTTGACGGGCAGACTTATGCTGGCTATTCATGCCCCAAATCTCAACCCACAAGAACGGCCGCTGCTTATTGAGATCCAGGAAAGCTCCAGAACGATTCGATAAAATCATTGTAATGTAGAACGGAGTAGAACCCTTGGAACAAAAAATTAAGTCCTTATTTAATGACCAGATTGTAAGTGCCGCCTGTACGAAATATGGTATCCCCATAGATGAGCTAACGTTCATTGGCGGATTTCAAAATTTTGTTTATGAATACCAACTTAGTAACCATCAATATATTCTAAGATTTACTCATAGCTCGCTACGTAGTAAGGATTTGTTGGCGGCTGAACTTGAATGGATTCTATACATAGCAGATCATGGCGTTTCAGTATCAAGACCCGTAGGTTCTCTTCAGGGTAATTTAGTTGAGCAAATAGAGATCGGTGATTCGTGCTTTAGGGTATCTTCCTTTGAAAAAGCACAAGGGAAACGAATAGGTTACCCAGACTGCCTGAAAGATGTAGAGCTCTATGAGCAGTGTGGCATGATCACTGGACAAATGCACAGACTAGCAAAATCTTATAAACCACACACCAAAAGACATGCGTGGCATCAGAACTACTACCTGCAGAATGTAACCAGGTTTATTCCTTCATCCCAAAGTGGCGTTTTAGAAAGCTGTAAGGCGCTTATGGATCGGCTAAAGCATCTCGACGCTGATATAAATACCTATGGTCTCATCCATGGGGATATCAATGTAGGCAACTTTTTGGTCCACAATGGTAAGCTGACCTTGTTTGATTTTGATGAAGCTCAGTACAGCTGGTTTGTAGAAGATATCGCCATTCAACTGTATTATCTAGTCTACGTTTACGGGGATGATAGTATGGAGGACAGGCAGCTTCAATGTCAGCGTTTTATGGAGCATTTTCTTAAAGGCTACGTTAAAGAGAACAGTATTTCAGAAAATGAGCTGAAGCTAATTCCTCTTTTTCTTCGATTAAGAGAGATTATTGTATATACAGGGATGTACCGGAGTTTTGATATGTCTAACCTAGATGATTGGACCAAAGATTATTTAACGCAGAGTAAGGCGAGAATTGAGAATGGTATTTCCATCATTGAGTCTTATTTCTGAACAAACATCCAAAGCGTTTCATATGATGTGTCTCTCTTACAAAACCCACAGCTATCACTGTGGGTTTTGTGTTCTCTAAACAAGTCCATTTTGCTTTTAAGAGGTTGATATGCCGTGACTCTATCCTAACTTGGACATATCGTATAAATGAGACTTTTCCCAAAAATGCATATGAGGGGTTGGTTAAATGAGTGCTGTACCTCACTACAAGGCGAACCAACAAGGTATTTCCATTATTACCTGTACCAATCGCCATAATTATTTAAACAACCTATTTCAAAATTACAGCAGACAAAAATATGCAAATAAAGAACTTATCATTATTATCAATAATAATAAAATTCCACTATCCCCCTACCTAACCTTAGCTAAAAAACACAAAAATATTAAGATATTTCGTAAACCTGAACATCAATCTCTCGGTTCATGCTTAAACTATGCCGTAACAAAATGCAAATATCATACCATCGCCAAATTTGATGACGACGATTATTATGCCCCTCATTATTTGACGGAAAGTAATCTGACCTTACAAAGAACTAAAGCTGATATCCTTGGAAAACGGGCTCACTATATGTATTTACTAGGTTCAAATACTTTGATTCTTCGTTTTGCAAATGATGAACACCGGACGGTTACCCATCTCCCTGGCGCTACGCTCGTCTTCAAACGAAAAGTATTCGATCATGTGAAATTTCCTAATAAAAACGTAGGTGAGGATGATCTCTTTTGCAGCAGAAGCAGAAAGAAAGGTTATAAGGTTTATTCTGCGAGTAAAAATAACTTCGTTGCCATACGTAGAAAAAACTCTTCAAAACATACATGGATTATCAGTGATAGTACGTTAATAGCTAACCATAAGATCATCCGGAATATTAAAAACTACAGGAATTTTGTTGGATGCAGTCCAAAGATTCCGTTATGAAGTTAACTGCTGAATCTACTTCATCTGCTGTGTCTATTCTAACTTGTACGAAACGAATTGATTGTATTAAAACCATGTTTGATAACTATCAACGACAGAATTTCAAATCTAAAGAACTTATCGTGATCATAAATAATGATAGCTTGAGAATAGAAGATTATATACAAGCTGCAAAAAAACATAAAAACGTACGGATCTATAAACTACCAGAATATCGTTCACTCGGGTTTTGTCTGAATTTTGGTGTGCACTTAGCGAATTATAGTTGTATCGCTAAATTTGATGACGACGATTATTACTCTGCCAACTATTTAACGGATAGTATGAACATCCTCCATAAAACTAAAGCTGATATCGTTGGAAAACGAGCTCACTATATGTATTTAAATGATAAGAAGCTACTTTTGCTTCGTTATCTTCATATGGAAAATAAACAGGTAACCAATGTTCAGGGTGCCACCCTACTCGTAAAACGAAATGTCTTCCAGCAGATTTCTTTTCCAGATTGGAATAAAGGTGAATGTGTTAAGTTTTGTGCGGATTGCGCTGCACAGGGCTTTAAGATTTATGCAGGAAATAAGTATAACTTCGCTGCGGTTCGTAGAAAAAACTCCAAAGATCACACATGGATCGTTAGTGACAAGAAACTTCTAGCTCAAAATGTTAAAGTTCTAAAGGTAAAAAACTTCAAAAAATACGTAACTCGAGGCTGATTTAATCAAACTCATTCTAGCAGTTGCGACTTAGTAACCCAATAAAAAGACTGGACAGCAATTAGCTAAGCGGCTATTCGCATCCAGTCTTTCATATTTTTAAAAAGTGTAATCGAAAAATTTCTCTGCATTCCTTAAACTAGCCCATATATCAGAGCTTTCTCCGCCTATATACCAATAAGCTACTCCAGCTAGTTTTTTAGTAACCGCTAAGTTGTATTTAGTTATTAATGAACGCCCATCCTCAATCCAAATCGTATGTTTTATAGCTTGTTTCGAGTAGCTCGCGACATATTGTCCCAGAGTAGAATTCCACACAGGTTTCGATGCATAGCTGCTGATGATCTGATTTTGCTCCGGAAGCGTAATATATTCAGAGGATAAAACCGTTCCCTTCTGGTTCAGTGTCCAATCCCGATTATATAAGGGCAATGCCAATATAACTTTTTGACTAGGTACAACTTTTAGGATTGTATTCACAGCCTTTTGATCATAAGAAAGCGAAGCATTGGACCCCGGAACTTGACTCCCGTCATAATGCTCATCATACCCCATCATCACCATGTAATTCACTTGCTTGCCTAGGGCAGCATAGTCAAAAGCTTCTGTCCAATCCGTTCCAAGATCAGGGGATACATCCATCGACAGAATAACATTGAGCGAATGCATTTTCTCGGCCAATAAAGTAATAAACGAAGTCAAATACACACGATCTTCGGCCGCTACATTTTCAAAATCTATATTTAGTCCATCTAATCCATATTTACTCACTAAAGCAGCTAATTGTTTGACTGCCGTATTCCTTGCGGTTGTACTCAACAGCATTTGATGCGTCGCTTCTTGATCCGATCGATTGCCAACCATCGCCCAGACTTGCCTTTTATTCTTTTTTGCCCAAGTTACCAGCGAGACATCTGTCGAATCCGTTACTGTCCCTGTTTTTCCAACATAATACCAACGTGGTGAGAGTGTGTTGACGTTCGATTGCAAAACATGATTCTCAAATTGTGACGTCGTGAGACCATACTGCCAGCCTATAACAATACGTTTGTCCGGATCACTTTCCAGCTCTGCCGCCCAGCTTGTATGTTGCAGCACCCGATCCATCAGCACTGCCGTCTCTTGCCTGGTTATCGGGTCCGTGGGTCGAAAATTTCCGCTATTATCGCCCTTCATTAATCCGCGATCATTAACCTTGGCTACAGCAGCACTTGCCCAGCTAGCAATTTGTTGCCGATCTTTAAAATTGGTTTGTGCGGTAGTTGCAGTGTTTGTTTGCTTTAGCGCTTTGGCTATCCACACAGCCGCTTCCTGCCGAGTAACTGCTTTTGCGGGTGCAAAAGTAGTTGCCGAAGTGCCGTTCGCCAGTTCAAGCTGAATTGCTGCCTGTATCCAGCCGTAATACCAAGCGCTTTTGGCTACGTCGGTATAAGGAGATACCGGACTCAACGCTGGATCAAGCTTCAACAGACGATCAAGAACTGTAATAAATTCAGCTCTAGTAATCGATTGAGTAGGTGAAAATTTAGTATTCGAGG
The DNA here is from genome assembly GCF_037965665.1 of Paenibacillus sp. FSL L8-0333. Lineage (NCBI taxonomy): Bacteria > Bacillati > Bacillota > Bacilli > Caryophanales > Paenibacillaceae > Paenibacillus > Paenibacillus sp. FSL L8-0333. Next base: position 4,086,352 of record NZ_CP150186.1, read on the forward strand.
TGCCAGTTAATATATTCCGGTTATATAAATCTATGATTTCTTTTTTTGCATAACTAGTGTTTATATCCTCAAAAGGAACCCCGTTATCGGCCGATATATGCTGAATAAATACTCCGGCGTATAGCACGACAGCGAGGGTCATTATAGTAAATCTAGCAAATATATTCTTCACGGGTTAAGAGATTCCCCCTTGGTTATCAATCTTTGAATTATACCAAGGATACAATCCATAAACATCGCTAAAATATTGGTAGAGTACGATAGGATCAGCTCTTCGGATTATGCAAAAAGAGACTAAGAACCACACCACACAGCGCCAAGCCCAATGAAACTAGGAACGTGTCGTGGAATCCTGCAACCATAGCCTCTAAAGGTAGCTTCTGATTTCCTTGACTCATTTGAGTAGCTATATTCGAAGTCAATAAGCCCGACATTATAGCGACAGCAAAGGAACCCACAATTTGTTGTGCAGAGGCAGTAAGTGGGGTCACACGGCTGATCAAATCCTTCGGAGCGGCCTTAAGCACATGTGTACCGAGCTGCATAGTAGTTAATCCTTGGCCAAGTCCCATAATGGCAAAATAACTGATCATAACGTATACACTTGTATCATTTTGTAAACGTGACAAAAGAAAGAGTCCGGTGGACAGCAGCACAAGTCCAGAGAACACAACGGGCCGAGCTCCATACTTATCAAATAATTTTCCTCCAATAATCATGCCAGCAAAGGATATTAAAGCTTGAGGAATAACTAAAAGTCCCGATTCAAAGGAAGAAAAACCTCTGACCTGCTGCAAAAAAATTGGAATTAACAGAATCGAACCAAATAAGGCGAACTGATTAATCCAGGTCAAAATCATACCTTTACTAAATTCTAGAGATCGAAAAGAGCGAAGTTCCAATAACGGTTCTTTTTGGCGCAATTCCACGAAAATAAACAAGGCTAAAGCAATGAAGCTGAACGCAAGAGATATAATCGTTATACGATCCCCCCAGCCGTCCACTCCCCCTCTATGCACCCCAAATACCAAGCTGGAGAAAGCGAGTGGTGATAAAATCACACCCCAAATATCCAATTTAGCTTTATTCCCCTTCTCTATTACCGGAAGAAATTTCACTCCAACAATCATTGCAATAATACCAATGGGGACATTAATCAGAAAAATCCAGTGCCAGCTTGCATATTCCAACAGCCATCCTGACAGTACAGGACCAAGAACAGGCGCAATTAACATCGGTAGGCCAAGCAATCCCATGATTGAACCTCTTTTATCGGGAGGTGCGATTTTGAATGACATAGCCATACCAATTGGAGCAATCATCCCTCCGCCTAATCCCTGCAAAATACGAAAGATTATCAGCTCTGTTGTGGATTGTGCCATTGAGCATAATAAAGAACCTATGGTAAACAATACGATCGAAGCTAAAAAAACACGTTTGGCAGTAAACTTATCCGAGAACCATCCGGCCAATGGGATAATTACGGATAAAGCCAGCGTATAACCCGTGATGGCCCACTGTATTGTTTTTAGGCTAGCATCAAAGGTTTTTTCAAGCTGCGGGATCGCTACATTCATAATTGTACTGTCGAGCATAACCAGCAACATTCCTGTTATAAGTGCCAGTATTACGGGAAGTATTGCTTTTATAGAAAATTCTTTGGTGACTGGTTGGGATTGTTCCACTTGTAGATTACTCATGGGTCTATACACATCCTTTTTAATTTTTACTAATAAAATAGCTAACCGCTGCCTCCTTTTTAAAAAATCGCACCGTTAAACTAACAGTGTAAGATTAATATAGCACCCGTTTATTTGCTTGTAAATAAAAATATCTAACAGTGTAAGATAAACCGGTAATCTAACGATGGTAGACCAGCCATCCATCTTCGCTTATGATAAAAGAAGACAGTAACAGGAGGTCGTTTCGATGAGAATCAAAAATCTGCAAATCACTGAACAAGATATAATAAAAGCTTCTTGGGAGCTGTTGGATGATATCGGCATAGAGGCATTTAGTATGCGTAAATTAGCAGAACTATTAAATATACAAGCCGCCTCTCTCTATTGGCATTTTAAGAGTAAACAGAGTATTTTCCAGACACTGGCTAATGAGATCGCCAAAGAAGCCCTCGAAACTGCGAATCTCGAAGGTGATTGGCAAGAACAGCTTTTTCATTTTGCAGATCGAATCCGCGAGGTTTTACATAAGTATCCTTGCTCGGCTCAGCTGATGATGAGAACCTTGCCTTCTGAACCTAATTATCTATCTTTACTGAATACTTTGCTTCAGATCGTGGATCATCTTCCTTTAAGCGATAGTGACAAATTCTCCTTAATTGCTTGCGTGTTAAACTATGTAATCTCTTTCGAATTGGACAAATATGAGCAGGATCGAATTGACTTAGCCATGAAAAATGAACCTAATGGAGGTGCTAGAGAGGTATTTAAACAATCGCTTGAGCACTTATCAGGGGATGGACCTAATGTTATAAAACGAATGTACGAAAACAATATCTTTAATGAAATTGGCTCCGATAAGATGTTCTATACAGGTCTAAAAATAATGGTGAGTGGAATTGAACAGTTAGCTAATGAGCGACAAGAGCGAGAAGAGCAAGAAGAATAACAAGAGCGACAGTAGAGCTTAGGGGATTTTTCACGAAAATAAATCTTGGCACAAAAAAGGGGCATCCCAGCAGCCGATTTCGGCTTTTGGAATGCCCTTTTTTAAAGAGCCCGAAATAAAAGTTCTCCTTTGGACTGAATATATCTATACATCACTCCACATGCCACAAATATCACCACACCAATACCTAACATAACGAGATTACCATTTAGATCGGATAAAAGAAAACTCAAACCAAATGGAATCAGCAAGCTGATAAATCCTATAATCATCGCTACAAGGACCGAAGCACTTTGTTTAATTACTGAGACTTCGTTAGTCCACTCCAGTTTAGGAAGCTTCAAGTTAACGATCACACCTACCATTGCAGTAAGACAAGCGTATAGGACGGGGATTATTAGCAATAACAAGCTCTCCATCCAGCCTGTGCCCAGAGAAATCATTAGAAGCACACTACTAACAATCACAATCGGTACTGTAATGGTGAGATTCACTACGATTTTACTTAATAATATGGTTTTTGTCGGAACGGGGGCGCTTTTTAAAATCCAAATATGGTTACCTTCAAGCGAAATCGAACTCGATGTCGTACAGCTTAATGCAACAAAGAGGGAAACAAATAGTGGCGCCAATCTGCTTAGATAGTTAGAGAGTTCAGGTATCTCAATAATTTGTCCTAATTGCTCTGAGCTAACAAACAGTAAGGTAATCGCCATGACAAGTAACATAACCATACCGATACTCGTATTTAGCACATATATAGAAGAACTGAAATAGCGGCGCAGCTCTTTTTTATACAATGTGTAAAGCGGTGAAGAGACTTCAAGTGACCTCATTTGATACTTATTCTTTGAGTAAGAAGTCGTAAGGCCTGTGTGTATTGCTTTATATTTGCTGCCAAGAATAAGGGTAAACAACATAAAAGAAAGTAACGAAATCCCTATAAATAATAGTAAAGGAGCTACCTGATACGAGCAGACAGCATCTACATACATAACCGTCAAAGGATATAAGTTGAAGATTTGATCGGCAATTTGTGTGCTCATATCCGCAAGTAACTGCGGGTCATTCCCATTCATTTGGCCTGAACCCAAAATAATAACAATGATTACGGCAAAAGTCAGAATGAGACTTATTAAACGACTTCCTTTAAAACGTGAGGAAATCCAACTAATCAATGCCCCTATAATTGTTGCAGCAATGATCGGCACTAATGGGATAAATAGCAGCGTTATCATGAAAAATAAATAATATACTACTGCCGGATTTACCTTTATAGCATAAACTACACCTGCTGGCACCATCACCATCAATGAGAACAGTATATTCAGCACATAGAGCTGAACTACACGGCTTGCTACGATATGGCTCGTTTTGATAGGCAACGACATTACGAGATCGTAATCTTTGGAGCCAAATAATACCCCACTCGCCTTATAGATCGTTGTAAAAAATCCAATCAAGCAAGTAACAGCCATCATAATCGCAAGCAGCAGCTCTGGCCTGCCTATCTGTTCAAGGGTCTCTGCTATCATGAAGCTATATCCAAACGAAACTACTGCCATCATGACAATCCCTATTAAGATACCGATGCTCAGCAAAAGCATTTTTCGTCTTTCTTTCATATTCCTTGTATGCAAAGCTTTATTTAACCCAAACGATGAGATCAGCTGAATTTTCGTCAATCGCCAGATATTAATCATGTTTAATCAACTCCAAAAACACATCTTCAAGGCTGCTGTCACCCTTCACCTCTTCTGTTTTCCCATGAGTGATCAATTCACCCGCTTTGATAATGGCAATCTTATTGCAGAGCTTCTCGGCCACATCCAGTACATGCGTCGAAAAAAAGATCGCACTGCCTTGGCTGCAAATCTCCGCCATGATTCTCTTGAGCGTGTGTGCCGCTTTTGGATCAAGTCCCACAAAGGGTTCATCCAGAACGAGCAGCTTCGGTTTATGAATAAGCGCGGAGATAATCGCGAGTTTCTGTTTCATACCATGAGAATATGCGGAGATTAAATCCCCCAGATTAGAGGTAATCTCAAATTCATCGCTATACTTCTTTATCAATAACTCCCGATCCGCTTTCGATACACTAAAAAGATCACCAATAAAATTCAAGTACTGAATGCCCGTCAGATGATCGTATAGATCCGGATTATCTGGAATATATGCAGTAATCGCTTTGCAGGCTAAGGGATCTTTTTTAATGGAGTACCCACCAATCTCGATATCCCCCTCCTCAAAATCTAAAACTCCGACCACTGCTCGGATAGTTGTTGTTTTCCCCGCACCGTTATGACCGATAAAGCCATAGATGTCACCTTTTTCGACCACCAAATTCAGATCATTTACCGCCTTTTTGCCACCCTTGTAGCTCTTGGTAAAATGTTTGATTGTCAACATCTTGCCACTCCCCTTCCAATCTCATAACACTCTCGACAAGCCATATTTACTATAGTTTCGTCGTCTTCAATATACGTTTCTTATAATACGTTTAGCCCGTCCAGATAGTTCATTCATTCACAAATATTTTTATCGGAAATTCCCACCCTATAGCGCGCGAGGTGAATAGTAACCGGGTCCGTAAGGGTAAGCAATTTACTTTTGAACGCTAAACAATCGACTTCGTTGGTGCCACGGTGTAAAGGACCGAGGCGCCCTTATTTCACAAAATCATGCCTTTTTCCACTCCGTTCGGACTCAGATGCAGCTATTGTGCCATATCCACTGCATTTTGCTGCAAAATCAGCCGAATAAGTGCTATGCAGTCCGTTACTTTGAAATAAGGCGCCAAAAACACTATTTAGCTGCAATACGGTCCGCAAGGGTAAACAAACTACTTTGGAACGTTAAGCCAACTCCTTTGGTGACGATGAGCTAACTACTTTAGGACGCTAAGTAAACGAATTTCTAAGCATTCTACTCCGGAACAGTAGCAATCTACCTTTGGCGATGGCTGCCATTCCTACGTATTGGACCGAGGCGCCCTTATTTCACAAAATCATGCCTTTTTCCACTCCGTTCGGACTCAGATGCAGCTATTGTGCCATATCCACTGCATTTTGCTGCAAAATCAGCCGAATAAGTGCTATGCAGTCCGTTACTTTGAAATAAGGCGCCAAAAACACTATTTAGCTGCAATACGGTCCGCAAGGGTAAACAAACTACTTTGCTGACGATGTGATAGCTACTTTGGAACGCTAAGCAAATTACTTTGGGGACGGTGAGATAACTAACTTTGGAACGCTATCCAAACTACTTTGGGGACGATGAGCTAACTACTTTGGAACGCTAAGCAAGCTACTTTGGGGACGCTGATCTAACTACTTTGGAACGTAAGCGAACTACTTTCTAAGCATTCTACTCTGGAACAGAAGCAATCTACTTTTGGCGGTTGCCGCCATTGCAACGTATTGGACCGAGGCGCCCTTATTTGACAAAATCATGCCTTTTTCCACTTCGTTCGGACTCAGATGCAGCTATTGTGCCATATCCGCTCCTTTTTGCTGCAAAATCAGCCGAATAAGTGCTATGCAGTCCGTTACTTTGGGGAAAGGCGCCAAAAACACTATTTAGCTGCAATACGGTCCGCAACAGTAAGGTAAGGTAAGGTAAGGTAAGGTAAGGTAAGGTAAGGTAAGGTAAGGTAAGGTAAGGTAAGGTAAGGTAAGGTAAGGTAAGGTAAGGTAAGGTAAGGTAAGGTAAGGTAAGGTAAGGTAAGGTAAGGTAAGGTAAGGTAAGGTAAGGTAAGGTAAGGTAAGGTAAGGTAAGGTAAGGTAAGGTAAGGTAAGGTAAGGTAAGGTAAGGTAAGGTAAGCCAAGCCAAGCTTAGCCAAACTAACTATCCACCCGACAAAAAGAGCATTCACCCCCAAATTCGGGATTGAATGCTCTTTTTTCTAAATGCAAAGTCTACGCTGATGCGAACTGACTGTTATATAATCTGGCGTAATATCCACCGCTAGCTAGGAGTTGGTCATGCGTACCACTCTCCACAATGTCTCCGTCCTTCATGAAAAGAATGAGATCCGATTCTCGAATCGTTGACAAACGGTGGGCAATTACAAAGCTGGTCCGGCCTGCGATCATTTTTAGAAAAGCCTTCTGAATCCGTACCTCAGTCAGCGTATCAATACTGCTGGTGGCTTCATCCAAAATGAGCATAGGTGGATCTACGAGCATCACTCGTGCTATGGTTAGCAGCTGCTTTTGTCCTTGCGACAAATTATCTCCTGAGCCACTGATCTTCGTATCATATCCCTCAGGCAGGCGTTTAATGAAGCTATGAGCATTAGCAGCCTTAGCAGCAGCGATGACCTCTTCTTCGGTAGCCTCAGGTTTGCCGTAGGCAATATTTTCTCTAATTGTGCCGCCAAACAGCCAAGTGTCCTGCAACACCATCCCGAAATTACGCCGCAGACTGTCCCGGGTAATCGTCTTGATATCCACGCCGTCAATCTTGATGGAACCCCTATCCACATCATAAAAACGCATTAGCAGATTTACCAGCGTTGTCTTCCCCGCTCCCGTCTGCCCTACAATTGCAACCCGGGTACCTGGTTTCACTTCCAGACTGAAATCATTAATCAGAGGACGTTCAGGATTATAAGCAAAGGATACTTTTTCAAAGGTAATCGTTCCTTGACTTGTATTCATAATTTTGGCGTCTGTTGCATCAGCTGGTTCTGGCGATAGGTCTAGAATGGCGAAAATTCGCTGCGCTGATGCTGTTGCCGATTGAAGCTGCGTAATCACACCTGTAATTTCATTAAACGGCTTAGCAAACAAGTTGGAGAAGATCAAAAAGCTGGACAAATCCCCTACCGTCACAAGCCCGCGAATCACCATAACACTTCCGATCATCGCGATAACAGAGAAGGTAATATTATTTACTAACCGTGTTGTCGGATTGGACAAGGAACCGTAAAATTGTGATTTCACGCCAGTCTGGTACAAAGTCTCGTTTCGTTCTTCAAACTGGGTCAGTGCACGGTCTTCATAATGATAAGCTGTGACCACTTTTTGTCCGCCGATCATTTCCTCCACGTATCCGTTGAGACCGCCCAGAATTTTAGCCTGCTCCTTAAACATCTTCTGGGAGCGCATCGTAATGAATCTTGCCACAAAAAATGTAACGGGTGCTGACAGAAGAACAACTAAGGTCATTAAAGGACTAATGTACAACATGAGTGCAATTGCCCCCACGATGGTGATGATCCCCGTGAGCAGTGTTGAGAAGCCTTGCAGCAGTCCATCAGAGACCGCATCCATATCATTAACAAACCGGCTGATGCTGTCCCCTTGCGGGTGGTTATCATGAAATTTCAGCGGCAAAACATTTAATTTATCAAAAAGCTCCCGCCGTAAGTCATATACAGTCCGGTAAGCAATTCGATTAGTCAGGTAGGTAAGAAGCCATCCGAAAAAGCTGCCGACAATATACACCCCTGCCAGAATCAAAAGCAGTCTAAGTACGGCGTCAAAATCAACCTCTCCCGGCCCGATCATAAAATCGATGGCGCTGCCGATAAGCAACGGGCCAATTAGACTGGCAATCACACTGAGTATTGCGCAGATTACTGCACCTATAGCTATTTTTTTATAATGCCCTGTGTATACAATAAGTCTTTTCCAAATGTTGTTTTTGTTCATTGGCCCGACTCCTCACTTGATAGCTGGGACAGGCAGATTTCTTTATACTCTTTACAACCCCGCATCAGCTCCTCATGGGTTCCGACACCGGCGATCCGCCCTTCCTCAAATACCATTATTTTATCCGCTTGTCTTACAGTGCTTACCCTCTGCGAGACAAGGAGCACGGTCATTTCCTGGCTGCTCTCTTTAAGAGCCTTTCGAAGTGCCGCATCTGTGGAGAAATCCAGCGCACTGGAGGAGTCATCCAAAATAAGAATCGATGGCTTACCTACTACTGCACGAGCTATGGTTAAGCGCTGCTTTTGTCCACCGGATAAATTTAATCCACCACGAGATACTTGCGTATTCAAGCCTTCGGGTAATTTACGTATAAACTCCTCCGCTTGAGCGATAGAGGCTGCCTGCATGATTTCTTCCTCAGTTGCATCTTCCTTGCCCCAACGTATATTCTCAGCGATTGTTCCTGTAAACAGCACAGCTTTTTGCGGTACAATCCCTATTTTCTCACGAAGCTGGTGCAGCTTGTAATCTCTGACATCCACACCATCCACTTTCACTTCACCTTGCACCACATCATACAAACGAGGGATCAAATTCACAAAAGTAGACTTACCTGAACCCGTACTGCCAATCAGACCCACGGTCTCTCCGCGATTAATTACTAAAGATATATCCTCTAATGCCGATTCACCTGTCGTATTATACCCAAAGGATACGTGATCGAATTGTATAGCAGGGGCAGCATGGTCGGGTTCAGCAATCAATGCATTTCCTTCCTCGGACACGGATACCTTAACACCAAGCACTTCATTCACACGATTCGCTGAGGATGAGGCTTTTGTAAAAATAATAACCAAGTTGGAGACTACTATCAGCGCCAGCAAGATCTGAGTGATGTAATTGATGAAGGCAATGATCTCCCCTTGAGACAATCGGCCCCCATCGATATGAATTCCGCCTACCCACAAAATAGCTATGATCGCCGCATTTACTACAAGTGTAGTCATCGGCCCAAGCAAAGCAGAAATCCGCGAAACCCGGATCGCCGTAGTAGTCAAATCATCAGATGAGGCATCAAAACGTTCTTTTTCTGTACGTCTTTTGGCAAAAGCACGAATCACTCGAATCCCCGATAAATTCTCACTCAGTACGAGCGCAAGGGCATCCAGCTTCTGCTGGTATTTTCGGTACAAAGGAGCACTGCGGGTGATAATAAAATATAAAATAATGCCGAAAACCGGTGTTGCCGCTATTAGAATCAGCGATAATCTAAAATCCAAAATCATGGACATTAGGATAGCCCCGATGCAGATAAACGGTGCACGAATAACTAGACGAATCAGCATGGCCACAGCAATTTGCAGCTGGTTTACGTCATTGGTAATCCGATTAATCAGTGTAGGCGTACCTAAGGTATCCAGTTCAGCATACGACAAGGATGTAATATGTCTAAACATCTTATTGCGTAGTGTCGTACCGAATCCCTGTGAAGCCCGGGCTGCATAGTATTGGCATACCATGGAGCAGCCGAAGCCAAGCAGTGACATCAGAACCATTAGGCCACCCATGCGGTAAACATAGGCGCTGTCATGATTGCCAACCCCGTTGTTGATGATCAATGCGACAATGGTAGGCAAAATCAGCTCCAGAATCGCTTCCATCAGTTTGAAGATCGGTCCAATGATCGCTTCTTTTTTGTACGGCTTTAAATATACTGCAATTTTGAACAAATTTATCCACACCCAACATAAGAAGTATTTAACCACTTGAAATATGTATAAGAACAGTTATGATTATGGCATATCTACTCACATATTAATAATATTGGATTCGTATCGCTCCCATACGATTAGCATATCTCAAGTTCGGAGGATTTTTATATGGATATTAGACAGCTTAAATATTTTATGGCGATAGCTGAGGAAGGACAGATCACATCTGCAGCCAAAAAACTGCAAATGGCCCAGCCTCCACTGAGCCAGCAGCTAAAGCTCCTGGAGGAAGAACTCGGTGTAAAGCTAGTGGAACGAGGTCCACGCAGCGTGCAGCTCACTGAAGCTGGAGCCATTTTGCGGGACCGTGCCCAACAAATTCTGGAGCTGGCAGATTCCACTGCCCGTGAGCTCACTGATTTTGTCAAAGGTTTAAAAGGAACCCTAGCCATTGGTACAGTTTCTTCCTCTGGAGCTACGTTGCTTCAAGATCGGCTATGTGAATTTCACAAAACCTATAAAGGTGTGAAGTTTGAGATTCATGAAGGAAATACCTTTAGAATCATTGACCTCTTGAATAAAGGCATTGTCGAAGTCGGGATTGTTAGGACACCCTTTAATGGTACAAATTTAGAATGTCTTTACACACAAGCTGAACCTATGATTGCCGTAATGACACCTGAGTATGACTGGAAAACGGATGAAAACTTTATTGAGATCGGTGAGCTAAAGGATAAGCCGCTTATTATCTACCGCCGTTTTGAGCAGCTTATCCGGGAAACATGTCTTGAGAACGGCTTTGATCCGCTGATTTTCTGTATGAATGATGATGCTAGAACAACACTGCTCTGGGCAAACGCTGGTCTTGGCATCGGAATCATCCCCAAATCCGCTTTCGAATTAACGAGTAATAGTAATTTGATCTATAAAGAAATTAGTAGTGAATCACTACGCACGCGGGTCGCCGCCGTCTGGATTAAGGATAAATACTTGTCATCATTGGCTTCAAAGTTTATTGAGAGTTTCAAGAATGGATAATACCAGCTCTATTTATTCACTTGCTGTTGAACGAGCCTATCCTCTTCTTCTTTAATACGGTTAATATCAATTCGTTCAAACAATAATTGTAAATCAGTAACCTGTTGGTAAGGGGGTACCGAGCAAGGCTGCCAATTCGGTAGTTCTAACGACAGGAACCCCCTGATCTTGTCACAAGAGAACGGCAGAAACGGATGTAACAAATTCGCTAGGTTCGCAATAATCTGCACACATGTGTATATTGCAGAATCACAAGAAACCTGATCCTCTTTTATCTGTATCCATGGTTTTTGCAGGTCGAAATACTGGTTTGCCTTGCGCACATAAGAAAAAATATACTCCAGCGCATCTTTTAGATTCCCAGCCTCAATAAGCCGCCCTGATTCGAGATACAAGAGGTCAATGTTGTCATTCCACCCCTTATCCAATTGCCCATTCGGCACTTTCCCTTCATAAAACTTATCTACAAAAGCCAATGAACGGTTCACAAAGTTACCAAATGCTCCAAGCAGCTCTCCATTATGGCTATAAATAAACTCTCTCCAGGAAAAATCCGTGTCCCGCTTCTCGGGTCCATTAGCAATTAAGAAATAACGAATAGAATCTGGCTGATACCGCTCTAAAATATCAGGTACCCAGACCGCCCAGTTTCGGCTAGTGGAGAACTTCTGCCCTTCAAGGGTTAAATATTCGCTAGATATAATCCTGTCCGGTAAATGCAGACCTCCAGCTCCTAATAACACAGCCGGCCATATTAAAGTGTGAAAAGGAATATTGTCTTTACCATGCACATAATAAGCAGTAATCTCCCCTTTTTCCTCTAACCAAAAATCCTCCCAGCTTCCTCCGGACTGTGCAGCCCACTGCTTACTGGCTGATAAATAACCACTTACCGCCTCAATCCAAACATAAATCTTTTTATCTTCAAATCCAGCCACAGGAACATCTACACCCCAAGACAAGTCTCTTGTTACCGCGCGGTCCTGCAGCTCTTCTTGTAAATAACGTTTGGTCAGTTTTATAGCGTTATCTCTCCAAAATTGTGCTTCCTCTACATATTCCGTTAATTCAGACTGAAAATTAGATAAGCTAAGATAATAATGTTCTGTCGGCCTTTCTGATGGTGTATTACCACATAATTTGCAGACTCTGTCTAACAAATCGGCAGGATCTAGAATCGTAGAACAATAATCACATTGATCCCCTCGCGCCCGCTGGCCACATACCGGACAAGTCCCTTCCACATATCTGTCTGGCAAAAAGCGCTGATCCACCTCGCAGTAACATTGCGCAATGGTTTTTTTATATAAATGACCATTCTCTAGTAGCTTTGTAAACAACTCTTGCACGACCTTATGATGCTGCGGTTGATCCGTTCGAGTATATAGATCATAACTAAATCCCAGCTGTTTAAAACACTTCAGAAACTCCTCATGATATCTGCTTGCAAAAGCTCCGGGTGTAATCCCTTCATTCGCAGCCTGAACCGCTACGGGTGTGCCATGGCAATCACTGCCTGATACATATAATACGTTATCCCCTTTGGAGCGAAAATATCGTGCCAGCACATCCCCAGGCAACACACTTGATAATCTCCCAAGATGTAAAGATCCATTCGCATACGGCCAAGCACCACCTATAAACACATTACTCATTAACCTTCTCCTCCTTTTTTTGACAACAAAAAAACTCCCATCCACAAAGGACGAGAGTTCTACTCACGTGTTACCACCTAATTTTATAAATGCCTCATGACATTTACCTCTTCAGGTACGACGTTAATTAACGTTTATACCCTAGCACTGTAACGGATGCAGGTTCCGGCGCAGCCTACAACCCATAAGGTTTCGATGCGCAGCTCTGAGACCATATTCCCAAGGGTTTTCTTTACTCCTTTTCAGCGACCGGAGCTCTCTGTTGAAAGAATTGCCGTGGTACTCTTTCTCTTCTTTGCTTTTACATATTCAAGTTAGAGAAAATAATAATCAATTTGTTGTTTATTGTCAATGTGAAAAATCAAGCTCACTGTAACTTTTCCAGTTAATCTCCGTCTTTTATATAAATACGTTACAAGGAGGTCCCTCAGTGAAAAAGGTAAATTTGCTTACACTCTCTGTTCTTTTACTAGCAGGGGTATGGGGTTGCTCCGATAATCAAGTCAATTCTGTACCTAAAAGTGAGCCCTATACTTCCAAAGAAGCCATCAGTAGAGGGGATATTGTTTCTTGGGAAAAAGTGTACAACCTCGATAAATTCGAGCAATTTATAACGAATCTCTCCAGCAAAAAAGCAGACAATATACGCGTTACAAGTTACACAGATGAAGGCGATCCTATATTTAAGGATTTGAAATTTGACGGTAACGTGATTAATTATAGCTATGATACCTCTAATGATGCATTCGGTGGAAGCAACACAGGAGTCAGAACCGATACCTGCTCCGAAGTGACGAGTAAAAAAAGCACACAAGGTGAAATTATCTATTCGATCAGCGGTTGCACAAATAATGACTCTGAAATTGATTACTACCTTTTTCGCACAACAAAATGAAATGCTGAAATAAAAAAGACCACCCAATCATAATACAATTGGATGGTCTCTGTACTTCATATTATTTCATGATTTTGCAAATATCATTGGTGAATTGAACAGGATCACTAACCTGTAGACCTTCGATCAACAGCGCTTGGTTGTACAGCAGGTTCGTGTATAAACCGAGCTTTTCTTTGTCGTTCTCTGCTGCCGCCTTCAAGGACTGGAATACTTCGTGATGGATGTTGATTTCAAGTACCTTATCCGCTTGCACCTCTTGGCCATTCGGCATCGATTTCAGAATTTTCTCCATCTCGATCGTCAGCTCACCTTCTGCAGAGAGACATACCGGATGAGTCTTTAAACGTTTGGAAGCTTTAACATTTTTCACTTTGCCGGACAGGATGTCCTTCATCGCTTCAAAAAGCTCCTTGTTTTCGTTCTCTTCCGCTTCCGTTGGCTTGTCCGCTTCGTCGGCTTCGATCCCCAGATCTCCGCTGGATACGGATTTAAATTCTTTTTCCTTATAAGACTGAATCATCTTGATCGCAAATTCATCAATATCATCAGTGAAGTAGAGAATTTCATACCCTTTATCCGATACAAGCTCGGTTTGCGGGAGCTTCTCGATTCTGTCGATCGACTCTCCGGAAGCATAGTAGATATACTTCTGATCTTCTGGCATTCTTGAGACGTATTCGTCCAGCGTAACCAGCTTCTTCTCCTTGGAGGAGTAGAACATCAGTAAATCTTGGAGGGTGTCTTTGTGCATCCCATAATCGTTATAAACACCAAACTTAAGCTGTCTGCCAAAAGCATTATAGAACTGCTCATATTTCTCTCTTTCATCCTTCAGCAGGCTTTGCAGTTGGCTTTTCACTTTATTCTTAATATTCTTAGCGATCAAAGTCAGCTGACGGTCATGCTGGAGCATCTCTCTGGAAATGTTCAAGGAAAGATCCTCTGAGTCCACCATACCTTTTACAAAACTGAAGTAATCAGGCAGCAGATCCGCACATTTGTTCATGATCAACACACCGTTGGAATAGAGCTCAAGACCTTTTTCATATTCCTTTGTGTAATAGTCAAACGGTGTATTTTCTGGGATGAACAAAATCGCATTGTACACTACAGCACCATCAGCACTGATATGAATATGTTTAAGCGGCTTATCGAAGCCGTAACGTTTCTCTGCATAGAAGTTATCGTAATCTTCTGTAGTCAGCTCGCTTTTGTTCTTGCGCCAGATTGGCACCATGCTGTTTACGGTTTGTTCTTGAACAACTTCTTCGAACTCATTCTCCGTGCCTTCTTTTGGCTTTTGTTCCTTCAAGTCCATTTTGATTGGGAAACGGATGAAGTCGGAGTATTTTTTAATGATGGATTTCAGGCGATATTCTTCCAAATATTCATCATATTGATCTTCTTCAGTATTCTCTTTAATCTTCAAAATCACATCAGTGCCGACAGAATCCTTCTCAACAGTCTCGATGGTATAGCCGTCAGCGCCCTTAGACTCCCATTTAAAGGCCTCGTCGCTGCCTAATGCCTTACTGATCACTATAACGTCATCAGCCACCATAAACGCAGCGTAGAAGCCCACTCCGAACTGTCCGATGATATTGTGGCCATCTTTAGCTTCGTTCTCTTTCTTAAAAGCAAGAGATCCACTCTTCGCGATTGTACCTAAGTTATTCTCCAGCTCCTCTTGTGTCATCCCGATACCTGTATCGGAAATCGTCAAGGTTCTGTTCGCCTTATCGGCGGTCACTTTAATATAATAATCCTCTTTATTGAAGACCAGGCCTTCATCAGCTAAGGCTTTGTAATAGATCTTATCAATCGCATCACTTGCATTGGAAATCAGTTCACGCAGGAAAATTTCCCGTTGAGTATAAATGGAGTTAATCATCATTTCCAGCAATCTTTTCGATTCGGCTTTAAACTCTTTTTTGGCCATGAATAAATAAATCTCCTTTCAAAATAACCTTATTATTCATCATTCCGTGATTAGCACTCTTCTTAGATGAGTGCTAATTCTTCTTTTTATATAACATAAACTGATTTTCAATGTCAAATTTTTTGGCTACTTTCATATGAAAATATAACCATTTACAATTCCCTTGCAATCCTATTGATTGTATGATTTAAATAGATTAGATACATAATTTCCAAATAAAGGTTTATACATTTCGGATTTGGGAGGTCTTTAAATGAATGAACAAGCAATGTCCGCTTTAAATTCCACAATAAAAAGCCCCGTAAAGAACTTAATTGGCAGTGTATTCATTCCCGTACATGATATTGAAAAATCCCGTCGCTGGTATTGCCAAGTCCTGGGGCTTCCAGAGACAGATTGTAAGATCATGAACGGTCATTTATGCCCGCTGCCTATGCAGGGAAACACTGGAATCATACTGGATACCATGCCGTTGTGGGGCGGCTTAGAACCTGAAGGAACACCGCCCATTACAACACCAGCTTTTTTGTTACTGACCGATGATTTGCAAGCCTCTTTCAATTATGTGAAGGCTCTCGGTGTAGAGCTAGTAACTGAAATTCAAGATGAGCATTGGTTTGTTGTGAAAGATCCTGATGGGAATAAATTAATGATTTGCAAGCAACATTTGGATTAAAAATTGAAGCGGTTGTGATTTCCACTTCTTAGGGTGCATCAGAAGCTGCAGATCAAAGTGAATTTCGGGATGAATAAAGGACAGCTCCGCCAAGCTTCCTCGTTCAATTTCTTCCTCTGCCACGATTTTTGGTAACAAAGCAATTCCAAGGCCATTCATTACACAACGTTTGATGGCCTCCAGATTCGAAAGCTCAAAACCTATGCGGAATATGATCCCGTGCTCTTTTAACAAATTCTCGAACAGACTGCGGTAAATACAGCTTTCCTCCGAGACTATTAGCTCACAGTTATTCAGATCGTTTAGGGTTACCGTATCCATCTGGGCAAGCGGATGATGAATGGGGGCTATCAATACAAGCGGCTCATCTCTGACGATCGTACGCTCAAGGATGGAATCCGCAGTGGTGCGATCCAACATTAAGCCTAGATCTACTTCGCCATCTTTTATTTTGGCAAGAAGATTAGCTTCCTGCATCGTTTGCAGATGAATATCCAGCTTCGGAAATTTAGTCCTTAGCTGCTGCAGGTAAGGAGGTAAATAAAAGGCCGCTAAAGAATCTATCGTCCCAATAGTTATCGTTCCTCCGATTTGCTGGGCGATGGTTTCTTTTGAACGATCATACAAATCCAAAATCTCCACGAACAGCTTCAATAACTCTTCTCCTGGCGGGGTAAGCCGCAGCTGACGGCCATGCCTCTCTATTAAAGGTACTCCATATTCCTTCTCTATCTTCTGTATTTGCATCGTCACACTTGATTGTGCATATCCCAATTCTTCAGCAGCTCGCGTAAAGCTCTGACGTTTAGCCACCTCGCGGAAGGTTCGTAAATAGGTTAAATCCATTACCTCACCCTAACATCAATATTTTTGATGATCCATATCATTTATTATAGCTAACGACGATGCTACTTTCCATGGTAAAGTGTATGTAGAGGAATTAAAATATTTTGGAGGCCGATAATTTATGCTTACAGAACAACAGATTTATGGAGTTTATGTCCCCGTGGTCACCCCGTTCAATGCTGCTGGTGAAGTTGATTTGGATTCGTATCAGCGTTATGTAAAGAACATTATTAACAACAGCATACAAGGTCTGGTCGTTAATGGAACCACCGGAGAATCGCCCACTGTAACCGTAAATGAAATGCAGCTTCTAGTAAACACTTCCCGTGAGCTTCTACAATCCACATCAATCCCCTTAGTAGTTGGTACAGGTACCAATGATACAGCCTCTACGGTTGCACGCACGGAAATTGCTGCAAACCTTGGTGCTGATTGTGCACTAGTAGTCGTACCTTATTATAGTCGTCCTTCACAAGAGGGTATCATTGCCCATTTCCGCAAAGCAGCAGAAGTAGGCATACCTATCATGGCTTATGATATTCCAAGTCGTACAGGTACCGCCATGACGGTAGATACTGCACGTACAATCCTAGAAATGAATAATGTTGTCGGTTTAAAAGACTGCTCAGGCAGTACAAAAATGGTTACAGAGTTAGTCCGTACAGGTGCTAAACCTGTGCTTGGCGGCGATGATTCCCTCTTTTATGAAATGCTTAGCTGCGGAGCAGCTGGGGGTATGCTCGCTACTGCCAACGTTTATCCGGCAGAATGCCTTCGTATCTTTGAAGCCTTTACATCTGGTCAAGTGGACTTCGCTAAAGAAAGCTTTGAACAACTACTGCCGATCATCCGCCTATTGTTCAAGGAATCGAATCCCGCTCCAATTAAATGGATGCTTAACCAAAACGGCCTACTATCCTCGGATACGCTTCGCCTCCCTATGACTTCCATCAGCACAGGACTTCAGCAAGAACTGAGCCCCTATGTTCAGGACAATACAATTGAAGCAACCGCATAAATGAAATAACAACAGCCGTTGTACAGTGAGGAACTGTTTAGCGGCTGTTTTTTGTTGTAAATCATCAGGACATAAAACATAAAAAACTGCACCTCCAAATGTTAGTTGTGTCTAACAATTGGGGTGCAGTTCAATTTACTCTGACGTTTTTTTATTTTGCTATAGAAACGATACGCATTCAAACTTACTTATCTGCTGCTCGTTTTTTGTCTTCCTTTTGTGAACCACTCGGACTTTGGCTTCAATGGAGGGTTAGACTTAGGTTTTGCTTTAGCTGGTTTGGATGCCGCTGATTTTGTTGCTGCCGGTTTTGTTGCCGCAGGTTTAGCAGTTGCTGGTTTGGAATTCGACGGTCTGGAAGACGATGGTCTCGAAGCTGCTGCTTTCGAACCTGACGGTTTCGCCGAACGATCTGTCTTCATTTGCGTTTTACGAGACATCGGATAAGGATGATCCTTAACTTCCGGAATCGATTTTCCAATCAATTTTTCAATATCTTTAAGGAAAGGAAGCTCTTCAGCTTCGCAAAAAGAAATTGCCGTTCCGCTCAATCCCGCTCTGCCTGTACGACCGATCCGGTGCACATAGGTTTCCGGAATGTTCGGTAGATTGAAGTTGATTACGTGAGACAGCTCATCAATATCAATTCCCCGGGCAGCTATATCCGTAGCTACGAGAACACGAGTCGCACCGCTTTTAAAATTCCGCAAGGCGTTCTGGCGATCATTTTGTGATTTATTGCCGTGTATGGCTTGAGCAGAAATGTTCACTTTAGCCAGATCGCGGGTAACACGGTCCGCACCACGTTTGGTACGAGTAAACACCAAAGCTGAGACGATGGATTTATCCTGTAACAGCAGGTTCAATTGGTTTTGCTTATTTCCGTTCTCTAATAAATAGATCGATTGATTGATTCTATCCGCAGTAGATGACACGGGTGTGATCTCTACCTTCACTGGATTCACAAGCAATGTTTTGATCAATTTGGAGATTTCAGTTGGCATCGTTGCCGAGAAAAACAGAGTTTGCTTCTTCGTAGGCATTTTGGCGATGATTCGTTTCACATCATGGATAAAGCCCATATCCAGCATCCGGTCAGCTTCATCTAGAACTAAAATTTGTACATATTGCAGATCTACACGTTTCTGATTGATCAGGTCGATAAGTCTACCAGGGGTAGCAATAAGAATATCGGCACCTTGATTCAGTGCGCGCTCTTGCACTTTCTGTGACACACCGCCAACAATGGCAGCAGAGCGGATATCTGTATATTGGCTATACGCTTTTATGTTATCAGCAATTTGAATCGCTAGTTCTCTTGTCGGTGTTAAAATCAACGAGCGAATGCGTCGCACATTATTGGATTTGTTTGGGTTGGATTGTTCGCTTAACAATTGAATAATAGGCACGGAAAATGCAGCTGTTTTTCCTGTTCCCGTTTGCGCGCATCCAAGTAAATCTCTACCCGCTAATACAGCTGGAATCGACTGCTCCTGTATTGGTGTAGGTGATGTATAGTTTTCTTTGCTTAAAGCCTTCAAAATTGCAGGCACAATATTCAGTTCATTAAATGTCATTGGGTCTCCTTAATTTCTAATACATATATTCTTAACAATAAATCCTTTTGTCACGTCATAAACCATAATCATAACACAATAAGTTACATAATAATAGATTTTCTTTATCATTACACCAATTTTCATTAAAAATCCATTTCAGGATACTATTCGTTCTGCTCGTACAGAAATATTTTGCTAACCGTAAAATACTCCTCCTCAATTTATCCTGGGGCGTATCTTTTGTTGATCCTGTTGATCCTGTTGAGCAATCGGACTCAGACGCCCTTATTTTGAAGATTCATGGTTTTTGGCGATGCTATCGGACTCAGATGCAGTTATTCACACCTTCGAAGCCCAGTTCAGGACAAATATAAGGCAATAAGAGCTATGCGGTCCGATACCTTGGCAAAATAGATCAAAATGCTGAAATAGCTGCGATACAGTCCGATATGTACAAGCGGTCGGGTAAACCACGCAAACTTTACAGCACGCGGATCAGACACACAATCCTTACAGCACGCGGATCAGACACACAATCCTTACAGCACGCAGATCAGACACGCAATCCTTACAGCACGCGGATCAGACACGCAATCCTTACAGCACGCGGATCAGACACGCACAAAAAAGCGGAGGATTTCTCCCCCGCTTCTTATCTTTGCTATAACTATGATGACTATTCTACGATTTCAGCAGTATCGCCGTTGTTGGCACCTGCAGCGTTAGCTTCGTCAGTGTCAATATGCATATCCAGTTTAAAGCTGTCTGATACGCGTGCAATTACGTTCTCCAATACGAGACCACGATCGCCTCCGAGACGAACTTTAAGCAATTGCTTATCAGCAATGCCCCAAGCTTCAGCTTCAGAAGTATGGAAGTGAATGTGACGAGCGGCGATGATAACGCCTTGTTCCAATTCTACTTCGCCAGCAGGTCCTTTAAGCGTAATGCCAGGTGTTCCATCAATATTTCCAGATTCGCGAACTGGAGCTTTCACGCCAAGTGCGAAGGAGTCAGTACGGGAAATTTCTAATTGGGAAGCCGGACGAGCAGGTCCCAAAATTCTTACTTTGTCAAATTTACCTTTGCTGCCGATAACTGCTACTTGCTCATTTGCTGCAAACTGTCCTGGTTGAGAGAGGGGTTTGAACTCCGTTAGTTGATATCCTGGGCCAAACAAAGCCTCCACATGCTCTTGCGTAAGGTGAATATGTCTAGCCGACACACCTACGGGTACAGTCTTACTCATAGTAAAGTCACTCCTTGTATTTTCTCTAGTATCTGTACAAGCCATTAACCATTATACATCTTCTTAACCAAAAATAAAAAGCCCCACATCATAACGAGGGCCTTTTTTTCGACAATTCATACTTTTAGAACAGGATTGTCATGATTTAGACACCTGTGAAGGTAAGTTTGTACGCAAGTAGGAGACCGCATTCTCATATAACCAACCTTTAACGGAAGCTTCTGGATAGTAACGAAGCAGGTGCTCGGCAAGCTCAGGGTATTTTCCCGGATGCTCCATGTTCTCTACCCAAGTGTCAATGCCGTCAAAGTCCGAACCAAACATCATATGTTTCTCGCCACCCAGACTACATACATGATCAATATGCTTTAATAAATCATCCATACGAGCTTTTCCATCATCACATACAAACCACGGATAAAAGGTCAGGCCCATTCTTCCGTCCATTGCAATCAAAGCTTTAATCTGTTCATCATTTAAATTTCTAACATGCCCACAGATTGCTGCGGCGTTCGAATGGGAAGCTATAAACGGACGTGTGCTTAAGTCGGCTAGCTCCCAAAAACCTGCCTGAGACAAATGCGACACATCAAGCAGCATTCCACTGTCGTTGCACCATTCGATCAGCTTTCGCCCTTTTTCCGTAAATCCGCCGTTGCGCTGCTCCAATACTCCGTCCGCTGCCCAATTGGCATAATTCCAAGTGATCCCCAAAAACCGCACGCCAAGCTCAAAGCAGAGCTGTGCATAAAATAGGTTCCCTTCTAGACCGTCTACACCCTCCAGAGAGAGCATTCCCCATGGAGGTGCTCCAACTGCTCGTTTACCTACCTCCTCCTTCCAACGCAGCCACTGAAGGCTCTCTGCGCCTAATATTTTTTGCCGGAACAAATCAATTTGTCCTAAAACATTCTCAAAGCTAGGTCTACCTCTACTTGCCGAAAGGTATATCGCAAAAATCTGCAATTCTACACCGCCCGCTACCAACCTCTCTCCGGTGACATCCAACCGGGGATCATTCTTAAAATCCATATCCGGTGATGCTTGCATTTTACTCAGCACATCACAATGAAAATCCGCAACCTGTAGCTTATCGGTTCTCATCCCAAGCCCTCGCTTTCATGCAGCCCTATTCCAGATTCTATGCTTAAAAACGCCAGACTATATACCAAAAGCAAAAAACCTGTTTACATAAGTAAACAGGTTCATCGTTCTATGCTTCTATTATCTGGGTTCTACAATCAATTTAATCGCGGTTCGATCCTCTCCATCAATCACAATGTCTGTAAATGCCGGAATGCAGATCAAATCTACTCCGCTTGGTGCAACAAATCCCCGGGCAATGGCAACTGCTTTGACTGCTTGATTCAGTGCTCCAGCTCCAATAGCTTGTAATTCGGCCGATCCACGTTCACGAAGAACACCTGCTAAAGCGCCGGCGACGGAATTTGGATTGGATTTAGCTGATACTTTTAATACATCCATAGTAAGTACCTCCCCTGGGAAAATAATGGTGTTCTTCCACTACTTTAGATGTTATTCGCGAGAGAAGAAATAATTCCTTCTTTTTGCGGACTACTCTGGAGAAAATGGTACAATAGATACTCTTTTTCGATATAATAAATATCACACTTTACCCTTATTCGGCGAAATTACCCAGAAAATCACTTATCTTATCCTACTACTAGCTCATTACCCATTCATCTTCACGTAGCCGTATTTTCTCCAGACGGGTAGCCGCGCCAGTATTCTCGTCTAATTCTGCAAATAAACCGTGAAGCTGCCATTTGCCTTCATCAACAACAAATCGTGCTGGAAGCTGTGTAGTGAACTTATAAAGTACTGCATCTCTTTCCATACCCAGAATCCCTTCGCTTGAACCAACCATACCCGCATCGGTCAAGTAAGCCGTTCCACCTGGCAAAATCACATCATCATTCGTCTGCACGTGAGTGTGGGTCCCAACTACAATTGATGCGCGACCATCCATGAAATAGCCCATGGCGATTTTTTCGGAGGTAACCTCTGCATGGAAATCAACGAGAATGCATTTATGATCTCTACGTAGCTCTTCCACAATTTCTTCACCCACACGGAAAGGGCAATCAATCGCAGGCAAAAATGTACGGCCTTGCAGGTTAACTATAGCCAGCTCTTTCCCGTTACCTTTAACAACTGTATATCCTCTTCCCGGTGTTCCTGGAGGAAAATTAGCGGGACGGATAATCCGGGCCTCATCGTCGATAAACTCGAAGATATCCTTGTTGTCCCATGTGTGATTACCCATGGTGATTCCGTGAACGCCCCAGTTAAAAAATTCATTTGCGATCGCTTTAGTAATCCCTCTACCGGCAGCAGAATTTTCACCGTTAACTATGATTATATGTGGTTGATATTTGCTTTTTAATGAGGGCAACATCTCCCGAAGTGCCTTCCTACCTACACTACCTACGATATCTCCAATGAATAGTACTTTAATGTTTCTCTCCTCCTAATCTTAACCTCTTCATCTAACGGATAAGTCTTCATATTTAAAAGAAAAAAGGCCCCGCTTAGGGGCCAATTTTCATCAAATATAAGAAAGTATAAGTTAAATCTTATCCTTTAACCTTATATTCCCAGCAGAAACATGTACCAGGAAACAATCATAAATATCGTTATTTCCGAAGTGTATGTTATCTACTTATTGCCTATTTAGCGTATTCAACAGCCCGTGTCTCACGAATAACGGTAACCTTGATATGTCCTGGATAATCCAGTTCACTTTCAATCATCTTCGTAATATCGCGAGCAAGACGGAATGCCTCTGCATCGTCAATCTTCTCTGGCTGTACCATCACGCGCACCTCACGGCCCGCTTGAATAGCAAATGATTTCTCAACGCCTTCGAATGACTCTGAGATTTCTTCCAGTTTCTCTAGACGTTTAATATACGTTTCCAGTGTTTCACGGCGAGCACCAGGTCTAGCAGCCGACAATGCGTCAGCGGCGCCAACCAACATAGCAATAACCGAGGTAGCTTCGCAGTCTCCATGATGAGATGCGATACTGTTGATAACAACCGGATGTTCCTTATATTTCTTCGCTAGTTCAACGCCGATCTCAACGTGCGAACCTTCCACTTCATGATCCAGCGCTTTGCCGATATCATGAAGTAATCCTGCACGTTTTGCAAGCACGATGTCTTCCCCAAGCTCACCGGCCATCAGTCCTGTTAAATAAGCAACCTCCATGGAGTGCTTCAATACATTTTGACCATAGCTTGTACGGAATTTCAGACGCCCCAGAATCTTGATCAAATCTGGATGCAAACCGTGAACGCCCACTTCGAAAGTAGCTTGCTCACCATATTCCCGAATCCGTTCGTCCACTTCTTTGCGGGATTTCTCCACCATCTCTTCAATACGAGCGGGGTGAATACGTCCATCAGCCACTAATTTCTCAAGTGCCGTACGGGCCACTTCACGGCGAATTGGATCAAATCCCGACAAAATAACTGCTTCCGGCGTATCATCAATAATGAGGTCGATACCTGTAAGAGTTTCCAACGCACGAATATTACGGCCTTCACGACCGATAATCCGACCCTTCATCTCTTCATTCGGCAACGTAACAACTGAAACCGTTGTTTCCGCCACGTGATCAGCTGCACAGCGTTGGATAGCGAGTGTAATGATTTCACGGGATTTCTTATCCGCTTCTTCTTTCGCCTGCTGTTCAATTTCTTTGATCATTTGTGCCGTTTCATGGCGAACTTCTTGCTCAACATTGCTAAGAATGATACTTCTTGCATCTTCGATGCTTAAATTGGAGATACGTTCCAATTCAGTGACTTGGTTTTTGTAAATAACATCAATTTGCTGTTGGGTTTCATCAATTCGTTTCTCTTTGTTAGCTACTTGTTCTTCTTTTCTTTCAAGCGATTCCATTTTTTTATCCAGAGATTCTTCCTTTTGCAGCAAACGTCTCTCTTGGCGTTGGATTTCATTCCGACGTTCACGAGTTTCTTTCTCAGCTTCAGTACGGATTCTATGGACTTCGTCCTTAGCTTCCAATACTGTTTCTTTCTTCAGCGCCTCAGCGTCCTTCTTCGCATTCTCAACGATGACAACGGCTTCTCTTTCTGCGCTTTGGATTTTAGCTTCTGCAAGGGATTTACGAATAAAATAACCGAACCCAAAGAATATTGCAGCTACAACGAGAACGATAATGACCCAGATCCATGATTCCAGCATCTGTTCACCTCCTCGTTGGTTCCTCTCCAAGGTATATCCCTGGGAATTGTGCAGTTGTTTAACTATCCGTTCATCACCATACAAAAAACCGGTAAACAACCGATTGCCATACTGCACATGCTGCACATGCACACTGCCCGCCTTATCCGGCGATTACATTTCATATGAGTTGTACGTGAACCGTTTAAAACAGTCTCCTTTTTGGGAAGGAAAAAGGATTCTAATTTTATGCCGATTCATGTTATATTTTATTATTTATAAAAAGACATTGTCAAGAGAGTCGATATACGCATTAATGTCAAGAGAATCAGTGATTCTAGTAAAACTCCTCATCTTCACCTTCATAATTGTCTTCCGCAAGTAAAGTATTGATCACTTGGCGAACCATATCGCCCGAGAATCCACGGCGCATAAGGAAGGCTCCAGTCTTTCTTCGCTTATCTGAAGCGTCTCCACGGATGAGATTCCATTTCTTGCGCCCTGTTTCGAGTGCACTCTCCAGCTCTTGTTCAGGAGTAATATTCTCCAAAGCTTCCGATATAAGGGTTTTGTCAATCCCCTTCTCACGTAGCTCTTGTCGAATCCACATCTTCCCTTTCCGCTGGTTCGCTATTCGTTGCTCCGCCCATTGCTTAGCATATAAAGGGTCATCAAGAAATCTTTCCTGCTGTAGCCGCTGCACCACTTCCGCAATAATAGTCTCTCCTATTTCCTTCTGGCGTAAACGGCGAGTCATTTCCATAGCGGTGCGTGGTTTACGTTCAAGATAACGGAGGCCTTCCACATAAGCTCGTTGACGCTCATCAGCTACAACAATTTCTTCCAAATCAGCCTTCATAAAAGAATTACCAGTAATCATTCGATATTTAATCATGACGTCCTCGTGCACAGTCATGTTATATGCTCCGAAATGTATGATATAACGGTGGTCAGATTTCTTTTGACGTTCTACTTTAGTGATCTCTAAGAGTTCTCCTTCAGGAAAATCAGATAACACCTGCTCATCTTGTTCTTCTGCTTCAAAATCCAGTTGTATTACCATAGTTGTTTGTCACCTCATAGCAATAGATCAGTTATCGTCTTACTTTCAATACTTGTTAAGAAAAGACACCCTGCAACAATCAATCACAGGGCGTCCTATTGTTTAATATACTATTCGATTTCGAGGAGCAATTTTTCTTCTTCCTCTTGCTCTGCAACAATCTCATCATTATTCGGCGCAGCAACAATAGTGGATAAATTACTTGCTTCACGGATCTTATTCTCAATAATAAGGGCAATATCCTGATGTTCCTTCAAAAACTGCTTAGCATTCTCACGACCTTGGCCGAGACGCTCGCCTTCGTAGGAATACCATGCACCACTCTTATTCACGATATCCATTTCAGTACCGATATCTACAAGACTTCCCTCTTTGGAAATCCCTTCACCATACATGATATCAACATCAGCCTGTTTAAATGGAGGGGCTACTTTATTCTTCACAATCTTGATCTTAGTACGGTTACCAACCACATCGTTCCCCATCTTGATGCTCTCTACGCGACGTACATCTAAACGTACAGAGGAGTAGAATTTCAATGCACGACCACCCGGAGTTGTCTCAGGGTTACCGAACATAACACCGATCTTCTCACGAAGCTGGTTGATAAAGATAGCAATCGTATTCGATTTGCTAATGGCACCAGAAAGCTTACGAAGTGCTTGAGACATCAAGCGAGCTTGCAGTCCGACGTGGGAATCACCCATATCGCCTTCAATTTCAGCCTTAGGTACCAAAGCAGCAACGGAGTCAACGACAATAATGTCAACGGCTCCACTACGAACAAGTGCTTCGGCGATTTCCAGCGCTTGTTCACCCGTATCTGGCTGAGAAAGCAGCAATTCATCGATATTTACGCCCAAGTTACGTGCATATTTCGGATCAAGCGCATGCTCGGCATCGATAAAAGCAGCTTGTCCGCCTTGTCTTTGCACTTCTGCAATAGCATGAAGAGCAACTGTTGTTTTACCTGAAGATTCCGGTCCGTATACTTCAATAATACGTCCCTTTGGAAGTCCGCCTATACCTAATGCAATATCAAGTGCCAAAGATCCGCTAGGTACAACTTCCACTTGCATATGCGTGGATTCTCCCAGTTTCATTACCGAACCTTTACCAAATTGTTTTTCTATTTGACGAAGCGCCATATCAAGCGCTGCACGACGATCTGACAATCAGACCACTTCCTTCACTGTTTATAGTAATATAATAACGTGTTTTTAAGGTCTTGCCAAGCTTTTTTTCGAACATACATTCGTTTTTTTTGTCTTGGGCGTTATTTATCCCTTTTATTGTAAGCCTCCCTCCGGAGATAGAAGTTAATTAAATTCTCCACTTCACCGGACATCAACGACTTATGATCATGAGAAAGCATCGTGATCAAAATCTCTGCAAATATACAAAAAACCGCAGCAAAGAAATCTCAGTGCCACGGTTCTTCCGTATGTGTTTATTATAACTGGGCTAATCTCCCATTACAAGTCTGAACCCTCAAGAGGTGTCTCCACCTTGCGTTCCTCAAGTCTCCGCCAGAGACGATACAGCAAAGCCTTAACTGTTCGTAAGCGGATATTTTCCCGCGTACCTTTAAGATTAAGCTCATAAACCTCTGTCTTACGTCCCCGTTCAGCCAAGCCGATAAATACAAGTCCAACAGGCTTTCGTTCAGAATAACCCGGTCCAGCTACACCTGTAACAGATAAGCCGAAATCGCTGTCTGCAATCATTCTCACTTGGTCAGCCAACACCTCGGCAACTTCTCGGCTTACGGCTCCAGGGGCATTGGGTCCCTCCAAATAAGCACTTGGCACATTCAGCAGCTTTTTCTTTAAGTCATTTGAATAGCAGACGATTCCGCCGGCAAACATCGAAGCACTGCCTGGAATATTTGTTATACTCTCCATCAGCAAACCTCCGGTGCAGCTCTCTGCCGCACTTAAGGTCAGGCCGGCATCCGCCATCCAATCCACTATCAATTGCTCTAGCGGCACATCAATGTTCGCATACAAATGTTCCGGCAAAATCTCCTTGATTTGTTGTTCCAGTATCTCCAGCTTTTTTGTAGCTTCATGCTCAGAAGGGGCCTTTGTCGAAATACGAACAGTTACCTCTCCCTCTTTGGCATACGGAGCAATCGTTGGATCAGTCTGACTGCGAATCAGCTCAATGAGCTTGTCCTCCAGCAGTGATTCTCCGATGCCGGCAAATTTGAGCATTTTTGAATAAAGCGGTGTTTCGTTCGTCAAGGCGTGCTGCTGTAGCCACGGTACTGCTTTATCTACGAACATCGGTTTCATCTCACGAGGTGGACCTGGAAGCACAATATAATATTTCTTCTCATGCTCAAAAGCAATCCCAACCGCAAGACCGATTTCATTCGGCAACGGTGTAGTTCCTTCAATTATAAGTGCCTGTTTGCGGTTATTTTCGGTCATAACGATCTTACGATCATCAAAGAAACGTTGTACATGATCCATCGCCAAACGATCAATGTGGAGCGTTCTACCTAGCGATGCAGCCAGTGCGTCTTTAGTCAGATCATCCTCAGTGGGGCCAATTCCGCCTGTAAAGATAATAACGTCGGCCCGACTCTGAGCGATCTCGATGGCTTGCTGCAGGCGGCTGCTGTTATCACCGACAACAGTTTGAAAGTATACATCGATCCCGATGGCAGCTAGCTCTATAGACAAAAACTGGGCATTACTATTCACGATTTGACCGAGCAAAAGCTCTGTCCCTACTGCAATAATCTCCGCTTTCATACCTGGCTTTCGCCTCCTAGTTATAATGTAGGTACACTGCTTTTAGATTTCAAAAAAGGTAATAGGTGCTTCACCTATTACCTTTCCTTGTATGTCCAGCTTACATTCTTACGCATTATGCAGCTGTAGCAGATCCTTATTCTTCACAAAATAATCAATTCCAGAATAAATAGTGATCAGCGCTGCGGCCCAAATAGCAATATCGTCTACAGGAATACTGACAAATTGAAATGGGAAATTATTCAACAACAGCAGTGAGATCGCAACAATTTGTACAACCGTCTTTATCTTGCCCCATTTGCTGGCGGCAACCACTTTTCCCTCTAGCAATGCAATCTGGCGAAGTCCGGTGACTGCAAACTCACGACTGATGATTACAATAGCAATCCATGAATCGCATCTGCCCAGCTCCACAAGTGAAATCAGAACTGCAGATACCAGCAGTTTGTCCGCAAGTGGATCAAGGAGTTTACCGAGATTGGTGACCATATTATATTTCCTAGCAATGTAGCCGTCTATTCCATCCGTGCTGGCCGCAAGCAAAAAGATTACAGCTGCTACCAAATGATTAACAGATAGCTGAAACGAGCCCCAATGTATCGGTTCTGGATAAAAACTGAAATCCACCAGTAAAAAAAACATCATAATCGGGATCAGGCAAATACGAGCTAGCGTGATGCGGTTGGGCAAATTCACTGAAGTTTTCCTCCCCTAAATCGTTCATACAAATTGCCTAAATCAGGCTAATCCATTTCTACTTAAGCAAGTATATTATAGCAATAAATAGGTGTCAAAAAAACAGAAAGCACCCCGCGTTGTTAGTGCTAATAAGCACTGCGGGGCACAAAATTCTATTTCATGTTCATGAATTGTAGATCCAGCGGCAAATCAGCTTTACGCAAAATCTGAATAATCTGCTGCAAATCATCGCGGCTCTTGCCGGTTACACGAATTTGATCCCCTTGGATCTGGCTCTTCACCTTTAATTTTGAATCACGGATCAGAATATTAATCTTTTTCGCATTCTCCTGATCAATGCCTTGCTTAAGCCCTAAACGTTGACGTACAGATCCCAGGGAAGCCGGTTCTACTTTACCAAAGTCCAGATTCTTTAGGGTGATGCCTCTTTTCACCATCTTTGATTGTAAAATATCAATAACAGCGTTTAGCTTATATTCGTCTTCAGAGGCGATTATAAGTGCGTCTTTCTCCATCTTCAGACTGCTTTTGCTGTTCTTAAAATCAAAGCGGTTGTCGATCTCTTTCTCTGTTTGGTGAATAGCATTCGTTAACTCCTGCATATCCATTTTGGATACAATATCAAATGAACATTCTGAACTCATTAAACTCCACGTCCTTTATACAATTAGTCTGCTACTATTATAAGAGAATGGTACTATTAAGTCTAATTTTGGATAAATCATTATGTAGCTCACCCGACATAGAAAACAGCCCCACTAAGTGGAGCTTTTCCTTCGAGTGAGTTTGATTCAAAGGGTAGAAACACGTCTCCACCGGAAGTACGCCGTTGGAGACGTTCATTTCTACAGCTTCTATCTGCTTCGGACCGGATTACGAAACATATCCAGAATTCCTAGCACAATATGTGCAATACCGAATCCGAGAATTCCGTATCCCCAAGCACCTGGTGTCAAATAGTATCCGATGAGACTGACAACAACCCCAAGGCCAGCTACAATCCAGCTAACTGTCATAAGATGTACACCTCACTTTGGCTAAAACTGAAAACAGTCTTATGTTCTCCCTAAAGCCAAAGTCTATACATCCTATTTGTTATTCGCCTGTCCCTTCACTTTGGGTACCTTCACTTCCAGAACCGTCGTCAAGATTAAGCAGGAGACGTGAAGAAGTCTTCTCATCCGTGATTACTTGACCATTTACGGTAATCTCAGTTGCTGGGGAATACCCAGACTTAATATACATGCCCTCACTACCAAGAACGAAGCTCATAGTTTCTCCTGCAGCTGTATTTCCGAAGGAGAGTTTTTCACCTTTAGAGTTCTCGCCTTTGTAAACTTCAAGCCAGCTTACTCCGGATGCAACAATCTCAACCTTAACTTCGCTTCCGGCAGGAGCTGTGACCTTAAATTTCGTTGTTTTGCCTGACTTCCCATCTGGTGTAACCGTGATAGATTGAGGAGTCGGCGTTGGCGTCGGTGTTGGCGTAGGCTCCGTAGTTGGCTCTGTAGTTGCTTCAGCACCTGCCGAGGAAGTAGGCGCTACAACACCGCCTCCTGATGCGGGTGGAGAAGTTTGTGCTGTATTAGGATCCTGCACATTATTGGTGATATTTGTTTGATCAACTTGATCAGGGTCTGCTTTGTTTAAACTAGAAGCATAAATGTAAATCACTACAATAATCAATATAGGGAATGTCCACATTAGCACCGTTGGCAGCCATTTTGCATTCCGTTCGGTTTCGGGTCTACGGCTGCGCTTTTGAATCACCGTCTCCATGGTCGTGTCTGCGGGTGGTGCAGGTACGTTCCCATGCTCCTCGAGCAGTTCGTCAGGACTCATGCCTACTGCTTCTGCATACGTTTTGATAAACGCCCTCACATAAAAACTTCCTGGAAGCACCTTGTAGTCTCCAGACTCGATGGCTTCCAAATACTTTTTGCGAATTTTTGTTACTTCCTGGACATCGTCAAGACTCATCCCTTTTTGCAGACGTGCCTCTTTCAATTGCCGGCCCAGTTCCGACATACCATCACCTCCTGTAAGTTCTATGAATGTAAACTTCCTTAACCAGCTTTATAAATAAACATGCTCGGAAGTGTATTCTTCATTGTTTGTGTTCTATAAATCATCACTGTAGCTCGTCGTAAACGACTCGTACAAGATTTCTTCAGTTGGATTATTCCGCAGCTCAATAATAATATCAAAGTCATCATAACTGTACTCAGATTCGCGTACGAAAATATCTGGATGCTCTATAACCTTTGTGCTTGGCATGCTCATAACATTTTGTAATAAATTATAATGTTTCTCATTAGAGCGGATCGTACTA
The DNA here is from genome assembly GCF_037965665.1 of Paenibacillus sp. FSL L8-0333. Classification (NCBI taxonomy): domain Bacteria; kingdom Bacillati; phylum Bacillota; class Bacilli; order Caryophanales; family Paenibacillaceae; genus Paenibacillus; species Paenibacillus sp. FSL L8-0333. The sequence goes on from NZ_CP150186.1 coordinate 4,118,300, forward strand.
ACTATACCATCAATAATAAATACATTATGTGGGTTCATCTCATCTTCAGCCAATTGACTCCGCACCGTCTGCCGCAACAGTGTGGACGAGACAAATGTCCAGCGTTTCATAGCACAGACACTGCCAGCTATAATGGATTCCGTCTTTCCTACACGGGGCATACCACGCAGTCCTACAACCTGATTCCCATCTTTTTTAAACAGCTCACCGAGAAAATCAACCAATAGACCTAACTCATCGCGGGTGAAACGAAACGTCTTCCGATCATCTGAATCCCGTTCAATATATCGCCCATGGCGCACAGCCAGCTTGTCCACGAGCCTAGGAGACCGCAGAGCTGAAACTGTAATATTATCAACTTTTTTGAGCATTTCGCCCATCAGCATAATTTTCTCATCATCATTGGTCTCCAGCAACATTCCGCGAGTTTTTCCTTCAACTCCATTAATCGTCAGAATGTTAACTTCCAGCATCCCTAACATTGAAGCGATATCACCAAGCAGACCGGGTCTGTTCTTGTGAATCTTGTATTCCATATACCACTGTTTATATTCCACTTGTACACCTCATAGATTCCTTTTCCCTACCCTTTGCCAATACAGCAAAAAAAGCTGCCCCGGCAAAGCGGTCTTTTACACGGGTCATGTTAATGATATATAAAATAAAAATGAAAGGCAAGGTCAGTCCTGTAATAATTGCAGAAAAGCTCCCACAGGGGGAGCTTTTCCGCAAGCTTAGGCGTTGTCTTTCGCCAACTTGACCATGAGTTTAGCAATCGTTTGCTTTTCTTCATCGTTGCCGACATCCCATAGCTCTTTGATCGCACGGTTTTGAGTGTTTGCTGGATCCACTTTTTCATCAAGGAATTCCCCGATTTCAAAAGCCAGCTTTGAGATTGTGTCTTGACTCATCCCAAGTTTCTCTGCCTGTACAACCCGTTTACCTAAGAATTTCTTCCAGGTGTCAAAATTTTTGATTACGCTATCGTCTTGTGTCATCTTAAATCCTCCTTCATGTTTACGGTCGAACACCTGCATACAGGCTGTAAGCCGCCTTACGAGAGATTAAAAAACAACACTTATAATATGTCTCAGACGATAGCTTCTTATGCTGGAGCTTTTCTCCAAGTTAAGCATTACGTAATCCAGCCACCGTTAGGGCTAATGATCTGCCCAGTAATATACCCGGATTCTGGCAGTGCCAAAAAGTAAATCAATGAGGAGATTTCGTTCGGAGTAGCCAAACGTCCCGCCGGAATCTCATCCTCCAGCATCCGGACCTCATCCTCCTGTAGGTTAGACAACATATTCGTATTAACCGCTCCTGGAGCTACCGCGTTCACAGTTACGCCAGAAGGTGCTAATTCTTTGGCTAACGCCTTAGTAAAAGCATTTACTCCGCCTTTACTAGCTGAATAAGCGACCTCACAAGAGGCTCCCGATATTCCCCACACGGAAGAAACGTTGATGATTCGACCATAACGCTGGGATACCATGTACGGCATAAAAATCTGGCTGCACATAAAGGTACCTTTCAAGTTAATGGCCATAATATCGTCCCATTCCTCTTCGCTCACATCAGCGAGCATCCCGTAATGAGATTTACCGGCATTGTTAACAAGGATATCCGGCTGCATTCCATTGCTTTCAAGCTTCTCCGCCATTCGTACAATCTGACTGCGATCCTTCATATCCGCATTTACAGTCATTACCTTTGCTCCAAGGGCCATACAACGCCGAGCGACATCATTAGCAGCTTCATGTGAGTGCTTGTAGTGTATAACAATATTCATGCCCACAGAGGCAAACCGTTCTGCAATGGCGCCACCGATTCCCCCGCTGCCCCCTGTCACCAGAACTGTCATTTCTCCTAATGGTTTGTTGCTCTCTCCCAAAAGCGCCATTTAAGGACTCACCACTAGTGAAACAGCGAGCTGCTCCCAATTTACATGGGCATGTAAACGCTCATTCACTTCAGCTAAAGTAATCGATTCGTAAATAGGCAGAACTTCAAACAGGTCACCACCGCGGAATTGGTAACGTGTAAATTCATGTGCGATACTTTCAGGGGAGTTCAGCATGCGCAAATATCCGCCTATTTTCTTTTTCCGTGCCCGCTCGAAATCCTTCTCAGCAAAGCCAGACTTTAAGATCTGATCCACTTCTTCTTTTATTCGTTTTAGAAGCAAATCAGGGTCCTTGGTATCTCCACCCATAGCTGAAAAAGTATATTGTTCTGAACTATTAAATTCATGGCCAAAGCTGTCTGAGATCAGTTCTTCATCATAGAGCTTTTGGTACAACGCTGTGCTGCTGCCAACCAGCAAATCAAGCATAAGCTTAGTGGCCAAATCACGCTTAAGCGCAGCTTCACCTGTAAGACCATCAACTTTTTCCTTAAATCCAAACATAATCTTAGGCATCGAAACAGCCAGTTTGCTTTCTAAGCGCTTCGTAGCGACTTGTTCCGGCTCCTCTTCAAAAATACGCTTAATCTCACCTTGTTTACCATAAGATTTCCCCTGCTGATTGCTGCGAATCAAGGAGAATACCTTCTCCGGATCCACACCACCCACTACGAACAACAGCATATTGCTGGGATGATAAAAAGAATTGTAACAAGTGTACAGTGTTTCTTTCGTAATCGTACTAATCGACTCTATAGTTCCGGCAATATCAATCCGAACCGGATGTTTCGAATACATCGCCTCAATAAGGCCAAAGTACACACGCCAGTCTGGATTATCTGCATACATATTGATTTCTTGACCAATGATCCCTTTTTCCTTTTCTACATTCTCATCCGTAAAATAAGGTCGTTGCACAAAATCAACGAGTGTACTAAGGTTGGTCTCTATGTTTTCTGTTGCCGAGAAAAGATAAACCGTCTGATCGAAACTTGTAAAAGCGTTAGCTGAAGCTCCATTTGAGGCAAAAGTGGCAAAAATATCGCCTTCTGGCTCTTCAAACATTTTGTGCTCCAAAAAGTGAGCTATACCATCAGGAACAGTGGTCTCTTCTCCACCTGCGACATGAAAATGGTTATCTACAGAACCGTATTTAGTTGCAAATGTGGCGTAAGTTTTTTTGAATGTTGGTTTTGGCAATACATAAACCTGAAGCCCATTATCCATCACCTCATGATAAAGGGTCTCTTGAAGTCTGTCGTATTGAATCTGTTCCATCTCTATTCCTCCTTCCCTGTCAAGAAATAAATCGTATCCAGCTGAAAGGTCTCCGCTGCGGCTTTTACTTCCCCTGCACCGATTTGTTCCACCTCTTCTAGCAGCTGATCCGCTGTCCGTTCTTTTCCTGACAACTGGCGGTTGAAGTCGTAAGAGATCATCTCAAAAGCAGAATCCGGAATCTCGGAAAGCTGATTGCGGATCATGGCTTTGGTCTGGCTTAACTCCAGATCACTGATGTTGCCAGCTTTCATCTCTTCCAGTTGTTTCTCTATAATTTCAACAGCTTTGTTGTAATTTTGCGTTTCGATGCCTGATTGTATCGTTCCAATCCCCTTGTGACCGTCATAGCGTGAAGAAGCATAATATGCAAGACTGGCCTTCTCCCGTACATTGACGAAGAGTTTGGAGTGTGGATACCCTCCTAATATTCCGTTGTACATAAGTGCGGACGCATATGTATCGTCCTTATACGTAATTGATGTGCGCAGACCCATGTTCAACTTGCCCTGACTGACATCCAGCTTCTCCTCTACCGTCCTTACCTCGCTAACGGATACTGGGACAAACTTGGAGCTATATAAGCCCACCTCCGACTGAATGCGTCCGAAGTGATGCTGCACAAGCTTTTCAACTTCCTCAGTAGTCGTATCTCCCACTACATAGAGATCCAAAATAGCTCCATCCAGCCATGAATTATAGGATTCGTACAAACTTTTTGGGGTAATCCGGTCCAAATCCGCTCTTTGACCCAGTGGATGAAGACGATAGGGCTCGTTACGGCACATTTCTTCGATACAGCGCTCCGCTGCATAACGAATCTTATCATTTACGATAGATTCCAGCTTCTTGCGCACTGTTTCACGCTCTGTTGCAACATAGGAAGGACGGAAGCTTCCATCCTCCACCAATGGACGGGTCAGGACTTCTCCTAGAAAAGCAAAGGATTGTTCAAGCAAGCTCTCCTGACTCTGCACGAAGGAGTCATTAATGGTGTCCATGCGAAACTGAACAATCTGATAATCGCCTCTTTTATAAATATCAAAACCAAATCCAGCGCCATACAGCTCCTCCAAACGCTCGCGGAATTGAGTAGTCTCTGGGTAAGAAGCGGTACCTCTGCGGAGCACAAATGGAGCAAGTGCTGTAGGGGTGACCGTATCCTCATTAAGTGGGACGCCGGCATAAAGTGAGATGGCGTAGGTCTTGAACGCCTTGGTAGGCATCACGTGAATACGCATACCTGCAACGTTGCCATGCTGAAATACATTATTAGTCAAGTCCAAAACTCCTTTACCGCGTGGATAGTTGTTCATTAACATGTTTATGAATTAATAACCATTCTAAACCATTCCAAAGTAAGGAAGCAACCGGATGCCTCTTCCCGGTTGCTCTCTGGATTTACTTCTTTACTTATCTACATACAGAAAATATGCTGGCCGATAGTCTTGACCTGTGGACGAGTCCAAATCCATTTGGAGGTCGCCGTTTTAGGGTTGAAATAATACAAACATCCACCCGAAGGGTCCCAGCCATTCAGCGCTTGCTGCACTGCTTTTCGAGCCTGCTCATTTGGCTCCAAATAAATCTGCCCGTCAGCTACAGCTGTAAAAGCTCCCGGCTGAAAAATAACGCCAGACGGTGTATTAGGAAAGCTCGGAGATTTTACCCTGTTCAAGATTACTGCAGCAACAGCAACTTGACCTTCGAAAGGTTCGCCTCTCGACTCACCATAGACGGCATTAGCCATGATTTTGAGATCATTTTCTGATAATCCCATCGTATTCCCTGAAGACAGAGACGCTGAATCCGAATTATTGGTTGTATTTGTTTTGTTACCGGTGTTGTTGTTTGCTGTATTATTTCCGGTTGCTGAAGCAGACTCTGTCGGCTTCCAGTTCTTAGTTGCGTTATACAATTTCAGCTTAGTCTTAGCGCCTACGATGCCATCAGACTTCATTCCAAACTTCCATTGAAACCACGTTACTGAATTTTTCGTTTTCGGACCAAACTGACTGTCTATTTTCCCTTCATAAAAGCCCAGATGTTTTAAACGTCCTTGCAACTCATAAACATCCTGACCAGAAGAACCGAGTTTAATCGGAGTCGTGCTGAAGGCAGGCAAGGCCTCTTCTTCAGGATGATTTAGTTCATGGACAAATGACGCAGCAGCACTTTGCTTGGTCTGTACTATGCCATTACCCTGGAGCAACATTCCTGCAAACGGTGCGGCAGCAAGTGCAAGGGTTAAAGAAGCAAAGATCCACAACTTATGTTTCTTCATAGGGGTTCGCTCTACCTTTCTTTTGTGAGTTCTGCATGAATGGCTAAAGTTATTATGACGACTGTCAGGACATCCTATGCATTACTAAAAAAGAAGTAATAGCATTTCATTGTAATTGAGAATGATTATCAACTATAATCGAAATAAGAAAACGTTGGAGTTGATATTAATCATGAATTTAAAGGACCACATGTTATTGTGGAACCACGCATTAATAGAAATTATTGATATACGCCATACTTTTCAACGATCAGGTGATCTGAATTCACATTATCAGCTGCCCTCAAGTGCATTCTTGTTGATCATAAACGGCAAGGCCGAAATACTAATTGACGAGGTCCCGCACGAGATCAGCAACTTTCATATCCTTCATGGTGGAAAAGGAATGAACATTCAATTTTTACGCACGGAGGAACTACTGGAGTATTACTTAATTTTATATAAAGCAAACCTTTCACTCGCCTCACGCAACAATCTAAAAGCAATCATGGAACACAATAATCCCTTTAATCTCCAATATGGATTCACGCCTACTAGTCCACTGCCCTTATTTGATAAGATGGAGAACATGTTTACTGATTGGGGCAAAACAGGGCTTTTGGATCGGCTGCATGTCAAAACACTTTTTTATCAATGGATTTATGAGATGCTTAGGCAGCTGCATACGCTGGAAACACAGTTAATTCAACCTGATCCGCTAGATCAAGCAATTCGCTATATGCAGACTTATTATAAGGAAACCTTCTCTCTTGAAAAATTAGCTAAAGCGGTAAACAGCAGCCCTAGAACATTATCCAGATTATTCAGAACACAGCTGCAGACTAGCCCTGCTCAGTACTTAATCAACATCCGCATGGAAAAATCGAAAATATTGCTCCTGAACACAGAGGCTAGCTTGCATGACATCGCAATTGCAGTAGGTTATCCTGATGGCTATTATCTAGGAAAAATGTTTAAAAAATATTACGGAATCTCCCCTGTCCGATACAAAAATAAAGTTATCACCCACTCCAGTTGGCGTGATATGCCATCTCAAGGTGCACAAATTGACATTGCCCGAACACAACCTCTCCGTTATATTGATTATGATAATCATTATCAATATAACGGAGAAGGGGAATTACCAATGTTTAGAAATGCCAAACCATCATTACTGCTCACCCTGTTATTATGCTTTACCATAGTGTTAAGCGCTTGTTCCACGGGAACCACAAATTCAAATGCATCAAGCAATGGGAAACCCACCCCCTCAGCAGAAACAAGTACAGGGGCAAATACAGACAAAGCTGCTGTCGAAGCACAAACCCGGATAATTTCCACAGTTAAAGGAGACATTGCCGTTCCCGCTAGTCCACAAAGAGTTGTAGTTCTTTATTTGCTCGGTGATGTACTGGCTCTCGGCATTAAACCTATAGGTGTATCCGATGTATCCGAGGGTGCAGCATTTGAAGATGAGCTAAAAGATGTGCAAAAGCTTGGCACCTGGTTTGAGGCTAGCCCTGAAGCAATCCTTGCTCTTAATCCCGATCTTATCATTGTGCCGTCAGAGGAAACTTATGAAGCCCTTCACCAAATTGCGCCAACAGTCTTAGTTCCGTATGAAAAAATGTCAACAGAAGAACGGGTGTCCTTTATTGGACAAGTCGTAGGCAAAGAAGATCAAGCAAAAGAATTATTTACTGATTTCCATAAAAAAGTTGAGGACAGCAAACAAAAGCTGCAAGAAGCTGGTATTCTTGATCACACAATATCCATCATGGAAGGTGGAAAAGACAACAGCATGGCTGTTGTAGCGAGCAAACAATTCGGACGTGGTTCACAAATCATTTATGAATATTTAGGCATGAAGGCGCCGGACATCATTCAACAGGAAATAGATACGGCGACTGGTGCGGATGGGGAATCCGTATCCTTTGAAGTCCTTGGCAAATACAGTGGTGACTATATCTTCCGCTCCTCTTATGATGGTATGGCTGATCTGACCCAAAACCCAATTTGGAACAATATCCCTGCCGTGAAAGAAGGCCGTTTGATGGAGATCGATTTTGGCTTAGGTTATTACAGTGATATCTATTCTCTAAATGTGCAACTGGATTATATTGTTGAAGCTTTGCTTGCTGCGCCAAGAGTCAAATAAGTACTCAGGATACAAAAAAAGAGATGGTCCACTTCATAAAGTGGCCATCTCTTTTACTGTCTATTGAAGGTTTCAACGGGCTTCTACAGCTTAGGAGCTGATCTTGTTATGCTGATATTGCTCAAGTGACATCAGCACCTCACGCGGCTTGCTGCCCTCGTAAGGACCGATGACCCCACGAGCCTCCATAGAGTCAATCAACCGGGCTGCACGGGTATAACCGACCCGCATACGTCGCTGCAGCAGCGACACTGAAGCCTGCTTAGCCTCTAGTACAATTTGTACGGCTTGCTCGTATAATTCATCCTGTGGCTCCTGATCCTCAGTGATTGTATCATCCACTTCAGGAACGATGGACTCATCGTATTCGGCTTCACCTTGACTGCTGACATATTGAACAATAGTCTCTACTTCTTGGTCACTCATAAAAGCTCCCTGTACACGAATAGGCTTAGATGCGCCCATTGGTAAGAACAACATATCACCTCGGCCTAACAACTTCTCTGCACCGGGCATATCCAGAATGGTACGTGAATCCACATTGGACGATACGCCAAAAGCGATCCGGGATGGAATATTAGCTTTAATTAAACCTGTGATGACATCTACTGAAGGACGTTGTGTAGCGATAATTAGATGAATCCCTGCCGCCCGCGCCATTTGTGCAAGTCGGCAAATCGCATCCTCAACATCATTGGCTGCAACCATCATCAAATCCGCAAGCTCGTCCACAATAACAACGATATACGGTAGAATAGCCGCTGGATTCTCAGCCATTAGCTTATTATAACCTTCCATATTCCGTGTTCCCGATTTGGAGAATAGCTCATAACGCTTCTCCATTTCGACTACGATCTTCTTCAAGGCTAGGCTTGCCCGCTTTGGATCTGTGACAACCGGAGCCAAAAGATGGGGAATTCCGTTATACACATTCAGCTCGACCATCTTAGGATCGACCATGAGGAATTTGACCTCATCAGGTTTAGCTTTGTATAAGATGCTTGTTATAATCCCGTTGATACAGACTGATTTACCGGAGCCAGTTGCACCGGCCACCAATAAATGGGGCATCTTAGCCAGATTGCCGATAATGGTCTGGCCGGAAATATCACGGCCAAAAGCAATCGATAATCTGGATTCAGCCTCCTGAAAAATCTGTGTTTCCATAACTTCGCGCATGGTAACAATAGACACTTCAGAGTTCGGAACTTCTATCCCGATCGCAGATTTACCCGGAATCGGTGCTTCCATCCGAATGTCTTTGGCTGCAAGTGCAAGGGCAATGTCATCCGTCAGATTTACAATACGGCTAACCTTAACCCCAATATCCGGTTGTATCTCATATCTTGTAACAGCTGGGCCTCTTACTACCTCCAGCACTTTAGCTCGTACCCCAAAGCTTTCAAGTGTTGCTTCTAATTTACGGGCTGTCTGCATATAATCATTCTGATCTCCAGCTTTGCCACCATTGTTAGGTTTAGCTAAAAGACGGAACGATGGCAGCTTATATGGCTTCGGTGGCGGTGGTGCTGGAGGAGCGGGAATAATCTCTCCATCTGGAGAAGCACCTAGCAGGCCTTCCAAGTCAATACTTACATTCTCCTCAGACTCATCCGTAGCCTGCTGCTTAACGGCATTAGCTCCGGCTACAGCAGGTTTAGCTGCTTCACCACGAGCTGCGGGTGAGAATTCACTCCACTCTTCCCGATCTTCTTCGTTTAAACCTTCTGAACGGATATGTTCAAAAAAATCTCGAATAATAGGCGTCACAGGTTCAATATCCAGATCCGCATCGTCAAAATCATGATCGATATCCTCTAATGGAATTACACGGCTATCTGGTGTTAATCCCGAAATAATCGGACCGCTCGAAGCACTTGTCACAATTGGACCCTGATCGTCATCCTCAGGATCTGCTTCCACCTGTGAACGCGTGGAGCCTGAGAACCAGCCAGATATTTTTTTCAAAAGGACGGGTTGTTTGCGATTAGGCAGATACCGATCGTCTTCGTCTTCTTCATCCTCGTCATCATAGACAGGCTGCTTCACCTGCCGAGCTTTAGCTGGAGCAGCGGCTCTAGATGGTCTCGCCGCTACTGGGACCGCCTTCGGGCGATTTGCAGCATGGAGACGAATCCCCTCCACAAACTTAACCGAGCGCACTCGCAAAAGCGTAAAAATCTCCACATATGACAAGTTGGTAATTAGCATAAAGCTGATCGCCAGCATGACGATCATAAGTAGCTTAGCGCCCAGACTGCCAAAAAGCCATAACAGCGCTGCATACTCCAACCCGCCGATGTAACCTCCGCTTATATCCTTACCCAGCATATAGACATTGCTGTCGTTCGAGCCAGGTGAAAGTGATCCCGAAAGATCATTATGTATTTGTGTCATTACATTGCCAGGATGTAACAAAGACAACGGGCCAAGCTTCTGCTCCATTGCAGATATTGTGCTCATAAGGCACATAGACAACAGAAGCAGAAGCACGCCAGTATGCCTGCTGTTCCACGAGGAAGGCCATCTTCGATGGATCATAACCATAAGTCCATAAAAAATGCCGACAAGCGGCAACACAAAATAAAATCTCCCTAATAAGTAACCCGCCATACTTGAAAGTGAGCGCCCTACGGCTGCTTCACCAGACAGTGCAATGACGGAAATAGTTATTAATAAAATTCCATATATTTCATATTTTAAAACGCTGCCGAGCAGCGCTTTTTTCTTCTTCTTTTTTCGTTTAGCCACGCCAGCCACCCCCGGAACAACATTATACCATATAATGGCGTGGCGTACCTATGTTCTCTTTTGTCAGAAATTGAATCTTTATGTTAATGTAATTATCGAACCTGGAGAGAACGCCGGATCTAGATAACGGTTCAGTGGACAATCCAATAATCTCACGATCCGCGCACGCCCTTCCTCCATCGGTTCTACCTGCATCAGCATGCCCTGCACACTCACTTCTCGGGTTGTTGCATAATTGTTAAATGCCCCCTCCCACACCTGTTCCATTGCAACTACTGTGTACAGTGTCATTGCGTAATCCCTCCTGGAGTCGATGCAGAGAAATCCCCGCCGATCATTCGGTTGAGATGCGCTAGAGCCGCTCCGATCCCGCCGACCTCATCCATAAGGCCATATTTAACGGCATCCAAGCCCCCCACAGCCGTCCCGATATCACGATTGAGCTCACCTGTCTTAAACATGAGATCACGGAACTGTTCTTCAGAAATACGCGAATGGGAAGTCACAAATTTAACGACACGTTCCTGCATTTTCTCCATATACTCGAACGTTTGCGGCACTCCGATCACTAAACCATTCATACGAATCGGATGAATCGTCATCGTTGCACTTTCGGCAATAATCGAATAAGTGGAGGAAACTGCAATCGGCACCCCGATACTATGCCCGCCTCCAATGACCACGGTTACCGTTGGCTTGGAGAGGGATGCAATCATTTCCGCAATTGCTAATCCCGCTTCTACATCTCCACCTACCGTATTTAAAATGATAAGCAGACCTTTGATGTTTTTATTCTGCTCAGCAGCCACCAGCTGTGGAATGATATGCTCATACTTTGTTGTTTTGTTCTGTGGAGGCATTACAATATGTCCTTCAATCTGACCAATAATCGTTAAGCAAAAAATATCAGGCTCTCCACTTGGGACTACCGTTTGTCCAAGCTCCTTAATCGCTCCCATTGCAGTGGGCGGCATATTTTCATTAGGATTCGGATTAGTTTCTCCTGGGACAACTTCCTCATTTTTTGCTCCATGTGATCCTTCGATGTAGTTCATCTTCGCAGCTCTCCCTTGTCATATGCAGCTCTAGTCTGCTGTTGCCTTACTAACAATCCTTAGTATGACATTTCAGGGTGCTGCCTTATGCAATTTTCAGCTTATGAAGTAATTATGACATGCAAAAACCCCTTCTCCCAAGGAAACCGTCCAATATTTCCGGGGAAAAGGGGCTCAGCCCTAGCTATATATTCATTGAAGGAGAAACTCTCCTTACACTTCCATGATAATTGGCAAAATCATCGGTCTGCGGCGCGTTTGTTCATATAAGAAACGGCCCAGCGAATCTTTTACGCTTGTTTTAAGGGAAGCCCACTCATTTACTTTTTCACTCATCAGGCGTTGCAATGTACTGGATACAATTCGGTTAGCTTCGTCGAGCAGTCCTTCGGACTCCCGAACATAAACGAAACCACGTGAAATGATGTCAGGTCCAGAAACAATGGCACCATTCTGTTTGCTAAGTGTAACCACGACAACCAAGATACCGTCTTGAGACAGCAGCTTACGGTCACGCAATACAATGTTACCCACATCGCCTACACCTAGTCCGTCAATCAATACGTTACCAGCCGTTACTTTACCAGCTTTACGAGCGGCACCGCCTTGGATCTCAACAATTTCACCGATTTCAGTGATGAAAATGTTCTGTGGATCTACGCCAACGGATTCTGCCAGCAAAGCATGTTTGCGTTGCATGCGGAATTCACCGTGGATCGGAATGAAGAATTTCGGCTTCATGAGGTTGAGCATAAGCTTAAGTTCTTCTTGGCTACCGTGACCGGATACGTGAACGCCGGAGTTGGAACCGCTGTAAATCACATCAGCGCCAAGACGGAACAATTCATCGATGGTACGGCCTACATATTTCTCATTACCTGGTACAGGTGTTGCCGCAATAATAACGGTATCGCCTGGCAGGATATCTACTTTACGATGACTGGAACGCGCCATACGTGTCAATGCAGACATTGGCTCGCCTTGGCTGCCTGTGCAAAGAACAACGACACGATTAGCTGCCATTCTATTCATTTCTTCTGGTTCGATCAGCATACCGTCAGGTACGTTCAGATACCCAAGCTCAGAAGCGATAGATACAACGTTAACCATACTACGGCCAATTACTGTAATCTTACGACCCGTGGATTCTGCTGCATTAACCACTTGCTGAATACGGTGCACATTGGAAGCAAAAGTTGCTACAACGACACGTTGCTCAGCTTTGCGGAAAATATCTTCCAGCACAATACCGACATTCTTCTCAGAAGGGGTAAAGCCTGGTTTCTCAGCATTCGTACTATCCGACAAAAGAGCAAGCACGCCCTTTTGGCCAATCTCTGCCATCCGATGCAGATTTGCAAATTGACCGTTGACTGGGGTGTGGTCAAATTTGAAATCGCCCGTATGAACAACATTTCCTTCCGGAGTCTCAATGCATACACCCACGGAATCAGGAATGCTGTGATTGGTTCTAAAGAAAGTTACCTTAAGTGAGTTCCCCAATTGAATTTCTGAATCTTCGTTGATCAGAATCCGTTTGGTGTCACCCAGCAGGTTCGCTTCCTTCAATTTGTTCTCTACAAGGCCTAAAGTTAATCTTGTTCCATAGACTGGAACATTCAAATTCTTCAAGACATAAGGCAGACCACCGATGTGATCCTCGTGTCCGTGAGTAAGCACAATACCTCTTACCTTGTCACGGTTCTCTGTCAAATACGAGATATCAGGAATTACGATGTCAATACCGAGCATATCCTCTTCCGGAAACTTGAGTCCCGAATCCACGACTACAATGTCAGCTCCGTATTGAATAACATACATGTTTTTCCCGATTTCTCCGACTCCGCCCAATGCGAAAATCGTCAATTTATCGTTGTTGTTTTTTTTGGACAAATGAATCTAACCCTCCTATGATGTTGGACGTCATACTTTTATTGGTAAATATCGAACTTCGATTATTTCAGCGGCGCTGAACACATTTCTTTCAAACAGCCAATAACTTCCAATCGACGAGGAAATTCCTGAAATCTGTAAAATGCGCAATGCGAAAGCTCCCGATTCCGGGCAGTAAAGTTCATATTGAAGCGGACAAACGCCGTCAAAATTCACCGTCGCGCCCCTCGCGCGAAGACATGTCATTTATTTAAACAGACTCATCTTGGGACCTATCCTGTCTCACAATGTATTACATTGACGGAAGATTACCGCATATTTAATTTTAACCGCACCCAGTCACTTAAGATCATTATACATGATTTTTTTGGCAAAAGACAAGTCATCCGCCTCGTATCCAAATTCTTTCCTTAAATTCGCCTCAATATTTCAGAAAAAAAATATAAATGCAAAAACCGGCTCCCCCAATAGAGTAGCCGGTTTAGAACGTTCATCATCAATGATTAATTCTTAGTGAAATAGTCCTTCAATAAAAGCCGCTTCCGCTTCCGTTGGCGAAATAAGTGGCAATCTGACTCCGCCCACAGGGATCCCCTTGAGTCCTAAAGCATATTTTACTGCTGATGGATTGGGCAGCGGTTGTGGGCATTCAAACATTCCTTTAAAAATCGGGAACAGCTGGCGATGAATCTCTCCAGCAAGCTGAACATTGCCGGAGGTATAAGCGTAAATCATTTCTGACATCTGCGCACCAACCACATGGCTAGATACACTTATAATTCCGTATCCACCAACAGCCAGACTGGCAAGACCCGAGGCATCATCACCTGTATATACACGGAAATCATCTGAACAAGCAGAGGCAATAAGTGTTACCTGATCCACAGACGCGCATTCTTTCGTAGCAATGATGTTCGGAATCTCAGCAAGTCGCAGGGTAGTGGCCACGCTCATACTTACACCTGTTCGACCTGGAACATTATATAGAATCACTGGTAATGAAGTCTCTGAAGCAATCGTGGAAAAATGCTGATAAAGACCTTCCTGATTCGGTTTATTATAATAAGGAACGACCAAAAGCACTCCATCTACACCTATTTTCTCTGCTTCCTTCGTCAGATGAATGGAATGTTTCGTGTTATTGCTGCCAGTTCCAGCAATAACTTTACAACGTCCATTCGCCTTTTCCAGCACAAAAGAAAACAGCTGCAGCTTTTCCTCATCGCTTAACGTAGGCGATTCCCCTGTCGTTCCGCAGACAACCAAAGCCTCTGATTTCTGTACCTCAATTAAATAATCGACAAGCTGTGAAGTTACATCCCAGTTGATTTCTCCATCCCCATCAAAAGGGGTTACCATGGCTGTTATTAATCTTCCGAAATCCACTTTGAATTCCTCCTTGTCAGCGGTGCAATTCAAACATAGCATGCAGCGAACGCAAGGACTGCACCATATCTTCTTTTTTCACAAGCACCCATATCGTTGTATTCGAATCTGCGGATTGTAGAATTTGAATGTTTTGCGAGCTAAGCGCCTCAACGATGCGCGCCATAATACCAGGCACACCGTTAATTCCTCCCCCGATAACAGAAACTTTGGCACAACCCGATAAACTCTTAGGTCGCAAACCCAGCTGTTGCAGAGCAGAAATAGCCTTCTCTGATTTGTCATCAAAAACCGTATAAAGAGCTTCCGTAGGTGTTACATTAATAAAATCAACGCTTATCCCGTTATCTGCCATACTCTTAAAGATTTGCAATTGCACTCCGGTTCCGTTACCGTCCGGGCATTCCACAGAAATCTGTGTAACATTGCTGACATAAGCAATCCCTGTAACGAATCGATCCACAATACCCCCTGCTTGGATATCGTTAAATCCTTCTGGATTCGTAACCAGCGTACCTTCAGCTTCTGAAAAGGTTGAACGAACACGAACTGGAATCTGTGCCTGCATAGCAATCTCAACCGCACGTGGATGAATGACTTTTGCTCCCTGATGAGCCATATTGCAAATTTCTGTATAACTAACGTAAGTTAATGGCTTAGCATCTTCAACGATCCGTGGATCAGCTGTAAGTATCCCGTTAACATCCGTATAAATATCCACCATATCAGCATGAAGAGCAGCACCAAGTGCTGTAGCAGAGGTATCACTACCGCCACGGCCTAAAGTTGTTAAATCACCCGCTTCAGTCTGGCCCTGGAACCCGGTAACAATAACCACTTTATCCTCACGCAGCTCACGGAGAATGCGTTCCGGACGTACATCCAGAATTCTGGCATTGCCATAGTTGCTGTCTGTCAGAAATCCTGCCTGAGCTCCCGTTAATACTGTAGAAGCGATACCTTCATTCTCCAACAGCCCACATAGAGTAGTAGCTGAAATAATTTCACCGCAGCACATCAGGAGATCTTTTTCCCGGTCAGGAAGTGCATCTCCGTTCTGCACGGCCCAATCCAGCAAAGTGTCTGTTGCGTAAGGCTCTCCGCGACGGCCCATGGCCGATACAACAATAACAAGACTGTAGCCACTTGCCAGCTCTCTTTTGACATTGCGGATTACGTGTTCTCTAGCTTGCGGTGTGGATAGCGATGTTCCTCCGAATTTTTGTACCAGAATACCCATGTATAATTCCCCCATTATTATCAAAGCAAACACACTAATCATTCGTGAAAAGATTACGGTACGTGAGCTTATTCGTTAAGTAAGTTGTTAAATGGCTGTACCGCCCTCGAACCTGAGGACGGTAGCAATATTGCTTATATTTTTTTGATAGCAATGAACTTAGCTGTTTCCACTACGTTATCTTGGCACTTCTCATTGCTCATTTGGTGCATCTCCCCTTTTATTGTCCACAACAAAATCAGCCGAGCTCTGTTAATTTTCTATGCTGAATGAAACCGTTCGATGATCATCGGCTGTAGTTGTTTACCTTGCAAAGCGGCATAGCAAGCTTCCGGGATAAGATCCATGCGTGCCACGAGCGAGTTAGGTTTACCCTCAGGGTTATCTTGACCGAATGGTACAAAATAAATATGTTTAGCCACCAGAAGCTTAGCAATATTTGCGGCATTTAGGCCCAATCCATCATTTGTAGATATCGCTAGAACTAGTGGACGTCCGTTGCGCATCTGCGATTTAGCTGCCATTAGCACGGGACTATCCGTCATGGCATTAGCCAGTTTACTCGTTGTATTTCCTGTGCAAGGTGCTATTGTCAGCACATCCAGCAGCTTGGAAGGACCCAGCGGCTCCGCTTCAACAATTGTAGAAATGATATCATTCCCTGTTATATCTTTCAACTGTTTTAACCAATTTTGCGATGTCCCAAAGCGGGTGTCTGTTCCTAGTACAGATGCTGAAACTATAGGTACTACGTTTGCTCCCCCGTCTACGAAGCGCTGAATTTGTGGCATTACCTCAGCAAAAGTGCAATGAGATCCAGTGATCGCATACCCTACTGTTTTTCCGTGCCAATCCATTTTATTCGTCCCCCTTGATTAAAGCCTCGTCCGAAATCGACTGTACCAGCGCATTTGCCATAATAATCCCAGCGCTTTTTGGAGCTACAATGCCAGGGAGTCCTGGAGCCAGCATCGCCTTAATCCCACGTTTTTCAGCATAACGAAAGTCACAACCGCCTGGTGCAGATGCCAGATCAATAATTACGCAATGCGGCGCAAGCCGCGAGAGCACCTGAGCGGTGATGATCATACTTGGTATCGTATTAAATATAAGATCCACATCCGGTACGTGAAGCAGCAGCTCACTGGTCATAAAAGGCTTCCAGCCCATTTCCTCAGCACGTGCATAATGTTCTTGTTTTCTGACACCAACCTTTACACTAGCCCCCAGTCCCTGTAGACTTCGAGCCATTGTAAATCCAGTTCTACCTAAACCAAGCACCATTGATTTCGAGCTGTGAATCGTAAAATCCGTGTTCTGAATGGCCATTACCAGCGCTCCCTCCGCTGTCGGGATAGAGTTGTAAATAGCCACATCATCACGATTAAGCAGTTCGATTAACTTTAGTGAGTGCTTGGTACACATCCCGCGCAAGTAACTTTTAGCCATACCGGTATACACTAAACAATCGGATGGCAGCGCAGTGAAATGCTCCTCCAGAATCGTTAAACGCTCAGAAGAAAATAGAGCACTAATATTTCCTTCATCATCACAGCCTACCGTAGGCAACACTAATACATCTGCATTACTTAGCAGCTCTACCGTCAATTGTTCCAGGCTCACCCCTGGGCTAGGGGTCTCCCACTTATCGAACCCGGCAGCGCTTACCGTCGCATCCAATTCCACACATTTCCGAATCACTTCAAGCTGTCTCGCGTCCCCGCCCAGGAACACGATCCTGACGCCAGTAAGCATAGGGATGACGCTCCTTTCAACATACACTATCGACTATAAAGCATCTTATGCTGGGCATAGTTAATGGGTGAGGAGCGGAAATGAAATCCCCGGCACGCATGGTGATGGCTGATGAGCAGATGGCTTACGGCTGATGAGTTACGGACCGAGATGCAACTATTTGTGTATTTTTTGTCTTTTAGGAGGAGTTTCGGACTGGAGAGCTCATATTCGACATAAACAGGTTCGATATCAGGTGTTTTTGATCCAATAGTGACACTGGGGTCCGAAAACAGCCGAATTAAGCAGATTTGTTGTTAATAAGAGCGCTGAGGTCCGATAGGGGCTTCGTTTTTAATTTGACGGTAGGGTTAGAGTTGTGGCAGAGCGCCAATGAAAATGCTGAGTTTATTCGATGGGGAAATCGGATGTAGTTGGAGTAGCAGATAGTACTTTATAAAATGCTATCTGCATAACAATCGAAGAAAATAATGTTTAATGATAATTAACTCTGCATAACAAAAAAAGCTCACGAATCATGCCTTGGGCATGAATTCGTAAGCTTTTTAAATGAATTATATCAACAATCTTATTTGCCAGTATGACCAAAGCCTCCGGCTCCGCGTTGTGTTTCGGACAACTCTTCCACTTCCACCAAATTAACCACTGGAACAGCTTGAAATACCATTTGGGCAATCCGCTCATTGCGAGCGATAGCAAACGGCTCCTGCCCCAGATTGATCAAGAGTACTTTGATCTCTCCGCGGTAATCAGCGTCTATAGTTCCAGGTGTATTCAAGCAGGTAATCCCGTGCTTCAAGGCCAGTCCACTACGCGGACGGATCTGCGCTTCAAGCCCCTCTGGCATAGCCAGTGAAATCCCTGTTGGAATTAAAGCACGCTCTCCTGGTGCAAGTACAATTTCACCCGCAACTGCAGCATAAAGATCATAACCGGAAGCTTGCTCCGACATTTTACAAGGAAGATTTACATCCTCGTTTCCAGTAAGTTTATTGATTTGTACGTAATAAGACAAGATCATCTCTCCTAACATTTGCAATAGCTTTATCTGATGAGCCTACCATCGCTAAAGAAAGCGGCTCCGCGAACATATGGTCCAGCACACTGTTGATATTGTCCATCGTCACTAGCTGAATTTTGGCGATCATATCGTCCAATGTATTATGTCTTCCGAGCATAAGTTCATTTTTTCCGATACGGTTCATTCGGCTGCTAGTGCTTTCGAGACTAAGAATGAGACTGCCTTTAAGCTGCTCCTTGCCTTTTCTCAGCTCATCTTCACTGAGGCCGTTAGTAGCAAGTTCGTACATCATTTCCTTGATTAACTCCATGACATCTTTTGTTTGCTTGGGCGCTGTACCGGCATAGACCGTAAACAGACCAGAATCTGCCTGGGAGCTGTGATAGGAATACACCGAATAAGCTAATCCGCGTTTTTCACGAATTTCCTGGAACATACGGGAGCTCATCCCTCCGCCTACGGCATTATTGATCAGCACCATAGCATATTGCAAGGGATCGCCAGAACGTACGCCAGGCAAGGAAAGACAGATGTGATTCTGCTCTGTTTTCTTGCGGTGAAATAAGAGTTCCCCATAGTAATCTGGTGGAGTCAGCGGCGCACTTGTACCATGATTATCAAAAGAACCAAAATGCTGTTCCAGCAGTTCGATCAATCCATCACTAATGTTGCCGGCTACACTTATAACCGTATTCTCAATCGTGTATTGTTCCTTCATATACGCCCGAAGATCATCCGGCTTCATCTCCATCAGCCGTTCCTTCAAGCCAAGGATGGAATACGCTAGCGGATGGTCCTTGTAGGCAGCAGCACACATCAAATCATGTACAAGATCATCCGGCGTGTCTTCGCACATGGAGATTTCCTCAAGGATGACATTCTTTTCTTTCTCCAGCTCTTCAGCGTCCATCCGTGAACGGAAGAACATATCCGCTAATACATCTACAGCGATGGGCAGATGCTCATCCAGTACTTTAGCATAATAACATGTATATTCCTTTGAGGTAAACGCATTTACATTGCCGCCGATGGCGTCAAACTGCTCAGCAATATCCTTGGCGCTGTACCGATCCGTACCTTTAAAAAGCATATGTTCTACAAAATGGGATATCCCGTTGTTTCCAGGATGTTCATTCCGAGAGCCTGTCTTTACCCAGATTCCGAAAGAAACGGACCGGCCAGTCGGGATTTTCTCCATTACCACTCGTAAACCATTGGATAACACTATTTTTTCCACTTCAAGTCCTCCTGGCAAATAGCCATGTTCTATCTAATTTAATTACACGTGCCTATAATCCTACCAGAAATACAGCTCTCACTCAACATTAGAGGGGATCAGCCGCTCTGCTGAGAGCGTTTGACTAACTGTGCCTAACTGCAACCCTTTTGCTTTGATTCCACGTATCATGGCCCTCAGAGCTTTGGAGGATGAGGCTGTGGGATGCATTAAGACTAGAGTGCCTGGTTCCGCTTTGCTTGTGATTTTGGCAACTACAGATTCAGGAGAAGGATTACGCCAATCCACGGTATCCACGGTCCATAGTACGGTCTTGAGCCCTAAACTGCTGGCAATTTCTACTGTCTCCTGATCGAAATCACCAGAAGGGGGTGCGAACCATTTATTAGTGACTCCAAGCGATTCCTTTAACAGCTTTTGTGTCTTCTCAATTTCTACAGTAGCTCGCGCACGACTTAAAGTACTCATATTAGGGTGGGTATAAGCATGATTCTCCATCTCATGACCACGTTTTAGCATTTCTTTAGCCAGCTCCGGATTTTTACTCAGCCAGCTCCCATCCAGAAAAAACGTAACTTTAACGTTCTCTTCATCCAAAACATCCAACATTGGCACAATGTACTCATTTCCCCACGCCACATTAATCATCAACGATACCATCGGTTTGGCCGGATTCCCACGATATATGGGTTCAGCTCCCAGTTGATTCAGTGATATCTGTGGTTCAATCTGCCGATACACAAATTTTATAGGTTCTTTTGGCGCCAAAAGAGCATTCCGATATGTACTCTCTACATCAATCTCAAGTCCGTTATAACCCGGAATCGCCTTCCATACCCGATCAACCACGGCATTCACTGGAGGGGCATTAAGTTTGGCTGCGGCGGTCTCAATCCGTGTCCGAAGATCATTGTTCTCCGGCTTAGAAATATCCTTCCACACAGCTAGGTCATCCTGCGGCTTCAATTGCGCAAGCATGTCCTTTACCGGTCCCTGAGTGCTGCCAATTCCTATCACGATCGCAATACAAGCAACCACTAAAGCCACTTTTTCCGTCTTCATGACGACTTCCTCCCCGGCAGAAACGACTTGTAGTCCGTTCCACACGAATACAAAGACACTTTGTCCCAATCTATGAGACAAGAGAGGAATTTATGTCATAAGAACAGAGGCAAGAGGCGTGATAGTGATGCACTTTACTTTATTTCATATAAAAAAAGAGCCAGAACGCAATCGCTTCTGTCTCCTTTTATTATGCTATTAGGTACCTTAGAAAAGGTACCTCTACAATTGAAACTTAAGCTTTAGCTCCAGTTTCCGAAGTCAATACCGCTTTACGCGACAGGTTAACCCGGCCTTGTTGGTCGATTTCCGTAACTTTAACGGTAATTGTATCCCCGACAGCTACAACATCTTCAACCTTAGCTACGCGCTCAGTGGACAATTGGGAAATGTGTACCAATCCGTCTTTACCCGGAATTAGTTCAACAAATGCTCCGAATTTCTCAATACGTCTAACTGTACCCACATAGATTTCTCCGACTTGTACTTCACGCACTAGTCCTTCGATAATCGAACGTGCCTTTTGGATCATCTCTTCATCTGAAGAACCGATAAAGACACGGCCATCTTGTTCGATGTCGATTTTTACGCCGGTTTCTTCAATAATTTTATTGATAATCTTACCACCAGCACCGATAACATCACGGATTTTGTCCGGATTGATGTTGATAATAATGATTTTTGGAGCATATTTGGACAGATTAGGTCTTGGCGCAGAGATCGCTTCATTCATTTTGTCCAAGATGAACAGACGGCCTTCTTTAGCCTGCTGAAGTGCATCCTGAAGAATGTTGCGGTCGATACCGGCAATTTTAATGTCCATTTGAATAGCTGTAACACCTTCTGCTGTACCAGCTACCTTGAAGTCCATATCTCCGAGATGATCTTCCATACCTTGAATATCCGTCAGGATGGAGACATGCTCTCCGTCTTTGATCAGACCCATTGCTACTCCGGCTACCGGTGCTTTGATTGGCACACCAGCGTCCATCATAGCCAGAATGCTGGCACAGATACTTGCCTGGGAAGTAGAACCGTTAGATTCAATCGCTTCTGATACTAGACGAATCGTGTACGGGAATTCAGTTTCACTAGGTATAACCTTGGATAATGCACGTTCTCCAAGTGCTCCATGACCGATTTCACGGCGTCCTGGTGCTCTAAGCGGACGAGCTTCCCCTACGCTGAACGGCGGGAAGTTGTAATGGTGCATGAAACGTTTCGTTTCAGTAGGATCGATTCCGTCGAGAATTTGCACATCACCTAGTGCTCCAAGGGTACAAACGCTAAGGATTTGTGTTTGTCCACGTGTAAACAGACCGGAACCGTGTGTACGCGGTAACAGACTTGTATCACATTCAATCGGACGGATTTCATCAAGTTTACGTCCATCTGGACGAACCTTATCATGTGTGATTAGACGTCTTACTTCATCCTTCACGATATCATGTAGGACTTCTTTAACATCTTTCAGAAGCTCCGGTGCTTCTATGTACTTCTCTACGAAATACGCAACCGCTTCATCATTAACGACATCAATCGCTTCCTGACGCGCATGTTTTTCAGCTATTTTAACGGCTTCCACCAGACGAGCCTCAGCAAATGCACGGACCTCAGTATTCACGTCAGCATTCACTGTATGCAGCTTCACAGCCATTTTTTCTTTACCAGCCACTTTAACCAGTTCTTCAATGGTTGCAACGATCTTGCGGATTTCATCATGACCGAACATAATCGCTTCGAGCATCACATCTTCCGTCACTTCGTTCGCTTCTGCTTCAACCATCATGATTGCATCCTTCGTTCCAGCAACCACTACATAAACATCACTGATTGCTTGCTGAGACATATCCGGATTGATCACAAACTCTCCATTAATCCGACCTACAGCAACGCCGCCGATTGGTCCATCAAAAGGCACATCGGAAATACTAAGTGCAGCTGAAGTACCGATCATAGCAGCAATATCTGGTGCGCAGTCCTGATCCACACTCATTACCATGTTCAATACCTGAACATCGTTACGAAATCCTTCAGGGAACAGTGGTCTGATTGGACGGTCTGTCAAACGGCTTGACAGAATCGCTTTCTCACTCGGTCTACCTTCCCGTTTAATAAATCCGCCAGGAATTTTACCTACCGCATATAATCTTTCCTCATAGTTGACTGTAAGCGGGAAAAAATCCAGATCCTTAGGCTCTTTCGAAGCCGTAACGGTACATAATACCGAAGTATCCCCGTAACGCACCATAACAGCTGCATTTGCTTGTTTAGCCAGGCGGCCCGTTTCCAGCACAAGGCGTCTTCCACCCAGCTGCATTTCTACACGTTTTTCCATAAATACCTCCTTGAATAGTAGTAGACCCGCAGTCTAAAATAGCAGGTTCACATATCGATCTAAATGAATTGGAAAGGCTTGTCCCAAAGGGAGGCTACCTATTCTGTATGCATATAAGAAGAAACGGCTGGGCCTTACTGAAAAGTAAAGCCGCCGTTTTTGCGAATAATCTCATCGATCCTAATATTAAGTTTTCCCTAAATTTTCAAAAAGCAACCCAGCTGTCCCGCTGTCGCTCCGAGAAGGACATACGGTATACAACCAGGCTGCTTTAAGAGTAATCTTATGGAAAATTAACGACGCAATCCCAGTCTTTCGATCAGGGCGCTGTAACGTCTGATGTCTTTGTTTTTCAAATACGCCAGAAGTTTACGACGTTGTCCAACCATTTTCAACAATCCGCGACGGGAGTGATGATCTTTCTTGTGCGTACGCAAGTGGTCAGTCAAATTAACGATGTTCTCCGTTAGGATAGCAACTTGCACCTCAGGGGATCCAGTATCGGATTCGTGAGTTTTGTGCTCGTCGATCAATTGATGTTTACGTTCTTGAGTTAATGCCATCCTGTTCACCTCCTTCAATATAATCGCCACTAGCCTCGTCACCGTCGGTGAGAACGTGCAACCAAGCTAAGGTTATGATGCTGTAAGCCAGCAACGTTACTTAGTATAGCATCTCCATTAACAAAAGTAAACGGCTTGTCCGGGATGACTATAAATTATACTCCAGAATCTTCTTCGCGGTTTCTGCATCCTCGCCAATCTGAGTAATCAATGCCCCAATGGAGTCAAACTTCCGTTCTGGACGAATGTAAGATACCAATTCTACCTTAAGCTCTTGATCATACAGGTCACCCTCGAAGTCAAACAGATGTACCTCAAAGCTCGGAGTCAACACACCCTCATGAAAGGTTGGTTTAACGCCCACATTCATAACCCCGTACAGAACTTTATCCTTATAAAAGACTCGAACCGCATATACACCTTTGGTCGGAATGACAAAATGATCACTGAGCTTCAAATTGGCAGTTGGAAAACCAATTGTGCGGCCTCTCTTCTCACCATGCCCCACTTCACCACGCAGATGATAGCAACGTCCGAACCAGGAGTTTGCCAGTCCCAGATCTCCATTTTGGAGACTTTTGCGAATGCCGGAGCTGCTAACCTTTTCGCCTTCAAGCAGAAAAGGAGGAGCAACTTCCACATTCATAACACCTTCACCCAGCTTACGAAGCATCTCAACATCGCCTTCACCTTGGTAGCCAAAGCGAAAGTCAAAGCCAACAACTGCAGTTACAATATGTAGCGGCAAAAGCATAACAGAGACAAAATTCTGTGGACTAACCCGGGAAAGCTGCTCATTAAATTCAATAACATACAGGATATCTACACCCATGCTGGCAAGAATCTCTTGCTTTTCAAAGGGTGGCGTCAAGTACCCTTCATAATCCCCCTTACCCATAACATCTTTGGGATGAGGATGAAATGTAAGGACTGCAGCCGGCACACCTTGTTTACGGGCTAAGGCCACAGCGGATGTAATGACACTGGCATGTCCACGATGCAGGCCGTCAAACTGCCCTAGAGCAGCCACTTGAGGTTGTGCCCATTCGGCAGCAGTCTCCGGCGACATCGGATAGGTTAACGTTACGGTTCTCACGCTGTTTCTCACCTACAATTCACTTGGTAAAATTGATTTAAGCTTGTGCAAACACTTTTACTGGGGCAATAGCACCTGTCTCTTCCAGCTCATAAATGCCAAGAAACAATCCCTGAAGATCGTATAGCCGAATTTGACCTGCTGTCTTCACTTCTGGAGCAATGAACCGCGAAGACAAACGTTGACCCTGCAGTGCTGCCTTCTTCTTCTCATCCATAACGGTATGCTTAGGCAAATGCGAAATTGCCTCATCAGCAGCGATTAAATGATCTTCTAATGTTCCGGCTTCCTTGTGCGCGGCAATATCCTCAAGGGATAAACAATGGCTGGCAGAAATTCCTGCCGACATTGTTCTCTCCAGCTTCACCATTACACCCGGCAGTCCAAGCGCACGACCGATATCAACACAAAGTGTTCGAATATACGTGCCTTTGGAGCATAATACCCGGAAAGTGATGTCGGGATGATTACCTTCCCAAGTCATATCCGTCATTTCGATTTCATAAATCTCTACTTCACGACTTTTTCGTTCAACGGTCTTGCCTTCTCTAGCCAATTCATAAAGACGTTTGCCATCCACTTTCACCGCAGAGTACATGGGAGGAACCTGAGAAATTACACCTTTGAAAGAGGCAAGCACTGCAAGAATCTCTTCCTCAGTTACATGAACCTCATCTACAGTTTCCGTAATGGTTCCAGTTAAGTCTTCAGTATCACTGGACATCCCCAGTCTCAGTGTTGCCACATATTCTTTGGGCAGCTCCTGAATATACTCCACAACGCGAGTCGCACGTCCCAGACAAAGCGGCAATACACCAGTCACTTGGGGATCTAGTGTCCCCGTATGACCAATCCGTTTCATGCCGAGAATACGACGTGCCTTGGCTACAACATCATGTGAAGTGAAGCCTGCCGGTTTATAAACCGCCAGAACACCTTCTAGTTCACTCATAAATGACGTCTTACCTCCTCAAGCACCTGAGCTATTGCCTCTTCAAGCGTAGCTTCTATACGCGCACCTGCAGCACGGGTATGACCGCCGCCTCCAAACGTTTGCGCCAATGCAGCCACGTCTACTTTACCTGCAGAACGTAGACTAACCTTGACCGCATGTTCGTGAATAACTTTAAAAAGAATGCCTACTTCCACGCCCCGAATATTACGAGGGTAGTTTACGATTCCTTCCAAATCTTCATTAGCAGCAGCACATTCGATCATATGCTCGGGTGTAACATATAGCCAGGCAATATCTCCTTCAGGAGATAATTCCAGCGTATTTAAGGCTTTATTTAATATTTTAACCTGTGGCAGCGTCATTTCTTCAAGCAATGTCTCAGCGAGTTCAGGACCGTTAACTCCAAGGGATAATAGCTCAGATACAGCTGCCATTACTTTTGGTGATGTGTTGGTATAACGAAAACCACCGGTATCTGTTAACAGACCCGTATATATAGCTGTGGCGATATCAATATCCCATTCGATCTCGAATGTCTTCAGCAGGTCGAACAATATTTCCGCTGTCGCAGCTGCATCCGGTTTGATTAAATTAACGAATCCATAACCGTTATTTGTTGGATGGTGATCAATGTTCAGGATAAGAGCCTCATTCGCAAAATAGCGGTTTGTCAGCCCTACTCGCTGAAAATCCGCACAATCCACACAGATGACGTTGCTGTATTGACGGGGCGGTTCACTAGAGGCCATATTAATGATTTCATCCGAATGCCATAGGTATTCCATTCGCTTCGGGATCGGTCCTTCATTCAGCATAGTGTATTTTTTGCCCAGACATGAGAGAAGCCAGCCCACCGCAAGGGTGGAGCTGACTGCATCTCCGTCCGGCTGAACATGCGACACTACAAGGTAATCGTCGTGTTCCAGCAGAAACTCACGGGTCTGCTGGAGACTTTGTTCATAGCTCTGCATTCGCCGTCTCCTTTTTAAAGGTTGTTCAAAATAGCATAACGCTATTTTGAACCCCACTTTAATCACTTATTTCTAATCGTTCTTATGAAGCTCTCCAAGAAGCTTCTCAATATGACTGCCATAAGCGACAGATTCGTCGATCTTGAAGATCAGCTCCGGTGTATGCCGAAGGCGAATGGCCTTGCCAAGCTCTGAGCGAAGAAAACCATTGGCTTTCTCAATCGCTTTAAGCGAGTCTGCCTTCTGCTCTTCATCCCCGAACACGCTTAAGTATACCTTGGCTTGCGATAGATCGTTAGTCACATCTACGCCAGTTACAGTTACAAAACCGATTCGAGGGTCTTTCAGACCGCTTTGGATAAGTTGACTAAGCTCTTTCTTGATCTGCTCGCCCACTCGTCCTGCTCTAATTTTAGACATCTATATTCACCTCTTCGCTTAGCGCTCTACAGTTTCCATAAGAAACGCTTCGATAATGTCGCCCTCTTGGACGTCATTATAGCGTTCCAAAGTTATGCCACATTCATAACCTTGCGCCACTTCTTTGGCATCATCTTTGAAACGTTTCAAAGTATCAACCTTACCAGTGAACACTACGATTCCGCTACGGATCAAGCGCATTTCAGCATTACGGGTAATTTTACCGGAAGTAACCATACATCCTGCAATGGTACCCACTTTGCTGATTTTGAACACGCTGCGAACTTCGGCGTGACCGATAACATTCTCTTTATAGATAGGATCGAGCATACCTTTCATGGCACTTTCGATTTCTTCAATTACGTTGTAGATAATGTTGTGCAGACGAACATCTACTTTTTCTTGCTCAGCAGCTGTTTTGGTCTGTGCGTCTGGACGAACGTTAAAGCCGATAACGATAGCATTAGATGCTGCTGCAAGCGTAATATCGGATTCAGTAATCGCACCAGCACCGCTGTGAATGATCTTCACGCGTACGCCTTCTACTTCGATCTTAGCCAAGGAACCTTTAAGCGCCTCAACTGAACCTTGTACGTCAGCTTTGATAATCACGTTAAGGTCTTTGATCTCGCCATCTTTAATGTGCTGGAACAGATCATCCAAAGTTACACGGGTGTTCGTATTCAGCTCAGATTGACGTTGGGAAGTGGAACGTCTATCAGCAATCGCACGGGCTTTACGCTCGTCTTCGAATGCCATAAACGGATCGCCAGCTTGTGGCACCTCAGTCAAACCAGTAATTTCTACTGGAGTAGATGGTCCAGCTTCTTTAATCTTACGACCTTTATCATTGACCATCGCACGTACACGTCCGAAGCAGTTACCTGCTACAAAGGCATCGCCGACTTTCAACGTACCGTTCTGAACGAGTATACGAGCAACTGGTCCACGGGATTTATCAAGCTCAGCTTCTATAACAGTACCGCGTGCCCTTTTGTCAGGGTTCGCTTTGTACTCATTCACTTCAGCTACGAGCAGGATCATTTCCAGCAGTTCTTCCAAGTTAATACGTTGTTTCGCAGAGAGGTTAACGAAGATGGTATCTCCACCCCACTCTTCAGGAACAAGTTCATAACTTGTAAGCTCTTGCTTCACCTTATCAGGATCTGCGCCCGGCTTGTCGATTTTATTAACAGCGACAATAATCGGAAGTCCAGCAGCCTTAGCGTGTGCAATAGCTTCAACGGTCTGAGGCATAACACCGTCATCAGCAGCAACTACGATAATTGTCATATCCGTAACCTGTGCACCACGAGCACGCATAGCAGTAAATGCTTCGTGACCAGGTGTATCAAGGAACGTGATTTTCTTTTGATTGATTTCGACTTGATAAGCACCGATGTGCTGAGTGATTCCGCCGGCTTCGCCTAGAGTCACATTTGTCGAACGAATAGCATCAAGCAGTGTAGTTTTACCATGGTCAACGTGACCCATAATAGTAACTACTGGAGGACGAGTCTGAAGATCCTCTTCATTGTCATTCTCTTCCACTGTTTCGAAGCTGTCCTCATCAACAGGAATCTTCACTTCTACTTCTACGCCAAATTCAGCAGCGAGTAGCAAAATGGTGTCGATATCAAGTTCTTGGTTGATGGTAGCCATAACACCCATTGAAATCAGCTTTTTGATTACTTCAGAAGCATCCTTGTGAAGCAATTTCGCTGTTTCACCAACGGTCATGCTGCCACGAACGATGATTTTCTTAGGTGTGTTATCGATCTTCTCGCGGTGTACCATTGGCTGGTTCTTGCCACGACCATTCTTACCACCACGACCGCGGTAGTTACCACCTTTACCATCATCAAAACGTCTTTGATTATTATTCGGTCTGCCACCAGTTGTGTTCTTTTTAGGACCTCTGTCATCACCGCGTGTGAAACCTCCGCCTGTGCCAGATTGACCTTGTGGACGGCTGTCAGTGCGTGGTGCACTGTTTTGTCCTTGCGGACGGCTGCCACTTGTGTTGCTTCCTTGTGGACGGCTTCCACCGGTGTTGCTGCCTTGTGGGCGGCTACCACCAGTATTGCTGCCTTGCGGACGGCTGCCACCGGTATTGCTACCTTGTGGACGGTTGCCGCCAGTATTACTGCCTTGCGGACGGCTGCCACCGGTATTGCTACCTTGTGGGCGATTGCCGCCGGTAGTGCTGCTTTGCGGGCGGCTGCTACTAGTACTGCTAGTACTGTTAGTACGTGGAGCACCGCTTTGTTGCGGACGTGCATTCTGCGTTGAACCTGTTTGTGTTCTGCGGGAATCTTGTCCGCTTTGGGGCCTTGGGGACGTCGTCGATTGGTTGTTGTTTTGGTTACTGTTCATACCTACCTGCTTTTCCTGTTGATTTTTGTTGGCATTCTGAGCACTTTGAGGTTCGGCTGTTACCGCACCGGTTGTTACCGGCCGGCTGCTGGTGCCGGTATCCCGCTTGGCTGCAGCGTTTGATTTGATATCCTTAAAGAACTGTTCAACTTTGTTCACGGATCCATTCTCCATGACACTCATATGATTATTCACGGGGACATTCAAACGCTTCAGAATAGTAATAATTTCTTTACTGCTCATGTTTAGTGACTTTGCGTATTCGTACACGCGCAATTTATCTTTGTTCTCTTCTTTAGTCAATAAATCCACCTCCGACAGTATCTCCGAGTTGCTTGGAGATCATTTCCGCGAATCCTTTATCCGTAATGGCCAGTACTACACGCTGGTCTTTACCAATACTTGCACCGAGTTCATCCCGGTGAAATGCGATTACTAGTGGAATATCGTAAGTTCCGCATTTATCACGGAACTTTTTTTGGGTATTATCTGAAGCGTCACCTGCCAGAACGACCAGCTTCGCCTCTGAAGACCGTACAGCTTTGAGTACAGCCTCGTCACCGGTGACTATCTTGCCTGCTCTCATGGCAAGCCCTAAATAAGAAAGCGCCTTACTCATTATCCTCACTATCCTTTGCTGCTAGGAACTGCTCTTCCACGGATGTAAACTCCCGGGCTAGCTGGGCGTAGATTTCAGGACTCACTTGACATTTCAATGCACGGTCAAGTGCTTTGTTCTTTTGTGCCAGCTGAAAGCATTCAAGCTTGCCGCATATGTAAGCACCACGGCCTGACTTCTTACCCGTCAGATCAATCAGTACTTCACCTTCAGGCGTTCTTACCACACGAATCAGCTCTTTTTTAGGCATCATCTCTTGGGTAGCAACGCATTTACGCAGCGGCACCTTTTTTTGTTTCATACCAAACGCCTCCCGTCAAGCAGGTTAATTAATCTATGGAGACGGAATCCTGATGCATTTCATCAATAGAAGATTTCGGTCTGCCGTATTCCTGCTCCGCTTGAGTTTCACTCTTGATATCAATCTTCCAGCCGGTAAGTTTAGCGGCAAGACGTGCATTTTGCCCTTTAATACCGATAGCCAGTGATAATTGATAGTCAGGAACGATAACTCTCGCCATCTTCTCCGCTTCAAAGACTTGAACTTCAAGAACCTTGGAAGGGCTTAGTGCATTCGCAACATATTCCTGCACCAGATCAGAATAACGGACGATATCGATCTTCTCACCGCGAAGCTCAGTAACGATGGTCTGAACGCGTGTGCCTCTTGGACCTACGCAAGAACCAACGGGATCTACTTCTGGATTGCGGGAATACACAGCAATCTTCGAGCGGAAGCCAGCTTCACGAGCTACAGAACGAATCTCAACTACACCGTCAAATATTTCAGGAACTTCAAGCTCGAACAGACGCTTCAGTAATCCAGGATGACTGCGGGAGAGCATAATCTGCGGACCTTTTGTTGTATTCTCAACTTTTGTGATATAAGCCTTGATGCGTTCGCTTTGTTTGAACTTTTCACCTGGCATCAATTCGCTAAGCGGAAGAACCGCTTCGATTTTACCAAGATCAATGTAAATGTTCCGCATATCTTGACGTTGAACTAGTCCAGTAACGATATCATCTTCTTTGTCGATAAAAGCATTATAGATAAGTCCACGCTCTGCTTCGCGAATCCGTTGAGTTACAACCTGCTTAGCAGTCTGTGCGGCAATACGTCCAAAATCACGCGGTGTCACTTCAAGCTCAGCGATATCTTCCAGCTGGAAATGCGGGTTAATTTCTCTGGCTGCCGGCAATGAGATTTCAGTCCTTGTATCCAGGACCTCCTCAACAATTAACTTGCGGGCAAACACTTTAATGACACCTGTATTGCGATTCATGTCAACACGCACGTTCTGTGCTGCATTGAAATTACGTTTATAACTAGAGATCAGCGCCGCTTCAATCGCTTCAAACAGCACATCTTTACTGATGCCTCTCTCCCTCTCCAGCTCATTCATTGCTTCAATAAACTCCATACTCATGAATTTCCGGCCCCCCTTTCAAGACGTTAAAAAATAATGGCCAATCTCGCACTTGCGACCTTGGCGTACGGTACTGCATGTTCTTTTTTGCCCGCGGAGATGAGCAGTTCCTCGTTCTCGAACGAGAGCAAACGACCTTCAAATTCTTTGAGTCCTTGAATCGGCTCATAAACAGTCACATACACGTCCTTACCTACCGCTTTAGCTACATCCGCAGCTTTTTTGAGAGGACGCTCTGCTCCCGGCGAGGAAACCTCAAGGAAATATGCCTCAGGAATAGGATCATTCTCATCTAACTTCTGACTGAAATATTCGCTAATGATCCCGCAGTCATCAATATCAATGCCGCCTTCTTTATCTACGAATATACGCAGAAACCAATTGGAGCCTTCCTTCACGTATTCAACGTCCACCAGTTCGAAACCATTGTCGTCGAGATAGGGCCCGAGCATCTGCTCTACCGTTTGTTTAATTTTAGATTTGGGTGTGCTCAAAAGAAAATTACCTCCACGAACTTGTCTTTTGCTATATACCAAAGATAAAGAGTGGGTTTCCCCACTCTTTACACAACGGACTTATCTCATTATTACCAAAGAAATTATACCATAGGGAAACTGGACTGACAAGTGCTAGCCCTTGACTCCCCCTTTGGAGCACTCTTTTCTAGCCATGAAATAAGTGTTGTTAAAGCCTTTAAAATAGGGAAAGTTGATTGCTTTCCGGTAAGCCGCGGAAGCAGCCCATGCCAGTCAGCAGCTCAATAACCGTCTTACTTGCCTTTGATTTCTGCTGGAAATCTTCAATAGACAGGAACTCTCCAGCATCTTTCGCAGCAGCTATGTTGATAGCAGCATTCTCACCAATTCCCGCTAATGCGGAAAACGGAGGAATCAAACTCTTGTCATCAACAATAAACTTATTCGCTTCTGAGCGGTAAAGATCAATGTTTTTGAATGTAAACCCACGTGCCGTCATCTCCAAAGCCATCTCAAGGACAGGCAACATAGCCTTTTCCTTAGGCAAAGCTTGAAATCCTTTTTGCTCAATTTCTACGATCTGACGGCTGATGGCTTCATACCCCTTACAGCACAATTCAATATCAAAATCTGCCGCACGTACAGAGAAATAAGTCGCATAATATTCAATAGGATGATACAGCTTGAAGTAGGCGGTACGTACTGCAGAAATTACGTATGCAGCAGCATGCGCCTTCGGGAACATGTATTGAATCTTCAGACAAGAATCAATATACCATTGTGGGACCTTGCACTTTTTCATTTCCTCGATCCATTCGTCAGACAAACCTTTACCTTTACGAACACTCTCGGTAATTTTAAAGGCCAAGCTCGCATCCATTCCCGCTTTATAAATTAAGAAGAGCATGATGTCATCACGACAACCGATAACGGTCTTAATGTTACACGTGTTATTCTTTATAAGCTCTTGAGCGTTACCAAGCCAAACTCCAGTACCATGAGACAAACCTGATATTTGCAGTAAGTCAGCAAAGCTGGACGGCTTCGACTCAATAAGCATTTGACGTACGAACTTGGTCCCCATTTCGGGCACACCATAGGTCGCAACCGGTGATCTGATTTCGTCAGGTCTCACTCCAAGTGCATCTGTAGAGTTAAACATGCTCATAACTTTCGGATCATTCATCGGGATAGAAGTTGGATCCACACCTGTCAAATCCTGAAGCATCCGCATCATCGTCGGATCATCATGACCCAGAATATCAAGCTTCAGCAAATTCGCGTCAAAGGCGTGATAATCAAAGTGCGTGGTCTTCCATTCAGCATTGACATCATCCGCCGGGAATTGTACTGGCGTAATATCTTCTACCTCCATATAGTCTGGAACAACGACTATACCACCCGGATGCTGTCCCGTACTACGTTTAACACCTGTACAGCCAGCCGCCAGACGGCCAACTTCAGCTCCACGCCAACGTTTCTGGTGAAGTTCTTCGTATTTTTTTGCAAATCCAAAGGCTGTCTTCTCAGCTACGGTACCAATCGTTCCGGCACGGAATACATTTTTCTCACCAAACATTTCTTTGGTAAAGTTATGTGCATTCGGCTGATATTCCCCTGAGAAGTTCAAGTCGATATCGGGAACTTTATCCCCTTTAAATCCAAGGAAGGTCTCGAACGGAATATCCTGGCCTTCACCTTTGAGCTTCTGACCGCAATCCGGACAGACTTTATCTGGTAAATCGAATCCGCTCCGCACACTACCGTCCAGGAACCATTCACTATGGCGACACTCGGGATCTAGGCAAATATAATGCGCAGGCAACGGATTAACTTCTGAAATCCCAAGAAATGTAGCGACTACAGAAGAACCTACGGAACCCCGCGAGCCTACGAGATACCCATCCTGATTTGATTTTTTTACGAGACGTTCAGAAATCAAATAGTTGGCAGAGAACCCGTATTTAATAATCGGTGCAAGCTCTTTCTCCAAACGGGCAATAACTACTTCAGGCAGCTCTTCACCGTAAATGGATTTGGCTGTATTGTAGCAGGTCTCGCGAATTTCTTCGTCCGCCCCGTCAATAATTGGTGTAAATAGCTTATCTGGAAATAGCTCCAGTTCTTCAAAACGCTCCGCCAGCTCAACTGTATTTGTGACAACGACTTCCATCGCTTTTTCAGCACCGAGAAATTCGAATTCAGACAGCATTTCATCCGTTGTGCGGAAGTGTGCATCCGGTTTGCGTTGGTCTTTAAGCGGACTAAAGCCTGTGATCCCATTAATCGTAATATCACGATACAGCTTGTCCCGGGGTTCAAGATAATGCACATTCCCCGTTGCGATAACAGGTTTATTTAACTGTTCCCCTATTTCGCAAACCTTGCGGACTACATCGCGAAGCTCATCAGGGCCTGCTACAAAACCCTTGTCCACCAAGTGCATGTACATGGTCAATGGCTGAATCTCCAGCACATCATAAAAATGAGCAACCTCCATGGCTTCCTCAGTCGTTTTGTTGAGTACTGCTTCAAAAAACTCTCCACGTTCACAACCGGAAATCACTAGCAGTCCATCTCTATGCTCTTCCAGCTTGGATTTTGGAATACAAGGTACACGTTTGAAATATTCCGTATGTGACATGGAAATGAGCTTATAAAGATTTTTTTTGCCTATTTGATTAAGTGCATAAATATTACAGTGGAACGGTCTTGTGTTCGAAAGATCATTACCCACATAATCGTTTAGCCGATCAAGGCGGGTCATGCCCTTCATCTTTTCAGCATCTGCGAGCAATCCTGTTAATATACCGCCGAGTGCTATGGTATCATCAATCGCACGGTGATGGCTTTCCAGAAGAACTTTATATTTATCGGCTAATGTGTTCAGCCTGTGATTCTTCATGCTTGGATATAGTAAGCGAGCGAGCTCAAGCGTATCAAGAGATGGATTCGGAAGATCAGGTTCACCTATTTTACGTAACGAGGCCTGAATAAAACCCATATCAAACCTGGCGTTATGAGCTACAAGGATACTGTCACCCACAAATTCAACAAACTTACGCAGTACTGGTTCAAGATCAGGAGCATCCTTAACCATTTCATCCGTAATATTGGTCAATTGCTGAATATGATAAGGGATTTTCTCATGCGGATTAACAAAAGTAGAATAACGGTCTACTTCTTTGCCTTCGCACATTTTAATGGCCGCCAGCTCCGTAATATTATTGCGGGTAATCGATAAACCCGTGGTTTCTATATCAAACACTACATAGGTAGCTGTCTTCAAGTCCAAAGGCTGAGCATTCTCGACAATATTCACAGAGTCATTCACAACATTAGCTTCCACACCATAAATCATTTTTATCTTATGCTTATGAGCTGCATGGTTTGCATCAGGAAAAGCCTGAACGCCACCATGATCAGAAATAGCAATCGCAGGATGACCCCACTGGGCAGCTGTTTTGACATAGGTAGTGATCGGAGTGACCGCATCCATCGTACTCATCGTAGTGTGAAGGTGGAATTCCACCCGTTTCTTAGGAGCAGTATCTTTACGTGCAGGCGGTGCCTTAACTTCCGTTAAATCCGAAGGGATCATCACGAGCTCAGGAATCTGCATAAAACGGTCATATTCTACTTTTCCGCGTGCTCTTACCCATTTGCCATTAGCTAGCTGACTCATAACCTTCAGATCATCTTTAGTCTTCGCGAACATCTTCATTTGTAGAGAATCCGTAAAATCGGTCAGACTGAAAGTGAACAAGGTACTGCCATTGCGAAGCTCCTTACGATCCAGACCAAAAATGGTACCCTGAATTGTAATTTTCTTCTCTTCATCTTGAATTTCAAGAATCGGCACAGCCTGTTCCTTAATTTCATACCCCACTTGAAGCTTAATTACTTCATTAGGATCGCTATCATCAGCAGGAGCTTCTGTTTCAACAGCAGTCATCATCTGCTCAACAATCTCGCGTTGTTCTTGCTGAAGCTTTTGCTGAAATTCTTCGAATGCTTCAACATTATTATTTTCGTTCTCCGCCATTAGTAATTTAACTTTTAAGGAGAGACCGAAATACTTATCATAAAATTTAATAATTGCTCCATCGATGCCTTTTTTGCGAGCCAGCTCCATCGAAGTGGAATCACTCATCGTTAACATTAAAGTATCCTCTTTAAGCTCCTGTGAGGAGCGGGTCAGCCAGCCGTTTACCGATGGAATCTCCCGATGCACCCACTCCAGAAACAGTCCCCAATATTCTTGGACAAGCTCCGCTCTACTAACCTTCTCATCATATAGGAACAAAAAGCTTACTTTAGCTATATGCTGTAGCTTCTCCCGCATTCTAAGGCTAAATGTCCGATATACCTGTGCTGGAACCAGACTTTCTTTCGTAATAACGATTTGCCAGTCCCGGTTGCCGCGACTGATCTCAACACGTTCTATATACCCGTCTAAAAAGTAGGGATCCATGATTGCAGGCGGAATTTCACCCTGCTTCATCAAGAGCTCGAACCTTTTTCTTCTCTCCTGGTTTTGTTCCATGCTTTCCTCCCACCTTTAATAACCCAGTTAAAACTATCCATGATATACAGTGAAAGTACAATATGATAAGAAGAAACGATGTTGTCGCCTTTTAAAGACGATAACTGTTTCTCGTAAAAATATAAGGATAATTTATAGCGAATTCCTATAAATTCTTATATTTTAAAAAGCTTCTGGTTTCAAAAAGCATTGGGTTCTTACGGCCCGCCGACTCCTCTCTCCAGAAGCTAAATTAAAATACTACAAGACTGTTGATCGGTGCCTAAAGATTAATATGCCTTTGCAAAAACCACAGTATGCTTGGCTGGTTGGCCACAGCAAATGCAGACTTGCTTAGTCTCCGCTGGATCAAAAGGAATATTGCGGCTACCCGCACCTGTCTCTTCCTTAACTTTGGACTCGCATTCTTCGGAACCACACCATCCAGCTAGAGCAAATCCACGTTTTTCATCCATCGAAGCCTTCATTTCCTCCAAGGAATCCACAGAATAGAAGTGGTCCTCGCGGAATTTCAGGGCACGTTCGAACATTTCGTTGTGAACCTGTTCAAGCATTGTTTGAACCTCTTCTACGAGGTTCTCCTGTTGAATAACCTTCTTCTCACCGGTGACACGTGAGACGAGAACGCAGACGCCATTCTCCATGTCGCGTGGTCCAAGCTCCAAACGTACTGGCACTCCACGCATTTCATATTCATTAAACTTCCAGCCTGGAGTAACATCTGAACGATCATCCACACGTACACGAACGCCAGCATTCTTCAATTCCTTGAACAGCTCGTCCGTCCGCCCAATCACAGCTTCGCGGGTCTTAGGAGGTCCGATAGGAATCATAATAACTTGCGTTGGAGCTACCTTAGGCGGCAGAACAAGACCGCGGTCATCTCCATGTACCATAATCAAGGAGCCAATCAAGCGAGTGGTTGAGCCCCATGAAGTAGTGTGTACATACTCCAAATTATTGTCACGGCTTAAATATTGAATCTCAAAAGCTGTGGCAAACTTGGTGCCGAGGTAATGTGAAGTAGCAGCCTGAACAGCGCGTCCATCCTTCATCATCGCTTCAATAGAATACGTATCTACCGCACCGGCAAAACGCTCGGAAGGTGTCTTTTGTCCAGTAATAACCGGAATGGCAAGATAGGTCTCGACAAAATCACGGTAGTTATCCAGCATCCGCATAGTTTCTTCACGAGCTTCCGCTTCATTCTCATGCGCGGTATGCCCTTCTTGCCAAAGAAACTCAGTCGTGCGGATAAATGGTAATGTACGTTTCTCCCAACGAACCACGTTCGCCCATTGATTGATAAGTACAGGAAGGTCACGATAAGATTGAATCCATTTAGAGTACATGTGGCCGAACATGGTCTCTGAAGTAGGACGAACTGCGAGACGTTCCTCAAGTACGTCACCACCCGCTTCTGTTACCCATGGCAGCTCTGGATTAAAGCCTTCAATATGATCCTTTTCCTTCTGAAAGAAACTCTCTGGAATGAACACTGGAAAATAAGCGTTTCGATGCCCAGTTTCCTTGAGGCGACGGTTCATTTCCTCCTGAATATGCTCCCATATTTCATAGCCTTCTGGCTTAAATACAATACAGCCACGAACAGGAGAGTAATCCATCAAGTCTCCTTTTTTAATAACATCAATATACCAGCGTGAGAAATCCTCGCTTTGCGGCGTGATTTCCGTAACGAATTGTTTATCTTTAGCCATGTAATGGAATGCCTCCCGAAGAAAATTAGCCGCTGATCAAACGTAAAATATCATTATACGTAACAGCAATCATTAATAAAAATAGCAGTGCAAAACCTACAAAGTGAACCATGCCTTCATGACCCGGATCCACAGGTTTGCCACGCAGTGCCTCAACACCTAGGAATGCCAGACGGCTTCCATCGAGTGCCGGAATCGGCAAGAGGTTAAATATCCCCAGATATAGACTCAAAATAGCGGCCCAGTATGTAAGATACTGAATACCTTGTTGAGCAATTTGACCGGTTACCTCAAACGTACGAACCGGACCTCCAATATCATCCATATTGAATTTATTGATCAATTGTTTAAAGCCCAAAAAGATAGCTTCTGTCGTATCGACCATAGCTTTTCCTGAACCTGTTATCGTCTCGCCAAAACCAGCTTTACGAGTAGGTAGCTCAGGAGTGATGCCTATTTTACCGCCTTCTTGTCCTTCCATACTACGAGGAACTAGCTTAACATTAAGGGTTTCTTCTCCCCGTTGCAGCGTCCAGTTCATTTCTTTACCTTTGGACTCCGAGGTCAAGCTAATCATTTTTTGGTAATCAGCACCGATTTTCTCACCATTGATGGAGACAATGATATCGCCCTTTTGGAGTCCTGCTTCTTGCGCTGGCATTCCTTCGGAGACGTCGCCAATCTTAACAAAAGTAGGATTTTCAACTTGAATCCCGACCATTTGCAAATGAATGGCGAAGAGTACAAAGGCTAACAGAAAGTTCATCACAGGACCCGCAACGATAGCCAACGCACGCTGACCCACGGTCTTGCTACCGAATTGACGATCTTTAGGTGCAATTTGTGTCTGTTGCGTCCCTTTAATCATCATCGCTTGCGGATGAACATCATAAGTAGTAACTTCTCCGTCCACATCTAAGGTAATCTGCAATTTATCTTCGAGATCGGTACTCAGCGCCTCACCACGGATAACATTTCTACGGGTGTCTAGTGCATCCAGATAAATGTTTTTAACTTTATTGTCTTGTCCGAGCCTTACCGCAATGGTCTGTCCAGAACCAATCTCGACAATCTCAGGATCTTCACCAGCCATGCGGGCATAACCGCCAAAAGGCAGTAAGCGAAGAGTGAACTGAGTCTCATTCCGTTTATAAGAAAACAGTTTCGGACCGAAACCGATAGCAAATTCCCTCACGAGAATACCGGCGCGTTTGGCAAAATAATAGTGACCCCATTCGTGTACAGTCACAAGTACAAAAAACATGAGCACCGTTAAAAAAACGACCTGAACCATTTCCAAACGTATCATCCCCCTTTAGGTGTAAGACCGAAGTATGTCCTCTTAATTTATCATTATTCTCCGATCAGGCACAAGAGAATCAACTGTCCCAACCTATTTTTAGGGCAAAGTAAGTATTTCCAGTCAAGCAATAACGCCATCAGTGTTCCTTAAGGAGACGGTACGCGTTTACGCGAGAAATATAAGGATAATGTATAAAGTGAAACTTATACTTTCTTATATTTTTAAAAGGAGATCTTTCTACGTTCTACAGCGTAGCTGCCAGCTCTCGAACACGTCTATCACAGGATTCAATTTGTTCCAGATTCGGATTATGCTCGTTATTATGACAATCTAGCACTTCTCCGATAATCTCCTCAATACGCAGGAACGAGATCTCATGACTTAAGAATCGAGCAACTGCTATTTCGTTCGCAGCGTTGAAAGCAGTAGTCGCCGTTCCACCAGCTTTTCCGCAATCTATCGCTAGCTTCAGTGCAGGGTAACGTTCAAAGTCCATTTCACGGAATGTCAAACGTCCTATCTCAGCTAACGACAAACGCTGTGCCGGAGATTCCCAACGATCTGGATAAGTAAGTGCATATTGAATCGGGACACGCATATCGGGATTGCCAAGCTGGGCAATAATACTGCTGTCACGGAATTCAACATAAGAGTGAATGATGCTCTCCGGGTGCAGCAGCACCTTCACTTGTTCATACGGAAGACCGAATAACCAATGAGCTTCAATAACCTCTAAGCCCTTGTTCACCATTGTAGCAGAATCTATCGTTATTTTCGCGCCCATGCTCCAATTCGGATGACGAAGCGCATCTTCTACCGTCACATCCTTAAGCTGATCACGCGTAAAGTCACGGAATGAGCCGCCGGATGCTGTTAAAGTGATGTAGGCAATATCTGAGATATTCTCGCCATTGAGACATTGATAAATAGCTGAATGCTCACTATCAATCGGCAACAGCTTAACTCCCTTACGATTAGCAAGATCAGTGACCAAATGTCCGGCCGTTACTAATGTCTCCTTATTGGCGAGTCCAATATGTTTGCCGGCTTCAATTGCCGCTAGTGTTGATTGAAGCCCTACGCTTCCCATAACAGCCGTTACGACCATTTCGGCATCGCCGCCAGCCGCCACTTCAACAAGCCCTTCATTCCCGCTGTAAAGCTCTATACCAGAAGGTAGGCTGGATCTAATCTCATCTGCCAGCTCTTTCGTTGCCACAGAGACTCTACGCGGGTTAAAACGACGAACTTGCTCCAGTAATAATGCTGTATTTGTTCCGGCCGCCAAGCCATCTACTTCAAAAGAGTCTGGGTGCATTGCGATGACATCTAGAGTCTGAGTGCCGATCGAACCCGTCGAACCTAGAACACTTATTTTTTTCATAGTTATACTCTCTCTCCCTTCGTTTAATAGTAAGGCATAAGCATTACAATATGTACGAATGGAAATACGATAATCCAGCTGTCACATCGATCAAGAATACCGCCATGCCCTGGCAAAAGTGTACCTGAGTCTTTAATGCCATACGCACGTTTATAAGCTGACTGCACAAGATCTCCAAGCTGTCCTAATATCGCACAAGAAAGCCCAATAAGCAATGCTCGTCCTATCGCCAAGTGTTCAGGAGCAAGCAGCGCAAACACGATAGAAATAAGCATCGAGATCAGTACCCCGCCAACAGCACCTTCCACCGTTTTGTTAGGACTGATGGCCGGCCAGAGCTTGTTCTTGCCAAAGCTTCTGCCTACAAAATATGCCCCCGCATCACTGCCCCAAATGCAGAACAGGAGCAAAAAAGTCCAGAACAAACCATGTCCGTCATCCGATGCACGAGCCTCGGCCATATAAGAGAAGCCCATTCCAATGTATACAATACCAGTAAACAGCAAGGCTGTTACTCGAATATCTAATTTATTTTTAGTGAAAACGGTGACCAGAAGGAACAATAACAGCAGAATCCAAATCCCTTGCTCCCAGGACAGCGGCTCAGAAACACCAAGCAAATTCCATGGGATCATGAAGCTTAGAATAGCTGCGTAACCCAGAAAAGTAGTACCGGAAAGCGTAGGAATACCTATCATTTTGACAAATTCATAAAAACCTATAAGAGCCATAGCAATAAGCAGAACCTGATACGGCCAGTTTCCCAGTACACATAACCCTAAAAATAATACTCCGGCAACAATTCCGGTAATCAATCGCTGCTTCAAAGGTTCCATCTCCTAACAAGCTACTTCAGTCCACCATAACGGCGTGTTCGTCGTTGATATTCAGCAACGGCCTGATGCAAATGCTCTTTGTCGAACTCAGGCCAGTACACATCAGTAAACCACAATTCACTATAGGCAATCTGCCATAACATAAAATTGCTAAGCCGAATTTCTCCACTTGTTCGTATCAACAAATCAGGATCGGGTAAACCAGCAGTTAATAGTCTGTTGTTAATCAACTCTGATGTAATTTCTTCTGGCGACAATATACCAGCTTGGATATCTTTCCCTAAACTGCGCATACAGCCTTCTATTTCATTGCGTCCACCATAGTTAAGAGCAAAATTCAAGATCAATCCAGTATTCTCTTTTGTTCGAGCTACCGCCTCTTCCATAGCCTTACGGGTATATGAAGGTAAAGCGTCAGCGTCACCCATCATGCGTACTTGAACATTCTTCTCGATTAGCTCATCAAGCTCAATCGCCAGAAACTCCCCAGGCAAACGCATCAAGTAATCGACTTCTTCTTTCGGGCGTATCCAGTTTTCTGTCGAGAACGCATACATCGTTAAGTATTTAATACCTAATTCGTCTGCAGCGATCGTAGCACGTTTGACAGCCTTCATGCCGTTCTGATGACCCATAACGCGCGGTAAGCCGCGCCGTTTAGCCCAGCGTCCATTACCATCCATAATCACAGCCACATGCCGGGGAATGTTATCCGGTGAAATCTCGACTGACTGTTGCCTGTCTTTACGGCTCAGCCACGCTTGAATCCGTTTGATCATTTCCGTTTCCTCCAAGCTCTTATCAGAAAGAGACAAACCCCACCATTAAC
Source organism: Paenibacillus sp. FSL L8-0333 (assembly GCF_037965665.1). Taxonomy (NCBI): domain Bacteria; kingdom Bacillati; phylum Bacillota; class Bacilli; order Caryophanales; family Paenibacillaceae; genus Paenibacillus; species Paenibacillus sp. FSL L8-0333. The sequence continues at coordinate 4,161,162 of NZ_CP150186.1, forward strand.
GGAGGGGCCTTAAGTCTCTTGAATATCATTAAACTTCCATAATCTCTTTTTCTTTGGAGACAAGCACTTTGTCAACTTCGGCTATGAACTTATCCGTTGTTTTTTGAATGTCTTCCTGATGGCCACGGGACTCATCTTCAGAGATACCGTTTTTCTCCATCTTTTTAATATCATCGTTGGCATCACGGCGAATGTTGCGGATCGCTACTTTCGCTTCTTCACCAAACTTCTTAGTCAGCTTAACCAAGTCCGTCCGACGCTCTTCAGTCAGCGGAGGGATAGAAAGACGAATAATGGTGCCGTCATTGGCTGGCGTCAATCCGATATCGGATTTCATGATCGCCCGTTCAATATCAGACATCGATGTTTTGTCCCACGGCTGAATCAACAGTGTCCGGGAATCCGGAGTACTTATGTTGGCCAGCTGATTAATTGGAGTAGGTGCTCCGTAATATTCAACTTGAATACGATCGAGAAGCGATGTTGTTGCACGTCCTGCACGTAATGTTGCCAAGTCACGTTTCAGCGATGAAATCGCTTTGTCCATACGCTCTTCGGCATTTTTTTTGACCGATTGTGGCATTAATCTACACTCCCTTTAACAATCGTTCCGATCTTCTCACCGAGAACGACACGTTTGATATTGCCTTGTTCTGTAATGGCGAATACAATGAGCGGTATATTGTTATCCATGCATAAAGATGAAGCTGTTGAATCCATAACACCGAGGTTTTTATTCAGAACATCCATATAAGTAAGCTGTTCGAATTTCTCAGCTGTACTATCTTTGAACGGATCAGCAGAATATACTCCGTCAACCTTATTTTTCGCCATCAGAATAACTTCTGCTTCGATCTCTGCCGCTCTAAGTGCTGCAGTAGTATCTGTTGAGAAGAATGGGTTACCTGTGCCTGCTGCAAAAATAACAACCCGGCCCTTCTCCAAGTGGCGAATCGCACGACGACGAATATATGGTTCAGCAATTTGCTGCATCGAGATCGAAGTCTGCACTCTTGTTGGCACATCAATTTGCTCTAATGCGTCCTGAAGAGCAAGTGAGTTCATTACTGTTGCCAGCATGCCCATATAATCTGCAGTAGCGCGATCTATGCCGCTTGCGCTGCCCGCGATCCCGCGCCAAATGTTACCCCCGCCACAAACAATTGCAACCTGAACGCCAAGTTCTACAACTTCCTTGATCTGTTCAGCGATGGAAATAATCATGTCGGCATCAATACCATATCCGTTTTGTCCTGCCAAAGACTCTCCACTTACCTTAAGGACTACTCTCTTAAATACCGGCTGTTCCAAATGTATACCCTCACTTTCTGCAAAAGACGGAACACTACGTGTACGTGTTCCGCTCTTCTGATGCTTGCCTTTATTCAATTCTTCATATTTATGATGAAGCTATTATTGATTAACTTGTGCCATAACTTCTTCAACAAAGTTATCCACTTTCTTTTCCAAACCTTCGCCTAGTTCAAAACGAGCAAAACGACGGATCGAGATGTTTTCTCCGATTGTGCTGATTTTTTCATTCAACAATTGGGAGATTGTTTTGTCTGGGTCTTTAACGAAAGTTTGCTCAAGCAAGCAATATTCTTCGTAATATTTACCAATACGTCCTTCAACCATTTTTTCAATGATTTTCTCAGGCTTACCTTCGTTCAAAGCTTGAGCTTTCAGGATTTCTTTTTCTTTTTCAACATCTTCTTGTGGTACTTCTTCACGACGAACATAACGAGGGTTTGCTGCAGCGATTTGCATAGCGATATCGCGAGCAAATTCCTTGAAGGAATCTGTTTTACCAACAAAGTCAGTTTCGCAGTTGATTTCTACAAGCACACCAATGCGGCCGCCAGCGTGGATGTAAGATTCTACAACGCCTTCAGTAGCAATACGTCCTGCTTTGTTTGCTGCTGCGGACAGACCTTTTTCACGAAGCAATTCTGCTGCTTTAGTAATATCGTTATTAGCTTCTTCAAGCGCTTTTTTACAATCAAGCATACCAGCGCCTGTTCTTTCACGAAGTTCTTTTACTGCTTTTGCATCAACTGCCATTGTTTATTCCCTCCAGGTAATTGTCGTTTTCTTACATTATTCAAGGCCTTTATCCTAAAAAAAGGGCAGTGAGAGGTTATCCACCTGCCAACCACCCTTTTCATTTAAGTTCTTGTATGTGCTAGTCGCTACTTAAGCAGTAGTTGTGTCTTCGCCTTGGTGAGCTTCAACAACAGCGTCTGCCATTTTACCAGTCAACAATTTAACAGCGCGGATAGCGTCGTCGTTACCTGGAATTACGTAGTCGATTTCGTCTGGATCACAGTTAGTATCAACGATAGCTACGATTGGAATACCCAATTTGCGAGCTTCTGCAACTGCAATACGCTCTTTACGCGGGTCAATGATGAACAACGCGCTTGGAAGACCTTTCATGTTCTTGATACCGCCCAAGAATTTTTCAAGACGATCTTTCTCTTTGCGAAGAAGGATAACTTCTTTCTTAGGTAGTACTTCAAAAGTACCGTCTTCTTCCCAAGATTCCAATTTCTTCAAGCGATCAATACGCTTTTGGATAGTTTGGAAGTTAGTAAGCGTTCCGCCCAACCAACGTTGGTTAATGAAGAACATACCGGAACGTTCTGCTTCTTCTTTTACGGAATCTTGAGCTTGTTTCTTTGTTCCTACGAATAGGATTGTGCCGTTGTCACCAGCGACGCTTTTTACAAAGTTGTAAGCTTCCTCTACCTTTTTGACTGTTTTTTGCAAGTCAATAATGTAAATTCCGTTTCTTTCAGTGAAGATATAACGATCCATCTTTGGGTTCCAACGACGAGTCTGGTGACCGAAGTGTACCCCAGCTTCTAGAAGCTGTTTCATGGAGATTACTGCCATCTTCACACACCTCCTAAGTTTGGTTTATTGTGTGTCTCCTCCGCCATGCGTCATCTTTCAGCAAGACTTTCTTCAGAAGAAAGCACCCCTTGTCGAAATCAACCGGCGTGTGTTTTAACACCGTCAATTACTATACCATATTATCTCAGTGTATGCAACGATCACTTTAAAGTTATTAATTTCTCTATTATGGAGTCAATACTTTCTCCCTTATTAAAGCTATAAGAACCGGATTGAATTTTGGTATTAATCTTACGTTTGTTTGCAGCCTCTAGAAAAGTAGACTTATCTTTAATGACGCCAGCCTTCGCTAAAATATCTGTTGTTGCGGTCAATGTGCTGCCAGATGGAATTCGAACAGAAACACTAGCATTTGCTGTGACTTTAGGCGTTACAGGAGCTACAGCGGTTGGAGCGGCACTGGCCTTTGGAGTGACCTGTGGCTGCTCAACCTTGCCGTCAGTAGGCGTAGATGGCTTCTTCGGCGCAACGGCTTTATCAGAGCTCTCAGGTACTGTAGGTGACACTACCGGCGTGGGGGAGGCTGCAGCAGCCGGCGCAGAGGGGCTGACGTTCTCCTTGCTTACTACTGTCGATCCCTCGGTCTCTGTGATTTCCTCTTTATTATCATTCTCAGCTTCCCCCGAGGCAGATTCTGCAGATTCATCGATGACTTTCATATTCAATTTTTCAGCACCCTGTAGAACTTGTTCTTTGGTAAGTGGAGCCGCTCCACCGGAGATCATTAACTGAAGTAATAAAGCGCCAGTAATTAGTCCTGTGCCTAGTCCGAACAAGAATGAACGGTTCTTAATCATACCGATTCCTCCTGTTTGGCAAGTTGCAGAATCAGTTGCACTTCCCCTCGCTGAAGTCCAGCCGTCTTGGCAATGGAGTCTATCGATTTGCCCTGCTCATGCAGTTCAAACAATCTTGGGTAACGTAATTTTATCGAACTAATAGGTTTCGCTTTCACATCTGGCGACACTGAACTCATCTCTGCTGGCAGAGACGTATCTTCGTTAACACCAACTTTAACCTTCGAACCTTGTTCAACCGTCACTGCAAGTTCTTTCAAACCCTTCTCTTCCTCGGCCACTCGTGCTTCTAGCTTTAAAGAGCTGTTCTGCAACTCTACCACTTGACTCTGTAATTCATTAACCTGTCCCTGCAGTAAATTATGATTAGTTTGCGATTGTTGTTTAATACTACTAACTAATTGTACCAGTTCCTCATTCTCGCGCTCTATGTCTGCCATATATAGCTCAAGCGTAGCCTCTGTTTCCTTGAGGCTTTGCTGATTAGCTTTTCCTTCCTTTACACGTGCGGGAAGTAAAAGGGCATAAAGAATAGCGGCGACACCTACTAGCACAATATAAACCCATGGTTGCAAGTGCCTTATCTCCTTTTGCATTTCAGATGTAGATTCATGTGGATTCTTATTAAAGACTTAGATCAATGCGTTGGCCTTTGTAAGGATGCTCGGCATCACGGGTTGCAGGCGAGTTCGAGTGTTTATCTGAAGAAGAATTTCCACCTGAATGTGGATTGCCTTTTCCACCGCCATCCCGTAAAGCTGATTCAGAAGACTCATCCACTTCAGTGCTCCGCATGGCCAATTCCTGACTTTGTTTTACATTTTGCCCAGCCAATTGATGTTGGTCGATAGCAGGACGTTGCTGAGATTCATTCTGAAGCTTGCCCGCCTCCGTGGTGCGAGGCAAAGCAATTTGCAGTTCCACCGGTTTTAGGCTCATCTTAACCCTTCTCTCACAAGTAATGGCCGGCCGCAAATGCTGCCCGCCCGATTAATTGTACGGCGTTAAAGATATATCCCCATCACTGTAAATAAACACAACCCGCTCCGTAGCATCCTTAACAAATCGGGTATATCTGCCGATCATGATCTTTGAACCGCCATAAATGGTTTTGATAACCTCAACTCTCGCTCTACCTGTATCTTCTAACATTCTTTCTATCTCTAGCACTCGTTCTTTAATTCTTTTTTCTTCACGTTGATGGGATTGTTTAGTAGCATTTAATTTGACGCGAAGCGCCACTTTATCCGCAGGGAGCTGACCGTTAGTAGCCAATTGATTTAATAGATACAAAGCTTTAGAGGTTTTATCCTCGTTCTCCAGCAGCTGCCGCAACTCTTGACGAAGCTCGTTAATCTCATTTCTAAGCTCTGGAACCACGCCTACCTCAATCACAGTCGCAGTGGACATGGTGTTACCTATAGTTCGTGCTACAACTCTATCTCCAGACTGAACGATTCCACCCACAATCAAACCTTTAGAGCCGTTACAGATAACATCTCTACCAGCACGTATATTGGAATGCATAATACTCTGAGAAACAATTACATCTTCACCAGCGGTTACGTTTCCATCTTGAATGAAAGAAACCTTCACACTTTTCCCAGCAGTAACTTGACCTTTGTTATATCCGATAATTCCACCAGTAATTTCAATGGAACCCCCAGAGATTAACTCTGCACCTTCAACGCCGCCTACAACCCGAATATCACCGGCAGACTTTACAGTGAAGCCTGAAAGGACATTCCCGCGTATGACGACTGTACCTACAAAATCAATATTTCCAGTGCTGTAATCCACATCACCATTCACTTCATATACAGGAAACACATTGATTTTCCCGTTATCAGTTAACGTTACCAGTCCATCAATCGCTGCATACATCGAAGTGCCGTCATTATCAATGAGTACATTTTTCCCGATTTTAAAATGAGCTTCCTTTCCAGCCTTGAAAGCAAGCTCATCACCAGTTACAGTCATCCCTAGCTTTCCAGGCTGGGCAGGGATAATTTTAGCTATTAACTTTCCTTTAAGTACATTACGAAGCCGGACCAAGTCCTTATAGTCGACCTTACCATCCGCTTTCTCAAGCGGTTTGCGGTCCTCTTCCAGATCTACTGTAAGCATAACTCGTCCATCCGTGCCATGCACAGCAGGATAACCTGCAGCAATCGGAACTTTACTCCAAAAAAACTCCTCAGGATGACTACAAATACGTTCGACAACATCACTCTTGATACCGTAGCGAATATTGTGACTGTGCAGGAAGGCTTCCAGTTCTGTAGATGAGCAGGAAAAATTCTCATCCTTTTTGGAGAACTGCAAATACGCGATCCCTTTGTCCTCCGAAAAAGTTATACTCAAGTACTGATTCAAAGCATATTGACCGATCAAATTTTGCTCCCCCTTGTCACCGCTAACGGTTAATCGTTCTGCATAAGGAGATCACGGTTCTTCTCGAGCGTTCCCCTCAGCCGCAAAATAGCTTTGGAATGCAACTGCGAAATTCTTGAAGGAGATAACGACATGACCTCAGCAATCTCACTTAAAGATAAATCTTCATAATATAAAAGGGACACAACGGTCCTTTCTTTCACCGTTAATTTCTCAATACCTTTGGTGAGCGCTTCGCGCAAGTAGAATTCATTTACCTTGCTATCCGGATTCTTAGCTTTATCGTCCACCAGTATGGACATTCGGGTCTCTGATTCCTCTTCACGAATCGGGTCTTCCAGTGAGCAAAGTGACATCACAGCCACATCCTGCAACATATTTTGAAATTCCAGTTCACTAATATTAAGGTATTGGCTCATTTCCTCGTCACTAACTGACCTTAAGTGCTTCTGCTCCAGCTGCTGATAAGCGTCCTCGATTTTTTTAGCTTTTTCCCGAACGGATCTAGGTACCCAATCACTTTGGCGTAATGAATCTAATATCGCACCACGCACACGCCAGGACGCATAGGTCTGAAATTGCAATCCTCGTTTGTAGTCGAATTTCTCAATCGCATCAATTAGTCCCATAACCCCATTGCTGGCTAAATCATCTTTGGATACATTTTTGGGTAATCCCACAGCCAAACGACTGGATACATAATCAACAATATGGAGATAACTCTCTATCAGCTTCTTTTTGGCTTCAGGGTCTCTGTGTTCTTTCCACTGTTCCCATAGCTCGTCAGTTTCCAATTGAGAAGCTTTACGCTCGTTCAATAGCTTTCACCCTTCCCAAAGTTTAGTCAGCGAGCATTCGCGGCGAAATGTACCTTCCAATAAGATCACCGATTCCGCCTCAGCCCTCACTTATTCTTCTTTCAGGTGACGAACGGCCTTGGCCAATTCTTCAGGATCCTTCATCGAAACTAGCTTAGGAGGTGTAAGAGGCTTAAATCCCTCGCTATTTTCGTTTCCTTGTCCTGGCTTCGGTTTTAGTAGATTGATTAATTCTTCATCCTCATTAGGGGTGCTGATGTCCAGCTTCGCCCCAAGTTCTTCACCGCCAGTGTCCACTTCATCCGGAGGCGATGTTTGAATCATAATAAAACCCAATACCCATCTTAAGAGAAAAGCAAGCAGAAACCAGATGATAAATGCAATTAGGCTTCTTAATAAACTAGTACCCAATACATTGTTACTGTAGGTTACAAAAAAGGTAAATATGAAACCTACCAAACCCGACACCAAGTTTATCAAAATGTTTCCAATCATATTCATAATTATAGTTCCTTAGCGCCTTTTTGCACACTGCGAATAAACAATATACCAGTGTTGCAGGCTATTTCTATCGTACGGCCATAATTGCCGCCTGTGTCTTCTGCGATTAACGGAATTTTTAAATTTTCAAGTGCTAGTTTACAAGATTCAACATTACGAGGCCCGATCCTCATGGTGTCGCTCCCCCCGGCAAAGGCAAACATTTGTGAACCTCCGGCCATCTTGGCTACGATCCGGCTCCGAACCGCCCCAAGCTCTAGCAGACGGGATAAGAGCTCCGGCACTGCGGTATCTGCAAACTTAGCGATGTTTAACTGCCCTTCCCTAGCAATCTCAGATGATGGGAGCATCACATGCGCCATCCCTGCGAGCTTTTTTCCAGGGTCAAACAATGTTAATCCCACGCAGGAGCCAAGACCTGTGGTACGAATTAAACTATCTTGGCTGCCAACGTTAAGATCCGCCATCCCTACTTTAATAATGCTTTGTTCTTCAATCATTTTCAAAAGGAACTCCTAGCGATTTGAAGATTTTCGGGAATGATTCCGGATCGGGAATAAGGAAAAATTGCCCTTCAATTTCGTTTTTCCCCTCAAAGAAGGTAGTGTCGATCAACAATGCATCGTCCCCCATCTGCCCGAATTGCAGCAGACCGTAGCTAAGGATGGCGCCAGCCATGTCCATAGCAAGGGCCGGAACCGTTGGATACATAGAAAGTGAGGTGAAGTCTGCTAGAGAAGAAAGATACGAACCTGCCAAAATATTGCCAATTTCGCTTAGCGCAGAAAGTTCCATTTCTCCAAGCTCTTCATCACTCGACAGCTCAATGCCTGCAATACGACTAAGCAAGTTCATTGCCGCTTCTGGTGACAGAATGAAAAACAGGTTACCTGGAGCTTCACCCTCCACACGTAGAAACACCGCATATACTAGTTCTTCGGCTCCGCCAACTTTATCAGTAATTTCTTCAAAGTTAAGGAGCTGTACCTTAGGAACAGCCATATCTATCGGCTTGTTCAAGAGCTGTGATAATGCGGTGGCTGCATTTCCAGCTCCAATGTTCCCAACTTCCTTAAGCACATCCATTTTGAAATCCTTATAGTGCTTAAATAGTTCCACAGGTTAGCCCTCTAGGCTTTCTAATTGAACGATTTCGCTTTTGTTAAGCACTTCTGACAAGTTGAGCATAATCAGTAAGCGCTCGTCTCCAATCTTGGCCACCCCATCCAAATACTTCGCCTTGATGCCGCCAACAACATCAGGAGGTGTATCAATAGAATCTCTGTTCAGATCTATAACATCATTTGCAGAGTCTACAATGAAGCCTACTTCCATTTCATTAACAGATACGATGATGATTCTTGTCTGATCGGTGTGTTCAGCCTCTTCGATGCCGAAACGGCCCCGTAAATCAATTACAGGAATAACAACACCACGTAAATTAATTACACCTTTGATAAATGAATAGGTCTTAGGTACACGAGTAATGGGCATCATGCGCTCAATAGTTTGTACCTTCTCAACTTCAATTCCATATTCCTCTACGCCTAATTTGAACACTATCACTTTAATATCTTCAGCCATGGAATGAACCTCCCTGTTCTATCCTAGTTATTTAATAAAAGCGTTGGGATCAATAATAAGTGCTACTTGACCATCACCAAGAATGGTTGCGCCAGATATTCCTTGTACATCAGGCAAATATTTACCCAGATTCTTAATCACAACCTCGTTCTGGCCAATAAAATCCTGTACTGCTAAGGCAACTAATCTTTCTCCCTTGCGCACAACTACGATTTCTGTTTCTTCTTCGGTACTCTCATCATAATCTGGTACTGAAAAGAGACGACTTAGCGAAACCAGAGGAATATGTGAATCACGGAATTCTACCATTTTATTGCCATGGATTGTACGGATCTGAGATTGCTTCACGATTCCGGTTTCCACTATAGAGGTCAAAGGAATGGCATACTTCTCAGAACCTAAACGGATAAGCATTGCAGCAATGATAGATAGAGTTAGAGGCAGTTGTACTGAGAAATTTGTTCCTTTACCTGGAGCAGAATAAATCGTTACATTGCCGCCCAAAGAAGAAATCTTAGATTTCACAACATCTAGCCCTACCCCGCGCCCTGAAACATCAGAAATGACCTCTGCTGTACTGAAGCCTGGGGCAAATAACAACTGAAAAGCTTCGTCGTCTGACATACTGGCTGCCTGCTCTTGTGTTATAACACCCTTCTTCACAGCAGATTTCAGAACCTTCTCCGGATAAATCCCTGTTCCATCTTCTTCGATCTCAATGAAGACGTGATTACCACTGTGGAAAGCCCGCAAATAGACCGTTCCGGTCTCCGGCTTACCAGCAGCAACACGATCCGCAATGGATTCGATACCATGGTCAACTGCATTACGCAATAAATGCACCAGCGGATCCCCGATTTCGTCAATGACCGTTCGGTCTAGCTCAGTTTCTGCTCCTGTGATGATAAGATCTACTTTTTTGTCTAGTGACTTGGCTAGATCACGAATCATACGTGGGAATCGGTTAAATACTGTATCTACTGGAACCATCCGCAGCTTCATTACAATATTCTGGAGATCTCCACTTACCCGGCCCATATGCTCAACCGTTTCTGTAAGATCACCATTTTGAACCTCAGAAGCCAGCTGTTCCAATCGGACACGGTCGATAAGAAGTTCACTGAATAAATTCATCAACACGTCCAAACGTTCAATATCTACACGAATGGTACGTGATGGTGCACCACCTGTTTTGTGAGCTGCCGGTTTGTTGCCCTCTTCTTTGGTTGGCAGGGGTTTAGCGGCAGAAGCCGCAGGTGCAGCTGGAGCCTCAGTAGTCGTGACAGCCACTTCAGAGGCAGCTGCTGCTGTTTCTTGACCCAGCTGTTGCAGAGAGTCTTGATCCAACGCTACTGCCGATACCTTATCAATCTCAGACAGATTTAGTATCATAGCCTGAATTTGATCAGCACTTTTTTGAGTTATGTAATATAGAGAGAAGCTTTGATCAAATTTCTCTTGTTCAATATCCTGAACGGATGGGAAGGATTTAACCACTTCACCTGAACGCTCCAAAAGATCAAACACCATATATGCACGTACTGCCTTAAGCTGACAATCCTTACGAATGGTTACGTCCACATATAATACTTGATGCCCTTCTTGAATCGACTGTTCTAGAACAGAAAATTGAAACTCATCTAAATGAATCGGGGTTTCAACCGCTTGTGCAGCAGGTCCTGAGACAGAAGCTGCCTCACCACCCGCAACAGGAATCTCTCCCCGGACTATAGCCTGTAAGGAGGAGACGATAGACGAAACATCCGCTTTACCCTCGCCTCCTCCCGTAATATCCTCAACCATAGACTCCAAGGCATCCAAACTTTTGAACAACGTATCAAAAATGAAATCCTGCATGCGCAGTTTGTTGTTGCGTACCAAATCAAGAACATTTTCCATTTGGTGTGTGAGTGAAGCCAAATCTTCAAAGCCCATAGTTGCTGCCATACCTTTTAAGGTATGCGCAGAGCGGAATATTACCTGTACAATACTAATGTCCTCAGGATTCGCTTCCAGCCCCATCATGCTCTCGTTCAATGACTGCAGATGATCGTTCGACTCATCAATAAACATGGATAAATATTGGTTCATGTCCATCAGTGAGCACCTCCCCTTTGAGTTCGCTTTTCTGTTATTTAACAGCTTGCACCAGCCTTGGAGCAATTTCTTGCAAAGGCAGTACGTGCTGGACGCACTGTAATTCCACCGCAGATCGCGGCATTCCATATACGACACAAGTTTCTTCGCTTTCAGCAAAGGTTGAGGTTACCCCAGAGTCGTATAAGGATTTCATCATTCTTGCCCCATCACTACCCATCCCTGTCATTAGTAACAAATGACGTTCTAACGATGTGAGCGGCAGCAATGATTCAAATAAAACATCCACAGAAGGTCGATGGCCATTACGCGCCTCCTCCTTTGTGAGTACAACCACATATTGCCCTCTAGAGGATGGGACAACTTGTAAATGATAGCCTCCAGGTGCTATATAAGCAGTTCCTTTTTGCAATATCATCCCCTGCTCAGCTTCAATCACTTCTAGCGGGCTAAAGGTATTCAGTCGCTGGGCTAGTGATTTGGTAAAGTTAGGCGGCATATGCTGCACGATAACAATAGGCGCTGGAAAATCCGCAGGAATCTTCTCCAGAAATACCTTTAGAGCACGTGGTCCACCTGTAGAGCACCCCACGGCAACCAACTTTTGCAGATCATTACTCCCATACTTCCGGACCTGAGGATTTGCAGGAGCGTCAGAAGACACTTCCACTTTAGGTTTAGGCAACGGTTTTGGTGGGGTAGCGTTATTCTCTACTCTTGACCTTGCATTACTCTTTTCTGATAAAGGTGGTGGAGTAGAGATTAATGGTTTGGCTGCTCTTTTAGGAACAGTATGATCTAACGGCTGCTTCACCCGCGGTTTTTTGATCACTTCATTTTTGAGTGAAGCTTTAGGTTCTACCTTGGGTTTGCCGGGCATCACTCTCGGTACAGTTGGCGGTGCGACTTCTACTGGCGGTATGTCTGGCAACTTAAATGCAGAAGCACGTGCTTCGCGCTGCTCCCGGGCCATCATAGCCTCTTTCATTTGTTCCCTTAAGGATTCTCCCACTCCCATGATATCCTGAGAGTTGGTAATCGAAGGTTTACGAATAAAGTCAAAAGCGCCCCATTCCAGTGCAAGAATGGTTTCCTTCATGCCCTCTTCATTGATCCCTGACAGCATAATCACTGGCAGAGGGTCTGAGGCCATTATTATTTTCAGCGCTTCCAGGCCGTTCATTTCTGGCATTTCTACATCCATGGTAACCAGATCTGGACGAAGCTCATTGATTTTTTCGATAGCCTCACGACCGTTTTTTGCTGTTGCCGTCACCTGAAAGTCAGCGTCATTTTCAATTAAATCGGAAATGATCTTGCGCATAAATGCCGAATCATCAACAACCAATACTTTATATGGCTTCATATCATTTCCACCTCTGTCCCAAATTCAGAACAACTATTTACTCCGCTTTAACCATTTATGGATAAAGCCTTTAATCCCTTGGACTTTTGTGGTCTTTTTAGAATCAATGGTCAAATAACTTAGGGCAAGCCGATGTATATCTTTTGCAGCAATACTGTTTGGAAAAGCCAATGTGAATGGCGTTTGCCTTTTGACAGCTTGCACTACATGGGCATCTGAGCTTATATGACCAAGATAAGAAATATCTAATTGCAAAAAACGACTGGCGGCCATTCGGATCTTGTCGCTTGTCGCTATGGCTTCCCTTTCATCACCTGCCTGGTTCACAATCAATTTAAAGGAAGTCTCAGGATAGGAACGATTCACAACCTTCATTAATGCGTATGCATCTGTGATAGCTGTTGGTTCTGGTGTAGTAACCACTAGGCAATCGTCGGCAGAAGTTATAAACTTCATCGTTTCCTTAGATAATCCAGCACCAGTATCGAACAAAATATAATCCATGCTGTCCGCGATAAGTGTTATCTGATTTGTGAAATAATCAAGATCAGACTCTGAAAGAGTGAATAGCTCATCCATTCCAGAGCCACCTGCTATAAAAGGGAGCGAATTCGGACCGTATTGAATAATCTGCTCGATATCCGCTTCTCTTTTTAACAAATGATAAAGATTATATCTCGCCGATACGCCCATCAACACATCTATATTAGCCATGCCGATATCTGCATCGAACAGCAAAACCCGTTTGCCCATAGCCTTTAAAGTTAGAGCGAAGTTAAGTGTAAAATTCGACTTACCAACGCCCCCTTTACCACTACACACCGTAATGATCCTGGCGGATGATCCCCCTCTTACAGCTACTTTAGAATCCTGACTGGATACAAGCTGTCTTAAGGATTGTGCCTGATCCATCATGTTTCACCTGTTCCAAGAAGCAACTCACTCAGCTGTCCTTTGGTAGCCATAAGCAGGTCATCAGGAACATTTTGACCATCGGTCATATAAGACAAGGTAAGCGGGAAGTCATTCAGGACATTAAAGAGCGGGCCGTAACTCCCCGTCTCATCCAGCTTTGTGAAAATAACCTTATCCAGTCTATATCTGCCGAAATGCTCTGCAATAAGTTTCATATCACGGCTTTTCGAGGTCAAGCTAAGCACAAGATAAGTTTCACTTCTCAATTCCTTCGCAAGCAAGCTTTGCAGTTCGGCTACTAGCATATCATTACGATAATTTCGGCCAGCTGTATCCATTAATACTAGATCACAACTCTCCAAGCGAAAGAGTGCTCTTTGCAAATCTCCTGGCGATTGGACAACCTCCAATGGAACATTGAGAATAGCAGCGTAGGTTCGCAACTGTTCCACAGCTGAGATTCTATACGTATCGGAGGTGATAAAACCTACCTTGCGTCCGTGCTTAAATAGCTGTTCTGCCGCAAGCTTAGCTATGGTTGTGGTCTTTCCAACTCCAGTGGGTCCGGCAATATATACAATTTGAGTATCCCGGGCAATTCCATCAGCAATTCGTCCCGTCAGGAAACCATCAATCTGTTCTTTAAGAGATCCCATAAATTTCTCTGGTCCCCAAGTACGCCCTTCATCCACCCAACGTTCCGAGATGTTACTGATCCATTCCTCAACAAGCACAGCATCCATTTCTTGCTCTAATAAAAGATCCCGTAGCTCCTGCAGACTGTCTGGCAGTTCTCTTCCACCTGAGGATTGTCTGGCAATTCGCTCCATCCAGAGCTTCATATCTCTAATCTCACGAAGAACATCATTTTCGAGAGCAGTGGCAACCTCTGGCGATTGTTCTAATCCTAATGATTCATACAACGCTGATATAGAAGGTGCATCTTCCAGATTTAATTCAGGAAGTTTTTGCTCAGGTTCTGGCTCCGGATGCTTGGCTATCGATTCTTGTACATTGATAGCTTCCGATAAGGCTGCAGCAATCTCTGCAAACGTCCGTGACTCTTCTGGCTTTTCTAATGAAACAGAAGGTACGGAAGGTATAGAAGGTGTAGAAGGTGTAGTGGAAGCAGATGAAGCTTTTTGATAAGCCTGTGGTACTGCACTCCGTGGAATGTTCATCGCTGGCGCAGCCGGCTTTTTTGGAACATTATTCTTCTCTGCCTTTTCTACTGCTGCTACAACTTCTATTTTTTTCTTCTTAAATAACCCTAAAAATCCGCCGATTTTGATTTCCTTTGTACTTAAAATGACGGCCTCGCTCCCAAGCTCGTTGCGAATGGAAAGCATGGCGTCAGGCATCGAATCGACCACGTAGCGCTTCACTCTCATAAATTCACCACTCCGACGCTTTGTATTTCAATGTTAGGCTCTAGCTCGCTATAAGACAGTACAGGAATATCCTGCATCGTTCGTTCAATCACCTGCCGCAAATACATACGAATGGTTGGTGATGTGAGCACTATTGGCTGTTGCCCTGTCTGCAGCAATCGATTAATCTGTTCACTTAACCGCTGATAGATCGTTTGTGTCGAAGTTGGATCTAGTGCCAAATAACTTCCCTGTTCAGATTGCTGCACACTCTCGGAAATTTTCTTTTCAAGATTAGGCCCCACCGTGATGACTTTCAGCGTCTCTCCTACTTGTGAGAATTGCTGGGTAATCTGTCTGGACAAGGACTGACGAACATATTCAGTGAGAATATCAGGATCCTTGGTGTATGTCCCATAATCCGCCAATGTCTCAAAAATCGTAACCAAATCTCTGATCGATATTTTTTCACGAAGCAGCTTAGCAAGAACCTTCTGCACATCCCCAATCGCCAATACGGAAGGAATAAGATCGTCGACGAGCACTGGATAATTATCCCTAAGGTTGTCCACCAGCATCTTAGTTTCTTGTCTTCCTATCAGCTCATGTCCATGACGTTTGATTAACTCCGTCAGATGTGTTGCGACAACAGATGGAGGGTCTACTACAGTATAGCCGGACAATTCAGCCCGCTCTTTAACCGATTCATCAATCCATAATGCTGGAAGCCCAAAGGATGGTTCGATGGTCTCAATACCGTTTATAGATTCATCATCATATCCTGGACTCATTGCAAGGTAATGATTAAGTAATAATTCACCACCGCCGACTGTATTTCCTTTAATTTTTATGACATATTCATTCGGTTTTAGTTGAATATTGTCGCGAATGCGAATAACAGGTACTACAAGACCCATTTCTAGGGCACATTGCCGTCGAATCATGATGATACGATCTAGCAGATCGCCTCCCTGACCTGTATCCGCCAAAGGAATAAGACCATAACCAAACTCGAATTCAATGGGATCAACTGAAAGCAAATTAATGACACTTTCCGGACTTCGTACCTCTTCAATCTGCTTCTCTTCAACAAGTTGCTCTTCGGCAATCTGTTTCTTATTTAAATTTTGTCCCATACGGTAGGCTGCAAAAGCCAGCAATCCGGCCAATGGGAGCGTTGTAATCATATGTATGGGTGTAAAGAGTCCAAGAAAAGCTACCGTAACTGCGACAATATACAACAATTTCGGATAGGACAACAACTGTCCTGTCAGCTCTTCTGCAAGATTACCTTCCGAAGAAGCTCTAGTAACAATCAAGCCGGCTGCTGTCGAAATAAGCAAAGCTGGAATTTGACTGACAAGACCGTCCCCGATGGTCAATACAGAATAAGTGGATAACGCAGTAGCAAAGTCCATCCCGTGAACCATCATACCGATAATAAATCCACCGATGAGATTGATCAGCAAGATGATAATACTCGCAATCGCGTCTCCTTTAACGAATTTACTCGCACCGTCCATGGCTCCGAAAAAATCCGCTTCGCGTTCTACGTTACGCCGGCGCTCACGTGCCTGGGTTTCGTTAATCATGCCTGCGTTAAGATCGGCATCAATACTCATTTGCTTACCGGGCATCGCATCCAAGGTAAATCTAGCGCCTACCTCAGCTACGCGCTCTGAACCTTTGGTGATAACAATAAACTGAACTACTACCAAGATCAGAAACACGATAAACCCAACAGCAATTTGTCCGCCAGCGATCCAGCTACCGAAAGTAGATACCACTGAACCGGCATCTCCGTAAGTCAGGATCAGTTTTGTAGTCGAGATGTTAAGTGACAGACGAAACAGTGTGGTTACTAGGAGCAATGAAGGGAAAATTGAGAATTCGAGTGCATTTTTCGTATTCATAGCAACCAGAATGATAATTAATGCGATTGAGATGTTAATAACAAGCAAAACGTCCAATAGCCAGGACGGGATAGGCAGAATCATCATAAGCACGATCCCGATGATGCCTAGCAAAACTGTTAAATCTTTAGCTTTCAATGTCCTAACCCCCCCGCCTTATCTCCTCTTACCTTTAAGCTTATATACATATGCCAGCACTTCAGCCACAGCCTGGAACAGATCATTTGGAACGACATCTCCAATCTCTGCCCTTTGGAATAATGCCCGTGCCAGCGGTTTGTTTTCCATAGTCACGACGCCGTGCTCTTTAGCCAGCTCCCGGATGCGAAGTGCTACATAATCCTGACCCTTTGCTATAATCTGCGGCGCTTCCATCTTGGTACCGTCATATTTAAGCGCAACAGCAAAGTGCGTAGGATTCGTAATGATTACATCCGCATTTGGAACTTCCTGCATCATACGCTGCATGGCCATTCTACGTTGGCGTTCCCTGATCTTACCTTTGATTAGAGGGTCACCCTCCATTTTTTTGTATTCATCCTTGATATCCTGCTTGGACATTTTCAGGCTTTTTTCATGCTCGTACTTCTGATACATGTAGTCCAGAAAAGCCATAGCCAATAGGGCAGCCCCGATTTTCAAACCAAGACTCATCGTCAGCTTGGCCGCAAATTTAAAAATCCCCTCCGCACTGATATGCGACAGGGATGCAAAGTTCTTCTTTTCTCCCCATAAAGTGCTATATACCAGATAAGCGATAATTAGAAGCTTAAATATGGATTTCAGGAACTCGACAAACGAACGCATGGAGAAAATATTTTTGAACCCTTTTATCGGATTAAGCTTGCTGAATTTAGGGGTGATCCCCTCTCCTGTGGTCATAAATCCCACCTGCGCCAAATTGCTTACCAGCGCCATAACAAAAACTATTCCAAGTAATGGAGCTAGCAAAATCAGTATTTGTAGTCCATATTGATTAAATAGCAGCGTTATATTCTCAGGAGTAACCTCCATTGTCATTTGATTCTGAAATACGTCCATATATAGCTTCATGAAGCGCTCTTTCATAAAACCACCAAACATCATCAAGCTAACTATTGCTGATAACAATACAACTGCACCGGATAGCTCAGCACTTTTGGCTACTTGACCCTTCTTACGAGCATCTTGCCGTTTCTTCGGGGTTGCTTTTTCCGTCTTTTCACCGGCGAATTGTTGAAGATCCAGTCTATACCGCTTCGTCTTAGGCATAATACGCTCCCCTTACGGTCACCTACGGACTCTTCCCCATGAGACTCAATAAATTCTCCATGGATTCGAACATGATATCGAAGAGATTCTGAAACAGCACAGCCAGACCAGGCATGAGCACTAAAAGCAGTGCAAGACCTATAATGATTTTGAGCGGAACCCCAATAACAAATACATTATATTGCGGAGCCGTTCTCGCCAAGAAAGCAAGGCCAACATCAGTCAGAAACAGCGCAGTTACTAAAGGAGCCGACATTTGAAAAGCGAGTACAAAGGACTGCACAAATGTTCGAACCAGAAACTCTGATAAACTACCGTCAATCATGCCTAGAAATAAATCATTATTCATAGGAACCCATTTATAACTGTACACAATAGCATCTAGCAGATGGTGATGACCATTCATGCTCAGAAACATTAGCAGGGCAATCATATATTTGAAATTACCGATAACAGGTGCAGATGTTCCAGTCATAGGATCAATGACATTAGCAATACCGAAGCCAATCTGAATATCTATAAACGAACCTGCTGTCTGAATCGCCATAAACATCAAATATCCAATGAAACCTAGCAATAAACCTATTAATACCTCTCTGGCAATCAGCAAAATATAACTGAAATCCTGCGGGATTGTAAGTCCTGTTCCGTTAGCACTAAAGACAACCAATGCTACAAAAAAAGAAATGCCAATCTTAAAGGTTGTCGGGACCCCTTGTGAAGAAAATACAGGAACGACAACAAAAAAAGCGGTTATTCGACAAAAAATAAGCAAAAAGACGGGTAAACTTTGCAGTATGGTCTCCATGTTCATTGTTTAACCAATATACATGTAGAGATTACCTAAAATTTGGCTTGTAAAGTCAATCAGCTTCGTGACGATCCACGGACCAAATAGCAATAAAGCCAGTAGCACTGCGACGATTTTGGGAACAAACGCTAGCGTCTGTTCCTGAATCTGTGTCGTAGCCTGAAAAATACTGATTATTAGTCCTACCACCAGACCAAGAATCAGCATGGGTGCGCTGACTTCCAGCACTAAATATACGGCTTGGCTTGCTAGCCCGATTATAAACTCCGTACTCATCCCTCATGCCTCCTCTTTAGGTCAGGTGTTAAAACTAAGAAGTAGTGATTTAATGACTAAGTACCAGCCGTCTACCAGTACAAAGAGCATTATTTTAAAAGGTAATGAAATCATAACCGGGGGAAGCATCATCATCCCCATGGCCATCAGTGTGCTCGCCACAACAATATCAATAATCAGGAATGGTATGAAAATTAAGAAGCCCATTGTAAAAGCTTTTTTCAATTCACCAATTGCGAAAGCTGGCACCATCACCGTCAGTGGAATATCACTGTATGTAGCCGGCTTAGTAGATCCGGTATAACCGGTGTATTTCATAAATAACAGAAGATCTTTGGTGTTCGTCTGTTTAAACATAAATTCTTTCATCGGATCAGCAGCTTTATCAAAAGCCTCGGTCTGGGAGATTGTCCCCTTCATATACGGCTGCAACGCATTTTCATTCACTGTGGCCAGCGTTGGTGACATAATGAACAGGGTCAGAAACAGAGCAAGTCCTACCAGCACCTGGTTCGGAGGCATATTCTGAGTACCCAGCGAGGTTCTCACAAAACCTAATACGATTACAATTCTAGTAAAGCTAGTCATAAGAACCAGAAACGCCGGAGCAATACTCAGAACCGTAACAAGAAGAAGAATTGATATGGAACTGGTACCACTGCTTGAACCTTCATTACCGACCTGAATATTAACATTAGGTATAGGATCAGCATGTATCGGCGTCATCATAACCACACTGATAATACCGAACAGCAGAATAGCAAGAATTAGCTTCTTTTTCATATATTCCTCGACTCATCCTTAGTAACATCATCCCGAAGCAGCTCTTCCATTTTCTCTTTGCGCTCTGGTGCAGAACGAAGCTTGGATTGCAGAGTCTCGTAAAAAGATGATGTTTCACTAAGTTCAATTTCCTGAGATGGAACCTCCCCACGCAGCTTTACCTTTACCTTGGCAATAAGCGGTGCGAGGAAATTATTCTGGTTAGAGGACTGACCCTCAAATGCCGCAATGATCAATGCAACCTCATCCGGATCGGTGACTTTATCCAAAATGGATATATTCTCACCAATCCCGATTAAGTAAAGACTGCTTCCCAGTTCGATAACCTGCATCGACTTATTAGGTCCAAGCCCTATTGCACCAAGCGTTCTTATAGAACGGTTGCTCATAAAGGTTTGATTACGTCGTCCAAGAAAACGAATCAGTACCACTATAAGTACAATGATTATCGCCAGGACAATAATAACTTTAAACAAATTCAGCAGGGTGTTACTGCTTCCGAGCGTTTCGGAATATAACATGACTTTATCCTACGCGCCCAACGTTTTGTTAATAGCTTCGATAACCCGGTCAGCTTGGAAAGGCTTCACAATAAAGTCTTTAGCTCCTGCTTGGATTGCATCGATAACCATAGCCTGCTGGCCCATGGCTGAACACATAATAACCTTTGCAGCCGGATCTACTTTTTTGATTTCTTTCAGGGCGGCGATTCCGTCCATCTCAGGCATAGTAATATCCATCGTGATGAGGTCCGGACGCAGTTCCTTGAATTTTTCTATCGCTTGAGAACCGTCCTGAGCTTCGCCCACTACTTCAAATCCGTTTTTCGACAAAATGTCACGGATCATCATTCTCATAAATGCTGCATCGTCCACGATTAGAATTCGGTTAGCCATTTTTACAAAATCCTCCCTAAGTATGCTTATTGTAATTTCTGAATTCGGTCCCACTGGCTGACGATATCCGTAACGCGTACGCCAAAGTTTTCGTCGATAACAACGACTTCACCTTTGGCAATAAGCTTGTTGTTAACCAAAATATCTACAGGCTCACCTGCGAGCTTGTCCAGCTCAATAATTGAGCCTTGTGACATTTCTAAAATATCTTTGATCTGCTTCTGGGTCCTTCCTAATTCTACGGTTACTCTAAGCGGTATGTCCATCAATAAATTTAAATTATTTTCATCAATATGACCAAAGGCCCCACCATTCAGATTTGCAAATTGCACAGGCTGTACATTTACATTGCGATTTGCCTCAGAATTAAGCGGTGGTGTCTGTCCATATGGCATCCCTTGCGGTGGCATACCGTATGGTGGCATCCCAGGCATTCCATAAGCCGGCATACCCGCTGGAGGATAATAATACCCGCCTTCTGGCATCCCTGGATACGCTGGCATACCCTGCGGTGGATATGGTGGTTGCGTTCCTCCTGCGGGCTGTGAGGGCGCCTGTTGCACCGGAGGTGCTGGAGGTGGTGTCTCCGCAGAATTAGTCATAGCAGGTGTTTCAGCCATTGTGACCGCTGCCTCCTCCTCTGCCGGACTAACATCACCAAGTAGCATGGATACCATATCTTTTGCGAACTGAACAGGCAAGAGCTGCATAATAGTAGAATCTATCAAATCACCAATTTTAAGCCGGAACGAAATACGAATTAGGGTTTCATCGTCTGGCAGACTGCCTACTCCTTCTCCGCTGGACATATTCAAAATGTCGATACCCGGAGGCGAGATATTAACAAAACGATTAAAAATCGTAGACATCGATGTAGCAGAAGAACCCATCATTTGATTCATAGCTTCTTGCACAGCGCTAATATGAATTTCATTCAACTCTTCATCCTTAGGTTCACCAGCACCGCCAAGCATCAGATCGGCAATGACCTGTGCATCCCTAATCTTAATAACAAGTGAGTTAATCCCTTGAAACCCATCCACATATTGAACGTGAACAGCTACATGCGGTTTAGGAAAAGCAATTTCAAACTCCCCGCGTGTAATGATCGAAACTTGAGGGGTTGTAATATCTACTTTTTTCCCTAGTAAAGTGGAAAGTGCTGTTGCTGCACTGCCAAACGTTATATTACCAATTTCGCCCAAAGCATCCTGTTCAAACGGTGTTAGATAGTCATCTACCGTTTTCTCCGTAGGAGCTAATGAGCCCTCCGCAGATTGTCTCAGAAGGGCGTCGATTTCTTCTTGGGATAAATAATCTTTACTCGTCAAATTCTTCAACTCCTTCATTGACAATTTCGTCTATTTGCACGGCTACCCTATCTTTAACCATTCCGGGACTTCCGATGAACTTAAGCTTCTCCCCTACCTTAATTGACAGTCCAGAATCTACGTTTCTGTTGAGAGAAATCACGTCACCGACACTAAGCCCTAGGAATTCAGATATGGATAAGCTCGATTCTCCAAGTTCAGCAACAATCGGCAGCTTCGCTTTATGAACTCTAGCTCTAATGGCCAGTAGCTCATCTTCATCCCGCGTCTTCTTCTCTGTCACAAACCATTGGTGAACAGAAAGTCTGGACATGATAGGCTCTAAAACGACATGCGGTATACAAAGATTGATCATGCCTGTTGTATCTCCAATTTTGGTACTTAGAGAGATTAATGCAATGGTCTCATTGGGCGATACAATCTGCATGAACTGCGGGTTCGTCTCAAGAGCTTCCATCCGTGGATGAATATCCAGCACCGTTTTCCAAGCCTCCTGCAGACTCTCAAAACATCTACTAAAGATACGCTCCATAATCGTTGTTTCGATCTCAGTTAGAGCATTAATCTTAGAAGGTGCAGTTCCAAAGCCCCCAAGCAACCTGTCCAGCATAGCAAAAGCAATGTTTGGATGAACTTCCATTACCATGCGGCCCTCTAAAGGTTCAGCTTCAAAAATGTTCAATATCGTCATTTTCGGTATGGAGCGAATAAATTCATCATAAGGGAGCTGCTCTACTTGAACGACATTAATCTGAACGAAGGTGCGCAATTGGGCTGAAAAATACGTTGTAAGATAACGGGCGAAATTGTCATGTATCCGTGTAAGACTGCGGATATGATCTTTGGAAAAGCGGACAGCCCGTTTAAAGTCATAAGAGCGGATTTTCTTCTGAGTTTCTTCCTTTTTAAGTTCATCGGCGTCCATCTCACCTGAAGAAAGTGCAGCAAGTAGAGCATCAATTTCGTTTTGTGATAGTACATCAACCAATTCAATCACCCCCCTATCAAAGAATTATCAGGAATAAAGCTACACAGAAGCCAAAAGGAATTTGGTGATTTCGATCTGAGTAATTTGGCCCTCAGTCAATGTCTTATTGATCAGATTAATAAGCTTACTGCTAAGCTGATCTTTTCCATTCGCTCCATTAAGGTCCTCAGGTTTGGTATCTGCAAGCGTCTTGATAATTATTGGTTTGATTTTGATCTCTTTTATTTTTTCGAATTCTTCCTTTGATTTCGCAGAACTCAGTTGGAAGGCGAAATCTACTTGAAGGATAAAATCGGGATCAGCAAGATTTGTTTTGATATCAATGATCTCTGCCGTCAATTCGACGATTTCATCTGCAGTTAAATGTTTTGTTTCCACATTTTGAACAGCAGCACTTACCTCGTTCGTATCTTTCGGAAAGATCCTGTCCATTAGTAAAAATGCGGCGACCACGATCAGAGTAATCGCTAGTAATATCGTGATGAGCCACGGCATCATCTTTTTCATGTTAGCTCCTCCATTGACTGGATTTTAATGGTGGCAGCATATGTGCCTATGTCCCTGTTATAATCCCGGATCTTCGTAATAACCTCATCGGCTTTTTCGAGAACGATCAGTCTTTTTCCGGTTACGAGCGTAATATATGTATCCGGGCTTTCTTCTACCATTTCGACCAGTAGGGCATTGATCCACATCGGTGTTCCATTTAATCTTGTTACCGATATCATAACAGGCCTCCTAACAAAATAGGGGGAGGAGTAACTCCCCCACGACTCCGCATGAACCATTTAAGAAAATATAGAATTTATTGATTAAATTAACGCTTCAGGTTTACTACTTCCTGCAGCACTTCATCAGAAGTTGTGATGATACGGGAATTCGCCTGGAATCCACGCTGTGATACGATCATTTCTGTGAATTCATTGGTAAGATCCACATTGGACATTTCCAGCTGTCCAGAGATGATTGCCCCGGTGCCATCTTCTGTATTGTTCGCTGTAGTCGGAACCAGTTCGCCTTCTGCATTCGCATTAAGTGTCATACGATACAGATTGCCTCCGATTTTCTCCAGACCAGACGGGTTAGTAACCTTGGCTACACCAATCTTCACCCCAGCTCCAGTCGTTCCATCTTCCATGGTCTGAACAATTGTTCCATCATTAGAGATAGAAAACGCCGTTACATCGTCACCTAATTGAATGATCCCACCGTCGGAATCTAAAACATGAAGTCCGTCAGCGGTAACAAGATTACGCGCAGCGTCAATGTGGAAATCTCCGGCGCGGGTCAAAAATGCAGTATCTTGATCCTCAGTAAGCTTAACCAGAAAAAAACCATCTCCATCGATACGTAAATCTGTTGGGTTGTTGGTGGTTTGAGCACTACCAGCCAAATGTAGGGTATCTATAGAAGCAATACTAACACCTAGTCCAACTTGTTTCGCATTTACCCCACCTTGACCATCCTCACCCGGTGCAGTAACACCAGAAACGGTTTGGCTCATAATATCCTTGAACATAACACGTCCGGATTTAAACCCGATAGTGTTGACGTTAGCAATATTATTACCGATTACATCAAGCTTAGTTTGAAAGCCTCTCATTCCTGAAACCCCTGAATACATTGATCTTAACATGTTTAATGTCCTCCCAGATTATAGAGTCCTAATAACTTTCCAAGTGAATTGGGACCGCGTCAGTCGGTCAGCGGCCGCCTCGGCTTTCCGTTAGGACCAGCCTATTATGAAATCACTATTGCACTATCGATTTGTGTAAATACATTATCTTTGATCGAGTTACCATCCATAGCAGTAACTACTGTGCGATTAGGAACGCTAACGATAAACGCCAAATCCTTCATTAATATCAAGGATTCTTTACTTCCCTTAGCAGCAGCTTTGTCCACAGCAGATGAAATTTGATCCAGCTGACCACTTCCAAGCTCTATCCCTCTTTGTTCTAGGCGCTTAGCAGCATGATTGCTGAATTTTAATAGTTTCTGTTGCAGCAAACTCTCAAAAGAAGCTCCCCCCGCCACAGACTGCTTAGGCAGCGAAGATCGTTGTAACGTTGTAGAATGCAGGGACGCAGGATACAGCTGGCCTATAGTAAGCCTGTCACTCATATGCTCGCCCCGCTTCCTCCGCTATTCTCCGGAGTATTACTATCTGTACCAGAACCGCTTTCTGGCGTTGCTGCGGCATTCTGAATTTGTGTAATATCGGTTAAAGCAATTCTGTCTTTTCCCACAACCGCATATTGAATACCATTGCTAACAACGATAGATTCAACATTACCTGTCTTAGGCAGCTTTGTGGCGGTGTCTGTCCATGTAATATCTTTACCAATCAACCCGGATACAGATCCAAGGGACTGATTCATAGCATTAAGCTGAGTAGAGATATTCATCAATTGCTCCACGGATGTGAACTGAGCCATTTGCGCAATAAATTCTTTATCTTCCATCGGTTGCATCGGATCTTGATTTTGCAGCTGAGTAATCAAAATCTTCAAAAACTGATCCTTACCTAAAGTAGAATTACCCGTTGTCCGTGCACTAGAGTCGGGAGTTGTATAATTCCACTGATCTTTAGTAGAGACCGGAACTGTTGTCGCCATAACCACTCACCTCTCTTTCGTTTGTTATTAGAGTTAAGCCTTAGCAGAAAAAGATCCACCTTGGGACTGATCTTCTTGTCCCGCATTTGAAACCCAGTCCTTCCATTCACCATTCAGCTCTGCGGCAAGAACGGCATCACTGGCTTCCTCTCTGCTTTCTTTGGAACGTCTACCCTGCTGTCCACTTCCGGAATTAGGTTGGCGTCCTTCCTGCCCCCATTGCGAATTAAGTGGGGTATTATTTTGCGTAACTTCCAGCTTCTCCACTTGAAGACCCTGAGATTGCAATGCAGCGCGAAGCTGGTTCATTTGTTGCTCCAGCATATCTTTAGCACCGGTATGTTCAGTCATGAACTGGGCAACTAAATGACCATTTTGCATTGTGATCTTAACATCAACTTGTCCGAGATTTTCTGGAAAAAGGGATATAGTCGCTTCAGCGATCCCACCTTTTTGCACAATCTCTAATTTGCCTGTAATGAAACCTGTCATTTCTTGAGCAAATTGCTGAACCGGAACAGGCGCTGCTGGCACTTCAGCCTTCAGCGGTGCTGTAATTCCTCCGCGCAGAGATAACTGACCCGCAGTAACAACCTCATGATCCCCTTCGTTAGCTGTAATTCCTAGCGTGGAATCTAGAGTGGATTCTGTTGACTTCGTTTCCCCGGTTACACCTGTCTTGATTAACGGCGTGTTCGCAGTCTCTGCTTCAGCTTCTTGCACAGTTCCTGAGGTCACTGGCGAGCTGGCAACCGTATCATTTTTCACTACAACAGCTTCTCCGGAACGATTGCTCACATTCTGAAGTGTTTTATCCGTTGGATTATTTTTGCTTTCAGTGATAGCAGGCTGTTCTACGGAAGAAACAGAAGCAGCATTCACATTGCTTGTCTTTCCCTTCCCTTTATTAGTGTTAGAGGAGGACTCTTCTAAAAGCGCTGTGAAATTATTCAATAAACTGATTCCCTTAGCTGCTACTTCCTCATTGCCACTCACTGCAGCTTCCTGAATCATAGAAACTAAACTTTGCAGGTCGTCTTGAACTGCAAATCTCAATGTATCAGCATTCTGTGCCAATGGGGACAAGCTTCCAGCCACTTCTGCTTCCGTTGTAGCAGTGCCATCTTCTGCGGCATGGCTTCCAGATAAAAGTGCAGATACCTGAAGAATCCAAGCCTGTAAGGCTACCAACAGAGCAGGATCACTACTGATACTTTCATCCAGCTTCTCAACATCAGCAGCAAGTTTTTCAAGGAGATCACCCTTCTGAGTGTCTTGCCCTGCTTGCTCTTCTCCAGTCGGCTGCACTTCCTTTAACAGGCCTTGCAGCAAAGAAGCTAGATTTCCCAATAGGGGTTCAGCTGGAGTCGACGAGGTGTTGGCATTGCCTCCCATGGTTTGTACCAGGGTTTGAGCAAATGGTGCAGCTGTCGTTGTTGTGCCCGTTGTAGTCGATGTACTCCCATTTACTGCAGTTGTGTTTGCACTCACAAGCGATTGAACGACTAAACTCATTTATTTTTCACCTCCTTTCCCTATCTATTTAGCACCCATCAGACGATTAACAATTTTCGCAGTTTGCGCGCTATCATTTTTAGTCATTTCTCCCAAAATAGATGAACGAACACTATCACTTACGGTATTCATAATCGTCACAACCTTATCAGGGCTAATCTTGTACATTTCTCCTAGTAACGATGCTGCATTAGCAGGAGTCATTGAACTGAAGGTCTGATTCAACTTTTCCTTATCCAAATTCGTACTGGTTGTCGCAGTTGCTGTTGTACCGGCGTCTTTCTTCAATCTAGATTGAAGAGCTGCAATCGCCATGTCACTCGAAGATGTAGTTTCTTTTAACTTTATCGTTACATCTGCAGCTTTTTGCGGATCCATTTTTTCCAAAATCGCAGTTTTACTCGCTTTACTCATGACACTGAAGATCTGCACCATTTCTTCTGTAGTTAAATTCTCCATGATCGGTGCAGCCTTTGAAGCTTTCATGCCCGCATACAGCTTAGCCAAATCAGAAACCTGTTTCTGATAAGGATCCTCAGCTTCTTCTGTGCTTCCCTCTGCGGTTTCAGCTTCCTTCTTCATTCCTTCAATCTGTGACTCTAGCGCCTGAACCTTGGTATCCTGGGCAGTTTTTTCATCTGTAACCTTCTTCAGGTTTTCTTCCTGCTGGGCGAGCTGAGCTTTAAGCTCCTTAATCGTTGTCGCTGAGCTCACTTCCTGCTTTTTGCTTTCTTCCTTCGGTTTAGAAGGATCTGCAGGCGGATCAGGAACCCATTTTTCCAGGATAGGAATTTTATTCGCAACTTCAAGTACATTATTACGAATGTCCATATTAAAAAGCGTCAACAGTACTCCAAGCAGTACTAGCGTGAATATAATCGGTATCATTAAGAATAAGAACCGCTCAAATTTCCCCGCTGACCCTTCATTTTCAAGTTCCATATCATTATCAATATTAGCCACTAGCGGAAACCTCCCGGGTTAGAGGGATTTCATCGCGAAGCGGACGGTTGCCATCTCATCCAGTTCGTTTTGTTCCCGTAAAATCATACTTTGCTGAAACAATGTCTCAGCCTTGTCTTTTGCCTTCAACCATACTTTTTCATCTAAAACCTTAGTGCTTAACTGATCTTGTTTCTTCTGGACTTCTTGATGTGCACGGCTAATGTCCGTATGCTTACGGGCAATGCATTTATCCAGATATTCCACATACTCCTGCATTTCACGAATCTTAACCATAGGTGTCTTTTGCTCTGCGGCATTTTGTAAGGATAGCATGATAGCACTCCGCTGAAAGATGAGTTCATCCAGGCTTCTTTCCTGTGCCTGCAATTCTCCAAGCGCGCTTGAGAGCATCCATTCTGCCTGTGTCTTCTCATTGCCCTTCAAGTCAACGACTTTTTGAAAAGTATAATGAAACCTCATAATACCGAATCAACTCCTTGAGAACTGTGAAATTAAAGACTGTTGAACTTCAGCCAGCGTAACTTTTTCATTCACCTTTTGTTTGGTGAAATCCCATATACTGTCGATAAATTCCATCGACTCGTCGATTTGAGCATTAGAGCCTCTCTGATAAGCTCCAATATTAATCAAATCCTCTGAATCCTTGTAAACGGCCATAAGGCGCTTCACATTCTCCGCTGCTGCAATCTGTTCTTCTGGAGCAATATCCTTCATTACTCGGCTTATGCTGGAAAGAACATCTATTGCTGGAAAGTGTCCTTTGTTAGCAATGTTTCGATTGAGTACGATATGTCCGTCAAGTATTCCTCTGACTGCATCTGCGATTGGCTCGTTCATGTCATCACCATCAACTAGTACCGTGTAGAAGGCTGTTATAGAGCCTGTAGGACCTGTACCGGCACGTTCCAGCAGTTTGGGTAAGCTTGCAAACACCGAAGGTGTATATCCCCGCATGGCTGGCGGCTCTCCAACTGCAAGTCCAACTTCACGTTGGGCCATAGCATAACGGGTGACCGAATCCATCATCAGCATTACATTAAGGCCTCGATCGCGGAAATACTCGGCAATCGTTGTAGCGATAAGCGCACCTTTTATGCGAATCAATGCAGGTTGGTCTGAGGTAGCAACAATGACTACGGATCGCTGCAAGCCCTCTGGTCCCAAATCTCGTTCAATGAAATCCAATACTTCTCTGCCACGCTCACCAATCAGAGCAATAACATTTACGTCAGCTGATGTATTCCGGGCAATCATCCCCATCAAAGTACTCTTGCCGACCCCCGAGCCAGCAAAAATACCGACCCGTTGTCCCTTGCCAATCGTTAGCAAACCGTCAATCGCTCTCACACCGATACTAATGGGCTCCTGCACCCGCGGTCTATTAAGTGGATTGGAAGGAATATTAAAGGTAGAGCTATGTGGCATTCGTGCTGGAATGAGAGAGCCATCAAGCGGCTGCCCCAGACCATCCAGTACTTTTCCTAATAATTCAGAACCTACTTGCACGCTAAGCGGCTTACCAGTGCCCACTACATCACAACCAGGTCCAATCGCCTGCAGTTCACCAAGTGGCATCAATAGTACCTTGTTATCACGGAAACCAACGACCTCAGCTTGCAGCGGTTTGTTTCCTTTAGAAGGGTAGATGTAGCATACATCACCTATACTTGCGTCAGGACCTTCCGATTCAACCATTAGACCGATTACCTGCGTCACTTTCCCATTGATCCTCACCGGATCGAGATTACGAAGTTGCTCCTTATAACGGTTGCTATTAAGCATCGTCTTCCCCATTTCTCTGCTCATCGGTGTCCAGCGCAATTCTTACCAGCTCTTTTTTGATCTCTGCGAGCTGAGTGTCGATTCGAGCATCTATGCTGCCAAAGGAAGAGCGGATAACACATCCTTGGTCTTTTACCGTTGAGTCGGGCAAGATTTGCAGTTCAGCCTGTGAATCAACAGCTAGTGATAATTCTTCCCGGGCAGCATTCACAAAAGCGAACTGCGCTGGGGATACACAAAGTGAGATCAAACCCTGTTCTCGCTTACGAGCCAGATTTTTGCGAATTAAGTCCATTGCGAATTGTGGTTCTATCGTTAATTGCTTGTCCACAATTTTTTCTGCAATATCACAGCTTAACTCTACTAAAAAAGGCTCCGCTTCCTGAATAATAACTTCTCTAGCTTTATAAGCCTCAGTCAAAACAGCACGCGCTTCTTCCATCATCTCTGCAATCTTATGCTTCATCTCTTCCTCAGCCTGAGAAACACCTTCCTCATAACCTTGCTGATGAGCTTCAGCTTTGATAGCTTCGATCAGATGTTCATCCTGCTCACGCCGTTGTTTCCACCACTCTTCAGCCTCCGCTTTCGAGGACTCTACAATCTGTTCCGCTTCAAGAGATGCATTCCGAACCTGCTCTTCAGCAAAATCCTGAGCGTCCTTAAGCATTTGCTTACGCGTCTCTTCTGCCTCTTCACGTGCGGGATCATGATAGTCAGTCTCGCTTAAAGTCTCCTCGGGAACGGGCTCCTCAGTTAGGCCCGCATATTGCCGGGCCTGTTCCAATCTTTTAAAGACATCAACCGGAACATACTGGGAGTGTTTGATCAGCTTAGACAATGATGTCATCTCCTCCGCCACGAGCGATGATAATTTCACCAGACTCTTCGAGTCTGCGGATCGTGCCTACAATACGAGTCTGTGCTTCTTCAACATCACGCAGCCGCACAGGACCCATGTATTCCATTTCTTCTCGGAACGTTTCTGCCATACGCTTGGACATATTTCTGAAAATAACATCCCGTACTTCTTCGCTGGCAACCTTGAGAGCAAGCTGTAGATCCGCATTATCAATATCACGAATAATGCGTTGGATCGAACGATTGTCCACATTGACAATATCTTCGAATACGAACATCCGTTTCTTGATCTCTTCGGCAAGTTCTGGATCTTGAATTTCGAGAGAATCCAGAATCGTACGTTCTGTCCCCCGGTCAACCCCATTCAAGATTTGTACAATCGATTCGATACCACCAGCATTTGTATAATCCTGAGTTACTGTAGCGGAAAGCTTCTGCTCCAGCACACGTTCAATTTGCGTAATTACCTCCGGAGAGGTGCTGTCCATAACAGCAATTCTTCTCGCCACCTCTGCCTGCTTCTCTTGAGGAAGCGAGGAGAGGATTGCAGCAGCTTGTTCAAATTGCAGATAAGACAATACAAGTGCAATAGTCTGTACATTTTCATTCTGGATAAAGTTGAGAATCTGATTAGGATCCGCTTTTCGTGCAAAATCGAAAGGTCTTACTTGCAATGTTGCAGTCAGACGATTAATGACCTCCATTGCTTTTGTTGACCCAAGCGCTTTCTCCAGAATTTCTTTAGCGTAGTTAATACCGCCTTGTGATATATATTCCTGGGCGAGGCATATCTGATGGAATTCAGACATGATCGACTCTTTTTCACTGCTGTCCACTTTGCGAACATTGGCAATTTCAAGAGTCAGCTGTTCAATTTCCTCGTCTCTTAAATGTTTGAAAATTTGCGCCGATACCTCGGGCCCTAGTGTGATAAGCAGGATCGCAGCTTTTTGACGGCCACTAAGTCCCTGCTGGCTAGCCTTTGCCATTAGTTCACCTCTGTTCGTCTGCAAGCCATGTACGCAGCAGATTTACGAATTCGTCTGGCTTCTTCTTGGCCAAACTTTCCAATTGCTTACGAACTTGACTTTCATTCGTCACGCTCTCCAAGTTAATAGAAGGAAATTCAGTAGGAACCTGCAATGGAATGTCTTCATCTTCCTCTTCCACAGTCTGTTTACGACTCCGGTAGATTAGATATCCTCCACCTGCTCCAACCAGCAATGCTGCTGCTCCGATAGCCCATATCATCCAAGAAGCGAGACCACCTTTAACGGTGTTGGCATCGGTGCCACCAAATTGTTGCGAGTAGACCGAAACCTTTTTGGTCAAATCAGCGTCTGTATATGTAGTACCTGAATCTGCAAGAGAAGCGCGAACAATATTCACCAAAATATTTTGAATTGCAGCTGATGTTGCATCATCTAAAGTTTTTTCTCCTGAAGGTGGTTCAACTGCAACATTTATGGTTAAGTCTTTAACAGTATACGGACTAGCAATAACATCTTTAGTAATTCGGTTAACTTCGTAGTTCCTCGTTTCAGAAGATTCCTCCGAGGTAGAAGTATCCGCACCCGCATCAGAAGGATAGCCCGTAACATCTTGAGAACCAGTGCCAGCCACTCCGCCAGTCGTGTTTCCTTGACCCGAATACGAATTACTAATTATCTGTGAACTGATCTCAATCCCCTTCATGTTCTCTGTATCCACAGGGGTAACAAGATCTTCCTTCCGGTTTTCCTTGTCAAAGTTCAACTTTGAGAACACAAGAACATCCACTTTATCAGGACCGGTAAGAGTGCTAAGGAATTGTTTCACATTTTTCTTTACTTCTTCTTCGAATTTTTTCTGAAGAGCGAAGTTTTCTTCAACTTGGTTTGTGACACCAGCCTGTCCACCTTTAGCTGTTGGCATTAATTCAATTTCATTATTTGCAATGGTAATGTTGTCAATTGGCAAATTGGGCACAGCAGTTTTCACAAGATTGAAATACCCGTCAATATTGTCTTGAGTAGGTCTAAATCCTGGATCAAATGAAAGCACAACGGATGCAGATGCCTGCTCCTGATCAGCCTGTGAGGCAAAAACTGTCTCTTTAGGCAAATTAATCAGCACTTTTGCATCTTTAATCCCTTGCATGCGTCTCATTAACTGTTCAACTTCACCGTTTAATGCATTATTGTACTTCACGTTAAACTCGCTATCTGTTGTACCAATCATCGATGAGTTTTCATCAAAGACTTTATATCCGATAGAACCACCTTGAACAATCCCCTGAGAACCGATATCCACCTTGACCCGAGCTGCTTCTGTACTTGGTACAGAAATACTCTTTCCATCTTGACTTAATCGGTATGAAACACCTGCTGAATCTAAGGCTTTCATTACTCCAGCCGAATCCGTACTGTCCAAATCTTGAAATGCTACTTCATATTCTGTTTTTGAAAGCTGCATGGTCATAACTACGATTATTATTAGAATGATAAACAATGTTGAAAAGAATAAAATCTTCTGTTTACCACTAAATCTGTTCCAATACAAGAGAACCTTCTCCCGATATTGGGCAAATCTTTCATTCACAGTGTCACCCCATCCGAAACTAAGCTAGGATTTATTATATTTGAGTTCTCATAATTTCTTGATAGGCTTCAATCACTTTGTTCCGGACTTGTGTAGTCAACTGTAAACTCAGTAGAGCCTGTTGGGAAGAAATCATCACTTCGTCAATGTTCACTTCTCCCAATACAAATTTATTACTCATATCCTTAGCTTGTTGTTCCTGATCAGCCACTTTATTGAGCGCATCCTCAAGATAAGAGCCAAAGCTCTCCATCGAATTAGCAGGAGTGGATGAAACTTCGGAAGATGTCGGTTTCATAGCAAGCTGCTGTACAGCCTGAACCCCATTAGATATATTCTGTATCAACTGTTTCCCCCCCTTAAGTTAATTAACATTCATTTATCTACCAATTTCGAGTGCCTTGCTTACCATAGCCTTGGATGCATTAAGCATCGTGACATTGGCATCATAAGAACGAGATGCAGATAACATATCAACCATTTCTTTGGTAATGTCTACGTTTGGCATATAGACATATCCTTCAGCATCCGCATCAGGATGGCTCGGATTGTATACCGGTTTCAATGGTGAAGTATCTTCTATGATCGACTGCACCTTAACCCCTTCATTGCTATTGTTCATTTTCGAATTTAGTATATTCGAGAATTTATTACTTTCGTTCGTTTCCAAAACAACCAACTTACGTCGGTAAGGAACAGCCTTGCCATCAACCACGGATGCTCTTGTAGTTTCAGCGTTGGCTACGTTGGAAGAAATTACATCCATCCGCAACCGTTGAGCCGTTAATGCAGATGCGCTGATCCCAAAACTACTACCAAAGTTCATACTCTCTTATCCTCCTTGAATTACGGCTCGCATCATCGAAATCTGGCTGTTAATCTGTTCAACATAAGAACTATACCTAAGCTGGTTCTCTGCGCTTAACGCCATTTCGCGATCTACATCCACATTATTGTCGTTATTGTTCATAGAGGTAGTTTCATCAGTATTCTCAACAGCAGCGGGAACAATTGTGTTGCTGCCAAATTGATAATGCCGGGTATCCGAAACTTTCGCTCTAAGTGTAGATTGGATTCCACTTTCCTGTTGTTGCAGGATACTTTCGAATGAAACATCAGAACGTTTGAAATTGGGCGTATCTTGATTAGCCACGTTATTTGCTAGAGCACTTTGTCGTTTATAGGCAGCATCAATGCCTCCCTGCAATCGTTGAAAACTGACACTATTCAGCAATCCCAAGACAATTCCTCCTTTCAAAGCTATCATAATGAAAAGAATTCCACAACTTCCATCAAAAAACCTGCTTGCTTTCGACAAATAAAGAAGAAAAATACTCAAAATTTACGGTATTCCGTCGAACGCTGTCGCAATGAATAACATTTAGCATTTTCACATACATTGATTTTCATTTAATTTGTATATTATTACAATAAGAAATAAGCCCTATCTTTTTAGAAAAGACAGGGCTTTTAGCACTTTATTACTATTTATTTACATTTTTAACTCATTATTTTCTTTTTAATTGCATGTTTTGACATATTTTTACGTTTTCACGACACCAATTTGTAATTTATCTAATCCGTTATGCCCAAATTCAAAATACATAGATTTTTTGTTTTTTTTGTCACATTAAAGAATATACTGACTTAAATCACGATCCTGAGCTATACTTGCCAATTTCTCGCGCACATACTCCGGGGTAATAACCATTTTCTCCAAAGTCAGCTCAGGTGCTTCAAAAGAAAGATCCTCTAACAGCTTCTCCAAAATAGTATGAAGACGCCGTGCACCTATATTCTCCATATTTTGATTCACTGAAGCCGCTATTTTGGCAATCTCATGTATAGCATCCTTCTGGAATTCCACTTCTAAATTTTCTGTTTTAAGCAGATTCACATATTGTTTAGTTAAAGCATTCTCCGGTTCCGTCAAAATAGAAACGAAATCCTCTAACGTTAGACTGCTCAGCTCTACGCGAATCGGAAAACGGCCTTGAAGTTCTGGAATCAAATCTGAAGGCTTAGCAATATGGAAAGCTCCGGCAGCCATAAAGAGTACATAGTCCGTCTTCACAGGACCGTATTTCGTCATAATGGTCGAGCCCTCTACAATCGGCAAAATATCCCGTTGCACGCCTTCACGCGACACATCCGGTCCAGACCCTTTTCCCTGACTTGCTACTTTATCGATTTCATCGATAAAAATAATGCCTGATTGTTCAGCCCGAGTCACGGATTCCTGGATCACATCATCCATATCAATCAGCTTGGCCGCCTCATCCTGAATGAGTACCTTGCGCGCTTCGCGAATAGGAAGCTTACGTTTCTTCGTCCGCTTAGGCAGCAAACTGCCGAACATCTCT
The DNA here is from genome assembly GCF_037965665.1 of Paenibacillus sp. FSL L8-0333. Taxonomy (NCBI): domain Bacteria; kingdom Bacillati; phylum Bacillota; class Bacilli; order Caryophanales; family Paenibacillaceae; genus Paenibacillus; species Paenibacillus sp. FSL L8-0333. The sequence goes on from NZ_CP150186.1 coordinate 4,196,857, forward strand.
TGCATATTCATACCCATTTGGTCGTTACCTTGACCTGCAAACATATCCATCATAGTTGGCGCTGTATCCTCAACATCAATTTCAATGATGTCATCTTCCAGCTGACCAGCTAACAGCTTAAATCTAACCCCACGGCGGCGTTCACTTAAACTTCCATCCTGCTCAGTGTCTTCTTTAGAGTCCTCTTGTGCAGAATTCCCTCCAAAAATCATCTCGAAAGGATTCTTTTGTGATTTATTTTTGGAAGAGGAAGGGACCAATATAGAAATGATCCGCTCATTAGCCAGTTCTTCCGCACGATCCTTAACCTTCTCCGTACGCTCAAGCTTGACCATACGAATAGAAGTCTCTACCAGATCACGAACCATAGATTCCACATCTCGACCTACATAACCGACCTCAGTGAATTTAGTAGCCTCCACTTTGATGAACGGTGCATTAACAAGCTTTGCTAGACGCCGGGCGATCTCTGTCTTACCCACACCTGTAGGTCCGATCATCAGGATGTTCTTAGGGACGACTTCATCACGCAGTTCCTCTGCTAGCAGACTGCGCCGATACCGATTACGGAGCGCAACAGCTACCGATTTCTTGGCTTGCTTCTGACCTACGATATATTTATCCAATTCGGCTACAATTTGACGGGGTGTAAGCGATTGATTCACCATCGTGAATTCCTCCTTGTCTCTATGGCACTGAGTCTATAATTGTTCAACAATAATGTTGGAATTAGTGTACACACAAATTTCAGATGCTACCTGAAGCGATTCTCTAGCAATATCCGCAGCGGAAAGATTGGGTGCATGACGTTTGAGTGCTCGACCTGAAGCCAGCGCAAAATTACCACCGGAACCAATCGCAAGAACGTCATCATCCGGTTCGATAATTTCACCATTTCCGGAGATCAGGAGCATTCCTTCCTTATCCATAACAATCATCAAAGCTTCAAGCTTCCGAAGAATACGATCTTGACGCCAGTCCTTCGCTAATTCAACTGCAGCCCGCTGCAGGTTCCCATGATGTTCCTCCAGCTTGCCCTCGAATTTTTCGAATAGGGTAATAGCATCCGCAACGGACCCCGCAAAACCTGCTATTACTTGTCCTCTGTACAGGCGACGGACTTTTCTGGCCGTCGTCTTCATAATAACACTCTCTCCGAATGTAACCTGTCCATCACCTGCTATAGCTGCCTGTCCGTTATGTCTTACAGCACAAATTGTAGTCGCATGAAAGCTGGGTACCATGATTGTAAGTTACCTCCTTAAGATGGGCTTTGTTCGCTATCGACAACCTCCGGCTCCGAATAAGCGAGTCCTGTACGGTTGGCATACTCGGCAAGACTGTCCAGAGCGCGATGAGCTAACATTTCATTCTTTTCCTTCTTATTGCGGATCTTCTTCTCTACCTTTGGCAACAGACCGAAATTGGCATTCATAGGCTGAAAATGCTCTGGATCGGCTGAAGTAATATAAGCTGGCATGCTGCCTAGAACAGTATCCTGCGGGAAGATCAGTCCTTCCTGTCCGAGTGCTGCCCGTGCAGCATTAATACCAGCTATGAGCCCGGAAGCAGCTGATTCAACATAACCTTCTACACCTGTCATCTGTCCAGCAAAAAAGAGTCTTTCCTTGCCTTTCATCTGATAGGTAGGGTGCAGAAGTTTAGGAGAATTAATAAATGTATTTCTGTGCATCACACCATAACGAACATATTCAGCATTCTCAAGACCTGGGATCAGCGAGAATACACGCTTTTGCTCGCCCCATTTCAAATGGGTCTGAAAACCAACAAGATTGTAAAGTGTGCCGGCAGCGTTATCCTGACGGAGTTGCACAACCGCGTAAGGAAGTTTACCTGTATGCGGATTGATAAGTCCTACTGGCTTCATTGGGCCAAATAACGCTGTTTGCTTGCCGCGTTTCATCATGATTTCGATAGGCATACAGCCCTCAAAGTATATTTCTTTCTCAAAATCTTTGAGTGCTGCTGTCTCAGCAGAAATCAACGCATCATAGAACACGTCGAACTCCTCTTCTGTCATCGGACAGTTCAGATAAGCCGCTTCACCTTTATCATAACGGGAAGCCAAATACACCTTGTTCATATCAATGGTGTCTTTCTCAACAATCGGTGCTGCTGCATCATAGAAGTAGAAATACTCTTCACCCAGCAGCCCTTTTATTTCAGCGGATAATGCCGGTGAAGTTAGTGGGCCCGTTGCAATAACAACAATCCCTTCCTCCGGTATATGCGTAAGTTCTTCATTTATGACTTCAACGAGCGGATGATTATGCAAAGTATGGGTGATCTCACCTGAGAATCCGTCCCGATCTACGGCGAGTGCTCCTCCTGCGGGTACCGCGTGTCGGTCAGCAGCACCTAATACAAGAGAGTTCAAACGCCGCATTTCTTCCTTCAATACACCTACAGCATTTCCTAATCCATTCGCACGCAAGGAGTTGCTGCATACCAGTTCAGCAAATTGATTCGTGTGATGGGCTGGCGTCTTTACTACAGGTCTCATCTCATATAATCTTACCGGTACTCCTAGTGATGCTATTTGCCAAGCGGCTTCGCTTCCTGCGAGGCCCGCTCCAATTACTGTTACTTTTGCTGTATCTGACACTGTCTTTTTTCCTCCCATAGAGACTATTAATCTGCTAATTCTTCTTCGTTGTCTAGAACCGCCTCTGTATGATCACAAGACGTACATTGTAGCTTGGTTCCTTGCTTATTACGTTTCTCAATCATCCAAGATCCACATGATGGACATGGTTTTATAGAAGGTCTATCCCATGAAACGAAATCACAACCAGGGTACTGGTCGCAGCCATAGAAAACACGCCCTTTTTTGCTGCGTCGCTCCACAACCTTACCTTCATGACATTTAGGACAAGTTACGCCAATATCCTTGATAATCGGTTTCGTGTTTCGGCAATCCGGAAAGCCAGAGCATGCTAGGAATTTCCCAAAGCGACCCAGCTTATACACGAGAGGTTTGCCGCATTTCTCACAGATCTCATCAGAGACTTCATCTTCAATCTCAATTTCTTTCATCTCTTCTTCCGCGAACACCAAACGCTTCTCAAACGATTCGTAAAACTCTGCAAGAACCTTTACCCAGTCTTCTGAGCCCTCTTCCACATGGTCAAGATCCCCTTCCATGTTCGCCGTGAACTCAACGTTTAGGATTTCCGGGAAAAATTGCTCCATCTGCTCTATAACAAGCTCGCCAAGTTCGGTTGGCATGAATTTTTTCTCTTCAATAGCCACATACCCACGCTTCTGGATGGTTTCCAGCGTTGGGGCATATGTACTTGGACGGCCTATACCCAGCTCCTCAAGCGTCTTTACAAGTCTTGCTTCCGTATATCGTGGAGGCGGTTGTGTAAAGTGCTGCTTAGGCTCGATCTCCTGCTTATTTAAAGCATCTCCCGCTTGAAGCGGCGGCAAATACTTGTCTTCATCTGTAGTTCCGTCATCGTTGCCTTCTACATAAACCTTCATGAACCCGGGGAATGAAACCTTCGAACCAACAGCTCTGAATGTAGCAGTACCTGCAGCAATATCGACCGAAAGCGTATCCAGCAGGGCAGAAGACATCTGACTTGATACGAATCGCTCCCACACTAGCTTGTAGAGACGGAATTGATCACGGCTCAAGAACTCTTTGACCATTTCAGGTTCGCGTAATGCCGAGGTAGGACGAATCGCTTCATGCGCTTCCTGTGCTCCAGCTGCCTTTTTAGAATACTGCCGTGGGGATTCTGGCAAGAACTTCTCACCATACTTAGCTGTTATAAGCTCTTTAGCTTCATCCTGAGCGGTGACAGAGAGACGCGTGGAGTCTGTACGCATATAAGTGATCAAACCTACGGTACCTTCTTTACCGAGTTCCACACCTTCGTATAGCTGCTGTGCAACAGACATTGTCTTAGCGGCACGGAATCCAAGCTTACGGGCTGCTTCCTGTTGTAGGGAGCTGGTGGTAAAAGGAGCCGAAGGATGACGTTGTCTTTCCTTCTCCTTCACATCACTCACCTTAAAAGATGCGTTCTTAATGGCTTCAAGAACCTCCTGAACATCACTTTCCTGGTTCAGTTCTTTTTTCACACCATTCAGCTTATGAAACTTAGCTTCAAAGACGGAATCCCGTATTCCAAGCTTGGCTGTTATGCTCCAATATTCGGTGGGTACAAAAGCGGAGATTTCATTCTCACGATCCATAATGATCTTCACGGCAACGGATTGTACACGTCCAGCAGATAAACCTTTTTTGACTTTCTTCCATAATAGAGGGCTAATCTTGTACCCTACCAGTCGATCCAGAATACGTCTAGCCTGCTGTGCATTCACGAGATCCATATTAATCTTACGCGGTGTCTTAAAAGCATCTTTTACCGCTTGTTTGGTGATCTCATTAAAAACAACTCTGCATTCTTGTGTATTATCTAAATCCAGCGCATGCGCCAAATGCCAAGCAATTGCTTCCCCTTCGCGGTCGGGGTCAGCTGCGAGATAAACTTTTTTAACTTTTTTACTAGCGTCTTTCAATTCCTTCAATATAGATCCTTTACCGCGGATAGTAATATATTTGGGACTGAAATCATTCTCCACCTCAACACCAATTTGACTCTTCGGTAGATCTCTAATATGTCCCATTGATGCCTTTACAATATATTTACTACCTAGATATTTGCCAATTGTCTTCGCTTTTGCAGGCGACTCGACAATAACTAATGCATCTGCCATAGACTCTTCCTCCTCGTTAACACTCGCACCTCTATATTAAATTACCTTATAAATAGCTCCTGGTAATTGTGTTACCGCTTTTTTTATGATTAAAGATAACAGAACTGAATGCAAATGTCCAAAATCCCATCCTGTTCTTACAAGCAGATCGTCCAATATAAAAGGGCCTTGATGCAGTATATGGTATAGGTGAGACTCCTCATTTGTCAATTTCTTTTCAATCATAAAGTCGTCTGCTGTCTGTTCGGTAGTGCTATTATTCCCTGTTTTTATTACGTTTGTCGGCAAATAAGAAGTATATTCTTCTATAATATCTAATCCACTGGTTACCAGCTTTGCACCCTGTTTGATAAGCTCTAACGCCCCTCTGCTCTTAGGTGATGTGATAGGTCCGGGAACTGCGAAGACATCCCTTCCAGCTTCCAAGGCAGCATCGGCTGTAATAAGTGATCCACTGCGACTGTCAGCCTCCACGACCACTGTCCCCCGTGATAAACCTGCTATGATCCGATTACGCTGTGGAAATAATCCAGGATGACTTTTAGTTCCAAGAGGATACTCTGTGATGACAAGCCCTTTTTGAGAGATACGCCGCTCCAGCTCAATATTCTCAGTTGGATAGACTTTGTCCAACCCTGTTGCCACTACCGCTATCGTCCCTCCACCGCTTCTTAGCGCCGCTTCATGACAAATGCTATCGATCCCCCTCGCAAGTCCGCTAACCACCGTTAGACCTGCTGCACTAAGCTCCTCCGCGAGAATCTCCCCTACCTTTCGTCCATATGCTGTTGGCACACGAGTGCCAACCATCGCCACACTAGGAGTTGATAACAGTTCCAAACGCCCCCGATAATAAAGGATCCACGGTGGCTGTGCCGTCTCCTTCAACAAAACAGGATAAGCCGCATCAAACACAGTGACCATCTTCACTGCACATTCTTCCATTAATAAGCGCCTTTTAGCGATCCACTCTAACGTATATATGGAAGCAAGATAATTCGACAGCTTTCTGTTCAATCCGATCGTTTCCCAATCTTTTGCACTACAGGAAAATGCTCGTTCTGACATTAAGCCGGCTCTGCGGATCTTGTCGATACTCTTCCAGCCAATCCCCTCCACTTCATTAAAACCAAACAGCAGATCTTTTTCTTCCATATAAGCTTACTCTCCTTTAATGGAAGGGTTAGCCTTCCCTATTTTGTAACATGAATTTGACGAATGCAATATTTTCTTTTAATTCAATATTTTTCTATGTTAAAAAACAAAAAAAGCAACCTTTCATCCCTTAGATAGGAACAAAAGGTTGCTTACCTCTGAAATAATTATACACGAAAGAAGCCCACTCGCGTAGAGTGAATTCCTTCAATTATATAAAATAATTAATGCGTTGTAAATGCGCTAAGAATACCGCGTTCTTCAAGCACACTCACAAGCGTTGAGCCCATTTCGGCAGGTGTAGGAGCGACCTTGATTCCGCACGATTCAAGTACGGCAATTTTCTCACTCGCTGTTCCTTTGCCTCCGGAAATAATAGCACCCGCATGCCCCATACGTTTGCCAGGAGGGGCAGTAGCACCGCCAATAAACCCTACAACCGGCTTAGTCATATGCTCACGAATCCACTCTGCTGCTTCTTCCTCTGCGGTTCCGCCAATTTCACCAATCATGATGACTGCCTTTGTACCCGGATCCTCATTAAAAAGCTTCAGAATATCAATAAACTCCGAGCCTTTAACAGGGTCTCCGCCAATACCTACAGCTGAAGATTGCCCGATTCCACGCGTGGTCAGCTGATGAACAGCCTCATAGGTTAGAGTTCCGCTGCGCGAGACAACACCTACATACCCTGGCATATGAATATAACCCGGCATAATTCCTATTTTGCATTCCCCAGGAGTGATAACTCCCGGACAGTTGGGTCCGATCAATACAGTAGAGCGCCCCTCCATATAACGGGACACCTTTACCATATCAAGCACTGGAATCCCTTCGGTAATACAAATCACCAAGTCGAGTTCTGCGTCCACGGCTTCCATTATGGAGTCTGCTGCGAATGCTGGCGGTACATAGATTACACTAGCGGTTGCGCCTGTAGCCGCCTTAGCAGCTACAACAGTATCGAATACCGGAAGGCTAACCTCACTGCCATTTTCAAGCGTGATTTTGACAGATGTTCCACCTTTACCCGGTGTTACCCCTCCAACCATCTGTGTTCCATAATCCAGCGCACCTTTAGTATGGAACAAACCCGTTGATCCTGTAATTCCCTGCGTGATAACTTTCGTATTTTTATCTACAAGAATGCTCATGCCTTAAGTCACATCCCTACTTATATTGTCAAATACGATAACTGGCTTCCTAAATCAGGCCATTATTGCACAAGAGACACAATCTTACGGGCACCGTCCGCCATAGAATCAGCAGCAACAATATTAAGTCCCGATCCAGCCAAAATCTGCTTGCCTAATCCAACATTTGTTCCCTCAAGACGCACAACCAGCGGTTTGGTCAAACCCAGTTGACTAGCCGCTTCTACAACACCGTTAGCGATAACATCACAGCGCATAATACCGCCGAAAATATTAACAAAAATCCCGTTCACCTTTTCATCCGATAAAATGATTTTAAAGGCTTCTGTTACCTTCTCGGTCGTTGCACCGCCCCCTACATCCAGGAAGTTGGCGGGTTCGCCCCCATAATACTTAATAATATCCATAGTCGCCATCGCGAGACCTGCACCGTTTACCATGCACCCAATATTGCCATCAAGCGCAATATAGCTAAGGTCATACTTCGAGGCTTCGATTTCCTTTAAATCCTCTTCATCCAAATCCCGCAGCTCTAGAATATCCTTATGACGGAACAAGGCATTGGAATCAAAATTCAGTTTGGCATCCAGTGCCATCACATTCCCATCCGCAGTCACTACCAATGGGTTAATTTCGGCAATAGAGCAATCTTTATCCACGAAAGCTAAATATAGCGCTTGCATGAATTTCACAGTTTTGCCTACCAGCTCATTGGGAATAGAGATGCTGTAAGCCAGCTTGCGCGCCTGGAAAGTCTGCAAACCCACTGCCGGATCAATGATCTCTTTAAAAATTTTCTCCGGATGTGTTGCAGCTACTTCTTCAATCTCAGTACCGCCTTCTTCAGAAGCCATCATGACCACTCGGCCAGTTCCTCTGTCAACTACGATACCAATGTAATACTCCTTAACAATTTGACAACCCTCTTCAATGAGCAGTCTTTTTACTACCTTACCCTCCGGTCCAGTCTGGTGAGTTACTAGAGTCTTTCCAAGAATCTCAGTTGCGTAACTACGCACCTCATCGATATTCTTAGCAACCTTTACTCCTCCAGCTTTACCGCGTCCACCTGCGTGAATCTGAGCTTTAACTACAACAACCGGTGTGCTCAGTGACTCTGCGGCTTCTACCGCTTCCTCCACTGTATAAGCTACTTTTCCATTCGGTACGGCTACACCGTACTTCTTAAGCACTTCTTTTCCCTGATACTCGTGGATATTCATAGCGGTAGCCTCCTAAAGTAGCGTGGTGACTAAACAGGCAGCCTGTCGTCATCTCGCTTTCCGTTTTGATTGCCGCGGGGTTAGGGATAGGCTGATGTTATACATGCAGCACTATTCCGGAACCAGCAGAAACTGATCTACCACTCGTAAAAAGAATGGCACTATTTCTGCAAGAGACATTGTGTAAATCTATAAGACTAAGCTTATATTTACCTATATGCCATACAAAGGAACCCAGAATAGTGTAACATGTTTTTAAAACGCTTACCTTAAATATATTCATGATTTGTACACATTTTTTCGCTTGATTTCATGCCGAAATGCGAACGATCGCATTGACTCCTTACTGCGCTTACTTTTTACTATCTTGGATATTAGCTTCGTGAACACGATTCAATAAGTCTTTAAACTGATCAAGTAGCTCTATGGATTCATTATTTGTCAGTGTCGTTTCTTCCATCATTTTGCCGGGAATACACACGGCATCACTTTGGAGTGCCCAGCCTTGTTTCGTTAGTGAGATTAATACTTTTCGCTCATCCTGCATCGAGCGTTCACGTATAATCAGGCCTGCGGCTTGCAAGCGCTTCAATAGCGGAGTCAGCGTTCCTGAATCCAAAAATAACGCCTCACCAATCTCTTTCACTGTACATTGCTGCCGTTCCCATAACACAAGCATTACTAGGTATTGGGAGTAAGTTAAACCGATCTTATCCAAGTACGGTTGGTACAGCTTTGTAATCTCACGCGAGCAAGCATAAATGGTAAAACAGAGCTGATTCTCGATCAGCAGCTCTGGGGTTGTAGTCATTTTCTGCATATCTTCTTCACTCATTTTCATATTTATTCACCCGCCTTATCTCTTTATTTTATCATAATTCACTCACACATCATAATAATAGCAAAAAATTAATTTGACTTTTATATTAATTGTGATAAATTAGATTGTACACAAACTAATTAATGAATAGGAGAGATTTATTATGATGACAATTCAACAAAAGATGTATGAAACAACAGTTAAAGCGGTTGGGGGAAGAAACGGTTATATAGAATCAGAAAGTCCTAAACTCAACCTTACGATCAGTACACCACGCGAAATGGGTGGCGCCGGTGGTGAAGGCACTAATCCTGAACAATTATTCGCAGCTGGCTACTCCGCTTGTTTTGACAGTGCCCTAAACATGGTTGCTCGACTTGGCAAAGTGAAGATTGAAGGCAGCGAAGTTACGGCTACTGTTAGCTTTGGTAAAGTTGAAGATGGCGGGTTCGGCATTGCGGTTAAGCTTGACGTGCTGGTTAAGGGCGTTGACAGAGAAACCGCAACATCTTTGGTAGAAGCTGCCCATGGCGCATGTCCTTACTCCCGTGCTACTCGTGGCAATATCGAAGTAGAATTGAATGTACTGTAAGAAATTATAGAGAAAAATGTATGTGAAATTCACTAAACGATCTAACCTTCGTTTGAATACGTGGCATTTCGCATTCGAAGTAGCTAACGGACACAGTTGATCTTAAACGCAACTTAATCCCATATTTGGAATGCTATCGGACCTCATGGAAGCTATTGGAATGAAAATCACCCAATATAACCTTCTTCCGAAGGAATAGCGTCTCCAGAGTCCGAACCTACGCTCCAAGGGCTAAAACTTGCAAATAACGTCCTCTAGGTCCGTTCCGTAAACATCAGAGGATAATGATGATTCGGCGGTGTTCGTAACTAACGGTCCATAATATAGAGCAGCGATTCTCCCATAACGGGAATCGCTGCTCTTTTATCTTTATTCCTCCGCTATTACCTGCCGATCCAGATTACGGTATTGCACAGCTTCCGCGAGATGTGCAGAAGAAATATCCTGTGCACCCTCTAGATCAGCTATGGTACGGGATAGCTTAATAATCCGATCATGCGCTCGCATGCTTAGACCTAAATTCTCCAAAATGTCATACAGCATTTGAGCACTCTCTCGGTTTAGGCTCGCATATTTCCGAAGGGAAGCACCGGAAAGTTCACTGTTCCATGAAATCGCCAGTCGTTTGTAACGTTTAGCTTGGATGGCCTGAGCAGCCAACACCTCCGCACGCATATCTGCTGACGATAAAACATGCCCCTGCCGATCCCATTCCTTCGGGCGGGGAACATCAACCTGTAAGTCGATCCGATCCAATAAAGGACCAGATATTTTTGCCCGATATTGGGCAATCCTGGCAGGACTACAGGTACAATTTTGCTGGGAGATACCGCTTCCAAAAAAGCCGCAGCTGCACGGATTCATCGATGCAGCGAGCATGAATTTGGCAGGAAAAGTAAAGGAAGCTCGGGCACGACTTATAGTAACCACCCCATCTTCGAGGGGCTGTCGCAGCACTTCAAGTACATTCCGGGAGAATTCTGGCAATTCATCCAGAAACAGAATACCTCGATGTGCAAGACTTACCTCACCTGGCTTGGGAATACCGCCCCCTCCAATTAATCCGGCAGAAGATATCGTGTGGTGTGGAGAACGAAATGGACGACTTCGCAGCAAACCGTTGTGTGCATCCTTCAAATTTCCAGCCGCACTAAAAATTTTGGTTACCTCCAGCGCCTCACTGTCCGACAATTGCGGAAGGATACTGGGAAGGCGTTTGATCAGCATCGTTTTGCCTGTGCCAGGTGGACCGATGAGCATAATATTATGCATTCCTGCAGCCGCGATAGTTAATGCTCTTTTCACATGTTGCTGTCCAAGCACATCACTGTAATCATCCATGATCTCATTAGCTTCGGAAGAAGCAGCCTCAGAATCAGAATATATAGGGTTATATTTGAGATGCTCTACAGAAAGAACAAGCACCGGAGGTTGTTCTTTTGCCCCCACCCCCATACTCACGGATACAGGAAAAGGAAGTGGTGATCCTTCAGATTCTTCTATAGGAACTAGCTTATCTATAATCGGACCAAAGCTGGCCACAGGTTCAGCAGCATTCACTAACGCTTGCAAATGGTTGAGGGTATAAACATTCATGCCACTAATTAAAGCGGCTTCTGCCGCATTGCCCTGCGGGAGCAGAACGGCTTTAAACCCGCTTTTACGCGCTGCTTCAACCATCGGCAGCACACCCGATACCGGACGCAGACTGCCGTCGAGCGCAAGCTCTCCAATTAAAAGCATCTCTTGAGCTGAAGGCATAATCAACTGGCCACTAGTTATCAGTATGCCTAAAGCAATCGCTAGATCAAAAGCGGAACCTTCTTTACGCAGGTCAGCTGGGGCAAGATTGATCGTAATACGCTGCTGTGGATAGCGGTAACCGCAATTTTTAACGGCAGCCCTAACTCGTTCAACAGCCTCGCGAATTGCTGAATCTGGTAAGCCAATGATATTCGTCTGCGGCAATCCATTTGCAAGATCGATTTCCACACCAATCATTACCCCTTCAATCCCATACAGACACGCGCTAAACATTTTCCCATACATAATAAAAACACCTCATCTCCTGAAATACACCCTAATTTGGGGTGTCATAGCTTCAAGAAAAAAGGTGCTTCCTTATTTTCCAAATATATATTAGCTGTTAAGTACATTATAGAAGTTGTGTCCTAACGCAATCTGTGAGCAATTTATCTTTAGAATAAGAAATTCAAGTTTTACATAAAAGCGAAAGCGCATCTCTAAAGACCTACATCAATCTCCTTCTTTAACTACGACCGAGTCCCTAATCTGCTCAAAAGTCAACGGTTTATAGTTCCAATGCTCTACACAAATGTTAAAATGATTGTTTCCCTCATATTTTTGCCCATGAATATGGCCGTGCACATTTACGTAAGGCATATGTTTATTCATGTACATAGGCTCATGTGAGAGGAAAAAGAAATCCTTATAAATCAAAGGATATTCACTAACCTCATCAAAACCTGCCTCAAGCCACCAGCTTCGGCTGCGGCCGCGATCATGATTGCCAAGGATCAGGATTTTGTATCCATGCAGCCTGGCCACAATCGCACGAGTCGCCTCCTTATTAAAAAAAGAAAAGTCTCCCAAATGAAATACTTTATCGTCCGGATTCACTACCGAATTCCAACTTTCAATCATAACTTCATTCATTTGCTCTACATCGTTGAAGGGTCTGGATTCAAAATCAATGATCAACTTATGCCCAAAATGATGATCTGATGTGAAAAAAACCTTAGCCATTTGCACCCTCCCTTTGTTCCTATTCTAATGACAGTATGTATGAAAAAAGCTCCGACTACCCATAAACCCTAGGAAAGTCGGAGCCCCGAGGACTTTTCCGCCTAATTTCTCACGAAATTATACGTATCATTCTATGTCATGAGGCGATGACGGAATACCTCTTTATTGTTAATGTTACTTTTCCCAGTCGCGCCGCTTACTCGAACGTTTATTAACATCACTCTGAATCAGTTCAGCTAAAGGAGGCGCCTCCTCATTGTCAATAAGCCAGCCACGCATCTCCTTGATCGCTTCCACCTGTCCATTGCCTTTGTCACGCCATGTAAGCAGTTCAATAACTCTAATTACAAGCGCTAAGAGACTGCTATTGCTGTTTTGCGACTTTTCAGCCCGGATTTTTTGAAATAACGCTTCATTTTCCCAATCTATTAATATTTCCTCCGCTATAGTGGGCCGCATTACCGTGAAGGTCTTATTGCAATTATCGCAACAGACGACAGATATTGGCTCTGCTTTAAATTTCACTTCAATCTTCTGCTGGCAATATTGGCATGTAAAACTAACCTGCATTTCAGAAGGTTTATTCTTCACTAGACAGCCCTCCTCATGATGACATTAAAAAGTTACTCCTAATGTTTACCCATTTCTTTTGAGAAATGACCCACAGTGCGGAAGGTATGTAAAGACTTTTTTATCAGAACAGCAGTAAATTCATAAAGAATCGCATGAGAAAAGTGAGTTACTCTTAAAACGCCTCGCGAATATGACTAAGTGAAGCTAGGCTAAGATCGTCATTTAACAAGACGCTAATTACATCAAAAGAAACCCGCCGTTCCTCATAACCCTTCATATGCAAATAAACCTGTGTTGTATTCCGAACCTGGTTTATTTTGCGAGCATTCACCGATTCTTCTGGAGTTCCCTGAAGCAGCTCTCCACTGCGGCTACGAACTTCGACAACAACAATACAGTCTTCACGCTCCGCAATGATATCAAGCTCTCCAGTACGACAACGCCAATTCCGTTCCAATATCATATATCCACTAGAAGATAGGTACTGCACAGCTCCGTTCTCTGCAGCAGTTCCTTTCTCTTTGCGGTTATAGTGTTTTCTTACATATGGCTCTTTCATTCTTGTCCCCGTTCACCAGCAGAACGATCGCTTTGATACACAAAGCTGAGGATTTCCGCCACCAGCTGATAGAGCTCAGACGGAATCTGTTGGTCCAGATCAAGCTTTGAAAGAACCTCCACGAGGGCTGCATCTTCCTGAACAGCAACCCCGCTCTCCTTAGCCTTTTGCAGAATAAGGTCTGCTATCGCGCCTTGTCCCTTGGCTACTACGACAGGAGCCTCGTTTTGTCCGGGACTATATTTGAGAGCGACCGCTTTTTTGAGCCCTTGTGAAATTGGCTGTACAGGCTCATTCATATACGGTAATCCACTCCTTTGTAAGCCTCAGGAACATAATCAACAAACTTATTAGTATTGGAACCAGCAAGCTCTTTAGGTAAATTCAATTCTGGCAAGGGTTCGGTTCTTAAACCTGATAATTGATAACCGATGGATTCTACTGCAGTTTTTATATCATCACGCCGCGTCTCCAGCAGCTCAAGCACCCACGGATGATCATTATGAAGCTTAAGACTAACGATTCGATCTACAACCTGCACGTCTACCAATGTCTGCCCTAGCTGCTTCATGTCCAAATCGAACCATAATCGACAGTTAGCTGCATCCAACTCCCCTTTGCGGCCCCGCCTGGACTGGATATGAACCGATGCAGTTTCCTGCCCATCTGGACCTTGCAGCGGCAAGAACAGTGTAACCTGCGCGAAGGGAGCAGTCCGGTCTGTATTCAGCAGCAGCTGTTGGCCTGTCAGCTGCTGCACTAGCCCGCTCGCGGCATCTTTTACCGCGGGCGGCACCTCGCTGCTGCTCATAAGCTGCAGCAGCACGCCCTTCAACGTGTCGGCAGCTTGCTCCCCGCCGACACTGCCTAGCGCGGCTGCAGCTGTCCCCGCTGCCGCTCGCGCCGTCTCCGCGGCCGGCAAAGCACCGCCGCGCACGGCCTGCTGCTCGTGCTCCGCACCGAGCAGCTTCAACACCCGCCCCACCCACGACTCCGCATCCGCGGGTGGGGCGGTGTCTGGCTGCACCGGCGAAGCCGCAGCAGCCGTGGTCTCCCCGCGCGGCGCTGCCGGCGCGGGGGCAGGATCTTGTCCCGCCGCGTCAGCGGGCGGAACGTTCGCGAGCTGCGGCATGCTGCCGCGCAGCTCGGTGAGCACGCCCTGCAGCTTCGCGAGCAGGGCAGCCCCGCTAAGCGCAGCAGCTTGGCTTGCTGCACCAGCTTGGTTTGCCGCAGCAGCTTGGCTATCTGCACCAGCTGATCCAGTGGCGCTTGTATTCGCGCCACTGACACTGCCCTGCGCTCTATCTTTATTTAGACTCATTTCATTGCCATGAGTTTCGCTCCCATTAGAACTATTTTGATTGTTTACAATCCCGTCCCCTTGCGTGTTAGCGGCACTACTCTGAGTCCCGGCAGCAATCGTAGAAGTTGTCTTCCCAGCCAAAGGTTCACCAGTATTTCCACTCTTCAAGAGCTGAACAACCTCACCAGCCTCTTCGGGCACCAGTGGCTTGGCAGTTACAATACCGGTTTCATTCTCAGGAGCTTCAGCTGTACTCGCAGCTGCACTTCCCGATATTTCTGATTTCACTGAATTCAAAGGAATTGCAGGTTCGTCAGAAATAACTCCGGCTCCCATTGCCCCTCCCGTTGCAGCAGCACTTCCGCTTGTAGTAGTAACACCAGTGCTACCTTCAGCAGGTTTACTTACAGGTTGTCCAGTCCCTTTAACCGCCACCTGGTCCATTTCCGCATCAGCATCACCTGCTGATACCGCTTCCCCGTTAATCACAGCGCCTGTACCTGTCGTTACAGGAGCATTCAGCTTTCCGGTTTGGGTACCCATTTCAGCTTTAGCTTCAGCTGTTGTTGTTTCTTCACCGGCGACTTGACCTGCCCAAATCGTAATCTGTTCTTCGAGCGCTGACAAAAGCTGATGAAGCTGCGGACCAAAAACCGCCTGCTGCAATCCTTTCACACTTTCAGGGGTAACCGGCAGGCCCCGCTTTACAGAAATGACAGCTGCATCAAGCCACTCTGAGGTCGGCACGCCCGCAGGTTTCGCACTCATTACAGCATCCAGAATCGCCGCTGTCTCTTTGGTAAGCGGAATACCACCCGACTGCATCGCCAACACAATTTCCCGACCCGCTTTGGAGTCAGTAAGCCCAAGCGATTCCAACGCCTCGCCCATGTTTTGCGGCGTAGCTAACACCATTTCGCCGAGGGAGACCGGCTTCAATACGGGCAATCCGCCTTCTCCGGGTGCTCCAACCTGCAAGTTCAGGGTCTCTCCTGGCAGTAGTGGTGTTTCCAACTCCGCACGAACAGGTGTACCTTGAATCTGCACAACGGCTTCTTTTCCCGAATCCGATACAGACAAAACAACACCACGTACAACTTGCCCTTCTTTTAATTCCAAAGACTTGGCCGCTCCCGGTTTATTATCCCCGAGCAATCCGCGGATCAATGTTCCGATATTCATACCGTTTCTCCTCCCTCCATTTTCTCTCTTCTTACTATATCGGTATTAATCCGACTTTTTTGAGCGGTGAATTTATCCAAGCTCAAGCGCCTTTGGCGTCTTTTATATTCTGATATTTTAAAAAAGGGTTTGCTGTTCAGCAAGAATCTTCCCAATAAAGCTGCGCCGATGCATAGGTGTCGGACCTAACGCCGTAATTTGTTCCCTGTGAAGCTTGGTCGCATAACCTTTATGTATCGCAATCCCATAATCAGGGTATAATTCCTCCCACACCCCTTCACACAGTCTATCTCTTGTTACTTTAGCTATAATCGAAGCTGCCGCAATGGACTGGCTGTTAGCATCCCCTTTTATGATCGCCTGCTGCGGCAACGGAAGATCTACTTTTTCAGCATCGATTAACATATAGTCCGGGGTATGACTAAGACCTTCTACCGCTTTTTTCATCGCCAGACGAGAAGCCTGCTTAATATTAATTTCATCAATCATGCGGGAATCCACATAACCTACACCAATAGCTATCGCCTGCTCCATAATAATCTCGAATAAGGCATCTCTTTTTTTCGCTGTAAGCTTCTTAGAGTCGTTGACGCCATCAATAATAAGCCCTTCCGGCAAAATCACCGCTGCTGCAACAACATCCCCAAACAAACAACCTCTGCCTACTTCATCTACGCCGGCTATACGGCGATAAGACTGTTCCCAGCCCTCTTTTTCATAGCTCAACATATCTATCGTACTCACGAATCTGTCACCGCCAATTATAATTTATTCTATAAACTACATAAGTCAGCTTACCATAGTAAAGCTCACATGGTCATGTACAAATAACCACTCCAATTTGATCCAAATCGGCAAAAAAAAGAGCCCCCGAAAAATTCCGGATGGCTCTTCCATACCCATTCATTTAAACGCCTTTAAGGTGTTTCCAGCGTAAAACGACCAAGCTTACCTGCCCGCAGCTCATGCAGCAAAGCACGTGAAGCTTTTTCCAGATCAACACGTCCACCGCTAATCAGACAACCGCGTTTGCGGCCCACGGCTTCCATAACTGCGACGATCTCATCAGGGTTCTCAAGATCCTCAGGAAGCTTCTCAATACCAAAGCGTTCTTGAAATCTGGAACCATAATCCTTCACCAAATACTTCACTGCATAAAAAGCAATGTCCTCAATGTTCAGGATTTCTTCTTTGATCGCACCCGTCACTGCCAAGCGGTAACCCACGTCTTGATCCTCAAACTTCGGCCATAAGATACCAGGAGTATCCAGAAGCTCCAGATTACCTCCTGTTTTAATCCACTGCTGGCCCTTAGTAACCCCCGGGCGGTCACCCGTAGCAGCGATACTCTTACCAGCCATTCGATTAATCAGCGTTGATTTACCGACGTTAGGAATACCGACGATCAATGCGCGCATAGCTCGTGGGTTCATTCCTCTTGCGATCTGCCGATCAATTTTTTCCTTCAGCAGCAGCTTGACCTGCTCCGGAATCTCCTTGACGCCTGTTCCAGTAGATGCATCCACAGGATGGGCAACATGCCCTTGTTCCTTAAAGTAAGCCAGCCACTTCCGAGTAATTTCCGGATCCGCCAGATCCGCTTTGTTCAAAATAATTAATCTCGGCTTGTCCCGCAAAATATCGTCAATCATCGGATTGCGGCTGGAAAGCGGCAGACGGGAATCGAGCAACTCTATAACAACATCAATCAGCTTCAGCTTATCCTCGATTTGCCGCCTAGCCTTCGTCATATGACCAGGAAACCAATGAATGGCCATTGCCGTCACCTCCTTTGACTTCTGTCAACTTAATGGTTAATCAGTGTAATATCTTTTATCGGCCAGAAGATTAAATCTGCACGACCCACAATATCACCCAGCGGCACATAGCCAATCATCCGGCTGTCTGTACTATCCGAGCGATTATCCCCCATAACGAAAATATGTCCTTCTGGTACAGTACCATCCGTGAATTTTTCATTTGGGAAATCTTTATTATTATACAGAGCGTTGTTACTATGCGCAGCATCAATAGCGCCTTGGATGTAAGTCTCGTTAACAACCTCACCGTTAACTGTAACTACATCTCCTTCTATTTTCACAGTATCTCCAGCCACACCAATTACACGTTTAATAAAATCTCTGCCTTCAGATGGCACGTGGAATACAATAACCTCACCCCGCTGCGGTGATCTTATATCGTATAAAATTTCATTAACGATAACACGTTCTCCCGTATGGAAATTAGGCTGCATGGAAGGTCCATCTACAATAAAAGGCTTGAATAAAAGCCAGCGAATCAGTATAACCAGAACTAAAGCAATCGCAATGGCCTTGACCCATTCCAGCACTTCATTTTTCTGTTTACGTGGGTTCTGCTCGCTTGATTCCAAAGTTTCGCTTTGTTCCTGCTGCATAGTTCACCGTCCTCTCTTAATACTACTCTTACTATACAACACAAAAAAACTCCTGCCAAAAACCCCTCCACAGATACTCCTTCAGGAGGCCTTTTCGGAGAAGCTTATCCCCAAGCGTATATGTCACACGCATTGTATACCAAGCTAAAACGCCCTCAGCGTCCTTTTAAGGACGGTAAGCGTTTATGCGAGAAATTTAAGAATAATGTATAACGTAAAACTTATGCTTTTCTTATATTTTCAAAAAAAAATAAAGCGAAAGGGGCTTGAACTCAAGCCCCTCTCCTCTGTCACTATTCTAGCGACGAATTTCTTTAATTCTCGCTGCTTTACCACGTAGTTCACGAAGGTAATAAAGCTTAGCACGACGCACTTTACCACGACGAGCCACTTCGATTTTTTCGAGTTTAGGCGAGTTGATTGGGAATGTTCTTTCCACACCAACACCGTAAGAAATTTTACGAACCGTAAAAGTCTCACTGATTCCACCGCCACGACGTTTGATTACAACGCCTTCGAACAACTGGATACGCTCACGAGTTCCCTCGATAACTTTTACATGCACCTTCAAAGTGTCACCCGGACGAAAACTAGGGATATCTTTACGAAGTTGCTCTTGCGTAATAGCTTGTAGGATATTCATTAAGGACTTCCTCCTTCCGTACAGGTGTTCTTGCCTCTTCCGGAGAGATCTGAGCTCTCCCTCATTATCCGCAGCGGACCACCGTATTCCACACAACAGAGTTAATAATATCATAAAGGACGGGCTAATACAACTTATTTTTCTATTTTATAACGGTAACATATCTCTTTTTTTTGCCTTAGACTGGCAGTCTTTACACAAGCCGACCACGGTTCCATTGTCTTGAGCATAGAAGATCAACTTTCCATTCTTCTTCTTGCAAGAAGAGCAAGGCTGCTCTCCTGGACTCTGTTTGGCTTTGCGATGACTGTCCATTGAGATCACATTACTGCTAGTGGTGCGCAAAGGATTGCTTGAGCTGCGTGTTTTCTTTTTCTGAACGATATAATACCCAACACCCAGCGCTAGCAAGACAAGCAAAATAACTACATATTGCATCTGGCTCCCTCCGCTCTTCATGATTTAATTGAGGTAAGAAAATAAAAAGACCGCCCTGTGATGCAAGTAAGGCAACGGTCTATATCGTATTCGCAAACTATCCTTAGCACATCTCACTATAAAAAGCGCTTTTCAGTAGCTGCTGAAGATTATATATGAGCGCATCTTCGCTCTTTTTATATGTACCTTACTCATTTTAATGTGAGCGTAAGATCTATATTTCATTTTAGCACAATTGAAATTTGAAGTGTAGTGAACACTTTTTAAATACCTAGTCTTTGGTCCAGTATATTAACCCGCCTACAGCCGTTTTTACAATAAATCCCCATAGGCTATACTTACAGAAGTACGTACATAACGTAGCGCTTAGGGAAGAACACATATACCCAAAAATAAGGAGGATTTTATTCAATGAAAAAGAGTAATACAACTAGCGTAATGGCAGCTGTAGCCGTCTTGTCCATCGTACTTCTGGCAGGATGCACAGAGTTACCGGGTAGGCAATCCGCTAATAATGAACTAGGAAAGAATATTACTGAAGATGTGCAGCAAAATATTGGTGAGGCTGTGAAGCAAGAGCTGGGTAAAGCCGCTGCAAGCGTGGAGCAAGCCGTTCAGGATACAGCTACCAAGGTGGCCGACGAAGTTAAAGCAAACAGCATTAGCAAAGAACTATCCTTATCTAAAGAGATCGGCTCTGCTTCAGTGCTTAGCATGAACAATGCAGTGGGAGAAATAGAGGTTACATCAACTACGGGTGATCAAATTAATGTGAGTGCGACAATCTTAGCCCATAACGGCTCCGCTCATAAAGCTGACCGCCAGAAAATTTTGGATGACGCTGAGATTTCAATAGACGTTAGTGGCGATACTCTGAAGGTATCTACAAATTCCAAATCAAATCCGAAGAAGGATTTATGGACTTGGGCTCAAGACAAATACGGTTATTCAGATTTTAGCATTAACTATACCATTGAGATCCCCACCCGTATGGATGAATATCAAATCACCAATAATGTCGGGCAAATTCGTCTCCGCAATCTGGACGGAAATTACCGCATCGTCAGCAACGTTGGAGCTATTGATATCGAAGGAGCTAACATCACCGGTAAGTCCACTCTAGAGTCTAATACAGGAAGCATACGTATGGATATAGCCGGAATGAAGAGTGATAGCCGTCTTAAAGCGACAACAAATGTAGGTAGCCTCAATGCTGTTCTAGCCGATGGCGTGAAATGTAGCTTGGTGGCTAAAAGTGATCTAGGCCAGATCACGGGGGTTGAGGGTGGCAAACGCGATGTTAACGGAGGAGGTCCTTTGTTGTCCTTAAGCTCAGATATAGGTGCAATTACAGTAGAGTAACCAACCACTAAAAACAGACCGTCCGGATTAGCGGACGGTCTGTTTTTACATCATCGTATCAGATTAATGCAATAGCCAACAGCGTGAACAAGCTGAGAGTTAAAATATTGTCAGCAGCATAAGGGTAACCAAAAAATGCAGAAGTCTGCACAGGTCCATTGGATCCTGTTCTTAAGTAAACATTATATCTGTCCACATCTGTAATCACACCTTCATGCTGTCTGCCATCAGTAGTCAGGATGCGTACCCTTCTATTCTTACAACGTAAGCAATTATAATAAGCCTCCACTAGTGTACTCCTCCTCATTCGTAATGATATACTCTATGGTGAGGAGTACAGGTCGGTAACGGCTAAGTTACATAGGTCATTTGTTTGGGTCGATATTTACTTTCCGTTCCCTGCATTTTTTGTATTCCCAAAGGTTATATATAAGGAAAGACATATTTCCGGCTTGTTATCCGTACCATCCTATCCATTCAAGGAGGCCAATCGAATGAATGTAGCACGTAAACAGTTTATTAAGGAAGGCGTACTGCGTATTACCATCTTTATTATTTTATCATCGCTTACCTATACCGTTCGCAACTATGCATGGGCAGTTACTGTTCTCGTATGTTTTGCGCTTTACGCTCTACTTACAGGAGTATATCGCCTCTTTCGCAAAGAGTAGAATGCGCCTCCACGAATTTTTATAGTTAACCAAACACCCCCTTTCCAAAGTGTTTTTAATTCTCCTTGAAGAGGGGGTGTTTACATTCTGATCAGAGTTACAGGGTTTGACCTCTCTTAGTAGGAACAATAAAACCATTAGATGTAGTGAACTTTCGTTCGCTACGCTCTAATGGTTTTATTGGACTTGCTTATTCATACTTAATTATTAATCTTATATGTTCAAGCTTTAAAGGGCGAATGGGAATTACGATTTGCGATTTGTATAATAATCGATAATATCATTCACGGTGCGGAGCGGCTCCGCATCTTTGTGGATCGTGTCCACGCTAGGCTTGAATTCTTCACGCGTCTTCGTAGTCACTTCAGTTCATTCCTTTCAATAGTTAAGCTTGCTGCATCGTAAGCTGCATATAGTATTACGCCACCTCTATCTATTACCCCAAATAGAAGAGTTCAACGCACCTATGCTCATTTGTTTTGGAAATTACGCAAAAAAAATACGAGATTATAGCCCTTCTTATATTTAAGTAAACATAACAAAAACGCCTCCTTAACGTAAGATACGTTAAAAAGACGTAAAATATGCCTGTTTTATTAAAATTTTACTCCGGCTTGATTTCATTTTTCAGACGTTCCAGTGTTTTCTTGTCTTTCAACGTTAGTTCTGCACTTTCGAGCAAATCAGGTCTACGTTCAAGTGTACGCTGTAACGCTTGCTCTCTCCGCCATACTTCGATGTTGGCATGATGGCCACTCAGCAACATATCTGGTACCTTCCAGCCGCGAAATTCAGCGGGTCGAGTGTAGTGAGGATATTCCAACAGCCCTGTACTGAACGAATCCGTGATCGCAGAGGTTTCATTTCCAAGCGCTCCTGGCTGTAGCCGAACTACTGAATCAATAACCGTCAGTGCCGGTAATTCTCCACCTGTTAACACGTAATCGCCAATCGACAGTTCATCTGTAACCAGATGCTCCCGTATCCGCTCATCGTAGCCCTCATAATGACCACATATAAAGATTAGATGCTGCTCTTGTGCCAGTTCCTCAGCAATCTTCTGATTATACGTCTTTCCTTGCGGGCACATAAGAATGATGCGCGGCTTCACAGAGGAAGGCGTCGGGACTGCAGATTCAGAACCATTCTCCAAAGGACTAGCCTCGATCCCCAATACATGTTCTACCGCTGCAAAGATCGGGTCAGGCTTCAGTACCATGCCCCCACCCCCGCCATACGGTGTATCATCCACACTGTTGTGCTTATTGCCTGAGAAATCACGAAAGTTCACAGCATTCAAAGATACAATCCCTTTTTCGCGTGCCTTACCAAGAATACTTGTGCTAAATACGCCTTCGCACATCTCCGGAAAGAGCGTTAGCACATCAATTCTGATCATGGCAATAGTCCTTCCATCAAGTGAACAGTAATTCGTTTGGCCTCAATGTCCACGTTCAGCACTACATCGTTAATTACAGGGATAAGGATGTCTTGCCCTTTAGCAGGCTTAACAACCCACACGTCATTTGCACCTGGCTGTAAAATTTCCGTAATTGTGCCAAGCGGTTCATTTCCAGCATCATCCGTATAAACTTCACAGCCAACGATTTGATGGAAGTAATATTCGTTCTCTGGCAGATCAACCAGATCATTACTTGGCACCTTAAGCAAACTTCCCTTATACTTTTCCACTTCGTTAATATTGGTATATCCCTTAAGCTTAACGATAAACATACCCTTATGCTCTCGAGCGGATTCTACAGTCACTTCGAATTTTGCACTGCCATCCGCAGGGATGACGAACAGCTTCTTGTCTTTAGCGAAACGAACCTCAGGAAAATCGGTATGGGATAATACTTTAATCTCCCCGCGAATTCCATGTGTATTCACAAGCCGGCCTACGGTTAATTCTTCCGTCATATAACCCTCTCCTTTACAAGCTTCATCTATATATTTGAACAAAAAGGAGCCGGGATATACTATCCCTAGCCCCTCATTGTACGCATTATTTAAGATAAAATATCTACAGTTACGCGTTTATCGCTCTTGACTGCTGCAGATGTGACTACTGTACGGAGCGCCTTGGCGATCCTGCCTTGCTTGCCGATGACCTTTCCTACATCATCTGGATGTACGGACAGCTCATAGACAATCAAGTGTTCTTTCTCCACAGCCCGTACCGTCACATCTTCTGGATGATCCACTAAAGCCTTAGCAATTACTCCAACTAATTCTTCCATAGAGGACCCTCGCAATCAGTCATTATTTCTGTTGCTTAAGCTCATGAAACTTCTTCATCACGCCTGCTTTGGAAAGCAAGTTGCGGACGGTATCAGATGCTTGCGCACCTGTTTGAAGCCATTTAAGAGCTTTTTCCTCATCGATCTTAACTACTGCCGGTTGTTCAATCGGATTATAATAACCGATTTCCTCGATAAAACGACCGTCACGAGGGGACCGGGAATCGGAAACCACTACACGATAGAAAGGCGCTTTATGCGCTCCCATTCTTTTTAGACGAATACGTACTGCCACGAAAAATCACCTCCTTATAATAGTTTCCAACATTAGTTGGACAGACATTCAAGATCATTTAAAAGGGAATTTCAGCCCTTTTCCACCACCAAGACCTTTAAGCTGCTTCATGGCATTTTTCTTGGAGGCTTTGCCGCCTCCGCCCATCATGCCGGAGAATTGCTTCATCATCTTACGCATCTCATCAAATTGTTTGATGAGGCGGTTGACCTCAGCGACTGAGGTTCCGCTGCCGGTTGCGATACGCTTGCGGCGGTTATGGTTAATGATCTCAGGCTGTTGCTTCTCCGCCTTAGTCATAGAATGAACTATGGCTTCAACGCGTCCCATTTGCTTATCGTCGACCTTTAAATCTTTAATGCCCTTGGCTTTGTTCATACCCGGAAGCATATCAAGAATTTGATCGATAGGGCCTAGCTTCTTCACCTGATCCATTTGCTCAAGGAAATCATCGAACGTAAACTCTGCATTACGCATCTTACGTTCCATTTCTTTAGCCTTGTCAGTATCAATGTTCGCCTGGGCTTTCTCAATCAGCGACAGCATGTCGCCCATACCCAGAATCCGCGAAGCCATACGTTCCGGATGGAACGGCTCCAGCGCGTCGATCTTCTCCCCTAAAGCGGCGAATTTGATCGGGCAACCGGTAACAGCTTTTACTGACAGTGCAGCACCACCACGGCTGTCGCCGTCGAGTTTCGTCAATACGACCCCTGTAAGCTCAAGCTGCTTATTAAAGCTCTCG
This sequence comes from Paenibacillus sp. FSL L8-0333, assembly GCF_037965665.1. Classification (NCBI taxonomy): domain Bacteria; kingdom Bacillati; phylum Bacillota; class Bacilli; order Caryophanales; family Paenibacillaceae; genus Paenibacillus; species Paenibacillus sp. FSL L8-0333. Next base: position 4,221,746 of record NZ_CP150186.1, read on the forward strand.
GCTACATTCACGGCGTCTTGACCTGTCATAGCATCTACTACAAGAAGTACTTCATCAGGATTTACAACATTGTGAATCTGCTTGAGTTCTTCCATTAGTTCTTCATCAATATGCAGGCGGCCTGCTGTATCGATAATAACATAATCCAGTCCGTTATCTTTCGCATGTTGTACAGCTTGTCTGGCAATTTCTACCGGACTAGTCTGATCACCAAGCGAGAATACAGGAACCTTAATCTGTTCTCCCAGCACTTGCAGCTGCTTGATAGCAGCAGGCCGGTAAATATCTCCCGCAACCAGGAGCGGACGATGATTGCCCTTCTGTAACAGCTTAGCTAGCTTACCCGAAGTGGTTGTCTTACCAGCCCCTTGTAGACCCGCCATCATAATGACGGTCGGCGGCTTGTTCGACTTGGCCAGCTTCGCTTGGCTTCCGCCCATCAGCTCGGTTAGTTCCTTGTTGACGATGTCGATAATTACCATGCCAGGCGTAAAGCTGTCCATGACTTCCTTGCCGATGGACTTTTCTTTCACCTTAGCCACGAATTCTTTAACTACCTTGAAGTTAACATCGGCTTCCAGAAGGGCTAACCGCACTTCACGCATAGCTTCGTTTACGTCTTCTTCGGATACTTTACCTTTACCGCGTAGCTTGCTGAACACATTCTGCAATCTTCCGGTTAAACCTTCAAACGCCATATGCAGATTTCTCCCTTCATGCTACTCTAACCTCTGCAAGCGATCCACGATCTCCGCGAACCGAAGTTTATATTGCTCAGGCAGCATCCCATTCTCCGGCAGTCTGCGCAGCTCTTCTAAATATTTAGTACGACTCTCATGTTTCACTAATAATCCAAGTTTTTCTTCATAATTCTCAAGGACTTGCTCAGCCCGCTTAATATGCTCATAAACAGCTTGGCGGCTGATTTCAAATTCAGCGGCGATTTCTCCCAAGGAAAAATCATCGTGAAAATAATATTTAAGAAACGTTTGCTGCTTATCTGTAAGCAGTCGTTCATAGAAGGCAAAAAGCAAATTGATACGATTCGTTTTCTCGAGCCTATTCTCCTGACTCATTAAGGACAACCCCTTCGTCAAGGAAAAACACTTTACACCTTCACAACGTCCCTTATGATACCTAAAAGAAAGAGAGATGTCAAGCACTTTTGCTTGTCATCTCTTTCTTTATTAAAAATCCATATTTTCCGCGATAAATCCGCTTGAAATTATTGGATTGGCAGTACATAAATCAATATGGCGAAGAAATGTGTGACACTGCCTGCAAGAACAAATACATGCCAGATCGCGTGATGGAACGGAAACCCTCTCCACACATAAAAAACTGTGCCTAGAGTATAAAGCACTCCGCCAGCCATCAGCAGAATCATACCACCGTCCGCTACAACTGCCGAAAGAGGATTCCAGGCGATAACAATCAGCCAACCCATAGCAATGTAGAATACCGTAGACATGAACAAAAACTTTTTAACAAAAAACGCTTTGAAGAAAACGCCAAATACTGCGATCCCCCAAATGACTCCAAATAAACTCCAGCCAAGTGTTCCCCGAATAGCTACTAGCAAAAAGGGAGTGTACGTGCCTGCGATAAACAGATAAATAGAGGAGTGATCGAAAAATTCGAACAAATCCTTCGCCTTGCCCTCTTTGAGACTATGCACAAGTGTTGAATTGAGATACAGAAGCAGCATTGTCGTTCCATAAATGGAGAAGCTGACCACATGCCATGCCGTTCCTTTCAGACTTGCAAAAACAACAAGCAGGACAAGTGCAGCGACGCTTAATACAGCTCCGATCCCGTGCGTAATCGCATTCGCGACTTCTTCTCTCCGGGTGTAGGTGTGAGTATTTGCCATATCCATATCCTTCCGTCTAAGCTTTCTTTCTATTATACCACGCGGACCTCACTGGATTACAGTTTGTAAATCTCCGTGTATTTCTCCTCCAAATAATCAGCCAGATAATCTGGACTGAGCGGCTCACCTGTTACTTGTTCGATAATTTGCGAAGGGGTCAGACTTTTTCCGAAACGGTAGATTTTTTCTGTTAACCATTCTTTAATCGGCAAAAGATTTCCCGCAGCAATCAATTCATCGTAGTTCGGCAGCTCCTTGCGGAGTGTATTCAAGATTTGGGCGGCATACATATTTCCCAAAGAGTAGGATGCAAAATATCCGAAGTCTCCACCGGACCAGTGCACGTCCTGCAATACACCAAGCGCATCATTAGGCGGTGTAATACCTAAATATTCTTGATATTTAGCATTCCATACCTGAGGCAGATCTTTGACAGATAGACCTTCATTAAAAATAAGCTTTTCGATCTCGTAACGCACAATAATGTGCAGATTGTATGTAAGCTCATCTGCTTCAATTCGGATGAATGAATTTTCCACACTGTTAATAGCCCGGTAGAAATCCTCTACATCTACATTAGCAAGCTGCTCTGGGAAATGCTGCTGCAAATCACCGTAATAACGTTGCCAGAACGCACGGCTGCGGCCGATCATATTCTCCCATAGTCTCGACTGAGATTCATGAATCCCCATCGATGCGCCTTGAGCCAGTGGTGTTCCCACTAAATCTTGGCTGATATTTTGTTCGTAAAGCGCATGTCCACCTTCATGCAGTGAGCTGAAGACGGCGCTAGTCACGTTATCAAGTAAATAAGCGGTCGTAATACGAACGTCACCTGGATTCAGCCCTGTAGCAAAAGGATGCACACTCTCATCCAAGCGGCCTGCGTCGAAGTCATAGCCCATTTGCTTCAGAATAAAGTTACCAAACTTTTGTTGCTGCTCTTTAGGGAAAATCTGCTGCAAGAAGCTGGTATCTGGTTTATTAGGTGAAGCAGCGATAGCTTCCACTAACGGAACCAAGCGGCTGCGGAGGCGACTGAACACTTCATCCACCTTCTCTACCGTGAGATCAGGCTCATACATATCTAGTAGCGTATCGTAACGTGTGCCATTTACACCCCAATAATCGATGAACTCTTGTTTCAGAGCTACGATTTTGCTCAAATAAGGTTCAAATGTAGCAAAGTCATTGTTCTCCTTAGCTTCTTCCCAGATCGTTTGGGAATGAGCAGACAGGACAGCGTACTCTTCGAATCTTTTGGAAGGAATACTCTTACTGCGCTCATACTCTTTGCGGCAATCGTTGACGATCTTTTGTTGATTAGCTGTAAGCTGGCTCAACACTTCTGGACGACTGAAAAATGCTGTGAAGTCACCCATCTCCTGTGAAATCTCGAGTCTGAACAATTCTCCACTCAGCATCCCAATCGTACCGGAACGAACTTCTACTCCCTTACGCGGTGCACCTGTGCGCAAATCCCAGTGCATTAATTCTATGGCCTCTGAATATCCACTAATTTTTGCTAATAACTCGCTGAATTGTTCCCATCGTTCCTTTACTTGTTGTTCCATTCTACTCCACCTGCTTTCTCTGTTTTACAGACTCCTCTTGATGATACTTTTTTGAATGAGTATAATCAACTTCAGAGATTACATCTCTAATTTTAAATATTTAATGAGTTACATAAGAAGCAGAGCATGCTTCGAACAAAAATCAAGGAGCGTGAACAGGGCTATGATGATTCAAGTTACACCTCTCGCAGAAAGGAAGTTGAAGGAAAGGCTTGGAGATCAGCCAGGATTTTTCAAGCTCTTTTATGATACGGTAGGCTGCGGGTGTGACGGAATTAATGTGTTACTGATTGTTTCAGAAGTGGAGCAAGGCGATTCTAGGATAGAGACGAATTCTCTTCCCTTTATCGTAAGCCGGCAACAGGAAATCTTTTATGAAGACAAGATGCGACTCGATGCAGAGGAACGTTTCTCTTCCTATAAGCTGGTCAGTGATTCTCAGATTTATGGCAACAATATCATGGTAAGAGATATGCGCAACGTAAGTACAATTCAAGGATTTTAAGGGAGGAAGCTAATATGAGCCACGTATCAGAAATTATTAACTTTAATAAAAGTTTTGTAGAGAATAAGGACTATGAAGCTTATTTAACCAGTCGTTATCCTGACAAAAAAATGCTGATCATCACCTGTATGGACACTAGACTCGTTGAATTATTGCCGAAAGCCATGAATTTCAAAAATGGTGATGTCAAAATTATCAAAAATGCTGGTGCGGTTATTTCTCAGCCTTTCGGTAGTGTTATGCGTAGTGTAATGGTAGCTCTATATGAACTAGATGCTGAAGAAGTAATCGTGGTTGGACACTATGAATGCGGTATGGCCTCCCTCAATGCGGACCATATGATCAATTCCATTAAAGAACGTGGCGTATCTGAAGAAGTGTTGTCTACACTGGAAAATTCCGGAATCAAACTTACAAAGTGGCTGCGTGGGTTTGACAATGTCGAAGAAGGGGTAATTCAAACTGTGGACCTGATTAAACGTCATCCACTGCTTCCCCCTAATGTACCTATCCATGGCATGATCATCGATCCGGCAACCGGAGCGCTTGAGCTTGTCGCTGATGGGTATAAGTAACGAATGACGACTCTCTAACTGCTGTTTGCGTGGATCCTGGATCCACGCTTTTTTTGTGCATAAAAGTATAAATTATGATAAATAAAATTGAAACCTTGTGGGGCATGTCTGCGTATTACCGACCATACACAAAAATTCATGCTCACAGGAGGGTTTTCGTACTAAATGAAACCAATGAAACGCGTAATGATGATTCTAATGGCCTTCACTCTATTTTTTGCAGTGGCTGCTCCAGACTTTGCCGATGCACGTCGAGGTGGCGGCGGTTTCAAATCCGGCACTCGCAGCTATTCAACAACTCCAAAAAAATCAACAACAACAAATAACATCAAAAAAAGTGACAGCACTAAAAGCTCCACAGCAGGATCTGCTGCTAATACGAAACGTGGATTCTTCAGCGGCGGCAGCTTAATGAAGGGCATGATGATCGGTGGTTTGGCCGGATTATTATTCGGTGGAATGTTTGGTGGAATGGGAGCTTTTGGTGACTTCCTAGGCTTTGCCGTTAATATGCTAGCTATCTATGTACTGGTTATGCTCGTGATGTCCTTCTTCCGTCGTAGAAAAGAACGTCGCCGCTTAGAAGAACAGGATGGTCGTTACTAATGTCTACAATCGTTCTAAGCATGGATGAGATCATCAATGCCCTCTGTCTGCACATGGCGGAACGAAAGGCTGTTCGCCCAGAGGATGTTCAGGTAGAACTGAGCTGGGAAGAAGATACCGGTTACTCTGCAGAGGTTTGGGTACAGGGCCGCAGTCAATTTCTAGTGGAGTCCAATATGATTGAAGCGATCCTGCGTTACATGCTCAGCGAATATGGTGTTCGCACCTATCGTGAAGATGTAAGACTGGACCTGGATGAGGAAATCACAGCGATTGTAAATACAGGGAACTAATGATAGTAAAAGGGACAACCCAAGGGGTTGTCCTTTTTGATATAACGCTATTCATAGAAATATTGCTTTACCGTCCCTACTCCATCTGCCACTTCAATTTCTGCATAAGCTCCATTAATAAAAGTAACCTGCGGCGGGACATGACCACAATCGATATCATAAACGATCGGTACCTTAAGCTCTTCAGAAAGTTCAGCATAGATATCCTCGGCAGTATAGTTATCCACAGGCCGATTAGCTGGACTTCTGCCAAACATAATCCCCGAACAATTCTCAAACCACCCTGCCAGCTTCATCTGCACTAAAGATCTGCGTAAATCCGCTGTGTTCAATTCACAATTTTCCAAATACCAAACTATAGGTTCGTCATGAATCATTTCTTGCTGAAAATGCTGGAGCTTTCCATAGGGCGTGCCGATTAAATGCCTAATTACATCTATACAACCACCCAACAGACGTCCTTTCATCGTTACAGCATCTGTAGTTAGAGACTTCCAATAGGTCTCCTCTGTCAAATGAAAAACGCATGGCGAAGGCACATCATGCTGCCATTCCCGCTGATATTTAAGAGATGAATGCTGGACAATGGACTCACCCACTGATGTCTCTAGAACCGCCTGCCAGAGGGCTGTAGTATCATCTGAATACTCTCCCCGTAAATCAATGAGATTCGCTCCGTGAGCAGTAGCCAGACCGGTTGTCAGCGTGACCGCAAGCAACAAGACGCTTATATCTGAATATCCCACGATCCATTTGTCCTGCAAAGCATCAAAATCAATATATTCCAGAGCTTCAATTAACAATTCCCCGCCCCAAGGCGGAATAAGGATATCAATTCCATCATCTTTGATCATCTCATTAAACTCATGACCTCGAACATTGGCTGGTGCAGATTTAGCCTTATCTTGCTTCCATGCCGTTTCGCCGATAATGACATTAAATCCTTGCGACTTCAACCGGCTGGAGGCCAGTGTAAGAAGTTCTGCATTTTGAATGCCTACTCCAGATGAAGGTGCTGTAACGCCTATCGTCGCATTCTTTTTCAAAAAAGGGTATCTAATCATATGCCACCTCCCAGAGTTTGTACCCATTATATCCCTAAAGTGATAATGAGAACACCTCCTTCTAACACATACTTTACGCCTACAAAAAAAGGACCTGGCGGGATGCGTCAACGTATGACCACAAATCCTGCACATGTCCTTCTTCAATTAAACCCAAGCACTAGATTAAAGAGATAGCAAGCAGTTCAAACAACACAAGCGGTAAAATCACATTATTATTGTATGGGGGACCTGGATAAGGTCCTGGATATGGGCCAGGTCCGGGGCCCGGATGAGGATGATAAGGCTGATGAGGGTTGTAAAACCCGCGGGGCATTTGCCCATTAGCCGCAACGTTCAGATACAAGTGTTTATTATCTACTCCGGCTATAACGCCTTCATGTACAAAGCCATCAATTGTCTGTACGTTCACCTTATGGTTAAGGTATGGCTTGCAAGATTGATGTAAGGAATCACGGACACCGTGCAGGTGCCGGATCACAGCAGGATCGGCCTGATAAATCACATTCTGTTGCTGCCCAGTGTTAAATGTCGACATGGATGTTCTGACCTCCGTAAATGGATTTGCTCCATTCTATGCTGAAGCCTAGATTACGGTGCCTATTAAATGGGCTATTCTTAGAATGGCAGAGCGACCTTCTCAACCTTAACATTTACGGAAACTAGAGACAGTCCCATCATATTTTCAACAGCATTTCTTACATTTTGCTGTAGCATATAGCAGACCTCTTGAATCACACATCCGTAATTAACTATGACCTGAAGATCGATGGCAACATCCACTTCTTTTACTTCAACGGACATTCCTTTTTTTACATTTTTACCGCTTAGACGTTTAGCCCAGTTGTCCGAGATACTGCTTCCTGACATGCCGGCAATACCCGGTGTGTCCAGAACCACTTGCCCGACGATCGAAGTCACCACATCATCTGAAATATGAATTAGTCCTTGCTCCGTTCCTTCATTCATAGAAATCCCTCCATAATGTTTTATTACCTTAAGAGATATCAGGACTCTCCTCTACCTCTATCTCTACCCGTCGTTGCTTGACAAACAAATAATAGGCCTTGGTCAAGACGATTTTAACAATCATATACAGCGGAATAATCAGCAATATCGCTATGATCCCGCCTAAATCCCCGCCAACCAATACCAGGATAATCGTTGTCAGTGGATGAATATCGAGCTTTTTCCCAAAGATGTAGGGAGCGATTAAATTATCCTGTATCTGCTGCGCTACCAGAACAATGATGATGGACCAGACGGCTATAGACGGCGATTGAATGAATCCGATGATGAAAATAGGGATACTAGACAGTATCGCACCAATAAAAGGCACGAAGTTCATCACAACTGCGATTACAGTCAACAGCAATGCATATTGCAGGCCGATAATAAGGAAACCAATATACATCAGAACGCCTAAGGCTAAATTAACAAGCACCCGGCCCACGATAAAGCCACTAAGCGCACTGTCGATTTCAGTCATCATTGTAGTTCCTTCTTCACGATACTTCTTTGGGAAGAAACTTACAATCTTACGTCCGAATTTCCCACCTTCCTTAAGCATGTAGAATAACATAATCGGAAAGGTGAATAAAATGATCGCAAAATTCGAAACAAAAGAGAACAGTCCTGAAACGTAATTCGTTAACAGCGTAAACCCTTTATTCAAATAATCCGTCAATGTGGAGGCTGGATTCGCATCAGCAGGGATCAACGCAGACAGAAATTCATTATCTTCTAGTTTCAATAGCTGTTGATTCAAGGAGGCAATGAGATTCGGCATATTATCGACGAAATTAACTAATTGTGTGCGAAGTGAAGGCCAAACACCGATAATAAAAGCAAACAGAAGCACTAAAATAACTACATATACGATGATAATCGCCAAAGAACGATTCAGCTTATATTTCTCCAAGGTATCGATCAGTGGCCGCAGCAGGTAATAAAAGAAACCCGCCAGCATTAAAGGCACTATAATGACACTGAACAAAGACAGGATCGGTGTGAATAAAAAATCTACGCGTGAGCCTAAAAATACAATGCCTAACACTAAAAGGATCGCTAGACAAACTCTGATGAAATTGTTCAGTTTAGCCATAGTTTCTCTCCCGTCTTCTGATTTGGATGTCTTCCAGCTCGTTATTTCGGAATCCGGATGGTGAACACCGTAGGTTCCTTCTTTCGGCGACTGAGATGAAGCGTACCCCCCATTTTCTCTGTATTTTTCATAGCTATCGAGAGACCTAGCCCTGTTCCTCCCGAAGCTGTCCGCGCTTTATCTCCCCGAACAAACGGATCAAACATTGTGGACCACAGCTCTTCTGGAATACCCACTCCAGTATCAGCGATTTCAATCGTGACTTCTTTCTCCAAAGGGATAACCTCCACACGCAAATGTGTACCTGGAGGATTATAGATCAGTGCATTGGAGATCAAATTATGAACCACACTCGAGAGCAGCTCCGCATCAAAGTTCAAGAACACATCCTCTTCGGGAACATTTAGATGCAAAACAAAGTTCTTTTGTTCAATCTCTCCGTAGGTATCTGCAATGATTTCACGAATAAATTCGCCCAGTTCTTGACGCTCCATTCGTAGCAAGAAATCCGGTGAATCTATTTTTAACAGCTCCAGCATGTTCTGAATCAGCTTAGTAACTTGTGAGGATTTATTATAAATATAGCTTAAATATCTTTTTTGGCGTTCTTCATCCTCGCCTCTACCCTCTACAAGCGCCTGTGCAAAGCCCTGTATACTCGTTATCGGCGTCTTCAGATCATGGGACAGATCAACCATCATCCGTTTCTTACTTTCCTCTGCCTGGCGTTTTTCTTTGGTCGTCTTTTCAATTACGTCTGCCATATAATTAAAAGTCTCTCCAATTTGCGAAAATTCCTTCTCTGCATATAAAGCGATTCGAGTATCATAATTCCCCTGAATCATCTGCTTCAGCCCAAGCGTGATGATACGCAGTGGTTTCCTGATTCGCCGCGCCACCCAATAACTGTACACGATAATTAGCAAAAGAATCATTCCCACACCCAAAAAGACGTAGTATGAAAGCGAATGATTAAAGTAGGCCACGAAGGGATCACTATTAATGGTGATGGTGATAGCTTCCCGCGGCAGCTTCAGCAGCAGCCACTCCGATTCGCTCTGAGCATTTACCGTGGTCAACGAGTAAAAGTAAGCTTGATCTTCTCCATTTTCCAAACTTTTTAAAAGCTGGTTACTGGTATATTGGGTTACACCGTCTTTTTTTTCTCCAACAACCTTGGTGACCTTCATGTCTTGATCCAAGACCTCGATCCATCCCCCGCTACGCAGAAGACGTTTGGTTTCTACCCCATGCTCCAGATTTTCTCGATAAGCACTAGCTTCCACCTTCAAATCAGGATCAGCAATTTTATTTTTTTCAAAAATATGGGTCACATCAAGATTAATAAACAAATAATATACAATCACAAGAAAAAACAAAATACAGATAAACAACAAAAAATCCAGCGTCAGCGATGATTGTAAAGGTCGTTGATCTCTATTGCTCCATAGGCGCTTCAATTTTGTATCCCAGCCCTCTAATAGTCTTTAAATATACTGGCTTTTTGGAGTCTTCCTCAATTTTTTCCCGGATATTGCTGATATGTACCATGATACTATTATCTTCGTACACATAGAAATCTTCCCACACGGCCTCATATATTTTTTTGCGTGTAAAGACTCGTCCAGGCTGCTTCATCATTAGTTCCAAAATTTTGTACTCGGTAGAAGTAAGCACCACAGGTTCACCTGATCGATAGAGCAGACACTGGCTTTGATCCAGCATTAATTCACCTAATACGATCTGCTCAGCTTCTTTTTCCTCAACGACTTGCGCATCGAAATGATGTACACGCCGCAGCAGTGCTCCAACACGGGCTACTATTTCTAATGGATTAAACGGTTTCGAAATATAATCGTCGGCTCCTAGTTCAAGACCCAGAATCTTGTCATGATGTTCACTTTTGGCGGATAAAAATAACACTGGAAAATGATGCACCTCGCGTATCTTTTTCAATAATTGCAGTCCATCCAGACCCGGCATCATAATATCCAGAATTGCCAAATCAACTTTATGGTTCTGCACCTGCGTTAAGGCTTCAGTCCCACTGTTCGCTTCCAAAATGTTGTACTCTTTCTCTAAATATAATCTTAGCAATTCCACAATTTCTGCTTCATCATCAGCGATCAATATTGTATACATGATAATCCCCCCATCTAACTATATTCTGTGATTATTAACAGAGCCTAAACACAATCTAAAGAATAGCTAAATTATCACATAGGAATAAAATAAAAATCGCACACGGGAAACCGTCCCATGTACGATCGTAATTTGTCTGGATTGTGAGGATCACTACTTTAAAAAGCTACGCCAATTCCGCCCTCCCCAGCATAGGTTCCCATAACCGGACCCATACTAGAGAGTAAGACTTCTTTGAAGGGATGCTTTTGTAAAATGCGTTCTTTAATCTCGAGTGCCAGCTTCTCACAATTACTGTGTACAATAGCGATAACCGCTTTCTCGTAATCATGCTGCTTCTCATCCAAATGCGCAAGCAGACGATTCAGTGCTTTTGGAAGACCCCGGGTCTTCTCCACTACTTCGACAGTGCCTTCTTCGCTGATTTTGAGCAGCAACTTTATATTGAGTACAGACGCTACGGCTCCCGAGAGCCGACTTAGACGGCCGCCTTTCATTACATTCTCCAGAGTGTCCAGCGTAAAATAAGCGTTAACTTCCTCTATCTGCTGAAGTACCTTTTCCTTGAGCTCTTGCAAGCTTGAACAAGTTAAGGACCACTGTGCCGCCAGGCCGACAATCAATGACAGCCCGCCTGAGAAGTTTTTGGAATCTATAACCTCTATTGCATTGGTATGTCCTTCATCCTTATACATTTCCATAGCAATCATAGCCGTCTGATAAGTGCTACTAATATTAGAGGACATACAAATGACCATAATGTCAGTTCCCTCCTCCACTTGCTTGAACTTCTCAAGGAATTCGTTGGGACTTGGACTAGCTGTGGTAGGCAGCTCCTTGGATTCGCGCATTTGAGCATAAAAGCTTTTCGTGTCCGTATCTGCCGGCATTAACTCATGCCCAAAATGAACCGGTAGGTGGATCACGGAAACATTATACTTCTCCATGTAGTCAAGGGGCAGGTCTGAACCGCTGTCTGTTATGATCTTGATTGCCATAATATAAGTACTCTCCTTTCAATATCAGTACTATTATAGCCACCATAAAATGAAATCTCCAGTAACCTTTATAACTTGAAAAATTCTTCGATCTGTGCTATGTCTTTCTTCCTTAACTTGTCCTTATATGATATGGTTTATGAATAAGCGTATAGAAATGGAGTGTATGTATGAGTAAGGGAAGAGTATGGAACAGAGGCAAACATGATGGTACAGGACTATCGAGAAAAAAAACCGTAGATCAAGAGGGTACAGCTTCTACTGAAACTGAATCCACAGAACCTTCGAAGGAACCTTCCAATTCAAGAATTGATACTGTAAAACCGATGAATCGCACAAATTGGGTGACCAGACCCACCCGAGTCAGCAATAAAGATTCGAAAGACAAACGATAATTCATACATTCTAAGATTTGAGGACCCAGATGACGTTATTGGCAAATTCCCAGCCTTCTGAGCAGAGTTTCGGACTCCAGAGCCGTTATTCCGTTGAAAGAGATTCATGTATGGTGTTTTTCGTGCCATTAGTGGCTATGCGGTCCGTTAGCATCCCAAATACGGAATAAAACTGCGTTTAAGGTCATCTGTGTCCGATAGTTATCTTTGTACATGCAAAAGTAATGAAATCCAGCGAACAACAAAAAGGGTTGTCCCAGTAGCCATTTCATCATTTCATGGCTTATGGAACAACCCTCTTCTACTTTCTACGCCATATATCCTAACTCCGCTTCATCTCTGGAGGGGGCTTCGCCAATTAACTGCTTCAATAGTTTTTTCATCATTACCGAAGCTTTTACTTTGGTATGAAGACACGGAGAAACCTCTATTACATAGTTTCCTTGTTTGATAGCTTCCTTCAATTCTTCCACAGTTGAGCAGGAGTCTTGCAGACGATTCACAACACTGCCATACTGCAAACACTGATGACTGTCACTGCCAGCAATCACAGGCACACCCAGCTTCTCAGCAAAGGGCGTGATCAAGTTTTTATAAGTCTCCACCCCCTGCATGTAAATATCCTTAGCGTTGAAATCAAAAGCGTCTAATCGCTGAAGCAATGCCGGATCCAGTTGATGTAAAGGCGTAGAAGTTCGGAAGGGGTGGGCTCCGATTTTCCAAAGATTATGTTCGTCGGCCATATCAAGCAACTGCTTAAAAGGTATGAAATTCCCCTCCTGTGTATGCTCATCCAGTAAAGCGCGGACAGCTAGAACATTCTCCTTTAGTCCGATCAACAGGATGTGACCTGTCTCCGCGATATCCACTTCCATGCCTGGAAACAGTTTAAGTCCGTTCACATCGTAATAATGCCCGTTATAGGGATAAGTCTGATCCAGCGCATCATACATCGCAAAGAAATTAGAAGTATTAAAATGCTCGGTCAATGCTACAGCCTGTAATCCATTTGCCTTGGCTTCGAACATCATCTCCGCAAAATATTCGGGAGAAAACGTAGATTTTTTAGATAATTTACCATGGGTATGCAGATCAATATTCATCATGTCTAATTCGTCTCCTTTGAGCTTGTAAGTTATGTTAATACACCAGTTCAGGGTAGAGATAACCAATACAGAATATCAAGATGACATAAGCAGTGGATCCGGATAAAAAGTACCAGTCGGACCGCTTCATTTTCAAATAAGATAGCTTAATCTTCTTCACTTTCTTATTATTAAGCCCGTAGCTAAATCCCCGAGTCTCAAGTGCTTCAATCGTTGTTCGAGAACGTTTAGCTGTGTTCAACATAAGCGGGTAAAATGCCAGAATCACGATTCGCAAATAATACGTTATTGTTCGCCAATAGAAAATTCCATGTTGAAGTGGTCGTTGCCCTCTCAATCTAAAGGAAAGTAGAATTTGATGGAATTCCTCCAGTAAAGTAGGCAAAATACGATAGCCATAAGATAAGCTGAACGCAAAGGTATCAGGGATTCCTAAAGATAGTAAGCCGTCACTAAGTCGTTCCGGATCAAGACTTGAGAAAACCGTAATACTTGCCAGCGAAATCACCGAAAGCTTAAGCGTCAGTGTCAGCATAGGCAGCAAGGATTCAATCCCCCCGCCGAAAAAGAGCGACAATATAAACATCCAGCCAATCTGGCTGATTAAGCCGAGACATAATATAAAAATAATATAAGGGCTGACTCGGGAGAGGACGGTCGTTAAAACCATAAGCACGAACATCCCTAACAGGATTGTCCGGTTATGTACAAACCAAGGCACGATGGCAAAAAAGAGATACCAGAGCAGCAGGGTTCGCGGGTCCAGCCTGCCCAGAAAAGTGCTGCTGCTGTTATATGCGGTCCCGAGTAACTCCAATTTGATTTGTTCTACAGATATACGGTCAAGTGCCCGTTTAACGGCTTCCATGGATTGCAGCTACCTCCTTCTTTTCCACTAAACTCACAAACTCTTCTAAGCTACTGCAAATTCTAGGGAGACCGAGCATACGACTTAGCTCCATCAATTGGGTCTGAGCCAGACCCGCACGCCGTAAAAGAAGGCCGTCAGCGAAAATTTCATCCTTCGTCCCATCCGCGATTATCCGCCCTTGATGCATTACAATTATTCTGCTGGCCCATTCTGAGACAAGCTGCATATCATGAGTTGCGATGACGACCGTCTTCACATGATTACGAAGCGTCTCCAGCACATGTACCATTTCTTGTTTGGTCGAAATGTCCAGATTAGCTGTCGGTTCATCAAGCAGCATGATGGCGGGCCTAACCGCGGCACCAATCGCCAAGGATACCCGGCGCTGCTGCCCTCCACTTAACAGTCGGGCATCCCGTTCAGCCAGCTCGCTTAAGCGAAACGCCTTTAGCATCTCATCCACTCTTTCATCCGTATCTGGTAGTTTCCGCGCCTTCAGATAATAAGCGATTTCCTTACGCACAGAATCCTCGATAAACATTTCCTCCGGATTCTGGAATACATAAGCTACCGTACCGGAGAGACGTTCAGGCGGCAGCCCGTTCACCGTCATTTCTTTAACCTTTACGGTTCCAGCTATAGGTCTGACAATACCAGCAATCAGCTTCATTAATGAAGATTTACCTGCTCCGTTGTTGCCAATAAGAGCAATGGACTCTCCCTGCCGCAGTTCTAGCTGAATTCCATTCAGTACAGGATGCGGCACCTTATGAATCGTACGATAAGAGAGGTGGACATTCTCCAGCTGAACGATAGAACTTTCTTCTTTTGCTGCTATGGGGAGCTGCTCTTGAATTCGTCCGATTGGAAGTGTCTCCACATTAGCATCCTGACGAAGAATCATGCGGGTACTGCCTTCCTCAGCATTTAAGGGAAGCAGCTTTGACTTCTGATCATCAGGCTGTAGCAGCCAAGCCGCCCGGGTCACATCCGGTGGGTAAATGCCCAGCTCTAGCAATTCTTCTACAGATGACAAAGCTTCACGAACAGGCTTCTGCCAGCGCATTTTACCCTGATCCATCAGGACAACATTTTTACAATAATCCGCAATGAATTCCGCATGATGCTCAATCACTACAATGGTCTTTCCATGCTCTTCATTCAAACGCTGCAAAATATCATAGATATGACGGGCATGCTGCGGATCCAGCTGGGCTACGGGTTCGTCGATAACCAGAATTTCCGGATCCATAGCTAGGGCTCCGGCCAGAGCGAGCAGGTGTTTTTGCCCACCACTTAACTGCCAAATAAATTCATGCCTCAAATCACTAAGTCCGGTTAACGCCAGCGCACGCTCTCCCCGTTCCTTGTAATCCGTAAACCCATAATTCAGAGGTGTAAAAGACACATCATCAAGCACCGTCGGCCTTACCAATTGATTCTCGAAATCCTGATAAACATAACCGATACGTTTGGACAGCTCTGCTACACTTTTTCCATCCGCAGATTGGCCGCAAACTGTCACCTCTCCATTGAAATCACCCGTGTAATAATGAGGAATTAAGCCGTTAAAGCATTTGCAGAGAGTAGATTTTCCGGAGCCATTACTGCCGATGATCGCAATAAAATCTCCTTCTCCCAGTCGTAAGTCTACGTCTTGCAGTACTGGTTGTTCAGCTCCCGGATACGTAAAGTTAATTTTGTTCAATTCAAGAATTGTATTACGCATCTGCTTGACCCGCTTCCTGTCTTTTTCGTGTCGAACGCCGAAGCAGTGTAATAATCGCCGTTGCCGCTACAACAGCCGCTACCAACATACTGAGCCAAATCAAGGTCTTTTCATTCGATTCCGCTCCTGCAAGCTCAAAATCACCGAAGTTCCAGCCCGATTCCGATAACAATTCTGACCCCACCGCTACCATCACTAGAAAGGTTCCGGCAATGACCAGCTTAGGAGATAGCCACGCTCCTGTTGCATATTTCATATTCCGCTCACGCGGCTTCATGCCAAGCAATGGTTCAATTTTTCCATATAAACGCGGAACCAGATACATAGTAGGAATTAGCGCGAACAAAATGCCGGAGAAGAGTACATCATTCAGGAACCCTACTCCCTCAATTACAACGATGCTTTCAGCCAGCCCTTTAACAGCCTCTAGCTCTTCTACCCCTACCCATACCTTCACAATATCTATAACGGAGCTAAAAAACTGGTGAATCGCCACGCCGGTAATCGCAGCCACTCCAACCTGTCTACGATTCTTCGGATCAGATACCATGCGGCCTGCGGTATACATCGCCAGTGAGAAGGTAATGAATTTCTCCAGCTCCCCTAAACCTCCAAATTGGCCTAACATCAATTCCCCGAAGATTACCTCACCAACAGCTGCTCCGACCGCCGCATATAAGGGGTGAAACAACATACATAATGTCAAAGGAATGAAGGCGAAATATTCAATGGATAATTCAATCGGGCCCAGTTTGATCCCAGGCACTAGCTCGGTAAACATATTGGACAACCCGTAAAGCGACATCGACAGTACAAAAATCATCATTTTTTGTGACTGAGTCAGTGTGTAACGCGTTTTTATCGTGCTCATGAAATATTTGGCCTCCCAATAAGAATTTATCTTCATTATAAGAAGGCCATGTCATCACAGCTTTTTTCATTTGTTAAATGAGAGTAATATTTTTTTCAATATTTTTAACGTTGTAAAAATATTTACAACATATTCGCACGTTATATTCTATCTATCGCATCATCATAGGAGGATTGAGAGATTGTATAAAGATTGGAACCATCGCGCTTTTTCGCCTAATCAACGGATAATTGCCGACTTTATTCAGAAAAATGAGCAACGTGTGGTCTATATGACCGAACAAGAAATGGCAGACGAGCTGCATTTGAGCATTGCCTCCGTTTCACGGTTCTGGAAAGCTGCGGGGTATAAACATGCCAAAGATTTTAAAAACCGGCTCCGTTTCCGCTTTGAATCCACACCTTCTGTAAAAATGCGTGATGCCATGCAGCGATCAGACGATACCTCACTCCCTCAACTGCTGCTGGACAATTGTTCACATCATTTGCAAGAAACACGCCGCTATTTAAGTGACGATGTACTAAAGCGTGCAGTAGATGCAATATCAACAGCTCGGATTATTTATGTATACAGCCCTGGCCCTTGCGCCGGATTAGCAGAGCTAATGATCTATCGAATGGCGCGTTTTGGTCTTCAAATGAAAAAAATGGCCCCCAGCGGCCATGAGCTGCTAGAGACCTTAATGCATGCTGACAAACAAGATGTCTTGCTTGTCTTTGGATTTGTGCAAATACTGCCTGAGATTGAAGTCATACTGAACCATGCACGTGAAGTAAATTACCAGGTCATCCTGATCACAGATAGACTCGTCTACCCGCGATCGCAAGATGCAGATATCGTGCTTTATGCCGGGAGAGGTGAGGTTTGGGAGTTCCACTCCATGGTTGGCCCCACCTATATTATTGAGAATCTGATCCTTGGAGTGGGATTAGCGAACAGGGACAGTAGTCTAAGCAAGCTGGATAAATTGCAGCAATTGCGCGCGCAGTATGGGGGGAAGCTCCCGCGGAGTTAGGTTTAGATTTGATTGCAAGGTGAAGAGAAATTTAATTCATTCCTAAAGCTTCTTTAATTTGTGGGATAGATAAACCGTTTGCTTTCATTTCTTTGATCCAAAGAATGCGCGCGACGGTTTCTTCTCTTTTATATCTGCGTGTTAAGTTCTCCTCTGCCTGTTCAAAGGGCAGCATGCCTTCTTCTGTGTAATGTTTGAGTGTACTATAACGAGCATTTGTGATTCTTACTAATTCCCCTATCGATACATATTCTGACGCCATAATATTCTCCATGGATCGTTGTCTAGACATTGATAACCAACTCCTTTACAGCGGGCGTTTCGGAATAAGACGCACACCTTGAATTGGCACTTTCATCATTACAAAATGTGGGATCGCATCGTAGAGCAAATTATCAATTTTAAGGGTCGCAATTGATCCTCTCTCCAGCACCTTAACTTCATGACCATAGGACATTAATCTTGTAATAACTGCGTCTAACCTTTGATTAGAATTATCAAACCAAGACTCTGTTTCTATAAAGACAGCTCGTGATCGCTCTAGGGCAGGGAAGATAAGATTGAGACTACTGCCGATAAAGGTCTTCGCAAACTTTGTCTTCAATGCTAAAAAACGTTTGATGCCTAACTCAACTCCCTGGCGGATTTGTATAGGAAACAATGCCTTTGCCCATAAGTTACTTTGGTATAGATCATGTAATTTGATATTCACCTGTTCTAATTCGTTCAGTGAGAAGAAATCTTGCATACATCCACATTCACGAAGTAGCCATAGCATACAAATGACCTCATCCGTAACTGGGCCCTCTTCCAAAATCTCTGCGCGCATATTCTCTGTAATGCTCGTGTATGCCTCCATATTACTTCGATAGGCTCTAATTTCAACTTCAGCAGAATCAAAATACATATCGCTCCCTATCAGGCTTGGTATATCTTCAAGCAAATTCATGGCTTGAAGATCATCTGAAATCGCGGTTTCGAACTTTTTTAATTGATGGTTAGACTTCCTCGAAGCCTTCTTTAACCACCAATTTAGGTCACCCTTCACCTCAGCACTATTATGAAGTAAGGATTGTAGAACAGTTTCTCTATAGAGTGTTGAATGAGATTGATCAAGTGCTTCCTTGTGCAAAGTTAACTTGTTCTCAGATTGTGTAAAACATCCCTCTAAGTAAAGCTCCAATATAACCGCTGCTGCCATGCAGCGCAAAGACACTTTCTTGACAGTAGTCATCTGAAGACTTCTCTGAGCATTAAGCGCGATCAATGAAAAACTTGGTGCTAATTTAAGATCCATCATAACCATCCACCCCTATCCATTAATTCGTATTTACAGGAAGATATTTATTCCGTATGGTGAGCGTTTGATTTACTTACTACTTACTACTTACTACTTATCACTTAAAATACACCATCATTACAATAATTGTCAATGGTCTGGAATAACGTAAAGAAGGCCCTGCCCATAATGGTCAGGCCCCGATTTTATAGACACTAAAAAAAGACCCTAGGCTATAAGCTGCTTCCGGTAATCAACCAGGGTAGCTTAGAAACAGGAGGATCAGTTCTAACGGGAATTTATGTAGCCAATGAAGCAATTGGAGCATCCGGCTGGTCTCAAAAAGAAGTCGACTTGTTAAGTTAAATAAAGAAGGCTGGCCATGTGAGCCTGCCTTCTTTATTCACTCGAATCACTCGGATCAATAAGTAAATTGGTTAACTCTAGATTTTCAACCTTGTCTTCTTTGACGACAAAGGCAAGGGAAGGATGATAGAATCCTTAGTCAAGCTTGGTACCGTTCACCCAATAGTTAACAACACCATCTACTTTCTTTTCGCTGCGGGATGCCTCAGGGATAGCTGCAATGATATCCTTTTCACTGCTTCCGATAACGATATTTTTATCCGTCCTAAGCGAAGAAAGAGAGCTAATCGGTATATCAACTACGCCTCCGACTGGCTTAATTTCTCACTACGGTAAAACTGATCGTCAAAATTATCTTTTTCATAAAACCAGCGGATGTTAAGAGGTTCCCCCACTTCCGTCATCCGTTTCGAATGAATTCCCGCTCCGCTTTTTTCAAATGCTTTAATGAATTTTCGAAAGAATATGGAAACTTAGCCCTAAGTTTAGAGAGTTTTTCAACCTCTCCCATAGCGATAGCTTCCTTAATAGCAGGAACCAACTTCGCTTGAATAATGCCCCAACTTTCTGCCTGAAGAAGTTCGTCTATCAACATATGCGGTTTGGAATGATATTGTTCAATTTTTGTTCTCCTCTTCTCGATTTCTACCCTCTAATAGCTCTATCTTTATTTTTTCAAGACATAGCTTCTCCCTTAGAGTGTATAAGTTCATCCTTATGTTCTAATACTTCTATTATCATAGCAGCCCCCGTTCTGAATCCGAGAGTATAGGCGGAAGCGGATGAGATAGAGTTCTGCATGCCACTCAGATCCAAGGCTTGTTCAATCATAGTAAAGTCTTCTATAGATAACTTTGCTTTTAGGATGTCCATAAACTCTGAGATTAGCTTGGAGTTCTGTATATACTCGGGATCGCGTAAACACAAAAGTTCACTTGGACAGATTTTCCCGTAATATAAATCCTCCAAAAGACTCACCAGTCATCCCTCCCAAATCATCTCTTCAATCATTTTAGCGAATTTATCGCTAAAAATAAATAGCGAATAATTCGCTAAGATATGCTTGCCTTGGAGGTGTTTAGTATGTATCAACGTATCCGAGATTTACGTGAAGATAAAGATTTGACTCAAACCCAAATGGCAGAGTATTTGCAATGCAGCCAGCGGATTTATAGTAATTATGAACGCGGTGATGTTGATATTCCCACGGCTATTCTGATTAAGCTAGCAGATTATCATAAGACGAGTACTGACTATTTACTAAACAGAACGAACCAAAAAACTCCTTACTCTAAAAGTTAAATTAAAAGAATGAGTAGATATCGCAGTTTTCAAAGGATTTCATCCTTATGCTGATGAGCATTGTACACAGGAATCCGTGATTTACGCGAAGACAAAGATCTGACACAGCAACAAATAGAGGAGCTTTTATATATTACACAAGCCACCTACTCCCGCTATGAAAATGGAAATTTGGATGTTCCGAGCGCCGTTTTAATTACGCTAGCTAATTTCTAAAAAGTAAGCATCGACTATATTTTAGGTCAGACAGATAATTCCAAATGCTATCCCAACAAATAATAATCCGCAGCACAAACAAGCTCCTGTGATAATCACAGGAGCTGTTCACGTTTAGGCTAAAAATAGCCTGAAATTAGGGGATGCTCTTAGATACCGCTCAGGCCAGCAAGGTACGGGCTACCTGATCCACAATGTAATTAATACCTGTCGGTCCGTAGCAGCCGATCCATGTAGCGGCATCTACCGGGTATATATACGGCCGCTCATCGGAATCCAACATCCCTCGGACGCTTTGCTCTGTCGCAGATACCCCCTCCTGCATCATCTCGTTACTAAGTAAAAAATAATGGCTGGCATGCACAGCTGGCAGTCTATCAACTGTAATATGATAAGCCGTGTCGGAAGTGTCTGCGACAAATAGCGGAGCAGGCAGACCAAGATCACGGTACAGCACGGCACCTGTGCGATGGGAGGCAGTATGTACCCGTACCAGCGACTCACGCGGACGGATCAAGGCCACGCTCTGACCCGCCAGCGCCGTTGCAAGCTGCTCAGACAGCAATGCTGTTCGGCGCAGGTAATCCGCAATAATACGCTCCACCTCTGTCCGCTTGTCCGTCAATTCACCGAACAGGCTCAAAATCGTCTGCCAGCTCTCATTCCGTTGAAACATTAGGGTTGGCGCAATCCGGTTTAACCGTTCATAATGCTGGGCATGCACCTCAGTACAGACAATCAAATCCGGCCGCAGCCGTTCGACAGCTTGCAGGTCCGGGTACTCATAAGTTCCGAGCATTTCTGTTGTCTTAAGCCTTTCCCTGATATATTGGGGGAATTTTAACGCTGCACTGCCCGTTCCTACACTCCCTCCCGGAGATATCCCAAGCGCAAGCAAATGGTCTGCATATTGAACGTCGAGTACGGCGATACGCCTCGGAGAAGCGGTGACGCAATATTCGCCTCGCATATGACAAATTACCGGGCCTTGCAGCGACTGGTACGATGAGGCCAGGCGATCCGGCAGCCCAGAATATGCTGAGAGAGCACCGATCCCTGAAGCGGCAGTGCGCCTGTAGATCTGCGGGGGAACTCCATGATATTTCTTAAATGCCCTGCTAAAGTAATACATGTCGCGATAGCCCGTTTTTTCTGCAATTTCGCCGATGGGAGCATCCGTATGACGCAACATCCGCTCGGCACTCTCCATCCGCAGCTGGATTACATATTCCATCGGTCCTAGTAACTTCTCCTGTTTGAATCGCCGCTGTAACTGTCTTGTACTGCATCCGGCAAGCGCTGCCAGCTCCTTAAGCTCCAGCTCCTGACGATAATGCCCCGCTATATAGGCAGCGACAACATCCACCATATCCGCCTCTGTGCCTTTCTGACCACATTCATACTCCATAATAAGCTCGTAAAGCATTCCTTGCAGTAGCGCATTCGCATGGAAACGCTCCAGCCCTTCGCCCCGGCTCCATTTGGCTTCGATTTGTTCCGCAGTCTGATGCAGTTCAGCCAGGAGCACAGGACGGTGAACAAATGAAGTTCGTAATGGGTGATTGCGCGGCGGAAACAGAACATGGGCAGCCCCCAACATTGGAAAAGCCTTGTACATAATAACGGTATAATGAATGGTTTCTGATCCAGCAGTCAAAGTAAATGCTGATCCCTTGACTGCGTGACAAGCGAAATAGGCCTGGATATGGCAAATTTCGCCATTCATCACAAGCCTACCTTCCCCGCCGCCTGCCAGCAGCAACACATTGGCTGTTAATCCGGTTTCGCTCATAACGCCGCCGGGTGGCAAAGTACCGCTGCGCACATCAAGCATCTTGATCGTTGTATCACTCCATAAACTTGCCTGTTCTTTCAGCGGCATTTCTCTCATCTCCTGACAATAGCATCCTCTGTTAAACGGGCGCACTCGAATAGGATTACATGCTTTAGTGAAAGCGCGTCCGCAACATAAGTGAGTGCGTTGCTGTTGTCATTTTAATTGAGATTCATTCTCATTGTCAATTTTCGGACATTTTCCGCAATATTCCGCCGACATCCTGTAATAAAAACAGCAGGTGATACGCTTGTTTTTTGCAACCGGAGCCAGGTCATTGTTCTCTGTGAACCGGGTAAACGGATTGCGTCTTGCGCCGAACAATTGTCCGGGAGCTATCCGGGTCAGGAAGGCAAAATCGGCTTGCATTCGTTGCCTCTCTTGCCCAAATTCACCTGTTCCAGGAGAATACAACGGGGCAACGCGTACCATAATATTCTCCCAAAGTACTGCCATGGAGACGGGACCAATTGCAGCAAGCGTGTGCAGCATCGGCGCAAGACGTACCGCGAAAATTTCCTCTACGATCTCTTCTCGCCAGGCTTCCCTGTCTTCGGGTGCCGCCGTCGCTCGAAGCCCGTTCAGCGCAAGGAAAGAAAAACGCGTATCCCCTTTAAAAGCTGGGGAAGCCGGATGATAGAGGAAGCAGTTCTCCAGCGGGATGGAGACTTCCCGGTTATGAAGGGTCATAGCGGTCAGAATCGGCGCGATCCACAGATAACCGATCCGCTTGGCCAGCATGGAAGCGGCAACCTGCATATCAGGCGCACCGATATAACCTTTAAGCCAGCTTACATATTCGCGGCATGCAGCTTCTTCGTGCAACTGGCTAAGGGCAATTGTACGAACGTTGCCTTCAGGCGGTTCACCTACCCACAGACGGTATTCCTCCGCCATTTGCTTCCAGGTGGCAGACGACAGATAGTTGTCCATTTTAATGCGATCCCAACAGCGCTTCCGCGGTTTGATCTACAATAATATTGAGGGCAATTGGCCCATAATAAGCGATCCAGAGCGTTGAATTCACATTGTATACGCGGTTATTTTTAACGGCATCATGAGATTTCCAGACCGGACTGTTCGCCATTGCCTCTGCCTCTTTGGCAAACAATTCATCCGATAACAGGAAATAGTGATCTGCTCCAATATCAGCGATGGTCTCCATCGAAATTTCAACGGAGGTATCATCTTTGATCTCCTGAACGAATGCAGGGATATTCAATCCCAAATCCTCATAAAGAATGCTTCCGGTCCGATGTTCGGGACCGTGTACGCGAATACCTTCCGGTCTTGGGCGAATCAGAGCTACCGTTTCGTCGCCCAGCTTCGCCGACAGCTGCTCCCGCAGTCCGACGATTTTGTCCTCGTAGGCTTGACGCACTACCTTCGCCTCCGCCTGCTTGCCCGTTATCATACCGATGGTAGCCGATGTATCCCGCCAATCTTCATAGAAGTCGAGTACTATTGTGGGCGCAATTTTACTGACGCTGTCATACACCTGCTCCTGAAAATCGGTCATCAATATAAGATCCGGATTCATCGCTACAATAGCTTCAAGATTGGGCTCATCGCGTGTGCCCAGGACCTTCACATCACCCAATTGTTCACTTAAATATTCTGGAAACTTTGCATCTTTCGCTCCAGCTACAACGCTGCCTGCCGGATGCTCGCCTATCGCTAACAATTGATCGACGAATTTCACATCAAGCGCGGCGATGACCTTCGGCTTCTCAGTCAGCGTATATTCGCCCTTCATATGCGAGATGGTAACCGGGAAGGCTGCAGTCTGAGCCTGTGTCTCAGATGTAGGTGACGGCTCGGCTGAAGCAGATGGCAGTGCGGCAGTGCCCGCATTTGCACCCCCTCCAGTACCGCAAGCCGTTAGCACAAGTACCAGCGCCATCATCCATATCATTAATAGTCCTGCTTTTTGGGCAGCATCTACCTTTCTACCGGTTGCTTGCCTCTTCTTTGTTCTTTTCATGCTGACTCCCCCTTATGTATGATAATGATTTTCATTATCAGATCAATAAAGCGAGTATAATCTATCTTCATACTCTATTTCCATGTACTTTTGCGACATTACAGCCGGATTAATGCGACATTGCACACCATAGGAACGACTCAGGAGAATCGTGACTGACTACAAAAATTCCACACAAGCACCCAATTCCCTAATTTCAACAAAATTTCTTTGCTCCAGTTCTGCAAATATGTCAACACAATCGATGGTAACATTGCTCAATTCAAGCTTTTCCTTCTCCAGAAACTGATCATCGAGCAATCTGGCTACTTCAGAAATGGTTCTCCCATTGCACTCCCTGCTTCTTCCCAAAATGAAAAAAAACATCTTTGTTTTACACAAAGATACCTTTTTTCATTAAAAGCTTATGGCTCAATCCCCCACACAAGCTGACCATTCATATACCCGGTGACCTGTTCATTGTTGATGAACTGACTGCTGGATGCCTTGAACGAATAATCATTAACCTGGTTGAAATTGGACCAGTCGGTTTTGGAGAAACGGGTTTGAATTTCTGCGCTCTGACCTGGATTAAGTGTTCCAGCCGAACTCGTGAAACCAATTTCCAAAACATAATCTGCACTGGCAACAGGAGTCGCCAGCTTAATGAAATTGCCGGTTACATTCGCATTTCCGATGCTGGCCCAGTCGATCCAGAAACTCTGATCTTTCTCGCCATCAATCGTATAGTAATACCGGACCTTCACATCACTTAGTTGAATCGCTGAATCACCGGTATTGACTACTTTGATTTTGGGT
The DNA here is from genome assembly GCF_037965665.1 of Paenibacillus sp. FSL L8-0333. Lineage (NCBI taxonomy): Bacteria > Bacillati > Bacillota > Bacilli > Caryophanales > Paenibacillaceae > Paenibacillus > Paenibacillus sp. FSL L8-0333. Next base: position 4,247,246 of record NZ_CP150186.1, read on the forward strand.
GAAATCCCGTTAGTGGAGGCACTTGTGTTGCCATTAAAAGCTTGGACCGTCAAATCTCCAGTGGGTACTGGAACACTGCTATCCGTTACGTTCACTGTAAGAACAGCATTATTTCCTCCATTATAATGAAAGGTTATGGTATTCTGTCCCAGCGGAAGCGTGGAAAGATAGGATTTTTTCAGAACAACAGCAGCGCTTGATGCCGTATAATCCTGACTCGCTACAAGTGTGGAATTTCCATTTGTGATACTTGCAAGCTGGTGTCCATTTAAGGTAAGGACTACGGAAATATCCTGGGTTAGATTCGCCGCTTTATCAAATGCAGCGCTCACAGGCGCAATGGATGCGCTTGGCGTGGAATCGACAATTTTCACTTTTAACACGGGATCTTGTCCTTTATTAAAATCAAAGATGATCGAATGCTCGCCAACCGGCAGTGTCGCCAGAAATGCTTTTTTGAGCAGCAGCGTATTTCCACTCAAGGTATAATCCTGAGTCTCTATTAATATATTTGCGCCTGCCCGGAGAGCGGTTAACGTATTGCCGTTTGAATTCACGGTGATGGCTTTGTCATTCTCATTGGAGGCATTTTTATCAAATTCGACGTTCGCAGGTGTGATAGACGCACTTGGAATTGGATTGTTAACCTTCAAATCAGGCAGCTCATCGAGCGTGATTACATAATTGCTTTGGTACAGCGTTGTTAAGGTGGCCGGATAATTAAAGGCGGAACTCATGAGATGCTCACCATACCACGGTAAGAAATAGAGCCAGCCCGATTTTTCCTCTGTCAGATTCTGAACGCTTGGAACGGTGTCGTTCTCCGTCATGGCTACCATTTTCTTACCGCCGGTTAAATCAACAAGCTGATAGAAAATCGAGGTAATCGCGTCCTCATTGGGAACACCAGACAAACCGTCATAGCGGTTATAGATCGTGTTGTATTTATCATAGCCTACAATATCCACCTGATCATCGCCGGGATACCATGCGGGAGAAGTGCTGTAGACATAGCTGTTGTAGGTCCAGATCAAATTGTGCAGACCGTACGTTTCTGTAAGTTCAGTATAGAGCAGATCCCACAACTGCTTGTATACCTCCGAGCCTGCCGAAGCCCACCAGAACCATGCACCTTCTCCATTCAATCCGCCGTTGCCCTCCGCCTCATGGAAGGGTCTGAAGATAACCGGCACATTGTTATTTTGCAGAATCTGCAGTTGCTCCGCCAAATCCCCAATGGCCAGTTGTACATATTGGTATTCTTTCGTACCTGGAACTACCGCATTGGCTGTATTAAAATTGGTTTCTGTCGGCTTGTAGGTGGCTTTCTTCCAATCTACAAATTCCCCGAGCTGATAGGCGGTGAAATCTCGGGGCACAGTGATATGCCAGCTGTTTGTCGCGATCCCGCCCCGGTTATTCACCCAATCGATCATCCGGGCGGTCGTACCATCCTCCCAGCCGTAAAGCGGATTGTAATTCATCAGATCAAATCCGCGGATCGCCGGATACTTTCCCGTTAAATTGTGAATCCAATCAAACTCCAGCTCGGAATTGCCGTCATTTCCGCCTCCGTAAATCTCCTGCTGGCCGGAGATCATATGATTGCCGTAAACCTCCGTTAAATAATTCATCAGAAGCTGAGTTTCCGGAGTCGCTTGAGTATCGCTGAGGACAGGTTGCACATCCAGGGGATCAAGATCGGCATAATCCACAGTGAAGGTATCAAAATAAGCGAAACCCCAGCCAGCCTTCAGTTGAATAGTGTTGCTGCCTTGATTCAGCTTGTGATAGCCAAAATCGAAATTCGACCATGTGGTCGTATAGGGCAGCATATACGACCCCTTCGTAACGCCGTTAACGGCTAAAGATTGAAGCCTGCCGTCAGCACTGAGCTCCTGCATATAACGTGTGGAGATCGTATACATGCCGGTTTCTGGGACAGTCACTGTGAAGGAAATTGTACCGGAATTCTGCATCCAGACAAATCCGCTTCCAGAGTATCCGGGTTTGGGCTGTCCGTAAATTTGGGTCGTCACTTGAAGATCGGAGGTGAGCTGAGCGTTTTCGCTTTCAATTGTGAAAAGTGCGTTGTCTGCATGAACGGGCGGCGCTGTCATCAATCCAAGTAGCAGAGTAAATGCCAGCATCATTGTGATTGCCTTCTTGAGCAAATTTTTCATTTCCACCTTTCCTCCCTATGTTAAATATGGTAAATAAAAGTTCAATATACCATCTCTTGGATGCGCTTTCATAGATAAGATAGCATATGTTCCATATTTTGTAAATCTATCAAATCGAGAAAATTTCCACATGCAAAAAAACTCCCACCAATATTTATTAGGAGGAGTTAAATAACATTGATTCACACGAACATCCCATCAATAACAAGTCAAATATCCCATACGGAGGGAAATTCGCTTGCTTATTTATTTATTTATTTGTTTGTTTGTTTACTTAAATGCCTTAACTTCAAGCGTACCAAGGCTTCTTACAACTTAAAGTTTCGGAGCGGCTTTCCGTACCGTACCAAAACATGCCATAAGAGTTTTAATTCTTGAAGTACTTCTTTTTCGGTTCCTCGGTCCCGCCATGCTGCAGGATCATGCTTTAAGTGCATAGCAGCAGATCCAATCATGCTCGTATCGATATAACCGTGATGAGCAATACGCTTAGCCAAGGAGGGCATCGTAGGCCCTCTAAAATCCGAAGGCACTTCGTCTACCCACATCGCGAATCCCATGTGCCAATAGAGTTGGATGGCATACTGTAAACATATTTGCTCCAGGACTTGCCCTGTTGGAGTACCCTTGAATGAAGGATCGGCTACTAAGATTTCCACATCTTCCTTTAGACGGATGTTTCCATGAACTTGCGCTTCAATATAGTGGTTAAGATTACGTTTAGCTTCACATTTTGAAGAGTCTGAAAACGGCATTGTGAGGTTGTCCCGAAGATGGTCAACTAATTTTTGTGATCGAAGATCTTTTTCCCCTAGAGCGGAATCTCTTAAGAAAATCTCCTCTAGTAATGCCGCCATCATATCATCAAATTCTGCATATGTCCCTTTCTGTACAGGGTTTTGATGCGAATCCATATAGGTGTATGTACTGCGATAAGAAACCTCAGGGGACAGGAGGAAATAGCAGGAGCCAAAGCGCGGAGCTGGCCCATCCGAATGAAGCATCAAATCAAGAGCGCCATATTTAGGGCGTTCGCTATTCGAAGCACCCTCTTGTTGGTATGCCCCTCCAAATAGTCTTTCCTCCCACAAATCACGTGGACCGCCAGAATAGGCTGATACACTACCACTGGATAACAAGGTCTCAAATTGGCTCTTGTACACGCCTTGCTCCAATAGCGCCTCTGCAACACTTTTCTTTACCGGATCTAGTCGATCTGGATGGAAATGTAGAGCAATCTTCGCCTGTGACTTTATTTTGACCACAGCATCTTCAAACTCTTCCCGATCCACATTAGACATTTGAAGAATTTCATGGATAGTCTGAACTGCTTCACTTTTTCGAGTTCGCGCGTAATTCGTAACATATTCTAAAGCCGATAATTGTGACTCCGATAGTTCCTCAGTGAACTGAGACTCTCTTATTTTATTGGCATTTGCATCGCCTTTCCACTCCATTGCTTATTCACTCCTTTCTAGACCCAGTCCATAAGAAAAGAGACTTGAGTTCTCCTCTCACTGTATCAAACGCTTCTTCACTTGAAACTTCATATCCTTACAATCGCGGAATCCGATAACTTTACGTGGATCTGGAATGATATAAATTCAAGATCGAATGGTGATGGCTTGAACATCGTATACGCGGTATGCAAAATCTTCCTTTTTCGCAGGAGTAATCAACTCGATTTGCTCGTAAGGTGCTGTCAAATAGGGACTCAAAACAAATACCATTCAGTTAACCGTCAGTGTCACAACCACTCAACCATTATTAGAGCGTCTCAGCCAATTTCTGAATCTTTGAGTGGGAAATTAAATATACATTGCCTATAATGTCGATTTTGCTGTCCTTCACACGTACAGCACCATCTTTGTCTGCCGCCACATAAATATCCATTTCATTCGATAAAGGGAAACGCTCCTCAATCATCGCGGTGTTATCATGATCAAAATGAGCTTCAAAAGAAAAGTGATTAAGAGCCATACCTTCACAAACAGTGCATTCATCCACATATTCATCAGACATGTTCATCCCACCAGCACTTGTTCCCATTACAACAACATTGCTTTTTTTAATCAAATCCGATAATTCATATTCCGTCAAAAGGTGCTTTTGGTTCCGAGCGGTTCCACCACATAAAAAAACGACAGAGGCGTTTTGAATTAATCGCTGGGCATCTTCCTTCTGCGTGCGGTCATCAATGAAATGATATTCATCAAAATAAATGTTAGCCTGATTAAACCATGTCCTTTCAAAAACACTATCAATATTAACTTGTTCATCACTAAAATCAGACGATTCAGCGCTAATCATAACCAGCGATTTTCTGTCTGTTATATCCTCATGCAACACATTGACTAACTTCTCAGAAAAACCCTTATCATAAAACCAATCTAAGTAATAGTGAGTTTTCATCCGTAATTACCTCCATATGTAATATTTAAATTTATCCATTATGTTTATCAAAATCCATAGTGCCAAGCAAGAGAAATTATCTTCATTCCTTTTATACCATGGATATCGTACCATATAATGGAATTCAATAAATCTTACAAATTGATTAAAACAAAAAAATGCCAGCATCATTAGTACCTTCGGTGAATAGCAAAAAGACTTACTCGAGGTATCGATCCCTTCAAGTAAGTCTTTATTTCTAAAGTTATAAAGATACTAGTCCCTTAAACGAAAACATACTCCCCATCACCAATCCGAATCGTCTTCCCTTTCAGCTCTAACGAATCCGTTTCAAAAACCACCTGCTTGAATTGGTTCTCGTCTCCTTGCACGAAAGCAAATGATCTATCGCCAATCTTAAGGCTGAAGGTATCATCCTCTGACTTCGTAACAGGCAGTCCGAATATGGTTCCCCAATGGTTGGCTGCAGCTTCAGGATCGGAGACATGAAATACAGCACGGACGATTTCGACTTCTCCCGCAGGATGAGGCTTAATGACTCCAGATGATGTTAATCTTTCCACTCGCTCTGTATCCGTTCCGCTCCATTGAATGATGAACGGATAGACCAGTCCCCCAAAGTCACCAGCAATGGTCATCATCCGCCACTCTATTAATCTGCCCTCGTTATCTAGACGCTTACCATCGATAATTGGAGATAATGATAAGCCTGCTGCTTTCAGAGAAGCCGCTACTTCTTCAATATCATCCGTCCGGATAACTACTCTACTTAGAACTTCATGTTCTGGTAAAAGTTCAACTGCATCTTTCACCACTAGATTATGTTCAGTTGCCTTTGCCAGCTCAAGATTCTCAATGCCCAGAAACTCGAGATAGGTTAGCCCAAAGTAACTTAAGGCATTATAGGTTCCCCAATCTTTATGAGATCCTCCTTTAAAAGCAACCAATCCATGAGCTCCAAAGATCTCAACCGGTTTGGCCAAATCATTGACATAGTGAACTAAATGATCCCATTTCATCGTTGCCATGATTACTTCACTCCCAGCTCAGTAGTACGTTTTACGGCTGCCAGAACACTTCTTTGCAGGCCCGCTGCGAAATCACTGTTGTTTAATTCGTACAAGCCATGCATGCCGACACCGCCAGGTGAATTATTAATATCCAGCAGCTGTCGTGGATGCAGCCCTGTTTGTTGCAGCATTGCTACCGATCCCATCATATTCTCCAATGCAACCTTCCAGGCTTGCTCACGCGGCAGTCCGGCAAGTACACCTGCATCCACGAGAGATTCAATGAAATAATAGATATAGTTAGGACCCGCCACACCAAATCCAGTGAAAACATCCATTAACGCCTCATCCAGATATTGTACTTTTCCAAAGCCAAGTAAGAAATGCTCCACTTGATCACGAGTAGCATAAGCATTTAACGCTACACCACTATATCCATATCCTGTATCGGTTAAAGTATTGGGGATAACCCGGATAATGGACCGTTCAGCTCCAAAATACCCAGCTAATTGATCATTCGTCACACCCGCCACAATCGATACGATAGCGGCAGAAGCTGTAGCGAATTGTTGTACGATTTGACCAAGTGTAGTTAAATCATCCTGTGGACGAACTGCCACTACTATTACATCTGCTGTAGACAGGTTATGCTCTTGTGAACTCTCCGTATCTACACCATATTTGGTATTCAAAAACTGCAGCCGCGCTTCATTAATATCCGATACACTAATTTGATTTACAGACAAGGTGTTATTCGCTATACATGCGCGGATGATCGCTTCCGCCATCTGTCCGCCACCAATAAAATGAATCTTTTCTTTGGTCACTCCGTTCACTTCCTTAATTAATTGTTGTCCCAAGCTTCAGGTAGAATGAAACCATCATATTTTTCTAATCCATGAATATATTCTTCAAACTCTTTGGATTCATAAGCAGCTTTCAAATCTTTAGCCCACTGTGAATTTTCATCCTTTTTATTAACCGATACGATAATTCTGTGTTCCATAGGTGTGTTTTCTATTTTCAAAGCATCCGTAATCTTTCTGTCCGAATTGGCAATATAATTACCGTTTACAACGCCATAATCAACATCTTGAAGGGAGACAAGGATTTGAGCTGGGTCCAGTATTTTAATATCAATATTATATTTATCCGGTTCCATACTATTAATATTGAAATCCGCTACGCCCGCCCCTTCTTTAATTTTGACCCAACCCAATTCTTCCAGAATACGCAGTGCACGCTCTTGGTTTACCGGATCGTTCGGAACAGCTACGGTTGTACCGTCTTTAACATCGTCTAGCGTGGTATGATTTACAGAATAAAGACCTTGTGGAGCACCTGGAACATAAGCAATTCCGACCATATCTGCATTGATTTCTTCGTTAATAGCCTCCATATAAGCTGTACTTTGGAATATGCTTGCGTCAATGGAGCCTTCCTTCATTGCTGGATTGACCTGCATGTTTTGCGAGAAGGTTTTAATGTCAACGGAATACCCTTGTTTCTCTAGAATCGGTAGAATCGATTGGCGGAATTGTTCCTCATAGGTTCCGACACCAAATCCAACGGTAAGTTTTTTCTTATCTCCAGAATCCCCCGCCTCTTTATTGCCACAAGCCGTCAACACTGCAAGAACACCTATCATCATCACTAACATTAACTTTTTCATACTTACTTCCCCTATTCCAATATAGATTTTTTAAATTGTGCCAACGCCTTATCCGTCACATTGAGTGGGATTGCGCAATTTGGAGATAGAATAAACGGCTGGTCTTTCATTAACTTTAATGCATCTTCAGCCTGCTGCTTGATTTGGGCAATATCGTTTACCGCAAACAACCCATGATCGACTCCCCCCACTTTAGTAGCTTTGAGATTTGCCTCTAACCCTGGATTCCCCTTGGCTATCGTATCCCAACTGATCCCGTCAATCCGATAATCGTTGAACTTCTCAGGCTGGGCGTAAGCTCCACAAGTATGAAGAATGTTTTTTCCATAGCTTGCTGCTTCTAACACAATAGAATCATAAGGTCTGGACAGCTCATCAAACATTGCTTCATCAAATAATCCTGGGTGAGCTGTGCCCGTCACTGCGTAGAACAAACCGTCAGAACCCGCTTGCTGTAACTCTTGTACATAATCGGCTAAAGTTAAGGAAATCGCATGTAGCGCATGGTGTGCTGCCGCACGATGTTCTTTAAACAAGGATTCCAAAGTTACCGGGTGCTCAATACCAAACACCGTTTTAGTAACGTAAGCAGAACGTCCTACAATAAATAGCAGCACTGTTAATGGTGAAAATACCGTCTGGATTAGCGGGGTATCTGGTAACCCTTGGCGAATTTTTCTAACCGCATCTAAATGCTCTGCCAAAGGGGCTGACTGGACTGCCTTTTTGACATCGATGTCCCACAGACTAGCCGCTGTTGGAATTGCCGTCGTTTGCTGTCTCGGAAATACGGTCTGATAATCCGTAAAATCGTATTGATTCCCCCAAGCTTCCGCCAGATAAGTCGCTCTTGGATTAATCTTGACCCAATCCCAATCATATTTTTTCGTAAAAGAAATCGTAGTTTCTGCTAAATCATCTGCAGTTTGTTCTTTGTCGATAAAATGGCGCCAACCACTTCCGATTGGACGATCCGCCCGTTCTCCAGATAATAATGCGTTAAAACGATCTTGCTTACTCCATTCACTCATCTGTCGAGTCCCTCCCAGAATATGTAGTAACTAGTAACGGCGAATTTTTCTTGCTAGCGTGTTGCCTAAAGATTGAATCCCTTGCACTAAAATAATGAGGATAATCACGGTGGCTACTACGACAACAGTGTCAAAGCGTTGGTATCCATATACGATCGCCAAGTCTCCCACGCCGCCTCCCCCTACCGTTCCAGCCATTGCAGTTGCACCTATCAGACCAATCGTCGCTGTTGTAAGAGACAGGATTAAGGATCCAACCGCCTCCGGCAATAAAAAGTACCAAATGACTTGAAAAGGTGTGGCTCCCATCGCCTCAGCGGCTTCAAGGATTCCCGGATTCACTTCAAGCAGTGAGTTCTCTACCAACCGCCCTATATAAGGTGCGATATAGATAATCAAGGGTACGATCGCTGCGCTTGTCCCAATTGAAGTATGAACAATCAATCGTGTGAAAGGCACAATCGCAACCAGTAAAATAATAAAAGGCAATGAGCGAATGATGTTGATAATCGGATTTAGTACGGCGTAAAGCGCTTTGTTCTCCAAAACCCCACCCGGACGAGTGATGACAAGCAATATCCCAAATGGGATCCCAATCAGGGAACCAACAAACAAGGAGAACCCTACCATTTGAATGGTTTCTATAATCGCCTGCAGAAATTGATCACCTGTTACTGTGGTCGAAAACATTAGATTCTACCTCCTCTACATCGACTCCATTTCTTGTTAAGAAAGATAATGCATTGTTAATCTCTGCTGCCTCACCATCGAATTGAATGATCACTGTTCCCAGTGTTGTTTCTTGAATTTCCGTCGTATTCGCAAATAAAATATTGACCTTTATATCGCAGGAGCGAATCATTTCAAACAGGATAGGCTCGGAGGCACTTGCTCCCACAAAATTAAGCTTGTACAGCTGACTTCCGGGTTCTGTTTTGATAGATTTCCGCACGCTAGAGGTCATGCTATTTTGAATAACCGTCTTCACGAAATTTTGCGTGGTCAGATGTTTTGGACTTCCGAATACATCTAGAACACTTCCTTGCTCAATAATCCGGCCTTCTTCCATGACCGCTACCTTGTTACAAATCTCTTGAATCACGGACATTTCATGTGTAATGATCATCACGGTAATGTTGTATTCAGCATTGATTTTTTTTAATAGCTGTAAGATAGAATGTGTGGTCTGTGGATCTAAGGCAGAGGTCGCTTCGTCACATAAAAGGATAGACGGATTAGAGGCAAGCGCTCTGGCAATCCCGACACGTTGCTTCTGACCACCTGATAACTCACTCGGGTAACTCCCCGCTTTGTCACTTAATCCAACAAACTCTAGCAGCTCCATTACCCGCTGGCGGATTTCATTTTTATTCTTTTTTAGGAGAACTAGAGGGATCGCCACATTATCAAATACTTTTTTAGATTCTAATAGATTAAAATGTTGAAAAATCATTCCGATATTTTTCTTAGCGGTACGCAACTCTTTATCGTTGTATGTTCCCAAATCACGTCCAGCGACCATAACTTGTCCTTTGGTGGGTCTTTCCAAATAATTGACTAAACGAATTAATGTACTTTTCCCAGCACCGCTATAGCCGATAACCCCAAATATATCGCCTTTTTCGACCTTTAAATCAATCCCTTTAAGAGCATCAATAGTGGTCCCTTTCCGAGTGAACGATTTGTAAACATTCTTTAATTCAATCATTTCCATTCCTCTCAATCATATATAGGATTAAGCTTCCTCTTGCAGCTTCACCAGCGCTTGTTCTGCCAATAAAGCGAAATACTTAGCAGCTGGTAATATCGCAGCTTCATCAACATCGAAACGAGGGTGATGTAAGGGATAGGCTGGACCTGATCCTATATTCACAAAAGCACCCGGTATCTGTTGTAAATAAAAAGAGAAATCTTCTCCACCCATCTGTGGAGGAATATCATGTACTTCATAGCCGAAATCTGAGGCGATCTTTTTGGTAAAGTCCGCCCATTCCCCATGATTTATCGTTGCGGGTGGACCTGGATACCAATGTAACTGTGCCTCTGCCCCAGCTCCCGCAGCAATTCCTTCGATAAGACGAGTCATTTGTATCGGAATATTGCGGCGAATCTCTTCATTGTAAGTTCGTACTGTACCTTCTAATTCGACTTTTTCCGGCAATACATTCCATGTGAAGCCTCCATTAATTCGGGTAACACTTAACACTACTGGTTCCGTGGTACTGTTTTGGCGACTTACGATGGTTTGTAGAGCGGTAATGATTTGAGCCGCAGTTACAATCGTATCCACACCTTTTTCAGGATAAGCAGCATGAGCGCCAACACCTTTTATTGTAATTTCAAACCGGTCAACACCGGCTGTTAAAGCTCCTGTTCTTGTTCCAAAAGCTCCTGTAGGCAAGTCAGGTGAATTATGGAGACCAAATATAGCCGCCACATCCTGGAGTCCTCCCGAGGCTAAGACACTTTCCGCCCCATGCCCTGTTTCTTCCGCGGGTTGAAACAATACTCTAACCTTTCCAGGTAATTCACTTTCACGAGCCTTTAATAATAATGCAGCACCTAAAATAGTAGCCGTGTGAAAATCGTGACCACAGGCATGCATCTTTCCTGGGATCTCTGAGGCAAAGGACAATTCAGTTTGTTCCTCTATGGGAAGTGCATCAATATCACAACGAATGGCCACTATGGGTCCGTGACCCTGCCCGATCTCTGCGATGAGTCCGGTTTGTAAAGGCAAGTCAAGGATGTGAATATTGGCTTGGGTCAGCCATTCCCGTAATTTTGTTGTGGTTTTAAACTCTTCATACGCTAATTCAGGCTCACGATGCAGGTTTCTGCGAACCTCTATTAATTGATTAGCTAAAGCTTGCTCAACCTCATTTAGTGGTTTCATAGGTGATGTACTCCCCTTTCGTTATGCTTCCAGCTTTTCTTCAATCCCTTTGATGCGATCAAGCGCAGTCGATAGACTGCTTAAAATATGATCTTGCATGGCTTTTTCAGCACCATCTTCATTTTTAGCAGCGATCATTTGCAAAATAAGATCATGTTCTTCATCCGCTTGTGTGTTCCAATCCCCATGCATAGAGACGAATCGACAATAACGAAGCGAATGATCTCTTAATTGATTCAGAACCTTCTCGAAGGTTTTTAGTTCGCTGATTTCTGATAAATAATCATGGAACTCAAATCCATATGTAACAAAATTCTGATTATCACCAAGCTGGAACGAGTGTTTCATTTTTGTAATCATCGTCGTTAAATTCACAATATCTTTCTCTGTGGCATGCTTAGCTGCACTTCTTGCAATATAGCCTTCAAGCATGCTGCGAATAAGAAATATTTCTTCAACCTCTTTACGGGTTACTGAAGCTACCCGCAGTCTTCCATTTGGCTGTCGAACCAGAAAATCCTCGTTCTCCAATCTCTGTATCGCCTCTCTTAGAGGTGTGCGGCTGACTCCGAGCAAGGCCGCCAAATTTTCTTCATTTACAGGTTGATTCGGTTCAAACTCGCTATCAATAATTTTTTGTTTTAATTCATAGTAGGTATTATCCTTTGATAACCTTCGTGATCGTATCGCCATTTCTATACTGCTCCTCATCGATAATCTATGGGGTCCGAACCCCAATAATATATTTGTATAATTGTATACAATTATTAGTTAAGGATTGATTAGTTAGTTACATTCCCTTCCATACCGTTCAAGCTTTTTTATACTATATTCCAATTATTCCACCTAGTCAAGTAGGAATTAAAAATCAAGCTAATCCCCTCTTTTCAACACAAAAAAACCCTACAACCAACAAGGGTCGTAGAGCTATTTTTGGATAAATAAATTTCAGAATTAGAAGGAAATAATCCCCGAGGTATGGAGCAGCACTAGGAACACTAGGATCGGCGCCACATAACGGAGCATAAACAGCCAAACACGGAACCAGCGTGCCTGTAGTCCAGCGGCTTCCGCTGCACCTTTCCAGAAATAACCGGCGAAGATGGTAATCAGCAGACCTCCAAGTGGCAGCATAATGTTAGAGGTGATAAAATCCAGCCCATCAAATAGAGATTTGCCACCAATCGTTAGCTCCGGGAACATTCCCAGTGACATCGCTAAAGGAATACTAAGAAGGAAACAGATCAGCGTCAAAATCCAAACCGAACGTTTCCGGCTCCAATTCCAGCGCTCCATTGTGAAGGATACAGGCACTTCAAGCAGCGATACAGCTGAGGTTAGAGCAGCAATCGCCAGCAAGATAAAGAACAAACCGCCGAAGAGCGCACCAAAAGGCATAGCCGAGAAAGCGGCTGGCAAAGCGATAAAAATCAGCGAAGGCCCCTGATCAGGAGCAATACCAAATGAGAACGTCGTCGGAAAAATAATCAAGCCTGCGATAAAAGCATATAACAAATCTCCCGCACCGATTGCGATCGCAGCGGTACCCAGCGATTGTTTTTTATCAACATAAGATCCGTATGTCAGGAGAATCCCCATCCCGAGCGATAATGAAAAGAAGGCATGTCCCAATGCAACTAGCGCAGATTCCGCTGTCAACACTGAAAAGTCCGGTTTTAGGAAAAAGGATACCCCTGCGGATGCACCCGGTAAGGTTACCGCGCGAATCATTAACACTACAAGGAGTACGACCATACCAGGAATTAATACTTTGTTAAATTTCTCAATCCCGCCTGATACACCAAGGATGACTACACCCGCCGTAATCAGAATGGCTATCCCCTGCCAAACGATCGGCATATATCCGGAGACAAACGAATTGAATTCGCCTGCATAATCAGTAGTGCTGAATAGTTGTCCATTAAAAGCAATCATCGAATAGTTCAGCGTCCAGCCAGCAACAATAATATAAAAGGAGAGAATTAGAAACGGCGCAAGTACCTGCAACATTCCAGCTGCAAACCAACTCTTCCCGCCTCCAGCCCGCATAAAAGAGGTCGCCGCGCTACCACGCCCGCTGCGTCCGATAGCCAGTTCTGCCAACAGCACCGGTAACCCTATCAGCACCAAACAGACGATGAAAAGAAGGAAAAAAGCTGCCCCCCCATTTTCCCCTGTAATATAAGGAAACTTCCACATATTCCCTAGCCCAACCGAGCTGCCGATGGCGGCAAAAATAAAGCCCGCGGAAGAGAAGCGTTCCTCCTTCTCCGAGAGAAGATTTTTGTTACCCTTAATTTGATTCATTATAACGCCCCGTTTTCTTTTTTAGACCTCATTATAGCTTAAGTAACAAAGCACGTCATATGGAAATTTTCTGACTATTCTTATAACTACTCAAATTTTCTGTTTGTAAACGCTTATATTGTTTATTCAGTCACTGAATCTTACGAAGAATTATACTACTAACTCCCCTTTCTCATTATATCCACAAATGTCCCGCCCCATTGCTTCAATAAAACGAATTGTCTATATCCTGACGATATCTTTAACAAAAAAGGCTCCCACTAAGGGAGCCTTTTCTAAACATTATTTGCGGACAGAGAGAATGAACCTCTCAAGCTTAGCTGTATCGGTTATGCTCCGATTACATTCCTGATTATCCAAACATACGTATTGACCCACAGCAGAAATATTATCCGGCGAAACGTTCACATTCTTGGTCTTAACATAAAAGAATGCAAGCTCTTGATGCCGATTGCAGAACATGCAGTACCCTTTTTTGTGCGTTGGTGTAATTCTACCCTCTATACCAATGAACTGTCCTTCGTACGGATAGATAATGAATAATTTATTACTGGCAATATCTATCCAACTCAAATACGTTATGTTGCGATAGTCGATGAGTTGTAGATCAGGTACTTTCAGTTTCTTATTCTTAGGGAATAGCTTCTGAATCTGCTTCAGCGTAATCGTCGGATATGACTCTAGGTATGGTTCTAATTCACTAAGATATCTCTGGAAATCTTCTGTAGTTTCGAAGGTCGATATTTGTTCCAGCATCTGCTTGTGATTCTCCGTAAGAGAAGGAAATGCCTCAATAATGTTCGTAGCAGCACTATATCTTACAGTCTCCAAGACTCTGCGATCCGCAACGGTTCGCAGGGTATGCAGAACAAATTTCGTTTGTTTCTTAATTAAGTTATATTGATGGTTTCTAATAAATGGTGTACACATCGCTTTTCAGCCCCTTATTTATATTAAAAGTTCATAAGGTGCAAAGCCCATTTATAGAAACGATAAAATTAAGTTGGGCGATATAGTCATCCATCGCACCTCACGCAAAGTATCGCCCTATATTAGGCTTTGCGTGAGGAACTTCTAGCTAATGGGCATTTCAACATTAGCACTGTACCACCTCCGAGCATATTTCATGCCAAAAGTATAGCACCGTATTTTAGAAGGCGCAATTCATCTCGGGATGCTTATTTGCATGCCATACCTACAAAAAAAGGGAGCTACATGGACTAGTCCAGTAACTCCCTCTTTTTTGACTATTCTTTTACAGCGCCGACTACGATCCCTGTCACAAAATAACGTTGCAGGAATGGATAAACCAACAATATCGGTAGCGCACTTATGAAAATCTGTGAAGCCCGTATGGTCCGTTGAGACAAGTTAGCTACAGCTGACGGATCAAGCTTGGACATATCTGCCTGAACGATAATGGTCTGCATAAACGTCGCCAGCGGCAGCTTATCCGAATCTCTGATATAGATTATACCGTCAAAATAAGAGTTCCAATGACCCACCATCATGAATAGGGATACCGTTGCAATGACTGGTAAGGAGACTGGTAAATATATTTTCAAAAAGGTCTTAAAATGTCCTGCTCCATCAATAAAGGCTGCTTCTTCAAGGTCCTTAGGTACACCACGGAAGAAGTTCAGCAGCAAAATGATGTTAAATACGGCTACCAATCCAGGTAGGATAAGTGCCATCAAAGAATTCATCAGCCCGAGCTTTAGAATCAGGATATATCCCGGAATCAGACCCCCACTGAACAGCATGGTTACGACAAAATACCAAAGATAGATATTACGCGCCCGGAAAACTCTAGTTTCCTTAGAAAGAGCATAGGCTGCAACCGTATTTACTACCAGTGCAAGTGCTGTTCCTAGTATTGTCCGCTCTACCGACACCCACAGGGATGTAAGAAAATTAGTGTTGTTAAAAGTTTTTGCATAGGCCTCCAAAGTGAAGCCAATAGGCCAAAAGGTGACCAATCCAGCATTGGCTGGGGCGGACGCACTAAGAGATACCATGAGTAAGTGATACAATGGCAGCAAGCAGAGCACCGAAAGGATAGTTAGGAGCACATTGTTGAATATGCTAAATATTCGATATGGAAGGGTTTTATGGTACATTTGTTGTCATCCTTTCTAGAAAATTCTGTACCCTGCAAATCTATAGGCAAGTCGGTATGAAATAACGATTAGAATTAAACTAATTGCCGATTTAAAAAGATTAACTGCGGTCGCAAAGCTGAATTGTCCGCTGAGAAGACCTTCTCTGTACACAAAGGTATCAATGATATCCCCTTGTTGATAGATCAAAGGACTATATAGGTTAAATACCTGGTCAAAGTTGGCGTTCAATACATTGCCCAGTGCCAAGGTCGCAATTACAATAGCAATTGGAATAAGTGCTGGTATGGTAATATACATCGTTTGCTTCCAGCGACCTGCCCCATCCACTTCAGCAGCTTCATAAAGTGATGGATTAATGCCGGATAGCGCAGCTAGGAAAATGATCGTGTTGAAACCAAATTCTTTCCAAACATCACTGGCTATGATGGTAAATCGGAACCAGTTGCCGTCCCCTAGAAAAAAGATCGGTTTTATGCCGAAAACGGACGAAATAAACTGATTGACGATCCCTGTTTGTGCTAGGATATCGATCAGAATTCCTGAAAGGGTAACCCAAGACAAGAAATGCGGTAGATAGACGAGTGTTTGAATGGATCTTTTAAGACCCATATTCCTTACCTCATTGAGCAACAAGGCGAATATAAAAGGAATAATCAGGTTCAAAACAATTTTGGAGCAAGCAAAAAACAGTGTATTCCAAGTAATTTGCAGGAAATAATCGTTCTCCCACATGTACCTGAAATGCTTAAGTCCGACCCATTCGGAATCAAAAAATCCTAATGCAGGCTTATAATCCTGAAATGCCATGAGTATTCCTGACATGGGGATATAAGAAAAAATAAAAACCATAATTGCCGCCGGTAATACCATGAAGTGGAGCACCCATGGTTGTTTATAGCCTTTTTTTCTTTTTCTTTTTATACTTGGTTTATTTTCCAGGCCTACCTGCTGTATTGAATTAGCCTCCATAGCTCTCTCCTGTTCCCAAAAAAAATATTTTGTGTGTGATGGGGATCTCTGCTATAAATAGTATCAGGCGTTTCTCAGGTTTGACTATATAACATTGTTAGGCTTGATATGGTTTTATTAGGACATCATCTGGAGGGTACATTTATGAATATTTGGAAGCGCTTTACATCCCTGAGAGAATTAACACAATCGCGGTTTAGTTTGTTTGCCAAAATAAACTGCCTGATCATACTCTTGTTCATCCCCATCATTATCATGTATACCTTTTCAAATAACGTCACCTACGATGTTGTGAGTAAAGAGCTGCAGGTGTCCAATACGAAGCAGCTCACTTTTCTGTCCAGTCAAATTGATTCACGTATTAATCAGATGATGGACTTCACCCTTATCCTTTCTAGAGATCCAAATGTCAGAGCCTTCAACGGATTAAACATTTGGGCTGATCGATATGATCAGATGCAAACCCGGTATGTCATTCAGGAAAAGATGGTGCTTCAATCCGGGGTTGCAGATATTTGGCCTGCCAGATATGCCGTACATTCACAGCAAAATAAAGATGTCATCTCCAACTACAATCGAGCATTTGGGTATGATGAGGATTACTTAAAAAGAAATATGAGTGGAAAATGGACGTATGGCGATCATAGCTTGGAATCTAAAGACGAGCTAAAATCCTTCTACTGGTTCTATACAGATTCCTTAGCTCAGCCGGGGATGTTGACGGGAAGCAACTTGGTGATTGAAGCCAGCTTCAGTTATGAGAATATTCAGAACATGCTGGATACGTACAAGGAGGGTGGACAAGGTGATCCTTTTCTCTATCATAAAGGGAACTCTCCGATTCTGAATCGCAGTGCGGACAAGCAGTTATCTGAAGAACTCATTCGTTACCTGGATAAACACTCACCTGAGAACACTACGCAGGATGTAGTCAAACTCAATGGCAAGAACTACCTGGTCAGCTCTGTGAAGTCCTCCTATTTGGATTGGAATTTAATAGATGTTGTCCCTCTATATCAAATCCTAAAACCCATTTCGCTCAGTCAGGATTTGTTCTATATCTCGATGATTTTGCTGTTTGTTATGGGAATTTCCGCTTCCATATTACTATACAGAAATGTTCAGTACCCTATCAAAAAGCTAATTAAAGGCTTACGGCGCGTGCAGCGTGGAGATTATTCTGTACGTCTTCATAACGAGGGCCGGAACGAGTTTTCGTTTCTATTCCATCGCTTTAATGATATGTCCCATCAAATTCAAGACCTGATAGAGAATGTGTTCAATGAGAAAATCCGTGCCCGCGAAGCTACACTTAAGCAGCTGCAGGCGCAAATCAATCCGCATTTCCTCTATAACTGCCTTGGTTATATTATCAATATGGCCCAGATGAAGGATGAGGACGCTGTTGTCTCAATGGCTTATAATTTAAGTGCTTACTATCGTTATACTACCCGAATGGAACGGGAAACCGCGTCACTGGATGAAGAAATCAAGCTGCTCGTCAACTATTTGGATATTCAAAAGCTGCGCAATGCCAGAATTGATTATCATATCGAAATCCCTGAGAACATGTTAAGCCAGTCTGTGCCACGTCTAATGCTTCAGCCTATTGTGGAGAACTCAGTCATTCACGGAGTGGCCAAATCGTATTCATCGGGTGAGATTAGCATTAGTGGTGAGATTTCGAACGGCTTCTGCAAGATTTATATTGATGACGACGGGCCTGGCTTGAATCCGGAGCAGTTAGAAGCTTTGAATCGTAAAATGCAGGAGCCATTGCAGGAAGAAATGGGCTGTGGGCTCTGGAATACGAATCAGCGGATCATGCACCTGTTCGGTAATCAATCCTGTCTAACCTTTAAACCATCCCCTCTTGGAGGTTTCCGAACAGAGATTATCTGGGAAATCCCTACTGAGGATGAATATTCTAAATTTAAGAATCATCAAGGAGAATAACAACATGCAAATGATTATAGTAGACGATGAAGCGCACTGGGTAGATAATCTTGCCATGACTAAACCCTGGCATACGCTAGGAATTGAACAGGTGCATAAAGCGTATTCGGCACGTGAGGCGCTACAAATTATCGATACCAACCCGATTGATATTGTGATCTCGGATATCCAAATGCCCGAAATGACGGGAATTGAATTAATAGAGCGGATAAGAAAACGTGATAAAAAGATTAAATGCATTATTTTATCAGGCCATTCGGAGTTCGATTATGCCAAAAAAGCACTCCAGCATAATGCAGTCGATTATTTGCTTAAGCCACCTACCGATGATGAAATCATCGGTGCAGTCAAAACTGCCATCGAGCAATTGAACACAGAATGGGAACTTATCAGTTCGCTTAAACGAACCCAGTTTACCCTACGGGAAAATCTGCCGCTTTTACGTGGTCAACTGCTGCTTGATGCCTTGCAAGGTCATCAATTTCAAGCTGGCGAATGGGAACGGAAGCTCGTAAATTATGATTTGCCCTTCCATTCTGGCGATTGCGCTTTGATGCTTGTACGCATGGAAGAAGAATTTAGCCATTATAACAATAATGATCAAACCTTAATTGAATATGCCATCATCAATATGGCTGAAGAGATTATGGGTGAATTCATGCAGGTCTGGGGCGTTAAAGAAGAACATGGATATCTTGTGTTTCTGCTTCAGCTTAAAGAGAAAGGATCCGACATCGGCAAAGAAACCATCCTAGAAAAGCTTTCTTTACAGCTTCAGTATAAGGTTAAGCAATTTCTGAAAGGTTCCCTGTCCATAGTAATCACCGAGTGGTTCCAGTTTCCCGAGAAGGTGTCGAGCCGTTTCCGTCAGGCTACAGCTTATTTCCGGCAGATCGTGGGAGACGAGCGCGAATTCGTAATGCGGGTCAGCGAATTTGAACCTTCCACCACCCAAGGACCTTTGGATGCCCTTTACACCCCGCCGACACTAATTCACCTGCTTGAAAGTGGGCATTGGGATGCTGCGGAAGAGAAACTACTCGCTGTCTGCGCGGAGCTGGATGAGAAATGGTCTGAATCGTGGGAGCATTGCATGGAGGCAGGTTTTTTAATCACTGCATCCTTCACGAATCTCGCACACCGAAATGGACATACTCTAGCTAACTTAGTGGGAGACGATCTCGGTTGGTTGCAAAGCGGTGAAGCGTTCTCGACCATCGGTAAACTTAGAAAATGGTCCCTCAGCATCCTGAGCAAATTGAAAGAAGGAACGTCTAACGAAATTAAGGACATCAGGTCTGAATATGTGAAAAAGATTCAAGATTTCACAGACAAAAACCTGCATTTAGATGTTTCATTACGGGTTCTGGCTGACCATGTAAACCTCCATCCGACTCATTTATCAAAAATTTATAAGATTGAAACGGGTGAAGGAATAAGCGATTATATCTCGCGCCTGCGCATGGATCGGGCCTGCCATAAGCTGAAAACCACTTCTAAAAAAGTCTATGAAATCAGCATGGAGATTGGCTATATGGACCCTGCTTATTTTATAAAAGTATTCAAACGACAGTTCGGAGTAACACCGCAGGAATATCGAGACAATAATAAATAGCATGATAGAGTCCTATCGAAACTAAAAATCTCATATAGATGCCATCCCCGACTAGTTGTTAAAGTTACACTTGTAAAGATCATACACAGTAGGGGGAATTAAAGAATGATCAAGTTCAAAAAAATGTGGTCGTTGTTAACGGTCACAGCACTTATCACACTCACAGCCTGTGGCAGTGGCGGCGGAAATAATGAAAACGCCAAACAAAACAATACCACATCGTCTGAGACTAGTTTATCTGAAGCAGATGCTGCTTTTGAAAAAGGTAAATACGATCCACCCATCGAGTTCAGTTCGGTATTGATGCCGAAGAAATATGTTCAAGGCGATACAAAAGAAAACAATGTTCACGATCGCTGGATGCTGGAAACACTGGGCATGAAGCATAAAGATACTTGGTATCCTGCCAATGACGATCAATACAGACAAAAGCTTCAGCTTGCCATTGCTTCTGGCGAAAAGCTGCCTGACTTCGTTTCTGTACCAACCAATGCAGTGTTGACCAATCAACTGATTGATTCCGGTCAGTTCATTGCTATCGATGAGTTGTTTGACAAGTATGCTAATAAAATTCTAAAAGATCATGCTGCAGCACACCCAGAACTTTGGTATCCATTCACAAAAGACGGTAAGAAATACAATATGCCGATCCTTGAATATACCGATAATGACGATACCCTTCTCTGGTTACGGGAAGATTGGATGGAAAAGCTGAACCTTCAAGCTCCAAAAACAATCGCCGATCTTGAGATCATTATGGACAAATTCAAGAACGAAAACCCTGACGGTCTAGCACCTAAAGATGTTTTCCCACTTGCGATTTCTTTGAAAAACAATACAAACACCTGGATGGGCCAACTAGACTGGTTATTCGGTGCTTACGGTACGATTGAAGAACAATGGAATAAAGATGCCGACGGCAATCTAGAATACGGTTCCATAAATCCTGGAGCTAAACAAGCCCTTGCTAAGCTTAGTGAGTGGATGGAAAAAGGTTATATTCACACAGACTCCGCACTTTGGGATGAAGGTAAATCTGCTGAAAGCTGGACAAAAGGCGCCGCAGGTATTCTACCAGGGGCAAACTGGGTTCCAGACTGGCCAGCTCCCGATCTTATGAAAAATGTACCTGGAGCGAAGATCAAAGCTTATCCGGTTCCAGCAGGTCCAGACGGACTCATCGGTACCAAATGGCAGAACTCTGGGGTAAACGCTAGTATCATGATTAACAAAGATGCTAAGCACCCTGAAGCAATTTTCTTATACTACAACTACTTGCTTGATAACCTAGCTAATCCTGCAGCTGGTAGTGAATTTGAATACGGCTTTGCTAAAGGCTACGATTGGGACATGATTGATGGAAAGCCTACTAGTGATAAAGAGAAGATTAAAGACTTCTCCAATGAGTTTCCTTTCTTAACTGGACCGGCTCGTATTCCTGATCTGTTCATGAAGACATTGGTTAAACTTGCTGATGGTGAAACACCTGTAACTCCTTATGAAAAACAAATGGCTGAGTTCCGTAAACCGGAAAACTGGGCCGCTGCAAAAGTTGTTATGTCGCAAATAGACATTCGTAGACAGAACTATTTCACTGGTGCTGCGACACCAACGATGGTATCCAAATGGAATCTGCTTCGTCAATCCGAAATGGAAACCTTCAACAAAATCATTTACGGCAAGCTTCCAGTAGATGCCTTTGACTCCTTTGTTTCCAACTGGAAAGCAAATGGTGGTGACCAAATCACCAAAGAAGTTAACGAATGGTTCAAATCTGTATCCACCAAATAGACTAAAGTAAATAAAAACAAGCCGGAGCGTGATCCTTTCGCTCCGGCTTGTTTTTTATGAATTCATCATTAACTTTCGCCCGCTAGAATCCCTTTCAAATACCCCGTCAACTCTTTTGCCGCTTGTTCATGAGCTAATGCTCCCGGATGACTTCTTGCCCCTATGGTCTCATCTGTCATATTCGGAAGCTGCAACACAGAAACCTGCTTGTCCCCTGTTTTCTTGCTATAAGCATCGACCGCTCGGTAGATCGCCGGCATCATGGGGATACCAAGCATCCCGTATGCCCATACGAGATGTGCATGTTGATTATTTTTTCTAAGCTTCATCAGAAATTTCTCGGCGGCATCGACAAAAGCTTGTATATCATCCTCATGATAGGTCCCGTCTTCATTTAAGCGTTGTTTATGGCTCTCCCCTGTTACCTCATCTTTCCATTCTGGCGATTGAAAAGCGCCCCCATCATTTGTTCCTAGATTAACTACCACAACATCTGGCTGCCAGGATTCAAAAGAATGTGCTTGAAAAGCTCCTAAAGCTTCGTTTTTTGCTCCAGTTAGAAGACCACAAACCTGTTCATAACCATCAGGGATATTACCGTGCGGATTATTATCCCAGCTAGTAAGGACGCCCCAGCCACTTTGAGAAATAACTCTATATTCTGCATTTAAAGCATCTGCCGTCATGCTAGTATAGTTGTTAATGGCACTAAACCACATTGGAATCCAGTCTTCTTCAGCCTTGGCACCTATACTTCCTTCTCCGGATGTTATACTGTCACCTATGAACTCTATCTTGTGGGGTTTGTCCGCAACGGGCAGAAATTCCCCATCCATCTTCACCGCATGTATCTGCAAAGAGCAGCCAGGGTCTCCACTCATTGCCTGCACATCTTTTACAATACGTACATTTTTCACAACACGTTCATTCATGCCTCTAAATACACAAATCCAATACCGGCCTGCTACTAACATTTGTCTGCTAACAGGAACGGAGTTGATCAGGATGCTAATCCAAGGTTCATAAACATCATAATCTGCTTCTACTTCAAGCCATAGCTCAGAACTTTTAACATTTAATTCGACCGCACTGCCTGTCCAAAATAACGTTAGTGGAGAAAGTAAACCTGTTGTTCTGCCGTGAATTTTCAGATGTTCGATATCAGCTAATGTATGTACCTTTAAGTTTGTATTCTGCTTCATAAAATCCCTCCTAAATTACTACTAGAATCCTAATCTACACTTCTACTTCACTACTTCTTCAATACTATCTTATAATCCTTTTCCAAATAGCATATAGCATATAGCATATACTCTGCCTCTGGTACAATAGAATTAAATGAGGTCATGAACAAAGGTGGGATTGAAGTTGAAAGTTATACCTAACTGTATTACACTTGGCAGAATTATTTTGGCAATCATGCTGTTATTCTTCGAGCCCCTAAGTTCGCCCTTTCTTGCAATTTATATCCTTTGCGGAGTCACCGATCTGATAGATGGTCCAATTGCCCGAAAATCAGGCACAACAAGTCATCTCGGAGCAAAGCTGGATTCTGCTGCCGACACAATACTAATCGGGATCAGCTTATTTACTTTGTATCCGCTTCTAGGTCTCACACTCGAATTCATCCTATGGATCTTCTTGATCGCGGTCATCCGCTTAACAGCGATAGGGATTGCCCTTCGCAGATTCAAAACTTACGCAAGCATCCATACCTACGGCAATAAACTCACCGGGCTCCTCCTATTTGTAACTCCTATATGGCTTTCCCATAGTAACCACACCATTTGGACAACCATTGTCTGTATAGTTGCAACCTTATCCGCCGTGGAAGAATTGATCATTCAAATCACATCCACTCAATTACAGCTAGACAGAAAAGGATGGTTTTACAACCATCCTAATCAGGAATAATGAAAGACACCGTAGTTCCCACCCCAGGAATACTTTGAATCTTCAAGCCTTGTCCATATAATTGTGTTAATCTCCGATCGGTATTAAGGAGACCAATTCCTTGATCCTTAAGACTTTTTGGCTGTAATAACTTGCTGACTTGAGCTTCATCCATTCCAATCCCCGTATCTGCAATGATAAAATGAATAGCCTCCGCATGTGTCTCAATATGAATACGCAAGATTCCACCTTTTGCCCGACTTAATATCCCATGCCGGACGGCGTTCTCCACCAGTGGCTGAATCGTTAGCGGAGGAATTAGAAGCTGGAGATTCGCGTCTACTTCCCATTCAACTTGCAGCCTTTCCTCAAAACGTTGCTGCTGGATATATACATAATTCTCGACCAGCTCCAGCTCTTGCGACAGCGAAACAAGTTTGCCTGCATTTAAGAAGTCAAAGCTGATCCGCAGATAAGTAGTGAACGCATCTGAAAGATCTTTCATTTTGACAGTGTCAAAATCACTCAAGGACATAATCGAATTTAATGTATTAAAGAGAAAATGTGGATGGATCTGCGCTTGTAAATAAGCAGCCTCCATTCTCAAACGATCATTGACTGCTTGCTTCATAGAAGTGAGCGACGATGCGCGATACTTCAATTCCATTGCATCTACTGGCTTAGTAACATAGTCATTTGCTCCAGCCAAGAAACCTGCGTAGACATCCTCCTGCTCACTGCGAGCGGTCAGTAGAATAATAGGAAGTTCATACATCGTGAACCGCTCGCGTATCAATCTTGTCAATTCATAACCAGACATGCCCGGCATCATCACATCAGCGATAACCAAATCGAACTGCTCATGATGCAACATATCCAGCGCCTCACGGGCTGAAGTCGTTGTATCAATCCGATAAGCTCCATCTGATAAAATATTTTGCAGAACTTTTAAATTGACCGAATCATCATCAACTGCCAGCACATGTATGATATCAGCGTCTGTATCGAGCTTCGAGAGTGGCTCTACTTCCTTTGTATTATAGGTGGCAGCCACCATAGCTGATTTCTCAGCAGTTATCCACGTGCTGAATGGTGACAATGGATCCGAATCTTTTTCTGCATAGACATCCGGAATGGATGACTGCAAGCTCCCTTTGGCTACAGGTAATTTGAAGCTGAACTTACTTCCCTGACCCGGCTGCGATTGCAGCAATAATTCACTGCCATGCAGTTCGACCAGCTCCTTACAGATGCTTAGTCCCAGCCCAATGCCGCCTTGACCGTAAGCCCCTTGTTCATAGCGCATAAAAACACGCTTTTTCAAAGCTTCATCCATGCCTACTCCTGTATCCGTAACATGTATCCATACATCCCCACCCACTTGTTCTGCGGCCAGTTCAACACTTCCCTGTTCGGTGTACTTTAGTGCGTTATGAACTAAATTAATCAGAATCTGCACCAATCGCTCCTCATCCGCATAAACACGAGGCAGTTTCTCATCTATAGACATTCGAAGCTCTACCTTCGTCCCACCGGTTAAGAAGCGTAACATATCCAGTACACCTTCAGCCAATGACCTCACTTGCAAGACCTTTATATTCATCACAATCCGCTTATCCTGCAATCGCACAACATCAAGCAAGTCATTCAGCATAAGCGACATCCGGCGACTGACCATAATTAGCAATTCCATGTCACGCTGGCTCTCTTCATCCAGCACATGTTTTTTTCTTGTTAACACACTTTGGGCAATATTCATAATCCCATGCAGTGGAGTGCGCAGCTCATGTGACGTATTGGCTAGAAAACGGTCCTTTAATTTATTGGATTCCGCCAATTGAGCGTTCAGTAACACATTTTGATGGGATTGATGAAAATATCTCCTAAACCAATAGGCGGAAAATGCGGCAAGGGCAGCTATTAAATCTACGGGATAAAACATAAATTGTGAGCTACTGGCATAGTAGACAGCCCCCCACAACATATTATTTAGTACTGCTAACACTGAAAACAATAAAAATAGAGCACCTTCAGCTCGTAAGGATACCATCTTCCAAAAATAATATACCGTCCAACACACTGGAACGTAATACAGGATCATGTAATACCCTTTTCCGATGATATATAACACTGCCTCTTCAGGACCTACAATAATAAATAAAGTAAAAATGAGAACTGACAGGATGTAACTATAAAACGCCTTGCCTTTCCGTCGATTCCCCAATAGTTCTCTTCCCATCAATAAAAGGAATAGACAAAACCCTATATACGAAAGAACCTTTAACCTCAACATCCAGATAAAATCAACATGAAGAAACCGGAACATTAGTCCATTATGTTCAACCCCAATGGATACAGCCGCAGCGACCATCATGAGGAAAAAAATAATCAGCTCTGTTTTTCGTACATCCATCAGATAGATAATCAATAAATACAACCCATGTAGAAGAAGCATGACCCCTACGACTAGCTGCAAGCCAATGGAATTCCAGTATATAGTGTCTACTTCATGTTGAATGCCAAACTCCACGGACCGAATTATGCCCCCTTTTAGTGGAGACTCATAGTTTGACGTCCGAACAAATAGATCCAGATGCTTCTGATCTGTAGGTGTATAACTGATTAAGAATGCTTTCGTCACATAAACATGCTCTTCCTTCTCGTCAGATAACACACCAAACCGTGCGAGCACTGTTCCATTGATCTCCACTTCAGAAGAAGTATAGATGGACTGGAACCAAAAGCTTAGCGGCTCAGACAAGGGTTGATCTAGCAAAATACGCATATGATAAGTTCCGTATCCATATGCCTTTTTTTGCTCTGAAGGATTAAATGCGGTACTCCAGTTACCCGGCACCTGAAGCATTTGGCCTTTTAAAACGCTATCCACATTGGCGGCATTCACCCATTGTTGAGGATAAAACTCCCATTCTCCATCCAATGGAAAAGAGCTTAGTGATTCAAGGTCTACTCCCCGCAAATCGAGCACACCTTGCTCCACTACAGGAGGATTAGACAGAGTAAAATGATTGTACCAGCTCCAGCGTATTGCAATCAGCAGGCAGATGAATACTACTATGTACAACATATGACTTAACTTAATTTTATTCTCCGAAGTTCTCATAGACTCCTCATTCGTCAATAGTATTTAATAGTGCTATATCCCTATCTCCAACTTTGAGCAATACAGTATGATTATACTATATTAAGAGGCCTATAGACGTATGTAATCCTATGTTTAGAGGAAAAAAATCAACTATCCCATAGAGCAGATAGTTGATTCCTTCCTTAACGCTTCTTCTAATGTAGAGTTCGATGTGTTTAGATTTCTAGCAATGAGAATACTTTATCGAAACCTGCTTTGGAACGGGAAAATAATTCAGATGAACTGTGTGCGGAGGCTGGTGCCAGCACTTCTTGGGCGATAACGCCGGTATACCCGATCTTTGTAAGGCTTCCCAGGAAGCCTGTAAGATCAATAGCCCCTTCCCCTGGATACAATCGATCAAAATCAAGCAATTCTTCTATGGGCAGAGGTTTAGCATCATTGATATGGACATACGCGATTTGATGCGGTTGTAATTTCAGCAGATCCTCACTTGTTAATCCATTTGTATGCCAATGATAGGAATCCAGCAACAAGCCGATATTTCTCACTTGAATGGTGTCTATCCAGTTCAACGTATCATGCATCGTCCAGATCAGCGGATTTGCCCATTGTGTACGTAAGTGATGAGGGCCAACGAACTCTAAGGCTAGCGAAATACCATAAGCGCCTAATATTTCTGCACATAGTCTTAAACGTCTAGTGGCTGCAATCATAAACGGTGCGACCGGAAGATCAGTCGAAGGTAAAATATATGTGCAGCATGTGGTGCACTTTAAGTCAGCAGCGGCCTCAGCCATCTGGGTAAGCGATTTCAGACTCTCCCTAAAGCTATCCTCTGTCGTGCGCCAATCTACCTCTAAACCAAAAGATCCTAGCATGACGCCATGACTTTCCAACAATTGAACTGCCCCATCCTTGCCATATTGCTGTACCAACTCTAATGGATTGACGTCTATGGACCGAAACCCGAATTGGCTCGCAAGTCTGATGTATTCTTCATTGGAACTAATCTCGCCCAAACCTGCTGTTGTTAATCCTCTTATCATCGTAGATCTCCCCCTTTATGACCAATCAAACAGTACATCATTGTTCTGGGTACCCATTCCAAGTCTAGCGCATTTGGCACTCGAATAAAACACCTCAAAGGACATGTCATTCCTTTCATTTTTCTTCAAAGATCCTTATACTTGCTTGAAGAAGCATTTCAAGGGAGAATGAAAAGTATGGACATAAAAAAATTGCAATACTTTATCGCAGTAGCAGAGGAACTGCATTTTAACCGTGCAGCAGAGAAGCTAAATATGACACAGCCTCCCTTAAGCCAGCAAATTCAAGCTCTGGAGAATGAAATTGGTGTGAAACTATTAGAACGGAACAAAAGACAAGTTCGTCTCACGCCAGCGGGGGCGGTATTTCTAGAAGAGGCTAAATCCATTTTATCTCAACTGGAACGCTCTATTAAAACAACACAATTAGTCGATCAAGGAATTATCGGACATTTGAACATTGGATTTATAGATTCTGCAGCTGGTGGAGTATTGGTTAATATGTTAAAAATGTTTCGGGAACGTTATCCACAAGTACAACTCAGATTACATGAGATGACGTCTGCTCAGCAGTGGCAGGCTTTACATGAAGGAACGATTCACATTGGATTTGTACGTTATACAGAGTCGGGCAAACATATCGACCATCGTCCCTTAGTCAATGAATCGCTTATTGCCGTTTTGCCAGAGCAGCATCACCTATCTCAATTACCGGTGTTATCCATTCGCTCTTTAGCTTTAGAGCCGTTTATATCGTTCCCGCGTCATTTAGGAGCTCCTTTTCATGACCTCATTATGAGCTTCTGCGCCCAACACGACATGTATCCGAATGTTGTACAGGAAGCCATTCAGATGTACACCATTGTAAATTTGGTAGCTGCTAATCTTGGAGTTTCCATTGTGCCCTCTTCAGTTGCTATTTTTCAGCGTGAAGGTGTCGCATTTCGTCCCTTTGAAGAAAGCACACCATCGATTCCCCTTTATGCCGCTTGGAGAACCGATTGCGATCGTGCCTCCTTATCCGCGTTACTAGAGATCATAGGACAAATGAGTTCAGAAGCTATTAATGGTGAATAATATAATATTCAGCCCGTTTTTCTAGGATCACGTTCAACGAGTCCTTCTAGCACCCTATCGATTTCCAACATCACTTCCCTATCCAGACGAACTCCCGCAGCTTTGGCATTTTCTATAACCTGCTCAGGCTTGGATGCCCCAATAATTGCAGATGAGACTTGTGTATTTTGCAACACCCATGCTATAGCCAACTGCGGAAGCGTCAACCCAACTTCACTGGCGATGGAAGAGAGATTCGAGACCGCCTCAAGCACCTCAGTCCGAAGCCACTGACCCGCCAATTTATTCATAAATGGTGAGCCCGCAGCGGTTGAAGCACGAGAACCCTCTGGCAATGGTTGCCCTGGCATATATTTACCTGAAAGAATCCCTTGAGCAAGCGGTGACCAGACCACCTGTCCAATCCCTTCCCGCTCACAAGCTTGAACTACCTCCGTCTCCATCACGCGCCATAACATCGAATATTGAGGTTGACTAGCCACCAATGGCACCTTCAATTCCCTCGCCAAAATAGCACCTTCTGCTATCTGATCCGCCGTCCACTCACTTATCCCGACATAGAGAACCTTACCTTGACGCACCAGATCCGAAAAAGCCAAAAAGGTCTCTTCAAGGGATACTGTTGCGTCAAAGCGATGCGCATAATAGATATCAATATAATCGGTCTGTAATCTGTTCAGTGAAGCATGGCACGCCTCCATAATATGCTTGCGAGACAGACCTCTTGCGTTACGTCCCGTCCCTGTGGGATGGCACACCTTGGTACACAATTCGATATCAGCTCTGTGCACTCCTTTTAATGCTTGGCCCAGCACCATCTCAGCTTTCGTATCGGAATATACATCTGCAGTATCAAATGTTGTGATCCCTACATCCAATGCAGCGCGAACACAAGCATGGGCAGTATCATTGTCCACTTGAGCACCATGTGTAATCCAATTACCATAAGCAATCTCACTTAGATGTAAGCCACTAGTTCCTAATTTGCGATAGTTCATTTTATACCCTCCTTTAGATAACAATCTGATTGTAACAAAGAGATATTAATACGAGAAATACTCTTTAATATGCAGTTTAATTCAAAATAGATATTACTGAGACACTTAAAGATAATAAAAAAACGCCCTTTAGGCATTTTTTTCGGTAAATATTCTGTTTCGAAACTCTAACTTCGCCTATACTCCGGTGAGTATTAACCTCCAAGCTTTGTTACCGCACCACAACTAACAGTACAATAATTCCGAGCCAAAACAGCCAGCTTACTGGGTGACCGAAATTTAATCCCCAGCCGACTCCGAGCCTTTTCTTGACGATTAGGTTTGGATCTTTGCGATTGAAATAAACC
The DNA here is from genome assembly GCF_037965665.1 of Paenibacillus sp. FSL L8-0333. Lineage (NCBI taxonomy): Bacteria > Bacillati > Bacillota > Bacilli > Caryophanales > Paenibacillaceae > Paenibacillus > Paenibacillus sp. FSL L8-0333. The sequence continues at coordinate 4,277,681 of NZ_CP150186.1, forward strand.
ATACCTAATAGCCATTTTTCATCATCATGGACAGGTCTGACATTGGAGCTATCGGCAGATCGCTCCAAGCGGCTTTCACCCTGACCAGCCCAGAACGTTAAGGCCAAGGCGTATAGGATGATAAGGGCTATTATGATTAGGATAATAGGGATAGCGAAATTCATGTTAAGCTGAGATATCATATTTAGTTGCACGACGGAAAACAGGATAACTATTAAGAAGCTTGCTGTAAGCATAAAATATGACCAAGTACGGCGGTAAGTTGCGTCTTGTCTGATGGAACGGTTAGGATCATTGGGTTGAACCTGCTGCTTCACTCTGCGAATACTCCAATTCTCAAATATGAACAAAAGTGTTATGAACACTTGCATGATCGTAGGCATAAACACAGAACTATAAGATTTAGCTGCATAGCCGTCTACGTTCCAACTGCTGTTGTAATGGATCGGAATCTGATCAGGAATCAGATCGTAGTTGCGTAGCACATTTACAATAGTAACAACAATAATTAAAACATGAATGAGGAACCATTTATTAGACAAGCCAATGTTTCTTTTCCGAAATCCAGTGTCCACTGCCATGATCGATGGTTCCAGAGCAATAGGCAGCATAGGTAGTAAACTTTTCATTTTGAAATGATAGCTAATGTTTATGACTAGGGAGATTACGACCATGGCGAGTGAATAAGTGACAATGATCCAACTTGGTTGCTTGGAATGTTCACCACCGTATATTAGACAGAGGATACAAACAATGAATAGGATGGTATGTAAGGTAGCACTAATCCTAGCATATGACTTCCGCATCTGGCGCAGAGGCTCACTATGGAATTGTACAGGGCTGACGGTGACCCCAAAACTAATCGTCTCTCTTGTTAAATAAGGCATGCTTACCATGAGTACAATGGCAGGTACAAATACTAAGATCATTACTATAACAGGCATTATCGTCATATCATTCGCCTCCTCTTATACATAAGTGTGTATTTGAAAACTCTATAACCCTTATAGCATAGGCGATTCATCACTATGCCTTTTTGCGTATGATTATCCTATTAACTTAGGATAGGTAATCGGCTTGAACATAAATTTTATTATAATCGATTTTAGTAACTATAGGGGTGAAATTAACAATTTATCCAGTTTTTTTGCTACGCAGAGCTCCTCATCTGACAACTGAATTATGTCAAGTACATCTGTTTGAAATTCTGTGTAGGTAAAGGACTCGCCTCGTATCTGCAATGGTGCGGATTACTTCGTCAGAGTATAAATAAGTCCTTCCATGCTTAATATAGTACTTGCTCAGGTTTGTTCCATTAAGATATTTCTCTACAATCGCTCGATAAATCGGACACTTCATTTCATCCACTATCAATGATAGAATGCACCGTTTCATTCGATTCAACATCAAAATAGCCAACATACGGCGTATTTTCTACTTCCGCTGATAATCGGATTTTCAGTGCAGGAAACCATCTATTCCTAGCGACCTGCAAAAACGAACAACCGCCGCACTGCTTGCCTCCGCTTTTGTCGCTAACTCATGTATGGTCATATGCAGCACTTCTTTAGCATTTGCAAGAATGTACTCCGCTACTTTTCTCTGATTCTGGCAATTCATTTAAGTCTAGCTCAATTTGCGAAATCATACTTCCCCGCAATTAAACCCGCTCCAACAAATGCAGGAATCATTGGTATGAAAATATTTCCGATTTTTCACAAAAAGTTCTTGAACGGTTTATCTATGATTCCACACGTTCCATTATTGACGAATTTTTTTTTCAACATTAAACTATAAGTAAGAAATTAAATATCAAAAAAAACCGTTTTTTTCATTTATTAAATTTATCCCAACATTACGGCGCAGGAGGAAATGAAAGATGACGACGACACCAAACATCATCGTAATGAACCATCCAACTAGAGAGCAGCTTGAAAAGATTTACGATATTTTAGATGAATGCTTCTCCGTAGGCCGAGCTTTTTTCCAAGAAAGATTAGACCTAGACACCACATATGATCCAGATACAACATGGTTTGCGATGGTTGACGATAAGATTGCATCTAATGTACAAATTTTTCCGTTTCATATTAGAGTCGGTCAAGCGATCTTGAAAACGGGTGCAATGGGGAGTGTCGGTACAGATCTAAATTACCGCGGGCTGGGGCTTGCACACAAAATTCTTCATGCGCAGACCAACTATATGAAAGAAACCGATTATGATATAAGCTTACTTTTGGCTAGCAAGCATGCGTTTTATGAAAAGGCTGGCTGGAGACTTATTCCGGAGACTGCTTTCGCAATTGAAAAACCAGCAAGTTTGGAGCAGCAGCAAAACAGTGATGAAATCATTCCTTTTGAAGCCTGTTATCTCGATGATATCCGTTTCATCTATGAACAATTCAATGAGAATCGTACCTACACCGTGATCCGAAGTAGAACGTATTGGAATGATTTATTGACCTGGCCGGAATGGAAGAAAGTTGACTGCTTGCTCCTTCGCAGAAATGGAAAAATCGTCGCTTATGGCATCATTGAAAAGAAAGATACTGAACAAGTATTTATTAATGAATTATTGTATTTGAACGAAGCCGAAAACGGCGTTGAAGCTTTGTTTCATGCCTTATGTCAGCTGCGCCAAAATGCAAAGCAAATATTAGCGATGCTCCCAGAGGACCATATGCTATATTCCTATTACCAACAGCATCAAGCAAATTCAATTCAAATCAATATGGCGATGTGGAAAATGATCAATCTCAGTTCAACTTTCCATAAGCTTCAGCCTGAATTAGAAGATCGCCTAAACCGTAGCAACATAATTGCAGACCAGGAGTTGCATATTGCACTTCGCAGCAATGAGGACTGTATCTACTTGGATTATAAGCAAAAGCAGCTTTCTGTTTCCGATGCTAGTAATCATACCAATCCCTATACTTCAATAGAAGTAGATGAACGCGAGCTAATGACTTATATCATGTTCGGCTATAATGAAGCAGGCGCAGCAAAGGATAGTACTGAGTACGCTAACATCCTTCAAGCTCTATTTCCGAAACAACAAGCCGTGTTTTATTTGACTGATAAATTTTAAGCCATTTTTGATTCCTACCATTTTAAAATAAGGGTGTGTCGCAAGTCCAACTGCTCGGACTTATGACACACCCTTATTTTTCCATAGCGACAAAAACTAGTCGTTGTTCTTTTTTGATCTTCCTAACAGGACAGCACCGTAGGCTGCATCCTTAATCGGCAAAATCAACTTTGTTTGCGGGTAGCTCTGTGCGAGCTTTCGCTCCAAGGCTTCTTTCACAAAGCGAGACTTTTGCAGCACACTTCCTGCAATCGCAATCGGACTTTCATATAGCTTAAGCCGTTCAATAACAGGCACAACAAGCTCATATAGATTGGCTGCACATTTCTCCGCTAACGCTATTGCATGTGCATCGCCCTTCTCGCATGCGGTCGTCATAATCGGTGCGAGCTGCGCAATATCTTTTTTCGTCGTATTTTTATCATAAACAAAGCCAATAATCTCTTTCACAGTGCTTAATCCAAGCTGCTCATATACCATCGCTGGGATGACCGTATCGGTTATTCTTCCGTCCTCCACTTGAACTAATCCGGATAATAGATCGCGCCCAATACTATAACCGCTTCCCTCGTCATCAATCAGATGACCAAAACCTCCTGTGCGATGCTGCTCTCCTTTTTCATTGACCCCAAAGCAAATCGATCCTGTACCGGCAATGAGAATGATGCCTTGCATCGCATTTTGTGCCCCGTATAATGCGGTTTCTTGATCGCCAGTAATCGTTAATGGCCCGATATAACCGTTATTTCTCACATGCTGCTCCAAAAAATTGATGACCAGCGGATTACTTATTCCTGCCGCACCTATACATATATGAGCAACTTCTTGTAAATTACTGCAGTAGAGCTTCATTTGACTAAAAATTTTCTCAAAGGAAGCGGCAATAGCATCAGCATCACCACCGTTATAATTAATAGGCCCTACAGTAAAGGTGAATAAAGAGTCTTCCTGGTCATGCGTAATGGTGACAGCTGTTTTCGTGCCACCCCCATCAATTCCAACGATAAATGCCATACCTATGTCCCCTTGTTGTACTTTTTATCTACATCTGTATCGTAATCTTGGCGGTGGGTACAACCTCACCATTTAGGATTGGAAGGAGTGATTTGAATGCATCAAGTGTATACTCAAATGCCGCAATTCCGCAGAACTCGCCTTCGATTAACGGTAAATCATACGGGCGACCTAATGTAATGGCCGTTACTTTGCAGCCTGCTGCCAGCAGCTTCTGAACAAGCGCAAGCTGACCTTTGTTTTCACGCGCATTAAACAAGCCGATAACAATATGCTTGTAGCCTTGTACCTTTGGCAGCGCAGCGTTGATTTGCTCCTCACTCGGGTCAATGTCGATAATCTCATAAGCTGTATTAAAATGCTCCCCCATATATTGCGGAAAGCTAAGAGCTTGATTCAAGCTGCTGGACGCAAGATCGGTGCGGTATGAATAGGAACCCATAAATAACACTTGCTCGTCACCGGTATGAATGGGCTGGAGCTCACCTTTAATGAGGCAGATCGTTTCCGTACGCATTAGCTCATTTGCTCGGCGATGTACATCGCAGCCAACTAGTTCATAATCTAGCTCCTCAATCGTCGCATATTGTGCTTTATAAGCTAAAATTTTTGTAACAGCTGCATCAATTAGCGCTTCATCCAAGTCACCGGTGGCTACAGCTTCTTCGATCAAATGAATCGCTTCCTTCACTGTCTCAGGAGTATGACTAATGAATACCAAATCAATACCTGCTTTAACAGCTCCTAACGCTCCTTTTGCCGTACCATAGTATCGTTTGATCGCGTCCATTTCTAAACAATCCGATACAACTAACCCTTTATATCCTAATTTTCCTTTTAATATCTCTGTAATAATGGTATGAGACATAGTTCCGGGCACACCGGATTTTTCAATTTTCGGAAATAAAATATGTGCACTCATAATCGCTTGAGCTCCTTGCTCAATTGCTGCCTTAAACGGCAGCAGCTCAAGCTGCTCTAATTCCTCAAGTGTTTTTTCAATGCTAGGCAAGCCAATATGTGAATCGACATTTGTATCACCATGACCTGGAAAATGCTTAAGTGAGGACATGACGCCTCCATCGAGCAATCCCTTCATCATTTGAATTCCATACTGGGATACTGTTGCAACAGAATCACCATATGAACGAACATTTATGACTGGATTCAATGCATTATTGTTAACGTCCATAACTGGAGCTAGATTAAAATTAATACCTAATGCTTTCAATTCTCTGGCAGTCATTCTGCCTGCTGCATACGCATTTTCAGGTCGTCCTGAAGAAGCAATTGCCATGGCTCCAGCAACATTGGTCGCGTCTTTAGGCATACGAGTGACTCGACCGCCTTCTTGGTCGATCGTAATAAAACCCGGGATACCAGTATGTGTCGTGTACCATTGCTGCAGCTCAGTAACAAGCTGGCCTAATTGATATTTATTGTCGATATTATGTGAGAATAAAATAATATTGCTCACTTTATAATGCTCAATAACTTCCTTCAGCTCAGGAGTGATCTCGGTTGAAGGGAAGCCTGTTACGAACATTTGTCCAATCTTTTCGCGCAAGCTCATATGTTCTATTGTTCTCATCAATTATTCACCTTCCTCTAGCGATATAAATGATACTGCTGTGTTATTTCTGCAAATTGCTTGCTTTCCGCTGCAAACTGTTCAAGCAGCTGCTTGGCTTGCATATTTTCCGTACGATACATGCTGTCTCCCCCCAGCAAATCGATAAATGGGCGAGAGCCCTCCTTCACAGGAGGCAGGAATGAAAATTGCTCGTACAAATCTCTTATCGTAAATAATAAGGTTACCCCAACTTCTAAAGGCCTCAGCACTTGGAGATCTGTAATGTAAATTTGTACCCCGCCGCATAGCTCGCCACAATGTTTAGATGACGTTGGCTTGAAATAAACTGGACGAAAAAGCACACCCGGGATACCTTTTGCATTCATCTCATCTGCCAATTGCTGCGCTTGAATGAACGGAGCACCAATCATTTCAAACGGGAACGTTGTGCCTCGTCCTTCCGAGCAGTTCGTGCCTTCAAATAAACATGTTCCTGTATATAATAACGCTGTTTCATATCGTGGCATTCCAAGTGAAGGATGAACCCAAGTTAATCCTGTATCCGGGAAGGACATGCTCCGTTCCCAGCCTTCCAAACGAACGACATGCAGCGATGCATTCCAATTCATTTGATCATTTGCCATCGTTGCTACCTCACCTGCTGTTAAGCCGTATCGCACGGCTAGCTCGTAATTTCCAACAAATGATTTGAAGCCGGGCTTCAAGACATTCCCTTCTACCGTTACCCCGTTAAGCGGATTAACACGATCAAGAACAACAAATTCCACACCTGCATTTGCACAATCTTCAAGTGCATATAGCATCGTATAAATAAATGTGTAATAGCGTACACCAACATCTTGAATATCGTATACAATGATGTCTACTTCATTCAGCATTTCTTTTGTTAAACGCTTGGAGTCTTTACGGTACAAGCTATAGACTGGAACATTCGTAAAAGGATCCATGTAAGTGTCTACTACTGCCCCTGCATCCAAATCTCCGCGAACGCCATGCTCAGGTGAAAACATCGCAGCAAGATTAAAATTTTCATGTACTATAGTAATCGTTGATGCAAAATCCTTCGTAAGACCTGTCGGCGCTGTAATCAATCCTACGCGCTTACCTTCGAACAAATAACGATAATTCGTTATAGAATCAATCCCATTTAACACCATATGAAGCTGCCTCCTAGCTGCTTTTTCGCATAAATGGATAGAACAAGGGAATGTTTCCTGCTATACATAGAAACACTCCCTCTTAGCTAGTTGAATAGTTACCAAAGACTAGACTGCCTAACCTTCACCGTTTCAGCTGGCACCATAAATGCTTCTGCATATGTCTTTCTTGCTTCACAGCCGCGAACAACTGCTAGTGCTTTATAATAATCCATGTATTTGAAAGATTTGCTATTCGTCACAAACCAATGCTTGCTTAAAGCATCTATCCATAGATCAAATGCCGCTTGATCGAAATCCACATATACGTAAGGGACATAATCAACCGCATCCTCCCAGTTTTCGGAGTAATATAATCTTGCTGCAAAGTGCGCGGGGAGCGCTCGTTCAAAGGATGATAGACTTGCGAAGAAACGGGCATCATTTACGATATGATGCGTTAGCGCATGGTCCTTATGCATACTGTTTTTCCAGTGTGTAATAATAATGTTAGGCTTCACGCGACGAATTACATCACAAACCTCCATACGAATTTCTTGATTGTCAGGCAACTCTCCGTCACAATAATCATCGAATACAATGGCTTCACCGCCTAGCATATCCGCAAAAACCTGTGCCTCTTTCACTTTTTGCTGACGATATTCCTTCATATCCTGTCCTGCCGGGACCCCTCGTTCACCCGCAGTTAACGCTAGTGTCACAATGCGATCTCCCTTTAAACTATGACTAGCGAGCACACCACCAGAAGCTAGCTCCACATCACCAACATGCGCTCCAATTGCTAATACTGTGAAGTTTTCGCTCATCTTTAAAGTTCCCTCCGCAATATAGAAAATTGTTTTTCAATAGTAAAGCCCGCTTTTTGATAGATTCGAAGAGCCGGATTATTATTTCCAGTGAATAGAGAGATATATTGACAGCCCACATTTTGAAAAGCTTCAACCATTCTGAAAAATAATACACTGCCAAGGCCATGACCCTCATGCTCTGGGTGCACTCCGATACCGCAAAAAAATGCTCTTCCATCAGGCTGCGAAATAATTGGACCCGCAAAGCCCACAACCTCGTTGCCGTACACAGCTACTACAAGTGGTGCGCCAACCTTCACATAAGTAACAACATCCTTCTTCCACTGCGGATTTTGCAGGGCAGCAAGCGTTGCTTCAAGCCCTGTATGTAAATCAGGGACATAGGAAGTAATGTAATAGTCCTTGCTATTTGCATTGGTTTCCTTATCTAAAATATCTTCGGGAACTATAAAGCTTCCGAGTCTTAAATACATGCCGCATTGCCTCGCTCGATCTTCGTAGCCTCTAGCAATTAAAGCTTCATATAATGGCTGGTCCTTACTGATGCCCGGGGCATTATTATGCTCATGCTGAGGTGCACTTGGTATACTCCACTTCAGCTTAACAGGGTTGAAAAACAATACATCCGCTTGTCTTTTCCCAAGTTCTTGGAATCTTTTTTCTAAACGCAATAGAAAAGCATCGTAAAACTCCAGAGAAGCCACATGGGTATCTATAATAACACTCGTAATATAACCCGCCACATCTCCAAGAGGGAGATCGTCACCGCAGCAGCCAGCTGCAAAACCAACAATCCCTTTTTCGTCACAGCCTACCCATATACAGTCAGCGTCAAAATAAGGATGGTCGATGAATGTATCTTGAAACTCTCGCTCTGTAAATGGCTTATAATCATATTTTGTAGCCTCACGATTCCAAAGCTCTACAACTGCAGAGTGATCTTCAATTGAAAAGGTTCTGATTTGCATCATTTAAGCCTCCTGTGAACGTCCAATATAGGGCCAGGAAATTTTGCCCATTACTACTGGCTGTGAAGCTCCAGTTACTAGCGGGATATTGTTTGGTAAGCGCTCCATCGTGTAATACGCTAGCAGAGCAAAAGCAATTGCTTCCTTAGCATCACTATTACCACCGATATCCTCCTGCGTCAGCACCTGCACGTTATGCGGTGCAAATAAGTGTTGTAAATCACGCAAAAGCGTCTTGTTATAGCTTCCACCGCCGCCAATTAACAATTGCTCAGCCTGATGCTGCGGTGCAATATACCGTTCATAGCTATCGACGATGCTCCAGGCAGTTAAGTACGTAGCTGTTGCAACAACATCTTCCGCTTTCCAGTGATTAACCTTCATCATTTCAATAATTTGTGCCACGTATTGTTGGCCAAACCGTTCTCTGCCTGTCGATTTTGGTAACGGCATCGTATAATATTTATCCTGCTGCATCCATTTCAATAGCTCATCAATCACTTGACCGCCCGCACCAATTTCGCCATCAACATCCATGGTCATTGGTGCAAATAATTGCGATACAAGGCCATCGATAATCATATTTCCAGGACCCGTATCAAAAGCAAATACCTCATCCGGTGAGGCATTTACAGGCAAAACAGTCACATTGCCTATTCCGCCAATATTTTGCATCAGAATTGTTTTCTCTGGATTGTTAAACAATAAGTATTCGGTAAATGGTACTAACGGAGCTCCTTGTCCACCCATTGCCATGTCAGCAACTCGAAAGTCTGATACGCAAGGAATTCCTGTGCGATTGGCGATAACTGCACCATCCCCAATCTGAACAGTACAATGCAGATTATAGCCGCCCATAACATTCTCTTCCGGAGCATGATAGATTGTTTGACCATGTGATCCTACTGCGAATATTTGCGAGTGCGAAAGGCCGCATTTCCCTATAACGGATAATGTGGCTTGGGCGTATAATTCGCCAAGCCACATATTCATTGCGCCAACCTTATCAATCGTAGCGCTAGCGGGATCAAAAAGCTCAAATATGGAGTTTCTAACTTGCACCTCAAAAGGTGTGTTTTCAAAAGCCAGTAATTCAATCTCTACTCCATGCTCTTTTTCGGCTGATGGGAAAAGCTTAACTACTGCTGCATCAATACCATCTACTGATGTACCTGACATCAAGCCAACTAAGTATGTTGCATCAACTTTTGATTGTTTGTCCATTAACCTTTCACCGCTCCAACTGTTACCCCTTCAAGGAAGTATTTTTGTAAACTGAAGAACAAAATAAACATTGGAACTGCTGAAATGGTTGCCCCCGCCATCATCGGTGCAAAGTAAGTTGTATTCGCAAAGCGAAAGTTTTTCAAGCCGACCTGAATGGTTTGCATATCCATCGTATTCGTTACTAGGAACGGCCAGAAAAAGTCATTCCATGCCGCCATGAACGTTAGGATTGCTAGTACTGCCATAATTGTTTTAGATAGAGGCATAATGATATACCAGAAGATTTTAGGCTGGGAACAACCTTCGATTTTAGCAGATTCAATAATTTCACCTGGAATGGAGGACATGAACTGCTTAACCAAGAAGATATTGTATACCGTTACTATGCTCGGCATAATCAACGCTGTGTACGTATTTTGTAATTCAAAAATGTTTACGATCAAAATATATAGTGGAACCTGAGTGACTTGAACAGGAATCATCATAGATCCCAGCAAAATAGCGAACAAAATGTTTTTCCCTTTAAATTTCATTTTTGCAAAAGCATATCCAGCAAGTGTAGCAAAAAATACGTTAGATACCGTGATACACGCTGCCACTATAAAGGAGTTCAATAACCAGTCCCATGTATGTGGGCTGAAGTTAAAGAAGAATTTATAAGATTCAAATGAAATCTTCGATGGTAGGATAGAATAGCTCATTGCACCAGCTTCTACCGGATCACCGAACGAGGAGATGACCATAAAGTATATCGGGAATATGGTAGCTGCCGCAAATAGGATAAGGAACGTAATGTTTGCACCATTACGTATAAACAGATACCCTTTGCTTCTTAAGCTATTGTTGTACAAACCCATAGTATTCTGCTCCTTTTCCTAGTATTCTACATCTTTACCTATAAACTTGAATTGAAGGAATGAGATAAATCCGATAATCGCTGCTAGAACTAATGATTGTGCCGCTGCCTCACCAAACTCAAAATATGTGAACGCATTGTTAAAGATTAACAAACCTACCATTGTTGTTGCATGGTCTGGTCCACCGCCTGTCATAAGATAAGCGTTTTGGAATACTTGGAAGGAACCGATAACACCAGTAACAAGTAGGAATAGCGTTGTTGGCTTAAGGAAAGGGACAACGATAAACCAAAGCTTTTGCAGGAAAGACGCGCCATCAATTTCAGCTGCTTCATAATAGCTGTTATCAATAGCGAGTAATGCGGCTATATAAATAATAATTGCTGTACCATGACTTGATAACCATGACATTAATACAAGTGAGAACATTGCAGTTGCACTGGAACCAAGCCAGTTTTGATTTTCAATACCTAAAAAACTCACGAGCTTATTGGCAATACCTGATTTTAACGGATCGAAGATCCACAGCCACACAACAGAAAGCGCTACACCAGATGCTACGGCTGGCAAGTAATATAGTGCTTTAAAGATCGTTTGTGTTTTTTTCTTGAAAGGAATAATCAAAATTGAAATTAAAAATGATAGAAGAATATTAAACGGAACAGTTAATAGCGTATATACTAACGTATTTTTCAGCGCTTTCCAGAAAAGTTCATCTGAAAAAGAGTTAACGAAGTTATCCACGCCGACAAAAGTGGATCCTAATGGACCATATTTTTGTAAGCTGATAATAAAAGCATTGATGACTGGATATGCGGTAAATAAAGAAAACGCAATAAGTGCTACTGCGATAAACGCGTATCCCCAACCTGAGTCACTTTCGAGTTTCAATTTTTTTCTTTTAGTCAACGTTTGATTCATTGGGTCGCACCTCTCTTCTAAAAACAGTACAAGCTCTAGCTAATTTAGAAGGAAAGCTGTACGTTCTAGCTACGCACAGCTTTCACATGTCAGCCTACGACAGACTAGTCAACTACAATACCATCTTTACCGAAAGATTTAATTGCAGCTGCTTTAACTGCATCATACATTTCTTGTGGAGCAATCTCATTTGCAAGTAAGGCTTGTAGTTTAGGAATAATAACTTCTGTTTCAATTTTTAATGCTTCAGCAGCCAGATCAGTAGGAATATCTGTACGAGCCGGAAGCGCTTTTGCCATCATAGCTTTACCTGCAGCAACGTTATCTTCGTTACGAGGGAATTTTTCAAGTACTTCTGCATTACGTGCAGATTCAGTAATTGGTGATAAGAACAGCTCATTACTGTAGTTAGCAGCAATTGAACCAGAAGACAAGAAATTCGTTGCTAGGGCAATATTTTTGATGTGCTCTTCAGATGGAGCTTTTTTACCACGAAGTGCGATATAACCATCAACGATTGAAGTAGGGACATAATCGGCACCGTTGAATGTTGGGACTGGAAGTGAAATATAATCAACTTCAATAGAATCTGCAACAGCTGAACCATCGTTCGCTTTAATCTTCTCATTGTTTAGACGAGCAGAGTTTTCAAATGCAGATAAACCTTTACCTGTAATCATCGTTTGACCCGTTAGGAACATGTTCCACCGTTTACCAGCATCGATAGAGCTTAGCTCTTTAGGCATAGAACCATCGTTGATCATTTCGCGAATAGATGTAAGTAGCCCCAAGAAGTTTTTGCTTGTATACGTATATTTAAGATCTTTATCGAAGTAATCTGGTAAACCAGCAGTTTTAGCAAGAATAGCTAGATAGTCTTTAGATGCTACACCAGATGTTGCGAACACGAAACCATAACGAGTAGTTTCACCTTTATCATTTTTCACTACGCCTTTAGAAATTGCATTACGGAACTCTTCATAAGTCCAACCGTTTTGTTGAATGCTTTTCCAATCAATTCCGGCTTCTTCAAGGAATTGTTTGTTACCACCGATAGTGTGGATTTCCATATACGCTGGTAGGCCGTATTGAGCGTCACCTAGTTGGAAATATTTCAATGGAACTTCGTCATAATCTGCCTTGGCTTCATCAGAAAGGGCACCGTTAAGGTCGATTAGTACATTAAGTGCTGCATATTTCGAAATTCCTGAAGCACCGATAAAAGCAATATCTGGAGGAGAACCTGCATTTACTTGAGTATCAAGTTTTTGCGTCATATCTTCCCAGCTCGCTGGCTCGATTTTCAAAGTCAAGTTAGGATGTAGTGTATTAAATTCTTTTTCCATATCAGCAAAACGTGTTTGATAGTTCGCTGATATCGGAGGTAAAAGCGCTGTAATCGTATCCTTTTTAGGCTCAGAACCACCGTTACTAGTTCCTGTGTTACCGGAATCTGTAGAAGCTGGAGCGTTATTTCCGTTTCCTCCGCAAGCCGATAATAGTGATACCATCATGATTCCTGACAAAAACAGAGTTAATCCACGTGATCTTTTTTTCATCGAAAACAGCCTCCTCAATTATTAATAGCATCCATCCTGTTATTCCACTTTTCACACCTAAACCAATGATGCGATTGCCTGTTTCAAGCGTCCTCCGTTTGCGTTAAGTACTTGTTCTGCTTCTTTTGCATCTAACCCCGATTTAATCATCATAATTGCCAGCTTACAGTTCATAGATGCTTTTTCAAGTGTTTCTGCGGCGGTTGATGTATCTACACCAGTCGTGTTCATGATGATACGAATCGAGCGATCTACGAGCTTAAAATTACTAGCCTTCAGATCAACCATCAAGTTGTTGTACGTTTTTCCTAACTTGACCATTGTGCATGTTGTCAGCATATTAAGCACCAACTTCTGAGCAGTTCCTGCCTTTAATCGAGTCGAACCGCTAATGACCTCAGGTCCTACAACAGGTGTTATACAAACATCTACAATGGGTTCGAACTTTGAGCCTCTGTTGTTACAAACACCGATAGTGGCTGCTCCAAGTTCCTTTGCTTTCGCTAAAGCTGCAATAACGTAGTTTGCACTACCGCTTGCCGAAATCCCAATAAGTACATCTTTGTTTGTTACACCAATGCTTTCGATTAATGCGATCCCTTCATCCATATCGTCTTCACAGCCTTCAACCGCAGTACGCAAAGCAATATCACCACCAGCAATATAGCCCTGCACCAAGGAAGGATCTGTACCAAAGGTAGGAGGACATTCGGAAGCATCCAGAACACCTAATCTTCCTGATGAGCCAGCTCCTATGTAAAACATTCTTCCACCATTAGACAACCTATGATGTAGAATATCTACCGCCTTTGCAATCTGCGGAATCTCCTCAGCTATAGCTCTGGGGACTAGTGCATCTTGTTGATTCATTAACTGGATCATTTCTTCCGTAGTACATTCATCAATCATTAATGTGTCTGGATTCACAGCCTCTGTTGTCAATCCCGCAAGGTAGTCATTCATAGCCATCCTCCTTCTTCCCAGCCTTAATCTGTCATTTAATTAACAAAACGTGTTAGATTAACTTACAATTATTATGTTCTTATACTAATACAACACCATCGCTTCGTCAATAGATTTTGAAATATAATTTCATGGAGAAATTAAATTCTGATGTTTTATTTCATTCCTTACATACTATGTTATACCACATTTATAAAGCGCTTACAAGATGCAATTTAAATTTTTAACAATTGCTTTGATCGCTATGGCTCTAAGGTTAAAGCGATTTAAAAAAATGTATTATTTGCTGATTATCGCTCCAAACGAAACATAAAGTTACATCATCCGTGTTCAACCGGATGATGTTTCGTCTTCGATTCCATTCATTTTCTTCCTCATAATTGTGTGCCAAGCTATTAATTATTGAATTAAACTACTTATTATATTCATTAGATCAACGTATTCATCATGTAGATAATCTGACATAGATTGATAAGTAGTACATTTTAGTACACGAATAAGTGAATGAAATACAAAAAAAGAAAGCATTGATCCATGATCAACGCTTTCCTCCACATTCATTCTATCAGAACCTAATTTCTAAGTTTTTTCTTTAATATATTATGCGTTTTTGTTAAGTAGGTTTTTACTTCTTCATATTCAGCACTTGCGACACCAGCAAATAATATGTCGATGATCGTAAGCATCGCAATACGCGAGCCCATAGCCCCACTGCGGATTGTTATTTCAGGTGTGGATATGCTCAATACAATATCCGCCCGCTCCGCAAGCTCACTTTTATTGTACTTCGTAATCGCAATACATTTCGCTCTATTCTTTTGGGCAATTTCCAGCGCATCAATAATATCACTAGTTGCTCCAGAGTTAGAAATGAAAATGGCAACATCATCTTTCTCAAGTAAAGTTGCTGCCGTGAGCTGACTATGACCATCTGTATAGGCATGACACATCTTATTAATTCGCGAGAACTTCTGTTCCCCGTCCATACAAACGAGTCCCGAAGCACCTATTCCAAAGAAAACAATTCGCTTACTATGACATAGTAATTCTACAGCTCTTGTAATTTCTTTTCGATCAATAACACTAAGCGTATCCTCAATGGACTTGCAATTATTCAATGAAATATTTGATATAATTGTCGAGAGATCATCACCCGGCTGAATATCTGTATATTGAGCCTTTGAATCCTCATCACGAGAACCCAAAGATGCCGATATACTCACAATAAAATTGCGGTATCCGCTGTAACCCATCGTCTTACAGAAACGAAGGACAGATGCATCGCTTGTCTTACTCGATTGAGCCAATTCCTTAATAGACAAATGAGGGATCTCTTCCGTATTTTCTAAAATGTAATCTCCGACCAATCGTTCAACTGGTGTAAAACTCTCTCGCATATCACGAATTTTAATTAATACGTTGTCATTTAGACTCATAATCTACCTACTCTAGATTTAATTAACACCTTTAATAATATCATAAACAATATAAACAACCTATTTCAATAACAAAATACGTTTCGGCATATCAAAAGCTAATATTAATTAATCTATTAAAATCATCCTACTCTTAGGTCATCTGGTGACTTTACGTTGATTATAGCGTAATAAAGTTGTAAGGTATAGTCGATAATTATATACTTTCTGATATGGTGAAACAAGGGACCACAAAGGTCCCCGAAGATTCTTTCTATTGTTCTCAGCATACGTAATACGCATGTATTTTTAAATTTTACTGCCGTCTAAATATGACTCGATTTGTCAACTACATTCTTTGATGTAGCACCGTTGCTTGAACCATTTAATTTTCTAGCAAGCTGCTTTAATGCAGTCAAGAACACCGGCATGGCCGCTACACTTAGTAATAATAGTGCAATGATTAATACGAATGCTACCTGTATAAGTGTCATTACGCCCGAAGGAATCAACGCGGCGCAGGTACCTCCTAGAATAAAGGCAGCAGACAATACTACACCAACCATATAACGTGATGCCACTCAATTCTCGATCCAACATCCCCTTCAAGTTCGTTATACCGCATCATCAGGAATATGCTGTAATCAACGCCTAGGGCTGTAATCATAATGAAGCTGAAAAATGGAACGATCCAGCTCAAGATTTCACTGATTCCAAGAGAAGTAAGTACTCTAGCACCAAGGAAGCAATAATGAACAGAGAGCTGGACACAGAGCGCGTAATGACTATTGGCACAATTATGATTCCGACCAGCATAATCACGGCTGTACGTACAAAGTCATCCTGTGAAATATTCTGCAAATCAGCATTGGTTGCAGTTGTTCCTGTTAAGGCTGCTTGCACCTGCAAGTCGCTGCCATCTAACGGCATTCCAAAAGCTGTCTGCAAGTTCTTCTTCGAGCTCAAGCGAATACAGTAACTCACCTTCTTCCATCATTTTAGCGAACTTCTTCAAAGGGCTATATACAGTGCAGATCAATGCCATGGAAGGCAGGGGGCGTAACAATTTCTCCTCCTTACCTGATTTGGCTATATCTAGAATGAATTTTTAATAAATCACCGAATATTGCTTTGCTATGTTCGTCTATGTAATCCCCATCTTCATGCAAGCCTTTCTTTTGCAATTTTTTGCGCAAGAAATAAAGAGTCCTTTATAATGTAATAATGTACATAAAGACGGATTTGGAGGGAAATAAATGGCAAGTCGTAAATGGGTATTAATCATAGACGATGAAGATGATTTAGCGCGTCTGATGAAGGCTGTTTTACATAAAGAAGGTGTTCCAGACGTTGTAACTGCCGGGACCGTTGCAGAGGGTTGGGACAAGTTTCAGGAGTATAATCCTGAGCTTATATTGCTAGATATTATGCTCCCAGATGGAGAAGGATATGACTTATGCAGAAAAATTCGGGAAACATCAAATGCACCCATTTTATTTATGTCTGCAAAAGACGAGGAAATTAATAAGCTGTTAGGACTGGCGATAGGTGGCGATGATTATATTACTAAACCGTTCAGTCCGAAAGAAGTCGCTTATCGGGTAAAGGCACAACTGAGAAGAGCTGGCTTTACAGAAGAAAAAAAGGCTCCGAAAAGCTTACAAGCTGGTCCCTTTGAACTTAGTGCCAATGAGACAGAATTAAAAAAGAATGGCGAGGTCCTCGTGTTAACCGCCAAAGAAGTCGGTTTAATGAGCTGTTTTATGCATCATCCCAATCAGATTCTAAGCAAAGAAACCTTGTTTGGACAGGTGTGGGGTGAAGATTTTTTTGGTTCCGATAATACAGTGATGGTACATATTCGGCGATTACGTGAAAAAATTGAGGCCGACCCTTCAAATCCTTCCTTTATTTTGACGGTTAAAGGGTTAGGTTATAAATTACATACCAAGGAGTGAGACTAGTTGAAATGGAAATTGACACTCCGCTTTTTAAGATCGGTTATGACTATTGTTGTGATCGTTGGTATTGTAAACGCGATTTTGTTCCTTTCCCTATTCTTTATAAAGGTAAATAATAATAACTTTGGCACTGAAGAAGCATCTGCAGAAACCTTTAGCCGAACCTTTTCACAATACGTAGAACTACAGGCTGGCAAACCTGTTGTGAACGAAGAAGGTCTCAAAAAACTACAAGAAATGAGCGCCTGGGTACAATTCTTGAATGACCAAGGGGAGCAAGCAGCAGCCTTTTATACCCCTGAAGAATTGAAAACAGAGTATTCTCCTATTGAAATTGTCCAAATGTATAAATATAAAGAATTAGATGCACGCACGACGGTTTTTGTCAGCGAAGCCCAAAATTTCAGTTACTTTTTAGGGATTAATAATCCTAAAATAGGCCGCTACGTAATGACCTATGACTACGCTAAAATTTTCAAAGATGTTAATGTTTTTCTTTCCATTTTTTTAATCGTTGATGTGCTTATTGTAATCATCATTGGATTTCTATTTGGGAAAAAGTTAACTGCACCCCTTCATACATTAATAGAGGGTATTCAACAGCTCAGGGAACGACGTTTTAAGAAAATGCCTACTCCCAAAGGTGTTTATGAAGATGTTTTTCGTAATATGAATGAACTATCTGAAAAGCTCGATCGGCATGAAGAGGAGCGTAAACGTCTCGATCAAATGCGTGAGGAATGGATTAGCAATGTTTCACATGACATGAAAACACCACTTGCTTCTATTCAAGGTTATGCAGAATTTATTAACGACAGTGCCACAGATTTAACAGCCCAAGAATTACAGGAATACACGTCAATTATCAAGAGTAAATCGATGTATATGAAAGATCTGTTAGATGACCTCAATTTAACGACACGTTTACGTAATCACCAGCTATCCCTGCAATTTGAAGAGGTGAATCTCGTTCAGTTTCTACGAGAAATGACGATTGAACTTTTAAATGACCCGACCTTTGGTGAACGGCAGATAGAGTTTGAGGCGAATGTGGCTAAAGCAATGCATAAAGTAGATAAAAAGTTACTAAAACGAGCGATCCTTAACTTGATCTACAACGCGCTGGTGCATAACGATGAAAATGTCGTGGTGAAGATTCGAGTGGATACAGGTCCAGAATCTCATACCCAAATTTCGATTTCTGATAATGGCCAGGGTATTCCAACTAAAGATCTGGAACAAGTTTTCGAACGCTACTATCGGGGTACAAATACAACCAGCAAGCATGGTACTGGTTTAGGAATGGCCATCGCAAGAGACATTATTTGGGCTCATGAGGGGAAACTCGATATTACGAGCGCTGAAAATATTGGAACAACCATTACTATACTTTTATAATACAAATGCCTTACTTACTCATTAGGCAGAGAAAAGGGCTGTGCTCCATTACCATTATTGGAGACAGCCCTTCTTCAATTTATTAGTTTTTTATTGCTTTTAGCGGAATATCCTCTACTTTCACTTCATCATATGAGGAGACTTGATCACCTTTTTTTACATACATTTTTAAGTAGGCGCCTTTACGAAGATTTTTTTGTGCATTAAATTCCAGTGGAATTGTATTACCTTTAGCATTTGTAGCTTCTAGTGTATACGAATAGGAAGTCATCACTGTACCATCACTCAGTTTATATTCATGGGGTTCCCCATCCTCTGTAATTTGTAAATAGTAATTTTCGGCATTCATGCGATTGAAATCAATCTTTGCTAGAGCAAAGACACCTACAACCCCAATAACAAACAAAATACCCATAGTAATTAGAAATTTTTTCATCTCCATCATCCTTCTGTTCTATTATTTAGTGTGATAATACGATTGTATGAAGCTACGGTTAAGAAATAATACAACCCGTAAATTACGGTATAAGCAATCATCCAGAGCAACACTGGCTTTGCTAAATCTATCATCAGTAGACTAGAGAATGCTTTTAAAGCCACTACACTATGCAATAACCCTACTATAAGCGGTACAACAAAGATAACGAATACCTGTGACGCAATGGATTTCTGCATTTCTTTTGCACTGACACCCATTTTATGCAGCATATTGTACTGTGCTTTATCCTCTTCTGCCTCTGTTAAAACTTTAAAGTAAATGATACTGCCTGTTGCAGCCAGAAATACGAGCCCAAGGAAACTGCCTATAAAAAGTAGAGAACCCACACTTTCCAAGCTTGTTTGGTAATCTTGAGGCCTACTAGAAAATGGCGCTTCTTCAGGCAATTGGTTTGCAATTTTTGCAGATAAATCCACAGAGGCATCCTCTACCCCAAGAACACGATAGCGTAGCACTTCTCCATCATTCCGTAATACTTTATACTGTTCATCCGAGACTACAACTGTTATACCTGCTGTGCCTGCATTCAATACGGTTTGTGTTTTAAAGCTTTGGAATATGAGTGGATGGCCGTTGCCTGTTGTTATAGTTTTTCCTGTATACATAGGTGAGAACCTTTTGTCATATCCGATATCTAAAATAACCGCGTAGCCATCCTTTACATTTAATTTTTCTTTATGTTGTACATTTGCTAAGTTGTTGTATGTTTTTTCATCGATAACTGTATACCCTCTTTTATCAGAGCTATCGAACGAGGATGGCGCGTTTAATTCTTTTGTATGAAACGTAATGGATAGCGCATCGATATTTTCATCATATTTTGTAGCTGGCAGTACAGCATTTACTTGTTTATCCATTTCTGCATCTGTTGATTGATACATAAAGGTATTCGGATTAATCGTTTTTGCCGAGTCATTCGTATTGTAATACAGGCTATAGACCGCTCCACCGGCAGTTACTGTTGTAGCACTCAACACAGCAATCACAGTTAATGTACGTGCATTCCCACGGATACGATAGAGCAGCTGCGATATGGTTATTACATGAAGGCCTTTCCACAGCCACTTTTCATTTTTCTTAATCATTGCTAACACAAAGCCAGTCACACTGTGGAACAATAAAAATGTACCCACAATTACCGTTGTTAAAATAATTAATACGGTCATGAGAAATCCGATTTTTGCCCATACCTTAGAAGTGAAAAGGTCCTGCATTGCAAGCCAATAGCCCAAGACAATAAGTAACACTCCAAGAACAGCTACTATCATAGATGGTTTAGGCGCCACTTCTCCCTTTTTGGAAGCATGAAATAAATCAATCAGCTTAAATTGATAGATCAAGCGGTAGCCTTGAAATGATGTCACTAAGAATATAACTAGAAATACGATAGCCGTGTTCATCGCTGCCGCCATTGAAAATGTAAAGGGTGCTACAACGTCATAACCCATTAAATGAATCAAAATCGTCATAAATCCTTTTGAACAGAGGAAGCCAAATACAATCCCTACTATTAAAGAGAATAATCCTAATAACAAATTTTCAAAAAAGAGCATAAAACCTATTTGACGATTACGTACCCCCAGCAACGCATACAGTGCGACTTCTTTTTTACGTTTTTTCATAAAAAATGAATTGGAATAAGCTATAAATATGAACACGAAAAAGATAAGAATGACTGCCGCGCCACTCATTAGGGAACCCAGTTTTTGGGATGAAGCCGTCTGTTCTGCTATCGTATCACTATATTTTAAGGTCACAAATGTAAAGTAAATGATGATACTAAACACCATCGATGCAATGTATAAAAAATATTGCGAGAAATTTCTGGCTATATTTTTTCTTGCTAGACTAAATAACGTCATCTACCTCACCCCCAATGGCCGCATGAACATCTAAGATCTCTTGGAAGAAGGCTTTGCGTGTCTGATCACAACGATAGATTTCTGTTGAAAACGAACCATCTTTGATGAAAATAATCCGGCGGCAGAAGCTTGCGGCAAAGGCATCATGGGTTACCATCATAATGGTCGAATTGTTATTTTCATTTAAAGTACTTAAGCTTTCCAATAAATCTGTTGCTGATTTAGAGTCAAGTGCACCTGTTGGTTCATCAGCCAAAATCAGTGCTGGCTCTGTCACGAGCGCTCTAGCCGCAGCGGTTCTTTGCTTTTGACCCCCAGAGATTTGGTAAGGATATTTCCCCAGTAAATCTTCAATCCCAAATACTTTAGAGATCTGAGTCACGAGGTGATTAATTTTCTTCGCTGGAATTTTAGCAATCGCCAGGGGAAGCAATATGTTCTCCTTTACCGTCAAGGAATCGAGTAAATTGTAATCTTGAAAGATGAACCCGAGATGTTCACGCCGGAAGTCTGACAAAGCTGCTTCCTTCAGATCATGAATACTCTTGTTCTTCATATATATCTTTCCTTCTGTTGGAGAATCTATGGTTGCTAACAAATTTAGCAAGGTTGATTTTCCCGCTCCGGAAGGTCCCATAATCCCTACAAACTCACCTTCATGAATGTCAAAAGACACGTTTTCCAACGCTGTGTAAGCAGCACTTAACTTCCCGTACACTTTTTTTACGTTTTCTACTTTTAATAATGGTTCCATTCATTTCACCTCATAATTTGCTGATACTTATACTATAGGCACCGAACCTTACAGCAAATTCATGCCAACCTTACAACAAGCTTAAATCTACAAAAAAAGGGATACCCTGTAGCCATTTAAGACTACGGAGTATCCCTTTGCTATTGAATAGCATTCATTTTTTTCTGGTTGTATATAAATCAGAAGCTTCATCAAAGTAAAAGCGGCGTTTTTGTTTGCCAAACACGACTAAGACAATATGGATGAACAACACGATCGTTAAAATAATGGAGGTCAATCCAGCACCTAGCGTTAAGAATATAGATGCCTTATAAAATGGAGAATCCATTGATAGTTCCACATTATTCAAAATATTCGCAATGACTGTTATGAAGTACATCGCGTAAATGGCACCAAAGCGTTTAAATAATCGCTTGTTAGTTTCCACTCGACTTATTTTACTGTCATAGCGATAACGCATTATTTTCGTACCGATTGTCGATCCATTCCAAATTATCGGAATAATAAAAAAGGTTACAGAAAGTGTAATTGTGCTCGCAATAAATTCACTAACCATATTAACGTTGGTCATACTCAACACAACTTTAACTACTAGGTTGCTGATAAATAGATCAATAATAACAGCCAGTAACACAGACATCCCTCTTACTTCATCAAGAGCTAATAATCTTTCTGCTTTCTCCTTAATTTTCTTTTTTGATGGGAATAACGCCAACACGGCTGGAGCAATAAAGAACCCCAGTACTCCGCCAGAAGTATTTAACAATAAATCATCCACATCAAAAATACGATAAGGGCAATTATAAATCCCGTAAATACCGGTTACCTGTGTTATCTCATAAAATAAAGTTAATAGGAACGTGAAGCCTAGAGCTTTCTTCCAATATTTTTTATCATGAAAAAAGTAACGCAGATAAACACCAAAAGGTAATAATAGCAAGAAATTAAAAAAAGCTTGATAGAATGAGGGTTGGCTAAATAACAGTCTATAAGTAGCTGGCTGTGATAACACGATGCCACTATTGCCAAAGGTGCCCACTATAAATTGAAATGGCATAAGTGAATAATGTTGTGTGCCCGGTTTTTGAAGAGAACAAGTATTACGTATTTCCGGCAACGGCAACAATACTAAAAATAACGCTGCTAGAAAGTAAAAGATAAACGAAAACGAAATTAACGTGGTAGAAAAGGGAAGGTAATTATATTTTCTATAGGTATAAATGAGCCATGGGATAAATAAGGCAAATGCTAAAACCACAAAAAAGATCGCTGCCACAAAGATCGGTTGAGTATATGCTGACATTTCTAGTTCACACCCCAAAATGATTTAGTATTCATATTAACCATAAAACTGATTCTAATTCAACTGGAGTTGGAACATTTTATCAAATTTAAGGATCCTGTAATGTTGGCATCAATTTAATGTAAGGTTCGCAACTTATACTAACTCCTAAGCAAATAAAAATATTTTCAAAGGAGCACTATTAATGAATCCCTCCATTTCGCAAAAAGAAAGAATCATTTCACTCGACATCATTCGCGGACTTGCTCTTTTCGGCATTCTGCTTATAAATGTTGGAGCCTTTAAAGTTATTATGGAAGGAGATCCCTTACCAGACTATAGTGGCATTAATGGAATCATCCATAGCTTGATAATCATCTTCGTACAAAAAAAGTTCTTTTCTATTTTTTCCTTTCTATTTGGTGTAGGTCTATACATTTTCGCCTCAAGAGCCGAAAGCCGGGGAGATAAACCCAGATGGCGTATGGCTAGACGTTTACTAATCCTTTTGCTGCTGGGAATCATTCATGTATTTATCTTTTGGGGAACCATTCTGCCCGCATACGCCATTATCGGATTGTTTCTGATCCCTTTTTATCACTCAACGGTTTCTACACTTAAAAAATGGCTGATAGGTATGACATCCATTTACATCATTTCCTTGGTGGCAAAAATATTTCTACCCACTCTAGGGGTTATATCATCTATCCTTGATATTTTTTCTAATGATGCTATACAAATCTTTATTATGTTTTTAGCTGGTTTTTTAACCGCAAAGTCAGGTTGGCTGACACACATACAAGAATTGTCTAAACCAATTAGAGGAATTCAAATGGTATCATTTCTGTTGTTCATTGGTTTTTCACTATGGATTTGGAACGCTTCTCAAAGTGGGAGCAGCAATGTAGATTCAGTTACGGGCTTAGGATCTCTCCCAACCACTTTGTTCTACTTAACAACATTATTTCTACTATTAGAAAATAAACAAATGGTGAAATTCCTGAAACCCATATCACGGGTGGGTCAAATGGCGTTTACAAATTATGTAGCACAAAGCATTATAGGGACGGCAATCATTTCAATGATAGGTCTCGAAGTCGTTTCACCGAAAGATATTCTCTACATCGCAGTTCTGATTTATTTTATTCAAATCATTTTTAGTACCATCTGGTTCAAGTTCTTTTCCATGGGACCCTTAGAAAAGGTTTGGCGCTTGATGACCTATGGAACAAAGCCTGCAATCAAACGATAAAAGCTTCGCTTTCCTCGTCTCAATTCAAGTTGAAATTTCCTATCTCAACCCAAAAACCCCTTTTAAAAAGGGGTTCTCAAGTTTAAGCGCTTTAACTTTTAGGCGACAGATCACAACATGAACTTTAAGAATTAGAGAATTAAGTCCAAAGCATCCTGCGAAATCCACACTTTATCTTTAATCATTACTGTCAGCACATTTAGTTTCGTTGTTTTGCCATCCTGAATGGCGATATTTTTATCTATAGGCAGCTTGAGAACTTGGCCTGCTTTTTTCACTACAACCACCGGATTAGTCTTATCGGTCTTATCTAGGGTAATCGTAGCTCCTTTGGCCTTGAATTTATCACTGGATACGTACAGTGTATCCTGAAGCTGCGCCAGATTGAGTCCGGTCACTTCTTGAATATACTTATTCACATCCGTATTCTGGATTACACCGCTGTTCATGAAATCGGTCGGTTTAAAATTAGCCGGATGGTAGGCGAACAATCCAACTTCTTCCGATGTGTGATCATCCGTAGAGAAGGTTACACCTATTTTATCCCCCAAAATTTTACCGATGACCGGCGAAAGGTTATCCTGCATTCCCAATCTGACTTGATCCGCTTCTTCTTTGGTTAGATCACTAAGTCCATAATGATCTGCAAGTACCTTTTTGAAATTGCTCTCATTAATACTGCCTTCAATGTAATAACTGGTATGCTTCGCTTTCTTCAGCACGGAGATTAGGTCTTTGGTAGAATCATAGTTCGTCATATTGAGCCCGCCGGTAGCATGATCCGAAACCGATAAGACTGCTGTATTCCCGTCTTTTTCTGCAAAGTCAACAGCGGCTTTGAAAGCTTTATCAAACGCTAAGGTCTCACTCATAATCCCCACTGGATCGTTATCATGACCATACCAGTCAATCTGGCTTGCTTCGACCATCAGAATAAAACCGTTCTCGTTCTGCGACAACTTCTCTATCGCTACTTTGGTCATTTCAGCAAGGCTCGGTTGCTTTTGCGGGTTCAGGTCAAAATCAGCATCCAGTGCTTCGGGGTTGAAGAGACCCCAGATTTTATTCGTTTTAGAATTCATTAACCCTGCTTTATCCGTTACGTATTCATACCCATTTGATTTCAGAACTTTGGTTAAATCTTCTCCGTCCTTGCGGTTAATGTCTTCTTTGCCGGGTACCAAATACCCGGAACCACCCCCAAGTAGAACATCTACACCACTATAGACCATCTGTTCTGCAATAGACTGCGCATTGTCACGCGTGTATGCATGACTTAAAAATGTAGCCGGCGTCGCATCCGTTAATTCACAAGTGAATACCGTTCCTGTACTTTTCCCTGCCATTCTCGCTGCATCCATAAGGGTAGGCAGAGGTTTGTTCACGTCCTCTGGCTTAACTGCGCTTATGAAAGGCATCGTTATTCGGTCTGGAAGTATGGATACCGTCTCACTCTTAACCTTATGGCCTGTAGCATAAGCCGTAGCTCCCGCAGCGGAATCTGTGGTCAGTGAATCCGTAGAATATGTTCTCACCAGCCCGCTGAAATACTTATCCATCGCAAGCGCCTGCCCTCCCTGATACCATCTGGCCAAGTTCACATCGGATAAGCTCATCCCATCCGTAATAAACAGGATTACGTTTTTGACCGATTTGTTGGTAGGAGCATCAGAGTTATTGGCGCCATCGGCGTAGGTCGTTCCGTTGCCTGCTGCAAGCAGACTGCAAATCATAACTGTACTGCAAATTCTCCCGATAACCTTTTTGCGCATTTGAATCCTCCTCTAGCAGATTTTGTTAAGTACGTTACTAGTTTAAAGGAGGATTGTTTGCGGGAGCAGCACCTATTCTCTTATTTTATATTAAATTCTATGCATATTTTGTCTTGACCTGTGCTACTGATATTTGTAAAAAAGGGGCGCCCTAGGGGCCCCCTTTGCATTATTATTGTCTTATTACGAGGACATCTCGAGGCGCTCTACCGGTACTTTGAATTTGGGAAATTTCGGAGCTTGTAAGGATACGTCCTACCAATATCAACGAAGATGTGACATTGTTAAAGTTAAAATTATTCAAGTTCGCTACGTTTTGGCTGCCACGGAACACACGGAACGATCCCTGAAAGTTAATTCGCGAAAAAAGCACAAGCGTTACTTGAGAGCTTTCCACAACATTTCTGAGACGGAAACTCGAGAGAACGTTGTTAAACCGAAACGCTCCAAGATCACGAACCGCAACTCCTCCACGTCTGAATCGAATCCGACGATTGGTAAAATTAGTACCCGACCAAAGAGTAAGACGTATATCACTGTTAGCCAACTAAATCAACTCCTTTTCTGAGATTGATATAGTTTATTACTAACTTCAAAGAACGGTACAAGACAAATACAGTTGTACAAATGTTTGTTTTTCAGATTTCCCTAAGGTGGTATTATCCAAATAACCGTATCGAGCCTCGGATATGTTAGCAATTGAAGTGATTTTTACAGTTATATTCTTCTAACTATTAGACACTTTCTTATACGTTAGGTGCGAATATGAAAAGAATAATTCAAGCATTCGGGTATTTAGGTAGTACAATTTTGGCTGCAGCTTTACTGTCATGGATCTGCGTATTTTTGATTCACGGCTTACCTGGTGTCTATGAATGGATGGCACTTAAATTTATCATCCCCATTCTAGGTTTCGTAGGACCCAACCCAAACCCTCTTGACTATCCTGGCAGAAGGACTGCCGTTATATTTTGAAGGTACCAATGCAGAGGTTATGCCGTTAAAAGGAACAAAAGTCACGCCAATGCGCAATGAATCATGATCTGGTAAAAAGTGAGGCTATCTTTCTGAGGAGTTACCGTAGGAGGAATGGACAGCTTCAACAACTAAAAAAAGGCGTTAAAGGATGCCTAAGCTCCGTCAACGCCTCCTCTATCCTTTCATTGTATTCCTGCCTCTGCTGGAAGCGAGTTATTTCTTGTCCCCACTGCTTTAATAACGAAATTGTAGGCTTTAGCAGAATCTATGCCGTTTAATGTATAGCTGTAACTCGTCTGACCGCTTACCGTCGGTACATACACGCTCCAGTTTGTGCTGACTTTATCATTTTTCTCGTAAATCCGGTAACCTCGCACCGGCTCAGAACTATTTGCTGGCGCTTTCCAAGAAAGAACTGCACGGTTCCCTGACTGTCTTACTGCGCTTGGATTTTGGACAATGCCGGGTTTGACATCAGTCCGTTTAATACTGTAAGCATCATAGACGGCAAGGGGTTTATCTTTAACTGCTGTGTAGGATGTGAATTTCAGCACGTCGCTTGTAATGGAAACATCCACGAACATTTTCTTGTTGGGCTGATCGTTTTTTGCTGCAAAAAAAGTGTCTGCATCTGGATTAATAGCATAGAATTTCGAAGCTGCCGAGTTGCCCATTAGATATACGGTCCCTTTGGGATTCAGCACATTTCCTTGCTCATCGGTAATGACATTCTTAATCGGAACGTTGTTCAGCATTTGAAAAGACCTCATATACATATGATCATGACCTTCAAAAACCATGTCCACACCCAGCTCATCAAATACAGGAATCAGATATTTCCGGTAAAATTCTACCCGGTCGCTTTCTGCCGAAGCATTATCCCCTGAAGAATACGCTCCCTTATGCATCGAGACGAATTTCCACTTTTTATCGGTCTTTGCCACCTGATTCCGCATCCATTCCAATTGTTTGGTGAACTGAATATCCGCTTTGTATGGCTTGACCTCCCCTTCGTACTGGGAATTGATCTGCATAAACAGGGCATCGCCGTATTCGAAAGCATATACCGAACCGTCATGAGCACCCGTCCCGACATCTTTCGGAAGATTAAAATGGTTATAGAAGTTGTTATTCGGATAATCTTCTATCTCATGGTTGCCGATAATCGGTGCAAATGGCACATTGGCAAATTCCTTTTTCGGCACACCCAAGAACCACTGCCACAGCTGCTCCAGATCACCGTCATCCGTTAGATCCCCTGTAAGAAGAACAAACTTGGGATCTACCGTTTTCTCAATAGCTCTCTTAAAAGTATCCTGCCACAGATCAAAATTCGATTTACTTGAGCCTTGGGTGTCGGTTACATAGAGGAAATGGAAATCCTGATTATCCGCCTTGTCCGTGGTAAAAGAACCCGCCTCGCTCCAGCCGTCCGCATCACCGTTACCGGCCCGGTAGATATATTGGGTTCCAGGCTTAAGACCGCTTGCAATAACCTTGTGGCTGGCGAACTTTTTATACTTTTTAGAACTTCTGTCTCCTGATATCATTAAGGTTTCAATAACTGTTGAGCTGCCCTCATAAGAAGCTGCCAGTTGTTCCGGAAACTCGCTTCCTCCCGCATTGGAGGCCTCCACTACTTGCACTACTGTACCTCTGACGGTTTCGGCTGTATACCAGTCAAAGGCGATACTTGTCTTTGGGTCCCCGTTAAAAGTCATGTTCAGCAGCGTTGGTGTTTTGATGCCGGTATCCGGAGACTTTGTCTTAAAGCTCCAGGTAATATCGTTCTCAGGTGTCCGGCCATCCGCAGTCCCCTTAACAAGCTCTTTAGGGACGGTCACGTTGTAAGTTTTGCCGGCAGTAAAATTAGGGTGGCTGACTCTGACTGTGTCTTGACCGAGGAGCGAAGCAGAAATGTTATTAAGAGGGAGATTGTTTTCCGTGATTACAACTTGATAACCACTGTCGAGACTGATCGCTTTGTTAAACTTCACTGTGATCTCTGCGTTAAGGGAAACATCTGCAGCCCCTGAAGCGGGAGTTTTGCTTACCTCAAGTGTGGGAGTGTCCCCAGGTTCGCCGCTGCTGCGTGTTCCTTTAATTATCACATCTTTGATTCTGCTTGAGCCTGAGCTGGACACCGTTCCCCCGCTTACACTTTTCGCAGAGTTTACCACCCAGCGGATATAGAGTACATCTTGATTGTTTGTTCCCGCAGGCAAAGCGAGGTTAGTTAATTTGCAGGAATTATTGGAACAATTAAAATTGTTCTGGGCTAAAACAAGGTTGCCGCCCGTAACATCTGTCCATTCCTGTTGATCTATACTGTATTGCACCTTAAAATCCCTGGGTCCTGTACTTGAAGAAGTTTGCTGTGAAGAGAGGAAGATACCTTCGAAACCTTTGGTAGAAAGCGTGGCAAGCCAGTATTTCAGGCCCGTTCCTTCATGCCACCCCTGGTTGCGTACGCTGTTCTCACCTGACTCATAGGTGTACGCATTCGTATTAGTTCCTACATCACGAATGGATGAAGCCGTCTGATATACCCCGCCTGTAGCCGGAAATACACCGTTCTCGCCTTTGTCTTTAAAAATCCACTGGGCAATCGTTTCCTGAACTGCAGTTGCTTCGCTTGCAAGATCTTCCTCATTTCCCTCTCTTCCTGCTGAGACAAACCCGGTCAACTCCATGGCAAGCAGCAAACCTATAACCATTAGACTGATTACCTTGTAAAATCTATTTTTGAGATAAGATTGGTTGTTATCCATTCAGCCCATCTCCCTCTTCCTTAATCTCACTTATCATCGAACCGCAGTCACCGAGAAGAACGGTGGTTCTACTGCCCTTACATTCCTGTTATTGGAGTTCCCAGTCGGTGACTTGAAGAATTGCCGAATCTGCACCTTTCAGGTCTGTCTCTCCCATGTTCAGCAAATTACTCCACTGCTTCACACGGTTCTTGCCGTTAGGCGGAGAGTTGTACTCATTAGTATCCACAATCTTGGTCCGTTCTTTATAAAATTTGGTCATGAAAGTCTTCTCATCCGTGCTGCTTCCGGATTTACCCAAAAGCCCTTGGAGTGTCTCGGAGCCGCCGGTAGCTCCATGGTTCAGCGCTGCATCCACGAAGGAACCAATAGTTAATGCCGAGTTAAAGCCGCGTTTGCGGGCCTGCTCCACACTGTATTTAATATAGATATTGTAGAACGTTTTCCACATAGCCTCTCTCCACTCGGGATCATCTTGCAAATTGCCGATTTTTCTACAGAAGCTCTCTTCGCTTTCATTGATCTCGAGGATCTTCCCTTTCATCGAACCCTTAACACCGATCCGGGCCAATGCACCTTTAACAGAAGGATTACTCGCGCCTTTAGCAGCGTCATATGCCTTGAACAGATCCGGACCGTCAGGACCGGTATCATTTGAGCCGCCTGTAGTTGCACCAAATATTCCAATCGTATACCCGCGGTCATCATCAATATCTTCACAATATCCGTAAAAATCGATCCAGTTCAGATCGTCCTGCTCCGGTTTGTTGACAAGCATCATAATATTGTTCCACTGCTCACCATCCAGTCCTGTGTTGTCACGCAAGAATTGAAGTGTTGCCGGTGAGAAATTAGAATCAGGGTTCCCTGCCGCATAACTTTTCTGTTGAGATGTTTTGGACAGACAGCCATAAGAAAAAATCATTGAAAAACTGAGCACGATCAACAATGAAAATTTCATCTTCTTGGAAACCTTACTCTTCGTTGAATTTAGCACCGCAATCTCTCCTTTAATTGAATAGTTTAAGCGCTTTAACTTTTAGCAGCAGTGAACCTTATCCCCAACCCATCTGAGCATGACAGCCCTCCTTTTACCAACACTTGGTAATTCAGTTCAAGCTTATCTCAAAAAGTTTGTCCAAACAGCACGTATTTTCTTGTATTTATTAATTTTTATACATATGTTGCTACAAACCATAGATTAAGTCTACAATCCTCTTAGGAGGTGCTGAATGAAGCCGGTATTTTATGAGTCTACTCTTTTTGACATCAGCCGCAAGAAACAGGTATACACCAGCATGCCTGCAAGACACTATCATGATGCATATGAGATTCTGTATTTAATATCCGGGGATTTTTATTATTTTATAGGGGACAGAACCTATCAGGTTGCGGGCGGAACGCTGCTATTTATGGATATTCACGAAATGCACAAACTGGTCAATTCAGGCTGCAATATGTATGAGCGGGTAACACTCCTGTTTAAAAAAGAATTCCTGCAGCATTTCTGCACCGGCAGTCAATGTGAGGAACTGCTCGAATTGTTCAAAAGTGATTACCGCGCTTTGAAGATGACCGGGATGGATCAATATTTCATCGAACAGCTTTTTCAGAAAATGATCCAGGAGGGGAAGAAGCAAGCCCGCGGATATGAACAGTACCAACAAATATTATTGGTGGAGCTGCTCCTCTATCTTAATCGTAAACTATTTGACAGCCGCGTAGCTTCATTTGTAGAATCCAATCGTACACATAAGAAAGTCCTGGACATCGTTAATTATGTAAATCAACATTATATGGAACCGCTTAAGCTCTGTGAGATTTCACGGCAATTCGACATAAGCTCCTCCTACCTTTGCCGAACTTTTAAAGAATCCACCGGGTTCAGCTTCATTGAATATATCAATAATATCCGCATCAAAAAAGCGCGTGATTTGCTGGTTGGCTCTTCGTTTAATGTTACTGAAATTGCGGGAATGGTTGGGTTTGATAACACCTCCCATTTTGGACGAACCTTCAAATTAATAATGGGCATCTCGCCGCTCTGCTTCCGCAAACAATTTAAGTCTAAATAGCAACGTCAAGACATTTCATCAAGCCGGACAAATTGCAGGTTTCTTGCCTGTAGTTGGTTCAGCACTTCTTCTAAAGCTTGCAGCATAAAATAAGGAGCATGCCGGTCCGCGCCCGCAGTCTCTCCGCTATCGTGAAGTAAAACAACGGAGCCATCGGTGATTCCACCTAATAGAATGGCCTGCATCCGGGTTTGACAGGCCCGGATGTTCCAGTCACTCGCCTTCAGCGACCATAGAACAATTCGATACTGCTTGTGCCGAAAAAAATCAAATAGATTGATTAATCCCCAGGGTGGACGGTAATGATTGGGTCTGATTCCGACAATAGACTCTATAATATCAGCGGAGCGTTCCAGGTGTTCTCGCCTAATAGTACTGGGCAGCATCAGCCAATTAGAGGTATGGCAGTAATTATGGATGCCAATCTGATGGCCTTCCCGATCCATTCTTCTGATCAGATCTGGATACTGCTCCGCTCGCGCTCCAAGCACGAAAAAAGTAGCCTTCACTTGATGTAACTTCAATAAATCCAGCAATTCCGGCGTATATTTCGGATGTGGCCCATCATCAAAAGTGAATGCCACCTGTTTTTCTACCGTTCCTTTGCGAAAGACACCAAAGCCGCTCACTCGCGTAATCAAACTTGGAATAAACATGTAAAGAGTAGTCGCACATAGTATTCCTCCTATCAGATATGTAAGTATGATTACACCTCCTTATAACAAGCCTAAGTCCTATCCAGAGTAGTTCTGTCCGGGTGAGAATCGATTTTTCAGTGAGGCGCGTGAATGGATCAGTAACATCGGGACCAGTTGCTCTGTTCGCCGATTGATTCTTTGTCTCCCTTCAGGATGCATGGCAGACAGCAGCAATCGAAGATAGATGGTGGTGATGCGTTCGAAAACGCCGGACTTTATATTTTGTTGTTCAAAGCCAAGACCGTGTGTTAATCCCCGATGGAGCAGTGTAATCCCCAATAAAGCCTTGACCTGCCTGAACTCGGACTGCGATTCGAAGGCTTCGTTGATTTGCTGCATTGATTTGCGCAGCATGCGAGCCGTTTGCAATGCGGCACGATCCGATCCTTCGGACCGGATCAACTTCAGGATTCTTTCATTGTCGAGGTGGAGTTCTCCCACCCACTCTCCCTGATTGATGACCGTGGCGTCTTGGCATACAATAGGCTGTCCCCGATGCTTTTTTAGCATCACGGTACATATTCCAAAGCGTGACTTATGCGATCCGCGAAAATGTGAAAGCAACGCAAAAGCTTTTTCCCACATCATCCAGACGGACTGCACCGTGTTTTTACGTATTTTGAAACCCAACTCATTCACCATCCTTAAAACGGTTATTGTCTCTCATTTCATACTTGTACCTAACGGAACTTTCTTTTTTTCTAACGTCTACTTATATTTGACGCTATACACTAGAATTTCTCTGCGAGTAAATCAAATTTTTATACAATTATTTTCATTAAGTCTAAATTTTTGGCATCCAACTACATAAAGAAAAACCCATGTCTCTTGGACATGAGTTTCGGAAGTTATCTTTTTGACTAAATCAATCTGGTTTCACTATCAATCCAAACTACCCAACTCCACCACATCTCCGCTAGTAGCCTTCACTGCAAAATCACAATCCAGCTTCCCGCACAGCACATACTTCTTCTGCCCAGGATTATACACATAGACGGGTGTTAATTCGAACCATCCCCTGAGCTTGTCATAAGCTTCGTCATGGCTCACAGCAATTTCCCCTTCGCTCTGGAACTCATCAAACGTATCGAGCATTAACTTGTTATCCATATAATCTATAACCTTATAATTTTTCGTATCGATAAACAGGAGGATCTTACGCTGAAAAATACGATTACTTGGCGCATTCCTCCTCAATGTCGCTTGAATATGTCCTCTTTCCCGATGTAAAGTCTTCAGAATCCATTGTCCGGATTCATCCGGATAGAGCTGGCTTAAACCAGCTTCGACTGCGGCTATACATTGGGCTTGTTCTACGTCTGTGATTGAAAATGAATCTGGATGCGGCTCACGTGCTACTGCCTGTTCGATTGTAACTACTTCTTGCAGACGGATCTCCGTCCTTGCGAACTGTTCCGTGTCCACTTGCTCCCAATGTATTACTTGATCAATATTCAGTCGTGCTCTCGTACCTGATATCATCTCAAATGGAATTGTGGTTGTTCCATCATTTGTAATGTAGATTTCTTCTATCCCATAGATCGGCAGGAGATGCTTCATCTCGTACACTGGATATTCGATAAGCTGTAGTTGTTTTTTCGCCAGTGGCTCTACCGCTTGAAGCGTGAGAGAATAATGCTCTTTGTGCACAAGGGAGCTAGAAGGAAACTGGCCATATACACTATAAAAAATAATCCTACCTTCCGCATCGAAGCGTAATTCCATTCGCCCGCCGGGGGAGATGGGGATACCGTCTATACATTCGGCAAAATGATATTCTCCTCTTTCTTCCTTCAATAGGTAGAATTGTTTACCATATTCAAGCCCTACTTCAGCTTCCATCCACTGAATAACGCCGTTTATTTCAATGTTTTGGAATGGTGTTCGATTTGCATAAGATTTCCCTCCAACAAAAATAACACTTTTATAGTTGCGGGATAGTAAGTCAAGCGTAATGACTGCAGTTCCTTCCGGATTATAATCCTCCTTCCATTCCTTAATGTGAGAAGGAAACCATTCCATACTAAGCAAATAGTCGGTTTCTCCCAGCATCGTAACTTCGCGATAAATTTCATTTGTATGTAAGTAGTAGTTGTCCAATCCATAGGTTTGCTGTGTAGCATTAACTAGTTCTTTGATTCGGAAATCCATATCAGTGCACCCCACAAAATTGATGCCTATATCATATCATTACTTAGCAATGATTATGAAGCGCAACGAATCATATCTGCTACATATTCTAAGAGCTTATGTAATGGGTTTTGCTGGTGTTCAGAAAATGATCAGTAGCTTGGGGTTTAATAATGCAGAGTGTATCAATCTATTGTACCAAGTCAGGGAAATTCACCCTACTGACTTACAACCTTGCCAGAATACTAAACATGTATAGTGAACACATATTTTAATGGAGGTATATCATCATGATTGACATCATCGACGGAAATGCGGCATTAATACATTTTTTTCCACTTCCGGCGCATCTTTATTCTAAGAATATTGCTTGTATTGTTGCTGTGGCTCATGAAGAAGAACGGGGTCCAAATTTAACAGGCCTCATAAACGCTTTATACTCAAAGGGATATACAGACCTTGATCATCTATTAAATTCCACATGGAAAAAACTATACCAAGTTCCGAGGTTGGGCCAGCAAAGACTGGTGCTTCTACTTAGTTTACTAGAACGAATTTCTGCAGATCCCAAGACCATAGAAAACTATACAACTGTCCCTCCTGTTACCATCCACAGTAAAAAGGAAATGAAAGAATTAACTTTAAAGAGGATCATTAAGAAGTATAACGAAACATCTGTAGAGGTATTAACTGAAGACAGCGAAAAAGAAGCTCGTTTAAAGAAAATTAAAGATAGACTCCGAGAAATGGGGATGATCGTATAAAAAAACCCCGCCAGTATAGTAAAGTGCACCCCTTAGAATAGACATTGGATAAACCCCTGGGTCAATCCGATTTCTATTCTAGGGGTGTGACTTTCAATTCATTTAGTAATCGCGCGCTGCATCGAACCAGCGTTGAGCCATCTCCTCTGTGATAGGCTGGCCAATCAGGTGGTCAGACTGGCTAAGTTGCCATACCGCTTCACCAAGATCTTCTCGTTCGGTGGTTTCGATGCCCTTAAGATTGTTGAAGCGCACGGTGAAAGCGGTAATGGCGGCCTCTGCTTCAGCAAAGCTATGGGCCTCGGACAAGGTTACCTGTGCAACGTTGTAAGCTTCATTAGCCAGCTTGGCTAGACGTTTAGTCCAGGAGGAGAATGGGCGGCCAAACTCGGTCGTCCACCACTCTGGCTTTCGTAATTGGCTCACTGAAGCATGGTCGGTCCAAGGACGGGTTTCAGCGCGAGTTTTCATTTGCTTTTTTAGATGCTTGCCAGCGCTCTCTTCCACATTGTAGGCGATAAATCTGTCAAGCAACGGCCACGCGTTCAAGGTCGGCAAATCCTCCAGATCAGGCATGAAGCGCAGCTCCAGATTCGTTAACTCGGTATGATGAGCCAATAGATTCAAATCGCAGAAGTTTCCCCACAAACTCAGTGATTTAAGGTTTGGGTACCGGTTTAGACACTCTAGCGAGATGGGCTGTCCCAGCGGTGCGTTATGTAGCGTCAAGCTCGTTACCTGGTGCAGCTCCCCCATATCGGGCAGCAAAAAAGGGGAATCATTCTTACGTCGGCCGGTGCGCGGTGCTAGTGTAAGAGAAGATGGCATATCACCTGTGGCCGAGAAGCGTGATAGATCGCCAGACACACTCAGGCGGAAAGGCTGCTTCGGAAGTATTAGGCTAAGGGACCTCCCGGATGGTTCCAACTTGACATGCAAGCCATGCAAATTGGACTGACTGGCGTCCGCCACCGTGTCTGCAGACAGGATCGGAGTCCATGTCATCTCTTCAATGGGACGTTTCTGTGCCCAGTCAAAGAAGCCTAAATCACTGCCTGTATAATGCAGAAATCTCGGCCAGGGAGAGCCGGCCGGTGTGGCAAAGACATCGAATACGGTCCAATCGATAGGCGCATCAGACACGACATGAAGGTCAACCTTTTTCCCCAATTGCGACGGACCCATTGATAGACTGCCCACACCGGGCTTAAGGACAAGAGTATGACTACGTGGACCTGTCAGGTTGATAGGATAACTACCAACTTCTCTAACAGAACCAGCTGAAGGACCAGCTTGGCTATCATTTGGCATTTCTATCATCCTTTCCTCTAAAGCATATCAAGATCTAACTATTCACACCTGACTCTATCTTCTCAGTAATAAATTGTTTAAATCTTGTAAAATACCGCTCTGATGCTTCCCAGCGCCTAAGATCCAAATAGGGCATGTCCTGCTTGCCATATTGATCGGGCGGCTGATAATGCCGGGAAACATAAGTTCCATTGTCCAGTGTATAAAAATAATACGTTTCATCTGGAGTCCTGATTTCAATCCGACCATGTAGGAGGTCACCGTCCTCGTCCGTATGCGTTTGACGGAAGCTGTAACATTTGGAGCCGTCCCAGAACCCGCCATTCTCCTCCACTTCCGAATTTAATTCCTGAATTACAGTGTGTTGCAAAATGTCTTGCACATACTGTACCTCAATGTTTGGTAAATAAAGCTCAGCCATATTAACGCAGGTCAGCAACATCGTCCAGCAATCGCTAATCTCTGCTAGTTGTTCCTGAGTCTCTTCTGTAATGTCCTCCCACTCAGACCCTTCTTCTATGGTTCTCTTCAACAAACCGACAGAATGATCTTGCTCCAGCCAAATATAATAGTGATGCCGGTTATCATTCATATAAACGCTAAGATCCCGCTCATCCCCGTCAGCATCAATATGCTCCAGTTGAACTTTGAAAAAAACGTCTTGCTCGCGAAAATTAAAAGAAGGCTTGTCACTTGGCATTAAAATACACTGCGTCAACTTCAATATATTTTCTTCATTGATCGTGTTATGGGTGAAATATAAATGAACTGCGTTCTTGCTAGTGGGGGATTCATTTATTTTTTTTAGAGCAGAACGGCCTTCTTTAATTACGTTCACCAGTGTGGCAAAGGAAAAGTCCTCCTCATCCTCATCCATATCCAAAAAAACTTCATCAATCAACACCTCATGAATGTCCACCGGAAGCTCCTGAAATACACCGTCCCCCTCCCACACATTTACTAAGCAGGCGATCGATTTATGGCCGTCCACTTTGAAACTGTACTCGTCATCCTGAACTAAAACCGCAGCGCTGAGATCACCTTTAACAATCGTTTCCCCATGATTGTAGGAGCCGCATAATATTTCCTCAATCATCAGGTTGCCCGAAACATAAATTTCCTGACCTCCTACAGCTATATTTTTTGCACTCAAATTACCGGTCACCATAAGCCCTATGGCGCCATCAGTTTCTTTATTATAAAGATTGTCTACAGTAAAATTTCCTTCTATAAAAATGATGATTACCTCTTTTTGTTGCGGGAAAGGTTGCTCCCAATCTAGATTAAGAGAAGGCAGCGTCAAATCCCCTTCATAGTAAGCGGCAAGTTGCTCGTCACTAAAATCTTGGTAAAACTTCGCCCACCAAGATCCTTCGGGAAATTTATCTGCTAGCTGGCTAATAGGAATGAATCGGAAAAGATTGCTCATACATTATTTTCCCTTCATTTTGAAATTTCCATTATTTCCTCACATGCCCCAAGGCTTACGCCCTGCTTAATCTCGACCATTTTATTAAATCCGAATATAGAAGACGGTTCCCGAAAGCGGAGGCTTCTACTCCGCCGCTTCCGCCAACCATACTTGCATAGCCGAAGATTCTGCCCGATTCAAACGGAGGGCGATTTCAGTATTGATCTCATCCGGCGGCATGACTTCGACAAGGACGCATACTGACTCTCGCAGTTGATTCAAGGCAAACACACCTTCATCATCGAGCATTTTCATCGCCAGCTCCATGGCCTTCAGCCTCAAATCAAACTCACGATTCCCTTCGTCATTCTCAAGATCCGCAATGAAAGGACGCTCGGTAAATCGTTGTTTAACGTTATCGAAGTTCTCATCGCCGAAACAACAATAGGGCGAATCCGCATAAGACCATTTGATAAGTTCCGCAATCGTCGATGCCGGTGTGTCACTTTCGACTCCTTGCCTGGCTGCTTCCATCTCCAAAGCTTCCCACGACCAGGCGGAGATACTTGGCGCATGTCCCTCGCCAGTAGTGTATAGAGTACAGTAATAGTAACGTTCGCCATTTTCAAAAAGAGTGCGAAAAGACGTTCTAGCAGCATCGGCGATCTCTATCGCCAGCGTCTCTATTTCTTGCATCGGCTTCCTCCTTTCCGTTAGTGGATCCGCTCAGGCAGGATGTCTTCTATTAGCTCCAGCCTTCTACAAATGATATGGCGGCGCTTTTTCTACTACAAGGTTATCAGGATGAATATCAGTTGGCTCATAGTCATTCATACGGAGAAGGATATACTCAATCTCTTCTAATGGCATCTGCAATTTCTGGCTGACTTCATAAAGACCCATGTCTTGCGAAAGTAGTTTCCGTGCTTGATTTAACTTTCCATTTAGCCAATTATTTTCGAGCATCCATTTTTTCACTAGGTCCAGTAGTTGATTTTGGGTTTTCTTATCTGCATGCTTATTATATTTAGCAACTGACTCTGACAAATTGACCCACACACGTTCCATGTGTATCCAAAGTAAAAACTAGTTTCATGCCTACCTCCCTCTCCCATACGTAAGGAGCACCCAGATCAGCTGTTATTTTCTGAAATCGCTTCGCAGCCTTTCGACAAGAGCCACTGCTCCATATCGGCAAACGCCTGCCCCGTATCCTGTTCATAGAAGACGGCCACCTCTTGCTGGTAGGCATAATTCAATCGTACATAGCCTCCCAGCTGCCGGTAGAACAGGAAACAAGCATAGGCATTCTCATAAAACAAATCCGGCGGAAATTCATGTTGGCACAATCCAGCCAGTTCGGGTAGCGTAAGCTGGTCCTGCCCTTGTGGCAAACGCAAAAAGCGATGGCTGCGAGTGCCCGTCCACGGTTCATAATAGACGTTCTCCCCTTGAATGATTCCATACACCTGACGATATATTTCGTCCAGCACCAAAGCGTACATCCCCTCGTCTTCCTGCTCCGGTACCTGCAGGAAAATCGCCTTCACGTGCTCCGCATGCCGAGGTAGCCAGAGCAGCCCAGCTGTCTGTGGATACACTGCCAGAAAATCACCGTCAACCGTTGTACCTATAACGATACACTCCCCGATCTGTTGCTCAGTAATGGGGCTGTTTTCGTCATGCTCCCATAATCCGTACTCTGCAAAAGGTTTGAGCACCTCCGCATCCGGAAGCTGAACATTCAACCACCCTCTGTAAGTTCCTTCGCCGAATCGCCGCAAAAACCGGAGGTAGCCCGGTGGATAAACAGCGGCATCTTCCTTCGCAAGTGCTTGGTTTTGGTCATCAGACAGCGGTTTTGGCCGAGATACGATGTACATAAATACTCCTCCTGCTGCCCCCAACATGCAACTCTTCCAAATAAGAGAATTCTTTAAAATATTGCAGGTTGAGGAGCTTTTTTATCCAAGATAATACTGAAATTTTAGAGAGTGCAACATATCAATCCCCAATTTTTGAATTCTCCAGCTTGGCCAGTGCTTCGGTGTCATTTGCCCTGAACTATTTTCCACCCATCACAAGCCCATATTTATTGAAAATCCACGATTTGCTCAAATCTTGCATCGCACCATGGCTTATACGCACAGAAGGCTTTTGCTCCTTCATAGCATCTGCATCATGCGCCGAGAAGCGAAGCGGCCTTGTCATTTTTTTAATAGTACCCGTTATTTCATCGAAAAACGTATATGTTAATGGCTTATGGTCCCGAATATCCTCATAGATATAATACTTCCCTTTTTCATCTTCCAAATCTATTTGAAAGCCTTTAGGAAATGATAGCAAGATACACGGCAGTTCATCCTCTGCCCATTGTCCGTAATATGGAAAATAGACACCTTCATTTCTCGCGAAAAATCCAGAGCTTTCATTATCAGACGCAACAGAAATAGAATAAACAAAGAAAGGGAAACCCTCATTCCTTTTTTCTTCTGCCCTAAAATAATCATAAAAGGTCTTATACGCCTCATACACCTGATTCAGATCATGCTCTGTCTGGGCATAATTGGTTAGATGAAATTGCGCTTGCTTATGTTCAAAAAGCTTCAAAACGCTTTCAAACTCTTCCGGCCTTATGAAGAATCTAAGCTTATAAAATCCGCTGTTCTTTAATCTATCCATTTCTTTTCGCTCACCGCCATGTACTAAAATGTCATCTCAGCTGTCCTTAGCCATTTGCTCGTGTATTTTCAAAATTCATATTTCACAAATCGTTTTCTGAGAGTTTCTTCGTACGGGATCCACTCCCAATCACTCCATAAAGACATACTTACGAGTTCTGACAGCTTATCTACGGCTTGTCCCGGACTCGTTATGTCAATGAAGCCGTCAAAATCCTCATTACGGATATCCAACGCTTTTCGCAGGTAGTCATCATTGAGACGCTCTTCCCGGAGTTGTTCATATTCATCCCTCGTCCACTGTTCACAAAAGATCTTTTCGGCTTGAATGTCTCCATTCTCGAACAACGACAACTCGAATATTTCCTCATTCATATATCCGGCGGTCATCACTGGCTCCCCGATAAGCTGGGACAACGTTTTGCCGGCCTCCTTCACCGTACCCCATACAAAGTAATCGTGGAGCACGCTGATCCAGTTCTCGTTGCTTTTGCTTACGTACATGACAACTTTGCTCTCTGGAGCCTCATGATTGGACTTGCCTAATACTTTGGCATGCCCTTCGCTTAGCTCTCTTAATGCTTCGACAGTCTTCTCAAGGTTGTTCGACTTGATATGCAAATTTGCGAATGATCTTCCCACGAGATGGCCTCCTCTAATCGCTTTTTTTACTCAGCCGGATTCTATTTATATCCTATCCTATTGATCGGCTCTATGAATGTCTCATATTTCCATTATAGTGATCGCTTGTCCTGAGTCTACCTACT
The DNA here is from genome assembly GCF_037965665.1 of Paenibacillus sp. FSL L8-0333. Lineage (NCBI taxonomy): Bacteria > Bacillati > Bacillota > Bacilli > Caryophanales > Paenibacillaceae > Paenibacillus > Paenibacillus sp. FSL L8-0333. Next base: position 4,319,619 of record NZ_CP150186.1, read on the forward strand.
TTTCACCTGAATTTTGGAAATAACCTTTGCATAGAAAGAGATATAACCTTGACCGTTCAGCACAATCTCTAGCTCCTTCCCTCCTTCTCGCTTCGCTCACTCATTAAAAAAGGAGGGTATCCCTACGTCAATTTATGACGTTTGGGACACCCTCTGTCGAACTATTTCACACCCTTATTACAGCACTCTCCAACTTTCTGCTCAAAAATTTCCTGTCGTCACTAATGGTACGGACCAGCGCGCTGGCTGTAACGGCAAGTTCTGATTTTAACTTACCGTTGTTCGATCAATCCATACTTTGGGCAGTTACCGACTCGCTGCCTCCATGATCCAGTCGGTCAATTCGTTGATTTGTCTTTTCACGGCGATTGGGTCGCGGTACCAGGATTGGTTCTCCGTCCATAAAAATACCCGATTGTTGCGAATCGGCTCGAGCGTCCCCCAGATCGGATCAGCCTGCAGCGATTCCAAGCTGGCTTCTGTCGTCAGAATCAAATAATCACCCATGTACTCCGAAAGTTTCTCCAGCGAAAATTCATAGTAGGATTCTTTCAGCATAAATTCTGGAACCGTCGTCGGCGGTTTCAGCCCCATTATTTCATACATTAGCCGGCCGCCTCGTCCCGACTTCGGACCAAAAAGGCTCACGTTTCCATCGTACTCTTGCATAATTGAAAGCGTCTCTCCTTCGGGAACGGCTTGTTGGACTTTCTCCCGAATGTCTGCAATGTCCTTCTCGAATTGTTCGTTCCATTTCTCCGCTTCCTCGCGTTTATCCAGCAAGTCGCCGAAATACATCATTTCCTCCTGAATGGATGCAAACTGATTGTAAGGAACAGATACCGTAGGTGCGATCATCTGATATTTATCGACTACCTCAGGCTGTGGATTATGCGTTATGATTAAATCCGGATTGAGCTCCAGCAGCTTCTCTAATGAGTCACCTACATCCGTCACGACGTCCAGCATTCCCTCAAGATAAGGACTCGACATCAAGAACGATTCGGCTGCGATCGGCTGGACTTCCAGCGCAAGTACGGTGCCGAGATAAGAAATTGCCGCTACGCGCTGAGGATGTGCAGGAACCTCGACATCGCCGAAAGCAGTCTTAACTACCTTGATCTCCGAAGATGTCAAAACCTCTGACTCTTGGGTGACCATGGTTGGAGAAGCGCTGACGGCAACCTGGCTGTTCGTTGCGCCTCCGTTGTTCACCGCCCCACCACAAGCTGTTAACATCACGGTCAAACATAACAGCATCACTGCATAAAAACTTCTGGTTGCTCTAGTCATTTTATTCGCCCCATCCTGTTGAAATTGATAATCAATATCACTCACATAAAAAGGATAGCTTAATGACCGGCTTAGAACAACGGACGATTGTGACATATTCCTTGCATAATCTGAAACGAACTGGCCGTATCGTTTACGATATTGGCCTGGCGTCATGCCGACATACTTTTTGAACATGCGGCTGAAATAAATGAGGTCCGGATAACCGACATGTGATGCTATTTCCTGTTGCGTTGCTATCGTGCCGGCCAGCAGAGCCTTCGCATCTTCCATTCGGAAACGAATGACGTAGTCCAGCGGACTGAGCCCCGTCTGTTCTTTAAATTTTCGCGAAATGTATTGTTGGCTGTAATTCAATTGCCGAGCAAGCTCCTCAAACGAGATCGGCTGGCGGTAATTCCTGGACAAATGCCGAATAACTTGCTCCGATAAAGATGGCTCACCGGCTCCGAACAGACGCTCCCTCAGGACAGCGTGAACGAAGCGGATAAAGTCTCCCTTGGCCGACAGCCGGGTCAATCCGTCGTCAGAATTAAGCCAACCGTCGCGTATCGTTTGAAGCAGCTCGAGCATGGCCAGCGGTTCGCCAGGCGGGAACCCCCAGCTTTCCAGAAACGGGTCGGATTCCTCCATCATCATATGAAATTCGCGCGAGGCCGAAGCGGGGAGAGACGCTTTGTAGAGTACGATATATACATTCAGCGCTTCTCGGCTCCGAACCGTCACCAAAGAGCCTTTGCCGGCGTGCAGTACATGAAAACGATCGCACAGCCACACCTCATCATCAACCCACAACTCGCCTTGTCCTTGGAAAGCGAATATAAATGCGCTTGCTGGCAAACGGTATTGATTCAAATCGTTCTCGGTTCCGGCCTGCTTTAGCCTTACGTCCAGCACACTCATAATCACCTGGTTCCATATTTGTATAAGTTTCAGAACGTCCATAGCTGATTCGCAAACTCCCTTTAAATTCTCAAGAGATAATCATTCTCAATTGAATCATGTTTCTAAACACAATAACGAATACATCTAGCGCTGTCAATAAGGTATTGCCGAATGAGACGAGGATGCGAATAGCGAAGCATACGGTTATTTTGCCGGAGTCTAGCCCAAAAGCAAAAGACGCTAGTTCCGCAAACATACGTGCGGAACTAGCGTCTATCAATGAATCGTGAGGGCCCTTTCTTTGAACTCTCAATTATCTTAATCATTAGCATACTTTTATGTTGCCTGCTTAGTGAATGCCTGTCTCTTTCGCAAGGGAATTTTTGTAGGCTGCAATTTTGTCTTTCAACATCTTCTCTGTGGCTGTTAAGTTTCTGATTTGGCTCTGTATAGAGTTACTATGATTCTCAAGAAGGTTCAAGCGGGCTTGGGCCGTATGCTCTCCTTCTAAATATAACTGCGCATATTCTCTAATTTGTGAGATCGGCATTTGGGTTTGTTTCAACCTCATCACAAATCGCAGCCAAGCAAGATTGGAGTCATCATATATTCTTTCTCCATTCGCATTCCGTATCGGAGCAATAATCTTTTCCTTTTCATAATATCTCAGTGTATATGCGGTAATCCCTAGTAATTTGGCTACATCGCTGATCGTATACATACAAGCCCCCGAATCTATGTTGATTTTAAGAGTCCCCATAATTATAAAAAACATTTGACTTAGAGTAAACTCTAAGCTTTATGATTACATCGTTGTTGAAACACTAAATATTCTTGTAAAAACGGAGGAATTCACATGAAATATACTGTAGTTACAGGCGCCAGTTCAGGTATAGGTTATGAAACCGCTCTAGCCTTTGCGGCTCGCGGTAAAAACTTAATTGTTACAGCCCGCAGAAGGGAGCAACTGGAGGAGCTAAAATCTGAAATCAATCATAACTACCCCGATGTAGTTGTCGTTATTCGAGTGACTGACTTATCCGTTTCTAGTAATGCTTATAAGCTTTATGAGGATCTACAAGGGTTCGAAATCGAAACTTGGATCAACAATGCGGGATTTGGAAATTTCGCTTCAGTGGCCAAGCAAGATTTAGATAAAATTTCTGCAATGCTGCATCTGAACATTGAATCGTTGACGATCCTTTCCTCTCTATTCGTTCGTGATTACTCCAATGTTGAAGGAACACAATTAATCAACGTTTCATCCGGTGGCGGCTATACGATTGTGGGAAATGCCATTACGTACTGTGCGACTAAGTTCTATGTGAGTGCCTTTACTGAAGGACTCTCTCATGAGTTGAAGAGTCAAGGTGCACTTATGCAGGCTAAAGTGCTGGCACCTGCCGCAACAGAAACAGAATTCGCGAAGCTTTCTTTCGATGTCCCCGAATTCGAATATCATGGGACTGTGCCGAAATATCATACCGCGAAGGAAATGGCTGTATTCATGCTTGATCTGTATGACAACGATCATGTTGTGGGGATTGTTAATGGTTTGACGTACGAGTTCGAGTTGAGAGATACCCTCTATAATTATGTGGCGAGCACGCGATAAGTTCATCTCGTAATGGCAAGTTAAGAAGCATGATCATCCTTTACGGATCGCCGTGCTTCGACAATGATGTAACTCCTAAATCCCCTATCAAAAAAAGGCTGCCAATCCCTTATGGGCGGCAACCTTTGATTTTTACTCTACGACAACGCCAACATCGCGTTCATATCTTCCTCAGCAGTAGTAATTAGCTTCAATCCAAAAAGCTCTACCAACACATCCAGTACACCTGGCGAGATGAACTCGGGTGGCTTTGGTCCGATGCGGATGTCCTGAATGCCGAGACTGAACAAGCCTAGCAGAATGGCCACTGCTTTTTGCTCAAACCAAGACAGCACGATGCTGACAGGCAGCTCGTTCACCGTACACTCAAATGCCTCAGCCAGAGCCATGGCAATCTTCACTGTAGAACCGGAATTATTACATTGCCCAAGGTCAATGTAACGCGGAATACCGGTGTCTCCAACGGTGCCATAATCTACGTCATTAAAGCGGAACTTTCCGCAAGAAGTAGTTAAAATGACGGTATCGTTCGGTAAGGAAGTCGCCAACTCACGGTAGTAATTCCCGCCCGTACCTGGCGCATCACAGCCTGCAATGACGAAAAACCGGCGGATATGCCCGTCTTTGACTGCTTGAATGATCTCTGGTGCTAACCCGATTACAGTTTCATGATGATATCCGGTCGTGAGTACCAGATCTGACTCTACATCAGCCGCAGGTAGGGACAACGCTCGATTAATTAGTGGGGAGAAGTCGTCGCCCGTTATTTTCTCTACACCTTCCAGCCCCGCTACTTCATATGAGAAAAAGCGGTCTGCATAAGTGCCTTTAATCGGCATTACACAGTTTGTGGTAGCAAGAATTGCACCGGGAAACTGCTCAAACAATCTACGCTGATCATACCACGCTTTGCCGATGTTGCCTTTAAGATGCTTATACTTTTTGAGTGCAGGATATCCATGCGCAGGCAGCATTTCTGAGTGAGTATAAATGTTGATGCCTTTCCCCTCTGTCTGCCGCAGTAATTCCTCCAACGCATATAAATTATGTCCAGTCACAACAATACATTGACCTTCAATTTTGTTCTGACTGACTGTGATTGGTTGCGGAATGCCAAAGCGGTCCGTATGCGCACGATCCAGTACATCCATGATGCGCACCGCCGCATCTCCGACCTTCATCGCCATCTCCAAATGTTCCTGCGTATTAAAGTTGGAATTGGTCAACGTCATATACAAAGCTTCGTGGGTGATACGATCCACCTCGGGGTCGCTATATCCTAGCTGCCGGGCATGTGTCGCATAAGCTGCAATTCCTTTTAATGCAAAAATCATCGTATCTTGTAAACTCGCAATGGTTTCATTTTTGCCACATACCCCTACAACGGTGCATCCGCCATTCGGTGTCTGTTCACATTGGTAACAAAACATATCGTTATCCTCCATATCTAGATAATCATTCGTTACTTCCAACGTAACAGAACACCAAACCTTGAGTTGTGATTACACACACATTTTTTTAGATCAAGCAGATTTAAATGACCTTCTATTTATAACAATCATTAGTACAATAACGCCTAAACAAATGAAAATATTAATCTCAAAAACCAATTTGTACGCCTGCAACTGACTCCCTTGTCCTGTCCCTCCACTCATCACACCAAGTCCAAGTGCTGAGCCAAAGACCATCCCCGCATTTCTTGTTAAAGCAATTAATCCGCCAATCGAACCTACGTGTTCCCGAGGCGTCTGCTGCATAATAAAGCTATTATTAGGAGAGGCAATGAGCCCCATACCAAGGCCTATAAGAGATAGAATCGCCGCGATTCCATAAACCGGTATATGGTCTAAATACACCAGCAACAAGATAAACCCGCTTCCCATACAGCTCAGTCCCATAAGCATCAGACGATGAGAGCCATAACGGTCGGAACAGTAGCCTGCGAGAGGACCTGCAAACGCCAAGGCAATGGGATAAGCCGCCATAATATATCCTGTCGTAGATGACGAGAACGGAACCGCCGCCCCCATCAAATAAAATGGAATAAGGACAAGCAATGTATTAGACAGAATAAAAGAGGCACAGCTAACGATCAAGCCTCCCGCTACAGTTGGAATTTTCAAAGCTTGTAAGGGTAGAAAAGGATTCTTTTGCTTCCGTTCCCAGAATAGAAAAGTAATCAGTAACAAGAAACCCCCCACCAAACTTGTCATCGTCCACACGGACACCCAGCCCCATTTGCTCCCATTTGTTATTACGAGAAGAACCAAGGTGATGAATGCCATAAACAAGCTGGCCCCCACGAAGCTGATAGCACCCGGTTTGCGCTCTTGCACACGGTTGGGTATGTACCGATATGCCATAATTGTAGCCACAATCGCCACAGGAACATGGATTAAAAATAACCATTTCCAGCTCAGCCACTCTGCAATCAAACCTCCCGCTATAGGTCCCGTCATCCCGCCCAGTGCGACAGCTGTACTTAAAATTCCGAGTGCACGTCCTCTTTGCTCTTTCGGCATATGAATGGTGATGAGCGCAATATTAGTTGCTTGGAACATCGCAGCTCCTACTCCCTGTATAACTCTGAGCGTTAGCAATATTGGTAAATTAGGTGAAAAAGCGACCAGGATGGAACCCACAGTAAAGATCACAAATCCAAGATTGTGAATCCGGCGAAAACCATAACGGTCGCCCAGTTTCCCCATAACAGGAAGAAGTGCCGTAATCACTAGCAGATACCCTGTTGTGATCCATAATCCCTTCCCAAGCTCTGTCTGAAAATAATCCACAATAAAAGGAAGCGACACATTCACAATTCCGGCTGTAAAATGGGAAATAAACGCCCCCATACAAATAGCCGCCATCATCCCCAGCCGCTGCCCGTGTCTGCTTTTAAACTCTATATCTTTTGCTGCTATCATGTTGATCCCGTCCCTACTCATATTGTTTAAGAATTACTAACAATTATAAGTAGATCCCTTGCAAGAACAATCCCATAAAGATGGGATGGAAATGGTTTAGGCGAATATGTCTATCAGAATAGGTGAGGAAAATCAGAGGTAATGCAAAACAGCAAAAAGCGGCACATTTAAGTGCCGCCTCTGAATTATTATCTATAAGAGTCATGCGTTGGGCGAAACAAATCTTCTTCGGAACTTCTGACCATAGAAAAATGTTCGACATTGTAGTGCCCATGTAATGTTTTATTGTGATGCTTGATGATTTGTTCTGCACTTAAAACATCATTGTCCGTTGTAGAATGACCATCTCCGACCAATGTAACATCCATGCCGCTAACCGTAGCCGTCCGAACCGCAGTATCGATGCAGTGTTGAGTTTTACATCCCATAATGACCACATGCTCAATCTGCTGATCTTTCAGATATTGTAGCAGTTCAGTTCCGTGAAAAGAATTCGTTGCCAGCTTATCAAAGATTTTGGCATTTGCAGACCTATTGATTTCATTGTGCACTTGAAAGCCTGCACCTGTTCCTTCAGCGACATCAAGATCCCTAACAAACACAACTTCGACATTGGCTTCTTTTGCTTGTTCAATCACTTTATTAATATTCCGGATAAGCTGCTCTTTATTGAATACCGCACTTTCCTTTTCGTTTCCATCCATTAATTCTTGTTGTGCATCGATGATTAATAATACCTGATTCAAATGATTTTCCCCTTTCGAATGGTGGGGAACGCTAACACGCTTGATCAGTTAAACGTTTTCCCCATATAATTTTGCAAGCTGACATTGTTTTTCATAATATCTACCTCCCAATAAAAATGGTATATAAACTTTAATCTTATAATTTAAGACTTTTTTAGTTTACCATATTTTTAAAATGTACTCTCTAAAAACTTTGATCGCTACATCCATTGATACATCATAAAAATGGAGGAAATCAGATTAGTCAGCCCGTGCAGGACCCAACCTGGAATGATCGAACCGCCGGATAACTTCTCATTCAATATTCCGATACTCCAACCCACAAGACCCGTAAGAAGCATTACAACAGCAGAATTCAAAAATCCGGCACTACTGTATAACAGCACAGCATGTACGACACCAAATAATAAAGCTTGAGCACAGTTTCCAATTCCGAATCCGAATTTCGAACTTAACCGTTTTCCAATGAAGCCGCGGAACAGAATCTCTTCGGACAAGCTAGTCTGCAACCAAGAATAAATCAATGCCGGAATCAAACCTTTAAGACCTGTACCATAAAACTGTGAGCTGGCCAAAGTATTCCTATCCAGCATGTAGATTGCTGTAAGCATTCCCAGACTGGTGAATATAGTCATCGTAAGTATAAAACATAGTATGAACTGCTTCCTAGAAATCAATTGGGGTTTCTTCCAGCCAATCCACATGGCAAAGGATGATGTTGTTCTGCTTGTAAAAAACCAGTATGTATAGGGAATGATGCTGAATAAGATGAGCTGAAGGACTGCACTGATGAGCAATGACAATGTCAACGGAATACCCTCCCTTTAATAAGAACAGCCTCAATATATCATGGACCGCTGCTTGCCCGCGGGAAGAGACCGTAACTTGCAGGTTAGGTGGAGTAGTTGGTTTCGGATTGCTACTCAGGCAGTGGTAATACCGCCAACATCATGAACTGCCCATTCTCATATCTGAAACTGACGCTTCCTTGAAGCTGTTGAACCGCATACTCAATGCTTTCGATTCCGAACCCTCTACTCCCAAAGTTCCGCTTGCTGGACAAAAAAGAGCCCTGCCCGTCCTCTGTAAGCAGAGATGCAGGATTCTTTAAAGAAATCACCAATAACCCTTCGGTATAAATTACTTCCAGCTCAATAACATTCTGCTCTGACTCTGGTAATCTCTGAACCCCTTCAATTGCATTATCTAATGCATTGCCTAGAATAATTGCAATATCAACCTCTTTGCCTGCAAGTGACAGGTCCTGCGGGATGCGAAAATGAGATTGCATTGTAACTTGATGTAGCTCAGCTTTTGCGAATTTCTCATTATAAATGGCATCAATAGCAATATTTCCAGAAGAAATAAACTTTTCTCCCGCCTCCTGTGTCGAAGCAACCTCTGCAATATATCGCTTGGCTTCTTCTAAAGCGCCTTCATCCAGCAGAGAATGAATAAGGATCAGCACATGATTCAGATCATGCCGCAAACGCTGTGCTTCCTGATTATCTTTCAGTTTACTCGTGTAATCCTTCACTTGCTGCTGAAGCACATGATTATGGAATTCGATCTGCATCCGTTTCATTAACTTTTGATATATAAACATTACAGCCACATTAATTACAAGAATCCCAAGCAGGATGAATACAAAATCAAGCGGAATATTAAAAGGTTTATCACTGGAATGTCTCAGATTCACAATAATAATAAGCAAAGAACCCGCCGAAACAAGATTCAACACAGCCCAATCCTGATTCGACAATAACGTAGTGGTGTCCACTTTGAATAACCGCAACAATAGCAGACATAACATGATGCTTAGCAAGATAACAAATAGGAAAGAAAAAGATAACCACCAAAAATTAGCTTCATTTATTCCACCGGTATTGAGCGGGATATGCTGAATCCCATACCATACCAGCATTTCAATAACAACCGTAAACACTGTATAGAAACTGCTAAAGAACAGCTTTTGTAGCACACTGCCGCGGAAATAAACAATAGTAATCAGACTATACACAATCAGGTGAAGGATGACCGAATCAACTAGAGATAAGCTAGCAGCAGTAAGCGATTTAACCATATAAAAGATAATAAGACAGCCTATAAATGACTTTTTGCTCCTGTTCAGGATTAGAAATTTCTTGAGAAAAATATAAAATGTGACCCCTTGCGGAACATATATAAGGATGAGCATAAATACACCAAAAAAGTAAGGACTAATCTCCCGGATGAAAGACATTTATCTTAAGAGCCTCTTTTCTATAAAGGCATGGTAAGACCGTAAAGAATCAGAGCTTTTACTGCGGCTGACTGGAAGTTCCACCCCGTTCTTCAGCTGAATAAGTTCCTTGCTTAAAGAACGAACATGCAGCCAATTTACTAGGAATCCCGTATGTACGCGACAGAAATCATGTGATCCCAGCTGTCCTTCCAACTCTCCCAGTTTGCCATAATACGAGTAAGTCTCTTGTTCAGTATAAAGGACCAACTTTTTACCTCGTTCTACCGTGATATACATAATATCATCTACCCTTAAATTATAGCTCATATGATGGATTGAGAATGTCAGCACATTGTTTCTTTGCAAGCATTGCTGAATGGCTTTGACTGTGGCGGTCTGCAATTCATGTTCATCAATAGGTTTCAGCAAATAGCGAAAGGGATGAACCGCAAAGCTTCTTCTCATATAACTTGTATGGCTGGTGACATAAATAATTAATACCCTGGCATCTTTGAGCCGGATCTTCTCTGCAACTTCTATACCGTTATACTCGGGCATCTCCATATCCAGATAAACTATATCGTATGCGGTAGACGTCATTGTCTGAAGCAGGGTTTGGCCTGATTCATAAATCTCAATAGAGGCGGTCATCCCTTGCAGGCTAGTCATCTGCTTCTTGAGTAATTCTTCCAACCGCGAGGCATCTTGCCTCTGATCGTCACAGATAGCAATGTTAAGATTCATATTATGTATCCCTCCAAGTGAACGTAATTCTATCATATTATAATTTGGAAAAATATGAAGAACCGCCAAAAAGCCGATCCTTTCGGACCGGCCAATAAACTCTTTTCATAGGAAAGTTTTTTACCCTAATCAATTCATCGGAATCGCGGACGCCAGCCGCCGAAACTGGATGAAAATAAACAGAGCGGTCAGCATCACCACAATTCCTGAACCAAGGAACCATAGCTGCACTCCGTATCGATCCACTACAGGTCCTGCCAACAGCAGTCCAATTGGCGAAGACAACATCATAATGCTGGTCACAAGTGAAATGACACGCCCAAGCATCTCGGGTTCAAAAGAACGCTGGATCATCGCCATGAAGGGACCATTGAAGAAGGGTGCCGCACTGCCCATGAAGAACGAGAGAATGGCAAAGATCACAAATGCATTCGGACCAATCAAACCACTGATCACACAGGTAAGACCGATGACTAGCAGACCTACGCTCATATAGCTAATGTCGCTCCATTTTGATGAGAACATCGACAATAGCAGACCACCTAAAATCATCCCGATGCTGAACACCGCTTCCACCAGGCTGGCACTGTATCCTCCACGGCCAAAATGAGACAAAGTCATATAAGGAAACAGTGTCGCCAGCGGCATAAATGCGATACTAAACACCGCAGTAGCCCCCGTAATCAACACAATGGGTTTCGCTTGAATGAGTGCGTTCCAACCCAAACGGAATTCTTGAACGAAAGACGGCGCAGCTGTAGCCTGCACTTTAGGCTGATGGATCTTCACCATGAACAGCATCAGATTCGCAATCAAAGCCCCGGCCACATCGAGTAGCAATACCGCCCCAAGCGAAGTTGCCGAGTAAACCGCTATCCCAAGTGCAGGACCAATTACATTCGAGAAAGAGAACACCATCTGCTGCCAGCCCGCGACTCTTGTCAATTCTTCTTCAGGTGCAATCAACGGAACAGCCGCCTGAAAAGCCGGGGCATGAAAGGCCGAAGCCGCCGAACGCAAGCTCAGAATGACATACACAAAACCAAGTCCCGGTTCCCCCCACATGAAATAAATACCTAATATCAGACTGAAAAGCGCTATTGCGCTATCAGCAATAATCATTGTTATTTTACGATTCCAACGGTCCAGCCAAACCCCTACGAAAGGACCCAAGACCGCTTGCGGCAAAAACGCTGCCAACCCAGCAATCATCAAAACTGCCGCTGACCCTGTCGATTCCGTCAAGTGCCAGATCACCGCGAATTGAACCATCGAACTCGTGAGAATCGAGAAAATCTGTCCGCTAAAAATAAGGGCGAAGGCTTTTTTCCATTGTATTTGCATAAGGTCATCTCCTTTGATTAAAAACTTAGATAAACTCATTCCATGAGCATAGGCACACTGAAACAGGCACATCACAAATAAACTCATTTCCTTATCTCAAAAAAATGAATGAGTCCACTTGTCTTGCACCACGGACTACCATAAACGAATGGAATGGGTCACAAGGAGCACCTCCTGAAAAAATTATGTTCATTATAACATCGCAACTCCTCCATGAGCCAGTTCCAATTGTTCATTTTGCGAAGAATTTGATCTATCTCTATCTTCCGAATAAATTCCTAAATAAGGGAGAAGATAAAAATCACACTTAACATCTAATTTATTTAAGGAGAATTGCATGCGGAAATTTTTTATCGCCAAGACGCCTCCGTCTAATCCTAAGGTGCCCCCTCAAATCGAAGCCGAAAATGAGCTTTCAATGAAGGATCTTTTTTCCCATGCTATCTCTGCGTCTCTCGAAGACAACTTGCAGATTATTAATGACTGTTTTGCCAATTGCTCAGACCTAAAGGTTATTCCATGGCATTATGGCCCGGATCTTAAGTATGAAGCCTCATCCGTCTATTTCAATACACTTACTAAGTCTGACCCTACAAATTATTTTAAAGATGTCTTGCAAAATATAGTTCCGCATGAGCTGGGGCCCACCTTGGACGTAACCGTTGAAGATGTCATCTCTTATTTTGAAAAAAATGGTGTTTCATCACCGCTGCTTGAATTAATGGACAATATCGGTCAAGCCATTAAGGGGATTCTTGATGGGAAAGTTGTCCTTTTCTTTACAGGTTGGCAAAAAGCCGTTGCCTATTATGCCTTTGATGTAGAACAGCGCCAAACCTCTGAGCCCATTTCAGAGCCTACTGTTCAAGGTCCCCACGTCAGCTTTATAGAAAGCTTAGAGCGTAATATAGGTGTTATTCGTAGTTTGCTAAAATCTACTAATCTTAAGTTCGAGTTCTTTACCTCTGGTAAGCAGGTTCAAAGAACGTTGTCCTATGGTTATCTGGATGGAGTGGTGAAACCAGAAGCATTAAATCAATTCAAACAACGTATAGCAAGTATTGATCAGGAAGAAATTCTTGACGTCTCCTATCTCGAAGAGTGGATCGGTGATTCTCTCTACTCACCATTTCCACAAGTCCGCTACACAGAACGACCGGATACAGCTATAACAGCTCTGCTAGACGGGAAGATTATTGCTATGGTTAACGGAAGTCCTTCCATTCTGATCTGTCCCGGGAATTTCATGGAGTTTTTTACGAATAGCGAAGATTATTACTACCGAACCATTTTTTCATCATTGATAAGATTGATTAGGGTCGCTGCCTTCATCATCGCCCTGCTGTTACCCAGTACCTATATTGCCTTATCCAACTTCCATTCCGAACTAATTCCCACGGTTCTGCTGCTTGCCATTCTAAACACACGCGAAGGAATCCCCTTTCCGGCTATGGTTGAAGCTTTGATCATGGAGTTTTTCTTTGAGCTTTTGAGAGAGGCGGGCATACGCTTACCCAGACCGATTGGATCGGCCGTCAGTATCGTTGGAGCATTGGTCATTGGACAAGCGGCTATTCAATCGCAGATTGCCTCTCCGGTCATGGTCATTGTCGTCGCTTTGACGGGCATTGCCTCATTTGCGCTACCTCAATACAATATGGCAATTGCGCTGCGGATTTTACGGTTTCCCTTAATGATTCTCGCGGCAACGTTCGGAGGACTTGGCATCATGGTCGGTTTTATTCTAATTTACCTCCATCTGGCTACCTTGCGCTCTTTAGGAGAACCGTATTTAGACTCGTTAGCTCCGCTAGATCTCAAAAGAGTACGTGATTCTATTTTTCTACTTCCGAGAAGACTGCTGCTTCATTCACCACGGAATCGACACCTATATAAAAAGACTTCAGGAAGGAAGTAGATATAGTGAAGCGACTTACTACCATACTAATTTCCCTTCTTGTACTCACTCTAACTAGCGGATGCTGGGATAATAAAGAATTGGACGAGTATGGGTATGTGCAGGCGGTCGCCATTGACCAAAGCGAAGACAATCGGATTGTGATCACGACACATTTCTATAATCCTTCCACCAAAATAGAAATGGGACAAGCAGGGGATCCAGCGTCGAAGGGAATTAATATTGTTACAAGTGGAGAAACCTTTTTTGAAGCAATAAGGGAGATCCCGGCAAAATTTGGTCGAAAAGCCAAATGGGATCATATGCGTGTCATATTAATCGGGGAGCAACTAGCCAGAACCTCGAACATCCGGGAGGTGCTTGATTTTTTCTCCAGAGATCAAGAACCGCGTGGTACCGTTCTTCCTCTCATCGCTGAGCAATCTGCGGCACCATTTTTAGATATCAACCCGTTTATCGAGCAGACCATTGGTCAACAGTATAAGAGAATGGAGACGAGCGGTGCTCTATATGCCGCAAAAACTTCCAAGATTCCTCTCTATGAGCTGGCTATACAAATGTGTAGCCCCTCCAATACTTCCATCATCCCTTACCTGCATAAGACCAGTTTGGATCATAAACCATTGATATCTGGGCTGGCTGTAATCCATGACGGGAAAATGATTGACATCCTAAAGGAAAAGGATACAGAAGCATTCATGATGCTGACGGATAGATATATCTATGGAGTACTAGAATTTCCTTGCCCGGATGAAACCGAAGAACCGCTGCGAAAAAAAGAAACGCTTGAAGTGCTTACCTTCAACAGTACGCTTACTCCAACCGTGAAAAATGGTTCTGTATCCGTCGGTGTAAAAATTGCTATTGAAGGGATGATCGGAGAATTACGTTGCTCACATATAAAAAACAATAAGGACATGAAGCTTTTTGAGCAGCGTGTCATAACTCAGGTTGAACAACAGGTTGAGCATGCAACCAAGTTTTTGAAAACAAAAAAGATCGACGCACTCGGAATTGGCAATCAGATTTACCGGAAAAATCCGCAGCTGTGGAAACAACTAGAGCCTCAATGGAAGGATACATTCGCCCAGACTCAGTTCGATATCAACGTTGATGTCAAAGTGTTAAGCACTGGAATGAACTCAGGTACAATATTCGGAACAAAGGAGAAGTAGCTATGGTGGGAAAAATAATCTGCGTCCTCTTATTAGCTTCCGCTATGCTAGCCCATGACATTCCAAGGTTTAGGCAAGCCTCCATCCGCGATCGAGTAGTTTATGGAGTATTATTACTACCCGTACTTTATCTCGGATTTATCTTTATTGCAGCTAAGCCATGGCCCAATTTAGACTCCATCTTCAATTTACTTACGGCTCCAGCTGAGCACATCGTCCATTGGATCAACCCAACCATTTCATAAGCTTAAAGAATGAGGAGGAACGTATGAATAAGCAAGAACGTGTTAGCTCGATCCAAATGTCCATGCTGTTTCTCTTCTTTATGACCGGTTCCTCAATCGTCATCGTCCCTGCATCATTAACTAACTTTGCCGGCAACGGAGCCTGGATATCCCTCTTAATCGCCTCGGCCATAGGAATGCTTCTGCTTTCCGGCATTCTATATTTGAACCGACGAGCGCCAGATCTTTCGCTTGTGGAACAAAGCCGCTCCGTACTTGGAAACGGACTGACCCTTGTCCTCCTAATTCCTTTCACTTGTGTGCTGTTTTGGAATGTCGCAGGAATTGTAATTGAGATCGGAACCTTTTTCAAAAGTACGATGTTAAAAGAAACGCCCACTTACGCGGTAAATACCATGTTTTTTATAACGATTGCGATGACAGCTCTAGCTGGAATCGAAGTGATTGCCCGTATGGCAGCCGTCCTAATGTCACTAATGTTCGGATTTATCATCTTAGTCTGGATACTCGTAGCAGGGTTGTATCATCCCGAATACCTACTGCCCATCATGCCTGATGGATTTAGGCCTATCCTAAGCGCTGCATATGTAGTCTATGGCTTTCCCTATTCCGAGCTTATCGTTTTTTCGATGATTTTACCGTTCGTGCGTAAAGAAGACAATTCTAAACTGGGAAAACAAATGTATCTTGCACTCATCATCAATGCCCTGACGTTAATTGCTTCTGTCATTAGCAGTATTATGGTACTGGGACCACTGTCCGGCAGCTTAAAATATTCATTATATCAGTTGGCGAGACTCATTTATTTTCAGGAAACCATTGAAAGAATCGAATCCGTGATTGGTTTTTCACTCATTATCGGCTTCTATTTCAAGGCTTCTATCCTGCTGCTTATTCTTATTAAAGTACTAAAGGAGCTTCTGAGATTGAAGGATGAACGTTTAATTGTTTTCCCTCTTGCTTTTGTTTGCCTGCTGTTATCTGTAACGACTTACACACAAGAGTCTGAGCTTGAGGAAATCGTGAATATTACATGGCCCTTGATCACTAACCTAGCTTACACCCTGCCATTTCTTCTGATTCTATTGGTCACTTTCATTCGTTATCATATAAAAAAACACAAAAAATAACCCGTTCTATACGGATTCAATATCCCCTATCTCATTTTGCAGACTTCAGAAAAGTAGGGATGCCCTACAGCCACTTTTAGCTTATTAGGACACCCCTGTTAAGTTTATTACTTTAATCGCACTAACCAATAAATTCTTGAACCCACTCGCTGTTATAGTAACCTATTCCAATTTCTGTGAAGCTGCTATTCAGGATGTTGGCACGATGGCCAGGACTGTTCATCCATTGGTTCATTACTTCTTCTGCACTCGACTGACCTTTGGCGATGTTTTCCCCTGCTGAATTGTATGAGATCCCGAAGGCTTTCATCATATCAAACGGAGATCCATACGTAGGAGACTGATGGTCAAAATAATTGTTGTCATACATATCCTGCGCTTTAGCCAAAGCCATTTTCGAAAGTTCGCTATTTAAACTAAGGGGCTTCAAGCCTGCATTCGTTCTTTCTTTATTCACCAGATCCAATACTTGCTGTACTGATTGGGATGTATTGGCGGATGGTTGTGGATTTGCAGACTTCTGCGGGACAGCAGAATGTTGCGGATTTGCAGAATATTGTGGTTTGGCCGACTGCTGCGGATACGTTGTTTGGTCTGTTGTGCCTCCTGTAGGTGGATTGGTGCGGATGAACCCATCCAGCCATTTCGTTACATCGCCAGGAACTTGTTTAGTCTTAATTGTTGAATTCCCTGCATTCTCCGTGGAAATGGAAGATGCTTGCGTTAAAGTTGACGTTGAAGTAGTTTTACGAGCATGATTGTCAACCTTCGTTTGTTGAGTAGTCATTTGGTTGTTGGCCGAGTTATTACCCGAACAAGCAGTAACGAGTAATAGCGCTACTATAACGATAAATGGTTTAATAAGAACCCCTCCTGATTTGGCAAAGTAGTGACTTAATCGAATAAAGTTTTTGTAAAGTACCACTGATTTATTCATCCCTAATTCAAAAATATAAAAAGCAAAAAAGTCCACCCGCAACATGGTTGCTGTGGACTTAATTTTAGTGGATATATTAGATTAGTTGATTTTGTTACACTTTTAGGAATTTATAGAATTTTTTACTAATTAGTGTTATGCTTTATTAAGATAATAAACTATAACATCACAAATTTTTTTGGACAAACAAGCTTATAGAAATGAGCAGGCGTTGTTAGGTAAACAGATACTTTTAGATTACTTAATGTAATGTGATTGCAAAATTATTACAAGGGGTGATCATGCTATGTTAGAAGGTATCTCGATAAAACAAGTCTCCATTTATTGTCCTGAAAGAGTGATTAACAACCAATATTTTATTGACCATTTTCAAAAGCAAGGCATAGATATTAAGCGGATTCTTAAAAAGACAGGCAGAAAAAACCGCCATGTTATTGAAGGAACGAAGGAGAACTCGTTGACGATGGCGATTAATGCCGCTCAACAAGCAATTGATGGTGCTACATTGAAATCTGCAGATATAGACCTGATTCTTTTTTCCAGCTCAACTCCGGAATATCTATCACCAACGAATTCATTGCTTATTCACAAAGCTATCAAAGGTAAAGATGATACGCTTTGCTATGACTTGAATGGGAATTGTATAGGAATGTTTATTGCGGTTGAACAGGCTGCTCGTACTTTATACGATGATCCTGATAGAGATAGAGCGTTGGTTATCGGTTCGGATTTTTTAAATTTATGGGCTGATCCATCACATCCAATAACATATTCAATTTTTGGCGATGCCGCCGTAGCCCTCATTTTAGAAAAAGACCATTCAGAGAGTGGATTAATTGACGTAAGGTATCTTTCGGACAGCCGTTTTACAGAAGAAATTGTGTACCCCGCTCAAGGATTGGCTAAGTCTTTGCGTGATGGGGCTGAACACCGCTACT
Organism: Paenibacillus sp. FSL L8-0333; assembly: GCF_037965665.1. Lineage (NCBI taxonomy): Bacteria > Bacillati > Bacillota > Bacilli > Caryophanales > Paenibacillaceae > Paenibacillus > Paenibacillus sp. FSL L8-0333. The sequence continues at coordinate 4,337,737 of NZ_CP150186.1, forward strand.
TACACTGGGGGAGATTCAGCGGAATAGACAGTGTACGATTTGCGGAAACATCTATTGTTGAATTATTGAACAAACATCACCTAACATTCGAGGATATACAAGTTTTTTGTTTTTCACAATTTACATTGGCTAATATTAAATTACTTCAGGCTAAGCTGAACCTGGATCAGCATAAAATAATTTATGTAGCCGACGAATATGGCTATACTGGCACAAGCAGTCCCTTTCTGGCCTTATATTGTGCAATTGAACATGGTTTGATCAAACGTGGCGATAACTTGTTATTTTGGACATTGGGATCAGGTTATCAAGCCGGTTCAATGTTATGGCGTTATTGACATGAGGCTTCATTTATTCATCCTATCACTATCGAAACTCCACAATACACTAACAACAATCCCATCAGTATATTAAATTGACTTCTATATTTAGATATCATTTTTTTGAAAAGAGAACCACATAAACACCAACTAAAAGTGCCCATAAAACCTATGAGAGCTAAGACTATAGAGTAACTCAATAAACTAAAATAGGAAGAATGAGAGGTAAGAATAAATGTAGATGTAACTGTGATTCCATATAATATCCCTTTTGGATTAATAAATTGTAAAAGCATACCCGGAATAAAGCTGTTGTGTTTATCGCCACTTCCATCATTTTCTTGATGTTTACTTGTAATAATTTTAAATGCTAAATAAAACATGTAGACTCCGCCTATCACAGCCATAATAGATTCAATCTTTGGGATAAGATTAATCAGAAGTATATTAAAATAGCAACATAACAATATGATCACGAAAAAACCTGTGCCCACTCCTAAACAGAATTTCATTGTTTTTCGTAAACCAAACTGGTTTGCAAAAGTCATTGCCATAATGTTATTGGGTCCCGGAGTAAAGCTAGCAACAAATGCATATAAAAACAAAGAAACAATCACTAACTCATTTCTCCCCTTCCCTTTTTGTATGTTATAATGTATTTATCGAACGTTATAACGTCCTCATGTGCGTTTTATTGTATATCTTGGTCGTTATAAAGTAAATAGGGAGTGGAGAATTACCGTGGAAGAGATAAATCAAATCATTGCGGAGAATATAAAAAAGATTAGAAGAAGTAAAGATTTAAGCCTGGAAAAGGTGGCAGAATTAACAGGAGTAAGCAAAACAATGATTGGTCAAATCGAAAGAGGCGAATCAACACCTACCATTACAACCATTTGGAAGATCGCTAATGGATTAAAAACTTCATTTTCTACGCTAATAGATTACCCAAAGCCTGACACAAGAGTGATATTAAGAAATGAAATTCAACCACTGCTTGAAGACAACGGAAAATATCGAGTGTATCCATCTTTCCCATTTGATGAAAGCAAACGATTTGAGGGTTATACAGTCGAGATAGACGAAGGTGGATACCTTGATGCCAATCCACATATGGAAGGAACTGAAGAATTAATCACTGTATTTGATGGTGAATTGTCTTTGCGTGTCAATGATAATGAATATCTATTAAAATCTGGTGATTCTATCACGTTTAACGCAGACAAACCCCATGTATATTATAATCCAGGAGAATCATTGACCCGTTTAAGCATGATCTTATACTATTCTAGTTAGCAAAAAAACCAAGGTTCTTAAACCTTGGGATCAAATCTTACTATGATAACCTGCGGAGACGCCACTCAGCCTCCCCATTATGAACCGTCCAGCATAAACTTATAAACCTTACCGTCTTGTACATATTCATTATTAAAAAGCAGGGCATCCCCTTCTCTTTTCAGGAACTTCAGGTTATCTCCAAAAAAAGGAAGGTCGTTTGTTTCGGCATATTTTTGCTGCTCTACGTCAAGAAGTGCCTTGTACAACAATGTTTTGGCACTTGTTTTGCGATCTATCATCATGAGGAAACCTTGTTGATTGGACCTAATCAGTAGAAAATCCTCGTCCATTCCTGGCGAATGACCATTCCATCCTTAATAATCATCGTATACCATTTATTTTTGATATGTGGTTCTCCGTAAACATCTGTTACGGTTAGATAGATTAGACCTTTCGGCGTCTTCTGAAAATCGAATTGAACAGCATCGAATAACTGCGAACCAAGGTTCGTTAGCAAGCGAGTTTGTCCTGCGGAATCTGTTAGATATAAACCCCCTGTTTACTTCCAATACGAACGGCTATTTTTTCCCCATCCAGTAAACTCCGCTCTTTGATGCGATTTATCCCATACAACCTTCAACCCTGCCGCTTCCCAGTGACTAGCTGATACATAAGTAATCCCATCCTTTACTAGTGCAGCGCTCGTACCTTTCCCGCCTCCATCCATAATGAAAGTAAAATAAGCGATCAAAGTCTCTCCTTCTATTAATCCTCTCAATCTGCCTCTTTTTCTCTCATTTCGTGGTTCCCCCAAGAATCTGTGAAAGTTTTCTCATATATTGATAGGGAGGTTGGCGCCAAACCTTAAACAAAATAATTGAAAGAAGGCAATTACAATGGCTTTAGGTTGTGATACAGCTACAAATGTAACAGCAGCAAGATTAACTACACTTAAAAATAATAAATTCACATTCGTTTGCCGATATTTGAATCGCGTCGAAGGATATCAGGATGGTCTCACCTCAGCTGAGATTACACGGATTTCAGATGGGGGATTATATATCATATCCCTTTATCAAATCAGCAAATCGCTCGATCATTTTACGAAAGCCAATGGTGTTAAAGATGCTGAAACGGCTGTAGGCTTAGCAAGTGATTTGGGACAAACCAGCAGCACTCCGATTTATTTTGCCATAGACCGCGATATGACCTCTACCGAAATCACAAACAATATAGTACCTTATTTTCAAGGCATAAAATCAGTGCTAGACAGCAGTACTAAAAATTCCAAAGGCTATAAAATGGGTATCTACGGATCACGAGCAGTCTGCTCTCATATTCGAGGCACTAATTCCGCCACAACACGTTACACCTTCATCGTAGATAATGACTGGCAGGGAACCTTCGATGATTGGAACCTGCGACAATATAATTTCAACACTGAGGTAGGAACGAGCACTGGCAAAATCAACGTAGACTATGTAGAGTCCTCCTCACATAGCGGTGGAGGCTGGAAAAAGTAATTTATTCCTCTTTTATCGGTGACGAGGCGTTATACTAAAGCAGATGATGATAGATTCAAATAAAGTCTCGTTATTAAAAAAATAGTAAAAAGACAACCAGGCATTGACTATCCGATTATTGGAGAAGCTCTGCCTGGTGTTTTTGGTTTGTAGCGGAAGTTTAAGCAGATAATGATAAATCGTAGCTATCCGACTTTAAGGTCTTCTTTGAGCAACCCTCGGGGATTAATCCATAGAATTTTCAAATGCCCAGCCGAATTACGATAGAGCATCCGTTTCGCACTGACAGCAGCTTGCGTTCCTCACTAACAGCAGCTGGCTTTCCACTATGTTCTCCCCCTATATTTTTATCGCTCTAACTTTATGCAACCTATGAGATAACTGCACTTTATACACTTATTTCGTCTGTAAAAGGCTAACTTCTCACTTTAACTGTATTCTATACAATTAAAAATCACAGTTATCAGCTTTAGCGGCAAAAAACTAAAAAATAGGTGTACAAAATACAACTATCTTCAGGAGCGAGTTTTTCGAGCGAAAATAGCTGTACGAAATACAATTAAAAGCCACTACATATTAAAATCGTCAGCCCACCATATAAAAAAGGGGCGGGATCTTTGTAGACCACCCCCTGCTCCACTTGCTCTTATTTAGAATCGCCCAATTGATCATATGCTGAATCATACGTCCACTTCAGGCCGTTGTCCTTACTCGACAGATAGATGGTACCTACAGTGTTGCCCTCTTTGCTGAGCAGAATAGGATACAATCCTTCTTTTCCATTAAAAATAGGTGAAAGCGGCGTTTTTTGATATTCATTAAAGGTTTCCGGTAGGGATACCACGAGCTTTTCCCATGACTTACCCTTATCTTTGGTCCAATAAATAACAGGCCCATTATCTTCATAATATCTGAACCCTAAGAATCCGATATCCTTGTTAGAAAACCCTGCCCCGGCTAAACTTTCCGCGTATAAATCGTTAGGATTTCCAAGCTCCGTCCATGTCTTCCCGCCGTCAGAGGTCTGGTATACATAATTTAGCGAACGTCCCACACCTGCAGAACCTCCGGAGACGATCCAACCATTTTGCTTGTCAGTAAACCCGATGAACTTGGCATCATAACCCTTAGCACCTTCAATGTTGTAGTTATTCCACGATTTCCCCATGTCATCGCTGATTAATACATGTAGAGGGGATTCTTTACCATTCGCAAATCCATATACAATTGCAGTTTTGTCCTCGGAGATATAAAATCCGGTATCCGCTCTACCCATCCCCATTTCAGTTCCAGTCGTATCAAGTTTTAAAGGCGTTTGCGCTTGGATCTCCCCTTTCCGATATGAGACAGAGACATTACCATCCTCGTCCATGGAATACGTATTCCCAGCGTCATGCACAACAACTTGTTCGCCACTAGAGCTGTAAGAATAGATAGTACCTGGTTTGAGCGCCGCCGTATCTGTAGATTGTCCGGTTAGGTTCGTACAGGCTGCTAGCACTGCTGTTACACCAACCACCATTAAGACCGCAAGAAATGCGCCTACTCCATTTCGTTTTTCTTTCATATTTAAAATACTGCCGAATCGCTGCTTCATCGAGTGTTTTCCTCCTGCAAAATTCGTAGATAAAGCTACATGCCGAGTAGCATTACTTTGCATAACCGATAAAATAGCTTCGCAGTATTTCTTTCGATATGCTGCATTTTGCTTACGTACAACGGTGTCATCACAATAAATTTCAATTTCGCGGACAGCTTCGCGTGCCATGAACCAGACCAATGGATTAAACCAATGCAGTGCCTGCACAATCAGTAGCAGTAGCTTATATATGATGTCATGCCTTTTGTAATGGACCAGCTCATGTTTTAAGATAAACTCCAGCTCTTCCTCACTATATTGATCATGCGGCAAGAATAGTGTTGGCTTGTAAAAACCCATTAGCATCGGATTCGGAACTTTACTGCTTATCAGAACCGGAATGGCGGGTGTTACATGCATTTCTTTAGCGACTTGTTTGAGCTTGGAGAACATATCCTCTCTCTGAAGAGGGCTGCTCCAACGTAATACCTGTTTTCTGAAAAAGAAATAACTAAGCAAATGATACCCTAAAAAAAGCACAGCTCCAGTAACCCAGATGTACGCTAAGATATTAGTTATAGAAGGGATATGGCTTACATCCCCTGTCTGGACCGGCTGAGAGATTACTGACGTATCCGCCTGCAAATTCTGGGACACTGAGCTTTGAAAGACAGTTGCTATGGCCTGACCTTCGGGTAGCTGAATCGCCACAGGAGGATTGGTAAAGGAAAAGTTGAATGGCAACAATAATCGCAGGGTTAGGATCAACCATATCCAATAGCTCAACTTAGCCGAATAATGTTTTCTTAACAAGGGAGTTAATGTGATTAAGCCGATAATAACTAAACTTATGGTCACAGAAATAACCAGAAAATCTGTAAAAAGACCTGTTATCATCAGGATTCCTCCTTTTCTACTCTATCGAGCAGTTCCCGCAACTCAGCAAGATCGCTTTTATCAATCGCCTTCCCATTGTATAAGGACATCACCATATCCTGCACAGAGTTGCCAAAAAGCTTTTCAAGGGTAGACTTCCCTTCGCTCTCTTTATAATCTGTCTCAGAAATTGCAGCGAGATAACGGTTGCTCCGCCCTTCTTTTTCGCAAGATAGAAAGCCCTTTTCAACCAGCCGTGACAGCACTGTCATCAAAGTTGCAAGCGCCCACTTACGTTTGTCCCCCAGTTGATTCAAAATATAAGAGGAGCTAACCCAACTCTCGGCTCGCCAAATCACCAGCATAATTTCCAGTTCAGCATCTGGCAAGCGTTTGATTTTGTTATTCATCCCTATTTCTCCTTGTTATACATTTGTGTAATACATTCATTATACAAACGTGTAATTAAAAAGCAAGCACATTATTTCTAAAATATGTATACATTCTTAGACGTTTATTATTTTAATAAAGGTTTCACCAGTCCAGTAGCAAATAATAAATAGAACCCTAGGAATTTTTATAAGATTCCAACAATGAGATAACCAACGCACACTCAGCTGAAATTTATAACTATTTTGGAAACTAAGTGATTGGTCTGCATTATTCTTAAGTAAGGAGGGCAGGTTATGAAAAAATTTAGTATTCTATCATTTTCACTGATAATTTTACTGATTTTATTATTTGTATTAGTCAGACCCACGCAAAAGATCGTTAGTGTCAATCTTGTATCCGAAACAACAGAAATCACTTATACTGACCGTGAAAGCCTTCAAATCTTCGAAGATGCTATAAGAACTGTAAAAAAAGTACGCGGGTCTGTTGATGTCGGTCAACCAACTTATCGAATGACTGTTACTTACGCTAATTCAAAGGTGGTCGGATTTAGCCTTTATATGGATTTTAAAACGAAAGATGGTTTCCTGATTAAAGCTAGCAATAGCGAAAAGATGCTGGATTTAAGAAATAAGAATTCAGTAGAGCTAGCTGATCTGTTAAGTAAAGAAAAGGAAGATTAAAATTTGGAACCTCAATCTAAAAATAGGCATGGTTTCATACAAATGTAAAAACAAGCCATCCTTTAGTACTAACAAAGGATGGCTTGTTCGTAATTATATTATTTTCCTGCGCTTAAAATATACTGTCCCGCTCCGCTCAGAGCGCTGCAATTCTCTGCTGGATGCGTGGGAATAATGCAAAGGCATTCTCATAAAATACTTTCTCGTGGTGCTGCTCAGGCACAAGTCGGCGGACGAACTCCGCATACAGGTCAATAGGCGCGAGTGGCCAATCGGTACCGAACAGCATTTTCTCATAGTGATCAGAGTATACCAGCGCCCGGCGAAAATGATCCATAAACAGGGGTTCATTCATGAACCGCTCAAAATGAGGCCGATCACCAACAACGAGACCAGATAAATCGGCATAGACGTTCGGATTCTTGGCGACCACTTCGGCAGCATCCATCACCCATGGATCGCCTAAATGGCAGATCATAAAGTTCACGTCGCGCCGTTGGAACGCTAGTTCGTCCACGGTAAGCGGATGCGCATACTTAAGCAATCCATTCATCGAATACGTATCACCGGTATGAATAACCACAGGCGTGCCGTACTTGGCTGCCAGCTCATAGATCGGCGAGTAGATTTTGTCATAAACGTAATGATGATAGTACCCGGCATAGAGCTTAATACCAGCTACCTCAGGAGCTTGCAGCCGTGCCTCAATTCGGTCCAGCTCATCCAAAGCATCCTTTCCTCCGAGCATATTCGGATTAATGCCCACGCATTCCATTAAGAACGGCGGTACACTGGCTTCCAAGTCGAGACCCATCGGATTGGGAGAGGCAGAGTCAGGAAAGGCTCCCTTCGTCTGCTCCGTGACCCCCATTCCAATGCCGAGAACAACGTCGTTCTTGTCAAACTCCGCTTTGAGCCCAGCAGCTGTGTAATCAACTTTGGAGAGGTCCTGTGCTGTCTGATGAAAGCTATCGATGTCCGACAGATGTATGTGAATATCAATGATTGGCATTTATAGTCTCCTTTTTGTCAGAAGCACTAGCAAAGGTCACCTTCATAAGATTACGAATTACCTCTGGATCCAGAGCGAGCTCTCCCATGATCATGAAGGTCGGCTGTGTCCAAGCGGTTTCTCCGTTCAGAAGTAGTAGATGGTGATTCACACCATATGTGAATACCTTATTGTTCACGTAAGACATAGCTCTCTGATTAGGATAACTATGCACCACATGCAGCATGTCTTTACGCGAAGTTGCACCGATTCGGATAAGCCCCTTGGATTCCAGATGGGCTTCGACCTTCCCGATAGGGAAGTTGCCTTCCTCTGGGAGCTCCATCCAGCCTTCCGAATAGATTGGTGAAGGCTTAAAGTAACTATCCTCGGATAGCGAATAATGCGGCAGCGTCATTCCACTTTCATTGGTTACTGAAATCAACACACAGAGCACAGGAACTCCGGGCAGCATGAGGTAATGCTGATTGATCGTGATCCCCCGGTTTGCTTCCTGCTTCTCCATCGAAGTGGTCAGTCTCAAACCCTTCCAGACGTTGCCGTGATCATCCATCTGCTCCGTCCAAGCTGCGCTTCTTGGCTCCTGCAACCGGCTAAATCCGCCTATTCCAGAAATACCCACACCGAGTCCACCATGCCAAGGATTCCACCAGGAGCGTGGTTCTGCTTTCGGAAAGGTGCTGTCCAACCACTCTTCTCCTCGGTGCTTCAAGGAATGCACAACACTGCCGAAATCAGGAGCAGCTGCAATAGATAGAACTCCGTTGGTCACTGTGTAAATGGGACCCGCAGGTCCTTCTTCTATCCCACAAACAACGCTTGTTTCCGTTTGTGGAAACCAGAGGCCTGTTCGCTCTTGAATGCGGTCCTCACCGTGATAGACGACCCGGACCTTACGGCCAGATTCGTTGTGTTCTGGTGATTCTGTATCCTCAGTAGAGAGCTCAAAACCTGCGGAGTGCAAATTTTGTCCTCTTTGCAACTCCATCTCAGCGACACTTCGCTCCTCTTCTCCATCAGCCTGTACATACAATTCAAGGCTTCCATCAAGCGGTGTCACCTTTCGTTCGATTAGCTCGGCATGAAGTGCCCCTGCCGCAAACGGATTTCCACCGCCGAGCGTTAGCTCAAGATGGTCATCCAACACCGGTATGACCGAATTCTGCTGTTTTAGGGCAAAGGCGCGAAATTCCGACCACTTAAGGAAGGTGTTAAGAGCAAACATCATAGTTTTTGTCCGTACGACATCTCCAGCGGAGATTCGGCCAAGATTATGCTCCAGCCCAAGCGGGTATTCCGGGCGAAGTAATTTTAGCGAAGGATCCCAGCAGATTCCGCATGTGACGTTCTCTTCCTTGCAGAACAACCAGTTCTCCGTAATTTGTGCACTGTCCCAAAGACTTGGATCGCCTGAGTAAGCATCGCCCATGTCCACGTATTGGCCCTGATATGGCAAGATAAGCTGTTTACCGAAAAAGCCGAAATTCGTCAACAGATACATGTCTTCTTCCAGGATGTCACTATTGGTATTGCAAACCTCGCTATAAAACTCAGCGATTCCGTTAGCAAATAGCTTAGCCACTCTTTTTATCTCAAGACCCGGAAATTCTTCCGACTCGTAAAGAGCTTCGAGCACCTGACTCTCCCCTTCAGAATAGATCTTTACTTCTTTGGCCTGTTTCTTAGAGAATTCTTCTGCGAATGGCTTGCCTAACTTCGGATGGGTCAACCAGAAATTATGGCTCGAGCCGGGATATTCAATCCACATTCCATTGTCGGTATTATTAAGATGAATGGAGTAGGCGCCATTCACCGCCACCCACTGATCCCCGTTTTCCCCACCAAAGCGGCCATGCGTTCCCTTCATTAGAACGGATAGCTTGCTGATAAAGGTGACTGCCTTCTCTCCAACCGGAACGGCCGTTACCTCAATAGCCTGTGAATAAAGACCGTATGAATTTAGGGTAAAGGGTACTTGAATAGAAGCCTTACTCTTAGCTGGAACAGTAAAGCTTACTGTACGGTCCGCCCACATCAGGAATTCGTCTTCGGGCAAATCAAAAGAAAATTCTGCTTCTGCAGCAAAATTATTCTCCACATTAAGGTACAGTTCCGAAGGAAGACCCAGATACAATTCCCGGTGTGGCAGCGCTATCTTCATTTTGAGTGGAAATTTAGGAGCAACGCCAATGCGGAATTCCGCACGCTTGCCACCGATGATCCACTTGCTCATAACAACGGGGTGTGTCTTCTTATCGTTCTGTTCTTCCCGAACTGAATCAAGCTCAAAATCACCTTCCACGATAACCGTTTCACCTGGAGCGAGTATTCGCGCAGCAGATAGAGCAAAACGGATATTTTTATCGTTCTGGCCTTCGATCTCAATGGCCAGCTCAGACGTCGAACGATTCTTGATGCGATAGCGAATCTTGTAGGTCGAACCAAACACAAGATCATGATCATCAATTTCCGTAGAGATTTCATAGTCTGGTGTATCAAGAGCGGTCAGACCGCGGCCAGTCTTCTCGAATTCCGCCCGCAAGGAGAGTTTTCCCTTTTGCCAAGTGTAATCAAAGAAATCAAAGCCACGCTCCTGGCGGCCATCTGGCTGGATGGGAAGATCACGGGTACTGTCTGCATACCAATCCAGTTCTTCAAAATAAGGAGCAAGTGCTTCCGTTTGCAGTACTGTTGGAATGAAGTTCATCAGATGGACGTAATCTTCATTTTTCTCCCAAAAAAATCCGCATTTCTTATACATCGGTACGGCTTTCGTATTACCTGCCCAAGTGAACAGATCAAGACGTGGCCAGCCCGCTTCTATTGTTTGGCGAACAGCGTTCAGAATCAGATTACGGCCAACCTTGTATCCGTGATAATCGGGGCGTACATTCAATAGCGGGACATACAAAGCCCCTTCATCTTGACGGTAGTGGGCGAAGCTGCAGAAGCCGACTACCTCTTTGCCATCAACGGCAAGAAAGGCATTAAGATTGGACGAGATCTCCATCTCACGGCGCACACTGTCCTCAGTTCTTTGATTGGTGCCTCCGCCCCAGCTTTCGTTGCTGCGGTTCCACATTTCTGCGACCGCCCCAGCATAAGAAGAATCGTATTCGATAATGCGGATTTGTTCCGCTGTAGTTTTTACAGTCATGCTCTCATCTCCTTATTCCTCAAAAAAATATGAGTATGTATTCGCATAAAGTTATTGTGGATAAGCTCTCTACAACATATTGAAATAACTCCTACGAGTTCTTATTATACTATTAATTGGAAGCTCAATACGAGGTAAAAAACTCTTTCACCTTATTTTCTACATAAACTCACAGCCGGCAGAAAGCTACAAAAAAACTGCTCCTAAGAGCAGTTTGTTGATGTTAATCCACAGTCCCAACATTCTCCAAGTGTAATGAGCTTTCGGAGCTGACGCCTGCTTCCGTACTCAGAGTAGTAAGTGCTTGTTTTAGATCCTCTTTATTCACATAGACATACGGACTCTTCCAAAGAGATTCCACATGTAAGGAATTAATATGCTCTGGTTTAAGTTTAGGGAAGTTGAATAACCACTGCTGCAGATCTGCTTGAGGAATATCCGTCTTCACATTTTCACCAATGATATCCAATACATTTCCCCATTGGGACACGCCTTGGAAATTTCCTAGCTTATCCAGAATCTGCTTGATTACTTGCTGCTGCCGATCATTGCGCTGGAAATCGGAGGATTCAGCCGTTCCTTGATTCGATTTACGGTACCGTACAAAATCAAGAACTTGTTTGCCATCCAGCTTCTGCAAGCCTTTCTTTAAATCGATGTGTGTACCATCTGCCGTATCGGTATATTTCATATCCATATCGACATCTATAGTCAGTCCGCCAAGCAAATCCACGGTCTTCTGCAACACATCAAAATTCACCACAACCATGTGCTCAATCGGCAGACCGAGCAAATTACTGAAGAACTCTTTTGTATTTGGAATAGCCTCTGTTTTGTCTTTTATGTAATGATAAGCATAATAATAATTGGCTTTGCGGGAAGGCAACGATTTAGGTTTTAGCAACAAATCCCGTGGTAAAGATAAGAAACTCGTCGACTTCGTGTCCGGATTGAAGCTGACAAGCATCAGAACATCGGTATTCATTACTCCACCACCGCCATCCCGGCTATCTACCCCGGCTAGCAGAAAAATCATAGGTTCAACCGATACCGTCTCCTTTTTTTCCTCTGGAACAGCTGTGGGCTGGATGGTGACTGGAGCTGCCATACGCTGTATCGCATCATCCGTCTTTTTATATAAATACCCTGCATATACTCCAATCCCTATAATAGCTGCGCCTAAGACAAGACCAATGCTCGTCAGAATTTTACGGGTTGTTGTCCACTTGCGTTTGTTAGACATAATTTCCTCCACTCAGTTCCAATAGCTAATTCAATCAGTGCTTTCATCCTTATGAACTTTAACACTTAACACCATGCCAATCGCAATCATATTAGTTAGCAATGAGCTGCCTCCATAACTAATAAAAGGCAATGAAATCCCCGTCAGGGGCAGCAACCCAATATGCATCCCAAGATTAACGGTAACTTGAAAGATGAACATGGCGATAAACCCGGTGACAATATAGGTACCCGCACGGTCCCTACTATCCAGCGCAATAAAGATCATTCGGTACACGAGCAGTAAATAAAGCATCAGCAGCACGGATGAACCTATAAAACCGTATTTCCCCCCGATGACTACATAGATCGAATCGGAATACGCATATGGAATATATCCTTTTCGCAAAAAAATACCTTCACTGCCCGATAATCCTCCGGAGCCAATGGCTATCATTGCGTTTTTTACATGCCAAGATTTATCAGGATCGCTTTGCGGGTCCAAAAAAGCTTGGATTCGTGACAATTGATGGGGTTCGACAATCTTGGATAACAAGTCGAAGTTGGCATAATACAGCCATAGTATCGTGCCGATCGAAATAATCACAACACCAAGGATCAGAATCATATATAGAGCACGGATGTTACCAATCCACAGCATACTAAGTAATATGCCAGCAAAAACGAGCGCTGTACCCAAATCGGGCTGATCCATTATTAAAATAAAAGGAATTAAAAAAACGAAACAAACCGGTACTAAATCTTGAAAAAACCGCAGCTGCTGGCCCTCTCGTGTACCTAATAGATGAGCAATGAGCAGCACCGTACATATTTTAGCCAACTCGGAGGGCTGAAGCTGAAAGCTCCCAATGCTTAACCAACGCACGGCACCATTGAGGTTTTCTCCAACCAGCTTGACCAGTACGAGTAAACCTATGCCCACGCCATAAAAGAGATACGCTAACCTGCCTAATAGAATCTTATAATCTACCAAAGCAATGAATAACATGGGTAGGCAAAATAAAGCAAATAAATACAAATAACTTATGTAAAGACCGTCTAACCGCGTATCCGTAGTCGCTTCATAAATAGCAACAGTACCCACGCCAACTAAGCAGGTGGTGAGAAAAAGTACGGATCTGTCCAGCTTTGCAATTTTGGTAGAGATGAGCATAAAACAACCTCTATTTAATTTCTGTAGTTTTCTTGTTGTGCTGAGCACTTTTACTTCTTTTTTTCACATTGAAGCGCTACGGATGACTAGATTGAATGATTACCTCAGATCAAATTTGCCCTGATACGCTTTCTTCGATAACAGCTTCAGTTTATCTTCACTTAGCGTATAGATATCCAGACCATTCCCAGCCTCACCCAATGACCAGCCCAGCGCGAGCTCCTTATGGCCATCTTCATCAACATCAAAGAATCCGGCATAATCTAGACCATACCCAAACCCCTCAACCTCGGAAATCTTCTGCCAAGCTTCATTTTCCTGCCTCAACAACATTGCTTTTATAGTATATCCTTTGTTTTTACTGTACTCATACACAACTACGGCTTCGTCAATTCCGTCTCCATCCATATCGCCAAAAGAGATGGCATTATCCTCTTGTCCCTTCATCGGAGTTATCAATTGAGCTTTGTCTGGAAGCCACTTAATAAATTCCTGGCTCGTTTTGTCTCGCTGCAGGCTTGCTTCTGATGATGGAGGTTTAATCAGCTCTCCGGGTGTTGCCGGGACTCCGCATCCTCCGAGCAAAAATAAAGTTGTAAACAGGGTACCAATTTTTATGAATTTGCCCGGCATTTGGATCATCGACTCCTCGCTTGTCCGCATATATAGTATTTTATCTTTGAAAGAGGTGAAAGTGGTTATGAAATAGTTAAATTTGAATTCTTATTCTATCGGTAAGTCAAATTGGACAATCGTTCCTTTGCCTAAAGTGCTGCTTATTCGCAGCTCTCCATGATGCAATTTAATGATCTGTTCCGAGATGGATAAACCCAGGCCACTGCCCGAAGCCTGTTGATCCCCTTTGTAGAATTTTTGCCGCACATTCTCTAAATCCGTCTCTGCGATACCTGAGCCTGTATCCTCTACAGAAATCACGACTTTCCCTGGAACCGTATGGGCGCTGATTAAAATCCGATCTGATGAACCAGTAAATTTGAGTGAATTATCAATGAGATTAATCATGACTTGCTTCACACGATTCTCGTCAGCTTGAATCACTGGCAGATGTTCTTCTATTTTCACTTCTAGTGAGATGCCTTGTCGGGTCGCTCTAGGGGTAAGTTGTCTGCCGATATGCTGCAGCAGTTCTGTTAGATCCACTGATGTGAAGTGAACGGCGATTCTTCCGTTATCCAACTTAGAGAAATCCAACAATTCATCCACCATATGAGTTAACCTGTCACTTTCGGATTCAATAATATCAAGCCCATCATAAAATAGAGGTTGATTACTCACCTCACTCGCCTTTAAGGTAATTGCCCAACCTTTGATCGAGGTCAAGGGTGTTCGCAGTTCATGGGATACGGAAGCAATAAAATCATTCTTAAGCTGTTCACTCTTGGAGATTCGGCTTGCCATCATATTTAACGTATCCGCCAATGAACCAAGCTCATCTTGATAGCGCTTATGCACTCTGATGCTGAAATCTCCTTCGGTCATCTGGTCTGCTGCCTGCTTCAGATCTTTAATTGATCTGGTTATGGTCCAAGACAGCAATAATCCAAGTAAGGTGACAATGCCAATAACGATTATCCCCACCCCGATCAGTAAAACCGTAATATGTTTAACTGTATGTATAGTTTCCGTTAAGGACGTGATAAATCTGACTCCCCCCACGATGTTTCCATTAGCCTGCAAGGGATAAGATACCGCGTAAATTGCTTCCTCTGTGTTAGGGTCCGCACCTTTCCAACTGCCGGGCTGCCCTTTTATTGCTGCTTGTACATCTATGTACTCAGTCATAGTTAGATCGCCTTGAAGTCCATTTGAGTCCTGCAACAGCCAGCCTTCAACATTAATAATCTGCACCTGTGCATCAGAATGACTCGCAAAACCCTTCAGTAACCTATCCGATTGTTCCTCCAGATCCTGGTCCCCAAAGTATTGCTGAAAAAAAGAAGCCGATAGCTCTGCTTGATTCATCAAGGTTTCCTCTATGTTATGAAAATAATAATATCGCACAGATACATTAAGAATGATTTCAAGAATGAGCACAGTAAGACAAATGAGTATAAAATAGCTTCCTACTAATCTTTTCTGAATCCCCATTCTTCAACCATCCTTTCTAAAGCGGTAACCGAGCCCCCATACCGTCTCAAGCCAATGCGGATTAGAAGCATCAACCTCAATTTTCTCTCTTAACTTACGCACATGAACATCCACCGTTTTGGGATCTCCAATATAATCCTCTCCCCAGACAAGATTCATTAATTCATTTCTAGAGAGTGCTGTATCCGGATGCTCCAGAAAGGTTTTCATCAACTGAAATTCCTTCGGAGTTAATTCAATGCTGTCATCCTGCTTAAACATCTTGTTCGCGTTCAAATCCAGCCGGATCGGTCCAGCTTGAAGTATAGTTCTTTGCGGCTTTAGAGCGGATTCTGTACGGCGCAAAATAGCTTTAATACGTGCTACCAATTCTAATGGATTAAAAGGTTTAACAATGTAATCGTCAGCACCCATTTCAAGGCCATTGATTTTGTCCAAATCCTGTCCACGTGCGGTTAAGAAAATGATGATGACCCCAGCGTCTTTCTCTCTTAGCTTTCGGCATATTTCGAACCCATTAGAATCAGGCAACATGATATCCAGAACCATAACATCTGGACGGCTCACCTCAAAGCTCTGCAATGCTTCTTCTCCACAAGCAGCTTCACTAACCACAAACCCATTATTCGTTAAATTTATAGATATAAAACGTCTAATATTATCGTCATCTTCCACAATAAGCACATGATTGCGATCAACAGTATCCACGATTTCCACCCCTATTACCCAGAGTCTAAACAAGTAAAAAAACAAAAAAACTCTCCCGGTAAAGAGAGAGTCTTGTCTCGGATCCCTATAATTAAATCACAAGTGGATATTACTCTAAATCGCTATAGTTGTCAAAAATCTAATCCAGATACACAGCCTTGCCGGTCTGCGCCGATTCATAAATAGCTTCCAATATTTGCGAAACGACAAAAGCCTGTTCAGGAGTTACAACCGGGTCTTTATCCTGTTCAATCGCTTCAATCCACTTTCTTAATTCTATATCCGGAGCACTTTCAGCTTTTCCTTCATAATAGGCAACACCGCCTGCCCCAAGCTCAATTTTATTAGTGTACAGCTTGCTGAATTTCTCTCCGTTAATTCTAAGTCCGTCCTTCATATCTGCGCCTGCTTCCGTCCCACTTAAGCTGCATTTCGCTTCATGTACGTCTAGTGAATTGAGAGCCCAGCTCGCTTCCAGCATGATTGTTGCGCCATTCTCCATTACGACCATTCCAAAGGCTGAATCCTCTACGGTGAACTTTTTAGGGTCCCACGGTCCCCATGCGTTGGCGGCTTCTTCTTTTTGTGAAAGTTCATGATATTTAGTGCCCAGCACAACTTTTGGTTTATAGTTATCCATCATCCAAAGGGTTAGATCCAGCGCATGGGTTCCGATATCGATAAGCGGACCGCCGCCTTGTTTCTCTTCATCAAGAAATACTCCCCAGGTCGGTACGGCTCTTCGTCTGATGGCATGTGCTTTTGCAAAATAAATATGACCAAGCTCTCCGGACTCACAAGCTTTTTTCAAATATAAGCTGTCTTCTCTGTACCGGTTGTCATATCCAATGGTCAGCTTCTTGCCTGTACGTTTCGCTGCTTCAACCATTCGCTTGGCATCTGCCGCCGTCTTAGCCATTGGTTTTTCGCACATCACATGTTTTCCGGCTTCTAGAGCAGCGATTGATATTTCCGCATGGACATCATTAGGCGTAAGCACATGAATAATATCAATGGATTGATCTTTTAATAGTTCAGTGTAATCCGTATAGACAGTAGCTTTATTATTTCCGTATTTCTCCGCTGCCTCATCAGCACGTTCTTTAATAATGTCACAGAAAGCCACGATCTCAACCTTACTTTGTCTGCTCAAGCTTGGAAGATGTTTGCCATTCGCAATACCACCACATCCAATAATCCCTACACGAAAAACCTTACTCATATCCTTCACCCTCACCTCTAATGGATTTGTTTGCTGTTTCGATAAGTTGCCGGTGTCATACCTAACCGCTTGCGGAAGACAATATGCAAATAGGTAGCATTGGTAAACCCTTCCGACTGTGCGATTTGTTCTATCGGATAATTGCTTTCTTCAAGCTTTCGGCAGACCGCTTGCAATCGAATATCCTCAAGCGCCCTACTGAATGATTGTTCTGCATTTACTTGCTTAAACACCCGCTGCAGCTGCCTTGAACTAATATTTAGCTTTTCCGCAACATTTTCTAAGGTAACCGTTCCTGAATAATTCGCTTCCATATATTGCATTGCGTATTGATACCGGTAAGTCAGCATATCTCTAACCGGCGCCTCCGTGCGGATCCCGCCTGAATCATACGCTCTAACGGCCTTTAGTAAAATACTGATCACAAGATGCTTAATTGAAGTATAATATCCGGTCAACTTCCCATCGCATGCTTCGTACGCTTCTCGAAAACACTTCATAGCCCCGTGATAGTCTTGTGCTGGAACCAAGGGTAAACACTTCAGCTTCTCCACACAGGTCTCAGCTTCCGCAACCTCCCAAAGATCAGCATCATCCCTGATCCTCTTTTTGATGTCAACATGCAGACATAGCTCTTCCATGGATTCATCAGCATCTGCCTCTTGACGATGCATAACACCTGGTCCGGTTAGATAGAACATTCCTTCTGAAAGAGGATATTTTTGATCCCCAAGAATGACTTCTCCCTTCCCGCGCGGAATGAAATGAAATTCAAATTCAGAATGATTATGGAACTCGACTACTCTGCCCGGTGGAAAAGATGTCAAATGAAATCTAAACACTGTAATCTCGTAATGTCCCCATAGAATCGTGATATCCAATCTTTCAAGCATGTCCTGCTTCTCAAACATCATCTCATAGGGAAAGCTGCTCAACGTTAAGTCCTCCCAATCGGAATTACACAGCCTTCTTTAGCCGAGCGGTTCGCCACCTCCATTAATCTGGTAAGCTCAACTGCCATTTCAACATTTTGAGTGGCAAGTGTATTATTTTGAATATGATCAACCCATTGATGGAAGGCGCTTTCACGATTGCTTTGCAGGGCTACTTCTTTCCAGCCTTCTTCTTTATCCGTGGATTTGTTCGTTCTAAGAAGAAGCTTATTCTCTGGTGTTCCGTAAAGCAGCGTTCCTTCAGTTCCATGCACCTCGATAGTAAACGGCGAATGACTATTCACGAAACCAGCCTCCACCACACCAATTGCTCCTGAATCCGTAAATAGTGTCACTACGGCATTATCTTCCACTTCTTTACCGGTTACATAACCAAAATTAGCACTTACCCCAGTCACATCTTGATCTAAGAAAAGCTTCGCCAAATACATGGGATGACAGCCAAGATCAATCAAAGCTCCGCCTCCACATTGCTCCAAGCTAAAGAAATGATCAGGAAGCCAGCTTTCCGTTGCTCCGTTATGGGATAAGCGAACTCTAACGTAAGTAATCTTGCCGAGCAGTTCCTGACTTAGAATCTCTTGAATAGTTAGTGTATAGCCGTCATTTAAACGAGGCAAGGAGACCGTTAGCTTCACTTTGTTCTCGTTAACTTCTGCGATAATTGCGTTAACTTCTTTTAACGTTGGGGCAATAACTTTTTCTGTGAAAATATGTTTGCCCGCCTTGGCTGCAGCCACGATTACGTCTCTATGCATATTCGTTGGTGCATCCACGATAACGGCATCTATATCCTCTTGCGCAAGCAAATCATCCAGTGATTCAAAAAAAGGAATATTCAAGCTTTCCGCAGCTTTGTTCCCACGCTCTACGTTTTCGTCCCAAACTGCAGCTAATACGGTATCTTCATGCTCCTGAGCTTGCTTGGTATAATCCCATGCATGCACATGCCAATAGCTGAGCTTACCAATTCTAATGGTCATTTACTTGTGCCTCCCGTATATATGTTATTCTGACATCTGCTATAAAAATAACACATAATAAACAGCTTTTTTAGTAGGAAAATGCGACAAAACATATATAATATTACGACACATAAAATCCGGAGTGAAATACGATCCAAAAAAAAGAAACCCTTGCTATGAAAGCTAAAGGTTTCTTTATACTTGGCTTAATGGGTAAGTGGCTTATTATATCCTTTGTCATCAAAGGGTTGCAATTTCTCGAACCACTTCTTTTTCAATAGTTTAAGCTCCCAGCGCACGTCGGTTACGTCTTCTGACTCCTTCTGCTCTAACACCTCATAGCTGAAGGCTTCTGCTCCAAGTTCCTTCCAGTCCTTTTGCAGCTCTGCATTCGCAAATCTGCCCATATCTAATTGCATCTGTATAGTCATCCATTTATTCTTCAGGTTGGGATAGCTGTCAACGAATATTTTCCCGCTTCTTTTGTTTGTAATTTGAATAGCACCCATGTACGTCTTGAGCTGCTTATATTGCTCCTGAAGTTCTTTACGTTTACTTTTGTCCATTATAATTTATGATTCTCCTTTCACAGGCCATTCTGCTAAATTTCAGTACCCCATTTCTTTCAATAAACGGGACAATACCGAAAGTCGTTCTCCGATCATTTCACCATCATCACTAAGCGCCTGAGCGAACAGCTTAATATCATTATCAATCATGGGATTATCTGCACATACAGATACACTCATTGCATCTCCCTGCAGTCCAATACGATCAATCATAGGGCTCTCGGGATCATACATTTTTGGAAAACGATAGGCCTCTTGAAAATACAAACTACTTCTGCAAATCAAAATTGCCAGGTCAAGCACTCTGTGCATTGGCAGCTCTTCGGACTGTCTCGACCATTTGTCCCCTGTATGTCTCCATACCTTTGCTGAGATGTCGACCTTTCCTCTATCGTTCCATTGTGCTAATCCTAGGGATAGACCTTTTGCATCTGTGTCCCCGGCGTAGCGGCCATCAACCTGCTCGTAATTTTCTGACACGACTACAGGTTTATGTTTTAGAGTTGTTGGAATTTTCATGTTAGTCACTCTCCATTTTATGATTTACTAATTTACTCATTTACTAAATTACTAATTCACTAAATCTAAGATTCATATTACCCGGCAAAAGATCATCTGTCAAACGACATTACACCCGTTTTATCCAACAAAACAAAAAATCCCTCTGCGCGCAGCAAAGGGACTGTTATTTTTATGAAAAATATATCTCTAGCTTAAATGATCACTCACATTACACAACCAAACCATATGTACGGAATCAGGTCCCCAATAGTCTTCCACTACTTTATAAGGTTTTCCAAATTTACGTTGCCACCTGACTTGTGCACGTTTATAACCGCTGTCCAGACAAAACCGCTCTACCCCTTGCTTTTGTAGAAATATCATCATTTCCTTAATTAAGGCTGAACCTACACCTTGACCCTGATAACTTGGCATGATGTATAGACTGCCCAATTCCCCTATTTCATCTAACTGATGATCCGTGCAGGTTTGAATATCTTCGCCACAAGCTCCAAAGGAAATCGTACCGACCACCTGCTCTTCTATTTTTGCAAGAAGGAAGTAAGGCTCCCCAGTCGTAGTATCCAGTGAAGTCATCACCATTTGCTTTTTATGATCTATTTCACTTTGGATATCGTCTTGTAAATGATCAAGCCCTTCTTTTTCAAAAGCATCTGGGATTGAAATTTCAAAAACAGAGCATGTGGATTCAAAATCATCTGGAGAAAGTGTGCTTATGGCCATTTGATTACTCTTATTCATTGATTCGTACACCTCTTCTATTCCCGGCCGGAATTCTTAAAAATCCTGCAATAATATACTATCAGCATTCAGACTGAAAGGTTTATATTCATAGAACTACTTTACTGGAGGTCATCATGAATATATTGTCCTTTCTGATCTATTGCGTTGTCGCTACATTTACACCCGGTCCTACCAATATTGTTATTCTTTCTTCCGTGCAACATTCCGGGGCTAAAAAATCAATGGGGTATGTATACGGATCCACGCTGGCTTTTGGCTTATTACTTATCCTTTCTACTCTGCTGAACCGTGTTCTAGTAGAAATCATCCCAAATATCCTGATCATTATGCAAGTCATTGGGAGTTTATATATGCTCTACCTTGCTTATAAAATCTTTAAAATGGGTTCAATGGAAGACCAGCCTGACCCCAATGCCAATTTCCGCTCAGGCGTGCTTATGCAGCTTGTGAATCCTAAAGTGCTAGTATTTACACTAACGGTCATTCCCAACTACGTAATGCCATTCTATACCTCTTCGCTTGCCTTGTTTATGTTTGTTATAATTATAACTGTGATCGGATTTTTTGCATTTACGACATGGGTTGTATTTGGGACAATCTTCAGAACATTTATGAAAAATCATCAAAAAGTTCTAAATACCGTGATGGCACTGTTTTTAGTATACTCAGCCATTATGATATCGGGAATCCTATAAAGTCGCGGAGGTTAAGAACGTGGAGAGATTTAACTATAAAAAGTCAGCAGAGATCCTGTCCTTATCCGCCAGCCTTACTGATTTCACCTATAAAAAACATTGCCATGAGGAATATGCACTCGGTGTGACCCTTCGTGGCATTCAGCAATATAATCTTGACGGTAGTTTGCAATCCTCACATAAAAATGGCGTAATGTTGTTTAATCCAGAACAAACACATGATGGCAATGCGTATGATAAAGGTGGCATTGATTATGTCATGCTTTATATTAAGCCAACCCTAATGCGAGAGATACTAGATAAAAAAGAACTCCGCTTCGCCACTCCTATCTTATACGATGACAAATTGGCGCAGTGCATATTAGCCCTAAACCATGCCATCCAGAATGGCAAAGAGGAGTCTTTGTGCAGTGAACTGTTATTCACTCTGGTTCATTTAGTATCTAATACTGAAATAGTTACCGATCGTAGAACGAATAATAAATTTCTCAAAAAAGCAAAGGAAATGATGTACTGCAGTTTAGACCATGTGCTGAAGCTGGACGATCTCTGCACAGAATTTGGTCTGTCCAAATATCAGTTTATTCGCGAGTTTAAGACACATACAGGAATATCGCCCTATCAATTTTTCTTAAATTGCAAGGTAGAGCGTGCCAAGCAGTCCATTGAGAGAACCAAGGATATCTATGCAGCTGTTGTAGATTGCGGATTTGTGGATCTAACTCATCTGAACAGGCATTTTAAGAGCGTGTTCGGAATAACCGCACATGAATATCGGTCACAGCTGTAAGATTTGCCCTCCTACCATTGTCCAGAGCACTTTAAATTCATCATCCATGAGGACCAGGTCAGCATCTAAGCCAGTGATTATCGTCCCCTTTTGTTGAAGTTCAAGAATATTAGCAGGTGTAGTTGAAGCCATTTGTACGGCATCTGTCAGCGAAATTCCAGTTTCGACAGTATAACGTAAGGCTTCATTCATGGTAACTGTACTGGAGGCCAGCGTGCCATCTTCCAATCGCGCTATGCCCCCAGATACCGTAACCTGATGTCCTCCAAATATATAGTTCCCATCCCCTAACCCCATTGCTTGTAACGCATCTGTGATCAAGACCATTCCTTCTGGTCCTTTCATGGTATGCATCAATCGGATAATTGCAGGATGCAGATGGACATTATCCACAATAGCTTGCAGGCTTACATGTTTCTCTTCGAAAGCGGCAACCACAATCCCCGGATCTCGATGATGGATCGGCCGCATGCCATTAAAACAATGCGTAACATGACTTGCCCCAGCGGCAAAAGCTTGTTTGGATTCCTCATATGTGGCATCCGAATGAGCAATTGCTATCACCACTCCCCGTTCCTTCAAAAAGGAAAGAAGCTCCATGCCTCCCGGCAGCTCAGGAGCAATCGTAACCATTTTAATGAGTGATCCAGCTTCTTGGAAAATGAGCTTCATTTCCTCTAAGTTAGGATGCCGCAGATACTTTTCATTTTGCATTCCTTTTCTCTTGGGGTTTAGATAAGGTCCCTCTAAGTGAATGCCTGCGATCTTTGCTCCCACTTCATGCCCAATTACACGTTTGACACTACGAATCATCTCTAAAAGATCTTCCATCGTAGAACTCACAGAGGTAGCCAGAAATGAGGTGCAACCAGATGCTGCGCAAGCCTTCGATACTTCTTGAATACTCTCTTCAGTACCGTCCATCATATCAAACCCGTTAGCACCATGAATATGCACATCTATCATTCCGGGCACTAACAAATGCCCTCCGCCATCAATCCGTTCATACTCACCCTCTGGGATAGAGGTATCTCCTGAGTCTATCCTCATCACTTTTCCTTCAGAAATCCATACATTGGCCGCTGAAACTATACTATTCTGAAGCACTACTTGTACATTTTGCAAAATATAAGTCATAAACGTTCTCCTCCATTTCGTTATCACTCTTGATTTCGAACCTCTTCAGCTTCATCTTGACACTCAATAACTGTGATGTTCTTCTGATCTAGAACTTCTCTGATCTCGATTGGAAGCTCTCGATTTGTAATTAAAATATCAATGAAGTCAAAGTCTAGCCGATAAAAGGATTTGGCATTAAATTTGGTGTGATCGGCTACTAAAATCACTTGATCAGATCTTCGAGCCATTTCTCTTTTTACCCGCGCATCTTCTTCATAAGGATAATAGAGCCCATCAGCACAGATCGCCGACGCTCCAATAAAGGCTTTATCCGCACGAATTTCACTAAGTTTATCGATAATGGAAGAACCATATAACAAGCGGTTTTTCACATTCAAGTAACCACCAAGTACATAAATTTGCAGATCCTCACGATGGGATAAAATCCCTACATTATCTATTGAATGCGTGACAACCGTAATATCCTGTGCACTAATTTGTTCAGCAACAAACTGTACAGTGGTCGATACGTCTAAAATCACAGTCTCACGATCTTGGATAAGCGCGGCTCCGATCTTCCCTATTCTCTGCTTACTCTCGGATTCATCGATCAAACGATCCTGGTAAGATAATAATTCTTTTTGCAATTCAGGTAACGCTAGACCGCCATGCGTCCGAACAACGACGCCCTCTTGTACTAACCTAACAATATCCCGTCGGGCAGTATCTCTTGAGACTTCAAATTGCGTACAGATATCTTGAACACTCATTGCTTGGTGTTGTTTCAAATATTCGAGTATTTTTAATAATCGTTCCTCTTGATACATAATGAAATTCACCTCCTAAAGTCATCATAAGTCATTTTATAAGTATTTACAAGCGTTTATGAGTATATGATTAAGCATATGTAAGTATTAATACGTAAAAAAAGACGAAAGCCAGATGAATGTGCATCCGCTAACGCCTTTTTAATTTTATTTTTTTAGGATTTACTTCACAATGTCACTTCACATTGCGGTTCCAGCTTTTTTGTATTTTTCGAATAAAAACAATCTGGCCCACATGATAAGCATTATGGGTTGTTACATTTCCGAGTACTTCCCACCATTTACTGTCTGGGAATCCTTGAACATCAGCTTCCAATTGTTCTTTCTTAATCAATTCCTGCCAATGTAAAAGAACCTCTAAAAGTTGTTTTTGCAACGCTTCGAACGTTTTCTCTTCTGCAACGACAAAGGTATTATTATTATCCACTGAAGGAACCGCATGAACACTGGCTTCTTTATACCTTGTTTGCCAAGTTTCATTCCAGTAAAGCAGATGCTGCACAATCTCAGCAATACTATTGCTTTCTTCCGTTACCTTCCAAAAAGCTTCTTCTTCACTTAAGTCTTTAACCGCCACTTCAAAGGGCACATACCAACTCGGATCATTTGCATTGGCCAGCAACTGGTTGGCTAGAACATCATAAGCATGAAACATTCTTCCTTCCCCCATTTTCCAGATAGATTATAAGCAATTTAAGTACCGCAGAATGTACGATATGGACATGCGGATTCCTCAGGAAGTGCCGAGTATTCCTCTTGTTCAGGGGAGTAGGCGTATGGGTTAGACAATGCTTGAAGTAACCTCTCCATCACATCGTAATCTTTCCGCTCTACCGCCGCCTCAAGCGCTTCTTCCACACGATGATTCCGCGGAATAATCGCAGGATTACTGGTACGCATCAGCTCCTGTGAAAAGGATTGTGATTCCTGCTGCCTGCTAAGGCGCGCCTGCCACAGCTCATTCCATTGCTTAAATTCAGGAGTGCCAAACAGATCAGCATCTTCCATTACGCCTAAAGTTAAAGACCGAAATGTATTAGTGTAGTCAGACCGATATTTTTGCATCAGTTCAAGGAGGGTATCAATCAGAGCAACATCCTCTAACTCTTCGTTAAAGATTCCCAGCTTCGCTCTCATTCCCGTTAGCCAATATTGATAGGACCGCTCCGAAAAATCTGAAATTGCCTCCTCAGCCAGCTTAATCGCCTGTGCCTGATCGTCAGCCAGCAATGGCAAGAGAGTCTCGGCAAATCTGGCGAGATTCCATGCGCCAATCCCGGGCTGATTATGGTAGGCATAACGACCTTGCTGGTCTATGGAACTAAATACTGTCTCAGGATTGTACACATCCATGAAGGCACATGGACCATAATCAATCGTTTCTCCGCTAAGGGCCATATTATCGGTATTCATCACTCCGTGAATAAAACCTACAAGCTGCCATTTGGCAATTAGCGCTGCTTGACGTTCCATTACTTCCCGAAGCAGAACAAGATATGGATTATCTTCCACAGGAGCTTCTGGATAATGTCTTTGCAATGTGTAATCAGCCAGAATACGCAGATCCTCCACAGTCCCCCATGCAGCAGCATATTGGAAAGTTCCAACACGCAAATGACTCGCCGCGATCCGGGTCAAAACAGCCCCCGGCTGTTCCGTTTCTCGAATTAGCGACTCCCCTGTAGCTACCACCGCCAAGCTGCGAGTCGTAGGAATCCCGAGTCCATGCATAGCTTCACTGATGATATATTCGCGTAACATCGGTCCAAGCGCTGCCCGGCCATCGCCACCACGAGAGTATGGGGTTCTTCCCGCACCCTTCAACTGAATATCTACACGATCACCTTGAGGGGTGATCTGTTCGCCCAGCAGCACTGCTCGACCGTCTCCCAACATGGTAAAATGTCCGAATTGATGTCCAGCATAAGCTTGCGCAAGCGACACGGTACCTTCAGGAACTTCGTTGCCGGCAAGAATCCCAAGACCCTCCTTGCTCTGTAGTGCTGTGCTATTCAGCCCTAGAGTAGCAGCCAATGGTTCATTAAAAATAATCAGTTCCGGTTTACGCACAGGCGTTGGCTTAATTCTTGTAAACATTGATTCCGGCAGATGAGTATAACCATTCGCAAAATTCCAGCCTATATCTATTTTCTCTGTCATATTATCTCCTTTTTATACCCTCAGTCTCTATGCCTTTATTAACTCAGAATAAGTTATGTTAAAATTTAATGCAAATCTTCTCGCAGACCTATGTTTTGCCGAAGTGTTACAAAGACCGCCCGGCTTCCTGCCATTTTATGCAGGGAACCGGGCGGTCTTAATTATGATGTTCTATCTTGTTTTCAACTTATTTGGAAGCTAATTCGCTCCGCCTTTGGAGAGCATAATATTGAGAATGGTCTTGTCAGTTTCCGCCAGCCCTTCCTGAACCAAACGCTCCATGTTGCGGATGGTATCTTCCACCTCTTCGAAAATCACACCATCCTTGGTTGTAGGAGCAATGTTGTTCATAGCCAGTGTGGCTGCCTGGATCGCCGTATTGGTGGAGGTGGAAATTTTCAGCGCACAGGTAGAATTCGCACCGTCACAGATCATCCCTGACAAAGAAGCTATCGTATTCTGTATCCCATGCTTGATCTGCTCAAGACTGCCGCCCATGAGATAAATGATCCCGCTATTTGCTCCTACTCCTCCTGCAATCCCTGAACCACATAATGGGGACAAACGCCCGATATAATGTTTGATGTGCACAGTGACCAGATTGCTCAGTGCAAGCGCCCGAGCTAGCATTTCTTCATCTTTGCCCAGCAATTCCGCCAGAGCTATAACGGGTAGTGTACAGGCGATGCCTTGATTACCGCTGCCCGCAGTTGTCATCACAGGCATTGCACTGCCATCCATTCGAGCATCTGAAGCCGCTGCAGTGGCCGCGATAATTCTGTTCGCTACATCATTGCCGAACAGATTCACCGCAGATTGCTGATTCATTTTCTTGCCTACTTGCAAGCCATAATCGCCTCGCAATCCCTCATCAGAGATCGCTTTGTTCATCCGCGCTCCTTCCAAGAGAAAGCTAAGCTCTGAAAAAGGAGCGTTACAGATAAACTCGAATATCTGGTCTACTGAGCCCGCATACTCTTCCGTGTCGGAAAGACTAGGCTTGCCACAGTCGGCTTTTGAATTCCGGGGTGTTATTTTCTCCCCGTCCAGAGCCAAATATTCTATATGGGTGTGCTCTCTGGCAATAATGGCAGTCGCCGTATGGTTCTGCGTAAACAACTGGGCTTCAATATATAATTTCTCAGGAGTGTCCTTTATCTCCACTTTTAGCAGCTTTCTATCCAGCAGGTCATTTGCCATCTTCAACTCAGCCTGTGTCAGACCTGACAGAATTTCCAGTTCCTTGTGAGAACGGCCGACCACCGCTCCAAGGGCTGCTGCGATGGGCAGGCCTGTCTGGCCTGTCCCGGGAATGCCCACTCCCATTGCATTTTTGATAATATTACCGCTGAGATGCAGCTGAATCCCCGTAATTTCTTCC
The DNA here is from genome assembly GCF_037965665.1 of Paenibacillus sp. FSL L8-0333. Taxonomy (NCBI): domain Bacteria; kingdom Bacillati; phylum Bacillota; class Bacilli; order Caryophanales; family Paenibacillaceae; genus Paenibacillus; species Paenibacillus sp. FSL L8-0333. The sequence goes on from NZ_CP150186.1 coordinate 4,365,717, forward strand.
TCGAGAAGCTCTGCCGCCAAGGAGACGGCATACGCAACTGCAATCGGCTCCGTACAGCCTTCTGCCGGTACGACTTCCTTGTGTAAAATTTCCAATAAGTTGCTCATGTATGCATTTCCCCCTTCTCTCTCCTGTTGGAGTTATTTATATATAGTAACTCAGAGAGAAGTTTCAGGGAATCCTTTTTCTTAGGAATCACTCCTTCATCCCCCTAATATAGTGTAGGAAAGAAAGGCGGGATGCACGTGAGTAAGAGGAATGAGCAAGGGCAAAGGGCGATCTTTCTAGCTGCAGTCTGCGGGCAGACCTATACACAATTTTCAAATATAGATGGAGTTTTCGTCATTCCATTAGATTATCAGCTATGTCATCCCATTGAAGCACAATCCTTCAATAATGTATGGGAACGTTTCGGCTTTATTTTGGAGTCTTCACAAGAGATTATTATTGCCTTTCGGGGAACCAGTACGACGACCAATTGGATATCCAACGTCCTCGCTTCACAGGAACGGTTCAAATATCTTAAAGAAGACTCTCTCACCCATCGTGGCTTCACCAACATTTATTCTTCAGCTCGGGATGGCATCTTCTCTACGCTCTCCAAGCTATCTCCCGACAAGACCTTATACATTACGGGCCACAGCCTCGGTGGAGCGCTCGCCACCTTATGTACCTTAGATATTGCGGCAAATACCTCTTACACCACACCTAACCTCTATACTTATGGTTCCCCACGGGTAGGCGATCTGGACTTCGTTAATATTTTCAAACAATATGTGCGGAAGAGTTACCGGTATGCCAATCTTTTTGATGTTGTAACCTACGCACCTCCACATGTCTATAAGCTCCCCAAACGGGAAAAAAAGTATTATTACAATCATGTCCACACTTTTAACTCACTGTCTTTCCAAAATGGATCTACAAGTGGTAATCACGTAATCAGCAGCTATTTCGCCGAGCTCTCCAAGCTCCAACCGGAATTCGCTCAAGAATTATGTATAACGAACCCTGGATTCTGTCCACTCGTGGCTACGAAAGCAGAAGTATAATGTGAACACAAAAAGGAGGTGCCCAACAAGCCATAAGCTGGCTGCCGAAACACCTCTTTTCTTCGTATGATTCGATGCCATCAGCAGTTACAAAGTCACTAACGGACTCCATTGACACTAACAGCAGTATATTTCCACTTTAAGAATTCCATCGGACTCCATGGCCACTATTGGCATAAAAAACACCTAATATAAGTCACTTTCTAACGAATAGCTGCACTGGAGTCCGAAACGCTGCCCAAAAGGCGATTATTCAGCAATTAACGTCATCTGGGTCCGAAGCCGGTACGAATGAAACTAGATCAGAATATAAAATAAACTAATACCACACCCAGGACTAACAGAATAAGTGAAACTATGTGCTGTTTCGTATGTTTTAGAAATTTCCAGTCGATGAACGACTGAAACCCTATTGCTACTACTATAACTACAATCCAAAACCATTTTATAACCGTACCCTCTGGGCCATCGGCAATTATTATCACAATCCCCGTAATTAATCCCACAAGTGCAAGTATAAGCTTCCCTTTTATATTAAGCTCATAACCGTCTTCAGGAAGTTTTTCTTTGTCCGGGCCAACAATCCATATCCTTAGAAATAGATTAGAAAAAGCAAGTATTATAAGTATAAGTCCAATTTTCACTTTCGTTCACCTCCACCCTTATATAGAATTCATTCGTATTTATTTCTGATCATTAGTTCTTTGATTTCTTTTAACTCATTTAATATTTCTTTTGATAGTTGCGTACTTCTAGAGTTATCGATGCCTACTTTAATCACAAATATTCCAAGCAACAAATAGATGATTAGCATTACGATGATCCCCAATTTACGTTCACTCCTCTTTTTTTGTATATTTCATTAAAGATATAGTTAGCATTAGATTAATATTATTCCCATGATACCATAATAAGGATATCTAATTAACACTCAGGAGCTTGCCGTTGGCTTGACAAATGATCAGTATATTCGATAAAATATATTATATCTTGATTGTCGAGATAATGGATTTCCAAGATTTTTTACAATGCGGGAACGCGATTAATCTTAACTGAAAAGAGGGAACACAATGGCAGTACTTATTCTATACGCTACAAAATCTGGAGCAACAGAACAATGTGCAAAAGTATTATCAGAAGAGCTACCTCAGAGCAAAATTTGCAATATAGAATTAGAGAAGCCAAATATCGAGGCATTTGATAGCATTATTTTAGGGGCAGGAGTAAGAGATGAAAAAATATATAAAGCCATTCGTGACTTTATCAAAAAAAATAAAGATGAGTTACTGACTAAGAAGATGGGCTACTACATTTGCAACGAGAAACCCAAGAAAACCGAAGAATTAATAGAGAAAAATTTCCCTGATGATCTGAAAGAAGCTGCGATTTGTATTGAATCTTTTGGAGGTTATAAGGCCTATAAGGCTCCAAAGGAAGGTACTAATCAGCTCAAAGGGATATTGGTAGATAAAATAAAAGAATTCTCACAAAATTTCAAATAAAAAATCCTGTTACCAAGACGAAAATCTTGATAACAGGATTCTTTTTTTATATACGTTTATTGCGCCTTGAGGGTCACTTCAAACTTCGCACCGACATCACCTACAAATACAATTTTGCCGTTGCTAGGAAGTTTGACTTGCTTAAGACCGCTAATGGTAAAGTAATTCACACATACACCATTCTCATCATAGACGGCAAAGGAACTCTTGGTTGGCAGCTCTACTGTCATTATCTTACCTGTTGCGGTTTCAGGAACTCCATACCATCTAGCATATCCATCTGATTGGATCGTTACCATAGATTGCGGGCCTGCATAAATCGGTTTAACCGCATCTTGATGTATAAATAATTGATTGCCAATCTTTAAATACTCCACACCCTTTTTCTCTTCAAAAATAAGATCCGCAAGATCGCGTCCAGCGATGGTTGGGATTTGCACGGTCATTTCTGCTTTATTAGGTCCAGTTATTTTATTCGAGCCCATATAACCAGGTGCGTCAGGGAACATAGCGATTCCAGCTACCGGCATACTCATGTAATATTGGGAGCTGTACTTCTCGCTGACATCAAAATACAATTTCCCTTGACGCTGCTGCCATGCAGTAATGACCTCTTGAGATAGGGCATTAGGTTCAAGCTTCTCAGCTGCATATTGGGTAACGGCAGTTTCACCAAGTCCTGGAATTACCCCATACCCTTGACTCCAAAGATAGATACGGCCATTGCTCTCCTTCACAAAGCTAACTTTACTTGTACCCTCGGCATCTAAAAATTCACCGTTCGAATTATATGAAAATTTCTGCGCTGGCATTGTAGGAGCTATAATCGAAGATATACTCAATTCCCCAGCTTTACTAACTTCTATCTTCATTAGTTGCGTAGAATCACCATAGACACCCGCATAGTTTACCAATTCTTGCGGCATATCCTCTTTGTTCGAAGCTTTAAAGGTAGGTGTAGCTTTCAGTTCCTTAATAACTCCCTTTTCCTGTAAGGCACTGAGTAAAATTTCGTTGGCAAGCATCTGGTCCGTTGTACTTGCTCCGCCAGAAGATATTACTGCTGCTGCCATCCGTTGTTCGGGCAATACAACTAATGAGGTATGATACAGACCCGTATCTCCCCCCTTTGTCAAAGCCTTGATTTCGTACTGGTTAAATGGATATAAGTTCACACTGTCCCAGCCTAATCCATAAGCTAACGAATTATCTGTTCCCTTAGGCCATATTCCACGCTTATATTCCTCTTGTTCCATCGCTTTCACAGACTTTTCTGACAAAATGCCAGTCGATTGGCCCGTAAAAATAGTTGCAAAGCGCACCAAGTCCTCTGCAGTGGAATAGATACCACCTGTTCCAATCACGTTAATGGTTTCTTTGGGTAAAGCTGCTGAGTAGGTAGCATTGTAGACACTAGCCAGCTGAGAAGAAGCTACAGAATCTACAGGCGTTTTCGTATGTTCAAGCCCTAGAGGTTCTGTGAAATTTTGATGAATGAATGTGGTAAAGTCCGTACCGCTGACCTTTTCAACAATCAACTCAGCCAGCGTAAATCCATCATTACAATATACTGAGTAGGCACCTGGATCGGCCTTCAGACGTTGTGTTGACAACGTTTCTAGTAAACTATCTTTTGCAATAGGATCAGAATCATTAAATAAGAAAGAATTGGATAAGTTGGAGCCAGCAAGACCTGAGGAATGATTCAACAGCATCCGTACAGTGATTTGCTTATAACGAGGATCTTCCATCGTAAAATTATTCAAATAAGATACGACTGAACCGTCCAAGTCTACTTTCCCTTGCTCAACAAGCTTCATAATAGAAGCTGTTGTATACATTTTACTCGTTGAGCCAATTCCATACATCGTTGTAGCGCTTGGTGCTGTCTTACTCTCCACATGACTATATCCAGATTGACCGCTCACAACGATATTATCGCCATCAATAAGAGCATATTGGAGACTAGTCGTTCCCAGCTTTTCCGTTAAGAATGCTGCCTTCTCTGCTGCCACCTTCTGAGTGTTCACATACGTTTGCCCTTTGCCGCTATCTGCTGCTAATGCACTCGTAGGGACATACATTACCAGTAGAAGCAAAGCAACTAATAGGGATGCCAAATTCTTCTTCATACATAACCTCCCGATATGAAATCGTCATCCTTTAAAGGATAATTTATCCATGGAGTAATGTAAAGGAAGTTTGCAATTTTGGGACCATGTATCTAATCTACTAATTCTACTTTATCTCCGATTCGAATTTGCCCAGTTTTGATTACTGAAGCATAAACTCCAAAATGCAAATCAAACTCTTTATGCAGTTTTTTCAAAAGTACTGGGTCCTTCTGGAGACTATCCGGATCCATCGTAATCACAACACATCTCTCGCAAAAACTATCTACCTGTAGCTGTGCATCCCCAATGTTGAGCCGGCGTCCAATCCAATCTCCTTCAAAAAGAGAATCATCATTCAGCGCAATAACAAAATTCCCGCGAAAGCGCCGTGGGTCCAAGGAATGCCCCCAGGTTGCCTCCAGTTTTTTTAAGCTGGCATCCGTAATGAGTAGAATACTAGCGCCATCCACGGATAGGAGCTGCGGATGTTCTAGCTGAGGATGTACAGCTTTTAGACCAGACATAGTGATTGGAGTTTTGGTTTGGCTTTGGATTTCTTCCAATAGATTATCATCCCATCCAAAGGTTCGCCCGTCTGATGCCGTTACATGGATTTGTCCATCTATAAATTGCGCTTGATAGGTAAGCATATTCGGAATATTTCTAGCGGTGATATATTTTCGCCAGCCCTCTTTTGACTCATCGTAAAAGGAGCAAAAACGGTCACCAAGCATTCCATACGGTTCAATCATACAGCTTTCTAAATTCTCACCCGCAAATGACTTGACCGGGTAACGATTAATTCCTTGAATTTCACCAACAACTGATAACATGATACAACGCCTCCACTTGTCTTAAAATGCAACGTATCTTCCCATTCTACCTGATTTTATTTAACTGTTGTATGAATATCTAATAACCCAGAAATTTTATATGTTTTATTGAGTTATATGTTTTATACTATGACTGTTGGATATATTGCATTTTGAGATAACACTCACTCCCCTATAAAGAAGAGAGGTAACCTGCTGTGCGGACAAATGATTTTCAAGGTTTTGACTTTGTTTTTACCCAAGCCGTGATGGGTATGGCCCTTATTTCGCTTGATGGAACGTTCCTAAAACTGAATTCAGCATTATGCGACCTCTTGGGGTATGATGAAAACGAGTTAACGACACCCTCTCCAACCGTCCGTACCCTTCTAGATCAGATTCATAAATTCATTTCATTAGGAAGCTCTCTTCCATCTACGAGTACTGATCCGCAGAGACTCGAATTAGATTATTTCCATCCAACCGGACACCGGTTATCTTTAAACGTCTCCATATCTATCCTTCCGGATGACAATGGTGAACCCATATTTTATCTTACTCAATTCGAGAATAAGACCCTGATCAGGGAGATGGAGACTCAGCTTCAGGTTGTGAAGACCCATCTACTTGAAAAAGAGAGCTCTTTTCTACAGCTGCTGGAGGAACTGCCTCAGCCCGTGCTTATCACTAGGGGAGGGATTGTTCTATATGCAAATTCGGCAGGTTTACAATTAATCCATGCAGAAAGCCTAGATCAAGTGCTTGGTCTATCGACTATGGATATTGTAGACTACTCTAATTATGAAATTCTCTCAGAACGAAGAAAGAAATTCAACACTGATAGAACAACAGGTTCTGTCTGCTACCTGATTAATTGTTTAAATAACCAGCAGAAATATGTGGATGGAATTACATTGCCAATCATTTATGAGGGAAACGAAGCGTACATTGGCATATTCAAAGATATATCCGAGCAAGTATTGGAAGATGAACGACTGATACAGTCCGAGAAATTATCTACAGCAGGACAGTTAGCCGCTGGAATCGCTCATGAAATACGGAATCCTCTTACAGCCATTAATGGCTTTATGAAGCTACTGCGCTCTTCCGAGCGGATGAATGATAAATATATTTCCATTATTGAGTCAGAATTGAAACGCATCGAGTTCATCGTCAACGAACTGCTTGTCTTATCTAAACCCCAAACCACTCATATTAGTAAACCAGTGGATTTATTGTCTTTGCTGGAACAAGTCACCACACTAATGAATGGACAAGCTGCCCTAAAAAATCTCAAGATCCTCCCTGTCTGTACTGATCAATCCATTTGGATTAATGGTGAGGCTTATCAGATGAAGCAGGTATTTATTAACTTACTTAAAAATGCGATGGAAGCAATGAATCATGGGGGAAACATCTATATTCATGTGCAAACCTATGACAGAGAAGCCCGAATCAGTGTGCAGGATGAAGGCTGTGGGATGACAGAGGAACAGATCAATGCCCTCGGCAAACCATTTTATACGACCAAAGAAACAGGAACAGGCTTAGGTTATATGATCACACAAAATATTATACATAATCATGGCGGAGCGATCTCTATAGAAAGTATTCTGGAGCAAGGAACAACTTTTACTGTGAGTATTCCAACGATCATTACACCTGAGGAACCTATCATGTAGAAGATGAGGTATCGCAACATCATGCAAGAATGCCCCTAATTTTCACATTATAATGGTTATACATAATTGGAAAAGAAGGTGCAGCAATGACTCGTGAAGTTCGAACAGTAGTTTTCGATCATGACTTAAAATTTGAGGCCTATCGATTCGAAGGTATTATGCAGAAGTTTCCCAACCATTTTCATGACTATTATGTCATAGGTTTTATTGAACAAGGAAAGAGACATCTGCTATGTAACCAAGAAGAGCATATTCTTAACAGCGGAGATGTGGTCATCTTTAATCCGGCGGATCCCCATGCCTGTGAACAGATAGACGGGAGAACGCTTGACTATCGCTGCATCAATATTCAGCCGGAAGTCATGCGTGAGTATGTGCTAGAAATTACCGGCATAGGCTACTTACCGCGGTTCACACACAACGTTCTCTACCAAAGTGAACTGTCGAACCCTTTACACGACCTGCACCAAATGATATTAGAGGATCAATCCGATTTTCAAAAAGAAGAATTGTTTCTATTTCTCCTGGAGCAGCTTCTGAGAGAATACACGGAGACAGAAACCCCCTATCCAGCTCAAGAGCCTACTTCTGAAATTAAAATCATTTGCGATTACATAGAGTTACATTATGCGCAGAACATTACGCTGAACCAGCTAAGTGAATTGAGCGGCTTAAGTAAATATCACTTGCTGCGTTTATTTACCAGACAGAAAGGAATATCACCTTACCGTTACTTGGAAACTATTCGCATCAACCACGCCAAAAAGCTTTTAGAACAAGGAATATTGCCAATAGAAGTGGCCTCTTTAACCGGATTCAGTGATCAGAGCCATTTCACAAATTTTTTCAAAAGACTCATAGGCTTAACCCCTAAGCAATATATGCGTATATTTGTTCAGCAAACGGGAGTAAAGTCATCAATGGAACTTACGAAATGATAAATCAACGCAAGATTAACACAGGACATCTGCTGGCATTACTTACGATTTTAATCTGGGGAACCACCTTTATCTCCACTAAAATACTGTTAAAAGACTTTACGCCTGTGGAAATTCTGTTCTTCCGTTTTCTTATTGGGTACTTTGTACTGTTACTGATCTATTCACGTCCAATCCGAACTACATCTTTTAAAGAGGAATTACTCTTTATCTCAGCAGGTCTTTGTGGGGTCACGTTATATTTTCTTATAGAAAATATTGCCCTAATCTATACCCTTGCATCCAATGTAGGTGTGATTGTCTCCATCGCTCCATTTTTCACGGCGGTGATCGCTCATTTCTTTTTAGAACAAGAGAAATTTCATAGGCAGTTTATTATAGGATTTTTGATAGCCTTGGCAGGAATTATATTAATTGGGCTGAACGGGAGTTTTCTTCTGCAGCTGAACCCCATCGGTGACTTGCTGGCATTGCTGGCACCTGTGGTTTGGGCAATTTATTCAGTGTTGATGAGAAAAATAAGCGTATTAAAGGTTCATACTATAGGGGCTACCCGCAGAGTATTTTTCTATGGTCTGCTGTTTATGCTGCCTACTCTGTTTCTGTTTGATTTTCAGCTAGGTCCGAGTAGATTTAAAGAAATTTCAAATGTAGCTCACCTGCTTTTCTTAGGTCTGGGTGCCTCGGCACTGTGTTTTTTGACTTGGAATAAAGCTGTAGGGATTCTAGGGGCTGTAAAAACAAGTGTATATATCTATATTGTTCCTGTAATTACAGTGGCAGCTTCCGCCCTTGTTCTGAATGAAAAGATCACCTGGGCAATCCTAACGGGAACTTTTTTAACGCTCACCGGTTCTTATATTTCCGAACGCAAACCTAAATAAACAAAATATCTTTAACATTTAATAAAAAGAAGCCCCAGCAGCGTGATGCATACTGGAGCTTCTTTAAGTTTCATTCCATACTCAGAACAACGAGACAGGAATAAGCTTTCTTCCTCCCTTGATCAGGGTTGATTCCAGCATGTCCCCTTTGACGCCTCCAAAATAAAGCTGCCAATACACGCCAAAACGCACGCTGACATCATTCTTGACAAGCTCCGGCGGCGTAACAATCAGCCATTGGAATTTGAGTGCCTTGGAAATTTCGAAGACGGGGTCAAGCACGTTATTGGAGACCATTTCTCCGAAAGGATTGTCATATAAAAAGACCGTCCAGCCTTTATTCTCACGATTCACCCGTTTATGCGTCATGATCATCATTGCGACCAGCAGCTGTACAGATTGACGTTGCCCCCCACTGCCGACAGCTTCATCCAGTGCGCCGCGATTAATAATCTCCCAGTCCGAATAATGATAATCTTCCGGTGCGGCGTAGAGGAAATAATTCTCCGTTACCGGTTTATACACCTGAAGAACTGGAAAGCGGTTCTGCAGCGCCGCATAGACAATTCGTCCGTCATTAATAACCTCTTTGATTACCAGTGCCGGCACTTGTTCTATCTTTGGATACTTTTTGAGCAATTCATTGATACATTGATTGAAGTAGTCACTCACCATCGGCTCTACCTCATCGCTTGTTCTTGGCACATTGATATTCTTGTAATTCAGACGTACCAGCGGGAAGGCATAATTATTCTCGTTATGAATAATCATCCGGCGTTCCATTCGCTTCATAATATCAATGATTTGTACCACACGTAGAGAAGCCCGGCCTACCCACATCTTGCGGGAGAGATCCATGCCTTCCTTATCGCTTTGAATGCTCTCGATCTGATCACGCGAACTGCGTAGCATGGAATCTAGGACTTGCAGTGCAATAGCGAAATTATCCCAATGGACCGTATTCAATCGATCTAGAATCTTGGTCTCCAGTTCGGAGTTCCGTTCATTTTTCGCAAGTTTTTCGGTTAATGAATTTTTCTCTTCCTTCACCTTTTTGGAGATTTCATCCTGTCTAATCCGGCTATCCTTGATGCGGAGAAGCCAGTCGGCTACTAGAGGCTCGCAGCTTTCTCTAACCCTCAGCGTTATTTCTTCTGGTACACTCCGTAGGTTGACGCGATCCTCAATATGCGCATTCATTATTTTGATTTGATTGGATAAAGTCTGGATGAGGACATCCATTCGATCCAAGGATCTTTTACACTGGTTAAGCATAAGCTCATTCGCTTGGCAGCGCTCCTGAATTTCTGTCTCCTTATCCTCTAGCGCCTCATTCCAAAGCTCCACGGCACGTTCATGTTTCTCCTTGATACCCTTCTCTACTTTGCGCAACTCTTTCTGCAAGTTCTCCAATTCAGTCTGGCAGCGGATGTAACCGTCGTGAACAATCTGATAGTCTTCCTCTAACGAAGTAGTATCCGTCTTTTGGCGATTTCTTGCAGCCATAATAGACTCGGACGTTTCCGTAGGTTCAGTCGCCTTCCGCCAATTCACATCTACTTGATTCAGGCTGGATTCAAGCTCAGCCAGATTCTCGCTTGCTGCCTTAATCTGTGCAGCTCTTGTCCGAACTTCCAGCTCATTTTCGGTAAGTGATTGCTGCAGGCTTTCAACGGTACTGAGCTGCTGCAAGAGAAGATTCTGCTCTACAGGATCTACAGGTATGACTTCTCCTTCATCAGAAAGCTGGCGATCTGTTGGGAAAACAATCTCAGGAAACCATCGTTGCAGTCTAGGGAACATCGCATATTCGGTTTCTCTCGTCCATTTATTGCGTTGTCCGCTCAAGCTTTCCATTTGCACCTTTAGGTGTTCAAGCTGCTGATCTTTACCTGCTAACTCTTTACTCACCAGATTCTTTCGTTCGATTATTTTTTGTTTTTCCTTATAATCTTGTTCCTGTTTCTTCGTCCGTTCAATCCAAGCTTGCAGAACCCCCGCTCTCTGCTCATGCTCCACACTTAGAGCTTTGTTCTCCGCGAGCTCCCGTCCGATCCGGGTAAGCGTCCCTTCGTTCTCATTCATCTCATTGCTCAGATTGATAATGCTCTGCTGAAGTTCAGCCTGCAGTTTAATAAGGGCCTCATGCTTGGTTGTAAGCGTCATGGTATTCTCGTTTTGGAATAAACGTTCATATTCCTGACGCACCGATTTTAACTTAGATAAATAAGCTTCAGAGTCCTGAAGGATCTGCTCCTGTTCTTTGAGCTTCCCCTGAATACTACTCTTCCAATCCTGGAAACGATCCGGCTGCAAGACCATTTGCGGCCCTTGATTCGCAAAAAGCATGAAGGATGCTTGATGCGAAGCTGCCATCTCTTCACGGATAAAGATCGGCACCGCTGATTTCAGCAAGGTGTCCTTCATCAGTTCCGGCTGAATTTTATCAGCTTCGCGCCGGGTCAAAATCAAACTATATGGAAGTAACGGATATTGCTCCAGTTCTTCCTCACGTTCAAGATACGGACGGTCATTTAAGTAGGAACTACCTAGCGTTGATTGAATCTTTAACGAATCGAGTGTATCTTTGACCGTCAGAATATCTGAATTGGGTAGCCAGTAGGATTGGTTCTGTAGTTCCACATCCATGAGCTGATTATAGTAATCCCTTCTGGAACGTTTAGTCTGTTGCTCTACTTCATCTATTTTTCGGATAAAACGTGCCGGGATAACATCTTGTTCTTCAAAAAGGCCAGTAGCTCCTAAACGATTATGCTCTTCATACATTTCCAGCAGTACAACGAGCTGTGACCATAATTGGGATTCTTTCTGAGTCTGTGACTCAAGCAGAACCCCAAGCTCGTCCGCTTCACGCTCATAAGAACGCCGTTTCTCACTCAGCTCAGCATGACTCTTATGCAGTGCCAGCTTCCGAATCTCTTCCTGCTTGTGCTGTTCTTCCAAGTCTCCAATGTCTTGAAGAATCGTTTTGGCCGCTGAGACCGTACGCTGCAGCGCAGCTGCCGGAGAATGGGCGGCATCCTGCCCATATTGGGCTGCGAATGCTCCGAGTTCTTCCGTATATTGCCGAATAGATAAGGTCAATTCATTGATCTGATTATCCAGCCCCGCCAGCTCTACCAAGAAACTTTCCCTTTCCTTGCGCAATTCCCTTTCTTCCGCCGTCAGGTCTTGCTGCGCTGTCTCAAACTCTCTAATCGTTTGCTGCCAGAGATTAAACACCACATCCCACTGTTTCCGCAGCTGTTCCTTGGCTGCCTGAATGACCTCTTGCCGTTCTTTCATCTCCAGAGAACCTTCGATAGCTTGAATTTCTTTTTGCCACTGCTCAATTTGCCGGGTATGGAGCAAACGTTTAGCCAGAAAATAAGCTACTTCAAGCTTCTTCTCTTGCGCTTTGGAATCCTCCAACCGACCACGCGCACGGCTCTGATCATCACTGAGCTTCTTAAACTCTTCTTGCTTCAGTTCCGTTTCTTCCTTGCTGCGTAAGTATTTAAGATTGTCTGTCTCAAAGCGCAGTTGCTTCGCATCCTGATAACGTCCAGCCAGTTCATCAGCAATCTTACTTCGCTCAACTTCTGCATTTCTCTGCTCTTCATAGATAACCGTATAGATTTGGCGTCCACGTAGTTCAGTTTCTTGTACTACGTTTTCCGCCTCCACGCCAAGTTTCACCAGCTCATAAAGCGGTGCAGCCATACCAAGAAACTCTGAATAGACCTGCTCCCGCTGTTCAAGCATCGGCAAGCGCTGAGCCACTGTTGCTGTATCGATAAACATCCGCTGCAGCGTATTGTCGTCTTCCTTTAATCCTTCATTCAGACTAGATCCGATTTCAGGAATAATCAGCTTTTCGAACAAGTTATGATTGGTGAAGGCATCATTCTTTTTAAAATAACCTTTGATACCGCCCTCTTCACCATTGATCCGCCGCATATTTCGCCACTCGGCGATATGGATATCCCGGATAGCCAGGAAGTCATAATATCTTTTCAAATCCGAGCTATGGCTGCCAAAAGGTACAATCTCCCCCCGCCGATCGCGTACAAATTGCTGGATCGTTTCAAAACTCGTAGGTTCAGCAGTCACTTCGTCAAATAACGGCAACGTTGATAGCGTAAGTTCAGCCGCTTCACCGTAATCTGTAAGTGCGTACAGCAAGTAATCCACTTTGATATCCTGCTGATCAAGCGAATTATGTGCCGTCATAGCGATTCCCGTAGTCATATACTCATTGCGCTCATTGTTGTCGAGATGCCATTCGATAGCTACGTGAAAAGTGTACGGTTTAAGTTGTTTTTTATGATTATGAAAAAAAGCCTCAACCTGGTTCTCACTGTCTTTGCCCCATGGTGTTTTGGGCATTAACAGCTGAAAAATGGATTGCAGCAGTACTCCCTTTCCACCGCCATTCATGAGCGTAATAAGCGTATTAGCGGGTCCCTCTTCGTTGCAGAGGTCCAGAATCATATCGTCGTATTTCTTGAGCATCTTCTCGTATTTAAGTCCTGTAATTCGTATGCGTTCAATCCGCGGCATAGGTAGCACCGTCTTTCTCAGCTAAAGTTCTTCCAATGAGGCTCTTTAATTCCTGGTATCGATCGACATCATGATATAAATAACGCATTCTCTCATACAGCTCTTCCCGAGGAAAGATACGCTTCTCTGTCTCAGAGATGAATACGAGCTTCTCCTCTTCCAGAAGTTTCATGCCTTCATGGATCAGTCCAATTCGTGAGCCTGCGCCTCTGGTCAGAAGATCGCTTTCTTCCTGACTCTTAGTCTGCATGTACAGACTGGTCCATACCTTAGACATCGCTTGGATATCAAGCTGCCACTGCTGGCTAAATCGCCCATCCTCATCCATCTGAATCCACGTCTGAAAGAGCGAGGACACCTGATCAGCAATTTGAATATAGGACATACTGTCCTGCCCCGACTTAAAATGAGTCTCATCCTGATCCATTTCGGCCAGAAAAACCAGAATAATAATATTGATAATATGTAAGTGTGTTTTACGCTCAACACGTGAATATTTGTTCTTTAACTGGGTGAAATTGGTTGCAAACACTGACCCCAGCGGATTAACTAGCAGATGGAGACGGTGCCCGGAATTCATCACCCGACAGCCCCCTTCTTTGGCAACATACTGAAGTGCATCATAAGTTCCTGCATCCTGAAGGCATTCTGCCGCTGCAGGGTCATCAAGAGGAATTACTTTTTTACGGAGCAATTCAAAAAATAGCCGCGAAGCTTGCTGTACCTGTTCTAATGTATAACTCATGTTAGTAACTTCTCACCTCTCCACAATCGTAATCATATATGGACTCATATCCAGACCAGGACACCGTACCCTTGAGGCTGGTTCTGGAGCAATGCTCGTCCGCAGCGTTTTGCCGCGTAAACTCTCCAACAGAAGATCTTCTGCAAGCACATATTGGATTAGCTGTTGGCATTCATCAGAAACGCCGCTACCACCTTCTGGTGCCTGTTCCTGCACTAAAAAATCTGTATGAAAAAACTGCACCCACAGATCAACAGCATCCGGTGTGTTTGCCCACCCTGTCAGTTCTTCGGCGGAAAAAGCGTCTGCAGTAAAGGTAAAGCTTCCCTTCTCAGCCAAGGCAGTAAAAACCGGCTTCCACAGATCCACTACTTTTGCCCATGGGATACCTTTAGGAATATATTGAACAGGCTCTGCGTCCACCTCATCTTCGAAATCATCCATCACTAAGTCAGGGATAAACCCTACCTCTTGTTCCTCCCAAGCCCAAGGAAGCGGATAAACGAAGTCCTGATTCGGAGCGAATAATCCGCTGAGCAGCAGTTCAAGACTGTCACCGCTTGGCAGACCCTCTTCTTTCACCCATTCCTCCCATACGTGAGTACGGAAGTTAAACCCGGCTGCTCCCCAGAATAATTCAGGAAAGTTCAATCTTAAATTGGTCTCCATCTCAAAAATATTCAACACTACCTCAGCCAGCTCATCGTGTACACGCCTAGAAAGCTCGACTCGTTCAGAGAGAATACGGATCTCATTGAAGTCGATTACGTCTTTCTCATCATTGGCCAGCCTGGCCAGAGAACGGTGAATACTATCAAAATGTTTGCGTTCCTCCTCGAACTGATGATGAATCTCTTCGAGTCGCTGATGCCGAGCCACTCCGAATTCACTAAAAATATGCTTCGGATTGCGGCGTAACGCATTGCGGTATTCTTGCTGTTGCTGGGTCATCTTACGGACACGGGAGATCAGTTCATTAACATCCTGAAGAGCCCGAGTTACGCGCCCATGTTTAATATGCATTTGAATCTCGAGCAGTTTGATGCTGATCTGAAATTCATCAATAATCTCATGGCTCATAAAAATAAGCTCCATTGCATATTCGGAGAGACGATAGATGGTTCTTCCATTCTCTTCCCAACTGCTGCGGGTCGCATCCTCGTCCACCGTGAAATACTTATATTTCTGCACGGACATTTGCCGGGTCACATCATCATAGAAAAGGGATTCGAAATCTCCACCATTCCCGCTCCACAATAAACCGTCCACGAGACGCTCTACGGATTCGGTAGTCCCAAGATTGGCGATATTAAAACGTTCCAGTGCAGTCCAAGTAAGTTCTATAATATCCTCTTTGGATCTTCTCTCATTCGATTCTAACTCCAGATAATAGACTTGCAGCAGAACGCTTAAAGATACCATTTCTTTGTAAGGTTGGATTTCGCCAAGGTTCATGCCAGCCCCCAAATTCCACAGGGGATTCAATCGTTTGTTTCGTTCGCCAAAATCCGACCAATTCATCTTTCTGCTAACCTCGCCATCACTTCATAATTTAAAATTTCCTGCGGAACTCTCCGGTCCTCTTCTCCCTGTACGGACAACGCCATACTTATTCTCGATCACCCTCACTAAAAGAAATAAAACCCCTATACATCCTGTATAGGGTTCTGAAACACGGGAATATATGTTTCTATTATAACAATCCTTCGAAGCTTATGCTATTTTTGTTAAACAAAATAATAGATTCTAGCCGGATGACAAAAGATCGCAGAATTACAGGGAGAAATCCCCTGATTTTTCTCTTGAAGCTTCATTAACCCTTATGGACTAAGCAAAAAAAGGCTGCCCCAAAAACCATGAATTGGCTGAATGAGACGGCCCTTTTTTATTAACTACTCAGCAACTCCTTGCGTAAACGCCATACAATACTGCTCAAGTGGGCTATTAGGTAGAGGAATGACTTTAACCGTACGGAAATGATAATGCTCATAAATGGGCAAGTTGCTCGGCGTCTGTGTCTCTAACGTGCATAATGTATTGTTCACACGACATTCCGCGAGCAGCGGTGTCATGATTTTTGATACATATCCTTGGCCTCGATATTGTTCTTGCACTGCAAGCATATCCAAATGTTTAACCTTCTGATCCCCAAACATTGATAACCATAAAGAACTCATACTACGCAAAATAGATAAACCACGTATAAATCCTCGCACCCCAATGATTCGGCAGATCGGTAATGACTTGATGATCGCAAGGACTATCTGTTTCATATACCTGACGTTCGAAATCAATGTCCCTGTCTGACGCTCCAAATGGAACACTAAAGCCACTGCTTCAAAGTTAGTAGAAGTCGTTAGTAAATCCGAATATGGATACAACATCTCAATGTAACGATGAAAAAAAATATTCAACACGCGTAATCTGGTTGATTCATCAGGCAAGATATGCTGATATAAAGGATCATTTTTAGCAAATGCTTCGGCCAGAACACTGGCTGCTCTCGGAATATCATGCTTCTGAATTTTTAGTAATGTACTACAAATAGTTCCACCTCATTTAATAGTCTTACGAATTAGTATAACTCGTCCAATTGAATATGGCACGATGGTTCTATTGTCATTTCTTTATTGAATACGATATGATTGAAAAGATTACAAAAATACTGGGAGGTAAAATGGAAGATATTATACTGTGGCTTAAATACTTGTTTCTAGGGTTTGTTCAAGGGGCAACTGAGCCAATCCCCGTCTCTTCGAGCGGCCATTTGATCATCGCACAGAAATTGCTAGGCTTAAAACAAAATGGGCTATCATTTGAAATCTTAACAAATACGGCTTCACTAATCGCGATTTGTTTTATTTTCCGTAAAGATATCGGAAGATTGATCACTGGATTCGTTCAATTTATTCTGACCCGCAAAGAGGAATATAAGTCAGATTTCCTGTTCTCTTTGTACATCATCATCGGTACCTTGCCTGCGGTAATCGTTGCTTTACTCTTCAAGGATCAGATTGAGGATATCTTCTCGTCAGTTCATACCGTATCCATCGCCTTGCTGGTTACGGGGGTAGCTTTATGGTTGATCCGTAACCTTCGCGGCCGTAAACAAGATGGTGACTTAAAAGCGAAGGATGCAGTTATAGTCGGACTTGCCCAAGCAGTCGCCCTTATTCCTGGGATAAGCCGCTCTGGTGCAACTGTCATCTCTTCCATCGCTGTGGGAATGAAGCAAGAAACTGCTTTACGCTTTTCTTTTATGCTTTATATTCCTGTCAGTTTGGGCGGACTTGTTATGGGCGCATCTGATATTGCCCACGATCCTAACCGCTCGCAGCTAGCAATTCCATACTTGATTGCATTTATTACTACACTTATCGTTACTTATTTCTCCATGCGCTGGTTTATGGGGATTATGGCTAAAGGTAATTTGAAGTATTTCTCTTATTACTGCTTCTTAGCTGGGATACTTCTCCTCATCTTTATGTAAGACATAACTTCAATTAAAAAACCTCATGACAATCTCTGAAATTACAGAGAGAGCCTGAGGTTTTTTTATACTATTTCAACATGGATATTACTTCATCGCTCGACCGGATCTTACCTATACGAGGGAAGATAGTTTTGCATACATAATCATGCTCTTCTTTTACCATCGCGGTCATAGCGTCTTCTACAAAAACTTGATGATAACCAAGCTGATAAGCTTCTCTTGCAGTAGTATCCACACCAATCGAGGTAGAAATACCACATAATACGATCGTATCTATTCCGCGGCGCCGTAACTGCAAATCAAGATCTGTACCGAAAAATGCCCCCCACTGACGTTTGGAAATCAGATGTGCATTTTTGATATTCGCTAATTCTGGCACGATGTTGTCCCAACCTTCTGGAAAGGTGACAGAATTCATTTGTAAATCAGTTTTAGGTTTAAGCATATCTTGCCCATCTAGCCATGACACCCTCACTAGAACAACAAATCCCCCTTTCTCCGTAAAGGATTGAGCTAATTTGCTGGCATTCTCAACCACCTGAGCACTTGTATTCGGCCCCTGCTTTGGACTGTGGACAATTCCTTGTTGCAGGTCGATCACGACTAGCGCCGTTTTACTTGCCTCAATACTTTCAGATGCTAAGCTTGTTAATTCTTCCATTGTCTTCTCTCCGATTACTATCAATTTTGTGTACATCTTAAAATAGACCCACTGTTAGTTTAATACAACAATTACCCTATATTACCCAATAGGTGTCCCATTAGGTAATTTAATATCTGGCTTCAAGAGAACCACATCCCCTTTATCCGGTATTCCTCCAAGAACTAATACTTCTGATAGGAAACCCGCTATATTTCGAGCAGGGAAGTTAACTACCCCAATGATTTGTTGCCCTACAATCTCTTCAGGCCTATATCGTTTAGTAATCTGTGCACTTGATGTTTTGCTTCCGATATCGGGTCCAAAATCAATTTGGAGTTTAATCGCAGGTATTTTTGCTTTTGCAAAAAACTCCGCTTTAATAATCGTTCCAACACGAACATCAAGTTTCAAAAAATCATCAATAGTTACCATTTCCCATCCCCCTATACATATTTCCGACTACTCATTTACTTATTTTGAATGTTGTACTTTAAAGATTTCGACCAAAAATACATTCCCATACCGAGTAAGGTTATTATGCCGCCTAAAAGCTGGAATAATGACATAGTTTCCCCTAATAATAGGTATGCAAGGACAATGGCAAGAACAGGCTCACCAATAATCCCAACCGAGACAGTAGTTGCTCCAATCGACTTTAACAAAAGGTTAAAGATGTATTGACCAAAAATAGTTGGAATTATTGCAAGAAGCAAAAAATAAATTCAATCTGATGAAGCATAATTAATTAATGAGACATTATTTATCAAATTGTACACGAGCATAACAGTACCACCAATAAAAAAGACGAAAATGCTGTATATATTTGCATTGATTTTGCCGCTTACTTTTTGCCCGGCCAACAGATAGACTGAAGCGCAGAATGTGCCAATTAACGATAAAGCATCGCCGATTAGTGCATCTTTCGAAACCCATATGTCTCCCCATGCAATAACAATCGAACCTAAAAGAGCAACAATCAGGCAAAAAACGGTTAGCAGGTTAACATGTTCTTTGAATAAAAAGTAAGACCCCATCATAACAAATAGCGGCTGTAACGATAAGATCACCATGGAGCTTGCAACTGAAGTATAGACCAATGATTCCATCCAGAATAAAAAGTGTAACCCTAGAAATAGGCCGGATAAAACAACGATGGCCCAATCTTTTTTATTCATCTCAGCAGAACGAGCCATTTTCCCAGATGTAAAACAGAGCATGATGATTACAGAAATAAACAATCTATACATCCCGGCCACTGAAGTAGGTGTATCTGATAGTTTAATCATGATTGAAGAGATAGAAACGGACAAAATACTGATAAATAACAGAATAAACGGATGAAATAGTATAGGCGGTTTATTTGAACTAACCATAGTTCCTCCAAAATGTGTGACAATCCCTGTGCACAGAATTGTATGATAAGTCTAGGCTGGATATAATAATATCACCGTCAGGGTCTATATTGTGCAACTATATCTTTAATTTATATAGAAATATCGTCAAATAAGGAGAATAAGCACTTTGAAAAGGCAATTGCACGAAGCCATTCAATTTCCTGATGATGCATTTCCATACATCATGTACACTCATACCAATTATGAATCTATTCCTAATGGCAGAGGGGTTAACGATCTACATTGGCACCAAGAACTACAAATTACTTTAGTGACCAAAGGGAAACTAACCATACAAGTCAACGGAATCAATTATGATTTAGAAGCAGGTCAGGCCATCTTTATTAATAAGAGCGTACTTCATATTGTTACGTACCTTAACCAAGAGGGTGAATATGTTAGTTTTAACTTCCCAGAGAAGTTACTCGCTTTTTATTCTGAAAGTGCAATGGAAAAAAAGTATGTACTTCCGTATACCAATTCATTCTTGTTAAGTTTAGAAATCAAAGGAGATAAGGACTGGCATAATCAAATCCTACAAATTCTTTGGGATATGAAAAAAGAATTTGAATCGAAAAAAAAATGGGGATGGGAGTACGAAGTTTCTATCAAAACTGTCCAGTTATGGTTAATCCTTATATCAAATTTTTCTCTATCCTCTGAGGAATCGTCTAAATATAACAGACTCCAGCAAGAGAGACTACAATTAATGCTTAGTTTTATTCACAAAAACTATTCTAATAATTTGACATTGAAGGAAATAGCAGACACAGCACATCTAAGTGTATCGGAGTGCACTCGAGGTTTTAAGAAAAGTATCCATATGACTCCGTATTTCTACTTAATTAAATATCGCATTAATAAAAGCTGTGATTTGTTAATAGCAACTGACTACACGATAACTGAAATCGCACAGCGAGTTGGTTTCAATAACGCCAATCACTTTATCCAGTCTTTTAAAAAACACTTAAACATAACTCCTAAGGAGTTCAGAAAAATTAGAAATGAACGAACTTAAAAAACAACAAAAGCAGAGTCGATCGCTTTGTCTGACTGCCTAGTGTTAGCGTAATTTCGATGTCCTTCGTAAATCTCGAATATATTTCCAAGACACAAGCTTAATGTTTTTATTTTCTATTAGTCTATGATTCGAAATCGACATAAACGATATTCCACTCTTTTCCAATAAAGTTACGTTTATATCTTCAACCTTTTCGTCCTGCATGAATTAGTGTTCAATTCTCCTATATGATAAACTTGCAAGAAGTTATCTGCTATTTATCTATTAATAAAGGAGCGGAAAAATGAGATGGGCAAAAAGAAAAAAACATTACCCGCCAATTTTGCCGAGCTGGTTAAAACGAATGATATGTCTGCCTTAAAAGAGGTATTTGAGCTATGCGAATGGGATGCCCGTGGGGGTTACAGCAAAGGTACCGCCCTCAGCTTCCGGCAAATACCGGATGAAATGGTTTCCTGGCTTGTGGAGCAGGGTGCTGACATCAACGCTGCCGACAACTATAAGCGTACCCCTCTTCATGCTCAGGCTGCAACCTGGTCCGGAAATGTCCCCTTACTCCTTGAGCTAGGTGCAGATATGGAAGCCCTGGATTACCAGAATGAGACACCGCTGCACTCAGCAGCTGCTTCTTACAAAACAAAAGTAGTGCGGGATCTGGTGGTACGCGGCGCAAATGTCCATGCAGAAAATAACCGAAAAAACACACCTCTCGCCAAAGGATTATTACAATGCCGGAATATCGATATAGTTCACATGGCAGAAATCTCGCGTATTATGCTAGATGCAGGAGCAGTAATCACGCCGGAGATGAAGGAATCCGTGCGGCGTATCGGCAAGGATTTTGAATTCGTCAGAACAAATTACAATAAAGATCGACTGGATGAAACGGCAAATGCTCTCCTGGAGCTGTACCGGCAATTTGATGTCGAGCCTATAGCGAAACTGGTGAGACATGATGGAATCTCTCCTATCAAGGTAACGGCAGCCGCATGGCCCGCACAGCACCAAGAGCTGTGGGATTTTCTCGTCCCTGCTTCAGGACACGCGATAACGGTGCAGGGTGAGGTTATCCGCATCACAGGGCGGGTGTCTCATGAAATCCTTAATAATGGCGGAGGAAACTGGGATGCCGATTACCGTAAAATGCTGGATGCACTGATGCGGCATTTTAGCACGGGGACGCCTTTAACGCCCGTCCTTCTTCAAGAGGCAGCTGCACTCGCCAAACGGTTCCGCAACATCGCTGGCAATGAGCAACCAGCCAGATTATGCGAGCTGGCGGTGCAATGGGTACTTGCCAATCCTCAGCCCATTTCTATGACACAACCCGATTATTCCCGTTAAGTCTATCCTGCTAAAGAAAACAAAGAAACGCCCCGAAGAAAAAAACTTCGGGGCGTCAATTTACATAAATTCTAGATCCAACAAGTTTTAAGGATAATGACGAGGAGAATGTAAAGCACAAGAATCGTACCCGTTGATGTCCAAGGATTAATACAAACTGGAGCCTTTTTTTGTTCTTGAACGCCCCCAACACAGTTATACCCCATTTAAATCCCTCCCTAATTATTTTATTTTAATTTCACAACAGCATATGACTATGTATCATCAAGTGATTGGGCATTAAACAACTTTACCGCTTGTATTTAATTCTATGATTCTATTCATTTTCTTTAACTTGACAAGCATCCATAACTTTATGCTAATATAGACAAATCAATAACGTTGATATATCATCTATTCTTCAATTAGGAGAGATCATATGGATTCAAGAGAACCTTTAGGTTTGGTCATTCGAGATTTGCATTTAGAAATAGCAAATTATTTAACAAAGTTACTTGCTCCTTTTCGACTTGCACCTGAACAGCATCTACTTATGGCTCTGATGCTTGAGAAAGAAGGTCTATCTCAGAACGAGATTGCTGCTAATCTTGGTAAGGACAAAGCCAGTGTTGCCAGAATGATCGCCAGCTTAGAGAGCAAAGGTTACATACGCAAAGTAACAAGTGCGCAAGATCGCCGAGCGGTAAATGTATATGTAACAGAAGAAGGACGGAAATTAGAGAATACTATAAATGAGGTGACGGTCAATTTAAACGAAATTATCGAGTCAGGATTATCTGCTTCAGATTACTCAACACTTAAGACTTTGTTAACTCGTGTGCAGGATAATGTAAGAGGTGCTTAGAGCATTTCTCTCCTCCTCATAGTTGATATATCATCTATCCAGCATAAATAATCCGAATCACAATTCTGAAAAGAGGTTCATCATAATCATGGAATCAACATCAACTGTTCAAGTTAAACGTCCCGCCCTTATGGCCTTCTCGCTTATGCTAGGTGCATTCGTCGGGCTATTTAGTGAAACCGCCTTAAACATGGCTTTTACAAATTTAATGGATGAATTTTCAATCAACGCCTCAACGGTTCAATGGCTAACCACAGGATATTTACTTGTATTAGGAATCCTCGTTCCAATATCCGCCCTATTAATGCAATGGTTTACCACTAGACAATTATTCACAGCTTCCTTGCTATTATCTATCGTCGGTACATTAATTGCTGCCCTCTCCCCTAATTTCAGCTCATTATTAATTGCACGTTTAGTGCAAGCCTTAGGGACAGGCTTATTGCTTCCATTAATGACCAATATTATTCTTATTATTTTCCCTGCACATAAACGCGGAACTGTCATGGGAATGATGGGGCTCGTTATTATGTGTGCACCGGCCCTTGGACCTACTCTATCTGGTTTAATTGTAGATCATTTTGGCTGGGAGTATATCTTTTGGATAAGCTTACCTTTATTGTTATTTACATTAGGTTTCGGATTAACATTCATCAAAAATGTAGCCAACATCACAAAACCTAAAATAGATATTTTATCCATCTTGCTTTCTACGCTTGGATTTGGTGGAATCGTCTTTGGTTTTAGTAACTTTGCTGATCATTCTTTGAGTGAAATCATTGTTTTGTTGCCTCTTATTATTGGTTTCATCAGCTTAATCTTGTTTGTATTACGGCAATTTAAATTGGAAACCCCAATGTTGAATTTACGGGTATTTAAATATCCCATGTTTACGATAGGTCTTATAATGCTCTTTTTAGGAATGATGATCATTTTATCTTCTGCAATTTTATTACCTTTATATTTAAAAGGAGGTTTATTGTTATCGGCCACAATGGCTGGTACTCTACTTCTTCCAGGCAGTGTTATTAACGGGGCTATGGCTCCAGTTACGGGTAGAGTATTCGATAAATACGGTCCGAAATTATTGCTGCCGCTTGGATTTTCCATCACAACCATTGCTGGTTTTCTATTTACAAGAAACTCAACTGAAACCAGTAGCCTAACCTTTATTTTAATACACTGCGCAATGTTTATCGGATTAGCAATGGTCATTATGCCCGCTCAAACCAATGGGTTAAATCAATTACCTGTGAAATACTATCCGGATGGGGCTGCTGTTATGAGTACACTTCAGCAAATTGCAGGTGCTCTTGGTACAACGTTCGCTGTTACGCTAATGTCTAGTGGACAAACACGATTCGCAAACACACATCCAACCGCTGCACAGCCTGAAATATTAACCGCTGGAATTACACATGCTTACTTATTTATCGCAGCAATTGCAGGTATAGGATTGATTATATCGTTATTTGTGAAGCGTATTCGAGTGTATTGATTTGTATGTTAAAAAGACAGTGGACATGAACTGCCCGCTGTCTTTTTTTTCAAGTATAATCCTAAGGCTTTAACTCATATGTTTTTCATAAAAAACTAATATTAAGTTGTCATTTATTTTTTTGGTTTCCCCCGTGCTTCTATACCCTAACTTTTCATATAAATAGCAATTCCTTTGCTCTTGTATAATACTATCCAGCTCCCATTTCTTTGATACTGACCCGATAAGTTTTATTTTCCTTTTTAACGATGCGGACACCACCCACAACAATATCAAAACTCTTAATCATGTAATAATCTGCAAAAGACTGATTAATTCGATCCCTTATTTGTTCCACAGATTCATTGGCTGGGCTGGTTTCATAATCTTTATATTTCTCCAGCAATGGCATAAAGGCTTTGACTTGCATTTCATGAATAAACGCTGCGTCACTCGCGTCTGCTTTACATATAGAAATCTCCATAAAGTTATACCCCTCCGAAAGTTAGTAAATATATAAGCTGTCAGATATTCTTTTTATCCTCCGATTTAGAGGAATCTCTAAAAGAGCCCAAGATACCCGTAAACAGCCCAATTAATCCAATAAAAACGCCTATCCCGCGGCCACCCTCATAGGCTAATATCACAACTACTCCAAACAATGTAATGTGAAGACCAAAAAGCTGAGTTTGTAGGACACTAGGCCGGATAAAATCTAATAATGCTCCTGCGTGAAACATTACAACAACTAGCACAATTAGAGCGGTTAAGATCCATAATCCTAAACTAATCATCCTTACCTCCATTAAGATTTATTATTCACTAGGCACTCCTGATTTGAAAAAAGACACTTGAGCCTCCCGGCTCCAGCGTCTCATCATGTGGATTTATGGTTTGTTTTTGGGAAGGATATAGAGCGTTCCGTCTTCTTTATATTCAGCATAGGCAATATCCTCAATGCAATTATAGCCCTGCTCTCTGACGCGTTCCTTAATCTGCTCCTTGTTCATCGCTCTGCCACGCATAGACTCTTCCAGTACCCTGCCTTTATCAATAACTGTAACGGAAAAAGCAGAAGATTGCTCATCTTCAGACTTGCGCATTACCGATAGAGAACCGTTCGTTTCGAGCAGAGCATACCGTACTTCACTTAGGGAAAAGATATTTTGTTGCCTCAGCATGAACAGCAGTTGGGTATACTCAATATCATATTTCTCCAACAAATCCTGATTCACTATGCCATCGTCAATTAGCAGCACTGTCCGGCCTTCCGCCATGTTCCCGAATTTCACAAAATGGGTAGTCACCTTTTCGAACAGATAAGATAATGCGGTCCAAATAAAAAGAGCAAACAGCAGATGCCAGATCTTCACCTCATCATCATATATCGTATTGCCGACAATTTCACTTAAAATCAATGAAGACAGAAAATCAAGTGGTGTCAATTGACTAAGCGTCTTGCGGCCGGTAATAAAGGTAATGATCCACAAACCAAAAAAGCTGATGACCAATTTGACGCCTATAGTTACAAATATCTCCATTGCTGCACCTCCAGATGGGACTCGCGCAGGCACGTTGCCCTTTTTACACGAAATCCATTCATGAAAGGTATTACACACTCCTAGTGGGGTATAAACAGCAAAAGATACTCTCTGCAACTTGCCTATGTTGGGATGGTTATAAGGAATGTTGTCCCTTTGCCTTTTTCACTATCGACTTCAATATTTCCTTTCACTTTATCGACGGTACTGTAGACCATAAGCATACCCAGCCCCGTCCCTTCTGCTTTAGTAGAATAATACGGTTTACCGAGTCGCGATATTTCATCTTTAGTCATGCCGACTCCGTTATCTTTGATACTGATCATAATATTTTGCTTTTTTTCAAATATATCGATAAATAGCGTTCCGCCATCGGTTTCCTTCATCGCTTCTATACCGTTTTTATATAAATTAATTAGACACTGCTGAATCTGGTTCCGGTCATAATTTTTATTTAAGGAATTATTAAAATTGAATTGAACATCTACTTTGTGCATGGTGGCATAAGGCATTATGATATTTTTAGTATATTCTGATTCTGCCTTCATATTGGAGTAAACCATGTTTTCAGATTGTGGCTTGGCAAAGGAGAGATAATCACTTACAATTTTTTCTGCTCGCTGTAGCTCTTGTAAAGACAACTCTACAAATCCCTTTTCCTCTGGCGTCATTGTTTTAGATTTATTTAATAGCTGCAAAAAACCACTAGTCACTGTAAGTGGATTTCTGATTTCATGGGATACACTTGCCGCTAGCTCGCTGACGACATTTAATCTTTCCGATTGGACAATCCGTTCCCGATTTTTAATATTAGATATAATTTTTTCAATCAAAATCATAATGACACTCATCACCCCAACATGAGTCGTCAAAGCATTTAATGAAAGAATCCAAAATTGCCTGTCTAAAGAATCCTGAACCAAACCTAAAATAAACAGATAAACCCCCATAATTAGCAAAGCAATCAGATTTGCCGCAATCACACGACCTTTCGATGGTAATTTTAAAAATCTGTTTTTATATAACGGCACCAAAATCAGAATCGCCGTCGCAAATAGAAACGAATAAAATACGCCATCTCCACCCACATAGAATCTGTACGCATTCAAAATAATATATAGAGGAAAAACATTCCTATATCCTCCAAAGAGTGCCACAATAATAAACGGAATGTACCTTAAATCAAAAATATAGCCAATTTCTAGTCTGATAGGTTTAGCGATACAGAGACTCATGGTCACTGCTGACATAAAAACGAGAATCAATCTATTGTAGGAATAGGCCCGATTCTCAAAAAATATCAGAAATGTTAATACTGGAAAAAGCAAAAACAAAAAATTCAAAAGTAGGGTTTCAAACAAGAGATGACTTCCTTTCAGCCTTTTGCTGCGTAAATGAATATATTCAAGGTTATATTAAGGGTTTTAGATAATTACCTAAGCTAACATTATAAGTCACAGTATTGACTATACACTAAGTATTTCTCAACCATTTTTCAAATAATCCCAAAAAATCATACTATAGAACCACAATTAGCAAAAAAATACAGACATCTGAAGTCTGTATGGGGTCATCAATTTTCGTATTCCTGAATATCCACATTATAAACTGTACCTTCGTAGTTTTTATGGCTGGAAATGAATCATTGAATTTGTTTTACACAGAAAACAGCCATCCCCTCAGGATGGCCGGTTTTTATTTCACTAAAAATCCGTTAACTGTGATATGGAGCGGCGCCTAATTTAACTTCGCTCGGATCTCCACTTTTGATCATAGCAATGGAGACAGCTATAAGCAATATTTTCCGATGAATAAATAAGTACTACAGCCTAAAAACAATTTGATCTCCTGTCTCATTGTTCTTGAAGGGTTTACCATATTTCCTGAACTCTAATGTAACGCCTGAAGGATCGTCAGAAAGCGGTGGAGAAATCACGTAATTATAAGAAGCTTGTCCGGTTGAACTTCCGCCATTCGTCATTCGACTATCATATTCTTCTCCTATAAACAGCTCGAAAAAGCTATGGCTATGAGAATTTGCTGGAAGCTCAGTTGTCATGTCCCAATCTATATTAAGGGTGACCACACTAGCATTACTGTATTGACGTATAGAGGTCAGTGTATAAAATAATTCATCTTTCTCAATTGATTTAAGAACTGCAATATGTTTTCTAAAATCAATTGGCTCAACCATCGGTTTAAAATGCTCTTCACTTAGCAATGTCCCAAATACCGCTTTCAAAAAATCCTCATAGAGCTCATAATTTTCTGCCCATTTAGAGATAGATTCAAACGGTGGGAATCCTGGATTATTATTCGAGATTTCCTTTCGTTGCTTGATCAATGCACATATTTGCTCGTCGATATCCTTAATTTGCAGATCGTAATGTTCAGTTGGTCGTACAAACGGCATCCTTTTCATTTTGAACCTCCTTTTTGCACAAATGCAAAAGAAATCTCAGCTTCACATACCAGCTCACTATTTACTGTTGCGATGCCTTTGCCTTTTACAATCTCACCTTTCATCCGATTGACTTCGAATTCGAGAAGAAGCTGATCCCCAGGCGTTACTTGGCGCTTAAAACGGGCATTATCAATGCCAACTAATAACCCTATCTTGCCCATCAGCTTTTCGTTTTTGCACATTGTGATTCCTCCTACCTGGGCTAATGCCTCCACAATTAAAACACCTGGCATAACAGGATGCTCAGGAAAATGGCCGCTAAAAAACGGTTCATTAATGGATACATTTTTTATACCTACTGCTCTCTTGTTATCCTCCAACTCTATAATTCTGTCCACTAAAATAAACGGATACCGATGAGGAATAAGTTCTACAATCTGCTGTATATTAAGCATAATTCCCGTCTTAGCCTCCTAAAATACTTTTTGGGTAATTTTAACACCAGAAGAGATTTTGTACTACTCAAAAATACCAAAGCAACTGGCTTATAACATCACTTCTGGAGAACCTAAAAAACAACGGCAGCCCTGAACTAGTAAATAAAGTCCACGACTGCCGCTTTTTATTGATCTACTGTATCCTGTTAGTTTAAGATTCAAACTCAATTAACAAACACCTGTGTCTTTCTCCCTGCTTCAATTCGTTCAGTGAATTTTCCGCCAGTGTATTCCTCTATTACCTTTTTCCAAAAGCGTTGTGCGGGCTCATTATTATCTATTTGATAAACTTCCCATAGCCCCTTATGTAAATTAAAAATATCTTTTGCAACTAGTCTACCTAATCCTACTCTCCGATACTTTTTTATAATAAAAAACTCTGCAATGGAAAAGTATAAATCATCATCTCTATTTTTTAATTTGACTAAAACGAATCCAGCATTTTTCTCATTCAGAGTTAACAGATATGGGAAATTCGACTCTTCTGTCCAGTAATCGTTGAGAGGATAATCATTAAATTTTCCGTTTTCTTCAAGGTGCAAATCCATATACTCGGAGAAATCATACATATAAAATTGCATTAGGTTGTTGAGGATTTCTTTTTCTTCAAGGGTCGCCCTTTTAATTTGATAGTTCATTTAATAATCATCCCATATCTATATTTTATCTAATTAGTAACGGAATCTTCTATTTTCTCGGATAAGTTTCTTCGCATCCTTTTGAAATAAAATGATTGTTGTTGTACGCTTCAATGGATTGATTCCCAATTACTTTGCAGTGATATGTTACCACTCAAGAATACTCTCTTTCAACTTTACAAATTTTCACTTTGTAATTTTGGTACCATTCTTTCTTACCTTTCTCCTGAGCAACTTTGTGAGATTGATGCTGTTTCCAGTTACTAATCGCCTCTAAGCTCTCCCAATAAGAAATCGTAATACCCGCTCCTGAAGAATTCCGGACACTTTCCACTCCTAAAAACCCTGGTTGCCCGGACGCAAGCTGCTCCATTTTTTCAGCCATAATGTTATATCCGTTATCCCCCTCCGTACGTTGACTTGAAAATATGACTGCATAATAAGATCCGTTTGATTCATGAACCATTCCGCTCAAACTCCCCTTTAATCGTAGATGTTTTTATATAAAACAGATTATACTATTATAATTAAGATAAAAATAATGAATATTAATTATTAGTTTAATGAATTTTTTTCATATATTATTGAGGAGAGAAATCATTATGAATCTTTTAAAATATCAGATTTTCAGTAAGGTAGTTGAGATTGGCACTGTGAAAATAGGTACTTTCTCTAGTGTATCGATCCAATGGATGCCCCAAATCATTAAACAATTTCAAAATCAGTTTCCACATATTGAAATAAAACTACTTGATGGTAACTACTCTGAAATAGAAGAATGGATTGCCGATGGAACCGCTGACTTGGGATTTGTAAATCTGCCTAGTAAGTATACTCCCCGAAATGATTCTGTCACATCTCCCCGACAATGTATGTTATCGCCCATTAGAAGGAGAGCATTATCGTTCTATTGGCATTGCAGCCGCATCCATTAAAAATGCCTCTCCAGCGGCAAAAAAACTAATTGAATTCATAACAGAATGGATCACCCAACGTGCCCAACCCTCCGCATTACCGTGATTAATGATACGGCTCAACGCGCTGTCTGTAACGGCAAGCTTTAAGGTTATCCTTCGCAGAGTGGTCCTTTTTTGAATCTAGTATTAACGTCAGCGTCAGGGAAAAATGAACCTTGTCTATGTATCTTTTGCGTAATTCACTACTCCCGGAACACGAAAATTCGCATAACATAGAGAACAGCCTGCTGGCTGTTCTCTATCGCTGTCTGCTTTAGAAGCACGTGAACGAAGCGATCCGATTCAAATCAATACCAAAGTACGACCAGAAAAAACCGTTCCATCTGAACCCTGCAATAGAATTACGCCCGACGAATACTGGAAAGAACCAAAATTGCTCGCCGTTGTTCAGCCAAATGTATGTGTTGCGGAACAGGCAGCGTCTGATCCCGCCGGGATCAATGGCAAATGTGGTAGTCGACATTTGCGGCACGAATTGCGGTGGAGGAGCCGTCGGCGCTTGAACGCCTCCTGGTGCACCCCCCGGAAATTGTCCGGGGGTTCCCGGAAACCCTGGTCCCCCGGGTCCTCCAGGTCCTCCAGGTCCTCCGGGTCCTCCCGGCATGCCAGGTCCGCCAGGTCCGCCAGGTCCGCCCGGGAATCCTGGAAATCCTCCGCCGGCTCCCGGTGTTGGAAAAAATCCCATATGTGATCGCTCCTTTCAATGAGTAGGCATAATCATCATATGCATTCGTGGAGAGGGCGCTTGGGCGCAATGGGCGTTTTTTCAAAAAATGAAAATCAACAATAAGATCTAACATAGGCTATATCAAAAAACTAAACTTGCTCCTACTTATAGTACGGTTCAACGCATCATAAATAAACTAAGCCAATTACACTCATCAGCACCTGCTGAATTAATTCCGTCCACGTCACCTTGTTAAGTTTTCAACTTTAACGTTAAATCGTCACTGATGAGATGCAGATGCTTGGTCAGCCTTCACACAATCAATAGCGACAACGAACGCAATCATGAGCGTCTCCATCTCATCATTCAATATTTGAACCTTATAGCTATCACCCCAAGTGAACCACTCCTTGTTCACTTTACCGATGACTACACCATGCTGTAAAACCTGAAAATCCATGTCCCACCAGTTACCATGTACCTCAATGTCAGCCGCATCAATCGTATAACGTGCTTTAAAGAAAGAAAACTCCTTCTTAATCGTTAACACCTCTCGACCATCTACTTCAACAAAAAACTTTGGTAAAAAACTGAACACCTTTTTCGTAATTAGTGCGACTTCATCTCTTGTTGTATTCATAATAGAGAAAGTCTTGGGAATTTGCATAAAACTGCCCTCTACGTAATAGACATCTTGCTCCTGCTGATTCTTTACCGTGAATTTACCACTTAGACTGAATACCTTTTGTTTTATATAAAGTTGCTTCATTCTAAGCCTCCTATCGCTCCTTAGTTAACATCATTTTAGAGAAATGTTATAGTTGTTTTGTCATAATAAAGTCTATTTGTTCCTCATCACCCATATAAAAAGAATGAGTTCCTGTATGAACAAACTTCATTTTTTCATAAAAGCTAATGGCGTTCTTATTTTTTTCCCAAACCCCCAGCCAAATCTTCTCTTTATTACATTGTATCGCTATTTCTATAGCTTTATTTATTAGATATTGCCCAAGCCCCTGTTTATGAAATTTTTTCCTAATATAAATCCTCTCGATTTCAAGCGAATCATTGCCCATTACTTCAGATTGAGCATCATCGGTGTTAACCTTTAAATACCCAGCTATTTCTTCATTAAAATAAATAAAATAGAATTCTGATGAGCTATCCGACAATTCTTTTTCTAATTGCTTTAAGTTAAATGCTCTATCCAAGTAGGCTTTCATATTTTCAGGTGAATTCTGATTACTAAATGTCTCATTAAATGTTTCAACACTAATTCCTTGAAGTGAACCTAAATCTTCGAACGTGCACTTTTTTATATTTATAGCCATTGTGTTTTCTCCTTTTAAAATATCAATTTACAAATAAACTCTTATTTTGAGCTCCATTTATATGGTGTTATGCAGATGTGACAGGAAAATAGTATACCATAATTGTTGTATTTGCAACAAAAACTAAGTGTTTTCCATTCATTCCACCTATTAGCGTATTGGCGTAATCAGTCTCTATGCGGCAGTCAGGACTCCAAAAGTGGAAGCGAACGAGGTTTTTGGGGTTCGATGATGGATGGCGGTTACTTTCGGACCCAGATGACGTTATTTGCGAATATTTCGGCTTTGGAGCAAGGGTTCGGACTCCAGTGCAGTTATTCCCCTGAAAAGGCTGCTTTCGGGGTGTTTTTCAGGCCAATAGCGACTATGCGGTCCGTTAGAATTCCAAAAATGGGATATGACGCGTCTAAGGGTCATCTGAGTCCGATAGATGCTTCCGGACGCGCAAATGTGATCGAAGAAAGTGTGACTTGGGAGTGTGATAGCGGAAGAGAACAAAATTTGAGGATTCGGTGATGAAGAATGTGAGCGAGGTTTGGGGTTGAATGATGGAGAATGTGAGCGAGGTTTGGGAAATCGGTGATAGCGGTAACAAACGAAGTATGAGAAATCGCGGATGGAGGAAGCGAACGACGTTTGGGGATTCGATGATGGAAGACGGTTACTTTCGGACCCAGATGACGTTATTAGCGAATATTTCGCCTTTGGAGCAAGGTTTCGGACTCCAGCGCAGTTATTCCGTCGAAAAGGCATCATTTGGGGTGTTTTTCAGGCCAATAGCGACTATGCGGTCCGTTAGGATTCCAAAAGTGGGATATGACGCGTCTAAGGGTCATCTGAGTCCGTTAGCCACTTCCGGGTGCGCAAATGTGATCGAAGAAAGAGTAGTTTTTGGGGGATAGCGGAGGTGACAAAATTAGAGTGTTCGATGATGGAGAATGTGCGCGAGGTTTGGGAAATCGGTGATAGCAGCAAACGACGTTTCTGGATTTGCGGATGGAGGAAGCGAACGCCGTTTCTGGATTCGCAGATAGAGGAAACGAGCGACGTTTTGGGGTTCGATGATGGAGCAAAAAAAATGACGTGCCCCAGTAGCCATTTTCGGCTTTTGGGACACCCATCCTCTCCGCAGTGCGCATATAGCGCGGTATGGTGGACTGGTCAGAGCCCGGTTAAAGCCATCTCATAAATCTTTTTTTAGATAGTTTAATCTGATTATGTTCGGCCCATGCGGTTAGTTCTTTCATTCCCTTGTATTCTTCGTCAAGAAAACTAAAACATAATCTATAGGGAGGAAATTTGTGATCTACAGGTTTAATGCCTATTACGGGTATGAAATAGCCCTTTACATAAATATTCTCAATTTGTTTCGCTTGAATTTCTTTGTTATCTACTAGTATAGAGTCTGGAAGAATCCGAACCTCAATGAACTTTCTAATCGTAATGATCCTATAGAGCAATATGATTACAACAATCAGACAGAAGGTCAACCATATATAACCAAAATAAAGTAATACTTTATACTCCATATTATTTCTGGCATTTAACAGTAGTATGCTACTTGAAAAAATCATAGAAAACAGAAGCGACATTAACGACGGACGACTCACCTTATAAGCTCCTATATTTTCCATAACCCCCTCACTTTCTCAGACTATTATAGCTTACTATATTTCATAAATTATGGATATGGCACCTCTTTTTAATCCACTGGAATCTCAATCACCTTGTTATATTCCTTCATATAATGTATTCCTTCTATCAGAATATTTTCAGGTTTCGTTTGTGTATCAAATAATAAGGTGCGTTCCTTCATGAGTTTACCGTTGTTTTTTTCTGACTCTTTTTGATTAATTGTTGTTTTTAAAGCCGTGTTTTCGCCAGCATTTTCTATAGACACACCATCCAGCATTACATCCTCATCTGTAGCAATAGTTACTTCAATCCCTTGAGCGGTATTGGACACATCCTTAATCCATAATTCTTTATCCCCCAGTAGAATCGGCTCATTACTATCAGCATTTAGAGGATACTTCTCTTCCAGCTTCTGATATCCAACAAACTCTTTAACAACCAGCTGCAATGAATGTAGTTCTTTTGGCAAGGTGTCATAACGAATATCAAATGATCTCCCACCCAGCGAGGTTTTATTGCTACTGCCTAATATTTCTACAGGCTTTCCATTGGCAATTAATTGAATGCCTTCTAACCCTAATCTTATTCGATCGAAATTCTCGACATTCATACTCCCTTTAATCACAGTCATGGTTGGTGTGGCCGTGATCGATTTGAAGGTAATTGATCCTTTGTCGGCTTTGACCTTTTTATTAATCGACTGTTTGATCTGAGTCACCATCGCTTGATTTGGATTATAAGAAAACGTTATGCTCCCTTCACTCATCTGCCCTTTCTGTAGAGGTCCCCAGTAATGAAGTGTTAGTTTTTTCGAAAATGGGCTTACGCTATCAAATGTCATCGTGCCTTTTATTTCTGTATGTTCGTCATTGATTAAAGATACGCCACTTCTTATGTTGGAATTCGTGAGAAACCCTTCTATTTTAGAAGGACTAAAATGATCTCCCGTCTCCTCTAGTCCCTTAGGATTGTTTAACGTGTAATACACAATAAATTGATTGGCATCTGCCATAATTCCGTTAATCTTAAGTTCTGTTCCATCTGCTAACGTCGTCTTTTTGTCTATGCTTTGTCCCATTCCTTGTTCATTGAGTTGTTGTAAAGTTCCCTCTAGCACCTCATCAAAACCAAATAACTTTTTTCCATAATAAGCGAAGGCATTATAGCTGTTTCCAGTAACCACTATCACTAATAAGATGACGGCTGCAATCTTCCAGAGGGGGGAGCTTTTTCTTTTTATTCTTTTTGGGGGTGCCGAGTCTAAAGCATTTCTTAATCTCATTTCTAAACCCTCAGGTGCAGTTATGGACTCTAAATTCCTCTTCTCATCCACCAATCGTTGTTCGACGTTATCGTTCATCAACATCACCTCTGTAATGATTTTTTAGCGTTTGTAATCCATTGTAGATTCTTGATTTAACAGTTCCGATCGAGACCTGTGTAATGTCAGCTATCGTTTGATAATCGAGATCATGAAAATACTTTAATTGAATTGCTTCTCTTTGCTGCTCGTTCACATGTAACAATAACGCCTGCATATCCATTTGCTGTTCACTTTTATGATAAGGATCGCCTGGTGCAACATGGACGCTTTCCATCTTATCATTGGAGCTCCAATCCTCTAATAACACCAGTTTACTTCGCTTATGAAGCTGCCTTTTGCAGCCATTTACCAAAATCGTCTTACTCCAGCTGTAAAAAGACTCCTCTTTCTTAAGTTGATCAATCTTCTCGTATAACGTAACTATCATTTCCTCCATGGCATCCATAGCATCATGCGCATTTCCCATATAGCTGTACGTAAGCCTATAAAAAATATCTTTTTCATACATGATTAATTGCAGCAAAACTTCTTTATTTCCCTTTTTGGCTTTTTTCACCAATCGAACAACATCCATGCCTTCACCTCTCTCCCCTATATGAGTCAGGAGCACTGTAAAAAGTTCATCTTCATAAAAAATTTTTATATATCGCGAACTATTCAATCCACCTAAACTGTAATATTCAGGAAAATTCCACTCAGACATACCCAAATCTAGTTGATTTTAAACGCTTCAATGTAATAGAATGAACTAATCTAAAAAGAAAAGGATGGGCATAAGCAATGCCGTTTAAAGAACCTCGTACCCTCAGTAAAAGATCCCTGCTATTCTTCTCTCTCATTATGCTTGTAAAAAGCTATTTTGCCTGGTATTTTCTATTTGAAGATGGCCCTACTTGGACCACTTGGCTTAAAGAAATCCCTTTTGTACTTCTAGTCTTTTGCTTGATTGAATGGTTCGCTACGAAACGAAAAATTGCAATTTACATGCTTGTCAATGTGTTGATTACTACTCTATTTTTCTCATTAATTGTATATCATAATCATTTTGGCATCATTGCTACTTCGCAAGTATTAGATCAGGTCAAACAAGTGGGAGCCGTAAAGAAAAGTATATTTTCGGTCCTTCGTCCTCAATATATGCTTATCTTTGTGGATATCATTGTCATCAGCTTGGTGATGTTTAGAAAACAGAAAGCACTGGATTGGAAAAAAGCCATGTCGCGCAAAAGTAACCGTAAAGCGGTGGCAGTCCTGTTCTGTATTTCCATCATCATTTGTGCAATGAATATTTTTCCAAACCGTGCCAGTATGAACGAAACGATTAAAGCGGAGCAAATGGGCATTCTTAATTATGAAGCCTACTCTCTGCTAGCTGATCAAGAGGAAGAACAAATTGACGTCTCTGAGATTACGCAATCCACTATTGATAAAACCAAAGGAATTCAAGCAATCTCTAACCCAGTTTTATTTGGAGCCGCCAAAGGAAAAAATCTAATCATTCTGCAAATGGAGTCTTTCCAGAACTTCTTAATCAATCTAAAGATTGATGGACAAGAAATCACACCAAATATGAACAAGCTTGCGGCCAGCAGCTTCTACTTCCCGCGTTTCTACCAGCAGGTTGGACAAGGCAACACTTCTGACGCAGAGTTTATTGTGAACACTTCTTTTTATGTACCACCTGATGGTCCAGCTACCCAAATGTACGCTCCTAAAGAGCTTCCAAGCTTACCCAAGCTGCTGCAAGCACAAGGTTACGATACGGCAACATTCCATACGAACGAAGTCGACTTTTGGAACCGTGGTGAGCTTTATAGTGCTTTGGGATTCAATCGTTATTATGATAAAACTTACTTCGGGGAAGAAGACACAGTATTTTATGGCGCTTCTGATGAAGTTTTGTATGAAAAAACCGCTGCAGAGCTGGCAAGAATGGATCAGGATGACCAGCCCTTCTACTCCCATGTAATTTCGATGTCATCTCATAACCCGTTCTCCATCCCAGAGGATAAATACAAAATGACACTTCCAGTGCGATTCGAAGGAACGCTTGTTGGCGATTATATTCGGGCTCAGAATTATGCTGATTATGCGCTAGGACTTTTTATTGATGAGCTCAAACAAAACGGAGTGTGGGATAACAGCTTGATCGTATTGTACGGGGATCATCGTGGGCTGCCTATCTTCTCTCTAAAAGAGGATGATCATCTCCTACTGGAAGAGATTCTCGGCCATGAATATTCGGAACGTGAATTGATTAATATTCCGTTGATCATGTCAGCGACAGGGATTACAACACCTAGTGTAAAAGAACAGCTGGGCGGGCAAGTGGATATTTTACCTACCGTATCTAATTTATTGGGTGTCTCACTTACAGATCATATTCATTTCGGACAAGATCTCTTGAATCAATCATCATATAACTTACTTCCACAACGGTATTATTTGCCTACAGGATCTTTCGTAAATAACGAAGAGCTCTTCTTATCCGGCAGTGGCTTCGAGGATGGCCAGCATTATACTTTATCTGGTAACGGCGATCAACCTCTGCAATCCACAGAAGACGAATTCGAGCGTGCCTTACAACTGCTCCATTTGTCAGACAGCTATGTTACACAGCTACCGGATAGAGTTATTGAAGAATAAGCTGCAATGTACAGCAAAAAAGACTGTGCTCGCCAAATCGGCGAGCGCAGTCTTTTTCTATAATGGTTATTATTTTGACTCTTTAACAACTAGTTTAAGCGGTGCCGCAATCAGCTTTTCTACGGTTTTGCCTTCTAATACATCCTTAGCGGCTTGAATGGCTAGCTGGCCAATTAATTCAGGCTGCTGAGCAACGGTTCCTGTTAATTTACCAGCTTCGATGGATTTAAGTGCATCTTCATTTCCATCAAAACCAATCACAGGGATATTCTTGCCTGAACTTTGAATGGCTTCAATGGCACCTAGCGCCATTTCATCATTATGAGCGAAAACTGCTTGTACACCAGGATTTCCTTGTAGAAGGTTCTCCATAACGGTCAGGCCTTTCGTACGGTCGAAATCAGCCGTTTGCTTAGCAATGACATCTAGCTGGCTGTCCGCAATTTCATGGAATCCCTTACCGCGTTCCCGAGTCGCTGACGCTCCTGGGGATCCTTCTAGCTCGATGACCTTTGCACCTTTCCCAAGCTGCTCTACAATATATTCTGCCGCCATAGAGCCACCCTTTACATTGTCAGAGGCAACAAGAGCTTTGATATCCCCTTGATCTGCGGAACGGTCCAAAGTAACGACGGGAATATTTAAACTGTTAGCTGTTTGCACTACCGTCGAGATCGCTGATGAATCTACAGGATTGATCAATAACGCATTCACACCTTTTTGCATCAAATCTTCGACGTCATTACTTTGTTTAGCAGAATCATTTTGGGCATCAATGACAAGGACTTCCAAGCCTTGCTTCTTAGCCTCGGCCAAAACACCATCTTTAACGGATACAAAGAAGGGGTTATTTAAAGTAGATATGGATAATCCAATCTTCATATTCTCCATGCTTCCACCACTGCTAGGCTTAGCCCACTCTGGAGGCTCCAAGGAACAACCTGTCATGAGAATTAATAGTAAGGAAGTAAGAATCAAAGTTAACTTTTTCATGTTGGAATCCCCCTTATACGGCTTTCTTACGGTCTATGAGTACGGCAATGGCAATAACGATCCCTTTGACCACCATTTGGTAAAAAGAGGATACGCCGAGCAAGTTCAAACCATTGTTCAAAATCCCGATAATCAGTGCACCAATCAATGTGCCTACGATACGTCCACGACCACCAGTTAAGCTCGTACCGCCTAATACTACAGCTGCGATAGCATCCAGCTCATAGGATGTGCCTGCTGTGGGTTGTGCTGAGTTCAATCTGGAAGTCAGGATAGCTCCTGCCAATGCGGACAACATACCGGTCAATGAATAGATCATAATTTTAATGCGGTCTACTTTAATCCCTGAAATAATTGATGCTTTTTCATTACCACCAATGGCATAGGTTTTACGACCAAATGGAGTTTTGTGCAATACAACCCATAAGACTGCGAAGACGATGAGCATTGTTATAGCAGGTACAGGTATTCCCAGTAAATATCCACGACCAAACAATTGGAAGGTCATGCTGTCTCCAAGACCTGTGATTGGATTACCGTCTGTGTATACAAGAGTTAATCCCCGGAAAATCGTCATGGTCGCCAACGTAGCGATAAATGGTGCCATTTTACCTTTGGTAATCATCAGTCCGTTGACCATCCCCATCACACCACCCGCTAAACAACCTACAATAATAGCTAAGACAGGATCCCAACCTGACAACATCAGGTTAGCTGTGAAGGCACTGGATAGGGCTAGAATAGAACCCACCGATAAATCGATACCACCCGTTAGAATAACAAAGGTCATCCCAAAAGCGATAAGCGCATTTATGGCAACTTGTCTAAGCAAGTTCAGGATATTAAGGGGCTCCATAAAGCTTGGGTTCAACACCGTAACGATAACAATTAGAATAATCAGCCCTAGTAATGGACCTAGCTTCTGTGTAATTTGCCCGATTTGAAAACCTTTATTTTCTCTCTCACCTTTGATAGTTGTCATTACTATTGCCCCCCTGTAGCTAACGTCATGATTTTTTCTTGCGTAGCTTCTTGTTGTGATAGCTCTCCACTAATTTCCCCTTCATGAACCACTACGATCCGGTCGCTCATTCCTAAAACTTCAGGAAGCTCTGACGATACCATGATAATGGCGACTCCACGTTCCGTTAATTCGTTCATGAGCTGGTAGATCTCCCGTTTAGCTCCTACGTCCACTCCACGGGTAGGTTCATCGAGGATAAGCACACTTAAGCCAATCCCAATCCATTTGGCGATGACCACTTTTTGTTGATTCCCCCCGGATAAATTCCGGACCAAAGTGGAGGAAGACTGTGTCTTGATGTGCAGCCGTTTGATAAGTATGTCTACAAATTCTTGTTCTTTTTTATCAATGATTACACCCTTAGGAGCGAAGCTATATAAATTTGTAAGGACCATATTGTCTCGAATAGAGAAATCAAGCACTAACCCTTCATCTTTCCGATCCTCCGTAACGAATCCTATCCCCACCTTCATCGCATCATTGGGATTTCGAATCGTGACCTTTTCTCCCCGTACCATAATCTCACCACGGTCTAACGATTCCAATCCGAATAAGGTTCTCATCATTTCTGTTCGTCCAGATCCCATTAATCCTGAGAAGCCTAAGATCTCACCAGAATGAACGGAGAAATTAACATCTTTAAATTGCCCTTTTTTCGTGGCATTTTTGACTTCAAGAACAACCTCTCCGGGTTTGGAGGTACGCTCAGGAAACCGGTCAGTTAATTCACGCCCTACCATCTTCCGAACTACATCATCGAAGTTAGTCTCTGGAATAGGCTTCGTGTCTACTGTTTTCCCATCTCGCATGACCGTTATTCGGTCACATATCGTAAAGATCTCTTCCATCCGGTGCGAAATATACACGATGGAGACGCCTTCCTTTTTAAGGGAAGTTATGACTTCGAACAATTTTTGGATTTCCCGTTCGGTTAATGCCGCTGTCGGTTCGTCCATGACGATAACTTTTGCATGAGTCATAAGCGCTTTTGCAATCTCAATCATCTGTTTCTCACCTACCGAACATTCCCCCGCCTCTTGATTTAAGGGAATCGTTACGGAGAGCTTACGAAATTGTTCATTTGCTAACGCTTTCATCTCTTTCATATTTAAGATCCCTAGTTTGGAGGTTCGTTCCTTACCAATAAACAGATTATCTAGAACCGTCATATCCGGCCACACGTTCAGCTCCTGATGAATAAAAGCGATCCCATAACGTTCAGCCTCTTTGGGATTATTAAAGTATGTTTCCTGACCATCTATAGTAATGGTCCCTTGATCACGCTGATGCAGTCCAATCAGAATGTTCATCAGAGTAGACTTGCCTGCGCCATTTTCTCCCATTAGGGCATGAACTTCGCCATCCTTCAGTTCAAAATCCACACCCGTCAACACACGGTTAGCCCCAAAAGATTTATAAATATCTTTCATCGTAATGTGCATACGCTTTGAACCCCCTTTTTATCAAAAATAGACCCCGGCTTGTAAAATACAATTTGCATAAGGCTTAGCTTCCCCCGTACGAATGATGACCTTCGCATGCTGGGTTAACCATTTAAATTGTTCATGTGAAATCGCCTCTATAGGTATTTCCTTAAATTTGTCATTCAAGTATTCAGAGGTATCTTTATTTTTTGCAGCTAATTCCTCTGCTACGATAACTTTCTCAATGACCATATCCTCTGAAATGATTTCGACAAGCTCTTGGAAGCTGGGAACTCCCAATTTAAGTGCTAAATCAATCTTTGGAACACCAGGTGGAACGGGTAATCCAATATCAGCAATGACAATCGTATCGGTGTGGCCTAAATCAGTAAGCACTTTGGAAATATGACTGTTTAAGATTCCTTGTTTTTTCATAATTAAAGACTCACCTCCACCTCTACTCTTGTTGGCATGCCACCTTGGGCACCAAATTTTGTGACGGATAAAGAAGCCGCGCGATTGGCAAACTTTACACTAGTTCGAATAGACTTGCCTTCAGCTAGAGCAACAGCAAATGCCGCATTAAAAGTATCTCCTGCTCCAGTGGTATCTATAGCATTTACTTTATAGGTGGGAACTAAAACTTCCTGTTTACCATCGTAATAACGCACACCATTGCTGCCCTCGGTTATAAATAACTTATTGGGATATTTGCGTAAAGCTTCAGCAGTACTCATCTCAGGAAATAATATTGCACATTCATGTTCATTGGGTGTTAAATAGGTGGCATTGTTTATAATCGTTTCACTGATAGGACGAGCAGGTGCTGGGTTAAGCAACATAGGCACATTGAATTTGTGGCAAATCTCACTTACAAAAGACACCGTTTCTTCCGGAATTTCTTGTTGGATTAATACCATGTCAGAGCCTTTAATATTCTCAAGTGCCCGTTCAACCAA
Source organism: Paenibacillus sp. FSL L8-0333 (assembly GCF_037965665.1). Classification (NCBI taxonomy): domain Bacteria; kingdom Bacillati; phylum Bacillota; class Bacilli; order Caryophanales; family Paenibacillaceae; genus Paenibacillus; species Paenibacillus sp. FSL L8-0333. Next base: position 4,408,282 of record NZ_CP150186.1, read on the forward strand.
TGCAGGAGTAACTAAATCATTGGCTCCTTTTACAACGATAATGCTGTTATCGCCTTCCGCTAAAATGATGTGGGCTGTTCCGCTTTCGGCATGTGTAACCGGTTCCACATTGGCGGTAAAAACGCGATTCTTTTTCAGATTATCCATGATAGCGGTACCATAGAAATCATCACCTACACAACCAACCATCGTAACTTCTGCTCCAAGACGGGCAGCAGCGACTGCTTGGTTCGCGCCCTTACCGCCCGGAACGGTGGAGAATTGTTCTCCAAGCACAGTCTCACCCGCGTGAGGTCGCTTATTCGAAGTCACTACTAAATCCATTGAACAGCTGCCAATTACACAAATCTTAGCCATTTTCATCAACCTTTCTCATGCTGTCATCTATTCTTTACTTCTTGTAGTTTCCCGCTCCACAAAGCTAACGGGTAGTTGAATAATCTTCTCTTCCACCTTATCTTGCTCAATTAGCTTAATAAGTAAACCCGCCGCTTCTCTACCCATATCATGTGCCGGCTGGCGAATGGTGGATAAAGCAGGTGACAACAAGCTGCTAAGCGGGATATCATCGAATCCGATGATTTGCAGATCCTGCGGCACTCTTTTACCTAAACGATGTGCTTCATGAATGACTGCCGTCGCGACAATATCATTACTGGCAATTACGCCATCTGTATCTATATATTTAGCAAATAACTCCACAGCCCATTGTTCTGCTACTGTATGGGAGAAGGATGAAGTTTGGATCACATTATAGCTGATTCCCATTTCATTAAGTACTTCAATCGCCCCAAGAAATCGATCTTGTGCAGGTTTGATATGCGCCGGTCCTTGTATGACTGTGATTTTTTTGCTTCCCCGTGCGATAATCTCTTGTGCTGCAAGACGTCCGCCCTTTTTGCCATCTGCGTATACGGAAGGGCTATCGTTAGAAGTACGGTCCAGAAATACGACCGGAATTTTCAAGTTAGAATAAACGTCGCTCTCAGGGAAGTTGGTTGACGATATCATGCCAATGACATTATTTTGGATAAAGGTTTGAATATAATCCATCTCTTTGTCCTCGTTCTCATCACTATTGCCAAAGATGATCCGATAACCTTGCTCCTGCATCCGATCCTCTATCCCCCGCGCTAACTGCGGGAAGAAGGGGTTGGTAATATCAGGCAAGAGCAGCCCGATTAATTTAGATTTCCGCTTGTACAATGATCTTGCAACCTCATTAGGGGTATAATTCATTTCTTTGATCGCTGCCTCAACCTTTTTGCGAGTATCGATATTCACATATCCAGATTCATTTATAACCCGTGAGACTGTTGCTACCGAAACTCCAGCTATTTTTGCGACATCTTTGATCGTCATCATTCTTTAATTCATCCCCCAATGTGTAACCGGTTACATGTATTACATAAATTAGATTATCACATAACCTTTTCATTTACAAATCTTTTTTTTGATCATAAAGCTAACAAAAGATACCAATTATATATCGATATCTTTTGTTATTTGAATTTATTTATCTGCAAAGCGATTTAATAATTTTATTGTATTGAAGTGCATACCTTCATGGTAAAGTGTGAAATTTATGAATTCACCGATTGAATTTAAGGTTAATCCACTTCCTGTTGTAAGAGGGGTTACTTGCTCACTTAAGCGATTGTGAAAAGCTTCCTGGATCCGTTTGGGTTGCTCCGTAAGCATCTCAAGTAAAACTTCAAGCGTTGGCGGTTCCTCATTCCACTCGGCTGGTTTAGTCCCTTTCGCAAATAAGCGTTCAAAGCTTGCCGGCAATTGCATAAGCTCCCTAGCAGAATGAAAGGCAAACTTCTCTTGCACCAAATAAATATGTCCCAAGTTCCAGCGGATATTGTTATTAAAACCTTCTGGAATACTATCTAAAATTCCCTCAGATAGTCCCTCGACAGCACGCACAGTAACACTACGCACAAACTTAATTTGTTTGAATATAATTTGATCCATTATAACCCCTCCTAACTTTTATCCATAGTTTACCATAAGCTTATCTTTAATTTCCTAATATTATTTTAAACTTAATTGTTTCATAACGAACGTAATAAACGACTGCATATAACTTTCTTGAAGTTCCTTCTTTCTGTAGCCCATCCATATCGAATGCTTGGAGACTACATTTTCTACTGCTACATTAGCTAATGTTCCCTGATCAAGATAAGGTTTCGCCAACAAAGCAGATACATAACTAATTCCATAACCGGCAATCACAGCTTGAATAACTTCATTCACTCCATTAAATTGAAGCCCAATCGTTGGCTGCTGTACACTTCTTTCTTCACACAACCGGACAAGCCGCTCTCTGGCTGCACTGCCCTCTTCTCTCATAATAAATGCTTCAGACATCACTTCTTCAAAGCTTACCTGCTGATTGGCATAAGGGTGCTGGGAAGAAACCACGAATACATACTCGTCCCTATATAACTCCCGATGTTCGAACACTCCTGTATTATGCGTAGGAAACTCCATATCACTGTAAATCGCTACGTCTGCTTCAAAATTATTCAATTTTTCCATGACTCCATGAGAATTAGTAGTAGTGATCTGAATGTTAACTTCCGGAAAAGATTGTTTGAATAATGACGCCCACCGGGGAATGAGGATGCTTGTTGCCAAATAATTACCTGCAATCCGCAGATTCCCCTCAGGAAATTTGTGATAGTCTTCAATGATTTGCTGGACTTGATCACCCATGGCAAAAAACTTCTCAAGAGGTTCGATTAACCTTTTTCCTAAAGGGGTGAGCACCATCCTCTTTCCTTTAATTTCAAATAACAAAATATGATTCTCCCGTTCAAACTTACGGATTTGCGCTGATATAGCGGGTTGACTGATATGCAAACGTTCAGAGGCTTTGGTCACACTACCTGTGATCGCAACGTAATAAAACAATTTTAATACATGATAGTTCATCGTGATCTCTTCCTCACTTCATAAAATAATATCTGTATTCGCCGCTTATCCTCAGTCATTTTACTATAACTATACATTATGGATGTTAACTATTATATATTGTTTATTTATATTTATTTCTTTTATACTTACAACTATTCATAAGGGAGGTTTTGTTAATGACAAAGACAGTATTATACTTAACCCGCCACGGGCAAACAGAATGGAATTTACAAAAACGAATGCAAGGGCATCAAAATTCTGCGCTTACAGCCTTGGGCGAACAGCAGGCCGAATGGTTAAGGGATCGTTTGCAAGTAGAAAACTTAGGCGCAATTTATTCTAGTACTAGTCCAAGAGCATTGCATACTGCGCAGATTTTACGGGGAAAGCGGAGTTTACCTATTCAACAGCAAGTTTCTTTAATGGAAATAAACATGGGGAGCTGGGAAGGAATGAATACGGATCAGATACAACTAGAATCCCCTTTACAATATTCCCATTTTTTCACCAGACCCGATCTATATATTCCTCTAACCTCAGGTGAGACTTATAAGCAGCTTGAAGAAAGAGTAGTGCCGACAATGGAGCGCATCATAAACGATAACGTAGGGCTAGAGGTGCTCATCGTCACCCATCGGATGACTTTAAAGGTCATTATGGCTTATTTTCTTAATAAATCATTGCAGGAAATAGGGGAGTTACCGGATATTCTCTCTACTGCATTATGTAAAGTAACCCTAACTGATAACAATACAACCATCGATCTGTATGGAGATACTTCACATTATCAATGACTATGTATTAAAAAAATAAAAAGGTAACTCCGATTAACGGGGCTACCTTTTTAGCGTTCAACATTAAATATCCACACTTTTGATTATAAAACTGCGTACCTTCATCCATTTGCCTGAAATGAATTCATCAATCGTTTTCGTCTTTGGTCTAACGCAAAAACGGTGTTTTGCCCCTTTATCAAAGCCCACAGCTTCAAAAATTAGGCTGTCCCCTATTTGCTCCTTGAAGAACACCTGCTTTAATCCCAACCTATTTAACATTTCAAGCTTTACGCTCTCAATATATGTGCGCGAATACTCCTTAGACATATGTGTTCCTCCTAGTAGTGGTAGTAATATTATAAGTCAATAGGAAGAAAATCAACAATAGTTCATATATTCATCATCCACAAAAAAACAACCAGGCAGCAATTCTCCGTTATTGGAGGTTCGCTGACTGGTGTTTTGGGTCTGTTGTGATTTGCTTGATAGGTTATGAGCTAAGCTTAATCATTCGTAGCTTTCGGATAACCACTCCGTTGTAGCGCACTATCTTGATATATCTGTAAGATAACTGCATTCTATACACTTATTCGATATCCACAAGGGCTAATTCTAACTTTAAGTGTATTCTATACAATTAAAAACTAGAGAAATAGCCTATAGAGTATTAAATCAGGAAAATAGATGTACAAAATACAGCTATTTTCATTGGCCGGGCGTTTTGAGCATTTTAGTTGTACAAAATACAGTTAAAACCATCTACTGTACACTTCAATGTTTCATACTCCATTACTTCATACTCCATTACTTCATACTCCATTACTTCATACTCCAATAATTCACTGCTTCAATACTCCATTACTTGTTACTTCGAAGCCGTTGGCTCTCATATGGTAACTAGATGGGGTGTAGTCCATTATGAGTCAGCCCATTCATTACTGATTCCTTTTGCCTATCCTATCCGGATAATTCTATCTATATAGTTAGTCCTTCTACTTCTACCTAATCGAAATCATCACTAACTTATTTAACTTCAGTTGCCCCAGTCACTTTACCTTCAATCCCTGCAGTTGCTTTCACATCTTCGTTTGCGAAGTAAAGATTTCCATCAATAGTCGAAGTTTCATGCAGATTAAATCCGTTCGCTTCTACATAAACATCACCTTTAATGGTTCCGCCTTGAACTCGTAAATTTTCACTTTGTACAGTTAACTTAGGTACAGTGAGTGTGTAATTGGCAGTAACTTTGTGATCAGCGTCTTGGGCATAAAGAGCAATCTTACGGTAGATGTCGCCGTCTGCGGCCCCTTTATCATGGAATTCGCCTTCAACAACAACATCTTGGGCAATGGTCACATCATTTAGAATGGCAATAATCCAGTTTCCATCTTTACTTACAGCCTTGGTAAACGCATCTGCTTGATTTACGATTGAAGCTGTAGTAACTGCATCCGTTTGCTCTGTAGCTGGAGCCGTAGTAGCCGCTGAATTAGTTGCATTATTATTATTCGCACCACAACCAGACAAGACTGCAACCGAGACGCCTGCTACTAACATCATTTTAAATAACTTCATTTTAAATCCCCCTTGTTTTTGATTATAAATTAATTATATATTAAAATTTTTAATAAACAGGTGAAAATTTTCACAATATTGTGTCGTTATCTGAAGCGGTTTCACAAAGGTGATTAATTCCATACAAAAAGGACACTCCCAATAACTGCGGAAGTATCCTCATAGTCTTTATTACTATAATTTTTTAGATTAAATACCCTCTTGAAAAAGATATGGAACCATCATACTCTACACTTACTTTTTTAATGTTAGGTTTATGCAAAACATCAGCATAAAAATAATACAGCGGAAGGATGACCATTTGGTCAATGAGCATTTTTTCAGCTTTTGCATAAAGCTTGTTTCGTTCGCTAGTGTCTAATGTAAGCCTAGCTTGTTTAATATAACTATCATAAAGTGCACTGCTCCAGCCCGAATCATTATCGCTGCTCCAAGATGTGAAATAATCTAAAAAAGTCGATGGATCGTTATAGTCGGCTGCCCAAGCCGCTTTTGCCATTGTATAATTCAGCTTAAGACGATTATCAAGCAGATCTTCCCAGGGTTGAACCTCAAAGCCTACTGTAATGCCCAGATTTTTGTTCCAGCTGTTAATAACGGCTTCTGCAATTTCTTCATGACCTTCATTTATAATAATCGAAAAACTAGGAAGCTGAGTTAAGCCCTCTTCCTTCAAACCTTCCTGAAGTAATTTCTTAGCCTGTATTACATCCTCTTTGAAATACCGTGTATCAATAATCTCTGATCTAAAATTCAACTTGGAACCACGAATACTCCGAGGAATAAAACCGTAAGCAGGTGTACCATAGCCGATAGATTCTCGGTTAGCTGCCATGGCTAATGCTTTACGTATCTTCAGATTTTTGAAAGGTGCTTTGCTTAGATTGAACTGATAATAATATGTAGAAGCATACGGCAATGCATATAACTCCTGAGGGAATACAGAATTTAAAGAAGCCTTATCTATCAGCTCATCTTTTGCCCCTACCCAGTCAACTTCATTGTTTAAGTAGGCCATAGTTGGCGAAGGTGTTCCAGCTTTAGGCCGAAGTAGATGCACCTCTGAGAAACGAATTTCTTGCGCCGCATAATAGTTTGGATTTTTAATTAGATGAATCGAATTTTCATCCCACTGTTGCAGTTTAAAAGGGCCATTAGTAACCATAGTTTTAATATTGTACGCCCAATTCTTATCTGCTTTCGCGACTTGCGCATTAATTGGCATGTAAATACTTTCCGCGAGAAGCTGCGGGAAATGTGAAGTTTTTTCATTCAAAGTCACTTGGAGTGTATCGTTATTTAACGCTTTCACACCCACTTTCGAAGACTCCTTTAGCTTCCCTTTATGATAATTCTCTGCGTTAGCAATTATGAACATTTTGAATGCATAGCTATTCATAGACTGAGGTGCAAGCGCTTGTTTCCATGCATACTCAAAATCTGAAGCCTTAACCTGCTGCTGATTACTCCATTTTGCGCTCGGCCGCAAGGAGAACGTGTATGTTTTCCCATCCTTGGAGACTGTCCACGACTTGGCTATCCCGGGAACCGCCTCTCCCGCATCATTCAAACGCACCAATCCCTCAAATATCCCTTTAATGACCGTAGTCGTACTACTATCTGTGGAAGAGGCAGGATCTAGATCTACAGGAATATAATCAAAACCAATACGCAACACCTGTTTAGCCTGTACAGCAGATGCAGTGTTCCCTTCACTTACATTTAAACCTATTAGTAATACTAAAACAAAGAGAACATGGAGCAATTTTTTCATCGACACTTCCCCTATTTCTATTATTTTTATTAACTAGAATAACATGGAATCTATTGATTCCGATAGATTAATTTCACCGCAATTCTTCCATTTCTAGAACCTAGCAGGGTCATCTAACTGCACACTCACTTCCCATTGACGCTTTGGGATCAGAATGTTAATCTTTAGAAAATATCACAAGGATAAGGGAGCTATTTACTGGTGAAAAAGACAACCATGAAGGACATCGCACTTCGTGCCAATGTCTCCGTCGCAACAGTGAGCTATGTTCTGAATCGTGTCGGCAACCAAACCATTCCTGAGAAAACGCGCCAGCAGATTCTTCAGCTTGCCGAGGAACTACACTACATACCCAATCTGGCGGCACGTTCACTTGCGAATCAGAAAACAGGATTGGTAGGTGTGCTTGTTAACACCTCAGCCCATACACCACACTGGAAGCTCCATGCCCAGTTCTCATTTATACATGCCTTGGAACAACGGTTAACAAATGCTGGTTACCATACGCTGCTATATTCACTTGATGTTGATCAGCCTTCTTTGGATATTATCGTAGAAAGAAAGCTGGAGGCTGTATTTCTGATCGATGTGCGCGAGGAAGCCTTTTATTCGATCTCCAAGCATTTTGTAGAAGGAATTCCTTTGATTCTGATCGACAGCATGATTGAAGATAAACTCTTTAAGCAGGTCCTTTTCAACTATCGAGCAGCTCTGCAAAAGGTAAAACCACAGGACCTTTCACAGGTATGTTTAATTATGGAGAGCTTCAATAACTCTTTCCTCACCCGCTTTATTCAGGACAGTATTCCATTACCTGAAGAAGCGATATTCACCGTTGTCAATTTGGAGGAATTAAATACATTCTTACAGGAGGGGGGCTATAAAGAGGCCATTGTCATTAATGAGTTTATTGGAAGTTACGTTGAAAAAAACGGGAGGTTCGAACAACTCTCTGTTCTTTGCACCTGCAATTGTCCGGAAATATTAGGCGATGACGTTCATAAATTCATTTTCACAGGGGATAAAGCGGCTACTGCATTTGAACTAATGGACAAATTATTGCATCATTCTGACTACTCCGCACAAAAAAATAATTGTTATTTTGTAGAATAATTTTTTTGGCTATTCACTTAATCGTTTAAGTTGAAGGGAGCATAACTTATGTCTGGTCCTTTATTAGTGAAACAAGTTCCCCCTGCTGTTCAAGCTCATCCCTCTCTTTGGGGAAATCGGAGATTCCTGCTGCTACTCAGTTCGTACTCCATTTCCTTATTCGGTAACACTTTTCATAGTATTGCTTTAAGTTTATGGGTACTGCAAACGACCGGCAGCGCCAAAATGATTGCCATCATCACGATAATCAATTTAGTGCTCAGTTCTTTACTTGGATCGATAGGGGGAACTTTTGCGGATAGGGTCAATCGTCGAACCCTCATGCTGATCACCGATCTGATAAGTTGCGGACTCGTAGTGACACTTGCTTTAGCCATTTCCCTGCCCTCTACATCGTTCATTATAGTCGCTATACTGACGGGTCTTACGACCGTTTCAGCTTTATTCCAGTCCCCGGCATACCAAGCTTCTATCACTACTGTTGTTGGTAAAGAACATCTACAAAAAGCGGTAGGATTGTTGAACTTGTCTGAAAACATCTGCCGTACTATTGGTTATTCAGCCGGTGGTATTTTCGTAGCGAGTTTTGGAGCAGCCGACGCTATTTTATTTGATGGAGCTACATTTTTCCTCTCCTTTCTGCTCGTTTTAGCAGTTCGCTCCCTTCCTTTGCCAACTCAATTAAATAACGCACCCAAGAAAGAACGGAAATTCACACAGGATCTGGTTGATGGAATTCGCTATATTTGGAGGTATCCTTTCGCACGCGCCGTTATGATTATGCTTCCTACCTTAACCTTATTTTTTGTCCCCTCCCTGATGTTGACGCAGGTTATGGCCGTCAAAGTGTGGGATTCCACTCCCTTTCAGTTTGGACTTATTGAAGCCTGTATTCCACTTGGTTATATAATCGGGTCCGGACTGATCTTGCTGCTTGGCTCCAAATTGAAAAACAGAGGTTTCCTTATTATGACTGGACTGCTATGTCTCGGTCCCCTGTACCTCCTGTTATCATTCGTCACTTCCGCTGCGATTGCCATTCCTATCATTCTTGTGATTGGCTTCATGTTCTCATTCTCCACGTTGCTGATTAATACAATCCTTAGGCTGGAAGTTTCAGAAGACATCCAGGGTAGGGTGTTCGGTGTATTAGGTTCTATCATGAGTGTAGCCCCATCCATTGGTCTTACTGCTGTCTCGTTCTTGTCTGATCTCTTCAGCCCTGGTCCTGTCATGGGTTCAATCGGAGTCTTGCTGCTGCTGTTTGCCTTATCAACTATCACTAAATTAAAGGTAATTCGAAACTACAAGTAATTTCAGAATGTATCCTGTGTTCTTTATCGCCCTCTTTTTCTAATAACGCGTCTAAGATAAAGCTCAAACAGTAATAAAACAACCAGAAAAATCAATAACAGGAGACCCGCTATTCCAGTTAGAAACGGAAATAGGAGTGGGAAGAAAATACTAGGATAGGCCTTAGTAACATCTGAATAATACCCCATACCCATAAGGGAGGTACCGGAGAACTCGATTAGCTTGACACCTAAATGATTGATGCTTCTTTGCGCATAGCTGAGAACCTCTTCGTCTACTTCTCCGTTTTGTGCAATCGTGATGATTTTCCATTTTCTGTTTTCCATGGGTTGACTATCATCGGTCAGTCTTTGGACTATACTTACTTGTTCCTCACCAGTTTTTCGGTCCTTTACTGTGAGAATATCTATCCACGAAAAATATCTGCTGCCTCTGTCCCGATTGGATAGCCATATTTCATCAGGGGTGGAGATTTTTTGATCATTTAATAAGAACTGAACTTTGACAATATCACCAGGCGGGGCCTTCTCCTCTTCATCCCATGGAGTCATATCTGCTTTCCTGCCTGTTTTCACGTATATAGTTGAACAATGGGTTAAAAGAAATCGCCAGCAAAAATAGCGAGACGCCAGATATAACTATAAACTTCTTCATAAGTCCTCCTTTTTAACTTACAGTCAGTTTAAACTTTTGGCGTGAACCCCCTTCCGGTCCATCGGGAACATATTCCTGCAAAGGACTAAATCCAAATTTCCGATAAAACTCCCTGGCAGGTTGGCCTGCTAAATGATCCTCACCAAAGGTAGTGACGGTTATCTAAATCTCCCAACCATAATAAACATTGTGGAATAAAATCTGCATAGTTCTGTAATGCATTAATCGTACGGATTACCTCACAAGTACCCAGCTCCCGTTCTGCGTCATCCGAGCTCTCCAGTCCTAGCGAACGTCTGATATTGTAAGCTAACCATTCTAATTTTCCCAAAAAGCAATAGTTAAGCACAACCTGCCAATCCGCATAAATCTTTCCGCCATGCTCCAGATAGCTGCTAATCAAATTTGAGAATGCCTTTTTGCTTAAATCTCCCGATTCAGAACCTGACCAATATAAAGCTACATCTATCAGCTCTAACGTCGGATGAATAGGTCCTGCTGCTTCCCAATCGATTATTATTGGAGCTTGCCGCTCATCCCACAAGACATTCTTGGGGTCTAAATCCCGATGGCTGATAACATAATGATTCGTCAATAGACTCGCTGAAGAATAAATCAATGCCTCCCAATTCTCTATCTTATGCAGGTGATCTGCCAGCAAGCTTGACCATTCTGCACGCTGCTGCTCTCCTTTGAGAGCAAGCTCTTTCCAATTGGCAACTGCAGCATTAGACGCTATAAGCGTTTCAAAGTGATGATCATCCGTTCCCTGTGAGAAATCGATGATGTGGAGCTGCGTAATGCCTTCCCCTGAACCCATGGAAACAATAAATAAAATTGCCCCTCAACCTCGTGCATACTACTGCCATTAGATACGATTGCCGGAACAGCATGGATCCCCTTTTGATAAGCCAGATTCGCAACCATTTCAGAAAAAATATAATTAGACATGGCTGTATCTCGTTGCATAATTTGAGGATTTAAGGCCTTTACTGCGTATTGCGCTTTATCCGTTTGCAGGCGATACATTCTGTGCAAGAGTCCACCTGTTATCGGTTCAGGTTCATTCATCAACAGACCCAGATTATATTTGGCACAAAGTGTTGCGAATTTTAAATTATAGCTCATATTTTCCATGTTATGTATTCCTTTCCGTGTGAGTGAAGCCGTACTCATATAAAATGGTTCAAGTAAATTTAAAACATATTTTTATCTTTATGAAATATTATGTACTGTTCACTATGACATCCTGTGTAACCCTCGTGAACCAAAAATGAAAAGGAGGCTTCGTTAATGAGTAAGCGGTTACATCAATCAGGGTATCTTGTAATCATTTGGTTTTTAGTCTTTACCTTAGGGACGGCAGCTTTTGGCTCTCTTTCCTCTGTGTCGGCAGCAGCTGCCCGGCAAGCGGAAAAGCTAAATCGGGGACTAGTAGCAGTGAAGGTATCCAGCGGTGTATTTGTGAGCTGGCGGCTACTCGGAACAGAAGAACTGTCGGTTTCTTTTAATTTATACCGCAATGGCACAAAAGTAAACGTTACCCCAATCACGGACAGCACGAATTATCAGGATAACGCCGGCACAGCTTCGTCTAGCTATACAGTTCGAGCAATCGTTGGCGGTATTGAGCAATCTGATTCTCCAGCAGCAAATGTATGGGCCAACAATTATTTGGACGTTCCAATTCAGATTCCGGCTGGCGGCACTACGCCAGATGGCGTAAGTTATACCTATAGTGCCAATGATGCCAGCGTGGGTGACTTAGACGGTGACGGGGAATATGAAATCGTATTGAAGTGGGATCCTTCCAATTCCAAAGACAACTCGCAAAGTGGCTATACTGGCAACGTCTATCTGGATGCCTATAAGCTGAATGGAACTCGGCTATGGCGAATTGATCTGGGCAAAAATATTCGGGCTGGCGCGCATTATACTCAATTTCTAGTCTATGATTTCAATGGTGATGGTAAAGCCGAAGTAGTCTGCAAAACAGCAGACGGTACGGTTGACGGAGTTGGCGTAACCATTGGAAACGCAAGTGCAGATTATCGCAATTCCAGTGGATATATCCTGACCGGACCTGAATATCTGAGTGTATTTTCCGGACAAACGGGGAAAGCCTTAACCACAATTGATTATGTTCCTGCCAGAGGAACGGTATCCAGTTGGGGTGACAATTACGGCAATCGAGTAGACCGCTTTTTAGCAGGAGTAGCCTATCTGGATGGAGTACATCCAAGCATCATTATGGCACGTGGTTATTATACACGCACAGTCGTTGTAGCTTTTGACTGGAATGGCAGTGCTTTGACTCGTAAATGGACCTTTGATAGCAATAGCTCCACCAATGCTGGAACCGCCGGTCAAGGTAATCATAGCTTAAGTGTAGCCGATGTGGATAACGATGGTAAGGATGAGATCATTTATGGTGCCTTAACCATTGATAATAACGGTGCGACCTTATACAATACAGGGCTGGGTCATGGAGACGCGCTGCATGTAGGCGATTTAAATCCGAACCGCCCCGGTCTCGAAGTTTTTAAAGTCATGGAAAATACTAGTTCTCCCTATGGCGCTGCGGTATGGGATGCTGCAAACGGGACGGTCTTATGGGGTGTATACACGGGAAAAGATACCGGCCGGGGGATGGCTGCCGATATTGATCCCAATTATCCCGGGGAAGAGGTATGGGCTCACGGCGTTGGCCTATACTCCATTACAGGCACCAAAATAAGCAGCACAATGCCTTCTGTGAATTTTGGAATCTGGTGGGATGGCGACTTGTCCCGCGAACTGCTGGATGGTGTCAAGATTGATAAATGGAACCCTGCAAGCAACTCCGTTACCAATTTATTAACCGGAGCGAGCGTAGCATCCAACAATAGTACCAAAGCAACGCCAAGCCTACAGGCCGACCTGCTTGGAGACTGGCGCGAAGAGGCTATCTGGAGAAAGTCCGATAACTCGGCTCTACGAATCTATACAACTACGAACATCACCACTAATAAAATATATACCTTAATGCATGATCCAGTATATCGGTTGAGCATTGCCTGGCAGAATACAGCTTACAATCAACCTCCGCACACAGGATTTTTCCTAGGCAACGGTATGCCCACTGTGTCTAAACCCAATATCTACGTAGTGCCGTAAGCTTTCTAAAGAATTAGTAAGTGAATAAAAAAGCAATTGCAGTTATCCGGATGTGCCGGGGCAATTGCTTTTTTGTTCGGTTTATATCAGCAATGATCGAGGTGCGTTAATAGTTTTTTTAATTGTTTAATGCCTTCGCATTGAGTGGTTATTATTGCATATAAAATAGGTTTTAGTGCTGGGCAGATATTAAACTGTAAAACGTTGTTTGACATTCGTACAGCGCTAGATCCCCAATCAGAATCCCAGCTTTAATAGCCAGGCCGCAAGCTTCTCCTCCCGCCTTTTCAATTCACCATCTACGCGATTATATTTTCCAAGCCGTTGCTCAGCTGCAATGCTGCCATCTAGCATATATAAGACACGCTCAGCTTGAGCAGCGACTTTGGCATCATGTGTGGCGATTATAAGCGTTGTTCCTGATTGATTAATATCTGCTAATATGTCCATGATTTCACTAGCTGCTTTTGAGTTAAGCGCCCCGGTTGGCTCATCGCCAAACAATATATCTGGCTGATTAATGAGTGCTCTGCAGATTGCTGCTCTTTGCAATTGTCCTCCTGACACCTGTGTAATATCACGTTCAGCCAGCGTAGCAATTCCTGTTTTGTTCATTAACTCGGCTGCTCTTTTATTGATAGTTCTACGGCTGCTGGTTCTCGCCCGATAAGCAGACAGGATGATATTGTCGCGGATATTCAAGTTTTTTAACAGATGCATTTGCTGAAAAATAAAGCCCATATGCTTTAAGCGCAGTCCGGCTAATTCGTTCTCTGAAACTCCGCTGATCTCCTGCCCTTTAAAAATAACACTTCCCGCTGTCAACTTATCCATCCCGCTGATCGTATACAGCAATGTTGATTTTCCTGAACCAGAAGGTCCCATGACAGCTATGAATTCCCCCTGTGACACCTGAAGCTGAACATCCTTTAATATCGACTGCGGAGTTCCTTGCCCTGTTGAATAACTTTTTTTTAACCCCTTCGTCTCTAATATGAACATTCTGCCACCTCCTATCATTCGACAATTAGTTTGGCTATACTGGATTTTCTCATTGAGATCGTGCTTGTTACGGTGGTGAGCGCTACAATCAGCATGAAAAGTAGCGGAAGAATAAGATAGGCTACCGCCGGATTGATTACAAACTGTATCTTAGAAGCACCCATAAAAGAGCCTAGCATTTGAGCAATTTTTTGCCCGAGAGTGTTAGCCGCAAAAGTACCAAGAATGACGCCCAGCCCTGATATTATCAGCATCCTTACCAGATACTGCCTACGAATATCTCCTAACGTAAAGCCAACACTTCTCAAAATAGCGGTTTGCGAAGAATCCTTGGCAAGCAGCATTTTCAAAAATAAAGAGGTAATCAATACCGAAATCGAAAATGCGATAACGATGGATAAGCCTGTAACCAGCTTCAATTGGCGAATTGTATTTCCTAATGTCTGAGCTAAATAGCTTTGCAGATGAGTGATTTTTGCTGGATAAAATAAATTGGTGTACTGATCCATTTTTGCCTGGACGGAAATTCCCGGGTTCACATCCAAAGCTACTACATACCAGAGAACCGTCTTCGGATCATATGGCAATTGCGATTTTGCGGTTCGGCCACCATTAGTTATATCCTGATAGATCCCGCTAACAGTCAATTTTTTTGCCACCACAGCAACCTCTAAAAGAACGGTATCCCCCACCTTTTTATTCAGTTCCTTGGCGTTCAGGTCAGAAAGAGCGATCTCACTTGCACTGCTAGGAGTTCCTCCATTAACATACGAGAGCGGAAAAATAGTAAAGTCACCGGTTTCAACATTTAGCGATTCCCATACACCATCACTACCTAATACCTTAAATCTAGAAGTAATCAGTGGAGATAATTTAGAGATGTCCGGGTCATTTTCAAGCTTGGTTATCATCTCATTAAAACGCTTCTCTATTTGGTTCGATTGCTGCAAATCTATACGAATATCGCTCTGACCGACGCCCATATAAGAAACAAACCGGGGAGACTGAAGGGTATTCAATATATTCACTGGCACTAGAACGATAAACAAACTGATCACAAATACGAAGAACAATAATCCGTACATGGTGAAGCGCCCGTAAACATCTTTTACCCCGAGAAAAGCATTCACGTTAACAAATTTACGCTTACTAAGTGAAAATCTGCTTGTGTTAATCCTTGCTTCACCCCTCGTACCTGACCGTAAAGCTTCTACAACCGTGATGCGATTAAAGCGTCTAAGAATCATCCGGCAAAAGAATACAACAACTCCAAAGATCAAACCTACCGCCAGGACAGGAACAAAATATTGAAGGATACTGGCAGGAGCAACGCCCAAATACAAAGTAATATTGGCTGTAAACAAACGCACCACACCTAAAGATAGTAAATATCCACATACAGAGGCGACGGCTGCCATCACGATATATTTTGCTAAATAAATGCTGCGAATATCTTGCTGCGTGATCCCAATCGCTTTCATGACACCTATCTCTCTGTAATCCTCTTCCAAGGTAGCGATCATCGTAAATCTGAGACATAAAATAGCAATCAGCATCAGCAGAACACTTACCAAAATAATAACAACTGCGATAATCCCATCCGTCAGTGCATTCAGCGTTTTAAATAAAGGATAGTCAATAGAGGGGCCTTTATTGGGCAGATTTGAGGATTGATACTCATTGCGGAAATCATTGAGCTTGGATAGATCCGTAAGCTGAAATTCAATCAGGTATTCAGGTTCACCCAGATTCTGTCTCAGCGCTATGAAGTCAGCAGTATTTACGACAAATCGTTTGGAGCTGACCATGGCTGGATTCATTTGGACATCCCTTACAAAATCAGTAATCACAAACTTTTTATCGAACTGTTCACCTAGAATGCTAACTACGTCGCCGATTTTCAAATTCTTTTGCTTCATATAATAAATGGGGACAGCGATTTCTCCTGCCGATACCTCAATCACCTTGTTCTCTAAATTCAGCAGCAAATCAAACGAAGGATTCTGCTCTACAAAGCCGATATCCATCACGCTGTTTGCTTCCGAGCCTTGGTTACTGCCTAGATAAACGTTAGATCCATCCAAGTTAAGCATCTCTACGATTTGTTGATCTTTCACCAGTGGATTAGTAGCTGTAAAGCTCTCGATTGCTGAGCTGTCGATTTGTCCTGCGTGCATCTGCACGAAATGAGGGGCTTTGGATTTAATCAATAGCTGATTCAAGGACCCCGACAATTCCATAATCACTTGCGACGCAGAAGCAACAAGCAAAGCCGATAACATGATAAACACAAATAATCCGAAGGTAATGATTTTATTGCGTTGAAGGTCTCTTTTTACAATTCGTAGCAGCATTGACGGGCCTTCTCCTCTCTAATACAGAATTCAATTATCCACGTTCAAGGTTACGGATTGATTTCATTCGGGGGATCACAAATGCCATAATAATGATGAGCAAACCAGAGATGATAAATAATAAGCCGATTCCCCGTCCTTCCCCTGTGCCTATCACCTTACCTACTGATGAAGTAAGCAGACCTCCCTCTCGTAAAAGAGGATTAAACACTTGATCAGCCAATATGCCAGCAAAAGCATACGCAGCCACATAACCAAGTTGTGATAAAATGCCAATGATCCCCCATGCCCGCCCCTGTGTGTCATTTGGGATATGGTTGCGAATCATAACGTCAGCACTGGTATTAACAAAAGGCAACGTTGCAAAAAATAAAAAGCCAGCAGCTGTAATAAAAGCAACATTCGTGGTCAGTCCCACCAAAGAAAAAAACAGTCCGGCGAATCCTAGGCCGAGCGCTAATACTTTGATATATTTACGATCGATGCTAAAAACTCCAATAATCAGACTGCCGAGCAACATCCCTATAGCACTTACAGACAATACCGTGCCTAGAGTTTTCGTATCCGTAAAGGGTAGAAGCATAGGCGTATATAAGGTTTGGAGAAAACCCACATAAAAAGTAACGACAGACAAAATGATCGTAAGCTGCAGTACACCTTTCGTGTAAATAAGAGCATCCCAGCCCTCCTTCAAATCTTTTACAAACGACTGATTCGTTGGGACTCTGTGTTCAGTCTGTAGATTCCTGCGAACAGCCATCACTGCAAGAACTGTAACTAGAAAGGTTGAGATATCTATAAGCAGGATAGTTGTTATATCCATAAAGCTAAGCAAAATCCCGGCAAGGATAGGGGAAAGAAGATATTTTGAGGACGCAGCAAGCTGAACTAAACCACTGGCCTTGGCAAATTGCTTCTCTGTTAATAAATCTGTAATGGTAGCCTTGTAGGCAGGTTCAAGCAAGGATACAAAAATCGAACTAAACGTCACGCCTAGACAAATCTGCCATAAATGAGGTTCACCCAGCAGCATGATGATGAGAACATATACTAGTCCAAAAGCAGATAACAAATCCCCTGCTATCATCATCAATCGACGATCAAACCGATCCGCTAACACGCCGCCAAAAGGACTAAGCACAATGGAAGGGAGAAAAGCACATAAGGTTAAAAGTGCCACGCTAGAGGCAGTCTGCGTCATCTGGAACACATAAACCCCTAAGGTGAAAGCCGTCAACCCGCTGCCAATACTGGATATCCACTCCCCCATCCAAATGATCATAAAATTACCGAAGGATTTGTTGTTCAGAATATTCCCTCTCCCCTACTCAAACATTTGAAACACATAGTCGAAGCTACCTTTCTCCGCCCCTAGCGTAATTTCCATCGTATAGATAAAAGCTCTTATCTTCTGGATGATTTCCTCAGGCTGCCACTTGAATATACCTTCATCAAAAAGAAATTGAGAGGTGATCAATAGAAATTCCATCGTCTCCCGGGGATACGGATTGTGAAACAGTCCCTCCTCTATGCCCTGCTCAATGACCTCCGTCAAAACAGGAGTTAGCCGCAAAATGGTTTCCACCAAGCTTTTCTGGTGCAGCTGTGCATTATCAGCCTGATGGAACTGCTCAATCATTTGGCTTTTTCTGTCCGTATCCGGCTTTTGCGCCATAATGATTTGCAGCAGCTTTTCATGAACGGTCAGCTTAGGATCTGCAGCAATTTGCTTAGCGGTTGCTACACCAACATCAATAAATCGCAGCACTACAGCATCCATGACCTCTTCCTTCGATTTAAAATAATAGTAGAAGGTTCCCTTCGCAATACCTATAGCCTGCAAGACATCATTCACTGTCGTTTTGGTATACCCTTTCGTAAAAAACAGCATTTCTGCTGTATCCAATATTTCATTTCTACGTTCTTCCGCTTCTTTGGAAATTCTCATCTGAAACGTCCTCCATTCTATCGACCGACCGTCGGTCTATTCCAATTATATACAAATATCAGATCCTGTCAAGATTAATCCGGCATCACAAAAAAGAGAGAATTCCAAAAGCTACGTTATGGCAGCTGGAACTCCCTCTTTTTTGGATAAACTGTTGGGTTTTACTGTTGGGTTTTACTGCTGGGTTTTAGTCTTACTGTTTACTGTTTACTGTTTGGTCTTATTGTTTATTGTTGGATTTTACTGTTTGGTTTTACTGTTTGGTCTTACTGCTGCGTTTTACTTTTAGCTTGCTCTTTGATCTGATCCGTTGAGCGAAACCTTTGCTCGTGTTGTAACACTAAACTTCGTTTGCTTATATCACATTTACACTTACGACATAGCCTATCGGACACAGCTGACCTTATATGCGGCATTATCCCCCATTTGGAATCCTAACGGACCGCATAGCCACTATTGACATGAAAAACACCACAAAAGACCCCTTCCTCAAGGAATAGCTGCACTGGAGTCCGAAAACCGGCTCAAAGGGCTATAAATTTGCAAATAGCGTCCTTTGGGTCCTTAAGCTACACGGGATAGGTATTCTATAGGTATTCAATAGGTATTAATTACCTAAGTACGGACTAAGTGGCTTCCGGCTGCAGATTTTGCCCCCAAACGGCTTCCCTGTATAGAATGCTGCTATTTCGCATGAGCTTCTGCAATCCCGTCTCAAAAAGATTATCTAATCCGCCGGATTGTACTAATGAAAATTTGCTGCCCAAGGAATAGGCTATATAATAATCCGCCCAACTGCTATAACGTTCTTGTAGCTGCCTTGCTGCTTCTATTTTGTATTCCCAGGCTTCTTCCTTCTTCAAATAATCCTCAACATAACCAATCCGGCTCAGATAAATTACCCAAGCTAACCCAAAAGCAGAAATGTCACCAGAAGGCAACTGATGTATTCCTTGTGCAACAACCTTCAGATTAACAAAATCCTCATGATCCTTATGTGCCTCAAGATATTTACTGCGTGAGGTTTCGGAAAGTGTGGCTAAACGAGCATGTAAAGATCTATATTCTGCACGGTTGCCATCTTCTAAAAGCCAGCGAATTTGGCGATGAAAGGAGTTAGCATCCTCGATATTCCATCTTTCACAAGCATTTTTGATTAATCCTCTTTTGAAGAAGACATTACTGAAATCAAACTCATAAACCACATAGTATCTCCCTAAGAGACCACGTATGCAGGTAGAGGAAAGACAGCGGAAATACATTTCCAATCGTTTTCTTTGCTTAACATTGTATTCCTTCAGCATGTAGAGCCTCCTGATATTAGTTCGAGAATAAGTATGCTGTTTTGCAAATGTTCCTGATTTTCCATAGAATAATAAGAATGAACACCGCATTGACAAGCGGGGGAAGCTCAGAAACTGAAAAATAACATATGGTATATACCAAAATATAGAACCAGCTTAATTTCAGGAAAACCAATAGATAGAATAATATAGGCCCTATAATGTTCTTTCCAATGGTTACTAGCGAAGAGATACGAAGACGTTGTGGATACAGTTTTTTGTTCTTCAACATGTACTTATTCGCAAGATAACGAAAATGAACGAACTCGTCTTTTTTAGGCTCATTTGTCTCCGTTTGTGTAAGAGCTTCCTCAATTTGAGAACGTGCAATCTTACATTCCAGAATTAAACATTGCACATTTCTATTTCCAGCATCCTCCTGCAACAGATATTCACAATCCTTCATCGCTTCCTCATAACGCTGCAAATAGTAGAGAAGCCGCCCTCTTAATAAGTAACCGTCTCTTTCGTTAGGCCACATAGTGGTTACTTGGTTTAAACACACCAGCGCTTCCATATAATCAGCAGTATCCAGACAATACTTAGCTCGCATTAATTGCAGATCCGGATCATTCTGAAACAGCTTATTTGCTTCGTCGAGCAGTTGACCAGCTTCAGTATGTTTATCCTCCATCAGCATGAATTGAGCGGATCGCCTCAAATTTAGATAGTGTTCTATGTCAAACTCAAGAGACGCCTGCAAAAGGAAACACTCATAACGCATCTCCAAACTTCCGTCGACCTGCCCTAGTATGTACTCGACTAACTTATTATCATAACGTTGAAGAAATATTTCCTTGTCCTCACGAAAATGAAAAAATGAATCCAAAGCCTCCCATACGGCATGAGGCAAATTCCGATGCTGATCAAGGAACAACATAAGCTTATCCCTTAGCCGATCACGATGCTCTATACTCCACATGAAATCTTCATTCAAAAGTGAATGCCACGAAGCTTGTTTAATCCGGCGCGAGAAATCCGCATACAGTTCCCTAATTTGTCTGTCAAAAATATCTGCTGGCTGTTCTTGAAGATCAGCATCAAGTTGGATGGGAAGAGGGCGAAACAGCGCCCACTCGTTTTCATGAGGTATAGAAGGTGCCCCTTCTGCTTTTTCCTCGCCTTCTTCCTCCTCAGCTTCATCTACTCGTATTACTTTTTCTGCTTGTATCACCATTTCTTCTATTTCTTTTGATATTGCTTCCGCTATTTCTTTCTTATCCTCACCTACAAATGAAGGGACAGTGCTTGCTATACGCTGCCCGGAGCGGGCCCATTTCACAGCTGTATCATAAGCTTCTCTAAGCTGCTGGTATCCTTCAGGGTCATCTTCGGGGTGATGCGATTTCAGTTTTTTGGCATAGGCCTTTTTGATGATAGCTAGTTCATCTGTGGGTTCAATCTCCAACATACTCCAGATTGTCATGTGAAGTATGACCACCCTTCAATTTCCGCCAATTGCTCATTGAAAGCTTGTGCCGCTTTTTCAATCACTTTCTCGTTCTGAGTATATAAAGCATCTTCGAATACTTTCAGACACTGTGCGATAAACTTCCGTTGGTCCCCAAGCACCTCTTCATATAAACGCTCACCTCTAGCAAGCAGAAGCCTGTTCTCGGTACGCTCACGCGGATGAATTTTGATACTCCGCAGTTCCAGTAAACGAGCTTCAATTTGCTTTTTCGTCATTGCACCAGCATTTTGCTCGATGATCATCTGATGCTTCTGACCTGTTGAAACTGTTGTAACCTCCACCTCAAGAATCCCATTCACATCATATGTATATCTGACATCAATACTTTCTTCTCCCCGAGGTGCTTGCGGAATCTGAAACTCCATTTCTCCCAGGAAAAGATTATTTTCAACGCGAGGACTCTCCCCCTGATACACATCCACACTTATGATCTTCTGATTATCTGCAGCTGTATATAGACGTTCTACCCGGCTAACAGGAATCGGAGTATTACGTTCAATGATCGGAAAGTAATGTCCAGATGACGTTTGTCCACTTGAACCTCTACGCAGAACACTGGTCCCTAATGTATAGGGGCAAACGTCCGTCAAAATCATTTCGTCCAGCGCTTGATTACGCTGCTTCAGGGCCACCTGAACCGCAGCTCCAAGTGCGACGGTCTCATCTGGGCTGATATTCGCATAAGGCATTTTCCCGAACATACGGCTGATAATTTGCTTAATCAGAGGCATTTTAGTCGCACCCCCAATCATCACAATCCCATCCAGATCGGAAGGCTGTAAAGAAGCATCCCGCAATGCTCTTTCTATCGGCTGCCTTAGACGTATTAGTAACGGTTGCACCAATTGCTCAAGCTCTAAGCGATCTATAGTCAGCACGTATTCTTCCTCTTTAATAACTATCCGCATAGTCGCAGCAGACTCTGTACCAAGAATTCGTTTACTCTGCTCTGCCTGCTTATACAACATCGACCTCGTTATTGGTGTTAACGATTCCGCGTCCAGCTTATTCTTTTGGATAAAATAGGCCACTAGTATCTCCGTGAAATCTTCCCCGCCTAGATAGTTATCTCCGGCAATCGACTTAACATCCATTACCCCTTCGAAAAGCTCCAGAATTGACACATCAAAGGTTCCTCCACCCAGATCAAAAACAAGAAATGAAGTCTCCTGATTCTGATGCAGACCATAAGCGAGTGCTGCCGCCGTAGGTTCACTAATAAGCCGTTCTACTTGTAAACCAGCCAGCTCAGCCGCTTTCTTAGTTGCTTTCCGCTGAACATCATTGAAATAAGCCGGAACACTGATTATAGCTTTCGTTACGGACTCACCTAGATGATTTTCCGCGTCCTCTTTCAGTGACCGCAGAACAAAAGAAGATAACTCTTCAGGAGTAAAAGTCATCGAACCTAGCGTATATTTCTTTGCTGATCCCATAAAGCGCTTAAAAGTCGAGGCGGTTAACTGTGGATGTGTAATCAGTCGTTCCTGTGCGATTCTTCCAACTAATACTTCTCCCCCTGCATCTACACTAACAATCGAGGGTGTTACATGCTCCCCGAGTACATTGGGAATAATTACAGCCTGACTGCCGTCCCAATAAGCAGCAAGACTATAGGTCGTTCCTAAATCAATTCCGATTGTTCTCACTACTATGTCCACTCCTTTTATATACAATAATATACAAAGAAAAGAGTCCAAGAATCGAAATGTCACTAATTCAACATATTTACATCCAGAGCATAATAATGAAATTGCACTTCTGCAATAGATATAAAAAAGGTATCTCAAAAGCCACACTGGCTAATGGGATACCTTCATTTTTTGGTGGAGGATATTTTTCTGTACATCATCTATAAAAAACAGTCTCATTCGCTCTTTGGACGTCCTAACATCTGATCTATCTTCTCTTTTGCACCTTCCCATGAGGTCAATAATGGAAAAGCATATTGTTCACGGGCCCGCAAATTCCATGGATGCGGAATACAAAGCACTTTTCTTCCCCCCTGCAATGCCGGAACCAGGTTATGCACCCCGTCATCGATCAATAGATCGTAGTTAATAAGATTTTTTCGCTTACAGGTAAAGAAATTTTCAATCGGAATAAACGGCATATGCTTCTGCAGCCAGTTCCATTTTTCCACCACCGACTGGGGTTGGGCTGCCGTAACAATAATTACATCATAAGCGTTATGCAACTTCTCCATTTCTCCTACGACATGTTCGTCAAACAGTTCAAGCTCTTCATACAGACCGGGCCGCCCATAGAAAATCTCTTGTGTACAATCCGGATGACGTAAATGATCCGTATTCCAATCAAGCATTTCCTCATACCGCAGCAGATGCGTGGGAAAATCATTATTATTATGGTATATGGCTCGCTTCACTAGATGGCAAATTGTATCATCCATATCTACTGCAATTATTGGCTTCCTCATCTGCGCCTCCATTATTTTTTTAGATTACACTTTAATTATATACAATGAAAATACGGTTTTCGTCGAGAGTTAATTAAAATCCCGGTTAATGTTTATTAAATGCTTCTACGCATTTTTGGCAGATACAAGCTTTCCCTCTCAGTTCTTCCGGGATCTGTTCTTGCAATTCGAGTGGAATTTCTGTATGGAAACACCAACATTCACCGCTTTCAGCGCCACAATGATTCAATTCTTTACATAAAGGACAATGGCGTTCTTCAACCAGTATGTTCATCATATCCAAAATTTCTACTCCCCCAAAAATCACAAACTATTTTTCTTTGGAAAACCATATTAATAAAAAAATCCAACAAATGACAATACGTCAGTAAGTAAAACAAATACCCCCCCGAATAGGTTTCCGCCATAACTACTTCTGAAGATCCCTAGTTTAGCATAAGCCCAATTTCTCTATTATTCCTAGACTTGTGAACTCGGTTCACTTGCATTAAGATAGTGAACATTACGAACTCAAATGGGAGAATAACAGATGAATGATAAGAAGATGAGCTTTTTAGAGTGGGTTCGGGAAAGAAACAGTCTCGTATTTATCCGCTTCAAACCCCCACTGCAATATTTTCATGTGTACCTCCAACAGTATTATTTCACTCTTCCAAGTGCTATCTTTCCTTCTATTAAATCTTTTCTTATTTCATGCAAAGCTTTAACTCCTTCATTCGTAAGTGCGACCTGATTATAGTTTAATCCAACACCCATCCTTTGCCTATCATCCAGAAGGGATGCAAATCAGTGGTCGTTAGTATCTCTTCACCTATATGGATATTCCAGTATCTGGATTATTGGACCAGACCATATCACCAACTTGAACCTGTTCAATCGGCTTGGCACCTTCTTGGTTATTCACCAGTGTGCCAGGTGAGAAGCAATTACACGGGTTGAATTTATAGATTTGCCTGAATATCCGTGCTACAAGAATAAGTTTCTGTCCACGAACAAGATATAAAATGGAGTTGAGTCCATCAGGACCCGCCCCAAGGATTTTAATAATATTTCCTGTTAGATCATAGTGAAAACAAGGTGGGTCGTCAGAATTAATGCATACTTTTACTTCGTTGTCTATTAATTTTTTGATTGGATATTTATCCCACGACGGATATACTTCTAAGCTTATATTAGAAGCTGGACATAGAGTAAGTAATATTTTTTTATCTGCCAACCATTCTAATAACTTTTCGTCCTCTACAGCACGAACACCATGATCTATTCTATCAAATGGTATCGATTGGATGGCATCCCAAATACCTTCTGGACCAACTTCTTCACCAACATGACCCGTAATAAAGAATCCATTTTCTTTTGCAACAGTAAAAGCCTCAGCTTGCCGATGAGCCGGATGTCCAAGTTCTTGCATATCCATTCCCACAGCAATCAATGAAATCATATCTCTGTACTTCACTAACTCTTGAATATATTTACAGTTATCCTTAACTTGAGATGTTCTATCGAGGTTTGCAATGAAACGTATATCAATATTATTAAACTTTTGTTTTGCTAATTTTAAGCCTTTAGCAAAGCCATTCATAACAGTTTTTAGTGGAATTCCTCTACGTCCATAGCAAGCTGTGTAACCAAACATTGCTTCACGATAAATAATATTTTGTTCTACCATTTCACGAGCACACTCAAAGACCATGTCAGCGAAGTCATTTTCTGTTTGAATTGAAGAGATCGCTGTTAACATCACAGTAATAAATTCATTAGCAATAATTCTCAGAATACTATTTCGCTTTAATCCAAATATTTTTTCTTTTTCTGGCCAGGTTAAATTATCCATATTTCTATTTGAAAGAATCTCAAAAGCCCTTATGAAATAAGTTCTCTCTATTAATTCTTTGCTTGAATTCAAACCGTATTCACAACTACAGTCAGGACAAAGAAAATACTGTTTAGAATGCAGCAAGTGTGATAAGTACGCCCTGCAGAAGACGAAGCAAGGATGTTGGGAGTACTCTTGATACTAAAAGTGAATTAGGTTCATCGATATCTGGATGAAGAGAACTAACCACAATTACAGCGACTACGGGTACTGTTATTTTATAATCGGCTAACCCTAAAATCGAAATAGTAACTCCGGTACTTATGGCTAAGTGAGCTCTTCCCATCATAAGAATCAATAACCTTTCTTTAGCAAGGTAGTATGTGAATGATATCCACTAATTTTCTTGAATATTGACACTTTGGGAGACTACGAATGACTCTTCCCCCATATCTCTTGGTTAAGATCCTGTTATCTAGAATGATAAAAGCGCCTTGGCACTTCATGGATCGATTTAAACGCCCAATCCTTGCTGAAGCTTTACCATCATTTTAGGGAACATATAATCAAAGAAACTGCTGCGCTTGGCTTAGAGTAGCACAAACCTCGGAAATTTCAATCTTGGTTGTCATAAGCTTGAAGGCAAGTAATCCTCCTTGATCATCTCTCATCTTCTTTCCTACTTGAGCGTACACTTCATCAATTTGCTGGTGAAAAGTTTGACGAAGCTGAGCAAGCTCGATTTGATTTCCATGATCGAGTTCCGAAAATGCACTTCGTTTGAAGATTGCTTCAAATAAAATTTCAAAACGGTTGATATCTACTTTCTTTTCGAAGACATTGCAGCATACATCCTCTATTTCATGTGCTTCGTCAAAAATGACGGCATCATATGCTGGAAGAGTACCATTCCCCGTCTTCATTCTCATTTTTAGATCATTAAAGAAGTAAGCGAAATTTGTGACAATTATATGGGAGGTATACATCTTTCCTTTCAGGTCTTCTAACATGCAGTTGCTTGGTTTAGTATTGGCTGGACAATTGGAAGCACTAATCTTTTTTCACACATTGTCTTCAACATCGAATCCTAGAGCCGCACGATCCCCAACCCGTTCTTGTTTCACCATCTTTGAAATTTCACGTACAAGTTTAGCTTCAGAATCATTACTGCGTAACTTTTCTTGCCAGTGAGCTTCTAATTTTGTATTACAAATATAATGATCTTTTTCTTTGACATGTTGGAACTTAAGTGATAACTTCTCCATCTTAAGAATGTTAACTACTCTTGGCAGCTCCACATTAACGATTTGATTCATTAAAGGGATCGTATGCGTACAGACAATAACTGTTTTCTTATTAACGACAGCCCATCGAGCTGCAGGAGTTAAATATCCAAGTGATTTACCAGTCCCGGTGCCGGCTTCGCAGATTAAATGCTGTGAATTTTCTAAAGATTCGCCAACCTTTTTCGTAATCATTATTTGGGGGGCTCGTGGGATATATCCATTTACTAACTTAGACAAATGCCCTTGAGCCCCGAAAGCCCGTTCAATAAATAATATATTGTAAATGCCTTTGTAGGAAGCTTGATAAATAAAATCTATGCTATCACTCTCATACTTATTTATTCATCTAAAATTTTGGAAGCATCTGATTCGTAAAAGTATTCAATGTAATGTCCTCTTGTTCCCTCCACTTCCAGGTTTCCCAAAATAAAATTCGAGATAACTCTCGGGTTTGCTAATAGGATCAAAATCCCGATCACTAATATCTTCCACGATGGATTAGGCAACCCTCTAGCTTTTCTACTGACGGGTGGTCAAGTTATTCTTTTCCAGCGATTGAATTGCTTCAGGAGTTAGATATTATTGGAAGTCACATTCTTGGCGACAAAGCCTATGGCTCAGAAGCGATTCGGAACTGGATTACGACTAAACAGGCCACTTACACCATTCCACCTAAAACGAATAGTCAACATCCATGGAAGGTCGATTGGTATCGGTAGAAAGAACTCCACTTGGTTGAATGCTTTTTCAATAAAATCAAACACTTTCGCCGTGTGGCCACTCGTTACGATAAGTTGACTAAGTCATTCCTCGCGTTTATATACATAGCTTCCATTTTTAAATTGACTCAATGATAGTTTTCAGACACGCCCTAAATGACAATATTAAAAAAAGTGGCGTAATGGCCTCCTCCTATGTAGGTGGGCTTAATAGTAGAGCCTTTATTCCGTTCCATGAAGATCACGGCATGATTAAAGCGGCTCAGCGGGGTACCCTTACACTAGAGAAGCTGGAATCTATGACCTTTGGTCGAATTTGGCAGCCTGCTCGGATATGCACCAGTTATAGCAGTAAACGGCTTCAACTGCGCGAACTTCGTTAATCGTGGCGGACGAATCCCAGCTCCAATTCATAGCTTTAAGAATTAATTGAAACCTCAAACAGCAAGTCCCTATTTCACTTCACTTAGGAGACTTGCTGTTTTTTTGTGTTAGTTGGTCAGTCGTAGAAAAAAACTTTAGCTGAATGTAGAGGCATATCATTTGATATACCCCTTTATCCATCTTATTGCAATTAAATCAAACCGTTTCCATTCTATTTGAACTGGAACCAAGTTAAATTTGCAACTGTGGTTGAATCTGACTTAACAAAAGTAACATATACTGTATGGGTTCCTACAGCTGTCCCGGCATTAAGCGAGATATTCTTGACTGACCATGTCTGCCATCCGCCTGTGCTTTCTGCCGTCCAATAACCCAGCATAGTGCCTGTAGGGCTGTCCAAGTGGAATTCTATTCTTCCGCCGGAATTAGCGGATGCGACCTTCAAATCAATACTTGTTTTAGCTGTACTACCAAAATCTACATTTTTAAATGCTATATAGTCGCCATTACTCCCTCCACCAACATCCAGCCCACCATCAGTGCTTGCCTCATAGGAAATAACACCTGAACTAAGGTTATAGCCTTCCGCTTCAAATTTCAATGTGTTGAATTTTGGAGCTTCAGCATAGCTGTTAGTATCTGTTATTTTCAATTCTGTCAATGTAGTTGCCGCAACTCCACCGACGCGAACATTGTTTAATGTAACTCCGGAGACAGTAAATGTATCACTCCAACCCTTCATTACTGAAATTTCACCTAAAGCGCGTAAATTGATATTATTATAGACCACATTTTTTATCGGTCCGCTTTTTGCAGAAAGATCAAACCATCTGGAGTGAACACCGGATCTTGGCCAGAAGCCTTCTACATCTATATTGTCAAATATGATGTTTTGTGCTGGTGTAGTCCCATAAAGATGACCTACCGCTAAAGCGCGCCAGCACCTGTATACATAAGAGTTTTTAACAACAATGCCATCCTGAAGCTGTTTAACTCCATCTCCAACCTTAAATGCTCCACATCTGCTCCAAGCCAAAGCATCATCCACAACTACATTTGACTGGTTTTCAGGACTTCCCGGCCAGTTTGCAGCTATATCCGTAGTTGCTACATCCCATGTCTTAAATGAGTATGTGTCATCCTCCGATACTGCTACCGTGTGCTTTATTAGTACATTCTGGCTCTCTTGAATGTCTATTGCATCATTTTCATAATCAAGTTCATTGTTGTTGAAATGCTTTGTATTCTGGAATGTGACGTTATTGGATCTTGTAACTATGGTAGCCCAGCCCCCGCTGTCTCTTATTGTTATGCCGTCAACCGTGAAGTTGCTGCACTGCAAGGGTACAAGAATATTGTTCAAATAATTCTTTGTATTTCTCATATAATGGCCATTGCCGTCAATAGTCCCCCTGCCGTATATCTTAATATTGTTTGCATTTGTTTCGGTGTAAATAAACCATGTTCCATCCTTACCCAGAGAATTCTTATGAAAATGGGTAGTGTAATCGCTCGGATTTCCTGAACCCCTTATAACAGAACCACCCTCCAGATAAACCGAAACATTGCTTTTTAAAACAAGGTTTCCGCACTTATAAACACCGGCTGGAACGTATACTATACCGCCACCTGCTGCGTTAGCCGCATTTATGGCGTTTTGTATTGCAGTTGTAGCCATAGCGGCACCGGTACTGTCGGCACCGTATTGAGTTTTAACATTGTATATACCTGTACCGGATGAAGCCGGAACATTGGTTTCAAGAGCATCTGCCGCAATAACCAGATCTTTCAGGTTATTGATTTTAACTATAAGATATGTTGGTGATGAAAGTGTAAATGTAAGTGTATTTCCGCTCTTTGTTGCACTAATTCCCAAAGCTTTGGGAGAAATATTATAGGTATTGATTGTCTCGCTTGCTGTTATTGTGATTGTAGTAGTACCTGAAAAAGAGAAATTACAATAATTATAGTTTACAAATACCGCCGAAGTGTCGATTACCGGTATATTTGTAGAGTCTGCTGTTACCGTGTATTGACTGGTCGTGGTATAGATCGACGGTAATGGATAGCTTACAATTGTATCCGCCGCTCTTGCTGTCAAAGGAACGACAGCTAAAAGACTGGCGAGCATACAAACAATTAAGCTTAATAATTTTAACTTTTTCAGCATAAATAAACACCTCTTTCATATTTTCAGGAAATACTCTGTCATCAGTGAATAATGATTTCACCAGTGATGCTCTATTACTCTTTTCATAAAATCGACATATTCCTGTTCAGCTTCGGAAGTGGCAGAGTAATACTAACCTTTTCTGCATCAGCAAAGTTTCCTTTTAAAATACGGTCCTGGTTTTGTTGCACCTTGTGCAGGATTTCTGCGTTGGTCGCTACTACTGAGCTGTATTGTTGCATTTTATGGATAATCTCCCCACGGTCGCTGTTGTTGATTTAGCATTGTTGCACTTCATGCACAAACTCCGCGCAAGCCGCTCCAATCATGGCACATGGCCCCACTGTTACTCCGCATTTCCGCCCTCAGCCTGCTTCCAATCTTATCTATGCTCCGGCTCCAGACAGAGTCGGAGCAGATCGTCCACATGGGCCGTTGCCAGACATTCTACCGTATCCGCAGAGCCATAATAGATCTTGACCTCGCCGTTATCCTCCAGAATCATCCCTCCCGGAAAAATCACATGATTGCGGAAGCCCCCGCCAATCTCATAGTCTGTCTCCGGTGCCAGCAGCGGCTGCCTGCTCATGCCGATCACCTTGCGGGGGTCCTCCAGATCCAGCAGCATAATTCCGGCGGTATAGCGCTTCTTCCAGGTGTCCTCCCAACCATGCTTGCCTCTGGCCGGGTCCACATCCACCGCATGGAAGGTGGTCAGCCAGCCCTTATCCGTCCGGACCGGAGGTGCGGCCGGACCGACCTTGTCATTGGCAAACGGCACCTGCTCGACGGCGAGCAGTAGGCTGGAGTTGCCCCAATGCTTCAGGTCCGGCGACTCGGAGATCCAGGCATCGAAGCGGTCCCTGCCGCCGCGGCTGTATACCGTGAAGGGACGCTCCAGCCGGACATACTTGCCGCCGATCAACTCGGGAAACAGTACCATATTGCGCAGGTCCGGTGTAGACAGGCTGAGCACCTCGAAGTGTTCCAGATCATCGGTAACGGCAATTCCGCCGCGGATGCCATGGTGCGTATCCACGGCAAAACACATATAACAACGGCCGCCGATCACGGTCAGGCGCGGGTCGTAGGCGCGGATAATTTCCTCGTCATGCATTTTGAACACTGGCTTCGGGCCGGCGGTCCAGCTCAGCCCGTCGTCACTGTAAGCAATGCCGAGATCCGTGGTGTGGTGCGGCTCAAGCGTCTGATCGGCCAGTGAGCCGTAATCATTGCGGAAGATCATCACATATTTGCCGTTAAATTTCGTTACACCGGCATTGAATACCAGTGCGGTGGGGTAAGGAATCTTCGCTGCAGCCAGCACCGGATTGCCCGGATACCGCCGGATGAACGGGGCAGATTGCAGAATCGCCGGAACGTGTTGAGTCATGGGGTGTACCTCCTTGAATGTTAAAGATGGATTATGGGTTGCGCAGGGCCAGACCGCTACCCTTTGAGGGAACCGGCCGTCATCTGCATGAAGGATTTGTTGGCGAACAGATAGGCCACGAGAATCGGCAGAATGGACAAGCAGGCGCCCGCCATCATATAGTGGGTCTGGGAAGCGGCTGAAATCCCGTATTTCAGGTTCGCCAGCCCGACAGTCAGCGTCTGCAGCTCCGGCTTCGTCATCGTGAACACGAGCGGCAGCAAATATTCATTCCACGCGCCGCGGAAGGTGAACAGCCCACCTACGCCGAGTCCGGGTCCGAGCAGTGGCAGAATAATTCGCCAGAAGGTGCGGCCAGGGGAGCTGCCGTCCATCAGCGCCGCCTCATCCAGCTCACGGGGAATCCCCTTCATGAAGCTGGACAGAATGAAGAAGATCGAAGCATGGGCGGAGATCAGAATCAATATGACCCCCCACAGGCTGCTGTGCAGATGAAGCTTGACCATCAGATCAAACTGCGGACGCAGCACGACCGCCCCTACTGCCACGAACATAGTGAAGGATTGCAGGCCGATATACAATTTCTTGCCTGCAAAATCCATCCGGTCCACCACATAAGCCGCCATGGATGATACCAGCAGCGTGCCAACCACCGCCGCCAGAGAGACAATCAGGCTGTTCAGCGTATATCTGGAGAAATTCGCCTGCGCCCAGGCTTCGGCATAGTTCGAGAAGTGCCAGCTATCCGGCAGGAAGGTGGCTCCCGCAGTCAGTTCGGCATTTGTCTTGAAGGAGCCGAGAATGGTGATAACGACCGGAATCAGAGTGATAAAAGCAAATGCCAGCAAAAAAATCCACAGGATGATATTGCCCAGTATGGTTCTTAGTCTCATAATATCCTCTCTCCTCAATCGGTCTGATTCATACGTCTGGATGCGTAGAAATAAATGAGCGATATGATCCCGACGATGACCGCAGACACAAAGGCGACCGCACTGCCGTATCCGAACTCTTGGACCTGGACCGCCGCGCTGCCTCCGCCGACAGGGAAAAATAATTTGTACAAATACAGGAACATCACCTCTGTCTTGCCTACGGGACCGCCTTCGGTCAGCACCATAATGCTCTCGTAGCCCTTCAAAGCTGTAATGATCGCCAGCATAATGACCATCTGCATGACAGGCCCGAGCATTGGCAGGGTGACATAGCGGAACTGCTGGATTCTGCCTGCTCCGTCCAGGGAAGAGGCCTCATAAACATCCTCCGGGATATTCTGCAGACCGGCGAGGAAGAGCAGCATGTAATTGCCGACCGCCCCCCAGGCTGCAACCAGAATGACGGTGAGCATGGCATATTTCGGCCCCAGCCAGTCCACACCGGAATCGGAAAGGCCCGAACGGATCAGAAACTGGTTGAGAATCCCGTTATACGAGTTAAAGATCGTGAAGAAGACTACGGCCATTACGGCAGTACTGATGACGGTCGGCATGAAGAAAATCCCCCGCAGCAGCTGTCTGCCCCGCAGCCCTCGATTCAATATGGCGGCCAGCAGCAGAGCCAGCGGAATGGTGATCAGCAACTTGCCGCCTGCATAGACAAACGTGTTACCCACCGACTCCCAGAACTGGGTATCCTTCAGGATGCGTCTGAAATTGGCCAGCCCGGTAAACCGGGCCGTTCCGAACCCTTTGTAATCATAGAACATATAGCGGAACGCCCAGGCAATCGGATAAATCCCGAGGACCAACGTGAGCAAGGCACTTGGAAAGATAAAGCTGTATGAAAATAAGGCTTGTTTTGTTTTGTTCATCTGGTTTCTTACGGCTCCTCTCCCTTGCGGCCAGAGCAGAGGGAGAGGAAAGCTGCTTCCCCATCCCTCTGCTTTGGCCTATATCTCTATCCCTAACCTTCCGTCTACTTGGCGAACTTGCCGCCCAGTGCGGCGGGGTCAAAGCCGGCATCCGGCTCGGCCTTCACGCCATCATTCGCAATCACGCTGTCCAGTGCAGTGTTATAGCGTTTGTTCAGATCGGCGATAATCGCCTTCAGATCGCCGCCGTTCAGCATATACTTGAAGAAGGCGTCATCCGATTTCATCCCTTCCGGTGCTACAGACGGATAGACCGGCCACACTCCATCGTGCTTGTTCGGCAGGAAGCCTTCAATGCCGTTCACATCCGGTGTCTTGGCTACTGCGCTGACGGATGGAACCATGGAGATGCCAAAGCCTTTTTCCTGATAATCCGTCAGCACCTGATCGCCGTACATGAACTCCATGAACTTCCAGGCTGCTCCTTTGTGCTCCGACTTCGAGCTCAGCGCCAGCCACTGGCCCCCGAGGAAGCCCGAAGCCCCCTTCACGGTGCCGTCGATGGTCGGAACCGGAGCGGCTGCCCAGTCAATCTTGGCCGGGAACTGATTCTTGTAGACACCCGGCTCCGAGGAGTAGGACATATACATTCCGATTTTGCCCTCTGCAAACTGCGACCGCAGCGGATCAATATCCAGTGATTCCACACCCGGCAGCATGCTGCCGTTGTCCCGGATCTGCTTAAAGGCATTGATGATCGGCTCGAAGCCGCTGAAATCGTAGCGGGCCGTCTTGAAATCATACCCGAAGCCGCCGTAGCCGCTCATCTCCGCAATCACCCGCGCCGAACGCCCGAACGCGCTTCCGGGGCTTTTGAAGTTCTGGGCGAAGCCGTAAGCGCCATCCGCTTTACCGGCTTCCGTCAATTTTTTGGCGGTTTCCACCAGCTCCTGCAGGGTAGCCGGCGGATGCTCAACGCCTGCTTTGGCGAACAGATCCTTGTTGTATACAAGACGCATGGTTGTTCCATAATTCGGCAGACTGTAACGCTTGCTGTCGAATTCATTCAGATCCGGCATGGCCGGGAATTTCGTCTTCAGCTCATCGGTGAGGAACTCGTCAATGGGAGCGAGAAAGCCTTTTTTGTAGAAGGTCTGGATGGTATTCTCCTTCACCCGGATTACATCCGGCGCATCGGAGGTTTGGAAGGACAGATCGAGTGCGGTATCGAAGTCGTCGCCCTTGACGACCAGTTCCACCTCAATCCCGTCGGTATTGGTTGCGTTGAACTCGGCTACCTTGTCCTTCACGAAATCCGCATCATGACGGTCGCCGGTCCAGTAGCTGATTTTGGTCTTGTCCCCCGAGCCGCCTGTCTTCCCGTCTCCCTTACCTTCTGCAGCATTGCCGCCGTTACCGTTGCCGCAGGCTGTCAGGCCAAGTGCCAGGACCAGGCTCAGAGATGTTATTAGCATACGCTTCATCATTGGTAGTTCCCCCTTATATATCCCTGATGTATTCGCTTACAACCTGATTATAGACGGATTGGCGCATCCGGATAAGGCGGGTAAGCCCACTTTAAGGGCAGATTTCTGCAGAAGCTTTATACAGTGAAGGGAGGCCACCTCCGCCCTGCGGACATGCCTCCCCTGCGCATTTTTATTCTTTTCCAAGATAATGCAGTTTGAACTCGGACGGGGTCATTCCGGTATATTTCTTAAACACCTCGCTGAAATAGCGCCTGTGCTCATACCCAAGATCCTGGGCGATCTCCTGAACCTGCCGTCCGCTGATCAGCATCGCCTTGGCCTTCTCCATCTTCTCGTGCATCACATACTGCTGAAACGAAATCCCCTGCACCTTCTTGAACAAGTTGGAGAAATACCCCTGGCTGAGGTTAATCTGCTTCGCTACCTGCTCCAGCGACAGTCCCGTATCCAGATGGCTATCGATATAAGCGGCGGCCTGGCGGATAATCCGCGTGGACTCCAGGGAACGGGTCTCTGTAACCAGCGCACAGGCCTCCCGGCACAGCCCGGACAGCAGGTCCCGGATATCCTGCAGGGAAGGATGCACCTGGTTCTTCATGACGGCAATCCTGCGCTCCAGCGGCTCCACCTGCCCGTAGGGGAACTGCTCCAGCAGGACCCGGCAGATCCTGTAGCCCAGCTCATAGCCGACGCTTTCCACATAACGCGGCTCAGGCAAAAGCCCGCTGTCCAGCAGCTCCGCGAATAGCTGATCGAGCATCTGCAGGCTTTTGGCAGAATTGCCGGAACGCAGGGCGAACAGCAGCTCCTGCTCGGCGGCGGCGGAGTAGCTGTGAAGTGCGAGCGGTTTATTCTCGATATTGCTGTAAATGTAGACCCCGTTGCCTCCGGTGTAGAAATGATAACCCAGCGCGCTAATCGCCTGCCTGTACGCTGCGCTCAGCTCCTGAATCGCCGCTGCGCCCAGCCCCACGCCAATGGAAAGCGTATGCCGGGAGAACCGGCTTACATTCGTGCAGCAGGCCTCCGTAACCAGCGCGGCCGTATCCGGGTCCGAGCCGTTCATGATGCAGACATACCGGTCTGTCGCCTCCCGGATGATGACGCCGCGGGTCCAGGCGGAAATCGTCTCTTCGAGAATATTGTGCAGGCTGAACCGCAGCAGCTCGACCTCCTGCACAGGCTGGCCGCTCAGTTTCTCCGTGAAATGATCAATTTCGGCGACAAACACGAAGAAATCATGCTGGTCCAGAGGGATATCGAGATAGGCCCAGCGGGAACGTGCATCCGATTCTGTCGTCTGGTGGTGCAGCAGGAAGATGAGATATTCCTGGCGGAGAATAGGCAGACTTTCTCTGATTTTGGCCTCCATCACAGCAAGTCTGGTGGTCTCCTGACGCTCCTCCCGGCACAACTCCCTGGCCTTCAGCACAGCCTGCATAATCTCGTCCAGCGAAAAGGGCTTCTTGACGAAATCAAGCGCCCCTAGTCGGATGGCTTCCTGGGCATAAGAGAACTCCGAGTAGGCGCTGAGGATAATAATCTTGCAGTCCGGAAGCACCTCCAGAATCGCCCGGGTCATCTGCAGGCCGTCCATTCTTGGCATTCGGATATCCGTCAGCACAATGTCCGGCCGGGTCTCGCGGATAATCTGCAGCCCCGCATCACCGTCAAGCGCCGTACCGACGACCTCAATACCGTGCTCCTGCCACGGCGGCTTGCGCGAGACCATCTCCACCACACTTTTAATATCGTCGATTACACATAACTTGAACCTTTCCTGCTCCAGCTCCCAGTCCATCCTTCATCTCTCCTCCCCTAACGGAATCCACAGATCTGTCCGTGATCCCTTACATGGTTCGCCGCCAACGTCCATACGTGCTTCGGCCCCGTAATACAGCGCCAGCCGATGCCTGATGTTGAACAGGGCATAACCTTTCCTCGACTGCGGAGCCCTGACCATCCCCTGCTTGACCCGTACAGCATCAAGACCCCGCCCGTTGTCGGTAATGCAAATATGCAGCAGTTCCTGCTCCCGGCTGACCGTGATGTCGATCCGGCCGCCGGCGGTCCGGTCGCTGAACCCGTGCTGAATGCTGTTCTCCACCACCGGCTGCAGGATAATCTTGGGCAGCAGGCAGGACAGCAGGGCCTCGTCCTCAACAGTCACCGTGTATTCAAACAACCCTTCATAGCATTTCTGCTGAATGGCGAAATACTGCTGCATGTGGGACAGCTCATCCTCAAGGGGAATCAGATCCTTGCCGCCGCTGAGCCCGATCTGAAACATCTGCGACAACGACAGGATCATCTCATTCACATCATCATTCTCGCCCATGACCGATTTGCAATAAATGGTATTCAGAGTATTGTACAGAAAGTGCGGCTCCATCTGCGCCGTAAGTGCGCGGATCTCTGCATGACGCTTGTCCTCCTCCTTGGCCTTCACATCTGCAATCAGCACCTTAATCTCCGACATCATCCGGTTGAACTGATAGCCGACCTGGGCAACCTCATCCTCATAACGGCTCTCATAAACTACGCTTAGCTGGTTCTCCTCGACTCTGCGCATCAGCCGCCGCAGCTTGAACAGCGGCTTAAGCAGCACAGACGTCAGCTGATTGGAGATCAGCCAGGTGGCCAGCAGGAAGAATGCGATGACATAGAGGGTGATGCGCTGCACCCGCTGCAGCTTGCCCAGCAGCTGGTCCCTCGACTGCATGCCGGAGATGATCCAGTCCGGCGATGCCGCTGAGCCTGTATAATTAACCAGATACTCCTTCCCGCCATAGCTGTAGTTGTAATCCTTGGGACCGGCTGCTGTCCCGGCTCCGGCAAGCATCGGCTTCCAGGGGAACCTGCCTTGGAAGGGCCAGTGGGACTCCACCACCGCCTCGCCTTCCCCGCTCACCAGGTAATAATCCCATCCCGCTTGTTGTCCCCCTTTATTCAGCAGCTCATTTATCCGGCTCTCCCTGATATTGACCACAATAAATACATTGCTGATCGGTGTGTAAGGGTATTCATAAATTCCCCGGACCACGAAGGAGACCACCCGCTGGCTGCCCGTGAATAACCGGTCATAATGTCCTTTGGCCCAGTAGCCGCCCGGCTTCCCCTTGCTCAGACCGTATAATTCCGAGTCGTAGAATGAATAGTCCTGCGCCCGGGTCTGCGTAGTGGAATAGAAATCGCCTATCGGGGTAACGATCAGTACATTCTCAATGATCGGCTGATTGAACGTTGCCTGGGAGAGCACATATTGCAGATCCGACAGATGCACATAGTAATTCGACACATCATGGCTGAACACATCGAGCATCATCTTGCGGTACGCATCGCTCAGCATCAGGGACTGCACGGACAGCGCCACATCATTCAGGCGGGAATCCAGCAGCTGTGCCGTCTTGCTTACGGTCTCCTGGCTGCCCGCGTAGGCATTGTCCTCGATCTCCTGCGCGGCAATCCAATACGAGAAGCTGCCCATTGCACTGATGGACAGCGTGATCAGCACGATGAACGAGAACAGAATTCTCTGCTTGATGGATATCCGGTAATACCTGCTGACGATCTGCCGCCGGATCTGTCGGCCATAGGCTGTGAATTTATTCATAGTTCCCCCTTCTTGAGCATGTGTTTGTATGTTTGTATGTTCTTGTCACTTGTACCATACGGCTGCTCCAGCCCGGCGTCAAGACAGGGCATGACTATTTAGCTGATTCTGTCCCTTATTATCAATAGGCAGGGGGCCTCCGCTTAACATGGTGCGGATTCATTAATCATGGCTCAGGTTGACGGGAAGCTACGCGATTGAGTAATTATGCTTGTGACGGTCAGTCCATTCCGTTTGATGCCTTTCTGCGGCAAATGTTGAACGATCCAACAGTAGCAGAGCTCACTGATTTTGTTGCCTCATACGTAAAAAATAATACAATTAGCCAAACTGACGGTTTCAAGGGCGATTCTATGAAGCATAAAACAGAGATGGGGGGAACGTTGAGCGAAGTCCTGCCCCAACTGAATACTGGCGGCAACGCAGTGTTCACTTATTATGGCGGCAAGCAATCTAGTCCGCTTCATGTGGTATTCCATGTATAGGTCTGGGAACAATAAACTGCTTCCATTTGCTGCTTCGACACCTGGATGAATAAGGGCTGGGACCAGTTGTTGGCATTACGATTGCGGATGTAGAGCGCTATTGAGACCAGGAACATTGACGGATTGATCGAACGACTGGCTGACGACTATGCGGCCCGTCTTCTGGATACCGGACATCGTCAATTTCAGCTAATCGGCTACTGTTTGGGAGGACTGATCGCGGTTGAAACAGCTGGTCGTTTGTTGGAGGCAGGGACTGGAGGTTGTAGACTTGGTGCTGGTAGACAGCCATCCTGTTTTTCATTCCATTGAAGATGAATTAGCAATGGAAGCGCTATTAGTACCGAACCTTAATATTTCACTGGAGCAGACCGGTTTTGTCGGAGTTGCCTCGGGACAACTTATTCGCGACCTACAGACAGTTTTTCTGTGAAAATAAGGGGAACTGGACGAATGGACGAATTTTAGTTTTTGGAGTCGGCCTTCTAAGTAAGCTTCTTTGTTTTTCAGCATGCTATAGGCTATGACCAGTAGGGTTCGTGCCATAGCAATTGGCGTTAGCATGAAAGAAGTACAAGAATGGCTAGGTCACAGTGTCTATTCCACCACAGCCAACATCTATGCTCACTTGGAATTCAGTTTTAAGGTCACTTCCGCAAACCGAATGAATGAAGTAATAAAAATAAAAATAGTCCACCAGATTTTTAATCTATTGAACTGCTCTTAGTAAAGGGCGAGAGGACTCGAACCTCCACGGTTTCCCACTCGATTTTGAGTCGCGACTGCTATTGAGAAGATAGCAGAAATTAAGTCCAAGAAGAGGAGTTTAAAGACCGCTAAAAATCCTTGTAGAATCAAGGTTTTTAGCGGTCTTTCTGGTCTTTTCCAAGCCCGTAAGGGTTCCCGGCATCTGGGCAAAATGAAGCTTTTTGGGACGTTGGAGAGAACTCGGGAAGAACTCAGAAAGAACAACAACAGAACGGCCCGCTCCCTACCATTGACAAAATAATGAAGCATCTGCGTAGGGCGTATCTGAAAACTATCATTGAGCCAATTTAAAAATGGAAGCTATGTATATAAACGCGAGGAATGACTTAGTCAACTTATCGTAACGAGTGGCCACACGGCGAAAGTGTTTGATTTTATTGAAAAAGCATTGAACCAAGTGGAGTTCTTTCTACCGATACCAATCGACCTTCCATGGATGTTGACTATTCGTTTTAGGCGGAATGGTGTAAGTGGCCTGTTTAGTCGTAATCCAGTTCCGAATCGCTTCTGAGCCATAGGCTTTGTCGCCAAGAATGTGACTTCCAATAATATCTAACTCCTGAAGCAATTCAATCGCTGGAAAAGAATAACTTGACCACCCGTCAGTAGAAAAGCTAGAGGGTTGCCTAATCCATCGACCATGGCATGAAGTTTGGTCGTCTTGCCGCCACGACTGACGCCGATGTGTTGGTTTACTTCGTGTCCATCTGCGTTTTTTTTTGCACCGGCACTGTGTCGGTGGGCTTTGACCGATGTAGAATCGATGCTCAAGTTTTTAAAATCGGGTTCGATGTGAAGGGCTTGGAAGATGGCGATAAGGAGTCCGGAGTCTCTCCATTTGCAGAAACGACTGTAGACCGTTTTCCATGAACCATAACGTTCTTCCGGCAAGTCTCGCCATGCCGCACCACTTCGGGCAATCAAGGAAAGGCGTTAAACATCGTACGATTGCTTAATTTCGACGGTCTTCCTGTTTGATAGGGGGAACATGTCCTTTATTTGTTCCCACTGTTCATCGGTTATTTCGTACCGTCTTGGAATCATGCTTGTTTCTCCATTCGTTTTTCTCATATCATACCATAGGATTCTTTAGTTTTCAGACACGACCTAGATAAAGCGTAAGCAAGATTGTATGCAGTGGTCGTTTTGCCTATACCGCCTTTCTGATTGGCAATGGTAATAACCGTCGTTTTGGACATTTCAATCCCCTCCCTGAAAACAGTAGGCTATTAAAATGAGTAAAAAAGATTTTATATCGTTCTCCTTTAACTGTTTCGCTTCTCTTCAAAGTCAGTCAAAACTGGCTCGGGAAGTTTGCGTTTCAAATGTGCCAGTATATGCTCAAAGCAATATACCAATGATTCGCGGTTTAAGTTCGGTATCCGTCCTAGCAA
Source organism: Paenibacillus sp. FSL L8-0333 (assembly GCF_037965665.1). Classification (NCBI taxonomy): domain Bacteria; kingdom Bacillati; phylum Bacillota; class Bacilli; order Caryophanales; family Paenibacillaceae; genus Paenibacillus; species Paenibacillus sp. FSL L8-0333. Next base: position 4,449,455 of record NZ_CP150186.1, read on the forward strand.
CTCCCACTCGGCATTAGTCAGATTCTCTTTACACTTCAGGCATTTATGGTTTGAAACCGCAAATGATTGTATTGGAGCGGCTCCATCCTCCACTCCTGCAGGTGGTCCACTCTGTTGTAAATGTGCAAGCGCTGGGTTCCCTGCCCAGTCCTCAAGCATGTAGGGGGCGAGATCCTTCCATCCCATCTCATAAGTATCAATCGCGTCGATGAAAGCTTCATTGACTGCCTGATCGACCGCTGTACGTATTAACTTGGGCTCGGCAGCAGGATCTCCATTCATAATCGATACTCCGTAGCCATCACGAGTATAGGGTCCAATACGGATCTGTACGATCGCCTTTACATAGCGATGTGGCACACTAATATCCAGCTACTTAATCTCCTTATCCCACTCACTGCCTGTTGCAGTCTCAATTCGATCTGTATAGACCTGATTGGGGATATAAACTCCCTTCTTATCTTTTCGGTGTGTTACTGTCCCTTCCGGAAAGCGCTGCTTCAGCGAAGCTATGATCTCCTGATAGTTATCCATCCTCTCATACCTTTCTATTAGTCATATTTTTTCATGATTTTAGAAAATCGTTCATAAACGATGGCCATGTTTACTTCTATCCTACATAGTGACTTACTTGCTACCATGGAAGAAGTATATAATCCTTGCAGGTTTGATTGCTCCGAACCTATTCTTGAACCGCAAAATGCGGAATACGGAGCATATATCTTTACCTTAAATGCGCTGGCCATTAGATTCCGGGTGGCTAAAATCACACCCACTAAAGTCGGGCAATTTGTGACACTATGGGAGCGAATTGGAGATCATCCCATCCAACCCTATGACATCTCAGATCCTGCTGATCTCTTCGTTATAAGTACACGAAATGGGAATCACTTTGGCCAATTTATTTTCCCAAAAGCTGTCCTAGGAGAACATGATATTCTATCTGCTAAAGGTGAAGGTGGAAAAAGAGCTTTTCGAGTCTACCCGCCTTGGGACAATCCCACGAGTCGCCAAGCTCAAAAAACGCAAACATGGCAGTCGGAATATTTCTTGGATATCCCTGCAAATAAACCCGTAGACTACCTTCGTGCACAAGCACTTTACGGTTTACCTGTAAATCTTACGGTCTGACCTATCTCCTCCACATGTTCCTTATCGCCCTGCAAAATAAAATAATAGTATACATCATCTCCTATTTTCACTGCTTCGGGATATTTAATTATAAGCGCCGCTTGATGATTCCATTCCTCTCCTTGGTCAGTAGAAGGCATTATCAACTTTGCCTTCTCTTCCTCTTTTAACCTCTCTAATGTCAGTTCAGTGATTTGCGGATTGGAGCCATAAGGCTTCAGCTGATGGGAGGCAATAATTTCAGCTACTTCATCTATTGATTGTCCCTCTCCAGACATAGCGGATAATTGAAAAAAACCATCCTCCCCCTGACCCTTCTCATCATCTGCTGAATCGACGACCCATTCCGTTGGATACTTCAAAGAGACTCCATAAGCATTGGATGTAAAGGTTGCAAGCCCAGTTTGCGTAAGCAGCATACCGATTACAGTACCTGCAAGTGCAATAACCACGATAACCAACACCCAAAGCCACCGTTTTTTGTATACATTTGTTTTCACGATATCCTCCTAAATCAATAATTAGTTGACATGTACAATATTAGGAAATAAGATATAAACAAATATGTGAGCAATCATTCATATGTATTAGTAAGGAGGAAATCATAATGAGCGATCTTAAAAAAATCCTATCTCTACTTCTTTTCTGCATCTTCCTATTTTCTTATCTATTAAAGCTCCTTATACTTTACAAGAAAAACCACATTAAAGGAAACGTTCTGGCTAAAGGCGATAAACTATCTAAGATCCATTATACCGAGCTATTGGTAAAAACCTCTACTTTTTTATGGGGCGCAGCATGGTTTGTTTTTTCCGTAGCAGAGTCCTTTATGGTTACACTTGTAGGTAAACCGTTTGATATTCCTGTAATTCACTTTAGCGGTGTTGGTGTAGCTGCCCTCGGATGTTTTATTTTCATTCAAGCTATGATTGCTATGCGCACTTCATGGAGAGTTGGGATTGATAAGACTACTGTAACCAAACTCATCACACACGGTATTTATAAATATAGTAGAAACGCTGCATTTGTCGGGTTTGATCTCATGTTTCTGGGATTGTATCTGATGTACCCCAATCTGTTAACACTCCTAATATTCATTCTTAACATTGCCGCGATTCATTTACTAATTCTTCAAGAAGAGCAACATTTAAAGTCCGTATTCAGAGATGAATATATCCAATATTCCAATAATACACCTAGATATTTTCTATTTTAAAATCTTTTATCACAGCTCGGATAATTTATATTCGCTATATCATTTTACATTTTTTACAAGACAAGAAAACATTCTCTTAATGTAACTACTATAATATGAGACTGTAAACATACATTAGGAGGGAAATTATGAAATCACCGAAAAAGCATGGCGTCAAAACAGCAATTGTAGCGACAGCGGCAACGGCTCTTTTTGTATCCAGCATAGTCACTACTCATGCACCTAATCAAGCAGACGCAGCATCTTCGAACACAAGAAATGTAATTCTGTTTATTGGAGACGGAATGGGTGCTGCTCAGCGTGATGCCATCCGGCTTGCCACCGTAGGTGAAAAAGGAAATCTAGCAATGGATTCGATGCCATACGTTGGATTAATTCATACAAGCTCCACTGTCCCTGTTACAGATTCGGCTGCTTCTGCTTCAGCCTATGCCAGCGGTGTGAAAACTTATAATGGAACTATCGGAATGGATGCCGATAAAAAAAGTGTTAAAACCATTATGGAATATGCTAAAGATGCCGGAAAATCGACAGGTGTCGTTACTACTAGTCAGATTACAGACGCGACTGGCGCCGCATTTGGTGCTCACGTCGAAGACCGCTCAAAGCAAAGTGATATCGCCCTCCAGCTTCTGACTAAGAGCAAGGTTGATGTTCTGCTTGGTGGGGGTGAGGATTTCTGGTACCCTGCAGGCAATCCCGGGAAATTCCCAGATGAACCCGCTGAAGATCCTTCAGAGAAAAGCAAAGGAACACAAGGTAACCTTGTTGATAAAGCTAAACAATTGGGCTACACCTATGTAACGAACAAAGCGGATATGCAAAAAGCTAAAGACGGCAAGCTACTGGGAATATTCGCAAACGAGGAAATGTTCCAGCAAAATCCTGAGGGTGAAGGGGATATTTATAATCCGGTGGTATCGCTGCCCGAGATGACTAAGAAAGCTATAGATACGCTAGCAACAAATAAAAAGGGATTTTTCCTTATGGTGGAAGAAGAAGGCACTGACGAATTTGCACACCAAAACAACGCTAAAATGACGATTAAATCAGGTCAAGAACTGGACAAATCCGTGCAAGTAGCCAAAGACTTCGCCAAAAAGAATCCAGATACACTGGTTCTAGTTCTTGCCGATCATGAGACCGGCGGATTTTCTATTGAAGCAGTTGACGCAGATGATGAGTCCGGTGACGCCATATCCAAAGAAGACGGTCCATTCGCCATCGCCAATTCCAAACACAATTTTGTAGTGGACTGGACGACCTCAGGCCATACTGCGGTTGATATTCCAATCACAGCTATGGGCAAAAATGCACAATTATTTACTGGAATCTACGAAAACACCGAAGTATTCACCAAGCTTATGCAAGCATCAGGTTTTAAAGCCAAAAAATAAAGGCGAACAATAAAAGACTAGCCAAATTAAGGAGGATGCCCCCTGCTCTCTATTGAGCAGGGGGCATCCTCACTTCTGATTACCTCGGTTGATATTAGCATCAATTAAAGCATTTTTGTGCTTGTTATCTTCTTCTTCTTCTTCTGTTACAACTACGCTTTTCAAAAATAACGGACTGTTATTAGTAATCATCAAATTATACTCATTATCGTTTGCTACTTTTGTATCATACTTAAGTATTTCTTCACAGTCATAAGCTTGACTCTCCAATCTTATATTCTATTGTACCTCCTCATATTTTAAAAAATGATTGGTTCATAGGGTGCTAAACTGTTTCCTTATGCTTCTAATTTACGTGACAGCTCCTTAATTAACTCGATCTCTCGTAAAACCATACTTCGGGTGTAAAAATAGAGCTCCTCAGAGTAATCCATATCCTCACTATTGCCTACTACTTTGGATAACTGCTGTAAATGGTCCAGCTTTTCGTTCATATAAGTCTCTCTGTAATCAAGCAATCTTCTACGTGTCTCCTGATCCAAAAGCTCATAATAAGCAAGACGAATAGACCATTCATTATCAATTCGAATAGTCTCCAGCGTAAATTCTGTTAAGCAGGTGTTAAACCGCTCCTCACCCTCAGTAGTTATAGAATATACATAACGTTTAGGCCGGCGTTCCTGAATTTCCGTTTTTTTGATTACCCATTTTCGCTTTTCAAATAATTTCAGCTTTGGATAAAGCGAGTTATTGTTTACGATTTTATCATTGCCCATTACAAAAATAATGTTTTTTTTAATTTCATAACCATGTTTGGCCCCTTTCATTAATTGGGCCAGAATCAAAACTTCAATATCCATAATCATCCTCCGGGCTTCCGGAATACGTATCCGGTTCATCATTTTCTTATATTACCTCAATTACTACATTTCTGCCAAATCACTCGTGATTTTTTGCACATACTTTCACCCTACCCTTTCGCTAATATAGGTTAAAATAACCTATTTATTTTTAACCTATATGTAGAGAGGAAGTTATCATATGGAATTCACACATTTATTTAGCAAGGGCACAATCGGAAATATGGAGCTTAAGAACCGGGTCATTTTACCAGCGATGGGCACGAAAATGAATGCGCCGGGTGGATACGTCAGTGATCGTCTGATTGATTACCATGTAGCACGAGCTAAAGGCGGCAACGGCTTAAATACTGTAGAAGTAACAACTATTCACCCAACGGCGGCCTCCGATGATGCTCCTGCCCTTTATGATGATAAATTTATTCCAGGTATGGCTCAATTAGCATTAGCTATTCGAGAGGCAGGAGGCAAAAGCTGTCTACAGTTATGGCATGGAGGTAAAGTAACTCCCAACCTAATTCAGGTCTCCTCTTCACCTGTTCCATTTGAAGGCGTAAGTCATATACCACGTGAACTTGCGCATCATGAAGTCGGCGAGATGGTTCAAGCTTACGCAGATACAGCCTCACGTGCGAAGAAAGCCGGATTTGACAGCGTGGAATTCCATGCCGGCCATGGTTATTTGCCCCAACAATTTCTAAGTCCTGCAATGAATTTTCGTCAGGATGAATACGGCGGTTCTTGGGAGAATCGTTGCCGCTTCCCGTTGGCTTGTATCCGCGCTATCCGGGAAGCGGTTGGACCTGGGTTCCCTATCTTGATGAGAATTTCTGCAATTGAGGATCTACCGGGCGGACTTACGCTGGAAGATATGAAGCTCTTCTCGAAGCTCGCTGAAGAAGCTGGAATTGATGCTATTAATGTATCTCGTGGGGTCCCTGCTGGCGCTGCAATTAAATATGAAGTTCCGCCAATCGATTTACCTGTGGGCTTCAATGTAGATAACGCGGCACAAATTAAATCTGTGGTTAACATCCCTGTTATTGCCGTAGGCCGTATTAATGATCCAGCAATTGCAGACCGGATAATCGCGGAGGGTTTGGCTGATTTTGTAGCCATTGGGCGTGCGCAGCTGGCTGATCCGGAATTCTGCAATAAAGCTTTAGCCGGACGTGCAGACACCATCGTTAAATGTGTGGGTTGCGACCAAGGCTGCTTCGATGGATTCGTGAATCCTAATGTGCCATTTATCAGCTGTGTGTTTAATCCTGCAACCGGCCGTGAAAGTGAATATGAATTGCAGCAAACGAATATCCCCAAGAAAATACTTATTGCTGGTGGTGGCCCTGGTGGATTAGAAGCAGCTGTCACACTGAAACGACGTGGGCATCATCCAATATTATGCGAAAAAAATGACATTCTAGGCGGACAGCTCTATATTGCCGGCGCCGCACCACGTAAAGAGGAAATGGCTGCAGCCGCTCTGCATATGGGAGAAACCGCTAAACGTGAAGGTGTAGACATTCGATTGAATACAGAGGTTACACCTGAATTAATCCAAGAAATTGGTCCAGATGAGGTCATTCTTGCAATCGGATCTTCTCCTATTATTCCGCCTGTGGAAGGTGTCGACAGTTCACATGTGGTCAATTCACATGATGTGTTGTGGGGAACGGTTCATCCAGAAGGAAGAGTCGTTATTATCGGTGGCGGTTTAGTGGGGCTTGAGGTCGCAGAGCTGCTTGTAGAACGCGGACATCAAATCACTGTAGTTGAAATGCAAGCCGATGTTGCTAATGATCTAGGACTTTTGCGTAAAATCTGTGTCATGGAAAGTCTATATGGACATGGCGTTGAATTAATAACCAACAGCAAATGTATGGCGATTCAAGGGGATAGCGTAATTGTTGAAAAAGACGGCGAATCTCACAGCCTACCTGCTGATTATGTAGTAATCGCCGTAGGTTCACGCGCCCTCAACAAACAACCTCTTCAGGATTTCTTGGAGGAAAGCTCCATCCCTTATCATGTAATTGGCGATGCGGTGCAAGCGCGTAGAGCGCTTAATGCGATTTGGGAAGGCGCTGAATTAGCTAGACGAATCTAATTAAGCTAGCTATAAGATTTATGAAACAAACCCGGCAGGTCGCCCTGCCGGGTTATTTTTTACTCAGAGTGCATTCGTGAGCGGTTATCCGGTAATCGGTATCCATTCAACCATTCACCCATTATGCCGTTCTGTCGTTCGGACTCAGGAGGCGCTATTGAGCTAAAAGTAGTCTTTTTACGAATCTATCGGACCCAGATGCCGCTATTCCGCAAAAACAGGGGGCAAAAGTGGTGCTGCGACGGGAATAACTGCATTGGAGTCCGAAAAGCTCAGCAAATCAGCATTTAGGAGCTAATAAGTGCACTGGTGTCCGTTAGCGTTAAAGGTGCGCACAAAAGTATGGTAAGAAAGATGAAAACGGTGAGAATGATGAGAATAGTGAAATACTCATGTCAATGAACCACTCACATTCATTTTGAGTATCGGCAGCCCGATAAATGCCGCATATCGCTCAGCTTCTTTAAGTACCAACTTTTCCGTATCGCCCAGCTCGGCAAAAGGATGGATCACAATCTCGATCCCCTTGGTCTTTAGAGTTCTTTTCCATGTACCCACAACCTGACCCTCCACAACAATCGTTGGAAGAAAAACACCATTATTCCCCGGAACTATCAAAGGAGCAACGTCAGGCTCTAGAACGGCACTTCGGTCTTTATAACCAAGAATGTACTCATCAAAACCCGGAAGCAGATGAACGCCCGAGTCCTCAGCAGTTGGCTCTAGCCGATCAGCAGACATCCAATACTCACTGCCATCAATAACCTCTGATTGCAGTTGACTTTTGGCCGCTTCCAATCCTCGTCTGGCATCTGTAAGGGTTATGCCTGCCCACCAAGCAAAATCTTGAACAGTTGCTAAACCATGTCCAGTGAAATATCTCCGAGCGAGTTCATACAATGACTCTTCGTAAGTAAGATCGCGAAAATGAGGCACCCATTCCTCTAGCAAAACAATCGTTTGCTGCTTACCATTCATCGGCCCGAAACAAATCAGCCCTTGGTACGCAACATTCCACAACATATGATAACCACGCTGGTTCCCTGTGTGAATACCTTCTTCTTCTATTAGCTGAAGTAAAAGAGCACGATCTAGCTGCTTTCCACCTTGTAAAGCATTAACTATAATATGTCTACAACGTTCTAGTGTCTGATCATCTAGCCCAAGCTCTGCATTTCGTCGCTTTGTTTGTCCCGTTAAACGCGGCACAGATAGCTGATGCATCCACTTTACATCTTCCGGTGGGACAAAATGAAGCGTACCACGCAGCGTCCAATTCAGAATAATCTTGCGATCAACGATAGCACACTCTATATCAGCTAAATTCGAAGATGGAGTACGTAATCCGATCGCCCACATCGCCTGCATGTAATCCTGCGCCTGTATTGCCCCTAATTCTTTAACGACCTGTTCGGGCTTGATTAGCTTGGAATCAACGATCTTCTGATTATATAAACGCTGAGCAGCTATCATTTTATTCGTCACACTTTACCTCCTTAAGTGAACCTTATCAAACCATCGTCTAACCTTATAGGAATGATTTTAATATAATTTTTTCCAATCTCATAGTTTTTCTTATTTCTTAGCTATATTATTGGATAGGATGAAGTTTCGATTCAATCTCTTCCCGGCGTTCTTCCAGAAAAGAAGGTAAGGTCAAATTCTCGCCCAGCGCATCAAAAGATTCATCAATCTCAAACCCTGGACCATCTGTAGCAAGCTCAAAAAGAATATGGTTCGGATCACGGAAATACAAAGAATGGAAGTAATAACGATCAATGACCCCTGTGTTCTTGAACCCTGCAACTGTGATTTTAGCAGCCCATGCGGTTAACTCTTCCAGATCCTTCACTCTTATAGCCACATGATGAATACTGCCTTTTCCCGGTCTTTCCCGGTCTTGATCATTAACTTCTTTGAGCTGAAGTTCAGTGTACAAGCCGCCTTTAGCTGTTTCATAAATATCCACCATTACCTTCGGGTCACCCATGGATGGCACTCTACGAACTTGTGTATAGCCTAAAATATCCTCCAAAACAGCCTTTGTACGGCTAGCCTCACGGACAGTCAATTCAACGGGACCCAAACCAACAATGGCATATTGTGGTGGAATATCATCAGTAATCCAAGGTTCTACCAGCTGAGTCACATTATCTTTTTCTGCGGACACCAGATGAACCGTTAATTCATCACTATCCTGAAAAGTAAGCGAATTGCGCTCCTCTATACTTACGATAGCTTCATGAGCGATTTCAAATGTATCTAATCTGTTAGCCCAATATACTAAGGCCTCATCGCTAGGAACGAGAAGAGAGATTGCAGAAATGCTGTTCGTTCCTTTCCGGGTCTGGCCTGCATTTGGCATATCAAAAAAGGATACCTCGGTGCCTGGAGCGCCATTAGGGTTGCCATAGAATAAATGGTACATGGTTGGATCGTCCTGATTTACGGTTTTTTTGACAAGTCTTAGTCCCAGAACTTTTGTATAAAACCATAGGTTTTGTTTAGCGTCTTTAGTAATCATTGATACATGATGTTGTCCGGTTATTTGTTGTTGGCTCATTTTAATTTCCTCCTAATATGATTATGGTTTACTAGTAAACTGATGCTGAAAAAAGGAAGCTTTATTCAGAATAAAGCTTTAGCGCAACTACTGAGCTCCTCGTGGAATTCGATTCTCATTTTGGCTATGGCGGTGAATCTTCTTAAGCATGCTGTAAAATACCTTTTTCTCCTCGTCCGTCAGTGGATCGAATAACGAAGCTTGGAAATCCGATTGCAAAGGAAGAACTTTCTCGATAAGCGCCTGGCCCTTTTCAGTTAAAGAAATATACTTCACCTTCCAATCCTGCTTGCGTTCAATCCATCCTTCTTTTTCTAATCTGCCAAGCATATGTGATACTCCACCTTTAGTAATGGTTAAATGCTCGGCAATTTCCATCTGTGTCACAGGCTGATGTAATAGTATTTGTACTAACGCATCAAACTGGCTAACCGTTAAATCAAACTGCTTCAAGAACTCATTGGAAAGATCGTTACTATTGTCATAAACTCTTACCAGCCGCAGCCAGATCAACAAGCTTAGTTTGTTGTCTTCAGTGAATCCATTGTTTCGCATTATGCCACATCCATTGCTTTGGAATTGGATCTATTTGATTATCAGTTTACTAGTAATCTGATGTGGAGTCAAGTTTCGTATTAACTTAAGAAATAGAGAAGCACAGATAAACCATTACTAAACATGTGTGCACTTATTGGCACTAATATATTTTTTCTTTTCTCATATAGGTAGGCAAAGATTAATCCAGCAGTCATATAGGAGAAGATATTCCACATTTCGTTATAGTTACCCTGAAAAACCACGGCTCTATAGACATGCTGGAAGCCAAATAAAAAGGAAGATATCAGATAAGCCAGAAGACGGCTTTTCCTGCGGATCGTTCTGTAAATGGTCGCCCGATACACTAATTCTTCAATCACGGGACCAATCCATACCACATTCACTGTAAAAATAAATGGATACGAAGACAACATTGCCCGTAAATCCACCTCATTAACAGACTTTGTAATGGGATGAAAGATGGAAATTAGTGTGGGAATCAACATACTTCCGATGATAATAATCAAACAAAGTCCCCAAACCATCCATACCATATTACGCACCCAGTGTTGTCTGAAATCATGAACAGCTTGTTTATAGAACCCTCTAATACCTATAATCACTCCTATGTAGATCAGACTATTCAACAGTAAGGCCATTCGATTTTGTTGTTCTGGCTGCCAAATAAAAACATGGTTAAGAATCTCCATAATCGGCCGGATCAAGAGAATAGAGAACAATCCTAAAAAGTACATTACTGCTAATATAACGCCCAAGATCAATTGCCTTTTACTTAATTTCTCATCAATCATTATAATCTAATCCCCCATGTAAAATTGTTAATAGACTGAATATCAACCATTTTAGCATTGGGAAATTTCATACGACTTAATGTAATCTTACATAGACCTTAAATTTTCCAGTTCAGCCCAATTATAATTTCAAACTGGTTATCCTGCGTATTCAGCTGAACAGTCCCTCCATGAGCAGTTATTATTTTCTGAACAATGAGTAGCCCTAATCCAGAACCTGCCGGGTTCAAGGCTGATGGTTGACCGTAATTAACAAAAGTAAGCTTGGCTCCATCACTCACCTTTTCCAGCACAACTTGAAACTTAGAACCTCGCTCCTGATAAGCGATGGCATTATAAAGCAGGTTTGAGAATACACGGTTCATTCTTTTTTTATCAAACTGTAGAATTATTTCTTCTGGCTCGATTACAAAATCAGGAATCAGACCCGCAGCCTCAAGCTCGGGCAACATATGTATCATTTCTTCTCTCAAATATTCTGAGAAATCATCTGTTGTAACATCCAAACGAAATTCGGGACTTTCCATTCTCGATAATTCAAACAAATCCTGAATCAATACATTGGCACGGATACTATTTTCGTATATTATTTTGGCAAATTCCAAATGTTCTATCCGACCGCTCACCTGTTCTTTTAGTTCAAGCTCTGCGTAACCCATAATACTTGTTAATGGATTTTTTAAATCATGGGATATATCCAATATTAGATTTTTTCGATTATTTTCACTCTGTTCTTTTAACGAGGTCTGGATCTGAATCACTTCTGCCATATGATTAAAAGCCTGCTCCAGTTGACTAAACTCCCGATTCCCGCCTACCTGCACTCTTGCTGAATAATCCCCATTCTTAACCTTTTCTACAGCAGCGGACAACTGGTCTAAGGGTTTAATGAAACTAACCGCCGTAATCTTTGCATAAATCATCGTGCTTAGAATCAGAATCAATAAATAACCTAACCCTATAAACCCAAGCATTTGAAGGGTATGATCCTGCATAGGTGAATCTGAATTCCAATGGAAACTGCCTGTCATTTTCACTTGTATAGGTAAAGAGACGATCAGCCAAAATTGTTCCTGCTCATTATATTCAACAGTGATCATATCTTTGTTAGCCCCAGTATTCATTAGAAAATCCGTAAATTCTTTGACACTAATCTGCTTGGACGTAAATGGATTTTTGCCAATGTAGTGTATGACTTCGTAATTGGAATTCACAACCTGTAAACTGCCCCCGACATCATTAATAACACTAGTGTCAATTCTTTGATAGTCATTTTGCATAAGCTTAGCAGCCGTTAACTGATTATAAATAATGTCCTTAGATCCCAGCCTGTTCATGCTAAACAAAGCAACAATCACCAATATCGTGATAACCGTTGTTATAAGAAAGATCGCGATATAGTTTTTTAACAATTGATAGGATATATTATGTTTTCTCATCTTATTTACCTGGATTGTAGAATTTGTAACCTAGTCCACGCACTGTGACGATAAATTCGGGATGGTGTGGGTCCCGTTCGATCTTATTCCTTAGACGGCTGATGGTAACCATTATCGTATTATTATCACTATAGAAATCTTCTTCCCACGCTGCTGCATATAACTTTTTGGGCGTAAAAATTTGATTAGGACTCTGCATCAGACATTGTAATACCTTATATTCCTTGGCATTTAAAAGAACCGGACTTTCATTTATGTACAACATACATTCCTTTAAATTCAGCTTCAATTCTCTATGTTGGATTGTTTCTTCAGTTATCGATTGGCTAAGATCGTATATATTTCTTCGTCTCAGCTGCGCCTCAACCCTAGCCACAAGCTCTGAAGCACTAAATGGCTTCACCATATAATCGTCCGCTCCAAGACCTAAACCAACAACCTTATCAATTTCTTCACCGCGGGCAGTTAACAAGATAACCGGAATATGGCTTTTCTCTCTTATCTGTCGCAACAGATTAAGCCCATCAAGCTTGGGCATTACAATATCCAGAATGGCAAGATTTATTTCATGTTGATTAACAACCTCTAAAGCCTCAATGCCATCCTTGGCTTCGAATACTCGATAGGATCGATCTTCTAAATGTATTTTCACTAGTTTTCTTATATCAGTTTCATCTTCAGCAATCAGTATATTCATCGCTCAATTCCCCTAACTAATCTCAAATAGCTGAGTCTTTTCACTCAGTATAACTTGCCAAATACCACTTCGGTATATAAAGCCTAAAGAAAAGATCTGGAACATCATGATTAAAATACCCATGGATTCGGCCCGATGCGAACTCTGGACTCGTTAGTGCACACCAAAAATGCGATTAAATTCCTCCCAAGGATCACCATAATCAAATCTATTAAGATCAATAATTCCAAGTTCCCTCGACTTCGTAATGATCATATTCCCTACATGATAGTCGCCGTGTTGAAAAGTCTGCGGCCGCCCCTCCAATAAGTAACGATTCGACTCCACAAACTCAATGACCTGCTCTGCTCCCTTTAGAACAATGCCGAATGTTTGATATTTCGTGAGTACTTATCGATCTTCCACCCCAAACTAAAGAGGTCATTTCACAACCTCCTTTTAATCAAACTGCTTCACAAAATAGAAAAATTTTCTTATTTATTTCTTAGAAGATTATTTTATTCAATTGATGTTGGAACAACAATAGTGTATGATGCATAGTATAGATCGAATACTGTATGACACATAGTAAGTATAAGCGGCTTCGACGTCCTCTCAAGGACAACAAGCGTTTAAACCAAAAATATAAGAACAATTTATAAGAGATTATAAATCCTTATATTTTAAATAATGAGGTGGGTGAATGAGTACTTTATTAAATTCTTTAATCACAGAGCTTAGAAGAGGTACGTTAACGCTAGCCGTTTTAAGTCAATTACGAACACCCCAGTATGGATATTCGCTCGTTCAATTGTTGGAGGAATCCAGCATCATCATCGATCAAAGCACCTTATATCCATTACTTCGCCGATTAGAGAAACAGGAATTAGTGACGAGCAGCTGGGACACATCCGAGAGCAGACCCCGTAAGTATTATGTTCTAAGTGACTATGGCGTAGAGATTTTTTTACAGCTAAAGGAAGAATGGCTTAAGAATTCGAAAGAACTCTACGGCCTATTACAAGGGGAGGATGACCATGAAGCTAATTGAGATTTACATTCATGAAGTTACTCGGAGGTTACCGGAACAAAATCGGGAAGACATCGCATTAGAATTACGATCAACCATCGAGGATATGTTACCGGATGATTATGACGAAAAAGAGGTAAAGGCCGTCCTTGAAAAATTGGGCAATCCAGCTATTTTAGCTAGTGAGTACCGCGATCAGCCCATGTATCTCATCGGCCCACGCTATTTCGATTTATATGTTACGTTATTAAAAATGATTATACCAATCGCTGTAGTTGTTTCTTTAATCGCTCTGGTTGCTGATTACTTGATTGGCTACAGCGGCGATAAAACAGTTGCGGATATTGTTACTGCAGTTATAAGTACAGGAATTGGAACCTTCCTTGAAGTAGGAATCCAAGTCTTTTTTTGGATAACTGTTGTGTTCGCTATTATCGAACGGGCGGATAAAGGAAAGGAAGGGCATCCGCTTACTACAAAATTAAGGAAATGGACTCCTGATGATTTGAAGGATATCGCGCTTGTCCATAAGAAAAAAGCAATTACAAGCTTCGAAGTGTTCGGAAGTTTACTGTGGACTGCCATTTGGGCTACTGTTTATTTTAATGCTGAACACCTGATCAGAGTCTATAGAGGCGGTGAAGGCGCACTTAACTTCGTAGCCCCAGCTTTTAATCAGCATGTGTTACTTGATTATTGGCCTATTATTCTTATTGTGATCGGATTAGAAGTCGCATTAACTATATATAAATTAATCAAGAGACAATGGACTAGAGAATTAGCATTATGTAATACGGTCCTCGAGCTCATTGTACTTATTGTATTCGCTGTTATCCTTATAAATCCGAATGTATTTAACCAAGAATTCATTAACTACATGTCTAATTTATTAACTACTACAGCTAACCAATTTGAAACGGGGCTAGTAGGTGGAGGTATAGCAGTCTTGATTTTAGTTGCGGTCCTCAATATATATGAAGGCTTCCGCAAGGCTCGCCTCTAGTATTCGCAGAGCGGTGATTCTCCTGTTATTTGGAGAATTGCCGCTTTGTTTTCTGACTCGTTGAATGCCTGCTTAAAATGCTTCAACAGTATTGTCACCCTCTAAGAGTTACGGACCCAGATGACTTAATTTGCACATTTTCTGCCTTTGGAACAGGGCTTCGGACTCCAATGACGTTATTCCCTCGAAAGAGCTCCATATCGGGGTGTTTCAAGGCAATAGCGGCTATGCGGTCCGTTGGCATCCCAAACGTGCGATATTTCTGGGTTTAGTGTCATCTGTGTCCGATAGGTGTTTCGTATGTGCAAATGTTAGCGAAGAATACGAAAAAAAGGAGTTGTCCCATAAGCCATGAATGGCTGCTAGGACAACTCCTTCTGATTTAATTAAATAGTTCAAGCTCGATAACCGTATCCATCTCATCAGGTAACATCGCGCCTTTTAATGTAATAAACGCTCCACCGTCAACATCCGAATATTCCTCAGCCATCCACGGCGCCTCCACCTTTAGCTCGGTACCATCACGTAGTAATCTGGCCTTTTTAATCTTCCCTTTCAAGCCTTGGAAATAGATCGGGCCAATTCCACGGTCGTAAACGTGCGCATATAACTTATTGCCCTTTTGCGTATAACGTCCCCACTCTGGCTTAGGTAACAAAGACTTCCCGCATCCATAAATACTGTCTCCATTAAGGCGCATCCACTCCCCAACTTCGTCAAGGATAACCAGTGATTCCCGTGTCATTTCACCTTTAGCATCTGGTCCAACATTGAGGAGCAGGTTACCATTCTTACTGATACATTCGACCATCGTACGGATGACTTGCTTGGTTGATTTATAATTCTTATCCTCGGAATGATAACCCCAGTTGTCATTAAGGGTAATGCAGGCTTCCCAAGGGATGGATTGGCCGTTTACGTCAACAATGCCGCCAGGTGGAATGATCTGCTCGGGGGAGAAGAAATCTCCAGCATATTCCTCAGATTCTGCCGCACGAATATTGCCACCTAATCGATTGTCGATAATAATATCAGGTTGTATGGAACGAATCATCCGGATAAGCTCCGTCGCCTTCCACTTCTCCCCTGTCATATTATCGTAGGAGAAGTCAAACCACATAATGTCGATTTTACCGTAATTGGTGAGCAGTTCCTTTACTTGCCCATGCATATACTCCAAGTATCTATCGAAATCAATCGGCTTATCTTTAGCCGCTTCGTTATCCCGATCAGGATGTGCCTTATCTCCATATCCGGGATAATCCTCATGGTGCCAGTCTATGATAGAGTAATATAGACCTACTGCAATCCCTTCAGCCCGGAAAGCGTCTACATATTCCCGCACTAGATCACGCCCAGCGGGCGTATTAGTGGCTTTGAAATCAGTCAGCTTACTATCGAACAGACAGAACCCGTCATGATGTTTGGTCGTAAGAACAGCGTATTTCTGACCCGCAGCTTTTGCTGCACTTGCCCATTTCTTCGGATCATATCGAGAGGCGTCAAATTCATCGAAATACGTCATGTAATGCTCTCTACTCATCCGCTCGTTACCGCGTATCCATTCCCCTCTAGCAGGAATTGAATATAATCCCCAATGGATAAACATCCCGAACCTATCCTGTAAGAACCATTTCGTTCTTTCTTCTCTTGCACCCATCTCTCCAACTCCTCGTTAATGAAAGCTATAATCAATCTTTCACTCCACCTAAGCGGTATGAAATAATGCTGCGGCTCCAATTAAACCTACATCGTCTTTGAGAGCGGCAGGTTCAATTGTAAAAGTACCCTTATATGGATCCATGACAAATTGCTCCGTCTTCTCCACCAGTGCAGGGAATAACAAATCTCCAGCCTTACTCACGCCTCCACCGATCACGATCCGATCAGGATTGAACGTATGAACTGCATTGGCTAGACCTAGTGCCATATAATGAATACTGCGGTCAATAACCTCGACGGCCACGGCATCGTTAAGTGCCATGGCTTCAAATACGTGCCGCGAAGTAATTTTTTCTCCATTTATATTAGCCAGTTCCGTAATCATCGACGGTCTGCCCTCCATACTTCGCAGCGCCATATCCCGAATCGCTGTGCCCGAAGCGAAAACTTCCCAGCAGCCGAATCTTCCACAGCTACATTCCGTTCCGTTCGGGTCAATAATATTATGACCTAGTTCACCAGCAAATGAATTTTTGCCAAGAAGCAGCTTGCCGTCAATGACGATACCTGCTCCAATCCCTGTGCTAAAGGTAACATAAACCATGTTGTCTGCACCTTTGCCAGCTCCTCGGACATACTCACCCCAAGCCGCAGCGTTCGCATCATTCACTACCTTTACTTCAACGCCTAGCTCCGACTCCATCCAGTGCTTCAGCGGAACATTATCCCATTCCGGAAGATTGGTGCCGTGAATAACGATCCCGTCCTGGCTATTTACAGCTCCGGGAGAAGCCAGCCCCACTCCAGTGAGTGGTCGTCCTTCGGATACGGAGCGGATCATATCGATCATTCGCTGCACCACTTCTTTAGCGGTACGTGCCCCAGCCGTTTCCATCAGTTCCCGTTTCAACACGGTCCCCTTTGAATCGAACAATGCTGCGGCAATTTTTGTGCCTCCTAAATCGATTCCAACTACGTAGCTCTCAACCTTCTGCATAACCCATTCACCTTTTCACTATCTATTATTAGCCGTTAGAATGAATACTCTCTGCTAACGCCCGTAAGGCTGCTGGATCGATTGGCGACAAAGCGTCTTTATCATAACGAACAGCCGACCCAAAATGCACTTCTGTTACTCCAGTCTGATGTATAAATGAAGTAATACCTTCCGGCTTCAAACCGCTTCCAGCCAGTATACTTACCGTTTTACCTCTTGATTCCTCGACTAGCTTCCGCATAGCAGGAATAGCTTCTGGTGCCGGACCTGGCCCAGCAGAAGTGAGTACACGCGTAATTTGCGGATACTTACAAAGCGTTCGATAACCTTCTATTTGATCCTTCAACTCATCAAAAGCACGGTGGAAGGTTACTTGCAATCCATCGGTCAACGGCAATAATGTTTCAAGCGCTCGCTCGTCGATAGTCCCTTCCGGTGTTAACGCACCAATCACAATCCCCGCCGCTCCGCTGGCTGCAATTTGCTTTATCTCTGCTGCCATGGTCAAAATGTCATACTTTGAATAGCAAAAAGAACGGCTGTGCGGGCGAACCATAACAAACGCAGGAATGCTAACCGATTTAGCAACTTGTTGCACCAATCCTATCCCTGGTGTTAGACCGCCTTCCGTAATCGCAGTAATGAGCTCCAGGCGGTCAGCCCCGTTCGCTTCGGCTGTAAGAGCATCGTCCATACAGGTAGCGATGACTTCCAATCTCATAACTTTCCTCCACTCTTCCGTTGTTATTGTTGTGCCTGTTTCATGACATAATCAGCGAGCAATCGAGCACCATAGCCCGTTGCTCCAGCTTCTGAATACCCCACATCCTGCTTGTACTGAACCGTCCCAGCCATATCAATATGAACCCAGCTCAGCGATTCCGCTACAAAACGCCGTATAAAAAGCGCTGCTGTAATCGCACCTGCAAAAGGTGAAGTACTAACATTACGTAGATCAGCGTAATTGCTTCGAAGATCGACTTCATATTCATCCATAAGCGGCATGGGCCACAGTCGCTCACCATTGCGCTCACCGATTTCGACGAGGTTCTGCGTCATCTCTCCATCACCCCATATGCCGGCGATACCTAATCCTAGCGCTGCGCCAACATTTCCAGTAAGTGTTGCAATATCGATGACCTTAGTTGCCCCGATATTTGCTGCATGAATAAGCGCATCCGCGATAATAAGCCGCCCCTCGCCATCCGTATTTGCAACCTGAACCGTCAGCCCATTAGGATAGCGTATAACAGACGATGGCAGCATCGCTTCAGCATCTGGTACGTTATCAACAACTGGGATCAATACGGTCACATTTACATGAGCTTGATTCCGTACTAAAATATCCAGCGCCCCAATAACAGCTGCTGCACCACCCATATCCATACGTGCATCGCTGATATCACTTGCGGTCTTAACATTCATCCCACCCAAATCGAAGGTAACACCTTTACCCACCAATGCCAGCATTGGCAATTCAGGGTTACTCTCATAGCGAATTTCAACGAGGGCTGGGGAGTGTTTACTGCCTGCTCCAACCGCCAGCAACCCATTCATCTGTAGGTCAACCAGCTCCTGCCCCCGGTAAACATGAACTTTCACTGCTGCGTTATCACGCTCGAAATATTCGACCATCCATTCTGCGAACCGATCCGGATTTAGAGTCCCGGGCACCTCATTCACCAGATCGCGAGCAACCACTGCTCCTTCAGCGCGTATGCGGCCAGTACTTAGTACAACTTCCAGTTCAAGCTTAGTCAGCTCAGGCCAATCGGCTGTCTGGAGCAGCAAATCAACTGAATTGTCTATTTTAGTAACGCCACGATAGGTTTGGAAACGATATAATCCGAGAAGCCAGCCTTCAATCCATGCTTGCAGCTCATCCGCAGCGGAAATATCACTTTCTGCTGTCCTACGAACAAATGAAGCGAAATTCAGCCCTTCTCTTAGAGCTAAGCGGGCGGCAGATCCCGCTGCTCGACGAATTTTCTCAAGCGTAAGAGCCTTGCGTTTTCCCATTCCAACAGCTAACACATCGGACTCTTCCTCAGAACGAGCATATAACCATGTCACACTGCCACTCTGTTTGTGAGCTTCTCCCAGCCGAAGAGGAAAAGGCTCCTCTTCATAGGCTAAGTAGATAAGCATATCCGCCCCATTAGCAGAATCGAACAAGATATTCATAGCTGTCCCTTCTTTTCCGTAAAGTGTACTCACATTTAAAATTATCGTTCTAGTTTCAACATTTCTTCATCAAACAGATGACAAGCGAGCTCATGACCTGGTTCAACTTCCCGGAATACAGGCACATGTTGCTTACAGATCTCCATACAGGAAGGGCATCTTGTATGAAAGCGACAGCCCGTCGGCGGATCAACGGGACTTGGAAGGTCACCTTTTAGAATAATGCGTTCCTTCTTCAAGCTTGGATCGGGCACGGGAACTGAAGATAGCAGCGCTTGGGTGTAAGGATGCAAGGGACGGTCATACAATGTATCCTTATCAGCCGTCTCCACAAGGGAACCCAGATACATGACCCCAATTCGATCACTAATATGCTCGACCACACTAAGATCATGAGAGATGAATAAATAGGTCAGGCCATATTCCTCCTGCAAGTCCTGTAACAGATTCAACACTTGGGACTGAATCGATACATCTAGTGCTGACACGGGTTCATCCGCCACGATTAGACTAGGGCGCACTGACAAAGCCCGGGCAATCCCAATCCGTTGCCGCTGTCCACCGCTGAACTCAAACGCAAATCGCTCAGCGTGCAAACTGTTCAATCCAACGGTCTCCAGCAGTTCGCAAGCTAGCTTATCCCGCTCTTTGGAGGACAGCTTTGTATGAATAAGCAGGGGTTCGGCGACAAGATCCTTCACCTTCATGCGTGGATTAAGTGAAGCGTAAGGGTCTTGAAACACCATCTGCATATCTTTGCGCAGAGGCCGCATTTGGTTATCTGAGATATGACTAATATTTTGCCCCTTAAACCACACTTCTCCATGATTGGGTTCCAGTAAGCGAGTCACTAGTCTGCCCGTAGTCGATTTCCCACAGCCACTTTCACCTACAAGGCTGAACGTTTCTCCTTTACGAATGGCGAATGAAATCCCATCAACGGCGTGCAAATATTTAGTCGTTCCGAAGAAGCCCTTCTTCACAGAAAACAACTTCTTCAAACCCTTAACTTCAATTAGTGGAGTCTCTTTCATAAACATCCCGCTCCTTCCGTGTCCTCCTGCTGTGTAAGCCAACAACGGCTTTTGCGCTCTAGTCCCTCAATCGGAAGTAGCTCAGGTTCGTGCGACAGACAGCGCTCCATGGCAAAGTCGCAGCGAGGCGCAAACTTACAGCCGGCAGGCATTTGTGAAAGGTCTGGCACATTCCCTTTTATAGACTCCAAGCGATGTACGTTCTGGCGCAGCTTAGGTACCGATTGAATCAATCCCTTGGTATACGGATGCTGCGGTCTGGCAAACAGCTCCTGAACAGAGGCTTCCTCCACCACACGACCTGCATACATAACAACAACCCGGTCACATAATTCGGCAACTACTCCAAGATCATGGGTAATGAGCAGCATTCCCATATCCTGTTCATCTTTCAACTGCTTCATCAGATCAAGAATTTGCGCTTGAATCGTTACATCGAGTGCGGTCGTGGGTTCATCGGCAATCAACAGCTTAGGATGACAAGACATGGCCATTGCAATCATGACCCGCTGTCTCATCCCGCCGGATAGTTGATGCGGATATTCATCGATTAATTCCTCTGCGCGAGGGATACCTACAAGCCGCAACATATGAATCGCATGCTCACGAGCCTTCTTGCGTCCATAACCCAAATGCAGTCTAATCGGCTCTGTTAATTGCAGCCCAATCCGCAGCACTGGATTAAGAGAGGTCATCGGCTCCTGAAAAATCATTGCCAGATCATTTCCCCGGATTTGGCGCATCTCCTTCTCAGAAATCTTCGTCAAATCCTTTCCTTCAAAACGCACAGAACCTTCAGAAATTCTACCCGGCGTATCTTTAAGCAACCGCATGATCGATAATGAGGTTACACTTTTGCCACAACCAGATTCACCAACCAGGCCTAGCACTTCACCTTTCTTAATGGCAAAGTCTACCCCCGCAACCGCAGTAATACTTCCATCGCCGCGTTTGAACTCCGTTTTCAGCCCTTGTACATCCAGCAAATGTTGAGTCATGTCTTGTCCCTCCTTAGTTTTTCATTTTGGGATCAAGAGCATCACGCAGTCCGTCCCCGACCAGGTTAAATGCAAGTACTGTTAAAAAGATGGCTATCCCCGGAAAATAAACGATATGTGGAGCAATACTTAAATAATCACGTCCCATACTTAACATTGCGCCCCAATCAGGCTCCGTTGTTTTTGCACCCATTCCGAGAAAGCTTAGTGATGCAGCGGCCAAGATCGCTCCGCCAATCTTCATGGATAGATTAACGATAATGCTGGGCACGGTCTCAGGAAAAATATGACGCCAAATAATCCGGCGATGCTTCGCTCCCATGGAACGAGCAGCTTCCACAAACAATGTTTCTTTCGCAGACAGCGTTACGCTCCGAATAATTCGGGCGAACGATGGAGTACCAAAGACTGCAACCGCGATAACAACATTGGATAGACCCGGACCGAGGATGGCGACGATCCCAATGGCAAGCAGCAAGTCTGGAAATGAAAATAGTACATCACTGCCACGCATAATAATCCGATCTAGCCAACCGCCATAATATCCACTTAACAGACCTAGGATGGTTCCAAGTACGCCTGCGATGAAGACGGAACTGAGACTGACAGCTAAGGTTAAGCGAGTACCATCAATCAAACGGCTTAGAATATCACGGCCATATTCGTCTGTCCCGGCCCAATGTGCAGCAGAAGGACCCGCCATAAGGGCATCGTAGTTTGGTTCATCAGGATTATACGGGGTCAGAAATGGCCCGAAAATTGCAATTAGGAATAGCAATATAATAAAAAATGCGGCCACAAGGGGCATCTTTTGTTTACTGAACTTACGTAAAAAAACACCCATACGGCCTTTTGTTTTCTCCGGGGCCAGTACCTCTCCGGGTAATGGAGATTTTGCTCCCATCACCGCCGAATTGTCACTCATGATATCCCTCCTGATCCTAAATTCACCCTATAAATCTATTGAAATTCTGCTTCTTAGTCGCACTAGCTACTGAGAAAACCTTATTTTCGGATTAAGTACGCCATACAATAAATCTACTAATAGATTGATAAGAATAAATTGTGTAGCAAACAGAAGCAGTAAGGCTTGAATGACTGTATAATCCCGGAACAAAATGGAGTCTACTAGCAGCCTGCCAAGACCCGGAATACTGAATACCGTCTCAACCATTACAGAGCCGCCGAGCAGGAACCCAAACTGAAGTCCAGCTACGGTAACCACCTGAATCAAAGAGTTGCGCAGCGCATGCCTGCCGATAACAACATACTCGCGTAAGCCTTTTGCACGTCCTGTACGGATATAATCCTCCCGAAGGGTCTCCAGCATAGATGACCTAGAATAACGGGCCAACATAGACATAATTCCCATCCCAAGTGTAATGGAAGGAAGAATATAGGACTTCCAGGAATCAACACCACCTGTTGGAAACCAACCAAGCTCTACCGAGAAAATTTGAATGAGTACCAAGCCTAACCAAAATCCAGGAATAGACATCCCTGAAATAGCTGTCAACGTCCCT
Source organism: Paenibacillus sp. FSL L8-0333 (assembly GCF_037965665.1). NCBI lineage: Bacteria > Bacillati > Bacillota > Bacilli > Caryophanales > Paenibacillaceae > Paenibacillus > Paenibacillus sp. FSL L8-0333. The sequence continues at coordinate 4,472,624 of NZ_CP150186.1, forward strand.
AAATGATCTGGCCACCGATTGCGATAAACGGCTGAAACCACGCCAATTAGAAGACCAATAATTAGAGCCCAGGCCATACTGAGAAAAGTCAGCCACAACGTTGGCATTACTCTGCTTTCTAGCATGTCGGTAACCGGGATCCCTGAACGGATCGAATTGCCCAGATTCCCACTTAGCAGATCACCCATGTAGTTTATGTATTGCTTCCACAAAGGCAGATTGAGACCCAGCTGCTCCTGAATTCCACGAATCTCTTCAAGTGTGGCATCTTTACCGGCAATAAGTCGGGCTGGATCGCCTGGGATTAAGTGAATAAACAAAAAGACAAGCACCGATACAATGAACAACAGCGGAATAACCCCGAGGAGTCTTTGTAAAGCATATCTACCCAACTCATAAGCCCCCTTCAGTATTGACAAATGATTTAGTGAGGCCGCTTCCCACCATACTACAGAAGCGGCCTCGTTCATTTCTTGGGATATTAAACCTAACGTTTGTTTAGCATTATTTCACTTCTGCATTCAGGACATTAATGGAACCATCGGGGAAGACCTTAACTCCTTCCAGATACGATCTTTTGCCTGAGATGATTTGGTCGACGCCCATGAATGCCCATGGAGCATCTTCCCATATTGTTTTTTGAATATTGCCATAAATGGATTTAGCCGCTTCTGGATCAACAGATTTATTCGCCTCAGCGATCCACTTGTCTACATTTTCATTTTTATAATAAGCTGTATTTGAGCCAGCAGGCGGGAACATTTCACTACTGAACAACCCTCTGGTTGCACCATCTGCATCACCTGAAGACGGAGACCAGCTGACATACCACATTTGAATTTTTGCTTCTTCTGGCGTCTTAGCAGAGTTAATTTGGTCGGACAATGTGCCGCCTTCCATGGATTTCACGTCTACCTTAATCCCTACAAGTGCTAGCTGTTGCTGAATAAATTGCATACCCTTCATAGTTTCGGATTCATTTTCACCCCAAATTTCGGTTTCGAATCCATCAGGATATCCTGCCTCAGCAAGCAATTGTTTAGCTTTTTCAATGTCATAGTCATAACCTGTTTGTGGGGAATAGTATTGTGTTTTGGAAGACATCGTGGAATCAAGCTTAGCGCCAAGACCCGATTTCACAACTTTGATATAAGCTTCTTTATTGATAGCATAGTTAATGGCTTGACGAACCTTCACATCATCAAAAGGTTTTTTCATCGTATTTAACGTTACATAACGAACAATTGTCGAATCGATGGTATCTACAGTAATTCCTTCAAGACCTTCAACCTCAGATACTTGCTCCGTTGGCATTGGATAAATGAAATCTGCCTCGCCGGTTTTTAGCATGGCTATCCGTGATCCATTCTCTGGAACAGGTCTAAAGGTCACACTATCCACTTTTGGCAACCCAGCTTGCCAGTAGTCAGGGTTCTTAACGACAACCAAGCGGTCGCCTTGCACCCATTCTTTGAACTTAAATGGTCCCGTTCCTACAGGATTTTTCGAAATATCGGCGCCATTTTCTTCTAAAGCTTTCGGACTAATAATAGGTGCCATAGCTACTTTATTTAAAAATGCGTTGTACGGCTCGCTGAGTGTAATAACCACGGTTTTAGCATCAGGAGTCTCCACTTTCGCTACCTTTGCGAAGCTTTTGCGCAGTCTTAGATTGTTCTTCTCATCTTGAATACGGGCGATGTTTACTTTAACCGCTTCAGCATTAAAGTCAGTACCGTCTTGGAATTTAACATTCTCTTGCAGTGTGAACGTGTAGACCAACCCGTCTTCACTTATGGAATGGCTTGCGGCAAGAACAGGAACTACGTTCATATTCTCGTCAAAACCCATCAGACCTTCGTACATCGTTCTGGCAGCGCTGATTGAATGCGTATCGCTTGCGTTATGAGGGTCCAGCGTAATAAAGTTAGAATTGATGGCAATTACAATGTCTTTATCATTCTTTGTAGTTGGGGTGCTAGTTTCAGTTCCACCAGCAGTATTGCCTTTTTGTCCCTCGTTGCTCGCTTTGTTGCCGCACCCTGCAGTCACTACTACTGTAATAAGCAGCAGCATGAACATTGACCATACTTTTCCTTTTGCTTTCATTTTTTACACTCCCCTATTCAAACGATGTATTAGAAAAGCTTCTAGTCCGATTAATTACCAAACTTGAAGATTATTCTTGACCTTATGCTCTAGATCTCCCATTGAAATACAGCACGGCGTTCGCCGACCACAGTACCGCCATCATTAACAATCGTGTTAGGCACAAGTGCATATAAGCGATCAATTGTGTCTTGATTGCTGTAACCAATACGTTCTAGAATCGATGCGATAATACATGGCCAGACTTGTTCTGATCCGTCGGATACCTTCAGTGATATACCCATTCGTTCCTTACGGAGTCCGATACCGTATACCCCTTTTGCTCCACCTTTAGCTGTCAGATTGTCATCCTTCAGGAGCTCTGAGCATACAAATTTCGTGTCAGCAATCATAACCGGGTTATCGTTCATAAGTTTTGCAATGGCAGCGGCTGCCTTACGTATATCCGTATCCTCAATCAAATCGGGACACGCTAGCTTTAGATAGGAATAAGCGATTTTATGAAGCGGAAGTGCGAAGATAGGAAGTCCACAGCCATCAATACCTTGCGGGATGGACGCTTTGGGAACTTCAGCGATATAAGCCATCATCTCAAGAATCTCCTGTTGTACAGGATGGTTAGGATCGTAATAAGTGTCTATATCCCAACCCATATATTTGCTAAGGCCCATTAAACCTGCATGTTTGCCTGAGCAGTTATGAAAGATTTTACGAGTTGGCTCATTTGCCCGGTGACGTTCTGCTTTGGCTTCTTCATTCAGCGGGTATGTAGAGCAGCAATGAAGTGACTCTTCTTTTAATCCCATTTTCTGAAAAAGAGCTTCAAGCGCTTCAATATGGAAGGCTTCTCCCCGGTGTGAAGCGGTAAACAGCGAAGCTTCTTTACTTGTCAAACCATATACTTCATCGATCCGGCGTTTCATTACCGGCAAAGCTTGGAATGGCTTAGCAGCAGAGCGAAGATAAGTCATATGCTCCGGATCACCTGCTTTGTACAAAATGCTGCCCTTCTCATCAACTACACTAACTGCACCATAATGCACATTCTCCAGCAGGCCTCCACGATATTCTTCTACCAATGTTGTAAATCCCATCTGTACACCCTCCCTAGCAGTAGTTAATTTAATCTAAGGCAAAAAATCGATTCTGTGATAAAAGTCCCGATCCGATAATTACACCCTTCTCATTCAGCAACGAGCGATGAATCGTAAAGGAACCACGAAGCGGCTCCCATGTAAAGCGCGAGAGGTACAGCTGCTCAACTTCTTCGTATATATCCGGGAATTTGTCCACGAGTTCTCCACTTAAAATCACGCTGTCGGGGTTATACATGCATACGACATTATTAATGGTGATGGCCATATACATGAGTGCACGGTCGATCAAGTGAATCGCCCATTGTTCTCCTGCATGTTTTGCTGCGAATAACTCCTCAATCGTACGGATCGGGCGAATCCGATTAGCTTCAGATAATAAAGAACTGATATTTATATAGGTCTGTAAACAGCCCGCTTTGCCGCACTCACACATCATTCCGTTAGGATCCACTGTCGTATGCCCAATTTCACCCGCACTGTTCATCACCCCTCGATAAATCTCTCCCTCGAGAATCATCGCAGAACCCACGCCTTGACCGAAACCCAATAATGCCGTACGGCTGGAGCCGACTGCGGCTCCTTTAAGATGTTCAGCAAGAGCCCTTACTTTCAGCTCATTGTCCACAGCGATTTCAAAACCTGTCAGCTCCTTCAAGCGTTTGGCTAACGGCACATTTTTCCATCCTAGCTGAACAGAGAAGACAACAATTCCTTCTTCGTTATTCACAATGCCGGGAAGTCCAACGCCAATACCCACGATACGTGTTCTGTCAATCACATGCAGCTGGAACAATTGCTCAATGGCTTCATGAATCCGTTCCAGCGTTTGATCCGGGCTTTCGTCTGGTGTACGGGGAAATTGACTACTGCAGATAAGCTGTCCTTGTAAATCCACAATTCCAATAGACATAAGACTGCGATCCAGTTCAACGCCAACCGATAATACAGAAGCGTCCATCATACCTATTAACGTTGATTTCCTACCTAATCCTGATGATACCTGCTCTGAATCGAGTAAATATCCTTCCTCCGTCAACTCTCCGACAATTCGACTTACAGTCGTAGGACTCATACCAGTCTGCTTAGCAATAGAAGCGCGAGAAATCGGTTGTTGATTTTTTATAATTTCGAAAACCGTTAAACGATTTTGTCGCTTCATAAAATCCTGATCGTGCTTTTTCACGGGCATTCTCCTAATTATTTTCTCCGGTGCATTAATTGGATTAATAAACCACAAAAACAAGAAAATATTTGCAAATAAAGCGCTGATAATGTATTGTTTGATTTAAATTTTAATTTAGTTTCTCCAGTGATGGGATTAATAATAAAGGGTCATGGTTTATGTGTCAATATAAATGACATATTTTTTATTTAAAAATATATGTAAGCGGTTAACTAAAGATAACCAACACAAAAACCATTAAATATATAACACAGACATAACACACATACCCATGAATTAGCATTTAATTTGAATCTTGAACCTATTAATTGGGATAGAAGGACTGAAAGAAGTATTTTGTTTGGATTAATGTGAGGTGTGTGAATCGATTGTAAAATGGAAGGTAACACTCGCATCAAAAGGAAGCTCTCTAAAGGGAGGTAACCTTTGATGCGAAGTGAGTTAGTTACATCGAGGGTGCTAAAAAATCATTGAAACTCAACGGTCTTAACGGCTGCGTCCTCTTGGATCATCGATAACAATTGCACTGGATTAAATGATTCAGGCAATCTTACAACGATTTCTACGTTTAATTCGGATTCTACACTGTTATTTTCAGCATGAAAACTTAGAACAGCGATTTTGTGTTCTTTAAGTAACTCTTGAATTCGGCCCATAGCGCCTTCTGTGTTAGCTAGACTTATATCGAGCTGTTGGGTTTTTGGTGCGGCCAGCCAGCTGTTACGACTGTGTAAGATCTTTTGCCCAAGTAAAATGATTATCGTTGCTCCTACGCCAAGAATATAAAGACCAGACCCTATAGCCATGCCCACTCCGGCTGTTGCCCAAATCCCTGCAGCAGTAGTGAGCCCTTTGACTGTGTGTCTTTGCATAAAAATCATCCCTGCTCCCAAAAAACCTACTCCGCTTACTACCTGAGCAGCTATCCGAGCGGGATCAAGAGAAAGATTAGGCCAATCCGCTTGGTCCTGAAACCCATATTTGGAGATGACCATCATGAGTGCAGCCCCTAAGGCTACAACAAAATGTGTTCTAACTCCAGCTTCTTTCATCCGGCTTTTGCGTTCATATCCAACTAATACGCCACAAATTCCCGCGCCAATTACACGAAGCAAATACTCAAACTCCATACCTTCACCTTCTTTCATCATGATATGTATGTTGGATTAGTACCACGTAGGATAAATTCGATAATCTATTTATTGTATCACAAACAAAAAACCATAATACGTCCTCTCGCATTATGGTTAACTTGCTTTTATTAATTTTACACTTCTTAGTTCGTATCGGAAGCTAACAAAGAGCAAATCTCCGCATCTACAAATCTACCTTTTTCAAAAAAAGATTCGCGTAACAACCCCTCATACTTAAAGCCCGCTTTCAAAAGCGACTTCTTGGAGGCAATATTAGCCGGATCATAAAACGCCTCAATTCGATGGAGCTTCATATGCTCAAAGCCATACGCAATAATAGCTGTCAGAACTTCCGTCATCACACCCTGCCGCCAATAAAGTGGAGATAATTCATACCCAATCTCTGCTTTGAAATTTCTGTGCGCCCAGTTATGATATCCGCATGAACCAATCATTATATTATCCTCACGCCTGGCTATTCCCCAGCGAATGCTTTGTTTGCCTTTGAAACGTTCATCCCATCTTTCGATAAGGTTGATCGCTTGCTGTATATCGGTGAAGCTATCCAGATCATAATACTGGGTCACTTCATCTTTTGAAAAATAATCATATATTTCTTTAGCATCATCCAGTGTAATTCTTCTCAAAATAAAGCGGTCAGTTTCGAGCACCGGAAATACTTCAACGTTATCATTCATATTTTCCTTAAGTCTCCTCTCATTTCTCTAGTAGTACAGTTCGTCGTGGAAAGTGAAACTTCCTTTAGGATATAATGTATTTATAAACTAGTGATTTATTTCACCTTGTAATCATTTGTTCATATTGCGTTCTTAATTGCTTGATACACTTCAATCATAACGATAACTACAAAGGAGATATTCTTATGAAAAAATTGTATTACACGTCTTTTTTCTATGCAATTCTTGGTTTGATAGCCGGAGTGGCCTATCGCGAAATTACTAAAATGAATGATTTCACAGGAGATACTATATTAGTTGCGCTTCACACCCACATTCTAGTCTTAGGATTCTTTTTCTTTATTATTGCTATGATCTTAGACAAGTTATTTAATATCCATGAGGCTAAATCTTTTGGTGCATGGTACATTGTCTATAACATTGGTCTTCTAATCACGATTGGTGCAATGGCTACACGTGGAATGCTGCAAATTAACGGCAGTGATATTAGCTTCCTGCCCCATATTGCGGGGCTTGGTCACGCCATTGTTGGGGCTGGAATCATCTGGCTGCTTGTGCTACTCGGTAAACGAATTAAATAATACAGAAAGAGCCGCCAGGATCACTGATAAGCTCCCATCATAGTAGACAGTAGAAAAAACAAAAACTTCTACTGCTACAATGATGGGAGTTTTTCTAATGTCTAATAGAAGTCCAACATCTTTAAAAGTAAAATTACATGTCGTAAGGCTGTGCCTTGAGCACAAGTCAAATCCAAACTATGAGGCAAAGCAGCTAGGTCTTAGTTCACACACAGTTAGAGAATGGATTAGGAAATATAAAGCAGATGGTTTGGACGGGTTGAGGGAATCGAGAACATGGAAATCATACCCAAAGGAATTGAAGCTTGCTGCTGTTAACGAAGTGTTGTCTGGTCGTTGCTCCGTTGAAGAGGTGACAAACAAGCATTATATTTCAAGCAGAAGTGTTTTGACAAAATGGATTACCAAGTATACTAATGAGATAGAATTGAAACCTACACATACAGGAAAAGGACTATCTCATATGAACCAAGGACGTAAAACAACTTTCGAAGAACGCATTGAAATTGCACAATATACCATCGCTAATGGATTGGATTATCAGAAAGCGATTGAAAAGTACGGAGTATCTTATCAGCAAGTTTACGCATGGGTCCGGAAATATCAAGTTGGCCGCGAGGAGGCTCTTCAGGACAATCGCGGTCGCAAAAAGCCTGTAGAAGAACTAGATGAGCATGACCGCCTTAAACTACGGATTAAAGAGCTAGAAGCGCGAAATGAATACCTAGAGATGGAGAATGACTTCGCAAAAAAGTTGGCGGAGATCAAGCGACGAAATACACGCTAACCCTCGTTCGACAAGTAAACTTGTATCAAGCGATTCAAGAACTGAACAAAGAAAAAGGTCACGCAATTACGAAGTTGTGTGCGTTAGCTGGGGTTGCTCGATCTGCCTATTACAAGTGGTTAAAATGGAAACCCTCTTGCATAGAACTTGAAACTCGTGCGTTAGCGAAAGAAGTAAAGCTACGATATGACAAGCGAAAAGGGATTCTTGGCTATCGTCAAATGCGCACGCAATTAAACCGAAAGCTCAAAAAGCAGTACAACAAAAAGCGTTATTACCGAATTATGTGTGCTCTTGGGCTTAAAGCAGTCATTCGCAGAAAACGAGCGAGTTATGTGAAAGCTACGGAGATCCATGTAGTTGAAAATGTAATGAACCGTAACTTTGATGCCAATTCTCCTAATTCAAAATGGTGTACAGATGTGACTGAACTGAAGTACGGGAATGGGCGCAAAGCCTATTTGAGCGCTATTATTGATGTATATGATAATTCCATTGTCTCATGGGTATTAAGCCATTCCAACAACAATAAACTCGTGATGGATACGTTGAAGAGGGCTTACGCGAAGAATCCTGGCGTATCCCCTCTTTTACAAAGCGACAGAGGCTTCCAGTACACGTCTCATGAGTACAACCGACTTCATGTAAAATACGGATTTAAGAAAAGCATGTCTCGTGTGAGTCGGTGTTTGGACAACCAACCTATTGAGCGTTTTTGGGGTACATACAAGTCAGAAAGCTATTATCTTACAAAGTATGACACCTATGATGATGTCCTCACAGAGGTTAGCAAATATATTCACTACTACAATAATTACCGCTACACAGAGTGTTTGGATGGCTTGTCACCTAGCGAATACCGACGAGCTGCATAACGAAGATACCTCAGTTCTGGCAATACGAACTGAGGTATCTAAACTAACTATTTTTGTTTTTTACACTGTCCACTTGACAGGGAGCACTTCACACTCCAGCGGCTCTTTTAAATATCCCCTGCTTTCCGTTACGGAGCAATCCCCCATACGAGAGCATCACTTTGATAAAGCGTCACTTTATCCCAGTTAGTATAAGCAGTTTTAGTAGCATCAAAGGAGTAGTCATTGGCTTCGTTAAAATTAGTCCAATCGGATTTATATATTCTGAGCTGAATATCTCCGGACTGGCCTCCAGCTGGAATGGAACCAGCTGCAGAAGTAAACGAAAGCTCAACGTAAGTGTCTGCATTCGTGCCTGTGTAGTCTGCAAAGGCGACTTGAATATTACTGTTGCCAACTTGTGCCCAGTCAATTGCGCTGTTTAACGTCTGATTACTATCTTTAGTGAAATAATAACGGATTTTAAGATCGCTTAAGTTCACTGCGGCTGTGCCGTTATTTTTAATATTAAAATAAGGTTTGATCTGATTGTCTGTCGCATTAGTATCTCCCGCCCGATACTGCAACGTCAGACTAGTTGCTGCCGGAACTTGTGGAACAGCACTCGCTTGTGCCGAATACACACTCTCTCCCGCACTATTGGTTGCGCTTACAACATAGTAATAGGTTGTTCCGTTCGTTAAGCCCGTGTTGATGTAGCTCGTTGCCGTTAGCCCTGTTGCTACAGTGGTGTACGGTCCTCCGCTTGTGGTTGCACTTTTCACAGTGTAACTCGTCGCACCACTGGATACGCTCCAGCTCAGGCTCACTTTCGCATCTCCTGCTGTCGCTACCAAGTTAGTTGGTGCCACTGGAACAGTTGCCACCGCTGCTGGGATCGCACTTGCTTGTCCCGAATTCACACTCTCTCCTACACTATTGGTTGCGCTTACAACATAGTAATAGGTTGTTCCGTTCGTTAGGCCCGTGTTGGTGTAGCTCGTTGCCGTTAGCCCTGTCGCTACAGTAGTGTACGGTCCTCCGCTTGTGGTTGCACTTTTCACAGTGTAACTAGTCGCTCCACTGGATGCGCTCCAGCTCAGGCTTACTTTCGCCTCACCTGCTGTCGCTACCAAATTGGTTGGTGCCGCGGGAACAGTCGCCACTGCTGCTGGAGTCGCACTCGCTTGTGTAGAATCCGCACTCTCTCCCACACTATTGGTTGCGCTTACAACATAGTAATAGGTTGTTCCGTTCGTTAGGCCCGTGTTGGTGTAGCTCGTTGCCGTTAGCCCTGTCGCTACAGTAGTGTACGGTCCTCCGCTTGTGGTTGCACTTTTCACAGTGTAACTAGTCGCTCCACTGGATGCGCTCCAGCTCAGGCTTACTTTCGCCTCACCTGCTGTCGCTACCAAGTTAGTGGGTGCCGCTGGAACTACAGTGCCCCCTCCGTTGCTCAGAGGAATTACAGGGTAAGCATTCTGTACCAGCTGAACAAATTGATCATGGAACCAGTGACCTGATACAGGCGCATTAGGTAATGCACCGGTCAGTGTGCCGCTTGAGCTGGTATAAGTCGGATCACACATTCTGTCAAAGCCCTTGCCTTCATTATTTGGAATGGCACTGCTGGAACCATCAGATTCTCCCGGAGGTTTCACCCAGACAAATGCGTCCAAATGTGAGGCTGCATAACCTGCAGGGGCTGCTTGTGGAACTTCTCCAATTCCAGCGCCGCTGGCATTACACCAATTGCCGCGATGGAGACGTTTATCAATCCGACCGGAATCTGCATAAGCGTTAACGGTTGTTCCGCTTGCACTAGTCGGGCGATTAGGTCCACCCCACCCGTTACGGGAGGTATCAATAAGGAAGCCGATCGTGGAAGGCCAACCTTTTGCTACAAAACCTGAATACAAAGCTGCTGTGAAATCGGCTTCATCAAAATACGGATTCCATTCATAATAACTTGCGGAGCGAAGCTGCTGGCTGCCTATCGTAAGATTCGGATCTGGAAGATTAGGTTCTACTAGTGGAGTGGTATTGGCTGTATTCGTAATAAATCCATCGACACTAGCAAGTCCAGCTGTAGTGCCTGACACAACCGAAGTAAAGAGGTCGATAGCGGGGCCACGGTTAGTATCCCATCCGAGCCAGCCGGAGTGGCCAATATCCATGTAAGTATATACATTCGGAATGGCATGGAGAGCATTTAAAGTGTAACGCGTAGCATCACGGTAAATATTCGTGGAGTTAGCTTGAGCACACTGTGGTGTGCTGAGATTGGTGACTAGATTCGGAAGCGAGTCCGGCTCTACGATAGTCACTATACGAATGTCACTATATTTGGGCTTTGCAAAAATACTGGCGATTACGTCAACATAATCTGACTTATAGGTTGTAAGACCCGCAGCTGTCAGTGGCAGCTCGCCATTGGAGGCAAGAGCGTGGCAATCCCGCCCAGGCATGTCATAAATTACGAACGTGGCTGTAATCGGCGTATTGGGTTGCTTTTGCGCGAGTACGGCATCTAAAGTCTGTCCCAGACTTTTTCTACCTCCATTGTCCTCTCCGCCATAAATTGCAGCAATTCGATCCAGCCATACGGCTGTCGGATATTTTTTAATGGTCTCCATCTTGGAAACTAAAGTACTATCGGTAACCTGAGCAATAGAGGTATCAATCAGTGCGGCATAATCAGGATTCACATATGCTGTAGCTCCTACAAACGGATTGTCAACATGTGCCTCACTGGCATACGTGGTAGAAGGAGCATATCCGGTGATAACTAAAGCCATGATCGTAAGCAATAACAACATTTGCTTCCTTAGTGCTTTTGTCATTTATTATTCTCCTTTCGACAATTAAATAAATTCGTAAATAATTTATTAATAGCCACGCGATGCTACAATTGCAGTATTCACTCCTTTAAAGAATTGTCACCTCCTCTATGCCTTACCCGCACTAACCATCACCTCCTCTCAGTGGTAAAGATCAAACACGAGCCCAAATACACCCCAACTATTTAACATAAATATAATTTTATTTAATTTATAGAAAATTATCCCTTTTCTTGAATACTACCATATCCTATTTTTAATTAGAAGATAGTAGATGAAATAAAAGTTTAATAATGAGACTAAAAGTATATTTGTTTATAAACTGGTAAATGATACAATGTGGATGTGATAAGGTATTTTGAATTTTAAGAATTTTTGATGTGCCGCTAACAAACCTTTAAGGAGTGAAAAAAATGTCTATCGATGTTTATCTTAATTTCAACGGGAATTGTCGTGACGCAGCAGAGTTTTACGCAGAGGTGTTTGGCACTGAACGTCCACAAATCATGACCTTTGGTGAAACACCACCCGATCCCAATTTCACTCTTCCTGAGGAAGCTAAAGATTTGGTTATGCACACCCGCTTGAATATCGAAGGCAGTAATGTAATGTTTTCTGATGTTTTTCCAGGCATGCCTTTTATCGAAGGAAACAATATTAGTCTTTCCGTAGTTAGTAAGGATTTAGATAACATAAAGAAATATTTCAATAAACTTCAAGAGGGCGGTAAAGTAGTTATGGAACTGCAAGAAACCTTCTGGAGCTCTTGTTATGGTAGTCTAAAAGATAAATTCGGCATTGATTGGCAATTCAATTATGATGACGGACGAATGAATATGTAAAAAAAACAACGAGTATGGAGTAACAAACCTCCTGCTCGTTGTTTTTTTGTCTTTTGCTTAGTCCATAATCAAATCGTAAACACTAACCTTCCGAATTCGCCGGGCAACAAGCATAGACACCGCATAAGCGACTACTAGAATGGCTGCACACAATAGCAATACTTGTGGCAAACTAACCGCCAGTTGGACGTTATAAATCCCTAAACTCGAGAGCAATAGTACAAACGCAGAGTCCGAGAAAAAATAACCGCCTATACTCCCCAAAGCTACTCCCACCACAATCACCGGAAACAGACTAAAGGTAATCTGCGTCATCAGATTAAAAGTGGTATAACCCATTCCTTTAAGAATGCCGAACTCACGCTTCCGCTTCAGAATCAAAGTCTTAATCACTAAATATAAAATCAGGCTTACTACTATAATCGTCACCACAGTGATGACTGCTGTCATAGAAGATACTGCGGCAGTGAATGTACTGAGCGTACTATCAACCGTTTCTCGAATGTTAGTAATATTCCATTTTCCGGGGAAATGTGCTTCCAGATCCTTCACAAAAGCTTGCGCATCTCCCCCCTCTTTCAGATACACATTGATGGACAGAGGGGTGTACTCCGGTTGAAGTCTTCTCATTCCATCACCGGTCATACTCGCCACCATTCCAAGTTGGCTAATCTGCTGGCTTAAGCCAGTGACCAAATAATTCTCCGTCACACCATTAAAAGTGATAGGTACCTCGTCCCCTATTTCTGTATTTTTCAACTTTGCAATAACACCGGAAATCACAATTTCATTATCATAAATAGGCTCTCGCCCTTTGTATATGGTTTGTGTCTCCAGCTTGCTATAATCGTCAGATACCCGGAGCATAAAGCTGGTATTTTTAATCGAAGCGACCATGCTATCCAATACAGTCAACTTTTCAACCCCTGGCATGGCTTCTAATTCTGTAAACTTCCCCTGCTGTAGGTCACCGTTTTTCGGCAACAACAAAAAGTCGCTGCGTTCTATACCTACCAGTTTTATAACTGCTGAGGTGTCTCCCTTAAAGTTGAAATTCAATATAGAGCAAAAAATACTAGAAAAGGTTAATCCGGCAACGATCAATACGATCATCATATTCTGCTTCATTTGCCTTACTAAAGCTTTAAGGCTTAAGCTGAATTGCAGATTCATTTCGGATGTTTCGAGTGGAATTGGGTTCCGCTTAAAATTGTGAGTGAGGATTCCGCTCTGCAGAGCTGTAATCGGAGTAATGTTCCGAATTCGCCGGCTCGACAGATAGGTAACAAGTAGCACTAGTCCAGAGACAATAACCAAACTAAGTACTGCACTGACCCCTTCAAAGGATATTGGCCACAGAAGTCCGATTGAAGACGAAATCATATTCCCTACCAACGGCATAACCAGCCCAGATAACCCACCTCCCGGTATAGCTGCGATGATTGACACTGAGGTGAACTGTAGCAGAAGCGCTTTTTTAATCTGCCATGAAGTATAACCGTTGGCTTTTAAAATACCGATGTTCGTCAAATTGTCTTCAATATGTCCCAATATTTGAAACCTGATGACAATAAGCGAGATCAGAACCATAATCAGGGCAAATACGATCAGAATGGCCGCTAAAAGATTAACAAAAACACGGTTCCCTTGGAGACCAACCTCTGCCCGCATGACTTGAAATTGATCCGTACTTCCTGAGGCAAAAATCCGCTCACTTAGCATTTGTTCCAGCTTTACATCCTTTGAAGGATCGGTTAAATCTGCTGATAGAAAGCTGTACTGAGCTTCTGTTCCAAGACGTTTCTCCAACTGCTTATAACCTTCATCATTCAAAAATACTTTTAAAGCTCCATTAGTTAACGTCCCTAGCAACGGCTCCTCAATAAAGCCACCTATGGTATAAGAGAATGGCTTATTATCGTATACAAAAGAAAAGGTATCGCCAAGGTTATACCCCGATCCAACATGGAACAAATAAGGCAAATAGATCATATCCGCATCCTTAGATCCTAGCGGAGTCGTTGTCTTGAATAGTCCCTTGGTCCGCGGTGTATCCATGTTAAGAATTATAAAAGCTACCGTAGTGTCCGTTTGTCCGTACTTCATTTTAGCGTCTGCTAACAGAATTGCTGCTTCATTCTCCCAGGTTTCTGTATATGAATAACTATCCACAAGCTCCTCATACTCTTCTAGATGATCATCTTTTGGGAAAAATGCACTTATTTCTGGAGTCCTTAATTCAGTCATTTTTTCTTGCTGAAAAGAATTTAGCTTTAAACTGACCGTAAGGCCAATGTTCAGCAGCAGCACAGCTATCATGATCAAAATGAAGAGTGTAAGCGTGGCGCTTTTTCTTTTACGAATATTTGACCAAGCTAGTTTTCCTATTAGGCTGCTCATCTCTACCACCCCAATTCGGTTAGAAAGGACTGTACTTGCTGCTGCCGTTCAGGTCCGTTATCTTCGCTATAAGGGGTAAGACGCAAATCACCAACGATGACTCCGTCTCGCAGATACAATATCCGATTACCACGCAACGCGGTTTTAAGATCATGTGTAACCATAATTATGCTTTGCCCTTGCCTATTCACCTCAGTGAGGACGCGCAATACACCTATTCCTGCTGAACTGTTTAACGCACCTGTCGGCTCATCAGCGAAAACCGCTTTTGGACTGTTGATCAATGCCCGGATAATACCCGCCCGCTGAGCTTCGCCACCTGAGATTTGCGCCGGAAACTTGCCCCAGACAGAGTCATCCAGACCTACATCTGAGAGTAGCTTTTTGGCTTTTTTCACAGCCCCTGCTCTATCCTTTTGTACAAGAAAAGCACTAGATAATACATTGTCGAGGACACTCATCGTATCCAGCAGATGAATCTGCTGAAACACGAACCCACAATTCTTCCGCCGGAATATCGCAAGCTGATCATTACTCATGGCTGTGATATCCTGACCTTCAAATAGAACCTCTCCAAGCGTTGGCTTATCCATACCCGAAATGGCATACAGCAGTGTTGATTTACCAGAACCAGAGCTGCCCATGATAATCGTGAAATCAGCATGATATAAGGTCAGATCCAGATTTTTCAAAACATGCTGCTGAGTTCCTCCATGGGAGAAGGTTTTTCCAAGCTTATTAGTCTGCATCAGCACTTTATTATTCACTTCGCTCATGTTGAACACTCCATTTACATTCATGCTCATTAATTGCGCTAAAAGAAAATCATTGCTCTACGCGAAATATAATGGCTGCAATCACAAGCTCATTCGTAATTGCAACCTTATCGTACGTTAAATGTTCTTAACATGTCTTTGTGCAATCCTTAGCTAATTCTTAATTCTGTCCTGCTAAAGGAATTAGCAGTTTGACTGTAAATCCATCCTCCCGATTGGAGCACACAATGTCGCCTTGCATTTTTTGCATCATATAACGGGAAATGTACAGGCCTAGACCCGCACCATTCTGGCTCACGGCCAGACTGCCCCGAAAAAATTTATTAAATACTAAAGGCAGCTCCTCCTCAGGAACCCCGGGGCCATAATCCAGAATATCTACCTCCAGATAATGATCCGTAATCTCGAACCTAATATCAATAGGTGTGTCTATGTAGGCATATTTGTAGGAATTATTCACAACATTATCAATCACCTGCTGCAGCCGCAAGGAGTCCACCGTAATGATACAGTCAGGCACTGCTGCTGCTGAAATCCGTTCATAGAAATTTACATTATTTATAATTTGGATCAGCAGGTGGCTTTGCTCCTCCGTTAAGCTGACTTTAAGTTCATTTAGTTCCTCTAAGGTCGAATGGAACATATCGGTCACCAGACGATCAATCTGATCCGCTTTGGAATACAAAGTGTTAAGCTGTCTGCTGGTCTTCTCATCCCTTGCGCTTAATAACATCAGTTCCGTAATCGCCTTTAACGAAGCAACTGGTGTTTTAATATCATGACTGAGACTAGCAACCAGTTCCTTTTTACTTTTATTCGCCAAATATTCGCTGTGTCTAGCCGCTGCAAGCTCTTCCCGCATCATATCAAAGCTTTCGGTAAAAGCACCAAACAGATGATTACGATCCATCTCCAGCGGAACTTCCAGATCACCTCTCGCGATATGCTTCGCGAATAGCTGCATTTTGCGAAACGGACGGAGAACCGATCGATTCAGGAACCAAATATAGAGAATGCCTAGAACCGTAAGCAGTAGCAGCATCACAATAGAAACTTGTATAAATTGTTTTTTCATATGTATAAAAATCGCATGGTAATCATTATTAATAATCACCTTACCCACCATCTTATCCTGAACAAAAACGTCCACTAGAGTATCCCGATTGTTGATGGCTTCGTTAACGGTAACGGAAATCGCATTTCCCGTCTGATATTTAAGTACTCCCGCGGTATCGATAATGGCAAATTCATAAGGACCTTCCTTGTACAGGTTCGGATCAAGCTTGTCCCAGTTCTGCTCCGTGAGCTTCACAATGGTATTGATAGCCACTCTATCTGTTCCTGTCTCCTCCTGCAAATTAAGAATTAGGAATGTGAGCGTTAAACTTGCGGCAAATATAGTAAGTAGAAGAGCCAACAGCAGTTTTTTAGTCATAACTATTTGTCCTCAAAAGCATAACCGATGCCCCATACTGTACGGATGTACTGAGGATCATTAGGATTCTGCTCAATCTTCTCGCGTAGATGGCGAATATGTACATTTAAGGTGCCATCCCCCGCAAAAACATCTCCCCATACCTCTGTAAATAACTCCTCTTTGGGGATTACCCTATTTTTATGCTGAATCAAATAGCTGAGCAGTTTATATTCCATCGTTTTCAGCTTGAGAGCTACGCCATTAAGGCTTGCCCTCCTAAGTTCAGGGTCTATCTGGATAGAGCCGGCTTGAAGGACCGCTGCCTCAGCTATAACTTCGTTATTGTGGCGTTTAAGCACCGCCTTCACTTTTGCGAGCAGCACTCTCAGGGTATACGGCTTATGAATATAGTCATCTCCTCCGATATCAAGAGCAATCAATACATCATCTTCACTGGAGCGGGCACTAATAAACAAGATAGGAATCCCCATCGTCTGACGCAGCTCTTTGCATAACTGGAAGCCGGATTCACCGCCTAAATTAATATCAAGCAGTAACATTGAGACCTGATGCTCACGCAAAAAGCTCCGACAGGCAGCAGCGCTTGTAACAAACGCGGTTTGAACATCAAACAAATTAAAATATTCGCAGGTGCTCTCCGCAAGTTCAGTTTCATCATCAATAATTAAACAATCATATCTCATGGATTTCTCTCCGCTTCAACAGAATTTAGTATTATGTTAGAATATGCCTTTAAGGAGGGGTTACCTGTGGATAAACAATCCCAGCGTCTGGAGCAATATTTAGAAAAATACGAACAAAGCTGGCCACTGAGCGGCACAGTCTTAATAGCTCAGCATGGAGAAATCAAGCTACAAAAAGCATACGGATATGCGAATCTTGAACATCAGGTTCCGAACACTATAGATACCAAATTCCGGATCTGGTCATTAACCAAGTCATTCACTGGCATGGCAATTCTGATGCTAAAAGAACAAAAACGTCTGCGACTGGAAGATCCGATCCTTAAGTATCTTCCTGAACAGCATGCATTCGAGGGGATTACCGTTCTTCATCTGCTGGGACATACCTCGGGTATAGCCAACTACACTTCTCTACCCGAATATAATCAAAAATTAAATAAGCTGAAGCTGACTCCACTGGAGATGTTACAGCTATTTGTGAGTCAACCGCCTGCATTTATGCCTGGCACATCGTTTTCCTATAATAATTCAGGTTATTATTTATTAGGAATGATTATTGAGAAGATTACAGGCATGACATTTGAAGATTATATCACTACTTTTATATTACAGCCTCTTGGCATGGTAAATACAGGAGTTTATAACAATCAGCAAATCATTTCAAAATTAGCCTCACCTTATCATTCCTCATGGGGTGAGTATACTCAGGGTGAATACATAAATATGAGCTCTATCCTATCAGCGGGTGCTATGTATTCGACGGCTGCTGATCTTTTCCTGTGGGATCAAGCGTTATACTCCGATCAATTAGTATCCCACGATACTTTGGAGATGGCTTTTCATTCAAGTAATCTCAAATATCGTTTTGGTTGGTTTTTGGACGAACGTTATGATCGCAAAAGAATGTATCACGGCGGCGCTTATCGCGGCTTCCGAAGTGAAATGCACAGATATCCAGAAGAGCAGACGACCGTCATCATGTTGACCAATTATGATTGTGTCCCCATTACCAAGTTAACGGAATCTCTATCTGGATTAGTATTCGGTGAGCCTGCCGAGATGCCGATATTCCCGCAAGCCTTCCCACTTGATGATAGCATGTATGCTGAATATATGGGGACCTATGAGGGATTTGGCTGCAAAGCGAGCGTAGAGCGTAGGGGCCAGGACTATTATTTTGTCTGGAATGATGAAGAGGTTACACCGTTCTATCCTATCTCAGAAACAAGATTCCAT
The DNA here is from genome assembly GCF_037965665.1 of Paenibacillus sp. FSL L8-0333. Taxonomy (NCBI): domain Bacteria; kingdom Bacillati; phylum Bacillota; class Bacilli; order Caryophanales; family Paenibacillaceae; genus Paenibacillus; species Paenibacillus sp. FSL L8-0333. Next base: position 4,491,281 of record NZ_CP150186.1, read on the forward strand.
CATACCAAGCATGACAGTGAATTTGAATTTAAACGGAATGAACAGGGTGAGCTTTCATTTCTGGGGATGAAAAAAAACAAACGAGTGCCGCATAAGCCATGAAATGGCTGCTGGGGCACCCGCCTTTTTTTTCAGCTAAAGCCTAAGCCTTGGCCAAAATAATAAATTGTGTGAGCATCACGATTACCGCTGAAGACACCCCCAGCGAATTAATGATTGTTAAAGCATTTGGATAACTTTCTTTCCGAAATTGTGAGAACAAAGACACCGTCCATAACACGCTGAAAAATAACGACGACAACCCAGATACAGCTTCACTATCAATTCGTCTGCTCCGGAGAAACAATCCGGCAAGGGTGGCGACAGTATAAACAATATATATTACTAGCTCTATCGATGTGATAACGATCGCCTCGCCGGCAGAGAACAAACGCATTAACAAGTATTGAAAACCTAAACAGATAAACACAAGCTGGTTAAAAGATAGTCTCTTCACTCTCATAGCTTAGCTCCTTTAGGATATATTTTCACAAAAGACAACGCTTACATTGTACTAGTGATTGAATATATCTTCTGTGACTTTCCATACCCTGCCAAATATTAGTCAGATAATATCCTCACATACAAAAAAGGAAGTACACTTTGCGAAAAAGATCCGCAAGGCATACTTCCTTTTTTTTACGATTCGATTGTAGATTTAGACGGAATGGGACATCTTAGTTCCAAAATAGAATGAACAGTGGATTTATAAGATGTTTTCTTAAAATTAGGAGGTCATTGCTGTGAGAAACAAACAATCCATTGTCTTCGTGACCATTCCATTATCCGAGATCAAGAAGTTCATCCTTATTGATATTGTTGCTGGATGGGTCTTTTATTTTGCTATAAAATTTCCCTTCCATTCTTTAATTGCCGCCTCTGCCGGAAGCATGTTTGGTCCTATCCTCATACGCCAATCCATGAAGTTAGTTCAAAATCGCGCCAAGGTTTAAGGTTTCAAGAACTGCTCAATCTGTTTTTTATGATGCTTATCATGTGGGATAAAACTTCTCAAATACTTGCGAACGCTGAATTTTTTGCGATCTCCGTCCTTATATTCCTGATTGAATTCATCTTCCGTTAACCCTGCAGCTGCATCTATGATTTTAGTTCTATAACGTACAAATTGTTCAATTAATGTTTGTTCAGATAATAATTTAGCATATTCTACAGCGTTAGCATTAAACTCGTTAAATCCAAATGCTTAGTTGTGATCGGTTCCCGGAGAATTATTTTCTTAATCGCACCTTCATAAAAATATTTATCCCATAACATGAGATGACAGATGATATCCTTTACAGTCCATTTACCAGCTGCAATAGGCTGATTCCAATGTTTGTCTGATACTTCCTCTAAAGATTCTACGAACGGGATGAGGGACTTAAATTCGAGTAACATTTGCTCATTTGTTTTTGCAGCCAGAGAGATCAACCTCCACATGAAAAATAAAATAATTCAGTCACAACATCTATGCTGCGTCATCCGCAGAAGCTGCGGCCAGATCCATATCGGTAGAGTCAGGATTCAGCCAAATCTCAATCAACTCATGGGTACGCTTCACATCATTTTCGTCAAGCATATAATACCATTGATCCTTCCGTCTGCCTTCACCCTGCAACATATGGCTTGTAATCTCAGGAGTACCCCCCTCGAGAATTACTCTTTTCGCCAAATCAAGAATAAAGTCTGACTTCATATTGGTTTGGAAATTACTGCCTGCTATTTCGATGATTTTCTGTATATTAAGGATATTATCTACTCTCTTCATCCGTTCAAGCGCAGATTTCAAAAAGATCCGCTGCCGCTCCGTTCGTTTAAAATCAGAATCCTCACGGTATCTTACATACATTAATGCTTCAGCGCCAGAATAAATCGGTTTGTTCGGTTCAATTCTTAATTTCTCATGATCCGGACTCTTGTTCTCAATCACCTTGGTAATCGGAAGTTCAACACCCCCTAGAGCATCTGTAACGCCCACAAGACCGTTGAAATTAATAGTAGCGTAATATTCGATAGGCGCGTTTAATAAATTTTTAACGGTGTCTACACTCATCTGAGGACCGCCATAGGAATGTGCTGCATTAATCTTGGTTTCTTTCCTAGCTCCTTTAACATTTTCCGCTCCGATAATTTCTGCATAGGAATCACGAGGGATCGACACGAACAATACTTTATGATCAACTGGCCGAATCACAGTATATATAATCGAATCAGAAAGCCCGTTCTCTTTTCCCCGCTGATCAGTACCCAATAGGAGGATAGAAAATGGACGATCCTTATTATCCGTCGTGGGTTGGAATCCAGGAGCTTCAGCATTTTCATTATTTTTTAAAGGAACGTATGACCCATCAAGCGTGTGTTCAATAGTTGGAGCCACAACATTATTAAATCCGAAAATCAGCAGTTCTTTACGAAAAACATAAGATCCTAGCCCAGCAATAAGTACGATAGCAAGCATAAATAGCCAGATCTTTTTTTTCCTGCTGGTCTTAGTTTTCTTCTTCACCTTCTTTTTCTCAATTCTACTTAAAGAAAAAGAAGAAGCTGAATGGGTAATCTGTTTATTTTTCATTCGGATCCTTAACCCTTCCTGATGACGGATTCTACCAGCCGATAATAGGGAATCATGTAGGTTGTCTCAAAGCCTAATCTATGCGCTAAGTTGAAAGAACCTTCGTTATCCAGACGACACGCCCACACCGGCTCAAGCTGATGTTCTAGACAGTATTCGATTAAGGCTGAACAGACAGCGTAGGCATAGCCCTTCCCCCGATGTGCTTCTGAGGTTTCTATGCCAATTTCCAGTTGATGCTCATTAACAAAACCCGAAAATGCCGTAGAGGCAATTTCCCCAGCATCAAGAATATTGAAGCCCAGCCCCTCAGCAAGAAATTGCTCTTCATTCCTCCAAAAATCCTTAGGATTGACACCTCCTGTTGCCGCCATAAACCGTTCTTTGTTCATTCGCACCACTTCAAGGTCTTGGTTAAGATAAGAAGCTTTCTGGTTCAGATATCTCTCGCGGTTAAAGCTGAAGTTGACCCTTGTATTTCTATGGAGCATTTCCTGTTCACTCCAATGAGCGATAACTTCCGGCCAACCTCCCGCTGGATCAGCCTGCAGCAACTCTTGATGATGCCGAATCATATTTTTATTGGTTATGTAATCAAAAAGGTCGCGCTTAAACTCTTCATTATCCGACTCTCCAATTAATAAAGACATTCCACAAGGGTGTGCAATGTAAAAAGCACGCGGGTTAACGATATCGTCAACATATACGCTGCCAGCAATGACTTGCTTCACCACTGACTCAGCAAACATCGTATTTATTTTCACATTTTCTAAAGGCTCAATTGCTTTGTAATAATCTTTACACTCTAGTCGTTTCATAATTTTCTCCTTAGATATCACGTAATGTTTTGATAGATAACCACCAGCTTGTGAGAATATTTTTTTACTGGATGACACCGTTACCTAAAATATCCCATTATTATAGACGATCTTCGGGTCGATAAGTTTCTATTTATAAGAAATTTGTGAGACAAAAAAAGACCATATCCTATCAAGGATTGGTCTACCCTATTTATTAATGCTGATCTTAGATTTTTTTCACAATCATATCGATCTCGCTCTTCAGTAAAAGATATCTGACGACACTTCTCATGATCGGAACTTTAGTCAACTTATGCTGATCTACATAACTTTTCATTTGATCTTTAGACAGCCCAAGCAAGCTTCCCGCTTCAGATACCGTCAATACTTCCTTGTTACTTGTAGCGTTAAAGGTTTTCTTAACTTTTAAATTCCAGTCTTCAAACACCTGCATTTACATCCGCCACCTTTCTATAAAAAAATCCCCAAACGATACGTTTGGGGATTCATTTTACTACTTACAGTTTTACAACATTCTCAGCTTGTTGACCACGATTGCCTTGAACTACGTTAAATTCTACACGTTGTCCTTCATCCAGGGACTTGAATCCGTCACCAGTAATTGCGCTGAAATGTACGAATACATCTTCTCCACCTTCAACCTCGATAAAACCAAAACCTTTGTCTGCGTTAAACCATTTCACTGTTCCTGTTTGCATAATATAATTACCACCTTATTTTTATTTACATGTTATTCTTATCCTCAAAAAATCTCTTACAAAATCTCTAAAAAAATAAAAATTCACATATGGTACAAGGTTATTAACGTCTAAAGAATAACCCTCTACGCTATGTGAATTCGCCAGGTAAATACTTTCGATAGATTGATTATAGCACAGCTAACACCAAATAGATACTCTTCTGCATTATGAACAAAATGGGAAGAAAGAAGGAGCTGTGTCATAAGTGATTCTACGAGTGGAGACTGACCTCCTCACTTTCAAAATCTTAAAATCAACAAAACAGCGATTCTTCTGTTCTCGAAGAATCGCTGTTCGGCGTTTTTTGGTCATTCGCGGTCTGCTTCAACTACACTTTCATTATCCTGCGGGGCTTTCGGACTCAGTTGACGTTATTTACATGTTTTTATCCTTTACAGCTAGAATTCGGACACCAGCGACGTTATTCCTTGGAAAGAGGCTCATATTAAGCATTTTTTGGGCCAATAGCTGCACTGGAGTCCGATAACATTCCAAATATCGGATAATCCTACGTTTAAGGACCACTGTGTCCCTTAGCAGGTTACTAAGCGTATTTTCCAGTGACTAAGCATGTGCTTTCGACACAGCAGTCATTTTCATAGCTTAGGGGATAGCCCTTTTTCTAAAATTTGAAAAGGGAATTTAAATTTTAAAATAGGACAATTTATCCAACAGATCTTGCACCATTGAGCTAAGTGACTCCGACGAAGCTGAGATCTCTTCCATAGAAGCAAGCTGCTCCTCTGAGGCTGCTGCCACACTTTGGGAGTCAGATGAAGCTTCCGAAGCAAGATCGGCTAATTGTTTAACTGTAACTGAAATTTGCTCCGTACCCGCGGTCATCTGCTGTGCAGCTGCGGACACCTCTTGGATTTGATCAGTCACCTGCGTCATCTCTGTCAGAATCGAAGTAAATAAAAGATCACTATCAGATACACTTTGCACACCAAGAATTACTTTTTCATTGCCGACAGCCATTGCTTGTGAAGCTTGATTAGTATCTTGCACCACATCTTCAACCAAAGCAGTAACTTGTTCGGCAGCTTTTTTAGTCTGATCTGCCAGCATACGAATTTCTGAGGCCACTACAGCAAAACCTCGGCCATGTTCACCCACTCTGGACGCCTCAATAGCCGCATTTAGTGCCAACAGATTGGTCTGTTTACTTATGTTCGAAATCAGGCCTATAATCCCGCTGATCTGAGCAGATCGTTCGCCTAAACGTTCGATTGCCAGACTCGTCTCATCCACAGACAGCTTTAACTCTGACATTTGGTTCACTGCCATTTGAAGCTGCGCACTGCCCTTTTTCGTCTGATCGGTAACCTCATCTGCAGACGCAGACACCGATGACGAAGAGTCAGCGATCCGTTGCACTCCAACATTCAGCTCGCTCATCGCCATTGAAGAATCACCCGCATAATCACTCTGCAGCTGCGCTCCTTCGGCTACTCGTCCAATTGCCACAGCAATTTGTTCAGCAGCTTTCCCAGTCTGCTCAGCGTTAGCTGTCAGCTCTTCAGAGGTAGCTCCCACAGACATTGATAAATCAGCAACAAGTCCAAACATTTCTCGAAGCTTATGGGTCATATGATTAAAATGTGTAGCCATCTTGCCGAATTCATCATCATTTCGAACCTGCAGGGTTTGAGTCAAATCACCCTGAGACATCAGCTGCAATTTATCAGATAACAAGCGAAGCGGTTTAACTACCATCAACCATAGCTGAAGACCAACAATAACAGCTAAAATCAAAATACCAATAATCATAATGATAAAAAATTCTGTTTTGGCTTGTTCATAATCAGCCATGATAACATCCTTAGAAATCGCTGTCTGTGTGTACCAGACCTGGTCACTTCCAGGCATTGGTATCGGAACAAAAGTCCGCAGCACGTCTTCTCCCTTGGAATTTATCGTGTATCCCAGTGTGGCCTCCCCATTCTTCACACGCTTCCACAGTAATGTTTTATCTTCTGTATCACCGAACTCTTTGAGTACACTTTGAGGATCATTTGGATTGGCTGCATATTTGCCATTACCAGTGATTAAAGAAACATAACCTCCCAGAGGTTTATAGTTAACAGCTTCTTCCTGCAATTGGGTTAACGAAACATCGAACCCTACAGTCCCAAGAAATGCACCCGTTTTATCCAAAATCGGCAGCATGACCGAAATCATCTCTATTGCTCCACCAGTCGTCTCATAGGAATAGGGTTCAATATAGACCGGTTTTTTCTCTTTTTTAGGTAAAAGGTAATAATCACCCGCACCTTCTACATCGTAATTTTTTAAGGGTTCAACCTTAATTGCACCTTGATTTCTAAAGACATAAGGAATAAAACGCCCCGTACCGTCATCATATGGCATCTTATTTATATTAGCCTGATCGTTCTGATCAAAAGCATTGGGTTCCCATAATATGCTCATCCCAAAAATTTCTGGTCTGTGCTCCAGCATAGTTTTCATTGTAGAAACAACATCTTCACGGTCCAAGGTTTGACGTTCTCTTGATTCAATCAGTACCTCAGCGAGCGCTTCACCCGTCGACTGAATGTCTATCATTCTATTCTGAATGGTCTCCGCATAACTTTTCCCTGCGATCTCTGCCTGAAGTTCACCGTTGGATATGCTCACACTACGCAGATTAGCCAGGTTTGCGACTAAACTAAAGAAAAAGATCACAATAATTACTAAACTTACCACCATAACAAACTTAAACGTTAAAGAAAGCCTTCGATACAATGCCATCTGAACAACTCCACTCTAGGATAATATATCTTTAATCGACAAAATACGACCTCTATTCAATAGGACTTATTACCTATAATTCAAGGGATGAAAATTTAAAATTCTATCCATTCCAAAAGTATGTTTAAATAAAAGTAGCCTAATCAAAAAAACATAATACAAAGGAGTTCATGCCGATGGAAATATCCTCTTTTTTGTTGCCAAAAGATCAAGTTGCCTATATCACTAACTCACTATCCATGCTGGAAGCCTTAGAACAATTAGAACAGCACCATTACACGGCTATCCCTATTATTGATAATGAAGGAAAATATGTAGGAACACTTTCGGAGGGTGATCTATTGTGGAAGCTAAAAAACACAGCAGACTTAACCTTTGACAATATAGGGGAAGTTCAAGTAAGCGACATCCAAAAGCATGTTCATAACGAAAGTGTTCTCATTAATGCAGAAATGGAAGATATGCTGACGCTCGCTGCGGATCAGAATTTCGTTCCTGTGATTGATAATGAGGGTGTATTTGTTGGAATTATTAGGAGAAAAGATATCATTGAATATTACACTCGCAACATTACGGATTAATAAAAAATGACCAATCTCCATTACGGAGACTGGTCATTTTATTTTTCATCAAAATTACAGTTCAGTCAGGATAATCGTTCCTTGTGGGGTAATCGCTAAAGTATGCTCATATTGTGCTGACAATCCGCCGTCAATGGTACGCGCAGTCCAACCATCCGCATCAATTTTTGTTCTGTAACTGCCTGTGTTCAGCATGGGCTCAATGGTAAATACCATCCCCTCTTTAAGACGAGGCCCTCTCCCTGCTGGACCATAGTGAGGCACTTCCGGAGCTTCATGCATTTCTGAACCGATCCCGTGGCCAATAAAATCACGTACTACAGAAAATCCGTTAGACTCTGCATAAACTTGGATGGCATGCGCAACATCCCCGATACGGTTGCCTGCAACCGCCTGCTCGATTCCACGGAATAACGATTCCTTAGTAGTGTCTAGAAGTTTGGTCGCCTGTTCACTAATATTGCCAATGCCGTAAGACCAGGCCGAATCTGCCAACCAGCCGTTTAAGTTAACAACCATGTCAATGGTTACGATATCCCCGTCTTTTAGCGGCTCTTTTTTCGGGAATCCGTGGCATATTACATCATTTACAGATGCACAGGTTGCGTACGGGTACCCATTATATCCTTTTTGCTCAGGAGTAGCTCCTTGAGACAATATAAATTTTTCTGCAAATTCATCAATTTCCCAGGTCGTAATACCAGGCTGCAAAATTTGCGCAATTTGACGATGACATTCAGCGAGAATTTTTCCCGCCGCACGCATTTTTTCGATCTCTTCCATCGTTTTCATGATAATCATAATATCGCCTCTTCTGTACAGAACTCATCGCTCTCGGGCAACGGTTCTTCTTTTGTATTTAGTTTACCCTTTATATTATGAAAGAAAATCGCGAGAAATCCAAATCATTAGTCAAAAAAAATTATATTTTCCTTCCTGAATCTAAAAATAACATCATTTTTTTATGATAATGTTAGATGAAAGACGAGTGCCTGATCAGCACTTCGTCTTATTTTCTAATAAAACATAAAATTATTGTTATCGTTAAATTATTTATTATTCCTAAAAATTCCTTTATATGTTATATTCAAAATAACTGAGGAGGTGATACATGCCTGTAATTGAGTGCATTTACTGCAACCACCTGAAGGATACGCATAATCTAAGAAGCAACCCTATTTGATTAAGGAGGAAATGTTGATGAAATTCAGTAAGCATTTTTCGTTCCGGAAAATCAGTTTGTTAGTATTAATTAGTATCCTTACTCTTTCTATTTCTTTACCTCAACAGCAGGCAGCGGCAGCAAACACTTCTGTTAAGGGCTTTTATGTAAGCGGTACCACTTTGTATGATGCCACCGGCAGTCCTTTTGTAATGCGTGGGGTTAATCATGCACACACTTGGTACAAAAACGATCTGGCTACTGCAATACCGGCCATTGCAGCCACTGGCTCCAATACCGTCAGAATTGTACTTTCTAATGGCAGCAAGTGGTCTCTCGATACCTTGGCGGATGTCCAAAATATTCTTAAGCTTTGTGATCAGTATAAATTGATTGCCATGCTGGAAGTGCATGATGCTACTGGCTCAGACAACACATCTGATCTTAACGCTGCAGTCAACTATTGGATCAGCATCAAGGATGCTTTGATTGGTAAAGAAGATCGTGTCATTGTGAATATTGCTAATGAATGGTACGGTTCTTGGAACACTGCAACATGGGCCAGTGGTTACCAAGCGGCAATTCCTGCGTTAAGAAATGCGGGCATTAAGAACACTTTAGTTGTAGATGCAGCGGGATGGGGTCAATACCCACAATCCATTTTCACTAGTGGTCAGGCTGTATTTAATTCAGATACCTTAAAAAATACTATTTTCTCGATTCATATGTACGAATATGCCGGAGGTAATGCTGCTACCGTTAAGAGCAATATCGATAGTGCCTTGGCCATTGGAGCCCCCGTGATTATCGGCGAATTCGGTGACAAGCACACGGGTGGAGATGTCGATGAAGCCACCATTATGAGCTACACTAAGGAAAAAAAGGTAGGATGGCTCGCCTGGTCCTGGTATGGTAATGGCGGAGGCGTCGAATATCTGGATCTAGCCAGCGGTCCAGCAGGAACACTCAGCAACTGGGGAAATACAGTCGTTAATGGAGCAAACGGAACCTTAGCAACCTCCGTGCTTAATAAAATTTATACAACGCCTGGTTACCAACCTGTGCCGGATGGTGGCACAACTCCTACACCTACACCTACACCTACACCTACACCTACACCTACACCTACGCCAACACCAACGCCAACACCAACGCCAACACCAACGCCAACACCAACACCAACGCCAACACCAACGCCAACAGCAACAGTAACACCTACAGCCACTCCTACCGGCTCGCCATCCAGTAATCTGGCACTTTACTACCGTGCAGCAGATACCAATGCTACAGATAACTCAATCAAACCTTACTTCAACATTTATAACAACGGAACAACGGCAGTCAATCTAAATGGACTGAAAATTCGTTATTACTTTACTAAAGATGGAAGCGCCTCCCTCAATGGTGTGATCGATTGGGCGCAGATCGGTGCTTCTAATATATCGGTTGCCCTTGGGTCCACTAGTGGAACGAACGCCGACTCTTATGTTGAGCTTACTTTCAACGCTAGCGCGGGCTCCATACCTGCCGGTGGACAGTCAGGAGAAATCCAATTACGAGTGCATAAAAGCGACTGGTCTAACTTCAATGAAGCAAATGACTATTCGTTCGACCCAACCAAAGTTTCCTTCAGCACTTGGAACAAAGTAACCTTGTATCAAAACGATGTACTGCTCTCCGGCATCGCTCCTTAAAAACATAAACCAGCGAGCCTCCCAAGATTGGAGACTTGCTGGTTTTTAAAATTAGATCTGTTGTAGCGCAGATGTTAGGATAATGCTTACTTATTGTAGCTCAAAAGATGACTGTTGTTAGATTTGTCAGTCAACAGTGATTTACTGCTGTTAGTCTGCTGCTGGATTAGTCTGCTGCTGGACTGTTACTACTTTGATGTTAGTTTACTATTGCTCGTCTATTGTTCCGCTAGTCGATTGCTGCTCTTTTGCTTGGCTATTCTGCGTACTACTCTACTGTTGCTCCTACTGATCTGATTTCACTCTTTCACACTATCTAATTCGACTCTTTCATTACTCTGACGTTAATCTACTATCGCTCATCTGCCGCTCATCTGCTGCTCATCTGCCGTTCTTTACTTTTTGAACACTCGGTTGTGGTTTTCGGACTCAGATGACGCTATTTGTGCGATTTAAGCCGTTTTGAGCAGTTTTCGGACTGGAGAGACTCTATTCCTCTGAAAAAGGCCTGTTCCTGCCTCTTTTCATCCCCATAACAGCGCTGGTGTCCGAACAGTCGGCAAATTGGCAAGATTTCAGGAAATAAGGGCTCCTGAGTCCGTCACCATGTTAGTCTACTGTCGCTCGTCAGCGCTCATCTACTGCTCTGCTCATCTGCTGCTCATCTGCCGTTCTTTACTTTTTGAACACTCGGTTGTGGTTTTCGGACTCAGATGACGCTATTTGTGCGATTTAAGCCGTTTTGAGCAACTTTCGGACTGGATGAAGCTAGAATAAAAAGTGGACAGTAGTTAACAGACTGGCGATAATGAGTCCACGGAGGTGTGTTCACATGGGAGAACATCGACAACGGTATAACGAAGAATTTAAAAAACAGACAGTGCAGTTCATTCAAGAGCAAACAAAGACAGTGGGCGACTTGGCGGAAGAGCTCAACATCCCAAAAAGTACCCTGCATCAATGGATGAGCCAGTATCGAGAACTAAAGAATGAACCGGCAGCTAGCGTGGATCGAGTACGGGAACTCGAGGCACAGTTGAAAGAAATGAGCCGTCAACTTCAAGAAAAAGATAACAAGATTGCTGATGTGGAAGAGGAATTAGCGATCGTAAAAAAAGCAGTGCACATCTTCAGCAAACCAAGGAACTGAGATTCCAGTTTATTGAAAAACATCGCTCCGAGTTTCTCTTGGAGAAGATGTGCATGACCCTACATGTGTCACGGAGCGGGTACTACAAGTGGCGGACAGAAAAAAACAGTACGCATATGCTTCGTAAGGCTGCGATAATGAAGCGAATTCAGTATCATTTTGCAGACCATCAAAAGCGGTATGGGAGTCCGAAGATCACCCGCCTGTTGCATCAAGAAGGTTATACCGTTACCGAACGCACGGTGAGTGTGTACATGCGACATATGAAGCTTCGCTCCATTGTCTCCAAAACGTATCGCGTACAGACCACCGACTCCAATCATGACCATCCGATTGCCCCAAATACGCTGAACCAGCAATTTAAAATACTCAAACCCAATTCAGTATGGGTTACCGACATTACGTACATTCCTTGCCGGGGAGGGCGCTTGTACCTGGCTAGTGTGATGGACCTTTGCACGCGTGAAATCGTGGGGTGGCGCTTGGAGGACCATATGGAAACTAGCTTAATTTCGGGCGCCTTACAAGATGCTTACGAAGCTAAACAACCGGAAAAGGGTCTATTACATCACTCCGATAGAGGTTCTCAATATACTTCTCATGAATACACGAAGCAGTTGAAAGCGTATGGCATGGAGTCCAGCATGAGCCGCAGAGGTAACTGTTATGATAACGCCTGTATCGAGTCGTGGCACAGCATTTTGAAAAAGGAGCTCATTTATTGTAATCCACGATTCAAAACTAAGGAGCAAGCCTACCAGACACTTTTTCAATATATTGAGTTTTATTATAACCGCAAGCGAATGCATGGCGCGCTGGGGTATCTTTCTCCAGTTCGTTTTGCTGAGCAATTGACTAGAATGTCTGTTGCGTGACTGTCCACTTTCTTGACAGAGGTCCAGGAGAGACGCTATTCTTCTGAAAAAGGCCTGTTCCTGCCTCTTTTCATCCCCATAACGGCGCTGGGGTCCGAATACTCTGCAATTAGGCAAGATTTCAGGAAATAAGGGCTCCTGAGTCCGTCACCTTGTTAGTCTACTGCCGCTCGTCGCGCTCATCTACTGCTCTACTATCGCTCATCTACTACTCATCTTCCGCTCATCTACTACTCGTCTGCGCTCGTCTGCGCTCACCTACCATTCTTTACCTTTGGAGCATTTTGTGTACGACACGACACCCCGCGCATCTAACTACGCCCAAACCACAAAAAATACCCCGGCAGCCATCAACTGGCCCCGGGACATTTTTAAATCTACTTTCATTTAGTCATGGAAATTAAGTCCAGAGGTAACGGCTTTAACATAATCTGCACGGATCACAAAATCTCCAAAATGCTCGCCTTGTTGACGTTCTTTGGCATATCGGTGAAGAATAGGTTCAAGCGTCTCTAGGATCTCCTTCTCATCTATGTTTTCTTTATATATTTTATTCAGGCGATCACCCGTAAAGCCTGCTCCTAAATACATATTATATCTGCCTGGAGCCTTGCCGATAAACGAGATTTCACCCAGCGCCGGTCTAGCACATCCATTAGGGCAGCCGGTCATTCGAATTACAATTTCCTCGTCGCGCAAACCAGCTTTATCTATAACAAGCTCCAGCTTATCTATCAACGAAGGCAGATAACGTTCCGCTTCAGCCATCGCAAGTCCGCAGGTTGGCAGTGCTACACAGGACATGGAGCTGCGCCGCAATGCAGAAAGATGTGCTCCATCTGTAAGTCCATGCTGTTTAGCCAGCTCAGCTACTTTGCGTTTTTTGGCAGTAGTGACGTTGGCAATCGTTAGATTCTGATTCGGCGTTAGCCGGAAATCTCCAGTATGGATTTTAGCAATCTCCCGCAAGCCAGTCATCAAGGTGTATCCTTCTTGGTCATGAATCCGTCCGCTTTGGATATAAAGTGTCAGATTCCATTTTCCATTGGTACCCTTCACCCAGCCGTAACGGTCTCCGTTGTGATCAAAATGATAATCATGTGCCGCTTCAAGCTGCCATCCGAGTCTTTCATGCAGTTCGTCAACGAACCATTCCAGACCGTGGCGGTCAATCGTATATTTGAACCGTGCATTTTTGCGGACAGAGCGATTGCCATAATCCCGCTGGATCGTTACGGTCTTTTCTGCCACATCAATCAACTGTTCGGGACGGCAAAAACCAATAATACGTCCCAACTGAGGATAAGTACTGGTATCGCCATGAGTCATCCCCATACCGCCGCCTACAGAAACGTTAAAGCCGACTAGCTTCTCATTTTCCAGAATAGCGATAAAACCCAGATCTTGCGAGAATACATCCACATCATTAGAAGGTGGCACCGCTAAGCCAATCTTGAATTTACGCGGTAAATATACCGGACCATAGATTGGTTCTACTTCCGCACGTTCGCCTAAGCTATCTACTACCTTTTCACCGTCTAGCCAAATCTCATGGTAGGCGGGAGTACGTGGGGATAAGTGATCACTCACTTTGCGCGCCCATTCATAGACCTCTGCATGCACCTCTGACTGGTAAGGATTCGGATTACTCATTACGTTACGGTTAACATCGCCGCAAGCTGCCAGCGTCGTCATCAGCGTATCATTAATGCTGCGAATGGTTTTCTTAAGATTCCATTTGAGTACCCCATGCATTTGAAACGCCTGTCTGGTAGTCAGACGTAAGGTCCCATTACCGTATTTTTGTGCCAAATCATCCATCACTAGCCACTGCTCTGGTGTCGCTACCCCGCCTGGGGCAACTACACGAAGCATGAACTGAAATGCAGGCTCCAGCTTTTGCCGTTCACGCTCATTGCGTAAATCCCGATCGTCCTGCATATAACTTCCGTGAAATTTCAGCAGCCGATTATCATCTTCCGGCAAACCTCCGGTAATCGGATTGCTTAATGTCTCAACAAGCGCGCCCCGCAGATAGTTACTCTCTTGCTTAATGTGTTCAACATCACTTGGAGGCCCGCCGATCGGCTTAACCTTTTCATTGTTTGCCATTGTTGTTATCTCCCCCCGAAGTCATTCGATAACTTTCCTCTATCCATTAGTAAACATCACGTTGGTAGCGCTGCGCCTGCTGCATATTATCCAAATAAGCTGCTGCTTCTTCAGGACTCAGCCCACCCTCATGCTGGATGACAGTAATCAGAGCAGAATGAACATCATGTGCCATATGCTTCTCGTCACCGCAAATGTAAATATGAGCTCCCGCTTGCAGCCATTCGTAGACCTCGCGGCTCTTTTCCAGAATGCGATGCTGAACATATACTTTCTCTTCGGTATCACGGGAGAAAGCAACATCCAGCTTAGTTAACAAGCCGTCTTTTAGCATTCTCTGCCAGTCCGTCTGATAGAGGAAGTCCGTCACGAAATGCCGATCTCCGTAGAACAGCCATGATTTACCTTCCGCCCCAAGCTCGCCACGTTCCTCCAAGAAAGAGCGGAAGGGTGCAACGCCTGTCCCCGGTCCAATCATAATGATCGGCGCATCAGGATTTGTTGGAAGCTTAAAGTTAGGATTATGTTGAATGTAGATGGGCAACGTATCTCCCGGCTGGACTCTTTCAGCACAATGTACCGAGCAGACCCCATAACGCTCACGGCCATGTGCCTCATAACGTACAGCTCTAACCGTTAAATGAACCTCATCTGGATTAGCTTTATAGCTGCTAGCAATTGAATAGAGTCGTGCTGGAAGCTTGCGCAAAATAGTCACAAAGTTACTGGCTGAACCTTCCCATGGAGAGAAGTCCTGAACCAAATCGAGCAGATCGCGGCCTTGAATATATTCCTTAAGCTGTTGCGCACGTTCTGGCGCCAATAAATCCTTTAGTTTGTTAGAAGAAGATAACTTCGCCGCTTGCTCAAGCAACGGTTTGGTTAATACAGTGATTTCATAGTGGTGAAGAAGTGCCTCACGTAAGGAACCTTCTTCCCCTTTTTTATTAAATGGAACAATATCATTAGGATTCCAGCCCATAGTATGAATAATAGCGTCTACCAATTCAGGATGATTCTCCGGGTAGACACCCAGCGCATCCCCTGGCTCAAATTGTATGTTAGAGCCTTCTAGTGATAGCTCCAAATGGCGGGTCTCCCGGTCGGAACCGCGTCCGTTCAGATTTAGATTTTCTAATACTTCCGCTTTAAAAGGATTGTTGCGGGTATACAAAGGCTCCTGAGAATCTGTGTCTTCCGCAGCTTGAACCGCTTTTGCCGCAATGGCCGGAGCATTTAAATGTGCATTTAAGGCACCAATCACGCCTTCAAACCACTCGGTAACCGAATCATCATAATCAAGATCACAATCAATACGCGGACTTAACCGCTTGCCGCCAAGTTCCTCAAGCCGCTGATCGAAGTCCTTGCCGGTCTGACAAAAGAATTCGTAAGAGGTATCCCCCAGTGCCAACACTGAGAACTTCAGATTCTCTAATTGAGGGGCTCTTTTGCTATAGAGAAATTCATGGAACATCCGTGCATTATCTGGCGGCTCGCCTTCACCGTGAGTACTGACCAGCAATAGGAGGTTCTCAACCTTCTTAAGTGCATTGGGCTTAAAGCTGTTCATCGCAGTGAGCGTGACCTGAAATCCTTGCTCCTCCAGCTTGCGGGACAAGCTCCCAGCCAGCCGTTGGCAATTCCCTGTCTGGGACCCAAACAACACGGTCACTTCACGTGAAGCTACAGGTTGACTAACGGCACTACCTTCCGCATTTCCTATCGTATTTGATTGCACTGCTTGAACCCCGGCACCTGCCGATGGTGCAGTAGTAAGGCCCATGGCCGACAAATAACCGCTAAGCCATATTTGCTGTGTCTCCGTTAAGGATGGTAGAAGACGATTGAGTAGCTCGACTTGGCTCTCGTTAAAAGGACTGTTCGTTACCTGTAGTTGCAACAATATCCACCTCTCCTAAACATGAAATCTTCTGATGATCCGTACCTCATGAAATCAGGCTATCACAATAATTGTAAACGATCAATGATGTCGATTTAACCTAATAATTGTAATTTATTGAAAAAGTATCTATATAGTACGTAAAAACCGATCAAAACAGTATGATTTAACCTGTTTTGATCGGTTTCATTATAAAAAGTGATACTATTTATAAAATATTGTGATAAATAAAAGCTATAATTTTTGCTTACTTTCGGGAAATAACACCTCGCCGATCCCCGTCTTAATCTTCACTATCTCCTCAAGCGTATTCGATAGCTCGCCGGGCGGATAAGGTTTAGTTAAATATTTTTGAATTACATCGTTTAATTGATTCTTATCCGATTGATCCAGAGCAGAAGAAATAACGATAGGGATATTTTCAGTTCTTGGATCTTCTTTAAGCATTCGGATCAAATCCCAGCCATCCAGCTCTTCACCCAACATCAAATCTACCACTATCGCCACAAATGGTGTTTTCAAGGCCTGATCAAAAGCTTGCTGTGGATGGTAATGATGGGTAACACGGAAGCCCTTCCCTTTAAGCTCTTCTGATAAAAGCAACGAAAGACTGTAATCATCTTCAACGATCATTACATTAGGCTTGAGCTCTTTATCGGTGCTCCATTTATTAAGCTCATCCTGTTGCCGGCTCGCTTCCGCATGGAGGATAGGGAGGCTAAACCAGACGGTAGTGCCTTCTCCTTCTACGGAATCTATACCGATATTTCCCTTTTGCTTCTCAATGATCTCCTTACAGATAGCAAGTCCAAGTCCTGTTCCTCCAATTCTTTTAGAGGCGCTATTATCCACTCTTCTGAATTTTTGGAATAGCTGTCCTATTTGATCCTTAGGAATGCCAAGACCATTATCCTGGATACGTACAATAATCCTATCCGACTCGTTATGCAGCAGTACTTTAACTTCATTGTTATCAGGCGAGAACTTAATCGCATTACTTAACAGATTCGTCAGAACTTGGACAATCTTATCCTTGTCCACATCAACATCCGCATTCAAAGCCTCATCCACTAGGAGCACATGATGGGTACTGCTCAGTTTATATTGATCAATTACGCCTAATACAATTTCACTGAGATTCAAATGCTCCGTGATATATTGCTGCTTACCTGACTCCATTCTCTGCAAATCAAGAAAATCATTTATGAGCTCCGTCAGTCGTTTAGCTTCTTTATGAATCGTCTCCAGATATTTAAGCTGCTTCTCAGGCTTCATGGTCTTAGACAATAGCAGTTCTGTGAAACCAAGCACACTCGATAGCGGTGTTCTTAGCTCATGACTTACCGTACTGACAAGATCAGATTTCATAAGGTCCAGCTCATATTCTCTAGTGATATCTCTGTAGACAAACAATGTACCAATACGCAGCTCGCGACGGAATACAGGGATCGCATACACATCAATATGCTTCATCGATTCAGTTCCAATGGAGTATTGCATGCTGCTGGATTCCAGAGCATCCTCAGCAATCGCTTTTTCAAAAAACATCCGAAGTTCATGGTTCTCATTCGAGTGCTCGATGAAATAATCCATCCATTTCTGTCGGGTAATCAAAGTTCCTTCTGTCCACTCATAATTAAAAATGTTGCTCAACGCTTTATTCATCTGCAGGAGCATACCTTCTGTATTCACAAATTGTATGCCCTCGTTCACATTATTTACGATGTCCCGATTCAGCTTTCGTCCATGTTCAATCTCTTCATACATGAATAAACGTTCAATCGCCAGCGCTACGCGGTTCATCATCCCCTGAACCTCATTAATCTCTTCTTTGCTGAAGGAATGACCAATCCGGCTGCCACAGAACACTGCAAGAATCTCATCCTCTGCGTTCACAACAGTAGTGTAGAAGTCGTAAACATAGACCTCACTCGCAGAAATCCCTTGCTCTGGTTGTGTGGCCAAACGCTTGATTAGGTACGTTTTTTCCGCTTGCAAGCGATATAACATCTCATTGTTCTCATGATCAAGATAACGCTCCACATTCTCCTGCGGAATGCCTTTCACAGCCGCGATATTATCTTTCACAAGCAGGAAGAAACTCGAATCAAAGGCATACAAGCGATGCATAAACTCAATAAACTTATCGGCAAATTCATGCTTATCCAAGGTATAAGTAATATCATGATTCAGCTGATTATTAAGCTCAAGCATCATCTTGGTCTGTTCTGTATTTTTTAACGTTTCGGCTAGCTCCTGCTGCACGCTTTTCATTGAGGTGATATCGTTCGCAATAAGGATGTATTGATAAATCACACCCTCTTCATTCAGGTACGGCACAATCGTCAGATGCAGCCAGATGGGCAATCCGTCTTTGGCTAGAATCTGCAGCTCATTGTTCCACACTCCGCCTGTATTTAATTTGTTAAAGATTTTCTGATAACCCTCGTCAGAGATATTATAAAGTTCAAATAACTTATAGGTGTAACCGATAATCTCAGACTTTTTATAGCGGGTATATCCACTTAAATTATCATTCGCGTAGGTAAAGACACCTTTAGCAGTAAGGATCCCGACCGCAGACGATTGATCCAAAGCTTTCATCATACTTTCAATTTCACTAAGCGAGCGTTGCAGCCTATATTGCTGATCCTGAAGTTCATCCTGCTGCGCATGCAGCTCTTCATTCTGCATCATTAATTCTTCTTCTTTATCTTGAATACTTCTAGCCATATTAAGAAAAGCATCATAAAGTCGGCCAATTTCATCTTGATTCTTAAGCTTGCCCAGAAGAATTTCTTCTCCTGCAGCCAGGGAATGGGTTGCCCCTTCCAGCTTCAGAATAGGATCTATAAGGTTCTTCAGAATCCGCCAGATCATAAAGGTGAAGATTAGCAGAATAATCGTGCTGAAAAAGAATGCGATAAAGGTAAATTCATTGGCACGTTTGATGTAATCCATAGCCATAGTATTTAATGCGGCATCGGATCGTTGCTTGTACTCTTTTGTATACATTAAAAAATCATTCACTGATTTCGTGTTCCCATCTGCGGATAGAGCTCTCAAAGACACATAATCATCTGCCTCGACAAACCGAATCGCTTCAGGTAAAACTTTAGTTTTGTACTGAACATAAAATGCTTTCAAACCATCTCTAAACAAGGCTTCTTCCGGAGATAAATTGAGATTAGAATAGGTATCCAGAATCTTATCAAAGTTAACAAGTCCTAAGTTTAGGAGATCTAATTCATTGTCACTCTTAAGTGCGCTGAATCCCCTCGCTCGGAAAAAAACCTCATTTAATGCAGTCGCCAATTCGTTAATCGTGTCCGCCTTATTCTGCAGAACTTCACGGTCTCTACTTAATTTGTTCTGCTCATTATTTATGAAAAATAAAAATACAGATCCCATAATAATGATTAACGAAAAAACCAAGGCAATGATACGAAAATATCTATTTTTAATACTGTGATTAGAGCTGCTTCCCTTTGTCACTTAGGATCCCCTCCACAATCTGCAAGAGTTCCATCGGACTAAAAGGTTTTGGCATAAAATAACGTGCGCCTGCATCTACCGCTCGAAGACGATCTACATCTTGGGCTTTGGCTGTTAACATTAAAATAGCTGTAGCCTTCTTTTTCTCATCATCCAGTTGGCCTAGGACTTCAATCCCTGTCATTTCAGGCATCATATAATCCAATATCACCAAATCATAATGATCCTGTGACAATTTTGAAAGCGCCTCTAATCCGTTCTCGGCAGTATGGATCTCCACGTCTTCCAAATCTTCTAAGGTGTCTACGATTAACATCCGTAATACTTCTTCATCATCCACTACCATTACCTTTTGCATAGCTGCCTAATTCCCTCCGCTTTAGATCTCTCCTGCTGCTCACAACATTTTCAGAACCCAATTAGAACAAAAATCTATGAGCCAACCGCTCTATCCTCGACAATAACTCAGGCATATGGACCGGTTTCACTACATAATCATCGGCACCCATCTGCAGGGCATGTACAATATCCGCCTGATTATTTCTTCCCGTCAGCATGATCACTAATATATTTACTTCCGGATACGTTTTGCGGATTCTTTCCAGAACTTCTACTCCATCCAGATCAGGCATCACACCATCCAGCAAAATAATATACTTCTCATCCACGGCATACCAATCCGATTGCAGGAAATCAAGCCCATTCGCATAGCTGCTAACCTTCACCTCAGCAATATTATCCGGCTCCCAAATGGCGAACTGACTGGTCACAATTCTACGAATTAGCGTATCATCATCTACAACAATCACATTCAGAACCGAATGCTTTTTAGTAGTGGATAAATGGTCCGAATAAAGCGTTGTCTGATTCCTTCCAGCATGCTTACTGGCATAAAGAGCCTGATCTGCTTCCTCAATCAATTTATCGGCTATATTCTCGGCATCTGTTACCTCAGAAATCCCGCTAGAGATGGTCACATGAAAGATTTCATTTTTCGCAAAAAAGTCAGTAGCCGCAAACCGCTCTTGAATACGCTGTATAACCAACATTGCAGATTCCGCATCCGTGTTAGGTAAGAACACTGCAAACTCTTCTCCCCCATAACGGCAAAAGGTATCCTCCAGACGGATGGAATTCTTCACAAGCTCGGAAAAGCCCTGCAGAACTTCGTCTCCGATTAGGTGACCATATGTATCATTAACGTTTTTAAAATAATCCAAATCAATCAGCGCTAACGAAAATACGCGGTTGGTCCGCTTAAAATCACCAATCAACTGCTTCATGACTTGATTAAAGTGTTTGCGATTGAATGCGCCGGTCAAATCATCCACGATGATGGACTCCTGCCATTCTCTCTTAAGTTGAAAGCGATTTTTGATCAATACCAGAAATAAATCAATATCTACAGGCTTCGGTAAAAAATCCATCACCCCCAGCGAATACGCATGCATTTGCGTCGCTTTGGAGTACTCCCCACTTATAATGATAATGGGAATTCGTTCTTTTTTAGCCTTGCCGATAATTTGGTTCAACACCTCAATCCCACTTTTATCCGGTAAAAGAATATCCAGCAGAATGAGATCTGGTTTCGTTTCATAAAAGATTTTGAGTCCCCGTTCAGCAGATAAGGCTATGCTTACATAGTAATTCTGCTTCTCCAATGACTCTTTCAGATAAGCAACTAACTCTACATCGTCGTCGATAAGAAGAATATCATTCTGCGTGAGCGTCTCAGCAGGTCCCTTTTTATCCAATGCTTTAACAGAGCTTGAAGCTGCCAATGAATGGACATTAAACAATGGAATCAGTGGATATAAATAATCCCCCCATTCCTCAACCGACCAACTCTTAAGACTGCTTTCCATGAAATAGGGCAGCGTATCCTCGGCAAATTGTTCGACATCTGGTAATCCGACAGTTCCAGCAGTGCCTTTTAAATTATGCAAAAAACGATAAATGTCCTTTTCCTTCACTTCCGCCTGTTCCGTCCATTCCTGGAGGGTCATCTTCGTTCTTTGCTCAACCATGTCTTTATATTTTTGTGTAGTCATATTTACTCCTTCAGACTATCATATCAAACTCTCAGTTCATCACATTTTTTATAGGCTGTCAAATGAATTTTCTATAATTTCAGCTGTCAAAATAAATATTTAATCAAACTGACAAAAAACCTTTGGTTGAAGCTTGTTTCATCATTTGCAATAATAGTTGGAATGGTTCATTCCGTATACACGGTGAAATCAATAAATACAAAGGGAGGCTGTATTCATGAAGGGAATTATTACTGTATTGGGAAAAGATAAAGTAGGGATTATTGCTAAAGTATGTACATATCTAGCCGAACACAATTTGAACATTCTGGATATTTCGCAGACGATCGTTCAGGATTATTTTAACATGATGATGATTGTAGACATTTCTAGCTCAACTAAAGCTTTTGAGAATATCGTAGAGGAATTACATTTGCTTGGCGAATCGATTGGCGTGGAAATCAAGCTTCAGCATGAGGATATTTTTAATATTATGCACCGAATCTAGGAGGATGGCTGACCATGATATCACTAGTGGAAGTACAAGAAACGAATAAGATGATTCGTGAAATGAATCTGGATGTGCGTACCATAACAATGGGGATCAGCCTCATGGATTGTGCCCACACGGATATGCGCACCTTTAATCAAAATGTATATGACAAAATCACCAGATCCGCTGAAAAGCTCGTAAAGACGGGTGAAGATCTGGAAAGACAATTTGGGGTTCCTATCGTTAACAAACGGATTTCTGTCACACCCATCGCTATTGCCGCTGGTGCGGTGAAGACAGATACCTATGTACCTGTTGCTGAAATCCTGGACAAGGCTGCAAAAGAGGTAGGCGTTAACTTTATTGGCGGCTTCTCTGCACTTGTACAAAAAGGTTGCACCAAAGGCGATCGTATTCTGATCGACAGTATTCCTGAAGCATTGGCAGTCACTGAAAGAGTCTGCTCCTCGGTCAATGTCGGTTCCTCCAGAAGTGGAATCAACATGGATGCTGTGAAATTAATGGGCGACATTATTATCCAAACTGCAGAACGCACCAAGGATCGGGATTCCATCGGCTGCGCCAAGCTGGTAGTCTTCTGTAATGCAGTCGAGGACAACCCTTTTATGGCCGGAGCATTTCACGGAGTTGGGGAGCGGGAATGTGTCATCAACGTTGGCGTCAGCGGTCCTGGTGTAATCAAACGTGCGCTTGAAGAGGTTCGAGGGCAGGATTTTGAAACCTTATGTGAAACCATTAAACGGACAGCCTTCAAAGTCACACGTGTCGGTCAGCTAGTTGCTCAAGAGGCTTCCAAACGGATGAATGTTCCTTTTGGGATTATCGATCTATCCTTAGCCCCTACTCCAGAAATCGGAGATTCCATTGCCGAAATCTTTCAAGTCATGGGTCTGGAGGAAGCTGGCGCACCGGGAACAACCGCTGCTCTGGCGATCCTAAATGACAATGTTAAAAAAGGTGGCGTGATGGCCTCCTCCTATGTAGGTGGCCTTAGTGGAGCCTTTATTCCAGTCAGTGAAGATCACGGCATGATTCAAGCCGTTCAGCGGGGTGCCCTTACACTAGAGAAACTGGAAGCTATGACCTGTGTTTGTTCCGTGGGACTGGATATGATAGCTATCCCAGGAAGCACCACCAAGGAGACCATTTCCGGTATCATCGCGGATGAAGCTGCAATTGGCATGGTGAATAACAAAACCACTGCGGTTCGCGTGATTCCAGTAATCGGCAAGGACGTAGGTGAAATGGTCGAATTTGGCGGCCTGCTCGGATATGCACCAGTCATGGCAGTGAACGGCTTCAACTGCGCGAACTTCATTAATCGTGGCGGACGAATCCCAGCTCCAATTCATAGCTTTAAGAATTAATAGAAACCTCAAACAGCAAGTCCCTATTTGTACTTAGGAGACTTGCTGTTTTTTATTAATCTGATGCTGAGAATGTTAGTTTACCTTGATTAAGCCCGTTGGATGCCAATATTAGGTGTTCCGCCAGTCAAATCGATAAATAATACATAATCATTTCCATCTGTGCCCTTCAGCACGAGACCAGTCTGACCTACAGCACCTACAGAAAAGTATCGAACTTGTTGCAGGCTGGTAGGAGCGCCTGGTGGCAATGTTGCTTGGTTCGTAGCGATCAACCGGGTTGCAGCTCTAATGGTGCCTGCCCCGCTAATTTCACCGGTTACCCCCAGATGACCAAGTATGGATTCACTGCCGTTCACATTTAGGCTTCCCATTATGGTCTGACTACCATTCAAATGAAGATTCGAATCGATAGTCTCATTTCCATTAACGTGCAGATCATTTTGAATGGTCTGACTTCCTGTAACTAGAACGTTATCGAAGGTTGGCAAGGCGATCATCCCTTTCAGGTTTTATAGCATATCTTATGTTAAACAAGCCAGCCCTGTCATAGATAGATATACAGCTTTCACTAAATCCGCTTTTTATCTTCAGGGCTCTGATTAATGGTCTTATACCTAAAGTCAAAATAACCCCCTACACATATAATGATTAGCAAGACTCGGTGCTAGAGCGGACGACTGGCTCCACAGAATACAGGAGGAATTATGAAGAAGACAGCTAATAGGCTCACTCCTGAAAGGCCTTCAAGTCACGAAGTCACCATCAGCCAAGTTAATCCATCGCAACACCATAACCTCATCCTTGAGATGAACTCTTATAGAGCAGAGCCGCTGCAACGGGAACTCAAGCAATTAAGAATATTGCTGCTGGTTCCTACAGAGGCCAGCGATAAAATGCCTAATGTACGACTTTTTAAAGATCAACTAAGGCATTTGGTCAAAGAAGTACTTGCTATTAAATTCCAGCATAATCTGGAGGAATATTTAGCCCATTTTCAACCTGATCTAATATTAGCTCTAGGATCGGAGACCCTATTTCCGGAGGAGAACCTCCCTGCTCTGAAAACTTCCAACGTTCCCAAAGCGGTATGGATGGCAGATGCAGCTTGTCTTACTCCAACAGAACGTAATCTGGCATTGTTATTCGATTATATTTTCACACAGAACATAGCTAATCTGATCTATTATCAGGGTTTATGGGGCAAACATTCCAGTTATCTCCCATATGCTGCGGATACGGATCTCTATTATCCAAGACGTGTGGAGGACTGTTATCAGAGTGACGTACTCATTCTCGGCGATTTTCAAATCGATAGTGTGCTTTACACGTTGGCGTATTCAGACCTGCTTCAAGGCCTTAAGGTAATGATCGCCGGGCGTGGTTGGGACCCCCCCAGAAATTTCCTGGATATCACCCATAGTAAAGATATGTCCAGTTATTATAATGGAGCAAAAATCGTCATCAATTGCACTGGTTCTATGCAGCAGATTATGGAGGTCACCGCTTGCGGTGTATTTCAGTTAGTGGAGGATCATCCCCATCTTCATAATTACCGAATTGCAGAAGAAGATCTCATTCGTTTCCAGAACTTCAAAGAGCTCTCCGAAAGCTTTAAGCACTATTTTTCACATAGTGAAGAAAGGAGAATTTCTGCCTCTCGTGCTCTAAAGGAACTTAAATATAACCATTCTTATATCCAGCAAGGAAAGTTACTGCTGAGAAAAATATTCAAGGAACCATAGGGGGTGGCATGACTTGAGATGCATTGCTTTTGTATTGCCTCAGTTTCATCAGATCACAGAGAACGATTCCTGGTGGGGTGAGGGTTTTACAGAATGGACAAATGTCAGGAAGGCTGCAGCCCTTTATCCTGAACATGATCAGCCCAAGAAGCCATTAAATAATAACTACTATGATTTAACGGATCCTAAAGTGAAACAATGGCAGGCAGAGACTGCAAGGGCTCATGGCATTTACGGTTTTTGTTATTATCACTATTGGTTTAATGGCAGGCGACTACTGGAACAACCGGTTCAGCAGATTCTTGCGAGCAAAGAGCCTGACTTCCCCTTTTGCCTTTCTTGGGCTAACGAACCATGGACACGTAGCTGGGATGGCACCGAAGAGGATGTACTGATGCCACAGGAATACGGAGAAGAACGGGATTGGCGAATGCACTTTTTTGCGTTGCTGGAAGCCTTCAAAGATGATCGTTATATCCGGGTAGAAGATAAGCCTGTCTTTATCATTTATAGATCTGCTAGTATCCCGCGCTGTGAAGAAATGCTTCAATATTGGCGCGAATTGGCTCTGCAGAACGGACTTAAAGGACTTCATCTGGTCCGGACACTAGGCGGTTTCCCCCTACAGAAAGAGCAAGGATTCGATGCCAGTCTGGAATTTGAGCCGCATTACACATTCGCACATGGCGGGGTTAAGCATTTATGGAGCTCAAAGCAGGTGGAGGATCAGAGGCATATCGTAATTGATTATGATGAGTTATGGGAATCCATGTTGGAGCGGACACCCCATAGGGACGGAGAAATCATATATCCGGGAGCCTTTGTCAACTGGGATAACACACCACGGAAAGGCCCTGCCGGACAAAGCACCTTAGGTGCTAATCCTCAAAAATTCGGCCAATACCTTTCACGACAAATTGAGCGCGCCAAAAAAATGTTCAAAAGTGAATATATTTATATCAACGCCTGGAATGAATGGGCTGAAGGCGCCTATCTGGAACCGGATGAGCGTTATCAATATCAATACTTGCAAGCCGTTAAGGAAGCCCTACAATTTCATCACAAAGAAGATCCTTCTTAGCCGTAGCGCCAGAAGGATCTTTTTCATTTTATGTTATCTTTCCGATGACTGCACTCTGGCGCTTCTTGCACTCACCAATCTCCAGCCAGTTAATAAAGCAGCCACTAGACATATGGATGCCGAGGTTACAAACACTACATGCATACCCTCGATAAATAACTCTGGCCGGCCGGGAACTAACCCTGTCACTCTATAGCCGGCTTCACTGCTCATCACTTGAAAAAGAATTGTAGTAGCAATTGTAATGCCGACAACCATACCGACATTACGAACTAACGAATTGACACTACCCGCAGAACCAAGCTGTGTTCTTGGTACCTTAGACATAACAAGCGAGTTGTTCGGCGATTGAAACAGGCCACTTCCTATACCCAGCATAGCGATCCACACACCTACCAGCACAACAGAACTTCCTACATGAAGCTGTGCTAATCCGAACTGTGCAATAACCATGACCACCAGCCCCGCAAAAGTCAAAAATTCAGAGCCTATTTTATCCGATAGCGCACCACTCATTGGAGCCACGACTACCATACATATCGGCAACAGCATTAACAAGAAGCCTGCATAGAATGGCGATAAATTAAGCATGTTCTGTGCATAAAACGGCGCGATAATATTGAAGCAGAAATTCGCTGTAAATACGAGAAAACCACATAATATACTTAAAGAAAACAACGGATTCTTAAATAATGACAGCTGCAACAACGGTTCTTTTCTACGAAGCTCCGTCCATATGAAAGCAATGAAGCTGACGACAGCAACAATTATTGATGTAAAAATTAAGCTGTTACCATACCCTAGCTGTTGTCCTAGTAATAATCCTGCGAACAAAGTAATAATAAAAACAGCGAACAGTAAACTGCCCGGCACATCAATCGAAGATTTCACTCTCGTTAAATCCTTAGGCAATACCTTCCAGCCAAAAAATATAGCGATCAGACCAATAGGCACGTTAACCCAAAAGATATACTCCCAGCCTAAGGTGGAAACCATAATCCCGCCTAAACTTGGACCAGCTATACTTCCCAGAGACACGAATGTACCAATGAAACCAAGGGCTTTACCACGCTCCGTGGCAGGAAAGATATCCGTAACAATTCCCTGACTGTTCGCCATGGTCATCGAAGCACCCAAGGCTTGAATAACACGTGAAGCGATCAAGGCTGGTAAACTTACACTAAGCCCACACAGCATAGATCCAATAACAAATATAATGGTGCCAATCTTAAAGATTCGAATCTTTCCTACGATATCTCCAAGCTTGCCGAAGAAAAGTATCGCTGCACAGATCGCCATTAAATAACCTGTAGTTACCCATTCGATTTGCGCCATGGGCAACTTCAGTTGTTTGGATAGCTCAGGCAGAGCAATATTGACAATACTACCATCAAGGGTGGACATAAACGTAAATATATTCAGAACAATTAAAATCATCCAGCGCTTCTTCTGAATTTCTTTATCCTCCTGGTAGGTTGCACTTACAGAACTCATAACTAACACCTCATTAAATATTAATAATCACCGTTTAGTTGCGCACGCAACCAAACTCGCCATACCCAGTGTACAACAATTTAGTTGCGTGCGCAACGACTTTATTGTACACTTTATTTCAAGGCAAAAAATGAGCGAACTTATAACCCAAAGAGGTGTCTATATTGGCAAGAGAGCCTATCGGGAAGCTAATTTCCCATCTTCACCGTCAAAATCAAAAGAAACTGGTTAAGCAGTTTGTCCCTTATGGAATCGGTAGTGGTGGACAGCATAGCTTTCTTAAATTGATTCTTTCTCGGCCAGGCATTACTCAGGATCAGTTAACTGCCGAATTGAAGTTCGATAAAGCAACTACAGCACGTTCTGTGAAGCAATTAGAGAATTCGGGGTATATCGAGCGCAAAGACGATCCTAATGATCGACGCTCCCACCTTCTATATCCTACCCCGAAAGCCATCGATTTCTTCCCAGTTTTACAGTCCATCTTAGATGAATTTAATAAAAGCCTTGTGGGCCATTTAACCGATGAAGAAGTAGAGCAACTACATTTCCTGCTGCAAAAAATCAGTACAAACGAAGAATAGAACATAAGAAAAAGGATGTCCCAAAGCCACTCGGCTGTTGAGGCATCCCACTTTTACGTTTACTTTTGCTTTACAATTTCAGCAACTTCTTCCGTAATCTCTTCCCCGCCCATACTCTTCCATTTAGCTACAAACACATCAAAATCACTAAGCGGTGAATCACCCACAATAATATTTAAGAACGTCTCATTCTCCAGATTCTGCAGTTCCGGCCATTTGGTCTTCATAAGTCGGGTGTTCCCATAAAAGACCCCACGCACTCCCTCTATAGCAGTTGAGGTTAACACAGCTACTCCATATTTATACGCATTCGCTGCTTTCCAGCCTTCAAGATCTTTTTTGGGCTGCTCTGTTTCCGCTACCCATTGATCATAAATGAGCCGGGTATCAGAATTTAATGTATCCGGGTCTATCTTTCCGTGCAAAGCCTGCTGGATATCAGCATAATGTTTCTCAATCGCATCCCTATAATCTATCAAAAGATCGAACGGATAATAAGCACGCAGCTGAATGCCTGTCTGCGCAGAGAAATCACCTAGCTTTTTTACCTCCTCTTGATTAGGATCTTGTCTTCTTTCGAGTCTTGTAAACACGTTCAATTGCTTGATTACAGCCTCTGGATGTTCAAACCCTTTACGCACAACAAGATATCGATCTGTTACCGGAGCCAAATGAGCGACAAACTTACCGGAATCATCAACTGGAGCTGCATATGCTCTCCATTCTGCCTTCGTATCCAAAGCCACTGCCTCTGACAAAGGATAATAAGGCATCCACCAAGGACCAAAAAACATCCCTGATTTACCTGTAATAATAGGCTCCTGAGTTTCCTTATATAGTGCAAAGTCCGGATCCAGCAACCCGTGTTTATACCAATCAGCAAGTTTAGCAAGCGCTTGTTTGGTTTCTGGTGTAATGGAGCCATACACGATATTTCCGTTGTTATCCTTAATCCAATTCGTGGGGAAAGCATGAAATGCACTAAAAACAGCATCCAGACCATTAACTAATGGTTTAGTTCCATATACGATATTTTTGTAGCCGCTTAGACCGACGGTATCTCTTTTTCCATTCCCGTCAGGGTCTTTTTCAATAAAAGCTTTGGCAATTTTCTCGATGTCTTCAAAAGTTTGTGGAGGTCGCAGCTCCAGCTTCTCCAGCCAATCCTGACGTACCCAGAGCAGCACGGGAGAGTCTGCGTCAATAGCTACATTCGGTAATCCATATAATTTACCGTCGCGGGAAGCGTCCTCTAATGCCTCTCCCTTTGTAGAATTGTACATATCCTTGATAAGTTCAGATCCATATATTTTATATGTCTCTGTCAAATCTTCAATCATGTCATTATCAATTAATTTCTTCAATTGATCCCGATCCACAACTATGGCATCAGGCAAATCGTTGCTATCAATGGCAAGCTGCACCTTTTGCGTAAAAGCATCCTCACCCTTCGCTTCCCAGGAGTGAACCACTTTGATATTCGTAATGCTCTCTAAATAACGGGTGATTGGATTGTTATCGTTGCTGTCACCTGTATTAAGTCGCGAGTCGGGAACCTTAAATCCCACCCGGATCACAATCGGATCCTCATATTTACTATAAGCGATAGAAGTATCTTCATCCCCTGCCTGAGGGCTTGCAACTGAATCTACAGTACCGATATTGTCACGACATGATGTCATTCCAATGACCATAAACACTAGGAGGATAGATTTCCAAAATTTCATATTTGGTTTTTCCCCTCCGCACGGAATTCACTTGGTAATTTACCAATACGTTCTCTAAACAATCTGCTGAAATAACGATCATCCTCAAAACCGGACCGCGAAGCAATCTCACAGACGGGAAGTGTAGTCTCCAGCAGCAGTGATTTGGCAAGCTCCAGCCGCATTCCCCGTAAACATTCACCAAATGTCTCTCCGGCAAAACGAGCGAAACACTGGCTGAAATAACCACGGCTCATATTAATGACGGCTGCTACGTCGCTCTGATTGATTTTGTCACCTGCATGGCTCTGCATATAACGAACTGCGCGAATAAGACAGGACATAACCTCTTTAGTTAATCCAAGCTCCAGCATTCTTCGTCCCACATGATCAGAAAATCGCCGCAGCCAGTTCTTCCAATGACACCAGTTCAGATTATGGGAAATGTCCTTTTCCAGTTGAGCAGCATCTTCAGGCTTTAAAAGTAAAGAACTCCAACTTTGTATTAGAGAGTGTGCAAACGCCAGAAACTGATCAGAACGGGGTTTCTGCTGAAGTATGTTTGCTACAAATTTCTCCCACTCCTTTCCATCAATTGTCCACTTCAAATTCTGTGCTTGCTCCAACAGATTATCCGCCTCTTGTTTTGAATAGGGAGCCCCTGGTTCCTTCTTTATGTCTTCATATTTCAATGAGGTCAAATCCTCAGGTTCAGGATGATAAAATAGAATACGGCGTAATTTCGCAGTGAGCTGTTCCTCCAGTTCCTGCAACGGTTGATCTCTCAATCCACTGATCAGTGCGGTCTGCCATCGTCCGGATAGCTGGATCTTTAGTTCACGCTTGCTCTCATCTATTGAGAAACGATGCAATAAGGGCGACATCCACATCTCATGAAAAGTAATAAGCGGATTATTTTTCACGCTGGACAGCTGAAATAATTCTTCTTCATTGCATTGATGATTTAATGGCAAATATAGCAGAGCCTTATCAGCAGCCATACGTTTACTCTCCCCACGAACCAGAGCATCCCGCGTATTGTCCTCCCATTTAATACGATCGACAAGACGTCTGATAGTTTCATCCGCATTTTCCATCTCAAGCAGTGTTTTTACAATATAGTCAACGGCACCTAAACGCATAGCCTCCTGAACATAGTCAAATTCATGATGACAAGTAAGGACAACACAGCGAATACCTGTGAACCGTTGTCTAACCATTTTAATAAGCTCGAAGCCTGAAATGCCAGGCATGGTCAAATCCACAAATAATAAATCTACTTCCTGCTGTTGAAGCAGCTCCAAAGCAGATTTACCATCACCTGCCTCCCCAACTATAACAATCCCTAAGGATGACCAATCAATCAGGGATATGAAGCCTTTTCGCACGAGTCTCTCGTCATCGACAACTACAGCCTTAATCATCGAAGTCCTCCTTACCTTTCCTCGGAATCACAATGGATACAACCGTACCTTCTCCTGGCTTACTGAACATCTCTAGCTTCATTTGTTCTCCATAATAGGTTCTAAGCATCCGGTTCACATATGAAAAACCAATTCCAAGTCCCCGTTTTTTCGCTCCATCATCAGACAACAGCTGATCTAATGTATCTGCATCCATCCCAGCTCCGTTATCTTTTACACATAACTGAACTTCTCCTTCACCATGTTTCATTATCTCAACATCTACCTTGCCATTATCGCTTAATCCATGATAAATCGAGTTCTCCACCAGAGGCTGAAGCAAAAATCTCGGGACAGCCACAGACAATACATCCTCATCAGCTTCAACGTTAAATTCAAATTCATAATCATAACGAATACGCTGCAGCTCCATATAATTTCGAATCGCTTCAATTTCCTCGCCAATGGTAACAATGATGCTTTGCTTGCCCAGATTATAATGCAGCACCTTTACAAGAAGAGTGACCAGCTTGTCGATCTCCTTCTGGCCGTTTAACCGGGCCATCCACTGTACCGTATTTAAGGTATTATGCAAAAAATGAGGATTGATCTGGCTGAGCAACTTCTCAATCTCAAATTGGCTTTTCTGCTTCTCATTATGGGCAACCGCAACAATCAGCTCATTCACCTGTTTTTTCATCTGCTGAAAGTTGGTAAGCACAAAGTCAAATTCTTCCACATTCGTATAGGCTACCGGAGCGGTAACATTTTCCGCCATTCGGTTGATTTCAAGGTTGACCTTACGCAACGGACCATAAATTTTCCTCCAGATGATCCAAGCCAGAAATCCGGCAAAAAGAAGGGTGGAGAAGGCAAGTAAGATCATTTTATAAAACCAAGAATAAATTTCACTGTTGAATTCTGATTTTTTCACAACGGCAATAAGCTTCCAGCCCTGAGGACTCGCGTAACGAAACAGATGATATCCACTTAGCGTTTCATGGGTGAGATTGGAGTTGCTTCCCGCAGCTTTAATAATACTTAGCGGAAGTTTGCCGTCGATCACTTTTGTACTATTACCTTGCTGATTGACCAGCAGATGATTTACTTTCATCCCGTAGGACTCCTGATTGAAGATTTTGCGAAACAAACTATAATTCGTCTCCAAATAAATATAAAGCTTATGCTGGCCCGGCACACGGACAATCCGCTGCTCCGAGAACACGAGATTGTCACCAACAGCGTACATAGTGGGATGTGGTCCATAATAGTCAGCCCCGTTATATCGCATAAAGGACGGCAATGTACTGATATCAAAATTTCTGCGTGCGCTCATGTTGGTAAACAGAACGGGATCATCGCTGTCCGGCATAATGTAGGCTGTAAGTCCAATATAAGGGTTCGTAAAATTGACTAGATTGATCTTCTGGTTGATGGAATTCATCATTTGCGATTTGCGAAAAATTTGTTTTTCCTGAATAAATGAGGACATCTCCTGCACAATCTGCCCGTCCAGAGCAAACTGCTTGGAGGCAAAATCCATATTGTCGATGGCATTCTCCAGGCTTGAGGCTTCCTGTCTCAGACTAGCGCTGATCCCGTTGCCAATTTTACCTGAAAGGATGGAGTAAATAGAGGTGTAGGTTACGAATCCTACTAAGAGAAGCGGAAGTAGTGTTCCGATTACTAGATAGATAAATAAGGTATTGCGTAAGGATTTGACAGCTGGAGTATGACTCCGCAGGGGTACTCTTACCATCTGGATTATCCTCTTCTTTCTATCTGAAAGCGTTTTATATTAATGTGAGAATACCACATTTATCCTTAATTGAATAGAATAAGGCAGAACAGCCTCCACGCCGCCCCGCCTTATTTTATAGTTACTAGCCGTGTTTATTTAACGCTTTTACGGGCCTCGAACAATTCCTCAGCCTTTTTAATCGAGAAATCCATAACTTCGGAATAACCAAGACCATTTACCTTATCATGCATTTCTTTATTCAACTTATCATATTCCGCTTGATCTTTAGCAAAGACCATTTTCCAGGAAATCTGTTGAATAACCGTACCGATTTGTTTATTCTTTTGTTCCACTGTTTTATCCATGGTTAACGGCTCTTTGCCAGTGAAGCCTTGTGGTGCTACAGCCAATAGATTGTTTTTCTCAAAATACTCCTTAGGAGTCAGAACGCCCATCTTCGCTCTCCAGTCACTATCAAGCTTGGAAGGGTTACGTTCCAGGGTTGTTGTCCACAGATTATGATCGAATGGCTCACTATTCTCTGGATTCACCATCGCCGGAACCACAAACGAGAAGTTCATTTGATTGGAGCCATAGTAGTAGTCACCACCGCCGTATTCAGCAGGAACTTGAGTATTCTGTTGATCAGTATAAGCTTTCCAACCAAAATCAGTCACTGCAGGTTTGCCGTTTGCATCAATATCCCAGGTCAGACCTTGAGGTCCGTTAGGTACTGCTGTACCACTTCCTGCAGAAATCATTGCACCTTCCGGTGTGTACATCCAGTTAATGAATTCCATAATTCTAGCAGGTTCCTTAGCTTTTGCGCCGATTGCAATAATACCGTTACCACCGTAAACATTGAAGCCTGTGGAATACATCAATTCATCTTTGAACGGAACTAGCGCAAAACCTTTACCTTCGGCTGTTCTTTCTGGTGTATTGTAGTTAGCAGCTCCTAGCCATGGGAACCAAGAGAACAATAGACGACCATCTTTGTATTTCGCTACAACATCGTCGAATTTTTGCGTCATAGAGTCCGGATCAACCAGCCCCATTTGGTTAGCTTCAAAATACAGTTTGAGCGATTTCATGTACCAGCTATCTTCGGATAAAAAGTCATAATACTTTTCTTCATCTGCCTTAACATACACAGCAGTATCAGGAATTTCGTCATAGCCCATCATGTTTGCGAACTGTTTAGCCAATGTCATTTTATAGTTGCCATCCCAATCAGACCACATCGAGAAAGCATAGGTTTTTTTGCCTTGTTCGTTCTTAGGCTCGAGCTCTTGCATTTTTTTCAGCACAGGCAGATAATCTTCAATCTTTGTAATTTCTGGCGCTCCAATTTGTTGGTAAAGATCAAAGCGCAGGTCTGGACCCCAAGTCATATCTTTTCCTTCAGAAGGTCCGGATGGGTTAGAAGCTACGCTGTTCCCCATACCAAAGACTGATGATCCACCGCCAAAAGCTACCTTTGCTTTCTCAATAGCTTTTGGGAAAGTGCTAGAAATGTCTTTTCCGTATTTGTCCAAAAGACCGTCCTGTGTCCAGTCCAAGAGCAGCTTTCCTTTGATGGCATTTGGATAGTGGTTCTTGTCGTCACCGAAAATAATGATATCTCCAAGATCACCGGAAGCCATCATTGCAGAGATTTTGGTATCTCCACCAGTCAGGTTTGAAGCTACAATGTCCATTTCAATGTTGAACTTATCCTTGATGATTTTTGCAAACCATCCGGTCTGTGGACCGGCATAGTTAGCGGTTGTTGAGAATACAGTCAGCTTCAGCGGCTTGGAATGATCAAGCGCTCCGTCATCCGGTGCTGCTGTCTCCTCCGCCGGGGCATTTGTGGCAGCCGACGTAGGTTTCTCTGTGCTCGTGTTTTTGCCCGAATTAGCCGTATTATTCCCCCCGCCACATGCTGCAAGAACGAAGACCAGGATTACGGATAGCATGACAAGCGATGCTCTTCTTAATCTCATTGCTTTATACCCTCCCTTTCATCTCTTCACTTATAGTTCAACTCTGCTTATAGCAGAGGAAAACCCAGTTCTGGTCCAGAGCGGCCACCCATCAGCCTTTAACCGCACCGATCATAATTCCTTTGACGAAAAAGCGTTGGAAGAACGGATACACGATCAAAATCGGCAATACGACGATCATCGTTACAGTCATCCGCACAGAGGTTGGAGTCTGCATATTCGCTGCACTAGCGGCCATATCTGGCGAATTACGAATTAAGGCCGCGAGCGAGCTGGATTCGTTCAAATAACGCCATAATAAGAACTGGAGCGTAAAGTATTTCGTATCTGTCATTAGAAACGCCGTATCAATAAAGGCATTCCACTGATTCACCGCTGAGAAAATCGTAATCGTAGCCAAGATAGGTGTTGTAAGAGGAACAATGATACTCCAGAACACCCGGAAGTACCCTGCTCCATCCATTGACGCCGACTCCTCAAGTGAGGGCGGAATAGCCTCGACGAAGGTTTTGACCAAAATGATATTAAAAGGAGTAATAATGGTTGGCAAAATATAAGCCAGGTAGTTATTAGTCAGATGCAAGTTATGCATGGTGATATACCATGGGATCAGCCCTGCGCTGAAATACATCGTGACTACAACACTGCGGTACCAAATACTCCGGCCCCACATTTCCTTTTTGGTGAACAAGTACCCAAGAAATGCCGAAGATCCAACGGTGAGCAAAGTACCAACAACTGTTCTATAAATAGAGACTGTCGCCGCATGACCTAAACCACTGATTCTTAGAACTTTACTATAGTTATCAAAATGGATCTGCCTTGGATAAAATTTGATATCCCCCGCTGCGCTAAGATCATTCGAACTGATCGTATTAATGAACAAATAGTAGAATGGATAAATGCATGACAGGGTGAACAATCCAAAGAGTGTGTAGATAATAATTTGAAAGATTAATTCTCCAGAAGTTAGTTTTTTCTTTCTCAAATGGGATCACCCCTGCCTTAAATGATAGATTCGTCACGCACCATCTTGGATAATGTGTTTGCCGCGAACAGTAGAATTACACTGACGACCGACTTCAGCATACTGACAGCAGTGGCAAACGGAAAGTTGTTAGCGAACGCAATATTGTATACATAAAGATCCAGCACTTCTATGGAATCTTTATTCATCGCATTTTGAAAGGCAAAGTACTGCTCCATCCCGTTATTGACTAGGTTACCTATGGAGAGCAGCAGTAGGACAAAGAAGGTTGGGACAAGACCCGGAATGGTAATATGCCAGATTTTACGGAACCGGCTTGCACCATCCACCTCAACGGCCTCGTACAATTCTTGATCAATGCCTGCGATTGCAGCAAGATAGAGAATGGCACCCCAGCCTAACGATTTCCACCAATACCAAATAATCATCGTGACCCAAATATTCGAGCTGGAGGCTAAAAAGTTATAACCTTCATCAACGATTCCAAGCTGCACTAAAATGTGCGTGATGACCCCGTTATCAACGGAGAACAACGAGAAAGCCAATGCATATACCAGAATCCAGCTGATAAAGTTCGGAATCGTGGTTAGCGTCTGCACCATCTTGCGATACCAGCCTGACTTAATCTCGGTCAGAAAAATCGCAAAGATCACTGGAAATATCGAGGTAATTAGTCCAAGTGAACTCATGGCAAGAGTGTTCTTCAGCACGCGCACAACCTCTGCGGTCTGTGTTGGATTGGATACAATCGTCTTGAACCATTTCAACCCGACATATGGCGTGTCAGACAACGGTATTCCGGGAATGAAATCATAAAATGCATAAATCCATCCGCTGATCGGCAGATAATAGAAAATAAAGGTGACAACAAGAAACGGAAAAGCCATGAAGAACAATTTATGTTTGTTCTTCATCTTCCAGCGGGATCGATGAACCGGATCGACGCTGGGAAGTAATTCACCAGAAGGTACCCCCATGTCGGAATCTCCTATACCCAGATTTTGATTACGTTTTCATAGTATCAGAACCTTTATGTATGGCGAGATAGAACACAGAACGGCCTCACTGGAGAACCGTCTGATGCTTGTGAACCAAATTCGCATATATTTCGACCATTTTCTACCTAATCACTGTGGGTCTAGTGATGGAGAGCCTACATGCCTTTTGGCTTATAAAAAGTGGCAGGATGACGGGAATTCCCCTCATCCTGCCGCTGAAAGAGATGGTTTCTAAGGAGCGCTTGGGAGCTATGGGCAACTAGACCCTCCTCGTTCCTTATATCATCAACTATGGTGCGCTTTGTCCTCTTCATCTGCTACATCAACTATGGTGCGCTTTGTCCTCTTCGTCCGCTACATCAACTACGGTGCGCTTTGTCCTCTTCGTCCGCTACATCAACTATGGTGCGCTTTGTCCTCTTCGTCCGCTACATCAACTATGGTGCGCTTTGTCCTCTTCGTCTGTTACATCAACTGTGGTGCGCTTTGTCCTCTTCGTCTGCTACATCAACTATGGTGCGCTTTGTCCTCTTCGTCTGCTACATCAACTATGGTGCGCTTTGTCCTCTTCATTTGTTATGGTCTTTCACACTTCATAGTTTTGGCATCGGACCCAGATGCACTTATTTCCGGAATTCAGCGCTTTTCATCGTGCTATCGGACTCAGGTGCAGCTATTCACACAAATATAGTCCAAATATGAGCAAATTCATGCCGATAAGAGCTATACAGTCCGAAACTACGGCAAAGTAGCTTAAAAATCAGCAATAGCGACTATACGGTCCGCAACACTCCACGCATCATTTTTTGGCACACTTCTATCTAGAATTCATCACATTTTCTTGTACTATCGGACTCATTCTAGAATCCATCACATTTGCTCATGCTATCGGACCCAGATGCACTTATTTCCGGGATTCAGTGTTTTTCCTCGTGCTATCGGACTCAGGTGCAGCTATTCACACAAACATAGTCCAAATATGAGCAAATTCATGCCCATAAGAACAATACAGTCCGAAACTACCGCAAAGTAGCTTAAAAATCAGCAATAGCGACTATACGGTCCGCAATACACTTCATGCAGCGAAATCAGGCACACTTCTATCGAGAATTCATCACATTTGCTCATGCTATCGGACTCATTCTAGAATTCATCGCATTCACTCATACAGTCTGACTCATTCTTGGATCCACCGCATTCCCTCATGCTAACGGACCCAAATGCACTTATTTCCGGGATTCAGCGTTTTTCCTCGTGCTATCGGACTCAGGTGCAGCTATCCACACAAATATAGTCCAAATATGAGCAAATTCATGCCGATAAGAGCATACAGTCCGAAACTACGGCAAAGTAGCTAAAAAATCAGCAATAGCGACTATACGGTCCGCAACACTCCATCCATCATTCTTAGGCGCACTTCTATCGAGATCACATTTGCTCCTGCTATCGGACTCATTCTTGGATTCATCGCATTCCCTCATGCCGTCGGACCCAGATGCACTTATTTCCCGAATTCAGCGCTTTTCCTCGTGTTATCGGACTCAGGTGCAGCTATCCACACAAATATAGTCCAAATACGAGCATATGCATGCCGATAAGAGCTATACAGTCCGAAACTACGGCAAAGTAGCTCAAAAATCAGCAATAGTGACTATACGGTCCGCAACACTCCACGCATCATTTTTTGGCACACTTCTATCTAGAATCCATCACATTTTCTTGTACTATCGGACTCATTCTAGAATCCACCGCATTCCCTCATGCTAACGGACCCAAATGCACTTATTTCCGGGATTCAGCGTTTTTCCTCGTGCTATCGGACTCAGGTGCAGCTATTCACACAAATATAGTCCAAATATGAGCAAATTCATGCCCATAAGAACAATACAGTCCGAAACTACCGCAAAGTAGCTTAAAAATCAGCAATAGCGACTATACGGTCCGCAACACACTTCATGCAGCGAAATCAGGCACACTTCTATCGAGAATTCATCGCATTCACTCATACAGTCTGACTCATTCTTGGATCCACCGCATTCCCTCCTGCTATCGGACTCATTCTTGGATTCATCGCATTCCCTCATGCCGTCGGATCCAGATGCACTTATTTCCAGGATTCATCGCATTTACTCAACCTTCGAACTCATCTCCCTTACTTCGAGGGTTCATGCTCATTTGTACTCCCAACCACACATAAAAAAGCAGCCTCTCAAATGAGAAGCTGCTCCATCACTTTACAACCATAGTTTGTTTACACCAATCACTGCATTCCGTATAATACGCACTAATTTCCGCTCATTATTCGAATGCCCAACGTCTTCCGCCACAGCCTAATGCCCGGGCGTCTGAACTTCCCCCTCCGCGGAGGCATCCATTTTCTGACGCCCCATAAAAAAGGAAGCCAGCAAAGCTAATGCAGCTGGAATAACCGCCCAAGCGAAGGTGTTCGCAATGGAAGAGGAAAGTCCCTCTGTAATTTTGCTCAAAATTTCCGGTGGAATGAGTGCTCTAGTCTCAGGCGACAGCAGGGAATGCGGATCTTTAAAATCCATAACCCCAGCAGCCCCCGCAGGAGCAGCTCCTCCTCCATTTGCTGTGAGCAACTTAGTTAGACTGCCCGAGAAATAATGGCTTTGAATAATGCCAAATGTGGTAATTCCGATGGTCATGCCAAGCGAACGAATGAAATTCAGTGTTGCGCTGGCGGAGCCGCGTTGCTGCGCTGTCAGACCATGAATAGCTGCTGTGCTTAACACAGAAAAGGAAGCGCCGATGCCCAATCCGATTAAAATCATGTACAAGGTAACCAAGAGACGTGAAGCTTCCGGAGTAAGCGTTGCTACCAGTCCTGTGCCGATCACCAAAAGTACAAACGTAGGTATCAGCAGATTGCGGTAACTGGTTTTTGCCATCAGGAATCCTCCCGTTGTGGCGGTAATTACTGAGCCGACCATCATCGGCAGCAGGACAAGTCCTGAATTGGTAGCCGAACCCCCCAATACACCTTGAATAAAAATAGGAATGTATACGGAGGCCACAATAAATGCAGCACCGCTAAATAGCGCACACAAAATGCTGACGGCGTACAGTCTTTTTTTGAATAAAGCAAAGGAAATGATCGGCTCTTTCGCTCTCGTCTCTACAAAAAGGAACACTGCCGCCAATATAGCAAAAGCTGCAAATAAGCCGAGGATCATCGATGAGCCCCAAGCGTACTCTTTTCCACCCAGCTCCAACGCAAACATTAAGCAGATGACAGAGCCCAGCAGTGTGCCCGCACCCAGCCAATCAATAGGTTGTTTAGAATGCTCGTGTGATTCTTTATAAAAGAATACGACCATCACAAAAGCCAACAGTCCAAGCGGCAAGTTAATATAAAATATCCACTGCCAAGCAATATGATCGGTGATATACGCGCCTAGCAATGGACCAAAAATACTTGATAATCCAAACACCGCACCAAATGCACCGCCCAGCTTGCCCCGTGTCTCCAGTGGTACGGCGTCGAACATTATGGCAAAAGCAATCGGCACTAGCGCGCCGCCTCCAATTCCCTGAACCGCCCGATAAGCAGCCAACTGAGTAATTGTATCTGCCGTCCCGCAAAGCGCCGAACCTGCCATAAATACAATAATCCCAAAAATAAAAAACTTTTTACGCCCATACATATCAGACAGCTTGCCAAAGATAGGCATCCCCGCCATCTCAGCTACGAGATAAGCTGATGTTACCCAGACAAATTTGTCCATACCGCCTAGTTCCCCAACAATATTGCCCATTGCTGTAGCAACGATGGTGCTGTCCATGGAGGCCATCAGTATTCCTAACAGCAGACCTGCGATAACAATGCCCAGATTGGGCGCTTTGGCAGCACTCATTTGTTCCACTCCCCATTGTCAAAAGATCTATAACTATGTGTTACAACTTCACTTGATGCCTCACTATTGCATTCTTGTGAATCTCCAAATCACTACGGTATTCCACAGTATCAATCTCACAGTCCACACCGATGATTACCCGATCTCCTCTGACAATATTTGCTTTTGTATTATTCAGCTCTATCGTATCGCCTTCAATGAGCCCAGCCTCAAAAAGCACTTTAGGATTCTGCTTCATCAAATGCAGGAATTTTCCGGTCTTGCTTTTTTTGATCGTTAAAGCACTGCCTCCAACCTCTTTCGCTCTACTTATTCCATATAAATTGATCTCCAGTTGCTCCGCACTTAGCAGTCCTGCCACATTGAGAGCGCCCGAAATACGCAGATGTTCACCTTCACAATCACCATTGACCTCCAAATTACCATTAAGATGAATATCGTCGATTTTTACGGAGGTTGCTTTAATTTCACCCTGACCCCGCAAGGAATCCCCTTCAAGATTACCCAAAAGTGTCATCTCACCGGTTATTTTCATTTTGGTCATTAGCAGGTTTCCATCTACTCTGGCATTTCCAGTCAGGCTCAGCTTCTCACAATCTACATCACCTGCAAAATGACCTTCCCCAGTAACTTTAATGTCCCGAAAGAAGCCTCCCGCTGAGGTCGTTGTGCCTATTATTTTCAAATTACTCCGAGTTGTTTCTTCACTCACCGATCTTCTCCACCTTTCCAACCTTTGCTTCTGGATGTACTGTGATCTGATCACGATACTCTATCCGTTCGATAGT
Organism: Paenibacillus sp. FSL L8-0333; assembly: GCF_037965665.1. Classification (NCBI taxonomy): domain Bacteria; kingdom Bacillati; phylum Bacillota; class Bacilli; order Caryophanales; family Paenibacillaceae; genus Paenibacillus; species Paenibacillus sp. FSL L8-0333. Next base: position 4,533,481 of record NZ_CP150186.1, read on the forward strand.
ACAGCCTGGCCCTACAATCACAATATTGCCCCTGATAACATCCGCTATTGTATACTCTAAATCAATAAAATCTCCTTCAATAGTCCGAGCCCGCAGCTCCGATCTTAATTTAGGGATGATTCCACTTAACATTTTGCTCCAGACTCCACTATTCGTTTGCCGGATCACTAGACTCTCCACACCAATTTCATGCGCCTTTCCCTGCCCTTGCAGTTTGAAGTCTACATGTCCTGCACTAAGTAAACCTCCGACACTAAAGCTTCCTTCCCCCGCAAAATCCTCAAGCTCACAATCACCCTTGATATTCAGCATTCCATGAAGAGTGCAACTTTCTCCCCGAAAGCTCTCACCGACAGTAATCATTCCATCCACCTTTAGGGAGTTAAAACGCAAATGTCCCAGCACTTTCATCGTCCCATTGCATTCCGCTTCTTCCGCCGAGAGATCATTCTTCAAATTCATATGCCCATTTCCTTTAAAAATTCGCGTCACGATGGGTCCCGTTACTTTGCCTACACCATCGATTTTCACACTGTTATAAGTACCTCCTGCCCCCCCGCTGACTCCGTTTATAATCAGATCCGGCAGCTGTCGTTTGTCCATTACAGGAACCCCCTATTCAACAAGCTTAAAAGCAAGCTTACCTTTCAATTGTTCTATTACATCTGCACTGAGTATTTTACTGACCAGCTTTACCCCTTCATCGAACCATAACTCCGCTGGTGCCTGAGCCAGAATAAAGGATGACACCCCCATTTTGCGGATAAAAAACAACTCCCAGCTGTCACTCTCAAGATTGGAGGCTTTATTCATTAAGGTTCGAAACAGGAGCTCTGCTTCCTCCATATTCATCTCCCCTGCACTAAGCAGGCGGTCTACAGCCAATAAATAAGTGAGCTGATCGAAGCTATATCCATTCTTGACACCAAGCCTCTCTCCAAATTTCCCCAGTGTCACTGACGAAACAATGTTACGTTCTATAATTTCCGCAGCAGATACACTTACTCTGTCAAAAGAAGCCTTATCTGATAGCTTATCAGCCATTTCATCCAAAGAAAGTCCATCTTTCATATTCACAATATTATCGATACGGGACAAGATCATGTCTTTTGGAAAAAAAGTCTCCTGTCCAGTAAACGTAGATTTACGGATAAACCATTCCTCTGGAATCAACTGCTTCCGCTTCCAGCGGTACAATTGCCCATAGGATATACCGGTTAATTCTAATAGCTGCTTCTTCGAGATCAAATCCTCTTCCATGCTTATCACTCCTTGAAGCCATCGTAACACAACACTGTTACGTTGTAAAACCAATAAAATAAACTCACCTCATACCTACCTACGCTAGTGACCATCGAGTCCTAACGTCTCCCCCAAAGATTTTAAAGCATACCTTAAGAGCAGACCTCCGTCTTGAGAAGGATTTAACGGTTATTCACTATTTTTCCCACAAAAAAAGACTGCCCCCGCCGCTTATAAATGGCAGCATGGAACAGCCTTCTCTTAGAATGATTTTTACGAACTGCTAATCTTACTGAACAAAAGTATAATGTGCTGAATCATATTGCGGGCCGGATTTCTCATAAGTGAACCAGTACTCAATACTGCTGCCAGCGCTTAATCCACTCACCGTCTGCTTCCATGTTCCTGAGTTATTAGTCATCCGGTAATTAAGCTGGGAACCACCGCTAATCTTGTAATGTACATCTACATAAAGAGCACTGGTTACAGGTGTAATATAGATACTCGCCTCTGTAGCAGAAAGTCTCGTTACCCCTGCTGTAAAGTCAGCCGTCACATGATCACCGCCACCGCTGCCTCCAGTGGAATTAGTAGTAACTGTTGCGGTATTACTAGCGGAGGATAAATTACCTGCTGCATCCGTAGCTTTTACTGTAAACGTATAGGCTGTGCTTGGAGTAAGTCCACTAACAGTAGCTGTAGTTCCCCCCACAGTGGACACCTGCTGTGTTCCGCGATAAACAATATAACCTGTAACGCCAACATTATCGGTAGAAGCGGACCAGGTTAAGCTAACTCCTGTATCCGTCTTACTGGTTACCGTTAGATTAGCGGGAGCGGTTGGCGCGGCTGCATCCCCAGTATTACCACCACCCGTCAAATATTGACCTGTGAATGGATTAAACCGGTGCAGGGACATTATTAACCAGCCTGTGCTGGAAACACAGTTTTGCTGCGCCATCACCCAATAACTGTTGCTGGACCCTTTCAGCGAGTAGGGAATACCCCCGAGCGAAGCACCGCTTGTGCCTTGTTTTTTAATAATCTCTGTATTAATGGCGTCTGCCTTTGAGGCATTGCCTTGCAGATAATAAGCGAGTGACATGAATGCGCTTCCTTCAAACCATACGTCAGCACCCGTATTGCCAATTTGATTTCCGTTATCGTCATACGCCGGCAATACTTCGTCTGTCCAGTCAAAATCGTATCCGGTGAGCGTATTCCCAGCATCATTGTAAGTAAGCGTCTGCTTGTAACGCGGATTTGCTAGTGTTCCCGGGGTGCCGGAGGCATTTTCCACATAGGTTAAGCTTGCGCCGTAGTTATGGGCCCCGGATACGCCTAAAGCTAACACTCCCCAAGGGTTCACGTCTAAAGGTATTTTGGGGTCGATCAGATTTGTATCGTTTTTCCAGCCCCCCTTGAAACGTTTGACAGTGTCATCCCACACATAATTATCCAGGAAGGTTTTGACTCCAGAAGCCGCACTGTTATAAGTGGCTCCCTTTGAGGAATCCACCGAAGCATAATACTGCAATACCCGGTAAATATCGATATTGTGCTCGGTTGAGCTCCAAGGCTCATCGGAATTACTCCAACCACTCCATCCCCCTGCGATACTGCCATTAGCCTTTTTATACTGTAAACTCCAATCTAGTGCTTTGAGCGCCATTGGACGATACCGTGAATCATTATATTGCTTCTCATAAGCCATAGCAGCCATTGCCATCCATACAACGGGTCCCACATGTTTACGGATTTCTTCTCCGAAGCCGTTGTTATACCAATAAGAATTCAGCCAGAAGCCTGATGGATCTTGAATGTCCCGCATTTTGTTCAAAACCTGCTCTGCCCGCGTCCGTTCACCCTTTACAATAAAGGCGATAGCTGCAACCGCTTGATCATATGTGTATACAATCTGTTTGGGGTTGTTTGGTCCCCAGAAATCTTCAAAGCTATCGACCAGTCCCTCAAAAGCATACCCCGCTGTTGCATCCTGCTGGGCCTTCAGCCAGATTAAAGCACGATTTGAAGCGTCACTTGCAGCATCTGCATTCGCTTTACCACCAAAGAGTAGAGCTACCCCAAGCACCAGCAAACTTGTCATTAAGATCGAAAACAGCTTCCTCATCTTCATAACTTTCCTCCTCTTAATCATGATGAACTAGGCAATGAGAGTTCTTTGAAGCATAAAAACTAAAGCGTTTTCAAACAGCAACAACAGGGACTTTTGAATATTTCACCATGGTAATTGTCCTCATTTTCAGGCTTAGAAACCCGTTCGTCAACGATTTTATGTAAATTTTTAACTAAATGAGGCGAAACAACCAAAATTTCCATTTGAGAAACCATACGAAAGACCAGCATCTTTTTTATGAATTCATATTTATGAAGGCAAAACAAAAAGAGCAGACAGCTCCTTTATAAGGATTCTATCTGCTCTTTACTATTTATCTCTATACTATTCTGCTTTATCTTCGCCAGCAGTTTCAGCTGCAGCGGGTTCAGCAGTATCTTCTTCTGTTGGCTCTTGCGCTGCTGGAGGTGAAATACGGACAATCAAAGTGTCCTCAGGCGTCAATACTTCCCAGCCTTCATGCTTCGGCAAATCAGATACCAGCAATTGATCACCAATATCTAGTCCACTGATATCCACTTCAAAGGATGCAGCTATTTTATCTGGAAGTGTGCGAATATCCAGCTCATGCAATTCAATTTGTTGCACGCCGCCGCTCTTCACACCTACTGGTTCACCTGTAAAGTGGAACGCTACTTTTGTATCCAATTTGGCCTTCATATCAATCTGCTGAAAATCAATGTGCAGCAGTTGTTTAGAGATTGGCTGACGTTGGATTTCTTGAATAACCACGTTCTTTTTGCCCGAGTCTGGCAATTCCAAAGTAAGAACAGCCCGTGGGTTGCTGGCTAAAATACCTGAAATTGTCTTAGCATCCGCTGTAAAGGACTGGCTATCTGAACCTGCACCGTACACGACTACCGGTACAAAGCCTTTTCTGCGCTGTGAAGAAGTCGAGCCGGATCTTTCTGTCAAACGTACTGTTGTATTCACGATGATTCCTCCTAAGTAGGGATTTTATACTAGACCGATTAGATATGTACGCCTAACCTAACCACTCTCTAATTACCCCATTGACCTGGCTTTGAAACCTCTCAAGACTTTTGAGCCTAGGTAAAAATAAGGTCAAATTGTATTATTATACAATTCAACATTAATTATTCATGACTTAGGAGTAAATCATTACTATATTTGTGACAACTATTAAACTAAATGACAAGCTACAAAATGGTTACTGCCAACATCACGAAATACCGGGATTTCAGATCTGCAAACCTCTTGCGCAAAGGGACAACGGGTATGGAATTTACAGCCAGAAGGCGGGTTTACCGGACTCGGAATATCTCCCTTAAGTACAATTCTTTCCCTTTTCAGCTTTGGAATAGGAATCGGAACAGCCGACAGCAGCGCTTTGGTATACGGGTGGAGCGGATTCTTAAACAGTTCATCTCTTGAAGCCGTCTCCATCATAGAGCCCAGATACATGACACCGATTCTTGAACACAAATGCTCCACAACACTCAGGTCATGGGAGATAAACAAATACGTTAACCCTCGACTCTGCTGGAGCTTACTAAATAAATTAATAATCTGTGCTTGGATGGAAACATCCAGTGCTGAAACTGGTTCGTCTGCAATGATCAGCTCAGGATTCAAAACAAGCGCACGGGCGATCCCGATCCGCTGCCGCTGCCCCCCGGAGAATTCATGCGGAAAGCGATCAATATGATAAGAAGATAAACCGCAAGCTGCTAGCGCTTCAAGCACCAGATCTCGCACCTCGGACCTTGAGCATAAACCATGATCCAGTAAAGCTTCACCAATGGCATCTCCTATACGAACCCGTGGGTTAAGAGAGCTATAAGGATCTTGAAAGATCAACTGCATTTGGGGTCTAATATTGCGCAATTCAGCGGGAGACAGGGAGTGAATGTCTATCCCTTTGAATTTGATCTCACCTGCCGTTTTATCCGTTAGCCGTAAAATCGTCCGTCCGACTGTACTTTTGCCGCTCCCAGATTCCCCTACAAGCCCAAACGTCTCCCCAGGTTGAAGGGTAATGCTAATATCGTCAACAGCCTTTACATGCCCAACGGTTCGGTTAAGGAGCCCCTTAGTAACAGGGAAATATTTCTTTAAATGATTGACCTCAAGCAGTGCCTCAGGCATGAACAACCGCCTCCTCATACAACCAGCAAGCTACCTTTTGTCTGCTGGCCACCTCTTTAAGCCGGGGCTGCTGGCTGACACATACAGGCATGCAATGCTCACAGCGGTCATGAAAATAACAAGAGGGCACCAGCTCAAGTGGATTTGGCACTTGACCTGGTATGGAATACAGCTCATCCTGTCGCTGATTGATTACCGGCTTCGATTTGAGCAGCCCTTTTGTATAGGGATGTTTGGGGTTGTTGAACAATTCAACAACCTCCCCCTCCTCCACAATCTTTCCGGAATACATAACAATCACATAATCGGCCATCTCTGCCACTACACCAAGATCATGGGTGATTAGTAGAATGGACATGCCCGAGCTATCTTTAATTTCACGCAGCATATCCAGAATTTGCGCTTGAATCGTTACATCCAGCGCCGTAGTCGGTTCATCAGCAATCAATAGCTTTGGACTGCAGGCAATGGCAATAGCAATCATAATCCGCTGCAGCATACCTCCACTTAATTCATGCGGGTAACTATCAGCAATTTGCTCTGGTCGTGATATGCCTACCTGCTTAATCAGTTCAATCGCCCGGATACGCGCCTGTTTCTTGTTCATCTTCAAATGTACAATCAGCGGCTCCATGATTTGCTCACCGATCTTGATTACAGGATTAAGGGAGGACATGGGCTCCTGGAAGATCATCGCGATTTCATTCCCGCGGATGGTTCGCAGTGTGTTTTTGTCCATTTTCAACAAATCCTCACCCTGAAAATCAATTTTCCCTTGGGCTACCTTGCCCCCGGGTTCCTCAACAAGCCCCATGATGGACATCGCGGTCACGCTTTTGCCGCAGCCCGATTCTCCAACGATACATACCGTCTCTCCCTCGCGAACACGGAAGCTTACATCATCAACGGCTTTCACTTTTCCTTCTTCCGTGAAGAAGTATGTACTTAGACCGTCTATATTCATTAAATCACTCATCTGAGGGTCACCTACCTCTTCTGTTTAGGATCAAGCACGTCCCGGAGTCCGTCTCCAAAGATATTGATCGCGATCACTGTCGCAAAAATCGATAACCCTGGTGGAATCCACAGCCACGGCCGATCCTGAAAGTCGATCATATTATTCGCAGCATCAATCATATTGCCCCAGGTTGGAGTTGGCGGCATAACACCTAGCCCAAAAAAGCTAAGAACCGATTCACTCAATATAGCGCCACCGATGTTAAGGGTAGCCATAACGATCAGCAACGGAACGATATTCGGCAGCAAATGATTAAATAATTTACGCCGATCACGGAGGCCTAATACTACCGCCGCCTGCATAAACTCACGTTCTCGCAGACTAAGCATTTGACCCCGTACCATACGTGCCATACCCGGCCAGCTCACAATACTAAGCATCAGCATAACGATATACATCCGATAATCCGTTGGAATCTTCCACTCCGATAATAACGCACCAAAAATAAAGAGCAGTGGCAGACTCGGGACCGTCAATAAAAGATCCGCAATCCGCATAATGATTTGATCGGCAATACCGCGGTAATACCCAGCAATAGCCCCCAAAAGAGCACCGATAAACACCGAAAGAACCATTGATGCTAGTCCTACGGTCAGTGAAATGCGCCCCGCCTGCATTACCCGGGTCAGAATATCTCTGCCCAATGCATCAGTGCCCAGCCAATGCTTCATATTGGGTGCCTTGTTCATCATAGCCATATTAATTTTGTTATCCGTATAAGGTGAGAACAGCGGACCAATAAAACAAAGCGCAAACATAAAGATCACCACCACAAATCCGGATACCGCCAGCTTGTTCTTCAGCAACCTCCGCATGGATTGCCGGAATAAAGAGGATTTTCCTTTGGTGGTCTGCGGCTTCGCGATCCCAGCTACATTACTTTGAACTGCCACGTCAGCTTCCTCCTCTCTATAGCCGAACTCTAGGATCGGCAATCCGGTACAAAACATCCGAAAGCAACGTTCCTATGACGGTAAGTATGGCAATAAACATCGTAAAGCCCATCAGCAAAGGATAATCCCTTAGTCCGAAGGACTGCATATACAGTTGGCCAATCCCAGGCCAATTGAATATTTTCTCAATAATAAGTGATCCGCCAAATAGTGCTGGAAGCTCAAAACCAACCAGTGTAATTGCGGGCAGCAAGGCATTACGTAAGGCGTGTGTAAAGAGCACCTTGCGTTCTTTTAGGCCTTTGGCGCGTGCCGTACGGATATAATCCTGTTTTAAGACATCAATCATATTGCTGCGGAAATAACGGGTGAGCGAACCTAATCCCAGAAGGGTCATAACTACAACCGGAAGGGTCATATGCATTACGATCTCCTTAAAGTAAGCCAAACCCGTAGCATTACTACCCGTGGTGATTATTCCACCTGGAGGCAGCCACTTGAGATCGACGGCCAGGATTTTGATCAGGAATAAGCCTATAAAAAATGACGGCAGCGACATTGCTGCAAATATAGCGATCATCACTAGTGTATCGAACCAGGAATATTGCTTATAGGCAGAGATGACGCCAATAATGACCGCAATCACCCACGTTAGAAACGTAGATACGGCAGCCAGCAAAAAGGAATTCCAAATATAATCATTAAAAAGCTGCAGCACAGGCTTTTGTTGGGCTAAGGAATACCCGAAATCACCATGCAGCGCATTCTTCATCCAGATCCCATACCGTTCAAGCACAGGCTTGTTTAAGCCGTAGATTTCACGAAGCTCAGCTTTGCGTTCAGCGGTCAATTTAATATTTCCGGTTATGAAATCACCGGGAGTTGAAGCATACAGACAGAAGATCAATAATGATGCCGCAAATAAGATGATGACCATGTACAACAGTCTTTTCGATAAATAAGCGCTCATGACAGACTCCTTATGATTCGTCCCCTGCCCTTGAATCCAGTCAGGGCAGGGGACACTGGTTTATTTATTTCAGGCTCCAAGTTGGCAGACTGCCAGCAAGACCGATGAACGGGCTGACCGATAGATTCTCAATACGTCCGTTATAGGCGTATACCGTCTTTTTGTAACTTGTGAAAATAATAGGCAGTTCATCATTGAAAAGCTGATACAGCTCTTTATATACCGCTTTGCGTGCCTCAATATCAGTAGTGGCCAAGGCTTTGTTGTACAGCTCCAGGAATTTCGGATTGTCATAATCCGTGATTTCTCCATCGAAGAATTGCATGAACCCGTCAGACGGATCAGTCAACATGCTTGTGGAGAAGGATACGAGATCGTAGTCCCCACCTTCTACTTTCGATACCAGTGAGTTAAAGTCTGCGAAAACCTCAGGCTGGAATTCGATACCCAGCGCTTCAAAATTCTCTTTAGCTACAGCGATGAAAATGTCTGTGTTTTTACTCTTCGAACCGAGGTAATGGATGGACAGCGGTTTGCCATCTTTTTCACGGATCCCCCCCGCGCCTACCGTCCAGCCAGCTTCATCGAGCAATTGTTTTGCTTTTTCCGGATCATATTTGTAAGGATTAATACCTTCCTCAGTGTAAGACCAGGAAATCGGCGATGCCGGGATGTTGGCAATAGAACCTGCACCTTGTGCTGCATCCACATAAATACTCTGACGATCCAAACCGTACACAATAGCTTGACGTACAAGCTTATCCTTGAGCTGCTCATGCTTGAGGTTAACTTGCAAGTAACCATAGGTACTTGGAGTGTAAGGAATAATATTCACAAAACCGAGTGCTTTCAGCTTCTCGATATTCTCGTCTGTCGCACTAAAGGAAGCGTAGTCCACTTCACCAGTTTCTACGAACTGCCATACGTCGCCTTCCGTAGTTTTGTAGATGAAATGCTCCGTCTTTGGTTTACCTTTGAAATAATTCTCATTCGCTACAAAACGCACTTCTTGACCTGGAATAAATTTCTCCAGCTTGTAAGGTCCATCGCCAAGTGGCTTCTCATGCAGCTTTTTAATGTATTCAAGATTTCCAATTTTATAGTCCTTGCCATAGTAAGCTTTCGACAGTACATTCGAGCCGAGCTGTACCAGCGCCGTTGCGTTTGGTTGCTCAAGGGTTGCTGAGATCGTCTGTGGATCAATTACTTTAATGCCCTCAACTGTAGGGGATGTACCTTCCTTATAGGCTTTGCCGCCTTTAACATTTAGCGATGGAAGCTGGGAGCTACCGTCATACGATTTGTCGTATTGGATCGTCCATGTAAATGCCACATCATCCGCTGTTAACGGTGAACCGTCGCTGAATTTCAAATCTTTTCTCAAGTGGAACGTGTATGTAAGCTGATCATCTGAAACATCCCAGCTCTCCGCAAGCTCCGGCGTTGGAACGCCTTTGTCATCAACAGTTACGAGAGAAGCGTATAGCAGTGAAGAGACATTGCCATCATAACCACTTTGTTGAAAATAAGGAGTGAACGCTCCGCTTGGGTCCGTAAGCCCGACGATAATGGTATCTGTACGTTTCTGGGCCACCGCTGGAAGTTTGGATAAATCCGTGGCAGTAAAAGGTTCGCTTAGAGCACCCGCAGGAACAATCTCTGGTGCAGTGGTTGCTTCCACATTGGTTGAATTAGTCCCTGCAGCCGCATTGTTTGCGGATGAGGATTCGTTATTACTGTTGTTAGCGCAAGCAGAAAGTAACAGTGACCCCGTAAGCAGTAATGAAGTGATTACAATCGCATTTTTTCTCATGTACCTATCTCCCTTTTCTCTCTGAATAGAATAATAACTATAATTCCTACCCGTTAAGTATGAATAACATCTGATGTTCATTATAGAAAGGTTTTCGAGTTCTGTAAAGAGAGAACTTCAAAAAAATTCTCCATAAACAGAATTAGGCGATAATTAAAACAAATAAAAAAGCCAAAACCCCTCTCTGCATAAGAGAAGCCCTGGCTTTCAGACGGTTATTTTTTTTCAAAATCATTATTTCAAATACTCGAATAGCTGCTCATTCATCCGATGAATACCTTCAAGACGCAGACTGTATCCGGTGACATTCTCTCCTTCAATATAGGCATGAAGCAAACCTGCACAACGAAGATTAAAAATATGATCATGCACAATCCCCTTCGAGATCCCCGCATGCTTAACAATTTCGGTAAACGTCTTACGGCCATCACTAAGGGCTTGGAGGATTTTTAGCCGGCTTTTTTCACTCAGACTACGGATCGCTCTGTACATAAAAGGGGAGATTTCCTCATTCTCCATCGATATCCACGCCGCATAATGGCAGATCGTTAATTCCCCATAGCAATAGATAATATTAGCAGGCTGAAAATGATACTGTGGAATCAGTACGAGCTTCTTAAGCCCATCCGTAGGCATGAAGTAAAATCCGTTGGTCGTCTTGTTCACGAAATCGGCAGTGTCCAGCTCATTAAGCCCCGTGTTCTTCGAGTCCGCATGCTGCTGCAGTTTGCTCAAAATCGCAGGATTGCATTGGCTAAAGTACTGGCGGTTCCACTCGGAGAGTAAAAATACTACGCGGTTACGGTAATCCTCCATATGGCTTGGAAATACCTTTACATATTTTGATAAGGTCTCATATAACTCACCAACCGATAACCGTTCAATCCAGTTCAACACACTGTCTACATCATCCTTAAATGGACAACAGTAAATGAGCAGATTCAACATTTTCCACTCATTGTTTAGTTCGGTTTCTTTCAGACGGGATAACAGCTCTTCACTGAGCGTGCTTTCAATTTCATTAGCCCACGCTACCCCTAAATCAATCTTCTTATAGGATTTTTTGCAGAGATAAGTATGTAAGCTGTTCAACAATTCATAAATCGATCCAAATTCAACCTCAACCTTGTATTCCACAATGATTCCTCCTGCTAGCGGTTCTTTTCAGTAGTGAGATATTCTCTTAATCTTATTGTATTATCCTGAGAATACGCAAGCTACTCTATAAACGGGAGTGTATAAAAATTCATTAGCTGCTGTTTCAGCACCGAATTTTCTGCATTGCACGCTGGTTTAGCTGTCATTTCCGCGAGCGTGGGCGCTATCGGACACAGCTGAGCTTGTGCTAATAGCGTCTGCTCGATCCGCTGGCTTCAGCGGGAGATCAGGACTCAGCTCTATCGGACTCAGTTGACCTTGTGCTAATAGCGTCTGCTGGGTCCGCAGGCTTCAGCGGGAGATCAGGACTCAGCTCTATCGGACTCAGTTGACCTTGTGCTAATAGCGTCTGCTGGGTCCGCAGGCTTCAGCGGGAGATCAGGACTCAGCTCTATCGGACTCAGTTGACCTAATTCGCAGTATTATCTCCTTTTCAGCATGCTATCGGACTCCATAGGCACTATGGGCATTAAAAATACCTATTTCGTGCCTATTCCAAAGGAATAGCTGCTCTGGTGTCCGAAAATTTACTCAAACGGCTAAATATGTGCAAATAGCGTCTGCTGGGTCCGAAAGCATCAGTGAGGAATTAGGATTCTGGTCCGTAAGCTTCTGCGGAGAATTAGGATCCTACGCTATCGGACACAGTTGACGTTATTCGCAGTATTATCCCATTTTTTGTGTGCGATCGGACTCCATAGGCTCTATGGGCATTAAAAATGCCTATTTCGCTCCTATTCCAAAGGAATAGCTGCACTGGGGTCCGAAAATTTGCTCAAAAGGCTAAAAATGTGCAAATAGCGTCTGCTGAGTCCGAAAGCATCAGTGGGGAATTAGGACTCTGGTCCGTAAGCTTCTGCTGAGGATTAGTATCCTACGCTATCGGACACAGTTGACGTTATTCGCAGTATTATCCCATTTTTTGTGTGCAATCGGACTCCATAGGCTCTATGGGCATTAAAAATGCCTATTTCGCTCCTATTCCAAAGGAATAGCTGCACTGGGGTCCGAAAATTTGCTCAAAAGGCTAAAAATGTGCTAATAGCGTCTGCTGAGTCCGAAAGCATCAGTGGGGAATTAGGACTCTGGTCCGTAAGCTTCTGCTGAGGATTAGTATCCTACGCTATCGGACACAGTTGACGTTATTCGCAGTATTATCCCATTTTTTGTGAGCAATCGGACTCCATAGGCGCTATTGACACTATAAATGCCTATTTCGAGCCTATTCATAAGGAATAGCTGCACTGGTGTCCGAAACTTTGCTCAAACGGCTAAATATGTGCAGATAGCGTCAGCTGGGTCCGAAAGCATCAGTGGGAAATTAGAACTCTGGTCCGAAAGGTTCTACGGAGGATTAGTATCCTACGCTATCGGACACAGTTGACGTTATTCGCAGTATTATCCCATTTTTTGTGAGCAATCGGACTCCATGGACCTCTGTCAAGAAAGTGGACAGTCACGCAACAGACATTCTAGTCAATTGCTCAGCAAAACGAACTGGAGAAAGATACCCCAGCGCGCCATGCATTCGCTTGCGGTTATAATAAAACTCAATATATTGAAAAAGTGTCTGGTAGGCTTGCTCCTTAGTTTTGAATCGTGGATTACAATAAATGAGCTCCTTTTTCAAAATGCTGTGCCACGACTCGATACAGGCGTTATCATAACAGTTACCTCTGCGGCTCATGCTGGACTCCATGCCATACGCTTTCAACTGCTTCGTGTATTCATGAGAAGTATATTGAGAACCTCTATCGGAGTGATGTAATAGACCCTTTTCCGGTTGTTTAGCTTCGTAAGCATCTTGTAAGGCGCCCGAAATTAAGCTAGTTTCCATATGGTCCTCCAAGCGCCACCCCACGATTTCACGCGTGCAAAGGTCCATCACACTAGCCAGGTACAAGCGCCCTCCCCGGCAAGGAATGTACGTAATGTCGGTAACCCATACTGAATTGGGTTTGAGTATTTTAAATTGCTGGTTCAGCGTATTTGGGGCAATCGGATGGTCATGATTGGAGTCGGTGGTCTGTACGCGATACGTTTTGGAGACAATGGAGCGAAGCTTCATATGTCGCATGTACACACTCACCGTGCGTTCGGTAACGGTATAACCTTCTTGATGCAACAGGCGGGTGATCTTCGGACTCCCATACCGCTTTTGATGGTCTGCAAAATGATACTGAATTCGCTTCATTATCGCAGCCTTACGAAGCATATGCGTACTGTTTTTTTCTGTCCGCCACTTGTAGTACCCGCTCCGTGACACATGTAGGGTCATGCACATCTTCTCCAAGAGAAACTCGGAGCGATGTTTTTCAATAAACTGGAATCTCAGTTCCTTGGTTTGCTGAAGATGTGCACTGCTTTTTTTACGATCGCTAATTCCTCTTCCACATCAGCAATCTTGTTATCTTTTTCTTGAAGTTGACGGCTCATTTCTTTCAACTGTGCCTCGAGTTCCCGTACTCGATCCACGCTAGCTGCCGGTTCATTCTTTAGTTCTCGATACTGGCTCATCCATTGATGCAGGGTACTTTTTGGGATGTTGAGCTCTTCCGCCAAGTCGCCCACTGTCTTTGTTTGCTCTTGAATGAACTGCACTGTCTGTTTTTTAAATTCTTCGTTATACCGTTGTCGATGTTCTCCCATGTGAACACACCTCCGTGGACTCATTATCGCCAGTCTGTTAACTACTGTCCACTTTTTATTCTAGCTTCACCATAGGCGCTATTGACACTATAAATGCCTATTTCGTGCCTATTCATAAGGAATAGCTGCACTGGTGTCCGATAATTTACTCAAACGGCTAAATATGTGCAAATAGCGTCTGCTGGGTCCGAAAGCATCAGTGGGAAATTAGAACTCTGGTCCGAAAGGTTCTACGGAGGATTAGTATCCTACGCTATCGGACACAGTTGACCTTATTCGCAGTATTATCCCCTTTTCAGCATGCTATCGGACTCCATAGGCGCTATTGGCATAAAAAACGCCAATTTAGTGCCTATTCCACAGGAATAGCTGCGCTGGTGTCCGAAAATTTACTTAAAAGGCTAAAAATATGCAAATAGCGTCAGCTGGGTCCGAAAGGTTCTGCGGATAGGAAAACCAAGGGTTACGGGGTTACGGGGTTACGGGGTTACGGGGTTCTGGCATTTCGGGGTTCCGGGGGTTCCGGGGGTTCCCAGTTTTCAGCTTACCAAAACAAATACTCGAGGTTAGTTAACTCTCACTTGCTATATTCTGCTTGGCCAAGTTGCCCACATGAACAAAAAATACAGCGCAGCGATCCACGGGTAACAAGGAAAGCAACATTCAGCCCGAAGAACAATCAATCTGGTTCGCTCCTCGCTTTTTGCAATTAATGGTAGTAAAATATAGGCAATAACTAATTAGGAGTGAAGCCATAAGATGCAAATTCAAAATGAAAACGGACGTTTTTTTGTTGCTAATGACGGTAAGGACCTTGCCGAAATCACATACAGTTTGGATAAAGAAACCGGGGAATTGGTCATTGACCACACTCGTGTCTCCGAAGAACTGCGCGGGCAAGGTACTGGACAAGAGCTTGTACGTGCTGTTGTGGACAAGGCTCGGAATGAGAATTTAAAAATTGTACCCGTGTGCTCCTATGCTGCGCATCAATTTGAGAAGTACCCGGAGTACAAAGACGTGCTGAGCGGGAATACTGGCGGGAGAGCTTAAAACCTGCTCCCGTTTCCGCGAAGCTTTTTTAGTAACTATGCGAACTTATAATAGTTCAAATACACTTTAGGGGGAAACGGGTTTGACGTCTGCCGACACTTTTAAGAATATTGAGGAATTGCAACAACGCTGTGAGCAATATGAAGGAATCTCATTAAAACTGAATTGGGATATGCTCCGCCAGCCATCAAGCGCAGGTGATACGGAATGGCTTGTGACTTATGAGGACGAATTACTGGTCGGTTTCTTGGGACTCTATGGTTTTGGAAGCGATATGGAGGTCTGTGGCATGGTTCGGCCAGGCTACCGTCGACGCGGAATCTTCACCTCTCTGTGGAACCGAGCACAAAACATAATCAAACGCAATAAAGTCTCTACTCTTCTTCTAAATGCACCCGCCGCTTCTTCATCTGGAACTGCTTTCCTGCAAACCTTGCCTCTACAGTTCAATCACGCTGAATATCAAATGAAATGGGATGGCAATTCCATGGTTTCTTCTGATGTTAGCTCAGCAACAGGGACTGTGGTCTTACGGCCAGCTCGTGAAGAAGAGGCACACATTCTGGTCGAACTGGATTGTGGAGGTTTTGATATGAAGACAGAAGATGCTGCCGAGCAGTATGAGTTGCACAAACAGGAAGATATGCAAGAGAATATTATGATCGAGATGGACGGCAGGCCTGTTGGGAAAATGCGAGTGTGGACTGAAGATAATGAATCCTGGATCTATGGATTTACAGTCGACAAAAAGCTACGTGGGCTTGGCATTGGCCGCAGCGCCCTTCTTCAGACCATCGAACGAGAGCGCCAAAATTATAATGGTGTAAATCTGGAGGTCGCACTGGATAATCCCAATGCACTTAAGCTGTATGAGAGCTGCGGCTTTGTCATTCAGAATAAACAGGATTATTACCGATTTATCGGCTAATCCCCCGACCTAACTCTTGAGATTTTAATAAAGCAGTAACAATAAGACCTCCTTACTTGCTGGTGTTCTAACCTGCAGATAAGGAGGTCTATATTTATTATAGTAAATAATTCGCTTCGCCTCTCTCATTTCTACGATCGCTGCAGCTTAAGGAACCGTCAGCTAACACTTCACGCTCAAGAAATACGGATAACAAACGCACATAATCCAGTGACTCCATAAGCGAGATTGCCTCTCCAGCAAAGCAGTATTTACGTCCATCCAGCAGCGAGAAAACTTCCACGGTCTCCGCTGGCTCACCATAAGCATGATGGCAAAAAACATTGGCCATATGCATAAATCCAGTGATGATATCCTCATTGCCATTAACCATAAACTTCTGAATGTTCACGCTCCGGCCACTTTTTGAAGAGTTCCAAGCCAGTTGTGTAATCATCGATAACTCCAAATTCAACGCTGGAACTGGGACATGCCACTGTTCATATAACATCACTGGAATCTCCTGTAGATGATTGCTTGAAACGATACGCATAAGCTCATCAGCTACACTCGTTTTGATATCCCAATATTGCAAAAGGGAGGGAAAAGCATCTCCCCTAGGAGGCCACCGTCGCTCTAACAGAAATTGTATAGGTGTCTCTCTCCGCACTTCCGGCAGCAGACTATAGAAGTCATTAAGCGTATGCCCCACAGCATATTGAACCTGCTGGCGCCAACGTGGGAGACCCGTCGCTTGAGCTCCGCTAGCTAAATTCTCAGTCCCACCCAGCATAATATGCTCCATGCGATAATCGTGCAGCCGTTTATACGGAGGGGTATGTACAGCCCTTGCTTTGTTAAACCAACTTCCCACTGGCCCCCCCATCTTAGGTTACCGCCATACAGGCTTCGATGAATTGACGTCCGAATTGACGGCAGGCTTCTTTTTCTACAGCATTAGGGCCATACTCAATCTTTAGGCTATCTTGCAAAATGACTGCTCCACGCTCCTTTAACTTCTCCTCGATAACATCCACTGCCCCACAATAAATGGCGTAGCCTGTATCCCCACTACCAAAAACTGCTGACTTCATGGCAGTCAAATCAAGTTCATCCATCTCCTCATAGAAATCAAGAGATTCATCCGGCAACTCTCCGTCTCCCCAAGTATATGCCCCTAGCAGAACGCCTTCATATGATTTTATCTCAATCGCATTACATTCAGTGACCGACTTCAAAACAGCCTCACCGCCTGCTTGGCGTATTCCTTCTACAATCAATTCAGCCATTTCTTCAGTGTTGCCAGTTAAACTAGCATATGCCACAAGCACTTTAGCCATAAACTCCTGTTCCTCCCCTACTAACACCTTAAATTTAAATCATATACGCTTCACCTCATTCTATTTGATAATGATTATCATTGTCAATAAATAAAGTTAAAAAAACGCAAACTCCCCGTTATTACACACGGTTGAAGTTTGCGCTCCGTCTCATTTTTCTTAAAAAGAAGCTTAATAAGCACCTTCCAGCAAGGTTATGTGATTCCCATCAGGATCACGAAAATTCATTTCTTTACCGCCATATTCCATCGTAACAGGTGGCTGACAATCCAGTCCCTTAGCTTTCAACTGCTCGTATGTCTCATCAAGATTATCACAGCCGAATACTAAATTAACAAAACCTGTCGTAAGATTTTCCCACTTTGCAGCATCCCAAATAATAATTCCCGGCTGTTTCTTGTCAAAACCAAGCTTTGCCCCGTCGAAATTACCGTAACCTTCGAAAGGCATAGGAATTCCTAGTACCTCCGTATAAAATTTAGCTGACGCCGCAGTATCTTTAGTGTAAATGTTAGTCCCTTCAAAAGACGAAATCATAACTTGTCCCCTCTCATTTTCATAATATGTCTCATTTCTTACATGGGTTTAGTCTAACAAGGTTAACACGCTTTGTATTGCAAAATTACGACATTCTTCGGCCTGCATAGACCAAGGCTTCAAGTGGGGTTCTTCCAGCATATTTTTTGAAATTATTGATAAAATGGGACTGGTGACTGTAACCATACGCGAAAATAAGATCCTGCATATTCTTTGTCTGCCCAGGTAAATGACACATCTCCCGCCATACATTCTGAAACCGCACGAGATCTGCTGTTTTTTTAGGCGATACACCTATATATTCTTGAAAAAGCCGTTCAAGTTGTCGTCTGCTTAAATTAGAACTGGTCTCCAAATCCTCAGCGGTCACAATCCCTTTTTGTTTAACCATAGTATAGACTGCGTTCATCATCCGATCGTTAGTCCGCCCTCCACGCTCAAGACGACGAAGCAGATAGGCTTCAGCGGCTGCAATCCTTTCGTCCATCGAGTTTACTTTCTCCAATAGATGACCAAGCTCTTTTTTAAAAGTGCCAAAATAATGTTCTACATCGACATGTGCATTCAAGACATTCCGCAGATGATCATCTGCAAAAAAATGAACTGCCCAGAAATGAAATCGGATCCCAAAGGTTGTACTCCCCCCTGGTTTTCTGTCTGAAGAGACTTCAAATGGAGTGTCATTGATGCCGGAGAAAAAAGTATTTGTATTGCCTGATACCCTATCCAAATCCCAAATAATATCCATGCAGGTGTCCGGAATTATTGTCTCCGTCTCAGGTTGTTGTATAGACTCCACATCTACAGAACCCCAAAAACAGCGAATAAACGGCTGCAAGGCATGGCTGGGCAGAAACTCACTAGTGTGGTTGGGTTTTGCAGTTATAGGGAAATACAGCGGTGAGAGATTGAACATAGCTTTAGTTCTCCGATCGTAAATAGGGTAAGGACTCTACTATCTGATCATACACAATCAAGTCTTGCAGCACCAGTTGAATAGCCGCATAAGCATGGGAATATTATACACTTCATTAGCATTGGACAAAATAATTGGTGAAGCTGGCTGAGGCGTAATTTGTTTGTAGCAATCAGGTGAAATGTTGTACAATAAAGGCTAAATGAATTTTTTTGAAGGATGGATTAAATCATGTATATAGCGAGCGATTGGAAAGACTATGAAGTAATTGATACAGGCGGTGGAGAAAAGCTCGAACGCTGGGGCGATATTATCTTGCGTCGTCCTGATCCACAGATTATTTGGCCTCTAAATAATGAGACCGCTAAATGGCGTGATGTGCACGGACATTATCACCGTTCCTCCGCTGGTGGCGGACAATGGGAAATGAAAAAAACGATTCCGGACGATTGGAAGATTAGCTATGGTAAATTAAAATTCCACTTACGTCCTACAAACTTCAAGCATACAGGACTATTCCCTGAACAAGCAGCCAACTGGAGCTGGATGATGGACAAGATTGCTGCGGCTAACCGTCCAATCTCAGTGCTGAATCTTTTTGCTTACACAGGTGGAGCTACTGTGGCAGCGGCGAGTGCCGGTGCGTCTGTCGTTCACGTAGATGCAGCCAAAGGTATGGTGCAGTGGGCGAAAGAAAACGTTCAGCTGTCTGGTCTTGGAGAACGTCCAGTCCGCTTTATCACGGATGATGTATTCAAGTTCGTACAACGTGAACAACGCCGCGGAAGTAAATATGATGCGATTATTATGGACCCTCCTTCTTACGGAAGAGGACCTGGTGGAGAAATGTGGAAGCTTGAATCAAGCTTGTACCCTTTCCTTGAGAGCTGTATGGAGATTATGAGCGACAACCCTTTGTTCATGCTCATTAATTCCTACACCACTGGTATTTCTCCAACTGTACTGCGCAACATGTTGTCCATGACCATGGGCAAACGTTATGGCGGAAAGCTTACCTCCGGCGAAATCGGTCTTCCGATCACCTCCTCCGGCATGAACCTGCCATGTGGTATCCTGGGTCGCTGGGAGGCGTAAGCCATGACACAGCATAGTTCCGGCAACAACGAGGCTGTAAGCGGCGGATCGCAACGCTTTGAAGTGTTGTACGAAGACAACCATCTTCTGGGGATTGTAAAACCTGTGAATATTCCTGTTCAGGAGGATGCAACAGGCGATCCTGACCTGCTGAACCTGCTGAAAGAAGATGTGAAGGAACGTTTCAACAAACCCGGCAACGTCTATATAGGTCTGGTCCACCGTTTGGACCGACCGGTTGGGGGAGCAATGATTTTTGCCAAGACTTCCAAAGCGGCTTCAAGACTATCCGAGAGTGTCCGTACTCACGGCTTTCATAAGGTGTATTTAACAGTCGTGCATGGTAAACTGCCAGCCACTCGTGGCCGTCTTACAGATACGCTGCTTAAAGACGCAAAGAGTAACACCGTCACCGTGGTTCGAAAAGGAACTCCCGGCGGCAAGGAAGCAATTCTGGATTACACAGTGCTTGACAGTGCAGAAGGATACAGCCTGCTTAAGATTGATTTACTTACAGGGCGTTCCCACCAAATTCGGGTGCAGCTAAGTTCGATCGGCTGCCCATTATACGGTGATCAGAAGTACGGGGCTTCAGTGAACAAACCGGGGCAACAAATTGCGTTATGGTCAGCACTTGTAGGATTCCCTCACCCTGTTACTAAAGAAGAAGTGGAACTCATCTCTCTGCCCCCACAAACCCATCCTTGGGATCTGTGGCCGCGGGAAACACTACAAAAAGGGCTGTTCTAAAGCAGCCGTTTCTAGGCATTGAAACGATAAAAACGAGGCAGTGATTCTCCGGTTAGTGGAGAATCACTGCCTCGTTTTTGGTTCTGCGTCTGCTACTTGAACAGACTATGGGAAGAGGATCCACGCACGCTGGAGTGTTCTTCCTAGCTCCGCAGGATATGCTTAGTCCAATTATTCCAGCCGGGCATTGAACATCCCTTTGAGATTAAACATCCTTTCGAGATTAAACATTCCTTCCACCTTCCAGCCTGAACTTAGCTAACGGTCAACCGCTCTGTTTAGCAGTGGATCAGCGGTGGATCAGTAGTGGAACAGCAGTGGTTCAGCAGTGGTTCAGCAGTGGTTCAGCAGTGGATCCTAGATGGAATCTGAAATGAAAAGTAAGATAACTGCATTCTATACACTTATTCCGAATAAAAAAGCAGTAGATCGGATTTTAAGTGTACTTTTTACAATTAAAAATCAGGGAAACTGCAAAAAGAGAAGTAAATCAAGAAAATAGTTGTATAAAATACAGTTATATTTCATCAATCGAGTAATTAGCAAACAATAGCTGTACAAAATACAACTAAATGCATCTAGATTCATCTAGGTGCCTCTAATTGCTCTAAAACACTCTAAATGCTTCTACATACTCTAAATACTTCTAACACTCTAAATGCTTCTACATCCTCTAAATGCTTCTACATACTCTAAATGCACTAGTGATACAGCAAAGCTATTTGCTTCAAGGTGTAGAACCCTCCGGTGTAGTTGTAACAACCATTTTGCCCATTAAGTAGAGCAGTAACTGTTGGTTATGAGAGGAGATCGGATCAAGCGCTTCCGCAAAAAAATCACTGCGGATCTTTAGACCACGTGCAGTTTCTTCCTTTCCAGTCTCCGTTATGCTCACCCATACAATCCGCCGGTCCGAAGCATCTCTTTCCCGCACAATAAGCTCATGCTTCTCCATCCGATCAAGTAACATCGTAACCGCTGCAGGACTGGTCGCCAAATGTGGAGCCAGATCAGAAGGCTTCATCGCGTCGCGTTCCTGAAGCAGTTCAAGTACAGTAAGTTGGGCATCCGTCAGCGTTGGAGCAAGATTACTGTCCATATGTAATTTATAATCTTTTAAAATCTTATGCCAAATTTTACTGAATTCAGAAGCATGCACACTTATTCCTTCCTTTCCTCGCGGTTCTATCCGGTATATCTACATTTTCGCGAAACAACTTCCATTTCCTGCAAAAGAAGAAAAAATAAATCTGCCGGACCTTCAGCATAAAAAAATAAAAAACGACGCTTAGTCAACCCTCCAAAAGAGCGGACTAAACGCCGTTATAAAATCACTTGTTAATCGCTAGTTTTAATGAACTGATGGGAAAAGATTTATGATCTCATCCTTTTTCTCCACAGCTACAATCTGTTTGCCTGTAGAACGACGCTCGCCCAGCGGCGCTGATTCAGAGGAGAACGTATGGTGGGCATTCTCACGAGTAACAGCATTCAGTTCTAATGGCTCCTTGCAATAGAAAGCCCCTGCTAACCTGCTGCCATTTGGACGTATTCGTTTGCCTTCCTTGAATTCGAAGGTTGGCATTCCTTTGCCACCACGGCTTTGTGATGGATAATCCACAAGTAATGAACGTTTCGCATAACCAATATCAGAAATAGCAAGGATTTCGCCTTCATCTTCGCTGACCCAGAAGCAGGAAATCACCTCGTCGCCCTCGCGCAGCTGAATTCCTCTTACACCAGATGCAACGCGACCCATAGGGTTAACCTCATTCTCATGGAATCGGATACTCATTCCCTCACGGGTAACCAGCACAATGTCCTTGTCATTCGTACTGGAAGCCACTGTAATGATCTCATCACCCTCGGCTACCTTACAGGCCGCTACAGCTCCAGAACGGCTTGTAGAGTATTCCTTGAGCTCTGTACGCTTCACCTGACCCCGACGGGTGACGAACACAAGACTTTGCTGCGGATCATCTAGATTATTAACCGGAATCACACTAACGATTCCATCTCCTTTAGACAATCCAATGACATTCACAATCGCTGTACCAGGCTCTTTCCATTTAAACTCCGGAATCTGGTGCACAGGAAGCAAGAAGTATTGCCCCTTGCGGGTAAATACCAGCAGACTGTCACGGGTATTCACATCCAGCAGCCTGACGATATGGTCACCTTCTTTGACGCCTGAGGTATGACGCTCCCCACCTGAACGGGTGAAGGAAAGCATACCAGTCCGCTTAATATAACCATCTGCTGAAAGAGCAACTAGCACATCCTCCGCGTTGACCAGAGCTTCAAGGCTAACCTTGAGCTCCTCTACTTCGCCTTGGATCTGAGAACGGCGATCAATGCCGTATTTGTCGCGAATCTCCAGCAGTTCCTTACGGATTACAGAAACTAGCTTTTTGTCGCTTTCCAAAATGCCGCGCAGATGTGTAATCTTTGCCATCATTTCATCTAACTCTTTCTGGAGTGAAGTGATCTCCAGATTGGTCAGACGATACAATTGCAAAGTAAGGATCGAATCGGCTTGGCGTTCACTGAAGCCGAACATCCATACGAGATTGTTCTGAGCATCCTGACGGTTTTTCGACGCTTTGATCGCAGCGATAACCTCATCCAGAATGTTCAGTGCTTTAACTAAGCCCTCTAAGACATGAGCACGGTCTTCTGCGCGTTCCAGATCGAACTGGGTGCGATGAGTCACAACTTCACGCTGATGCGCGATATAAGCTTCCAGGATGGCTTTTAGACCAAGCTGCTGAGGCGCTTTGTTAACAATAGCAACCATATTGAAGTTATAGGTAATTTGAAGATCGGTTTTTTTGAGCAGATAGGCCAACACGCCTTGAGCATCAGCCTCTTTTTTGAGTTCGACTACAATCCGCAATCCCTCACGGCCGCTCTCATCACGAACCTCGGCAATGCCATCGATCTTTTTCTCCAGCCGAATATTCTCCATGGAAGTAACCAGCCGTGATTTTACAATCTGGAATGGAACTTCCGTAATCACGATTTGCTGCTTGCCGCCCCGCATATTCTCAATCTCTGTCTTGGAGCGCAGGTAAATACGGCCTTTACCTGTGCGGTAAGCATCCATGATGCCGTCTCCGCCCATGATCGTGCCGCCTGTAGGGAAATCCGGACCTTTCATAAAGGTCATAATTTCTTCCAGCTCGATATTTGGCTTCTGCATCACTGCGATACAAGCGTCAATTACTTCACGCAGATTATGTGGCGGAATTTCAGTAGCAAAACCCGCAGAAATCCCACTCGTGCCATTTACGAGCAGATTCGGATACCGGGAAGGAACCACAACAGGCTCTTTGGCGGTATTGTCAAAGTTATCTTTAAACAAGACGGTCCGCTTCTCGATATCACGCATCATCTCCATTGCAATGGGAGACAGCCGTGCTTCTGTATAACGCATTGCCGCAGCTGGGTCATCGTCCATGGAGCCCCAGTTGCCGTGACCGTCAACTAGCACATGCCCCATCTTCCAAGGCTGTGCCATACGTACCATACCATCGTAAATAGAGGAGTCACCATGTGGATGGTAATTACCCATTACATCTCCGACGGTTTTGGCTGACTTGCGGTATGGCTTGTCAGGTGTGTTGCCGGAGTCGTACATCGCGTAAAGAATCCGGCGCTGCACGGGTTTAAGTCCATCACGGACATCGGGGATTGCCCGGTCCTGAATAATATATTTGGAATACCGACCAAAGCGGTCACCGACGACCTCTTCCAGAAATGCCGGCAAAAATTGTTCTGATAAACTACTCACTTTGCTCACCTTCTGTTCCTCAAACTGCCCGTTTTAAAATAGTGTGGTGATTCTCGGGTACTTCAGGGATTTTTGGAATTCCGGGCACTATCGCTCCTACAGTTCCAAAAATCCCCTAGGTCCCATAAATCACCAAACTCTTAGAAAATCGGGATTATCGTCACTTGCAGCACTGACATTACTCTACAATTTCGGTGAAATCGACATTTTCAACAATCCAGCGTTTACGTGGATCGACTTTGTCACCCATAAGTGTTGAAACACGGCGCTCCGCCTTAGCGGCATCCTCAATCTGTACCTGAAGCAGCGTACGCGACTCTGGATTCATCGTTGTCTCCCACAGCTGATCAGGGTTCATCTCACCCAACCCTTTATAACGCTGAAGCTCGAAGTTTTTGCCGAATTCCTTTAAGTAATTTTGCAGCTCTTCATCACTCCATGCATACCTTACGGTCTCCAGCTTACCCGTTTTGCGGGTCAACTTATAAAGTGGAGGCTGAGCGATAAAGACCTTGCCTGCATCTAATAAAGGCTTCATATAACGATAGAAAAATGTCAGCAGCAACACCTGAATATGCGCTCCATCGGTATCGGCATCGGTCATAATGATAATTTTGGAATAATTGCTGTCTTCGACAGTGAAATCCGGACCAATTCCAGCACCTATCGTAGAAATAATTGCTTTATACTCGTCGTTCTTCAGGATGTCCAGCAGCTTAGCCTTCTCCGGATTCATCGGTTTACCTTTTAGCGGCAATATCGCTTGAATCTTAGAGTCACGGCCTTGCTTAGCCGAACCACCCGCGGAATCACCTTCCACGATGAACAGCTCCGTACGTGTAACGTCCTTTGATTGTGCAGGAGACAGCTTACCGCCAAGATTCGAGCTTTCGCTGCGTTTCTTGCCTGTGCGGATCTCATCGCGGGCTTTACGTGCCGCTTCCCGGGCTTTCGACGCTTGAATCGATTTCTTCAGCAGGCTCTGCGCAACTTGTGGATTTTCTTCCAAGAAACGCGCCATATTTTCAGAAACAATATAATCTACTGCACTACGGGCGGAAGCACTGCCAAGCTGATCCTTCGTCTGTCCAACAAATTCAACCTCGGACATTTTTACACTGATGACAGCCATCATGCCTTCCCGCAGATCATTACCTTCCAGGTTTTTATCCTTTTCTTTAAGCAATTGCGTGCGGCGGGCATATTCATTTAATACACGAGTGTACGCAGTTTTAAAGCCGGTCTCATGTGTGCCCCCGCTGCGAGTTGGAATGGAGTTTACGAAGGAAGCCAAGGTTTCTGTGTAGCCTCCGTTGTATTGAAGAGCTACTTCTACCTCGATATCATCCTTTTCTGCACTGAAATGAATAACATCATGGAGAACATCCTTACCTTCGTTGAGGAACTGCACAAATTGACTGGCTCCACCTTCATAAAAGAACTCATCCTGACGGTTGCTCCGCTCATCTTGCAGTGTAATACGCAGACCGGAATTCAGAAAAGCAATCTCCTGAACCCGCTCTGCCAGCGTGTCATAATTCAGAGCAATTCCATTTGGGAAGACACGAATATCTGGCTTGAAAGTAATTTTCGAACCAGTTTTATTGGTGTTACCCAAGATTTCAAGACCAGTTACAGGTTCGCCGACATGCTCTTTGCCCTTCTTGTCCACCCAGTACTCAAACCGCTGACGATGGATTTTGCCCTCACGATAAATTTCTACTTCGAGCCATTCAGACAAAGCGTTTGTGACAGAAGCCCCTACGCCATGCAAACCGCCTGATTTTTTATAACCCGATCCACCGAACTTACCGCCCGCATGCAAAATTGTAAATACAACTTGCGGTGTAGGTACCCCTGTCTTATGCATTCCAGTCGGGATCCCCCGTCCATTATCGCTAACGGTTACCGAGCCATCCTTGCGAAGCAGTATGTCAATCTTTGTACAATACTTGGCTAAATGCTCATCTACGGCATTATCTACGATTTCCCATACTAAATGATGTAGTCCTGAAGAACTCGTACTGCCGATATACATGCCAGGTCGTTTGCGTACTGCAACCAGACCCTCGAGCACTTGAATGTCGTCAGCATCGTATCCAGTACGGCCATTCTCGCCGTTATTAGAAACTTCAGCAAACATATCGATCTGTTCGAGCATTCATGCTCCTCCTTCTTTTCTCTATACTAAGAAGAAACGGCTTGGCCGTCCTTTTTGTTAAGAACGGTATCCGTTACTGCCAAAAACCTAAGGATAGAATATAACGTGAAATTATACTTTCCTATATTTCTAAGAAATGCAAACAAACGTTTTGGTCACTTTGTTCATTCTAATTCAAAATATCCCTTTTCGTAAAGACGGCGAATGAAATGATCACCGAAGCGGCTCCCCATACAGCCAGCACAGCCATGGAAAATGACAAGGACATCCCTTCAATGGGGGCGGGAGTACCAGACAAATAGCTGGTCAGTCCAAGATTTACCATAAATAAATATTTCGCTGTTGTCCAGGCAGAGGCCATATTGGTCAGTATACTACCTGCAATCAGCGCGGCCATCATAACTACTATACTCGCGGCAGTACTGCGAACAAGCACCGAGATCATGAATGCGAGCAGTGCAACCACTACGCTGACGAACCAAATCAAACCACCTTGCATAAGCATATATTTCCACTGAGGCACTGCATGTACAGTAGACATATCTAGCGAATCACCACTTATTTTAAAGCCTGTGAAAACAGGAATGTTAAAGCCTTTAAAACCAAAGGCGAGACCAGAGATAAAGTAGCTGATTGCAAATGTGGAAAGTACGATAAGCGAGACAAACATTAGCAGTGCTGTCATTTTGCTAAAAAGCACCTTCCAGCGCTTGACCGGCCTAGTCAACAGCATTTTGATAGTTCCAGTTGTCCTTTCGGCCGAGACCAAATCTGAGGCCACCGCCATAATAAGCAACGGAATAAATAATGTAACCGAATTATCCATAAATTCACGGGTAAAGGTAACCCCGCTAGGTTCATTCGGATTAACGTCATGGTGAAGATAATACTGAAGCTGTTGTACAAATATTCGCCGATAAGTCTTCCATTCCTCTGGAATCCGGTCACTTCCCAGTGAATTTTGATTATCGATAATCTGCTGCTGAATCTCAAGCCGCCAATCGGAATTAAACTTCTCCCGGCTCCGTTCGGCTGAACGCATCTGTGCATAGGTGAACATAGGCACCAGTACAATCAGAATCAGCAGTATAACATAAAACCGTTTCTTTTTTATAATCTTCAAGCACTCATTACGGATTAGCGGAAGCAAGTTACTCAACATTCTCACCCTCCGTTAGTTTCAAGAATAGCTGTTCCAGTGTCGGATTAATTTTATGCACAGCCCTCACCTCGATTTCAGCAGTAACCATTACGGCCACAATCTCGGGGATCAGATCCTGATCCATGATCGTTATTAAAGAATTGGGGCCCATCCCTGCAATAATTGAGTCATCTAATGTGACGTCTTCCAGTTTTTGAATCTGAATATCTGAACGATCAGCCAGCATTTCCCGAGCCTCAGCAAAAGGCTCCAGCTCCCAAAGTACATACGGCGAATTACGAGCGATCAGCTCATCTACCGCACCAACAGCCAATACACGCCCTTTACTAATTATCGCTACACGGTCGCAAAGAAGTTGAATTTCGCTTAGCAAATGGCTCGATACGAACACCGCCAGCCCTTCATCCGCCAGCTTGCGAATGAATTCTCGCAGCTCCTTAATACCTTTAGGGTCAAGTCCATTCGTCGGCTCGTCCAAAATAAGCAGCCGTGGACGTCCCAACAGTGCCTGCGCAATGCCTAATCGTTGTCTCATCCCAAGCGAGTATGTACTTACCTTATCATGTATCCGCTGATCTAAT
Organism: Paenibacillus sp. FSL L8-0333; assembly: GCF_037965665.1. NCBI lineage: Bacteria > Bacillati > Bacillota > Bacilli > Caryophanales > Paenibacillaceae > Paenibacillus > Paenibacillus sp. FSL L8-0333. The sequence goes on from NZ_CP150186.1 coordinate 4,561,765, forward strand.
CGAACAATATCTACCACTTCGCTAATACGTTCATTGTCTACACCAGGCTGCATCCGGGCAAAATGCTGCAAATTCTCCCACCCGGTCAAATAGGTATATACCTCAGGATTCTCAACGATAGAGCCTACATATTGCAATGCTTTTTCCGGATTTCGGTTCACATTGTACCCACATACTGTAATCTTGCCCTCAGTAGGACGAATCAAATCCACAAGCATGCGGATCGTGGTCGTCTTCCCAGCGCCGTTAGGGCCGAGAAAGCCGAAAATCTCCCCTTTTCTCACATCGAAAGTAACATCATCTATTATCCATTTCCGTCCTATTTTTTTACGTACCCCGTCCACAGACAAGACGACTGTGCCGGAGTCTTCACTATTCGCTTTTGTCATATTTAATTTAGCTCCTTGTGACTGTCATTTTCTCGGTTTGTACTTGCTCAAAGGGCATTTACCTACATGATCTTACTGCAAAATTTAACACTCACCTATATACTACTGCACAGCCTGTATGAACCGTTCTCCGATTCGCTGATAGCCATCACCATTAGGATGAAAATGATCGGTGGATAGATACTTGTCCAAATGTCTGTTAAACAAGTCAAACGTAGGAACCAAGGTCATGTTGCTATGCTTATTAATAATATCCATTGCCGTATTATTCCACTTCGTTACCGCTTGATTGCCTGGTACCAGTAATTCTGGAATATCGCCAAAGGGATTATACAGCCCCATATAGTAAACTTGCGCATTCGGATTGATCTGTGAGATTTTATCGAGAATCTTCTCCAGTCTAGCTGCTGCTTCTGGCAGAGCGGCTAATAAAGACTCTGGAGTCAGCTCCTGCTCCGAGGTTGATGAAGTTGTGTTTCCTTGCTGCGCCCCATTATTCTCAAGAATATCCGAATCCTTAAACAGATCATTTCCTCCGACGGATAGCAAAACAACATTCGACATGCGCAAGGCATACTCCACACCATCTTCGTTCAGTTTGCTTAACAGCCCCGCAGTAGTCAACCCGTTAATCCCCATATTACCTAAAAAGTCTACGGTGACACCTTTTGCAGATAAACCAGTAACCGCACGCTTAACAAACCCTTCTCCGGTGTTATCACCAGTCCCCTTGGTAAGCGAATCCCCGAGCGCAACAATTTTGAGGAGCTTGACAGTCTCCGTCACAGGTGCGGCTGTTTGCTGAGGCAAGCTGCTCTCTGTAACCTCTCCGACCGGATAGATAATATCTTTAACCGCATAAACTAAACCAACCATCAAAACTATAGTTGTTACTATGGAAATCAAGCTGACGCTGCGCCATGTCCATTTCGAATCCTTCAAAGCTATCCCTCCGTATGCCGTTCTATTATGTATTGTTCCACAATTTACAAAGATCTTAACTATGTTACATAAACATAATTCTTCCATGCAAGTTTTGCAAATGTCTAGCAGAGAAAAAAATCCTGCTGTTACAGTGTTTTTGCCGAGTAACGAGTGTGGACTTTTTTGAAAATAAAAAAATACTGGCCTTTTAATTAATGCCATTATATAATATTTACCGTTGACTCTTTAGACATTACGGGTTATTAGCTTAGCTGGTAGAGCAGCCGACTCTTAATCGGCAGGTCGCAGGTTCGACCCCTGCATAACCCATAGAGCTAGACAGAAGAAGTAAGGACAAGTTCCTTGCTTCTTTTTTTGTTGCATTTTTGATCTTCACCACACAAAAAAAACCGCTCCCCGACTTACATCGGAGAACGATTTCTTCCTGAAGCATCTACTAGTATTATTTACCAATAAACTCTTGAACCCAGTAATTATTATCATAACCTACACCAATATAATTGAAGTTAGCATTCAAAATATTAGCGCGGTGACCTGGACTATTCATCCATGCCTTCATAACTTCTTCTGGTGTTTTTTGTCCCATTGCGATGTTCTCGCCTGCGGCTTTATAAGTGATGCCAAAGGATTTCATCATATCAAATGGTGAACCATACGTAGGTGAAGTATGTGAAAAATAGTTGTTCGAACGCATATCCGTAGCTTTTGTAGCGGCAACTTTGTGCAGGCTGTCCAATCCAGCTACAGGTGACAATCCAGCTGCTGCACGTTCTTTGTTTACCAGCGTTACGATTTGCTGAACATAGGTTCCTTTATTGCTCACAGCACCTGTTGTAGTTGTATTATCTGTCGGCTTAGTTACAGTAGTTGTGTCTGCTGGCTTTGTAACCGGTTTTGTAGTTGTAGTTGTGGTCGTGTTGTCTTTGTTTGGTACTGTTCCAGTTTGCGGCTTAGTCACCACGATTGTGCTATTCGAAAAAGGGAATCCCTCAAGATTAGCTTGTTTAAAATATTGTAATATTTGCTCATAACTTGTGCCTTTTATTGTTACTGTCGATTCATTCGATGCCGCATTTGCTTCCAATGGAAGAGAAATACTAAGTGCCATAACAGCTGCCACACTACCACCGATGATTGCTTTTAATGTCTTGTTCTTCAATCTGCCATCTCCTTTTTTCTTGCGTGTAATATATGCTTGTGCCTAGAGTGACCATCTACAAATGTTACAAAGTTGTAATTTGTTCCTCAGTCATTGTAGCATAAATCTCTCAAATGTGCGCTTCTAATTTTTTACATATAATAGTCTTGACTGTAAGATTTCTGATTCCTAGATACATTCGCTTTCTTTCGCTGTTTTCCTGCCTAAAAATACCAATTCATCTATTATTCGCGAAAGAAAGCACAAAAAAAGTCGCCCTCCCCGAAAGGACGGCAACTTCAGCAAACCTATGGATAGCTGTCAATTAATGAAACGACTGCCAGAACTCGCCCTCCGTAGAGATCAATCCCATGATCTCCGCATAAGGAATCCGGAAGGTTGGAAAACCTGCAGAATACGGAGCGATCTCATAAGGTGCGAAATACAGATACAACGCTTCATTATCCACAAAGAAGGGTTGATCCGAGGTAATTCCTTTATACGTATCCGGAAAAACATATGAATATTGTGGATCGTTCTCGATCTGTTTGCCCACAATTTTACTGAGCTTCTCCACATATCTGCTGCCCGGCTTGAACAAATCTCCCAGCTTATAGAACCTGCCGCTGCGCAAATTAATATGCGGATAGATTTTGGTAGGCATTCCATGTGCTGCTCCAAAAGGAAAACGATATCCGGTCAGCTCCAGCACCAGCAGGTTTTTACGGAAGAAAGAGACTGAAAAATCACCATTATAACTAAAGTCCTGGGAAACCCCTCCACTCCCAACGTCTTCAGCAAGGGATAGCTTGCGCAGCTTATCGTTAACCTCTCGCGAAACTTCCGCACTGGCAATCCCTTCAACGACCGGATAATACACCAGATAATCCCTGTTCGGTTTGTATTTCTTCTCCACTACGGAATAGGGAGGTCTCAGCGGAATGACTCCATTTTGGCGCCAAACCTGCTTTCCCTGCCGATCATAATAAGATGTGCGCTGATCTACAACTGCTCTTATCAAACGTCCGCTAAGGGTGAGTGTTCCTGCACCTGGAATAACTGGAGGCTGGGCTGCCTTTTTTCCACTTCTATCGATAAAATAGGTATCTTTAGCATCAAATACAGACGCCAATCCTTCCTGATAATTGTTCACGCCAAGCAGGGTGTGATTGCTCAGGACCGCTCCCGTTTCCGCATCTGCAATTACATAACGTGATCCGCGATAAGGCTGGCTGGGGAATACAGGCGTTCCTATGGCTACTCTGCCTTCACCTAGCTGCAATACTTCATAATATTTTGCCGGGATGATCATTTTCCCTTGTTTATCAATCAGCCCGTAGGCGTTGCCATAATTCTCAGCGGTATTCACCACCGCACGTCCCTCTGAAAAAGGTAAAGCAGAGGTGAATTGCGGCTGAATAGCTACAGAACCATCCGTATTTAAATAGCCATATTTACCGTTTTCAGTCGCTTGATAGGCGAGTAAACCTTCTCCCGGACTTCCTACAAAAGGATGGTTATAAGTATGCAGGATGTTCCCAGCCGGATCGATGAGCGCATACTCTCCTTCTTTGATTTTAACCAAAGCCACGCCGTTCATAAAATCATTGGCATCCACATAAATCGCGGGCAGCACCTCTTTACCTTGCGCGTCCACATATCCATATAGCGATTGGCCACCGGTTGTATTTTGTTTTGAAAATAGTGCACGCCCCTCATGTAATGAGTTCAGATAATCATACCGGGCGGACGTCACTTCTTTGCCTTTTTCATCAATAAAAGTGTACCCCTTGGCATCCGACACTACCGCGCGCTCTTCCGAAAAAGGCGCAATAAAAGAATAGATCGGCTTCACTCGTTCTCTTCCAGTGCTGTCAATGAGCCCGCTGCTATTTTTTCGCTGAACTACGGCAAGACCGTTCTTTTGAAAATCTTCAGCATATTCGTACCGAGGTTCAATCTGAACACGGCCTTCGTCATTAATATATCCCCAAAGTGTGCCCTCTTTGAGATTAAACGGCGCCGGATGCAGACCCGTGGTCCGCAGATCGTCCCCCACCCACTCCGGCAATAAGTATGGCGCCTCAAAAGGCTTATTAGAGTAATCTACACGATATAATCCCGCTTCTGCCGGAATCGTGACAAATAACTCCTCTTCCGTGCGTATGAAATCCTCATCCTGCTGAGTAATATATTCGTTCCAGCCAATGCCATCCCATTTCCATACATCCGCCTGTATCAGTCCATTGTCATTCCCTTTCCCCAGCTCATTCAACCTAATCCTTAACATCCAGTCGCTCCCCTTTAACAAAGGCATTTGCCTATAGAATATGGGAGAACGTTGGTTTATGTGCTTTTTGATCTTTGGGGCTGGGGAGAGAGGAGCTTTGGTGGGGAATCCGCAGAGGGGGTAGGCGTATTCTAGGACATTTTCGCCTCTCTTTCGTCCTCTGTATATCATTTCAGCTAATTCTGCGGGATTTTTACCTTTCATTCGCCTCACGTAGCTCGTTTCAGCCAATTCTACGGGATTTTTACCGTTCATTCGCCATACATAGCTCGTTTCAGCCAATTCTGCGGGATTTTTACCGTTCATTCGCCTCACATAGCTCGTTTCAGCCCATTCTGCGGGATTTTTACCGTTCATTCGCCTCACATAGCTCGTTTCAGCCAATTCTACGGGATTTTTACCGTTCATTCGCCACACGTAGCTCGTTTCAGCCAATTCTACGGGATTTATACCGTTCATTCGCCACACGTAGCTCGTTTCAGCCAATTCTACGGGATTTATACCGTTCATTCGCCTCACATAGCTCGTTTCAGTCAATTCTGCGGGATTTATACCGTTCTTTCGTCCCACATAGCTCGGTTCAGCCAATTCTACGGGATTTATACCGTTCTTTCGCCCCACGTAGCTCGTTTCAGCCAATTCTACGGGATTTTTACCGTTCTATCGTCCCACATAGCTCATTTCAGCCAATCCTACGGGATTTATACCGTTCTTTAGCCTCATGGTGCTTCTGTTCTGTTACTAATATTAGTTTGTTGATATTGTTGGGGAGCTATGATGAATATGATGTGTTTTCGTGGTGCTCCTGATGGCGATGGTCGTGTTATTGCTGCTGATATTGATTTGTGGGCGTGATTGCTGTGTTCATGCTGATAATATTGAGTGGAGTGTGATAGCCGTATTTGTGTTGATGACATTAATTGGTGATGGTAATGATGCTGTAGATGTTCCGTGGCGGTGAAGGTGCAACTATTGGGTCGAGTAAATCCTATTGGTGGAATATTAGATTTGATGGAGCAAGGGTGGCAATGTTGATTGAAGTTTGTGGTGGTAAATAATGTTGATGTTGATGTTGATGTTGATGTTAGTGTTGCTGGCGCTGTTTAGTTGTGGTTACATTTTCGCGGGTAGTTTTTGTGGTGTGTTTGTTTCATGTTGGTAGTAGCCATTGTTGATCTGTGTGTTGGTGGTGACGACGCTATTTGGTCGTGGTCGCATCTTAGTGGGTAGTTTTGGTGTTGTGTGTAGTTGGTAGTACTGTAGTTAGTGGTGTTTTGGTTGACAGTGCTGTGGTTGGCAGTACCGTAGTTAGTAGTACTTTAGTTAGCAGCGCTGTAGTTAGCAGTGCTGCTAGTGGCATTATTGGTGTAGTTGGCATTATTGGTGTAATTGATATTATTGGCGTAGTTGATGGTGGTGCCAATGGTACTAGTGGGAGCGGAAGTGGTTTATCCCCAACTAATTAAACCAGTTTTTGTGGGTAGTTTTTCATACATAGTTATGGTGGGTAGTTTTCGTGCTCGTGCGTAGTTTTTCTATGCGAGGAGCAAGGGGGCGACGTTAAGTACTTGTGAATTGGTACTTGTGAATTGGTACTTGTGAATTGGTACTTGTGAAATTGTACTTTTAAATTGCTTTTTATGAATCGGTACTTTTAAATTACATCTTATGAATTGGTACTTTAAATTGGTTCATATGAATTGCATCTTATGAATTGCTTCTTATGAATTGCTTCTTATGAATTGCTTAATCTCAGCAAGCGAAATGGACAAACCAAAAAGCGTTTGCCATAAATAGCAAACGCTATGATCACCATACATCCAACACGCAACTATTTCTTCGAAGAATACTTCCGCATATCAAACGCGACGGCGGCAATGATGATTAGACCTTTGATAATCAACTGATAGTAAGGGCTGATGCCAATGAAGGTCAGGCCGTAGTTGATTAAGGTAAAGATAATAACACCGACCAGGACACCTGGCACCGTTCCGATACCACCGGTTGTAGACACCCCGCCCACTACACAAGCAGCAATCGCATCAAGCTCATACATGTTCCCGTAGTTATTGGTTGCGCCACCTGTTCTTGCAGCCTCTAGCACACCCGCCAGACCATAAAGGGCTCCAGCAATGGCATAGATATAGATCAAGTTCTTGGAAACATCGATGCCAGATACTTTAGCTGCCTGTATGTTACCGCCGATAGCGTACATGTTCTTACCCAGCTTGGTTTTATTGAACACCACCCATACGATGGCGGCGACACCCAAGGCTATCAGCACAATATACGGGATTGAATATTGCCCCTTGCCAATAAACCCGGAACCGATTGTAGTGAAATCTGGACGCAGACCGCCAATCGGCTGCGATTGGTTCGGATCCATGTCAAAGTACAAGGAATTCAAGCCGTAGACGATAACCATCGTACCCAGTGTTGCGATAAACGGCGGGACATTCAGCTTGGAGACGACAATACCATTGACGAGTCCGCAGAGAAGACCAGCGATGATAGCTATAAGGATCGGAAGCCACACTTGCACCTGCGGCAGATCAGGAAAAAACCGCCGGGAATAATCCGGAATTTGCAGCATCGAAGCAGAGATTACCGCCGTAAAACCAACCACACGTCCAGCAGACAAGTCCGTCCCAGCTGTGATAAGGATGAAGGCAACACCAAGCGCGATGATAATCCGTGTTGACGATTGAATAAGAATGTCCCGTAAAGTATTTACAGAGATAAAGGCCGGCTCATATAAGGCAATACCCATAATCAGAATTACCAAGACAATATAAATGGCATTTTGAGTAATAAAAGATTGGGCTCTTTTAGCGTTCATTAGTAGTGTTCCTCCTTAAAGTTACGCGAAGAGTAATTCTCTTCGTAAACCAATCTAGTTTCGCCCAGCAAAACTATCATTGAAATCCTATCCTAATGCTGTGCAGCGAGCCGCATAACTTCGGTTTCCGTAGCTTGCCCGCCTTCTAGTATTCCGGTAAGCTTACCTTCCGACATGACCATTACACGGTCAGACATTCCGAGCAGCTCCGGCATTTCTGAGGAGATCATAATGATGCTTTTCCCTTGCTGCGCCAAGTCGGCAATAATCGAATAAATCTCGAATTTAGCCCCTACGTCGATACCGCGAGTCGGCTCGTCCAGAAGCAGGATTTCGGGCTCGGTTAGAAGCCATCTGGCGAGCAGCACCTTTTGCTGATTACCACCAGAAAGATTCATGATCAGCGTTTTGGTTGTTGGAGTTTTGGTCCGTAATTTTTCAATCATTTTATCGACTTCTTCTTTTTTCTTTTTTCCATCTAGTAAAAGTAGTAGTTTCTGGTATCGATGCAGATTAGCGATTGCGCCATTTTCATGAACAGACAAGACTGGAAAAATACCAGTGACACGCCGTTCCTCGGTAAGCAAGGCCATTCCGTGTTTCTTAGCATCCTTGGGAGATTGGATATGAATGCGCTTACCATCGATAGAAATCGTCCCCGATTTAATAGCCCGCAGGCCGAATAATGCTTCAATAACCTCTGTTCTCTGAGCGCCTACCAGACCACCAATCCCTAAAACCTCACCTCGTCTTAATTCAAAAGAAACATCTTTAAACGATCTTTCCTCAGGGGAGGTTAATCCTTCCACTTTCATATATACTTCGCCAGGCACGTTAAAGCGTTCTGGGAATCGATTGGTCAAGTCGCGGCCGACCATTTTGGAAATGATAAGATCTGTAGTCAATTCCGCCGCTGGCCAGGTTCCGATTTTTTTACCGTCCCGCATAATGGTAACCTCGTCAGAAATTTCGAGAATCTCTTCCATTTTGTGAGATATATAAATAATAGCTACGCCTCTACTCCTAAGATCCCGTATGATCCGAAATAAATGCTCCACCTCCACACTGGTCAGGGAGGAAGTAGGTTCATCCATTACAATAACGCGGGAGTGAAAAGAGACAGCCTTCGCAATTTCAATGGATTGGATTTTGGATACAGACAGCTTACCCACTAATGTCTCGGGATTCAGATCGATATCCAGATCTTTAAACAAATTCTCCGTGTCAGTGTACATTTTCTTATGGTCAATAAACTGAAAAGGTCCAATCCCTTTGGTTGGGAAACGTCCTAACCAGATATTCTCCATCACACTTCGGAACGGCACGGGATGCAGCTCCTGGTGAATCATGGATATCCCATTTTTCAAAGCGTCATTTGAGCTTCCGATAGAGGTCTTCTCACCCTCCAAAAAAATCTCACCGGCATCCGGTGAATAAATACCAAAGAGACATTTCATTAAAGTGGACTTACCCGCACCATTCTCGCCCATAAGGGCATGCACCGAACCTGGTCTGACCTTTAAACTAACTGCATCCAGCGCTTTGACGCCGGGGAATTCTTTAGTAATGTCATTCATTTCTAGCAAAAACTCAGCTTTTTCCATGTTGTTACGCCCCCTACGCTTTTTTCTTTTTTCATGAGAGGCACAGCGGTTTCATCCTGTTCCCTGCCTGAAAGAAATCCGAGGAGCGAATATCCGCTCCCCGTTGCTGCTATATGATCATGAATTCCATCTAGATTAGAGCGTTATTATTTGGCGTCATCGATATTATCTTTGGTGATCTTTTTATAGGAAATCCACACGTATTGGTTGTCTGTGATATCAAAGCCTACGTTATCTTTTGTAGGTGTTTCTCCTTTAGCAAGCAGAGCAGCAACTGTGATCGCAGCTTTACCTTGGTTGTTCGCATCATTCAGCACGGTACCAAGCATCGTTCCATCTTGCAGCGCTTGAATCGCAGGAGCAGTAGCATCTACACCTACTACCGGCATAAATTTATCACCCGTGAAGTAACCTGAAGCTTTCAGAGCTTCGATTGAACCGAGAGCCATATCGTCGTTGTTCGCAAGCACAGCTTCAATTTTGTCGCCATGGGAGCCAAGGAAGGCTGCCATTTTTTCTTGCCCTTTTACGCGGTCCCACATCGCAGTATCTTCAGCCAGCTTTTCTACCTTGATGCCGGCATCTTCAATTGCTTGGATGGAGTACGTAGTACGAAGCTCAGCGTCTTGGTGCCCCGGTTCGCCTTTTAGCATTACGTATTGGAGGACACCGTCGCCGTTTTTATCCGCTTCAGGATGTGCCTTCCAGTAGTCCACGATCAGTTGACCGGACATAGTTCCGGATTCTTCCGCTTTAGCGCCTACATAATAAACCTTATCCCATTTCTTCATATCTTCTGGCAGCGGCTCGCGGTTCAGGAAGACCACCGGAATATTTGCCGCTTTTGCTTTTTCGATAATAACGCCAGCCGCAGTACGGTCAACCGGATTGATCAGCATGCCTTTATATTTTTTGGTGATGAACAAGTCAACTTTGTCATTTTGTGTGGGTTGAGAATTTTGGCTATCTACGATATCTACAGTAGCAATGCCTTTGGCAGCAGTGTCGATTGCGTTACGAACACCCGTCATGAAGGTATCGTCAAATTTGTAAATGGCTACCCCTACTTTTGGCGTTTCAGTGGAAGAACCCGCATTTTCAGTTTTTGGAGCATTGGTAGCTTTACCACTGTCTGCATTATTGTTGCTATTGCCACAGCCTGCCAGAGCTGCACCCAGTATTGCGCTTGCTAAAAGAACGGAAGTGATTTTTTTCATTATTCATTGACCTCCTGTTTATACTTCTTTTTTTTGGTTTAACCCCGAATTCTCTCGGGCACATCCATATTATGCCTTAGGTGAAAACGGTTTCGAATATAAAATCCTACTCACTTTTATAAAAATTCTACTGAACCCAAAAAACGAATACCTCCCATTTTAAGGATGGCATTCGTCTTTTCAAAAATAACCCGTCCACTATCTGACGAAGGGAAATAACAATTTTTGATTCTCAGGCCACAGCATATTGTCCAAATCAATGAGTTTAGTGCCCGTATCGACACGTTCAGGAACATCCATTCCTTCGATTACCTCAACGGCATGTTTTACGGCTAAATACCCGTTACTAAAAGGATTTTGGATTACGGTCGCTTGAACCGTCCCCTCCTGCAGCAACTCCATCATTGACGGGGAGCTGTCGAACGCAACCATTTTAATATTATGCAGCCCTCGGCTCTGGATAGCTTTTGCCGCCCCTTGTGAAGCTGTCTCATTCAAGCTGGCGATCCCGCGAAGATTTGGATGTTTCAGCAGCATTAACCGTGTCAGCTCTTCAGCATCACTAATACTCGAAGTGGTATAAGAAATCTCTACTACCTGTATGTTCGGATATCGGGCAGCGTAATTTAAAAATCCCTTTTCCCGTTCCTCTGCATCTCTTGCACCATATTCAATGCCGTTTGAAGACTCCTGCTCCGCCCCCAAAGATGAATTTGTGAAGTTAATGATGCCGACCTCCCCGTATCCATTTAGCAGTTGAATGAGTCTTTCTGCAGACTTTTGTCCCGCTTCATAGCCGTTTGAACCCACATAGGCTCTTACTCTGGCCGAACCGACTTCTGCATCCACAGACAATACGGGAATCTTGGAATATGCCGCCCGATCGACCACTTGTGCAAGTCCCATGTAGCTGCTGGCAGCTAAAATAATAACGTCCGCTTTTTCTTTAATGGAGTCCTCAACCATTCTGACCTGTTCCGCAATATCACTCTCCGCATTCGGAGCTTTGAACGTTAATTTCACATTAAATTCCTGTGCCGCGGCTTCTGCACCCAATCTAACTGTATTCCAATAGTCGCCTTTGTTCATTTTCACAATAAGATGAATATTGCGGGTTTTGTTCGTATTGATATAATTAGGTGCCGAATTAAAACAAGACGTGATCGTGGTCCATAACACCACACATACCAGCAGGGTTAGCCAAAAACGAACGATTTTCATACCGATGTCTCATCCTCCTCATGTCCAGGATTGCCCTCGCCTGCTGCGAGTGCCGGGAAGATAAGAGTAACCGTAGTGCCTTCTTCAATTTCACTTTCAAAAGAAAGACCATAATCACGCCCATAATACAGCTCAATACGCTCGTTAACATTTCTAACGCCTACCCCGGAGCCATGCATACTCTTACTGCCGCCAGTTAAAAGAACCTTCATAGTCTCCTCGGACATACCCAGTCCATTATCACGAATGCGGATGATGACAAGATCATCCTTCAGCTCCGCTTGGATCGAAATAAAACCTTCATCAGGCATCATTTCAATCCCGTGATACAGGGCATTCTCCACAATAGGTTGTAAAATTAGCTTAATAGTCTGACACTGCAGCACTTCATCCTGAGCCTCGATCTCGTAGCGGAACTTATTTTTGAACCGAAAGCTCTGAATCACAAGGTAATGACGAACATGATCAAGCTCTTCCTGCACGGTAATCATATTATTCCCTTTACTAAGGCTAATCCGGAAAAACTTCGATAAGGACTGAATCATCGTGACTACCTCCTCAGTCTTGCCGCGTTCAGCGAGCCGGATCACAGAATTCAGGGTATTGTACAGAAAGTGCGGATTGATCTGGGATTGCAGCACTTCAAGCTCACCTTTACGTTTGGTTTCCTGTTCATAAATAATCTGATCCATCAGTTGGCGGATACGTTGCAGCATAAGGTTAAACCGTTTGGACAGCTGTTCCACCTCATACGCCCCGCTGACATCTATTCGAGTGTTGAGATCCCCTTCGCCCACCTGCTGAAGCGTCCGTTCCAGCTTGCGGATAGGGCGGGCAATACGTGCAGACAAAAAGACGGATACAATAATTACGCATAAAATGACTACCGCTAAAAACCAGGATAAAAAAGTGTTTAGATCACGTTTGGTGGTTACAATCTCATCGTAATAAGCCACGCCCACGATCTTCCAGCCTGTCTGTTCCAGTGTCCTTACGGTGATAAAACGTTTTTCACCCGTAGACTCATCCAAATAGCTACGAAAAGCATATTCCAGTACTGGCTCCACATTCTCATATTTTAAACCAGCGTAAATCAGCTGCTGCTGGGGATGGTACACAATATTTCCTAGCTGATCGAGGATGTAAGCGTATCCTCTTTTGCCAAGCTTAACCTGCTTGCTCAGCTCATCAATGGTTCGAAAGTTAAAATCCATCAGCAGGATGCCGGTTTTTAAGACTCCGTTCTCCTTATATTGAATTAATTTGCTGATAGACACGACCCAGATATATTGACCTTTGAATAAATTCTGAATATGAGGTGCGGAATAGGAGAGCTCTGATGTTCTTTGCGCCGTCGTAAACCAGCTCTGAGTCTCCAGCTGTGTGTTGCTGCGCAGCTTCTGACCGGGTGTACCCACGACATATTTCCCCTGTGGTGTAAAAACAGCCGCCGAGACCAGATCCTCTCTGCTCCCCATTAACATAGCCATTCTTTCCGTCAATAAAGCGGAATCCACGGAAGGGCTATTCGTAATCTGCTCCTCCGCTGTCTCAAAAATATTGCGCATTCCCTTAACATAAAGACCCAGATTGTAATTCACTTGCTCAATGATCTGCTGCATATTCATATTGGCATTCTCTTCTGCGGTCTTGGCAAACTTGTTGTACAGCATAAGGCTGACAACGACAGCTACCAGCACGGCAACAGATGTAAAAGTGAGTGTAATCGTAACTTGAATGCTTCGGAGCTTGGAGGACAACCGACGTTTTCCGCCTTTGGGATGCTGCGGTCTTAGATGAAAGGAATAAGGTTTATCCTTCAGCATCTTTACCCTCCTCTGGAGCTGTTTTTATACTCTTTAGGAGATTGGCCATATTTTTTGCGGAAACAAAAGCTGAAATAGTTAGGATCGGCAAAACCTATTTTTTCTGCGATTTCAAAAGCTTTCAGCTCCGTGGACCGCAAAAGTTCCTTGGCTGCTTCTAACCTAATTTGCAAAAGATAACTAACGAACGTCATTTTCATTTCCTTCTTAAAAATACTGCTAAAATAACCGGTACTTATATGTAAATGCTGACAAACCTTGCCGATGGAAATATCAGATTCAACATAGTGGCTGCGTATATATTCTTTAGCTTCATCAATAAGCAGCTTATAGGAAGATTGACGTTCTAATGCAATCGTATCCATTAAACCGCTACAGACTGCAATAATCCATTGCTTGGCTTCGGCCATACTATTAAATTTATTGATGGCAGTTAGCGACGAAATGCCAGAACCAATATACTTTGCAGCCTCACTGCCGGATTCTTTAGCCACTCGCAGGATAGATGTAAAAATCTCCAGCAAAAAAATCTGATAATCCTGTGTAGACACCTGCTCTGCGTCAAGACCAGCAAATAACTCCTCAACAACCTCTTTAAGTTCTTGCACCGTACCTAGTTTAATCGTCCGGATTAAGGATTGCTGGGTTAGTTCATCATAGGTTAGCAGTGTGCTGGAACGTGACTCAACGTCCTCAATCCAGATCACCCGGTTATTGCCGAGAATAAGCCGATAATCTAATGCCTGCATGGCATCCCCAAATGAATTAAATAACAAAGCAGGCGATGAACAGACCGTTCCGGAGCCTGCCGTTACCGTCAGCTTCAGAAAACGCTGTACGTTCTGGCGGATTTCTTCAAGAAGCTCAAAAGTCTTTCCAGTGATATCAGTTTCTTCCCCTTCTTCATGGATTGTGAGCAATACGACCTCATCACGATGAATAAACACCCTTCCAAAACCATGCTTCGAGCATATTTCTTCAGCAATATTCAGCACAGCGAATAGCTGCAAATTCTTTTCACCAGTGTCTCGTAAAGAAATTTGCCTGCCTGCTGCACCCCCAGCCGATTCCCGCTCAGGACGAATATAATCCACACTAATTACCGAAGCCTGAAACCACCGTCCCGTTAATTTTATGCCATATTCAGAGCTCTTCTCAGCAATTTCATCCGTACGCAGTCTACGCGAAATAAGGGACGATAAAAATTGCTCCCTTAACACAGGCAGACTTTTCCGGTAATGCTCACTGAGTACAAATACATTTTCCTTTTCTGCAATTTCAGCCTCAATAGTGACCCTAACCTTAAGCAGTACATCAATTAATTCCTGCGAAGAGAACGGTTTCAAAATATACTCGTCAATTTGCAATTTTATCGCCTTCTGAGCATATTCAAATTCATCATACCCAGTCAAAATGATAATCTTAGTGTTAGGATGATGACTACGAATCCATTCAGCCAGCTGAAGTCCATTCATAAAAGGCATTTGGATATCGGTAACTACCACATCCGGCAGCAAACGGTCTATGGCATCCGCAGCTTCCCGTCCATTCTCCGCCTGCTCAACAATCTCAAATCCGTAACGCTCCCAGTCAATCTGCCCGATAACGCCTTCCCTAACGTCTTCTTCATCTTCAGCAAGAACTAGCTTATACATGTCTCATCCCTCTTTGGAAACGTTTTAGATGTCATAAATTTTATTGTATATGATTCAAACCAATCCATCTATGGTTAAGTTATTTAAATAGTTTTAGGTATTAATATATTAAATACATATAAAAAAAGAGTTCCAGAGCAAAAAAAAACCATCCCGCCGTAGCTGGGATGGGGATGATCGGTAACCTATAAGTATTATAGCAACGCTTTGTTAAAGCGATAGCCTGCTGTCTTTTCGAAACCGATATGACGATAAAAAGCATGTGCCGGTGCGCGTTCTACGCGGTTGCCACTTCTAAGGAAAAGCTGACAGCAACCTTGCTCACGTGCCCATTCTTCTGCTGCGGCCACAAGTCTTTTACCGAGTCCGTTTCCTCTGAGTTCTTCTGATACGATAAGTGCAGTAATCTCAGTGATACAATCTGTCTGTTTGTAATACGAGCTTACCTGTCTAAGGCCGATCATACCCACAACTTCATTGTTCAGCTCTGCTACAAGTGTGCATTGGAGATTGCTGTTCTCCATGCTTTCCAGTCTCTCTTTCATCACGCTTAGCGTTGTTGGATAGCCGAATTCCCGCAGAAGCGCTGTAACTCTCTCCAGATCATTCAAGCCGCATTTGCGAATTTCCAGTACAGGTGCCATGGTACTACTGTTCATCCTCATATACCTCCACTTTTAGCATAGACGCCGCCTGCTTGGCTATCGTCCGCGCGATTTCCACATCTTCCGCCGCACTTAACGCTACTGCCATCCGCCGGCCAGGACGAACTTCCGGTTTACCAAATACGCGAACCTGAGTCCTGGGCAGTTCCAAAGCTCCTCCAATTCCGGTCACAGCAAAGGCTCGTCCTTCTCCATCAGCCTTCAGCGTAGCTGAGGCACCAGGTGTCAGCAATTGTACTGACTGGACAGGAAAACCAAGAATAGCTCTGACATGCACTGCAAATTGAGATAAATCCTGCGTCGCCATCGTGACCATCCCCGTATCATGGGGTCTAGGTGACACTTCACTGAACAATACGCCTCGATCTGTCAAAAAAAGTTCCACTCCAAAAATACCGAAACCTCCGAGCTGATCCGTTACTGCTTTTGCAATAGATTGCGCTTCTTCAAGCAGCTCTGGCTTCATAAAGTGAGGCTGCCAGGATTCCACGTAATCTCCATCCTTCTGAATATGTCCAATAGGCGGACAAAATACCGTTCCAGACACAGAACGCACCGTCAAAAGAGTAATCTCGCTCTCAAAAGTAACAAAAGCCTCCACGATAACCCGTGTTCCTTTAGCTCTCGCTCCATCCAAAGCAGTGTTCCAGCAGTTTTCTGCATCCTCAGGGCTTTTGCATACGCTCTGACCCTTGCCAGAAGAACTCATAATCGGCTTAATGACACAAGGAGTGCCTAGCTCGGCTATAGCTTGTTGCAGCTCTTCCAGACTATCCGCAAAACGGTAATCAGCGGTTGGCAGTCCAAGGTCTTCAGCCGCAAGACGACGAATCCCTTCTCTGTCCATGGTCAGCCGAGCCGCCCGCGCCGTCGGAACAACGAAAAAGCCTTCTTCTTCAAGCTCTTGAAGAGCATGAGTGGCAATTGCCTCAATCTCCGGAACAATGACATCCGGTTTCTCAGAGCGAATCAGCGCTTTCAGCGCCTCTGCATCCAGCATATCAATTACATGTGAACGATGAGCTACACCCATCGCCGGTGCATCGGTATAACGGTCTACAGCTACGGTCTCTACGCCAAGGCGTTGAGCTTCAATTATGACTTCCTTACCCAGTTCCCCGCTGCCCAGCAGCAACAGCTTGCGGCTTTGAGCTGAAAAAGGAGCTCCCCACATTGTCGATTCCAACCTCTTTCGGCAAATTGACTGTCTCGTTTTTATGAATTTCAGAAAACGTAACAGTTTCATTGTATATTTTCAGGCTTCTTTATTTTCATCCATCATACGCCAGATTGCAAGTGTTCTTCGACATTTTCCTACAAACTTCACAGAACTTTGTCGACTTTATCAACGAAAGTTTGTTCTAGACGTGATAATTGGTGGCTTATTTGGCCCCAATGATCTGCAGTCTCACCCCCTTTAAGGAGATCTAACATCGCTTTCTCTTGCTCCGCAAGCCCTTCTTGCAGGCTTTCGGCAGCAGATTTTAATTCTCTGCTGATATTCTCGACGTAATGAGCAATTAATTTTCCCTTCTGCACTGCCGCTGCAAGATTAACCGCTTCTTTCAAAAGCGGCTCTGCCGCACCTTTGACCAATTCCCGCCCAGTTCCCTCAAAGAAATAACGCGGGGATTTGAAATGGCCCCATAAAGCGGACCACTGCACAGGCTGAAGCTGGCATTCCAGATCCTTAGGAGATGGCCAAGCCTGCTCCTCATTCTCCATAAGATGAAATTCCTCCGTGGAAAAGAGTAGCTCTGTAGCTGCCGCTTCAGCAGCTTCATGAACAAGCCTGCGTCCCGTGCTCTCTAGCCGCAGCGTTGTTGCCCATAGCTCTTGCTCAAGCTCGCGCTGAGTAGTACGCATTAGTTCGGCACCACAGGCAGAGAAAATGGCTTTTAAATTCCCTGCATCCTCACGCAGTAAGGAGGGATGAAAAGATTCCTGAAAATTTCTATTGAAGGAGAAGCTAATCCGCTGGCACACATGATAGATCAGTTCTTCACTTTCGTGAATAAGATCTCTGCTAGGACGTTCCTCAGTCTCCAAAAGAGACAACCGCTTCATGGCGAACTGACGCCGTTCCTGCAGTTCTTTTAACCCGGCTTCACGCTCGCCCGCCGCCTTGGAAGCCAGATTCTGCCATTCCTCAGCCCGGCGCCGAACCGATGCGATACTCTCAGCAGCTGCGTTAAGTGAAAGCTGAGGAAGCTCATCACCAGCAAAGCTGGATAATGCTTGCTCAAATTCATTGAAGCGGGAGGTTCCATAAAGATCGTGATTATGTTGAGTTTTAGCTTCTAGAGCAAGCAAGCTGGACAAAGCATAGATTCTCGGAGACCGCAAACCTCCGGCACGCAGATTTTGAACGACATGTGCTTTAACCTCATCTAGTTCTTCTTCGCTTGAAGCGAGATCGGAGGCATTAATAATAAAGAACATTTTATCGAGAGCAAAGCTGTCTTTAATGCGGCCCAGCTGGGCCAAGAGGCCGCGATCCGACTTCGAAAAAGCGTGGTTATAATAGGTCACAAAACAGATCGCATCCGCATTTTTCATGTAACTAAAGGTTACGCCAGTGTGGCGTGCATGCAGTGAATCTGCTCCTGGTGTATCTACGAGCACAATCCCGCTCTCCGTCAAAGGACAGGCATAATAGAGGTCAATCCCCTGCACAAAGCAAGCTCGGGTCTCTTCCGCAACTAGGTTTCGATATTCTTCCAAATCAACGGTCCGCACCGTTCCTAGCAACGGCTCCGCTTCAGCCCAACCGGATGCTGCGGCTCTTAGAAATCCTGCATGCGGCAGCGCAGAGGGGTGGATTCCCCGTGTTGGCAGGCTCGCAAGTACTGCTGTCCACGTATCCTGTTGCGGCTCTCCAAGCTGCAGCACGCTAAAGGAATGGCAGATGTCATCCCAGAAATCGGCCATGCTCTTCATCGTTACAACCGCGCTGGCATGGCGGAAGTCTCCTTCCGGCGCCAATATGCGGTTAACTGCGGCCGTGGCAGGGTGTGGCGACACGGGCAGCACTTCTTCGCCGAGTAAAGCGTTGGCGAAGGAAGATTTGCCTGCGCTGAACGCACCGAACAGCGCAAGGGTAATGCGGCCGCCGGCGAGATCCTCCGCCCGTGCGGCCAGACTGCGCGCCGCCGATGCCATCGCTGGCTCGCGGCGCAGCAGCTCTGCCGCAGCCGCCAGCGCGTCAGCGGCTGCCGAGAGCCGGCGGCGTCCGCCCGCCGGCGAAGCCGTTCCCGCCGCCCAGCTTGCGGCAGCGGCACTTCCAGCCGCGGCGCGTTCGCGCGGCTGGATCTCCCGCGGTGCGGCGCTCTGCGCAGCCGCACGCAGGGTGACCTTCACCTCCGGCAGGATGCCGGGGGTGAGGGTCCGGCGCGGCGGCAGCAGCGCCGCTAGCTCGTGCGCGCGGGCGTCAGCCGCGCGGTCCAGGGCGGCTAGCGCGCGGGCAGCGCTCGCCTGCCGCGTAAGGGCCTGTTCGCGGCGCTGGAGTTCCGCGCGCTGCTCCTCAATAAGCGATGGCAGCTTCGCCAGCAGCTCATCGCCAACTAAAAGCGCAGCGCGGCGGAATTGACTCTTCAGATCTGCCGCAAGTGTGCGGCAGAAATTGAGCAGCGCCTCGCCGCTATTCCCCGTTCCCGGCTTAACTGCAGCCGCCAGCCATTCCTGGCTCACCGCCGGGAACCCTTGCTTCAGAGTCGTCTCTGCCTCCTCTGCCCACAGTCCGAGATTCTCCGCCCATTGACGTACCAGCTGAATCAGATGCCATTCCAGCTGAGCGGAAACCTCTCGGACCAGTAATCCTTGCCAGGCATCCAGTCGTTTGCCTTGTTCCTTCTCCCGCCGTCCGGCTGTAGAGAACAAACCTAAGCGGAAGCCTGGGCTGACACTCTCCACATAGCTCCCTGCCGCCTCTCTAACATCCGCAGGCATTAAGTTAGCATTATTGAGTAAGGCATCAAGATCACTTCGCAGGCTAGCTCGTGATTGCTGAGGCAGCTCCTCAAGCAGTGCCTTCTCTTCTTCCAGCGATTTCAGCTCTTCCATCACAACTGTAACCTCTGCACCCTCTAGCTCAGCTAAAAGAGTTTCCCGTTCCTCCTGCTGGTCTTCACGGAACGCGGTCAGCGAAGAATCTGCTGTATGATGAATGGAACGTGACAAGCTATATTGAAGCAATTGTTCCCTGTGCTCCAACAGCTCTGTTATAAGGTTCAGCAGATTATCCCAATGATTCAATGGGTGCTCTTTCATTTTGAGTGAGGTAAACAGAATCCCCGCACAATGAATCCCCCACTGCTCAAAAGCATTTTCAAGCTGGCGTTTATATTCTTCAATGGAAATTTCTTGTTCTCTGTGCTTGTCTATCTGATTAACAATAAGATAGAGCGGTTTGCCCCAGTCACTAAGATTTTTGGCAAATGCCAAATTATTCTCTGACTGTACATGGTTATAATCCATAACATAAAAGACGACATCAGCTAAATGCAGCGCGGAACGAGTGGCCGCCTGGTGGCCATCATCCGTCGAATCCACGCCAGGTGTATCCAATAGAACACCATGCTTCCCTAGAAGAGGAATCTCATTCCAGACTTCAATAGCGGAATATTCTCCGCCATTTCGACAATATTCCTGTAATCTTTCTGGTGTTGTCTCTACAGGGGCAGATTCATTTTCACTTCCCTCAACCCTTGGATAGATAAGCACTCGTGGAGCCCCGCTGCGGATTGAAACAATATTGGCACTAGTCGGCACAGGTCCGGAGGGCAACACTGAGCTGCCGCATAAAAGATTAATCATGCTGGATTTCCCTGCCGAAAAATGCCCACAAAAAGCAAGGGTCAGTTCATTCCCACCCTCTTTATTTTGTAAATCTTCATATATTCGTTCAGCACTCTCATCGCGCCAGTGGCGCATTAAATCTTTCAGTTGGGAAAGCAGCGATGCTGTTTCACTTAATGTCTCTCTCTGAATTCTAACCCGTTCCGCTCCCACAGACATTCCACCTCCACAGTTACCTTCTAATCATGCACTGATCTTAATCCATTCATGAATACTGATTTAAGCTCTTTTTTATGCAAAACTTATATAGGTGCAATTTCTGAACTTTAGCGCGGAACATTTTTATAAATAATAATTACAGTTTATCACCAGTTTGACACAAATTAAATACACACTACTTACAAAATAACCTATCATCTCCTACGAAATGATACCAAAAAAAGAAGCGACGTTGTCGTCCTGTAAAGCCAACAGTCGTTTCTCGTAGAAATATAAGGATATTCAATAAAAAAAGGAGCCAGCCCCAAGGGCTGACTCCATTTCAGGTCACTTCTCAATTATGCAGTTTCCAAAACAGGCAACAGAATTTCGAATACTTTTCCGTGCTGCAGAATAGTCAATCCACGAGATTTGTCTCTCATTACGACAACCTCTGGTTTTACAGACATACGCTCCAGATAGTGCTCAGGCACATCACCGGAATGACTGATCGTAATGCCCTCTACTTCTTGCTCTTCATTTTCTTCCAGCGGGCTTTCCACTACGCGGTCAAAAATATCCGAGAATACCTCAAAATTATCTGTGTATACAGAAATGCATTTCATCTCTATCCCATCCTCTTCTTCAACTCTAACTTTTAACTTTTTGGCGTATGATCTTTAGCTTTCCTGACGACAGCCGTTTTCATACGTTTTTTGCCCTCTCGACATACATCAAGGAGCGGACAAACCTGACATTTTGGATTCTGAGCCTTACAGTGATATCGTCCAAAAAAGATTAGCCGGTGATGCGTGAGCGTCCATTCATCACGTGGCACAGCCTTCATCAGCTTTTTCTCCACTTCCAGCACAGAATCTTTCCAGCCTGCCAATGCAAGTCGTTTAGCAACCCGCTCCACATGAGTGTCCACAGCAATGGCAGGAACTCCAAATGCGTTGGACACTACTACGTTAGCGGTTTTACGACCTACTCCTGGCAACGTTACAAGTAAGTCATGTGCCTCAGGCACTTCTCCGCCATACTGTTCTATGAGTATAGAGCACAGGCTTTGGATATGCTTAGCTTTGTTACGATATAAGCCGATGCGCCGGATATCCCCCTCCAATTCCTCCAGCGGCACAGAAATATAATCGATGGGGGCTTTGTACTTTTGGAACAGGTCCTCGGTCACTTTGTTCACCGTTGCATCCGTACATTGGGCTGACAGCAGCACCGCTATTGTTAATTCAAAAGCGTTACTGTGATTTAGCTCGCAATGTGCATCCGGAAACAAATCTCCAATCGTATCCAAAATGTGGCGGACGTCTGCAGCTTTCATAGTGTCCCCTCCACGGAGCAAAAACGCTCAGAAAATTCTAACGAGCGTCTCACCTCAAATGTTAGAAATATAAGCAAAGTACGTATTATAACGTATGGATTCATACATTTCAACACATACGATACTGGCATTATATTTCAAGTATTAACGCCTTGAATGTCCTTATAAGAACAGTAAGCGTTTAAGCGAGAAATATAAGACATACAGTATAGGAGCAATACTTATACTTTCTTATATTTCAAAAAAAACGTCTTGACGCAGGTAAAGCCCCCTGTGTCAAGACGGTGATTCACTCAGAAATCCACCATTGCAACTATTGTTTCACAATTTCAACCAAAATATCATTATTGAAATACATTATAATATTATCATTTTCTTTCAAAGATTGCACGGATAAAGTCGAATCTCCCTGATGAATATAAACATTAGCAGGAACAAAGAATTGATATTTATCGTTCAAATTAGGTCTCTTCGTCACCAATGAGTTTGTTGCACTCTCATAACGTGAGAATGTTCTACTGAGCTGAGACATAATACGAATCGTTGTAGATCCATCCGGATCCTTGCGAATCTCTACTCTGTCCCCTGCTGTCAAGTTGCTAAGAGCAGTCGTTGTCGAACCATCACGAATGATTTTGACTCCTCCACTTACCGCTAAGGTCTGTGCTGCTCCAGCATAATCCTTCACAACTACACTATTCCCCGCGGCATCTACAGAACTTACCTGACCTGTTGTAAGCTTAACTGCTTGAATAGCCAGCGGTGAGCTACCATCAAAAGTCACATTAAGATAATCTCCCGCTTTTAAATCCGTTAGCTTAATGCTCTCACCAGCTTCATTGGTCAACGGGATTGCCAAAGTATTAATATCACTGGTTCCCCCATTCCATTTGATGCCCAAACGGTTGGTTCCAGAATTCACGGTTGCCGCTTCAACTTGCAGCACAGTCTTCACTTTCAATACCGCTATCAGATCCTGACCTGTAGTCAGTGAAGCCGTTACATTGCTTCCAATAGGAATATCACTTAGGGAAGGACTAGTCTTACCAAAGAGATCAACAAGTTGCGGATAAGGCATCGTTAAACTTTGTCCATCATTAAGCTTCAAAACAAGAGTTTTCGACGTAGAATTAACAGCTGTTAAAGTTCCTTCGTACTTTGTGACAATTTCCAAAGACAAAGCCCGCTGTCCTATTGCCTTCAGATTAACTTTGCGGTTCTCGATAAGTTTCGCACCCATATTAGTTAAGTTAGGCAATGCACCTTCATAAATCAGCTTTGTTTTCTCATCCAACTGAACCACATGGGCTTTTTTGCTGCTATCCATAACTGTAAGGAGCTGTGTTTTGCTATTATAATCCACAATTGTTGCTCCACTATACTGCTCAATTTGGCGGCTTAACACTTCAATTTTGGTGACTTGATCGCTGCTGTTTAAGGTAACCTGAATCTTGTCCCCACCTACTGCATCAGCAATAAGATCATCAGCTACTGCTCCACTCATGTTCGGAATAACAATCGTCGGTTTAGTGCCAAGCAGTTTAACCTCACGATTTCCGTCTGCTTTTTTGTAAACAACTGTGGAACTAGTCAGCTCGGTAAGTACCCCGTCAACTGTCCGTTCAACACCTTCTGTCACTTCTACAGTGCGGATCACATTATCTTGAATCGTATATTTGACCGCATTACCTGTCTTCAAATCTGCAGGTTTCAGCACTGATGCTTGAGAGCTGAATAATGAAGTCCCATCTTCCCATTTAAAAGTTTCTACAGTACCCGCAGTATTTTTGAAAGTAATGCTTTTACCAGTAAGATCTACACTTTGAATAGTGCCTGTTGTTGTTTTGTTAACAACCCCTGAAGTCACTTGAACCTTTACTACTTTATGTGAACCACTATACGTTTCACGTTGCAGTGAAACTACACTATCTGTTACCAGCGAAGCAGGTTCAATTCCAGCTCCATTTACATCCACAAAGGAAGTAGTCTCATCGTAGTAGTATTCTGTGAACCCTGTTGGTGACTTTAACCAAAGCTTATTACCTGGAGCTACCATGGCGAAGTTTCCTGACAGAGTCTCTACTTGTTGTGTAGGGTCAGTCACTTCAACATAAGCCGCGTTATATGTCGCGCCAATTACAGTAACCTTAGTGTAGGGTTGGACATCACTTAGATTGATTCTGCTTTCAGAAGCACTTGTGTAATAAGCAGTGCTTGCTCCCAGGGTATATGTAGAAGTCTTTCCGTTGTTATAGACGGATAGTTTCCCATCTGCTAATTGACTGATCGTTCCTGATACCGTGTTGTCGTATTCAACCGTATTGTGAGCTTCAGCGCGACTGAAAAAAGTCGCCAATTGCGCACGTGTTACAGCGCCTTGCGGATCAAAACGATTGCCATCAAGTCCATTGGCTAGGCCTAAATCAACGGCAACGTTGATGTAACCACGTTTGTTGGCAGACACTTTGGTATCATCTGCAAAGCCAGTTGGCTCACTAGCAGCCCCTGCTGCATCTGCGCTTTTTCCAAGGGAGCGGATTAACAGCTCCGCAATCCATTCCCGGGATGCTTTACGCTCTCCCCAAGAAGTCTTCAGATTATCTGGAGCCATTTCGGTTGCTTTATCGAGTAATCCTTGTTGAAAAGCCAACACAACATAATCCTTGTAATAATTCGTAACCTTAAAATCGGTAGGCAATGCTACCGCAGAAGAAGCATCCACTTTATCCTGCAACTTCATAAACCGCAGGGCCATAAGCACTGCTTCCTGTTGAGTTACAGAATCTCCAGGACGGAACAATCCATTATTCCCAACCACAATTCCTTGTGAAGCGAGTTTGTAAATATGTTTTTCAGCCCAGAAGCCTGTCTTCACATCGCTAAAAATCCCTACAGATTGAGTAGTGGTTGATGTCGGTGTAGTGGCAGCTGTGTCTGCAAACACTGCACTTGCACCACCAAAAACCATAACACCAGCCATAACAGCCGACACTGCTTTATTAGAATAAGCCTTCAATGGACGTTTTGACCTTTTTTGCGCGGACAATAGATTATTCCCCTCTCTATGACTCAAATAAATAGTATGTTTAAAAATTCGTCAGCTAGATGCCTAATTCCTTTGTTGCATGACCAATTAAGAATTATCTCTAGTCATAGGATGCAATAGGTCCACATGGCCCATCAGACTTTCTACCTTTTCACCATCAACTAAAACTTCGATACTCTTTACTTCCGCAAATTGAAAATAAGTTTTGGCAAGTGAAGTAATGGCAAAGGATTCTCCACCCGCACCAAGCTGAGCTTCATCTGGTTTATGAATATCCATTACGATTTGACCCTCTACGAATTTCAATGATTTCAGCTCAATTTTACCCCATAAAGGTACAAGATCTGTATTCTCATTACTTTGCAGTGCTTTGAACGTCTCTGTATATTTCTCAACATCGTCAGAGTAGTTAATCGTAGTCTTAGCAGGCACTAAATCCATAATTTGCGAATCTGTGTAATAAACTTCAATACTCTGGCTTTGCTTTTGTGTCTCATTTTCTACCGGCTTCGATGACGGCTGTGTTTCTGCATTAGTATTATCTGCTGTCGGTTGCGGAGTGCTAGCCACTTCGCTTTCCTGATCATCAGACGGAGCTGGGGTACTTTCTCCCGCACCACTTACAACGTTTGTAGTATCTTGCTCCACTCCATTAGCAGGAGCTGCAGTAGGCTTATCTCCACAGCCAGCAATCACTAGTAGAAGCAGCGCAGCAACCCCAACCATAGTCCATTTTTGTTTAAACATTAATAAACGCCTCCTCTAGATGAATACGGGCAGACAGGTACCGCAAAACCACTTCTTGCCTTTTTATAGATAAAAGCAGAAAGCTGACTTTGCGGCGCTCGTCTGCCACTGGTCTGTTATTTTATACCCAAATATTCCTTGATTCCACTCACTATTGAAGCAGCAACTTTGTTTTGTAATGCTTCCGTAAATAGCAATGTCTCATCCTTCTTATTGCTAAGGTATCCTACTTCAAGTAGAACAGCAGGCATTTTCGTTTCACGAATGACATGGAAATTCCCGTATCGTACACCGCGATCACTAAGCCCTGTAGCCTCAACTAGATACTTATGCATCACTTTCGCTAAGGCCTTACTGGCTTCCCGCTGATAATACGTTTCTGTCCCGCTTGCCGCAGAAGATGCGGAACTGTTGGCATGTACAGAAATGAATAGATCTGCTTTTAAATTATTAGCCATAGCCGCCCTATCCTTGAGCTCCAAGAATGTATCGTCACTGCGTGTCAGTACGACGTCGATATTACTTTCTTTTTTCAGCAATGCTGCTGTCTTAAGTACTATAGCTAAATTAAAATTCTTTTCGTATTTTCCTGTTACTCCTACTGCACCAGAATCTTTAGCTCCGTGCCCTGCATCCAGTACTACGAGCTTCTTGCCATCATTACCTGGCTGTGTTGAAGTATCATCCGTACTTTCTGCATTCAGGTCAATGATGACCAACTTAGAATCAGTTCCAGATACGCTGATGTTATAATTCTTAGGATAATTCAAATCAATTACAAAACGTACAGTATAAGGGTTGGAGCTATAAAGCGAATACCGTACGCCTGATACATCAGGATAATCCTTCACTTCCAGTTTGCCATTCAGATCAGGATCAAGAACTTGTCCCGTACCAAACAGATCTGAGAAAGTGGCATTAGGAAAATCAATAACTAACCGATCCGGCCCTGTCATTACACTTACTTTTGGCGCTGAATTACCTTCCATCGCAATGCTCAAACGATTCTCACTAAAGCTCAAACCATTTATCATGGTTAAATTCTTAGTAGGATCTACCGGCGGAACAACCTCAGATCCACCATTTCCAGAGTTTCCATCTGAACTTCCGTTTTCATTTGAGGATCCTGGGGTAATAAGGTACACGATCTTCTTTGCATTATCCCAAGTGACGGTGAGACCAAACTGCTCACTTATGAACCGTATAGGTACAAGTGTCGTATCACTCCGCAGGACAGGTGCAGTGGTAAGCTGTACTGTTTTGTCATCAACCGAAGCTGTCTTTTGATTAACAATAAGTTTGATGACCTTACCTTGCTGTTCAATCGTCACCGTTTTGCTTTTTTGATCCCAGCCCACGGTATAACCAAGACTCTCGGAGATCAATCTCAACGGTACCATGATAGTATCATTCACATTTTCAACCGGTACTTTTTGCCCTGCAGTAATCTCTTTGCCGTCCAGATAAATCTTGCTATTCGCGGCAGCAGCATGTCCATGCTCAGGCAAAACCAACACAAAGAGCAACAAAAACAACATCAAACTGAATTTCTTCATTCTTCACCTCTAAGAATCTAGTATTCGCCTGTGAATGGCGATCGTGGTGCCCTGTCTCCGTCAACCTCAGACCTCTATTAGACGCTGGTAATCTATAAAGGTTGCGAATATATTCCATAAAAATTGAGAAATCTCACCAACCTCAAGTCTTAAAGCCCCAGATATTCCTTAATCCCGGCAACAATTTCTCTCGCTAATTTCTCTTGAAGCTGCTCACTATACATCGCCGACTCATTCCCTGAATTTGTAAGATATCCTACCTCCAGCAAGACTGCCGGCATAGTAGTTTCTCGTGTAACATGTAGGCTTTTCGTACGAATCCCGTTGTCTTTAAAACCAGTAGCGGCTAATAAATGCTTATGCATAATCTGAGCAAGAGGCAGACTATCACTGCGAGAATAATAGGTTTCACTGCCATTTATTTTATCTCTATTTGGATATCCAACATCTAGCGAATTCGCGTGCACTGAAATAAAGAGATTCGCTTTAGCAGCCTCCGCAATTTTCACGCGATCCTGAAGCCCCAAGGTAGCATCATCCGTTCGAGTAAAGACCACGTCAACTAATGCTTCCTGCGTTAATAGCGTTTGTACTTTGCGGATGACGGCCAGATTGAAGTCTTTTTCCAGCTTGCCTGTGAGACTGACAGCTCCAGATTGAGTTCCGCCATGCCCCGCATCTAGAACTACAATGGGTTTACCTAACGTTCCATTAGCCCCTGGGGTGTTGCCTCCGCTGCTAGTTACATTCAAATCAATCGTAACCAGCCCGGTGCTTTCATCCGTACTAAGCTGGTACGGTTGATTTCCAACCGTTTGAATTACGAATCTGACAGTGGACGGACTCACACTGAACAGTGCATAACGGATCTCAGAAACGAGCGGGTAGCCGGCAACGTCCAGCTTACCTTGTGGACCGCCAGTGGTGGTAACACCCGTAAGACTTCCAATGAAATCCGGATCGAACGCAGCACCCGGAAAATCTACGACGATTCGATCAGGGTTGCTCATTTTTGTAACGTTTGGCTTAGTAGCCCCCGACACAGCGATAATAAGCCGATTCTCAGTGAATACTGCCCCGTTTACTAGAGGGCCTGTTGGAATTCCTGCTGTGCTTCCTGGTGCCGTAGTTGTTTGTGGAACTGGTGTCGGGCTGGGTAAAGTTACTACACTGCCAGCAGTTGTCCCGTTATCACTTCCCGGCGTAGCACTTGGAGTTGGGACAGGTGTATTAGTTGCTGTTGGATTGGTAGTATTCCCCTCAGGTGTCATTGCAGAATTGCTAACTTGTCCACCTGTCAAGTAGACAGTTTTATCAACATTATCCCAGCCCACCTTTAAGCCGAACTGTTCGCTTACGAAACGAATTGGAACGAGTACTGTGCCGCCACTCTGCTTAGGAGCTGCATTTAAATCAAACGTCACCCCATCTGCATCAGCTGTTTTCCGTCCTACCGCCAGCTCAATGCTTTTACCATCCTGGTGAACGGTTACTTTCCGGGTCTGCTGCTCCCATAACACCTCGAATCCAAGATTCTCTACTACCACTCTGACCGGAATCATAACGCTACCATTTACGTTTTCGAGCTTAATTCCTTTTGGCAAAGCAAGTTCCTGATTGTCCATAATAATTCTGCCTGCGCTGCTACCAGCTGCGGCAGCTTCTTGTCCGGTGGATGATAATAATAATAATGGCAGTAACAAAAGCAGCAATATACGAAGCCCAGCTCTTCTCATTCTCATTTTCCGCTCCTTCTGCAAGTAATAGATCCTAGATAAGTATTTAGACGACAGAAATCACCAAATGTTTCCTTAATGACCAATGAATATATCGATTATAGCAAAAAAACTTCTATTTCCGACACCCGGAAATAGAAGTTTTGCGTATTTTTTGTAAAGTTTAAGAATCAGACCAGTTATATCCTCTTTTTAAGAGAATAGCTTGGCAGCATGACGCTCTTCATAAGCAGCAATTTCATCCGCATGTTGAAGGGTCAAACCGATATCATCCAAGCCTTGCAGCAGGAATTGACGACGGTGCTCATCCAGATCAAAGTTGATGCTCAGTCCGAATTCATCTTGTAAAGCGTTGTTCTCAAGATCAACTGTCAGCTTGTAGTCCTCATGCTCAGCTGTCCGTTTGAACAATTCATCCACTTGCTCTTCCGAAAGCTTAATCGGCAGAATGCCGTTCTTAAAGCAGTTATTGTAGAAGATATCCGCATAAGAAGGTGCAATTACAACTCTGAACCCGTAATCCATAATCGCCCATGGTGCATGCTCCCGAGAGGATCCACAACCAAAGTTAGCGCGTGAGATCAGAACAGAAGCCCCTTGATAACGTGGTTTATTCATTTCGAAGGCTGGATTATCGTTACCTTCTTCATCAAAACGCCATTCATAGAACAAAAACTGTCCAAATCCCGTCCGTTCAATCCGTTTCAAAAACTGTTTCGGAATAATCGCATCCGTATCTACATTCACCCGGTCAACTGGTGCAACAATTCCTGTTAATTTTTTAAAAGCATCCATAGTTTTATCCTCCCGTGTTCTCTCTAGTTCTATGAGCTGACGGCTTCCGTCTTATAATTCCAATCACGTACATCAGTGAAACGACCTTTGATCGCAGCTGCGGCTGCCATAGCTGGAGATACCAGATGTGTACGTCCTCCGCGTCCTTGGCGTCCTTCAAAGTTACGGTTCGAGGTAGATGCACAGCGTTGTCCAGGCTGCAGAACATCCGGGTTCATGGCCAAGCACATGCTGCATCCCGCTTCACGCCATTCAAAGCCAGCTTCAGTAAAGACTTTATCAAGTCCTTCTTTCTCAGCCTGCATCTTAACACGGCCCGATCCTGGAACAACAATGGCAGTAACCTTTTCAGACACCTTATGACCTTTAGCTACCACTGCTGCAGCTCTCAAATCTTCGATCCGTCCGTTAGTGCAGGAACCAATAAATACATAATCAATCGGAATTTCAGAAATAGGTGTTCCAGGAGTCAAATCCATATATTCAAGCGCTTTTTCAGCAGCTTTACGTTCATTTTCAGTGGTGAAGTCAGCGGGATTCGGTACGCTGGAGTTGATGTCAGTACCCATGCCCGGGCTAGTACCCCAGGTCACTTGTGGAATCAATGTTTCCACATCAAATTCAACAACCGTATCGTACTGAGCGCCCTCGTCGCTTACAAGACTCTTCCATGCTTCTACAGCAGCATCATAAGCCTCACCTTGCGGTACGTATTGACGTCCACGCAGATAATTAAAAGTAGTTTCATCAGGGGCGATCAAGCCAGCTCTTGCTCCGCCTTCGATCGACATATTGCAGACAGTCATACGTTCTTCCATCGACAATTCACGAATAGCTTCGCCTGTGTACTCAATTACATAACCTGTAGCAAAATCAGTACCGTACTTAGCAATAACACCTAGGATCATATCCTTTGCTGTTACGCCAGGGTTCCGTTTGCCTGTAAAGCGTACTTCCATAGTCTTAGCTTTGGATTGCTGCAAACATTGCGTAGCCATTACATGCTCAACTTCACTAGTTCCGATACCGAATGCCAGCGCGCCGAATGCACCATGCGTGGAGGTATGGCTGTCGCCGCAAACGATAGTTTTTCCAGGATGTGTCAAGCCGATTTCAGGACCCATTACGTGTACAACGCCTTGATCAATATCATTCAGATCGAACAGTCTTACACCAAAATCAGCACAGTTCTTAGAAAGGGTATCAATTTGTTGCTTGGAGATTGGATCTTTAATGTTAAAACGATCTTTAGTTGGTACGTTATGATCCATCGTTGCGAAGGTCAGCTCAGGACGGCGAACCTTCCGGTTGCTGAGACGAAGCCCTTCAAAAGCCTGTGGAGAAGTTACTTCATGAACCAAATGCAGATCAATATAAATAATGCTAGGTTTACCTTCCTCTTGATGAATAACGTGATTCTCCCAAATCTTCTCAAACATTGTCTTGTTGCTCATAATTTCACCTCATTAATAGAATCGTTCATTGGAAGAGAGCGTGGAGTCTCTCTTGAATGATCTAAATATAACACCCCTGTCTTTATAATTCCAAGATATGATATCTATAAAAGTGATAGCCTGAACCTATAAGCTAAGTTAGGGTATGTCGAGGCGCAATATGTAGGAGCGATGAGCAAGCGGGGTGTGTAGCAGCGTTGCACAAGCGGGATGTGTAGCAGCGTTGCGCAAGCGCAGTGTGTAGAAGCGTTGCGCAAGCGCAGTGTGTAGAAGCGATTCGCAAGTGTGATGTGTAGGTGCGATGCACAAACGGGATGTGTAGCAGCGTTGCGCAAGTGTGATGTGTAGGTGCGATGCACAAACGGGATGTGTAGCAGCGTTGCGCAAGTGTGATGTGTAGGTGCGATTCGCAAGCGTAGTGTGTAGAAGCGATGCGCAAGCGCTATATGTTGGAGAGATGTGCAAGTGTGATGTGTAGGTGCGATTCGCAAGCGCAGTGTGTAGAAGCGATGCGCAAGTGTGATGTGTAGGTGCGATGCACAAACGGGATGTGTAGCAGCGTTGCGCAAGTGTGATGTGTAGGTGCGATGCGCAAGCGTAGTGTGTAGGTGCGTTTAGTTGTATTTTGTACAGCTATATTCCTGTGAATCATTCGTTAATGAATATAGCTGCATTTTGTACAGCTATTTTCATGA
Organism: Paenibacillus sp. FSL L8-0333; assembly: GCF_037965665.1. Taxonomy (NCBI): domain Bacteria; kingdom Bacillati; phylum Bacillota; class Bacilli; order Caryophanales; family Paenibacillaceae; genus Paenibacillus; species Paenibacillus sp. FSL L8-0333. The sequence goes on from NZ_CP150186.1 coordinate 4,593,917, forward strand.
TTTATCGCCTTATAGCTGGGAACTCTAGTTTTTAGTTGTATAGAATACACTTAAAACCAAAATGATCCCTTTTGCATACGAAATAGCTGTACAAAATACAGTTATTTCATAGATACTCTCAAGATCCGGCGCTAAAAATATACTGTTAGAGGATATCGGATACTTCGGTCAGTGTTGGAGGGTTAATCTCTTGAAATCAGGCCCGCAAATCCTGAGGAGCGATGAAGTGAAAGCTCTTTCGGGTTGCCTATACAAAACTATAATCCAATAGGATATACTTATAAGTAAATCATTTTCCTAAGGAGTTCATACATGGAACTGAGACAACTGCAGTATGTGCTGCAAATCGCAGCCGAAAAAAACTTCTCACGTGCAGCGGACAAGCTGCATATTGCCCAGCCCTCGCTCAGCCAGCAGCTTTCCAAACTGGAAAAAGAGCTCGGCGTAATGCTGTTTCAGCGTAATACCAGCTCAGTTGAGCTGACCTACGCAGGTTCTAAATTCGTTGAACAAGCCCAGATTATCATTGACGCAGTGGAGCTGCTGCGGCAAGAAATGTCCGACATATCAGAACTGCGCACTGGACGTGTAGTTGTGGGCAGTATGCCAATTACAGGTGCACATCTTCTGCCGCATGTGCTTCCAGTTTTCAAACAAAATTATCCTGAGGTAGAAATTACGCTGCTCGAAGACTCGTCGATGAACCTAGAGAAACTCACGGCAAGTGGCCAGACCGATTTAAGCCTGCTCTCCTTACCCCTCGAAATTCCTGCTTTAGCTTATGAAGAGCTTGGAGAGGAAAGAATTGATCTTGCCGTCCCTCCTGAACATCCGCTGGCTAAACGAATCCTAGATGGAACACGGACCTCACTTAAAGAGCTTAAGGACGAACCTTTTATCGTACTTAAGGAAGGTCAGGGCTTCCGCAAAATGACTGTGGAACTATGCCGGAAAGCCGGATTCGAACCACGAATCGTTTTTGAGAGCAATAATATGGAAACCGTTCAATCCCTAGTGGCAACAGGCATGGGCGTGACTCTTGTTCCTCGTTTTATCGCTCGTGCACCGCGGAGTGAATTTGTTCCAGTCTACTTACCGCTCGCTGATCCAGTGCCTAGTCGTACGCTAGTTGTAGCATATCGACGCGGACGATATTTATCCAAGGCCGCAAAGGCTTTTGTAGAAACATTCAAATCAACAGTGTCTGAATTAACGGAAGAATAGAATATATACAAATAAAGTGCCCCAGTAACCATTCGCGTGGTTATCGGGGCACTTTTTCAGGTAAACCTCTTTTAACTGTACTAGATTATTTACGCAAATTACGCTGTGTAATCAGGCGGTTCTGATCATCCGACACATGTGCTTTACTTGAATCAGCCAATCCCTTATCAACTGGAGCCCCGGTGTGCTCTTCCACAAATTCACGAGTCACACTATTCTGAAGCTCTGCTACTTCGTTTGAATCTTGATTCTGTCCCTGCTCGGCATTGTTGTCTTTAGTCAATTTAATCCACCTCCTGGTAACAGATTATAAGTTCTTTACCCCTTCTCTTTGAGGTTAAACATAATATATAGAGCTTTCTGCATGAAGAAATATATCCTACGTTTTCCCTTTGCAATGCAACCAGCTCCATGGTATTCTATTGAAAATAAGTGAAACGTGCAGACGGGACCAGTAAGAATGAGTCTAACCGCGCCTAGAGAGTAGATTCCGACAGGCTGAAAGAATTTACCGCGGTTTTCGTTCCGAATCCTACCCCCGAGCGGCCTGTGTCTAACAGGACGGATCCTCCCGTTATGAGAATGAAGTCGGATGATCCCTCATCAATGAAGGTGGTACCGCGGAAGTTTATAAGCTTTCGTCCTTTGCTAAGTCTAAGGATGGGGGCTTTTTGTTGTTTTCAGGACTTAATAAACGAAGAGGATGTGGACAGAAATGACGACGCGAATCGTGGTCAAAATAGGCAGCAGCTCGCTGACCGGACCCGAGGGCGGTTTGAATCGTGAAGCAGTCTCCTTTTTTGCCTCAGAGATTGCCGATTTGAAGAGAAACGGCTGTGAGGTGTTGTTAGTAACCTCTGGTGCGGTAGCCGCCGGCTTCCGCAGTATCGGTTATCCAGCACGTCCGAAGCTGCTGCATGAGAAGCAGGCCGCTGCGGCTGTGGGTCAGGTACTGCTGATGCAAGCCTATCAGGAAGCTTTTGCCCAGCATGGAATTACTACCGCGCAAATATTGCTGACTCGCACCGATTTCTGCAGCCGCAGAGCCATGAATAACGCTATGATGACTGTAGAAGAGCTACTTCGCCAAGGAGCGGTGCCCGTATTTAACGAAAATGACACTGTCTCCGTAGATGAACTGAAATTTGGCGATAACGATACCCTCTCTGCGCTAGTAGCCAACCTGTTAAAAGCCTCTAGACTACTTGTCTTAACCGACATGGATGGTTTATACAGTGGAGATCCCCGCAAGCATCCGGATGCTGTCCGCTATCAGTTCGTAGATGACATTACACCGGAGATATATGCTATTGCTGGTGGAGCTGGCTCTAGTGTTGGAACAGGCGGTATGCGATCAAAAATCGATGCGGCCAAGATCGCTACTCGGGGTGGTGTTCCTGTCTTTGTCGGAAGAGCCACCGAACCTGGAGATTTACAGCTTGCTGCAACAGGAGAAGGCAGGGGCACTTATTTTGCAACGAAGCTATCCTCTCTCCCCGTCAAAAAGCAATGGCTTGGCTTTATGTCTACCCCTCTCGGCTCCCTATACGTGGACGAAGGGGCTGTAGAAGCTTTGCTTCATGGCGGTCACAGCCTGTTGCCTGTAGGCGTCAAACAGACAGAGGGTAGCTTTCACGCAGGAGATGTTGTAGAAGTACTTGGACCCGACTCCAAATTGCTTGGACGTGGGATTGTAAATTACGATGATGCTCAGCTGCGCAGCATTCAAGGTCTGCCAAGCCGTGAGATTGTACCAAAGCTGGGAGAAGTACACCGGCTTGAGGTCATTCACCGTGACGAATGGATTACACTGAGATAAACATTTTTTTCAATTCAAATATAGGGAGGAATCGTCATGAGTGAAGTAATTAATAAGAGTAAATTAGCCAAGGAGACTACAGGAGTTCTAGCAAGCTTAACAACTGGCCAGAAGAATGAAGCACTGCTGGTCATGGCCGATGCGCTTCGCCGCGAAGCTCCCGCCATTATCGCCGCCAACGCGGAGGATTTGGAACGAGGAAGACTTAATGGAACTCCGGAATCCATGCTCGACCGGTTGGCGTTAGATGTGGGCCGGATTAACAGCATTGCCGAAGGCCTGCAACAAATCGCTGTATTACCGGATCCTATCGGTGACACGCTAGAAAGCATTGAACGTCCTAACGGCCTCAACATCCAGAAGCTGCGTGTTCCGCTTGGTGTGATCGGCATCATCTACGAGGCACGTCCCAATGTAACTGTTGATGCTGCAGGTCTATGTCTCAAAACCGGCAACGCTGTTGTGTTGCGCGGGGGCTCCTCTGCCCTGTCCTCCAACCGTAAAATTGTCGAGGTTCTGCACAATGCTCTTGCTCAAACCTCAATGCCGCCTAACGCGCTTCAGCTGATTGAAGATCCTAATCGTTCTTCAGTAGATGAAATGCTAAAGCTGAACGGACTTTTAGATGTGATTATCCCGCGCGGAGGCAGCTCTCTTATTCAAAATGTAGTCCTTAACGCAACCGTTCCTGTAATTGAAACTGGAGCAGGCATCTGCCATACTTATCTCGACACAACTGCCTTGCCAGAAATGGCACGGGACATTAGTTTAAATGCCAAAGCTCAGCGCCCTTCGGTATGTAACTCTATGGAAACACTACTCGTTCATCAGGATTACGCGAGCAAATATCTGTTATCCTTAGCCGAAGCATTTCGTGAGGTTCATGTAGAACTTCGTGGCTGTCAACAAACCATCTCTCTTGTCCCATGGGTATTACCTGCAACCGTAGAAGACTATGCTACAGAATACAACGATTATATCCTTAATATTAGAATCGTCAGTGATTTGGAAGAAGCTATGCAGCATATCGCGCAGTATGGTACGAAACATTCGGAATGTATCGTAACAGAAGATCAGGAGAACGCCACACGCTTTTTACAAGAAGTGGATGCTGCCGCTGTTTATCACAATGCCTCAACCCGCTTCACGGATGGCTTTGAATTTGGATTCGGTGCAGAGATTGGTATCAGTACCCAGAAACTCCACGCTCGTGGCCCGATGGGTCTGCCTGCACTAACTTCAACCAAATATAAGATCTACGGAACGGGACAAATTCGGGGTTAGTATGCACGTTTAAGTATTCTATCACACAACTTTTAGGAGGATTTTAGCCATGTGTCAGCAACCTTCAGTTCCACTCATGAATCATAATATTGTTTTTTATGGCGCAGGCTCCATGGCAGAAGCCATCGTTCGCGGGATGATTAGCCGCAATATCGTGAAGTCCGATAATGTCATCATGCTCAATCGCAGCAGCAGTGAACGTCTGGCAGAACTAAAAAGCCGTTATGGTGTAATAGGCACAAATGATCCCGAACAAAAAATAGAATACTTACGGAACGCACCAGTAATAGTACTGGCAATGAAACCTAAAGATGCCGCAGAATCCTTACGCGGACTAGGTCCAATTCTTTCTCCGGATCAGATCGTAGTTTCTGTCATTGCAGGTCTATCTATTCGCACCATGCAAGGTCTACTTGGCAAAGCCCAGCCTATTGTTCGCACAATGCCTAACACTTCCAGTTCCATCGGTCTGGGTGCCACTGGTCTAGCCTTCTCCAAAGAAGTAGACGAAAGAGGCCGTCGCCTTGCTCTTAATATCTTTGAGGCTGTCGGGCTTACAACAGTCATTGATGAGGAACGTATGGAAACCTTGACCGGAATTTCAGGCAGCGGGCCTGCGTATATCTATTACATGATGGAAGCCATGATCGCCGCTGGTATCCGTGGTGGGCTGCCACTTGATCAAAGCACCGAATTAACTGTTCAAACAGTGCTGGGTGCTGCCCGAATGGTACAACAGACGGGAGAAGAACCCGCAGCACTCCGTAAGAAGGTTACTTCCCCTAACGGTTCAACACAAGCAGCTATAGAAGTGCTTGAACGAGGGGAATTCTTTGAAACTGTGATTGCTGCAGTTAACCGATGTGCCGAGCGCTCACGTGAAATGGGTGCTGCCCTAGAGAAAGAGCTTCGTTCTTAACCAAAAAAGATCGCAGCCCATCCCCTCATCGGGTGGGAAGCGATCTTTTTTTTATCTTGTTACAACATTTCCATAATTATCTCTTACGATTACCTTTAGATTTACAGGAGCCGCAATGGTCACGTTCAATGCATTCCTGGAGTTATCGAATACTAAATGTCTAGGTATGTCTCCTAAGATGACGTAAAATGTGTCTCCAACTTGTTTAGTTTGCAACAGCCGCTTCTCTTGCTCTTGCTTGAGTTGCCCTTCAGCCGTGGAATAACTCCCAAATACATTCAACTCGTTCCCAGCCGTTCGATCAACCATAATTCCATAAGGTTCGGCAGCCTGGATTATAAGTGTGCCTACACCCTGTGGAACATTCCCCTTCCATTCCGGCAAGGAATAATTCTCCTCCGTAGATGAGATCACATGTCTAAGTTCTTGTGTTAATCCTAAAGAGCTGACTCCTGCGAATACTAAACAGCACACTGCCAGAAATCCGACGAACAGAACACTTAGCACATCATAGTACATTTTCCCTTTACCACGGAACCATAAGGTGTAAATTACAATTTCTAAACCAAGTAAGATAAAAATGAGCGGCCACCAAGCAAGTGTTGTCTCGAACACATCCGCTCCTTTCCACTGAGAGACCATTATTAATGCCCCGAGAAATAAAAGGCTCAGTCCCATCGACAACGTACCTACACGCCAACTTCTAGATTTCCCTTCGTTCACTGGAAACTCGCTAGTTACCATGACTCCCGGCTCTACTTCTACTGGATTATTCAAGATTGACCCCCCGCCCCTTTTCTACTCTTATTATTCTTACTTCCAGTCATCAGCTTCACCCCACCACCAATCAATAACACGGAGACGACAATGGTCTTAAAATATTCATTTACGCGATATTCCAGCCGCCATTCTGGAAATCTGATATCGATGGCAGGAACTGCGACATTCACAACAATAAAGTATAATCCGAGACACATCAGGACTGCACCGAGCCAACCTTGATGATTTAAGAAACCTTCGATAACCGGCTTATCCTGCAAAGGTTCACGTCCATATCGGCTAACTAACTGTAAGCCATCGAATAAGCTATAGAACCAAATGACCGGGATGAGGAAAAACAGCAATGTTAACCGCAAAAGATCCATGACATAGATACTTCCTAAGAAAAGAAGCATGAGCTGGAGCCCTCTTTTTTGCAGTCCCAGATACATCTGTCCAGCACCAGGAAATGCGGATAGTAATGTCGCTAATACTTTGCTGCGTCGTCCTTCCTCACGTCCAGCCTCCATCTCTTCGAATAATGTGCGGTCAACAAGCATTTCTCCTGCTTGTTTACGATGGATCAACTGAACTGCATCAAACATGCAATACAGCCAAATTACTGGCAATACTCCAAACAGCAGCAAAAATGCATCACTCGAAGTAATTCCGGCCAAGAACAACATAACGGTCATGAATCCGAAAAAAGAAATCAGAAAGGATAGTCCACGCTGCATCAGCCCCATATGAAAATGACCCAATCCAGGAATGAAAGACAATAAGATGACATGCACACGTTCATTATCCTCCGTCTTTACGGGCATAGTAGAACTAAAATCCAGCATTGATCCATCAGGCGCTACAATTGGAGTGGGCATTTGCAGTAATTTAATTACCAGATGAATCATCGAAAGGATCCATAGAAGTAAGAATCCGATCACTCCCAATGCCAGAATTCCCTCATCCCCTTCAGCCATAGCGATTAAGAATGACATAAATAACACACCAAAGCTTAGCAAAAAATAAACAATCCCTTGTGGGCGTCTTCCCATATAATAATGACCTGCTCCAGGAATCATATTAAGAAAAAGACCCTTAATTTTATTACGCTGCTGTTGCATTGTTCATTTCTCCTCTCATTTCTGTCTTCCGTCCATAATCCGGCTCAACCATCCGCTGGTGGCTTGCATGAATTGTTCGCTATAAGATGGCGAATTATCTTTCTTAGGGACAATAAGCTCCATTTCACCCGTGAGTAACTTATCAAACATCCCGGAAGACATAATCAACAGCGTTAACGAAGCAGCAACGGCATAATGAAAGATTGTTTTTTCATACCAGCGATAACGCCGTGATCCTTCTTCTTTCCCCGCTACTTCTTCTATGACTACTGAAGATCTCACCGTAGCAACCCAATCTCCCATAACTCTCTCTGTAAAAGCAGACGAATTCTCCAATGAAGGCAGATCCTCCTTTAGCTCATCCAGCATCTCCATGTATGAAACAAATGTATCTTCATCCTTGAGCAGCATTAGTTCCCATTCTTCTCGCTCTATACTATCTTCTTGCCCTTCAAGATAAGCTTTTGCCTGCTCGCGGCGAATTAGGTTTTCTCCACTCTTCATCATAGCCATTCGTCCTCCTTCCAATGTTTTCGCATCCATTGTCTCGCCCTATATAGTCTGGACTCCACCGTCTTCAGAGTAATTTCATTTTCAGCAGCAATTTGCTCATATTTTTTATTTTCCAGATAATAAGCCACCATAATTTCCCGATGACCCTCCGGTAAATTGTTGATCTCACCCGACAGACGATTCATCCGGTCACGACGGACAACAGTGGCTAGTACATCCTCCTCATTAGAAGGTGTCTGGCTCAGCACAAGCTCATAGTCAACAGGTAACTCTCGTAGCCGATCACGTTTACGTTTGGCATCAATAGCCTTATTTAAGGCGATCCGCGTAATCCATGATTTTAAGCCTTGATAACGGTAGTCAGGGAGAGATTTATACATCTGGAGAAAAGCTTCCTGAGCAGCGTCTTCAGCCCCTTTGACTTCACGTAATACAGAATAGGTGATTTTGTATATATGCTGACTGTATGTATTTACAAACTGGCGAAACGCATCTTCGTCTCCTTGGCAAATCCGCTTGATTAATAGCTCTTCCTCAATGACTCTCCCCTCCTTCCCACAGCAATAGACGCTGAGTTCTTCGCCCACCCCTGCACTTATCTAAAAAAATAAAAAAAGAACCGTACAGACTCTAGCAATAGCTAAAGCAATACGGTTCTCTCCTAAACGATCTATCTTCCACCATTGCGGAATTTTTGTGTATACGTCTTTACATCCTGAGCGTTCTTGACCCGGTTACGGGCCCATTCCAGCAATATCCGGTCGATATAACGAAAATGAACCTTCCCCGCAAATACGGATTCCTTGAGCGCTAACAGAATCAGCTCCTCAGGATATCGGTCTTGATCCACCCAGCTGGAAATCGTCTCACATTCCATTGGAGACAGCGGGCGCCCGAATTCCTTCTCGAAAATACTGAATAGATTCCGGCTCTCCTCTTTATCTCCAAGTGAAGAAGGAGATGTGGGGGGAGTTCCGAATCCTCCACCTGACGCAGCAGCCCGGGGAGCTGATGTTCCATATGCTCCCTTGTCCTTATCTTGCTCATTTTCTTGTACAGCTGTCGCAAGATAAGCACCTAGCTTTCCATATAGCCCTGAGAAATTGTAGCGTTCATAATGGATATCTCTTAGCTCATCGTTGTCTCCATCGATGCTAATGAAACCTTCCTTCATGAGCTTCTGCAATTCTCCGGCGAGAACGGAAATGCTACGACCAGTTACAACCTGAAGCTCCTCCAGAGAAGGGAACTCAATCCCTTCTACTTGCCTGAAGGAGAGCAGATGAATCAGCAGCATGGCTTCACTTCCGCTTAAATTCAGCTTCCGGTAATACTTCAGTAAAGCGTAAGGTATGACGGCCATTCCGTTCTCCAGACCGAAGGAGACGCCTTCGCTCCAGGTACTCCATGTCTTGCCGTCCATGTGCTTCCCCCTTTGTTCAAATCCTAAGAACTTATGGGTAGAGGCGGTACAGTGTACGTGGGAATGGAATAGTCTCACGTACATGGTCAAGACCACAGATCCAAGCTACAGTACGCTCAAGCCCAAGTCCAAAACCGGAGTGAGGTACAGATCCGTAAGTACGCAGATCCATGTACCATTTATAAGAATCCATCGAAAGATTGTGCTCTTTATAACGCTCTTCAAGCAGCGCAGGATCATCGATCCGCTGTGAACCCCCAATAATCTCTCCATAACCTTCAGGAGCGATCATATCAGCACACAGTACGACTTCAGGACGATTTGGATCCGGCTTCATGTAGAACGCTTTGAATGAAGCAGGATAATGAGTAATAAATACAGGTTTATCGTATGCTTCAGCGATTGCTGTTTCATGAGGTGCACCGAAATCATCACCCCAAGCAATATCTTCAAAGCCTTTATCATTCAAGAACTTGATCGCATCGTCATAAGTAATGCGTGGGAATGGTGCTTTGATATTCTCCAGCTTGGAAATATCGCGGCCTACCGCTTCCAACTCCGCACGGCAATTCTTCAATACGGATTGCACTACGAAGCTAATAAACTCTTCCTGAACCTTCAAGCTTTCTTCATGATCTGTGAAGGCCATTTCCGGCTCGATCATCCAGAACTCGATCAAGTGGCGACGAGTCTTAGATTTCTCCGCACGGAAGGTTGGTCCAAAGGAATATACACGGCCCAGTGCCATAGCTGCAGCTTCCATGTATAACTGTCCGCTTTGGGTCAGGTAAGCATCCTCATCGAAGTATTTCGTGTGGAACAAGTTAGTAGTTCCCTCTGCTGACGTTGGCGTCAGAATCGGAGGATCCACCTTTGTAAATCCGCTCTCGTTGAAGAACTGTTGAATTGCCCGGATAATCTCCGCACGAATAACCAGAACAGCCCGCTGCTTCGAGGCACGGAGCCAGAGGTGACGGTGATCCATCAAGAAATCAACGCCATGCTCTTTCGGAGTAATTGGATAATTCTCTGTAAGGTGCAGAACTTCAATTCCGGTAACAGTCATTTCAAAACCGGATTGACTGCGAGGCTCCTCACGAATAATACCAGTCACATACAATGAGCTTTCCTGCGTGAGGCTCTTAGCTGCGTCCCATACCTCTTCAGGCACTTCTGATTTCACTACAACTCCCTGAATATAACCTGTACCATCGCGAAGCTGCAGGAACTGAATTTTACCACTGGAGCGCTTGTTGTTTACCCAACAACCGATAACAACACTTTCTCCAACATGTTCATTCACGTTCTTGATTACACTCTTGTTAGCCATGCCTTCAATCTCTCCTCTAATTTAGCCGTTAATTCCTTGCACAATACGGTTTGTATCACGTGCGATGACAAGTTCTTCGTTAGTCGGAACTACAAGCACTTGCACTTTGGAATCTACCGTAGAGATACGACGCGGGTCGCCGGAGCGAACTTTATTAGCTTCAACATCCAACTCAATACCCAGGAACGTAAGGTTATTTAGCAGTTTCTCACGTAGCAATGAAGCATTTTCACCAACACCAGCAGTGAATACGATAGCATCTACACCGTTCATAGCAGCCGCATAAGAACCGATATACTTGCGCAAGCGGTACTCATACATTTCAAAAGCTAGCGTGGAATTAGGCTCACCTTTTTCCATACCCTCAATAATATCACGCATATCACTGCTTACGCCCGAAATTGCTAGGAGTCCACTATGTTTGTTCAACATGGAGTTAACTTCTCCTACGGACAATTCTTCCTTGTTCATCACGTAAGGAACAATTGCTGGATCAAGATCACCACTGCGAGTACCCATCATCAAACCTTCCAGAGGAGTCATACCCATGGAAGTATCCACAGACACTCCATCTTGAACTGCAGTTACGCTACCTCCGTTACCGATATGACAAGTAATGATCTTCAGATCTTCCAACGGACGCTCCAAGTACTCCGCAGCAGCTTTGCTTACGAAGTCGTGTGATGTACCGTGTGCGCCATACCGACGAACTTTATATTTATTGTACAGTACTCTAGGAATCGCGTACATATAAGCTTTTTCAGGCATTGTTTGGTGGAATGCAGTATCGAATACAACAACCTGCGGTACACCCGGCATATTTACTTCAGAAGCCGTAATCCCCATCATTGCTGCTGGGTTATGCAGTGGTGCAAGGTCAAACAATTGACGAATTTTAGTCTTGGCATCAGCGTCCACAAGTGCGGAAGCTTTGAAGAATTCACCACCATGTACTACACGGTGACCCACAGCATTGATTTCTTTAATGGATTCAATAACGCCATGCTCTTTATCCGTTAGGCAAGCTAGAACTTTACGAATCGCTGTGTTATGCTCCAAAATTTCACTTACTTCTGTTACTTCAGCTTTACCAGTAGGTTTATGGTTCAGAATGGAGGAATCCATCCCGATACGTTCCACCAAACCTTTAGCCAAAACGGATTCATCAGCCATATTGTACAATTGATATTTTAAAGAAGAACTACCGGAGTTAATTACTAGAATATTCATATACGGTCACCATCCTTGTCGTACTGGAAGAAGCCTTCGCCTGATTTCATACCCAATTGTCCTGCACGCACCATCTTCTTAAGGATCGTGGAAGGACGATATTTCAGCTCACCATATTCACGGAACATATTTTCAAGTGCAGCAAGAACCGAATCCAGACCGAATCTGTCAGCCATTTCAAGCGGTCCATATTGGAATTGATAACCAATACGCATAGCATCGTCAATATCCTGTGCGGAGGCAACGCCTTCTTGCAGCACGTGCATAGCTTCATTGATAAACAAGCAAATGAGGCGTGATGTTACAAATCCTGGGGATTCATAAATCATTACACCTTTTTTCTCAACAATTTCATCAACAAAGGATTTTGTATCTTCAAAAGTAGCATCTGAAGTTTTCAGACCGCGTACAATTTCAACAAGATCCACTTTAGCTACAGGGTATATGAAATGCATTCCGATCACGCGTTCCGGATACATTGTAGAACTTGCAAGTTCAGTCAAGCTAAGTGTTGACGTATTGCTGGCAAGAATAATGTGGTTTGGACATACTTGATCCAGTTGATTTAATATTTTTTTCTTTTCTTCTAAATCCTCAACGATTGTTTCGATAACCATGTCACAAGAGCTCAGCTCTGCGAAATGTGTCACTTTTTGAATGCGGCTAAGAATCAGCTTCTTCTCAGCTTGAGTGATCGCCCATTTCTCCAGTTGCTTATCTAGACTTGTCTCGATCATTTCGTAGGAGTAGTCCAGTTTCTCAGGGGTTTTCTCCACCAGCAATACATCCAGGCCCTTGGCTGCCAGCATTTCGGCAATCCCTTGTCCCATTGTGCCACCGCCGATGACACCAATTTTCTTGAAATTCATAAAAAAGTCTCCATCCTTTCAGGTATCTATACTTTTGTATTGTACCTTGTCTGTCGCAAAAATTTATAAAGCCCGACATATAATGATATCTTAGCATGCCTGAAAAGTAAAAAAAAATAACCAGCATAAATATTTATGCTGGTAAACGCACGCTGTCACGAAATTGACATCGAAATTGCTCTCCAGAGAGCACTTCTTCCTTCATTAAAATGTCAAGGGAGTAATCAAATACATTTCGTTGCTTTTCAAGGTGGTCGTGAGTACGAACCATCAGTTCATCCAAAATTTTACTGTTTTCCTTCATAAGCTCTTCAGTGGTAACCATTTCCAGCTTGGCGATACCCAACGAAGTCAATCCGGATTTCATCATGGTTTCGACAATATTCAGGGCCTGATCAAAATCGCCACGCGAACCTGTGCTTCGTCCGCCATAATACATTTCTTCTGCAGCCGCTCCACCAAGTGCGATCATAATCTGATCTTCGAGATAATCTTTGGTGTACAAATACTGCTCTTGCTGAGGATTGTGACGTACATAACCAAGGGCTTGCCCCCGCGGAGTCAGCGTAACCTGACTAACACTTCCCGGACGCAGCAGCTCTGCCATAATGGCATGTCCCAATTCGTGGATCGCCACCCGTTTTTTCTCTTCGTGGTTAGTTTCTCTGTCCGTTTTTTCCCCCATCATAACCTTGTCAATCGCCATCGACAGATGCCGCTGCTCAACCTCTGTCAATTCCTCACGCATCATATAAATTGCTGCCTCATTCATAACACTTTCGAGCTGAGCACCGGAAAAACCATAGGCTTCTTCGGAAATTTTGTCGAGATTCACATTTACATGAAGCGGCTTATTTTTGGCATGCAATTCGAGAATCGATTTACGGCCTTTTTTATCAGGCATGTCGACTTGAATATGACGGTCAAACCGTCCAGGACGCAGCAATGCTGAATCAAGCATTTCTTTACGGTTAGTGGCTGCTACCAGCAGAATGCGCGGCGTTTCGTTGTTATAGATCCCGTCCATCTCGGTCAACAGCTGATTCAAGGTCTGATCATATTCTCGCTGCTGTCCGCCTTCACGCTTACCGCCAATTACATCAATTTCATCTATGAAAATAATAGCGCTTTGCTTGTTTTCCTTAAGGGCGCGGGTACGGGCATCCTTAAACAAATCGCGGATACGGCCGGCACCGACACCTACGTACATTTCTACAAACTCACTGCCTGATGCTGCCACAAATACAGAGTTCGTATAATGTGCTGCTGCTCTAGCCATAAGGGTCTTACCTGTTCCTGGAGGGCCTGTAAGCAGAATCCCTTTCAAAGGCCGAATCCCGAATTTGCTGATTTCCTCATGCCGGATCAGAAAATCCAACGCTTCACGAAGCTCCTGCTTTGCATTGTCTTGCCCGCCAATTTCTTCAAAAGTAAGCTTTGAAGGTCCATCCTTCTTCCGTTTCTTCCCGGCACCTGCATTCACCGCAAGTCCGCCTCTTAAATGAGCAATGATAAGTAAAGCCGTGAGCATCCCAGCAGCAATAACGATCGGGAATATATTAATGCCTAGAAAAGCCATAAAAATAAACAAGACAGGAACAAATCCGATTAGAATTTCTTTAAGGTATTTAGGCATTATTCCATACCCCCAATGTCGCAGGTTTGCGCGGCAAAATAATAAATTTGCTTTCTTTTCCATTACTCAAGCTTACATAGACATTATTGTCGTCAATTTCTGTTGAGGCTATCACATTTTTATATTGCGGATATTGCGCTTTGAGTCCATCAAGTTCTGTGGGTATAAGTGTATATTTACGGCTCTCCATGGCTTCAGCTACAGAGAACATCGCTTTATCCCAGTATTCATCCAGCAGTTCACTGGAGTTCTGTTCTACATCAAGTTTCAGTGTACGTCCATCAATCATCGATTTTCCTTCTTTGGAGACGTACTGAACCAGTTCACGTAATTTCGTGCCTGGCTGGAGATCAAGTTTCAAAGTGACCTCATTGCGGTTAATACTGATATGAGAATCATTGACGCCCTCATATTGAGATACAATCTTCTGAAGTGGTTCCTGCATTGCAAACTGACGATACAAAAAGAAGCCACCAAACAATAGAGTAGCCGACAGTAGAGACGTTATCAGCACAGGTACAAGACGTAATTTCAAGAAACGTCCTCCTCTCAAAGATGACAAAATATAAAGCTCAGTATAATAATTTATAGCTACTTGAGAGCTCATCAGAGAGACTGAAGTCTCTTATTGCTGTTCTAATTACAAGTAGTAGTATATCACAGGTGTATATACTAATTTCAAAATAAATGTGAATATATTTAAAATTTAATTTTTTAAATATTCCCATCAATACCAAATATATTCCTCGTTTTCGACAAAACCGGCCTTAATTTTTAATCAATCGGCCTATTTTCGTGTGTGAATTTAAGAGAATATCCGGTGATAACCACCCATTCAGTATATCACTTAGTATATCACTTTTGTACATCAAATAAATGTAAACAAGCGAACTTATAATAAGTTCGCTTGTTTACTATGCCACCCTTAATTTCCTTATGTTCGGCTTAACTTTTAGGTAAACTGTAACCTTCGCCCATTCGGGACCCATCCGAAAACCGATAAAATTGATAATAATACCGACCGCTCTGTTTATAAAAAAGCTGCCAAGCATACTCTCCGTTATATACTCCCGGCAGCAAGCGTTCAATCGTTATGTCCGGAAGATCAGCTTTGATAATGCCGCGTATTTGGGCTTCTGAGGTTCCTTTACTTAGTTCCTCAGCAAACACTGCGTCGTCGCCTTCAGCAAATTTTCCATCTACCGTAAAGCGGACCCAGACCATAAGAGCAGTCCCGGCTTCATTTTTTCCTGTTAAAACCCAGTACACTGCATTTTCATCCCAAACCGATTTTTGTGCTTTGGTTACCTCTGTTAGACCCGCTCTGGTTTTGGCAACATCCTTGGCGATATCCCGCTCGTTCCATTGATCTTTCATAATATAGGCATAGAACTGGATAAATCCAAACCCCAGGAGCAGAATCAGAACTGACCCCAGGAGGATCCATTTTTTCCTTTTCTTCAAGGTACAGCTCCCTTTCTAGTAATATATCTTTTTTGATTATATAACACACCCGCGTGTTTATCCAAAATTTCATAATTTTCTAGCTTTCCCAGCCTTTAAAATGTACAAAAGGCCGCAACTTTTGCTAAAAGCAAAAAGTCGCAGCCTATTATTTATTCGTTATTATCCAGACTTAACGCTTCAATAAACCTTCGAAGGCTTCTTGCGCTTTACGCCGGATAGCTTCCTCATCCAGGGTTAAGCATTGCCCATGCTTGATGACCTGTTTACCATTCACCCACACATGCTCAACATCCTTAGCGCTAGCAGAGTAAACTGCATGAGACAACAGATCTGTGTGTGGCAGCAAATGCGGCTGATCTATATCAATTGCAATGAAATCAGCTTTCATCCCAACAGCAAGTCTGCCTACATTATTTAAAAAGATGGACTGGGCGCCATATTCTGTAGCCATACGTAGAGCTTCTGGAGCTGGAACAGCCGTTGGATCACCGCTGACACCCTTATGAATGAGAGCTGCAAGCCGCATCTCTTCAAACATATCCAAGTTATTGTTGCTTGCCGCGCCATCCGTGCCAAGAGACACCTTCACACCAGCTTTTAGAAGATCAGTAACCCGAGCCACTCCGCTAGCCAGCTTCAAATTACTGCCCGGATTATGAGAGACACCCACATTATGGCGAGCCAAGATCTCAATCTCTTCATCATTTAAATGAACACCATGTGCAACTATCGAGGGACGTGTGAACATTCCAAGCTTCTCTAAGTGAGCTACAGGACGAAACCCGTAATCCGCCACATTTTGTTCCACTTCACGTTTCGTTTCGGACATATGCGTATGCATCGGTAAATCCAGATCATGCGCTGCCTGCACGAACTTAACCAGGAAGTCCGGAGGGCAAGTATAAGGGGCGTGCGGTGAGATCATAGTAGTAATTCTACCGTCAGCCTTTCCATGCCAGTTACGGGCAAAAGAAATCGCTTCCGCAAGCTTGTGATTCTGTACATCCTCTGGACATAACCCGATCACACCACGCATCAATACGGAACGGATACCTGATAACTCAGCTACCTCAGCTACTCGGTCCATGTGATCATACATATCGAGGAAGGTCGTAGTTCCACCCTTCAGCATTTCCAATACAGATAAGGAGGTTCCCCAATATACATCATCACCGGTGAACTTTTCCTCCATCGGCCACATTTTCTCCTGAAGCCACACTTGTAGCGCTAAATCATCTCCATATCCACGCAGCAAAGACATCGCCGCATGACCATGTGTGTTTACAAGTCCAGGCATGAACAGCAGACGACTGCCATCAACCACTTGCACTCCAGCTTCCATCTGAGGCTCTTCTTTTCCTATGTAAGTGATTAAATCATCTTCAATAGTCATATATCCACTCAGAACCGGCTCATCCGTTCCCGGAGTCAGAAAATACCCGTCCTTAATTATCGTTTTATTGCTGTTCATGTTCGCTTTCTTCCTTTCCATCCCGCAAGTAATAAGCAAGACTTTGCAGATCAGTTGTAAAATCAGCTGCATGCACCCGGATATTCGGTGGTGTCTTCAGAATCACAGGGGCAAAGTTCAAAATCGCTTCAATCCCAGAAGAAATGAGAATATCTGCTACATTTTGAGCTTCTGAATCAGGTACGGTAATAATGGCAATGCGAATACCTTGCTCACGAATCGTGCTGCCTAGTTCATCCATTGGTTGCACAGTAAGGGAGTTGATCTTACGTCCAACCTTAGGAGCGTACGAATCAAATATAGCGGTGATTTTCATTGTATCTTTAAGATATGCATTGTAATTAGACAAGGCATGTCCGAGATTACCTGCCCCTACTAAAGCTACATTAAGCTGTTGATCCAGCTTCAGAATATGACGGATTTTCTCAATAAGATACGTTACATCATAGCCGATACCTTTTCTGCCGAAGTCACCAAAATACGCTAAATCCTTACGAATCTGTGCGGGATTAAGATCAAGCTTTTGTCCAAGTTCCTGAGAGGAAACTGTTAATATTTCGCGATTCTGGAGATCATTCAAAAAACGCAAATACACAGGTAGTCTGCGAACAACGGCTTCTGATATTTTATCCGATTTCATATTTTTCCTCCTAAAAATAGTAATGTTCTTGTGAAAATCCATATTCAAACGTATACCTCTCCTTATTAAGGGCGGTACTGTAACTTACCGCCCTTAAGGATAAGGAGGAGCTAAACTGAAGACGAGCATTTTAAGAAGCGCCGCCATCCTCTAGCCATTCCGCTATGCGGGGGACCATTTGATCAGTCAGCATATGCTCCATTTTGGGACCAGGCAATGAATAAAGGAAATACTTCCCGTAATGAGATTCAATAACCCTTGTATCATAAACAATAACTATTCCGCGATCCTGCGCCGTGCGAACCAGTCTTCCGAATCCCTGCTTAAAACGAATAACCGCTTGAGGAACAGATAATTTCATGAACGGATTCTTCTTCTGGGCCTGCAATAACTCCGACTTCGCTTCCGCCAACGGGTGATTCGGCGGTTGAAACGGAAGTCTCACGATGGCCAGGCAAGTCAGTGCTTCACCTGGAATATCTACACCTTCCCAGAAGCTGCTCGTCCCCAGCAGAACGGATGCTGCACTGTCCTGAAAGCGGCGGATCAGCTTGCTCCGGCTGCCACCTTCCACGCCTTGACCAAGCACCGTAATCTCTTGTGAGGCCAAAGCCTCTTTAAGCGGATCATATACCTGACGCAGCATTTTATAAGAAGTAAACAGAACCAGCATCCGCCCACGTGTTGTTTTGGCAGCTTCTGCTAACGACTGTACGAGTGTATCGACAAATCGAGCATCGCCCACACTGCCCTTCACACTAGGAAAATCACGCGGTATAACTAGCAGCGCCTGCTCGCGATACTTAAAGGGAGATGGAAGGAGTGAGGTCATTAGACGTCCCTCTTCCGCAGCTTCGTTAAGTCCGAGATTATCAATCATAAACTGAAAAGATTTATCTACAGACAGCGTCGCCGAGGTAAGCACGATGCTCTTTTTCTTATCGAAGAACAACTCTTTAAGCTGGCTGCTAACATCCACAGGGACGGCATACATCTGCAGTGATTTGCTGCGGTAATTTCCATTTGCCTCCAGCCAATATACTACATTATCGTCATTCAGCCCCATAAAGAATCTTACTTGCTCACGTATGGAAGCCAAATCCTTAAATAAACCGCTAATATCAGTAACAAGACTGTCTGCTGAGGATTGGCTTTCCTGGTCACGCATCTCATTAAGCATTTTATCACCCTTACGGATGATGTCGCTTAACGTCAGATTCATAGTGTTCTCAAGCGCAACTAATTCATCCCAATCCTTCGGCTTACGGGCGGGAAGCAAACGCATAACCAGTTGTCCCGCTTCCCCTGCTGCTGCATCACTGCGTTCCGGCAAAAGGCTGAACAGCTTGTCGCTGAGTGCATCCCAGGTTTCTTTGACAGTAAGCAGATCCGGGTAGATCCGATCGATGACTCCGCTCCATTCTGAAGCCTCTTCACTGCCTGACGACTGTAAGATCTGGCGCAGAGCAGGAAGCTGTCCGTTTCGGCTATCTTTATACAGTCGCGATAACGTGTGTGCCACAGTGAAATGCTTCATATGCATGCCAAGATGTTTACCAGCCACATCTTCTAAATGATGTGCTTCATCAATTACAAGATGCTCGTAAGCCGGAAGCAGCTGGTGCCCAGCTTTAACATCTGCGAATAGCTTGGAATGGTTCGTAATAACCACGTCAGCAATCCCAGCTTCATGCTTGGCCCTATGATAATAGCATTTGCGGAACCACGGGCAGGAACGGCCCAGACAGGAATCGGTATCGCTTGCCACCGTCTCCCAGAAATCACCGCCCCGGCCGCTTAAATTCAGCTCTTCATCATCCCCTGATTCACTTTGAGTGAGCCATACGATCATCTGAGCTGCAGTAAGCGCATCTTCCCTTGGGCTTATAAAGTCCTTTTTATTAATTTTATGCTCAAACTTACGCAGACACAAATAATGTCCTCTTCCCTTAAAAATAGCAGCTTTAAACGGAAAAGGAACTACCTGCGTTAACAAAGGGATATCCCGCTCGCGCAATTGATCCTGCAGATTAATGGTATGAGTGCTGACCATGACTTTTTCATTGGTGCGAACGCTTTGATAAATGGCAGGCAACAAATAACCGAGCGATTTACCGGTTCCTGTGCCCGCTTCGATCAGTAGGTGTTTGTCTTCGGCAAGTGCCGTCATCACCTCATTGATCATAATATCCTGAGCTTCCCGGCTTTCATACTGCGGTAATGTGTCTTTAAGTCGTTTGGTTACTTCGTCCATATAATCAGTAAAAGATAAATTCGCTAGCGGATTCTCAGCATGCTCATCTCTAGGTGGCGCTAACTCCGTCCAGTCTCCTACTGCAAGCGCTAATTGACGATAGAAAGTCAGATCACCTTCGGGCTGTAACGTCTCCGCTTCCCGCTCTCGCAGCAGACCATCAAAGTACCAGCCCAGATCACTATCCTCTTCGGTAAACAGCTCACAGAGTCTCTGGATCGTAAGCAGCGGCAGCTCGTAGAGCTCCTCCAGACATTTCAACAGCACTAAAGCAGTCGCAAGTGCATCACTATCTGCCTGATGCGGACGATCATGTGTCACTCCAAAATGAGCACTGACAGAGCCTAGCTGATAAGATGTGAGCGAAGGAAAGCAAATTTTCAGAAAATCAATCGTATCCAAAATCCGCCCTTGAAATGGCAAATAACCACAACGATCTAAAGCATTTTGTAAAAAATGGAAGTCGAAAGCGACATTATGCCCTACAAGCACAACATCATCCAAGAGCGGAACAAGCTCCATCATCATCTCATCCAGCTCAGGCGCATCCTTCACATCATCATCGGTAATCCCCGTCAGACCTGTTATAAAAGGAGGAATCGGCGTTCCGGGCTTGACATAGGAACCATATACCCGGGAGATGGACCGGTCTTCTTCTATAATTGCAAGGCCAACCTGGATAATTTCACCCACGGATTGGGTTCCTGTTGTTTCAAAATCAAGCACGGCAAATTTCATTATAATTCTATTCCCTTTCAATTGAGACTCTTAATCAGCATAACAGAAGTTGCGAAAAAAGGCGATGCACACCACTGGTTCAGGGGATGCATCGCTTGAATAGAAATTTCCAAAACCGTTATTTTTTTACAAAAGGGAAACCAGCTGATTTCCAAAATGCAGCTTCCCTCCACGACGGCGGCATACCTCTAAGTTAACGTTTGGCTCCGGAAGCGCCGGGTCATGCTGCAAGGCAAGGTCAAACAATTCCTGCGCTTCATTAAAACGTTCCTGTGAGGCTCGTATGCAGCCTAAAGCATTATATACCATGGCTTTCAGCTTGGTCTCCCGTATCAAGCCCAGCATATGGTCCAGATGACTCCAAGCGGCTTCACCGTCACCTTCCTGCAGATAAGAGATGGCTAAATATAATCGAGCAGCCAAGCTATCCGGGTATTGCGCAATAACTTCTTTAAACTGATCAATACACTTTCCATACATCAGCAGCTTATAATATCCCTGACCTCTTACAAAGGAATCCATACACAGCTCTGGTGCTTCCTGTTCCGGCACTTCCTCTTCGACCACTGCTGTAAAATCCGCACTTTCGCGAAAGTGACTTAGCTTCTCAGCAAAAGCGAGCCATTCATCCATCACTTTATCGCTCAGTCTATGCAGCATATTATAATTGCATAAAAGCTCGTTCCGGCGGGCACCCTCCGCTGTAGGGTAATCTGTTACGATCTCCTGAAGCACCTTGTTCATTTCAGCAAACAAATGTTGAAACATGGGCTATCCCCCCTTACTGAAGATGAAATCAGTTCAGCTTGCCTGACTTCATTTTCTGCGAGATCGGGGTCTTTCATCCCTGCCATTCATTACATGGCGTAAGTCCATACATTAAGCGATTGTAGCATGCAATTCATGATCAGCCAGCTTCACTGGTTTGTTATTCTCATCCACGAATACCACCGTTGGCTTATGTGACTCCAGTTCTTCCGAGGACAACATCGCATACGAAATGATAATTACTGTATCGCCCGGCTGAACAAGACGAGCTGCGGCACCATTGAGACAGATCACTCCGCTTCCACGCGGTCCAGGAATTACATAGGTCTCCAGTCGCGAACCATTGTTGTTATCCACAATTTGAACTTTTTCATTCTCAAGAATGTCCGCGGCTTCCATCAAGCTCTCATCAATGGTAATACTGCCCACATAGTTCAAATTCGCTTCCGTTACTGTTGCGCGGTGAATTTTGGATTTCATCATATGTCTAAACAAGTGCAGCAACCTCCTTTGGAATAAATACATTATTATCAATCAAGCGTGTTCTGCCAAACTTCACGGCAAGCGCTATAATAATTTCCCCATCCACTTCTGATAAAAGAGCTTCATCCTCTAATCCTTCAAGATCAGGGAATGTTAGGATCTCCGCATAATCAATCACCGCTAGAGGTGAGCTGGAAATAACCGATGTCAACAATTCCCGCACTTCAGCAACGGTTGTTACTTTTCCTTCTTCAATAGACTGACGTGCTTCACGTAAGGAACGAGATAACACCAATGCCTGACTACGCTCCTCAGGAGACAAGAATACGTTACGTGAGCTGAGTGCAAGTCCATCCCCTTCACGAACGATCGGACAAGGAATAATTTCGACATTCATATTAAGATCGGACACCATTCGGCGAAGGACAGCAACTTGTTGAGCATCCTTCAGCCCAAAGAAAGCATAATCCGGCTGTACAATATTGAAGAATTTATTAACCACTGTGGTTACACCATCAAAATGCCCAGGGCGGGAAGCCCCACAAAGCCGGGTAGTAAGCTCCGATACCGAGACAGTAGTCCGAGTAGGCTGCGGATACATTTCTTCCACACTGGGGATAAATACAATATCTACTCCCTCACGTTCAGCGAGTTCCAAATCACGACGCTCGTCACGCGGATAGGAATCATAATCCTCGTTTGGCCCGAATTGCAAAGGATTCACAAAAATGCTCATTACCACTGTGTTGCTCATTTCTCCAGCCCGGCGAAGCAGACTGGCATGTCCGTCATGCAAGTATCCCATCGTAGGAACGAACCCAATCGGGGCGTGCCCGCCTTGTCTCATATACTCCAAAGCTTCGCGCAGCTGCTCAATGCTTCTGACGACTCTCATTTATTTCCCTTCCTTTCTGGCAGCGCCATATAAAGATTCCAAGACTGTTTCATCTGCATTAAAAACGTGGCCTTCATCTGGGAAGGAACGTTCCTTCACTTCCTTCACATACTGGCTGATGCCCTCACGGATCACATTACCCACATCCGCATAGGTTTTGACAAAACGTTTCTCACGATAAGGTGAGGCATAACGCAGCAAATCATGGAAAACCAATACCTGTCCATCACAGTAACGGCCTGCACCAATCCCAATGGTTGGGATGCTAAGCGCTTCAGAAATTGCCTGTGCTACTTCTTCCGTTACCAGCTCCAAAACGATTGCAAAAGCACCTGCTGCCTCAAGCGCCTTAGCTTCATCCATCAGGCGTTGGGCATCCTTGGCGTCTTTGCCTTGAATCCGGTAGCCACCAATCATATTCACGGATTGAGGAGTAAGCCCGATGTGTCCCAGCACAGGGACTCCCGCAGCCACAACCGTAGCTACAGTCTCACAAATCTCAAGTCCACCTTCCATTTTGACGGCATGAGCCCGCCCTTCCTGCATCAATCTGCGCACACCCCGCAGGGTTTCATCTATACTCCCGTGATACGTCATAAATGGCATATCAGCCACGATAAATGTACTTTGTGCTCCTCGAGTTACCGAGCGGGTATGGTACACCATATCTTCAATCGTTACCGGTAAAGTTGTATTGTATCCAAGGACTACATTCCCAAGAGAGTCACCAACCAAAATAAGGTCGATACCTGCTTCTTCTGCAAGAACTGCAGATGGATAATCATAAGCGGTCAGCATGCTCAGTGGCACACCTTCTGCTTTCATTTTTTTCATTTTTACAATATTTAGTGCTTGTTTGTTTGCCATTTCTCTTTTCGTCCTCCTTTTTTAAGTAACCTGCCCGTAAAAATCGCAACAAAAAAACCTTTTAGCAATCATTTGCTAAAAAGGTCCGAAGGGCAAAAAAGAGTCACTTGCGATCGTCCCTTCTGTCTCGGTCCTTACGGCTCAGAGCAGAATCCAACGTAACCGTCAAACGCAGTTATGAAGGTACTTTCAGTAATAAAAAATATAAAAAAGTTCTACAATTCAAGAGTACAGTTCGATAAACGATACCGCCTCCGACCCATAGTATATCAAAAAGAGCGCGGAATTACACGAAAAAAATATGACAAGGGATGATACCCCTGTCATATAAATAAATCTTATAAAAGTTCAATTTCACCTGAGCATACGTTAGAAATCTCTCCTGAGCTGTTTTTAAGCAGTAGACCACCTATTTCATCCAAACCCACTACCACACCTTCAGAACGCCCCTGAGGGCTGTTCAGTGCGATCTGGCGCCCCAAAGTCACAGACATGGACTCCCAAAGCTCCTTTATAGGTTTAAAACCTTGCTTCATGTACAGATTGTAGTGCATATCCAGTTCGTCCAAAACCGCCCTTACCAGCTCAGAACGGTCAACTGGAGCCCCCCCCCGCTCAATCCGAAGTGAAGTGGCGACCTCCTGCAGATGATCGGGATAATCTTCCTCTGTCATGTTCGCGGAAATGCCAATTCCAGCAATGCAATAATGAAGCTCCCCTTCTCTTAGAGAAGATTCGAGTAAAATCCCACAAATCTTACGACCGCCTGCGAGCAGATCATTCGGCCATTTGATGCCGGCATCTACACCGGTCACCCGTCGAATTGCCTTGCAGACGGCAACTCCAGCCAGCAATGTCAGCTGCGGAGTCTCCGACAAGGGTAATTGGGGCCGTAACACAATACTCATCCAAATGCCCTTGCCACGGGGAGAGAACCACTTTCTTCCCATTCGGCCTCGGGCACCCGTCTGTTCTTCTGCGATGACGGTTGTTCCTTCCGGCGCGCCGTTTTCCGCTAAAAACTTAGCTTCTTCTTGTGTGGACACCACAGATTCCAGCAACTGAACGTTGCCTATCCAATTCGAAGCGGAGGTCTCTCGCTTCAGCTCAGTTAGCGACAGCGCTTTATCATCGCTCATGTCCATCCATCCTTTTTGCTTCAAGCAGCAATAATTGTTTATCATTAGGTAAATCACCTGAAGCGACCGCTTGCAGAAGTCCATTTAACATTTTGCCGAGCCATGGTCCCGGACGTTTGTCCAAAGACTCCAGCAGCTCATTGCCTGTAATCTCAAGCTCCGAAAGGCTGGTTAGCGGCATTTGCGCGATCCATTCTCTTGCCGCTTGTACATTTACAGCGGCAGGTGAGGTTGCAGCCTCTGGCGATTCCACGATGGAAAAGGCAGAAGAGGCCGCAGTGGGAAGAGTAGGTGCGGCTGCTGGCAGTATCGCCAGCAGCGAGAGCCACCCTTCGGCGGCTTCCACGTCGAAGGCCAGCACGGCGGCGATCCATTGCCGCCGCAGACCTTCCATGCCGCCCATATCCGGCGGCATGCCCTCTAGCGCAGCGGTCCAAGCTTCGCGGACCCGCAGCACCTGGACGACGCCGCTCCGCGTCGTCCCCGAGAACGTCCATGCCCGCAGCAGCACATCGGCCTCTTGGGCCGACTGCTTCAGGGCATGGAGGAGAAGCGCCCACCGCAGGCGGGCGCTCTCCAGTTCCCCGATCCCGGCCGTTAAGGCGGCAGCAGCCGCCATATCGGTTCCGGTCCAGGGGAACGGGGCTTTGCCGCGCGCCAGCAGCTCGCAGCGCGCTAGCATGCCTAGGCCGCGCAGAGGATGCGGCCCCTCGACGATGCGGTCCAGCTCCGCGCGGACACGCTCCACAGCAATATGCGCCAGCTTATCCCGCTGGCGCATCAGGCCCCTCCACGTGTTCTTCGCGATGGAGAAATCCAGCACCGATGCAAAACGAATGCAGCGAAGCATGCGAAGCGCATCTTCGTCAAACCGCTCCTCCGCATCGCCTACACAGCGAATCACCTGTAGCTGTAGATCCTTCTCACCTGCGAATGGATCAATAAGTTCCCCATTTAATCCACAGCAAATCGCGTTGATCGTGAAATCACGACGACGAAGATCCTCCTTCACATCGTTCACGAAAAAAACATGTTCAGGACGACGATGGTCTACATAACCACTTTCTGTCCGGTATGTCGTCACTTCAAACCCGCAACCATCCTGTATCACGGTGACCGTACCATGAGCTAATCCTGTTGGCACACTGCGCGCAAAGATAGCTATCACTTCCTCCGGCAGTGCTGAGGTTGTAATATCCATATCATGCACTGGCCTACCTAATAGCTCATCGCGAATACATCCTCCAACCCAATAAGCCTCGTGGCCATTTTGGGTTAACTCGGAAATTACAATCTCCGCTGCAATTGCCATCGCAGAAGGTGCCATTGTCCATTCCATATGTGACTCCTTACCCCCGAACTGGGTCCAGTCCAAGTACCTTGCGCCCCAGCACCCGGTAATAAATATCTTCATATTGTTTCGTTATCGAATCCTTACAGAAATCTTTGCAGGCTGTTTGTAAACAAGCTTCTCTGAACTGTTGCACCATACGTTCATCCGACAGGAGCTTAACTGCATATTTAGCCATAGCCGTTGTATCGCCAATCGGTGCAAGGAATCCAGTCTTTCCATGCTCTATAAGCTCAGGAATGCCTCCGGTTTGCGAGCCAATCGTCGGTACGCCGCAAGCCATTGCTTCCAGAGCAACCAGACCAAAGCTTTCCTTCTCGGAAGGAAGCAGAAGCAGATCAGCTAAAGAGATCACCTGAGCGATTTCATCCTGCCTTCCCAGAAAACGAACTTTATCTTCCAGACCCATTTCGCTAATTTTGGCTTGAATTTTGGGAAGATCCGGACCTTCCCCTACAAGCAGCAGGCGGGAAGGCAGTTCACGATTCACTTTGGCAAAAACGTCAACAACATCGCTGACTCTTTTTACAGGACGGAAGTTACTGATGTGCATCAGAATCTTCTCATCAGGCGCTGCGAAATCTCCCCGCAGATCCGTTACATCACGCGGATAATAGACCCGGTGATCCACAAAGTTATAAGTGAGATCAATATCACGGGTAATATCGAGGACGTCCCTTGTTTCTCTAATAAGATCCTGAGAGACCGCCGTAACGGCATCACTTTCATTAATCCCCAGGCGAATCAAATCTTTAAGCGATTCATCCTGACCAAGCACCGTTATATCCGTGCCATGCAAAGTCGTTACAACCTTCATATCGTTCCCAAGCATTTGCTTTGCAAGGAAAGCACACACTGCGTGTGGCACTGCATAGTGAACATGGAGAAGATCCAGATTTTGCATTTTGGCAACCTGAGCCATCTTGGTAGCAAGCGCTAGATCGTACGGGGGATAGCGGAATACATAATAATCGTTTACTTCTACCTCATGGTAAAAAATATTTTTCTGAAACGTTCCCAACCGGAACGGGATACTATGTGTAATAAAATGAACTTCATGACCCTTCTCGGCCAAGAGTTTACCTAATTCAGTCGCAACTACGCCTGAACCGCCAAGAGACGGATAACAGGTAATTCCTATTTTCAGCATACGATCCATCTTCCTGTCTCCTTCTTCTCCAGTATTGATTCGTGTAATGAATCATCTATTGTTTGTCGGCCGCTTTCAAAAAAGCGAAGCGAACACCGTTTCTTTCAAAATCACAGGACTTCATTTCTCTAAGCTGTTCAAAAAAAGCTCTCAGGAGCGCAATGGCGTATTAATTCCAAGCACTCCTGGATCAATCATAATCAGCTTATTATATTATCATACAAACTTCGTTATATCCGTTCCTTAAGAAACAATTCCACCGTATGAGGTACCTTGGTTGCAAACCCTTCTGCATAAGGAATCAGCCTGCGCTGGCCAAGCAGCATATCTCTCGAACGGACTCGTTCAATGTAGCCTTCCGTTAACGGTGTGGATACAGCATCCTCACCCGGAGGTTTGGTGAACTGGGAGCGATAGCAGGACAACGCCTGCTCCTTCAAGCCATATTGCTCAGTAACATCAACAATAAGATCGGTACGTCCTAAATCATTGATAAAATAGAAGTACAGCTGTGGAGCAGGAATTGCCGGCTTGTCCGGCATATATTTACGTAGCTTGGCATTAAAAACAGCCTCTTCCACCAGCTTGCTACAGGCGATATGATCGGGATGACGATCCTCCCAATAAGGAGCAAAAACTATCGTAGGAGAAAAGCGGCGAATTTCAGCAGTCACAGCCGCAACATGCTCTGCTGTAATAAAAAGCCCTCTATCTGGCAGACCCAGGTTTGTCCGCACGGATGCTCCGAGAAGGTCTGCAGCTTGCTGCGCTTCTTGCTTGCGAAGTTCTACTGTACCGTTCGATGACATTTCCGCGGCTGTTAAATCGCAAAGTCCCACCTTAAGTCCCGCAGCGGTATGTTTTGCAATTGTTCCTGCCATACCGATCTCCGCATCATCTGCATGCGCACCAAATACAAGAATGTCCAGCTTCATTCATCAACACCTGGTTTGTATTTATGAACCAGTGCACGCCAAGCAAAATCACCACGATCAATCGCCTTCACAAGAACCTCCGCTGTGGCAATATTCGTAGCTACCGGTATCCCGTATACGTCACATAGACGAAGTAGAGCTGAAATATCAGGTTCATGTGGCTGCGCCATTAATGGATCACGCATGAAAATAATAAGATCCAGTTCATCCTGTGCTACCATTGCACCGATTTGCTGATCTCCACCTAATGGACCAGACATGTAACGATGAATTTTTAAGTTAGTTACATCCATAATCCGTTGGCCAGTAGTCCCTGTAGAAAAAAGTTCATGACCTTCAAATACATGTTCATAAGCTAATACAAAATTTACGATTTCATCTTTTTTACGATCGTGGGCAATAAATGCGATCTTTAACATGGTGTTCTCTCCTGTCTATTCTATAAAGTGCTCGAATCCATAGATCAAGCCTGTATATCCCATTACCTTTTCAATACCCATCTTAACGCCTGGCATATATCCCGCACGCTCATAAGAATCATGGCGGATCTTCAAGGATTGTCCGAATCCGCCAAAAATCACTTCTTCTTGAGCAAACACACCAGGAAGACGGACACTATGTATCCGGAATCCGTTATAGTAACCACCACGGGCACCTTCAATGGTTTCTTCCTCTTTAGGATTACCTTGACGAAGTTCCTCACGAACTTCCGAAATCATCTCTGCGGTTTTGACCGCAGTTCCAGATGGAGCATCCAGTTTCTGGTCACCATGATACTCTATAATTTCCAGATGCGGGAAGTACTTTGAAGCTTGCGCCGCAAATTTCATCAATAGAATAGCCCCAATGGAGAAATTCGGAGCAATAAGTCCGCCTATCCCCTGTTCTTGACACTGCTTGTCCAGTTCCACCATCTGCTCCGGTGTGAATCCGGTTGTACCGATAACCGGACGCACTCCGTACTTAATAGCTAGCGCTGTATTCGTATACGCTGACTGTGGTGTAGTGAAATCCACAAGGACATCTCCGTTGCTTCCCGCGAGGGCGGCCTCAAGATCAGAAGTTACAATAACGCCTGAGTCTTCCAGACCTACCAGACGCCCTGCATCAATATCGCCCGAAGAACGATCTACTGCTGCTGCTAACTCCAGCTCTTCGTCCTGCAATACAAGTTTAACAACCTCTTTACCCATTCTTCCGCCTGCGCCGGATACAACGACCCTGATCTTGTTATTCATATTTTTTCCATCCTCGCTCTCACTAGTTATATAGTTATTGCATATACGATTGTATGGATTTCTGAAGGTCTCTCATCAATTCCCGCAAGCCAGAATCATCCGGATGTAACGAAATCACTTCTTTTAAGGCAGTCATAGCCTGTAAATGTTCATTCACTCGACTATGCGCGATAGCAAGCCATACATAAGCATCCCCATATAATGGATCAAGGGTAATCGCCTCTTTGAGCAGTGTAATCGGATGATAAGGGTTGCGAGTTTTGTTGTCTTCATCTTCTATCAACCGTTTGGCTTCCTGTACATGCATCATAGCCTGCAAATGCTGCAGATGCAGACTATACTCAGGTTTGCTGGTGTCCAGCTTTACAGCAGCCTGAGCATGAACTAAAGCTTTATCTAGCATACCACTGCGGGCATACGTTATGGAACAACGATATCTAACCTCGGCATCAGCAGGGCTTGCCGCAATTGCAGACTCGAAGCAAACAATAGCTTCGGCAAAGTCACTGCGCAATATCGAGCGGTAGGCCTCTCTTACATAATCCTTATGATCCATATACACACCATCCTCACGGCTAAATCCCGTTCGTTTGGTACAGCATATGTTATAGAGGCCTAATCGGTGTCTTTCGGTGTCCAACGTCCCGCATCACGGGTATTAAATTTATGCATTACCTTATTATGCGCTTCCGTCAGGTCTATCCCGAGAGAATTTGCAAAACAAACGGTAATAAACAGAATATCTCCCAGTTCAAGTTCAATGGAATTCTCAGCTTCATCAGACTTCTTAGGCTTCTCACCGAACTCATGATTGACCTCTCTAGCCAGTTCTCCGACTTCCTCGGACATGCGGGCCAGCATAGAGAGTGGACTGAAGTACCCTTCCTTAAACTGCGATATATAAGCGTCTACTTCACGCTGTATGTCACCAAGACTTTTGTCCATAAAATGTAACTTCTCCCCCTCTGTATATCTTGCCTTCTGTTTGCCCCTATGTTATCGTAAAGACGTTTTGAAGACAATCTTTTTTGAATATTTTAACACACGCAAGAAAAGGTATACTTATTATAGGAAAAGAAAAACTGCCTACAAAAGGCCTAACGAGGGATTTCATGAATTCAAAAAAGGTAATTACAATCAGCAAGACAGTCGCTCCCATCTTGCTCGGAGCCGCAGTATATGCCTTCGGGCTACTGTATTTCATCATTCCAAATCAGTTGATGGAAGGCGGCGTAACCGGGATCACACTTCTCCTTAATTATGCCTTTAGTATTCCCATCTTTTTATCCACACTGCTGATCAACCTTCCTTTGTTTCTGCTGGGCTGGAAAGTCCTAGGCGGGCGGCAAATTGTGTATACAGGTGTAGGGATCGGGGCGTTGACCTTTTTCCTGTGGGTTTTCGAACGAATGATTACTGCGGGATGGATTATCCCCTTCAGTACCGAACACGACTTTATTCTTGCGGCACTTTACGCAGGAGTAACGCTTGGAACGGGGCTTGGGCTAGTATTCCGTTTTGGGGGTACAACAGGTGGTGTTGATATTGTCGCAAGAATTCTGGGACGGAATTTTGGCTGGAGCATGGGGCAGATTATTTTGGCCATCGACATTATTATTATTGGCTCTTCCATCCTCTACATTCCTAAAGAAAAAATACTTTACACACTTGTCGCAGTTTTCATCTCATCACGAGTTATAGATTTTATCCAAGAAGGTGCCTATGCTGCCAAGGCATTTACAATTATCAGTGATGATGCACCGCAAATTGCCGATCTGATTACAGCGGAAATGGATCGTGGTGTAACCCTCATCCCTGCCATTGGTGCTTATTCCAAGCAAGCTAAATATATGGTGTACTGTGTAGTCTCAAGGCAAGAAATTCGCCGGCTAAGTCTGCTGGTCAAATCCGTTGATCCACGCGCCTTCGTAATTATTAGCGATGTACACGACGTACATGGAGAAGGCTTTCGAGAAACCTAAATAAAAAGGAGTGTAGGCCATTTCAAGCCCACACTCCTTTTTGCTGTTTATAATTTCACCCTACGGAATCGGCTTCCAATTCTGATTCTGACCACGGTACTTGCGATAAGCTACATAGGCTAACGCAGCTATAATGAAGCTTGCTGCTAACCCTCCCCAAATCCCAAATTCTTGCGATGTCAGCGGCAAGGACAATGCGGGTTCATCCTTCTCTTTTCCGAACATCACTCTTACCGCATCCTGACCATAAGATACAATTTCAAGCAGGCGGGCACGTTCAACTTTTTGTGAGGACGAAGGAATGCCGGCCGCATATGAGAGCCAAGAATCAAAAGCACTCACAACTTCAGGCTGGCGGGAGACAATCACTGCCGGACGGATGTTATCATACCTGCCCTGCAGTCTTTCCAGAGCTGTTTTCCAGCCCGCCAAATCATTTGCAACCGCACTTTGCTCCATCGCATTTAGATCCTCACGAATCAGCTTGTAGTACTGAAGCCAGATAGGCTGACGCGGATGATTAAGACTGTTGGCAGCTAGACGTAGCTTGGCGGCTGCCGCTTCCCATTGCTGTGGATTTATTTTCGCGCCTGCCACTGTAGCCTTCAGGTCCATAATGGCCCCTGACAACGCATTAATCCCCTCCACAGAGGTCATTCCCTCAAAGGATGTGGACACAAAGATCTTGGAGATCGCTTCGGTCTCCTGTCGGACCTTCATTACATCCCCTTCCAAAACATACCCATACAACGCCTCAGCGGCTTGTTCCAGCTGCTGTGCTCCAGTCTTTCCGCTCATTACTGCCAAACCGTTACCCGAACTAACGTCGGCGCTTTGCTTCGAAGCATTGCCAGACCCTTCGCCAGCATCCCCTAGCGCTGCTGAAGCCTTTACAACATCCATACTGGTCAGTAGCCAGCAGAATACTAGCACAACCACTACATAATATCTCCCGCGGAGCATGAAACTCCCCTCCTACCCAAGAAGAAACGACGTTGTCGTCTTTTAAAGACGATATTCGTTTCTCGTAAAATTATAAGGATAAAGTATAGTATAAAACTTATACTTCTTATAATTCTAAATGTATGGCAGGGGGACAAGGGATAGAACTGCTTACTAACGTCTATTCTTGAACTGATAGATTGACTCTACCGGTCTTTGTCTTCTACTAAACAACCAAGCAGCTGCAACACTAAGCAGCGTAAGCGCCATAGTAAAGTACTGTACCTGAATTACATAATCGTTCAAAACAGAAGGTAACCACGGATAGATTCCGTAAGAATAATCCAGCATATCGTTGGCGAGTGTCCATAGTAAGGCTAATGGAATCATTTTGCGGAAAGAAAAAAACCTTGCATAAATCAACGCTTCAACTGCCATCCCCGTATGGGAGATTACCAGCATCCAATCTTTCCAAACCAAAACATCACCGTGATAACCCCCGGCAAAAATAATGCTCACTGCCCATATCCCGTACTTCACTGACGTAACGACCGCTAAAGCCTCAATAAGTTCCCTTACATTGTTTCCTGTGTAGCTTTTTGGAGGGAAGAGCATCAGCAACAGAGCTAAGGTAAAAAACAAACTTGCGGTTGGGCTATCCGGAACAAATGGAAGCAGCCAGTGTGGATAATTAGCCGCAGTGAACTCCAGTTGATTGCCATACCATATGTAGCCATAAATTGTGCCCAGGAAATTTACGATAAATAACAACCAAATAATTCCCCGGTTCTTAAACAGTTTGTTAAACCAATGAACTGGCATACAGATTATTAACCTCCCCAAGTAGTGGCACTTTACATTTAGACATACAAAAACCTGACCGCATGCACGATCAGGTTGCGTTATCATTATTTTACTGTTCGCTTTTTTGTTTGGCAAGCCAGCCGGCCAAGGTATCGATATCCGCTTCTGACAGACCTGCTCCCAACGCGGTATCGTACATTTTTGGCATCTGCCCTTGACCCTCTTTTATAATAGTAAGGATTGCTTCTTTGTCATGAGTGTCCCCAACTCCGCGAAGCGAAGGTCCGCCTGCCCCTTTCAAATCCGCTGCGTGACAGGTGATACAAGTGGCTTGTTTGTAGAGCCCCATAGCTGGATCATCCTTGTCCACAATCGCTACTTCTTTTGCCTTAACGGCGCTGGAGGTTGGAAGACCTTTTGCCCTGTTCTCCGCCGCCTTTTCTTCCCGTTGAACATCTTCAGGAATCTGACCCGTTTCAGCCATTTCATGTTTATATTCAGTCCAGGCTGTATTGGTCAAATAAACAATTGCTGCTAGGGACAAGAACATCAAAGATGAAGCAATCGGCCTACGGTAAAAGCGACGCTCTCTACCCGTATCCAAAAAAGGAGCCAACAGAAGTGAACCAAAAGCCACACCAGTAACTCCTAGTGTACCCAGAACGATATAATCGCCCGAAGCATAAGGGAGCTTCAAATACTGATAGAGAAACAAGAAATACCAGTCAGGAATCGGGATAACCGTAGCACTAGCATTTGCTGGAAACCCTAGCGGAGCTGGCTCTGAAATAGTAAGTACTAATATTCCTACAAGTACAACGACTCCGACCATCCATTCCTTCAATAGAAAGTTAGGGATAAAGGCTTCCGATTTGCCGGGGTAAGCCGTGTAGTCCGGAGGTGTGATAAATCCGTTCCCTTTGCGAACTCTGGAATCACCGACATATACAACCTTTTCCTTAGAATTGTTTCCATGCGCCATCCGTATTCCTCCTCTCTCAGATTAACTTACAACGGTCCGGAAATCCCTTGTCTGCGGATCATAATAAAGTGTCCTACGAGCAGACTAAGAAGCACCGCTGGGAGGAAGAATACATGTAGTGCGAAAAACCGAGTTAAGGTTTCGGCGCCAACAATCGTTCCGCCTTGCATCAGTTCCTTCAGCACCGGCCCCATTACTGGAACAGAATTGGCTATTTCGAGAGTTACTTTTGTTGCGAAATAAGCTTTATTATCCCAAGGCAACAAGTAACCTGTTAAACCAAGTCCCAACATTACGAAGAAAATCAGCATTCCAACTACCCAGTTCATCTCACGCGGCGCTTTGTAAGAGCCTGTAAAGAAGACGCGCATCGTATGAAGGAACATCATAACAATTACTAGACTTGCACCCCAGTGATGCATCCCGCGGACAATCTGTCCAAATGCAACACTTGTCTGTAAATACTCAACACTAGCATAAGCATTAATAATGTCCGGAACATAATACATCGTTAAGAACATACCTGATAAAATCTGAATGACTGTAATAAAAAAGGTCAGTCCGCCAAAGCAATACACGAACGCAGAGAAATGATGGGCCGGATTAACATGCTCAGGAACCTCGTGATCGGCCACGTCTCTCCAAATTGGCGTAACATCCAGACGTTCGTCAATCCAGTTATAGACATTTTTAAACATCAGAACTACGCCTCCTCACGAGCTACTGTATTTGGCACAATGTCTCCCAAAAGCACCCACCCGTTATCGAATTTCGTTTTATACTGATCAAGCGGCTTAGGAGCAACCTCGAGATTTTTGCCAAGCTTTGTATAACGTGCACCATGGCAAGGGCAGTGATATTCGTCCGGATGAGCTTTATTGTTGTTCCACCCGACCGTACATCCCAAATGTTTACAAATCGGTGAAAGCGCATAAATATCACCCTTCGCGTCTTTCCGGATCCACGCAGTAAGTGTCGCTGTACTGTCGTACCATCCGTCCTTCTGTTTCAATTCAAAAGTAAATTCCTGGGGCTCTTCGGTGATTTTGCTTATCTCAGCAACCTTGATAAAATCTCCAGCACCCTTCTTATGTAATATCGGATCTACGACAAAACGGACCATTGGAAGAATTGTACCCGCCCCCATAAAAGCAGTGGCGCCACCAAGCGTGTAGGTCAAAAATTGCCTGCGCGACATCTCTTTACGGCTGGGTGGTTGTTCAGGCCATGTCTCCTGTTGTTCATTATGGCTGCTCATACTGTTATATAACCCCCTTCTCAAGATATAAGAAAGTATCTGTGGTGTCCGATCAGAGATGTCTCAATATAAATAATCCGTTTTCAAATCTTTTCAATGAAATACATCACATACCATTTGGATTCAACCTAATAATAGCTTAGGCTCCAAAACCCGTCAAGAATATTGTCTAATTTGTGACAGGCTAAAAAGCGGTTTCAACCTGTAATTGTTGATTTTCTGTCACATTTATAAGGAGTTCATCTCCGCCACATCTCTTGAATTTTGATACTAATTCCACTGTTATTCTTCCCTTCTGGAGAAGCCTCAATGATAGGCAGAGAGAGAACTAAATCGCTTTCATAGATTTGGCTTTCTTGGAGAGGTACATCCGCTGTCAACACCACAACATGCTGGAAACCACTGGATTTGACTTTTTGGCAAATCTCATTAATTAAATTCACATAACCCTCTCCAGCATACTGAATGGCTGGGTAAGTCACGATCCGCCCCTTGAACGGTATTTCCACCATATCCATGAAATTACGTAATCTTTCGAGTGCCTGAACGGTCTCAGGAGGACTCTCAAGTCCAGTTAATCCTGTAAAAGGTATGAGACATGTATCATAGAATTTTCGATTTTCTTCCCAAGTGTCCACTTCAAAATCGCTGAATTTCATTTCCATTCATCTCCCTATGTATAATTGTTAATCTTTTTGATCTTTCGCAGATCTTCCTGAAGTTATAGAACCCATTATATTGAAGGAGGAGGATGAACGTCCAGATTTAGATTTTTTATTTTCGTTCGTTTAAGCAAAGTGAGTAGATTATAAGCAAAAAAAGAAATGCGCTAAGCGCATTTCTTTATGCCAAACTTTTAAGTTCCTCAGTAAGATTTCGGAAAGCCATCTCATCTCCGGTAGCCAGCGCCGTGTCAATCTCACGGTGCAAGATGTCGGAGCGACGCTTTCGCAGCGCTTCATCCCACACCATTTCTGCCGCAAGTCCTAGCATCACTTCATACGTAGCCTTCATTTTGTCCATTCGATACACCTCCGCTGTTTAAGAGATCCTTTTTTCTTGTTATTTGATATTTTGATATCCATCAAGATGATTATGTTTTCGGTTTCAAGAGAAGCGGCACCTACTAAAGCATATTCATCAATCCTGTCTTCGTTCTACATATTTGCCCATTACGCTCAATACTTCTTCTATTGTACCCATCAGCAGCATTAACGGATTCCTACATCTGCGTATGTAATCCCCATAAGCCTTTTCGCATGCGCACCTCTACCGAAGATACTTAGGTACGGCTGTCTCTATCCCCCATGGCGTCATCATCACAGCGAGTCCACCAGAAGTCTCGCCCAATTTAAGCATCCCTAGGTGCACCATCATCCGTATTATTCGTTGCTCTAGAATAGAAGCAGCACTGTCATAATAAAACGGTTTAATTAGCCACCCTACACCATCCACTAAAGAAGGTACTGTCACCCAATTACTGGCGCTGATGCTTATCCAATACACAAGTGAAGGTAGATTTGGCACAGCCCCTTTATATAGTCTTAACCAAAAAGAGAATATCTGCATCAACGAATCACATTTTCCATCGTTTAACACAGCCTCACCGGTCGCAGTAAGCCTTAGCCGGAAGCCTTCCTCAGAGATCCAGCGGCGGTGACGAATATAGTCATACAAAAGCGCAAATCTTGGAGGATAATGCTCACAAGCTCTCCCATAACCAAATCTCCAACCGCCTTTGCTAAGAAGCTCCTCCGGAATATGAAGCGCGTTCATCACACCTTGCTGGTACCGCCTATACATTGCCCCTTCCTGATTCAGTTCTGGCTCATTGTCCTTAATATATCTCAGCAGCATTACCAGATCACTGATCATTAATTCTCCTTCACTGCGATACATAACAGGTTCAGGGCTAGTTGCGATGCTCTCTTTGATATGTGCACTCATCGTCTCCCGAAAACGTTCTTTTAAATCCTTGGGTACCTGGTACAAATATCTGGTCTGCTGTGAGGAACCACTAAAAAGCCAGCCTCCACTTTTGAAACGAGAGACCATCTCCCGGAAACCTCCAGTTTTCCCTTCAGGTGCATCAAAGGACGCTTGCCTTGCCACAGCCAACAAATCCTCAAGACTAAAGTATGTGCGTTCATCAAAAAGCAATGTATTCAAAAACCGTAAATCCTCCGGAGCGCATTCCCGGATATGAGACTCCATAAAACTTCTGCTTCCAAGCATAATCAAAATACTTTGGATCAAGTCGTGTTTGGAATTCTGTTTGCATTCACACCGGTAGCGGCCCGCTATGGCGGTCAGCTGTCCAATATCTGCATAAGTAAGCATATCCGCCAGATTCATGTTTTATCGCCTCACCGTTTTACTACCATTATGGGGAATACTGCCTATTTTATTCCCTTTATTGCAAAAAAAATAACCCGAAGCCCGGGTTAATGCTGATTTTGCAGGATATGGCGAGTACAATTATATAAAATAGGATTCCATTCCCGCTCTTTCTTCTCCAGAATCGTCAAGGATAGATTGCCAATTCGTTCAGAATACTTATCCTTGTAAAGAGCAGTATACAGCTGAGCAAGAAATCCTCCATGGGATATGACGAGTATATTCCGATTGGGATGCAGTGCAGAAATATCTTCCATAAAAGCAAGAGCCCGAGCCTGAAGCTGTTCGTCGGTTTCTTGACCGAGGGAGAGCTGGCTCCATTCCTTACCCCACTTCTCTTCACGTTCTGCGGCAGTAAGCCCTTCTACCTGCCCATAAGCACGTTCCCGGATACGCTGATCAGGTTCTAATAGCGGAATTCCTAACTTGTCAGCAATAATCTTACCGGTCTCAGCAGCGCGGGAAAGATTACTAGTAACGCAGTAGTCCCAGCTGTACGGTTCCTGTAATAAGCGGTCAGCAAGCATTGCAGCTTGCATCCGTCCTTCATCATTAAGTGGAATATCACTTTGTCCCTGTATTTTCCCTATCGCGTTCCAGTCCGTCAATCCATGGCGTATCAAGCCGATTAGCATGTTGCCTCCCCCTTTTCAGCAAAGTATTTGTCTCTTAATGTAACATGGATGAAATAAAAAGTCTTCTTTTTATGAGTTTTACAATGCAAAAAGCCCCTCATTACATTAAGTAAAGGGACTCCTTCAATGTTCTGAATATTATAAACAACGGAAGCAAAGACATACGTCTAATAACCCTCTATGATCGGCGATAACGATTCAGCCTAGTTAATGAAAATACTGCAAAGCCTACACCTAACATCGATAACATCATCCAGTATTGAGGATGAGTGGGTCCCATACTTACAACAAGGGGTTCAATGATCCCACCTTCAGAGCCCAAGATTGGATACGTTGATTGCCATTCCATCGAGGATCCAGCGACACCTGTCTCCACAATTCCACTCTGAGCAACAACTGCATCACCTGGAGTTCTGAACATCGTAAAATAAAGAACGCTGGACAGAAATATTGCCAGAAAGCATGCGATCCATAAGCTAAGCCGATGGCGAACAATAGCAGAGGTCCCAGCAGATTTCCCGTCACCGGGCATCAACCATGGACTCTCTAAATAAATCCGCTCCATGACTTTA
This sequence comes from Paenibacillus sp. FSL L8-0333, assembly GCF_037965665.1. NCBI lineage: Bacteria > Bacillati > Bacillota > Bacilli > Caryophanales > Paenibacillaceae > Paenibacillus > Paenibacillus sp. FSL L8-0333. Next base: position 4,633,012 of record NZ_CP150186.1, read on the forward strand.
ACATTTATGGCTTCAGCACGCTCTTCACTGATCTCTTCCCTCAAATCTTGCATAAGCAGGCTGCTCTCTTGCCATAGAGCCCATTCTGCAGCGCAGTAAGGACAAGTTTCAATATGTCTTTCAAGTAAAATCCGCCTAGGATGTGTGGGGGGAGCGTCCCACAAGAGCGGAATACATTCTTGCGCTTCCCTGCAATTCATTCGCCTTACACCCTCTCAACCTGCTCTTCAACTTCAGGCTCATTGAAATAGGATTCGAGTTGAAGCTTCACACTACTCCTGGCACGAAACAATAATGATTTCACTGAGCTTACACTCTGATCTAAAATTTCTGCGATTTCTTGATAGTCCATTTGATCATATTCACGTAGGATAAGTGCAGAGCGTTGTTTTTCGGGAAGATTATTTATCGCCTCACGGACCAAATTCATCCGTTCATTGCGCAATGCAGCCTGCTCGGGTGCAACTTCAAACGGTGCTACTGGTGTATATCCACTCTCTTCCAGAGATACATTACCGGCACGGTTCTTGCGAAGCTCACTTAGCACAGTGTTCCGGGCGATAGTGTACAGCCATGTTGAGAATGAAGCATCTACCTCTCGAAAGGAATGCAAGCTACGAAATGCCTTGTAGAAGGTCTCCGAACAAAGGTCCTCTGCGATAAGCTCCATATGTGAATTTCTAAGCATATGATATACAAATGCTAGTATTTTACGTTGATAACGACGCATTAATTCTGAATATAATTCTGTGTTTCCTTGTTTGATTTGCTGGATCAACTGGGAATCCGTCATGGTGAGATTGGCCCTCCTCGCCCTTGCACGTCTTTTCCCATCCGGTCCGTACTTATTATACCGGTTTGGGCTTTAAAAGTTGCGGTGTTACTGCAAATTTTTAGTTTTTTTATGAAATACACCTATGTATATTCAACTACCCGATAATTAAGGCATGATGTATATGAAGAAGACAAAAAGAAATAAGGCATACTTCTAATTTTACATAAATATAGAAACGAATCTAGAAACATACCTGCTCTATTGTACCACATATTCTCATAGGATGACATTAATAGACTTAAGATAGGTCCTCTCGCCAACAAGACCCGACATTGGATTTCTGACATAGATTCCGGCTTTAAAAATAACACATTTATCAATTTTTAAAAACTGTTGACAAAATGTAAACGTATACATATAATAAAAGTACAGTATGGTTTCTCTCCACTCCTATCCAATACTTAACGGTTCCAATTTATTGTGAACTGTAGCCGCTTACTTTGTAAGCGGTCTTTTTTTGTCCTGAAAGCGCTCTACCTTTTTTAGATGATCAATATCAGATTATTTTACTATAGCGAGCGAATTAGCTTCCACAAATCCCCACAATCATCTATTACCCCGTCTGCGTCCACTTGAAGAGGTATATGCTCATTACGTTTCCAAATGCCTTGCAGCCCTGCGTTACGGCTCGCTTGTACGTCATTCATTGGATGATCACCTACAAATATAGCCTCCTCTGCGCTCACCCCATTGGTATCCTTCCTTTTGCAAAAATAAAGGATTAAACCGGGGACGGTGATAAGCTTACGGGCAGGTTCGTTACAAAGACGTCAGATTTTGCATAGCTGCGTGTGTTATCCACCCTCTAATCCTAATCGTATGGAAAAGAGTCAAAATAAACAATATACTAGCTATAAAGTTATTTATTGAGGTGAATTTGAAATGGATGAAATCGATGAATCAAAACAACTGGTACTACAAATCGGCGGTGCCTTGAAAAAGTACAGAAAAGAAAAAAACATGAGCTTAGATGACTTAGCGGAATTAACAGGCGTAAGCAAACTTACTCTGGGGAATATCGAACGTGGCGAGACAAATCCAACTTTGGCGATAATATGGAAAATTTCAAAAGGCATATCTTTGCCCCTATTAGCTTTGTTCAAATCTGAAGACCCTGTTAGTCTGTATCGAGCAGGTGAAGGTCTCCGGTTTTCTAATGATCAAAAGAATTGGATCATTGAACCCGTCTTTAAAAACGTAAGCAACGATATTGAAATGTGTCGGGCTTACTTACAGCCAAATAGTTCGTATCACCCTGAAGGTCATCATGTGAATACAACTGAAATTGCGACAGTAATGACTGGTTCCATTGAAATTCGAGTCGATGGAGAAATGTACACATTGAATCAATATGATACGATCAGTTTTCGTGCAGACCGCCCTCACTCTTATACCAATCATACAAATAGGGAAACAGTGCTCCATATCTCCTTAAAATATGGTTTCTAAAAGTCGAAAATTTCACCTATAAAATGCAACTCAGTATTCCATTCTATATGGATACTCTGAGTTGTATTTTTTTTAACTAATATAAGCATTTCAAGTTATAGAACTACCTCAACAAAAGTAAACTTTGAAATACTTATTGTTAAATTAAATATATTATACTATACTTTCATTGTCCGCGCGGATATTAGTACGCATTAATTCTGGGAGGGAAAATGAAGAATGCCGAATAAAAAATTTGTACCATCATCTTTAGGGCTGCTACTACTCGGCATTATTATTATTGCCGCAAATTTACGTGCTCCCTTAACCTCGGTCGGTCCTTTAGTGGGTCTCATAAGGGGTGACGTTCATATTTCCAATACTTTAGCAGGCCTGATAACAACGGTACCTTTACTTACCTTTGCTTTAATATCGCCTCTAGTACCAAAACTAGGACGTAGGTATGGAGTAGAACTTTTAATTTTGTTTGCCCTGATCTTTTTGACTGTTGGTATTGTAATACGTTCTTTATCTGGGGCTGCAAATCTGTATATTGGAACTGCAATTCTTGGATTTGCAATTGCCGTTTGTAATGTATTAATGCCAAGTTTAATCAAACGCGATTTCCCTAATAAAATCGGTGCCATGACTGGTGTATTTGCAATTTCAATGAGTTTATCTGGAGCGATCGCCTCGGGAATCAGTGTACCGCTAGCTGCAAACGCAGGTTTAAAATGGCAGGGTGCATTGGGAATTTGGGGGATCCTAAGCTTTGTATCGATCCTTTGCTGGTTGCCTCAATTAAGGAAGCATACGAAGCAAACAGCCTCGACAAGTCAACAGATGGCCGGCAATGATGTGAATGTTTGGCGTTCCCCTCTTGCCTGGCAAGTAACCTTGTTTATGGGGATGCAGTCTATGATTTTCTATGTGCTGATCGCATGGTTGCCTGAAATTTTAAAACAGCAAGGCATTGACTCAAGCCAATCAGGATGGTACCTCTCAATAATGCAGTTAGCGCTGCTTCCATTTACCTTTATTGTCCCCGTTATTGCAGGGCGAATGTCAAATCAACGTTCGTTAGTGTTCATCACAACCATTTTGCTTTTGACGGGAACGCTCGGACTGCTTTACGGAAGCTCCAATATCATTCTGTTGTGGATTATCATACTCGGAATTGGTGGAGGCTGCGCCTTTAGCTTGTCCATGATGTTTTTCGGTTTACGTACTAAAAGTGCGCATCAAGCAGCGGAACTGTCTGGTATGGCGCAATCGATCGGATATCTGCTTGCCGCAATTGGTCCTGCCCTTATAGGATATTTGCATGACACGACAAATCGTTGGAACCTGCCACTTTTCATACTGCTTGGCGCTTCGGTTTTACTCTTTATTGTCGGTCTAGGAGCAGCAAGAAATCGTTTTGTAGGTAGCCAAGCTAGTTACGACGAAGAAAATTCAAGTACCAGAGAATTTCTTGGAAGAAATACTGATCGAAATGAAGAAAGCGAGTTTGGGAACAGTTGCAACAAACCAAACCTAAATTAGAGTCTGCGGGTATAAATCCGGAAGCATTTTGCGGCACTCCTTTCTTTTCTTCGTTGATCCAATAAACATTTAGCTTGTACGAAGACGCTATCGGACACAGATGACCTTAAATGCAGCATTAATCCACATTTGGGATGCTAACGGACCCCATAGCAGCTATTGTCACGAAAAACACACAATATAAGCCTCTTCATATGAAATAGTGTCAGTGGAGTCCGAAAGACTGCTTCAAAGGCAAAAAACGAGCAAATAACGTCATTAGGGTCCGTAAGTACTAGGTGGTACTTATACTGGTACTTATACTGGTACTTATAGTGATACCGATGGCGATGGCGATGGCGATACCGATGACGATACTGACGGCGGCATGTTGAAGTAAGCAACCAACAAACCAACAAACAAAAAAAATAGCGATTCTCTATTCACATGAGAATCGCTGTTTTGCTGTTTATTACGATTTGAAAATGAACCCGAGCGAACCTTAATACTACACGTATACCGTATAATCATGATGCTGCAACAGGATCTTCGCCCGCTCCATATCGTTCTCCTGACGGAAAGAGAGACGCATAATCCCCGGAACATCTTCACGGCTTTCGATAATTTGTACGTTGCTAAGGTTAATTCCTTGATCCCCCAGCTCTGTAGCAATACGACCGATAATCCCCGGATGATCCGGTACATCAATATGTAGGTCAAATAAAGGTGCTATCATACCTTTACGCCGTTCAGGCAATTGACTACGGAAGCCATTGGCTTCATGAAATGCCTCTTCAATCCCTACACCATCTTCACTTTCCAGCAAACGAACAAAAGAAGAAACTTCCTCGTTCCAATCCTTCAACAAACGAAGCATCACTGAACGATTGTTTAACAAGATATCACGCCAAATAATTGGATCACTGGACGCAATCCGTGTAATATCCCGAAAGCCCCCTGCAGCTAACGTACTATACAAGGAGTCAGTATCATCATAAGCTTTGATCTGATTTACCAGCGCAACCGCAATAATATGTGGCAAATGACTAATGGCGCCTACAATCTCATCATGACGTTCTGGATTAAGGCGTACAATCTGCGCTCTAGTAAGGTGGAGTAAGGACTCCAACGCATGATAAGCCTCGTCTGGCACTCCCGGTGGAGGCGTTAATACGTAATAGGCATTCTCAAACAACAGCGATGAAGCTGCCTCAACACCTGAACGCTCTGATCCTGCCATAGGGTGACCGCCGATAAAATGTACTCCAGGAATATCCAAAGAGACCGCGCATGCGGCAATACTAGCTTTCGTACTTCCAACATCTGTAATGATGCAGCCGGGCTTAAGCGGCAATTTGCTTAACTGCTGCAAATAATCCTCTAGCATACCCACCGGCACACATAAAAAAATGAAATCGGCATCGATTGCCGCTTCCTCCACAGACAATGTGGCACTATCGACCACACCTCTGCTAATATACTTACTCGCGGATTCAGGACGGTGGGCATGGCCAACGACGGTCAGGCCCTCCTTGCCTTTAAAGCAAAGGGCCAGTGAGCCTCCGATCAGACCGACACCGAATATTGCTATTTTTGTCGTCATGTTCTTTGAACTACCTGCCTTCTTTAGTCTTGACTTGCTGTTATTACTAGGCGCGTATTCCACTCTCTATAAGAGTTTGTTCCAGCGCGGTGATAAAAGCTGTATTCTGCTCAGCCGAGCCCACAGTAACCCGAATATAAGTCGGATAAACCTGATGACCCGCTCTTACGATGATTCCTTTACGCATCAAAGCATCAAAGACCTCTGTAGCAGGCTTACGAACATCTACCATGATGAAGTTCCCGTGTGCCGGGAAGGATTCTAGACCCAGACGTTTGAATTCACCTTGCAATTGGACAATACCCGCGCTATTAAGACGACGGCATTCCTGCACATAATCTTGGTCATTCAAAGCAGCAAGAGCTGCAGCTTGAGCAAGACGAGAGGTATTAAATGGCTCACGTACCTTGTTGATCAACGAAATGATCTCAGGACTCGCAACACCGTATCCAATACGCAATGCAGCTAAGCCATAAATTTTGGAGAATGTGCGAAGCACAACCAAATTCTTGTAACGAGTCAGTAACTGGATGCCATTGGAGTATGAAAGATCTGTTACATACTCACAGTATGCCTCATCAAGGACAACCATTACATTGGAAGGCACAGCATCCAGGAAAGAAACCAAAGCTTCCTCTGGTACAATCGTACCTGTTGGGTTATTTGGATTACAGATCCAGATAACCTTAGTACGGTCTGTTATACGGGCCAGCATTCCATCCAGATCATGTGTCCCTTTTACAAGTGGCACCTCAATAGATACCGCACTTTCGATGTCTGCGTTACTCTTATACACGGAGAAGGTCTGGTCCGCCATGATGGTCTCATCACCCGGTAAGAAAAAGGCACGGGCAATAAGTGCAATAATCTCATCTGAGCCACAGCCAAAAATAATATTGTCGTTATTCACGCCAAGACGGCTGGAAAGTGCTGAAGTCAATTCAACGGCTGAGCCGTCCGGATAAAGATAAAGATTCTCAAGTTCTGCTAGAATTGCCTCTTTTGCACTCGGTGAAGCTCCATACGGGTTCTCATTGGATGCAAGCTTAATAACCTCACTTAAGCCAAGCTCCTTCTTGACTTCGTCTATAGGTTTCCCTGGTTTGTAGACAGGGAGATTAACTATATTCGGTTTTGGATTCATTGAATAGTCCTCGCTCTCCATAGTTGATTACTCCACTATACACAGGTCAGAATGACACTGTTATGGTCTTTTTAATTGTGCCACAAATTCTCGAATTTGCAACAGCCCCTCATTCCGCGTAGCAGGATGACCGAGCAGCGGAATTACTTCTTCTATTTTGCGGACAATGGCACTCCCTACTACAACACCATCGCAAATCTGAGCAAAACGGGCAACCTGTTCGCCAGTAGAGATCCCAAATCCTACAGCCACTGGCAGATCCGTAGCTTGACGAACGGAAGCAATAAAGGCTTCTACATCCGCATGGAAAGAGGATCTTTCTCCAGTCACCCCTAATGAAGATACACAATAGATAAACCCGCTCGCACCGGATACAATCTTTGCAATACGTTCGCTTGAGGTTGGTGCAACTAAAGGAATGAGGTTGACTCCAACTTCATCACTACGGCGCCGCATCTCCGCTGATTCCTCAACGGGAAGATCCGGGATAATAAGTCCACTAATTTCATGCTTGTTCAGATCAGCAAAAAACGTATCAAGACCCATTTGCAGGATAGGATTGTAATAAGAAAACAAGATAAATGGCAAACTGCTGCCGGCTTGACGAGCCTTTAGCGCGGTCTCCATGCAAGTGCGCAGGTGAACTTCACCCCGCAGTGCCCGGGCAGATGCTCTCTGAATTACAGGGCCGTCTGCAAGCGGATCAGAGTAAGGTACTCCCAGCTCCAGAATATCTGCACCTGCTGTCTCCAGTTCAGTAATGATGGCAAGAGTAGTCTCCAAATCTGGATCTCCAACAGTCAGAAAAGGAATCAATGCGGTCCGGTTCTCAGCTTTAAGCTTCCGGAATACCAAATCCATCCGGTTTGTAGTTTGGGTTGTCATTCAGTTCCCTTCCCTTCTGTATACGCCATAATGGATTCTACATCTTTGTCTCCCCGGCCTGACAGGCAGATGACAACAATATCATCCTTGGTAAGGGTTGGACCCAATTTCACTACATGAGCTATCGCATGTGCTGATTCTAACGCTGGAATAATACCTTCCGTTACGCAAAGCAGCTTCAGTGCATCTAGCGCCTCTGCATCTGTAATCGGTACATATTTTGCGCGTTCGATATCTTTTAGATAGGAGTGTTCAGGACCCACACCAGGATAATCCAGGCCTGCGGAGATGGAATGTGCTTCTGTTACTTGTCCATGCTCATCCTGCAGGAGATAACTCATCGAACCCTGGAATACGCCATGAGTTCCTTTACTCATTGTTGCCGCATGAAAAGGGGTATCAATGCCTTTACCAGCCGCCTCTACACCAATCATACCGACACTTTCATCCTCAACGAATGGATAGAACATACCGATGGCATTACTGCCACCGCCTACAGCAGCTACGAGCAGATCCGGCAGCCTTCCTTCAGCCTCCAGAATCTGGCGCCGTGTTTCATCCCCAATAACCCGCTGAAAGTTACGGACCATCATCGGATAAGGATGCGGTCCTACAGCTGAACCCAATATATAGAAGGTATCGTCTACATTGCTAACCCAGTAGCGAAGCGCTTCGTTGCCGGCATCTTTTAAAGTGCGCGATCCGGAAGTAACGGGAATCACTTCTGCACCAAGCAGCTTCATCCGGAATACATTAAGGGCCTGGCGGCGCGTATCCTCTTCCCCCATAAACACCTTACATTCCATACCTAGCAGAGCTGCAACTGTAGCTGTGGCTACACCATGTTGACCCGCGCCAGTCTCAGCGATTACCTTCGTTTTTCCCATCATTTTGGCCAAAATCCCTTGACCAATCGCGTTGTTAATCTTATGGGCACCTGTATGATTCAAATCTTCACGCTTCAAATATATTTTAGCTTCTCCCAGATGTTTGCTCAGACGTTCCGCATAATACAGCGGGGTCTCCCGTCCGGAATACTGCTTTAATAGATAATCTATTTCTTCCTGAAAAGCTGGATCTGCCGAAAACTTACGGTAGGCCTCCTCCAACTCAATCAATGCATTCATCAAAGTCTCGGGCACGAAGCGGCCTCCGAATGAACCGAAACGTCCATGCTGGTCCGGTACTTGTATCATGATTGCTTCACCCTTTCCACAAAAGCTGTCATTTTTTGAATATCCTTAATGCCGTCAGTCTCTACTCCACTCGATACGTCTACCCCATACGGGACATAGGTATCAAGCAATTCACCAACATTATCTGAATGAAGCCCTCCAGCCACAAACAAGGGCAAGCCATGTCGTACTGCAATTTCTTGGTACTCAGGTAATTTGTTCCATGCGAAGGTTCGGCCAGAGCCGCCGCTCTGCAATGGATCATAAGTATCTAATAAAACCGCATCTACTGCAGCTGCGTAATCTTCCAAGGTATATTCATTTTCAGCTTTATCCCGCTCTTGATCAGCAACGGACAGTGCCTTCCATACCTGAACCTGTGGATAAGCTTGGCGAACCTGCTGGCAAAAAGCCGGGCTCTCCTGTCCATGGAGCTGAATTACATCTAAATGCACCACAGACAACAATTCGTTCAACTCATCCAGCTCCGGATTAACAAAAACTCCTGCAGCCTTAGGAATTTCACCAGTCTTCCAATTTGGAAGTTCTGCAATCAGTTCGGCAGCACGCTCTATGGATACCTTCCGGCGGCTAGGTGCAAAAACAAATCCGATATAATCTAGTGGTAAGTGTAACATAGATTTTAGCACTTCAACGTCCTGAAGTCCACAGATTTTTACTAATGTCTCAGCCATGCCGGACACGGTCCTTTCCGTTAGGAAGCTCACCGAGCAAACCGTTAACCGCATCCTCTACGTTAGCTTGACGCATTAGATACTCCCCAACGAGCACTCCGTGAGCACCAGTAGTTCTTAGGTAGCCGATGTCTTTTGACCCGGAAATTCCACTTTCGCTGATCACTGGAACACCTTGCGGCACAAGAGCTGCCAGCTCGGCTGTTGTCTCCAAAGAGGTCTCGAAGGTACGTAGATTACGGTTATTAATTCCTAGCAGGACGTTAGGTTGGGTTATCTTTTCTGTGCTCAGTACAGCCGCCAGTTCATTTCGGTCATGCACCTCAATCAAGATATCCAATCCAAGCCCTGAAGCTATATCTATAAAATGAGACAGTTGTGCCGGTGTCAAAATAGCGACGATCAACAACACGGCATCCGCTCCGAGAAGACGTGCTTCGTAGATTTGCTTCTCATCGATAATAAAATCTTTGCGAAGCAGCGGCAGATTTACAGCTTCCTTCACTTGCTGCAGATAAGCTGCGCTGCCCTGGAAATATTCTGTGTCCGTCAGAACAGATAAACAATCAGCGCCTCCAGCTTCATATCCTTTTGCAATGGAAACAGGATCAAAATCTTCACGGATCAACCCTTTGGAAGGAGAAGCCTTCTTCACCTCAGCGATCAAGCCCATATCTCTGTTCTTCCCTTGGGTCAGAGCCTTACGAAAGCCTCTTGTTGCCGAAAGAAGCGCAATATCACGCTCTGCTTGTGCCAACGAAAAGTTTTTACTGAGCAATTCAACCTCTTTAATCTTAGTCGCGACAATTTTATCAAGATACATAATTAAGTTCCTCCGTCATAGCTACAAGCTGATTAAGCTTGGATAGTGCCTTGCCTGAATCCACTACATCTTTTGCTCTCTCTACGCCTCCGGCCATGGTATCTGCCAGACCAGCAACATATATACAGGCTCCGGCGTTAGCAAGAACGATATCACGATAAGGATTAATCTGCCCTTGAAGGACCGAGGTAATAATCGCCGCATTTTCAGCTGCATCTCCACCCAGCACAGCTTCCAGTGGATGTCTGTTAAGACCTAATGCCTCTGGCGTTACCTCATACGTGGTTACGATGCCCTCTTTTAGCTCAGACACTAATGTAGGGGCCGAGATGCTGATTTCATCCAGACCATCCAAGCTGCTGACAACCATCGCACGCTTGGATCCCAGCTCCTTCAGTACATTAGCCACCGTCTCTGTCTTATTCCGATCATAAATCCCCAGCAGCTGACGGTCAGCACCCGCGGGATTCGTAAGCGGACCAAGCATATTAAAAATCGTCCGCACTCCAAGCTCTTTACGCGGTGCCGCCGCATGCCGCATCGAAGGATGATAGATTTGCGCGAATAAAAAACAAATGCCGATTCGATCCAAGCATTCCCGAGCCTGATCCGCATTCAGATGAATGTTGACGCCCAAAGCTTCAAGTACATCTGCACTTCCTGCTCTACCGGAAGCTGAGCGGTTGCCATGTTTGGCAACTCGTACAGAAGCCGCTGATGAAATAATCGCTGAGGCGGTAGAAATATTAAACTTATGGATGCCGGAACCGCCCGTACCACATGTATCTAGCAGACGCGCTTTTTCAGTAAGGACAGGTGTGCCGAAACCTCTCATGGCTTCCGCAAACCCCGTAATTTCCTCCACGGTCTCTCCCTTAATCCGTAAAGCGGTCAGCAGTGATCCGATTTGCGCCTGAGAAGCATCTCCCAGCATGATTGCACCCATTATATCGCGTGCTTCTCCACGTGTCAGACTTTTGCCTTCGATTAGTCCAGCGATTCCTGATTGTATCAATTTTGTTGCATCCATAATGTTCATCCTCCCAGCCTTAATGTAATCTTTTATATTAATCAAACCACCTGTTCAGGGGTATATGTGTACATGTAATCTTGATTGATGACTTGTTTCTCTTTTATCTCGGGTGGGAACATAGCCTCTGCCATACGAATAGCTTTTAGCATGCCCTTCGCTTTATTCACCGTCTCTTCATACTCTTTCTCCGGAACCGAGTCCCAAACGATACCCGCCCCAGCCTGCACATATGCTCTGCCCTTACGGAAGATGATTGTACGGATGGTGATACATGAATCCATATTTCCCGAGAATCCCAAATATCCAATCGCCCCCGCATAAGCACCACGGGCTTCTCGCTCCAATTCAGCAATAATCTCCATTGCCCGTAGCTTAGGTGCTCCTGAGACAGTACCGGCTGGCAGACAGGAGAGAAAGGCATCAAAGAAATCTTTATCCTCGCTAAGCGTGCCTGACACATTCGATACCATATGCATGACATGAGAGTATCTTTCAATTTCCATAAAGGAATCGCATTTTACAGAACCGAATTTGGACACTCTTCCTAAATCATTACGACCTAGATCAACTAGCATCAAATGCTCTGCACGTTCTTTTTCATCCTCCAGCAGCTCCGCGGCGTAAGCACGATCCGAAGCTTCACTTTCACCTCTTGGTCTTGTTCCGGCAATCGGCCGTGTCTCCACACGGTTTCCATCTACCTTTACGAGCGCTTCCGGTGAGGTTCCAACAATAATCTCTTCATCCATTTTCAAATAATACATATATGGAGATGGGTTAAGCGTCCTAAGCATCCGGTATACATGCAGTGGAGAAACCTCCGTTTCAATATGCAGGCGCTGCGACAACACCACTTGAAAAATATCGCCAGCCCGAATGTATTCCTTCGCTTGTTCTACGTTGTTGATATATTGTTCTTTAGTCAGGTTGGAATGAATCTCACCCAGCTCAATATCCTGCGGAATGCTGCGGCGGTTCACATTTTCCTTTGGCCCTTCCTTTTGCAGCTCTTCGGCCATATCCTCAAGCTTACGACTTAAGCTTTCGTAATTAGATTTGATATCTGAGTCCGTATCACCGTCTTTAACATGCAGGTTGCCAACTAGGAGAATTTGTTGTTTCACATGATCAAAAACAATGATGCGATCACAGAACATAAACCGGATATCATCCATTTGGAGATCATCTACTGGATGCTCAGGCAGCTTCTCATAATATTGCAGCAGATCATATCCAAAAAATCCGATAGCTCCTCCAGTAAATGGCGGCATCTCATCCAGCTTAGGGCTACGGTATGAACGAAGCAGCGCCTTAAGCTCCTCAATCGGCTTTCCATGCAGCTGTTTTTTCTTACCGTCGATCTCTACGTTAATTGCACCCTTTTTTCCCGATATCATTAAAAAGGGATCGCTGCCGATGAACGAGTACCGGGCCCATTGTTTGCCGCCCTCTACACTTTCTAGTAAGAACGCGCGGTCACGTTCAGCAAAACGTTGGAATAACCGGATAGGTGTTTCCATATCAGCCAGCAGCCGCTTCACAACAGGAATCAGATTATAATCCTGCGACAGCTTTACCACCTCTTGAACACTCGGATTCGTCATTTTTAGATGCCCCCTTAGTTATATAAATCTTTCCGAAACACAGAAAAACCCTCTACCAAAGTAGAGGGTTTGTGTAAGTAAGTATATGTTTTTGAGCAATGATCAGCATCGTTATGTTGTGCCTACAGACTTATCTCTAAATAAGATACATCACGGATGTGAAATAACACTCCAGTACATATCAAAATAAAGACTCTGCGTACACAAAAACTGCTAATCAGGCATAAACGTCTTCAGCGTCCTTATAAGGACGGTAAGCGTATATGCGTGAAATATAAGAATGTATAGAACAAAGCTTATACTTTCTTATATTCGCAAAAATTTCTTGCACTCTGCTCAACTATACTCATCTCAACTCAACTAAACTCTTCTATACTCGGCTAATTACACTATACATGATGACAAGGGTCATTGACAACCCACAACTCAAATTTAAGACTTACTCTGCGACAAATCCGGACGAAGCTTCTGAGCTTCATTCAGATATACATGGCGGATCTCACGCTGTGATTTATCCGTATTAAACTGCACCATTAACCGGATACACATCGGCAGACTGCCTTTAACAGGGATCTCCGTTGAACACATAAGTGGCACCATTTCCCAGCCCTCAATCTCACGAATGGCTCTTGCCGGAAAAGTAGCATCCAGATCATTGGTCATCGTAATCCATACATTGCTAATATCCTCAGCTATAACATCATTACGTTCTACGATCTCCCGCAGCAGCACAACGGTTTCACGCAAAATCTCTGTTTCTTCGTTATTAATCACGGTAGTTGCTCCGCGAATCCCTCGATTTACCACGGTTTCCCCTCCTTTTTAAGCTCTGCGAGAACCTCTCGCACAAGCGATTCCTGTACATCGTTTACAATGCTTACGGCTCCTATGGCATCAGGCACAATAAAAGTCATTCTGCCTTCTTTGAATTTCTTATCATGCATCATTGCTTCCATTAGCTCCTCTTCATCATATTCAGAAGGAAGCTGTATAGGCAATGAAAGTGCAGATAACATAGATACTGTATCCTCATAAATGGATCGATCATGTCCAAGCTTTACAGCCAGCAGCGCCGAACCCGCCATACCAATCGCAATCGCTTCACCGTGCAAAAATACGCCATATCCGCCAACCGCTTCAATAGCATGTCCGATCGTATGTCCTAAATTCAGAATCGCCCGAAGTCCATGCTCACGTTCATCGTTCGCTACGACATGAGCCTTGATTGCACAACCGCGCTCAAGGGCATAGCCGAGTGCTTCAGCATTCAGAGCAAGCAGCTCATCAGCATGTTCACGGCACCAATATGCGAATTCTTTGTCCATAATCAGACCATGCTTCACTACTTCAGCCAGGCCAGAAGAGACTTGGCGTGGCGGAAGCGTGCGAAGGGTATCCAAATCGTAAAGCACCAGCGAAGGTTGATAGAACGCACCAACCATATTTTTGGCTAGTGGATGATTGACAGCCACTTTGCCGCCTACGCTGCTGTCATGGGCTAGAATCGTCGTTGGAATTTGTAGAAATCCTATTCCGCGCATGTAGGTAGCTGCTACAAAACCAGCTAAATCACCAACAACCCCGCCACCTAAAGCCAACACAGCTGAGTTGCGATCCAGTCCCGCTTGAATCGCGGTCGTCATAACCTCTTCATACACGGTTAATGATTTGGATGCTTCCCCTGCCGGCATAATGTGGCTGACTACGGTATAGCCTTGCTGACGTAGAGCTTCTTCAAGCGACGGTAAATACAGTGGAGCTACTTCACTATCACTCACAACCAGTAGTGGGCTGCGAGTGGACAGTCCAGCCTCAGCACAGTACTGGCCAATGTTCTGCAGCAGACCACTACCGATGTGAATTGGATAAGAACGATCTCCTAAATCTACATTGATCGTACGCATGATTAATAACTCTCCAATTGTGCAAGATAGTTTTCATAGTTCGCTTTAATTTCTTCGAGAGAATCCCCGCCGAATTTATCAAGAAAAGCTTTGGCAACTTCCCATGCCACTACGCTTTCCAGAACCACACATGCCGCTGGAACTGCACATGCATCCGAACGTTCTACTTGAGCTGTAAAAGGTTCTTTCGTATCGATATCTACACTTTGAAGTGGCTTATACAAGGTAGGAATAGGCTTCATAACACCACGAACCACTATCGGCATACCATTCGTCATCCCGCCTTCAAAACCGCCTAAACGATTGCTTGCGCGATAGTATCCTTTAGAAGCTTCATACATAATTTCATCATGGACTTGCGATCCACGCAATTTACCTGCTTCAAACCCAATGCCGATTTCAACGCCTTTGAAGGCATTAATCGACATCACTGCCCCAGCGATCGCCCCGTCCAGCTTCCGGTCCGACTGTACATAGCTGCCAAGTCCGATGGGCAGTCCTTCGACGATACATTCAACGATTCCACCGATGGAGTCGCCCTCTTCCTTGATTTGATCTATGTAAGCCTCCATTTTCTGTTCCGTTTCTTTGTCGACAACTCTGACAGAGGACTGTTCTGTGCGTTCAATCAGCTCATCGATAGGCAGATCATTAGCAGGTGCCTCGATTTCACCAATACGAATGACTTGACCTGCTACTTTCACACCAAAAGCTGCCAGCAGCTGTCTGGCTACAGCGCCACATGCAACTCTGGCTGCTGTTTCGCGGGCACTGGAGCGCTCCAGAACATTGCGAAGATCCGTATGATTGTACTTCAATCCACCATTCAAATCTGCATGTCCAGGACGCGGCCGATTTACCCGGCGTTTTTCTTCATCACTGCCTGGAATAGGTTCAATATTCATTATGTTCTTCCAGTGAGTCCAATCCTTGTTCTCTACTACCAAGGCTACCGGAGCACCTGTAGTATAGCCGTGACGTACTCCACCGACTATTTGTGCCGTATCTTTCTCAATCTGCATGCGGCGTCCACGTCCGTATCCCTTTTGTCGACGATGCAATTGAAAGTTAAGCTCTTCAAAATCCAAAGTTAAATTACTTGGCAATCCCTCAATAATAGCCGTTAGCTGGGGGCCGTGCGTTTCCCCCGCTGTTAAATAGCGTAAACTCATGATGTCTTCCCCCTTTTATACTTTTAAACTGTAAACCGCTAAAATCCTATGATCTTTGCTCATTATAGTATAGGGAATCCGCTTTGACAAGAAAGGGCTCTCCCTAGAAACACTCTATGTATATCGAAATAAAAAGCGCCATCCATACCCTTAAGAGTATGAATGGCGCTCCTCGGCTGGGTCCTCAGCTTGTTAGCTGCCGAGCCGCTGACTTGGTGGAGGGAATGTAGACTTACGCTCTTCCAGCTGCAGAAGGCGCTCCAATTGCATTTCTTCCACACCGAGAATTTGCCCGCACTCACGAACGGTGATAAAGCCTCGTTTGTACGCGGCAATGACCTTGCTTTTGTCCATCGGTTTAACTTTCCTTTCACTTAGCGTACAGATTCTACTATCCAGTATCACTGAACTTTTGCGAAAGTATACCTTTGAAGTTAATGGCGAAGGAGCAAAAAATATTTATTTTTTACGATAGAAAAAAGTTTCCGTCGATTCAAAACCGTATTGAGCCGGTGTAAAGATTTGCTCTGTGCTGCCCACAAACAAATAACCACCCGGACGTAAGCTAGCCGAAAACTTATGATAGAGCTTGTTCTTCGCCTCTTCAGTAAAATAGATCATTACATTGCGACAAATAATAAGATCAAAACCTTCGTCGAACTTGTCCAAGAGCAGATTCTGTTTGCGGAAATCTATGTTTTTCTTAAGTGAATCGCTGACCTTGAAAACAGGGCCTTCCGGTGTAAAGTAACGTGCTGCCACGTCTTTCGGCACATCCTTTAAAGAACGTTCCAAATAAAGACCTTGCTTTGCTTTGGATAAAGCGCCATCATCAATGTCAGTGGCAAGAATGCCTGTCTGCGCCAATATATTCTTGTCCGACAAAATCATAGCCAGCGTGTAAGGCTCTTCGCCAGTGGAACACGCCGCGCTCCACAGCTTTAATTTGCGGCCCGACTGCTGGAGGTCAGGTAGGATAATATCCCGCAAAACTTCCCAGCGATTCGGATTCCGCCAGAACTCAGAGACATTGATCGTCATTCGATCTAAAAATTCATGAAATAAGTCCTTATTTTTCATCATCGCTGCAAAAAAATCACTGAAGGTATGATACCCATTCTTCATCCGAAGAGTCGTCAAACGCCGCTTCATCTGCGCTTCTTTATATTGAGCCAGATCAATTCCGGTGCTTTGTTTAACGTTGTGAATAAATCCGCTATAATCCGGATCTGTTGTTAATGCTGCAACATTACGATCAGACATGTTAATCCCCTGCCTCCCACCTGGACCTTACATCCAGACTGCGATGTCTTTGTTATACTGATTCAGTTCATCTGGAGCAAAGAAATTAGCAATTTCCCGTTCTGCACTTTCAGGCGAGTCTGATCCATGAATTAGATTAAGTGGTGTATGGCTGGCAAAGTCGCCACGAATCGTGCCTGGCAGAGCTTCTCCAACTTTTGTCTTGCCTATGAGTGTCCGGGATAACGTTACAACATCATCGCCTTCCCATACCATTGCAAACACTGGACCTGAAGTGATGAAAGAGACCAGCTCCGAAAAAAAGTCTTTGCCTGCATGCTCAGCATAATGTCTTTTCGCTTGATCCTCACTAACTGTAATCAGCTTAGCAGCGACCAATTTAAACCCCTTATCCTCAAAGCGGGTAACAATACGCCCTATTAATCCACGTTGAACTCCATCAGGCTTGACCATCAGATACGTCTTTTCCATAGAAGCACTCTCCATTTTCCCATTTGAAGGGTTGTTTTGACGCTATCTTAACAGAAACATTGCTTTCTGGAAACGTTTAATTTCAATCTCACCAGAAGATCAATAACTTCTTCCTGTTATAAAATAAGCAATATCACGCAGATTGCGCTTAGTCTTATTATTAGGCAATTGTTCCAGCGCCGCCAGCGCCTTGTCAATATAACGTGAAGCGAGCTCCTCAGAGCGGGCGATTCCGTCTCCGGAAAGTATAAGATCAATCGCACGTCCTACCGTGCTATGGCCCTCACGTATAGACTTCAGTTCCTCAAGCAATGACTCGCGCAGCCGCTCATCCTCAAGACTATAAATCACTGGAAGTGTAATGTTTCCTTGACGCATATCACTGCCCGGAGGTTTACCAATCTGTTTCTCTGTGCCTGAGAGATCCAGTAAATCATCACGAATCTGGAACGCCATACCCACGTTATATCCATAATTATAAAGCAGGCGAGCTACTTCTGGATCTGCCTCAGCAGCAAGTGCGCCGAGTTGGCAGCTAACTGCAATCAGCAGGGCTGTTTTGCGGCGGATACGCCGTAGATAATGACGTACACTTTGCTCACTGTTGAAAAAGTCACGAATCTGCTCCATCTCTCCGATCGACATTTCGATCATCGCCTTAGACAGAATTTGATGAATTCGTGGATTCTTCAGCTCCGTAGTCATTACCAGCGCTTTTGCATATATGTAGTCACCAGTGTACATGGCAATTTTATCGCCCCATTTTGCTTTTACGGTGAGTTCACCACGGCGCAATTCTGCATCGTCGATCACATCATCATGGACCAGTGAAGCGCTATGGATCAACTCTAACGGTATCGCCACCCGTTTCAGCTTTTCCAGATCATACTTACCGAATTTCCCGCCCATCAGGACAAATACGGGACGTAATCTTTTGCCGCCTGCCTTTAATAAATGCAGGGAGGTTTCTGTAAGCAGATCGTCATCCCCCTGTACACTACGGTACAGCTCTTTTTCAATCTGATCCATATCTCTGTTCAGTAATCCGAATATTTGCAGTCGTTTCATTCTTTCACCCGTGTCAACAGTTTATGGCTCCAAATCTCCATCTTCACTTCCTGCGGCAGCAGGCCCATCTCATAGGCATAGCGGAAATAGAGGTTCAAACCTTGCTGCTGCCTTTCTCCAAAATCATAACATAAATTGCGGAAGTACCCTTCCCAATAAGACTTTGTTCCTCCAATGTTAGAACAAGCTGCTTGTACAATAGGATCTAAATCTCTCAATCCCCGCATTTTACTCTCGGCAAAAGCCTCTGCAATCTCAGAAATAGCCTCCGGTTTGTCCTCAGCAGCCTTTCGGTTCACTGCCCAGACCGCAAAGGTCATCCCTAAGCCCGTCCATTCCTTCCAAACCTCAGCTAGATCAGTAACGATATAACCTTGATCCTGCCATGAGGCTTTAATAGCATTATCACCAATTAATAAGCAGGCATCCGCTTCATGCATCATGGCATCCAAATCAGGATTAGCGCTAATATATTCCGGTTTATTGCCAAAAGCTTTTTCCATTAAAATTTTCAGCAAATTTACCGAGGTTGCAGAAGTATTCGTAACAGCAATCTTACCGCTACCAATCTGAGCAAATGGCACCCTGGAAAAAAGGAATATTGATCTCACAGGACCGTCCGCGCTAACCGATAAATCAGGTAGTAGTAATAATTTGTCACTGGCCTCAGCATAAGCAAAAGAGGATAAAGCACCTACATGAATAGTTCCACGGCTCATCCCCTGATTAAGAATGGCAGGTACCTCACTCACCATCTCTGCAGGATATTTTAATGCAGAGGGATGAAAATTGTGAAATACCGGCCATGAGTTGGTATAGCTGATTTTGCCGATGATGGTGTGGCTGTTATTGTCCATCCTTTCAATCCCCCCATCTTCGAAATAAATTGTGTTCAATATTAAAGCTGTCAAGCACTTTGCCCACCATGAAATCAATCAGATCATCCATACTTTGCGGCCCGAAATAAAAAGCCGGCATTGCGGGAATCATCCGAACTCCCAGACGGGACAGCTTCAACATATTCTCTAGATGAATGGCATGCAGTGGAGTCTCACGAGGAACAAGCACCAGTGGGCGTCCTTCCTTGAGCATAACGTCAGCAGCACGTGTCATCAGATTATCAGAGGTCCCATTCGCTACCGCGGACAATGTTCCCATAGAGCAAGGCATAATAATCATCCCTTCCACACGAAACGAACCACTTGCAATGGATGCGCCGATATCCGCAACTGGATGATAAAGCAGAGAACCGGGATAGCCTTTGAACCTTTCGTTCAAAAAGCCCTCCCGGTCTGATGCGATATAGCCAAGTTCTTCTTTAAATACGCGCCAGCCCGCATTGCTAACCACCAAATGCACGGAGTAGCCTAGTGACAGCAAGGTTTCAGTTAGACGAACACCATATATCGCACCGCTTGCTCCTGTAATTCCAACCACGATGTTTTTCGGTTTAGTAAGCGTCATTAGTAGAACTGCACCACCAAGTCAATCAAAGTGAAAGAGAACACTACGATGCTCAATACGCCGTTCATAGTGAAAAAAGCAGTCTGCAGACGGCTCAGGTCACTCGGAGATACAATGTAATGCTCATAAAAGAGAATAATATATGCGATGATCATGCCTGCTACATACCACCAGCTTAAATCCGTCATAAACAGCAACGATACGAATCCAATCGCCGTGAGAATGTGAAATACGCGGGCAATAATGAGTGCACCTTGAACCCCGAACCGAACCGGAATGGACTTCAAGCCCTCTTTTAGATCAAACTCAACATCCTGACAAGAATAAATTACATCAAAACCTGCAGTCCAAAACACAATAGTGAAGTAAAATACCATTGAAGTCCAATTCACGCTACCGGTCACAGCTACCCAACCGCCTAAAGGTGCAAGCGCAATGGTCAGACCGAGGATAAGATGGCAAGCCCATGTAAAGCGCTTCGTAAATGAATAAATAACAAGAAGGAAAACTGCGATTGGCAAGAGCTTGGCCGACAAAGGATTCAGCTTAAAGGCTGCCCAAAAGAGTAAGAAAAACGAAATGCCAATAAAAATGACGACTTCACCGATCTTCAATAATCCTGCAGGAATAGCCCTTCCCGCTGTGCGAGGATTCTTAGCATCACTTATCCGGTCAATCAGTCGATTCAGCCCCATAGCAGCGCTCCGTGCCCCAAACATAGCCACTACGATCCAACCAATCTGGCTCCAGGAAGGTAGCGTGCCAGACATGACAACGGAACCAAGTAAAGCGCCCATAAAAGCAAAAGGTAAAGCAAATACCGTATGTTCAAACTTGATCATTTGTAAAAAGATACCGATTTTCTTAAACATTCCCGTTCTCCTTGAGCCCAATATGTAATGCCGCGATGCCTCCGGTCAAGGGGAAGGATTCCACTTTTTGCAGTCCGGTTTCACGGAAAATAGCAGCTAATTGCTCCCGGTCAGGGAACAGCGCCAGCGATTCTGGCAGCCATTTGTATTGCTCATACCTTTTAGCGAATAACTTGCCCAGCAATGGAAGTACACGCTGAAAATAAAAGAAATAGATACCTTTAAACGGTTGTTTCATCGGCTTGGAAAGCTCCAGGCAGACCACCATTCCTCCGGGTTTTACCACGCGTTTCATCTCGTTCAGCACTTGAACAAGATCCGGTACGTTGCGGAGTCCAAAACCAATCGTTGCATAATCGAATGCGTTGTCTTCAAAAGGCAACTCCATAGCATTGCCCTGTACGAGAGAGATCCGGTCCTGAAGCTTGCGCTCCTCCACCTTACGGCGCCCCACTTCAAGCATGCCAGCACTAAAGTCAAGTCCTATCACATTCCCTGTCTGTGTGGCTTCTGCCAAGGCAATGCTCCAATCGCAAGTGCCGCAGCATAAGTCTACAGCTGAATCCCCGCGCTTCATGCCCATCTTCTTCATCGTGAACTTGCGCCAAGCCTTATGGCGGCGAAAGCTTAAGATATCATTCATCAAATCATATTTACCTGCAATACTCTCAAACACCGAGTGCACAAACTGTTCCTTCGGCTTGCTGTTATCACCCACAGCAGTTGTAGTTTTGTCCATAGTCATCCACTAACCCTCCACGGCTGCTTGTCCTGAGACTTTCATCTGCAGGAGAATACGATCCAGCGCTATCTCAAGCTCTCTAAGCAGGCTTTCGTCTTTAACGCTTTGTAATAGTCCCTGAATCGACTGAATCGACTGATGGAGCTTGTCCGTCAGCAGAGAATCACATTTATATTTCATCTTCAGCATCTTCCAGTCCTTCTGATCAAGGTTCTGGTCTTGAAGCTGTTTGCGTTCTTCCTCTGTCGCTGACTCCAGCATCTTCCAGTAGCAATAACCATTGCTAGCATTCTCAAGGTTATCACAACGCTGAAGCTCTATGGCAACAGTTTCGCACTGACTGAATTCTGTCAATAACTTCTCCCACAACTCCACTAAGGAATTCTCGATCATGGGCGTAAAAGAAAGGAACAGCCGCATATTGAGCTGTACCATGTGCCGCAAGTATTGTTCAGCCGAAAGACGGATTCCTCTCATCTTCACATAGAGGTTCGCTTTCAAGACATTGAAATCAGCAATCGCCTTACTCAAGATTCCAACCATCTCAATTTGATCACTCTTTGCAAGCAGATGGTAAAACCAGCTACTGAAATAATCGCCAGCCAATACCTTTAATTGACGGGAACGCATAGGATCTCCACCGCGTCTATCATTCGAGCGGTCAATTACCTCATGTGTATCTAGTCCAAGTTGAATAAGTGCTGTTACGAGCGTATACAACTCACCAGCATTTCCTTTAACAGAAGATCCATGGTTTAGAAAAATATATAACAAATGACCCCGGCCATCAGAAAACGGCGGCAAATCCGTATGCTTCTGAATCATGTCGTAGTCGGTGTAGGGTTTTGCCAGTTGCGGTATGCAGTACGGTTTCATTTCAGCCTCCGAAGCCATTGACATTAATAATAATTCCTTTGTTCACAATCTTGTCTATTATATCACATGTTTTTTTGTCACGCACTGTGGTACGACTGAGTTTCTTTTATTCTTCTCAAGGATAAATGAACTGCTTCTTCCAGAGCTCAGTCTCACTAATACGGAAGCCCGTCTTGAGTCGCTCGGATATGGGGAGATTACCCGCAGACTGAAGTTCATTCTGGAGTTCAGCCGACCACTCCGTGCGTCTGATATCCCCTGCTAGCAGCAGCCGGCGGCTATCCAGCCATTTATCCATGACCACGATGCGCAGCAAAAGCTGATCCACATTCGAGGTTTCTTGAAAAGCAAAAGAAATAGCCTGCGCCATATTTCGATAAAGCTCCTGGGGTTCATGATCATTTCCGCTCACTTTTAAATCCAGTGACAGAACGTGATCCTCCCAGCCTACGCTATCAATGGATAAGGTCAATGGAAGTGCGCCAAGAACATCAACAAGATTATCGTTGTCTAGCACTGTGTTATGGCCGCCAGTAAAAGTCTCTACTGCACCATTGCGTTGCTGTAAGGTAGAATCCATATCTGCCACTTTGGGCAATATTACAGCAGAGGTTGCAGTCAAGAGTAATACGGCTCCGACCCACCAGGCCTTGTTCATGAACACGCCTCCTTATCCATAATTCCCACTCTTAGCTAATACGATCATTTATCTTTACTATATTTTGAAAAAAAGCAGGCTATGCCTGCTTTTCAGCTTTCACTTTCCAATTGTCCGTGCTTTGTCCATATTTCAGCCTTACCGCGAATCTTCATCGCTGAGGTATGATCAGTAAACTGGGCAATCAATACCTCGCCCTTATCCAGCTTCTCTGTATGATGAAAACGTGTATCTGTACCTCTGGTTAGCCCAATGACCTGAACGCCATTATCTTTAGCTTTAACCACAATATAGTCGCTGCCCGTTGGAAGCGGAGTAGTACCCGTATTTTTATCCATCATCACTCATCCTCCTCTAAACCTATTATACAGTTCATAGTATTTCAAAAAACAAATGCCGCCTTGGAGGGCGGCATAGTTGTTCTTAAAAGACTATGGGATAGGTATGTAGAAATCTTTATTTGATTCCGTCTTTCAGCGCCTTACCGGGTTTGAATGCCGGTACCTTGCTTGCAGGAATTTCGATTTCTTCACCAGTTTGCGGGTTACGGCCTTTACGTGCAGAACGCTCACGCACTTCAAAGTTTCCGAATCCAACCAGTTGTACTTTATCACCGCTTTGCAGTGCTTCTGTAATTGCTTCGAAAACCGCATCTACAGCTTTAGTAGCATCCTTCTTGGGAAGTTCAGTTGCTTCTGTAACTACATTGATCAAATCTGATTTATTCATGTTTTCTCACCTCCCTGAGTAAATTCTCCGGTATCATACACTGTTTCCGTTTCAACGTAAAATATACGTGATAATCCCGTTTAAAACTTAACTTTGGCGCCCTTAGACCTTGAAGCGCAACAAACTTATAGTAATACAGCCCATCCATAAATTCAAGCTGTTACTCAAAAAAGGAGCAGAAATTATCATCTATCCGTGCATATTTATCTAAATTCGATCTAATTTGTTAGACCTATAGGAGCAGTTTAGGTCTTTATTTCATCAGAATAATTGAGTCAGATTCACCGTTATTATAGGAACTAGGAATCAAGTTTTAGGATATATACAAATAAAAAGAGCAGGATTTCTCCCACTCTTTGAATTTATTTATATTCAGCTTAGAGAATAATTGCAATAAGTCCGCCGGAACCCTCGTTAATAATGCGGCCAAGCGTTTCTTGCAGCTTGTAGCGTGCATTATCCGGCATCATAGCTATCTTGCCTTGAATGCCTTCTCTAACAATGGAGTGCAGGGAGCGGCCAAAAATATCGGATTCCCAAATCTTAATAGGATCATTCTCAAAGTCCTGCATCAGATAACGAACCAGCTCTTCGCTTTGCTTTTCCGTTCCGATGATTGGCGAGAATTCAGACTCCACATCCACCCGAATCATATGAATGGACGGTGCAGTAGCCTTTAAGCGAACCCCGAAGCGAGAGCCCTGACGTATCAGTTCTGGCTCGTCGAGCGCCATTTCGGCTAAGGATGGAGCCGCGATACCATAACCTGTAGTCTTGACCATTTCCAATGCTTCTGAGAATCGGTCGTATTCTCGTTTCGCATGCGAGAACTCCTGCATAAGCTGGAGCAAATGATCTTTACCGCGGATCTCAACCCCGACCACTTCCATCAGAACTTGATCGTACAGCTCTTCTGGAGCATACAGGTCGATCTCTGCTACGCCCTGACCCATGTTCATACCACTTAGGCCAGCTTTATCAATAAAGTCATATTCGGTGAACTGAGATACGAGGCGGTCAACATCCCGCAAGCGGCGAATGTCTTTTACCGTATCGCGAACGGAGTTCTCATAACTACTACGCAGCCAGTGGTTTTCTCCAAGCACCATAACCCAGCTTGGCAGGTTTACATTTACTTCATGCACTGGGAATTCATAAAGCACTTCCCGCAGCACACCAGTTACGTCATCTTCGCTCATGTTTGCGGCGCTTAACGTCATAACTGGGATATCGTATTTGATGGCTAGCTCGTTACGGAGCTGCTGCGCTTCCTCACTGCGTGGCCGGGTGGAGTTAATGACAAGCACAAATGGCTTACCCACTTCCTTCAGCTCTGCAATGACGCGCTCTTCAGAGTCCACGTAAGAGTTCCGCGGAATTTCTGCAATCGTACCATCTGTTGTTACCACTACACCTAGCGTTGAATGCTCCTGAATAACCTTACGTGTCCCGATTTCTGCCGCTTCCTGAAAAGGAATAGGCTCTTCAAACCAAGGTGTAGAGATCATTCGTGGTCCATTTTCATCCTCGTAGCCTTTTGCACCTTCTACAGCGTAACCCACACAGTCTACCAGACGAACATTAACCTCAAGCCCTTCCGCAACCTTGATTTGGACTGCGTTGTTAGGCACAAACTTCGGTTCTGTCGTCATAATCGTTTTGCCTGCTGCGCTTTGCGGAAGCTCATCCACAGCTCTTACTCGATCAGCCTCATTCGTGATGTTTGGCAGGACAATTGTTTCCATGAAGCGCTTGATAAATGTCGATTTCCCCGTGCGAACCGCGCCGACGACGCCAAGATAAATGTCTCCGCCGGTACGCTCGGCAATGTCCTTGAAAATATCCACTTTTTCCAAAAGAGATCCCCTCCTCATATTACTCCGAAGAAAAAATGCCTGAAGAGCATCGACTTCGCGTTCCGCCGGTAATCTGACCCTTGCAGGACATCAACCGGACTTATCGTATGCCCGCCCGAAGCCTAGCTGCTTTCGACCGGGACGTACTTGCCCCGCGCTAAACTCCGAATGCTCGGACATGCATTTGGACTAGTATCATCATATGTATCCGGAACGAATTTATGACCCGTATTCGCGCATTTCCCAATGTAATTTCAAAAAAGTTAAGTCTGCGCGCCGCAAGGCGTCTGACGCCCGGAAGCTTACTCATCCATCTTATGAGCTAGGATTCTTTGATAGAACTATTTTTAGTGGATGCTGAGATTACAGGACTTGGTGTAAAAGGATATAAACAAAAAAACGCCTAATACCCCGGATAAAACCGAAGCTTAGACGCTCTTAAACTTTCACTCTAACTTGGAGGCTGCGGGATTGGCTGATTGTTAATCCATAGATACGGCAAAGACTTCACGGGAACGTAATATGAAGCTTCCTCCAGATCCAGTCGCAAGTCCTGATTCTTATCGTGCTCTCCACCCTTCTTATCGACGGCAGCCATGATATCAAAAACATAATCTACGTAGACAGTTCCATCCTTATCCAGGATAAAATCAAGAACTTGACCGGAATAGACACTAGTTAACGTTATAGAGCTTGTACCCGCCTGCTTATGATTAATGGTATACAATCCGGGATATAGCTCATCAAGCACAGGCAGGTTGCCGCCATGAGCTGATTTATAGCGGTTAACCTGTCGTTGCACGTCATTCACCTTTTGAACCGTAACAAGGTCCATCACCTTCACCACAGGATCAATTTCCTCATTCAAAATAAGAAAATAAGCACTTCCACCCTGCTCAAAGGCGGTAGCCGGTATATCATCCAAATATCCCTTATTATTCAGCTTCCCCAGGTCGATACGGAACTTCTCATACCTTGGAGTAGTTTCATCCGCATTAAGAATGGGCAGTACCCCTTCCTCCTGTTGATAATCATCAACGGCTGCTTGTATCCGTTTAACACTTTCCCGATAATTAACACTAGCCCGCTTCTCTTCACCTGGGTATAGACAGCCCGAAAGCGTAAGCGCGAGCGATACCATCCCTAGCAAAAGCTTGGCCCCTGCCTTCAGTTTCATTTTATATCCTATAAACTCCAACCGAGTCCCTCCCACGGTGACATTCTTACGCTACCACAGCTCATCTTCTTCCCCACGCCGCGCTGCTTCAAGCTTACGGCGCACCGCAGCCTTCAGTGGATCTTCCGGCACCTGAACGGTTACGTCGCTCCATACGGCAGCCTGACAGGCCAGACGCGTTCCTTCTTCTAAGGCCGATCCAAGCTTACGCCGCTCAATATCACCGGGAGGCCTTACTGCAGCAGCCTCTTCCTTCGCGACTGTAACCTTGCACATCAGACAGCCTGCTTTGCCTCCGCATCTAGTTGTTATTGGCACTCCTGCTTTACGAGCAGCCTCTAATAACGAAATGCCACGGTTCACAACAGCTTTACGGCCTTCTGGTTGAAATACAACGGTAACTCCTTTTTGAGATTTCATGATGTTACTTCCTTCCTGAACACTATGTAACTGCTTACATAATTGAAACAACTCCGCCCAATAGGCCCACTAACATGATGACAAAAGCAAGTATAGACAGTACAGCCTTAAGCAAGCCCTTGGTTTTGCTCCGAGCAAAAGTTATAAGAAATACTGATAATCCCATAATCAGCATCGCAATCAGGGATAACCACATTTTTGTCATCGGATCCATGGTCAAAGCCCCCATTCGCCTGTAATTTATTAGGGACTATTATATCATGACCTTATCCTTTTCTGTAAAAAAACATCATTTTTTATGTATTATTTTAAATAAAATGCGCTTTATGAGAATTATCATAAATATAAAAAAAAGCAAAAGACGACGGAATCATTCTTTGATCCGTTTTCTTTTGCTCACCCAACATAAAGCTATTTTTTAAGCATCATTTTCATTAAAGACTCCATTGTGCTGGAACCTGCGCCGCCTTTTTTAACGGCATTGATAATCTCCTGCACAGTAGCTTCACTGACCGGCACTTTCGCCATTGATGACACCTGCTTAATTAACTGGCGGAGCTGGGCTTCATTCTGCGTAGTTCCTGGCTTTACCGTACTGGCTAGCTTTTTGACGGCACTTTCCGTAATGTTCTTGCCCGCCTTTTTGTTAATGGCGTTCAATGCATCCTTGGAAAAATCTCTGCTCACTTTTCATCCCTCCTCCGTCAATCCCCATTACAACATATGAGAATTTGCGGAAAAAGGTGAACAGGATCAGGAATGCCACTGCTCCCAAGTTTCCTGGGAGATCGACTCAAGCTCAGGCTTACGATCACGCCCCATCAAGGCTTCAACCGCACTGCGTGGGCTTCTTCCTTGAAAGAGCACATGATAAATCTGATCCGTAATCGGCATCTGCACACCCAGCTTGAGCGAAATTGCATAAGCTGCTTCGGTAGTACGAATACCTTCGACTACCATCCCCATGGATTCCAGCACCTCGGCCAGCGGCTTGCCTTGACCAAGCATGGACCCAGCGCGCCAGTTACGGCTGTGCTGACTAGTAGCCGTCACAACAAGGTCGCCAATTCCGGCAAGGCCGGCAAAGGTCAAAGGATTGGCTCCAAGCTCAACTCCCACCCGAGAGATCTCGGCGAGTCCACGGGTCAAAAGCGCTGCTTTAGCATTGTCCCCATATCCAAGGCCATCGGATAGACCAGCACCAAGGGCAATAATATTCTTAAGAGCTCCGGCAAGCTCTACCCCTACCTGATCACGATTCGTATATACACGGAAATCGTTGTTGATGAACAATTCCTGCGCTTCGGCGCTACGTTTGTCATCAGGTGAAGCAACTACAACTGTTGTAGGACACCGGCGTACAACTTCCTCTGCATGACTTGGACCGGAGAGGACGACGATCTGCCCTTCGTCACAGCCCAGTTCCTCTGCAATTACGATGGACATCCGCTTATTGCTTTCCGACTCAAAGCCCTTCGTAGCATGAACACATAACATGTCATCCTTCCAGAATGGCTTCAGACTGCGAGCAACCTGCCGCATTCCTGAAGACGGAGCCACAATTACAACCGCCTTAGAACCGGACACTGCCGTTTCCATATCCGTAGTTGCAATAATGTTAGCTGGCAGAGCGATGCCAGGTAGATACTTATTATTCGTATGAGAGCCATTGATCTCGGCAGCTTGATCAGAGTTGCGTGTCCACAGATAAACTTCCGAGTGGTTTGCAGCCAGCACACTAGCCAGCGCAGTTCCCCAGCTCCCCGCTACAAGTACGGTAACTTTATCAGACAACACGATTCCCTCCTTTAACTTTTGAGCCTATCTTGTTCTCACGGCCTTCTACGATCTTTACAATATTCGTCCGGTGCCGCCAGAAGGCGAAGACCGCAATAATAATACTGGTCCAGAGCACAGGTTGTGTAAATCCTGTCAACAATAAAGCCACTGGTGTCAGTGCTACAAAAATTAATGAGCCAAGGGACACATAACGTGTGATAAAGATAGACAGGATGGCGATGATACCGGCGAGCAGCGCTGGCCATAAACAAAGCGTAGCCATAACACCGATCGTAGTAGCAATGCCTTTCCCCCCACGAAAACGAAAATAGAGCGGCCAATTATGTCCGATGATGGCAGCGATTCCGCAAAGAGCCGGAACCCAGGTTCCCCATCCGCCGACCCAGGTTCCTAACCATACAGCGGCAACCCCTTTCAGCACATCCAGCAACAGCACTAATATTGCAGGACCTTTACCCAATACACGCAGTGTATTGGTAGCCCCCGCATTTCCGCTTCCGTATTGACGGATATCAATTCCCTTTAGCAACTTTGCAAGCAGTACACTAAAGCTGACAGAACCAAGCAAATAGCTTACAACGATAACCAGAAGTTCAAGCGCCACACTTCTTCTCCCCTAACCTTCGTTTTCGGATTTGCGCCGTGTAAAGAGACGGATTGGTGTTCCTTCGAAATTAAACGCTGCGCGAATTTTATTCTCCAGATAACGTTCATAGGAGAAGTGCATCAGCGATGGATCATTCACGAACACCACAATCGTAGGCGGCTTCACCGCAACCTGCGTTACGTAGTTAATACGCAAGCGACGGCCTTTGTCAGTTGGTGGAGGGTTAATCGCGATTGCATCAGATACAACGTCGTTCACCAAATGTGTAGTAATGCGCAGTGCGTGCTGTTGAGATACATGCTGTACAACAGGCAGCAGTTTTTGCAAACGCTGTTTGGTTAAGGCCGACAAAAAGACAACCGGTGCGTAACTCATAAACAAGAAATGGTCACGAATCTTAGTCTCAAAGTTTTGCATAGTCTTATCGTCTTTCACAATGGCGTCCCATTTGTTCACAACAAAAATAGATGCTTTACCAGCTTCATGTGCATAACCAGCAATATGCTTGTCCTGATCGATGATGCCCTCTTCGCCGTTAATTACAACGAGGACCACATCAGCCCGTTCAATCGCACGCATTGCACGCATAACACTGTATTTCTCAATGTTCTCATATACCTTGCCTTTTTTACGCATACCTGCCGTATCGATAAGCACATAACGTTGCCCATCACGTTCAAAAGGAGTATCGATAGCATCTCTTGTTGTCCCTGCAATATCACTGACGATAACACGTTCTTCGCCCAAAATCGCGTTGACCAAAGAGGATTTCCCTACATTCGGACGGCCAATCAAAGCTACACGAATGACATCCTCATCGTATTCATCATCTATTTTCTCAGGTAGGCGCTCAACTACAGCATCTAGCAAATCGCCGAGTCCGGTTCCGTGACTACCAGAAATTCCGATTGGATCGCCAAAACCAAGGCTATAGAACTCATAAATATCATCCGCACGCTTCATATTATCCACTTTGTTGATGGCAAGAACGACCGGTTTACCTGAACGGAACAGAATCTGAGCTACCTCTTCATCTGAATTCGTCACACCACTCTTTGCCTCACACATAAATACAATAACATCCGCTTCTTCAATCGCCAGCTCCGCTTGAACGCGGATTGATTTCAGAATTGTGTCTTCTCCATCAATTTCAATACCTCCGGTATCAATCACACTGAACGACTTACCGTTCCAATCTGAAATACCATAAATCCGGTCACGTGTAATCCCCGGTTTATCTTCTACAATGGCTAATCTATCGCCAATCAGCCGATTAAATATCGTCGATTTCCCGACGTTAGGCCTCCCAACGATTGCCACAACGGGTCTTGCCATATTCATTCCTCCTGTCATCCTTACGTTACTCATCATAGCAAAAAACATTTAAATTGGCTAACAATCATGTTAACTCTCATCAATCCTGCCGGTTCCGAAAAAAAGACAATCGGCGAACCCCCGTATCGAGGGCTCGCCGATTACTTTACCCGTATATTCAAAAGCTCGTTTAGGGATTAGTTATTACCCTTAAATTTGTCCAGCTTATCACCAAAACGTTCAGCAAGCGTAAAGCTAAGGCCTTCGTTGCTAAGGGAAACGTTAGGGTTGTTCAGAACTTCTTTAGGAGCTCTGTCTCTGCTATTGCTGCGTTCAGGTCTAGCAGATGGAGCTGGAGCTTCTTCAGTTTCTTTGATGCTCAGACTAACACGTTTCTCGGATGGATTGAAGTCCAGAACTTTCACTTGAACTTCTTGTCCTTCTTTCAATACTTCGTGTGGAGTAGCGATGTGTTTGTGGGAGATTTGTGAGATGTGCACAAGACCTTCCACACCCGGAAGCAATTCTACGAACGCTCCGAAGTTCACAAGACGTTTTACAACGCCTGTTACAACATCACCGATGTTGATTTCGCCAGCAGCAGAGTCCCAAGGACCTGGAGCAGCAGCTTTGATGCTCAGGCTGATTTTGCCTTTTTCAGGATCAACCTTCAATACTTTAACACGTACTTTATCACCTTCGGATACTACATCAGAAGGTTTCTCTACGTGACTCCAAGCGATTTCAGATACGTGTACAAGACCGTCAACTCCGCCCACATCAACAAATGCGCCGAATTGAGTCAGACGTTGTACTGTACCTTCGATGATTTGGCCTTCAGATAGCTCAGCCATAATTTTCAGCTTGTTAGCTTCGAATTCTTCTTCAAGAACTTCTTTAGCAGACAAGATTACTTTGCTGTTCTCACGGTCAAGTTCTTTCACTTTAACGCGCAAGGTACGGCCTTTGTAATCGCTGAAATCTTCAACGAAGTGACGCTCTACCATGGAAGCTGGGATAAATCCACGAGCTCCAACATCAGCTACGAGGCCGCCTTTAACAACGTCAGCCACAGTAACTTCGAAAGCTTCTTGGGAAGCGAAGTATTTCTCAAGATCTTCCCATGATTTTTCACTATCAACAGCACGTTTGGAAAGTACAAGGCTTTCCTTGTTGTCGTTGATGCTGACAACTTTACATTCTACTTCCTGTCCAACTTCTACTGCTGCAGCAGCGTTGTCCAGTTGTACAGCGGACAATTCGCGAATTGGGATCACACCGTCGTATTTATATCCAATGCTTACATAAGCTTGGTTATCTTCGATTTTGACGATTGTTCCTTTCACGGTATCGCCTTTTTTCAGAGAAATGATTTCCAAGTCAGCTTGGTTAGTCACTTCTTCTTCGTTAACGGCAGCAACTTCTTCTACAGCTCCGTTATTTTCTGTCACAGCGGAATCCACCGCTTCTACGGATTCATTCTTTTCCGCAGCTTCCTGATTTTTAATTTCTTCAGACATGTGATTAGCCTCCTCGATTCAAAACCCCATTTATTTAAACCTGCGTATAGCAGAGTTCAAAACAAGCAATGCTTGATATTGCCACTTACACTTGATGATAGTATGTTCCAAAAAATAGCGGCTATGCCGTTATTTAATCAAAACATTGAGCAAAATTTATTGTTCTGCTCATCCCTTAACTAGCACTTGGTTTACCTGTCTCTTTCATCTCACGGATGCGATCCATAATGACATCGGTAACAGCCTCGAGAGATTCGCTCCCCGCACCGGCAAATTGACTAAGGTCTACAGGAGCACCGTAGACAACGACCATGCGTCGAAAGGGTTTATACTGGCCGATAATAGCCGCTGGAATAACTGCTGCGCCACTTCGAAGTGCAAAGCTAGCAGCACCCTTCTTGGCCACTCCGGCATCAGAGTTACGCGTACCCTCCGGGAAGATACCCATGACATTACCATTACGAAGTGTGTTAAGGGCCGTTTTTATGGATTCTTTGCTTACGCCGCCACGTTTCACCGGAAAAGCACCCAATTTATTAATGAGCCAGCCAAGCACCGGAACCTCAAACAGTTCAGCCTTAGCCATATACTTTACCTGACGGTCCAGCTTAATTCCAATAGTCATTGGATCAAGCAGACTAATGTGGTTAGCGCAGAGCAGTACCCCGCCCTCCTTTGGCACATTTTCTTTCCCCACAATCTTAAGCGGGAAAAGGATTGCGTAAATCAAGCGAAGCAATCCAACACAAATTGCATAAATCATAAATGATTTCTCTCCCCGTCAACATGAGATCTACAGTGGGATACAATGGCCTCCACAACTTGATCGATATTCATTAAGGTCGTATCCAGAAGAATAGCATCCTCTGCACGGCGCAGCGGTGAAATCTCCCGTCCTTCATCCAGACGGTCCCGCTTTGCAATATCGTGTTCAAGCTGCTGAAGCGTCACCGATTCCGCGTCTCTCAGTTCCTTATAACGACGGAGAGCTCGTTCTTCCACACTTGCCGTCATAAAAATCTTTACCTCGGCATCCGGCAGCACGGTTGTACCGATATCGCGGCCATCCATTACCACGCCTTTGCGAAGCGCCATCTGACGCTGCAATTGACTCAGTCTGGATCTTACATCCTCGATCTTCGCATACTGCGACACAAGGCCGCTAACCTGAAGGCTCCGAATATGTGGGGTCACGTCTTCCCCATTAATCAGCACCTTCTGAATGTCTCGTTCCGGAATAAGTTCAATCACCATGTCGCGAACCTTCTCGTTCACTCGCTGCTGATCTTCCGGTTCAATGCCTTCTTGGATCATATACCAGGTGATCGCCCGGTACATTGCACCAGTATCGACATAGATATAAGACAACTTCTGGGCTACCAATCGGGCTACAGTGCTCTTGCCTGCCCCGGCAGGTCCGTCGATGGCGACGTTTATTCTGTCATAAGTATGTGTACCCTGCCTATCCAACGGGGCATTCCTCCTCAAACACTCTTTCATAAAAAAACATCTAGCGTTACGAAAACTATTCCTGCAATATCAAGGAGCACACATAAATTGTTATGCTTGATGATATTATCAAGAAAAAAGCAGGCATTGCCTGCGACTTATAAAATTATACCACAGTTTATACTTCAGTGCAAAATCAGACAGCTTAATAGAGCTGTTAAAAATGCTTATCTGTTGCGGAAATCAAACTGACGTTCGAAGCAATAACGGATAATTTTCTGGCGTTCCAAATCTGAAATAGCGACAAATTTCAACATGGCTAAAAGACGTCCATTCTCAAGCTTTTTAATGCGCACTACTTCACCTTCAAAATTGACATGCTCCGTGCTTCCGTTTCGATAAGGAACCAGTACCCAGCAGGACAATTTATTACCAACCTCCAGCTTAACCTGGTTATCCACCAAAAAGGAGATTCCTCCACCACCAATATCATCTGTACGAACCAGGAACCGTTTGCCAAGGCTATCCTTCACAGCAAGCTCTAGATCAGCATTCACTCGAAAAAAGCTTCTTCTCTGGATCTTAAATATTGAATCTGTCTCTGGCTTTTGAATCCGGACCATACGAATTACATCTTCTTTAAAGCCCAGCACATAAGTATTAAAGTAATTTTTAATGCCACCCTCAGTTAAAAAATAGACCGAAAGCTCGTCCCCCATAAAGAGCCTTTTTAGACGACCATTGCTCTCCTGCATAGGAATTTCAATCAGAAATGCGTCTTCTTCCGTCTCTGCAATTCTTGATCTATATTCAACTTCTGCTTCAGCAGCGTCACTGGAAGCAACCTGTATGTATAGATATTCGTTAATTTTAGGATACAAAGATGTCACCGCCACATCAGTTTAGTAATTATCACTAAGCCTGATTATAGCATGGGAATATCAGCCAGTCAGATATATTTTATAGATATTGCAAAAAAAAGGGACGCACCCAACTGCTGGATGCGCCCTCCCTTTTATTTTGCCTCAGACCCCGAAGAAGGTCTGATTTCTTCCACAGACTCTTCAATTCCATCCTCAGCGTTAATATAAATACGATACTTTGAGCCATTGACCCCTCCACCGAACTCGTAAGTCAAGACCTCGACGGAATCATCATTTTTAATCCAGGACAAGCGATTGTATTGCTCCTTGAAATCAGAATTCAGAAATTTTCTCGCCTCAGCAAGAGTAAGCTTTGGTTTTGGAAGCTGACGGTTGTCCTTATGCTCTTTAACATATTCGCTGGCCTCAAAACCGATGGTATCACCTGTATCCAGCCCCATACGAATAGTCATTTTTTCAGGATAAATCAATACATCATTCTGTTTGGTCACAAAGGTCAAATTCCCGATATTATCATAACGATCAGCGCTGACTGCAGTCATATGGGGATATCCTTTTTTCTCAAGAAACTTCTCGGCTTTGGTAACTGCTTCTTTAATAGATACCTTGGCAGGTCCAATCTCACGGTTATCATAATAAGAGATCAGCAATCCGCCATTTTTTGTGAAATCCATACTGATGGTGTGCTTTTCATTCGAACCACTAACTGTTGCCGTATAGGATGGCCATTCGGTGTTCTTCCCATTTTCTTTAACATCGACTTTAGCGTTGGAGCCCGCATCCGCGAACTTCAATGCCTTACGTTTGATGTCTTCGGCAGTCACGGGGTTACCTCCGAGCATTTTGACGGAACGTTTATCGTAGATGCTTGCTACTGAAGGGCCCCAGTCTAGCTCAGGGTATGCGCCAACACGTTTATCCACCGTTTTGAAACCGTCAATAATCGTGTTGTCCTCCGCTTTATTTTCTGTTGCCAATGCCGTTTCAACATCCATCCAGCGCAGCCGGTTGCCAATGACTTTATTCTGTACCTCTTGCAAATCCTTAGAGATTTCTCCCGAGTTCTTATACAATGCTTTTAGATTACTCAATTCTCCATCTGTCAGAGGTTTTTTAGTGAAGTCACGAATCCCGGCTTTATAAGAAAAGTTGGAGATTTTGGACAGAAACTCCTCTGTTTTGCTAAATGGCAGCAAGGTCAGCGGCAGCTGATTAATCTCATTTTGGGCCTCACTGGTCATCCGCCACACATTGACGAGTCCTTTGCGGTGCATTCCGTTAGAAGCAGAATTAACCGCAAGCGTATTTCCAAGCTCACCATGAAGACGGTCCACATGATAGGACAAATCGTGAAAGGCGCGTTGATATTGGTTTTCCGCCTTAATTAGTATTGAATTCTTCTCCTGGTTCTCCTGATAACCCCACACAAGCGCACCAATCAGCAGCAGCGCGGTCAGCGGGAACATTACAGCACTTAATCTTTTGTACATAGGGCTACAAGACTCCTTTCGATAGCTTATTGGCGTTAGTTTGACAATAAACTAGGAGTCTTATGCACTGAAGTTGCTACACCATGTGACTATAACGTCCGCTCATGCTCTTTCTTCAATCTCAAAGCCACTGCTATTACTGCAAAGGCATTGTTTAAAGCCGGTTTGAATGATACCATGCTCTTTAATCCCTCTTAATATGTAGGTCTCACCGCACTGTTTGCAAACGATACGTACTTTTATACGCAAAAAAAGACACCTCTCTCCTCTCTGGAATTCCTTACTAGGAACTGCCCTTCGAATATAAGTGTGTCCATCTCGATTATAGGTTAACCTCTTCTTCACGTTTCAGAAAGCGGAAAGGAGAACGGCTGTTGGCCCTAGCTACCTTTCCCATACCTCCATACCATAGGATAGCCATCAGAGGCACAATAAACCATATCCAATAGTTAGCTGTCGTACTCAAAATAAAGTCATATATCCCATGCCACATCCATGGCAACAGTAGCGAAAAAACCAGAATTCTCCGGGTCTTAACACCTTTTGAGAACTTCGCCCTCCCCATATGGTAGCCCATGATCACACCAAACATAGCGTGTCCAGAAACCGGAAGAAGTGCTCTCAGAAACATTGATCCGATTGAAGCGTTGCTATACCAAGCGTACATTACATTTTCTATTGTTGCGAAGCCGAGCGAAATCGCCACAGCGTATAGTATCCCATCATATGGCTCGTCAAATTCGGTATGATTGTAAATCATATGGTAAAGCACAAACCACTTTAGACATTCTTCCACGCCAGCGGATATGAGAAACGACTCCACATACGGACCGCCATTTAGTCCCAGCATCAGCCCTCTCTGAATGATCATGACAGGAAACACAATCAGAAGGCCGAGCAAGAATACTTTAATGACTACATGAAGCGGTTCTTGATCATACTTGTCTTTCAGATAAAAAAAGGTCAACAGAGCAAGTCCCGGCGCCACTGCCGACGAAATAACCGATAACACGAGCACCGAATAACCTCCCTACACCCCTAAACCCTATTACTGCCGTTACACAGCAAGGTAGATGATAACTTTGATACAAGAATGACCGACATATCACCAACAACAAGACTAGGGCTGATCGGCCTAAACAATGGTCATCAGCCCCTAGATCTTGCTTAATTACTCCTGACGCTTAAAATGAGTGCACAATAACTGGACCGCATTCTCCGGCATCACTGTTTTCCCGTATTCATCGAGAACAGCTTCTGTGACCGGTGAGGAATCTCCAAACTCAGCAAGTACGCCAACAAGACCTGACAACGCCGTTTCTTCAAATTCCTTTGGATCGAAATACAGATACCATTTATTGTTATAAGAATACAGTTTCCCCTGGGAAGTAATATTACCGATGAGCACATGAGCCGCTTCAACCAGAACCTCGAAATCGCGGAATGCATATACAATGGAGTCGCTTTGTTCAAGAGTAACTTCCATTTCATAAATCTCTTCTGGCAATTCTTCTTCCCCGGACGCACCGTACTGATGGTGATCATATTTTCCTCGGGTCACTATAACGACCATGCCTTGCGCGGGCAATGCGAAAACTTCTACGGCAAGCGGACCCGTGGCATCAAAACCTAGTTCACTATATGCTTGATCCATCATCTCCGTAAACAGGTCATGAACCTTAGGAACTTCCTGCCACATGTCTTCCTTCTGGATGCCCCGCTCGCTCAGGTCGTCAAAAGTGAGGAAAATCCGTATCTTATCTTGACTTAATCGCTCTATTCTCATGACAGGATCCTCCTTTTGCAAGCTCATTTATTATAATGTATGATGAGTCCCGAGTAATGAGCCAAAAATGGTTACTATGTAAGTATGTTATCATTTTGCCGAGATAAATGCACGTAAATAAATATATAAAATCCTCTCTATTGAATAAACCATTTTCAAGGCCCTGAATAATAAAAAAGAATCATTCTGCGGAATATTTCATCCCCAAAATGATTCTGATGGAGTCCTTTACGGTTACAATCCCGGTATGGTTGTATGCGTTTCTTTAAGAATCTGCTCTACTTCGCTCTTTACTTCAGGATTGCTGCGAATGAATTCCTTTAACAATTTAAGATTGGATTCCTTCGACTTCACTGGTGATTCAGTCTTATGCTCAGAGGTTGCGCTGCTTGAACCGTTACTTTGAGCATTACTGCTTGAAACAGCAGTGTTACCAAAACCAGTCGTGGCCATACCGATTATTTTTTCTTTTGCTTTATCTGCAGCCCCACTCATGGAACCACCCGATTGCCCTAGCGAAGACATTAAAGAATTCCGCTTTTTGGACATAATCATACTGGCTGCGGCGCCCATCAGCACCCCGCATAAAAATGACGAAGTATTCATATTTCCAGCCTCCTTGTATGGTAAAATCATGTTTAGTGTTCGCGGAAAGATTCCGGCTCATACAACCTAATAACAAGAAAGCGAGTTGAAAAAAGTGGGTAAAATGACATCAGTGCTCCTATTGGCTACCTTGTTGCTTACTGCCTGTGGCAACAGCGGTGCAAATGGAAATACAGCTAAGGAAACAAATGCCTCAAACAATCCGCCCACGGCGGCAGCTACACAAAGCGCAGAAACTACGGCGCCATCACCTGAAGCAACAGCCAGTCCTACCCCTGAAGCAACAGCAGATGGAGGTACTACAGGAAATAGTACAGCCAGTAAGGGCGAAGCATCCGCTGAAATTCCACTGCTGTACCATATGAACAAAAATTACGATATCGTCCCTAATGAGGAAGCTACAAATAAAAAAGTGGTTTTGCTCACCTTTGACGACGGTCCTAAAGATGCGGCAATGATTAACCCTTTGATGGATGTTCTGGACAAACATCAAGCTAAAGCCATCTTTTTCGTGAATGGTTATCGTGTTAAGGAGCATCCTGAGCTTCTGGAGTTAATACATAACCGCGGTGGAATTATCGGCAACCACAGCTGGGATCATATTGTATTGAAAGACAAGTCCTATACTGAGGTTAAAAAGCAAATCGAAGATGTTCAAAATATTGTCAAAGAAACGCTGGGAGAAGCTCCTCACTTTTTCCGTCCGCCACATGGTGCTGGCGGGGATGTTGGCAAGAAGGTCGCTGCCGAGAATGGAATGTTATACATGACCTGGTCTGTAGGCTCTCTTGACTGGGAAATGAAAGAAAAAGAAACGGGTAAGACAGAAAAATTGATCAGCAATGTTACCGATCAGCTGCATTCTGGCAGTAATATCCTGATGCATGAGCTACCATGGACCGTTGAAGGTCTGGATACCCTGCTCACTACACTTGAGGGCAAAGGATATAGCTTTGTTGATCCGCGCAGCATTGAGCTAAAAATGCGTTGATCTCATCAAACGAAAAATAGAAGGGGGGTCCAAAGCCATTTGCATGGCTTTGGACCCCCCTTTTTTACGCTACCTATTTTTCTTACTGGAAAGAGTAAGCACTATTGGGTTGATTTACGCAGTGTCAGCACATGCATTTCAGCAGGACTGCCCCAGCGAATTGGCAGATGTGCTGTTCCAAACCCTCTGCTGATCAGCAGCAGCGCATTTTTTGCGGAACCGTCACCTCTTGGCCAACTAAACTTTCCAGCGTCATATTTATGATAGAAATGCTCAACATGTCTTTGACCCACAAACGGAAGGATCACCTGGCCCCCATGCGTATGACCTGCCAGAATCAGGTCCGCTGGCACACTTTGGCGCTTGGATAACCAAAGCGGATCATGTACAAGAATTATACGACAGGTATCTTCAGCAGAAGTGTTTGTGGTTAATTGCGGAAAAGGACGGTATGGAGTTTTGCCCCCATTTTTCGGAAAATCAATTCCGGTTAACCAAAGTTTAGCTCCCTCACGTTCAAAAGCCACATTTTCATCCATTAACAGTTTTGCACCACTGTCCTGAATAATCTCATCCACCCTTGTAATATTAGCCCGATA
The DNA here is from genome assembly GCF_037965665.1 of Paenibacillus sp. FSL L8-0333. NCBI lineage: Bacteria > Bacillati > Bacillota > Bacilli > Caryophanales > Paenibacillaceae > Paenibacillus > Paenibacillus sp. FSL L8-0333. The sequence goes on from NZ_CP150186.1 coordinate 4,673,479, forward strand.
ATCATGATTTCCATGCACTACATAGGTAGATGCAATAGAAGTAACTAGAGTCATATTATCGACAAGACGATTTAAAGGGCTATCTTTTTCCGTTAGATCTCCTCCCAGAAAGACAACATCTACTCCACCCTTTAATGGCATCAGAAGCGAGGACGGAAGGCGGCGGCGATGGATATCTGTTATAAACAAGATACGAAATCCATCGAACTCTTCAGGTAGCGAATCTAGCATTATTTCCTCGGTAATAATTCTGTTTCTAAACGCGTTGATCACCATGATTATAACAACAGCCGCAGCTATCAATAGAATGGCCAAGACCACTCCCCATGCCCATGTACTCACCATAATGTACTCAGCGGAGGCGCTCCTTCAATTCCCCACCAAAGCAGCCCTATTAGCAAAATAACAAAGATAAAAATCAAAGAGTTCACAAACATCTTGCTTAGACGAACTTTTTCTGAAGAATAAGTATCTGAACGAGAAGGAACAGATTCTTCGTCCTTCTCTTTACTTCCTGTGGAAGAGCGCTTTGCAGAACCTGCTGGGCGGCGAGCTTTTCTTGATAAAGTTGCCGTAGAGACCCGAGCGGTAGCATTTTTCTTTATAGGAGCAGACTTCTTTTCAGGAGTAGCCTTTTTTACAGCCTCCGAAGTCCGCTTCTCTTTTTTACTTTTGCCAGGATGTTTGCTTTCACTTTTGTGTTGTTTTTGTCGAGACTTTACCCGGCTTAATTCCTCACTCATGATTCCCTCCTATAGCGGATCACCAGACCTGAGATCAGGTCGATGAAGAAGTGACATAGTATAGGGGCCCAGAGGCTGCCCGATTGAATGTAAATATATCCAAGACCATAACTGCTTAAGAACACCCAGCCGGTAGGTACAAAGTGACGTAAATAACGGACATGAATAAGAGCAAATACTATACTCGTCCAATAAGGGCCAATGGAATATTGGATGGCTCCGCGGAATAAGAGCTCCTCACATACCGATACAATTGCTGCTATGACGATAATATGCCACACAGGGCGATTTCGAAATAAAAGGTCGTTTATTCCACCATCATCCATGCTCTCCTCAGGGACAATATGTGTCAATAAATAGTCAACAATTAGCATTGCAGCAGCAAGTCCGAGGCCCCATGCCACAAAATGTACTTTTTCTGGAATAATTAATAGCTGAAAAGGATTTCTTTTCTGAAATAATATCCATATCAAACCGATAATTAATGTGAGCCCCTGAGTGATATAGAGATTGAGCAGCAGAAGACGGTCTGTCAACTGGCCTGGTTCTACCTTTTTAACCTTAATCTCGCCAAATTTGAATTTTTTCATCGTGACCTGCCTGTTCTTTATTTTTTTCGGGCAGCTCCGAGAGAGAAACCGTCCATAGTGTTGCTATCAATACATAATACATAGGATAATCCCCCCAGAAAAAGGAGCATTTATTATGAGCAAACGTAAGTCCCGCAATCAAATGTTATACACGCTAGTTTTTTTGTTTTTCCTAGTTTGCGCCTTCGCCGCATTTTTTACTGGTGTCAAGGTTGGCGCAGACAAAACTGAAGCCAAATATGACAATCAATCAAGTATGAATGGTTTAGTAGAATTCACGGGCTCTTATCAACAGCAGGATCTGGTTACTTTCTATCATAACGTATTTTTGCCCTATCGGGAATTCAAGCGGAATTGGAACATTCAAGTAGATAAGTTAGCGCGCAGCACAGACGCTCGTATGAATGCGGCAGTAATGAAGAATCTAAGTATTCTAGCAGACCAGCAATATGAGAGAGTTAATCAAGATTCTATTTTCACTAACTCTCCTCTATTACATCAGTCACAGGTCAATGTGCTCAAAAGCTTAACTTTATTTTCTAAGGCCTCCGGCAAAGTCTCTACTAGTGCATCTGGTGCAGAGACCGCAAAGTTATTGAAAAATGATGAATTTACAACTGGCGCCGTGAAGTACGGTCTGTTAGCACAAAAGAACTTCTATGATTCTATGCTAAAATGGGGCTCTAAGACAAACCAGAAAATACCTTCTGCACCTGGCGAACTAAAAACGATGTCTTTCATTCAGTGGAAAAAAATGCCCCTTCTTTTGAAGAATGCTTCTATCGCTGACATGATGTTGAATCGCGGAATTTTTGCAGGTTATGATCCTCAGGACATCACTGCTAAAATAGACGATATGATTTACTCAGGCACTGCAAACTCATTAAATCTTTCGGATATCCAGTCCTCAGTAACCTTGTTGATTTCTACAGGTGCTGTGCAGGAACAGGATTTTGTAAAATGGCGGGAACAGTATTATAACAGGGAGACACTTCCACAGCTTCCGTTCTTTTTTGAATAGAACCAGTTATTGAATCATAACGAAAAATGAAGTTCACTTCAAGAAACGCTACTTGTAAAGCCTATTGACACAACTTGCATACCGTGTTACATTATGAAAAAATTAATCATTCAAAACCGATGATGGAACAAAGATCCTGGAAGTCTTCAGAGAGCCGGTGGTTGGTGCAAACCGGTGACGAACAGCTATCTTTAGCGCTCCTGAGATATTGTATCGAACCTTAAAGTAGGTACAATCGGATCAACTCCGTTAACAGTGTGGCCTATGCAGGCCAATGAGGCTGCTTCTTCCAAGTTGCAGTGAATTAGGGTGGTACCACGAAGATAACTCTCGTCCCTTACTACGGCAGTAGTATGGGGTTGGGAGTTTTTTTAATTCCCTAATCCCCCATAAATACTACCTTATGCCCAAAGTTACCGATTTCGCGGTACTCTTGCACGCTGTTTCTTTTGCGCGACACCGCGTTGATCTACTATTATTACATGTTTTTCTCTACTAGTTCGTGAACCTTCTGGTATTGTGGACAGTCCATCAGGGCGTCCTCGACATATAAAGCTTTTCAACTTTAAGGGGGATAAGAAACCATGTTTAAAGTATTAGTATCGGATCCAATCAGTGATTTGGGCATTCAGCAATTGATGGACGCAACAGATGTAGTTGTAGACAAAAAAACAGGTCTCAGTGAAGATGAGCTCGTTGCAATCATCGGTGAATATGATGGTCTACTCGTCCGCAGTCAAACTACAGTAACTGAAAAAATTATCGAAGCTGGAAAAAACTTAAAGGTCATTGGTCGTGCAGGTGTGGGTGTAGATAATATCAAGCTGGAAGCTGCTACTCAACGTGGGGTTGTTGTTATCAACGCTCCTGATGGAAATACCATTACAACTTGTGAGCATGCTTTTGCAATGATGATGGCACTGGCCCGTCACATTCCACAAGCTTATGCAAAAACAATTGGTGGAACCTGGGATAGAAAAACCTTCGTGGGTGTAGAGCTTCGCGGCAAAACTTTAGGTGTACTGGGAATGGGCAGAATCGGTAGCGAAGTGGCTAAACGTGCCAAAGCTTTCGGCATGGAAATCCTTGCTTTTGATCCTTTCTTAACTGCTGAGCGTGCTGAGAAACTGGAAGTAAAATTAGCTTCCGTTGACGATGTAGTCCGCGGAGCAGACTTCATTACTGTACACACTCCACTTACACCGGAAACACGCCATATGATTTCCCGCCCGCAATTTGAAGTGATGAAAAAGGGAATGCGCATCATCAACTGTGCCCGTGGTGGTGTAATTGATGAAATGGCGTTAGTAGAAGCTATTGATAGCGGTATTGTTGCTGGCGCTGCATTTGACGTATTCGAAAAAGAGCCGCCACAAGCAGATCACCCATTCTTGTCGCATCCAAAAATTATCGTGACTCCTCACTTGGGCGCTTCTACAATTGAAGCTCAGGAGAATGTAGCGATCGATGTATCGGAACAAGTACTGCATATTCTGCGTAATGAACCGTTCATCAATGCTGTAAATATTCCTCCAGTTGCTCCAAGCGTAATGAACAAACTCCAGCCTTACTTCACACTTGGTGAGAAGCTGGGCAGCTTTGTTACCCAAATTACAGATAGTGCTATTCGTGAAATCCATGTTGAGTATGCGGGTGATCTGTCAGATGTCGATACCCAACCACTTACTCGTTATATTGTGAAAGGCGTGCTCTCCCGCCACTTCGCTGAGGATGTTAACATCGTTAACTCCATGCACTTGGCAAAAACACGCGACGTTAATGTAGTAATAACTAAAGCTTCCAAAACTAAAGGGTTCACTAATCTGATTACCGTGACCCTTAAAACAGATCACGACCAAGAACGTCTCGTAGCCGGAACATTGCTGCAAGGTTATGGAGAAAGAATTGTTCAAGTGAACAAGTTCCCAGTTGATATCGCTCCTGAAGGACATCAAATCGTCGTATCCCATAACGACAAACCAGGGATTATCGGACTTGTGGGCACATTGCTGGGTGAAAATGATGTCAATATCGCCTCCATGCAAGTGGGACGTAAAATCGTTGGTGGCGAAGCAATCATGCTGCTGACCGTTGATAAAGCTGTACCTACTCATGTGCTTGTGAAGCTTGCTGGCCTGCCAGAAATCAACACTGCCGAAGAAATCATTCTTCTGTAAGCAATAAGATAGAAATCAAACAACAGAGCAGCGACTCTCCCCTTATAGGAGTTTCGCTGCTTTTGTTGTTGATCGTCGACCTATTTCGGCTTCATTTACAACACCGAATCGAGTTCCCCTGGAGACTTACGGACCCAGATGGCCTTATAAGCAATAACTTCACCTTTGAAGCAGTGTTTCGGACTCCAGTGCCGCTATTCCTCAAAAAGAGAGCTAAATCAGGTGTTTTGCCTATCAATAGCGTCTATGGGGACCGATAGCGTCCTAAATATACGAAAATGCTGCATTTAAGATCAGCTCTGTCCTTTACTGCTTCGTACACAGAAATGGGATCAAACAGATCAAGTTTGCTGTTTAGACTAAGAATGCGGGAACAGTCCGCCCATCGATGTCGGTAAATCCATACTTTTCAGCGAGCTTAGCAACCTGCTGCGGTTGACCGGTCATAGACATAACCTCAGGATCGGTTGCGAGAGCAGCGGCTGCCCTACCGATATAGGTTGTGGATTCAGTCATCTGCAATTCTTCAACCTCATGCCAATGCTCCTCATCCGTGTTCATGCTCTCCAACACCGCCTCTGTCCTCATCCAGCCCGGAGTAAGAGGAATAACTGCAATGTTGTCCTCTTTAAGCTCAATCGATAACCCGTAGGCCATGCGCACAAGTGTATTTTTAGAAAGATCATAATAGAAGTTTCCGAGATATTTGTAATGATCCCAAAAGGTTGTGTGGATGATTAGACCGCCAGCTTTTGCCTCGCGCATTAAAGGTATTGCGTAATAATTTGTTACCAACTGTGCCCTCACACCCGCATTAAACATATTGTCCCAATGCGCTGTTGGAAGCTCCCAGAAAGACTTCTGCTCAATAAGTAAATCGTTGCCGCCCCATACATTGTTGACTAAAATATCAAGCCGCCCTTGCTCTGAAGCAATCTGGCGAATGACCGTCTCTGTCTCCTGATCTTTTGTATGATCACATCGTATGGCGCTGCCGGACCCTCCCTCCGCTTTTATTTCCCTAAGCACGTTATCAATGCTCCGCTTGCTTTGCCCTGTGCCAGAGGCCTCTGTCGTTCTGCCCGTAATATAAACGAATGCACCTTTCCTTGCCAGCTCCAATGCAATTCCTCTACCAGCACCTCTGCTGCCTCCGGTGACCAATGCTACTTTTCCTTTTAAAGTCATGTTCTCAATCCTTTCTACATTTGTTTTTCTCTAAATGTTCTATATTTAATCCTTACCTTATATAAGTATAATTCTTTAATATGACATCAACTGACATATATAATATAATAATTAATTAAGAACTGACTAACATTTATTAGGAGGAGGAATGTTCCCTTAATGAGAGCCGATCGTTTGTTATCCATCTTACTTTTGCTGCAAAATCGTGGAAAGATGACGTCCCGTGAGCTAGCCCAGACCTTAGAAGTGTCTGAACGAACTGTGTTTAGAGATATGGAAGCCTTATGTACAGCAGGAATACCGATTCTTGCCGAACGGGGACGCGAAGGGGGCTGGATGCTCACGGAAGGATACCGAACCTCGTTAACGGGTATGAAGCCCTCAGAGATTGCTACTCTGCTGCTGTCCGCAGACTCCTCGATTTTAAAAGATCTGGGTATACAAAACGACTTTTCTTCTGCCGTACTCAAGCTGGAGGCTGCTTCGCCATCTAGGACGAATAATCCAGCCAGTTACCTAAGCCAGCGCATCCATATTGATGGTGCCAGCTGGCACCCTTCCGACGAGACCTATCCGTTCCTATCTATCCTGCAGGAAGCTGTTTGGGAAGATCGTAAAGTAAAGATCACTTACCCACGGAATGACGAGACGAAGGAACGTTTTATTGAACCTCTTGGGTTAGTCGCAAAACGTGGAGTTTGGTATGTAGTGGCACGAACCGAGGATGAAATGCGGACTTTTCGCGTGTCAAGATTAATACAAGCTGAAGCAACTAATGAATCATTTGTCAGACCTGAGACTTTTGATTTAAAAAGCTACTGGGAACAGTCGACTTTAGCTTTTAAAGCAGCTCTGCCAAAATATGTAGTGAAATTAAAGGTGAATGAGTCTATTCTTAAAGAATTACAACGTGAAAGATATGTAACTATAACTTTAGTAGAACCCTCTGCTAATACTGGGTGGATGAACGTAGAGGCCGAGTTTAATACTATAGAATCTGCCTGTCGTATCGTACTCTCTTTTTCTCCTTCAGTTATTGTTTTAGCTCCTACCGAACTAGTAGGGATGGTAAAGTCTGCTATTAAAACAATTTCCACAATATATGAGGAATTTTGACATGAATTCTAAATATCTACTACTTAAAGAAGATTTATGACACTTCTCTATAGACCAATGACCTATAAATCCCCTATAATAACACCATTACATAAAATTTAATAAGGGGGACATTTTACCAATGAGCTGGATGCACAAACTTCCGTTAAAACAAAGAATTGTTGCCGGATGTTACCTCGTTGCCGCACTGTTTGCTATTCCTGTCTTAGTTACGTTAATGATTCTAGGTCAATTTCTCGTAGGAATTATACTAGTAGTTGTTCTTGCAGGTCTGACTTTACCTGTTGCTCGCTTCGTGGAGAGAACGCTTACATCATCTTTTGATGATATTGCTAATGTATCTCACAGTATTTCGAAGGGGGATTTCACTAGCAGAGCGGACGAAAATGGTTCAATGGGTGACGTAAGCCGCTCCTTTAACACAATGATTGATAAGCTCAAGAAGATTCTGACCGATGCATCGCAGATCACCCGTCAAGTAATGGATGCAAGCCGCGGAATCGAAGATAAGAACCAGAACCTGAAAATTGTTATGGCACAAGTAGCCTCTTCTTCTACCGAGCTCGCTCTTGGTGCAAATGAAATATCTACGGATATCGCTGATATGACAGAATCCATTAAAGACATTGAGACCAAAGTATCCAATTATACGAACTCCACCAAAGAAATGAACAGACGTTCAATACATACCTTAGAACTTGTTGAGCAAGGGCGCCAATCCGTAGATACACAGGCTGAAGGCATGCGTAAAAACATAGAGGCTACACAAAAAGTGGCTGATACTATTGAAGCTCTCTCACAAAATGCCCGCGGGATTACGATGATCACCAAGACCATCACAGAGATCGCTGAGCAGACCAACCTGCTGTCACTCAATGCCTCCATCGAAGCTGCTCGTGCCGGAGAGCATGGTCGGGGTTTTGCCGTTGTCGCTCAAGAGGTTCGCAAGCTTGCTGAGGAATCTACGGCTTCCACAAAAGAAGTATTCGGTTTGGTCCGCAGCATTGAGTCAGATATTAAACAAGCCATCGATAATATCGCCATCAATGAAGAGGTTGTGCAGGTTCAGAATGAAATGATCACTCAATCTGCCCATATTTTCGCACAAATTGTACAAAGCGTGCAGTACATTACCGAGCAAATCTCTTCATTCTCTGCGGAGAGTGATCTTATGCTAGAAAGTGCCTTGAAAATTTCCAGTGCAATTGAGAATATCTCAGCAATCACCGAAGAAACCGCTGCAGGCACTGAAGAGGTATCGGCGGCTATGAATGAACAGATTAATGCCCTGCAGTCTGTTGCAGAAGAAACGGAAAAAATGACCCAGGCCGTATTTAATCTGCAAAAAACCATTCATATCTTTAAATTCTAGTTCAAAACTATCAACTGCCACCTAAGCTGAGTCTTAGGTGGCAGTTTTTTTCGCGAGGCAAAACTTCATCTCTTGGACAAGACTTTCGTCAAATTTCGAGTTTTTTTAGCGGATTATGTTGACAAAAATTAATGAGGAATATATTGTAAAGGAAAATTATTCTTATCAACTATAAATTAATATTGGCAAAATCCTCGAAAGAGGATGACGCAAAACCATGGATCTACAGCCTCATTTTTTCGTTTGAGGCCATGATTGCCAGGTTGCAGAGGAACCAGGACGGCTGAACTATTGTTCAGTCTTAGCGGCGCCTTATGCCACCAACCTGTGCTTACTATAGAGCACAGGTTTTTACTTTTTGAGTATATTGATCTATCGTATCTATTCGGTAGATTAATAACTAATATATATCAAAAAACTTGTGAGGTGTTTCTTTTGAAGACAGTCGCAGATTACATGGCGGAAGCACTACGTAACCTAGGAGTCACCCATTCTTTTGGGATCATTGGCAAATCGATTTGTCCAATAGTTCTAAAGATGGTCGATTACGGTATTGAATTTATTCCCGGCAGACATGAAGCAAGCTCCGGATTCGAAGCAGCAGGGTATGCGCTGAAAACGGGTAACCTAGGCGTAGCATTTGGTACTTCTGGTCCTGGTGGAACTAACCTGCTCACAGCAGCAGCTCATGCGAAAGCTAACAACCTACCTGTCCTGTTTATTACCGGCCACCAATCCATTACAGAGCTTGGAATTCCTCAATGTCAGGACTCCACCTCTTTTCTGGCTGATTTAGCTGATATGTTCAGACCTGCCACCTTGTTCAGTAAATTGGTTGAACGTGGGGATCACTTTGGTACTATTTTTAATCATGCGATTTCTGTGGCCCTGGCCAAACGGGGTCCTGTTCATCTTTGTATTCCTTTTGATGTACAAACTGAAGTATTGGAAGAATGCAATATTGTAATCCCTGAAAGAGAGTCTCTAATTAGTCAAGCAAATATCGATAGAGTCATCGATGCTATTCAAGCTGCTAAGAATCCTTTGATTATTGCGGGTAAAGGAATTAACCGCTCCGGAGCACATAAAGAGCTTGTTCAACTCGCAGAAACTTTTAATATTCCTGTAGTAACATCTCCTGGTGGAAAAGGGGCTATAGTCTGGGATCACCCGCTCTATCATGGTCCTATTGGCGTTGGCGGTTCGACCCACGGGGATGATTTATTGAATAAAAGCGATCTGTTTATAGTGCTTGGATCACGTTTAAGTGATATGACCATCTGTAATCTTAAACGGGAGAATCATCCAGCAACTTTAATTCAATTTGATATTGATCCAAGCTTTGTCGGAAAAATCCTATTGTCCAAAACGATACCGGTCACTGGGGACCTGCGCGATAATTTGGTGCACTGCCTAAATCATATTGACCCAAGCACAATCACCAAACGCGAGGCTTTGGCCGATGCTGATTATTCAGAAGAGCTTCCAACCCTCAAGAATCTTTCACTGGCTTCAGTAATGAGCACTTTAAGTGATTTGATCCCTTATAATAATTCAATTTTCGTTGATGATGGAAGCCATGGATTCCACGCTGCAAAATGGTACAAGGTTAAGAAACCGGGCAGCTTTGTTTTTGATGCTTATTTTGCTTGCATGGGTAATTCGATCGGCATGGCTATTGGTGCAAAAGTTGCAGCTCCTGAAGAAACTGTCCTCTGCATTACAGGTGATGGTTGTTTCATGATGCTCGGCGCTGAGATTAACACCGCTGTCTGCAAAGATATCCCTGTCATCTTTATCGTGGTCAATAATAAGCAACTAGATATGGCTCTTAAGGGTATGGAGAAAACCACAGGTCGTATCGATGGAACTCTATATGAAGTACCAATGGACGCCGTGAAATTCGCTGAATCTCTAGGTGCTAAAGGCTACAAATGTGAGACTGCGGATGAATTCACAGCTGCAATTAAAGATGCGGTAGCTCTAAACCATGTTGCCGTTATTGAACTACTAACAGACCGTGATGAAGTCCCTCCGACTGCACACCGTACTTTGAACCTAAACTAGGAGGCTAACCATGAAGGAAAATATCAACAGTGGTCTCAACCACTTCACGAATCTATCAGGAGACTATGGCGCAAAAGCACTAGCTCCAATTAAAGACCACTTCCCTGACTTGGCTGAATTTATTATGGGGAATGCCTATGGCGATATTTTTCAACGTAATACTATAGCCCCTGACTGGAAGGAAATCGCAGTCATTTCATCTTTAATTTCAATGGGTCAATTCGAACAGCTGGGTGTTCATTATGTTATGGCCCTTCGTGTTGGAGTCACCGTAGAACAGCTTAAAGGCATTCTATTACACTTAGTACCCGTTATAGGGGCACCTAGAATCATCACAGCTTTTAATATCCTGCTTGCAACCATAGAAGAAATCCAATAACCCAACAGTTCGACAACAATATACAAAATTCGACTTTATTATTGCATGCACTTGAAAAATATGCCTATAATAGAGTCGGAATATCCCAATACTTGCTGTATAGTGTCGAATTTTGACTTTTATAAAACAGCTAAGTGGATATATAAAGGGCTGGATATTGCAGTCGAACTGTTTTGGACAAATTCAATCTATGGGAGAGATTTAGGCATGGGAAGTTTCGTTTTGAAGACAGACACTGCAAACAAGGTTATTAACATTGAGTTGGATGGAACATTTTCTGAAGAAGATGGTCTAAAATCTATTCAAGCTTATCAACAAACTATCAATCCAATTACTCCAGCTGACTATGAACTAAAAATCGACTGCAGAAAGCTAAATGTAACTGCACCAGATGTTGTACCTCTTTTAGAAAGCTGCTTTGTAATGTTTAAGAATGATGGATTTGTAAAAGTAAATCTAACGCTTGAAAATAACCCGATCCTCAAAATGCAGCTTTCCCGTCTTGGCCGTAAAGCTGGACTCGATAACATCGAGATCATTTCTGCGGTTACAGTCTAGATCTTTTAATCTTAATATGTAGGCCACATTTTACTGCTTTCCTGGAGGCGTATTATGACCGGAATTCGTATTAAAGGCATTGATATCTATCATCCCAGCAATATAGTTGGTAACGACTTTTTCATTAAGCATTTTGACGAAAGAGGCATTGATATTCGAGGTCTATTATCCGCATTAGGTCGTAATGCACGGTATAGTATTAAGGATGCGGAGGAGAATTCCCTTACGATGGCTTTTGAGGCTGCCCTGAATGTTCTGGAGAAAAGTGGTCTCACAGGTGCCGATATCGACCTTATTGCCTATGCAAGTCAAACTCCTGAGTATATCTTTCCTACCAACTCATTAATGATTCACCGTTTGATCAAAGGCGCATCCCATACGATCTGCATTGACAGCAATGCTAATTGTGCGGGTATGACGGCTTCAGTGGAACAGGTTAGCCGTCAGATGCAAGCGAATCCTAGGATTAAACGAGCGTTGGTAATCGGCTCCGATTATGTTACCCCTCATGCCGATAAGAATGATCCAGTCTACTACGCTAACTTCGGTGATGCAGCGGCGGCAGTCATTCTTGAACAAGCTGAGGATGTAGTCGGTTTCATTGACTCTATCTACCAAACGGATCCTTGTGTTTGCGATAAATCCAAGTTCCCGTGCGCAGGCCTGGCTAAACTGGGTAAACAAGGTGTAGCGGCTGGAGAGTTTAATGTGAAGTTTATTCCTTTTGATGATTCCATTTGCATAGATGCTGCTTCTGAGTCTATTCGTACTCTACTATCTAACAACAATATCGCGCCTGAAGCCATTAAAGCAGCCTGCTTCTCACAGTTTTCATTGCCTAATATCTTAGAGATGTGTGAGAAAGTCGGTATTGATCGCAATGTAGCGGTATACATAGGGGATGAATTCGGATATACCTCTACCAGCAGCCCATTTATTGCTCTACATAAAGCTGTAACTACTGGAAAGATCGAACGTGGTGATAAAGTCCTGTTCTGGACAGTGGGCGCCGGTTGGCAAAATGTAGCATTTGTTATTGAATATTAGGAGCTATATAACAAAAAGCGGCAAGCTAGGGATTCACCTAAGCTTGTCGCTTTTTGTTATAAATATGAACGCAACATCAGGACTTACTTGCAAAGGTGAGCCCCTTTTCCGCAAGAGCACTCCGCAGTAGAACGATCGCCTTTGGCCCCAATCCATGTAGCTGCAGAAGCTCTGCCTCCGTAAGCTTGCTGAATTGTTGAAGCTGAACATATCCAGCCCCATGCAGGGCTCGAAGCGCCGGCTTAGATAGTCCGCCCGGCAGATCAGATTCGGTTCCGTTAATCATAGACATATACAGCCCCTTTATCACTGATATCCTTCATGCTTCTCCCAACCCATGGTACGCGCTACAGCGTCCTTCCAGGCGTTGTAACGACCTTCCCGCTCAGTTATACCCATCTCAGGCGAGAAGACCCACTCAGCCTTGTTGAAGCTCTCTAGCTGGGCACGTGTCCAGACTCCGGACGTTAATCCGGCCAGAAGCGCTGCACCTAGCGCTGTTGTCTCCGCATATGTGGTTCTAGTAACCTCACTGCCCAGGATATCAGACTGGAATTGCATCAGCAAATCGTTACGCACAGCTCCGCCATCCACACGAAGGCCGGTCAATGGCATGCCTGCGTCTTTTTCCATAGCTCCTATTACATCTCTAGATTGAAAGGCTAAGGACTCCAATGTAGCTCGTACCAGATGTCCTGAGGTAGTGCCTCTAGTAAGGCCAAATATGGCTCCACGGGCATACATATCCCAATAGGGTGCCCCCAGTCCGGTAAACGCAGGCACAACGATAACCCCTTCACTGTCCTCTACTTCCCGTGCTTTATCTTCTGAGCCTGATGGCTCCTCTATAAGACCAAGCCCCTCCTGCAGCCACTGAACGGCCGCTCCGGCCACGAACACACTGCCCTCGAGAGCATAATAGAGTTCATCTCCCATACCCCAAGCTACAGTGGTCAACAAGCCATGACTGGAGGCTACAGCTTCTGTGCCTGTGTTCATTAGAATAAAGCAGCCTGTACCATAGGTGTTTTTGGCACTGCCGGGTTCTAGACAAGTATGTCCAAACAATGCAGCCTGTTGATCTCCAAGTACAGAGCGAATTGGAATATCCGCCCCAAACCACTGTTTGTCTGCTATTCCAAATTCGCCGCCAGACATTCTTACTTCTGGCAGAATGGTACGCGGAATACGAAGCTCTTGCATTAGCTCTTCATCCCAGCACCGTTCATGAAGATTGAACAGCATCGTACGTGAGGCATTGGTAACATCAGTCGCATGTACAGCTCCGCAAGTAAGTCTCCAAATTAGCCAGCTGTCGATCGTACCTGCCAGAAGCTCCCCTCGATTCGCCCGCTCTCGGGCACCATCCACGTGATCCAGTATCCAGGAGATTTTGGTAGCTGAGAAATAAGCATCTACAACAAGGCCCGTCTTGCTCGCAATAACTTGCTCCAGCCCTTTACTTTTAAGTTCTTCACATTGCTCTGCAGTACGCCTGTCCTGCCACACGATCGCAGGGTATATCGGTTTGCCCGTTGTTTTATCCCAGATTAAAGCCGTTTCTCTCTGATTGGTTATTCCGATGGCAGAGATCTCCTCAACCGCTATGCCACCCCGCGCAATCGCGTCTCTTGCCGCTGCGAGCTGTGACTCCCAGATTTGCTCAGGGTCATGCTCTACCCAGCCTGGATGGGGGAAGGATTGCTTAACATCATATTGACCTTGTGAGACCCATTTAGCCTCCGTATCGAACAATATGGCTCGTGAGCTGGTAGTACCTTGGTCTAAAGATAAAATCATTCTATGCCCTCCCAAGCAAAACCTACAAGATATGTTCCACGATGAACAAGATTAATGTGTTTGTTTCAACAAAAAGCACCTCTGCTGTCAGAGGCGCTATCACACATTGTGTTTGGAATTACTGTTTTTCGACAGGAAGTCTTAGCGTAAAGGTTGTACTTTCGCCTAGTTTGCTTGAAGCGGAGATGGTCCCGTGATGCGACTCTACAATATTTTTAACAATCGCAAGCCCAAGTCCTGTTCCACCTGATTCTCCCCGTACACGCGCCTTATCAGCTTTGTAGAAGCGGTCGAATATATACGGCAGATCCTCTGGTGGAATTCCCACCCCTTCATCCTGAATTTTAATCTCAAGATAACGACGACCTTCTAATACACAAGTTCCTGTATGAACTGTGATTTTTTTGCCACCCTGTGTGTGGCGGAAAGCATTATCGAGTAAATTGGTTAGGACTTGTTCCAGTTTATCCTCATCCGCTGCCTTCAGAACAGCAATATCGCTCTGTTGCTGCAAGTGAAGATGGATATCGCGCTCTTTGGCACGTACAGAAAATTTACGGTAGACTCGTTCCAGCAGTTCATTCATGTCCACCTGAGCTTTCATCATATCCGTATGTCCGGCTTCCATTCGGGCAAGATCAAGCAAATCCTTAACCAGACGCCCCATACGCAGTGATTCGTCATGAATGACCTGGATCAGCTCACTGCTTTCTTCGGGGGATGAAGCCATCCCGTCCAATAAAGCCTCACTGTACCCTTGCATCATCGACAACGGAGTGCGTATTTCATGGGAGACGTTAGCAACGAAGTCTCTGCGCATCTTTTCCAGACGCACCTCTTCCGTCACATCCCGCAGTACAGCAACTACTCCCCGGATGCTGCCTTCAGAATATAATGGTGCCATATGAACAGACCAGACGCCCTGCCGCACATGTACATTGGAGCGGTCATCGCCACCTTGTTTCAGGGTGCTTAAAAATAAAGGACGCAGGGGAGGCGGAACACTGCTCTCAGACGTTTCGGGATGGAGCTCAGCATCACTCGCATGTTCCCACTGCAAATCGCTCCAGCTCTCTAGCAGAGCTTGGCCGTGCGGATTGGTCAAAATAATCTGCCCTTCAATATCAAAGGTGATCACAGCATCGCTCATACTGCGCAGTACGCTAGATAAATGCCCCTTCTCATGATGCAGACTGCGAATATTCTCTTCAAGCTCCTCAGCCATATGGTTAAAGGAAGTCGCCAACTGGCCAATTTCATCACTTGTGACAAGCGTAAGCCTTGTTCCGTATTCTCCCCGGCGAATGTTATTCGCAGCTTCAATGACACGCTGCATCGGCTGAGTGATTTTGGTAAACAAAAATAACGCAAAAAATGTAGTCAAAGAAAATCCGATCATACAAGTATACATAAATAAACGTTTGATATCTCCGGAATTGGCAAAGTTACTGTCTATGTAGGGAAGCAAAAATAACCCCAAGGTAATAAGTACGACAGCGACCAGGCAGATGATCGTAACCCACAGTTTGCCGACAAGACTTCTCCAGAAGTTCACTTATTTAGGTACCTCTAGTTTGTAGCCTACGCCCCATACGGTCGTAATCATCGCTGCGGATTCCGGTGATACTTTATTCAGTTTTTCACGAAGGCGTTTTACGTGAGTATCTACAGTACGCAAATCTCCGAAAAATTCATAATTCCAGACATCCTTAAGCAGTTCTTCACGAGAAAATACTTTATCCGGCGAAATAGCCAAATAATGCAGAAGTTCATATTCTTTAGGTGTCAAACTCACTTCTTCACCACCAGCAGTCACACGGTGAGCATCATGCTCAATAATAAGATGAGTAAATACAATGTTATTGCTGGAATTGCTCTCCTTGGACAAGAAAGCAGTTGCCGAAGAACGGCGCATAATAGCCTTCACCCGGTAAATGACTTCACGTGGACTGAAGGGCTTCACAACGTAATCGTCTGCGCCCATCTCAAAGCCCTGAACACGGTTGATCTCTTCGCCTTTAGCTGTAAGCATTAACACCGGTGTTGACTTCACTCCTCTGAGTCTTGTCAGCACTTCCATCCCATCGATGCCAGGCAGCATAACATCCAGCAATATTAGACCGTAGTCATTTGCTGTTGCTTTACGAAGAGCGATTTCTCCGTCTTCCGCTTCATCGATTTCATAACCTTCTTTTTCAAGATACATCTTTAGCAGGCGGCGAATACGTTCCTCATCATCCACTACCAGAATTCTGTTTAAATGATCTGCCATTTCACTACAACCCCTTCATCAATACAGTAGAACGTAATCTTTAAACCATTGTGCAACGTTAACAGGTAAACTATGCTCAGTCCGTCCCCGCGTAAGAATGAAGTCCGGCGATGACTAAATTAACGCCAACCAGAGTAAACATTACGACCAGGAAGCCAAGCACAGCCAGCCAGGCAGATTTTCTTCCTTGCCATCCACGAGCCAAACGTAAATGAAGATAAGCGCTATAGAAGAGCCAAGTGACAAGCGCCCAGACTTCCTTAGGATCCCATCCCCAGAATCTTCCCCAAGCGATTTGCGCCCATATCATTGCAAAGATCAAAGCGCCTAATGTGAAAATAGGAAAGCCAATGGCTATCGCCCTATACGTAATCTCATCTAGATCGCCCTCATCAATTCCGTCCATCACTGGGTGTAAAGCAGTGCCCAGCGGTTTACGTACGATCAAGCGAAGAACTCCGTAGAGGATTAATCCGGAAAGGAGTGACCAAATTACAGTATTAAACTTCCGTCCAGCATTTACACCATTCATCCAAGATGGTGCCTCAAAGAGTGGTTCTTTTATGCCAAGAAACGACTGGAAGCTCTCAATTTCGCTATTGTGAGGTGCCACAATCGGCGGCATTCGATAACTCACTTTCTCTATTGTACTATTTTCCTGCCCGGGGCTGTCAATCGTAACGTTCGGACGGACAAAAACAGTTTCGTAGCCTGCTCCGCGGAATGCAAAAACAGAACCCAGAAACCCAATTATAACAATGATTGAAAAGAGAGTAAATTCGACCAGCCTCTGTTGCTTGCGATCCGCCTTCTCTTTACTGGAAAAATTGACTGTTCGCAGCAGATACATCAGTCCCGCCGCAAACCCTACTGCGAAGAAGGATTCACCTAGTGCAGCCAGTGTTACGTGAATCTTTAAATAGTTCGATTGAAGAGATGGAATCAGCGGCTGTACTTCCTGTGGAAATACTGCGGCATAAGCCATCACAATAATACTGATTGGAACTGCAAAGAGACCCAAGATTACCTTACGATAAATAGCGTACATCACAGTAAAGGCAACCATGACCATCATCGATAAAAAAGTCATGAACTCGTACATGTTGCTGACCGGAATATGCCCTGAGCCCGCCCAACGTGTAAAGAAATAAATAAGATGAAAGATAAGACCTATTGAAGAGAAAATAAAAGCAATTTTGCCCCAACGTGCGGTATGTTCCTCCGGCTTGCGGCCTGACCACTTGCGACCCATGATGGCGATAGTGAATAACATAAACGAACCGCTGTATAATAAAAATGCGGCAATAAAGACAGCGCTGCTGATGTCGAGCAAGCTCATGAAAGGCCTCCTCCATTATCTAATGATTTTTCATCGACTACCAGATCTACTTTTTCTAAAATAGAAACGATCTCACGGCGGAAACCGAACCAGTTCTTGTTCGTATGTCCTCCGAGGATAAGCTCCCCGTTAGCAACGGTAAGCCAGATACGTCTATGCTGCCAGTAGAAGCCAAGCACTAAACCCAGCATCACGATTGCTGCACCTAGCCATACAAACGGCATTGCACGATCAATACGTATATTCAAGTAAGTAGTCGATTCCGAAAAATCAACGTCGCTCATGTTGTCCACTTCAAGCTCAAGAAATCTATTGCTCCCGCCAAGCTTATCGTTAATGGCAGCCTGTTGAAACTGCGTCTTATCCACCTGTTTAGGAAAATAGAAATACTGCTGCCCTTCCGCCGGGAGATCCGGACCTTGTATCAGGAACAAAAAAGCAGGTGCATTCGGATAAGGTGATTTGGAAATCGGCTGTCCATCCTCATTTAGACCAAAATCCATATACTTTTCTTTCAAAGTTAAAGTATAAGGACCCGCCTGAATTGCCCGCGGAGGATTCTTCATGTCCAGCTTAAATTTGCCGAACGCCTCGCCAGTGGTGGAATTCTTAAGCTCAGGCTGTACCGAACGCAGCACCGGGGTCAGATCATAATCAAACTGATACGCTTTCAATCCTTTATAATCCAAAGGTGAATTTACTTGGATATCATGTTTCGTCACCTCGGATAGCTGTGGTTCCTTCGATGGGTCTCCACAATCCGCGGTGCATTCATAAAGCACAGCTTGGGTCTGGAATAGCTTTGGAAGTATTTTTTTGCCACGAAATTCCTCAGGCATCTCTTCCTCCGTATAAAACTCCACGGTGAATTTCTCATTTTTCAAATAATAGGTGGTGTCCGGAATCTGTGTGATCTCCCCTTGCGGGAAAGCAAGATGCTGATCCATGTTCAGTCCCGGCAATCCTCTTGCTAATACAGCAAGTAAAAAAATAATTAAGCCAATATGTATTACATAAGGTCCCCAGCGGCTGAAGCGATGTTTCTCTGCCAGCAGAGCCCCTCCATCCGTCTTCACGCGATAGCCCTTTTTACGCATTGGCTGAATTACCCGGGCTACCCAAGCTTCTGGTTCCTCTTGTACTTCAGTCACTAACACAGCTTTTTGCCGAGTTAAGAACTGGCGATGTTTCCGAATCTTCTGCCTGGTTAAGGCCTTATAGAGCGGAAGTACTCGATCCAAGCTACAGATCACAAGTGAAGCGCCGATCATTACGAGTAGAGTTACAAACCACCAGGATTCGTATGTATGTGAAAGTCCAAGTTTGTGATAAATATATCCGGCTGTTCCGTACTCTTGCTTGTAATAAATTGAGGCATCAATATTAAGAAAAGTACTCTCCTGCGGGAAAATCGTCCCTAACATAGAGCCTATAAGTGTCAACACAATCAGATAGATCGCTATTTTGACGGAAGAGAAAAAGTTCCACACCCGATCAATAATCCCCGGGTTAACGCGCTGAGAACGGCGAGCTACGCCATCGTAACGCATTTCCAAATTCTCGCCCCAGTCTGATTCTTTACCCAACGGCTTCCCGCATGCTTCGCATAAAACAGTGCCTACAGGGTTCTGGTGACCACATTCACATTTGGTATTGGTTATAAATGCCTCGCGTTCACTCATCAATCCACCAGCTTCCCAATTTGATCATCAAGTGAATTCAAATCAAGCTGGCCGATATGAATGTTGTCAATTTTACCCTTGGAATTAATGAATAAGGTAGTTGGCAGCGGAGAAATACCATAACTTCGTACAGCATCACGTCCAGTGTCCATCAAAATCGGAAAATCGATGTTTACTTGCTTCACAAAATTCTCGACAGTCATCCGGTCTTCGCCCACATTAATGCCTAAGACCACTACGTCCTTGTCCTTCCATTTCTCCCATTGCGCTTGGAGAGCCGGCATTTCTTTGACACAAGGTGCACACCAAGAGCCCCAGAAATTAAGCACAATAGTCTTGCCCTTATATTCGTCTAGGGTATGAGCCAGACCGTCAAGCCCAAGCAAATCAAAGGAAGGTGCTTTGCTCCCTTCCTCTGGTTTGCCGCTTCCCCCAAATACAGAGGAACCGATGGCATAACCGCCCACTATAACAATTAGAAACAGAATCACGATTTGAATTGGTTTTCTTGCTTTACCCACACGTAAAGCCCCCTTCTGTGACGCAACTCATACTTATGTTGTAAGGTGTGAACATCCTATGAACATTATAGCGAATTTCGTCACAGCTTTAGGGGGTTTAATTGTGAATATTCTGTGTCTTTATGACTCTTTACGTGGAGTTCTTTCTTTAAGCAATCCTGCTTTGGCAATTTGCTGCAGATGGTTAATTTCATCCTTGGTCAAATGACGGTATGAGCCACGTTTGAGATTTTGCAGCATAATATCCCCGAATGAAATCCGTTTCAGACGGAGTACGGGGTGTGAAATCGCATCAAACATGCGTCGTACCTGACGATTACGTCCTTCGTGAATCGTGATGCTGATTACCGCTTCTTTATTTGCTTCATCAATATCCTTGTACTCTACTTCCGCAGGCGCTGTCATGCCATCTTCCAGCTTAATGCCAGCTTTCAGCTTGTCCAATGCAGTACCATGCGGTATACCCTTGACCGTAGCATGATACGTCTTAGGTACATGGTGCTTCGGATGGGTTAGCAAGTTAGCAAAGTCCCCATCATTTGTCAGCAGCAGCAAACCTTCCGTATCGTAATCGAGCCGGCCTACAGGGTAAACCCGTTCAGTAATTCCTTTTAGGTAGTCAGTTACAACCTTACGACCCTTTGGATCGGAAGCGCTTGTGATAACTCCCTTAGGTTTGTTGAACATAATATAGATTTTGTTCTCGCCCCGGATCAGTCTACCGGAAACTTTAATAATATCTGTTGCGGGGTCCACCTTCGTGCCAAGCGTAGTTACGAGTTCCCCGTTGACTTCCACTTTACCGGCCAAAATCATTTCTTCACACTTACGTCTGGACGCCACACCGGCCTGCGCCAAAATTTTCTGTAATCTTTCCATATTCGACTAGTCACCTCAGATCAATGATAACCATCAGAGGGATAAATCACAAGTTCATTCCAAGGAAAAAATGCTCCTGGGCAGGAATTATTGTGGGGTTCGATGATTAAAGGGGAGATTTGGTAGCGTTCTACTAATTCTAAAACGAGTTTAGCCGTTGCAAAAAGCTGCTCCTTCCTTCCGGATATTGGAGGATCGCCCACTTCCTTACCAAAATCACCTTCCAAACAAATATGAATATACTCCGGATCTGTCAGTAGCGGTGCTGCATAAATTGCGCCATCCACTCCTACCCAGAAGTCAAAACCTTTACCGTTAATGGATGTACAGCTAGAATGATGCAGAATAAAACCTTTATAGTTCATTGCGGAATGCCCCCCTCCACATTGCTGCAATAGCATATGTTCAGGGGGGCAATGGGGTGACTATCCAAATAATAGCAGACACACAGCGATCGCAGCGACAAAGCCGACAACATCGGAGAACAGACCAACCTTAAGCGCATAACGGCCATTCCGTACGCCTACAGCCCCAAAGTAAACGGTCAAAACATAAAGCGTTGTATCTGTGCTCCCCTGTATGGTGGAAGCAATCATACCAATTAAAGAATCCGGGCCATGCACACGGATCAGATCCGTAGTGTAGGCAAGCGACCCAGTCCCCGTAAGCGGCCGCAGAAGACCAAGCGGCAATACTTCGGCAGGAACACCAAGCCCACGCAGGGCAGGGGAAATGAAACCCATGAAAAAGTCCAGCGCACCAGAAGCGCGAAAAACACTGATCGCAACCAGCATCCCCACAAGATGGGGAATAATCGCAATGGCCGTGCCAAACCCATCTTTCGCGCCTTCAACAAAGGATTCGTAGACTGGCACTTTGCGCGTAAAAGCATAGAGCGGGATGAACGTGATCATGACCGGAATCGCCCATGCCGATATGAGACTGATGAACTGGTACAAATCACGTTCACCCTTTCAATGAGGAATTAGGGAGTGTTGTCTTCGTCAAAGGAGGAACCCCAGACTTTGCTGAAGGGGGCTTCGGCG
This sequence comes from Paenibacillus sp. FSL L8-0333, assembly GCF_037965665.1. Classification (NCBI taxonomy): domain Bacteria; kingdom Bacillati; phylum Bacillota; class Bacilli; order Caryophanales; family Paenibacillaceae; genus Paenibacillus; species Paenibacillus sp. FSL L8-0333. Next base: position 4,695,276 of record NZ_CP150186.1, read on the forward strand.
GTTTGCGCAGTAAAGTCAGCCTTCGGAAAAACCGGTCTGCCGCAATCGCTGCAAGTGTCGCCACGGCCGTTGCTGCAAGTGTTGTACCTACTATGCCTGCGGGATCGGCTGAACCATAGTTTAACCGGATGGCAATCAGTGTGGCTGGGATAAGCGTAATGCTTGCTGTGTTAAGTGCTAGAAGAGTACACATGGCTGGTGTGGCGGTCTCTTTATCAGGGTTGAGCTTTTGCAGCTCCTGCATCGCCTTGATGCCCATTGGCGTTGCGGCATTGCCTAGTCCCAGCAGATTAGCACTCATATTGGAGAGAATATATCCAATGGCAGGATGCCCTTTCGGCACATCAGGAAATAAAAAAGCTACGACAGGGCCAAGCACCTTGGCAATCTTTTTAAGCAAACCTGCATCTTCTGCTATCTTCATGATTCCAAGCCAGAACACAAGCACACTGATTAAGCCAAAACTTACCGTTACCCCACTCTTGGCTCCGTCGAATACGGCGGCTGTAAACTCATCCATTCTGCCGTTAACGGCGGCGAACAGAAAACCGATGATGATCATTCCTAGCCAAATCCCGTTAATCATGGATACGCCTCCTTCTTCATTCATCAGCCCATTTTCTTATTTCGAACTCGCTCCCATTTCAAATAAAGCTTTCAGCGCACTACCCAGCGCCTGGAACCAATTATTTGCCGGATAAGCCTGTGCTAGAGTAGGACTGTACTTTTTCATATAAGCAGATTGCTCAGGAGGCAGGTTCTCAGGAGTATACACCGGCACGCGGCCTATTTCTTTCCCGCCCAGCTCCAGCACAAGCGCCCCTTGCAATCCAAAATTTGCTCGCGTAGCTTCGGCTGAAGCCGTTTCCTTCTGATTTAAAACAAGTTTCGTAATCACTCTATTTTGTTCACCTTGTCCAAGTGGATAGGCAAAGGTTTTGGAGGTTACAAAGTTATAGCCCGTCAAGGCATCCCCACGTTCGATCAATGTTTTGAGCGGATAGTGATTAAACCCGAAGTTTAGCAGGGAAGCATGATCATTCCAGTCATCGCCGTCATTTATAGTTACTGCGACAAGCTGCTGGCCGTTTCTGGTGGCAGAGCTGACAAGGCAGCGCAGTGCTTTTTTGGTATAACCTGTCTTAACACCGTCCGCTCCCTCGTATAAATACAGCATCTTATTTTTGTTTCTCCATTTGTAATCCCATTTCTCATTTGGATTGTCTGCAGTTTTCTCCTGCGTCTTCACAATTTCTTTAAATACAGGATTATGAAGAGCATAAGCGGTCAGAACAGCCAAGTCGTTAGCACTTGAATAATGCCCTTCAGCGTCAAGACCATGGGGATTAGCAAAATGAGTATGGGTTAGCCCTAGCTCCTCAGCCTTAGCGTTCATAAGGTATACAAAACCTTCCTCAGAACCACCGATATGCTCAGCGATCGCCGTTGCTGCATCATTCCCTGAGCGCAGCATCAGGCCATACAGCATATTTTCCAGCGTCATCTCTTCCCCCTGCTGCAAGTAAATAGAAGAGCCTTCTTTCGCATAGGCATTTTTTCCTACTTTGACTTTAGAGGCTAAATCACCATTCTCAATGGCGACGAGGGCGGTCATAATTTTGGTCAAGCTGGCAATAAGCATAGGCTCATCCCCACGGCTGCTGTACAAAATACGCCCGGATTCCACATCAATCAGTGCCGCTGCTCTTGCATGTGTAGAGATAGAGCTGTTCTCGGCCTGAATTGAAGATAGCGGCGCCAGAAGCAGCAGCGAAAGGCACAATATTAAGGCGAATGGCCATTTACGGGTTATTGTCTTCATGTTCATCCTCCGGCTTCTTATCGGATCTTAAGTAAAAGTGTTTATGTTGTACAAGTGTATGCGGACCAGCCTTAGGGTATGTCCACTCCTTGGGATGTTCCACACAAAATATCCCCACAATGTGAGGCCTTGCTTCGATATTTTTTCAGGTAATTTGCGGGGACCAAAATATACTTTCTGATACGTCAAAAAAGGGACACCGCCTGATGTATGGCGATATCCCCGAGGCTATTTGTAGAATTATGTGTACCTAATGAGTTGAAGATTGAGATGTACTTGGATCGGTTTTAACAGGTGCTGCTGCTGGTGTGGCAGGTGTTGGCGGCGTTTGAGCTGCAGCATTGCTGGTTTGGAACATGGTTTGAATTTTGTCGATGAGCCCTGGTGTTGCGTCGATGATTTTTTCGAATAGGTGAGTTTGATTGTCCAGAGGGACAATATTCACTCCATCCTTACCTACCACTAAAAAAGCGATCGGTCGAATGGAGACGCCTCCCCCGCTACCTCCACCAAATGGAAGCATTTTGACTCCACCTTGGGAGCTTGAACCACTTATAGAATCTTCTACTCGATAATCACTACCACCAGCAGCAAATCCAAAGGCAACTTTACTGATAGGCAGGATGATGCTGCCGTCAGGAGTTTGTACTGGATCTCCGACAATGGTATTCACATCTACCATGCCCTTGATATTTTCCATCGCTGTTTGCATTAGGCCTTGAATAGGATGGTCGCTCATATTGTTTCCTCCTTTAATTGAGTACGATTTCTCTTTCTTCTACAGCGTATATCATCCCCACTTCCGCCCATTTGTATGTAACTTTCATTTTAAACTTTCCCATGTGGCTCCTGACGCATCTGTTTCAGCAGATTTCTCCAATGGCCGATCCCACCTTTTTCACGCAAGACACGCCGAGATAGCCGCATTAAGGCATACAAAGTATAGCCGACTGAGATTTTCCCCTTACAGACAAACTCCATTGCAAAACAAAGCTCATCTTCAAAAACAGGCTTAACAAAAATTCGAGGGTGCTGCTGCAATTTCACCCACTGTGAAATAAAACCAACAATACTCCACTTCAGGCCCCAAACCGCTCCCGATGCGGTCGCAGTATCTGCTGCATCACCAAGAGAGAAATCGGTGGACCAATCGAGCTTTGATATTTTCACATGAGCTACAGTCTCTTTTAACCATTCCTTCAACCCGCGTGTAGATTTTACAGCTTGGTTAACATTGTCGCGCCAGTGCATTACTCTTTCTTTATCGAATATCTCTTCTTTTACGGTATCTACACCTGTCGTCGCAGTCCCTGTCTCTTTAAACTTTCCCCACACACCCTGCTCCAATCCCTTAAAGACCAATTGGGGAAGTTCATAGTGAAGCTTTATCAGACCAAAAAGAGAGGTAATATCTAATTCGAGCAGGTCATTTTTTCCATGTTTATAACACCGTATGCGGAAATCGATAGATGAAGACAGGACCAGGATCATTGCCAGTACAAGCAAAACGAGGGGAATTGCAAGCCATAACGTCACGTATTTACCTCCAAGAAACCTTAATAATGGGAACCTTTGGTTTAGTATGGCAATTTAAGCTGGAAAAAATTCGGGGTTTGTATAAAAAATATAAGCTTAAATAAAAATAGGGACTGTCCCAAACCACATAAATGGTTTAAGGGCAGTCCCTTCAATACAATTATTAGCGTTCTCGTACGAACTAAGGCAGCTCGACATCCTCAAAAGTCATTTGAGTATCCAGCTTATTGAACAATAGCTGTGTCTCTTCTTCCAAATTATCCGTGGACTCAAAGTTTGTTGGTTCCGGCAGATCCTTTAGACTGGCAAGACCAAAGCTCTCCAAGAAGGATTTAGTCGTCCCGTACAGAATTGGCCGGCCTACCGCTTCCGCACGACCAACCTCATGAATCAAATCCTTGTTATTCAGCGTATGAATTGCGCGTTCCGACTTCACACCCCGGATTTCTTCAATCTCCACCCGCGTAATCGGTTGGCGATAAGCCACGATTGCGAGAGTCTCTAAGGCAGCCTGAGACAAGGTTGATCTGGATGGTGAATAGGCCAGACGCTCAAAATAGTGGACATGATCAGGCAATGTAGCCAGCCGATAGTTCCCGGCAATTTGCACTACCTGTAAGCCCCGCTCCTGTGCTACATAATCTTCTTTCAGTTCCTCTAATGCTCCGGCCGCAAGCTCTGGGCGCTGTTCCGTAATTTCAGCCACTTGGCGTACAGAGATTCCTTCATCCCCTGATAGAAACAGCAGGCCCTCAATAATCGATTTCAGCGTTTTGTAATCCATTGAAGTGTTCTCCTCCTCTCCACTCCATTACGATGTCATCAAACAATTTCTCTTGGTAGCAAAAAATCGCCTTCATTTTCATCAGTTCCAGAATCGCAAGAAAAGTAACTACGATTTCGTGCCGTGCCATTTCATCGTGAAGCAGTGCGGAGAAATGCAGCTTACCGCCTGTTCCTCTGCGCTGCAGCGCATCTGATACATCACGTATACGATCTTTTACCGATATTTCATCCCGGGTGATCCGCTGGTAAGAAGACCTTCTGGCAGCCTTACTTAGCGCTTTACGAAAAGCGGCTATTAAGTCTGAGGTATGTAGTCCTTTTAGCGTTTGATCAATCTCTTCTGGCACGAATGGACCCAAATCCTCAGGCTCCTTCGTAAAAATCAAGCTCCGCTCGCTCTCCATATCCATTAGATGTACAGCAATACTCTTGAACTTACGATACTCAATCAGTCGCTGAACAAGTTCAGCTCGTGGATCAAATTCATCCTCTTCGTAATATTCAAAATCATCGATCTCAATGACCGGTGGTTTGGGCAGCAATAGCTTGCTCTTTATAGATAAAAGGGTAGCGGCCATCACGAGAAATTCACTCGTAATATCCAATTCAAGCTCCTGCATGCTACGCAGGTATTCCATATACTGTTCGGTGATCTCGGCGACCGGAATGTCCTGGATGTCGATTTCCGCCTTATCAATTAAATGCAAGAGCAGATCCAGCGGACCTTCAAACGTCTCCAGCTTGTACAATACAGTCACGAAGCATCCTCCCGCCAAAAAAAGTAAAGTGCAGCGCCCGTCTGGACGCTACACAAGTAGAAAGGGCTCTTATAATCCATGCTTTCTTCTTATACTATAAATAAGCACGAATTCGACTGATTCGTCAATAGCTGACTTACTTAAACAGTTTGTTAAGATTCGCCATTTCAATCGCAGCAGTCGCAGCATCCCAACCTTTATTGCCTGCTTTAGTTCCTGAACGCTCGATGGCCTGTTCAATATTTTCAGTAGTAACTACGCCAAAAATGGTCGGCACGCCGGTCTTAAGATTGATAGCGGCTACTCCTTTGGCAACTTCATTACATACATAATCATAGTGTGTAGTGGAACCACGGATAACCGTTCCTAAGGTAATTACAGCGTCGTATTTGCCGCTTTCAGCCATTTTTTGCGCGATCAATGGAATTTCAAATACCCCTGGAACCCAAGCAACATCCACTTCATCATCACCGACACCATGGCGTTTAAAGGCATCGAGTGCACCTGACAAAAGCTTGCTGGTAATAAATTCATTAAAACGTCCTACAACAACTCCGTATTTTAACCCCTCAGAAACTAAGTGTCCTTCTAAATATTTCGGCATATCCATCATCTACCCTTCGTTTTTTATAATGTATGGTTAAGCTTTCGAATCCTCATTTTGTTCAATATCGTCAAAAGACAGCATATGTCCAAGCTTCGCTTGCTTCGTGTGGAGATAGTTGGTGTTGTCCTTGTTCTCCGGCATTTGTATCGGCACGCGCTCAACGACTTCCAATCCATAACCCTCCAGCCCTTTGATCTTACGTGGGTTGTTCGTGAGCAGACGGATTTGGCGCACACCCAGATCCTTCAGAATCTGTGCTCCAATTCCATAGTCACGCAGATCTGCTGGAAAACCAAGCTTTAGATTCGCATCTACAGTGTCAAGACCTTCCTCTTGCAGCTTGTAAGCCCGAAGCTTATTGATAAGGCCAATGCCTCTGCCTTCTTGGCGCATATAGAGCAACACGCCCCTGCCGGCAGTTTCGATCTGCCGCAGTGCAGCTTCAAATTGCGGGCCGCAATCGCAACGATGGGAGTGGAATACATCACCAGTCAGGCATTCGGAATGTACACGTACAAGCACTGGCTCATCGCCGGAAATATCGCCTTTTACCAAAGCTACATGCTCTTTATCATCGACTTCATTTGTATAAGCAATGGTCTGGAAATCCCCAAAATCGGTAGGAAGACGTACTGAAACCTCGCGAGTAACGAGTTGTTCTTTTTCATTGCGATAATGAATAAGATCCTTGATACTGATCAGCTTAAGATCATGCTTGCGGGCAATTTCGATTAGATCAGGTAAGCGGGCCATTGAGCCATCTTCCTTGATAATCTCGCAAATGACACTGGCTGGATAAGCGCCACACATCCGCGCTAGATCAACAGCAGCCTCCGTATGTCCGGAGCGGCGCAGAACGCCACCTTTTTTCGCAATCAGCGGGAACATATGCCCCGGTCTGCGGAAATCAGCAGGTTTCGCTTTTGGATCGATCATGGCCTTAACGGTCAAAGATCTTTCCCCCGCAGAGATCCCAGTGGTTGTATCAATATGGTCAACAGATACGGTAAAAGCCGTACCGTGATTATCGGTATTGTGGGTTACCATGGCTTGCAGTTCAAGTTCTGCCGCACGCTCCTGGGTAATAGGCATACAAACCAATCCACGTCCCTCAGTAATCATAAAATTGATGACCTCTGGTGTCGCCCGTTCAGCAAGGGCTATAAAATCCCCTTCATTCTCACGATCTTCATCATCCACTACAATGATGACTTTACCGCGCATTAAGTCATATATAGCATCTTCAATCGGATCCAAGACACTTTCCTTTTTCGATTGCTCGCTCATGATCCTATCCTCCTAAAAGCTTTACGAAAGATTATTCCCTTCTTCGTAAGCAAACTCTTTATTTAAACAAACCCGTTCGCCGCCAAAAAATCATGACTAATCCCAGAGCGGCTCTCGCCTTCTTCATCTTGGGCGGCTGAGCCATAATGCAATAAATGATCTACATATTTGCCAAGTACGTCACACTCGATATTTACACTATCCCCGGCCCGTTTGTGCGTCAGAACTGTTTCCCCTAACGTATGCGGAATAATGGACACTGCCAGCGATGAGGCCGTAGTCTTCACTACAGTTAAACTAATGCCGTCGATCGTGATCGATCCCTTAGGGATAATATATTTAAATAGTGATTTACGATCCGGTGCAATCTCGAATACGACAGCATTTTGATCACGTTTTACACTCTTAATAATGCCAGTGCCATCAACATGTCCTTGAACAATATGTCCTCCAAAACGCCCGCCAGCTGCCATCGCTCGTTCCAGATTCATCCGGCTGCCGGGCTTCAGTTCCTTCAGGTTGCTATTCCGGTAGGTCTGTGGCATTACATCCACTGTAAAGGAATGATCGCCCAAAGTTGTCGCCGTAAGGCAAACCCCATTGACGGACACACTGTCACCGATTTTTAGATCATCCATGATGACCGAAGCGGCAATATTCAGCACCATCATTTCCCCACCGGCGGAGACACTGCGCAAAACACCAACCTCTTCAATTAATCCGGTGAACATGATATCCCTCCTAAAAAGCATTACTTCCTCAAATTCACTTCGCTTAAAACTTTTTTAGCGTACCGGAGTACCGCTGATACATACATTATCTCCTAGCACTTTTACTTCCAATCCTTCAAGTGAGATCGCATCCTTCATCAGCTCTACACCCGGGAATACGAAAGTCCCTTTCGCTTCTGTACCACCACCGACAATTTTTGGAGCGAAGAAGAGAATCACACGATCCACTAGCCCGCTTTCCAGCATCGCACCGTTCAGCGTTCCCCCGCCTTCAAGCAAAATAGAGCCAATTTCCATTTCGCCAAGGGATATCATGGCCGCCTTCAGATCCACTCTTGGACCTGCTCCGCACACAACGATTTGAACACCTGCTTTCAGCAGTGCAGCCTTCTTAGCAGGATCTGCAGCATCGGTTGTTACAATAAGAGTAGGCGCTAGGCCATCACATACAACTGCCGAATCCAGAGGAATACGTAGCCCGGAATCAATGATGATCCGCGTCGGGTTAATGCCGGGCACTTCTGTTCTTGTTGTCAGAGAGGGATTATCAGCAATCACTGTATTCACACCGACCATGATGCCCTGATGCCGATGCCGCAGCGTATGTACGATCTCCCGCGCTTCCCCATTCGAAATCCATTTACTGTCACCAGATTTGGTAGCCAGATTGCCATCAAGCGTGCTAGCACTCTTCAGCGTAACAAAAGGTTGTTTTGTCAAAATATATTTGATAAAACGCTCATTCAATCGAAACGCGCGATCACGCAGCAAACCAACTTCGACCTCAATCCCTTGGTCACGCAGCATTTGGATTCCTCTTCCTGCCACCTGAGGGTTCGGGTCTTCACAAGCAACTACAACCCTAGCTACCCCTTCATCGATCAGCCTTTGGCTGCAAGGTGGAGTTTTTCCATAATGGCTGCACGGTTCTAGTGTGACATATGCGGTACTGCCCTGTGCCTGCCCAGCTGCCATATTCAAAGCGTGCACCTCGGCATGCCCCGTACCGCGCTGCAAATGAGTTCCGAGTCCAATCATTGCTCCATTCTTCACCACAACGCAGCCAACAACAGGGTTAATTCCCGTTTGCCCTTGGGCACGTTCTGCCATATCCAATGCTAGCGACATATAAAACTCATCATTCATGTTCTCCATCTCTTCCTCCTATCCACTGCTGTCTATTCTTAAGCTAAAAAAAACAGAAAAACCCATCTCATTCTCCAGGAGGAGTTCAAGATGGGTTATGCGAGAGTTAATCGGCAGTCCAAATAAAAGTGTGCTTAAATAGCCGTCAATCGACGGGTATTGTGAAATATCGCACATAATTATATGAAAACACTGCGATCCGCCAGTCCATTGCAGACAAGCGGTCAACCTCTCCTTCTTCCATCCAGACTATACTGTCGGTCCCGGAATTTCACCAGGTCCACCGTTCGCGTCAACAACGCGAGCCGGGTAGCGGACTGAGCACTGTAGATGAACTTAATAAGTTACTTCTACAACAGCATCACCGCCGGTAGGGAATTACACCCTGCCCTGAAGGATTGATCCTTTATTTAATTGAGGTTCAAGTTTTCCTTACTAACAAAATTATCACTTACACCAGCGAAATGCAAGTGCGTTTATTATATTTACTTAAAATTTGTAACTAGATTATAGATTGTACTGAGTTTATAAAAGGAAACCAAGAAGCGCCAGGGCAAGGACTCCTGGCGCTTCTTGGTTATATTTCATGATTACAAACCACGTTCTTGTTGTTTCAAAAGATCACGAATTTCCGTAAGCAGCACGATATCCTCTGCAGGTGCTGGAGTCTCCACCACTTCAACTTTAACGGCTTCTTTACGCTGAAATTTATTGGCCAGCTTGATAACCAGAAAAATGGAAAATGAAATAATAAAGAAATCCACAACCGATTGTAAAAATAGTCCATAAGGTATTTTCAGGTCCGTACTGACTTCAAGCACCCGATCCTTCAAATCTATCCCACCAGTAAGCAAACCTGCAATTGGCATAATAATGTCATTTACTAATGAAGTTACAATCTTTCCGAATGCAGCTCCAATAATGACCGCAACCGCTAAATCAAGAACATTTCCTTTCAAGGCAAAAGCTTTAAATTCCTTCCACATATTCCAAATTACCCCCAACATATTTAATTTGAAATTATTATAGCATAGTAGCTTCCTAATTCTTAAGACTTGTTAAGAAACTATTAAGTTTCCCTTTACTTTTATCTGCCAGCGTTGTTAAGAAGTCTCCTGTTAAATAGGGTTTAAGCACTACAAGGAAGGAAGATTTCTATCATGACAACTCTTAAAAAAGATTCCAGAACTGCATGTTAGGGGCATGGCTGGGAATGTATTATCCACAGATCAAAACATGGATTGAGGCACAGCGATCAGAGCAAGCTAAAAAGAAAAAACAAACTGGCATAATGCTGTGGGCGATTTGGTCTTTATTCCACTAATTTATGAGCTGCTATACAGTTCCTTTGCCTTCACCGGTCTTCAAATGAGGCTTCCAAACAAGAAAATGTTGTATACTTCTTATAGCAAGATTGCTTTACAAGCAAGAAAGGACGCTGAGAAATGCACAACGCAACGCTGCTATTGGTGGACGACGAAGCCGAGATTATTAAACTAATGCAGATCTATCTGGAGAACGAGGGCTACCGGCTGTTAACTGCCAGAGACGGGCTGGAAGCACTCGAAATTATCAATAGAGAGACTATAGACCTAATGGTTCTTGATATCATGATGCCTAATATGGACGGCATTGAGGCTTGTATTAAAATTCGTGAAACGCAAAAATTTCCGATCATCATGTTATCTGCTAAAGGGCAGGAACTTGATAAAATCACCGGACTTAGCGTAGGTGCAGATGATTATGTTACGAAACCTTTTAGTCCGCTGGAGTTAGTTGCCCGTGTTAAATCCCAGCTGCGCAGAACTCGAAATTACATGGCAGATCTAAACGCCAAACAGGATGAAATCATCATTGATGGCTTGGTTATTAATTCGGTTACGCATGAAGTTAGTGTGGATGATCAGCCAGTTAAACTTACCCCGCGAGAATTTGCGATTCTAGAGCTGCTCGCCCGTAATAGAGGACAAGTCCTAAGCATGGAGCAGATCTACGCCAAAGTATGGAAAGAACAATTCCTGGAAAGCACCAATACACTCATGGTGCATATTCGTAAAATCAGAGAAAAAATAGAAGAAGATCCGCGTAAACCACAATACTTAAAAACGGTATGGGGCGTTGGCTACAAACTGGAAAAAGGAGGTCCTTCTAGTTGAACTTTAAACGATTCGATACCCTATCCTGGAAAATAGTTGGCTTCAGCTTAACAAGCCTAGCACTCACCGCTTTAATCTTAATGGGCAGCTATTATGGCACTTCACTATTGCTGTGGTTAAATCCTTCGCGCTCCTTTTGGGGAGTCAGACTCATTCTCTGGGTGATCAATACTATTGGATCGACGCCAGTTGTAATTCTTATAGGGATTCCTTTATTTATTTTTTTCATCCTAAAACTGTCCAGAAATACAACTAAGAATCTTCATAACATTACGAGCGGAGTTCAGGCCATTGCGGATGGCAATTTGTCTTTCAAGGTGCCGGTATCAGGTACGGATGAACTCGGAAAGCTCGCTGAAAATATGAACACAATGGCTAGCAAGCTAAAATCTGCTATAGAGGAAGAACGAGCCGCTGCAAAAGCCAAAAATGACCTAATCACAGGTGTGTCCCATGACCTCCGAACCCCACTAACCTCTGTTCTCGGATTCCTTGAATATGTGGAGAGGGATCGTTATAAAAACGAGGTTGAGCTGCGTTATTATGTGAATATTGCCTATGAGAAATCTCTGACTCTTAAAAAGCTAATCGACGATTTATTTGAATACACACGCGTCAGCAGCAGCGGATTACCGCTAAATATTGAGCCTGTAGATCTCGGCAAGCTGCTCGAACAGCTGATTGAGGAATTTGCACCCGTACTGGAACAAGCAGATATGATCTACCGCATTCATACGGATACAGCTCCTCTGATCATCAACGGAGATGCGGACGAGCTGGTGCGATTGTATGAGAACCTATTTACCAATGCCGTAAGATACGGAAAGGAAGGAAAAATTCTAGACATTTCTGTTGTTAGAAAAGACGGTAGAATAGTTGCTGTATGTACGAATTATGGTACTCCTATCCCTGCATCCGACCTCCCCCACTTATTTAAACGCTTTTATCGTGTCGATAAATCCCGCTCCCGAGAGACAGGCGGAAGTGGCTTAGGGCTCGCCATAGCCAAGAGTATTGCAGAGCTTCACGGCGGAACCATTACAGCCAAAAGCACACGCAAACAAACTGAATTTGAAACCTCTTTCCCTGTGAGCGAATGATGCTTGCAGGGATTTTTTGTACAATCTCATCCATTAAGAAAATGATAAGATTTCATAACATAAAGCCTTAAGATCTCTGACTTATAGTGATTTCATACCAACTCTGCTATAAGTGAGGAATTCCTCTAATATTATTATCCATCTTATTTAACTATGCTAGGGGCCATTTCATTCATACCGCGACAGCTAAGCATCGCCGACCACTACTGATCTTTAGCTTAAGCACGCCGAGAACACCGTTACTATGACTGTGGGCAGTGTCAAAGCACTCGTGAACGGGAAAGCTCTCACCATTGATGCTGCGCCGCTACTGCCAGGAGGAAAAGTTTTAGTCCCGGTACACTTAAGAATCAGCCATAAATTTTTCAAAAAAAGCACAAAAGCTTAAATCACACTAATCTCAATCACTCCGTCTTACCCCTACGTCTAAATACTCGGTTCAAAACAAAGCCTATCGTTATCAACCCAATTCCCGACAGATACAGTGGCATTGGACTATTCTCACCTGTCTTCGGCAGCTGAGGAGCAACCGAAGTGCTATTGTTCACCGTACCCTTTGGTACTTCTTCATCATCGATATCAACTTCTCCTAATGGAATTTCTTCTTCGGTAATCTCTTGCTCAGGAGTTCCCTCATCGGTTGATGTCGCGGATCCTAGATCGGCGGCAATTCCAGGACCAGCAGGAACAGCTGGATCATTAATAATTACCCCTGGTACGGGCGAACTTGTAGACGTGGGTACCACCGAACCTCCAGATGTGCTGCTTGTAGGGATTGGTGTAGGTGCAGCAGTCGCTTCTGGTGATGGAGAAACCGTCGGTTCTGGCGTTGTTGATGGTGCAGGTGTTACGGTTGGCTCTGGTGTTGTTGTTGGAGCATCGGTTGGTTCTGGTGTTGCCGTAGGCGTTGGCTCCACTGCTTTTTGATTCGTAATCACCAGTTGAATCGCTGACGAGGAACGAATCTCCACTGGATGCTCGGATGTATCGAGCACGTAACCATTTGGAGCTGCTGTCTCCACCAATACATAGCTACCCAGCCATATTTTATTGAATGTAGCTGTACCCTCTGCATCTGTAGTTAGACTGTTAATCAATACACGTTCCGCTCCATTTAGTCGATACAATGCAAAAGTCGCATCACCAAGCGCTTTTAAGTTATCTTCAGCATCTAGCTTCTTAATATTGAGGGTGCCTCTAACCCCGCTGCCTGTGCCAGAACCGCTGGAGACCCCGACAATAATTTCTTTGGAGGTCTCTTTACTTATTTCGCTGCCGTTAAAACCACTGAAATGTACAGTATTTATTACTTTGTCTCCAGTGTTAGCCACAATCAGGGATTGATATTCGAGAATGTAAGCCCTGCTGATTTCCTTGGCAAAGCTTAACTCAAAGGATTGTTTTCCATCGGCATCCGTTGTAATAACTACGCTATAATCAACACCCTGAATCAATTCAGGGCCGCTTTTCGTGATATCTCCGTTCACAGCTACAGCCGTAGGATATAGATGGAATGAATTCTGCAGCAAAATTTGATTAGCACTAGGAGTATCTTTGATTAAAGCATCCTTTACAGTAGACTGCCCCCGGTTAATTTGCAGGCTCCAGTCGATTTTATCCCCGTTTTGTGTGCCGTCCTTCAGCACATAATCCTCTCCAAAAGGAATTTTTACGGAGGCGGTCAAATCTTTGGAAACCACTTTTGTTCCATCATAGAGATTAGCTTTATTATCAATAGTAGTGCCTATTATTTGCCCTTCAAGACTTGTGTTAAATTCAATGTAGAAAGCGGAGTTAATCGTATCTGTAAAAATGACCTTTAATTCATTATCGCTATTTAAGCTATAGGTATATTTATTACGATTCACTTCTCCACCCTTGGTAGGATCACCATTCTTTGCAATATTCATAGTGTAAACTTTAAGTGAACCAGGAACCAAGGTCTGGCCTGATTTTAAAATATCTGCAAGCGCCGGAGCTTCGAGGGTTTTGCCGTTATAATTGGCGCCTATCGTCCAAGTAATTTCTTTAGTTGAAGCATCGTAGGCTCCCCCTTTAAATCCATTGTTTTTCGCTTCAGGTCTAGGAATGAATAACCCTTCTGCTTCTATCGTGCGTAAGGCTTCAGTAGAGTCCATCCAGTCTAAGCGAACTTTGTTGTTGAAACTTTCAGTTTTAGCCCAAATCCAATCCTTGTTAAATTCTGTAGAATAGCTAATCGTGTAAAGACCAGATATCGGTGAATTAAACACTACCTTGAAGCCTTTATTAGGCTCGACAGGTGAGTTGTATACTAGATTATAGTTATTCGGATTTAAAACATTTCCATTCAGATTTCTAATCACCAGTGATTCCGGAATAAACTTTAGGCCGCCAAATGGGAAGGATTCGGTAACTGCAACATGGCTCATCGGGTAATTGTCACTATTCAATGTGACCTTCCAGCCCAATGTTTTATTCTGATAATCTACGGTTGATAAAGTCTTATAAAGAATGGAAGACCGGATTAATCGGGTAGCCTGATTACTATACGTACTATCGGAGACTGTATTAGTTATGGTGACATCCTCAAACACGCGCTTTATCGCTTTTGTCTTATATTCGATTCGATATGGTGAAGTAACATCGTGTACAAATTGCAATACAAATCCAGCCTTATGAACGTCTGAGGTGGAAACAACCGTGTAGTCAACATCCTTTGTCAAAACATTGCCTAACGTTGCACCACCGGAAGAATCCAGCTGCACAGCATATACTTTTAATGAATCGGCTACCAGCTCTTGAGAATCATCGAACAAATCTGTTAACACAGCGTTTCCTTGCGGGATGTTCTTTTCACTGTAGTTATATTCAATTGCCCAGGAAATGATCTGCTTGCCCCCATCATAGCTTGTGGAATACTTTTTCAAGCTTCCTCCACGTTCTACATTCACTGTGGCAGAGGAGCTGGCAGGCTCTTGCCCATCTCCTGAAAAAGTTGCAGTATTGGTGAAGCTTAGCCGATGGTCATTAGTAATCCCTGTGGAATATACAATACGGTAAGCCTCTTTAATCACAGGCTCCGTAAAACGGACAATCAGTGACCCTCCGGAGAGCTCTGCAGAGTATTCGCTTGTGTCGAGCAATGCTCCTTCCGTTACTGAACCATCCAATTGAATGCTCAGTTGATACACGCTCACAGTGACTGGAGTATTTAATGATAAGCCTGAAGGGATGGGGTCCGTCACAATGGCATTCCCCACGGCTTCCAAAGACTTATTGACATCAACAGTCCATAATATTTGGTTCGCATTGAAGCCTCCGGGAATACCTCTCTTCTCTATAGTCGATCCAACACTTGGTTTAAAATTCACTGTCACTGTCTGAATACCGCCGCTCACGGGAAATAAAATATTCTGAATAGTACTGCCCGAGATTTTCTGTTTATCGAATTTAGTATTTAACCGCAGCGTTCCCTGCACGTCATCATGCGTTTCTATGTAGTCATTAAAAGTCATTATCACTTCATGTGAAATTTGCCTGACTTCAAAGCTCCCTACATCTCCATCCTCAGAGACCAACGGTCCGTTAAAATCATTAAATAGCTGGAACTGTTCTGGAAGCTGAAAAGTAAAAGTGTCACCTTGCTTGTAATTATGATTTTTAGGAAGAGACCAATTATAATCCAAGGTAACATTAGCATCTTGTTCGTATACGCTATTCGTGACTGTGATTCCATCCGGCCCGTAAACAGCCATCGAAACACTGGTGATGATATTTCTTTCGTCATCAATCGCAGCCGCTTTTACTTGCGGAGCAAATCCGATGCCATAGGCATATTGTGCCACAAGCATCAAAATAATGACCATTACACTTATTTTTTTCTTAAACATGTTCTTTTTGCCTCCATTTTCTTCTTCTAATTGTTTTCCACCCCTGTTTGTTCAAAAGCTTCATATGTAATTCCGCACCCAGCGCCCCATCTTATGTTAATATAATGAAAAGTCTTCCTTATGTGGTGGAGTTGACAGAACATATACATATATACCCAATTTATGGATATCTAGAATCAATATTATTAAAATTCTCAAACTTTATTTTTGATGGATGTTTTCACGTTCAAAGGAGGTTTGTCTATGCAGCTTTCATCTTTTTTTGATCGCCAGCACGCGGAGGATTTCATCATGTTCTCATCTTCGCATTGGGTTGCGCTGTCTATCATTACGTTAAGTTGTCTACTGCTCTATAGCTTACGGTTTGAAATTCGTGCAGATTCAAGACTTCGGCAAAGTGTGCGTTTGCTGCTAATCATTCTACTTGTAGTCTCAGAAGCCGGGCTGCAAATGTGGTACATCTCTCAGAACTTCTGGCGCTCCAGCTCCTCATTACCGTTCGAGCTCTGTGGAATCACTCTACTGCTGTCTATTATCATGTTAATTTCACGCAGTCGAACCCTTTATTCCTTTCTCTACTTTGCCGGGATCGGCGGAGCATTTATTGCGTTGCTTACCCCTAACCTAGTTTATCCGTTCCCTCATTTCCGCTTTCTCCTGTTTTTTATAGCTCATGGTTCTATTATTCTGGCGTCTCTTTATATGACCTGGATTGAGGGCTACAAGCCGACTTGGAGATCGTTACTCATCACCATGCTTGGCCTCAATATTGTGGCTGCCTGCATCTGGACTGCTAATTACTTCCTAGGCTCAAACTACATGTTCCTATCCCAGAAGCCTAGCACCTATTCCGTATTGGATTATTTTGGACCTTATCCTTATTACCTGCTTGTTGAAGAGCTGTTTGCCTTCACTGTGTTTCTTGCCATGTATTTGATATTCTTCTGGCTGCCAGAACGGCGCAATTCGCGGCGTACACAGGTTAGGCGGATTCTTTAACAACACAAAAAAGCCAGCCCCGATATTCGGAGACTGGCTTTTTAACTATTAAATCTTAAGCTTCGATGATTTCTACCGAAGTCATTTTGTCGCGTCCTTTGAAAGCATCAACAAGATCCATGCCTTCTACTACTTTACCAAACACAGTGTGTACTCCATCCAAGTGTGGTTGTGGAGCGTAGCAGATGTAGAACTGGCTTCCGCCTGTGTTCTTACCCGCATGTGCCATAGCAAGTGTTCCACGTTCGTGTTTGTTTGGGTTAATTTCGCAGTTGATTGTGTATCCTGGACCGCCAGATCCAGTTCCGTTAGGGCATCCGCCTTGAGCAACGAAACCAGGGATAACACGGTGGAATGTTAATCCGTTGTAGAAACCTTCTTTTGCCAGCTTTTCAAAGTTGGCTACAGTGTTAGGTGCATCTTGATCGAACAAGTCCAGCAGCACTACGCCGCCATTTTCTAGAGTGATTTTCGCTTGCTTTGCCATATGTAAATGACCCCTTTCAAAATTAACAAATTTAGAATACCTCAATTATATTACTATGAAACCACGCACAAAGCAAAGCAAGCAGGAGACTTTCCTGCTTGCTCTATATGCTGCTCAACCTTACCCACCTTACAGCAGCAGGCTATTACTTAGCAACAACTGTCTGTTTGGCGATACGCTCTGGAACAATATCGTTGGCAATAAGATCCGTATAGCTTTCACGACGCACTACAAGATCGCTTTGTCCGTTCTGTACGAATACTAAAGCCGGACGGCGAAGACGGTTATAGTTGCTGGCCATGGAGTAATTATACGCACCTGTGCAGGCTACAGCCAACAAATCGCCGCTTTCAGCCTTTGGCAGCTCTACATCCCAGATCAACATATCTCCGCTCTCGCAGCATTTACCAGCGATGGAAACAGTCTCAGTTGCGTCTTCGTTAGCACGGTTAGCAAGCAATGCCTCGTATTTAGACTGATACAAAGCAGGGCGTGGATTGTCGGTCATTCCACCATCAACAGCAACGTACTTACGCACGCCAGGAATGTCCTTGTTAGATCCTACAGTGTACAATGTAGTACCTGCATCTCCAACAATACTACGGCCCGGCTCCACCCAAATTTCCGGCAAAGCACTATAAATTCCCGCAAAATGAGTCTTCACTGCATCCGTAATCGCTGCAACATATTCAGAAACATGTAGTGGGGTATCTCCCTCAACATAACGAATGCCGAAACCTCCGCCAAGATTGACTACACGGAAGTCCACTTCCAAGCCTTCTTTAACACTGCGGGCAAAAGTTGCCACACGCTCAACAGCCAGCTGGAAACCATCGGTTTCAAAGATCTGCGAACCAATATGGGAATGCACACCAAGCAGCGTGATATTCTTTTTGCTGACTGCTGCTTTCACTGCTTCATAGGCCGATCCATTACCGATATCAAAACCGAATTTGGAATCCGTCTGGCCAGTTGCGGTATATTCATGAGTATGCGCTTCTACACCTGGTGTCACCCGCAATAAGATGTTCACATTAACTTCTTTACGTGCGGCAATGGACTGCAAAAGGTTAAGCTCTACCAGATTATCGACTACAAAGCAGCCGATTTTGGCATCAATCGCCATTTCGATCTCTTCAGATGTCTTATTGTTGCCATGAAAATGAATACGTTCTGCCGGGAAGCCAGCTTGCAAAGCTGTATATAGTTCGCCGTCAGATACAACATCCAGTGACAAACCTTCTTCATCAGCCAAACGAACCATTGCCATTACTGAAAACGCCTTGCTTGCGTAAGCTACTTGGAAACCAAGGCCGGAGGCTTTAAAAGCATCCATATATTCCCGGCAACGTTGTCTAACCAATTGCTCGTCCAATATATATAGCGGGGTTCCATATTCCGCTTTCAATTCAGTTACATCACATCCGCCGATCTCCAAATGCCCAGCATCGTTAATGCGGCTAGTACCGTGTAGAAACATTCTTTAGTCCTCCAATTTCTGTGGAATATCAAGGTTCCACCCTGTCTTAGTGTATTCAGTATAACAGACAGTGGGAACTCCATTGAATGGACTAATTTGCAGTAGTTTTGTATTTTCCTACGATTGTTACTCATTCTCTTGAGATGGCGGCATTCTGGTATTGTCTCTGGTTTTGTTAAAAGACGGTCTTTCCTTCGAACTTAGGACCGGTTTACGCAATAGAATTTCACTCATTGCCTTTGCATTAAAGGGTATAAACGGCCACATATATGAGGAGTTATAGGACCGATGAGTGGTTAAGAAGATAGTCAGCAACGTCGTGCCAATCATAAAGCCTGGTACCTGGAACGCCGCTACGGCAATTAATAACACAAGCCTGACTATACGATTCGCCAGACCCAGCTCATAACTCGGAGTCGCGAACATACCGATTGAGGCTACCGCCATATATAGTACTACTTCGTTTACAAACAGACCGCTCTGCACCGCTATATCACCAATCAATATGGCTGCAATCAAACCCATCGCTGAGCCTAAAGGTGTTGGGGTATGCACGGCGGCCATCCGCAGTAAATCAACCCCAAGCTCTACAATCAGAAACTGAGCGAGAATAGGAATTCTCGCTGTCTTTTGCGGCCCGATAAAATCCAGCATAGCAGGCTTTAACTCAGGATGGATAACAAGCAGCATCCATAACGGGAGCAGGAACATGGAGGCGAAGATGCCGATGAAACGGACCCACCGCAGATATGTCCCCATAAAAGGAGTCTGACGATTCTCCTCCGCATGCTGGCAAAGATCAAAAAAGGTGGTCGGAAGAACAATTACAATGGGTGAGGTATCCACGAATAATATGACCCGTCCCTCCAATAAATTGGAGGCAACAACGTCAGGGCGTTCAGAATAACGCACCATAGGATAAGGGTTCCACCCTCCGCCGATAATCGCTTCCTCCAATTGCTTATCCGCCAGTGGAATACCATCGATATCGATGCTGTTGATTTTATCGATGACAGACGTAACCTGTGTTTTATCAACGATATCATCGATGTAAGCCACACAGACATCTGTCCGTGTCCGCCGTCCCACTTGAAACATTTCAAGCTTCAGCCCCGGATCACGTATCCGTCTTCTTACAAGTGAAATATTACTAAGCAGGGTTTCTGTAAAACCATCACGCGCACCACGTACCACCCGATCAATCGAGGGTTCATCCGGACTTCGCATTGGGTAAGATCGAGTATCCATTAGGATAACTTTGTTCTCACCCTCAATAAATAGTGCGCTCATTCCTTTTAATACTTTATCGAAACATTCACTTAATACACTACCCTCTTCAACTTGAATATGAGGGATGTATTCGTTCATAAAGCTACCTAACACACCTGCGGACAAATTTTCTGAAGAAAGGTAGGTTAGTCGTTTCAGAATTTCATCCGTTACATCTTCGTTGGTGAATCCGCTTAAACAGAGTAAAGCTGTCTTATGTCCCCCAAAGGACATTTCTCTAAACGTCACATCAAAACTTGATCCCAGTCCCATCACTTCGGTCAGCGTGTTTTTTGTTTCTTGTAGAGAACCTGGGATATGATCATTGCCTTGCCAATAAATAACGGATTCCTTTAATGAGTTAGAATGCTCACTATCGCGTTTGTCTTGCAGCTTATTTTTCCCTTTGTTCTGAGTCTGCTGCTTCGCCTGCTTCTTCGAAGGCTTCGGTTGAGCTTGAGAACCCTCCCCGGTTCCGGTACCGTTATCTGTGCCTCCTGCTGCCTGAGCATTCTGATCCTGTGCCTCATCATCTGATTCCGAATCCTCTGAATCCATACCAAATAACCTGGCAAAAAAACCTTTACTCGGCTCATTGGGCTCCTGATTGCCGAGCTCATCCGATGCTTCTGCATTCTGCTGCCCTGTTCCCTGCTCCGCAGTCGCTTCCGCATCTTGCTGCCCTGTTCCCTGCTCCGCAGTGGCTTCCGCATCCTGCTGCCCTGTTCCCTGCTCCGCAGTGGCTTCCGCATCCTGCTGCCCTGTTCCCTGCTCCGCGGTGGCTTCCGCATCCTGCTGCCCTATTCCCTGCTCGGCAGTCGCTTCCGCATCCTGCTGCTCTGTTCCCTGCTCTGTAGTCGCTTCTGCATCCTGCTGCTCTGTTCCCTGCTCCGCAGTTGCATCTGCGTCTTGCAGCTCAGTGCCTAATTCGGCTGACGCCTCTGCATCCTCCTGGTCTTGGCTAGTTTCAGTTGTTGTAGAATTTTCCGCTGAATCTTCACTTTCCCCGATAGCTGAAGCTCCTACAGGTTCTGTGTGATCTGCAACTAGATCCGCTGCAGTTGTCTTCATTGCTGCAGCAGCTGCAGCATTATCTTCCAGATGGTCATCTTCCGGTGCAGAATCACCGCTGTGAATAAACTTGCTCATTTCATAACCCCCTGTTTACTGTCGGTATACAAACCAGTCGAACAAAGAACCCGCGACCTTCCCACTCACCATCGCCATTAACAGACCGAATAGATAATGTGTCATATTTAAGCGTTTAGCAAGTATCGGCAGCACATTTAATACCTCGGTCAATGCTGCAGCGAGCATCCCGACAAAAATCCCATCAAATAGTCCTACACCAAGTTCAACTAGAGGACCTGAGGTAATCTTCCAATTCCAAAAATCACTAACAGTACCTACTAAAGATCCACCTACCATCGCGCCTTCGTACCAATGAACTTTATCGTAAGAAGAGGTTAATTGCGCCAGACGCGGCACCATATCGAGCACAACAAATAGAGCGATCACTCCGCCGCCTACAGCAATACCACCCGCAATGCCCAGCAGCAAATTTAGTCCCAGTGCTATGGGTGCCGTCATCTTCAGTCCTCCGTATTCTCAGATTGGTTTTCACTTCGGCGCCTCATCTTGCTGTATTCCTCATTGATGACATATTGGTCGATGTTCTTCTGATACAGATACATTTCCACTTCCAGCGGAGTAGGCTCCTCGTTCCACTTCTTTTTAAATAAATGGTTGAAAAAAATGACCATCCCAAACCCGATGCCCAGAGAATAAGCAATCTGAAATATATAGGGATGCTCATCCCGATGACCCGTTAGCATCTCCACAATTCGAATTTGTACCTCCAGCATATTTACATCAGCATGAAAGTTCATAATTGTCAGAGCAGACCCAAAGAAAAGCAGCAGCCACACTAAAACAAACATCGCCACCGAAGGTTTCCGTCTCTCCACCTGACTCTCAATCTGCACAATCGTCCTCCCTTCACCGATCGGTTCAATGTCCGCATTCGGTATAAGTTCATATATCCGGGGGATAACCATCAACAGATCAATCAAAATCAGATTGCCGTCACTTTGCTCCGGCTTCATTAAGAGAATTGTCTCCAACGACTCTTTCAGCTCAGGCTCCGCTATCAAAAAAGCAATATCACCCAATGTGACACCTTTACCCTTGGGAACCATCACCCGATTTTTAAGCTGTATATAGATGGTGGGAGCAGAATGTTGTTTCATCCGCATTCCTCCTAAAGGTTATGGTGAAGCTCAGGTCCAAGATATCGGTAGTATGGGAGTAAAGCCTTATTTTTACTCTTGCTGCTCTGAATCAATTTCCTGAAATACTGAAATGTTGCTTGTTTATAGGTATCAGGAAAGGCCAATCCTTCTTCTGGAAATTTAAAAAAGACAGCTCAAGGTAATTAACCTTAAGCTATCTTCTTGTTTCTGCCAATTCATCAGTTAGATCGCAAGTAATCCAACATACCGTGCCTGTTCAATTTCATCCAGAAACGAGATATCCATTCCATTGATAAATGTGGTTGTCATCATTGCTACTCCTTTACAGAACCAAGTGTCATCCCTTTAACAAAATATTTTTGCAGGAAAGGATATACGATCAAAATTGGAGCGGCTCCGATAAATATTTGCGCGGCTCTCACCGTCGTCTGCGAGATCAGCTCCATTTCCTTTGGATTGATGCTCATGGAGCTCATATCCCGTTGAATGATAACCGTCTGCAGGAATGTCGCCAGTGGAAATTGCTTAGAATTATTCAAATACAATAGTCCATCAAACCAGGAGTTCCAATGAAATACCATGCTGAACAAGGCAATCGTAGCGATCGATGGTAAAGAAATCGGCAAGTAAATACTGAACAACGTACGGAAATGTCCGGCTCCGTCTATTAGCGAGGCCTCCTCCAGATCTTTTGGAATACCACGGAAGAAGTTCAGCATCAGAATCACCAAGAACGTATTTACCGCACCTGGCAGAACAAGTACCCAGAAGGAATCCATCAAACCAATCTTTTGAATCACAATGTAAAATGGAATCAATCCGCCGTTGAACACCATACTGAAAACGAACAACCAAGAGTAGACATTACGGCCCTTGAAGGCTGAGTTTTCTTTGGACAACGGGTAGGCTGCCAGAAAAGTAATTAATAGTGTAAGTCCAGTCCCGAGTATGGTTCTTTGTACAGATACCCAGATGGAGTGTAGGAAGATTGGATTGTTTACTGTCTTTTTATAAGCTTCCAGAGAGAATTGCTTTGGCCATAATCCTACCAAATTGGCGTCAGCTGCCGACTTCGCGCTAAAGGATACAGCCAGCACGTGAATCAAAGGTACAATACACATCAGTGCGAGCAGGATTAGAAAGCAAGTATTAAACACATTGAATATACGATAACCTCTTGTTTTGTAATACATAAGTTGTCTCCCTCTTCCTTTGGTAAATTAGAAAATGCGATATCCTGCCCACTTCTTAGCCAAACTGTACGAGACGAGAATTAGGATCATACTAATGGCCGACTTAAACAGTCCGATTGCCGTACCAAAGCCCATCTCACCATTCAGAATAGCCGTGCGGTACACGAAGGTATCAATAATATCGCCTTTCTGATAGACCAGTGGATTGTAGAGGTTAAAAATCTGGTCAAACCCTGCGTTCAATACATTTCCGAGAGCCAAGGTACCTACCACCACAACCATTGGCAATAGAGATGGCATTGTGATAAAACGTGTCTGCTTCCAGCGGTTAGCGCCGTCTATTTCAGCAGCCTCATATAATGAAGGATTGATTCCTGCTAGAGCAGCTAGGAAGACGATCGTATTATAACCAAATTCCTTCCACACATCTGTGAGAATAACTGTGAACCGGAACCAGTTGTTATCCCCTAAGAAAAAGATGGGTTTGAAGCCCATGCTGCCTAAGATCTGATTGACAAAACCATCTGTAGCAAGCAAATCCAGCAATATCCCGCCGAGAATAACCCAAGATAAAAAGTGAGGCAAGTAAACCAGCGTCTGAATAGTGCGCTGTATGTATACCTTGCGAATCTCATTTAACAAAATGGCGAACACAAACGGTACAGCCAGATTGAAAATCATTTTTAGAACAGCAATAATCAATGTATTCCAAATGACCTGCATACTGTCATTACGTTCAAACAGATAACGGAAATTGTCCAATCCAACCCATGCCGAGCCTGAAATTTTCAGCCATGGCTTATAATCCTGAAATGCCATCACAATTCCGCCCATTGGAATAAAGCTGAAGATGATCAGGAATATCATCGCCGGCAATAACATCAAGTGAAAAGGCCATGTTTTTTTTAGTGTTCTCATCCTTGGTCCCCCATATCGTGTCAAGTTCTTCTGTAACCATACTCAAATTATAGCAACGCCCGAATTCCTCAAATAGCGAGCAAAACCAATATATATGGTACAAAAGCAATCTCTTTATCACATAGAAAAAAGAGGACTCCAAACGCAAACAGGGACCCTCCCTAAAGCCTAATACTAAGGCTGAAGAGACGGTCCCGTTTGCTGCTTTTTACCTAGCCAAACTAAATCCAAACCTTATTTTACGCTGTCATACCATTCGTTAACTTCTTTAGTGATTTGATCGCCACCACCTGATTTCCAGGTCGCTACAAAGGAATCAAATGCATCCAGCGGTTTGTTGCCATAGATGATTTCATTAAACGTTTGGTTCTCAATTTTGTTCAGATAGTCCATCTTCGATTTCATAGTTTCGGTCGTAGGACCTGTGAACATATTCTTAAAGGATTTATCCTCTTGCGCCAGCAGAACTTTTGCAGCAGCTGGGGTATCTTTACCATAATTCACAGCTACGTCTTTCTCCAGGCGGGTTGTTGGCTCTGCGCCATCTGCCAGGTTAAGGAGTGCTTTCATTTGGGCATCCGGAATCCGGGCACCGTCACGAACCAGCATATAACGAACGCTATTCACATAACCGCCAGCAATTTTATCATTTTCGATCATCTTACCGTTCGCATCTAGCTCATAGTCGTATCCTGCAAAAAGGCCGTTATCCAGTTCACTGCCTGGCGTTGGATTAGCAAAGTTATCGAACAGGTAGTTTTGATAAGTAAAGAAGGCTTCAGGATTTTTCATTTTCGTGCTGATCAAAGTTACACCGTTAGTGAATTGTGTACCATGACGCATAACCTTTCCATCTGGACCCGCTGGAATTTCAATTGGAGCCCATACTGCATCTGGAGAGTTCTTCACGGTATCCTGAAGCGGCCAGCCGCTCATCCAGTAAGGACCCGGGAGAATACCTGCTGTACCCGCAACTGCTGGTTCGGCAGTTTTGTTCTCATCCCAAAGAGCCGCTTCCTGAGGTATATAACCTTTAGCCAACCATTCCTTCAGTTTTTCGAGCCCTTGCTTCATGCCAGCATTTACAGAGCCGTATTCTAATTTACCATCAGCATCTAGATTCCATTGCTGTGGCAAGGTTCCGTAAGCACCAAAGATCCAAGAAGGGTCGCCCATCCAAGTGTTCATCGTTGTTTTAAAGCCGATACTAAGTGGAGTTACCTTGTCTGGTGCTAAGCCATCAGGGTTCTGATTCTTGAACGCATCCATCACTTTTTCCAGCTCATCGATCGTCTTCGGTGCTTGCATATTCAGCTTATCCAGCCAATCTTGGCGGATCCACAGAATGTAATCATGGTTATATGCATAATCGAGAACAGGCAGACCCATTCTTTTTCCATCACGGCTGTATTGGTTCCAAACGTTAGGATCCTGTGCCATCGCTTCTTTCCAAGTATCTGAAGCATATTTATCAAACAAAGTTCCTACATCAGCATACATGCCGGAATCAATCAAATCCTGTGCAATCGTGTTGTCGGCTGTACCGATGGTTACGACATCAGGCATGTCCTGACCTGAAGACATGGATAAACGCAGCTTCGTACCAAATGCGCCGTTCGTATCTGTGATGGACCAAAGGGACTTAATGTTGATGCCGAATTTTTCTTTAGCCCATTTTGTAGCCACGTTATTCTCAATGCTTTCACCGTTTTTGAATTTAAGTTCAGGGTCCACGCCCCATGCGGTTGTAAATGTCACCTCAGGATCGTATTTATCCTTGTAGGCGTTTTCAGAATTGGAAGCTGTATTTGCAGTCGCTTCACCAGCTGTTTTATCTCCAGCAGTGTCTTTACTATTAGCAGCGTTATTGCCTGAACAGCCCGCAAGGCTACCCGCCAAAAGCATGCTCATACACAGGAGCGGCAGCCATCTTTTTCTCTTCATCGCGCTCATTTTGTTCCCCCTTGGATTCCATAAGTGTTGGTTACAATTTAATTATAGGGAACGATTCTAAGCCCGAATACGTCATTTAAACAAGGTTTCTGCACCTTTCTCAACCTCTATCCGTCCCGGAATTCATTTGGTGTCATATGGTAGTGTTTTTTGAACATCTTACTGAAATATTGCGGATTTTGATATCCAAGCTCAGAGGTGATTTCATAGATTTTTTTATTCGTATTTTTAAGCAGATAAAGTGCCCGTTCCATCCGCATCCGAATAATATAGTCCCCAAGCCCTTCCCCAGTCTCAGCCTTATAAATCTTGGACAAGTAGACAGGATGCAAATATACATGATCGGCAATGGTTTTGACGGACAGCTCATGACCCGAATGGTTTCCTACCAGCTCATGGACCTGCTTGATAATATAACTTTTCGTATTCTGATCGCTTTCGGATAGCTCCTTCTGAAGCTTATCGAGCATATCAAACGCCCATTCTTTAAGCTTATCAAAAGAAACAATAATACTCTGCGTCAACAACGGATCTAAAGCGTATTGATCAATCTTGGAGATGAACTGGCCACTCTTATGCGCTATATACATAAATGCATTCGTTATCGATAGAAAGACCTCGTACAGATGTTCACTAGAAAACCGTGCATTCTCCATATCCCGGAACACGTCAGCAATTTTTTGCCTTGCTGTATCCCATTGTTTGGATTCCAACAGATGAATGAGTGTAGGTGGACGATAAAGACATTCGAGCGATTTGATGCTCATCGTCTCCTGATGCTGGCGATCATCCAAAAACAGCACGGAACTGGATTCATCATGTGCTGCCAAATACATCGAGCTAAGACCGCTTCGATAGGCAGCCGTCATCCCCTCTGGAAAGGTGAACCACTCCGTTACAATCAGTGAAATCTCACCCTTGAGGTAATTGCTTACACTAATTTGGAAATTCGCGATCACCGCTTTTAGGACTTGCTGCCTTGCAGCTTCATAGTTAGCCATTTGCTCCAATCCCTGCTGAACTGCCGGCTTTAATTCAACAAGCAGAATCAAGCAATCATGCGGCGCTTTGCAGAACCAGACATGGAACTGCTCCTTAAAAAGCTCCTCGGCAATGTTACCGATCGCATATTCCATTAGAGAAACCGAATGGTGATCCATGGCGGCATAATGTTTACCAAGCTGAATCAGCAGCATCGCTGCTTCAGCGTCCGGCTGGAAGGAGATTTCATATTCCTTCAGCTTAATGGCCAGCGTCCGCTCGGACAGCACCCTGCCGAGAAGCAATTCGTGCATCAGATTAGCCCGCAAAACACTGTAATCGGCTTTGCGATTATACAGCAGCAAATGATATCTATCATGGGCTTCCCATTCATCTTTCAAAGATTCAATCGCACCGGATACGCTTTTGATAAACTCGTCATCACTTACCGGCTTCAAAATATAATCAAATGCCTGCAGTTGAATAGCTTTTTTCGCATATTGAAAATCGGAATAACCCGTCAATAAAATGGACCGAATATTTGGCCATTTCTCGCCTACGGCTTCTATTAATTGCAGGCCAGTCATTCCTGGCATTGAAATATCAGTAACCATAATATCTATAGCCTGCTGTTCCATAATTTGCAGAGCTTCAGCACCCGATGCCGCTTGATGCACCTGCTTCACCCCGATTTCAGCCCATGGAATAGTACGAGCTAAACTTTCCGTAACATAGGGCTCATCATCAACTAACAACAGCTCTATCATTCTTTCCCCTCCTAGATGTCATTCCATTTCATTGTCTGTGTTGGGCAGCAACCACTGCAGTGTCACCTGTAATCCTCCAAGCGGAGAAGGCGAGATGCGCAAGCCAGACGTCTCCCCAAAACGCAGCCGCATTCTCTGATGCACATTCCATAAACCGCAGCCCATTTCTTCATCCATCGCCCTGCTTAGTTTATTTTCCAATTCTATAATTCCCTCTGGCGTCATGCCCTGACCATCGTCCTCAACCGTAAGCGTCATTTCTCTGCC
Organism: Paenibacillus sp. FSL L8-0333; assembly: GCF_037965665.1. NCBI lineage: Bacteria > Bacillati > Bacillota > Bacilli > Caryophanales > Paenibacillaceae > Paenibacillus > Paenibacillus sp. FSL L8-0333. The sequence continues at coordinate 4,723,643 of NZ_CP150186.1, forward strand.
TACACATGAACCCGTAATCCGCACCAGTCCCTCTTTGGCGATGGGCTCAATTCCATGTATAACCGCATTCTCCACCAGAGGCTGCAGTACGAGCGGCGGAAGCTCTCTTTTGCGCATTTGCGGTGGGATATTGATCTCATAACGAAGTCTGCTCATCCTCATCTTCTGGATCTCCAGATAATGATTCACAAATTCCACCTCTTCAGACAGCGCAACCAAATCACGTTCCTGACGAGTGGTGTATCTGTAATATCGGGACAAATTATGCGACATCCCAACGACTGCCCCCATATTATCGAGCTTCGCCATACTTGTAATAAAGGAGAAGCAATTATAGAAAAAATGTGGATTTATCTGTGATTGAAGCTGCTTTAAGCGGGCTTCGCGAACATGGATTTTCTCCATCAGCACATTCTCGATCAGCATCTGAATCTGTTCTACCATACTGTTAAACCGGCCGGACAGGAAGCTGAATTCATTCTTCCCTTTAATCTCCACTCGCGCAGAATAATCCCCTTGCTTCAACCGTTGAAAGCCTCCAACCAATAACCTTATAGGCACCTGCACTTGAACATATAACAGATAGGCTACGAGACAGCTCATTAACAACAAAGCACTGATCGCAAAATAAAATAAACGATTAGAGGTCAGGATTGGATGTAGGATTTCAGTCAGCGGCATATAGTCGATCAAATACCAGCCCATTTTGTCCGAATAGACGATATTTACACTGTAGGATTCACCTTCTATTTTGACCGTGCGGTTCTCACTAGGCTTCAGCTGGGTCTCTTCCAGCCTGTCTACCAATTCTTTAGCTAACACCTTGTCGGCACTGCGGTTAAAAATAAGTCCTGTTCCCTGCTTATAATAAAAAGGGTCTCTTCTGCCATCACTTTTGAATTTATCCAGCATATCTTCTATGTTCCGGCTGTCGAACTCTACCTTCATAACCGTTTTGACTTTTTCCGGAGCGAATTCTGACATAAAAGGTGTAAAAGAAAACCACGAGAATACGAAGCGGTCACCCTCCTGCCCTTCAATCTTCTCCACATGCCAGCCCGACTTCACTTCCCGCTTCAGATCCTCATCTTCGTATAACTTCGCATCATTTTCAGATACCATACGATGAATGGACGGGGAGTATAAATACAGCTTACTCTTCCAATTGGAGGAGCTTTCTTGAATGCTGATTTTGGTCTGAATCCGTTTGATCAGGTTTATCGTATCCAGATTCAAACGCCCTTTTTCCAGATAAGTGTCCTTAAGGCTGAGGATATCAGGATCATGGATCAGCAGAATCGGCCACGAGGACAATAACTCCATATTACTTTCTACCTGATTCAGAAAAAAACTAAGCTGATTATTATTCGAAGTATTTAACTCCGTACGCAGCACATCCGTGGTCGTTTTATTGGAATAGAAGTAAAGGATGGTTATCGGGATCAGCATAATGACCATGATACACACGATTTTGGTAAATAAATTATATCTATACACGTTCTTTCACTCTCCGGCTCAAATGTCATAGCCCCTATTGTACAAACAATCCCTACTTGCGAAAAGATAAATATCTAAAAAATGTGGTAAAGACAGGCCCTAACTGCCTTTTCGAGCACAGTTATTGCCTGTCTGCCTATTATTGCTGCAAAAGATTGAGTATGATATAAGCCGCTTCAGCGCGTGTTGTATAGGCTTGCGGACGGAAATTGCCATCTTCGAATCCATTGATAATCCCAGCCTGCGCAAGCGCTGTGATCCCTTCACTGGCATACAACGAGATCAGGTCTTTATCTTTAAAAGAAATAACGTTCACATCCGTCTGACCGTTCACTTTCTCCGCCAACTTAAGCGCACGATACGAAATAGCTGCCATTTCTTCACGGGACAATTTATCATTCGGGCCAAAAGTGCCATCCGCATGTCCTTGTACAACACCCAATTTCCCAGCAGTAATCACAACAGAGCTATACCACGCATCAAGGTTCACATCTTTAAAACTGCCTGTTCCTCTTTCTGCTTTTAGCTCCAGCGCGGACAGCAGCATGCTGACAAATTCAGCGCGTGTAACCTCCCCTTGCGGATTAAAGATCCCGTTTCCTATTCCTTGCACGATCCCTTTAGCCGTCAAGGATTCAATCGCTAACGTGGCCCAATCTGCTGCTTTTAAATCTGTGTACCCCACCTCTGCGTACCCCGCAGCATAAATGCTGAAATGACTTGGATTAAACACAATCTGTTCCGCGGTTGGGTTGTACCGCACAGCTTTGATAACTTCAAGTTTTCCATCAGCAAGTATCGAATAAACAGCAATCCGCTGGCTCTGCTCCCCGAGCTTCAGCTTGTAGTGGAAGGCTACCGATATTGCTCCTTTTTTGAAAACATCGATAGAAGTCCCGTCTACTGACACATGGATGTTATAGGCCGGGTAGTCTTTTGCTCCAGTTACCAATGGTGAAGGCAAGGTTGGCGTAGCTACCTGAACCAGTGAGAGCGTTAGTTCCTTAGCTCCCGTCTTTATAATTCCTGCACTAGCTTCCGTAGAAACCGTAACAGATGCCGCACCATATACAATTACTATTTGGGGATGTTTGCCCTGCTCTAGTATAGAACTCAACGGAAGATGAACGACTGCTCCCTTAAGCTCTCCCGTCGATGGCAGAACAGAAATAATCAGTTTTTCATCCGCCGGAAGCGTCGACAGCGCCTTATTGATATCCTCTATACCTAGCGTGATATCAGCTATGCCGGAAATTCCTGCTTGTGCCTTCACCTGAAGTTGTCCTGCCGCTGTATGTTCGACCACTGCTTTATTTGCTGAATTTACAACGCTTGAATCTCTGACCGTGATGACAGGATCAGGATTAACTCCCGTTCCGGGTTCTTCACCAGTGCCAGGATTCCCTTCCGTTCCGGGTTCCTCACCAGTGCCGGGATTATTTCCTCCCGTTCCGGGTTCCTCGCCAGTGCCAGGATTTCCTCCCGTTCCGGGTTCCCCACCAGTGCCGGGATTTCCTCCCGTTCCCGGTTCCTCTTCGCCCCCCTCACCGGCCACCGGGGTTTTGAAGACATTTAATGAAGAGAGTGCATTCCCTGCAAAATCGAACATTGCCTGATTCTCCCAAGCATTTCCTTCGCCTACCTTCCAGCCTACACCTTGCACTGGAATCCAAGCTGGTTCCCAATAGAACAAGCCTGTTCCTTTACCATCGGGTACTTTGGACAATACATTCATTACTGTTTTGACCTCAGCCATTTGACCTGCAACCGTAGCTGGGAAGCCACTGCCGTCTAGCTGATCCTGACGAGCGATGTTATTCTCAAAGTTGTCGCCGTCCTGCAACGTGTAAGGATATGCGGTTTCCGTCACAATCACTTCTTTACCATATCGTTTAGAGATATCGTCCAAGTTAAACTGCAGGCTATCCATCGTTCCGCTCCAATACGGATAAAAGGACGCGCCGATCACGTCATAATCAAGATTCCGCTTCGTTAATTCGTCAAAGAACCAACGAAACATATCATTTTTGCCACCTTCAGCAAGATGGATCATAATTTTGATATCCTGATCTGCACTCTGGCTGTCTCTAACTCCCTTCACTCCACTCTCTAGAAGCGGAACAACCTTCTCAAAAGCATTCTCTTGATCATAGGATTTGCCGTCAGGCCATAACAAGCCCCCATTAATCTCATTTCCGATTTGGACCATATCGGGTGAAGCTCCCTTTTCCTTTAGCTCATCCATAACATCTTTGGTATAGTCATATACCGCTTGCTTCAATTCATCATAGGAGTAATCCGCCCATGCTCCCGGCTTGTTTTGCTTTCCGGGGTCAGCTCAGAAATCAGAATAATGGAAATCAAGCAACAGCTTAAACCCTTTGGCTTTGACGCGCTGCGCCATTTCCACAACATGCTCACGGTCATTATAGCCGCCAGCTTCCTGAGGATCATTCCATAAACGTAGCCGAATGTAATTTACACCCCGGCTTTTAAGAATATCCAGCAAATCCTTTTCTACTCCATTGTCGTAATACTTTCCACCGGCATCCTCAATCGCTTCCAGTGTGGAAATGTCCGCACCTTTTATGAACCCGGATTGCAGCACAAGCGGAGTAACCTGAATATCAGCTGTGGGTTGTAGGTCTGTCCCTGCAACTTTCCCCATTACGCTGTAAGTTCCTTCAACCGCGTACTCCGCCTCAGTAAGGTCATCCCAGGTTACAGGCAGCTGTTTGCTTGACCCATCTTCGTATATAGCCGTTACCACTGATGGCAATAAAGCAGGCACATCCGTAATTGTGCTGACATTTATGCTCTCAAATCCGACAATAGGCGTGCTGCTGTCACCTACTACTGTTACCTTCGCCACTGCCTTCTGCACAGTACCTGAGATAGAACCGCTTACTGTAAAGGTTCCGGGACGGGAATACTCTGCTGGCAGGATCACATCCCAAGTAACCTGAGCATCCTCCGTGTCAGAATTGCTATATACCACAGTTACAACACTTGGAAGCTCAGGGGCTTGCCCAATTTCCGTGTCCAACCGTACTGGCAGTACAGTTTGTATTTCACCCTGTGCCGGCTCATGCGGCGGGCCGGCTGCGGGAACACCCCAGACCTTCAGATCATTAATGGCTGCCCATTTTCCGCCGTTGATGCCGGTCAGGTTGACCCTTACATAAGAAACATTCCGCAGCTTGAAAGCATTGTACTGAGTTTGCTCTACACTGCTACTCTGACTTTTGTCCACAACTGTTGTCCATACCTTATGATCACGTGATACTTCAATCGTATATTGATTAATGTAACTCCATGCATTCCAGATGACGGTTGCACCTGACAAATCATATGCACCTTGCAAATCTACTTCCAGCCAATGAGGAAAGCTCCCGTCATTCGCCGTCCAATGTGTGTTCCATTCATCCGCATCCACTGCGTTACCCGCTTCATACCCTGCAAGCTCACTATCTGATATTGCAGGCTTACCTAGGGCAATATTCTCATCTCCTGCCGCTTGAGCAGACGGCCCAAACGTAAAAGGGGAAATAAGAAAGGTCAGAATCATAAATAATACAAATGATTTCTTCAATGTCTGTTTCCTCCTAAATAATTTAATAATGGATTATGTACTCAGTGGCACAGTCATTTTGTGCACCCCCTAATTGTAAACGCTTTATTAATTCTGCTATATGTTACATTAGAAACATTTCAGCAGTTTTTGCAGTCGATTTGATCTAAGCAAGGAGTAAAATCACATACAAAAAAAGATGATCCGAAAGCCATAAGGCTTCGAATCATCTTTATATAGGTAGAACCATTCCACTTCAATTTGCTCAGAGCGTTTGTGGTTTGGACTGTTGATTAGATAAAAAGAATAAAGCGACCCAGATCAAGGCAAATCCGAGAATCTGCGGGATAGTGACCAGCTGTTGGAACACGATCCAGTTGATGATTACTCCCGTCATAGGAAAGCTGAGTTCAGCTAATGTGGCGAAGGAAGCTTTGGTCGTGCTAAGCCCTTTGTAATACAACAACATACTAAGAAGTCCTGGCAGCAAAGCTTGCAGCAATAGATTAATCGCAATGGCTGCCGATGCACCAAACCCGCCATGAATCTGCCACGGTGCACCTTCTAGCGTAGTGATAACGAACAGTAAAGGAAGCGCAAGGATAAACCGCAGCGAAGTCACTGTCTCATATTTCATAGAACCGAGCAGATAACGTCCCATGACTGTCGATCCCCCCCACAGTGCAGCTGCTCCCAAGGCCATCAGACTGCTAACCCCAATAAAGTTATTCACATGTCCGAAAGGGATACTCCAGCCAAAGGTCAGCAGATAGGTTCCTACCAGCGCCAACACAATGAGTGGTCCGAAATTTTTAGGCAAACGTTCTTTAAGAATTAAAGCAGCTAGACCGATCGCGAATATTGGCTGAAGCTTTTGCAGTAACAGCACCGCATTCAAATCCCCACTGGAAAGTGCCATCGTAAATAGGATCGTCGCCCCGGCAGAACCTCCCCATGAAACAATCAATAAAGCACCAATCTGGCGAAATCCAATTCCTTTAAGCTCCGCCCGGTGACGCCAAAGAACAGGTGAAGCAGCCAAGAAAAGCACCACATGCTCCAGAAGAACAATTTGCGATGAGGTCAAAGATTTTAACAGGATGATACGAAAGAGCGGATCAACGCCCCATAATGCTGCACCAATCACAACGAGCCAAAATCCACTGCGTAGCGCTGATGTACTGCCAACCTTAGTTGATGATGAAGCTGTAACATTACTCATAATTTCATTCTCCTTGTCGATACAAACCCTCGATAAGAGACCAAAAACCCCCGAATTACCAAAAAGGTAAACTCGGGGGCATTATCAATAAAGACGTACAAGGATAGACTCCTAGCGTCTTTATCTTATGATCCTCTCCCATCCGGACTTTACCGTCGGCTCTGGATTTACACCAGATCAGTCACTTCTCTGCAAGCAGAACAAGTGAGTCGCGGGCTCAGTTCACTTTGAACATTACCGCCGGTCGGGAATTTCACCCTACCCCGAGAATCTTGTATTCCGTTGTTTTTTTCACAATCTCAGAATAAACCTCTTCTTGCCATTCGTCCAGTACTTTATGAAAATGTACACATTACTTTCATGTTTCGCAGCATTTTATTACATGTTTGTTCGTAATTGTTCTACTGCTTCATCCAAAAAACTTCTGTATAATGAAAATATGTTGATTTTTCCATAGTTTAGTAATCATGTCGAGGAGGTTGTTATGAAAGAAGCATTCTGGACGAAGTTATTGTTCTCCATCTTTGCCGTTGGAGGAATAGCTTTTTTAGGATTCATAGGTGCTATAATTACTGCGCTTTACGGAGGACTGCTGTTTTATACCCCACTTGTGGCAATCTTAGCGATCGTATTAGCCATCTATGTTGTACTTATCATATTTAATGTGTTGTCACGAAAAACAAGCAATATTGTATTGTTATCTATCCTCGGACTTAGTCTGCTCGCGACCGCAGGATATGAGATCAAGCAAGCGTACGTCAACAGAATTGCCATGGTCGATGATCGGGAGGTTAATCTGCTACAATATGAACCCTTTGCTGAGAAGACCAAAGCAGTGAATCTGGATGAACCTTCTTCCTATCATATCGCTAGCAATCTTCCAAGATTGGACGGCGCAACCGCACTTTATCCACTGTATTCAGCTTTCGTTCAAACTACTTATCCTGAGGGTTATTATAATCCGTATGATTTTCAAACAAGTCAAGTAATTTGCAGCAGCACACCTGAAGCTTACAAGAGATTAATTGAAGGAGAAACCGATATTATATTTGTAGCGGCTCCGTCAATCGCACAACAAAAAGAAGCTAAGCGCAAAGGTGTCGAACTGAAGCTTACGCCGATCGGCCGCGAGGCCTTCGTATTTTTTGTAAACAAACGAAACGACGTAACCGGACTTTCCACCGCTCAACTTAAAGATATTTACGCAGGCAAGATCACAAATTGGAAAGATTTAGGCGGAGCTAATAACCGAATCCGTGCTTTTCAACGGCCTGAAGATAGTGGAAGCCAGACGATGTTGCAAAAGTTTATGAAGGACACTCCACTCATGAAGCCGCCTCAAGAAGACGTAGCGGATATTATGAGCGGTATCATTCAACAAACCTCCAGCTATCGAAACTATAAAAATGCACTGGGCTACAGCTTCTTATTTTACGCCTCAGAAATGAATCGGAACGGGGAAATAGCCCTGCTGGCCATCGATGGTATCCAACCAGACAAGGAAAGTATTCGTAGTGGACAGTACCCATTGGCAACAGAATTTTATGCAGTGACCGCGGGAAGCGACAACCCTAATATTCAACCCTTTCTGGATTGGATTCAATCTTCTCAGGGTCAGAAATTGGTAGAGAAAACAGGTTATACATCGTTAAAATAACATATCTCTAGCGAATGAGAGCTATCCCAAATGTTTGGGAAGGCTCTTTTTCTATTTTTATACCGAAAATTTTCCTTTTTATCGCTTGTAGAGCGCAACTTTTGGAAACTATTGTCGTTTATACTTTATACGAGCCTTAAACGGCATCAAAGGAAGAAAAAGTAAGAATTGCTAGAGACCAATAAACGGGGATGGTAGGGATTGCAGATGAAAAAGTTTGGTTTTTTGGCGTTACTGCTGCTTTTGTTGGTGCTGGTTCATCCAGGAACTGGTTATGCCGGCTCTACGGAAACACACATCAACCTAGACGGCAACGATCTTAAGATTTCCAAAGAAGCACAGGTACAAATTGTAAATGGCAGTGTAATGGTTCCTCTTCGCGTTGTTGCGGAACAGCTTGGTTATACCGTGAAATGGGATAATGTGGCCAAGACAGCGATCATTGAGCAAAAGGGAACTACTTTAAAACTGATCGTGGATAATACGATGGCAGAAGCTTCAGGGAAACAAGTCAAACTGGACAACCCTCCGTTTCTCAGTGGCAGCACAACCCTTGTTCCTTTAAGATTTGTTGGGGAACAGACAGGAACTACTGTCGGTTGGGACAATGTAACCAAAACCGTATATTTAACCTCTCCAGTGCCTGAGGTTGGGGGAAGCGATCCGGAAGTTACGGTTCCAGAACCCACTCCAACAGCACCTTCGGAGAACGGATCAACCGGGAATACAGCAACTGAAGGGAATAGCTCAGTGGCTGCAGTCACCAATCTTAGCCTCATCAATAACCAGCTGGTTATTGCAGTGAACGGCAGTATAAAACCTACCGTGTTCACTATGACAGACAAAGACCGAATTGTCGTGGATTTACCGAATACTGGCTTTGGAACCGACTTCCATCAGAATCTTTCCGTAGGAAAGAACCAAAGCGGACAGTTAACGGTTACCGACTATCCTAATGTCTCTGCCGTTCGCTATTCATTGTTCAGCAGTTCCCCATCGACCATTCGGATCGTCATTGATCTAAACAGCGCTAATAGCTACAGTCTGATAAATGCTAATGATGGACTTATTATTGTGGATCTTAATGGGACTAGCGTTACGCTTCCTGAAACCACCTTACCAGAAGTACCGGTTATAACTCCTCCACCTTCTACCGGCAACACAGACAAGAAGATAATCGTCATTGATGCAGGACATGGAGGGAAAGATCCAGGGAGTTCAAGTGTTAACAAGCTTAAAGAGAAAGATTTCACCTTGCCGACAGCACTGAAAATTGCAGAATTACTAAAGAAAGAACCAAATATCGAGGTTATACTCACGCGCAGTGGCGATACATACCCAACTCTACAGGACAGATCTAACCTCGCCAACAATGTAAAAGCCGATCTATTTATCTCTGTTCATGCCAATAGTATTCCGGCGGGCAGTAAAAGTAATCCTAGTGGCACAGAGACCTATTACACACGTAATGATAGCTTATTATTCGCTCAAACCGTTCACAAATACCTCGCAGTTGCTACAGGACTGCAGGACCGAGGGGTTCGTCAAGCTAACTATCATGTAACAAGAGAAACCAAAATGCCTGCAATATTATTAGAATGTGGTTACTTAAGCAATACCAAGGATGAAGCATTACTCTTTACCCCGGACATCCAGAATAAAATAGCCGAAGCAGTAGTTTTAGGAATCAAAGAATATTTAGGTCGTTAAAAAAATGGGTGTCCCATTAGCCATGCAGGCTGATAGGACACCCATCTTTTATTCGGTAGTTGTGTTCCAAACACTCATTCGTTCCCGCAGATTCGAGGTATGCAGCTCTAGCTGTATACCATCCGGATCTAGAAAATTGACCGTCCAGCCTATTCCCCGTTTGATTGGCCCTCTAATTATGGGCACATTCTGGGTTTGCAATACTTGGACGGCTTCCTCAAAATGTTCCTCTGCAATACTAAAAGCGATATGGTCTACCCCAACTACTTTATCTGCAATCGCCATATAATCAGGCTTTTCAAGAAGACATATCCAGGCACTTCCCCATTCCAGATAAGCATCAGTTTTACCTCTATGAACTAGCTGAAGGCCCAGAACTCCTGTGTAGAAATTCAGGGAATTCGCTAAATTACTGACATTTACGGTCACATGGTTAAAGCCTTCTACCTGCATCTTTATTCAGCCTCTCAATCTTCTTAAGCCAGCATAGTGACAATTCTTTTGCGTTTCTCTGCCTCAGGATCATAAGCTACATGCGTATCTTCATCAAAGATCAAGGTAGCCCGTTCCTCCAGATTGTATTTCGGCCATAACCTCTCTGCTGTAGCCGGATTTCCTTGATGAGCGAAAGCAATCCAAGCATCATGCATAACTTCAGCCAACTTCTGCATCGTTGGATTAATTTCTGCCCTAAGATGGGTTAGATGAGATAGATTATTAAAGGCATAGACGATTTCTGCACTATGCACAGCTTTATTTAACAATGGATGACCTGGGATCGTGCCGTCAAAACGGTACATCCAGACAGGTGCATATTTCAGTTGGTTCTCTGCCAGGGACACCGAGGTTCCCCAGAAGTAAAGATCCGTTAGAATTTCGGCTTGTCCCTCCCATGAGGATGAATAATGGTTCGCAATCTCCTTCAGACTCCCAGTACCCATCATCTGCTCCAGCGCCTTGAGTGAATCGTCAAAGTCTGCCTCAGGCGATTCTTCTCTGAAGAACAAGTTGCCCTCATCACGATTGGTTCCGATCAATAGCGGAATACCCTGTGCCGATCCTTCTGCCACAGCCTGTGCAGGTTCTACAGGAAGTGTATCCCCATCAATGATAGGCTGAAATAACATGCCAATTGAGCCACCCGTTAACTTTTTAGTCATTCTTGCGGCTGCATCGATAATTTGTTCAGAAGAAAATGTTTGCAGAAGACTGGCATCTCCATCTGGAGCAATCCCTAATTCAGCTAGTAGTGCAGCTGCAATGTACTTCCCCTGCTCGGAAGGCAGCGTCTGAGCAGCCCCGCTTTGCATAATCGCACCAGCGAACAACCCCTTCGCTGCTGGCATGGCCAAAAGGGCTGCGATACTCATACTCCCTGCTGACTCCCCGAATACAGTTACCCGCTGCGGGTCCCCACCAAAAGCAGCAATATTCAGCTTTACCCATTCCAGTGCGGCGATTTGATCCAATAAACCTTGATTAGAAGCAAGCCCATGGCCAAATGGAGACAAATTCATGAATCCAAATGGACCCAGCCGATAGTTAATGGTCACTAAAATTACTTTACCGCGTTCAGCGAAGCTTGTGCCGTCAAACTGCGGCTGACTTCCAGCCCCGGTCACAAACGTCCCCCCGTGAATCCAGAACATAACAGGCAGGGGCTCATCATGAACTGCTGGCGCCCAAATATTTAAATACAGACAATCCTCGGAATGAAGCGGCGTCTTGCCACCGAACCGAGTACCTCTCGTATCCGCTGGCTGATGACTAACTGGACCAAATTCAGAAGCATCTCTAACCCCATCCCAGGCTTCTGGTGGCTGTGGTGCACGAAACCGAAGTTCTCCAACAGGTGGAGCTGCAAAAGGGATCCCGCGCCAAATGTTCACGTCCCCCTCCTGTATTCCTTGAAGCTTACCATAAGAGGTTACTGCTATTGGTGCTCCCATTACATTTCACCCTTCCACATTATTCCTTATTCTCTTCAATCTGTTTATATAAGCCGGATCGAAACCGGAACCATTCAAAAAGATGTGTAAATACCACCTTAAGTACCGCATAACCCGGAACTGCAAGGATAATCCCCAGAATTCCAAACATTTTACCTGCGAATATAATTACAAAAATAATGGTTATCGGATGAATCTTCAACGTCTTGCCCATGATCTGTGGTGAGATAAATTTCCCTTCAATCAGCTGAACAGCTGTCCACACGATAATCATCTTCAACAACATAAATGGAGAAGTGACCATCGCCACAATTAGGGCAGGTGTAATCGCGATTGCCGGGCCCAGATAAGGAACAACTGCTGTACAAGCAGCAGCAATAGCCAGAACGAGAGAGTATTCCAAACCAATGATTAAATAGCCAATATAGAGCAGCAGACCAATACAGCAGCTGACAATAATTTGCCCGCGTATGTAAGAGGATACCTGACTGTTCATCTCCGACATGACCATACGAGTCTGCGGCTGCAGAGAAGTAGGTACAAACTTCAGAATATAATCCGGCAATTTTTTTCCATCGCGAAGCAAGTAGAACAAAATAAATGGCGTCGTTACAACCGCCAAGACAATCTCTGTAAGGGCTCCTACAAAGCTGCCAACACCCGTCAAGGCATTATTCAGAAAAGAACTGCCCCACGCCGTAATCTTAGATGTTATCTCACTAAGGTTCGTTCCGATACTATCTTGAACTTGCCCAAAGAACTCCGTTCCGGTCAGATCCATAAACCGTTCTTGAATTAATTCACTATACCTTGGAAAATTGTCGATCAAACCTGATAGCTGAGTCCGTATAATTGGAATGACCATAAACAAAACCAGCGTGATGAGACCAGCAATCAACAAATATAGGATGATTATTGCATATACACGTTTTATTCGGGATCTTTTCTCCATCCGATCTACCAACGGATTCAGCAAATAATAAGCTATACCTGCCAGTAATAATGGTGCGGCCACGGTGTGCAGCAATACTGATATCGGCTTAAAAATAAACGGTATTTTGGAGAATACCAGAATATTAATTCCAACCAGCAGCATAATGAGCAGCACTACTACAAATTTATTATTCAGAAAAAATTTTTTGAACTTCTCTGGCCACACCTGCAGCCTCTCCATCGTACCCTCTCCCCTATAAACCATCATATATACTGTGTTATTTCATTCACTTTTTAATAGCATAGTCAACGTTAGCCCTGCAAGTCAAATTTGATGTCCTTAATTAAGCACACAGTCCTATTACGAGTCTGGTCATGATCCGATTCAATCATAATCCTCCCCTGTTTATAAATAAATAACCCTGCACGAGATATTCCTCTGTACAGGGTTAGAACCGCAACTAAAAGGTACTTACAAGCCTTGCTATTTTTTCTTTTTCCCTTTAGCGCCCTTTTCATTTGAAGCAATCAATTGTCCATCATAGGTGTATAACAAGTGATCTTCAAGCTTCTCCCCCTGCAAATGTTTCCGCACTAATGATTTCGCCAGCTTAGGTGTAATCTCTTTGTACCACACACCTTCGGGATAAGCGATCACCACACAAGCATCTGAACATCTTCCATTACAACGGGTCACAGTCGTATGTATAAGACTTTGTGCGCCCTGCTTCTCAATCTCGTCTTCTATCGCTTCAGCTACCTCTTCACCTTTGTGTTTCTTGCAGCTGCTACCGTTACATATTAATAAGTGACTTACAGTTCCTTGTAAATTCCAGGTCGTCATGGATGACTTCAACCCCTTCTTATCAGCTAACCCTATTCCGTTCGTGGATTATTTTAAACACTATCATAAGCATCATTATAGTCAATAGTAAGAAAGACTGTTATACTATAAATGAGAATGATTATCAATGAAAAGAAGGGGATTACTACATGCAGATCCAATCCGACGGGATGCCTTATCCATCCCATCCTTTTTATATGCCCCTTCGGGTCATCAGCTTATCGGGAATAACCAACTACTCAGCCTCAAACATTTCTTCTACTAATTCCAGCCTTATGATGATCTGGGATGGGAAAGGTTTTCTTGAAATAGACGGTAAGATACACAAGGTCATGGCCGGAAGCTTAATAGCCCTTAGTAGTTCTTCTTTATTGAAGATGGAACCTGAATTACAGTTAAAGGGGATATGGATTGAGTATTCCTGTATACCCCAGAGTAAAAATGAGGACATTTTTATAAATGACAACTCCCCTGTCCACCATGCCTCCACTCGTTTGATAGCCTTGGCAGGTGAGCTTTACAGTGCCTGGATAGACGCTGATAAACAAAAGCCGTTTAGGGTCCAGCAGCTATTCACCCAGTTCATCGTGGAGCTTCATGGTGAACTGACATCCCATAAAGAAAGATCAAGCAGTTGGATGGAACGGGTGACTGAGTATATAGAAGCTCATTACAATGAAGATATCACGCGGGATCAAATGGCTGCTTTAGCTGAAGTGAGCCCCGAGCACTTTTCGCGAACCTTTCGCAAATCAATAGGTCTATCCTTCAGTGCTTATATTACACTACTAAGAATCCGTAAAGCCCAGCAACGAATCCTCACCAGTTCTCCCAATCTGACAACATTGGCACATGAGGTTGGTTACGAAGAGGGAACTTATTTAAGCCGAAAATTCAAGCAGCTTGTTGGCGTTTCACCTACAGCCTACCAGAATAAGAATAAACGGGTCGTTGCCCTGAACTATAATCACACCGCTAGCCTGCGAGTACTGGAAATCATGCCTCAACTCGGGGTTTATTCCGAATGGCAACATAGCTTGGAACAAGTTCCCGCTTCCAAACAGCTTCAAATGAGCGAAGGTAAATTTTCATTACTCTATGACTCAGTAGCTGCGGTAAAACCAGATGTCATTATCGGCTACAGTCTACCCGACAATAAGATTCTGACTCCTGTTGCTCCGGTTATCGAGCTGCCCTTTATGCAAATGAGTTGGCGAGAGCAATTTGCTCTGATTGCCGAGGTTGTGAATCGACGACAGCGTGCTGAACAGTGGCTAAGTCATTATGACAGACTTTGTCTTACCGCCAACGGGTTATTAAACCATGCTATAGGAATGGAGAGAGGTACGGCTATCGTGTGGGAGGTTAGCTCCCGATCCGCCTACTGTTTCAGTAGCAGCTTCGGCAGAGGTTGCCAAATTCTATACGGTGATCTTGGCTTCAAGCCCCCCTCCGTAATTATTGAAAAAGGGATCACAGATTCCGGGTACTTAGAGGCATCTATTGAGGATATCGTATCGTTTCCTGCTGACCATATTATTATCACTAGCATCCCTTCATCATCTGAGGGAAGACAACGTTTTACTCGCCTACTACATTCTAAAGCTTGGAAGCAATTAGATGCAGTCCGAAACGGACGGGTATATATTCTGAACCAGGCTGATATGTTCTACGGATTTGACCCACTGTCCTCACAGGCACAGCTTCAAGAATTGCTACGGGTAATGACATCATAAATTTGCATAAGCTGAGATCATATCCGTCCATAGTAAATACCCGGTGAAGCTTGTAAAGTTCTTATTGAGAATGATAATCAATATACATAGGGGGAACAACAAATTGCATAATCCAGGAAAAAATAGCTCCAAACAAACCCATTGGCTTCTTTTTCCCTTCATGCTGGCATTAATTCTAGTCATATCAGCTTGCGGGAATTCCAATAATTCTGTGGGGAATACAGGCAGTAACACCAGCAACACATCATCGGCAACTGCAGTACCTACCGAAACTAGTCAACCAACAGAAACTACGGAAACAGCTGCTCTTAAAAAGGTCACTACTATAAATGGTGATATTGAAATCCCTGTTCAACCTAAAAGGATTGTCGCTGAGGAATATCTGGGCAGTCTGATTGCGCTAGATACCATTCCTGTTGGTGCTCCCGGATTAACACTGGAGAATATGTATTTTAAGGAGGCACTTACTGGAGTTGCAGACACTGGAACTTACGGCAAAATGTCACCTGAAAAAATCATCGCACTTAATCCTGATTTGATTATTTCTGGACAAGCTGAAAGCTATGAAGCACTAAGCAAAATTGCTCCAACCATCGTTGTGCCATATGGTGATCTGAAAGATGCTCATGCCGAATTAACCTATTTCGGAGAACTCCTTGGTAAGGAAGAGGCAGCCAAAAGCTGGCTTGCAGATTACGACAAACGGATAGCTGAAGCTAAAGCCAAAGTAGACAAAGTAATCCCTGCAGATGCAACATTTTCCATCATGGAAGACGGCGGAAAATCCATTTGGGCCTATGGCGATAACTTTGGCCGAGGCGGACAGCCTGTCTATCAGGCGCTGGGTCGTAAGCCCCCTACAGCTGTGGCCGCAGAAATTATGGAGAAGCAATGGGCGGAAATCTCTACAGAGGCACTCGCTAAATACGCAGGAGATTATATTATCTTAACTTCCAATAACCGTACAGAAGCTGATTACAAAGCTGATCCAATCTGGAGTAGCCTACCCGCTGTAAAAAAAGGCCATCTCTATGTATGGAAAGAAGAACGGTCCTGGTACTATGATCCAATTGCCGTGTTATCCCAGACCGAAGAACTGGCTGCTTGGCTTACACAATAAAATGCGCTTAAATTAGAATCCCCTACTGCTTCCAACAACGTTGGAGCAATAGGGGATTTGTTATTTTCTTTTGACTACAAACACACTCAAGAGGTAATAATACATTTAGCCTAAGGTTAATCTAGCAAATGGAGTTGATCAATATGAAATTACTATTACTATATTTCATGCTTGCTTTTATGGGGTTGCTGATGGCAGTAATCATCGACCTTTTATCAGGAGAAAACCTCACCGCTTCAATGCGGACGATCTATGACTCCTTTGCAGCTACAAGCATACAGGAATCAATAACTATGCTCGTTTTTATCTCCTTACCTTTTGTTATTACAATTACATCCTCTATCCGAAATAGAAGCAATAAATCCATCAAATAAAATATACTAACCTAAACTCCCTAATTTTCTGCGGATGTAATGAACGATGCACAAGAGAATAGGTACAGCGGCACAGAAATACGGCAAAATATATTTCAGAAATATCCTTCCTTCGTCCATATGTATCGGATAATTCGCTGAACTAATAAAAGCCCCGAACAAAACAACAATACCAACGGGAACGGCGAGCTTTCTGCTGTCTTGCACCTTGAATAGATCCGCGGTGACTACCATTGCAGCGTAGCAATATACTGACATTTTAAAAAAGACTCCAATGATTAAGGTTAAGAGCACAAGCGCGTCCAAACGTTGAATGAAATTGGCCAGGTTTACTAACGTTATCGTAGTGAACATCGGAAAATTGGCTCTACTGTAGATTTCTGTTCCTAGAACGGATATTTCGATGGCATGGGTAAAACTGAGTAATAATCCGCATAAAGTAATTGCGATGATTCCGGTTCTTTTTGCTACCTTGGTTTTTTTGATATGAGGTAAAATCGTAGTGAAACATACCATCTCCCCGAACGGAAATAGCCATATATTTAGATAGGCTGATTTCAATGCATTCTTCCAATCCGAGGCCTGTAACGGAAACAAGTTATCTAGTTTTACTAGTCCGGCGGCAATAACCAAAAAGCAACTGGTCAAGCCCAATAATATTATAATCAGCATATAAATCTCAGCCGCCCGCGCAAACACCTCAATCCCCTTATTTAAGATGTAAATTACCGCAACAACCATCATTGCATAAATGATGAACACGGGTGTTCTGTCGTAAGAAGCAGCTATTAACAACTCACCTGATTCATGCAGATTTCGAGAGCCATTGAAGAGAAGGATTGGAATGTATGTTAAGCTTAACGGCCAGCCTAATACATTGCCCAGTATCTTTCTTGTATACCCGCTAATAATCATGCCCGGATATTGCCGGTATAAATAAACATAAATCAAATACAAAAGAAGTCCACCGGGCAAAGCTAACAGAATAGCAATCCAGACAGCATGGCCACTTTCAAGTCCAATCGGTACCACAAGGGCCGTTCCCAATTCAAACAAAAAAATCAAAGCAAATAATTGACTCGCGCTGATGGTTTCTTTTTTCATAAAGTGGCCTTCTCCCACCTTTCTCACTGAACACTTTCATTTTTCCTTTAACAATTTCGGCTCTAATCTCATTCCAACACTGCGAATATAGGCCTCTACAGAAACATCCACTTCCGCTTCCGCGAACACTGACTCCCAATCGTCCTTAACAGTCTCCCATGCTTTTGGATTTGTGCGCTTCAGTTCATTCCCGAAATTGAAAATATCGCATTTCATAGTTTGAGCAGCCTGTAAGGCTTGGGTTATTTCCTGTTTAGTTTTAAGAGCCACTTGTTGTTCCAACTGAACGATTAC
The DNA here is from genome assembly GCF_037965665.1 of Paenibacillus sp. FSL L8-0333. NCBI lineage: Bacteria > Bacillati > Bacillota > Bacilli > Caryophanales > Paenibacillaceae > Paenibacillus > Paenibacillus sp. FSL L8-0333. The sequence goes on from NZ_CP150186.1 coordinate 4,741,654, forward strand.
CTCTCTATCACTTAGCTCAATATAACTCTGTGCCTCACTAAGCGTCCCCTCTTCCACAACATTTACATGAATGACGGGTACTTTATTGCGGAGTTCAATCTTAATTTTTGTTTTTGAATAATTAATGTTAACGGCTATCGAATCTTTAACCTCATTTGAATCTACATTAATACTGGTTTCATTAATCTCGTTCTGTACCCATAGTGCCCCCCGAGCAAGAGGGCCATCCAGCCACCCCTGAAAAACCCCTTTTTTCAATACGCTAAGCCCGCTCATTGTGACAAGTGCTTTTACTTTAGTTTGCTCCATCCCGGATTTTTTAGTTCCTTCTTCAGCGTCTCCAAGAATTCTGGCTCCGGATATCACCACTGACCCTTCTCCACTGAGACCATTAATTAGCTCAAAAACATTGATATCCCGGCTTTCTCCATATATTCTAGCGGTATTTTTACTCTTTTTAATAATCCCAATTGCAGGCAGGCTTTCTACGGGAAGCAATAGTTTCAGAATAGAGGATGCTTCCGTATCTCTGGCTACAATAACATTCGTGTTGAGCCGCAGCTCATGGGACCTTTCAAAGATGTCAAAAATCCCATCAATACCGCTCTTCACTGTAGATTCGCCTAAAACTAATAGCTGCGTGTGTGCAAAAAACATCTGTCTTGCCGCCTTTTTTGAAGTCTTGCGAAAAGCGCCAAAGATCGTACGGTCCGTAGAAGAATAAATAGTGACCGTGGGTTGTCCGGTGCTAGCTCCTGCACTTGTGGCTGTTGAGGATGGATTCACAATCTGAAAAGTAACATGATATTCCTCTTTATTCGGCACCTTATCCACACCTATACCAGTCACAATGCCTAAATTGTTTAATTCCCGACTGTTCCAGCAGCTTGTCAGCAACATTAAGCAGCATATACAAATAAATGAACGCATCATCCATCCGACCTTCATTTGCCACTCCCCGGCTTCCCATCATTCACCTTAAGTCGAGTATTATTTTTTTGGCTAACAAGACGCGGCCGAGTTTTCATATATTTCAAGGGCACACGCAAGATCGAGTCCTTCTGATTCTCAGCGATAAAAGGACCAAATGGAGACATATACGGAAAACCCAACGATTTCAAGCTACACATATGAGCAACCAAAATAAAAGTAAAGATCGTTATTCCATAAAGCCCCATAAAGGCTGCGATAAACATAATGATGAAACGCAAGATACGTATGGAAAGAGCCATATTAAAAGCGGGAGTAGCAAAGCTGGATATTCCTGTAAGTGAAACTACAATAACCATTGCAGGAGAGACAATACCGGCTTGTACGGCTGCCTGTCCTAACACTAAGCCCCCAATGATCGACACAGTTTGGCCTATAGGGGATGGCATACGAATTCCTGCTTCACGTATAATCTCAAAGGTAAATTCCATCAGCATAGCCTCAATAAAAGCCGGAAATGGAACCCCCTCCCTTTGTGAAGCAAAATTAATAAGTAAGGCCGTTGGGATCATTTCTTGATGAAAGTTTAGAATTGCAATAAATAACGCTGGGCCAAATAACGAAATAACAAGGCAAATAAATCTCAATAATCGGATCAAAGTCGTGATATCATAACGCTGGTAATAATCTTCTACGGCATGTAAAAACATAAAAAAGGTTGTAGGTGCAATCAGCACAAACGGGGTCCCGTCCACAAATATAGCAACTCGACCTTCTAAAAGATTTCCTGCAACACTGTCAGGACGTTCCGTATTATATAATGTTGGGAATGGAGAAAAGGGAGTATCTTCTAAAAATTGCTCAATGTATCCAGATTCCAGAATCCCGTCTATATCAATGCTTTGCAGCTTAGTTCTGAGCTCCTTTAAGGTATTATCATTGACGATTCCATGAATATACATAATAGATACATTCGTTTGCGTGACGTCACCTATCTTCATCGACTCCACCCAGAGATTAGGGCTTTTTATTTTCCTGCGCACCAGAGAGATATTCGTCCCAATAGATTCTGTGAAGCCTTCCTTGGAGCCACGAATGGCTACTTGAGTTGTAGCGTCCGATACCGCTCTAACCTCACCGCCGCTTGTATTCCCTCTGATAGCTGCCCTTATCCCGTTGACCCAAAGAATGGTATCCCCAGAGAATAAAGCCTCAAAAAGCACATCCCAATCTTCAAGTGTCTGTTCTTCTCCGATCCCTCTCGCCACTTCTTTCATATACAAAAAGATATCTTCAGCGGATGTTACCACCGGGTTTTCTTCACTTAGCTTATCGAACGACATCGCATGCTCCACAAACTCGTTGACCATTAATTTTTCTATTAATCCCTCAATATATACAGCAGCTACCTCAACCTGTGTGGTAGTGGATTTAATTCTACGAATAACAATATCAGGGCTATGGCCAAGCCTTTCTTGAAGCTCTTTAAGATTATCGTCCAAAATAGTAGAGTTAAAGGGGTCCATCATTAACACCTCCTGCTCATACTATTTGTTCTACACCGCTTTTTTATGCAACAAATGGAATCTATAACCTCCCTTAACTTGGAATATAAATACGCAAAAGGGATGTCCTTGAGCTACTATAGCTCAGCGAACATCCCCTTTTACTCTTTTGAAATTAACTTATTGAAGAGACTTCAGCAACGTAACTATCTCATCCAGCTGCTTGTCCAGCGCATAAGCATCGGATAGATAATAAGTTTTTAGATCGTAGGTGAATACATGACCCGACTTGACAGCAGGTAGGTTCTGCCAGAAGACACTGTCCAGAATGTCCAGCTTATCCTGCTCCACACCACGGCTGAAGCCTTGGAAGATATAATCAGCTTCACCTAAGTACTCGGGCAACGCTTCAAGTGAGAGGGAAGCCCAGCCTTCTTTAAAGGCTGCCTCTTGGACAAGATCAGGTGCATGCAGCCCCAATCCGTTATATATAATCTCTCCACCGCGCCCATATGACGAACCGTATAAATACAGCTCTTTACCGGCAATTTCAAAGATCGCCACCTTTTTGTCAGCTGCGATCAGATCAGCCAATTCCGCTTTTTTCGCTTCCAGCTTCTGATTGAAATCCGCCACCCACTTTACAGCCTGCTGCTCCTTGTTCAAGATTTTCCCGATCTCGATCAATCGTTCCTTATAGTCGTATTTGCCCCAAGGAATAAAGACAGTCGGAGCAATCTTAGAGATCTGCTCATAGGTATCTTCCTGATAAGTGATAATCAAGTCCGGTTCGAGGCTCGTTATTTTCTCCAGGGACACCGTCATGTCATCGCCTACTACTTCTACACCTGTCAGCGCCTCTTTGAAATATGGATGGTTCAAGATGTCATTCCCGGCAACGGCAATGGGCGTCACGCCAAGCGTCAGAAGATCACCAATAAAGTCTTGTACCGGAATCACAACTCTTTGTGGATTGCGTGGGATCTGCACCGGGCCTTTGTCGCTTTCGTACGTCCAATACTCTGCATCAGCAGCCGGCTCCGTGCTGGCAACTACAGAATCATTAGTGCTTTTAGCCACTTCAGCCGACGTGCTAGCTGGAGCATTCCCCTGATTAGCAGCTTGTCCGCATGCGCTCAACAGCAGCACCAGCGTAAGCATAACAGCTATCATGCTTATTTTTCCTAACGATATAATTCTGTACAATGTAAATCCCCCTTGAGACTTTATATTATTATGATATTGATAATCAATATCATTAAGATCTTTGTTTAATATACCGTCTCCGCGGGAAAACATATATACACGCTAATACATCAATTTAGCTATGGACGATTGTCAGCTTAATTTATGGCCGGTTAACAAATCTGTCTGTATTTCCAGCTGGCGTTCGAGCGCAAGCCCTTCGCTGCCCCAAAATTCCTCAAGCTTCAGGTAATATATGCATTCATTCCTGAATGCTGGAAGATTGCGCCAAACCGCGCTTTTACTAATGCGTTTACGTGTTCTCGACATCCAGTCCTCTTGTCCTGATACAACCACAAACATATGGTCAGCCGCGTATATTGGCAATTCCGACAGTGAGATGCATAAATGATCATTCCGCTCCAGAACATCTGACCTTACCTTGTCCGGTGGAGTTACCCCCAGCATTGGATACAGATTGTACACCCCTCGGGCTGTATAATTCCAGATATAAATACTGTTATCTTGCCTAATCTCATACACCGCTACCGTTTCACCAGATTCAATTAATGAGGACAAACGCTGCTTGGCCAAATCTATTTTCAAATGATAGTGCCTTATCCATGCCTCTGCCCGCTCCTCTTCTCCCAGCAGTCTGCCGAATAAACGAATCTGTTCCAGGCGGTCCATTTTATCACACTCCACAGTAACTAGTGGACCCAACTTTTCCATGCATTTAAGCTGACGAGGGCTCAGATAGGTCGGTGCAATAACTAGATCGGCTTCTAGCCCAGACCAGTCCGCTTCCGCCGGACATCCCTGCAACTCAAATGATCGCACACCCGCCAGTTCCGGCAGCAAAAGCAATGAGTAGTTCATCACATCTTCTTCAACCGCGACAGGCTTCACTCCCAGCGCAAGTAAATCCCCTAAAAATTGTAACGCTACTATCCGCTTCGGTTTGGGACGTAAACGGAATTCTGTTGGGGTCATCCCGGTGACTTGCTTGAATTTGCGGCTCAGATATAGTCCATCTGTATAGCCAACTTTTTGCGAAATTTCCTGTATTGTTGCTTTGCTGGACATCAAGTGTTTTTTCGCTTTATTTACTCTTAAATGAGTTACATATTCGGTGAAGCTCCAACCCGTCTGCTTGCGGAACCATACTGAGAAATAACGAGGATTGAAGCCCATCATTCGAGACATCATCTCCCGCGTAATCTCCTTTTGGAAATTCTGGTGGATATAAGCGAGCATTCTGAAATATGAACTATCCGTAATGTCTGCTTCAGCGTCAGCCTCTACGAGCAGTTGATGTAGCTGATGCAGCAAGGATTGAATTCTATCTGCCTGTACTTCTAAATTATTGGCAGCAACGTCTTCTAATTCGCTGAATAAGCGAGTTATTTTATTCGTCGTACGTATAGGTAAAATCCCATTGACCGGAAAAATTTCACGGCAAAGTCCATAGACCAATTCTTGCTCCGTGCTATTACTTAGCCCATATACCTCATAGGAGATTGCTAGAACAGAGATAACAGTCTCTAATGGAGCATCAATTTGATAAGTCACACCTGTGCTTAGAAAAAGAATTTCACCATTTTTAAGAGCTACTGTCTCTCCTTCTATGGTTATTTGAACGATAGCTTCTATTGGTGTCAGGAAGAGTGGGGACTGGGCAATCTGGGGTTTATTGATGTGACCGCCGCCGCATTGGCGTTTCCCTGCCTCTTTTAACAGATAAATTCTATGAACCGGGTTATTATTTGATAGCTTCATTCCTGCTCCCTTCCAGACTGCTAGACTTAATAACCCATAAAATAGAAAGCAAGCGTATAAGGGTTCTCTCCGCTCGAAATGGATAAGATCTCCTATACGCTTTATATAAAACTTCAGATTTTATGGTTTGAGAAGCCTCTATCCTTAGTGGTCGTCAACGACTCCAAGCGCTTTATTCTTCTCTTTGAACCGTTCATTGTGAGAAGATACGTAAGCGACTTTGGCCGCGGTCGGGTCAATGTACAGCTTTGCGCTATTAAGCGCCAGAGCCGCATCAGTGAAAGCGCCTGCGATCAAACGAACCTTGCTCGCATAATCCACAAAGTCACCTGCTGCGAATATACCCGGAAGATTGGTCTCCAGCTTATCAGTTACATTCGCACACCACTCGCCCATATCAAGGCCCCATTCTTTTAACGGACCAAAATCGCTCTTCAGACCATGATTCACAATGACAGCATCCACTTCAAACTGCTCTGTTTCACCTGTCTCTATATGGCTGATCGTAACCTGATCTATCGTTTCACCATTACTGCTGTGTAATTGGCTTACTGCATATGGCGCACGGACATTGACTGAGGATTCCTTCATCCGCACAATGTTTTTCTCATGTCCGCCAAACTGTTCGCGGCGATGCGCAATCGTCACACTTGCAGCGATGGGCTCCAATTCATTCGCCCAATCTACTGCGGAGTTGCCTCCACCGGAGATTAGCACTCTTTTACCGCGGAACGGCTCCAGCTCTTGAACGGTATAATGAAGATTCGTCACCTCATAACGATCTGCACCTTCAATTTCAAGCTTTGCCATCTGTAGAATTCCGTAACCAATTGCCAAAATGACTGTGCGGGTCCAATGTTGTTCCCCAGTAGAAGAGGTCAAGATGTACGTCCCATCTTCTTGTCTCTCTTGATTCATAATTTGCTGACCCAGCACAATAGTCGGATCGAAGGTTTGAGCCTGCTCCTTGAGCTGACCGATCAGTTGATGGCAAAGAGTTGGGGTTACGCCTCCTACATCCCAGATCATTTTTTCGGGATAAATAAGCATTCTTCCTCCGAGCTCATCCTTCGCTTCAATTAACTTTGTCTTCAAGTCTCTCATTCCACTATAAAAAGCTGTATACATCCCAGCAGGTCCGCCACCAATAATGGTTACATCGTATAATTCCAGTTGTTTATTCATCGTGTCCCTCCAAAATTATATTCTAGTGATCCCTTCAGCTACTTAAGCTCCAAACTGCGCTTCATGCAATCGGCTGTATATTCCGGCAGTCTGCAGCAGTTCCTCATGCTTACCTTGTTCTGCGATGCCGCCTTCCGCAACGACAACAATACGGTCCGCATTTCTGATCGTTGCAAGGCGATGAGCAATAACAAGTGTTGTGCGTCCTTCAGACAACTCGGCGAGGGCCTCTTGTATAGCGGACTCCGTTTCAGTATCCAATGCAGAGGTTGCTTCGTCCAAAATGAGAATCGTCGGATTCTTCAAGAACATCCGGGCGATGGACAACCTCTGCTTCTGGCCGCCAGAAAGCTTGACGCCTCTCTCACCGATCATTGTATCCAGCCCAGCAGGCTGAGATTTGATCAGTTCTTCCAGCTGAGCGCGTCCCGCAGCCTCCCAGATTTCTTCATCGGAAGCTCCCAATCTGCCGTAAACAATGTTCTCACGGATGGTTCCGTCAAACAGGAATACATCTTGTTGTACAATCCCGATATGGGAACGAAGTGATTCTAACGTCATGGAGCGAATATCTATTCCATCAATAGAGATGTTGCCTTCGCTTACATCGTAAAAGCGTGGCAGCAAGCTGCAAAGTGTTGTCTTACCAGCACCGGATGGACCCACAAGTGCAACCGTCTCTCCTGCCGAAATCGATAAGTTCACATTGGTTAGCACCTTTTCTTTATCACTATAAGCAAAAGCTACATCCTGGAAGGTTATATTCCCTGACAGATGAGACACTGGCTTAGCGTCTTTTGCGTCATCAACATCTGGCTCCGTCTCCAGCAGTTCAAGATAACGTTTGAAACCAGCGATCCCTTTAGGATAGGTCTCAATGACCGAGTTAATCTGTTGCAAAGGTCCTAAGAAGACATTAGACAACATCACAAAAGCAATAAATTCACCGTAAGTCATTTGCTTCTGGATTACAAAATAGGTTCCGCACACAAGAACGAATAACGAGACCAGCTTCATGAGCACAAAGCTAAAGGATGAATTCCAAGCCATAATTCGATAGGTCATAAGCTTCGTAATACGGAAGCGTTCGTTATTAACTGCAAAACGGGAAATTTCATGATTCTCATTAGCAAAAGCTTGCACAACACGGATCCCACTTACATTGTTTTCTACGCGTGCGTTATAGTCAGCAATGTCCGCGAACATGATGTGGAACGCTTTGGACATTTTGCGACTGAAGTACATGGATAAATAAATCATCAGCGGGACAATTACAAAGGTTAGAATAGCTAATTTCCAATTGATGCTAAGCATGATACCGAATACACCAAGCAGCGTCATCACTGCTATGAATAAATCTTCAGGACCATGGTGGGCAATCTCACCGATGTCCATCAGATCATTTGTCATCCGCGAGACCAAATGGCCTGTTTTGTTATTATCGAAGAAGTTGAAAGAGAGCTTCTGCACACGATCAAATAGCTTTTTTCTCATATCCGACTCGATATTGATCCCCAGCTTATGCCCCCAATAAGTAACGACAAAATGCATAAAGGCGCTGACGATATATATCCCCAGCAAACCGAGGCAAGAATAGAGAATCCATATCCAATTCCCACTTGGCAGCATATCATCCACTACCCGGTTAACCGCCAGTGGGAAGACTAGTTCCAGCAGTGCAGCAGCAATAGCACAGGAGAAATCAAGAATAAACAATCCCTTATAGGGTCTATAGTAAGCAAAAAAACGACGCAACATTGTAAAAATTCGCTCCTTCCGGTGATTGACCATCCTCTTTCATCAAGATTTAGTACGGGCTAGCAAATACAAGAAGTATGGCGCTCCAATTACAGCAACAACAATTCCAGTGGGGATCTCAGATGGCTGTAAGATCCAGCGCCCAATGGTATCCGCTATAATGACTAGCAGTGAGCCGAGCAGCGCTGAGGTTGGCAGCATGAGCTGATGTTTGGGTCCAACTAGTCGTCTCGCCAAATGGGGGCCGACAAGGCCGACAAAGCCAATCCCACCACTCACAGCAACACTTGCCGCAGCTAGACCAACCGCAGCCGCAAGAAGCCGGAATTGTTCTTTCGTTACAGCAGCCCCAAGTCCTACAGCTGTCTGTTCACCCAAATTAAGGACGTTCATTACCCTTGCTTTATAGATGACATACGGCACGAGAATTACGATCCACGGTAGTAAAGAAAGTACAAACTTCCAGCTTGTGCCCCAAATACTTCCCGCAAGCCAAGTAGCCACAAACTGATACTTCTCCGGATCCAGCCGAAGAGTCAGCACGATCATCGCTGCACTCATTCCAGCTGCAACCGCTACACCGGTCAGCAACAGTCGCATGGGTTTTATTCCTTCATGCCGTTTATAAGCTAAGACATAGATCAAGGCAGCAGTAATTCCCGCACCAACAAACGCCACCATAGGCAGCAGATACACCGGAGCCGCGGTTGCCGTCGGATAAAAAGATATTAACAGCATAACCATAATTCCTGCACCAGCGTTAATCCCTAAGATGCCGGGGTCGGCCAAAGCATTACGAAAGACGCCCTGCATCACAGCTCCGGATACAGCCAAACCTGCGCCTATCAGAACGGAGATCACAATACGCGGTAGCCGAAATTGAAACAAGATTAACTCTTGCTTATCCGTCCCTTTACCGAATAACGTATTAAGCAGCTCCATAGGTGTCAAACGTATGTATCCTGTATTCATACTAATAATAAAAGCAATAACAATCAGTACAGCTAAAATAATCATTATAACTAAGCCACGTTTATTTTTGGCGGCTTGGAAGGAATCGAATGAAGTTTTCTCTATCATTACAGTTCCCTCCTTTCTTTACGTGCAAGATAAAGGAAGAAAGGTACACCGATCAGTGCAATAATTGCTCCAAGCGGCGTTTCATTAGGGGGATTAATCATCCGTGCTGTTAAATCTGCAAATACTGCAAGCAGACTGCCAAGAATAGCTGAACATGGAATGATCCATCTGTAATCCACACCTACAAAAAAACGGGTCAAATGGGGAATAATTAGTCCAATGAACCCAACGGCTCCTACTACTGCAACTGATGATCCAGCCAGAATCAATACGATTAAAGTCCCTGCCAGCTTAACAAGCCCTGTGCGCTGGCCTAGCCCTTTAGCAACATCGTCACCTAGGCTGAGCATTGTAATCGATCGGGATATTACCATAGCCCCAATTAACGCTGCTCCTATCCAAGGGAACATGACTTTAAGCTGAATCCATTTCGTCCCAGCCACGCCTCCCGCATACCAGAAAGCCAAATCTTGCCCAATGTGAAAATATAAAGCTACCCCTTCACTCAGCGCTGACAGCAGTGCACTAAAAGCAGCACCTGCCAGCACCAGACGAGCAGGAGTCAGCCCTCCCTTGGCCAATGATCCGACCCCATACACAACCCCAGCCCCTACTCCGGCACCAATGAAGGAATATAGGATTAAATACATAAACGATAGATTCGGGAAAAATGCAAAACAAAGCGCCAGCGCAAATCCTGCGCCTGAGTTGATGCCCATCAAACCTGAATCTGCGAGTGGATTTCGGGTCATTCCCTGCATAATGGCACCCGCAACTGCAAAGCTGGCCCCTATCATTGCCCCGCCAAGTACACGGGGTAATCGTAATTCTCTAATAATCTGATGATCCATGATCTCCGGATCAAAGTGAAACACAGCTGCCCACACCACAGAAAGTTTAATATCAGCCGCTCCAAAGGAGACTGAAACAGCGATACCTAGTGCTAATAGTACCAGACCGCCAACCAAGATTAACGTGGCAGCCCAAGGACGTGAACGGAACTCTTGTATGGCTGACCCTTTATTAGGTCTAATCTTGGAAGATATCTGTTGATTCATGAATGCCACCCTATTTCTATGAAATTGATTCTCATTATCACTATGCTATTGTAAATGAGCCTTCCTAGGTTTGGCAATAGATAGATTTAATAGGAGGCATTTATTTTATTGCATTGACAGGAATTCTAGGATTTGATAAAGTTCAAATTGAAAATAATAATGATAATGATTCTCATTATTATTTGTTGGTACACATATATAGGGAGGTTTATCATGCTAAAAAGAAAGACCCTCTTCCCCATCCTGGCACTCATAATGTTATTGTCTGTATTTGTGACAGCTTGCGGGGGAACAAACAATGCTTCATCTAATAAACCAACAGAAACAACAGAAGCAACTACAGCACCGAGCACAAAGCCAACGACTGCTCCTGAGGCTTCAGCTGCTGAAATGCGTAGCTATGAAACCACTAAAGGTACTGTGCAAATACCTGTAAAACCACAGCGGATTATTACAGATTATTATGGTGGGGAGTTGCTCTCCGTAGGAGCAAATGTTGTAGGTGTCGAACCTAGTACCTTTGATAATCCCTTCTTGAAAGACCTGCTCACAAACACACAAGATGTCGGTGCTCCAGTTAACGCCGAGAAAGCTCTGGAACTTACACCTGATCTAATCGTCGTTATGTATGATGATAACTACGATGCTTTATCCAAAATTGCTCCAACCATTCATATTCCATACGGAACTGCTACAAATATCTATGAAACTGTTAAACTGTTCGGTGACATTGTAGGTGTGCCTGACAAAGCTGAACAATTTATTGCTGACTTTGAGAAAAAGGCTGCTGAAGGCCGCGAGAAGCTTAAAGGTGTCGTAAATGAAAATGATACTTTTGGAATCTATGAGCTGACTGATAAAGGTGAGCTATGGACCTTCGGAAATAATGCTGGCCGGGGTGGACAAGCCCTTTATAACGCACTTAAGCTAAAAATGCCTACTAAGAACAGCAATGACAACCAAACGTTGCAGCTGTCCATGGAGCTATTGCCAGAATATGCAGCTGACTACATGTTCCTCACCACTTATGATCCTGACAAAAAAGGAGATAAGCTGAAAGAACTGAAGGAATCTCCAGTTTGGAACGGACTTGATGCTGCGAAGAACGATCATCTATTCTACAATGATTTTGATACCTACTACCGCTATGATCCGATTGCGATTACCGCACAGATTGATCTGTTCGTAGATATGATTCTTGAACGCAACGGTAAGAAATAAACATAGGCACATACAAAAACACCCTACTTAAGGCACTGTCTAAAGTGGGGTGTTTGGCTATACATAATAAGCTTCTGTTAAATTTATATCATCTAGTATATTCATTATACTCATCGGTGTTATTTATTTTTTTGTACATATACTCATCATTTTTAAGCTTATAGAGCTGCCCCATCCCCGCAAATACGAAAAACAGCACCAAAATTAATCCATACGCATAGGTGAATTCACCAATATAAAAGCAAGTGACTATCGCAACAAGGGTCAAGATCATTAATGCGACTGCAATTCTGGAAAAAATCTTTTTCAAATGGAATCCCCCCACGTTTTGTGCACCAATATTATCATATTTGGGATTAAATTGAAATCTCATTTTTTTCTATTAAGGGAATATCGAGTAGCTTAATATGTGCCAGCATATTGTGAGTGTATATTTTGGTGTATATACGATAAAAAAGGACTTGAAATAAAAGATATGCTCCGCCCACCAACAAACAAAACCACATCGGCTCCAGAGCTGTAGACATTTCAACCCTGGAAGAACTGACAACATAAAAAGAAGACAATGCAATACCTAATGCATAAGGGAGAAAAAACAGCACTTTTAAAGGGCCGCCTATAATACGAGCCACGTCCTTAGTAGTAATTCCAATCTTGTTCAGCTTCCTGAATTTGATCCGCTCACGCTCTAAATCGGTCTGAATACTGAAATGCAGCACTATCCCGGAGGCGCCGAAAAATATTAAACCAACAAATGAAATTACGAAGATTCCAAATCGGCCAGACTCCTGTAACTGTAGATAGTCACTTATTCTAGACTTCGTAGAAAATACGAGGGCCTCTTGCCGCTCATTGCCATACCAGGACTCTGTATTGTCTTTGTTATATTTGGCTAAAGCGGCATTTAACTTAGCATCTATATCCGCAGTTTTTTTCCAATCCTTAAAATTCAGGAGCTGAAGGTTACCGATCGCTTTTTTATTTTCCGCTTTCAGCGCCATATAATCCTTTTCGTTTACAATGATATGAAGACCATTCATTAAATTCGGCACAGGGTTAAATACCATGTGAAATAGGATACCTTGTGAATACAGCGTATACTTCCCGGAAGCAAGCGTCAGGTCAAAGGTGGGCATTTCCGGTCTTTGATTCTTCCATTCTTCTCCTCGAGCAACTAAGGCAAGATTAAGAAAGTGATCTTTCTCCACATGATAATCAGTGCCGATTAATGCATTTATATTCTGGTCCAGAAATATTTTAAAATTAAACAAGTCGATATACTCCAGCTTTTGGTGTGAAAGCAGTGGCGTAGCGCCATGATCCGTGATCTCACTTAGTATTTTTGGTGAGATGCTATTTTTTCCGAATACTTCTGAATAGGCAATATCATATGGATTGTTTGCAACCGGAATTTCCTCAGCATTCCAGGTCAAATAAAAAATAATCCCGCTTAGAGAAATCGTGATGAAGACGAGAAAGGTGATGAGAGAAAGCACTACTTTGGAGCGACCAAGGGTATAGATCAAATTGGAACTAAACAGCAGGTGCTTGTGATATGCTCTGCTTGATCGCGATATAAAAAGTTTCATCCAGTCCCCAAGTCCTGACAGCAGCAAATAAACGCCCAACATACTAATTCCCAGATTTATTAACATCATGCGAGCATCGGAAGGGTTGTAATGAGTGAGCATATTATAAACGGAGATTCCCAACAGTAAAACTCCGATGACTCCGGTGATTTTCCCATGAATCAGGTTGCGTTCTGCGGTTCTGGATTCTTTTAAAAGACGTAAAATGCTGTATCTCAAAGTGAATAGCAAATTGATTGCAATCACAACTATGTAAATCACCGCGAAGAATTTAATGGTATACAGATAACTATCCAGCGTCAGTATAAAAGCACTGTCCCCAATATTAACTAACAGCGAAACAATGAAGAAAAAAATACCGGAGAAAACCGTCCCTGCACCTAAACCAGTGAGAATCGAGGCTAAAGCGATCATGCTATTCTCGAACAAAATGATTTTGCGGATATTGTGGCTTGTCATTCCAAGTACCATTAATAGCCCAAAGTCGCTTTTTCTGAATTTCAAAAAGGCCATCTGCGCATATACAATAAACAGAACAGCAAACACTCTTATCACCAAAAAAGGAGCATATAAATTACCTGACACCATCCCATTCACTTGATAAGGGTCATTAAAATCAGGATTACTGTACAGCGAATAAAATGTAAAAAAGATCATGACTGTAAAGCTGCTGCATAAGAAAAACAACAAATATCTTCTAAGATTCGCCTTAAATATCTGAAATGCCATTCTCCTAAAGGTCATCTTCTCCCCCTCCAATAAAGGCCAGGTTCTCCAGAATCAGATCAAAAAATGCTCTGCGCTCTTTATTCTCTCTAGCAATCTCTAGTAGAGCCTTCCCATCTTTGATAAAAAGCACGCGATTACAATAGCTGGCCGCAAAAGGATCATGCGTGACCATCACTATCGTTGCTCCTTTTAGAGTGTTGAGCTTGGCGAAGGTTGCCATCACCGTACTCGAGGATTTGGAATCCAAATTCCCCGTCGGCTCGTCCGCAAAAATCACATCTGGATGATTAATAATCGCCCTGCTGATCGCCGCACGCTGCTGTTGCCCCCCTGAAACCATATAAGGATATTTGTCCTTCACCTCATCCAGATCAAATAGCGATAACGTCTCATCTGTCTTGGCATTGATATCTTCTACCTCTTGATCATCCAGCACCATGGGCACCATGATATTTTCCCGTAGGGTCAGACTATCCAGCAGATTGTAATCCTGAAAAACGAATCCCATACGCTGCCGGCGAAAAAGCGCAAGCTCGTTCTTGGACATCTCATTTATACTAGTCTCTGCAATTCTTACAACCCCACTATACTCCGTGTCGATTCCGCTTAGTATATTTAAAAGTGTCGTTTTTCCGCTCCCCGAGGGTCCCATAATCGCCACAAACTCGCCGCTATCCACACTAAGACTAATCCCGTTCAGCGCTCGATACCGATTCGTTTTGCCTTTTCCTTTGTATTCTTTTGAGAGATTCTCTACTTGCAGTATGGACATCCTAGCACCTTCTCATTGATAGGTTTGGATTGAGTTACATTAAATGGAATTCAATCACTCGGTATTACTATAAAGCTAAGAAGGGCGTTCGTTTGTTAGATTGCTCACAGCGCAAAAAAAGCAGGATACCTCCTCTATAATTTCCGCTCCCGCAAAAAACAAAGGCAAAGAAAACCAGTAAAAGCAAGTCCTCCGATTGCTGCTAATGAGAAGGAAAACGCCCTTACATAATCCGCCAGATCTGCTTCCAAAAGAGAATGCTTTAGCGAAGCGGAGAATAAAATACCGATTAACGCCACTCCTAACGAATTCGCAAAATACATAAAGGTAGTGATCAAGCCTGAACCCGTGCCCGTGATCTTTGTGGGTACTGAACTAAGCGTGACGTTAACTAGGGGCGTAGTAGCCATTCCGAGACCGAAACCATATATCAATAATATTAGGATATTACGAGGGTCCAGCAGATGCGTAACGTCCACATTTAGCTCTAACATAAGCAGCAGGCTACAGCTACCCATCATCAGCGCTCCTATCTTAAGAACACTCATCCCCCATCTTTTGACCATTCGAGACGAGATTAAGGAAGTCAGAAAAAAGCCTATCCCTATAGGCAAGAAAACCATACTCGTATCTTGAACACTATAGTGCAAACCAAATTGCATATAATAGCTCAAAATAAAAAAGAAAGAGAACATACTTAGATAAAGGACAAGAACGGTTGCCAGACCAGCGCTAAATGTTCGATCTCTGAAAATAGACAGATCGACTAACGGTAACGCCCCCTGCTTTCCCTTTCGATTTTCAACCCAGATAAAAGTAAACAACACGAAAAGAGCTAAAATTAGACAGCCAAAAATCCACAACGGCCACCCTTGTTTTTGTCCCTCTGACAACGGATAGATCAGCAGGAACAAACCGATCAGCAGAAGGAAGCTTCCAGTCCAATCAATACTGTGCGCCTGCTCAGCCCGTGTTTCAGGTACAATCGGCATTAACAGCAGGACGAGAAGTCCAAATGGCACATTGAAAAAAAACACCGTCCGCCAACCGAGATCGAACGGATTCCAATTCACAATAGTGCCTCCGAGGATGAATCCGAATGCAAATCCAAAACCAATCATGGCGCCGTAAATGCCGAAAACAAGCCCTTTTTCCTTTGGCAGAAAGCTGACCTGCAGCGTAGATAGAACCTGAGGTTGAATAAGCGCCGCAGCCAATCCCTGCACAATCCGAATAACAATCAGAAGAGCCGGATCTGAGGTCACTCCGCCCAATACTGCCATGACCGTAAACCCGCTCACCCCGATCAGCAACATCCGTTTCCTGCCGTATATATCTCCAAGCTTTCCACTAATAATCAACGCCACAGCTAATCCTAGCGAAAATCCGGTAACGATAAGCTGTGCTTCCGAAAAGCTTGCGTTCAAGCTATATTGCATAGATGGAAGCGCAACTTGAATCATATAAGTATTTAATGAAATAAGTAATGTTGGCAGTAAAATAACCCCCAGCGCATACCACCGGCGCGAATCTACTTGTTGTTGTTCCATTGTATAACCACCTTTTTATCTGCAATCTATGTAATTATTATCATTTAGAGTGGTCTTTTTCTCTACCTGTTAAGGGAGGTGCACTCCTTGATAAGGGAGCAAACACAAAAAAACCTCAAGCAGACAGAATATAACGTTCGATTCCGAACCCTATGTTCTAACACTTGAAGCTTTAAGCTTTCTGCATTTACAAATCTTCCTACAGCCTGTTTCGTTCCAAACTCTGTTGTTCGATACGTTTTAAGTATTCGCTTGGATTGCAGCCATAATGCTTACGAAAGGTCGTCGTGAAATTGCTGACATTGCTATATCCGACCGAAACAGCTGTTTTCCCTATATTCAAACCTTCAACCTCCATATACCAGAGCGCTTTCTCCATCCTTTTTATACGTACTAGCTCGAAGATCGTCATGCCAAATAATTCGCGGAAGCCTTTTTTTAGCTTGAATTCGTTGATACCTACCCGCTTAGCCAACTCACGTATAGATAACGGTTGTTCGAAATGGATTTGCACCAATTCATGTACCCGCTTCAGATTGGTAATATCATCGTGCCGCAGCGTCATACTATCGCTAATAGAACCGTAACCATCAGACTCACCAAACAAAGCAATAAATTCAAGGGCTTTGCTCTCCATATATAAACGTCTCAATGTTCCATGATAGGTACAGTGGATCATTTCGGAGACACATTTTCGGATTGCCGCAGTATCTGGATAACGATCAATATTGCCACGATGATGTCTAAGCCAGGTTTCCATCTGCTGCTTCTCCGATAAATCTCCGGCGTAATTCAGCAGTTCACTAGGAGCAAACCGTATTTCCAGCAATTGATTGGGGACACCTGCTTTTTTCTCTTCATACACCTGAACATCCTCTAGAAAAAGGACATTGCCCATTTGTTTATCCGTGTAACTTTCCTTGCCGTTCCATTCGCAATAGATTTCTCCGCTTAGATTATAGCTTAGTTCAAACAACGGACAAGCTTCTTGAATGTGGAGCTTCATATCCTGTTCGTAAGTTATGTCCGTATACATAATCTCCATACCTGGACGAATCCGTGTACGGGTGACACTTCCCTTGCCAATATGTGAAGGGATAGTAAGCCGTTGTTCCCATTGGTTATGCTCAACATGCCCCTCTATCCGTTCTGTAAATTGATCAAAAAGATCATGAATTTCCATATTCAATATATTTAAAGTCATCGCAAACCTCTCCTTCTTCGCTCCTTGTATACGATGAGTTACATAATCTCTACTCTAGCTCCGTAAATGATAATTGTTATCACTTGAAAGTGTCAACCTGAAATACAAAAAAGCATTGGCGGATTTTATCCTGCCAACGCTTTTTCAGAAGTAAAATAAGACCGTTCAAACTGATGGAAATGTGTCCCTTCGGTATCTCAGCTCCCCCGTAACCTCCATAATCTTCGAGGCTAACAAATGCGAGGGCAGCTCGTAATCCACACAACCCAGCTTCGCCGCTGCTTCAGGCATTTCACTTTCAATAGAAGTTTCTTGCGATTCTACAAGCGTTGATTGGGCACCAGCATGTTTGGCAGCTAGCATCCCTTTAGCGCCATCATTTCCCATTCCGGTCATTAGGATTAAATGCTGCTGTAGACCAGTTAATGCAGATATAGACCCAAACAAGACATCGACCGAAGGACAGTGCCCATTCACTGCAGGCTTTTTCATAAGTTTTATTCTGAGATCTTGCCCCTCCTGAATGATGGTCATATGAAAATTACCTGGAGCGATATAGACGGTTCCCCCGAGCACCGATTGCTTGTCCTTGGCTTCCACCACCCGTACACTTGAGAACCGATTCAGTCGTTCCGCCAATGCTTTTGTGTACTTAGGCGGCATATGTTGCACAATTAGCAGGGGATACGGGAAGCTCGCTGGAAGTGAGGTAATTAAGATTTCTAATGCCTTCGGCCCTCCTACTCCACATCCAATTCCCACGATCTGCTCAATGACTTCTGTACATCCACTCTTATCGTTTTTTTGTTTCTCTTGTCGAGCTTTCACTTTGGAGATGTTTATATTGTTAAGAATAAGAGTTCTTAAAGGAATTTCAGCGGCTTTCTTAATTTTGAATAATAACTCATCTTTTATGCTGTATAGACCAGGTCCATAAGATTGAGCTGGCTTGGAGATGAAATCCACTGCACCATTTTGTAGAGCAGTAATGGTTGCAGTTATACCTTCCTTTGTAGCTGAGCTCAGGATAAGTATAGGTGTTGGCCGCTGTGACATTATGCTTGTGAGTGCTACCAAACCGTTCAATTCCGGCATTTCTATATCTATAGCCACGACATCGGGCCTGAGTTTTTGAACCATGCTGATCGCTTCGGATGCATTTCGAGCTACTCCAATGACCTCGAGGGTTGAGTCCTCCGAAATTAGGTTCGAGATCTGTTTACGCATGGTTACTGAAGCAGCTACAACGAGCACCTTTATTTTTTGCACTACTACTCCTCTCCTATCAATGATAATACCCCTGACACTGTTTATTTAACTTTAAAAATTGATACCAGACTATTTAACTCTTCTGCTAGCTGAGCCAAAGCATTGGCCGTCGTTGCCGTTTCACTGCTGCTTGCCGCCATTTCTTCAGTTGCGGCGGATATGCTCTCAATTGAGAACATCACCTCAGACGATTGTGCAGCCTGTTCTTCACTGGCAGCCGCAATTTCTGTTACTTTATGAGCGGTATCGTTCACCATCGTAAGGATATGTTCAAAGGCTTCTCCATTTTTTTGTGAAAAAGCTACTCCTTCTACTACGGCATTTACACTATGCTGCGTATTCTTCTGCATTTCTTTGATAATGCCCGTGATTTGTTTCGTAGCCCCACTGCTCCGCTCAGCTAACTTTCTTACTTCATTCGCAACAACGGCAAAACCTCGACCTTGTTCACCTGCGCGGGCCGCTTCTATCGCTGCGTTCAGGGCTAGCAGATTTGTCTGTTGGGCAATATCTTCAATCACCGCAATAATCTCACCAATCTTATCAGAATCTTCCGCAAGTCTAGACATTTGAGTATCCAGTACTGCCATTCCTTGTACGGAGTTCTTAACCACGATCCCTCCATCTTGAGCGATACGCATCGTTTGATCTGAAAGCTCAGAGGCCTGTTCAGCACTCTGGGCTACTGAATTAATCGCCGCAGATAATTCTCGGAACAACTCATTCATCGTTTGCGCTGCACTAGCTTGACTCATACTTCCACTAGCTACTTCCTCTGTACTTGCTGAGATTTGCTGTGCAGCAGCTGAGACACTTTCCGCAGAAGAAGAAATGCCGCTCACAGTTCGTCTTAGGTTCAGAACCATTTCATTAACAGAATAAGCTAGCATTCCAATCTCGTCCTTAGATTCCAGATTCGACGTTTCGCTTAAATCACCATTAGCCACTTTACCTAGCAGGCGCATTACTTGATTTAGAGGCCGTGCTATGATCTGCGATATTAGAAGACCCAGACCAATACTGATGAGCAGCGCAACAATAGTAACGCTAAACGTAATCAAACGAGAGGACTGATAAAGGTCATTGGCATTAACAATCGAACCTTGAGCCTGCTTCATATTGATGTCTATTAAATTTTGCAGAAAGTCAGTCAGCTCTGTTGTAGCTGTTTGCAAATCACTTACAAGCAAAAAATTTGTATATTTCTCATTACTAATATTTGTATTATTCAATTCAATAGCCTCATCCAGGCTTGTGATATACCGTTTCCAGATCTCAGGATAATCCTTCATTATGGCTAATTCTTCAGCTCTCAACGCAGTCTTGCTATATTTTCCCATGATCTCTTCAATACTTTGAACGTTTTTATGTATTTTATCTTCGTATTCTTTCTTTTCTGCCACTGTTTTAGCCATCGTGTTTATATCACGGATATTGATTCTATTTGTTAAAAATAGTTCATTCGCTTCTCCCAGATAAGCTATAGGTGTTAAGCGGTTTTCATACATGTCCACGATAGAGCGGTCCATCTTACTCAAATTCGTAATTCCATAGAATCCTACAAAGCACAATATTGCGGATACTAACAGAAATGCGGAGATTAACTTCACTGCTGTTCTTAAATTATAAAACCACTTCATTTTCCTCAGCCCCTCATTGGCGTTAGTCATTTTTTAGTAATTCTTAGGAACTATTTCATCATATACGGTAAGCAGATTAAGGTAACCGAAAAAAAATAGCGCGACCACGCAAAAATATTGCGTCATCCCGCAAAAAAAGCGCAGACCAAAAAATCCCGCCTCACAGAACCGTGAACGGGATTTTGATCTATTTGTTTGTTACGAATTTTCATAGTGAATTGTTGAAATCGGACTCCTTCAATATGCCCAGTCGTTTAGCTTTTATTGCCGCTTCAATTCTCGATTTCACATTTAGCTTCTGGAACAGACTCGTTAAACTGTATTCCAGCGATCGTTGACTCATAAGTACAATCTCTGCTATTTCTTTGTTGCTTTTTCCTTTTGCAATCTCTGTCAGCATTTCATGCTCTTTTTTACTGATCTTCGGATTTGCTTGGTCAACATTAATCTCCATTCCTTTAGGTGATACTTTTCTTAACTGTTTAACTAGGGCATGAGGCAAAATGACATCTCCCCTTAAAGCACAACGCACTGCTGCAACCAACTGCTCTCTATTGGTCGTTTTTGAAATAAATCCAAACAAACCCGATTCGATCATCAAGTTAAATTTGTTAGTAATTTCGTATCCGGTGTAGATTAATATAATCGCATCTGCGCTTATATTTAAGACTTCCTTCGCCAAATCAATCCCATTTCCATCAGCGATATGAAGATCAAATAACATTACGTCAAACGTATGGCTACCCACCATGTTAAGCGCCTCATGGGCTGAATTGGCTAGGGTAACCTCCATATCTCCCTCTTGTTCCAGTATCATCTTAGTCCCTTCCATGACAGAGGGATGGTCGTCCACTAACAAAATTTGAATCATGCCTAATACACCCCTATCCCCTTATTATGCCCCATGATTAATCTGCAGGTATGGATATAAAGACAGCTAATCCCTTATTCTCTGGCGAAAGAAATCGTATGGTCCCATCCATACTGCGAACCCTTTCTTTCATCCCATAAATCCCCATACTCTTAATAGAATCCTCTCCTAAAAGGCTCATTCCAATTCCGTTATCTTCATAATCCAAAAGCACCTGTTGCCCTTCACTAGCTAAGGAGATACGTACTTCTGTGGCACAGGAATGTTTAGCTGCATTAGCCAAAAGTTCCTGCACAATACGGTACAGACCTATTAGAATCTCGTCTTTTAACTTATGCCTGAAAGCGTTTGACTCAAAATATATCTGATAGTCGTTCCGCAACTGAGCAAATTCAAACAATGTCTCAAGTGAGGAAGCAAGCCCCTCATTGATTAATGCTGGTGGCCTAAGCTCATTGCAGATAATCCGCAGTTCATAGATAACATCGAGTAAACCTTCTGTGATCTGTTCTAACTGCTCCTTTAGTTCCCCCGTAACGGATTTATCACTTAAAAAATTATCAAGCTTACGATACCAGATGATCTGTTCTTGAAGTGCTGAATCATGTAAATCTTGAGCAAGCCGTTTGCGTTCATTCTCGGATAAATTAAACATAAAGCGTAGTAACCATGTCGGAGCTTGCTCGGAAGCCGCTAACTCAAGGTCCTTAGTTAGATCTTCTATGAGCAAAAAATTATCAAATAACACACTAACATAACGGGTAATCGTCTTCAGCCACACTCGAACAGAACTTATTTCTAATAAAATAGACTTCTCATTAATGGATAGAATATAGCTTTTTCTTCGGAACTCTCCGATCTTAAGTGAATAGCCCCGCTCGGTCTCAATAATCTCGCATATTTTATCATGGTTATCTTCAACTTCAACCATACAAATATTGGTAACCCGCAAGACTTCTCTAACTTCTTTTAGTAATCGTTGTTCCATGTGACTGATCTTCATCGCACCAAACAAATCTTGCGAGAATTGATCAAGACTCATCTGTAAGTTGAAATACCTTTCCTCGCTGTTCCGAATGATCTGCTCTGTAAGCTGTCTTTCCACCTCAATTTTTTTCCGATCACTGATATCCCTAAAGATAGAGATACATGCAACCTTACCCTTATATAGAATTGAGCTAGCTGTTACTTCTACATCGATAATAGATCCATCTGACCGCACGACCTTTTGTTCAATAGGAGCTAATATCCGATTGGGTCCATAATAGATTTCACGCATCCGATCTCTAGCCAGCGTTATATATTCTGGGTGGGCCCAATTAAAAATAGAGGTGCCAATCAATTGATCCTCACTGCAAACTCCAAACAATCCTAAACAGGAAAAATTCACATAAAGAAATTTATATTCACTATGGAGTACTACCGCTTCAGGTGACATATCAATAAGCAGCCGATTGAGTTCCTCGCTTTCTCTAAGTTCACTCTCCATCTGGACCCTTTTTGTAATGTCTCTCGCTACAATCACAATACTAACTACTTCTCCATCCTCACCAAGAACAGGTGTACCCAAGCATTCCAGATCTATAATGTGACCTTTGATGTGAATAAACCGATTGTAAAACATCTTACATACTTTTGTCCGAAAAATATCCAAGATCTGTTCCCGCAACACTTCTTGTTCATCAGGATGAATATACTCCAAAATGGTTGTGTTCTTTATTGAACCAACAGGAAGACCAATAATTTTCTCACAAGAGGACGAAGCAATAATGAAGTTCCCTTGCTGATCCAGAACCCCAATCATATCCTCCATATTCTCTGTAATAAGCCTGTACTCCGCCTCCCGCTGAGCCAGCCGCTTTTCCACCTCCACAGATGCAGTGATATCTCTTGCGATAACAAAGGTACCCACAATTTGATTGTTTTCATGTACAGGGATGTTTTTCATCGACCAATGGTTAACTAATCCATTCTCGCGGACAGAAGTAACCGTGTAATGCTGCAGAACTCCGCCAACCGTTTTCTCAAAATAATCAGACATCATATGCGAATTCTCTGCACCAAATAAATTCACAATGGATAAGTTTTCTCCGAATCTATTAAAAGCTTCTCCAGTAATTTGATCTGCCGCTGGATTGATAGCTACAATGCTGCCCTGCAGATCCAATTCACACACGATATCTGGGTTATGGTCAAACAGGGATTTGTAGCGCTGCTCGCTTTTTAATAGAACCTCTTGCATCTGCTTTTTTTCCGTATGGTCGATTAAGATCCCATTGAGCCGTACCACTGCCCCTGTCTCATCCATACTGGGAATGATCCTGACTTGGACCCATCGGAGTTCACCGCTGGCATGGATGATCCGATATTCACTAAGATTGCTTATTCCTTGCCCCACTGTAGTTATAATCTCTTGAATTAAAGGCCGCTCTTCTTTAGGAGCAATTCTTAGCCAAAAGTCATCTTCCTTCGCCTGTTCTGGTGAATATCCCGTGATATTGAAAATGGCATCCGATATGAATAACATTTTCCGTGATACGTAATCGTAAGACCAAATCGCCACATCGATCGTAGCAAACATCTGCTGATACAGAGAAAAGCTACTCTCTAACTGGGCTTGAGCATTTTTTTGTTCCGTGATATCTATGATTACGCCATCTATTCTACAAACCTTATGCTCTTGATTAAAAACGGGCGTGCCTATACTTTGAACCCACTTCAGCGCTTTTGCAGGTAACTGCATACGATACTCAAGATTACATAGGTGACCAGAGTATAATTTATCTATATACGCATCAAACCGTTCAAGATCCTCACCGTACACATATTCACGTAAAAAATTGGGGTTATGCGGTAAAGCATGATCTGAACAGTCCACCCAATTCTCCAAAACATTCGACATTGTCAGCAAATTTGCTTCCATGTCAATAGACCATGAGGTCATATCCTTGTCGCCAAGTGAATGCATATTGAGATTCCCTCCACATAAAAAGCCCCCCCTTTTCGGGGCGGCTTTTTCTTCCTATTCGCTATTTCGCAAGCGTCTTTACATTTTAGCCATTATCTACTGAGCAATCTGCTCGCGGATATTCTGCAATATTTTCTTCTCCAGCCGGGATACCTGCACTTGAGAAATCCCAAGGCGACTAGCAACCTCTGACTGCGTTTGGTCACGGTAATATCGAAGATAAACAATCAGCCGTTCACGCTCGCTGAGACCTCCGATAGCCTCATTCAGTGCCAGCTTATCAAACCAGCGTTCCTGTGATTCGTCAGCGATTTGATCAATCAGTGTGATCGGGTCGCCATCATTCTCGAACACAGTCTCATGAATCGAGGTCGGTGGCTTGTTAGCTTCCTGAGCAAATACCACTTCTTCAGGGGTAACTCCCAGTGCCTCAGCAACTTCACCGATGGTAGGCAGACGGTCCAGCGTCTTAGACATTTCATCCTTCATCTTGCGGACCTTATTAGCCATCTCCTTAAGAGAACGGCTAACTTTCAAGGTTCCATCGTCGCGAAGGAAACGCTGAATCTCGCCAATGATCATCGGCACGGCATAAGTGGAGAATTTGACCTCATAGCTGAGGTCGAACTTATCAACGGACTTCAAGAGCCCGATGCAACCGATCTGGAACAAATCGTCAGGTTCATACCCGCGGTTCATAAACCGCTGCACTACCGACCAGACCAACCGGATATTGCAGCTAACTAGTGTGTCACGGGCAAGATTATCTCCGGCCTGACTGAGCGCGATAAGACGTTTGACCTCCGCATCGTCCAAATAGGTCGGCGGAGCTTTTTTTGACTCTGCATCCATGGCTCCAACCCCTAATTGTATAAAGCTTTTTTCGAAACGATGGTTTTCTTCATTGAGATCGAAGTGCCGTGTCCCGGTTCACTAGTGACTTCAAATTCATCCATGAAATTCTCCATAATGGTAAAGCCCATGCCCGACCGCTCCAGCTCTGGCTTTGAGGTATATAGCGGCTGTTGTGCCAGCTCCAAATCCTCAATGCCCCGTCCCTGATCCTCAATGGTTAAATGTACCGTTTCGTTGTCCAGCGAAGCTGAAATAGTCACAATACCTTCCGGATCACTATCATACCCATGAATAATACAATTGGTGACCGCCTCCGACACGACTGTCTTCAGATCATTCAGCTCGTCCATTGTAGGATCAAGCCTAGAAACGAACGCCGCTACAACTACACGCGCGAATGATTCGTTCTCCGAGAGTGCAGCGAACTGCACGTTCATGAAGTTACCAGCCTTACCATTTGTCATAACGCAACCTCCAAATCCGAGAGTGCAGTGCTCTCGTCGTCATATAGGGGCATGATCTTGAACAGGCCTGACATTTCCAGAAGTCGCTTCACAGGTGCCGTTGCATCACACACCACCATTTTGCCGCCTTTACTATGGATCAGTTTATACCTTCCCAGAATTACGCCGAGACCCGAACTGTCCATAAACTGCAGATGCTTAAGACTAAGGATCAAATGCGATACCTGACCCCGCATAATCGCTTCATCCATATCCATTCTTACAAAATCGGCGGCATGATGATCGAGTTCCCCAGATAAACGGACAATCAGCACACCCCTGTGATGCTCCATTTCCACATTAGAATTCATGCTTGCCACTCTCCTCTTCGTTGCTTTGAAAACTTGGCCTTAAGAGACAGTACCCATTCTCTTCAAGGACAAGGTTTCTACGTGGCAAATCAGGAATCCTGCCTCACGACAAAACTAGAAGAAAACCCCTATGAATCTACAAAGCACATGGGCGCAATCTACAAAAAAGCTCTTTTTAATCCATGCCGAACATCGAGCCTGTTGTACGTTTAAAGAGCTTCCACCAGCCTGCTTTTGCCACAGCTTCCCCTGCTTTAAGTTCATACTCTTTAATCACTTGGGTTCCTTGGTAGACAACCAGCTTGCCTATGGACTGGCCTTCAGCCACTGGTGCCTTCACGCTTTCTGGAAGTACTAGTTCGTGACGAATGCCTTCTTGCGTCACACCTTTTTTCAAAAGAACACTATACGTCTCTTTCGCCGTAATCGGCAGCTCGGACTTCACACCCTTCTCAATCTTAAGGGTACCAATAGCGTCCCCTTCTTTGTGAATAGTGTGGATCTTATATTGCGAAAAGAGATAGTCAAACATGCCCGACACTTCACTGTTACGTGTCTTCGTGTTCGGCTCACCCAGCACAACAGCAACAGCACGCAGACCGTCTCTTGCAGCCGTAGCGGATAAGCAGAATTTTGCTTCAGCGGTATATCCTGTTTTCAGTCCATCAGCGCCTGTATAGAAACGTACAAGCTTGTTCGTGTTTACCAACCAGAATGGTTTGGTGGAATCCTTACGCAGATAATCCTGATAGGAACCGGTATATTTGATAATTCTATCATGCTTTAAAAGCTCCCGGCTAATTACCGCAATATCGTAGGCTGAGGAATAGTGATTAGCAGCTGGAAGACCGTTGCAATTGGCAAAGTGGGTATCTTTCAGACCCAGCTCTTCCGCTCTTTTATTCATCAGATCGACAAAAGCGCTCTCCGAACCCGCTATTTTCTCTGCCATCGCCACAGATGCATCATTACCGGAGGCCATAGCGATGCCTTTGAGCATCTCATCCACCGACATTTCTTCACCAGGCTCCAGGAAAATTTGCGATCCGCCCATCGATGCGGCATATTCACTCGTGCGCACCTTATCCGTCAGTTGCAGTCTTCCTTCATCCAGTGCTTCCACCGTAAGCAGCATCGTCATAATCTTCGTAATACTTGCGGGAGGCAGCTTATCATGGCTGTTCTTTTCATAAATAATAGTGCCGGTGCCTGCATCCATCAAAATCGCAGAACGCGCACCAGGCGCAAGATCTACAGCAGCAGCATTACTGCCAGAATCCTTGCTTTTTTCCTCAGCATAAGCACCTGACATCGGTCCTAGAACCGACACAACGATACAGAGCACAAGCACAGCAAAACGCATTTTTCTCACAATGGTTCCCCTCCTGAACGTTAACCTTCATATCACAGGTACTGTGTTCCAGTTTCGTCAGAAAGGGTGGAAATTATTCCATTTCTAAGTAAATAACTATAATAATTTATCCCAAGAAGTAATGTTGTTGTCAATTAAAAAAAGCCCAGCAGTAGTTGCAGAGCATTTTTATTATAGGGGAGATCAAAAATTATTTCAAATTTTAAGTATTTCCAATTTTTTCGTATTCATTTGATCCACTTTAAAGGAAAATGGAAGATTTTAACGAATGCTATTTAAGAACTTAACTGCTTATAGAGGAGTGAATATACAGATGAACCACCTTGCAGATTGTATTGAAGCAGAAGCTACACAGAACAATTTCTCTGGTGTAGTGCTGGTACAACAACATGATAAAGAAGTCAGCAGCAGCTGTTACGGTTATGCCAATAAGTCGGATAAGCGCGAAAACAATATTCATACCCGGTTCGGCATTGCTTCCGGATGTAAAATATTTACCGCGATTGCTGTCTGCCAGCTGGTCGATCAGGGATTGATTTCTTTTGAAAGTAGACTAATAGATTATCTTAAAAAGGTAGAGTTCCCTCTCTTTAGTCCTGACATCACCATTCATCAGCTACTTACGCATAGCTCTGGTATTCCGGATTATTTTGATGAAACAATTATGGATGATTTCGAGGACCTGTGGAAGGCACGGCCTATGTACACCTTGCGACAGCTTGAGGATTTTGTGCCGATGTTCCGAACCCTTCCCATGATGTGGACCCCTGGCGAACGTTTCCACTACAACAATGCCGGCTATATCTTGCTAGGCCTTCTGGTGGAGGAACTGAGTGAAATGTCTTTTTCCGATTATATAGAGCATCACATCTTTAAGCCTTGCGGAATGGAGCAATCCGGTTACTTTACGTTAGATGCCTTACCTGCCAACTGTGCACTAGGATACATAGAGGAAGAGAACGGGAACTGGAGAACCAACATCTATTCAATCCCGGTAAAAGGAGGCGCTGACGGTGGAGCTTTTGTCACTGCCCCCGACATGCAGCTATTCTGGAGCGGGTTAATGAACCATACATTATTGAGTCCAGTACTCACTTCATTATTGCTTACTCCCCATGTACATGTGGATGGCGAAGGCTATTATGGTTATGGTGTATGGATTACCCTCCGCGAAGAAAAAGTGTTCAAATTTCATATTATGGGCTATGATCCCGGTGTTTCCTTCCGGTCGGCTATCTATCCAGCTAGTGGCGAGACTGTGGTCGTATTATGTAATACAAGCAGCGGGGCTTCGCAGATTTTCAATAAGATCAATAACCAGTTATAAATATGTACCCATTGAACAAAACGCAAAGCAGCGATCTTCCCGTTATGGGAGGATCGCTGCTTACTGTCTATTTTCGGCCTTAGCCATGACAATAATTATATTACCTTGACTAGTACCGTGTTACCCCATCTTTAGTAACAAGTGCAAATACCAAAGGTTGGGCAGGAACAGGTTCAGAAGTGATACGGTAGGCTTCTAACACCTTACCTTCAGCTTCCTCAACTTTCTTCTCACTGGCATCGTTGATATGCAAGACTGCAAGCGTCTCGCCGATCTCTACAGCATCTCCAACCTTTTTGGAGAGTTGAATCCCCACAGCCAGATCGATTACAGATTCCTTAGTTTCACGTCCAGCTCCAAGCAGCATAGCCGCAACGCCAATTTCCTCGGCCTGAATACCTTCTATGAACCCCTTCGTTTTCGCTTTCACTTCAATGAATCGCTTAGCAGTAGGGAGCTTCTCCGGAGAATCAATTTGCGATACATCTCCACCTTGTGCCTTCACGATTTGTTTGAACTTCTCTAGCGCACTGCCATCTTCAATATGCGTCATAAGAATCGAACGTGCCTCCGCTTCATCCTTGGCTTTGCCGCCAAGAACAAGCATCTGGCTGCCCAGAATAAGACAGACCTCCTGTAGATCCTTCGGACCATGACCCTTCAAGGTCTCGATTCCTTCCTTAATTTCCAACGCATTTCCGATCCCGTAACCAAGCGGCTGGTCCATATCACTGATGATCGCAACGGTATTGCGACCCAGATGCGTTCCAATGTCAACCATCGCCTGAGCGAGTGCTATAGAATCATCCAGCGTCTTCATAAAAGCACCGCTGCCTGTTTTGACATCCAACACGATCGCATCCGCACCTGCTGCAATCTTCTTGCTCATCACAGAGCTTGCAATAAGGGGGATGGATTCAACTGTTGCAGTTACATCCCGAAGGGCATACAGCTTTTTGTCTGCGGGTGTAATGTTGCCCGACTGACCGATCACGGCAGCCCCGATCTCCCCTACTTGGTCAAAGAAACGCTCACGAGCCATCTCGATAGAGAAACCACTGATTGACTCCAGCTTATCGAGCGTGCCTCCAGTGTGCCCAAGTCCACGACCGGACATCTTCGCTACCGGTACTCCAGCAGAAGCTACCAAGGGTGCCAATACTACAGTTGTTTTATCGCCCACTCCACCTGTGGAGTGTTTATCGACTTTAATACCTGCGATTGGGCTAAGATCTACTTGATCGCCGGACATCGCCATTTCCATCGTTAGATCGCCGGTTTCCCGCGCGTTCATGCCTTGAAAATAAACAGCCATTGCCCAAGCAGAGAGCTGATAATCAGGCACTTCACCTTTACTGTAGCCCTGAATTAGAAAGGAAATTTCCTCACGACTCAGCTCTCCGCCATCTCTTTTTTTCTGAATAATATCGACAGCTCTCATATTACACCTGCACTTCACGGACAATTGCGCGAGCAAGTCCGATAAATTTTGGTCTAGTCAAATTAGTTACCTTCATTATCTGTTCAAACGTCAATGGCTCAAGTTCATTCACTTGTGTCATAGATTGGACCTCCCAAAAATTCAAAATGCAGTACCCGAAATTACATTTTCGGAATAAAGCCCAACACTAGCTTCAGGAAACGCTCACGCACACGGTCTGCAGTTTCCATAACCTCTTCATGGTTGAGAGGTTGATCCAGAATTCCCGCAGCCATGTTAGTAATACAGGAGATACCCAATACCTCGATACCTGCATGACGGGCAACAATGGTTTCCGACACAGTAGACATGCCCACAGCGTCAGCCCCTAGATGACGAAGCATTACGATTTCAGCAGGTGTTTCGTAGCAAGGTCCCAGCAGACCTGCATATACGCCTTCTTTGAATTCGAAATTCTGCTGCGCTGCCGTTTCCTTCGCTACCTTGATTAGGCGGCGACTATAAGCGGTTGACATATCCGGGAAGCGCACGCCCAGTGCAGGATCATTAGGTCCTATTAACGGGTTCCGCCCCGTCATATTAAGATGATCCGTAAGGAGCATAAGATCGCCTGGCGTGAAATCTGTGTTCACTCCACCAGCAGCATTAGTTACTAATAGGCTGGCTATACCAAGTTCTTTCATAACCCGAACAGGGAATGCCGTTACCTCCGGTCCATATCCCTCATACATATGAAAGCGGCCCTTCATCATCACGACACGGCGTCCTTCAATCATACCGATCAGCAGTTCTCCCTCATGCCCTTCTACAGTGGACACAGGGAAGTGAGGAATCTCATCATATGGAATGCTGATTCCATCGGTGATCAGGTCTGCCAGCACACCGAGTCCTGAACCAAGGATCAATCCAATTTCCGGAGCCACCGGACATTTGTCTTTTATATAAATGGCTGCTTCTTGAATTTCTTTTTGAGTTAACATGCTATGGATGATCCTCCTTAATGAATGTTGTGGCGCAACCCACATCCTTTTATTGCAGTTTCGCTAAAAAGCTTGTCCCATACTGCGGCGCCTTCGCACCGAAATTATCAGCAATGGTTGCGGCAACATCCGAGAAGGTCTCACGAATACCTAAGCTATCTGGATGCTTAAGGCGTGGGCTGTAAATAAGCAGTGGCACATATTCACGAGTATGATCTGTTCCGCTATGGATTGGATCATTCCCATGATCTGCTGAAATAATCAACAGGTCATCTTCACCAAGCGTGGATAGAATTTCAGGCAGCGCCTGATCGAATACTTCCAGTGCATGACCATATCCTTCCGGATCGCGACGGTGTCCATATAAAGAGTCAAAATCCACCAGATTCGTGAACAGCAAGCCATTGAACGGTTGGCGAAGTTGCTCAATGGTGACTTCGATACCATGTTCATTGCTCTTCGTAGGGTAAGAAGCTGTAACCCCTTCACCTGTGAAAATATCGTTGATCTTTCCTACCGCGATAACATCTTTTCCGATATCAGCTAGCGCGTTCATTACCGTTGGTTCCGGTGGTTTCACGGCATAATCATGGCGATTTGAGGTCCGTACGAACTTTCCTGGTTCGCCAACATATGGACGAGCAATAACACGCCCTACGGAGAATTCTGGAGCCATAGTTAGCTCACGGGCGATTTTACATGCGCTGTATAGCTCTTCCAGTGGAATGATATCTTCATGTGCCGCAAGCTGGAATACACTGTCCGCAGAGGTGTACACAATCCAAGCTCCGGTCTTCATCTGCTCTTCGCCATATTCAACTAGAATTTCCGTACCGGAAGCTGGTTTATTACCGATCACTTTCCGGCCAGTTGCTGCTTCGAATTTTTCAATCAATTCTGCCGGAAATCCATCCGGATACGTATTGAATGGAACCTCGATCTTCAGCCCCATCAGCTCCCAGTGCCCGGTCATCGTATCCTTACCGACAGATACTTCCTGCATCTTGCCATAATATCCTGTTGGTGAAGCTACAGGTTCAAGCGGCGGCAGCGGAGCAATATTAGCTAATCCTAACTGCTGTAGGTTAGGGAGTTTCAATCCGGGAACACGGTTCAAAATATGACCAAGCGTATGTGAACCCGCATCACCAAAATTCGCAGCATCTGGAGCTTCTCCGATACCTACACTATCCAGAACAATAAAACCAATTCGTTTAAATGAGGACATATTGTCTTCACTCCTTTTTTAATATAGATCGTTAGTTCATTCGTTTGCACCAACAAGAAGAAACGGCTGTACCTTCTCCCGGAAGTCAGATGCTTCCGTAGCTAGCGATACAATGTATCGCCTGTCAGGTATCCGTTTCTGCCAAAGGATAACCTGTGGAAAATTACCCATTCCCCAGTCTATCCTATAAGTATGATTCCATCATAACTATCTTACTCACAAAAAGCATCTTTGAAGCATGATCAGCGAGCTCTGGGATGATGGCTCTCATATACTTCCTTCATATTCTTACGGGCGATACCGTTATAAATCTGAGTCGTCGAAATATCAGCATGACCCAGCATTTGTTGTACGGAACGCAAATCTGCTCCACCTTCCAGTAAATGGGCGGCGAAGGAATGCCTAAGCGTATGCGGTGTAATATCCTGCTCAATGTTTGCTTCCCGTGCGTATTTTTTTATGATTTTCCAGAACCCCTGGCGGGTTAATCGCCCACCTAGGCTATTCAGGAACATGGCCGGCTCCTCCTGATGATCACGAAGCAGCTTGTCCCGCATAAGAGAAGTGTAAGCTGCTACACTCTCAGCAGCAATGGTTCCAATGGGAACCACTCGTTCCTTGCCCGAAGTCCCTGTACAGCGCGCAAACTTCATGTCCGTATGCACATCGTCTACGTTAAGAGAAATCAATTCAGAAACCTTTATTCCCGTTGCGTAGAGCAATTCCAGCATTGCCTTATCGCGCATCCCTTGTGCTGTACTCACATCTGGAGCAGCCAGCAGCCGCTCAACCTCCGAAACCGCAAGCACCATAGGCGGCTTCTTATCAGGCTTCATGGTTTCCATGTCCAGTGTTGGATCCTGCTCAATTAAACGTTCCTTCAACAAATAATGAAAAAAGGCCCGCAGGGACACCGCGTTTCTGTTGAGCGTTGCAGTGGCTCTTCCCGCTCCGCGTAAGGAGCCAAGATATAACATCACATGAGATCTTCGGATTTCTTCAGGCTGTTCAGCCCCCCGCTCTTCAGCAAACTCTAGAAACTGCGATACATCCCTACCGTAAGATTCCAGTGTATTCGGGGACAAGCCTTTATCTCCGGACAAATAATGTAAAAAAGGCTGCAAGTGTGACTTCATTATTTCACGCTCCTGTCCTGGCGCAGCTACTCTTAGTGTCTTCCTGCAGCACATTCAGCATGAGGCTTCAGCAGATGTGTACACAACTCTTACTCTGCATAAATCCACCCTAGCTTTCTTCGACATTCTTCTCGCTTGTTCCTGCTTCCTGCGGAGCTTTCATTCTCCGAACCAGTAATAGAAACGTAAGCGCTGCCTTGCATCCAGACCATCATCACCAACCTCGGCGTGATCAAATGCCCGAACAGCAGTGCCTTCAGGAATTCCATAGTTCTCTATCGGACTAAGCCATTCCCCTAGCCAGCTCATAGCATAGTAGAGTAAATAGCTTAGAGCCACAAACATGATCATAAAATACAGCTTGCGCACTGTTTTGGGCACAGAAACAATCATAAGGACGCCTCCTATTACATATAAATGAATTCTGCTCGTCCTTCATTTTATGCTCCAAAAAAGGCTGATATGTATGGCTCTAATAGACTAATCATTTAAAAAGCCCCCTCCGGTATAGGAACCGGGGAGGACTTGTGAAGTTAATTCTTAATATAAGATAACTTAGGATGGATTTCCGTCTGTATTGTTCTTATCAGTACAGCGGTAGCAAATCCCATGGAAATCAAGTCTATGATCAAGCACTGTGAAATTAAACTCTTTCTCCAGTCGCTCTTCCAGCGGACCGAGCCAATCCTCGCGAATCTCATCCATACTGCCGCATTGCACACAAATTAAGTGATGATGATGATGCTTCGCAGTATCTGTTCGCAAATCATACCGGGCTACACCGTCGCCGAAATTGATCTTTTCTACGACATGTAGCTCACTGAGAAGTTCGAGGGTACGATACACAGTCGCAAGACCGATCTCGGGAGCTTTCTCCTTCACGAGCATAAATACGTCTTCCGCGCTAAGATGATCTTCCTCATTCTCCAGCAGCACTCTTAAGGTCGCTTCCCGTTGGGGTGTAAGCTTGTATCCTTGGGATTGTAACTGTTGCTTAATCTTGTCTATCCGTGCTTCCACCTGTCTCCCTCCCCCTTGGATAATTACCGCACCGGTCTTCAAACCACTTCTTCCATTATAGGGGGTGTCGCTTTCAGAAGTCAAACGCTTTTACTGCACAGTCAAGGTCGTCACCGCTTGTACAAGTGAAGGCGTGACCCAACGCATCATGGTTGGTGTAACCCAGGTCTCAAAACATGAAATACCCAGGATCAAAAGCGCCATCACAAATGACAATATAGTGTACATGGTAAAAGGACGAGTCACTGGCGTCCGGCGTTGTCCCATCACCCGGCTGCGGATCATCTGCAAGGAAAAAGCTATCGCAGCTGCACTGCTAACCAGCAGCACAGGGATCAGCACCAGATTATGTGGAGCCACAGAAACTAACGCGAACAACATCCCATGCCAAGAATATTGACTGACCAAACAGCCAACCGTAAAACCGATCAGTACCCCTTTTAAAAAATCAAGAATCAAAATTCCCGGCAGCCCAATGACCGACAACCCAAGAATCCAGATCAGTCCGATCCATTTCAGATTCAAGGCTGCTATACTCCAGTACGAATCAGGTGCGGCTGGCAGACCTTGCTGATCAACCGTAACAAAGAAATTCCCCAGATAATCCCCCAGCTCCTGCTGCTGATCCATCGTAAGCGCACTAACGATAAGAGCTCCAAATACAACACCTACCAGAAATAATACGCCGACAAAAATATACAGAGGCGTCTGTTCCTTCATCATCAGCCGTAAATTACGCATTTGGGACGTTCCCCTTTCCGGTTACATGTTACACCATATGAGAAAACGTCCCGCGATATGACTTGTCCTTTAGGTAATGACTCTACTTTCTGGGCTGTACCACTTTACCGTACGTCCCGCCACCGCCTGCTGATAGCTCCAAAATGCCAGAGCGGGCCTGGACGATCATCGACGCCAGATCCGCACCTACAACGCTGGCAATTTCCGCTTCACCACAACCATGTAAAATGTTCATCTCAGTTCCAAATGCTTGCAGTAACGCGTTCATCTTCGCCTTCCCTAACCCCGGGATAAATTCAAGCGGAACCTGATAATGATAGGGTGGACGGTCAGCAGGCACTAACGGCGTCTTGCGGTCAGCAATATCTAGGATCCGGTCGAAGACACCTCTAACCAGCTTAAGACTGCCGCAATATTGGCAACGATCCGCGTTGACATAAGCCTCATCAATAATACTGCCGCAGCCCCCGCAATAGCTCCGGTGGTATTTGCCAAGCCGCGGATTAAGTCCGAAATTAGCACTTACCTTCCGCCCATTTTTACGTTCCAGTGCAAGCCGCAGTTCAGCGAACGAAGGCCGTGCCAGCTCCATCACATTATACTCACGCCCTAACTTACCCAGTGAATGCGCATCTGAGTTGGTTAGAAACGTGAAATCATCCAGTTCAGAGAGATATCCAGCCATTTCGGAATCTGCACTCAGCCCAAGTTCAACCGCAGCTATGCGTCCCAGATCAAAGATGTCCGCCATACGCTCGGCTGCACAGCCGTACAAGCCCTTGTGAGGCGTAAAAATATGTGCAGGGATAAGAATGCCTCCCCGCCCGTAAATCTCATCCTGAAGCTCCCTAGCCGGAGCATACAGGCGCTGGGAACTTAGATTCACATTCCGCATATAGCGGCTCATCCACGCACTAAAGTCGGTCATGCGTTCCACGTCCGGCATGTAAGCGAGCACATGGCACTCTTTTCGCCCAGGCTCGCGGATTTCAATCTCTGTCCCCAGAATGATCGTAGTCCCTCGGTAAGCAATCCCTCCACCTTCAGCTAACGTCATCTCTCCAGATTCCAAAGAGCGCTGAATATCCCGCAGTACGCCAGGTGAATGACTGTCTATAATACCGATCATTTCTAGTCCCTTGCGCTCTGCAGCTTCTTTGGCAATGCCCGCAAAGGTAAGCTCGCGGCTGCCGCTAATTTTGACAGCCTGACCTTCCGACGTTCGTCCAATATGAACATGCAAATCGCAATAGAAACTCTTCAGTTCAGTTGTTAATTCCATTGGCCTGTCAGCGTGTATAGATGCCAAGCGTACACTGCCATCATCGTTTTTGCATCCGCGATGCGCCCGTCAGCCATATATTGATACGCTTCCTCCAAGGTAAGCTCCGAAACCTCTAGGAATTCGTCCTCGTCCAGTGACATATCCCCTGGTTGAGCGTTAGTAGTCACATACAAATGAATAATCTCATCGGCGAAGCCGGGAGAAGTATAGAAGGATTTAAGCAATTTCAGATCTCCACTGTGAAATCCAGTCTCTTCCTGAAGTTCACGACCAGCCGCAACTAATGGATCTTCACCTTTATCCAGCTTCCCAGCCGGAATTTCTACCTCAGTGCGTTGCATGGGCTGACGGTATTGCTCTACAACAAGCATTTTGTTGTTGTTTAAAGCAAGCACCGCTACGGCGCCAGGATGCTTCACAACTTCACGTGTCGCAGTATTTCCATCAGGCAGTCTCACTGTGTCCACCTGCAAAGATATAATCTTCCCATCAAAAACAGGCTGTGTAGACAATGTCACTTCATCAAGCTCGGGTTTGCTGTGCAAATGTTGTTCTCCCATAAAGTTTCTGGTCTCCTTTTTCTCTATTGTGCATACGGTGTATTATAGCAAACTTAAAGGGAAAGAAGGAATTTCAGATGAACGAAATCTTCAGCCGTACAAGCTCATCCGCAGTTATGATGGTAGGTAAGCCGGAGGAAATAAAGGCCATCTTGGCTGGATGGATCCAGCAGTATGGGCGCGATATGCCCCTGGCATACATTCTTTCCCTGCACGATCAATCTACAATCCTTCCGTCCAAGGCAGGATGAATTCATCCTCTCCTTTGGGACTTAGCCATACATGTTCACACAACTATAGGGGTGTCTCAAAAGCCATGAAATGGCTGCTGGGGCACCCCAGTCTTTTTGCGTCCTCCCCGATTAGAGGGACTTTTGTGCTTACGATGCTGGTATTGGGCACAAGTTGTTTGATTAAGCGACTATCGCGCTTACGATGTTGATATCTAGCACAACTTGTTTGATTAGATCGCTATTGCGCCTATCTTTGTACGCTATCGGACTCAGTTGACCTTAAACACACGTTTTCCCCACTTGCTATGCTGTCGGACCCCATTGCCGCTATCAGCATGAAAAACACACTATATGTTCCTCTTCCTAAGGAATAGCTGCACTGGTGTCCGAAATTCTGCTCAAATGGCGATAATATTGCTTATAGCGTCATCTGGGTCCTTTAGTCTCAAGAGAGGGGGCGGACTTGACGCTATCTGTTGTGTCTCGGTGCTATCGAATGTGACTCGTTGCTGTGTGATGTGTCTCGGCACTATGTGATGTGACTCGTGCTATCGGACTCAGTTGACCTTAAACACACCTTTCTCGCCCTTTTGCGATGCTATCGGACCCCAGTGCAGCTATCAGCACAAAAAACACACTATATACTCCTCTTTATAAGGATTAGCTGCGCTGGTGTCCGAAACTCTGCTCAAATGGCGATAATATTACTTATAGCGTCATCTGGGTCCTTTAGCCTCAAGAGAGGGGACGGACTTGACGCTATCGGACACAGCTGCCCTTAAACACACCTTTTCCCCTTTTGCTATGCTATCGGACTCCATTGCCGCTATCAGCATGAAAAACACACTATATGCTCCTCTTCCTAAGGAATAGCTGCACTGGTGTCCGAAATTCTGCTCAAATGGCGATAATTTTGCTTATAGCGTCATCTGGGTCCTTTAGCCTCAAGAGAGGGTG
This sequence comes from Paenibacillus sp. FSL L8-0333, assembly GCF_037965665.1. Classification (NCBI taxonomy): domain Bacteria; kingdom Bacillati; phylum Bacillota; class Bacilli; order Caryophanales; family Paenibacillaceae; genus Paenibacillus; species Paenibacillus sp. FSL L8-0333. Next base: position 4,779,896 of record NZ_CP150186.1, read on the forward strand.
GTGACTTGACGCTATCGCTCTCTGCACATGGATATGCCTATGGACCCCAGTGTCGCTACTGGCATGAAGACTTCATCGGAGCATTCCGAAAATTTCTACTTCGAGACTCGCCAAAAGCGGCGTTAGAGGTCGCATGACTTTTTTTGGATTTACCTTGATATTGCTACACTATACTCCCCATAAAAAAATGCAGAGCAGCAATCCTCCGTTACGGTAGGATCGCTGCTCTGCTGTTTTATAAGGCGATTAGCCCTTTGCGCTCTCTTTTACAATATTCACAACGAGTTCAGCCACTTTAACGATATCTTCGGCTTTAATCCGTTCCTTGGTAGTATGGATATGTTCATAACCCACTGCAAGGTTAACAGTCGGAACATCTAGACCGTTGAATACATTAGCGTCACTACCTCCACCAGAGTGGAACAGACGTGGAGTAAGCCCCATAGAAGTAATGGCCCGCTGTGCAAGCTGCACTACTGCATCATGCTCATTAAAGCTAAAAGCAGGGTAGATGATTTCACTGCGGAATTCGCATTCTGCGCCGTATTCCCGCACAGTTGTCTCGAGCGCTTCGCGCATCGAAGCGATTTGATCGCCAACCTTCTCCTGCACAATACTGCGTGCTTCTGCATCCAACTGAACGTGATCACACACTACATTCGTTGGGCCGCCGCCAGCGAACTTTCCAATATTCGCTGTGGTTTCATTATCAATACGACCCAGCTTCATGGCTGCAATCGCTTTGCTAGCGACTTGAATTGCGCTGATGCCGTCCTCAGGGTTCACGCCAGCATGAGCCGATTTCCCAAAGATTTGCATCGTGATTTTAGCCTGTGTCGGTGCTGCCACCGCAATCGCTCCAACTTCACCATTGGAATCAAGTGCAAAGCCGAAGTCAGCATCCAAGTTACTTGGATCCATCGAACGTGCGCCCAGCAATCCAGATTCTTCACCCGCTGTAATCACGAATTGAATCTGACCATGCGGAAGCTTTTGCTCTTGGATAACACGAATGGCTTCGAACAACGCAGCAAGCCCTGCTTTGTCATCAGCTCCAAGAATTGTAGTGCCATCACTTGTAATCCATCCATCTGAACCAAGTGTAGGCTTGATATTTTGTCCGGGAACAACCGTATCCATATGGCAAGTGAACAGAAGCTTTGGAGCAGCTCCTCCATTCTCAGCTGGCCAGGTAATGAATAGATTGCCTGCTCCATGTCCGGTTCTTTCCTGGGAATCGTCTTCGAGCACTTCTAAACCCAGTGCGTTAAACTTACTCTTAAGGACATCGGCGATCTGCCGTTCATTTCTTGTTTCACTATCAACTTGGACAAGTTCCATAAACTCCTGAATCAATCGGTCTTGTGAAATCACTGGACTTCCCTCTCTTTCGTGAATACGGTACAATGGTTGTACGGCATTACCATCTTCATGTTAATAACTTAAACTAAATCTAAAGGAGTTACCCATGCAACGTAATAAATGGTTCAAGATCTTCATCTACGTCATGTTGTTTGCCATGATTGCCTCTACGCTATTTATGGTTATCGAGCCGTTCCTTGCAGGTTAAACATTGCTCAGGAAGCATTAATAATAGCGGCTAGGAACACCTTGCCGCTATTTGGCCTGCACGTTTGTTCTTAATCAGCCTTTGCCATATCACAGAAAGTATCCATCAGCTCTTCATATGGAAAATGTTTCAAGAAATATGGGACCAGCTCTCTAGCCACCTCTTGAAGCTCAAATCGACGACCTGCACATTCCTCTAGAGAAGTTATTCCAAAATCGGTGATCCCGCATGGAATAATCCCTTGAAACCCGCGCGCCGCAATCCCCTCAGAAATGTTAAAAGCAAAACCATGACTGGTAATAAAACCTCTTCGAAATTTACTCTTATTAAACTTCACACCAATAGCACAGATCTTCTCATCGCCAACCCAGACTCCGGTATACTCCGGTTTACGATCTCCGACAATTCCGTAGGATGCCAAATAATCAATAATAACAGCCTCCAGACTGCGCAAGTACCCATGCAAATCCACTTTGCCATCCTCTCCGAGCTTAAGGATCGGATAACCTACAAGCTGACCTGGTCCGTGATATGTAATATCTCCTCCGCGATCGATTTCAAACAGCGCGATTCCTTTTTCTTCGAGCTGCTCTTGATCCAAGAGAAGATGTTCAGGATGATTTTGTGAACCGATAGTATAGGTAGGCGGATGCTGCAAAAGAATAAGTCGCTCCGGCTGCTCGCCAGAATCAATGGCATGCACACTTTCTTTTTGCAGCTCCCAGGCCGTCCCATACTCCATAATGGGGTCATATGAAATCTGCAGCTTACGAAAATCCGTATTTTTCATACCGTCAGGTCCCCTTTTCCAGTCTCCTGCCTGCACAGTTTGGCTAGTTATTCATTAATAGAGCTTAGTGTCCGGTGTATATCCTTCTATATTATCCTTGACGCGTTGCAAGAAACGGCCACAAATGACTCCGTCCAGAATCCGGTGATCCAGGGACAGACAAATATTAGCCATTGAGCGAACAGCAATCATATCATTGATGACCACAGGCTTTTTCACAATCGATTCAAAGGTCAGAATCGCTGCTTGTGGATAGTTAATGATTGGATAAGAAAGAATGGAGCCAAACGAGCCTGTATTATTTACAGTGAAAGTCCCTCCCTGCAAATCTTCCAGACTAAGTTTGCCTTCGCGTGTTTTTTGTGCCAATTCATCAATCTCACGAGCCAACCCAGCGACATTTTTCTGATCAGCCTTCTTAATCACAGGAGTGATAACCGAATCTTCTGTACCTACCGCTAACGAGATATTGATATCACGTTTGACAATAATTTTGTCTACAGCCCAGACAGAGTTCATAATCGGGTAATCCTTAATCGCACTCACAACAGCCTTCATCATGAAAGCCAGATAGGTTAGATTGATGCCTTCCTTGCGCTTGAATTCTTCCTTATGTTTATTGCGCAGCGCTACCAGATTAGTCACGTCCACCTCAATCATCGTCCAAGCATGTGGAATCTCCGAGACACTCTGGCGCATTCTTGTAGCAATTGTGTTTCGGATTGGTGTTACATCAATCAGATATTCCGAACTGCTTCCTCGTCCACCCTCAACCTCTATCGTTGGAATACGCGGAGATTCGCTCAAATGTAGCCCGGAATGGCGAAGAGGCTCTTCCGCTTTCTTCACTTCGGTTTGAACAAACTGTGGAGCTGGTGGTTGTGATACAGACGGGGCAGGCTGACTAGCAGGAGTTGACGCTGCGGATGTAGCTCCACCTTTTTCTAAGAAGGTCAGCACATCTTTACGGGTAATTCTGCCACCCATACCTGTACCAGTAACCAACGATAGATCAATGTTATGCTCAGCAGCCAGTGTCTGTACTGCAGGAGAATAACGAGCACGCATCGAATCGCCAGCATTTGCAGTGGACTTCTGCCCTGCAACATCATTAGAAGCATTCGATGCAATTGTCGTCTGATTCGTACTTGGAGCAGCAGCAGAGGCAGCCACAGGCACGGCTATACGACAAATGACTTCGCCGACATTGACAACCTGGCCTTCTTCCGCTAATAGTTCACCCATAACTCCATCGATCGTTGAAGGTAATTCAGCATTTACTTTATCTGTAATAAGCTCACATATTGGTTCGTATTGCTCTACCGGATCGCCCGGTTTCTTCAGCCATTTGCCGATCGTCGCCGATACTAGCGATTCCGCCAGCTGCGGCATGATCACGTCAGTCAACTTTTGGTTGTCAGACATCTTTTCACTCCTTAAAAGTTTTACGAAGCATTGACTCTTAGAAAGACTACATAGTAAAACTTGCTTCGTAAGCATATTCTTAAAGTTTTACGAAGCTTCGTAAGCATCACCTGAGTTTTACGAAGCTTCGCATTCACTCAGCTATTTTAATATTGCGCCAGTCGAAGCATTTCCGCCTTCACTTTTTCTTTGCTAAGCATGAAGAACTTCTCCATTGGCGGGCTGATTGGCATCGCCGGAACATCGGGACCACAGAGACGGAAGATCGGTGCATCCAGCTCGAACAGACAATGCTCAGCGATAATGGCCGCCACTTCGCCGCCAATTCCGCCTGTTTTATTATCTTCATGCACAATCAATACCTTACCGGTCTGACGGGCAGCAGCAATAATCGCATCACGATCCAGCGGTTGCAAGGTACGCAGATCAAGAATATGTGCTGTAATTCCTTCCTCGCGTTCCAATTCTTCCGCAGCCTGCATAGCAAAATGCAGCGGAAGACTGTAGCCAATCACCGTAATATCCGTTCCCTCACGCAACAGATTAGCTTCGCCAATTGGAACGGTGTAATCCCCTTCCGGCACTTCTTCCTTGATCAGCTTGTAACACTTTTTGTTCTCAAAGAAAAGAACCGGATCAGGATCACGTACGGCTGCCTTCAACAAACCTTTAGCATCATAAGCGGAGTAAGGCGCTACAATCTTCAATCCAGGTGTACCAAAGAAAATCGATTCTGGACACTGTGAATGATACAAACCGCCGAACACCCCGCCGCCAATAGGGGCACGAATGACAACCGGGCAACTCCAATCGTTATTTGAACGATAACGGATTTTAGCCGCTTCACTAATGATTTGATTCGTCGCTGGAAGCATAAAGTCGGAGTATTGCATTTCAGCAATTGGTTTCATTCCGTACATAGCTGCTCCGACGGCTACACCAGCAATCGCTGATTCAGCGAGGGGTGTATCCATAACCCGCTCTTCGCCAAACTGTTCCTGTAGACCTTTAGTTGTGGTAAATACGCCGCCTTTGAGACCAACGTCCTCACCAAGCACGAACACGGAATCATCGCGCTCCATTTCTTCCTTCATCGCGAGCCTGATGGCATCGATATATTCCATTATAGCCATGGTTTATGCCCCTCCTTTGAGGTCGGAATCACTGTATACATGCAGCAGTGTGTCTTCCGGTTTCGGGAACGGAGCATTATCGGCATATTCGATAGCCGCTTTAAGCTCAAGATTGCATTCAGCAGCAAGATCTTGTTCTTGCTCGTCACTCCACAATCCCAGACCGATCAAGTAATTACGGAATCCTGCTACGCCGTCCTTCTTCCAGTTCTCATCAACCTCTTCTTTGGTCCGGTAAGCCAGATCATTATCTGAGGTGGAGTGTGGAGACAAACGGTACATCATCGCTTCAATCAGCGTAGGACCTTCACCCGCGAGGGCTCTTTCCCGCGCTTCCTTAACGACACGATAAACCTCAAGCGGATCGTTTCCGTCTACACGCACACCAGGAAATCCATAACCCAGCGCACGGTCGCTAACCTTGCCGCCTAACTGTTTATGAACAGGAACAGAGATTGCGTACTGATTGTTCTGGCACATGATAATAACCGGCAGCTTATTCACTCCGGCAAAGTTACAAGCTTCATGAAAATCCCCCTGATTGCTGGAACCTTCACCGAAGGTTACAAATGAGACGAATTTCTTCTTCTGCATTTTGGCCGCCAGAGCAAAGCCAACCGCATGAGGGACCTGCGTGGTTACAGGGCTTGACCCTGTCACAATACGCAGACGTTTGCTGCCAAAGTGACCTGGCATTTGCCGCCCACCACTGTTTGGGTCTTCTGCCTTTGCGAATACGGACAACATAAGTTCGCGTGTAGTCATACCCACTGAGAGCACGAAAGCATAATCGCGGTAATACGGTAAAAAATAATCATTTTGCCGGTCCAGCGCGAACGCCGCCGCCACCTGACCCGCCTCCTGGCCTATGCCGGAGACATGAAAGTTGATCTTGCCAGCGCGCTGAAGCAGCAGACTGCGCTCATCGTATTTACGAGCGAGCGACATATATCTGTACATATCGATGACCTGGCCGTCACTAAGTCCAAGCTGCTTATGTCTGTTAATCGTTTCTACAGTACCTTGGGATTCCATAAAGAGATACCTCCTTATTCATAAAGCCTGAAGTCTTACAGGAATTAAGACCAATTGTGCCCTGATCTTAAAACCTGGTACTAAGACTTGGCTTGAGTATATTATAATCCCTTTCTACCCAAAAAGAAAAGCTAAGAAAAACTAAAATCCAATAGATCTTCCATCCACAGCTAACATTGCTTCTCCGATAATCTCCGAAAGGGTAGGGTGAGCATGTATAGCTTCACCAATCTCCCAAGGTGTTGCATCCAGAAGCTGTGCCAAGGCCGCTTCTCCAATTAGATCCGTCACATGAGGACCAATCATCTGCACACCAAGAATATCTCCACTGCTACGATCGGCTACAACTTTGACAAATCCGTCCTTCTGGCCATATACAATTGCCTTACCAATGGCCGAGAATGGGAACTTGCCAATCACTACATCATGTCCAAGCTCTTTAGCTTCCTTCTCGGTGTAGCCCACACTTGCTACCTCAGGCCGAGTATAGACACAACGTGGTACTAAATGTATATGATAAGGATGTAGCTTCTCACCAGATAGATGGTTAACCGCCATAATCCCTTCATGACTGGCTGCATGAGCCAATTGAAGCCCGCCGATGCAGTCGCCAATCGCATAAATATGCGGTTCTGCCGTCTGCATACTAGCGTTTACAGCAATAATCCCTTTGTCAAAGCGAATGTCTGTGTTTTCCAGACCAATATTCTCGATGTTGGCCACTCTGCCTACGGATACAAGCAATTTTTCTGCGGATAGGCTTTGACTTTGCTCTCCCTTACGGGCTTCGATCGAAATTCCATCCTCCGTTACCTGGCAGGTTGCAGCATCCACTGTAGTTTCAGTCAGTACCTTAACACCACGCTTTTTCAACAACCGTTGTAGTTCCTTAGCTACCTCTTCATCCTCTTGAGGCAGTAACTGACTTGCCGCTTCAACCACAGTCACCTGCACTCCAAAATCAGCCAGCATTGAAGCCCATTCGACCCCAATTACACCGCCGCCCACAATAATGATAGAAGATGGCAGCTCTTCGAGCATGAGCGCTTCATCACTGCTAAGAATCACTTTCCCGTCTAGTTCGAGACCAGGCAATACTCGTGGGCGTGAGCCCGTAGCAATAATAAGATGGCTGGAAACTACTGTTTCCATCTCCCCATCTTCCAGTTCCACAGCTACAGCACCGCTGCGCGGAGAAAAAATAGAAGGACCCGTTACGCGCCCTTTACCTTTGACAACTTGTATTTTATTTTTGCGCATCAAATATTGTACGCCTTGATGAAGTTGCTCAACTACAGCTTCTTTGCGTTTCTGTACCTTTGGGAATACCAGCTGTACACCGCTTGTCTCAATGCCATAGCTCTCGCTCTCATTGATTTCAGCATATACCTCTGCACTACGGAGCAGTGATTTACTAGGAATGCAGCCCCGATGCAGACAGGTTCCTCCAAGTTTGTCCATTTCGATGACGACAACGGACTTTCCAAGCTGTGCAGCGCGAATAGCCGCCACATACCCTCCAGTACCTCCGCCAAGTATGGCCACGTCACATGAAATTGTCATGATATGTATCCTCCAGTCATTACTCGTAAGTTCATTTTACTTAGTATATTGTACTCTCTTTTTGCTCTATTACAAAACTTATAAACGTCATATGCAAATGGACTTTTTCTTGCTAAAGCGTTATCATATGGGTGAATCTAAAGGGCTAAGAGGGGTAGGAGACACTTATGAAACTGTTAATTTCACGCTTCATTGCCATCCTTATTCTTGTGTTTCCGGGCTTAATAGCAATGAAGGGCTTCCTTATGATGAAGGATGATATTTTTGATTACATATCCATGCATGGTGATGATACCGTTGTGCCCCACTTTGCTTGGCTGCATTTCGGTGGTGGATTGCTGCTCTTCGCAGCTGGCATGACTTTCCTTGGTGGCTGGATTCTGGCTAGGGACCGTAAGAAGAATTACGTAGGTCCAAGGTTCAAGGAGAAGCAAAAGGTGAAACAAGCCGGAACGCAGGAAACGATCTCTTAAGATGCTATGTTAAACTTAGAATCAGCTTTTTCATCTCATCATTTGTTCATCTGATCATATGAATCTCGAATCGCACACAATCAAGCCTTATTACCCTGCTGATTGTAATTTGTACAATAGATTTCCCCACATTCAAACCCTCCCAGCTCACCCGATCTGGTGCTCGTTATCTATCACAAATAACATAAAGGCGAGAACTTTCAAGGACGCAATCTGCGCTCCCTGAAAATTCTCGCCTTTTTCTTAAATACCAGACTTATCAAGTGCCTCGTTCCGCCGCCCCTGTACCAACTCACTGTACAGTCCGCCTTGCTTCAGCAGCTCTTCATGAGAGCCTTGCTGCAATAATCTGCCGCCCTGAAGCACAAGAATTCGATCAGCCGCACGAATCGTGCCAAGTCTATGAGCGATGACGAAGCTCGTTCGCCCTTTCATCAGCGCCTGCAGCCCTTCCTGAATCTTGATCTCGGTCACTGTATCAATACTGCTGGTTGCTTCATCAAGCACAAGCATAGAGGGGTTAGCAAGAATCGCTCTCGCAATGGAGAGCAGCTGCTTCTGCCCTTGGCTTATACCGCTGCCATCCGCCGAGAGCATCCGTTCATAACCTTCGGGCATTCGCATAATAAAAGAATGGGCATTGGCCAGCTTAGCCGCCTCTTCAACCTCTTCATCGGACGCATCCAGCCTCCCGTACCGGATGTTATCGCGGATACTCCCTTTGAACAAAAAGGAATCCTGCAATACAAAGGCCATATGACTTCTCAAGCTTTCCCGCCGAATCGAAGTGATATCTAAGCCATCCAGCGTGATTTTCCCCTGATTAGGATCATAAAAACGGGATAACAGCCCTATTAGCGTTGTTTTGCCTGCACCGGTAGGTCCAACTAAAGCGATCATCTCACCAGGCTTCGCTTCAAAGCTGATATCCTGCAGCGTGTTAGAACCTCCATCATAAGAAAAAGCTACATTTTCAAACTTCACCGCACCCTGTACAGTTTCAAGTGATATGGCTGCACCTTCATCTTTAGCCTCGGTCTCTTCGTCCAGCACTTCAAACACCCGTTCTGCCCCTGCCACCGCTGAAAGCAAGGTATTCCACTGATTCGCTAAATCATTAAGCGGACGAGTAAACTGGCGGGTATATTCAACGAATACGATGATCACACCCACTGTAATCGACCCACGGATCGCAAGCAGACCACCAATTCCTGCAACAATGGCGAAGCTGAGATTATTAAGACCATTCATAAGCTTGGGGATGAAACCAGAAATGGACTGCGCCCAGTAACCTGACAGCATAATTCGCTTGTTGCGTTCATGAAAACCGGAGATGACCCGTTCCTCTTGTGAAAAAGCCTTGATAATCCGTTGTCCGGATAAGGTCTCCTCAATATAACCGTTAAGCTCCCCTACATTGCGCTGACGTTCTTTAAATAGTGGGCCTGTACGGCGTGTAATCCAGCGCATGCCTAACAACATCAAAGGCACGACGAGGAATGTGAGCAGCGTCAACAAGGGACTAAGCCACAGCATAACCCCTACGGTTCCCAGCAAGGTTAAGACACTTGAAAATATCTGAATAGCCGAGCTATTCAACGTAGAGCTGACGTTCTCGATATCATTGGTAAGACGGCTCATAATTTCTCCCTGCTGTCTCCGATTAAAAAAGGAAATGGGCAGACGGTGTAAATGGGAGAATAGCTCCGTACGCATCCGTAATACAGTTTCTTGAGCAATTTCGATCATCCATATGTTTTGCAGCCAAGAAGTCAGAGAATAAAAAATGTACACACAAGCAAGGCTTGTCAGAAAAACAACCCATGAGCGCCCGCCGGTACCTTCCAGATAATTATCCACCGCTCTGCCAATCATGTATGGCCCCAGCAGCGCTAGCGCTGAGCTGAAGACAACCATGATCAGTACAAGAATAAGCTTGGCTTTACGCTCAGCTAGATAACTCCAGATCCGGATCAGCGTCCCTGACCAATCCTTCGCCTTTGCTTTGGGTTTGCCGCCAGATGCTGTCCCTAGACTTCGTCCCACGCCAAGTTCAAAGTTCGGTTTAGGATGACGAAAAGGTTCAATTAATGCTTTGAACATGCTGCTTCGCCTCCTCTACCTGTGATTCATAAATCTTGCGGTACAGCTCGGAGCTTGCCATAAGCTCCTTATGCGAGCCTTTGCCAATTAATCGTCCCTCATCCAGCAACAGGATCAAATCGGCTGATGCCGTTGAACTGATTTTCTGAGTAATCAAAAAGGTTGTACAGGAGATATCCTTTAGCGCCTCCAGCAAAAGCCCTTCCGTAACCGCATCAAGTGCACTGGTGCTGTCATCAAGGATCAACATAGCCGGTTTCCTAACAAGTGCGCGGGCAATCGTTAACCGCTGCTTTTGTCCGCCGGAGAGATTAACCCCTCGTTGACCAAGCATCGTGTCATAGCCATCCGGCAACCCTTTTACCGTCTCGTGAATTTGTGCAGCCGCCGCTGCTTGTTGGATTTGTTCAAGTGTGGCGTGTTCATTGCCCCATGCAATATTATTGCGGATTGATCCGCTGAAAAGCTGCAATTCCTGAGGCACATAACCTATCGATCTCCGCAGTCTGGAAATATCGATATCAGCACTTTTTTCACCGTCAATCCAAATGGTGCCGTCTGTCTCTTCATACAAGCGCGGAATCAGACTCACGAGTGAGGATTTTCCTGATCCGGTCGCCCCCATAATCGCTACTCGCTCACCAGCAGCTACTTCAAAATGAATGTCCTCCAGGACAGAGATATCACTATTAGGATACTTAAAGCAAACGCCTTCAAATTTAACGTGGCCCTGTATCGGCTCGCCTTGCAAAGTCCCGCCTTCACGAACTCCAGCTCCCGCTTCCATAACTTCTGAAACACGCTGAGAGGAGGCACGAGCGCGGGAAAACGTTACAACAAGACCAGATATAGCTGATAGTGCTCCAATCGTTCGCAAGGAGTAATTAATAACAGCAACAGTCTGACCCAAAGTAGCATCCCCATTGGAGATGGCTATCCGTCCAAACCATAAAATCGCCAAAATCGCCGCATTCACAATAAGCATAACAAAAGGCATCGTCGTCTCAGTCAAACGCAAGGCAGACACCGTTGATCTCATCAAATTCCCGCTAAATACCGTGAAACGTTCAATCTCATACCCCATACGCACAAATACGCGGATCAAGCGAATACCCGTAAGATTCTCCTGAATCACGCCATTAACTCCGTCTAAACGCTGCTGGACCGTACGAAATAACAAGGAAGCTTTTCTCATAATCCAGTAGAGGAAAAAAATCAACAAAGGTAACGCCACCGTCAGCAGTAATCCCAGCTTCACATGAACAACTAACGCCATAATCACACTGCCTACCACAACAAGTGGCACCCGTGTCATAAAGCGCAAGCTCATAAAAATAGTATCCTGCAGCTGTGATACATCACCAGTCAGACGGGTAATCAGTGAAGAGGTAGCAAAACGATTGAATACTTCATACGTAAAAGACTGTACCTTTTCGTACAATTTGTCCCTAAGATCGAACGCAAAGCTCTGACTTGCATGGGCAGCAAAAAAAGAACTGAGTACCCCGGCTGTAAACGCAACTACCGCGCTGCCGATCAATACACTGCCCCACAGCCATACTACAGAGGTATCTTTTTCTCGGATCCCTAAGTCAATGATTTTGGAAATGATCAAAGGCTGTGATAATTCTACCGTCAATTCAATGAGCATCATTACAAGGGCAGCTATTGCAGCTACCTTATATTTTTTGAGAAAAGAGAAAATCAAAGCCATTCGCATACCCTCTTTTTCTATTCGTACAGTGCATCCCTTAACCGAGTTGACATCGTGGAAGCCTGTCCAGTTTTCAGTATTGCTCTACGCAGTGCTTTATTACTCCGATTCAATTCCACCAAATCCGCCATCATTTCTTCCAGCAAGCTTTCAGTGTCACTGGATAAATCTCCATTCTGCTGCAAAAGAGCTAACCGTTCCTTATATTCGTCTAATCTTTCAGTCACACTTATTACTTCCTTTCCCATCTCTTATTACCTCTTATCATACCACATCCAAACAATCGCAATGTTTTCACTGGATACATCCGATCCGAATATGATACTCTAATATGGTCGCATTTTTAAGATATAATCAATGTTTTTTACGAAAGGATAGATGGAAGTGGCACAATTGTTTTTCAAATACGGAGCAATGAACAGTGGTAAATCTATTGAGATACTCAAGGTTGCACATAATTATGAAGAGCAGGGGAAATCGGTGCTTATTTTCACTCCATCCATAGACGACCGGGACGAGGTTGGTTTTATTTCTTCTCGTATTGGGCTTCGGAAACAAGCAATCCCCATCGATGAGAACACAGATATTTATAATATCGTCAGCAGTAACCAACCTAAACCACACTGTGTACTTATTGATGAATGTCAATTTCTAAGCAAGGAATGTATTCTCCAGCTAGTGCGTATCGTTGATGAGCTGGGTATTCCGGTAATGGCCTTCGGACTTAAAAATGATTTTCAGAATCAGTTATTTGAAGGCAGCAAATATATGCTGATCTACGCTGATAAAATTGAGGAAATGAAGACGATCTGCTGGTTCTGCGAGCGCAAAGCTACTATGGCTCTACGAGTAGAAAACGGCAAGCCCGTATATAGCGGCAAGCAAATCCAGATTGGTGGTAATGAAGCTTACTATCCGGTATGCCGCAAATGTCACAAGAATCCACCGCTATAGCCGTGTATAAAAAGCATCCCAAAGCCATAAAGGCTATTGGAATGCTTTTTTGATTAAGAAGATATTACCCTAAATATCTATCTTTAAGAATATTCAAATGATGATGGTCATGTCCAATCATAATGCAGGCCTGAGCTCTCGCAGAAAGAGTAGCCTCGTTAACTATTCCCTTCCGGATCCATGCTTCCTCCGGCAGAGTTTCCATTAGGAGTAATGTCGATTCTCGAACAAGCTTGTAATGGGCCAGTAATGCTTTTAAAGTGTGTACTTCGAAATTGGCGTTAAGTACGTAGTCTTTCTCTTCAAAACCCGGCAGTGGAGTCGTATCCCCTCTGGCGATGCACAATAAACGGTAGGACATGATTCTTCCGGTATCAGCCAGATGTCCGACCATTTCCTTGATACTCCATTTCTCTGGAGCGTAACGATAGTCCCCTTGTTCTTCCGTAAGATTCGAAATAAAAGTGCAAATCTCATCCGTCTGCTCTCTAAAAATAGTAATGATGTCTCCTTCAGCTGGCACTAAATCGACATATTTTGATAATTCTTCGAGATACTCACTGCTTTCTGGACGTCGCCCCATGTCTAAACCCCTCTCATTTTGAATTTTTTTGAAAAAATAGGAGGAAAATTATACTGTAGTTGTTGTATTTTAGCTCATTTTATACGATACTTGCAATAATAGGGTTGGTTAAACTAGAAGTCATCGGGAGTGTCGGCATGCTAGATTTTATTCTTTTTATGATATTTTCAATACTAGAGACTTATGCAATGTTTTTTCTGGCTTTCAAAATCTTCAAAATTGATCTATATCATAAAGAGATGGTGTTTGCTAGTTTTATTATGGGCTTTTGTTCTTATACAATTAGGATCAACTATGGGATGTTTCCATTAGATATTTTCTCACAATATGCACTAATGTTTTGTTTTATGTGGATGTTATTCCGGATTCATCCCTTCTACGCTTCTATATTAACAGGGATGACCTATCAAGCATACTTGGTGATTCAGACCAGTCTTATGTATCTATTAAACTCTGTAATCATCATGCCTCTAAATATCTTGAACCCGATTACCAAAAACATGATTACAATGCAGGTTTTATCAGCATTAACCGCGATTCTCATTGGTATGTATGTAGGTCATAAACGTATTGGATATGACTTTGTACCTGATAAACCCGATGTAAAAATTAAACCAACGACTAATGAAAAAATATTATTCGCTCTTAATCTTCCTACAATAATTGTCGTCACTTCACTCAACTACTTTTTTGAATCTTGTTTCTTTTTCATAATCCCATTTCTCTATGGAATACTATTATGGGGATATCTATATTTCTCATACAAAAAGGACAGAAATAATTATGAATCATTTATCTCTTAAAATTGTTGAGTTCATTAAGAAAAGTAATCCAGAGCAAACGCATTCTATTGAAATCATGCATTATGCCCTTAGCATTATTATGAATACTTTATTAATTATTATGACTTCGTTATGCATTGGCGGGCTCACTGGACAGCTAAAGGAAACATTCTTAGCCTTATTCAGCTTCATACTCCTAAGAATGTCATCTGGTGGTGTGCATTTAAAATCCGCAAGAGCCTGCAATATTGTATCTATCTTTATCTGTTCACTTATCCCTCATATTACCTATCTAATACATAACCATTTGATTTGGATTAATCTTTTTTCTTTAATTGTAATGATCTTATGTGCTCCGAATCCTGATGCTAATGCCCAAATCCCCAAAGAATGGTATTTGGGTTTAAAGATCATTTCCATAATTCTGGTTTCTTTGAATTTTTGGATCCATTCGTCTGTCATTGGATTGGCATTTTTAGTTCAATCCTTTACAGTTATAATCCCATTACAAAGGAGGTCAATCAGATGAAAAAAACCTTAGCTCGTTATGCTTCTAACCTACTGGGTACTTCTGCTCAAGTTTTTACAAAAATTCTAAAACCAGCAGCTTACAGCCCTGAAATTCCAAAAGAACTGCGCAAGTAATTAAACAAGGATGGGGAAAAGATGCGTGTCTTACAGAAAGACGGTTCCTCTAGTGATATTCTAGAGGAAGATATATTGTATTTCTCGAATTATAAAAATACAATATTCGTCCATACGAAAGAAGGCGAATTTATTCTCCCCACCACGCTTTCCGATCTTTCCGTAGCGTATGAGGGTAAGGGATTCGAACGCCTTGACCGCAGCAATGTCGTCAATATCAACAACATAGAAGGCTATGATCCCGGGCGGAAGATTGTATGCTTTAATCAAGGTACGCAGTTCACTACTGTTTCGGAATCCAATGAACCGCGCCTTAAGAAGTATCTTGCTTCACAAAAGAAAAAACCGTCAGAATAAAATTCAGTTTTTTAATAATCCCGGCATGTTCACGCATGCCGGGATTATTTTATTAAAAATTGAAACTTTTTAGCAATTTCCTCAAAATCGCACATTATGCCATAATAATCCTCAAATGTAAAGATAAATTCGTAGGATGAATGACAGGAGACGGATCCTATTCCAAATGATACCATATAGATAAACCTATAATAAAAACAATTAATGATGGAGGATCATAATGAATTACTATTTTCATCCCTCTCCACGGCCCTCATCTCTGGAATCTATATCTGACGAGGATTTACTAAGAATCTATGAGCTAGCGGTTGATGCCCATGCGTTACCGGATTTCATTGAAATTATTAAAGATATCATGAGAGGTAGAAATCTCATAGATTCTGAAAGTATATAACATCCCCTTCCCCATTAAATTCACACTGCGCATGGTACACATTATTCTTCAGCTTCAACCAACAATAAACTCCTTAGGTCGCCTTAAGTCAAGTACATAAACATAAAAAAAGGTAGAGCCTCCGCGGCCCTACCTTTTTTATATGCACATATGATGGTTAATCTGAGATAAAAATAATGCTCTATTCTGTAATTTCTGTTTTGAAAACATTTTCCAATTTGCCGCCGAGTCTTTTCTTCAAGGGAACTTTAATATCTCTGCCCAATTCTTTAAAGAAAGTTTCAACATCACATTTCACATTTTTTGCAGTTGCGATTACCGCACCATCACCAACAATGTTTTGATTCGCTTCAAGAGGAACATCAACTTCGATGTCATACTTTTTGGATAATGTCTTGATGTAACGTGCGAAGATCTCCAGCAATTCCTCGTTATTAAAATTCTCTATAGCGACTTTGCCCTTGCTGGTAAACTTCATGTTAATTTTCATTATTAATATCCCCTTTTCTGTCAAACCATTTTTAGTTGTTAGTTTATGGATCAAGATGAATAGATGGCTGCAAGAAAGGGCAACATTCATTCATTTTTGAGATCATTAGCAAAAGGCATACATTATTTATAAGCACCCTTTATTTGTTGTACTTTAAACTGAGTAAATTCTTTAAGTGCTTGTATGACCTGATCCTGTTCCTCTTCCTTCAGTTCATAAACGCACTCCCGTAGCCACTCGCCAAATAGAAAGGCTTGACGCCCTTTACGGGGGCTCTTTCTTAAGGAGTCGAGGTTACCCTCAAACTTATCGTTCAGGACATCGGTCAGATTGTATTTCTCAATCTTCTCTATTACCATTCCTGCCCCATATTCCGTTTCGTAAACTATAACTTCATTCGAATCAAAGGAAACGTACGATGTTTCTTTCCCTTCCTTCGCTCTGAATTCCTTAAGCTTGTTAAAGGCTGTCTCGTAGATGTAATCTTGAGACTGTTTGAGCTGTGGCAGCTCATATCCTTGCTTCAAGGTCTTGATATATTCAATATCTGGCATATAATCTGCCAAATGGTACATCCGATTCTTCAGATCCGTTCCAAGCGCTTCAATGATCTTGTCCAGATTGTCTTTAAGCGGAATGCTCTCTCCACGTTCGATTTTGCTGAGCTGTGAGTAACTTATACCGCTCTTTTCTTCCAGTCCTCTTAAGGTTAACCCTCTCGTCTTTCTGATGTGCCGAATGAAATTACCCAGCTCATCGGGATAGTTCTCAAAATCATTCATGGGAGTCACCTCCCTACTATCATAACACAACATAACAATTTGTGTTGGCTAATAACAATTATTCCTTGTTTTTACTTGCCTCTGAAGAGTAATTCCCAGTATTCCACGCCCAATATAACCCTATCTTTACAAAATACCGGAAAAAGACTCGGCGCTCGTCTGTAAGCATTTGGAATATGCTCGATACTCGCCTCAGTTTTACTATACGCTTAAACCCCATCTGTATTCTGCATCTTATCTTCCGTTTACTGACTCAGTTTACTGACTCAGTTTACTTACTTTACTCATCTAGCTCACCTTCTCAACTTGCTCACTTTACTCACTTGACTTACCTAGCTCACTTGGCTCACATAGCTCACCTTACTCACCTTACTCACCTTACTCACCTTATTAACTCAATTCTACTTCATCGGACCGAGGAGACCTTATTAAGCTGATTTCTGCCATTCTGCTCAGCTATCGGACTCAAATGCAGCTATTCATTAAAATATATTACGATTCCGTGCAAAAGTATGACAATAAGAGCTATGGAGTCCGAAAAATTGGAAAAATAGACCAAAAAGTTAAAATAGCGGCAATACAGTCCGTTACGATCCCAAACCATCGAGGCTATCTGTTAAAACAAACTTTCTTGATAAAAGTAGCTCGTCCGAGCCAAACTTACCAAGTGTGCATCGCTGTTGGCACACTTTAGCTTTAGCGTACCTCAGTGAGCGTACTTTAGCTTTAGCACACCTCAGCGAGCGTGCCTCAGCTTTATCGTACCTTAGCGAGCGTGCCTTAGTTCTCTGTTCTCCATATACACTTACCTTTTGTGTCTCACCCTTATTTTTACTTTTACTCCGCTTCCCCCTCAGTGTATTCATGCGTGCGTATCCTGCGTATATCCCACTAATCCAATTATCAAAAAAACAGCCAGTCCCCATAAACCTGAGACTGGCCATAATCATTACTCCATAACACTCAGCAGGTTGAGGATCATCTGTGCACTTTCAGCACGTGTTCCGTTTTGGCACGGTGCAAATTGCCCTTCAGCACGTCCTTGCATCAAACCAAGTCTGTACACTTCGCTGGTTGCCTCTTGAGCCCACTGTGGAGCAAGACCAATATCATTGAATGCCGAAATGTTACGGCTAGCTACAGATACACTACTCTTGGTGTAAGCTTAAAATCCATTGGGAACACCCGTAGCAAAACCGGGGATTTCATAGAAATCACCGTTGATCCCTGCGATCACTCGGTTTCCAGGCGAATCCGCATACATGGCCATTTCGGTAACGCCCTTCATACCGTATACCTTTCCATCCTTCGTACCTGCCCGCAGCTCCAAATTTCCTTGTTGCGGGTTGAACTCCACTGCATGTATCTTTTGTAAACCACGTTCATTCTGGAGATCTATCCAGGTATACATCGCCCCGGGTGCAAGCTCTGTTTGGCGAACATCAATAACGGTTCCGTAATCTGTTGCTGGTAAATCAGAAATGGAAGCGCGAACAATTGCTCCCGGTTGTAACAACGAAATCAACAAAACAAAGATAATAACAACATTAATTTGCCTAAGATACCATCTCACTGTGTTGACATCCTCCCCACTTGGCTGTCCTAATATCGATCTGAGCTTGGACAACATCATAGGGTTAATATTAACTAGGAAGCGTAAAGGTTAGATAAAATTTACCAAGGCATACTGTTAACTTCGTCTAATCATTTCATCAAATTCATGCTTTAGCCTGTTGATAAATCTCCGGGCGGTCTGGGAGGTCTGTTTTGAAGCAGAGACAATAGCTCCTGAATATTTCGCACGGGTATCTGGTGATCGTAACTCGATGGTTTTCATGAAGCCTGGAGAACCCTCTGATATTTTTAGAAACGAATAATCCAGACCAATTGTGATGGCCAGTCCTTCTGCAACTGCATTCTCAATCGCCCGTGTGTTGTTACTTACAAAAAGCAAATTGATCGGCCCATAGCCAGATAAATATCGCTCTACATAGTCCTTAATGTAAGAATCATCGTATAAAACCAACGTCTGCCCCACTAACTGAGCAGGTGTAAGGATGGAATTCAGGGCAAGCGGTGAGTGAGGATGTACACCAACTACAATCTTTCCTTCCACTAACCGTTCAAACTTAACCCCTTTATATTTGTCAGGCATTCCCTCCGGCGAGACCATAAGTCCAATATCCATTTCATCCTGAAGTACATTATCCAGAATTTCTTTGGGTCCCTTTTCAAAAATCTCTATTTTCACATTTGGAAAATCTGCCTTAAAGCTAGAGATTACCTTCACCATCAAATGCATGGGTCCGGGTATCGTAGCAATTTTCAAATGACCACTTAACGTATCGCTGTAAATCTGTGCTTCTTCTTTTAATTCATTTACTTTCATCAGGACTTCATTTGCTTTGCTAATAATGGCATTTCCTTCTGCTGTGGGAACCGCCTTTTGCCCGCGCGAACGGATGAACAAAGTAACTCCCAGCTCAGCCTCCAGCATGGTAATGGACTGACTCATTGCGGATAGAGTGATATGACGATTCTGAGCTGCTTTGGTTAAAGAACCAATCTTTGCGACTTCTACGATATTCTCGCACTGCTCCAAATTCATTTGAATCACCCCTTAAGTTAATCTTTACTTAATAACTATTAAATTTACTTAAATTTTAATTAATTTAGACAAGTGCTACAATGTAAACAAGTTAGTAAGTAACCATTTTTACTATATCAACTTTCATTTCTAGTATAACTATATTTCTCGAGGAGGAAACTCAAATGACAGACAAAAGAGTAGCCGTAATAACAGGTGGAGCCAGTGGAATCGGGAAACAAACCGCCATTAAATTTGCAAGTAAAGGTGATCAAGTTGTCGTTGCCGATTTCAATCAACAATTAGGTGAAGAAACGGTAGCACAAATTATTAAAGATGGTGGCGAAGCTATTTTCGTCAAAACTGACGTCTCAAAATACGAAGAAGTTGAAGCACTCGTTCAGAAAACTGTAGATACTTATGGAAGAATTGACGTAATGTTCAACAATGCCGGCATCGGCCGCGTCACTCCTGTACTAGACCAAGACCTTAAGGATTATCATAGTGTCATTAATGTCAATCAGCATGGCGTAGCCCATGGGATTATCGCTGCTGGTAAAAAAATGCGTGAGCTCGGCATTAAAGGTGTGATCATCAATACAGCTTCTGTATTTGGATTCCTAGCTTCCCCAGGTACATTCGCATATCACGCTTCCAAAGGTGCGGTCATTATGATGACTAAATCCGCAGCACTAGAACTTTCCGTCCATGGTATCCGCGTGCTT